>NZ_CP121647.1:1012500-5812500 GCF_029714305.1 Bradyrhizobium sp. CB3481
GAAGCAATCTGCCCCGGCCCAGGCCGTGCCACCGCCCGCCCAGCAGGAAGCCCCCGCCCTCAAGCAGATCGCGCTGACCGAGAAGCAGATCCAGGGCGTGCTAGCGGCGCAGAAGGACGTCGACGCCATCACCGACAAGATTCCAGACAACGCCAAGCCGGATCCGAAAGTCGACGCGCAGCTCGACGCCGTCGCCAAGAAGAACGGCTTTGCCAGCTACGACGAATACAACGCCGTCGTCGACAATATCAGTCTGGTGCTCGGCGGCTTCGATCCCGCGACGAAGAAGTTCGTTGGCGCCGAGGCCGTGCTCAAGGCGCAGATTGCCCAGATCCAGGCCGACAAGAAGATGTCGGCCAAGGACAAGAAGGAAGCGCTTGCCGACCTCAATGAGGCGCTGAAGTCGCCGCCGCCGGCGATCGAGAACAAGGGCAATATCGATCTCGTCGCGAAATATTACGATAAGCTCGCCGAAGCGCTCGGCGAGAGCGAGGAATAGAACTCGCGAACGTATCCCTCAACGAAGAAGCCCCGGAGAAAATCTCCGGGGCTTCTTTTCTTGTCGTCGAGCGCCTCGCCTCAGGTGCGCGTGCGCATCCGCATCATGAAGCTGTCGTAGCTCAGCTCAGCGACCTGATTCCACGCCAGCGATTCATTCCGGAATGCCGACAGGCTCGTATACATCTTGTTGAAGTGCGGATTGCTCTTGGAGAGATCTGCGTAGATGCCGTTGGCGGCATTGTAGCAGGCCTCAAGCACCTCCTGCGGGAACGGCCGCAGGATCGCGCCGGCGGCGAGCAGTCGCTTCAGCGCCGGCGGATTGACGTAGTCGTATTTGCCGGTGACCCAGGTGAACGTATCGTAGGACGCGGTCTCGATCGCGGCCTGATAGTGCTTCGGCAGGGCGTTGAACTTCTCGATGTTCATGATGTTGTGGCCCTGGCCGGTGCCTTCCCACCAGCCCGGATAGTAGTAGTACTTCGCGACCTTCACGAAGCCGAGCTTTTCATCGTCATAGGGGCCGACCCACTCGGCGGCGTCGATGGTGCCTTTCTCGAGCGCCGGATAGATGTCGCCGCCCGCGATCTGCTGCGGCACGCCGCCGACCTTGGCAATGATGGTGCCGGCGAAACCGCCGACGCGGAATTTCAATCCCTTGAAATCCTCCATCGACTTGATCTCTTTCCGGAACCAGCCGCCCATCTGGGCGCCGGTCGAACCGGTCGGCACGCCGACGCAGTTATATTCCTTCAGAAGGTCGTTGAGCATGTCCATGCCGCCGCCGAAGCGCAGCCAGGAAATGTGCGAGCGCGTGTTGAGGCCGAACGGCAGCGATGTGCCGAAGGTGAAGGCCGGGTTCTTGCCCCAGTAATAATAGAGCGCGGTGTTGCCCATCTCGACGGTGCCGTTCGAGACCGCGTCGAGCACCTGCAGGCCGGGCACGATTTCGCCGGCGGCGAAGGCCTGGATCTGGAATTTGTTGTCGGTGATTTCGGCGACGCGCTTGGCGAAATATTCGCAGCCGCCATACAGCGTATCGAGTGCTTTCGGCCAGCTCGCCGTATATCGCCACTTTATCTCGGGATTGGATTGCGCAATCGCTGGCGCGGCGACCGCACTCGCGGCGAGACCGACGCCGCCAACTTTCAAGAAATCACGACGTTTCATTGGTATGTTTCCCCTCTATTATTTGCCGGCTGACCAACGGATGACGATCTCCTGTCGTCTTCTCTGTTACCGGTGGGCGGCAGCGGGCTGTTGTTTAGGAATGTCGGCCCTGAAACCAAGGCTCTTGGTTTTCGATGCAATCAATTTCCCGGCTTTGTGGACCTGCCGGCAGGATGACGAATTAGTGATTGATAATCAAGGCTTCTGGTTCGGCCGCACTGCGAAGGTTTGCCTGAATACTGAGCGTCGTCCGACGAAAGGCTAAGACGGGAGCAATAGCCGGGCGCGGCGGAAATGCCGCATTGCAGTAATTCCGCCGCACGAGCGCGTTCACGATCGCTCTCCCGCCATATAATTTGAGCGTGCCAGCACAAGGCGATCGAAATTCAAACCACAGCATCTGAATGATGGCGCATTGTGCCATCATCGTCGTCCGGAGAAGGCCGCTTCCATCGCGCGGCGCGTCCTGATCGTCTCGTTATCGGCATCAACCTCGACGTCGCTCCAGCGCACCACCGCGCCGTGGGCGACGTCGTTCTTCAGCTTGACGCGATGGGCAAGGCCGATCGGCAGCGCGCCGGCCGCAAGGCTCTTCGCCGCGGGCATCAGCTTGCCCCACACGGTATAGCCGCCTTCGCCGTCGAGCATCTCGCCGGCGCGCAGATTGCGCTTGGCGACGGCCGGGACATCGCCGCGAAAATCTTGCGGCTGTCCGGTCGGCTCGCTGCGCAGCGCGGCCGACAGGATCGAGATATTCAACTCGAGGCCGATCAGGTGATACGGCTTGTACATCGCCGCATAACGGCCCGAAGCATCGGTTTTCAGCCCATACTGTTTGAAGCAATCGGCCGCGTAATCATTCGGCGCTTCCAGCACGACATAGACGCCCCAGCGCAAATCCCTGAACACGGGTCGGCCATCGCGCTCCAGCGAGGAGACGACCTCCGCAAGGCCTGCCTTTTCCAGCACGCCGCCCTTGTCGCGCGGCCGCATCACATGCGGCAGATCGTCGACGCCGCACGGCGGAAACGATAGGCCATCCGACGGCACGTCGAGTCCGCATGCGTTGGCAATCGCTGCCATTTCAATCGCGGATTTGGTGCCGTCCAGAAACGAATTGAACATCTGCGGGTTCATGCCGGCCGATTGCGCTTCTCCAGCTGTCAAACCGTAATGGCTCCAGACGCCGTCCGGCGTCACGTCGTGATAGGCGGGCAGGTATTTTGTGCCCTTGCCGGCGGCGACGACACGAAAGCCGGTGGCGCGCGCCCAGTCGACCATCTCGGCGGTGAGCGCCGGCTGGTCGCCATAGGCCAGCGAATAGACCACGCCGGCCTTGCGCGCTTCTTGCGCCAATAGCGGGCCGGCCAGCACGTCGGCCTCGACATTGACCATGACGACATGCTTGCCGGCCGCAATCGCCGCGCGCGCATGCTTGATGCCGACCGCGGGATTGCCGGTGGCTTCGACAACGACATCCATCGCGCCGCCGGCTATCGCCCGCGCGCCGTCGTCGGTGAAGGCGGTTCGCGCGATCAGCGCCTGGTCCCAGCCGACGGTTCGGCAGGCTTCGCGCGCACGATCGCGGTCGAGGTCGACGATGACGGATACTTCCAGTCCCGGCGTATGCGGCACCTGCGACAGGAACATCGAGCCGAACTTGCCGGCGCCGATCAGCGCGACGCGAACCGGTTTGCCGGCCACATGGCGGGCGGAGAGGAGGCGGTGAAGGTTCATGGAAGTGATCCAGTTATCGTGTCCCGGACGCGGTACAGCGTGAAACGCTGCTCCGCAGAGCCGGGACCCATGAGAGGTGCGAGTGGAGTGGGCCCCGGCTCTGCAGCGCGCCGCTTCGCGCCGCGCAGCGTCCGGGGCACGAGAAACTTACTCCGCCGCCTCGCGGTGCGCCCGCGCCAGCCGCAGCAGCGCATCATCGTCCACCGGCTCGATCGGAGTGAAATCGCGATGGGCGATGTATTCCGGTCGCGTCGGGGTGCGGATGTAGTTCGAGACCGCATTTAGCGTCAGATACACGATCTTGCGCGGGTAGGGCGTGATGTTGCCGCTCGATCCGTGCACGAGGTTGCCGTGGAACATCAGCATGCCGCCGGCCTTGCCGGTCGGCGCGACGATGCCGCCTTCCTTGACGAGGCGCGTGACGGTCTCCTCATCCAGTGTCCACAGCGGGTAGGAGGTGGTTTCCAGATCGTGCGAGGCCTTGAGGTCGCCGGCGTGCTGGCTCTTCGGCACCAGCATCAGGGGACCGTTGATTGGCATCACCTCGTCCAGGAAGATCGCGATGTTCATCGCGCGCGGCAGCGGCATGCCGTCATCGCGCTTCCAGGTGCCGTAATCCTGATGCCATTGCCAGACGTCACCGGTGAAGGCGGCCTTGGCGTTGATCTTGAACTGATGCATGTAGAGCTTTTCGCCAAAAATCTGCTCGATCGGCTCGATCATGCGCGGATGCGCGCCGAGAACGCCGAACGCCTCGTTATAGAGATGGGCGGCAAAGGCGGTGCGCGGCGCGCCGCTCTTCTCGCGCCACACCTCGGGGCGATCAGCGTCGTAGATGCTGACGGCCTCGCGTGCCAGATAATCCACCTCTTCCTGGCTGAACAGCTCGGGCAGGAACAGCCAGCCTTCGCGATTGAAGAATTCGATCTGCTGTGGCGTCAGTTTCATGGCGTTCTCTCCTGTTGATTTTTTGTTTTCTCTCCCCTCGTGGTGAGGAGCGCGCCTTCGCGCGTCTCGAACCATGAGGCCCGGGCCCATCCTTCGAGACGCCGCTTCGCGGCTCCTCAGGATGAGGACTTGCTAGTCGCTACGCCGCCCTATCAACCGCTCTCAATCTCTCCTCAGTCATGCGTCCCGCCGTCTGCGCATGCGCCAGCGCCGCGGCTTCCGCGGCTCCCGCGTTGCCGGCAAGGATCTCCGTCGCGATCTTTTCGTGCTCGCTCCACGCGCGTTCGCGGTAATCGAGCTCGGCGAGCACCGTCGCCATCGAGCGGCGCATGTGCGGCCATTGCGGCGCAATCATTTCCTCGATCGCGGGATTGCCGGCGAGCCGATAGATCGCGCTGTGAAAATCGACGTCGAGCGCGATCAGCCGCGCCAGCGGCGTGTCCTTGCGGATAGTCCGCCCCGCGTCCAGCGCCGCCTCGAGCTGCGTGCGTCCTTTTGCATCGGTCCTGACGCGCCCTGCCGCGAGCCTGGCCGCCAGCGCATCAATGGCGCCGCGCACTTCGTAGAGCTGGCGGATGCGCTCGGGATCGAGCCGGGTGACCTCAAAACCGCGGCGGCCGCTTTCGGCGACCAGCCCCTGCCGGTGCAGCAGATGCAGCGCATGGGACACCGGCTGGCGCGAGACGCCGAGCCGTTCCGCAAGTTCGTTCTGCCGGATGCGGTGACCGGGGGGCAGCGTCCGGTCCGTGATCGCCTCGAGGATCCGGGCATAGACCTGGTCGATCAGGTTCGGGAGCGGATCCAGGGGGATCATGCCGGCCATCCTATTTGGAATACGGAATTCCGAATTCGAAGTTAGCGAGCACCCTGGCTTGAGTCAAGCCTATCGGCAGGGTGGTGCCGCGCGCTAAACACACCAGGCTCGGCCGATTGCCGGACGGTCGCTTTTGTTGCTCTGTTTCCCGATCATGGCCATCACACTTGAAAATCTGTCCATGCTGCGTCCGACCATCCGCAAGCGGATTATCGGCATCGCGCTGGGCTTGATTTTCCTGATGGCGATCACGTCGGTTTTGTCGACGGTGATGACGCGAAAGATCGCCCATCAGCTCGACGAGCTCAGCTCCAAATATGTCGAGGCTTACGGCCACTTGGCGCGGATGAACGTCCGGTCGCTGGAGCAGGCGCTGGCGCTGCGCCGTATGGTGATCGCCAAGATGCAGACGCCGCCCGACGAGGCCGGCTTTGTCGAGCGGCAGAAGCTCTATGAGGCGAAGGGGGACGAGGTCGAGAAGGAGGCGCAAGCGGCCCGCGCCTTGATCAACGCGATCATCGACGACACCTCCACCGTCTCGGACAATGCCCGGCTGGGCCGGATTGACGATCAGATCGAAAACGTCAGCACCGATCTTCGCCGCTACCTGGCCGAGGAATATCAGCGTCTGTTGTCCGTGGTGGCGGCTGGCCAGTTTGCTGAAGCCCGGGCCAGCCTTGCGCGATCCGACACGCTGCGCGATCAATTCACGCAAAAGGTGGAAAACATCCGCAAGGAGATGATGGCGCAGGTCCGCAGCGATGCCGAAGCGACGATGCGCGACCAAAAGACCGCCATCGCGATTTCCGTGGTGCTGACGGTGCTGGCGTCCATCCTGGGACTGTTGTTTGCGATGTTCGTCTCTATCGGCATCACGCGGCCCGTGCGACGGCTTCTGGAAGGCACGCGGGCGGTGGAGGCCGGCAAGCTCGACGGGTCGATCGACGTCACGACGCGCGACGAAATCGGCCAGCTCACCGCCGCCTTCAACAAGATGGTCGAGCAGTTGCGCCACAAGGAGCGGCTGCGCGAGACGTTTGGGCGCTATGTCGATCCCCGCGTCGTGGAAGGACTGATCGACCCGAAGTCGTTGGCCGCTAGTAGCGGCGAGCGGCGCGTGATGACAGTGCTGTTCTGCGACATGAAAGGTTTTACCAGCCTCAGCGAGGGCATGACGCCGCAGGGCCTGGTCAAGGTGATGAACCACTATCTCTCGACGATGTCGGGGCCGATCCGCGGCCATCGCGGCATCATCGACAAATATATCGGCGACGCCATCATGGCCTATTGGGGCCCTCCCTTCACCGAAGACAGCGAGCAGGCACGCCTGGCGTGTCTTGCCGCCGTCGAGATGGCGGATCGCGGCACGGCGCTGCGCACCGAGTTGCCCGAACTGATCGGCGTGCGCACCGTGCCGAGCGATTGCGAGGTGCGCATCGGCATTGCGACGGGCGAGGTGCTGGTCGGCAGCATCGGCTCGGAATTCATGATGAGCTACACGGTGATGGGCGACGCGGTGAATCTCGCCTCACGCCTGGAGAACGCCAACAAGATCTACGGCAGCCATTCGCTGGCCTCAGAAGCGGCGATCATGGCGGCCGGCGATGCGGTCGAAGCGCGCGAGGTCGATCGTGTGATCGTGGTCGGCCAGACCCATCCCGAAACGGTGTTCGAGATCATCGGCCGCACCGGCGAGTTGACCGAGCAGCAGCTTGAGCTGCAGGCGCGGTATGCCGAAGGCCTTGCCGCCTACCGGGCACGGCGCTGGGACGATGCGCATCGGGCCTTCCTGGCGGCGCTTGAAGCCGTTCCCGGCGATGGTCCGTCGAAGGCGATGGCCGAACGGGTCGAGAATTTCAGGGCCAATCCGCCGCCCGCCGATTGGGATGGCGCCTGGCGCCTCGATCAGAAGTAGCTGGCTGCGCTTACACCGCGAGGAACGCCAGCACGATTTCACAGTATTTCTGCGGCGCTTGCACGAACATCGTGTGTGTGGTGCCCGCGATCATCTCGACGCGCGATCCGTTCACGTTAGCCGCCAGCGCATGCAGTACCTTTGGCGGTGAGCCCTTGGTGTTGGCGCCGCCGATGAACAGCGTGGGCGTCCTGATTGCTTCCGCATCTGCCTTGGAGAAGGGCGGGCGGTGGTCGCGCATCTGCCCGATCACCGTCGTGGCGTTGTCGCGGAGGAGCTGCTTGGGCATCGCGGGCAGGCGCTTCCAGGCGCCCGGTCCTTCCAGTGCATCATGGAAAACCGCCAGGCCACCGTCGATGTCGCCCTTGGCGATCAACTCTGCGGATGCTGCGATCATGCCGGCCAGCGGCGAGGGGCCAGGCTCGTAGCTGGGATCGAGCGTAGCATCTAGTTCTCCGCCGGGCTCGGCCAGGATCAGCTTGCGCAGCAAATCCGGCCGCCGCTGTGCGACGCGAAAGCAGATGTGGCCTCCGCGGGAATGGCCCATTAAATCGACCGGTCCGGTATCCAGCTTCTCAATGAAGCCGATCACGTCGTCGATGTGCTGCGCGATCGAATAGGTGTCACCGACCCCGTCCCAGTGCTCGGGGAAGAAATGCCGCAGCGACGGTGCGATCACGCGGTGTCGGCGGGTCAGCGGCCCCAGCACCGAGGACCAGATCCGGAAATCGCACAGCGAGCCATGCACGCAGATCAGGGGCGGGCCGCCATCGGCGCTCTTCCCGATATCGAGATAGGCCATGTCATAGCCGTTGACGTGAAAGGTTTGCATGGCGATCTCGTGCGGGATGAAAGGGTGGGCCATTGAACGGCGCCGGAGAGGGCCCCAGATCAGCGGAAGTTGTTCATGCCGTCAAGTTCCCCCGGGATTCGGGTGGATAGCAATAATCTCCAAGCCTAGATTTAGGCTCAAGAGGAAGCTGGGTGGCAGTGAACAGGAGATGATGGAGCCAGCCATGACCGTGCAGCATTTTGCGATATTCGATACCGCGATCGGCCGCTGCGGCGTCGTGTGGGGCGAGCGCGGCATTACCTCGGTGCAATTGCCGATGGGCGACGAGAAGAAGACCCGTACCCGCCTGCAGCAGCGCCATGGCGATCTGATCGAGGCAGAGCCGCCCGCGAAGGTGCAGGCTGCGATCGATGGAATGGTCGAGCTGCTCGCGGGCAAGCCGAACGACCTCACTGAGGTCGTGCTCGACCTCGACGATGTTCCTGAATTCAACCGCGGCGTCTACGACATCGCGCGCACCATTCCGCCGGGCAAAACCATGACCTATGGCGATATCGCCAAGAAGCTCGGTGGCGTCGAGCTGTCGCGCGACGTCGGCCAGGCGCTGGGCCGCAACCCCTGTCCGATCGTGGTGCCGTGTCACCGCGTGCTGGCGGCGGGCAACAAGCCGGGCGGCTTCTCCGCCAATGGCGGCGTGGTAACGAAGCTGAAGATGCTGGCGATCGAAGGCGCGATCGTGAACCACACGCCGAGCCTGTTCGATTGATGGCGTCGGTTCTGATGCATCAGAACCGACGCTTCTTGTTTTGACGCGTTTTCTTCATGCGAACCGGTATCCACTTCGCTCGAAAACGCTATGGGCTTACTTGCCCTTGAAATTGGGCGTGCGCTTTTCGTTGAAGGCCAGCACGCCCTCGCGGCGATCTTCCGTCGGCACCATGCGGTTATAGGCCTCGATCTCGAGCGCGAGGCCGTCGCGCAGCGATAGTTGCAGGCCGCGATGGATCGAGAGCTTCGCTTGACGGACGGAGATCGGCGCGTTGCGGGCGATGCGCGCGGCGGTCGCCAGCGCCGCGGGCAGTAATTCCGGCAGCGGGAATACCTCGTTCACAAGGCCCCATTCGCGCGCTTCCGTTGATGTGAACGGCTTGCCGGTCAGGATCAACTCCTTGGCGCGGCGTTCGCCGACCGCGCGGGGCAGGGTCTGCGTGCCGCCACCGCCCGGCATGATGCCGAGCGTGACCTCGTTCAGTGCGAAGCGCGCGCTTTCGGCGGCGTAGAGGAAATCGCAACAGCCAGCGATCTCGCAGCCGCCGCCATAGGCCGCGCCATTGACGGCGCCGATGATCGGGACCGGGCAATCGATCAGCGACCGCACCATGCGCTCGAAGATGACATGCTGGCGCGTCCACGCCTCGTCGCTCATGCCGCGCCGTTCCTTCAGGTCGCCGCCGGCACAGAACGCCTTGTCGCCGGTGCCGGTCAGCACGATGCAGCGCAGGCTTTGCGGATCGAGCGCGGTATCTTCGAAATACCGCACGAGATCGCGCCCCATCTGGGTGTTGAGCGCGTTGGAAGCGTCAGGCCGATTGAGCCGGACGACCATCACGTGCTGATCGACCGGTTCGAGCGACAGCGTCTCGAACGTGTTCATATCGCCTCGCAGGAGAAGCCGTTACCCTTGCGCCGGATCTTTCCAACTGAGGGTGAGGGGAAATGCGCGGTGCAGCACAGCGTGTCGGTGTCGCAGTAGCGCTCCAGGAAGCTGCGCCGCGTCTTCGCCGCCTGCGCCTGATCCACGTCGAACTTCACCGACATCTCCGGATAACGCGTCTGCAGCGGCGAATGCATCAGATCGCCGGAGAACACGGCGTCATCCTTAGCCCGGCCGAAGGTAAAGGCGGCGTGGCCCGGCGTATGTCCCGGGGTCGGCAGGATGCGGGTGTGGTCGCCGATCGAAAAATCGCTGCCCACGATCTCGGCCTGCTTCGCCTCGACGATCGGCAGCACGCTGTCGCCAAACGGCGGCACCGGCGTTTTGGCGTGTGTCTCGGTCCAGTAGTCGAACTCGGTCTTTTCAAACACGTAGCGCGCTTTTGGAAAAGTCGGTACCCAGCGGCCGTTGTCGAGCCGCGTATTCCAGCCGACATGATCGACATGCAGATGCGTGCACATGACGTAGTCGATATCGCCGACTGAAATCCCTGCGGCGCCCAATGCGCGCGCGTAGGTATCGTCGGTCTTCATGTTCCATTTCGGCCGCTGCGGGCGCGGTTTGTCGTTGCCGATGCAGCTATCGATCAGGATGGTGTGATGCGGCGTCTTCACCACATAGGACTGGAAGCACAGGATCAGCACGTCCTTGTCGTCGAGTGCGCCGGCCTTCTGCATCCAGGCGCGGTTTTCGGCAAGCACTTCCGGCGTCAGGCTCGGCAACATTTCCAGCGCCGGCAGGAAGGTGGTCTCCTGCTCGATGATACGATGAATGGTGAGGTCGCCGACGGTGAATTTGAGGCTCATGTTGTTTCCCGGCTGAATGAAGCGCGGCAGTCAGGCCGAGGCGCCGCAATGCTACCCTCGCGCATGCTGCCGTCTCCGTTGTTGCCTTACGCCGGCGGCGGTACCGAGATTTTCACCGACGGACGTTCCATCATCTTCTGATGGAATGCGTCGAGTTTTGGGAAGGCCTTGCGCCAGCCGCAATCGGCAAAACGGAAATCGGCATAGCCGAGCACGCAAACAAGGCCGATCTGGGCGATATTGAACGGGCCGGACAATACGTCGGGCTTGTTCTCGAACCGCGCCATGCCGGTCCAGGCACGATTCCAGTGATCGTCCGACCACGCCTTCCAGCGCAGCGGCTCCGGCCGCACCATGCCCTCGTAGCGGCACAGCAGCATGGAATCCAGCATGCCTTGCAACAGCGAGTGGTCGCTCTTTACTTTCCAGCGCTCGGGACCGGAGGTCGGGATCAGCTTGCCGCCGCCGGCGAGCTCATCGAGATATTCGACGATGACGTAAGAATCCAGAATCACATCGCCATTGTCGAGGATCAGCACCGGCAGCTTCTTCAGCGGCGTGATCTTGGAATATTCCTCGTTGGGCTGCGCCGGCGCGACGGTCGCGGGCGTGAGCTCGATCTTGTCGATCAAGCCGGTCTCGATCGCGGCGATGCGGACTTTTCGGGCGAACGGCGAGGCGGGGGAGAAGGTCAGTTTCATGTTGTCCTCGGAGGCTTCTTCTTGTTTTGTAAGGTCATGACAACCACTCAGACGTCATCATCCGCGAAAGCGGATGATCCAGTACGCCGCGGCGGTTCGGTTTCTCACGAAGGCCGCGGCGTACTGGATACCCGCCTTCGCGGGTATGACAGCTAGGCCGCGATGATTTCCTGGCGCTGCTCGCCGAGGCCGTCGATGCCGAGCGTGACCACGTCGCCGACATTGAGGAACGTCGGCGGCTTCATGCCGAGACCGACGCCGGGCGGGGTGCCCGTCGTGACGATGTCGCCGGGCAGCAGCGTCATGAACTGCGAGACATAGGAAATGCACTTCGCCATCGAGAAGATCATGGTCGAGGTGTTGCCGGTCTGGCGGCGCTGGCCGTTGACGTCGAGCCACATGCCGAGCTTCTGCACGTCAGCGATTTCGTCCTTGGTCACCAGCCACGGGCCGACCGGGCCGAACGTGTCGTGCGACTTGCCTTTGGTCCACTGGCCGCCGCGCTCCTGCTGAAAGTTGCGTTCGGAGACGTCGTTGCAGACGCAATAGCCGGCGATATGATTCAGCGCATCGGCTTCCGAGACATATTTGGCGCGGGTCCCGATGATGGCGGCGATCTCGACTTCCCAGTCGAGCTTGGTCGAGCCGCGCGGCTTTTCGACGGCGTCGTTCGGGCCCGACAGCGAGGTGTTGGCCTTGATGAAGAAGATCGGCTCGCTCGGAATCGGCGATCCCGTCTCCTTGGCGTGGTCGCTGTAGTTCAGGCCGATCGCGACGAATTTCGAGATGCCGGTGACCGGCGCGCCGAAGCGCTGCTTGCCATCGACGGCGGGAAGCTTGGAGGTATCCAGAGCGGCCAGCTTGGCCAGGGAGGCCGGCGAATAGGCCTCGCCGTCGAGGTCCTTCAGTTGGGCCGAAAGGTCGCGCAACTGGCCGGATTTATCGATCAGGCCGGGCTTTTCCGCACCCTTGGCGCCGTAACGAACGAGCTTCATTTTATCACTCCCTGCGGGGTTATCAGACTTGTTGGTGGTATACCTCGGCACGCTTATTGGAACAGCGGGGCAGGAAATTCAACTGCCGAAAGCGCAGGGTAGGTGGGCGAGGACGCGAAGCGCCGTGCCAAGCCCCGGCGCTACATGCCAAACCCTCATCCTGAGGAGGCCGCGCAGCGGCCGCTCGAAGGATGAAGGCACGTCTGTGGCCTCATGGTTCGAGACGCGCGAAGACGCGCTCCTCACCATGAGGGACGACCCTTTACCCCAGCGCGACGAACCTGAACGCGTCGCCATCGCGCCTGATATGGCCGGCGCTGAAGTGCCCGCCGATCACCAGCGTCGGCGTATCGGCAAAGCGCGAAAATAGCTCGCGGCGGGTCTTGGCCGATTGCCTGGGATCGGAATCCGCGGTCGATGACCAATCCAGATGGACCATCTGGCAGGGGTGATGGGCCGCGTCCCCCGCCAGCAGGGCTTCCTCGCCGCCGGACCTGATATGGACGCTCATATGGCCCGGGCTGTGGCCGGGGGTCGGGATCAAGGTGATTTCGTCCGCGAGCCTTTCATCGCTGGCGACGAGATCGGCCTTGCCGGCATCGGCGATCGGCTGCACGGAATCGGCGAACACGGCGCGCCGATCCGGCGCATCGCTATGGTCGCGCCAGTATTCGTATTCGGTCCTGCCGAACACGTAACGGGCATTGGCAAAGGTCGGCACCCATTTGCCGCCGACGAGCTTCGTGTTCCAGCCGACATGATCGACATGCAGGTGCGTGCACAGCACAGTGTCGATGCTATCGGGCGGGAAGCCGGCCGCCGTCAGCTTTTCCAGGAACGGATCGCTCCGGTTGTTCCAAGTCGGCACGTTGCGGCCCTGCTTGTCGTTGCCCAGGCCGGTGTCGACGATGATCCGGCGCGAGGTCGTTTCGACGACGAGCGAATGGATCGACATTTTCAGCCGGCCTTCCGCGGTTGCAAAGTGCGGAATGAGCCAGGGCAGCTTCTGGATTTCTTCATTGGTCGCGAGCGGCAGGATGAAGCGCGTGCTGCCGACGGTCTCGGTTTCCACGATCTGCGTGATCTTGACCCTGCCCACGGTCCACTGCATCGGCGCTTCCCTCGCTTCTGTTCGTTCCAACAAGGATGCGGGTTTCCGTGTTCCGGCGCAATGGATCATCTGCTGGTGTTCGGCGTTATCGCATGGCCCGTATGAGGAACATGCGATGCCAGAACTTATGATTTCACCCGAAAAGGTCGGCTTTCTGATCGAGAAGGCCCGGCAGTTCGACGTCAAGGAAGCGGCATCCGATCCGGACTCCGGATCCAACGCCAGCGATGACGACATGATCGATGTGCTCGCGGATGACGGGCGCGATCCCGTCGCGCGCGAGATCGCCGGCTTTATCGGTGCGCTGAGCGAGGACGAGCAGATCGACCTCGTCGCGCTGATGCGGCTCGGCCGCGGCGACGGAACCATCGAGGAATGGAAGGATCTGCGGCAGCAGGCCGCGGAAGGGCGCAGCGGTCCTCCCACGCGCTATCTCCTCGGCGAGCCGATGCTTGGCGATCTTCTGGCCGAAGGGCTCGACGAGTTTGGCCTCTCGTGGACGGAGGCGCGGACCACGCCGGTCCAGTGATTATCGGGCGCAGTCCACGATCACGGTGCCGAGCTTGTCGCCTTTCTCCACCGCCAGATGCGCCTGCGCGGTATCGGAAAGCGCGAACTGCCCTGCGACGTTGTGGATGCGCGGGCCGGCCGCCAGCCATTTCGTGATGTCCGTCTGTGCTGCCGCCAACAGCGGACGGGGTAGCGCGAACAGCACCAGCGCGCGTATCGCGATGCATTTTTCCATCAGCTCGCGCGCCGGGACGACCGGCGTGCGGTTGCCATTGGTGGCGTAGAACGCGATGGTCGAGTTCATCCCCATCAGCCTCATCGTGGTCTCGATATTGCCCCCGAAATCGACATCGACGACACGATCGACGCCGCGCTGAGCGGTGAAGGCCATGGCCTTCGCGACGACGTCCTCCGTCTTGTAGTTGACGACGAGGTCGGCGCCGGCGAGCCGCGCCTGTTCGCCCTTGGCGGCCGAACTCACGGTTGCAATCACCTTGGCGCCGCCCCATTTGGCGAGCTGCACCGCATAGTGCCCGACAGCGCCGGCGCCGCCGGTGACGAGCACGGTCTGCCCGACGATCGGCCCGTCGCAATAAAGACAGCACCACGCCGTCATGGCGGGAATGCCGAGCGTCGCGCCTTCGGCGAACGACAGATTGTCCGGCAGCGGCGTCACCAGATGTTCGGCAAGCGCGATATATTCGGCCGCGGTGCCGAAGGCGCGGCCGTTGCGCTGGCCGTTGAACAGCCAGACCCGCTGGCCGAGCTTCAGCCGCGTGACGCCGTCGCCGACCTGGTCGATGATCCCGGCGCCGTCGCTGTTTGGAATAACGCGCGGATATTCCATTGGCCGGTAGCCGCCGCCGCGGCGGCCGACATCGGCGGGATTGACGCCAGACGCCTCCAGCCGCACCCGCACCTCGCCGGGGCCGGCGACCGGCGTTGGCATCTCGCCATGGACCAGCACTTCGGGCGCTGGCCCCGTTCGTTCGTACCAGACCGCTTTCATTTGGGCGCTCCTTAGAGCGTGCCCGGGAAGGCGCCGCCGTCGAGCAGGATGTTCTGGCCGGTGATGAAGCCGGCCTTGGCGCCGCACAGGAAGGCGCAGGCATAGCCGAACTCGTCCGGATCGCCGAAGCGACCGGCCGGATTTTGCTTGGCGCGCTCGGCGAACACCTGGTCCGCGGTGATACCGCGCTTCTCGGCTTCGGCTTTCCCCACGCCGCGCAGGCGGTCGGTGTCGAACGGCCCCGGCAGTAGCGCATTGATGGTGACGTTGCTGATCACGGTCTTGCGCGACAGGCCAGCGATAAAACCGGTGAGGCCGGCGCGGGCGCCGTTGGAAAGCCCGAGGATGTCGATCGGCGCCTTCACCGCGGCGGAGGTGATGTTGACGATGCGGCCGAATTTTCGCGCCATCATGCCGTCCACCGTCGCTTTGATCAGCTCGATCGGCGTCAGCATGTTGGCGTCGATCGCCTTGATCCAGTCGTCGCGGGTCCAGTTGCGGAAATCGCCGGGCGGCGGGCCACCGGCATTGTTCACCAGAATGTCCGGCTCGGGGCAGGCCTTCAGCACGGCCTCACGGCCGGCTGGCGTAGTGATGTCGCCTGCCACTTCCGTGACGGTCACGCCGGGATTGGCCTTGCGGATTTCATCGGCGGTCTTTTTCAGCGCCTCCGCGCCGCGTGCGGTCAGCGTGACATGCACGCCTTCATTGGCCAGCGCGATGGCGCAGGCGCGCCCGAGGCCCTTGCTCGATGCACAGACGATGGCATGGCGGCCTTTGATCCCAAGATCCACTGTTTCTCTCCCGTTATGTCAGACGATTTTTGAAAGGTGATGCGAGCACTCTAGCCAAGTCGGACGGCCGTGATAAGGGAGCGGCTACCGCCGAAACGCATATCTGGGAAGCCACACCGATTATATGTGCCGGTCTTTCTTCAGGCGGTCGATCGCAGCTATGAGATCGGGCGGTAAGGACCTGACACCCAATTGCCCCGCGGTCGATAGCAGCGGTCGCAACCGCGAACCGGCCATAAACGCCGGCTGCTGGTTTGCCGGCAGAAGCTGGTCGAACATCAGCACAAGCGTGATCGCGATCAGGCCGACGCGCACAGCGCCAAGCACGGCGCCGCCAACGCGGTCCATCACACTGGCTTCCGGCCCGATCGCGTCGTCGAGGACCGTGCGCGCTATCTTTCCGAGCACCATGCCAACGATGATAAAGGCTCCGAAGAACAGCAGCGGATTCTGCACAAACGGCAAAGCAAGCCTATCGCCGATCTGCGGCGATAATTGCGCCACCAATCCCACGGCAATCGGCATCGCGATGAGATAGGCAAGAATCGTGATGGCACTGCGCAATAGCCCGGTACTGAAACCGGTGACCACGGCAATCGTCAGGCCGGCATAGACGACGGCGTCGAAACTGTTCATTGGAAGCATCCCACCGGGATCATGATACCGATGCTTCGTCAATGAATAGGATCGGCGATCGCTAAAATCGTCTGTATCAAGCTAGCCGGCCTGTATGCCCATCAACGTCATTGCGACCCGTTGGCTCCTCGCAATGACGGAGAAGACAGCCCTAATCAACCCGCCCGCAGCTCCGCCTTGATCATATCCGCGGCCTTTTCCCCGATCATGATCGTCGGCGCGTTGGTGTTGCCGCCGATCAGCGTCGGCATGATCGAGGCATCGACCACGCGGAGCCCCTCGACGCCGTACACTTTCAGCTTCGGATCGACCACGGCCATCGGATCATTGACGCCCATCTTCGCGGTGCCGACCGGGTGATAGACGGTGTCGACACGCGCGCGCAGCAGGCTCCTTATATCGTCATCGCTGTGCACGCCTTCGGTGAACATCTCCTTCTTCTGCAACGCGCGCAGCGCCGGTGTCTCCATCAGCCGCCGCGTGGTCTTGAAGCCCGCGACCATGGTTTCAAGATCATTCTCCTCGCCGAAGAAATTCGGATCGATCAAAGGCGGGGCATGCGGATCGGCACTTGCCAGCGCAACGCTACCGCGGCTCTTCGGCCGCAGCAGGCAGACATGGCAGGAAAAGCCGGTGCCGCGATGGCGCTTGCGGCCGTGATCGTCCGCCATCGCCATGCCGAAATGCAGTTGGATGTCGGGAATCTCGAGATCGGGCCGCGTCTTCAGGAAGCCGCCGCATTCGGCGAAGTTCGATGTCATCGGTCCCCTGCGCTCGCGGCGATATTGGCGGATCGCCCGCAAGAGGCGCGGCAGGGCTTTCAGCGAAATGCCGTTGAAGTGGGGATTGTCCGACATGTAGCCGAACACGAAATCCGGATGATCCTGCAGGTTCTGCCCGACCCCGGGCGCATGGTGCACGGCGGCGATGCCGTGCTTGGCGAGCGCGGCGCTGTCGCCGATGCCGGAGAGCATCAGGAGCTGCGGGGTCTGGAACGCACCGGCAGCGAGGATCACCTCGCGCCGGGCGCGAATCTGCCTGAGCTCCTTGCCTTGCCGGTACTCGACGCCGACCGCGCGCTTGCCGTCGAACAGGATGCGGGTGGCGTGGGCGTGGGTCTCGACGCGCAAATTGGCACGGCCATCCATATGCGGGTGGATGTAGGCGCGGGCGGCGCTGCAGCGTTCGCCATTCTTCTGCGTCAGTTGATAGATGCCTAGGCCTTCGTGATCGTCGGCGTTGAAATCCTCGCGCAGGCGAAACTGCGCCTCCTGCGCCGCCTGCAGGAAGATCTGCTGCACCGGATTGCCGGTGCGCGACTTGTTGACGGCGAGCGGGCCGTCCTTGCCGTGATACTCGCCATCGAAATCGGAATTGTTCTCGGCGCGCTTGAAATAGGGCAGCACGTCGGCGAATGACCAGCCGGTGTTGCCGAGCGCGGCCCATTGATCGTAATCGGTGCGGTGGCCGCGGATATAGACCATCGCATTGATGGCGGAGGAGCCGCCGAGCCCCTTGCCGCGCGGCTGATAGCCGATGCGGCCGTTGAGGCCGTTTTGCGGCACGGTGTTGAAGGCCCAGTTGTTGACATTGCCGGCGACCATCAGCACGAGTGCGAAAGGCGTCGTGACCACCCAATTGTCGTTCCGCCCGCCAGCGTCGAGCAGCGCCACGGACGTCTTCGGATCTTCCGACAGCCGCCCCGCCACCGTGCAGCCGCCGGAGCCGCCGCCGACAACCACGAAATCGAAAATATCCGCCACTGGCGTCCCCCTGCTTTTTGTTCTGCTGCGCCGTTCCGGCAGCTCTTTGGGACGCAAAACTCCGCTTTTGCGGCGTTTCTGGCAAGAGCGGTTCCAGGGGGCGGTTTTGACGCTGCAACCCCTCGTTTTTGCTGTCATAAAATCTGCAAAAGCGGATCATTGCCCCTTTCCAAAGCGAGGGGACGTTGATACATACCCCTCGCACCCGATGGCTTTGCCCGGGTCGCCTTCTCAGGAAGCCTCCGGACGGGATCGATCGGCGCGAAGACGCGTTGGCCGGTTTCACGCCGGTCCGGTTTTTCGAAGGCGTTGCAACGGTTTAACGCGGGGTGGAGCAGCCCGGTAGCTCGTCAGGCTCATAACCTGAAGGTCATAGGTTCAAATCCTATCCCCGCAACCAACAATACCGAAACTCCCGTAGCTGACGCTGCGGGAGTTTTCGTTTCTGGTGGACTTTCAGCGGCTCTGACGGGCCATCCCGCGCAAGATCGTATCGAAGCCGTACAGCGTCGCATGCTTGTACGGCATCGGCGAATTCTCGGTGGCGGGCAGCGAGCCGGCGCGCGGGGTATCTACCCAAGGCGTCCGGGACCATTTCCCGTAGTCGAACGTTAGTGTCTTGAGAGAACGGCCACTGGCGAAGCCGTTTCGGGGGGCGACGCACTAGCTGGAGACGATCATGCCAGAGCGAAGAACAGTGCAGAAGGCGAGGCGAGACAAACGCGCGGGCAAATCACCAACCACTCAGGCGGGCGAGTTTGTGCATGAGGAAATTCGCAAGGTCCGCCGCGGCCAGCATGGCGCGAGATCGCCACAGCAGGCGATTGCAATCGGCCTGTCCAAGGCGCGGCGTGCGGGCGTTCGGCTCCGTCCGCCAGCAAAAGGCAAGGCCAAGGCAAGAACCCGCAAGAGCGCCGAATACGCCTATGAGGCGGGCCAGGGCAAGCGAAAGACCCGACGCCGGCCGCGCGTTTCACGTGCTGTATCGCGGGCCCTCAAGCGTGAACCACGCAGCACGGTGTCGCGTGCAGCGCTGTCGAAACAAGCACGAAGCGCCGCCTCGCGTCGCTCGGCCTCGGCCCGCTCAGCGACGGCTCGCAAGGCCGCGAAGACCAAAAGCCCGGCGCAGCGCTCTGCGGCCGCCAAAAAGGCCGCCCGGACCAGAGCGCGTCGTCGGCGATAGCGCGGCAAGTTCGAGCTCGCGGACGTCGCGCGCTCGGCGCCTTGCAGTCAGGTTCGTAGGGCGTCGTGGCACTTCCTTGAAGGCCTTACGTACAAGATCATTTTTGCAGCTATCACAATGGCGAGAAGAACACGGTCACGGAAAAGCAACGTCGTCAGGACCCGGCTCCCGAGGCAGTCTCAGAATGCACAAAGGAATTACGAGCGCTACGTGGAGTTGGCTCGCGCCGAAGCGCTGAAGGGCGATCTGATCGCAGCGGAAAACTATCTTCAGCACGCCGAGCATTATTTGCGGTCGATGCACGATGAGGCGCATGGCGGGCGGCATTCGTCGCAGCAGGCAATTTCGCCCAAGCACGGGCTAAGACACAGGCCGCCAGGAGCGGCGTAGGCCCGCGCATGGACCGCGATGTCCTGGTCGGCAATCGGCGCGGTCGGAACCAATGTCGCTCGCGTGGAGTTTTTCGTTGTGAGCGGCTGTTAATGCGAACGAATTCGCAAGCCGTTTGCCCCACAAGGGGCGGCTCATTACGAGGAGCCTGGCCGTGATCAAGGATATTGTCGTCAACTTGGCGACCGGCAGCTCGCGCGATCCTGCAACAGCGTACGCGATATCCGTCGCCAGGATGTTCGACGCCCAGGTTGCAGGCGTCGCAATGTGCTATTCCTCGGTGATTTTGGCCGCCGGCATGGAGGCCGTTCCGGCCGACTTTGTCGAGTCGCTGCGCGAAGAGAGCGCCAGGGTGGCAAACGAGGCTATCGGAAGATTCAAGCAGTCGGCGGCGCAGGCTGGTTTTTCCGCCGAAGCGCAGATGGTCGAGACCAGTGTTGAAGGAAGCCAAAGGACATTTGGCCACATTGCGCGGACATTCGACCTTGCAATCGTTGCACAGACCGACCCTGAAACGACGAACGCCACGGGCCTTGACGCCGAAGCAGCGATGTTTGAATCCGGACGGCCTGTCATCGTCGTACCCAGCATCCAAAAGGACGGCATCAAGCTCGGCTGCATTGTCGTCTGCTGGGATGGAAGCCGCACCGCCGCGCGGGCGCTCGCGGACGCCATGCCGTTTCTGCAGCGCGCGAAGTCGATCGAGGTAATCAACGTAGGCGATGGCCGTCGGGAAGCCGAACAATCGCTTGCGGCCGCCGGCAGGCACCTGGCGCGCCACGGCTTGAATGCCAGCACCAAAGCTCTTGTCGCCGATAGGACCGGTGTCGCAAACGTAATCCTGTCGCACGCGGCAGATCGGTCGGCCGACCTTATCGTAATGGGCGGCTACGGCCATTCGCGGCTACGCGAGTTCATCCTCGGGGGCGTGACGCGTGGCATTCTCGACACGATGACCGTTCCGGTGTTGATGTCGCACTGAGGGCCGAACGGCATTCGCGTTATCACGTTTTGGCAGGTGTAGACACCGATGGCCGAGACCAGAACCGCCAACAAGCGACTCGATCAGCGCCGGGTCGCGCCCGAAGGGCTCTTCCGGCGACCGCGGCTGTACCTGGTTGGCGAGGCACCTGGCGCCGAAGAAGCTGAGCAGCGCCGGCCGTTTGTCGGGCCGGCGGGCTCCGCGTTGCGCAAGCTGCTCGAGCAGGCTGGGATCGACCTCAGGCAGTTGCGGTTGGCCAACGCGATTCCGTTTCGGCCGATCGAATACACGAACGAATCCAGGCTGCGCAATCGGGCACCAACGATCGAGGAAATCGATCGTTACGGTGCCGCGGTGCTGATGGACATCCGCCGCTCCAAGCCGTGCGTCGTCGTTGCGCTCGGCAGCACGGCTGCACGGCTATTCAGGGCATCGCGTTCGATTCGAGCGTCGCGCAAGGCACGGCTCCAATTTGACGGCCGTCCCCTGCAAATCACATTTCACCCCGCTTACGTCCGCCGCTTCGGCGGGGCGAACGGCGACGGTTGGCGTAAGATGGTCGCTGACCTGCGCCGAGCCTGGAAAGCTTCGGCAATGCACTCAAATGGTGCGCAAAGCAGGCAGCCCGAGGGTTCGAAAGCTGTTTAGCTGCGTTCGATTGCATCCCGGCTTGAGGCCGTCGAGCCGAGGACTATTTGTTGTTGCACCGAGTGCAGGCCAGCGACATCTGGATCGTGCCTGTTGATCGCGACCTAGTGCACGGTGCGACGCTGCGAAGTTCCCGCACCGGAACTTGGCAGGCGATCATTCAGCGTATGAAGCACGGGAAAAATCGACGGCTAACACGCTGCGATCTTAAGCTGAACGTTAATCCCTCGCGCTATCCGTCGAACGGGAACGGAGGCGCAGCGTGGCAAATCTCTTCGACGTACAAGGCTTCGGCGCATTGTCCGAATGGAACGGACAATTTTCCAGCGCCTCGGCCAAGCAGGCATTTCAATCGATTGCATCGCTCGGTTCGAATTCTATCGAGCTGACGGCGCGGATCTGGACCGAGAGTGGAACTTCCAACGCGGTCTTTGCCGAACCGAGCAAGACCGAGAGTGACGCCAGCCTGCTGGCGGGCTTTCAAGCCGCGCATGATGCAGGCCTGTCCGTGCTCTTCAAGGCGGCGCTCTCGGCATTGAATGGTACCAGGGTGTCGAGCCTGACGCCATCGGATGTCGCGGCCTTCTTCGCCTCCTACAAGGCGGAGATCGTCCATCTCGCCGCTGTCGCACAGGCTGCGGGCGTCGAGACGTTCGCGATCGGCAACGAGATGAGCAGCCTGTCCGGCGCGGCGTATCGCTCCTATTGGGTCGATCTCATCGCTGGTGTCCGCGAGGTCTATCATGGCGAACTGACCTATGCTGCAGCGACCGACGAAGCCATCCATGTCAGCTTCTGGGACCAGCTCGATACCATCGGCGTCAACACCTATCCGCCGCTAACGGCCAGCACCACGCCGACCGTGCAGGACCTGGTCGAGGCCTGGACCTCCGTTCCGTTCAATCCCTATTACGCGGCGGCATTCGACTACAAATCGCCGGTCGACTTTCTTCATTCGCTCGCGCTTCGATACGACAAGCCGCTGTTGATGACGGAGGTCGGCTATCGCAGCGTCGACGGCACCACGATCGCGCCGGGGTCGTGGACCGGCAGCGGCACGGCTGACGTGATGGAGCAGGCGGATGCTTATAATGCCTTCTTCCAGGTCTGGTCCGCCCATGGCGGCAGCTGGCTGAAGGGCGCCGAGCTCTGGCAGTGGGATCTCAGCAACAAATATTCGAGCACCGGCTATTCGGTGATGGGAAAACCGGCCGAGACAATCGTCTCGCAGTATTTCCACGGCGGCGGCCTCGTGCCCGATCTCGCCATGACGGGATCGCCGGTTGCCGACATCATTGATCTCGGCCGGGGCAACGACACCGTCAGCGCTGGTCTCGGCGATGACATCGTTCGCGGCGGCGCCGGCGACGACGTGATTGTGGGCGGGCCGGCAGTTGCCGGAAAATTGGCCGTCACGACCGTCACCT
This sequence comes from Bradyrhizobium sp. CB3481, assembly GCF_029714305.1. Classification (NCBI taxonomy): domain Bacteria; kingdom Pseudomonadati; phylum Pseudomonadota; class Alphaproteobacteria; order Hyphomicrobiales; family Nitrobacteraceae; genus Bradyrhizobium; species Bradyrhizobium sp. CB3481. The sequence continues at coordinate 1,035,045 of NZ_CP121647.1, forward strand.
TGGTCGGCTATGGCTCGGTGGTTGGAGGCGTCGGCGCGCAGGCGCAGGTTATCGTCAACGGCAAGCCGGTATCCGGATTGCTGGAATTCAAGCCGGCGACCGACCCCTCGGGCTACCAGACCTTCACGGTGAGCTTCGCAAACCCTGAAATCATCAGCAGCATCGATATCTCGCTGGCGAACGCTACGCCGGGCCGGGCGCTCCACATCAAGGATTTTCTGATCAACGGCGTTGCCGTCGCCCCCGGCGATGCCGCCAATGCAAGCTCACCGGGCACGTTCGATCTTTACGTCCGCAACATTCACGTCGATACCGCCAATCATCAGGACTGGTTCCTTGGCGCATCGACGGACAATGATGTGATCGATGGCGGTGCGGGCAACGATCTCATCACCGGCGGCATTGGCGACGATATCATCGATGGCGGGGAGGGGATCGACACGGCCATCTTCACCAGCAATGTCCGCGACTATGACATTGCGAACGTCGATGGCCGGATCATGGTGCATGACCGAACCGCCGGACGTGACGGCAGCGACCATTTCGCGAATCTGGAGTTTCTGCGGTTTGCGGATGTCACAATCGACACCCGCGATCTGGCAGTCCGGTCCAGCGGCATGCCTCGGGCACTGGCGATCGACGATGCCGGCAAGGCCCCCGACCAATCGCTTCGCCATGACGACGGGCCGGCTCTCTCTTCGTTTGCGATCGCCAACGCAGCCGCCGAGCCGTTGGCGACCGGCGCCGGCCGCGATGCATTTATATTCCGCGAGATACCCGGGCACGGCGCGGCGAGTGATCTCAGGATCGAATCCACGATCACTGCCGACGACGCGCATCCGCCTGGTCATATCGCAGCACATGAGGCCGTCATCGACCCTGGTCATGATGCGTCTATCGTCGTCAGCTTCCTGACGTCAGATCATCTGCTCTTCACCTGACGTGCAAGAGGCGCCCGACATCGGCGCTGGCTGGGCGGCGCGGACCCGGCCGGCTGGAACGCATGCCGAGAAATCCTGAAATTTGTTCGAAACAGTATGGCTGGTTCGGGCGTTGGGTCTTCGTGTGCCTTCAGGGGGGCATCCGGCGGCAACTGCCCGCGACGTCCAAATTACCACCAGCCGAATTGTTCCACCCCGCATCGTTGCGCTGTCACCGCATCCGAAATAGCATCAATCGCGAACCGGAAGGGGCAGGGCAGAAATGACATACGAGGTCCTTCTTTGCAGCTTTCTGCCGTCGATCATTCGGTAGCGAATACGGAACCTGCGCATTGGAAAAAGTGTCTTCGCTGTCCCCGCTGTTCGTCCCCGCTGCGGAACGCGTGGTCGCGGCCATCCTGCTCCAATCGCACTTGCGATTACAGCAAGACAGGGTTCCCAATGGCCGGCACGCAGCCAGTTCTGATCGATTTCGCTGCCAGCATTTTTGAGCGTGGATTATATGAGTCCGAGAACGGCTCGGCGTTGCAGCGGGATATCGGCCGCCGTTCCCTTGGCTCGCGGCTGCATCGCCTTACCTTCGGCGGCAATCCGGTGGCGGTTTCCAACTGCGCGAAATTCATCGACCGGCTGAAACGCGAGTCGCGGCGGCCGGTCGTGCTGGTGATCGGTGGCGGAACGATCGGGCTGGGCGCGGAAGAACTTTATCGCGACGATTCCATCGAGCTGGTCGGTACGGATGTCTACGCCTCGCCGCACACCGTGCTGGTTGCCGATGCCCACCGGCTGCCGTTCGAAGACGGCGTGTTCGACGGCGTTTGGGTGCAGGCGGTGCTGGAACACGTGCTCGAGCCGGCAGCAGTCGTTGCCGAATTGCATCGGGTGCTCCGGCTGGAAGGTCTGGTCTATGCCGAGACGCCGTTCATGCAGCAGGTGCACGAACAGGCCTATGACTTCTCGCGCTTCACGCAGAGCGGCCACCGATGGCTGTTCAGGCGATTTTCCGAGATTGAGGCGGGGGCGGTCGGCGGCGCCGGGGTGGCGCTGGCGTGGTCGATCCGCTATTTCTCGCGCGCGCTCGGCGCGGGCAACAAGCTGTCGCGCCTGATCGTGCTGCCGTTCTTCTGGATCAGGTATCTCGATGTGCTCGGCCGCGGCCGGGCTGCCGCGGATGCCGCCAGCGGTTTCTTCTTCCTCGGTCGCCGTTCCGAGCAGGCAATGGACCCGCACGCCATGCCCGAATATTACAATCGGCAAAAGTAAAGGCCTGCGCGGCGCGGACTTTACGAGAGTCCCTTGATCTTCTTGCACGGTGTCGATGACGTCGACGACATCTGCGCGACATTGGCAACCGAGCGGATGGTGAGCTTCTCCTTGCGGGTGATGAAGCGCAGCACGCCATGCGGATGGGCATCACAGAACTGAGCGAGCGTGGAGGCCGTCGCCGAAACGCTGTCCTGCTTGGGGACCACGGCGATGCCGCCATCCCGCAGCATATAGGCCTCCTTCACATTGGGCATCGCCGATGCCGCGACACAGGTCTTGAACAAGTCGTTATAGGCCTGCGGCGTTAGGGATTGATCGCCGCCGGGGGTACCGAGAAGATATTCCCGGCTCTTGCGGCAGTTCTCGCTATCGGCGTGCGCGGCGCCAGTCGCGAGCGCCAGCAGCACTACGGTCATGGCTACCAGCTTCATGCTGACAGTCCGGCGGTGCGATCCGTGGCCGCCCGCCTGCCGGCATAGGCCAGACCATAGGTTGTCGCCGCGCATCGCTCCCACGAAAGCGCGCGGGCATGCGCGGCGGCGCCCGCGCCAAGGATGGCGCGCAAGCCGCGATCCAAAGCCAGTTCGGTGATTGCTTCCGAAATACTCTCCGCCGACGGCGGCACCAGAATGCCGGTCTCGTCGGCGAGCACGGCATCCGGTACACCGCCGACCTCGCTCGCGACGCTCGGCAATGCAGCGGCTCCGGCCTCGAGATAGACGAGCCCGAATCCCTCGACGCGGCCGGTCGTATCGGGCAGTCCCGTCAGGCAGAAGAAATCCGAAGCCGTATAGAGATCGCGAATCTCTTCGTTGGTTTGCGCCCCCAGAAAACGGATGTCGCAGGCCATCTGGGCGGCAGAGGATCGCAGTTCGGCGACGTAGTCGGCTTCGCCGTCGGGACCGATCACCAGCCAGGTGATGCGACTGCGCACATTGTCCGGAAGTTTCGAAAGGGCGGCGAGCGTCAGATGATGGCCTTTGCGACGCGTGATCCGCGCCACGGTGATCATCACCACACGATCCTCGGGCAGACGATGACCCAAGCGAACCTCGCGGCGTTTCCTTTTCCCCCCGAACCAAAACTCCGATACGCCGAGATTGATCGCGTTGATCCGGCCCGGGCTGACAGCGAACCGTTCGCGGAACAGCGCCTCGGTAAACCGGCTGTTGGCGACGACTTCCGTCCGCGGCCCGAACACGCCGGCGCCGCGGATCGCCAAACGTTTCAGCGGCGTCTGCGTTTCGTTGATCTCGGTGCCATGCACCGTCATCAGGACACGCGCCGGCGTCCGCCATCTCGATAGCGCGAGGGGAACGAAGAATGGCCAGTCGGCGGCGTGGACCACATCGTAATTGCGCCCGCGCACGCTGCGGCGGGCCAGCAGGATCTTGCGCGGAAGGTCGCGCATGGAATGGAGGCCGCCGGGAAACCGGATGACCTCGAAGGGCAGGGACCTGTCGGACGCTTCGGTCTGCCGGGCGTAGTCGGGCGCCATCACAGTGACCTCCGCGCCGAGCCGGCTCGCGGCCGCGGCAATTTCGCGGGCATAAGTCCCTATACCTCCCATCGCGGGAGCGAACTCGCTGGTCAACAGCAGGATGTTCAAGCCGGCGCCCTCAATAGGTCGGCGCCGCGGCGGCAAGGCCGCGCGCATCCTGAATCTCCTGATGGTAGCGATAGACCCGCGCAAGCTGCGTGCCCGGGGTGAAGTCCCTGATTGTCTCGGCAACGCGCACCGGATTCATCGTGCCCATCTCGATGCCGTCCCTGACGTCGATGAACCGCTGCACCAGCGCCTCCACCATCTCGTCGCGGCTGCCGTCGCGCGCCACCAGATAGCCGCTGACACCGGGGCGGATGACGGGTTCAAGCTGCGGCAGATGCATGGCCACAACAGGCCGTCCGACCGCCAGCGTCTCGAGCACGCAGCGCGGCATGCCTTCGAACTCGGACGTCAGGATGCCGGCATGTGCGCTCGCCAGCGTCTCCGCCATGCCCGCGGCATCCTTGAAGCCGTGGCGCACGGTGATGTCCTCGATCGCTGCAAACTCCTCGAACCGAAGCGGATCGCTGGTGCCGATGTAGTGAAACCGCACCTCGCCGTTCAATCGTTGCCGCAGCCGATCAATGGTGCGGAACATCAGTGGCGGGTCCTTGAACTCGTCGAGCCTGCCCGCGAACACGATCTGGAACGGTGAAGACTGGAGCGGCCAAACTTGAGGCTTGAAGATGTCGGTGTTGACCCAGGTCCACAGCGTATCGATCTTGTCCCTGCGGCGCGGATAGGTTTGCTGCAGGCGTTCGGTGATGAATGGATTGACGCAAAGGAATTTCTCGCTCATCGCCACCGCAAAGCGCTCGCCGGTGTTGTGGACGAATGCGTATTTCCGTAGCAGCGAGTCCATCTGCAGTTTCGGCGCGCCCTCACCGTGCAGCATCTGCACGAAGGGCAGCCCCAGGATCGCCGGCAGCCATGAGAACTCGACGCGCCGCAGATCGACGGAACAGCGCCGGGCGCGGATCAATTTTGCGATCGTGCCGAAATGGCGAAGCAGCGCCATGAAGAACTGTCCGGTCAGCGACGAGCGGATGGTGCGTGCCGCTTCGCGCGCCTGCTGGTCCGAATAGTGGAGGATTGGCAGGAAATCGAAGCCGCGGCCGCGGAATGTCAACCGGTGAAGCTGCCCGAGCTCCAGCTCGCCCGTCGAGTCGACGCCGATAAAGAGAATATCGGTGTCAACAGGATGGAAGGTGATGAAGTCGCGAATGTAGGTTTCGAGACCGCCGACCTTCTCGCCACGCGGATCAAAGGGATGGATCAGGCAGATCTGATAGCGCGGCTTGATCCGGTTGGCGTTTCGCGCCCGCAGCGCGAGGGTCAAGGTTGATGTCATGTCGCTTTCCTCATGCGTGCCTGGACGATTTGCGGAATGGTTCGTGCAACGAGACGCGGAACGGCCGTCATGCACTTGACGTAGCGGGGGCCGAGCCGGCGCGGTTCGCGCAGCATGCGCCATGCCCACTCCAGCCCTGTCTTGCGCGCCATCGACGGGGCGCGGCTCTGCGTGCCCGCGATGAAATCGAGCGCGGCGCCGATGCACAGCATGCCGGTTCCATTCAGTTCGTCGAGGCACCGTGCCGCGAACAGCTCCTGCCGCGGTGCGCCGAGCGCGACGAAACAGAGTCTGGCACCCGAGTCGCGAATGCACTCGATCGCGGTGTCGGCTTCGCTGGAATAGGGGTCAAATCCAGGTCCAGGCGCAAAGCGTCCTGCAATTTGCAATCCCTTGAATCGTTCCGACAAACGATGCGCCGTCACTTGCAGCGTGCGATCGTTCGAGCCCAACAGAAAAACGGAGAGTCCCTTCTTTCGCGCTTCCGCGCAGACCGGTTCGACCAGATCGGCGCCGGTCGTTCGCTCGATTCGCGTGCCCATAAGTCTGCTCAGCACAACGATTGGGAACCCGTCCGCTGTGACAAATCGGGCACGACGATAAGCGGCGCGAAAATTGGCGTGTTGCTGAAATTGAACGACGTGATCGAGATTGAGCGTGCAGACGCTGAAGTTGTCGCCATGTTGCGCGGCTGACACGATCGACGAGACCGCTTCCGGAAGCGAGGGAACATTGATGGCGATGCCATCGACAGTGAGGCTTGGCTGCAACTGCGGCGGCGGTTCCGACACGTCGACCTCCTTGCTGGTAATGTGAGCGCGAGACTGCGTTGCGCGGGACCAATCGATATGCCCGTTGCTTGCGACGGGAACTGCATCGTGAATTTCTCGACCGGCATTCGTCACGAAATCGAACTAATGCGACGCAACGATGGCGACGTCGCGTTGCGAATGGCGAGACATAACGACGATGCGTTCACATCATGGAGATCAGCTATGCAGGAGTGGTCGAGGCGAAATGCGCTCGCCGTCATCGCAGGCGCAAGCGTTGCGTCGTACGACAGCAAAGTGTTCGCGGCACAGCCAACGCAGAGCCCCGCCCAGAGTCTCGGCGCTATCGCAGCGAAGAATGGAATTGTGTTCGGCGCGGCGGCAGGTCCTGTCATCGACAAGGATCATGCCTATCGCGAGCTCTATCAGACGCAGACCCGCATCGTGACGACAGACATTGCAATGAAGATGGGAACCATCGCGCCGCAGCCCGGGCCGAAGCGCTTTGAGAGTGCGGATCGCCTGCTGCAATTTTGTGCAGCCAACAGGATTCCGATGCGCGGTCATTGCCTGATCTGGAACGAATGGGTTCCGCAATGGATCAAGAGTCTGAGCGGCGCCGAGCGCGAGAGATTTTTCGACTCCTACGTCGAGGAAGTGGCGGCGCGCTATGTCGGCAAGCTGCATTCATGGGATGTCGTCAACGAACCGTTCTGGCCGGGGCACAAGGCGCCCGGCGGCTACCGACTTGGCCCATGGTACGACACGTTCGGCACCGGTTATGTGCGTCGCGCCTTCGAGCGGGTGGCCTCGGTCGATCGCACGACAAAACTGGTTCTCAACGAAGCGCAGAGCGAGCGCGACGATGAGGTCGGCCTCGCCGTTCGCCGCGGCTTGCTGCAACTGGTCGACGAATTGAAGCAAGCCGGCGTGCCGCTGCATGCCGTCGGGCTGCAGAGCCACCTGCAGCCGCGCTATCCGCATGACCCCGGACGCTTCGCCGAATTCCTGCATGCGCTCGCAGGACGCGGCGTCGATATCTACCTGACGGAATTCGATGTGCGCGACGATACGTTTCCCGATGACATCGCGGCGCGCGATGCCATGATCGCGGAGACGGCCGAGAAATATCTGAACAACGCGCTGCGTGTTCCCGCGGTTAAGATGGTGATCGCCTGGGAACTGGCTGACAACTACTCCTTCTATACCGATGCGGCGAAGAAGAAGGACCCGCTGGCGCAACGGCTGCCGCGGCCGCTGCCGTTCGATTCATCGATGCAGAAGAAGCCGCTGTGGTTCGCGATGGCGCGCGCATTCGAGAACAACAGGAAGTCATAGGCGCGAGATGGTGCCATGCGCGCTCACGCCCCCGAATGCTGGGGGCGGGGGCGGAGCATCCGCAGCAGTGTTGGCGCATAGAGCACGGCGAGCGCCGCAAAATAGGCGGCGGCGCCCGCCGCGACATGGACCGCCAGAACAGGAATCGTCGCTGCCGTCGGAAACATCCGCAGCAGCGCCGACATTGCGATCGTCGCGAGCGCGATGCGGATGAGATGGCCGACCGGCAGGCGCAGGCCGAAGCGCGTGAACCCGATTGAAAAACTGACGCCGGCCGCGGCAAGCGCTGCCAGCACGGTGGCGCCGGCGACGCCGGGCAGCCCCCAGCGGGGCAGGAATAGCGCGCTCAACACCACGGTGGTTGTCGCGTCGATCGCCGCAACGGCCATCATCCAGCGCGTGCGGTTCTGCAGCAGGAAGACCTGGTCGCCGAAATGAGCGCGCAGATTGCGGATCGCGCCGGCAAGCGTTGAGAGCGGCAGGATGGCAAGCGTGACCGCCTGAAACGGCGCGGCGATCAGGAGGTGGACGATCTCCGTCCGCAGCATGACAATGCCGGCGAGGCTTGGCGCCAGGATGGCGACAAGCAGCGCGCTGTTATTGGCGAGCTGCCGCATGCCGGCCTGCTGGCCGCCATGCTCCATGCTCTTGACCGCCAGTGGAAATGCCGCCGCCGTCACCAGCATGGCCGCAACCGCTGCGGCGCGCTGGCCGAGGCCGTAACCGACCGCGAACAGGCCGGCGGCGGCAACACCTGACAATTCGTTGACGATGAAGCGCGACGCATTGAGCCCGACCCAGCCGAGCGCGCCACCGACGATCAATGGAAGACCATAGCGCAGCGCGTGGACCACGATCTCCCGGTCGACCGGCCAAAGCCGGTAGCCGTAGCGGATCGTCGGAAGCACGATCAACACGGCGACGAATTGCGCCATGGCATAACCGGCGAGCGGCCATTCGGCTGACTGGCCGAATACCCAGATCAAGGCGAGACCGGCGATGAACCCGACGGATGGGCCAAAAATCTGCTGGATCGTGTAGACCGCGATCTGCTGCTGCGCGCGGGCGCGCTCGCCGATATAGAGGTTGAGCGAGCGGGTGATCACATAGGCAACAGTGGCAAGCAGAAGGCCGGTCCTGGCGCCCGGCGCGATGACCAGAAGCAGAATGCCGATGACGGCAGCGCTTTGCAGCATGACCGAGGCCAGCAACACCGCATTTTCGGTACGATAGAAGCGCGGCGCGTCGCTGGCCTCCTGATAGCGGCCGAGGAAACGCAGCGCATATTGCGACCACCAGGCCAGGAAGCCGATCTGCAGCAGTTCATGCGTCGCGGTGATCAGCGTGATGACGCCGAGCGTGTGTTCGTCGACGACATGCGTCCATACGATCATCGCCAGCAGCTGGAACAGCGGTCCGACGAACTGCGCGGGCAGATAGAGCAGGGTGTGTTTCAGGAGCATTTTTCTAAGCCCCCAGCATGCGGCAAAGCCGGGTAGAGGCTAGTTGCCGGACTGCGAGCAACGCGGCGCCGCTGCCAAGGACGGTCAATCCGAGGGCCAGTACAAAATTGGCGGCGCCGCCAAGCTGGTGCAGCGAGGCGTGATCGCGCAGCGCCATGATGATGAAGATGTGCCAGAGATAGATGAAGTAGCTACCCGAGCCGATCCATCCGAGCAGCGGTGAACTCGGCCGGAACGCGAACAGCGTGATGCAAAACAGCGCCGCATAGCAAAAAAACGCGGTCGAATCGTAGGTCGCGGCATCGCCAAGACCAAAAATGCGGACGCTCGCATAGAGGATATAGGCTACCAGCATCGTGCCGGGGAGCGCGCGGCGGATGTTTTGATCGGTCAGGTCCGCGAACATCGCGGTCAGCGCGCCGAGCGCGGCGAATGCGAACCAGAACGGAATATCGCGCATGCGGACTTCGTCGAGCAGGTCGTCAGAGGCGCCGAGCCGCGACAGGGCGGGATCGAGATAGCTGCCGGCCAGCAGGCCGCCGCCGATCGCCAGAACCAGCAGCGCCGCGACACGTTTTCTTGAATCTGGCTGGTCAGTTCTACCTGCTGCAAAGACGAGCCAAAGACCCAGCGTGCAGCAGACATAAACGAAGACGTAATAATAGACGAAGACGTATCCGAGCGCGAAGCGGGCCAGTGTCGTGCTGAAGCGATGATCCATCGCCGGATTATGCAGCGCCATATAGACATAGGCTGCGGCGAAGGCGATCGCATAGGGGATCAAGGCCGCCTTGAGACGTTTGGTGAGCGGCACACGGCCGGATAGGGCTGTCAGATATCCCGATACGAACAGGAACACGGGCACGCATGGCCGCAGCGCCGCGTCGAGCGATTTCATCCAGACAGCATCGAGCGGCTGCGGCAGCGAATGGATTCCGATCACCATCAGGATTGCGATGCCGCGCATCGTGTCGATCGCGCTGTCGCGGCTTCTAGCCCGCGCATGCGCGACGGCTATGGGCGGCGTGTCGGCTGAAAGGCGTTCGACGACCGTCATCACCGGCTCTCCTGCCGCGAGATTGCCGGCCTGATGGCGCGGCGATCGTAGGCCTCGGTCAGATATCGCCGCAGCGGCGTCTCGAAGGTGCGCAGCGAGATGACGCTTGCGGAGGCAAGGACAATGATTGCAACCGGTGCCAGGATCAGGCGCTCATCCGGCGACAGGGAAAGCAGGCGAGAACCGAGGGTGATGACGACGGTCGCCACCGGAATATGCAGCATGTAGCAGGAATAGGTCAGCGGCGACCAGCGGTCGAAACCGAGCTTCGACAGCACGGTTTTGCGGCCTGCGCAGTCCGCCTGCACGGCGAGCAGGGCGATGAGATAGATCACGAGCAGCGCGGTCATTGTCGGCAATAGTGAGCCGAACAGGATGAACCCTGGCAGCGCTACGGCCAGCGCGCCGGGAATGGCAGGCCAGCGCGCGATCTGGGTGCGGAACAGATAGCAGGCCATGCCGAGGCTGAACGCCGGCAGTGCCCGGAAGCCGCCGCCCTGATTGATCCAGTCGGCCCAGGGTGTCGTTCCCGCAGCCCATGCCCAAAGCGAGTTGGCGAGTGCGGTGATGATCACCAGCGCGACGATCGCCTCCTTGCGGCGCTGCGCGAGCAGCGCAAGCGCCGGAAACAGCAGATAGCAGAACATCTCCGCCGACAGCGACCAGCTCGGGAAGTTGAATGTCAGGCGCTCGCCGATGAAGGCGTGGAGCAGCAGCAGTTGCGCTGGCAGGTCGGAAAGCGGGTAGCGGGCGGGATTGTCGGTCCGCGCGGCGCCGAAGTGAAGCGCGCCTGCAAGCGCAACATAAAAGGCCAGCGTGGCGAGATGCAGCGGATAGATGCGGGCAAGGCGTCGCCAGAGAAAACGGCCGATCGACGCGGCATCGTTGACGCGGTCGCAATACTGCCGGGCGATGACGAAGCCGGAGACGACAAAGAACAGATCGACGAACAGGTTGAAATGCCAGGTGCGCGCGACCATGAAGCGGCCGACCGGCATATCCTTGAAGTAATCGGAATAGTGAAGGATCACCACCGCGCCGGCGGCGATGATCCTCAAACCATCCTGGTGCCTGGTGCCATCGGTGTCATGCAAGGCGGCGGTACTCCGGGCGCGCGCTTTCGCGCACCTGAGCAAGGCGGGCGATCAGGTCAATGACGTTCTCGCGGTCGCTGCGCGCCAGATCGTTCCAGCGCGTCAGGTTGCGCTCGGCCAGCGTCACATAGCGGGCGCGCCAGCTCTCGTCCGACAGCGCGGCAGCGATACGCGCCGCCGCAGAAGCGGAATCGGCGGTATCGATATGGATGCCGGATTCGCCGAGCACCTCGCGGAAGATGGCGGCATCGGGGGCGATGATCGGAAGGCCAGCATACTGAGCCTCAAGCAGTGGAAGCCCGAGGCCTTCGTCGTGGGAGGTGCAGATGAAGAGGTCGGCGCCATCGAGCAGCTGATTGACCCGGTCGGCCGGCTGGTAGCCGTGCAGTGTAACGCCCGGTTGCCCCTCGAGGGCTTGCCAATCGTCGCCCCAGCCCGGCCTTCCGACGATGTCGAGCGTCGCATCCGGAAACCCCCGCATGCGCAGCGCGGCGAGGATTTCTGCTGCCGCGGCAAAATTCTTGCGCGGCTCGACCGTGCCGAGCGCAATCAGGCGAAGTGGCTGGGGCCGCGCGTTCCGCGCGCTGCGGTGTCCGACATCGAGGCCGAAGACGTTGCGGACCGAAGGCCGATAAAGCGTCACCTCGGCGTCGGAGCGGCAATGCGCGGCCAGCTTGCGCCTTGTGTCGCCGGAATTGGCCAGAAAGCGGGGATAGTGGCGCAGTGCCAGCTTGAACGGTCCGGCCATGTACAGCCGCGCCCGCATGTTGAGCTCGGCGCGCCGCGTGATCAGAAAGTCGTCGTGGATATAGGGCAGCACCCGCGATGCAAACGGTCGCAGCAGCGGGCTGGGCGGAAAGCCAGGACATAGCAGGATGGAGGACGACGCGGCGAGCCGCATCGGCAGGCCGAGCGTCTGCGTCGTCAGCATCTGGCGCAGCCCCTGCGCCCTCACCGGGACAACGTCGAGCGGCGCCAGCGCCGCGGCCGAAAACAGTTCGAGCGTGATGCGCTCGAGCCCGGTGACGTGACGTCCAAGATGGGTGTTGTCGACATAGATGGTCATGCGAAGGAAGATCCCGTGTTATGCCGGAACGGACCGGTAGCGGAGGGGCGAGCGGACTTGCGCGGGCGCAACAGCGCGCCGCTGCTCGCGCGGCAGCAGGACCGAAATCAGGATCACGAACTGCGCGAGCTGAATGTTCTTTGACGAAAAGCTCACCGAGCTTGCGGCGATGATGACGATCAGTACCATGATGGCCCACGCCGCGCGGTGTGAGCGGCGCAATAGTTCGACGAAGAAACAGACCAGCCCGATCGTCATCAGGATGGTGTGGACCAGGCCGAACTGCACGATGGAGGAGATCCAGAAATTTTCGATGCCGTAGTTGAGGCCGAGCTGCGACTGCAGTGCGTTCACCCGCACCGGGTTAGGGCCGAGGATCAGCTCATGCCAGTCGAAATGCGAGAGCAGGCTGAAGGTGGCAAAGCGCGCCAGCGCGCTGCCCTTGTCGGATGAGAAGCGCAGCAGCATCTTGTCGAAAATGCCGAGATCGAGGGCGGCGAAGATGATGGCGCCCGCGGCGAACAGCACGCAGATGGCGAGAATCGCCGCGGGCAGCGGCGTCCGCTTGCCCTGTATCAGGCGAAGCATCTCGAATCCCCCGACGAGTCCGATCATGGCCAGCACGGTGACCAGTGAGGTTCGGCCGCCAAAAGCCATCAGCGAGGCGAGGCAGAACGCGATCAGCGGCAGCCTCACCAGCAGCGGCGGGCAGATTGCCGGACGAAGCACCAGCGCCAGCACGTAGGCGCCGACGACGCCGGATGCCGTGAGGGGATGGCCGAGCAGCGCCGCGGAGCGCCACTCACCGACCACCACGACGTCGCCGAGCGTCAACGGGATCAGCCGGTGACCGGAAAAGTACTCATAATATCCGAGCACCACGTTGACGAGGATCGTCAGGTGAATGGCCCAGGCCAGCGGGCGCTTTTGTGCCGATGATATCTGCCACATCACCATCGCGATCAGGATCGGCAGCAGGAAAGTGTCGATGATCACCGTAAACGGACGTTCGAGCACGAACACCTGAATCAGGAGGAACAGCCAGCACAAGAGGTAGGCGAGTAGCAGCTTCGATTCGGAGAACATCCGGTTGATCTCGCCGACCGGACCACGGCTGCGCAGCAGCAGCAGGCCGAATGCGAGCAGGGTGAAGTACGTCGCCGGGTGCAGCTTCTCATAGAAGTTTCCGCCCGCAGTCAGGTAGTGGATCTTCCAGTTGGTCAGAACGGACGACGAGAGCGTGAAGGTTGCGGTAACGGCCAGCAGCATCAGGCCGGCTGCGATCCGTTCGATGAACGCGTCGGCATTCGCCGCGCGGGCGGCGAGGCGCGAAGCCGGGCGCGATACGGCCGGCGCAGAAGAGTGACGATGCACCTGCGCTATCCCGGCCGGTCCGTGCAACGGTCCACGCATTCTCACCGCGCAGCTCCGGCATTCAGGCTCGCGGTGCCGTAGGGCTTGAGATAGGCCGAGCTGCGATAATAGTCATAGAACTGCAAGCGGCTGAGATCGACGCGGGTCATCACCGTGCCCATGACTCGGTCGCTGACGGGAGACAAGAGATCCATGGCATGCGACAGCACTTCGCCCGGCGTCTGGTCCCAGGCCAGCGCGAGAATGATGCGATCCGAAAGTTCGGCGAGCGCGCGGCCATCGACCAGCGGCACCAGCGGCGGCGAATCGATCACGATCAGCTCGTAGCGGTGACGGAAGTGATCGAGCACGTCGACGATCCGCTCGGAGAACATCAGCTCGGTGATGTATTCCACCTGCTTGATTTTGGTCGAGGGCAGGATGGAAAGTCCCGTGCTCTGGTCGACGAGGATCGCGCGCTCCGGCGCGGCGTGGCCGATGGCGACTTCCAAGAGGCCGGCATCGGCGCGCGGACAGAGCGCGTGGGTTACTTGCGGGTTGCGCAGGTCGCCGTCGATGAGCAGCGTTCGGATGCCGAGCGTGGCCAGCGACTGCGCCAGGTTGATCGCCAACGTGGTCTTGCCCTCACTGTCGAGCGCGGAAGTGACCTGCACCACCTTCACCGGCCGCGACCGCATCGTTCGTTGCAGCGCCAGGCGGACGGCCCGGATCGCTTCCGCAAAGAACGTGCCGGGCTGGTCGATCGCATAGCGTGTCAACGGCGGTTGCAGCGGCGCCGGCAGCAGTTTCGTTGTTTTCGGATCATAGCGGCCAAGTTCTTTTCGGCCGCGCCGCGCGAGGCCGGCGAGCTCCCGCGCGCCGATCAAGGGGACGGCGGCAAGGGCGGGCACGCCCGCAATGGCTTCGGCGCGGTCGAGCGTCTTGATTCGGTCGTCGAGATAGTCGGCGAGGAATGCCAGCACGCTGCCCGCGCCGAGGCCGAGCATCAAGGCAAGGCCCAGTATCAGCATCGTCTTGGGCGACGACGGCCTGATCGGAACGCTGGCCTTGGTCACGATCCGCGAGTCCGGCATCTCCAGACTCTCTTGCGCGGTCGTTTCCTTGGAACGCGCCAGATAGGATTCATACTGCGTGCGGTTGGCCTCGGCCTCGCGCTGCAGTTCGCGCAGGCGCACCTGCGCCTGGCCTGAGGAGGTCGAGACGCCCTGCAGCTGGTCGAGGCTCTGCTGCAGCGATGTCTCGCGGGAGCGGGCGACGTCGTAATCGTGCTTGGTGCTCTCGAGGATTCGGCGGATTTCCTCGTTGATCAGCCTCTGGGTGTCGCGCCGCTGTGCTCGGACATTGGCGACGGAAGGATGGCGCGTGCCGTACTTGCTCGACAGTTCCGCCTCGTTCTTAGCGATGTCGGCATATTGCGTGCGGAGCTTCGTGATCATCTCCGAGGAAATCGCCGCGTTGATGCCGCCGGGATCGCCGCCAGACTTCGCGATGTCCTGAATCTGCTCGTACTTCGCCCGCGCCTCCGCGGTCTGCGCGCGGGCGGCGACCAGCTTGCCGTTGAGATCGGTGATCTGCTGGTCGTTGAGCGTGACGCCTTGCGACACCATCAGATTGTTGGCCGAGCGATAGTCCTCGACGGCCTTTTCGGAGGCAACGACGCGCGATTTCAAATCCTCGATCTGGCCGCCAAGCCAGTTCGCGGCGATGCGGGTGGCATCATTCTTGGCGCGAACCTGCTCGTCGAAATAGGCGTCGGCGATCGCGTTGGCGATGGTGGCGGCCTTTTGCGGCGATCGCGAACTGACGGCGATATCGACCAGGAAGGTGGTGCCCTGGCGCGTCACCTTCATTCGCTTTTGAAGGATATCGACGGAACGGGACTTGGCGGCTTCCTCCGGGCTGGCGCCGTCGCTTGGGCCGCTGCTGCGGAACAGGCTCTTGATCGGATCGAGCAGGCCCGGCTGTGGCGTGAACTCCTCGTCTTCCGTCAGCTTCAGCTTGCCGACGACGCGTGTCAGGATCGCGACCGACTGGATCAGCAGCGTCTGGCTTTCGATCGTCGCGTCGTCAGTGCCGAAGTTCGACAGCACCGACTGGTTGGTCTCGACGACATTGGCGCGGCGCGGATCGACCAGCACGGTCGACGTCGCCGTATATAAAGTCGTTGCGAACAGCAGATAGGTCAGCGCGAGTCCGAGCAGGACAACGGCGGGCAGCGCCACCATCTTGTAGCGGCGGCGCAGGATGCGGCCCATCTCGCGCAGATCGACGCTCGGATACTGCCAGCCTTCGGCCGGGCGGGGCGGAGGCTCATCAGGGATCACATAGGGCAGGTCAGAATTGCGCTGTAACATTCATTCCTACCAGGTGCTTGTCGAAGCTGAAGACCGGGACATCGCTTTCGCGCTTGGTGTAGCGGTAATAGGCGGATACGGCGCCGAAGCGATTGACGAGATATTTGACGCGCGTGTCCGACGTGATCACGTTGTCCTTGCGGAACTGGCCGAAGAACTTGTCGTTCTCGTATCCGCCGGCGAGCGACAAGATGATATTGCGTCGCAGCTCATAATCGAGGCCGAGCTGCACCGCGTTCGCAAGCACGCCGGTGGCGCTGGTGTCGGACGTCTGCGTGACGATCTGCTCGGCATTGAAGTGAACGTCAAGCAGGCGCGTCGGCCGCCATGTCAGCCGCGCGCGATAGGATGGGCCCTCGATCATCCCGATCGACGGATCGTCGAAACGCTGCTGCACATAGCCGGCGCCGAATTCGCCGGTAACCAGATTGCTCAAGCCGACGGTGACGCCGGTCAGCGCGCGATAGCCTTGCGAATCGAGCGTGTGGCCCGGCGTGCCCCTGATGTCGCGCTGATTGCCCTCGACGCCGCCGAACCAGCCGAGCGTGGAGGAGATGGCGTAGTCGATCCGGCTGTGCAGCGAGTAGATCTGGCCGTCGCGGGCGTCCTGGTTGATGACGGTGCCGTCCTGGGCGCGCGTCGATCCATAGTCATATGAATCGGTGCGAACGCCGATCGATGTGGTCAGGCGATTGAACTCCTTGCGCAGCGTCACGTCGCCTGACATCAGGTTATACGGCGTCGGCGAGATCGCGTTGCTGGGCGAGGAGAGCGTGCCGACACCTTCGTTCAGATGCGCGATCTGAAAGCTGCCGAGAAGCATCGTGTCCTTTGTGATATCGATCCAGCCATTGCCCTTCAGGCTGGCATTGGTCTGGTTCAGGCTGGAGAATTGGTTGTAGACCGTGGACTGCGTGTCGAGCTTGATGTCGAGCCCGTGCCGTCCCCATAGCGAATGCGCGCGCAGCGTCGGCTCGATCACCGCCGCGATATCGGAACGCTGCGTGGTGCTCGACGAAAAGACGTTGCTGTCGTAGAAAGTTCCGGCGGTCACCGACGGATTGAACATCCACGAGCCGGAACGAATGCCTATCGGCTCGTAGCCGGGCTGCTGGCGCTTCTTCACCGGCATGTCCTCGGGCGGAATCTCCTCTCGGGTCTCCGGATCGGTTCGATCCGGCAGCGAAGACGGCTCGAAGATCTTCTGTGCGTTCCAGGGCGAGGCGAACTCTCCGTTGACCCACGGAATCGCCTGCGCATTCGCCGACGATCCAAGACCCAGCAGGATCGCGGCCGCCGGTGCGGGCAACAGGCTGGCGCGGCATCGACCGGGCAGGCGTATCGAATGGAATCGCTCTTCGATTCCATGCGGCACGTTCAGCGATGCAAATTCTGACTCGGATCCCATCACCCATCCCTTGCGGGAGCGCGAAGGCGGCGAGCATCTGACAGGCGAGCTCCATCGCTCATAAAATGATCGTCGACTGCGCATAAGAAAGGCGGGCCTCATACTCGGTACGGGGGCGCAAGATCGTGAGTTGTGTGAGATTGAAGTGATGCGCACGCCTGCAACGCGCCTTGCCGGGAAAGTTTCCCGCGCTGCAGAACCTTTTTTGCATTCGCGAAATGTTGTGACGACGGCGCAACACAAACGCCATCAACTGCTAGCGCGTGCATCACCTCATCTGCAGTTCCACAGATCGCTAGAAGTAGCGCTCCGGAACCCTGATGTTGTCGCCCGGATAAACCGGAACGGGAGCATCGAGAGGGTAGGTCTCTTCCGCGCCGGCACCGGCCCGCCGCAGAAAGACCTTGTTTTCATTGGCGCGGTACGTGAAGCCGCCGGCGCTTGCGACTGCATCCAACACCGTCAATCCATGACGATACGGATACTCGCCGCTCTTCTTGACCTCGCCGAGAATGTAGTACGGACGGTACTGCGCGATCTCGACGTTGACGCGCGGATCGCGCACAATTCCTTTCGCGAGCGCGGATGCGATCGATTTCTCGAGCTGCCGCGTCGTGGCGCCTGCAGCCTTGATATGCCCGGCGAGCGGGATCGAAACCTGTCCGCTATTGCTGATCTCATACTCGCCCGTGATGTCGGGCTCGCCATAGACCTTCAGCCTGATTCGGTCGTTGGGCCCGAGGATGTAGCTCTCAGCCGATGACGCTGATTGACCCGTTTGTGCTGAAGCTTGAATCGAAAGACCGGCGCTGAGGCCGGCAATCGCAAGGATGACGAGAATTAAGTAGAGCGTCAGGCCGGCGCTGAACGACCGTTGCTGCATGGCTGCATCTCCGTGAGTGCACGTACAGCCGCCGATGTTATGGAAGCAAACACGGCAAAAAAATGTGAGACGCGAGTTCCATTTTGTTGAAAGTGAGTCGCGACGCTTCATGGTTCACAAGTCGTGTACGTACGACAGGTCGCATGCACATCATAAGAAGAGAACAGCTGATCCTTCGATCGCCACGCAAGTCAACGATCCGGTTCGCCACGCGCAGGTGTCGATATTGATTCTGTTGTGCCTGATATCAGGGTGCGGCACCGGCGTGTGGCCGTGCACGACGAAGCGTTCGTGCTGATGCATGGAGTCGAGGAACTCGTCGCGGATCCAGATCAAGTCATTGATATCCTGATGTTCGATCGAAACGCCCGGGCGGATGCCGGCGTGGACGAACAGGAAATCGCCGCAAATGAATTGATGGCGCATGCACTGCATGACCAATTCGTGTTCACGAGGAAACGCGTCAATAAAGCGACGCTGCAGGGCAGGGGCCGTGTCGGTGTCGCCATTCAGTTCGATGCCGTAAGATGCAAGCGTAGGCAGGCCGCCCAACTGCAGCCAGTACGGCAGGATCGCCGGATCCTGCAGGAACCCTTCCATCACAGCTTCGTGGTTGCCTCGCAGACACACCGCGTGATTGGCGACGAGGCGGATCGCAAGCAGATCGATCACCTCCTTGGAGTGCGGTCCGCGGTCGATGTAGTCCCCGAGATAGACTTCGACCGAATGCTTGATCGGTCGACGACGAATGTCGTCATCGATTCGTCCGGTGATCTCGCTCAAAAGATCGGCGCGGCCATGAATGTCGCCTATCGCATAGATGCGCGTGTCGGCCGGTGTTGAAGCGGCCACAGTGCACGAAGATGCCACTGATCGATGCATGATAAGGAACGTCGATCATGGAACCGCGCGACCGTCAATCGAGATATGGCGACGCGAAGCGGCTTTAGAAGAAGAGCAGGCGAATCAGAACAGCGATCGCCGCCCATGCAATCGTGTTCCCGATAATGATTCGATTTCGGAGCCTGCGGTCTGGCAGCCTCTCGTATCGCACCAGCGCGCGGCTATGCAGACGTTCTGCCATCATGGGCGCCTCCCGGAATGTTCCGCGAGCGGGCGGCTCACAAGTCGTGGCCGCCTCTATTTTTCTTCCGAGTTGTCCATCGAATGTCGCGCCTATCGTCAGCAAGCCAGGACGTATCACCCGGCTTTCGATGAGCAATCTCGTTTCACGACAACGGCGTGACAGCGATTTGTTGCCGCACATCGACGCTATGTTTGTTCAACTGTGCGTCGAGAATCCAACAATGGATTTTGTTCCGAGATTTTTGATTATGCATAGCTGCGTCGAGCGACGCGCAGCTCATTAACCAGGCATGTTACGACTAACCTTCTCCGAACAAACCGGAATATCGCGTCGCAATATCTTCTTAACGGTTCAGTTCCGCTGCGTTGCAGCCATCCCTTCCACGACCGCGCCCAATTTCGTTCAAAGTTTTGGAAAGTCTTAGCGGCTGCGAAGCGGATATTCGCTGCTGCGAAGTCGTCGCGCGCGCCGATCGGTGCGCGCAGCGCATCGCATTTGTGCTCCAACACAGAGGAGAGTCATGGCCTCGATCGTGACAGCCAACTTCGATCGGAACAGCAATGTTGCGCCGATTCGAATAGAGCGCACCCAGATATCGGTCCGTCCTGTCGAATTCGCCGGCGGCGGTACGCATGGCGCGTACCGAGGCCGCCGGCGCGTGCGTCGCGTCGCACGAAAGGAGCCGTCAGCATCGATTGCCAAACGCATTTTCGATGTCAGCGCTGCAAGCGCCGCGCTGCTGTTCTTTGCTCCGCTGCTGATCGCCATTGCGATCCTCATCAAGGCGACATCGCCAGGCCCGGTGCTGTTCTTTCAATATCGCTATGGCTACCGGAATCGCCGTTTCAAGATTTACAAGTTCCGCACTATGCGCAGCGACGCATGCGACGTTCGCGGCGTTACACAGACGGTTCAGGGCGATGCGCGTGTGACCTCGATCGGCCGGATTTTGCGCAAGACCAGCCTCGACGAAATTCCGCAACTGCTCAACGTGATCAAGGGCGACATGTCGCTGGTCGGGCCGCGGCCGCACGTCCCGGGAATGCTGGCGGCCGATCTGCCTTACGAAGACCTCGTGCCCTATTATTTTCAGCGCCACACGGCGCGGCCAGGTATCACCGGGCTGGCACAGGTCAGTGGCTGCAGGGGAAGCACGGCCGAGTTCGAGCCCGCGGTTTCGCGGATCGACTACGATCTCCACTACATCGAGCGATGGTCGCTGCGCCTCGACATCATGATCATCATCCGCACGATCCGCAAAGAGTTCTTGTCGGGCAGCGGCTTCTGATCCCTCCAGCGTCAACATCGAAGGACCATGAAATGGCGATTGTGCAGCCGCGCGGCCGTATCGTACCTGTTCTCCTGTCAGGCGGCAGCGGCTCGCGGCTGTGGCCGCTGTCGCGCGAGACCTATCCCAAGCAGTTGCTCTCACTGCTCGGCGAAAACACGCTCCTGCAACAGACCGCGCTGCGGGTTGGCGATCGCACGCTGTTCACCGAGCCGATGGTGATTGCCAATGCCGACCATCGCTTTGCCATCGGCGAGCAGTTGCACGCGGCCGGCGTTGATCGTCCGACCATCGTGCTCGAACCGTTCGGCAGGAATACCGCGCCGGCTGTCGCCGTCGCAGCCTTGCTCGCCGGCGAAAGCGACCCTGACGCCGTAATCCTGGCGATGCCGGTGGACCACTGGGTGCGCGATCATGCCGCGTTTCGCGACGCGATATCGACGGGCATCACGGCGGCGCGCTACGGCCGTTTCGTTCTGTTCGGCGTCCGGCCGTCATCGGCGGCGACCGGGTTCGGCTACATCCGGATGGGCGACGAGTTGGAGGCCGCGCCGCCGATTCGCAGCGTGGCAGGCTTTGTCGAGAAGCCCGACCTGGTGACGGTCGAACGCCTGCTCGCATGCGACGAGCACGTCTGGAACAGCGGCATCTTCCTGCTGCCGGCGCGTCAATTCATCGACGAGCTGGCGCAGCGGGCGCCGGAAGTCCTGGCTGCCTGCCGGAACGCGCTGGCCGGCGCTAGGCGCGATCTCGATTTTCTCCGGCTGGACGCAACCGCCTTCGAGGCGTGCCCGTCGATCTCGATCGATTACGCGGTCATGGAAAAGACCGGCAACGCCGTGGTCGTCCCCGCCACGTTCGACTGGAGCGACGTCGGAAGCTGGTCGGCGCTATGGTCGATGGCGGAAAAGGACTCTTCGGGCAATGTCGTGGTCGGCGATGCCGTCGTGGAGGACGCGTCGGGCTGCTATGTCCGCGGTGACGGACAGCTCGTTGCGGCGCTTGGCGTCGAGGATCTCGTCATTGCCACCTCGCCCGACGTGGTGCTGGTCACCAGCCGCAAGCGCGACCAGGACGTTGGAAAGCTGGTCGAACGCCTGAAAGCCAACGGCCATCGGTCGGCGACCCAGACCCACAGTGTCCACCGTCCGTGGGGCTACTATCAGTCGATCCATGCCGGCGATCGCTTTCAGGTCAAGCGCATCACGGTCAATCCCGGCGCCAAGCTGTCATTGCAGAAGCATTATCATCGCGCCGAGCATTGGGTCGTGGTGAACGGCACCGCAATCGTCACGCGCGATGACGAGGAGATCCTCTTGCGCGAGAATGAATCGATCTTCGTGCCGCTGGGGTGCATGCATCGCCTGGAGAATCCCGGCAAGGTCCCGCTCAATCTGATCGAGGTGCAGTCCGGCAGTTATCTCGGCGAAGACGACATCGTCCGGGTTCAGGACATCTATGACCGCGTCTGAGATGCGCCTTGGGGAGGCAGCATCCGCATCAAGGACGCAGCGCGCCGATGGTCACATTTGCGTGCGTTACAAAGGGAGGCGGCAATGAGCGCTAAGCAGCAGGTCAAGGAGCTGGTGAAGGACGCGTTCCCCTCGGTATGGCTGCAATGGCATTTCATGAGGCGCCCGAAATCGGCGGAGCGGGAACTCTCCTATCTCGACAAGATCATTCCCGATGACGCAGTTACGGTCGACGTCGGCGCGAATTGCGGCCTCTACACGCGGCGGCTGGCGCGGCTTTCCCGGCAGGTTCATGCCTTCGAGCCGTCGCAGCAAATGGCAAGGCTGCTCCGCCGAACCTCGGCTCGGAACGTGTTTATTCACGAGATCGCGCTGTCGGATCATGACGGTGATGCCGAGCTGTTCATTCCACAAGGCGAGGACGGCCTGGTCCATGGCCTGGCCTCGCTGGAGGCGCGGGTCGGTTCATCGGGCAGATCGATTTCTGCCCATGTGCCGATTGCCCGGCTCGATGCCGTGATCGACCAGGATGTCGCGTTTGTGAAGGTCGACGTCGAAGGCCATGAATTGAATGTGCTCAATGGCGCGGTCGAACTCGTCGAACGCTGCCAGCCGGTCTTCCTCGTCGAGGCGGAGGACCGCCATCGCGCCGAGGCAACGCGATCGGTGTTCGAGTTCTTTCGGGAAAAATCCTATCGCGGCTTCTTCCTGAAAAACAATGATGTGATCGCCGTGGAGCAGTTCGATTCGACCAGGCTTCAGGACGCCGATGCGCTGCGGCCGGACGGCGGCCGCAAGGACGGGCGGTTCTACGTCAACAACTTCTTTTTCTTCCCCCGCCATCTCGACGGTGAATCGCTGCTGAGCAGCTAATTCGCTGTTTCACCTTACATCCCCATCGATGCGGCTGCGGCCGCGCGGTGGGCTCTTCAGACAGGAACCGCAATGCATATAGCGATGATTGGCGCCGGCTACGTCGGGCTGGTGTCAGGGGCGTGCTTTTCCGATTTCGGCCATCAGGTGGTTTGCATCGACAGCAACGCGGAGAAGGTGGCCGGTCTCAACGATGGCGAGATGCCGATCCACGAGCCCGGCCTTGCCGAGCTGGTGGCGCGGAACGTCGCCCAGGGCCGGCTATCGTTTGCCAGCGACCTGAAATCGGCCGTCAGCGAGGCGGACGTCGTGTTCATCGCGGTCGGCACGCCATCGAGGCGCGGCGATGGCCATGCCGACCTTTCCTATGTCTATGCAGCGGCGCGCGAGATCGCGACCGCGCTGCCGGACAAAGCGGTGGTGGTGACGAAATCAACGGTGCCGGTCGGCACCGGCGACGAGGTCGAGCGCATCATCCGCGAAGAGAATCCCCAAGCTGCGGTCGCCGTCGTCTCCAATCCCGAGTTCCTGCGCGAGGGCGCAGCGATCCGTGATTTCAAGCATCCCGATCGAATCGTGATCGGAACGGACGACGCGCGCGCCCGCAGCGTGATGGCGGAAGTGTACCGGCCGCTTCACCTCAACGCCTCGCCAATCCTGTATACCGACCGCCGCACCGCGGAGCTGACCAAATACGCCGCCAACTCGTTCCTTGCCACCAAGATCGCCTTCATCAACGAAATCGCCGATCTCGCGGAGAAGGTCGGCGCCAATGTGCAGGAAGTCGCGCGCGGCATCGGCCTTGACAACCGGATCGGGCAGAAATTCCTGCATGCCGGCCCCGGCTTCGGCGGCTCCTGCTTCCCGAAGGACGCGATGGCGCTGATCAAGACGGGCCAGGACAATGAATCGCCGCTGCGGATCGTGGAGACGGTGGTCGCCGTTAACGACCAGCGCAAGCGGGCGATGGCGCGTAAGGTCGCGAATGCGTTCGGCGGCAATATCCGCGGAAAGTCGATTGCAGTGCTCGGCGTCACCTTCAAGCCCGACACCGATGACATGCGCGATGCGCCTTCCATTCCGCTTATCACTGCGCTGCAGGACATGGGCGCTGAGGTCCGGATTTTCGATCCGGTCGGCATGGAGCAGGCCAAGAGGGTATTCGAGAACGTCACCTTCTGCGAGAACGCCTATCGCTGCGCCAAGGGATGCCACGCACTCGTCATTGTTACCGAATGGGAACAGTTCCGGGCGCTGGATCTCAAGGAGCTGGCGGCCATCATGGCCTGTCCCGTCATTGTCGACCTCAGAAACATCTATTCGCAGGACGAGGTCGAGCGGAACGGCTTTCTGTATTGCGGCGTCGGCCGCCCGAAATCCGTGGCGTACTGAGATGCGCCGTCATGACATCGGCGAAAGGAGGCACGCATGATGCCGGATCAGCCCATTCTGGTAACGGGCACCGCGGGATTTATCGGATTTCACGTGGCGCAGCGGCTATTGCAGTCCGGCCACCGCGTCGTCGGGGTCGACAATCTCAATGGGTACTATGACCCGCGGCTGAAAGAAGCGAGGCTGGAGATATTGCGCAACGATCCGCGCTTCCAGTTCGAACTGCTTGACGTAGCCGATCGCGTTGCGATGCCGGCGCTGTTCGCCCGCCACCGTTTTCCGGTCGTCATCCATCTGGCGGCGCAGGCGGGTGTGCGCTACTCGCTGCAGGATCCGCATGCTTATGTCGACGCCAATCTGGTCGGCTTCACCAATATCCTGGAGGGATGCCGGCACAATGGCTGCCGTCATTTGCTGTTCGCGTCCTCCTCGTCGGTCTATGGCGCCAACAGGAAGCTGCCGTTCTCGGTGCATGACAATGTCGATCATCCGATCAGCCTTTATGCCGCGAGCAAGAAGGCCAATGAGCTGATGGCGCATTCCTACAGCCACCTCTATGGCATCCCCTGCACCGGCCTGCGGTTCTTCACGGTGTATGGCCCGTGGTACCGGCCCGATATGGCACTGTTCGTGTTTGCGAACGCGATTGTCCGCGGGGAGCCGGTCAAGCTGTTCAATGGCGGCCGGATGCTGCGCGATTTCACCTATGTCGACGACGTCACGGAAGCGCTGGTCCGCCTGATCGATCGCGCACCGCAGGGCGGCCAGCCCCAGTTGGGCGCCGCTCCGGATCCGGGATCGAGCATCGCGCCGTGGCGCATCTACAATGTCGGCAACAACAAGCCGCAAGAATTGCTGCTCGTGCTCGATATCCTCGAGCAGGCGCTGGGCCGCAAGGCGAACAAGGAAATGCTGCCGATGCAGCCCGGCGACGTGCCGACGACCTATGCCGATGTCGACGATCTCGTGCGTGACGTGGGTTTCCGTCCCTCGACGCCGATCGAGGACGGCATTCATAAGTTCGCGGCCTGGTATCGCAGCTATAACGAGGCTTGATCGTTGCGAAAATCCCGCGGCGTGGCGCCAAACCTGTCCTTGAACGTGCGCGTGGCATGGGCGGCGTCGGCAAAACCGCATTGATGCGCGAGCGCGGCGATCGATACGTTCGCCAGCGAAGCCTGTCGCAGCAGGTCTTTGAATAGTTCGACGCGCAGATGAAGGACATGACGTTCGAACGTTGTGTCGCGGTCGGCGAAGACGCGGTGAAAGGTTCGCTCCGAAATGTCAAACTCTGTGGCGAGTGCCGACGCCGATCTGATGTCACTGATATTCGTTCGCAGATAGCGATCGATCAGGTGGAACAGGTCGCCACGGCCGAGCTGGTGGCTATCGCCACCTGCGATGCGCAGTAGGGCTGACAGATAGGCGACCATATCGGGCCTGCCGCCGGTTGCCGGTGCGCCGGGAACGGAGATCGCCGCCTGCACGAAACTCGCTATCATGCGTGCCATCGTGCCCGACAGCGGCACCGGTTTTGCGCAGAGCCGTTCGGCTTGCGGGGCCACCCTTAACAGCGATGCGGCGGGGACGGTGGCGATCAGCACTTCGGCGCGTTGCTCGGGGCCGAACAGGCGGTCCTCGAATGGACGCCGTGCATCATAGAGCACGCCATAGCCGGGCTCGATCGTGCCTTCATTGCCGGCTTGCGCCATGGCGCTGCGGCCGCGGCGCTGGAAATCGAACATGAATTCGTCCGAGCCGGCGCGGCTCACCAGCCTGGCGTCGCGGGTGTAGCATTGCGGGCTGCTGTCGAAGCGGACGAGTTTGGCATCGCCGATCTCGACAAACTCGAAATGGCCGCTGACCACAGCCGATCCGATCGGCCGGGTCTCGATATTGGCGAACGAGCGGCAGATCGCTTCGGTCCAGAACGCCTGGCGCTCCGTCGGGCGGATCGGGTCGGTGGAGACGCTGATCGGCATTGCCTGCACGAGGTCGGTTGCGGTCCCGCAGCGTCGCCCAGGAGAGGTGGCTCTGGCAAGGGCCGCTGGCGCGACGTGGCAGGCTCATTCAAGACGGGGTGCCCGGGCGGCCGTAGCCTAGCCGCCAATTCCGGAGAATTCGGTCCGATATGGTACGCACAAAGCCATCTGCCGGCATCGCCGCCGGTCATCCGCTCGCCCCGCTCACGGAGGCCGAAGTCGCGCAGGCAGCCGACATTTTGAAGCGACAAAAGCAGCTCGGACCGAACGCGCGGTTTACCCATGTGCAGCTCGAGGAGCCGGCCAAGTCCGACGTTCTCAGCTGGAAGCCGGGCGAGGTCGCCACGCGCCGCGCCACCGTCACCTTGTTCGACTGCAAGACTGGCGCGACGCATATCGCGACCGTTGATCTCGACGAAGAGTTGGTCACGGAATGGCGGGAGTATTCAACCAAGGCCCATCCCTATGGCCAGCCGCCGATCACGATCGAGGAAGTCTTCAAGGTCGGCGACATCGTCAAGGCCGATGCGGACTGGCGGCGGGCGATGACGCGGCGCGGCCTCTCCGATGCGGACATCGAGCTGGTCCAGGTCGATCCATTCTCGGCCGGTTATTTCGACCGCGAAGTGGAGAAGGGCCGCCGGCTGGTCAGCGCCGTGTCCTACTGGCGCAAGGACGCGAAGGACAACGGCTATGCGCACCCGATCGAAGGCGTGGTCGCGCTGGTCGATCTGATCGAGAACAGGATCGTTCATCTCGTCGACGAGCCCGACATCATTCCGATCCCGAGAAAATCGCGCAATTACGACCGCGCATCGATCCCGCAAACCCGCAACGACGTGAAGCCGCTCGATATCGTGCAGAAGGACGGCCCGAGTTTTACGGTCGAAGGCTGGAAGGTCGCCTGGCAGAACTGGTCGTTTCGCGTCGGCTGGACCGCGCGCGAGGGCCTCGTGCTGCACCAGATATCGTTTCGCGACGGTGGTCAGGAACGGCCGATCATCTATCGGGCCAGCGTCACCGACATGATCGTTCCCTATGCCGATCCGACCGCCAACCATTTCTGGAAATGCGCCTTCGATGCCGGGGAATACGGCCTCGGCAAGCTCGCCAATGCGCTCGAGCTCGGCTGCGACTGCCTCGGCCACATCCACTATTTCGACGTGCCGGTCGCCGACGATTACGGCCAGCCCACGGTCATGAAGAATGCGATCTGCCTGCACGAGGAGGATTACGGCATCCTCTGGAAGCATTACGAATTCCGCAACGAGACCTTCGAGGTACGCCGCTCGCGCCGTCTCGTCATCTCGTTCTTCACCACGGTTGGAAATTACGACTACGGCTTCTTCTGGTACTTCTACCAGGACGGCACCATCCAGCTCGAGGTCAAGCTGACCGGCATCATCCAGACCGCGGCGGTTGCATCCAACAAAGCTTATCCGTGGGGCGGCATGGTCGCCGACAATCTCGGCGGCCCCACCCACCAGCATTTCTTCAACGCCCGCCTGCACATGATGCTGGACGGCGAGGGCAATACCGTCACCGAGCACGAGTTCCGGCCACGGCCATGGGGCACCGACAACCCCTATGGCAACGTGTTCGACACCACAACACGGGTGCTGTCGCGCGAGCGCGACGCGGTGCGCGAGGGCGACGGACGGACCGGGCGATACTGGAAGATTACCAATCCCAACCGGAAGAACAGCGTCGGCGGCCCGACGGCCTACAAGCTGATCGCGCACAGCGCGCCCGTGATGCTGGCGCAGCCGGGCTGCTACATGACCGAGCGCGGCGGCTTTGCAACCAAGCACATCTGGGTCACGCGCTATGCCGCCGACGAGCGCTATGCCAGCGGAGAATTTCCGAACCAGCATGCCGGCGGCGACGGCCTGCCGAAATATGTCGCGAAAAACCGTTCGATCGACAACGAGGATATCGTCGTCTGGCATAGTTTCGGGGCGACGCATGTCTGCCGTCCCGAGGATTTCCCGGTGATGCCGGTCGAATATGTTGGCTTCACGTTGAAGCCGAACGGCTTCTTTGCCGAGAACCCCGCGATGGACCTGCCGCCTGATCGGAATAGCGCCAGCCGCGACAACCGCGACGAAGGTTCGTGCTGCGGCTGACGATATGCGTTCGCTTCTTCAACTCATCCAGCAAGGAGACTGACCATGAATCGCAGGAAGCTCCTCAGGATTGCCGGTGCCGGTATCGCTTCGACAGCCGTCGCGGCGCCCGCTATTGCCCAATCAGCTCCGACTTTGCGCTGGCGTCTTGCCACCTCGTTTCCAAAGTCGCTGGATACGCTGTACGGCGCCTGCGAGATGTTCGCGAAAGCCATCGGCGAACTCTCCGACCAGAAATTCCAGATCGGGGTATTTGGCCCGGGCGAGATCGTGCCGGCATTCCAGATCTTCGATGCGGTGGCGAACAACACCGTGGAGATGGGGAACAGCGCCTCCTACTACTACATCGGCAAGGACCTGGCGTTTGCCTTCGGCACGGCCGTTCCGTTTGGTCTCAATACACGGCAGATGAATGCCTGGCTCACCTATGGCGGCGGCCTCGATATGCTCAATGAACTCTATGCCACGTTTGGCGTTGTCGGCTTCCCGTTCGGCAATACCACCGCGCAGATGGGCGGCTGGTTCCGCAAGGAGATCAAGACGCTCGATGATCTCAAGGGACTGAAATTCCGCGTCGGCGGCGTGGCGGGGCAGGTGCTAAGCCGTCTCGGTGTCGTGCCGCAACAGATTCCGCCCGGCGATATCTATCCGGCGCTGGAGAAGGGCACGATCGATGCCGCCGAGTGGATCGGTCCCTATGATGACGAGAAGCTCGGCTTTCTCAAGGTCGCGCCCTATTACTATTATCCCGGCTGGTGGGAAGGCTGCGCCAACGGCTTCCTCTACATCAACAGCGCGAAATGGGCCGAGCTGCCAAAGCTGTATCAGAACATGGTGACGATTGCCGCGGGCCAGGTCGCGGCCGACCTCACTGCCAAGTATGACGCCCGCAACGCCGCCGCCATCAAGCGGCTGGTTGCCGGCGGCGCGCTGCTCAGGCCGTTCTCGAACGACATTCTCGATGCCTCGTTCAAGGCGACCAATGAGCTGTTCGCCGAGGTTTCGGCCAAGAATGCGAAGTTCAAGGCGCTGTATGATTCGGTGATCGCCTTCCGCAATGAGCAGTATCAGTGGCATCAGGTCTGCGAGGCCACCTACGACAATTACATGATCAGGCGTATCCGCGCCTGACGGCCGGCATATCGGGAGCTTGGAAAGTGGACATCCGCACCGGCCGGCCGGTCACGCAGGCGACAAACGGCATGGTGACGTCGCCGCATTCGCTGGCCTCCGCCGCCGGCCTCGACGTGCTGCGCGCCGGCGGCTCCGCGATCGATGCCGCGATCGCAACCAGCGCCGTTCTGGCCGTGGTCTACCCGCACATGACCGGGCTCGGCGGCGATGCGTTCTGGCTGATTCACGATGGCGCCAGCGGCGAAATCCGCACCCTCAATGGCGGCGGCAAGGCAGCCGAAGCCGCAACCATTTCCGCACTCGAAGCGCGCGGGCTGAATGAGATTCCGCTTCGCGGAACCGTGCCGGCAACGTTGACCGTGCCGGGCGCAGTGGCTAGCTGGATCGAAGCGCACGCCGTCCATG
Source organism: Bradyrhizobium sp. CB3481 (assembly GCF_029714305.1). Classification (NCBI taxonomy): domain Bacteria; kingdom Pseudomonadati; phylum Pseudomonadota; class Alphaproteobacteria; order Hyphomicrobiales; family Nitrobacteraceae; genus Bradyrhizobium; species Bradyrhizobium sp. CB3481. Next base: position 1,064,715 of record NZ_CP121647.1, read on the forward strand.
GCCGCCTGCCGCTCGGCCGCGTTCTGGAAAGCGCTATTGCTTACGCGCGCGACGGTTTTCCGGTCACCGGCCGCCTTGCGGGTTTCATCGAGATGATGCGCGACGACCTCTTGCGGGATCGGGAAGCCGCCGTGCTGTTCTTTCCACAAGGCACGGCCGCACCGACCGGCGCGAGACTTTCCAACGCAAATCTAGCGCGCACGCTGCAATCGATCGCCGATCATGGCTGGGAAGGATTTTATGGTGGTCCGGTCGCCGCCGGCATGGCGCGCTTCTCGGAACAAAATGGCGGCCTGTTCCGGCTCGGCGATTTCGGCCGGCAAAAGGCTGTCTGGGGCGAGCCGCTCGTCGGCCACTACCGCGACGTCACGGTCTTCAACACGCCGCCGCCGACGCAGGGCTTTACCGTGCTGGAGATGCTTAACCTTCTCGAGCCCCACGAACTGCATCGCAAGGATTTCCTCGGGCCCGACCATGTGCATCTAATGGTGCAAGCCAAGCAGATCGCCTATCACGACCGCGACCAGATGCTCGCCGATCCCGCCTTTGCCGAGGTGCCGGTCGAGCGGTTGATCTCGAAGGAATATGCGGCCGCGCGCGGCCGGCTGATCGACGGGCGATCGGCATTGAGGTGGGATATGGTGCCCTCCCACGGCAGCCTGTCCGGCGACACGGTCTATGTCGCCGCCGTTGATCGCGATGGCAATGCGGCCTCGCTGATCCAGAGCCTGTACGGGGCGTTCGGCTCCTGCGTGGTGGTGGGAAACACAGGCGTCATCCTGCAAAATCGCGGCGCGTACTTCTCGCTGGACCGCAGCCACCCCAATCGTCTCGAGCCCGGCAAGATCCCGCTGCATACGTTGATCGCCTCGATGGCCAAGTGCGACGGAAAGCTTTGGAGCGTGCTCGGCTGCATGGGCGCCGACGGCCAGCCGCAGATCCAGCTGCAACTCTACTCGGTGATGATCGATTTCGGGCTCGACATCCAGGAAGCGCTCGAGATGCCGCGGTTCCTGTCCGGCCGCTTCGCGCTCGGCGAGGCGCGCGACACGCTGCATATCGAAAGCCGCTTCTCCGAGGCCACGATCGACACACTCGCGCAGCGTGGTCACATCATCAATCGCTGGGAAGCCTGGAACGAAATGGCCGGGCACGCGCATGGCATCACGATCGATCCACGGAACGGCACCTTGAGCGGCGGTTCCGACCCGCGCAGCGATGGCGCGGCGATCGGTTATTAGCACAGGGCTGTCATTGGCCCGCTCCTTTGTTTTGCGCTACCACTCCCTGTGAGTGGAGTGACGCCGATGCCGTTTTGGACCTGCGAACAATGTGGCGCCCAGTTTCCCGAAAGTGCCGGGCCGCCGCCGGCGTGCCCGGTCTGCGAGGACGAGCGGCAGTTTGTGAACTGGAAGGGCCAGAGATGGCTGACACGCGAAGAGCTGGCGAAGGGGCACAAGCTCGCCTGGCGCGATGATCTCGGCATTCCCGGCATCGCTGTCAAGCCGGGTTTTGCCATCGGGCAGCGCGCGCTGCTGGTGCCGGAGGCCGGCGGCTGCGTGATGTGGGACTGCGTGCCGCTCGCGACACCTGAAGCCATCGACTACGTCCGCTCGCTAGGCGGACTGAAGGCGATCGCTGTTTCGCATCCGCATTATTATGGCGCAGTCGCCGACTGGAGCGAGGCGTTCGGCGGCGTACCGGTCTATCTGCATGGTGATGACAGCGCTTTCGTCACGCGGCCGCATCGAAGCATCGTGCCGTGGACCGGCGATATCAATCGAATCTCCGACGACATCCTGCTAGTGCGGACCGGCGGACATTTCGCCGGTGCTACCGTCCTGCATTGGCGTGCCGGCGCGCAAGGCAAGGGCGCCTTGCTCACCGGCGACATCGCGATGGTCGCGATGGATCGCCGCTCGCTGTCCTTCATGTACAGTTATCCGAACTACATTCCGCTCAACGCGACCGCGGTGCGCCGCATCGCGGCCGCGATGGAGCCGCTGGCGTTCGACCGCATCTATGGCGCGTGGTGGGGCCGCAACATCGAAGGCGGCGCCAAGGCGGCATTCGAAATGTCCGTGAAGCGATATATCGCCGCCATCTCCGGCTGAACGAGCAACGATTGCTTCCCCTAGCGATTCCCCGCGCCAGCCGCGGCTGCGCCGCGCGGCATCGGCGCCGGCTTCTGCGACGGCTGCAGCGGAATGGTGCTTTTGGGTTCGTTGAGCCAGCCGGTCAGGCGCGACATCAGGCCCGGCTGCTCGACGGTCCGCGCTTCCTGCACGAACGGGTCGGTATAGCACTGGGCACCCGCGGCCTTGGCGATCCGCGCTACCGCGTCCGTCATCGCCGGCGCGCCGGCGGTATAGACCACGTCGTTGGGCGTGAGCTTTGGCAGATGATCGGTCGGCCGGCCGCCGCTGCGGACGGCGTGCGAGACCTGCTGCGGCTCCGACACCATCGGGATCAGAGTGACATTGGGGAATAGCGCCAGGCGGCAGAGCGCCGTGTGCATGTAGAGCGAGCGCAGGCTCCGCGCCTGCACGATGAACACCATTTCGCGTTTCGGCTGCTCCATGATGGCGGCGACGGCGACCGACCACATCGGGGCAAACCCGGTGCCGCTCGCGACCAGAACGATACGGCCCTCATGATCCTGCCGGAAAAACGCACGGCCGTACGGCCCCATCAGCTTGACGCGGTGTCCGGGGCGGATGTCGTGGCCGAGCGACGAGGAGACCAACCCGCCGGAGACCTTGCGGATGTGAAAGTGCAGGAGGTGGTCGTGCGGCGATCCTTCCAGTGGAAAGGTCGGGCTGTAGGACCTTGCCGGGAAGCCTTGAAACTGCAGCTTGCAGTATTGGCCGGGAAGGTAGTCGAGCGGCTTCGGCAGTTCGATGTCGACGCCGACAACGTCGGGCGCGAGCTGGACCGTCTGCGCCACTTCCGCTGTCAGTGCCACCGGCTCGGGAGCCGCCTCGATCGAAATCTCGAGATCGGAGACGATTCGCGCCTGGCAGGCATGGATCATCTCGTCGCCCGGGCTGTGGCCGCCATACACCTGACCGTCGACCAGGCGCACGCGGCAGGCACCGCAAATGCCGGAGCGGCAGTCATGCGGGAGATCAACGCCGTTCATCAGCGCCCAATCGAGCAGCAGCTCGCCGCGGTTCGCCAGGAACGGCTCGTCGTTGATCGTGACCTTGCAAATCTTCGTCATTTATTCCACCTCGATACGAATAGGCCGGACGTGCCGTGTATGTCTGATCTGGCTGTGGTCGAATGCGGCGACCCGCATGTGGACGCCGCTTCGGATCGGCACGTCAAACTCGCTTGTGGTGTCGAGCCGGCGCTTCACCTCCAGCGCCCACAGGCCGGAGGCCCAGCGGGCGGCGGATCGAACGTCGGCGCGGTCGCCCGAGAATTCGCCGCTCAGGATGACGCCGGGGATCACCGTCCCGACCGGGATGCGCCCATCCAGCTCGGTCGAATAAGGAACAGAGTCCTGCTCGGTCATGAACCAGCGGGCGCCGTCGCTTTCGCCATGATCGGGATCGAGATCGATGTCGCCCAATGCGTCGGATGTGGCTGCCACGACCTTCGGCAGGCGCAGCGGGGCGACCAGGCGGCTGCGGCGCGGACCGCCGGTAAGGTCGGCTTCGACCGTGAAATTGTCGCGGTAGTTCGCCGTTCCCGGATCGGGCGCGAAGCCGCCCTTGTAGGGCACGACGTTCGCCGCCTGCATCGGCGTCGGATTGAGCGGCGGTCCGAAATGGGCGTCATCCATCCAACCGGCTGCACTGCTCGTCGCCTTCCACTGCCAGACATCGGCGTAGCCCGAGGCCGTGTAGTGCAGTCCGCGTCCGCTCATGGTGGCCGGCGCGCCGGCAACCGGCTGCGGCCCGGGATGGAAGGTGCGTCCGCCCGCCAGCGTGACGTCGGAGGTGGTCAACAGCACCGAGAACTTATCTTCGTTGTACTGATGTTCGTCGCCGACCTGAAAGCCGGAGTGCAGCAGGTGCCATCCGTCGGTCTGCTTGATCAGCGGCAGGTGCTTCAGCGAGCGCGTCGAGTCTTCCCAGGTAAAAAGGAAATAGGCGTAGGTGCCGTCATGCACCGCGCGGATTTCGATTCGGGTTTCGCCTTTGCCGTCAAAATTTCCGCCTTCGCCGGTCAGCAGCGAGAATGGCCTGACGTTTCGCCAGGCCCGATCGGAGGTGTCGCCATCGAGGATCGGGGCATCCGCGGGATTGATGCGGCGAACTTGCACGCTGTCTACCGCGAGCCGGTCGGTCGCCACCAGCAGCGAAGCGCCGGTGATCGCAGCGGCGGCGGCCACCACGAAGGCGTTGGCCTGCAGGGTCGGGTTTCGCGAGCGCGCCGGCCCGGCTTTGGGTTGCGGCGGCCGACCTGCGTCCGGCGCTCTGTCGCGGCGCGCATCGGCGCGCGGCTGCAGCGGGTGGGACGAGACCTCGGGCGGCGCGTCGGTCTCGCGCTCCGGCAGGCGCGCCGATTTCTCGGCAAGCAGGCCCAGCAGCTCGACCGCATCGAGCCGCGGCGGCGGCGCGGGCAGGGGCGCCGGACGGAAAATGCGCAGCAGCTGCGCAACGCCGCCGCTCTTGTACTGCGTCAGGACGTGAAGGACGACGAAGGCGAGAATCACCCAGGTCCCGACCCAGTGCAGCATCGCGACGTCATAGCCGGAGTAGAAGCCGAAATAGAGCAGGCCGCCGCTGACCAGCAGGCCGGACATCGTGATGAAGAAGATCCAGTACATCAGGGCGATCACGGCGCTGAGCCTGGACTGCCCGCGTCTGAACAGGCCGCGCAAGCGAACCCTGTCGAGCTGAACGCGGCGCCCAAGTCCGGAGCGGAGCATGTAGACGATGTAGCCGATCGCGACGGCGACGAGCACGATCGCCGCCTGCATATGCGCGATCCATACGCTGTCGCGCGGCAGTACGGCATCGAACCAGTTGATCCAGGTGCGGTCGGGCGTTTCGGTCGCAATGCGTAAACCGGTAACGAGCGCAACGGCGAATGCCGCGACGAACGTCCAGTGTAAAATAATGGTTCCATAGTCCGTCTTACGCTGCCGCACGCATACGCCCCGCTACTTCTCTTCCGAAGCAGCAACCGCGCCGATCCCATCAACCGCCGATGTCGCTGCCGTATCGATGATGGTCTCTTGGGCCGTAGCCGAGACTCTCGTTGAGATCGTCCTTTGGCGGGCACAGAGTGACCTTTACGCCCGCCGCGTGAGCCGGATCGGCGAACGCGCTTCTTGGATGTTCCGGCCTCCAGCGTCCCGAAAGCATCGGGAGCGCCGGAGGCCGTGCCGCGCGCCGCTATCCCCACATGTGATGCAAATGCGCCACCTCGGGCGCCGGTGAATGGTCGTCGACATTCGCCGGCGCCGTGATGTCGGCGGTCGCGAACGCCGCCGGCTCGGCGGCGGTCGGTGTTTCGGCTGTCGGCGGCGCGGCGGGCGTCCCCAGCACCTCGGCGACCGTCACGCCGTCCGTATTGTAGGTGCCTCCGGTCACCGGGACGCTGTGGCCGCCGATATCGGTGGCATTGCCATGCATCTGGTCCGCCGCCGCGGTGACCAGCGCCGCGTTACCCGTCTGCAATCCCTTGATCATCGCGGCGATCTCGCCGCCGAGCGTGCCGTCGAGTTCGCCAGCGGCCTTCTCGAACGCCCTGAGATCGTCGATCAGCGCGGCGATCGCCTTGCCGTCCTGGCTGCCCACCAGGTCGGTGGCCTGCTTCCCAAGCGCGTTGGACTGCGCGATGAAATTGGCGACGAGCGCCGTCTCGACGGGACTGTCGAGGTGGTTCGGCCCTGGACCGGCGGCATCCGGCAACGCCGGAGTGCTGCTGATGCCGCCTGGCGTCACCATATCGGCCAGCTTGGTGTCGGCTTGAATGACCTCGATGATGTCGTGGATGTTGTCGCTGCTGGCCTGTGCTGCGGTGGGGCTTGCCTCGGGGTCGTTGATATAGGCGAGCTCGAGTTGCAGTTGCTGGACGATCTGGTCGGCATGGGCGCCGGTCAGCCCATCAAACAGCTTTGGGTCGGCTTTCATCAGCGCCTGGATGTCCGAGATCACTGTGTTGATGTCGTCGGTGATCTGCGTGCGGTTGTCGTCAGTCACCCCGCCAAGGATCTGGCTGGCGACATCGTCGAACAGTGCACCGATCTCCGCAAGGCTGTGCGGCGTTGCCGGTGCGGTGGGCGCAGGCGCATCGGGTGTGGGATTCGCCAGCGCCGTATCGGTGCTGACGGCATTTATGATGCTGGTGGCGCGCAGCGTTTGCTGGGCGCCGGCGGCGCTAACCAACGCTCCTGCCACGCCCGTGGTGGCGTTGGCAGCTGAAATCGCGCTGGTGATATCGGACAGGATCGCCTGGACATGGCCGAGTGCGGCGGCGCCGGAAAACTGGCCGGCATGGAGTTCGGCCAGGAGATTGTTCTGGACCATCGCGAGATCATTGGTGCGAGGCGCAGGGCTGACGGCGCCCGGATCGGCGACGCCTTGCGGCGAAGCATCCATCGCCGGCGGGGCCGTGCCGATGGAAGTGGCGCCGAGATCGGAAAAACCCGAACCGATCGGTCGTGCCGCCGGTTGGTTAGGAAGCTGCGTTTCCTCCGGCAACGTCGGCGACGGTGAGGCCGGTGCGACGGGCGGACTGGCGACGTCACCGATCGGGAGATCGGTATCGGCGTCGGGCTGATCTCCGGAAGGGAAGCGAGCCATTGTTGATCCCCTGTTATTTCCTTGGAGTTCTTGATGTATGGGCGCGGCCATCCGCCGGGGAGCAGGATGCGCGCAAGGTGAAGGATCATCGAGCTTCGTGGCGTCTTTCGGCCGACACCGCGACCATTGAGCGCCGAAGCAAGGTTATAGACGGACGAATCCGTGACGCACGCGGCGCTAAAAAATGACGAATGAGGCATACGCGAATACCGGTTTCTTTGTGCACTTTTTAACAATCTGAGGCGCTGATGGATTCCGTTTCTTCAGCGTCGCGGTAACGCGATACAACGCGGCGTTTGCCATCGTTCGACCCACGAGCGAACGTGAACAATCGGCATTCGTCGCATTCTCGCCGAAAAATGGTCCGCATCGCGCGTCAAGGAGACCGTCAGGGAGATCCGCCCGTCGCGCGGGTCGAAGGGCAATTCAATGCGTATGGCTCAAGGCCAGCCACAGGCGCGAGCAGTGCAGGTGTCGCGGGCAATTTCCGGCCTGCGTTCGACGCTGGCCGCCGACGATCCGGTCGCGACCGCGCTCCGCGCGAGCGCGCGCCGCATGATCGGCGTCGCCGTATTCAGCGGCGTCATCAACATCCTGATGCTGTCGGGATCGATCTATATGTTGCAGGTATACGATCGGGTGATTCCGAGCCGCAACCTCGCGACCCTGTTCGGTCTGTCCCTGATGGTGCTGATCGCCTATGTGGTGCAGGGATATTTCGACGCGATGCGGTCGCGGATGCTGTGCCGGATCGCCACACTGTTCGACGCCAGCCTGCAGGCCTCGATCCATTGGGCGCTCGCCATCCTGCCGCTGCGCGGCGTCAAGCCGGTCCTGATGCAGCAGCCGCTGCGCGATCTCGATCAGGTGCGCACCTTTATGTCGGGCATGGGGCCGACGGCATTCCTCGACATGCCCTGGATCCCGGTCTTTCTGCTCGGCCTGTTCCTGTTTCACCCGGCGATCGGCTTCACGGCGCTGCTCGGCACGCTGGCGATCATCTCCATGACCCTGCTGAACGAGCGGATCTCGCGCGGTGCGGCCAAGGCGGCGATGGACATGAACGCGCAGCGCCAGGTGCTGGCGGATGCAACGCAGCGTAATGCGGAAATCGTGCGCGCCCTCGGCATGACCGACCGATTGACGGCACGCTGGTCGGAGGCCAACGAACGCTATCTGCAGGAAAATATCCGCTCGACCGACGTCCACGCCAATCTCGGCTCGGCCGCCAAGGTGCTGCGTTACGTCCTGCAATCGGGCATGCTCGGCATGGGCGCCTATCTCGTCATCGCCGACAAGGCCTCGGGCGGCATCATGATCGCATCCTCGATCCTGATGGGGCGTGCGCTGGCGCCGGTTGAAATCGCGCTCGGCACCTGGAAGCAACTCTCCGCGGCACGCCAGGGCCTCGCCCGCCTGCGTGACATCTGCAAGGCGACTGCGCCGCCGCCGACACCGCCGGTGATGCTGCCGCGTCCGACCCGCGAATTGTCCGTGCAGAATCTCGCCGTCGCCGCGCCCGGCCGCGATATGCCGATCGTCGCCGGCGTCACGTTCTCGCTCAAGGCCGGCTCGGGGCTGGCGCTGCTCGGGGCGAGCGCGTCGGGCAAGACGTCGCTGTCGAAGGCGTTGGTTGGAATCTGGCCGGCGCATCGCGGCGCGGTGCGGCTCGACGGCGCCGCGCTCGATCAATGGCGCAACGAGGATCTCGGCCGGCACATCGGTTATCTGCCGCAGGATGTCGGCTTGTTCGATGGGACCGTGGCCGAGAACATCTGCCGCTTCGAGGAGAACCCGAGTTCGGACGCCATCCTCAGGGCGGCGCAGATCGCCGGCGTCCATGACATCATCCTGCGGCTGCCGGAGGGCTATGCGACCCGGATCGGCGCCGGCGGCATATCGTTGTCGGCCGGGCAGAAGCAGCGCGTCGGCCTGGCCCGCGCCGTCTACGGCGATCCGTTCCTGCTTGTGCTCGACGAGCCCAACGCCAACCTCGATGCCGACGGCGAAAATGCCCTGACGCGCGCTATCGGGATCATGCGCCAGAACAAGTCGATCGTCGTCGTGATCTCGCATCGCCCCAGCGCGCTCTCCGCGCTCGACATGACGATGGTGCTTTATGAGGGCAAGGCGATCGCGTTCGGGCCGAGCGAGGAAGTCTTCGCGCGCGTCCGCAAGGCCGGTGGCAGCGGCAAGGGGCCGCCGACGCCCGCCCCGACGCCGGCACAGCAGCCCGCACCGCAGGCCAAGGCCGAACCGCGCGCGTCACTTGCCGAAAGTGTTTCGTCATGAAGAGTTTCGACGACGCCCATTCCGACGAACGCGTGCGGAGCCGGTTCGGAGGAACCGATGAAGACGCCGCCGCGCCGCAGGGCCAGGCACTGATTCTCGAGTTGCAGCGATTGCGACAGGCGTTCGAGCAGGACAATCTGCCCGAGCAGCGGCAGCCGCTTCGTCGCCCGCCGCAGGACGACCGCGCCGCCGCGCGGCGTCCGCGTCCCGGCCGCCCGAAGCGGGGCAAGAAAGGCAAGATGGGGCGGGTGCTCAACGCGTGGCTCGGTCCCTTCGGTTCGTCCCAGCCCGACGATGTCGATATCGAGCCGCCGGCGCCGCGCGCTCGCCGCGCGCACGAGCCGCAATTCCGACCCGCGCCGCCGCCGCCATCGTCCGGCCGCGCGCGGGGGCCGGTCGATCATGCATGGCGGAACGAGCGGCAAGCGCGCGGTCCGATCATCGCGCCCGACGACCCCTCGCTCCTGAACATCCCGAGGTCGCGACCGGAAGTGTTGCAGATCGACGAGCGGCGGGAGCCGCCGCGCATCGAGGCGCCCCAATTGGCGCCGCCGGCTCCGGCCGGTGTAGTGTCCGACCGTTCGGTGGCAACGATCGTCCGCAACGGCGTGACCGCCGGGGTGGCCTTCCTCGCGAATCGCAATGCCGCGGTGGATGCGGCTGCGCCCGGCGAGAGCATCACGCAGCGGGCGGGGCGCGCCTACGAACATGAATTGCGCACCGGCCTGCGGGCGCTGCTGATCGTCGGCGGACTGGCGGGCGGCTGGATGGCGTTCGTGCCGCTGTCGGGCGCCGTTGTGGTGCCGGGCAATCTGGTGGTGCAGTCCAACGTCAAGGCGATCCAGCATCCGACCGGCGGTGTGGTCGCGAAAATCCCGGTCCATAACGGCATGCGCGTCAATGCCGGCGATCTCCTGTTGCGGCTGGATTCGACGCAGGCCCAGGCCAGCCTGCAGGTCGTCAGCAAGCAGCTCGATGAAGTCCGCGCCAAGATCGCGCGGCTGGTCGCCGAGCGCGACGGACAGCCGAAGCCGGCGATACCGCCCGAACTGTCGACCCGGCTGGAAGATCCCAACGTCAAGACGCTGCTGGCCTCCGAGGCAGCGCTGTTCAGGGCGCGGGTGACCGCGCGCGAGAGCCAGAAGGAGTTGCTGCAGAGCAAGGTGTCGCAGCTCGGCGAGGAGATCATCGGTCTCGACGCGCAGGTCGTGTCCAAGGGCAAGCAGCTCGAGCTCATTACCGGCGAACTCACCGGTGTTCAGGATCTTTTCGACAAGCGTCTGGTGCCGCTGGCGCGGCTGACGACCCTGCAGCGCGAGAGCGCCAGAATCGAGGGCGAGCGCGGCCAGTTGCTTTCCACGATCGCCGAGACCAAGGCCAAGGTTGACGAGGCCAAGCTTCAGATGGTCCGGCTCGACCAGGACGTCCGCACCGAGGTGGTCAAGGAGCTCGGCGAAGCGCAGGGCAAGGAGGCCGAGCTGTCGGAGCGCGCGGTCGCCGCGCGTGACGTGCTCGAGCGCATCGAGATGCGCGCGCCGACCTCGGGCGTGATCCATCAGCTCGCGGCCCACACCATCGGCGGCGTCGTTCGCGCCGGCGATACCATCATGGAGGTGGTGCCTGACTCCGACGACCTGCAGATCGAGGCGCGCTTGCAGCCGAACGATATCGATCAGGTGCGCAAGGGCCAGCAGGCGTTCGTCCGCTTCTCGGCCTTCAACCAGCGGGTCACGCCGCAGTTGATCGGGCAGGTGTCGTTCGTTTCGCCCGACACCACAAAAGACCAGCAGAGCGGCATGTCCTATTTCACCGTCAGGATCATGCTGCCGGAGGAGGAGCGCCGGCTTCTGGCCGGGCTACAGCTCGTCTCCGGCATGCCGGCGGAAGTGTTCATGCAGACCGGCAGCCGGACCATGCTGAGCTATCTGTTCAAGCCGATCATGGATCAGTTCCAACGCGCCTTTGTCGAGCGGTAGCCTGCAAGCCCGTCATGCCCGGGCTTGACCCGGGCATCCACGTCCTGGTCTTAGCACGGCAGGACGTGGATGGCCCGGGACAAGCCCGGCCATGGCGACGCGGGACCTTGAACGGAGCGTTCCCGCAATCTTGCCACTTCAGATGGCGGCGCTATATCAGGGCTTTCCGCCCTGCCTTGCGTTGATTGCGAGACCCGTATGACCACGACCACCACCCCTGAATCCCAGCCGTTCCAGGCCGAGGTTGCCGAGCTTCTGAACCTGATGGTGCATTCGGTCTACTCGGAGACCGACATTTTCCTGCGCGAGCTGATTTCGAACGCGTCGGACGCCTGCGACAAGCTGCGCTATGAGGCGATCTCGGCGCCGGAATTGATCGCCGACGGCGCCCCGCCAAAAATCCGCATCGTGCCCGACAAGAAGGCCAACACGCTCGCCGTCGTCGACAGCGGCATCGGCATGGACCGCCAGGAGCTGATCGACAATCTCGGCACCATCGCGCGCTCCGGCACCAAGTCGTTTCTCTCCCGCCTCACCGAAGCCAAGGACGGTGCCAACCTGATCGGGCAGTTCGGCGTCGGCTTCTATGCCGCGTTCATGGTCGCCGAGCGCATCGTGGTCACCAGCCGCCGCGCCGGCTCCGATCAGGCCTTCGTCTGGTCGTCCTCCGGCGGCAGCGGATTTGAAATTGCGCCGGCGAGCGAGGAGGACGCGACGCGCGTCACCCGCGGCACCGAGATCGTGCTGCACCTGAAGAAGGAGGCGGCGAAATATCTCGAGACCCATGAGATCGAGCGCATCGTCCGCGCCTGGTCCGACAACATCCAATTCCCGATCGAACTGGTGCCGGAGGAAGGCGAGCCGCGCCAGATCAATTCGGCCTCAGCACTCTGGCAGCGGCCGAAATCCGAGCTCAAGCCGGAAGACTACAAGCAGGCCTACCAGCAGCTCGCCGGCGCGTTCGACGAACCCGCGATGACGCTGCATTACCGCGCCGAGGGCCGGCAGTCCTATGCGGTGCTGCTGTTCGCGCCGTCAACAAAGCCGTTCGACCTGTTCGACCAGGCGCGAAAGGGCAAGGTGAAGCTCTATGTTCGCCGCGTCTTCATTGCCGACGACGCCGATCTGTTGCCGGCTTACCTGCGCTTCATCCGCGGCGTGATCGACAGCGAGGACCTGCCGCTCAATATCTCCCGCGAGATGCTGCAAAACAATCCGCAGCTCGCGCAAATCCGAAAAGCCGTCACCGGCCGCGTGATCTCGGAGCTGGAAACGCTCGGCGAGAAAGAGCCGGACGCGTTCGCCAAGGTCTGGGACGCGTTCGGCGCCGTGATCAAGGAAGGCCTCTGGGAGGATTTCGAGCGGCGCGAGAAGCTGCTCGCGCTGTCGCACTTTACAACGACGAAGGGCGAGAATCGCTCGCTCAAGCAATATGTCGACGACATCAGGCCGAACCAGACTGATATCTACTATCTCACCGGCGAGAGCATCGAGCGGCTGAAGGCGAATCCGAAATTGGAATCCGCCACCGCCCGCGGCATCGAGGTGTTGCTGCTCACCGATCCGGTCGATGCGTTCTGGACCTCGGCACCGCTTGATTTCGGCGGCAAACCGCTGAAGTCGCTGAGTCAGGGCGACATCGATTTCGGCCTGATCCCGCTGCTGGATGAAACGGCCGAGGACAAGAAGGACGCGCCTGGCGCCGATGAAGCCACCACGATCGCCTTGATCAAGGATGCACTCGGCGAGCGCGTCTCCGACGTGCGCGCCTCGCAGCGCCTGACCTCGAGCGCCTCGTGCTTGGTCGCCGGCGGCGGCGCACAGGACCGCATGCTCGAGCGTCTGCTCGCGATGCAGAACAAGGGCCCGACCACCAAGCCGATCCTGGAAATCAATCTGCGCCATCCGCTGGTCGCGGCGATTGCCGGCGACAAGGACGCGGCAAAGGACCTGTCGTTCCTGCTGCTGGAGCAGGCGCAAATCCTCGACGGCGAATTGCCGGAAGATCCGGCCGCGTTTGCCAGCCGGCTCAATCAGCTGGTGCTGCGGGGGCTCGCGAAGGGGTAGGACGTTTCGCCGCGCGCTGAACCGGATTCCAAATCCGTCCGTATCTGCCACAACGAAGCGGGGTAGCCCAGATCGCTATGACGACGCCCGACGGCACCGACATCTTCTACGGCGCGATCCCGGTCTTTCGCGGCTTCGGCAGCCTGATGGATCCGGCGATGTATGCGCCGCTGCCGGATGACTGGACTGTCGGCGTCGCCGACATCGTGGAATCGACCAAGGCGATCGCGAACCAGCGCTACAAGGCGGTCAACATGGCTGGCGCTGCCGTGATTGCGGCCGTCACCAATGCGCTGGACGGGCGCGAATTCCCGTTCGTGTTCGGCGGCGATGGTGCGAGCTTTGCGGTGGCGCCCGCCGATCTGGTGCGCGCCCGTGAGGCGCTGGCGGCGACGGCTGCATGGGTCCGGCAAGATCTTGATCTGGTGATGCGGGTGGCGCTGGTGCCGGTGAAGGACATCCGCGCACAGGGCCTGGACGTGCGCGTTGCCCGCTTCGGCCCCTCGGCCAATCTGTCTTACGCGATGTTTTCCGGTGGTGGCCTCGGCTGGGCGGATGCCGCGATGAAGCGCGGCGCGTTCGCGGTGCCGGCGGCGCCGCCGGGCTCACAGCCGGATCTCTCCGGCCTCTCGTGCCGCTTTGAGGAAATGCCCGCAACGCGCGGGCTCATACTTTCCGTGCTGGTGGTGCCCACCAAGGACGCCGATCCGCGTGCCTTCCGCAAGGTGATCGAGGACATCATCAGCCTGGTCGAAGACTCGCCGGATGCCGGGCGGCCGGTGCCGGCGGGCGGCCCGCCGCTGCGCTGGCCGCCGGCGGGTGTCGAGTATGAAGCGCGCGCCGCGCGCGGCGGCCCGCTCCTGAAGCGGCGCACCGTGGTGCTCGCGGTGACGCTGTGGGCCTATGTCGTGATGCGCTTCGGCATCAAGGTCGGCAATTTCGTGCCGAAGAACTACGTGCAGCAGGTGGTGGAGAATTCCGACTTCCGCAAATATGACGACGGCCTGCGGATGATCCTCGATTGCACGACGGAGCTGGAAGGCGCGCTCACTGCGCTTCTGGCCACGGCGGCGTCGGAGAAAATCGTGCGCTACGGCCTGCACCGGCAGGACGCCGCCATGATGACCTGCTTCACGCCGTCAGTGATGCGTAGCGATCACGTCCATTTCATCGACGGCGCCCGCGGGGGATACGCGTCCGCCGCGACGGCGCTGAAGGAGATGGCGGCGTAGGCCGTCCCGATGTTAACCCCTCATGGTGAAGAGGCGCGAACGGGGTCCGCGCGAAGCGCGGCCCCGTTGGCGCCGTCTCGAACCATGTGGCCCGGCTGCTGCCATTCATCCTTCGAGACGACCGCTGCGCGGTCTCCTCAGGATGAGGTCTTACATCAAGGTGAGCTTCACCTTCCCACGCGCGTCCAGGTCTCGCCGCCGCAGAGCGCGCCGACGCAGCCTTCGACGCGCAGCGTATCCGGCCCCGCCACCGAGATGCTGCTCGCATAGGTGCCGCCGTCGTCGGCGTTGTAGATCTGGCCCGACCATTTGTTGGCGGCGACCGGCTGCATGCCGCTGAATAGCGGCAGCCCGAGCATTGGCCGCTTCTTCATCGCAGGATTCGGATTCTTGTCATCGACCTGCGGCTTGCCGGTGGCCTGATCGATCGGCTCCTTCAGGCTGACGATCACGCCGCAGATGCCGCCGCCGCACTTGCTGATCTTCACCCGCGCGTCGCCGGCCTGGGTCTGCCAGACTCCGCTCGGCTCGGCGGCACCTTGCGCGAAAGCGGATGTTGCGGCCAGAAATGCCGCGGTGACAGCGATGACGAGAGTTTTTGTGCAAGCCATGAATCATTCCCCGAAAAAAGCAGGCTTGCATAGCAACAAATCAGATTTGTGCAACGTACGATTGCGTGTGTGTGGCGTGAGCTGTGGGTTATTTGCCCCAGTCTGCGAGGCGAATCGACAGCGCCGTGCCGAGGCCATAAACGACCATGGCGCCGCCCACCAGCGCGAACAGGGTCCAGGCCGGTGCGCCGATCGAGGCCAGCAGCCAGCCACCGCCGCCGACGATCAATAGTCGCGCGGTGCCGGCCATCACGGGACCGCCGACCTTTGCCGCGCCTTGCGACGAGAAATAGAGGCAGGCGCCCATTCCAAAAAAGGCGAACGCCGGGCCTGCCCAGACGAGATAGGTCGAAGCAGCAGTGGTGACGCCGGGATCGCTGGTAAACATCGAGACCCAGAGCGAGGGCATGACTGCGACAATAAGTCCGATCGCGCCCACCGTGATGGCGGCCGCAGCGCCCGCGGTCCACGCCACCTGCCGCGCGCGCGTCACTAGGCCGGCGCCCATCGCCATCCCGACCATCGGCACGGAGGCGACGCCGAACGCGAAAGCGATCGGCGTCAGCAGAAATTCCAGCCGCGAGCCCATGCCGTAACCGGCCAGCGTCGCAGTGCCATAGCCGGCGAGAATTTTGGTGAAGATCAGCACGGTGAGCACCGTCTGCAGCGGCGACAGACAGGACACCGCGCCGACCTTGAGGATATCGAAAAACAGGTCACGCTCGAACTTGAAGCCCTTGAAGTTCAGCGTCAGGCGGCTGTTGCCGCTGAGCAGATACCAGGCGAGGAAGATCGCCCCGAGCGTGAAGGCCGTGAACTGGCCGGCGGCAACGCCGCCCATGCCTAGCTGGGGCAGGCCGAGCAGGCCGAGGCCGAGCGCGCCGCCAACCGCGACCTGAACGAGTGCCGTGCCGATCAGCGTCACCGAAGGAATCCGCATGTCGCCGGTGCCGCGCACTACCGAGGCCAGCGTGTTGACCAGCCATATTGAAATCGCACCGGAGAACAGCACGTGCGAATATTGCATCGCTTCGTCGAGCACGCCGCCGCGTCCGCCAAGCAGCGTATAGAACGCGCGGCCGAACACCAGCATCGTCACCGTGAAGAACAGCCCCGCGCAGGCGCCGATCATCGCCGCATGCAACGCCAGCGTCGCTGCGCGGTCGCGATTTCCCGCGCCGAGCGCGCGGCTGATGGCGGAGGAAACGCCGCCGCCCATCGCGCCCGCCGACATCATCTGGGTAAGCATGACGAACGGAAACACCAGCGCGACGCCGGCGAGCGGCTCGGTGCCGAGCCGGCCGATATAGGAGGTCTCGGCGACCGCCACCAGCGTGGTGCCGACCATGGCGATCGCATTGGGGAGCGCGAGTTTCAACAGCGTCGGCAGGATCGGGGAGGTGAGGATCGCGCTGGTCGGCGCTGAGGGAACCGCGGCGGGACGCATGTCGATCGGGGCATCAATGGTCATGCGTCACCGGTGACCCAAATCAATAGATTATGGATGACATATTATTTAGCGGTTATGCTCCAAGCCACCTGCGGCGAATGCAGGGGTCACCATGGCAGGCCGCATAGGTCGATTATTCCATCGCGCGGCTTGCGCGTGAAATCGAATATGTAGGGGGCCATGACTTCGAAGCGAATTCTTCCCTCCGGCTGTTCGGCATAGACTTCGCCCTCAAAACGGTGCCAGCCGCGCGCCTGGTAGAACGCCTCGTTGTGCGGCTCGCAGAACAGGATCGCAAACCTGACGGCTTCGTGATCGCGCAGCATCCTGATGGCGGCGTTCAGCGCCAGCGTGGCGTAGCCGCGGCCGCGGCAATCCTCACGGGTCGAGACGCCGCCGATGCCGCCGATCTGCACCTTGCGCCCGTCCCAGGTGCCGGTCCGGAAATAGACGCCGACATGGCAGGCAAGCCCGGGTGTCGGCGAATCCTCCGGCGCGTCGATCAGCACACGCAGATCCGCGTTCGCCCATTTGACGCGGCCCCAGGGCAATTTCTCCAGGACATGGCGAGGCCAGACCGCCTGCATCAGCGGCTCGGCCCGTCGCCATGAGGAGTCCCCGTTCAGAACGTCGATTTCGATGCTCATTTCACTGCCACACTGTGTCAAATCCCGGTGTTCGGGCCCCCGTCATACGCTGGACGCGGAGAAGCCTTACCTGAGAACCCCTCCGTTTTGCCAAATTGCGGTGTTTAAGCGCAATGGAACCTTCTATAAGAGTTTCCCGTTAGACTACTCTCCCATCAGTTCGGACATCACCCCATGACCTTCACGCTGCCCAATCTACCCTATTCCCACGACGCCCTTGCGCCCCACATGTCCAAGGAGACGCTGGAATATCACCACGACAAGCATCACCAGGCTTACGTGACCAACGGAAACAACGCGATCAAGGGGACTGAATTTGAAGGCAAGTCCCTGGAGGAGATCGTCAAGGCTTCGTTCGGCAAGAACCCGGCCGTGTTCAACAATGCCGGCCAGCACTACAACCATCTGCATTTCTGGAACTGGATGAAGCCGAACGGCGGCGGCAGCAAGCTGCCCGGCCGTCTGGAAAAGAAGATCACCGAGGATCTCGGCGGTCTCGAAAAATTCAAGGCCGATTTCGCCGCCGCCGGCGTCGGCCAGTTCGGCTCCGGCTGGTGCTGGCTGTCGGTCAAGAACGGCAAGCTGGAAATCTCCAAGACCGCGAACGGCGAAAGCCCGCTGGTCCATGGCGCGACGCCGATCCTCGGCTGCGACGTCTGGGAGCACTCCTACTATATCGACTACCGCAACCGCCGTCCCGATTATCTCAAGGCGTTCTGCGATCATTTGATCAACTGGGACTATGTCGACGAGCTGTTCGGCAAGGCCGGCGGTTAAGTTTTAGCAGCGTCATTCCGGGGCGGCGCGAAGCGACGAACCCGGAATCTCGAGACTCCGGGTTCGCTGCTTTCGCATCGCCCAGGAATGACTCTGAGCAAGTTAGAAGGGGCGGTGGCTGCGGCTACCGCTCTTTTTCGTTGGCACGTGTGTCCTCCGCTCCTTGCACAGATCGCCCACCTACGGCACAAGCACTCTGCCGGGTGACTTTCGCTGACGTGGAAAACTGCTGCAATGAGCTATCTACTGGTCTTTGTCGGGGGCGGCCTCGGCGCGTCGCTGCGCCATCTGATCAACATCACCTGCGCGCGCTGCATGGGCACTGGGTTTCCCTGGGGCACTTTCATCATTAATATTACAGGCTCGACCGTGATGGGGCTGATCGCGGGCTATCTTGCCTTCAAGGGCGAGGCGTCGCAGCCTTGGCGGATTTTCCTGATGACCGGCGTCCTCGGCGGCTATACCACGTTCTCGGCCTACTCGCTCGATGCGGCGCTGCTCTACGAGCGCGGCGAGCTGATGCTTGCGGCGCTTTACGTGATCGGCTCCGTCGCGCTCTCGATCGCCGGCCTGTTCGGCGGCCTCGCGCTGGTCCGCCAGTTCGCCTGAGCCACGGCCCGTACGAACACGGGTCTGCGTGACGTCCTCGCATAGGCATGCCTGACAAGCGCATGGGTATCGTGCGAGCTTCCGTTTGCTTCGTCACAAGGGCCGGACTAAGCAGGATGCAATCGCATCGCCCGCAACCCCATCGCCTTGTCCGACCCTCCGCAAAAAGATCCGGCGCCCGCCGACGACACCGAGCCAAAACCCAGGCGGGCCCGCAAGCCGGTCGGCTGGTCGATGATCTTCATCGGTGTGCTTGTCGTGGTCAGCGCCGCGCTGGTGTGGCGGCGCGACGGGATCGACGGCGTGCTCAAGATTCTCTCGCATGATCTCCTGCTGTTCGGTGAAATCATCCCGCGCGTGCTCGCTGGCTGCCTGCTTGGCGGCTTCATCGCGGAAATTCTGCCGCACGACAAAGTCTCGCGCTCGCTCGGTCCGGAATCCGGCCTGAAGGGCCTTTTGATCGGCACGGCATTCGGCGCGATTCTGCCCGGTGGTCCCTTCACTGCCTATCCAGTGGCGGCGGCGCTTTTGACCGTTGGCGCCGATTTCGGCGCTACCATCGCCATGGTGGTGAGCTGGACGCTGATCGGCTACGGCCGCGCGGTCGCCTGGGAATTGCCGATCCTCGGCACCGACTTCACGCTGTGGCGCATCGTGATCTCGCTGCCGATCCCGGTGCTGGCCGGCGCGCTCGGCCGGCTCGTGTTTGTCCGGATGTACCCGAAGGGCGAGCCCGAATGACGGCATCGGCCCTGATCATCGACGTCACGCTGTGGGGTTCGGTCGCACTCCTCGGATTCATGGCGTGGCGGCGCGGCCGCGTCGTGCTGGTGTCGTCGGTGCGCGAAGGCTCGATGGACTTCATCAACATCGTGCCGCGCATTGCGCTCGGTGTGATCGGCTCGGGCTACATCGCCGCCGTCATCCCACCGGAGGTGATCACCGGCTGGCTCGGCCCCGACAGTGGCTGGCTCGGCGTCCTGACCGCAGTAATCGCCGGCGCGGCCACGCCGGGCGGCCCGGTGGTCGGTTTTTCGATCGGCGCGGTGGCGCTCAAGGTCGGCGGCGGATCGCCGCAGGTAATCGCCTATGTCGTCGCCTGGGCGCTGTTCGCCTTCCAGCGCATGATCCTCTGGGAAATCCCGTTCATGCCGGCGAAATTCGTCTGGTTTCGCGCCGCGGTCTCGCTGCCGTTTCCGTTTCTCGCGGCAGCGATCGCGATGGCGATCGGCAAACCGTGAGGTCAGGCGCGGCTGGCCACAAGGCTTCCAATGAGACGCTGAAATCACTATGTTTACAGGATGACCCGCTTGTTCGAACAGGCTGTTGAGGCCGTCTCCGCCCTGCCCGAGGAGGCGCAGGATGATCTTGCGCGAATTCTGCTGCAGCTCGCGGGCGTGGATCAGCCGCCCTATGAACTGACGCCGGAGGAGGCCGCCGACCTCGATGCTTCGCTGGCGGAAGCCGCGCAGGGGGAGTTCGCGACGGATGATGAAGTCCGCGCGGTATGGGCGAAGCATGGGCTGTGAAGGTCCGTTACACACGCCGGGCGCTGCGCCAGCTTGCCGAAATTCTCGACTACATTGACGCACGTTCGCCGCAAGGCGCAGACAACGTCAAGCGGCGGCTCAACGCCGTGATCGATCTGCTCGCACAACATCCGAATTCCGGACGCCTTACCCGCAGGGAAGGCATCCGCAAGGCGGTGGCAAGGCCGTATCCGAAGGCCGTATCCGTATGTGATTTTCTATCGGCCCGATGCAAGCGGCATTGTCGTCCACGGGATCAGGCATGCCGCACGCAGACCGCTTTAGCAGCGTCGATTTATGAACTTCGTCTAGTTCGGGTTCAGTTGGACCGCAGGTCTGCCGCCGACCATCGTCTTCGCCGCAATCCAGCTCGCAAGCAGGGCCAGCCACGCCGCGCACATTACGGCCAGCGGGTGGGACGGCAGACCCGTCGCGGGCCACAATTCCCAAAGCCAGTAGGCTTGCGCGATCCCAGGCAGCAGGAAGGTCGCGACCAGGCCTTGGATACTGGTGCCGACGGGAGCCATCATCAGCATGCTTAGATGGAGCACGGGCGTGAGCAGGAACAGTAGGGCCTGGGAAATGGCGCGGATCGATTGCCAGTTCAGGCCCTGCAGGGAATGCGCGAACGTGTAGGCGCCGACGAAGACGATGAGGCCGGCGAGAAAGCCGTCGGGCCTATAGTGGTAAACGGCCAGGGCGCCGATGCCGATGGCCAGAAAATCGACCAGCCACGCGCGCAGGCTGTAGCTGCGCTCGGGATCGGCAGGACGGTTCGTTAGGGTGGCCGCTTGGGTCATCGCGCTAATTGGTCGCCCCATCCGGTGGCCGCGTTCAAGCCCGTCCGGCGCCAGGTCCGCGGTGTTGCCGGCACATGGACTCCCGTAATGTTATATTATAACGTCTTTCCATGCCGCATTTGCATACCCATGACCACGCCCATTACGCCCATTCCCATGGTCCGGCGACGCCCCATCCGGCGCAGGCGGCGCCCTGGTCGATCCTGCGGATGACGGTCGCCGCCCGCCTCGCTGCGGCCCTGGCGGTCTCGGCCGCGCTGTGGGCCGTCGTGCTGGTCGCGATGAGGTGAGCATGGCGGCGCAGCTCAATCTCCACAACGTCACGCTGGGCTATGACCGCCATCCGGCGGTGCATCATCTCACCGGCGAGGTGGCCGCTGGCGCGCTGCTGGCGGTGATCGGGCCGAACGGCGCCGGCAAGTCGACGCTGTTTCGCGGGCTCGCCGGAATCCTGAAGCCGCTCTCCGGATCGATCGATCTCGGCGGCCTCGATGTCAGAGACATCGCCTATCTGCCGCAGAGCGTCGATATCGACCGCAGCTTTCCGATCTCGGTGTTCGATTTCGTCGGCACCGGCCTGTGGCGATCCATCGGGTTTTTCGGCGGCATGGGAAAGCCGGCGCAGGGCAAGATCACAAGAGCGCTCGCCGCCGTCGGCCTCAACGGGTTTGAAAGCCGTTCGATCGGCACACTGTCGGGCGGCCAGACCCAGCGCATGCTGTTTGCGCGTGTGCTGCTGCAGGATGCGCGCCTGATTGTGCTCGATGAACCCTTCAACGCCATCGACACCAAGACCTCGGCCGATCTGCTGGCGCTGGTGAAGCGCTGGCACGGCGAGGGCCGTACTGTATTGGCGGCGCTGCACGACATGGAGCTGGTGCGCGACCATTTTCCCGAAACCTTGCTGCTCGCGCGCGGGCCGGTGGCGTGGGGCCCGACCGCCGAGGTGCTTAACGCCGAAAACCTGATGGTCGCCTTGCGGATGTGCGAGGCGTTCGACGACAGCGCCGCCGCCTGCGCCGACGATTTGCCGTCGCGGGCCGCCTGATGCTGTACGACGCGCTGATCGCGCCCTTCACCGAATTCGAGTTCATGCGCCGCGCGCTCGCCGCCGTGGTCGCGCTCGCGCTTGGCGCCGCGCCGATCGGCGTTTTCTTGATGCTGCGGCGGATGAGCCTCGTCGGCGACGCCATGGCGCATGCGATCCTGCCGGGCGCGGCGATCGGCTTCCTCGTCTCCGGCCTCAATCTGTTCGCGATGACGACCGGCGGGCTGATCGCGGGCTTCACGGTCGCGCTGCTTGCCGGCCTGGTCGCGCGCAATACCGAGCTGAAGGAGGATGCCTCGCTCGCGACCTTCTACTTGGTTTCGCTCGCGCTTGGCGTCACCATCGTTTCCGTCAAGGGCACCAATATCGATCTTCTGCACGTGCTGTTCGGCAACATTCTGGCCATGGACGACCAGACGCTGCTCGTGATCGCCTTCAATGCGACGATCACGCTGCTGGTGATGGCGATCATCTACCGTCCCCTGGTGATCGAATGCGTCGACCCGGTATTCCTGCGCACGGTCAGCCGCGCCGGCGCGCCTGCGCATCTGGCATTCCTGGCCCTCGTCGTGATCAATCTCGTCAACGGCTTTCACGCGCTCGGCACCTTGCTCGGCGTCGGCCTGATGATCCTCCCCGCCGGCATCGCGCGGTTCTGGTCGCGCGACATCACCGGCATGATCTGCATCGCGGTCGCCAGCGCGATCGTGTCAGGCTATGCCGGGCTGGTGCTGTCGTTCCAGACCACGATCCCTTCAGGCCCCGCGATCATCCTGATTGCTGCCGGGCTCTACGTGGTGTCGCTGCTGTTCGGATCCGTCAGCGGCCTTATCCGGCAGATGTTCCCCGGCCGGCATTTGGAGGCATAGCGATGATCCGGCTTTGGCTCGTCGCTCTCGCGATGTTCATCGCTACTGGGTCCGCGCGAGGGTCAGAGCGGCTCAACGTCGTCGCCAGCTTCTCGATCCTCGGCGATTTCGTCCGCAATGTCGGCGGCGATCGGGTCAGCGTCACGACACTGGTAGGACCCGACAGCGACGCGCATGTCTATACGCCGACGCCGGCTGACGCCAAGAAGATCGCCGATGCCAGGCTGATCTTCGTCAACGGTCTCGGTTTCGAAGGCTGGCTGCCGCGGCTGGTGCAATCCGCCGGCAGCAAGGCGAAGATTGTCACCGCGAGCGATGGCATCTCTCCCCTCCGGTTGGGGTCGGCCGCCGATCCCCATGCCTGGCAGTCGGTCACCAATGCGAAGGTCTATGTCGCCAATATCAGCCTCGCGCTCTCGGCCGCCGATCCAGCCTCTGCCGAGGAGTTCATGAAGAATACGCAGGCCTATATTGAACAGCTCGATGCGCTCGACCGCGAGGTCCGCGACGCCATCGCAAAGCTGCCGGAGGGCCGGCGCAAAGTGATCTCGACCCACAACGCCTTTGGCTATTTCGCCGCTAGTTATGGTATCGAGTTCATCGCGCCGCTCGGCGTCTCCACCGAATCCGAACCGAGTGCGCGGGACATCGCCAAAATCATCACTCAGATCAAGGCGGCCAAAATACCGGCGGTGTTCCTCGAAAATATCACCGACCCCCGCCTGATGGGCCGGATCTCGGCCGAGACCGGCGCCAGGATCGGCGGAACACTCTATTCGGACAGTCTAACGGGCGAAAAGGGCGATTCTCCCACTTACATTGCGATGGTCAGGCACAATATAAAGGCCCTGACCGGCGCGCTGAGCCCATAGGGCAGGGGCCTCCCTGCCTGCCGGCGCGTCCCAAATTTTCCGCTCCGGAGCGATTATGTCTGAACTTTCGTCCCAAAAAATTCCAGTGACCGTGCTGACGGGCTATCTCGGCGCCGGCAAGACCACGCTGCTCAACCGCATCCTGTCGGAAAACCACGGCAAGAAATACGCCGTCATCGTCAATGAATTCGGCGAGATCGGCATCGACAACGACCTCATCATCGGCGCCGATGAGGAAGTGTTCGAGATGAACAATGGCTGCGTCTGCTGCACCGTACGCGGCGATCTCGTCCGCATCATGGATGGGTTGATGAAGCGCAAGGGCAAGTTCGACGCCATCATCGTCGAGACCACGGGGCTCGCCGATCCGGCCCCCGTGGCGCAGACCTTCTTCGTCGACGAGGACGTGCAGAGGAACGCGCGGCTCGACGCCGTCGTGACGGTGGCCGATGCGAAGTGGCTGAGCGACCGCCTGAAGGATGCGCCGGAAGCCAAGAACCAGATCGCGTTTGCCGACGTCATCGTGCTCAACAAGACCGATCTCGTCTCCAAGCCGGAGCTCGCCGAGGTCGAGGCCCGCATCCGCGGCATCAACCCTTACGCAAAGCTGCACCGCACCGAGCGCTGCAAGGTGGCGCTGGCTGACGTACTGGAGCGCGGCGCGTTCGACCTCGACCGCATCCTGGAGATCGAGCCGGAATTCCTCGATGCCGGCGACGACCATCATCACCACGATCATGATCATCATCATGACCACGACCACCACCATGATCACAGCCACAGCCATGGCGGGTTGAAGCACTATCACGACGAGGACATGCAGTCGCTCTCGCTGCGCTCGGACAAGCCGCTCGATCCCACAATCTTCATGCCCTGGCTGCAAAACCTCGTCGCCACAGAGGGCCAAAAGATTCTGCGTTCGAAGGGCATCCTCGCTTTCGCCGACGACGACGATCGCTACGTCTTCCAGGGCGTGCACATGATGCTGGAAGGCGATCATCAGCGGAAGTGGAAGGAAGGCGAGCCGCGCGAAAGCCGTGTCGTCTTCATCGGCCGCGAGTTGCCGGAAAAGACGATCCGCGAAGGTTTTGAAGCCTGTATCGTTATGTGAGGCGAAGAAGATCGAACTCATGTCTTCCGAACAGCTCTCAATAGCATCTATGACCGACCGCGTGAAACCCGTCGCGGTCGGCGCGCCGGTCGCCGCGGTGCACTTTCTCGGCGATGTCGCCGCCTTCGTCTGCGCGGAGGAGAAGGTCGCGCTCGCCGGCGTTGATGGCGAAGTCTCGCGCACCGACGTGCATGGCGGTGCCATCCTCTGTACGGCGTCCGATGGCAAGCGAGTAGTCACCGGCGGCGATGACGGCAAGGTCGTCGCGTTGAATGCCAAGGGCGAAACGTCCGTGCTCGCGACCGACGCCAAGCGGCGCTGGATCGACAACGTTGCGCTGCATTCCGACGGCACCGTGGCATGGTCGGCTGGCAAGACCGCATTCATCCGCAGCGCAAAGGGCGAGGAGAAGAGTTTTGATGCGCCTTCGACCGTGGGCGGACTGGCGTTTGCGCCGAAGGGCCTGCGCGTCGCAGTGGCCCATTACAACGGCGTGACGCTTTGGTTTCCCAACATGGCGGCGAAGCCGGAATTCCTGGAATGGGCCGGCTCGCATCTTTCCGTGACCTTCAGTCCGGATAACAAGTTCCTCGTCACCGCCATGCATGAGCCGGCGCTGCACGGCTGGCGGCTCGCCGACAACAGACACATGCGGATGAGCGGCTATCCCGGCCGCGTCCGCTCGATGTCGTGGAGCGCCGGCGGCAAGGGGCTCGCCACCTCGGGCGCGGACACCGTGATCATCTGGCCGTTCAACAGCAAGGATGGTCCGATGGGTAAGCAGCCCGCGATGCTGGCGCCGTTGCAAGCGCGCGTCTCCTCAGTCGCCTGTCATCCGAAGCAGGAGTTCATGGCGGCCGGGTATAGCGACGGCACCATCCTGATCGTGCGTTATGAGGATGGCGCGGAAATTCTGGTGCGCCGCAATGGCAGCGAGCCAGTCTCCGCGCTCGGCTGGAACGCGAAAGGCACGCTGCTGGCTTTCGGCACCGAGGATGGCGACGCCGGGATGATGGAATTCTAGGCATAGGGCGTCATGAATCCCTCATGGTGAGGAGGCGCGTTAGCGCCGTCTCGAACCATGAGGCCCAGACGGGCCTGCATCCTTCGAGACGCGGCGAAGACGCCGCTCCTCAGGATGAGGGGCTTGAGCAGGTTCCGCGCGGAACCATGCGTCCGGCCGGCCGTTGATCCGCGAAATGATTTCGTGGGTGAACGATATGCCTGCCGATGAACGCCAACGCCAATACCGACGGGATATGCTGGCCGCGTCCACATTGATCGCAGCCGGTCTTGTCGTATCCGTGCTTTCGCTGACCGAAATCATGGCAGGCGATTCCGTGCACATCGCGCAGGCGACGCCGCCGACACAATCGACGCCCGGCGCGGAAACCAAACCGTCCGGGCCGCCGCCCGAGCCACCCACGACCGGCCAGCGCCCTTCGGATACCCCGCCGCAGCCGGCCCGGCCTGATCCGGACGCGCAGAAACAGGGCGCTCAGCCCGCGCTGCCGCCCGCACCGGCGGAGAAGACCGCGCCGCCGATCCGGGAGAAATGATCCCACTTTTGCGATGCCGATTGTGCAATCGCAAAATCGTGGGCCGCGAAAAGTCGCGGCCATGCGTAATGGTGCGCCGTTGCGGCCATATCGCCCCGTTCGTCCGCATCAATTGGTAGCAGACGGTCAGGACGCTGCCCCCGAACGCCTTGTGTTGATCCCCAACAAGCGGTTAGGCTTGCGGCAACAACAGCCGGCAGGTCGAACAATGGCCGGCACGCCAGGGAGTGACGCATGCGTGAGTTAACGCCTGAGACGATCACGGACGCCGTGCTCGAACAGATGGCGACGACGCCGGACCCGCGCCTGAAGGAGATCATGGCAGCGGCGGTCAAGCATCTCCACGCCTTCGCCCGCGAGGTCAATCTGACGCCCGCAGAATGGATCAAGGGCATCGAATTCATGACCGCCGCGGGCAAGATGTGTTCGCCGGAGCGGCAGGAGTTCATCTTGCTGTCGGATACGCTCGGCCTCTCGGCGCTGGTCAACGGCCTGCATGATGCGACCGCGCTGGAGGAGGCGACCCATACCAGCCTGCTCGGCCCGTTCTACCGCGAAGCGACGCCGACGCTCGCGGCCGGCAGCTCGATCGCCAAGAATCCAAAGCCCGGCACCGAATGCGTGCTGTATGGCCGCGTCACCGATGCTGCCGGCAAGCCGGTGGCGAATGCCACGGTCTCGATCTGGCAGACTGGTGCCGATGGTCTCTACGACATTCAGGCCAGCGCCACTTCGGTCGACTACCGCGGCGTGTTCGCGACCGACGCCAATGGCGTCTACGTCCTGAAGACCGTCAAGCCGCTCGGCTATTCCATCCCGATGGACGGTCCGGTCGGCGCCATGGTGAAGGCGCAGGCCCGGCACGGCATGCGGCCGGCGCACATCCACTTCCTGGTCGGCGCCACCGGCTATCGCGAACTGGTCACCGCGCTTTATCTGCGCGACGATCCGCATCTGGCTGACGATGTCGTGTTCGGCTCGTCGGGCGATCTCGCCGTCGATGTTGTCGCCAACGATCCGGATTGTCCGATCAAGGGCATGCCGAGCATCCGCTTCGACATGCGGCTGTCGCGCGAAAGCGCCGCCGACAAG
Source organism: Bradyrhizobium sp. CB3481 (assembly GCF_029714305.1). Lineage (NCBI taxonomy): Bacteria > Pseudomonadati > Pseudomonadota > Alphaproteobacteria > Hyphomicrobiales > Nitrobacteraceae > Bradyrhizobium > Bradyrhizobium sp. CB3481. The sequence goes on from NZ_CP121647.1 coordinate 1,092,020, forward strand.
GTAAGCGGCCGCGTTGGCGCTGATCCATCGGCGATTATCAAGCAGGCGGCCAAGAGCGAAACCGTGGGGGCTGGATAGTTCTCGCTTGACCTAACCATTGGCGGGCGACTGGACGAAGATCCGGCGGGAGCCGAAACGACACAACGAAAATGAGGGGGAGCAATGAAACGCAGAACATTCCTGGGCGGCGCGATGGCTGTCGCTGTGGTTGGGCACGGTTCGAACGCCCTGGCCCAGCAGCCGCCGATCAAGATCGGCATGTCGATGCCGCAAACCGGCGGCCTCGCCGGCGGCGGCAAGGCATCGCTGCTCGGCATCGAGATCTGGCGCGACGACATCAACGCCAAGGGCGGCCTGCTCGGCCGCAAGGTCGAGCTCGTCGTCTATGACGACAAGTCGAGCGCGTCGGAGACGCCGGCGATCTACGCCAAGCTGGTCGATGTCGACAAGGTCGATCTCTTGTTCGCGCCCTATGCGACGGTGCCGACCGCGCCGATCATGCCGTTCGTCAAGCAGCGCGGCCTGCTCTTGATGGGCAATTTCTCGTTCCAGGTGAACAGCAAGGTCGGCCACGACATGTGGTTCAACAATGCGCCCTGGGGGCCGGCGGACAGCTGGGCGGCCTCGTTCCTCGACCTTGCGCAGAAGGCCGGCGGCAAGAACATGGCGTTGCTCACGGCGGACCAGGAGTTCGCGCAGAATCTCGCGGTGACTGCGCGCGACGTCGCCAAGCAGCGCAACATCCCTGTTGTCTTCGACCAGGTCTATCCGCCGAGCACCGTCGAATTCGCGTCCATCATTCGCGCGCTCAACGCCGCCAAACCCGACATCGTCTATGTCGCGTCCTATCCGCCGGATTCGGCCGGCATCCTGCGCGCGGTGAACGAAATCGGCGTCAGTGACAACGTCAAGATTTTCGGCGGCGGCATGGTCGGCCTGCAATTTGCTGCCGTGATGTCGAACCTCGGCTCGCTGCTCAATGGCGTGGTGAACTACAACACCTGGCTGCCGGAAAAGAGCATGTATTTCGACGGCACCAAGGACTTCTTCGACAAGTATACCAAGCGCGCCATCGAGGCGAAGGTTGATCCGCTCGGATATTATCTGGCGCCGTTCGGCTACGCGATGGGCCAGATGATCGAGGCGGCGGTCAATTCCACCAAGTCGCTCGATCAGAAGGGCATCGCCAAATACCTGCGCGAAAATGAGCACAAAACTATCGTCGGCCCGATCGCGTTTTCTGCGGACGGCGAGCGCAAGGAAACCGCGACGCTGCAAGCGCAGTTCCGGGGCGTCAAGGACAAGGACATCGATCAGTTCCGCTCCTCCGGCAAGCAGGTGATCCTGTTCCCGGACAAGCTGAAGACCGGTGAACTCATCAGTCCCTTCGAGGCGGCCCGAAAGTAGGTCTCGTGGCTTTTTCGGCTTCGAGCGCAAGGGGGAACTGACGTGTTTTCGATGGACCTGCTGCTCGGGGCCGTGCTGCTCGGGGTGCTGCTCGGCTGCTTCTATGCAGCCGTCAGCGTCGGGCTGTCGGTCTCGTTCGGGCTGCTCGACGTGCCCCACGTCGCTCACCCGGCCTTCCTGGTGCTGGCGTCCTACGGCGTCTATCAGCTCAATGAAAGCTACGACATCGATCCGCTGCTGGCGGGGCTCGCAATCACGCCGCTGTTCTTCCTGTTCGGTCTCATCGCCTACCGCGTCTATTACGAGACCTTCGAGCGGCGTGGCAGCGATGCCGCCGTCCGCGGCATCGCGTTCTTCTTCGGCATAGCCTTCATCATCGAAGTGCTGATCATCCTGCAGTTCGGCGTCGACCAGCGCTCGGTCAGCGCAACATATATCGGCAAATCCTGGCGCTTCGGCGAGTTCCGGATACCGATCCGGCAACTGGTCGCGTTCGCGGTGGCGCTGACGCTGACCGCACTGCTGGCGATCTATCTGTCGAAGACCTTCATGGGCCGCGCGATCCGCGCCGTCGCGCAGGACGAGGAGGCGCTGCGGCTGATGGGCGCCAATCCGGTCCGCATCAAGCAGTTCGCCTTCGGCATCGCCACTGCCGTGCTTGGCATTGCCGGCGCGCTCCTCATCATCGTGGCGCCGGTCGAGCCGACGCTCGACCGCGCCTATATCGGACGCACCTTCTGCGTCGTCGTCATGGCCGGGCTCGGCAGCATCAGCGGCACGCTGATCGCCGCCGTCATCCTCGGCGTCGCCGAATCGATCGTGCTTACGATGTTCGGTGCGTCCTGGGCCCCCGCGATCTCGTTTGCAATGCTGCTCGCCGTGCTCGCCGTCCGCCCGCAAGGTCTGCTCGGCCGATGAAAAAGCCCCGCCACAGCATCGCATTCTGGGCCGGCGTCGCCGTCTTTCTCGTCGCCGTGCTGGCGATGACGCAAGTAGTCCGCAACGAATATCCGTTCTTTGCCGGTTACGTCATCCTGCAGTTCATCGCGCTCGCGGTGGCCTGGAGCATCCTCGGCGGCTACGCCGGCTACGTCAATTTCGGCACCAACGCCTTTTTCGGCGTCGGCGTCTATACCGCGGTCGCCCTGGTCAAGGCGACCGGCGCGCCGCTGGTGGTGCAGATCGCCGCCGCCGCGGTGGTCGGCATGATGCTCGGTTTCGGCGTCGGCCTTTTGACCTTGCGGATGCGCGGCATCTTCTTCTCAATCGCGACGATTGCGCTTGCCATCATCATCGAGACCGTCGTGATGAACTGGCGGTTCGTCGGCGGCGCGGCCGGCATCCAGATCCAGCGACCGCCGGTGATGGCGCCGTTCGACAGCTATGTGAAGATGCTGTTCTTCGTGCAGGCCGTTCTGGCGGTGACAGCCGTTGCGATCGCGCGCTACATCCAGAATTCGAAGATCGGCCGCGGCCTGCAGGCGCTGCGCGACGATGAACTCGCCGCCGAATGCACGGGCGTGCCGACGCTCAAGCTGAAGCTCGTCGCCTGCATGATCTCGGGCGGGCTGATTTCCGCCGCCGGCGCGCCGGCCGCGATGTACCTGCAATACGCTGATCCGTCCTCGGCGTTCAATCTGAGCTACTCGGTTTCGGCGCTGGCGATGGCGCTGATCGGCGGCACCGCGCATTGGATCGGTCCGGTGCTCGGGGCCATCCTGCTCGGCTCGACCCAGCAGCTTCTTGCCGTCACCATCTCCTCGGAGGTCAATGTGCTGGTGCTCGGCATCATGCTGGTGCTGTTCGTGGTCGGCGCGCCCAAGGGCATCATCGGGCTGCTCCGGCCGCGCTATCGCCTGCGCGCGGGAGGCAAACCATGACGACACCTGCCGCAACCGACGCGCCGCTCCTGCAGGTCGGGACGCTGACAAAAACCTTCGGCGGCTTCACCGCGCTCGACAATATCAGCGTCGACATCAAAAAGGGCGAGCGCTTCGGCCTGATCGGCCCGAACGGCTCCGGCAAGACGACGCTGATCAACTGCATTTCCGGCGCGCTGCGCCCGCAGACGGGCAGCGTGGTGTTCTGCGGCGAGGACGTCACCCAGCTGCCGCCGCATTTGCGCGCACGCCGCGGCATCGCGCGCAGCTTCCAGATCCCGCGTCCCTTCCGGAGCATGACCGTGCTGGAGAACCTCATGGTCGGGCTCGACTTTGCCGGCGTCGGTTCGGGCCAGATCGAGGAAGAGGCCGCGATGTCGATCCTGACGCGGATGGGGCTTGCCGCGAAGGCCGATGCGCCCAGCGACACGCTGAGCCAGGTCGAGTTGCGCAAGATGGAGCTCGCCCGCGCCATGGCGGTGCGGCCAAAACTCCTGATCTCGGACGAGGCGATGGCCGGGCTGTCCTCATCAGAGGTCGACGAGGTGCTCGACCTGCTGATCAGCCTCGGCCAAGAAGACATCACCATCATCATGATCGAGCACATCATGCAGGCGGTGATGCGCTTCTCGGAACGGGTGATGTGCCTCGATGCCGGCAAGATCATCGCGCTCGGTGCGCCTAGCGAGGTGATGGCCAACAAGCGGGTGCAGGAGGCCTATCTTGGCACTTAGCCTTGCCATTGAGAAGCTCGATGCGGGTTACGGCGCGGTCAAGGCGCTGCGCGGCGTCACGCTGCATGTGGAGGCCGGCGAGACCGTTGCTTTGCTCGGCACCAATGGCAATGGCAAGAGCACGCTGATGAAATGCGTGATGGGCCTGGTGCGACCGGACAGCGGCCGGCTCTCGCTCATCATCGACGGCGTGGCGCATGACCTGACAAAACTGTCGCCCGAGGCGATCGTCGATCTCGGCGTCGCGCTGGTGCCGGAGGGACGGCGGCTGTTTCCCAAGCTGACGGTGACGGAAAACCTGATGCTGGGCGCCTTCCGCAAGGCCGCGAGGGCCACGATCGACGGCAACCTCGCGCTCGTCTTCGATACTTTCCCGGTGCTGAAGGAGCGGCGCCACCAGCTCGCCGGCACCATGTCCGGCGGCCAGCAGCAGATGCTGGCGATCGCCCGTGCGCTGATGTCCTCGCCGCGCCTCCTGCTGATCGACGAGCCGTCGGTCGGCCTCTCGCCGCTATTGGTGTCGCAGACCATCGCCAAGATCGGCGAGCTCAAGCAGCGTGTCGGCCTGACCGTGCTGATGGCAGAGCAGAATTTCAACCAGGCGATCCGGATCGCCGACCGCGGCTACATCATCGTCCACGGCGAGATCGCGGTATCCGCGCAGTCGGTCGACGAGCTCAAGGCCAACGACATCGTCAAGCGGCTCTATCTCGGCGGCGTCGTTTGAGGGCTATGACGGCATCGTGACGTTCTGCCGATTCTTCAGCCTCGCTTGCTGCCATCATCTGCCGCATAATCCAATGGCATCAATGCAGATGATAGATGGGGCAGGCGATGAAGATCGATGACGTCAGGCGAACCGCCTATTCGATGCCGCTGACCAACCCGTCGTTTCCGCGGGGACCGTACCGGTTCTTCAACCGCGAATATTTCATCGTCACCTATCGCACCGATCCCGAGGCGCTGGCCGCCGTGGTGCCCGAGCCGCTCGAAGTCGCGGACGCCGTCGTCAAGTACGAATTCATCCGTATGCCCGACTCGACCGGCTTCGGCGATTACACCGAGACCGGGCAGGTCATCCCGGTCCGTTTCAAGGGCGAGGAGGGCGTCTACGTTCATTCGATGTATCTGGACGACGAAGGGCCGATCGCGGGCGGCCGCGAGCTCTGGGGCTTTCCCAAGAAGCTGGCGTCGCCGAAGATCGCCGTCGAGAGTGACGTACTGGTTGGCACGCTACATTACGGCTCGGTGCTCTGTGCCTCCGCCACCATGGGCTACAAGCATCGTCCGGTCGATCATGATGCGGTGCTCAAGGGCATGAAGGCGCCGAACTTCATGCTCAAGATCATCCCGCACGTCGACGGCAGTCCGTGGATTTGCGAGCTGGTGCGCTATTATCTCGAGGACATCAATCTGAAGGAGGCCTGGACCGGCCCTGCGGCGCTCGGCCTATTCCCGCATGCGCTCGCCGACGTCGCCCGCCTGCCGGTGCGCGAGGTGGTCTCTGCGCTGCATTTCAAGGCCGATCTGACACTGGGGCTCGGGACGGTCGCGTTCGATTATATGGCGCGGTGAGGGACGAACCGGGGGCGCGCGATCACTGCGCGCCCCTGAGCGTGCAGGCCGTCGAGCAGGTCACTACCACGCCGCGCTCACAGGCGATGCAGACCGCGACGCACTGCTTCATGTCCTTGGGATTGTACTGGCTGTAGAGCTTCCGCGCGCAATTGTCGATCGAGCCGGTCACCTCGGCATTGCTGCCGTTCTCGGGCGTGCATGCGGCCAAGGCCGCAGCTGCCAGCACGCTGATAATGACGACGCGCATTTCGGTCGCTCCAACCGGAGCCGTCGCGCGAACAAGCGGCGACGGCCATAGGCCCTCGCAAAAATTGATCCTTCAGGATTGCGCGATCGAGTTAATCGAGTGTTACGGGAAATCGGAGTTCCCGTGGGTAGTTCTACGCCCAGGGCGGGGGCGGCAAGCGATGTGCGCTGCAGCAGGGACCGGTGAAGCCTGCCGGGCATGCGGCAGCGACGCCGTTACTTCTTCAGGTTCATGAAAGGTTCGAACGCTTCCTTGCCGGACCCGAAATGCTCGTAGATCGAAGCGGATTTGTTCATCAGCTCAAAAGCCCGTTCCTGGTCCGCGCCCTGGCGCTTGTCCTTGAAGGTGGTAATCAGCATGATCGCGGTCATGTAGTTGCCGAACGCGGCTTGCTCGGCCCCGAGCAGGTTCTTGAGCCGCGCATCGCGGGTAAAGAAGTCGGACATCGTCGTCTTGATGCCTTCGTCGCCTGCCGAAAGCGATTGCGTCGACCAGAAGGCTGAGGCGAGCGTCAGCAGGCGGCGAAATTTTTGCGGGTCCACCTTGCACTGGTACTTTTCGCAGGCCGCTTTCGTCATCACGTCGTCACGGCCCTTGGGCGTGAGCGTATTGCCGAACTTGCTCATCATGTACGCCATGCGCAAGGCGTCGCTGACCATCGCGTCGTCGGCGCCCGCGTAATTGTCGAGGATGCGCTGGATGAAGACGGTGTTGCCCGATGCCATGTAGGCGCCGATCAAGGTGTCGTTGTCGCCGGGGATTTCCGAAGGCCTCACCGCCTCCAGCACCGGGACACGCGCCGCTTGCAGTTTATCCAGCAGCGCGGTGAGCTGGCTGGCGGCGGCATACTTTTTCGCTTCCTCCGCAAGGCCAGCGCGATACAGGCTGTAGACGTAGACTTGTCGGACGTTGTTGGAGGGCTCGTTCTTGAGCAGGCGTTCCCGCTCGTCCGGAGAAGCCCTGAACAGTTCGGCCAGGAAGCCGACAAGGTTGTCCGGCGCAGATCGCGCCACCATCTGCCGGAACTGCGCCAGCGTCTCATCGACACAGGCTGGCGACTTACTGCGGTAATAGCTCGCCATGCAATTGTTCTCGGCGGCGAGGGCAGGGCCGGAACAGAGCCACAGCATCGCGAGCGCGACGGCTGCGCCGATATTTTTCGTCATCGTGGAGTGGGGTTGTTTTCGCATTGTCACCGGCGCAGCTGTCAGGGCGCAATGTTGTGGTTGCGCACCCTAACAGCCTCATCTCGGCTTCGACAATGGCGGCCGCACCGCCTGTGCCGTGCTGGCGCGCTCAGCGCACTAGGATGTTCCTGAACTGCCAGGGATCGGATGTGTCGATGTCTTCCGGGAACAGGCCGGGACGGTCGGTCAGCGGCGTCCAGTCGGTGTAAAAACCCTTCACCGGGCCGAGATACGGCAACTGGATTTCCAGCAGACGTTCGAAATCCATTTCGTCGGCTTCGACGATGCCTTCGTTCGGGTTTTCCAGCGCCCACACCATGCCGCCGAGCACGGCGGAGGTCACCTGCAGGCCGGTGGCGTTCTGATAGGGCGCGAGCTTGCGGGTCTCTTCGATCGAGAGCTGCGAGCCGTACCAGTAGGCGTTGTTGTCATGGCCGAACAGCAGCACGCCGAGTTCGTCGATGCCGTCGACGATCTCGTTCTCATCGAGGATGTGGTGTTTTTCCTGCATCTTCGCGGCGCGGCCGAACATTTCGTGCAGCGACAGCACAGCATCGTCAGCCGGATGATAGGCATAGTGGCAGGTCGGCCGATAGATCGCCGTGCCCGATGCGTCACGCACCGTGAAGTAATCGGAGATCGAGATCGACTCGTTGTGGGTGACGAGGAAGCCGTACTGCGCGCCGCGGGTCGGGCACCAGGTGCGCACGCGCGTATTGGCGCCGGGCTGCATCAGATAGATGGCTGCGCCGCAGCCAGCTTCGTGGGTATGCGCATTCTCCGGCATCCATTTTTCATGGGTACCCCAGCCGAGCTCGGACGGCTGCACACCTTCCGACAGAAAGCCTTCCACCGACCAGGTGTTGACGAAGACATCAGGCTCTTTCGGCTTCTTGGAGCGCTGGGTGTCGCGTTCGGCGATGTGAATGCCCTTGACGCCGGCCTGCCGCATCAGGTCCGCCCATTCGGCCCTGGTCTTCGGCTTGGGGGCATTGAGCTTCAGATCGGCGGCGACATTGAGCAGCGCCTGCTTGACGAAAAAGGAGACCATGCCGGGATTGGCGCCACAGCAGGAGACGGCCGTCGTCGAGCCGGCGGGGCGCGCCTTCTTGGCGGCCAGCGTCACTTCGCGAAGGGCGTAGTTGGAACGCGCTTCCGGGCCCTTCGAAGCATCGAAATAGAAGCCGAGCCAGGGCTCGTTAACGGTGTCGATATAAAGAGCGCCAAGTTCGTTGCAGAGCTCCATGATGTCGGTGGAGCCGGTATCGACCGAGAGGTTGACGCAAAAGCCCTGGCCGCCGCCTTCGGTGAGCAGCGGGATCAGCAACTCGCGATAATTGTCCCGGGTCACGCCCTTCTGGATGAAGCGTACATTGTGCTTCTCGCAATGCGCCTTGCGGCCCTCGTCCTTGGGATCGATCACGGTGACGCGCGACTTGTCGTAGTCGAGATGCCGCTCGATCAGGGGCAGCGTGCCTTTGCCGATGGAGCCGAAGCCGACCATGACGATGGGACCGGTTATCTTCGCGTAGATCTGCGCGGCGGGGCTCATGGGATGGTTTCTCCGGAACGTACTGGTAGACGAATGGTGAGGGGTGAATCAGGCAGTGCGGTGCTTCGCGGTCACTTCGATTTCGATCTTCATCTCGGGCTTGTAGAGCCCCGCAACGACCAGCAGCGTTGCAGCCGGGCGGATGTCGCCGAGGACCTCGCCGCAGACGGCGAAGTGGGCATCCGCGTCCTTTGGATCGGTGATGTAGTAGGTCGCGCGGACGATGTCGGCCATCGCGAAACCGCCTTCCTTCAGTGCGGCTTCGATGGTCTTGAAGCAGTTCCGTGACTGGCTCGTGACGTCAGCCGGCATCGTCATGGTGGCGTAATCGTAGCCGGTGGTGCCGGCGACGAAGGCGAAATCGCCGTCGATAACGGCGCGGCTGTAGCCGGCGGCCTTTTCAAACGGCGAACCGGTGGAGACGAGATGTCGGGACATCAGGACCTCGGATTTCAGGAGCTGGCTGGTTTTGGCGGGGTTTAAGAGATTTTTCCCGGCGCGCGCAACCCCTCGCAGCGTCAGCGGAACGGTTCTCAGACCGCGTCGGACGGCGGCGCAGCGCCACCCCAGCGGCGCGCCACAATGTCCCTGACGACCATGACCGAGATCATGATCAGCAGGGCCATGGTGATGGCGCCGCGCCAGCGCGGGCGCGTGGCTGGAAGGTTCTCCGGCATGGCCTCAGGCCACGCGCGGGACGAGCAACGCCTTCGTCTTCCGGCTCCGGGCAGCCCTTGGTTTGAGCAGCGGCTTTCCGGTCGCGGCAATCATGCCCCAGGCGCCATCCAGCGCGCCCTCAGCGAGCTCGAGGCCGAGCAGGCGCTCGCGCTCGAACGCGCCCGGCAGCGACAATTGGCCGGTCTTCGCGGCCGAGAAGCCGAAGCGGGCGTAATAGGGCGCGTCGCCCAGCAGGATGACCGCGCGATGGCCCCGCGCCCTCGCCGCCGCGAGCGCGTGGGCCATCAGCGCGGCCCCGGCCCCGTGCTGGCGGGAGGAAGCCTCAACCGCCAGCGGGCCAAGCATGAGCGCCGGGACGCCCCCGGCGCTGACGTGCCACAACCGCAACGTACCGACCAGCCGTCCCGCCGCCACGGCCGAAAAGGCGAGGCCTTCGGCGGGTGCACGTCCGTCGCGCAGGCGCTGGCAGGTGCGCATATGGCGGTTTGCGCCAAAGCAGGCATCCAGCAGCGTCTCGCGCGCCGCGACGTCCGAGGCCCGCTCAGCACGGATCGCGAACCGGGCGGCGTCGGAGACTAGGGTGGTGGTCTTCCGCAAAGCAGTCATGGCACGTCAGTCCCCGCTCGCAACGGCCCGCAGGCCGCGCCAAGCGTTGTCTTCAAATCGCAGATGACGGGGAGGGAGCCGGCGCACCGGCTCCCGTTAGTTAAGGCCTCAAATGAGGCCGCTTCAGATGTGGTAGGTCCGCAGCGGCGGGATGCCGTTGAACGCTACCGACGAGTAGGTCGACGTATAGGCTCCGGTGCCTTCGATCAGCAGCTTGTCGCCAATCTCGAGCGTCACCGGAAGCGGATACGGCAGCTTCTCGTACAGCACGTCGGCGCTGTCGCAGGTCGGCCCGGCGAGCACGCACGGCGTCATCTCCGCGCCGTCATGCGGCGTACGGATGGCGTAACGGATCGACTCGTCCATCGTCTCGGCGAGACCGCCGAACTTGCCGATGTCGAGATACACCCAGCGCACCTCATCCTCGTCGCTCTTCCTGGAGATCAGGACGACTTCGGTCTCGATGATCCCGGCATTTCCGACCATGCCGCGGCCCGGCTCGATGATCGTCTCCGGGATCTGGTTGCCGAAATGCTTGCGTAAGCTACGGAAGATCGACCGGCCGTACTGCACGACCGGCGGAACGTCCTTGAGGTACCGGGTCGGGAAGCCGCCGCCCATGTTGACCATGGACAGGCTGATCCCGCGCTCGGCGCAGTCGCGGAACACCGTCGAGGCCATCGCCAGCGCGCGGTCCCACGCCTTCACCTTGCGCTGCTGCGAGCCGACATGGAACGAGATGCCGACCGGCTCCAGGCCCAGACGCTTGGCGAGGTCGAGCACCTCGACCGCCATCTCCGGGTCGCAGCCGAACTTGCGCGACAGCGGCCACTCGGCGCCGGCGCAGTCATAGAGGATGCGGCAGAACACCTTGGCGCCGGGGGCGGCGCGGGCGATCTTCTCGACCTCGGCGGCGCAGTCGACCGCGAACAGGCGAATGCCGAGCGCGAAGGCGCGCGCGATGTCGCGCTCCTTCTTGATCGTATTGCCAAAGGAGATGCGGTCCGGCGTCGCACCGGCGGCCAGCGCCATCTCGATCTCGGCAACCGTCGCGGTGTCGAAGCAGGAGCCCATCGAGGCGAGCAGCTGCAGCACTTCGGGCGCCGGGTTCGCCTTCACGGCGTAGAACACGCGGCTGTCCGGCAGCGCCTTGGCAAAGGTCTGGTAGTTGTCGCGCACGACTTCGAGGTCGACGACGAGGCACGGCTCGGTGTCGAGGCCCTCGCTGCGGCGGTTGCGCAGGAATTCCTGAATACGTTCGGTCATAGCACCCTCCAAACGGCCTTTGCGACAAGGACCCGTTCAAATGTGAGCTCGGACATGAGTGCTTTGGCGTTGCCGCACGATGGAGACGCGACTAGGCCTCGAACTCGAGATCCGAAGTTGTGCTGCCGTGGATTGGTTGGGAATTTCCCGCCCGCACACCTGGCAATGAAGGACAAGCCTTTTCAGTAGCCCGCGCCGGCGTTGGAATGCCGGTAGAGACCAAAAAAGCCCGATCCGTCGTTGCTTTAAGTCGCGTCCCCCGTTGAGAGCGGGGTGCGCCGGTTCGCCTCCGGCTGCCAGTCACGGTTGCAAAGGATGCAGAGACCTTCAACGGCATCTCTTGAGAGAGATGCTGGCCACTCAAACGAGAGCGACCCTCGGTTCTTCATCCCTTGGCGGCTGTCCGGCCTCTTGTCCGGATACCTACCGACTGACACACGACCACAGGCACGTGCGAAATTGGGCAAAACGGGAAATAAGTGTTTTGACTCGGCTTCGCAAGAATTTTTTTAGGCTGGGGACAAATTTCCCGCATGCGTGATTACGAAAGCGTTCGCACCGCGCGTCGCCGATAAACAAACATGAATGGACGTTAAGATTTCTCGATCGGCGCTGAGCGCGTCGGCGCCTGCGCAGCAAGCGATTCTCGCGCGCGTCAGCCGCGCCGGAAGAACGGCTCGATGCGCTGCGCGTTGCGGATGAACGCGACCATGATCAGCACGCCGATGCCGAACAGCACGGCCTGCAGGATATGCGCCGAGGTATCGTTGAGGCCGAACAGGATCGCCAGCGCCCAGCCGCCGGCAAACGCCGCGCCAAACACTTCGGCGCCGATCAGAATGGCCGCGGAGATGACGGTGATGACGCTCGGCCAGTAGATCGCGGATGAGGGCTTCGAAGCGGGCTGTGGGTTCATGAAAAAAGGTCCTGTTCTGGTGGCGCAATCTCTCCGAAAAGCCCCCATCTATCAAGCACAAAAGGCCCAAAAATGCCGCATCGCGTGCTATAGATTGCCGCATCAATTTTGGGCCAAAACGGGATTTGTGATGTCGGAAATAGTGCAAACGGCCGAGCTCTCGGAAGCCAGGGCGAACCCGCTGTTGAGGCCGTGGGAAACGCCATTCGAGACACCGCCTTTCGCCGAGATCGAGCCGGAACACTTCCTGCCGGCCTTCGAGCAGGCCTTTGCCGACCACGCCGCCGAGATCGCGGCGATCACCCACGACCCGTCGGCGCCGGACTTCGCCAACACCATCACGGCGCTGGAGCGCTCGGGCAAGCTGCTCTCCAAGGTCGCGGCGGTGTTCTACGACCTCGTCTCGGCCCATTCCAATCCGGCGATCCTCGAGATCGACAAGGAAGTGTCGCTGCGGATGGCGCGGCACTGGAACCCGATCATGATGAACGCGGTGCTGTTCGGCCGCATTGCTCTGCTGCACGAAAATCGCGCCGCGCTCGACCTCACGGGCGAGCAGAAGCGCCTGCTGGAGCGCACCTACACCAACTTCCACCGCGCCGGCGCCGGCCTCGACGAGGCCGCCAAGAAGCGCCGCGCCGAGATCAACGAGCGTCTGGCGCAGCTCGGCACCTCCTTCAGCCATCATCTGCTCGGCGACGAGCAGGAGTGGTTCATGGAGCTCGGCGAGGACGACCGCGCCGGCCTTCCCGACGCCTTCATCGCCGCGGCCAAGGCGGCGGCGGAGGAGCGCGGCATGGCCGGCAAGGCAATCGTGACGCTGTCGCGCTCCTCGGTCGAGCCGTTTCTGAAGAGCTCGTCCCGCCGCGACCTGCGCGAGAAGGTCTACAAGGCCTTCACCGCCCGCGGCGACAATGGCAACGCGAACGACAACAACGCCACCATCGTGGAGATCCTGGCGCTCCGCGAGGAGGCCGCCAAGATCATGGGCTTTCCGACCTATGCCGCCTACCGCCTGGAGGATTCCATGGCCAAGACGCCGGAGGCCGTGCGTGGCCTCCTGGAGCGGGTCTGGACGCCGGCCCGCGCGCGGGCTCTGGCCGACCGCGACGCGTTGCAGGCGTTGATCGCGGAAGAGGGCGGCAATTTTGACCTCGCCCCGTGGGACTGGCGCTACTACGCCGAAAAGCTCCGGCAGCGTCGCGCGGATTTCGATGACGCCGCGATCAAGCCTTATCTCGTGCTCGACCACATGATCGAGGCCGCCTTCGACTGCGCCACCCGCCTGTTCGGCGTCACCTTCGAAGAGCGCAAGGACGTTCCGGTCTGGCACCCGGATGTGCGGGTCTGGGAAGTCAAGGGTCCCGACGGCAGCCACAAGGCGCTGTTCTACGGCGACTACTTCGCCAGGCCCTCAAAACGCTCCGGCGCCTGGATGACCTCGCTGCGCGACCAGCAGAAGCTCGACGGCGAGGTCGCCCCGCTGGTTATCAATGTCTGCAACTTCTCCAAGGGGGCGGATGGGCAGCCGTCGCTGCTGTCGCCTGATGACGCCAGAACCCTTTTCCACGAGTTCGGCCATGGACTGCACGGCATGCTGTCCAACGTCACCTATCCCTCGCTGTCGGGCACGTCGGTGTTCACCGATTTTGTCGAGCTGCCCTCGCAGCTCTATGAGCACTGGCAGGAGCAGCCGCAGGTGCTGCGGCAGTTCGCCAAACATTACCAGACCGGCGAGCCGCTGCCGGATGACCTGCTGCAGCGCTTCCTCGCCGCACGAAAATTCAACCAGGGTTTTGCCACCGTGGAGTTCGTGTCCTCGGCGCTGATCGATCTCGAATTCCACACCCAGCCGGCCGCGGCCAGCCGCGACGTCGCGGCGTTCGAGAAGGCGGAGCTGGAGAAGATCGGCATGCCCGCGGAAATCGCGTTGCGGCACCGGCCCACCCAGTTCGGCCACATTTTCTCCGGCGACCACTATGCATCAGGCTATTATAGCTACATGTGGTCGGAGGTGATGGACGCCGACGCGTTCGGCGCCTTCGAGGAGGCTGGCGACATCTTCGATCCGGCGGTGGCAAAACGCCTGCACGACGACATCTACTCATCGGGCGGCTCGCGCGATCCCGAGGACGCCTATGTCGCCTTCCGCGGCCGCGAGCCGGAGGCCGACGCACTCTTGCGCCGGCGGGGCCTGCTTGAAACAACGCCGGCGGCTTGACCAGCCGGCGCCTCCACGCGTCGTCCCCGCGAACGCGGGGACCCATAACTCCGGTGTTCGTTGTGAGGGAAATGCCTTTGCCACACTGCCAAAAAGCTACAGCACGGCGTATGGGTCCCCGCGTGCCGCCTTCGCTAAAGCTTCGGCGAGCCCAATCGCCAAACCCCGGCGAAGCCTTGGCGAAGACGGGTCGCGGGGACGACGTGCGGCGAGCGCTGTTCGGATTGCTGGGCCTGATCGTCGTGTGGTTGGTCGGCACAGCCTCAGCCGAGGCCCACCCGCACGTCTGGATCACCGCGCGGAGCGAGGTGGTCTACGGCACCGACGGCGCGATGACGGGGGTGCGTCATGCCTGGACATTCGACGACATGTTCACGACTTACGCGCTGCAGGGTCTCACGACCAAGACCAAGGGCGTCTACACCCGCGAGGAACTGGCGCCGCTGGCACAGACCAATGTCGAATCGCTGAAGGAGTTCAATTTCTTCACCTTCGCCAAGGCCGACGGCAAGAAGGCAAAATTCAACGAGCCGACCGACTACTATCTCGAATACAAGGACAGCACGCTGACGCTGCATTTCGTGCTGCCGCTGAAGGCGCCGGTGGCGTCGAAGCAGCTCGCGCTGGAAGTGTTCGACCCTTCCTACTTCATCGACTTCAAGTTCGAGGACAAGGATCCGATCAAGCTGGTCGGCGCGCCGGCCGCGTGCCAGATGGAGTTTCAGCGGCCCAATGATGGGACTGCCAACGCCCAGCGGCTCAATGAGAACAATTTCATGAACGGCGACAATTCCAACTATGGCGCGATGTTCGCCAACAAGATCACGGTGAACTGCCCGTGAGGTCGATACCTGCAGGCCTTGCGCGAGGCATCGCACTCACGGCCGCGTCATTCGCGGCCGTCGTCGTTTTCGACGCTGCCATGAATACGCTGATGGCACAGAACCCGTTCGGCGGCTCGCGCCCGCCGGCCGAGCCGCAGGTCGGTGGCATCATCGGCTGGATTCTCGCCAAGCAATCCGAATTCTACCGCGAGATGTCCGCGACCATCCGCGCCGCCAAGTCGGACGGCAGCGCGGTCTGGACGCTGCTCGGGATTTCCTTTGCCTACGGCATCTTCCACGCCGCCGGCCCCGGCCATGGCAAGGCGGTGATCTCGTCCTATCTGGTCGCCAACGAAGAAACCGCGCGGCGCGGCATCGTGCTGTCGTTCGCCTCGGCGCTGCTGCAGGCGCTGGTGGCGGTCGCCATCGTCGCGGTGTTCGCCTGGCTGCTTTCCTCGACGGCGAAAACGATGTGTTCGGCGGAAAAGGCGATCGAGATCGCAAGTTATGGCCTGATCGCGGCGTTCGGTGCCCGGCTGGTCTGGACCAAGGGCGCCGGTTTCATGCGCGCGCTGCAGGCGAAGCCGGCGATGGCGGCGGCGCATCAACATGACCATCCTCATGATCACAGCCGCGATCATGACCATCACCACCACGATCATCACCACGGCCACGCGCATTCTCATGATCACGGCCATTCGCACGGCCACGACCACGTCCATGATGAACATTGCGGCCATTCGCATGGGCCGACACCGGACCAACTCGCCGGCCCCGGCGGCTGGCGCCGCGGCCTCGGCACGATCTTCGCGGTCGGCATGCGGCCTTGCTCGGGCGCTATCCTGGTGCTGGTGTTTTCGCTGGCGCAGGGCCTGTTCCTGGCCGGCATCGCCGCGACCTTCGTGATGGGCCTCGGCACCGCGATCACGGTCGCTGCCATCGCCATCATCGCCGTCTCGGCGAAGGGACTCGCGAAGCGCCTGAGCGCAGGCCGCGAAGGCGGCGGCACGCTCGTCATGCGCGGCATCGAATTCGGCGCCGCTGGCCTGGTGCTGCTGTTCGGTCTCGGCCTGTTGTTCGGCTACCTCGCCGCCGAACGCGCAACGTGTTTGTAGTTTTAGAACGTAGGGCGGATTAGCGAAGCGTAATCCGCCAATTCCCCGGGGCGCATTGGCGGATTACGCCTTGCGGCTAATCCGCCCTACGCATTCTCCGTCCGATCGGCTATGCAATCAGCGAACGCCGTAACGCCGAGTATCTCATGTCACGCGAGCAATTCTGGTTCTTCCACCCGTTCCGGGTGCGCTATTCCGAGATCGACGGCCAGGGCGTTGTCTTCAACGCGCATTATCTGACCTATTTCGACACCACCATCACGGAATATTTTCGCGCGCTCGGCTACGATCAATACGCCGACGCCAGGCAATCCGGCGTCGATTTCCACGTCGTGAAATCCGTGATCGAATACAAGGCGCCGGTCCGCTTCGACTGGGAGCTCGACGTCGGCGCGCGCGTGGCGCGGATCGGCAATTCGAGCATGACGTTCGAGCTCGCGATTTTCCTGAAGGGCGGGAGTGAGGCGTTGGTGACCGGCGAGATCGTCTGGGTGAATACCGACCAGCAGACCCATCGCCCGGTCCCGATATCGAAGGAGATACGGGATTTGATCGCGACGCGGGAGCGGCATTTGGTTGCGTGAGATTTGCGTCGCGAGACTCTATCGCTGTCATTGCGAGCGAAGCGAAGCAATCCATCCATCCCAGCGCTGAGGCATGGATTGCTTCGTCGCTTTGCTCCTCGCAATGACGCGGACCGACCGCGGCGCAGATGTCGTAACGCTATCGACCGTCGCGCGCGCCATGAGCGCAGCAGCGCAGCGCGATGTACCCGAACAACTATAGCCTCGGCGAGCGGCTCAGGCTATCCGTCGAAGAGAACTTATGCCTGAAGAACAGATCAAGCTTCACAGGTTCGCCGGTATCTCGCCAGAACAGTCTTTGACCGAGGCTGGCCGCCACCGCTAGGCGATGGTGGCCGCCGATTAGAGTATGGTCATCCGTTGCTTTGGCGATGACCTCGCCGGCTTCGTCAACGATGGTTTTCATGCGCCGCCTCCAATGCAACGCGCCGTCCGGCGCAGCCGCGATGGTACGCAAGCTATCCAACCTCGTGCCGGCTCCGTCGTTCCAACCTATGACGATCGAGGCTTGGTATGCGACATGCGCCACATCGCGCGATGTCCTTGTGTACGATGTGATGCATAATTTATCGCGGTGTGGTGAGTTCAAATATCTTCACACCGGCCGGTCCCCAGCCTTCGCGGCGGTAGCCCCAAACGACCCGGCGCTTCCATGGCAACGTGCCCTATGACCCCTTGCAAGGGTTCCTTCACCTTGATGCTGGGAACACCCGAACTGACTCTAGCCGCGGCTCGCATTGCGTTGAAAAGTCAGACCGCTGCTGCTGGGGGCCAAACGGAGATATCCGATGGGTGTGGCAGGCTTGCGCTTCGCGCATGTGAAAAGAACTCTCCGCGTCCGGGCGGCCCTTGTCGGGCTGCTGGAAGAGTTGCCGTTTATCTGCCCGGTGGTGGTCGCGATCGGCTCGCTGATCATGATCGTAATCCAGCTCTGCAAGGATTGGCCGCAGTGATACGGCCCGACCACCAACGCGCCCGCTCGATCATCTACCAAATTATCTCGATGTGAGCCGTGCCCGCCATTCCATCACCGATCGAGCCTCTTGATGGTGGGCACGCAGAGCCTGTCATCGGGCGCGCATTCGCGCGACCCGCTCGCAATGACGGTGAGAGAGCCGCATGAGCCCAACTCTACCCTACGCCGGCAGATATACCTTGATCGCCGGCATGAAGAAGATCGCGATGTTGATCGCAAATCCCAGGCTCCACAAGATCGAGCGCAGCGTCGGGCGGTCGCCGAGATAGGTGAAGACATAGGCAATCCGCACGATTACGAAGAGAATGGCGAGCTCGTCGATCAGGTGCTGCGGGCCCTGTCGAAACTCCGCCAGCAGCACGGCGGCCGCAAAGAACGGAAAGGCCTCGATGCCGTTCTGGTGCGCGCCGAGCGCGCGGGCGCGGATCGGGTCGGCGTAGAACGCGGAATCACGGGGTCTGGAATTGTCGAACCCGCGCCAGGCGGCCCATTTGACCGATCCGATCGTCAAAAGATACAGCAGCACCGTCCCGAAAACGCACCATTCGGCGATCGTCATGGGTTCCTCCCCCGGGCGTACTCGCACGCGTCCCCCGCGGCAATATTGCGAGCGTAGCGAACCGGCGGTTGTCTTGACAAGGATGGGGCAACGCGCGAAGCCATCGAGATCATGACCACGGTCATCCCCTTTGGAAATGCGAAGCCGGCGGCGGCGTCCCAGCCGCAGCGCATCGGCGTGCTGCTGGTCAATCTCGGTACGCCCGACACCGCCGACGCCGCCGGCGTGCGCGTCTACCTGAAGGAATTCCTCTCCGATCCCCGTGTGATCGAGGATCAGGGCCTGGTCTGGAAGCTGATCCTCAACGGCATCATTTTGCGCGTACGCCCGGGCCGCAAGGCGCGCGACTACCAGAAGATATGGAATGCCGAAAAGAACGAGTCACCGCTGAAAACCATCACGCGCTCGCAGGCCGAAAAGCTCACTGAAGCGATCGCCGACCACGACCATGTCGTGGTCGACTGGGCGATGCGCTACGGAAATCCGTCGATCCGCGCGCGTATCGATGCGCTGACCGCGCAGGGCTGCGATCGCCTCTTGGTGGTACCGCTCTATCCGCAATATTCCGCGGCGACCTCGGCGACCGTTTGCGACGAGGTGTTTCGGGTGCTGGCGGAAAAGCGCGCGCAGCCGACCCTGCGGGTGACGCCGCCCTACTATGACGACCCCGACTACATCGAAGCGCTCGCGGTCTCGATCAATGCGCACCTCAAGACATTGCCGTTCCAGCCCGAACTGATCGTCGCCTCGTTTCACGGCATGCCGCAGAAATATGTCGATCAGGGCGATCCCTATTATGTTCAGTGCGTTGCAACAACGGACGCGCTGCGCAAGCGCGTGGGGCTTGATGCCTCAAAGCTGCTGCTTACATTTCAATCACGTTTCGGCAATGACGAGTGGCTGCAGCCCTATACGGACAAGACCATCGAAAAGCTCGCGAAAGATGGCGTGAAGCGCATTGTCGTCGTCACCCCCGGCTTCGCCGCCGATTGCCTGGAGACGCTGGAAGAAATCGCGCAGGAGAATGCCGAGATCTTCAAGCACAATGGCGGCGAGCATTTTTCCGCGATTCCCTGCCTCAATGACAGCGAGGCTGGCATGGACGTGATCCGCCAGCTCGTGCTGCGCGAGCTTCAGGGCTGGATATAGCCCACCTAAAAACTTGCCGACATGTTGCCGCCGTTCGGGCGTGAGAACATCTGGTGGCCGCCCAACCGTTCCCTAGCTATATACCATAACAGAACAGCCGGCCTGAACCGGCGCCGCGGTGACGCTGACTCATGGTGAGAGGCGGCGTCCGGCAACGCATCACCTTGCCGCTCTGGAGGACTTTATGACTGGTTTCGATATTTTCGCGATCGCCTTCGTCCTGCTCGTCGTCGTCACGCTGTTCGCCGGGGTCAAGACGGTGCCGCAGGGCTATGACTGGACCATCGAGCGGTTCGGCAAATACACGCGGACGCTGTCGCCGGGGTTGAACCTGATCGTGCCCTATTTCGACCGTGTCGGCCGCAAGATGAACATGATGGAGCAGGTGATCAACATCCCCGAGCAGGAGGTGATCACCAAGGACAACGCCACCGTGACGGTGGACGGCGTCGCGTTCTTCCAGGTCTTTGACGCGGCGAAGGCGAGCTACGAGGTCGCCAATCTCGAGCAGGCGATCATCGTGCTGACCATGACCAACATCCGCTCGGTGATGGGCTCGATGGACCTCGACCAGGTGCTGTCGCATCGTGACGAGATCAATGAGCGGCTCTTGCGCGTGGTCGACGCCGCCGTCTCGCCCTGGGGCCTCAAGGTCAACCGCATCGAGATCAAGGATATCGTGCCGCCGGCCGATCTGGTCGAGGCGATGGGACGGCAGATGAAAGCCGAGCGCGTCAAGCGCGCCGACATCCTGCAGGCCGAGGGCCAGCGCCAGTCGGAAATCCTGCGTGCCGAAGGCGCCAAGCAGGGCCAGATCTTGCAGGCCGAAGGTCGCCGCGAAGCCGCGTTCCGCGACGCCGAGGCGCGCGAACGCCTGGCGGAGGCCGAAGCCAAGGCGACGCAGATGGTCTCTGAATCCATCGCCAAGGGCGACATTGCCGCGCTGAACTATTTTATCGCCGACAAATACATCAAGGCGTTCGGAAGTTTCGCGGAATCGCCGAACCAGAAGATCCTGATGATCCCGGTGGAGGCGACCAGCGTGCTGTCCTCGCTTGCCGGCATCGGCGAGATCGCCAAGGCGGCGTTCGGCGAGAGTTCGGCTTCGGCAACGGCCGCCGCGCGGCGGACCGGCTC
The DNA here is from genome assembly GCF_029714305.1 of Bradyrhizobium sp. CB3481. Lineage (NCBI taxonomy): Bacteria > Pseudomonadati > Pseudomonadota > Alphaproteobacteria > Hyphomicrobiales > Nitrobacteraceae > Bradyrhizobium > Bradyrhizobium sp. CB3481. Next base: position 1,112,636 of record NZ_CP121647.1, read on the forward strand.
GGTGCCGAGCACCGGCCCGACGCCGCCGCCGATCACGCCGCAGCCGTGAGGCCCGGTTAGCAAGATCACTTTGCTTGATGAGGTTCGTGTCATGGCCGATATGTTTTCCACCCTCGGCACCTGGAACTGGCTGATCTTCGGCTTCATCCTGATGGCGCTGGAATTGCTCGCGCCGGGTGTCTTCATCTTCTGGCTCGGGCTCGCGGCGCTGCTGGTCGGGCTTGTCTCGTTTGCCATGAACCCGTCCTGGCAGACGCAGCTTTTGATGTTCGCGATATTCGCGATCGCGGCAGTACCGGCCTGGCGCTACTTCGCGCGCAGCGCCGGAAGCAGCAGCCAGAGCCCGTTTCTCAACAACCGGACCAAGGCGCTGATCGGCCGCGAATTCACTTTGGACAAGCCGATCATCGACGGGACGGGCACGGTGCGGATCGACGACACGATCTGGCGCGTCGCCGGCCCCGACGCACCCGCCGGCAGCCGCGTCAAGGTGGTGCAGGCCGATGGCGCCAGCCTGACGGTGGCGATGGCTTGATGAACTCCCTCGCCCCGTTCTTCACGGGGTCGAGACAAGCGAAGCTTGCTCTTAGAGGGCAGGGGTGAGGGGCTCTCGCCGCGAATTCGGTGCGAGTTGATCGAACGTGACGAGGAAGAGGTCAGCTTCGCCTGCTCCAGCGCTCGGCAAAGCGATGCAGCGGCAGGAAGCTCTCCATCAGCTCCCGGCCGAGCGATGTCAGGCAATAGCCGTCGCCGGAAAGCAGCTCGACGAGGCCGGCCTCGCGCAGCTCCGAAAGGCGGGCCTGCATCACCGTCGGCGAGGCGTCGTCGCAGGCGGTGCGCAGCGCCCGCGAGGTCAGCGGGCCCTCGCGCAGCTCCCACACGATCCGCAAGGTCCAGCGGCGGCCGAGCAGGTCGAGCAGGGCCATGATCGGCCGCCCGGTCCGGGAGCCGCGGACGGCGCGTGGTTTGGTGGTGGCGGCCGGTTTCGGCATGGGAGACCCTCTTGCGTATCGCTACAAATAATGTAGCGTTGTGCTACGTTATTTGTAGCACAGGAGTTGGCCGTGTCCCAGACCTTGCCGCGCATCGCGCCGCTCGATCCGCCTTATGCACCTGATATTGCCGCGCAGTTCGACCGCATCATGCGCGGGGCGCCGCCGCTGATGCTGTTCCGCGTCGTCGCCGGCAGCGCCCGCGCCTGGGAGAAATTCACCGCCGGCGGCCTGCTCGACCGCGGGCCGCTGTCGTTACGCGAGCGCGAGATCGTCATCGACCGCACCTGCGCGCGGACGGGCTGCGAATATGAATGGGGCGTGCATGTCACGACATTCGCCGGGGCTGCGCGCCTGACGGAAGAGCAGGTCCGCGCCACCGTGACTGGCGCCGCCGATGCGGAATGCTGGTCAGCGGCCGAACAGGCCCTGATTGCCGCCGTCGATGCACTGCACGAGCGCGCCACGCTCGGTGATGCCGAGTTCGCCGCACTCGCGGCGCATTATGACGAGGCGCAGATATTCGAGATCATTCTGCTGTGCGGATTCTATCGCACGGTGTCGTATCTCGCGAATGGCCTGGCGCTGCCGCTGGAGGAGAAGGGCGCGCGATTTCCGCAGTGACGGAGTGGTAGGGTGGGCAAAGCGCAGCGTGCCCACCATCAAGCTGCGCATTCGGTGACAGATGGTGGGCACGGCGCAAGCGCGCCTTTGCCCACCCTACGGCACTGCGAAATTTCCAGTAAAGGCCTAACCCCGTCATTGCGAGCGAAGCGAAGCAATCCATTTCGCGGCATAACGGATAGGTGGATTGCTTCGTCGCGTTGTTCCTCGCAATGACGGGGGAGAGACCGCCCTACGCCACGCCCGCGCGCAAAAAGTCGTGCAGATGCACGATGCCGACCGGCTTGCTGCCGTCGGTCACGATCAAGGTCGTGATCTTCGAGGAATTGAGAATCTCCAGCGCCTCGCCGGCCATCACGTCGCGTGCGATCGTCTTCGGATTTTTGGTCATCACCTCGTCGACAGTCGCCGCCATCAGGTCGGGATGATCCATGTGGCGGCGCAAATCGCCGTCGGTGACGATGCCGGCGAGATGGCCGCGCGCATCGACGATGCCGACGCAGCCGAATCCCTTGGACGTCATCTCCACCAGCGCCTCGGACATTTTGGTGCCGAGCGGCTTCAGCGGAATCGATTCGCCGGAATGCATGAGGTCGCGGGCATATTTCAAGAGCGCGCCGAGCTTGCCGCCCGGATGCAGCACGCTGAAGTCGGTCGAGGTGAAGCCGCGGCCTTCGAGCAGCGCGATCGAAAGGGCATCGCCGAGCGCCAGCATCATCAGCGAGGAGGTGGTCGGCGCCAGGTTGTGCGGACAGGCCTCGCGCGCCTTCGGCAGCGTCAGGGCGATGTCGGCCGCCTTGGCGAGCGAGGATTCCCGATCCGCCGTCATCGCGATTACGGCAATCCGGAAGCGCTTGGCATACGTGATCAGGTTCTTCATCTCCGGCTGCTCGCCGGACCAGGACAGCGCCAGGATGACGTCCTCGGCCGTGATCATGCCGAGGTCGCCATGGCTCGCCTCGGCGGCATGGACGAAGAAAGCCGGCGTGCCGGTCGAGGCAAAGGTCGCGGCGATCTTGCGGCCGATATGGCCTGATTTGCCGAGCCCGGTGACGATCAGCCGTCCCTTGGCGTTCCGGATCAGGTCGGCGGCAGCGGTGAAGGGGGCGCGGAGGTCGGACTGCAGCGCTGCCGTCAGCGCGGCGATCCCGCTGCCCTCGGCGTCAAGCGTGCGCAGGGCCGACTGTACGGCGGATTGAGCGGGATCGGTGCCGGATGAATCTGTCATCAGCGGATGCGGATTGGCCATGTCTGTTCCAAGGGAGAAGGGCGCTACGCGCCAAAGCCGTCCATAGCATGGCTGCACCAGCGATGCGACGCGAGCGGACGCCCGCAACGGCTCATTAACCATAATTGTTTTAACTCCATTAACGACATGTTCCGGCCGAGGGTGCGGAGCATGCCAGCTAAGTGACTGTTTTGGTTGGAGTATATTTTTGGTGATGGCGAGGCCAGCAACGGCCCGGAACAGCCGCGCGCGCGTCCTGTGCGCCGTCTTGCCGTGCCTTGCGCTAATGGCCGTATCGGGAACCGTGGCGCAGGCGCAGACCGTCACCCCAGACCTGTTCAGCTCCCGCCGCACCGGCCAGACGGCGCCGCCGGATTCGCCGCTGCGCCGGACTGCGGCGGAAGTGAACGACCCGCTCACCAGCCCAAAACTCCCGGAGAACGAGCAGCCCGCGCCGCGGCGCGCCGGGCCGATCCCGAAATACGGCCTGCCGGCCGCGACCGGCGCTGCCGACACCGGCTACGACTCGCTCAACCGCAAGCGCAAGCAGCCAAAATATTATCCGGCGCAGCCAAGGCCGAAGCCGCCGATCGGGCCAGGCAGCCCGCCCCGGCCGGCGATCGCATCGAATACGTCACTGCGGCTTTCGATTCCGCCGTCGGAGTCGGCGCACAAGACGCCGATCCCGCCGGCGATGGCGGGCACAATCGTGGGACAGCCGCCGCGCAAGCGCCTCAAGGTCGACGACGATCCGTTCGGCGCGGTCGGCGACTATGCCGGCAGCTTCCTGATCAAATCCGCCGTCGAAGTCTCCGCCGGTTACGATACCAATCCCGGACGTCTGGCTGCGGAGCAAGGCAGGCCGGTCTACGTGGTCGCGCCGGAGTTTCTGGCGGTCTCCGACTGGGAACGCCACGCTTTGGTCGCCGACCTCCGCGGCTCCTTCACCGGCTACACCAGCAATCTGACGCCGAACGCGGACGGCACGCCGCTGTCGGCGCCGCTCGATATCGACCGGCCGAATTTCATCGGCCATGTCGATGGGCGCCTCGACGTCAGTCGCGATACGCGGCTGACTGCGCAGGGGCGCCTGTTCCTCTCGACCGACAATCCCGGCAGCCCGAACGTGCAGGCGGGCCTCGCCAGATATCCTGTTTACACCACGGTGGGCAGCACGATCGGCGTCGACCAGAGCTTCAACCGCCTGCAGGTGTCCGCCGGCGCTACCGTTGACCGCACCGACTACACCAACTCGAAGCTGACAGACGGCACCTCCAGCACCAACGACGACCGCAACTTCACCCAGTACGGCGGCGTCGGCCGCGTCAGCTATGATCTGAAGCCCGGCATCAAGCCGTTCGTGGAAGTGCAGGGTGATAGCCGCGTGCATGACCTCAGGCTCGACCGCGCCGGCTTTGCGCGCGACTCCGCGGGCGGCTACGCCAAGGGCGGCACCAGTTTCGAATTCTCGCGGCTGCTGACCGGCGAAATCGCCGTCGGCTACGCCATGCGCGACTATGTCGATGTCAGGCTCAATCGCCTTGAAGGCCTGCTCGTCTCGTCCTCGCTGGTGTGGACCGCGACGCCGCTGACCACGGCCAAATTCTATTCCGACACCACGATCACCGAGACCACGCTGCCGGGCACCTCGGGCGTGCTGACGCACATCTACACCGTCGAGGTCGACCACGACTTCCGCCGCTGGCTGACGACGATCGGAAAATTCACCTGGGGCACGCTCGACTACCAGGGCAATCCGCGGCGCGACAAGATCTTCACGGTGTCGGGCGAAGCCATCTACAAGATGAACCGCAACCTCTGGCTCCGCGGCACGCTGCGCCGCGACTGGCTGGAGTCGAATTTGCCGGGGAATAGCTCGGCGTCGACGGTGATGATGCTAGGGGTGCGGGTACAGAATTGAGGAGCCACAAGGAAGCTGTCATGCCCCGCGCAGGCGGGGCATCCAGTACGCTGCGGCTTATCGACTCAAAGTAAAGGCCTCTGGAATACTGGATCGCCCGCCTTCGCGGGCGATGACAGTCGTGTAGGAGGAGACAGCTTCACCGCGGCAGCGTCGTCGTCCCCATCAGATATTGATCGATCGCCCGCGCGCACAGGCGGCCCTCGCGGATCGCCCAGACAACCAGCGACTGGCCGCGGCGCATGTCGCCGGCGGAGAACACGTTGGGCAGCGAGGTATGGTAGTCGTGCGTGTTGGCGCGGACATTGCCGCGCTGGTCGAGGTCGACGCCGAGCGTCTTCAGCATGCCCTCGTGCACGGGATGCACAAAACCCATGGCGAGCAGCACGAGCTGGGCATCGAGCTCGAACTCGGTGCCGGGCAGCGGCTTGAACTTGTCGTCGACCTTGACGCAATGCAGCTTCTGCACCTTGCCGTCGACGCCGGAAAATTTTTGCGTCAGCACGGCGAATTCGCGGGCGGCGCCTTCGGCCTGGCTCGACGAGATCCGCATCTTCAGAGGCCAGTTCGGCCAGGTGATGCCTTTGTTTTCATGTTCGGGCGGGGCCGGCATGATCTCGAGCTGGGTCACGGACTTCGCGCCCTGCCGGAACGAGGTGCCGATGCAGTCCGAACCGGTGTCGCCGCCGCCGATCACGACGACGTGCTTGCCGCCCGCCAAAATATCCTTGGCGTCGCCGAGCGGCTCGGAGGAAACCCGGCGGTTCTGCTGCGGCAGAAAATCCATCGCAAAGTGGATGCCGTCGAGCTCGCGGCCGGGGATCGGCAGGTCGCGGCCGGCTTCGGCGCCGCCGGTCAACGCCACCGCGTCGTACTGGTTGAGCAGCTCGCGCGGATCGATCGCGCCTTGCGAGGTGCCGCCGACATGGACGCCGTAATGGAACGTGACGCCCTCGGCCTCCATCTGCGCCACGCGGCGATCGATGACGTGCTTTTCCATCTTGAAGTCGGGAATGCCGTAGCGAAGCAATCCGCCGGCCTTGGCGAATTTCTCGTAGACATGGACGTCATGCCCGGCACGCGCGAGCTGCTGCGCGGCGGCAAGGCCGGCAGGGCCGGAGCCGACGATCGCGACCTTCTTGCCGGTCTTTGCCGCAGGGATTTCGGGCTTCAGCCAGCCATTGTCCCAGGCGCGATCGACGATGGCGCATTCGATGGTCTTGATGGTGACCGGGTTGTCGTCGATGTTGAGCGTGCAGGAGGCCTCGCACGGCGCCGGGCAGATGCGGCCGGTGAATTCGGGGAAATTGTTGGTCGAGTGCAGGTTGCGCGAGGCCTCTTCCCAGTTGCCCTGATAGACGAGGTCGTTGAAGTCGGGGATCTGGTTGTTGACCGGACAGCCGGGCGTTCCCGGCGCCACCGAGCCGGTGCCGTGGCAATAGGGGATGCCGCAGTTCATGCAGCGCGCGGCCTGGTCGCGGGTGTCCTTCTCGCTCAGGGGAATGACGAATTCGCGATAATGCTTCAAACGATCGGCGACCGGCGCATACTTGCGTTCATTGCGGTCGATCTCGAGAAAACCTGTGATCTTGCCCATTAAACCTGATGCCCCTGCATCTTGCGTTCGTTTGTTTCGTCCTGCCTCCGTCATTGCGCGGAGCGCTGGCGACGAAGCAATCCATGGTTCGGCTTGGGGAGCGATGGATTGCTTCGCTGCGCTCGCAATGACGGGCTTGTTGTGATCAAGCCCCGATCGCGATTTTCGGCTCGGCGTCGGCGTTCGCCTTCATTTCCTTCAGCGCGCGGCGGTATTCCACCGGCATCACCTTGCGGAATTTCGGCAGCCAGGCCTTCCAGTTCGCGAGGATCTCGGCGGCCTTCTTCGAGCCGGTCAGCTTGGCGTGGCGCGTGATCAGGATGTGCAGCCGCTCGATATCGGACTCCAGCAGATTGGCGAACACATCGACCCGGCCATGCGCCTCGAGATCGCCGGAGTGATTGTAGGTGCCGGCGTTGATCAGCTCTTCCGACAGCACCGGCTCGAGTTCGACCATCGAGAGGTTGCAGAGCTTTTCGAAATCGCCGGCCTCGTCCAGCACGTAGGCGATGCCGCCCGACATGCCGGCCGCGAAGTTGCGGCCGGTCTTGCCGAGCACGACGACGATGCCGCCGGTCATGTATTCGCAGCAATGATCGCCGGCGCCTTCGACCACCGCGACCGCACCGGAGTTACGCACAGCAAAGCGCTCGCCGGCGATGCCGCGGAAATAGCATTCGCCCTCGATCGCACCGTACATCACCGTGTTACCGACGATGATGGATTCTTCCGGCACGATGCCGGAATTCCGGGGCGGCTTGACGATGATGCGACCGCCGGACAGGCCCTTGCCGACATAGTCGTTGCCTTCGCCTTCGAGATCGAAGGTGACGCCGCGCGCCAGCCACGCGCCGAATGCCTGGCCCGCGGTGCCCTTCAGGCCGACATGAATGGTGTCATGCGGCAGTCCGGCATGGCCGTAGATTTTTGCGACCGCGCCCGACAGCATCGCGCCCGCGGAGCGGTCGGTGTTGTTGATCTCTTCCTCGATTTTGACCGGCGCGCCGCGGTCGAGCGCGGCCTGCGCCTTCTCGATCAGGCGGCGGTCCAGCACCTTCTCCAGATGATGGTTCTGCGGCTCGGCATGATAGATCTTCTGGCCCTTCTCTTCCTTCTGCCGCACGAACAGCTTTGAGAAATCGAGGCCCTTGGCTTTCCAGTGCGCCACCAACTTGGACTGGTCGAGCATCTGGGTCTGGCCGACCATCTCGTCGAACTTCTTGTAGCCGAGCGAAGCCATGATCTCGCGGACTTCCTCGGCGACGAAGAAGAAGTAATTGATGACGTGCTCGGGCTGGCCGGTGAAGCGCTTGCGCAGCACCGGATCCTGGGTCGCGACGCCGACCGGGCAGGTGTTGAGATGGCACTTGCGCATCATGATGCAGCCGGCCGCGATCAAGGGCGCGGTGGCGAAGCCGAACTCGTCGGCGCCCAAGAGCGCGCCGATCACGACGTCGCGCCCGGTGCGGAAGCCGCCGTCGACCTGCACCACGATGCGGCTGCGCAGCCGCTCGCGGACCAGCGTCTGGTGGGTTTCGGCAAGGCCGATTTCCCAGGGGCTGCCGGCATGCTTGATCGAGGTGAGGGGAGACGCGCCGGTACCGCCCTCGAAGCCCGCGATGGTGACATGGTCGGCGCGCGCCTTGGCAACGCCCGCGGCCACGGTGCCGACGCCGATTTCGGAGACCAGCTTGACCGAGACCTGGCCGTCCGGATTGACGTTCTTGAGGTCGTAGATCAGCTGCGCCAGATCCTCGATCGAATAGATGTCGTGATGCGGCGGCGGCGAGATCAGGCCGACGCCGGGCGTCGAATGCCGCACGCGGGCGATGGTCGCGTCGACCTTGTGGCCGGGCAACTGGCCGCCTTCGCCGGGCTTGGCGCCCTGCGCCATCTTGATCTGCATCATGTCGGAGTTGACGAGGTATTCCGTCGTCACGCCGAAGCGGCCCGAGGCGACCTGCTTGATCGCCGAACGCATCGAATCGCCGTTCGCCATCGGCTTGAAGCGATCGGCCTCTTCGCCGCCTTCGCCGGTGTTCGACTTGCCGCCGATCCGGTTCATGGCGATCGCGAGCGTGGTGTGCGCCTCGCGCGAGATCGAGCCGAAGCTCATCGCGCCGGTGGCGAAGCGCTTGACGATTTCGGAGGCAGGCTCGACCTGGTCGAGCTTCACCGGCTTGCGCTTCTCGTCGTCGGCGGTCTTGATCCGGAACAGGCCGCGCAGCGTCAGCAGCCGCTCGGACTGCTCGTTGAGGATCTTTGCGAACGCGCGGTAGCGCTCCTGCGAATTGCCGCGCACGGCATGCTGCAGCGTGGAGACGGACTCGGCCGTCCAGGCATGGTCCTCGCCGCGGGTGCGGTAAGCATATTCACCGCCGACGTCGAGCGCGGTCTTGTAGACCTGTGCTTCGCCGAACGCGTCGGCATGGCGGCGCGCGGTTTCCTCGGCGATTTCGGCGAGGCCCACGCCCTCGATACGGGTGTGGGTGCCGGCGAAATACTTGGCGACGAAATCGGCCTTCAGCCCGACGGCGTCGAAGATCTGCGCGCCGCAATAGGACTGATAGGTCGAGATGCCCATCTTGGACATCACCTTGAGCAGGCCCTTGCCGATCGACTTGATGTAGCGCTTGACGATTTCATAATCGTCGAGCGCGCCCGGCAGGCGGTCCTTCATCGCGATGATGGTTTCGAACGCCAGGTAGGGATTGATCGCTTCGGCGCCGTAGCCGGCCAGGCACGCAAAATGATGCACCTCGCGCGGCTCGCCTGATTCGACGACGATGCCCACCGAGGTGCGCAGGCCGGTGCGGATCAAATGGTGATGCACGGCGGCGCAGGCGAGCAGCGAGGGGATCGGAATCCGGTCGGTGCCGGCCATGCGGTCTGACAGGATGATGATGTTGACGCCTTCGCGCACCGCTCCTTCCGCGCGTGCGCAGAGTTCGTCGAGCACCTGCTCCATCCCCGCCGCGCCGAAGCCGGCATGGAAGGTGGTGTCGAGCGTGCGCGACTTGAAATGGGTGTCGGCAACATCCGAGATCGAACGGATCTTTTCCAGGTCCGCATCGGTCAGGATCGGCTGGCGCACTTCGAGCCGCTTGGTCGAAGCCATGCCCTGCAGGTCGAACAGGTTCGGCCGCGGCCCGATGATCGAGACGAGGCTCATCACCAGCTCCTCGCGGATCGGATCGATCGGCGGGTTGGTGACCTGCGCGAAGTTCTGCTTGAAGTAGGTGAAAAGCGGCTTCGGCCGGTCCGACAGCGCCGAGATCGGCGTGTCGTTGCCCATCGAGCCGGCGGCTTCCTCGCCGGTCGCCGCCATCGGCGTCATCAGGATGTTGATGTCTTCCTGCGAATAGCCGAATGCCTGCTGCCGGTCGAGCAGCGGCAGATTCGAGCGCATGCCCTTGACGGGCGCATCAGGCAATTCCTCCAGCACGAGCTGGGTGCGATGCAGCCAGTCGCTGTAGGGATGGCTCTTGGCCAGATCAGCCTTGATCTCGTCGTCCGGGATCAGCCGTCCCTGATCGAGGTCGACCAGCAGCATCTTGCCGGGCTGCAGCCGCCACTTGGTAACGATCTGGTCCTCGGGAATCTTGAGCACGCCCATTTCGGACGCCATCACGATGCGGTCGTCCTTGGTGACGAGATAGCGCGCCGGACGCAAGCCATTGCGGTCGAGCGTCGCGCCGATCTGGCGGCCGTCGGTGAAGGCGATGGCGGCGGGGCCGTCCCACGGCTCCATCAGCGCGGCGTGATATTCGTAGAAGGCGCGGCGCTGCTCGTCCATCAACGGATTGCCGGCCCACGCTTCCGGAATCATCATCATGACCGCGTGCGGCAGCGAATAGCCGCCCTGCACCAGGAATTCCAGCGCGTTGTCAAAGCAGGCGGTGTCGCTCTGGCCTTCATAGGAGATCGGCCAGAGACGGCTGATGTCCTTGCCGTAGAGCTCCGAATGTACGGACGCCTGGCGCGCCGCCATCCAGTTGACGTTGCCGCGCAGCGTGTTGATCTCGCCGTTGTGGGCGATCATCCGGTACGGATGCGCCAGCGACCAGGTCGGGAAGGTGTTGGTCGAGAAGCGCTGATGCACCAGCGCCAGCGCGCTCTCGAAATCCTTCTCATGCAGGTCGGGATAGTACTTGCCGAGCTGGTCGGCGAGGAACATGCCCTTGTAGATCAAGGTGCGGCACGACAGCGAGACCGGGTAATAGCCGGCCATGCCGCGGTCGCGGCGCTGATAGATCGCCTGCGAGATCGACTTGCGCAAGATGTAGAGCCGGCGCTCGAACTCTTCGTCGGTCTTCGCCGTGCCGTTGCGGCCGATGAACACCTGCATGTGGTAGGGCTCGGTCGGCTTGACGGTGACGCCGAGCGAGGCGTTGTCGGACGGCACGTCGCGCCAGCCGAGCAGCAGGAGGCCTTCTTCCTTGATCTGGTCGGCGATGATGCTCTGGATCACCTTTCGCCACGCCGTCTCCTTCGGCATGAACAGCGCGCCGATCGCGTAGTGGCCCGGCTCCGGCAGCTCGAAGCCGATCTCGGCGGCCTTGCGGACAAAGAAGGCGTGCGGGATCTGCACCAGAATGCCGGCGCCGTCGCCGGCGCGCGGATCGGCGCCGACGGCACCGCGATGCTCGAGGTTGCAGAGAATGTTGAGCGCGTCGGAGACGATCTGGTGCGACTTCCGGCCCTTGATATTGGCGATGAAGCCGACGCCGCAGGAATCCTTCTCCAGGCTGAGGTCATACAGGCCCTCGGCCGGCGGGCGCCAATCATGCTCGCGGCGAGAATCCTCAGGCAGCGTGTCGGCCGGTTTCGAAGCCGCGGTCGCCGACAGGGTTTCTGCCACGATGTTTTCGCGCTCGAATTCCGACCCGCTCATTTCATTCCTCTCAAAAAAGGCTAAAGGGCCTCACCGCATCGTCGGCGCACCTTGGACGCTTGCGGCACCCACCGGGCCACCGCTCGTCCGCCGCGAGCCGCAATTTCTTAAATTCAGGCTTTCCCGTTCAACGTCCCTGAGGAACGGCCTTGCCTGCACTGCCCTGGAGCTCGTGGCGCCACGGTTTCGTTGCAATCCCTGTGCCGGGACAGCTCCGCAATTGAGACAGTGATACTGTCCTAACTTCGACCATGCCAAATTTTTCTCTATCACACAAGCGCGTGAAAGTCCTCGCCCGCATGCGGATTCGGGCCTCGCAGCCGGGGAAAAGCTGCCGGGCAGGGCCTTGCGGCAGCAGCGTGCCCCGATCTGGCCCAAGGACCGCCGGATTTCCTAACGAAATTCGCCGCGGGTCAACGGGCGAGAGAGCGAAATGCTCCCGCCAGGGCCCGGCGGCTGCGGGGCTTACAGGAGCTTTCGATAATGAAGTTGTTCACGGGATCTTTGGCGGCGGGACTGGTCCTTTTGGCGGGCAGCGCGCAGGCGCAGGTAGCTGGGCGCTACACGGCGGCGTCGGATTTCGATGCGCCATACGCGGTGGCTCCGCCGGTGGTCCATGGGCCGCGCTACGCCCCGGGTCCGGATTACGTACCCGGCCCGCAATACGGCTACGCCCCCGGTCCCGGCCTGTTGCCGTCAACGGAAGTCTATTCCGTGCTGCGCGACAACGGCTTCTCGCCGCTCGGCATCCCGCGGCTGCGTGGCTTCGTCTATACGATCTCGGCGATCGACAGGGGCGGCGAGGACGGCCGGCTGGTGATCGACGCCCGCAACGGCCGGATCATCCGCTTCGTGCCCTACCGTACGGGCGACAATTTCTTCGAAGACCAGAGCGCGCTGCGCCCGCCGCCGGCCGCTCCAGTGCCGCCAGCCGGCACGCAGGCTCACGTCCAGCCCGCGACACCGGCGGCCCCTGTCCAGGCCGCACCGCGGCCGTCAAAGCCGGCCGCGCAGGTGGCGAGCCGAACAGTGCCGATGCCGAAGGCCAGCCCGGTCGCTGCCAAGCCTGCGCCGGCGCCGGTCCAGCAGGCCGCGGTGCCCGCACCGAAGCCGACCGAGACACAGGCCGCGGCTGCACCGGCTGCGACCGGGACCATTCCGGACAAGTCCGCGCCGCAGATCGCGCCGACCAAGGATATGCCGAACGTGCAGGGGTTGGAGTAAAGCTTCCATCGTCGCCCCTGCGAAGGCAGGGGCCCATACCGCGTGATCTATCAATCAGAGCGATATGACAGACGCCTCTCGCAAAACCACAGCCGGTGGTTATGGGTCGACAGCAATATCAGAACCGCCTCGGTCTTCCGGGGCGTTTTCTTTGCTCCAGCTATTCGTGCTGGCCCGTGGCAGCCAGGATGAGATCGGCGACCTTGTCGGGCTGCGACACCAGCGACAGGTGGCCGGCATCCAGCTCGACCGTCGTTGCGTTCATCCGCTTGGCAAGAAAGCGTTCGAGATCGGGATTGATCGTGTCGTCCTGCTTCGACACGGCATACCAGCTCGGCTTGCTGCGCCAGGCGGCGGCGGTGGTGCGGCCGGCGAACAGCGAGGCTGCGGTCGGCTCCTGCACGGCGTAGAGCACTTCCGCGGTCTTCCGGTCGACGCCATTGGCGAAATATTTCAGGAATGCATCCTCGGACAGTTTGGTGAAGCCGTCATGCTCCTGAACGCCGGCGCGCGCCGGGCCCGTCGGAAACTTCTGTGAGAGCGCGACGAAATCCTCGCCCGCGTCGGGGGCGCGCGCCGCGATATAGACCAGCCCCGTGACCTTCGGGTCGTTGCCGACTTCGCTGATGACAGTGCCGCCCCAGGAATGCGCCACCAGCACGGTCGGACCATCCTGCTGCGCCAGCGCGCGGCGCGTGGCGGCGACCGAGTCTTCCAGCGAGGTCAGCGGATTCTGGACCGCGGTGACGTGAAGCCCGGCCGCCTGCAGCCGCGGAATAACTTTTGACCAGCTGGATCCGTCGGCCCAGGCGCCGTGCACCAGCACGACGTTCTTGATCTTTTCAGGCGCGGCAGCGAGCGCCGGCGCGGTTTGCGCGCCGAGCGATCCGGCAAGAAGGGCGGCAACGACTGTCAGTGTTCGCAAGGTTTTCATCGATCTGCTCCGTATCTGGTTGTCCCGGCTCGTTGGCAATTTCGATGGGAGCAGCAGCATCGTTACGGTCGTCACGCCGACGTGATGCACCTTTACGACGAGAATGCGGACCAGATGGCGCGCAAAAAAACGCCCCGGTTTCCCGGGGCGTTTTCGCATTCAGCCAATATCTGCTGAACGGCTGGCCGCCGTTACGCGGCGACGGAAGCGTCGACCACCTGCGGGGCCTGCGCGCCCGAGCTGATCGGAATGCTGCGCGGCTTCTTGGCCTCGGGGATCTCGCGGACGAGATCGACATGGAGCAGGCCGTTCTCGAGCGAAGCGTTCTTCACCTGCACGAAATCGGCAAGCTGGAAGACGCGCTCGAAGGCGCGCGCGGCGATGCCGCGGTAGAGCACTTCGGATTTGTCCTTGCCGTTCTCATTGGCGGTCTTCTCGCCCTTGATCGTCAGCGTATTTTCCTTCGCGACGATCGAAAGCTCGCCTTGCGAGAAGCCGGATACCGCAACGCTGATGCGGTAGGCGTTCTCGCCGGTGCGCTCGATATTGTAGGGCGGATAACCGGGGCTGCCGTCGGAGGTCACCTGGTCGAGCAGATTGAAGAAGCGGTCGAAGCCGACGGTGGAACGATAAAACGGGGTGAGATCATAGGTACGCATAGATAGTCCTCCATTGAGCGACTGTTTCAATTACCCGCCCGCCATCGGGCCGGGCCGTAGTCCGTGCAGCCTCAGTTTTTCGGAGCCTTCCGTTTCGGGTCCGAAACACTGGTAGCGGCCTGCACAGAAATGATATGGGAGGGGTGAAATGGCGTTCAAGAGGGGCGAAACGGGCCCCTTTTTGCGCCCCCGCCTTGATTTCCAGCCTTTTTCACCTATTCGGTTCCCGTCATGACGCTCGTCTCGATCCCCGCCAACCCGGTTCCGGAGGACGTCGTCTCGGGTACCATCAAGACGCCCGATGGGGCGGAACTGCGGTTCGCGCGCTGGGCGCCGCCGGCCGGGCGCAAGGGCACGGTCTGCGTCTTCACCGGGCGCAGCGAGCCGATCGAGAAATATTTCGAGACAGTGCGCGACCTGCGCGACCGCGGCTTTGCGGTGGCGATGATCGACTGGCGCGGGCAGGGTCATTCCTCGCGCCGGCTGCGCGATCCGCGCAAGGGTTATGTCCGCGACTTCTCCGATTACGAGGTCGACGTCGAAACCTTCGTGCAGCAGGTGGTGCTGCCGGATTGCCCGCCGCCCTTTTTCGCGCTGGCGCATTCGATGGGCGGCGCCGTGATGCTGAGGATCGCGCATGCCGGAAAGCGCTGGTTCGACCGCATGGTGCTGTCGGCGCCGATGATCGACCTGCCGGGGCGCACGACTGCATTTCCGGCGCGGGCACTGCTGCGCGTGATGCGGCTGATGGGGCAGGGCGGCCGCTACGTGCCCGGCGGCGGCGATAAGTTGACCGGCACGGAATCCTTCATCAACAATCCCTTCACCAGCGATCCCGTGCGCTACGCGCGCAACGCCGCAATCTTCGAGGAAGATCCGACGCTTGGCCTCGGCTCACCGACGGTAGCCTGGGCCGATACCGCGTTCCGGGCGATGAATACGTTTCGCGGCATGAACTACCCATCGGAAATCCGCCAGCCGATCCTGATGCTGGCCGCCAGCAACGACAGCATCGTGTCGACCGCCGCGATCGAGGAGTTCGCCTATCACCTGCGCGCCGGCTCGCACCTCGTCATCGCCGGCTCCAAGCATGAAATCCTGCAGGAGCAGGACCGCTACCGCAGCCAATTCTGGGCGGCGTTCGACGCCTTCGTGCCGGGCACGCCGCTGTTCAAGTGATGTTCTGGCATCCGTGTGCGTTCCCCGGATGCTGCGCAGCGCCATAAGCGCGTTCACGCGCGTCTTCGACGCGCTATGGTTGGCGGCGTGGTGCGCTGCTGATCCGGGGTCTATCCGCTGAGGCGTGGGTCCCGGCTCTGCGGAGCAGCGTTTCACACTGCACCGCGTCCCGGGACATGAGAGCTTATGTTTTAGGAGCCGCAGGCTTCGGCAACCTTGCCGTGATGCGCTCGGGCAGCCGCCGCTCGATGAACAGCATTCTGACTTCGGCGACGCTGAGATAGCGTGCCTCGCCTTCGCCCTTGCCGAGGATTTTCAGCAGCACCGGCCACTCGCCCTTCATCAGGATCGGGAAGTACCAGCGCGCCGCGTCGCCGTCGCGCTTGATATTGGCCGCCATGAAGGCCTCGATTTCCTTTGCTGTCAGGCCGGTCTCGATGCCGCCTGCAGGATCCTTGCAGTCCTTGCCGAAGCTGGCGAGCCGCTCGATCTGGTCTTCGTGAACCTTGGCCTCGGCGTCGAGAATGCGCGAGCCGCCACCATGCTTGTCGAGCGGGCCGTTGCGCAGTTCGTCGAGCAGGGCACCCGAGGTCGCGCTCTTGAACACGCTCACCGGGCCGAGGCCGTTGGCGATGCCGGCAACCATCCGCGTTTCGATGTGCACCTTGGTCAGGGCGGAGCCGGTCTCGCCGCTGGCACATCCGACCATCTCGGCAAGCTGCGACAGCGGCACGACGTGGCCGCCGACATAACCGCCCGCGACCAGCGCACGCAGGAACGGGCAAGGATTGTTAGTTGAGACCGGAAATTGCCCGGCGAGCGCGGTGCCAATCGCATGATCCGACATGGTTCAAAATCCTCAAAGGCGCCGAATATGAAAATGGCCCGTCCGCGGCGCGGAGCGAGTGACGGTTCTGAAAAAGGAAATTCGGCGAGGCGCTACTTCAGGGTGTAGGCAAGTCTTGGCGGAATTCGCCGCCGTGTCAACCGACCGCCTCACACGTGCTCAGGAATCCGCGGCAAGCTTCGGTGAGGACTCGACGAGCGCAAGCCTGCTGAAGGGGACGCCCGCCTTCACCAGGCCATCGCGATAATGTGCGACGTCGGCCGCCGACTTCCAGCGGAAGTTCCGCAGGTGCCGGTCGACGGTCAGGGTCGGATAGTTGCTCAAGAGCACCTCGGCCGCGCTCACCGCTTCGGCGGTGCGTCCCAATTGCGCGAACGCCGCCGCGCGTATCGCGAGCGCCTGAAGATGGTTGGGATTCATATAAAGCTGTTCACGTGCCCAGGACAGCGAGGCGTCATACTGTCCGAGCAGGTAATGCGCGAATGCATTGACGGCCGCCCATTGATAGCGGGGATCGTTGCTGCCGCTCTGTGCCGCCATCGTGAACAGCTCGATGGCGTTGCGGTGTTCACCGGAAACCAGATGACACACGCCGAGCACGCCGCGCGCGCCCATGTCGTAGGGATTGAGTGACACCGCCCGCTTTCCTGCGTCCATCGCCGCCTCGAAATTTCCTTCTGCGGCATGCACGTAGGCGAGAATCTGGAACGCAAAGGACGAACGGGGATCGAGCCGGACGCTGCTCTCCGCTAGGCTCATCGCGGCATCCCATACTTCGCGCGTACCTTTGATCCATCCAAGCTGCATGCCCTGGACAAGGACGGTGGCGAGATAGGCGCGCGCGATCGAGAGCGTCGGATCGAGCGCGATCGCTTCCTTGAACAGCCCGATCGAGGTTTCGACGTCGGCCTGGGTCTGCAGATAGTAGTAGGACAGCCCCTTGAGGAACCGATCCCAGGCGGTGATGTCGTTGGACGAGGAGCGCGGCGGTGCGGAGGCCTCCGCCCGATAGATCTCGGCTGCGATCGCCGCCGACAGGCTGGTGGTGAGCTCGTCCTGCATCGCAAAGAGGTCGCCGATATCGCGGTCGAACCGGCCGGTCCATAATTGCTCGCCGTTCTCGGGCGCGATCAACTCGGCGGTGACGCGGATCTTGTTGGGCGAGCGGCGCACGGACCCCTGAATCAGGTAGGTGGCGTCGATCTCGCGCGCGATCAGGCGCGTGCTCACGTTCTTGCCCTTGAACGAGAAGGTCGAGGGCCGGCTCAGCACCCGGTAGAACGATTGCAGCGAAAGCGCGTGGATCAGGTCCTCGGTCAGCCCATCGGCAAAATACTCGTCGGCGCTTTCGCTCAGATTGGCGAATGGGAGTACGCCCACGATCGCGGTGCGATACTGGGCGGGCAGGTTGGTGGCCGATGTCTCCTTGGGCGCTGGGGCGCCGGCATCGGCGCCGTCGGGCTGCCAGGTCCAGACATGGATCGGCTCCTCGATATTCTTGAACCGGTGGGGACCGGCATCGACGAAGGTGACGCTGAGACGCTTGCCGGCCTCGTGACAGGCCTTGCTGGAAACCGCCACGCCGCCGGGGGCGGCGACCGATTCGAGGCGGACGGCGATATTGACGTCGTCGCCGAACACCTCGTCCTCGTCGGCCATCACGTCGCCCATGTGGATGCCCATGCGGAACTGCATGATGCGATCGGACGGCAGATGCTCGTTCCGTTCCGCCATCACCATCTGCATGGCCACCGCAGCCTCGATCGCCCCGACGATGGAGGGAAATTCCAGAAGAAAGCCGTCGCCGGTGTTCTTCACCAGGCGGCCGCCGTGATTGAGGATGATCGGATAGATCGCGGTGCGATGGGCCTTGAACGTGGCGTGCGTTCCCGCCTCGTCGGCCCCCATCATGCGGGAATAGCCGGCGACGTCAGCGCAGACGATGGCTGCCAGGCGTCTTTCCATGTCCCCTTTATATCCCCAACTGCGCCGGAATGCGCAGCATAACCACTACGCGCTCAGTCGACCAATTCCAATGTTTATAAAATATGCGCATTCTGGTGGAAGGCCGATTTGCCATGATAGTACTGCAATCCTTCCAGATTGGCATGCGCGCCATTGGTCTCACACGAAAGGGAACCCGTTAACGATGGCGGAAGCGCTCGGCATTCACGAACTATGGCTGTTTGTCATCTCGGGGCTGCTGCTCAACATCACCCCGGGGCCGGATACGGCCTACATTATCGGCCGCAGCATCCAGTTCGGCTGGCGTGGCGGGGTGGCGGCGGCGACCGGGATCTGCGCCGGCTGTCTCGTGCACGTGTTTGGCGCGGCCATCGGCCTGTCGGCGCTGCTGATGGCCTCGTCCGCCGCCTTTACTGTCCTGAAATGGGTCGGCGCCGCCTACCTGTTGTTCACCGGCGTGCAGATGTTGCTGTCGCGATCGCGGCCGCTGGCGGAGGCTGCCTCAGCCGGCGGCGAAGCGTCGCTTGCCTGTGTGTTCTGGCAGGGCGCGCTGACCAACGTGCTCAATCCGAAGGTGGCGCTGTTCTTTCTGGCATTCCTGCCGCAGTTCGTGGCGGCGGAGTCTGCCCACAAGACGCTGGCCTTCCTGGCGCTCGGCCTGATCTTCATCACCAGCGGCACGTTGTGGTGCTTTTGCATCGCCGCCTTCGCGGCCCGCGCCGCCGGCCGCATCCGGGAGTCGGCCGGTGCGGTGGCCTGGGTCAACCGCGCGCTCGGCGGGCTGTTCGTCTATCTCGGCATCCGCGTGGCGATGCTGGAGGCGCGCTAGACACCGACCAACTTCGCGAGTGCATTGCCGGCAAGGTAGAGCCCCAGGGCAATCATGCCGATCTGAAACCAGCGCCGGAAAGTTTCCGGCTGCAATCGCGCGCGTGCCGCCTGCCCAATGAACATGCCGATGAACGAGCACGCCAGCGCGACTGCACCCGGCAGTGCGCTTGCCGCCGTCAGCAGGCCTTCACTGGTGAGGTTGAAGCCAAGCGCCAGCGTCGCAACGGTGAAGAACACGCCGAGCGCCTGGATCAGCTCGTCCTTCTCCATGCCGATCGCCTGCAGGAACGGCACCGAGGGAATCACCTGCACGCCGGTTGCCGCGGAAACCATGCCGGTGATGACGCCGACAACGCCGCCCACCCATTTTTCGTTGTGGCGCTCGATGCTGATATGCAGCTTGCAGAGACCGATGACGGCATTGAGCACCAGCAACAAGCCGAGTGCGATCGTGGTGTAGCGTGCGTAGGGACCGGTCAGCGATCCGGCGTTCAGCCAGATGCCCACGACGGTTCCGATCAGCAGCGGCCATAGCCGACGGAGGATGTCGCGAAGATAGGGGCCGCCGAATGTCTGCCAGATATTGGTGACGATCGCGGGAACAATCACGATGGCGATCGCCTGGCCCGGCGGCATCGATATCGCGAGCAGGCCCATTGCCACCGTGGGCAGGCCGAGCCCGAGAGCTCCCTTGACGAAGCCGGCCAGCAGCAGGGCGGCGGCGATGAAAGGCAGTGCGGAATCGAACATGCCGGCGACATTGACCGATCGCGATTATCGGCACAATCTGGAGATTACGGAGACAGCCTTCGGTAAAGTCGAAGTCAGGTGATGACGTCTTCGTCATTGCGAGGAGCGGAAGCGACGAGGCAATCCATTTATCCGTTGTGCCGCGCTGTGGATTGCTTCGCTTTCGCTCGCAATGACGGTCTTGATAGGGATTCCCGATGCGCTTCGATCTGGTCGACCTCCAGCTCTTCGTTGCGGTCGCCGAGATGCGCAGCATCACCAACGGCGCCACGAAGGTACATCTGGCGCTGGCCTCGGCGAGCGAGCGAATCAAGGGCCTGGAGGAGGCGCTCGGCGTGTCGCTGTTGACGCGGGGCCGCCGCGGCGTCGAGCTGACGCCGGCCGGCGAAACCCTGCTCGATCATGCCCGGGTCATACTGCACAATGTCGAGACGATGCGCGGCGATCTCATCGCCTTTGCCCGCGGCGCCAAGGCCACCGTCCGCTTCCTCGCCAACACATCGGGCCTTTCGGAATATCTGCCGAAGGCGCTTGCGGCGTTCCTTGCCGCCCATCCTCACATTTCGATCGATGTCGAGGAGCGCGAAAGCGCCGAAATCGCCCGCGCCATTCTGTCCGGTTCTGCCGATCTCGGGCTCGCGGCCGAACACGCGCTTGCGGACAATATCGAGCGAGTGCCGTTCAGCGAGGATCGCCTGGTGCTGGTCGCCGGGCGGGACGACGAGCTGGCGAACCGGCGGCAGGTCGATTTCAGCGAAGTGGTGCAGCGTGATTTCGTCGGCCTGATCAGTTCGATCGCGCTGCATACCCATATCAGCGGGCACGCGGCGCGCCTTGGCGCGCGCCTGCGTTTTCGCGCGCGGCTGAACAGTTTCGATGCGATTGGCCGGATGGTCGCCTCCGGCATCGGGATCGGCGTGATGCCCGAGGTTGCCGCAAAACGCTGCGCGCGCTCGATGAAGGTCAATGTGATCAGGATCAGGGATTCCTGGGCCAACCGGCGGCTGGTGATCTGCGCCCGCAGCTTCCGGTCATTGCCAAAACCGGCGCAGCAACTGGCGGAGCATCTGCGCAAGCATGCGCCGCGCTGATGTCTGGAGGCCGGGCGCGCTACTTGCCTGAGGCGAGACCGGCGGCGTTGATGACACGCGCCCACTTCTGCGTCTCGCCTGCGATATAGCTGCGGAAATGCGCCGCCGTGTTGCCGGCGACGGTCAGGCCCTGTTCTGCGAGCTTCTGCTTCACCTGCGGATCGTTCATCGCTTCGTTGGCAAGGCGGTTCAGGGCGGTGACGATCGGCTCGGGCGTACCGCCCGGCGCGAGCATGCCGTACCAGTTCTCGATCAAGAGGTCAGGCATGCCGACTTCGGCTGTTGTCGGCACGTCGGGTGAGGTCGGCGCGCGCTGCGGCGCGCCAAGCGCAATCGGGCGCAGCGTGCCCGCCTTGATGTGCGGCAGCAGCACCGGCAGATCGAGGAACGCCATCTGCACCTGCTGCCCCAGCAGGTCGTTGATGGCGGGCGCCGCGCCGCGATAGGGCACGTGGACGATGTCGATGCTAGCGGTCTGTTTGAGCAGTTCGCCGGCCAGATGCGGCATACCGCCGACGCCGGCAGATGCGAAATTGAGTTTGCCCGGCTGCGTCTTGGCGAGCGCGATCAGCTCCTTCATGTTGCCGGCGGGAACGTTGCCGGCGACGACGAGCATTTCCGGCACCGTCGTCACCAGCGTGACGGGCGCAAAGTCTTTCGCGACGTCATACGGCACCTTTTCCATCGTCGGGTTGATGACGAGCGCGCTCGCGCTGACGATGCCGATCGTGTAACCGTCCGGCGCGGCCTTGGCGATTGCGTCGGTGCCGAGCACGCCGGCCTGGCCGCCGCGATTGTCGATCACGACCGGCTGTTTGGCGATTTCCGACATGCGCTGGCCGACGAGGCGCGCAATGATGTCGTTGGGACCGCCGGGCGGGAACGGCACGATCAGCTTGATCGGCTTGCTCGAAAAATCCTGTGCGGTCGCTGCTGCGGGCAGCAGCGTGGACAATCCGATGAGAAGCACGCGAAGAGCCTTCATCAAAGCCTCCGGCCACTTGTCGTGCCGGAGCGGCGTGAAGCGCATTCGTCGCGCCAGACGTCCCGGCTATTTCACTTCTTCAGCGCAGCAACAAGCAAGGAGCGAACCGTCATGCTTACTTCGTCGTCGCGACCCCCGCGTCCTTGATCACTTTCGTCCACTTCTTGATTTCGCTGTCGATGAAGCCGCGGAAATGTTCCGGCGTATCGCCGACCAACGTGGCGCCCTGGGCGGCGAGCTTTTCCTTCACTGTCGGATCGGCCATCGCCTCGGTCGTGATCCTGTGCAGGCTGGCCAGGATCACCGGCGGGGTCGCAGCGGGCGCCACCATGCCGTACCAGTTCTCGATGATCATGCCGGGCATCCCGGCCTCGGCCGTGGTCGGCACCTCCATCGCGGTCGGCGCCCGCTCGGCCGCGCCGACAGCGATCGGCCGCAAGGCACCGGCCTTGATCTGCGGCAACAGCACAGGCAGGTCGAGGAACGTCATCTGCACCTGTTGCCCCAAGAGGTCGTTCACCGCCGGCGCCGCGCCGCGGTAGGGGACGTGCACGATGTCGATGCCGGCGGTCAGCTTGAACAGTTCACCGGCCAGATGCGGCAGGCTGCCGGGGCCGGACGAGGCGAAGTTCAGCTTCCCCGGCTGCGCCTTGGCGAGCGCGATCAGTTCTTTCATGTCCTTGGCGGGGACATTGGTTGCGACCACCAGCATCTCGGGCACGGTCGCGACCAGCGTCACCGGCGCAAGATCCCTGGGCGTGTCGTAGGCGACCTTCTCCATGCTGGGGCTGATGGCGAGCGCGCCGGCGCTTGAGATCGCGATGGTGTAGCCGTCAGGCGCGGCCTTCGCGACCGCGTCGGTGCCGAGCACGCCGCCCTGGCCGCCGCGGTTGTCGATCAAAACCGGCTGCTTTGATATTTCGGACATGCGCTGGCCAATCACCCGCGCGATGATGTCGTTGGGTCCGCCGGCCGGGAACGGCACGATGAGCTTGATCGGTTTGGCGGGGAAGTCCTGCGCCGAGGAGAGAGCCGGCAACAACAGTAGGGTCAGTCCAGCGAGAATCTTGCCCGGCAATCTCATCAAATGCTCCCCGATCCCGCATCTGTCGTGCGGTGTTGACGGGCATCGTACGCGATGAGCCGATCGACGCAAGGTCCTGCCGGTTGTGGCCGGAGCCGAACCGCCTCAAACCAGGAGTTCGTCCGTCCGCGCCAGCGTGACGGATCGTGGCGTGATCAGGTTACGCCAGACCCAATGATGGTGACGAATGACGCTCGCCGCGTCGAGGTGAGGGCGGTCGTTCAAGGTATGGGCGTCCGTTACCACGACGACATCGTAACGGTTTGAAACGGCGGACCGCACCGTGGCATCGACGCAGAAATCGGTCGCCCATCCGGCAATCAGGAGCCGGCTAGGATCGAGCGCCTGCAAGCGCGCGGACAGGTCGGTTTCCACGAACGGATCGTTCAAGGTCTTCCGGATCACGATATCGGCGGGCTCGCGGTGCAGTTCGGGAAGCAGCGCCCAGCCTGGCGTTTCCGGCTCGAAATCGTCGCTCTTGCCGCCGCAATGCTGAATGAAGATGACCGCTCCGGAGCGTGTGCGGACATTTGCGGCGAGGCGGTTGATGCGTGCGATGACGCCGCGCAAATCGTGCTTCGGCTCCCCGTTGAGGAGTCCGACCTGCATATCGACGACAATCAAAGCATCCATTGGGCGTTCGAGTCGAAAAACCGGTGCGCAGCGGTAATTGAAACGATTGTGAGCGGCTTAACAAGCCAACGTTCTGTTTCGCGTTATACAACCGAAGCGCTATTTTGCGCGACATGCACCCGCGAGGAAACACGCGCTGCTGCGGATCAGCTTGCTCGATCCGGCAGTCGCTGCGGCCATACTTTTTATGCTCATATTTCGGAGGAGATAATGTTGAAGCGATTACCGCTCGTTATTGCTGCCGTTCTCTGCCTGTCCTGGTGCGCCGTTCCGGCCAATGTGGCGTTCGCGGATCAGAGCCGTGAGGACAATATCGATCGGCCGGGTGGCGACTTCCGCAACTTCCCGGTCAATCCCCCGGGGCCCGGATCCTTCGGCACGGTCGCCGACATTTGCCGGATCAATTGCGAACAGAGCGGTAGTTGCAAGGCATGGACGCTGGTGAGGGCCGGCCTGCAGGGACCGCAAGCACGGTGCTGGCTCAAGAGCGTCGTTCCCGCAGCAAACTTCAACGGGTGCTGCACCAGCGGCGTGCCCATGAGGGTGATCGAGCCGCAGATCGACAGGCCGGGCGGCGACTTCAAGAACTTTGATCTGGCTGCGGCAGATCCTAACCTCTGCAAGTCCGCATGCGAACGGGAAGGAATGCTGTGCCACGCCTGGACCTTCGTCCGACCGGGCGTTCAGGGGCCGCGCGCAAGGTGCTGGCTCAAGTTCACCGTTCCGCCGGCCGTTACCAGCAACTGTTGTACTTCCGGTGTCCGCTTCGATCAGCCGAGGTGAACGCAAGCGATAACGCGTTCGCGCCAGGCGTTGTGTCGCTAGCTGTTCAAGAGCTTCATCGCCGCTTCGTGCACCCGCGGGTCGCCGGCGGCGATGATGCGGCCGCCGCTCTGGGCGGGCTTGCCTTCCCAATTGGTGACGACGCCGCCGGCGCCGGTGACGATCGGGATCAAGGCTGCGATGTCATAGGGCTTGAGCTCGGTCTCGACCACGAGGTCGAGATGGCCGGCCGCCAGCATGCAGTAGGAGTAGCAGTCGCCGCCATAGCGCGACAGCTTCACCGCACTCTCGACCCGGCCGAAGATCTCGCGGTCGGCGGCGTTCATCAAGAGCGGGCTCGTGGTGTAGGAAGTGGCGTCCTTCAGCGCGGCGCAGCGGCGGGCTGTCAGCCGTCGCTCGCCCGATGGACCCGAATAATGCGCCGAGCCGGAATCGCCGGAAAAACGCTCGCCGATATAGGGCTGGTGCATCATCCCGAACACCGGCACGCCCTTGTGCAGCAGCGCGATCAGCGTGCCCCAGATCGGAAAGCCCGCAATGAAGGATTTGGTGCCGTCGATCGGATCGAGCACCCAGACATATTCGGCGTCTTCGCGCTCGTTGCCGAATTCCTCGCCGACGATGCCGTGCTGGGGAAAGTTGGCCTTGATCAGGCGGCGCATCACCGCTTCGGCGGCGCGGTCGGCCTCGGTGACGGGATCGAAATCGCTGGCGCTCTTGTTGTCGATGGACAGGGAGGTCCGGAAGAACGGCAGGATGGTCTCGCCCGAAGCCGTCGCCAGCCGTCCGATAAACGCAGTGAAATCGATGACCGTCACGGCTGTCCCTTACCGCAATAAAAACGCCGCCACATGCCTAGCCCAAACCGGTGCGCTGCGCACCGCCGACGGCACGTTATTCCCATCCGCTTTGCGAGCCAGCTTTCGAATCGGGTTTCGGAATGGCTTCGTTTAGGCATGGATTTTTGGTTAGCGAAGCCATCACGATGTTGCGATTTTTGGCATACCAGCACTGCAGCGAGACGGGGGCTGCGGGTGTCATTGTTGTAAGTCGTTGATATTTTTGAGTTAAATAGCCATTCGCGGTGGTGTTGCCGATCCGCCAGCCTGTTCCACATTGGACCGGAACTAGCTCAAAAACCCTTGCGTTTTGTGCAGCGCGGTCGCATATTGTTGCGGTGCGGTAGGGCCTCGCCCTATCGCTGCCCTCCTTGGGCGTTTCCTCCCTAGACTTGGGCCGCTTGTTCATTCAGGCGGCCCTTTTTTCTTTTGTGCGTTTCTTCTGTGCGCTGTCATTCCGGGGCGCGAAGCGAACTATGGTGCGCAATTGCGCCCTGAGAATCTCGAGATTCCCCGATGCGCGATTGCGCATCTGAGATCACCGCTGCGCGGTGTCCGGAATGACGGAGCGAGAAATTCTATTCCGCCGCTGCCTGGAACGGGCCGAGATCGCCGAGCGGCACCTGCGACAGCGCTTCTGCCAGCCTGGTGAAGTCGGCCGCCACCTGCGCAAAGCGCGGACTGCGCTCGCGCCGCCGCTCGTCCATATAGATCGCGCGGTTGAGCTCGAGCTGCACGGTATGCAGCCCGCTGGCCGGGTTGCCATAATGCTCGGTGATGAAGCCGCCGGCATAGGGCTTGTTGCGCCCGATCGAATAGCCGAGCTTGCCCATGACCCCCTCGACGATTTCGGGCAACAGGTTCGCGCAGCTGGTGCCGTAACGGTCGCCAATCACGATATCGGGCCGCCGCGGCTCGTCCCTGGAGACGCCGACCGACGGCATCGAGTGGCAGTCGACCAGGATTACGGTGCCGAACGCCTGATGGGCCTTGTTGATCAGCCGCCGCAGCGCACGGTGATAGGGCTTGTAGAGCGCCTCGATGCGCCCCAGCGCCTCGTCGACCGAGAGCCGCTCGCGATAGATTTCCTGCCCGTCGCCGACCACGCGGGGGATCGTGCCGAGGCCACCGGCCACCCGCATCGAGCGGGTATTGGCAAAGCTGGGCAGGCGTCCGGTGAACATGCGCGGGTCGAGCTCATAGGGCTCGCGGTTCACGTCGACATAGGAGCGCGGAAAATTGACCCGGACCGTCGGAAAGCCCTGCGCGCTGAGATCGCCGATCAGCTCGTCCATGAACGAATCCTCGGAGCGGCGCAGCGCGGCGAGGTCGATCCGCGAGGCATTGAGGAATTCGGGCGGGTAGACCGAGCCGGAATGGGGCGAGTTGAAGATGATCGGCGCCCGCCAGTGCTCCGGCTCCACGATCTCGAACGGAGGCGACAGCTCGCCATCAAACTGGGTCATCGTCGGGCGCCGTCCCTTGAATGTCCGCATTCCCCTGTGCCGCGATTGACCCGGTGACCGGTTCTGCCGGCGAAGGGCAGGGTTTTGTAACGATGCATTGTCCGTAATCGTAATCAATCTGCCAAGCGAAAAAAGCCGCCGTTCGCCTGGAAGCTGTCGTAAACGCCCGAAAAGCGCCGCCTTGTTTACTCCAGATACGGGGCGCTACTAAAAATAGCGCTGACCGTTTCGCCAAGACGCAATTACCTTTCACCCGAAATTTACCCTCTATCGGGCTTAGTGGGTGGAATGATCCTCCAAGCCGGGCTTGACCGCTGACCGCCATGCATAAAATTCTACTCGCCGAAGACGACAACGACATGCGCCGCTTCCTCGTCAAGGCGCTGGAAAACGCCGGGTTTCAGGTCTCGCCCCACGACAACGGCTTGTCGGCCTATCAGCGGCTGCGCGAGGAGCCGTTCGAGATGCTGCTGACCGACATCGTGATGCCGGAAATGGACGGCATCGAGCTGGCGCGGCGCGCCTCGGAACTCGATCCCGACATCAAGATCATGTTCATCACCGGCTTTGCCGCCGTCGCCCTGAACTCCGATTCGGAGGCGCCCAAGAACGCCAAGGTGCTGGCCAAGCCGGTTCACCTGCGCGAACTGGTCAGCGAAGTGAACAAGATGCTGGCGGCCTGATTCGGCCTCCATTTCCGTCAAAATCGCTTCAGAAATTACGCCCAAGCATCCTTGCGGGGGCGCGTTGGAGCCGATATACGGACCCCACCCGAGTTGGACTGATAGGGCACGTAGCTCAGCGGGAGAGCACTACCTTGACATGGTAGGGGTCACAGGTTCGATCCCTGTCGTGCCCACCAGCCTTCGCTTGCTTCGCAAGCTACGGCTCGGCAAGCCACACTCTGCACTATCGTAGCGAAGCAAGCGAAGGCTGCCGCGCCGAAGCCGCCAGGCGAAGGCGGGCTTTGTGCCGCAAGCTACGGCGAGCCCCTCGGCGAATGCGGGCGTTGGCCGCGAACTGGAACTGGCAGGTTACATCCGTTCCACCGCAGCTTGAACCTCACACCGGCAAACCCGCCTTGAGCAACCCCGCCTCGTGACGCTCGCGGTCAACCGTCTGCTTGTAGTGCTGGGTCGCAAGATAGGTGGCCACCGAGAAGGTCGGTTCGAGCTTCATCACCTCGGCGGCATGGGCGGCGGCCGCAACGCTGTCGCCGATTTGCGCGAAGATGGCGGCAAGGAAGGCGTGATGGGTGTGGTCGGGCCGCGTGATCCGCGCAAAGGCTTCGGCGGCTTCCGCAAATCGCTCGGCGCAGTAGAGGGCGCGGCCGAGATGATTCCAGAAGCGCTCGGGGTGGTAGGGGTTGAGGCGCATTGCCTTCCTGATCCAGTCGATACCCTCTTCCGGCCGTCCCAGCCAAGTCAAAAACTCGCCCTGTTGCACCACGACCAGATCATAGTTCGGATTGAGCGCGATCGCCCGTTCCTGATGATAAGCCGCCTTGTCATGATCGTCGCGCGTCAGGTTCACCGCCGCCAGGATACGATGAACGTCGCTGTCGTTGTCATCCAGCGCCAGTGCAATCGCCAGCTCGTCGGCGACCTGCTGGAAGGTGGCGTCGCGATCCGCGCACCATCCGTAAACCCAGGTCTGGCCCAGGACGCACGCTTTCCAGGCGTGAGCGTGCGCGTAATTCGGATCGAGCGTGATGGCGCGATCAAGCAGAAGCTGCGCCTCTGCGTTGGCATCGCGCTGCGAGCGGTGATGCAGCACTTTGGCAGCAAGCACGCATTCATACGCTGCCATGTTGTCGGTCCGCTTCCGCTTGACGCGTTCCTGCGTGGCCGCCTCGACACGGCCGGGAAGCGTTGCAACGATCGCGCCGGTCACCTCATCCTGGATGGTGAAGATATCCTCCAGCTTGCGGTCATAGCGCTCGGCCCAGACGTGCCGATCGGTTTGTGCGTCGATCAATTGCACCGTGACGCGAACGCGGTCGCCGACCTTGCGCACGCTGCCCTCGAGCACGTACTCGACATCGAGCTCACGGGCGATTTCCTGCACCTTTACCGCCTTGCCCTTGTGCACGAAGGTCGAGTTGCGCGAGATGACGAGAAGGTCGCGGAAGCGCGACAGCTCGGTGATGATGTCCTCGGTGAGGCCATCTGCAAAGAATTCCTGCTCCGGATCGCCGCTCATATTGACCATCGGCAGTACAGCGATGGATGGCTTTCTGGTCGCCGGGATGGCCGAAGCCTCCTTGGCGCTTTCGAGCGCCGCGATCGTGGCCGCCTCGAGCCGGACCCGGAAGACATGGATCGGGCGGGTGATATTCTTGACGCTCTGCTCGCCGAGATCCTCGAATGCGATCTCGTCGAGCCGATCGCCGACTTGATCGCGCACCGCGCCCGAGATGCAGATGCCGCCAGGCTCGGCAAGCACCTGAAGGCGCGCCGCGACGTTGACGCCGTCGCCGAAGATGTCGTTCTCCTCGATGATCACGTCGCCCAGATTGATGCCGATGCGGAATTGGATCCAGCGCGCCGGCGACACGTCCGAGTTGCGCCGTGCCATCCGGCGCTGGACCTCTGCGGCGCACGATACCGCATCAACGACGCTGCGGAATTCCACCAGCAGGCCGTCGCCGGTTGTCTTGATGATGTGACCGCGATTCTTGGCGATGGCCGGATCAATGAGCTCGAGCCGGTGCGTTTTGAGGCGTGCGAGCGTTCCCGCCTCGTCGACCTCCATCAGCCGGCTGTAGCCGACCATGTCGGCGGCAAGGACTGCAGCGAGTCTTCGCTCCGGTCCAGGCGCTTGCATTTTCGCCTCTCAGGACAGCAGTTTAGCAGAATTGGCGATTTCGCCAAGATTGCATGCCGGGCGACGGTAGGCCCGCAGTGCAATCTCAAGCCGTGGGAACGTCGGTCTTGCAATCAGGCCGATCCGGCAGGGCGAACACGTTGGCGAGCACAGCAGGCGATTTGAGCACTGCCAATCTTTCTCGCGCGGTGAGAAAGCCTACGGCCTCTTCGAACGTTTGGGCATCCTCGATGCGGGCGCGCGCGATCGCCAAATGAGGATCGACATCGCCGCGTTTCCGCGGTTTTTGGCCAGAAAGGCTATTCAGGTGAGCTTCGCGCAAGCCGGTATCGCGACGCAGTTCGTGCAACGGGCAGGCCAACGGTTCATGCGGTGCGCTTGCCAGCTCATTGGCCCTGGCGAGCACCGGCGGCGGGGCGGCCTGCTCCGGCGTCTGGAATAGTTTGGAGCTGCGGTTCGCCGCCGACGACAGCATCGCCATCGGAATCGAAAGCAGCAGGCCGAGGATCACCGGCGTCATCCAGAGCAGCAACGGCACAGAGACTGCATAGGCCGCCACCGCCATGGCGACCCCGACCATTGTCGGCACCGAATAGGTGCGGGCCAAGTCACGGCGCGAGATCGCGCCATCGTCGCGGCGCTGAACCTGCCATCCGGCGTCGCGCCCGAACAGGATTTCGCCAACGGCGGACGACTGGAAGATCATCATGACAGGTGCGGTCAGGCCGGAAAGGATCGTCTCGGTGATGATGCCGGCAAGCACGAGCAAGCCGCCGCCGAATTTCTTCCGCGCGTCGCGATCGGTGAGAAGTACGACGAAGGACAGCAGCTTCGGAACGATCAGCATCCCCATCGTGCCGGCGAACACCCAAGCCGCGAGCACCGGGTCCTGCGCCGGCCATTGCGGAAACAGGGAATATCCCTTCGGAAAATATTCGGGCCGAACGAACTGCGCCTGCAACGATACGAGAATGCCGACCACCAGAAACATCAGCCAGAGCGGCGAGGTGAGATACGATCCGATTCCCGTCAGCAGATGCAGCCGCGAGACCCAGTGGAAGCCGCGCGTCGGCAGCAGCGCCAGATGCTGCAGATTGCCTTGGCACCAGCGCCGGTCACGGGCGGCGAAATCTGAAAGCGTTGGCGGCGATTCCTCGTAGGAGCCGCGAAGCGTCGGCGCCATGTGGATGGCCCAGCCGCCGCGGCGCATCAATGCCGCCTCGATGAAATCGTGGCTCATGATATGCCCGCCGAACGGCTTGCGTCCGCGCAGTTCGGGAAGCCCCGCATATTGCGCAAAGGCGCGGATGCGAATGATGGCGTTGTGGCCCCAATAATTGCCTTCGGAGCCGTGCCACCAGGCGATGCCCGCTGCCAGCATCGGTCCGTATAATCGCCCGGCGAATTGCTGCCAGCGCGCGAACAGCGATCTTGCATTGACGATGATCGGCAGTGTCTGGATCAGCGCTGCCTTCGGATGCGCCTCCATGCCGGCAACGAGCCGCACGATGCAGTCGCCCGTCATCAGGCTGTCGGCATCCAGAATAAGCATGCACTCGTAATTGGCGCCGAACCGCCGGACCCATTCCTCGATGTTGCCGGACTTGCGCGCGATATTTTCGGGGCGGTGGCGATAGAACAGCGCGGCCGAATTGCCGATGTCCTGTCGCAGCCTGAGGAAGCATTTTTCCTCCGTGATCCAGATCGCAGGATCGGTCGTGTCGCTCAGCACGAACCAGTCAAATTGCGCGCCGCGTCCGGTCGCTTCGACCGATTCATGGATCGCGCGCAATCGCGCCAGGACGCGATGCGGATCCTCATTATAGGTCGGCAGCAGCATCGCGGTGCGGCTTTTGATCGCGGGCAGGGGCGCGCCGGCGTCGATGCCGAGTTCGTCCTTCTTGCCGGTCAGCAGCACGAAGAAGCCGGCAAGCGCCGACATGAAGGAGAACGCGATCCATGCAAACAACAGCACGAACAGCATAAGGATGATCGATTCCAGGACGGTGATGCCGCCGACCTGAAGAACCCTGTACATCTCGTAACAGCCGGCTGCGGTCAGGATCGCGGTGCCGGTCAGCACGAAGATCCGCCGCAACCACATCGGCGCAAATTTAGGGGACGGCGGCGGCTCAAATTGCCGCAACGCCTGCGCCGTCATATCCGTTGGCGATTCCGGAGGGAGGAACGCGTTCAGCGGGATGTCGCCCGTCCCGGTGGTGCCGCGGCCCTTCGTTATGGTGTCCATCGATAGACCCAGACCTCCGATACCGGCTCATTGTCCTGCATGAGCGATGCGCGGATTTCGACGGGGTTTTTTTCCCTGGACAGTTCGAAGCTCAAACGCCAGCCGCCGGTCGCCGGATTGGGCTGGGTGACGATGTTCTGGATTTTCGCCTTCTCGGCTGACACGACACCGCGCAGGACTTTCGGATCGACTGATTTGAGCCGCTCGCCGATCACGTCGAGCACGAAGATCATGGCATTGTCGCCGCGTGCGCCGATGCCGGTTCGGGAAAAGCGCGCGAGCGAAGCCGGCTTTGGCGCATCCGGTCCCCAGTGCAGGCGATAGGTGTAGGTGTGCTCGCCCTTGGCGGCCAAGGGAGCCTTGGGAAGCCAGAACGCGGCGATGTTGTCGTGAATCTCTTCCTTGGTCGGGATCTCGATCAGCTTCACCGCGCCTTCGCCCCAATCGCCGATCGGCTCCGCCCACAGGCTCGGCCGGCGCTCGAAATTCGATTCGAGGTCCTGATAGGCGGCAAAATCCTTCTGACGCTGCATCAGGCCGAAGCCACGCGGATTGAGATCGCCAAACGAGGAGACTTGCAGATCCCGCGGATTATGCAGCGGTCGCCAGAGCTCTTCGCCCCGGCCGTTGAATATCGCAAGCCCGTCCGAATCGTGGACCGCGGGGCGGAAGTCCTCGACGTCCTTGCGGTCGTTCGGTCCGAAGAAGAACATGCTGGTCATTGGGGCGAGGCCGGCATGATCCAGATCGACGCGCGGATAGATCGCCATTTCAACATCGAACACGGTGCTCTCGCCCGGGCGGATGGTGAAACGATAGGCGGCTGCCGCGCTCTCGCTGTCGAGCAGTGCATGCACGACAATGGAATTGGCGCCCGCCGCCGGCTTCTCGATCCAGAACGTCTTGAAGAAAGGGAATTCTTCGCCCTTGGCTTCGCCGGTGTTGATCGAGAGGCCGCGCGCCGAAAGGCCGTAGAGCTGGCCCTTGGCTACTGCGCGAAAATAGCTCGCGCCGAGAAAGACGCAGACCTCGTCATAATAATCGGGCTTGTTGATCGGCGCATGAAGCCGGAAGCCGGCGAAGCCGAGATCTACCCCCGAGCCGGGCGACGCCAGATCGCCGAACGAAAAAAGATCGGGCTGGTAGGGGATAATCGAGGCCTGGCCGTTCTTCACTTCGAAGATGTCGACACGGTTCTTATAGAAAAATCCGCGATGGAAGAACTGCGCCTCGAAGGGGAGTTTTTCGCCGCGCCATAGCGCGCGCTCCGGCAGGAAACGGATCGCCCGATAGCGATCGTAGTCGATATTGGCGAGATTGTCGGGCAGCTTCTCACTCGGCGCCTTGTAGGGCTTGCTTGCGAGCTCGCGCGCTATTTGCCGAACAACGGATCGGTCGAATGGCGCCGGCTGGGCATGGGCGGTAGACAGAAGACCCGGCGCAACGCCGCTTACCAACGGCAACGCCGAAGCAGCGAGGAAATCCCTGCGATTCACGAAACAACCTCGCGGTTACCAAACGAACTCATCGGCAACGCAGTGCACGGCGGACGGTTCCTGGTTTCGGAACCGAAATGCCGTCTTTCCCTGTTCTGCCTAAAATTCAGTCGGAGATCTGTTAGCCGCGCAGCGTGCGGCTGATCCGCGTCACTACCTCGTCCCACTGGCGCTTTTCCGCGGCGGGATAGTTGATCAGCACGCAGTTCATGCTGCCTTGGCCGCGGTTGCAGCGGTTGTACCAGATGCGGTCGTCCCGAATGCTCGACACCACGAAGAAGCCGGGCGTGACGCGCTTGTAGATAATGCCGGCGGGCGGCCGCATCTTGGCGAGGAAGGTGGCGGGCGAGTCGTTTCCGGGATTGGGAAGCGATTGCACGGTCAGGTCGGCGCGGCGGTCTTGGGTGAAAAATCGCCGCCCGGTTCCGTTCTCAGGGGCTCCGGCATCGCTGGTGAAGATCGAGACCGGCATGTCGACACTCGTGCCAGTGCTCGGGACGCTATATCGCCGCCATTCGGTATCGGCGGCGAAGGCGAGCGTCGGAACGACGGCGAGAATGAAGACGGTGAACAGCCGCGGCGCGTGCATGGAACGATCTCCAGGTTCAACCGAAACACAATTGAATCGGTTGACGTTCGTTCCAGCCTGCGCGGGCGTTACGGCGAATTTTCGCCCGCGAGATGTTTGCCAGCGATATAGCCGAAGGTCAGCGCCGGCCCCAGCGTGATGCCGGCGCCGGGATAGTTGCCACCCATGATGCTCGCCATGTCGTTGCCGGCGGCATAGAGGCCGGGGATCGGCTGCCCGTGTTCGTCGAGCGCGCGGGCATGCGCGTCGGTCTTGATGCCGGCATAGGTGCCGAGATCGCCGACCACCAGCTTGATCGCATAAAACGGTCCGTCCTTGATCGGCGCGACGCAGGGGTTCGGGCCGTGCAGCGCATCGCCCTGGTAGCGATTATAGGCGCGCGATCCCTTGCCGAACAAAGGATCGCGACCTTCAGCAGCCGAGACGTTGAACGCGGCAATCGTCGCAGCTAACCCTTGCGGATCGATGCCGGTCTTGTCGGCGAGTTCGGCGAGCGTCGTGCCGCGCTTGAGATAGCCGGTCGCGAAGTGATGGCGCAGCGGCATCGGAAACGGCGGCACGCAGCCGAGGCCGTACTTTCTCAGCGCGCGATGATCGCAGACGAGGAACGCCGTGACCTCTTCACCGGGCTTTGCGGCCTTCACCATGGCCTGCACGAAGTCGTGGTAGGAATTGCCTTCATTGCCAAAGCGCTGGCCGTCGCGCATCACCGCGATGACACCGGGTTTGGCGCGATCGATGAAATGCGGCATCACGCCCTTGGAGCCGTCCTTGCGCTCGGTGATCGAGACGGGCACCCAGGCCGCCGCGTGCGGCAGCGCATCCTCGACGCGGCCGCCCGCGGTTTCCGCCAGGCGCAGGCCATCGCCGGTATTGCCGACCGGGCCCGGCGAGAAATGCTCCGTGCCATCAGGCGCATGCGGAAACATCGCCTTGCGCCGCGCGACGTCATGCGGGAAGCCGCCGCAGGCCAGCACGACGCCGCGCCTGGCGTTGACGCGGATCAGCTTGCCCTGGCGTTCGACGACCGCGCCGCGCACCGCGCCGTTCTCGACGACCAGCTCGAGCACCGGTGACGACAGCCACATCGGAATGTTCAGGTCGAACGCGGATTTCGCCAGGCGGCCGGCCAGCGCATTGCCGTTGGTCAGCGTCATGCCGCGGCCATGGCGCAGCACGTCCATCGCATGCTTCGACAGGCGTTTGGCAACATAGATCGCCGAGGTCAGCGACTTCGTCGCGCGCATGAAATGAACGATGTCCTTGCCCGAGCCCAGCATCATGCCGAACACGGTGAGCTCGGGCAGGGGGCTGCCGATATCCTTGACGTGCGCGCCGAGTTCGCGGCCGTCGAACGGCCGCGTCACCATCGAGCGGCCACCCTGCGCGCCGCCCGGCGCTTCCGCGTGATAATCCGGAAAGGTCAGCGGCATATCGAACTGCACCGCCGTCTTGCTGGTGAAGAAATCGACCGCCTTCGGCCCTTCGCTCAGGAAGGCATCGACGCGCGCGGCATCGAAATTGTTGCCGGCTTCGTGCCGCAGATAGGTCTTGGCCTGTTCGGGGCTCTCTTCGATGCCCCATGCTTTCGCCAGCGAGGTGCCGGGAATCCACAGCCATCCGCCGGAGCGCGCGGTGGTGCCGCCAAAGCGCGGCTCCTTCTCGACGACAAGCACATTGAGGCCGTGATGCCCCGCGGTGACCGCCGCCGACAAGCCGCCGCACCCGGAGCCGACCACCAGCACGTCGCATTCGTAGGTTTCCTGTTCGTTGCCGGCCACGCGATACGCCTCGCTCTCATTTCAAGGGCGGACATTTGGGTGGGGATCGATTGACCTGTCAATCGCGCGGCCTCTTCCCTTCTCCCTTTGTGGGAGAAGGTGGATCGCTGACGCGTAGCGGCAGCAAGACGGATGAGGAGTCTGTCTCCGCGGAAAGAATCCCTCATCCGGCACTCCGCGCCACCTTCTCCCACAAGGGGAGAAGGGAGAGCCGCCGTGCATCCGGAGCAGGGCGACCCTTCAGTAAAGCGCTTGCGCCGCCATGGCATCGGCGGCACAGTTGCGGGCGCGGCAGCAAGACCGCCAAAGCAACAGCAGTCCGAGGAACTCCATGGCGGCCACGCGGATCGACTGCGACATTCATCCCGCCGTGGGCGGCACCCGCACCACGCTGTTGCCCTATCTCAGCGATCACTGGAAGGAGCAGGTCGTCAGCCGCGCGATCGACGGCCTCGACCTCAACTCCTATCCGCCGAACATGCCCTTTACTGGCCGCGCCGACTGGCGGCCGACGAGCGGCAAGCCCGGCAGCGATCTCAAGATGGTGCAGCGCGGCGCATTCGACCAACTCGGCTCGAGCCACGCGATCTGCAACGTCATCTACGGCGCGCAGGCGGTGTTCGATTCCTATATGGCAGCGGATTTTTGCAAGGCGATCAACGACTGGATCGCGGCCGAATGGCTGGCAAAAGATTCGCGGCTGAGTGCCTCGATCGTCGTGCCGATGCAGGCGCCCGATCTCGCCGTGGAGGAAATCGAGCGGCGCGCCGCCGACAACCGCTTTGTCTCCGTGCTGGTGCTGGCGCAGGGTGAGATGCTGTTCGGACGGCGGCATTTCTGGCCGGTGTGGCAGGCCGCCGCAAAGCACAAGCTGCCGGTCGCGATCCATGCCGGCAGCGCCTATCGTACCGCGCCGAGCTCGATCGGCTGGCCATCCTACCGCTACGAATATTATCTCGCCGAAGCGCAGGCGTTTCAGGCCCAGCTCCTGAGCCTGATCTATGAGGGCGTGTTCGGCAAATTTCCCGATCTCAAGGTCGTGCTGATGGAGTCGGGCGTGAGCTGGCTGCCGGCCTTCATGTGGCGCGCCAACAAGACCTGGCGCGGCGTGCGCGTCGAGGTGCCCTGGGTCGAACGCGAGCCGGCCTCGATCATCCGCGACCATGTCCGCGTCACCATGCAGCCGTTCGATGGCCCTCCGGATGCCGCAGGGGTCGCCGACGTCATCGAGCAGATCGGTTCCGACAAGATGTTCCTGTTCGCATCGGATTATCCGCATTGGCAGTTCGACGGCGATGATCCGATGCCGGCCCATCTGCCGGCCAGCATTGTCTCGCGCATGTGTGAAGACAATCCGCTCGAAACCTTTCCGCGGCTCAAGCTCGCGGCGTGAACTTGAATACGCAAGGAGGATCGCATGAGTGACGTCATCGACCGCCCCATCCTCGCCGAGGAAGAAGCCGCCAGGAGCCGGCTGCGCATCATCGATTGCGACGTGCATCCAAGCATCCACGCCCATGCCGATATCGAGCAGTTTTTACCAAAACGCTGGCAGCAGCATTTGCGCACCTATGGCAGCCATCTGCGCACGCCCTATATCGGCACCACGCCGTACCCGCGCTCCTCGCCGCTGATCGCGCGCCGCGACGCCTGGCCGCCGACCGGCGGGCCTCCCGGCTCCGATCTCGATTTCATGCGCAAGCAGCATCTCGATCCGCTCGACATCGAGTACGGCATTTTGCAGGTGCTCGATCTCTTCATCTTCTCGCAGCAGAACCTCGAATTCGGCGCCGCGATCCAGCGCGCCATCAACGACTGGCAGCTTGCCTTCTGGTCCGACCGCGATCCGCGGCTGAAGGCTTCGATCCTCGCCGGCCAGGACGACACCGAGTTCGCAATCGCCGAGATCGAGCGCTGCGCCAAGATCGGCCGCTATGTGCAGATCAATGTCTGCCCGCGCGCCAACGAGCCGCTCGGCCGCCGCCGCTACTGGCCGATCTATGCCCGCGCGCAGGAATTGGGGCTGCCGCTCGGCATCCATGTCGGCGGCTATGGCGGGCATGCGCCGACCGGCGGCGGCTGGCCGTCTTATTATGTCGAGGAACACCAGTCGAACGCGCACACCATGGCGGCGCAGCTCACCAGCCTTGTGCTCGAAGGCGTACCCGAGCGTTTCCCGAACTTGAAGATCGTGTTCATCGAGGGCGGCTTCGGCTGGATCCCCTCGGCCACCTGGCGGATGGAACGCCACTTCGAGGCGTTCCGCGACGAGGTGCCGCATCTGAAGCGCCGCCCGTCAGAATATGTGAAAGAGCATTTCTGGTTCACGACGCAGCCGATCGACGAGCCCGATGAGGGAAGACATCTGCGCTCATTGATCGAATGGGTCGGCGCCGATCGCCTGCTGTTCTCGTCGGACTATCCGCATTGGGATTTCGACGACCCGCGCTACGCCTTCAAGACGCCGCTGACGGAGGCCGAGCGCCGCAAGATATTCAACGGCAATGCGCGTGCGGTCTACAAGTTCTGACAAGGACACCATGGCCCGTCATATCGTCGCCCGTACGTCAGACATCCCGCCCGGCGGCAACAAGGTTTTTGGCGTCGAAGGCCGCGACATCGTCGTGTTCCACGTCAACGGCGAATTCTTCGCGCTGCTCAATCGCTGCCCGCATGAAGGCGCGCCACTGGTAAAGGCCGCCTGCGTCGCGCGGCTGACCTCGCCGGAGCCCGGCGTCTACCAGCGCTCGCGCGTCGGCGAACTGCTGCGCTGCCCCTGGCACGGCTGGGAGTTCGACATGCGCAACGGCCAATCCTGGTTCGATCCGCAGCGGGTGAAGGTGCGCTCCTATCCGGTCGCGGTCGAAAGCGGCGAGGAGCTGCAGAAGGGGCCTTACGTCGCCGAGACGTTTCCGGTCCGTGTCGAGGACAATTACGTCATTGTGGAGGTGTAGGCGATTGCGCCGCCGCGGCGCGACATGCCGGCCCACACCTTTGGCTGAACTCCTTTTCGAGGGAGGTGGATGTGACTCATCACATGCTGTGTCGGCTGCCCTTGAAGATTCTCGCATGGCTTGCCGGATTGGTCTGCCTGACGACGGGGGCCGACGTCGCGCATGCCTGCGCGTGCGACACAATTTCGCCCGCCCAGGGCTTTGCACGCACTCAATACGTCTTCGTCGGCAAGGTGGTGGAAGCGAAAGGCCATACCTGGACCGTCGACGTCGACCGGGTCTGGAAGGGGGCTGACAGACTGGCCGCCCGTGTCAGGCTACTGGATGTCTACAAGGACATGGATTGCGAGTTCTACTTCGAGCCAGGCCGCGCCTATCTCTTCTTCGCGATCGTGGCCAAGAGCAGCCGCTATGTGTTCTATCAGCCCGAGGTGTGCAACTGGACCAGTGCGTTGCGCTCGAAGCGCGTCACCAGCCCGCACGGCGAAATCTGGCTTGAAGATCTGATCGTGGAAAATTATGGCCCCGGCGAGCCGCCGAAAGCCGAGGATCCATGGAAACGTCTGCCAGAGCACGAACGCGACGAGCGGGATTGAGCGCTGGCGTTTCTTGAACCGAAACCTCTACGGAGCCTTGACCGTCAACCCATCCACCATCGCGCCGACGATGACTGCGATCTCCGCGCGCAGCGCCTCGACCGGCACCGCGATCAGCTTCTGCTCGAGCCCGAGCAGCACCATGCCGTGCACCGCTGAAAAAAGACTGCGCGCCGTCACGCCGAGTTCATCCGGCGTGCGCTTCGGAAACAGTTCGGCGAGCGGCTGGTAGATATGGCGGAACAGATTCATCTGCTCGCTGATTGCCCATTCCGGCACCGGCTTGCCCGGCGCCATCCGGTGCTCGAACAGCGCGCGCCACAGTTCGAGATTTTCAGCCGCGAAATCGCAATAGGCGACTGCGATGCGCACCAGCCTCTCGCGAGGCGAGGCGGGTCCATCGGCTTCGGCTGACGTCAGCGCAGCATCCAGCCGCGCCAGCGTGCGCGATCCGACCCGCAGGATCAGCTCGTCGACGTCGTCGACGAGATTGTAGACCGCGCCATTGGCGACGCCGATGTCGCTCGCGAGATCGCGGGTTTTCAGCCCGGCCAGCCCCCCTGCGGCAATCCGTCGCTCCCCCGCTTCAATCAGCGATTCCCGGTTTTTCGCCCGTCTTTCCAATGCCTTGGACATGAATCTCCGATCTTGAACGATGCTCAAAATAATTCTTGAGCAACGCTCACGATGCTGCTACAAATCGCTCATGAGCAGTGCTCATAACACAGGGAGCTGACAATGTTCAAAACTGTTTTGACGCTTTTCCGGGGCAGCGTGGCTGTCGCGGGTGAAGAACTGGAAGACCGCGCGGCGCTGCTCATTCTCGACCAGCAGATGCGCGATGCCGCCGCGGCGGTGGAGCGGTCCAAGCGCTCGCTGGCGCTGGCGATCGCCGGCGATCAGCAGGAAGGCCGCCGTCTCGAAGCCACCAATGCCCGCATTGCCGACCTCGAAATCCGCGCCACCGCGGCGCTCGATGGCGGCCGGGAAGATCTCGCCCGTGAGGCGGCGCAGGCGATTGCCAATCTCGAGGCCGACCGCGACGCGGCGATGACTGCGCGCACGCTGTTTGCGACCGAGATCACCCGGATGAAGCGCCAGGTCGCCAGCGCCGAGGCGCGGATCACCGAGCTCGAACGCGGCCGCAGAATCGCCCGCGCCTCCGAAGCGGTTCGCGCGCTGCGCCGCGGCGGCATCGAGGCGGCGCGTCCCTACGAATCCACGCTGCCGGAAGCGGAGAACACGCTGAAGCGGCTGCGTGAGCGGCAGGTCGAGGCGCAGGCCGCGGCCGATGCCCTGGTCGAGCTCGATGCCGCGACCGGACCGCAAGCGACCGCCGAGAAGCTCGCCGAACAGGGCTTTGGCCCACGCATGAAATCAACCGCGGACGACGTGCTCGCGCGGCTGAACGCCAAACGCACGCAGGCTGCCTGAACTTGATTCAATCGATCAAACCCAATTCGACAGGAGATTATCATGAACCAGAACGTCCAACCCCACAGCGGTGGCTGGGTTACCTTCACCTACGCCTCGTTTTCAGCATCGGCCTTCCTGGTCGCCGTCGGCGTCTACTTTCTGCCGGTCGACCTCTGGATCAAGGGCTATCTCGCCATGGGCATCGTGATGCTCATTCAGTCCTGCGTCACCCTGACCAAGACCGTCCGCGACATGCACGAGAGCGGCAAGCTGGTGAACCGCATCGAGGACGCCAAGGCCGAGCGGTTGCTGATGGAAGTCTCGAAGGCCGCGTAGCCTGAGCCGGTTGATCGCAAGGGCCGCGTATCCTGTGGCGTGGTGCTGGCGAGGGCGGGCGGCGAGTGTCTCAGCATCCGCCGTCCGCTCGCCGGAGAAGAATTCACAGGGCTGACAGGGCAGAGGATGACTGCAATGAAGAGAGCGTTCGTATTCCTGGTGCTGGCGCCGGTGACGGTGTTCTTCGCGGCCTTGCTGATGTGGATCGCCGCCACCGGCACGCAATCTCTCGATTTCGGATGTCTCGTGGCCGGGGTTTTGTTCCTCTTCGCCCTGCCGATGTCGGCGATCTCTTGGACGGCAGATGAATTTCTCGCTCGCGATTTTCCGATTGCCCTGCGGGCCTCCCTGACCGCGATCGTTGCAGCGACCGTCGTCTCGGCCGAGATTCTCTCTGTGTTCAGCAGCCTGTTTCCCTCATCAATCGTGACGGCGTTGGCCGTCGGAGGCGCCATTGTCATGGCCACGTGCTCGTTGTTATCGAACGACTATAGCGGCCAGCGACAGGGACGCCTCGAACCGGTCAGCGCGTGAAGAAGGCTTATCCGGCCGGAGCCTGCCGTTCCTGTCATGAATCATTTGATGTCTGCGTTCAATGTATCGTTTACCCTGCTACAACCTGTAGGTGATCCAGTCATCGCCCATTAACTGGCGCGGGCGCAGGAATCCGCGACGGATGCGGTCGCGGAATCCGGAGCGAACGCCAACCTGTCCGAACGGTT
Organism: Bradyrhizobium sp. CB3481; assembly: GCF_029714305.1. Classification (NCBI taxonomy): domain Bacteria; kingdom Pseudomonadati; phylum Pseudomonadota; class Alphaproteobacteria; order Hyphomicrobiales; family Nitrobacteraceae; genus Bradyrhizobium; species Bradyrhizobium sp. CB3481. The sequence continues at coordinate 1,154,126 of NZ_CP121647.1, forward strand.
TTAGTCAAAATTTCATCACCAGCAGGGATACGCCATGAACCAGAATATCCAGCATCACAGCGGCGCCTGGGTCACCTTCACCTACGCCTCGTTCGCCGCCTCGGCCTTGCTTGTGGCCATCGGCGTCTACTTTCTGCCGGTCGATCTCTGGATCAAGGGCTATCTCGCGATGGGCATCGTGATGCTGATCCAGTCCTGCGTCACCCTGACCAAGACGGTGCGCGACGTGCACGAGAGCAGCCGCCTGGTGAACCGCATCGAGGACGCCAAGGCCGAGCGGCTGCTGATGGAAGTTTCCAAGACCGCCGCCTAGCTCAAGGCTGCATGATTTCCAAGGTCTCTTGATTTCCAAGGCCGCGTAACCTGTGGCGCGGTGCTGGCGAAGGCGGGCGGCGGATGTTTCGGCATTCGCCGTTTGCCTGTTTTGTGCCATGTTTGACCTCGCCAACACATCGTTTACCCTGCAGCTAATCCCAACATGTCGCGCTCATCGCCCGTTAACAGGGCGGGGCGCACCAATCCCGTCCTGTTACGGGCAGGTGGCATGGCGTCCTTGAACGGCAATTCGGCGATCCGTCATGGCCTGCGGCAGATCCGCTCTGCGGCCACCCGTCTCGCCAGTTATGCCGCCTTCTGGCTGAAGGCCTTTCACCAGCCGGCCATCGATCTCACCCTGCGCACCCACACGGGACTGATCACGCGGATCGTCGAGAGCCCGGGGCTGTCGCTTTCGCAGGACGAGCTCGACGAACTGGTCGCCAAATTGCGCACCGTCGCCGGCAAGACCCTGCCGGACGGCGACCTCACCTATGGCATCTTCTCCGGCGAGCGCGAGCGGCTGTCGCGTGCCATCGTGACGCTGATCTCGGAAGAGGCGACGGGGCGGCCGATCGCCTTCAATGCGCTGTCGGTGATGCAGGTCGAGCTTGATGGCGAAGTGGAGGAGGTCACCCATCTCGGCCTCGTGATGGTCGACCCTGACGTGCAGGGGCAGGGACTGTCCTGGGTGCTGTACGGCCTGACCACGCTGGTGCTGTTTGCGCGCGACGGTTTGCGTCCGAAGTGGATTTCCAACGTCACGCAGGTGCCATCCGTGTTCGGCATGGTCTGCGACACCTTCTCGGACGTGTTTCCGTCGCCGGACGCCGCAGCACGCCGCAGCTTTGCGCATCTGCAACTGGCGCGCGGCATCATGCGCGAACATCGCGCCGTGTTCGGCGTCGGCAATGAGGCCGGGTTCGACGAAGCACGTTTCGTCATCACCAACGCCTATACCGGCGGGTCGGACGCGCTGAAGAAATCCTTCGAGGTCGCGCCAAAACATCGCGAGAAGCAATACAACGCCTGGTGCGCGCGCGAGCTCGATTACGTCAGGGGCGACGATGTCCTTCAGCTCGGCCGGGTCGATCTGGCCGGCGCCCGCCGCTATATCCAGCGAGACGTGCCGGCCGGCTCGCTGCCGGCGCTGTTCGCCGCCTCCGCCGTGCTGGCCTTGCAGCGGCTGATCCTGCCCGTGATCCACTGGTTCGACGATACGCGCCCGTTCGGCAGCTTGCGGCCGCGGATATCAGGCAACGGGAGCGGTAAATGACGCCCGGCATGATCGCCGATTCCATCGTCAATCTCTGCGGGGCGATCGGTGTCACGGTTGCCATGCTCACGCTGCACCGGCGCGATCCCAAGGGCCCACTGACCCGGCGGCTCCTGATCGCGCTTGGCATCATTGCCGTGCTGTTCCTGGTGCGGGGCACGGCGTGGTGGAGCGGCAATGAGCTCCTCAACAACCTGTCGGCGATCCCGGCCGCGCTGGTCCCGCTCGGCGCCCTGATCGTTACCGAAGGTATCCTGCGGCGTCATGCCCCTCGGCTTGCGAAAATTGTCATCTTGACCGGCGGCATCGTGATCGGCCTCGCCGGCGCGGTCGGATTTGAGCCGCTGGTGACGCCCGCCGCCATCCTGCTGGCGCTGTTCCAGCTTGGCGGCTTTGCGATCTGCGCCTGGCTGTTGGCAACGCGCGACCCGGCGACGCTGATGGCTTCGGAAAACCGCAGTATCGCCCGCCTCGCCGTCGGCGCCGTCCTCGTCATTCCCTTTATTCTCACCGATTTCAGGGCGCTGATCCCGGATATCCCGGTCAGGCTTGGGGCGCTCGGGGCGCTGCTCGTCGTCACCGCGATCCTGATCGCGGAACGCGGCGCCGAGACCCAGCGTCAGGCGCTGCTGCTCACGGGGCTGCGCCTGGCAAGCTCCGCGCTGCTCGGCATCGCGGCGGCGTTCGTCGCGCCTGACGTCGATGCGGCGCAGATCATGCGCTTCTGCGCCATTGCGATCGCGGGCGTCCTCACCATCGGGCTGATGGTGGATGCGCTCCGCGCCCATTTCGAAGCGCAGGTGCCCGGCGTGCTCAATTCCGTCGCGGCGTCGCCGGCGCAGACCCGCGATGCGCTGATCGCGGAACTGGCGCGGCATCCCGTCTTCGAGAGCGCCCGGCGCTACCGCGAAGGCGAGCTTGCCGCCTATGATCCGGCGCTGCTGCGCGATTTCCTGTCGCACCGGCGGGTGTTGCGCCGTCCTGACGCGCCCTGGGGGCTCGTCGTAACGGATCCCGCCGTCGAGCGCGTCATGTCGCTGATGAAGGCGAACAGCGCCACCCACCTCATCGTGCTGTCGCACGATCCGCTCGACGTCATCGCGCTGGCGGTTCCCGTCATCTCGGCCGATCCGGCCATCGAAACCGCGCTCGCTCTGGTGCGGCGCCTGCTGTCGCTGACGCCGGAAACCGTCTGACGTTCGGTCACGTCATATCTGTTCTTACGATTTTTCTCGTCCGATCTACGAAATCGGTTTTGACTGTGATAAGACCGCGCCCCGTGGCGGTTCATGACAGGGCAGGGCGATGTCGAAGCAAGCGATGCGTGAAGAGGCAGAGCGGCTGATCCGCGAGACGATGGCCAAGAAGGCCCTCGTCATCAAGCAGGGCAACACCAGGATCGAGGCCGTCTGCGGCAAATGCGGCGCGCCAAACCGCGTCCAGGCCGAAAAGGGCGCAACCCGCGTCAAATACGTCTGCAAGCAATGCGGCGACAAGCAGGTGACGCTGTAGGTATTCGTGCGCGCGTCCCGCCCGCGCTTTCTTCATGTGCTCCATACTCTGTGAGCGTCGGCCGGGCTGGCGCTGCGTCCGAGACATGTGGATCGAGAGGCGGTGTCTTCGTCCGCGTTCTCGCGCGAGAGTGCGGCGAGGGCATCATACGACTTCAGGCGCGGCTCTGGGTCAAATGTACGGCGATGATGCCTAATGCCTGCTCAAACCCTATGAGGCGCTGCGCTGTGAGGAAGCGAAGTCACATTCTCGTTGCGCGACCTCCGTCTTTTCCACGAGAACAGACGTTGCCATCGTGCTCGTCATCTCTGAGATAGGCCAGAGCCGCAGTTGCGCAATTCCGGGAATCTTGTTTTCCCAGACCGCTTCTCGACAGCGACTTGCCCTGCGCGCCGTGGCGTCGTTCCCTGGAAACAGCAGCGCGTGACCGATTGCGCCCAATGCCCTCGCCGGCCGCATCGATATCCGAACGCACGCCTTTGCAACGCAGCTACGGAACAGAACTGCACCTCAGAAATTCGCGGAACGAAACGGCTCGTCAGTCTTTCTCGACCTTTGGGGAGGTGCCCATGACTTCTCAGACGATAGAAGGTGCGTGTGCGTTCGCTTGGCGGAACTACTTGCTGCTATGCAGCAGTATTAGCGAGAATGATAGCAGGCGCTCAGCCCTCTATTGCTACGTCACCGATCTTCGTGACACCGGCGAATATGATTTCGATCTCTTGCAAATAGCGGCAGTCGCCTACCTGAAAAAACTGGACGAGTTGTATGACGACCGCGGAGCGAGACTCGCGGCAGATCAAAAGTTGGCCGAATGTTTAGAATCACGCAGGGCACAACCTGACACTCGGCCTCGGGTCAGAAAACCAGAGCGAAGGATTGAACAGCAAGGCAGACAAGACCACTAACGCCAACCATTTCGCGCGCGACCCGCGACAAGCAATCGGCATGAATGCCTTAAAGCCAGTTGTGCATTTTCAGGTCTCAATGCTTAGGATGTGGGCCGACAGCATTGAGAGGCTCGCGGGCAACTACGAAAAGGCGCTGGATGAAACTGCGACCCTGGTCGAGGAACAGCCAAATAAGGAACGCGCCGCGTAAATCAGTCTGCACGGACGGGCTTCTTGGCGTTTTGGTAGGCCGTTTAGGCGCGATGTTCGTATCCCATGCGGCGCGCATGCCTATGCCGCTTTACCTTCGTCAATCGCTTCGCTGCGCACCCCGTCAGCGGTAAACTAGGAAGGCGCACAACAATAGCTCGGTGTTGCGTTTCGGTAACCCATGCTCTGCTCACAAGTGATAAGGTCAGTTGCTTTTGACAGGCAGGCATATGGACGTGTATTTGAGCATCAGACGTGATCTGCTCGTTGTGAAGAAGGGATGCCCGATCCCTCCTGTGGCGGCGCTGGGAAGTTGGCGCAAGAGCAAGAAAAGAATTTTCAAAGTCAGCGAGGAGATTAGGTCGGCGCTTCAGACGCAGGGTTACTACATGCGCAAGCTGAGAGACTTGCATACCGATCGAGACTGATGGGAAATCTCTACCGCGGCAGCGCTCCATAAATTTGCAATCTCTACAGCATTACCACAAAGCAAGAGGTCATCCGCCCGCTATTGCGTGTGATGAGCCGCTATGTCGGCACTTTGCCGCAATGCCGGGCGCGCTCCCCGAAATCGGAAAGGCAGAGTTCAGGCGCGCTAGAATTCTGAACATCTATTAATGGAACCCGGAACGAGAATTCTCGCCGAGGATTAGTATGGCGAGGCCGTCGCCCGCCGTTAACGAAACGGCGCATGTCGCGGATAGCCAAAGGTTCCTTCGGACCCGCTGTTCAAACAAGCGCTCGCGCACGATAGCCAAAGGCGACGGTCTCCGCCACCGCGTTAGCACGCCGGAGAACACAGTGCGAAACTCCGTTGACATCGACTCCTCGCATAGCCGCGCGATTGTTCGAGAGATTGGCGAGAGACTACGGGCTTCCTTCAAGGAGGACCGCGAGATACCGGCGCAGTTCAGAGCGCAAATCGAACGACTCCGCCAATCAGAACGCGAGGCGGTAGAGGCGCCCGACCCTAATTAATTACCGCGGAAGCTTCGATGCGATCGACATTCAAGCTTACAGGTCGGGAAAGGTGTATCTCAGATCAGACCTATGAGAACAAACGCACCTATCTCGATCAGCGCTGCGGTTCCCAAGGTGGCGACGGCAAGAAAGATGTCGGCTGGCGACAAGGAACGCATTGTTGCCTCACAATTCGCGAAGCCACGAAGCCCAATTGTAAATTCGCATGCGCATGAAATGTTTCGGTCCGAATGCGCGACGCGCGGAGCGGAACGAACGGAGCTGGCTGCGGCCAAATGCAAGGTGGCGCAGATGTAGTCCGCGCCGGATGAGGGTTCTCTCCACAAAGGAGACTCTCAGTGCCCTTTCACAAACCGCGCAAACGCCTCGGCATAATCCGGGTGCCAACGTGACAGGGCGGGACGGTTCTCCACGACGTCGCCGATCGCCCACAGCATGCGCCGCTCGTCGAGCTGGCGCGGCACGTCGTTGTCGGGGCAGAGGATGTAGAAATCGCCGGCCTCGATCCGCGCGATCATGAAATCGACGGTCTGTTCCGGTGTCCAGGCGCCGGGCGGCTTCTCGGTGCGGCCGCGCGCGGTCAGCGGCGTGAAGACGTGGCCGGGGATCATCAGATGCGCGCTGATCCGGCAGCCCGGCAGGTTCCGCAGCTCGTGCTGCAGCGCCTCGGTCTGCGCTTTCACGCCGGCCTTCGAGACGTTGTAGGCAGGGTTGCCGGGTGGCGTCGTGATGCCCTGCTTGGAGCCGGTGTTGATCACGAGGCCGGGACGGCCGCGCTCGACCATGGTGGGCACGAACGCCTGCGTGCCGTGAATGACGCCCCATAGGTTGACCGCGAGAATGCGCTGCCAGTTCTCCAGCGGGCCAAAGCTGTTGCTGTCAGGACCGATGCCGGCATTGTTCATCAGGATGTCGGTACCGCCGAACCGCTTTTGCACGGCGGTTTCCAGGCCTGCGACGTCGTCGAAGCGGCTGACGTCGACGGCAGCGGTCATGATATCGGCCGCGCCGCCCTTGGCGACGGATGCCAGTTTCGCGGCAGCATCAGTGAGCCGCTCGGCGCCGAGATCGGCGATGCAGACCTTCATGCCGAGGCTGGCGAAATGCATCGCCGCGGCGAGACCGATGCCGGAGGCGCCTCCGGTGATCACGGCAACATGATTGGGCGACATCGCGGGATGGGGCATCGTCATTCTCCGGACAGATATGAGGTATGTATTCGCAAGCCTACACCTCCTAGACTACCATGATCGAATGGACATGGGAGATCTTCGCGCCGGCCGCTTTTCCCGGGCGCTTCGGCGCGCTACGATTCCAGGTCAACGTTATAGATGGACAAATATAACGTTCAAAAGAATTCCAGCTAACTTCAAGGGAGTGCAAACATGGCGGTCACCCAGGCGATTCCGATCACGCGTCATCCCTATGCGGATGGCTCCTACAAGAAGATGCTGATCGACGGCCAATGGATCGACGCCGCCTCCGGCAAGCGGTTCGAGACGCATAACCCGGCGACCGGCGAGCTGCTCGCGACCGTTGCGGAAGGCGATGCTGAAGATATCAACAGCGCCGTGGCGGCGGCCCGCCGCGCCTTCGAAGGTCCCTGGAGCAAGGTCAAGCCGTATGAGCGGCAGGGCTTGTTGTTGAAGCTCGCCGACCTCGTCGAGAAGAATTTTGAGGAGCTGTCGCAGCTCGACACGCTCGACATGGGCGCGCCGATCAGCCGCACCCGCGGCAACAAGCTGCGCGTGCTCGGCATGCTCCGCTACTACGCCGGACAGGCGACCGCGCTGCACGGCGAGACCATCGAGAACTCGCTGCCCGGCGAAATCTTCTCCTACACGCTGAAGGAGCCGGTCGGCGTGGTCGGCGCGATCATTCCCTGGAACGGGCCGCTCGCCGCCACGGTCTGGAAGATCGGGCCGGCTATCGCCACCGGCTGCACCGTGGTGCTGAAGCCCGCCGAGGAAGCGCCGCTGACCTCGCTCCGGCTTGCCGAGCTCTGCATCGAAGCCGGCGTTCCGCCCGGCGTCGTCAATGTCGTGCCCGGCTATGGCGAGACCGCAGGCGCGGCGCTCGCCTCGCACCCTGACGTCGACAAGGTCGCCTTCACCGGCTCGCATGTCACGGGTCAGTCGATCATCCGCGCCTCCGCCGGCAACCTCAAGCGCGTTTCGCTCGAGCTCGGCGGCAAGTCGCCGGACATCGTCTTCGCCGACGCCGATCTCGACGCCGCCGTGCCGGGCGCCGCGATGGCGGTGTTCGCCAATTCCGGGCAGATCTGCAGCGCCGGCACGCGGCTGTTTGTCGAGCAGAAGGTCTATGATGAGTTCGTCGGCCGCGTCGCCGAGTTCGGCAAGAAGCTGCAGGTTGGCCCCGGCATCGATCCGAATACGCAGATCGGGCCGCTGGTGTCGAAGGATCAGCTCGAGCGCGTCACCGGCTATCTCGACATCGGGCAGAAGGAAGGCGCCAAGGCGATGGTCGGCGGCGGCCGCCTGACCGAAGGCGCGTTGTCGAAGGGCTATTTCGTGCAGCCGACGGTGTTCGCCAATGTGCAGGACAACATGCGGATCGCGCAGGAGGAAATCTTCGGCCCGGTGATTTCGGCGATTTCCTTCAAGGACACCGACGAGCTGGTCAAGCGCGCCAATGCCACCACGTTCGGGCTGGGCTCAGGCGTCTGGACCACCAATGTCAGCAAGGCGCACCAGGTCGCCAAGGCGCTGCGCGCCGGCTCGGTCTGGGTGAACTGCTACCAGGCGATGGACCCGGCGGTGCCGTTCGGCGGCTACAAGATGAGCGGCTATGGCCGCGAGTCCGGCAAGCAGCACGTCGAGGAATATCTCAACGTCAAGGCGGTCTGGATCAAGACGGCCTAGCGCCGCGCAGAGACTGCGCTCCCTCTCCCGCTTGCGGGGGAGGGTCGGGGTGGGGGCTCTCTCCGCGAGTCATTCGGTGGAGAGAGCCCCCACCCGGCGCTTCGCGCCGACCTCCCCGCAAGCGGGAGAGGTAAAGAGAGTTCGCTGCGGCTTCGAGCACTTTCCTTTTACCGACCAGCGGCCTTCTTCGGCCGGCCGATCTCGTTGTGGAGCGCTTGCAGCTCCTTGCGCGCGGCGGTTGCAGCGTTGCGTTCGATCTTGCGATAGCGCGCAACGAGGGAAAGGCCGAACGGCGTCAGCACGGCGCCGCCGCCATTCTTGCCACCGGTCTGCCGTTCCACCGCGGGCTGGCGGCAGACACGGTTGATCTCGTCGACCAGGTCCCATGCCCGCTTGTACGACATGTCCATGGCACGCCCGGCCGCGGAGATCGAGCCGCTTTGGTGGATCGTCTCCAGCAACTGGATCTTGCCGGGGCCAATGCGTCCCGCGGCGTCGATGTCGATGCGCAGGCTGAGCGAGGGAAGCGACCTGCCGTTCGGTTTTTGCATGGAAGATGTGCTCTCGCGCGTCGACGCCACACATTGCGCCCCATACCTTTTACGAACAAGCTGAAGCGGTTACATATCCGTATCAACACGGGGTTTCGGAAAAGAGATATGAATTATCCATCACTGTTTTCGTCGCTCAAGGTCGGCCCCTACCAGCTCAAGCATCGTCTCGTGCTGGCGCCGCTGACGCGGATGCGGGCGGAAAAGCCCTCGCTGGCGCCGCGGCCGCTGAATGCGGAATATTATGCACAGCGCGCGACGCCGGGCGGGCTGCTGATCGCCGAGGCCTCGCCGGTGACGGATACCGCGTTCGGCAGCCCGGGCGTGCCCGGCATCTATACCGATGCGCAGATCGCAGGCTGGCGCAAGGTGGTCGATACCGTCCACGCCAAGGGCGGCATCATCTTTCTGCAGCTTTGGCATGTCGGGCGCGTCTCGCATTCCTCGTTTCAGCCGGGCGGCGCATTGCCGGTCGCGCCATCGGCGGTGCCAATCGCGGATTTGAAAACCGGGACGGCGGACGGCAAGGCGGTCCCCTACGAGACGCCGCGTGCGCTCGAAACATCGGAAATCCCAGGCATCGTCGATGCCTACCGGCAGGCCGCGAAGAATGCGCTCGCCGCCGGCTTCGACGGCGTCGAGGTGCATGGCGCCAATGGTTATCTGATCGAGCAATTCCTGCAGTCGCACACCAATCTGCGCACCGACCAGTATGGCGGCTCGATCCCGAACCGCGTGCGGTTTCTGATGGAAGTGACGAAGGCCGTGGTCGAGGTGTGGGGCGCAGATCGTGTCGGTGTGCGCCTGTCGCCCTATGGCGTCGCCAATGGCAGCGGCGAGGGCGACCCGATGCCGCTTTACACCTACGCGGTCGAACAGCTCAACCCGCTCGGGCTCGCATATTTGCACTTCATCGAGCCGCGCTCCTCCGGCGCCGGCCGCGCCGAGGTCAACCATCAGAACGTGCCGTCGGCAATGGTGCTGTTCCGCCCGATCTGGAAGGGCGTCCTGATCACGGCCGGCGGGTTCACTGGTGAGACGGCGGAAGCCGCGATCCGGGACGGGCATGCCGATGCCGTCGCGTTCGGCCGCATCTTCATCTCCAACCCGGACCTGCCGCGCCGGTTACAGTGCGGCTTCCCGCTAACGCCATACAACCGCGCCACCTTCTACGGCGGTGAGGAGGCGGGATATACGGATTATCCGGAGCACAATGAGCTGGAGCAGGCGTAGGTCCCTGCCGTCATTGCGAGGGAAGCGAAATGGCGGCCCGTCATCCGGGGCGCGAAGCGAACCCGGAATCTCGAGATTCCCCGATGCGCAATTGCGCATCTGAGGTCCGGTCCTTCGGACCATCCCGGAATGACGGCGTCTTTGTCATGCTACGCTCGTCGCAATGACGGAAGCGTAGACAGGACTCAAACATGTTTCCCGATCCAGAACTGGAAGAGCAAAAGAAAACCAAGGCCGTCTCATCAGGCAAGCCCGCCGCCGGCCAATGCCTGTGCGGCAAGGTCGCCTTCGAGATCGACGTGCCGGCGCGCTGGGCCTGGCACGATCACTCGCCATCCAGCCGCCGCGCGCATGGCGCGGCCTATGCGACCTATGTCGGAAGCTGGAAAAAGCGTTTTCGCATCACCAAAGGCAAGACCAGCCTGACGCGGTACGAGGACGCGGCCACCAAGACCGTGCGCAGTTTCTGCTCGCATTGCGGCACGCCTGTCATCTACGAGCGCCCGCGCTCGCCGCACATGGTCAACATCCCCCGCGCGCTGTTTTCCGGCCGCACCGGGCGGCAGCCGCTCTATCATATCGCGATCGAGGAATTGCAGGAATGGGCCTACACCGGCGAGCCGCTGGTGCCGCTGAAGGGCTATCCCGGCGTGGTCTGGCAGCGCTCGAAAAAGAAGAAGCGCACGGAGCGTGAAGGGATGGTGTAGCAGAACTCTCTCGTGCCCCGGACGCCGTGCGGCGCGAAGTGCCGCACTGCAGAGCCGGGGCCCAGCTTCACAAAAGCAGCGTGGGTCCCGGCTCAGCGGCGCACCGCTGCGCACCTCGTCCGGGGCACGGAAATCGTGAGCCGGGCAGCAATAAGCACAACCCCTTCTACTGTGCATGGGGTTGTTTTCGACATTTTATGTTTCATGCGCCTGCAGGGCAGCCATAACCCGCCCTCCATTGCTTACACGCATCAAGTTTGGTCATCTGTTTCCACCCGCACATCTTCAAAGCGGCGGGCGGGAGGGAAGATGAAAAACAAGATCACCGGTCGCTCCGCCTTCCTGGCCCTGCTGAAGGACGAGGGCGTCACGCATCTGTTCGGCAATCCCGGCACCACCGAACTGCCGATCATGCATGCGCTGAAGGACCACCCGGATCTCACCTATGTGATGGCGATGCAGGAAAGCCTTGTCGTCGCCATGGCCGATGGTTTCAGCCGTGCCTCCGGAAAGCTCGTTGCCTGCAACGTCCATGTCGCGCCCGGCCTCGGCAACGCGATGGGCTCGCTCTACAACGCCAGCTTCACCGGCACGCCGCTGATACTGACTGCCGGCCAGCAGGAGCAGGGCCATGGCCTAACCGAGCCGGTGCTCTATGGCCCGCTGGTGCAGATGGCCGAGCCGCTGGTGAAATGGGCGGTCGAGGTGACACGGCTGGAAGACTTGCCGCGGATCGTGCGCCGTGCCGCCAAGATCGCGACCACGCCGCCGACCGGGCCGGTGTTCATCTCGTTGCCGGGCGACATCCTCAATTCGGAGGCCGGCATCGATCTCGGCCGCTCGACCCGGATTGACACCCGCGTCAAGCCGTCGGAGGAGGCACTGCAGGCGCTGACCGCGCGCATCCTGAAGGCGGAGCGGCCGGTGATCATCGTCGGCGACGAGATCGTCAAGAGCGACGCGTTGCAGGAAGCGGCGCAGCTTGCGGAAACGCTGGGCTGCCCGGCCTATCAGTCGCCGACGCCCTATGGCGCACATTTCCTGTCTGAGAGCCCTTGCTTCATGGGTGCTTTGGCACGCATCCAGAAGATCGCGCGCGATGCGCTCGCGCCTTACGACCTCATCATCGCGCTCGGCGGCGATCCCCTGCGGATGTCGGTCTACAGCGAAATCGACCCGCTGCCGGACGGACTTTCGATCGTCCAGGTCGGCCTCGCCGATTGGGAGATCGCCAAGAATTATGGCGCCGAGATCGCACTGAAGGCCGATGTGCGGGAAACTCTGCGCGTGCTGGTCCCCGCGCTGAAGGCGGCCGGCGGCCGCGCCCTGGAGGCGCGCGCAAGAGAGGGCTTGGCTGCGCTGGCAACGAAGAACTGGACGGCGCGGCGGAGGCCCTTGATTGAGCAGATTTCGAAACATGCCACGACCACGCCGATCGATCCGGACTGGCTGGCGCTGCAGGTGGTGGAGGCGATGCCTGATAACGCCATCCTGGTCGACGAGGGCTTGACGTCGTCGCGGCAGATGATCGCGCTGCGTCCGCACCGCGATCGCTACGGCTATCACGCGCTCGCCTCCGGCGGCATCGGCTGGGGCCTGCCGGCTTCCGTCGGCGTTAGCCTCGCCAATCCGCAGCGGCCGGTCGTGTGCTATTCCGGCGACGGCAGCTCGATGTATTCGATCCAGTCGCTGTGGACCGCCGCGAACCACAAGCTGCCGCTGACTTTTGTGATCGTCAACAATGGTGGCTACCGCATCATCAAGCAGCGGCTGCTCGCCTTCCATGGCGACGACAATTACGTCGGCATGGATTTCATCGATCCGCCGGTGGATTTTACCGGTGTCGCGAAATCGCTCGGGCTGGAAGCGACGAAAGTCACTGATCCCTCGCAGTTGAAGTCGGTATTGTCGTCGGCCTTCAGTCGGCCGGGAGCAAAGCTGATCGAGGTCGTGGTGAGTAACGCGGTGAATTGAGCGGTCATTTGCGAAATCGTAGGATGGGCAAAGCGAAGCGTGCCCACCATTCGGATGCGCGATGCGGATAGGTGGTGGGCACGGCGCATGCGCGCCTTTGCCCACCCTACGAACTTACTCCGCTGCCGCAGCGCGAGGCTTCACGCGATATCTTGAAGCCGGATGCGGCTCCGTCAGCCGCGCGCGTCCCGCGCCGAACAGTTTTTCCCGCAGCGTTCCCTTGACGTATTCGCTCTTATATCGCCCGCGCCTTGTCAGCTCCGGCACCAGCATATCCGCGATGTCTTCGAAATCGCCGGGCGAGGTCGCAAACGCCACATTGAGCCCGTCGACATCGGTCTGCTCGAACCAGGCCTCGATGTCGTCGGCGACCTTTTCGGGCGTGCCGACCACGACAGGCCCGGCGCCGCCGATGCCGACATGCTCGACGACCTCGCGTACGGTCCAAACGCGATCTGGGTCTGTACGCGTGACGTTGTCGAGCGCGGAGCGGCCGGCATCGTTCTGCACGTGGCGCACTTCCCGCTCGAGATCGTAGCCGGAGAAGTCGATGCCCATCCAGCCCGACATCAGCGCGAGCGCGCCCTCGGGCGCGATGTGCCGGCGATAGTCGGCATATTTCGCCTTTGCCTCGGTCTCGGTGCGGCCGAGAATGATCGTCATCATCGAGAACATCAGGATCTCGGCCGGGTTGCGGCCGATCTCTTTCGCCAGCGTGCGGATCGCCGCCACGCGCGGCCCGATGATCTTGGCCGACGGGCCTGACATGAACACGCACTCGGCGTGCTGGGCCGCGAACTGCCGGCCGCGCGGCGAAGTCCCGGCCTGGTACAGCACGGGCGTGCGCTGCGGCGACGGTTCGCTGAGGTGAATCGCGTTAAGCCGATAATGCGTGCCCTCATGCGCGATCGGGTGCACCTTCGACGGATCAGCAAAAATGCCGCGCGCGCGGTCACGCCGCACGGCGTCGTCCTCCCAGCTTCCTTCCCAGAGCTTGTAGACCAGCTCCATATATTCGTCCGCCATCTCGTAGCGGTCGTCATGCGCGGTCTGCTTGTCCTTGCCGGCGCCGCGGGCCGCGCTGTCGAGATAGCCGGTCACGACGTTCCAGCCGATGCGGCCTTCGGTCAGGTGATCGAGCGTCGACATCCTTCGGGCAAAAGGATAGGGCGGCTCGAAGGAGAGATTGCTGGTGACGCCAAAGCCGAGATTTTGCGTCACCGCCGCCATCGCCGGGATCAGCATCAACGGCTCGTTGGCCGGCGTCTGCGCGGCATTGCGCAGCGCCGCGTCCGGGCTGTTGCCGTAGACGTCGTAGACACCGAGCACGTCGGCGAGAAACAGCCCGTCGAACCGGCCACGCTCCAGCACTCTTGCGAGGTCAAGCCAATAGGGCAGGCGGTTGTAGTCGAGGGTGCGGTCGCGTGGATGGGTCCAGAGGCCCGGCGATTGATGCGCCACGCAGTTCATGGCGAAGGCGTTGAGCCGGATCTGCTTTGTCATGAACCACCTCGAACCGGCGCGGAGTTCCTCCGCGCATTCGCCCGGTTCAAATGCCGGGCTGTTGCTCGAAATTGTTGCATCCCCGGGGCGTTTGGCAAGGCCTATTCAGCGTCCGGCGCACTTCCAGCCGCCGCTTTATCCCGATAGGTTGCGGCTCCTACGAGTGCAAACAAAGGATGAGAAAATATGGCCGATCGAGCCGACGCGATTGCGCGGGTACGTGAGCATCTGAATTCCGGCGCGTTTATCGCCGAGCTCGGCCGCAGGGTCGGTTACCCCACGGAAAGCCAGAACCCCGGCCGCGGCGAGGCGCTTCGCGCCTATCTCGTCGAGGACTTGCAGCCGGCGTTTGCCGCGCTCGATTTTTCCACCCGCCTGATCGAATCGCCGACCGGCAAGGGCCCGTATCTGCTGGCGGATTATCGCGAGGATGCCGCGTTACCGACCGTTCTCACCTATGGCCATGGCGACGTCGTCGACGGGATGGAAGGCGAGTGGCGCGACAATCTCGATCCCTGGAAGACCACGATCAAGGGCGATCGGGTCTATGGCCGCGGCACCGCCGATAACAAGGGCCAGCACAGCATCAATCTGGCGGCCTTGCGCGCGGTGCGCGAAACGCGCGGCGGCAAGCTCGGTTTCAACGCCAAATTCATCATCGAGACCGGCGAAGAAATCGGCTCGCCCGATCTGCGGCAGGTGTGCGAGGCCCATCGCGAGGCGCTGAAGGCCGACCTGTTCCTGGCCTCCGACGGACCGCGGCTGTCGGCGCAGCGGCCGACGATTTTCTTGGGTTGTCGCGGCGGCAACCGCATCCATCTCGACGTCAATTTGCGCGAGGGCGGCAACCATTCGGGTAATTGGGGCGGCGTGCTCGCCAATCCCGCGACGATCCTCTGCAACGCCATCGCGAGCCTGGTCGACGGCAAGGGGCGGATGAAGCTCGAAGCGCTGAAGCCGCCGCGGATTTCAAACGCCGTCCGCACGGCGCTGGCGGATGTGAAGATCGAGCCGACCGCGGACGAGCCGGCGCTGGCGCCCGACTGGGGCGAGGAGGGGCTGACGCCGGCCGAGCGGCTGTTCGCCTGGAATACGCTGGAAGTGCTGGCGATGTCGTCGGGCAATATCGAGAAGCCGGCGAACGCGATTCCCGGGCACGCCAATGCCGTGCTGCAGCTCCGCTTCGTGGTCGGCACGAAGTATGAGGAAGTCGTCGATGCCGTGCGCGCGCATTTGCATGCCAACGGTTTTACGATGGTGGAAGTCAGCGGCACGCAGCGCTTCGCCGCCTCGCGCACCGATGTCGACAGCCCCTGGGTGAACTGGACCGCGAACTCGATCCTGAAGACCACCGGCAAGGCGCCGGCGATCCTGCCGAATTTCGGCGGCTCGCTGCCTAATGATGTTTTCGCGGAAGGGCTGGGCCTGCCGACGATCTGGGTGCCGCATTCCTATCCCGGCTGCTCGCAGCACGCGCCGGATGAGCATATTCTGCTGCCGGTGACAGAAGAGGCGCTCGCCATCATGGCGGGGTTGTTCTGGGACCTCGGCGAGATGAAGAAGCCGCTGTAGGTGCTTCGCGTGAGTTGACGACTGGCTCGACTTCACCTCGCCGCAGCTTGTGGGGATTTCGGGTGAGGGGGAGCCACCGCGAGTCCATCTGCTACCGTCTTCCCGGATAGAGCCCTCACCCCAACCCTCTCCCCGCGAAGAGCGGGGAGAGGGAGGCGATCTCACGCCCCCTCATCCAGTGCGACCAGTTCGCGCTTCCTGCGCAGCGCCGGCAACAGCGGGCCGATCAGCAGCACGACCGCCAATGCGAGGCAGGCGGCGGAGATCGGCCGCTCGATGAAGGTCATCAGATTGCCCTGCGAGAGGATCAGCGATTTGCGCAAATTGTTCTCCAGCATCGGCCCCAGCACAAAGGCTAGCACCAGCGGCGCCGGCTCGTAGCCGAGCTTGCGCATGAAATAGCCGATGATGCCGAACGCGATCATCACATAGACGTCGAACACGTTGTTGCTACTGCAATAGACGCCGATGATGGTGAACAGGATGATCAGGGGGAACAGGATGTTGTAGGGCAGCTTGAGCAGCTGCACCCACATGCCGATCATCGGCAGGTTGAGCACCAGCAGCATCAGGTTGCCGATATACATAGAGGCGACGATGCCCCAGAACAGGCCAGGGTTCTGCGTGATCATCAGCGGTCCCGGCTGCAGCCCGTGAATGACGAAGGCGCCGAGCAACAGCGCCATCACCACGTTCGGCGGAATGCCGAGCGTCATCAGGGGAATGAAGGCGCCGCCGGCCGCGGCGTTGTTGGCAGCTTCAGGCCCCGCCACGCCCTCGATCGCACCGTTGCCGAAGCGCTCCGGCGTTTTCGACAGCCGTTTCTCCAGCGCGTACGAGCCAAAAGAGGCGACCACGGCACCGCCGCCCGGCAGGATACCGAGCAGGAAACCCAAGAGCGTGCCGCGCGACATCGGGCCGACACTGGCCTTCCAGTCTTCCCGGCTGGGCAGCAGATGAGAGATCCTGGTGTTGATGATGTCGCGCTTGATGACTTGCTCGGTGTTCAGCAGCACTTCGGCCACGCCGAACAGGCCCATCACGACCGGCACGAGGCCGATGCCGTCGATCAGCTCGACCCGGCCGAAGGTCAGGCGCGGCTGCGCGTTGATGCTGTCGAGCCCGATCAGCCCGAGCACGACGCCGATGCAGGCCATCAACAGCGCCTTCGCCATCGAGCCCTGGGTCAGGAAGGTCAGCACCACGAGGCCGAGCACCATCAGGCTGAAATATTCGGCCGGGCCGAACGCGATCGCGACGCTGGCGAGCTTGGGCGCCACCAGCATCAGCGCGATCAGCGCGAATGTGCCGGCGAAGAACGAGCCGAACGCGGCAATGCCGAGCGCCGGGCCCGCGCGGCCCTGCTTCGCCATCTGGTGGCCGTCGATGCAGGTGACGACGGAGGCGGCCTCGCCAGGAATGTTGACCAGGATCGAGGTGGTCGAGCCGCCATACATCGAGCCGTAATAGATGCCGGCCATCATGATGATGCCGGATTCCGGGGTGCCCGACAGCGTGATCGGCAAGAGCAACGACATCGCCGAAATCGGCCCGATGCCGGGCAGCACGCCGACCAGCGTGCCGATGAAAACGCCGATGAAGCAGTAGAGCAGGTTGATCGGCAGCAGCGCGACGCCAAATCCGTGCGCGACATTGATGAGCGTATCCATGGCGCGGTCAACCGATTTCGAACATGCCGGAGGGTAACTGGATCAGGAGCAGACGCTTGAGGATCCACCACATGCCGAGCGGCACCAATAACGCGATCGGAATGGCGAGCGGCCAGCGCACCGGGTCGATCAACCGCAATAACAGCAGCATCAGCGGGATCGACGATAGCAGGAAGCCGAGTGGGTTGAGCGCAAAGGCGAATGCGGCGAGGCAAGCGATCACGATGATGGGTTTGGTCCAGCGTGTGTTCCGCCAGCGCTCGCCGAAGGTCGGGCCGCCCTCGGTGATAGAAGAGATGATGATCGTAGCTGATAACAAGCACATCAGGATGCCCGTATAGAACAGGACGTAACCCGAGCCCGGGTCGTTGATGGTGCCGAGCTTGAGCTTGAGCCCGGACCAGATCACGAAGCCGCCGAGTGCAAGGCCGATCAGACCGCCCCACAGTTCGGAGTTATTGAGGCGAAATTTGACGTTGGATTGATCGCTCATTGGGTACTCTCTCAGCCGTTCCCCGGACGCTGCGCAGCACGCAAGTGATGCGCTGCAGAGCCGGGGCCCATGTGTTTGCGGGCATATCCGGGAGCGCAGTGGGTCCCGGCTCTGCGGAGCAGCGCTCGCGCGCTGCACCGCGTCCGGGACACGGCCGAAACTAGTTCGTCTTCTTTCCCAGTCCGAGCCTCTCGACCACCTTGCGCTCTGACTCGGTCACCTCGACGACGAACTTCTTGTAGTCCTCGGTGCTCTTGTAGTTCGGCACCATGTCGAACTTGGCGAGCGTTGCGATCACGGCCGGATCGTCCAGCGCCTTCTTGAAGGCGTCATGCAGCTTGGCGACGATCTTCGGGTCCATTCCCTTCGGTCCAGCGATGCCAAACGGGGAATCATAGACCATGGGATAGCCGAGCTCCTTCAGTGTCGGCACGTTTGGAAAGTTCGGCGAGCGCTCCGAGGTCCACACCATCAACAGCCGGAGCTTGCCGGCATCGACCAGTGGCCGCCAGCCGGTCGAATCCGCTTGCAGCATGGTGTGCTGGCCCAGCACAGCGGCGTTGGTCTCCGCACCGCCCTTGAACGGCACCTGCGTCAGCTTGATGCCGGCCATGCCGGCGATCTGCTCCATGCCGATATGCAGCGACGTGCCGGCGCCCGGCGTTGCGTAGGTCACCTTGCCAGGGTTCTGCTTGGCGTAGTCGATCACGTCCTGCCAGGTCTTGAATGGCGACTCGGCGCTGGTGGTGACGCCGAACGTATAGCCGGTGAGGTGGACGATGTAGGTGAAATCCTTCTCCGGATTCCACGAGACTTCCTGCATCAAGGGCAGGCGGAACACGGTGATCGGAATCTGCGCGATGGTGTAGCCGTCGGGCTTCGCAGCGGCCGCCATGGTGGCCGGGCCGACCGTGCCGCCGCCACCGGCCTTGTTGTCGATTGCGATCGGTTGCCCCAGGATCTTGGAGGCGCTTTCGGCAATCGCCCGCATCGAGATGTCGGTCGAGCCGCCCGCCGGCCATGGCACGATCAGCGTAATCGGTTTGGTCGGATATTCCTGCGCGCCGGCGGCTGCCGAGATCAGCCAGCCGATGGCGGCGACAGCGATCGTTAAATGACTGCGTCGCAACATGATGCACTACTCCCCGTCGGCCTCTTTTTAGCTAGGCGCGTTTGTTTTCCTTCCCGTCAGCAATCTTCCCCGAAATCGGCGTAGAAGAAAAGCTTATTGACCAGCGGCGTTATGCGCTGTCGGCGCGGTAATCGGCTGTAGAGGCAGGTGCGACAATTGGCCTGACGCGGCCATCCCGAGCTACGGAATTTGCCGTGCGCTCGGGCATGTCGGGCACATTCCAGGGACCGGCTGGGGAGCGGTTCCGTCCCTTCGCAAATGTCAGCTTCGGCTAGGCAGCGCGCCGCAGCGCGAATGGGCTCGTTTCGGTGGCCGGGCGCTTGCGCTCGATCATGTCGGCTGTCAGCCGAGCGCTGCCGCAGGCCAGTGTCCAGCCGAGCATGCCATGCCCTGAGTTGATGAAGAGCCCCTCGAGCGGCGACCAGCCGATGATCGGCCGACTGTCGGGCGTGGCGGGACGAAGCCCGCACCATGGCGCGATGTCCCCGGCCGCTTCGATCCCGAGCAGTTCGGCCGCGGCGCGGCGCAGGATGTCGATGCGTCCGCCATCGAGGGTCATGTCATTGCTTTCGAGATCGGCGATGCCGGCAATCCTGACCGCGGATCGTCCATCGCGCGCGAGCGGCGCGAACACCAGCTTGCGCGCCATGTCGGTGATGCTGTGCCGAAGAACGCGCGCCTGCGGCGGCGGCGCAAGCGTGATGCTGTAGCCCTTGAGTGGGTAGATCGGCAGATAGAAACCGCAGGCGCGGGCGAATGCGCCGGATGCTGCGCCCATGCACAGGACGAAATGGTCCGCCGCTATCTGCCCCTTGCCGGTATCGACGGCAACCAGTCGGCCGCCGGCGCGAACCGGCCCGATGATGGGCGTATCAAGCAACCACTCGACATTGCGTCGTTGCCTCAACCGAACTGTCAGGGCGGCGCAGAACGCCGCGCAATCGCCGACCTGCTCCGAGGCGGTAAAGATGCCGCCTGCGAGTTGGTCAGCATCGAGTTGCAGCGCCGGCTCCAGTGCGAGGCATTCAGCCGCGGACAGGATCTGCTGGCCATGCTCCTCGCCGGCCGCGACGACGCTGCGGCATGCCGTTTTGAATTCGCGCGCTGAGCGATGGATCACCAGCTTGCCGGCGGTGCGCAGGCCGAACGACAGGCGCAGGTTTTGCGTCAATCGCGTCAATTCGCTCCGGCTCAGGGCGGCGAGCGCGAGCTGCGCCGCCACGGTCTCGCGCACGGCTCCCGGCCGGCAGGCGAGGAGGAATCGCGCGGCCCAGGAAATCAGCGCGGGATCGAGGCCGGCGCGGATGCGCATCGGCGAATTCCGCGACAGCAATAGCGACGGTAGTTTTTTCAGCGTTGCCGGCGAGGCCAGCGGCGCCACGAAGGCGTAAGAGAGTTGGGCGCCGTTGGCGGCGCTGGCGTCTTTCGCAGTCGAAGCATGCCGATCGACGATGACGACGTCGTATCCGGCCTCAGCAAGACACCATGCCGTCGTCAACCCGATGACGCCGGCGCCCAGTATGCAGATTTTCATGTCGAGCTCACATCCAGGTAATCGCCCCCTTGAAGAGGAGATCGGGCAAGGGTTGTCGCCGGCCAGATTAAGGCCCCTGGAGGCCGCCATTGATGCCAAATCTGCATGATGCAAAATTTGCATAACCTGCCCGGGGCATGGCAGGTTAGCGCAAGCGCGGGTGCGATAGAGCCGACATGACAACGCGGGAATCAGCGGGAAATACTACGGTGGAGGTGGCAAAGCGGGGCGATGCAAAGGTTGCATTGGCCATCGTGCAGGCCGCTCCGCTAGGTTCGCCGGCATGGGGCTTCACGTTTCATACCGAGAACCCGCGCCGGTTGGCGTCTACGGCCCGGGGCTGTTTCAAGGGCAACTCCAGGATGGCGGTGGCGCGACGATCGCCGGCAATGCGGGGAGCATGATGGAGCTGCGCTGGCTTCAGGATTTTCTGATGGTGGCCGAGACCGGCAATTTCACGCGTGCGGCGGAGAAGCGGAATACGTCGCAGGCGGCGTTCAGCCGCCGCATCAAGTCGTTGGAGGCGTGGCTTGGCTTCGACCTGATCGACCGCAGCGTCTATCCGACGCAGCTCACGCCGCAAGGCGAGCGCTTTCGCGAGCACGCCGGCGAGCTGTTGCGGCAGATGCTCGACAGCCGCGACGAACTCGGCGGCGGCAAGCCGCTCCATCGCAACGAGCACATCCGCATCGCGCTGCCGTTCGCGATGGCGACCGCGCGGCTGCCGCAATGGTGGCAGGCCTGGTCACAGGAGCAGCGGCTGAGCTGTTCGGTCGTGGTCGGCAACATTCACGATCTCGTCACGTCGCTGGTGTCGGACAACGCCGATATTCTGATCTGCTATCACCACGCCCAGCAGCCGATCCATCTCGACCCCGATCGTTACGAACGTGTGACGCTAGGCACTGAATTCCTGCGGCCGTATGCCAGCGAAGCGCTGGTTGCAAAAGGCGGCGCGTCGCTACCCGGCCGGGCGTCACATCCGCTGCCACTCCTCATGTATTCGCCCGGTGTCTATTTCGCCCGCTTGGTCGATCTCATCTTGGAGGGCAACCCCATTTCCGGCGTCCGGGTCATCGAAAGTGACATGTCCGACGTCCTCTGCGGCATGGCGCTGGCTGGCCGCGGCGTGGCTTGGTTAACGGAAGGCACCGCAGCGGCCTTGGGCCGGAAGCGGCTGGTCCCGATCGGTGGCGACAAATGGGCGTTGCCTTTGTCTTTAGTCGCATTCAGGGGTCGAATGCATGATGGCCAACGGGCACTAAATCTGTTTTGGTCCGAATTGTGCAGGCATAGTGCCGCGCATGCCGGGGGCGGTCTTGCCAGGACTGGTTCGAGACTGGTTCGAGGCCGCCGGCCAAACGGCCCGGCAAGTTGCTGAGTTAGGGTGGATGAGCGATCATCCGAAACCTTTTGAGGGAGAAGTTACGTGAAACATCGTCAGATTATCGGCTGTCTGCTCGCGGGTGCGTTGTGCACCACCCCGGCAATGGCCCAGGGACTCACCGGGACGTTGAAGAACGTCAAGGAGACCGGGGCCATCACGCTCGGATACCGCGACTCCTCGATTCCATTCTCCTATCTCGACGACAACCAGAAGCCGATCGGCTACGCCATGGACATCTGCTACAAGATCGTCGATGCCGTGAAGAAGGAGCTCAAGCTCGACAAGCTCGAGGTCAAGCTCAACCCGGTGACGTCGTCGACGCGCATTCCGTTGCTTGCCAACGGCACCATCGATCTTGAATGCGGTTCGACCACCAACAATACCGAGCGCCAGAAGCAGATTGCCTACACCAACACGCACTTCCTGACCGCAAGCCGCTACGTCACCAAGAAGGCGAGCAAGATCAATTCGATCGATGATCTCAAGGGCAAGTCGGTGGTTTCCACCGCCGGCACCACCAACATCAAGCAGCTCACCGAAGCCAACGCGGCGCGCAGCCTCAACATCAACATCATCCCGGCCAAGGATCATGCCGAGGCGTTCCTGATGGTGGAAACCGACCGCGCGGTGGCGTTCGTGATGGACGACATCCTGCTCGCGAGCCTGGTCGCCGGCTCGAAGGCGCCGGGTGATTACGTGATCTCCAAGGACGCATTCTCCAAGCCCGAGCCTTACGGCATCATGCTGCGCAAGGACGATCCGGCCTTCAAGAAGGTGGTCGATGCGGCAACGGCTGCGCTCTACACCGGCGGCGAGGGCCAGAAGATCTATGACAAGTGGTTCACGCAGAAGATTCCGCCCAAGGGGCTGAACCTCAACGTGCCGATCAGCTCCGAGCTGAAGAACGAGTTTGCGAAGCCGTCCGATTCGCCGGATCCGGATTCGTATAAGTAAGGAAATAGTGATCCTCATGGTGAGCAGGCGCGTGAGCGCCGTCTCCGGACGATGCTTTGCATCGCCGGGCGAATCCATGAGGCCACAGTCGGGCCTTCATCCTTCGAGACGCGGCGAAGACGCCGCTCCTCAGGATGAGGGTCTCCAGTCCGCAACAGTCCGGCCATTTTGAAGTTCAGAATGGCCGGACTTTTGCATATGCGGTAGTAATAGGCGTTGGTAATAAGTGTTGTGATGCATAGGCGTCGGTGACCGGGGGGTACCGGCGTTTCGGGCGGGGGACTTCGTGAACTATAACTGGAACTGGCACATATTCTTTGAGCCGAATCCGACCGGGGCGGGCACCTATCTCGACCTGCTGGTGTCAGGACTATGGCTGACCGTCAAGACGGCGCTGCTGGCCTGGATCATCGCGCTGATCTTCGGCACGATCATCGGCATCCTGCGCTCGCTGCCGTCGAAGACGGCGTCGTGGATCGGCTTTTGCTATGTCGAATTTTTCCGCAACATGCCGCTGCTGGTGCAGCTGTTTCTCTGGTTCTTCGTGCTGCCCGAGCTGTTGCCGCGCGCCGCCGGGCTCTGGCTGAAGCAGCTTCCGAACGCGCCGTTCTGGACGGCTGCGATCGGTGTCGGGCTGTTCATGTCGGCGCGCGTCGCCGTGCAGCTCGCCGCGGGCATCGCTTCGCTGCCGCGCGGCCAGAAGCAGGCCGCGACCGCGCTCGGGCTGACCCTGACGCAAGGCTACCGCTACGTGCTGCTGCCGATGGCGTTTCGCATCATCATGCCGCCGCTGACGTCCGAATTCCTCAACACGGTCAAGAACACTTCCGTCGCGATCACCATCGGCCTGATCGAGCTCACCGGCCAGGCACGCGCGATGCAGGAGTTTTCGTTCCAGGTGTTCGAGGCCTTCACCGCCGCGACCATCATGTATCTCGCGATCAACATCATCGTCGTCACCGGCATGCGCTTCCTCGAACGCAGCCTGGCGATCCCCGGCTATATCACGGGGAAATGACGATGTTCGGTAATCTCGATTTCGACGTCATCCGCCGCTCGCTGCCGTACCTGTTCCTTGACGGCATGAGTTTTACGCTGATGCTGACCGGGCTGTCGGCGCTGGGCGGGCTGGTGTTCGGCACGCTGATCGCGCTGATGCGGCTCTCCAGCTACAGACTGCTCGGCCGCATCGCCGGGCTCTATGTCGACTTCATGCGCTCGCTGCCGCTGGTGCTCGTGATCTTCTGGTTCTATTTCCTGGTGCCCTATATCGGGCAGTGGCTGACCGGTGCGTCACGGCCGATTCGCGTCGGCGCGTTCACGTCCTCGCTCGTCACCTTCATCATGTTCGAGGCGGCCTATTTCTCCGAGATCATGCGCGCCGGCATCCAGTCGATTTCCAGGGGCCAGCCCGCGGCGGCGAGCGCGCTTGGGCTCACCTACAGCCAGAGCATGCGCTACGTCGTGCTGCCACAGGCGTTCCGCAACATGCTGCCGGTGCTGCTGACGCAGACCATCGTGCTGTTCCAGGACACCTCACTCGTCTACGTGCTGTCGATCCCGGATTTCCTCGGCGCCGCCAGCAAGGTGGCGCAGCGCGACGGACGGCTGGTCGAGATGTACCTGTTCGCCGCCGCGGTCTATTTTGCAATCTCCTGTGTCGCGTCCTGGGGCGTCCGGCGCCTGCAGGCACGCATTGCCATTGTTCGGTGATATCCAATGATTGAAATCAGCCACATCAATAAATGGTACGGGCCGACCTTCCAGGTGCTGAAGGACTGCACCACCAGCGTCGCCAAGGGTGAGGTGGTGGTGGTCTGCGGCCCGTCGGGTTCCGGAAAGTCGACGCTGATCAAATGCGTCAACGCGCTGGAGCCGTTCCAGGAGGGCCAGATCATCCTCGACGGCATCAAGGTCAACGATCCCAAGACCGACCTGCCAAAACTGCGCGCCCGTGTCGGCATGGTGTTCCAGCATTTCGAGCTGTTCCCGCATCTGCGCATCATCGACAATCTCTGCCTCGCGCAGGAGAAGGTGCTGGGCCGTTCGCACGACGAAGCCGTCGCCAAGGGCAACAAGCTGCTCGAGCGGGTCGGCTTGACGGTGCACGCGAACAAGTATCCGGCCGAACTGTCCGGCGGCCAGCAGCAGCGCGTCGCGATCGCGCGGGCGCTCGCGATGGACCCGATCGCGATGCTGTTCGACGAGCCGACCTCGGCGCTCGACCCCGAGATGATCAGCGAGGTGCTCGACGTGATGGTCGATCTCGCCCATGAGGGCATGACCATGATGGTCGTCACCCACGAAATGGGCTTTGCCAGCAAGGTCGCGCATCGCGTGATCTTCATGGACAAGGGCGAGATCGTTGAGGACGCGCAGAAGACCGATTTCTTCGGCAGCCCACGCAGCGAGCGTGCGCAAAAGTTTTTGTCGAAGATTCTGTCGCATTAAGGAGCAACGACCATCCGCGTCATTGCGAGGAGCGAAGCGACGAAGCAATCCATTCTTTCGTCGCCGCTGGCATGGATTGCTTCGCTTCGCTCGCAATGACGGCAGCCACAACGTCCGCCGCGGCGGCATCGCTATCTTTTAGGAGACTCTACCTTGGAACAGATCGCTTACGTCAACGGCTCGTTCGTCCCGCTCTCGGAGGCGAAGGTCTCGATCCTCGATCGCGGCTTCCTGTTTGCCGACGGCATCTATGAAGTCGCCGCCGTGCTCGACGGCAAGCTGATCGACAATGCCTCGCATCTGGCGCGGCTGGAGCGTTCGGTCGGCGAGATCGAGCTGGCGCTGCCGGAAACGACTGCGCGCATCCAGGAGATCCAGAAGGAGTTGATCGCCCGCAACAAGCTCGAAAATGGCATGGTCTATCTGGAAGTGACGCGCGGCGCCGACACCGGGCGCGACTTTGCTTTCCCCAAGGGCGTCAAGCCGACGCTGATCATGTTCACGTCCACCAAGGACATCATCAACGCGCCTTCGGCCAAGACCGGCATCAAGGTGATCACGGTGCCCGACCTGCGTTGGGCCCGCCGCGACATCAAGAGCGTCGCGCTATTGGCGCAGGTGCTGGCCAAGCAGGCAGCGGCCGTCGCCGGCGCCGGCGAGGCCTGGATGATCGAGGACGGCAAGGTGACCGAGGGCGGCTCGTCCTCGTGCTTCATTCTCACCCAGGACGATGTGATCGTGACGCGGCAGAACGGCAGCGAGATCCTACCCGGCTGCACCCGCAAGGCGGTGGTTGCGCTCGCCGAAGAGCGCCAGCTCCGCGTCGAGGAGCGGGCATTCACGATCGAGGAGGCGCTGGCCGCCAAGGAGGCCTTCGTCACCAGCGCCAGCGTGTTCGTGCAGGCCGTGGTATCGATCGACGGCAAGCAGGTCGCCGACGGCAAGCCCGGCCGGATGACCCAGAGGCTGCGCGAGATCTATGTCGATTTCGCCAAGGCGACGGCGGTGTAGCTGAGCAGTTTTCTGCTCGAGGCGTCATCGCCCGCCTTGTGCGCAATTGCGCGCTGGAGCGGGCGATCCAGTAATCCAGAGACGTCAGCGTTTGACTGGAGAAGCCGCGGCGTACTGGATGCCCCGCCTGCGCGGGGCATGACAGTCGAATGCGGGGTAATAAATAGAGCGCTTACGCCACCGCAGCCTTCGCCTTCACCGGGTGAACGGCGCGGAACGAGATCGCGATCCTGTTCCAGGCATTGATGGCGCCGATCAGCATGGTCAGATTGACAGCCTCGGTTTCCGAGAAGTGAGCCCGCATGTTTTCATAGACGTCGTCGGGGGCATGCGTTTCCGCGATCAGCGTCACCGCGTCGGTCCACGCCAGCGCCGCGCGCTCGCGGTCGGTATAGAGCGGCGACTCGTGCCAGGCGCTCAATAGATACAGGCGCTGTTCGGTCTCGCCGAGCTTGCGGGCGTCCTGGGTGTGCATGTTGATGCAATAGGCGCAACCGTTGATCTGCGACGCCCGCGTCTTCACCAGTTCGATCAGCGATTTTTCCAGACCCGAGACGGCGATCTGGGCCTCCACCGCGACGAGCGCTTTGATGGTGTCGGGCGCGGCCTGATAGTAATTCATCCGGGGCTTCATGCTCGTTCTCCTCTCTGGACGCGTTCAATTAGAACGATTGCCGAAGTCTATTCCGATCCGGGCGATAGTCACGGTCTGGATCGATGCCGTCGGATACAATAAAGTGATCTGAAGAAAAGCTAAGGAGGCGACGGATGTTTGCGCGCGAGCGGGTGTCGGCGGGAAGCCGTGCGATACCACTGATTGCGGCCGGTCGATGCCGCATCGCCTTTCTGTTCGTGCTTGCCGCGGCATTGTCGTTCCTGCTCGGAGGCCATCAGTCGCTCGCCGCCTATCCGGAGCGCGTCATCAAGATCATCGTGCCGTTTGCGCCGGGCGGCGGCACGGACGCCATCGCGCGCGTGCTGGCGCAGGAGATGGCAAAGGATCTCGGCGCCAGCATCATCATCGAGAACAAGCCGGGGGCGGGCACCATCATCGGCGCGCAGGCGGTCGCTTCCGCCGAAGGCGACGGCTACACGCTGCTGATGGGATCGTTTGCTCATGCGGTCAACCCGAGCCTGTACGCCAAACTGCCCTTCGATCCGAACAAGGATTTTGCGCCGGTCGCATTCGTCGCGCGTTCTCCCAACATCGTTGTCGTCAATCCGAAATCGTCATTTCGTTCCATCGCCGATCTGATCGCGGCGGCGAAGGCCGAGCCTGACAAGATCTCCTACGGCACGTTCGGGACCGGTACTTCGGCGCACCTCGCCGGCGAAATGTTCAAGCGCATGGCCGGCATCAACATGGTGATGGTGCCTTACAAGGGCTCCGCGCCGGCGATCACCGATCTGATCGGCGGGCAGACCCAGGTGATCTTCACGACGGTGGCAAGCGCCGCATCCCTGATCGGAGGCGGCCAGTTGCGCGCGCTGGCGGTGACATCGGCGCAGCGCTCGCCCGCCTTTCCGCAATTGCCGACGGTTGCGGAAACCGGTCTTTCCGGCTTTGAAGCCGAAACCTGGTACGGCCTGTTTGCGCCGGCAAAAACGCCGCCCGAGGTCATCGAGCGCCTGAACAAGTCGGCGGCAAAAGCGGTGCAGGCCGACGCCTTCAAGAAACTCAGCGTCAACGAGGGCCTTGTTCTGATCGCGGCGCCGCCGGAGGAGTTCGGCCGCTATTACCGTAGCGAGGTGGAGCGCTGGCGCAAGGTGATCGAGGAAGCCGGCATCAAGGCCGAGTAGGGTGGCAAGGCGGCACCAAGCCGGTTTCCCCCGTCGCGGATCCCCGCTAGGATGGCCCGCATGTATGTGAGCGCTTCCGAGAGCCGGGTGCTGGCGCGCATCTTCGGGCTGTTGTCTGAGGACCTCAGCGAGCACGACGTGCGCGAGGCGGTCGGCCATCATTTGCTCGAACTGCTGGAAGCCGATCACTACGCCTCCTTCGTCTGGCAGGATGTGACTGGCCGTTTCGAGAAGGCCGTATATCTGAACATGGACCCGGCCAATATCGCGGCCTACGACCGCTATTATCAACAGTGCGACCCGATCACCCTGAAACTTCAGGCCCGCCGCGACGCGACGCTGGTGACGCAGGTGATGCCGCAGCGCGAGCTGATGCGGACCGAATTCTTCAACGATTTTCTCGCCCGCGACGGACTGCATTGGGGTGTCAATGCCTATAGCTTCGTCGGCAACCGCAATATCGGCGATGTCAGGATCTGGCGCGGTCGGCGGCGCGAGAATTTTGACAGCCATACGCTGGAGCTGTTGCGGTTGATCGAGCCGGCCTTTACGGGTGCGCTGGTGCGTGCGGCCGGTGGCGCCGCGGCCAGCTTGGCTGATGGCTCGCCGGTCCTAAAGCTCTCGGTGCGCGAGTTCGAGATCGCGCGGATGATCGCCGACGATCTCAGCGACAAGGAGATCGCGCACCGGCTGCAGGTGGGGGTGTCGACCGTCCGCACCCATATCGAGCGTATCTTCGCCAAGCTCGGCGTCCGCCGCCGCAGCGGCGTCGCCAGCCTGTTTGCGCGGCATTAGCCGCAGTCAGCGCGTCGGCGGCGGCAGGCGGCCGAACAGCTTCTCCATCGCCATGCCGACCGCCAGCAGCTTGCGGTCGCTTCCCGCCGGACCATCGAGCTCGAGGCCGACTGGCAGCTTGCTCGACGCGCCCAGCGCAATCGGAAGCTGGATGCCAGGGACGCCCGCATTGCTGCCGGGATCGGTGTTCTGGATGAACAGCAGAAAATTGGCGAGGCTCGACGAGTCCGGATTGGATGCGATCGCGACCTTCGGCACCGTCGGGAAGGCGATGGCATCGAGCTTGTTCTTGGCAAAAGTGTCGCGATAGAGCGCCAGCAACGCGGGGCGGGCGGTCTTCATGGCGGCGTCATAGGCCGGCTTCGCGTCCACTACAGTATTGTTTGGTCCCGGCAGCTTGCGCGGAATCACCAGCCCATCATAGGTCCCCTTCACGTCGGGGCTTGCGATCTCCTTGGCGAGGTTCTCGATGCTGACACCGGAGCCGCTGTTCTTGAGATAGGCGACCATGTCATCATAGGCTTCATAGAGCGCAAGCGGAAAGCCGACCTTGCCGTTGAGTTCGGCAAGTTCTGGCATCTCGATATCGATGACCGTCACGCCGCTTGCCTTGAGCTTGTCCAGCGCGGCCTTGAAAGCGGCGTCGGTATCGCCGTCGAGATTGGCCAGCATGGATTTGTCGATGCCGATGCGGACCTTCTTCAGATCGGCAGGCGCAATCGTGCCGCCGCCGGCGATGATCCGGTCGAGCGCCGCGACGTCGGCCATGGTGGATGCCATCGGACCAGCCGTATCGCGGGTATGGGAGATCGGCGCGATTCCTGCTTGCGGATAGCGGCCGGCGGTCGGGCGCAGCGCGGCGCAGCCGTTCAGCGCGCAGGGCACCCGCACGGACCCGCCGGTGTCGGTGCCGAGGCCGGCGGTGACGATCCGCGCGCCGACCGCCGCGCCAGTTCCGGATGACGAGCCGCCGGCGATTTTCGTCGCATCATAGGCGTTACGCACGCCGTGCTCTGCGCCGGTCTTGAATCCGGCATTGAAGCCGGAGATGCCGAAGGCAAGCTCATGCATGTTGGTCTTGCCGATGATGATGGCACCCGCCGCGCGCAGTTTTGCGGCGACCGGCGCGTCCTTCTTCGGCACGAAATTCTTCAGCGCCGGCGTGCCGGCCGTAGCAGGGAGACCGGCCACTTGGATATTGTCCTTGATCACAATGGGCACGCCGCCGAGCGGCTTGCACGATCCCTTCTTGCGGCCGGCGTCGAACGCTTCGGCGGCCTTCATCGCGCCGGCCTCGTCGAGCGTGATGAAGGCGTTGAGGTCGGACTTGGCCTTGGCGCGCGCCAGCGCCGCTGCGGTCAGCGCCTTGCTGGTGATCTTGCCGGCGCAGAGATCGGCGGTGGCCTGGGTTGCGGTGAGCTGATCCAGATCGATCGCCTGGGCGGCCGCGGGAGGAGCCGCGGCAAGCGCAAGGCTGGCAAGGGCCGAGCCAAGCAGGATGGAGCTGCGAGCCATGATGATCCTCCGTGCGAATGAGTACCCGTCCGGACGAATTTTACTTAGCCCCGGTTCCGGCGCTTGTCCTCATTTCTGGGGACGCTCTAAAATCGTGGCTCCTCGGGAGGAAGGAAGAGCGAAAGCCGGCTCTCTCCACGTCATTGCGAGCGCAGCGAAGCAATCCACGTCTCGGCGCGTGGATAGATGGATTGCTTCGCTGCGCTCGCAATGACGGTGTGGACATAGCTTCACAATCCCTCGGGATGAGGAGCGGAGGCGTCAAGCTTTCTCCTTCACAAACCTATTCCGCAACGTGCCGATCCCCGTGATGTCGATCTCGACGACGTCGCCGTCCTTGAGGTCTGGCGACGCGCCATCAGTACCCATCCAGATCACATCGCCCGGCGACAGCGTGAAATATTTCGAGAGCTCGATCAGGAACGGCACGACGCCGAAGATCATGTCGTTGGTGCGGAAGCGGCCGGTCTCCTTGCCGTTGACGCGGATCACGGTTTCCATCCTGTCGAGGTCGACATCGGTTTCGATCCACGGACCCATCGGCTTGAACGTGTCGGCGTTTTTCGAACGCCACAGGCTGCGGTCCGCCTTTTGCCAGGTGCGTTCGCTGACGTCGTTGCCGATGGTGTAGCCGAACACGCAATCCATCGCGTTGGCTTCGGTGAGATGCTTCGCCTTCTTGCCGATGACGACGACGAGTTCGCCTTCATAGTGGATTTTCTCGGTCGCGCTCGCCGGTATCACCACGTCCTCGTCATGCGCGATCAGCGCGTTCTGCGCGCGATAGCCGATCTCGGGCCTGTCGGGTATGTTCGGCACGGTGCCGGCCTTGTCGGCGGCTTCCTTCAGATGCTTGAGGTAGTTCAATCCGACGCAATAGAAGGTGCGCGGGATCAGCGGCAGCTCGATCTTCACCTCGCTGAGCGGGTGCGACTGTGCCCCGCGCTGCCATTGCCCGAAAGGATCGCCGTCAACGGCAATCACGCGCTCCCCCTCGACGATTCCCCAGGATGTCTTGCCGGCGGCGGTGAATTTCAGCCAACGCATGGTTCTTCCTCTTATTCGGCGGCGGCCTGCGGCTGGGTCTTCCAGGCGCCGGCGGCCGGGCGCTTCAGTCCGAGATTCTCGCGCAACGTCTTGCCGGCGTAATCCTTGTGGAATAGCCCGCGCCGCTGCAGTTCGGGCACCACATGCTTGACGAAATCGGCGTAGGAGCCGGGCACGATGGTGGCCGCGACGACAAAGCCGTCGCAGCCGCGCTCGACGAACATCTCCTCCAGCCTGTCCGCGATCTCCTTCGGGCCGCCGACGATGGCGTCCTGCACCTGGCCACGGCCGGAGAAGTGGACGAAGTCGAGCGCGCTAGGATTGCTCTTGCCCGAATTCTTCAGCACGCCATCGCGAATGCCGAGGATGCCCTGCATGCTCCTGAGCTCTTCCGTGGTCAGCGGCTCGTCGAGCGGCTTTGACGCAAAATCGTAGTTCAGGGCCTCTGCGAGCAGCGACAGCGCGTCGATCTGCAGCGGCAGCTTGTTGATCACAGCCATCTTGTCCTCGGCCTCGGTCTTGGTGGCGCCGCAGACCGGCGTCGTAAGGTTGCAGAGGAACATCTGGTCGGGATCGCGGCCCGCCTTTGCCGCCTCGTTGCGGACGGCGGCATAGCCTTCCTTGGCGGATGCCACATTGCGTGCAGCGGTGAAGATCATCTCGCCCCATCGCCCCGCAAAGCGCTGGCCGCGGCCGGAGGCGCCGGCCTGGATGATGACGGGATGGCCCTGCGGCGAACGCGGCACGGTGAACGGCCCGCGTGACTTGAAGAACTGCCCGTGGTGATCGAGCCGCTTCACCTTGGTGGGATCGGCGAAGCGGCCGCTGGTCTTGTCCATGATCAGCGAGCCGTCTTCCCAGCTGTCCCAATGGCCGAGCACCACTTCCATGAATTCGTCGGCGCGGTCGTAGCGGAAGTCGTGCTCGAGATGGGCATCCTTGCCCATGTTCTGCGCCTCGCCGTCATTGAGCGAGGTGACGACGTTCCAGCCCGCGCGTCCGCCCGACATCAGGTCGAGGGTAGCGAAGCGCCGCGCGACGTCGAACGGCTCGTAATAGGTGGTCGAGCAGGTCGATCCCAGTCCGAGCTTCTCGGTGACCATGCCCATCGTGGTCAGCACGATCAAGGGGTCCATCTTCACGCAGCGGATGCCGTATTCGACGGTATGGGCGTGATCGTTGCCGTAGCGGTCCGGCATCGCGAGACGGTCGTCGAAGAACGCCATGTGGAACTTGCCGGCCTCGAGAATCCGGGCGATCTCCTGGTAGTAGTCGGCCGACATCGAATCGTCGCGCGATTCCGGATGCCGCCACGAACTCGGCAGGTTGGTGCAGTTCTGCGCCTGCAAAAATCCCACCAGCGCCATTTGCCGCGTCATGCCGTTCTCCTCGTGCTGGCAGGATTGGAATTCATTTGAGGTCGAGCTCGGCGGACAGCTTGTAGTCAGTGGCGAGCGCCTTGAGCTTGTCCCAGGTCGCGTCTTCGACCTCGATACCGTCGCGCCGGCGCTGCTGTTCGCGCATGTATTCGATCTCACCGGGATAGAACACACCGGGAGAGCCTTCCGATGGCGGCGTCGATTTCAGATAGCGCGCGAACTCGCCGACTTCTTTCTCGAAATCTTTCAGCGGGCGGAAGGCGGCGACGTTGAACACCGCCATGAAGCACCCGTCATTGTGCCGGCCGGTCGGCTCGACGCCAAAGCCGAGCCCGGTGAGCAGGCCGCAGAGCACCTCGACCATCGCGGCGAGGCCGCTGCCCTTGTAGCCTTCGCTGCCGCCGAGCGGCAGCAGCGCGCCGCCCTTGCGGTATTGCGTTGGATCGGTGGTGTGCCGTCCCTCGGCGTCGATGATCCAGCCTTGCGGGATCTGCTCGCCGCGCGCGACCGACAGCGCGATCTTGCCGGCCGCGACCGCCGAGGTCGCCATATCCAAATAGAACGGCGCCTCGAGGTCGGACGGCACGGCAATCGAGATCGGGTTGGTGCCGAGCCTCGCCTCGCGGCCGCCGAACGGCGCAACATGCTTTGGCGAACGGCCGGAATCGGCGGCAGCGATACCGATCATACCGGCCCGCATCGCCATCAACGGATAGGCGGCGAGCCGGCCGACATGGCTCTGGCGGAACACCGTGCAGGCGGCGACATTGGCGGTCTTCGCCTTCTCGATCGTCAGCGCCATCGCCTTGGCGTTAACGTGAAAGCCAAACCCCCAATGGCCGTCGATCACGGTCGTCGTCGGCGATTCCTGGACGATGGTCCATTGGGCGCCGGGCACGATATGGCCGGCCTTGATGCGGTCGATATAGGTCGGGATGGCGATCACGCCGTGCGAGTCATGGCCGGCGAGATTGGCGTTGACGCAGCCGGTCGCGACCGCGCGCGCCTCTTCCTCCGAAGCGCCGGCGGCCTTGAGCAGGGCGACGCCAATTTGCGTGAGCCGGTCGGCCTGAACCATCGGCATGGGGATTTCCTCTCCCTGGCACGCCCGCGCGAGTGGCGGGTCTTGCTTGCTGCGGGCATGCTCTCAAAGCCGCAGTGGCAGGGCAAGCGTGGAAATATCCTGTTAGCCATGCCGCTGGGTGAGAGGTGACGGTCTCCGTTCCCCGGACGCAGCGCACCACGTAATGATGCGGCTGCTGAGTCGGGGCCCAGTATCGGGATCGTGGCAAAATGGGCCCGGCACTGCGGAGCAGCGCTCCGCGCTGCGCCGCGTCCGGGACACGGCGCGTCAAGGCTCGCTCGCCAGTGCGCGGTCCGCAAGCGCCAAAAATTTCACCCAGTGAAATTCACTCGGCGAGGGCAGGCGCCATGGCTGATAAATCGTAAAAGTACCGTAGTTCTCCCGAGCCGTGTCGTGTGACGTTGGTCCGACATTTACTCTGACTCGCAAACCTAGGTCGCCAATAACGGGCATTTAGGTCCCCTACACGCATAAAATTCGCGAGGGGGCAGCCCGGCGCTGCCGGCAGGGAGCTTGGGGAAGGTGAATACCGATATCGCGCGCACACTCGCGGCGTTGAATGCCACCAACGAAGCGATTCTGTACGCCAAATCACCTGAAGAGCTGTACGCGAAGGTCTGCGAGGCCGCGTTTTCGGTCGGCGACTTCCTCGCCGTGTCGATTTTCCTGCTCGAGCCGGACACCAATTTCCTGCGCTTCGCCGCCGGCTGCGGCGATGACGTCCCCCGGCTGCGCAGCATCGATATTTCGATCCTGGCCGGCACGCCCGAAGGTTCCGGCGTTGCCGGGCATGCCTTCCGCGACCGCCGCATATGCGTCAGCAACGATTTTCTAAACGAACCGCGCTCGCTGGCGTGGCGCGAAGGCGCCAAGGCCAACCAGGTGGGGGCGGCAGCGGCGCTGCCGCTGCTCTGCAACGACCAGTGCGTCGGCGTACTTCTGGTGTCGCGGCATGAGGCGCACTCGATCGACGACCAGCTTGTCGCAATGCTGGAGCGGGTGTCGGCGAACGTTTCCTTTGCGCTCGACAATTTCGACCATGAGGCCGCACGCAAGAACGGCGAGCGCACCATGCGCCGCCTTAACCGGATGTTCGGCGCGATCAGCGCCACCAACGAGGCCATCCTTCGCGCCAAAACCGAGCAGGATCTTTATCAGCGCGTGTGCGATGCCGCCGTGCACAGCGGAAAGTCCGCGGCGACCGTGGTCCTGTTGGCGGAGCCGGACTCGATCTGGCTGAAGCCGGCTGCCGGCACCGGCGCCATCGTCGAGCAGATCATGCGGGCGCCGTTCTCGATCGACGTGGATAATCCCTATGGAAAGGGCGTCTGCGGCAGGGCTTTCCGTACTCAGCAGCCCGCGATCAACAACGATATCCTCAACTCGACGGTAGGGCAGCCCTGGCATCAGGCCGCGCGTGAGACCGGCGTCACCGCCTGCGTCGCCGTTCCCCTGATCAAGCGCGACGAGAGCATCGGCGTGCTGCTGTTCTTCGTCGGCAAGCTGTGGGCAGAGGACGAGGAGATCGTCGCCCTGATGGCGCGGATCGGCGAGAACGTCTCATTCGCGCTGGAAAATTTCGAACGCGCCAACGCAAAGGCGAAAGCCGACGCCCAGCAGGAGCGGCTGGCGCGCATGTTGGCGGCGCTAAGTGCCACCAACGAGGCGATCATCCGCGCGACGTCGCGAAAGGAACTGTTCGAACTGGTGTGCGAAGCTGCCGCAAAGGGCGGCCGCTTCAATTCGACCAGCGTCTTGCTGGCGAGGCCCGACAGCGATCACATGGAAATGGCGTCCGTCGCCGGGCCGACCGCGAACAACATGCGCCGGGTCAAGGTCTCCACCGATGCGAATCGTCCGGAAGGCCGTGGCCTCTGCGGTAACGCCTTCCGCTCCCGGCAGGCTTGCATCGGCAACGATCTGCGCGCCGATCCGCGCGGATCGGCATTTCATCAGTTCATTCACAGCGATGGCGCGATGTCCGGCGCGGCGTTTCCGCTGCTGGTTTCCGGCGAAGCTGTCGGCGTGATGTTCTTCATCTCCTCAGAGAAGAACACCTTCACGCCCGAATTCGCCGAGCTGCTGCAGCGGCTCACCGACAACGTGTCATTCGCGATCGGAACTTTCGATCGGGCCGACGAGAAGGCCAGGACCGAAAGCCAGAAAAAACGCCTGACTCGGATGTTCGCCGCGCTCAGCAGGACCAACGAAGCCATCATGCGGGCAAAATCCCGCACTGAGCTGTTCGACCTCGTGTGCGAAGCCGCGGCTGATGGCGGCAGATTCACCTCGACCACCGTCGCGCTGAAAGATTCCGCCAGCGACCTGCTCCGGATCGTGGCCGCCTCGGGCCCGGCGGCTGAGACGACCCGGCACGTCAGGCTCTCGGTCGACGAAAACCGGCCCGAGGGACGGGGGCTTAGCGGAACAGCGTTCCGGACTCGGCGTCCCTGCATCACCAACGATTACGTCACCGACCAGCGCGTCGCCGCCTTCCAGGCCGTGGTTGGCAGCTATGGCGCGCAGTCCGGGGCGGCCTTTCCGCTCGTGGTGCGCGACGAGCCGGTCGGCGTCATGATCTACATGTCCCTCGACAAGGACACCTTCACCGCCGAATTTGTCGAACTGCTGCAACGCTTGGCCGACAACGTCTCTTTCGCGTTGGAAAATTTCGACCGTGCGGACGACAAGGCGCGGACCGAGGTGCAGAAGGAGCGCCTGACGCGCATGCTGGCGGCGCTGAGCGCTACCAACGAGGCCATCATCCGCGCCACGTCGCGGCCGGAACTGTTCGAATTGGTATGCGAGGCGGCCGCGACGGGCGGCAAGTTCACCCTGACATCCATCGCGCTGACAAAGCCCGGCAGCGATCTTCTCGAGGTCGTGGGTGCAGCCGGTCCGACCGCTTCGAGCGCGTGGCAGGCAACGATATCGACCGATGAGAAACGTCCCGAGGGACGCGGGCTGTGCGGCCAGGCGATTCGTTCGCGCCAGCCCAGCATCATGAATGATTATCAGGCTGATCCGCGGGCGGCCGCATTCCACGACAGGGCCCGCCTTGACGGCACGAATTCCGGCGCTTCATTCCCCTTGATGACGCACGGGGAGGTGGTCGGCGTGATGTCGTTCATGGCGGTCGAAAAGGACACCTTTACCGCCGAGTTCGCCGAGCTGCTGCAGCGGCTCGTCGACAACGTGTCGTTCGCGCTTGAGAATTTCGACCGTGCCGACGAAAAGACCAAGGCCGACGAACGGATCGAGTATCTGGCCTCGCACGACAGCCTGACCGGTCTGCCGAATCGCGAAGTGTTCAACGGCATGCTGCGCCGCGCGATCGACGGCGGCGCGCGCTATCAGCGGCAATTTGCCCTGCTGTTCATCGACCTCGACAGGTTCAAGGTCATCAACGACTCGCTGGGCCATGACGCGGGCGACATGCTGCTGGTGGAGATCGCCCGCAGGCTACGCCGCGCCTTGCGTTCGAGTGACGTCGTGGCGCGGCTCGGCGGCGACGAGTTCGTGGTGATTGTGGAGGAGACGGCCGAGCGCCACGAGGTCGAGCACATCGCCGGCGAGCTGCTTTCGGTGCTGAGCCAGCCGCTGCTGCTCAGCGGCCATGAGTGCCATACCACGGCCTCGATCGGGATCGCGATGTATCCGTCCGACGGAACGGATATGCAGACGCTGACCAAGAATGCCGACATGGCGATGTATCTCGCCAAGGAAGACGGCAAGAACGGCTTCCGCTTCTTCTCCAAGGAGATCAAGACGCAGTCGATCGAGCGGCTGACGATGGAAAGCGCGCTGCGCCGTGCGCTGGAGCGCGATCAGTTCTCGCTGCATTATCAGCCCAAGATCGACATGGAGAGCCGCCAGATCACCGGCGTCGAAGCGCTGCTGCGCTGGGATCACCCCGAGCTCGGGTCGGTGTCGCCGGGCCAATTCATTCCGCTCGCCGAAGAGACCGGCCTGATTGTTCCGATCGGCCGCTGGGTGCTCAAGGAAGCCTGTGCGCAGAACATGGCCTGGCAGCGCCGCGGCCTGCGGCCGGTCACCGTGGCGGTGAACCTGTCGCCGCGGCAGTTCGCCGATCCGCACCTATTGCACGATGTCGACGAAGCATTGCTGGCGAGCGGCATGTCGCCGGTGCTGCTGCAGCTCGAAGTCACCGAAAGCATGGTGATGCGCAACGTCTCGCGCGCGATCAAGATCCTCGACGCGATCCAGAGCCGTGGCATTCGCCTTGCGATCGACGATTTCGGCACCGGCTATTCGTCGATGTCGCTGATGAAGCAATTCCCGATCGATACGATCAAGATCGACCGGTCCTTCGTTCGCGACCTTCCCATCGATTCCGAAGACCAGGCCATTGCGCAGGCGATCATCAGCATGGGCAAGGCGCTCGGCATGACCGTCATCGCCGAAGGCGTCGAAACCGTGGAGCAGGAGACCTTCCTGCGCAACCATGCCTGCGATGAAATGCAGGGCTTCCTATTCTCCAAGCCGTTGCCTGCAAGGCAGATGGCCGACCTGCTGCGGTCCGAACCGCGGCTGGATTCACCGCCGCTGCAGCCGGAGGCCGGCTCAGGGCTGAAAGGCGCTGTCGTCTGACGGCTGCGGATGCAGCTCGCGGATGGCCTTTGCTTCCGAAACCTGGGCCTTGCGGGGAAAATCGTGCGGCCAGGGCAGGGAGGTCTGTCCTGTGAACGCACCGAGAAAGACTTCCGCGCCTTTGGCGTAGCTTGCCCGATCGGGCAAACCCAACCTGGCGCACCATTCTACCGGCAGAGATTCCGCGGCGTTGCGCAGCGCCATGGCCGGTCCCCACCACCATGCCGGGGCGGGCGACCGTTCCGTTTCGGGAACGGCCCGCCAGCGGACATATTCGTCGAGTATGCGTTCAAACTGCAGTCGCGCGGCGGGGTGCATCCTGTCTCCTGTCACGGGATGATATCTGCATCCGCGCGCGGCGCAAATGCTGTCGGCCGCTTATTGACGCCCGTGCTGCCAGTGCGCGGTGACATCTGCGCCTGACTTGTTGAGGTGGACGTGCTGGTCGACATGGTCGACCCACGACACCGGAATGAAATGATGGTGCTGACCGTCGGGCGAACTCTGCTTAGTCAGCTTGATCTTGTCGGTTCCTTCCATGTGATCGACTTGGCCGACCGCTTTTTTGTCCGACGAGATGACGTCCATATGCTCACGGATTTGCGAGGCAACGTTCATGTTCCACATCCTCTATCGTTGGAAACGGGAAACGCGCCGCCATGGAAATAGTTGCGGGGATGCAAGCTGCTATGCGAGGTGGCGCAGCACGGTGGGTGGCGTTGACAGCTCAGCTTCCGCTGCGATGGCCGGATGATCAGGGCCGTGATCTAACGGCTATTTCTCTTCCGCCGCCGTCGAGGTCGCCGGGCCTTCGCCCATGATCAGTAGGATAGTATCTTCATCCTTGGCGCCGTCCCAATGGATTTGCTTGGCGAAATGGGTGACGAAGCTGCCGGCAGGCATCGGCGTCGTGCTGGCTGGATCGAATTTCGGGCCGGTGCCGACCCACCACGTGCCCTGTAGCACGACGATGTAGCGATCGTTCGGATGGAAGTGCGGGCGGCTGAAATGGTTGCCCTTGGTCCATTTGTTGTAGACCATGTAGAAGCCGGGCTTCGAGGGATCGCCGACCACGACGGCGTTTTGCGCGCCCGCCGCGTTGACCGGCCCCCACGGAATCTGGTCCGGCAGTTTGTAGGCGACCGCGGCCGGATTTAGCTCCGCGGCGGCCGCGACGCCTGTCGCAGCGGTGAACGCGAGCAGTATCGTGAGGCGTCGCCAGGGTCTGCTTGTCGGCTTCATGGCTTGCTCCCAATGGCTCGTGAGCTTGCAGCTCATCTCTTTGGTCCGGCCATGCTAGCTGCTCCCGTTCACGCTGGACAAGGCGCCCCGGGTGCATGCGTGACCGGCGGCTGCGACACGCGCGATGCGAACAACGCAACTGCAGCATGAAAAACGGATTTACGCCTGATGTCGTGATGCTAGGTTGCCGCCCAACGAAAAGCAGCCATGGGAGGGCTACGTTCATGAAGCGATTGTCGATACTTGCAGCGGGCTTGTTGATGGGCGCGGCCGCCGTCCAATTTTCGAGCGTCGCATCGGGCCAGAGCGGCGGCTGGGTGACGCTCGTCGACGGCAGCAAGATGCTCGATTGGGCCGAGGTTGGCAAAGCCAATTGGGCGGTGAAGGACGGCGCGCTTACGGCGGATAAGATTTTGGAAGGAAAGGATCCCTCTTATCTCGTCAGCAAGGAGTCCTATAAGGATTTCGAGATGAAGGTCGAGTTCTGGGCCGACGATGATGCCAACAGCGGCATCTTCATTCGCTGCGACCAAGCGGCGAAGATCGACGCCAAGATCTGCTACGAGGTCAACATCTTCGATAAGCGACCCGATCCTACATACGGCACCGGCGCCATCGTCGACGTCGCCAAGGTCGATCCGATGCCGAAGGCCGGCGGCAAGTGGAACACCTTCGAGATCACCGCCAAGGGGCCGCACCTCGTCGTCGTGTTCAACGGCCAGAAGACCGTCGATGTTCAGGATTCAAAACATGCCGGCGGCCCGTTTGCCCTGCAATACGGGGCTGGCGTGATCAAGTTCCGCAAGGTGCAGATCAAGGCGCTGTAGCTGCTTGCTCGATCGGCTTGCGTAACGCCTTCTTCTCCCTCTCCCGCTTGCGGGGAGGGCGGGGTGGGGTGCTTCCGCATCAGGGCTGTTAGAGTTTGTCCCTGCCAGGTGCGCCCGTCTTCAGCGGATGCGCTTTTTTGTGCCACGCCCAGGCGGTGCGGATAATGGTCACCAGGTCCGAATGAGCGGGGTGGAAGTTCAGCGTGTCGCGCGCGGCGGAGGGGTCGGCGACCAGGTAGGTCGGATCGCCCGGTCGCCGCGGCTTGACGACATGCGGGACCTCACGCCCGGTCTCGGCCGCGATCGCGGCGAGGATTTCCCGCACCGAAAAGCCGTTGCCGGTGCCGAGATTGAACGCGCCGCCGTTATGGCCTTCCAGCAACAGTTTCAGCGCCAGCACATGGGCCGCCGCGAGGTCGGTGACGTGGATGTAGTCGCGGATCGCCGTCCCGTCGGGCGTGTCGTAATCGTCGCCGAACACCGCAAAGTCGGGCACGTGTCCCTGCAGCGCCATCATGGCGCGCGGGATAAGATGGGTCTCCACCTCGCGCATCTCGCCGATGCCACCGGCCGGATCGGCGCCCGCGGCATTGAAGTACCGCAGCGCGAATGAGCCGAAGCCGTAGGCCGAGCGATAATCCGCCAGCACACGCTCGACCATCCATTTCGAGGCGCCGTAGGGATTGATCGGCGCGCACGGATGGCTTTCCGGCAGCGCCCGGCTGTCGGCGTTGCCGTAGACCGCGCCGGAGGAGGAAAACACCAGGCGGCTGCAGCCGGCCGCGCGCATCGTCTCCAGCAGCGCCAGCGTCCCGGCGAGGTTGTTGACGTAATATTTCTGCGGATCGGCGACGGATTCGCCGACCAGGCTCGAGGCCGCAAAGTGCATCACCGCGACAATGCCGTGCTCGGCAAAGGTCCGCGCCAGCGTGGCCTTGTCGGCGATATCGCCGACCACCAGCGTGCCTGTGGCGAAGCTGTGGTGGCCGGTCGACAGATTGTCGTAGGTGACCGGCAGGTAGCCGGCTGCTTCCAGCGCCCGGCAGCAGTGCGAGCCGATATAGCCGGCGCCGCCGGTCACGAGAATTGCAGGACGTTTGCTCATTGGTCGTGTTTTCCGCCGATATCCGCCGGTCGGCTCCTGTTCAGCAACAGATAGAGCGCGCGCGGGTTGGTGGTCAAATAGCGCCAGAACAGGCGGCGCGGCTCCAGCCAGATCCGCCAGGCCCATTCTAGACCGGCATGCTGCATCCAGACCGGCGCACGGACACGGCTGCCCGACAGGAAGTTGAACAGCCCGCCCGATGTCTTGATGACGCCGACATTGGAGAGCGCGGGCGCGAACTCTTCGACGAAGGCCTGCTCATAGGGAACGCCGAGCGCGACCCAGAGATAGTCCGGCGCCAGTGCGTTGATTTCGGAAACCTTGGCGCGTAGCGCCTCGCCGCGCAGATAGCCGTGGCATCGGCCGACGATCT
Organism: Bradyrhizobium sp. CB3481; assembly: GCF_029714305.1. Taxonomy (NCBI): domain Bacteria; kingdom Pseudomonadati; phylum Pseudomonadota; class Alphaproteobacteria; order Hyphomicrobiales; family Nitrobacteraceae; genus Bradyrhizobium; species Bradyrhizobium sp. CB3481. The sequence continues at coordinate 1,196,142 of NZ_CP121647.1, forward strand.
TGAGGTCGGGATATTGCTGGCGAACGTAGGCGACGGCGGCGGCGTTTTCCGCATCGTCCGCGCCGAGCAGGTAGAAGGTGAGGCCCGCGGCCTGCGCCTTGCGGGCAACGACGTGGAACAGGTCGGTGGTCGCGACGCGCTCCGGCAGCGGCGTCTTCGACTTGAATTTCGATACGGTGACCAGGGGCTGGCCGTCGGCATTGATCAGGTCGGCAGCGCGAAACAGCCGGTCGGTCATCGGCTCGGTCGAGCAGCGCGCCAGCACCTCGCCATTGGCCGAGGTCAGGTACAGCGGCCGACTGGCGCGGCGCTGCGGGAACACCGCATCGATCATGAAGTTCGCGGTCTGCTCCAGATCGAGCACGGCAAGCCGCAAGCCGCCCAGCGTGATGCGCGGTATGCTGGCCGTGGCGGCCCTGCCGACGGGATTTACGCGGCGCTCACGCATACTGCTTGTCCTGCTGTGAGCCTAGCGCCGTCGCGCTGACTTCGCTGAGGACGACGCCGACGATCTTGCGTTCGTCGCCGCCGAGGGCGGAGATGATGCCCTCCATGTGTTCGTTGATGTCGAGCTGCGTCGGCAAGATCCCAACCAGCCCGTCCGCGATATCGAGCAGCTTGCGGTCGGCCGATCCCCACGGCAGCGCCGGTCCGTCGAGGATCACGAGGTCGTGGCCGGCCTCGGAACGGGCCTGCGCAACCGCCTTTCGGATGGCGTCGGCGGCCTTGGCGTCGCCGGCATTTGCGGCCGGCAGGATCGAAATGCCGTTGGCCGTCGGAATCGCTTGCGGCGGCTTGGCGCCGATGCCAAGCCAGCCGAACCGGCTTGGCTCGCTCTTGGCGAGGTGGCTCACCTTGCCCGATAGCGCGCGCTGCTTGAGGTCGGCATCGATCAACAGCACCTTCACGCCGTCGCGTGCGGCGGCAAGGGCGATGTTCAGCGCGGCAATGCTGCGATCCTGGTCGGCATCCGCGCCGATCACGGCCATCACGGGCAGGGGCTGCTCGCCGGCGCGCCGGGCCAGCGCCGCGCGCATCTCGCGCATAGCGGTGAGGACCGCCATTTGCGGAAAGCCCGCGCGCAGCGTCGGCCAGCCGAGCCGCGTGACGTCGGCGGTTTCGTCCGTTGCGAGGATGCCGCCGAGCGTACGGATCACGTCGGTTTCCTGCAGCTCCAGGATCATCGGCTTTTCGATCAGGCTGACGGCGGCTTGCGGCCGGGGTTCGCCGCCGCCCTTCGCCACCGCCGCCGCGAATTCTTTCAGAGCTTCCTTCGGCGTTTCTTTCGGCTGCGGAAGCGGGCCCGTACCCGGGGCCAGTTGATTGGCCGCGATGATCCACCCCGCGGCAGCCAGTCCGCCCAGCACAAAGCCGATCATCGCCAAGAGGCTCATCGCCGGCGGGAAGGTCCGCCGCTGCGGCACCGTGGCTTCGCCGATGATGCGTGCGTTCGAGGTATTGAGGCTCTCCTGCTCCTCGGTCTCGCGCGAGCGCTTCAGGAATGACTGATAAACGTCGCGGCTTGCCTCGACATCGCGTTCGAGTTCGCGCAGGCGCACCGAGGCCTGGCTCATCTGCACGCTCTGGCGCTTCTGGGCTTCCAGCGCCTTGCTGAGGGAGGCTTCATAATCGCGGGCACGGATCAGGTCGTTCTTGGCGGCCTGGGCAAAGCGCCCGACCTCTTCATTGATGGTGCGGCGCAGGTCCTGCACCTGCTGTTCGGCCTGACGCAGCGCCGGATGGCGTGGTCCCAATTCGCTCTGTAGCTCCGCCTGGCGCTTGCGCGCTTCGGCATGCTGCGCCCGGAGATTGGCGATGGTCTGCGATTGCAGCACCTCAGGAATGGCGCTGGGATCGGACGCAGCCTTGCGGCTGGCTTCGATCTGGTCGTACTTGGCCTGGGCGTCAAGCGTCAGCGCGCGGGCGGCGGCGAGCCGCTGGTTGCTGGAGGACAGCTGCTGGTCGCTGATCAGCGTGTCCTGGGTGCCGACGAAATTGTTCTGAGCCTTGTAGACGGCGAGCGTGTTCTCGGCGTTGCGCAGTCGTTCCTGCAGTTCCTTCAGCCGGCCGGACAGGTCGGTGGTGGCGCGCCGCGCGGCAGCGGCCTGCGACTGCTTGGATTCGGCGAGATAGGCCTTCGAGATCGCATTGGCGAGCATCGCTGCCTTGGCAGGCTCATAGGACCAGACGTCGATGTCGACGATGAAGGTGCGATCGGTCTTCTTGACGTTGATGTGCCGATTGAGCGCTTCCAGCGCGCCCATCTGGATCTGCTTCTGCTGTTCGGCGGATGGCCGCAGCTCGATCCCGACCAGGCCGAGCAACGATCCAAGAAAACCCCTGCCGTCGCTACCGCCAAACTCCGGATCCTTTTCCAGATTGGTGTCACGGATCACCTGCAGCAGCACGTTGTTCGAGGTGATGACGCGCGCCTGGCTCTCCACCACCATGGCAAGGCCGGAAATATCCTGCGCGCGCGGCGTCAGCTCGCGGTCGACCAGCTGCAGTTCGCGGGGATCGACATAGAGCTGGGCGGAGGCGGTGTATTTCGGCGTCAGGCTCTTGCCGACCGCGACGGCCGTGCAGGCGGCGATCAGCGCGGCGGAGGCGATCGCGGCCTTGCGCTGCCACAGCAGCTGGACCAGTTCGAGCACGCTGAAGCCGGCCGGCGCGGCTGCCGCCGGCCTGCCCTCGGGCTTCGTCCGCTCTATCGGCTGGTCATAGATAAGCATCGGCCCCAGCTTCCATTCGAACTGCCATACGCAACGGCTGAGGGGTTACTCTTCGGGTCACGCCCGCTGAACAAACGCAACAGGAAAAATTAACCATACTCACCAAGGGACTATTCCCGGAATTGGCAAAGAAAGCGTTTAACCGCGGGCGCATCGCATCGCCTCCGCCATGGTCATAACCGGGATGTTTCGGCACACCGCCGCCTCGAGCGCATGGCTGAGCAGAGCGGGGGTGCAGCCATAAGGGCTCGGCCGCTCTGCAACGTCGTGGCCGTAGAAAATTAACCATCCGTTAGTGGTCTGCGCCTCGTCGAACGCGCGGTCGATGCCGGCGCCGTCCATCTCGCGATCGATCAGCGGCATGGCGCGCAGGAACTGCAGGTCGACGCCGCCGGAATTGACGCCCTGCACGATGCTGCGGCAGGTCTGAAACGATTTTCTGAGTTGATATTTCCGCGCGTAGGAGCCGTATCCGAACGGATAGGCGAAGCTCTCGATCCGGACCGAGGGATCGAGCGCGCGAAGATAGGCGCGGTTGCGCACGATTTCCCGCCGCATCGCGGCCTCGTCGAGGTCGCAGGCGCGCAGATGCGAGAACGTGTGGCAGCCGATCTCGTGACCCCTGCGATGAAGCGCGATCACGTCGTCGGCATCGCCGGCCACCCAGTCCGGCGTGTCGGCGCCGACCAGGCTGCCGGAGACATAGAACGTCCCCCGCGCGCCTTGGGCTTCCAGCATCGCGGCGCCGGTCGTGACGGCGCTCTTCGGCAGATCGTCGAAGGTGAAGCTGACCATCGGTGTCGGGTTGCGCAGGCGGAACAGATCGACGCGCAGGTGCATCGCCAGCCGGTGGCCGACCTTTGCCCTTGCTTCTGACAACAGCGCGTTCATCGTCTTCAACGCTTCCGAAGGATCACGTGGTAGTCGCCGTGGCGGACATCGGTTTTGCCAGGCAGGAAGAAGTTCATGACGCGCGCGGCAGCATCGACCAGCGCCGCGAAGGCCGGCATGCGCAGCCGCATCTCTGGATAGCGCGGGCTCTCATACTGCTTGCGATAGATCATCTGCAGGCCGTTGGCCTCGGCGAACGCCTCCAGGTTAGAAAGCGTGACAAGCGGATGGAACAGCGTCGGGAATGGCGCGTGGCCGGGCAGGCCGGCTTTCTTGTCGCCGCGGACGTGGCGGTAGAACCAGACATGAAACCAGTGCGGCGAGTATTTGGTAACCACGCCGGACAGCGATTTCGGATTCGGCGCGCCGATCAGGATCAGGCCGTTCGGCTTCAGCGCCTCGCAGAAGCGCAATAGCGCGGCTTCGACGTCGGGCACGTGCTCGATCACGTTATAGCAGATCACGAGGTCAAAACTGTTCGGCTTGAAGCGATGCACCTGGATATCGCCGAGAATCGCCTGGTGCGCATAATCGTTGTTGCGGATCTGGTCCTCATCGATATCGACCACGGTGACATGGGCGCGACGCAGCACCTTGAGCGGCAGGAAGCTGGTCGAGCCGCCGCCGGCCTCGTAGATCGCGAGCTCCCCCGAGGGAAGGATCGCTTCGAGAATACCATGGACGGTGAGCAGGCTCTGCCGCGCCTCGCCATGCGCGAGCTCGAGCAGCGCCTGCGGATGCTGCGCGGCTTCCGGCGCGGCGGTGGCGGTCTGCGTGTGGCCAAGCGTGACGGCATCGTCCATCGACGTCATCCATTCCGAGGTGGGGGTTGCCTTGTTCATTCTAATTTTCCCAATCGACGCGCTGGAAAGCGTCCAGCAAGGCGCGGTCTTCCCTGTGAATCGACGGATCGAGTGGCACGCGGTTGGTGCGCTGATATTTCCAGTTGCTGCCGATCTCGCGGAAGTGCCGGAACGAGAACTGCTTGGTGCAGAAATACGAGGCCCACCAGGAGAAGATCGAATGGACGTGCCATTGCGCATGCGTTGGGCATCGGCTCGGCACCACCGTCCATTTCGGCAGGCATTCGTTAGCGTCGCGTCGCAGCCCTAACCGCGAGACCTGGTAGTCCGGCGGCATCAGGACGGAGAAATCGGCGTGCCGATGCGGCGTCTTGCTGTTATCGTCGCGCGTGCCGTCGTCGATGCCGATGATCCAGCGGCCGCGATACCGCACCAGCCCGGTCCGTGACCGTTCGGCGGCTTCAAATACCGATTGTCCCGTTCTCGACAGCACGAGCTCGTCGATATCGGAGTTCATCGCGCTGCGGGCATGCTGCAGGAATCGCCATCGCGCGTGCTCCCAGGCGCCGAGCTGGCAGAAATCGGAATCCCAGTGGTCCCAGCTATTGGCGCCCTGCGGCCCGTATTTGAACGGCCACTCCATCACGACCGAGCATTGGATGCCCGGGACCGAGCGGAGCGCCGCGCTCAACGTGGCGGCATCATAGGCACTGGAGCCGTTGTCATAGATCAGGACGGCATCCGCGCCGTGAATGTCGCGGTTGAACCGCACCCAGTCGAGGATCCACTCGATCGGGTTGTCCTTCGACATCGTGAAGATGACGCGGCGGTCCCGGAACATTTTCGAACTGTTCGGCGACACCGGGAAGGTAAAGCTCCCGAGATCGCCGAGCGCCTGGATCGGACCGGCGTGCTCGGCAATGTCCAGCCACAATTGGGCATGGCGGTCGAGGCGCCGCGCCCGTGCCTTGCAGGTCCCGGAGCCACTGATGAAGGTTGTCGTCGCAACGTCGCGCGCGAGATTGAAGAACGGCGGCGCGAATAGGGCGACCTTCGATTGGCTCACTTGTACTGCGTCATAGAACAGCGTGTTGCTATCGAAGTCGCGGTCGAAATGCTCGCCGCGGAATTCGAGCGGGCGCGTCGCCTCGCGCCGCTTGTCGGTGAAGTCAGACAGCGACACCGGGTTGGTTCGACAAATGAGATGTCGATTGTCGGCTGCGACGGCCGGACTTTTGCTGGCGAGCCGCATCATGGTTCTCTGACCGATATGCTGGGAAGGCCCGTGACGGGCGCGGTGAGGGAAGAGGCCGGAAGCGGGCATTCGTGCCCTGCTTGGCTGGCCGGCCAGAGATTTCGGCGTGCGCCCTGGACGATCACGGCTTTTCGCAGTCCTGCGATATCGAATGCGAAGGCCGCCACGACATAGACAAGGCAGCCGGTGGCCGCGAGGATGCCGAACGAGAGGATGCCGATCGGCAGCAGCGGTTTCAGGAACGTCAGCACCAGCGCCATGATCGCGGTCGCCGCGACGATGCGCACGGCTTGGAAGGCGTTGAAGGGCAGCGGGAATGCCTTGCGCGTCAGATACCAGCCGAACGCCGCGCCAAAACCCTCGACGATGACGAGGCTCACGGCCGCGCCGACCAGGCCAAATCGCGCGAGCAGCAGCGGCATGACGAGCAAGTTCGCGGTCAGCATCGCGATGCTCTGCGTCGTCATCATGAACGGCGTCTTGGCGAGATGAAAACTCGCATGGATGTAGGACTGCGAGAAGGACTGGAACAGCCAGGCGAAAGCCAGGATCGGCATGATCTGCGCGGCGGTCTCCCGGAACTCGGCGCCAAGGATCACGCCGGCGATATAGCTGCTCGTCAGCACCACGCCGACGACGGCCGGCAGCACGGCGGCGAGCAGGATTTCCAGGCTGAATTCCAGATGCGGCCGGGCTTCGTCCGCACCGCCATTGGCATAGGCGCGCACCGCCAGCGGGATCGTCGCGGAAGCGATGCTGACTGCCGGGATCAGGATGATCTGCCGGACGAGGTCGGCGGAAGCGCCATACTGGCCGGCGGCGTGGTCGCCCATAAAATGAAACACCAGCATGCGGTCGAGCGCGGCATGGATCGCAAACACGATGCCGGACAGCGTGATCGGAATGCCGAAACCGGCAAACGTGCGCAGGTCGGAAAGCTTCGGCCCGGCGACCGGCGAGCGCAGGATCGTGCTCGCAAACAGCGCGGTGGTGACGAAGTAGGTTAGTCCGGCCATGGCTAGCTGGAGCAGCCCGCCGCCGCCGAGCAGCGCCGCGATCAGGCACAGCACGAAGGCGAGGCAGGCGCGAATGATAGACGCCGACATGAACGCGAGCGATTGCAATCGCGCCTTGAGCAGCTCCTGCCCGAGTTCGAACAGGCCCAGCCCCAGTGCGAAGAAGACAGCGGCGATATTGCGTTCGAACGATACCGACGTGGTCAGCGTGGCAACAAGAAGGGCGAACGGAGCGGCGAGGGCGGAGATGAGATAGGCGAGGAAAATGGTTTTACGGACATCGACCGTTCCGCCTTCCGACTGGAACCGCAGTGCGGAGACGCGAACCCAGGTGAACAGCAGCGCCGAGACGATGCCCGCAGTGCTCAAGCCGACGACATAGACGCCATACTCGTCCGGCGACAGCAGCCGCGTGAACACGACCGCGCTGAGCAGGCCGACGGCCGCCGACACGACGCTCGCAACAGAATAATGGACCGTCTGGCTCAGCATTAATGTTTCGGCCTTTGAAGCGCGGAACTCCGCTCCGGCAATGAGTTCAGGGTTAACGACACGGCACTATTCATCTCGACAATCTGCCGGAGGGTGGCCGTCAACAGGCGCAGACCTCCCGCAGCCCCATTGGAGCAAGAACAGTGCCGGACCGATGCGCCACATCCTGCGGTGCGTCGGCGTGGTTAACCGGCTGATTTTCCGCGTTTTCTCGCAGACAATTCATCGGCGCCGGCGGAGCTCGGTCGTTCCGCTACTGGTTGCCTGTCCTCGCTGTCCGCATTTGCGACAGCGAAAGCTACTCCCGTTGCGCGGTAACCATCGCGCGCGTCGCTTCGGCGTGCTCGCCGCACTGGACTCGATATTGCAAAGCCGATTGGCGAAATCGTCGACCGCGTTCGACGGATGGATTGCCGATGTTAAATTTTCGACGGAATTTCTTTTTGCAGCAAGCGCCACCGGTCCGTTTTGATACAGCCCGCCTGTCCGGCCTGTATCCTTTTGCGACGGCGTTCGTTCGTTATCGCGCCGCTGGGCTTTGCTGCGTCCGCGCCGGGCTGGTGAGCCCGAGGTGACGGAATACCGCGCCGACATCGACGGCCTGCGGGCGATCGCCGTCATTCCTGTGCTGCTTTATCATGCCGGCGTATCAGGCTTTTCCGGCGGCTTCGTCGGCGTCGATATCTTCTTTGTCATCTCTGGCTATCTGATCTGCGGCATGATCGCTGCGGACCTTCGTCGCGGCACGTTCTCGCTCGCCAACTTCTACAAACGGCGCATTCTGCGCATCCTGCCCGCGCTGTTCGTGATGTTCCTGATCACCAGCGTTTTCGCCGCGATCTATTGCCTGCCGGTCGAACTGGTGGACTACGCGAGAAGCCTTGCCAGCGCCGTTGCATCGGTCTCGAACGTCTATTTCGCGCAGACTGCCGGCTATTTCGATCCGCCGGCCGAAACCAAGCCGCTTTTACATACCTGGTCGCTCTCCGTCGAAGAGCAGTTCTATTTCGCGGTCCCGCTGTTGATGCTGCTGATCCATCGCTTCGTGCCAAAGCGCGTCGGGATTCTGTTCGCCATGGTCGCAGCGATCTCCTTCGCTGGCGCACTGGCGATGAGTGCGCGAAACCCCACCTTCGCGTTCTATCTCACCCCGTTCCGGGCCTGGGAGCTGGCGCTCGGCGCGCTGCTCTCGGCGGAGTTCCTTCCGGTGCCGGAGACCGCATTTTGGCGCAACGCCAGCGGCGTGTCCGGGCTGCTACTTCTCTTTGGCGTCATCGCATTCGGATCATCGGCGATGCCGCTTCTCGCGATGACGGGCCTTGCCGCGCTCGGCACTACTCTAGTGATTGCGTCGAGTGAACGCAGCGTATCGCTCGTAGGACGATTGCTGTCACTCAAGCCGTTGGTGTTCGTCGGGCTGATCTCTTACTCGCTCTATCTGTGGCACTGGCCACTAATCGTGTTCCAGCGCACCGATGGTATTTTCTTCGCAGTGTCCTCCGCATCGGCGAAGCTGACGCTGATCGTTCTTTCCTTCGGCTTGGCTTATCTGTCGTGGAAGCTGGTCGAGACGCCGTTCCGTAGCCTGGCAAAGGGAACCTCAAAGGCCGCGATTTTCGGCGCGACCTCGGCCGCGATGCTGTCGACGGCCGGGCTGTGCGGAATGGTGATTTTTCTGAGCGGCGCGCCGTCGCGCTTTCCGCAGCGCGTCGTCGAGATCGGCTCGTTCCTGGCCTACGATTCATCGGCTGCGTTCCGTACCGGGCGCTGCTTTCTCTCGACCAGCCGCCAGCGGCTCGATACCGAAACCTGCCTGAAGATTGACCCGGCGCGGCCGAATTATCTGCTGGTGGGTGACAGCCACGCCGCGCATCTCTGGTCTGGGCTCTCGCAGGCCATGCCCGAATTCAACATCATGCAGGCGACCGCCAGCCTGTGCCGGCCGGCCGTTACTGCTGGATCGCGGTATGACACCCCGGTGTGCCGCGCGATGATGGAATTCGTGTTCGACGACTTTCTCGCCCGCAACAAGGTCGATGGCGTGCTGCTCGCCGCGTCCTGGAAGGACGAGGATCTGCCATTCCTGTCGGCCACGCTGCAACTGTTGAAGTCGAAGCGCATCGACGCCACGGTGCTCGGCCCGATCGTCGAATATGATGCGGCGCTACCCCGGCTTCTAGTGGATGGGATCCTGCACGCCACACCGTCGCATGCGAGCGCGAAGCGGACGCCGGGGATTCGTGAGCGGGATTTCGCCATGAGGCACATGGTGACGGCCGCCGGCGCCAGCTATCTTTCCGTTTACGACGCGATGTGCCGTGACGATCGTTGCGACGAATATGCGCGAGGCGATATCCCGATGCAGTTCGATGCGGGTCATCTCACGGCCGAAGGCGCGATCGAGGTCGGACGAAGGCTTTCAGTCGCCTTTGCCCGCAAGCATGCAAGAGCAGCCGATGTTTCAAACTGATCCAACAAGGCGCAAGAAATTCGGCCTGAAGCGGCTGGTGCTGTTTGTCGCCGCCTTTGTCACGACCGTGCTGCTGCTGGCGCATGTCGACAGCAATGCCGCCTCGCGCGCCGCCTCTACTCCCGCGAAATTCGCCGGCGCCTTCGTCAATTGGGGCCCTGTCGGGCGCGAGCACACGCTGCAGACATGGGAGAAATGGCTGAAGCAAAAGCCGTCCTCAGTGCTCGGCGTCGACTTCTATGGCCAGGCGACCTGGGAGGATTTCTTCAAGGTCGACTGGGTTCCCGGCATCTGGAAGAAGCTTAACTCCGCGCGCAACGTGGTGTGGTCGATTCCGCTGACCATGAAAGGCACGCCGCTCGCCGACGTCGCCGAAGGACTGCACGATGCCGAATTCGAAGCTGCGGCCCGCGCGATTTCGCAGGCGCATCCGCAGGCGATCATCCGCCTCGGCTGGGAGATGAATCTGGCTGAAATGGCCTGGTTCGCCAAAGGATATGAAGCCGACTACATCAAGGCGTTCCGCCGCGTCGTCGAAATATTCCGCCGCCACTCGACTGACTTCAAGTTCGACTGGTGTCCGGGCTGGGGGCCGCAGGATGGCCCTGCCGATGCAAGCTATCCTGGCGATGACGTCGTCGATTACATCGGCCTCGACGTTTACGACTTCAAGCAGGAAGGCACGCCGGAGGAACGCTGGAACGCGTTCTACGTCAAGGCGCCGTTCGGCCTGGAATGGCACCGCGAGTTCGCGCGTCAGCACGGCAAGAAGATGAGCTATCCCGAATGGGGCGTCGGCAACGCCGGCGACAATCCCTTGTTCATCGAAAAAATGCACGACTGGTTCATGAAGAACGAAGGCAGCATCGCCTACGCCGCCTATTTCGACGTCAACGGCGCTTGGCCGACCCAGATCGACAACGGCCAGTTTCCGAACGCGCAAGCCTTGTTCCGCAAGCTGTTCAGCCGCTGATCCTGTTCCGCACGATAAACTAACTCTGGCACCTCGTACCCGCTCAAATCCCTCATCCTGAGGAGCGGCGTCTTCGCCGCGTCTCGAAGGATGCGGGCCCGACCGCGGCCTCATGGTTCGAGAGGCGCGGAGCCTGTCATCGGGCCGCGCTACGCGCGGACCCGTTGGCGCTCCTCACCATGGGGGCTTGAGTCCAGCGCGTGTTAACACCGTCCGTTAACCGTCGCCGGAGTTCTCGGCTTCGCGCTCTACCGCGGGACCGATTATTGCACCGCTCTGCGCGTTACGTCCGCAGGAGCGTATCGCTCCCGGAATGAGCGATCTTGGCGAAACGGAAATGTCCCGGGATGACGCAGGCCATCCCGTTTCGGGACGATGAGACACATTCGTGAACGACCTTGGCGTCATGGCAGAGATTTCGACCGGCGAACGCGCTGATAATACGGCCGATGCGGCCGTCAGGCCGCTTCGCGCGCTGGTGGCGGTCTCGAAGGCGCTCGACCCCGCAATCGACACCGTCATTTGCATGCCCTGTTTCCGCCGCCCGCACTATCTGCGCCGGACGTTGGACTCGCTCGCCGGCCAGCGCACCGGCCGCCGCTTCGCCGTCGTCATGGTAGAGAACGATGCAGCGAAGAGCGAGAGCGTTCCGGTTGCCGCCGAATACCTCGCGTCAGGGAAACTCACGGGGCTATGCGTGATCGAGCCGCGCCAGGGCAATTGCTATGCGATCAATGCCGCTTTCGAGACGGCGCTGCAGACATTCCCGATGGCGACCAGCTTTCTGATGATCGACGATGACGAGATCGCCTCAAAGGATTGGCTGGAGCAGATGCTGCGGACGGCCGAAGCGACCGGCGCGGAGATCGTCGGCGGGCCGGTCTTCCCTGAATTCGATGAGAAACGCAAGCGTGGCTTGCGGCGCCATCCGGCCTTTGCGCCGGCCTATGACGTCTCGGGTCCGGTGCCGGTGATCTATGGCTGCGGCAATTGCCTGATCCGCCGCTCGGTGTTCGAGCAACTGGGCACGCCGGCATTCGACCTCCGCTTCAATTTCCTCGGCGGCGGCGATACCGATTTCTTCTACCGCTGCAAGCGGCTCGGCATGCGCTTTCACTGGGTGGCGGAAGCCGCGATCAGCGAGACCGTGCCGCAGAGCCGGACCAGCCTGAAATGGCTGGTGACGCGGGGCTTAAGGATCGGCGCGATCAATTATCACGTTCAGCGCAAGGCGACGCCGACGCGCTGGCTGCGCGCGAAGCTGACCACCAAATTGCTGGCGGCGTTGCCGCTATCGCTGGTCTACGCCGTGCACGCAGTCTTCACCGAGCGCAAGGGGACCATCGCCATGCATCCGGTAACGGTTGCGATCGGCAGCGCGCTCGCCGCAGTCGGCCTCGAGCCGCAGCCCTACAAGGCCTCGAAGATCGTCTCATGAGCCAGCTCGCTGACGCATCGGAACTCCGCACCGTCGCCGCCGGAATCGAGCGGCAGCAGGTGATGGACATCGTGCGCGGCGCGACCTTTATCGGGACGCTGCTGCTCGGCTGGGTCACGCTGCATCCGTTCGAGAGCCTCGGCGATCTGCAGATCGGCGATGTCGGCACCGGCAACGAGCTGATGACCTATGCGACGTTCGGCGCGTTGAGCCTTTTGACGCTGGCGCTCGCCATGCGTAGCGACGCCAAAGGACTGGCGACGCTGCTGTCGCCGGCGTTTGTCCTATTCGGTGCCTGGCTCTTGATCACCGTCGTGCTGTCGTTTGATCCCGCGACGTCGGTCAAGCGTCTTTCACTCACGATCTGCGTCATCGCGGTAACGGCATCGATGATGCTGCTGCCGAAGTCGCAGCACGAATTGATGCACTGGTTCGCGATATCAGCACTCGCGCTGCTGGCGATCTGCTATCTCGGCATATTGCTGGCGCCGGACTTGTCGATCCACTTGGCGAGCGATCCACAGGAACCGGGCCTTGCCGGCAACTGGCGCGGCGCGTTCGGCCACAAGAATATGGCCGCGGCCGTCATGGTGATGGTGCTGTTTCTCGGAATCTACGTCGTCAGCTCCGGCCTCTGGATCTCGGGGGCCGCGATCATCGGGCTCGCTTCGCTGTTCCTGCTCTATTCGGCCGGCAAGAGCTCGCTCACGCTGTGCTTTGCGGTGCTGCTGCTGACATCGATCACCTCGTTCGTCCGCTCGTTCCGGCTGCGCGCCATCATCCTGCTGACGCCGCTACTGCTATTGAACCTGCTGAGCATCGGCGCCGTGATGTTCGAGGGGCTCGCGGGAATCTCAAAACTGCTGCCGTTCGATTCGACGTTCACCGGCCGCACCGACATCTGGGCCTTTGCGCTGCAGTCGCTGCACGCGCGGTTGCTCACCGGCTATGGCTTTGCGTCGTTCTGGGGCTCCAGCGCCATCCAGAATCTGCCTGAAGGCAAGGAGTGGGCCGGCTTCGCTGCGCACAGCCACAACGGCTATCTCGACACTGCGCTGGGCATGGGCGTGCCCGGGCTGCTGCTGCTTATCCTGGTGCTGGTGATCCTGCCGCTTCGAAACTTTCAGCGGGCGACCGAGGGCGGCAACAATGGTCCGCTCGCGATGGCTTTGCTGCGGATCTGGCTGTTTGGTCTTTATCTGTCGGCGATGGAGAGCTTCTTCCTCGACCGCTCCGATCCGATCTGGTTCACGTTCCTGCTGGCGGTGTTCGGCCTGCACTATCTGGCGCGGTTCCGGGCGCAGGCATAGGGAGCTGCGCGCGTACCGCGTCGGCCACATCCTTCCACCAGCCGTCGAAATCGAACGGCAGCGCGATCGGCGGCCGCTTCACCGCCGCGGCGATCTTGTCGGCAAAGGCCTCGTTATCCGCACCGCGCTCGACCAGCACGATAGCGCCGCGGCTGATCAATTCCTTGAAGCGCGGATGATGGTCGAACTCTTCCCTTAGCGTGGGGCCGGCGACGATCAGGGGGTGGCCGGATTGCACGCAGGTCAGGATGCTGGAGCGGCGCGCGGTCAGGCCTTCATCGAGCGGATAGCAGAAGACATCGATCTCGCTGAACAGGCCGAACACCTCGTGACTGGAGCCGACGAAGCCGGAGACGATCACATCCCCGGCGAGGTCGAGCTCCCGGGCGCGGGCATAAAACTCTTCCTCGACCTTGTCGACGCCGCGGATGAAGGAGCCGACATAGACGAGCAGCGGGTTCAGTCCGCGTTGCTTCAGGATGGCGCCGATCTCGAGCAGCGCATTCGGCTGCTTGCCGGGATAGATCGAGCCGAAATGACCGATGATCAACCGACCGTCGCCTTTCGCGGCGATGAGGCGATGGCGCAATTTCGAATCCTGTATGCCGATCGGGGCCTCGATGTTCGGCGGCAGCGGCGCCAGCACGATCTTCTTGGCGGTCCAGCCGAGCAGGGGATCAGCCGCCAGTTCGCTCCGCACCAGCGGCGAGAACATGACGATGACGTCGGCGAGCACCAGTGCCGGCATGTAGGTGACGCGGCGCAGCCAATGCAGCCCATTCCATTCGTGCTGAACAAGAATGACCTTGCGCCGGCGCAGCCGTGCGATGGCGATTCCCGCGAGCGGGGCGAACATCACGCGCTTCCAGGCCACGATCGGGAAGTTGCAGACCACGCTTTGCGCCGAGCCGACCGCGCGCCAGATCTCGCCGAGGGTGCCTTCCTGTCGTGTCAGGGTTAACGTCGCGCTGGCACCCGGAGCTAGCTTCTCGATTGTTTCCTGCAATAGCCGGGTGAACTGGCCGACGCCGCAATGCATCTGCCGTCCCGCGCCGAGAAACAGCGCCCGATATCGGGTTTCTCCAGTCATCGTTGCGGCGGCGGTTTCCCAGAAACGGTCGGCGTTAGCCATAGCTGGCAGACATTAGCTTCCGGTAAGCGGCGTTGTCCGCCCGGCATCGTTCTTGCCAATTCGGTCATGAAGCGCGTCCGGCCGTCTCATAACGGGACATCGGGCGGTAACGCAATGGCACCGGGCCTTCGATTTCGGGACAACCGGAATGGGCGGCCGGCCAGACAACGGCAGTTCCAGGAGCGCGGCGATGACGGGCAGGATCTTCAGCACATGGGATGAGACGCATTCCGAGCTTTGGAGCCATCAGCCGATCCGGCTCGAGCACCAGATGCACAAATCGCCGGCCTTCTCGATGGACGAGCTTGCCCGCCTGATCGAGAACTATCCGCGCGAGCACTACAGCCTGGTGAAGACCGGGGCCAAAGGCTCCAGCCGGGTCTGGCGCGAGGGCGATATCGGCAACCTCTCGGGACGGCAGGTGATCGAGGCGATTTCCCGCGGCGGCCTCTGGCTCAACATGCGCGACGTCGGTTCGGTCGACAGCCGCTTCCGCAAGCTGATCGACAAGATGTTCGACGAGATCGCCGCCAAGGTGCCGGGCTTCGTGGTGCCGAACCATCAGGCCGGCATTCTGGTCTCCTCGCCGGACGCCCAGGTCTATTACCATGCTGATTTGCCAGGGCAGGGGCTGATCCAGATCTCGGGGCGCAAGCGGGTCTACGTCTACCCGAACACGCCGCCGTTCCTGAGGCCGGAGCATCTCGAGGACATCGCGCTGTTCGACGTCGAGGTCGATCTGCCCTATGCGCCTTGGTACGACGCGCATGCGCAGGTGTTCGATCTCGAACCCGGCCAGATGCTCAACTGGCCGCTGAACGCGCCGCACCGTGTCGAAAATCTCGGCACCGTCAACATCTCCATGACGGTGTCCTACGGCAATGACGACATCCGCCGGGCCCAGATCGTTCATCTCGCCAACGGCCTGCTCCGCCATCGCTTCGGCTATACGCCGAAGAGCCGCGCGCCGAAGGGACCGTCATTCTTCGCCAAGAAGGTGCTGCAGAAGCTCGTGCGCGACAGCGCCTGGGTCAAGCGCGAGCGCAAGGCGCGCCGCGCCATCGATTTCCGCCTCGATGCCGCCGAGCCCGGCAAGATCGTCGATCTGCCCAAGGCGGCGTAACCGCAACAGCGATGTCGGTGCTGGCGACCAATGCGGGACTGTCGGCGCGGCCAGTGAGCCGCGCGGCGGGATTTCGTGTCGAACTGCTGGGTGACTGGAAACAAGCCGTTGCGCGCTGGCACGACCTCGGTCCGTCGACGCCGTTTCAGCATCCGGCGTGGTACGACGCCTGGTACAAGGCCTTCGCCGGTACGGAGGGCGTCGCGCCGCTGATCGCCGTCGTGACGGATGCATCGACTGGCGACCCGGCAATGCTGCTGCCGTTGATTCGCCGCCGGCAGGGCCGGATCGCGATCATCGAGTTCGCCGATCTCGATCTGACCGACTACAACGCGCCTTTCCTTGGGGCTGCCGCGCCGCGCGATGCAAAGGCGGTTCGCCACCTCTGGCGCAGCCTGCTCTCGGCGCTGCGCCGGATGCCCGATCCGGCCGATCTTGTTCGCCTTCGCAAGGTGCCCGTCGAATTCGGCGGCAGGCCCAACCCGCTAGCTTTGCTCGACACCGCCGGCTCGTGTGCGCTCAACGGTAACCTCGTCACCACGGGCGAGGATTACGACGCCTGGCGCTACACGCTGGAAAAGACCGTGCGCAAGGAGCTGGAGCGGAGCTGGCGCGTGTTCACGCGCGATCCCGCCGCGTCGTTTGCGCTTCTTACCGATGCTGACCAGGCGCAGCAGATCCTCTCGACGACCGAGGCGCAGCAGGGCACGCGGATGCGCAGTCTCGGAATGAACTATGTCCTTGATGACGCAAGCCGCGCGGCCTTCTACCGCAATCTGGTTCGCAACAGTGTCGGCAGCGGCTACGCGCTGGTTTCGGCGCTCACGGTGGGCGACGAGGTCGTTGCAACGCTGCTCGGCATCAGGACCGGCGCACGCTACGTGATGATCCGCATCAGCAATGCCGGCGAGAAATGGTCGAACTGTTCGCCGGGCCGGCTGATCATCGAGCGCACGATGGCCGCGCTGCACAGGGATGGCGTACGGGAGTTCGATTTCTCCGTCGGCAACTACGCCTACAAGCGCCGCTTCGGTGTGACGCCCTTACCGCTCGTCGACATCAGCGCGGCCTTGAGCTGGCGCGGCTGGCCCTTTGCGCTGCGTGATCGCGCGGTGGGTGTGCTGAGAGATCGTCCGCAGCTCGATGCACGGCTGCGCCGCATATTAGGTAAGCCATTGTCGCGCGAAGAGAATTGACGCATTCCGGCCGTGGTTCCAAATGCGATGCAAAACTGTCACATAGGTCGGGATTGTGTGGACGTTCGCTCTGTGTTCGCGAGAGTTCATGATTGCCTGCACGCTGCAGGCGTATGCTCCACATTGGGTTAGGGCTTACTTGTGAATGCCTTCTTGGGTGCATTTGGGGAGAGCCGACATGCCAGCCTACATCCATCACCAAGACGATATCGAGCCGGGGTTCATTATCTGTCCGAGTTGTGTGGGGCTTGAAATGTACGTGCGTGAAGTCGAGCCGCATTGGAGCATGGCGAAGATCGACTTCACCTATGAATGCGCCGATTGCGGCGCCGAGGTTCGCCAGACCATCGTGAAGCCGGAGCTCCGGCATTAGTTAGCTTGGGGGGCAAATGGGCGCGCCGTGCCCACCTTCCCATCGCATTTCGAACGGGAGGTGGGCACGCGCTGCCCGCCCTATAAACCAGCCTCAAAGCTGACGCACCATACCTGGCCGGCCAGGATCGCACTCCAGCGCGGCGCGATCCCACTTTCCTGATATTGCGGCGGCCTCATAGGTGCTTTGCAGGAAATCGAGCAGGGCCTTGTCGGGACTACCAGCGCCGCGAACGGCATCATAGGGCAGGATGAATTCGCCTAGCGCTTCACTGAAGAAGGCCGCCTCGGGTCGCACCTTCGTTGTCCGAAAATCCGGCGGCTCGGGATAGGCATAGGAATAGTACGCAGGATAATCGATCGTGCCGCCGCCCGGCCAGAAGCCCGCGCTGCTGACCTCGTGTGAATAGGCCTCATGCGCGACCGCGTCGGGCAAATGCGGTACGCCGCCGGGATGACGCGGCGCTGGCCGGCCCGAGAAACGCGTCACCGCGAGATCGAAACTGCCCCAGAAAAAATGCACCGGACTAGCCTTGCCGAGAAAGCCGGTGCGGAACTGTTTGAAGACACGATCGCTGTTGACAAGGATTTGCAGGAAGCGCCCGACGGCGTCCGGATCATAGGAAGCGTGCGCGACATCCTCGGAAAATTTTATCGGATCGGGCAATTCGTTCGGCATCTCGTCGATCGCAACAGCAATGCCGAGCTCACCGAGCGCGGCAAGCGTGGCAGCGTAGAAGCTTGCGACGGAATGACCCGGCAGCGCAAAGTCCTGGCGCGCGCCGTCGCTGGCTGAGATGCGTAGGTGATGATCGATGAAATCGAAATCGATCTGGAACGTTCGCGTACCGTCGGGCACCGGCGACGTCGTTAATCCGCGTGGCGTGACGTACAGCGTCACATGCCAGGAATGATTGAGCCACGGCGACTTGGTCAGGCGAATTTTGCCGACGATCTGAGTCCAGAGCTGCAGCGTCGCACAGGTGTCACGCCACGCCGCGGTCGGCAATTCCGGCCATGTAGCTTGCGAATGGTTACTCATGCGAAAGCCTTCCGCGTTCCGATCCGGGCCGAAGCCCTATCACGAATTCATCTGGTGTTTAAAAAAGCCGTGCGTCACGATTTCGTGCAATTCCAGACGGCGCGGATAGGGCGGCATCACCAGAGAGAATGCCGCCCTTGTCCTATCACCCATGCAGCTTGTTCGCGGTCTCCGCAATCACGCGGCCCTGATAGCGCGCGCCGGCGAGTTCGTTCTCGCTCGGCTGGCGGCTGCCGTCGCCGCCGGTGATCGTGGTGGCGCCGTAGGGCGCGCCGCCGGTGACCTCGTCGAGCTTCATCTGGCCGGCAAAGCCGTAGTTGAGGCCGACGACCGTCATGCCGAAATGCAAGAGGTTGGTGATGATCGAGAACAGCGTGGTTTCCTGTCCGCCATGCTGGGTCGCGCTCGCCGTGAAGGCGCCCCCGACCTTGCCGTGCAGCGCGCCCTTGGCCCAGAGGCCGCCGGCCTGGTCGAGGAAGTTCGCCATCTGCGAGGCCATCCGGCCGAAACGCGTGCCGGTGCCGATGATGATCGCATCGTAGTTGGCGAGGTCCTCGATTTTCGCGATCGGCGCGGCCTGGTCGAGCTTGTAATACGAGGCCTTGGCGACGGCTTCCGGCACCAGCTCGGGCACGCGCTTGATGTCGACGGTGGCGCCGGCCTTGCGTGCACCTTCGGCAACGGCATTTGCCATCGCCTCGATGTGACCGTAGGCGGAATAATAGAGCACGAGTACTTTGGACATGATGGTTTTCCTTTGGGGTTTGAGTTGAGGTGTTCGGAAACAAAAGCGGTCGTCATGCCCGGCCTTGTGCCGGGCATCCACGTCTTGCTTTGCGGCCAAGGCGTGGATGGCCGGGACAAGCCCGGCCATGACGAGGAGGGAGTGGTGTTCGCAGCTACGCCGCGTCGACCAGCACCAGCTCGCTGTCTTCCAGCGCGGTGATCGTCAGCTTCGCCTCGTCGCGGATCGCGGCGCCGTCGCGGGCGTTGACGCGCACGCCGTTGACCTCGACGCTGCCGGCCGCCGGCACCAGATAGAGGTGACGCGCCTTTCGCGGCTCATATGTCGCGCTCTCGCCGGTCTTCAGCGTGGTTGCGAGCACCCGCGCGTCGGCGCGGATCGGCAGCGCATCCTCATCGCCTTCGATGCCGCTCGCGATGGTGACGAGCTTGCCGGAACGGTCTGACTTGGGAAACGGTTTCGCGCCCCAGGTCGGCTGGCCGCCCGTCGTCTCCGGCTCGATCCAGATCTGAAAAATCTTCGTCTTCGAAGGCTCCAGATTGTATTCGGAGTGACGGATGCCGCTGCCCGCGCTCATCACCTGCACGTCGCCGGCCTCGGTGCGGCCCTTGTTGCCGAGCGAGTCCTGGTGCGTGATCGCGCCTTCGCGGACATAGGTGATGATCTCCATGTTGGCGTGGGGATGGGCGGGAAAGCCGGTGTTGGGCGCGATCTCGTCATCGTTCCACACCCGCAGCGCGCCGTGGCCCATATTGCTGGGGTCGTAGTGGCTGCCGAACGAGAAGTGATGCTTCGCCTTCAGCCAGCCGTGATCGGCGCCGCCGAGTTTTGCAAAAGGTCTAAGTTCGATCATGGGGTATTCCTTCGTTGAAGCTGCTTGAATGAGGAGGCCGGGCGGCATGCGCCCGACCTCGCTGTGTCTGACTTACGCGCCGAAACCGCCGTCGACGTTGAGCACCGTGCCGGTTACGAACGAGGCTTCGGGGCTGGCGAGAAACACCACGCCGGCAGCAATCTCCTCAGCGGTGCCGAAGCGTTGCAACGCATGTTGCTTGCGCTGGGCGTCGGCAAACTCGCGGTCGTCGTCCGGGTTCATATCGGTGTTGATCGATCCCGGCTGCAGCACGTTGACCGTGATGCCGCGTGGCCCGAGGTCGCGTGATGCGCCCTTGGAGTAGCCGACGATCGCAGCCTTGGTGGCCGCGTAATCGGCAAGCCCCGGAAACGAAGCGCGGGTCGCAATACCCGAACCGATGGTGACGATGCGGCCGCCTTCGCTCATCAGCTTCGACGCAGTACGGATCGCGGTGACGACGCCGTGCACGTTGATTTCCTCCTGACGGGCAAGCGCCGCGGTGTCGGTATTGGCATCATCGATCGGCCCACCGACCGCAACGCCCGCATTGTTGACGAGGATGTCGAGCCGGCCGAAATCCTTGGCGACGTTCTTGACGAGTTGATCAACGTCGGCGGAGGACGCCTGGTCGGCCTTGTAGGCGCGGGCGTTGACGCCCTTGGCCTTGAGTTCAGCGACGACGGCTTCGGCCTTGTCGGGGGAGGCGACATAGCTGATCGCAACGTTGGCACCTTCTTCCGCCAATGCGCGGGCGCTTGCCGCGCCGATGCCGCGGGAACCGCCGGTGACGAGGGCTACCTTGCCTGAGAGCTTCTTGGTCATTGGATTTCTCCATCGCTTCGATTTCGATGGCCATTGGATATGCCGTCAGTCGTGGTATAGAAATAGAAACTATTGAAACTTATTGTTTCCAAAAACGATCTTTGGAGGCGATTGCATGTCGAAACTCCCGGACTTCGAGGCGCTGGCGATTTTCGCGAAAGTCGTGGAACTACGGTCGTTTGCCTCGGCCGCGACTGAACTGGCGCTGTCGAAGGCCACGGTGTCCAAGGCGGTCAGCCGGCTGGAGCAGCGGCTCGGCGCGCGGCTGTTCAACCGCACCTCCCGGCGGCTGGCGCTGACCGATGCCGGGCAGCGGCTGGCGGAGCCCGCCGCGCGCCTGCTCGCCGACGGCGAGGACGCCGAGAACGAGGCGCTGTCGCAATCGATGGCGCCGCGCGGCTTGGTGCGGCTCGCGGTGCCGATGACCTTTGGTGTGAAGGCGGTGGCGCCGATCCTGCCGGAATTCCTCGCCGCCTATCCGGAAGTCTCGATCGACCTTCACCTGAGCGACGCCACGGTAGATCTGATCGGCGAGGGATTCGACGCCGGCCTGCGCATCGCGCGGCTGCCGGACTCTTCACTGATCGCGCGTCGCCTGTGCGGCATGCCGCGCTACACGGTGGCGGCGCCTTCCTATCTGAAGCGTTACGGAAGGCCGACGCACCCGATGCATCTCGCCCAGCACAAGTGCTTCGGCTATGCCTATCTCTCGACGCCCGGCGTCTGGCACTACACCAATGCGGCCGGCGAGCAGGCGAGCGTGCGTCCGGCGGGCCAGCTCCGCGTCAACAATGGCGAGGCCGTGCTGCCTTCCGTCATCGCCGGCCTCGGCATCGCCGACCTGCCGGACTTCATAGTCGGCGACGCCGTTGCCTCCGGCGCAGTCGAGGTCATCCTCAAGGGCTGGCACCAGGCGGAAGGCGCCGTGCATCTCGTGACCCCGCCCGGCGGCCCGCGCCCCGCCCGGGTCGAGGTGCTGGCGGATTTCCTCGCCAAGCATTTTGCAAAAGCGAAGAAAAGGAAGTCGTGACGCGCTTTTCTTTACCCTCCCCTCCAGGGGAGGGTGAGACACCGCGCACTATCGCCACGTCCTCTGTATCGGTTAGTCTGTCCCCAATAACGAAAATAATCCGGGAGAAACTCACCCATGAACCGCCGCGAACTTCTCAAGGCCGCCGCTGCGTTGCCGCTGGCGTCAACTTCACTTTCCAACACCGCCTTCGCGCAAAGCCCATATCCCTCGCGCAACATCACCATGATCGTGCCGTTCCCGCCGGGCGGACAAGCCGATCTTGCGGCGCGGCCGGTGGCGCAGGCACTGGAGCGGATTCTCGGCAAGCCCGTGATCGTCGACAACCGCGCCGGCGGTGGCGGCGGATCGGTCGGCAATGCGGCGGCCGCGCGCGCTGAGCCTGACGGGCACACGCTGTTGATGACGCTGTCGTCGCTCGCCGTGCTGCCCGAGGCCGACCGGCTGTTCGATCGCCCGGTGGCGTATGAAGTCTCACAGTTTGCGCCGATCGCGCGCGTGCTGGCCGATCCGACCTTGCTCGCGGTGCCGGCATCCGCGCCATGGAAGACGCTGCAGGAATTCGTCGACGATGCCAAGAAACGTCCCGGTCAAATCCCCTACGGTTCGTCCGGTCCCTACGGCACGCTGCATGTGGCGATGGAGATGTTCGCCGCGAGCGCCGGCATCAAGCTGCTGCACGTGCCGTTCCGCGGCGCGGGGCCGGCGCTCACCGCGCTGCTCAGCGGCACCGTGCAGGCGATGGCATCGGCGCCGGGCACGCTGAAGGAGCAGGTCGATGCGGGTAAGATGCGCGTGCTCGCCAATTGGGGTGCGGAGCGCATCAAGAGCTTTCCTGATCTGCCGACCTTCAGGGAAATCGGCTACAAGGATGTCGAGTTCTACATCTGGGCCGGGCTGTTCGCGCAAAGCGCGCTGCCCGCGCCGATCATGACGCGGCTGCGCGAAGCGATGGCGGAAGCCGTGAAGGCGCCCGAGGTGGTGAAGACGTACGAGACCGCCGGCAGCCCGGTCGCCTATCTCGACGCGCCGGAGTTTGCAAAGTTCGTGGCCGAGGACAGCGCGCGGCTCGTCGCGGCGGTGAAGAAGATCGGCAAGGTCGAATAGGGAACCCGGCTTCACATTTTTTTGTTCGCACCAACGTCGCGTGGCCGCATTCATCCGACAGGGTGAATCCCGCTACCGCGCGGAGTTCCGCGTCAACGTGAATTCAAGAAGAAAGGACGTGATCCATGCAAGCGCAGCGGATTGTCCTCAGCCTTGCCGTTGCGATCGCCGGCATGGGTGCCGTTTCCACCGCGTCTTCGCAAGAATATCGCGGAACCTGGGAACAGCAGATGGCCTGCACGCCCGATGTGTGGCGGCTCTGCGGCGACCAGATCCCGGATGTCAGCCGGATCGTCGCCTGCCTGCGGCAGAACACACCGCAGCTCTCTCCTAACTGCCGCGCGGTGTTCGAATCGAGCGCCGAGCAGCAGGCCAATCGCGCGCCGCCACCGCGCGGCTTGCAGCAGGCGCCACGCGGCCGCGCGCCGCAGCCAATGCAGCCGCGAGAAGCGTATCCACGGCCGCGACCGTATTTAGAGGAAGACGATTAGGCCGATGCCGCCTCGACCGGCCTGAGTTCGCAGACGTCGACCCATTCGGCGCCGGTCAATTCCGCCATGCGCTCCGGCGTGATCTTCACTGCGCTGTGGGTCGAGCCCGCGGCCGGCACCACGATGTCGAACGCCTTCAACGACACATCGCAATAGACCGGCAGCGGCGTTTTCAGCCCGAATGGGCAAACGCCGCCCACTTCATGTCCGGTGATATCTGCGACTTCGTCGAGGCCGAGCATCTTCGGCTTGCCGCCGAACAGCGCCTTCACCTTCTTGTTGTCCATCCGCGAGGTACCGGCCGCCACGATCAGCACCACGCGATCGCCGACGCGCAAGGACAGCGTCTTGGCGATCCGCGCCGGCTCGACGCCATAGGCCTCGGCGGCCAGCGCGACGGTGGCAGAGCTCATCTCGGATTCAATCACGGCAATATCGGGCGCCTTCTCGGCGAAGAAGGCGCGAACGGAAGCAAGACTCATTTCAGGACCTTATGCCAGACACCAAAGCGGGAAGCTCGGCGAGGGCGTGGATGCGATGGTCCGCCGTCACGCCGAGCTCGTCCATCTGGGTGCGCAATATCTTGAACATCGTCAAGGGCGGCAGCGTCTCGCTTTCCAGGCAGGCCAGCGCCATCGCCTCCGGGCTCACCCGCTCGATCCAGGCGACGTTGAGCCCGAACGCCTTGGCGCCGCAGACGTCCCAGGGATTGGAGGAGATGAACAGCACCTCGGCAGGCGGCACATGCAGCGCCTCTTCAATCAGTGCGTAGACCTCGGGTGAGGGCTTGAACATCTTCTTGGCATCGACGCTGATGACGGCATCGAGCACGCTGTCGAGCCCGCTGTTCTTCACCAGCGCGTCAAGCATGTCGGGGCTGCCATTGGAGAGGATCGCGAGCTTGCGGTCCTTCATCGCCGACAATGCGGTCAGCGCGTCGGGATAGAGATCGAGATGCAGGTATTTCTCGATGATGCGCACGAACGTCGCGTCGTCATACTGCAGCCCGAGGCTGGCCAGTGTGTAGGCCAGCGCCTCGCGCGTCACGACAGCAAAATTCTGGTAACGCCGCATCAGCGAGCGCAGCCAGCTATATTCGAGCTGCTTGATGCGCCAGACCTGGGTGATGATCTCGCCATAGCCCGGGAACGCCTCCTCGGTGACATCGGCCACCGACTGGACATCATAGAGGGTGCCATAGGCATCGAAGACGACGGCTTTGATGGTCATGGCTGCTTCTCCTTGCCGCCGATGGTCGCATGCAGGAATTTCCGCAAGGCGTCGACGGACCGATCCCGCGCCGTCTCGTTGAATTCGAGGTGATGGCCGAGAATCTTCACGGGCGTCGTGAAAGTCGGCACGTCAAAATCATGGTGGGCGCCGGGATAGACGGCGATCTCGATCGGCACTCCCTTGCCTTTCTCGCGCGAGATACCCCAATCGTCGCGGCCCTCGGCGAGGTTGCGGCATTCGCTTGCCGGCGCCCAGTCGTCAAGCTCGCCGATCAGGATCAGCGTCGGCACCGTCATGTTGCCCTTGATGCCCGCGCAGAGCGGATAGAAGCCGACGGCCGCGCGGAATTTTTGCTCTGAGCTTCGTTCGAGCTCGCCGCGCTCGACCGACAGCAGGGCGAGCATGCCGCCTTGCGAAAATCCCACGACGGCCACGCGGCTGGGGTCGACGGACGATTGTTCGGCAAGGAAATTCAGCGCGCGATAGGCATCGAGCAGCGTCGATGGCGGCATTGCACCGGTGCAGGCGTTGGTGATGCCACGTGTGCCGAAGCGGTCGATCGCCAGCGTGACATAGCCCCACTCCGCCAGCCGCTTGCCCCAGCGCGCGTCAATGCCCCGCCAGGCGCCGCCGCAGCCATGCATCAGCACGACGGCGGGCGAGGGGCCGGGACCATCGGGCAATCGCAAATAGCCCTGCAGCGCCTGTGGGCCCGCCAGCGGGCTTTCGAATTCGACGAGGCGTGGCGGCACATCGCCCGCAAGCGCGACGTCCGCGCAAAGGAACAGGAGCACGGCTATCACGGCGGCTATTCTGGCGAAGTTCGTCATGGACCACCTCGCAAGCTTTGCCGCCGATGATACGCCCTTAGATGCCCAAAATCTTCCGCGCGTTGGCCTTCATCACCTTCGGCCTGATTTCCTCGCGGATCTCGAGTTTCGCAAAATCCGCAAGCCAGCGGTCCGGCGTGATGACAGGCCAGTCCGAGCCGAACAGCATTTTGTCCTGCAAGATCGAGTTAATGTAGCGCACCAGGATCGGCGGGAAATATTTCGGCGACCAGCCGGACAGGTCGATATAGACGTTCGGCTTGTGGGTCGCGACCGACAGCGCCTCTTCCTGCCAGGGGAAGGAGGGATGCGCGAGGATGATCTTGAGGTCGGGGAAGTCAGCCGCGACGTCGTCCATGTACATTGGGTTGGAATATTTCAGCCGCATCCCCATGCCGCCGGGCATGCCGCTGCCGACGCCGGTCTGCCCGGTGTGGAACAGCGCGATCGCGCCGCCCTCGTTGATCGCTTCATAGAGCGGATAGGCCAGCCGATCGTTGGCGTAAAAACCCTGCATGGTCGGATGGAATTTGAAGCCGCGAACGCCGTATTCCTCGATCAGCTTGCGCGCCTCGCGTACGCCGAGCTTGCCCTTGTGCGGATCGATCGAGACGAACGGGATCAGGACATCGAGATGGTCGGAGGCAACCTCCAGCATCTCGTAATTGTTGTAGCGGCGGAAACCGGTCTCGCGCTCGGCATCAACAGGGAAGATCACGGCCGCGATGTTCTTCGAGCGGTAGTAGGCCGCGGTCTCCGGCACGGTCGGCGGATGCTTGTGCGGCGATTTGAAATACTCCGCCATGCGCTCCTGGAAATCGTCATAGCCGTCGTCGGCATGCAGGCCGCAGGGCTCCTCCGCATGGGTGTGGATGTCGATGGCTGTGACTTTCTCGATATCGGGCAGCTTGAGCTTGGGCATCTCTCGGGTTTCCCGCCGGCTTGATTTTTGGGTCTGGAAAATTGATTATACTATATAACAAATTCCGCAAGGCGGCAGAAGCAAAAGGCGGAAAATAACGGGAGTGCGGCATGGGAACAGCGCAGGCTTTCGAGACCGATTTCTGGAAAGACGCCAATTTGCGAAAGGTCTGGGACGACATTGTTCCCGGCGAGCCCCGCAAGACCATTCCCTACACGCTGACCAAGGAAGCGATCGAGCTGTACTGCAAGTCGGTCGGCGAGACCCATCCGATTTATTTCGACGAGGCTTACGCGAAGACCACCCGCTATGGCGGCGTGATCGCGCCGCCGTCGATCCACATCCTGCTGATGTTTTCCTGCACGCCGGCAGACGACTGGATGCGCTCGCCGGGCACGGTGAATGCCGGGCAGTCCTGGAGCTACAACGTTCCGGCACGCCCTGGCGACGTCATCACGCTGCAGGCCCGCGCGCTCGACAAGTTCATCAAGCGCGAAAGGCTGTTCGTGGTGCACGACAATGTCTTCTTCAACCAGAAGGGCGACGTAATCTGTTCCGGCCGCGGCTGGACGATTCGGCCGATGTGAGTGGGAGGGCGCGATGACCACGACGTTCGAAAAGCTCAGGGCGGGTGACGCCATCGATGGACCCGCCTTCGCGGTGAGCCGCGAATCCATCCGCCTGTTTTGCGATGCCTCGCTCGATTACAACCCGCTGCATCTCGACGACGACTACATGAAGGGCAGCTTCGGCAAGACCAATTTCGGCGGCATCATCATGCACGGCATGAACAATTTCGGGCTGATCTCGCGCATGATCACCGACTGGGCCTATCCGGCCGGCGCCATCCACCGCCGCCTGGAGACGCGATGGGTCAAGCCGGTTAAGCCCGGCGACACCATCCAGCCCTCCGGAATCATCAAGGCCAAGCAGGTGAGCGAAAAGTCCCGCTGGGTCTTGATCGACGTTGTCGTGAAGAACCAGGTGGGCGAAAAGGTCGCGACCGGCGAGGCCCTGGTCGAGTTCCCCCGCGACCTGTTTTGTCAGTGAATCGGGTTGTACCGTCTCGCACCGTCATTCCGGGATGGTCCGAAGGACCAGACCCGGAATCTCGAGATTCCGGGTTCGATGCTGCCGCATCGCCCCGGAATGACGGCAAGAAGCCCCATTCGGATTGACATTCGGGGCTGCGCTGCTTAGAAACCGCCCATCCCGGGCGGCCAGCCGCTTTTCGGGTTTAATCCCATTTTGCCACTTTCGGGTAGCTCAGCTACGGGCCTCCAGCACGGCCTTTCAAAGCATCAGGATCGTCCCATGAAAGTCCGTAACTCCTTGAAATCGCTGCGCGGGCGTCACCGCAACAACCGTCTGGTCCGCCGCAAGGGCCGGGTCTACGTGATCAACAAGGTGCAGCGCCGCTTCAAGGCCCGCCAAGGCTAAGAACAAGGCCAGGAGCCGGGCCAAAGTCCGGCCGCGCCAGCCCGATTTTACCTTTCACAGGTCTTTGACGAAGTGCTGCTTTGCGGCGCGGTTTTGCACGTCTAGACTTGGTCCATGCTTCCAAGATTCCCGCTTCCCCGTAACTGCCGGATCGCGGTCCTCGCCGCGGTCCTGGCCGCCGTGCCGGCGGTCGCATTCGCCCAGGCCCAGAACGACCCCCGGGTCATTCCCCCGCCGAAAGCCCAGAAGAAGCTGCCGGAAGCGCCAAGCAAGCTTCCTCAGATCGGCGCCGACCGTACCCGCGGACTGGATTTCCTGTTCGGCGCGCTCAAGGCCGCCCCGGATGAAGCCAGCGCCAAGCATGTCGAGGCGCGGATCTGGGCGCAGTGGATGAAAACTCCGAGCGATACGGCGGCGCTTTTGATGCTGCGCGCCAAGGCCGCGATGGACGCGCAGCAGGCCGACGTTGCGCTGAAACTGCTCGATGCCGTCATCAAGCTACGTCCCGATTATACCGAGGCATGGAACCGGCGCGCGACGCTGTACTATCTGAAGAACGACTACACCCGTTCACTGGAGGACATCCGGCAGGTGCTGATCCGCGAGCCCCGGCATTTCGGCGCGCTGGCCGGGCTCGGCATGATCATGCAGGACATCGGCGACGAGAAGCGCGCGCTGGAAGCCTTCCGCAAGGCGCTGGCCGTCAATCCGCATCTGGAGAAGGTGCCGGAGCTCGTCAAAACCCTCACCGAAAAGGTCGAAGGCCGCGATATCTGATATTTCGCGGTTAACCGCGTTTTCCGACGGCGTAACTCAGGCGGGAACGCCGCGCGGCCGACGGGCTATCATTGGCTGACTGCGTGACAGGAGTGAGCCATGAAACCATTGCTGCTGGCCGCCGCGATGATGGTTGCGGGCGCGAGTTGCGCCTTCGCGCAAGGCGGCTACTGGGTGGTCGGCAACAGCGCCACCGGCAAATGCGAGATTGTCACGAGCAATCCCGTCATCAACGCCCAAGTCGGCGGAAATATCTGGTTCGGAACCGGACCGTACCAATCGAATGACGACGCCAAGCGTGCCCGTTCGACCATTCCTCAATGCCCGGCCGTCGCGGAACCTCCCGCAGGAGCGGCGGACGAACAGAAGCAGGAATAGAGCGGCAGCTAGAGCATGATCCGGAAAAGTGTGAAGCGGTTTTCCGAAAAGATCATGCTCAAACAAAGACCTAAAGCGCGATGACGATTCATCCAAATCTCATCGCGCTTTAGTGCAGCGCGTTACTTCCGCGGGCCATGCCGTCGAGGCCGACCGCCGCGTAGAACTGCGCCAGTTCGGCTTCCAGCTTCTCATTCACCAGCAACAGAGCCTTGAGTGCGCCGCGGATGTCGCCATCGCAACTTGCTACGATCTGGTCGATGGCGGCTTCGCTTGCGTCGGAAATCATGGGCAGTCCTCCGATGATACGCCTGGAACAACTTGTAGTGAGCGCCCGGGTTGCTGTGGATGTTGGGTAAAGTGCAGGTGCCCGACTAACCCCCTCATCAGGCACGCGCACAAGTGGCGAAAGTGTCAGCGCCACTGTACAAACTCGGCAATGACATCATTATGACCCCGCTATCCACAGCGCAGGTCGCCTGTGGACAACCTCCGAGCGACCGATGAGACTTCGCCGATGTCAACGCGGCGCTTCGCGTGATGCATGAACAAGTTCTCAAACAAGTTTGAGAAACGCAGCCATGCCTTTGCTTTGGATTTTGTTTTCTACAATTTCGCCGCAATCATGAGACCGCTTGGCGCGACGTCCTCGTGCCGTCTGGACTTGTAGAGATCTACGCGGGCACCGCCAGGAACCTGACTGTGCGCAGACCGTATCGGAAAAAGGTGACGAAATTCCAAACCGAGACACGACCGGACAAGCCATGAAACCTGCACCCGTCGGCGCCGTAGCTCGCTGGTGCGAAAAATCAGCCGGAAATCCTCGATGGTGGTGGTGATTGTGGTGGCGGCGCTGGCGGTGCTGGCGCTGGTCACGCAAGTCGGCGTTTTTCTGGCCGAGCGGGCTCACCCGGCGCAGGGCAGGATGATCGAGGTGGCCGGTGGCGCCCTCCACATCCTGGATATCGGCCCGCGCGATGCCGCTGGTCCGCCGGTCGTGATGCTGCACGGCGCAAGTTCCAATCTCGAAGTCATGCGGCAGCCGGTCGGGGAACTGCTCAGCCGAAAGCACCGCGTGATTCTGATCGACCGTCCCGGGCACGGCTGGAGCACCCGCGCCCGCCTTGAGGATTCCACGCCCGAGATCCAGGCCCGGATGGTCGAGGAGGCGCTGGCCAAAATCGGCGTTACCAGCGCGATTTTTGTGGTGCATTCCTGGTCCGGCGCCTTAGGCGCGCGGATCGCGCTGGATTACCCGCAGGCCGTCGCCGGTCTCGTGATGCTGGCGCCGGTCGCCTATCCGTGGCCTGGCGGTGTCGGCCGCTACAACCGTCTGATCGCAACGCCGGTCATTGGTCCGCTCTTCGCCTACACGATCACGCTGCCGCTCGGCCTGTTGCTGGTGGATTCCGGCAGCCGCGGCGTCTTCCTGCCGCAGACCATGCCGGACGGTTTTGTCAGGAATACCGCAACGCCGCTGTTGCTGCGGCCGCGCGAATTCATCGCCAACGCGCGCGATCTGGTGACGCTGAAGGACGCGGTTGCCGGGCAGTCGCCGCGCTATGGAGAGATCAAGGCGCCGGTCACCATCATCACCGGCGAGGCCGACAAGACGGTGTCGACCGACCGGCATTCACGTCCCTTTGCGGCGGCCGCGCCGAACGTGAAGCTGATCGTGCTGCCCGGCGTCGGCCACATGATCCAGCAGGCGGTTCCCGACCTCGTCATCGCCGAAGTCGAGGCGATGGTCGCAGCGCTGCCGAGCGTCGAGGCTGCGGCGGCACATTAAGGCGGCGCATCCGCTTGGGATGCGATACGATCGCCGTGCGCGGGATTTCCGCTGCTCGCCCCGCGAGGGATGAAGCCAGGCAGTTGCTATATCGGGCAGCCGACCCAAGGGAGAGCGCCATGTATGCCGCCATTCGTCAGGGCAAGGCCAAGGCCGGCAAGGCCGAAGAACTCACACGCAGGATCAAGGAAGGCGCCATACCAGTCATCAGCGGGGTCGAAGGCTTCATGGGCTATTACGTGGTCTACGCGCCCGACGACACCGTGATCGCAATCAGCCTGTTCAACAATTTTGCCGCCGCCGAGGAATCCAACCGGCGCGCACTGGCATGGATCGAGCACGATCTCGCGCCGCTATTGACGGGACCGGCGACCGCAACCGCCGGCCCGGTGATCGTGCATACACTGGCGTGATGTGGCGGGGGTTCACCCTCCCCTGGAGGGGGAGGGTCGGCTCACATGGAGCGCAGCGGAATGTGAGACGGGGCGGGGTGATCTTTCCACTCGGGTACTGTCGGCTGTGGAGGGACCGTCACCCCACCTCGGTTCGCATTTCATGCGAACCGATCCTCCCCCTCCAGGGGAGGATTAAGCAGCGGCGCGTCTCCGCAGCCCCTTACTTCTGCTTGCCGTCCTTGTCGAACGAGGAGACGTACGCCCAGAGGTCGTTGGCTTCCTTCTCGTTCTTGATGCCGGCGAACACCATCTTGGTGCCGGGAATCTTCGCCTTCGGGTCCTTGATGTATTCGAGGAACACGTCCTTGCCCCAGGTGATGCCGGAATTCTTGTTGGCGTCCGAGTAGGAATAGCCCTCGACGCTGCCGGACTTGCGGCCATCGAGGCCGTTCAGCACGGGGCCTACCTTGTTCTTGGCGCCTTCGCCGATCGCGTGGCAAGCCAGGCACTTGTTGAACGAGGTCTTGCCGGCGGCGGCGTCCTGCGCCATTGCGGCGGATGCTGCGGTCATCGAGGTGAGGGCAACCAGCGCAGTCAAAGTCAATTTCTTCATAGGATGCTCTTTGTCTCTTCCCTGAGGTTTATCGGGACCACTGCTTGTGGCACGGGCCGCTTCATCTGGACAAGCCACGAAACATTGACAGGTTTCGTTGCTGCGGACTTGCCCCAGAGCGAACTCGCCGTGATGCGCATCGGACGTTGGTAGCCTACCCAAACCGGGTCAGACGTGCTTGATTTATCGTGATAAATCGATAAAGCGCGCCGTGTAGGCAAGGCTTGGAGGGACACGCATGGCCATCATGATGCCGGCCGCCGATCAGGCGGTTCTCGGCCGCCGCGGCGAGATCGTGGCCGCCCTGCGCGCAATCGTGCCGGGCGAGGGCGTCATCGATACGCCGGCCGAAATGCAGGTCTACGAATCTGATGGTCTCACCGCCTACCGGCAACCTCCGATGGTCGTTGTGCTGCCCGACACCACCGAGCAGGTCTCGCGGGTTCTGAAATACTGTCATGAGCACGGCATCAAGGTGGTGCCGCGCGGCTCCGGCACCTCGCTGTCCGGCGGCGCGCTGCCGATCGCCGACGGCGTGCTGCTCGGCCTCGGCAAGTTCAAGCGCATCCGCGAGATTGATTTCGACAACCGCGTCGTGGTGACCGAGCCCGGCGTCACCAACCTCGCCATCAGCCAGGCGGTGGCGCATGCCGGCTTCTACTACGCGCCCGATCCATCCTCACAGATCGCCTGCTCGATCGGCGGCAATGTCGCTGAAAATTCCGGCGGCGTGCACTGCCTGAAATACGGCATGACCACCAACAACGTGCTCGGTTGCGAGATCGTGCTGATGTCCGGCGAAATTTTGCGGATTGGCGGCAAGGCGGCGGAGAATTCCGGCTACGACCTGATGGGCATCATCACCGGATCGGAAGGACTGCTCGGCGTCATCACCGAGATCACGGTGCGCATCCTGCAGAAGCCGGAGACGGCGCGCGCGCTGATGGTCGGCTTCGCCGAGGTCGAGGCCGCCGGCGAATGCGTCGCGCGCATTATCGGCGCCGGCATCATTCCGGGCGGCATGGAGATGATGGACAAGCCGGCGATTCACGCCGCCGAAGCTTTTGTTCATGCCGGCTATCCGCTCGAGGTCGAGGCGCTCCTGATCATCGAGCTCGATGGCCCCCAGATCGAAGTCGACGAGCTGATCAAGCGCGTCGAGGCGATCGCCAAGGGCTGCGGTTCGGTGACGCTCCAGATCTCGACATCGGAGGCCGAGCGCAATCTGTTCTGGGCCGGCCGCAAGGCGGCGTTCCCGGCAGTCGGGCGGATCTCGCCCGACTATCTCTGCATGGACGGCACCATCCCGCGCGGCGCATTGCCGAAGGCGCTGGCGCGCATCCGCGACCTCTCGGTCAAATACGATCTGCGCGTCGCCAACGTGTTTCATGCCGGCGACGGCAATCTGCACCCGCTGATTCTCTACGACGCCAACAAGCCCGGCGAGATCGAACGCGCCGAAGCCTTCGGCGCCGACATCCTGCGCGCCTGCGTCGAGTTCGGCGGCGTGCTGACTGGCGAGCATGGCGTCGGCATCGAGAAGCGCGACCTGATGCCGGAGATGTTCTCGGAAATCGACCTCAACCAGCAGCAGCGCCTGAAATGCGCCTTCGATGCGCATGGCCTGCTCAATCCCGGCAAGGTGTTTCCGACCCTGCACCGCTGCGCCGAACTCGGCCGCATGCACGTCCATGCCGGCAAGCTGGCGTTCCCTGATTTGCCGAGGTTTTAGTGATGATGTTCGAAGCCAGACGAGCAGGGGACTCTCACGGGCACCACCCGAGCCGCTCACCCCTCTCCCCAACCCTCCCCCGCAAGGGGGGAGGGAGCCTGAAGAGCGTCCTCACCTCACTTCGCTTCACAGCTTCAGCGCGCTGCGAAGAACCAGGAGAACGACAACTCGTCAGGGACGCACAGGCGGATGGGCTCCCTCCCCCCTTGCGGGGGAGGGTTGGGGAGAGGGGTAAGCCCCGGGCGCTGACAGGCGTGATGCGAAGACCGCGTTTCTGCGTATCCAATTCAGGTGCGCCGTGGACACCCTGAAAGTACGCGACGCCAAGGACGTCGAAG
The DNA here is from genome assembly GCF_029714305.1 of Bradyrhizobium sp. CB3481. Classification (NCBI taxonomy): domain Bacteria; kingdom Pseudomonadati; phylum Pseudomonadota; class Alphaproteobacteria; order Hyphomicrobiales; family Nitrobacteraceae; genus Bradyrhizobium; species Bradyrhizobium sp. CB3481. Next base: position 1,229,885 of record NZ_CP121647.1, read on the forward strand.
ACGTGGTGCGCGCGGCGATCGCGAGCGAGCAGCCGCTTGAGATCATCGGCCATGGCACCAAACGCCTGATCGGTCAGCCGATGGCAACCAATGCCGTGCTCGATGCCTCTGATCTGAATGCGGTCACCTCCTACGAGCCGAACGAATTGATCATCACGGTTCAATCAGGTGCGCCGCTTGCCGACGTGCAGTCGCTGATCGATTCCAAGAACCAGCAATTCGCCTTCGAGCCGATGGATACGTCGGTGCTGCTGGGCGTATCCGGCAACGGCACCATCGGCGGCATGATCGGGGCCGGGCTCGCCGGCCCGCGCCGTATCAGGGCCGGTGGGGCGCGCGACCACCTGCTCGGCGCGGAGGCGGTGTCCGGCTTCGGCGACAGCTTCAAGACCGGCGGCAAGGTGGTGAAGAATGTCACCGGCTATGATCTCTGCAAGCTCCTGACGGGCTCATGGGGCACGCTCGCAGTCATGACCGAGGTCACGCTGAAAGTGATGCCGAAACCGGAGAGCGAGCGCACGCTGGTGCTTGCCGGGCTCGACGATCTCGCGGCCAACCTGGCGATGACCGCGGCGCTCGGCTCGCCCTATGACGTATCCGGCGCCGCGCATGTCCCGTATCAGGTGTTCGGTTCCGCAGCCGGCGCGCTGGCGCGCCTCGGGGCTGCGGGGCGGGCGGTGACCCTGCTGCGGCTGGAAGGTATCGCCGCTTCGGTAGCCGACCGCGCCGGCTCGCTCGGCAAGGCGCTCGCGGCGTTCGGCGCGGTGGAGATGCTGCAGGACGGCGCCTCGGCGGCGATCTGGGCCGAAATCCGCGACGCCGAGCCGTTCGCCGCCAGCGGCGCCCGCGGGCTGTGGCCGGTATGGCGGATCGTCTGTCCGCCGGCTTCCGGCGGCGCGCTCGGCAAGGCTCTGGCGAGCGAATCCGAAGGCGACGTGATCTACGATTGGGGCGGCGGCCTGATCTGGGCTGCGCTGCCGCCGAAGCCGGATGCGCAAGCCGCGTTGGTCCGCGCGCGGGTCGCAGCCGCGGGCGGCCATGCCGCCCTGATCCGGGCGCCCGACGAAGTCAGACGGAAGGTCGAAGTCTTCCATCCGCAGGCTCCCGGCATTGCCGCCCTGAGCGAGCGCGTGCGCAACAGCTTCGATCCCAAGATCATCCTCAACCGCGGCCGGATGGCGCGGATGGCAGCACCATGAAAACCGAATTCTCCCTCGCCCAGCTCGCCGATCCCGATATCGCGGTGGCCGACAAGATCCTGCGCGCCTGCGTGCATTGCGGGTTCTGCACCGCGACCTGTCCGACCTATGTGCTGCTCGGCGACGAGCTCGATAGCCCGCGCGGGCGGATCTACCTGATCAAGGAGATGCTGGAAAAGGACAAGCCGCCGACGGCGGAGGTGGTCAAGCATATCGACCGCTGCCTCTCCTGCCTGGCCTGCATGACCACCTGTCCCTCGGGCGTGCACTACATGCACTTGGTCGATCAGGCGCGGGTCCGCATCGAGCGCGACTATTCACGGCCGCTTCTCGAGCGGGCGCTGCGCGCGGTGCTGGCGCTGGTGCTGCCGCGGCCAAAGCTGTTTCGCACCAGCATGATCATGGCGCGGTTCGCCCGCCCGTTTGCCGCCCTGCTGCCGGCGCCGAATACGGCGACGCCCACCCTGCTCAGGCGAATCAAGGCGATGCTGGCGCTGGCGCCGAAAAGCCTTCCCGCGCCGGGGCCGGCGGGCGGCAGCGTGTTTCCGGCTGAGGGCGAGCGGCGCGGGCGGGTCGCGCTGCTGCAGGGCTGCGCCCAGCAGGTGCTGGCGCCGCGCATCAACCAGGCCGCCATCAGCCTTTTGACGCGCCACGGCATCGAGGTGGTGCTGGTCAAGGACGAGCAATGCTGCGGCGCGCTCACCCATCATCTCGGGCAGGATGCCGACGCGCTGGCGCGGGCGCGCGCCAACGTCACGGTGTGGAAAAAAGAGCTGGAACAAGGGGGCCTCGACGCCATCCTGATCACGGCATCGGGCTGCGGCACCGTCATCAAGGACTATGGTTTCATGCTGCGCGAGGATCGCGATTTCGCTAGCCCTGCAGCGCAAATCTCCGCGCTGGCAAAGGATATCACGGAATTTCTCGGCGGCATTGAACTCGCGCCAACGACGCAAAAAGGCGACGTCACAATCGCCTATCACTCGGCATGTTCGCTGCAACATGGGCAGAAAATCACAGGGCTTCCGAAAGAATTGCTTTCCAAGAATGGATTCGTGGTGAAAGATGTGCCTGAGAGCCATTTGTGTTGCGGTTCGGCGGGGACCTACAACATTCTCCAGCCTGACATTGCGAGCAGATTGCGCGATCGAAAGGTCGCCAATATTGCGACAGTCAAACCGGACATGATCGCTGCGGGCAATATTGGATGCATGGTTCAGATTGCCGGCGGTACGTCAGTTCCTGTGGTGCACACGATTGAGCTTCTCGATTGGGCGACGGGAGGTCCAAAGCCTGGATCGTTAACAGGATTGAATTGATCGATCGGCCTAAGGGCATGATCTGGAAGAGTCTGCTCTGCACCGGGGGCGCCGGTCGGATGCCGGCTCTTCGCCGGGATAGACGCGAAAGTGTTTGCCTGAAGATCGTGTCTGGATACGGGATGGAGCGGGAGGGCACTTCGAAGAAGTGTCGCCCCGGTCCGGCCCAGGACTCTCCAGGAGAGACTACGCGAAGCGCTCGACAGACATGGACAGCGTCAACAGGAGGACCAGATGGCGAAGAAGAGTAAGAAGGCCAAGAAGGCTAAAAAGGCCAAGAAGGCCAAGAAGGCCGTAGCGGCGAAGAAGTCGGCGAAGAAGGCTGCGAAAAAATCGGCCAAGAAGGCTGCGAAGAAGGGCGCGAAGAAATCCGCCAAGAAGGTTGCGAAGAAGGCTGCCAAGAAATCAAAGGCCGCGCCGAAGAAAGCCGCCAAGAAGAGCGCGGCGAAGAAGCGCAAGGCCGCTGCCAAGCCTGCTCCCGCGATGGAGCCGGCCGCGGCGTCCGAGCCGGAAGCCGAAGCTGCGGCTGCGCCGAGCTGGGCTTCTCCCGAGCCGTCCAATCCTTCCTGGTCGGCTGGTTCGTCCAACGGCAGCGACCACACGTAGGGCCGCCCGCCGCCAACCTTTTCGACGAGGCCGCAGCGTCTATCGCTGCGGCCTTTTTCGTTGCGGCCCAAAGCGGCCCAAGCCCGCAGTTTCACGGGGGAATTGATTCGCAAAACCTGGCCGGCCGATGTGTCGCCCGCGCTGCGATTTGCACAGGCCGGACGGGAGTCTCGAGGACTGGAACCCCTGGAATTGTTGTCGGAATGCAACACACACCCACAACATTTCGTGAAACAAGCCAAACGCCTAAAAAGGCGGCACGTGCTTGACTTTTTTGCTTCACGACCATGACGCCGCAGCCCAGTGTGTGACCACGATAAGACATTTGGCCGCAGTCGATTGTCGCGTGCCCTGGGGGGCGCCCGGGACGGGACTGTTCAAGAAGGGTAGATGGGGACCATCATGAAGAAACTGGCTTTGTTAGCAACGGCGCTGGCAATGGTATCGGGCTCGGCTCTCGCGGCGGATTTGCGCGTGAAGGCCGTCAAGGCCCCGCCGCCGCCGGCCTTCGATCCCTGGGATATCGCCTTCGGCGCCGGGATCACCAACGACTACATCTTCCGCGGCATCACCCAGTCCAACCACAAGCCTTCGGTGAACGCCTATTTCGAGCCGCGTTTCAACGTCACCAAGGACTTCCAGCTCTATGTCGGCCTCGGTGCGGCCAGCATCTCCTTCCCGAACCGCGCCGCAGCTGAAGTCGACGCCTACGGCGGCGCCCGCTACACACTCGGCTCGTGGGCGTTCGACATCGGCGCCTGGGGCTATCTGTATCCGGGCGGCACCTGCCATTACGGTGCAGCGACTGACACCGCGGGCGTGCCGCTCAGCAACGAGTGCCAGATCAACGCCCTGCTCAACGGCAACGTCATCAAGAAGGACCTCAGCTTCTTCGAGGTCTATGGCAAGGTGAACTACACCTTCAACGACAACTTCTCGCTGGGCGGCAACGTCTATTACACGCCGAGCTTCCTCAACAGCGGCGCCGAAGGCACCTACGCCTCGATCGTCGGCAAGGCGATCGCACCGAGCGCCTGGTTCGGCGCCACCGGCATCGGCATGTACGTGTCGGGCGAGTTCGGCCGCCAGTGGCTGGGCACCTCGAGCTCGTTCTATGGCGTCCCGGCGTTCCCGAACGGCATCAACTATGCCGACTACAACACCTGGAACATCGGCATCGGCTTCACCTACAAGGTGTTCACGCTGGACTTCCGTTACTCCGACACCAACCTGTCGAAGGGTGACTGCAACGCCTTCACCAGCGACTTCGCGGCGCGCGGCAACATCAACGGAACGAACCTCGGCAGCTTCGTGACCCCGATCAATCCGTCGGGCGTCGGTTCGAACTGGTGCGGCGCCGCCGGCATCGTCAAGCTGTCGGCCGACCTGACCGCGATGACCAACCTGAAGTAAGATCTTCCTGTCGAAGGGAAGGGGGCGGCAGAGCGATCTGCCGCCCTTTTCTTTTGGATGATACCGATGAAACAGGACTGGCGGCGCGCCTTACGCAATGCGGTCTCCCGCAACGACCACCGCAGCGCCATGGCGGGCGCGGTCGCCGGTCTCGGCGGCGCGATCGCCATCGGCGTCATGGAATTGTTCTCGTCGGTCGCGCATTACCCGCTGGCGGTGATTCCGTTCGCGACCTCCATCGTGCTGGTGATCGGATCGCCGAACGTGGAGCCGGCGCAGCCGCGGGCGCTGATCGGCGGGCATGTGTTGTCGGCGCTGGTCGGGCTTGCCGTGCTGAAGCTGACGGGGCCATACGCCTGGGCGGCGGCGGCCGCCGTCGGCCTTGCCATTTTGGCGATGTATGTGACCGGCACCTTTCACCCGCCGGCCGGCATCAATCCGCTGCTGGTCGGGCAATCTGCCCTGGACATTCCTGCTCGCGCCGGTGCTGGCCGGCGCGCTGCTGCTGACGGCGTTCTCCTACTTCTGGCATCGCACCGTACGCCGCCAGCGCTGGCCGCAGCGCTGGCTTTGAACGGCTACGCCGCTACGGCGTCTCGGCCACCTCGCCGGCGTCCTGCAGCACGAAACGATCGCCGTCACCCGTGAGTGCGACGTTGCGCTGGTGGAAGGCGTCGAGTGTCGAGCGATGGCCGATCGATATGAGGGTGGTTTCAGGCAGCCTCTCCTGGATCAGACGGTACAGCGCCTTCTCCGAAGGTTCATCGAGCGAAGCGGTGGCTTCATCGAGGAACAGATATTGCGGCGCATGTAGCAGCGCCCGCGCGATGCCGAGGCGCTGCTGCTCGCCGAGCGACAGCGTTCGATTCCAGTGCCCGTGCTCGCTGATCTGCATCGCGAGCTTGGGCAGTCCGACCGCCCGCAGCGTGTCGGCGATCTGTTTGGCGGTAAACGCGCCTTCGCTGGCGGGATATTCGATCGCCCCCTGCAGCGAGCCGACCGGGAAATAAGGCCGCTGCGGCAGCATCATCAAGGACGCCCCGGCCGGTACGGTGACCGACCCGGCGCCGAACGGCCAGATGCCGGCGATAGCCCGGAACAGCGTCGATTTGCCGGAGCCCGAGGGTCCCGTCATCAGCGTGCGCTCGCGCTTGCGGAAGCGGAAGGCGTCCGCATTCACCAGCGGCGTGCCGTTCGGCAGGCGCAGCGCCAGCTCCTTGAGGTCAATGGCGCCGTCGCCGGCCTCGACGACGCGGATGCGTTCGCTGCGGCTGGCGAGCTTGCGCGCCGTCACGATCCCGTTCTCGAAGCCATCGAGGCGGTTCACCACGGCCTGCCACTCCGCCAGTTGACGATAAGCGCTGATGAAGAACGACAGCGCGCCCTGGACCTGGGCGAATGCCGACGCGGTCTGCATCATGCCGCCGAGCTGGATCTTCTTGGCGAAGTAGGCCGGCGCCACGAGGATGTAGGGAAAGATCACCGCCGCCTGCGAGTAGCTCTGGGTGAACGCGGTGATCTTCTTGGTCCGGCTCATGATGGCGAGCCAGTTCTCCACCACGCGTCCGAAGCGGACCAGGAGGCGCTCGCGCTCGGCCTGCTCGCCGTGCAACAGCGCGATCTGTTCGGAGTTCTCCCGCACGCGCACCAGGTTGAAGCGAAAATCCGCTTCATATTGCTGCTGCTTGAAATCGATTCCGACCAGCGGCCAGCCGATCAGATGGGTCAGGATGGTGCCGAGCACCGAATAGATCAGCGCGCCCCAGACGAGATAGCCGGGAATGTCATATTCCTGGCCGAACAGATGTAGCGGCGCGGCGTTCGACAGGCCCCACAGGATGGCGATGAAGGACGCCAGCGTGACGATCGAGTTCAACAGTCCGAGGCCGATGTTGAGCGTGCGATCGACGAACAGCTTGACGTCATCGGTCATACGCTGGTCGGGGTTGTCGGCGGCATCGCCCTGAAGCTGCATCCGGTAGTGGTTGGCCTGATGCAGCCAGTCGCCGAGATACTGCGCGGTCATCCAGCGCCGCCAGCGGATCTGCAGCCATTGATTGAGGTAAAGCTGATAGACCACGACCACCGTGTACACCGTGGCCAGAACGGTGAAGTAGAGGATCTCGTAGACGAAGCTGTCCCAATTGTAGTCCTGGAGCGCGTTGTAGAAGCGCAGATTCCATTGGTTCTGCAGCACGTTCAGATAGACGACGAAGAGTTCGATGGCGATGACCGCCACCAGCAGGCCGCGACCAGCCCATTTGTCCTCGGAGCGGAAGTAGGGGGCGGCGATGCGCCATACCGTGGCGAGCGTCGGGCGAATGTTGTTCACAGATCACCGTCTCCGGAAAATCGGGCTCAAGGCCCTGAATAGATTGAGGAATTAAGGCCTGCGACGAAGGTTATGGCAGGGGCGGCCTGCGGCAGCTTGTCGCAGCTACCGGTGAGACCCTAGCATGGCTGCGATGACGAGGGACGGGGCCAATCGAACTTCGCGAGGTTGTGAGCGTTGGCTGGCATTAATGCAGCCTGGGCTCGCCTTGCAAGGCCGCTCCCGCAATTCGCTCAAGCCTGCGCCCGGCCTTCCACGTGTCCGGTGCGCCAAAAACAAATGTGGGAGAACCGCAAATGTGGGACCAGCACTACAATCCGCTCGGCAACGCCGCGCTGTCGACCATCGCCGCCGCTTTGCCTGTCGTCACGTTGCTGGTGCTGATCGCGAGCGGCAGGGTCAAGGCCCATCTCGCCGCCATCATCGCGCTTCTTGTCGCCAACATTATCACCATCGGCATCTTCACCATGCCCTGGGGCATGTCGATCCGCGCCTCGCTGCTCGGCGTCGTGGTCGGCTTCTTTCCGATCGGCTGGATCGTGCTCAATGTCATCTTCCTCTATCGCATCACGGTCGAGACCGGTCGCTTCGAGCTGTTGCAGCGCGCGATCGGCGGCGTCACCACCGACCGCCGGCTGCAACTGCTCCTGATCGCGTTTGCCTTCGGCGCCTTCTTCGAAGGCGCGTCCGGTTTCGGCACGCCGGTGGCGATCACGGGCGCAATTTTGATCGGGCTCGGCTTCTCGCCGCTCGCGGCTTCCGGCCTGTCGCTGATCGCCAACACCGCGCCTGTCGCCTATGGCGCGCTCGGCACGCCGATCCAGGGCCTGGCAACGGTCACCGGCCTCGATCCCTACGTGCTCGGCGCCATGGTCGGCAGGCAATTGCCGTTCTTTTCGCTGATCGTGCCGTTCTGGCTGATCTGGGCCTTTGCCGGCTGGCGCGGCATGATCACGATCTGGCCCGCCATTCTCGTCACCGGCGTCTCCTTTGCCGTCCCGCAATTCGTGATCTCGAACTTCATCAACCCGTGGATCGTCGATATCGGCGCGTCGCTGATATCGATGGGCTGCCTGATCCTGTTTCTTAAAATGTGGCAGCCGCGCGAGCTCTGGCTGTCGCCGGCGTTGCGCGGCAAAGATGAATCGGCTGCCACCATGGCGCCCGCCAAGCCGCTGGATACGACCAAGCTCAGCCAGCCGCAGCTCTGGAGCGCGCTTCTGCCGTGGATCATCGTCTGCGTCGTGATGCTGATCTGGGGCACCGGCGCGTTCAAGGGCTGGGCAAATGCCAACTTCGCCTGGAAATATCAGGTGCCCGAGCTGCACAACATGATCAACAAGGTGCCGCCGGTGGCCGCCAAGCCGACGCCGGAAGCGGCGCTGTTCGACTTCACCTATCTGTCCTTCACCGGAACCGGCATGCTGCTCGCCGCCATCATCTCCGGCCTCTTGATGGGCTTTTCGCCGGTCAAGATGGTCGCCGAATACGGCCGCACCATCAGGCTGTGCGCGATCTCGCTGATCACGATCTCGGCGATGCTGGCGATCGGCACGCTGACGCGGCTCTCCGGCGTCGACGCCACGCTCGGCCTCGCCTTCGCGGCGACCGGCGTGCTCTATCCCTTCTTCGGCACGCTGCTCGGCTGGCTCGGCGTTGCCTTGACCGGATCGGATACCGCTTCAAACGTGTTGTTCGGCAACTTGCAGAAGATCACCTCCGAGCAGCTTGGCCTGTCGCCGGTTCTGATGGCTGCGGCCAACTCCTCCGGCGGCGTCATGGGCAAGATGATCGACGCGCAATCGATCGTGGTCGCTTCGACCGCCACCAACTGGTACGGCCACGAGGGCTCGATCCTGCGCTACGTCTTCCTGCATTCCATCGTGCTGGCCTGCCTCGTCGGCGTGCTGGTGACGCTGCAGGCATACGTCTATCCGTTCACGATGCTGGTCTTGAAATAGCGCGGCTTGCTCAACACAGCGGTAGGATAGGCAAAGCGATAGCGTGCCCACATCTTGCAGCATGCTTGGCGCATCGCCCCACGTCCAAAGCGCGCGGCGATCCCCATCGATGCAGCGACGCCCTAGCCAATCCCGTCATTGTCCAATAGAACGGCGCGCGGCGCGGTAGGTCTGGTCTTTTCGAGAGGATGCATGATTTCGTTGCTACATACGGCCCGCGCAGGCGCCGCTTCGCTGTTGCTGATCGCAGCCGCCTTGCCGTTCAGCCCGGCATTGGCCGAGGACGACGGCTTTCCGTTCGGAAGCGAAATGCAGCTCGATGCAAACCGCCAGCCGGGCTCGAAGCGGATTCCCAATCTGGAAATCGGCGATGCCGGCGAGGTGGCGCTCGAGCTCTGGTGCAAGGGCGGCAAGGGCCAGTTCTCGGTGGCCGGCAACACCGTGATCTTCGTCATGGGTGCGATGGAAAACCGGACCTGTCCGCCGGATAAGGCTCAGCAGGATGACGAGCTGATCGCGGCGCTAAGCGCTGCCGCTACCTGGAAGCGGCAGGGCGATTTCGTGTCGTTCATCGGCGCGAAGACGCTGCGGTTTCGCATCAACACGAACTAGGTACGACTACTGCGTCGCAATCAGTCCGTTGGCGGTGGCGACAATCCAGCGATTGCCCCAGCGCACGATGGATTCGATCCGCCCGAGCCCGGGAATGGCATCGCCACGTGCGGCCATCTTGATACCTTCGGGGCCTTCGAGAACGGCGGTGCCGTCGCGCACATCGACGACGGTCCAGCCGGGAATGGTCGTCGGCCTGGTTTCGGGCGGCGCGGCCAACGCCGGTTGCCGCATCGCAATCGTCGCCGAAGGAATCACATTGGCCTGGGAAACTGCGCTCGCAGATGGGCGCGGCAGAGACGGCTTGGGAATGCTGCCGACAATGGCGGGCGAGTCCGTCGCCGATGTCGTCTTCCGAGCGGCTTCGATCTTGCTCGGGCGTGCTTCGGCCATACGCGGCGAGGGCGCTTCGTTCTGCGCAACCGTTTCGAGGTCGAATTCACCGGCGAATTGGGGCCAACTCAGGCCACCTGTCCATCCCAGTCCAAAGCTGGCCGCAAGCGCGACAGCGACCAGCAGCATGTTCCGCGTGCGGGCATGCGAGGACTCGCGCACGACCAGGACATCGTCTCGACCGGAGTTCAGGAAATTCCGCAGGGCCGCCGGCCCCAGCGCGCTGGACACATTCCCCGACAAGATGCTTTCAACGGTACTCGGCTCACGCTCGTACATCGGCCTAATCCAAATTTTGGTTAGCCAATGATGTTCCTCTAAGCTGAATCGAATCTTAATTTTCGAGGCGAGCGCACGGTAATTGCGTGACGTGCGGTAATTCTGCCGCGCTACTTCCACACACTCCTGTCGGCGTCCCAGCGCTGGCCCTTGAATTCCTTAGCCAGCGCATCGAGCGCGCCATTGTCATCCTTCGGCTCGCCACCTTCCTCGTCGCCGGTCGAGTCTTCCGACACATGCAGTTTTGCACCGGTGCCTTCGTCGGCAGTCGTGATCACCGGGCTCGAGATCCACAGCATCAGGCGATCGGTAGCGCCGGGCTTGTCCGGCGAGACCAGCGCCGTGATCTCGAGCGTTTCGGTGAGCGCGAGCGGCGGATAGATCGGGCTCGGCCGCTTGAAGGTCAGTTTTGCTTTTCCGGTATTGGCGTTCCAGCTGGCCTCCGCCGGCTTCGCGGACAGCGTTTTGGCGAGGACGCCCGAGATTGCGGATGCGATCTTGTCCTTGTTGATCTTTTCGCCGTCGCGCCATTCATTCGCGGCAAAGCGGATGGTGCGGTCCATCTCGATGGCGCCGCTGGTCCATCCCGCCGCGACCACGCCCGGCATCGATTTGGTTTTGGCGATCAGCGCGGCGGCCCGCTCCGGATCGGCCGTGAGGTTGATGGTCTGCTCGCCGGCGCGCAGCGCATCGCAGGAGATCGACAGGCTGGAGAGCCCGACCTCAACGGCCTCACCCTTCAGGCTTTTCAGGAACTCGAGCGCCGCGTCGAGCTTGACCCGCACGCCGATCGCTTCCGGCGAGACCTCGGTAAAATCCTTCGGCGATGGCGTAATGCCGTCATCGCTGGTCTGGTTCTCGAGGAATTCCTTCTCGCTGAGATCGGAATTATCCGTCGAGGTGACTTCAGTGACGGCCTGGCCGATCGAGATCTGGCCGCGGAATTCGAAGGTGTCGCCGGTCGGCTTGCGCGTCAGCTTGATGGTCACCGGCTGCTTGTCACCGACGCTCTGCGTCGTGCCTGTGAGGGTCTGGCCATTCACGGCGAGATTGGCGACAAAACGGTCCTTGCGGTCGGAACCCTTGGCGGCGGGATAGCAGACGTCGAGGGTCGCCGCGGTGACGGTTTTGCCCTGGCGGGTTTCCTTCAGCACGACGTCGGCATTGCCGTCCATCAGGCCGTCGATTGCGGTGAAATAGCGCGTCTCCGCAGCGCCGGGTGCTGTCTTGGAGGGCAGTTTCATTTGGGCGAGGGCGGGAGCCGCAGGGATCACCGTCAAAGCGGCAGTCGGCAGCAGCATCAGCGCGGCACCAAGGAAAAATCGCATGCGGGCGGCCTCGTCGTCGATACAGGATTTGGAGATAGCTTAGGCCACCGTCCAGATGCCAGGAAGAATCGCGACCGGATTATTAGCGCATGCCGGATGGGTCAGCCACCGGGCTTACTGGATGCCGATTTTTCGCCAAAATAGAAGCCCGTGACCGCTCCAACGAGGCCAATCAGCGGCGTGAGGACAAGTTCAATCACGGCCCGGATCGATTTCAGGTCCATAGTTTCCACATTGCAGGCGCCGCCACCGTGACAGGCGTACATCGTGACGAGACCCGTCAAGACCACGGCCCCGATGACCCCAACCAAAGCCCAGACCAGTGCCAGCGCGATAGTGCCACGAATGGTTTCCCGATCGGCCGTCGGATCGTAGGGTTTCTCCACGATTTGACCAGCGGTGGCAGGTATGGCGCCGCCGCCCGCTGTAGTTGTAACGCCTATCGTGGTGAGATCTTGCTCGACCGGCATCGGCATTTCCCCCAAAAGCCGCGTTATGAGGTGGTTATCCGCGAAGGACCTTCTTGAAGGTCTTGTTCTTTTCTTCGATCAGGATCGATGCGCCGCTGGCTTCCTTGTCGGAAAAATACTTTTCGCGAGCGATCGCCTCCTGCAAGACGGTATTCGCCGAGACGCCGCGCTTGTTCGCTAGTTCGACCAGCGCGTCGAACAGCTCTTTGGGAAGATCGGCGGAAATCTTTACGGGCGCGTTTGCATCGGCCATCGGAAAACTCCGGTTTCCTCAAATATAGGCTGCTTGCCGGGAGGCGTGAAGTAGGACGGCAAAATATCGGCACCAATGGAAAGGCCCGCCACCTCGGTGGCGGGCCTCCCGCTGGAAATAATTGTAGGCAGAATAGGCTCAGAAGCCCATGCCGCCCATTCCACCCATGCCGCCGCCACCGCCGGGCATCGCCGGGGCCGGCTCCTTCGGCAGTTCGGCGACCATGGCTTCGGTGGTCACCAAGAGGCCGGCCACGGAGGAGGCGTCCTGCAGGGCGGTGCGCACCACCTTGGCGGGGTCGATGATACCCTTCTCGACCATGTCGACATATTGCTCGGTCTGGGCATCGAAGCCGAAAGTCTCCGACTTGTTCTCGAGGATCTTGCCGACCACGAGCGAGCCTTCGACGCCGGCGTTTTCCGAGATCTGGCGCACCGGAGCTTCCAGCGCCTTCAGCACGATGTTGATACCGGCCTGGACGTCGGAATTGTCGTTGTTGATGCGGCCGACGGCCTTCTTAGCGCGCAGCAGCGCCACGCCGCCGCCCGGCACGATGCCTTCCTGCACGGCCGCGCGGGTCGCGTTGAGGGCGTCCTCGACGCGGTCCTTTTTCTCCTTGACCTCGACCTCGGTCGCGCCGCCGACCTTGATCACCGCAACGCCGCCGGCGAGCTTGGCCAGCCGCTCCTGCAGCTTCTCGCGGTCGTAATCCGAGGTGGTCTCCTCGATCTGCGCCTTGATCTGGGTGACGCGGGCCTCGATGTCCTTCTTCTTGCCGGCGCCCTTGACGATGGTCGTGTTCTCCTTGTCGATCACGACCTTGCCTGCGCGCCCCAGCATGTTGATGGTGACGCTTTCGAGCTTCATGCCGAGTTCCTCGGAGATCAGCTGACCGCCGGTCAGGATCGCGATGTCTTCCAGCATGGCCTTGCGGCGGTCGCCGAAGCCCGGCGCCTTGACGGCGGCGACCTTCAAGCCGCCGCGCAGGCGGTTGACTACCAGCGTCGCCAGCGCCTCGCCCTCGACGTCCTCGGCGATGATCAAGAGCGGACGGCCGGACTGCACCACGGCTTCCAGCACCGGCAGCATCGCCTGCAGGCCGGACAGTTTCTTCTCGTGCAGCAGCACGAAGACGTCTTCCAGCTCGGCGGTCATCTTCTCGGCATTCGTAATGAAGTAGGGCGACAGATAGCCGCGGTCGAACTTCATGCCCTCGACGATGTCGACCTCGGTCTCGAGCGACTTGTTCTCCTCGACGGTGATCACGCCTTCATTGCCGACCTTCTGCATCGCCTGGGCGATCATCTTGCCGATCGCGGTGTCGCCATTGGCCGAGATGGTGCCGACCTGGGCAACCTCGGACGAGGCGGCGACCGGCTTGGCGCGCTTCTCGAGATCCTTGACCACGGCGTGCACCGCGATGTCGATGCCGCGCTTGAGGTCCATCGGGTTCATGCCGGCCGCGACCGCCTTGCCGCCTTCGCGCACGATGGCCTGCGCCAGCACGGTTGCGGTGGTGGTACCGTCGCCGGCGGTGTCGTTGGTCTTGGAGGCGACTTCGCGCAGCATCTGCGCGCCCATGTTCTCGAACTTGTCCTCGAGCTCGATCTCCTTGGCGACGGTGACGCCGTCCTTGGTGATGCGGGGTGCGCCAAAACTCTTCTCGATCACGACGTTGCGGCCCTTGGGACCGAGCGTCACCTTCACCGCGTTGGCGAGAACGTCGACGCCGCGCAGCATGCGGTCGCGGGCGTCGCCGGAAAATTTAACGTCTTTGGCAGCCATTGAATTTGCTCCTGGAATGGTCCTCATCCTGAGGAGCGGCCGTTTTGCCGCGTCTCGAAGGATGAGTTGTGGAACGAAGGGCCCTTCGAGACGGCAGCTTCGCTGTCTCCTCAGGGTGAGGGGGAGCGCGTGTTACGTCAGCACGCCCATGATGTCGGACTCCTTCATGATCAGGAGTTCCTCGCCGTCGAGCTTGACCTCGGTGCCCGACCACTTGCCGAACAGCACACGGTCGCCGACCTTGACGTCGATCGGGATCAGCTTGCCGGTTTCGTCACGGCCGCCCGGGCCGACGGCGGTCACTTCGCCCTGCGACGGCTTTTCCTTGGCGGTGTCGGGAATGATGATGCCACCCTTGGTCTTCTCTTCGGCATCGATGCGCTTGACCACGACACGATCATGCAGCGGGCGGAATTTGGTTTTGGCCATGACGTCTCCTCTTGAAGTTCCTCTGGGAAAGGCTCGGTTTCAGGTCTGCGCCATTGAAAATGGCGGATATGCCGGGTATTCGAAGCCGCCCCCGGGCGGGACAGCGCGCCCTTAGCAATCTTCGCGGTTGAGTGCTAAACGTGGGGCCGGGAAATATGGCTTGGCGCTGATCCTGTCAAGCAAACAAGGGGGTTAAGGCCTTCTTGAGGCCGGTATAGGATGCTCCCACGGAAACCAAATCGGTGCAGCGGCGTAATTCGACCGACGTCATTGCTCCGGCAGGCTTTTTACGGTTGGCTGCTTGACGGGAGCGGCCAAGGAATTGTCGGGGGAATGCGATGATCAGCTCACGTAATGCGCGTACGGTTGCCAATCTGGCGGCCGCGTCGGCGCTGACGGTCTTGCTCGCAGCATGCGGCAGCATGAGCTTGCCTTCGCTGTCGTCCAATCCGGCGCCCGAGGCCGAGCCCGGCGTCGCGCCCGAAATGCCGGCGACTATCCGCGCCGACGAGATCGTCGGCCGGTGGGGTCTTGCCTCGTTCCAGAATCCGAACGATCGCGCCCGCACCGAGGCGGCGGCGCGCGGCCAGTGCAAGCAGCCCTATGTGATCGGCGCCGGCACCTCCGGCGGTGTCGTCATGCATCTGGCCGACCAGGCCACCCCGCAGGAGCTGCGCCTCAAGGGCTCACCGGGCGGCAAGAACTATATCGGCCCGGCCGGTCCCGCCGGGGGGGAACAGGACCGCGAGATCATCTCGTTCGATGGCCGCGTGCTGATCACCCGCTTCATCGACAAGGATGCCGCGGTCCGCTACGGCAACATGGTCTATGTCCGCTGCGCCCCGCGGGCGTGAGGCTGGCGCGACACGGGTGTTTGTCATGCCCGCGAAGGCGGGCATTCAGTACGCTGCGGCCCCTCAGATGAATCGCTGACGTCTCTGCAATACTGGATCGTCCGCCTTCGCCTTCGCGGACGATGATAGCGGGGAAGGGGTCAGAAACAAAAAACGCCGGCATCGCTGCCCGCGTTTTGTTTGGGCTGCGTTAACCAGCCGATCAATTGAACATGGCGTCGATGTCGTCCTGCGAGGCGTGACCGATGTCGCCATCGAGCTTCGGACCGTTGAGCAGCTTGGCATCGCCCTCGCGGGTGTCGACGACCGGAATGGCATGGGCCTTGATCGCGTCGACGCCGCCCCAGATGTCCATCATGGTGTAGATGTGCTGCTCGATGAACTTCATCGTGGTCATCACCTTGCTGATGCGCTGACCGGTGAGGTCCTGGAAGTTGCAGGCCTCGAAGATCGAGACGACGCGTTCCTGGATTTCTTCTGAGAGCAGCTTCTGCTGGTCGGGCGAGATGTTCTTGGAGAGCGCGGTCGCCGCCTGGTCGATCGCTTCGGTAGCTTCCAGAATCTGCTGGGTGGCCTGTTCAGTGCCGCCGACGACGGCGCCGAGTTCGCCGTTGACCTTGGCCATTTCCTGGCCGTCAAAGCTCTTGCCGTGCAGGGTGGCGATTTCGCGCTTGGTGCGGTTGATCGCGTCGTGGATCAGGTCGAGCTCGACCTTCAGCTTCTCGCACTGCTCGATCTGGGCGCGATAGGTTTCAAGCAGCGCATGCGCATCGGCGGTCTCGCGTGCGATTTCCGACTGTACGCTGGTGGGGGCGCCGGCATGGCCGAAGCTTGCCATCTGGGCGCGGATCGCGCGCAGCTCGGCCATGATCTCTTTGTGCATCGGGCCGATCTCGCCGCCTTCTTCATGCATGACAATTGGCGCGTCGCCCAAAATGGATTCGATACGAAAACGTTTGCGATTGACCGACATGAGATTTTCCCGCCCCTTCCAGTTCGAAGGTGTTGTAGACCAAGGCGATTTAACGTGAGGTTCACGCGCGAAACTTGCATATCGGCGCACGAATACCATCGATTAACCATGAGGGCCGTGCGTTCACGCAAAATAAACGCTACCGGGCAAATTCGCGCGCCATTGCCGGGATGGTGAATCGAAACGCCTGTTACGTTTACCAAACCGATTAGGTTTTGATTTGTATTGTTCGCATGCAGCGGCGTTTGTCGCGCCGCCTGCGTTCCCACAAGTGACGAACAGTACAGAGTACGTCGATGTCCGGAAAAATCTCTTTGGCGCTCCTGGCGAGCGCGTCTTGTCTTTGCTTTGCCGGTGAGGCCGCGGCGATCGACGCCTCATCATCACCCGAGCCCACCGTGATCTACGCGCGGCAGCCCGCGCCGCCGCCGGTGCGCGTGGCCGCCGCCGAGCGCTCCAACATGGGCGGCGGCTTCATCGAATTCCTGTTCGGCGACGCGCCGCAGGGCGGGCGCTATCAGCGCGAGCAGGTCTATCAGCAGATGCCGGAATATGGCGGGCGGCGCATGCTGCTGCCTCCGATGGATCCGCAGCAATCGATGCAGCGCGAGGAGCAGGTGCTCGATCCGGCGCAGCACCGGCTCGATCCGAAATATGAAAAGCAGCTGGTCGAGTATCACGGCAAAGAGAGCCCGGGCACCATCGTGATCGATACGCCGAACAAGTTCCTGTTCCTGGTGCAGGGCGACGGCAAGGCGCTGCGCTACGGCGTCGGCGTCGGCCGGCCCGGCTTCACCTGGTCGGGCGTCAAGACGATCTCGGCGAAGAAGGAATGGCCGGCCTGGACACCGCCGCCGGAAATGCTGGCGCGCCGTCCCGACCTGCCGCGGTACATGGAAGGCGGCCCAGACAATCCGCTCGGTGCGCGCGCGATGTATCTCGGCTCCTCGCTCTATCGCATCCACGGCTCCAACGAGCCCTGGACCATCGGCACCAACGTCTCAAGCGGCTGCATCCGGATGCGCAACGAGGACGTGATCGATCTCTACGGCCGCGTCGGTGTCGGCGCCAAGGTGGTGGTGATTTGATCTACGGTGATGTGATTTGAAATGAAACGGCCGCCCAGTGGGGCGGCCGTTTGATTTTCAACTCTCGCAGGCTTTACGCGTAATCGCTGCCGCTGTCGCCATCGTCGCCGTCAAAGCCGTCGCCATCGTGATCCATATCGTCGTCATCGTCATGCGAAGCCTGGTCGAAGAAGCCCTGGCGAGAGCCGTAATCATTGTCGCCGCCGCTATCGGCGCGCCGGCTCGACGAGCCGATGTCGTTGATGCCGGCATCGCGCGCGAGGTCGCCGCCGGACTGATCGCCCCACGGCCTGCGGTCTTCGACGCCGCCGCTATGGCCGGCGGTATCGCCGAACGCCTGGTGATTGCCGCCGCCCATCATCGAGCGGATGCTGCTGGCCAGCAGCGAGCCACCGACCACGCCGGCCGCGGCCGCCGCCGCCGTGCCGAGGAACGAGCCGCCACCGCCGAATGCCGACGGCTGCTGCTGGGCGCCGCCATAGGGCTGGCCGTAAGCCGGCTGATTGTACGGTCCGCCGCCTTGCGTCTGCTGCAGCACCTGGCCACTATTCCATGTCGGCCGGTTGCCCATCTCGGGCGCACGAACGTTCGGCACCGAGCCATGCGAACCTTGCCCCTGGCTCTGTCCGAAGATCGCGTCGCGCATCGAATCGAGGAAGCCGCCAGGTTGGGTTTGCTGGCCTTGCTGGCCCGCCGCCGCTTCCAGTTCCTGGATGCGCATATCGGCGCGCTTCAACGCCTCGTCCTGCACCAGCGTCGTCTGCACCAGCGCATAGACCGCGTTTGGCGCGTTGCGCAGGCCCTGCATGATCGCCGACATCGCCTCGGGATCGCGCTTGGCGCTTTCCAGCTTGGCGAGCCGGTCGAAAAGATCGTCAATCAGTTGGCGTTCTTGCGGTGTCATGGCCCTCTCCCTCGCGTCGTCGTCGACGCGCCGGCAAGATGTAGGGCGGGCTTTATGTCGCAAGTAGTGGGCGGCCGGATTAAATTTTGGTATGCGACAAAACGCCGGGCGCATTTGTCGCGTCTTGTCAGCTCAATGTAACTTTATTCGCCGCCAGCAATGCCGGAAATTGGTCACCGGCGAGATAGGCGTGTTCCGCCTCGCGCTGGGTGGTGAGAGGATCGAGGCTTTGTAGCGTCTCGTCGACAAAGCCGGGATGGCACATCACGAGCCCGTCATCCGGCAGCCCTTCCAGAAACTCGGACATCAGCGCGCCGAAATTGGACTGCTTTGAAAAATCATAAGCCCCGTCGAAAGCGGGATTGAATGCGATGCCGGCATCGGCGGCGCGCTTGCGGAATTGCGCGCTGAGCATGTCGAGCACCAGCGCCTTGGGCGCGCCGAGCCGTTTGGCGAGCGGCCTGCCGCGGCCGCACTGGCGTATCCAGGCGGCGGGCGCCGCCTCTTTCACCGCGCGTAAAAAGCCGTCGCGGACCTGCGGGAAGAGCTGCGCGTGCTGGTGGCCATCGACAAAATCGGGCGCGCGGCCGAACAGCTCCTTGAACGCCGCAAGCTGCGCCAGCACTTCGTCTTCGATCATTTCAGGCTCGAGCCGGCGCAGCAGGCCCGACCGCAACAGGTTCGGAAACGGCAGAAACAGGCCGCCATCGAGCGGGCGGAAATGCATTGTCAGCGGACGAAACGGCGCGGTCAGCGTCGTGTGCAATCCGATGGCGCAGCGCGGGCTCGCCGCCGCCGCCTCCTGCAAGGCCGTGATCTCGGCGCGGCCGATCGCCGGGCCCACCACCATGACAGAGGTGGCGTTGAGGCGGCCTCGCGAAATCAGCTCGCGGATCGCGCGGTTGACGCCCTCGGCCAGCCCGTAATCGTCGGCGCACAGCCAGATCCGGCGCAGTGCGTCGTCCTTCATTCGGCGGCGGTCCGTTCGCTGGCCGCAGCCTCGCCGTCGGCGCGCTTTTCGGTATGCTCGGCGACAAAGTAGATCGGCCGCGCCTTCAATTCGGAGAGGATCTTGCCGATATATTCGCCGACGATGCCGATCATGATGAGCTGCACGCCGCCGATCGTCATCAACCCGATCATCAGCGAGGGATAGCCGGGGACCTGCTTGCCGGTGGTCAAGACCTCCCAGAGAATGGTCAGGCCGAAGATGAAAGCGGTGAGCGCGAGCAGCACGCCGAGCAGGCTGGCAAAGCGCAGCGGCGCCACCGAGAACGACGTCAGTCCCTCGATCGACAGGCCGATCAGCCGGCCCGGGCTGAAGGTGGTGACGCCATGCGCGCGCGGCGCCGGCTCGTAGTCGACGCGGATCTGGCGGAAGCCGATCCAGTTCGACAGGCCCTTGAAGAAGCGGTTGCGCTCGGGAAGCTGGCGCAGCGCGGTCGCCGCGCGCGGCGACAACAGGCGGAAGTCGCCGGCGTCTTCCGGGATCTTCTGCCGTGCGCCCCAGTTGATCAGCGCGTAGAAGCTGTGCACCGCAAGCCGGCGCGTGGCCGATTCATTGTCGCGATGCGCCTTCGCCGTGTAGACGACGTCGTAGCCGTCATCGATCCAGTGCGAGACCAGCTTTTCGACCAGGCTCGGCGGATGCTGGCCGTCGCCGTCCATGAACAGCACCGCGCCGCGGCGGGCGTGGTCGAGCCCGGCCATCAGCGCCGCTTCCTTGCCGAAATTGCGTGACAGCGATACCACCTGGACGTCGAGCCCGTCGGCCTTGAGCGTGCGTGCGATCGCCAGCGTGTTGTCGGCGCTGCCGTCGTCGATATAGACGACCTCGGTCGCAAGCCCGTAGCGCGCCATCAGCGTGCGGGCGAGGCCGATCAGCCGCTCGTGCAGCATGGCGAGGCCCGCCGCCTCATTGTAGACCGGCACGACAATCGACAGGCCTTTCGCCGCGGCGCTGGCTGCGGCCGTCGTGAGGCGGGAAACGTCAGAGCCAAGCGTCATCGAACAGGTCCCAGATTATCCAACCGTATATGCTACCTGCTGGAGGCTGTCGCAACGATGAACGAAACGGCAGCCTTATTGCCGCAAGAACGCCTCGAGCTTGGCAAATAACGGGTTTTCGCGGTCGAACACGTAGTCCAGCGAGGCGATCGAGACCGTGTCGGCGCCGTGCTCGCGCAGGAAGCTGCCGAGCGCGTAGAGGTGCATCGGCGGGCAGTGCAGCGTGAGCATGCCCGACGAGGTCGGCCCGCCGAACGGCGCCACCACGCCGAAGCGGTTGTGCGCCTCCGCCAACAGCTTGTCGTTGCAGCCGGCAAAGCGGGTGCGGACTTCGCGGAATTTGGCGGCGCGAGCCCTTGCTGCGATGTGGTCGAGGATGACGCGCGCGGTCTCGCGCGCCTCCGTCGACCAATCAGCGTCGCGCGAGGCGACGAGGTTGGCCTGGCTGCGCAGGATGACGCCATCGTCGAGCACTTTTAGCCCGTTGGCAGCGAGCGTTGCGCCGGTCGTGGTGATGTCGACGATCAGCTCGGCGGTGCCGACGGCGGGCGCGCCTTCGGTGGCGCCGGCGCTCTCCACGATGCGGTAATCGACCACGCCGTGGGAGGCAAAGAAGCTCCGCGTCAGGTTGATGTATTTGGTCGCGACCCGCATCCGCCGGTTATGCTGGGCGCGGAAGCCGGTGGTGACGTCGTCGAGATCGGCCATGGTGCGGACGTCGATCCAGGCCTGCGGCACCGCGACCACGACATTGGCGCTGCCGAAGCCGAGATTGTCGATCAAGAGCACGCGCTTGTCGGCGTCGACGATGCTTTCGCGCAAGAGATCCTCGCCGGTGACGCCGAGATGCACCATCCCGCGCGCGAGCTGCGAAGCGATCTCGCTCGCCGAGAGATAGGCGATCTCGACATTATCGACGCCGGCAATGGTGCCGCGATAGTCGCGCGCACCGCGCGGCTTGGCCAGCGTGAGCCCGGCGCGGGAGAAGAACGCCTCGGCATTTTCCTGCAGGCGGCCTTTTGAGGGAACGGCGAGAACGAAGGGAGCGGTCATGCGGCGCTCCCTTGCGCGCTGGACTGGCCAAGCTCTGTCAGCGCCTCGATCCACACCGAGAAGCCGACCGCCGGAATCGGCGTCGGCGAGCCGAGCTGCGTCATCAGTCCGTCGTAGCGCCCGCCGCCCATCAGCGGCTCGGCGCCGTTGCCTTTACCCTTGCCATGCAGCTCGAATTCGAAGCCGGTGTAGTAATCGAGGCCGCGGCCGAACGAGGTGGAGAACCGCGTCATCTTGGTGTCGACGCCGCGCGCGGCCATCAAGCCGATGCGGCTTTCGAGCTGATCGATCGCGGCGTCGAGATCGAGCTTGGCGTCGGAAGCCAGCGCGCGCAGTTGTTTGGCCGATTCGTTGGGATCGCCGGCGATGGCGAGGAAGCGCTTGATGATGTCGAGCGCATCGCGCGGCAGCGCGCCCGCCTTCAGCGTCGATTGTTCGAGGAAGCGATCGGCGATTTCGGCAACCGTTCGTCCGCCGACATTGGTGGTGCCGGCGATCGACATCAGGTCGGCGACCAGCGCCAGTGCCGCCTTGCGGTCGGAGCCGGCGAGCGCGGCCAGCACGCCCTCATATTCGTTGCGGCCGGGCGCGGTTGCGAGCGTCAGCCGCTCGATGTCCTCAGTGAGGCTGACCTTGCGGTTGAAATCCTTGATCAGCCGCCGCCGCCATACCGGATAGAGATCGAGCGCATCGATCAGCGCATTGAACAGCGCGACGTCGCCGGTGCGGACTTCGACGTCCCTGACGCCAAAGGCGGCGGTCGCCTCCAGCGCCAACGCCAGCATTTCGGCATCCGCCGCGGCGCGGTCCTGCCGGCCGAACGATTCGATGCCGGCCTGCAAAAATTCGCTGGGGCGGCCGCCGCGATAGCGGAACACCGGCCCGAGATAGGAAAAGCCGGCCGGCTTCCCCGCGCTGGGCGAGGCCAGATAGTCGCGCGCCACCGGAATGGTGAGGTCCGGCCGCAGGCACAGCTCCTCGCCGGAGGCGTCGGTGGTCAGGTAAAGGCTCTTGCGGATGTCCTCGCCGGAGAGATCGAGGAACGGCTCCGCCGGCTGCAGGATGGCCGGGTGCGCCTGCACATAACCGCCTTGGGCAAACGACAATAGCAGCGCGTCCGCCCAGGCGGCGGACCCGGCAGCACCAGGGGAGGCGGCGGTCGCAGTCATCTTTGGTCCAAAATCCGGAAAAACCGGGTTCTTAAGGGTTGGTTTTGGGTTCCCCCGGTAGTTCCGGGGGGCCGCTGGCGCAGCCCTTAGCATGGCCCGGCCAGCGTTTCGACAGGGATCGGGCAACTGAATTAATGGCGGGTGGCCGGGCCCGGACGCCCGGGCGGTCGCTCCGCGCACTACCTACGCCAATCTCCCAGGGCCGCCTGCACCAGCGCCAGCGCGGCGACGCCGGCGGTGTCGGCGCGCAGGATGCGGGGGCCGAGGGACAGCCGCAGCGTGTTCGGCTGTCGCAACAGCAACGCCCGTTCTTCCTCCGCAAACCCGCCTTCCGGGCCGATCAAGACATCGATCCCCGCGGCCGCCTGCGCCGCCTGCAGCGCCGGCACGGGGGCGGCCACGTCGCCCGTCTCGTCGCAGAACACCAGCAGCCGCGCGGCCCCGCGCTGGCCGAGAAAGCGGTCGAGCGCGATCGGCTCATCGACCTCGGCAAGGCTGAGGATGCCGCATTGCTCGGCGGCCTCGATGACATTGGCGCGCATCCGCTCGCTGTTGACCCGCGAGACCTGGGTGTGCCGCGTCAGCACCGGCTGCAGGCGTGAGGCGCCCATCTCGACCGCCTTCTGCACCATGTAGTCGAGCCGGGCGTGCTTCAGCGGCGCGAAGACATAGGCAATGTCGGGCAGGCGATCCTGCGGCCGCGTCTGTGCGATGATCACAAGGCCATCCGCGCGCTTGCGGCCCTCGATCGCCGCGCGCCATTCGCCATCGCGGCCGTTGAACACCAGGACGTGATCGCCGGCCGAGAGCCGCAGCACGTTGCCGAGATAGTTGCTCTGGTTGCGCTCCAGCGCGATTTTCGCTCCCTCGTTCAAGGGGGCATCGACGAACAGGCGAGCGGCGTTAAAATCGAACTCGGGCATGGCTTTAGTTCCGTTTCCGGGGCGCTTTTAGCCTAAAGCGCTCGAATCCGAGCGCTATTTTTGACTTTCCGGGGGCGCTGCGCCGTGCTCCCGCCCCAATCAACGGGTTGTTAACGGGCGGCAGGAATCGTAAAAAGCCCTCCGCAAATCTGCTTCGTTTTTTGAAGACGTTGGGCTTGCCTGGACCTCGCTGGAGAAAACCTTTGATGATCCGCCGCCTGATTGTGCCGCTGACCGCTGCCGCCATGATCGTTTCCGCGGGCCACGTATTTGCACAAGGTGCGTTTCCGGCGCCGTTGCCCAACCAGCAGAGCGCCTCGCCGTTTCCGCCGGTGAATGGCGCAGCGCCGTCGGCCACGGTCGGCGCGCCGTCGGCGTTCCCCTCACAAGGCGCTGCCCCGGTTTCCCAGGGATTCAGCGGACCGCCGCCGCAGGCCAGCGGTGCAGCCGACGCCTGCATGAAGGGCTTCGTCCCGCTGCGCGAGGAAGCCGAAAAACGCGGCAAGCTGATCAAGGCCGCGAGCGATCGCAAGGCGCCGCCGGATGAAGCCTGCAAGCTGATCAAGAATTTCGGCGCGGCCGAAATGAAGATGATCAAATATGTCGAGACCAACTCGGCCAAATGCGGAATTCCGCCACAGATCGCCGACCAGCTCCGGAACGGCCACAAGAACACCGAGAAGATGCAAACCCAGGTGTGTAACGTGGCGCAGCAGGCCGCTGCGCGCGGTCCGGCCGGACCCAGCCTCAGCGAAGTGCTCGGCTCGTCGGCGGCGATGCCCGAGGCGCAGACGGTCAAGAAGGGCGGCAGCACCTTCGATACGCTGAACGGCAACGTTCTCCAGCGATGATCCCCCTCCGATGAGCGACGTGACCGCCCGCGTTGCCGATGCGACCGGCAACTGGGTCGACACGCACGCGCCGGCCTGGTCGCGGCCTTACCTGCGGCTTTCCCGTTTCGATCGCCCGATCGGATCGTGGCTGCTGTTGATGCCGTGCTGGTGGTCGGCGGCGCTGGCCGCCGGTATCGCGCGCGACGTCTCGTCATTGCCGCTCGTCGTCGCGCTGTTCTTCATCGGCGCCTTCGTCATGCGCGGCGCCGGCTGCACCTGGAACGACATCACCGACCGCGATCTCGACGCCAAGGTCGAGCGCACGCGCTCGCGGCCGCTGCCGGCCGGGCAGGTGACCGTAACGCAGGCCTTCGTCTTCCTGGTGCTGCAGGCGCTGATCGGCCTTGCCGTACTCCTGCAGTTCAACCGCTTCGCCATCCTGACCGGCATCGCCTCGCTCGTCATCGTCGCGATCTATCCCTTCATGAAGCGCATCACCTGGTGGCCGCAGGTCGTGCTGGGCCTTGCCTTCTCGTGGGGCGCGCTGATGGGATTTGCCGTCACGCTCGGGCGCATCGACCTGACCGCGCTCGTGCTCTATGCCGGCTCGATCGCCTGGGTCATCGGGTATGATACGATCTACGCGCATCAGGACGCCGAGGACGACGCGCTGATCGGCGTCAAGTCGACCGCGCGCCTGTTCGGCGAGCGTACGCATCTCGCGCTTTCGGTGTTTTATCCGCTCGCGGTGGCGCTGATCGGCGCAGCATTCGTGCTCGGCGGCGTGCGCTGGCCGGCCTGGATCGGGCTGGTGGCGTTCGCCGCGCATCTCGTCTGGCAGATCAAGCGATTGGATATCAGCAATCCCGCGCTGTGCCTGCGCCTGTTCAGGTCCAACCGCGATGCCGGGCTGCTGCTGTTTGCAGGGCTATTGGTTGATGCGGTGATGCGCGCGTAGCTCGCAGGTCTGGTAGGGTGGGCAAAGGAGCGCAAGCGACGTGCCCACCATCGCTCAACGAGCACGAGCCTTGATGGTGGGCACGCTTGCGCTTTGCCCACCCTACAACACCGTCAATGTGACTGCCCGACGGGCAAATCACTTCCGATCTTCGGAAATGCCGTCAAAGCCAATAATTGCTGAAAATCAGAAATATTCCGCTTCCATTCTGAAGAGGGCGGGAAAGTTTCAGCGAGCCTCGGGCAATCCATGTCGCGAGATTGCCGCCTCATACCCAGTTGTCGTCACCCGCGCAGGCGGGTGACCAGTATTCCAGAGACGGCAGTGGTTCAACCGAGAAGCCGCGGCGTACTGGATCCCCTGGGTTCACAGAACAAGTGCAACACCTGCTATGGTGTTGCTGCGATGGGACAATGTTACGGCCAGCTCAGCCTTGAAGAGCGGATCGAGATTTATCGGCTATGTGCAGCCGGAGAATCGATGCAAATGATAGCCCGCACCCTGGGACGGGCCGTGTCGACAATCAGCCGGGAGATCGGGCGTAACAGCTTGGCCACCAAAGCGTGGTCGGGCGGATATGACCCTGTGAGGGCCCAGAAACTGGCCGAACGCCGAAGGCGCTGGGATGGCCGCTTCAAGCTGGCGCGCCAGCCGGCCCTGCAAGATCTGGTGAAAGACCGCCTTGCGATGGGACACTCTCCCGAACAGATCGCTGGCCGGCTGACGCGCCAACACGGTCACACCGTCGTCAGCCACGAGTCAATCTACCGCTTCGTCTATCATCGCTCGGCACAAAAGGATTACTGGCATCGCTTGCTGCCTCAACGCAAATCCCGGCGCGGACGCCTCGGCAAACGCGGCGGCAGCGCCGCCAGTGCCATCAAGTTCCGCCGCTCCATCAGTGAGCGAGCCTGCGATGCCGCCGATCGCGCCACGCCGGGCCATTGGGAAGCCGACTTCATGCTGTTCGCCAAATACGGTCAGGGCCTGCTTGTCACCCACGAGCGTCAGTCACGCTACACCATCCTCGATCACCCACCCGACCGCAAAGCCGAACGGACATCCAAGCGTCTTGCCAAGCTGCTTGAGCCAATCCCCTCGGCGCTGCGCAAAACCCTCACCATCGACAATGGAACGGAGTTTGCGCTCCATTATCGGCTGACCGAGCACCTCGACTTGCAGACCTACTTCTGCGACCCCCACTCACCCTGGCAGAAGGGCGGCGTCGAAAACGCCATCGGCAGACTCAGACGACGATTGCCTCGAAAGACCAACCTTGCCGATCTCTCAAGGCGCCAGATCGCTAGATCGTCCAGGCTTACAATGAAACTCCGCGAAAATGCCTCGACTTCAGAACGCCAGCCGAGGCATTCTCGCTCCTCAAATCAACCGTTGCACTTCAAACGTGAATCCATCTCCCCGCTTTCGCGGGGATGACAATAGAGTGTGCGGCGCTCTCCACGTCATTGCGAGCGCCGCGAAGCAATCCATTCATCCCCGAGCCGAGACGTGGATTTGCTTCGCTGCGCTCGCAATGACGAGGCAAACCTAATCTCGCGCGATGATCTCGCGTTCGTCGCGGTGAACGGTCTCGGTATTGTCGAAATTGCCGAGCCGGCGGCGCATCAGGAATTTCGAGCGGCGGGCGCGGATCGCGTTGTGGCGGCGGCGGCGGGCGGCCGGTTCGTGGTCGTCGCTTTCGGTCAGCAGCGGCAGCGCGAGGATGTCGCTCCACATCTGCCAGGCGGTGGCGATCTCCTCGTGATCGGAGCTCACGCACAGGGGAATGTTCAGCGAGGGGTCGCGATGCGCCAGCACCAGCATCTGCGCCTCGTCGAGACCGCGGAGGGCGACGCCGAGAAAGTCGCTGACGCGGACGTTGATCGCCATCCGCATGCCGAGCACGGCACGGTGCAGCACCACGCGTTCGCGATGAAGCTCGATCTTCCGCACGCCACCGTCTGCGCGGGTGTCGTGCGCATGGAAGCTGAGCGGCAGAGAAAGAGGGTCGAGCCGCAGTGCGCGGCTCGACCCGGCGGGATTGATCCCGCTTGTTGCTGTTTGACGCCTCACGGCTCTCATCTCCCCGCCGGGATTATGTTCCCGGTCGATACGCGAGACCTTAGCGGAAGCGTTTCCGTTCCGCCTTAAAAAGCCTGGTTAAGGAGACGTCACCCGCCCTCCATCTGCCCGCATGATTGACAAGACCTTGGCGCGCATGATTGACGAGACCTTGCGCAAATGCCGAAATTGTTTGGCATTTGGCGGCGCAAAATGCTTGAACTCCCTGTGAATCAGGCACATCTGATGGCCTTGTCGATTTGCGTTCCCGCTCCCCTCAATGTCAGGGACTTTGTTTGTGAACTCTTCACCATCCACGACGTCATCGCCTTCAAAGGCACCTGACACCTCCGCCCTGTTCGATCAATCGGCGCTGTCGACGTTGGCGCAGCGCCTGGTCGAGGCTGCCCGGCGCGCCGGCGCGGATGCCGCCGATGCGGTTGCGGTGCGCGGCGTCTCGCAAGGGGTCGAGGTGCGGGACGGCCGGGTCGAGGAATCCGAGCGATCGGAGGGCGACGATGTCGGCCTGCGGGTGCTGGTCGGCCAGCGCCAGGCGGTGGTCTCGACCAATGACATTTCCGGTGATGGCATCGCCAAGCTCGCCGAGCGGGCAGTCGCGATGGCCCGCGTCGCGCCTGACGACAAATATGTCGGCCTCGCCGATCCATCGCTGCTGGCGCGTGAGTTCGCCGATCTCGACCTGCTCGACCGTACTGTTCCTGATACGGCCGAACTGGAGCGCCGCGCCTGCGAGGCGGAGGCCGCGGGCCTGGCGGTCAAGGGTGTGACCAAGTCGGGCGGCGCGTCCGCATCGAGCGGTATCGGCGGCATGGTGCTGGTGACCTCGACCGGCTTCCATGGTTCCTATCTGCGCTCCAGCCACGGCATCTCGATGACCGCGATATCAGGCGAAGGCACCGGCATGGAGCGCGATTACGATTTCACTTCCGCGCCGCACGCCTCCGACCTCGATTCGCCCGAAAGCGTCGGCCGCCGGGCAGGGGAGCGCACCGTGGCACGCGCCAATCCGCGCAAGGTAGAAACCTGCAAGGTGCCTGTCGTATACGACCCCCGCGTCGCGGGGTCGATCGTCGGCCATCTCGTCGGCGCCATCAACGGCGCCTCGATCGCGCGCAAGACGAGCTTTCTGAAGGACCGGATGGGCGAGCAGCTATTCGCCAAGGACATCCGCATTATCGACGATCCGCTTCGCGTGCGCGGCCTGCGCTCGCAGACCTTCGATGCCGAGGGCGTCAAGGTGAAGAAGCACGCACTGATCGACGAAGGCGTGCTGACCACGTGGCTGCTCGATTGCGCCACCGCGCGCGAGCTCGGGCTGGTCACGACCGGCCACGCCCATCGCGGCGTCTCGTCTTCGCCCTCGCCGGGGTCGTATAATCTGCATCTCGAACCCGGTGCGATGACGCCGAAGGAACTGATCTCCGACATCAAGCAGGGCTTTTACGTCACCGACCTGATCGGTTCCGGTGTTAACGGCGTCACCGGCGACTACAGCCGCGGCGCCTCCGGCTTCTGGATCGAGAATGGCGAGATCACCTATCCCGTCAGCGAGGTGACCATCGCTGGACATTTGCTGGCGATGTTCAAATCGCTGGTTCCTGCCAACGACCTGGAGTTCCGCTACGGCGTCAATGCGCCGACGCTGCGTATCGAGGGCCTAACGCTTGGCGGACGTTAATACTGCCGAAAAGCTCTGGCTGCGCGACGCGGCACTGCTGCGCGATACCGTGCGCGAGGCCGGCGCGCTGGCGCTGTCGCTGTTTCGCACTGACCTAAAGAACTGGACCAAAGGCGCTTCATCGCCGGTCTCCGAGGCCGACATCGCCGTCAACAATCTCGTGGAACGGCGGCTGCGCGCGGCGACGCCGGATTATGGCTGGTTGTCGGAGGAGAGCGTCGACGACGATTCCCGCCTCGGCAAGAAGCTATGCTGGATCGTCGATCCGATCGACGGCACCCGGGCCTATCTCGCCCATCGCGAGGACTGGTGCGTGAGCGTGGCGCTGGTTGCGGGGTCGACGCCGGTGCTCGCGGCCGTGTTCGCCCCGGTCAGCGACGAATTCTTCTTCGCGGTGCGCGGGCAGGGCACCACGCATAACGAAAAGCCGGTGCGTGCCACCGCGGGAACGGAGCTCGATTTTTCCCGCATGGCCGGGCCGAAGCCGCTGGTGCAGCGGCTGAGCACCTCGCCGGGCGACATCACGCTGCATCCGCGAATCGGATCGCTGGCGCTTAGGCTGTGCCGGGTCGCGGATGGCAGCCTCGATGCTGCTTTTGCGGGCGGCCAGAGCCGCGATTGGGATCTTGCCGCGGCGAATTTGATCGTGCAGGAAGCGAATGGTAGAATGACCGCGCTCTCGGGGGATACGATTGAGTACAATCGCCGGGAGGTGATGCACGGGGTACTGGTGGCGGCGGGGCACGATCGGCATGCACGTATTGTCGAGCATTTCCGGGATCATCGGTTGCCCTGATTAGGTCGAAATCCGTGCCACAAATCCATCCCGTTCATACCGCGATTCATCGTATCGCTCCTGCTTGCCGGGCATTTCGTTAGGAAAGACCACCATGCCAGATAATGCCCCGCAGCAATTGCTGCATCTCGTCATCGGCGGCGAGCTGACCGATCTCGAACACGTCACGTTCAAGGACCTCGACCAGGTCGACATCGTCGGCGTCTATCCCAATTACGCATCCGCCCTCGCGGCCTGGAAGGCGAAGGCGCAGCAGACCGTGGACAACGCCCACATGCGCTATTTCGTGGTCCACCTCCACCGGCTGCTCGATCCAGGTCAAGACGCGAAGTAATCCAGTTGAAACGTCTCCTTCGCGATTTGCTGCGCAGCACGTTCGTTCAGCGCGCGCTGGGTGTGCTTGCGGCCGAGTATCTGCGGCTGGTCTGGCTGACCAGTCGCTTCAGCTATGAGCCGGCCGACATCTATGAGCAGGTCGAGCCGGAAATGCCGGCGATCTTCGCGTTCTGGCACGGCCAGCACTTCATGACGCCGTTCATCAAGACCAAGGACAGCTACCGCGCCAAGGTCCTGATATCGCGGCACCGCGACGGCGAATTCAATGCGATTGCCGCCGAGCGGCTTGGCATTGGAACCATCCGAGGCTCCGGCGATCATGGCGGCGCGTTTCACCGCAAGGGCGGCGTCGGCGCCTTCCGCGAGATGGTGCAGGCGCTGGAGGACGGCTGGAACGTCGCGACCACGGCCGACGTGCCGAAGCGCGCGCGGGTGGTGGGGCTCGGCGTCATCATGCTGGCGCGCGAATCAGGCCGGCCGATCATGCCTTTTGCGATGGTCACAAGCCGGTTCATCCGGTTGAAGAACTGGGACTCTACCACCATCAATTTGCCATTTGGGCGCGGTGCGCTGGTTGGCATTGAGCATATATTTGTACCGCCCGACGCCGACGCCGAAACTATGGAAAAGCTGCGGCTTAAGGTAGAAGCTTTACTGAACGAAGCGACTCGCCGCGCCTATGCGGCGGTCGGTCGTCCGGAGGCCGCTCTTGGCTAACACGCTGCCGATGACGCTGCGCGTCTACCGGAAACTGTCGTCCGCGATGGTGCCGTTGTCGCCTGCGGTGATCAGTCGGCGGCTGAAACTCGGCAAGGAAGATCCCGCAAGGATCGGCGAACGCCGCGGCCTGAGCACCGATGCGCGCCCCGCGGGGCCCCTGGTGTGGATCCACGGCGCCAGTGTCGGCGAGGTGCTGGCGGCGGCGGCGCTGATCGAGCGGCTGCGCGCGCTCAATCTGCGCATCCTGTTGACCTCGGGTACGGTGACGTCGGCGGCGATCGTCGCCAAGCGCTTTCCACCTGATGTCATCCATCAATACGTGCCCTACGACTCGCCGCGTTACGTCGCGCGCTTCCTCGATCACTGGCGGCCTTCGCTCGCATTGTTCATCGAATCCGACCTGTGGCCGAACCTGATCCTGTCGAGCGCGGCGCGGCGGCTGCCGATGGTGCTGATCAACGGGCGGATGTCGCAGCGCTCGTTTCCGCGTTGGCAGCGGGTGCAGGGCACCATCTCGGCGCTGCTCGACAAGTTCGACGTTTGCCTGGCGCAGTCGCAGACCGATGCGGACCGCTTCAGGACGCTCGGCTGTGCCAACGTAGTTGTCACGGGAAACCTCAAGCTCGATGTTCCCGCCCCGCCGGCCGACGGCAACAAGCTCGATATGCTGATGTCGATGACGCGCGGCCGTCCGGTCGTGGTCGCGGCCTCGACGCATCCCGGCGAGGAAGAGATCCTGACCGAGACCCACCGGACGCTCTCCGGATTCTTTCCGGGGCTGCTGACCGTGATCGTGCCGCGGCATCCCGACCGCGGCGAGGCCATCGCCCGCATGATCGCCGCCTCCGGCCTTAATCCCAGCCTGCGCTCGCGCGAGGAACTGCCGACCGCCACGACCGACATCTATGTCGCCGACACCATGGGCGAACTCGGGCTGTTCTACCGGCTCGCGCCGATCGTGTTCATGGGCGGCTCGCTGGTCGAGCATGGCGGGCAGAACCCGATCGAGGCGATCAAGCTCGGCGCCTCTGTCGTGCACGGGCCGCACGTTTTCAACTTCACCGACGTCTATGACGCGCTCGACCAGGCCGGCGGCGCGCGGCGGGCCGATACGCCGGACGCGCTGGTGAAGCAGTTTGGGCAGATGCTCGCCGATCCCAGGGCGCGCGAGGCCGTACTCGCCGCCTCCGAACGCGTGGTCGGGCAGCTCGGCGGCGCGCTGGAGCGGACGCTCTCCGCGCTGGAGCCGTATCTGTTGCAATTGCGGATCGAGATGGGAGCCGCCAATGCGTGAGCCGGGCTTCTGGCACGGCCCCGCTTCGCTCAACTCGCATCTATTGAAGCCGCTCGGTGCGCTCTACGGCGTCATCGCCGCGAGACGCCTGCAGCACCGGGGATTGAACGCCGGCATTCCCGTGCTCTGCGTCGGCAATTATCATGTCGGCGGCGCCGGCAAGACCCCGACCGTGCTGGCGCTGGCAAAACTGCTGCGCGAGCTCGGCGAGACGCCGGTCGTGCTGAGCCGTGGCTATGGCGGCGAATTGCGCGGGCCGGTCAGGGTCGATCCGGGCAGGCATAGGGCTTCCGATGTCGGCGATGAACCCTTGATGCTGGCGGTCCATTTGCCGGTGGTCGTCTCGCGCAAGCGCGCGGACGGCGTGCCGCTGGCGCGGTCGCGAGGCGCGACGGTGATCCTGATGGACGATGGCTTCCAGAACCCGTCGATTGTCAAGGACGCCTCCCTGATCGTGATCGACAGCGAGCGCGGCATTGGCAATGGGCAAATATTCCCGGCAGGCCCGCTGCGCGCGCCGCTGCGGCCGCAACTCGCGCGTACCGATGCACTGATCATCGTCGGCGATGGCACCGCCGCCGCCGCGGTGGCGGCCGAGATTGCAGCTCAAGGCAAGCCGGTGCTCCGCGCGCATCTGGTGCCGG
Organism: Bradyrhizobium sp. CB3481; assembly: GCF_029714305.1. NCBI lineage: Bacteria > Pseudomonadati > Pseudomonadota > Alphaproteobacteria > Hyphomicrobiales > Nitrobacteraceae > Bradyrhizobium > Bradyrhizobium sp. CB3481. The sequence goes on from NZ_CP121647.1 coordinate 1,262,576, forward strand.
ATCAGGCCGTGGTGGCGCAGCTTCGCGGCCGGCGTGTGCTCGCCTTCGCCGGCATCGGCGATCCCACACGATTCTTCAATACGCTACGCGCCAGCAAAATCGACGTCGCCAGGGAGCAGGCTTTCGCCGATCATCATCCGTATTCGCAAGTCGAAATCGAAAGCCTGATCGCCGAGGCCAAACGCGACGGACTGACGCTGGTGACGACCGAAAAGGATCTGGCGCGGCTGCGCGATGTGGCGGAGCCAATCGTGCCGTTTGCGGTGACGCTAGAGTTTGACGAGCCAGTGCAGTTACGGAAGTTCGTTGCCGACCGATTGTTCAAGGCGCGCGAGAGGAAGGAGCCCTAGCCCTTCAGCGCACCGGGAAAATGCCGCTGCAGCACCGCGCTCGGGACCGAATAGGCCTCCTGCAGGTCGACGCTCCAGTATTTCAATTCGTCGAGCGGAATCCGCACGTCGGTGATCGCGCAACGCACATAGGTTCCGGGCGAGATCACGCGAAAATCGCCATCGAGATACTGCACCTGCGCTTCGCCATGGCCCGAGGGACCGAACTTGTTGAGCACCGTCAAACTCTCCGATCGGCCGCCCCGCGCGGGTTGGCCTTAAGGTGTATTTTCAAAAATGCGATCTATCATAAATAGGTCGTGCTGTCCGCCCTGGAAACCCACCGACTTGTGATGATTTTGTGCTGGGGTGCATGATAGCCTCAAATTCACTGTGCCCGCGGTGCCACAACAATCCGGCCCAAACATGCGTTTCTCGTCGGTAGCGCTATCCCTGACGCTCCTCGCGGTGCCCTGCACGGCAGGTGCCGCGCCTTTGCCGGCGCCCCAGCAGGTCGATATTCCCGCGGTCAGCCTGACCTTGCACGCGCAGCTCTACAAACCTGACGGCCTGGGACCGTTTCCCACCGTGATCGCGCTCCACGGCTGCGGGGGTCTGGGAGCGCAGTCGGAGCCGGTGCTGCCGCGCTATCGTGACTGGGCGGAGCAGTTGCTAAAGACCGGCCATGCCGTGCTGCTGCCGGACAGCTATGGCTCGCGTGAGCTCGGCCCGCAATGCCGCGTGAACATGAAGGAGCGCCGCGTGCTGGCCCGCCGCGAGCGGGTGGCCGACGTCAATGCGTCGCGGCAATGGCTGCTGCAGCAGCCCTGGGTCGCGCGGGACCGCATCAGCCTGATCGGATGGGCCAATGGCGCCAGCGCGGTGTTGTGGGCGGTGCGCCCGCAGTCGCTGGTGCGCAGCACTGAGCCGGACTTCCGCTCGGCGATCGCATTCTATCCGGATTGCCGGATCTCATCCGGCCTAGGCTGGAGCACGCGCGTGCCGACGCTGCTGCTGATCGGCGCCAAGGACGACGTCAGTTCGCCGTCGGCCTGCCGCCAGGTGGTGGACGGAGCAAGAGGCCGCAGCGCGCTGGCGCGGATCATCGTCTATCCCGGCGCAGCCCATGATTTCGACCGTGCCAACCTTCCGCTGCGGGCGATCGCAGGCGCAGACGCCTCACTGCCCGAACGCGGTCACATCGGCACCGATGCAGAGGCGCGCAAGGACGCGCAGGAGCGCGTCACCGAGTGGCTGGCGCGCTGATCAAAAAAGGCTGCCCTGATCGACCGGCTTCGATACGCGCTTCGGCGCCGCCGGCTTGGCCTCGCGCGTCGCTGATTTGGCGGGACTTGCCGTTGCGGCCGGGCGGTCCGCATCGGCGGTAGCGCCGACATTGCCGTCGGCGAATTCGATCGACAGACGTTCGCTCGGTCCGACCGCGGCGGCGGCATGGACGGCGCGGCCGTGCTCGTCGCGGACCAGCGCAAAGCCGCGGGCTAGCACGCCGCGATAGGACAGCGCCGACAACAACTGGCCGCAATGGGTGACGCGTGCGTCGAACCGCTGCAGGGTGGTCAGAAGCGCGCGGCGGGCACGCTCAGCCAGCCGCTGGGTTCGTTCGCGCTCGCGCGCAATGGTGTTGCGCTGCGCCTGGGCGTTGGAGAGCTTCGAGGCCTTGAGCCTGACCTCGAGCCCCATGAAGCGTTCGCGCCGGTGGCGCAGCAGGGCGCGGGCGGAGAGGCGGATGCGTTCGCCAGCTACGGTGAGGCGGTGGTTGGCCTGCGCGACCTGCCCATGCAGCACCCTCAGCGTCAGCCCGGCGCTTACTTGCGAGAACCGGCGGTGATGGGCGTGGGTATTGGCCTTCAGACCGCGGGGCAGGGCGGCGCCGAGGTGGTCGAGCCGCTGCCGGGGGATCGCGAGCAGTTCGCTCAGGCTCGGCAGCGCACGGGCGGCGGCGCGCAATTCATTGCGACGGCTCTCCTGGCCGCGCTGCCAGCACAGCATCGTGCGTCGTGCGAGGCTCTCGACCTCGGCGAACAATTCGCTGCGCACCGGAACGGCCATTTCGGCGGCGGCCGTCGGCGTCGGCGCGCGCTTGTCGGCGGCGAAATCGATCAACGTGATGTCGGTCTCATGGCCGACGGCGGAGATCAGCGGGATCACGCTGTCCGCGGCAGCGCGAACCACGATTTCCTCGTTGAACGACCATAGATCTTCCAGCGAGCCGCCGCCGCGCGCGACGATCAACAGATCGGGCCGCGGGATGCGCCCGCCTTCCGGCAGCGCATTGAAGCCGCGGATGGCGGCGGCGACCTGCTCGGCCGAGCCTTCGCCCTGCACCTTCACCGGCCACACCAGCACGCGGCGGGGAAACCGGTCCCGCAGGCGGTGCAGGATGTCGCGAATCACCGCGCCGGTCGGCGAGGTAACCACGCCGATCACTTCCGGCAGCCAGGGCAGCAGCTGCTTGCGCGCCTCGTCGAACAGGCCCTCGGCAGCGAGCTTCTTCTTACGCTCCTCCATCAGCGCCATCAGCGCGCCGATGCCGGCCGGCTCGAGCTGGTCGATGACGATCTGGTATTTTGAAGAGTTCGGATAGGTCGTGAGCTTGCCGGTAGCGATGACCTCGAGCCCTTCCTGCGGCTTGAAGCGCATCCGGGCGTGGACGAATTTCCAGACCACCGCCTCGATCTTGGCGCTCTCGTCCTTGAGCGCGAAATAGCAGTGCCCCGAGGAGTGCGGACCCCGGAAGCCGGAGATCTCGCCGCGGACGCGGACATGACCAAAGCGGTCCTCCACCGTCCGCTTCAAGGCGGAGGAGAGCTCCGAGACGGTGAATTCGGGCGCGTTGGCAAGCGGTTCAGCGGGCATCACAAATCGATTCGGGTGTTTGGGCTGTGTTCGCAAATTAAGGATTTCAGCCGCCTGCGCCAGCCCGGCTTGCTTTGCCGAGAACTCTGTATTATAGAGTTCTCTGTGCCGAGGCGAAGCTGAGGGAATTGGCCATGTTGGAACGGCTGGTGCGGGGCGGCCTGAGGGCCCTGAAATGGGCGCTGTGCCTGATCGGCGGGCTGGCGCTGGTCGTGCTCGCGATGCTGGCCTGGCCGCTCCAGCGACCGCCGGAACTGCAGTCAATCTCGCAGACCGTGCGCGCCGTCGACCGCAGCACTATGCCGGCCCTGCAACGCTTCTCCGCCCGCGATGGTACCGAACTCGCCTATCGCCACTATCCGGCGCGCGGGCCGGCCAGCGGGCGTATCGCCATCCTCGTGCACGGCTCGTCCGGGTCGAGCGTCGCGGTCCACGCGCTGGCGGATGCGCTCGCCGCGCGCGGCGTTGCGACCTGGGCACCTGACATTCGCGGCCATGGCGGCTCCGGCACGCGCGGCGATATCGGCTATTTCGGTCAGCTCGACGACGATCTCGCTGACCTTGTGGCGCACGTCCGCAAGACCGCGCCATCAGAGCCGCTGACGCTGCTCGGCCATTCCTCCGGCGGCGCCTTCGCGCTGCGCGCGGCGGGTTCGCCGATGCAGAGTCTGTTCGCGCGCACCGTGCTGATCGCGCCCTATCTCGGCTATGACGCGCCGGTCAATCGTCCGAATGCCGGCGGCTGGGTCAATGTCGACATTCCGCGTCTTATCGCGCTCGCGGCGCTGCGGCGGCTTGGGGTTGATTGCTGCGAGGCCCTGCCGGTACTGGCCTTCGCCGTGCCGCCGAATTCCGAGCGATTCGTGGCGACGACCTATTCGTTCCGCCTGATGCGCAATTTCACGACGCGCGGCTACCGCACCGATCTCGCGACTGCGACGCGGCCGGTCACCATCTTCGCTGGCGCGGACGACGAATTGATGCTCGCGGGCAAATATGCCGAAGCCGTCCACGCGGTGGCGCCCTCGGTCGACGTCAAGTTGATCGACGGCATCAACCACATGGCCATCGTCTCGGCGCCGAAGGCAATCGCAGCGATTGCCGATGATGTCGCCACGCGCGGCGCAGCGGGGAGCTGATCATGATCGGGCATTTGACGCTTCCAGGCGCAATCCACGCCGCACTGGCGCTGCTGTGCATTGCGGCGGGGTTGGTCCAGTTCCTGCGTCCCAAGCGCGGCGCGGGCCACCGGGCGCGCGGCTACTTCTATGTCTACGCCATGCTGGTCGCCGACGGCGCGGCGATGCTGGTCTACCGGTTCAGCGGCCACTTCAGCCCGTTCCACGTCGCCGCGATCGTGAACTTCGTCTTGATCGTGCTGGCGATCGTTCCGCTGTTGCGCACACCGCGCCCGGCGAATTGGCGGATGACCCATTATAATTTCATCGCATGGTCCTATGTTTCGCCGATATCTGCACTGGCGATCAACATCGCGGTGCGGGTGCTGCCGGCGACCACGCGGGAGCAGATCGGATTGACAGCGCTGATCTTGTCGGTTGTGACGATGACGATCGCGTACATTCTGATCGGGAAGTATCGCCCGCTGCCGGAAGCGCCACCGCTTTCCGCTGAACTGGCCGGGCAGAGCGGGGCGCCATCATCATGATCGACAGTAAGCAGGCAAGCGCCGCACTGGACGATATCAACGACGTGGTTCAGCGAGTCCGCCAGTCGCGGATCTATCAGATCGCAAGCCTCATCATTGTCACCTGGGGCGTGGTGCTGTTTGCGGCGTACATCGCCGTCTACACCTGGCCGCGTCAGGGCTACGCGATCTGGACGGTCTTCAATCTCCTGGGTGTCGTGATCACCACCGTCATGGGCATCTTCATCAATCGGCGTTCCGGCACGCCTCGTTTTCCGATCCGTTCATTGGCCACCTTCCTGCTGATCGTCGCATTTGGCGTCTTCTGCTCGATGGTGCTCGGTCATTTCGGCTCGCGCCAAATGACCGTGTTCTGGGCGCTTTATGGGATGCTGTTTTATGCAATCGCTGGCCTATGGTTCGGTTACGCCTTCATCGTGATTGCGATCTGCACGAGCGCGTTGGCATTGCTCGGCTACTACTATGCCGGCGCCGCGTACCTGTTGTGGATGGCAGTAGTGCATGGCGGCGGGTTGATCGCGGGCGGCCTCTGGATGCGTCGGATCTGAAGCGATGGCAGAACTCGACGACATCATTCATCAGCCGCTGCGGCTGAAGATCATGGCGGCGCTCAACGCCCTGCCGGGTACGATCGGGCTGGAATTCGCCCGGCTGAAGAAGCTGACCGGGGCCACCGACGGCAATCTCGGCGCCCATATCGAGACCCTGTCGAAGGCGGGCTATGTTGCCGTGGAAAAGGCCTTTGTCGGCAAGAAGCCGCAGACCACGGTAACCGCGACCGCCGCCGGGCGGGCTGCTTTCGCCCGCCATGTTGCGACGCTGCAGGAGATCATCGCCGCTTCCGGCGCCAAATAGCGACCGCCATTCCGGGGCGATGCGGAGCATCGAACCCGGGATGACGGCTGTTGATATCCCCTTGCGGCGAGGGGGCGTTTTGTGCGACCGAAGCCGAATCTCACCCCACATCTGGCTCCTATCATGAACATTCTCTTGCTCGGTTCCGGCGGCCGCGAACACGCTCTCGCATGGAAGATCGCCGCTTCCCCGCTGCTCACCAAATTGTGGTGCGCCCCCGGCAATGCCGGCATCGCGCGCGAGGCCGAATGCGTCGCGCTCGATGCCGCCGATCATCCTGCGGTGATTGAGTTCTGCAAGAACAACGCCGTCGATCTCGTCGTGGTCGGCCCCGAGACGCCGCTGGTGGCGGGCATTGTCGATGATCTCGCCGCGGCCGGCATCAAGGCATTCGGGCCTCGCAAGGCGGCGGCGCAGCTCGAGGGTTCGAAGGGATTTACCAAGGATCTCTGCAGCGAGTTCAATATTCCGACGGGAGCCTACCGGCGCTTCGATAATGCCGCCGGCGCGCTGGCTTACGTGCGCACGCAGGGCGCGCCGATTGTTGTCAAGGCGGACGGCCTGGCCGCGGGCAAGGGCGTCGTCGTGGCGAATACGCTGGCCGAAGCCGAAGCGGCAATCGCCATGATATTCGACGGCAAGTTCGGCGCGGCGGGCACCGAGGTCGTGATCGAGGAATGTCTCGTCGGCCGCGAGATCAGCTTTTTCGCGTTGTGCGACGGCGAGACGGCGATCCAGCTCGCCACGGCGCAGGACCACAAGCGCGTGTTCGATCATGACGAGGGCCCGAACACCGGCGGTATGGGCGCCTATTCGCCGACGCCGTTCGTGACGCCTGATATTCACGATCAGATCATGTCGCGGATCATCCTGCCGACGGTCGCGGGGATGAAGCAGCGCGGCACGCCGTTCAAGGGCGTGCTCTATGCCGGCGTGATGCTGACGGAGCAGGGGCCAAAACTGTTCGAATACAACGTCCGCTTCGGCGATCCGGAGTGCCAGGTGCACATGCTGCGGATGATGTCGGACATCGTGCCGGCGTTTCTGGCGGCCTGCGACGGGGAGTTGAAGCACTTTGATCTGCGCTGGTTTCCCGACCCGGCGCTGACCGTGGTGATGGCGGCGAAGGGCTATCCCGGCGACTACAACAAGGGCACGCAGATCGAGGGCCTGGATGAAGCTGGAAAGATTGAGGGCGTTGAAATCTTCCATGCCGGCACGGCGGCGAAGGACGGCGGCATCGTCGCCAATGGCGGCCGCGTACTGAACGTCTGCGCGATGGGCAAGACTGTGACGGAAGCGAGAGAGCGGGCCTATCAGGCTGTCGATCGCATTAAGTGGGCCGATGGTTTTTGCCGCCGTGACATCGCCTGGCAGGCGGTGGAGGCGGAGAAGGGTTGACCGTCATTCCGGACGACGCGCCATGCGCGTCGATCCGGAATCTCGATATTGTTTAGCGCCTGCGGGCCTCATATCGAGATTCCGGGTTCGGCGCTTGTGCGCCGCCCCGAAATGACGGGTGTGGACCTACAGCAAATCCCCGCCCGCCGCGCTCGCGGTCGTGCCGTGTTCGCGGAACGCCTTGATGACGTTCTTGCCGATCTTCCACTTGTGCACTTCATCCGGACCGTCGACCAGCCGCTGCGAGCGCACCTGGGTGTACCACTTCGCCAGCGGCGTATCCTGGCTGAAGCCGAGCGCGCCGTGGAGCTGGATCGCAGTGTCGATCACCTTGTGCACCATATGGGCGTGGAAGATCTTGGCGATCGAGTTCTCCTGGCGGATGTCGAGGCCCTTTTCCGCCTTGTAGGCGATGTGCAGCAGCATCAGCCGGCCGATATAGAGTTCGCTGGCGCAATCGGCGAGCATGAACTGCACCGCCTGGCGGTCGGCGAGCAGTTGGCCGAAGGTCGAACGCTTGGTGACATGGGCCGCGGCCATGTCGAGCGCGCGCTGCGCCTTGGCGACGTTGTGCATGCCGTGGCGCAGGCGGCCATAGGCGAGGCGGTGCTGGCCCATCGCAAAGCCGTTGCCTTCGCCGCCGACCAGATTGTCGGCCGGCACGACGAGATCCTTGATCTCGATCTCGGAGTGGCCGCCGTGCAGGACATCGTCATGCGGCCCCTCGATCGCCATGTTGGCGACGTTGCGCTTGATCCTGTAGCCGGGGTTCGGCAGCTCGACGATGAAGGTGGAATACTGCTTGTGGCGCGGCGCGTTGGGATCGGTCTTGGCCATCACCAGCGCCATGTCGGCGACGCTGGCGGAGGAGGAGAACCACTTCTCGCCGTTCAGGACGTAGTTCTCATTGCCGTCTTTCACGGCCGTGGTCTGCATGCCCGTGGCGTCGGCGCCCGCCGCCTTCTCCGTCATCGAGAAGCAGATACGCTTGTCGCCGTTGAGCAGGGGCTTTAGGAACTTCTCCTTCTGATATTCCGTGCCGTGGGCGAGGATCGTCATCATCGAGGCATCGTCCGGCCCCTGTGTATTCATCGAGAGCGCACCCAGCATGCTCTCGCCGAGTTCCATCTGCACCAGCGCGTTGGCGAGCGGGCCAAGGCCCATGCCGCCATACTCCTTCGGCACCCACGGGCACCACAGGCCCCGTGCCCGCGCCTTGGCCCGCAGCGGTCCCAGCACATCCGCGAGCGGCTTGCTATCGAGTTCCTTCTCCGCGGGAATGCATTCCTCATGCACCCATTTGCGGACTTTTTCGCGGATCGCCTTGGCTTCGGCGGGGATTTCGAAATCGATCGGCATCGCTGGCTTCCTCTGGTTCCTGTTGGTCGGACTTGAGGGATGGCATAAACCTGCGGTCTGCTAGCGGCAACGACGAACAAAGTTTGAAGCAAGCAAGACTGTCATACCCCGCGCAGGCGGGGTATCCAGTACGCTGCGGCGGCTGCTGTTGATTGCAGCGCTGGTGTTTACTGCATCATCCGCCGGAGCCTGTCATCGGGCGGCCATTTGGCCGACCCGGTGGCGGATGATGACAAGAGAGGAAACCATGCCCGACCTTGCCGATCTGTTTCCGGGATATGCGTCCGAATGGATCAATACCTCGTCAGGGCGCATCTTCGCGCGCGTCGGCGGCAAGGGACCGCCGCTATTGCTGCTGCACGGCTTCTCCTCGACGCATGTGATGTGGCACCCGGTCGCGCCACAGCTCGCGGACCAGTTCACGCTGATCATTGCCGACCTGCCGGGCTATGGCTGGTCGGACATGCCGCGCAGCGACGACAATCACACGCCCTACACCAAGCGCGCGATGGCGAAAGCGATGGTGGAGGCGATGGAGCGGCTCGGCCATGTGCATTTCGCGCTTGCCGGGCATGATCGCGGCGGCCGCGTGTCCTATCGGCTGGCGCTCGATCATCCCGGCCGGCTGTCAAAACTCGCCGTGCTCGATATCGCGCCGACCTATGATTATTGGGAGAAGCTGAACCGGCTTTCCGCGCTGAAGATCTATCACTGGGCATTCCTGGCGCAGCCGCATCCGCTGCCGGAAACACTGATCGCGAACAATGGTGAATTTTTCCTGCGCTACAAGATGGCGAGCCAGACCAAGTCGAAGACGCTTGACGCCATCGATCCGCGCGCGCTGGAGCACTATCTCGCGCCGTTCCGCGATCCCGCCCGCATCCACGCGATGTGCGAGGACTACCGCGCCGGCGCCTATGCCGATTACGAGATCGATAAGGCCGATTTCGAAGCCGGCAAGAAGATCACGATGCCGATGCTGGCGCTGTGGGGTGATGTAGGCGTCGCCTCCGCCGCAACAACGCCGCTCGATACGTGGAAGAAATGGGCGACGAATGTGCGCGGTGCGCCGGTGGATTCGGGGCACTTTCTCCCGGAGGAGAATCCGGAGGCGACGGCGAAGCTGCTGCGGGAGTTTTTTCTGGCGACGTGAGACGAAATCTCGCCGCATACTCAGCCGTCGTCCCCGCCACCGGGTCGCGCGAACGCGCGCCCGATGACAGGCTCCGGCGGGGATCCAGTACGCCGCGGCCTCTCGGTCGATCACGACCGTCAACACTGCTGGAAGCCTTACAGGGGCGCGCACCCCCTCGTCGGGGATATCCTGACACAAGCGGAGGACAAGGTCGGCTACAACACGGAACGATTCGATTGGTGTGATCTCGGGACAGGGCGATCGAATGGAAGAATGCGCGAGAAAGGCGTGGGTCGTAAGCATCGGCCGGCGCCAAAGAGGTGGTGTATTTTTTGAGTTCTGCTTTTTCTACGTGGGGCATCCGACTAGGCAATCAGCAGTGGACGCAGTGCGCCGCAGCCTGAGCTCGCAAATCGATCTTCGGCGGGTGAAAGCAGAGCGGGAGTTGAGTTCAGACGAAATCGCCAAGGAAGGCCTGCGATACCGGCAAGTGAAGTATGCTGCGAAACGCTCCGCCCCGCGGTGAAGAAGCTTGGAGGATCGATTCCTCTCTTCCGGCCGGAGCGGCCATGGTTCCTCGTTTAGCCCCTTTTTCGGCAGCCGTGGTCGCGTCTGGTCGCGGCTCGCTGCAAGCAGGTCTTATGTGAAAAGAAAAGCGGTACTAAGGATAATCGCGCCGTTCCTCACCCCAACTTCTCCGCAGACTGCGGCCAAGCGATATCGCGATTGTGTCGGCTCTTGATCGTCTCACGCGGGGCGGCCACGCGATGTGATCTCGGCGAAGACGCCCAGAAGGGTGGTGCGACAAATCGCCGGCGGAGCCGTGGGCGGACACCCCGCACGAATTGGACGAAGTGCTGGGCGCATAGGCCAGATTACATCGCGCCATAGACACGAAAGGACATTTTACGCGGACGTGGCGACGGGACGGCGGCTCCCCCGGCAAAGATCACTCGGCCGAGTTCACGCGGATTTCGGATTGGACGAGCCTGCATCCCTTAGCTTCGGCGCAGCTGCCCATGGGAACAACAAGCATCTCCCTCAACCTGCGTTGCTTCTCTCCTTGGGAAAAAGGCGGCGCTAGCTGGTCGGCTCTTCTTCGAATCTCACTTTCCAAAGCGGCTCGCTGGTCGGGAGTAAGAGCCTTCTCAGCAGTCATTAAGAGGAAATCAACCAGGTCATGCCGCCGCAAGTCCAAATCCAGAATGATGAGCCCGAAAAGTCCATCGGGGATACTCACCCGCTTGAAAGTGCAATTATAGCTGTTCTGGCAAAGCGAATATTGCTTCAAGTTCACATATTGCATGCTGCATTCCGGAGGCGTTTCCAAACGAACGACGCAGACCGCCAGATCCGGCGGCGCATTTTTGTTGAGGATGGTCGTTGGACCGCGCCCCCCGCCAAGGCCTCGAATGCCGTCCCAGGGTTCTCCGTTGGCCTTCGTATGGTCGGCCACCACGGTGATGCTGATGGGTTTCCCTTCACCGGCTAAGCAGTAGACGGGGAACAGCGAAATGAACAAAATGGCCCACAAAGTCCGTCGGCTTATGCGCGAATGCCAAGTGGCGACTTTGTAAGAGCGCCTGAAGAAGCACAATTGATGTATTTGCATGTTGCCATCCGACAGGTTTTTCCTGACGCGGGCTCGCGATTTATTGACGATCCTTTTGTGAGATCAACGTATTCTGGCAAGCGGCGTACGGATGCGTCAACGCCCAAACGCCACGCTCTATGGCAGAGCGCCTAACAGCGGTATCCATCTTTCGTTTCTTCACGAGCGCTTCGGAAGGAGAGATAACATGGATGATGGCCAACTAATGAGGATTACACGGCGAGCTTACGAGCTGTGGCAGCAAGCAGGCGAGCCGAAAGGTAGAGACGAAGAGTTTTATCGTCAGGCCTCGCGAGAACTCAACGAAGGTGCCAACAAAGCCAATGAGGGCAACAGCTCAGGTGAAGAAGTTCGCTAACTCTGCGATTTCCGGGCGGCCGTCACTCCGCACGACTCAAACGATCTCGTCGTCCATGCGACGCGCTGGCGGATCAAAGCCGCAGTACCAGCCCCATTGATCGAGGTTCGTCCGCGGACGTCGCCAAAATAGATTCATCCAGCGATCAGGGCTCTGGGATACTGGGTTACCCGCCTTCACGGGTGACGACAACGGTATGTGTGAGGCGTAATGCCCTACCGCCGCTCCCTGAAAAAATCCCGCAGCAGCGTCGCCGCCTTGACCTCGCCGACCGCCGAATAAACCTCCGGCACGTGGTGGCAGGTCGGCTGGGCGAAGAACCGCACGCCGGAATCCACCGCGCCGCCCTTGGGATCGGCGGCGCCGTAATAGAGCCGCCTGATCCGAGCGAACGAGATCGCGCCGGCGCACATGGTGCAGGGCTCAAGCGTGACATAGAGGTCGCAATCGACCAGCCGTTCGGTGCCGATCGCCTCGGCGGCCTGCCGGATCGCCAGGATTTCGGCGTGCGCGGTCGGGTCACGGTCGGTCAGGGTCCGGTTGCCGGCGGTGGCGATCACCTCGTAATCCCTGACGATGACGCAGCCGATCGGAACTTCGCCGGCTTTTCCGGCATTTTCGGCGGTTTTCAGCGCCAAATCCATGAAAGAAGGGGCAGTCATGCCTCGTATCATCAGAATAAACCTGCTATGAGGGCCGCCTTCAGCAAACGTGGATGCCGGTTTTGCGTGAGAATGCGCCCTGCGCGAAGTGCGCGCGCGTTACCGCTTTGACAGCCCATCCTGATCCGCCTGATGGCCATTTTATTCGGACCCAAGAGAACATTCATGCCCCGCGATAACGACAAAAACAACGATTCCCGCGGCCGGCGTGACCGTCCCGGAGGCGGCAAGGGCCGCGCCGGCGGTGGCAAGGGCCGTTCGGGGGCGGCGAGGGGCCCCGAGAAGAAATTCGCCAAGCGGGGATTTGGCACCCGCGATGACAGCGAGCGGCGTCCCTATGCCGGCAAGTCCGAAGGCGCGAAGCCGTTTGGCAAAAAGCCCTACGCCGGCAAGCGCGACAGCGATGATCGTCCGCCGCGCCGGGACTTTGGCGATCGGCCGCAGCGCTTCAACCGGGACGACCGCCCCCGCGGCGACTTCGGGGATCGCAAGCGCGACTCCGGGGATCGCAAGCGCGACTCCGGGGATCGCAAGCGCGATTCCGGAGATCGTGGCCCGCGCAAGGATTTTCGTCCGCGTGAGGATCGCGATGGCGAGAAGCGTTCGTTCAAGCCGCGCAGCGACCGGCCGAACTTTGATCGAGATCGTGACGCGCGCCCGCCGCGACGTGATCGCGACGACGCACGCCCGGCCGGGCGGTTTTCTGAAAAGAAGTTCGGCGACAAGCGCCCCTACGCGCCGCGCGGCGAAGGTTTCCGGAAAGACGGCGACCGTCCGCGCGGCGATCGGCCCTATGGTGATCGCCCGTCGCGCGACGGCGAGAAGCGGTTTTCGCGCGGGCCGCGCAAGGATTATGGCGACCGGCCCGAGCGCGGTGAGGACAAGCCGTGGCAGAAGCGGGACGACCGCGGCGGACGCGATTCCCGTCCCGCGCGCGATGGTGCAGGCAATTTCGACCGGCCGCGCTTTGGCCGCGCGCGTGACGATGGGGCGGGCGAGGAGCGTCCGCGGTTTTCGCGTTCGCGCGAGGATCGTCCGAAATTCGATCGTCCCCGCGAGCGCCGTGATCATGATGGAAGTCGCGGGCGACCTGAGGGGCGCACCGATTGGCAGGAGCATCCGCGCAGCGAGGGTCGCTACGGCGATCGTCCGCGCCGTGACAACGAGAACGACAGCCGAATCTTTGCAAAGCGTCCCGCCTTTGGCGGTCGCGGCGCCTATCGCGAGCGCACGCCGGATGCCGACAGGCGTGCGCCGCGCGCAGAGCCGAAGCCGAAAAAGGCCGGCGAGCGCATCGCCAAGGTGGTGGCGCGCGCAGGCCTTGCCTCGCGCCGCGATGCCGAGGAGCTGATCACGGCGGGCCGCGTCACGGTCAACGGCCGTGTCATCAATTCGCCGGCGCTCGACGTCACCGCCAACGATGTGATCGCCGTCGACGGCAAGGTGCTGCCGCCGCGCGAGCGCACGCGGCTGTTCCTGTATCACAAGCCGCGCGGGCTGATGACGACGCATGACGATCCCGAGGGGCGGCCGACGGTGTTCGACAATCTGCCCGAAGGCCTGCCGCGACTGATCTCGGTCGGCCGGCTCGATTTCAACACGGAAGGGCTGTTGCTCTTGACCAATGACGGTGGGCTCGCCCGGGCGCTCGAACTGCCGGATACCGGCTGGCTGCGACGCTACCGCGTCCGCGCCCATGGCGAGGTCACGCAGGCGCAGCTCGACGAGTTGAAGAAGGGCGTCGAGGTCGACGGCGTCAAATACGGCCCGATCGATGCGCAGCTTGAACGCGACCAGGGCGCCAATGTCTGGGTCGTGTTCGCGATCCGCGAGGGCAAGAACCGCGAGGTGCGCAACGTGATGGCGCATCTCGGCCTCGAGGTGAACCGGCTGATCCGTGTCTCCTACGGGCCGTTCCAGCTCGGTGAGCTTGCGGAAGGGCAGGTCGAGGAGGTCAAGACGCGGGTGCTGCGCGAGCAGCTCGGCGAGAAGATCGCCGCGCTTGCCGGCGCCGATTTCAACCGTCCGGCGCAGGACGACAAATCCGAGGGTGACGACGACGCGCCGCGCGGCAAAAAGTCGTTCAAGCCGGCCGGCAAGAGCGCGCTGATCGCCGATCGCAAGGGCCGTCGCGTGCTGGTGCAGCGGACCGGCAGCGAGGAGGCGCGGGCGCGCAACGAGGACGAAGCCAACGGCTACGGCCCGCCGCGCCGCCCGAAGCGCGGCTATCACGGCAAGCGCGATCTGAAGCCGCGGGACGAGTAGCTCTGCGATGCGCGTCGTCGGCGGAAGACTGAAGGGCCGCAACCTGGCCTCGCCCTCGACGCAGGCGATCCGTCCGACGGCGGACCGCCTGCGCGAGTCCGTGTTCAACATCCTGATCCACGCCTATGACGACCCGATCGAAGGCGCGCGGGTGCTCGACCTGTTCGCCGGCACGGGCGCGCTTGGCATCGAGGCGGTGTCGCGCGGGGCGGCATTCACGCTGTTCGTCGACAATGGCGCGGAAGCGCGCGCCTTGTTGCGGAATAATGTCGAGTCGCTCGGCCTCGGCGGCGTGACAAAAGTCTATCGCCGCGACGCCACCAATCTGGGACCCGCGCATCCGGTCGAGCCGTTTTCGCTGGTGTTCCTCGATCCGCCCTACGGCAAGGGGCTTGCGGAAAAGGCGCTGGCCTCGCTGCGCGACGGCGGCTGGTTGACGCGCGAGGCGCTGGTTGTGGTGGAGGAGGCGAAGGCTGCAGCGTTCGCCGCGCCTGAAGGGTTCGAGGAACTGGAGCGGCGGGCGTATGACGATACGGAGTTCGTGTTTCTGAGATTTGGCAAGCCCGCTGCCAAATAGTGACTCGTCATGCCCCGCGAAGGCGGGGCATCCAGTACGCCGGGACGCCAGCGACTCACTCGAACGCCGCGGCGTACTGGGTCGCCCGGTCAAGCCGGGCGATGACAGCGGAAAAAATGGCGGCACATCGTCCTAACGCCGCCCAAACAGCTTCTCTATATCCGCGAGCTTGAGTTCGACATAGGTCGGGCGGCCGTGGTTGCACTGGCCGGAATTCGGCGTGTCTTCCATCTCGCGCAAGAGCGCGTTCATCTCTTCCGGCTTGAGACGGCGGCCGGCGCGGACCGAGCCGTGGCAGGCCATGGTGGCGGCGACGTGCATCAGGCGGCGCTCCAGCGGCAGCGCCTCATCCCATTCGGCCATGTGTTCGGCGAGGTCGCGCAATAATCCCGCTGCATTGGCCTTGCCGAGCAGCGACGGGGTTTCGCGCACCGCCACCGCGCCGGGGCCGAAGGAGTCGATGGCGAGGCCGAAGGAAGCCAGCTCTTCGGAGCGATCGAGCAGTTTTTCGACGGTGGCTTCGTCGAGTTCGACGATTTCCGGGATCAGAAGAATCTGCCGCTGCACACCGTTCTTCGCCAGCGACGCCTTGAGCCTCTCGTAGACGATGCGCTCATGCGCGGCGTGCTGGTCCACCACGATGAGGCCGTCGCGAGTCTGCGACACGATATAGGTCTCATGAATCTGCGTGCGCGCCGCGCCGAGCGGGCGGTCGAGCAGGTCGGCGGCGGGCTGTGCCTCGAAGCGCACGTCGGCGGTCGGCGCGCCGACATCGAAGGCGGCCTGTCCGGCTTCAGCGAGCGCCGTTGCCGCCGCGCCTTCGAACGACGGTGCAGGCCTGACTGGGTAGGCCGGCGAGCTGCGCCAGTCCCAGTTGATCGGGCGCGGCGCAAAGGAGGGACGGAACGCCGATAGCGCCGCGCCGTCGGTATTGGCCGCGGTGCGCCTTCCCTCGCGGGCGAGGCCCTCCTTCAATGCATGCACGATCAGCGCGCGCACGAGGCCGGCGTTGCGGAAGCGCACCTCGGTCTTGGCCGGATGCACATTGGCGTCGACCTCCTGCGGTGGCAGCGTCACAAACAGCGCCACCACGGGATGACGGTCGCGCGGCAGATAATCCGAATAGGCGGCGCGCACCGCGCCGAGAATCAGCTTGTCGCGAACGGGGCGGCCGTTGACGAACAGATATTGCCCCAGCGCATTGGCGCGCGTCAGCGACGGCGCGGCAGCAAAGCCTTCGACCGCGACGCCCTCGCGCTCGGCGCGCACGTCGATGGCGCAGGCGCGAAAATCGCTGCCCAGGATATCGCCGAGCCGGGTCAGTCGGCCGGGGGCGCCGGGCAGCGCCGCCGCCCAGGTCACCGGCGCGCGCTCCTCGCCGGCGAGGGTGAAGGCGATGTCGGGCCGCGCCATGGCGAGGCGCCGCACCACTTCGCGGATCGCCTCGGCCTCGGTGCGGTCGGTCTTGAGAAATTTCAGCCGGGCGGGTGTGGCGAAGAAGAGATCGCTGACCTCGACGCGGGTGCCCTGCGACAGCGCCGCCGGCATGATCTCTGATTTCACCCCGCCTTCGACCGAGAGCGACCAGGCATGCGGTTCGCTGGCGTGGCGCGTGGTGATGCCGAGCCTGGCCACCGCGCCGATCGAAGGCAGCGCCTCGCCGCGAAACCCCAGCGTGCGAATGCGCAGGAGATCCTCGTCATCGAGCTTGGAGGTCGCATGACGGTCGACGGCAAGCGCGAGGTCGCCATGGGTCATGCCGCTGCCATCGTCGGTGATGCCGATCCGACGCCGGCCGCCGCCATCGCTGAAGATGTCGATCCGGCTCGCGCCGGCGTCGATGGCGTTTTCGACGAGCTCCTTCACCACGCTCGCGGGACGTTCGACCACTTCGCCGGCGGCGATGCGGTTGACGACCTGTTCGGGAAGCTGGCGGACGGGCATGAATTCCTGGGGGCTCGATTCGAAGGGCTGGCGGGTGCGATTTTACGCAACCCACCGGTCAAATGCATGCGTTCAAAATATTTTTACGGAACTTTTCAGGCGCCGCTGAGGCGCCGAATATGCGGTTCGCATGTGGCCAAGGATTCGCAAAATGACCCTGAAATCCCTGCACGATCACCACATCGCGCGGCTTGCATGGCGCGCGCGCCGTTCACCACACGACCGATCCGGCGACGGAACATGTTCGGGCCACGAGCGGCGCCTGAATCACCGAACGGTTCTTCGCCAACCAAACCTGGGAGTAATGGATGAAGCTAGTGAAAACCTCGGCGATCGCGGTTGCAATGTCGGCCCTGCTTGCTGGTCCGGTATTGGCGCAAGGCGCCTCATCCGACACGCAGATCCGCGGCGGTGCAAAGGGCACGACCCAAATGCAAGGTGGAGCGTCGGGCAGCATGGACGAAGATACGCCCGGCGGCGCTGCCGGCCAACGTGCCGGCGCGAAGACCGGCATGAAGGGCACCGTCGGAGCCGGCAGCGGCGCGCCGCACGCCGCGCCCAAGACCACGGGCGGTGCGGCTACCCCTCCCGCCAGCAGCCGATAAGACGCCGGGAGAAACCGGTCTCCTCCGCCGGGTCGTTCTCCAAGCGAACTCCGGCCGCCTCGACGCGGCCGGAGTTTTTTTGTGCTTTGGGCTCCAACCCGCGAACCGAAAGCCTGCCTGCGCGGCTCTATGGGACGAGAACGCACTGAGGTTCTCGCGCTGAAAGCAAAAGGAGCTGCTATGTTCTATCGCAAGAATTTACCGGGCTGGGAGCGGGCGATGCGGACGATCGGGGGCGCTCTGATGATCGCGTACGGGCTTTTCGGCATGCCCGGCACGATGGCCGGCTACCTGATCGCCGGCACCGGGGCGATTGCCATTCTGACCGGCTCTTTCGGCTTTTGCCCGATGTGCGCCATGGTCGGCCGCAGGCTGCCCGCGCCATGACGGCGCTGGCCGGAGCAGGGCGCTGCGATCCCTCGCTGGTCGAGGCAGCCCGCCGCGGCGACACCGAAGCGCTGGTGTCGCTGATCGCAGCCGCCCAGCCGGACGTTCGCCGCTACGCCGCGCGCAATTGCCGCGCCGCCGACATTGACGATGCGGTGCAGGAAACGCTGCTGCTGCTGTACCGACGGGTCGGCACGCTGCGCGCGGTCACGTCGTTTTCGGCGTGGCTGTTTGCGGTGGCTCGCCGCGCCTGCCTGCGTCTGCTGCGCCGGGCGGCGGGCACAGCGGAAGCGCCGGCCGGGGAGGCGGAGGCGCGGCTGGCGCTGCTCGCGCCGGAGGACATCCGCATCGACCTGTCGCGCGCCATCCAGTCGCTGCCCGATCACTATCGCGAAGTGATCCTGCTGCGCGACATCGAGGAATTGTCGATCGACGAGATCGCTGCAGTGCTCGGCCTGACGCGCGAAAGCGTCAAGGCGCGCATTCACCGCGCGCGGCTGATGATCCGGGAATATCTCATCCGCGATTGAGATGTGGCGAGAAGAAGCTCAATCGTCGAAGCGGATGTTGCGCTTGGCCTTGACGTCGCTGCGGCGCTTCTTGCCTTCCAGCCGCCGCTGCTTCGAGCCGAAGGTCGGCTTGGTCGGCCGCCGCGGCGTCGGGCGTATCAAGGCTTCGCGGAGCAGTTCGAGCAGGCGGTCGATCGCGTCGGCCCGGTTGCGTTCCTGGGTGCGGAAGCGCTGGGCGTGGATCACGATCACACCCTCCTTGGTCATGCGCTGGCCGGCAAGCCGCATGAGCCGCGCGGCCGCATCCTCCGGCAGCGCGATCTTGCGCGTGTCGAAGCGGAGCTGGGCTGCGGTGGCGAGCTTGTTGACGTTCTGCCCGCCCGGCCCGGAGGCGCGGACAAAGCCGATCTCGATATCGTTGTCGTCGATCGTGAGATCGCGGGAAACCCGCAGCATGGCGGCACCAAAAGTCGTCATGCCCGGGCAATAGCGCGAAGCGCGTCTTCGCCCCCGATTCCCGAGCATCCACGTCTTATCAGTGTCCACCAGGAAAAACACGTCAAGGCCGCGAGTGGCCATGACGGGAAATCGCAAGCTCAGTTCGCCTTTGGCGCTACCGCGGCGGGCTGGGCGGCGGCCTGCGGGGCGCGGCCGACGATGACCGTGAGCAGGCCCTGCGCCCACAGCTTCTTTGCGGCCTTCCTGGCGTCCTCGAGCGTCACGGCATCGACGATGGCATTGCGCTTTTCGATGTAGTCGATCGGCAGCTTGTCGAGCTGGTATTGCAGCAACGCCTGCGCCAGTTTCGAGGAGGTATCGAGCGCCAGCATCTGCGAGCCCTTCAGATACGACTTGGCCTCGTCGAGCTCCTTCTGGGTCGGGCCTTCCTCGGCGATGCGGCGGATCTCCTTCTCGATCGCATCGACCGTCTCGCCGGCGCGGTCGGCACGGGTGCCGGTGTTGCCGATAAACAGGGCCGAGCGATCCATCCACAGGAGCGATTCGTAGACGGAATAGGCAAGGCCGCGTTTTTCGCGGACCTCCTTGTAGAGCCGCGACGACAGGCCGCCGCCACCGAGGATGTGGTTCACGACATAGGCGGCCATGAAATCCGGATCATGGCGGCGGAAGCCGGGACCGCCAAAAGTCACCACGGTCTGCGGCACGTCGAGCGGCACGAAGGCGCGCTGCGGCGGCTTGGTGGCCTCGACCTCGGCGACCGGCGTCAGGCTGGCCTTGGCCGGAAGGGTGCCGAACGTCTTGTCCAGGAGCTTGCCGAGCGTGTCGGCATCGACGTCGCCGACCACGGCGATGCGAAGCGTATCCTTGGCGATGACGCGGCGGACGTAGTCCTTCATGTCCGATACGTCGATCTTCGGCACGCTCTCGAGCGTTCCATTGCCCGGCCGGCCATAGGGATGATCGCCGAAGGCAACCTCGAGGAATTTGCGGCTCGCCAGCGAGGTCGGATTGGTGGTGTCGCGGCGCAGCCCGGAGAGCACCTGCGCGCGAATGCGCTCGACGTCCGCGGCATCGAAATGCGGCGAGGTCAGCGCCAGATGGAGCAGGCCGAAGGCCTCATCCTTGTTGTCCTTGAGCATGCGCAGCGAGCCACGGAAATAGTCCCGGGTCGAGGAAAAGCTGAGCTCGATTGCGCGCCGCTCCAGGCGCTCGTGGAAGGTCTTGGAGTCGAGATCGCCGGAGCCCTCGTCGAGCAGGCCGGCGACCATGTTGCCGATGCCGGGCTTGCCCTCCGCGTCCTGGGCCGCGCCGCCGGCGAAGGCGTATTCCATGGCGATCAGCGGCACGGTGGCGTCCTGCACGAACCATGCTTCGATGCCGCCGGGGGAGACCAGCCGCTGGATCTTCGCTGCGGCATGCGACGGGCTCACCGCCAGCATCAGCAGCACGGCGCCGGCGATCAGGCCGGTTGCGAGGCGCTGCGCGCCAAACGAAAAACGGGTCACGAGCGCTTCTCCTCGCGTTTTTGCGCGGTATCCTTGATCAGATAACCGGTCACCGAGCGTTTCTTGTCGAGCCATTTCTGCGCGGCGTCGCGCACCTGCTCGGCGGTGACGGCGCGAATCCGGTCCGGCCAGCTCCTGATGTCATCGATCGAGAGTCCTGTCGTCAGCGCACCGCCATACCAGCGCGCCAGCGTGGCTTGATTGTCCTGGGCGTAGATCGCTTCCGCGATCAATTGGGTCTTGACCCGTTCGAGGTCCTCGGCGCGGGCGGGATTCTGGATCACTTCCGCAATCACACCGTCGATCACCTGCTCAATTTGCGAAAATTCGACGCCGGGCTTCGGTGAAACCGAGATCGAGAACTGGGTGGGATCGAGCGCCGTGCCTTGATAGCCGGCGCTGGCGCTGGTCGCGAGCTGGCGGTCGATCACCAGCGCGCGATAGAGATAGGAGTTGGAGCCGCCGCCCATCAGCTGCGCGAGCACGTCGAGCGCCGGGCCTTCGCCGGCCGCCGCGGTCGTAGATGAGGGCACGAGATAAGAGCGCCGCAGGCCGGGCTGTTCGACGCGCGGATCGGCCAGCGTCACCGTCCGCGGCGCCGCCGGCACCGGCTCCTGCGGGCGGACGCGGTGCGCTGATATCGCCGGCTGGGCCGGAATGCCGC
Source organism: Bradyrhizobium sp. CB3481 (assembly GCF_029714305.1). NCBI lineage: Bacteria > Pseudomonadati > Pseudomonadota > Alphaproteobacteria > Hyphomicrobiales > Nitrobacteraceae > Bradyrhizobium > Bradyrhizobium sp. CB3481. The sequence continues at coordinate 1,283,748 of NZ_CP121647.1, forward strand.
CATAGGCCTTTTCCACCAGCGGGCGGATTTCCTTAGGCTCGACGTCGCCTGCAATCACCAGGATGGCGTTGTTCGGCGCGTAGAAGCGTTTGTAGAACGCCAGCGCATCCTCGCGGTCCAGTTTCTCGATCTCCTGGCGCCAGCCGATCACCGGCCGGCCATAGGGATGATTGAGATAGAGCGCGGCCATGATCTGCTCGCTCAGCCGCGCCTCCGGATTATTGGCGACGCGCATGTTGAATTCCTCGAGCACGACATCGCGCTCGGGCAGCACGTTCTCATCCTTGAGGATCAGACCTGTCATGCGGTCGGCCTCGAACTCCATCATCTTCGCCAGTTGTTCGCGCGGCACGCGCTGGAAATAGCCGGTGTAGTCGAGCGAGGTGAAAGCGTTCTCGTTGCCGCCGATCCGCAGCACGGTCTGGGAAAATTCACCTGCGGGGTGCTTTGCCGTGCCCTTGAACATCAGGTGTTCGAGAAAATGCGCGAGGCCCGACTTGCCCGGCGTCTCGTCGGCGGAGCCGACCTTGTACCAGATCATCTGCGTGACGACGGGCGTGCGGTGATCCGGGATCACCACGACTTGCAGGCCGTTGTCGAGGGTGAAGCTGGCGGGTCGTTCCGATGTGACCGTGGTCTGGGCCAATGCGCCGCCGGCGGAGAAAGCGAACGTCGAGATGAAAGCGGCAACGAGAGAAACAGCAAAACGGTGTGAGGACATCATGACCTATCTGGCGCTTGTTCCGCAAAACTGGTTACCAGTCCTGCGGCAGGAATCCGCCCAAATGTTAGAAGCAACAACCCGGCAAAACCGCTCGGGATCAAGCCGCGGCATCGTACACCGCACCGCTACCGGCAATCGTCACGAAGGCGAGAGATCGGCTTAACTATTCGCCATACTTAACTATTCGCCATACTTGCCGGCGGCCGGATTGTATTCCTTGTTCAGCGATTCCTTCGGTCCGGTGCCGTAGGCGAAGTTCGACGACGGCGTCTGATAGCCGGGCGGCGGCTGGGTCAGCGACTCGCGCGTCGGCTCGCCCTTGAACGGCGCCGTCTCGGTCTTGTTGCCGCCGAACAGGCCGCCGAAGCCGCCGCTATAGCCGAGCTGCGACGGGCTCAGGATCGGATTGGGGTTCGTGGTGCCCGGCGTCAATGGATCATTGTTGGTGCGCGAGGGCGCAGCGGTCTTGCCTACCGCGAGCTCGGCCGGCGTCAGGATGCGAGACGCTTCGCGCGGGTCCTTGTTTTCCTTCTTTCGCGCGGCGGCCGCAGCCTTGCGGCGCTGCTCGTCGTGATCCTTTGGCCAGTTCGGCGCCTTGCTTTCGGCCGCGGTCGTGGACGGCGGCGGCAAATCCAGCTTCGGGGGAACCACCAGCGGGGAGCGTTCGCGGTATTCGATGCCGCGGTTTTCCATGTTGGTGCCGCCGATGCCGCGCATGATGCCTTCGATGATCTTTTCCTCGAAGGTCTTGTCGTCCTCGTCTTCGTCGTCGTCGGCGCGTACCGGACCAGCTGCCATCACCAAGCCGATGCCGAGGGCAATGGCGGCCAAGCGCAGCGCTCGGCTCAACGAGGGGATCTGAATCATCCAGAAGCGGGCTTCGGTCTCGCGCATCGCGCTGTTCCCATTCACAATTTCTGCAACATAGGGGGCTGGCCTGAGGGCCGTACTGGCGTCATACCCTAAGGGTCCTTTCGGCCGGGATCAGGGCGCTTTTGCGGCGGGTACCCCCAGGAACGAGTCATACAATAGGCCCGCTACCCCGGCAACAATGGCCACGTCTGCGAGGTTAAACACGTACCAATTGAAGGTTTTTCCCCCGATCTCAATATGGAACAGGGCGAAATCGACCACCGCACCATGCAGGAAGCGATCGATGCCATTGCCCACCGCACCGCCGATGATCAGGCCCAGCGCCAGCGTCGCCAGCAGCGTGCTGGAGCGCGCCATCCAGATCCCCAGCACGATCACGGCGATTGCCTTGATCGCCATCAGCGCGAGCTGGGCGAGCTGATTGTCGCTCTGGAACCAGCCAAAGCTGATCCCGACATTCCAGGCCAGCACGAGGTCGAAGAACGGTGTGACCTTCACCGCGCCGCGCTTGGCGATGTCGAACGCGTAGAGTAGCCATAGCTTCGAGGCCTGGTCGACCACCAGCGTCGCCACCGCCGCAATGGCGCCGGCGCGGAGGTGAGGCGTGCGCGCGTGCTCGAGGCCAGACACTTATCTGGCCTTCTTTTTCTTCTTCTTGGCCTTGGTCGCTGGCAGCTTCTTTGCTGCTTTCTTGGCCGTTTTCTTCTTTGCCTTTTTGGCCGCGGTCTTTGCCGCCGCCTTCTTGGTCCCCTTTGCTACCGAAGAAGCCTTTTTGGATTTCGCTGCTTTCTTGGCCTTGGCTTTCTTCGCTACCGGCTTCTTCGCCTTGGCTTTCTGTGCCTTCGCCTTCTTCGTGCTGGCCTTCGTAGCTTTGGGTTTCCTGGCGTCTTCGGCCTTGTCGGCTTCGATAGCCTTCCTGGCCGCTGCGACCTTCTTGGCCTTCGGTTTGCTCGGCTCCTCGGCCGCCACGCTTGCCGAAGTCTTCTTGGCCCTGGCCTTCTTCTCCGGCTTGGCAGGTGTCACGCTTTCCGGACCGGCTGGCTCCGGCGCTTCCTCAGGCTGCTGCACCTGTTCGACGGCCGTCGTCTCGACCAATGCAATGGGCTTGGCCATTTGTTCGATGGCACCGGCCGGCTGCTCGCCTGCGGCAAGCGCCTTCCATTCCCGCAATGCCTGCGCGTCGCGCGGTGAGACATCGGGATATTCGGCGTCTTCGCCGACCGTGGGGAGAATCTTCCACGACCGCGCGCATTTGGTGCCCACGGCCTTTTCAACGACGACGGCAACGTCAGGCACATCGGCGAGAGTGAATGCGGTCGCTGGTGCGTCATCATTGGTCACCATCGCATTCGAGGTGATGCAGACTTCCGCCATGTCGACATCGAACAGCGTGTCGAAGATGTTCTTGTCCGACACATAGACCAGCGGCGAGGCCTCCAGCGAGGAGCCGATGTTCTTGGCCGCGCGCTCGAGCTCGAGCGCACCGGTGACGACACGGCGGACGTCGCGGATGGTCTCCCACTTGGCGGCGAGGTCGTCGTCGCGGAACTGGTCGAAGCCTTCCGGGAACAGCGTCAGATGCACCGAGGCTTCCGCATTCGGCTTGTACATCCGCCACGCCTCTTCGGTCGTGAAGCTCAGCACCGGCGCCAGCCAGCGCAGGATTGCATCGCAGATGATGTCGATTGCGGTCAACGCTGCCTTGCGCGTCGTCGACGACGGCGGATCGCAGTAGAGCGTGTCCTTGCGGATATCGAAATAGAACGCCGACAATTCGGTGTTCATGAAGGCGGCGAGCGTTGCGACCACCGTCTTGTAGTCGAACTCGGCATAGGCATTGCGCACGATCGTGGCGCGTTTCGCCAGCTCGTGCAGCATCAGCTGCTCCAGCTCGGGCATGTCGCCATGGGCGATCGCGTCGGCGGGATCGAAGTGATGCAGCGTGCCGAGCATCCAGCGGATCGAGTTGCGCAGCTTGCGGTAGGTCTCGATGGTGTTCTTGAGGATCTCGGGCCCGATGCGCTGGTCGTCAGCGTAGTCAGTGGCGCAGACCCAGAGGCGGAGAATATCCGCGCCGGAATCCTTCATCACCTTCTGCGGCTCGACGGTGTTGCCGAGCGACTTCGACATCTTGCGGCCGTTCTCGTCCAGCGTGAAGCCGTGGGTCAGCACGACGTCATATGGCGCGCGGCCGCGGGTGCCGGCGCTTTCCAAGAGCGAGGAGTGAAACCAGCCGCGATGCTGGTCGCTGCCTTCGAGATACATCACGGTATCCTCGCCGCCATCGACTTTGCGGACGATGTTACCGAGATTGGGAAAGTTCTGGCGGTCTTCCAGCACGAAGGCGTGCGTCGAGCCGGAATCGAACCAGACGTCGAGGATGTCGTCGATCTTCTTCCAGTCTTCGCCGGCGCGATCCCCGAGGAAACGTTCGCGCGCGCCGTCCATGTACCAGGCGTCCGCGCCTTCCTCCATGAAGGCTTCGACGATGCGCTGGTTGACGATTTCGTCCTGCAGGATCTCGGCCGAGCCATCGCCGTTCTCGCGGACGAACACGGCGATCGGCACGCCCCAGGCGCGCTGGCGCGAGATCACCCAGTCCGGGCGGCCGGCGATCATGCCGTTGATGCGGTTCTGCCCGGACGGCGGCACCCATTGCGTCACCGAGATCGCATGCAGCGCGCGGGCGCGCAGCGTGTCGCCGGGCTTGGTTTTGCCGTCGACCGCAATGTCCTTGTCCATCGCGATGAACCATTGCGGCGTGTTGCGGAAGATCACCGGCTTCTTGGAACGCCAGGAATGCGGATATTGGTGCTTGAGCCGACCCCGCGCCAGAAGCTTGCCGGCCTCGACCAGCGCCTTGATCACGGCGTCGTTGGCGTCGCCCTTTTCGCCCTTGTCGTTGATCACGCGTTTGCCGGTGAAGCCGGGCGCATGGTCGGTGTAGGCGCCGTTCTCGTCGACAGTGTAGGGGATCACGGGGTGGATGCCGCGGGCCTCCAGCTCGCGCACGTTCGCGATCCAGGCATCGAAGTCTTCGCGGCCGTGACCGGGTGCAGTATGGACGAAGCCGGTGCCGGTGTCGTCGGTGACGTGGTCACCGGGTAACAGCGGCACGGTGAACTCATATCCGCCGCTGAAGCCTCGCAACGGATGGGCACATTCCACTGCGTCGAGCGTATCGCTCGGCAGGTCGCGCACCTTCTCATAGGCGGTGACGCGCGCCTGCTTGAGCACTTCGCCCGCAAGCGCGTCGGCGAGGATCAGCAGATCGCCGGTCTTTGCCCAATTATCAGCCGGCGCGTCGGTGACCTTGTAGAGGCCGTAGGCGATCTTCGGCGAGAACGAGATGGCGCGGTTGCCGGGCAGCGTCCATGGCGTCGTGGTCCAGATCACGACCGACGCCTCGGCGAGCACGCCATGCGCCGGCGAAGTGACCGGAAACTTCACCCACACCATGTCGGAGGTGTAATCCTCGTATTCGACCTCGGCTTCCGCCAGCGCGGTCTTCTCAACCACGCTCCACATGACAGGCTTGGAGCCGCGGTAGAGCGTGCCGTTGGCGGCGAACTTCATCAGTTCGCGCGCGATCTGCGCTTCGGCCGGATAGCTCATGGTGGCGTAGGGGTGATCCCAGTCGCCGATGATGCCGAGCCGCTTGAATTCCTCGCGCTGCACGTTGAGCCAGTGCGTCGCATAGGCGCGGCACTCTTTCCGGAATTCCACCATCGCGGTGGAGTCGCGGAAATCAGGCTTCGGCTTGCCCTTGGAGCGGTAGTTTTCTTCCTCGATCTTCCATTCGATCGGCAGGCCGTGACAGTCCCAGCCCGGCACATAGTTGGAATCGAAGCCGAGCATCTGCTGGCTCTTGGTCACCACGTCCTTGAGGATCTTGTTCAGGGCGTGGCCGATATGGATGTTGCCGTTGGCGTAGGGCGGTCCGTCATGCAGCACGAACTTGGCGCGGCCGCGCCCGTCGTCGCGCAGCTTTCCGTAGAGGTCGATCTCGTTCCAGTATTTGAGGATCTCCGGCTCGCGCTGCGGCAGGCCGGCGCGCATCGGGAATTCCGTCTGCGGCAGGAATAGGGTTTTCGAATAGTCTGTGACGTCGGACTTTTGCGGCTGTTGGGACATGAATGCTCTGGTTTGGCTCGAAGACGGCGCGGAAACGCGGGGAAGGAGCGGCTGAAAGGCGAATCCCGGTCTTGCGCCGAGCGGACGCTCAGGCGGAAGCCGGGCCCCTAATGCTGATGGTGCGCCGCGCAAACATGCGGCATTCCATAGCAGGGGGCCGCGAAAATCGCAAAGGCTGCGGGGAGGCGCGGAATCAGGCCCGACGCGGCCGGGCCGGATTTCCCGCAACCGTGACGCCGGGGGCGACGTCCCGCGTCACCACGCTGCCGGCGCCGATTACGGCGCCGTCGCCGATCGTGACGCCGGGCAGGATGATGGCGGCGCCGCCGATCCAGACATCGCTGCCGATCCGCACCGGGCGGCCGAATTCAAGGCCGGTTCGCCTGATGTCGGCATCGCGCGGGTGGTCGGCGGCGTAGATCTGGGTTGCCGGTCCGATTTGGGTGCGGTCGCCGATCACGACTTCCACCACGTCGAGGATGACGCAGTTGAAGTTGAGAAACACCTCGTCGCCGAGGCGGATATTGTAGCCGTAATCGCAAAAGAACGGCGGACGGATCACGGCGGCCCGGCCGACATGGCCGAAATGGGCCGACAGCAGGGCGTGACGCTCGGCCACGGGCGCCGCGAGCGCCGCGTTATAGCGCGCCAGCCACGCCTTGTTGGCGGCGGCATCCGCCTGCAGTTCGCCATCGCCGGGGCGATAGAGTTCGCCCGCCAGCATTTTTTGCTTTTCAGTCTTACTCAGCCGACCACTCCAAGTTTCGGAAACGCGTCGGGCGCGGCGGCCAGCCGCTCGCGCGCCTTGGCGCTGTCGTCGTCCATCTGCCTGATGAGCGCGTCGATTGAGTCAAACTTAAGTTCGTCGCGGATGAAAGCGATAAAGGCGACGTCGAGCACGCTGCCATAGAGGTCGCCCTTGAAGTCGAACAGGAACACTTCGAGCAGCGGCGCGCCATTGTCGAAGGTCGGACGGCGGCCGAAGCTCGCGACCCCATCGAACCGTTCCGCCCCACGCCCGACCCGCACCGCATAGATGCCGTGCTTGAGGCTGCAATTCTTGTCGAGGCGGATATTGGCGGTGGGATAGCCGAGATTGCGGCCGCGCTTCTCGCCGTGGATCACCTCGCCGCTGACGAACCATGGCCCGCCCAGCATGGCGGCGGCTTCGTCGATCTGGCCCTCCGCCAGCGCCATCCGGATCGCGCTGGAAGACACCGGCCGTTCCTCGATATCGACATGGGCCTGGACGTCGATCTCGATGCCGAGCCGCGGCCCCTCGCTGACCAGAAGGCTCGGCGAGCCGGCGCGGCCCTTGCCGAAGTGAAAGTCGTAGCCAACGGCAATGCCGCTGACGCCGAGCCGTCCGATCAGATCATGGTGAATGAAATCTTGCGCCGAGGTTCCGGCCCGGGACTTGTCGAAGGTCATCACAACAGCGCCGGCAAGCCCGGTACCGGCGAGTAGCCGCAGCTTGTTGGCCTCGTCGGAGAGGCGGAACTGGGGACTGTTCGGGCTGAAAAAGGTGCGCGGATGCGGCTCGAAGGTGAGGGCGAATGCCGGCTTGCCGTGGGCGCGGCCCATTCGCAGGGCGGCATCGATCACGGCCCGGTGGCCGAGATGGACGCCGTCGAAATTGCCCATGGCCACCACCGCCCCGCGGGGGATCTCGGCGGCGGGGGTGGTGTCTCGGATAACGGTGAAACCGGTCATTTCAGGGATTCTTAAGGCTTTCAGCTGGGTGAACGCGGCCGGACCGTGGCGCGGCGCCCCCATCGAAGTCAAGCGGGGAGGGGTGGCCGTAAAACGAATGCAATCCGTCTCGGGCCGTTTACGGGCTGTTTAATGGCTGATGCTAGAGGTTGGAGGGAGGACTGCGGGTCGCGCAGGGCCTGCCGATAGTTTGTGGCGTCAGCGTTGAGTGGGGGAAAAGATGGCGGTTGATTTGTCCATGCCGGTTCTGGTGGTTGATGATTACAGCACCATGATCCGCATCATCCGAAATCTTTTGAAGCAGCTCGGCTTCGACAACATCGATGACGCCAGCGACGGCTCGGCCGCGCTCGACAAGATGCGCAGCAAGAAATACGGGCTCGTGATCTCGGACTGGAACATGGAGCCGATGACCGGCTACGACCTGCTCAAGGAAGTCCGCGCCGACCCCAACCTGGCCACCACGCCCTTCATCATGATCACCGCTGAATCCAAGACCGAGAACGTGATCGCCGCCAAGAAGGCCGGCGTGAACAACTACATCGTCAAGCCGTTCAACGCGGCGACGCTGAAGACCAAGATCGAAGCGGTCTTCCCGGATATGGCAACGGCGTAAGGCGTCTCGTTTTCGACTGGCTCCAATTTTGGGCAAGCCGGGCTCTGACAGTCCAGGCCATACAAGGTCTTGCGTTTCGAAATGACGCAAGGCCTATTCCTACTGTGCATGGGGTTGTTTTCGCAATTTTGAGTCCGGTGCAGCGATGCACCTACCACCGCAGCTCGCGCATCAGCGCGCGGGGCGGATGACCGAACAGCTCCTTCACCGAGGCCGGGTCGAGCTGTTCGATGCCCTCGAATTCCTCGGAATGGATGCCGCGGGTCAGGAAGAGGCAATCGATCCCGAAGCCGTGTGCGCCGGTGAGATCGGTCCGCACCGAATCGCCGATCGCCAGCACGCGGTCGAGCGCGGTGGGCCGGCCGCGGCGTTCGGCGGCAAGCGCCATGGCGCGTTCATAGATCGGCCGGTGCGGCTTGCCGTAGAAGATCGCCTCGCCGCCGAGCTCGCGATAGAGCTCGGCGATCGCGCCCGCGCAATAGATCAGCCGGTCGCCGCGCTCGACGACGATATCGGGGTTGGCGCAGATCAGCGGCAGCTTGTGCTCGCGCGCCTGCAGCATCATGGCGCGATAGTCTTCGGCCGATTCGGTTTCGTCGTCGAACAGCCCGGTGCAGACGATGTAGTCGGCTTGTTCCAGCGGCGCCATCACGGCGTCGAGGCCGCGGTGGATCGAGGAGTCGCGCTCGGGACCGATCCAGAACATCTTCTTGCCGGGGTGGTCGGCGACGAAATTCCGCGTCAGGTCGCCTGAACTGACGATGGCGTCGTAGGTTTCATCGGCGACGCCGAGCTTGCGCAACTGGCGCTGCACGGAATCGGCCGGCCGCGGCGCGTTGGTGATCAGGATGACGGTCGCGCCGCGCTGGCGGCAGGTGTGCAGCGCCTCGCAGGCTTCGGGAAAGGATTCCAGCCCGTTATGCACCACGCCCCAGATGTCGGAGAGGACGACCTCGACGCCATCAACGAGGTCGCGCAGCCGCTCAACGAACCGCAAGGAGGTCATGATTTCCGGAACCCGTTAGCCCGGTCCTGCGGCACGGCGCGCCAGGGCGGCATTGCCGCTCGCCCGCACCGGGGGCTGTGCAGGCTGGCTTGCCATGGAAACGGGGGTACTGGAGGCATTGGGAGTGCCGGGTTCCTTGTTCGCTGTCGCCCCGCCGGTAGCAGATGCCCCTTCCGGCCGCAACGGCCGCGGCGGCGCAAACAGAAAACCCTGGCCGAAGCGTACGTCGTAATCGAGCAGGTCCACCACCGCGCGCTCGCCCTCGATCTTCTCGGCGATCAGGTCGATGCCGAAGCGGCCGAGCAGATCGGAAAGGTCTGAGGGGTGAATGTCCGAGGCCGAGCTCTGCTTGGGATCGAGCAGCAAGGCCGCCGGCACCTTGATGAAACGGACGCCGCGATCGGCCAGCTCGCGCGGCTCGATCCTGAGGTCGGTGACATGATCGATCGAGAAGCGGTAGCCGCGCTGCGACAGGGCGGCGAGGTGCTCGACCTCGATCGGACCGAGCCGGCGGAACATCGCCTGCTTGAATTCGAGCACGAAGGACGGCGCCAGCGCCCGATTGGCTTCGAGGAAGTCCAGGCACTGGGCGAAATTGGCGGGGTTGGCGAGCGTTGCCGCCGAGACGTTGCAGAACACGCCGACATCCTTGTTGCGCACCATCAGGCGGCGCAGCACCTGCACGCAGCGCAGCATCACCGCATGGTCGATCTTGCCGATCAGCCCGCCGGCCTCGGCGGTGGCAATGAAATCGTCGGCGGCGATGATCTGGTCCTTGTCGTCGCGCAGCCGCGTCACCGCCTCATAGAAGCGGACCTTGCGCTGCGGCAGCGTCACCATCGGCTGCAGGTAGATGTCGAGCCGGCTTTCCTCGAGGGCGTTCTTCACGGCGGCGAGCAGTTGGGGCTGGCCCCGTGAAGCGGCTTCCGGGGCAGCCGCTGCCGGGGTCGGCCTGACGGCAGGCGCAGGCTGCACCACGGCTGGGGCAGGCTCGTACTGCGGTTCGGGCTCCGGTTTAGCCGCAGGGGCTGCAGCCGCCGCCGCGGCGCCGGCGGCGATGAGATCCTCGTGGCTCGCCACCGAGACCGCCAGTTGCTTGACCAGCACGCCAAGCTCGCTGATTTCGCCGACAACCGCCTGGATACGATCGGAGCTGGCAGAGTTCGCCGATACAATCCGTCCCTCGACGGCGGCGAGCCGGCGGCCGAACTCGGCGACCTGCCGGGCGAGGTCAGCCGTGCCGCGGGAAAGATCGGCGATCTGGCCGCCGACGTCGGAGCGGTCGCGCAGCCGCATCGACACGGCGTTGTAGAGGATCAGGAAGGTCAGCGCGGTGAGCGCCACGATCGCCGATTCCATGCCGTTGAAGCCCGCCAGCGCATGCAGGGCGAGCCCGAGTGAGGCTGCAACCAGCACCATGCAGATGGCGATGAAAATCGTCGAAATGCGAATCATGTCGCGCGCTACGCCTTGAGGTCCGAACTGTCTTCACCCGGGAAAACACGGAAGTTACAGGCACGGTCCGTCTGCGCTCCCAAGCGCAGCAACCTTAGCATCAATGTTGATTCGCCAAGCAGTGTTCTTTGGACACGGTTGGAACTGGAAATGCGTTCCAACGTGTTCGCGTCCCGGCCTTGAGCCGGGACCCATGTCGAAGCACCGGGACCGTGGAGATGTGGGCCCCGGCTCGAGGCCGGGGCACGGCGGAGGCGTCTACGTGACCGCCCGGATCACCTTGCCGACCTTGTCCACGATCTCGCCGATCTGGTCCTCGGTGACGATCAGCGGCGGGGTCAGCGCCAGCGTGTCGCCGACGGCGCGGAGCATGATGTCGTTGTCGTGGAAGGCGCTGTTGAGCCCGGCAAAGCCGCGCTTGCCCACTCCGTCCGCCGATGGCGCAAGGTCGATACCGGCGGTCAAACCGATGGTACGGATATCGACCACGTTGGGCAGACCCTTCAGCGACATCACGGCGTCGGCGAATTTCGGCTCGAGCTGGTTGGCGCGCTCGAACAGCTTTTCGTCGCGGTAGATGTCGAGCGTGGCAAGGCTGGCGGCGCAGGCCAGCGGATGCGCCGAATAGGTGTAGCCATGGGCGAGCTCGGCCACGTGCTCGGGGCCGGTCATGAAGGCGTCATGGATGGTGTCGCGCACCAGCACGCCGCCCATCGGGGCGGCGCCATTGGTGACGCCCTTGGCAAAGGTGATCATGTCAGGCAGCACGCCGTAGCGCTCGGCGGCAAAGGCAAAGCCGAGCCGGCCGAAGCCGGTGATCACCTCGTCGAAGATCAGGAGGATGCCGTGCTTCTGGGTGATCTCGCGCAGCCGCTTGAGATAGCCCTTCGGCGCAGCCAGCACGCCGGTCGACCCGGCCATCGGCTCGACGATCACGGCGGCGATGGTGTTGGCGCCATGCAGGTTGACGAGATCCTCCAGCGCGTCGGCGAAATGCGCGCCATATTCCGGCTCGTCCTTGGTGAAGGCCTGCTTCTCGCGGTCATAGGTCGCCGGCAGGTGGTCGACGCCCGACAACAGCGAGCCGAAGATCTTGCGGTTGCCGACGATGCCGCCGACCGCCGTGCCGCCGAAGCCGACGCCGTGATAGCCGCGCACCCGGCCGATCAGGCGCGAGCGGCCGCCCTGGCCGCTGATCTGCTGATAAGCGAGCGCGATCTTCAGCGCGGTATCGGCTGCCTCCGAGCCGGAGTTGCAGAAGAAGACGTGGTCGAGGCCTTTCGGTGCCAGCTCGGCGATGCGGCTGGCGAGTTCGAACGCCTGCGGAATGCCGAATTGGAACGGCGGGGCGTAGTCCAGCGTCGCGGCCATCTTGGCAATGGCGTCCGAAATTTGCGTGCGGCCGTGGCCGGCATTGGTGCACCACATCCCGGCGGCGGCATCGATCAGCTTGCGGCCGTCGGCGGTGAAGTAATGCATGTCCTTGGCGCCGGTGAGCAGCCGCGGGTTTTTCTTGAACGCCCGGTTCGCGGTGAACGGCATCCAGTGCGCGGCGAGATCGTTCGGAACATTGACCGGGGTCGGGCGGGGGCTCTTGTCCAGCATGGGGCGGCCTCTTTGATGTTTGGAACGTTGGGTTCGTGCCAAACTACCAGTTTCACCGCTCAACGGGAACGCCGCCGCGCCGTGATATTTCCGCGCAACTTCTACACTTCAGAGATCCGCCCCGGCGATCCAGAATACTTCGCCCTCGGAATCCTCGGTGTCGAGCCAGAGCAGCGGCAGCTGCGGATAGGCGGCATCGATCTGCGGGCGGCAGCGGCCGACTTCGCATAATAGCCCGCCCTGCGGCGTCAAATGCGCGGCGGCCTCGTCGAGGATACGGCGGACAATATCGATCCCGTCGGCGCCGCCGTCGAAGGCCAGCTTCGGCTCGGCGCGGCATTCGCGCGGCAGGCTGGCCATGCCCTCGGCGTCGACATAGGGTGGGTTGGAGATGATCAGGTCGTAGCGCTTGCCATCGAGCGGCTTGAACAGATCGCCGCGATACAGCGTAAGGCGGTCCTGCAGCCCGTAATCCCCGACATTGCGCGCGGCGACCTCGAGCGCATCCTTTGAAATATCGACCGCGTCGATTTCGGCGTTGGGAAAATTCCGGCTCGCCAGAATGGCAAGGCAGCCGGAGCCGGTGCAGAGATCGAGCACGCGCTCCACCGCGTGCGGATCCGAAATCAGCGAGCCGGCCTCATCGTCGCCGTCGCCGCCGAAATGCTGGTCGAGCAATTCGCCGATGAAGGAGCGCGGCACGATGGTACGCTCGTCCACATAGAAGGGCAGGCCGCGCATGTAGATCTTGTTGACGAGATAGGCGGCCGGCTTTCGCGTCGTGACGCGGCGCGCGATCAGGTCGAGAATCTTCTTGCCTTCGGCCGATGTGACGCGCGCGGTCGCAAACGCCTCGAACTGGTCGGGGTGCAGGTGCAGCGCCTCGCAGACGATGAACGCGGCCTCGGCCACCGGATCGGTGGTGCCGTGCGCGAATACCAGCTTGGCCTCGGTGAAGCGGCTGATCGCGTAGCGGACGAAGTCGAGCAGCGTCAGCAATTCGCCCGCGCCGACCTTGGGCAATTTGGCTGGGCTGGCGCCTCGCCTCGCTGCCGCTTTCTTGGGCTTGGCCATCAGGATTTGGCCCAGCGCGCGGCGGCCGCGTCGTCGTGGTCGCGCGCCTCGACCCAGGCCGCGCCGTTCTCGCTTTCCTCGCGCTTCCAGAACGGTGCGCTGGTCTTGAGGTAGTCCATCAGGAATTCCGCGGCTTCAAAGGCGGCCTGACGATGCGCCGACGCGGTCACGACCAGCACGATGTTCTCGCCCGGCGCGATGCGGCCGAACCGGTGAATGACGGTGAGGCCCTGCAACGGCCAGCGCGCCAGCGCCTCCTCGGCGTGTCGGGCGATCTCGGCCTCCACCATGCCGGGATAATGCTCGAGGGTCAATGCCGCGATCGGCGCGCCGTTCTCGCTGCCGCGGCAGATGCCGCTGAAGGTCACGACTGCGCCGATATCGGTGCGGCCACGGGTGAGCGCCGCAATCTCCTGCGCAGGCTCGAAATCGCCTTCCTGAATGCGAATGGTCGCGGTGACGGACATGGTTGAAGTCAACCGCCGGTCATTGGCGGGAAGAACGCAATCTCGCGCGCGCCCGATATCACCGCATCCGGTTTGACATGCGCATGATCGATCGCCGCGCGGATCACCTTCGGCTTCTCGAAAGCGTAGGCGTAGGCGTCGCCGCGGCTGGAGAGCCAGCCGATCAGATCGTTCACCGTGCGCACGTCGGCCGGCGGCTCGATGGTTTCCTCCGCCACGCCGATTCGTTCACGCACCCACGCGAAATATTTGACTTTCATCCCTCATCCTCCTTGATGAGGTGATGGATGCCGGCGCGGAAATAATCCCAGCCGGTATAGATCGTGAAGAGCGCCGACATCCACAGCAGGATGATGCCGATCAGGGTGGTGGCGGGCAGGATCTGCTCGCCGGCCTCGCCCGCGATCAGAAAGCCGATCGCGACCAGCTGGATCGTGGTCTTCCACTTCGCCAGCTTGGTCACGGGCACGCTGACCCGCAGCGCCGCCAGATATTCCCGCAAGCCCGAGACCAGGATTTCGCGGCATAGGATCACGATGGCAGCCCACAGCGTCCAGCCATGGATGCTGCTGTCGGCTGCCAGCATCAAGAGGCAGGACGCGACCAGGAGCTTGTCGGCGATTGGGTCGAGCATCCGGCCAAAGGCAGACTGCTGGTCCCAAATTCGCGCATAGTAACCATCGAGGTAGTCTGTCACTGCGGCGGCAATGAAGACAGCCAGGGCCACCCAGCGCAGCCATAGCGGACCGTCCAGGATGGACTGGGCAAAGACGCAGCCGACTACCACCGGAATGGCGGCAATGCGGGCGTAAGTCAGGATATTCGGTATGGACAGGGTTTTGCCCTGTCCTCTGGTTGTTGCGATGTTCATCCGTCTTACCAATACCGCTGGAACGTGAAGGTCAACCTTGCGGACTTAGATCATCTGTCGCAGGCGACGCCCCAATGACATGCTTTCCGGCTCCAAGGGCTTTTCGGCTCCAAGGCATGCCTTAACAAAGTGCCCTTAACCCGGCTGTGCATGAAAAAACTCGAAGATCTTGCGGGCGCTTTCGGCGCTAACGCCCGGAACCTTGCCGAGGTCCGCGATCGAGGCCCGCTCGATCTCCTTCAGCGTTCCGAAGTGGTGCAGCAAGGCACGTTTGCGTGACGGGCCGATCCCCGGGATTTCCTGTAGGCCGGCCTCCCTTATGTCCTTTTTCCGCAGTTTTCGGTGCGATCCGATTACGAAGCGATGCGCCTCGTCGCGCAGCCGCTGGATGAAATACAGCACGGGATCGCGCGGTTCGAGCTTGATGGCTTCGCGGTCCGGCATGAACAGGGTTTCCCGTCCGGCATCGCGGTCCGGACCCTTCGCCACCGCCATGAGCGAGACCTGGGTGAGTCCGAGGCCGGCGAAAATTTCCCTGATAGCGTTGAGCTGACCGCGGCCGCCGTCGATGATGACGAGGTCCGGCCATTGCGGAAACGAATCATCGTCCGCCTTGGCCTTGGCGGCTTCGCCCTCCGGCGGCTTCAACAGGCGCTTGAAGCGCCGCTCCAGCACCTCGCGCATCATCGCGTAGTCGTCGCCCGGTGTCAGTCCCTCGGACTTGATGTTGAACTTGCGGTACTGGTTCTTGATGAAGCCATCCGGCCCCGCCACGATCATGGCGCCGACCGCGTTGGTGCCCTGGATGTGGCTGTTGTCGTAGACCTCGATGCGCTTGGGCGTTTGCGGCAGGCCGAGCGTCGCGGCCATCGATTCCAGGAGCCGGCTCTGCGTTGCCGTGTCGGCGAGCTTGCGGCCGAGCGCCTCGCGCGCATTGATCAGCGCGTGCGTGACCAATTCCTTTTTCTCGCCGCGCTTCGGCACGGAGATTTCGACCTTGTAGCCGGCCTTCACGCAGAGGGCATCGGCCAGCAGGGCACATTCCTCGATCTCATGCGACAGCAGGATGAGCTTTGGCGGCGGCTTGTCGTCGTAGAATTGCGCGAGGAACGAGGCCAGCACTTCCTCCGGTGTGAATGATTTCTCGGCGCGCGGGAAGTAGGCGCGGTTGCCCCAGTTCTGGCCGGTGCGGAAGAAGAACACTTCCACGCAGGAATAGCCGCCTTCCTGATGGATGGCGAACACGTCGGCCTCTTCGACGGTGCGCGGATTGATGCCCTGTTGCGACTGGATCGCCGACAGCGCGGCGAGGCGGTCGCGGTACAGCGCGGCGGTCTCGAATTCGAGGTCGTTCGAGGCCTTCTCCATCTCGGCGGCGAGCAGCTCCTTCACCGCATGGCTGCGGCCGGAAAGGAAATCCGTCGCCTCGCGCACCAGCTCGGTATAGCCGGGGAAGTCGATCTCGCGGGTGCAGGGGCCCGAGCAGCGGCGGATCTGGTAGAGCAGGCACGGCCGCGTGCGGCTTTCGAAAAAGCCGTCGGTGCAGGAGCGGATCAGGAAGGCGCGCTGCAGGGCCGTGATCGTGCGGTTGACCGCGCCGGCGGATGCGAACGGCCCGAAATATCGCCCGGGCCTGCTCTGCGCGCCGCGATGCTTGAGGATCTGCGGCGCCCAGTGGTCGCCGGTGAGCAGGATATAGGGAAACGACTTGTCGTCGCGCAGTTGCACGTTGAAGCGCGGCCTGAGCTGCTTGATCAGGTTGGCTTCGAGCAGCAGCGCCTCGGTCTCGGTCGAGGTGGAGACGATTTCGACGGTCACGGTCGCCGCGATCATCCGCAGGATGCGCGCCGGCAGCGGGGCGTTGGCGCGGGCGTAGGAGGAGAGCCGCTTGCGGACGCTCTTCGCCTTGCCGACGTAGAGCACGTCGCCGGCGGCATTGAGCATGCGGTAGACGCCGGGCGAGGTCGGGGCCAGCCGCACCGCGTTTTCGATCGCCGCGTGACCGACCGCCAGCGGGCCCTCGGCAATCGCCTCGACGGGCTCCTCGGCGGCTTCCGGGAGGCGTGCCTCCTCATCCTCCTCGGCGGCTGACGTCGCGGGATCGACGTCGGCGGCGGTCAGGTCCTGTGGCGGCACATCCGGCTGGGAACCCTTCCGCTCTTTCCGCGGGGGTTTTGGGTGGTCGGTGGAATCGTGATCCATGGGCCTAAATTAGGCGGTGCAAGGCTGCATCGCCAGCGCCTGGAGCGTACTCCGCGCTGGATGAAGGAAGCCTGCTAACCCGTTGTTAAGAATGATGAGCCGGCAGGTAACCCGGCTTAACAACCCTTTAACTTAAAACTCTCGATAAATCCTATCGAAATAGAGTGGAGTTCCGTAACCAGGCCGGCTTGTTGCCCGGCGGTTGTGGCAGTTGCGTGGAGTTGCGTGATGAGCAGGTTCGCCGTGGCCGCGCTGGCGCTGAGCGCTGCGGGCTTGACGACGTCGGCACAGGCGGCCGACTTCTACGGCTCGGGTGCCCCCCTAACCGTCAACGACACGCTGTACCGTTCCGATAGCTGGGCCCGTCCCTATCTCGGCGTCAACCTCGGCTATGCCTGGGGCTCGGTCGCCAACAATCCGACCAAGCCGTCCGGTTTCGTCGGAGGTGTCCAGGCCGGCTACAACTGGCAGAACGGATCGTTCGTGTTCGGCCTCGAAGGTGACATCCAGGCCACCGCCGCCGAAGAAACCTTCGCGCCGTGGAAATTCTCCAATCCCTGGTTCGGCACGGTCCGCGGCCGGGTCGGCTACGCGTTCAACAATGTCATGTTCTTCGGCACGGGCGGTCTGGCTTTCGGCGAACTGCGCGCCACGACATTCGGCCTGACCGAATCGCACACCAATGCGGGCTGGACGCTCGGCGCCGGCGCCGAGATGGGCCTTGATCGTAACTGGAGCGCCAAGATCGAATATCTCTATGTCGATCTGGCCAACAGCAACTTCGTCATTACAGGTGGGTCGAACGGCTACCGGTTCGGCTTGATCCGGGCCGGCGTGAACTATCGCTTCTGAGAACAAAGAAACTGTCGGTCACAATCTCCCGGCGGCAGTAAGTCGCCGGGATTTTTTTTGCCTCTTGGCTAAACGGGCAGGCGAACGCCGCGTGCCTTTGACGCTCGGGGCGATACCGCGCCCGGCGCAGTCTTTCGCAGCAAGAACTCAGTCGGCGTCCAACGCGAGCATCAACTCACGACGAAATCACGAGGTTGACCGCTTTGGGCCCCTTGCCCTTCTTGTCCGGTTCAACCTCGAACGTGATGCGCTGTCCTTCTGTCAGATCCTTCAATCCGGCCCGCTCGACGGCGGTGATGTGCACGAACACATCGCGGCCGCCATCATCGGGCTTGATGAAGCCGTAGCCGCGTTCTCCGTTGAAGAACTTGACTGTTCCAGTCATGGCCATCGGGAAACTCCTCCCCCGTATTGCTCCGCCGCTCCGCGCAACCCGCGTAGCGGCTGACCGGACATTCGCTGCCGGAAGCTTGGCCACCTCGGCCGATCGGGCTCATGCCGCCGACCAGCCTGGATTTTTTATTCGGCCTTGATCACTCCGCCGCAACCATTCGCGGAAGCGGAACGTAAAGCCAGTCCCAATGGCCTGAGCATAATACGGTTTTGTTCCAGTTGCCTACGGCGATTCGCAATATTCACCGCCTCGTCAGGGCTTGGGTACCTCCAGCCTGAAGCGGCCGGCGCCGCCCTGGCCGAGCGGTTTTTCGAGTTCGGGTAGAATTGTCTTCAATTCACCCGCGAGTGTCCACGGCGGATTGACGATCAGGAGGCCGGTGGAGGCGAGGGGGCCGCCGGCCTCTTGGGGCGCGACGCTGAATTCGAGCCGCAGGCATTTTCCAGCCGGCCGGCTCGCCGCGGCGGCGCCCGCGACGGCGTGCGCCAAGGTGTCGGTGATGCGCCGGCTCTTCACCGGATACCAGATCAGGTAGCTGCCGGTCGGCCATTTCGCATAGGCCTCGGCGAATGTGCCGGCCAGCCGTTCGAATTCGTCTTTTTGTTCGAACGCGGGATCGATCAGCACCAGCCCGCGCCGTTCGTTGGGCGGCACGAAAGCCGGCAATGCCGTCCAGCCGTCGAGATCGACCACCCGCGCCTGACTGTCGCGGCGCAGCGCATCGATCAGTTGCTTGCGGGCGCCCGGCTCGATTTCGCAGGCGGTAAGGCGGTCCTGCGGCCGCAGCAGCGCCCGAGCAATCAGGGGCGAGCCGGGATAGGCCTCGAGCTTGCCCGGTGTGTTGAAGGCCCTGACGATATCGAGATAGGGGCCGACCAGCGGCAGCACGCTGTCCGAAAACCGCGCCTGCATCATCCGGGCGATGCCGGTCAGCCATTCGCCGCCGCGGCGCGCCTCTTCACCCGTGAGATCGTAGCGCCCGGCGCCGGCATGGGTATCGATGACGCGAAATGCGGCCGGCTTTTCCTGCAGATAGGTCAGCATGCGCACCAGCACGATGTGCTTGATGACATCGGCAAAGCCGCCGGCGTGAAAGGCGTGTCGGTAGTTCATGGCAGTGGCGACCAATCGGAAAAAACTTAACCCGTCTTCTACCCGTCGCCGGCAGCCTTGTCCTCTCTGTCAACGCAAACGCGATCGTGGCACCGATGAAGCTGGAACGCGCTTCGCAGAGGTAGATCCCGGCCATCCACGTGTCTTGCAGATGACGATAAAGGCGTGAATGGCCGGGAACGCAGACGAGTTGTCTGCGCAAAGAAGCCGCCATGCGCCGGCATGGCGAAAGGGATAACTAACCGCCTCGCACCGGCGGCATCACGACCTCGTCACGCCGGCAGGCGCGGCGGTCGATTTCCTCGCAGGTGTGGAATTGCATGTCCTTGCTCAGGCAGATCCGCACCTCGCTGAGGCGCCGGCTCGAGCAGGTCACCGAAATCGCCGCAGGGCTAAGGCCCGGGTTGATCTTGATGAAGGCGGCCTCGAGATCGCCGGGGGCGATGGTCTTCTCTTCGGATAGTTGCAGGAATTCCTCGGGGATCTTCACCGCCGCGCGCGCTTTGCGGATGTTTTCGAAGTACCCGCGTGCGCCAAGGCCTGAACAGGTGCCGTGCTTGTCCCACTCGTTGAAGATCAGGCCGGGTGCCGGCATCAGGTCCAGCATCGAGGTCATGATGTTGCGGTCGAGCCGCGGCGCGGGCCGCTGGCAATATTCCGGAAAGCCGCGCTCATATTGCGGCCAGAGGCCATGGACCACGAAGGAATACGGGCGGCTGCACTGGACCTGCGAGCGCCCGCTATTGCCGCGCTCGGCCGCCGCCTCACAGAACGAGGGCGACCAGGAAAGAGCCAGGACGTAAAAATCGAACTCACCCGGCGTGTTCTGCCGGCTATCCTGGGCGGCCGCCATCCCGACCGAGACGACGACGAGCGCCAATGAAATCAGAAATCGTGAAATGATACCGGATCGGTGCATCGGGCGCCCCTCTACTCGACTACCGGGAGCCTAGCAGGGAACCGGAACATTTCAAGAACAAAATTTGGGAATTCGTCCGCTCGCTCCGCAAGCGGAGCCGTTCAAAGGTGGCGAACCAGCAATCAGGGTCGGGCGGCGCGGCAGCCGGGGCCGTAGGCCCAGTTGCGGTCGAGACCGGTCACGCACCATTCGACACCCTGGCCATAGCCGGCAAAGCCGCCGTCCTCGATGATCGAGTAGTGCACGGTGCGCATCTTGCCGTCGCTCAGCATCACGTCGCCGCTGCAATAACGGCGCGGAACGTTGTCGGACTGCCAGGGCCGGAATGCGGTCTCATGGATCCGGCCGAAGCCGGTGATGACAAGCGCCGAATTCCAGAACTTGCCTTCCTTCTCGCGAAATTGCGTCGCGATGGTCGGCAGCGCCCGCTCGCATTCGGCGACCCGGCCCTCATAGTCCGGCCCGAACAGGCCGAAATTCAGCTGCAGCGGATTGGCGGCCTGTGCAGCATGGCTGGAAACAAAGAGGGCAAGCGCCGCCGTGATCGGGCCGAGAGCTCGCAAGGATGTGAACAGGTTGCGCATGGGAATCCGTCGCTAAAGCCAACGCACGGGACGGTGCCGCGAAGGCCTGACAAGGTCAAGTGCAGCGAGGCAACACCTGACGGCCAAGTCCGCCCCGTGCTCCAACCCATTCTTTTCACGGCCATCGGCGCACACTATGGTGGGCTTCGAGCGAAATGGAGTCTGCGATGCGAAGAATTCTGGCCGCGAGCCTGATTGCCATGGGTGGGGTCTTGGGCGGAGTCTTGGGCGGAATGCTGGCCAGCGCGCCGGCGCAGGCGCAGTGGATCGATATCGACACGGTGCCGCCGATGAAGGGCAACGACACCGGCGGCATCATCGCCTATTCGCTCGCGACGCAGGCCGATGCCCGCCAGCTCGCCGTCGACCACTGCGCCCGCTACGGCAAGGTGGTGAAATTCCTCGGCGTGCAGCCCAATTACGGCGGCTACGTTTCCTTTGCTTGCCGCTGGGTGCCCTATGGCGCCGCCGAGCGGCCGCTGCGCACGCTCTACTGAGCTCGGCCCGCCAGCTTTCCCCGGCCGGACATGTTTTCGCCACGCAAAGCGTGTGTTCACTTTCGCGCGCACGATAGCGTTGAAGACTTCAGGGGAATACACGCATGAGACGATTCCTTGTTGCGGCTGGTTCGGCCGCTATTTTGCTTGCCCTAGCGCCAATGGGCGCCGGTGCGGTGGAGCTGCCGGTACGCAAAGCCGGCCTGTGGGAGATGAAGGTGCTGAGCGGCGGATCTGTGCCGGAGATGACCATGCAGCAGTGCACTGACGAGACCACCGACAAGGACATGAGCACCGCCATGTCGCCGGTGGCCAAGGACATCTGCTCCAAGCAGGACATCCAGAAGACGGCGACCGGCTATGTCACCGATTCCGTTTGCGGCGTCGCCGGGGTGACGGTGAAGTCGCACGCCGAGATCACCGGCGACTTCAATTCCGCCTATACCGTGAAATCGACCTCGCATAGCGAGGGCGGGCGGGTCGGCCCGCACGATTCCACCACCACGATCGAGGCCAAATGGCTCGGCGCCTGCAAGACCGACCAGAAGGCCGGTGACATCATGATGCCCGGCGGCATGAAGATGAACATCAAGGACATGGAAAAGCTGAAGGCGCTGATCCCGAAGAAGTAGGGGGGCGCGATTGCAGTCGGTGGCCTCATGGTTCGAGACGCGCGGCATAGCCGCGCTCCTCACCATGAGGAGATAGATCGTCGTCCTGAGGAACGCGGCTTCGCGCGTCTCGAAGGATGAAGGCCCGGATATCTCGAGAAGCTACACCGGCACCCTGACCGCCGCCCGCAATCCGCCCATCGGGCTGTCGCTGAGCGTGATGTCGCCGCCATGCGACCGGGCGATGTCGCGGGCGATCGCGAGCCCGAGGCCGGTGCCGCCCTCATCCTGGTTGCGGGCATCGTCGAGCCGCAGGAACGGCTTGAACACTTCCTCGCGCATGTTGACGGGAATGCCCGGCCCGTCGTCGTCGACCGTCACCGTCAGATAGCGGTGGTCGCGGTGTCCGGTGATCGCGACCGTCTTGGCGTAGCGCGCCGCGTTGGAGACGAGATTGGCGATGCAGCGCTTGAACGAGGCTGGTTTCACCGTCACGACGGGCAGGCCGTGGAACGTTACCGTCGCGGTATGGCCGTGGCGTTCGGCGTCGCTGCGCAGCTCTTCCAGTGCCATCGCCATGTCGGTCGGCTGCGCGACCTCGCCGCTGTCGCCGCGGGCGAAAGCGAGATAGGCCTCCAGCATCCCCGACATCTCGTCGACATCCTTGCGCATGCCGTCGACTTCGGGGCTGTCGCCGATCAGCGCCAGCTCAAGCTTGAAGCGGGTCAGGATGGTGCGCAGGTCATGGCTGACGCCGGCCAGCATCGCGGTGCGCTGGTCGATCGAGCGCTCGACGCGGGCTTTCATTTCCAGGAAGGCCTGCGCCGCCTGCCGCACCTCCCGCGCGCCGCGCGCGCGGAAATTCGGCACCTCGCGGCCCTTGCCGAAGCTTTCGGCGGCCTCTGCCAGCCGCAGGATCGGCCTGATCTGGTTGCGCAGGAACAACACCGCGACGATCAGGAGGATCGAGGAAGTGCCGAGCATCCAGAAGATGAAGATTTCCGAATTGGAGGCGTAGGCCCGGCTTCGCTGCGCGAACACCCGCATCACGGCATCATCGAGCTGGATGCGGATCTCGACCAGGTTGGAATTGCCGACAGTGTCGATCCAGAACGGGCGGCTGATCTGGCGGCTGATCTGCCCCGAGAGCGACTGGTCGAGCAGCGAGAAGAACGGCTTTGGCCCCGGCGTGGGCATGTCGCCCCTGGGAAGGAAATCGACCACCAATCCCAGCCGTTCTTGCGCGATGCGCTTGAGTTGCGCGCGATCCTTGTCCTGAGGATAGGTCTTGTAAATGTCGATCAGGCCCGCGATGTCCTGCACCACGGCGGCCGACAGATGCCGTGTCACCGTGTTCCAGTGGCGCTCCATGAACACGAATGCGACCACCGTCTGCAGCATCACCATCGGCACGATCATGATCAGCAACGCGCGGGCGTAGAGGCCGGTCGGCATCCAGCCCTTGAACGCGTTGCCCATCCAGCCATTGGCCTTGGAGACGCGCTGCGAGGCATTGCGGATGAATGTCAGGCCGGTGTCGAGCGTGCTCATGAGCTGGCTCAGGGCGACGCGACCAGGCGGTAGCCGATGCCACGCACCGCCTGCAGGAACAGCGGATTGGCGGGATCCTGTTCGATCTTGCGGCGCAGGCGGTTGATCTGCACGTCGACCGCGCGCTCGTTCACCGTGCCGCCGCTGGTCAGCGCTGCACGCGGCACGGTTTCACCGGGGCTGGCGGCGAGAATGCGCAGCATTTCACGCTCGCGATCGGTCAGGTGAATGATCTCCTCGCCCTGGCGCAGCTCGCCGCGATCGAGATGAAAGACGTAAGGGCCGAACGCGATCTGCTCCAGCGCCTCTACCGGCGGCGGCGCGGAGCGCTTGAGGATGTTGCCGATCCGCAAGACCAGCTCGCGCGGCTCGAACGGTTTTGCGACGTAATCGTCGGCGCCAATCTGCAGCCCCTCGATCCGCGCCTCCGCCTCGTGGCGCGCCGTCAGCATGATGATCGGCACCGAGGAGGAGGTGCGGATGAACCGCGCCAGGTCGAAGCCGGTTTCGCCAGGCATCATGACGTCGAGGATCAGGAGATCGAAATGCAGGCCGAGCAGCTTTGCCCGCGCATCGGTCGCGCTCGAGGCGGTGGTGACGCGATAGCCTTCGCCGGACAGGAACCGCGACAACAGATCGCGAATGCGGCGATCGTCGTCGACCAGGAGCAGATGCGGGGCGTCGTCGGCCAGTTGCCGCGGCGCGCGCGCGGTGGCCGTCGCGATGGTTGCTGCTTGCGCCACGATCACTCCCTTGGCTTCTTGCTGCCGGTCCCGAAGATCGCTTCTAACACCTTGTCGGGGTCGTCGCGATCGATCATCGCGCGCAGGAACTGGTTGATAACAGCGGCGCCTTCGGGGTTGATGTCCCGCAGCGCGCGGGTGATGCGGTCGGTCTGCAACCCTGCGAGCTTTGCCACCAAGGCTTCGCCCTTCGGGGTGGCGTAAAGAAGGCGCTGCCGGCGGTCGTTATTGCCGGTCTTCTGGATGATGTAGCCCTCGTCGAGCAGCTGCTTGAGCACCCGCCCGAGCGACTGCTTGGTGATCCGCAGGACGTCCAGCAGGTCGGCGACCTTGAGGCCGGGGTAGCGGTAGACGAAATGCATCACCCGGTGATGGGCACGGCCGAATCCGAACGCCTCGAGCTCATGGTCGGCGTCGCCGACAAAGTCGCGATAGGCGAAAAAAAGCAGCTCGATAATGTCCCAGCGCATTTCGCCCAGGCGTGGGGATGTGCCCGCGCTTGCTTGCGAATCGGGGCTGGCAGGGCCCCTTGAGAAATTTATGTCAGTCATGTTGACATATCTTGGGTTCAATGTTACAAAACTGCCAGCCACGACGAAACTTTAAGTCGTTTCGAACTTGGTGACGTGTCAGGCATCCGGAAAAGGCCAACGATGGCGGCAACGGCGGCAAATTGAACTACCGTGCGATTGTCGAGCGGCATTTCGGCAAACATACTGGACTTCAGCATCCCGCAAAAGCATGTCCTGACGGACATGACGGCGCAGGAAACCGCCCGCAAGGCCGGCGGTGGCGAAGTCCAGACCTGTTAAGGCCGATAGGCCCGGGCGCGGCATGCCGGGAGCCAGAAATTGCGCCGGGTTCGGCAACGGGAAGCAAGAAAATGAGTTTGAATTTCGAAATCCAGCCTGCGGCCAACCCGACCCCGGAAAAGGAGCGCGCGGCAAAGCTCGCCGATCCCGGTTTCGGCCGGGTCTTCACCGATCACATGGCGATTATCCGCTATAGCCAGGCCAAGGGCTGGCATGATGCGCGCATCGAAGCCCGCGCCAATTTCGCGCTCGATCCGGCCACGGCCGTGCTGCACTACGCCCAGGAGATTTTCGAAGGCCTCAAGGCCTACAAACGCGACAATGGCGTGAACCTGTTCCGCCCCGATGCCAATGCCCGCCGCTTCAAGGATTCGGCCGAGCGCATGGCGATGGCGCCGCTGCCCGAGGCGCTGTTCATCGAGGCGGTCGAGCAGGTCGTGCGGATCGACAGCGCCTGGATTCCGGGCGGCGAGGGCAGTCTTTACCTGCGGCCCTTCATGATCGCGAACGAGGTGTTTCTCGGCGTCAAGCCTTCGGCCGAATACATCTTCGCGGTGATCGCTTCCCCCGTCGGCTCCTATTTCAAGGGCGGACCGGCGCCGGTCTCGATCTGGGTGTCGGAGAAGTACACGCGCGCCGCGGTCGGCGGCACTGGTGCGGTGAAATGCGGCGGCAATTACGCCGCGAGCCTGCGCGCGCAGGCCGAGGCCATCGAGCGCGGCTGCGATCAGGTCGTGTTCCTCGATGCGATCGAGCGCCGCTATATCGAGGAGCTCGGCGGCATGAACGTGTTCTTCGTGTTCGACGACGGCTCGCTCTCGACACCGCCGCTCGGCACGATCCTGCCGGGGATCACCCGCGATTCGATCATCGCGCTGGCGAAGGATGCCGGCACGGTCGTGCGCGAGGAGCCCTATACGATCGAGCAGTGGCGCAAGGATGCCGCCAGCGGAAAACTGAAAGAGGCGTTCGCCTGCGGCACGGCAGCCGTCATCTCGCCGATCGGCAAGGTGTGCTCGGCGAGCGGCGATTTCCAGATCAGTGGCGGCGTCGCCGGCCCTGTCGCCATGGGGCTGCGCAAGAAGCTCGTCGACATCCAGTATGGCCGCGCGGAAGACCCGCACGACTGGATTCGAAAAGTCATGTGACCGGCGGCGGATAGTCCCGCCGCTCAAGCGATAGATCACCTCAAGCGCTCGGTAGCGCGCGCCTCGTCTGGGCGCGCGAGGCTGGCGCGCGGCTCATTGCAATCAAGTCGGGAGAGAAGCCATGGGAGTTTCGTTCGACAAGATCGATGGCGTCATCTGGTATGACGGCAGGCTGGTGCCGTGGGCCGACGCCAGTGTCCACGTCCTGACCCACGGGCTGCATTATGCGAGCTGCGTGTTCGAGGGCGAGCGCGCCTATGGCGGCAAAGTCTTCAAGAGCACCGCGCATTCCGAACGGCTGAAGGCCTCGGCCAACATCCTCGATTTCGAGATTCCCTGGTCGGTCGCCGAGATCGACGCGGCAAAGCAGCTCGTGATCGACAACAACAACCTGCCCGATGCCTATCTGCGCCCGATCGCCTGGCGCGGCTCGGAGATGATGGGCGTCTCGGCGCCGTCAAATACCATCCATCTCGCCATCGCCGCCTGGAACTGGCCGAGCTATTTCGATCCGGCCGAGAAGCTGAAGGGCATCCGCATGTGCATGGCCGAATACCGGCGGCCTGATCCGGCGACAATCCCCGCGCTGGCGAAGGCGTCCGGCCTCTACATGATCTGCACCATCAGTAAGCATAAGGCGGAACGTCAGGGTTATGCGGATGCGATGATGCTGGACTGGCAGGGCCGCGTCGCCGAATGTACCGGCGCCAACATCTTCTTCGTCAAGAGCGGCAAGATCCATACACCGATCGCCGACTGCTTCCTTGCCGGCATCACCCGCGCCACCGTGATCGACCTCGCGCAGCGCCGCGGCATCGAGGTGATCGAGCGCCGCATCATGCCCGAGGAGCTCGCCGGCTTCACCGAGTGCTTCATTACCGGCACCGCGGCAGAGGTGACCCCGGTCGCCGAGATCGCGGAATGGAAGTTCACGCCCGGCAGGATCTGTGAGCAGTTGATGGCAGACTATGCGGCGGAAGTGCAGCCGAAGGGCACGGCGGCTGCGGCGTAAGGCCGGGCAGGGATAATCGCCGTTTCTTCGTCATGCCCGGGCTTGTCCGGGGCATCCACGTCTTGGCGACAAAGAAAAGTCGTGGATGGCCGGGCCAAGCCCGGCCATGACGACCTGATTGCGTGACACGGTTGCCCTGCCGCGCCCCGGCTGGTACCTAGCCGCCCATGGCCGAGAAACCCAAAAAACCCCAGAAGTTGAAGGCGCGGCTGCCCCGCGGCTTGGAAGATCGTGGCCCGGCCGCGATCGCGGCCACGCGCCAGATGGTCGAGAAGATCCGCGAAGTCTATGAGCGCTACGGCTTCGAGCCGGTGGAAACCCCGGCGATGGAGTTCACCGATGCGCTCGGCAAATTCCTGCCCGACCAGGACCGACCGAACGAGGGCGTGTTCTCGTTCCAGGACGACGATGAACAGTGGATTTCGCTGCGCTACGACCTGACCGCGCCGCTGGCGCGCTATGTCGCGGAAAATTTCGACGCGCTGCCAAAACCCTATCGCAGCTACCGTTTCGGCTACGTGTTCCGCAACGAGAAGCCTGGCCCCGGCCGCTTTCGCCAGTTCATGCAGTTCGACGCCGACACGGTAGGCTCGGCCTCGCCGGCCGCCGACGCCGAGATGTGCATGATGGCGGCGGACACGATGGAAGCGCTCGGCATTCCCCGCGGCGCCTATGTGGTGAAGGTGAATAACCGCAAGGTGCTGGATGGCGTGCGCGATGCGCTCGGCATTGCTGATGACGGGCAATGGCTGACGGTGATGCGCGCGATCGACAAGCTCGATCGGCTCGGCATTTCCGGCGTGCAGCAACTGCTCGGCGAGGGCCGCAAGGATGAGTCGGGCGACTTCACCAAGGGCGCCGGCCTGAAGCCAGATGACATCGCGTTGGTCCTGAGCGCGATCGAACAGGGCGCGCAGCTCGATGCGCGGCTGCGCGACAGCAAGATCGGTCAGGAAGGCCGTGACGAACTCGATGCGATCAGCAAGCTGGTCGCCGCATCAGGCTACGGATCGGATCGAATTGCGATCGACCCGTCCGTCGTGCGCGGTCTCGAATATTACACGGGCCCTGTCTACGAGGTCGAACTCCTGCTCGAGACCAAGGACGAAAAGGGCCGCCCCGTGCGCTTCGGCTCGGTCGGCGGCGGTGGCCGTTACGACGGCCTTGTCTCGCGTTTCCGCGGCGAGCCGGTGCCGGCGACCGGGTTTTCGATCGGCGTGTCGCGCCTGCAGGCCGCGCTGACCATGATCGGCAAGCTCGACACGCGCGCCGATTTCGGCCCCGTCGTGGTCACCGTGTTCGACCGCGACCGTGTCGCCGATTATCAGAAGATGGTCGCGGAGCTCCGTAACGCGAATATCCGCGCCGAACTCTATCTCGGCAATCCCAAGAACATGGGCAACCAGCTCAAATATGCCGACCGCCGTAATTCGCCGTGCGTGATCATCCAGGGATCGGATGAAAAGGCGCGCGGCGAGATTCAAATCAAGGATCTGATCGAGGGCGCGAAAGCTGCCGCCGCCATCGCCTCGAACCAAGAATGGCGCGAGACCCGCCCGGCGCAGTTCTCCTGCGCCGAGGGCGAGATCGTTGCAAAGGTGCGCGAAGTGCTGGCACGCCATGACGTGAAGTGGGGATAGCCATTCGCTCCAGGCGTCATGCCCGGGCTTGTCCCGGGCATCCACGTCTTGTTTGATAGAAGAAGTCGTGCATGGCCGGAACAAGTCCGGCCATGACGAAAAGCAAAAAAGGGAGAGACGAGAATGCCCGAGATCACCATCAGCATGGCCGCCGGCCGTACCGAGGAACAGAAAGTCGGCATGATGCGCGACATCACCCAGGCGCTGGTGAAAAATCTTGGCGTCGATGCGGAAGCGGTGGTGATCCAGATCAACGAGGCGCCGCTCACCCACAAGATGAAGGGCGGCAAGACGTTCGTCGAACGCGCGGCCGCGGCGAAGAAGTAAGCTCCTCGTCGTCCCTGCGAACGCAGGGACCCATAACCACCGATGTTAGTTGTTGGACAAAGCTGGGGCTCCGGCGTGCTGCAACAATCGCGATTTGTGGTTATGGGTCCCGGCTCAAGGCCGGGACGACGCTGAGGCATTGTGCCTCGAGACATTCCATGGACGCACGCGATTTCATCAAGATCGGTATGAGTGCCGAGCGCACGCTGGTGGTGCCGGCGGAGCGCACGGTCGGGCATTTCGTGCCTGATATGCCGATGGTCTATGCGACACCGATGATGATCCTGGAAATGGAGATGGCTTCGAGCGACGCCATCAGACCCTATCTCCAACCGGGCTGGATCACCGTTGGCACCGAGGTCGATATCCGCCATCTCGGCGCGTCGCTGGTCGGCGCGACGGTGCGCGTTACGGGAAAAGTGATCGCCGTCGCGCGCCGCGTGATCCGCTTCGAGGTCGAAGCCTTCGAGGGTGAGCGCAAGATCGGCGACGGCCGCCATGCCCGTGGCCTTGTCAATGCCGAGAGTTTTGCCAAGCGGCTTGCGGGGAAGTAGCGGCGTTGCCGGTGCCGTAGGGTGGGCAGAGCGCAGCGTGCCCACCACTCATGTTGCCAATGCGGATAGATGGTGGGCACAGCGCTAGCGCGCCTTTGCCCACCCTACGGCACCTGCGATTCGTTTTACTTCGCCAGTTCCTTCGAGCGCTTCGTCGCCGCGGCGATGGCGCGGATCATCAGTGGTTGCAGGCCGTCGTTCGCCATCAGCACTTCCAGCGCTGCGGCCGTGGTGCCGCCGGGCGAGGTGACGTTCTGGCGCAGCGTTGCCGAAGCAAGCTCGGAGCGATGCAGCAATTCGCCGGAGCCGGCGACGGTTTCGCGCGCGAGCTTCGTCGCCAGTTCCGCCGGCAGGCCGGCCTCGACACCGGCGCGGGCAAGCTCTTCGGCGAGCAGGAACACATAGGCGGGGCCCGAGCCGGACACAGCTGTCACCGCATCCATCAGCGCTTCGTCGTCGACCCATTCGACCGAGCCGGTGGCGCGCAGCAGCGCATCGGCGGTGGCGCGTTGCGCCGCGCTGACATTCTTTGCGGGCACCGCCACGGTGATGCCGCGGCCAATCGCGGCTGGCGTGTTCGGCATGGCGCGAACCACCATGCCGCCGCAGACTTCTTCGAGCGCCGCGATCGTCGTGCCCGCCATGATCGAGACGACGAGCGTCGACGGCCCCACCAGACGCTTCAGCGCTGGGCCCGCCTCGCGGAAGGTCTGCGGCTTCACCGCCACCACCAGCGTGTCGGCCGTGGCCGCGTCGTTCGGATTGAGACGAATGCCCCTGGCGGCGAGCGCCTTGATTTCGTCTGACAGGGACGGTTCGACCACGGTCACGCGGCTTGCGTCGAGGCCGCCGGCCAGCCATCCCGTCAGCATCGCGCCACCCATCTTGCCGGCGCCGGCCAGTGCGATGGTGCCCTGGAGGTTTTGAAGTGCGTTATTGCTTGCCATAGGTGCCGCCACAAATGCATCCGTCGTCCCCGCGAACGCGGGGACCCATAACCACAGGCGGTTCTAGTGAAGCACGAGACCGGCCACAAGCAGTTTGCTTGAGCCCAGAGGTCACGGAGTATGGATCCCTGCGTTCGCAGGGACGACGCTGATGGTGTGGAAGCGCTGCAGCGAACTAACTTACGCCTCGCCCTCGGTATCGAACATCGCCGCGGCCATCGCCTCGCTGGCGCTCTTGCCGGCCCAGACCACGAACTGGAACGCGGGGTAGTAGCGCTCGCAGGCATGGATGGCGCCGGCCAGCATGACCTCGCATTGCGAGGTCGAGGCGGTCAGCCCGCCCGGCAGCACCAGCGCCTGCCGGTACATGATCATGCCGGTATGGGTCCAGATGTCGAAATGGCCGACCCACAATTGCTCGTTGATCGCAGCGATCAGCCGCTGCACTTCCGCGCGCCGCGCCGGCGGAATTTTCATGTCGAAGGCGGAGGCCAGGTGCAGCGCCTCGATCCCCGGCATCCAGGTGAAGGAGAGCTGATAGTCGGTCCAGTTGCCCTTGGAGACAATGGTGACCTCGTCCTCGCCGGAGCGCTCGAACGGCCAGTTGTTCTCAGCGGCTATGTCCTCGACCGCCGCGAGCGGGTTGTTGTGGGAATCGAAAATGCCTTCGAGGAGGGACATGCCGTCTCGACCCTTGTTTTTGAATTCTCTTGATACGCACGCGGAGCACGGCGCGCGTCGAACTCAGGGGGCGCCGCCGACTGCAGTCCCCGATCGCTGCTCGTTCTCGGGGCCTGCTGACGCTCAAGTGATGTGATTTGCGGAATCCGCGCAACTCGCCCCTGAGTCCGTCCACAGGCCAAAGCGGCGTCGTCCACAGCAGATCGCGGCCACAGTTATTAATTTGAGAACAAACCGGAATCGGATTCGAGCGCGACGGAGTCCATGGCGCCCGGGAAATTGGGCGGGTCCGCCATAATAGTTAATGGATGGTTAATTTTGCCAGACCGTGACGGCTTCACGCCCGGAGCAGCAGCTAGTTCTCGCGCGCGGCCAACGGGCACGCCTCGATCGCCGTTCCGAGTTGCGCGCCTTCGATTTCGACGCACGGCCTCGAAGCATCGATGCGCAGGCCGTATCGCTCGAGCAAGGATTCGCGAACCGGTTTGCCCCGCATGTGCAGTTCCCATGTGCCACCCGGCAGTGGCGATTTCAGGGCGGCACGGATACGGCGGTCGAATCTACCATCAGCCTTGATGGGCAGCGCAATGTCGGCGATCTGATGGAAGCGCGACTGTGGCGGCAGCAGCGGAGCGATGTAGGCGATCGGCTTGTCGAGAAGGAAATAGTCCGCCGGCTGGTGAAGCGGTTCCGCAATGGCAGGATTAAATGGATTGGACCAGGGACGGCGGAACCAGTCTCCGGGCTGCGACCACAATGCGATCGACACCGCTATGGCCGCCGTGATGGCATTGACGCGCAGCGACGACACGCCCAATGCCGAGCCTGCCGCACAGCGGGCGATCAACAGCACGATCAGCGGCGCGCACAATAGCTCGAGCACAATGGCGTAGCGCTGAATCGAAAATACCGCGAGCCAGGCCGCGTAGGAAACGATGCAGAACAGCAGGAACTGGATATCGCGTTGCGTGAAGATCTTCACGCGGGCGAGGAGAGACCTGCTTGCGCCGAGCAGGAGCAGCAGGGTTGCCACCGCAAACCGCGCATCGCGGAACGGATATTCCGAGCTCCTGTTGTCGCCAACCAGCCAATAGAAAGGATAGGCAAGCGCATCGAGGAACCCCCTCGGCATGAACTGCCAGTCCATGATGTTGATCGGGACCAGTTCGGGCGATTGGAAGACTGCGTTGAACAGCGGAAAAATAGGATTGCCCATCTCGCGCCAGAGCATGACGCTCCATGCGCCGCCGGTCACGATCGCACCGACCGCGCCGCCGAGGCCGAGACATAGCGTGGCCAGCAATGGCCGGTTGGCGGCGAGCACGGCGGCCGCGGCGCCGAGCGCATAGACCATATTGGTCAGCTTCAGCCCGACGGCCGCGCCGATCAAAAGCCCTGCGAGCACATAACGTCCGTGATGCTTTTCATCCGCCGACACGATCAGGATGCAGCCTGCAACGATCGGCAGCGCGGTGAGGATATCGGAGAAGCTCGTGCCGACTTCCGAAAGCGTCATCGGTCCGACCGCTGCGATCAGGATCGACGCCCCGATTGCGGTCGCCGTCGCCGCTTGGCGCAGCAGCACGCGGATCAGGAAATAGATCAGCAGCAGATTGAGACCGTGCACCGCGCCGATGATCATCAGCCCGTAGGGCAGCGGCAGCAGGTGGCGCAGGTAGTAGATCGGGAAATAGACCGTCGGATTGAAATAGGTCTGGAAGCCGGCGGGCAGGGCGTCGATGC
Source organism: Bradyrhizobium sp. CB3481 (assembly GCF_029714305.1). Taxonomy (NCBI): domain Bacteria; kingdom Pseudomonadati; phylum Pseudomonadota; class Alphaproteobacteria; order Hyphomicrobiales; family Nitrobacteraceae; genus Bradyrhizobium; species Bradyrhizobium sp. CB3481. Next base: position 1,316,616 of record NZ_CP121647.1, read on the forward strand.
CATAGCGGCCGGTGACGACGGCCCAGACGTTGTACTCGTGATAGTTCTGCCAATCCCAGTTGACGTCCTCGCCGGCGAACCAGGTATAGGCCGCGCCGGCCAGCAGCGAGCCGAGTGCGATGGCGATCGGCACCAGGACGCTGGTGCGAAGCTGGGGCATCGGCCAGGTTCGATCCGCAGGCCTTCCCGTATCCGTGCCGGCAACGTCAGCGGCCTGTGTCACGCTGGCTCCATGTGCGTCGCCCGGGCGATCCGGGGAGCAACAGTCACCTCTAGGCCGCCGGCTTTAAGGATTGGTGAACGTTTTCAGCCGGCATCGAATGGCCCCGAGACCGTTCGAAGATCTTGCGTCCCGCCCGCAAAGGCCAGGCTGCGCGCTGTTACTCCGGTTTGAGGCCGCCGGCGCGGACCACCTTGCTCCACTTCTCGGTTTCGTCCGCGATCAGTCTGCCAAAGTCAGCCGGCGTGCCCGGCATCGGATCGCCGCCGATGGCGGCAAGCCGCGCCTTCATGCCGGGATCGGCGATTGCCGCGTTGATCTCCTTGTTGAGCTTATCGACGATCTCGGTTGGCGTGTTCTTCGGCGCGGCGAAGCCGTACCACTGGCTGGCCTCATAGCCCGTCACGACGTCGCCGACGGTCGGAACCTCCGGCATTTCAGGCATGCGTGTCGCCGTCGTCACCGCGAGCGCGCGCAGCTTGCCGGTCTTGATGTGATCGGCGGTGCCGGGCGCAGCCGCGAACAGGATCTGCACCTGGCCGCCGATCAGGTCGGTCATCGCCGGGCCCTGGCCGCGATAGGGGACATGCACCATGTCGACGCCGCTCATCATCTTGAAGAGCTCGCCCGCCATGTGCGGCGCGCTGCCGCTGCCGGCCGAGGCCATGTTGACCTTGCCCGGATTAGCCTTGGCGTAGGCGATGAATTCGGCGAGCGTCTGCGCCGGCACCGAAGGGTGGACCAGCACCACCATCGGCACGCGAATGACGCCGGCAACCGGCGCGATATCGCGCACGAAATTGAAGTTGAGCTTTTCGTAGAGCGACGCGTTCACCGCATTCGGTACCGTCGCCAGTAGCAGCGTGTAGCCATCGGGCGCCGCATTCACGACGGCCTCGGTGCCGATATTGCCGCCGGCGCCGGTCCGATTCTCGACCACAAAGGGTTGTCCGAGATGGTCGGCCAGCCACTGGCCGATCAGGCGCGCGGTGATATCGACGCCGCCGCCGGCGGCAAAGCCGGCCACGATTTTCGTCGGCCGCGTCGGATAATCGAGCGCGGACGCCAGGCGTGGCATCATCGGGGCAGCGATGAGCGCGCCGGTTAGCCTGAGAAAATGACGGCGAAGAAGGTTCATGCTGAGCGTCCCCCTGTTTCGGCAAACTTATCCCAACTGAAGGTGCCCGCGTAAGCCGCGTCCGCGGTGACGCTCATGCGCCCTGTTCGGGCAGCATGGGGACATGCTGTTTCCCCATGTCAAAGGCGCTTGCTGCCGCCCCGGCCTTGGTCATATTCTTTGGCAGGTCGTCCATTCCGGGCGGCCGATGTTCTCAGGGCGGGGTGAAAATCCCCACCGGCGGTAAGGGTGACGTAGCCCAAGCCCGCGAGCGCCTTCCTCTCTCCCGAGAAGAAGGGTCAGCAGATTCGGTGTGAATCCGAAGCCGACGGTTACAGTCCGGATGAAAGAGAACGGTTTGCGGTGGTCTTCGCACGCTTGTGCGCGGGCCGACGTCGTTCCGTATGCCCTGATTCTGGTCCTGAAAGAGGAAAGCCATGAATCAGACGTTGCTAGAACCTGAAGTCCAATCCCACTCCCAGACAGCCGAAACCAGTGGCGCTCCTGACGTGCCCGAGCGTCCGCCGGCGCCGGTGCATCCGCGCTTCGTCAAGCCACAGCGCGTCGCCTTCGTGCAGTCGTCCTGGCACCGCGACGTCGTCGAGGAATGCCGCATCGCGTTTCTCGAAGAGATCGAGGCGCGCCACATCACGCGGGCGCAGGTCGATCTGTTCGAGGTGCCGGGCTCGTTCGAGATCCCGCTGCATGCGCAGCTGCTCGCCAAGACGCGGCGCTACACCGCGATCGTGGCCGCAGGCCTCGTGGTCGACGGCGGCATCTACCGCCACGAATTCGTCGCCGACACCGTGATCAAAGCGTTGATGGACGTGCAGCTCAAAACCGAGGTGCCGGTATTCTCCGCGGTGTTGACGCCGCAGCAATTCCATGAGAGCGCCGTGCACCACGAATTCTTCCGCAAGCACTTCGTCATCAAGGGCATCGAGGTCGCGGAAGCCTGCGCCAACACGCTGCACAGCCTGGAACGGCTGCGCGGACAGGTGGCGGCGGGGATTGTGGGGTAGAGGTAGCCAGTCGTCATTGCGAGCGAAGCGACCTAATGCATGCCTCGGTTAGCGGAAGATGGATTGCTTCGTCGCTTCGCTTCTCGCAATGACGGCAAACCTCGTCAAAACGGAGTCGTGAATGGCCAAAACCGAACAAGACTCTCCCGATTGGCTCGGCCTGTCGGGCCGCGTTTGCGTCGTGACGGGTGGCGGCGGCGGGATCGGCCGCTCAACGGCCCTCAGTTTTGCCCAAGCCGGCGCCCGCGTCGCCGCCATCGATCTCGATGAGCGCGGTCTCGAGTTGACGCGCGTCGAACTCGATAAGCTCGGCGCCGGTCACGTCGTCGCACGCTGCGATACGACCGACGTTGCAAGCGTCACCGCAGCGGCCGCGACCATCGAGAAATCCCTGGGACCATGCGACGTGCTGGTCAACACCGCGGCCATCCTGCGTCCCGGCGCGCTCGATACGTTGACGCTTGCCGAATGGAATGCGGTTCTCTCCGTCAACCTGACCGGCTATTTCGTCTGCGCGCAGGTGTTCGGCAAGCAGATGCGCACGCTTGGCCGCGGCAGCCTGATCCACGTGGCCTCGATCGCCGGCAGCAATGCGCAGGGGCAGAGCGGCGCCTACAGCGCCAGCAAGGCCGGTGCGATCATGCTGTCGCGCCAACTCGCCAACGAATGGGGGCCGCACGGTATCCGCAGCAATGTCGTCAGTCCCGGCATGGTGATTACGCCGATGAGCCAGGCCTTCTACGATACGCCGGGAGTGACCGAGCGGCGCTCCGCCGTGGTGCCGCTGCGCCGCGTCGGCATGCCCCAGGATATGGCCGATGCGATCCTGTTCCTGGCGAGCGACCGCGCGGCCTACATCAATGATGAGGAGATATTGGTCGACGGCGGCTATGCCAATATGCTGATGAACCTGGTGCCGCGGCCGGGATTTGAATGAGGCGCGGTGTAAGTGAGATGCCGTAGGGGGGCAAAGCGAAGCGTGCCCACCGCTTAAGACCTTGCTCGTGGAGAGGCGGTGGGCGCGGCGCAAGCGCGCCTTTGCCCACCCTACGTGACTGTCCTAATCGAACAGGCTCGACACCGATTCTTCGGCGGCGGTGCGGCTGATCGCTTCTGCGATCAGCGGCGCGATCGACAGCGTGCGGATGTTGGGGGTCTTGATGATCGCGTCGGTCGGCAGGATCGAGTCGGTGATGACGAGCTCTTTCAGCCTCGAGCCGCCGATGCGCGCCGCGGCGCCGCCGGACAGCACGCCGTGCGAGATATAGGCGTAGACGTCCTTGGCGCCGTTGGCGAGCAGCGCGTCGGCCGCGTTCACCAGCGTACCGCCGGAATCGACGATGTCGTCGACCAGGATGCAGGTGAATCCGGCGACATCGCCGATCACGTTCATGACCTCGGATTCGCCGGCGCGCTCACGGCGCTTGTCGATGATGGCGAGCGAGGTGTTGATGCGTTTCGCCAGCCCGCGCGCGCGCACCACACCGCCGACGTCGGGTGACACCACCATGACGTTGGCGAGGTCGAAGCGCTCCTTGATGTCGCGTACCATCACCGGCGAGGCGAAGAGGTTGTCGGTCGGAATGTCGAAGAAGCCCTGGATCTGGGCGGCGTGCAAATCGAGCGTCATGACGCGGTCGATGCCGGCATGGGTGATCAGGTTGGCCACCAGCTTGGCCGATATCGGCGCGCGCGAGCCGACCTTGCGGTCTTGCCGGGCGTAGCCGAAATAGGGGATGACAGCGGTGATGCGGCGCGCGGACGATCGGCGCAGCGCATCGGTGATGATCAAGAGTTCCATCAGGTGGTCGTTGGCCGGAAACGACGTCGACTGGATGATGTAGACGTCCGAGCCGCGCACGTTCTCCAAAACTTCAACGAAAATCTCGTTGTCGGCAAACCGGCGGACGCTGGCCTTGGTCAACGGCATATGCAGCCAGCTCGCGATTGCCTGGGCCAGCGCGGGGTTGGAATTGCCGGCGACCAGCTTGATTGAGCCGTTCTTGGCCGCCATTAATTCTTCTCCTCGCGCCTTGCTGGATACGACGTTCAGCATATCGAGAAATCCTCGGGAACCGGCGCTTTTCGATGAGCGAGGGAATATCAGGCAGGCGGCTCGGCTGGCAACCCGCCTGCGTCGTTTTCCCGGTCAAAAATCGGCCAATACGGGACTTTCCCGAGCCCTTTATTGGGCGCTGAAGCCCAGCGCGGTGACGGTGGCCGCATCCTGAGCGGGTACCGTCGTTTCCACACTCGCCACCGCGGGGCCGCGCCGCTCGGGGACCGGCGCAGGGGCCGCATCCGGCGTGCCGTTAATCATACTCGAAAGACCGCTGAGCCCGGCCTGCGCGATTTTCCGCAACACGAGGTCGTCGGCCGCCGTCCAGGCGTCGCGTCCGGCTTTGCCGGCGGGCTCTTCGCCGGAAAGCCGCAGGGCGCGCTGCTGGTTGTTGTCATAGACGTCCCAGACCCAGGCGATCACGGTCTTGCCGCGCACCACCTGCGCCGAGAGGTAGCTGCGGACGCGGTAGGAGGCGCCGCCCTCGCGCGAGACGATCGACAGGTTGCGCAGCTTGGATTCGCTGTCGAGCACGCTGACCATGCGGTCGAACACCTGCGGCGGCGGGCCGTCGATCGATTCGAACGTTACGGTCTGGCCACCGCCGGCGCTCGGTGCCATGGCGTATGAGTTGCTGCCCGTCGCGCAGCCGCCAAGCGCCGAGGCGACAACAAGCAGCGCCGCCGCAATCATGGCGCGGGGCGCCTGCAGGCGCGAAGCGGTCAGGGTATTCCTCATGGTTCCCTGCGATATCGTTAAAATGTGTTAAGGTCTAGGGCAGCGGACCAGCCTGCTCACCAAAAAGATTGCGTGGCGCTCGCCCCGCTTCACCTTGTTGTTGCCAGAATTCTGCAACCCCGCCCCTTCGAGCAGTTGCCGGCGCTCGGCCGCCTCGAAACGGGAAGGGCGCGGCAAGGTGGTGCTGAAGGTGAGGTAGCGCGCTTACTCGCTCGCCAGCGCGATCGCGTGGACGTGGCGGCCGTAGTCGGGCTCCTTGCGGTGCACCGAGCGGCGGTAGCTGTAGAAGCGCTCGTCGGAATAGGTGTCGATGCCGATGTCGTCGATCATCAGGATGCCGGCGTTCTCCAGCCGCATGCGGATGAAGCCGGGGAGATCGAACATCGAATGACCTGCGCGCTCCGACGGAATGAAGAACACGCCATTCTCTGCGTCGGCATCCATGAAGCGCTCGACGAATTCGCTGCTCACTTCGTAGGAGTGCTGGCGGATCAAGGGGCCGATCGCGGCGACGATGCCGCTGCGCTCGGCGCCGAGCTTTTCCATCGCCTCGATGGTGGATTCCAGCACGCCGGTCAGTGCGCCTTTCCAGCCGGCATGCGCCGCTCCGATCACGCGCGCGGCGGGATCGGCGAACAGGACCGGGCCGCAATCGGCGGCCGTGACGCCGATCGCGATGCCTTCGGTGCGGGTCACGAGCGCGTCGGCGCGCGGTTTGTCGCCTTGCCAAGGTCCGGTCACCACCACCGCGTCGGGCGAATGGATCTGGTGCGCGCTGAGAAGACATTCGGGTGCGACGCCCATCTGTTCGGCCATCCGACGGCGGTTTTCCGTGACGCTGGCCGGATCGTCCTTCGATCCGAGCCCGCCATTCAGGCCTTCATAGATTCCACTCGACACCCCGCCCTCGCGGGTGAAGAAGGCGTGGCGCAGCCCGGGAATGGCTGCGAGCAGCGACGATCCGAACGTCATTCTGTTTCCTCTTCCGCCGTCGGCGGTTCGTCGCTGAGCCCGGCGACCATCGTGAGATCCGGTTTGGTGACCGCAAGCACCTTGAACATCGATCCCATGCCGCCGCGGCCGCTATCGGTCAGGCGTTTCAGCGCCGCGGAAATATCGGCGGACACTTCCGGCGAGGCCTTGCCCATCAGCGTGACTGCCCGCGTTTCGATGCCGAGCCGCTTGAGGAATTCGCCCTGCGTCACCGGGCCGTGAACGCGCGCGCCGACGTCTTCCGCCGCGCGCGCCAGCGCCTGGAAGTCGACATGGGCAGTGACATCGGCCTGTCCCGGATTTTTCAGCGGATCGGCAAAGCTGTGGCGGGCGATCGCCTGGAAGGTGTCGCCGGCGTCGCTGCGCAGATGGCCGTAGTCGATGATCAGCGCCGCGCCGTCCTGGTCGCGCACCCGTGCGGCGATCTTCATCATCTCGTTGTCCGGCCGCCATTCGAATACGGCCCCGACGGGGGCGGCGCGCACCAGCGGCGGCAGCAATACTTCGAAGCGCGGTATCGGCTCGTCGGCGGCGGCGAATACCAGCTTGCCATTGGCGTCGAGGTCGACGACGCGCTCGTGCCAGCCGGTCTCGCGCTTGACCACCTGGTGGATCGGCAGCACGTCGAAATATTCGTTGGCGAGAATGACCGCCGGGCCCTCGGGCACGTCGTCGATGTTGTCATGCCAGGTGATGTTGCGGGCGCCTGACAGCGTCGCCTGCTGCTTCTCGCGCAGCACCGGATTGATCTCGACGAGATGGATCTGGATCGACTGATAAAGCGGCGGCAGCACCCTGACCGCGCGGAGCGCGTCCGCCATCATGGTGCCGCGGCCCGGGCCGAGTTCGACCAGGTGCAGCATCGGCGGCGAACCGATCGACTTCCATACCGAGGCCGTCCACAGGCCGAGCAGCTCGCCGAACATCTGGCTGACTTCGGGCGCGGTGGTGAAATCACCCTCGCGGCCGAGTGGATCGCGCGACACGTAATAGCCGTGCTGCGGATGAATCAGGCACAGCTCCATGTACCGCCAGACCGGCATCGGTCCTGACGATTTGATCAGCTTGTGGATCTCCGCAAGTAACGGCGAGTATTCGGTCACGGCCTGCCTTGAATCGACTTCTGCATGGGATCGGGCACCTTGCGGCGCCATGCCATCACAATAAGGATGGCCCCGGCAATGATCATCGGTACCGACAAAAGCATACCCATGGTCAGGCCGCCCCACAAAAATCCGAGCTGCGGGTCCGGTTCGCGGAAAAACTCGCTGGTAATGCGCGCAAGGCCGTAGATCGCGATGAAGCTGCCCAGGATCAGGCCCGGCCGTTTGAAGGCGCCCATCCGGACCATGATGGCCAGGACCGTAAACAGCAGGACGCCCTCGAGCGCCGCCTCATAGAGCTGGCTTGGGTGCCGGAAAAGATGGAGCGGGTCGTCGGGAAAGATCATTCTCCAGGGCACGCTGGCATCCGCCTCGCGCCCCCACAATTCGCCCTTGATGAAGTTGGCGAGCCTCCCGAAGAATATGCCCATCGGCGCGACGGCAGTCGTGATGTCGCCGAGCGACAGGATGGAAATGTTGTTCTTGAGCGCGAACAGCATCACGGCGGCGACGCAGCCGAGAAAGCCGCCGTGGAACGACATGCCGCCCTCCCACAGCTTGAAAATGGCGACCGGGTTCTGGATGAAAAAGCCGGGATTGTAGAACAGCACATAGCCGGTGCGGCCGCCGAGGATGATGCCGAGCGTGACCCAGAGAATGAAGTCGTCGAGTTGCACGGGGGCGATCGGCGCTGGCCCACCCCACAATTTCTCGCTTCGGATCAGCACGCGCGCATAGATCCATCCGAGCACGATGCCGCCGATATAGGCGAGCGCGTACCATCGGATCGCGAACGGTCCGATCGAGATGGCCACGGGATCGATGGCCGGAAAGGAAATGGTGAGAAAGGGCATCGGACAGCTAGGACGTGAGATTGCGGCGATAGAGCGCCAACAGTCGCTCCCAGTGCCGCTCGGCGGCGTCGCGGTTGTACACCGGCCGCTTCGGGAAGGCGAAGCCGTGATGGGTGCCGGGATAGATCTCGACCTCGTTGTTCGTTCCCTTCATGCCGGCGATCACCTTGTCGATGATCTCCTGCGGCGCATAGATGTCGGTCTCGGCGCAGGCGAAATAGAGTTCGGCCTTGGTCTTGCCTGCAGCGAGATGTGGACTGTCCGGCTGGTCGGTCGCGAGATGCGTGCCGTAGATGGAGGCGGCCGCCTTCACGCGATCCGGAAAATGCGTCGCCGCGTTCACCGCGTAACGCCCGCTCATGCAATAGCCGACCGTGCCGACGATCTTCGTGTTGGCTGCTCCTTGCGTCTCGGCGTAGGCGAACAGCGCCTTGGTGTCATCCATCACCATGGGAATGTTGATGGAGTTCATGTAGCCGAACATCCGCTTGCGTTCGGGCGCCTCGGGATCCGGCGGGATCGGTCCCAGCTCCATGACGCCGGAGCGGTAATACATGTTGGGCAGCATCACGTAATAGCCTGACGTGCCGAGCCGGCGCGCCATGTCGCGCAGTTCCTCGCGAATGGCCGGTGCGTCCATGTAAAACATGATGACCGGGAAGGGGCCGCCGCGCTCGGGATGGGTGATGAAGGTCGTGGTCTTGCCGTCCTTGGTCGGAATATCGATCTGCTGGTCGATCATGGGCGCTTCTTATTGTTTGTGATTCTGCTGTCTGGCGGGGTGCTTTATACGATTGCAAGGAACGGCTGACATGACAAGGTAAACGGCCGTGACGAAGGCCTTGAACCCGGACTTGAACGTTTCTCCCGGGATTGCCATTGTCTTGTCGTGACGAACAATTGGCGACCGGAGCGTTCCAGATGACCCAGACCAGCAATCGGTTTTTCGACGAGATCGGCCGTTTGATGAATGACGCCGCCGGCGCCGCCCAGGGCGTCAAGCGCGAGGTCGACACGGTCATGCGCAACCAGGCCGAACGCATCCTGCGCGACCTCGACGTCGTCAAGCGCGAGGAGTTCGACGCCATCAAGGACATGGCCCGCCTGGCCCGTGAGGAAAACGAGGCGCTCAAGAGCCGGATCGCCGTCCTGGAGGCCAAACTCGGCATTTCGCCGGCCGCGCCGGATGCCGGCGGCCCGAAGGCGGATGGGTAGGGTTACCCTCCCTTGGAGGGGGAGGGTCGGCTCGCATAAGCGAAGCGAAATGCGAGACGGGGTGGGGTGATCTCTCCACTCGGGCACCGTTGGATGTCGAGAGACCGTCACCCCACCCCGCCGCTCATTTCATGAGCGTCGACCCACGAGCGAGCTTCGCTCGTCTCGGACCCCTCCAGGGGAGGGTGAACGAACAAGAAAAATCCCTTCATTTCCTTGTCATTTCACCCCTTTGGGGCTAAAAGCCCGCCACGTCCGCAGCCCCCGCACCCCTGGAGGCTTGCTGTGGGACGCCAACGGGCCGCGATGCGGCCTTTAACTTTTTAGAAAACAAGGACTTAGCACGATGGCGACCGTCAAGGAATTGAAGGCGACCGCGCGTCCGAACGGCGGCAAGGGGGCCGCACGGGCAGAGCGTCGCGCCGGGAGAGTGCCCGGAGTGATCTACGGCAACAACCAGCCCCCCGTCACCATTTCGGTCGACGACAAGGAACTGCGCCAGCGCATCCTGGCCGGCCGCTTCCTGACCACGCTGTTCGACGTTGATCTCGACGGCAAGAAGCACCGCGTGATTCCGCGCGACTTCCAGCTCGATCCGGTGAAGGATTTTCCGCTCCATGTCGACTTCCTGCGGCTCGGCGAAGGCGCGACCATTCGCGTCAGCGTGCCGCTGCACGTCGTGAACGGCGAAACCTCGCCCGGCGTCAAGCGTGGCGGCACCGTCAACATCGTGACCCACACCATCGAGCTCGAATGCTCGGTCGACAACATTCCGCAATACATCGAAGCCGATGCCGGCGCGCTGGAAATCAGCCACTCGCTGCATCTGTCGGAGATCAAGCTGCCGACCGGCGTGAAGTCGCTGTCGCGTGAGGACGCGACGCTGGTGACCATCGTGCCGCCGTCCGGCTACGCCGAAGAGCAGAAGGCTGCCGCTGCTGCGGCGGCTGCGGGCACCGCTGCTCCGGCCGCGGGTGCTGCGGCTCCGGCTGCTGCTGCCGCGCCTGCGGCCGGTGCTGCCGCGCCGGCGGCCGCCAAGGCGCCGGCGGGCGGCGACAAGAAGAAGTAAGCGAACGCGGGATGCCGCGTCATGCGCCTGTTTGTTGGACTCGGTAACCCCGGTTCGAAATACGCGAACAACCGGCACAACATCGGGTTCATGGCCGTCGATGAAATTGCGCGACGCCACGGTTTCGCACCGTGGCGTCGCCGTTTTCAGGGCGAGACATCCGAAGGCACGCTCGATCGCGAGAAGGTCGTTCTGCTTCGGCCGGCCACCTACATGAACGAATCCGGGCGCGCGGTTCAGGAAGCGGCGAACTTCTTCAAGCTCGCCGTCTCCGACATCACGGTGTTTCAGGACGAGCTCGAACTGCCGCCGGCGAAAGTCCGGGTCAAGGTCGGCGGCGGCATCGCCGGCCACAACGGGCTGCGCTCGATCTCCTCGCATATCGGCAACGACTATCGCCGGGTGCGGCTCGGGATCGGTCATCCCGGCGTCAAGGAGCTGGTGCACAGCCACGTGCTGTCGGATTTCGCCAAGAGCGACCGGGTCTGGGTAGAGGCGCTGTGCGCGGCGGTGGCTGACAATGCCGGCTTGCTGGCGGCAGGGCAGGACTCCTCGTTCCAGAACAAGGTGCATCTGGCGCTGCAGGCCAAGGGAATTTTTGACAAGGATGATGATGGCGCGGCGTAACGCGTCGTTGACCGTCAACAAGGAACTTCAGGACAAGTTATGGGATTCAAATGCGGTATCGTCGGCCTGCCCAATGTCGGCAAGTCGACGCTGTTCAACGCGCTGACCGAGACGGCCGCGGCGCAGGCGGCGAATTATCCGTTCTGCACGATCGAGCCGAATGTCGGCGAGGTCGCGGTACCGGATCCCCGCCTCGATAAACTGTCAGCCATCGCCGGATCGGCGCAGATTATCCCGACGCGGCTGACCTTCGTTGATATCGCGGGCCTCGTTCGCGGCGCCTCGAAGGGCGAGGGCCTCGGCAACCAGTTCCTGGCCACCATCCGCGAGGTCGACGCGGTGGCGCATGTCGTGCGGTGTTTTGAAGACTCCGATATTACGCATGTCGAAGGCAAGATCGCGCCGCTCGCCGACATCGAGACCATCGAAACCGAGCTGATGCTCGCCGATCTCGATAGCCTGGAGAAGCGGGTCGACAATCTGGCCAAGAAGGCCAAGGGCAACGACAAGGACGCCAAGGAAACGCTCGATCTCGTCAATCGCGCCCTGGTGCTGCTGCGCGAGGGCAAGCCAGCGCGCTTTCTCGAGCGCAAGGCCGAGGAAGAGCGCGCCTTCGGCATGCTGGGCCTGCTGACCTCCAAGCCGGTGCTCTATGTCTGCAATGTCGAGGAAGGCTCGGCCAAGGAAGGCAACAGCTTTTCGAAGCAGGTATTCGAGCACGCCAGGAAGGAGGGCGCGGTTGCGGTAGTGATCTCGGCCAAGATCGAATCCGAGATCGCGACCCTGTCACGCGAGGAGCGCGCCGAATTTCTCGAGACGCTCGGCCTGGAAGAGGCCGGCCTCGACCGCCTGATTCGCGCCGGCTACCAGCTGCTCGACCTCATCACCTATTTTACCGTCGGCCCGAAGGAAGCCCGCGCCTGGACCATCCACCGCGGCACCAAGGCGCCGGCGTCGGCCGGCGTCATCCACACCGATTTCGAAAAGGGCTTTATCCGGGCCGAGACCATCGCCTATGCCGATTACGTCGCGCTGAACGGCGAAGCCGGCGCCCGCGATGCCGGCAAGCTCCGGCTCGAAGGCAAGGAATATGTCGTCGCCGACGGCGACGTGATGCATTTCCGGTTTAATACTTGAGATAGTCGATCCCGGAATGCGGTCTTCGTAGGGTGGGCAAAGGCGCGAACGCGCCGTGCCCACCATCCATCCGCAACCATGTCCTGATTGGTGGGCACGCTACGCTTTGCCCACCCTACGATACCGGTGTGATTAGCGCATCCCGCCCTGGTCGCGGATCGCGCCGAGATGTTCGTTGATGCGGAAGACGATCAGGACGAACTCCGCGGCGATGCGCGAAAACACCACGCCGACCACGATGCTGGCGATCGAGGATAACAACAGAATGAAGCCGCCGAACGGGCTGATCGCCATCGCGGCGAGCGCCGAGAAGATTCCGGATAGGCCGAACAGCACGATCAAGCCGATGACCAGCCAGTAAAAGGTCTTGATGATCGTGGGTGTGATAAAACGGTCCCACTGAAACAGATCCTGAAAATCGAACATCGCTGGCCCTCCCCGGCGGGTCAAATAACCTGGTCCCCAGATAGCACAGGGCTAACCCCGAAAACTGCTTCGGGCAAGCCAAGCTGGAGTACCGCGGACGGCACCCTCCTGGCGAACGAGCCATGCGAGTGGGTGGGTTGAGATTGCCGCAAATAACGGCCACATTCGGGCTTGCCAGCAGCAATCCTCAATTCAAATCCATGACAACGCTGACCTTTGAAGACTTCACGCCCGGCCATTTCGGCACGTTCGGACCGCGCCACGTCACGCGCGAGGAGATTTTGGCGTTCGCCGCCGAATATGACCCGCAGCCGATGCATCTCGACGAAGCTGCCGCCAACGCGTCGATGCTGAAGGGGCTGTCCGGTTCGGGCTGGCATCTCAGCTCGCTCGCGATGCGGATGCTGTTCGACGGCTTCATCGGCCGCACGGCCTCGCTCGGCTCGCCCGGTGTCAACGAAATGCGCTGGCTGTCGCCGCTCCGCCCGGGTGACGACCTGACGCTGGATGTCGACGTCGCCGAGGCGCGGGTCTCGAACAGCCGTCCCGACACGGGCATCGTGACCTTCAAGAGCACGATCCGCAACGCGGCTGGCGTGGTGCTGTGCGAGATGGAGTCGCCGGTCATCGTGCGCCGGCGCGAAGGGGCTGGTAGGGACTAGCAATGCGTTTCTTCGACGACATCGAGATCGGCGCTGAGCGCGCGTTCGGCGCGTTCACCTTTACGGCCGACGACATCAAGCGGTTTGCCGCGCAATTCGATCCGCAGCGCTTTCACCTCGACGAGGAAGAGGGGCGCAAATCCCTGTTCGGGGGACTGGCGGCATCGGGCTGGCACGTCGCCGCGGTCTGTATGAAGCTGCTGGTCGCCGACGGCAAGCGCCTGACCGCCGAGGCCCTGGCGCGCGGCGAGGAGGTCGCGGTATGGGGGCCCTCGCCGGGCTTTCGCGAACTGCGCTGGATCAAGCCGGTACTGGCCGGGGACACCATCAGCTTTTCCAACCGGGTCGAAACCAAGCGGACGTCGGAGAAGCGCCCCCAATGGGGCATTGTGCAGGCCCGCAATACCGGTGTTAACCAGCGCGGCGAGGTGGTGTTCTCGTTCCTGGCCACCGCCTTCGTGCCGCGGCGGAGCGGGGGTGCCTGAGGATCGCGCCCACCGGGCAGCCTCAGCCCGTCCAAGCCACGTGGTTAGCGAAATGTTTCGTTAGTGTTTCGTAATCCATGCCGCCGCGAAACCGAATATTTGCTAACGCATTTTGAACTTTCTGCCTGCCATAAGCGTCTCAGGGGAAGTACCGAGGGGATGAAAATGGCAGACCGCAATAGCCTGAAATTCGTCGGCTTTATCTTCGCAACCGTCACGCTGGCGGTGATGCTGACTGCCGGCATGGTGGTGAAGTCCTACGCGGACGGCGTCTACACGATTGAAGATACCGCGTTCGTCCGCCAGTAATCCGCGGATCGGTTAACGGGCGCGCTGGATCGGACAGGATTCAGCGGCTCCAGATCAGCGCCATCGCCACGACCGCGAGCGTCAACAGGCCGACGAAGCGGATCGCGATCGTGCCCACGCTGTGCGACGATTGCCGCAGCGGCATTGAATCCAACTTGTCTGATTGAACGTTCTGAACGTTTTGCATCGCCGGTGTGTTCCTTGAACAAGGTGCCCGCCGTCGCGTGACGACATCCGTCTTTGGACGTGACCCTGCTTATAAGATTCAGATCAAGCACAGCCAAACAAAACCGCCGCGCTCCATGCGGAACGCGGCGGAGTGTCAGATTTTTGCAACGATCGATTAGCCGTTGCGCAGGCCGTCGGCAGCGCGCTTCCACTGCGTGACGTTGTCGGCGATCATGCGCGTCGACTTCATCGCGGCCTGGCTGAGCTGCGCATAGCCCGAGATCTCGCGCTGAACGCGCTGACCTTCGGCATGGAGGAGATCGCGAAGGCTCTCGAGTTCGGAAATCAGCTTCTCGATTTCCGCCAGCGAAGTTCCGGCGACGCGCTGGATCAGCGAATTGACGTTGTTGACGGTCGCTTCCGCGTTGGCGTCGAGCGGCACGGTGTCCGCACCAACTGCAGGCCGGCGCAGATAGGCAATGTCGTTACGAACGAAATCGCGTATACCGGCCTCGACCTCGGATACGGCGGCGAGATCGGTATCGGTCTCCGTGTCTGATTCAACCTGTTCGGAACGATTGATGACGTTCATCGGCTATTCCTCTGTTTCGCTTTCAGGCGAGCGCGGAAGTCCCCCGCACGACGAAGTGGATCGTATGGATCGTTTCCATCTGTCCTGCCGATTTTGACCGCATCTGGGCCAATCTGCGGCAATGGTCGTTCATTTCGGGCGCCGGCGCCTTGGCGCCCGAAAATCGTGCCAAATCAAGACGGTTTTGCCCCTACCAGCTCCGCTTGAAGCCCGCGCTGAGGCTCTTGCTGGCGGTGCCGGAAGGGGTCTCCCCGATCGAGCCGGAGATGGTGACGCCGTCGAACAGCTTCTGCTCGGCGCCGACCTTGCGCAGCCATTTGTCGTCGGACGCCGACAGCGTCTGGCCGGCCATGAAGCTGGTGCCGGTATCGGCGATGCTGAGCCGTGCCGACTGATCGGTCTCATGGCTGCGCGCCGGATGGCTGACGATGCCGGGCACCGGCACGATGCCTTGCTGGATCAGATTGTAGTCGTTCTTCAGCGTGACCGAATAATGCTCACTGATCGGCAGCGACTTGCTCAAGGAGGTGCCGAGCTTGCTCTGTTCGGAGGAGGGATCGACCCGGGCCTCGACCGCGGTCGTATCCCAGATCGAGGCAACGCCGGGCGCGGTGATCGCCGCCCAGGCAGTGCCCGACGATTGCGGCAGGCTGCCGCCATTGGCGAGCTTTTCCGAGAGCTGCTCGGAGGTCGTCGCGACGCCTTGCCGGGCGACGGTCATGTCGGCGCCGATGCGCGTATCCCAGAACGGCGAGATCGATTGCTTGACCGACACCGCGGAGGTGCCGTTCGACCTTTCATTGGCCGACCATGCGGTTGCCGCGGCGCCCGGGGCTTTCGGCCCGCCGCCGCCCTTGGCGGCGAGGTCCGCGAGCGTCGAGGCGTCGACATTGAGCAGGCTCCAGTCGAGCTTGGAGACGTCGATGTCCTTCATGACGTCGGTATCGTTGACGCTGGGCGCCGTCTCAGTGGGAGCGGCTTCGACCTCCTCGGTCTCCTGCTCCTGCATGCCAGGCTCTTCGGACGCCGGCGGCGTTTGTGCCGCTGCCGCCAGTAGCGAAGCCAAACTCACGGCGGCCACCAGCATTGGCAGCCGCGCCCAGCCACGTCGCATTTTCGGAATCATTGCCCCGCCCGCATTCCAACTCGCGCCCAGATTGCGTTCGCTTTAGTGCAAAATTATGACCGCATCTTCATTCGAGGAGGCCGTCATGGCCGGGCATAGGCGCGAAGAGCTGCAAAAGCGCGAAGCGCGTCTTCGAGCCAGATGTCCCGGCCACCCACGCCTTGTCGGGGCTGGTGGACAAAGGCCGTGGATGCCCGGTTAAAGCCGGGCATGACGAACCGGAAAAGACGTTAGACAGCGATCCGCGGCAGATGGATCGGATAGCCGACGGTCTGCTCGACCAGATCGAAGGTGTCGACCAGCACGCGCAGATTGGTCAGGCGGCCGGCCCTGAACTGGGCGAAATGGGCAACGCGCAGGCTGATCGGCTTGTTGGAATCCAGCGCGGTCAGCGAATAGCGCATCATCGAGGAAGCCGAATCCACCCCCAGCATGATCGATTCGCGGTCGAAGCGGTGGACGCGGAAATTGTCAGCGATCTGCCTGACCACATCCATCACGGCCGCCTTGCCGCGGCGCGAGCCGAAGAACGGATACAGGTCGATCGGCCCATAGATCGACCAGTCGACATCCTCGTCGAGCAGTGTTTCCAGATCGGCGGGCTGGCGCTCATTGATCGCGCGATGCAACGCGCGCGAAAAACGCCAGAGACTATGCTCTGTCATTTTGATGTGGTCCTTGGGAAGCTGGATTTCAAAAACGGCAACGCGCCCAAAACCGGGCGTCTTCATCGACGCCGGGCGATCATTGCCGACATTCACTGTTGCAGCCAGAAATAGAGCAGTTCCGTCAAAAAACAACTGTCGCTTTTGCATTGCACAAATGCAGCCGTTACGGCGGTATTCGCGGCTGAATCAGCGGTCCTGGCGACGCACCGGCTCGCGCTCGATGGCGATCTCGGCATCGCGAATGGCGAGGATGCCGAACAGCAGGGCGCCGCCAATACCGCCGATCGCGGCGCCGGCCGGCATGAAGGTAAAGAACACCAGCATCCCGCTATCGCCTTCAAAACTCGTGGTTTTGAAGATTTCGACCCAGGCGAGGCCAGCCCCGATGCCAAGCGCCGCGCCTCCCAATGTCCCCAATGCCAAACCCAGCAAAGCCAGCAACGCGATCTTCATAGGTTCATCTTGCCCGCAAACAGCCTTGTGGTCTGTCACGCGCAAGGCGATCAGGTTCAATGGGCCCGGTAAATGAGCAGCGCGGAGGATTGCTGTGCGGATATGCAAATGGGTGGGCGAGAAAAGTAGCGAGTCATTCCGGGGCGCATCGAAGATGCGAACCTGGAATCTCGAGATTCTCAGGTGCGCAATTGCGCACCATAGTTCGATGCTTCGCATCGCCCCGGAATGACGACCTCAGCTAAATCGGATCCGGCCGTCGCCCCGTCAGGATCGCCGCGACGTCGCGCTCCAGCAGCTGCTGGACCAGATCGAAAGTATCGATGACTTCCCGGATATGGCTGATCTTGCCGTCGCGCAGCGTGTAGAAGCCGGCGATGTCGAACTGCACCATGCGCTGGTTGATGTTCTTGCGGAAGAACACGCGGATGAGGGCGGCGGCCTTGTCGCCCTGGGTGACCAGGATCGGCACCTCGCAGCGCAGCTCGGAATAGCGGGCGCGCACCGCATCCCACATCTCGCGCAGCTCGGCCTTGCCGCGGCGGTGGCCCATATGCGGCAGGATGTCGATCGGGGCATTGGCGAGAGATTCGACGTCGTCGGTGCAGCGCTCCAGCGCGGCCTCGACATCGCCGGAGTACAGGACGTTGAGAAAGTCCAGCACGCGCTGGCGGTTCGATCCCTCGGTCATTCGCCCACCCTTGTTCGATCGGCTCTTGCGGCTTGATCCATTGTGAACGGCACGGCAGCACTATCAATCAGCAAAAGGACTTAAGGTTTTCTGAAACTACTCTGACACCGCTGGCGGCAGAAAGGTTCAATACCGGCGGCCGTGGTTATGGCTTTGTGAAGTCCGCTTCCGGCACCGCCTTGCTGGATGTGAGATCGATGACGATCCGCGTCTTCTTCTCAAAGCCCTGCGGCACATAGGCCTCGCCGTCGCCGAGTTCGCCGAACGTCTCCTTCGGCTTGGGAAAGCCTTTCCCGCACGCGGTCCCGATCGTCTCCTTGTCGGCATGGGCGATCTCGACGGTGACGGTATCGCGCGCCAGCCCGGCGCCGAGCTTGGCGAAGCCGAAATATTTCGAGGTCTCCTTGCACTCGACGACGTTGGCGCCGTAGGCGCCGACCGCGTCCTCGCCGGTGACGAAATAGTTGAGGGACACGTCGATCGTCCCTGAGAAGTCGCGGGTGAACACCATTTCGGCGACGCCGGATTCCAGATGGCCCTGTCCGATATGGCCGGTGATGCAGATTAGCCGGTCCTGCTTCTCGTTCCGCGCCACGGTGATGCAGTCGTTGACCTGAAGGCCCGGCTGATAGCCCTTGAAGGTGGTGTTGCCATCCTTCTGCTCGAAGACGACCGAGCCGCCGAAATCCGTGGCATGGGGCTCGCAATTGCTCTCGTAGTTGACGGCCAGCAGCGTCGTGCCGTCGGCAAGGAATTTGCCGCTATGGCGATCCGGCTGCAGCCTGACGTCGCAGCGCTTGCCGCTGCGGTAGTTCTTGGCGCGTGTGCAGGCCGAGCCCTTGATGTTGCCGGCATCGCAGAACGTCGCGAGCAAGGGCCGGTCGGCGCTCGGCGCCTTGTCCCTGGCTTGCGCGAAGGCCGCGCCGGAAAGGGCCTGCGCCAGCAGGATTGCCGCGCTGATCGCTTTCAAGAGAGCCTCCCGCAATGGCCGCCGCGCGCACTGAACCGCGTTCGCAGCCACCGACAGCGCACGCCATGGTCACGCGGATGCGTCGTCCGGGCATGCCTCCAGGTTCAAATGTCAGACAGCGCCAGGATCGGTGGCGATTCGTCCCGCCATAGCTCCAAGCGCGAGGCGTGCTCAGTTCCAGGGGTTGTGGGCAGGGAACCTGGGTGCCGTTCCGCTGTCTGCGCCCAGACAATGCCATGAACCTGCATAAGCCTGTCGCAGCTTCGCGCATCACGCAAAGCGATCCAGATCGATTTGCTCGAACCCAGGGGTGGGACATGAGGTATGTGACAGGACTACTTGTGGCAATTCTGCTGACCCTGAATGTGTCAGAGGCAAATTCTGCAGTACGCATAACAAACGATCGAGGGGGGTTGATCGCAACTTACATCGTCAAATATCAGCGCCTGGCCTCATCGGGCCAATCCGTGATCATCGATGGTCTCTGCGCGTCGGCGTGCACGATGGTTCTCAGCGCGCTTCCTCGCGACAAAATCTGCGTAACTTCGCGCGCGACGCTCGGCTTCCATGCTGCCTGGAATTACGGAGCCAATGGTCGCGCCTTCGCCGATCCCGAAGCAACCTTGATGCTGTACTCGACCTATCCGAGGCCGGTGCGCCGCTGGATCGCTCTCAGGGGCGGTCTGACGCCTCGAACTATCTTCCTGAGCGGAAGGCCGCTGCAGGAAATGTATCGACCGTGCTGATCAGGCACGCGATACAAACGAGCCTCAATCAAAATACCCTTGCTCTCCCGGAATCATCGCCGGGGGTCCCGCGACGGCTTGGGAACCAAGTTCATGTCAGATGCGGCCGTCGCGATGGCCACTCATGTCATCTTCCGTACCTTGTGATAGTTGCATGAGATTCAACACAGCTCATATTTCATCCTTCCGCCGGTGGCACACCTGATGTAGCCTGATCGCGAGCTGCCGAGCGGGACGTGCCGAAGTCCTTTTGCTGGCAGCGCTCATGCCGTCGGCAGGCGCACATCAAATTCAAATTGACATCTGATTGTATGCGGGTCCCTGCGGCTCCGCAGGCTTCGCATCCCAACATTTGGGGAGGCCGCAATGAAAATTCCGCGTCGTCAATTTCTGCAGCTGTCAGTGGCCGCTTCCACGCTCCCAATATCATCCCGGTTCGCCAGCGCGCAGAGTTACCCGACCCGACCGGTGCACCTGCTCGAAGGTTTTGGCGCCGGCGGAGCGCCCGACGTCGTCGCGCGATTGATCGGTCAATCGCTGTCGGAGCGCCTAGGAAATTCATTTGTCATCGAGAATCGCAGCGGCGCCACCGGCAACATCGCGACCGAGGCCGTCGTGCGGGCGCCTGCGGACGGCTACACGCTGCTGTTGGTCAGCGCGGGCAATGCGATAAATGCGACAATGTTCAAGCTTAGCTTCGACATCCTCCGAGACCTCGCGCCGGTTGCTGGCATCGTTCGTGTGCCGCTGGTCATGGAGGTCCACCCGTCGATTGCAGCCAAGTCGGTCGCGGAGTTCATCGCGTACGCGAAGGCCAATCCGGGCAAGGTCAACATGGCGTCCGCGGGGATCGGATCTTTGCCGCATGTGGCCGGCGAAATGTTCAAGACAATGGCTGGCGTCGATCTCTTTCACGTGCCCTATCGGGGCGCGCAGGTATTTCCTGCACTCTTAGCTGGCGAAGCTCAGGTCTATTTCGGCCCGATGCTCTCATCGATCGAGTATGTCAGGGCCGGCAGTTTTCGCGCGCTGGCGGTAACGACAGCGGCGCGTTCGCCAATATTGCCGGACGTTCCGGCTCTGGGCGAAATCTTGTCCGGTTACGAAGCAAGTGCATGGTACGGCATTGGCGCTCCAAGACACACGCCGGAAGAAGTCATCGAGAAGCTGAACAAGGCTGTCAATGTCAGCATCGCTGATCCGAAATTCCAGGCTCGGCTTGCCCATCTGGGCGGCACGCCCCTGGGCGGGTCGCCCGCGGATTTCGGCAAGCTGATCTCCGACGAGGTGAAGAAGTGGGGCAGGGTGATTATGGCGGCCAATATGAAACGGGAGTGAGGGCGCCTTTCAGCCGACGGATACACCCGCCTTTGCCCGGCTGATTCCGAGCGCCAGAATGCGATTCAGAAGGCCTGGGTAATCGAGCCCGTCGTGCTGAGCCGCGGTCGCGAACTCCTGGCTCTTCGCGATTTCGGGATTGGGGTTCGCCTCGATGAAATAGAGGGTGCCGTCGGCGGCAAGGCGAAAGTCGATGCGCCCGTATCCGTCGAGCCCCAGGGTTCGGTAGATGCGTTTCGCCGTGCGCTGAATCCGGGCCTGCACTTCCGGCGCAAGGTCGTCGGCCGGCCCGTCTACAATTCCAACCCGCTCCTGATAATCGGTATCATGCTTGACCTTCTCGGTGGCAATGTGCCGGGCGCCGCCCATGGTGCCGAACTTCAATTCCCAAACCGGCAGTACCCGCAGCCGATTGTTGCCGAGCACGCCGACATAGAGCTCGCGTCCCTCGATATATTGCTCGGCGATGGCGGCTGTCCCGACCCGCTCGTGAACGAAGGCGACGCGCTCGGCCAGCTTCTCGTCGGTATCGACGATGGAGGCTTGCGAGATGCCGAAGGATCCATCCTCGTTCAGGCTCTTGACGATCAGCGGCAGCGCAAGACGCGCTGGCCGTTTGACTTTATGGCGCATCGGAAACACGGCGAACGCCGGCACCGCGATCCGGCGGAAGTGCACCAGCGTCTTGGACAAATCCTTGCCACGCGCCAGGATCAGGCCGCGCGGGTTGCACCCGGTATAGGGCACCTGCATCAGCTCGAGTAAGCTCGGGATGTGCTGGTCATAGACGGGCTCGTGGTGAAACTGCTCGAGCAGGTTGAATACGACATGCGGCTTGAACTCTTCGATCGCTTCGCGAACCGGCTTGATTTCCTCCTGCACGCCGAGCGGGCGGACGTTATGGCCTGACGCGCGCAAGGTGCTTACGACGTCGTATTCCGTCTTCAATTCGTTGATTTGCCGCGCGGTATAGCCCTCGGTGGACTCCGGCGGTACGAAGTCCGGATGCATGAGCACGAGAACGCGCAGGCGTCTCATAGCGCGATCCATTTGCGCCGCGACGGGCCGAATAGCGCGTGCATGGTCTTGGCGGTCAGCAGGACGGTGAAATCCATCACAAGCTTCCGTTCGGCGCCGACGGCCCGCAGATCGAGCTCGCGGCAGCGGGAGATCATATCATCAAGCACGGCATCGAGCGTAAGCTGATTCTCGCCCGTCCACCGCGCCACCAGTTGCCTGATCTGGGCGCGGTGCCGCCTGATGAAGGACGAAGCCGGTCGCCCGCGGCGGTGCCGCGGATCGGCGGAAAACAGCCGGGAGAGGTCGCGGTCATAGGTTTTCGGCGGCGTGAAGGCGTAGAACGCCTGCTTCTTCTTGTAGTGCTCGCCGAGCGTCTCGCTGAGCTCATGCAGCGGATCGACGCGCTCCCGCGTCGTGATCGGCGGCCGCTTGCCGGCGATTTCAGCCATCAGCTCGTCGACATATTCGAGCTTCTTCAGCGCCGGCCAGCCGGCATAGCGCGTCCGCCAGTTCGAACGCGGCCGCAGCCAGACTGCGAAGGTTTCGGCAAAATCCTCGTCCGGGTGGCTCTGCGCGTACCAGAGCCGCAGATGCTGGACATAACGCCGGCTCGCTGGATTGGGCCGGTAGTAGCGCGGGTAGCGTTTCGAGGATGGGCCGAACAGCTGCTGCCAGCGCCGGCGGCGTTGCAACTGGTAGCCGTGCTGCATGGCATGCCCCGCCTCATGGCGGAGAATGGCCATGCACTCCGACCAGGTGCCGCCCTCGACATCGAGCATCATTTTCTTCTCGAGCTTCATCAGGCGGGGATGGGCGAGATAAAATGGAACGGCGATGCCGGGCACCTGTCCCGGACTGAACCATTCGCTCGATATCCATGTATGCGGCCGCAGCCGGATGCCCCGCTCTTCGAGCTCTTCATGGAGAGTGCTGACGCAATCTTCGAGCCAGGTGCCTTCGACCGTAACCCTCAGGCTGCTGAGGCGTTGCTTGAGCAACTGCTCGTCCGACAGCTTCTCCCAAGCATATTTCCGGCGCGGCATAGGCTTCCAGTTGGCGTGACTCGGCAGCCGGATGGTGTCATAGGATGCAGCTGCCATCAACCCGCCGGGGCTGGCGGGGTGGCGCAACGTGTGGTAGCTACGCCGCGCGGCAATGGGCCGCGTCTTGAACTATGGAGGTGTGCCATGCGCAAGCATCGCGATTTCGAAAACCTCCCCTGCTTTCAGCATCACGCGTAAGCGGCGGAAGTCCTTCCCATCCGAAACCCATGTCAAGCGTGGACGGCGGTTCGTTCATGGCGATGTCGAGCTGACCGAAAAGCTTGGCCGCAACGATCTGTGCCCATGCAGCTCCGGACGCAGGTTTCAAAGCCTGCTGCATGCAGTCCGGCGCCTATGACGGGTCGAACCGGAATTACTACTTTCAGGGAGTAGCTGCCGCGAGGCGGTGATCGAAGCATGCGTCATTCCGGGGCGCCGCGAACGCGGCGTGCCCGGAATTCGGGTGACGATCGGGTGGCGCATTCCGAAACTCCTAGCCGGGATCATAGGATTCCAGGAACGCCTCAGCGCCTGCTCGCGTAGGAAAGCGACCGAGCTCTCGATAATCGGGATCGTGCTCTGCCGTATCAGGCGAACGCAGCACGATAAATTCCCCGCCTTCCTGCTCGATCAGTTCGGTCAGGTCTTCACTTTTGTAAGGCGTCATGTCCCGGAAACCGCAACTCGGGCACTGATCGTCACACGTGCACGACCATTCATCGGTCCATCGGCGCCGGCACTGTGCGCACTTGTAGAAATTCAGAAACCAGGCCATGCGCGCCTCCTAGCGTCGCAAGCGATAACTTCCGCGCGAAACGAATTCGATGAATCCGCGGTCGCGCAGATATTGGAGCTGTTGGCGTATTTTCGGCCTGACGTTCTGATTGCCGGGATAGAGGTCGCCGAGGTGTCGTTCAAAGGCGTAGACTTCATCAAGCGTGAAATCGCGCTTGCCGAGTGACTCCACGCATTTCATGACGTCGAGCAGCCAGCCGCGTGTCTCCGGCGATTCGTTCCGGAGAAAGAGCGTCTTCTGCCACTCTTCGAGAACAATGTCCTTCGGACGGACGATGCCGTCCTTCACGATGTGAATCTTGCCGGAATCGGGCACGCGGGAAAGGATGATGTTCGACCCAATCCAGCCAGCGCGCCTCGCTGTTGCAGCAAGAGGCTTTCGCTCTTCGATGATCTCGCGGACAAAGAAGTGTTTTGGTACGATCAGGAGATTGACGACCGATAATGATTTGGCATCGTAGTTCATCAGCAATAGGTTCGGGTTATTGCTGGCCGCGAGCCGCTCGCATTTGGTCTTGTAGGCGCCGTCGGCAACCTTCGCGCCGAACTTTCCCTTCTGGCTCTTAAGCTCGAACTCCTCGCTACACGATCCGCAAAGGAAATCGGCGAGCGGGCTGTTATTCGGATATTGCGACATCTTCGCATTGCCGCAGTGCGGGCAGTACGCCCATGCGCTGACCCAGGCTTCGGTCCACGCGCGCGCCTTCTGGGTGCCGCTGGTGTAGAGGGATTGGGATTCTTCGAAGCCTAGTTTCATGCGCGTAGGGTAGCGCAATGGCTTTGAATTGCCAGAGGATGTCGATCTAAGATTGAATCCGGAATGTTGCTGTCCGTCATTGCGAGGAGCGAAGCAACGAAGCAATCCATTAGCTCCGAACGCCCCGGAAACATGGATTGCTTCGCTGCGCTCGCAATGACGGCGGGGAGGAAGCACCTACCTCTTCTTCCACCCACCCCGATGGCCCGGCGCACCGCCGCTTGAGCGCGGCGCGGGGCCGAACTCCGGGCCTGACTGGCGCGAGTCCGTCGGCTGGAAGATTTTGCTGCCGCTGCCGAACTCGGGCTTGCGCGGCTTTGCGGCTTCGGGGCGGTAGGGCAGGGATTCCGGGCCGTGCATTTCGTCGAGATGGGGTTTGTGGACTTTTGAGGCACTGCCGCCGCGGCTCACCCCACCTCGACCGCCTGCGGCGGTCGATCCTCCCCCTCCAGGGGAGGATGAAGAGGCGCCGCCGCGGCTGGATTTTAGGGATACCTGCACGCCTTTCTTCTTCATCGCGCTGACCGGCAGATTCGCTGATTCGCCGTACTTCTTCGTGCCCGCATAGGCACCGGCCTGTTTCTGCACGTTGCGCTGCTTGGCGGTGGGATCGTCCACCACCGCCATCTCCGTGGCGCGGAGGCGTTTGACTTCGTCGCGCAATCTTGCGGCTTCCTCGAAATTCAGGTCGGCAGCGGCTTCGCGCATCCTCGTTTCGAGGTCGGACAATACGGCTTCGAAGTTATGGCCGATCGAGATCACGTCATCCGCCATGCCGCCGTCGCCGATCTCGACCAGCACGTGGTCGCGCTCGTAGACGGAGTTGAGGATGTCGCCGATCGATTTCTTCACGCTCTCCGGCGTGATGCCGTGGGCCTGATTGTATTCGACCTGCTTCTCGCGGCGGCGGTTAGTTTCGGCGATGGCGCGCTCCATCGAACCGGTCATTTGATCGGCATAGAGGATCACCTTGCCGTCGACGTTGCGCGCGGCGCGGCCGATGGTCTGGATCAGCGAGGTCTCGCTGCGCAAAAAGCCTTCCTTGTCGGCGTCGAGGATCGCAACCAGCGCGCATTCGGGAATGTCGAGGCCTTCGCGCAACAGGTTGATGCCGACCAGCGCGTCGAACGCGCCGAGGCGAAGATCCCGGATGATCTCGATGCGCTCGATGGTGTCGATGTCAGAGTGCATGTAGCGGACGCGGATGCCCTGCTCGTGCAGATATTCGGTGAGGTCCTCCGCCATGCGCTTTGTCAGCACCGTGATCAGCGAGCGGTAGCCGGCCGCGGCGGTGGCGCGGACCTCGCCAACGAGATCGTCGACCTGCGTGCGCGCGGGGCGGATGTCCACGGGCGGATCGATCAGCCCGGTCGGACGGATCACCTGCTCGACGAATACGCCGCCGCTCTCGTTCAGCTCCCAGCCGGAAGGCGTCGCCGACACCGCGATCGATTGCGGGCGCATCATGTCCCATTCCTCGAAGCGCAGCGGCCTGTTGTCCATGCAAGAGGGCAGGCGGAAGCCATATTCGGCGAGCGTCGCCTTGCGGCGGAAGTCGCCGCGGAACATGGCGCCGATCTGCGGAATGCTGACATGGCTTTCGTCGGCGAACACCAGCGCGTTGTCGGGGACGTATTCGAACAGCGTCGGCGGCGGCTCGCCGGGGCGGCGGCCGGTGAGGTAACGCGAATAGTTCTCGATGCCGGCGCAGCTTCCCGTCGCCTCCATCATCTCCAGGTCGAAGGTGGTGCGCTGCTCCAGCCGCTGCGCTTCCAACAGGCGCCCCTGGTTGTTGAGCTCGTCGAGCCGCTGCTTCAACTCGGACTTGATCGACTTGATCGCCTGCACCAGTGTCGGGCGCGGCGTCACATAGTGCGAGTTGGCGTAGATCTTGATGAATTCAAGGTCGTCCTGCTTGTGGCCGGTGAGCGGATCGAACTCCTCGATGTTTTCCACGGTGTCGCCGAACAGGTTCACGCGCCAGGCGCGATCCTCATAGTGCGCCGGGAAGATGTCGATGACGTCGCCGCGGACGCGGAAGGTGCCGCGCGTGAAATCGTGCTGGGTGCGCTTGTACTGCAGCGCGACGAGGTCGGCAATCAACTGCCGCTGGTCGATGCGCTCGCCCTTCTTCAGCGCAAACGTCATCGCGGTATAGGTCTCGACCGAGCCGATACCGTAGATGCACGACACCGACGCGACGATGATGACGTCGTCGCGCTCCAGCAGGGCGCGGGTTGCCGCGTGGCGCATGCGGTCGATCTGCTCGTTGATGGACGAGTCCTTTTCGATGTAGGTGTCGGTGCGCGGGACGTAGGCTTCGGGCTGATAGTAGTCGTAGTACGAGACGAAATATTCCACCGCGTTGTCGGGGAAGAAATTCTTGAACTCGCCATAGAGCTGGGCGGCCAGTGTCTTGTTCGGCGCGAGAATCAGGGCCGGGCGCTGCGTCGCCTCGATCACCTTGGCCATGGTGTAGGTCTTGCCCGAGCCGGTGACGCCGAGCAGCACCTGCGTGCGGTCGTTGCGGTTGATACCTTCGACCAGCTCGGCGATCGCGGTCGGCTGGTCGCCTTTCGGTTGATACTCCGACTTGATCTCGAAGCGCACGCCGCCTTCGGATTTTTCCGGGCGCGGCGGCCGGTGCGGCGTCCACACCTTCAGCGAGCCATCGTCCTTGCGGAATTCGGGACGGCCGTCGCGGATCAGATGTTCCAGCGCCTCGGCGGTCGCCTTGACGCCGAGCGATTCCATCTTGCTGCGCGGCGGGCGGGCGAGGGCCTCCTCGTCGTCCTCCGCCGTCGGCAGGCCGAGCTGGCGCGCCAGTTCAGGATCGAGCGTCGGGATGGTGGCCGAGGTGCCGTAATTGGCCTGCGGGGCCTCTTCGAGGCCGTGTCCGGCGTCGCGTTTCGCGACGTCATCGCCCATCCCCTTGGTCGAAGCGCGCGCGCGATGCGCCGCGGCCTCGCCGCCGGCGCGGCGGTCCCAGGAATTGTCCGGCGGCGGCTGCAGGCCGGTGCCCGAGCCCATGCCGGCATCGCCGCGGTTGAGCGCGGGATTGAGCAGTTCCGCGAGCGCGGGCCCGATCGGCTGAACGTCGGGCCGGTGCGCCTTGGATTTCGGGGTTTTGACGGATTTTTGGGGAGTGTCGGGTTTCTTCGCCATCCGGCGAATATGGGATGAGTCAGCCAGCGAGAAAAGGGCAAATGGCCTCGTCCGCCATGCCGCACGCGGCCGTGTCAGCAGTTGTCAGTAAGGAACCGGCGCGCGCTCACGCGTGAAGATCGTCCGCTCTGGCGGATGCAGGCTTGACGATATCCAGATGAATCCCGCCGCAACGCGTGCAGCGCATGGTCCAGTATTCGGCGCCGGCGCGGCCCGGGATGACGCGCAGCACCGCGAGCGCGGCACTGCAGTCCGGGCAGTTCTCCAGCACCGGCGTCGCCAGCAGGATCTGTTCGGGATGCGGCAGCGGGAAGCCGCCGGGCCGAGCGCAGGCGCCGCTTACGGGTTGGTGAAGCGCGGGCTGAAGCGGTCGATATGGGCTTTCGCATCCGCGATCGCTGCTTCCGGATCCGACCACGCGAAACCGACTTCGAGCGTCGGGAACGCCATGCCGTCGATCACCACCGGCGCCTGGTCGGTCCGTTGAATCCTCGCGTGCCACAGCCCTCTCCCTGCTTCGAACGACTGAATTTCAAAGCCGCCGTAAATCATGGCGCATCCCCCGGAATTGCCCATGTGGCGACATCAGCACGGCGTGGTGAAGGCAAATGTGAACCGGTTCACATGTGGCGAATTTTTTGCGGTTCCGCGCCCTCCACTCCCTCTCCCCGCCCTTTGCGGGGAGAGGGGCTGCCTCAGCGAGTCGTTCTCTCTCGATGGACCTGTACTCCTCACCCGGATCGCATCTTTCGATGCGATCCGACCTCTCCCCGCAGGCGGGGAGAGGTTGGGGGTCTCGAGCATGCACCGCGTCACTGCGCACTGCGACGCGTCAAGGGGCTAGCCGCGAACTAGCGCCGCGTGCGGATGTGGTCGGCGAGCACGGCGGCGTCGTCGCCGACGCCTGACAGGAACGAGGAGTTCATCTTCGACAGCCATTGCAGGCCGAGGAAATACAGCCCCGGCACTTCCGAGATGCCGTTGTGGTGAACCGCCTCGCCGCGCTCGTCCAGCACGGGGACGTCGATCCAGCCGAAATCGACGCCGTAGCCGGTGGCCCAGATCACTGACGTGATACCCTCGGCAGCGAGGTCGAGGCGCGTCAGCGGGGTGGTGACGCAAGGCGGGTCGGCGACGGTCGTGCGGGCGTCCGGGTCCTCGGGCAGGTCGAGCCCGCGCCGCTTCACATAGGCGTCCACGGTGTCGAGGAAGGTGGAGTAGACGAGGTCGCCATCGACGAGGCTTTCGGCAAGGCCGGGCGCGATCTCGATGACGCCGTCCTGCGCCGCCTCGATGCGTCCGACCAGAACCATGCCCTCGGCGGCGAAGTTGCGGAAGTCGATGGTGCGGCCGCCATAGGCGCCGGAAATGACCGGGCCCAATCGCGCCGAGCCGCGCTCCTCCGGCGTCATCTGGTCGAGCCGCATGTCGGCCAGCCACCAGATCAAGTCGCGGCCCCGATAGCGCCGCGGCAGGCGGCGATGCCGTGCGATCGAGAGATAGACGCGGCGGCCGGCGTGCTGCAATTCCTCCGCGATCTGCGCCCCCGACGCGCCGGCGCCGGCGACCAGCACGGCGCCCGGCGGAAGCTGCGCCGGATTCTTGTAATCGCTGGCGTGGACCTGAAAAATTGGATGATCGCCCAGCACGTCGGGGATGACCTTGCGCTGATAGGGGCCGGTGGCGACGACGACGTTTTCGGCTGATATCGTGCCATCCGTGGTCTCGGCGATGAAACCTCCGCCGCCGCGCTGCGCGAGCCGCGTGACCGCAACGCCGCAACGGATCGGCGGCGCGACGAGTTCGGCATAGGCCTCGATATATCTGATAATGGTGCCAGTGTCGGAAAACGCATCGGGATCATCGTGCGGAAACGGAAAGTCCGGCAGCCGCACCGACCAGTTCGGAAACTGGAATTTCAGCCCGTCCCAGCGCTCGCTGCGCCAGCGCTCCGCGATGCGATGGCGCTCCAGCACCAGATGCGGCAGGCTGCGCTGCTTCAGCTGGTGGCTCATGGTGAGGCCGGCCTGGCCGCCGCCGATCACGAGCGTTTCGATCTTTTCATCCGGCATTTCTTATCCAACCTGGCGTTGGCTCTTGCGGCGTTGGGCGGGCTCCGCCGCGGCGCGGATGATCCAGCGCCGGAAGGCAGTGAAATCGCGTTGGGCGGTGCTGAAGCCGCGATAGACCAGGTACCAGCGCATGCCCTTCGGAACGCTTAACGCGAAGGGTGCGACCAGTCGCCCGGCGGCGAGGTCGTCGTCGATATAAGGACGGATTCCCATGGCGATGCCAAGCCCGTCGACCGCGGCCTGCAGGGCCTGGCCGTAATGGTCGAACTGGAGGCCGCGGGCGGTGATGCGACCCGCGCCGGCGGCTTCCAGCCATGACGGCCAGTCGTCCGGCGAATGCGCCACGCGCAGCAGAGTCGGGCCCTTCAGATCGGCGGGGCGCTTGAGCTGATTGGCAAGGCGCGGCGCGCAGACCGGCAGCAGATCGGCGGCAAACAGCGGCTCGGCGATCAGGCCGGGCCATTCGCCGCTCCCGAGCTTGATGCCGCAGCTCCAGTCATCGCCGAACGGCACCGCCGCGCCGCCCGTGGTGATGCGGACGTCGATGTCGGGCTCTTCTTTCCGGAACTCGGCCAGCCGCGGGATCAGCCATTTCATCGCAAAGGTCGGCCCGACGCCGATGGTCAGCACGCGGACGCTGGATGGCGCGGTAACCTGCGCGGTCAGGCTCGCCAGCGCATCGAAGATCGGGGTCAGCCCGCCTTGATAGGCGCGCCCCGCTGCCGTGGTGACGAGGCGGTTGGCCTTGCGCTCGAACAGCGCCACCCCGAGCCGCTCTTCCAAAAGGTGCACCATCCGGCTGACCGCGGCGGCGGAGACGTTGAGCTCGGCCCCGGCGGCGGCGAAGCTACCAGTCCGCGCCGCCGCTTCGAACGCCTTGATGCCGTTGAGAAAGAGCAGCCGCCGCACTTAACCCTCAGGAAAACTGATGCCAGAGCAAGATAACTCAGTTTGCAGGCGTCGTCCAAGCGGGGCACAACAATAGCTGTGATATCCTTTGGTTGAATCAGTGTGGCTTGCTCGTTTCAACCTCGCCCCGCACTTCGCGGGGAGAGGTCGGCGCGAAGCGCCGGGTGAGGGGCTTTCTCCGCGAGTCCGGCTGTGAGTGAATTCGCGGAGGCAGCCCCTCATCCCGACCCTCTAAGAGCGAGCTTCGCTCGTCTCGACCCCGTGAAGGACGGGGAGAGGGGGAAGAGGTCAGCGCTCGCAACTCAACCTGGCAGCGCTTACGCAGGAGACTTTTCGTGACGCCCCTGATGATCGCAGCGCTCGGTGCCCTCATGGTCGCGACGGCGTTTCTGTCGGGCCTGTTCGGCATGGCCGGCGGCATGATCCTGATCGGCGTACTGCTGGTGCTGATGCCGCTGCCGACCGCGATGGTGCTGCACGCGATCACGCAGATGGCTTCGAACGGTTGGCGCGCCTTTCTCTGGCGGGCGCATATCCGCTGGCGGCCGGTGTTCATCTATCTGATTGGCTGCGGGCTCGCGCTCGGCCTGTGGTCGCTGACCCGCTACGTGCCGGACAAGCCGGTCGCGCTGCTGCTGCTCGGCGCGACGCCGTTCATGGCGCGGCTGATGCCGAAGAACCTCAAGCCCAATCCGGACAGCATCTGGCAGGGAAGCTTTTACGGCTTCATCTGCATGGGGCTGATGCTGATGACCGGCGTCTCCGGCCCCCTAATGGACACGTTCTTTCTCGGCGGCAATTTCGGCCGGCGCGAAGTGGTGGCGACGAAGGCGACCTGCCAGGTGGCGAGCCATCTGACAAAGCTGGTCTATTTCGGCGGCATCATCGACCAGGCCGCGACGCTCGATCCGGTGCTGGCCGCGGTTGCGATCGCTGCCTCGATGCTCGGCACCACGCTGGCGCGGCGCATTCTGGAAGCGATGAGCGACGCGCAGTTTCGCACCTGGGCGAACCGGCTGATCACGACGGTCGCCGGCTACTACATCCTCTATGGAAGCTGGCTATTGTTCACGCGCAACAGCGCGCTGGCGTTTTGAGTTGGATCGCTTCTGATGCGGAGGCGCCGATGACCGAGACAGCGGACGCACTGGTGCTCGATCTCGTCGAATGGATCGCGCGCGAGCCACGGCTCTATGCCGAGGTGATCGAAACGTGGCGCACCTCATGCCCGCGGCTGGCGATCTGGGAGGATGCGGTCGATCGCGGCTATGTCGCGCGCGAGCCAGCGGCGGGCGGCGTGCGCGTCGCGATCACCGAAGGCGGCGCAAAGTTCCTGCGCGAGCATGGCCGCCGCGCATGATCCATTCATCACATTCGCGCGTGCAGCGCTCTTGCCGCTCGATCGCCGGTTGACTTGGGGCGGCGATCTGCCCAAATTCATGCAATCGCATCTTTTTGGCGAAAACAAGAAAATCAACGCATAGCGGGAATCGCCCCATGATCGATCTTCACTACTGGACCACGCCGAACGGCCACAAGATCACGATGTTCCTTGAAGAGACCGGGCTGCCGTACAAGATCATTCCGGTGAATATCGGCAAGGGCGAGCAATTCAAGCCGGAGTTTCTGGCGATCGCGCCGAACAATCGCATCCCTGCGATGGTCGATCATGAACCGAAGGGCGGGGGAAAGCCGATCTCGATCTTCGAGTCCGGCGCGATGCTGCTCTATCTCGCCGAGAAGACCGGAAAATTCCTCCCCGCCGATCTCTATGGCCGCTATGACGCGATCCAGTGGACGTTCTGGCAGATGGGTGGGCTCGGCCCGATGGCCGGACAGAACCATCACTTCAATGTCTATGCGCAGGAAAAGATCAAATACGCGATCGACCGCTATGTGAACGAGACCAACCGCCTCTATGGCGTGCTCAACAAGCGCCTCGCCGACCGCGAGTTCATCGCCGGCGACTATTCGATCGCCGACATGGCCTCCTATCCCTGGGTCGTGCCGTGGAAGAACCAGAGCCAGAACATCGACGACTTCCCGCATCTCAAGCGCTGGCTGGAGGCGATCCGCGCCCGCCCCGCTACCGAGCGCGCCTACGCCAAGCAAAGGAAGTCAATCCGAATTTCGGCCAACCGGTCAACCGCACCGAGGAGGAGCGGAAGATCCTGTTCGGCCAGACCGCCGCGGTGGTGCGGTAGAAATGGCCGGCCTCCCACCGTCATTGCGAGCGTTAGCGAAGCAATCCACGTTACCGCATAACGGATAGATGGATTGCTTCGTCGCTTGCGCTCCTCGCAATGACGGCCAGTCTGTGAGCCTCGTCAGCGAAGGTCGGCAGTTCATGATTGTGCGCCTTCGCGCGCAATCGTCGAGGCTGTAAATTAGTTCTATCCGATAACGATGTTAGCTTTGACGTAAAATGAAGGCGTAAGCTGTCTCCCCAATGGCCGTTCAGGGGAGGCGGGTCATGACCGAATTTGAAAGCAAACTGGAGCGATTTGAGACTCTCGCCGCCGAGTGCGATCTGATCAGCAAATTGACTGACGATGCCGCGAAGCGGGAATTGTATTTGCGCCTCGGCCTGCATTACCGCGAACTCGCCGGCGATATGCGGGCGGTGATCGCCGCCAGTGTTGCGCCCGGCGTCAGCAGCCGCGATAGCGCGGCGTCCGGCGCTCGATCCAGGCATTGATACCTTCGGCGAGGTCGGCGGCCGGCACCAACGCCGCGAATTGCTCGCTCTCGACCTGCAGCCCTTCGGCAATCGCCATGTTCAGTCCGCGGGTCACCGCGGTGATGATGCCGCCAGCTGCGAGCGGCGAATGCCTGATGATCCGCTGCGCCAGCTCGCGCGCGGCGGGCAGCAGCGCATCATGCGGCACCACGCGGTTGACCAGCCCGATCTCCAGCGCCCGTTCCGGCGAGAAGGGATCGCCGGTCAATAGCAGTTCGAGCGCGCGCTTGCGGCCGGCGAGCCGCGGCAGCCGCTGCGTTCCACCAAAGGTCGGCGGCATGCCGAGATTGATTTCCGGTTTGGCAAATCGCGCGCGGTCGCTGGCAATGGCAAGATGAACCGCTTCGGTGATCTCGCAGCCGCCGCCGAAGGCGAGGCCGTTCACGGCGGCAATCACCGGCTTGCGGAACGCTTCGAGCCGTGCGGTCATCGCCTGTCCGCGCCGCACGAAGTCGCGAATCGCCGTGTCGCGGCCCTGGCGGACGCTGCCGGAGAATTCGTGGATGTCAGCGCCGGCGGAAAAGGCGCGCCCGCCTGCGCCGGTCAGGATCACGGCGCGTACGGCAGCATCGGTCTCGACCGTGTCCAGCACCGCCATCAGGCGGTCGATCAGCGCGTAGTTCAGCGCATTGAGCTTGTCCGGGCGGTTCAGCGTGACCATCGCAAGGCCGTCACTGGTTTCGAGCAGGATGGGGTCGGACATCTTGAAGGCCTCTGCTAAGGGTTGACGATCTCGTGTCCCGGACGCAGTGCGGCGCGGAGTGACGTACTGCAGAGCCGGGACCAATGCCGGGTGGTGGGCCCCGGCTCTGCAGCGCATCACTTGCGTGCTGCGCTGCGTCCGGGGCACGCGGACGGCGCCCTAAGACTTCCGCAACAGCGCCGGATTGCGGGGATAGACTAGAAGCCCGGCCGCGTTGTGTATATTCACTGGTTAGTATACATCGGTGCGATGGCACGAACGGGTACTCCGACGCGCGAACGCATCATCTCGGCGGCCAACGCGCTGTTCTACAATGACGGCATTCGCGGCGTCAGCGTCGACGCCGTGGCCGAGAAGGCCGGCGTCACCAAGCGGACGCTGTATTATCATTTCAGGAGCAAAGACGATCTGGTGACGGCCTATCTCGCCGGCCGCGATCAGCCGAATCTTGCGCTGTTCCGAAAATGGTTTTCGGAGGCCGAGGGCGATTTGCCTGCGAAGGTCGAAGCCATTTTCCGCAACCTTGCCCGTTCGGCGCGGCATCCGAAGTGGAAGGGCTGCGGCTTCCTGCGCACGTCCGCCGAGCTCGCCAACATGCCCGGTCATCCCGCGGTCAAGATCGGCGCCGCCCACAAGAAGAAGTTCGAGGAATGGCTGCGCGCGACCTTCGCGGCGGAAGGCGTCGCCGAGCCGTTGCAGCTCGCGCGGCAAATCCTGCTGCTGCTGGATGGCTCCTTCGCCGTCGTGCTGCTGCACCGCGATCCCTCCTACATGGAAACGGCGGGCGAGGCGGCATCTTCTCTGATGGCAGCCGCGATGGTGCGGCGGCGGAGCCGGCGTCAGCGCAGACGCCTCGCCGGGGCCGATTGACAGCCGCGAGATGGCCCGGCATCCAGCTGACGCTGCATGTAGGGCGCATCGGCTTGGGCCGAAGGGGCTATGCCCACCTACGCGACGTCATCAGTAGCTGCGCCCATGCCCAATCTCGAAAACCTTCGCAAACAGGCCAAGCTCATCCTGCGCTGGCATCGTGACCGATACTATCCGGTCGCCGCCCAGATCAGGTCGGGCTTGCCTCGCTTCAGCCAGATGACCGATCCTGACATCCTCGCGCACAGTTTTCGCCTGAGCGATGCGCAGGAACTGGTCGCGCGGCAGCATGGTTTCGAAAGCTGGCAGGCGCTCAAGATGGGATTGCCGACCATGCCAGACCATGCAGACACCACGACCACCGCTGTTGTCATCACCGCCGCCGAGCCCCAGCTCTTCGTCGTCGATATCAAGGCGTCCTGCGATTTCTTCACGGGCAAGCTGGGCTTCAGCATCGTGTTCACCTACGGAGAGCCGCCATTCTACGCGCAGGTCGCGCGCGACGCGGCGCGGATCAATTTGCGCTGCGTCGCCCGGCCGCCGATCGATCCCGAACTGCGCGACCGTGAAGAGTTGCTTGCCGCTTCGCTGACGGTCGCGACGGCAGAAGAGATCAAAAAGCTCTTCCTCGCCTATCAGTCGGCGGGCGTGACGTTCTTCCAGATGCTAAGACGCGAGCCGTGGGGCGCGCGCGATTTCATCGTGAAGGATCCGGACGGCAACCTGCTGCTGTTTGCAGGGCCCGCGGAGTAGCGTTCGCAACTACGATCGGTTTCGTAGGGTGGGCAAAGCGAAGCGTGCCCACCATCATCTTCGTGCCGTATCCCGCGGTGGGCACGGCGTAAGAGCGCCTTTGCCCACCCTACGGCACTTCGTTTCCCGGGCGGAGCGATCGGCGCTCAAACACACCGCGCTCGTGCAGCATCGCCAGCACGGCATTCAGGTCCGGCAGCACCGCCGCGCATTTCGCCCGCGTCTCCTCTGTCGGCGGTGCCATGTCCGGCACCATGATCGTGATTGCGCCGGCGGCGTGGAAGGCGGCGACGCCGTGGTTGGAATCTTCCACGGCGACGCAGAGTTGCGGAGCGAAGCCGAGGCGCGAAGCGGCGAGGAGATAGAGATCGGGGCTCGGCTTGCCGTGCGTGACGTCGTCGAGTGTCAGGATGGTGTCGAAGCGCGCGCGGATTCTGGCCAGCGATAAATGGCGCTCGGCGTTACGCCGGGAGGAGGACGTCACGATCGCCGTCGGGCAATTGGCGGCGGCGAGGGCGTCTAGCAGTTCGATCGTGCCTGATTTGAGCGGCAGGCCGGCCTCCATCAACCGGTCGCGGTTGACGAGGAAGGCGTTGTTGATGTCGGCCAGCGGAAAGTCTTTGCCATAACGATCGAGCAGCATCGCTTCGCAGGCCGGCCCGGGAAGGCCGACCATGGCGTGGCACAGCGCGACGGAACCATCGGCATAGCCGGCCGCATCGAGCGCCGCGACGAGGCTGTCGAAATAGACCTTTTCGGTATCGAGCAGCGTGCCGTCCATGTCGAGCAGGACGGCACTGACGTTCCATTTTCCGGTCACGCAGCACCCGCCTCCGTGCGCCGTTTGGCGAGTTTGCGCAGGCAGTCCGGGCAGAGGCAGTCGCCGCCGTCCACAGGCATCGGCATCCGGAATGCCTCGTCACTGCACCAGCACGGGCCGGACAGGTTGCAGCCGAACTCGGTGCCGCAAGAGGCGCAGGCGAGGCGCCGCGGGGGCTGATGTTCCGGACGGCTTGTCATCGATGAGGCCATTTCCTGACGTGGAATTAATCACGGGTTCACGTTGAACCACGCTATACTCTCGCAGCACTATACGCCGGTGGATCTTTCAAGGGAAATCCGATGGCCCGCGATTCGCAAGCAGCGCTGGTTGCGCTCAATCGCTTTGGCTTCGGCGCGCGCGGCGGAGCCTCCGGCGATTTTCTCAATGCGGCCTCCGATCCGCGCGGCTTCGTCAAGGCGGATCTCGCTCGTTCCAACGGCGCGCTGCTCGAAGTGCCGGGATTGCAGTCGACGCCGGCGCTCGGCAAGGCGGTGTTCGACTATCAGTTCGGAGTTCAGCAGGCGCGCGAAGCGGCGGCCAAGTCCGCAGCGCCCGCGACCGAAGGTCAATCGCCGCCGGATGCGAAAGCGCAGCGGCGAAACCTTTCGCTCAACAGCATCGCCATGGATATGGCGCCAAAGGAACAGTCGAGGGAACAGGCGGCGAAGCCGCCGGAGAATCCCAATGCGACGATGGCGCCGGCCGAGACGATGCGGCCGAACGCGCCAAGGCCGCCGGCACCGCTCAACATCATCCAGAAAACCTTTCGCGCCGAGGCGCTCGCGCGGCTGCAGCGTGCCATCATCGCCGATTGCGGATTTGTCGAACGCCTGGTGGTGTTCTGGTCGAATCATTTCTGTATTTCCGCGAGCAAGGGCGGGCCGGCGCGGATGTGGGCCGGCTCGTTCGAGCGCGAGGCGATCCGGCCCTATGTGCTCGGGCGCTTTGCCGATATGCTGAAGGCGGTCGAGCAGCATCCGGCGATGCTGTTCTTTCTCGACAACCAGCAGTCGCTCGGGCCGGACTCCCGCGCCGGGAGAAACCGCAATCGTGGACTGAACGAGAATCTGGCGCGCGAGATCTTGGAGCTGCATACGCTCGGCGTCGGCGGCGGCTATTCGCAGGAAGACGTGACGGCGCTGGCCAACGTCATCACGGGCTGGACCTATGCCGGAAGGCTCGGCCAGTTGGGGCCGCCCGGCAGTTTTGTATTCAACGCCAATGCGCATCAGCCGGGCGCTCAGCGGGTGATGGGCAAGATCTACGACGCCCCGGGCGTGACGCAAGGCGAGGCGGTGCTTTCAGACATCGCGCGCCATCCGTCGACCGCGAAATTCATCGCCGGCAAGTTCGTGCGTCACTTCGTGGCCGACGATCCGCCGCCCGCACTGGTGGCGCGGCTCACCGATGTCTTCACCAGGACGGACGGCGATCTCAAGGCGCTGGCGATGGCGCTGGTGGATTCCGACGAGGCGTGGGCGGCGCCGCTCGCCAAGATGCGCTCGCCCTATGAATTCCTGATCGCGGCCGGCCGGCTGCTGGCGCAGATCCCGAACGATCCCGCCCGCTATCTCGGCGGCCTCAACACGCTGGGCCAGCCATTATGGTCACCCGCCGGGCCGAACGGCTTTCCCGATACCAGCGCAGCCTGGGCGTCGCCGGAAGGCGTCAAGCTGCGGCTCGACATATCCGCGCAGATCGCCTCGCGGCTGGCCGACGGCGTCGATCCGCGCGACCTGCTCGAGCTGGCCGCCGCGGACGCGGCATCGGCCGAAACGCGGCGGACCATCGAGCGCGCGGAATCGCGCCAGCAGGCGCTGGCGCTGCTACTGATGTCGCCGGAATTCCAGAGGAGATGACGTCGATGGAGACCACGATGGATTGCTGCGAAGGCATCAGATCGTCAGCGATCTCGCGGCGTGGCGTGTTGCTCGGTGGCGCCTCCTTTGCGGCTTGGGCGCACCTGCCGAAATTCGCGCGCGCCGCCGACGGCCGCGATCCGCGGCTGGTCGTGATCATCCTGCGTGGCGCGCTCGATGGTCTCGCCACGGTGGCGCCGATCGGCGATCCTGATTACGTCGGACTGCACGGCGCGATCGCGCTCACGTCGAATGGCCCGAACGCGGCCCTGCCGCTGGATTCGTTCTTCGCGCTGCATCCGGCGATGCCGGAATTCGCGCGGATGTACCGCGAGAAGAAAGCCGCGGTGATCCACGCCGTGGCGACGCCCTATCGCGACCGCTCGCATTTCGACGGGCAGGACGTGCTCGAGAGCGGCTTTGCCGGGCCAGGCCGGGTGCAATCGGGCTGGCTCAATCGCGCGCTGGAAGGCCTGCCGAAAGGTGAGCGCGTGACGAGCGCGCTTGCGGTCGGTCCGACCACGCCGCTGGTGTTGCGCGGCGCGGCGCCAACCGTCGGTTGGGCGCCGGTCGCAGTGCCGCAAGCTGCCGAGGATACCGCGATGCGGCTGGTCGAGCTTTATCAGCACCGCGATCCGGCGCTGGCGAGCGCGTTGAAGCAGGGCATTGCGCTCGACAAAACAGCGCAAGGCGACGACATGAAGCCGAAGCCGGGCACCAATGGCGGCGCGATGCGGCTGGTGGCGCGCGGTGCGGCCAAGCTGATGGCCGCCGATGACGGCCCGCGGATCGGCGCACTGGCGTTCGACGGCTGGGACACGCACGCCAATGAAGGCGGCCCGGTCGGCCGGCTCGCGCAACTGCTCGGCGGCCTCGACGGCGCGCTCGCCGAATTCGAAACCGGATTGGGTCCGCGCTGGCGCGATACCGTGATCATCGTCGCCACTGAATTCGGCCGCACCGCGCGGATCAACGGCACGCAAGGCACCGATCACGGCACCGGCACGCTGGCGCTGCTCGCCGGCGGCGCCGTGAAGGGCGGACGCGTGATCGCCGACTGGCCGGGGCTGAAGCCCGCCAACCTCTACCAGGGCCGCGACCTCGCCCCGACCGCCGATTTGCGCGCGGTGATGAAGGGCGTGCTGAAGGACCAGTTCGGCCTCGCCGACAAAGTGCTGGCGGAGAACGTGTTCCCGGACAGCAGCGCGGTGAAGCCGATGCAGGGGTTGATTGGGTAGATGCTAGTCCCACCCACGGTGTCGTCCCGGCCTTGAGCCGGGACCCATAATCACTGCAGAGAATTGCTGAAAGGCGCTGTTGCCTCGGCGCGGCGCAACCGCGAGCTTCTGTGGTTATGGGTCCCCGCGTTCGCAGGGACGACGACAACTAAGACCTACTTCGTCATCTGATCCACTTCCGCCATCTCTTCCACGCTCAGCGTCCAGCTGATCGCATTCGCGTTCTGCTCGACCTGTTCGACGCGGGTGGCGCCGGCGATGACGCTGGCGACTTGCGGGCGTTGGGCGAGCCAGGAGAAGGCCAGCTTAAGCAAGGAGTGGCCGCGCGCTTGCGCAAACGCCTGCAGCTTTTCGACGATGTCCTCGTTGCGCTTGGTGACGTAGCGGTCCTTCAGGGCAGGCGCCTTGGCGAAGCGGGTGTCGGCGGGAGCATCTGTACCGCGCTTGTACTTGCCGGTAAGCAGGCCACTTGCGAGCGGGAAGAACGGCAACAGGCCGAGCTTGTATTCCGCTGCTGCCGGCAAGAGATCTTTCTCGATGCCGCGCACCACGAGGCTGTATTCGTCCTGGCAGGAGATGAAGCGGCTCACATTCATCTGTCGCGCCAGCATTTCGGCTTCTGCGATGCGCCACGCCGGAAAGTTCGAATTGCCGATGTAGCGGACCTTGCCCTGGCGGACGAGATCGTCGAGCGCGCGCAGCGTCTCTTCCATCGGTGTCAGTGGGTCATAGTCGTGTTGCTGGTAGAGGTCGATGTAATCGGTCTTCAGCCGCTTCAGGCTCGCTTCCACCGCTTCCATGATGTAGCGGCGCGAGGCGCCCTGCTTGGTGCCGTCATTGC
Source organism: Bradyrhizobium sp. CB3481 (assembly GCF_029714305.1). Classification (NCBI taxonomy): domain Bacteria; kingdom Pseudomonadati; phylum Pseudomonadota; class Alphaproteobacteria; order Hyphomicrobiales; family Nitrobacteraceae; genus Bradyrhizobium; species Bradyrhizobium sp. CB3481. The sequence continues at coordinate 1,356,992 of NZ_CP121647.1, forward strand.
TCATGGGCTTGGCATATTTCGTCGCCAGCACGATGTCCTTGCGGCGGTCGCCGAGCACCGCGCCGAGCACGGTCTCGGAGCCGCCCATGCCGGCATAGATGTCGGCGGTGTCGAACAGGGTGATGCCGAGGTCGATCGCCTTGTGGATGACCTTGCGCGAGGTCTCCAGATCGGTGCGCTGGCCGAAATTGTTGCAGCCGAGGCCGACGGCGGAAACACGCAGGCCGGAGCCGCCGAGGTTGCGAATTTGCATGGATCGATCCTGTGGGAAGAGCGGGAGAGGACCGGTATTTTGGCCCGCACAGAGCCAACCCGCAAGCAGCGGGAGTTCCGGCATTCGCGCTTGGCAGCCATGCGGCACAAAAAGAGGCGGCCCCGGTCAGACGCGGCGACTGACGGGGACCGCTTGGGGCGTGTGATCTGAGACGGGGGCCTGATCAGACGCAGCTGCAACCTATCCGCGCCGTGTTACGCCGGCGTGACAGCGGGACTTATCCACAGGCACGCCGGCATCGGCAGGCACAGACCTGTCACAGCATCTTGCGGTACACAACGAAGCCTGAGCGCTCCGCCACTTTGTCGTAGAGCTGCATCGCGGTGTGGTTGGTCTCGTGGGTCTGCCAATAGACGCGAGAGCAGCCGGCGCGCTTGGCCTGGTCGTAGACGCCGTTGATCAGCGCGCGGCCGACGCCTCTGACGCGCGCTGCCGGATCGGTGAAGAGGTCCTGCAGATAGCAGTTCGGCTCGATCATGGTGGTTGAGCGGTGAAACAGATAATGCGTCAGTCCGAGCAACTTGCCGCCGCGCTCGGCAACCAGCGCATGCACCGGCTCGTAGGCATCGAAGAAGCGCGCCCACGTCATCGCGGTGATCTCGGGCGCCAGTGCGGTCGGGCCAGAGCGGCCATAGAAGGTGTTGTAGCCGTCCCACAGTGGCAGCCATTGCGCGTAGTCCTGACGGGTGACGAAGCGGATGGTGAGGTCGCCTGGCATTGCGGGATTTCCGTTTTGGTGAGATGGGCGCGCCGGGACGCACGAAAGACGTCTGTGCATTAGTACAGACGCGGCAATGCTGGATCAATGTCACAAAAAGCGCGGCGGTGCCGCGCCGCTACTCCGCGGCGCCGAGATGGTGGGCGAGGCTGCGATGGCTGCCGCGCAGCGCGCGATAATAGTCGGCGCTGCCGGGATCGTCGGAGTGGCGGACAAGATCGGTGACCGGCATGTAGCTCAGCATGCGGCCGCCGTCCGGCAGCGCCGTGCAGGTGAAGCGCAACACCTGCCCGTCGGCGAGGTTGATGTTGATCGGTGTGGAATCGCCGGTGCGGATCATTTCGGTGCGCTTGGCGATGAAGGTGCTGAGTTCGTCCTCGGGCAGTTGCCAGGCGCCGGTGTCGCGGCCGTGATACATCAGTGCGATGAAGGGCGGCTTGCTGTCGGCCTGCTCGTCGGACAGCTTGAAATAATCGCGGAAGGCGCGGTTGATGAATTCGGCGCGGGTATCGGCATCGAGCAGTACGATGCCGATATCGACCTGATCGAGCGCGGCCGACAGGCGATCGGCGGTGGCGTGATGCTTGTCCTGCCAGGCCAGCGTATCGATCCATTTCTGCCTGAGCAGGCCGGTGATCAGCGCGGTGCCGCCGGCGGTCGCCGCCAGCAGCAACATGCGCGACAGATCCGACATGTCATAGCCGGGCGTGGCGCGGTGGTTGAGGAAGAACAGCGCGGACGACGTTACCGCAATGACGGCACTCGCCATGCCCGAGGCGATGCCGCTGCTTGCGGCGGAAAGCGCAACGATACAGACGAACAGCGGCGCGGGATTGGGTACGGCAACGAAATGCCGGTCGATCAGGAAGGCGAGGAGCGCCGTCGCTGCCGTGAGGATCGGACCGGAGATTGCGTGCCAGTTGAACTGCATGCCGGTTCTCGCCGCTTGCCGGGAATAAGGCACAAGCATGCCTGATTGTTGCGATTGTGCACGCGTTTCTGCCGCTAGTCCTAAGAGAGCGTTGTCCGCGTGCGTAAGATTTTCGTGCTTTTGAAATCAAATGATATCGAGTTAAGGAACGCCGTACCGCGCCCGACGATTGGCGCACGCCATTTTGCAAGAGGACGTCAATGCCCACCGTTTCGCCCACGCTGCTCCCGGTCCTGATGCTGTTTGCCTCCAACGTCTTCATGACGTTTGCCTGGTACGGCCATCTGAAGTTCAAGGAAAGCCCGCTGCCCGTCGTCGTGGTGGTAAGCTGGGGGATCGCCTTTATCGAATACTGGCTGGCGGTGCCGGCCAACCGCTGGGGCAGCGCGGTGTATTCGGCGGCGCAGCTCAAGACCATGCAGGAGGTGATCACGCTGGTGGTGTTCGCCGCGTTCTCGGTGCTTTATCTCAAGGAGCCGCTGGGCTGGAACCATGCGCTCGGCTTTCTCTTCATCGCGATCGGCGCGTTCCTGATCTTCCACAAATGGGGGTGAGGGTTGTTGTATCTGGTATTCGAAATAAAGCGCCGGCTCGCCTTCCCGTTTCGTTTTTGATTTCGTGAAAGGACGTTGATAGCTTCCTGCTTTTCCCGCTAGCAGGAAGCCGTCATGCACCTATCGCGCCTTGTTTCGTCCTTCGTGCGTTCCTTGATCGCTTTGGCGCTGGCGGCCACGGCAGCGCACGCCGCGCCGGTGACGGACGTTCACGCGCTGACGCAGAAGGAGCAGCAGGCGCTGCTCGATACGCTGCGCGATCTCGTCAACATCGAGTCCGGCAGCAAGGACATCGACGGGCTGAACCAGATCGCCGGGCGCATCGCCGGCCAGCTCAAGGGGTTGGGCGCCACTGTCGAGGTTCTGCAGCCCACCGACGTCTACCGCCTGGACGACACGCCGGAGAAGGTGGGCCCGGCCGTGCAGGCCGTGTTCAAGGGCACAGGCAGCGCGAAGATCATGCTGATCGCGCACATGGACACAGTGTACCTCAAGGGGATGCTGAAGGATCAGCCGTTTCGCGTCGATGGCGACAAGGCCTACGGGCTCGGCATAGCCGACGACAAGCAGGGCATCGCTCTCATCATCCATGCCGTGGCGCTGCTGCAGAAGCTGAACTTCAACGGGTACGGTACACTGACCGTGCTGATCAATGGCGACGAGGAGATCTCTTCGCCCGCCTGGCGCAGCGCCATCACCCGCCTCGCGGCGGAGCAGGACGCGGTGTTTTCGTTCGAAGGCGGCGGCCTCGATGGCACGCTGCGGCTCGCCACCAGCGGCATCGGCTCGGCCTATCTCACGGTGCAGGGCAGGGCCTCGCATGCGGGCTCAAGGCCGGAAGGCGGCGTCAACGCGCTCTATGAGCTGTCGCACCAGCTGTTGCAGATGAAGGATCTGTCAAAACCGGAGCAGGGGTTGAAGCTGAACTGGACCGTCGCCACCGCCGGGACCAACCGCAACGTGATCCCCGCCGAAGCCGCCGCCCAGGCCGATGCGCGCGCCCTCAAAGTTTCGGATTTCGATGCGCTCGAAAAGGCGCTGCAGGACAAGATCAAGAACCGGCTATTGCCTGACGCCAAGGTGGGCCTGAAATTCGAGGTGCGCCGTCCGCCGCTCGAGCCGAACGACGCCGCGCGCCGCGTCACCGAGCATGGCAAAACGATCTATCAGGAGATCGGCCTCGCGCTCAACGTCGCCGAGAAGGCGACCGGCGGCGGCACCGACGCGGCATTCGCCGGCCTCAAGGCCAAAGGCGCCGTGGTCGAAGGCATGGGGCTTTCCAGCTTCGGCGCGCACTCCAACGATGCCGAGTATGTGAAGATCGACAGCATCGTGCCGCGCCTCTATCTCACCACGCGCCTGATTATGGATATGTCTACCGGCAAGCTGAAGTAGGTTTGAAGCCCACGCGATGCGAGGTCGCTCACCGGCGCAAAAATCATTTCGCGGCCGGCGCCACCCGCAAGACGCGTCCGTTCGAACTGTCCGTGAGCAGCCACAGCGCGCCGTCCGGTCCCTGGCGGACGTCGCGGATGCGCTCGTGCAGGTTCTGCAGCAGGCGCTCTTCCGAGGTGACGGTGTTGCCGTTCAGCGTCAGGCGCACCAGCATCGCGCCGCGCAGCGCGCCGACGAACAGGCTGCCGTTCCATTTCGGAAACAGTTTTCCGGTATAGAACGCCATGCCCGACGGTGCGATCGACGGCACCCAGTATTTGAGCGGCTGCTCCATGCCGTCCTTGGCCGTCGCATCGTGGATTTTGGCGCCGGAGTAGTCGATGCCATAGCCGATCACTGGCCAGCCGTAGTTCTTGCCCTTGCCGATTAGATTGACCTCGTCGCCGCCGCGCGGGCCGTGCTCGATTTCCCAGAGTTCGCCGGAGGCGGGATGGATCGCGAGCGACTGCGCGTTGCGGTGGCCGTAGCTCCATATCTCGGCCTTGGCGCCGCTGCGGCCAACGAACGGATTGCCTGAAGGCACGGAGCCGTCGGGCGCGATCCGGATCACCTTGCCGAGATGATTGTCGAGGCCTTGGGCCTGATCGCGATAGGTGAAATGTTCGCCCAGCGTGACGAACAGATTGCCGTCATCGGCCTGTGCGATGCGGCAGCCGTAGTGATTGCCTGACGACAGCGGCCCCTGCTGACGGAAGATGACCTTGACCTGATCCAGCCGGCCGTTGCCGTCGTCGAGTTTGGCGCGCGTGACCGCGGTGCGCCCGCCGCCCTCGGTCCGCTCGGCGTAGCAGAAATAGATGGTCCGGTTCTGCGCAAAGGATTTGTCGATGATGACATCGAGCAGGCCGCCCTGGCCCGACGCCCAGACCTCGGGCACGCCCTTGAGCGGCGGCGAGAGCTGTCCTTCCACTGAAACCACGCGCATGCGGCCGGGACGCTCGGTCACCAGCATGGTTCCATCCGGCAGGAAGGCGAGCGCCCAGGGATTGACGAGGCCGCGGGCGATGGTGCGGACCTCGAGCTCGCCGGCCGAGGAGTCGAATGCCGGCTGTTCGCCGCGGGTGCCGGTCGCGATCAGAAACGACAGGGCAAGCAGGATCGCTACCGTCAGTGCGGCGGTCACGAGGCCGACAGGTGTTTTCATCCTGGTCCACATCGCGATGCCTCTCATCGCGCGTTGGCTAATGATGCAAACAAAAAGGCCGCTGATATCAGGGGATGGGCATCGCCACGGTGGCCTTGATCGACAGCACCGTCATGGTGACCATGAGGCAGAGCGACAGTGTGCCGATCGCGAGCGAGGTGGCGATGGCACCAAGCAATCGGGAAGACGCAACAGGTGCACAGCGGACTCCGAAGCCGACCGTGCCGGGTGACCGTATCATGGTCCAGATCCTTGTAACGCGGGGCGAATCACCCGCGGTGTCAGGAAAACTTTGCAATCGGGACCGGCAACATTGCGGCGACCGACCCTCGAAAATGGCCAAATCACGGCAAGGGTTAAATTTATACCCGCTATTGTTAACTTTTCGAGTAGCGCTCGCGGGAATGTGAGCAGGACGTCCGGCAGACTCGGTCGCGGTTACGCGCCGGCAGCGATACCGGCCTCGTCGTCAGGCACGGTCTCCGGGCGCCAGTCCATGGTCACGAAGCCGGGGGTTTGCTCCACCCGCCGCAGCCAGGCGCGGATGGCGGGGAAGGTGGCGAGGTCGTAATCGCAGCGGTCGGCGACGTGGGTGTAGCCGTAGAGCGCGATATCGGCGACCGTCAGCTGCCCCGCGGCGAAATAGGCGCGGGTCTTGAGATGATTCTCCATCACCTGCAGCGCCGCATAACCACGTTCCATCCAGTCCTCCAGCGCATGCGTCTGCAGGTCGCGGCCGCCCTTGACCAACGACAGCCAGAAATAGGCGGCGCCGATATTGGGCTCGAGCGCGTGCTGCTCGAAGAACATCCATTGCAGCGCTTCGGCGCGTTCGACCCGCGACTCCGGCGCCAGCGACGTGCCGCCGCAGACATACCAGAGGATCGCGTTGGACTCGGCGAGATAGCGTCCGTCCGCGACTTCCAGCAGCGGCACCTGTCCCGACGGGTTCTTTTCCAAAAACTCCGGCGTGCGGCTTTCGCCGCGCAGAATGTCGACCTCGATCGCCTCATAGGGCGCGTTGAGCAGCGCCAGCGCAAGGCGGACCTTGTAGCTGTTGCCGGAGCGCTGCATCGAATAGAGCTTGTACATCGTTCTGGATTTCACCCGGACCCAAGGAAGCACGCACGCCGCGGTTGCGCACCCGCGCTGTCGGCGGATCGCACCGCAACGCGGCTAAACAATGATGCCGATGTCACTGCGTCGCAAGTCCCGCGGAATGGAAAAAGTCGAAATCCATTGCCGCACTGCACGCGCGCAGAATGATTCCATCAACACGCGGGAACAACAAAGATCACGCTTGCGCGACGCGGATAGCGCCGGGCGCATGGCTCGCACGGTCGAGGGCGGCGCGCCGCAATATGAGCGCATAAAAAGCCAGCTCGACCAGCAACCCCAGGGGTATGTAGCTGATGCCGGCGATGCTGCGTGACAGCAGCGGCACAATCCAGGCCGCGGCGAGCAGGCTGATCTCGAAATCGCGAAAGCCGTGGGTGAGCGCGTGCCGCGCGAAGAAGGCAATCGCGACCGCGAGCACCACAAAATCGTAGTCGAGCACATAGGGCGTTGCGAGCAGGCTGGCGAGCGCCAGCGCCGCCGCCTTGAGCTCGAAGGCGGCATCGCTGCGCCATAGCCAGGCGAGGCTGGCGGCGAGCAGCGCGAGCAGCGAGCCCTGCGCCGTATAGGCGGTCGGCACGTTCGCGCCGAGGGCGCGGACGGCCGAGAAGATCGACTGGATCTTCGGCCAGCCGGTGCCGCCTTGTTCGAGCACGACCGTTTGCGTGAAATTCATGGAATCGGCAAAGGCCTGCCAGATGCCGCTGCCGAGCATCGCGAAGCTGATCCCGACCAGCGCAGCCACTGTCAAGGTCGCAGCGCCGATGGTGCGCCAGCGCCCGCCCGCCAGAAGCGCGATCGGAATCAGCACGCCGAATTGCGGCTTGTAGGCGAGCAGGCCGATCAATACGCCGGCAAGCCACGGCCGCCGGTCGAGCCAGTGCAGTGCGCCGCCGAGCAGCGCTGCGGTGAGAAACCCGTTCTGGCCGTGGCCGACATTGACCAGCACGGCAGGGAAGGCGGTGGCAGCCAGCAAGGTTTCGCGGCGTGGCAGGATGGCGCGGATCGCCGCGAGGTAGGCGGCAAAGCTTGCGACCAGCCAGAGCGCGAGACCCGCAGCATAGGGCATTGCTGCGACGAGAAATGCGATCGCAAGGAAGAACGGCGGATAGTGCCAGCCATAGAGCGGCACCTCGCGGCCGTCGAACACGGCCTTCTCCGCCGCATGCTGAAGCACAGGCGAATAGGCGTCAGCGGCGCGTCCCTGCCAGGTCAGCGATCCTGCCGCATAGACGTTGGAAAAATCGGTGCCGATCGGCTGGCCGGTGCGGTCGATCAGGCCGTCGGAAACAACGATCCATCCGGCGAAGACCAGGACCGACAGGGCGAGCAGGATCAGGCAGTAGCCGCGCATGCGCGACGCCGTCAACCAATCGCCGGATCGCAGCCCTTGCCAGATATTTGTCATTTCACCGCGGAATTTTCCGAATATTGCGCCGTATTGCACCGACCGTACCGAGGCCGCTTTAATGTTCCCTAAAGTTCGACGGTATTTGGCCAAGCTTCTTGCGATGCAGCGCCCAGCGCCGTAGGGTGCCCCGTTCCCATCAAAAAGAGTCGTGAATTTTTGAGGTCACGACGTTTGCCAGGAGATGATGATGCCCTTCCTGTCTGCCTCGCTCGCCCGTGTGAAGCCGTCCGCGACGATCGCGGTCACGGATAAAGCGCGCGCGCTGAAAGCGGCGGGTCGCAACGTCATCGGGCTGGGCGCCGGCGAGCCGGACTTCGACACGCCCGCCAACATCAAGCTGGCGGCGATCCGCGCCATCGAAGCGGGCAAGACCAAGTACACCGATGTCGGCGGCATTCCCGAGCTGAAGGAAGCCATCATCGCCAAGTTCCAGCGCGAAAATGGCCTGACCTACAAGCCGAACCAGATCATCGTCGGCACCGGCGGCAAGCAGGTGCTCTACAACGCGCTGATGGCGACGCTGAACCCCGGCGACGAGGTGATCATTCCCGCGCCGTACTGGGTCAGCTATCCCGAGATGGTGGCGCTCGCCGGCGGCGAATCCGTGCCGGTGGTGTGCCCGGCCTCCAGCGGTTTCAAGCTACGGCCGGACGATCTGGAAAAGGCGATCACGCCGAAGACCAAATGGATCATCCTGTGCTCGCCGTCGAACCCGACCGGCGCCGCCTATACGCGCGCTGAACTCAAGGCGATCACCGACGTGCTGGTGAAGCATCCGCATGTCTGGGTGATGACCGACGACATGTACGAGCATCTCGTCTATGACGACTTCCAGTTCGCAACGCCCGCGCAGGTCGAGCCGAAACTCTACGATCGCACGCTGACGGTGAACGGCGTGTCGAAGGCCTATTGCATGACCGGCTGGCGCATCGGCTACGCCGGCGGCCCGGCCGAACTGATCAAGGCGATGTCGACGATCCAGTCGCAGTCGACCTCGAACCCATCGTCGATCGCGCAGTGGGCGTCGGTGGAGGCGCTGAACGGTCCGCAGGACTTCATCCCCGTGCACAACAAGACCTTCAAGGAGCGGCGCGACCTCGTGGTCTCGATGCTCAACCAGGCCAAGGGCATCGAATGTCCGCGCCCCGAAGGCGCGTTCTACGTCTACCCGTCCTGCGCCGGCACCATCGGCAAGACCGCACCGTCAGGCAAGGTGATCGCCAATGATGAGGATTTCGTCACCGAGCTGCTGGAGAGCGAAGGCGTCGCCGTCGTGCAGGGTTCGGCGTTCGGCCTCGGGCCGGCGTTCCGGATTTCCTATGCGACCAAGACCTCGGACCTCGAGGACGCCTGCAAACGCATCCAGCGCTTCTGCGGCAATCTGAGATAAGGCGCGTTTTGCGATCGAAGCGTCCTGCATTCGCTTGATGCAGGACGGCTTTTTGTTGCGCGATGAAAACGCGCATGTCGCGATGTTTTGATCGGTTCTTTGCGAAGCGTCATCTTTTTTGACGAAGCGCCATGTTTTCGACACGGCGCTTCCATCCTGTCCGCTCCGCCAAATTTGTTCATCATCATGCGGAGACTGGGACTCATGCGCTTCCTGACATTGACACTCGCCACGCTTGCGCTGCTCGCGCCGATCGCAGGCGCGGACGCAGCGCCGCCGGTTCGCGCCGGCATCCTGCAATGCCAGGGCGGTCAGAATGTCGGCTTCGTGGTTGGCTCTGTGGCGAACCTCGAATGCGTGTTCCGCAGCGAAGGCCGCCGGCCGGAGCCCTACATCGCCAGGGTGCAGCGCATCGGCCTCGACCTCGGCATTACCGAACAGACTCAGTTGCAGTGGGCGGTGAACGCGCCGACCACCCGGCTCGGCCGCGGCGAACTCGCCGGCTCTTACGGCGGCGTCGGCGCCAACGCTTCGATCGGCATCGGCGGCGGCGGCAACTTCCTGGTCGGCGGCCCGGCCAACGCCTACGCGCTGCAGCCGATCAGCCTGCAGGGCCAAACCGGCCTCAATGTCACCGCCGGGATCGCCGGCCTTGAGCTGCAGCCGTTCTACGGCAATGGCGGCCCGCGCCGCCACGGCCACCGCCGCCATCACCGCCGCGGCTGAGGATCACACGTTTACGGAAAAGGCCCGCGTGAGCGGGCCTTTTTTCTTGTGTCGTTCTGGATGCGGGACGCAGTACAGATGCGTTTCCCCGATCATCGCCGGGGCGCCAGACACAAATCGCGAAAACAACCCCATGCAAAGTAGAATTGGCCCGGCGCATCGCCGGAATGACGCCGCAGCCATTCTGGCACGGCGCATGAAGCTATGGCATAGAACAGCAGCAGTGGGCACGGCCGTTTTGTCGACTCTTGCTCGCATCATGCTTTTTCAGCCGGAGATTACTTCATGCGTCGTTCTCTCATCCTCGCCGCTGCCGCGCTCGCTTCGTTGGTGTCCCCAATAGGCGGCGCCAACGCGCAGCAGGTACAGCGCGTGCAGGTCGGCGTGCTGGAGTGCCGCGGCGGCGCCAGCGTCGGGTTCATCGTCGGTTCTGTCACCAATCTCGGCTGCGTGCTGCGCGCCGACGGGATGCCGGAGGACCGCTACATCGCCACCATCCGCAAGGTCGGCCTCGATCTCGGCATCACCCAGGAATCCGCGCTCGCTTGGGCGGTGTTCGCGCCGGTCGCGCAGCTCGGCCCCGGCGGCCTTTCCGGCGACTATGTCGGCGCGCAGGGTAGCGCCACGCTCGGCGTCGGTGTCGGCGGCAACGTCCTGGTCGGAGGCTCCGCCAATTCGATCGCGCTGCAGCCTCTGAGCCTGCAGGGCCAGGTTGGCGTCAGTATTGCTGCCGGATTGGAAGGCCTGGAATTGCGGCCGGGCCGCTAAATTAACCACACCTCACTTTCGGCATGGTCAGCGTGACCTGGCAGTCGATTGGGCATAAAAAGAATAAACGTTCTTTTTGAGAGGAGCGCGAAATTGCTGCAGCATCAGCCAAGCCGGACGGCCGAATACATGGCCATGTTCCGAGCGTCAGAGCATGCGAAGGGTACCGGGCAACGCTTGTTTGCCGACCCGCTGGCCGTCGCCTTATTGCCGGGAAGCCTGCGGCTATCGGCCAAACTGCTTGCGGTTCGCCCGGTGAGCAGCATGCTTGCCCGCTACATCGACCGGCAATGGCCGGGGGCACGAACCTCCGGCATCGCGCGTACGCGGCTGATCGACGACTGGATCGCGGAATCGATCGGGCAGGCCGAGCAACTCGTATTGCTGGGCGCGGGCTTCGATACGCGGGCCTGGCGGCTCGGCGCGCTCGATGCCGTCAAGGTTTTTGAGGTGGATCATCCTGCGACCGCAAAGGTGAAACGGCAGCGCTTGCAGGCGGCCGGAGCCGATATGAACCGAGTGACCTTCGTCGCCGTCGATTTCGAGATCGATGACTTCGAAGTGCGCCTGCGCGATGCCGGCTTCGATTTGGCGCGGCGCTCGATCGTGGTGTGGGAAGGCGTCAGCCAGTATCTGACCGGCGAGGCGGTATGCGGTGTGATGCGTTGGGCGGGCCGGCTCGCGCCAGGCAGCCGGTTCATCTTCACCTATGTTCATGAGGGCGTGATCGACGGCAGTGTCGCGTTCGATGGCGCAGACAAGGTCGTCGCCAAGGTCGGCGTATCAGGTGAACCCTGGCGGTTCGGGCTGCTGCCGGGCGAATTACCAGGCTTCCTGCGCGAGCGCGGGCTGCGACTGGTGAGCGATCTCGGCGCCGATCAATACCGGGAGCGGGTGATGGGGCAAGCCGGCCGCGATATGCACGGCTACAGCTTCTATCACACGGTGCTCGCGGAAGTCGGCGATGCCTAGGATTTCCGCGGCGCGCGCCAACGAGCAGCGCGGGCGCATCCTCGATGCCGCACTGACATGCTTTGCGCGCGAAGGCTTTCATGCCGCAACCGTGCAGGATATCGTCGAGGAGTCCGGGCTTAGTCCCGGTGCGATCTACGGCTATTTCAAGGGCAAGACCGAGATCGCAATGGCGATCGCCTCCGAACGCCATGCGATGGAACGCCGACGCATGGAATCCGCGCTGGCCGCGCCGGATATCGATACCAGCCTGCGGCGCCTTGTCGAAGGGTTCGTACTTGAATTGCGCAATCCCAAGGAAAGGCGATGGCGCCATCTCGCCGTGCAGCTTTGGGCGGAGAGCCTTTCCAATCCGCGGTTGAAGCGCGAAGCGCTCGCGGGCGTTTCGCAGGCCGTCGACGTGTTGGCGCCGATGATCGCGCAGGCGCAACGGGGAGGGCGCTGGCCGCGGCATCTCGATCCAGCGTCGGCCGCTCGCGTCATGGTCGCGGTCCTGCAGGGCATTTCGCTGCAGATTGCCTGGGATGAGCGCGTCGATATCGAGCGCTTCGCCGTCGCGCTGCGGATCATGCTGGATCCGGGTTCGGAAGGGTCAGGTGCGGTTACCGGCTAGACGAGAATTAGCATCAGGTTCCAGATTTGGCTGATGGTGAGCGGCTCCGAAAGGCGGTCGTCCCAAGCCGAACGTCAATATCGACTGGATGCACCGCAGCGAATTTTTCCCGCTTGCCAAATCGTCCGGACGGGCGGAGCATCAGAAGTCGCCGACCCAATCATGGGCCGAGCTCCAAAGATAAGGAGGCGGCAATGGGACAAGACGTCAGAAGTCCCCGTGGTCCACGGTGCATCGCGCTGGTGGGCCCTTTCCAAAGCGGTAAAACCACACTTTTAGAGGCCATATTGGCGCGAACGGGCGCCATTAAAAATGCCGGCAGCGTCGATGCCGGAACATCCGTCGGCGATGCCACCCCCGAGGCGCGCCATCACAAGATGGGGGTGGGCCTCTCCGCCGCCACCACCACCTTTATGGGCGATAGTTACACCTTTATCGATTGTCCCGGCTCGGTCGAGTTCGCGCATGACATGCGCGCCGCGTTACCCGCGGTCGATGCCGCAGTCGTGGTCTGCGAGGCGGACGAGAAGAAGCTGCCGCAACTGCAGATCATCCTGCGCGAGCTGGAGGATCTCGGCATTCCGCGTTTTCTGTTTTTGAACAAGATCGATCGCGCCAACCAGCGCATTCGCGAGACGCTGGCGATGTTGCAGCCGGCCTCACGCGTGCCGCTGGTGCTGCGGCAGATTCCGATCTGGAACGGCGAGTTGATCGAAGGTTTCGTCGATCTCGCTCTCGAACGCGCCTTCGTCTACCGCGAGCACAAGCCGTCCGAAGTCGTCGCGCTGGAGGGCGGCAATCTCGACCGCGAGAAGGAAGCGCGCTTCTCGATGCTGGAGAAGCTCGCCGACCATGACGACGCGCTGATGGAACAGCTGCTGGAAGACATCCAGCCGCCGCGCGACGCTGTCTTCGACGATCTCGCGCGCGAATTGCGCGAAGGCCTGATCTGCCCGGTGCTGCTCGGCGCGGCTGCACGCGAGAATGGCGTGCTGCGGCTGATGAAGGCATTGCGCCATGAAGCGCCCGGGATCGCCGAGACGGCAAAGCGCCTCGACGCATCGTCGCAAAAGGATGCGCTCGCCTACGTGTTCAAGACACTGCATCTGCAGCACGGCGGCAAGCTGTCGCTGGTGCGACTGCTCGCCGGCCATCTCGACGACGGCGCGACGCTGCAATCCTCGTCCGGCGAGGCCGGGCGCGTGTCCGGCATTCTCGCCGTCAGCGGCGCGCACGACACCAAGCGTCCCTCGGCGGAGCCCGGCGATACCGTCGCGCTCGGCAAGCTCGACGCGATCAAGACCGGCGACACGCTGTCCAGCGGTAAGACCGCGCCAGCGGCGCTGGCGCAGATCGCACCAGTGCCGCCGGTGCTCGCCATGTCGCTGTCGGCGACCGACCGCAAGGACGACGTCAAGCTCGGCCAGGCGCTGCTGCGGCTGAACGAGGAAGACCCGTCGCTGACCATGATCCAGAATCCGCGCACCCACGACATCGTGCTATGGGGGCAGGGCGAGATGCATCTGCGTGTCGCGCTCGAGCGCCTGCGTGACCGGTTCGGCGTCAACGTCAAGTCGCAGCCGCCCGCGATCGGCTATCAGGAGACCATCCGCAAATCGATCACGCAGCGTGGTCGCCACAAGAAGCAGTCCGGCGGCCACGGCCAGTTCGGCGACGTCGTCCTGGAGATCAAGCCGGTGCCGCGCGGCACGGGCTTCGAGTTCCACGAAAAGGTGGTCGGCGGCGCGGTGCCGCGCAACTATATCGGCGCGGTGGAGGAAGGTGTGGTCGATGGCCTCGCAAAGGGCCCGCTCGGCTTTCCCGTCATCGACGTTCATGTCACCCTGATCGACGGCTCCTATCACAGCGTCGATTCCTCCGATCTCGCCTTCCGCACCGCAGCGCGGATCGGTATGAGCGAAGGCCTGCCGCAATGCCAGCCGGTGCTGCTGGAGCCGATCCATGTGGTGGAGATCGTCTGTCCGACCGAGGCCACGGCGAAGATCAACGCCATCCTGTCGGCGCGGCGCGGCCAGATCCTCGGCTTCGACACCCGCGAGGGTTGGGCGGGCTGGGATTGCGTCCGCGCCACCATGCCGGAGGCGGAGATCGGCGACCTGATCGTGGAATTGCGCTCGGCCACCGCCGGCGCCGGCAGCTTTACGCGGACCTTCGACCGCATGGCCGAGGTCACCGGCCGGGCCGCCGACCAGATCATCGCCGCGCACCGCGTCGCGGCGTGAGAATCTCCCTCTCCCCGTTCTTCACGGGGAGCGGGCCGGGGGGAGGGGCTGCTTCCACAAAATTACTGCTTGTGAGTTTGCGGAGACAACCCCTCACCCTGACCCTCTAAGAGCAAGCTTCGCTTGCCTCGACCCCGCGGAGGGCGGGGAGAGGGAGTGCAGCACCGTGGGCTGCTTGACAGGCTCGGCGGGACACGAAATGGATCGGCTTCCAAGAAATTTGGAAAGCTCGTGTCCCACGCCGCAGAGAACCATTGTGTCTAAACCCCCCGCCGCCTGCCTGATCGGATGGCCGGCCGCGCATTCGCGCTCGCCGCTGATCCATCGCTACTGGCTGCGCACGCTCGGCATCGAGGGCGGCTATGTCATCGAGGCGGTGCCGCCGGACGAGTTCAAGGATTTCATCTTCCGCCTGTCGCTGCGCGGCTTCGTCGGCGCCAATGTCACCATTCCGCACAAGGAGCAGGCGCTGGCGCTGACCAAGCCCGATGCGCGCGCCCGCGCGGTCGGCGCGGCCAATACGCTGTGGTTTGCCGATGGCGAATTGTGCTCGACCAACACCGACGTCGAAGGCTTCATCAACAATCTCGACGCCTGCGCTGACGGTTGGGACCAATGCGATGAAGCGCTGGTGCTCGGCGCCGGCGGCGCCTCGCGCGCCGTGCTGTTCGGCCTGCTCGACCGCGGCATCAAGCGCGTCTATCTCGCCAACCGCACCATGGCGCGTGCGCAGGCACTGGCCGATCAGTTCGGTGCGCGCGTCGTGCCCGTCGCGTGGGATGCGATCGGCGATCTCCTGCCGCGCACGAGCTTTCTGGTGAACACGACCTCGCTCGGCATGAAGGGCCAGCCGCCGCTTGAACTCGATGTCACGATGCTGCCGCAAGAGGCCGTCGTCGCCGATCTCGTCTATGTGCCGCTCGATACGCCGCTGTTGGACGCGGCCCGGGCGCGCGGCCTGAAGACGGCCGACGGGCTCGGCATGCTGCTACACCAGGCGGTGCGCGGCTTCGAATTGTGGTTCGGCCGGCGGCCCGAGGTGACGGCAGAGCTTCGCACACTGGTCGAGGCCGATCTCACGAATAGCTGATCGGCCGGTCGCGAACTATTGAGGCGGAATTTTTTTGAAGTGCCGGGGTCAATGGCTACGTCAGTGCCGCCACCGGAGATCCCAGCATGCCCGTTCACCGCTTTCAGTTCGTTCGCCCGCTTGTCGCCGTCGCGATGGTGGCCGGTTCCACGCTTTACGCGATCGCCCAGCAGCCGCCGACGCCGACGCGCGTCCGTGGCACCATCGAGGCCGTCGATGGCAATCTGCTCGCGGTCAAGTCGCGCGGCGGCGAGGATGTCAAGCTGAACATGACCGGCGATGTCAATGTCGTCGGCATCAGCAGGATCTCGCTGTCCGACATCAAGGTCGGCTCCTTCATCGGCACCACCACGGTGCCGGGCTCCGACGGCAGCCAGAACGCGGTCGAGGTGCACGTGTTTCCGGAAAACATGCGCGGCACCGGCGAGGGCTCGCGGCCCTACGATCTGCGCCCCAACTCCACCATGACCAACGCCACGGTGGCGGATTCCGTGGTCGGCAATGACGGCCACACCCTGACGATCAAGTACAGGGGCGGCGAGAAGAAGGTCGTGGTCTCGCCGGAAACGCCTGTCGTGACCTATGTTCCCGCCGACAGGGCCGACCTCAAGGTCGGCGCCAAGGTGATCGCCTTCATGAAGAAGCTGCCGGACGGCTCGCTCGAGACCAGCCGCGTCAGCGTCGGCCGCGACGGCCTGACCCCGCCGATGTGACGCGCAGCGTCATTCCGGGATGGTCCGAAGGACCAGACCCGGAATCTCGAGATTCTCAGGTGCGCAATTGCGCACCGTAGTTCGATGCTTACGCATCGCCCCGGAATGACGAACAGGCGTTGAGCATGGAATACCTGCTCACATCCGGTGTTTGCGTTGAGTTGGGCGCCAAATAACAATCCGGGAGAACAATCATGCCGAAACCTTCTTCATGGCCGCGACTGCTCGCGGCAACCCTTGGCCTTGCCACCCTGATTGCGGTCGAGGCCTCGGCACAGCAGCCGCCGACGGTCCGCATCCGCGGCACCATCGAGGCGGTTGACGGCCCCGTGCTGTCGATCAAGTCGCGCGAGGGCACCGACATGAAGGTGAAGATGACCGACAATGTCGCTGTGTTCGCCGTCGTGAAGACCGAGCTCTCCGAAATCAAGGAAGGCTCCTATATCGGCGTCACCGGCATGCCGGAGCCTGACGGCACCCAAAAAGCAGTCGCGGTGCACATCTTCCCCGAGAACCAGCGTGGCGCCGCCGAAGGTTTTCGCCCCTGGGACCAGCGGCCGAACTCTACCATGACCAATGCCACGGTCGCGCAGACGGTGAAGGGCACCGACGGCCAGAACATTCTGGTCAAGTACAAGGACGGCGAGAAGAAAGTGGTAGTGCCGCCTGGCACGCCCGTCGTCACCTTCGTCGCCAGTGACAAGTCCGAGATCAAGCCGGGCGCGAAGATCATCATCTTCGGCGCGGTGAAGAAGGACGACGGCACGCTCGAAGCGAACCGCGTCAATGTCGGCCGCGACGGGATCACACCGCCGATGTGACGGCTATAGGACGGCTAGCGAGCTCTCTCAACGGGTCGTCCCCGCGAACGCGGGGATCCATAGCCACCGTTGCATGTTGTGGATCGAAGGCGTCTACCACATCGCTTGACTGAACGGCCGCGGCGTATGGGTCCCCGCGTTCGCGGGGACGACGATGAGCTTGTCTCGCCGCTTCCTCACACCGCCAGCACGTCGTCGTTGATCTCGGCCACCGTGTTGACGCCGCACAGGCCCATCGTCGTGAGCATTTCCTTGGCGAGGATGTCGATCGCCTTGGCGACGCCGGCCTCGCCGCCGGCACCCAGGCCGTAAGCATAGGCACGGCCGATCATGCAGGATTTTGCGCCGTGTGCGAGCGCGCGCACCACGTCCATGCCGGTGCGAATGCCGCCGTCGAACATGATCTCCACCTGCGAGCCGACGGCATCGACGATCTCCGGCAGCACCTCGATCGAGGAGGGCGCGCCGTCGAGCTGGCGGCCGCCATGGTTGGAGACGACGATGGCCTGCGCGCCGGTCTTGGCCGCGAGCTCGGCGTCCTCGACGTCGAGAATGCCCTTGAGGATCAGCTTGCCCGGCCAGATCGAGCGGATCCAGTCGAGGTCCTTCCAGTTCAGCGAGGTGTCGAACTGCGAGGCGGTCCATTCCGCCAGTCTATTGAGATCCTCGGTGCCTTTGACGTGGCCGACAATGTTGCCGAAGCTGCGGCGCTTGCCGCGCAGGATGCCCGCGACCCACGAAGGCTTGCTGGCAAAGTCGAGCAGTTTTCCCAGCGACCACTCCGGCGGCACCGACATGCCGTTCTTGATGTCCTGGTGGCGCTGGCCGATCACCTGCAGGTCGACGGTCAATACCAGCGCCGAGCACTTTGCCGCGATGGCGCGCTCGATCAGCGCCTTGATGAAGCCGCGGTCCTTCATGACGTAGAGCTGGAACCAGAACGGCTTGTCGACGGCGGCCGCGATATCCTCGATCGAGCAGATCGACATCGTGCTCTGGGTGAAGGGAATGCCGGCCGCCTGCGCCGCGCGGCAGGCATGAATTTCGCCGTCGCCATGCTGCATGCCGAGCAGGCCGACGGGAGCCAGGATCAAAGGCATCGCGGCGGGCTCGCCAAGGATGGTGGTGGAGAGATCGCGCTTGGAGACATCGACCAGGATGCGCTGGCGGAACTTGATCTGCTGCAGATCCTCGGAATTGGCGCGCAGCGTGTCCTCGGTGTAGGAGCCGCGATCGGCATAGTCGAAAAACGCCTTGGGAACCCTGCGCCTGTGCAACTGGCGCAGATCCTCAATGCAGGTGATGTGCTTCATGGACGTCCCGCCCTTCTTGAATTTCGTAAGCCCGCCGTCATCTAGCATGGTTGGATGGCCAGCCAAATCGCATCTCGTGCGGCGCCATTCATGACGGGAGAACATCCCATGACCCATCCGCGCACTGCTGCATCTGACAAGGCCGGCCCGACCGCGTTAGAGGACAAGCGCCGGCTCGACGATGCCCTGGAAGAGGGGCTGGAGGAGACCTTTCCGGCGTCCGACCCGGTCAATGTCACGCAGCCACCGCCCTCGAAGGCGGACCGCCGCATCAAGCGGCGCTGATCCGAGGCCCGGCCAGCAGGCCCGCCGGCATCTCCAAAAGCTGAGCAATGTCAATGCTATATCTGGGAAAATGGCTGCCTTGTGCCGTAATGATTCATCATATTTTTTGAAGCCATTTTAGCGGCCGAGGGATTATAACCGCTGCACGCCTCGATCGAGGGCGTTCGGTGATTCGTGGCCTGATGGGTCCTCGTCCCGAAATGGCTGGGGGTTTTATGAGTCGCAAATATTTCGGTACCGACGGCATCAGGGGTCGCGCCAATGGTTTGATCACGCCGGAGCTCGCGCTCAAGGTGGGGCAGGCGGCCGGCCTGGTGTTTCAGCGCGGTGACCATCGCCACCGCGTCGTCATCGGCAAGGATACGCGCCTCTCCGGCTACATGATCGAATACGCCATGGTCGCCGGCTTCACCTCGGTCGGCATGGACGTGCTGCTGCTCGGCCCGATGCCGACGCCGGCGGTCGCGATGCTGACCAAGTCGATGCGCGCCGACCTCGGCGTGATGATCTCGGCCTCGCACAATCTGTTCGAGGATAACGGCATCAAGCTGTTCGGCCCGCAGGGCTTCAAGCTGTCCGACGACGTCGAGAAGCAGATCGAGCAGCTGCTCGACGAGCCGATCGACCGCCGCCTGGCGCAGAGCGCGAGCCTCGGGCGCGCCCGCCGCATCGACGGCGTCCATGACCGCTACATCGAATTCGCCAAGCGCACGCTGCCGCGCGAGCTGTCGCTCGACGGCCTGCGCGTCGTGGTCGACTGCGCACACGGCGCCGCCTACAAGGTGGTGCCGGAAGCGCTGTGGGAGCTGGGCGCCGACGTCATTGCGATCGGCGTCGATCCCGACGGATTCAACATCAACAAGGAATGCGGCTCGACCGCGCCGGAGACGCTGGCCAAGAAGGTGCGCGAGATGCGCGCCGATATCGGCATTGCGCTCGACGGCGACGCCGATCGCGTCATCTTGGTTGACGAGCGCGGCCATGTGGTCGACGGCGACCAGCTGCTCGCGGTGATCGCGCAGAGCTGGAAGGAAGACGGCCGACTTGCCAAGCCCGGCATCGTCGCCACCGTGATGTCGAATCTCGGCCTCGAGCGCTTTCTCGAGAGCCAGGGCCTCGGCATGGTGCGCACGCCAGTTGGCGACCGCTACGTGCTCGAGCAGATGCTGAGCCAGGGCTACAATCTCGGCGGTGAGCCCTCGGGCCATATCATTCTCTCCGACTACGCCACGACCGGCGACGGCTTCGTCGCCGCGCTGCAGGTGCTCGCCGTGGTGCAGAAGCTGCGCCGCCCGGTGTCGGAGGTCTGCCATCGCTTCGACCCGCTGCCGCAGATCCTGAAAAACGTGCGCTATCGCAGTGGCAAGCCGCTCGACAATGCCGAGGTGAAATCGGCGATATCAGACGGCGAGAACCGCCTCAACGGCCACGGCCGCCTCTTGGTCCGCTCGTCCGGCACCGAGCCTGTCATCCGCGTGATGGGCGAGGGCGACGACCGCGATCTGGTCGAGGACGTCGTCGACCAGATCGTCAGCGCGCTCGGCCACGCTGCGGCGGCATAAGCGCGATTTATCCGGCGCCGACGTGATCGCTGATCGGCGGTGCGCAGTTGCGCATCGCAGCCATCGTCTATTGATGCTGGTCGCCGCCACGCGATGCGGCGTAAAAAGACGGCATTGCGCCCGCCGGTCATTTTTGGGAATGCGCCGTTGAACAAGCCCGTTATCGTGTCAGAGGAAACCGCGGCCGCGCCGGTGATGGTGGCGGATGCTGCGCCCGGCCTCACCGCCAAGGCCGCCGTCGCCGGGCCGGCCTATGTCGTGCTCGCCGGCATCAGCTTCTCGCATTTCCTCAACGACACGATGCAGTCGTTGATCGCGTCGGTCTATCCTATCCTGAAAGACGCCTACGCGCTCGACTACGCGCAGATCGGCATGATCACGCTGGCGTTCCAGTTCACCGCATCGCTGCTGCAGCCTGTGGTCGGGCACTTCACCGATAAGAAGGCGCAGCCGTTCTCGCTCGCGATCGGCATGGGCTTTACTTTCGTTGGCCTCTTGCTGCTCAGCGTTGCGCATCTCTATCCGATCATCCTGATCGCGGCGGCGCTGGTCGGGTTGGGCTCGGCGGTATTCCATCCGGAATCGGCGCGCATCGCGCGGCTCGCGTCCGGCGGCCGCTACGGCTTTGCGCAATCGGTGTTTCAGCTCGGCGGCAGTTTTGGCACTTCGATGGGGCCGGTGCTCGCCGCGTTGATTGTGGTGCCGTTCGGCCAGCCGTCGATCGCCTGGTTCTCGTCGATCGCATTTCTGGCGATCGTGATCCTGTGGCGGATCGGCGTCTGGTACAGGCCGCAGATCACGACCAAGAAGACGGCGGTGGTGGAACGGCATCCGGACCATCCGGATTCGCGTCGCGTGAAAATCGCGCTCGCGGTGCTGGTCGCGCTCTTGTTCTCGAAACAGCTCTACGTGTCGAGCCTGTCGAGCTATTACATCTTCTACCTGATCGACAAGTTTCAGGTCTCGACCCAGGCGGCCCAGCTCTATCTCTTCATCTTCCTCGCCGCGAACGCGGCGGGCGCGTTCTTCGGGGGGCCGCTCGGCGATCGCTACGGCCGCAAATACGTCCTCTGGTTCTCGGTCCTGGGCGCGCTGCCGTTCACGCTGGCGCTGCCCTATGCCGGCCTTGCCACCAGCGCCGTGCTGACGGTGTTCATCGGCCTGATCCTGTCATCGGCGACGTCGTCGATCATCGTGTTCGCGCAGGAATTGATGCCGCACCGTTTCGGCATGATCTCGGGCGTGTTCTTCGGCGTCGCCTTCGGCATCGGCGGACTTGGCGCAGCCGTGCTCGGCAAGGTCGCCGACCACACCGGCATTGCCTTCGTCTATCACCTCTGCGCATTCCTGCCCGCGCTCGGCCTGCTTGCAGTGTTCCTGCCGAAGATGCCGAGACAGGCGAATAGCGAGTAGGGAATGGCGAGTGGCGCGCGGGGGACGGCGGCGCCTCTACTCGCCATTCGCTATTCGCAACTCGCCCATTATCAATACATCGTTAGGGTGTATGGCGGTTTCGCCATTTTTCTCGTTGCAACTGCGCGGAGATTCGCTTGAAAAACAGGCCCCGCGAAAAAAGTGAGAGATTGTCAACCTTAAAAATTAGGGTTAAGCGCCGCTTAAACATTTAATGCCATCGTCCCGTCCGTGAGTTTTTGAAGTGGGGCCTTTTGTAGTCAGCCTCACCGGACAAAAGGACGAAGCCCATGCGTAGCGTTAAGTCTTTCATTGCCGCCGGTGCGGCCACTTTGTTGTCCTCCGCGGCGTTTGCTGCCGACATGGCGATAGCGCCTCCGCCCGCTTATGCGCCGGCTCCCGTGGTTGAGGATTTCGGCGGCTGGTATCTGCGCGGCGACATCGGCTTTTCCAACCAGCGTGTCGATCGTCTGAACAATGCGCTCGACGTCAACAACACGTCCTCGGTGCAGAGGCTGAACTTCAACTCCGCCGGCATCTTCGGCCTCGGCGTCGGCTACAAGGTCAACAACTGGTTCCGCGCCGACGTCACCGGTGAATATCGCGGCAATTCCAACTTCTTCGGCACCGACCGCATCACTTATGTCGGTGGCGTCGGCACCGACACCTATCACGCGACCAAGAACGAGTGGGTCGTTCTCGCCAATGCCTATGTCGATCTCGGCACCTGGTGGTGCATCACCCCGTTCATCGGCGCTGGCGTCGGTGGCGCGCGGGTTGCGATCAACGGCTTCACCGACCAGAGCATCGCGCTGAACGGCGGCGTCGGCCCCGCACTGCCGGGCCTTGCCTTCGGCGACAACGTCTCGAAGTGGAATTTCGCCTGGGCGGCCCACGCCGGTCTCGCGTACAAGGTCACGCCGAACTTCACGGTCGAGCTCGCTTATCGCTATCTCGACATGGGTGACGGCCTGACCGGCGACCTTCGCGCGTTCGATGGCACCAACAACATCAACAACCCGACGACCTTCAAGCACATCACCTCGCACGACCTGAAGCTCGGCGTGCGCTGGGATCTGACCAGCCCGCAGGTCTACGCTCCGCCGCCGCTGGTCACCAAAGGTTAATCGCGACTTCCATTCGTTAACGGTTGCCGAACGGCGCGGGAGTTTCCCGCGCCGTTTGCTTTTGCGCCACGCAGAGAGACGGGGCGCATCAGGAAGAAAATACGCGTCAGCTTTCCGACAAGATTGCGCCATTCGAAGCCCACGAAAACGATTGGTTAAGGTTAACAGGCGATGATCAGCGACAAGTTCAGTACGTGGATGGAGCGTTGCGATGCGTCGATTGTTGCTGGTGGCTTTGATGTGTGGGGTGGTCGGCGGCGCTCATGCGGCTGACATGCCGGACCTGCCGTTTCTCCGCGGCAGCTTCACCGAGGGGCTGAGCACAGCCACCGTGAATTGGCAGGGTGGCTATATCGGCGGACACGCCGCCTACGGCACCTCGAACATGAATTTTACGGGTTCGACGAGAAACGTCGTCGCGCGCCTCCTGGACGGTACCGAAATGGAGGCGATCCAGCGAATATCTGAGTGGCCGGTGCTGGGAAAAGTGTCGGCCCATGGCGAAGGGTTCGGCGGATTCATCGGCTACAACGCGCAGTGGAGCGACGTCGTCCTGGGCGTTGAATTAAACTACACCCATGGCAAGTTCGGCGGTTCACAAACCGGCAGCATGGCGCGGTTCTTCTCGCTTCCCTCCGGGTATACGGTCGGCGCCACGTATCAGGCGACAGCCCAGATGATCCTGAACGACATGGGAACGCTTCGCGTGCGCGGCGGCTACGCGTACGGTTCGTTTCTCCCCTATATGTTTGGCGGCATCGCACTCGGGCAGGCCGATATCATTCGCACCGCCCGAGTCTTCGGCACGCAGGTCAATCCGGCGGCCGCGCCGCCATTCCAGAACGTGCCGTTCGATGTCAGCGCGACCGACGCCCAGTATAGCCACTTGATCTACGGCTATTCGTTCGGCCTGGGCACTGAAGTGATGCTGATGGCCGGCCTGTTCTTGCGCGCCGAATGGGAATATGTGCGCTTCGCATCCTCGATCGATACCAGCATCAACACGGTCCGCGCCGGCCTCGGCTACAAGTTCTGACCGCCCCGCGGCGCCGAGCGCGCCGCCGTTGACAGATCTGCCGCCGCCTGTTGCACTGTTGCGCTGACAGGGGCGGCACATGAAGATCTACGGCGATACCAATTCCGGCAATTGTCTTAAGGTGAAATGGGTGTGCGATCATCTCGCGTTGCCCTACACCTGGATCGCAATCGATACGCTCAAGGGCGAGACGCGGACCGCGGAGTTTCTCAAGCTCAACGGCGCGGGTCAGGTGCCGACCATCGAGCTCGATGACGGCCGCACGCTGGCGCAGTCCAACGCGATCATCCGCTATCTTGCCCGCAGCTCTAGCCTGATCCCCACGGATGCATTCGCACAAGGCAAGATGGATGAATGGCTGTTCTGGGAACAGTACAGCCACGAGCCCTATGTCGCAGTGTGCCGTTTCCAGATGTTCTATCTGAACAAGCCGGCCTCCGACCTCGATCCCGAGAAGGTCAGGCGCGGTTATGCGGCGCTGGCGCGAATGGAGCAGCAGCTCAGCGTCACGCCATTTCTTGTCGGCGACGCCGTCACGCTCGCCGATGTCTCGCTGCTCGCCTATACCCGCGTGGCGCATGAAGGCGGCTTCGATCTCGCCGGCTATCCGGCGCTGCGCCGCTGGATCGCGGCAGCCGAAAAATTCCTCAAGCTTCCACCGGCGCGCTGACTTCACGACATACAGAAAATTGTAGGGGTGGGCAAAGGAGCGCAGCGACGTGCCCACCATCCATCACCGAGTACGTTGCTCAATGGTGGGCACGCTGGCTTTGCCCACCCTACTGCAGATCTTCTTG
Source organism: Bradyrhizobium sp. CB3481 (assembly GCF_029714305.1). Taxonomy (NCBI): domain Bacteria; kingdom Pseudomonadati; phylum Pseudomonadota; class Alphaproteobacteria; order Hyphomicrobiales; family Nitrobacteraceae; genus Bradyrhizobium; species Bradyrhizobium sp. CB3481. The sequence continues at coordinate 1,381,464 of NZ_CP121647.1, forward strand.
TTGCTTGCAGCAGTGCATGCGCGCAGCAAGGCTTTGCACGCAGGTTGAATGGAGTTTGCGACAAAGCTTTCAGGTAGTCGTCGCTGTGCGATCGGGTTAACAACCGATAAACTACGCATGCGTCCGTGATTTTACGGACAGGAACGTCTCCGCTAATGCGACGTCACCCATGGGGCTTGGGCAGCTTTGGGGATTTCCGATGAAGAAATATTCGATCGTTCGTATCGGAAGCGAATATGTCGTACAGGCCGGAGAGACGCGCATTTTGAAGGTCGCGAGCCGCCGGGAGGCGGCCAAGCTGGTCACCGATGCCGCCGAATTGTTGCAGGAGGAGCCGGCGCCTGGCGCAGGGGAGGGCTCATCAATCGGGCGTGATATGCCCGATGTTTCTTGACGATTGGGCGCGATTCCCTTAATCACCGCCGCGGGACACCTCCCCCCAACGGGAGGCTTACTATCTGGAAGGATAGATCATGACCGTAGCGAAGCCCGCTTCGCGGCCGAACGTGCCGCATTTCTCCTCCGGCCCCTGTGCCAAGCGCCCCGGCTGGAATCCCCAAAATCTCAAGGATGCCGCCCTCGGCCGCTCGCACCGCGCGAAGCTCGGCAAGGCCAAGCTTAAGCTCGCGATCGAGCTGACGCGCGAAGTGCTTGAAGTGCCGGCCGATTACAAGATCGGCATCGTGCCGGCGTCCGATACCGGCGCGGTCGAAATGGCGCTATGGTCGCTGCTCGGCGCGCGCCCCGTCACCACGATCGCCTGGGAATCCTTCGGCGAGGGCTGGGTCAGCGACATCGTCAAGGAATTGAAGCTCAAGGACGTCACCAAGCTGCATGCCGGCTACGGCGATCTTCCCGATCTCTCCAAGGTCGACCAGGCCTCCGACGTCGTCTTCACCTGGAATGGCACCACATCAGGCGTGCGCGTGCCGAACGCCGACTGGATCAGCGCCGATCGCCAGGGCCTGACGATTTGCGACGCCACCTCGGCCGCCTTCGCGCAAGCGCTGGATTTCGCCAAGCTCGACGTCGTGACCTTCTCCTGGCAGAAGGCGCTCGGCGGCGAGGCCGCGCATGGCATGCTGATCCTCTCCCCGCGTGCCGTGGAGCGGCTCGAGACCTACAAGCCGGCCTGGCCGCTGCCGAAGATTTTCCGCCTTACCAAGGGCGGCAAGCTCAACCAGGGCATCTTCGAAGGCGAGACCATCAACACGCCGTCGATGCTGTGCGTCGAGGACTATCTCGATGCGCTGAACTGGGCGAAGTCGATCGGTGGCCTCAAGGCCCTGATCGCGCGCGCCGACGCCAACACCAAGGTGCTGTCGGACTGGAAGGCGAAGACGCCGTGGATCGACTTTCTGGCGAAGGATCCCGCGATCCGTTCCAACACATCGGTGTGCCTGAAGTTCATCGACCCCGCCATCACCTCGCTGACGGCGGATGCGCAGGCCGAGTTTTCCAAGAAGCTGGTGGCGCTGGTCGAGAAGGAAGCCGCCGGTTACGACTTCGCCTATTACCGCGATGCGCCGGCGGGCCTGCGGATCTGGTGCGGCGCGACCGTGGAAGCGTCCGACGTCGCATTGCTGACGCAGTGGATCGACTGGGCGTTCGCCGAGACCAAGGCCGCGTTGCCGAAGGCGGCTTAAGCTTTACCCTCCCCTGGAGGGGGCCGAGACGAGCGGAGCTCGCTCGTGGATCGGCGCATCCGAAGGATGCGTCGGGGTGGGGTGATCTCTCCGCACCCGACGCACGCAGAGTTCGCAGCGACAGTTTCACCCATCCCGGCGCTTCGCGCCGACCTTCCCCCTCCAGGGGAAGGTGTGAAGGAACACTCCAATGTCCAAGCCCAAAGTTCTCATTTCCGACGCGCTCTCTCCGGCCGCGGTGCAGATCTTCAAGGATCGCGGCATCGAGGTCGATTTCCAGCCCAATCTCGGCAAGGACAAGGACAAGCTCGCCGAGATCATCGGCGATTACGACGGCCTTGCGATCCGCTCCGCGACCAAAGCGACCGCCAAGATCATCGACAAGGCCAAGAAGCTGAAGGTGATCGGCCGCGCCGGCATCGGCGTCGACAATGTCGAGATCCCCGCGGCCACCGCCAAGGGCATCATCGTGATGAACACGCCGTTCGGCAATTCGATCACGACCGCCGAGCACGCCATCACCTTGATGCTGGCGCTGGCGCGCGAAATTCCGCAGGCCGATGCCTCGACGCAGGCCGGCAAGTGGGAGAAGAACCGCTTCATGGGCGTCGAGATCACCGGCAAGACGTTAGGGGTGGTCGGCTGCGGCAATATCGGCTCGATCGCGGCCGATCGCGCGCAGGGGCTGAAGATGAAGGTGGTTGCGTTCGATCCGTTCCTGTCGCCGGAGCGCGCCAAGGACATCGGCGTCGAAAAGGTCGAGCTCGATGAATTGTTCAAGCGCGCCGACTTCATCACGCTGCATACGCCGCTGACCGACAAGACCCGGAACATCATCGATGCGGCCGCGCTCGCCAAGATGAAGAAGGGCGTGCGCATCATCAACTGCGCCCGCGGCGGCCTGGTCGACGAGCAGGCGCTGCTCGATGCGCTGAACGCCAAGCATGTCGCCGGCGCCGCCTTCGACGTGTTCGTCGAGGAGCCGGCCACCAAGAACGTGCTGTTCGGTCATCCCAATGTGATCTGCACCCCGCATCTCGGCGCCGCCACCACGGAAGCGCAGGAGAACGTCGCGCTGCAGGTCGCCGAGCAGATGTCGGATTATCTGCTCACCGGTGCGATCTCGAACGCGGTGAATTTTCCGTCGATCACGGCGGAAGAGGCGCCGAAGCTGAAGCCGTTCATCGAGCTTGCCGAAAAGCTCGGCTCGTTCGCCGGCCAGCTCACCGAGAGCGGCATCATCAAGACCGAGATCACCTATGAAGGCCATGTTGCCGAGATGAAGATCAAGGCGATCACCTCGGCGGTGCTGTCGGGCCTGCTGCGGCCGATGCTGGGCGATGTCAACGTGGTCTCGGCGCCTGTCGTTGCCAAGGAGCGCGGCATGGTGGTGGACGAGATCGTGCGCGCGGCGCAGAGCGACTATGAAAGCCTGATCACCGTCACCGTCACCACCGAACGGCAGGAACGGTCGGTGTCCGGCACCGTCTATCACGACGGCAAGCCGCGGCTGGTCGACATCAAGGGCATTCGCGTCGACGCCGAATTCGGCAAGTCGATGATCTATGTGACCAACGAGGACAAGCCCGGCTTCATCGGCAGCTTCGCCGGCCTGCTCGGCGATGCCAAGATCAACATCGCCACCTTCCATCTCGGCCGCGTCAAGCAGGGCGGCGACGCCATTGCGCTGGTCGAGATCGATGGTCCTGTGCCCGCTGACGTGCTGACGAAGGTGCAGGCCCTGCCGCAGGTCAAGCAGGCCAAGGCGCTGGCGTTCTAAGAGCCTCGCGCAAAACGCTGAGTGAATCTCGACGCATGGGATCGAGGTTCGCTCGCACTGTTGCCCCGAAGGTTGCGGCGACGAATGCCGGCGCCGACTGGCTATTCCGGCCTGCTCGATCATCGCCAAGCTGGCCGCAATCTTGCCTAAAGTCCTGATCGAACCCGTTTCTCCTTCGCTGCGTCTCACGACCGGGGACGGTGGGCCTTTTGGTGCGCCGCCGTCAGGGGAACAGGTCAGGAGAAAACTCCATGCGATTGATTGCAAACAGCTTTTTGACGACGAGCCTCGTCGTGCTGACGGCGCTTCTCGCCGGCCGGGCGCGGGCGGCCGACCTGCCGGCCAGTTCGGCGGTCGATGCCGTCACGGTCTATCCCGACGGCGCCAGCGTCACGCGCGTCGTCGAGCTGGATCTTCCTGCCGGCGAGAATTCCGCCGTACTGAAGGATTTTCCGCTCGCGCTCGATCCGTCGTCGCTCCGGGTCGAAGGCGAGGCGGCGGCCAAGCTCACGATCGGCGCAATCGACGCCAAGCCGCCGCGCGCGGCGCCGCCGGCCAACCTGCCCGAGCTCGACAAGCGCATCGAGGCGCTGAAGGACGAGCGGACCAATTTGCAGGGTGCGATCGATGCGGCTAATGCGCGGCGCAAATTCGCCGAGCGCTTCGCCGATACCTCGCCGGCCGGGATCGGCGACAAGGGTGAGGCGCGGCCGGTTGCCGAATGGCGGGCCGCCTTTGCCGCGGTCGGCGAGGAAATCGCCAGCGCCAACGCTGCGATCCGCGATGCGCAGCGCAAGCAGCGCGACATCGACCGTGAAATCGCGCACCTCGAACAGGACCGGGCGCAGAAGCCGCCGAACAAGCTGGAAGTGCGGATCGAGCTTGCCGCCGCCGCTGCGACCAAGGCCACGCTGCGGGTGACCTATGCGGTGCGCAACGCGCGCTGGACGCCGCTCTATGACGCGCGGCTCGAAACCGGCGCCCGGGATCGCAAGCCGGCGCTCGAACTGGTGCGCCGCGCCGAAATCACCCAATCGACCGGGGAGGATTGGTCCAACGTTGCGCTCAGCGTCTCGACCGTGCGCACCGCGCGCGGCGGCAGCGCGCCGGAGCTGAGTTCGCTTGTCGTGCAGTATCCGCAACCGCCGCGGCCGCAGGCATCCGCCAGCGGCGCGGTGGACACCAACAGGCAGTTGCTACGCGCGGCGCCTGCGCCGATGGCCAAGATGGAGGAGGCGGTGGCTGGGGAGCGCTTCCGGGTGGCCGATGAACAGCAGGCCACGGCCGATGTCAGCGGCTTCCAGGTGGTGTTCAGGATTCCCGGCCGCGTCAGCCTCAGCGCCAGCGAGGGTGCCAAGAGCCTGCGCGTCTCCTCTGCGGCCATCGCGCCCGATCTTTCGGTCCGCGCCGCGCCGGTGAAGGATCCGGCGGCGTTCCTCGAAGCGAGCTTCAAGCAGGGCGAGGACGCACCGCTCTTGCCGGGCCGGGTCTCGATCTACCGCGACGGCGTCTTTGTCGGGCGTGGCCTGATGGCCGCTGCAAGCAAGGACGAGACCGTGCGGCTCGGCTTCGGCGCCGACGACAAGGTCAAGATCGAACGCACTGTCCTCAAGCGCAACGAGGGATCGGCCGGCCTGATCGTGACGACGTCGAAGACCGACGAGCGCGCGTTCAAGACCACCGTGCGCAACGGCCACGATTTCCCGATCCGGATCGCGATCGAGGATCAGTTGCCGGTCAGCGAGAACGAGGACATCCAGGTCGAAATGCTACCCTCCACGACGCCGCCGACCGCGAGCAACATCCGCGACCGCCGCGGCGTGCTGGAATGGGCCTTCGAGGCCAAGGCGGGTGAAGTCCGGGATATCAACTTCGCCTGGCGGATCCGCTGGCCCAAGGACAAGGGTGTCGTGATGTTGCCGGCGGGGTGAGACCAGCGTTCACATCTCCCTGTCATGCCCCGCCACCCGGTCCGGCCTTCGGCCGGCCGGATGACAGGCTCCGGCGGGGCATCCAGTAACCCGCGGCGTCAGATGAGCGCGCCATGACCGCCGCGGAGTACTGGGTCCCCCGCCTTCGCGGGGGATGACCACTGAAGCTAGTTGGCGTCACCTACTCTTCCGCGCCTGCAACTCTGCTTCCCATCCGAACACCGAGCGGCCATCGAGCCCAGGCGATGCCGCTCGCTCTCCAGCGATGAACGCCTCCAGCGACGGCCCCTTGGCTGAACGCTCGAGCCGCCGCGACTGGTCGTCAAGGCGCTTCAACGCCTGCATCTCCTCGTCGCGCCCGAGCTTTGCGTTCTGCACCGCCGATTTCAGCACGCGGATGGTTTCGTCATAGACCTTGATCGGCACGGGGTAGGGATGGCGGTCCTTGCCGCCATGCGCCAGCGAGAAGCGGGCGGGATCCTTGAAGCGATAAGGCGCGCCATGGACGACTTCGGCGACCATGGCGAGCGAGCGCACGGTGCGCAGCCCGACGCCCGGTGTCAGCAGCAGCTCCGGAAAATCGATTGGCCCGCGCTCGGCCGCCGCGGCCAGCGTGCCATGCAGGCGGCGACTGAACACGTCACTTGCACGGACGTCATGATGTGCGGGCATCACGAGATGAGGCAGCAGCGCCTGCGCTGGTACTTTGCCCTCTATGGCGGCAAGTTCGCTGATGAGGCGATCGGGCCCCATCTCGCTCAACAATTCGAGCTGCGCGGCCCGCGAGCGCTCCGCGCGGTGGTCGGTGAGATTGACGATCTCGCCCTGCGCCGGACCGTCGATCGCGCTGTGCGGCTCGTCGACGAAGTTGGTGAGCTGCTCGGAATGCCAATGGTAGCGCCGCGCCTGCCGCTTGTCGCCGTTCATGCCCTGCTGCACGACGGTCCACTTGCCGTCATCGGTGACGAAGAAGCCGTGCAGGTAGAGATCAAAGCCGTCCTGCACCGCGGCGCTGTCGACCTTGGCGACGAGGCGGCTGGCACGGATCAATGGTCCGCTGTCGAAGCCAACCTGCTCGCCGATCAACCGAAGCTCATCCGGCGTCTTGCGCGAGTGCTGGCCGCGACCGCCGCAAACGCGGATGCCGAGCTCGTGCTCCATGGGTTTGAGGCCGCGTTTCAGCGCGCCGATCACGCTGGTGGTGATCCCGGACGAATGCCAGTCCATCCCCATCACGGCGCCGAACGACTGGAACCAGAACGGATGCGACAGCCGCCGCAAGAATTCATCGCGGCCGTAGTGATGTACAACGGCTTGCGTGATGATGGCGCCGAGCGAGGACATGCGCGTCGCCAGCCAGGGCGGCACGCGGCCGCCATGCAGGGGGAGATCGGCACTGCCGCTACGTCTTGCCATTGGTTCCCAGCGATTCTGGATGACAGTCTAGCAGAGCCAAAGGCCGTCGCCGCTAGGCCTTTCTGTCGGCCATCGTACGGAAGGTGATAGAATAGCGCGGCGCCCCGACGGCGGGAATGCTGTGCTCCCAGACCAGGCGGGATTCGCCCGACATCATGTAGAGCGAGCGAGGCGCGGCTTCGAGCGTATAACGCTGCCACTTCGCGCCAATGGCGCGGCGAAAACGGAACTTGCACGACGATCCCAGCGAGAGGCCGAAGATGCGATCGAAATGCGGTTTGTCGCGGTGCCAGCCGATCCCCACACCGACGTCATATTCGGTGCAAAGCACTTGCGCGACTTGGGTCGACGGGCCGCCATGGGCCTCGACCTTTTCGATCAGCGGCAGCAGCCAGGCGGGGATCGGTTCGGCCGGTCGCAGCCGTTGCAGCGTGTAGTCGTAGCGGAACCCGAAGGAAGCGACGCGGCGCTTGCCTTCGAACGCGCCGAACTGGAAAGGCTGCAGCGGCAATGCCGAGACCTGTCCAATAAGCTCACGCTCGAGCGCCGGCGTGATGAACTCCGGGGCATAGCGCAGTCCCTCCGGCGAGGCTTTCTCCTGCGCAAAAAGAGCGAGCTGCTCGGTCAAGCTGATGTCCTTGGCAATGTCGGCATCCATCCAATATGGGGATCAGTCCGCACAAATAAAGGTGCGCCCTCAACTGGTTAAAGCCGCACGCGAGGTCGCTTCGTTGCATGTTTTTCCTGCCAGCGGGAGGAACTTTGCCGGTATGCAAAAATTGTCGGTTCGGACATGGCGGCGGGACATTTGGAGGAGGAAACCATGCACGGACTTATCTATCTGGTCGGCTTGATCGTCGTCATTCTGGCGGTTCTGTCGTTCTTCGGCCTTCGCTAGTGCGATGGAGATATCGATGGAAAACATCACGCCGGCGGCGCGCAGCGATGTCGCGTCGCGTTTTTTGCAGTGGTCGCCGATCGTGCTCGGCGCTTTCGCGGCCACCGCGCTGTCTTCGGTGCTGCTGACATTCGCGGTGACGATCGGCCTTGGCGTAACGTCGGCCGCGCCGACATGGCGCGATGCGTCCGCAGCGCTTGCGATCCTCTCGGGCCTTTATCTGATCATCCAGGCGGTGCTGTCGTTCGGCCTTGGCGGCTACATCGCCGGACATGCCCGTAATTCGGCCGGCCCGGCCGCCGTGGAGGAAACAGAGCACGTCGACGGCGCCCACGGCCTCGGTAGCTGGGCGCTCGCCGTGGTGATGGGCGCCATCCTCGCCGCTCTGATCGGCGCGGCGACGGTCAACCGGACGGCCTCATTGCGCGGTCCTGCGCAGGCCGGCGCGGCCGAGCCGCTATTGAGCTACGAGCTGGACCGGCTGTTTCGCGCCGGCCGCCGCGCGCCCAATGTCGACCTCAGCGCCGAGCGCGCCGAGGCAGGTCGCATCCTGCTCACCACGTCGAGCCATAGCGGCCTGAGCGCTGATGACCGAACCTACCTCATTCAGCAGGTCGCCGCGCTCACGGGACTCTCGGCAGGCGATGCGGAGAAGCGTGTCGATAGCGTCGCTGGCGCTGCCCAAACCGCGATCGCGCGCTCGCGGCGCAGCAGCATCATCCTGGCGTTCTCCGTTGCCACCGCCATCCTGCTCGGCGCCGTGGCGGCCTGGGCTGCCGCCGTTGCCGGCGGCCGGCATCGCGACGGCGCGGCTCTGCCGGAATGGATGGTGCGATCGAACGCGATCGGAAGGCGGCACGAGGCGGTGTACCGATAGCGGCTTTCTTCTCTCTCTCCCCGTTCTTCACGGGGAGAGGGGAGGGGTGAGGGCTGCTTCAGCAGACTCAATTGGCAGTGATTACGAGGATAGATCCTCTCACCCCAACCGCCTCCCCGCGAAAGGCGGGGAGAGGGAGGAGCAACTCACTTCGCCTTCAGGAATTCACCGACTTCGAGCAGCACGAACTCGTTGTCGTCGGCCTTGTTCGGCTCGCGGCTGGAGGAGAACGGCAAATTGTTGTCGTTGCCGACGATGATGTGGGTGTCGTCGACGCGGTCGACGTTTTCGATGGTGAAGAACGGGAAGGTCAGCACGCCGTCATTGAGCGGCTTGCGGGCCTTCTTGTTCGGATCCTTGATCTTCATCAGGTCGATATAGGCCACCTTGCGCACCGGCTTGCCGACATTGGCGTCCGTCAGTTCGACCTTGTAGACGCGCTTGAATTTGGCGAGGTCGGCAAAGCAATTCTCGCCGCGCTGGCCGGCCGGGCAGGCCTTGTCGGCAGTGCCCTCGCCATTGTCGCGCTCGATGATCAGGCCGCTGGTCGCGTCGATCATGTTGAAATCGCCGATCGCATGGCCGTTCTGCTCGAACACGTACTGCCAGTAGCGGCCGGTGAACTTTTCGGCGGCGACGTCGAATTCGAGGATGCGCGACGCTTCCTTGCCGTCGACCTCTTCAAAGTCCTTTTTCTCGGCGTCCCATAGCGGGCCCTCGAGCAGGCCGTACAGGAACTTGCCGTCCTTGGAGGCGGCAAAACCTTCATATCCCTTGGAGCGGCGCAGATTGACTGTGGTGTAGCTCGCGCCGGGCGCGGCCGGCGACTGCACCGACCAGTGGTCCGGCGAGCGCACCGGCTTGCCGTCGGCGGTGGTTTCGAACACCGCGAGAATCTTGCCCATCCTGTCGGCCTTCAGCACATAGGGCCCGAACTCATCGCCGATCCAGAAGGTGTCGCCGATGATCTGGAATCCCTCGGTGTCGAAATCGGCGCCGGTGAGATAGCGCTTGGCGGTATCTTCATGGACGATGCGGAACGGCACCTTCTTGTCGGGATCGTGCAGGAAGACGGTTTCCTGGCGCTCGATCTTGCCGCTCGCCCAGTCGATCTTGTGGCGGTTGAGATAGAGCATCGAATCGGCCGAGTTGTAGCGCGAACCCATGCCGTTGTCGGTGAGCACCCAGAATGAGCCGTCTGACATCACCTTGATGCCGGAATGGCCCTGCAGCGGCTGGCCCTTGAACGGCAGCGCGACGCTGGTCGGACGCTCATAGGATTTGCCCATCACGCTGCCGACCGCGTCGACGCGCTTGCCGGTGGTGTACTTGCCTGAGGTCTTGAGATCATCAGGTGCGTCGGCCGGTGCCTCGATGAAGGTTTCGGCCGGCAGCACCGCATGGCTTTTCAGCGTGGCGGGAAATTCGCCTTCGCCTTGAGCGAAGGCGGTACCGGCCAGAAATATGGACGCGACAGAGCAGAGCAACGACACGCGCATGGCGGATCTCCTGTAGGTAGCGATGCGCCTGTCTTGCGGAGCGGCTGTTACAATCACCTGACAGTTCCGTGAACAACCGGTGACGCCGTTGGATAAGCCTTGCGGCGTTATGCCGTCGGCGCACCGGCCGGCCGCATGGTCTGCGGCAGCAGGAACGGCACGCCCTGGTCGGTGTAGTCGATCTCTACATCCACCTCGAATATTCGGCGGATGGTGTCAGCCGTGATAGCCTCGCTGCAGCCGCCATCGGTCGCGAGCCGGCCGCGATGCAAGAGCACGATGCGGCCGGCAAAACGCATCGCGAGATTGAGGTCGTGCAGCACGGCGATGACAGCCGTGCCGTTCTGCGCGCGCCGCTTGGCGATTTCCACGAGGTCAATCTGGTGGCGCATGTCGAGGCTGGAGGTCGGCTCGTCCAGCAAGAGGAGGCCGGGGCCGTACTGCGCCTCGCCGCAGGCAAGCTGCACCAGCACGCGGGCGAAATGCGCGCGCTGCTGCTCGCCGCCGGAGAGCGTCGGCAATTGCCGTGCGCCGAAATGCGCCAGTCCCACCTCGTCGAGCGCGGCATCGACCAGGCGCTGCGCGGCGGCGCGGCCGGCATCGCCGGCGCCCATATGGACGATCTCTTCGACCGTGAACGGGAAGGTGACGTTGACATGCTGCGACAGCATTGCGCGGTGACGGGCGAGCAGGCGCGGCGGATAGAGGTGGATGTCGCGCTGCTTCAGCGCGATGCGGCCCTTGGTCGGGCGGATGTCGCCCGACAGCATTCGTAGCAGCGTCGATTTGCCGGCGCCGTTGGGGCCGACGATCGCGACCATCTCGCCGGTCTGGACGCGCAGGTTGACGCTATCGACCAGCGTGGCGCCGCCGACGGCCATCGAGAGCGATTGCGCGTCGAGCAGGGCAGTCATAGCGACACCAGCCCACGCTGCCGCAGCAGCATACCCAGGAAGAACGGCGCGCCGACCGCGGCCGTCAAAATGCCGATCGGCATTTCCGCGGGCGCCACGGTGGTGCGGGCCAGCGTATCGGCACCCGTCAGCAGCACCGCGCCTGATAGCATGGAGGCCGGCAGCAGCAGCCGGTGCGCCGGCCCGATCACCAGCCGCAAGAGATGCGGCACCACGATGCCGACAAAGCCGACGACGCCGCAGACGGAAACCGCCACGCCTGTCATCGCCGACACCAGCACGATCGAAATCCGCTTCAACCGTTCGACATCGACGCCGCTGTGAAACGCTTCGGCTTCACCGAGCACCAGGACATCAAGCCCGCGCGCGATCGAGATGCAGGCGATCGCGGCAATGGCGAGCACTGGCGCCAGCGTGGCGAGCTTGGGCCACGTTGCGCCGCTGAGCGAGCCGAGCATCCAAAACGTGATGTCGCGGAGCTGCCGGTCGTCGGCAATGAATACCAGCAGTCCGATGCCGGCACCAGCGATAGCGGCGATCGCAATGCCGGCCAGCAGGAAAATTGCGATCGACGTCCGGCCCGAGCGGCTCGCAATCGAATAGAGGATGATGGTCGTTACCAGCGAACCGCCGAAGGCGGCCAGCGGTAGTAGCTGATGCTGCATGAATTGCAGGCTTTGGCCAAATCGGCTGTCGGTAAATACGATCGCCGCGGCGGCGGCAAATGCACCGCCGGAGGATACGCCGACCAGCGCGGGATCGGCCAGCGGATTGCGAAACAGCCCCTGCATGATCGCGCCGGATGCGGCGAGCAGGGCGCCGACCATCGCCGCGGCGGCGATCCGCGGGATACGGATCGACCACAGCACGAGCTGGTCGCGCGCGAGCGTTGGCGCCGGCGAGGCGTCCGCCCACAGGCCGAGCGCCGCGGGTAGCCGTGCCAGCGGGATTCCGGCCGCCCCCAAGGTGAGAGAGATCAGCACTGTGCCGGCAAGCACGATCAGCAGGAAAATGAGCGTCAGCGAGGCCGCCGGACGGAACGAATACCCGCTCCGCCGCTTCGCCTTGGCGTCAGTGAGTGCGGTCATGTTCGGCAATTAGCCGTCAATGCCGACGGCTTGAACTTCTCCGCCTGCGGTGCCAGCGCCGGGTAAAGCCTGATCGAGAGATCGCGTGCCGCGGCCGCGGTGCGCGGCCCGAAGCCGAGCAGATAAAGTCCTTCCATCGAGATGAAGGTCTTGTTCGCTGCGACCGGCGTCAGTGCGAAGGCCGGATGGACGTACACGGCTTCCGCATCCACCGAATCCTTGCCGCGCTGGATCGAAAGCACAACGTCGGGTTTGGCCGCGATGATCGCCTCGTCGTTGATGATCTTGTAGCCCTCATAGCCGTCGATGGCGTTGACGCCGCCGGCGAGGGCGATGATCTCATTGGCGGCGGTCTTCTGGCCCGCAGCCATGGCGCGGCCGTTGAGCAGCGACATCACGAACATGACGCGGACCGGCTTGGTCACCTTGGCCCTGAGCTCGCGCAGTTGCGCCAGGTCGTCGGTGACCGCTGCCGTCAGGCATTCGGCGCGCTTGTCCGCGCCCATGGCGTGGCCGACCAGCTTGATCTTCTCGACCAGGCCGGCTTCGGAGAAGGTCTCGGGCACCAGCACCAGTGGCACCTTGGCTGCCTCGAGCACATCCATGGTTTCCTTCGGCCCGGATCCCTGCGCCGCGAGCACCAGCGAGGGATTGAGGCCGAGCACGCCTTCGGCCGAAAGCTGGCGCATGTAGCCGACATTTGGCTTGTCGCGCAGCGCCGCGGCCGGGAACAGGCTGGTCGAGTCGACGCCGGCGAGGCGGTCCTCGAAACCCAGCGCATAGAGAATTTCGGTGATCGCGCCGCCGATCGAAACGATTCGCGCCGGATCGCTGATGATGACGTCGCGATTGCGTGCATCATGCACAGTGATGCCAGCGCCGAGCGCCACGCCGCCGAGCAGGAAGCAGGCGGTGGCCGTCCATGCGAGCGTGCGACAAATTGTCATCAAAGGTTCACCTGATCGGTCACTTGGTCAGGATCAGCTTGTTCTGTGACGTCAGCCGAAGACGATAATTGTCCTCGCCATGCGTGATGATGATCTCACGCTCGGTCGCGAACAGCTCGCGGCTGTCGATCCGGTTGCCGCTGATCGCGAGCGATCTGGCGGCAGTGGCGGCGCTGCCGGCTTTGGTCCGGGCGTTGTCTCCAGATGCTGCGGACATGTCGTTGGTGGCGCCCCGAAATTCTATGTGATGCCCCATGTTTGTACAGTTGCGACGTGCCGCAATCCAACTATGGCAATTTACAATTGATATAAACTGCCTGATGCGGTTCTTGACCACGCGGAACCTGCCACGTAACCAAGTATGACACGATGCCGGCGAAAGGCCCGCGTCGAGAATGTGGTAGCCAGCAAGCAGCTCGCAAGTTACGCGCAGCGCCCGCCAGCCAAACCCAAGAACAGATATCGGGGTCGGGGTTTTATGGCTGACGGGGCTAGGATGTCGCGCGCCCTCTTGTTGGGCGCGTCGGTGTTTTCAATTGCATTGCTGGGCGGGGAAGCCAGCAACGCACAGACGGCGGATACGCAGGTAGCGAGCGGTGCGTCCGAGCGCCAGAAGCAGTCCCGACGCAAGCCGGAAAAACCGCCGCAGGGTCAGCAGGCGGCAGCGCCCGTGATGAATGCACGGGCGCAGATTGGAGCTGCGCCAGTGCAATCGCTGGATACGATCACGGTGGCGGCCTCGAAGACCGAGGAGCGCGCGATCGATGCGCTAGCGCCGGTCAGCGTGGTGACGCTCGAGCAGATTCAGGGTTTGCAGCCGAACCGGTTGTCGGACGTTTTTTATAATGTGCCTGGCGTGTCGTTCCAGGAGCGCGGCGACGATCCTTCGACCGTCATCAACATCCGTGGCCTGCAGGATTTCGGCCGCGTCGCCGTCGTCGTCGACGGCGCGCGGCAGAACTATCAGCGTAGCGGCCACAACGCCAACGGCTCGTTCTTCCTCGATCCAGAGCTGGTCGGCGGCGTCGACGTGGTGCGCGGTCCCACCGCGAACATCTACGGCTCCGGCGCGATCGGCGGCGTGGTCTCGTTCCGCACCAAGGATATCGATGATGTCGTGCGTCCGGGCGAGCGCTGGGGCGTCGACATGACGGGCTCCGGCGGCACGAACAATGCGCGCGGCATGGGTTCGATCTTCGGCGGCGTGCGCGCCACGCCCAATGTCGACGTGTTCGGCGGCGCGGTCTACCGCACGCAGGGCAATTACAAGGATGGCAACGGCACCGAGATCGGTAACACCGGCAACGAGATCGCTGCCGGGCTGATGAAGGTCACAGTGCGGCCGGCGGAAGGCCACGAGATCAAGCTCGGCGGCGTCTTCCAGGACTATCAGTACAACATCGGCCAATTCAATCGCGGGCCGACAACGACCTCAGCGCCGCCGGCGGCGATCGCCGGCTCCTCGGTCTACGCATCGGATGCCAAGAATTACACAGGAACGCTGACCTGGAAATACGCCAGGCCGGATGACAATCTGTGGGACTGGAATCTGTCGCTCTACGGCAATCGCACCGATAACGACCAGGTCAAGACCTACAACAACCGCATCACCACTGGCGGCGGAACGTGTACGCTGGGCAATCCCGGCAACAACATTTCCGGTTGTGTCGGTGATCGCCGCGGCTATCAGCTCGACACGCTCGGGATCGACGTCAACAATACAACGCGGTTCAATGTCGGCGACTGGCGCAACGCCGTCACGCTCGGCCTCGATGCGTTTCAGGACGACGTCTCGACCTTCGATAGCCGTGGCAATTCCAACGTCACCACGCCCGGCGGGCTGCGTACGGTTTCCGGCGGGTTCGCGCAGTTGAAGCAGAACTATTCGACCTGGTTCGAGGCCGTCAGCGCGATCCGTTACGACCGCTACGATCTTCATTCGCCGTTTGTTGCGACCGGCGGTGGCGGCGACCGGTTCTCGCCGAAGTTCACCGTCGGTATAACGCCAGTACCTGGCTTCACGCCGTATGCCAGCTACGCCGAAGGTTATCGCGCGCCCGCGATTACCGAGACGCTGATCGCCGGCGCGCACGCCACCGGCGGCGGACCTCCGCTGTTCCCGTGCCCGGACGGCTCTGCCGGCCTGTTCTGTTTCCTGCCCAATCCGAACTTGAGGCCGGAGATCGGCAAGAACAAGGAAGTCGGTCTCAACCTGAAATACAATGACGTGTTCGCGGCTGGTGACAGCTTCCGCGGCAAGTTCAATGTCTTCCGCAACGACGTCGATGGCTATATCGACCTGGTCGGTTCGACCCCGCGGTCCGCCATCTTGGTCCCGGTCCCCGGCCAGTTCAGCCAGTTCTTCCAGTATCAGAACATCGCGCATGCGCGGATCGAAGGCTTCGAGTGGGAAACGGCATACGACGCCGGTCTGTGGTATGTCGGTTTCTCCGGTCACCTGATGCAGGGCAAGAATGTCGACACCAATGTCGGGCTTGCGACCATCACGCCGCGCAAGATCACCACGACCGGTGGTGTGCGCCTGCTCGACCGCAGGCTGATCCTGGCGGCGCAATGGTCTTCGTTCGGGGCCAACAACGACGTGCCGGCCGGCTATCTGCCTGCCACTGGCTATGAACTGGTCAACCTCTATCTGACCTGGAATGCCACCAAGGACGTTGTTTTCACGGCCTCGATCGACAATCTCTTGAATCAGTATTACCGGCCCTATGCGATTCCCGGCAGTTCCACCGACGGCACCACGCAGAACGACGTGTTATGGTCGAGCCCCGGCCCGGGCAGGGTCTACAAGGCCGGCTTGAAGATTCACTTTGGCGGAGCGTAGTTCGACGAGCTGACAAACCAGTCCAGTTGCACCCGGCCGCGCTGATGCTCCAGCGCGGCTTCGGTGCGTTTCATGTTTACTAGCCAACCCAAACGGTACGCCAGGCGCACCCCAGCAACCCAGCTAAGGAGATTTCAAATGTTTATCGCGATGAACCGGTTCCAGGTGAAGATTGGCTCCGAGGCGGCCTTCGAGAACGTCTGGCGTACGCGCGAGTCCTATCTCAGCAACATGGCCGGCTTCGTCGAATTCCACCTGCTCAAGGGGCCCGTGGCCGAGGATCACACGCTGTATTCGTCGCATACCGTCTGGGTCGACAAGGCCGCATTCGAGGCCTGGACCAAATCGGAAGAATTCCGCCGCGCGCATGCCCGCGCCGACAACAAGACCGGCGAGAGCCTCTACCTCGGCCATCCCAAGTTCGAAGGTTTTGAGGTGATCCTGAGCGAGCGCAAGTCCAGCGCCGCCGCGTGACGGGGAGGGGTGCGATGTTGAGCACGGACCTTGCCGACCTCAAGGCATATATGGCCGACAATCCGGGTGCGGTGATCGAGGACGTGGCGCGGGAACGGAAAGTCACCCCGCGCGCCGTGCTGCAAGCGCTGCCCGCTACGATGGTGCGCCTCGGCCCCGGCAGCGAGTTCGCCGCCGCGATGAACGATGTCGCGCAATGGGGCGAGGTGACGCTGATCGTTCACACCGACGATGCGATCTTCGAGTTCACGGGCAGCGTGCCGGCGGGCGAGATCGGCCGCGGCTACTTCAACCTGATGCAGCCGAAGGGACTGCACGGCCACCTTCGACACGAGCGTTGTGCGGCCATCGCTTTCGTCGAGCGGCCCTTCATGGGCAAGTCGTCGGCCTTCATCGCGTTCGTCAATGTCGACGGCGGCATCATGTTCAAGGTGTTCGTCGGTCGCGACGAGACGCGCGCGCTGCGCGGCGATCAGCTGCAGCGCTTTCATGCGCTTCGCGACAGGATCGGTTCCGCCCGCGCGGCGTAACCTGTTTCCATATTGTTGGCCCGGGAGACGATCATGCGGCGGAAAACGCTCGATGTTATGATCCGTTGGTGTGGCGCAATCGGCGTGGCCGCCTTGCCGGAGGCGGCGTTCGCCGCTCCCGACGTCGCGCTGCTGCCGCGCAATCTGTCGCCCTGGAACATGTTCGTGAATGCGGACGTGGTGGTGCAGGCGGTGATGGTGGGCCTGGCCTTCGCCTCGCTGGTGACGTGGACGATCTGGCTCGCCAAGACCATCGAGATCCGCCGCAAGACCACCACGGCAAAGCGGCGTCTCGGCATGCTGGAAAGCGATACGGTGCTGGCCAGGGCCGAGCAGGAGACCCGTGGCGGCAATGACGCGGTGGCGCAGATCATCCAGTCCGCCGCGCGCGAGGCCAGCCTGTCCGGCGGTCACTTCGACGACGGCCTCAAGGAGCGGGTGGCGCTGCGGCTGGAGCGGGTGGAGGCGGCGATGTCGCGCCAGATCGCGCGCGGCACCGGCGTGCTCGCGACCATCGGCGCCACCGCGCCCTTTATCGGGCTGTTCGGCACGGTCTGGGGCATCATGAATTCGTTCATCGGCATTTCCGAAGCCAAGACCACCAACCTCGCCGTGGTCGCGCCCGGCATTGCAGAGGCGCTGCTGGCGACCGCCCTTGGCCTCGTCGCGGCGATTCCGGCGGTCGTGATCTACAACCATCTGACCCGCACCATCACGGCCCACCGCGCGCTACTCGGCGACGCCTCGGCGCTGGTGCTGCTCTTGATCAGCCGCGAGGGCGACCGCGGCACGTTCCGGCTCGCGCGCGCGGCGGAGTGAAGCGATGGGCGTGAAGCTCGGGCAATCCATCAGCGGACGATCGCGCGGCGGCAGCGACGATCTTGCCGAGACTCATGAGATCAACGTCACGCCGTTCATCGACGTGATGCTGGTGCTTCTGATCATCTTCATGGTCGCCGCCCCGCTCGCAACCGTCGATCTCGGCGTCGATCTGCCAGCAAGCGCGGTCGAGCCGTCGCCGCGGCCGGACCAGCCGGTCTTCGTCACCGTGAAGCCGGATCTTTCGGTGGCGGTCGGCGAGGTGGTCATCGCGCGCGACGCGCTGACCACAACACTCGATGCCGCCACGCACGGCAAGAAGGAGGAGCGCATCTTTCTGCGCGCCGACAAGGCGGTCAGCTATGGCGACCTCATGGAGGTGATGAACTTGCTGCGCAACGCCGGCTACCTCAAGATCGCGCTGGTCGGCCTCGACGGCCGAAGCTGACACCATGAACGCGTTCGCGCTGCATGACGTTTCCGACCAGGCCACCGTCCGGCGCTGGGGTGCGTCGGCGTTTGCGATTGTCGCTGCGCATGCTGCGCTGATCGCCCTGGCCATCAACTGGGCGACGCAGCGGCCGCTGCCGGGCGTCTCGCTGCCGGTGATCATGGTCGACATGGCGCCGGTCTCGGCCGCGCCGCAGCCGACGCAAATGGACCTTGCGCCGGGGCCGGTGATGCAGCAGGCCGATGCCTCGCCGCCGCCGGCGGCGGCGCAGCAGGAGGTCGTGCAGGAGCAGATCGCGCCGACCCCGCCGCAGGAGAAGCCGGAGGTCGTCGCGCCGCCCGAGCAGAAGACCGAGCCGGCGCCGCCGAAACCGGAGCCGGCCAAGGTCGAGCCGGAGAAAAGGCCGTCGCCGGTGAAGCCGAAGGTGGTTCGTGCGGAGGCGAAGAAGCCGACCGACGCGCCGCCTGCGCCGCGCACGACGGCCTCGCCAAAGGCCGAGCGCCAGGCCCCGGCCGCGTCCGCCGCCAGCGCCGGCGCATCGGCCGCGGCGCTAGCTTCCTACCGGCAGATGGTCGCCGCCCATCTGCAGCGCTTCAAGCAATACCCGCCCGCCGCCAAGGCGGCGGGCCAGCAGGGTACCGCGCGGGTGAGCTTTACGCTGAGCCGGAGCGGCGGCGTGACCTCGGTCAGCCTCGGCGGCTCGTCCGGCCATGCGGCGCTGGACGCCGAGACGCTCGCCATGGTGCGCCGTGCCCAGCCGTTTCCTGCATTCCCGGCCGACGTGAAGCAATCCTCGATGCCGTTCAGCGCGCCGGTGGCGTTTTATATCAGGTAGTGTCGGATCGCGCTGTGTGCGCACTCTTCTCCCTCTCCCGCTTGCGGGGGAGGGCCGGGGTGGGGGTGTCTCCGCGGGCGATACTGCCTGAGTGGAGAGAGTCCCCACCCGGATCGCATCTTGCGATCCGACCTCCCCCGCAAGCGGGAGAGGTGACTCCGAGAGCCTACTCCTTCACCGCGCCTGTCAGCGACGACACGTAGTAATCCACGAATAGCGAGTAGAACAGCGCGACCGGCAGCGAGCCGAGCAGGGAGCCTGCCATCAGCGCGCCCCACTGGTAGACGTCGCCGGTGACGAGCTCGGTCAGGATCGCGACCGGCACCGTCTTGTTGGCGCCGCTTTGGATGAAGGCGAGCGCGTAGATGAACTCGTTCCATGACAGGGTGAACGAGAAGATGCCGGCCGAGATCAGGCCGGGCACCGCGAGCGGCAGCGTGATCCGCCGCAGGATCTGCAGCCTGGTGGCGCCGTCGACCAGCGCGCATTCCTCGAGCTCATAGGGGATCGACTTGAAATAGCCGATCAGGAGCCAGGTGCAGAACGGCACCAGGAAGGTCGGATAGACCAGGATCAGCGCCATCGGCGAATCGAACAGGCCGAACTGCACGATCACGGTGGCGAGCGGAATGAACAGGATCGAGGGCGGCACCAGATAGGCGAGATAGATGCCGAGCCCGACATAGGGGCTGCCGCGGAAGCGCAGCCGCTCGATCGCGTAGGCGGCGAGCGTCGAGGCGAACAGCGACAGGAAGGTCGAGCCGATCGCGACGAACATCGTGGTCTTCAGCCAGGTCGGATACGCCGTGTTGAACAGTAGATGCTTGATATGCGCCAGCGTCGGTGAGGAGATCCAGAACGGATTGTGCTCCTTGTAGTTCAAGAGCTCCGCGTTCGGTTTGAACGAGGTGATCGCCATCCAGTAGAACGGAAACAGCAGGATCAGCACGAAGCACGATAGCGGCAAATAGATCATCATCATCCGCCGTGCGCGGGAGTCCCACGACATCGTGTCGGGCGTGGCGCTGGCGACGTTGCTGTTGCCGGGCGAGGCGGCGACGTCAGTCATTGGCTTCTCCCTGCTGCCATTTGCGGCGCGCGAGGCCGAAGTAGCTGAACAGTGTTGCGAACACGAGGAATGGGATCATCGATACCGCGATCGCCGCGCCCTCGCCGAGCTCGCCGCCGGCGATGCCGCGCTGGAACGCGAGCGTTGCCAAGAGATGCGTGGAGTTGACCGGCCCGCCGCGGGTGATGGCGTAGACGAGCTGGAAATCGGTGAAGGTGAAGATGATCGAGAACGTCATGACGATGGCGAGGATCGGCATCATCATCGGCAGCGTGATGTAGCGGAAGCGCTGCCAGGCGGTGGCGCCGTCCAGCATCGCCGCCTCATAGAGCGACGGCGAGATGGTCTGCAGGCCCGCCAGCAGCGAGATGGCGACAAAGGGAATGCCGCGCCAGATGTTGGCGGCGATCAGCGAGAAGCGCGCCGGCCAGGGCGAACCGAGGAAGTCGATATTGGTCGAACGGATATGCAGCACGTCGACCAGAAGGTAGGAGATGATCGAGAACTGCGGATCGTAGATCCACCAGAACGCCAACGCCGACAGCACCGTCGGCACGATCCACGGCAACAGCACGATGGCGCGGAGCAGGCTCTTGAGCGGAAAGTGGTTGTTGAGCAAGAGCGCCAGCCAGAAGCCGAGCGCGAATTTCCCGATCGTCGCGATGCCGGTGTAGAAGATGCTGTAGAACACGGCATTCCACCACAAGGGATCCTTGAGCAGGTACTGGAAATTCTCCAGGCCGATGAAGATGCCACGCTGGCCGATGGTGGTGTCGGTGAAGGCGAGCCAGACACCGAGGCCGAGCGGATAGGTGAGAAATACGGTCAATAGCCCGATCGCGGGCGCCAGGCACATCACGATCAGGAACGGCTTGTAATCGAGCAGCCGCGCGATCCAGCCGGGTTGCCGGAGGGCTACGCCATGGGATGGTAGAGTTGTTACAGACATCGGACCCTTAATCTCGGTCTGATTTTCAAGGTCATTCCGGGGCGATGCGCAGCATCGAACCCGGAATCTCGAGATTTCCCGGTGCGCAACTTGCGCACCTGAGGTCTGGTGCTGCGCACCATCCCGGAATGACAGCGTGTCAATCGCTTCTCGCAATGACAGCCACTCTGTTCGGCTTCTACCGCCCCTGCCGCCGGAAATACCGCTTGCAGCGCTGCTCGGCTTCCGCGGCTGCAGCCTCCGGCGTCGAGGCACCGGTCGCAACCGCGGCGCACATCTGCACCAGAACGTAGTCCGCGTTGACGGCGCCGGTTGCCGTCGAGATCGGCCCCTTGTAGCCATCGTAATAGGTGCTGTTCATCGTGTCCTTGAAGATCTTGACCTTGGGGTCGCCGGACCAGACCGCGGCGTCGGCATAGGCGGCAAGTGGCTGGGACCAATAGCCGGAGTTGGCGTTGAGCCACGGCTCGTATTGTTCCTTTTCCAGCATGTACTGCAGGAATGCCTTTGCGGCGTTGGGATATTGGCTGTGCTTGAACACCATCGCGTTCAGCGTCAAGCCCGCCATCGGCGAAATCTTGGCGAGGCCTTTCGGCAAGAGCTGATGCTCGCTGTCCTCGGCGATCGCCTTGGTTGCCGGATCGTTCTTCAGCGAGAAATACAATGAGACGCCGTTGGCGGTGAGCGAGATTTCCTGCGAGGAATAGGCGCGATTGTTGCTGACGTCGTTCCACGACGGCGTGCCGGCGATGAAGGTCGGGTAAATTTCCTTGACCCATTTCAGCGCGGCGATGGTCTCCTTGCTGTTGATGACGACGTTGCCCTCTTCATCGAGCAGGGAGGCGTTGTGCGACCACAGCACCCAGTTGGCGAAGCCGTTGCCGTCGCCCCTGGCGTTGCCGAGCGCAAAGCCCGCGGGCTTGCCTGTCTTTTGCAGCTTGCGGCAAAGATCGAGAATCCCGGCGTGGTCTTCAGGCACCTTGTCGAAGCCGACCGATTGCAGCACCGATTTACGGTAGATCAAGGGGCCCGCGCTGGCGCCAAACGGCAATCCGATCCAGGCATTGCTCTTGTTGCGCATGCCGTATTTTTTCGCCAGCGGCTGCCAGCCGCCATAGCGCTTGCCGAGATAGTCGGCGACGTCGGTCAGCTCGATCAGCTTGTCGACATAGATGTGCGGGGCATCGGAGAAGCCGATGATGATGTCGGGTCCGGCACCGGAATTCGAGGTCACCGCGGTTTGCTGGTTGATGTCTTCCCAGCCGACGAAATCGACCTTGACCTCGA
Source organism: Bradyrhizobium sp. CB3481 (assembly GCF_029714305.1). Classification (NCBI taxonomy): domain Bacteria; kingdom Pseudomonadati; phylum Pseudomonadota; class Alphaproteobacteria; order Hyphomicrobiales; family Nitrobacteraceae; genus Bradyrhizobium; species Bradyrhizobium sp. CB3481. The sequence goes on from NZ_CP121647.1 coordinate 1,403,719, forward strand.
CGCCCGTCTCCTTGGTGAACTTCGCCGCATTGGCGCGGAATACGTCCTCGTCCGCCTGCACGAAGCGCACCGGGCGCAGCATGCGCAAGGATGCGCCTTTCTCGATCTCAAGCTTGGGGGCAGGAACGTCGGCGGCCTTGATGCTGGATGCGGTCTGGGCGGAAGCGCCGGTCGCCGCCAGCGCGGCGGCGGATGCCCCCAATACCAGCGCCTCACGACGGGTGATGTCGTTCTTCATTATTTCTCTCCCTAAAATCGGTTCCCGGCGTTGAATCGCCGGTGAACCCTGTCGTTCGAAAACGCTTCGGCGGCGCTAGCTGTTCGGACCGCGATCCATGCTGACAGGTTGCCAGCGGCGGAGCGAGGTCGTTTGCAGCACCGACGGATTGACGCAGCTTACCGGCCACATCCCCTGCAGGACCAGTGACAATTCGTAGCCCACACGGCGCTTGCGCGCTTCGTCAAAACGTGCCGAGGCCGACGCCACATGGGCTGTCAGGGTAACGTTTTCCATCGAGAGCAGCGGGTTGTTGTGCGATGGCGGTTCCTTTTCCAGCACGTCGAGCGCGGCATGCGCGATCCAGCCTTCCTGCAGCGCCTTGATCAGCGATTCCTCGTCCACGGTGGCGCCGCGGCCGGTGTTGATGAACACGGCGGAATTTTTCATCTGACGGAAATGCTTCTCGGTGAGCATGTGATGCACCTCGGGCCGCGCCGGCGCATGCATCGAGACGAAATCCGACTGCTGCAGCACCTCGTTCAGCGTCGCCGGAATCACGCCGTGATCGTACATCAGCGTTTCCTGGATGAAGGGGTCGTAGGCCATCATGCGCAGCCCGAACGGGGCGGCGCGCTTGGCGACCGCGCGGGCCACGCGCCCGAACGAGATGAAGCCGAGCGTCTGGCCCATCAGCCGCGGGATCTTCAACAGCGCCGGGCGGCCTTCCGACCAGCGGCCGGTACGCACCATCTTGTCCTGCTCGACCAGGCGCCGAAAACCCGCCAGCAGCAGCATCATGGCGTGGTCGGCGACCTCCTCGATGAAGGTGTCGGGGATGTTGGTGACGGGAATGCCGCGGGCAGTGGCGGCCTTGACGTCGACCGAGTCGACGCCGACGCTGCCGAGCGTGATCACCTTGCAGTTTTGCAAGCTGTCGATGACCGTTTTGGTGATCGGCATGCCCTTGGCGTAGATCGCATCAGCGGTTTTCGCGGCGGCAATGAATTCGGCCTCGTTGGCCGGCGCCTCGATGATTTCGGCGCCGATCGGATCGAGCGCCTCCTTCTCATAATCGTAGCCGCCGCCGGCGACCGTGAAGCTCGCGCCCTTCGGCGTCACCACCCTGAATTTCGGCATTTCCTGCTCTCCCGATTTGATCTTCGGTGTTGATTTCAGGCGGCGGGCGCCGCCACTTTCTTACGCAACTTCACCTTTTACGCGACCTGATGCGATCCTGCTACAATCGCCGGTTGCTTTCGAAACGTAAAGCGCCGTCTTCCGCTGGCCGTCGTAACAAAGCGCTAAAGGGTCTCACGATAGTGTGCCGAAAATCAATCGGCCAATTCGCGCGCCCCGCGTCCATTTTCCGGAGACTCCCGTGAAGCTCACCAATCTCAAGATCACCCCGAAGCTCGGCATTCTGGTGGGCGTGACCCTGCTTGGGCTGTGCGCCGCCGGCGTGCTTGCGGGCTATCTGATGCAGCGTGAGATGGTGAATGCGCGGATCGAGCAGACCAGGGCGATCGTCGACATGGCGCGCAACATGGCGCTCGGGCTGCAGAAGCAGGTCGCCGCCGGCCAGATGACCAAGGATCAGGCGATTGCCGAGTTCTCCAAGCGCGGCAACACGCTGACCTTCGACAACGGCAACGGCTATGTGTTTGCCTATACGATGGACGGCGTCGCCGTGCTGGCCCCGGTTCCCAGCCAGATCGGCCAGAACCGCATGGATATCGACACCGGCGGCCGCAAGCTGGTGCGCGAGCTGCGCGACGGCGTCGCCGCCAACGGCGAAGTCATGCTGCGCTATGAATTCCGCAAGCCCGGACAGGAGGAACTCATCCGGAAATTCTCCTATGCGGTTGCGATCCCCGGCTGGAACATGTTCGTCGGCACCGGCGCCTATCTCGATGACCTCGACGCCAAGATGAAACCGCTGGCGACGTTGCTCGCCCTTGCCGTGCTCGGCATCGCCCTCGTTGCCGGCAGCATCGCCTGGACGATCGGGCGCAGCATTAGCAAGCCGCTCGGCCAGCTTGGCGCCCGCATGCAGGATCTTGCCGAGGGACGGCTCGACGGCGAAATTCCCGGCATCGGCCGCGGCGACGAGATCGGCGCGATGGCCGCGACTGTCCAGATCTTCAAGGACAACGCGGTGCGGATGCGCGGGCTGGAACACAAGGAAGCCGAGGTGCAGGCGCGCGCCGAGGCCGAACGGCGCGCGGCGATGGAGAGCATCGCCAGCGATTTCGAGCGCAGCGTCACCGGCATCGTTCGCTCGGTTTCGACCGCGGCCGCCGGCATGCAGACCACCGCGCAGTCCATGACTTCGACCGCCAGCGACGCCAGCGCGCGGGCGGCGACCGTCGGCGCGGCCTCGCAGCGTTCGTCCGACAATGTCGGCACGGTCGCCTCGGCCGCGGAGGAGCTGTCGAGCTCGGTGACGGAGATTTCCCGCCAGGTGACGCGCTCCAGCGAGATCGCCGCCAAGGCGGTCAGCGATGCCGAGCGCACCAACGCCACCGTCGGCGCGCTCTCGACCGGCGCCGAAAAGATCGGCGAGGTCGTCAAGCTGATCCACTCGATTGCCGCCCAGACCAACTTGCTGGCGCTCAACGCCACCATCGAGGCGGCGCGCGCCGGCGATTCCGGCCGCGGCTTTGCCGTCGTCGCTTCCGAAGTAAAGGCGCTTGCCAACCAGACCGCAAAGGCGACCGAGGAAATCTCCGCGCAGGTAGCGGCGATGCAGTCGTCCACCAGCGAGGCGGTCGCCTCGATCGGCGGTATCTCCGAGACCATCGCGCAGATGAGCGAGATCACGGTGTCGATCTCGACCGCCGTCGAGCAGCAGGGCGGCGCCACCCGCGAGATCGCCCGCAACATCCAGTCGGTGGCGGCCGGATCGAACGAAATCTCCGCCCATATCGGCGGTGTCACCACCGCGGCGGAAGCCACCGGCAAGGCAGCGACGGACGTGCTGACCAGCGCCCGCGAACTCGATACACAATCGGGCATGCTGCGCAGCGCCGTGGACGAGTTTTTGGTCAAGGTGCGCGCGGCGTAGGGCGCGCACTGATTTGCAGTGCGAAGTGAAGGCCATCGTCCATAACAATTGATGCGCGCGCTGATCCCTCCGGACTTCGCGCATCGGCGTTCTGCAGGGCGATCAATATGATTTCGACGCGCGCTGCAAGATCGTGGCCACCGACGAAGGTTTTGCCGATTCGAGAACGTTGGTAACGTCCTTCGCCGCTGCGACTGCGATCGGTCGGCCGACGGAAGGCGGCCCGCTATCCAGCGCTGGCAAGCTAATGGCCGCGTGTAGTCCCTTTTTCTGGTTGATGAAGGCGATATCGCCGCCGTGGTGGCGGACAATAGACCGGGCAATGGAAAGGCCGAGACCTACGCCTCCGGTTTCGCGGTTCCGCGAACTCTCCATCCGGAAAAACGGCGTAAAAACCTGCTCCTTGGCGGAGTCGGGAATCCCGGGTCCATCGTCCGAAACGATGATTTCGATACTATCTGCTCGTCTCTCCACGCTGACGCGCGCACGCTCACCATAACGAATGGCATTTTCGACGAGGTTACGGCATGCGCGGCGCAGCGCGTCTGGTCGGCAGCTGTAGCTGATCTTCTGTCCCTCGGAGAAAGAGACGTCATAACCGAGTTCGGCGAGATCGTCGCAGAGACTTTCCACGAGCGCCGAGAGATCCACGGTCCGCGTGTCTTCGGCGGTTGCGTCTTCGCGAGCGAATGCGAGGGTCGCCTCCGTCATCGTCTGGATCTCGGTAATGGTGGAGAGCATTTTCTCGCGGACGTCGCCGTCGGGCACGAATTCTGCGCGCAAGCGGAGCGAGGTCAGAGGTGTGCGAAGATCATGGCCGATGGCGGCCAGCATTCTGGTGCGGTCGTCAACAAAACGATGCAGGCGCGCTTGCATGCGATTGAATGCCTCGGCAGTGCGTCGGATGTCGTCGGGTCCGGTTTCCGGCAGCGGCACGATCTCCTGACCACGACCGAGGGCCTCGGCCGCAACGGCGAGCCGGCGCAATGGTCGCGCGATGCCTCGAGCGGCGAATACGGCAATGATCGACAACGACAACGCCGAAAGGCCGAGCGCCAGGGTGGATTTGGAGGTCCAGAAGCCGTCTTGTGCGGGTTTGGCAAATGCAGTGTTCAGCCATGCACCGTTCGCCAACCGAACGGCCAATCCCATGCCGGTGGCGTCATCGAGATAAAGAAATTTCGCTGGTCGAGACAGTGGCCAAGCTTCCGGCTTTAGGTCGATCCATTGTGAGGAGGTGGCGCTGCTACTGCTGGCAGTGTTCCGGGCGAAATCCGCTCTCACCTCGGCGGGCACGCTGTGGCCGGGAAAGGATACGCGCGGCAATGGCTGCGCCAAGCGCTCCCATGCCTCCTCTCGCCACGCGGAGGCATCCTTCAAACCATTGGTCGATATCCAATATCTCGCTGAACTGGTGTTACTGGCATTAAGGATGTCGGTCTGCAGCGCCGGAGGTGTCGCTTCCAAGACTCGGGCGAGCGAGGCGCAGCGGCTGAGTATCTCGCCCTTGGCGGCCTTCCGAATCGCCTGCCCATGCTCATCCCAGGAAATGAAGAACACGATTGCTTGCGACAGCACGAGGGACAGCAGCGTGAAACAGATGAAACGTGCCGCAAGACTACGCTTCCACAAGCTCATCATGGTTGCTCGACCTGTGCGGCGAGGCTGTATCCACCGCCCCAGTGAGTCTTGATCAATGCGGGTGTTTTCGGGTCAGCCTCGATCTTCTTCCGCAAGCGGCTGACTTGATTGTCAATGCTCCTGTCGAATGGATCGGCATCCCGGCCGACCGTCAGGTCGAGAAGCTGATTGCGGCTGAGTACCAGGCCAGGATGGTCAAGAAATGCACATAACAGGCGGAACTCCGCCGTGCTGAGCGGCACAGCAACGCGGTCGTCGCCCATCAACTCGCGCCGGTTGACGTCAAAGGTCCATCGATCAAAACGTACGACCTTGGTCGCAAGCCGGCCCTTCTGCGGCGGCAGGCTTTGGACTCGTCGAAGCACTGCCTTGATACGTGCGAGAAGTTCGCGGGGATTGAACGGCTTGCTCACATAGTCATCGGCACCTACTTCCAGGCCGACGATTCGATCGGTTTCCTCAGCCATCGCAGTCAACAGGATAACGGGAAGGTCTGTGGTGCTGCGCAGATGGCGGCAGAGGGACAGTCCGTCCTCGCCCGGCATCATGACGTCAAGAACCACCAGGTCCAGAGCACTTCGTTCGAGCAAACGGCGGAGTGCAACAGCGCTCTCCGCAAGGCTGATGCGGTAGCCATGCTGTATCAAGTACTTGCCGACCAGATCGCGAATATCGCGATGATCGTCCACTACGGCGATGTGAGGTGCCGAGTCCATCTAGTTTGCTCCGTGCCGGATCATACTGAAGTCCCGCACCCAACCCATCGAAAAAGTGTAACAGAATGTATCGGGCGCGTATGATCGACCGAAATCAAATGCTTGTGGCTGGCTTCACTATGCGTCGTGGCATCGGGATCGCACGATCCCGATGCCGGCCGATCCGAGCGGGAACCGTCCTCATGGGGTATGATTCCCCGATCTGGCTGAAACAATTTAGGCACAAGCTGTCGCAGAACGTTGTCCCGGTGAGCCATCTTTGTCGCGAATTGTCGCAAACTGGCATGGCTGCTCAGACTTGATACAACTTAAGGAGCAGCATTGAGAGCAAGGTAATGAAGAGGATGAGACGAGTAGCCATCACCGAAGCCGCAATTGTCGCGAACTATCCAATGCAATATTCGTGAGACAGATCGCGACAATTTCCAGTGGTCGTCGGCAAAGTTCTGCGACATCCGGACCTCATCGTACGCTCGCTCAACGAAGGAGCGTTATATGTACGATGCGATGCACGCCGTTTCCCGCGGGGCCGTTCCGGAGATCTTGAAAGGCTCATCGGCCGAGGGCGATGAAGATCACACTACACCGAAGCGAATGTTGCTTGGCAGAGCCGCAGCGCGGATAGGTTGGTTGCTCGTTCTCGTGTTGCGTAACACCTCGGCCTCAACCACCCCTCTTGACCTGATGTACCGTGGGGATGGTGTGGTTGTTTCGCGCCTCGTGACGGAGGACGACTGTTTGACGTCCGAGCAGAATCCCAAGTTCGTGTGCAGAGTGCCCGATTCTACTTCTTGCGGGCCATGTCTTCGTGTCGGTCACAAAAGCTCGTCCTCGGCCGATCAGCCTGACTGCCGTCGCATACAAACAAGATGACGTCTTGCCCGAGCCGGTTTGAAGTCGCGACGCGTCGCCGCGCCGCTGCAACGTTTGAATGGCACGATATGGGTCGCATGATTCGAGACGGCGCTGCGCACCTCCCCACCATGAACGTTTGATAATTGTTTACGCAGCGGTCTCGCCTACTGCTTCTCAATCCCCGCGGCGGTGATCAGCTTCTCCCACACCACGAGCTGCTCTTTCACGAAGGCGTCAAACTCTTCCGGCGTGCCGGAGAACGCCTCCATGCCGCGTTCGGCGAGTTGGCTCTTGATGTCGGGCCGCTCGACCACCTTGCGGATTTCCGTGTTCAGCTTCGTGACGATATCCTTCGGCATATTGGCCGGGCCGAAATAGCCCTGCCATGACGTGATATCAAAACCCTTCACCGTGTCGTCCATGGTCGGAAGCTCCGGCAGCAGCGCCGAGCGCTTCTTGGTCGTCACCGCCAGCGCCTTCAGCGCCTTGGCGTTGACGTGCGGCAGGCCGGTCGGCACGTCGATGAACATCATGGAGACGCGGCCGGCAATCAGGTCGGTCAGCGCCGGCGGCGAGCTCTTGTAGGGAACGTGCAACAGATCGATGCCGGCCAGCCGGGCGAAGGTCGCGCCGGCGACGATCGCCGCCGAAGAGCCGCTGGCATAGGTGTATTTGCCCGGCTCCTTCTTGGCCAGCGCGATCAGCTCGGCGACGGAGTTCGCTGGAATGTCCGGATGGATCACGAGCATGAAGGGCAGGTCGCCGGTGCGCGCGATCGGCGTGAAGTCCTTGACCGGGTCGTAGGTCATGTTCTTGAGCAGATATGGATTGGCCGAGTGCGACGTGTTGGTCGTCACGAACAGCGTGTAGCCGTCGGGCGCGGAGCGCGCGACAAAGCTCGCTGCGATCGAGCCGTTGGCGCCGGCCTTGTTCTCGATCACCATGCCGGTGCCGAGCGCGGTGCCGAGCTCCTTCGAAATGATGCGCGTGGTGGTGTCGGTGCCGCTGCCGGCCGCGAAGGGCAGCACCAGCGTGATGGTGCGGCTCGGGTAGGGCGCCTGCGCGGCGGCTGTGGCGACCATCGCCAGCATCAGGGGAGCCGCTGCCGCGACTGGCCGGTACCGTTTCCATAACGCGAACATGTAGTCGTTTCCTCGTTTGTTCTTATGTTGAATTGGCCGGCAAGCTAGCCTGCCCCCGGACAAAGTGGAAGCCGGTGCGCCGCCAAGGCCCAGCTCGTGCCCCGGGGCGCAGCGCAGCACGCAAGTGGTGCGCTGCTGAACCGGGGCCTACTGGGTCCCGGCTCTGCGGCGCAGCGTTACACGCTGCACCGCGTCCGGGACAAGAGACTATTTCTTCGCCGAAGCCCGCCGCGAGGCGATCACTACCCCGGCCAAAACGAGCGCATAGCCCACGAGATGGAATAAGCGCAACTGCTCGCCGAGCAAAAGGATCGCCATCGCCGAACCGAATACCGGCACCAGATGGAAGAACGGCGCGGCACGGTTGGGCCCGATCAGCGCCAGCCCGCGGTTGAAGAACAGATAGGCCAGCGTCGAGGGAAAGATCACGGCATAGCCCAGCGTCGCCATCGAGATCATGTCGAACTTCAGCGTGGCGCCAGTCGAATATTCCCAGATCGAGAACGGTACCAGCATCATCGCCCCGCAGCAGGTGGTGAACGAGATCAGCGACAGCGCATGGGTCACCGGCCGGCGCGGGATCAGCGCCGAATACAAGCCGAACGACACCAGCGAGCTCGCAAACATCAGGTCGCCGCGGTTGAAGCTGATGCTCGCAAGCGCGCTGAAATCGCCGCGCAGGATGATGGTCAGGACGCCCAGAAGCGAGATGGTGATGCCGGCAAGCTGCGCGCCGGTCAGGCGTACCCCGAACAGCGCCAGCGACCACAGCGCGACGAACAGCGGCCCGGCCGACTGGATCAGAAGCGCGTTCAGCGCCTCGGTATATTGCAGGGCCCAATAGGAGATCGCGTTGTTGTAGGCGAAGCCGACGAACGACAGGAACAGCATCATCGGCAGATGCGCGCGCAGCACCGGCCAGTCCTGCTTCAAATGCGGCCAAGCGAACGGCAGCAGGATCAGGAAGGTGCCGATCCAGCGCACGCAGGATAGCGTCAGCGGCGGCACGTGCCCGGCGACATGGCGCGCCAGCACGATGTTGCCGGCCCAGAACAGCGAGGTCAGGCTCAGCAAGAGATAAGGCTGGTTGGTCAGCCACCGGACCGGTTGGAAGGCAGGCGGCGCTGGTGCGGGCTTGGTCATGTCGCGGAGCGGAATAGGGCCGGATTTTCCGCCACGCGACAAGTCCTGTGGGCGCAATGCTACAATGCTCTGTGCATTGCGCTTTGGCCAGTGAGCAGCGCTGTAGCGGCACCCCTCACTGTCATACTCCGCGAAAGCGGGGTATCCAGTACGCCGCGGCTTCTCGATCGACCGCGAACGTCTCTGGAATACTGGATCACCCGCTCCAGGGCGCAATTGCGCACAAGGCGGGTGACGACAGTCTTCGTGTGGATGGATGATGGACAAGCACTCCCATCTCGCCGATGCGGCAGGAGCAATCATGGGCGTCGATCTCTTGAACGTACGAGGCCTTGCGGGGCTGGACCAGCACGCCCCTGTAGTCATGCTGAACCTGATGCGGTTCCGCGAGCGTTCGCTCGATGGCGATGGCTCAGGCTGGGACGCCTACCTGCGCTACAGCGCGCTCACCGTGCCGATGATCAAGGCGCGCGGCGGCACGTTGCTGTGGACTGGCGACGCCAAGACGGTCGCGCTCGGACGCGAAGCCGGCAATACCTGGGACTATCTGGCGCTGGTGTATTACCCGACCGTCGCCGCCTTCATCGACATGATGACATCAGCCGATTACGAAAGCCGCTGTGACCCGCACCGCACCAACGGCTGCGCTGAGCACGTGATCATTGTTACCAGGGAAGCCTACAGCAAGTTCAAGATCATGTAGCTCCGAACAGGCTAGCGCGATACCGGCTCGATCGCGGCGCGGCAGGCCGATTGCATGAGCTGACAGACTTCGTTGGCCGGCCGCCCGCGGCACAACATCGCGAACATCGGGTAGCTCGTCAGCGCAAAGAGCATGTCGACGGCGCCCTCGCGCGCGCGGCGCGATGCGGTCTTTGCGGCGATACGCCTCACCAGCATCCTGACCAGCTTTCGGCGCCGCTCGTTGCGTTCGAGCAGCGCCTCTGCAAATTCGGGATCGGTCGCCATCGCTTCGTGGAGGCGGCCAATGGCGGCGTCTCTGGCCCAGAAGCCGCAGAAGATTTCGACCACGCGCTCCAGCGCCATCAGCGGGTCCGGCATCGCCATGGCATCGGCGATTTCATGAAGCCCGCCCTGGCGGGCGATGTCGTCGAACACTGCCTCGAGCAGGCCGCGCCGTGATCCGAACTGGTTGTACACGGTCAGTCGCGTCACGCCGGCAGCCTTTGCCACCGTGTCCAGCGAAAACCGCGCGATGCTCGCGTCCTCGCGCAGCGATTTCGCTGCGGCTTCGATGACGCGATCGCGCTTCTCTGCCGCAGCGGCCGACCGCACGGAACTCACATAAGCGCGCTTCTTCATTCACCCGCCATTCTTTTGACCAATTGAATATACAATATGTATATTGAATTTCAGCATCCGGAGCGACGCCCATGCAGATCCCCCTCATCATAACCCTGTCCCTTCACGTGTTGTCATCGGTGTTCTGGGCAGGATCGAGCTTTACGCTGGCGCGCACCGGCGGCGCCTGCGGCGAGCAGTTGTTTGGACCGCAAATGGGCGCTGCGACCGTCACGATCCTGACCGGCGCCTATCTCGGACATTCCGTTCATGCCGGCACCTTCGGTACTGCCGAGCAGATCCTGGCCGTGGGGGCGCTCGCCGCGCTGGTTGCCGCTGCCGTTCAGGGCGCGATCGGCGGCCGCGCGATCCGAAGCTTGCGCAATGGGAAAGCCGCGGAGGCCGATGCGCGCTCGCGCATTGCCACTGCCCAGCGCATCGCGGCCGTCTTGCTAGCGGTGACGGCCGCGTGCATGGGAGCGGCGCGTTATGCGTAAGGTCAGATCCGCGGGATGCCGGCGTCGTTGATGACCTTCGACCATTTGGCGGTTTCGGACGTAATCAGCGCCCGCATTTCCTCCGGCGTACTGCCGCGGACCTCGCCGCCGGTTGCCGTCTCCAGCGCGGTCTTGACCGCGGGATCGGCCAGCATCGACTGGATTTCCGCCTGCAGTCGCTTGGCGATCTCCGGCGGCGTGCCCTTCGGTGCCACCAGCCCGGCCCAGGTGCGGACGTCGAAACCGGCGATGCCGGCTTCCTGAACCGTAGGCACGTTCGGCAGCAGCTTTGTGCGGGCGGGCGAGGTGACGGCAAGGCCGCGAATGGTGCCGCCTTCGATCTGGCTGGCGAGCAGCACGGTGGTTCCAACGATCACCGGAACGTCGCCGGCGAGCAGGGAAGTCACCGTCAGCGAGTCGCCGCGATAGGGGACGTGCACCATCCTGGTGCCGGCTGTGATGTTCAAGAGTTCGCCGGCGAGGTGATGCGTGCTGCCGAAACCGACTGAGCCGTAGCTCAGCGCGTCGGGCTTGGCTTTCGCCATCGCAATCAGCTCCGCCAGCGTCTTTGCCTGATGGTCGGCGCGCACCGCGACCACCAGTGCGTAGTACACCATCGTCGAGAGCATATCGAAGCTGTCGGTAGGGTTATAGGCGAGCTGCTTGTAGAGCGCGCCCGAGATTGCGTGGGCCCCCGTGATAAGCCCAATCGTGTAACCATCAGGTGCGGATTTGGCGACGGCATCCGCGGCGAGGTTGCCGCCAGCGCCGGGCTTGGCTTCCACGATCACCGGCTGCCCCAACCGCTTGGACAGCCCTTCCGAGACGATGCGCGCCATGGTGTCGGCGGCGCCGCCGGCCGCAAAGCCATGCAGCAGCCGGATCGGCCGGTTGGGATAGGTTTGCGCGGCGGCAACGGAGGGCATCAGGCATATCAGGCCGAGCGCCGCAATAGCGATGCAGCGCATGGCGAGCCATCGTCCGCGCAGGACGTTCAACGATCGAACCATCTGTTTCATCCCTAAATGTTTTGCTTTTCTTGAACGTCAGCTCCGGCTTCTGTTGGCGCGAGCGCGATTACTTCACGCCGCGCATCGCCGGAGAAAATTCGCTTGCTTCCTTGGCCGGGCCGACGCCCCAGACGTCGCGCGGCAGGCCGACCCAGGTCTTCGGCCGCTGCGGCCGGTCGCGGTGCCAGGGACGCGGCTCGAAATAGCCGAGCTCCTCGTCGAGCATCACGTCCATGCTGTAATAGAGCTCGATCAGATGGCGATCGGGATCGTAGTGATAGACTGCCACGTTATGGCCGGGCCCGTGGCGAACCGGGCCCCAGAGAATCTGAACGCGGTTGCGCCCGAGCAGGTCGCAGGCCTGATGCATGTGCGAGGCGTCGCGCAGCTCGAAGGCGATATGGTGCAGGCGGCCGTCGGTGCCGCGGGCGAAATTCATCGCGTGGTGCTCGGGTCCGCAGCGCATGAAGACGAAATTTTGCTCGATGCGGTCGGAGACGCGGAAGCCGAGCACGTCGCCGAAGAACTTTGCGGTTCGCTCCGGATCGGGCGAATGCAACGCGACGTGGCCGAGTTTTGCCACCGCAAGACCGCGGATCGGCTCGACCGCCTTGCAGAACCCCCAACGGGAGAACAGTTCGATCCGGTGCCCGTCCGTATCGTCGAACAGCAGCGATTTCGCGATGCCGGGCGCGGTATCGCTCCTGATCTCAGAGGCGATGCCGTGGCTTGCCAGCGATTTCTGCAGCTCGGCCGGCTCGAGGCCCGGCGCCACCTCATAGGCGATCGAGGTCAGTTGCGAGGCGGCGCCGCGTTCGAGCACCAGCGTCAGCTCGTCGGATTCGGTGCCGAGCAGGATGCGGCCGTCGCCGCGGGCGATAACGCCGAGCCCGATGATGGACTGGTAATAGTCGAGCTGCGCCTTGATGTCAGCCGTGGTGAAGGTGGCGTGTCGCAGCCGTTTGACCTTGATCATCTCATGACCTCGTGAACTGGTGTATCGGCCGGGGCGAAGGCATCGCGCGCCGCTCAACCCGGGATCATCACGATCTTGCCGAACGCGGTGCCGGAATCGAGCAGTTCATGCGCGGCGCGCACTTCCGAAAGCTTGAAGCGCCTAAAGATCGAGGGGCGGATCGTACCGTCGGCAAGATGGCCGATCACCGTTCGCATGATCTCGCGCCGGCCTTCGCGGTCGTGGTCGTAGATGTGAAAGGAAAAGCAGCGGATCGCGGGGCAGATATCGAGATATTTCCGCATCTCGCCCATCGCGTTCTCCGTCGGCAGGCCGGCAAATGCGTTGTAGGAGACGAGCGTGCCCCATTTGTCGAGCGCGCCGAGGTACGAATAGAACTCCGGGCCGCAGACGTGGTCGAGCACGAGGCTGACGCCGCGTCCGCCGGTCAGCGCCCTTGTGCGGCCGACGACGTCCTCATCGCGATAGAAGATGATCTCGTCGGCGCCCATCTGTTTTGCGAAGGCGGCCTTCTCGCGCGTCGAGACCGTCCCGATCGCCGTCATGCCGGCGAGCTTTGCGAACTGCACCAGCGAGGTTCCGACGCCGCCGGCGGCGCCGACGATGAGGGCGGAGTGAGGCGGCGTGCTGGCGCCGCATCGGTGCAGCAGCGCCCAGGCGACCTGGTAGTTCGGCAGGCAAACGGCGTCCTCGAACGCAACGTTGTCGGGCAGCAGGTGCACCGCATCGGCGGGCGCCGCGACATATTCGGCGTAGCAGCCGCCGCGCTGGGCGAGGTCGCGCGCGCTCAACAGCACCCGCTGGCCCACGGCAAGCCCGCTCACGTTAGTGCCGACAGCTTCGAGGATACCGGCGACGTCGTTGCCGGGATTGGCCGGCAGCGGCGGCATCCATTTGTAGGCGCCGCTGCGGATCAGCCTGTCCGGCTGGCCGACGCCAAAGGCCTGCGCCCGGATCAGAACGTCCCGCTCGCCGAGATCAGGCATCGGCACTTCGGCATAGTCGAGCGCCTCCGGCCCCCCAGGGCGATGCACCAGTACAGCCTTCATGCGGCCGGCCTCCCCAAAATCAGTATTTTCGAAAATATCTCCTATTGCGAAAATTATTGCAACGGGATTCTTTTGAGGTAGGATCGCGGCTCCGGATTGCGAGAAGAATCAATGACAACGACAGCCCTCAAGGCGCGCAAGGAATTCGGCAAGACGCTCGCTTCCGACATCGCCCACCGGCTGCGCAACGAGATCGTCACCTGCCAGCTCAAGCCGAATGAATCGCTCAAATTCGATGCGCTGCGGCTGTCGTTCGGGGCAAGCTTCACGACGCTGCGCGAAGCCCTGACATTGCTTGTCGCGGAGGGGCTGGTCGTCGCTGAGGAGCAGCGCGGCTACAAGGTTGCGCCGGTGACGCTGGAAGATCTGCACGACCTGACCCATGCCCGCATCCTGATCGAGGTCGATCTGATGCGCCGCTCGATCGAGAAGGGCGACGACGACTGGGAAATAAGGGTCATTTCGTCACTTCACCGGCTCGCCAAGATCGAGGAGCGGGCCCCGGAAGATTATGCGACCAATGTCGAATGGAAGATGGCGCACCGTCAGTTCCATGAAGCCTTGGTCTCGGCGTCGGGCTCGCCTACACTGCTTGCCGTGCGCAACTCGCTGTTCGATCGTGCAGAGCGCTATCGCAATCTCTCGGCCATGTACCGGCCGCGGCCCCGCGACAAGGCCGGTGAACACCGCGCGCTGATGCAGGCCGCGATCGGCCGCAATGCGGATCAGGCCTGCGATCTGATCGCGAGCCATATAAAGACCACGTCCGACAACGTCGCCAAATACGCCGCCGGCGTCATCAGCGCCATCTGATTGCCGGCGACCTGGCGGACGCCGCTCCTCTCTCACAAAAGCTCGGCATTGCCCTCCGCGGCGACGGATTTCTGTTGCACTCGACAATATTTTCGAAAATAGTTGCCTCTGACGAAATTTACTCCATCAGCCCGTCCAACCGAGAAGGATACCCCGTCGCATGCGGCTGCTTTCATTTCTGAACAAGGGCAAGGAGACCTGGGGCGTGGTGCTCGGCGATGGCGTCGTCGACCTCGGCAGCAAGCTCAGCCACGCCACCCTGCAGGACTTCATCGCCAGCCCGGATTTTGAGAAGCGTGACGGCATCGTCGCCGGCCACGCACCGGACCTGAAGCTCGCCGATGTCAAATATCTGCCGGTGATCCCGCGCCCCGAAAAGATCGTCTGCGCCGTGCGCAACTATCTCGACCACCACAATGAGGCGGTGGCCTTCGGCATGCAGCGCGAGATCACGGCGTTTCCGCCGATCTTCCTGCGCGTCTGGCGCTCCCAGGTCGGCCACGACGCGCCGGTGGTCCGGCCCAAAGTTTCGACGCATCTGGATTGGGAGGGCGAGCTTGCCGTGATCATCGGCAAGGGCGGCCGCCATATCTCTGAGGCCGACGCCATGAACCATGTCGCCGGCTATTCGATCTACAACGACGTCAGCGTGCGCGACTATCAGCGGCACGCGCAGCAGATCGCCGCCGGCAAGAATTTCGTCGGCACCGGCCCGTTCGGACCGTGGATGGTGACGACGGACGAATTGCCCGATCCGACCAAGTTGAAGCTCGAGACCCGCGTTAACGGCAACGTCGTTCAGAAGTCGGATACCTCGTTCCTGATCTTCTCGATCCCGCGGCTGATCAACTACGCCTCCGAGATTTTCGATCTGGTACCCGGCGACGTCATCGCAACCGGCACGCCGGCCGGCGTCGGCTTCACCCGCAAGCCGCCGATGTTCCTCGTTCCCGGCGACGTCGTCGAGGTCGAGGTGGAGAAGATCGGCGTGCTGCGCAACCCCGTGATCGACGAGGCCGCGCAGTGACGGCGTACGACATCAGGAAGACGCAAGTCTCGATCGAAGAGGTCTGGCACGAGCGCGGGCCGCGCCGGGCGCAGCCGCTGTTGGTCGGCACCGCGCTCGCCGTCATCAACAACCCTTATGCGGGCCGCTTCGAGCCTGATCTGATGGCTTTTCAGGCAGCTTTACGCGATCTCGGCCGGCAGCTGGCGCGCACGCTCTGCGAACGTCTCGGCGGCAAGGACGGCATCGAAGCCTATGGCAAGGGCGCGATCGTCGGCGGCGACGGCGAGCTCGAGCATGGCGCGGTCTGGCACGAAGCCGGCGGGGCGGCGATCCGCGAGGTGATCTCGCAGGCCAAGGCGATCGTGCCGGCGGCGAAAACCGTCGGTGCGATCGGCACGCGGCTGATGGTGCCGCTCGGCCACATCGAGGCGGCGTATGTGCGCAGCCATTTCGGCACCGCCGAGATGACGATCTGGGACGCGCCGCGCCGCGACGAGATCGTGTTCGGCCTCGTGATGGCGACCGGCGGCCGCACCCATGCGCGCATCGGCGGGCTGTCGGTGGACCAGATCTCGGTCCACGACGGACAGCGATAGCGTTCAGTCATGTAGGGTGGGCAAAGCGAAGTGTGCCCACCATCACGAGTGCGATGTTGAATGGCGGGCACGGCGCAACAGCGCCTTTGCCCACCCTACGATCCCCGCGCAACTACGTTAAAACTTCCGCACCAGGTCCGGCGTGATCTCGCTGAGCTTGCGGATGCCTGATAGAGCGAGGTCGCGGTCGATCTCGGCTTTCAGCAGCGAGATCGCGCGCTGCACGCCGGCCTGGCCGCCGGCGATCGCGGCATAGAGGAACGGACGGCCGATCCAGACGAAATGCGCACCGAGCGCCAGCGCCTTGATCACGTCGGTGCCGCGGCGGATGCCGCCGTCGACCATGACCGTCATGCCCTTGGCCTCGGCTGCGATCTCCGGCAGCGTGCGCAGGCCGGACATCGTGTAGTCGAGCTGGCGGCCGCCATGGTTGGACAGCATCACGCCGTCGACGCCGCTCTCGCGCGCAATCCTGGCATCCGCCGGCGAGACCAGGCCCTTGACCACGAGCTTGCCCTTCCACTTCCTGCGGATCATCTCGACATGCTTCCAGGCGAGCTGGTCGCGCGCGCCGATGTTGCGCATCAGGTTCTTCGCCAGCACCGGCGGGCCGCGCTGCGCGTCCATATTCTCGAAATGGGGCATGCCGTGATTCATGATGGTGCGCGCCCAGGTGCCGAACAGCCAGTGCGGATGGGTGACCGTGTCCCAGAACACGCGCGGCGTGATGGCGAGCGGCACCTGAAAGCCGTTGCGGATATTGTTCTCGCGGTTCGGCGGCACCGGCACGTCGGCGGTGACGACGAACGTGTCGTAGCCGGCCGTGGCGACGCGATCGACCAGCGGCTCGATCCTTTCAGGCAGGCCTGCGAGATAGGCCTGATACCACGCCGCCGGATTGGCTGACCGCACGTCCTCCAGCGTGATCAGCGAAGAGGCGCTGAGGATCATCGGCACGTTCTCGCACTTGGCCGCCTCTGTCAGCACGATGTCGCCGCGATAGGCCGCGAGTGCGGACGAGCCCATCGGCGGAATGCCGAACGGCGCGGCATAGCTCTTGCCGAACAACGTCGTCGTCTGGTCGCGGCCAGAGACGTCGTTGAGCACGCGCGGCACGAAGCCGTATTCGTTGAAGGCGTTGCGGTTGTCGCGCAGCGCGGCGTCGGTCTCGGCGCCGCCGGAGATGTAGCCGTAAAGAAATTTCGGAATCCGGCGCCGTGCCGTCGCCTCGAAATCGTCGAGCGCGAGATATTTCTGCAAATGCCGCGGCACCGCGCTTTCGGGACGGGTCACGGTCGCGGGCGGCGCAGTCAGGCTGGCGGATTTGTCGAGCACGTCGGCTTCCATCTTGTTGATTGTTATGCGGCTGGGCTCAGCGGCGGCGGGGTGGGGCGGCAGGTGCCGGGCTGGACTTGTTGATGGCGGCAGAGACCTCGCCGAGCATCTTTCGTGCGTCGGCGAGCACCTGGCCGGATTTCTTGTCAAAGCTTTCGATCAGTTCGCGCATCGAGATCACGGTCGGCAGCAGTTCGCCCCCATATTTGTCGCTGGCGAGACGGCCGAGGAAGTCTTTCGTCTTGTCCATTGCGCCGTCGACGGCGGCCACGCCGGATTCGGCAGTGGCGATGACGGAGGAGATCTTCTCGCCATTGCCCGACAGCGAGGCGGTGAAGCTCTCGAAGTTCCGTAAGGTGTCCTTGATCGCCACCTCGTTGTCGGCGATCACCTTGTCGACGTTGCGCAACGCGACGCGGATCTTTTCCTGGGTGTTGAGCGTGCCTTCGCGGTCGGCGGTCAACTCCGGAATGCCATCGGCGCCTTTGGGCGGCGGCGGCGCCTCGTCCGAGCCGCCGGTGAACGAGATCGCGGCAATGCCGGTGAGGCCCTGGAATTCGAGGCCGACCTGGGTGTCGCTCCTGACCGGCGTGTTGCCGTCGATCATGGTGAGCGCGACCACGCGGCGCGGATGGTCGAGCTTCAGCGACACCACCTCGCCGACGCGGATGCCGGCGAAATTGACGCTGCCGCCCTTGCGCAGGCCGGACGCCGATCCTTCGAAGACCACGCGGAACGGCACCTTCTGCTTGATCCCGGCGAGCTTCTGATAACCCAGCCACGCGCCAAGCGACCCGGCGATCAGGGCCAGGGTGAGCGTGCCGATCATCAGATTGCTGGCGCGAACCTTCATTGAAATGCCTAGGAGAAGCGGATCCGAGTGATATCGGATTTATGACGGCAAGTCACCGCGCCCGACGACCCGGAACTGGGCCGTATGCTCATAGGGTCGGTTGTACCGATCGGGCGCGATTCCGCCTTTCCCTGGCAGACATCGTCCCGGCCCGCTGGCATGTCCGGTTCGGGCCACGAGGCAGACATGAGCTTTTTGCTTCTCTTTATCAATTTTCGGTTGTGGCAAACGTGCAGACGTAACTACACGCTATTCTATAAAGTCAGAACCGCATCATTTGGGAGATGCTTCGCAATGGCTGCATCGACGCTTCATGTCGTGTTCAATTCGTCCGCGGCGGCTGGCCTGCGTGACGCACTACGACAGGCGGGCCGCGCCGAACGTGTGGTCAGCCTTTCCGATTGCCTCAGCTTCGGCCCGATCAACCCGCCCGATCCCGAGTTGCGCAGGGAGTGGGTCGAAGGCGAACTCGGCTATGCGGGGTGGGAGGAAGTCGTCGGCGAAGCAACTTCCTTCTGGTCCGAGGCGCTGTCGATCAGCAGTCGAAGGGTCGCGTGGCTGTCGCGACGATCCACGCAAGAATATGCGGGTTTTCTCGAATGGCTGTGGCGGCTTGGCGAAGAACCAATCGAAATTGTCGATCTAACCGACGTCATGGTGACAGGAATTGGCACTGGGCCGACCAAGCCACACCCTGCAATTTCCCTCGCAATGTTGCCTCCACACACGATTCTCGAAAACGAACTGCTCGACCGCACTGAAGCACTCACGGCGGTCCTGCGCGCCCGGTATCGACAATTGTGGGGACGCCTGAGGACCGAAAATGCACCGCTGCGCGTGCTCAGCGAAGGTGAACTTGTGTCCGCGCCGCTTTCATTCTTCGACCCGCTATTGTTGTCGTGCGCAGCGCCTGAATGGCAAAAGGCGGCAAGAGTTATTGGAGAAGCACTCTCAGATTTCTGGGAGACGTCAGTGTTACAGACCGGCGATCTCGTCTTGTGCGCGCGTGCCCGCGCAATTGCCAGCGCTGGTGGTCTGGAATTTCGGGGAGATCTGTCCGACATTCACAATAGCGAACTGCGGTTACCCATCAGCCGGACTCCCCACGACTGAAAGGCTCATATATTGGTGCGTACACGCCCTAGGTCGTCTGCGGCTTCCGCGACGCCACGAACACCCCGGTCAGCACCAGCGCAAAGCCGATGAAGTGGAACGCCTGCGGATGCTCGCCGAGGAAGGCGATCGACATGATGGTCCCGAACACCGGCACGACGTGGAAGAACGGCGCGGCGCGGTTGGCGCCGATCAGCTGCACGCCGCGATTGAAGCAGAGATAGGCGAGGGTGGAGGGAAACAGCGCGACATAGGCCAGCGTCAAAACATTCGCCGTGTCGAGCTGCATCACGGGCCGCGCGAACAATTCCCAGATCAACAGCGGGATCAGGCAGGCGGCGCCGGCGCCGAAGGTGAAGGCGACGAACGACAGGGCATGGATCGCCGGCCGCTTCAGCGACAGCACCGAATAGAGCCCGAAGATCGCAAGCGCGACCAGGAAGATCAGGTCGCCGCGGTTGAATTCGATGTTGGAAAGCTTGGTGAGGTCGCCATGCATCAGGATGATCACCACGCCGGCCGTCGACAACAGAATGCCCGCCGCCTGCGCCAGCGTCAGCCGCACGCCGAGCAATAGCAGCGACCAGACTGCGACCACCAGTGGGCCGGCCGACTGCAGCAACAGCGTGTTCAGCGCCTGGGTATGTTCCAGTGCCCAGTATTGCAGGGTGTTGAACGCGCCGATGCCGGTGATCGAGAGCACGATCATGATGCCGAGGCGGCTTCGGATCGCGTCCCAGTCGCGCCTGAGGTGCTTTGAGGCAAACGGCAGGATGACCAGGAAGGCGAGCGACCAGCGCAGGAACGACAGCGTCACCGGCGCGATGTGGCCGGCGGCGAGCCGCCCCACGATCGCGTTGCCGGCCCAGCATAGCGCGGTGATGCTCAGCAAAAGATAGGGCTGGTTGGCGATCCAGTTCCGAGATGACGATGCTGATGAGGTCTGTTCGGTAGCCGACATTCGAGGACAAGGCCCAGTTCATGGCGCCGCGGCCCGCCCGGCTGGCGTCGCCGGGCCGGAATGTGGCCCGGCCTCTGTCACAGACACGGATTTGCCTCGTGCATCAATGGTGCAGGATGCATCGCGACCATGCAGGCGTCTTGCTGCTTGCTCTGCACGGTATTTGGGGTTGCCAAAAGGTCGGCGGATATGCAATCAAAAGATGATCGATTCATGAGACCCAACCTTTGTTTGATTTTGAGGGTCGCATGCGATTATTCCGGCACTATTTGATTAGCGAAACTTCGTTCGATCGTTGGGACCAGGGATTGGGGGCGGCCGCGCTGGTGCGGCGTACCCTGATCCGTGAGGTCGAATTCTACAGATGATGGGCATTCCCTTGAACAGACCGACACCGGCCGAAGAAGCCGAAGCCGAAACACGTCACCAGTTTGCCATTCGCGCCAATTCCATTCTGGCGTTCATCGAATGCGATGAAGAGCAGCGCCCGAAGCTGCGCGAGGCCATCATCGAGGCGATGCTGTGGGCGCAGACGCAGCCCAGGCTCAGCAAATAGCGGCTTGTCGCAGCCGCTCACGCCACAAGCGGCCGCGCGATTGCGCCCGCGGCCTTCACGGCGTCACTCGGATCAAGTTCGACCTGCAGGCCGCGCTGGCCGCCATTGAGAAACACGCTGGCATGGCCGAGCGCCGCTTCCTCGATCGCGACCGGCACGCGCTTCTTCTGTCCGAACGGCGAGATGCCGCCGACGTGGTAGCCGGTCAGCCGTTCGGCATCGACCGGCCGCATCATCTTCGCCGTCTTGGCGCCGAAGGCGGCGGCGAGCTTTTTCATGCTGACCTCGCAATCCGACGGCACCACGGCGCAGACCGGCTTGCCGTCGGCCTCGGCCATCAGCGTCTTGAGCACGCGCGATGGCGGCACGCCGAGCGCCTCCGCCGCCTGCAATCCGATGCTCGCCGCATCCGGATCGTAGGCGTAGGCATGCACGGTGAATTTCACGCCCAGCCTTTCCAGCGCCTGGGTCGCACGGGTGGTTTTCGACATGGCCTTTCCGTCATTGCGCGAAGTTAATGCAGCGAGGCTCTGGGAGCCTCCGATTTTTACGGGTATATCAATGGGTTGGAGCGGTTCTAAGGCCCCCATAAAGCCGCCTTCTTGCTTGCCTAGATCAGCTGCTTCCTTTATCCGGTGGGGCGCCCTGCACGCGAACGGCCCCGGCCGTGATTTTGGCTGGGCGAGACAGAAGCATGGTCCGGAAAGTTGGAGTGCCGGTTTTCCGGTGAAATCATGCTGGAACCAAGAGATTTGCAGGGAAAACCATAGATATGGCCAATGTTGTCGTCGTCGGCGCCCAGTGGGGCGACGAAGGGAAGGGCAAGATCGTCGACTGGTTATCGGAGCAGGCCGATATCGTCGTGCGCTTCCAGGGCGGCCATAATGCCGGCCATACGCTCGTCATCAATGGCGAGACCTACAAGCTGGCGCTGCTGCCCTCCGGGGTGCTGCGGCCTTCCAAGCTGGCCGTGATCGGCAATGGCGTCGTGTTCGACCCCCAGGCCTTCCTTGACGAAGTCGCGCGGCTGAAGGGGCAGGGCGTCGCCGTCGGCCCGGACAATTTGCGAATCGCCGAGAATGTGACACTGATTCTGCCACTGCACCGCGATCTCGACGCGCTGCGGGAATCCTCGAACGCGGTCACCGCGATCGGCACCACGCGCCGCGGCATCGGCCCGGCCTATGAGGACAAGGCCGGCCGCCGCGCCATCCGTTTGATGGACCTCGCCGACCTCGACACGCTGCCGCACAAGATCGATCGCCTGCTGGCGCATCACAACGCGCTGCGCCGCGGCCTCAATCTGGAAGAGATCGACGGCGACGGGATCCTGAAGGAGCTCACCGCGCTGGCGCCCAAGCTGCTGCCCTATGCCGAGACGGTGTGGCGACTGCTCGACATCAAGCGCCGCGAGGGCAAGCGCATCCTGTTCGAGGGGGCACAGGGCGCGCTGCTCGATGTCGACCACGGCACGTATCCCTATGTCACCTCGTCCAACACGGTAGCCGCGCAGGCGGCGACCGGAACCGGCCTCGGCCCGGGTGCGGTCGGCTATGTGCTCGGCATCTGCAAGGCCTATACGACCCGCGTCGGCCAGGGCCCGTTCCCGACCGAACTGAACAATGAGATCGGCGAAGAGATTGGTCGCCGCGGCAGGGAGTTCGGCGTCAACACCGGCCGCAAGCGCCGCTGCGGCTGGTTCGATGCGGTGCTGGTGCGGCAAACGGTCCGCACCTGCGGCATCAACGGCCTTGCGCTGACCAAGCTCGACATTCTCGACGGCTTCGACACCATCGAGGTCTGCACCGGCTATATGCTCGACGGCAAGGAGATCGACCATCTGCCGGCGGGCGAGGGCGCCCAGGCTCGGGTGGTGCCGATCTATGAGACGATCGAAGGATGGAAAGAGCCGACCGCCAATGCACGCTCCTGGGCCGACTTGCCGGCCCAGGCCATTAAATATGTCCGCCGGGTCGAGGAACTCGTGGGTTGTCCAATCGCATTGCTTTCCACCAGCCCCGAACGCGAGGATACTATCCTGGTGCAGAATCCGTTCGAGGCTTGACGGGATGTTGCGGCCGCTCCAGCAGTATTGATGAGAAATGGCTGATTATTACCCGCTGATCGCACGCGCTATTGCCGGCCTGGACCCGAATGCTCCAGGCGAGAGCCGCCGCGCGCTTTATGAGCGGGCCCGCACCGCGCTGATTGCGCAGTTGCGCAGCGTGCAGCCGCCGCTTTCCGAATCGGAGATCACCCGCGAGCGGCTGTCGTTGGAAGAAGCCGTTCGCAAGGTCGAATCGGAAGCCGCCCAGCGTGCCCGGGAAGCCTCGCGTCCGGGCGGTGCCCCCCGGGCGGGCGATAATTTCCGCCGCGCCAATGCCCGTCCGCCGGAGGATGGGGCAGCGCCGCCACCACCGGGCGCCCCGCGCCCGCGTCCGCCGCAGGGGCCTGCGCGCGAGGGCCGTCCGCCGCTTGGCCAGGAGGAGCCGCGTCCGCCGCGCAATCTGCGTCCCGATGCGCCGCCGAACGGTGCGCCGCGCCCGCAGGTGCCGCCGATTCCGATGCAGGATGCCGGCTTGCCGCCGCCGCCTCCGCGCGGGGCCGGTCCGCGCCGCGGTCCCGAGAATGGCGGCCCGCCGCAGCCGCCGGGCATGCGCGGCTTCCGCGACATCGCCGCCGACGCCGACGATCTCGGCCGCGCCGCCGCGCAGGCCAATCGCGCCGCGCGAAAGACCTATGCCAACGTGCCGTCGCCCTCGCCGGAATTCGACCGGCTGGAGCCGAGCATGGAGAACCGCGGCGCCGATCCCGAGGCGCCGTATTCGTACGAGGAGCAGCTGGCGGAGGCCGACCGCTATCCGCCGCCGCCGCTGCGCGACCGCCCGCGGCTCTCGCAGGATCGCGATCGCGAGCCGCCGAAGAAGCGCGCCCGTTCTGCTGCCGTGTTTCCGTTCAAGAGCGCGATTGCGGTCGGCATCGTGCTCATCCTGGTCGGCGCCGGCATCCTGTGGGGCAAGTCGGTGGTGTCGGCCTTCAGCGGCCTGTTCAAATCCTCCCAAGTGGCGGAAGCGCCGAAGGATCCGGCCGCGCCGCAGTCGCGCCCGAAGATTCCCGATCGCGTCGGCCAGCCCGCAACCGGCGAGAACGTCGCGCCGGTGGCGCAGCGCGTCGTGCTGTATGACGAGGACCCGTCCGATCCCAAGGGCAAGCAGTATGTCGGCTCGGTGATCTGGCGCACCGAACCGATCAAGGCGAGCGGCAACCAGAAGCCTGACATCGCCGTGCGCGCCGACATCGAGATTCCCGACCGTAAGTTCAAGATGACGATGTCGTTCCGCCGCAACACTGACTCGTCGCTGCCGGCGAGCCACACCGCCGAGCTGACCTTCATCCTGCCGCAGGATTTCACCGGCGGCGGCGTCGGCAACGTGCCGGGCATTTTGATGAAGTCGAACGAGCAGGCGCGCGGCACGCCGCTGGCCGGCCTTGCCGTCAAGGTCACCGACGGCTTCTTCCTGGTCGGCCTTTCCAACGTCGATTCCGACCGCTCGCGCAATCTGCAGCTTCTGAAGGAGCGCTCCTGGTTCGACGTGCCGCTGGTCTACGTCAACCAGCGTCGCGCCATCATCGCGATCGAAAAGGGCTCGCCGGGCGAGCGCGCGTTCAACGACGCGTTTGCGGCTTGGGGCGAGTAGCTATCCGCGAGGCGTGCGCGAGGCTTTCTGACAAAAAACGGCCCCGGCATCGCTCATCCCGATGCCGGGGCTGTTCTGCGTTTTGAGCGATCCGTCATTCCACGGCGGCGGCGCGCCGGCGTGCGGCGGCTTCGCGGTCCATCACGGCCCGGCAGCCCGGGCTGAGCTGCGCCTTGTGCTTCACCATGCAGGCGGTGATGCGCTGGATATTGGGAACTTCGTGGCCGCATAGCCGCATGGCGTCGCCGGTGCACATCTGCTGCGCGTCGGACGAGAGGCTTGGGCTCGCGGAAAGCGCCGTCGCCGCAGCGGCGATGGCGAAGAGAGCAGCGATCTTGATGGTACGACAGGAAGTCATTTGACCGGTTCCCCAAAAGTTTGCGTGCGGCGCCTCGGCCGCTGTTCATTTCATTGGGGGCGCTGCAGGCGGCTTGCGCTGCCGCACGCGTCTTCCCGCACGCGGAAGGTGATCCGCGTGTGGTTGCTCGATTTCTGCCGATGTCCGAATCGAAAGGTGCTGCGCCGCCCCGCGCGAATTATGCGCCAACGCTGTGAAGCTGCAATGCTCGCTTCAACACTTCTCTGGACTGTTGCGAGCGCGCCACGAAATTGAGTCCACCGAGCGGGACGGCGAGACTCTTTCCCCGATCGCTCGGAGGCCGCTGTCGAAGCGGTGGAGTGCCCGACCCCGCGATCGGGGAGGTCGCTGCGGCGCATCTGCCCCGGGCGGGGCCGACCCGGCCTGCCGTGCGGCGCCGCAAACTCAGTAAAAATGCGGAAAATCCGGGGTCCGGAACAACCACCCGTTAGGGAAGGCTGGGTACGATCAGCGGCTATTGCTCGCACCCGCCTCATTGCTTTCGTGGAAGTAAAAAGGCTTGCCGAAACCGGCCCGTCGAATGGCACTCGAATGCGCGTTGATGCCGATGGATCCCCTGACATGCCGGCCGTCCGCGCGGTAGTGCGGGCGGTGATGCGGCGCGCCCGAACGATCCGCCCAGAGGCGGCATCGCCATGACGGCCGCAACCAGTCTGCGCGAGGAGCTGAACGGCGCCGAGAAGGGCGGGCCGGAACATGACGCCCAGGTTTTCGGGGAGGTGACGGACCTGTTCCTGTCGAACTTCGACCGGCTCAGCGAATCCCAGATCGCCGCCGTCGATGCCGTCCTCGCCCAACTGATCGCGCGGGTGGCGGCGGCCAGCCTGATCGAGCTCAGCGAAGAGCTGGCCACCATCGAGCAGGCGCCGCGCCAGACCGTCCGCAACCTTGCCTTCCACGACGACGTTCAGGTCGCCGGGCCCATCCTCCGGCATTCCGTCTGCCTGTCGGACCAGGACCTGCTTGAGATCGCCCGCAGCCGCAGCCAGCAGCATCTGCTCGCGATCTCCGACCGCAAGGCGTTGAACGAGGCGCTGACGGACGCGCTGATGCGGTTTGGCGACGTCAACGTCTCCAACGCGCTGGCCCGCAATGCCGGCGCGCGTTTCTCCGAATGCGGTTACGCCACGCTGGTCGGCCGCGCGGAGCGCGACGAGGCGCTTGCCGAGAAGCTCGGCCTTCGCCTGGATATTCCCGGCAACCTGTTGCGCGAGCTGATCGGCAAGGTGGCCGACGTGGTCCGCGCCCGCTTCCTGACGGCCTCGCGGCCGGTGGCCCGCAAGAAGGCGCCGGGTGCTGCCGCGACGGCCGCACCGCCAGCTACGTCCCGCAAGGCGATCGACTACACCAAGGCGTATAATGAGGTCGTCGCGCTCAACCGCGCCGGCAAGCTCAACGATTCCACGGTGAACCGGTTTGCGGTGCGCGGCGAATACGACCTGGTGGTCGCCGCTCTTGCCCTGAAGGCCGACGTCAAGGTCGAGGCGATCGAACCGTTCCTCGAACCCGAGCGGGTCTATGGCCTGATCGTCGCCTGCAAGGCGGCGCGGCTGAGCTGGTCGACCACGACGATGATCGTCCGCATGCGCCCCGACTGCCCGCCGGCCACCGACCGCGAGCTCGAGCAATGCGTGGCGATCTATGAATCGCTGTTGCTGTCGGTCGCGCAATGGACCATCCGCTTCGGGTCGGACCGGATCCTTGGAAAGAAGAGCGAGCCGGTCGCGGCGGTTGCGGTAGCCGGCAGGAAGTAAGCCACTCCATGCTCTCTACATCGTCATGGCCGGGCGCTGTCCCGGCCATCCACGTTCTCTTATGCAGAGTCGAAGACGTGGATGCCCGGGACAGGCCCGGGCATGACGAAATTGTGGACGCTCGCCCAGCTCAAGCCGGGACGGCTTCATTGGCGCGGCTCCGCGCCAGCGCCGCGTAACAGCGCAGATACTCTTTGGCCATCCGCTTTGCGGTGAACCGCTTCTCGAACTGCGCGCGCACTTTCCTGCGATCGAGCTCGGGCAGTCGTTTGATCGCTTCGATAGCTTCGGCTTCATCGCTGACAACAAAGCCGGTGATGCCGTCGTCGATCACCTCGGGCACTGATCCCGATCGGAAGGCGATGACGGGAGTACCGCAGGCCATGGCCTCGATCATGACAAGGCCGAACGGTTCCGGCCAGTCGATCGGAAACAGCAGCGCCGCCGCATCAGCGAGAAACTGCCGCTTCGTCTCGTCATTGACCTCGCCGCTGAGCTGGACCTGCTTCCCATCGATCTGCGGTTCGAGCTGCTCCTTGAAGTAGCCGCGTTCGCCGCGCGGCACCTTGGCGGCGATACGCAGCGGCATGTTGACGGCGCGCGCGATCCGGATCGCGGCTTCCGGTCCTTTCTCCTTGGTCAAGCGGCCGAGAAAGGCGAGATAGGAGCCGGCCTCGAACGACGGACGGAACAGGTCCGCCGGCAGGCCGTGATAGATGGTGCCGATCCACCTGGCCTCGCTCAAGGGCGCGCGCTGATTATCCGATATCGACACGAACGGCGCGTCGGGAAAACGGCCGACGACGTCCGGAAAGCCCGGCAGGTCCAGGCGCCCGTGGCAGGTGGTCAGGAACGGCACGCCGAGCCTGGTGAACAGCGGCAGATGCAGCCAATCGATATGCGCGTGAATGACGTCGAATTCGCTGGCGTGCCGCGCCACCGCCTCCAGCAGCGCCGCTTGCGTCGCCATCGGGTCCGTCTTCGGCCGGCCAAGCCGGAGCGCCCGCGGCCAGACGGCGTGAAGCCGGGCTGATGTCTGCGAATCCCCGCTGGCAAACAGCGTCACCTCGTGTCCGAGGTTGACCAGCTCGTCGACCAGCCACGCCACCACGCGCTCGGTGCCGCCGTAGAGCTTGGGCGGAACGCTTTCCATCAGCGGCGCCATCTGCGCAATTCGCATCGGCCTTGCACCATCGACATCCATGCGATCAGGCCACCCGCCGCTCGTATCTGGACAAGAGGTCGAGCCAATCCTCTAATAGCCGGCTCATCAGAAAGTTCTGCCGCACGCTTTCCCTGGCCCGCGAGCCGATCTGCCGCCGGAGCCTTGCATCCTTCAGGAGCCGAACGATTCTGTCGGCAGCCTGATCAGGCGTATCGACCAGAAACCCGTTCCAGCCGTCCTTGATCTGGTGGCGGATGCCGCCGACATTGCCGCCGATCACGGCGGCGCCTTTCCACATCGCCTCGGTGACGGTCAGGCCAAAACCTTCGCGCAGCGACTTCTGCAGGACGACGGCGGCGGAACGCTGCAGCGCGTTCACCAGCGTCGGATCGTCGACGCTAAGGATGATGATGCCGTCATCGGCGGCGCTCTGGATTGCTTCCAGGATCTTGCCGCCTTCCGGATCGTCGGAGGCATTGTTGCCGACGAGCACGAGCGTGCAATCGACCTGTTGCCTTGCCTTGCGGAACGCCTCGATCACGCCCGTCGGGTCCTTCCAGCGGTCGAACCTCGAAATCTGCGTCACCAATGGACGATCGGTCGGGATCTTGTAGTTGCCGAGGAATTCGCCGATCTCGCGCGCCGACAGCTCCCGGTTCTTTGCCGAGAACGGATCGATCGCCGGGGTGACGAAGTGTTGGCCGCCGCCAAGATCCTGCCCGTATTCAGGGAGCGAGAAGATCGCCGCATCATATTGCCCGATGAAGCGGCGCAAATAGGCCCATACCGGCGCGTAGGGCGACGAAAGGTCGACGTGGCATTGCCACAGCCACGGCATGTCACGATCGGGAAAATGCGCGATCAGCGGCAGTGGCTGCGGATCATGCACGATGACCGCGTCGCAATCCTCGAGATGAAGCCGCATGGCATTTTCGAATACGACCTGCTCATAGATCGTCTTCTCGGCGTCGGAAAATTCTACGCGCTCGCCCTGCAGCGTATTGTGCAGCTTCTTGGTGCAGCCGAAAAACCCGGGCGTCCCCTGGATCAGATGCCAGTCGGTCTCGATGCCGCTGGCGTTCATCATCAGCGTCAGCGGCGTCAGCAGTTCGGTGACGCCGCCGCCATAGAATGTCGAGCTGATATGGGCGACGCGCATCGTGCCCAGGCGGTTCGCCTTTGCCGCGATGCGTTCGACTCCGGCAGCGCCGATCAGCGGTTCGTATTGTTCGAGCGTATGCAGCCCGAGGGTGGATCGTTGCACGGCAGGAGTAAGCATGGACATCGCAGGTCCTCATCGTTCTTGCAGCGCGGCAATGCCGCTTCCATGGCCTGCGATCCCCGCAGCGCCATGCCAGTTTTTCCCGTCAGCGATAAGTCCGGAGACGTACGGAAGTTGCTTCAGTCTTGCGTCGGATAAGGCCGCTTAATCTTGCTGAACGTCCATTCATGGACCTCGATGCGATCCGATCGGATGCAGGCTGTCGGCTATGGCCATGGGAAGAGGGGCCCGACAAATTTACTTGGTCCCTGGCCTGCTGTATGGGAGTGACCAGCGCCAGGAGGCAGTTCCATGAAACGCTATCTGATCTTCGGAGCGATCGGGCCGTTCGTCGGCGGGTTTCTGATGCTGCTCGCGACCACGGTGGCTTCGGGTTACTGGACCGACACCAACTGGAGCGAGATCAGCAAATTTCTCGGCGCATTCTTCAAGACGCTGCATTACAGCTACCTGTTCGGCATCGTGCCGGCGCTGATGGTCGGCGCCATCGACGATATTCTCTGTCACGTCAGGCGCATTCTCCCTGCCGTGCGGACCCTGATCGTCGCCGCCATCGGCTTTGCCGCGTCCTCGTTGCTCTATGGCTCGCGAGGGCCGGATACCGGTACGACGCAGTTCTTGCTCTACGGCGCCGTCGGCATGGTGCCGGCGATGCTGTCGTCATGGCTCGCGCACAAATATGCCGACGAGCCGCAGGCGGTGCATTCGACGTGAGCGCCGGCCGGCACGCGGCTCGGCGGTCCCCCGGGACCTGTTTGAATTGGAACCATCAGGGGTCGACGGGCGTCAGGAATTTCCTGACCGTAGCCGGCCGAGATGATTGTTGGCAGAACAAGAGCGAACTGATCCGATTGGACATTCGAGGTTAAGGGAGCAATTGCGTTGTCCGTTATTGCCGGCAGGAAGACATGGCCGTGATCGCGGAACTGGGGAGCAGGCTATCCCCCGGTTCAAATCGGCCGAAGGAAGGCGTCTGGCTGTTCACGGCCCTCGTTCTCACCGCCGCCATTCCAGTTCTGCTTCTCGGCGGGTGGATGGCCTATATCACCGCCGACCAGGAACGCAGCTACGCGCGTGAGGCCGCAACGCAGGCGCTGACCCAGGTCGCGCACCGGATTGAAGGCGAGATCTCGCGCGAGATGCAGGTGGCCGAAACGCTTGCAAGTTCGGCCGCGCTGGATCGGGATAATCTGCAGGACTTTTATCTCGAGGCCACGCGAATCGTGGCGGCACGTTCGCTGTGGGAGACTGCCGCGCTGACGAAGCCGGATAAGGAGCAGGTCCTCAACGTGCTGCGGCCGCTGGGCGCGCCGCTCGGTCCGGTGACCGACACCGACAGCTTCAACGCCGTTCTTCGTACAAAAAAACCTGTTCTCGGCGGGCTCGGTCCCTATCAAGCCGCCATCGGCAAGCAACTCGTGTCGCTGCGCGTTCCGGTCATCAGGGATGGTGAGCTCCGCTACGTCCTGACGATCGGCCTGTTGCCGGACCAGCTCAGCACCATTCTCGCGCAAGCCGGTTTGCCCACCGGATGGGCGGGCACGGTCATCGACGCCAAGGAAAAGATCGTCGCGCGCACGCCCGATACCAAAATGACCAAGGCTGGCGTAACGACACCCGCGGTCCAGGAAGCCATGGCACGCGGCGGCTCGAACTCGCCGCGAACGGAGACGAGCGAGGGCGTTGCTGTGGAAACCGTTCACCGCGTTCTGGCTGGCACCGACGGCTGGTCGGTGCATGTCGGCGTGCCGGTCTCCGAGTTAAACGCGCCGGTGTCGCGCTCGTTGCGGCTGCTGGTCGGCGGTACGGCGGCGAGTGTCGGCCTTGCCATTGCGCTCGGACTGGTGATCGGCCGCGAAATCGCCCAGCGGCGCCGCATGGAGGCCCTGCAATCGGCGGCGGCGCTGCTGGACAGCGAAAAGCGCGGCGCGCTCGCAATCGATGCGGCCGAACTCGGGACCTGGCGTTGGGATCTGTCCGCAAACGAATTCAGCGGCTGCAGCCGGTTCTGTGCGCTACTCGGCCTTGCAGCTCCCCGAGCCGGCGAAGCGCGATGGTCGGCCGACCGGATTTTTGCGCTGCTCGAGCCGTCGCACCGAGCCACGCTGGCCTCGTTTGCAACCGACTGCATCGAGAGTGGCCGCTCGGGCAGCGTCGAGTTTCCAGTCCAGTCGGATGACCGCGGCGAGCATTGGTTACGCGCGGCTGGGAGAGCCGAAGGGCCGCCCAACCGGCGACATGTGATTCACGGCGTGCTGGCCGACATCGATATCCTCAAGCGTGCGGAGGCGGAACGGCACCATCTGCTTCGTCGCCTGGCGTCGGCCCAGGAAGAGGAGCAGCGCCGGATTTCGCGGGAGCTGCACGATCAGATCGGGCAGACGGTGACCGGGCTATCGCTCGGCCTGAAGGCCCTGGAGCAGGGACTGGCCAAGGGCAACCACGGCGATGCCGCGACGGAGCAAGTGCGGTGGCTGGAACAACTGGCCGGCCAGATCGGCCGCGACATTCATCGCACCGCCTCGGACCTGCGCCCCACCGCCATCGACGATCTCGGTATCTTCAAGGCCATCGAAGCCTATGTTGCGGACTGGCAGGAACGGTATGGCGTTCGCGTCGATATCCAGACCCTCGGACGCGACGATCGGTTGCCCGCCGACGTCGGGGCCGTGCTGTACCGGCTGGTTCAGGAGGGATTGACCAATGTCCTGAAGCATGCGGACGCCGGCAAGGTGAGCATCGTGCTCGAGAAGAAGAAGCAAGGGCTGGCGCTGGTCATCGAGGATGACGGCGTCGGTTTTGATCCCGAGACCGTGGGCCGGCTCGCGCCAGGCAGCGCGCGGCCGCCGGGCCTGGGCCTTTCCGGCATGAAGGAGCGGGTTGCGCTGCTCGGCGGCACGATCGCCATCGAATCTTCGCAAGGAAAAGGAAGCACGATTTTTGTCCAGATCCCGCTGGAAACCTCGGAGGCTGCCGCATGAGCCCCGTTCGCATTGCACTTGTCGACGATCATCCCGTTGTACTCGCGGGCATCCGTGCGCTGCTGCAGGGCGTGCCGGAAGTCGAGCTCGTCGGCGAAGCCAATACCGGAGCCACCGGCCTGAAGGCCATCCGTGATTCCTCGCCCGATATCGCCGTGATCGACCTTTCGCTGCCTGATATCAGCGGGATGGAGCTGGCGCGCCAGATTCGCCGGCAATGTCCCGACGTGAAGATCATCGCCCTCACGGTGCATGAGGACCGCGCCTATGTGCATCCAGTGCTTGAAGCGGGCGCCAAGGGATATTTGCTGAAGCGATCGGCCGCAGACGAACTGCTGCGCGCGATCCGTGCCGTCAATCAGGGCGATATCTATCTCGATCCGACGATCGCCGAGAAAGCGGCGGTGAATGCACCGGCACTTGCAGCGTCGGACGATAGCGATGGCGGCGAGCTCAGCCGGCGCGAGGAGGACGTGCTGCGGCTCGTGGCGCAGGGCTTCAGCAACAAGCAGATCGCAGGTCAGCTCGAAGTGAGCGTCAAGAGCGTGGAGACGTACAAGGCGCGCGCGTCCGAAAAGAAAGCGCTTCGCAGCCGCGCGGATATCGTCCGTTACGGCATCAAGCAGGGCTGGCTCGCCGCGCCGAACTGAGGTCGCGCGACTCTATTTGGCCGCGCCCGGGCCCGGCATGCCTTGCAGATCGCTCATGGGCACACAGCTCTTCTTGCGGCGTTGATTCCGGTGGGCACCTTGCACCCTCAGAACCTTGCCCGCCGAACAGGAACCATCGTTGACATAGATCGTCGAATACGGGTCCATCATCAGCGGCTCGTAAGGGTATAGTTTCTGGGCGGAGGCGGCTTGAGAGACGAGCAGCGCAGCCAGCAGCGCGGCGAAGAAACTTGCGATATGCCCGCGGCCCGGGCGCGAGATGATGGTGGCCATCATTGATCCCTTCGAAGCCCGCGCGTCTCTGCCGCCAGGCGGGAGTCTCGCGATTTGCCGTGGATGACATCCGTCACGGGGATGAGATGGCGAGCGTACGCGTCCTTCAGTCTTCCAATCATTTCGATGTTGTTGTCCGATGCGTTCAAGCCAAAGGTATCGTCCTTGCGGGCGAGCAGGCCGTTGTCACAAAGTCCCTCCAGCGCTTTTGCCGTTTCGGTTTCACCGGCGTAGATGCGCGCCGCGACCCTCGGCACGCTCCAGCACTTCTCCGGATTCGACCAGATCAGAAGCAGCGCTTCAATCTGGGCAACCGAAGCGATGTGCTTCACTATGAAATCCCTGATGTCATCGGGGACGTGTTGGGTTGCCATGCCGTCGGCTAATGTTGTTGGTTCGAGCAATGCCGGATGCCTGGAGTCGTGACCGTCGTGCCGCGGATGGGGACGAAATGGTCCGCGCTGCGCTTATCCTCAACCGGTGTGACGCTCCGGTGTGTCGTCGGCGTCAGCGGTTTGTAGTGGCGTCGCGGGCTGCTCCAGTTCGAGCTTTGCCCGGGCCGCTTCGCGTTCATATTCGTCGACCAATACCTGAAGCTTGGCCGAGAACTTTGGATCGGCTGCGCCGATCGCCAGCCGTTTGAAGAAAAAGGCCCGCTCGCGCAGCTGTTTGCTCCGGTGGTGCTGGAGCGGCTTGTCGTTCTTTTGGTCCACCGCGCGCCCCCCGGAAGTTACATGCGTTGTTCGCTCAATCGCCATCCTAAAGCCCGCCACCGTGGGGACCCGTCAGGAAAAACCTGTCAATTTGTCGTCCGCACTGCTTACGGTGAGGGACCGGGCGCCTTTTGGGAGACTGAGCCCTGGCGCGAGTCGTTGTTGCAGACCAGGCAGATGGCTCTGGACGTAAGCCTGCCATTGACGCCCAGCCTTTCGTAGCGGTGCGGCGTTCGTTCCGAACACGGCACGCAGTAAGCCCAAGGCTGCTTGTCGACTACCTTGCCGGTGAACATTTCGAGCCCCCTGTCTTGCCGTCCAGAAATCAGTCAATTGTCTCGGCTAATCCTTGCTGATCACCGCCGTTACGATCAGAAGCAGGCCGAGAATGCCGGCGGAAATGAGCGCGTCGATCCTCAGCGCCGCGGGAGGGACGCCCAGACCATAGTGGATGAAAACCGCCATCAGGAAAGCGGCCACGCCGGCGCTCGCAATGAAGAAAATGAGCGCGACGGCCAGATCGATGATCCTCATTGTCGGCTCGCTTGGTCACTCCTTGCTAACGAGAAATTCGATCGTAACGAGGCCGCAGATAAGGGCGGCGCAGATCAGTGCCTGCTCCCGAAGCGCTGTGGCAGGAACGCCAAGATCGTCATGCGCGATGTGTGCGAGCGAGTACGCCACGACGGCCGCACCCGTCATCGCAAGAGAAAATGTAACTGCGCGATGGGCGAATCTTTTCACTTGTCCTCACCTCGTGCTTCTATCCGCCCCGAAGACGCCCGCGATGACCATCTGCCCGTTTGCGCCCCGTGCCCGGCGCAAGCATGCGGCATAATAGAATGGCGCCCGATCGGGAAATGTCAGGAAATCCCCGTCAGGGCATATCAATGGCTCAGCGATGCCTCGTGATAATTTGACGCAACTTGCAGCTCCCATTCGCGTTACCATCTGATGACCATGTCAAACGACGATATTTATGTGCCGCCGCGTGCGCGCAACGAGCAGTCCTCCCGCCGGCGCGCGGCCGGGCGTGGTCCCGTCATCGACCAGGAGGGGCGCGAGATCCCCGAGCCGAACCTGCACACCCAGTTTGAGGGCCTGCGGTTCGATTTCGGCCATTCCGCCGCCAGCCCGTTCGGCAATCTGACGCGCGAGCAGCGGATCGCGCGGCTGGACGCCATCGCCAAGCTTCTCGACGTCGCCTTCATCGTGCCCGGCACCAATTTCCGCTACGGCATTGACGGCCTGATCGGGCTGATCCCGGTGGTCGGCGACATCATCACGACGGCGATTTCGCTGTGGATCGTGCGCGAGGCGCGGGCGCTCGGGGCGCCCTGGCACCTTACGGCGCGGATGCTCGCCAATGTCGCTGTTGACGGCGCGGTCGGCCTGGTGCCGGTGGCGGGCGACGCCTTCGACGTCATGTTCCGCGCCAACGTCCGCAACGTGCGCATGCTCAGGCGCTGGCTGGACCGGCAGCCGCGCCAATGAGGCAAGAAAAAACGCCCCCGGAAGATTTCCGGAGGCGTGCTGTTTGACGGTTGGAAGCGTTCAGGCCGCGTCGGCCTTGTCGTCGGTGCTGGCGGCCGGGCGCGGACGGCGCGGCAGCGGGAAGGCTTCGCTTTCATAGAGCGAGCGGATGCCGCTCTGGTCGAAGCGGGCTTCCTCGACTTGGAGATACGCGCCGTTCAGCGAATCCGCCGGCAACTCCTCGATCGCGAAGCGAACCGCTTCCGCCGCGGTGCCGAAACGCCGATAGGCAAACCCGGCACGCTTCTTCTTGCGGATCGCGGCGGGAAAGAGTTCGGCGGCGGTGTTGTAGCTGAAGGGACGCATGGTCGGTGACCTCAATCTTTTTAGGCTCTCTTCGTGCGAGCAATGGGGATTGGATGACGGTGGGCCTTAGGAAGCGGCGCGCCGTGCACGTCATTTCAAGGGCTAATATAAGCTTCTCTGACAGAAATGCGACCCCCGACGTCGGCCATCGGGGGTGATGATGAATCCACGCATGGCTGCCTGGAACCAAAATTTCATCAAGTTTTTTCAATGACTTATATGGCTCAAATCTTGCCGAATAGGAGCAGGATCAGGAGCACGATCAAAATCACCCCAACGAGCCCCATGCCGGAATGGCCATAACCGTAGCCATAGCCGCGGACGCGACCGGAAAAGCCGCCCAGTAGGATTATAATCAGGATGATGACGAGGATGGTGCCAAGCGTCATGGCGCGCACTCCGAAGGCTCGCGGCGCGTCCCCAAACGCATCCCGCAGCCCCCGGATCAAAGCACATTCCGGGCCGCGAGTCCTTGGATTGATGCACTGAAAGATTGAGTAAGCTCGTCATTCCGGACCGATGCGCAGCATCGAACCCGGAATTACGACTACGCCGTCACTTTTTACTTTCGTCGATCGGCAGCACCTTGAGCGGCGTCGCATAGGGTTCGACACGCAGCGAGTCGCTGGCGATTAGGCCGATCTTGTGCAGCGGCGACTGCTCGAGATCGCCGGTCGCGGATTTGCGCACGGCGTATTGCCACACGCTCATCGAGCCCTTGGCAACCAACGCCTTGGCGACGCCGCCGGCGTTCTGGCCCTCGATCTGGGCAAGGTCGGCTTCGCTGATCCCGATCACGATCTCGTCCCTGGTGGTGATGACCTTGAACAGGGAAATCTTGTCGGCGGCGAGGGCGGGCTGGATCACAAGGCTCTCCATCAGGAAGGCAGCTAGCCCGAAACCGAGCAGCAGACGTTTTTTAATGGGCATGTTGAAATTCATCCTTGTCTACGCGCCGGAGGGGCGGAAAGCGTCCCAAAAACAAACCCCGCGCGACCAGCCCTTGGTCGCGCGGGGAGAAAGCTAGGTTCGAGCGTTACTGGAACTATTTCGGCTGCAGCTTGAGCGCCGCCGAATTGATGCAGTAGCGCAGGCCGGTCGGGCCGGGGCCGTCGTTGAAGACATGGCCGAGATGGCCGTCGCATTTCGAGCACAAGACTTCGGTGCGGATCATGCCATGGCTGAAATCGCGCTCCTCATCGATATGGCTCTCCACGGCGGGCGCGCTGAAGCTCGGCCAGCCGCAGCCGGAGTCGAACTTGGCGTCGGACTCGAACAGCGTCTGGCCGCAGCCGGCGCAGGTATAGGTGCCCTTGCGCTGCTCGTGCTCATATTCGCCGGTAAAGGGCCGCTCGGTCGCCTTCTCGCGCAGCACGGCATATTGCATCGGCGTCAATTCCTTGCGCCACTCGGTCTCGCTCTTGACGACCTTGCCGGATGTTTTGGTGTCGGACATTTAGCCTCCTTAATTCGTGGCCTTCGCGCTGCTCACCAGCGTCGGCTTTTCGATGTAGTTATCCGCAAAGATCTTCTTCAGATTTTCGATCTTCGGAATGTCGTTGAAGGCAATATAGGGTTGGTTCGGGTGCAGCGTCAGGTAGTCCTGGTGATAGTCTTCCGCCGGGAAGAACGCCTGCAGCGGGCCGACCTTGGTCACAATCGGCTTCTTGTAGACCTTGGCGGCGTTGAGCTGGGCGATATAGGCCTCCGCGACCTTCTTCTGCTCGTCATTGGCCGCAAAGATCGCCGAGCGATATTGCGTGCCGACATCGGGGCCCTGGCGGTTCAACTGCGTCGGGTCATGCACCACGGAGAAAAAGATCTGCAGGATCTTGCCGTAGCTGATCTTCTTCGGGTCATACTTGATCTCGACCGCCTCGGCATGGCCGGTCGTTCCGGTTCCGATCATGGTGTAGTTCGCGGTCATCTTGCTGCCGCCGGAATAGCCGGACACCGCGTTGAGCACGCCCGCGGTGTGCTGATAGACGCCCTGCACGCCCCAGAAACAGCCGCCGGCGATCACGGCGGTCTGGATGCCATCGGCGGCCTGAACGTCGAGGGCCGGGGGCGGAATGACGACGGCTTCCTCCGAAGCGCGCGAGGGGCTGATGGCGATCGCGGCGAGGGCGAGCGCGCCGATGGCGGCGGCACCGAGCGACAGACGGCTGAGATGGCGAGGGGACATGGTTTCCTCTTTCGGCATTGGTTGGGGGCAGTCTAGAGCGGGACCGGCGTTTCGCAATCGGCGCAATTCTGTCCGATGCCCAAGATACGGCTGAAGCCGCCGATTGTTACGGGCCGTGTCACACGAGTTCGTGAATAAAGTGACGCCCGTGCAAGGCCTTAAGGGGAGGGCGATCGGTCAGGCTTGACCGCTGCGATCCTGTCTTTCCACAATGAACCGGGAATCATCAGCCGCGACCAAAATCCATGAACGTTTCGCAGATGTTACGGGCCTTGTTGCTGGCTCTCGTCATGCTCGCCGCCGCTGGCCCGGCGCGGGCCGCGGGGGATATCGACACCTGCCGGAATTCCACGGCGGAACCGGCGGCACGCCTCGCCGCCTGCGAAAGCGTGATCGCCGACGAAAGCATCACCGGCCCCTCCCGCGCCGCCGCCTTCTGGTACCGCGGCGACACCCTGATGAAGAAACGCGACTATGACGGCGCGATCGCGGCGTTCACCACCTCGCACGAGATCGCGCCGCAGAACGTCATGGTCATCAACGCGCGCGGCATCGCCTACAGCTACAAGGGCGACGACGAGCATGCGCTCGCCGATTACGACCTCTGCCTGCAGCTGCGCCCGACCTTCGGCAGCGCCTACAATAACCGCGGCCTGATCTTCATGCGTCGGGGCGAGCTGCAGCGCTCGCTCGACGAGTTCAACCTGGCGGTCAAATACATCGGCAACGATCAGAGCCGCTATCTGCATCATTACAACCGCGGCCGCCTGCAGGGATTGATGAAACGATACGAGGAATCGCTCGCCGACTTCGCCGAGGCGCAACGGGCCAATCCCGACGGCCCGCAAGTGCCGGGCTATCGGTGCCTCACCTATATCGGCATGGGCAGGTTCGACGATGCGCTCACCGACTGCAATACGGCGCTGGCGAAGTCGCCGAACAATCTCTACGCGCTGACCAACCGCGCCAACGCCTATCTCGGCAAAGGCAATCTCGACGCTGCGCTGAACGACTACAACCAGGTGCTCAAGGTCAACCCGAACTACGTTCGCGCCTATGTCGGCCGCGGCCAGCTTTACGAAAAGCGCCGCAACCTCGCCGCTGCGCGCACCGATTACCGCGCGGTGGCCAATGCCGTGGCGGCAAAGCGCGAGGACATCGACACCACGCTCGCGCGCGCCGTAGCCAAGGAGCGGCTCGAGGCCTTGCTGGGCACGGCGGCACCGGCGAGCAAGGCGCCGCAGCCGGCGGGCCCGCGCAAGGTCGCGCTGATCATCGGCAACGGTGCCTACAAGAATGTCGCGCCGCTGGATAATCCGCCGCGCGACGCCAAGCTGATCGCGTCGACCTTTCGCGACCTCGGCTTTGCCACGGTAACCCTGTCGTCCGATCTGACCCGGGACAAATTCTTCGCCGCGCTCCACGAATTCGGCCTGGAGTCCGAAAAGGCGGACTGGGCCGTGGTCTATTATGCCGGTCATGGCATGGAGATCGGCGGCGTGAACTATCT
The DNA here is from genome assembly GCF_029714305.1 of Bradyrhizobium sp. CB3481. Classification (NCBI taxonomy): domain Bacteria; kingdom Pseudomonadati; phylum Pseudomonadota; class Alphaproteobacteria; order Hyphomicrobiales; family Nitrobacteraceae; genus Bradyrhizobium; species Bradyrhizobium sp. CB3481. The sequence goes on from NZ_CP121647.1 coordinate 1,443,020, forward strand.
GATCCCGGTCGATGCCAGGCTGAAGGCTGACAGCGATGCGGAGACGCAGGCGGTGGCGCTCGAGCAGGTGATCGCTTCCGTTGCCGGCGCGCGCAAGCTGCGGCTGGTGATGCTCGATGCCTGCCGCGACAATCCCTTTGAAAAGACCATGCAGCGGACGATTGCGCTAAAACTCGTCAACCGCGGTTTTTCCAACATCGAGCCGGAAGCCGGCTTCATGGTGGTCTATGCCGCCAAGCACGGCGAGACCGCGCTCGACGGCGATTCCGTCAACAGCCCGTTCGCCACCGTGCTGGCGCGCGTCATCAGGGAACCGAAGATCGAGGTGCGCAAGCTATTCGACATCGTCCGCGACGATGTCTGGAAGGCGACCAACCGGACGCAGCAGCCGTTTACTTATGGCTCGCTGCCGGGGCGGGAGGATTTTTACTTCGTGGCGGAGAAATGACTGGTCTCGTGTCCCGGACGCGGTGCAGCGTGCAACGCTGCTCCGCAGAGCCGGGAACCCAGTGGTCGTGAGGTGAGCCGCATGGACCCCGGATCAGCAGCGCATCACCATAGCGCGTTGAAGACGCGCGTGAACGCGCTTATGCTGCGCAGCATCCGGGGAACGTGTCATCACACCACCACGCTCAGCCGCTTCGCCGCGCGCGTAATCCCCGTGTAGAGCCACCGTGCTCGGCTGTCCTGGAACGCAAAACTCTCGTCGAACAGCACGACATCATCCCATTGCGAGCCCTGCGATTTGTGCACGGTGAGCACATAGCCATAGTCGAACTCGTCATAGGGCTTACGCTGCTCCCACGGGATCGCCTCGATACCGCCCTCGAAGCAGTCGTGGCGCACAGACACCTTGGTGACCTTGTGGCCGAACTCTTCGTCGGGCGAGAGCCGCATGGTCAGGATTTTGGATTTCGCCCGCGGCTGGGTGCGCGACTTCACCCGCCACAGCCCGCCATTGAACAGGCCCTTTTTGCGGTTGTTGCGCAGGCAGACCAGCTTGTCGCCGGCAACCGGCAAGGGATCCTCGATGCTCTGCTTCTGGCGGATGCGCATGTTGTAAGCGCGGCGGGTGTTGTTGCGGCCGACCAGCACCTGGTCGGCGCCCATCACGCGCTCCGGATCGACCTCGCTGCGCGCGACCACCTCGCTCTCGCCATGGCGGCCGATCTCGAGCTCGCGGCCCTCGCGGATATCCATCGACATCCGCACGATCGGATCGTCTTGCGCCTGGCGATGCACTTCTGTCAGCATCGCGTCGGGCTCGCAATTGGTGAAGAAGCCGCCGCCCTGGATCGGCGGCAATTGCGCGGGATCGCCGAGCACGAGCAGCGGACAGTCGAACGACATCAAATCGCGGCCGAGCTCGGCATCGACCATCGAGCATTCGTCGATGACGATCAGCTTGGCCTTCGAGGCCGGCGCATCGTCCCACAATTCAAAGCTCGGCTGCTCGACGCCGGATTCCTTGGCGCGATAGATCAGCGAATGGATGGTGGAGGCGTTGTCGCACCCCTTGTTGCGCATGACCAGCGCCGCCTTGCCGGTGAAGGCCGCATACTTCACCTCGCCGTCGACGCCTTCGGCGATGTGCCGCGCCAACGTGGTCTTGCCGGTGCCGGCATAGCCGAACAGGCGGAAAACCGGCGGTGTGCCGTTTCGGCCGGGCTTGGCCTTGAGCCAGTCGGCAACGGCCTTCAGCGCAGAATCCTGGTGCGGCGTGAAAATGGTCATGGGGTCCAGATGGAGAGGGAGCGGGCGTTGGGCCGCGACTCAATGGCAGCGTAAAGCTAACCATTCGCGCGTTCCATGCAAGGCTGCTTCCGCACCACGGAATTGCTCACGCGGGGTCGAGGCTGGACTTGGAGCGGGTGGCGAATACACTGACCGAAAATAGCAAGCAGTCCTTGGGAGGCGTCATGAAATTCGGAATCTTCTACGAGCTGCAACTGCCGCGCCCCTGGCAGGACGGCGACGAGCTCCGGCTCTACCAGAACGCGCTGACGCAGCTCGAGACCGCCGACCGGCTTGGCTATGACTACGCCTGGGTTGTGGAGCACCATTTCCTCGAAGAATACTCACATTCGCCGGCTCCCGAGTCTTTCCTCGCCGCCGCCAGCCAGCGGACCAAAAACATCCGGCTCGGCCACGGCATCTTCCAGCTCACCACCAACCATCCGGCGCGCGTCGCTGAGCGCGTCGCGGTGCTCGATCTGCTCTCCAACGGCCGCTGCGAATTCGGCATGGGCGAAAGCGCCTCCATCACCGAACTGACGCCGTTCGGCCGCGACATGGAAACCAAGCGCGAGGTGTTCGAGGAAGCGGTGCAGGCGATCTTCCCGATGTTCACCAAGGTCGGCACCGAGCATCACGGCAAGTATTTCGATATTCCCTTGCGCAATGTGGTGCCGAAACCCGTGCAGAAGCCGCATCCGCCGCTGTGGATGGCGTGCTCGCAACTGCCGACCATCGAGCGCGCCGGCGAGAACGGGTTTGGTGCGCTCGGCTTCCAGTTCGTCAGCGCGGACGCCGCGCATGCCTGGGTACACGCCTATTACAACGCGATCACCAAGCGGCTGAGGAAGCTTGCCGACTACGAGATCAATCCGAACATGGCGCTGGTGTCGTTCTTCATGTGCGCCGAGACGGACGAAGAAGCGCGCCGCCGCGCCGACGGCGCCACCTTCTTCCAGTTCGCGCTGCGCTTTTACGGCCAGTCGCAGAACCGCCAGCGTCCCGATCCCGGCACGGTCAACATGTGGGACGAGTACAACAAATGGAAGCGTGACAATCCGGAGGCGCAGGAGGCGGCGCTGCGCGGCGGCCTGATCGGCTCGCCGGAAACCATCGCCAGGAAGCTGCGGCGCTTCCGCACCTCGCATATCGACCAGGTGATCCTGCTCAACCAGGCCGGCAAGAACACCCACGAACATATCTGCGAGTCGCTCGAACTGTTCGCCAGGGAGGTGATGCCCGAGTTCCAGCACGATCCCGAGCATGATGAGTGGAAGAAGGGCGTGCTGAGCGGGGCGATCCAGCTCGAGGAAATCGACACCAAGGCGTTCAGCGATCGTTACGGCAAGCTGGCGGTCAATGTCGCGCCTGCGAAGGTGGCGGCGGGATAGCGGTTGGGCCAGCGCACCGCGTTGTGCTAGCCTTTACGAAGGCTCAACGTGGTGCGGCGGTCTGATGAAGCGATTGGCGACCTGGGTATTTTATGGCATCGGCGCAATCGCGATCGCCTATCTCGCGCTGTATGCGTATGCCGTCTTCACCGGGCGTGACCTGCAGCCCGGGGATCCCATCCACATTTTCCGCAAGCCGGATGCGCCGAGTTATTCGTGATGCGTCGTCATTCCGGGGCGATGCGAAGCATCGAACCCGGAATCTCGAGATTCCGGGTCTGGTCCTTCGGACCATCCCGGAATGACGGGAGAAGCGATCGGCCTTACCCCGCCGTCATAAACCGCTGTTCACCCGCACCCGCCGGCGTAATCGGAATGCCGCCGTCGGCATATTCGTTCAGCTTGTTGCGCAGCGTGCGGATGGAGATGCCGAGGATGTTGGCGGCATGGGTGCGATTGCCTAAGCAGTGCTTGAGCGTCTCCAGGATCAGGTCGCGCTCGACATCGGCGACGGTGCGGCCGACCAGCGCGCGGGTGACCTGCTCGGCGGCAAAGGTCGCATGCGCGACCGCGGGCGCGGTCTTGGCGAGGTCGAGGCGGTCGCCGTCCGGCGTGACGATCGCATCAGCGCCAATCTCGTCGCCCTGCGCCATCAGCACCGAACGGTGAATGGTGTTTTCCAGCTCGCGCACGTTGCCCTGCCAGCGGTTCGAGGTCAGCACCCGACGCGCCTCGGCCGAGATCGGCCGCAGCGGCACGCCATTGGCCTCGGCGTATTTTTTGGCAAAGTGCTGCGCCAATTCGAGGATGTCGGCCGGACGGTCGCGCAGCGGCGGGATCTTCAGGTTGACGACGTTGAGGCGGAACAGCAGATCCTCGCGGAAGGTGCCTTCGCGCACGGCGTCGGCGAGGTTGCGGTTCGAGGTCGCGATGATGCGGATGTCGACGGGGACAGGCTTGGTGCCGCCGACGCGGTCGATGACGCGCTCTTGGATCGCGCGCAGCAGCTTCGATTGCAGGCGGACGTCCATTTCCGAGATTTCGTCGAGCAGCAGCGTGCCGCCCGAGGCTTCCTCGAACTTGCCGATGCGGCGGGCGACAGCGCCGGTGAAGGCGCCTTTTTCATGGCCGAACAGTTCGGATTCCAGGAGGTGCTCGGGGATCGCCGCGCAATTGATCGAGATGAAGGGACGCTTGGCGCGGTTTGAGCGGGAGTGGACATAGCGCGCCAGCACTTCCTTGCCGGTGCCGGATTCGCCGGTGATCATCACGGACGCGTCGGAGCCTGCGATCTGCTGCGCCAGCTTGATTACCTTGCCCATCGCTTCGTCGCGATAGACGAGATCGCGGGAGTCGTTGGCGACAGCGGCGAGGACAGCTGCGATCAGCTCGGGATCGGGCGGCAGCGGGATGTATTCCTTGGCGCCGGCATGGATCGCGGCGACCGCGGCGCGGGCGTCGTTGGAGATGCCGCAGGCCACGATCGGCACGTAGATATGCTCGGCTTCCAGCCGCATCACGAGGTCGCGGATGTCGAGGCCGACGTCGACCAGCAGGAGGTCGGCGCCCTTGCCGCCGCGCAACACGCCCATCGCCTGTTCGATCGCTTCGGCATGGGTCACGGATGCCCCGTTCGCCATCGCGATCTTGGTGGCGGTCGTGAGCTGGCCCTTCAAGGTGCCAACGATAAGAAGCCGCATGTCTGTCTCCTGTCCGTCTGTTCGCGCCCTGCAGGCGCGTATCGCCAAAATTATTAGCTGCGTTCAGCCTTGATGATTTCCGTCATGGTCACGCCGAGCTTGTCTTCCACCAGCACGACTTCGCCGCGCGCCACCAGGCGGTTGTTGACGTAGATGTCGATGGCCTCACCGACGCGGCGGTCGAGTTCGAGCACGGTGCCGGGCCCGAGCTTGAGCAACTCGCCGACATCCATCTTGGAGCGGCCGAGAACGGCCGATACCTGGACCGGCACGTCGAACACGGCCTCGAGGTCGGCCGCGATGCGCGAAGCCTGTTCGTCCTCGTTGTAAGCGAGGTCGTCGACCGGCGGCGCATCCGCGGCGTTGAGGTCGGGAAGCGGTACCTGTGCGTCGGTGTCACTCATGGTTCAGTCCTCATGACCTTTACGCTCCGGCCGGGTCGCGCGACGCCAGATAGCGTCCGACGAGTTCGCTGATTTTCGCTTCGATGGCTGCGCGCTCCAGCACGACGCCGCCATCTGCCCATTCGATCCGGCAGTCGCCGGTGGCGATGCCGGGTTCGGCCAGGATGACCAGCCGTCCCTCGAAACCGCTTTGCGCGGCCTGTCGTTCGATCTTCGCGCGGGCAGCTTCATAGAGCTGGTCGTTGATGCGAACGACCAGATGCGGGGTCGCAACCAGGTGCGAGAAGCAGTCGCTGACCAGCGCCATGACCTCGCCGAGTGGTTCGCGGGCGATCAGTTCACTGCAGAGCTTGCGGGCCACCGCGACGGCGACTTCGACCGCCTCCGTCTCCATCTTGGCCTCGATGCCGGAGAAACGCGTGGCGATACCCCTGATGGCGATGCCGATCTCCTCCAGCGCCAGCGCCGAGCGACGGTCGCTTTCCACCTTCGCCTCATGCTGGGCCGCTTCATAGCCGGCGCGATAGGCGCGTGCTTCGGCCTCCGCGACCTTCTGCGCGATCTCGGCGTCGGTGGCCGCCTTTTCGCGCGCCTTGTTAGGTGCGGCGAAGTCGGTGTCGAACAGGAATTTTGCGGGTGCGGCCATCAGTACACCAGCTCGTCGTCGGCGCGGTTCTTGGTCAGGGTGATTTCGCCGCGCGCGGCCATGTCCTTGGCGAGGTTGACGAGCAGCGCCTGCGCCTCGTCGACGTCGCGCAGTCGCACCGGCCCCATCGCGGCCATATCGTCGAGCAGCATCTTGCCGGCGCGCGAGGACATGTTGCCGAGGAAGAAGGCGCGCACCTCCTCATTGGCGCTCTTCAGCGCGATGCCGAGCTTGTCCTTGTCGACGTTGCGCATCAACGTCTGGGCCGAAGCGGAATCCAGCTTGATCAGGTCGTCGAAGGTGAACATCAGCGCCTTGATGCGCTCGGCGGATTCGCGGTTTTCTTCTTCCAGCGAAGTGATGAAGCGGGTTTCGGTCTGGCGGTCGAAATTGTTGAAGATTTCGGCCATCACCTCGTGCGCGTCGCGGCGACGGGTCTGCGACAAATTGGACATGAATTCGGTGCGCAGCGTCTGCTCGACGCGCTCAATGACTTCCTTCTGCACCGCTTCCATCTTCAGCATGCGGCCGACGACGTCCAGGGCGAGGTCCTCGGGCAGGATCGCCAGCACGCGGGCGGCGTGCTCCGGCTTCAGCTTCGACAGCACCACCGCGATGGTCTGCGGATATTCGTTCTTGAGGTAGTTCGCGAGCACCTCTTCCTGCACGTTGGAGAGCTTCTCCCACATGTTGCGGCCGGCAGGACCGCGGATTTCATCCATGATGCCGCTAACGCGTTCGGAGGGCAGGTATTGCTGCAGCAGCCGCTCGGTGGCATCGAAGGTGCCCATCAACGCGCCGGAAGCCGACATGCGCGAGACGAATTCGAGCAGGAGGTCCTCGACCACGTCGGCCTCGACGGTGCCGAGCGTCGACATGTGGATCGACAGTTCGCGGACCTCGTCATCGTCGAGCAGCGACCACACCTTGCCGCCATATTGTTCGCCCAGCGCCAGCATCAGGATCGCGGCGCGCTTCGGCCCGCTCAGCGGCTTGCTCTTGGGCCGGTTGCTCTGACGGCTCGCCAGCGCCGAGATGACGGTGGTGATGTCGTTGGCGTTGACGTTTTGTTGCGGTACGGCGGCCATGTCAGCTCTCGGCGGGTTCGCTCAGCCATTGCCGAACGATGGAAGCGGTTTCGTTGGGATTGCGTTCGGCCAGTTCGCCGACCCGGTGCACGGCCTGGGCGTGGACCTGGCCCTGGACCTGAGCGACGTCGATCAACTGCGCAGTGCCGCTGGTGCCGGCGATCAGGGCCTGATTGGGCCCGAGTTCACCATTGGGCCCGCTACCCTCGATCAGGGCCGGCGACGGCTCGGCCGCGGGGACGACTTCGGCGGCCAGGATGCGCTTGACCAGCGGCCGGATCACCAGGAACAGCACGACAAGGCCGAGCAGCATCATGACGCCGAGCTCGATGACGTGCATGACGTCGTCCTTGGTGAATTGCAGGAAGCCGAGCAGACCGCCGGGCTCGGCGACGGGCGGCACGGTCGGCGCCTCGGCAAAGCGCAGGTTGACGACCTCGACCTGGTCGCCGCGCTTCTGGTCGAAGCCGATTGCCGAACGCACCAGCGTGGCGATGCGGTCGAGCTGCTCCTTGCTGCGGTCCTGGTAGACCATCTCGCCTTTTTCGTTCTTGGCATAGGCGCCGTCGACCAGCACCGCGACCGAGATCCGGTTGACCCGTCCGGCCTCGGTGATTTCGGTCTTGGTGGTGCGCGAAATCTCGTAATTGTTGGTTTCTTCGCTCTTCTTGCTCTGGTCGCGCGCGGCGGTGGTGGCGCCCGCCTGGTTGCCGGGCAACTCGTTGTTGACGGTGACCTGGCCGCCGTCGCCGGCACTGGCGGAAGATTCCTCGCGGGTCTGGCTCGAGCGCAGCACGCGGCCCTCGGGATCGAACTTGTCCGAGGTCTGGGTGACCTTGTTGTAGTCGAAATCGGCGGTGAGCTGGACGCGGGCGCGGCCCTGGCCGACCACCGAGGAGACGATTGCCTCGACTTCGTTGCGCATGCGCTTCTCGAACGCGGTACGGCGCTCGTCGCCGACGGCGATATCGGGATCCTTGCTGGCGCCGTCGGCGAGCAGGCGGCCGCCTTCATCGACGATCGATACCCGCTGCGGCTTCAGCCCGTTGACGGCGGAGGCGACGACATGGCGGATGGCACGGATCTGCTGGGCCTCGAGGCTGCCGCGCACCCGCACCACGATCGAGGCCGACGGCTCCGGCGCCTCGCGCGCGAACAACGGGCGCTCGGGCAGCACCAGATGGACGCGGGCAGCCTGGATGCGATCGATGGCGCGGATGGTGCGGGCAAGCTCGCCCTCCAGCGCTCGCAAATGGTTGATGTTCTGGACGAAGCTCGTGGTGCCGAGCGCGTCGGATTTGTCGAAAATCTCGTAGCCGACGCCGCCGCCCTTGGGCAGGTTGCTTTCGGCGAGCTTCATCCGCAGGCGCGTGACCTTGTCCTTCGGCACCATGATGACCGCGCCGTCATTGCGCAGCTCGAAGGGGATCGCCTGGCGTTCCAGATCCTTGATGATGCTGGAGGAATCTTCAAAGGAGAGGTCGGTGAACAGGGTGGTCATCTGCGGCGTGGTGACGCGCATGATGACAAAGGCGAAGAAGCCGATCAGCGCGGTCGTCACGGCGACCATGGCCATCAGCCGTGCCGCACCCAGGCCTTTCAGGAAAGCAACGAGACTTTGCACCAACCGCCCCCAGGGATTCGGCCCCAGGGACCGACTGGGCAATTATTGCCTAGGGGATGGTTTCCATATGGTTAACGACCGTTAAAGCGCCCCTAATAGTTCCGGCATGTAAAAAACCGGCTTCGCAGAGCGAAGCCGGTTTTCATCAAATCTTTCGGTTCGGGAGGGCTTACTGCCGATATTGCTGGATCCGGGTCGTCCGGAGGCCTGCCAGCCCGTGCTGATCGATTGAGAACTGCCAGGAAAGGAATTCGTCGACGGTCAAGGTATAGCGGCTGCAGGCCTCTTCGAGGGATAGCAGGCCACCACGGACCGCGGCGACTACTTCGGCCTTGCGACGGATCACCCACCGTTTGGTGCCGGGCGCGGGCAGGTCAGCAATTGTTAACGGACTGCCGTCAGGCCCGATGACGTATTTTACCCTCGGGCGATGGGGTTCTGTCATGGCGTACTCACAAACTCTCAACCACTGAACTCACGGTACCAACTTACGCTGGTCGGCTTAAAATTTGCCTAAGCCTACGGCTTCAATACGAATCTCCTTGAAAATGACCAGAAATGGCCACGGCCCGGCCTCCGGGAACGCCTGTGCGTTCGCTGGGGAACCGGGCCGCTAAGGGCTGATGCTGGGGTAAGCGATCGACGTTGGGTACCGGATCTTAGGCTTTCGTGCGCATCACCCGCTTGATCTTGTCGGTGGTGTAGCTCTGTCCGCCGATCGACAGCAGCGGCGGGGACGAGGTCAGGTCGACGGAATCGACGACGCCCTGGACTTCGGTGGAAATAGCCACGTTGTTGCCTTTGCTATCCGTGCCCGTCGCGGTCAGGGTGTAGGTTCCGGGCGGCCACTGCACGCCGTCATTGCCCTTGCCATCCCAGACGAAGCTGGAGCCGCCCTTCTTCAGGTTGAAGTTGCCGCTGTAGGCCGTCTGTCCTGCGGAATTGGTGATGGTGATCTTCGCGGTTGTGTCTTGCTCGGAATTGAAATTCCAGGTCGCCGACTTGTCGAACTGCGCCTTGCTGCCGTCGATGGCAACGGTGTTGCCGACATAGACCAGCGCCTGCGTCGCCTGCGCACCCTTTTCGATCTCGACCAGGGACTTCAACTGCTCGTTCGACTTGAGCTGCTGCTCGATGCCGGCGAACTGCACGAGTTGCTGGGTGAACTGGTTGGTGTCGAGCGGATCCAGCGGATTCTGATTCTGAAGCTGCGTGGTCAGCAAGGTCAGAAAGGTTTGGAAATTATCCGCGATCCCGGTCGTCTTGTCCGATGCGGTCTTGTTGCCCGTCGCGTTACCGGTTCCGGGAGCCGAAACGACCGTGGTCGGCATGGTTGCATCAACTGCCATGGCGATTTCCTTTACACTCTGATGTCAACGCCGCCGCTCGCACCGAGCATGCGGCCATAGCTGCGGCCCGCGACGACGGCCGGCACGCTGTCTTCCTCGCTGACGACGATGCGATGCGCGTTGGGATTTCCCTGGTTGCCGTCGTTCTGGCCCTGCGAGGACTGGTCGCGCAGGCTGAACTGCAGACCGCCATTGCCGGTGGAGAGCCCGGCATTGTCGAGCGCGCGCTGCAGCTGGTTGGCGTCCTGGCGCAGCATCGACAGCGTTTCCGGCCGCTCGACGGTGAGGTGCGAGGTCACCTGGCCGTGTCGGTCGACATCGATGCGAACATCGATGCGGCCGAGCTCGGCGGGATCGAGCCGGATCTCGAAGCGGGTCTTGCCGCTCTTGGCGGAGGCGGCGATTTCCATCGCGAGTCCGCTAACCGGCACGGCAGCATCGGTAGCGGCAGTGGCGGTGAGTTGACTGGCCGCAGCGGTCGTCGCGGAATGAACGGTCGACTGTTGTGCCAGGATCGTGCCGGCGGCCTGCAGGCCGTTCCCTGGCGTATTGAACGTCGTCTGGCCAATATCGGCGGCAAGCTGCGCGTTGGCATTGGCATGCGCCACGGGCGGCGCGATGGAATTGCCTGACGCGTCGCCCTTCACGGCATCAGCGATGCCGTTCTCGGATTTTGGCTTGGCGACGGCTTCGGCCGGCGTGACGGCGGACACGATGGTGTCAGTGGCAGGTGCCGTCGGTGCAGCGGTATCGGTGCTGTCGATCGTGCCGGGCTGCTGCTCGACCGCCGCCGTGGCGCCCTTCTTGGCGAGATCGGCACCCTTGGACGGCACGGCGGCTTTGGTCGCGGCCGGCGTCGCCGCGACCACTGCAGCGGCCTGAGCGATGCCTCCGGTAACAGATGGATCGCCGGACGTCGCCTGCGCGCTGACCGCCTGGCCGACGCCGCCTTGCGCGACAGTCTTCACCGTGGTCTCCGCCTGTGCGGCGTTCGCGGTCGCGGGGGAAGTTGCTCCGGCGTCGCCGTCCGTCGTTTCGGCGGTGGGCGTCGCCGGAGCGGTTTCGGCGGCCACCGCTGCGATCGCGGCTGCTGCAATGGCGAGCGGGGCGGCGGCCTTGTCGGCTGTGGCCGCTGCGGGGACAGTCGGCGCCGGCGTTGCAGCAGCAGGGATTGCGGCGGCGATGGCATCGGCCGTCGTGACGGTCGTTCCATTCTGGTCCGTCTCGGTCTGATCGGCGGCGGAGATATCGCCGGAAGATGCCTGCGCCGTTTCGTCCGACGTCGCCTTGTCAGACTTCGGCGCGTCGGACTTCGATTTGGTGCGGCGGGTTGTCGTCGCCTTGGTATCGGCAGTCGTGTCAGTATTGGTGTTGGCGTCGGCTTTGCCATTGTCGCGCGCGTTGTCGTCGCTACCAGCCTTGTCGTTACGGGGCTTGGCCTCGGCGTTGCGATCATTCGCATCGTTGCGCGCGGCCTTGTCGGACGCGGCGGCGCTGTCACGCGATCGATTGCCGGATGCCTGGGTGTCGTCGGGGCGGCGCGCGGCGGGCGCCTGGTCTTGCGCGCGATTGTCGTTGCGGCTCGCGGCCGTGTTGCTGTCGACCAGCGCTGCGAAGCTGTGGTTCCCGGTGGGGGGATCGGAATCCGGCCGGGCGGATTTCGCCGCCGCGTTCTGGAAAGATGCGTTTGCCGATACTTCTGACGTGACACTAACCACGGGCAACCCTCGCGCTGAGCTCTCGGGCTACCCTTCAGCAAGGACCGGGCCACTTCCGTCCGAGAATTATTATTAAGGGATTTCAGGGCCTTGCGACCGAGCCCGACCGGGTGGCGTTGCCCGGTTTCGGCCGCCTTTTCTGCCCGGCGGCAAGATTTGCCGTCCTGGACCCGCTCCAAATTGGCGGCCGGCTGATTGCTTCGCAGGAATACGGCCTATATTAAAGAGCGGCGTCCAATCCGGTCCGGGATGGGCAGAATGATATCCTAAGGCCTTGGAGAAAAAGGTCTTTTAACCCCTGCGGGCCGCCTGGCGCCCGCGATTGAAGTCGATGACCCCTGGCATGCGAAACAGTCTGGATCTCGAGGGCCGCCCGCAGGACACGCGGATCGTGGTTGCCATGTCCGGCGGCGTCGATTCCTCGGTGACGGCCGCCCTCTTGAAGTCCGAGGGCTACGACGTGGTCGGAATCACGCTGCAGCTCTACGACCATGGCGCGGCCACCCATCGCAAGGGCGCCTGCTGCGCCGGGCGCGACATCCACGACGCCCGCAACGTCGCCGAACGGATCGGCATTCCGCATTACGTGCTCGATTATGAAAGCCGCTTCCGCGAATCCGTGATCGACAATTTTGCCGACAGCTACGCGCATGGTGAGACGCCGGTGCCCTGCATCGAGTGCAACCGCTCGATCAAGTTTCGCGACCTGCTTTCGACCGCGCGCGAGCTTGGCGCCCAGGCGCTCGCGACCGGGCATTACGTGGCCTCGCGCCGCCTCGCCGACGGATCGCGCGCGCTGGTCTGCGCGGCGGATGCCGATCGCGACCAGAGCTATTTCCTGTTCGCGACCACGCGCGAGCAGCTGGACTATTTGCGCTTTCCGCTTGGCGACATGACCAAGCCGCAGACGCGCGAGCTGGCGCGGCGCTTCGGGCTCGAAGTCGCCGACAAACAGGACAGCCAGGACATCTGCTTCGTGCCGACCGGCCGCTATACCGACATCATCGGGCGGCTGAAGCCCGGCGCGATCGAGCCCGGCGACATCGTCGATCTCGAGGGACGCGTGATCGGCCGTCACCAGGGCATCGTTCATTACACCGTCGGCCAGCGCAAGGGCCTCGGCATTGCCGCCGGCGCACCGCTCTATGTCGTCAAGCTCGATGCGGCCAGCCGTCGCGTCGTGGTGGGCCCGCGCGAGGCGCTGCGGATGGATCGCATCCTGCTGCGCGACGTCAACTGGATCGGCGACGGCGCGCTCGACCGTGTCATCGGCGAGGGCATCGAAATGTTCGTTCGCGTGCGCTCGACCCGTGCGCCGCAGCCGGCGTTTCTGCGTGCGGTCGATGGCGGTTATGAAGTCGAACTCGTCGCCGGCGAGGAGGGCGTATCGCCCGGCCAGGCCTGCGTGTTCTACGACGCGCCTTCCGGACAGGCGCGCGTGCTCGGCGGCGGATTTATCAAGAGCGCGACCGCGCGCCATGCGGTGACGAGGGCAGGGGCGCAGCCAGCGACGACGCCGCCACTTGCCGAGGCGATGCGCACGTAAAGAAAAAATCGGGGCAGGGGAAATGGCTGCGGACATCGACCGCGAGGGGGTCGAAAAGGCTTATGGGCGCTGGGCGCCGGTCTACGATCTGGTTTTCGGCAAGGTGTTCGACGAGGGCCGCCGGTCGACCATCGCGGAAGCCGACAAGATCGGCGGACGCGTTCTTGATGTCGGCGTCGGCACCGGGCTGTCGCTGTCGGAATATTCGCGCAATACGAGATTGTGCGGCGTCGACATTTCCGAGCCGATGCTGCGGCGGGCGCTGAGGCGCGTGCGCGAGTTTGGGCTGACCAACGTCGAAACCCTTGCGGTGATGGACGCCAAGAACCTGGCGTTTCCCGATTCGTTTTTCGATGCGGTGGTGGCGCAATATGTCATCACGGCGGTGCCGGATCCCGAGGCCACGCTCGATGATTTCATCCGCGTGCTGAAACCGGGCGGCGAACTCATCCTGGTCAACCACATCGGCGCGGAAAGCGGCCCGCGGCGCGCCTTCGAGCTGGCGTTCGCCCCGATTGCGCGGCGGCTGGGCTGGCGGCCTGAATTTCCCTGGGAGCGCCTGACCAACTGGGCCGACAAACATGGCGGCGTCACCCTGACCGAGCGGCGGCCGATGCCGCCGATGGGACATTTTTCCCTGATCCGTTATCGGAAATCGTGATCGCGCATGACAGTCTGACGGCGGAACCTCCGCCAGCGCAGGCCGTTTTCTTGCATGGCAATGAAACGCGCACTGCTTCTCTCATGCGTGATGACGGTGGCCGCCGGCGTGGCGGCGGCGCAGGCTCCGCCCGGTCCGACCACACCGCCGGCCCCGACCGCGCCGCCATCGCCGCAACGCGCCGCCGATTGTGCACCGATGCAGCCCAAGCCCGATACCGGCGAGAAGGTTCCGGAGGGAACGACCACTGGCCAGCGGGCTGAGCCGCTCGGCGACAAGCTGGCGCGCTCCGACGGCGTATTGTGTCCGCCTGCGGGCGTCGACCCCGAAATGCACGCGCCCGCGCCGGATGCCGGCAAGACCCCGGTGATTCCGCCGCCCGGCAGCCCCGGCGGCGACCAGACAATCAGGCCAAAATAGCGTGGTTTTGCGAAGGCTTGCGCGGCGTGCTCGCTTTGCTTGACAGCGGCTTGAGCCACTCCTTATATGCGCCGCGTTCGCGACCGCGGCATTGCCTGCCGCCACCGCGACGCCGTGGCGGGGTAGCTCAGCTGGTTAGAGCACGGGAATCATAATCCTGGGGTCGGGGGTTCGAGTCCCTCCCCCGCTACCAAGCGGCACGATTTTCTACGCCAGACTTCGATCTTCTGCGATCTTGCACTCCCATGGTAGCGGTCGGAGTCGTTACGCGCGAACCATCGATGCTTCCCGCTGCAGTTGTTGAGAATATTGCTTCGCTCCAAATATGAGCGCCTCAATCGCTTGATTGGAGCGCGTGCGGCTTGGTTTCACCAATTCCTGAAGAATGAGGCCGTCAATGCCCGCGAGTATGAAGCGTGCCAGCGAAGTATAGCCTGCGGCCGAAAGTTCCGACTTTTTGGATTTGCTGGTTAGTTGATCCCGGTAAAGCTGCAGGTAGGCCTCGTACTGCTGATCGGCGAGCCATTGGGCGCCCTCACGCAACGCGTACAGCGTCAGCTCGTACTGCACGATCTGGCGAGCGCGCGATTGCATGATGGATCGCCACGTGCCGCGAATTAGGATCTCGATGCGATTGTCGAGATCGGGTTCAGTGCCGGCGCGATCTTGCCGTAGTCGCTCGGCGATCTCGTCGATCAGCGCTTCCAACACGGCGACGAGCAATGTGCTCTTGCTTTCGAAATGATAATGCAGCGTCGCAAGCTGAACATTCGCTGCTGCGGCAATGCTCCTGGTGGTGGTTCCGATAACGCCGGTCGTCTCCAGAGCTTGCAGCGCTCCCTGAATGATTTGGGCGCGCGTTACGTCACTCTTCGTCCTCAGCTTTGTCATGCGTCCGATGTTTCCGCGAACTGCTTTGAGCTGTCAAATGCATCTTGGCTGCCCTCAGTTTCTTCGCCCGACCCCGCCCGACATGTCATCTTGCTCAAAGCTGGTCGCTTGACTAAATTTGGTCGTTTGACCAAAATGCTGCCGCGATAGGGAGATTGTCCAGGAAGCGAAAGATGATCAGAGTGGACGGCGAGCGCCTATGGTCGGATCTGATGACGATGGCGGCCATCGGCGCGACCGCGAACGGCGGCTCGTATCGAACGGCGCTATCGGACGCCGATCGCGATGGACGCAATCTGTTCGTGCATTGGGCGAAAGAGGCGGGGCTGACCGTCACGATCGACAAGATCGGCAATGTCTTTGCGCGCCGGAGCGGCATAGACGACAATCTGCCGCCGGTCATGATGGGCAGTCACCTCGACACGCAAGCGCCCGGCGGGAAGTTCGATGGCGTCCTGGGTGTCTTGGCGGGTTTGGAAGTCGTGCGAACGCTCGACCGCGCCGGCGCTCGGACTCGTCGCCCGATCGAGGTTGTGAACTGGACGAATGAGGAAGGTGCACGTTTTCCGCCCGGGGTGGTCGGCTCGAACCTGTTTGCAGGCCGAACGACGCTGGAGACTCTGCTCGCCACCCGCGACCGGGCGGGCATCTTGATGGGCGACGAGCTCAAGCGCATCGGATATGCGGGCGAGGCGGAGGTGGGACAGCGTCCCGTAGACAGCTACGTCGAACTACATATCGAGCAAGGGCCGGTTCTCGAGGCCGCCGGCATCCAGATCGGGGCAGTGACGCACACCTCCTATCAGGGCGGCGGCATCATCGAGATTCTTGGCGAGAACGGTCACTCTCAGACCACCCGGATGTCGAAACGGCGCAATGCTTTGGTTGGCGCCGCGAAGATAGTTCAGGAAATCGAAGAAATCGGCATGGCCCAGGAGCCGCATGGGATGGTCAGTGCGACGGTCATCGATATCTGGCCGAACAATCGCATCAATATCCCGCACAAGGCCGTCGTCCAGTTTTTGGCGGTGCACGCCGAAGCGGGCGGGCGCGACGACATTCTAGCCAGCATCGAGCAGTTGGTCGAAAAGGTTGGGCAGGAGCATCGACTGAGCATGTCATTCTCGCGCAATCCGCAGCGTCACCGCTTCGATTTCCCGAGCGAACTCGTCGAGCTGACCGAACAGGTCGCCAGCCAACTCGGCTTCACTTCGATGCGGCTGCCGACATGGACTGCGCATGATGCGCTCAACATGCATGTGGTGTGTCCTACAGCGCTGATCTTCGTGCCCTGCCGCGACGGCATATCGCACAGCGAATTCGAGTGGTGCGAGCCGGGTCACGCCAAAGCGGGCGCGGATGTGCTTGCCAATATGGTGTACGAGCGGGCCCAGCGGGCCGCGGATTAGGAGAGCAGAGTGAGCATTCGTCCCAATTCGATCGAGGCGCGCGACGTTGCGCGAGTGCTGCATCCCTACACCAATGCGGTTGCCCATGAAAAAGTGGGTCCGATGATGATCGAACGCGGAGACGGGATCTACGTCATCGACAACGAAGGCAATCGCTACATCGAGGGGCTCGCCGGCTTATTCTGCGCTTCGCTTGGCTTCAGCGAGCAGCGGCTGATGGACGCTGCGTATCGCCAGATGCAGAAATTGCCGTTTTATCACAGCTTCGGCGGCAAATCACACGATACGGCGGTCGAGTTGGCCGAGCGGCTGGTCGATCTCTCGCCAGTGCCGATGAGCAAAGTGTTCTTCGTCAATTCCGGGTCAGAAGCAAACGATACGGCGATCAAGCTCGCGTGGTACTACCACAATTCCATCGGCAGGCCGGCCAAGAAGAAGATCATCTCCCGTATGCGCGCTTACCACGGCGTGACGATTGCGTCGGCGAGCCTCACGGGTCTCGTCAATAATCATCGGGATTTCGATCTTCCGATCGACCGCGTCCTGCACACCGAGTGCCCACTTCACTACCGATACGCAAATCCCGGCGAAGACGAAGAGACTTTCGCCACGCGCTGCGCCGATGCGCTTGAGCAACTGATCCAGAGGGAAGGTCCAGACACGGTTGCGGCATTCTTCGCGGAACCGTTGATGGCATCGGGTGGATGCATCGTGCCGCCGCCGACCTACTATGAAAAGATTCAGGCAATCTTGCGCAAGTATGAGATCCTGTTGATCGCGGACGAGGTCATCTGCGGGTTCGGAAGAACCGGCAACATGTTCGGATGTGAGACTTTCGGTCTCAAGCCGGATGTCATCACGATGGCGAAGCAGCTCTCGGCGGCCTATCAGCCGATCGCTGTCGTGATGATCAATGAAAAGGTCTATTCAGCGGTTCGTGACGCAAGCGGAAGGATAGGAACGCTGGGGCACGGCTTCACCTATGGCGGTCATCCTGTCGCCACGGCAGTGGCGCTGGAGACTCTCAAAATCTATCAAGAACGAGACATCGTGAACCACGTCCGCTCGATCATGGGCGAGTTCCAGTCGGGTCTTAAGTCCTTCGCAGATCATCCGTTAGTCGGCAACGCCCGTGGCGTCGGACTCATCGGGGCGCTCGAGCTGGTTAGCAACAAGGATTCGAAGGAGGTTTTCGATCCGTCCTGGGGCGTTGCGGCTCACGTCGGAGAACGGGCCCTCAAGCACGGTCTGATCACGCGTGCGCTCGGAGACACGATAAACTTCTGCCCGCCGATGATCATCACCAAGGCTGAGATCGGCGAGATGTATGCGCGCGCCCGACGCGCACTCGACGAGACTTATGCGTGGCTGCAGGCCGGTCGCCCGGCGGCTGCGGCCTAACAAAAGGCGGTTTCGCCAGACTATCAAATTGCTCGCTGGGCCGGCTTCGCTGCCCGCCGATAAGAAAACAGGGCTCCCGAACTAGTGGGTATCGCGATGTAGCGGACCCCCGCTACCAAAGCTTCCATTGCCTGCGCCGATATGCGATCTCCCGCGATTTCGCACGCTTGAGGCATGCCCACGAGATATCGATCCCGCTTTGGTAGCGCCGACTTCGAGCTCGGGAGACTAGTGACCTCGCGCAGGCGCCTTCAAATCGATCGATCGGAGCGTCAGCGCCATGGGGATCATGATGGCGCCGATCATCGCAAGGGTCCAAAACACGTCCGCAAAGGCGAGCAGATCGACCTGCTTTTGCAGCGTTTGTCCCACCCAGGCGATGGCTTGCGACGCCGCTTCAGAGGCGCTGGAGCCTTGCGCCTGAAAGTAGCGCGTCATTGCATCGATCGTTTGCTGATAGGCGATGTCGGAAGGGGCAACATGCTCGACCAGGCGGGTTTGATGGAATTGCTGGCGCTGGGCGAGAACGGTCTGCACCAGCGCGACACCCATCGAGCCGCCGAGGTTGCGCGCGACGTTGATCAGCGCGGAGGCCTGGTTTGTCTTGTGCGGCGGGATGCCGTCATAGGATGCGGTCGTGATTGGCAGGAACAGCAGCGGCAGCCCAATCGCCAGATAAATACGTGACATCGCGGCATAGCCGTAGGTGATGTCGCCCGTGATCCCGGTGAGATGCCACATCGACAGCGCCGCGATCGCCGATCCTGCGGCAATCAGATATTTCGGCTGCACCCAGCCGATCAACCAGCCGGTGATCGGCATCATCACCATGGTGACGAGCCCACCCGGCGACAGCACCAGTCCGGCAAGCATCGCCGTGTAGCCCAGCTCGGTCTGCAGGAATTGCGGCAGGATCTGCGTGGTCGCAATGACGATCGCACCAGTGCCGAGCATGGCCAGGAAGCAGGCGCCGAACTGCCGCTGTCCCAGCAGGCGGATATCGATGATCGGATCCTCGCGCGTCAATTCCCAGAACACCAGCGCGACCAGGCAGAAGCCCGCCGCGAGCGCGAACCCGACAATCATGTTCGATCCGAACCAGTCGTTGCGCTGACCCTCGTCCATCACGAACTCGAGCGAGCCCAATCCAATCGCAACGAGCGCAAACCCGACATAGTCGACGCGCAATCCCCTGCTGAGCAGTCTTTGCCGTTCCTCTTCCGCGCCGGACGGTTCACTGACCAGCGTTCCAACCAGAAAAAGCGAGAGCAATCCCATGGGCACATTGATCAGGAATATCCAGTGCCAGGAATAGGTATCGCTGATCCAACCGCCGAGGGTCGGGCCGACCACAGGCGCGACCACGACTGCGATGCCGTAGATCGCAAAGGCCTGGCCGCGCTTTTCGGGCGGAAAGGAATCGGCGAGGATTGCCTGCTCACTGGTGGCCATGCCGCCGCCACCGAGACCCTGTAGGATGCGGAAGAGCACCAGCGCCTCGAGATTCCAGGCAAATCCGCACAGCAGCGACGCAAAAGCGAAGACGGCGACGCAGATCATGTAGAAGCGCTTGCGCCCGATGACCGTCGCCAGCCAGCCGGAAATCGACAGCACGACCGCATTGGCGACAAGATAGCTGGTAATAACGTAGGTACTTTCATCGAGCCCGACCGCGAGTCCTCCGGCGATATAGCGCAGCGAGACATTGGCAATAGTCGTATCGAGCACTTCCATGAAGGTCGCGATCGAAACAACAAAGGCTATGAGATAGGGATTGTGTCCACCGGCGGCGGACCGCTCCGGTGACCAGCCGCTGCCCCGCGCGCTGTCGGTCGTGCTGGTCATTTCACTTTGGTCCAATCACTCTGGTCCACGGCACGACCGACATGCCCGGTCCGACCGGCACGTCGGCAGGCCAATGGTCGACCACAATCTTCACCGGCACGCGCTGCACGACCTTGACGAAATTGCCAGTCGCATTTTCCGCCGGCAGCAGGCTGAAGGCGGTGCCCGATCCAGGCTGGATCGATGCCACGCGGCCAGTCAATGTCCGGCCCGCATAAGCATCGATGGTGAATTCGACCGGCTGGCCGGGCCGCATATATCTGAGCTGCGTCTCCTTGTAGTTCGCGACGATCCAGATATCGTCCGGAACCAACATCATCAGCGCCTGGCCCGCGGTAGCGAGAGTCCCGACGGCACCGGACAGCTTGACAACGCGCCCGGCCTGGTCGGCTGTGATGCGCGTGTACTGCAGATTGAGATTGGCCTGATCGAGCTGGGCCTGCGCCTGCTGCCGCCCGGCGCGCGCGCTTTCAAGCTGCGCCCCGAGCGTCTTGATGCCGAGCTCAGCAGCAATCATTGCCGCCTTTGCCCGCGAGGTGTTGGCCTGCTGTGACTGCAGATCCGAACGCGTCTGCTGCTCACGCTGGACGGTGCCGGCGCCTTTATCGACCAGATCCTTGGCGCGAGCTTCTTCCTGATCTGCGAATTTGAGCTGAGCCTCGGCCTGCTCCAACTGCGCCTTTGCCTGATCAATCTGCTGATGTTGGCTTTCGATCTGGGCTTGGACGTTGTCGATATTGGCTTCCGCGACCGCGACCTGCGCCTTGGCTTGGCTGACCGCGATGACGTAGTCGCGATCGTCGATCCGGGCCAAGAGGTCGCCGGCATTGACATGCTGGTTGTCGGTGACCGGCACGTCCGTGACATAACCGCCGACCTTCGGCGCAACTGAGAAGCTCCGTGCAGCGATGAAGGCGTCGTCGGTGATTTCGTAATTGCGAATGCTGAGCCAGTAGATAGTTCCTCCGCTGACGGCAACCAGCAACAGGCACGTCACGACGGACGCTAGAAGCCAGTGCGCGCGAAGTCGATCGCGCAGGGAAGCGGGTGGCTGCGCCTTGTCCTGCGCGCCGCTGTTCGCCTGATGATCCTTGGGCTGCGGCTGCTGCTCAGATCGCGTCGGCAGCAACCGGGGCCTGTCGGGGGAAGGGCTCCGCTCTATCGTCCGTGTGTCCATGCGATGCCCTCAGGTTGTGCTGCCTGCGGTGCTACGCATGGAGAGTAGCTTGGTTCCCTTGATCGCATTGAACTGAACAACTGGAACGGGCTTGCGAGCGGCCGTTTGACTTCACGGCAGTTCCGCACTTGCTCAATGCGCAGTTCCATGTCCAGACCGTAGGAGATCCCTCGCGCACCGCCTGCACTGGGCGTGCGCTAACTCTTCGCCCCCGGCTACTGCATCAATGCAGCTGCATGATGGTCAGCGTTTCGTCGCACGTTTTGTTGCTTGCTTGCTGGCCGGCGGCTTCGCGGCGGCGGGTGCCGTTTTCGCTTTCGGCTGGATCCGAAGCCCGTCGATGAACACGTCGAGCAGCCGCCGGGCGGTTGCCTGCCAGCCCGGCTGGTCGTGCATGTAGCACATGCCGATCAGCGCCCGCAGCAGGTCGTCCGGGCTGATGTCGGCACGCAATTTCCCGGCGGCGACCGCACGGTCGAGCAGCAGGCCGACGGCCTTCGTCAACGGTCGAGCGAAAACGCGTGCAGCTCGGACTGGTTCTGCACGGCAAGCGCCAGCGCGGCCAACATGCCCTTCTTGGTTGCGACGAACTCGACATTGGAATGCAGCCAGCGGCGCAGCGCTTCGACCGGGTCCTTTGCGCCCTTCAATAGCTCGGCGAGTTCGCCGAGTTGCTCCACCTCGCGCCGGTAGACCGACTCAAACAAAGCCTCACGTGTCGGGAAGTGTCGGTAGAGCGTGCCGATGCCGACGCCGGCGCGCTTCGCCACCGCTTCCAGGCTCGCCTCCGGCCCACCGGCGCTGAATACGGCCTTCGCCGCTTCGAGCACGCGCTCGCGATTGCGCACGCCGTCCGCGCGAGGTTTTCGGATCTTTACTTTCGGTCGTCCTGGATGAGCGGACATTTTCGATATCCGTCAACATGTTGCAGCCGCCAATGAGTGCGCACGAAGTTGCTAACCTCAGCGTTGGCGCAAGGGCAAAGCGCCGGACAGTTTGAAGCTTTTCATCGCGAAGCTCGTTCGGATGTCGCGCACTTCGGGGAGGCTTAGAAAACGCCGGAGCACCACGGATTCGTAGGTCGTCATGTCCGGCACGACGATCTCGACCAGAAAATCGACGTCGCCGGAGATCAGGTGGCAAGCGACCACTTCCGGCATTTTAAGGATGGTCTGGATAAACCGCTCCTTCGGCGCATCTGCGTGCTTTTCCATTTTGATACCCGCGAAGACAGTCAGTCCCAACCCGACGGCGGTGCGGTTCAAGACCGTTTGGTAGCCTTCAATGACACCTTCGCTTTCGAGCATCCGCACTCGCCGCGAACAGGGCGAGGGTGACAGGCCGACGCGATCGGCCAGAGTTTGGTTCGGCAGCCTCGCGTCGAACTGCAGTTCGCCGAGTATCTTCAGGTCAATCGCATCCAATTTCGCCAAAGAGTTGATTTGAGACTGTTTGGCTGGTTTGCTCATTTTTTATCTACCTATTAGCGGTTTGCACCAACTTTGAGGGGTTACGAGACGAAGTTTAGCATAATTGGCGCTCGCTTTCTCGCTAGATTGTGGCCATGAAAAACGATCGAAAATTCGGTTTCGCCACGACCGCCATCCATCACGGGTACAACCCGCTCGCTTACCATGGCTCGCTCAATCCACCCGTTTTTCTCACGTCGACATATGCGTTCGATCGCGTCGACCGGCAGCGAAACGTTCGCGGGCGAGAACGAAGGATACATCTACAGCCGGGTCGGCAACCCTACGGTCAGCATTCTGGAGGCGCGAATCGCAGCGCTCGAAGAAGGTCAGTGCGCCCTTGCGACCTCTTCAGGCATGGGTGCGATGACCGCTGTGCTGTGGACTCTGTTGCGTTCCGGCGATGAGGTGATCGCGGACAAGACGCTTTATGGGTGCACGTTCGCGCTCCTGAGCCACGAGATCCAAAGGTTTGGCATCAAGACACGCTTCGCAGATCTCACAAATCCATCCGGATTCGACCAGGCGATCACGCCGCGCACGCGGTTGGTTGTCGCCGAAACGCCCTCGAACCCCAACATGCGCGTTGTGGACATTGCCGAGCTTGCGGATCGCTGTCGCAAGGCCGGCGCTTTACTCCTGATCGACAATACCTACTGCACGCCCTATCTGCAGAAGCCGATCACGCTCGGGGCGTTCTCGTGGTCCATTCGGCGACGAAGTACCTTGGCGGACATGGCGATCTTCTCGCCGGTCTGATCGTCGCGCGCAAGGAACTCGTCGACCAATTCCGCTTCGTCGGGATCAAGGAGATGAATGGCGCGTGCATTTCGGCATTCGATGCCTTCCTTGTGCTGCGCGGATTGAAAACTCTCAACCTTCGGATGGAAAGGCACGGCACGACGGCGGCCAGGATAGCCCGCGATATCGAAGCGCATGCCGCAGTGGCCAAGGTTTACTACCCGGGCCTGGTGTCCCATCCGCAATACCACGTGGCGAGGCGCCAAATGCGGAATATGGGAGGAATGATCGCTCTCGAACTGAAGGGCGGTCTGCCGGCGGCCCGCGCATTTATGAATGCGGTCAGTCTGGCGACGCGTGCGGTAAGTCTCGGGGACGCGGAGACACTGGTACAGCATCCCGCCAGTATGACGCACGCTACCTATTCCCCCGAAGAACGCTTCGAGCATGGATTCACGGATAGTTTGATAAGATTGTCGATCGGCCTCGAGGATTATGACGATATCCGCGCTGACCTGATCGAGAGCCTTGATCGCGTCAAGGCCGCCTAGTTTTGGCGTATCCCTCTTCACGACCATAAAGGGAATCCTTATGACGGAGATGAGTGCTTTCATTCGGGGAATGCCGAAAACCGAGCTGCACATGCACATCGAAGGCAGCCTGGAGCCGGAGCTGATGTTCGCATTGGCTAGACGAAATGGTGTCAAGCTTCGCTGGGAAACGCCGGAAGCGCTACGAGCCGCTTACCGTTTCTCGGACCTGCAGTCGTTCCTCGATCTCTATTTCGAGGGTTGCCGTGTGCTCATGCATGAAGTGGACTTCTACGATGTGACCGCAGCCTATCTGAGAAAGGCCCATGAGCACGGGATCGTTCGGGCCGAACTGTTCATGGGCCCGCAAAGCTTTACCAGTCGAGGAGTTTCGATCGATTGCGTCATGAATGGCGTCCTGCGGGCGATGGACGATGCCAAACGTGAGCGTGGAATCAGTTCCGGTCTAATGGTCAGCGCGCACCGTCACAGGACGGAGGGCGATGCGTTGGAACTGCTCGATCAGGTAATGCCTTGGTCGGATCGCATACTTGCGATCGGGATGGGTGGCGCGGAGATCGGTAATCCGCCGTCGAAGTTCAAAAGCTTCTTCCGCGAATGCCGTGGCAGAGGGTTCCGAACCACGATTCACGCGGGAGAGGCGTCCTACGTCCGGGAAGCCGTCGAACTGCTGGAGGTCGACCGCATCGATCACGGTAATTCCTGTTTGGCCGATCACGGCTTGGCGAGGGAGCTTGCCCACCGCCGAATTGCGCTCACCGTTTGTCCACTCTCAAACCTGAGACTAAATGTAGTACGCTCGCTGCGCGATCATCCGCTGCGGGCAATGATGGATGCGGGCCTGCTGGCTACGGTCAACTCCGACGACCCGCCATACTTCGACGGATATGTCAGTGAAAATTTGATTGAGTGTCAGCGGGCATTGCAGCTCTCGCAGGAAGACATTGTCCGCGTGGTCCGCAACGGATTTGAGGCCGCTTTCATCACCGAAGAAGAGCGGCATCGGTTCTTGACAGCCGTCGATACCTACGTCGGACATGCCTGATCTTGCTAGGGCAGGCTCGGGATTGCGAACCAGTGCACGCCGCCGACGTCGGAGATCGTCGCTTTCAGCCGCTGCGGCTTTGCAGCTGAGGCTGATCCTGACGATCAGCGTCTGTTCACGCGCTTCGTTGCTCGCTTGCTGGTCGGCGGCTTCCCGGCGGTGGGTGCCGTTTTCGCTTTCGGCTGGATCCGAAGCCCGTCGATGAACACGTCGAGCAGCCGCAGGGCGGTTGCCTGCCAGCCGGGCTGGTCGTGCATGTAGCACATGCCGATCAGCGCCCGCAGCAGGTCGTCCGGGCTGATGTCGGCACGCAATTTCCCGGCGGCGACCGCACGGTCGAGCAACAGGCCGACGGCCTTCGTCAAACGGTCGAGCGAAAACGCGTGCAGCTCGGACTGGTTCTGCACGGCAAGCGCCAGCGCGGCCAACATGCCCTTCTTGGTTGCGACGAACTCGACATTGGAATGCAGCCAGCGGCGCAGCGCTTCGACCGGGTCCTTTGCGCTCTTCAATAGCTCGGCGAGTTCGCTGAGCTGCTCCACCTCGCGCCGGTAGACCGCCTCAAACAAAGCCTCACGTGTCGGGAAGTGTCGGTAGAGCGTGCCGATCCCGACGCCGGCGCGCTTCGCCACCGCTTCCAGGCTCGCCTCCGGCCCACCGGCGCTGAATACGGCCTTCGCCGCTTCGAGCACGCGCTCGCGATTGCGCACGCCGTCCGCGCGAGGTTTTCGGATCTTGTCGGCCTGATCGTCCATACCCCCGAATGTAGATCACGATCCGGTTAGATTGAACCCGGTCATGGCTGCATCGCGTTGTTTGCACATGCTCTTTTGACGAATTCTGAAATCTTTTTAGGTGCCCCTTGTTAAACGGAGGGTGCCTCCGTATATCCGCTCGGCTATCGGCTCGATCCATCGTCGAGCCGCGTGAAATCGATGGCGGCCACGCCGTGGCGCGCAGCGATGACCCATGACCATATCTGATCGGAGCTCTCGATGACCCACTCCATCAGCCTCACCGTGAACGGTGCGCGGCGCGAGATCGAATTGAACGATCCGCGCGTCACGCTGCTCGATCTCCTGCGTGAGCGCCTCCAACTCACCGGAACCAAGAAGGGATGCGACCGCTGCCAATGCGGCGCCTGCACCATCCTCGTCGACGGCAAGCGCATCAATTCGTGCCTCGCGCTCGCCATCAGCCATGCCGGCGCCGAGATCGTCACGATCGAAGGCATTGCCCGCGGGGATCAGCTGCATCCGGTGCAGGCCGCTTTCATCGCCTGCGACGGCTTTCAGTGCGGCTTCTGCACGCCGGGCCAGATCATGAGCGCGATCGGGCTGATGAGCGAGGGCCAGGCCGGCAACGATCCCGAGCGGATCCGTGAAGGCATGAGCGGCAATCTCTGCCGCTGCGGCGCCTATGCCGGCATCGTCGATGCCGTGCTGGAAGCGCAGGCGAGCCAGACCGAAGCAGGCCGGAGGCGCTCCGCATGAAAATGTTCGATTATGTGAAGCCCGCGACGCTGGCTGAAGCCGTTGCGGCCGCGAGCCAGCCGGGTGCCGCCTATCTTGCCGCCGGCACCAACCTGCTCGATCTCATGAAGGCCGGCGTCAGCCGTCCGGATCGCCTGGTCGATGTCACCCATCTTCCAGGACTGGACCGCATCGAGCATTTGCCCGGCGGCGGCGTCCGCATCGGTGCGCTGGTCTCCAATGCGGGCCTCGCGCACGACACCGAGTTCGCAACGGCCTACCCGGCGGTGGCGGAAGCCTTGCTGTCAGGCGCCTCGGCGCAACTGCGCAATGCCGCGACGGTCGGCGGCAATCTGCTGCAGCGGACGCGCTGCGCCTATTTCTACGACACCGCCAGCCGCTGCAACAAGCGCGAGGCGGGAAGCGGCTGCGATGCCCAGGGCGGCGAGAACCGGCTGCACGCCGTGCTCGGCTGGAGCGCGAGCTGCATCGCCACGCACCCTTCCGATTTTTGCGTGCCGCTGGTTGCGCTCGATGCCGTCGTCGAGATCGAAGGCAAGAACGGCCGCCGCGAGCTGCCGCTCGACGAGTTGTACCGCCTGCCGGGCGACGCGCCCGAGCGCGACAACGTGCTCGCGCCCGGCGATCTGATCGTCGCGGTGCGGCTGCCGCCGGCGTCGCGGAATTTTGCCGCGCATGCCCGCTATCTCAAGGTCCGCGAGCGCACCTCCTACGCCTTCGCCGTGGTATCGACTGCCGCCGCGCTGCAGATCGAGAACGGCAGGATCGCCGAGGCGCGGCTGGCGCTCGGCGGCGTCGCGGCAAAGCCATGGCGCGCCCGTGCGGCGGAGCAGGTGCTGAAGGGAGCTACGCCGGATGCAGCCAATTTCCGCGAGGCCGCCCGGTCAGCTCTCGCCGAGGCAACGCCGTCCGGCGACAACGCCTTCAAGATCGAGCTGGCGCGCCGTGTGATCGTGCGGGCGCTGAGCCTTGCCGCAACCGGGACGCCCGCGCGCATACCCGCGCTGCCGGCGTCCGTCTTCGCATCGAATTCCGGAGCATTGCATGCTTGAGATCAATCCGACGCAGACTCCCACGCACATGCGGCATGGTTCGAGCATCGGCCAGCCGCTGACCCGCCGCGACGGCATTTTGAAGGTCAAGGGACAGGCCGGCTACGCCGCCGATCGTCATTTGGCTGATATGCTCTACGCCGTGATTGCCGTTGCCAGCATCGCCCGCGGCCGCGTCACGTCGCTCGATGTGGCGGCGGCGAAAGCCCATCCGGGCGTGGTCGACGTCATGACGACGGCGAACAAGCCGCCGCTGGCGACCGATCCCGACATCAAGACCAATCCGTTCGTGTTCCGCATGGAGGTGCTGCAGAGCGACGAGGTACGCTATGCCAACCAGCCGATCGCGGTGGTGATCGCAGAAACGCTGGAAGCCGCCACCGAAGGCGCGGCCCTGCTGGCGCCGCGTTACGAGGCGCTGCCGGCCCGTGTCGGTCTGGACGCCGGCGAGGCTTTCGTGCCGCCCGTCGTCGGCGTCGGCAATCCTGCCGAGCACCTGCATGGGGATATCGAAGCAGGGCTTGCTGCGGCGTCGAAGACGGTCGAGGCGACCTATGAGACGCCACCACAATATCACAACGCGATGGAGCCGCACGCGGTCGTCGCGGCCTGGGACGTCGACAGGCTCGTGGTCGATACGCCGAGCCAGGCGATGGTGATGGCGCGCGCGCGTGTCGCCGAGCTGTTCGGCATCGCGCCGGAAAATATCCTCATCCGCAGCCCGTTCCTCGGCGGCGGCTTCGGCTCGAAGGGATTTTTGACCGGTCCGCAGATTCTTGGCGTCATGGCGGCGAAGCTGGTCGGCAAGCCGGTCAAGCTCGTGCTCCGCCGCGAGCAGATGTACGGCCCGGTGGGCCATCGCGCGCCGACAAGGCAGCGGCTGCGGATGGGCGCCGACGGCGAAGGACGTCTCACCGCGATCGACCATCATGCCCGGACGGTGTCGAGCCGCTATGACGACTTCTACGAGCCGGCGGCCGGTGCGTCCCACACGCTCTACGCCAGCCCCGCGATCCGCACCGCGCATGATGCGGTACGGGTCGATACCGGCACTCCCCTGTTCATGCGCGCGCCTGGGGAGGCGACCGGATCGATTGCGCTGGAGAGCACGATCGACGAGATGGCTGCAGCCTGCGGCATCGATCCGCTCGCATTCCGTCTGAAGAACTACGCCGAGGTCGAGCCGATCACCGGCAGGCCGTTCTCCTCCAAGGCACTGCGGGCTTGCTATGAGCAGGGCGCCGCGCGCTTCGGCTGGGCGAAGCGGCCGCTCGCGCCACGGCAGATGCGCGATGAGGCGGGTTTGCTGGTCGGCTGGGGCCTCGGCACCGCGACATTCCCGGCGATGATGTTCCAGGCTGAAGCCCGTGCGGTGATCCGCCGCGACGGCTCCGGCGTGATGGAAATCGGCGCGCACGACATGGGGCAGGGCGCCTGGACGGCGCTCGCCCAGATCGCGGCCGATGGTCTCGGTCTCGACGTCGATCGCGTCGAATTCAGGTCCGGCACATCAGATCTGCCAGATGGCGGCATCGCCGGCGGCTCGGCGCACACCGCGACAGCGGGCAATGCAGTCCACAATGCCGGCGCGGCCGTGATTGCCAGGCTCGCCGATCTCGCGACATCAGATGAACGCTCGCCATTGTTCGGGGCCGGCAATGCCGGTGTGATCGCGCGCGATGGAAGGCTATTCCGCCGCGACGATGATACCCGTAGTGAGGCCTATCCCGACATCCTCGCTCGCGCGGGCCTTACCGAGATCGAGGCGCGTGGCATGGGTGGCCCAAACCCGGCGGCGCAGGCGGAGTACGCGATGCATGCGCATGGCGCCGTATTTGCCGAGGTCAAGGTCGATCCTGAACTGGGCCAGATCCGCGTTTCACGCATGGTCGGCGCGTTCGCCGCGGGGCGCATCATCAATCCGCATCTGGTGAGGAGCCAGTTGTTCGGCGGCATGATCTGGGGCCAGTCGTTTGCGCTGCATGAGGAGGCGATCATCGATCGTCGCGGCGGCCGGATCATGAATGCCAACCTTGCCGAATATCATGTCCCGGTGAACGCCGACGTGCCCGAACTCGACGTGCTGACCGTCGAGGAGCACGATCCGCACGTCAACGCGCTCGGCATCAAGGGCGTCGGTGAGATCGGTATCACCGGCAGCGCCGGCGCGGTCGCCAATGCGGTCTGGCACGCGACCGGCGTGCGTGTCCGCCGTTTCCCGATCCGGATCGAGGAATTGCTGACGCAGCTGTAGCGCCAGGCTCACGCTCCCTCTCGCGCCTGGGAGGGAGGTCGTCCGCGGAAGCTAAGTGCGTCGGCAGCGGTCGCGCGCAGACTATTGTTCAGAGAGCCGCAGCGCGTTGACAAGTGTAGACAGCGCAGCAGGTTGGTGCCGACGACTGGGATAGTACATGAAGAAGCCGGGGATAGGCGGCGTCCAGTCCTCCAGGACGCGGATAAGCCGGCGTTTCGCAATGTGCTCAGCGACCTGATCTTCACATGCCAGTCCGAGGCCAGCTCCCGCGAGCGCCGCCTGGATCACCAGGTGCGTATCGTCGATGATGAGTGGGCCATTCACGCCGATTGTGACCGACTTTCGTCCTTGCTCGAACTCCCATCGATATGGGCCGCTGGGAAGACGCAGCGTTATGCATCGATGATCCCTGAGATCCTTTGGCTTTTGCGGCATCCGTCGTGATGCGAAATAACGAGGCGATCCCACCACGGCCAGTCGCAATTCCGGCGTGACACGCACGGCGATCATATCCTTTTGAATGTACTCGCCGAGCTGAATACCGGCATCGAACTCGCCCGCAACGAGGTCTACGGGGCCGGTGACCGTGACAACGTCGAGAACGATGTCAGGATAGGCCTCGGCGAATGCCCTCAGCCTTGGCATCAATACCATCACCGCGGCCGATCGCGACATGACAATGCGAAGGCGCCCGGCAGGCCGGCGACGAACACTGCGAGCCTTGTCCAGCGCAAGATCGATTTGCTCAAGCGCGGGAGACAAGTCCTTCAAAAGAGCTGCGCCTGCAGCGGTTGGCGCGACGCTCTTGGTTGTTCGAGCAAGAAGCTGCAGCTCGAGTCTTTGCTCAAGTCGTCGGATCGTGTGGCTGAGGGCAGACTGTGACACACCGAGCTTTACTGCAGCCCGCGTAAAGCTTCGTTCACTCGCGACGGCTGCAAAGGCCGTCAGTTCGTTCAATTCGTTTCCCATGATTTATGAATATCGTTCATGACTCTATCCCATTCAACAGATCTATCATCATAAGCCGCCTGGCCCTAGGTTCGGCCAACGAGGAGCGTGAGGCCCCGTTCGGCACATTCCGGGCGCTTAGGCGCTCGACACGCCAGGGGCCGCGCGAGTCGGTCCGTTGTAACGGTTTTTGGAGGATGACTGATGGACACCGATCTTCACGCCTTGCGCTCGCTGGCGCAGACCTATTTCGACGCGGCCTATGAAATGGATGCTGAGAAATTTGCATCCATATTCCATCCCTCGTGTTCCGTCACAAAGGTCGGTGACGACGGCAACGTGGCCGTGACGCCGATTGCCGCGTGGCTCGCAGCGGTCCGCAACCTGACAGCTCCGAAAGAGCAGGGCTTCGAGCGCGACGACCAGATCGTGTCAATAGACGTCGAAAGAGAGCTCGCGCTCCTGAAGTTGAAATTGCAGGTTCCGCCCCGTTACTTCACGGACATGCTGTCATGCTTAAAGGTCGATGGGGCCTGGAAGATCGTTCAGAAGGTGATGACTCCGAAAACGTAACAATTGGGCGTCCGAGGCTTGGACCTACACGGAAGTATCAGGCTAACGCAGAACGCCGCTGATCTATTTGCCAACTATTGCTCGCGACGAAGACGTCGAACCGCCCTGCTAAAGGGGCAAGAGGCCGCTCCACAGCACCCATCAGGGCGGCCTCCGGCCGCATTCAACATCGGTCAGTGAACTACGCGAATTAAGTAATAGCTGACGCCGCCCAGCACGATTACGGCAGGAACGGCCCACATGATGAATACTGGCATTCGCGTCTCTCCTCCATAATTGCCCACATGGAGGAATGCTCCCGTTTTGCCATTTGTTCCCGTATTATTTGATTGCCAACTTTGTTCTGTGCAGCGCTTTGCTGCGGAGCAATAACAATAATTGCCGCATATTCCCGATTGGAACATGGAATGGATTTTCTGGTTTTCATGCAGGTGGCAGCGAACTGGAGGGTCAAATGGACGGGCGTCGGGAAGCCAGGATTTTCGGTCTGGGCATTACAGCCGTCTATGTTTGCTTGCTACTTGCTGCGCTCGGCTCTGCATAGAGGGACAAATGCCGACACAAATCGCTACGGCCTCAATCGCGTTGCTGTTTACTGCGGTGCTCGCGCTGGGCAGTTATCGATTCATTGACAGCCGGCCCTCTGTCCTCAATCCGGCAATCTCTGCCCAGGGGGTGCGCTGACCGGTTGTGCCGAACCGCTGCTGATGGTCGAAGCGGCCCGTTCGGCTGATTGCATCAAGAGTCCCAGCTCCGGGGCGTCGAAGCCGGGACTCCTGGAGGCCGGCCCTTCACCCACAAAGGGCCACGCCAAAATCACAGCACCAGACGATCTTTCCTCGCTACAACAAAAGTTATTTGCAGGTCGATCGTCGGACGCAATGGCTGTACCCATATTGGCTTCCTTTGCTACCGAGCGGAATTTGCTGGTAGGAGGGCGACGCATAAAAATGGCCCCAGCGCGAGTGATGCGCCGAGGCCACCGAGGTATTCACATTTCAAATAGCCAGACAGGTAGTGGGTACCATCTGGCACCCCAATAATAGCGGGAAAAACTGGCAATGTCTGTTCAGTACTGTACAGAAGGCCGATAGCGAGCCAGCCGCAAGTCCCCTATGATTGACCGCAAGCAAAAGGGGACGCCGATGCCCATCTATCGCCTGCTGCAAAACATGCCAATGGGGCCGGAGGACATCGCGCGCTTGACCACTGCTTATGAGCACGCACTGCGCAGCATCGGCATCGTTGACCGAGGCGACCCGTTGGCTGAACTACTCGCCAGGAAAATCATCGAGGTCGCACAGACTGGCATTAGAGAGCCTGCGGACATTGCTGCTCAGGCAATCAGGGAAATCGGCTTCGCCACGTAGAACAAGAAGAGTCTGTCGGGAAAGGCGGTAGCGCTCCCGCTAGCCCCAATTGAGTCCTACTGCGGCTCAATTCCCGCGGCCTTGATAATGCGTCCCCATTTCTCGATTTCCGCCTTCAGGAACGCTTCGAGCGCCTCGGGATTCGCGCGGTCTTGCTCGACGGGCACCATGCTGAGTTCGGCAAAGCGGCTGACCAGTGCCGGATCTTTGAGGGCAGTCTGTAGGGCAGCGACCAGCGCGGCGATGACGGGTTTCGGCGTGCCGCGGGGCGCATAGAGCCCGTACCAGGTCGTGACGTCGAATGCGGGAAAGCCGGCCTCGGCCGCCGTCGGCACATCGGGCAATGTCGAAATGCGCTGCTTGCTCGTGATCGCATAACCCTTGATCGTGCCTGACTGGATGTGCGGCGTCGGTCCGGTTGCAGGATCGCAATAGACATCGATCTGGCCGGCGATGACGTCGTTCAGCGCCGGCCCGCCGCCCTTGTAATAGACCGGCGTCAGCTTGGTGTCGGTCGTGCCCATGAACATCAGTCCGCAGAGCTGCGAGGCGGAGCCGAGCCCGACATTACCGAACGTCATCTTGTCGCCCTCGCTGCGGATGCGGGCAACCAGCTCCTTCAGGTCCTTTGCCGGAAAGTTCGGCCGCGTCACCAGGATCATCGGTACGTCCGTGACGAGCCCGATCATCGAGAAGTCGCCGACCGGATCGAATGGCAGCTTGGCATAGAGTGCCGGGGCCGTCGCCTGGCCGACATGCATCAGCAGCAGCGTATAGCCATCGGCCGGCGCTTTGGCGACGCGATTGGTGCCGAGGGTGCCACCGGCGCCGACGACGTTTTCGATGACAAGCGACTGCTTGAGCGTTGCACTCATGGCAGTGCCGAGAATGCGCGCGATCACGTCACCGGGGCCGCCGGCCGAGAAGGGGACGATCATCGTGATGGGACGGGAGGGATAGTCCTGCGC
Organism: Bradyrhizobium sp. CB3481; assembly: GCF_029714305.1. Classification (NCBI taxonomy): domain Bacteria; kingdom Pseudomonadati; phylum Pseudomonadota; class Alphaproteobacteria; order Hyphomicrobiales; family Nitrobacteraceae; genus Bradyrhizobium; species Bradyrhizobium sp. CB3481. Next base: position 1,476,488 of record NZ_CP121647.1, read on the forward strand.
GAACGCCGGAATGCAGGGAAGCGACAGAAGCAGCAGCAAAGCCAGCTTTCGTATCAGCAACATCACAAATACTCCTCCCATACGCTTCCCTATTTTCCGGGAAGCAAATTCTCTTTGGCCGATGTCCGCTCGATCATGTCGAGCGCGGCCACCGCCGCCGCCTTGACGTGATCGACGCAGCACCGCTCGGCGAGTTCTTCATCACCGCTCTGGATCGCGCGCCAGATCGCGGTGACCTCGCGCAAGCTCTTGTTGATCCGCTTCGGCTGCGACATCGACGTGATGCGCAATAGCGTGATCCGGTCATGCAGCGGCTTGAGCATCCGTTCGACGAAGCTGTTGCGGCAGCCGCCGATCAGCGCGCCGTAGAAATCGGTTTTTGCCTCCAGGCATCCGACCAGATCCTGCCTGGCCGCAGCCGCCTTCAACCGGGTCAATGCATCGCCTATCCTGTGCACCACGTCGGGATCGCGCAGGCGCGCGCATTCGCGGCCGGCAAACCCTTCCAGAACCGCCCGGGCGTCGTAGAGCTGCTTGGCTTCCTCAAGGCTGATGGTGCTTACCACCGGGCCCCGGTGCGGGACCGTGTTGACGAGCCCGTCGGCTTCCAACAGCCGCAGGGCTTCGCGGATCGAGGGGCGGCTGACCCCCATCATTTCGCAGAGCTCGCGCTCGACCAGCCGCTGGCCCGGCTTCAGCCTGCCGGACATGATCGCCTCGCGCAGCTTCTGGGCAACCATCGCCCGGACGGTCGGGACGTCCTCGATGCGAAGCGTAGACTGCAGTTCAGCGCGTCGGTCCATTTGCGATGTGCCTTCGTTCTATTCCCGGTTCATCGGCGATTTACCGGCAGAATCAGCATTTCCGCAATTTGAAGATGGGGATGTTTGCCCCGGAAAGTCGGTTTTGCTCATGCGATCGACCAACCTCCGTCGATCGGCAGGGCGGCCCCCGTGATGTCCTGCGCGGCGGCACTACAAAGGAAGGCCACCAGAGCGCCGACCGCCTCCATTGCGATGAATCGGCGGGACGGCTGACGTTCGGCCAGATAGTCTTCCGTGGCATCTTGCACGCTCTTACCGGCCTGTGCGGCGATGGCGGCGATCTTGCCCTGGATGGCTGACGTCGGCAGCGTGCCGGGGGCGACCGCGTTGCAGGTGATGCCCGTGCGCGCGGTTTCCAGCGCCACCGCGCGGGTGATGCCGAGGATCGCCGTCTTGGTGGTGACGTAATCGATGCGATCCTCGACGGCGCGGGTGGAGTAGATCGAGGCCATGTTGATGATGCGGCCCCAGCCGCGCTGCTTCATGGCGGGGAGCGCCAGGCGGATCAGGTGAAACGGCGCCGACAGGTTCACCGCCAGCGCGCGGTCCCATGCCTCCGGCGGAAATTGCTCTGTGGCGGCGAAATGCCTGACAACGGCATTGTTGACGAGAATATCGATCGCACCACAGCGATCGAGCGGCGCCGCCATCATGGTTTCGATGGCGGCACGTTGCGATAGATCGGCTTCGGCGGCGATGACCTCGACGCCGAAGCGGGCAGCGAGACGGTCGGCGGCGTCCCTCGGCGCGACGAGATCATGCAGGACAATATTGGCCCCCGCGCCGGCAAGACTTTCCGCCACCGCCAGGCCGAGGCCGGCGGTCGCTCCGGTGACGAGGGCCCATTTGTCCTTCATCTTCGGCGGTTCCTATTTCTTGTCGAGTTCGGCAAATACTTCCTTGGCGTTGCGGAACGCGTCGACGCCGGCGGGCACACCGCAATAGATTGCCACCTGCATGAAGACCTCGCGGATCTCCTCGCGCGTGGCGCCGTTGGCCAGCGCGCCGCGAACATGCGTCTTCAGCTCGTGCGGTCGGTTGAGTGCGCAGAGCATTGCGAGGTTGAGGAAGCTGCGGGTCTTTCGCTCAAGACCGTCGCGGCCCCAGACATAACCCCAGCAATATTCGGTCGTCAGATCCTGCATCGGGCGGTTGAAGTCATCTGCTGACGCCAATGCCTTGTCGACGAACTCGCTACCGAGCACGCTCTTGCGGATTTCGAGACCGCGGTCGTAGGTCGCCTTGTCCATGCTGTTCTCCGTTTTGTGGGGCGATGTCAGCTCTTCGGCCAGAACGGCTCCGCCAGCGCAAGCTGCGGCGGAAACACCGTGACCGGCACGCCCTTTTGCCACTGCACAATGGTCATGCCGGCGCCGACGCGGCGGCCCTTTTCGTCGAACTTGATCTCGCCGAGCGGATAATATTTGGAGGGGCCGGCATCCATGCTGCGCAGTGCCTCGGCGACCGCGACGCGGTCGGCTTTGCCGGCCTTCTCGAGCGCGTCCTTGATCACCCACATGTCGCCATAGGTGGAGATCGCGTTCTGCGTCATCCATGGCTCCTTGTAACGCGTCTTCAGCTCCGCGATCAGCGCTTCATGCCCCTTGGCGCCCCAGCTTGCGACGCAGGTCAATACACCCTGCAGCAGCTCGGGGCTGACGGTCTGCAGCATGTCAGGCTCGGCGATCGCAATGCCGAAGGAGATGGTGGGAATCTTGCCCTGGCCGAGGCCGAACTCGTTCATCTTCTCCAGCAGCAGTTTTGCGTCGGAGATCACGGTCGGCAGGAAGAACAGCAGGTCCGGCTTGGCCGAGCGGACCTTTTGAACCAGCGACGTGGCATCGGCAAGCGGCGGTGTGAAGGTTTCGTCGACGATGAGTTGTAGCTGGTTCTCCGCCAGCAGGCCTTCGCGCATCGACTTGGCGGAGGCGATGGAGGCCGCGGTGTTGTCGGTCAGGATCGCGACCGTCTTCGGCCGCTTGCCGGAGGCGGTTTCCGCAAGCTTGATAATCTGCGGCAGCGCCTGTCTGGCCTGCGAGCCCGCGGTCGCCGAGGTCTGGAAGACGTATTTGAAGCCACGGTCGGTGATGAGGTCGGAATAGGAGAGGGTGAGAACGGGCAGGTTGGCCCGCTCGGTGACCTCTGTGACCGCGAGCGTGAAGGAAGAGAGATAGGCGCCGCTCGCCGCCACCAGATCGGTCTCCTGCGCCACCATGCGTTGCGCGGCGTTCTTGGCTTTCTCCGTGCTGTCGCCGGAATCCAGCACCACCAGCTTCATCTTGGCGCCGCCGAGCGCCTTGATGCCGCCCTGGGCGTTGATGTGCTCGACCGCCATCTCGGCACCCTGCCGCATCACCGTTCCCGGGCGCGCATACATGCCCGAGATCGGCACTAATAGGCCAACCTTGACTTCGGAAGGCTGCTGCGCCCATGCGCGGGATGCAATCAGAGCACTGGATGCGCCGGCGAGCACTGTTCGCCGGGTCACTTTGGTCGGGACGCTCGTAGTCATGACGATCCTCCTCCCTCAATGGTGCAAAGTATTTTTCTCAGGATTTTTTCGGCCAGAACGGCGTGGCCTGCGCGAGTTCGGGCGGATAGACGGTGACCGGCACGCCGTTCTGCCACTGCACGATGACGACGCCGGCGCCGACGCGGCGGCCTTTCTCGTCGAACTTGAGCTGGCCGCCCGGATAGTATTTCGATGGCCCGGCATCCATGGTGCGGAAGGCATGCGCGACGGCCTGGCGGTCGGCCTTGCCGGTCTTCTCCAGCGCCTCTTTCATCAGCCACATGTCGCCATAGGTCGAGACGACGTTCTGCGTCGCCCAGGGCTCCTTGTACTTCGCCTTCAACTCCGCGATCAGCTCTTCCTGGCCCTTCGAGCCCCAATTGGCGACGATGGTCATGATGCCCTGCACGGCCTCGGTGCTGACGCTTTGCAGCATGTCGGGCTCGGCGATGGTGATGCTGAAGGACACGGTCGGGATTTTGCCCTGGCCGAGACCGAACTCGTTGATCTTCTCCAGCCCGAGCTTGGCGTCCGATACTGCGTTCGGCATGAACAGCAGGAGATCGGGACGCGCGGAGCGTACTTTTTGAATCAGCGGGGTGGCATCCGATAGCGGCGGCGTCCAGATTTCTTCGACGACGAGCTGCAGGCCTTCCTGCGCGAACAGCTTTTCCTTCAGCGCCTTCGCGGTCGCGATCGAGGTCGCCGTGTTGTCCATCAGCATCGCCACCGTCTTCGGCCGCTTGCCGGCCGCGGACTCGGCGAGCTTCATCAGGGTCGGCAGGCCAAGCTCGGACTGCCGGCTGGCGGGAGCCGCGGTCTGGAAGATGTATTTGAAGCCGCGCTCGGTCAGGAGGTCCGAATAGGACAGCGTCAGCACCGGCAATTCGGCGCGCTCGGTGACCTCCGTCACCGCCAGCGTGAAGGAGGAGAGATACGCACCCGTTGCGGCAACGAGGTCCGTTTCCTGCGCCACCATGCGCTGCGCCGCGTTCTTGGCCTTTTCGGTGGTGTCGCCACAATCGATCACCACCAGCTTCATCCTGGCGCCGCCGAGCGCCTTGATGCCGCCCTGCTTGTTGATGTGATCGATACCCATCTCGGCGCCCATCTTCATCACCTGGCCAGGACGGGTGTAGATGCCTGACAGCGGGACGATCAGGCCGACCTTGACCTCGGACGGCTGCTGCGCCCGCGCCAGCCCTGAGAAGCCGACAGCGGCGGCGCCGGAAAGCACGGTGCGGCGCGTCAGCCTTGTGGGGTTCTTGTTCATCTTGTTTCTCCCTGTCTTCTTTTTTTGTCAGAACTTGTCACATGCCGAGATAGGCCTTGCGGACCCGGTCGTCGGCGCGCAGCGTTTCGTTGTTGCCTTCGAGCACGACCCGTCCGGCTTCGAGGACGTAGCCGTGATCGGCGGATTCCAGCGCTTCGGCGACGCGCTGCTCGACCAGCAGCATGGTCAGGCCGGATTGCTTGCGGATGTCGATCAGCCGCTCGAAGATGAAATCTGCGGTCGACGGCGCGAGGCCCATCGACGGTTCATCCAACATCAACAGCTTTGGCGAGGAGGCGAGGCCGCGGCCGATCGCCAGCATCTGCTGCTGACCGCCCGACAGCGTGCCGGCGAACTGGCCGCGGCGCTCGGCGAGCACCGGCAGCCATTCGAAGATGCGCTCGATATTCTGCTTCCAGTCGCGCCGGCCGCTCTCGGTCATCGCGCCCATCTCCAGGTTCTCCATCACCGTGAGCGAGGGAAAGACCTGACGGCCTTCGGGTACATGCGCGATGCCGAGATGGGCGCGCTGCGCCGGCGGCACAGTCAGGAGGTCGGCATCACCGAACGTGATCCGGCCGGCGCTCGGCTGCAGGATTCCGGAGATGGTCTTGAACAGCGTGGTCTTGCCGGCGCCGTTCGGCCCGACGATGGCGACGAACTGGCCTCCCTCGACATTGATCGACACGCCGTTCAGGACGGGTTTGGCCGAATAGCCCGCGCTCAATCCTTCAATGCGGAGCATGGGCCACCCACTTCTTGCCGAGATAGGCTTCGATCACGCGGTTGTCGCGCGTGACAGTTTCCGGCTCTCCCTCGGTGATGACGGCGCCGTGGTCGAGAACGACGAAACTGTCGACCAGGCGGACCATCGCCTGCATCGTGTGCTCGATGATGGCGATGGTGATGCCGTCGCGGGCGAGCTGCTGGATGACGGCGACGACCTCGTCGGCCTCGCCATGGCCGAGGCCAGCGAGCGTCTCGTCGAGCAGCAGAATTCTCGGCTGGCCGGCAAGCGCCCGCGCGAGCTCCATCAAACGCAATTCCTTGGTCGACAGCTCGCCGGCGACGCGATCGGCCACATCGGACAGGCCGACGCGGGCGATGGCGTCGGCCGCGAGATTCCTCGCCTCCTCCTCCGTCTTGGCGCGCACATAGGCACCGACCACGACGTTGTCTGATATCGACATGCGCAGGAACGGGCGCATGACCTGGAAGGTGCGGCCGATCCCGGTCTCGCAGATCGTGTGCGGCCGCTCGCCGGACATGTTGCGGCCATCGATCAGGACTTCGCCCTCGTCGGGCCGCAGGAAACCGTTCAGGAGATTGAACAGCGTGGTCTTGCCGGCGCCGTTCGGGCCGATGATGCCGAGGATCTCGTTCTTGTGCAGCTGGAAGCTGACATTCTGAACGGCCTTCAGGCCGCCGAAGGATCGCGAGAGATTGCGCACTTCGAGCACGACTTCGGAAGTGGCGGCACGTTTCCGGGCCAGCGGCAATGGGGTTACGGTGGCCGCGGCTGGCTGCAACGTATGCGGCGTTGCAGGTGTCAGTGCGGTGGCTGCCCGTGCAAGGCGCTTGCGCAGGAGATCGCGCAGCTTCCAGAACAGCCCTTCCGGAGCCACCAGGATCACGCAGATGATGGCGAAGCCGAAGATCACGCCCTGGATGCCCGGGAAGCGATCGCCGGCTTCAGCATGGAGTATCTCGGCCAGCGGGATCAGGATCACCGAGCCGATCACCGGTCCCCATACCGTGCCGACGCCGCCGAACATGGCGACGGTGAGCGCCTGCGCCGACACCAGCATGCCGAATACGGATTGCGGGGTGACGACCAGGAGGACCTGGGCATAGAAGGCGCCGATCGCGGCAGCGATGGCGCCGCTCAGCGTGATGGCGCGCAGCTTCCAGGCCAGCGTATTGATGCCGGCCGCCTCGGCAGCGGCCTCGTTCTGCTTGATCGCCAGCAGCGCCATGCCGAAGCGGGACTGCTCGATGATCCGTGTCAGAACGATCGTGGCCAGCATGATCGCCAGCGCCAGCAGCGTGTAAACCCGGGGATCGCCGAACTGCATATAGGCGATCGGCGCCTCGCGCTTCATCGGCAGCGTGACTTCCTGGAAGCCGAGCCACTCGAAGACGTAGAGGATGGCGAGCGGATAGGCGAGCATGGCCAGCGCAAAGTAATGGCCCTGCAGGCGGAAGGTCGGAAAGCCGATCAGGAGCCCGGCAATGCCGCCGAGCATCGCCGCGACCGGGATCAGCAGCCAGGGAGACAGATCGAAATAGATCTGGCCGAGCGCGGTCGTATAGGCGCCGATGCCGAAGAAGGCGGCATGACCAAACGAGATCAGGCCGGTGTAACCGCTCAGCAGATTCCAGGACAGGCCGAACACGGCCCATACCGGAACCAGCGTCAGCACCAGCTGGTAATAGGAATTGGTGACGCTGAGCGAGACCACCGCATAGGCGATGGTGAAGATGATCGCGGGCAGCAGCGAGCGGAACTGCGGCATGGTCACGTCCTCTCGACCATGCGTCCGAAGAAGCCTTGCGGACGGAAGAAGATAATGAGGAGGAAGACGACGAAGATCGCCGCGTTCTGCAGCTGCGTTGGCAGGATCAGCGTCGACATCTGCTGGACCAGGCCGATGGTCATGCCGCCCCAGAACGCGCCGATGATGCTGCCCATGCCGCCGAGCACGACGCCGGCATACATCACGATGACATATTCAAGACCGACGAAGGGGTGAAACGGGTAGTTGGTCGCGAGCAGGCCGCCGGCGATCGCGGTGATGCCGCAGCCGAGTGCAAAGGCGACACGATGCGCGCGGTCGACGTCGATGCCCATATAGGTGGCAGCGGTCGGGTTGTCGGCGGCGGCGCGGAGCGACTTGCCGATCCGCGAACGCGTGATTAGCAGGCTGAGCAGCGTCATGGTCACGAGAGAGACGATGGCGTCGATGCCGCGCGCCTTGTTGATGAACACGCTGATGTCGGAGGTGAGGCCGAGCTCCCATGCAGAACTCGAGAGCGGCGTACGGATCGAGGCCAGTACCGATCCGAATACGATGAGGCCGCCGTTCTGCAGGATCAGCGCGATGCCGAGCGTGAGGATGAGCTGGGCGTAGTGGCCCTCGCCCTCGAGCGAGGCGGTGCGCGTACCCGATACGTGCGAGATTAGGGTGCGGTGAACGAAATAGCCGAAGACCGCAAGCACCGGGCCGGCAAGCAGGATCGCGACGAATGGTCCCACGGCGTTGCCGAAGACGGCCTGAACACCTGCAGCGGTGAACAGATAGAAGGCAACATACATGCCAAGCATCATGAAGTCGCCATGGGCGAAGTTGATGACGCGCATGACGCCGAAGATCAGTCCAAGGCCGACGCACATCAGGCCGTAGACGGCGCCGATCAACAGGCCTGCGGCGAGCGCTTGCAGAAAGCCCTCCATCAGCGGCCGCTCCTCGTTGTTGCGATGTTGGTTTTCTGGTTCACGATTCCCCCGACACTCGCTTAAGACGCTGTTCGCAAAATCTGTCCCGGCGGCTCGAGCCGGCATGAAGCGGCGATGACACCGGCATCGCCAAGCCGTTCGCAGCTCTCGATGGTCTCTTCCAGCCGGCGCGCGCGGTCCTCGCCGATCACGCGCGCCGCGGCGGCGCGAAAGCGGCCACGGATTTCGGCTGGGGTCGCCGCGACGACGTCGGAAAGGCTGTGCCGGATCGTCTTGCCGCCGCGCAGATGGACAGTGACATCGGCGCCTTGTTTCGCGGGGAAAGCGGCCGTGAAGGCGGTATCGCTCTGAAGATCGGTTGCGGCGATAAGGCGGAGGATTTCCGTATCATCGAGCGAGGCGTAATTCCCTTCGTCGATTTCGCCCCGGCTGAGCGTGGCCGCCACACTGAACGGAATGCTCATCTTGGCCTGCAATGCATTCCGGTAGGGCCCCTTGGCATCGCAGCCGGGATAGCGAACCGCGGCATCAGGCGCGCGAATGATGATGCGCTCGACCGATTCGGTTTCGGCCAGCTCGTGCGAGATGCGGAGCGCTGCTTGCGAGGCCGTCTGCGCGAAATTGCAGGCCGGCGCCGGCTTGTTGTAGACGGCCATGATCTCCGCCTGGCCACCGGCGAACAGCAGGATGTCGTCACGTGCGGGTTGTCGCCGGTAAGCGGCAAACAAGCCGGCTTCGCCTTCCAGAATAGTCTCGGAGGCAAGCGCGCCGGCTTCGGCGAGCGCGATGGCCTTGAGCGCGTTGCAAGCCGCAAAGCCCGGGTGAAAGTACATTTCGGAGCCGCCACCGTGCGGCCACTCGTTGAGGCCGCTGGACGTATTGGCGGCGATCGCGATCGCACTCGTCGCAGCTTGCTCCGAAAGGCCTAGTGCAAAGCTGCCGGCCAGCGCGGCGCCGAGCGGCGCCACCAGGCCGGTCGGCCGGTACAGGCGGGCGAGATCGGAGTTGAATAACGCACGGCCGATCCGTGCACCAACTTCGTAGCCGATGATGGCGGCGGCGAGCAGGGTGGTGCCGCGCAACGGGGCCCGTTCGGAGAGGGCGAGCAGGGTCGGCCAGATCACGACGCCGTGATGCGAGATGCTGGCCGCATGCATGTCCTCGCGCACCAGGCCATGGCCCATGACCGCGTTGGCAAAGGCCGCATCCGCGGGAGATGCAAGCCGGGAGGTTCCGATGATGGTCGCGCCACTGCTGACCGGATGGCTCGCCGCAATGGCCTGACGGCTCCAGGGGTGACCGCCGGCCTCGAACGCGCAGGAAAGGAAGTCGATCAGGCAGAGTTTCGCCTTCGCGACGATCTCCGAACTGAAATCCGCAAACTCGACGGCAAGCGCGGATCGCGCCATTCGCCGCGCCAGCGGTTCATTGCCTGACACGATCGCGCCGATCGCCATGGCACTCACCATTTCCTAATTGGTTTGCCGATCAGCCCCGCATCTGCACGCCAGCCCATTCCTCGACGACTTTGGCGATCGACGTGAAGTCCGATGCTGCGCCGTATTTGGCATTGGTAATCGCCAGCATCTGCCGCACCACTGCGCCGCAGACCATCGGCACGCCCATGGCTTCGGCTTCGTCAACGCAAAGCCGCACATCCTTGTAGGAAAGCCCGGTCGCAAAGCCGAAATCGAACGTGCCGGGCAGCACTGCGCGCGGGAACTTGTCCTCGGACGCGCTGTTGCGGCCGCTGCTAGCATTGATGATGTCGATCAGGACTTTGGCGTTGACGCCGCCCTTCACACCCATCGCCACCGCTTCCGATGTGATCACCAGCGCCGCGGCGGCCATCAGATTGTTGGCGAGTTTTGCTGTCTGGGCCACGCCGGGCTTGTCGCCGGTGTAGAACAGCTTGCCAAAATTTTTCAGGATTGGCTTCACGGTCTCGTAGGTCGCTTGCGGGCACGACACCATTACGGCCAGCGTGCCGTTGACGGCGCCCTTGATGCCGCCGCTGACGGGGGCATCGACCAGCGTCATGCCCTTTGCCTTCAGCCCTTCGGCCACCAGCTTTGCCGCACCCGGACCGGTGGTCGACAGGTCGACCACGATGCGCGCCCGATTGCCGCTGCTGATACCGTCAGGACCGAGCGCGACCGCCTTGACGATGTCAGGCGTCGGCAGGCTGGCGAGCACGATCTCGGCGCGGGAAGCGACGTCGGCGGGCGATTTGGCCCGCTGTGCGCCGCGCTTGAGCAGCGGCTGCATCGCCTCGCTCTGGGTGTCGTAGATAACAAGCGAATAGCCGGCGTCCAGCAGCCGCCCTGCCATAGGTCCGCCCATCCGGCCCGTACCGATTACGCCGAGCGTCTCTCCCGCCATCGTCTGCTCCCTGTCGCGCGTCTCGAAGGCGAGCGCGCTGTTGTTGTTCGACTTGTCGTCGTTGTTCGATTGTCGTTGTTGCGGGCCGCTGTCTTCGCAGCCGCGCCCATTTGTCCAGATTGTCAGTCAATCTGTCAAGCTGAACATTTTGGGGTCGACAGTTGGCCGCGGGTCGGCTTAAGGTTCGGAAAAGCAAGGAATGCGCCCCGGTGCCGCAAAGCGAAGTTTCAGGCGTCAGCCGGACATTGGCTGAGTTGGTTGCCGCCACATCATGGGCGGATGTCGCGGCGCAGCAGCATGAGGCCAAGCGGTCGATCCTCAATTTCTTTGCCACCGCGCTCGGCTCGGCCCATGATCCGGCGGTCACCATCGCGTTGCAAACCTTGCTGCCGTTCAGCGGCGCCGCGACTTCGACGATCATCGGCCGCGACGAGCGGCTCGACGCGATCGGGGCGGCGTTCGTCAATGCGATCTCGGCGAACCTGCTCGATTTCGATGACACCCACCCCGAGACGATCATCCATCCCACGGCGCCGGTTGCAGCTCCCGTGCTGGCGCTCGCGGAGGCGCGCGGGCTGCACGGCCGAAACGTTCTCACCGCATTCATCCTCGGCGTGGAAGTCGAGTGCCGCATCGGCAACGCGGTTTCTCCACGGCATTACGCGTGTGGCTGGCACATCACGTCGACCTGCGGAATATTCGGCGCCGCGGCAGCCTGCGCAAAGCTGCTCGGCTTATCCGTGGACGGCATCGCCAATGCGATCGGCATCGCCGCAAGCCAATCGGCCGGCAATGTCGAGAATCTGCCGACGGCTGCCAAGAATGTCAGCGTCGGCAACGCGGCGCGGAACGGGCTGTTCGCGGCGTTGCTGGCGCAGCAGGGCTATGAGGCCGCGCCGCGGGCGATCGAGGGCCCACTCGGCTGGGCGCGCGCCATGGGCGATGATCCCGATCTGGGCCGGCTGCTCGGTGGCCTTGGCGAAACTTGGGAGATATCGAAGAACACCTACAAGCCCTATCCGGCAGGCATCGTATTTCACGCCGTGATCGATGCCTGTTTTGGGTTGCGTGACCGCATCGGTCGGATCGATCAGATCGAGGTGGTAACCGTGCGGGGGTCTGCGCTGCTACTTGCGCGCGGCGACCGGCCGGTCAGGAACGAGCGCGATGCGCGCGTCAGCATTCATCACTGCGTTGCCTGCGCCCTGCTGATCGGCACCGCTGGGGTTCCCGAATTCGCGCGCGAGACGGTGTTCCGGCCGGATATTGCAAAATTCCGCGAGAAGGTGCGGGCGGAGCTCGACAGCTCCATGCCCGACGGTGCTGCGCGCGTCAGCATTCGCCTGGCATCGGGAGAGGCCATCACCGAAACCGTGATGTCCCCGCGCGGCAGCCTTGCCGATCCGCTCGGCGATCGTGATATCGAAGCCAAACTGCGCGATGGCGTGCGGACCGGCGGCAGCGATTGGGACGCCGACCGCATTATCGAGTCCGTTTGGCGGCTTGACACTTGCGACGATATCGCCGGTGTGATGCAACGGGCGTCATCAAACAATAGTGCTCTGCAAACCTGAAAGGACGATCCATGAGCAAGAGCGAGCTGTTCGAAAAAGGCCTCAAGGTCCGTAAAGAGGTTCTCGGAGAGGACTTCGTCAACAAGTCGATTGCGGGCGCCGATGAGTTCACCCGCACGATGGCCGAATGGTCGACCGAGTTCTGCTGGGGTGCGCTGTGGACCCGGCCGGGCATGGACAAGCGAACCCGCAGCATCGTCAATCTGGCGATGCTCGGCGCGCTGAACCGGCCGCATGAGCTGAAGCTCCATGTCAAGGGCGCACTGAAGAACGGCCTCACCAAGGACGAGATCAAGGAAATCCTGCTTCAAGTGGCGGTCTATTGCGGCGTCCCTGCCGGCATCGACGCCTTCCGCAACGCGCGTGAGGCATTCAACGAGGTCGAGGCCAAGTAATCGGGGCAAAGTGATCGGGCGCCGGAGCATCGGGGTATCGCATGGCTGAGCCGGAATACGAACTCTTCGCCATCCGCTATGCGACCCGCGATGCGCGGCGCAGCGATCATTTCATCGGCGGTGATCCGCACGACGGGCCGATGCCGATGGATTATTTCATGTGGGTGGCGCGAGGAGGCGGGCGCACCTTCGTCATCGACACCGGGTTCAATGCGGAGGTAGCGGCGAGGCGGAACCGGACTTTTCTGCGTTGCCCGGTGGAAACGCTCGGCGCGTTCGATATCGATGTGAATGCGGTGGAGGACGTGATCCTCACGCATCTGCACTACGACCACGCCGGCAATTTCGACCGTTTTCCGAAGGCGCGCTTCCATCTTCAGGAGCGTGAGCTGGCCTATGCCACGGGCCGCTACATGCGCTATCCGAGGCTGTCGCATTCCTTCGAGGTCGAGGATATCTGCGGGATCGTGCGGCTCAATTACGCCCGCCGCGTCTTGTTTTATAACGGCGATGCCGAACTCGCCCCTGGCATTACGATCCACGCGGCCGGAGGCCATTCGGCCGGGCTGCAGTTCGTTCGCGTCAGGACCCGCCGGGGCTTCGTCGTACTCGCCTCCGATGTCAGCCATTTCTACGAGAACATGGCGAGCGAGCGGCCGTTCACCACAGCTCTGCATATCGGCGAGATGCTGGAAGGCTTCGAAAAATTGCTCGCGCTTGCACCGGACGAGAACCATATCGTTCCGGGGCACGACCCGCTCGTGATGAAGCTATATCCGGCCCCAAGCCGGGAGTTGGAGGGGATTGCGGTGCGGCTCGACGTCCCGCCATCCGGCGACGCGCCGGCCCGTGTGGACTATTTGCCGGTGCATTAGCAGGCGAATCCGCCAAGGCAGGCGCGTTCTATTTTTCCCCGGCGGCCTTTAAGATCGGCAGCAGCCGCGCGGCTTCGCTTTTGACGAGATCGGCTAGGGCTTTTGGTCCGCGGCGGCTTTGCTCCATGCTTTCGGCGCCAAGGTCTGCCAGCCGCTTTTGTACAGCTTCCTCGTTTAGTCCCTTGCTCAGCGCGTCCGCGAGCTTGTCGACGATCGCCTGCGGCGTGCCGGTTGGCACGAACACGCCGTAGAACGGCGCCATGTCGAATTGGGGCAGGCCCTGCTCGTGGGAAGTCGGCACGTCGGGCAGCAAGGGACTGCGCTTTCGGGAGGCGATCGCCAGCGCCTTGACGTTTCCTGCCTGTATTTGGCCCAACGTTCCCAGCACGGGATCGCACTCATAGTCGACCTGCCCCGCCAGCATGGCATTGAGCACCGGGGCGGTCCCGGTGAAGGGAACCATCGTTGGCTTGATGCCGATCGCCGAATGAAGCAGCAGACAGCCGATATAGGAGACCGAGCCGAGCCCGGCATGCCCGACATTGAGCTTTTCCGGGTTAGCCTTTGCGTAGGCAACAAATTCCTTGAGGTTGTTGGCAGGAAAATCCTTCCGGACGACCAGCAATTCCGGATATTCGGCGGTCAATCCAATCGGTTCAAAATCCCTTTGCGGATCGTAGCCGAGGTTTGGATAGAACGCCGGCGCCAGCGCATTGGTGCCGAGATGGCCGGACAGGATCGTATATCCATCCGCCGGCGCCCGGGCAGCGCGTATTGTTCCCGTCGTGCCGCCGGCGCCCACGACGTTCTCCACCACGAATCTCTGACCGAGATAACGGGAGAGGATGTCAGCGACGATCCGCCCTGTGATGTCGGCCGGTCCGCCGGCGGCGAATGGAACGATAATTGTCGCCGTTCTTGTGGGATAGTCTTCGGCCCAAGCGCCGTTTATTCCGGCCATCGCCAAGAGCACAGCCGCAGCGATCAACTGTTTCGCCAATTATCGCCTCCCTGCCGTTGTTCTTTTCTGCAATCTTATGCTGGTTTCGCCGCCGGGCAAGCTGATTGGGCATCTTCGCCTATGCAGCCAGTGCGCCGGTCATGTCCGCTACAGCGCAGGGGCGTTTGCAACAGGCAGCCGGACACCACATATGGTGCATGGCGATCCACTCTACCCCTGAGAGCAAGACATGAACCCGCTGCCAAACGTCGATCCTGCCCCCGCATATTCCGACGACGACATCGTGCACTGGCTGACGAATGGCACGCGCGAGGAACGCTTCATCGACAATATCTTTGCTGAGTTGTGCATCAGGCTTCAGCGGGCAGGCATTCCGGTCAAGCGGGCGACGCTTCATTTCCTGATCCACCATCCGCAATGGCTTGGCGCCCGGATGGTATGGGCCGACGGAATGCGCGAAGCCGAGATTGCCAGAGTTGATTACGACGTCAGGGGGCGCTCGGAATATATCGGCAGTCCAGCAAACGAAATTCATGAGGGCGCTGCAGAGGTGCGCGAAAAGCTCGAACGCGATCCATCGCTCGGCCGCAAGCACGCGATCTATGACGAGATGCGGGCCAAGGGGTTGACGGATTACGTTGCATGGCCGCTGTACCATACGCTCGGCAAGCGGCACCTCGTGACCTTTGCGACCGACCACCCCGGCGGCTTCGACGACGCGCATCTCGCGCGTTTACAAAAGCTGGTGCCGCTTCTGGCGCTGGTCAGCGAGATCCGCGTCAAGAACCGGCTGGCGCGAACGTTGCTGGAGACCTATGTCGGATCACATGCCGGTGAAATGGTGCTGGCCGGTGCCACCAGGCGCGGCAGCGGAACGACGGTGCGCGCCGCCATCATGATCTGCGATCTGCGCGACTTCACCAAAATCTCCGATAACTGGCCGCGCGACGACGTCATCGATCTCCTGAACAGCTATTTTGATGCACTGTCGGAGCCGATCGCGAAGCATGGCGGGGAAATATTGAAATTCATCGGCGACGGCCTGCTCGCCATTTTCCCGCTCACCCAGCCGTCGGCCTGCGCAAATCTGCTGCATGCCGTTGCCGAAGCCCGTGACGCCTTGGCTGCCCTCAGCGAAAACAATGGTGCAACCGGCCGTGCCCCGCTGGATTACGGCATCGGTGTCCACATCGGCGACGTCATGTACGGCAATATCGGTTCGCGCACCCGGCTCGATTTCACCGTCATCGGTCCTGCCGTCAATATGGCCTCGCGTCTCGAAGCCCTGACCAAGCAATTGGGCAGAAAGGTGCTGCTATCCCGCGCATTCGCCGACCAGGTCCAGGGCGATTTCGATCTCGAACGCGTCGGCGAGCATCCGGTGCGGGGCTTTAGCGAACCGATCGAGCTGTTTGCGTATCACGGGTGAATAGGGTTTATCGTCGGTAGCCGACCTATGGGGCTCGGTTTGTCACGGCATCACCTCGCGCCGAATTCAGGGGGAAACGAAAGCATGAGCGGCAAAGGACGTCTGCTGAGGGACAAGATGGCCGATTCCGGCCTGGTCCACATCATGGCGGCGCATAGTCCGCTCTCGGCGCGGCTCGCCGAGGAGGCCGGCTTCGACGGCATCTGGGCCTCGGGCTTCGAGCTCTCGGCGCTCTACGGCCTCGCCGATGTCAGTCTGGTTTCGATGACGCAGCATCTCGAGATGATGCGCGCGGTGGCCGACCGGGTGAACCTGCCTATCGTTGCCGACATCGATACCGGCTTCGGCAACGCCATCAACGTGATCCATGCTGTCCAGAGTTACGAACGCGCCGGCGCCGCTGCTATCGTCATCGAGGACAAGTCGTTTCCGAAGGTGACCAGTCTGGTCGCCGACGGCCGTCAGGACCTGCTGCGGATCGAGGAGTTCCAGGGCAAGATCGAAGCCGCGTGTCAGACGCGGGCCGATGCCGGATTCCTGGTGATCGCGCGGGATGAAGCGCTGATCGCGGGATTGGGGCAGGACGAAGCGCTGAAACGCGCCGCCGCCTATGAGGAGGCCGGCGCGGACATGATCCTGATCCACTCCAAGCAAAAGGCGCCTGACGAGGTGGAAAGCTTTGTGCGCGCATGGAAGGGCAGGGTGCCGATCGTCATCGTCCCGACTGCCTATCCCGAGATGACGGCGGAACGCATCCGCGCGCTGGGAAAGATCAAGATGGTAATCTACGGCAACCACGCGATCCGCGCCGCCGTCACGGCGATGAAGGATGTGTTCGCGGCCATCCTGAGGGACGGCGGTATCCAGAATGTCGACAAGAAGATCGTCTCGGTCGAAGAGATCTTCCGCTTGCAGGACATGGATCAGATGAAGATCAACGAGAAACGCTATCTGAGATGAGCAGCGAGGGGATGCAGGGCTGGCCTCACGCCGCCCAGCACTGTCCGCCACCGTCGACCCGCAGCACCTGCCCGGAGACGAATGCGCCCCAGGGACCTGCGAACACCTCCACGACACGCGCGACTTCGTCGACGGTGGCGATGCGGTCGAGCGTGCCTGATACGGCCATCCGGTTCTGGTCGACCGCGCGCGTGCCCATGAAGCGGCCGGTGCGGGTGTCGCCCGGTGCGATGCAGTTCACGGTGATGTCGTAGGCGCGGAGCTGATCGGCGAGGCAGCGCGTGTAATGCGTCATGCCGGCTTTCGCCACCGCATAGATCGAACCGTTGGTGCGGCCCTTGAACGCCGCGACCGAGCCGATGGTGACGATGCGGCCCTGACGGCGCACCATCATCTCCTTGGCGACCGCCTGGCAGGTCAGGATGGTCGAGAGCAGGTTGCGGTCGAGTACGGCGCGCACGTCTTCTTCGCGGATATTGACGGCGTCGTTGGGATCGGGCTTGCCGCCCCTGGCCGCGATGTCGCCGCCGGCATTGTGGACGAGGATGTCGATCGGGCCCAGTCCCCTCGTTGTCGTCTCGACCACGCGCGCGATATCGGCGCCATTTGTGAGGTCGCCAAGCACGCGGATGGTGCGCACGCCATGATCAGCCGCGACCTGTTCAGCGACGGCCGTCAACGTCGATCCCTCGCCATACTCCGCCGGTCCATGTTCGCGCATGCCATGTATCGCGACATCGGCGCCCATCGCCGCCAGCCGTTCGGCGAAAGCGCGGCCGAGCCCGCGTCCCGCGCCGGTCACCAGCGCAACCTTGCCCTGCAGCGCCCGCGCGTCGTGTTGTGCCATGATGATGTTCTCCAGATTTGCGTAAGTTCTCAGTCGGCGGCGAGATCGAGGCCGATCGCGAGCGCCTGCACCAGGCACATTGGCGCGACCAGCGTGCGCAAGGCCGGCTCGGGCATGTCCTGAATCTCGAAGACAACCGACGCACCCTCGACGATCGGGCTCAAGAGGCTGTCCGTGATCGATATCGCCGGCACATTGCGCGCCACCAGCTCCGGGAATAGTCGCGCGGTGTCCGGGTAATAGTTGCGGAAGCTGATCGCGACCAAGGCGTCCTCGGACGTCGCCGGATGGGATTGCTCATGGATGCTGCCCCCGGTGCCGTCCAGCAATACCACGCGGCGCCCAAGCTTTCGCAGCACATAGGCCAGATGGGTCGCAACCGGAAACGAGCCGCCGAGTCCCAGCAAATAGATGTCGCGCGCCTTGGCCAGTATCATGATGGCCGCCTCGAGCTGGCGCTCATGAGCCGATTGGCTCAACGTCACCAGGCTTGATTGGGCTTCGGCGACGAAGCGCCCCAGCACCGCGCCGGGCTTGCGGCCGAGGACCGATTTCTCCTCGCTCTTCATGCGCGCCAGCCGCGCCTTGTAGCTCGGCGCCACGCCGGCCACGAGGCGGGTTCGAAACACTTGCTGCATCTGGGTGAAGCCGCCAAACCCCAAGGCGTGGGCGAAGCGAACGATCGCCGACGGTGGCACGCCGGATCGTTCGGCGATCTCCGCCACGGTGCCCAATGCCACGTCGATCGGGTGATCCAGCACGAACTCGGCGATCTGCTGCAGCCGGCCCGACAGCGCGCGATGCCGCTGGGCGATCGCGCCGCGCAGCTCATCATACGTCATCGCGGTGTCGGCAGGCTTGTTCATGCGCCAGCTTTATCCCATCTCGGCCATTCCGCCGACTGGTTCAAATATTCCACTTTACAGGTAAGAATAGAACGTTCATTCTAAATGCCGCAACAAGAAAACGATCTGCTCGGGAGGAAGCCATGAAAAAGCGTGAGATCTCGCGGCGAAGCGTTTTGCAGGGCAGCCTGATGGCGAGTGCCTTGGCCGGCACGGCGAGCTATTTCGGGCCGTGGAAGGAAAACCGGGTCTGGGCGCAAGGCACCAAGCCGATCAAGCTTGGCCTGACCTGCGACGCCAGCGGTCAATACGGCAACAGCGGGCAGGACGACCTGCGCGGCATCCAGATGGCCATCGATGAAGCCAACGCCAAGGGCGGGGTGCTCGGCCGCAAGATCACTTGGATCACGGCCGATACCGAAACGACGCCGGCCACCGGCAGCCGCATCGCCGAACGCTTCATCACGCGGGAGGACTGCACGATCCTGATCGGCGCGGTGCATTCGGGCGTCGCCAACGCCATTACCCAGGTCGCCGCCAAGAACGGCGTCATCTACCTCAACACCAATTCCTCGGCGCCCAGCGAGGCCGGCGAAAACTGTTCGCGCATCAAGTTCGTCTGGGACGGCAACGGCACCAATTTCTCCAAGGCCTCGGTGCAGAACGCCGTCAATTCGATCGGCAAGAACTGGATGCTGCTCACCAACGACTATGTGTGGGGCCACACCACGTCGGCGGCGACAAAGACGCAGGTCGAAGCGGCCGGCGGCAAAATCATCGATAACCTGCTGGTGCCGCAGAACACCCGCGACTTCACCGCCTATCTGCTGAAGATCCAGCAGGCGAAACCCGATGTGGTCGCAACCGCGATTGGCGGCGACGATATCAAGGCGCTGCGCGAGCAGGTCGCCCAGCTCAAGCTCGACGG
Source organism: Bradyrhizobium sp. CB3481 (assembly GCF_029714305.1). Classification (NCBI taxonomy): domain Bacteria; kingdom Pseudomonadati; phylum Pseudomonadota; class Alphaproteobacteria; order Hyphomicrobiales; family Nitrobacteraceae; genus Bradyrhizobium; species Bradyrhizobium sp. CB3481. The sequence continues at coordinate 1,495,750 of NZ_CP121647.1, forward strand.
CAAGCCGGCCTGGATCAACAACCAGCAGGACTGGCCCGATGTCTGGGGCGCGCCCAACAGCCTGTTCGGTGTGTTCGGCACCACCTGGTATCACAAGCTGGCGCTACCCGGTGTCCCCGAATTCGTGAAGAAATGGCAGGCCGCCAACAAGGAGGGGTCGATACCGGTACCCGGCAACGTCTCCTACAACGGCTACATGGCGACGCGCGAACTACTGCGCGCGATCGCGCGGGCTGGCTCGACCAACAACGTCAAGATCATCAAGGAGCTTGAAAACCTCAAGGTGTCGGCGGCCGACCGCATGCAGCACTTCGATGCCTACATGGATCCGGTGACCCATCAGATGCAGCAGACGATCTATCTAGCGCGGCGAAACGCCAAGCCGTCCGACAGCACCGATCTCTACGAGATCATCAGCTGGACCGAGCCCAAGGCGGTCGCCGATACCGATGCCGCCGCCAAGTGCAAGCTCGTTCCCTACGAGCAGGTTCCGACCGTGGATTCCTGATCTTCCGGCCTCAATAAACCAGCAGCGGACGCGGCTGCGCCCGCTGCCTTGCAATCCAGCCACGAGAGCGATCTTGTTCGATCTTCTTCCTCATGTTCTCAACGGCCTCACGCTTGGCCTGTTGTTCGCGCTGATTGCGCTCGGCTTCATGCTGATCGTCGGCCTGATGGAGCAGATCAACCTGGCGCATGGCTCGCTGTTCGCGCTCGGCGCCTACTTTGCCATGCAGCTATTGGGGCCGCGTCCGCCGTTGCCGCCCGGCATCACGACTGCCTGGCTCGCGCTGCCGCTAGACTGGCGCTACGCCGCGACGCTGATCCTCGCACCCTTGGCGGCGGGCCTTGTCGGGATCGCGATCGAGTTCTGCATGCGGCGGACCTATGGCAAGGATCCGATGTACGGCCTTCTGCTGACGTTCGGCGCGGCGATGGTGATCGAGGAGACGATCCGCCTGACCTGGGGCACGCGTGATTACGTCCTGCAGGTGCCGCAGGCGATCAATGGCGGTTTCCTGTTCGGCGATCTGATCTGGTCGACCTACCGCTTCTATGCCGCAAGCATTGCGGCCGTCATCATCGGACTGGTCTGGCTGCTGATCGAGAAGACGCCGTTTGGCGCGACCGTCAAGGCCGGCGCGCATGACAGCGAGATCGTGCGCGCACTCGGGATCAACCTGACGCGGCTGCGGCTGTTGGTCTTCTTCTTCGGCACCATGCTCGCGGCAATCGCCGGCATCATCGTGGCCCCGATCTGGGGTATCCGTCCGCATATGGGCGTCGATGCCGTTATTCCGGCGTTCCTGGTTATCGTGCTCGGCGGGGTCGGCAGCTTCTGGGGCGCTGTGGTGGCCGGGCTGCTGGTCGGTCTCGCTGTCGGTCTCTGCGGCGCCTATGCGTCCGAATGGTCGCTGCTGTCGATGTATGTGCTGCTGGTCGCGGTCGTAACCTTCAGGACGAGGGGCCTCTGGGGCAAGAAGAGCGTGCTTGAGGCCTAAAGATGATCGCGACACACCAATCGGATTCCATTCGGCTGATTACGCCCACCATGCTGGTGCTGTTCCTGGCGTTGTTGACGGTGCCGCTCTGGATCGCGCATGCCGGCCTTTATCCCTATCTCGGCATCGAAATCCTGATCTGGTCGATCTACGCCCTGGCATTCAATCTTGTGCTTGGAATGGCCGGCCTGCCGTCGTTCGGCCATGGCGCCTACTTCGGAATCGGCGCCTACGCTTTCGGCCTCTGTCAGTTCAACGTCGCCGCCAACCTATGGGTCTGCATGGCGGCTGCGTTCGCCGTCGCCGGGCTCGCCGGTGCGCTGGTGGCGCTGTTCATCTCGCACCGGCGCGGCATCTACTATGCCTTCATGACGATCGCGTTCGGTCAGATCTTCTGGACGGTCGCGATCAAGTCGCACAAGGTCACCGGCGGCGAGGACGGGCTGTTGAAGATCGCGCGGCTGCCGGCCGATCTCGGGTTTGCATCGTTCGATCTCTCCAGCAATGTCGCGTTCTACTATTTCGTTCTCATCGTGTTCGGCGTTGCGGCCATTGCGATGTGGCGGCTGGTGCATTCGCCCTATGGCCGCGTGATTGCGGCGATCAAGCAGAGCGAAACGCGGGCGGCGCATCTCGGCTACAATGTCTGGCTCTACAAGGCCTCGATCTTCACGCTGTCGGCCGCCATATCGGGGTTTGCCGGTGGGCTGTTCGCGATGGCGCAACTCGCGGCGTTTCCTGATGTCATGAGCCTGCATCAATCGGGCTATGTGGTGATGATGACGCTGGTCGGCGGCGGTCTCGTCAGCTTTTGGGGGCCGGTGGTCGGCGTCTTCCTGTTCCTGACGGCGCGCGACGTGATCGGTGCGCTAACCAACGCATGGATGCTGTATTTCGGTCTGCTTTTCATGGCCGTCGTGCTGTTCTGGCCTGAAGGTGTCGCCGGAGCCATTGCCGCTATCTGGCAGAACAGGTCACTGCATCTGGCGCGGCAGCAGGGCAGTTCGGCGTTGCGTGTGTTATTCGGAGTTGGGCGATGGCGCTGATCGAGGTCGAGGGAGTCCACGTCCGTTTCGGCGACCGCGTCGTGCTGGAAAGCATCGATCTTGCGGTGCCGGAGGGGGAGTTCCACGGTCTGATGGGGCCGAACGGTGCCGGCAAGACCACGTTCTTCAACGTGCTTACCGGCCGCGTCAAGCCGAGCCGCGGTTCGATCCGGCTCGCCGGCGAGGACGTCACCGGCCTCAGCCCGCACCGCATCGCCGACAAGGGCGTCGCCCGCTCTTTTCAGATCATGACGCTATTCGATGATTTCAGCGCCCGCGAGAACATCATGACGGGCCTGCCCGGTTTTCGCGCCCGCGGCTTTGACATGTGCCGCGCGGCTGCAGCGGATCGTGACCTTTCCGAGCAGGCGTCAGACATTCTCGCGATGGTCGGCCTTGCCGACAAGGCTGACGTTCGCGCCAGGGATCTCTCCTATGGCGATCGCCGCGCGCTCGAAATCGCCGTTGCGCTCGGGCAGGGCCCGCGCGTGCTGTGCCTGGACGAGCCGACATCCGGGCTCGGCACCGATGGCGTGCAGCGGCTCGGCCAGCTGGTCAGCCAGCTCAAGCGCAAGCTCACGATCGTGGCAATCGAACACGACATGGAATTCCTGTTCTCGCTGGCGGACCGTATTTCCGTGATCCATTGGGGGCAGGTGGTCGCGCGCGGCGCGCCGCGGGAGCTGCAGCAGAACGAATGGGTCAGGCGCTCGAATCTCGGACGGTTCGCATGATTCTCGAAGTTGAGGCTGTCGATACGTTCTACGGTGAGACACAGGCATTGTTCGGCGCATCGCTGGCCGTCGAGCGCGGCAAGGTCTTCGCCCTGCTCGGCCCCAACGGCGCGGGCAAGACGACGATGCTGCGCTCCATCCTGGGATTGACGCGGCCGCGGCGCGGCGTGGTCAGGTTCGACGGCAGCGATGTCACTCACCATGCGACGCACGAAATCGCCCGTGCCGGTGTCGGCTGGGTGCCGGACGATCGTCGGCTGTGTCCGACGCTGTCGGTCGCCCGCAATCTCGGCATCGCGCAGAAGCGCACGCGTTTCCGCAGTTGGACGATCAAGGAAACCTGCGAGATTTTCTCGCCGCTCGAATATCTGATGGAGCGCGAGTGCGAAAATCTCTCCGGCGGCGAGATGCAGATGGTGGCGATCGCCCGCGCACTGGTCGGAGCGCCCGGGTTGATCCTGTTCGACGAGCCCAGCCAGGGCCTCGCACCCAAGATAGTCGGTGACGTGTTGGCGACGATACGCAGATTGCGGGATGAAGGAGTGGCGTCGCTCGTGGTCGAGCAGAATGCCGAAATCGCGTTGTCGGTGGCCGACCAGGCGGCTGTCATTGACCGCGGCCGGATTGCGTGGAGTGGTGAGGCGGCCGCGCTGCGCGATGACCGCGAACTCCGCCAGCGCCTGCTCGGAGTTCACTGATGACGCCGTTGCTTGTCCTCGATCGTATCAGAAAGGTCTACACGCGCGGGCGGGTGGTCCGGCGCCCGACATTCACCCTCGAGGTTGACCTCGTGATCGACCGGCCCGCGATCATTGGGGTGGTTGGACCGAACGGGGCCGGCAAGACCACGCTATTTGAGATGATGACCGGCTCCAACGCGCCGTCATCCGGCCGGGCCTACGTCGCCGGCACCGACATTCATCGGGTGAAGTACCGCGAACGCGACCGGCTGGCGATCCATTATCACCAGTCCTATCAGGTCCGCCGGTTTCGCAAGCTCGTGCCATCCGTGCTGCTCGAAAGATCGCCGACGGCCGTACCGATGGTGCATCTGTTCGACGAGCCGCAGTTCAATCTGCAGGACGGGTATATCGGCTTCATGCTCGATTTTTTCCGCAAGCTGCGGGGCGAGGGGCGGCTAGTGGTGCTGTGCCTGCATCCGACCGCGGCATGGCACCTGGAAATTCTGGCCGAGATCGCCGAGCAATATCTGCTGGTGGCCGATGGCGGCGTGACCCGGCAGCCGGATTTTGCGACGCTGACCAGCCAGCCCCGGTTCCGGAGCTATCTGGGTGAGGAAATGACGCGGGCCGCGGAGGCGCTATGCGCCGCTCGCGCGGGCGCACCCCACTGAATCGGCTTTGCAATTTGATAGGGCTTCCATCATATAGCGCCTGAATTTCCGCCGCGCGCCATTTTGGCGATCAATAAGCTCAGGGAGAAAGTCTCGTGGCATATTCGAACACTCAACTCTTCATCAACGGCAAATGGCGTCCGAGCCAGTCGGGCAGGACGATTGCCGTGCTCAACCCGGCGACCGAGGAAACAATCGGCACAGTGGCCCATGCCGACCGCGCCGATCTCGACGAGGCGCTGGAAGCGGCCGCCAAGGGTTTCAAGGCCTGGCGTGCGGTGGCGCCGTTCGACCGCTGCCGGATCATGCGCAAGGCGGCCCAAATCATGCGCGAGCGCAATGACGAGATAGCGCCGCTCCTGACCATGGAGCAGGGCAAGACGCTGGCCGAAGCCAAGATGGAGGCGATGGCGGCGGCCGACGTCATCGAGTGGTTCGCAGAAGAAGCCAAGCGCGCCTATGGCAGGGTGATCCCGGCCCGCGGCCCCGGCATTTACCAGATCGCGGTCAAGGAGCCGGTCGGCCCGGTCGCTGCCTTCACGCCCTGGAATTTCCCGATCAACCAGGTGGTCCGCAAGCTCTCCGCGGGCCTTGCGGCCGGCTGCTCGATCATCGTCAAGGCGCCTGAGGAAACCCCGGCATCGCCCGCGCAACTGATCAAGGCGTTCGCCGATGCGGGCGTGCCCGACGGCGTCATCAATCTGGTCTACGGTGTGCCGTCGGAGATTTCGGAATATCTCATTCCGCATCCTGTGATCCGCAAGATTTCCTTCACCGGCTCCACCATCATCGGCAAGCAGCTCTCCGCACTGGCCGGCCTGCACATGAAGCGCGCCACCATGGAGCTCGGCGGTCACGCACCGGCGATCGTGTTCAAGGACGCCGACGTTACCTCGGCGGCGAAGATCCTGGCGGCCGCGAAGTATCGCAATGCCGGCCAGGTCTGCATCTCGCCGACCCGCATGCTGGTGCAGGACGATGTGTTCCGTGAGTTCGTCGACAAGTTCGTCGAGGGCGCCAAGTCGATGAAGGTCGGTAACGGCCTCGATCCGGACTCGAAGATGGGCTCGCTCGCCAATCCGCGCCGCGTCACCGCGATCGAAGGCATGGTGCAGGACGCCGTCGGCAAGGGCGCCAAGCTCGAGACCGGCGGTCACCGCGTCGGCAACAAAGGCTACTTCTTCGAGCCGACCGTCGTCAGCGACGTGCCGAAGGATGCCCGCGCCATGAACGAGGAGCCGTTCGGACCGCTGGCGCTGATTTCGCGCTTCTCGACCTTCGACGAGGTGGCGGAAGAAGCCAACCGCCTGCCGTTCGGCCTTGCGTCCTACGCCTTCACCAGCTCGACCAAGACCGCGACCGCGATCGGCGCTGCGATCGAAGCCGGCATGGTCTCGATCAACAGCTTTGGTCTCGCGCTGCCCGAAGTGCCGTTCGGCGGCGTCAAGGATTCCGGCTACGGCTCGGAAGGTGGCACCGAGGCGATGGAAGGCTATTTCAACACCAAGTTCATCACCCAGACCGGGGTGTGATCAGACTGCGAAGCAATACGTGCTTCGTTCGCCTGGTATGGCCCGACGCTTCGCTGTGAGCGTCGGGCTAACTTTTTACGATCCATGCGAGAAGCAGGATGACCAGCACGACGAGGCTTGCGGACAGGCTTTTCCAGAACACGAGCGGATCGCGCTCATAGAGCGAGCGCCGCGACGTGACGGCTGGTTTCGCCCATGTCGCGCCGTTCTCGAGCTCGTGCGAAAATTCGATGACATCGCCATAGCGCTGCGCAGGGTCGACGTGCAGCGCCTTGCCGATCACCGCGTCCAGCCAGGCCGGCAGGTCGGGACGATAGCGCGCGAGGTTGGCGGGCTTGCCGAAGCGGGGCCGCGAGAACGGCTCGATCTCGCCATAGGGATAGGCGGCGGTGAACATCCGGTACACGGTGACGCCGAGTGCATAGAGATCGGAAAATTCATCACCCGGCCGGCCGCCGAACAGCTCCGGCGCCATGTAGCTCGGCGTCCCCGGAATATCCTCGGCCGGAAAATCCTCGAGCAGCGGCACGCGGGCGACGCCGAGGTCGACGAGCCGCAATCCGCCGCCCTTCAGCAGGATCACGTTATCGGGCTTGATGTCGCGATGGATGATGCCGGCGCGGTGCAGCGTCGCCACCGCGCGCGCCAGCTTGGTCGCGATCCCGATGCCTTCGGCGAGCGAAAGCTGCGGCGAGCGGTTGAGCCGCTGCTCCAGCGTCTCGCCCTCGTAAAGCGGCATCACCGAATAGAGGCGGGTCTGCCGTTCGGCGGGCAGCTCGACGATCTCGCCGATCCACAGGCTGCGCACGCGCGCCGCGACCCAGGCTTCGCGGACGAAGGCGAGGCGATAGGAGCCCTCGCTGGCAACGCGTGGATGTGGAAATTTCAGCACGACTTCGCGGCCTTGCCGCTTGTCGGTCGCCTTGAACAGCCGGCTGTAGCGTCCGTCGGACAATATCTCGCCGAGCGCGAAATCGTCGATGACATCGTCCGTTTCCGGCAGGTCCAGGATCGGAAGCGTGGCGATCGAGTGAGTGAGCTCGTCACGGTCGGCGGGCGGCAGGTCGACGACGTCGAGCACCAAGGCCGTCATGTTGTCGGTCGAGCCGGCATCGAGCGCCGCATCGACAAGCGCGCGCGCGGATTCTTCCGGCGAGGTGCGCTCGCTCAATAATAGCTGCAGCCGATGATCGGCGAGCACGCCATGCACGCCGTCGCTGCAGACCAGGAGCCTGTCGTGCTGCCGCAATCCGACGGTCGCATAATCGAAGCGGGCGAAATCTTCGAAGCCGATGGCGCGGTTGAGCAGGTGCGCGAGATCGCCGCGTCCGGCGATGTGATCCGTGGTCAACCGTTCCAGCCGTCCCTCGCTCAACCGATAGGCGCGGGTGTCACCGATGTGAATGACGTGGCAGAGCCGCCGCGACAGGATGATCGACGAGAAGGCGCAGCTCATGCCGCTGAGCCGGGGATCGGTGCGGCCCTGCGTGTAGATCCAGCTATTGGCGGCTTCAAGCGAGCGCGATGCCCGGCGACGCACGCCGAGCGTCTCGGGCAGGGAATAATAGGCGTCGATGAAGCAGCGAACCGCGAGCTCGGCGGCTTCGCGCCCGCCCTTGTGCCCGCCGACGCCGTCGGCGACGGCGGCGACGATGTCGCGGTTGTTCAGGCCGGATTGCCCGAGGCAGGTACCGACGTAATCCTCATTGGCGGAGCGCTTGCCGGTCTCGCTGACGAAGCCGACGCGAACCCCGAGATTACGTTGCGAACCGATCGTCACCCGCGCGGCCTCGAACTAGCAGCGCGGATCCTCAGACCCGCGCTCCCGATGCGGCGCCCCAAGTGGTGCGCCAGCGCACCTTGACCATGGCAAGTCCGATGAAACCAAGCAACGCCAGCAGGCCGAAAAACAGGAAGCCGGCGCCGAAACCGCCGGTCATTCCCTTGGCAAGGCCGAGCGTCTTGGCGAGGAAGAAACCGCCGATGCCGCCGGCGCAGCCGACCATGCCGGTCATCAGGCCGATCTCCTGACGGAAGCGTAGCGGGATGAGCTGGAACACGGCGCCATTGCCCATGCCGAGCGCCAGCACGCCGATCGAGAACAACAGCACCGACATCCAGGCGATCTTCGGCATCTCGGTGAGCGCCCAGCCGGCCGGTGCCGGCGCGGCCGGTCCCTCCGGCATGAATGCGATGACGAGATACGCCGCCACGACGACGCCGAAGAACATCGACAGCGAGCGGATGCCGCCGATGCGGTCGGCGATCAGACCGCCGACCGGGCGGAAGCCCGAACCGAACATGACGATCAGGGAAACCAGGAGGCCCGCCGCGACGCCGGAGACGTGATACTGCACGGTGAAATACAGCGGCAGCGCGTTGGCGAGCCCGACGAACCCACCGAAGGTGATGAAGTAGAAGAACATGAACCAGCGGCTGTCGGGATCGCGCAGCAATGTGCCGTAGGCCTTTAGCGAAACCGGCTTTCGCTCGCCGGGTGCGTCCTTCGCGGCGTAGATGTAATAGGCGAGGATCAACAGCATCGGAACCAGCAGCACACCGAACACGGCCTGCCATCCCCAATGTTCGGCGATCGACGGCGCGAACATGGTGTCGAGCACGACCCCCATATTGCCGGCGCCGGCAATCCCCATCACCACGCCCTGATATTGCGGCGGATACCAGCGGCTCGCCTGCGGCAACGCCACCGCGAACGAGGCGCCGCCGATGCCGAGCGCCAAGCCGAACAGCTCGATCGAGAGCTTGCTCGGAAGTCCGAAATAGCAGACCCAGGCCGTCGCGGCGATGACGACGAGCTGCGCGACGATTCCGGTTTTCTTGGCGCCGAACAGATCGGCGAGCAGGCCCATCGGCACCCGGAGCAGCGCGCCGGCCAGAACCGGAATGGCGACGAGCGTGAACTTTTCGTCCACCGCAAGGTTCATGTCGCGCACGATGTAAACGATCAACGGGCCGAGCGCGACCCAAGCCATGAAGCTTATGTCGAAGTAGAGAAAGGCGGCGAGCAGCGTGGGCCAATGGCCGGCCTTCTTGAATTCAGCAAACTTCATCAAGCAGCCTCGAAGATCGGCGCGTGATGCCGCGCTGGAAGCGCGGCGATCGCGGCACACAGGAATTTAATGTTGGGAAGCGAGTCGTCTCGTCGTTGAGGCGTACTCTCGTTCTCACTTCAGCAATTCGTGTGCCACAACGACGAGTGCACCACTTTGTGAGCGTTTGCAGAGCGTTGCCGGCCAAGGACAAGCCACCGCGAATACCGTTGCTGCTCCGTTTGTTGGCAAAAACAGCCCTCGAACGTGCAGATTGGTGTTTTATTATGCTGTGCAGAGGATGCGCGCTTGAAAGGCCGGTTTCCTCTGCTGTGCCGGTCTACCGGGCAGGTTGCCGCGCAATCGTGGTTAAGCATTGGTGCTGTGCACAATGGATAGCCCGAACGGGTGATTTTTTGTGCATTCGTGCACGCGCGGGTGCAACCAGTCAGCGATTTCATCAGCCGAAGTTGGTCGTGGTGCCCGAAAAACTACGGACCCCGTGTTGGCACGTGTCTTGAATACGTGAGAACTCGATCGTCATAGCCGACGAGTCTCTGCCCGCCGATGGGCGCTCCCAATCAACCAATATCGTTTGCCGATCGTCGATGCAGGGCTGCGTCGCCGACCGGGGCCGTCGGAACCTGGATCAGAGAGCATGCTCGATAAAGTGACTAAGCAAAAGTTGGTGGTGATCGGCAACGGCATGGCCGGCATTCGCACGGTCGAGGTGCTGCTCGAACGTGCGCCCGATCTCTACGACATCACCGTGTTCGGCTCCGAGCCATACGGCAACTACAATCGCATCCTGCTGTCGCCCGTGCTCGCCGGCGAAAAGACTGTCAACGATATCATGCTCAACACCGAGCAGTGGTACGAGGATAATGGGATCACGCTGCGCAAGGGCGAAATGATCGAGATGATCGATCGGCGCACCTGCGAGGTCGTCACCGTGGAAGGCGCGCGGGTCCCTTACGACCGTCTCCTGATCGCGACCGGCTCCAACCCGATCATGCTGCCGCTGCCGGGCAAGGACCTGCCAGGTGTCATCGGCTTCCGCGACATTCAGGACGTCGAGCGTATGGTTCATGCGTCGACGAACTACAAGAATGCCGTCGTGATCGGCGGCGGCCTGCTTGGCCTCGAAGCCGCCAACGGACTGATGAAGCGGGGCATGAACGTCACGGTCGTGCACCTCCTCGATACGCTGATGGAGCGCCAGCTCGACCAGGTCGCGGGTGGGCTCTTGCGCAAGTCGCTGGAAGAGCGCGGCATGGTGTTCAAGATGCCGGCGCAGACGGAAGCGATCCTCGGCACGGATCGCGTCACCGGCGTTCGCTTCGCCGATGGTGAGGAAATCCCCGCCGATCTTGTCGTGATGGCGGTCGGCATCCGTCCGAATGTCGAGCTGGCGCGCAAGGCCGGTCTCTATTGCGAGCGCGGCATCGTTGTCTCCGACACCATGCAGACCTATGACGGGCGGATCTACGCCGTCGGCGAATGCGTGCAGCACCGCCGCCAGACCTACGGTCTCGTGGCGCCCTTGTTCGACCAGGCCAAGGTCTGCGCCAATCATCTCGCCATGAAGGGCTTTGCCACCTATGACGGTTCGGTCGTTTCGACCAAACTGAAGGTGACCGGGATCGACCTGTTCTCCGCGGGCGACTTCGCGCCGGGCGCGGACAAGGAAGAGATCGTGATGCAGGACGCCTCCCGCGGCGTCTACAAGCGGATCATTCTGCGCGACAAGAAGATCGTCGGTGCCGTGCTCTATGGCGATACCATCGACGGCCCCTGGTACTTCCAGCATCTGCGCGACGGCACCGATGTCTCGCACATGCGCGAGCGGCTGGTGTTCGGCGCCGCCAATCTCGGCGATGGCGGCCATAGCGGCAAGAATTCGGTCGCCGCGATGAGCGACGACACAGAAATCTGCGGATGCAACGGCGTCTGCAAGGGGACGATCGTCAAGGCGATCAGCGAAAAGAAGCTGTTCACGATCGACGACGTGCGTGCCCACACCAAGGCGTCGTCCTCGTGCGGCTCATGTACCGGCCTCGTCGAGCAGGTTCTCGCCTTCACGCTCGGCGGCGACTATTCGGCGGCCCCGAAGGTCAAGCCGATGTGCGCCTGCACCGATCACAGCCATGACGACGCCCGCCGCGTCATCATCGAGAACGGATTGAAGACCATTCCCGATGTCATGAAGTTCATGGACTGGAAGACACCGAACGGCTGCCACTCCTGCCGGCCCGCGCTGAACTACTATCTGCTCGCCACCTGGCCGGGGGAATATCGCGACGATCAGCAGTCGCGCTACATCAACGAGCGCGTCCATGCCAACATCCAGAAGGACGGAACCTATTCGGTGGTGCCGCGGATGTGGGGCGGCGTCACGACGCCGGACGAACTGCGCGCCATCGCCGATGTTGCCGACAAGTTCAACATTCCAACCGTCAAGGTGACCGGCGGACAGCGCATCGACCTGCTCGGCGTCAAGAAGGAGGACCTGCCCGCGGTCTGGTCCGACCTCAACAAGGCCGGCATGGTGTCGGGCCACGCCTATGCCAAGGGACTGCGCACGGTGAAGACCTGCGTCGGTTCGGAATGGTGCCGCTTCGGCACGCAGGATTCGACCGGCCTCGGCGTCAAGCTCGAAAAGTTCATGTGGGGCTCGTGGACGCCGGCTAAGGTGAAACTTGCGGTCTCCGGCTGTCCACGCAATTGCGCGGAGGCGACCTGCAAGGATGTCGGCGTCGTCTGCGTCGATTCCGGCTACGAGATCCATTTTGCCGGCGCCGCGGGCCTTCACATCAAGGGCACCGAGTTCCTGACCAAGGTGGCGACCGAGGAAGAGACGCTCGAAATCATCGCCGCGCTGACACAGCTCTATCGCGAGCAGGGCTGGTATCTGGAGCGCATGTACAAATGGTGCGACCGGGTCGGTCTCGACGCCATCCGCAAGCAGGTGGTCGACGACATCGCCAACCGCAAGGCGCTGTTCGGACGCTTCGCCCATTCGCAGCAATTCTCGCAGAGCGATCCCTGGGCGGCGCGCGCCGAGCGCGGCGTCGATCGCAACGAATTCACCCCGCTGGCGGAGCTGGAACTGGCATGACCAAATGGATCGAAATCGGGGCGCTGAACGATATTCCGGTTCTCGGCTCGCGCGTGGTGCGAACTGCCGGTGGTGACATCGCGGTGTTCCGGACCAGCGACGACGAAGTCTTCGCGCTTGACGATCGTTGCCCGCACAAGGGCGGGCCGTTGTCGCAAGGCATCGTCCACAACAAGCGTGTCACCTGTCCGCTGCATAACTTCGTCATCGAGCTCAGAAGCGGTGCAGCGGTTGCACCCGATGAGGGATGCACACGCGCGCACCCGACCAAAGTGGAGAATGGCATCGTCTGGCTTGGCATCCAGGCGGCAGCGACCGTGCCTGCCGAGTGAGGGTGATCGCCCGTGGCAGTGAAGACAACCTGTCCGTATTGCGGCGTCGGCTGCGGCGTCATCGCTGACAGGGACGCTGCCGGCACGGTGACCGTCCGCGGCGATCCGCTTCATCCTGCCAATTTCGGAAAGCTGTGCGGGAAGGGCTCGGCGCTCGCCGAGACCGTCGGCCTTGAGGGGCGGCTGCTCTCGCCTGTCGTCAATGGGCAGGAGGCGGGCTGGGCTGCCGCGCTCGATCATGTCGCGGAGGGATTTGGCAGGATCATCCGCGAGCATGGCCCTGATGCGGTGGCGTTCTACGTCTCCGGCCAAATACTGACCGAGGACTATTACGTCATCAACAAGCTCGCCAAGGGCTTCATCGGCACCGCCAATATCGACACCAATTCCCGGCTTTGCATGGCATCGAGCGTGGCGGGCCACAAGCGCGCGTTCGGCAGCGACACCGTCCCGGGCTGCTATGAGGATCTCGAAACCGCCGATCTTCTGGTCCTGGTCGGCTCCAATGCCGCCTGGTGCCATCCGATTCTCTATCAGCGCATGATGGCCGCCAAAGCCAATAACCCGGCGTGCCGCGTCGTCGTCGTCGACCCCCGGCGAACCGCGACATGTGACGGCGCCGACCTGCATCTGCCACTTCGTTCCGGCAGCGATTCCGTGCTGTTCAACGGGCTGCTCGCGCATCTTGCGTCGCAAGGCGCGATCGATCGTGCATTCGTGGAGGGCTGCACTACTGGCGCCGAGGCGGCGCTTCAGAACGTCGCCGGCCAGACGGTTGCGCAGACTGCGGAGATCTGCGGCCTGTCGGAGGGCGCGGTGGCGCTGTTCTTCGACTGGTTTGCCAGGAACGAACGGGTCGTCACGCTCTATTCGCAGGGCATCAACCAGTCGAGCAGCGGCGTTGATAAGGTCAATTCGATCATCAACTGTCATCTGCTGACCGGCCGGATCGGGCGGCCCGGCATGGGCCCGTTCTCGCTGACCGGGCAGCCCAACGCGATGGGCGGGCGGGAAGTCGGCGGGCTGGCCAATCAATTGGCCGCCCACATGGAGATCGAGAATCCTGGGCACCGCGATATCGTCAAACGCTTCTGGCAGTCGCCTGTCATCGCCGACAAGCAGGGCCTCAAGGCCGTCGACATGTTCGACGCGATCGCCGATGGGCGCATCAAGGCGGTTTGGATCATGTCGACCAATCCGCTGGTCAGCCTGCCGGATGCCGATCGCGTGCGCTGCGCGCTCGACGCCTGCGAACTCGTCGTCGTCTCCGATTGCATGCGCCATACCGACACCACGCGACATGCCCATGTGTTGCTGCCCGCGCTTACCTGGGGTGAAAAGGACGGCACCGTCACCAATTCCGAGCGCCGCATCTCGCGGCAACGTCGGTTCCTGCCGGCGCCCGGTGAGGCGAGGGCCGATTGGCAGGTCGTCTGCGACGTCGCGAAGCGTATGGGCTTTCCCGGATTTGACTATCCGAGCGCGGCTGCGATCTTTCGCGAGCACGCCGGGCTTTCCAGTTTCGAGAATGACGGAACGCGCGATTTCGATCTCTCCGCGCTGCAGACGCTGGACGATCGCGCCTATGACGCGCTGACCCCGATCCAATGGCCGGTGACGCGGGAATATCCGACCGGCACGCCGCGGATGTTCGAGACGCGCGAGTTCTTCACGCCCGACCGCAAGGCCCGTTTCGTACCGGTGACGCCGCGCGCCGCGATAAATGCGACCAGCCGCGACTATCCCTTGGTGCTCAATACCGGCCGGGTCCGCGATCAGTGGCATACGATGACGCGGACTGGAAAATCGCCGCGGCTGCTTGCCCATATCTTCGAACCTTATGCCGAATTCCATCCTGACGATGCGCGGATGGCCGGCGTCGAGAACGGCGGGCTGGCGCGGCTGACCAGCCCATGGGGTGAGATGGTGGCGCGCGTCGTCGTCACCGCCGATCAGCGCCGCGGCTGCGTGTTCGTGCCGATGCACTGGAACGGCGAGTATGCCGGCGACGGCCGGGTCAATGCGCTGGTCAATCCGGCGACCGATCCGATATCCGGACAGCCTGAGTCCAAGCACACGCCGGTCAAAGCAGCAGCGTACTTGCCGAAATGGCACGCCTTCATCCTCAGCCGCCAGGAGATCGAACGTCCTGCCGCAGGCTATTGGGTTAGCGGTCTCTCGGGGACGTGCTGGCGCATGGAGCTGGCCTTCGATGTGCGCGAGCCGAGTTGGCGCGATTGGGCGCGGGCACAGCTCCGCGTGGGAGATGACGACATCGAGTGGATCGCCTATCGCGATCCCAAAGCCGGCCGCTTCCGTTACGCCGCCGTTCGCGACGGCCGGCTGGAGGGCTGCGTGTTCATCGCCCCCGACCACAAGCTTGTCTCGCGGTCATGGCTGACAGGCTTGTTTGCGGAACCAGCCTTGTCGCCGAATGCGCGGATGTCGCTGCTGACAGGACAGCCGCTGGACGCCGGCCAGGACGTCGGGCAGATCGTGTGCTCTTGCTTCGGCGTCGGGCAGCATCAGATATCGGCTGAAATCCGCAAGGGTGCGGCGAGCGTCGAGGATATCGGCCGCTGTCTGAAGGCCGGCACCAATTGCGGTGCCTGCAAGCCGGAGATTGGAAAGCTGCTGCGCGGTGCGGCCGTGCGCGACCCGCATCCGGCGTGAGCGATTCCTGAGCGCATCAAGCGGCGTTCGTCACCGCGACGCGGACGCCTCACCGGACTTCGCGCCAACTGAAAACATCACGGCAGCCACAATGCCCGACATCAGCGAGGCGGCGAGGACGCCGAGCCGAATTTGCTTCAGCACCGTTTCGTCATCGAAGGCGAGGGTTCCGATAAACAGGCTCATGGTGAAACCAATGCCGGTCAGGATGGCCATCGCATAAAGCTTTGCCGTTGTCGTGCCTTCCGGCATCGCCGCCAGCCCGAGCCGGATCGCGATCATCGAAGCGGTGAAGACCCCGAGTTGCTTGCCGATGAAAAGCCCCGCGACGATGCCGAGCGGTATCGGCGCCGTCAGAGTTGAGATGGTCAGCCCGTGGAGCGATACGCCGGCATTGGCAAAAGCAAAGATCGGCACGATCGCGAAGATGACCCACGGCCGGAGTGCGTGTTCGGTATCCTCGAGCAGGCTGTGGCCGTCATGCCGGGTAAGCGGCATCGCCAGCCCGACGGCGACGCCCGCGAGCGTCGCGTGCACGCCGGATTTGAGCACGCAGACCCAGGTGAATAGGCCTGTGATCAGATAGAACGATGGCCGACGCACATCCAAAAAGTTCAATACTGCGAGCGCGGCGACGCCGAGCCCGCCGAGCGCCAGTGCCAGCACCGAGAGATCGGCGGTATAGAAGATCGCGATCACCACGATGGCCATCAGGTCGTCGATGATCGCGAGCGCCAATAGAAACGCCTTCAGCGAAGCCGGCACCTTTCGTCCCAGCATGGCGCAGACGCCGAGCGCAAAGGCGATGTCGGTGGCTGCCGGTATGGCCCAGCCGCGCAAGGCTTGGGGATCTCCCCAGTTCACCGCGGCATAGATGGCGGCCGGCGTGACAAAGCCGCCAAAGGCGGCGATCACGGGTAGCGCCGCCTGCTTGGCGCTCGCCAGCGCGCCCTCCATCACCTCGCGCTTGATTTCGAGGCCGACCAGCAGAAAGAACACCGCCATCAGGCCATCGTTGATCCAGTGGTCGACGGTTTTGCTCAGTCCGATCGATCCGATCCGAACCTCGCCGGTCATCCGCAGCAGCGCCTCGTAGTCCGCGCCGAATGGCGAGTTGGCAACGACCAGCGCCGCGATGGCTGCCAGGCCGAGCACCGCGCCGCCATAGAGACCCGTATTGTCTGAAACGTCTGAGGCCGGAATGTTGGCGGTCATCGGCCAGTCTTGCCGCTCGCCTCGATCGCGATCGACAGCGCAAGCTTGGTTTCCGCAACGATGTCTTCGACCAGCTCTTCCCGGCTGACCTGGGCGGCCTGGCCGGTGAGCAATCCCTGTTCGGCGAGCATCACCACCCCATGCAGCGAGGCCCAGATCTTCAGGGCACTGCGCTCGCGTAAAAGGCCGACAGCCGGCGCCTCCAGCGCCTCCACCAGCAACTCGAAGGTCTCCATTGCCGCGCTGTGCAGCTCGCTGCCTTTCGGCGCGCATGCCATGGTCCGCGATGCGAACATCAGGCGATAGATGCCGTTGCGGCGCAGGCCGAAATCGAGCGTGAGCTGCGCGAAACGCGACAATTTCGACTGTTTCGACGGCTTTTCGATCGCCGTGCGCAGCATTGCGCTGAACTGGCGAAAGGCTTCGGCCGTGACGGCGGTCAGCAGCGTTTCGCGGTCGGCAAAATGCTTGTAGGGAGCCGGCTGCGAGACGCCGAGTTTTTTGGCAAGGGCGCTGATGCTGATCGCTTCGGGGCCGCCGAGTTCGACCTCGTGCAGCGCAGCCTGAACCAGGGCATCACGGAGATCCCCATGGTGATAGGCATTCAGCGCTTTGCGTGCAGGTCGAGGCGGCATCCAGTTCCATCATCTATAACTTTTGCCTTGACAGCACAACGCCAACGCGAATGTAATATGATATAACTTCGCGGTGCGCCGGCGGGTCTGTCCGGTCGCGCCGAGGATAAGGCCGTGCAAGATAAGCGCGCCGCAAGCGAGGGGAACGCTGCGATGGCTGGAACGCTGAAGATCCGCGTCGACCAGGACAAATGCCAGGGACACGCGCGCTGCAAATCACTGGCACCCGAACTGTTCGACCTCGACGAATTCGGCAACGCCCACGAAGTGGGCGACGGCACCGTGCCTGCAGGCCTCGAAGACAAGGCCTACCTCGCCCAGAGCAACTGTCCGGAAATTGCGATCGAGGTGACCGAAGAATAGCCGGTCGCGATCTTTCATCCATCACGATCTGAACGAACCAAGCAGAGGAATTGCTCCGATGTCCGATTCCGCCAGCATCATGCCCGAACATCCGCCGGTCACCGATTGGGTCAACGATTTCGACCACACCGATCCGAAATGGACGGAGAACCCGTTTCCGATCTGGGAAGAGTTGCGTGCGGCCTCGCCCGTCGTGCACACTGAGCGGTTCCTCGGCTGCTACATGCCGACCACTTATGAGGCGGTGAAGGAAATTGCCTACGACACCGAACACTTTTCATCCCGGCGCGTCATTGTGCGCGACGTGCGGCCGGAGATCACGGCAAGGGCGCCGCCGATCACTTCCGATCCGCCCGAGCACAAGCCGGCCAAGCAGTTGCTGCTGCCGCCGTTCACGCCGGACGCGATGAAGAAGCTTGCGCCGCGGGTGCGCGCGATCTGCAACGAACTGATCGACGAGTTCATTGCCGACGGCAAATGCGATGCCGCCGCGCGCTATACCAAGCACGTTCCGGTGCGCGCCATCGCGCATATGCTCGGGATTCCGGAAGACGATGGCGAGCTCTTTATCAAGTGGATTCATGAGATCCTCGAGCTCGGCATCAAGAGCGAAAATGCACTGATGGGCGCCGTAAGGGATATGACCGGCTATTTCGCCGTGCATCTGGAGCAGCGCAAGAAGAACCCCACCGACGACCTGATCTCGACCTTGATGAAGGCGAGGGACAAGGACGGCAATCCGCTGGCGGACGAGCACGTGCTCGGTTCGCTGCGGCTATTGTTGATCGCCGGCATCGACACCACCTGGAGCGCGATCGGCTCCTCGCTCTGGCATCTGGCGAAGACGCCCGCGGATCGCGAGCGTCTCGTCAAGGAGCCGGAACTGATGCCGCTCGCGGTGGAGGAACTGCTGCGCGCCTATTCACCGGTGACGATGGCGCGCGAGGTGATGAAGGAGACCACCGTCAGCGGTTGCCCGATCAAGCCCGGCAACATGGTGCTGCTGTCGTTCCCCGCCGCGAACCGCGATCCCGCGATGTTCCCCGATGCCGACAAGGTGGTGATCGACCGCAAGGAGAATCGTCACGCCGCGTTCGGCCTCGGCATCCACCGCTGCGTCGGCTCCAACCTTGCACGCATGGAAATGACCGTCGCAATCGAGGAATGGCTGAAGCGGATTCCGGATTTCCGGCTCGATCCGGCCGGCAAGGTGACGTGGTCCGAGGGCACCGTTCGCGGCCCGCGCCAGTTGCCGCTGCTGTTTGGCAAGACGAACTGAGCATACCGACATCGGATAGCGTCGTGTTCCGGACGCAGCGCGGCACGAAGTGCTGCGCTGCTGAGCCGGGACCTTCCCGTGCATTGAGGTGGGTCCCGGCTCTGCGGTGCAGCGCTGAAGCGGCGCTGCGCCGCGTCCGGGACAGGAGCGCCGTTACTTGACCTCGATCTTCGCGTCGCTGGCCACCTTCTTCCAGGCCTCGATGTCCCGCGCGTTGATGTCGCGCTGCTGGTCCCCGGCGATGAATTCCGCGGAGATGCCGAGCGCCAACAACTTGTCGGCAATATCCGCCTCGGTGAGAGACTCCCTCAAGGCACCAGCGATTTTCTGCGCGACGGGATCGGGAACGCCGGCTGGCGCGTACATTACCCAGGAAAGGCTACGTTCGAAATCGACGCCTTGATCCTTGTAGCTCGCAACATCCGGCAGGCTCGGCGAACGCCCGCCGCATGCCGCCAGCGCCTTCAGCTTTCCGTCCCTCACCAGCGGCGTTCCGGTCGCCATGTCGACCAGTCCGACCGAGATGTGCCCGCCCATGAGATCGTTGGCCAGCTTGGCCGCGCCGCTGAAGGGGACGTGCTGCAGGCGGATGCCTGCCTTTTGCGAAAGAATTTCGCCGCAGAAATGTCCGGTCGAGCCGACCCCCCAGCTTCCGTACTGGATGGGCTCTCCCTTCTTCGACAGTTCGGTCAGTCCGCGCAGATCGCTGGCGGGAAAATCCTTCGTCGCAATCAGCAGGATCGATGACGTTCCGATGCGGCCGATGGTGGTGAAATCCTTGAGCGGATCATAGGGCAGGCTCGGATAGACCGCGGGCGCCAGCACATGCGTGGTCATGCCGCCGATCGTGATGGTGTAACCGTCCGGTGGCGAGGTTGCCGCCTGTTGCGCGCCGATGGTGCCGGCGGCGCCGGTGCGGTTTTCGACATATATGGTTTGTCCGAGGCGTTTGCCCATCCGGTCGGCGAGCAAGCGCCCGAGCACATCGCCGCCGCCGCCAGCTCCGAACGGCAGCAGCATCTTGATCTTCTTCGAGGGATAGTCGGCTGCGTCCTCCGCGTGAACTGAGGCTGTCATCGACGACAGCGCAAGCAGCGAAAGCATGATCGCACGCAACTTCATTTACTCACTCCCTGGGTTTCCTGTTTTTGTTTTTGGTCGTTTGGATCGGCGGCCCCGTTAGGGCGCGCGGGGTTTGGCGCCCGAGTGTCGAAGAATGAACCGTGTCGGCAGGTAAACCGGCCGTATCTTCTTGGCCGTTTCACCGCCGCGGATGCGGTCGAGCAGGATGTTGGCCGCAAGGCGGCCCATCTGGTCGAGATCCCAGGTCAGCGCCGATATGCCCGGCGTTGCATGTCGCGCCAGGTCGGTGTCGCCGATGCACACCAGTGAGACATCGTCGGGATAACGCAGTCCGCTGCTGGAAAGCGCGTTCATCACGCCAGCCAGCATATGCGTGCCCAGCGTGATAATCGCGGTCGGGCGGTTGGGGCCGCGCAGCAACTGGCAGACGTCGCTGAACGCGATGCCGGAGCCTTGCGTCTGCGGCAGGATCAGCTCGGGATCGACCGCGAGCTTCGCTTCGGTATGGGCCTGGCGATAGCCGGCAAGGCGTTCCGAGCTCGGCAGCAATGCCGCGCGTCCCGTGAGCAGCGCGATGCGGCGGTGGCCAAGCCCGATGAGATAGCGCGTGATCTCGAGGCCGCCGCCGCGATGATCTGCGCGTACCGAGGGAGCGCCTGGCACCTCGCGGTCGATGGCGACGCAGGGCAGCTCGAGGTTTGCCAGCGCGCCGGTAAAATCCTTGTGGGCGTTGTCGCCGGCAAACAGCAGCAGTCCATCCATGCGCCGGCGTCGCACCGCCGAGATAAAGGCTGTCTCGCGGTCTTCCTCGTGCCGAGTCGCGGCGAGCATCAGCACATAGCCGGCGCGCTGAAACTCCTCTTCCGCACCGTTGATCATCTCGCTGTAGAGCGGGTTCGACAGATCGGAGACCATGCAGCCGATCGTCTTGCTCTCGCGCGAGCGCAGCGCCTGCGCCGCCGAATGCGGCTCGAAGCGCAGGCGGTTCACCGCGCGCATGATCTTTGCGTGCAATTCCGGGCTGATATGGGGTTCGCCGTTCATCACCCGGCTGACGCTGCTGACCGATACGCCGGCCTGGGCGGCGACGTCACGAATGGTGGCGCGCACGGGCTGCGCTCGGCGCATTGCAGATTCCCGATCGGAACAAAGGCTGAAGCAGCCTAGCTCAGCCTGGAAACGATATACAAGATAATTTAGCTTCGTCTATGCATCTTGTTTGGACGGTCGTGATAAAGTATGGAAACGTTTCCAAGAAATAGCCGGAGCGAGGCGGCAGACCGTTGCCCTCCGCTCGATAACAAGACGGCCGAACGGCCGCAGGCCGGGGAGGCGAATCAAGCGATGACGCGGCGTGTCGAAGGAAAAGTCGCCCTCGTGACCGGTGCGGCCAATGGTATCGGGCGCAGCGCGGCCCTGCTGCTGGCGCGCGAGGGCGCGAAGATCATCGCGACCGATCTGCAGGACGAGAGGGGCGAGGATCTACTGCGCGAATTGCGCGCCATGGGATGTGAGGCCGAATACTGCCACCACGATGTCACACGCGAGGAGGACTGGCAGGCGGTCGTCGCTGAGACGCGCGCACGCTTCGGCAGGCTGGATGTTCTCGTCAACAATGCCGGGATTGGCCTGTCCGGTTCGGTCGTCGATATGGCGTTTGCCGACTGGAGGCGGCAGGTCGCCGTCAATCTCGACGGCGTTTTTCTCGGCGTGAAATATTCGCTTCCGCTGATGCGCGAAGGCGGAGGCGGCAGCATCATCAATGTTTCCTCGATCGCGGGAATCAAGGCTTCGCCAAATGTCTCGGGCTATTGCGCGACCAAGGGCGGCGTCCGGCTGTTCACGAAGTCAGTGGCGCTGGAATGCGCGGCCGCTAAAGACGGGGTGCGCGTCAACTCGCTGCACCCCGGTATCACCGAAACCGCGATCTGGGACACGTTGATCGGCACCGTCGAGGATGGCTCGAACGGTGGACAGGAGCGCGGGCCGACGCTGGACAAGCTTACCGAACGTGCCGTCCCGCTCGGCTACAAGGCGGCACCCGAGGATATCGCCAACGGCATTTTGTGGCTCGCCAGCGACGAAAGCCGTTACGTCACCGGCACGGAGCTCGTGATCGATGGCGGCAGGTCGATCGGCTGAGAGATCAAGAAGAACAACGGGCGGACTGCGCCGGCAACGAGAGGGGAGGTCATAATGAGTCGTATCTTTGGTGCAGTCTGTCAGAACGGTTACGTCGTGCGGGATATCCGCGCCGCGATGGATCACTGGGTCAATGTGATGGGCGTCGGGCCTTGGTATTACATTCCCAAGGTCAAGACCGACTACTTCCGTCACCGCGGCCAGGACTCCGCCATGGAGATGAGCGTGGCGCTGGCCAATTCCGGCGATCTGCAGATCGAGCTGATCCAGCAGCGCAACGACGCGCCCTCGATGTACAAGGAGTTTCTGGACTCAGGCCGCGAAGGCCTGCAGCACATGTCGTACTGGACGCGCGACTATCAGGCCCTCTACGACCGCGCGCTGTCGCTGGGCTACAAGGTGGGCCATGAAGGCCAGATCGGCGGCGAGAAGGGCCGCTTCGCCTATTTCGACACCGAGGCCCATCCCGGCACGGTGGTGGAGATTTCGGATATCAGCGGCAGCAAGGGAAGCTTCTTCGACCACATCCGCAAAGTCGCCGCCGATTGGGATGGCTCCGATCCTATCCGCGAAGTCGGCGCCCGCTGAAACGGCAACGTTAAGGAATACGCAGATGGCAAGACTTCCCCTGATCGATCCGGCGTCAACCAGCGGCGATATCCGTGCGTCCTTTGACAGGATGCCGGTGGTGCTGAACATCTTCCGTATGATGGCGCATGCCGAGGCCAATTTCATCCCCGCGATGCGGTTCGCCAATTCGATCCTGCACCGCCAGAAGCTCAGCCACGTCAACCGCGAACTGTTGATCCTGCAGGTCGCGCAATGGGAGCATGGCGAGTATGAGTGGCGGCAGCATGTGCCGATCGCGCTCGGCGTCGGCGTCACGCAGCGGCAGATCGATTGTATCGAGCGGGGCAGATACGAGGATGCCGCGTTCAACCCCGCCGAAAACGCGCTGCTGGCATTCGGCCGGGAGGTCATCGAAAATGTGCGGGTGTCGGCGCCGGTCTTTGCTGCGATGCGCCAGCATTTCAGCGAGCAGGAGGTCGTCGAATCGATCCTCGCGATCGGCTTCTACATGACGATGGCCCGCCTGACGGAAGCAACCGAGGTGGACCTCGACCCCGCCGCCGGGATGACCGTGTTCGAGGGCGGCAAGAAACGATCGGGCTGATCGAAAACCGTTCTCAGGCGGTCACGGACTGACCGATGCGGCTCTCAACATAGCGCAGCAGCCGCTCGGTTCCAGCCAGCGCGGCCTTGGCATCGCCGCGCGACAGCGCCAGCGCGATCTCGATATGGGCTTCGACACCTTCCTTCGACAATCTCCGGCCGTGATGGGTAAACCAGAAGCGACGATTGAGCGGCGCGATCACCTGCATCATCGAGCCTGCAAGCTCGTTCCGGCAGGCGGCAATGCAAAGCCGATTGAATTCGGCGTCGAGCCGCGCGAAGGCATCGAAGTCCTGCGTGCGTAGCGCGGTCTTCATCTGGGTGGCGATCTCACCAAACTGCCTGCGTTCGGATTGGCCGGCCCGCTCCGCGGCCCTCCCCATCACCAGCGTCTCGATCGCGCGCCGCGTTTCGATCAACATCACCTCTTCCTCGGGCCTGATCGGCGTGACGATGCAGCCGCGGCGGGGCAGGACAAGCAGAAGCCTTTCCCGTGCCAGCCGTTGCATGGCTTCGCGAACGGGCGTGCGGCCAATTCCAAGCTGGGCCGAAAGCTCGGCCTCCGATACCAGAGTCCCCGGCGCCAATTGCAGCGTGCTGATCATTTCCTCAAGCAGAGCGTAGGCCTGATCCGTGAGGCTTTCGGCTTCCGCCGGCTCCTGTTTGCGCTGGTTGGATTTCTTGGAGGCTTTGGGCAAGGCGTCTGGTCCCCGGCATTCGAATCGCGATTGACGACGTGCTTCTGATATATTATCTGATATATCAGAAGCGATGCTGGCCGCAAAGTTGGACCAGGCATGGCGGACAATGTATCCGGGAGCGAGAATGACCGCACGTCCTCCGGTTTCCGATTGGGCCACGGATTGGGATCATCTCGATCACGCCTGGACGACCGACCCGTATGGGATCTGGGATCGTCTGCGGCAGAAATGTCCGATCGCCCATACGGACCGTTACAGGGGCGTCTATTTCCCGACGCGCTATCAGGACATCCGTGACATCGCCTATGATTGCGAAAATTTTTCCTCGCGCCGCGTTGTGGTCCGCGAAGGCGACTACCGGGTGAATTCGCCACCGATCACCTCGGATCCACCCGACCATCGTCCGATGCGGATGATCCTGATTCCGCCATTCACGCCGCAGGCTGTCGCGAAGCTCGAAGCGAAGGCGCGGGCCGTTTGCAACGGGTTGATCGATCGCTTTGTTGCGAGTGGCGTGTGCGACGGGGCGGTCGACTATGCCCAGAACATTCCAGTGCTGATCATCAGCCACATGCTCGGGATTCCGGCCGAGCATGGCGATCAGTTCCGCGAATGGATCACGATGGCGCTGCAGACCGGCGTCACTGACGAGACGGCGCTTCGGCAGGCGGAGGAGGCGATCGCCGCCTATTTCGAGGTGCAGATCAAGGCGCGCCGCGAAAATCCCGGCGACGACCTCGTCAGTTTTTTGATCGCGGCGCGTGCGCCCGATGGCGAACCGTTCTCGGATCGTCAAGTTCTCGGCGCGTTGCGTCTTTTGCTGGTGGCCGGCATCGATACCACCTGGAGCGCGATCGGATCGTCTTTGTGGCATTTGGCGACGCATGAGCAGGATCGGGCAAGGCTGGTCGCGGAGCCAGAATTGATACCGACCGCGGTCGAAGAACTGCTGCGCGCCTACGCGCCGGTGACGATGGCACGGGAGATCGCGAAAACAACCGATGTCGGCGGCTGTCAAATGCGGGAAGGGGAGATGGTGCTGCTGTCATTTCCCGCCGCCAACCGCGACCCCGAGAAGTTTGTTGATGCGGACAGGGTTATAATCGACCGCAAGCACAATCCGCATGCCGCCTTCGGGCTTGGTATTCACCGCTGCATCGGCTCGAACCTGGCGCGGATGGAAATGGTGGTGGCATTGCAGGAATGGCTGAAGCGTATTCCTGTGTTCAACCTCGATCGTTCGAAACCCACGACGTGGTCGCAAGGGACGGTGCGCGGCCCGCGCAATTTGCCGATCAGGATTGGGTGAACCGCTCGTCGGATCGCCTCCAGCAACGAACTTGGGAGAAAAGGACCAGCCATGGGCGTATCGTTCCAACGAAGCCACGACATCATGATCGAGACCCCACCCTCGGCGGTCTACGACTATGTCTGCAATCCGAATTCCTGGCCGGAGTGGCTTGCCGCCTCCCATCACATCGACGGCGAAAATCGCCCTTTGCTGCGCGGGGAGACGTTTCGAGAGAAGTGGCACATCAAGCGGGGCGAGGTGCGCCTTGCGTGGACCGTCACCGAAAGCGATCGGCCAAGGGCTTGGACGGTCGAAGCCGATACCGATTTCATCGGCAAGATCGTCATTCGCTACACGTTCGAGGCCACCGCAGGCGGCACGAAATATACGCGTACGTTATGCAACCCCGACCGGCCGTCGGAACCGAGCCCTGAACAAATTGCCCGGATGGATGAGGAGGCCGTGGTCGGACTTCAGAACATCAAGCGCAATGTCGAGAAGCGTTTTCCTGCAGTTTCCGAATCCGCCCGGACGTAGGCGCATGAGCGAAAAGCGCGTTCTCACCGTGAAGATCGATCCGGACAAGTGCCAGGGCCATGCGCGCTGCCATGCCCTGGCGGCTGAACTGTTTGAGCTGGACGAGCTTGGCAATGCACGCGTCCGCGGCTCCGGCCAAATTCCAGCCGCGCTGGAAGATCGGGCATGGATCGCACGGGTGAATTGCCCCGAACTGGCGGTCGAGATTATCGAAGAGCGGGAGGCTTCGGGCCGCTAGCGGTGCATTGACCGCTCCATCGGTTGAGGCGATCATTGGCCAATCCAAAAGCAACGGCGGCGTGGAGCGCCCGAGATGACGGATGAGCCTGTTACGAGCGATCCGCGACCCCTGCGGGAGATCGCCAGCTATCATGCCCATATTTATTATGATCCGGCAACGACCCGGGCCGAGGCCGAGCAGTTGCGTACCTGGATCGGCGAACGCTTCTCGGTCACGCTGGGGCGGTGGCACGACGTCAAGGTCGGCCCGCATGACCAGGCGATGTACCAGGTAGCCTTTGCCCGCGAGATATTCGCCGAACTGGTGCCCTGGCTGATGCTCAACCACGGAAAACTGAGCGTTCTGGTCCACCCCAACACGACAAACCCGCGCCGGGACCATCTGGCCGATCCGATCTGGATCGGGCCGGCACTCGCGGTTCATGGCGACAAATTGCCTGACCACGCCGAGATGGAGCAGGCGCCGGTGCCCAATACCAATCCGGTTGTGCGGCCCTGACAATTTGCTTTCGCTGTGCGGAATGACAGCAGAATAAAAAGTTGAAGGGGCACCCGCCGCGGCCGCTTCCGCTTGTCTCGATTATGCCTTACTTTGGTTTGCATTATGGTGGGGTTATTCGGCGTATTCAGGGGATCAGACGTGATTCCAAAGCGCCGAGTTGGGGAAGAATGACTAGGGCGAAGACCAGCGCAGCCGGGCTTGCTTCGGGCCGCGGTAGCCGATTGCTCCGCGAGGTGGCGTTCGGCACTGCAGGCCTCGCCGTGGCCGTGGGTCTCGCTGTCTGGGCGACTGATTTCGATCTGGCCGGCTGGATCAACCCGGCGTCTGCGAAGGTCGCCACTGGCCCCTCGTTCGAGGAGCGCTTCGGGCCGAGTTCGGTACGCCGTTCGCTGGCCATCAGCTACCCCTCGCGCCCCACCCCGCGCTCGCAACGCTCGGATTTCGAGGCGGAGTTCGGGCACATCGAAAACCAGCTTGGCTGGCAGTTGCGTGAGACGCAGGACGTTGCGCCCGCATCGCCCTCCGCGCCGACGGTCGAAGCCGCAATTCCGCTGCCGAGGTCGCGGCCGGTACTGGCCAATCTTCAGGCGATGCGGGTCGATGCGCCGACCGTCTCATCCGACAACCGCAGCATGTTCGAGAAGCTGGCCGATCTCGTGCCGATGAAGTTCTCGCTGGCGTCGCTGACACCGGGCGACGGGCTGCTCGGCGAGCGGCAGGATCTGTCGAAGCTGGGTTATGACGGCCAGACCGCGGTCTACGATATTTCGGCGCGCACCGTGTACCTGCCCGGCGGTACCCGGCTCGAGGCGCATTCGGGCCTCGGCACCCTGATGGACAATCCGGCGCATGTCGACCAGCGCATGGTCGGCGCCACGCCGCCGAACGTCTACGATTTGAAGCCGCGCGAAAAACTGTTTCACGGCGTCGCCGCATTGCGCATGACGCCGGTGGGTGAGAACGAAATGCACGGGCGAAATGGCCTGCTCGTGCACAGCTACCTGCTGGGGCCTAACGGCGATTCCAACGGCTGCGTCTCGATCAAGGACTATGACCGGTTCCTGCAGGCTTACCGGAACGGCGAGGTGAAGCGGCTCGTCGTGGTGCCGAGCCTGCGCGAAGGTCTCACCGCGTCGCGGCGTTCACCTTCTCCGTCATGACCGCGATTGCGGACGACGTTGCGCTGTCCGATACGCCCCTGCGCGCCGTCTTCAAGATCAGCCTGAATGGGCAGACGGTATCGATCACGACCGTCGGTCAGGCCTATCGCTTCATCACCAATCTCAGCTCGATCGAATGGATCGAATTCCGTGCGCTGCACGCCGATGCCGTTCGCGCGCTGCAACGGGCCGCCGGCAACGCCATGCTGAGCGTGCAGGCGACCGACGCGCTGCGCACGCTGTTCGTCCGCGCCAAACTGTTGTGAGTCCGCGATGCCCGCAAGCCCCACCGAGATTGAAGACGATCGCCTGATCCGCGAATTGTTGCAGAACTGGGCGATCTGGCGCGATGCCGGCGACTGGGAGCGTTTCCGGACCGTCTGGCATCCGGACGGCCGCATGATGGCGACCTGGACGCAAGGCACCGGCGACGAGTTCATCGAGATCAGCAAACAGGCCTGGGCGCAGGGCGTCAGCATCCTGCATTTCCTCGGCGGCATCTCGGTCGACCTTGCAGGAGACCGCGCGATCTCGCAGACCAAGATGACGATCTCCCAGCGCGCCGAGGTTGAAGGCGTGCTGTGCGACGTGCTTTGCACTGGGCGGTTCTACGATTTCCTCGAGAAGCGCGGGGGGCGCTGGGGCATCGTGCTGCGCCAGCCGATCTACGAGAAGGACCGCATGGACCCCGTCACGCCCGGCGCCGTGCCCAATCTCGACAAGGCGCTGCTCGAGCAGTTTCCTCCGGGCTATCGCCACCTCGCCTACTTGCAGACCCGCATCGGTTACACCGTCAAGCGCGACATGCCGGGCCTGAAGGGGCCCGAGGTTGAGGCCTTGTGTGCGCGCGGCGCTGCATGGCTGAAAGGCCATTCGATATAGGCTGGCGATCGTGCCCAGACGCCGCGCACCGCAGGCCTATCCACAAATCTCGAAAACAACCCCATGCACGGTAGAATTGGGACCGTTTCGGGCCTTTTGTCGGCCTGATCGATCGGGTGCCCAAAGCGCGATGGGATTAGGTTGATTGTTGCCACGAGGGAGGTGCGCTCCCTCTCCCGCTTGCGGGGGAGGGCTGGGGTGGGGGTGTTTCCACGGAGAGACTGCCCAAGAGGAGAGAGCCCCCACCCGGCGCTTCGCGCCGACCTCCCCGCAAGCGGGAGAGGTTGAGCAACCCCGGGGCCCAAATCGATTCAACCTAATTCCATCGGAGTTTAGCTGATCTCCTTGCGAACGGTCGCGGCCGCATCGCACATCGCCCTCAGCTTTCCGAACGCGACATGGCGCGGCATGTATTTCATGCCGCAGTCGGGCGCGACGACAAGGCGATCCGCGGCGACGTGCTTCAGTCCGTTGCGAATTCGGTCCGCCACGATATCCGCCGGCTCGATCTCGGGATTGCCGAGGTTGAGCACGCCGAGCATGATCTTCTTGGACGACAGGTCCTTGAGCACGCCGAGATCGAGTTTTGGCTGCGCCGCCTCGATCGAGATCTGCTCGGCCCTGGTGTCGGCGAGTTCGGCGAGGAATGAATAGCCGGCCGGTTTGGTCGAGCCAGGCACCACCGCGGCATAGCCGAAGCACAAATGCACCACCGTCGGCACCGTGATGCCTTCGAGCGCGCGGTTGATCGCCTTCACCGCATAACGTCGCGCCAGATCGGGATTGTTGCGCACCCAGGGCTCGTCGAGCTGGATCACGTCGGCGCCGGCCTTCTGCAAGTCCCGCGCTTCGGCGTTCACCGCTTCGGCGAACGCCATCGCCAGCTCCTCGTCGTCCTTGTAGAACTCGTTCTTGGCCTGCTGGCTCATCGTGAACGGGCCGGGCAGGGTGATCTTGGCCGCGCGATCGGTATTTTGGCGCAGGAATTCCATGTCGTGCAGCTCGACCGGGCCGCGGCGCTTCACCGGGCCGACGACGCGCGGGACCGGCGTCGCGTGTCCGCTGCGCGAGGTGATCATCGCGGGGTTTTCGTCGTCGACGCCTTCAAGCGCGGTGGCAAAGCGGTTGGAATAGCTCTCGCGGCGGATTTCGCCGTCGGTCACGATGTCGATGCCGGCGCGCTCCATGTCCCTGATCGCAACGATGGTGGCGTCGTCCTGCGCCTCTTCGAGATGCTCGGCCGGCAGTCGCCACATCGCGTGCATGCGGGTGCGCGGCACCACCTTCGACAACATGGCGCGATCGACCAGCCATTCCGGCTGCGGATAGCTGCCGACAACGGTGGTCGGCAGCAGGTGCTTTGGCAGGTTCATGGTCGTCTCCTTGCTCTTGTTATTTTGTTTCCATAACGTTTTCGAGCGAAGTGGTTTTCCGGTTCGCGTGAAGAAAACGCGTCAAAAGAGAAATTCTCAGGCCGCACGCGTCGCTGCAACTGCTGCTTCGTCCTTGACCGGATTGCGCAGCACGCCGATGCCGGAAATTTCGACCTCGACGACATCGCCATCCTTCATCCACAGCGGCGGGCTGCGATAGGCACCCACGCCGCCCGTGGTGCCGGTGACGATGACGTCGCCGGGGACGAGCTCGGTGAAGGTCGAGCAATAGGCGATCAGGGCAGGGACGTCGAACACGAGATCCGAGATCGGCGCCGCCTGCACCTCGACGCCATTGAGGCGGGTTGCGATTGTCTGCTGGCTGATATCGGCAAGCTCATCCGTCGTGACCATCCACGGGCCGAAGGCGCCGGTGCCGACAAAATTCTTGCCGGGTGCGAATTGCGAGGTGTGGCGCTGCCAGTCGCGGATGCTGCCGTCATTGTAGCAGGCGTAGCCGGCAACATGCGCCAGCGCCTTCTCGCGGGAGATGCGGCGGCCGGCCTTGCCGATGATGACGGCCATTTCACCCTCATAGTCGAACCGCTCGGATTCCAGCGGTCGGATCATCGGTTGGCCACCGCCGACCTGGCTGTTGGAAAAGCGGGTGAAGATCATCGGATGCGGCGGCGTCGGGTGGCCGCTTTCGGCCAGATGCGTCGCGTAGTTGACGCCGATGCAGAAGATCTTGTCCGGGTCGGGGACGGTCGGCAGCAACTCGATTTCGGCCAGCGCGTAGTCGGGGCGCTCGCCTTGCAGCGCCTTAAGGGTGTCGAGCGAACCGTTCGCGAGCAACGACTTCAGGGTCGGAAAATCCTTCAGCCGCTTGCCGGCGTCGATGACGCCGGCGTTCGTCACCACGCCGTAGGTTGCCGTCTGACCTGCCTTGAAGCTCGCGATTTTCATTGTCTGATACTTTCTTCGATAGAGGAAACATAGGATTCGATGGGACGGACGATTTCGCCTGACAGGATCGGGACGCAATCGGGCGGAAAGTCCTGGCGGAAGCGCGCCCCGGCTTGCTCGGCGCGGTCGATAAAACTTTCGAGATGGTCCATCGCACCGCTTGGAAGGTCGTGCAGGACCATCAGGCTCCATGGCTGCGACCGGCATTGCGCCAGGGCCCTGTCAACCCAGCCGTCCGGATCGGCCCAGTCGCGCGGAATGGCATTCCAGAGCACACAACTATGCTTGTTGCGCGTGACGTAGTCGACCACGGACGGCTTCAACAGCCGTTCGTCGAGATTGCCGCCGCCGCCGAATGGACGGAACCATCGATTGGCGTGGGCGAGTTCGCCGATCGCGGCCTGCGTCCGCCCGATCTCGTTCTCGGCGGCGTCGGGATCGTGTTGCTGTCCGAGCGGCACCGAGTGCGTAAAGGTATGATTGCCGATCCAGTGGCCTTCATCATGTGCCCGTGCTGCAAGGCGCCGGCGGGCGGCATCGCCGAGTTTTTCGCCGATCACGAAGAACGTTGTCCTGATGCCGCGTTCGCGCAAGGTATCGAGCACGCGCGGCGTCACGCCGGGCTCGGGACCGTTGTCGAATGTCAGCGTCAGGTCGAACACGCAAGCCCTCCGTCTAGGTCGCCGGCTGCAAGGCCGTGGGTGCGATTTCGGCCTCCTGTCCGGCGCGGGTGCCGGTCTGCCAGATCGCGGCCTTGCTCTCGATCCATTTGATCGCGGCGTTGAAGGCGATCGCCATCGCCAGCACCAGCAGCACGCCGGCGAACACGTGCGGGCTGTCCAGAATGGTGCGGTAGCGCGAGATCAGATAGCCGATGCCGGCGGACGAAATCAGCATCTCCGAGACGACGACGCCGACGATGACGAGCGCACCGCCAACGCGCAGCCCCGACAGCACGGTCGGGATTGCCGCCGGGATGATGACGCGCACCAGGCGCTGGCTCAGCGTCGCGCCCATGCTGCGGGCGGCGAGCAGCAGCTGCGGATCGATGGTCTGGATGCCAGCCGCGGTCGCCAGCATGGTCGGCAGGAAACCATAGATCGAAGCGAACGCGATCTTGGATTCCGAGCCGATGCCGAGCCAGACGGTGAAGACCGGATAGAGGATAACCAGCGGCACCGCGTAAAGGCTCGAGACCATCGGCATGATCAGGATGCGCGGCCGCGGCAGGCTGCCGACGACGGCGCCGAGCAGGATGCCGCCGCCACAGGCGAACGCCATCGAGATCGCGACCTCGTAGAGCGTGACGGCAAGCGCATGGCCATATTCGCCGGCCTCGTTCCAGCCGGCCGCAAGCGTCGATGATAGCGAGGGCAGGAACAGCTCGGGTATGAAGCCGGCGCGCGGCAGCACTTCCCACAGCACGATCAGGCCGATCACGATCAATCTGCGAAGCGTTGCCGCACTCATCTCAGCCTCATGCGGTTTTCCGGATATGCCGCCAGATGCGGTCGCGCAGGCTGCCGAACACGTCGCCGCTCAGCATCTCGTAGGTGCGCGGGCGGGGCAGCGAGACCTGGAGATGGTCGACGATGCGGCCGGGACGCGGCGACATCACGATCACCTCGTCGGCGAGATAGACCGCCTCCGTCAGGCTATGGGTGACGAACACCACGGTCTTGCCGGTCGCGGCCCAGATCCGCAAGAGTTCGTCGCCCATGGTCATGCGGGTCTGCTCGTCGAGCGCAGCGAACGGCTCGTCCATCAACAGCACCGGCGGGTCCTGCACCAGGCCGCGCGCGATCGAGACGCGCTGCTTCATGCCGCCGGACAGTTCATGCGGATGACGCTTGCCGAAGCCGTCGAGACCGACCAGCTTCAGCGCGTCCTGCGCCCGGGCGCGGCGGTCGCTTTTGGTGACGCCACGCAGTGCCAGCGGAAACTCGACATTCTCTTCCGCCGTCAGCCAGGGAAACAGGCTGGCTTCCTGGAA
The DNA here is from genome assembly GCF_029714305.1 of Bradyrhizobium sp. CB3481. Lineage (NCBI taxonomy): Bacteria > Pseudomonadati > Pseudomonadota > Alphaproteobacteria > Hyphomicrobiales > Nitrobacteraceae > Bradyrhizobium > Bradyrhizobium sp. CB3481. The sequence continues at coordinate 1,528,626 of NZ_CP121647.1, forward strand.
CACGACGCCCACTCTATTCGGATCGGGTTCGGGAATCGGGGCGCCGCTGATCGTGATGGTGCCCGAGGTCTGCTGACGCAAGCCGGCCATCATCATCAGCAGCGTGGACTTGCCGCAGCCGCTCGGGCCGACCAGTACGACGAAGCGGCCGGGCTTGACGTCGAGCGAGACGTTATCGAGGGCAACGACGTCCTGCGTCGTGGTCTTGAAGATCTGGCCGACGTTGCGGACCTCCATCGCGCCGGCCGGCTTCAGCGGAGTTATGTTCGCCAATGGCTGCATCGCGTTTCCACCCATCTGACCAGTTCGTTGAAGGCAATCGCGATCGCGGCGATCATCAGCACGCCGGCAAGCAACTGCCTCATCTGGAAATTCTCGCCCCAGGTCGCGATCTGATGGCCGATGCCGTCGCGCGAGGCGTACATTTCGGCGAGGATGACGCCGGTGAGATTGAAGATCATGGAGATACGCAGCGCTTCCAGCAGAACAGGAAGCATGCTCGGCAAGTAGACGCGGAAAGCGGTCTGCATCGGCGTCGCGCCGTAGGAGCGGGCGACCGTGAGATGCTCGACCTTGACCGATTCCACCGCTGTTGTTGTCGACATGATCACGATGAAGATCGTGGAGAAGAAGCCGAAGCCGACTTTCTGCGAGAAGCCGACGCCGAACACCAGGATGAACATCGGCAGGAAGATCGACTTGGGAATGCTGAAGGCAAAGAACAGCAGCGGCTTTGCCACGTCGGCAAAGTAGCGGTTCTCCGCAATCAGGAAGCCGATCAACGCGCCGACGGGAACGGCGAGCGCGAACGCCGTCACCACTTCCGTTGCTGTCACTGCCAGATCCTTGCGCACGCTTGGCCGCTGCAGGAGATCGCCGAGGGTTGCCAGCGTATCGGAGGCGGAGGGAAGCAGGCGCGGGTTGACGATGCCGGTCCGCGACAGGATTTCCCATATCGCAAACAGCGCCACCACAATGGCGATCCGTGCCGCCTTTACGCCGAGCCCGCTTTGCATTGCGCTGGCCTTTAGAACTTGGTCGGAACCGGCTTGAACTGCGTCGAGATGATCTCGGCCGCCGGTCCGAGGTCCTTCATGCCGCCGGCCTTGGCCATGTCGAGCGCGAGCTGAAGCTGCTCCGGAATCTTCGGCCCGTCCATGCTGCCGTCGGTCTCCAGCTTCAGAATCGTGTTCTCATATTCCAGCGCCGCGATCTCGGCAGGGATTTCGTAGAGCTCGGTGATCAGCTTGACGGAGGCGTCCTTGTTGGCACGCATGTACATCAGCGCGCCGTAAAGCGCGTTCAGCGTCTTCTGCACCAGCTGCGGCTTGTCCTGCACGTATTTGTCGAGCGCGATCCATCCCGCCGCGAGGTTCGGCGGCACTTCCTTGGAGAAATCGAGGATGGTGCGTGCTTCGCCCGATTTGGAGATCTGGAAGCTGAGCGGGGAATAGACCACGGCGGCATCGACATTGCCGGCGAGCAGGTTCGGCACCAGGCCGCCGCCGCCGACCGGCACACGCGTGAATTCGATCTTCTTGTCCTGCTGGGTCCACAGCGCCAGCAGGTCGGAGCCGGAGCCTGCAGAAGTGATCGCGACCTTCTTGCCTTTGAGATCGCCAACGCCGAGCGTCGATTTCGAAAGGGTCATCAACTGCCAGCCGTAATAGCCCGTCGCGGCGCTGGCGAGCACTTTTGAGTTGACGCCCTTCTTGCGTCCGGCCGAGACCAGCGAGGTGGCGTCGAGAATGACATCGGCAGCGCCCGCCGCCATCGCCTCGAACGTCTCAGCGCCGCCGCGATAGATCGTCAGCTCGGCTGTGATGCCTTCCTTCTCGAACAGCTTTTGCCGCACCGCGGTTTCCGCGATCGTGGTCGGCCAGTACGTCTTGGTGGGAAGGCCGATGCGGACGGTGTCGGCGGCCTGCGCCAGGGAGGGTAGGCCGAGCATGGTCGCCAGAGTGATCGTTGCCACGATGTGGTGTCGCGTGATTTTCATGGTGACGTTTCCCTTTGCCTTTTTTGATTGGTTTGTTGTTCGAACGAACGGTCAGACGGCGTCGCCACCTCCGGCAGCCTTCGGTGTTGCGAGCTCGACGAGGTGCATGGTCGTCGTGAAATGCGTCGAAAGCGCCGCGACCGCGGCATCAGCGTCGCGGTTCAACGTGGCCTGCACGATGGCGGCGTGTTCCGCCTCGACGTCGCGGGATTTTTCGGTGTTGCGCCGGATCGCCAGCCGTCGATAGCGTTCGCTCTGCTCATGCAGCACGTCGCGGAATCCGAGCAGCCATTGCGAACCGCAGGCGCTTACCAGCGTGCGGTGGAAGGCACGATGCCGCACCACCCATTCTTCGTAGTGATGGGTCGGATCGTCGGGATAGGTGTGGGGCACGGCGCAAAGCGCCGCGAAAGACTTTTCGACCGACGCAAGCCATGTCGCATCGCCGCGCTCGATCGAGCGGCGTAGCGCGAGGCCCTCGATATCGACGCGGGTCTGCGTCACGTCGCGAAGATCGGCCGGCGATACCGGGCTGACACGAAAGCCGCGCTGGTCAGAAGCTTGCACCAGCCCGTCGGCGACCAGCCGCGACAGTGCTTCGCGCACCGCGGCGAGGCTCACCGAAAACTGCTTGGCGAGCCCAGCGATATGCAGCTTCTGGCCGGGCAACAGACGGGTCGAGAGAATATCGGCGCGCAGCCGCTCCTGAACGGCGGACGTCAGGCTGCGAGGCCGCATCCCGGCGCGCTCACCAAAACTCAACCCGATACTGCTCATGGCCGCGCAGACTGGCGACGGAATCCGGAATCGTCAATCGAAAATCGATTTTTTCGGTAAGGTGCTGATTTAACGAGGATTTCAGAATGGCTGACGCCGACTCCCTTTTTGCGCGTGACAATCTCCGTCCGCTGCCGTAAATATTTCGCATGCGAAATAAATCGATTTTGTCGGCATGACTGCGCGTCGCGAGCATCGCCTCGTCTTCCTGCTCAACGTCGCGCAGCGCCGGCTGCAGCGCTGGATGGCGGCACGGCGACAGAATAGCGGCGTGACTTCCACGCAGGCGGGCTTGCTGTTCATCCTGGGCAAGCGCGACGGCGTCCTGATGGGCGAGGCGGGCGCTGCGCTCGATCTCGGTGCGCCCGGCATCAGCGGATTGGTGGACCGGATGACGGCGGCAAACCTGATCACGCGGCGCGCCGATCCCGATGACGGGCGCGCCTGGCGTCTGTGGCTGACGCCGGCCGGCCGCGCGGCGATGGCGGAGTCGAAGGCCGGGCTCGTCGAGGTCAACGCGCGCCTCACGGATGGATTTAGCGATGCCGAGGTCGACCTCGTCGCGCGCTGGCTCACCACCATGCAAACCAGATTTCCCAGAGGAGAAGACGAATGACCGAGCATATCAAGATCGAGAAGAGCGACGGGATTTTGACGCTGACGATGGCGCGACCCGACAAGAAGAACGCGCTGACCAATGCGATGTACGGCGCGCTGGCGGATGCGCTCGAAGCCGCGGAGACCGACGCTTCCGTTCGCGTTGTGATGATCCGCGGCGAGGGCGACATGTTCACCGCCGGCAACGATGTCGGCGAGTTCGCAGCCATCGCGACCGGCGCGTTCAAAGGCGAGCGTCATGTCGGCCGTTTCCTGCAGGCCCTCGCACATTCGAGCCGGCCGCTGGTCGCCGCCGTTCAAGGACGCGCCGTCGGCATCGGCACCACGATGTTGCTGCATTGCGACCTGGTCGTGTTGGCCGAAAACGCGCTGCTATCGACGCCGTTCGTCAGCCTCGCTTTGGTGCCGGAAGCGGCCTCCAGCGTGCTGATGCCGCTCCGCATCGGCTATGCCCGCGCTTATGAGATGTTCGCGCTTGGTGAAGCCGTCGATGCCAAATCGGCCTTTGCGTGGGGACTTGCCAACCGCGTCGTGCCGCTCGACAAGCTCGACGCCGAGGCAAGGGCATTCGCATTGCGGCTGGCGAAGCAGCCGGCGGGCGCCGTCAGCGCCGCCAAACGGCTGATGCGCAATCCGGAAGTTCTGATGGCGCAGATCAAGGCCGAGAGCGAGCAGTTCGCGGCCCGCCTGAAGACGGCGGAAGCGCGCGAAGCCTTCGCCGCGTTTGCCGAGCGCCGGCCGCCGGATTTCCTGAAGCTGGCCGCCAGCTAGGAAGAATTCCGCGGTAGGCAGTAAGATGGCGCGACGAACACAGCTGTCATCATCCGCGAAGGCGGATGATCCAGTACGCCGTGACGTCTCGATTCAAGCTGAGGCCGGTGATTACTGGATCCCCGCCTTCGCGGGGATGACGGCCTGTGTTATCCCCTAACCCTCGCACGCGCTTCGGCATCCATGATTCCGGAGGATGCGCGGTAGGGGCTGTAGCCGCAATTACTGCTGTCATCCCCGCGCAGGCGGGGATCCAGTACGCCGCGGACTATCGATTCAATCACTACGGCCTCTGGAATACTGGATCCCCGCCGGAGCCTGTCATCGGGCGCGCATTCGCGCGACCCGGTGGCGGGGATGACAGTAGGGTGTTAGCCTCCATACGCCCGCACTCGCCGCAGCATCTGCTCGACATGGGCGATCGGGGTTTCCGGCTGGATGCCGTGGCCGAGGTTGAAGATCAGCCGTCCCTGCGCGTAGTTCGCCAGCACGTCGTCGACGGCACGGTCCAGCGCGGCGCCGCCGGCGATCAGGGCCAGCGGATCGAGATTGCCCTGCACGGCAACGCGGTTCTGCACGCGCTCGCGGATCAATGACGGCTCGGCCGCCCAGTCGATGCTCACGGCGGTGACGTCAGTTGCTTCCACATAGGCCGGCAGCAAGGCGCCGGCGCCGCGGGGAAAGCCGATGATCTTCGCACCGGGCACTTTCGCGCGCACGCCGGCAACGATGCGTTTTGCCGGTTCGATCGACCAGCGCTGAAATTCGCGCGGCGGCAGCACGCCGGCCCAGGTGTCGAAGATCTGCAAGCAATCCGCGCCGGCTTTGAGCTGGCCGAGCAGATACTGGATCGAATTCTCCACCAGCACGTCGATGATTTCAGCGAACGCCTCCGGATGCCGATAGGCCATCATCCGCGCCGGCGCCTGGTCCGGCGTGCCCTGTCCCGCGACCATGTAGGTCGCGACCGTCCAGGGCGCGCCGCAGAAGCCGATCAGCGCGATGTCGGCTGCGAGCTCCTGCCGCACACGGCGCAGCGCCTCATAGACGGGCTCGAGCTTTGCGAAATCGGCGTCGCGCGCCAGCGTCGCCACCTTCTCCGCTGTATCCAGCGGATCGAGCCGCGGACCTTCGCCGGCCTCGAAACGCACGGAGCGGCCGAGCGCATAGGGAATGACGAGAATGTCGGAGAAGATGATCGCGGCATCGAAGTTGAAGCGGCGGATCGGCTGCAGCGTCACCTCAGCGGCATATTCCGGCGTGAAGCAGAGATCGAGAAAACTTCCCGCCTTGGCGCGCAGCTCGCGGTATTCAGGCAGATAGCGGCCGGCCTGGCGCATCATCCATGCCGGCGGCACGTTCTGCCGGCGGCCTTCGAGCACTTCGATGAAAGGTTTCACGACGGATTTCTGGGTCAAAACGCGAGGTTCCTGAGCAGGGCTGCTATGGCGCCTCTGATACACGCCGGTTCCCGATTGGCCAAGAAGCGATCCGTGGTGCGATGGCGGAACCGGCGCAAAAACGAGCCGTTATCTCGATCATGGAGGTACAGTATGGCTCAAAAATTCAATCCGGCGGCGCATGACAAGCACGCCGAAGACCCCCGGGACGCGCGGAAGGCCGATCGGGAAGCGCATGAAAAGCTGGAGGCCGGGCTGGTCGATACTTTTCCGGCATCCGATCCGGTAAGCGCCGCGCAACCGGCGCCGTCGAAAGTCGATCACGAACAGGAAAATCCCTCGCTGTGGGAGAAGGTCCGCGCGGTGTTCAGGTAACCCGTCACGCGCATGTGACGCGCGAAAAGCGGCTCCCTTCGCGGAGCCGCTTTTACTTGATAGCGCTTTAATAGTGTGGCGGCCGTTCGTTCGCAGGCGCGGGTATATTGCTCTCGGCGTCCTGCAATCGTTCCTTCAATTCGGCAACCTGACGCGTCAGCCTGTCGATCTCGGTCCATTGCGCCGTGATGGTCTGATTCAGCGTCTCGATGGTCTCGTCCTGATAGGCGATCCGCACTTCCAGCGCATCAATGCGTTCGCTCAAACCTTTGACGTCAGTCATCGGAGCCGCCGTTCATCTTGTGCTCGCGCAGGCCATGGCCGAGCGCCACGCGCTCGTCGAAGACGAAGCATTCGCCGCGCCAGCGGCTTTCACTTTCCGGGACGCCTTCGAGGTAGCGCAGGATGCCGCCCTTGAGGTGATAGACCTCGTCAAACCCGCGGGCCATGAGATAGGCGCTGGCCTTCTCGCAGCGGATACCGCCGGTGCAGAACATCGCGATCTTCTTGTGCCTGGCCGGGTCGAGCTTCTCTGCCGCGAAATCCTTGAACTGGCCAAAGCTCTTGAGGCCCGGATCGACCGCGCCCTCGAACGTGCCCATTGCCACCTCGAAGGCGTTGCGGGTGTCGATGACAAGCGTATCGGGCGCTGCGATCAATGCGTTCCAGTCCGACGGCTCGACATAGATGCCGACCTGCCGCGTCGGATCGACCGCGGCATCGCCCAGCGTGACGATTTCCTTCTTCAGGCGAATCTTCAGCCGCTGGAACGGCATCTCGGCCGCGCGCGAGAACTTGAGCTCGAGGTTGTCGAGCCGGCCGCCGAACAGCTCGCCGTGCTGCAGCTCCCGGACGAACGCGTCGATGCCTTCATCGCTGCCGGCGACCGTGCCGTTGATGCCCTCATGCGCCAGCAGCACACTGCCTTTGATGCCAAGGCCGGCGGCAAGCGCGCGCAGCGGCTCGCGCAGCTCCCGGAAATCCGGCAGCGCGGCGAACTGATAGAGGGCGGCGACCTTAAGCGGCATGGCGACCGTTTATCAGGCCGGCCGGGGAGGGGAAACCCCGTATCCCCCGGCGCATTCCCTGCATTGCTGCCGCCCGATTCATTGGCATGCCAGCCATTGCCCTGGCGGGGATGAATATGCCAAGAACGTCCGCAATCCGCCCCCGGTTGGTCCCGTGCGGGACGCCCATAAACGCTGAAAAACAACGCTGAAAGAAAGCACTCGCGATGAGGAATTTCCATTTCGCCGGCCGCTCCACGGTCCATGCCCAGAATGCGATGGTGGCGACGTCGCATCCGGAGGCGGCGCTGACCGCGATCGAGGTGATGCGCGCCGGCGGCACGGCGGCGGATGCCGCGGTGGCGGCCTGCGCCCTTCTCGGCGTCATCGAGCCGCAATCGACCGGCATCGGCGGCGACTGCTTTGCGCTGATCCAGCCGAGGGGCGAGGGCAAGATCGTCGCCTATAACGGCTCCGGCCGCGCGCCGATGGCGGCGACCGCCGAATGGTACCTGGAGCGCAAGATTCACTCGGTGCCGCTGACCTCGGCCCATGCGGTGAGCATTCCCGGCGCGATCGATGCCTGGGACACGATCCTGCGCGACCATGGCAAGATGGGGCTCGACACGCTGCTGCAGCCCGCGATCAAGGCCGCCGAGGAAGGCTACGTCGTCGCACCGCGCATCGCCTTCGATTGGAAGAACCAGTTCGAGAAGCTGAAGAACGGCACCAATACCGAGCGCTATCTGTTGCCGCACGGCAAGCCGGCGGTGGCCGGCGACGTGATCCATCAGCCGGAGCTCGGCAAGACGCTGCGCGCCATCGCCAAGAACGGCCGCGATGCGTTCTATACCGGCGAGATCGCCGCCGACATGGTCGAGACCTTGCGCGGCATCGGCGGCCTGCACACGCTGGAGGATTTTGCCGCGCATTCGACCGAAACGACGTCGCCGATCGGCACCATGTACAAGGGCCACGACGTCTGGCAGTGCCCGCCGAACGGCCCGGGCATCACCATGCTGGTGATGCTGAACATCCTCTCCCGCTTCGACCTGACCAAGTTCGCGCCGCTTAGCATCGAGCGCTTCCATCTCGAAGCGGAAGCCGCCCGCATCGCCTACATGATGCGCGAGCAGCATGTTGCCGATCCGCAGCATGTCCATGTCGACGTCGCCGGCATCCTTGCCAAGGAGTTCGCCGAGGAGCACATCAAGAACATCCGGATGGACCGGCTGCTCGAATTGCCGAACGTTGCGCCGCCGATGAACCCGTCCACCGTCTACATCACCGTGGTCGACAAGGACCGCAACGTCTGCTCCTTCATCAACTCGATTGCGCATTCGTTCGGCTCGGCGATCGTCTCCAACAACACCGGCGTCCTCTTGCAGAACCGCGCCGGTGGCTTCCGCATTCAGCCCGGCCACCCCAATTGCATCGCGCCGGGCAAGCGGCCGCTGCACACGATCATTCCCTCGCTCGCCACGAAGAACGGCCGCGCGGTGATGCCGTTCGGCGTGATGGGCGGCCAGTATCAGCCGGTCGGGCAGAGCCACGTGCTGACCAATATCCTCGACTATGGCTGCGACGTGCAGGAAGCCATCGATATGCCGCGCGGCCTGCATTATGAGGGCGTCTACCAGCTCGAAGACAGCGTGCCGGCCGAAATCGTCGAGGGTCTCAAGAAGATCGGCCACAAAACCACCAGCGTGGTCGGCCCGCTCGGCGGCGGCCAGGCGATCTGGATCGACTGGGAGAAGGGCACGCTGACTGGCGGCTCCGATCCGCGCAAGGACGGTTGCGCGCTCGGCTATTGAGCGTCTAGAAGCTCCGTCTCTCCAGAACGAGGTTCAACCGATGCGCTTCTCGCGACGCACGATCTTCCGGACCGCCTTTGCCGCCATGGCAGCCGCGGTCGCCACGCCCGCTGCCATCAGGTCGGCATCGGCCCAGACTGCAGGAAAACCCATGACCACAGCTTCAGGCTTGCAGATCATCGACAGCAAAGTCGGCACTGGCGCCTCGCCGGCATCAGGCCAGACCTGCGTCATGCACTATACCGGCTGGCTCTACGAGAACGGCCAGAAGGGCAAGAAGTTCGATTCCTCTGTCGATCGCAACGAGCCGTTCGAGTTCAAGATCGGCCAGCGCCAGGTGATCGCCGGCTGGGACGAGGGCGTTGCCTCGATGAAGGTCGGCGGCAAGCGCACGCTGATCATCCCGCCCGCGCTCGGCTATGGCGCGCGCGGCGCCGGCGGCGTCATCCCGCCGAACGCGACGCTGATGTTCGACGTCGAATTGCTGGCGGTGAAGTAACGCCAACGAGGGAGGCGCATCGTGAAGGTCTCGATCCTCGACGATTATTTCGATACGCTGCGCACCCTCGACTGTTTTGCAAAGCTCGCCGGGCATGACGTGACGATCTGGAACGATCATGTCCAGGATGTCGACGTGCTGGCGGAGCGGCTGAAGGATACCGAGGCGCTGGTGCTGATCCGCGAGCGCACGCAGATTCGCACCCCGCTGCTGGAGCGGCTGCCGAAACTGAAATTGATCAGCCAGCGCAGCGTCTATCCGCATATCGATATCGACACCTGCACCCGGCTCGGCATTGTCGTGTCGTCCAGCCAGCACGCCGATACGCCCTCCTATGCGACCGCCGAATTCACCTGGGGCCTGATCCTGGCGGCGATGCGCGCCATTCCGCAGCAGATGGCGGCGCTCAAGGCCGGCAAATGGCAGATCGGCGTCGGCCACACGCTGCGCGGCAAGACGCTCGGCATCTATGGCTACGGGCGGATCGGCGCCGTCGTTGCCGGCTATGGCAAGGCGTTCGGCATGAACGTGCTGGTATGGGCGCGCGAGCCGGCGATGGCGAAGGCCCGTGCCGACGGCCATGCGACCGCCATGAGCAAGGCCGATTTCTTCGAGCGGTGCGACGTGCTTTCGCTGCACATGCGGCTCGTCGACGCGACGCGCGGCATCGTGAAGGCAGAAGACCTCGCGCGGATGAAGCCCACGGCGCTCCTCGTCAACACTAGCCGTGCGCCGCTGATCGAGCCGAACGCGCTCGTCAACGCGTTGCGCGCCGGACGGCCCGGGATGGCCGCGGTCGACGTTTACGAAAAGGAGCCGCTGCGCGACGTCAACGATCCGCTGCTGTCCCTGGATAACGTGGTCTGCACGCCGCATCTCGGCTATGTCTCGCGCGACGAGTACGAACTGCAGTTCACCGATATTTTCGATCAGATATTGGCCTATGAAGCGGGAACGCCGACCAACGTCGTCAATCCGGATGTGATGTCCAGGCGGCGCTGAAAGGGCCGCCGACAGGCCGGTCATGACGAAAACCGGGACGCCCATGCGCCGCGGGCTCCCTTAATCTTCTGGTTTGCCGCCGCGCTTTTCGATACTTTCAGGACAAACGATCCTTCGAAAAGGCGCCCCATGACCGGCACGCACGACCACAGCCATTCGCACCATCACCACGATCACGACGAGCGCTGGAAGCATGACGGCGTTCGCGTCATCCCCGGCAATCAGCTCGATCCCAACGTGCCCTCGACCGCCGGCATGGACCGCAAGGCCGCGATCAATTTCGCGCGCGTCGGCGCGCAGAAATTGTGGGCGGGCACGGTGACGATCAGGCCGGACGCCAAGACCGGCGCGCATCATCACGGCCATCTCGAAAGCATCATCTATGTCGTGAAGGGCAAGGCGCGGATGCGCTGGGGCGAGCATCTGCAGTTCACCGCCGAAGCCGGCCCCGGCGATTTCATCTTCGTGCCGCCCTATGTGCCGCATCAGGAGATCAACGCCAGCCCCGACGAAGTGCTGGAATGCGTGCTGGTGCGCTCTGATGGCGAGGCGGTTGCGATCAATCTCGACATCGAGCCGGTGGAAAAGCCGGAGACGGTATTGTGGATCGATCCGGTTCATCGCGATCCTGCCGAAAAGAAATAAAGAATCGCAATCGTCGCCATCGGCTGGTGTCACGGGGGAATGTCATGACGCTTGTTCGCTATGAGAGCGCAGGCCACGTCGCCACCATTACGATGGATCGTGCGTCCGCGCATAATGCGCTCAATAACGCGCTATGCGATGAACTGCGCGAGGCCTGGCAGCGCTTCCACGAAAGCGATGACCGCGTTGCGGTGCTTGCTTCGTCCGAAGAGAAGTATTTTTCGGTCGGTGCCGACGTCAGGGATCTCCCGGTCAACATGTGGCATGCGGTGCCGGGTCTTGGCGTCGAGCTGGACAAGCCGGTGATTGCCGCGACCTCGGGTTGGGTCGTCGGCGGCGCCTTCGTGCTGGTGCAGATGGCGGACATGTGTGTGGCGTCGGAGACGACGCGCTTCATCTATCCCGAGGGCAAGATCGGCACCACCGCCGGCGGAATCTCCTCGGTGATGGCGCGGATGCCGCACAAGATCGCGATGGAGTTTCTGCTGGTCGGCGAGGAGATGTCGGCGGAACGCGCCTACCAGATCGGCTTCGTCAACAAGGTCGCGCCGAGCGGGCAGCACGTCGCGCTCGCGCAGGAAATGGCGGCCAAGATCGCCGCCAATGCGCCGCTGGTGGTCCGGGCGCTGAAGAAGCTCGCCCGCGACGCGATGCCCAAGGGTCCGCTCGAAGGCGTTGCCGAGGTGCGCCGGCTGCTCGATGTCATCAGGGACAGCGAGGATCTCAAGGAGGGCGTCAAGGCCTTCACTGAGAAGCGCAAGCCGGACTTCAAGGGCAAGTAGGAATTGCGCGGCTGCGCTCGGGTTGTATTCGCGCGGATATTCGCGTGATCGCGCGATCGTGTTCGCACCGCGACGCGCGTGCCTGCGCCCCAAGGATGTTCCCTGCTAAGCTTCGCACACGAAAAATGTAATGTGGGATGAAGCGATGACGAATTCCGGGAATTTGATAGGGCGGCGCACTGTTCTCACAGGCCTCGGCCTTGGCGCGGCGGCGATTGCAGCGTTGCCCACGCAGGCTGCGACGTCTTCCGAGAGCGGCAAGATTTGGAGCAGCGAATATTGGACCAAGAAGGGCGACGTTCCCTTGTGGATGTTTCGCAAGCGGATCGGTGCGCCCAAGCCCAGCGAGCCGGCGCGGCCGGTCGTCTTCTTCGTCCACGGTTCTTCGGTGACGTCACGGGTGTTCGATCTCACCGTGCCGGGCAAGGGCGAATATTCCGTCATGAACGAATTCGCCCGCCACGGCTTCGACTGCTGGACGATGGACCACGAGAACTACGGAAAATCCGGCCGCACCTCGGGCAATGCCGATATCGCCAGCGGCGTCGAGGATTTGAAGGTTGCGGTTGAGCTGATCGCCCGCGAGACCGGCCAGAACAAGGTTCATTTCGTCGGCGAATCCTCGGGCGCACTGCGCGCGGGTGCCTACGCCATGGTGGCGCCCGAGCGGGTCGACCGCCTGGTGTTCGCCGCCTTCACCTACAAGGGCGAGGGTTCACCGACCCTGACCAAGCGGGCCGAGCAGCTCGCCTACTTCCGCTCCCACAACATGCGCAAGCGCGACCGCGACATGATCCGCTCGATCGCGACGCGCGACAAGCCCGGGACTTCCGATCCGGCCGTGATGGAGGCGCTGGCGGATGTCGAGATGCAGTTCGGCGATCAGGTGCCGACCGGCACCTATCTCGACATGACCGCCAATCTGCCGGTGGTGCATCCGGAGAAAGTACTGGCGCCGGTGCTGCTGGTGCGCGGTGAATATGACGGCATCGCCACCGTCGCCGATCTCGAGGAATTCTACAACAAGCTGCCGAATGGCGATCGGCAGCTCATCATCCTGCCCGGCACCGCCCATTCGGTCGCGCTCGCGATCAACAGGCAGCTGTTCTGGCATGTGACGCGGGCGTTTCTCACCATGCCGACGCCGATTGCGTAATTTGCCTTTGTAAGCCCACGGCCGGCATTTCCGAGCGGCACAAGAGCCGGCCAGAGCAACCCCAAAAAAAATTTGAAAACGGGTGTCGGATCGACCGGCGCCCGCTCGTCCTTGACACGAATCCCGCGAAAAGGAGCCTATTATGGCCAAAATGATCTTCGTCAACCTGCCGATCAGCGATCTCGCCCGGTCCACCGCCTTCTATCAAGCGATCGGCGCCGAAAAGAACCCGCAATTCTCCGATGACACGGGATCCTGCATGGTGCTGTCCGACACCATCTACGTGATGCTGCTGACCCACGACAAATATCGCCAGTTCACCTCGAAAAAGATCGCCGATGCCAAGGCCACCAGCCAGGTCCTGCTCTGCCTTTCGGCCGACGACCGCGGGGCGGTGGATGACATCGTCGCCAAGGCGAAAGCCGCGGGTGGCGGCGTCGATCCCGGTCCGAAGCAGGATTACGGCTTCATGTATGGCCGCAGTTTTGAAGACCCCGATGGACATCATTGGGAAGTGATGTGGATGGACGTTGCCGCTGCCACCGCCGCTCAACCCGCGACCGCCTGACGGTCGGACGCATCGCAACCGGAGTTTATCCGTGTCCAAGATTTCCCCCTGCCTGTGGTTCAACGGCGAGGCTGAAGAGGCTGCAAATCTCTATGTTTCACTGCTGCCGGATTCCCGCATCGACAAGGTCCAGCGCAACACCGTCGATGGACCGGCCGGAAAGGCCGGCACGGTGCTGGTGGTGGACTTCACGGTGGCCGGACAGCGCTTCATGGCGCTGAACGGCGGCATGAAGATGGAGCATTCGCACGCGGTCTCCTTCATGATCGATTGCGCCGACCAGGCCGAGGTCGACCGGCTCTGGGATGCGCTGCTCGCCAATGGCGGCCAGCCCAGCAAGTGTGGCTGGCTGAAAGATCGCTTCGGCGTTTCGTGGCAGATCATCCCAAGCGCGCTGCCGAAATATCTCGGTGGTGCGGATAGCGCCGGCGCCAGGCGCGCGATGCAGGCGATGCTGGGCATGGTCAAGCTCGACATCGCAGAGCTGCAGCGCGCGTATGAAGGCAAGAGCGCGGCGTAGCTCGCGCCAGCCTTTCATCGCCCGGCTTTGCCGCCTCCGCTAAAGCTCCGGCGAGCCAGCGAGCGATGGCCTCGGCGAAGCCTTGGCGTAGCCGGGACCGGGCGATCCAGTACGCCGTGCAGCAGATTGTTGCGAAGCAACTGGCGCCGCAGATTACTGGATGCCCCGCCTGAAGCGGGGCATGACACCGGGGGCGTACGATAGATCGAAAACTCGGTTTCTAGTAACTGATCCTCAACCCCACGCCGCCGACCTTGATCTGCCTGGTCGAAGGTCCGGCCACGCGGAGCGCTTCGTTCTGGACCGCAGCCGCTTCGCCGACGCATGTTTGCGTCGAGGTAGTCGCCGTCATGAGCGCCACCGTCAGGCCAATGGCGGGCAGCGAACCAAAGCAGTTGCCAAAATTCATTTCAAAGCCGATCGATCCATCCCGGAAATCGCGCCTGATCGCGCGTGCACGCGATGTGGCAGAATTATCACTCGTGCGGCTACTGGTCCGCCGGCTAGTGATTGCGAGTTCGAAACGCGTTCAACGTGATGGACACAAAAATCCGGAGCCGTCACACTCAATTTTGCCGCAACGCCGTCCAGCCCCCGATTTCGTGCAGATCGTTCGTGAAGCCAGTAACCCAGTCAGTTTCCGTTCCGCCTGGTTCGATGATGCGCACGGGGATCGTCGCAGGCGTCCTGTTTATTCTCGCGCATTTCGTTTTGCTGACCGGCATCACCTCGCCGGAGAAATTCTATTTCGACGAGGTTCACTACGTCCCCGCGGCGCGGCAGATGCTCGAGCCGGTGATGCGCGAGCCGATGCTCAATCCGATGCATCCGCCGCTCGCCAAGCAGTTTATCGCGCTGTCAATCCATTCGCTCGGCGATACGCCGCTGGGCTGGCGTTATCCCTCGGTGTTGTTCGGATCGCTCGCCATCGTCGCGGTGTATCTGTGCGGACTGGCACTGTTCGCGGCGCAGGGGCCGGCCATCGCGGCGAGCCTTATCGCCTTTTTCAATCAGATGCTGTTCGTGCAGTCACGCATCGCGATGCTGGATATTTTCGGACTGGCCTTCAGCCTGTTCGCCATTGCTGCGTTCATGCATGGCTATCGAAGAGAGCGGCCGCATTTGTGGTTCGCGCTTGCCGGGATCGGCTTAGGTCTCTCTGCCGCCTGCAAGTGGAGCGGCCTGTTCGCGCTCGCGGTCTGCATCGCCATCATCGCGGCGGTCCGCCTGATGCAAAGCTGGCGCACGCAATTCGCCGACGCGAGACCGGAGGATTGGTACCGGCCCGATCTCTGGTCGGACTTCAAGGCCTGGCACTTTGCAGTGTGCTTCATTTTGATTCCGGCCGCCGTCTATCTCGCAACGTTCGTTCCGCTCTACGGATTTTCGGCCCCCGACATCTGGGAAGCGCAACGGCGGATCTTCAGCGATAACACGACGACCGCGATCGCCGGACACACTTATATGAGTTCATGGCCGTCGTGGCCGTTCCTGGTGCGTCCGGTCTGGTATCTGTTCGACAAGATCGACGAAGACCACATCGCCGCCGTGGTGTTTCTCGGCAATCCCCTGGTGCTGTGGCCGGCGCTGCTGGCACTTGCGATTTGCCTGCGCGACTTTATCGTGACGCGGCGGGTCGATGCCTTCCTGATCCTGGCGTTCTATTTCGGCCCCTATCTCGCATGGGCGTTGCTGCCGCGAACGCTCGGCTTCATCTACTACTACCTGCCCGCGGCGACGACGGCGAGCTTTGCACTCGTGTATGCCTTGAAACGCGGCAGCATGCCTGGGTGGTTGTTATGGGCCTATGTCGCGATCGGCTTTGCCGGTTTTGCCGCAATGTTGCCGATATCGGCCGCGTTCATAGGCACGTCAATGGCGACGTTCAGCCGCCTGATGATCTTCCAGAACTGGATTTGAGACTAAGGAGAGCTCGTCACGCAGGCACTGCTGGCGACAAGATCTGGAGAACGTTAGACGCGGGGCTGCGCGGCTTTGCTTAGCTGAGCGCGAAACAAAATCCGCCTGCCGCAAGCGGCAGGCGGATCGGCATTTCAAAGCCTCACTTCGCGGCGGTCTTGGTGTCCATGTTGACGACCTGGACGCGGCGGTTGGTCGGGTCCATCGGCGCGTTTGGATCCTTCGGCCTGGTCTTGCCGTAACCGACGGTCACGAGGTTGGAACCGGCAAGGCCGTACTTCTCGGTCAGGTACTTCTTGATCGTATCGGCCCGGCGCTCGGAGAGATCCTGGTTATACGCCTCGCCGCCGATCGCATCGGTATGGCCGGCGACCACGAAGGTCGAACCCTTCAGGCTCGCATCGGACAGCGCCTTGCCGAGTTCCTGCACCGCGGAAACCGAGTTCTTGCTGATGTCAGCCGAGTTGTAGTCGAACTGGATTTCGAGATCGATCTTCGGCTTGGTCGCGGCGAGTTCCGCGATCTCCTGGCGTTCGCCGAGCGACAGCGACCGCGTCTTGCGGTTGCGCAAGGTGTCGACGAAGCTGGTTTCCTTCGCCTTTGCGGTGGCATCCACCGGCTGCTGCGGACCGGTCGAAAGGCCGCGGGTTGCGCCCGGCTTCGGCTTCAGGGCGTCCAGGATCTTGTCGGCGGAGACAGTGTCGCCGGCGGCAGCCAGGCCCGCCGTCATCGACAGCGCGGCGCCGATCGTCATGATTGAAAGTCTGAGATAGCGGGTCATTGTCCTAATCCTCAGTGTTAACGCCGTGCAAAGCTGGCGTGCATGACGTTTTGATGCTGCGAGGATAGGACGGGTTCAAAGCTCGCAATGTGACTCAGATCACAGTATCAGGGAGCGGGTTTTCCGTAGAGACGGACTTTCGATCGCCGCTACAGAGGGTTGACGGGCACGCGGCGCGTTCGGCGGATCGATCGCCCCGGCCTTAGCCGCGTGATCTGAATCACGGGTAGTGTTCGCCTCGACCGCAGATCGACCAAGCTCGGGATGTGAGTGGAATGAGCGCAGCGATCAATCCGCTTCCGATATTGCCCTCCGGAATTTTACGGACGCAGTTGCGGTGTCCAGCGAATCGAACTTTCTGTTATCTCAATGCTATGCAGCCGATGCTGCAAGCTTGTTCGAAATCCAGTGTCTGCGAACCCATCTCAAGCACTGCTTCCGTTGCGATTGACTTCTTCATTCACAAAAAAAGCTGACACGTCGCGGCAGCGCCGACGTGTGAACAACAAATCGGCAAGATGCACCTCTAGCAGAATCGTTCACAAAAAAAAGTCTGAAGAAGAAATCGTTCGGGGCAACCAAACGGGCAGGACGGTGTTACAGTCAGTCAAACGTCAGCGCGAATATCTGGGCTATCGCGCCAGTGCATCGGAGCCTGCCGGTTCCGGAAACTCTATGCCAACACTGATCGGCGCGGCGCTGATCGCCGCCGCAATCTTGCTGTCGACGCTGATCAATGCGCTCGGCACCCGCTACGTCGGGTTCGAAAGCCCCACGGAGGAGAGCGCGTGGCTGCTCGATCGGCTAACCGGCACCGTCTACAAGTGTCATGCGCCACAGCCGGGCCGCGCCTCCTGCGAGGCTGAGATTGCAACCGGCAGCGTCGGGGACCGGCAGAAGCGGTGAGGTGAGGCGCGCCGCAATCCGGCGATCGCGGAACCCGGGACTCCCCCGCCGCGCGAATCCCGCTACATTGCCGCGCGATGCCCCGCGCGACCAAACCCCATCCCCTGACCCAGCTTGAAGCCCGGCGCCTCTGGCTGCAGGCCCAGCGGCTCGATACCAGCGAGCCGTTCGGCGCCGGCCCAGCAGCCGTTGCGGCAGCGGTCGACCATCTCGGCTACGTCCAGATCGACACCATCCACGTCATCGAGCGCTGTCATCACCATATTCTTTATAGCCGTATCCCGGCCTATGCCCGCGCCGACCTGCGCCAGGCGCAAAGCGTCGACAAGAGCGTGTTCGAGTACTGGACCCACGCGCTGTCCTACGTGCCAGCGAAGGATTTTCGCTTCTTCGTTCCGGCGATGCGGGAACACCGGCGCAACGGCCACAAATGGTTTGCCTCCGTGAAGCCGGAGGACACCCGCAAGGTGATGCGGCTGTTGCGCCGCGACGGCGCGCTGACCATCCGCGACATCGAGGACGACGTCCTGACGGAGAAGGAACATCTCTGGCAGAGCCGCAAACCCTCGAAACGGGCGCTGCAGCTTGCCTTCTACACCGGCGAGGTGACGATCTCCGAGCGCACCGGTATGCTCAAGACCTATGAGCTGATGATGCGGCATTTCGGCTGGGACAAGCCGCCGAAGCCGGCCAGTCCGGCTGAGATCACCGCCTATCTGCTCGACCGCGCGTTGCGCTCGCAAGGCATCGTCAGCCTCGATTCAATCTGCCATCTCGACGCGCCGAGCAAGCCGGCGGTGCGGCGGCTGGTCGAGGCGCGGGTGCGGCGCAAGGAACTTGTACCCGTGGCGCTCGAAGGCGCCGGCAAGCAGGAGCATTGGGCGCGGCCCGAGGTGCTGGAGACAGCCCCGGAGGCGGGCGAGGGCCCGGTGCATATCCTCTCGCCGTTCGATCCCCTGATCATTCAGCGCAAGCGGACCGAATTGTTCTTCGGCTATGGCCATCGCTTCGAGGCCTATGTGCCGAAGGAGAAGCGCGTGTTCGGCTATTTCGCGCTGCCGGTGCTGGTCGGCGAAGACATCGTGGCCGCGATCGACCTGAAGACCGACCGCCAGAACAAGAAGCTCGTGATGCAGAAATGGAGCTGGGTCGGCAAGGGCGCGGCGCGGACGGCGCGCAAGGACTACAAGCGCCGCATCGAGGAAGAGCTGCACCGCTTCGAGCGGTTTCAGCTGGCGGAGTAGGGTTTCTCTCCCTGGAACTCCGTACCGCCGCGCCGGTTAGTTCCATGGTGCAAAGCCCGGGGAGGGTGACATGGACGACACCGACAAGGACAAATCGATTCTGGAAAGATTCACCGACACGGTGAAGGAGATCGCGGGCACCGCGACGGAGGCGGCAAGCCAGGCGCTGAAGACGGACGAGGCCGCCCTGAAGGCGGATGAACGCGCGGCCGCCTATGTGCCGCTTGCGGCCGACGGCCTGGTCTCCGATCCGCTGATGGTGCCGCCGGCTGCAGCCGCTCCGCCGCGCCGCAAACGCGCGGCCAAGGCGCGGCAAGCCGCAACCGCCGGCAGGACCCGAAAGGCGAAAGCCGCGAAGTCCAGGGCCGGGAAGGCCACGACAGCGAGGGCCGGGCGCTCAAAGAAAGTGGCAGGCCGTTCCGTTGGCCGGAAGTCGAGCGCAAAGAAACCGGCGGGGCGGGCGGCGAGAAAGACCGCAGCAAAATCGGCCGCAAGCGTCAGCAAGACCGCCAAGAAAACCGCAATGAAAACCGCAATGAAAACCGCAACGAGAGCTACCGGCAGGAAGGCGGCCAAGAAATCTCGCGCGAAGACACGGCGTAGCTGACGGTCCTCCGCCGCCGCGCGAGGCCGCCGGCCAGCCCCCCATCTTTGGAATGCCCGCGTTACGCCAGCGCGGGCATCGCGCGTTGCCAGCGGTGACAGCGCCCGGTAATTCGAGGAACAACAACAATCCTCGAAGGGAAACCCCATGAGCCAGCCCGCCGCGCCAACCGCCAGCGAGATCGAAGCATCCACTATTCGCACCATCTCGTGGCGGCTGATTCCATTCCTGGTGCTGGCCTACTTCTTTTCCTATCTCGACCGCGTCAATCTCGGCTTTGCCGCGCTGGAGATGAACGCCGACCTGAAATTCACCCCGCTGGTTTTTGCCTGGGGCGCCGGCATCTTCTTCATCGGCTATTTCATCTTCGAGGTGCCGAGCAATCTGGCGCTGGAAAAATTCGGCGCCAGCCGCTGGATCGCCCGCATCATGGTGACGTGGGGGATCATCTCGGCATTGATGGCGACGGTGAGCGGCGAGCTGAGCTTCTATGTTCTGCGCTTCCTGCTCGGCGTGGCCGAGGCCGGCTTCTTTCCCGGCATCATTCTTTATCTCACCTATTGGTACCCGGCCGAATATCGCGGGCGGTTTCTAGCTGCCTTCGCGATCGCCGTTCCCATTTCCACCGTGATCGGGGCGCCGGTCTCGGGATTGCTGCTCGGGCTCGACGGCATGATGGGGCTACGGGGATGGCAGTGGCTGTTCATCATCGAGGGCATCCCCTCGGTGCTGCTCGGCATTGTCACCTGGTTCTATCTGACGGACAAACCGGAAAAGGCCTACTGGCTCACCACCGAACAGAAGGCCTGGCTTTCAGCCAAGCTGCAGGCGGAGATCGCGACCAAGCAGGCGGTGCGGCATCTGACGCTCGGCGAGGCGCTGTCGTCGCCAAAAGTGATCGCGCTCAGCCTGATCTATTTCGGCTTTGTCGGCGCGCTCTATGGCATGCAGTTCTGGCTGCCGCAGATCGTGAAGGCATTCGGCCTGACCAACGCGCAGACCGGATTCGTCACCGCGATCCCTTATCTGTTCGGCACCATCGCCATGATCTTGTGGGCGCGTCATTCCGACGCGACGCGTGAGCGCGTCGCCCATGTCGGCGGGCCGCTGCTGCTCACCGCCGTCGCGCTCGGCACCAGCAGCTACATCGCCGATCCCACGCTGACGATGATTTTGCTGACGGTGGCGGCGATCGGCATCTTCTGCACCTTCGCCGTGTTCTGGACGTTGCCGACGGCGTGGCTATCAGGCACGGCCGCCGCCGGCGCCATCGCGCTGATCAACTCGATCGGCAACCTCGCGGGCTTCGGTGGGCCTTATCTGATCGGCTGGGCCAAGGAGGCCACCGGCTCCACCTCGGCGGGGCTGCTGGTGCTGTCGCTGTTGCCGCTGGTCGCCGGCCTGCTCGTCTTCCTCGGTGGCCACGAGACGAAGACGGAGTTCGCGGGGGCAGGGAAGGCGAAGTAGCCCGGGGTTCGTAGGATGGGTAGAGCGCAGCGAAACCCATCAACTTTCTTTGCGGCAACGATGATGGGTTTCGCTGCGCTCTACCATCCTACGGCTCCTTATTCGGATCGAGGTCCATCTGCCGACCTTTGCCCCACGTTAATCACGTCGGAACTCACGAATTAGTGTCTACTGACGAATATTGACATTCGTCAGTGATAAATCGATAGTCTTCATCAGTCATCAGCCGATGGAGACTCCAATGTTCGCCCGCTCGATTTTTGCTAGCTATTACAGGCTCTTGACTGGAGCATCGCTGGCATTTGCGGTATTTGCTCTGGCTGGCTGCAATGAAAAGGCCGCTGAAGCGCCGGCTCCCGGACGCCCGGTCCTGGTCGCCACCGTCCATTATGCGGCCGAGACCCCCGAGCGCAGCTTTGTCGGCACCATCCGGCCCCGGATCGAGACCGACATGGGCTTCCGGGTCCCCGGCAAGGTCGCGCGGCGCCTGGTCGAGGTCGGCCAGACCGTCGATGTCGGCCAGCCGCTCGCCACCCTCGATGAGGTCGATCTGAAGCTGCAGGCCGAGCAGGCCGAAGCCGAATTCCGCGCCGCCACCGGCGTGCTGGCGCAGGCTGGCGCTGCCGAGCAGCGCGCCAAGGACCTGCGCGCCAAGGGGTGGACCACCGACGCCCAGATGGATCAAAGCCGCGCCGCCGCCGATGAAGCGCGCGCACGCCTTAATCGCGCCGAGCGGCAGGTCGAACTCACCAAGAATTCTCTGTCCTATGCGACGCTGCTGGCCGACAGCCGCGGCGTCGTCACCGCGACCCTGATCGATCCCGGGCAGGTCGTGGCCTCCGGCCAGACCGCGATCCGCGTCGCGCGCTTTGGCGAGAAGGAAGCCGTGGTCGCTATCCCTGAAACGCTGGTTGGCCGCGCCAAGTCCGGCTCAGCCACCGTGACGCTGTGGTCGGATGCGGAGAAGAAATATACCGCGAAGCTGCGCGAGATCGCGCCGTCGGCCGATCCCGCGACCCGCACCTACCTCGCAAAATTCTCGCTGCCGGAAGCCGACGACAAGGTCTCGCTCGGCATGACCGCGACGCTGACGCTGGCCGATGCTGCAAGCGAGCGCGTGGCCAAGCTACCGCTGTCGGCGCTGTTCAGCCAAGGCGGCAATCCCTCGCTTTACATCGTCGACGATGCCGGCGCCATGAAGTTGCAGCCGGTGGTCGTGAAGTCCTACGAGAGCAACGCCGTGGTGATCTCGGGCGGCGTCAACGAGGGCGCCAAGGTCGTCGCGCTCGGCGTGCAGAAGCTCGATCCGGCGCAGAAGGTGCGCGTGGTGTCGGCGCTGTCGTTCTAGTCCGTTATTGCGAGTTGGTCCCGTCATTGCGAGGAGCGAAGCGACGAAGCAATCCATAGGGCCACAAGCCGACAGGTGGATTGCTTCGCGGAGCCTGTCATCGGGCGGGCATTCGCCCGACCCGTTGGCTCGCAATGACGCAGCAAACAAGTTTCGAAGTTGGAGAGTGACATGAAGCGCTTCAATCTCTCGGGCTGGGCGGTGAGCCATCCGACCCTGATCCTGTTCTTGATGATTGTGCTCGGTGCCGCCGGCTTCTTCTCCTACGAGCGGCTCGGCCGCGCCGAAGATCCGTTCTTCACGGTCAAGGTGGTCAACGTCTCGGCGATCTGGCCGGGCGCGACCGCGCAGGAAATGCAGACCCAGGTCGCCGATCCCATCGAGAAGAAGCTGCAGGAGCTGCCGTTCTTCGAGAAGGTGCAGACCTATTCCAAGCCGTCATTCACCGCGCTGCAGGTCACCTTCAAGGATTCCACGCCGCCGAAGGACGTGCCTTACCTGTTCTATCTCTTGCGCAAGAAGCTCGCCGACGTGCAGGGCCAGCTTCCCGCCGGCCTGCTCGGCCCGAACGTCAACGACGAATTCTCCGACGTCGATTCCATCCTTTACATGATGACCGGCGACGGCGCTGATTACGCGCAGATGAAGAAGGCCGCCGAGGGCATGCGCCAGCGCCTCCTGAAGGTCACCGGCGTCACCAAGGTCAATCTCTACGGCACCCAGGACGAGCGCATCTTCGTCGAGTTTTCCCACGCCAAGCTGGCGACGCTCGGGATCACGCCGCAGGCGCTGTTCGATTCGCTCGCCAAGCAGAACAACGTGACGCCAGCCGGCACGGTGGAGACCTCCTCGCAGCGCGTGCCGCTGCGCGTCACCGGTGCGCTCGACGGCGCCAAGGCCGTGGCCGAAACCCCGGTCGAAAGCAACGGCCGCGTGTTCCGGCTCGGCGATATCGCGACCGTCACCCATGGCTTCGTCGATCCGCCGACCTTCACGGCCCGCCAGGAGGGCAAGCCGGCGATCGGCATCGGTGTCGTCACCGCCAAGGGCGCCAACATCCTCGAGCTCGGCAAGGACGTCGAGAAGGCGACCAACGACTTCATGAAGGCCGTGCCGCAGGGCATCGAGGTCGAGCAGATCGCCGACCAGCCGAAGGTGGTCGAGCGCGCGGTCGGCGAGTTCGTGCATTCCTTCATCGAGGCGCTGGCGATCGTGCTGTTCGTCTCGTTCGTGGCGCTGGGCTGGCGCACCGGCATCGTGGTCGCGATGTCGGTGCCGCTGGTGCTCGCCATCGTCTTCATCGTCATGAATGCGATGTCGATCGATCTGCACCGCATCACGCTCGGCGCGCTGATCATCGCGCTCGGCCTTTTGGTCGACGACGCCATCATCGCCGTCGAAATGATGGTGGTGAAAATGGAACAGGGCTGGGACCGCATGCGCGCGGCATCCTTTGCCTGGGAATCAACTGCGTTTCCGATGCTCACGGGAACGCTGGTCACGGCCGCTGGCTTCCTCCCCATCGGCTTTGCCAATTCGGCGGTCGGCGAATATGCCGGCGGCATTTTCTGGATCGTGGCGATCTCGCTGGTCGCGTCCTGGTTCGTGGCGGTGATCTTTACGCCCTATATCGGCGTCAAGTTGCTGCCCAACATCAAGGTCCATCACAACCACGATCCGCATGCGATCTATGAGACGCGGATGTATCGCGGCTTGCGCGCCGTGGTGCAGTGGTGCGTCGACCACCGGATCAAGGTGGTGGCGGCCACCGTCGGCGTGTTCGTGCTCTCGATCATAGCTTTCGGTCACGTCCAGCAGCAGTTCTTCCCGCTGTCGGAACGGCCCGAGCTATTCCTGCAGCTTCGCCTGCCGGAAGGCACCGCCTTCAACGTCACCGAAAAATCGGTGAAGAAGGCCGAGACGCTGCTCAAGGACGACAAGGATATCGCGACCTATACCGCCTATGTCGGCCAGGGCTCGCCGCGCTTCTGGCTCGGCCTCAACCCGCAACTGCCGAACGAGGCCTTTGCCGAGATCGTCATCGTGTCGAAGGACGTCGAGGCCCGCGAGCGGATCAAGGCACGGCTGGAGAAGGCGGTCGCCGAGGGCGAACTGTCCGAAGCGCGCGTGCGGATCGACCGCTTCAATTTCGGCCCGCCGGTCGGCTTCCCCGTCCAGTTCCGCGTGATCGGCCCCGACGCCAATACCGTCCGTGACATCGCCTACAAGGTGCGCGATGTCATGAAGCAGAATCCCAATGTCGTGGAGCCGCAGCTCGACTGGAACGAGCAGTCACCTTACCTGAAGCTTGTCGTCGATCAGGACCGCGCGCGGGCGCTCGGCCTGACCCCGCAGGACGTATCGCAGGCGCTCGCCATGCTGATCTCGGGCGCGCCGGTCACGACCATTCGCGACGGCATCGAGAAGGTCGGCGTGGTTGCCCGCGCGATCCCCTCGGAGCGGCTCGACCTCGGCCGCGTCGGTGATCTCACTGTGACGTCACGCAACGGCGTTGCCGTGCCGCTGCAGCAGATCGCCAAGATCGAATACTCGCATGAGGAACCGATCATGTGGCGGCGTAACCGCGACATGGCAATCACCGTGCGCACCGACGTTGTCGATGGCGTTCAGGCCCCTGACGTCACCAACCAGATCTGGCCGAAGCTGCAGGAGATCCGCGACCATCTCGAGCCGGCCTACCGGATCGAGCCCGGCGGCGCATTCGAGGAATCTGCCAAGGGCAACGCCTCGATCTTCGTGCTGTTTCCGCTGATGGTCATGGTGATGCTGACGCTGCTGATGATCCAGCTTCACAGCTTCTCGCGCCTGTTCCTGGTGTTCCTGACCGCCCCGCTCGGCATCGTCGGCGCCTCGCTCGGCCTCAACGTTGCCAACCAGCCGTTCGGCTTCGTGGCGCTGCTCGGCCTGATCGCGCTGGCCGGTATGATCATGCGCAACGCGGTGATCCTGGTCGATCAGATCGAGGCGGATGTTTCGCAGGGCCTGACGCGCAAGGAGGCCATTGTCGAAGCCACCGTCCGCCGTGCCCGCCCCGTGGTGCTGACCGCGCTGGCGGCGATCCTGGCCATGATCCCGCTGTCCCGCTCCGCCTTCTGGGGCCCGATGGCGATCACCATCATGGGCGGCTTGTTCGTTGCAACCTTCCTGACCTTGCTGTACCTGCCGGGCCTTTATGCCCTGTGGTTCAGAAAGAGCCTGGAAGAAAGCGGCCAGGCCGATCAACCCGATCTTGCGGCGCAGCATGAAGCCAGGTTGCCTCCGAAGGGACCGCACGCGATTCCGCTTGCCGACGCCGCAGAATAATTGAACATTGAGAGCTGACATGACGCTTGTTTCAGAACACACCGAGACCGATACCCGGGAAAAGATTCTCGTGGTGGCGGAGCGTCTGTTCAGGCAGATGGGCTACCAGAAGACGACGGTCGCCGACATCGCCAAGGAACTGCGGATGAGCCCCGCCAACGTTTATCGCTTCTTCGATTCGAAGAAGTCGATCCACGAGGGCGTGGCTCGCACCCTGATGGGCGAGGTCGAGGTCGAGGCACGGCGGATCGCGGCCGCGCCCGGGCCGGCCAAGCCCCGCCTGCGCGAGCTGCTCAAGACCATCAATCGCATGAACTCCGAGCGCTATGTCGGCGATAACAAGCTGCACGAGATGGTCGCGATCGCGATGGAGGAAGATTGGGACGTCTGCGTCGTCCATATCGAATGCATCACCGGCATGATCGGCCAGGTGATCGCGCAGGGCGTCGCGTCCGGCGAGTTCGAGGCCCCCGACCTGCCGCTGGCCGCGCTCTGCACCTGCACCGGCATGATTCGCTTCTTCCACCCGCAAATGATCGCGCAGGCCGTCAACAAGCCGACCGCAACGATCGACCAGATGATCGATTTCCTCTTCCGGGCCCTTGAGCCGCGCAAGGGGCATTGACGCATTCGCTGGTTGACTCTTCTGTCATTCCGGGGCGATGCGTAGCATCGAACCCGGAATCTCGAGATTCCGGGTCTGGTGCTACGCACCATCCTGGAATGACGAGGAAACTCCCCGCGTGACCAAAGACCTGCACTACTACGAGCCGAAGAACGGCCACGGCCTCAAGCACGATCCCTTCAACGCCATCATCGCGCCGCGCCCGATCGGCTGGATTTCCTCGCGCGACGCTAACGGCAACGTCAATTTGGCGCCCTACAGCTTTTTTAAC
The DNA here is from genome assembly GCF_029714305.1 of Bradyrhizobium sp. CB3481. Lineage (NCBI taxonomy): Bacteria > Pseudomonadati > Pseudomonadota > Alphaproteobacteria > Hyphomicrobiales > Nitrobacteraceae > Bradyrhizobium > Bradyrhizobium sp. CB3481. The sequence goes on from NZ_CP121647.1 coordinate 1,555,049, forward strand.
GCATTTTGCTACGTGCCGCCGATCATCGGCTTCTCCTCGACCAACTGGAAGGACAGCGCCGGCAACATCCAGGATACCGGCGAGTTCGTCTGGAATCTCGCCACCATGGATCTGGCTAAGCAGATGAACGCGACGGCGGCGCATGTCGCCCGCGACGTCGACGAGTTCAAGCTCGCAGGCCTGACGGCCGCGCCGTGCAAGCTCGTCAACGTGCCGCGCGTCGCCGAAAGCCCGGTCGCCTTCGAATGCAAGCTGACGCAGATCCTGCAATTGCAGGGTGCCGACGGCAACAAGGCGCAGGCCTGGGTTACCTTCGGCGAAGTCGTCGCTGTTCATATCGACAAGGCCTTCATCAGGGACGGCGTCTATCAGACCGGGCTGGCGCACCCGATTGTCCGCGCCGGTCGCAAGGGCGACTATTTCGAGATCAAGCCGGAAAACATGTTCGAGATGATCCGGCCGGATTGAGCGGGTTGACTGTCGTCGCGGGGAACTCCGCCCCGCCCAAATCTTTATCAGCGTGTTGTTTCGGAGATTGCCGATGATCCGCTTGCTCGCCGGGCTGCTTGTGCTCGCGTGCCTGGTCCGTCCTGCCATCGCAGGGCCTGATGCGGCCGCGATCAACAATGCGGAGTTCAAAGGCAAGGCGCCGTCCGACGACAAGATTCATCCGGCTGTCGTCAAGGCGCAGGTTTTACTCGACCGAGCCAATCTCTCGCCTGGCGAGATCGACGGCAAGCTCGGCGAGAATGCCCGGAAGGCTTTGAAAGCCTTTACCGAAGCCAACGGCCTCGCTGCAGGCAAGCAGCCGCTGACATCAGAGATCTGGGGCGCGCTGGTCGCGACCAGTTCGGATGCCGTCATCGTGGACTACAAGATCACCGATAAGGACGTGAAGGGGCCGTTCCTGGAAAAGCTTCCGGCGAAGATGGAAGACATGAAGGGTCTGAAGTCGCTTGGCTACACCAGTCCGCGCGAAGCCATCGCTGAAAAATTTCACATGAGCGAGGCGCTTCTTGCCGCGCTAAATCCCGGCAAGAAGTTCGACGAGGCGGACCAGACGATCTCGGTGGTGAACGTCGCGGTGACCGAGACGAAGGCGAATGGCGATAGCAAGACTAAGAGTGCGAAGCCGGCGGTAACGCGTGTCGAGGTCGACAAGACGGCCCAAACGGTCAAGGCCTTCGCGGATTCCCAACTGATCGCTTTCTTCCCGGCGACTGTCGGCAGCACGGAGAAACCGACTCCGAGCGGCACGCTCAAGGTGACCTCGATCGATGCCAATCCGCACTACGGCTACAACCCGGATTACAAGTTCAAGGGCGTCAAATCCAAGACCGCCTTTACCATCAATCCGGGTCCTAACAATCCCGCCGGCATCTACTGGATCGGACTTTCAGCGGAAGGATATGGCATCCACGGGACGCCGAACCCATCGAAGGTCAGCAAGGCGGAGTCGCACGGCTGCGTCCGGCTGACGAACTGGGACGTCGCCAAGCTGGCGAAGCTTCTGAAGAAGGGTTCGGAAGTATCGTTCATTGATCACGAAGCGGCAAACCGGAAGTGACTTTCTTGCGTAAATTCCGGCCGATCATTTGTCCGCGGCGAACGCGTCGTAAACCAGCGCCTTGAAGGCGGGCAGGATGCGGCTGCGTTCGTTCTGGGTTTGCTCCAGCATGATGTAGATCATGTCCAGGCTGGGATCGACGCCGAAATAGGTGCCGCTGCCGCTATCCCATTTGAGTTCGCCGATCGAGCCGGGCGGCGGTGGTTTGGCGTTGCCCGGATCGGTGCGGATGCCAAAGCCGTAACCATAGCCGAAGCCGTCGCCGGGAAAGTAGTAGTAATCCCGCCCCACGCCGGAGCCCGGCCCGACATGGTCCGTCGTCATCGCCTTGAACGCCGCCGGGCTGAGATAGCGTTTACCCTCGAACTCTCCGCCGTTGAGGATCATCTGGGCAAAGCGAGTATAGTCGTTCAGCGTCGAGACCAGCCCGCCGCCGCCGGATTCCCATTCCGGATGGGCGCGCCTCTCGCGTTCCGAGTCCAGCAGGATGGTGTCGTTCGGCAGCGGCTCCGCCATTCGCGCGCGCTCTTCGGCGCTTTCGAGAACATATTTGGTGCTGGTCATCCGAAGCGGATCAAGGATGTGCTGCTTCTCGAATTGATAGAGCGTCTGTCCGGATACGATCTCGATGATGCGGCCGATCACGTCGGTGGAGTGGCCGTAGCGCCAAAGCGTGCCGGGCTGTCTTGAAAGCGGCAGCCTCGCAATGCGCTCTGCAAACCTCTTGTTGTCGAACATGCCGTCGAACAGGCCTGAGTCCTTGTAGGCTTTGTCGATCAGCTTGCCGCCGATGTAATCATAGGTGATGCCCGACGTATGGCGCAGCAGGTCCTCGATCGTCACCGGCCGGTCCGGCGGGACAAGTTTCAGATAGTGCGTTCCGTCAGCCATGGTGGATGGTATCCCGACCTTGACGTCGGCGAACGCCGGAACGAATTTCGAGGCGGGGTCGGTGAGCGAAAGCTTGCCGGCGTCGATCAGCATCATCGCCGCGACGCTGGTGATCGGCTTCGTCATCGAGTGAAGCGCAAAGATCGTGTCTGATGTCATCGGCGCCTTGGTCGCGACGTCCTGCACGCCGAAACACTTCAGATAGACCGGCTTGCCATGCTGCTGGATCAAGACGACGGCGCCCGGCAATTTCCCGGTCGCAACCTCATTGTTGAAGAACTCGGTGATGCGCTCGAGCTTGTGTGGAGAAGGGGCGGGGACGTTGGCCGCCGGATTGGCCGCCGCCGCGCCGGTCCAAATCGCCCATGACAACGCCGCGGCAAGAGCCTTTCCGGCGCGCAATCCCGCAGCGCGATGCAATGTCTGCCGAGCCGGCGTCTTCATTGGCTTGCCCCACGGACTGATTGATTTGTCGAGGAATTTGACGGCTGGCGGGTGCTTAGCATGTCGCTCACCTCATCGCCATGTGGGCAATCGCCCCAATCTGGCACCATGCATCGGACGAGGGAATGCCATTTTCGACTGCAAGCGTTGAAGCGGGAGCCGAATCAAAAGCGGCTCTCGCAACGGGACGCCGTCCAGATTAACCTTGGGTTGCCAGGCCGGATCAACGGCCGGCGAACAGATTGGGAGGAGCGATGACACGCCCACAACAGGAGCGCGATCCGGAACGCGCGATTTCACGACGGACCCTGGTCCACGGCCTTGCGGTGGCCGCCGGCGCCACCGTGGCGGGAGCCAGTGGCGCGCTGGCCCAGGTCAGTGCTCAAGGCGGTCCTCCGAACGGCCCGGTGGCGCCGCCGTCCACGGTGACAAATCCGCCGCGCGATTTCAGTCCGCGTGGCGCCCCGACCACCTACTTCTGGGACCCCGACATCATCGCCGTCGATCCGTCCTTCAACAATCTTGCCCAGCCCAATACCGCAATCAAGCGTCTCTATACTGGCGTGTTGTGGGCCGAGGGACCGGCCTGGAGCGCGCAGGGACGTTACCTCCTGTGGAGCGACATCCCGAACAATCGGCAGATGCGGTGGTCGGAGGACGACGGCCACGTCAGCGTCTTCCGCACGCCCTCCAACAACTCGAACGGTAACTCGTTCGACTTCCAGGGCCGCCAGCTCTCCTGCGAGCATCTCACCCGCCGCGTGGTGCGCTATGAGCATGACGGCACCGCCACCGTGCTGGCCGATTCCTACAACGGCAAGAAGCTGAATTCTCCGAACGACGTCGTCGCGCATCCCGACGGCAGTTACTGGTTCACCGATCCGCCCTATGGCGGCCAGCTTTATGAGGGTGAGCCGGATGCTGCGGGCGGTCCGAGCAATGCCGGCGGCAAGCTCAATCCGCGGATCGGCCAGCCGGCCGGCTTCGTGCCAGGCAAGCGCGAGCTGCCGACCAATTGCTATCGGATCGATCCCTCCGGCCGCATCGACCTCGTGGTGACGGAAGAGCAGGTGCCCGATCCCAACGGCCTCTGCTTCTCGCCTGACTACAAGAAGCTGTACGTCAGCTCCACCGGCAAGGGACCGGGCGACACCGGCGCGGGCGGCAAGGGCGATATGTTCGTGTTCGATGTCGGCACCGATAACAAGCTCAGCAACCAGAAGCGGTTCAGCGATTTCATGGTCGACGGCGTGAAGTGTGGACCGGACGGCATGCGCTGCGATGTCAACGGCAACGTCTGGGCCGCGAGCAATGCCGGCCGCGCCGTCGGCTATAGCGGCGTGACGGTATGGTCACCGGAGGGCAAGCTGCTTGGCCGCATTCGCCTGCCTGAGGTGTGCGGCAACGTCACCTTCGGCGGTCCCAAGCGCAACCGCCTGTTCATGGCGGCGAGCCAGTCGCTTTACGCCGTATATTTGGCGACCCAAGGGGCAGGGCCTGGTTAACGCCGCTTGGTATTGCGCAAATCGGAAGCGCCGGCATAACCCGCCGGCGCTTCGTCGCATTGAGGCCCCGCTGTAGGCCTTCGGCATTCATTAAAATTTGCCGCAAACTGACAACCTGCGAAAAACCGCTCCGGCAAAAGCTGGGCGCGGTTACACCCGGCTTTTATGCCGGGCGATCCATCCTCCCCTGTAGAAAGGGGAGGCTCGCAATATCAATGCCCATTTTCAAATATTTTACCGTCGTTGGATCGGCGCTGCTCGTACTTTTGTTCGTTTCAAACGCTTATCTGACCTACGACGAAAGCAACTTCCGGTTCGATGGGTCATTGTACGAGAGCGCGCTCTATGCGCCTCGGCAGCAAGAAATCCGGACGATGACCGAGCTTCGCTTCACCCGCGACGTCACGCCTGCCGTTCGGGTTATGGAAGTGTTTGCTGTGTTCGTCCCCAACGAACGACGCCGCAACAAACGCGATTCCTAGGAGCCGCTGCCCCGGCCGCCAACCGCCGGATAATGCGTTATCATACGGGAACGGCCCCGGGGCCCTTGCCGTTATCTTCCGGTTTATCAATTTCGCTTCATTCCCGGGGCGAAACGCCCCCAAATCCCGGTGCTTTCAGCTAGAATAAGCCGTCGTTGGGCACCGGTGGGGCGCGACCTCGCGCCGCAGACCAGGAGGGTTCGCCATGAGCTTCCGCCGCGATTTCATCAGCAAGCCGATCTTCGCTTTCGCGCGTGGCGCGATGCCGGCGATGTCCGACACCGAGCGCGAGGCGCTGGAGGCGGGCGACGTCTGGTGGGACGCCGACCTCTTTACCGGCAATCCCGACTGGTCGAAATTGCTGGCAGTCGCGCCGGCCATTTTGACGGATGAAGAAAGGGCCTTTCTCAACGGTCCGGTCGATGAGCTCTGCGCCATGCTCGACGAGTGGAAGATCAATTGGGAATGGCGCGATCTGCCGCCGGAGGCATGGGCCTTCGTCAAGCGGCACAGATTCTTCGGCATGATCATCCCGAAGGAATTTGGCGGGCTCGGCTTCTCGCCCTATGCGCATTCGGAAGTGGTACGAAAGCTGTCCTCGCGCTCGCTGACCGCCGCCGTCACCGTGATGGTGCCGAACTCGCTCGGGCCCGGCGAACTGTTGATGCGTTTCGGCACCAAGGAGCAGCAACAGCAATGGTTGCCCCGCCTTGCCGACGGCCGCGACATTCCCTGCTTCGGCCTGACCAGCCCGGAGGCGGGCTCGGATGCCGCTTCGATGGTCGACACCGGCATCATCTGCAAAGGCCAGTTCGAAGGCCGCGAAGTGCTGGGCCTGCGGCTGAACTGGCACAAGCGCTACATCACGCTGGGGCCGGTGGCGACGCTGCTCGGTCTCGCCTTCAAGGCCTATGATCCCGATCATCTCGTGGGCCAGCAGGAAGAGCTCGGCATCACCGTCGCCCTGATCCCGACCCATCTGCCCGGCGTCGAGATCGGCCGCCGCCACCTACCGGCGATGCAGGTGTTCCAGAACGGCCCGAACTGGGGCCGGGACGTCTTTATCCCGATGGACTACATCATCGGCGGGCAGGAGCGGTTAGGTGAGGGCTGGAAGATGCTGATGACGGCGCTCGCCGCCGGCCGCGGCATTTCGCTGCCGTCATTATCGGCGGCAGGCGCGGCCTACGCCGCGCGGACCACCGGCGCCTATGCCCGCATCCGCGAGCAGTTCGGCATTTCCATCGGTAAGTTCGAAGGTATTGAGGAGCCGCTCGCCCGCATCGTCGGCACCGCCTATCTGCTCGACGCCGCGCGTCGGCTGACCTGTGCCGCGCTCAACCAGGGGCATCATCCGGCCGTGATCTCCGGCATCATGAAGCTGCACGCCACCGAGCGGATGCGGATCGTGATCGACGACGCCATGGACATCCATGGCGGCAAGGCTGTGATCGACGGGCCGCAGAATTACATGGGCAGCCTCTACCGCGCGGTGCCGGTCGGCATCACGGTGGAAGGCGCCAACATCCTCACGCGAAACCTCATCGTGTTCGGGCAGGGCGCGATCCGTGCTCATCCATTCCTGCTCGAGGAAATGAATGCGCTGGGTGAAGCCGACCGTGCCAAGGGGCTGGACGCGTTCGACAAAGCGTTCTGGGCGCATGTCGGCCACAGCTTCAAGACCATGTTCCGCGCCTGGGGCCGGAGCTGGACCGGCGGCCTGTTGGCGCCGGCGCCCGATGCCGGCGAGGCGACGCGATTCTATCGCCAGCTCTCGCGCTATTCTTCAGCGTTTGCGCTCTGCGCCGACATGGCGCTGCTGACGCTCGGCGGCGCGCTCAAGCGTAAGGAAATGCTCTCGGCGCGGTTCGGCGACATCCTGTCCGAGCTCTATCTGTTATCGGCCGCGCTGAAGCGCTGGCAGGACGAGGGACGCCAGCGCGAAGATTTCGCGGCGCTTGAATGGTGCATGGCAAGTGGCTTCCGCACCATCGAAAATCGCTTTGCCGAGATCCTCGCCAATCTGCCGAGTCGGTTGGTGGCGGTGATGCTGAAATTCCTGATACAGCCGTTCGGCGCCAAGGTGACCGGACCGTCGGACCGCGTTGTGCATCAATGCGCAGAGCTGGTGCTGGCGCCGTCGACGGCGCGCGACCGCCTGACGCCGGATCTTGCCGCCGTCGACGATGATGGCGGCATCGCGCGGCTGGAGAAGGCGTTCCACCTCGTCACATCAGCAGAGGACGCCGCAAAGCAGATGCGCGCGGCGCGGCTGCATGACTGGAAGGAGGCGGTGACGAGGGGCGTCATCACCCAGGCCGACGGCGAAAAGCTTCAGGCCGCGCATGAGGCCGTTGCCAAGGTGATCGAGGTCGACGACTTCGCAGCCGAAGCATTGTCGCCGATTTACAGGAAGGGCGCCGACGTGCATCAGTTCTTCCAGGAACTGGGTGAACAGAGGGCGGCAAGCTGATGGCAAGACCGGTCTTTATCGTCGACGGCAGCCGGACGCCGTTCCTCAAAGCGCGCTCCGGTCCGGGGCCGTTCACACCGGTCGATCTTGCCGTGCAATGCGGCCGCCCGCTATTGGCGCGGCAGCCGTTTGCGCCCGACGCCTTTGATCAGGTCATCCTCGGCTGCGTCAACGTCATCGCCGACGAGATGAATCCGGCCCGGGTCGCCGCGCTGCGGCTCGGGATGGGCGAGAAGATGGTCGCCTTCACCGTCCAGATCAATTGCGGCTCCGGCATGCAGTCAATCGACACCGCCTATCGCTACATCCGCGAAGGCGTCTCGGACCTCATTCTGGCCGGGGGTGCCGAGGCGCTCAGCCATGCACCGCTGGTATGGCCGCAACAGGGCGTGCGCTGGTTTGCCGGGCTTGCCGGCGCCAAGGGCATCGGCGCCAAGATCATGGCGGCGCTGAAGGTGAAGCCGAGCTATTTCAAGCCGATCATCGGGCTGGAGCGGGGGCTCACCGATCCCATCACCGAACTCAATATGGGGCAGACCGCCGAGGTGGTCGGCCATCTCTTCGGCATCACGCGCGCGCAGTCGGATGCCTATGCCGCCGAGAGCCACAAGCGACTGGCCAAAGCGCAATCCGAAGGCTGGCTCAAGGGCGAAGTCGAGACCGCATTTGCGCGCGATGGAAAATTCTACGATCATGACGATGGCGTACGGCCGGATTCCACGCCGGAGTCCCTGGCAAAGCTGAGGCCGGTGTTCGAACGCCCCTGGGGCAAGGTCACCGCGGGCAATTCCTCGCAGATCACCGATGGTGCATCCTGGGTGATCCTCGCTTCCGAAGAGGCCGTCGCCAGGCATGGCCTGACGCCGAAAGCTGCCATCCTTGACAGCCAATGGTCGGCGCTCGACCCCGGCATCATGGGCCTTGGACCGGTGTTGTCGGCGACGGAACTATTGAAGCGCAACGAGCTGACGCTGTCCGATATCGAGACCTGGGAATTGAACGAGGCCTTTGCCACGCAGGTGCTGGGCTGCCTTGCCGCCTGGAACGACGAAAAATTCTGCAAGGAGATTCTTGGGCTCGACGGCGCGGCTGGCGAGCTCGACCAGAGCCAATTGAACGTCGACGGCGGCGCGATCAGCCTTGGCCACCCTGTGGGGTGCAGCGGCAACCGCATCGTGCTGCACCTCGTCAATGCCATGAAGCGGCTGGGCACACGGCGCGGCATCGCCACCGAATGTATCGGCGGCGGGCAGGGCGGCGCGATGCTGATAGAGACGGTGTGAGCATGGACAGCCAAATCATGAACCTTCTTGGCGATCGCGTGCTCGAACTCGGGCCGACGCCGGATGCCGGCGGCCCATACAAGAATTTCAGGCTGACCCGCGACGCCGACGGCGTCGCCTGGCTGCTGTTCGACCGCGAGGGCACCAGCGCCAACACGCTTTCGGCCGACCTGATCGAAGAGCTCGACAAGGTGCTGGCGGAGCTGGAAAGCCAGCGCCCGACGGGCCTCGTGATCCGCTCCGCCAAACGATCCGGCTTCATTGCCGGCGCCGACGTCAACGCTTTTCGCGGCGCGACCGACGTCGCGGCAGTGGAGACCGAGATCGGCCGCGCCCATGCAGTGATCGACCGCCTCGAGGGCTTGCGGGTGCCGAGCGTGGCTGTCATCCACGGCTTCTGTCTCGGCGGCGGGCTCGAAGTGGCGCTGGCCTGCCAGATGCGGATCGCGATCGAGGATGCGCGGTTTGGTTTTCCCGAGGTGATGCTCGGCCTGCATCCCGGCCTCGGCGGCACCGTGCGCTTTACGCAACTGGTCAATCCGATGCAGGCGATGCCGCTGATGCTGACCGGCAAGACCATCGATGCGCGCCGCGCAAAATCGCTCGGGCTGGTCGACGCCGTGACGCAGGAGCGCCATGTGCGGGGTGCAGTCAAGGACGCTGTTTCCGGCCGCCTCAAGCGCGCGCAGCCGGGGCTGCTCAACAATATTGTCGGCCTCGGGCCGGTCAGGAGCTTCCTCGCCGGGCGGATGCGAAGCGAGGCGGCGAAAGCTGCGCCGGAAGCAAATTATCCCGCGCCTTACGCGCTGATCGATCTCTGGGAGAAGCATGGCGGCGATCGTCGTGCGATGCTGAACGCCGAGAAGGCGTCGTTCGCGCGGCTGATGGTGACGCCGACCACGCAGAATCTGATCCGTGTATTCTTCCTGCGCGAGCAGATGAAGAAGCTCGCGGGCAGCGGCAACAGAATCGAGCATGTCCACGTCATCGGCGCGGGCGCGATGGGCGGCGACATCGCCGCCTGGTGCGCCGGCCAGGATCTGCGGGTGACGCTTGCCGACATGAAGCCGGAGCCGATCGCGGGCGCGATAAAGCGCGCCGCCGATCTCTACGGCAAGATTCTGCGCAAGCGCACCGCGGTGCGCGATGCGCTCGACCGCCTGATGCCGGATATGCAGGCAGAGGGTGTCCGCAATGCCGATCTCATCATCGAGGCGGTTCCGGAAAAGCTCGAGCTGAAGCAGAAGGTCTACGCCTCGCTCGAGCCGAAGATGAAGCCCGGCGCTATCCTCGCCACCAACACCTCGAGCATTCCGCTGCAGGATCTGCGCACCACGCTCGCAAAACCCGAACGGCTGCTCGGTCTGCATTTCTTCAATCCGGTCTCGCGGCTGCAGCTCGTCGAAGTCGTCAGCCATGACGGCACTGACGGTGAGCTCCTGAAGCAGGCGCTCGCCTTCGTCGGTGCCATCGACCGCCTGCCGCTATCCGTCAAATCCTCGCCCGGCTTTCTCGTCAACCGCGCGCTGACGCCTTACATGCTCGAAGCGATGATGATGCTCGACGAGAAAATCGATAAGACCGTCATCGACGCCGCCGCGAGAAAATTCGGCATGCCGGTGGGGCCGATCGAACTGGCCGATCAGGTCGGCCTCGATATCTGCCTCGACGTCGGCGACATGCTGCGCTCGAAATTCGGCAACGCGCTGCCGTCGACGCCGGCCTGGTTGCGCGACAAGGTCGCCAAGGGCGAACTCGGCCGCAAGACCGGCAAGGGCTTTTACACCTGGAAGGACGGCAAGGCCGACACATCAGGCATGTCGGCGATCTCAGAGCCGTCAGCCGAAATGATCGACCGGCTGATCCTGCCGATGTCGAATGTCTGTATCGCCTGTCTGCGCGAGGGCATCGTCGACAATGCCGACGTGGTCGACGGTGCGATGATCTTCGGCACCGGCTATGCGCCGTTCCGTGGCGGTCCGCTCAACTATGCACGCACCCGCGGCGTGGACAACGTGGTCTCGACGCTGGATGCGCTGACTGACAAATTCGGCGGCCGGTTTACGCCCGATGCCGGCTGGGAGAACTTCAAGTGAGCGAAACACATGTGCATGCGCCGGTTTCGACCGAGACCGAACCGCGTGGCGACCTCTGCATCCGCACGCTGGCGATGCCGGCCGATACCAACGCCAACGGCGACATCTTCGGCGGCTGGCTATTGAGCCAGATGGATATCGGCGGCGGCGTGTTCGCGTCCAAGATCGCCAAGTCGCGCACCGTGACGGTCGCGATCGAGGCGATGAATTTTCGAAAAGCTGTTTATGTCGGCGATCTCGTGTCGGTTTACGCCAATCTGGTGCGGGTCGGACGCACCTCGATCACAGTCCATCTCGAAGCCTGGGTCGTCCGCCGCAAGGAGCTGCAGTCGATCCTGGTGACTGACGGCAATTTCACCTACGTCTCAATCGACGATGACGGCCGTCCGCAGCCGGTCACCCCGGATGGCGTTATCAAGACGTAGTTTTTTGTTTTGACGCGTTTCTTGACGCGAACCCGGTATCCACCCCCGGATCAAGTCCGAGGGCATGCTTCGCTTGAAAACGCTATGGATCTTACGGGCAGGGACGCTCGTAGCCGTCGCGGCCGATGAACGTGCCGCGGCGCGGATCGTAGCTCGGCGAGCGCATGCAACGGGGCGTGTCGTCATAGTAGCGCGGCGGCGGAGGGGCATATTGCGCCTGGACCCCGCAATAGCGCGGCGAGACCGCGACCCAACCTTCGGGCTGCTCCATGTAGCAACCGCCCTGATACCAGCGATAGCCGCCCGGTCGCGGCTCGCCCTGGGCGCCGATCGCAGCCCCCGTGCCAGCGCCGACGATGGCGCCGATCGCAGCGCCGCGGCCGCCGCCGAGCGCACCGCCGACAATGGCGCCGGCGGCGCCGCCGAACAGCGCGCCCCCGAGGGTGCTTTCCTGCGCCGCCGCCTCCTGGAGCGGAGCGCAAACCGCCAGGGCGACCAGCATCGAGAGCGCGAATTTCGGCATCATGTCAGTTCTCCAGCCATTTGAGCGATTCGCCATATTCCGGAACCAGCTTTGACATAGGTTGGCCTTGTGCCGCAACGGTGGAAGCACGGAACGATTCGCGGTGCAACCCGTTGTAGGCCCGGAAGAAATCAAAGGCTGGGCCATGTCGGACACCTATATTATTGAAGTCGGCTCGCAGCCGGCCGGGATCATCGTGCGCTCGGAGGGCGGCTACCGGTTTTTCGCCGCCTCGCATCGCTTCAACCGCCTGGAAGGGCAGATCTTTCGCAATGCACGCGAGGCAGAGCGGGCCGCCAGACAGCTGGTCAGCGGGATGACGCTGGCGGCATGACCGCCAGCGCCTGATGTCCTGACGGTCAGAGCTTGGTGGCCGCCCGCGACAGCAGCTTCCAGTCGTTGCCCTGCTTCTGCCAGTTCATCAGGATGTGCAGGTTCTGCGGCGTCTTCTTGCCGTCGTTGAACTCCTGCTCGCCGACGAAAGTGAAGCGCACGATGGCGGCGGGACCAACGACCTTGACCGTGGGATCCTTGTATTCAAGCGACGTCCATTTGTAGTTGGCCTTGGCGACGCCGTCGAGAAGCGACGCCTTGGTGTCGATCTTGGCGTTCGAGTGGCTGTAGCTCAGCTCTTCTGCGCAGAGCGAGGCGAGCCCTTCGGCATTGCCGGCCGCCTGCGCCGCACGGAAGGCTTCGACCTTCTTCGCAACGGCGTCTTCATCTGCGCCGGCAAGAGCGGGAACGATGCTTGTGAGCCCAAGGCCCAACCCAAGCGCAAGTGCGGGCAAGGCGAGCTGACGGCGATCGATGTTCATGGTTTCCTCCATTCCGTTTCTGGTTGTGATTACAGTGTCGCAGCCACAAATTGCCTTGTCGAGTGGCAGAACGCTCGCGTGGCTGGGCGCGGTCGCCTTAACCAGGATTCGTCGTTTTGCACCCTCGGCGGCCCTGACGGCCGATCTCCCTCGTTGACCGCGGCCCTAATCAGCCGCACCATAAAGGCAACTTTGTGCCCCAAGTTGATATCGCAAGGGTGCCAGCCGTGGCCGGACTGTCCCACCGTCAGACTGAAATTCTCAACATCGCCCGTGCCTTTGGCCGGGTGATGGTGGAGGACCTCGCCAAGCGCTTCGAGGTTTCGGCGCAGACCATCCGCAAGGACCTCAACGACCTCTGCGACCAGCGCTCGCTGACGCGCATCCATGGCGGCGCCATCATCGCCTCCGGCGTGGAAAACCTCGCCTATGAGGCGCGGCGCTTCGTGGCGGCGGAGGAGAAGCGGGCGATCGGTCTTGCGGCGGCGCAGCGGATTCCAAACGGCTGCTCGCTGTTCATCAATATCGGCACCACGACGGAGGAGGTCGCGAGCGCGCTGACCTCGCATGAGGACCTGCTCGTCATCACCAACAATCTGAACGTCGCGATGCTGCTCTACCGGCACCCGCGCATCGAGGTGATCGTGGCCGGCGGTGCGGTGCGCCGCGCTGACGGCGCCGTGATCGGCTCCACCGCGATCAGCCTGATCGGCCAGTTCAAGGTCGACTACGCCATCATCGGCGCATCCGCGATCGACGAGGAGGGCGCGCTGCTCGACTTCGACTATCGCGAGGTGCAGGCCGCGCAGGCGATCATCGCCAATGCACGAAGCGTCATGCTGGTCGCGGATTCGACCAAACTCCGGCGCAGCGCACCGGTGCGCATCGCCCATCTCAGCCAGATCCAGACTTTTGTGACTGATGCGCCGCTGCCGGCAGGCCTTGCCAATATCTGCCACCATCGCGGCATCGAGATCGTCGAGGCGATGGAGAAGCCGCCGGCCGATATCGACGATCCCGGCGGCGAGGCGGCTTCGGCGGTAGCTCCAACACCTATCCGCTTGCGCTAGTTTCGCGTCACGGAGCGTCGTCGCCGCTGCTTTTCGCGGTTTCCGCATCCCTTCATACTGCACCATTGCCGGCGTTGCGCCTTGCTCGTGTCCAGATAGTACACGTCGCAGTCAGCGGCTCCGCATTTTCGGATTCTCTTGCGTTTCCCACCGACCAGCAGAGATTCGATCGCAAGCGCGCAGGCATGCAGCGGAATTACGGGCGTCCAAGGCAAGCGCCAGCGGTATTCGACCAATCCCGTTGAACGCGATGCGACCAGCGCCCGCGCTGCATGGGCGGCCTGAATGGCGGCGCTCAGCGCATCGAGGTCTGCCTGCCGCACCAGCCGTCTCGAGGTTGTTGCTGCCAGCAGGTCGTGAAGGTGCTCGCGAAGGTGGCGTGCTCGTTTCACGATGCGGATGGACGCCGGATCATGGAGCCGCTGCAGCGGTCCGGCAATCTGCGGTTCGATCAAGCCTGCCAACTCAGCGAACCGCGCCAGGTCGCGGTAGGTCGCAAGGTTGTCGATCGGCTCGTCAGAAGGTCGCTCATCCAGCGTATTGACGAAATCCAGCGCTGGATGACCGCCGCTCCAGTCAAAATGGTCGGCGCGTCTGTTCATCTCGTTCTTGCTCGATACCTCATTTCCAATGTAACCTTTGAAACTGATTTATCAGGTTATCACCCCCGCGGCCATACTGGAAGTGAAGCATGTCCGAGTTGGCCGCCGATCGGCGCACTTCCGCGAATTACCTTCGCGGGGCTCTCTACGGGCTCGCGGCCGTCAGCATCTGGTCGGGTTGGATTGTCGTAGCTCGGCTTGGGCTGCAGACGAACCTCACGCCGTGGGATATCGCGGCCCTTCGTTTCGGAGTAGCCGGCTTGCTCCTGCTGCCTATTGTCCTGCGAAGGGGGCTTGCGCTCGAACGCCTCGGCTTCATTGGATTGATCGCGATCGTGCTCGGTGGCGGCGCCCCCGTGCTGCTCGCCAATACTGGCCTGCTGTTCGCTCCAGCGGCCCACGCCGGCGCGCTGTTTCCCGGCGTGATGCCGCTGGCGGTCGCTGTACTTGCCGCAGCCGTTCTGCACGAGCCGTTCACAATTGTGAAAAAGGTCGGCTTCGCGCTGATCGTGGTTGGAGTCATCGGCATCACCTGGCGCATGGTCGGGCCGATCGATCCGCAGCAGGCGACAGGCCACGTGCTCTTCCTCGCGTCTGCGTTTGCCTGGGCCTGCTACACGGTAGCGATGCGGCGGGCGCGGCTAGACGGATTGCATGCGGCGAGCATCGCCGCTGTCGGGGCCCTGATCCTCTATGTGCCCGCCTATTTTGTTGCGGAAGGTGCAAGCCTCGGCCGGGCATCCCTAGGCGATGTTGCCCTCCAGGCATTCGTGCAAGGCGTTTTGACGGCGATCGTTTCATTGGTTTTTTACGGGCGCGCGGTGAGCTTGCTTGGCGCGTCGAGTGGGGCTGCCTTTGCCGCGCTATCGCCGGCCATGACGGCGGTGATGGCCATCCCGGTTCTCGGCGAATGGCCTGCGACGCTGGACTGGATTGCCATCGCTGCGATTTCGGCCGGCGTTTACGTGGTGAGTGGTGGGCCGCTGCTGCGACGGGCCCGCTTGGAATAGAAAATCTAAAGCGACGATGCAGGAAAAATGGTTTGCGCAACAGCTGCGCAGCGATGCACGAGGTGATCCCTGAGAAAAGGAGAACCAAATGCATATCCGACGCGTGAATGCCGAAACCGCACTCGTGCCGACGACCGGTTACAGTCAGGCGCTTGAAGTCAGCGGTCACACGCGGATGCTTTTCGTCAGCGGCCAAATTCCGGTCGCCGCTGACGGCAGTGTGCCGCAGGATTTTGAAGCGCAATGCAGGCTAGCCTGGAGCAACGTCGAAGCACAGCTGAGGGCGGCCGGCATGACGCTTGATAATCTTGTCATGCATCGGACGTATCTTGCTGACCGTAAGTACACGACCATCAATCGCGCCGTGCGGAATGAAGTTCTCGGTGACCGGAAAACGGCGCTGACGGTTGTCATTGCAGGAATTTTCGACGAAGCGTGGCTTCTCGAAATAGAGGCGGTTGCTGCGGGATAGCCGACCGGCCGGACAGTCGAGGCGCGAGTTGCCTTAGGGGAACTACACAACTTCCATATGTTCGCGGGCGGTGCCCCTCCCACCAAATCGGTTCCCCACTTTCGTTTCGCTTTCGACTTGCTTTCGTTTTTGGTTGTGTTTAACTCCCAATCCGAAAGCGAAGTCGCCGAAGTGAAGAGGCGATCGCCGGGGGATGCGTTTCGTTGGATAGGGTATTCGATCTCGCCATCATCGGAGGCGGCATCAATGGCTGCGGCATCGCGCGCGATGCGGCGGGCCGGGGCAACTCCGTTTTCCTTTGCGAAATGAATGATTTGGCGAGTGGGACGTCGTCCTGGTCGACCAAATTGGTGCATGGCGGCCTGCGCTATCTCGAATATTACGAGTTCCGCCTGGTCCGCGAAGCCCTGATCGAGCGCGAAGTCCTCTGGCAGATCGCCCCCCACATCATCCGGCCCCTACGTTTCGTTTTGCCGCACCATTCCGGCTTGCGGCCGGCCTGGCTGCTCAGGCTGGGGTTGTTCCTGTACGACCATATCGGCGGACGGCACCTGCTGCCGCCGACGCGCTCGGTCGATCTGGTTCACGACGAGGTGGGCAAGCCCCTGATCGCCAACCGCTACAAGCGCGGTTTCGAATATTCCGACTGTTTCGTCGATGACGCGCGGCTCGTCGTGCTGACCGCGCGGGACGCCGCGGACCGAGGCGCCGAAATCCAGACCCGCTCGCGCGCGGTCGAGATCAGGCAGGTAGACGGCATCTGGCACGTCACAGTCGAGAACACGATCAGCGGTGCGCGCAGCACCATCAAGGCCCGGGCGCTGGTCAATGCCGGCGGTCCCTGGGTCGAGCAGGTGCTGTCGGCAGGTTCGGGCGTCAATGCGCGCGCCAAGGTGCGGCTGGTCCAGGGCTCCCATATCGTGGTGCGCAAGCTCTATGAGCACGACCGCGCCTACATGTTCCAGAATGCCGACGGCCGCATCATCTTTGTCATTCCCTATCAGGACGATTTCACCCTGATCGGCACCACCGATCGCGACTATGACGGCGATCCTGCCAAGGTGAAGGCCTCCGACGAGGAGATTCAATATCTGTGCGCCTCCGCCAGCGAATATCTGAAAAAGCCGGTGCTGCCCAAGGACGTGGTGTGGACCTATTCCGGCGTCCGGCCGCTTTATGATGACGGCGCGAGCGAAGCCAAGGCGGCGACCCGCGACTACGTGTTCGAACTCGATACGCCCGGCGGCGCGCCGCTGTTGTCGATTTACGGCGGCAAGATCACGACCTATCGCCGCCTGTCGGAAGAGGCGCTGGAACGGCTGGCACCCTATCTACGCAGCGCGAAAGAGAAAGAAGGGTGGACCGGCAAGGCGCCGCTGCCCGGCGGCGACATGGATGTCTCGGCGGTGGCTGCGCTGACGGCGGAATTGATGCGGAACTATCCGTTCCTCAGCCCGGCGCATGCCGGCCGGCTAGCGCATGCCTATGGCACGCGTGCGACAAAATTGCTCGGCAATGCAAAATCATCTGATGATCTCGGCCAGTCGTTTGGCGCTACCCTGACGGAGAGCGAGGTCCGGTACCTGATGTCGAACGAATGGGCCTGCACCGCTGAGGACGTGGTGTGGCGAAGATCCAAGCTCGGTTTGCGGCTCTCACGGGATGAGATCGCCGCACTCGACGAATGGATCAAAGCCCATAGCGCCTCCGGTGAACGTCCCTTGCGCGAAGCAGGAGGACGGCCATGAGCGTCACGCTCGAACATGTCACACGAACGGTGGACGGTATCCCGACCATTCGCGATGTCTCGCTGACACTCGAACGTGGCACGCTGAGCGTGCTGCTCGGGCCGACGCTTTCGGGCAAGACCTCGATCATGCGGCTGCTCGCCGGGCTCGACAAGCCGGCCACCGGCCGCGTGCTGGTCGACGGCAACGACGTCACCGGCGCCGACGTGCGGCAGCGCTCGGTCGCAATGGTCTATCAGCAGTTCATCAATTATCCCGCGCTGACGGTATACGAGAATATTGCCTCGCCGCTGCGCGTGCAGGGCCGGCCGCGCGAGGAGATCGAGCATCGCGTGCAGGAGGCTGCAAGACTCCTGCGGCTCGAGCCGTATCTGAAGCGTACCCCGCTGCAGCTTTCGGGTGGCCAGCAGCAGCGGACCGCGATCGCTCGTGCGCTGGTCAAGGGCGCCGACCTCGTGCTGCTCGACGAGCCGCTCGCCAACCTCGATTACAAGCTGCGTGAGGAGTTGCGCGCCGAACTGCCGCGCATCTTCGAGGCCTCGGGCGCCATCTTCGTCTATGCCACGACCGAACCCTCTGAAGCGCTGCTGCTCGGTGGCAACACGGTCTGCATGTGGGAAGGTCAGGTGCTTCAGGCCGGCGATACGTCGCAAGTCTATCGCCAACCCGATACGCTGCGCGTGGCGCAGGTATTTTCCGATCCGCCGCTCAATATCGTCGGGATCGAGAAGAAGAACGGTTCCGTGCAATATGCCGGCGGCATCAAGGCGCCAGCCAGCGGGCTCTATGCATCGCTCGCCGACGGGCCGTATCGCGTCGGCTTCCGCGCCCATCAGCTCGAAGTCGCGAGCGGCGTCGCCGGGCGGCACACGTTCCATGCCACCGTCACGGTGACCGAAATAACCGGCTCGGAAAGCTTTGTGCATCTCACCCGCGACGGTTCCAACTGGGTCGCGGTGCTGCAGGGCGTGCATGAATACGAGCCCGGCCAGACCCTCGACGCGGTGCTCGATCCCGACAATGTTTTCGTGTTCGACGCCGCCGATCGCTTGGTCGCAGCGCCAGGTAAAGCGTCTTCAAGCGAAGTGCATCGCGCTTCGTTTGAAGCAAAGAAATCGTGCGCTTGAGGGAGATGCGACATGGCCCGCATTGATCTCGTCGATCTCGCGCATTCCTACGGCGGCAATAACGCGCCGCCGGAATCCTTTGCGCTGAAGCCGGTGACCATGACCTGGCGGCAGGGCGGTGCCTATGCACTGCTCGGCCCCTCCGGCTGCGGCAAGACCACGCTGCTGAACCTGATTTCCGGCATCGTCACGCCCTCGCGCGGAAAGATTCTGTTCGACGGCGCCGACATCACGCCGCTGTCAACCCAGAAGCGCAATATCGCGCAGGTTTTCCAGTTTCCGGTGATTTACGACACCATGACGGTCGGGCAGAACCTCGCCTTTCCGCTGCAGAACCGTGGCGTGCCGAAGGCCGAGGTCGAGGCGCGGGTGAGGCAGATCGCCGATCTCCTGGACCTCACCTTCTATCTCGACCGCAAGGCGACGCGGCTGACCGCGGATGCCAAGCAGAAGATTTCGCTCGGCCGCGGCCTCGTCCGCTCCGACGTCGCCGCCGTGCTGTTCGACGAGCCGCTGACGGTGATCGATCCGGAGTTGAAGTGGCAGTTGCGCTCGAAGCTGAAGGCGCTGCACCGCGAGCTCGATCTCACGATGATCTATGTCACCCATGACCAGACCGAGGCGCTGACTTTCGCCGACACCGTCGTCGTCATGCATGACGGCCGCGTCGTGCAGAGCGGCACGCCGGCCGAATTGTTCGACAAGCCTGCGCATACCTTTGTCGGCTATTTCATCGGCTCACCCGGCATGAACATCGTGCCGGCTGCCGTCAGTGGGCACGAGGCGCGGATCGATGGCCATATCATCGGGCTGCACCGCAATTATGGTGTGCTGCCGGCAGGCGCCAAGATCGAGGTCGGCGTGCGGCCGGAATTCGTCAATGTCGCCGCGCCCGCATCGGGCCTGCTGTCGGCCACGATCGAGCGGATCGACGATCTCGGCCGTGCCCGTTTCGCCCGCGTCCGCGTCGGCGATGCCAAACTTGCCGCGCGCGTTCCGCCGGGATTCTCCGTGTCAGACAATACGGTCGGGCTGGTGTTCGATCCCGCCCATGTTCACGTCTATGCCGACAGCCGTCTGGTCGAGGGGGTTGCCTGATGGACAAGACCGTCAATCAAAAAGCCTGGTTCCTGGTGTTGCCGGTGTTCGCGGTGGTCGCGTTTTCCGCGATCCTGCCGCTGATGACGGTGGTGAACTATTCGATGCAGGACACCTTCGGCAACAACCAGTTCTTCTGGAACGGCGTCGGTTGGTTCAAGGAACTGCTCGATCCCTCGACCGATCTCGGCGGCCGTTTCCTGGCTTCGCTCGGCCGCAATCTGCTGTTCTCCGCGATCATCCTGGCGATCGAGGTGCCGCTCGGCATCGTGGTGGCGCTGTCGATGCCGCGCGAGGGCTGGACCGTCGCCGCATGTCTCGTCATCCTGGCGCTGCCGCTGCTAATTCCGTGGAACGTGGTCGGAACGATTTGGCAGATTTTTGGCCGGCCCGATATCGGCCTGCTCGGCTACACGCTCAACAGTCTCGGCTTTGACTACAATTACGTCTCCAACGAGTTCGACGCCTGGGCGACCGTCATTGTGATGGACGTCTGGCATTGGACCAGCCTCGTTGCGCTGCTCTGCTATGCCGGGCTGAAGTCGATCCCCGATGCCTATTACCAGGCAGCGCAGATCGACGGCGCCTCGCGCTGGGCGGTGTTCAAGGCAATTCAGTTGCCGAAGATGAACCGCGTGCTGCTGATCGCCGTGCTGCTGCGCTTCATGGACAGCTTTATGATCTACACTGAGCCGTTCGTGGTGACAGGCGGCGGCCCCGGCAATTCCACCACCTTCGTCTCGATCGAGCTGGTCAAGATCGCGCTCGGGCAGTTCGACCTCGGCAAGGCCGCCGCGCTGTCGCTGGTCTACAATTTGATCATCCTGATCGTGTGCTGGGTGTTCTACACCGTGATGACCAATGCCGGCGCCGAACGCCCGGTCAAGCAGGGAGGCGCCTGATGCATTCGATTCCCGGACGGCGCCTGATCATCTCAGCGTTCCTGATCTTCCTGCTGCTGCCGATCTACTGGCTCGTCAACATGAGCTTCAAGACCAACAACGAGATCGTCACCACGATGACGCTGTGGCCGCACCAGCCGACGCTGGAGAACTACATGCGCATCTTTACCGACGAGAGCTGGTATTCCGGCTACATCAACTCGCTGAAATACGTGATCATCAATACCGTGATCTCGATCGCTGTGGCGCTGCCTGCCGCTTACGGCTTCTCGCGCTATCGCTTCCTCGGCGACAAGCATCTGTTCTTCTGGCTGCTGTCGAACCGAATGGCGCCGGCCGCGGTGTTCGCGCTGCCGTTCTTCAATCTCTATTCGGCGATCAATCTGTTCGATACGCCCTGGGCGGTCGCGCTGGCGCACTGCATCTTCAACGTGCCGCTGGCGGTGTGGATCCTCGAAGGCTTCGTCTCCGGCGTGCCGCGCGAGATCGATGAGACCGCGTTTCTCGATGGCTATTCGTTCCCGCGCTTCTTCGTCAAAATCCTGGTGCCGCTGATCGCGAGTGGCATCGGCGTAGCTGCGTTCTTCTGCTTCATGTTCTCCTGGGTCGAGCTGTTGCTGGCGCGCACGCTGACCTCGGTTAACGCCAAGCCGATCTCGGCGATCATGACGCGCACGGTCTCCGCCGCCGGTATGGATTGGGGCCTGCTCGCGGCTGCCGGCGTGCTCACCATCATCCCCGGCGCGCTGGTGATCTGGTTCGTCCGTAACTACATCGCGCGCGGCTTTGCGCTGGGCAGAGTGTAGGGGGCTTCTCATGGAAAACATCGCATGGATGGCCTGGACGCTGCCGACCGCGATCTTCTTCGTGATGCTGGCGCTGACGCTCGGCGTGATGACGTGGCTCGCCGCCGCCTATCCCGAGGCCGAGCGCGTCGGCGTGCTGCGCATTCCGACCACGCGCGGCGACCGGCTGTTCATTTCGCTGGTGCTGTCAGCGGTCATCCATTTGCTGTGGATTGCCTTTGTCGGCACCGATCCGATTCTGACGCTGCCGATCGGGGAGGGCGTTGAAATATCGAGCCTGTGGCTCGCAACCCTGATTTCGCTTGTCTCAGCCGTTGCGATTTTCCGCACCGTCTAGGAAGCGAAAAAAGAGCAGATCCGGGATCAACCCGGGCCTGGATATGTGTTTGTCGCTGCAACCGGAGGATCCAACATGCGACGCTTGAGAGAGAGAAACGGTCCGTTGACCAAGGAGAGCTTTCTGACGATGACCAGCGCCGCCGCGCTGATCGCCGCTTCCGTGACCATTGCCGCGCCCGCACGTGCGGACGACGCCGTCAACCAGCGCTGGATCGACAGCGAATTCCAGCCCTCGACGCTGTCGAAGGCGGACCAGTTGAAGGAGCTGCAGTGGTTCGAAAAGGCCGCCGCCCCCTTCAAGGGCATGGAAATCAATGTCGTGTCGGAAACCATCACGACGCATGAATATGAATCGCGCACACTGGCAAAGGCCTTCACCGAGATCACCGGGATCAAGGTCAAGCATGACCTGATCCAGGAAGGCGACGTCGTCGAGAAGCTGCAGACCCAGATGCAGTCCGGCAAGAACGTCTATGACGGCTGGATCAACGATTCCGACCTGATCGGCACCCACTTCCGCTACGGCCAGACCGTGATCCTGTCGGACTACATGACCGGCGAGGGCAAGGACGTCACCAACCCGCAGCTCGACGTCGACGACTTCATCGGCAAGTCGTTCACAACCGGTCCGGACAAGAAGCTCTATCAGCTTCCCGACCAGCAGTTCGCGAACCTCTACTGGTTCCGCTACGACTGGTTCTCCAATCCGGAGTACAAGGCCAAGTTCAAGGCCAAGTACGGCTATGAGCTCGGCGTACCCGTGAACTGGTCGGCGTATGAAGACATCGCCGAATTCTTCACCAACGACATCAAGGAGATCAACGGCGTCAAGGTCTATGGCCACATGGACTATGGCAAGAAGGATCCCTCGCTCGGCTGGCGGTTCACCGACGCCTGGCTGTCGATGGCCGGCAACGGCGACAAGGGCATCCCGAACGGCCTGCCGGTCGACGAATGGGGCATCCGCATGGAAGGCTGCCGTCCGGTCGGCTCCTCGGTCGAGCGCGGCGGCGACACCAACGGCCCGGCCGCGGTCTACGCCATCACCAAATATCTCGACTGGTTGAAGAAATATGCCCCGCCGCAGGCCCAGGGCATGACCTTCTCCGAAGCAGGCCCGGTGCCGGCGCAGGGTAACATCGCCCAGCAGATCTTCTGGTACACCGCCTTCACCGCCGACATGGTGAAGCCCGGCATCGCGGTCGTGAACGCGGATGGCACGCCGAAGTGGCGCATGGCGCCGTCGCCGCACGGCTCGTACTGGAAAGAGGGCATGAAGCTCGGCTACCAGGACGCCGGCTCGGCGACGCTTCTGAAGTCGACCCCGGCCGATCGCCGCAAGGCGGCCTGGCTCTATCTGCAGTTCATCAACTCCAAGACGGTGTCTCTGAAGAAGAGCCATGTCGGCCTCACCTTCGTGCGTGAATCCGACATCTGGGACAAGTCCTTCACCGAGCGTGCGCCGAAGCTCGGCGGGCTGATCGAGTTCTACCGCTCGCCCGCGCGCGTGCAGTGGACCCCGACCGGCAATAACGTGCCTGACTATCCGAAGCTCGCGCAGCTGTGGTGGCAGAACATCGGCGATGCGTCGTCCGGTTCGAAGACGCCGCAACAGGCGATGGACGCGCTGGCCGCAGCCCAGGACTCCGTGCTCGAGCGTCTTGAGAAGTCCGGCGTGCAGAAAGAGTGCGGGCCGAAGCTGAACAAGAAAGAGACGGCCGAGTTCTGGTTTGCCAAGTCGGCAAAGGACGGCAACATCGCGCCGGCGCGCAAGCTGGCGAACGAGAAGCCGAAGGGCGAGACCGTCGACTACGACACGCTGGTGAAGTCGTGGCCCGCCACGCCGCCGAAGCGCGCCGAGGCGAAGTGAGCCTCGTAAACTGCGAGTGATGCAAACAACCGAAGGCCGGGAGTGATCCCGGCCTTTTCTTTTCCGCCGTCGAGCCATTACTCCCGTTGTCATCGTCCGCGAAAGCAGACGATCCAGTACGCCGCGCTCTCTCGCTCTTTTCACCAAAGCCGGTGTTTACTGGATGCCCCGCCTTCGCGGGGCATGACGATGGTGCGGAGGCGCGCCCTCACTCCGCCGCCTGCGCGGCTGCGAGCGTTGGGTAATCCGTATAGCCCTTGGCGCCGCCGCCGTAGAACGTGGTCTTGTCCCACTCGTTCAGCGGCGCGCCCTGCTTCAACCGTTCGACCAAGTCCGGATTGGAGATGAACGGCTTTCCGAACGCGATCAAATCCGCCGCGCCGGCCTCCAGCACTTTGGTCGCGAGATCGAAATCGTAGCCGTTATTGGCGACATAGGCACCGCCAAAGCGCTTGCGCAAGCTTGCATAGTCGAACGGCGCGTTGTCGCGCGGGCCGCCGGTGGCGCCCTCGACGACGTGGAGATAGGTCAGCTTCAGTGCGCTGAGGCCGTCGACGATATGGTCGAACAGCGGCTGTGGGTTCGAGTCGGACACATCATTGGACGGCGTCACCGGCGAGATGCGGATGCCGGTGCGCTCAGGGCCGGCGACACCTGCCACCGCCCTGGAAACTTCCAGCATCAGTTTGGCGCGGTTCTCGATGGAGCCACCGTAAGCATCGGTGCGCCTGTTGGTGCCGTCCTTGGCGAACTGGTCGAGCAGGTAGCCGTTGGCGCCGTGGATTTCGACGCCGTCGAAGCCGGCAGCCAGCGCATTCTCGGTGCCGCGTTTGTAATCGTCGATGATATCAGGGATCTCCGAAAGCTCCAGCGCACGCGGCTCGGAGATGTCGGTGAAGGTGCCGTTCACAAAAGTCTTGCCCTTGGCGCGGATTGCGCTTGGCGCCACCGGCTTGCCGCCGCCGGGCTGCAGGGAGGTGTGCGAGACGCGGCCGACATGCCAGATCTGGATGAAGATGCGCCCGCCTTTTTCATGCACGCGGTCGGTGATCTTGCGCCAGGCTTCGACCTGCTCCTTCGAATAGATGCCGGGCGTATCCTGATAGCCTTGGCCCTGCTGCGACACTTGGCTGGCCTCGGTGATCAAGAGGCCGGCCGAGGCGCGCTGGCCGTAATAATCGACCGCGAGCGGGCTCGGCACCATGCCGGGAGGCACCGCGCGATTACGGGTCAGCGGCGCCATCACGAGGCGGTTCGGCAGGGTGATCGGGCCGAGCTTGAAGGGCTCGAACAGTTTGGTCTGGCTCATGTCTGATGGGTCCGGGGTGAATGACTGATAGGGAAGAGTTGGGCATTGCAGCTATTTGCGCAATGGCCGAGCCATTCGGCTTGCGCAGACGAGCTGCGCAGGCGCCGGTCTTTGTGATGGTATCGCGGGTGCCGCCCGAACGCTGGCGCAGAATGACCCACTCGAAATCGGGAGCGGCGCAGCGAGGGCCTTCTCCCGTCGGCCGCCCTGGCGCTGCAATCGAACTTCCGGATGCCCGGCCGGCGGCGGGGCGCCCGACCGATCGGCCAACGAGCCGGCGCGATCACATCGCCGCGAACGCGCCTTTCTCACCCTTGTCTTGCGCCTGCGCCGCCGCTTCCATTCGCCGGTTGTCCAGCTCGGCAGCCAGCCCGACGACATCTACCTGCATCAGCTCGAACGTCAGGCATTCGCAGCCGATCGAGCGAAACACCTGGCTGGCGGCCTTCTGGACGTTGTTGCCGAAGGTCTGGTGGTCCATCTGGATATCGAGCCGCGACTTGCGGCTGCACATCGCCTTCACCACCGATTGCAGGCGCATGCAGACTTCGTTGCGGTAGTTCTGCGTGCTCTCGAACGAGGCGCGCGGATCGACGATCTGGGTGCGCACGACATAGACGAGGTTGAGCGCGAAGCGGTCGGCCGAGACGGTGCCCTGGGTGAACTTGAACACCTCGGGCCGCATGTCGATCCGCGCCAGCTGCCGGCTGCCGGCCGGGATGCGGTGGCGGCCGGGGCCAAGGGCCTTTTCGAAGCGGCCGCCGCGGTACAGCAGCACGTTCTCGAACTCGTGGACAGTGATGCGGTCGAACCCGACCAGCGCCATAAAACCTTTCCGCAGCAGGGTCGAAATCCAGGCCCACGCGCCGGCGATCACGGCAATGACGATCAAAGCAAAGGCTATCGACCCCAGAGTTTCACCCACGTTATTTCTTCCCCGCCACGGACTTTATCTTTGTTGCAGCGCCGCGATCTCAGCTCTCATTTCTTGGTGTTTCGTGCGTCGAAAATAAGTCAGCCCACGTTCAAGTAGAACGTGTGAACAAAAAATAGTTGGAGTGTGACTTGTCATTTGAATTCCGAATAGGCGCATCGTGACGTCGGATTGAGCGGGGAGGGGCATAGCCGGGGCCTATGATGGCTCATCGGAAGCGTGTTCCAGTTCTCCATTGTCGTCGCCCGGCTCGACCGGGCGATCCAGTACGCCGAGGCGTCTCGGTCGATCACGACCGTCTCTGGAATACTGGATCGTCCGCCTCCGCGGACGATGACAACGGGGTGCAAGTTGTACTCGCCGTTTAGTTGTGCGCGGGAATGTCGGTGCCATCCGTCCCGTACTGCCGGATCTTGTTGCGCATCGTGCGCACCGAAAGCCCGAGCAGCCGCGCGGCGTGGGTGCGATTGCCGTGGCAACTCGCCAGCGTCTGCAGCACGAGCTCGCGCTCGATCGCCTCGACGGTGGAGCCGATCAATAGCGGTACGATCTCGTGGGGTGAGCGGTGAGAATCCGACAGCGGAATCTCCGGCATGGGGACACAGTCCACGCCAAGGTAAAGGTCACTATACTCCCGGGGCATCTACACCTCCCGATCGACGCCTGCTCCGGAACGCGGAGCAGAAACATCAGGAATCACATCGCCTCCAGCCGAAGGGGAGCGTGGCCGCGAATGGTTAACAGAAGGTTAATAAGCACGGAAAAGTTTTGATAGCGATCCGACACATCCAAAGGTATATGTTGAACAGCAGGCAGATAACGGCGTAGGCGCTGCGTCCGCTGGCGCGCTCGGTCGCTGCTTGATCAGTTTTTCATCCGCATGGGCGTAGCGACATTCGGCTGCTTACCCGGATGTCGCTACGCTCATCCGCGTTATCGGCTATGCTAACGCACCGGCTGCTTGGCCCGCTCTTCAGCCGCCACCGCCCGCGCCGGCTTGCCCGAGCGCACCATCAAAAACGTCCCCGATCCCATCATCCCCGGCAGCTTCCATCGCCCATCAATCTCCGTCACGTCCGCATTCACCGTGCCCTCATAGGACACGGTGCCATACCCGTGGCCGGGCGGCTCGTAGCGCTTGATGAACGAGACGGCGCTGCCGGATCGGTGACCGGCAATCGAGGCGTTATGGGTGCTCACCGGACAGCCCGGCACCGTGCAGGGCTGGGTGATGTTTCCCGCGAGCGCGCCACCGGATTCGATGAGCGTCGCGAGAAACGTGACCATGCCGACATGCCGCTGAACGAAGGTGCCGTCCCAGACACCGGTGAGGCTGTCGGTCATCGGACCTGAACGCGTGCGCTTTCGTCACAACACCCGATTGCTCTCCTTCACCTTCTCCGCGTCGAGATACACGCTCGATCCCATCTCCTTGAATTTTTGCGACATCGCCGCCATGCCATCCTCGATGGTGCCGCTCACCGACATGCCAACGCTCGCCGGATCGTTCAGCGTCGCCGCGTAATCCCGTACGTCCTGCGTGATCTTCATCGAGCAGAACTTTGGGCCGCACATCGAGCAGAAATGCGCGACCTTGTGGGCTTCCTTCGGCAGCGTCTCGTCGTGGAAGAGACGCGCGGTGTCCGGATCGAGGCCGAGGTTGAACTGGTCGGTCCAGCGGAAGTCGAAGCGCGCGCGGGAGAGCGCGTCGTCGCGGAGCTGGGCGGCCGGGTGGCCCTTGGCGAGGTCCGACGCGTGGGCGGCGATCTTGTAGGTAATGACGCCGGTCTTCACGTCGTTGCGGTCGGGCAGGCCGAGATGCTCCTTCGGCGTGACGTAGCAGAGCATGGCGCAGCCGAACCAGCCGATCATCGCGGCGCCAATGCCTGACGTGATGTGGTCGTAGCCCGGCGCGATGTCGGTGGTCAGCGGCCCCAGCGTATAGAATGGGGCTTCGCCGCATTCCTTGAGCTGCTTGTCCATGTTGATCTTGATCTTGTGCATCGGCACGTGGCCGGGGCCCTCGATCATCACCTGGCAGCCCTTGTCCCACGCGATCTTGGTCAGCTCGCCGAGCGTCTCCAGTTCGGCAAACTGCGCGCGGTCGTTGGCGTCCGCGATCGAGCCGGGACGCAGGCCATCGCCGAGCGAGAACGAGACGTCATACTTGCGCATGAGGTCGCAGATCTCGTCGAAGTGGGTATAGAGGAAGCTCTCCTTGTGATGCGCCAGGCACCACTTCGCCATGATCGAGCCGCCGCGTGAGACGATGCCGGTGACGCGGTTGGCGGTCAGGTGGATGTAGGGCAGGCGGACGCCGGCGTGGATCGTAAAATAATCGACGCCCTGTTCGCACTGCTCGATCAGCGTGTCCTTGTAGAGCTCCCAGGTCAGCTTGACGGGATCGCCTTCGCACTTTTCCAGCGCTTGATAGATCGGCACGGTGCCGATCGGCACCGGCGAGTTGCGCAAGATCCATTCGCGCGTGGTGTGGATGTTGCGCCCCGTGGAGAGGTCCATCACGGTGTCGGCGCCCCAGCGGATCGCCCACACCATCTTGTCGACTTCCTCTTCCACAGAAGAAGTAACCGCGGAGTTGCCGATATTGGCGTTGATCTTCGTGAGGAAGTTGCGGCCGATGATCATCGGCTCGAGTTCGGCGTGGTTGATGTTGGATGGGATGATGGCGCGGCCGCGCGCGATCTCCGAGCGGACGAACTCCGGCGTGATGAAGGCGGGGACGGATGCGCCAAAACTTTCGCCGTCGGCGAGTGCGGCCTCAGCGCGCTCGAGCTGCTGCTTGCGGCCGAGGTTCTCGCGCTCGGCGACGTAGATCATCTCCTTGGTGATGATGCCGGCGCGGGCGAATTCGAGCTGGGTGATCTTGTGGCCATCGAGGCCGCGAATCGGCTTGTGATGGGCGGTAAAAGCCTTCGCGGCGTGCGAGGCGCCGACATTGCCGTTGTCCTCCGGCTTGATCTCGCGGCCTTCATATTCCTCAACGCCGCCGCGCTCCTTCACCCAGGCGAGGCGATTGCGCGGCAGGCCGGCGTTGACGTCGATGGTGACGGTCGGATCGGTGTAGGGACCGGAGGTGTCGTAGACCGGCAGGTTCGGCTCGCCCGCGGCTTCCGAGAGGATGACCTCGCGCAAGGGCACGCGCAGGTCGGGCGCGGCGTCGGGCGTGGCGAAGATCTTTCGCGACGAGGCGAGGGGGCCGGTGGTGACGGCAGGGAGCGTGGTGTCGGGATTGGAGCGAATGTTCATACTGTATCCTCCGTTTTTATGGGCGTCGTTCCGGACGGGCCGCGAAACGGACCGATCCGGAACCTCGAGGTTATTGAGCGAGATTCCGGGTTCGCGCTTGCGCGCGCCCCGGAATGACGCCGGTGGAAATTTCTATCGTCATTGCTTCTTCCGTCATTGCGAGCGCAGCGAAGCAATCCATTGCGCCGCAAGCGGAGAGATGGATTGCTTCGTCGCTTGCGCTCCTCGCAATGACGGGGAGAGAACTGTTCATCACGCCGCCTCCGCGCATCCGCCCAGCCACTGCCGCACCCGCGCGTCGGGGTCGGCGTTCTGGGTGACGTCGCTGACGACGGCGATGGAGTCGGCGCCGGCGGCGTAGATTTCGGCTGACTGTTCGAACTTGATACCGCCGATCGCAACCAGCGGGATGTCGCCGATGCGCTTCTTCCATTCTGATATTTTTGGGATGCCCTGCGGGGCGAAGCGCATCGCCTTCAGCGTGGTCGGGAAGATCGGGCCGAGCGCGATGTAATCGGGTTTGGCGGCAAGCGCGGTCGCGAGCTCCTCGTCATCATGGGTGGAAATGCCGAGGCTCAATCCGGCTTTGCGGATTTCAGCGAGGTCGGCGCCAACGAGGTCTTCCTGGCCGAGATGCAGGTGCTTGGCGCCGGCGACGATCGCCGCGCGCCAGTAATCATTGACCACGAGTTTGGCGTCGGTGCCTTTGATGGCGTCAAGCGCGTCGGTGACGATCTGCAGCGACTGCGCGTCATCGAGGTCCTTGGCGCGGAGCTGGATCGTGCCGGCGCCAAGCCGCGCCAGCCGCTTCACCCAGGCGACGCTGTCGACCACGGGATAAAATCTGTCAGGATACGGCATGCCAGAACGGGGTCCCGATCACAGGGGTTGAGGGCGAGGCGAAGTCGCGGGCGTCCATCAGGCCCGCCTCGTAGGCGGTGCGGCCGGCTTCGACGCCGAGGCGGAAGGCTTTGGCCATCGCAACGGGATCGGCGGCTTTGGCGACCGCCGTGTTGAGCAGCACGGCGTCGTAGCCGAGTTCGAGCGCCTGCGCCGCATGCGAGGGCGCACCGAGGCCGGCATCGACCACCAGCGTGATATCGGGCAGCCGCTCGCGCATCAGCTTTAGCGCGTCGCGGTTGGTGATGCCTTTGGCACTTCCAATCGGCGCGGCCCAGGGCATCACGACCTTGCAGCCGGCATCGACCAGCCGCATCGCGACCGACAGGTCCTCGGTGCAATAGGGGAACACCTCAAAGCCATCCTGGATCAAAATGCCGGCGGCTTCGACCAGGCCGACGACATCCGGCTGCAGCGTATCGTTGTCGGCGATCACCTCCAGCTTGATCCATGGCGTTCCGAACAGTTCGCGCGCCAGCTTGGCCGTCGTCACCGCCTCACGCACGCTGCGGCAGCCGGCGGTGTTCGGCAGCACGGTGACGCCGAGCTCGCGGATCAGCGACCAGAACGCGTCCCCGGTCTTGCCGCCGGCCGCCTCGCGCCGCAGCGACACGGTGACGATATTGGCCCCCGACGCCCGGATCGCATCCTGCATGATCGCCGGCGAGGGATAGAGCGCCGTGCCGATCAGCAGGCGGGAGGAGAAGGTCTTGCCGTAGAAGTTCAGCATTGCGTTTGTGTCCCGTTCTCGTCGCCCCACACACAAGCCGTCATCCCCGCGAAGGCGGGGATCCAGTACGCCGGGAAGCCAGAGTTCAAGCCGAGAAGCCGCGGCGTACTGGGTCGCCCGGTCAAGCCGGGCGATGACGGCGGAGTATGTAGCATGTGCACTGGCACAATCACCCTCCCTGCCGCGGCGTGATGATCTCGATTTCGTCGCCGGCCTTTAGCGGCGTCTCGGCCCAGCGGCTTTTCGGCACCACGTCGTAATTCAGCGCGATCGCGAAATGCGTGCCCTCGTAGTCGAGCTCGGTGAGCAGCGCATCGACGCGCTCGGCGGTGATATCCCGTGCTTCGCCGTTGACGGTCACACGCATCGCATCACCTCATTGTCGATCGCGCCGCGCTGCACGTAGGCGAGCGTCAACTCCGCGAGCGCCGGCGCCAGCAGGAAGCCGTGGCGGTAGAGCCCGTTGACGGTGATCTTGTTTTTCCCAATCGTGATCCGCGGCAAATTGTCAGGGAACGCAGGACGAAGGCCTGAGCCGAACTCGACGATGCGCGCCTCGGCGAACGCCGGGTGCACGGCATAGGCGGCGCCCAATAGCTCCAGCGCGGAGCGGACGCTGACGCCGGTATCCTCGGCCTCGATCGAGGTCGCACCCAGCATGAACCTGCCGTCGCCGCGCGGGATCACATAGAGCGGCCAGCGCGGATGGATCAGCCGCACCGGACGCGCCAGCTCGACCTCGGATGTCTCGATGATGATCATCTCGCCCTTGACGCCGCGCAGCTCCGGTTGCTCGTCGCGTGCGGAAAGCCCGCGGCAGTCGATCACGATGCCGTCGAGGTCTTCGGCATTCGTATCGCAGTCGAACTTGATGGTGCCGCCGGCGGCCTTGATGCGCGCGTGCAGCTCGGGCAGCACCTTGCGCGGCTCGACATGGGCCTCCTCGGCATAGAACAGCGCGTCACGGAAACGGCCTTCCAGCGAGGGTTCGAGATCGCTCAAGCCGCGCGCGTCGAGCCTGCTGTGGCCGGTGGTCAGCTTGGCAAAGCGCTCGAAATCAGCGCGGTCGCGGGCGTGGGCCACCACCAGCGAGCCGTTGAACGGGGTGTCGGGAAAAAGCTTGCGCCAGAGATCGAGCGAGTGCAGGCCAAGCCGGCCGATCACAGGCTCGGAGGTCTCGGCCTCGCAATAGGGCGCCAGCATGCCGCCGGCCCAATGGCTGGTGGAGAGCGTCATATCGGCGTCACTGCGCTCGTACAGGGTGACGGCGTGGCCGGCCTCGGCGAACAACAGCGCCTGCCAAGCGCCGGCAATGCCCGCGCCGATGATGGAAACGGGGGAATCCCCGCGTAGATCTGACTTCTGGTACATCCCTGTCCCTTCGCCGGCATGACCCGGATCAGGTTCAAAGGGTCACCGCGGTCCCGGCTTTCACCCTGTTGAGGCGATTGCCCAAGCGTGCGGTATCTCAGCTCCTCATCGGAGCACCCCTCGGAACAGGGCTAATGTAGGCAGATAGGCCGGCGTGTCAACGCGGGTCGGCGGGGAACTGCACTGCATTCGTGCCCCGGACTCAGCGCGCGGCGCGCAGCGATACGCTGCAGAGCCGGGCGTCCAGACCGGCCGGCAACCGGCAAATGGGTCCCGGTCCTGCGGAGCAGCGCGAAGGCGCGCAGCACCGCGTCCGGGACACGAGATTAGCTATTTCGCTGTCTGTAGCGCGTTCGCATCGACGGGCGTTCGAGCCGGCGCGGCGACAATTTTCGGCGACGCACCGCTCGCCAGCACCGGTGCGATCTGCAGCGGCCGGTCCTGCAGCTTGTCCTGCCGCTGGCGCTTTGCGGCGTAATAATACCCGCTCGCATAATAACGCATGGCGCGGCCGTGGTCGCCATTGGCGGCACGATAGGCGCCGGCGAGATATTTGATGCCCCAGGCGAGATTGGTGTTGGGATCACGCAGGCCGGCGGCGTCGCCGGTGTAGCCGAGGCCGCGCGCGGTCGGCAGTTTGATCTGCATCAAGCCGATGGTGCCGCCACGGCCGACGAGGCCAGCGTGATACTTGCTCTCGCGCACGATCACACGGTGCACCAGGGCTTCCGGCACGTTGTTGGCCTGCGCATGGGTTGCGACCATGCTTTCATATTGCGCGCGGCTCTGCGCGCTGGCGTCAGATGCGACGAACAGCGCGCCGCCAGCGGCGAGCCAGACGAACTTTGCAAAACTTTTCATAAAAACGATCTCGGCGGATGGACGCGTGGGAACGGTTGGTTCCTGCGGTTAGTTCCACCAGCGGGCCAAGATGTGGCAAAAAACGGACGACATCGCGGCGAAGGCCTGCCCTGCGCGAGCGCGTTAACGAATGCAATGGACGGCGCCGCTGAGATTGTGTGTGCGATGCATCGCGTCTGCGGACGAGAATCTGCGTCACGCGGAAGAATCTGCGTCACGCGGACGCGCAAGAATGTCGTGCAAAAGTCGCAGTCAAGGTGTAAAGAAGACGGCGCGACAAATTCCAGTTCTTTTCGACAGCCAATCTGTCTCATTCAACGAAATTTTAAAAAAGCGAGACGTCATTTACGACGTCCGAAGTCTAGGGAGATGCGTAATGGCTCGACTCGATTCCAGCTATCTGCCTCGCGGCAATCCCTGTGCACAGTGCGGCAAGCCGATCCCAAGGCCTGATTGGGTCGAGAGCAGCCAGGGCCGGACATCCTTCCTCTGGTTCTGCCGCGCCTGCGACTACCGCTTCGAAGCGATCGCGATCTACGAGGAAGCCGATCCCGACGCGCTCGCCGCCTGACGCGATGATCTAGGCTACGCGAGCGATCAGCGCGACCTGCACGGCATCTTCAAGAACGCCATCTTCAGGACTGCCTTCTTCAGGACCGCCTTGCAAATGGCGTGGCCGTTGCGCGACCTCAAGCAGCAGCACTCGGCGCTGTGATCGATATCGGAATAGATGTCTTCGCCTGACCGCTTTGCGGAGCTCCGGCTGCAGTCCTCCCTGAAAGGGAAGGGTAGCTGTCTTATTTCCGGCGGAACAGGTGACGCAGTGCAGCGTTGGTTCCCATTCACGTGTGGGAGGGACCGATGGCAGCAGAGGTCATGGCCAAGCCCCATCCGCTGATCGCGAGCGACCGTGTCGAAGGGACCGCGGTGCGCCGGCCGAACGGGGACATGATTGGCCACATCGAACGGCTGATGATCGACAAGGTCACCGGCAAAGTTTCCTATGCAATCCTGAGTTTTGGCGGCTTTCTCGGCATCGGCGCCAATCTGATTCCGTTGCCGTGGGGACGTCTGCGCTACAGCACGAAGTTCGAGGCCTATGAGCTCGATATCGGCGATGAAGAGCTGAAGCGCGCGCCGTCATTCCGCGCCGACAAGGATTTCGATTGGGGCGATCGCGCGAAGGAAGCCGAACTGCATCGCTATTACGGCATGCCGCCCTATTGGGGCGGCTTTTGACCGCAGCCGGGGCGGGTGTTCCGTACGGAACGCAGGGAACACTTGTTGAAGTGCCGGGTTTCCCTCATGGCGTTTCTGAACTGAGGAGAACCGATATGTTGACCAAATATGCCGTGGCCGGCCTCGCGGCTTCCGCGATGCTGGTGAGTGTCGCGTTCGCGCAAAGTCCTTCGGCAACGACCGACCGCGCCACCACCGCCGCGCCTGCAGCGGCGTCCGATACATCATCGTTCAAGGGTAACTGGCGGACCTCGAAGCTGGTCGGCCTCAACGTGTACAACGACAGCAATGAAAGCCTTGGATCGATCAACGACCTGTTGACCGACAAGAGCGGCAACATCAAAGCCGTGGTGATCGGCGTCGGCGGCTTCCTCGGCGTCGGCGAGCATCTGGTTGCCGTGCCGATGGATAAGGTGAAATTCATCGATGAGCCGGTGGCCTATACCAGCGCCTCGAGCCAGCCCGCGACCGGCGGCGCACGGCCTGCGACGGGCACGAGCACGACCACGACGGGTGCTGCAACCGCGCCGGCGGCGCCTGCCAAGAAGAACCCCTGGTATCCTGATCACGCCGTGTTCAGCGCGACCAAAGATCAGCTGAAGGCGATGCCGGAGTTCAAGTATTCGACCGAGTGAGGCTGACCGCCTTCAGGTCATGCGTATCCAAGAATGGCCGGACGGCATCACGCCGTCCGGCCATTTTCTTTGGCGGAGGCCGATCCTCGCAATGATGCAGCGCTCCCTATCGGTGCGCCCATCGCGATGTTAGGTTGCAGGCGGCAGGAGCACCTGCCTCCTGCCTTGAACCCTCAGCAAGCAACCCCTGTATCAACGGGAGGACGACATGGCTGACAGCGTCTACAAGGTCATCGAGGTGATCGGCACCAGCTCGGAATCCTGGGAGAAGGCCGCGGCCGGTGCGGTCAGCCGCGCGGGCGAGTCCTTGCGCGATTTGCGCGTCGCTGAAGTCGTCAAGCTCGATCTGCAACTGGACGGGAGCGGCAAGGTCGAAGCCTACCGCGCCAAGCTGAGCCTGTCGTTCAAGTTCGAAGGGTCATAGCGGCGGCAGCGCGGCATCCCGGGCCGTCATTGCGAGGAGCGAAGCGACGAAGCAATCCACTCTTTCCCCACTGGGATAGATGGATTGCTTCGCTTCGCTCGCAATGACGGGGAAAGAGCGTACCAGCGCTCCCTTAAAGCGCCGGCAGCGCAGTCACGGTGACATTGATCGCGCCTTCGGCTTCGGCGATCACGCGCAGCGTCTTTGAATCGAAAGCGATGCCGGCGAGCTGCAATTTCGTGATCTCGGCCGAGACACGCAGGCCGTCCTCGTTCTTCTGGAAGTCGGCGATCACTGCGGCGATCTTCTTTTGCGCATTGCCGGCGAATGGCTTGAGGTCGATCGTGGCCTTTTCCGCTAGCGTCTTCTGCAGATGCGGGATTGCCGCGCGCGCGGCGGCCCCGAGCAGCCCGAAAGCGGCTTCGGACTCGACCGCGAGCTCGATGTCGCCGAGCCGCAGCGTCTGCTCGGCCTGATCGAGCACCGGCTTGCCCCAGATGTGCACATTGGCCTCGCCGCCGAGGCCGAAGAAACTCGTCTTCTCCTTGGCGCTAACTAGCAGCGAGATCAGCAGGCGGTTGCCGGATGCGGCGACGCTGGCGCGCTTGACCGTGACGTCGACCGCGCCCGAGCCGTCTTCAGGAAAGGTCTTTCCGGCGAACTGGGCCTCCACGATCCTGGTGATCTCGGTAAAGGGCATGTCGATGGGCACGCCGATCGCGACCCGTCCTGGCATCGGCGGCACGATGGCGATGGTGGCGGGAAACGGGCAGGACGGTTTTGTCTCGGCAGGCGTGATCCGGGTTTCCGCCTCGATGCCGAGCGTCAGTATCAGGTTCGCGGCATCGACGCGCGGCTGGGCGGCGATCGCCCGCGTCGGGCGCAGTTCCAGCCACAGCGTCGGCATCGTCGAGCCTGATGTCGTGCCCTGCAGCGGGATCGAGCGGCAGGCTTTTGCCCATTGCGTCCGCGCGTTGCGCTCGAAGGTCGGATCGTTCTTCATGCGCGCCTGCACCAGCGCGATCTGCTCGGCGACGTTCTGATCGATCAGCGGCTTGACCTGCGCCGGCACGTTGACGCGCGCGCCCGCCATCGTGAGGCTGGTGTCGCCGAGATTGACCTGGCCGGCGAGGTTCGGCTCGATGCGCCAGTTCGTGGCGATCCGCGGCTTTGAGGTGATGACGACATTGCCCTTGATCTCGGCGCTGGCGTTCAGGTTCTTGATGTTCACGCTGCCGATCTGCTTGGCGACATTGCCGCCGAGCAGGCCGCCGATCGCATCACCGACCGCGCCGGTCGCCTTGGCCGACAGCGAGCCCGTGACGTTCAGCGTGCCGGTCAGCGGCGTCGCGAGCGACAGCGCATCCTGCGCACCGGTCGCGCTGATCGGCCCGCGCGCGGCGGTCCAGCCGATGTCGGCGTTCTGCAGGATCTGCGAGATCGGATTGTCGGCCTTGCCGGCGAAGTTGCGCGGCGCGCCGCGATCGGCGGCATCGCGGATCGCCGACAGCGCGACCGCGATCGGCGCCATCACCGTGGAGGCACGCGCCGCCGGCGGCAGCGGCGGCAGTTCAGCGAGCGGCGGCGGCCGGTTCGTAGCGCGCGGCGCCACGACGTCCATCACCTTCAGACTGACGGCAAACGAGACGACAAGGACCGCAAGCGCGATCGCCACCGTTTTGAGATGCACCCGCCGACGCATCGTCTCCCGGACCCCACTGTAACGCCCCGTCGCATTTTACAGGGAAGGCGAGAGTCGCGCCAGTGCCGCAGGTTCCGACCGGCGTGCCGGGATCGCAACCGCGACCCCCGTCGGACCGGCGGTGCCGCACGCTGTCTCTGCGCCGGCCTGGAGCCAAGTCCTGGATGGACCGCTCGCTGCCGAAGGCCGTCCGAAGAGAGGCACGCAACGAATGGCGCGGTCGGCTTCGCGGCTTCATTGCGGTAGCAGGCCGAAAGCCTCGCCCGCGATTGACTCCATAATCTGTACTGACTACTATAAAAAATGTAGTAAGAGGGAGTTTTCGATGTCAGCAGTCCCGTATGCTGCTCGTCCGGCCGACGCCCGCCGGTTTTGGCTCGGCTTTGCCGCCTATCTTCTTCCATCGTTTCCAATCGCCTTCGTCTGGCATCTCGTCCTGTTCGAGCAGAAATATCATGCGCTTCAGATCTATCGCGACGAGCCGGTAATCGTTTTCGGGCTAGGTTCAATGATCATACAGGGGGCGATCTTCTCGTGGTTGTTCCCGCGCGTCATGCGGGGCAGCGGATCGATCCTGAAGGACGGCCTCGTGTATGGTCTCGGCGCGGGCCTGTTGTCATGGTCGTTCACGACGCTCGCCGTCGCAGCCAAGAATGTGATGGTTTCCGTTCCGGACTACGTGCTGCTGGAAACCGCGTTCACGATCCTGCAGTTCGCTGTCGTCGGTCCGTTAATCGCACTCGCCTACCGAAGATGATGCGGAGGAGCCAATCCCAGAGGCATGACTAACCTTCACTATCCGCAATTCTGTGCGCTTGCCCGCGCGGCGGAGATCGTCGGCGAGCGTTGGACTCTTCTGATTATCCGGGAGCTGCTTCTCGGGCCGAAGCGATTTGGCGATCTGCTTGATCATCTCGATGGCATGAGTCCCACCTTGTTGACGGTGCGCCTTGCCACGCTGATCGACTGCAACGTGGTGCGTCGAACCGCCTTGCCGCCGCCGGCCAACGCGCAAGTGTACGAACTGACGGAGATCGGTCGGGAAGTGCAGCCCGCGATCCGGGAATTGATCCGCTGGGGCGGGCGCTTCCTGTTCCCGCCGGTGCCGGGCGACACGTTCGAATCAGATTGGGTGATGCTTGGCCTTGATGCCATCGCGAAGCGTTCGCCGGTGCCGGAAATCAACGTCGGCGTCGTGGTTACCCATGGCAAGAAATCGGCAGGCTTCACCGTCGCGGGAGGCGGCTCGGGCACGTCGATAAGGCGAGGCATCACAGATTGCAGGGGGACATTGGAAGCCCCGTTCGACGCGGTGCTGCAGATCGTTGCGACGAGCGTATCCGTTCAAGATGCGATCGAGGCGAAGCGCGCCAGGGTCAGCGGCTCCGTCGCGGCGGTTCGCAAGCTTCCGCTTCTGTTCGACCTTGCCGAACGTCGCCGCGCAGCGCCCGCGGCAAACCGAGAGGGGTGACCGGGGCTCGGACGAAATCACCGCAGCCGAAGTTCGATGAGTGCCTATCGCGAAAGGAGCCGCGCATGAAGAAGTTTGTCCTGCTGCACTATGGATTTGAAAAGCCCACCCCGGAAATCATGACCGCTTGGGGCAAATGGTTTGAGTCAAACAAGCCGAACATCGTGGACATGGGCGGCTTCGGCCACGGTCGAGAAATCTCGAAGCAAGGCACCAGGGAGCTTCCGCTCGGCCCGGACTCCATTACCGGTTTCATGACCGTCAACGCTGCAAGTTTCGACGACGCGGAGAAGATGGCGCAAGGCAATCCCTTCATCTCGAGCATTCGCATCTACGAAGTAAGGTCCGCCTGATGCAAGCGACCGCATCGCCTGACATCACACGGCCGGTTCACAATGCCACACCTGCAAAAGCGGCCTCGGCCGTGCCGAAGCCGCTTGCAATGTGTAAACCGGCTCGCGCTTAGCGGATGGTGCGGCCGAGGTCGGCGCGGCGATCGGTCATCGGCAGCACGATCACCTTGGTGCCGACGCTGACCCGCGAATAGAGGTCGATGACGTCTTCATTGGTGAGGCGCAGGCAGCCGGAGGAAACGCGGGTGCCGATGGTCTCCGGCGCGTTGGTGCCGTGGATGCGGTAGATGGTGCCGCCGAGATACATGGCGCGGGCGCCGAGCGGGTTGCCGGGGCCGCCGGTCATGTGGCGCGGCAGGTAGGGCTGGCGCGCGATCATTTCCGGGGGCGGCGTCCAGTCCGGCCATTCCGCCTTGCGGGTGATCGTCTGGGTGCCCGACCAGGTGAAGCCGTCGCGGCCGATGCCGATGCCGTAGCGCATCGCCTGGCCATTGCCGAGCACGAGATAGAGGTAGGTGTTCGGCGTATCGATGATGATCGTGCCGGGCGCCTCGCGGCCATAGTAGTTCACGACCTGGCGGCGCAAGCGGGCCGGCAATTCAAAATGCTCTTCCTCCTCCCGGGGCGCGACTGCGGCCGGCGGCGGGGCGGCTTCAAGTTGCGGCTGAGGCAGGAAGAACGGAAACAGCGGCAGCGGGGCCGCCGTCGCGGGTGCGGAATAGGCGGCAGCGCCCATCGCGAAAGCCCCGACGGCGGCGACGGCAAAGCGGATCTTCTGTCGAAATGAATTAAACATCGGTCGTCCCCTGTTCTACGCCCAGTCGCGCCGTTATTCGGCGCATCGTTGGGCAAAGCTCTACAGGTGAACCGTTTCAGGACATTTGCACGAAATCGCCAAAATGGTTTCGTCGCGTTAGGGGATTGTTTCGTTAAGGTTTCGTTGATCGGGCGGGTGTGACTGGCGCCTCCTCGCAAAAGGCGTACGGCCGGCCCGCCACTCGGTGGGGGCGTGCGGCGGCAATTTGCTTGCGACCTCAGGGGCTTCATGGGTTTGTAGGAACGGTCACAATCAATCGGCGTTGGACTGATAATCCAGCGATGAGCGAGGCTGCCATGACGAGACCAGCTATCTTACTTAGTGCCGTTCTTGGCACTTCTGCCTTGATATTCCTAATGGTGCCCGCCGGTCCGGCAGCGGCGCAGCACGTCATTACCAATCCGGGCTGGTGCGCCCAGTTCTATCCGAATGCGAATTGCCAAAACTACGGGCCCGGAAATCCCTATACGAGCTATGGTTGGCGGCGGGGATACCGCGCATATGGCTATGCAGGCGATCGTCACCATTGGAGTCATCGTTACCACCGCCGCCATTGGCGCTGACGCCAACTGCGCCGAGGACTCCGCAGGACTGTCTCGATTGGTCCGGCCTATCCGACATGGCTGACTTGCGGCGGTACCGCCGCTGGCCGCGCGCCAGCCTACAAAGAGGTGGGCGGCTGCTTTTAATGGTGCTCCTTCGACAAGTCGATCGCTTGTCTGTTTAGGCTTGCATTTTGGTTCACTGCGAGCCGGCGTTGTGGCCAAGGTCGTTGGAAGGCTACTCGCTCCAGCGTGGCTGTTCGCCTTGTGGAGACACGCCCGCTAGCGCCGGCGCGCCCGGACTCTGGGGCGTCGACTTCCAGGTTCTGTCGGCCAGGTGCAGGATCACAAATAGAACTCCGCCCGCAAGGCAGACGATCGCTACCCAAGCATGTCGCCTGCGAGCATGGCGGGCCTTAGCTGCATCCCAGAAGCGCATCACAGTTGCATCGCTTTGATTGCGACCTGAAGACCAAACTCCGTATCTTGTTGGCTGGTTCCCTGGCCGCTTGCGCTGCCGCTCGGGGCGGTGCGCGAGCCGAGGGCATTCGATCAAACCGTCCGCGCTATTGCTGAACTTTTTTGCGGTTAAGGGTCTCGATGCTCGTCGTTATGAACGGGAAAAAGCGGCAATAAATAGGAACTGCCTCAGCCCTCGATTGTTTGTCCGCGGCGTCCAGCGCGCGTCAGAGGGGGATCAAATGAAAAAACAATCAACCCCGGCCAACAAGGCAGGTTCGCGAGTAGACCTTTATCTGCTGATGAACGAGGTCTTTGCTCTACGCGACAAGGCGAGAGCAATCGAGGCGAGGGCCAAAGCCGAGAAGAACGGCCGACATAATCCAAACCGCGGGCGCAAGGAGCCGGCGCGCAGCCGTTCGACGGCCGTGGATACTCTTCGATGAGGGCGCTGTTCGGACTAGCTGCTCCAGCCTATCTTCGGTGGCGGGTTGCAGGCACGAAAACAGACGATCCATCCAACTTGTGCAAGACAGCCGACATCGATTTCGCGGCGCTGGTAAACGGTCGAACAGGCGTTGTCGTTGCCTCACCGGCAGGTCCGGCTCGCACCAAGCTTCGACACCCGATGAAGCGGTACATGGTCGTGCTTGCCTATGGGCTTGTCGCATGTGCGGGAATGGCAGCATGGGTCTATTTTCTTGCCCTGGCGGTGCTCAGAGCTGTCGGGTGGCTGCTTAGTTGAAAGATGGCCTCCGCCTGCGAATTTGCACGACTATGGCGTGATTTGATCGAGCTCCCCCGTGCCGCAACAATCGGGCTCCTGCTACGAGCCGGAAGGAATTCGACGTTCACCCATTCAGCGGTATGGACTGCAAGTTAGTCAACTAGACTACTTACTCAGATGGCGGCCATTGAGCAAAGTCCGAGCACGGCATTCGTACTCGTCAGCTAACTCTCTAAGTCTGCTGGCAGCGCGCTCGTGGTTCGTTTCATCGGCGAGTGCACGACAATAAGCAGCATGATGTCCACCCGAAAACAACAAGGTTCGTTCATCAGAGTCGCAGTGTTCAACTAAAGTATGCCGGGAAAATTCGGCAACAAAAGTAGGCGCAGACTGTTGAGGATAGCATCGGGGACTTGCGCAAGGGAGTTTGCTGCATGGATCGCTCTCTTTACTCCCTCGCGACAGACCAAGCGTGGGCCATCTACCTGGCTCGAAATAGTGCGGTAGCTCCGGCGGATGAGCGCGGCTGCACGTTGGAGCGCTTTATACGTGGGCGTTGGCAGGCCGGCGAAGCCGACCTCGATGAACTGACGTGCGCCGGATTGTCGTTTCTGTCGCGGCTTGACATTCTGCCGGAGCGCTGGTGAGCGTCCGGCGACTCTCCTGGCAATTGTTGCATGCGATCGTAACGCACAGCTCGCGGCCCGACCTTATCTTGGCTGCGTTGTCGTTCTGCGTCGCCGGCTGGATAATTTGCGGGCTGAGAGCGGCGCTGGCGTCCTAGAGTGAGCGGCTCAGATGCCTCTAGTCGCAAAAGCAGATGCAGGTCCTCGCGATGCCTAGCTTGCCTCTCGGCCCCTCGTGGCCCGCTCACCTCATCAGGTAGTTGGTCGAGATGCTGCGCCAGGCGGCCGAACATTTCACGCTTGGTCTTGTCGGTAGCTAGGTCCCGGACCAAGCGCACATTCGGCTGCGTCCTTCCGCAGCTTCTCGATATGTTTTGATGATCTTTCATTGGTGTGCGCTTCGTTGTCCAACAAGAACGTGCCACGGCGCACCAGACCAGCGGACTAACAAATGTTAGGCCGAGGATGGAATGCCTCTTGTTAACCTTTCGCTTTCATTGAAATGCCGCAAGCGGAGTACTGAGCACGGCCCCGCCCGGGGCTTGGGGGCGTGGTGAGGCGGGCGCCGTGCCGAGCCAACCGATACGCTCACTGAGTCGGCCCGGCCAAATGAAACCAGAATGTCCGAAACGTGGCGGGCCGTTAAGCCAGGCACGAAACTCAGGCGCAGCTCGGTCCAGAGGTGAAAGTGATCCTCTGCCTGATTAACAATTGTTAGGTTTGGACCGAAGCTCTAAGGGTGAATGATCTTGCTGCCGTGAGGACGAGAACCACATCGATCTCGAATACGGTTAGCTAACCGACGCGCACTCGCGGCGTCTCGGCCGCACCAGCACTGGCCAGCACTGTGCGGCGGTCGGCAACGGCGTGATGAAATTGCTCGAGCGCGAGGGCGATCACCGAGAGGTCGCTTTCCTCGACGGTGCCGTCGTCATAGCCTTCGAACGCTTCGCGCAGCATGTCATCGGCTGCGCCCTGCATTTGTGTGAGTTCGTCCGGCGTTGCGGCCGTCCTTGCCCTGGAAATCAACTCCAGCAGATTGTCGCGGTGGGCGACGTATTGCTCGCGCTCGTCCCTGTTCCAGTAATGTCTGAACCAGGCGCCGGCCGATCCAAGGCCCGAAACGATCAGCACCGCGAACCAGAGGTAGTCGGTGTATTTTTCGAGGAACGTGCGCTCGTTGCCGTCGATATAGGCGGCGGCGCCCGCATGCGCCGGCAGCGCCGCGTCCTTGTCGGTGTCGGGCTTTTCGATCTGCGATGCCGTCGGCATTTCCCGCGCCAGCTGCTGGCGGTTGGTGAAGAGCTGGCGGGCGAAGGCCGCGACCACCGTATCCGACAGGGATTTCTGCGCGATGATCAGATGGTTCACGGCCACCGTGTCGACCTTGTCTTCCGGCCGCTGCGGCGAGGAGCCGAAGATGCTGGCGGGAATTTCCTCGGATTCATAGATCGGGTTCTTCTTCGCGATCGCGTCGGCAACTTCGACCGGGAGGAACTTCGGCTCGCCGCGTGCGGTCGCCGTCGCGGCGATCGCATCCACCGTGATCTTGCTCTTGAGCGGACCGACCGCCATGAAGGCGTCGACCGACTGGTCCTTCGCCATGTCGCCGATCTGGTTGGTCGCGAACTGGCTGATCGTGACCTTGTCGGGATTGACGCCGGATTCTTTCAGGATCGCGCGGAGCAGCGTGGCATTGGCCTGCGTCCGTCCGATCACGCCGACGCGGTGGCCGGCGAGTTCGTCGAGGCTCTTGATCTTCGCCGTCGGCTGCTTCTTCGAGCCCTTGGCGGGACGTCCGGAGGGCGCCCACAGTACGACGACGTTCTTGCGCAGGATCGCGACCGACTCGGCATTGGTCGGCAGGTTCAGGTCGCCGCGCGCGACCGCAAGGTCGGCCTTGCCGGCGGTGAACGCGGCAATGCTCTCCGAAGTTCCTTCAGTTGTGACCAGCGACAGCCGCACCGCGCTGCCTTCGCGCGCAAAGGTCTGCGCCATGAGCTGAACCAGTTTCTGGTCCTCGCTGCCGGCCGGCCCCACCGCAATCCGCAGCGTGGTCGGCCGCAGAACGTAGTACAGCGTGCCGGCCGCGATGCCGAACGCGAGCATACCGGCTGCGAGGATCAGCAGCGCGTAGCTCTTCTGCTTTCGCCGCCGGCGGGTTCGCGCGGAATTGTCGTTCAGGTTTGACATCTTACTGTCACGTTACACGAAAAGCATGGAGATGGGTTTAAAAAACAACCTTACAGAACGATGACGTCATACGCCTGAAATATCCATGTCCCAACGTCCGATTTGAGAATCGTTAACTTCGGATTCGGGCCATGAAGATCTTGATTGCGACGGATGCGTGGCATCCGCAGGTGAACGGCGTCGTGCGTACGCTGACCTCGCTTTCGCGCAGTGCAGCGGCGCTCGGCGCCGACATCAGCTTCCTTAACCCGGAGGGATTCCCTTCGCTGCCATTGCCGACCTATCCAGGCCTG
This sequence comes from Bradyrhizobium sp. CB3481, assembly GCF_029714305.1. Lineage (NCBI taxonomy): Bacteria > Pseudomonadati > Pseudomonadota > Alphaproteobacteria > Hyphomicrobiales > Nitrobacteraceae > Bradyrhizobium > Bradyrhizobium sp. CB3481. Next base: position 1,599,450 of record NZ_CP121647.1, read on the forward strand.
CGCATCGCGCTGCCGACGCCGGGCGAGATCGCGCGGCGGATCGAGGCGGCGGCGCCCGACGCCATTCACATTGCGACCGAGGGGCCGATCGGCTGGATGGTGCGTGCCTATTGCCGCCGCCGCAAGCTGGCGTTTACGACGTCCTATACGACACGCTTTCCGGAATATGTCGCCGTCCGCACCGGGCTTCCCTTGAGCATCGGCTATGCGGTGATGCGGCACTTTCACGCGGCGTCTTCCACGGTCATGGTCGCGACCGACTCGCTGCGGCAAGAGCTTGCCGCGCGCGGTTTCCGCAGGCTTGGCTTCTGGACGCGCGGCGTCGATACCGAGCTGTTCAACCCGCATAACCCCGCCGTGCTCGACCTGCCGCGGCCGATCTTCATGACCATGGGCCGCGTTGCGGTGGAGAAAAATATCGAGGCGTTTCTGTCGCTCGACCTGCCGGGATCGAAAGTGGTGGTCGGCGACGGGCCGCAGCGGGCGCAGCTCGAAGCGCAATATCCGGATGTGGTCTTCCTCGGCGAGAAGAAGGGCGCGGACCTCACCACGCATCTCGCCGCCGCCGATGTCTTCGTGTTCCCAAGCCTGACCGACACGTTCGGCGTGGTGCAGCTCGAGGCCCTGGCATGCGGAACGCCGGTTGCCGCGTTCCCGGTCACCGGCCCGAAGGACGTCATCGCTGACCATCCGATCGGCGCGCTGGATACCGACCTCGGCGCAGCGTGCTTGCGCGCGCTGCATATGTCGCGCGAGGCGTGCCGAAACTTTGCGCTGGCGCGCTCCTGGGAAAACAGCGCGCGGCAGTTCATCGGCAACCTGACGGCGCTGCAGCCGAGCCGCACGCTGCGGCCGGTGCTCGGGGCAACAGCGACAGGCACCGTGCAGGGCTGAGCGCAAAAAGGCTGCGCTCAGGAAAGTTCAATCGCAACAACCGTGATGTGCGTGAGACGAGAAGGCAGAACCAACCATGGCAGATATCATCAAGCTTGACGGCGCAAGGCCGCTCGATTTCGACCGCGAAACGGTTGAGCAGGCCTATGACCGCTGGGCGCCGGTCTACGACCTCGTGTTCGGAGGCGTGTTTTCGAAGGGCCGCAAGGCGGCGATTGCGGCGACCAACAAAATCGGCGGGCGGGTGCTCGAGGTCGGCGTCGGCACCGGCATCTCGCTGCCGCTCTATGCGCCGCATTTGCGCATCTTCGGCACGGACATTTCGGAAGCGATGCTGCAGAAGGCCAAGAAGCGCGTCGACGAATTCAGCCTGAAGAACGTCGAAGGGCTCGCGGTGATGGACGCCGAGAACCTCGAATTCCCGGACGATTCTTTCGACGTCGTGATGGCGCAGTATGTCGTCACCGCGGTGCCGAACCCGGAAAAGGCGCTCGACGAATTCGCCCGCGTGCTGCGGCCGGGCGGCGAACTGATCATCCTGACCCGCGTCAGCGCCGACGCCGGCATGCGCCGCTTCATCGAGCAGCGGCTGCAGCCGGTGGTTCGTCCGCTCGGTTTCCGCACCGCCGAGTTCGCCTGGTCGCGCTACGCAGCGTGGCTGGCCGGTGCGCGCGGCATGGAGCTGGCGGAGCGCCGCCTGATTCCGCCGCTCGGTCATTTCTCCCTGGTGCGTTTCCGCAAAGCCGACGTCGCCGCGGCAGCCTGACGCGTAGGTGTTGTCACTTGCGTCATCGCGTCACTGCGAACAGTCACATGTCAACTTCATGATGTCACATGCCGGACATCGAATCCCGATAAACCGTCAAACAGGAAAGAATGAGGGGGTAGAGAATGATTAAGGAATTCCTACAGGAACTGAAGACGCAGCGCTGGGACGACCATCGCTACTATCACCACAGCCGCATCAACCAGTCGCTGCACTTCGTCAGCGCGCTGAGCTTCCTGTTCGCCTATGTGATGCTGTTCTTCGATCCCGTCGTGTCGGCGCTGGTCGGCTGGCTGGTCTCGATGACGACGCGCCAGGCTGGCCACTTCTTCTTCGAGCCGAAGGGCTATGACCACGTCAACCAGGCGACCCACGAGCACAAGGAAGATATCAAGGTCGGCTATAATTTGCAGCGCAAGGTCGTGCTGATGACGATCTGGGCGCTGTCGCCGGTGGTGCTGTATTTCACCCCGACGCTGTTCGGGCTGGTCGAGCCCTGGGCGACCACCGCCGACTTCATGCGGCAGGTCGCCAAGGTGTGGCTGGCGGTCGGCATCGGCGGATTGCTGTTCCGCACCGTCCACCTGTTCTTCATCCGCGACGTCGAGACCGGCCTCGTCTGGATGACCAAGATCCTCACCGATCCCTTCAGCGACCTGAAGCTGTACTACAAGGCGCCGCTGTACCTGATGAAGGGCGAATTGATCGATCCGGGCCTCGAGAAGCACGTCAAGCCGGCGTGATGCCGGGTTTGATCAAACGACGCCGTCATGGCCGGGCTCGTCCCGGCCATCCACGTCTTATCTGCTGCCGGCTTCCCCACGTTGCCTCCTTCGTCATCGCGAGGAGCGAAGCGACGAAGCAATCCATCTATCCCCGTGCGGAGATGTGGATTGCCTCGCTTCGCTCGCAATGACGGTCTCACAACTGGTGCTTAAGACGTGGATGGCCGGGACAAGCCCGGCCATGACGAGTAGCCTCAGCGGCCCAACCGCTTCCGCAACATCTCTTTCAATATCCGCCGCTTGATATTCTTGTTGGTCAGCGCAGCATCATGCCACCACCAGCCATCGTGCTTCATCTTCTCGGCCGCTGCGACGAAGCGGTCGGCGACCTCGTTGAAGTCGGCGTCGGTGTAGTTGAGGCTGAAGATGAAACGTCCGGTGCCGACCCAGCTCAAGGCCAGCCCCTCGGCGCGCAAATAGTATTGAAGCATCCAGTTGTAGCGGGAGGGTTCGGTATACTGCACCATCCAGATCGAGGAGAGATTACTGACGCGGACGGGCAGGTCGCCGGTGGCCAGCCGCTCGTTCAACGCGGCGGCGCGACCGTTCCAGGTCTCGTCGAGCCCATTGTAAACCGCATTGAAGTTCGGGCTGGCGAGTCGGCTCAAAAATTCGTCCATCGCCGTCATCACGTAGGGATGCGAATTGAAGGTGCCGCGGGCGAAGCAGACGTCGGCGGGGCGATCGTCGCGGAAGCGCCGCATCAGGTCCCTGCGGCCGCAGACCACGCCGACGGGCAGGCCGCCGGCGAGGCTCTTGCCATAGGTCACCATGTCGGCGCGGACGCCGAAATATTCCTGCGCGCCGCGGGCGGCAAGCCGGAAGCCGACGAAGACTTCGTCGAAGATCAGGACGATGCCGCGCTCGGTACATACCTCGCGCAGCTTTTTCAGCCATTCCGTATAGGCCACACGATCGAACGCGCCCTTGCGCGAACTGTCGACCAGCGCGGAATCGCCGGGCGCGTTGGCGTTCGGATGCAGCGCCTGCAAGGGATTGACCAGCACGCAGGCAATGTCCTTGCGCGTGCGCAGCACATGCAGCGTGCGCTCGGACATATCGGCCAGCGTATAGGTCTCGTGCGGCGATACGGGATTGCCGACGCCGGGCTGCACGTCGCCCCACCAGCCGTGATAGGCACCGGCGAAACGAACCAGATGCGAACGCTTGGTGTGGTAGCGCGCCAGCCGCACCGCCTGCATCACGGCTTCGGTGCCGGACATGTGGAACGAGACTTCGTCGAGGCCGGAGATTTCGCAGAGTCGCCGCACATTCTCGTTGATGACGGGATGGTAGGGGCCGAGCACGGGGCCAAGCGCACGGGCGCGCTTTTCGGCTTCCGTGATGCACTCCTTGTAGAAGTCGTTGCCGAAGATGTTGACGCCGTAGGAGCCAGTCAGGTCGTAGAACACATTGCCGTCGACATCGGTGACGGTGACGCCGGCGGAAGACTCCATGAAGGTGCCGGTGCCGAGATTTTCGCGAACAAGCCGGCTGTACTGGAACGGCACCCGGTAGGATTCGGTGAACTGCAGATCGGAGATATGCTCGGCGGCCTCCGCCGTCATCTGCCGGCCCTTGGCGTAGCGCTCTTCGAACAGGCAGGCGAGGCGGAAGAAGGCGTCCTGCCGCTGCATGGCGATGTCAGGGGGCGCGCCGTCGGAGGCAAAGAAGCCGGCGATATCGAACTCATAATGCGGTACCAGCCGCGCCACCATTTTGGACATTTTGGAATGTCCAGTCAGCGAGCGGTGCTTGGCGCGCGACAGCGCGAGCCGCGCCTGCAATTTGGGGAAGACGGCCGCGGCGCTTGCGACTGCGGCGGCGGACAGCGAAAGAATCGGAAGGGACGAATCCATGTCTGAAGCGCTAGCCAATCCTGCTGACAGATTGATGACAATGCGGCGACTGATCGCCCGCTTGACGCAGCAGGAGAACCTCAATTTCCTGTTGACCAACCGCATTCCGCGGGCGGCGCTGACCCGCTTCATGGGCTGGTTCAGCAAGATCGAAAACCCGCTGGTGCGTCATTTCTCGATTTTGTGCTGGCGGCTGTTTTCCGATCTCGATCTGTCGGAGGCGAAGAAGACCGAATTCAAGAGCCTGCACGATTGCTTTACGCGCGAGCTGCGCCCCGGGCTGCGGCCGTTCGATCCGGATCCGAATGTCGTCAGCAGCCCGAGCGACGGCATCATCGGCGCGCACGGCCGCATCGCCGATACCGAGCTGTTTCAGATCAAGGGTGCGCCTTATTCGCTGCTCGACCTGCTCGGCGATCCCGCGATGGTGGACCAGCACCGCAACGGACGCTTCCTGACACTGCGGCTGACGTCGAGCATGTATCACCGCTTCCACGCGCCGTATGATGCCACGATCAAGAAGGTGACGTTCATCCATGGCGATGTCTGGAACGTCAATCCGATCGCGCTGAAGCGGGTGGAGCGTTTGTTCTGCAAGAACGAACGGGCCGTGCTGCAGGCGCGGCTGACGTCAGGCGAAGCGCTGACGCTGGTGCCGGTCGCCGCCATCCTGGTCGCCGGCATCCGCCTGCATTTTCTCGATGTTACGCTCAACGCGCAGAGCAGGGGACCAGTCGACTTCCCCTGCCTTGCGCGGGTCAAGAAAGGCGACGAGCTCGGCTGGTTCGAGCACGGCTCGACCATCATCGTGCTGGCGCCGGAGAGTTTCGAATTCGCCGACAATGTCGTGGAAGGCGGGCGCATCCGTGCGGGTGAGCCGCTGCTGCGAAGACCCTGATTCTTTTTCTCGATCTGAGAAGCGCTTGTCTCTATATGCTTGCAGGCTCGAAGCAATGCGGGAAGAGCGATGGCGCGAACGACCGTCCTGGCGGCAGGAGGTATTGTGCTGCGACGGGAGGAGCCGCCGCTGGTCGCGGTCGTGCGCCTGCGTAAACACAACGAATGGGCTCTGCCCAAGGGCAAGCTCGAACGCGGCGAGACGCCGCGCGCCGCTGCGATACGCGAGGTGATGGAAGAGACCGGGCACGACGTTGCCGTGCACGAATTTCTCGGCACGCTGGTCTATGATGTCAGGGACGGCTCCAAGGTCGTGCATTACTGGCGCATGGAAGCGGCGGAGGCACCGACGCGCGAATTGATGCGCGACGTCAAGGCGGTGGACTGGCTGCCACTCGACAAGGCCGTCGACCGGCTGTCGCGCGGCTATGAGCGCGCATTTCTGGAACAGGTCGGACCGATCGCACTGGCCGCGGCGAATGGTGGAGGAACGACGTTGCCAGACGCGGTGCAGCCTGTCGTCCATCAGCACAAAGCCGACCGAACGGGCTTTTGGCAAAACCTGCTTCGACTATTTCGCTAGTCTCGTGTCCCGGGCGCGATGCAGCGCCATAAGCGCGTTTACGCGCGTCTTCGACAGGCTATGGCGCTGCTTCGCAGAACCGGGACCCATATGCGCGCGGCGCGATGGGCCCCGGCTCTGCGGCGCATCACTTCGTGCTGCGCCGCGTCCGGGGCACGAGATAAGTCGCTACCGCTGATCTCTCGGCAAGGGCTTGCCGCGCTGTGGAGCAGGTACAACGCGCCGCGGCGCGGGCACCGCCGGACGTTGCACGGATGGCGCGCCCTGAACGGCGGGCGGGCGCTGCAATCCGGGCGCGCCGTAGCGGTTCGGCAATCCGGGCCGTGCCGGCGGTGCGCTCTGCTGTGCCGGCACGCTGGGCTGAGGCGGCAGATCGGTTCGCGGCGGCTGGCCTGCGCGCGGCGGCAATCCGTTCTGTGCCGGCACGCTTGGCCGCTGCGGCTGTCCGGCACGCGGCGGCAGGCCGGGTTGGCTGGGCGAGCCCGGCAGTTGCTGGCCCTGGCGGTTCGGCGCGGCCGGCGGTTGCGGCTGGCCGGGCCGGTTCAACTGGCCCGGCGCTTGCGGCTGGCCGGGACGATTGAGCTGACCCGGCTGCTGCTGTCCCGGATTCTGTCCCTGCCGGTTCGGCGCGGCCGGCAGTGGCGGCTGACCGGGTTGTCCCGGCAGGCCGTTCTGGCGCGGCTGGCCCGGACGGTTCGGCTGACCAGGCGGTTGTCCGGGCCTGTTCTGTCCGGGCAGCCCGTTCTGGCGCGGCTGTCCAGGCTGCAGCTGCCGGATCGGTCGGTTCGGATTGACGAAATTGGGATTGGCGCGGCGGAATTCCCGCTGCTGGAATACGACCTGCCGGCCGAGATTCTGCGTCGAGTGAAGCTGGCGCACAAAACCCTGGTCGCGCAGCACCACCGCTTGCGGGATCGCCAGCGGCACCGCCGCAAAGCGCGCGCCGCCCGCGCCAGGGCGGATGGTAAAGCCGCTCGCGCCCTGAGTCAGAAAGCCGAGCTGGGCGCCGGCGCGGTCGTTGACCTCGATGCGGCCGACCCTGCCGTCGGCGTCCGGATAGAGCTTGACCGCGACGTTTCTCGGATTGTTGGCGCTCGCGCCTTCGGGCACTTCGACGAGGCCGGTGGTGCCGCGGATGCCGAGCGTTGCCGTCGGGGTCGTGATCTTCATGTCGCCGGTCTTGGCGACGGAGGCGGCGACGAAAGCCGCGGTGCCCTTGGCGACATCGAAGATCGCGGCGTTGCTCTTGCCGCCGTCCTCATAGACGTAATTGTCGATGGCGATCTTGGTGTTGGCCTTGAGGTTGAAGGTGGTGTTGTCGATGAAGGTGATGCCGAGCGCCGCGTTGGCGCCGGTCTGCACCACGTCGTTGAGATAGATGTCGTCCTTCACCTTGAGCGGGGTCGTCGTGTCGTTGCGGATCACGCTGGCACTGCCGGTCACGGTCGCGACGTTGCCGATCGGCTCTTCCGGCGCCTGGGCGTCGGCGGCCGGCGCGTTTGCGTCGGGCGCCGGCGTGGCAGGCTGCGCAGGATCGGCCTGTGCCTGCGCCAGTTGCGTCTGCTCGAAGGGGCCTGCGAAAACTTGCCCCGCACCGATCGGCACGCCGCAGAAGAGCAGCACCAGCGCGAGGCAAAGTCGGCGCAACATCGAGCTATTTCCGTTTGCGGAGGGACGGCAGGAGGCGGGAATCCGATTTCAGCGCCGCCAGGCTGAATGCAGGATGAATGCGGCATTTGTTGTCATTGCCTGCAACAAACGATCAGGCGCCACGCCCGGGATGCGGGTATGGCGCTTTCACACCACGCGGCGGAGATTTGTTTCGTCGCCTTGCCGGGCATCGGCTATAATCTGATTCTGGCGCGGTCCACGCCTCCCCCCTCCGTCGGGTAAGCATCGTTCATGCGGGGCCATTCACCCATCGAACCAACTGTTCGGGCACCAAGCATAAGGAGGGGTTGCGACATCGCTCGCAAATAGGAGGTTCTTGTCATGAAGCTGTCTGCGCCCGTTTATCACCTGAAGCGCAAGGCCAAACTTCTCTCCCGTGCAGAAAATATCCCGCTGCACCAAGCGCTCGACCGCATTGCCAGGCAACACGGTTTTGCCGGCTGGAGCCTGCTCGCTGCCAAAATGAGTGCCGCCGTGCCCGCCGAAAAGTTGTTTGCGCGGCTGGCTCCCGGCGATCTGCTGCTGGTCGGCGCGCGCCCCGGGCAGGGTAAGACTCTGATGAGCCTCGAGCTCGCTGTGCAAGCCATGAAGGCCGGTAGCCGCGGCGTGTTCTTCACGCTGGAGTATACGGAGAAGGATATTCTGGATCGCTTCCGGGCGATCGGTGCGGAGCGGGCGGATTTCGCCGGTCTGTTCGAGTTCGATAGCTCTGATGCACTGAGCTCGGATTACATCGTCGAACGGCTCGCCACAGCGCCGCGCGGCACCCTGGTGGTTGTGGACTATCTGCAACTGCTCGATCAGAAGCGCGCGAATCCGGAATTGATGATTCAGGTGCAGGCGCTGCAGTCGTTTGCACGCGATCGAGGGCTGATCTTCGTCTTCATCTCCCAGATCGATCGCTCCTACGATCCGTCGAAGAAGCCGTGCCCCGATCTGGAGGACGTCAGATTGCCGAATCCTCTGGATCTGAGCCTGTTCAGCAAAACATGTTTCCTGAACAACGGCGCGATTCATTTCCGGGCGGCAAGCTAGTTGACGGGACACAAAAAAGAGGCCCCGTGGGTTCTCATCACGGGGCCAAGGCTCGGGAGAAAGAAGGCTCGGGAGGAAAGAGGTCTCGGGAGAAACCTCTCGGAGAAATCGTTAGCTCACGCGCTTCCAGGTCTGGCCGCCGCAGAACATGCCGCCGAAGGCGCAGCCCTGGACCTTGAGCGTGTTGGTGCTCTTCAGTGCGATCGTCGAGTCGTAGTTGCGGCCGCTGCTGGGATCATGAATCCGGCCGGTCCATTTGCTGCCCTGCGGCTTCATGTTGATCAGGATGCGTTCGCCGGTGTTGACGGAAAAGCCACACAGATTGGCGCCGCATTCCTCGATGCGAACATTGCCCTTGTTGTCTTCGGTCGACCAGACGCCGAGGGGCGAGTTCGGGTCGGACGCGGCGGCAACCGGGGCCGGCTGCGGCGCGGGCGCCGGCGTGGCGGCGACGGGAGCGGGCGGTGCCGGCGGAGCGGGTGCTGCGACTTCGCTCTGCGTCGGCGTTGCGGCCGCGACCGTCGAGGGCGCCGGGGCTGCTGCGGCGGGGGCGGGCGGCTGCGGCGCGGTCGCCTGGACGGGAGCCGGCGCGGGCGCCGCCGGCTTTGCCGGCGCGGCTGCGACCGCGTCATCGTCATCCTTGTTCTTCGAACCGATGCCCTTGAGGTCGACATTGCCGATCGTGCCGTTGTAGCCGGGCGCGGTGACCTTGACGCAGGACAGGGCGTTGCAATTGCGCGGCGCTTCAATGCGGATGCGCTCGCCATTGACCTGGAATGTGATTCCGCCGGCGTGCGCCGAAGTGGTGGCCATCAACAATGCGGCGAGGATGTAGAGCTTATTCATGAGAACCTCCCGAGCGGCTTTAGGCGTTGAAGTTGAGCGGACCCTACGCAGACGCGCCGTCGCCTTCCGTGATGTACGTCACGCGAGGACGTAAGCACCGGCGGCTGATCCGTTCGGTGATTCAAATCACATCCAGCCGTGGTTCCCCGCCGCTAGCCTGCCGCATCACCTGGGCGGGAGAGCTTCGATGAAACGACTTGGTTTTCTCGCCGTGATGATCGCGCTGACGACTTCGGCTGATGCCCGCTCGTTTTCGTTCCGCGTCGGCAGCCACCAGGTGCACATCGAACGCCAGAGACATTGCCCTCGGTGTCGTGCACCTCGATGTCGATCTCCAGAAGTCTGGACTGGCGCCGCAACCGCTTCGATGAAGATCGCACCGGGGGCACAGCATTGAGGCCCGTGCCGCCTGCGCCGCAAACGGTCTTGCCGGCCACGCCTCCAACGCCTCCCGCACCGCCGGCGACCACGGCGCCGGCCAAGACCATCGTCACCGCGCCACCGCCGCCCGCCGTCTACACGCCGGCTGCTTCGGCAAGCGAGATCGTTGCGCCGCCGCCGGCTCCGCGCGCGCAGCAGGTTGCCGTTCCCGCGCCGCTGCCATCGCCGGAAGCGAAGCCGGCCGAGGCCGCGCGGCCTGCGCCAGAGGTCGAGCAGGTCCTGCATCAAGCCGAGGAAGAGCCGCAGGATTCGCCGATCGGCGACTGGCTGACCGAAGGCAAGGGCACGGTGCGCATCGCCAAATGCGGCCCTTCGCTGTGCGGCTATGTGCTGACGTCATCGAACGAGAAGGGCGAGGCGATCTTGATCAACATGAAGCCGAAGAAAGAGCGGCAATGGAGCGGCAGCGTCTACAGCCAGGACAGCGGCGAGACGTATTACGGCACGATGGCGATGAAAGGGATCGACACGCTGCGCGTCGAAGCCTGTGTGCTCGGCCGTTTCTATTGCTCCGGCAACAACTGGAGCCGCATCACGCGCCGCGCCGACAATCTCGTGACGTCGTGGCGGCCGGCCGGCGAACAGCGGGCGTTAGCCGCCCACGAAAACGCCCGGTGGCCGGGCCACCGGGCGTCTTGACGTCCCTGTCCGGACGCTAGAACACGCCGAGCACAATCGCGCCGACGAAGGCGAATGCAACATACGCGGCTACAACGCCAAGCCTGCTGACGAGAGGACTTACGAAATCCATTAGGACAGCTCCCTAGGGTTCACGTCGTGCCCGCGACTAACTTCGAAGTTAACAAAGCGTTCCCGGCCCAAAAAGTCAGCGTTACTGTCCATCCGGCCGCTCTCCACAGCTGCCGGCTCAGAAAACATGGTAAAAAAATCGTAAAATCAACATGTTGAAGAGTCTTTAAATAAATTTAGTCGAACCTGCGCGCGATGACGCGCGGAGTTCGTTTGTATCTCGTCGGCTCCTTCGTCCTCGTCTCGCTAGCGGGTTGTGGCCGCGGATTTTTTCAGTCCGCCGAGCGCGAACCGTGGCGTGCCGAGGCCGAACTCGCTTGCCTGAAGTCCGGCGCGGTCAGGGAAAGCCCGGAAGTGGTCCGTATCGACCCGATCTCCGGTCCCGGCGTGTGCGGTGCGGAATATCCGCTGAAGGTCGCTGCGCTCGGCGAAAACACCACCAGTTTCGGCTTTGCCGACGAAAGCCTGCGGCCGCCCGGCAATATCGGCAATCAGCCGCGCTGGCCGATCAACCGTGCGCCGGCAGCAGCGCCGCCGCAGGGGAACTATCCGAGCACGTATTCAGGCAATTCTTCGGGAGCCTATCAGGCGCCAAGCCAGCCGAACTATGCCGCGCCGTCGAACGGTCCGATCTCGCTGTCGGCGCCGGGCATCGCCGCCCCGCAGGAAGACGACGTCGATCTGCCCCCCGAAAGCGCGCCGGCGTCGCGCAACGGCGGCTATATGGCGTCACCGCCGCGTGACCGGTATCCCGCGCCACCTTCCGCGCCGTATGCGCAGCCAGGCTATTCGCCTTCGCCGGCCGCGCCGCGGCTCGGGCCCGCCCAGGGCAACCCGGTCAGCGCCTTCGGGCAGGTCTCGATGAAGCCCGCGGCGACGCTGGCATGCCCGATCGTCTCCGCGCTCGACCGCTGGCTCACGGATTCCGTGCAGCCGGCGGCGATGCGCTGGTTCGGCATGCGTGTCGTCGAGATCAAGCAGATCTCCGCCTATTCCTGCCGCGGCATGAACGGCAATCCGCATGCGCATATTTCCGAGCACGCGTTCGGCAATGCGCTCGACATCGCCGCCTTCACGCTCGCCGACGGACGGCGCATCACGGTAAAGGGCGGCTGGCGCGGCATGCCGGAAGAGCAGGGTTTTCTGCGCGACGTTCAGGCCACCGCCTGCCAGCAGTTCAACACCGTGCTGGCACCGGGCTCCAATTCGCATCATGAGGACCACATTCACGTCGACCTGATGCGCCGTGCCTCCCGCCGCACCATCTGCCAGCCGGCCGCGGTATCGGGCGAGCAGGTCGCCGCGCGCGCCCAGCGTAACCCGTACGGGTCACGCGATCCCTATTCCACAGGATCGCTCAGCAACAAGAAATCGATCTCGCGCTGGTTCGGCGGCGGCCGCAGCAAGGTCAACGAGGAAGACGAGTTCGAGGATCATTGAAGCGGTTCAGGCGCACGCGACCGAACTGCGTCAGATGCGCCCTCAAAATGTTGATCGAATTTCCGATCGGTTGCTTTCGACCCGGTATTGTTGCAACCAGTTCATAGGCGACGCACATGCTTGCCGAAAAATTCTTTCTGCTCCTGGAAACGATCAAGAGCCACATCAATCCTGACAGAAGCCCTCGCGTGGTAAGTACCTCGCGCCACATCCCGGTCAAACTGCCCGAGGGCAAGTAGCAAGGGCGATTGACTTCGGCGGGAATAGCCGGAGGGGCGATCCGTCGTCCTGATCAATGCCCCGTCATTTTCATTGCCGAATTGACTGCGATGGAAAGTCCTGCCGCAGCCGGCAAGATTTTCCGGCGCGCATCATTGTTCGACAAGAAGGACGTCAGTCTTATCAATCATTTCCCTTTGGCATGACGCTTGCTTGCACCTTGGGTGCGAGGAAATGGTGCGTGCATGATTACCAGTATTGCCAATGCAGCCGGGAGCTACATCCGCTCCACGCCCACAAATCCATCGAGAACGACTTTTACACCAGCCGACGCCTTGCCTGCAGCCGGTGCGGATGCAGGCACGCCGGCGGAAAATGCAAAGTCGGGAATTCCTGTTTCAACCCTGAAGGCGCTCGACGCCTCCGGACTGAAGATCATCTCGGTCAAGGACAATCCCGAGCTTCGCGACCTGATGGCAACGAATTGGCTAAGGATGCAGGCCGACGAAGCGACCTTTGCGGCCAGCGTGCCCGACAACGCGCCGCAAAATACCTACGCAACGGTCAAGGTCAAAGGGAAGATCGTTGCGACCCTTTATAACGGCGGCTCTGTCGCGATGACGAATGAAGCCGCGGCAAAGACCGGTGATCTGCAGGACCCTTGCAGCCCGAACGGCGGTCCTGACTTGGCGCAGTGGCGCGCGGAACGTATCGCAAAGGCTGTCGGCGGCACGATCGAGAAAGCGCCCACCGCGATTGCGCAGTCTGAATGGACGCCGCGTCAGTCGACTTCGACCAACTATTCCCGCGCGCAATTGGATGCGGCCTTCGACGCGATGATGGCGGAACAGCAGAAAGCCGCCGCGCAGCAGTCTGCGGGCTATCCGGGTCGGCCCGGCCCTTCAGGTAGCCAAGCCGACTTCAGCGCTTGAGCCTGGCAAATCCGGGGCGGGGGCAGATCACTCTCTCTGGGGAATAGAAGGAGCAGCGCTGCGCCGTTCCCTCCATTTCTATATGTGGTGCGCAACGGGCTTGCTTCAAGACCCCCGTCTTCCCGTACAACCGCCAGCCCAAATCACAACCAGGGAGTCACGGGATGGATGTGTTGAGGTCGAGCGGGCATGCGGTGGTGATTGCCGGTGGAGGTCCGACGGGGCTGATGCTGGCGGGCGAATTGGCGCTTGCGGGCGTCGACGTCGCGATTGTCGAGCGGCGGGCGAGCCAGGAGCTGATCGGCGCGCGCTCGGGCGGGCTGCACGCGCGCACCATTGAGGTATTCGATCAGCGCGGGATTGCCGATCGATTCCTTGCGGCGGGACAGGTGGCGCAGGTCGCTGGGTTTGCGGGGATGCGGCTCGACATCAGCGACTTCCCGACGCGGCACCCTTACGGGCTCGCGCTCTGGCAGGCTCACATCGAGCGCATCCTCGCCGCTTGGGTCGGCGAGCTCGCCGTGACGATCCATCGCGGACGCGAGGTGACCGGCTTCACGCAGGACGAGGAGGGTGTTGACATCGCGCTGTCCGATGGCCAGTCGCTGCGCGCGCAATTTCTGGTCGGATGCGATGGCGGGCGCAGCCTGATCCGCAAATGTGCCGGCATCGAATTTCCGGGATCGGATCCGACGACGAGCAATTTGATCGCCGAGGTCCAACTGGCGGAGGAGCCTGCCGAATGGGGCATGCGCCGCGACGCGGTCGGCGTTCATGGCCTCAGCAAATTGGAGGATGGCGCGGGCGTGCGTGTCCTCGTGACCGAACGGCACGCCGGGCACACGAGCGAACCCACTTTGCGCGATCTCAGCGAGGCGCTGATCGCGGTATACGGAAGCGATTACGGGGTCCACAGTCCCGCGTCGCTGTCGCGATTCACCGATATGGTCAGGCAGGCCGCGGCGTACCGCAAGCGACGGGTGCTGCTCGCCGGCGATGCCGCGCATGTGCATCCGCCGGATGGCGGACAGGGCCTGCAGACCGGCGTGCAGGATGCGGTGAATCTCGGCTGGAAGCTGGCCCAGGTGATCAAGGGGGTATCGCCGGACGGCCTCCTGGACAGCTACCATGCCGAGCGCCATCCGGTCGGCGCCCGCGTGCTGCGCAATACGATGGCGCAAGTCGCGCTTCGCAGGATGGATGACCGAACGAAGGCGCTGCGCGAGACGATGTCGGAGCTGCTCGACATGGACGAGCCGCGCCGGCGCTTCGCCGCCATGATGTCCGGGCTGGATATTCGTTACGATCTTGGCGAAGGGCATCCGCTGCTCGGGCACCGCATGCCTGACCTTGATCTCGTCACCGCCAAGGGCGCGCTGCGGACATTTGCGCTGTTGCATGACGCAAGGCCTGTGCTGCTCAACTTCGGTGAGCGAGGCAGGCTCGGCATCACGCCATGGACGGATCGGGTTCAGCTTGTTGACGCCGAATATCATGGCGCATGGGAGCTTCCCGCGATCGGCGCCGTCACGGCGCCTGCTGCCGTCCTGATCCGGCCCGACGGCTACGTGGCGTGGGTGGGCGACAAAACCCGCCAAGGTCTCGCCGAGGCGCTAACCAAATGGTTCGGACCGCCGATGATGTAGCGAGCGTAGGGCGGATTAGCGAAGCGTCATCCGCCATCTCGGGGCGGCGGATTACGCCTTCGGCTAATCCGCCCTACGAACACTTGCCAGTCGCTCCAGTAGATCGTGCGCGACGCCCTTCAACAGATCGAGCTTGTAGCCGGTCATCGGCAGCGGGCTTGCGCCTGATACAGCTTGCTCCGCCGCATCGGCGATCGCAGCCGCCGTGGCTTTCCTGTCCTGCAATGCCGTCTCCACCACCGCAAGCCGCAGCGGCACCGGCGCGATGCCGCCGGCGGCGAGGCGGACGAACTGGAACGCGCCGTCCTTGATCACCGCACGGGCGCAGATCTCGACCAGCGGCCATTCCGCATAGGTGCGGCTGATCGCTCGCTTGTAGAGCGCGCGCTCGCCTTGCAGCGGTGCGGGCAGTTCGATGCTCTTGATCATCTCGCCAGGCTGCAGCGCGTTGTCGGCCGCGCCGTTGGAGCCGTCGCCGAAGAGGTCGGCGATCGCCAGCGAGGTCCGGCGGTCGGTGGTCACCCTCGCGTCATAGGCCAGCAGCGCAGCGGCCATCGTCGAGGGATGCGGCGCGACGCAGGGGCCGAGGTCGAAGACCACATGATAGAGATGATTGCCCGATCGCGCCGGACAGTCGGAGCCGCCTTTCTTCAGGCAGGCGATATGCGGATTGCGAAAATACCAGCAGCGCGAACGCTGCGCGAGATTGCCGCCGAGCGTGGCGAGGTGCCGGATCTGCGGCGTCGCCAGGCCCTGCGCAGATGCCGCAATGCCCGGATAGGCGGCGGCGACGAGCGGATCGGCGGCGATGGCGGCAATGGTGGTGAAGGCGCCAAGACGCAAGCTGCCATCGGTAGCCCAGTGCATCCCCATCATGTCGGGCGCGGCCGCTATGTCGATCAGCGGCCCGGTCGAGACGCCGCTGCGGCGGCGCTCGGAAAGATCGGTGCCGGCGGCGCGGAATTCGCTTGCGGTGGCGGTCATGGCTATCGGTGTCATGCGGCGGCCCTCCCTCTGAGCGCGGCGACGAGACGGTCGGGACGGATCGGCAGTTCCGTCAACCTGATGCCGATGGCGTTGTGAATCGCATTCGCAATGGCCGGCGAGGTCGGCACCGTCGCGACCTCGCCGATGCCGACGCTGCCGCCGAGCACGTGATCGAAGCCGTCCTGGTCGAAATGCACCGATATCTCCGGAGTGTCTGCAATTCCCGGAATCCGATAATCCTCCATGCCGCCGCTAAGCACGTCGCCGGTGCGGGAATCGACCTCGCGCGCTTCATAAAGGGCGTAGCCGATACCCTGGATGACCGCGCCGGCCGCCTGGCTGTGTGCCAGGGCGGGCGCCACGACCTTGCCCACCGCAATGCCGGTGTGCACGTTGACCACCCGGACATGGCCGAGCCAGGTATCGACTTCGACCTCGACGACCTGCACCGAGCTCGGCACGCCGGCGCCGATCGCGAGGTTGGAGAAGCGGCGCATCATCCAGCCGAAGATCATGCCCATGAAGCCGGCCTGCTTGAGCGGCGACACAATTCCCGGTGCGGTCTTTTTCGAATCTTCCGGCCGCACACTCGACACCGAGAGGTCGGGCGATGCCGCGAGCATGTCGCGCCATGGTGCGTTGGAGCCGGGGACCGGCTGGCGTTTTGCATTCTGCTGGATCGCGGTCTTGAGCTGCTCGATCGCAAGCAGCATCGGCGGGATGATCGATGCCGTGACGCGGCTGCCGCCCGAGCCGGGTCCCTCCGGCAATTTTGAATCGCCGATCCGAACGTCGATCTCGTGCGGCTCCAGGCCGAATTCGCGCGCGACCGTATTGGCGATCACGGTGCGGGTGCCGGTGCCGATGTCCTGCGTCGCGGTGCTGACGACGAGATGTCCGCCCTTGACTGCTACTTCGACCTTCGAGCCCGGCTGCCACAGATAAAGCCAATAGCCGGTGGCGACGCCGATGCCGCGGCGATAGCGGCCGCTCTGCGCGGCGATCGGCTTGCGGCCACGCCAGATGTCCAGGCTCAGCGCCCAATCGTAGAGCCGCTGGCGGTTGGGATCGGGATCCCAGCGCTTGCGCAGCGCGATCGGATCGAGGTTCATGCGAACCGCCGCCTCGTCGATCGCCTGCTCCAGCGCAAACGCCATCGGCGGGCCGCCGGGTCCGCGGAACGGCGCGCCCGCCGGCAGATTGCTGATGACGTCGAAATCGATGAGCTCCTTGGCTTCCGCCGGATAGATCAGGCGGGCCAGCGCGGCGATGGTGGAGTTGGTCGCAGCGCCCGTGTCGCCATAGGCGGTGAACGACAGCGCTTTCAGTTCGCCCTGCTCGGACGGCAGCAGCGCGATCTTGATCTCCGCCGCCGGACGATAGCCGGTGACGGAAAGCTCCTCGTGCCGGTCATAGGCCACCCGGACTGGCGCCCTGGCCTCGCGCGCGAGCTCGATCGCGGTGATGGTCTCCGCACCGAGCGAAGCCTTCGAGCCAAAACCGCCGCCGACATGGTCGGCAATCACGCGCACCTTGTCGTGGCCGAGCTTGTAGCGCTTGGCGATCAGCTCCATCAGATGAAACACCGCCTGCGTCGAGACATGCACGGTGAGCCGGTCGCCGTCGAAACGCGCGACCGCGGCGTGCGGCTCGAGGCAGGAATGCTGCTGCGTGGCGGTACGGAAGGTGCCTTCCACCAGCAGCGGATCGTTCGCCGCGCGGGCATCCGCGACCCAACTCCGCACCTTCCTGGGCTTTTTGGAAAAGGCCGCGGTCGGGCCGCGGAGGTTGCCCTTCCAAGGCGCCGGCGAGCCGCCGCCTTCGGAGACATTGCCGGCCTTCTTGCGCGCGGATTTTTCGAACACGACCGGCGCATCAGGTCTGCGGGCGTCATCGAGCCCGATCACTGCGGGCAGACGTTCGCCGGTCAGTTTGATGGCGGCGATCGCGGCGAGCGCGGTCTTGCGGTCCTTGGCAGCGACGGCGGCGATTGGTTCGCCGACGTAGCGGACGATGCGGTCGTCGCCGAGCAGCGAAATCGCGGCGCTGACGCCCGACATCGCGCGCGCCGGCGCGAGATCGAGCTCCGTGACGCGCGCATGCGCAAACGGCGAGCGCAAGATCACGCCTTCGAGCTGGCCGTCGTGGTGGATGTCGACGGTGTACTTCGCTGCTCCCGTCACCTTGTCGCGCGCTTCCATGCGCGGGGGCAGGATGTCGTTGCCGTCGAAGCGCCCGGCGCAGGCATCCGCCACGGCGCGGAAGATGCCGTCATAGGCGCCGCAGCGGCACAGATGGCCTGATAATGCCGCGCCGATTTCCTCGCGCGACGGCACCGCCGTTCCTTTTGCAGCGCGCCAGCGGTCGTGAAACGCTGCGGCCTCGACGATGAAGCCCGGCGTGCAGAAGCCGCATTGCAGCGCGTCGTGCGCCATGAAGGCCTTCTGCACCGGGTGCAGTTTCGCCGCCCCGATGCCTTCGACCGTGGTCACGTTCCTGTTCGCGGCCGACTGGGCCGGCATCAGGCAGCTCACAGCGGGCTCGCCGTCGACCAGCACGGTGCAGGCGCCGCAGACGCCGGCGCCGCAGACGAGCTTGGTGCCGGTCAGATCCAGTGCGTCGCGCACGACGTCGACCAGAAGCGCATCGGGATCGTCGGGGAGGGAAGCTGGCTTGCCGTTGATCGTCATGGTGCTCATCTGCGATCTCCAGGTTTGCGGGCGGATTTCTTGACCGGCTTTGGCTTGGCGGCGCGCGGTTTCGCAGGCGCAATGGCGCCGGCGATCAGCGTGCGCAGCATGATTTCGAGATCCCTCAGGAAGGCGCCGGGCGGCTGCAATGCGGGATAGGCGGACTTGGTGCCGTTGACCGCCATCTCGACGCATCGCGCGAGCTCGCGCGGCGTCATGCCGTCGCGCAAAGCAAGGCCCTGCTTGCGGCAGACCCGAACGATCGTTGCGGTGAGCTGATCCGCATAGAGCCCGGTATATTTCTGGTAGAGGTCGCGCGCCTGCACGAGATGCTCGGAAAACAGCTCCTCGACATGGGGCGAGCCGTCGAGCGACGCAGCCATCTGTCCGAGCTTGGCGGAGACCGAGGCGACCAGAATATCGGCAAGGCTGCCGCCGGCCTTTTCCGCGTCCAATGCGGCGGCGACTTCAGCGGCAAGCGCCTCCTCATGCAGCCGCTCGATGACCGCGCGGAACAGCGCCTCCTTGGATTTGAAGTGATGGTAGAGCGCCTGTCGCGTCAGCCCGGCGGCGTCAGCGGCCTGCTCGATCGAGGAGCGCCGGAAGCCGTGCCGGCGGAATACCAGCATGGCGGCATCGAGTATGCGGGTACGTGGGTCCATTTGACGAATTTTACAAAACAGGAAAAAATGTCAAGTCGACAGCGGGGCGCACCAGCGCCAGCTTCTTTTAACCAGCGACCTATAAGCTGCATCGCGAAATCGGCGGTGATCGAAGAAGTTAGCCATGAAAACCGAAAATCGCTTCGCCTTGCTCCTGCTGGTCGGTCTCGCGATCGTGATCGCGGGCATCATGGTCGAAACATACTGGGACTGTCGCCTGCACCGTCGGCTTTCGATGCGGGAATGTATTCCGCCGATCGGCGGCGGCTCGAGCGGCATCACAACCGGCCCAATACTTCGATAGGCCGAGCGAGCCAGTCACTAGCTTTCGCGGTGCGCCAGACAACCGTAGCGTCCGCTTCCGTCGGCGCCTTCGATGTGTGTCTTAAAGAACCATCCCATCGAAGGCGCGTTCAACAGCGCATCGCGCGCGTCCTGCGGCACATCGCAATACTGCTGATAGACCGCGTGGCGCTGCACCAGCATGCGGCGGCTTTCGCTGTCGTAGCAGACCCGGCTGATGACGCTGCTGCGGGTGACGTCCTGGCAGCTGAACGGCGCGAGGTCGATCGGGCCGCGGTCCTTCACCTCGACAATCTCGGCTGCTTCCCAAGGCGAGGTGAAGAGCAGGGCGAGGATGAAGGAGAAGCGGGTCATCTGGTGTCAGCGTCGCTCACTGCACTTGCCCCGGACGCGGCGCACCGCGAAGTGGTGCGCCGCAGAGCCGGGGCCCACGATCTGTCGCGCGATGGGTCCCGGTTCTGCGACGCAGCGCTTGCGCGCTGCATCGCGCCCGGGACAAGATTCCCCAAGATCAACCGACCTGTCCAATCCGTCGGCGTAGCAATTCGTACTGTGTCATAGACGTGTCGGCGAGCGCTTCCTGCCGGTTGCTCGGCAGGTCGTCATATCCGATCGGACTGTCGAACTGGCGCATGGTGAAATCGATGCGTCGGCCGTCGATCTGGTTGTAGAAATGCCAGGCGCCGGCGACGTCGGTCTTGAGGATATCGCCGCCGAGTTTGTCCTGCACGACCAGCGCCGTCACCGAGCATTGTCCCGCCGCGGGATTGTCGGGTCGCCACTTCCCACCTGTCTCCGCCGACCAGGCCTCGCGCAGCCTGTCATGGAGATCGATCAGCAATGGGCAGCCCGCCGTCATCTAACGCCTCCGCGCCTATGGCCTGCGCCGTGTGACGCGGTTCTAGCAGATTGCTTACATTCACTCCATGGCACGCGAAGGTGACACGCGCTGCACGAAGCAGCGGCCAACTAACCGGGATGCAGGTAGAGCGCAATCAGAAGGATGATCGGCAGGGGAACGCCGGCCAGCCAAAAAAGCACGCTCTTTAAATTAAAGGATGTCATCCCGGTCTCCCGCCGAAGCCAACCGATTGCCGTGATGTTTGTTCCCTGGGCGACCTCCTTCCTGTTGACGCCCTTGCGAAGCGCGAGGTGTTGAGCTTCGTGCCGGCGGACTTCTCTTCGTTGAGGTTCCACGCGTGACCGCAACCGTCGCTTGGTGTGTCTGGATTAATTCCAATTTTAAATTCGGCGCCGATGATCGCGACAGATCTGCTTGGAGAAATACTAATTCTAAACGCGCGGTTGATGCGCCGCTGTATCCCTCATGCACTTCATCGCTGTGGTCACGCTTGTTAGTGGTCCCGCGCGAAGCGATGAGGACTGTAAATGACTGCAAGTTTGAAGACCGCGCGATGGCTCGGCGTCGCGCTGCCGATGTTTGCCGCGATGATCGATATGACACCGGCACAAGCACAATCATCCGCGAGAGAATTGCCGGCCGTCGTCGTCGATCAGCCCTCACGCCCGCAGGCCGTGCGGTCGCGGCCTGCACCGAAGCGGCAGGCCGCGACGGCGGCAAGCCGCCGCGCCGCCCAGCGCGCACAGACGAACCCGGATGCCGCGGCCGCCGCAGGCGCGCGCGCCGAGACGGCCACCGGTCCGGTGCGCGGCTATCTCGCCGGTCAGAGCGGCACCGGCACCAAGACCGACACGCCGCTGCGCGAGACGCCGCAATCGATCACGGTGGTTACCGCCGATCGCGTCACCGACCAGGGCGCGCTCACCATGCAGGAATCGCTGCGCTATGTGCCCGGCGTGTTCGCGGATGCCTATGGCCCGGATTCGCGCGGCGACTATCCGCGCATCCGCGGCCAGGACCCGAATATCTATCTCGACGGCACGCGCGTGGTGAACACGTTCCAGTTCAACGAATGGCGGCCCGATCCCTATACGCTCGAGCGCATCGAGGTGCTGCGCGGTCCAGCGTCGGTGCTCTACGGCGACACCTCGACGGCCGGCCTGCTCAACCTGGTCTCGAAGCGTCCGCAGGCCGAGAGCTTTAACGAGATCGGTGTGCAGTTCGGCAGCTTCAACCGCAAGCAGGTGCAGCTCGATTCGACCGGCAAGCTGACCAAGGATGGTGAGTGGCTGTACCGCTTCATCGGCATCTTCCGCGACAGCGCCACCCAGACCGACTTCGTGCCTGACGATCGCATCGTGCTGGCGCCGTCACTGACCTGGCGGCCGACCAACAACACCAGTTGGACCGTGCTCGGCACCTATCAGAAGGACAACACCGGCTCGTCCACGGCCTTCCTGCCGCATGAAGGCACGCTGTATCCGGGACCCAACGGCTTGATCCCCGTCAACCGATTTGCCAGCGATCCGAATTTCGAGAAGTACCAGACCGAGACCGGCGCGTTCTCCAGCCTGTTCGAGCACAGTTTCAACAATGCCGTGAAGGTCCGGCAGAACCTTCGTTTCGCGCATGTCGAAGGCATTTACCGGTCGGCCTATCCGAACGTCTACTACGATCCGGCTACTTTAGATCCGTCTGTCACGCCAAATCCGAATTTTCCGTTTCTCGATCCGTCGCGGCGCACCGTGCAGCGCTTCATCTTCAGCCGCGAAACCAGCAAGGACAGTCTGACCTCCGACACCAACGTCGAACTGAAATTCGGCACCGGGCCGGTGCTCCACAAGGCGCTGGTCGGCCTCGACTACCGCGCCCTCAAGGAACGCGCGTTATCCGGCTCCGGCTATGACGACAGGCCGTTCGACCTCTACGCGCCGGTCTATACGTCGCTAACCCCGCCGGTGCTTTCGCCCGAGGCTGGCCTGCGGCAGAGCCAGCTCGGGCTCTATGCGCAGGACCAGATGCGGCTCGGGCCGTGGCTGGCCGTCCTCGGCGTCCGCGAGGATTTTGTCAGCAGCAATGTACAGGGATCGCCGAGCGAGAATAGCAAGGCGACCACCGGCCGCGCGGGATTGATGTACGAATTGCCGTTTGGGCTGACGCATTACGTCACCTATGCAACTTCGTTCACGCCGGTCTTCGGATCCACCTGCGTCGGCGGCCCCTGCAAGGCGCAAGAGGGCGAAATGGTGGAGCTGGGATTCAAGTATAATCCGTTTCCAGGCACGGCGATCAACGGTGCGATCTTCGACACCACCGAGAAGAATCGGCTGGCGAGCGATCCCGGCGGCTCCGTGTTTTCGGTGCAGACCGGCCAGGTGCGCATTCGTGGCGCCGAGCTCGAAGTGATCACCCGCGTCACGCCGGCTCTCGATCTGATCGGCGCCTATTCCTATCTCGATGCCAGGGTGCAAAACGGCGACAACGCGGGCAAGCACGTTGAAACCGTTCCCGATCATCAGGCCTCGTTATGGGCGAAGTACCGTCTCACCGTGGTCCGCCTGCCGGGTGTCACCGTCGGCGCCGGCGTGCGTTATATCGGCGAGTCCTGGGACGGCATCGATAAGCTCCGCACGCCTGACTACACGCTGTTCGATGCGATGGTCCGGTACGAAACCGGGCCGTGGCGATTTCAGGTCAACGCCAGCAACCTCGCCGACAAGCGCCACGTCACCACATGCCTGTCGCGCGGCGACTGCTTCTTCGGCATCGGCCGCACCGTGCTGGGGAGCGCGACGTATCGCTTCTAGTTCGAGTATGATGAAATTAGGTTGGACTGCGACCACGAAGAAGATGCGCTCCCTCTCCCGCTTGCGGGGGAGGGCTGGGGTGGGGGTGTCTCCACGGAGAGACTGCCCAAGAGGAGAGAGCCCCCACCCGGCGCTTCGCGCCGACCTCCCCCGCAAGCGGGAGAGGTGCAGCACCGTCTGCGGCCAAATCGACCTAACCAAAAATCATCATGCTTTTTGGTCAGATCGAGCGACAGGTGGGAACGGCGAGGCCGCTTCTATTGCGGCTTCGCCCGATACGTACCCAGAAATATCCGCGTCGCGCTGTCGACCACGCGCGCGATGCGCTCCGCCGACGGAGCGGGCTCGGCCTGGAACACGAACGGCAGAAACAGCGTCGCCTGACACATCTGCATGAACTGCGCGGCGGCAAGGGTGCAATCGTCGATATCAAGGTCGTCCGGCCCGATGCGGGCCTGCAGATAGTCGGCAAGCCGGTCGATGTTCTTCGCCAGCACGTTCTCGTAGAACCGCCGTCCGACCTCCGGCATCCGTTCGGCGATCGCCATCACCGTGCGGATCGAGGAGCCGCCGCCTGGCCGGCACATCGAGCCGATATAGGCCCGGCCGAATTCCCGCAGCGTGGTTTCGACGTCGCGCTTGGGATCGAGGTTGTAGGCGATCTTGCCCTTTTCGAGCGCCTCGTCCTCAACGATGGCCTCGAACAGGCGGCTCTTGTCGGCGAAGTAGACGTAGAGTGTGCCCTTGGAGACGCCGGCGGCGCGGGCGATCTCGTTCATGCTGGCCCCATCGAAGCCCAGATCCATGAACACCTCGCGCGCGCCGTCCAAAATCTGGCGGCGCTTCGAACTGTCCTCCTCGCCGAAGGGATGAAGCGTATTTGATGTCGATGCAACCATTGGTTTATCTTCTCGCGAAAGAATTCAACCCGAGGTGAAGGCTGGCTTTCCGTTTCGCTTTATGGTCGGTACCATGAAAAGGTAGGTTGACCGAACCGTTCGGTCAATGCTACATTTTGTCTCGATCGGGCCCTGTGGCAGGCTTTAGGCTGCGCGGACGCCGCGACATTGGATGGGGAGGCCGATAATGGCCGCAGCGAGAGACCAGGCCGCGCGCATCGTTCGCGCCGGACCCGACACAGCGGAGGATGCCGACATTTCGGCCCAGCCGCACGCTGGCGTTGCGGAAGAATTGAAGCGTCGACCTGCGGAAGCGCCAGGCGCGCCGGCCGAAGCACTCCCCGGCGCCACGCCCGCGCCGGCGGCCAAGCCGGGCAAGCGCAAATTCGTCATGATCGGCGTGCTCGGCCTGTTGGCGCTCGCGGCCATCGGCTACGGCGTCTACTTCGTTCTCGTCGGCCGCTTCTACGTCTCGACCGACGATGCCTATGTCCGCTCCAACAACACGATGCTCGGGGCGCGGGTGGCCGGCCATGTCGCGGCTATCCTGCCGCGCGACAATGCCGTGGTCCGCGCCGGCGATGTGATCTTCAGGATCGACGACGGCGACTACAAGATCGCGGTAGATGCCGCGCGCAGCAGGATCGCGACCCAGCAGGCGACTATCGATCGCATCGGCCGCCAGGTCACCGCGCTCGAAAGCGCCGTTGAACAAACGAGAGCACAGCTCACCTCTGCAGAAGCCGCGCTGAAGCGCGCCGATCTCGATTTCGAACGGCAGCAGGCGCTGAGCACCAAGGGCTTTGCCTCGCGCGCCACCTTTGAGGTTTCCGAAGCCAGCCGCGACCAGGGAGCTGCCGCGGTGCGGTCGGCACAGGCGGCCTACGATGCCGCACGCGACAATGTCGAAGTGACGAAGGCGCAGCAGACCGAGGCGCGCGCGCAGCTCGCGGAACTGCAGACCCAGCTCGCCAAGGCCGAGCGCGATCTCGCCTTCACCCAGGTGCGCGCGCCGATCGACGGCACCTTCTCCAATCGACTGGTCAATTCAGGCGATTTCATCCAGGCCGGGCAGCGGCTCGCTAATATCGTGCCGCTCGACGACGTCTTTATCGACGCCAATTACAAGGAAACCCAGCTCAAGCGCATCCGTCCCGGCCAGCCGGTGAAGATCTCGGTCGACGCCTACGGCCACCGCAAGTTCGCTGGAATCGTCGACAGCATTTCGCCGGCCGCGGGCTCGGTGTTCACGCTGTTGCCGCCGGATAACGCTACCGGCAATTTCACCAAGATCGTGCAGCGGCTGCCGGTGCGCATCCGCGTGCCGAAGGACGTCGCACGGCAGAACCTGCTGCGCGCCGGCATGTCGGTCTATACCACCGTCGACACCCGCGAGGGCGCCGCCGACGCCGACAGCGAGGCCGATCTCGATGCGCCGGGGACGGTTCAGCCGAAGTAATTTTTCCAAAGCCCCGGCGTCGGTCCGGAGCTTGTCCGCGAGTTGACCATGGCTGACGCCACCACCGCATCGCCTTCGATGAATGCAGCGGCCGCTGATCATGTCCCGCCGCGGCGGCTGTTCACGTTTCTCATCATGGTGTTCGGCATGTTCATGTCGATCCTGGACATCCAGGTCGTCTCGGCATCGCTGCAGCAGATCCAGGCCGGCCTTTCCGCCAGTTCCAGCGAAGTCTCGTGGGTGCAGACCTCCTATCTGATCGCCGAGGTGATCGCTATCCCGCTGTCCGGCTTCCTGTCGCGCGCGTTCGGCACGCGGCTGCTGTTTGCGATTTCCGCCTCCGGCTTCACCGTCGCGAGCTTCTTTTGCGGCTTTGCCTCGACCATCGAGCAGATGATTTTGTGGCGCGCGATCCAAGGATTTTTGGGTGCCGGCATGATCCCGACCGTGTTCGCATCCGCCTATACGGTGTTTCCGCGTTCCAAGTTTCATATCGTCGGTCCGATCATCGGCCTGGTCGCGACGCTGGCGCCGACCATCGGCCCGACGGTCGGCGGCTTAATCACCGACTTGATGTCGTGGCACTGGCTGTTCTTCATCAACATCGTGCCCGGCATCGGCATCACCATCGGCGTGCTGGCGCTGTGCGATTTCGACCGGCCCAATTTCGCGCTGCTCGAGCATTTCGACTGGTGGGGCCTCGCTTTCATGGCCGGCTTCCTCGGCACGCTCGAATATGTGCTGGAGGAGGGGCCGCAGTCGCAATGGCTGGAAGACACCTCGGTGGCGGTCTGCGCGGCGATCTGCGGGGTCTCGGGAATCGCGTTTTTCTGGCGCGTGCTCACCGCGCGCGAGCCGATCGTCGACATCAGGACCTTCACCGACCGCAATTTCGGCGTCGGCTGCCTGATCTCGTTCTGCGTCGGCATCGGGCTTTACGGTCTCACCTATATGTATCCGCGCTATCTTGCCGAAGTGCGC
This sequence comes from Bradyrhizobium sp. CB3481, assembly GCF_029714305.1. Lineage (NCBI taxonomy): Bacteria > Pseudomonadati > Pseudomonadota > Alphaproteobacteria > Hyphomicrobiales > Nitrobacteraceae > Bradyrhizobium > Bradyrhizobium sp. CB3481. The sequence goes on from NZ_CP121647.1 coordinate 1,625,864, forward strand.
GGCTACAGCCCGCTGATGATCGGCGAGACCATGTTCGTCTCCGGGGTCGCCATGTTCCTGACCGCGCCGCTCGTCGGCCGGCTGATGGCGAAATACGACATGCGTTACCTGATCGCGATCGGGCTCGTGCTGTTCGCGCTCGGCTCCTACCAGATGACGTGGATCACCAAGGAATATGACTTCTACGAATTGCTTGTGCCGCAGATCCTGCGCGGCGCCGGCATGATGCTGGCGATGGTGCCGACCAACACGATCGCGCTCGGCACGCTGGCGCCGGAGCGGGTGAAGAATGCCTCCGGCCTATTCAACCTGACGCGCAATCTCGGCGGCGCGGTCGGCCTTGCCGTCATCAACCAGGTGCTGAACGAGCGCACCGACCTGCACATCTCGCGCCTGCACGACCGCGTTACCTGGGGCAACGCGACAGCGGTCGAAACGCTCAACATGTTCACCCAACGCCTGCAGGGCATGGGCGATTCCGCGTTGATGGCGATGAAGCAATTGTCGCAGATCGTGCACCGGCAAGCGGTGGTGATGGGCTATGGCGATGCCTTCTTCATGCTGACCGTGTTCTATATCGGCCTGAGCCTGCTCGTGCTGGTGCTGAAGAAGCCGTCCGCAGCGGTGCTGGGCGGCGACGCGCATTAGTTCAACGATCCCAACCGATCGCTTTCAAACCGATCTGCCCGGCTCAGTCAGGCCCATGCTCCTCGTCAAGAGGTCGTAGACATGGCGCGTCAGCGGTGCGATGGCGTCGCGACGAATCCAGAAAAAGTACGTGACGTCGGGGAGCGGAGGCAGCCTGTCAGCCTCGCCCAGCACCCTGAATTCCGGCCCAAGCAACTCCACGCCACGTGCCGTAATGCCCAACCCGGCGCGCAGCGCGGCCTTGATGCCCACCAGGTTCGGCGCAACGTAGTTGGTGTGCCACGGCACGCGCGATTGCTCCATCGCGGACAGCGCCAGACGACGGAAAATGCTTGGCTCATCGGCCAGCACCAGAGGAACCGGCTGGTCGGAGTTGTGCACATAGTCGGCTGCACAGAGCCAGACCGTGGGGGAACGGCGGATGACCATCCCTTCGAGCGTCTGGTCGAAACGGCTGGAGATCGTCAGATCGATCTCGCCGGCGTGGATGGCTTCCATCAGGAACGGGCTGCGGTCGACCCGAATCTCCATCTTGATGCGCGGCATCGAGCGGACGACATGGGTGAGGATGGTCGGCAGGATCGAATCGGCGACATCATGCGGCGAACCGATCCGGACGATGCCTTCGAATTGCGCGCCGGTCATCGTGCGTACCGCCTCGTCATTGATGACGAGCATTTGCCGCGCGTAGCGCATCAGCATTTCGCCCTGGTGAGTAAGCACCTTGTTGCGGCCGCGCTTTTCGAACAGGGGCAGGTTGAGGAGATATTCCAGCCGTTGCATCTGCTGGGTGATGGCCGACTGGGTCCGCAAGAGCGCTTCGGCGGCGCCTGCGAACGTGCCGTGCTGGTCGATAGCAACCAGCGTCCGCAGAAGGTCGAGATCAAGATTAATCATTAGCTGCTCTAATGTATCAAGATGCCGTTCTAATTTGTGTACGGGCAGGGCCCCTCATATTCTCTTGCAGAACATACGGCGAAATGAGGGGAAATCGAAATGGATATCACTCACCCCAATGGTGCTCAGATATCTAGTGCCATCGAAAACATTAAGAAAATCATGGGTGAAGCCCCGCTCAAGCGCGACCGGCTGGAGCAGGCCCTGAAGCTCGTCATGGAGCTTGCTGCTCACCGGGATTGGTGGAGCGCCGACCGTTTTGCACCGCCCACGGCAGAGGAACAGCAGGCGCGTTACCTTATCGCCCAAGACGACGACATGACCAACGCGCTCTATCTGAACGTCATGCGACCGGGGAAGAAGATCCCGCCCCACAATCACACGACATGGGCGTGCATTGCCGCGGTCGAGGGGACCGAGCACAACTATCTGTACGAGCGCCTGGACGACGGCACCGAGCAGGGCGTTGGCCGCCTCGGCGAGCCGAAGGAGGTCATTGTCGAGCCCGGCAACGGCGTCGCGCTCATGCCGGACGATATCCACTCCGTGGTGATCGAGGGCGACGCGATCATTCGTCATCTCCACATGTACGGGCGCGCGCTCGAGACCCTGGACCAGCGCCTGGTCTTCGACCGCGAATCGGGGACGTGCTCGGTCATGAAGATCGGGGTCCAGACCCGGACATAAATGGATGTCGGATCAGTCGCTCAAGCCCTCGACCCGCCTGCTGCGCGCCGGGCGTCCCCATCTTGGTTGGGTGAACACACCGGTCACGCGTGCCAGTACCTACGTGTTCGACAGCGTCGCCAACTGGCGCGAGACGCGGTTGAACCGCGAGTCGCGACGCATGGTCTCCTACGGCGCGCGTGGAACTGACAGCACCCATGCCCTCGAAGATGCGCTGGTGGAGCTGGAGGGTGGGCATCGCGCGCAGCTGTTTCCGACCGGTCATGCCGCGATCGCCACGCTGTTGCTGGGACTGCTGTCGCCGGGTGACCATGTGGTGGTGACCGACGCCGTCTACGAGCCGGTTCGGCGATTCTGTTCGCAGCATCTCGCCCGGTTCGGGGTCGTGGTTGAATACTTCCTGCCTGACGGCAGCGATCTCGCCGACAGGCTGCGGCCGGAAACCCGGCTGATCTATACCGAGTGCCCCGGTTCTCTCGCCTTCGAGATGATGGACCTGCCGGCCGCGGCAAGGCTTGCCCGGCGACATGGCTGCCTGCTGGCGGTCGACAATACCTGGGGATCGGGCCTGCTGTACCGCCCACTGGCTCTTGGCGCAGATATCTCGGTTCTTGCGGCGACGAAATATCTCAGCGGGCATGCCGACGTCATGATGGGCGCGATCGTCAGCACCGAGCGCGCATGGGAAGCGATCCAGCGCGCGTCGGTCGGTCTCGGTCAGACCGTGGGCGCGGACGACGCCTATCTCGTCCTTCGCGGTATGCGCTCACTGATTCCGCGCATCGAGATGCACGCGCGCCATGCGATGCAGGTCGCCGGCTGGCTGGAGGCGCAGCCAGGTGTCGCGCGCGTCCTGTGTCCGGCGCTGCCCGGAGATCCCGGGCATCGGCTCTGGCAGCGCGATTGCCATGGCACCAACGGACTGCTGTCGGTCGAGTTCGAGCCGGGAATTCCCGCGAAAGCAGTGGAGGCGGCGATCGACCGACTGCAGCTTTTCGGCATCGGCGCTTCGTGGGGCGGCTTCGAGAGTCTCGCTTTGCCCGTCGACATGGCCGCCGCGCGCTCGGTCGCCGACTGGTCGGGGCACGGCCCCATCATGCGGCTGCATGTGGGCCTCGAAGATCCCGGCGATCTTGTCGCCGACCTCCGTCAGGCCTTCTCGGCGTTGGCGCCGTAACCCGTTTCCGGCCTGCGCGCCGCCCGGCCGCCGTCGCCGTCCCGTTATCCCTCGCTGCTGAAGACCCATGCCAGACCAGTCCGACCAAACAATCCATCCTGTTGAAGCCCTTGTCCTCAAGGAATGGCTCGGCGACGGACGCGAGATCGCGCTGCTCGACGTGCGCGAGCATGGCCAATATGGCGAAGCGCACCTCTTCTTCGCCGTCAACGTTCCGTTCAGCCGGCTGGAAGACGAGATCGCCCGGCTGGTCCCGCGCCTGTCGGCGAGAATTGTCGTCTACGACGACGGGGACGGCATCGCCGAAGGGGCCGCCGTTGCCCTCAAGCAGATGCGATACAGCGATGTGTACCGGCTGGCGGGCGGCGCGCCAGCCTGGCGCGCAGCGGGTCTTTCCCTGTTCGCGGGTGTGAACGTGCCCAGCAAGACCTTTGGCGAGTTGGCCGAGCACTTCTTCGCGACGCCCCGCATTGGCGCGCGCGATCTTGCCGCCCGGCTCGCTGGGAAGGACGACATCATCGTGCTCGATGGGCGTCCGTTCACCGAATACCGCAAGATGAACATCCCCGGAGCGACCTGTTGCCCGAACGGCGAACTGGCATTGCGCGTGCGCGAATTGGTGCCGAGCGACGCGACGACGATCGTGGTGAATTGCGCCGGCCGGACCCGGAGCATCATCGGCGCGCAAACGCTGATCAATCTCGGCATCCCGAACCCCGTCCTTGCGCTCGAGAACGGCACGCAAGGCTGGTATCTCGATGATCTCGCGCTGGAGCACGGCGCAGACCGGCGGCATGCCATTGCGCCGGCCTCGGCGGAGATCGCGGCCTTGCGGGAGCGGGCGGAGACGCTCGCCGGAAGAACGGGCGTGCGCATGGTGGACGCCGCGACGGCGCAGCAATGGCTTGCTGATACCCAGCGCACCACCTTCCTGTGCGATGTTCGCACGCCGGAAGAATTTGCCGAGAGGTCCTTGCCCGGCGCGCAGCATACGCCCGGCGGCCAGTTGATACAGGCGACCGATCACTATGTCGGCGTGCAGGGCGCGCGGCTCATTCTGTTCGATGGGGAGGGCGTGCGCGCGCCGGTGGTCGCGAGCTGGCTCGTTCAAATGGGCTGGGAGGCCGTCGTTCTCAGGGAAGGCATCGAGGCGCGGGTGCGGGCAGGCTCTGCGGTCCCGCCGCCTCCGGCCGGACTGGCCACGCTTCCGGTTGCCGATCTCGCGCGGGCGTTGGCGCGAGGACGGGTGCAGCTGGTGGATATCCGTGCCAGCACGACATTCCGCGCAGGGCACCTCGAGAAGGCGCGCTGGTCGATCCGCCCGCGTCTCGATCGCCTGGGCCTTCGCGCCGATGAGCCGGTCATTCTCGTGGCGGACGAGCCCGGCGTTGCGGCGCTCGCGGCTGCGACCCTGCGCGAGCAGGGACTGCGCGAGGTGCGCATCCACATCGGCACACCGGAAGCGTGGCGCCAGGCCGGCCTGACGGTGGTTGCGACGCCGGACGCCCCTGCCGATTCCGAATGCATCGATTTTCTGTTCTTCGTGCACGACCGCCACGACGGCAACAAGGACGCGGCGCGACGGTACCTCGCCTGGGAAACCAATCTCATCAGTCAGGTCGATCGGCAGGAGCGCGCACGATTTGTCTTTCACGCCAATGCCCTGAAACCCGGAGAACAGGACCATGCCTAGCGTAAAGCCCCTGACCTGCGTTGCCATTGGAGTGCTGATGGCGATCGGCGCGCTGACCATCAGTCATTCGGCCCGTGCCGACAGGCTGGGAGATATCAAGGCCCGCGGAACGTTGATCTGCGGAACGCAGAGTTCCAGCGTGCCGTACGCCTACCAGGACCCCAACACGCGCGCCTTCGTCGGATACGACGTGGACATCTGCAAGGCGCTGGCGAAAGGGCTGGGCGTCGCGCTCGAGCATCGTCCCTTGTCCACGGAAGCGCGCATTCCCGAACTCAAGCTCGGCCGGGTGGACGTCGTCGCGGGATCCATGGCCTATCTTCCCGAGCGCGCGGCGCAGGTCGATTTCAGCCTCCAGTACCTGCAGGGCAAGATCAAGGTTCTCGTGCGCGAGAGTTCGGGCATCAACACATTCGCCGACCTTAAGGACAAGCGCGTGTGCGCTTCGAAGGGGTCCAGTTCGGCGGCGATCGCGGAGCGCGCCTTGAGCAGCAGCCGCGTGATGACCTTTCAGGATGTTGCCGCCTGCAACCTCGCGCTCCAGAGCGGCAAGGTTGAGGCCTTCACCGCCGGCGAACTGGTGCTCAAGCGCTTTTTCGTCGATTCCAGGAAGTCGAGTGATCCCTATCGTCTGCTGGAGGAAGCAACCGCCATTGAACGTATCGGCATCGTGGCCGACAAGGGCAACTCCGGTCTGTTGGCCGCTGTGAACGATGTCCTGCGCAAAATGGATGCCGATGGCGAGCTGGATACGATTTTCGATCAATGGATGGGGAAGAACTCCATCTACGGCCTGACTCGGAGTTTCAAGGTAGAGCCGGTCGACCAGGCGATGTAGGGCCGGCGGGGCATGGTGTTCGACTGGACCTTCCTGACCGGCGCTGGTGTAGCGACCAAGCTGTTCTCCGGGGTCGTCACGACCCTGCAGCTTTTTGCAGCGGCGTGGATCGGCGGCCTCGCCGTCGCGCTCGTGATCGTGGCGTTGCGAGCGATCTCTTTCGCGCCGCTCGGCTGGTTCATGCGGCTGTTCGTCGAATATCACCGCAACGTGCCGACCGTGGTGCAGATCATGGTCTGGTATTTCGGCGTTCCGGAAATTCTGCCCGCGCCGGTCCAATTGTGGGTGAACCGGAGCCAGTCGGAGTTCGTCTTCGCGGCGGTGGCGCTGTCGCTCAACGTCAGCGCCTACTATTCTGAGGACATCCGTTCCGGGCTGCGGGCCATCCCGCACACCCAGATCGAGGCTGCGAGGGCGATCGGGCTCTCCGCGTTCGCCGCCATGCGCTACGTGAGCATCCCGCAGGCGCTTCGCATCGCCGTGCCGCCGCTGCTCAATCGCACGCTGATCCTTTTCAAGGATACGAGTTTGGCGATGGTGATCGGGGTGGCGGACCTGACCTACCAGGTCAAGGCGATCGAGAACCTGACCTTCCGCTCGTTCGAGGTGTTCGCCGTCGCGACGTTCGTCTATCTCACATTCTCTCTGGCGATCATGGGAGCTGGTGCCTGGTTCGGCAAACGCTTCCCGCCCGGCTTCAAGAGTTGACCGTGATCGAGATCATCCGGCATCACGGCACGCTTCTGCTGGTCGGCTCATGGCCCAACGGGCCGCTGGGCGGGATTGCCGTGACGCTTTTGCTTGCCGCCCTCGGCATGATCCTATCCTTCCCCATCGCGATCCTGATCGGGCTGGCGCGCATCGGCGAGTGGCGCTGGTCCCGCTATGCGGCGACCGCCTGGGTTTACGCTTTTCGCGGCATTCCCCTCGTGATGATTATCTTCTGGGCCTATTTCGTGCTGCCGCGGGTCACGGGTGTGGCGGTGCCGGCCTTCGCGACCGCCCTGAGCGCAATCGTCGTCTACGAGTCGGCCTTCCTTGGCGAAATCGTGCGCGCGGGATTGCAGGGGCTGCCTCCCGGCCAACTCGAAGCGGCGCGGTCGATCGGGCTGAGCTACCGGCTCGCGATGTGGCACGTCATGCTGCCGCAGGCCCTGGCCAACATGCTGCCGTCGCTGGTCAACCAGTTTGTTTCGACGATCAAGGCGACGTCGATCGTGTACATCATAGGGGTTCAGGAAGTCACCTTCGCGGCCCAGCAGATCAACAGCTTCGAACCGGACAAGGCGCTGCAAACCTTCGTGGTTCTGGCCTGCTTCTACTTCACGGTCTGCTATCTGATCTCGGCGCTCGCGCAGTATCTGGAACGCCGCCTGCGGAGCAGGCGCCAGTGGCGGACCCCACCAACTCCGACCGGCCAGGAAGCAACGTGATGCGAGACACGATGATCGAACTTGACGGTGTGCAGAAATGGTACGGCAATTACCACGCGCTCCGCAGCGTGTCCGGTGCCGTCGCCAATGGCGAGGTTGTCGTCGTGTGCGGCCCCTCCGGGTCGGGAAAATCCACCATGATCCGCACCATCAACCGCCTTGAAGCCATCCAGGGCGGGACGATCAGTATCGGCGGACGCGATGTCTACACCGGATACAAGGACATCAACCGGCTTCGTGCGGGCATCGGGTTCGTGTTCCAGCAGTTCAACCTGTTTCCGCACATGTCGGTCCGCGAAAACGTCATGCTGTCGCCGATCAAGGTGGCCGGCATGGCGCATCGGGAAGCCGCCGAACTCGCGGATTCGCTGCTGGCCAAGGTCGGGCTCTCGCACAAGGCGGGTGCGATGCCGGGCAATCTGTCGGGCGGCCAGCAGCAGCGCGTCGCGATTGCGTGCGCGTTGGCGCAGCGTCCGCCGGTGATCCTGTTCGACGAACCGACCAGTGCGCTCGATCCGGAGATGGTCGGAGAAGTGCTTGCCACCATGAAGCAGCTCGCCCAGGAAGGCATGACGATGATGATCGTGACCCACGAGATGGGTTTTGCGCGAGAGGTGGCGGACCACATTTGGTTCATGGACGAGGGGCGCATCGTCGAGCAATCGACGCCGGGAAAATTCTTCACCCGGCCCGATCACCCGCGCGCGCAAAAGTTTCTGGCCGACATCCTGCCGCCGGGCGGGCGGCTGCCGGCCTGACCGGGCGGGACATTCCCAGCCGGTCCGCGCGCGCTGGAAAACGCGTTGGCGCAACGACAACACACGCTCACGCTGTTGTTGCAAACCATCTGCGACGCATTTATAAGCAACACATTGTCGCTCGAGCCGGGGAGATTTGCATGACTTCCATGTATTCGCAGATCGCGTCCTCGCGTTCGATGCTCGTGGTGGGTTTTCGATCGCGTCCTTGAGCGCGAGCTCCACCGGTTACGATCGGGCCTGATGCCCCGATCTCTAAGCTTCCCAACGACTTAACGTTATTTTTGACGACGCTTGCGTCTCGTATTCGAGGCCGCCCGCGCGTCACTTCAGATGGAGCCGGCGTGTGCGATAGGCGCTGCCGGATGACGCCATGACCGTTCATAAGGAAAAGGGTCCCGCGGCGATACGCGTGGTGATCCCGTTCGTGTTCCGCCACTGGCTGCAACAGCCTGGCCGCGCCGTGGTCGTCGCCGGCGGCCTGCTCGGCGCGACCGCCGCTGACCTGTTCATGCCGGTTTTCTCCGGCCATCTGGTCGATGCGTTGACGCGCGGCACCGCCGATCCCGCCGCCCGCCATGCTGCGTTCGTCGCCTTTGGCTCGATCGTCGCGCTCGGCCTCACCTCGATGATCCTGCGGCTGACCGGCCTGCAGGCGATCGTGCCGTTCACGCTGAAGACGATGTCGGACGTGTCGCGCGATGCGTTCGCACGCGTGCAGCGCTTCTCGACCGACTGGCACGCCAACTCGTTTGCCGGCTCGACGGTGCGCAAGATCACGCGCGGCATGTGGGCGCTCGACCTGCTCAACGACACCATCCTGATGGCGCTGCTTCCCGCCATATTGGTGCTGGTTGGCTCGATGATCCTGCTCGGCCTGCACTGGCCGGCATTGGGCGTGGTCATCGCGGTCGGCACCGTGATCTATGTCTCGATGACGATGGCGTTCTCGGTGAACTACATCGCGCCAGCCGCGCGCATCTCCAACGCCTGGGACACCAAGGTCGGCGGCACGCTGGCGGACGCGCTGACTTGCAACGCGGTGGTGAAATCCTTCGGCGCGGAAGCGCGCGAAGATGCGCGGCTGGCCGGCGTGATCGGCCGATGGCGCACGCGCGTGCGGCGGACGTGGTATCGCTACAACTACACCTCGACGGCGCAGCTCGCGGTGCTGCTGTGCTTCCGCACGTCGGTGATTGGTGGTGCGATCCTGCTCTGGATCGCCGGCCGCGCCACGCCGGGCGACGTCACCTATGTGTTGACCAGCTACTACATCATCCACGCCTACTTGCGTGACGTCGGCATGCACATCAATAACCTGCAGCGCTCGGTCAACGACATGGAGGAGCTGGTCGCGATCCACGGCGAGCCGATCGGCATTGCCGACGCGGTCGATGCGACGCCGATCGACATCCAGGGCGGCCGCATCGTGTTCGACGACGTGACGTTCCATTATGGCGGCCATCGCGAACCGCTGTATGACGGCCTGTCGGTGGAGATCCGCGCCGGCGAGCGGGTCGGCCTGGTCGGCCGTTCCGGCTCTGGCAAGACCACCTTCGTCAAGCTGGTGCAGCGGCTCTATGACATCAGTGGCGGAAAGATCCTGATCGACGGTCAGGATATCGCCGAGGCGACGCAGCACTCGCTGCGCACCCAGATCGCGATCGTGCAGCAGGAGCCGATCCTGTTTCACCGTACGCTGGCGGAGAACATCGCCTATGGCCGGCCCGGCGCCAGCATGGAGGCGATCGAGCAGGCGGCACGGCTCGCCAATGCGCACGATTTCATCCTGCGGCTGCCGAAGGGTTACGGCACGCTGGTCGGCGAACGCGGCGTCAAACTGTCGGGCGGCGAGCGGCAGCGCGTCGCGCTGGCGCGCGCCTTCCTGGCGGATGCGCCGGTCCTGATCCTGGACGAGGCAACCTCGAGCCTCGATTCGGAATCGGAAGGCCTGATCCAGCAGGCGATGGAGCGGCTGATGAAGGGCCGCACCTCGATCGTGATCGCGCACCGCCTGTCGACGGTGCGCAGCCTCGACCGCATCCTGGTGTTCGACCGCGGCGAGATCGTCGAGCAGGGCACGCATGCCGCACTGACCGCGCGCCCCGGCGGCATCTATCGCGGGTTGTTCGAGTTGCAGGCCACCGAGTTCATCTCGGCGGCGGAATGAATTGTGGCGCGTGGCTGACGGATGCTCCGGACAGCTACGCGGCAGAAATGGAATTTGACAATGAAAGACCTGACGCGCGGCTCCATTGCGGGCCACATCCTGAGCATGGCGCCGCCGATCGTCGCCGGCATGGTCACCATCATGATCTGCCAGCTGGTCGACCTGTATTTCGTTGCGGGCCTCGGCGACGCGGCCGTCGCGGGCGTGGCCGCGGCGGGCAATGCCGGATTCCTGATCAACGGATTGATGCAGGTGCTGGGCGTCGGCACGGTTGCGCTGATGGCGCACGCCGTCGGGCGCAAGGATCGCGCCGACGCCAACCTCGTCTTCAACCAATCGGTCGTGCTGTCGGTGTTGTGCGGCTTGCTAACCCTGGCCGCGGGATCCGTGCTGGCGCGGTTTTACATGCGCGCCGTCGCTGCCGATGCGGCCACGGTCGAAGCGGGCACGACATATCTGTTGTGGTTCATGCCGGCGCTGGCGCTGCAATTCACGACGCAGGTGATGGGGGCCGCGCTACGGGCCACCGGCATCGTGCGGCCGACCATGCTGGTGCAGGCGCTTGCCGTCATCCTCAACATCGCGCTGGCGCCGGTGCTTATCGCCGGCTGGGGCACGGGCCATGCGTTCGGCGTTGCCGGCGCGGGCCTGGCAAGCTCGATCGCTATCCTGGCCGCCGTGCTGATGCTGCTCGCGTATTTCCACAAGTTCGAGCGCTATGTCCGCTTCGATCCCGCGCAGTGGCGTCCGCAGTTCCGGCAATGGATGCGCATCCTCAATGTCGGCCTTCCGGCCGGCGGCGAGTTTGCGATCATCTTCGCGTGGATGGGCGTGGTCTACTATGTGCTCCGCGATTTCGGCGCGGCGGCCCAGGCCGGGTTCGGCATCGGGACGCGGGTGCTCGGCCTGATCCAGATGCCAGCGCTGGCGGTTGCACTGGCAGCCGGGCCGATCGCCGGCCAGAATTTCGGCGCCGGCGATGGCCGCCGGGTGCGCGAAACAGTTGTGAAGGCGGCGTTGATTGCCACCGCCATCATGATCGGATTCATGATCCTGGCGCAGTGCTGGCCGGGCGTGTTGCTCGCGGGCTTCTCGAAGGACCGGGATGCCATGGCGGTTGCCATGCAGTTCCTGCAGTTCGTGTCGCTCAATCTGGTGGCGCAGGGGCTGATCTTCACGTGCCACAGCATGTTTCAGGGCCTTGGCAACACCCGCCCGGTGCTGCTCAGCTCCGGCACCCGCCTGCTTACCTATGCGGTGCCGGTGATCTGGCTCTCGAGCCGGCCGGGCTTTGCGATCGAGCAGGTCTGGTATCTGTCGATCGCCACCACCACGCTGCAGGCGTGCCTCGCGCTGTTTCTGCTGCGCCGCGAACTCAGGAAGCGGCTGGCGACACAGGAGCGCGAGGTTGCTCCGCCGCGCGTTGGGGCCGGCCAGCAAGCGGCTTCGCGCGCGTCCATCGCGGCCGTATCTCGGCCGCAAGGGTGAGGTCGCGGCCATTGTTGCGGACCCGATCGATGTCGGAATATCCTTCCGCTATCGGGAGGGCCCGTAGCGATGCGCTGGTTTCACAGGGATCGGCCGCCGGACGTCTGGGAAACCGGCGTCGAGCCCGAGGGCGATATCGGGACGGCACAGCGCATCCGCGAGATCTGCGCCGCGGCCGCTGTTATCGTCGAGAAGATGGCGACGCTGCGCGGCCGCAACGCGGAAGCCGAGAAGGCCGCTGAAAGCGAGCGCTATCAGGCGGCGATCAAATGCGCGCTCGAGCTCGCCAAGAAGATTTCCGATGACGCCATGCGCGATGTCTCGGTCAGCCAGATCATCCGGCTCTGCGTGAAGGCGGGTCATTTGAAGACCGCGAGGGTGCTGCTTCGCGCCATCCAGTCGGACAGGATCAGGGACGAGCTGGTCGCGGAAAGCCCGTCTCTAATCGATCAGGATGCGGCAAGCTGAGGCGGCTCGCGATCGCGTTGCGGCACGGAGGGCGCGGGCCCACTGCGCGTGCGCGTCGAGACCGCGACCGTCACCACGACGGCGGCGGCGAACAGCAGGATCTGCAGCGTAATCGTCTCGCCGTTGAAGAAGGCGGCGAGGGCGAAAGTGACGAAGGGCTGCAGGAGCTGCACCTGCGAAACCCGCGCGATGCCGCCCATCGCCAGCCCCGCGTTCCAGGCGAAGAAGCCGATCCATTGCGAGAACAGCGCGACATAGAGCAGGCCGAGCCAGGATTTCAGCGCGATCTGGCCCGCATCGTGCGGCATGGTCAGCATGGCGGCGGGAATCGAGAGCGGCAGGCCGATGACGAGGATCCAGCTGATGACCTCCCAGCCCGGCAAGTGTGACGTCAGCCGGCCGGAGAACGCATAGCCGATCGCCGAGACGGCAACGGCGGCAAACAGCAGGAGGTCGCCGGCGGAAAATGCGCCGCCGCCTTCCCTTAACGAAAACGCGATCACCAGCGCCGCGCCGGCGAGCGAGGCGATCCAGAACAGCGGCCTCGGCCGCTCATGGGTGATGGCCACTGCAACGAGGGCGGTGGCGATCGGCAGCACCCCGAGCACGACGCCGCCATGCGAGGCATCCACCCGCTGCATGCCCATCGACATCAAGAGCGGAAACAGGACGGCGACGCAGAGCATCGCAATGACCAGTTGCGGCCACAGTGCGCGGGGCGGCAGCGGGCGGCGCAGCACGAGTAGCAGGACCAGCGAGCATACCCCGGCGATCGCGGTGCGCAGCGCGGTCAGTGCAATCGGATCAATTTCGGCGACCGCAATCCGCGTCGCCGGCAGCGTGCCGCCGAAGATCATCATGCCGACAAAGCCGAGCAGCAGCCCGAACCGTTCGCGCGACGAATGAGAGCTCATGATGCGACTTGGTTAGCCGCTTTGCGGATCAGCGTACAGCAATCTACTCGGAGCACATGGCGGCTATGCGCGCCTACCTCGGAGCAATGCTGCTCCACACCAATCCGACGCCCGACAGAAACAGCAGCGCCAGCACGACATCGTAGAAGTTGCGGTCGTTCAGCGCGTGATAGGTCCGCATGCCGAGGCGGGCGCCGATCAGGGTGCCGGGCAACGCCAGCATCGCCAGCCAGAGAACCTCCAGTCTAACGAAGCCGCTGGCGGATTGCAGGATGAGTGCGGCGCCGAGCACGCTGCCATTGAAGATCTGGAAGACGCCGCGGCGCTGGTCCTTGGTCCAGCCGCGTATGCTGGCCCACAGCGTCGGCAGCGGGCCCGACAGGCCGGCGAGACCGCCGAGAATGCCGCCGGCAAATCCGACGCAGGCGTCGGCGATGCGGCCGCCGAAGCGGAACGCCATCGGCTTCTGGATGAAATAGAGGGCGGTCGGAAACACCAGCAGCATGACGCCGACGCTGAGCTTGAAGACTTGCGGATCGGCGCGGGCCACCAGCAGCGCCCCGATCGGCATGCCGGCGAGGCCGCCGGCCACAAATGGGAGCGCCAGTTTGAAGTCCATCACCTTCCACATCGAGGGCAGCGTCGAGATCTGCGAGCTGACCGAACAGATCAGCACCAGCGGCACGGCAATAGGCGGCGGCAGGATGTAGAGCCAGATGCCCAGCGCCATCAGCGCGGTGCCAAAACCGGCAAGGCCTGAGACAAAACCGCCGGCGAGCGCGCCGGCCAGCAGGATGGCGTAGGTGGTTACGTCCACTCTTTTGTTTCTCCCCGTTGGTTCGGGGAATTTCTCCCCGTCATTCCGGGGCGATGCGCAGCATCGAACCCGGAATCTCGAGATTCCGGGTTCGCATCTTCGATGCGCCCCGGAATGACGACGTTAGATTTGCGCAAACGTTTACACGACCGAGCCGGTAGGTACTATCGCAATCAATGCCTTTAACAAGAACCTGGGGAAACGGCCCGATGAACATAACCTCTCCAAAAACCTTTCTCGTCTGTCACGGTGCGTGGTCCGCCGGCTGGGCCTGGAAGAAGATGCATCCGCTGATGCAGGCGGCCGGGCATCGCCTGATGACGCCGAGCTACACCGGCCTCGGCGAGCGGTCGCATCTGGCGCACCCGGCCATCAACCTCGATACGCATATCGAGGACATGCTGAACGTCATCAAGTACGAGGACCTGCGCGACATCGTGCTGATCGGGCACAGCTATGGCGGCATGGTTGCGACCGGCGTCGCCGACCGCGCCCGCGACAAGGTCAGGCAGCTGATCTATATCGACGCCTTCGTGCCTGAGGATGGCCAGTCGCTGCTCGATCTCAACGAGGCGGCGCAGGCGCGGATGCGGGAGCTTGCAAAGACCGGCGACGGCTGGCGCGTGCCGCCGAACCCGACGCCGCCCGATACCTCGCCGGCCGACGTCGAATGGCTCAGCGCACGGCGCGTCGACATGCCGATCAAATGCTTCGAGACCAAGCTAAAACTGCAGGGCGGACCGCTGACGCTGCCGCGCAGCTACATCTACGCCACGCGGATCACACCCGCTGATACCTTCGGCCGCTTCGCGAAAATGACGAAGGGCGATCCCGCCTGGGGCTATTACGAGATCGACGCCAGTCATTCGCCCAACGTCACGGCGCCGGAGGCGCTGATGGCGCTGTTGCAGAAGATAGCCGCGTAGCGGATTGACTCTCCGCCCTGCGCCCAACAAGCTGAAGAACCGGCGGCCGGCGAGGACCGCGGAGGGGACAGGGCATGGCGGCCAGAACGGCGGCAGTCATCGAGAAATGGTCGACCGGCCTGGTCGAGCCGGAACGGCGCCTGGACTATTGGATCGGCGCCGTCTGCGAATGCTTTCTCGAAATGGACATCACGACGCCGGTCCGCGCCGGCTTCGATTGCTCCATCGCGCGCGGGCAGCTCGACACCATCGGCATCAACCGCGTCCAAGGCTCCGCGCAGCACGTCTACCGCCGAAAGGCGAGCCTGTCGCGCAGCACGTCGAACTACTATTACCTTCTGTGCAAGACCGACCACGACTGGACGGTGATGCAGAACGGACATGCGTCGCGCCTGCAGCCGCGCGATCTCGTGCTGCTGGATTCCCGGCGCTGCTACGAGTTCAACTTTCCGCTGACCGCCAACACGCTGTCGGTAGAGCTGCCGATCGCCTGGGTCGAATCCTGGATCACCGATCCTGACCGGCGCCTTGGCCAGCGCATCGATGGACGCGCCGGCTGGGGGGCGGCGCTCAGTGCATTCGCGTGCCAACTGACGCCGCAACTGGCGATCGAGCGGCCGTTGCCGGCGCAGGTGCTGACCGACCAGCTCGGATCGCTGCTGGCGCTGGCATTCGGAAGCGAAATTCCGGCGACACCTTCTGAGTCGCGCGATGCGGTAGGACTCCTGGACCAGATCGGCCGCGTCATTCGCCTGCGTTACGCCGAGCCCGGGCTGACGGCGGTGATCGTTGCCGATCATCTGCGCATCTCGGAGCGCACCTTGCACCGCTGCCTCAACAAGGCCGGCCTGACGTTCAGCGGCCTGCTCAACGATTGCCGCATGGCGGCCGCGCGGCGGATGTTGAGCGAGCCGCGCTTTGATCGCATCGGGATCGGCGGGGTTGGATTGCGCGTCGGCTTTTCCGACCCGTCGCACTTCATCCGGCAATGCCGAAAGTATCTCGGCATGACGCCGGCCGCATTTCGCCGGCAGCGCTAAGGCCTTATTGCCCCTGGCGCAATTCGGCGATGGCCGTGGCCGGATCCGGCCATCGGCGACGAAATACCGTCTCTATCAAGGTCCGGTCATCAACATCGGAGGGGACGGAAATGGCAGATACTTACGTACTGGTGCATGGCGCGTGGCACACCGGCGCCGAGATGGAGGCGGTGGCCGGGCATCTGCGAAACAGCGGCCATGTCGTGCACTGCCCGACGGTTGCCGGCAACAATCGGGATGACGACCGCGCCGCGACAGGCCTCGCGCAGGCGGTCGCATCTGTTGTCAGCTACATCGAAAAGAGCGATCTGCGCGACATCAGGCTGGTCGGCCACTCCTATGGCGGCATGGTGATCTCCGGCGTCGCCGACCGTCTCACCGAGAGGATCAGGCGCCTCGTCTACGTCAACGCCTTCGTGCCGCTGGATGGGCAATGCCTCAACGACATGGTGCCGCCGCATTATGTCGGCCTGTTCGATGCGGTCGCCGCCGCCAACAACAACGCCGTGATGCTGCCGTTCGAAATCTGGCGCGATGCCTTCATCAACGACGCCGACCTCGAACTGGCAAAGTCCGCCTACGCCAAACTCAACCCGCATCCCTACAAGACCTTCACCGACAAGATCGCGCTGAAGCGTCCGCTGGCGGAGCTGCCGGTCGGCAAATCCTATGTCAATTGCCGGCAGGATATCGCGCTGCCGCACAGCCTGCCCTGGCATCCGCGGCTGTCGGAGCGGCTCGGCCTATTCCGCCTGGTCGAATGCGACGGCAGCCACGAAATGTTCTTCAGCAATCCGCCGCGGCTGGCGCAGGCGATTGCCGAGGCAGGGCGGGATTGAATCGCGCGGGTGCCACAAATGGTGAGGGGTCCGGCGTATTGGCGCCGAACCCCTCATTTCAGCGAGACGCGCCTTCTTCGAAAACGCGTTCGCATCCGATATCAGCCGGCCTGTAAGCCGGGTTCTGTAGGGCACCATCCTTGCGAATGGTACGTGACGGCCATTCCTCTGGGACCATGCTTGCGTATGGCCTCGAGCAACCTACCCGGACGGCGGGCCTGACATCGCCCTGCGGTGTTATCGCTTTTCGCGAACTAACCGCGTTGCCGTCCCTATTCGGTTTTGCTCCCGGTGGGGTTTGCCATGCCGTCTCCGTCGCCGGAAACGCGGTGCGCTCTTACCGCACCTTTTCACCCTTACCCTCCGAAGCCGAAGCGAAGGAGGGCGGTTCGTTCTCTGTGGCACTTTCCCTGGGGTTGCCCCCGCCGGACGTTATCCGGCACCGCATGTCGATGGAGCCCGGACTTTCCTCTCCCGCAGCCTTTCGACCGTAGCAGGAGCGGCCGTCCGGCCGACTGACGCCATACGAATGAGGGCTTCGATGGCGCGCGTCAAGCGAAAGCGTGGTTAATCGGGTTCCGCGAGCAACTTTGACAGGGCCGGGATCGCGGCGTTTGATGCTTGCCGATAACAGCGAGTTGATACGCCATGAACATTCCTGCCGCTCTCGGTGAAGCATTGCTGCGAAGCGCCTCCGACGCGATCGTCGCCACCGATCGCGAAGGATGCATCACGTTCTGGAATCCCGGCGCGGCGCGGATCTTCGGCTTCACGGCCGAAGAGGCGGCAGGCCAGCCGCTCGACATCATCATTCCCGAGAATTTGCGTGCCCGGCACTGGGAGGGATTTCGCCACACGATGGCGACGGGAACGAGCCGCTATGGCCACGGCGATTTGCTGTCGGTGCCTGCGCTGACCAAGGACGCACGCCGTATCTCGGTCGAGTTCACCATCGTGCTGCTGCACGACGACCGGCAGGAAGTTGCGGGCACAGTGGCCGTCATGCGCGATGTGACGAAGCGGTTCGAGGAGGTGCGGGAATTGCGGCGGCGGCTCGCCGAGGCGGGCGGAAAGCACTGATGGCGCCTGCGTCGGGCTTCCGGCATGCTTCGCCGCCAAAAAAATAATTCTTCCGGCAGTGTCGTTTTGCGGAAGGTCCGTTCGACCTGATGTCGGCGATCCAGCCGATCAAGAGGAGAGTTTGCGATGCAGTATCTGTTGCTGATCTACCGGAGTGATGCGGAATACGGCCGCATGACCGCGGACGACCGCAAGAAGCTGACGGCGGAATATGGCGCGTTCACCCAATCCATCATCCAGAGTGGCCATTTCAAGGCCGGTGACGGCTTGCAGCCAACAACGACGGCAACCACCGTGCGGGTCCGTGACGGCAAGATCCTGACGACCGACGGTCCGTTCGCGGAGACGCGAGAGCAACTCGGCGGCTATTATCTGATCGAGGCTAAGGATCTCGATACCGCACTGGGCATTGCGGCGAGGATTCCCACCGCCAAGATGGGGTCGATCGAGGTCAGGCCGATCATGATCTATGACTGAGGGCACGGACGTCATTCCGGGGCGTCCGAAGGACGAACCCGGAATCTCGAGATTCTCAGGGGCGCAAGCGCGCCCCGTAGTTCGATGCTTCGCATCGCCCCGGAATGACAGCGCTGAGATCGCATGACACCACGCGAGATCGAAAAGATATTCCGCGACGAGGCGGGGCGGGCGCTGTCCACGCTGATCCGCATCGTCGGCGATTTCGATCTGGCCGAGGATGCCTTACAGGATGCGGTGGCGGCGGCGCTGGAGCGTTGGCCCGCCGCCGGCCTGCCTGCCAATCCGCGGGCCTGGCTGGTCAATGTCGGTCGCAACAAGGCGATCGATCGCGTCAGGCGCAACATCTCTTTTCGTGGCAAACAGGAGGCATTGACGCATGAGCTGCTGCTCAATGCGTCAGTGCCGAGCGACGATGACGAGGGCGTGCTCGACGACGACGTGCTGCGATTGATCTTCACCTGCTGCCATCCCTCCTTTGCAACTGAGGTACAGGTGGCGCTGACGCTGCGTACCGTGTGCGGGCTGACGGCTGCCGAGGTCGCGCGCGCTTTTCTCACCAGCGAAGACGCGATGGCGCAGCGCCTGTTGCGGGCCAAGCAAAAGATCCGTCTGGCCGGCATTCCCTATGAGGTTCCGGAACGCGAGGCGCTGGAGCCGCGGCTCAGCGGCGTGCTTGCGGTGATCTATCTCGTGTTCACTGAGGGTTATGCGGCGACCTCGGGTGAAGACCTGATGCGGCCTGATCTGGCGCGCGAGGCAATCCGACTGGCGCGATTGCTTGATGGGCTGCTGCCTAGACGCAGCGAGATCAAGGGCCTGCTCGCCCTGATGCTGCTGCACGATTCGCGCCGCGCCGGCCGCGAGACCGCGGGCGGCGACATCGTGCTGCTGGAAGAGCAGGACCGGACGCTGTGGGACCATGCGCAGATTTCGGAAGGATTGCTTCTCGTGGAGGAGGCGCTGCGGATGCCGGGACGGCCGCAATCCTATGCGGTGCAGGCGGCGATAGCGGCGCTGCATGCGCGTGCCCCGAGTTATGAGGATACCGACTGGCGGCAGATCGCCGGCCTATACGAGGTGCTGCTGCGGATCAGCCCGTCACCGGTGATCGAGCTCAACCATGCGGCTGTTGTCTCGATGGTCGACGGGCCGGCGCGGGCGCTGGATCTCGTCAACGCGCTGGAAGCGCGCGGCGGGCTGAAGGGCTATGACTTGCTGCCGGCGGTGCGGGCCGACCTGCTACGCCGGCTCGGCCGTCACGATGCCGCGCGCGAGGCGTATATGAAGGCGACGGCGGCGACGCAGCTGGAGCCGCTAAGGCGGCTCTATGCGCGAAGAATGGCGGAGATGGATGCGTGACTGGCTCAGCCGTCATTGCGAGGAGCGAAGCGACGAAGCAATCCATTTCTCCGCTCGGGGAAAAAAGATGGATTGCTTCGCTTCGCTCGCAATGACAGTCGAGAGCGCTCGCGAACAACTACCTCGCCGCCACCGTCGTTTTCGCATCCGCCGGCAGGCTCGTCAGCAATGCGTGCAGCGTAGAGATGGTCGACATATCCGCGATGCCGTCGACACGCGCCGGGCGGAAATGGCGCTGGAACGCGGTGACCACTTCCATGGTCGGTCCGTCGTACTTGCCATGGGTCGGGATGCTGTAGCCGTATTTGGCGAGCGCCGCCTGCAGGCCGGCGACGTCGTCGCTGATGCTGCCGAGCTTGAGCGTTTCGCCGCGCACGATCGGCGCCGGCTGCACCCAATGGCCGACGCCGGAATTCGCAAGCAAGTGCCACGGGAACTTTTCACCGGGATCCTTCTTGCGCGCCGGCGCAACGTCGGAATGCGCGAGCACGCGATGCGCTGATATCTTGCGGCGGAGCATGATGCCGCGGCACAGCGCGGTCACGGCGGCGATCTGCCGCGACGGGAAATCCGGATAGCCCCAGTCGTGGCCGCGATTGATGATCTCGACGCCGATCGAGCAGGAATTGATGTCTTCCTCGCCGGCCCACGAGGATACGCCGGCGTGCCAGGCGCGCTTGGCTTCCGGCACGGACTGCACGATGCGGCCGTCCTCCAGCACGATGTAATGCGCCGAGACGTCGGTGCCGGGGGTGCAGAGCTGGGCGATCGCGCCTTCCACATCCGGCATGCCGGTGTAGTGCAGCAGGATCATGTCGGCGGCGCGTCCGTTATTCCGGTCGCCAAAGTTCGGCGACGGGATGACGTCGGACGCGATCGAGGAATCCGGGATAAAGGTCTTCATATCGGCGTTGGCCCTGGGCACGGGAAGGGCGCGTTGACGCCTCGAATCAATACCAGCAGAGGTGAACGAACCAGTAGTCATTTTTTAATCTCAAACGGGGCGGCAGCACGGCAATATCGTGTTCACAAGGACAGTTTCCCTTACTATTCATTTGCTTCGCGGCCGCGCAATGCGGCGGCCGGACTCCTCCTCCGGTTTTTTGATCAACTGTGGACGAGGCGCATCACCATTTTTGGGCGCCTCAAAAGCGCGCAAAAGCTGCGGCGGACCATCAACGCTTTCTTAACGCTAAATGCGGTTACTAAGTAATGAAGAGCCGAACCGGGTTTGGGGACGGCCGAGGCCCTCTTTCGCGCTCGAAATGCCATGGCAACCCAGCAAATTCCGTCTGGAAACGAGCGGGCGCGAGGCCGGGTCGGAAGCGGCAATCGTGCCGGGTCGTGGCCTCTCGGCCGGACACGCCCGGCGAAGCGCAGAGATTTGAGGCGCAATGGGCCGGTTCGCGTGCAGTTTAGTACCTATCAGCGACGCGAAAGCGCCGGGGGACGGCGCATGAGCCCGGTTGCGCCACGCCACATCTCGGTGCTTGGCCGCGAGGCGGTCGAGATGCTTAGCCCCAGGGACGGGGGCGTCTATGTCGACGCGACCTTCGGTGCCGGCGGATACAGCCGGGCGATCCTGGCCATCGCGGGAACCCGGGTGATCGGCATCGACCGCGACCGGTCGGCAATTGCGGGCGGGTTCGACCTGGTCGATCAGTCCGACGGGCGGCTGACCCTGGTCGAGGACCGGTTTTCCAACCTCGCGGAGGTCTGCGCGGCGCAGGGCGAAGCAGAGGTCGACGGTGTCGTGATGGACGTCGGCGTCTCCTCGATGCAGCTCGATCAGGCCGAACGCGGCTTCTCGTTCCGCCTGGGCGGCCCGCTCGACATGCGGATGGGCCATGATGGCCCGACCGCCGCGGATGTCGTGGCAAAGGCTTCCGAGGCCGATCTCGCCAACATCATCTATATCTTCGGCGAAGAGCGGCATTCCCGCGCCGTCGCGCGGGCCATCGTGGCGGCGCGGAAAGAGGCGCCGATCGCGACGACGCAGGCGCTCGCCGATCTCGTCGCCAGGGTGGTGCGTGCCAAGCCGAACGACATTCACCCCGCGACGCGCACGTTCCAGGCCTTGCGAATCTTCGTCAACGCCGAGCTCGACGAACTGCATCTGGCGCTCATCGCGGCCGAGCGCGTGCTGAAGCCCGGCGGGCGCCTGGTGGTCGTGTCTTTCCATTCGCTGGAAGACCGCATCGTCAAGGATTTCTTCAACGCGCGCGGCAAGACCGGCGGCGGCTCACGGCATCTTCCGGAAATTGCACAGGTCGCGCCGAGCTTTCAGATCCTGACCAAGCGTCCGGTCACTCCGGGTGAGGCGGAGGTGGCGGCCAATCCGCGCGCGCGTTCGGCCAAGCTGCGCGCGGCCGAGCGGACCGCCGCGCCGGCGCATGCGGCAGATCGACTGCCGGCCTGGCCGGTCCTCGCCGACGTGATGAGGGGAGGCTGATCATGCGGATCATCCACTTCCTCGTCATCGGCGTATTGGTGTTTGCGGCAGCCTACGTCTACCGGATCAAGATGGAATCGACCTCGCGTGTCGAACGCGTGCTGCGGCTCAACGCCGAGATCCGCGAGCAGCGCGACGCCATCGCGGCGCTGCGCGCAGAATGGGCCAAGCTCGACGCGCCGCTGCGGCTGCAGGGGCTCGCCGAGCGTCATCTCAAGCTGCAGCCGCTCACAGCTTCGCAGTACGACCAGCTGAAGAATCTGCCGGAGCGGCCGCCGGCCTTTGCGCGGCCCGGCGCGCCCGATCCGATCGGCGCCATGATCAACACCATCGAAGCCGCCGCCGAGGCGCCGCCCACCACCGGATCGGTGCCAGCGTCGGGAGATCAGCAATGACCGGCCGGGCACTTGCGAGGACCAGAAAGCACGCGGAACCGTGGCGGCAGAGGCTGATCCGCAGCCTGCTCTACGGGCGCAATGTCGACCGCGTCGCCAAGGCGCGGGCGCGCGTCGGGTTGGCGATCCTTTTGTTCGCGACGATCTATGTGGTGCTGGCCGGACGCCTTGTCATGTTCGCGGTCGGCGCCGACAGCCACGGCGCGCGCCGCACCGCTTCGCAGGACGCGATTGCGACCGCGCGGCCTGATATCGTCGACCGCAACGGCGAGGTGCTCGCCACCGATGTCAAGGCGCCGAGCCTGTTCGGCGAGCCGCGCCGCATCATCGACAAGGACGAGGCGATCGAACTTCTGACAGCCGCGCTGCCGGATCTCGACACGGCGGAAGCGCGCACGCGCCTGTCCTCACGCAAGGGCTTTGTCTGGCTGAAGCGCGAGATCACGCCGAAACAGCAGCACGACATTCACAAGCTCGGCATTCCCGGCATCGGCTTCCTGCGCGAGAACAAGCGGGTCTATCCGACCGGCGCTGCGGTCGCGCATCTGATCGGCCTCGTCAACATCGACAACCAGGGCATCGCCGGGATGGAAAAATGGCTGGACAGTAACGGTCTGGCCGATCTGCACCGCGCGGGCTTCGCGACGGACCGTCTGCAGAAGCCGGTGGAGCTGTCGATCGACCTGCGCGTCGAGCACGCGCTGCGCGACGAATTGCTGAAGGCGAAGGAAAAATACAAGGCCAAGGCGGCTTCCGGCCTCGTCTCCAACGTCCGCACCGGCGAGATCGTCGCGCTGGTCTCGCTGCCGGATTTCGATCCCAACAATCCGAAGGAAGCGCACGACCCCGACCGCATCAACCGCCTGACCACGGGCGTGTTCGAAATGGGCTCGACCTTCAAGGCGCTGACGCTGGCGATGGCGCTGGATTCCGGCAAGGCCAACCTCAACTCGCTCTATGACGGGCGCGGCGCGCTGAGGTTCGGCAAGTTCACCATTCACGATACCCATCCGGTCGGCCGCAACATCACGCTGTCCGAAGTGTTCACCTTCTCCTCGAACGTCGGCGCGGCCAAGATCGCGCTGTCGCAGGGCGTCGAGGCGCACAAGGCGTTCCTGAAGAAGCTCGGCCAGATGGACCGGCTGCGCACCGAGTTGCCGGAAAGCGCTTCCCCGATCGTGCCGAAGCGCTGGACCGAGCTCAACACCATCACGGCCTCGTTCGGCCACGGCATCGCGGTGGCGCCGCTGCAGGCGGTGATGGGCATCAACGCCTGCATCAATGGCGGCTACCTGATTCCGCCGACCTTCCTGAAGCGGTCGGAGGAGGAGGCGCGGGCGATCGCCAAGAAGGTGCTGCGCACCGAAACCTCGGACAAGATGCGCTATTTGATGCGGCTGAACGCCGAAGTCGGAACCGCCAAGAAGGCCGACGTGAAGGGCTACTATATCGGCGGCAAGACCGGCACCTCGGAAAAGGTGGTCAACGGCCGCTATTCCAAGAAGCAGGTGCTCAACTCCTTCACGGCGATCATTCCGGCCGACAATCCGCAATACCAGCTTCTGGTCATGCTGGACGAGCCGAAGTCGCTGCCGGAAACCCATGGCTTCATCACCTCGGGCTGGAACGCGGTGCCGACCGGCGGCAAGGTGATTGCCCGCATCGCCCCGCTGCTCGGCGTCGAGCCGCGCTTCGACCTGCCGACGTCGGACCGCCTTATTCTTGCGGCATCGAGGACAACCCAGTAAGGCGTATGACGAGCATGATCCGGAAAAGTGGAGACCGGTTTTCCGACAAGATCATGCTCCCAATATAGAGGCGCCGAGCTGCGCCGGGCCGGACTGGAGCAAGATGAAACTTCGCGATCTCTTCAGCGATGACGCTGCGGTCGAGCCGCAGGCGGCCGCGCTCGATGTGACAGGCCTTAGCTTCGACAGCCGCGCGGTGAAGCCGGGCGACCTGTTCTTCGCACTCGCCGGCTCCAAGACCGACGGTTCCCGCTTCATCGACGCCGCGATCAAATCAGGCGCGGTTGCGGTAGCGGGCGACCGCGCTCCGGCCGACTGCCGCGTGCCCTTCGTCGTCACGCCAAATCCGCGCCGCGCACTGGCGCTGGCGGCGGCGCGGTTCTATCCGCGGCAGCCCACGACCATTGCCGCTGTCACCGGGACCAGCGGCAAGACGTCGGTAGCGGCGTTTACGCGCCAGATTTGGGAGCGGCTCGGTCACATCTCCGCCAGCATCGGCACCATCGGTCTCGTTTCGCCAAAGCGCACCGTCTACGGCTCGCTCACCACACCGGACCCGATCGCGCTGCATAAGCAGCTCGACGAGATCACGGGCGACGGCGTCACGCATCTGGCGTTTGAGGCTTCCTCGCACGGGCTCGACCAGTTCCGCCTCGATGGCGTGCGCGTCGCCGCCGGCGGCTTCACCAACCTGTCGCGCGATCACATGGATTACCATCCGGATGAGGCGCATTACCTGGCCGCCAAGCTGCGGCTGTTCCGCGACCTCGTTCCGCCCGGCGGCGCGGCGGTGATCTCGGCCAATCACGCCTGCTCGGAGCAGGTGATCGAGGCGGCGCGATCGCGGGGCTTGCGGATCATTGCTGTTGGCCGCAATGCGGATGGCGACGGGGAGGGCATCCGCCTCGTCGGCGCCAGCGTCGAAGGGTTTGCGCAGAACCTCGCGCTGGAGACCCGTGGCCGCAACTACACGGTCAAGCTGCCGCTGGTCGGCGAGTTCCAGATCGAGAATTCGCTCGTCGCCGCGGGGCTGGCGATCGGCACCGGCAGCGAGCCTGACGCCGTCTTCGCGGCCCTCGAACATCTCGAAGGCGCCAAGGGGCGGCTGGAGCGCGTCGGCGAACATAACGGCGCGCCTGTTTTCGTCGACTACGCGCACAAGCCGGATGCGTTGGCCAAGGCGCTGCAGGCGCTGCGGCCTTATGCGAAGCGCAAGCTCGTCGTGATCTTCGGCGCAGGCGGCGACCGCGACGCCGGCAAACGGCCGATCATGGGCGCCATCGCCGCCGAGAATGCCGATCACGTCATCGTCACCGACGACAATCCGCGCAGCGAAGATCCGCAAGCGATCCGCGCCGCCATTCTGGCCGCGGCCAAGGGCGCGAGTGAGATCGGCGACCGCGCGGAAGCGATCAGGCGGGCAATCGCGGCGCTGCAGCCCGGCGATGCGCTGCTGATCGCCGGCAAGGGACACGAGACCGGGCAGATCGTCGGCGACAAGGTGCTCCCGTTCAGCGATCATGAGGCGGTGGCGGCCGCGCTGGCAGCGAGGACGAAATGAGCGCGACGGCATTATGGACGATTACCGAAGTCGCGCGTGCGCTCGGAATATCCGGCGACTTTCCGGACACGCCGATCGATTTCGTCACCCAGGACAGCCGGCTGGTGAAGCCGGGCAGCCTGTTCGTGGCGCTCCGCGGCACGCCGAGCGGCGGCTTCATTTCAAGCTTCGCCAGCGCGCGCGACGGCTGGGAATTCGCTGACAGGGCGGAGGCGGCCGGCGCGGTGGCGATGATCGTTCCGCATCGGATTGCCGGCGTGAATGTTCCGCAACTGGTGGTCAAGGATACGCTGATCGACGGCCTGTGGGGTCTGGCGCGCGCCGCGCGCGCGCGGTTCAAAGGCCCGGTGATCGGGCTCACCGGCAGCGCCGGCAAGACCAGCACCAAGGAATTCCTCGCCGCTTATCCGAACGCCTATGCCAGCCCAAGCAGCTTCAACAATTTCTGGGGCGTGCCGCTGACGCTGTGCAATGCCAGCCCGCGCGCAAGCGTGTGGGTCGTCGAGATGGGCATGAACCAGACCGGCGAGATCGCGCGGCTCAGCGAACTCACCAAGCCGACGGTGGCATTGGTCGTGAACGTGCAGCCGGTACATCTGGAAAAGCTCGGCAGCCTGGAAGCGATCCGCCGCGAGAAGGTGAGCATCGCGCAGGGCCTGCCAAAAGACGGCGTGCTGGTACTGCCTGAAGACGTCGCGGCGCCGGAATGGAACGGCAAGGTCGTTCGTTTCGGCGATAGCTCAAAGGTGCGGGCGCTCAGGCACACGGCCGAGGGCGAGAGCTGGAACGTCGCCGTCGAGGTGAACGGCAGCGGAATCAAATTCGGCCTGACGCCCGGCGCGCCGCATCGGCTGCAGAACGCGCTGGCCGCGCTGGCCTCGATCCATGCCGCCGGGCTCGATCCGGCAGCGCTGGCCAAAGAGCTGAGCCATGTCGGCATCATGACCGGCCGCGGCGTCGAGCAGGCGGCGGGCGGCGTCACGGTGATCGACGACAGTTTCAACGGCAACCCGGCCAGCATGGTGGCCGCGCTCGGCAGCCTGAAGGCGCGGCCGGTGAAATCCGGCCGGCGTATCGCCATTCTCGGCGACATGCTGGAATTGGGCGCTGACGCGCCCGCCTATCACGAGAAGCTCGCGAAAGACCTGCCTGATATCGACGGCATCTACTGCGTCGGCCCGCTGATGCGGCACCTATATAATCTTGTTCCCGCCGAGCGGGCGCTCGGCTGGCACGACGACCCGGCGACGCTCGACCCCCAACAAATCGCCGCATTGCTGCGCGAGGGGGACGTGGTGGTGGTCAAGGGCAGCAAAAAGATGTTCTGGGTGAACAAGTTTGTGCCCCGCCTGCTGGCCGCGCTGGAGCCAAAGGCGTAGACTGGCTGCATCAGGCGGCCGATGTCTCCGCGAGACGTGATTCGTCAATACCCCAGCCATGACCAAGATTCGCTTGGTTTGAGGATGAAAACGATTATCAAGTCGTTGCCAAAGCGCTTACCGCCAAAGACGGCGCAACCAAGCCGCGTGACAGGGCTTTTTGAATGTTTTACTGGCTGATCGAGCTTTCCAACACCGTTCCCGGTTTTGGCATCTTCCGCGGCGTCTTCAACGTGTTTCGCTACATCACCTTCCGCACCGGCGGGGCGATGGTGACGGGCGCGCTGTTCGTGTTCCTGTTCGGACCCTGGATCATCGACCATTTGCGCCTGCGGCAGGGCAAGGGCCAGCCGATCCGCACCGACGGCCCGGCATCGCATCTGATCTCCAAGAAGGGCACGCCGACGATGGGCGGGCTGATGATCCTCTCCGGCCTCGTCGTCTCGACGTTGCTGTGGGCCAATCCGCTCAACCCTTATGTCTGGATCGTGCTGGCGGTGACGCTCGGCTTCGGCTTTGTCGGCTTCTACGACGACTATCTGAAGGTGACGAAGCAGAGCCACAGCGGCTTCGCCGGCAAGCTGCGGCTTTTGATCGAAGGGATTATCGCGCTTGCCGCCTGCTACGCGCTGGTGCGGCTCGGCCGCGACGCGACATCCACCTCGCTGGCGGTTCCTTTCCTGAAGGACGTGGTGATCAATTTCGGCTGGTTCTTCGTGATCTTCGGCGCCTTCGTCATCGTCGGCGCCGGCAATGCGGTGAACCTGACCGACGGTCTCGACGGCCTTGCCATCGTGCCAGTCATGATCGCCGCCGCCAGCTTCGGCATGATCTCGTATCTGACCGGCAACGCGGTGTTCTCCGATTACCTGCAGATCCGCTATGTCGCCGGCACCGGCGAACTCGCGGTGCTCTGCGGCGCGGTGCTCGGCGCCGGCCTTGGCTTTCTCTGGTTCAACGCGCCGCCGGCCTCGATCTTCATGGGCGATACCGGATCGCTCGCGCTCGGCGGAATGCTGGGGGCGACGGCGGTGGCGGTCAAGCACGAGATCGTGCTCGCTGTGATCGGCGGCCTGTTCGTGCTCGAAGCCGTCTCCGTGATCGTGCAGGTGACGTCGTTCAAGCTGACGGGAAAACGCGTGTTCCGCATGGCGCCGCTGCACCATCATTTCGAGCAGAAGGGCTGGACCGAGCCGCAGATCGTGATCCGCTTCTGGATCATCTCGGTGATGCTGGCGCTCGCCGGCCTCTCCACGCTGAAGCTGCGGTGAGCCGCGCGCGATGATCCCCGTCACCTCATTCGCCGGCAAGACGGTCGCCGTGTTCGGCCTCGGCGGTTCCGGCCTTGCGAGCTGCCACGCGCTCAAGGCTGGCGGGGCGGAGGTCATCGCAGGCGACGACAGCGCCGACAACGTCGCCAAGGCGGCGCAGGCCGGCTTCACCACCGCCGATCTGCGCAACGTTTCGTGGACGAATTTCTCCGCGCTGATCCTCACCCCCGGCGCGCCGCTGACGCATCCGGCGCCGCATTGGTCGGCGCTGATGGCCCGCCAGGCCGGCTGCGAGGTGATCGGCGACATCGAGTTGTTCTGCCGCGAGCGCCGCCGCCACGCCCCTAGCGCGCCGTTCGTCGCCATCACCGGCACCAACGGCAAGTCGACCACCACGGCGCTGATCGCACACCTGATGAAGGTTGCCGGCTACGACGCCCAGATGGGCGGCAATATCGGCACCGCGATTTTGTCGCTGGAGCCGCCGAGAATGGGGCGCGTGCATGTGGTGGAAATGTCGTCCTACCAGATCGACCTTGCACCTTCGCTCGATCCGTCCGTTGGCATTCTCCTCAACGTCAGCGAGGACCATATCGATCGCCACGGCACGCTGGAAAACTATGCCGCCGTGAAGGCGCGGCTGGTCGCAGGCGTGCAGCCGCAGGGCACGTCGATTGTCGGCGTCGATGACGGTTGGTGCCGCAACATTGCCGACCGGCTCGACCAGGCCGGCAAACGCGTGGTGCGGATTTCCGTGAAGAATCCGCTGCCCGACGGTGTCTATGTCGAGCGCGAGACCATCGTGCAGGCCTCCGGCGGTGCGCGCCGCGAGATCGCAAGGCTTGGCGGCATCGGTTCGCTGCGCGGCCTGCATAACGCGCAGAACGCGGCCTGCGCCGCGGCCTGCGCGCTCGCGATGGGCATTTCGACAGACACTCTGCAAAATGGCCTGCGCAGCTTTCCCGGTCTCGCGCACCGCATGGAGCAGGTCGGCCGCCGCGGCAACGTGCTGTTCGTCAACGACTCCAAGGGCACCAATGCGGACGCCGCCGCGCACGCGCTGTCGTCCTTTGCCGATATCTTCTGGATTGCCGGCGGCAAGCCGAAGCAGGGGGGCATCACCAGCCTCAGTGAATATTTCCCGCGGATCCGGAAAGCCTATCTGATCGGCGAGGCCGCGCCGGAATTTGCCGGCACGCTGGGCGAGCGCGTGCCGCATGAAATTTCGCAGACGCTCGATGTGGCTGTCGCGAATGCCGCGCGCGATGCCGAAGCCTCGGGGCTGATCGATCCTGTCGTCCTGCTCTCGCCCGCCTGCGCCTCGTTCGACCAGTACCGCAACTTTGAGATTCGCGGGGCCGCGTTCCGCGATCTCGTGACGGCGATGCCCGGCGTGAAGCCGGTGGTGTGAGCTCGTCGTGTCCCGGACGCGTTTGCGGCATGTAATGCCGCTACGCAGAGCCGGGACCTATGGCGGCATGGGCCCCGGCCTGGCAGCGCATCGCTTCGCGCTGCGCTGCATCGGGGGCACGAGTTCGTAGGATGGGTAGAGCGCAGCGAAACCCATCGTTGCGGCAAAAAATGATGGGTTTCGCTTCGCTCTACCCATCCTACACCCTGCTTATTTTGAAGGCGTCGCAATGGCAATTCGTGCGTGCTCGCACCGCTGCATCAGCTTCGTGCTTTCCGTCCTTTCGGCAGCCTGCGCTCTTCCTGCTGCTATGCACGCCGCATCGCCCGACAAGGTGACGCTCACCGGCTCGACAATTACGTGGAGCACGGTCAAATATGCGACGGATGCGGAGAACGGCTTCGTCGACGGGTCGCTGGACAAGAGCACCATCGTCGATCGCACGTTCAAGACCCACGTGCTTGAGAACCGCTATCTGAAGGTGACGCTCGTCCCCGAATTCGGCGGCCGTATTCTTTCCATCATCTACAAGCCGACCGGGCACGAGCAGCTCTATCACACGGAAGTCGGCGTGCCCTACGGCATGAAGGCCGGCAATTTCTATTACGATTGGCTGATGGTCTATGGCGGCATCTTCCCGACCTTTCCAGATCCCGAGCACGGTAGGGCATGGCTGAAGCCGTGGGATTTCAAGGTACTGAAAGAGAGTGCCGAAGAAGTGACGGTGTCGATGTCGATCAAGGATGATTTCGCCTATCCCGCGGCACCCGCGCAGTTTCTCAAGGGGCCTACGGGCATCGAAGCGACTTACTATGTCACGCTGAAGGCCGATCGCGCTGCGCTCGATACCCGCGTGGTGCTGAGAAATCCGCAATCCAAATCGGTCGACTACGAATACTGGACGTGTACGACGCTCGCGCCGGGATCAGACCCGAACAATCCCAAAACGACCGGCGGCGCCGAAATCATTGCGCCGATTGAGGCCTACACCACGCCCGCCTGGTCGGCCAATCTTTCCGCAGGCGATGAGAGCCTAGGCTCAGGCAAGAGCCGCTTCGAGAAACTACGCTACTTCAAGAACTGGCCGACGATGGGCATCGCGTATGCCGCGCCCGATATGCAGGGCAGGAATTTCTGGGGCGTGATCAACCACGACAGCGAAGAGGGGATCATCCGCATCGCCGACAACGCGATCACTCGGGGGCTAAAGATGTGGACGTGGGGATTTCCGTCGTTCACGAACGAAACCGACGCGCGCAAGGACCCGACCGAGGCGCAGCCTTACGTCGAATTATGGGCGGGCGTATCGGACCAGTTCTTCCACCGCGCCACGCTTCCGGCGCAAGGCGAAGTATCCGTTACGGAGACCTACAGCCCGACCGTGGGCATGAGTAGCGTGACGCATGCGAATGAGAACATCCTTGTTAATCTCTCGGCCACGTCGTCCGATGTGAACCTCCAGTTCTTCAACATCGAGCCGGCCACGCCGTTGCGCGTAACGCTAAAACGCGGCGTTGCGATATTGTTCGATGACGCCGTGAAGGCGGATCCGAAAAACGGAAATCGCATTTCCACGGCGATGCCGGCCAGCACCAGTGGCGAACAGGTGCGGTTGACGATCACGACCACAGATGGACGAGAGCTGATCGCGGCCGATGCAAAGATGAAATAATGAGTATCGCTTCGCTCCAGCCATCCACAGACTGTCGTCACCCGACCCAGTATTCCAGAGACGGCAGCGATAGATCCAATAGGCCACGGCGTACTGGATACCCGCCTTCGCGGGTATGACGACCTGTTGTGAGACGCGACCGCACGCTATTTCGAAAGTTACCCATCCCATTAACCCCCCATAAACCATCCTGCGCCACCAATGGGTGCTACCTCTGCCATTTGGGAACGCCCATGCTCCACCGTGACCAACGCACGCCATTTTCGGATTGGTGGTGGACCGTGGACAAGCTGCTGCTTGGCGCGATCCTGGCGCTGATGCTGGGCGGCGTCATCCTGTCATTGGCGGCGAGCCCGCCGGTGGCGACGCGGATCGGGCTTGATCCGTTCCACTTCTTCAGCCGGCACATGCTGTTCCTGCTGCCGTCGATCCTCGTTTTGATCGGGGTATCGTTCCTGTCGCCGAAGCAGATCCGCCGTCTGGCGCTGCTGGCTTTCGTCGCGAGCGTCATCCTGATCGTGGCGACGCTTGTCTTCGGCGCGGAGGTGAAGGGCTCGCGGCGCTGGATCACGCTGCTTGGCGTCAACATCCAGGCCTCCGAATCCGCAAAGCCCGCCTTTGTCGTGATGGCGGCGTGGCTGTTTGCGGAATCGACCAGGCGGCCGGAAATGCCGGCGACCTCGATGGCGATGGCGCTGCTCCTGATGCTGGTGTCGCTGCTGGTGATGGAGCCGGATTTCGGCCAGACCATGCTGATCCTGACGGTGTGGGGGGCGTTGTTCTTCATCGCCGGCATGCGGATGGTCTGGGTGGCCGGCCTGGCCGGTGCGGCGGCTGCCGGTCTGTTCAGCGCCTATCTGTTCGTTCCGCACGTCGCCGGCCGCATCAAACGCTTCATGAATCCGGCCTCCGGCGACACCTTTCAGGTCGACATGGCGATGGAAGCGTTCTGGAACGGCGGCTGGTTTGGCCTTGGCCCCGGCGAAGGAATTGCAAAACGCAGCCTGCCGGACAGCCATACCGATTTCGTGTTTGCGGTCGCCGCGGAAGAGTTCGGCATCATCCTCTGCCTGGCCCTGGTTGTGCTGTTCGCCTTCATCGTGCTGCGCACGCTGACGCGCGCCTACGCCAGTGAGGACATGTTCGCGCGCTTTGCGGCGTCGGGGCTTGCCATTTTGTTCGGCGTGCAAGCCGCCATCAACATGGCGGTCAACCTGCAACTCATCCCCGCCAAAGGCATGACGCTGCCGTTCATCTCCTATGGCGGCTCGTCGATCATCTCGCTCGCCTATGGCGTCGGCATGATGCTGGCGCTGACGCGGCAGCGCCCGCGCACCGAAGTGGAATCGATGAACGAGGCGGTTGTCGCGCGCGGTTACGCTTGACGCAAAGCTATCTACTTCGTCATTGCGAGCCAACGGGTCGCGCGAATGCGCGCCCGATGACAGGCTCCGCGAAGCAATCCATGCCTCGACCCGGGGATAGATGGATTGCTTCGTCGCTGCGCTCCTCGCAATGACGGCGGATTGCCTGTAAAAGCCCCCCATGGACAACGTACCTCTCATTCTACTCGCCGCCGGCGGCACCGGCGGTCATCTGTTTCCCGCCGAAGCGCTCGGCGTCGAGCTGATCAAGCGCGGCCTGCGCGTGCGGCTGGCGACCGATGCCCGCGCGCTGCGCTACAGTGGTCTCTTCACCAGAGACAATATCGACGTGGTGCCGAGCGAAACCGTGCGCGGGCGCAATCCGTTATCGCTGGCGCGCACCGTCATCACACTCGGCTATGGAACGGGTATCGCGATCAATCTGGTGCGGCGGCTGAAGCCCGCGGCCGTGGTCGGCTTTGGCGGTTATCCGACCCTGCCGCCGCTGATGGCGGCAAGGCTGCTCGGCGTCCCCAGCATCATCCATGATGCCAACGCCGTGCTCGGCCGCGCCAACCGTTTTCTTGCCGGCCGCGTCAATGTGATCGCGACCTCGCTGCCCGGTGTGCTCGACCGCGATCCTGCGCTCGCGGGAAAGGCGACGACGGTCGGCACGCCGATGCGGCCCGCGATCCTCGCCGCTGCCGCGACACCCTTTGCCTCGCCCGAACCGAACGGGCCGCTGCGCCTGCTCGTGGTCGGCGGCAGCCAAGGCGCACGGGTGATGAGCGATATCGTGCCGCCGGCTATCGAACGGCTCGAGCCGGTGCTGTGGAGCCGCCTCGTCCTGACCCAGCAGGTGCGCGAGGAGGACATGGCGCGGGTTCGCGCGGTCTATGACCGGCTCAAGGTCAAGGCCGAACTCGCGCCGTTCTTTTCCGATCTGCCGGCGCGGCTGGCGTCCAGCCATCTCGTGGTTTCGCGCTCCGGCGCCGGCACGGTGGCGGAACTTGCCGCGATCGGCCGGCCCTCGATCCTGGTGCCGCTGCCCGGCGCCATCGACCAGGACCAGTTCGCCAATGCCGGCGTGCTGGCCAAGGTCAACGGCGCCTTGCGGATCCCGCAAGGCGAATTCACGCCGGACCGGCTGGCGGCGGAAATCTCCGCCTTTGCCGCCGAACCGGCGCGGCTGACTGCCATGGCGGAGGCCGCCCGCCAGGTCGGCCGGCTCGACGCCGCCGAGCGGCTGGCCGATCTGGTGCTGAAAACGGCCGGAATCTAGGCGGTTGCCCGCAAAATTGCCCCTTGTCATGCCCCGCGAAAGCGGGGCATCCAGTACTCAGCGCAGCTGATTTGAGCCTCGGCTTCGCGGAATACTGGATCGCTTCGCCCACAAGGCGGGCGACGACAAGGAACCATTCATGAGACTGCCGCGCGAGATCGGACCCATTCACTTCGTCGGGATCGGCGGTATCGGCATGAGTGGCATCGCCGAGGTGCTGGTCAATCTTGGCTACACCGTGCACGGCTCGGACGCCTCCGAAAGCGGCAATGTCGCGCGTCTCAGGGAGAGGGGCGTCAAGGTCTCGGTCGGCCACAAAGCCGAGAACGTCGACGGCGCCGACGTCGTCGTGGTCTCGACCGCAATCAAGCGCGACAATCCGGAACTGATGGCCGCCCGCGCCCAGCGCATCCCGGTGGTGCGCCGCGCCGAAATGCTGGCCGAACTGATGCGGCTGAAAAGCTGCGTCGCGATTGCCGGCACCCACGGCAAGACCACGACGACCACGATGGTCGCGACATTGCTCGACGCCGGCGGGCTCGACCCCACCGTGATCAATGGCGGCATCATCAACGCCTACGGCTCTAATGCGCGGCTCGGGGCCGGCGACTGGATGGTGGTGGAGGCCGACGAGAGCGACGGCACGTTCCTGAAGCTGCCGTCCGACGTCGTGATTGTCACCAATATCGACCCTGAACATCTCGACCACTTCAAGACGTTCGAGGCGATCCAGGAAGCCTTCCGCAATTTCGTCGAGAACGTTCCGTTCTACGGCTTTGCGGTGATGTGCACCGATCATCCCGTGGTGCAGACGCTGGTCGGCAAGATCGAGGATCGCCGCATCGTCACCTATGGCGAAAATCCGCAGGCCGATGTCCGACTCGTCGACCTGACGCCGATGGGTGGGGGCTCGAAGTTCAAAGTCGTGTTCCGCAACCGCAAGACCGACGCCACCCACGAGATATCAGATATCATGCTGCCGATGCCCGGCCGGCACAATGCGTTGAACGCGACGGCGGCGATTGCGGTGGCGCATGAGCTCGGCATGTCTGACGACGCGATCCGCAACGCGATCGCCGGTTTCGGCGGCGTCAAGCGGCGCTTCACCCGCACCGGCGAATGGAATGGCGTCACCGTGATCGACGATTACGGTCACCACCCGGTCGAGATCGCCGCTGTTCTTAAAGCGGCGCGTGAATCCACCAACGGCAAGGTCATCGCCGTGGTGCAGCCGCACCGCTTCACCCGCCTGCAATCGCTGTTCGAGGAATTCTGCACCTGCTTCAACGATGCCGATGCGGTCGTTGTTGCGGAAGTCTATCCGGCCGGCGAGGCGCCAATCGAAGGCATCGACCGCGACCATTTCGTCACCGGCCTGCGCGCCCATGGCCACCGCGAGGTGATCCCGCTTCCGGGCGCTGCGGACCTCGCCAGGATCGTCCACGGCATCGCCGGCTCCGGCGATCTCGTCGTCTGCCTAGGGGCCGGCAACATCACGCAATGGGCCTACGCGCTGCCCGGCGAATTGAAGGCGTTGGATTAGCAG
Organism: Bradyrhizobium sp. CB3481; assembly: GCF_029714305.1. Classification (NCBI taxonomy): domain Bacteria; kingdom Pseudomonadati; phylum Pseudomonadota; class Alphaproteobacteria; order Hyphomicrobiales; family Nitrobacteraceae; genus Bradyrhizobium; species Bradyrhizobium sp. CB3481. Next base: position 1,661,657 of record NZ_CP121647.1, read on the forward strand.
TGGCATTCCCCGACATCACCCCCGACCTCAAAGCCGCGATGCCGGGGCTGCGCGGGCGTCTGCTGGCGAATCAGTCGCTCGCCGAGCTGACCTGGTTTCGCGTCGGCGGGCCGGCGCAGGTGCTGTTCACGCCGGCGGATGAGGACGATCTGGCCTATTTCCTAAAGCATCTTCCGAACGAGCTGCCGGTCTATGTCGTCGGCGTCGGCTCCAACCTGATCGTGCGCGACGGCGGCCTGCCCGGCGTGGTGATCCGCCTGGCGCCGCGGGCGTTCGGTGAGACCTCCGCTTCCGGCGATATCGTCAGCGCAGGCGCGGCCGCACTGGACAAGCGGGTGGCGGAGACCGCGGCCGCGGCCGGCATCGGTGGCATGGAATTCTTCTTCGGCATTCCCGGCACCATCGGCGGCGCGCTACGGATGAACGCCGGCGCCAACGGACGTGAGACCAAGGACGTGCTGGTCGAAGCAACGGGCATCGGCCGCGACGGTACGAAACATGTCTTTGGCAATGCCGACATGAAATTCGTGTACCGCAACAGCGGCGTCGACCCCTCTGTTATCTTCACTTCCGCGCGGTTTCGCGGTGCGGCGACCGATGCCGAAACCATCCGCGCGCGGATGAACGAGGTGCAAACTCACCGCGAAACCGCTCAACCGATTCGTGAAAAGACCGGCGGCTCGACCTTCAAGAATCCACCCGGCAACAGCGCCTGGAAGCTGATCGACGCCGCCGGTTGCCGTGGGCTTCAGGTCGGTGGGGCGCAGGTCTCGGAAATGCACTGCAATTTCCTCATCAATACCGGCAACGCCACGGGGCATGATATTGAAACGCTGGGCGAAACCGTGCGCGAGCGGGTTAAAGCGAATTCTGGCATAGAGCTGCATTGGGAAATCAAGCGGATCGGAATTCCGGTCTGATTGTCGTTCCGGGGCGATGCGAAGCATTGAACTATGATGTGCTATTGCACATCGGAGAACCTCGAGATTCCGGGTTCGCTTCGCGCCCCGGAATGACGGATAGGTAGAGGCTGATGCGAACGACCATTCTCTTCGGCGGCACCAATAAGGAGCGCCTGGTTTCGGTGGCAACCGCGCAGGCGCTGCATCGGGCCCTGCCGGAAGCCGATCTCTGGTTCTGGTCGGTCGCGGACATGGTCCACGAAGTCGGCTCGAAGCTGCTGCTCGAACACGCGCGTCCGTTCGAGGATGAATTCCAGCCGGGTAACCGCGGCATCGCGCTGGAGGCGGCGCTCGACAAGGCCAAGGCCGAGGATCGCGTGCTGGTACTGGGCCTGCATGGCGGCCGCGCTGAGAATGGCGAGTTGCAGGTAATGTGCGAACTGCGCGGGATTGCCTTTACCGGGTCCGGCTCGGCGTCGTCGAACCTCGCCTTCGACAAGATGGCGGCCAAGCGCTTTGCGGCGATTGCAGGTGTCGCAGCGCCCGCCGGCGTCGCCCTGGACGAACTCGATGCGGCATTTGCCGAATACGGCCGGCTGATCGCAAAGCCGGCGCGCGACGGTTCGAGCTATGGCCTGATCTTCGTCAATGCCAAGCAGGATCTCGTCGCGGTGCGCAACGCTGCGAAGACCGAGGAATATGTCATCGAGCCGTTCATCGCAGGCATCGAAGCCACCTGCGGCGTGCTGGAGCAATCGGACGGCACGTTGATGTCGCTGCCGCCGGTCGAGATCGTGCCCGGCGAGGGCACCTTCGATTACGCGGCGAAATATCTGCTCAAATCGACCCAGGAGATCTGCCCCGGGCGCTTTTCCCCTGAGATCACTGCGCAACTGAAGGATCAGGCGCTGCGGGCGCACCGGGCGCTGTCCTGCACCGGCTATTCCCGGACCGACTTCATCGTCTCGGCCAAGGGGCCGGTCTACCTGGAAACCAATACGCTGCCCGGCCTGACGGCGGCCTCGCTTTACCCCAAGGCGCTGAAGGCGCAGGGGATCGAGTTTCCGGACTTTCTGCGCGACCAGATCGCGCTCGCGGAACGGCGGGCCGGGAAGCGGGTCTGACCGGCTGCCCAGATCGTTAACCGGGGAAACCCGGCCCGGCCCCTAAAATTGTTTCAAAATCCTAACAGTTGGCCGGCAAATCCCTCAAAAGACGTATCAAATCTCACCGCTGGGGCGGCGGTTTTACACTTTGTTTACCAGTAAGTCCGAAGGTTAACGCTGGCGGCGCATGTGGCGCTTGGCTGGCGGGGTGTGCGTTTTCAGCACTTAGGTCCAGCCGAGCCGAGACGTCATCTGAGCCGGAACTCGCAAAAAATGCTTGCGGGAACAACACTTGGACAGGCTCGTGCGATGGATGGTGCAGGACGCTCCACGCGGTCGGTGAGATCGCAGGAGCCCCAGGCTGACCTGAAAGCCGCCGCTATTGGAGCGGCGGTGCTGCTGCGCGAGCGGATGGGCCGTCGGGCGCCCGTCCAGAAAAGACCCGTGATCGACCGCGAGCCGTCGAATCGGGTGGTCCGGCTGGTCGAACGCTATTTGCCGAATCGCCTCGGCGTCGCCCTGACCGTGCTGATGCTGCTTGGCAGCGCCGGGCTCGGCATCGTCAAGGGCGGTCATGTCGACGAATTCATGGTCGGGCTCGGCGATGCGCGCAACGCGCTGGCCAACTCCGCTGGCTTTCGCATCACCGAGGTCGCCATCAACGGCCGCAGGCAGCTGAGCCAGGACGAGGTGCTCGCGATCGGCGGCGTCAACGGCCGCTCCTCGCTGCTGTTTCTCGATGCCACCGTCCTGCGCGACAAGCTGAAGGCCAATTCCTGGATCGCGGACGCGACCATCCTGAAACTCTATCCGGGCCGGCTGCAGATCGACATCGTCGAGCGCACGGCGTTCGCGCTGTGGCAGCAGGACGGACGTCTTGCCGTGATCGCCGAGGATGGCGCCGTGCTGGAGCCCTTTGTGGCGCGCCGCTTCGTGTCGCTGCCGCTCGTGGTGGGGAAGGGCGCCGACGTCAAGGCGCGCGATTTCCTCGCGCTGCTCGACCGCTATCCGCAGGTTCGCGCCGTCACCAAGGCGGCGATCCTGGTCGGCGAACGGCGCTGGAATTTGCGCCTGAAGGACGGCCTCGATATCCGCCTGCCGGAGAATGACGTCGGCAACGCGCTGGCGGTGCTGAGCAAGCTCGACAAGGAGGACCGCCTGTTCTCGCGCGACATCACGGCCGTCGACATGCGCCTGCCGGACCGCCTGACGGTGCAGTTGTCGGAAGAAGCCGCCAAGGCGCGCGAGGAGCTGTTCAAGGACAAGAAGCCCAAGAAGAAGCCGGGTGATTCCGCATGACCGGCCTTGATCGCAACCAGACCCCGAAGACGCGGCCCGTCGACCACAAGCGCACGGCGATGGTGGCCTCGCTCGATATCGGCACCAGCAAGATCGCCTGCATGATCGCGCGGCTGAAACCGTCGCCGCCGAGCGAGGCGCTGCGCGGCCGCACCCATGCGGTGGAATTGATCGGCTACAGCCAGATCCAGTCGCGCGGCGTCAAGGCCGGCGCGGTGGTCGATCTCGCCGAATGCGAGCAGGCGGTGCGCCAGGCGGTCGCGCTGGCCGAGCGCATGGCCAAGGTCCGCGTCGAGTCGGTATTGCTGTCGGTTTCCGGCGGCCGGCTGCAGGGGCAGCTCGTCGAGGCCGCCGCCGATATCAGGGGCGGAGCTGTTACCGCCGACGATGTCACAAGGGTGACATCCACCGGCATGCGCCACGCCACCGGCGAGGGCCGCACGGTGCTGCATGCACTGCCGGTCGGCTACGCGCTCGACGGCGTCAAGGGCATTCGCGATCCCCGCGGCATGGTTGCGCGCCAGTTCGGTGTCGACATGCAGGTGGTGACGGCGGATGCGACCGTCGCCCGCAATCTGATGCTGGTGGTCGAACGTTGCCATCTCAACGTCGAGGCCATGGCGGCGAGTCCTTATGTCGCAGGCCTATCCGTATTGACCGACGACGAGGCCGATCTCGGCGCCGCCGTCGTCGAAATGGGGGCGGGGTCGACCACGATCGCGACCTATTCGGGTGGCCGCTTCGTGCATGCGAGCGGATTTGCGCTTGGCGGCCAGCACGTCACGATGGACCTTGCCCGTGGCGTCGGCGCGTGCATTGCTGATGCTGAGCGAATCAAGACGTTATATGGCACCGTGCTGACCGGCGGGTCCGACGCGCGCGAACTGATGTCTGTACCGGCCGCGGGCGAGGAACACGACGCCCCGCAGATCGTCTCGCGCGCTACGATTGCCAATATTGTCCGGCATCGCGCTGAGGAGATTTTTGAAATGGTCCGGGACCGGCTCGCGGATTCCCCCTTTGCGGCAGAGCCGAGGGCGCGGGTTGTGTTGAGCGGCGGGGCGTCCCAGCTCACCGGCACCGTGGAGCTCGCCACCCGTATTCTCAACCGGCCGGTCCGGATCGGCCGCCCGCTCGGCTTCGGCCGGCTGCCGAGCGAGGCCAAGAGCGCCTCGTTCGCAGTTCCCACCGGCCTCCTGGTCTATCCGCAATACGCTCATCTTGAACACGTCGAACCGCGGCATACGCGGCAACTCAAGACAGGGACAGACGGCTATTTTGGAAGGGTCGGACGATGGCTTCGCGAGGGCTTCTGATGACCATCCGTATCACCAAACGACATTCACCAAATCCCGCGGCCGCCGGCCCGGGCGAACCAACGCGCGCGTCGTAATCGAGAGGCAACCATGGCACTCAATCTGACACCCCCCGACATCAGCGAGCTGAAACCGCGGATTACCGTCTTCGGCGTCGGTGGCGCAGGCGGCAACGCCGTCAACAACATGATCACTGCCGGGTTGCAGGGCGTGGACTTCGTCGTCGCCAATACCGACGCGCAGGCGCTGACGATGTCGAAAGCGCAGCGCATCGTGCAGATGGGCACCCAGGTGACGCAGGGCCTCGGCGCGGGGTCCCAGCCTGATGTCGGCGCGGCGGCGGCGCAGGAAGTCCTCGACGAGCTTCGCGATCATCTCACCGGCGCCAACATGGTGTTCGTCACCGCCGGCATGGGCGGCGGCACCGGCACCGGCGCCGCGCCAGTGATCGCCAAGACCGCGCGCGACATGGGCATCCTCACCGTCGGCGTCGTCACCAAGCCGTTCCACTTCGAAGGCGCGCGCCGCATGCGCACCGCCGAGGCCGGCATCGCCGAGCTGCACAAGGTGGTCGACACGCTCTTGATCATCCCGAACCAGAACCTGTTCCGGGTCGCCAACGAAAAGACCACCTTCGCCGACGCCTTCGCGATGGCCGACCAGGTGCTCTATTCCGGCGTCGCCTGCATCACCGACCTGATGGTGAAGGAAGGCCTGATCAACCTCGACTTCGCCGACGTCCGCGCCGTGATGCGCGAGATGGGCAAGGCGATGATGGGCACCGGCGAGGCGACCGGCGAGAAGCGCGCGCTGACCGCGGCCGAAGCCGCCATCGCCAATCCGCTGATCGACGATTCGTCGATGAAGGGTGCGCGCGGCCTCCTGATCTCGATTACCGGCGGCAAGGACCTGACGCTGTTCGAGGTCGACGAAGCCGCCACGCGGATTCGCGAGGAAGTCGACCAGGACGCCAACATCATCGTCGGCGCCACCTTCGACGAATCGCTCGACGGCATCATCCGCGTCTCCGTCGTCGCCACCGGCATCGACCAGTCGCAGATCGCGCGCAACCAGGCTGCGCCGTCGGTTGCGACCCCGACCGCCACCACTGCTGCGCCCGCCGCAGCGCCGGATTCGCGCCTGGCCGAGCTGACCGCCCGCCTGCGCGCCGACAATGCGCGGCTGGCCGAACGCGTCCAGAAGCTCGATCCGGCACCGCAGGCCATCGCTCAGGCTCCCGCGCCCGCCGCTGCCGCCGCTCCGGCGCAGCGTTCGTCCCACAATGTCGAGCGTGCGGCGCTGGCCGCGATCGCCGCGGCCGTCGAGCCACCCGCGCCGGCGCCGATCCAGCCGGCGTCCTACGGCGACGTCACGGTGCGCCCGATCGCGCAGAAGCCGACCCTGTTCCCGGACAAGGACACGGCCCGCGTCGAGCCCGAGGCGCCACCGACCCCGGAAAACTTCATCCCGCAGGCGGCCGAACGTCCCCTCCGCGCACCGCGGATGCCGAAGTTCGAGGAACTCCCGATGCCGGCCCAGGCCGAGATCCGGCAGGCCCGCGGCGAGGCGGAAGAAGAGCACCCGCAAAAGTCCAAGCTGTCGCTGTTGCAGCGGCTGGCCAACGTCGGCCTCGGCCGCCGCGACGAAGAGCACGAGCCGCCGATCGCGGCCCGTGCCTCCGGTCCGGCGATGGCCCCGCTGCCGCCGCTACCTGAGCGCAAGCCGCAGCGGACCGTCGCGCAGCAGATGGCGAATCATGAGCCGGTATCGGAATACGCAAAACGTCCGGCGCCGCAGGGTCTGGACGTCCATGGGCGCCCGGCACCTGTTGCCCCAACGCCACAGGGCGACGACCATCTTGATATCCCGGCCTTCCTCCGGCGCCAGGCCAACTGAGGTTTTGTAACAATCAAGGCGAGCCAAGGGGCCTCGGCGGGATCCGCAGGGGCCCTTCTCTTTGGCGTCTTGGTCGGCTTCGGATCAGTGGTCAACCAACTGATTTTAAATGATTAATTATTCATTGCGTGATTGGGTGGCGGAGCGGAGAAGGCGCCCGGCCGCGGCCGAATTTGGTTAACGTCTGTCATCATTGCGGCAGAGATCGGGTAACAATCCGTAAACAAGCGTGAGTTGGCGCGCTTTGGGGCTGTGACTATGGTCTGCCGTGACTTGGGGATGCCTAGAACACGAATCGCCGCTTCCGCGCGGTTCCGGCCTCTAGGTGAAGTCGGGTAGTGGGCAGTTATCAATGAAATTCAGCCGGCAAACCACGCTTCGGTCGCACGCCACCGTAACAGGCGTCGGCGTTCATTCCGGTTTACCCGTCAGCCTGACCATCGGACCTGCACCTGTGAACGCAGGTCTTATTTTTGTCCGCACAGGGCTCGATGAGGCCGACCGCGAGGTTCCGGCCGTTGTAGCCTCCGTCACCGCCACCGATTTCCAAACCGTTCTCGGCGACCGCGAAGGCCCGCTGGTTTCCACTTCCGAGCACATCCTGGCCGCGCTGCGCGGCATGGGTGTTGATAACGCCATCATCGAAGTCGATGGTCCCGAAGTTCCGATCATGGACGGCAGCGCGGCAGCCTTCGTCGCCGCCATCGATCAGGCCGGCATCGTCACCCAGTCGGCTTCCCGCCGCTTCATTCAGATCCTCAAGCCGGTGCAGGTCGCGATGGGCGACAGCTTCGGCGAGCTGCGCCCGCATGCGGGCGGGTTCCGCGTCGAGGTCGAAATCGACTTCACCACGCCAGCGATTGGCCGCCAGAATTATTCGCTCGATCTCAACCCCGAAAGCTTCCGCCGTGAAGTTTCGCGCGCCCGCACCTTCGGCTTCATGAGCGATACCGCGCGTCTCTGGAGCGCGGGCTTCGCGCTCGGCGCCTCGTTCGAGAATTCGGTGGTCTTCGACGATGACCGCCTGCTGAACCCGGAAGGCCTGCGCTACAGCGACGAATGCGTCCGCCACAAGGTACTCGACGCCATCGGCGACCTCACACTGGCCGGCCTGCCGCTGCTTGGCGCCTACCGCTCGGTCCGCCCCGGCCACAAGCTGAACCACGCCGTGCTGACGGCACTGCTGGCTGATCGCAGCGCCTGGCGCGTGGTCGAGGCCGAACCGGCACGCCGCCCGCGCGGCTATGTCGAAGCTGGTGTTGGCATGGTGGGCAGCCTGATCGCCCCGGCTTTTGGCCCGGACGTCTCCTGACCTCCTTCTTTTGCAAAACAAATGAATTTTGAGCCGTTTTCGGCCGCTTGAACGCATTTTCCGTAATAACCACAATCGCTAACGCCGCCGTTCCGCCGCCTTAATCCGGGCGAATTGGCTGCGTATTCGGTTGGTTGAGGACCATTTTTCGGCTAGAGAAGCCTGCGGTTGCGCCACTCGGCACCACGGGCCTTGAAGAAGTGGGCACCAACGCATTGGGCACGGGGAATATGACGTCCATGACGACGGTTCACGGACGGGCGGGCTCAATCATCAGTCGCATCACGGGGCGTCAGGTCACAGATTCCATGTCGGCACAGCGTATGACGCTTGAACCACGCAATTCATTTCGGGCGTCCAGCTTCGTCCGCGCCGCCCGGTCGCTGCGGCTGGCTGCGGGCCTGATCGTGCTCGCGCTTCCCTTGAGCGGCTGCGGCACCGGCGCGCTCTGGGACAAGTTCACACAAAAGGACGACACCTTCGTCGAGGAACCCGCGGACAAGCTCTACAATGAGGGCTTGTACCTGATGAACCAGCGCAAGGATAACAAGGCGGCCTCGAAGAAGTTCGAGGAGGTCGACCGCCAGCATCCTTATTCGGACTGGGCGCGCAAATCGCTCCTGATGTCGGCCTATTCCTTCTACAACCAGGGCGACTATGACAGCTGCATCGGCGCGGCGACGCGTTACGTCACGCTGCATCCCGGCAGCCCGGACGCCGCCTACGCGCAGTACCTGATCGCCGCCTCGCACTACGACCAGATCCCGGACGTCTCCCGAGATCAGGGCCGCACCGAAAAGGCGATCGCGGCGCTGGAAGAGGTGATTCGCAAATACCCGACCTCGGAATACGCCAACTCCGCCAAGGCCAAGCTCGAGGGCGCGCGCGACCAGCTCGCCGGCAAGGAAATGGATGTCGGCCGCTACTACATGGAAAAGCGCGACTACACCGCCGCCATCAACCGCTTCAAGACCGTGGTGACGCGCTACCAGACCACGCGGCATGTCGAGGAAGCGCTGGCGCGGCTCACCGAGGCCTACATGTCGATCGGAATCGTCGGCGAGGCGCAGACGGCGGCCGCCGTTCTCGGCCACAACTTTCCTGACAGCCGTTGGTACAAGGACGCCTATAACCTCGTGAAGTCGGGCGGCCTTGAGCCTGCCGAGAACAAGGGGTCCTACATTTCCCGCGCCTTCAAGAAGCTGGGTCTCGGATAAGTCCTGCGGCGTCATTGCCGTCACCCCCTCATCCTGAGGAGCCCGCGGAGCGGGCGTCTCGAAGGATGCAGGCCACAGACTGGGCCTCATGGTTCGAGACGCGCGGAGCCTGTCATCGGGCGCGCATTCGCGCGACCCGTTGGCGCTCCTTACCATGAGGGTCTCATGACATAATCCGGGGCGGCGAATCTCTGCATTCGCCCAAGTGTTGCCGCGGTGCCCGTCAAGCGAATGTCACATCCGAAAGCTCCACGAACAGCTTGATATTTGCTAGTGATCCTCCGATTCTAACGTTTGCGAACGTGGCTCCCGGGTGGGGAGCGCTGTTAGAACCGGACCACTAGGAATTTACGTCGCATGCTGGCGCGTCTGTCGATCCGCGACATCGTCCTGATCGAGCGGCTCGATATCGAATTTTCCCGCGGCCTCGCGGTGCTGACCGGCGAAACCGGCGCGGGCAAATCCATCCTGCTGGATGCCTTCGCGCTGGCGCTTGGCGGCCGCGGCGACGCCGGCCTGGTTCGCCATGGCGCCGAGCAGGGCCAGGTGACGGCCACCTTCGACGTCCCCAAGGGCCACCCAGCGACCAAAATCCTTTCCGAGAACGGGCTCGACGATAGCGGCGAGATGATTCTCCGCCGCGTGCAGCTTGCCGACGGCCGCACCCGTGCCTTCATCAACGACCAGTCGGTCAGCGTGCAGACCTTGAAGGCCGTCGGTGCTGTCCTGGTCGAGATTCACGGCCAGCATGACGAGCGTGCGCTGGTCGATGCCTCGACGCACCGGCAACTGCTCGACGCCTTCGCCGGGCTGGAGAAGGAGGTAGCCGCGCTGGAGACGCTGTGGGACGCGCGGCGCACCGCCAACACCGCGCTCGAGGCGCATCGCGCCAGCATGGAGCGTGCCGCGCGCGAGGCGGATTATTTGCGCCATGCCGCCGATGAGCTGAAGACGCTGAAGCCGAAGGACGGCGAGGAGACGGCGCTGGCCGAGCGCCGCACCACCATGATGCAGGGCGAGAAAATCGCCAGCGACCTGCGCGAGGCGCAGGAGGCGGTCGGCGGCCCCCATTCGCCGGTGCCGGCGCTGGCCGCGGCCGTGCGCCGCCTGGAGCGCCGCGCGGCCAATTCGCCGGCGCTCGTCGAGCCCGCGGTCAAGGCGATCGATATCGCGATCAACGCGCTAGAAGAAGCCGACCAGCATCTCAGCGCCGCACTGGTGGCAGCCGATTTCGATCCGGCCGAGCTGGAGCGGATCGAGGAGCGGCTGTTCGCGCTGCGCGCCGCCTCACGCAAATATTCGACGCCGGTCGACGGTCTCGCGGCGCTTGCCGCCAAATTCGTTTCCGACGTCGCGCTGATCGATGCCGGCGCCGACCAGCTCAAGAAGCTGGAAGCCGCGGCGGCCGAGGCCGATCAGCGCTACGGCGCGGCCGCGGCGAAGCTCTCTGCGGCCCGCGGCAAATCCGCCGAAAAACTCAACAAGGCCGTCAATGCTGAGCTCGCGCCGCTCAAACTCGAGCGCGCCAAGTTCATGACGCAGATCGAGAGCGACGCTGCTGCGCCGGGCCCACAGGGCATCGACCGCATCGAGTTCTGGGTGCAGACCAACCCGGGCACCAAGCCCGGCCCCTTGATGAAGGTGGCCTCCGGCGGCGAGCTGTCGCGCTTCCTGCTGGCACTGAAGGTAGTGCTGGCCGACCGCGGCTCGGCGCCTACACTGGTGTTCGACGAAATCGATACCGGCGTCGGCGGCGCGGTGGCCGACGCAATCGGCTCGCGGCTTTCGCGGCTCGCCGGCCAGGTCCAGGTGATGGCGGTGACGCACGCGCCGCAGGTCGCCGCGCGCGCCGACCAGCATCTTTTGATTTCCAAGGACGCGCTCGACAAGGGCAAGCGCGTCGCCACCCGCGTCAACGCGCTCGCCGCCGACCACCGCCGCGAGGAAATCGCGAGGATGCTGGCGGGCGCCGAGATTACGGCCGAGGCGAGGGCGGCGGCGGAGCGATTATTGAAGGCGGCGACGGCTTAGAGGTTTCCGTCATTCCGGGGCGCGCGCAGCGCGAACCCGGAATCTCGAGATTCCGGGTTCGGTCCTACGGACCGCCCCGGAATGACGGAGTCAGTTACAGATCGAATCGTACAGGTCTTCCCATTTCGGATTGTCCTTCTCGATCAACTGAACCTTCCAACTCCGCTTCCACTTCTTCAGCTCTTTCTCACGGGTAATTGCAGAAATCGGATCGTCGTAGACTTCGAACCAAACAAGCTGTGTAATATTGTACTTGGAGGTGAAGCCGGGCACTGCTTTGGTTCGATGCTCGTAAACCCGGCGCACAATGTTATTGGTCACGCCCAGATAGATCGCTCCATCTCTCCTGCTAGCCAGTATGTAGACGTAGTAGCTCATGGTTATCGCCCTTCACCATTACAACCGGCGTCATTCCGGGGCGATGCGTAGCATCGAACCCGGAATCTCGAGATTCCGGGATCGCGCTTCGCGCGCCCCGGAATGACGGAATTAGTTCTAGCATGATAGCAAAATCGAAACCCAAAACCCCCACCGACGTCGCAAAACTCACCAAGGCGCAGGCCAAGGTCGAGCATAAGCGGCTGGCGCTGGAGTTGGAGTCGCACGACAAGCGCTATTACCAGGAAGACGCGCCAAGCGTCAGCGATGCCGAATACGACGCGCTGCGCCAGCGCTACAACGCGATCGAGGCGCGGTTTCCCGAATTCGTCACGTCGGACTCGCCGTCGCAGAAGGTGGGCGCCGCGCCGTCGGGGCGGTTCAAGAAAGTTCGCCACGCGCTGCCGATGCTGTCGCTCGACAATGCGTTCGCGGAACAGGACGTGCTCGATTTCGTCGGCCGCATCGAGCGCTTTCTCAAGCTCAGCGACGACAAGATCGATTTTTCCGCCGAGCCGAAGATCGACGGGCTCTCGATGTCGCTGCGCTACGAGGGCGGCGAGCTCGTTACCGCCGCGACCCGCGGCGATGGCGCGGAAGGCGAGGACGTCACCGCCAACATCCGCACGCTGGAGGACGTGCCGCAGAAACTGAAAGGCCGTAACGTGCCTGATATCTGCGAGGTGCGCGGCGAAGTCTATATGACCAAGCATGCATTCCTCGCGCTGAATGAACGCCAGAAGGCGGCGGGCGATACCATCTTTGCCAATCCGCGCAATTCGGCTGCAGGTTCGTTGCGTCAGAAGGACCCCACCATCACCGCCTCACGCCCGCTCGGCTTCTTCGCTTATTCGTGGGGGCAGATGAGTGCGATGCCGGAAGCGACGCAGACCGGCATGATCCACTGGTTCGAGCGCTGCGGCTTCAAGACCAATCCGCTGACAAAACTCTGTCACTCGGTCGAGCACTTGATCGCGTTCCATCACAAGATCGAGGAACAGCGCGGCGAGCTCGACTACGACATCGACGGCGTCGTCTACAAGATCGACCGGATCGACTGGCAGGAGCGGCTCGGCTTCGTCTCGCGCACGCCGCGCTGGGCGATCGCACACAAATTTCCGGCCGAGCGCGCCATGACCGTGCTGCGCGACATCGAGATCCAGGTCGGCCGCACCGGCTCGTTCACGCCGGTCGGCAAGCTGGAGCCGGTCGGCGTCGGCGGCGTCATCGTGCAGAACGTCACTCTGCACAATGAGGACTATATCAAGGGCATCGGCAACAAGGGCGAAGTGCTGCGCGAGGGCCGCGATATCAGGATCGGCGATACCGTCGTGATCCAGCGCGCCGGCGACGTGATCCCGCAGGTCGTCGATGTCGTGGCCGACAAGCGGCCGAAGGGCGCCAAGGAGTTTCACTTCCCGAAGAAGTGCCCGTGCCCGCTGCATAGCGACGTGGTGCGCGAGGAGACGGCGACCGGCGAGGAAGGCTCGCGCGCCCGCTGCACCGGCGAGTTCGCCTGTCCGTTCCAGAAGATCGAGCACTTAAAACTGTTCGTGTCGCGCCGCGCCTTCGATATTGACGGTCTCGGCGAGAAGCAGCTGCAGTATTTCTTCGACGAAGGCTGGGTGAAGGAGCCCGCCGACATTTTTACGCTGCAAAAGCGCAACGCCAGACTGAAGCTCGAAGAGATCGAAGGCTACGGTGAGACTTCGGTGCGCAATCTCTTCGCCTCGATCGAGAACCGCCGCAACATTGCGCTGGAGCGCTTCATCTATGCGCTCGGCATGCGCCATGTCGGCGAGACCACCGCGCTGGCGCTGGCGCGCGGCTATCACTCCTGGGACGCCTTCCACGATGCCTGCCTCAAGGTCGCCAAGGGTGACGAGGAGGCGATTGCCGAGATGGATGCGCTCGACCAGATCGGCGACACCGTGATCAAGAGCGTCGCTGCCTATTTCGGCGAAAGCCACAACCGCGGCATCGTCGAGCGGCTAACGGGGGAAGTCACGATCATCGATGCCGAAAAGCCCAAGAGCAATTCAGCCGTCGCCGGCAAGACCGTAGTGTTCACGGGATCGCTGGAGAAGATGACGCGCGATGAAGCCAAGGCCACCGCCGAACGGCTCGGGGCCAAGGCCGCCGGCTCGGTTTCGAAGAAGACCGACTATGTCGTCGCCGGTCCGGGCGCGGGATCCAAGCTGGCCGAGGCCAAGAAGCACAACGTGCCGGTGCTGACGGAGGACGAGTGGCTCAAGCTGATCGGGGAGTGAGTCGTGAGACGCACTCCCTTGTCGTCACCCGCCTTGTGCGCAATTGCGCACTGGGGCGGGTGACCCAGTATTCCAGAGACAGAAATGATAGACCGAGAAGCTGCGGCGTACTGGATCGCCCGCCTGCGCGGGCGATGACAGCGGAATATGGTGCTCTCTCCATCCTACAAGCTGAAAGATCGTGCTCAGACCAATGATCGACATTCCCGGACGACAGATTCGCGCCGTCTATAACGAGCACACAATCCGAGTGTATCAAGCCTACAGCGACGAGATCGCGGACGCAGCTCTCGCTCGCGGCACATTCACTTCGCCACCCTTCAAGATGGACCGGATGACTTGGATAAAGCCATCGTTCCTTTGGATGATGTATCGTGCCGGATGGGGCTACAAGGATGCCGGCCAGCGCCGGATTCTTGCGATCGACATCAGCTGTGAAGGGTTTCAATGGGCCCTTACACATAGCTGCCCCAGCCACCCCGATCCGTCGATGACTAAGGAAGAGTGGGACAAACTGAAGGCCGCCTCGCCGGTGCGGATCCAGTGGGACCCGGAGCGTGACCTGCATCTTCAGCCGCTGGCCCATCGCGCCATCCAGATCGGCATAAGCGGCGAGGCGGTCTCGCTCTATGTAAACCAGTGGATACGGAAGATCACCGACGTTACAGACGTAGCACACGCGATCTGCGATTTGGTGAAGCGCAATGAACTCGATCAGGCCCTGGCAAGCTTGCCGGTCGAACGTTCCTACGATTCAGTGGGAAGCCGTACTTCGCAGCCTTCGTAGCCCGGATGAGCGGAGCGATATCTTGGATTCACATGCGCACCTGCACACTCCCTTGTCGTCACCCGCGAAAGCGGGTGACCCAGTATTCCAGAGACAGAAATGATAGACCGAGAAGCCGCGGCGTACTGGATCGCCCGCCTGCGCGGGCGATGACAGCGGAGAGTGAGTAGGATGGGTAGAGCGCAGCGAAACCCATCAATTGCATTCCGTCCAATGAAGACGATGGGTTTCGCTGCGCTCTACCCATCCTACAATTCGCCAGCGCTCAGCCGTCAGTCGAATTCGAGCGGTTTGCCTTTCTCCTCGGCCGGAAGGGTGAGACGACGCGCCCTGTGCGGTCAATGCGTCCCCACTGTCCGCCCTCGTACCAGCCACGCTCGCCCTCAGTCGCCGTGCTGTCAGAGACATAGCTGCAAGCCGTGCAGACAACGGCAACGCCATCCTTGAATGGATAGGCTCCGTCATAGATCGCCGGGATCACGAGATTGAGCTTGCGGTCGATATATCCAATCTTGCCGCTGACCGGCGATCGCGCAAGACCGTCCTCAAAATAGTCCGGGCCGTTGTCCATTGTTTCAACCGGCACCGGGGCGACGCCACGTCGAACGTAATACCATTGGAATTTTCGTTTATCGGTCCCATTGAACAACATGACGGAAGCCAGGCCATCAGGGTCATATCGAAGCCGAGCCGAATAGGATCGCTTCAGGCGCGGACGCCCGTCGGGGCCGGTTGCCGCGCATTGCTTGAAAGTGCGTTCGGGCTCCCAGCAATCGAAGATCACTGGCGCTGGCGCGCTCTGATCTTTCGCCAAGACCGGCTTGGCCGATAGCACGAGCAGGATGCCGAGCGCGGCAATCTTGAGAAGATCAGGCATGATGCGCGCCTTCGTTGCAGCCGTCATTGCGAGCGCAGCGAAGCAATCCATTGCGGCGTAAGAAAGAAGTGGATTGATTTGCGTTGTGCGGCGAGGTGGATTGCTTCGCGGAGCCTGTCATCGGCCGCGCATTCGCGCGACCCGTTGGCTCGCAATGACGGGGCCGGCAATTTCGTGGTCCCTCACAACATCCCCGACTCTTCCTCCTCCGCCTTCTTCACCAGTTCCTCGCTGACCACGACGGTTCGCCGCGGCACGATGAAGAACATCACCGAGATGCAGGCGATCGACAGCGCGAAGATGGCCGCCGTCAGCGGCAGTGTGGTGGTGGAGTGGCCGCCGAGATAGGCGCCGAATTGCGAGACCAGCGCGCCGAGGCCCTGCTGCAAAAAGCCCATCGTGCCCGAGGCGGTACCAGCAGCCTCAGGGCGGGCGCTGATGGCGCCGGCGGCGGCGTTGTTCATGACAAAGGCGTTGGCGATCATCACGATCATCTGGGTACCGAACAGCCATGATGGTGCCTGGTTGGTGCCGGTGATGCTGAAGACAAGGTTGAGCAGGGCGCCGGCGAATTGCAGCGCCAGCCCGAACCAGATCAGCCGCTCCAGTGACAGGCGCGGCGCGAAGCGGACGCAGAACACATTGCCGATCAGATAGGCGAATCCGGTGGTCGCAAACCACGCGCCATATTCGGCCGTGGTCCGGCCCATCTGCGTCACCACGATGTAGGGGCCGCCGCCGGCGAACATGAAAATGATCTGCGATGCCAGCACTTGGCACAGCACATAGCCGATGAAGGCACGGTCGCGGATCAGGATGCCGACGTCGCCGCGGAAGCTGCTGCTCTGGCTGCGTTCGCGGCGCGTCTCTGGCAGCGCAAGCGCGATCAGCACGGCGACGCTGAGCGAACCCGCCGTGATGAAATAGAAGATCGCACGCCAGCCGAACGCGGTCTCCAAGAGGCCGCCGACCAGCGCGCTGAGCATCTGCGCGATCATCATGACCGCGATGACGAGGCTGATCATCGAGCTGATGCGGTCGCGGTGATAGAGGTCGCGGATGATGGCGCGGCTTACCACCATGCCAGTGGCGCCGCCCAGCGCCTGCAGGAAACGGGCGGCGATCAGCTGCGGCAGCGTCTGCGCCAGCGAGCAGCCGATGCTGGCCGCCACCATCAGCGCAAGGCCTCCGAGCAGCACCGGCCGCCGGCCGAACTTGTCCGACAGCGGGCCCATGATGAGCTGCGAGCAGGCGATGCCGACCATGTAGAGCGACACCGTCATCTGCGCGACCGAGATGTCGCCGCCGAACGTCGTCGCCAGCACGGGCAGCGCCGGCACCAGCATGTACAACGAGATCGGCGCGACGCCGGTCATCGCGACCAGCATCAGCAGCATGATTTTCGATGTCGCGACGCCATGATTATTCGTCGCGCCGGGCGGCTTGCCCACGACGCCGTGCATTCAGTTCCGACCCTGGTTTGCTTGGACCGGACTTTTAACCAGATGGCTCAGCGCGAACAGGGATGTTTTGGCATGCGGCCATGCCGATTTGGGTGGGCGGGTGCGAGGCTGGGCCGCCGGCTTCTACTGTGCATGGGGTTGTTTTCGCGATTTTGTGTCCGGCACCGCGCGTAGCCGGCGGGCCGGCGAATTTCGTCACGTGCAACAAATCCTCCTGTCATCATCCGCGAAGGCGGATGATCCAGTATTCCAGAGGCGTTAGTGATTGAACCGCTAGGCCGCGGCGTACTGGGTCCCCGCCTGCGCGGGGGACGACAGTCGCGAATGTGACTAAAGCGGCAGCAGTGCTGCCGTCGCTTCGTCCAGCCACAGTCTGGTGGCGTTGTCGTTGAGGTGCGGACGCACCGCGCGGTTGACGCGCTCGTGGTAGTCGTTGAGCCATTTCAGCTCGGTGGCACTCAGCATGTTGACGTCGATCAGGCGGCGGTCGATCGGCGCGAGCGTCAGCGTCTCGAACGCATTCACGGGTTTCTCGGCCCCCGGCACATCGGCGCCGATGACGAGCTCGAGATTCTCGATCCGGATGCCATAGGCGTCGGTCTTGTAGTAGCCGGGCTCGTTGGAGAGGATCATGCCGCGCTTCAGCGGCGTGGTGCCGAGTTTGGAAATCCGCGCCGGGCCTTCATGCACGGAGAGATAGCTGCCGACGCCGTGGCCGGTGCCGTGCTCGAAGTCGAGGCCGGCCTGCCACAGGAACTGGCGGGCGAAGGAGTCGAGCTGCGCGCCGGTGGTGCCGTCGGGAAACACCGCGCGGGCAATTGCGATGTGCCCGCGCAGCACGCGGGTGAAGCGGTCGCGCATCTCCTCGGTGGAGGTGCCGATCGCGATCGTGCGGGTGACGTCGGTGGTGCCGTCTTCGTACTGCGCGCCGGAATCGATCAGCAGGAGATCGCCGGGTACGATGCGCCGGTTGCTCTTGCGGGTGACGCGGTAATGCACGATGGCGCCGTTCGGGCCGGTGCCGGCGATGGTGGGAAACGAAACATCCTTCAGCGCGCAGGTCTGGCGGCGGAAGGTTTCGAGCGCCTCGACGGTGTCGATCTCGGTCAGCGCGCCGGACGGCGCCTCGCGGTCGATCCAGGCAAGAAAGCGCGTCAGCGCCACCGCGTCGCGCTGATGCGCGGTCCGCGTGCCCTCGATCTCGGTGATGTTCTTCACCGCCTTGAGCAGGCTCACCGGATCGTTGCCGCGCACCGGCTTGCCGCCGGCGCCGGCGATCAGGCGGCTCAGCGCGTCGGCGGCGGTGGCGCTGTCGAGCGCGATCGCGGCGCCGCTGCGCGAAAGCTCCGTCAGATCGGGTACCAGCGCGTCGGGATCGCACACATCGGCTGACTGTTCGAGATGGTCGCGCGTCAGGTTCGATAGCTTGCGGTGGTCGATGAAGATGGTCGGGCGGCCATCTTTCGGCACCAGCGCATAGGACAAAGGCAGCGGCGTGTGCGAGACGTCGGCGCCGCGGATGTTGAACGCCCAGGCCACCGCGTGGCTGTCCGAGAGCACCAGCGCGTCGACGCCGAGCTTGTGAATCTCCAGCCGGATGCGTTTGAGTTTTTCGGCTTCGAGCTCGCCGGAAAACTGCGCGCCATGAAGCGAGACCGGGCCGAGCGGCGGGGCCGGGCGCTCGTGCCACACCGAATCCAGCGGGTTGCTTTCTACAGCAATCAGCTCCGCCCCCGCTTTGGTGCAAGCCGCGGCCAGCCGCTCGGCTGCCGCTGATGTGTGCAGCCACGGGTCGAAACCGAGGCGGTCGCCGGCGACCAAGTGCTTGGCAAGCCAGTGTTCCGGGGGCGGATCGGCCAGCGGCTCGATGTGCCAGGCCTTGCGGTCGACCTGCTTGGCGGCCTGCAGCGTATAGCGGCCATCGACGAAAACGGCGGCCTCGCGCGTCAGCACGATCGCCAGGCCAGCGGAGCCGGTGAAGCCGGTGAGCCAGGCCAGCCGCTCTTCGGAGGCCGCGACATACTCGTTTTGCTGCTGATCGGCGCGGGGAATCACAAATCCCGTCAGCTTCCGCCGTGCCAGCTCCTCGCGGAAGGCGGCCAGCCGCGCCGCGAGCGCCACGCCGCCTTCGGGTTCTTCGAATGTTTGGAAGTGGGCTTCGAACATTGCCTGTTCACTCTAAAGTCGGGTGGGGCGCCCCGCAACGCGGGCGGAGATCGCCACAATTTGGCATAATCTGTGCTTGAATATATCCGTCCGCGTCAGTCGGACGAACGATTTTGCGTAACTGCGGGCCGTTCGGCTCAAGAGTATTCGGGAGGCCTGAGGAGTGTTCAACTCAACGAAGAGGGGATACACCATGCCTGCTTTCACGTTTGAGAAGATTTCCCCATCGGGCGAGCGCGCCCCGGTCACCCCGGTCGCCAACAAAAAGCAGCGCGGCGTCATCATTCAGATGCTGGATCGGTTCGCCGAGGCGCGCGTCAAGAAGTCGAAGGAAGAACAGCGCCCGTCAACCCGCAACTCACCCTCCGACTAGCTCAGTTCACCCTTCGCAGCAAAAGGCTGCTCCAGCCTTCGATACGAAGGTGGCGGAGCGGCACCAGCCCGCGGGCGCGATAGGCGGCGACCACCGCGGGCGCCTGATGGGTCAACAGGCCCGAGAGGATGACCATCGCCGACGGCGCCAGATGCCGCGCCATCGGCGCCGCGAGCTGGCGCAGCGGATTGGCCAGAATATTCGCCAGCACGAGATCGAACGGCGCGGCAGCGGCGAACTGCGGCGCGGCAAAGCCGGTGGCGCGGATTGCCTGCACCAGATGCCCCGCCACGTTCAGCCGGGCGTTGTCGCGGGCGACTTGCACCGACGGCGGATCTATGTCGCTCGCCAGCACCTTCTCGTGCAGCGCCTTGGCGGCGGCGATCGCCAGCACGCCCGTGCCGGTGCCGAGATCGAGCACGCGGCGCGGGCGCCAGGCCTTCAGGACATGATCGAGCAGCAGCAGGCAGCCGCGGGTGGTGCCGTGGTGACCGGTTCCGAACGCCAGCGCCGCCTCGATTTCGATACCGACCTTGTTGGGCGGGATCCGCGGGCGGTCGTGCTGGCCGTGAACCACGAAGCGGCCGGCCGGCACGGGGACGAGATCTTCGAGGCTGGCCTTGACCCAATCCTTGGCCTCGACGGTGTCGAAGACGATGCCTTCAGCGGCTTCCTGGCCTGCGGTATTGGCAACGATTTCGCGAACCAGCGGCTGATCGGGTGGGTCGGCGAAATGCACCGTCACGTCCCATCGGCCATCGGGCCGTTCGAACGCGGCAATCGCGGCCTGCCCTTCAAAAAAAATCTCGGTCAGGGCATCGACAACGCCCTTGGCTGTCTGTTCGTCACCGATCGCAAAACTGACACGGTATGTAGGGGCGGTGAAAGTCATTGAGGAACCTGAAGAAAAAAGGGGCAGGGACGACGACAGGCAGCGGCACTTCGTTCAACTTTGAGCAAATTTCACATCGCAATATCCGGAAAAGTTGGGTTCCGCCCGTTAGCACAACCTTAGATTCATATCCGTAGGTTCCCGGACAGGAACTGCAGGGGAACCTGGGTTCCGAAAACACAAACCTAGGTCGGAACCAGCCATGTCGATCATTAAGTCATTTTTCAAGGACGAGTCGGGAGCCACGGCCATTGAGTATGGCCTGATTGCAGCGGGCATCGCGATTGCGATCATCACCGCCGTGAACGGCCTCGGCAGCAAGCTCAGCACGAACTTCGATACCATCAGCACCTCGCTGAAGTAATTGCCCTTTTGGAGCCATTTTGGGGCCGGGCGCGAAGGCGTCCGGCCTCATTGTTTTTGACCGCGAACATCCCCATCGGCAGCCTTCCACAGGCTGTCAGCATATCGTCAACCAGCTATCCGCCGCGGCATACCGAAGTTTTCCACAGTCGCTCAGGCAAGTTTTGGACGGCTCATCCACAGGGTTATCCCGCCTCCCTCCACCGGCTCTACCCACGTTGTTCGCGGCCCATCACAAGGGATGAACCGGTACGACCGCGTAACGTGATTAATGTCCGGTTTATGCCACCCGCTTGTACACCCGCGATTCACCGCGCCCACAAATGGTTCCCGTCCGGCCGGCCAGAAGGAACCGGGCCTTTAGGCCGTCGCGCCTATGGAAATCGCGCGCTGCAAAGCCGCAGCGAAAACACAGGGGGAATTCACGTGAAGAAAATTACTGCAGTCATTGCCATGATGTGCGCGATCAGCGCGTACGCCAGCTATCCGTCGGCCACTACATCCATGTCCGCCGGTCTGTCGCCGCTGGCGATATCGATGCAGGAATCGCGTTCGCTTGCGATCGAAGCCTACGACGCCGTTTGATTTGACAATTTGATCGCAAGGCGCGGCGCCGATACCCGGCGTCGCGCCTTGGCCGTTTTCGCTGTCTTATCTGAACAGCGCGCGGTGATCGCTGAGGATCGTCCGCGCGGCGTTGTGACCGGGGGCGCCGGTGACGCCGCCGCCGGGATGGGCGCCCGAGCCGCAATGGTAGAGGCCCTTCAGCGGCCCGCGATAATCGGCGTGGCCCAGCATCGGCCGCGCCGAGAACAATTGGTTGAGCGTCAGCGCTCCGTGAAAAATGTCGCCACCGAGCAGGCCGAACTGCCGTTCGAGGTCGAGCGGCGACAGCACCTGGCGGCCGATCACGCTGGCCGCAAAGCCCGGCGCGAATTTGTCGACGGTCGCGACCATGAGATCGGCGACCTCCTCGCGGTGATCGTCCCATGACTTTCCGTCCGGCAATTCCGGCGCGACATGCTGGCAGAACAGGCTCGCGACATGGCGGCCTTCCGGCGCAAGGGAATTGTCCAGCGTCGAGGGAATCAGCACCTCCACCACGGGCTCGCGGCTCCAGCCGTGCTGACGCGCATCCTGCCAGGCGCGGTCCATGTAGGTAAGGCTCGGCGCCAGAATGACGCCGGCGGTGAGATGGTCGCCGTCACCAGGCAATGCGGTGAAGGAGGGCAGGGCGTCGAGCGCAACATTCATCCGGAAAGTGCCGGAGCCATTACGCCATCGCGTGATGCGTTCAAGGAACTCCGGTGCCAGCGCGCCCGAGGGTACCAGCCGTGTATAGAGCAGTTTCGGATTGACGCCGGAGACGACATATTTCGCGCGAATGGAGCTGCCGTTGTCGAGGATGACGCCTGCGGCGCGCCCGCCCTCGACGATCACCTCGCGCACGCCGGCTTCGGTTTCGATCTCGGCCCCAGCCCCTCGCGCCGCGCGCGCCATCGCCTGCGTGATCGCGCCCATGCCGCCGATCGCGTGGCCCCAAACGCCTTTCTTGCCGTTCACCTCGCCGAAGGCATGGTGCAGCATCACGTAAGCCGAGCCTGCGGCGTAGGGGCTGGCGTAATTGCCGACGATGGCATCGAAGCCGAACAGCGCCTTCACCAAATCGTTCTCGAACCGCTCGTCCAGCATCTCGCCGGCCGAACGCGTAAACAGGTCGAGCAGGCTGCGCTGCTGCTCCAGCGAAAGTTTTCGCAGGATGCTTGCACTGCCAAGCGCATTGAAGGCTTCGCGGATCGCGCCAACCCCGAACCCTTCGACGATGTTCGGCGGTGCGCGCAGCACGAACTGCCGCAACACGTCGGCAATGCCTTCCAGTTCGCGCGAGAACGCATCGATCGTGACGGCATCGCACGGGCTAAGCTTCTCGACGGATGCCCTGGTGCGGCCCTCGCCGGTGAGGAGATAACTGCCGTCGGGCGCCGGCAGAAAATTCTGCGCGCGGCGCTCGACGATGCGCAGGCCGTGCTCGGCGAGCTTGAGATCGGCAATGATCTGCGGGTTGAGCAGGCTGACCGTATAGGCAGCCACCGAATTGCGGAAACCGGGATGGAATTCCTCCGTCACCGCGGCGCCGCCGACCGCTTTGCGGCGCTCGACAACTTTCACGCGCAGGCCGGCCATCGCGAGATAGGCCGCGCAGGTGAGGCCGTTATGCCCCGCACCGATGATGACGATTTCGGTTTCGCTCATGTCCGCTTCAAGAAGGTTTGATTAGAGGGGCCGTCGTTCCGGTTCGACGCCTCGCGTCGTCCCGGAACGGCCTTCCTTATCCCGCATTGCCCGTCATGTCGCCATATGTTCCAATCCGTCTCTCCGGCATAAATCTGCCGGAATCCTGCCGGCTCCCTGCCGGGTCCAAGCCGGAGCTTTCATGACTTCTGAGCCGTCTGCCTCGCGAAACCGGCTGGTGCTGGTCGTTTACACCGCCGCGATTTTCGTCAGCGCGCTGCTGTTGTTCTCGGTGCAGCCTCTGTTCACCAAGATGGTGCTGCCGCGGCTCGGCGGCTCGCCGGCGGTGTGGTCGGTGGCGATGGTGTTCTTCCAGTCGCTGCTGCTCGGCGGCTATGCCTATGCGCATTTCCTGATGCAGGCGCGCAACCGCACAATTCCCGTGGCGGTCCATCTGATACTGCTGGTCTGTGCGATGCTGACGTTGCCGCTCTCAATCTCGAGCGGGTGGGGCGATCCGCCGACTTCGGGCTATGCGTTCTGGCTACTTGGCCTGTTTTCGGTGTCGATCGGGCTGCCGTTCTTCGCGCTCGCCGCCAACAATCCGCTGCTGCAGGCCTGGTTCGTCCGCACCGGCCATCCCAATGGACCCGACCCGTACTTTCTTTATGCTTCCTCGAATATCGGCAGTTTCCTGGCGCTGTTGTCCTATCCGGTGCTGCTGGAACCGATGTTCACGCTACGCACGCAGAACCTGATCTGGACCGGCGGCTATGGCCTGCTGATTGTCCTGATCGCTTGCTGCGGCGTGCTGCTGCTGCGCTCGCCGGCGAAGGCGGCGGAGTTGAACATGCCGGCCGACGATAGCAGCGCGCCGGCGCCGTCATGGCTTCTGCGCGCCCGCTGGATCTTCCTTGCCGCGGTGCCGTCGGGACTGTTGATCGCGGTCACCGCGCATATTTCGACCGACGTCGCTGCCGCGCCCTTGCTGTGGGTGCTGCCGCTGTCGCTGTATCTGTTGACCTGGGTGCTGGTGTTCCAGTCGCGGCCGCTATTGCCGCACAAATGGATGCTGCTGGCGCAGCCGCTGGCGATCGCCGGCGTCGTGGTGCTGCTCGCGGTCGGCGGTGAGCAGAATTTGCTGCTGACGCTCGGCGGCCATCAGCTCTGTTTCTTCGTCATCGCGATGGCCTGCCATGGCGAATTGGCGCGAACCCGTCCGGCGGCGAAATATCTTACCGGCTTCTATGTCGCGCTGTCGTTCGGCGGCATGGTCGGTGGTCTCTTCGCCGGACTGATTGCGCCGTTCACCTTCTCCTGGGTCGCCGAATATCCGATCCTGCTGACGCTCGCGGCACTCTGCCGCCCCGCCGGCAACGAGCGGCTGCCGCGTTGGAGCCGATGGTACTGGCCGTTCCTTGCCGCGCTGGCGGTGGCGTTGATCGTGCCGACCTATACCACCGGCAAAGTGTTCATCTGGCTCGATACCAACCGGGTCTGGGTGATCGGCGCGGTCGGCGTGCTCTCGGCGCTGCTGGCGCTGGCGCTCAACGCCAGCCGCTGGAAGATCTTTGCGACCGTCGCCGTCGCGCTGGTGCTGCTGCGCGCTTACCCTGCCGATGAAGGGCGGGTCGAGACGGTGCGCAGCTTCTTCGGCGTCCACAAGATCGTCGTGACGCCGAACGGTCAGTATCACGTGCTGATGCATGGCACCACGATCCACGGCGCCGAGAAATTCAAGAACGACGACGGCACGCCGGTCAAGGGCCAGCCCGAGCCGATCACGTACTACCACAAGGACGGCGGCATCGGTCAGGCGATCACGGCCGTTCGCGAGCGCAAGGGCGCGCCCTTACGGGTGGCCGTGATCGGCCTCGGCGCCGGCACGCTGACCTGCGCTGCCGAGCCCGGCGAGGACTGGAAGTTCTTCGAGATCGACCAGACCATGGTCGATACCGCGCGCGATCCGAAATTCTTCACCTATGTCCAGGTCTGCGAGCCGAACCTTGAACCCGTCATCGGCGATGCGCGGTTGACCTTCGCGCGCGAGCCCGACGGGGTCTACGATCTGATCATCGTCGACGCCTACTCGTCGGACGCGATCCCGATTCATCTCGCGACCGAAGAGGCGATGGAGATCTACAAGTCCAAGCTGGCGCCGCAGGGCGCTGTCGTGATGCACGTCTCAAACCGGCATCTCGAATTATCGAGCGTCGTCGTCGGCATCGCCGACGCTAACGACATGAAAAGCTGGGTCTACAGCGAGGATTCCAACCGCGACAGCGAATACATCTTCTCGACCTCGGTGGTGGTCTCAGCACGGGAAGAGACCGATGTCGGCAAGCTGGCGTCGTCGGACCAGTGGGCGCTGACCGAGGCCGAAGACAACCAGCGGGTCTGGACCGATGATTATTCCAACGTGCTCGGCGCGGTATGGCGGCGGCTCAGGCGCGGCGAGGAATAGATGGGCTGCGGGTCCGGGTTCTGACCTCCGGGCGTGACCTTGTCACTCGAGACGGATCTCTTCCTCTTCGCGAACGGTACTTAGTTTGCCCAACGGTTTCGTCGTAGCGGCCTCGAATTGGGCGAACGCTTCGAGCGCGTGGCTCGCGTACATCACCGACGGGCCTGCGCCCATGTAGATCGCCATTCCCAGCGTTTCGCTGACCTCTTCCTTTGTGGCGCCCTGTTCCACGCAAGCCTTGACGTGAAAGGCGACGCAATCGTCGCATCGCACCGCAACCGCGATGCCGAGCGCGATTAGTTCCTTGGTCTTGGCATCCAGCGCCTTCGAAACCGTCGCCGCCTTTGCAATGCCCGCGAACGCCTTCATGACGTCGGGAGCTGATCCGCGAAGACTACGCAGGAGAGCGCTTAAATCGGTGGTTTGTTGCGGCCAATTGGTCATCGATTTTGCCTTGTGGTTGCCTTGCACGATATGTCCACCAGCTTGCCTGGCCCGCATTGCGATGGATCAAGGCGGTTCTGCGGATGTTGCCATCATGCAAGGTGCGCCTATGATTGGCGCGTGCCCATCGAACCCACGGAAATCTCATGGCCAATTTCACCCCCGTATCGGCCGCGATCGGCGGCGTTCTGATCGGGCTTTCCGCCGTTCTCCTGATGCTGTCGACCGGCCGGATCGCCGGCGTCAGCGGCATCTTCAGCGGCCTGCTCAATCTGCGCGGCGAGGACAAGGGTTGGCGCACCGCGTTCATCGCCGGGCTCATTCTCGCACCCGTGATCGCCGGCCTCATTGGCTACGGCATGTCGCCGCCGAAGCTGCCGGCAAGCTGGGCAGTCATCATCGTGGCGGGCCTCCTGGTCGGCTTCGGCACACGGCTCGGCGGCGGCTGCACTTCCGGTCACGGCATCTGCGGCATCGCACGGCTGTCGCCGCGCTCCATTGCCGCCACGATCGTGTTCATGGTGACGGCGGTTATCACCGTCGCGATCACGCATCACGTGCTGGGAGGCTGACCATGGCGATCATCGCTCCCTTGCTGTGCGGCCTGATCTTCGGCGCGGGCCTGTTGATTTCAGGGATGGTGCAGCCGACAAAGGTTTTAGGCTTTCTGGATATCTTCGGCGCGTGGGACCCGAGCCTTGCGGTGGTGATGGCGGGGGCGCTTGCGGTGTCGGTGCCGGGCTTCAGGCTGGCGGGTAGTAACTCGCGGCCGTGGCTGGCCGGGCAATATTTCCTGCCTGGCAAATCGGGCATCGACCTGCCGCTGGTCGCCGGCGCGGCGCTGTTCGGGGCAGGCTGGGGCCTCGTTGGATTATGCCCGGGGCCGGCATTGGAGAGCCTGGCGACGCTCTCGCCCGGAGCCATAGTCTTCGTGGTCGCAATGGCCGCTGGAATGATCGCGCACGACATTTGGCAGCAGGCGCTGCTCACCGCGCAGGGCGACCGCCTGGCGAGTGCGACGGACGGCTGACGTCGCGGGCTAATACAGCCCGCGCTGCTGATAGTATTGCTGGCGCGGCTGGTAGTAGTAGCCCTGCGGCGCCGGCGCATAGCCGCGGTTGTCGTAATATTGCGGTTGTTGCTGCTGGTAGGCCTGGGTGTCGTAGACGCGGCGGCTCGGCGGCGCCGGATAGCGCGCCTCGGTGGAAGAACCATCGGCCGGATAGATGTAGCCGTCATCGGCGCGCGCCTGCGGCGCCAGCCGCTGCTGCGGTGTAATCACGACGGGATCGCCGGCCGCGGAGTCGTATTGCTGTCCAGATTGTTGCTGTTCATATTGCGGCAGCGGCGCGCGTCGGGCGACGGCCGTATTGCCGCGCTGCCGCGGGTTGCGCGCCAGCGCCACCTGCGACGAGCCGGTCAAGGTCACCGTGGTGTTGAGCACGCCTTGCTCCTTGACCAGCGCATATAGCGTCGCGGCGTTGGCGCGCGAGAGCCGCACGCAGCCATGCGAGGCCGGCGAGCCCAAGCGGTTGACGGAATCCGTGCCATGAATGGCGTGGCCGATCTTCGTGAAGAAGATCGAATGCGGCATCGGCGCCTCGTCGAATTCCTTGGAGTAGTGATCCTCTTCCATACGGAAGGTGCGGAAGCTGCCGTTCGGCGTCTCGTAGGAGGGAATACCCGACGACACCGGCCAGCGGTAACGCTCGACGCCGTCGACGGCGACGGTCATCAGCTGGTTGTCCTTATCGACGGATATGGCGACCTTGGCTTGAGCTACGCCCGAGGCAAACAGCGTCAGGGCGGTGACGGCAACGAGGAAGGAACGCATTTTACCTTTGGCCTCCGGGCCCCTGTACTAAAAAATGCCGGCTCTCCGTCCCCGACATCCAATATGCCCGGAAACCGACACTGGTTCCAGTGGCCTGCACCTGCAATCGTTAACGCCTCCCGCGGCGCAAACAAGGCGTGAGGACGGCGCAACCAGCGGCAAAGTGCTGACATTTTCGCGAGCGGGCTTTGGGGCGTTACTGTAGGTCCGTCATTCCGGGATGGTCCGTAGGACCAGACCCGGAATCTCGAGATTCCGGGTTCGCTGCGCGCCCCGGAATGACGTGCCGCATCAATTCTTCAGCCGATACCCGGTCCTGAAGATCCACCACACCAAGACCGTGCAGATGGCGAGGAAGCCAAGCGTCATGCCCAGGCTCAAGCCCACGCTGACGTCGGAGATCTCATAAAAGCTCCAGCGGAAGCCCGAGATCAGGTAGACCACCGGATTGAGCAGTGTGATGGTGCGCCAGCCCGAGGGCAGCATGTTCACCGAGTAGAAGCTGCCGCCGAGGAAGGTCAGCGGCGTCACCACCAGCATCGGGATCATCTGCAGCTTCTCGAAACCGTCGGCCCAGATGCCGATGATGAAGCCGAACAGGCTGAACGTCACCGCCGTCAGCACCAGGAAGGTCAGCATCCACAGCGGATGCTGGATATGCAGCGGCACGAACAGCGCTGCGGTCGCCATGATGATCACGCCGAGGATGATGGATTTGGTCGCGGCGGCGCCGACATAGCCGATCACGATCTCGACATAGGAAACCGGCGCCGACAATATTTCGTAGATGGTTCCGACAAATTTCGGAAAATAGATGCCAAACGAGGCGTTGGCGATGCTCTGGGTCAGCACCGACAGCATCACGAGCCCCGGCACGATAAAGGTGCCGTAGCTGACGCCCTCGACCTCGGTGATGCGCGAGCCGATCGCGGCGCCGAACACGACGAAATAGAGCGAGGTCGAAACCACCGGCGAGACGATGCTCTGCAGCAGCGTGCGCCAGGTGCGGGCCATTTCGAACAGGTAGATGGCGCGGATCGCACGGTAATTCATGGCGCTTTCACCAGGCTGACAAAGATATCCTCGAGCGAAGACTGGTTGGTGTCGAGGTCCGAGATGTGGATGCCGGCGTTGCGGAGGTCGCTGAGCAGACTGGTGATCCCGGTACGCTCGCCCTTAGTGTCGTAATCATAGATCACGGCGCGGCCGTCATCCGACAGTTCGAGATTGTAGGCGGCAAGCGAGGCGGGGAGCGCGTCGACCTTGCCCTGCAGGTAGAGCTTCAAATGTTTCTTGCCGAGCTTCTGCATCAGCCCCGCCTTGTCCTCGACCAGGATGATCTCGCCCTTGTTGATGACGCCGATGCGGTCGGCCATTTCCTCGGCTTCCTGGATGTAATGCGTCGTGAGGATGATGGTGACGCCGGAAGCCTGCAATTTGCGCACCACGTCCCACATGCCCTTGCGCAGTTCGACGTCGACGCCCGCGGTCGGCTCGTCCAGGAACAGGATCTGCGGCTCGTGCGACAGCGCCTTTGCGATCATCACGCGGCGTTTCATGCCGCCGGACAGCGTGATGATCTTTGAATCCTTTTTGTCCCACAGCGACAGGTCCCTCAGCACTTTCTCGATGTGCGCCGGGTTCTTCGGCTTGCCGAACAAGCCGCGGCTGAAGCTGACGGTCGCCCATACCGTCTCAAAGGAGTCGGTGTGCAGCTCCTGCGGCACCAGGCCGATCAGCGAGCGCGCCGCGCGGTAGTCACGGTTGATGTCATGCCCGCCCACCGCGACGCTGCCTTCGCTCAAATTGGCGATGCCGCAGATGATGCTGATCAGCGTGGTCTTGCCGGCGCCGTTTGGCCCGAGCAGCGCAAAAATCTCGCCGCGCCTGATGTCCAGATTGACGTCCTTCAGCGCCTTGAAACCGGAGCCGTAGGTTTTTGACAGATGCGAGACGGATATGATGGGTGGTGAAGCGAGCATGGCAATCTGAAACGGAATTTGCCCACGTCGAAGCGGCGCTTCGGCCGGGTCGAGGCGGGGAGGGGTGGGAACCGGGAGATAGGAACGTTCTGTCGCTTATGCAATCGCGCGGGGGAAAATTATCGCTGTTAAGCCCGCTCCACAAAACTATCGACCACCTTCTTCTCGCCGGCCTTTTCGAACGCGATGGTCAGCTTGTTGCCGTCGATCTTCACCACATGGCCGTAGCCGAATTTCTGGTGAAACACGCGGTCGTCGAGCGAGAATTCCGATACCGTGCCGGTGGATTTTGCGACCAGCTCGCCTTCGATCACCATCGGGCCGCGCTTGTTGCGCGAAAAGCCGCCTCCGAAGGTATCGCCGCGCGCGTCAGAAAATGATGATTGGCTTTCCTCGAAGCCGCCGCGCGCCTGGCCTCCGCCGCGACCGCCTTGGCCACGATTGCGGTTGGCCTGCGCGCGCTGCCAGCCGGGCGTGGAGTAGCTGGAGCCGAAGGATTCGATGTTGTCGAAGCGCGACGGGCCGTAGCCGCCGGCGCCGCCCCAGCCGGAGCCGCCCTTGGATTCCGTGATCTCGACATTGGCTGACGGCAGCTCGTCGAGGAATCGCGAGGGGATTGTGGTCGACCACGTGCCGTGGATGCGCCGGTTGGTGGCGAAGAACAGCTTTGCGCGGCGGCGGGCGCGCGTCAGGCCGACATGGGCGAGGCGCCGTTCTTCCTCGAGGCCGGCGCGGCCCTGTTCGTCGAGCGTGCGCTGGCTCGGAAACAGGCCTTCCTCCCAACCGGGCAGGAAGACGTTGTCGAACTCCAGCCCCTTGGCCGAATGCAGCGTCATCAGCGATACCGCTTCGTCGCCGGCTTCGCCGTCGCGGTCCATCACCAGCGAGATGTGTTCGAGAAAGCCTTGCAGGTTCTCGAACTCTTCCATCGAGCGGATCAGTTCCTTGAGGTTGTCGAGCCGGCCCGCGGCGTCGGCCGAGCGGTCCTTCTGCCACATCTCGGTATAGCCGCTCTCGTCGAGCACGATTTCGGCGAGCTCGGTGTGAGCCGTCACATCGCGCTGGGCGCGCCAGCGGTCGAATTGCATGATGAGATCGCGCAAGCTGCCGCGCGCCTTCGGCTTTAGTTCGTCGGTCTCGACCACGGCGCGCGCCGCTTCGAACAGCGGCATGCGCCGCTTGCGGGCGTGGTCGTGCAGCAATTGCACGGTGGCATCGCCAAGCCCGCGCTTGGGCACATTGACGATGCGCTCGAAGGCGAGGTCGTCGGCGGGCGAATTGATCACGCGCAGATAAGCCAGCGCGTCGCGGATTTCGGCGCGCTCATAGAAGCGTGGGCCGCCGATCACGCGGTAGGGCAGGCCGAGCGTGACAAAACGATCTTCGAACTCGCGCATCTGGAACGAGGCGCGGACCAGGATCGCGACCTCGTTGAGGTTTTCACTCGCGCGCTGCAGCTCCTCGATCTCCTCGCCGATGGCGCGGGCTTCCTCTTCCGAATCCCACGCGCCGGTTACCGTGACCTTTTCGCCATCGACATCCTCGGTGCGCAGCGTCTTGCCGAGCCGGCCTTCATTGTGCGCGATCAGATGCGAGGCGGCGGCAAGGATATGGCCGGTGGAGCGGTAATTACGCTCCAGGCGGATCACCTTGGCGCCGGGAAAATCGTGCTCGAAGCGCAGGATGTTGTCGACCTCCGCGCCGCGCCAGCCGTAGATCGACTGGTCGTCGTCGCCGACGCAGCAGATGTTTTTGGGCGGTGTCTGCGATTGTGGCGTCGTCATTCCGGGATGCGCCGAGGGCGCAGACCCGGAATCCAGAGATGAGTCCTCACCATATCGAGATTCCGGGTTCACGCCTGCGGCGTGCCCCGGAATGATGGGAGCATCAGTGGCGCCAGGAATGATCGCCGAGAGCGGCAAGCCGGGCCGCGACGGCGCCTGCGACAGCAGCCGCAGCCACAGATATTGCGCGACGTTGGTGTCCTGATATTCGTCGACCAGAATGAACTTGAAGCGACTCTGGTATTGCCGGAGCACATCGGGGTTTTCGCGGAACAGCCGGATATTCTCCAGCAAGAGATCGCCGAAATCGGCGGCGTTGAGGATCTTCAGCCGCTCCTGATAGCTGGCGTAGAGCTTGCCGCCCTTGCCGTTGGCGAACATCGCGGCTTCGCCCGCCGGCACCTGGCCGGGCGCGAGCCCGCGGTTCTTCCAGCCATCGATCAGGCCAGCCAGCATGCGCGCCGGCCAGCGCTTGTCGTCGATATTCTCGGCCTGCAACAGCTGCTTGAGCAGGCGGACCTGATCGTCGACGTCGAGCACGGTGAAGTTGGATTTCAGCTGCACCAGTTCGGCGTGGAAGCGGAGGATGCGCCCGCCGATCGAGTGGAAGGTGCCGAGCCAGGGCATGCCCTCCACGGCTTGGCCGAGCATCTGGCCGAGCCGCAGCTTCATCTCGCGCGCGGCCTTGTTGGTGAAGGTCACCGAGAGAATTTCCTGCGGCCGGGCGCGGCCCTGGCTCAGGATGTGGGCGATGCGGGTCGTCAGCACCCGCGTCTTGCCGGTGCCGGCGCCGGCCAGCACCAGAACCGGCCCATCCAGCGTCTCGACCGCCTCGCGCTGCTCGGGGTTGAGCCCATTGAGATATTGCGGGCCCGCCGCGGCGCGCGCCCGCGCGGCAATGCCGCCAGCGGCGGGCTGGTGCTCGGGGACGCCGTGATGGGGCAGTTTGTTCGGCTCGGTCATTCTCGAATCGTCTCGGCCCCACGATGGCACCGTGAGGCGGTAAAGGGGAGCCTTCATAGCAGGGATTATGGGCCATATAGGGTCTATCGGGCCGTTTTGACAGGTTTATCCCGGTGCATTTGCCGGCCTGATTTCGCGCGCGACGGGCGATTTTGTTCCTCAAAAATCGTCAAATTTCGCGATTCCAGTGCCCGGAACCAACATTACCGGCCCGTATTGATCCTGCGGTCGATGCGCGGCATCGCCGTCGCTGGCATCGAGAAAGCAACAGCCAATCGAGGTCGTATCATGCTGAGCTGGGTCGTTACATTTCTGATCATCGCGTTGATCGCGGGTGTTCTGGGCTTCGGCGGCATCGCCGGCGCCTCCGTCGAAATCGCCAAGGCGATCTTCTTCATCGCCGTCATCCTGTTCCTGATCTCGGCGGTCGTCGGCTTGGTCCGCGGACGCAGCAATGTCTAGCGGGCGTAGCTAACGCCCATGCAAAATCGGCGGCGACGGCTAATCGCCGTCACCGCCGCATCTCGCCGGATTTTCGTCAGCGTTTGACGATGACGATTTCCAGATATTCGCTTCCCAGCACCATGGTGCCGTCCTCGGCGCGGTTCATCGACGCGATCAGCTTCAGGATGTCGTCGGCGAGACGGCGCTGATTGGTTTCATCAAGCGCGGCAAAGGCTTTCAGCGTGGGGCCGTAGTAATTCCTGAATACGTCGAGGAAATGCAGCGGGGACTTGTAGCGGAACATGAAGTGACGCTTCTCCGCCTTGACCGAAGCCGCCGACGTTCCGAACATCTCCGTGATCCGCGCCTGCGTCCCCCATAGCGCGGGCGATTTTGCGCCGGCCGGCGGCGGCAGGTATTTGCCGAGCGTCTTGAACAGCTGCCCGATGAATCCGTCCGGCGTCCAGTTGGCGAGGCCGATCTTGCCGCCGCTCTTGCATACCCGCAAAAGCTCCGAGGCGGCGCGATCATGGTCCGGCGTGAACATCACGCCGAAGGTCGAAAGCACGGCGTCGAACGTCGCATCGCCAAAGTCGAGCGCCTCGGCATCCGCTTCCCTGAACTGGACCGACAGGCCTTCCGCCGCGGCGCGGGCGCGGCCGCGCTCGAGCAGGCTCGGCACATAGTCGGTCGAGACGACGTCGCACCAGCGCCGCGCCGCGGCCAGCGTGGCGTTGCCGTTGCCGGCGGCGACGTCGAGCACCTTCTGGCCGGCGCGCAGGTCGAGCGTCTCGCATAGTTCCTCGCCGACGATCTGCAGCGTGGTGCCGACCACAGCGTAGTCGCCGGACGACCAGGCGCCGTGCTGGCGGGTTTTCAGGGCGGAAAGATCGACCTGGCCGGGTTGCTGGGCCTGGGCAGTCGCGGTGGTAGCCATGTCACTTCTCCTTTGAAGCAGGTGAATTTGTTTGAAGCAGGTGAATTTGCCGATTTCAGCGTGATGCCGGCTTAGGCCAGGGGCTCGCCGGGGGGCTATCCGTTTTGCGACAGGGCTATCCGGATCGTGAACCTTTCGGCCGGTCCGGGGACTCACCACGAGGGTGGCCTCGGAGTTACGGATGATTGCCAGTCAGGGGATCTCGGCGGCGGCCTCGCCGCTGCCGCGCGGTGTCAAGCGTGCGTTCGATGCGATGCGGGCCAATGTCGGCCACAATTGGCGCCTGGCCGAGCTTGCCGGCATCGCCGGCGTTTCCGCCAGAACCCTGCAACGCCAGTTCCTCACCTTTGTCGGCAAGAGCCCACGCGCTGTGTTGCGCGAGATCGGGCTCGACTGCGCCCGCCGCGAGCTGCTGCAGGGCAGCCCCGGCGTCAAGATCATGGACGTGGCGCTGCGCTGCGGCTTCACGCATTTTGGACGATTCTCGATCGCCTATCGCCGCCGCTACAGTGAAACCCCGTCGCAGACCCTGAAGCGGCAGACCGTGCTTACGGACGCGCTCGGCGCCATGCCTTCGCTGCTCGTGCCGGCGCGAGACCGGGTGGTGATCGCGTTCGGGCCGATCGAGGCTGCGGCTGAGCACCTGGCGCTGGCGGCCGATATCGCCGACGATCTCGCTACCGCGCTCGTCCGCGCCGGGCTAGCGGTCGCCACGCGGTCGGTGGCGGCGCGCTACCATCTGGGCGGGGCGATCCGCGGAGCGGGCACGCAAGCGCACCTGACTATCCGCCTGGTCGACACCGAAACCGGCGGCCAGCTCTGGGCGCATCGCATCGACGGCATTCTGCATGACGACGTCGCAACGACCGAGCATCTCGCGGCCAGGATCGCCGCGGCGCTGCAGTCCTGCCTGCGTCTGGCGGAGATCGACCGCGCGCTGCGCAAGCCGGCGGCCGGTCTCGGCGCGCAGGATCTGGCGCTGCGCGCGATGCCGGGCGTGCTTTCGCTCGATGCGTGCGGCAACGCCCGCGCGCTCGAAATGCTCGATCGCGCCATGGAAGAGGATCCGAACCAGCCGCTCGCCATCGCACTGGCGGCGTGGGCCCATGTCCAGCGCGCAGTCTATCACTTCACCCACGCGCCGCAGCAGGAACGCGCCCGCAGCCTGGAGCTGACACACCGGGCGAGGGCGCTCGGCGGCGATGCCACCGTGCTCGCCATCCTCGGCAACGCGCTATCGCTGCTTAGGGAGTTCGATGCCGCTGATCTCGTCACGCGCAAGGCGCTTGCGATCGACGGCGGATCGGCCTGGGCATGGAGCCGCAGCGGATGGATCGATGTCTACAAGGGCGTTCCGCAGTCCGCCATTGAGCGCTTCAAGATTGCGCTGGACCTCGCCCCCCATGACCCGCTGGCGTTCAACAGCATGGTCGGAATCGGCTGCGCACTCTTCACCGCCGGTCAATATGCCGAGGGTGCGCGCTGGCAGGAGCGCGCGCTGGCCGAACATCCGTCGGCAAGCTGGGTGCACCGGACGCTGTGTCCGGCCCATGTGCTTGCCGGACAGGCGCGAGAGGCCCGCCGCAGCCTCGATGGGCTACGGCAGCATTATCCCGATCTGACGGTATCGGAAGTGCAGCGCGGCATGCCGCCGCTGCCGCCAAGCCAGTGCAATCTGGTGGTCGGCGCGCTGCAGGAGGCCGGGCTGCCGGCCTGAACCGCTATTTCCGGGGCATCGCGACCGTGCGGCCGATGCCCTCCGGCCGCGGCACCGCGGCGTGTGAAGCTACCACCTGCGCGATGCGCGCGCGGATATCCGGCGGGAACGGCGCAACCTTGCGTGCCTTCATGTCCATATGCAGCGTCATGTTCTCCGAGGTGGCGGACAGCCAGCCCTCGCTGGCATGGCGCAGATCCTCGAACGTATGCAGCCGCTTCTCGTCATTTTCGAGCAGATAGACCGTCACCTGCACGGGATCGCCGAGATGAATCTCGCGCACATAGCGCACATGGGCTTCGGCGGTGAAGGTCGAGCACTGACGCTCCTTCATGTAGGCCGGCCCGATGCCGAGCTGCAGCCACATTTCGTCGATCGCCCGGTCCATCATCACGTTGTAATAGGCCATGTTGAGGTGGCCGTTATAGTCGATCCATTGCGGCTCGATCTGCATGATCGAGGACACAAACGGAGCCGGCGGCAGCGGCATATCCTTCAGGCTATCTTCTTGGTTTTCCCTGGCCGTGGCACCGCTCGTCATCATCCATCCCTTGTTCGTTTCGCGCTCTTGACCCTCCTTATATCCTTTGCCACGGTCCGCTCAAATTCGGGAGGAATTTGAACGTGGCGACGACGATATCGGGTAGTGTGAAGCGGCCGGAACCGCAGGCTGTGGCAAGTGCGGTGGAGGCGCTGGCGGCGCGTTTCGGCAACCGGCTGATTACGTCGCAGGCGGTGCGCGAGCAGCATGCCCATACCACCACCTGGCTGCCGACCCAGCCGCCGGACGCGGTGGTGATGGCGCAGGAAACCGCCGATATCCAGGACGTGGTGCGGATCTGCGCCAGACATGGCGTGCCCGTGATTGCGTTCGGCACCGGCACCTCGCTGGAGGGCCAGGTCAATGCGCCGGCCGGCGGTGTCTGTATCGACCTGCGCGACATGAACCGGATTCTGGAAGTCCATGCCGAAGATCTCGACTGCGTGATCCAGCCCGGCGTGACCCGCAAGGCACTCAACGAGCATCTGCGCGACCAGGGCCTGTTCTTCCCGATCGATCCCGGCGCCGACGCCTCGCTCGGCGGCATGACATCGACGCGGGCGTCCGGCACCAATGCGGTGCGTTACGGCACCATGCGCGAGAACGTGCTGGCGCTGAAGGTGGTGCGCGGCGACGGCGAGATCATCACGACAGGGACGCGGGCCAAGAAATCCGCGGCCGGCTACGACCTGACGCATCTGTTCGTCGGCGCCGAGGGCACGCTCGGCATCATCTCCGAACTCACCATCAAGCTGCGCGGCATTCCCGAGACGATTGCGGCCGCGGCCTGCTCGTTCGAGACCGTGCGCGGCGCCTGCCAGGCCACGATCCTGGCGATCCAGACCGGCATTCCGCTCGCCCGCATCGAACTGCTCAACGCGGAGCAGGTGCGCGCCTGCAACGCCTATTCCAAGCTGACCCTGCCGGAGACGCCGCTGCTGCTGCTTGAATTCCACGGCAGCGAGGTCGAGGTGGCCGAGCAATCGAAGAATTTCGGCGAGATCGCCAAGGAATGCGGCGGCGGCGATTTCACCTGGACCACCCGGCCGGAGGATCGCACCAAGCTGTGGCAGGCGCGGCACGACGCCTATTGGTCGGTCAAGGCGCTACGCCCCGGCGCGGGTGTAGTGGCGACCGACGTCTGCGTGCCGATCTCCCGGCTCGCTGATTGCGTCACCGAGACCGAGGAAGACCTGAAGCGGCTCAATCTGCTGTCGCCGATCGTCGGCCATGTCGGCGACGGCAATTTCCATTGCTCGCTGGTCTGCGACGTCGACAACAAGGACGAAATGGCGCGCGGCGAGGAATTCATGCATCGTCTCGTCGAGCGCGCGCAGGCGATGGGCGGCACCTGCACCGGTGAGCACGGCATCGGGCAGGGCAAGCAGAAATACCTCAAGGCCGAGCTCGGCGTCGAAGCGATCGACGCCATGCGCGCGCTCAAGCAGGCGCTCGATCCGCAGAACATTTTCAACCCGGGGAAGATCGTGCCGGTGGGGTAGGGCGCGTATTGATTAATCCGGTTCCGCGAACGCGGCCTGCTCAAATGTCCGCTTCGCTCCGATGGTGGCCCAACTGCCGCGCCGCAACGAAACGACGCTGTGGGCCATAAGCCTTCGTCAAGACTAGCAGCAATCGACAAAGGGACGGTGCCCTCATCGTTCAAATTGTTCGATCAATATCTCTAGCAAGGCAAACGAGCTTACGACCATCATCGCGTCGATCAATACCCATGCAATGAGCACGCCGTAGAATGCTTCGGGATGCTCCACTCTGTCATACACCCGCGTTGCTCCCGCTTCGACGGTCCCTGTTCGGACCGCTGAACGAAACATACGGGCAGTGAGATAGAGCGAACATGCTCCACCGAGGAGTGCGAGACAAAGATAGAGTGCTGGTACGAACATCGGATGAAAACCCAAGGCCAAGAGCGGCCGTCTACCATCAAGAACTGCGGTCGATAGCGTCTCGGTTCTCTGAGGTGATCGATAACCATCGGCGAAGCTCAGGCGTGGGCTGCCGAATGCCCTGCCTTGCGCGGCGGCCAATCAATTTGGAATGCCGGAAGAACCCGTAAGCGGTGAGCAGGAGCGTAAAGATCGCGGTGACGACGTAACCAGCTGCGAGAAGCACAAAACAAGCTATCGCCACAGCGCAGAACACCGCGTTCCACAATAAGACGAAGACAAGATAAGTTCTGCCGGTCGGGATGCCGCTGCTCATGCTGATCACTTATGCTTCCTTGTGATCCGCCGCACCTCCAGTTTGGCCCAACCGGCGTGCTGACGCAGCCATGGTAAAGATTGCATTAGCGCCCTAATATGAGTTCGGCTCGAAGTTTGCTTGCTCAGTTCCGCTTCGGGTCATTTCGACCCGGACGAAGCCAGTAGCAGGTCCCGCTATATCGGCCATGCCCCCGAATGCGGCTCGCTGCTCTCTACGACAAACTCGCCGCCACCGCCTTGCCTTCATCCAGCTTGCATCGATTAGCTATGGCTGCGCGCAATGAGTCCACGCCCCAGAGGCGCCCGTGGTCCGCCACCTTCGCGTTGAAACCGCAAGTGGTGAGAAAACGCCTGCAACGAGCTTATTCTCTCACAGGTTGCACATTGTGGCGGCGATCCCAATTTCGTTCCAAACATAGCCTCGTTTCAACACGGCGCCGCCCGACTTAAACATCGTCGCGCCCGAACTGCCCTCTTCAGCTTGGTTCCGCAACATGTGTTGCGTGTGCGTGCGTGATGAGGTGCGTTAAAATGCGTTTTCTTTCCTGGGGGATTGTTGCCGCTTGCGGCTTCTTGTTGGCAGGTCCGGCGGCCAAGGCGGCCGACATGCGTGTTCCGGACCTGCCATCGCCCTCCTACAACTGGACCGGCTTTTATGCGGGTATCTACGGCGGCGGCGGGTATGCGGCCTGGGCTGCCGACTACTGCCGAAACGGCGGGTGCCGTCATTCGGAAGGGCAGGCGAGCGGCTTCGCGGCCGGTGTCTATGGCGGCTACAATCACCAGTTCGCCAACCGCTTTGTGATCGGCGGCGAGTTCGAGTGGGGCAAGTCCTCCTCGTCGCGCGATGAACTGATTTTTGGCGACAGCGCCCTGCTGTCGAGTTTCGGCGCGTTCGGTGCGGCCCGTTTGCGCGCCGGCTACGCGTTCGACCGTCTGCTGGCGTATGGCGCCGTCGGTGTCGGCGTGGCCACTATCGGCAACGGCTACCGCCATACGGTGCAGAAGGGATGCGACACCGTGCAGGAGATGATCTGGGACGAGCAGGTCAAGGCCGGGCTGGTCGTGGGCGGCGGCTTCGAATACGCCTTCACAAAACATTTCGTCGGACGCGGCGAATATCTCTACGCCGATTATGGCAGTGTCACGCTATCCGGCAAGGACCGCACCCGAACCGAATTCCGCAACGAGATGCACCGCGTGCGCGTCGGCGCCAGCTACAAGTTCTGATATCTGGGCGCAGAGGATCCGGCAGCGGCAGGCTGCCGGATCGTCGCGCTTGCCTTTCCGAGCGTCCTATTATCCGTGTGGCGCGGTAATCGCCTTGCGGATCGCGGCAAGCGGCGCGGCGTCGTCGAACTCGATGTCTTCGCCGATCCGCTTCAATCCGAGCTCGCGCCATAGTGCTGCAAGGTCCGGCGTCACCGATCTTGGTCCCATCTCGCCGTGAAGGCGGGTCAGCACATCGACGCCGACGGCCTTATCGGCGGTTGAGAGAATGCGCTCGATCGACCAGTCCTGCTCGTGATTGCCGCCGGCGGCGAGCACGCCGCGCATCGCGTCCTGCAGGCCGAGGCGATTATTCGTAGCCTTGCGGATTTCGATATCGGCGAGCAGGCAGAACATGGCGCCACCCCAATATTTCCGTCCCCAGGTGGGGGTGTTGTCGAGGCCCTCGTCGCCGGCTTGCGGCAGTCCCTTCGGCATGTCGCGCATCATGGCCTGCCAGATTTCCCGCGCCGGCAGGTCGCCGGCCTGCACCCGCGCGACCGGCTCGATAT
This sequence comes from Bradyrhizobium sp. CB3481, assembly GCF_029714305.1. Lineage (NCBI taxonomy): Bacteria > Pseudomonadati > Pseudomonadota > Alphaproteobacteria > Hyphomicrobiales > Nitrobacteraceae > Bradyrhizobium > Bradyrhizobium sp. CB3481. The sequence goes on from NZ_CP121647.1 coordinate 1,701,653, forward strand.
AGACGGCCAGCCCTTCCGACAGCCAGGCGTAGCGATCGGGCATGTCGGGCAGGGCGGTATGCACCATCTCGTGCACCATCACCCAGTCGCGGTGCAAAACCTCTTCCGTCGAATCGCGGCCGAGCGGAATGCGGATGGCGGCGCCGCCATAGCCCCACGTCGTGCCGCCGCGAATGCGCGCGCCATCGACGGGCACCAGCAGCAGCCGCAGCGAGTTGACCGGAAAGCGCCCGTAATAGGTCGTGACCGCGCGGGCCGACATCCTGATCCAGTCGAGCAGTTTTTCCCGTGGCAACGCCGTCTCGCCCGGCGCAAAGGCGACGTGGATGGTGCCGCCGCCGATTTCGAGATCGGTCTTGGGCAGCCGGTCGAACGCGTCATAGGGCATGCGGCCGCCGCGCATATATTCCGACTGCGCGTCGGCGCGGAACGAGATCGTGCCTGCCAGCATCGCGGCAATGACCGCGCTGGCCATCGTCCAGCGAATGGCGCCGGCGGTTTTCATCGGGGCAAATTGTGCATTGTGGTCGCCCGGTGCGCATCGGGCTCCTGTCCAACGAACGCTGCAGCCTGTTCATGCAGATCGTCGAGCATGGCGGCGAGCAGGGCTTCGCCCTTGGCAGCCGTCGCCCGCGTCGGATCGCCAAAGCTGCCGGAGCGGCTGTAGTTCGGCGAATCCGGATCTGATGGCGTCAACTGCCCCGGGGTCTCCTCGTCGAGCGTGGGGCTGGCTTCGGCGCGCGTCATATCGACCAGATGCGGCGCTATTGCCAGCATCAGCGAGGTTTCCATCTCGTCGGCATGGCTGCCATGGCTCTGCTCGGCGAGCTGCCGGGCGACGCGCGGATAGCGCGGGCCCTCGTGGATCCACAAATGCCTGATCCGCGCGGCGTCGAGCCGCGCCAGCGCGCGATCGACCGGTGCCAGGGTGCTGATCCCGGTATTGAGCACGACCAGCTTGCGGCATCCGCCATCGAGAATCTGTCCCGCAACCTCGCGCACCAGCGCCTCGAAGGTCGCAATCGACAGGCTGCTGCTGCCGGCATATTCGACGAAGGCAGGGTAGTGGCCGTAGGTCAGCGTCGGCCAGACCAGCGCGTCGATCTTTTCCGCGATCTTGCCCGCGAGCCATTCCGCCTGGATGCGGTCGGTATTGAGTGGCAGGTGAAAGCCGTGCTCCTTGGCGGCGGCGCCGATCGGCAATATCCCCGCTGCGCCGTCCTTGATGCGGCGGGCGACCTCGTCCCAATGCATGCGCTCGATGAAATGGCGATCGGTGTCTATTCCCATTCGCCGAGCGCTCCCCTTCATGAGCTGACGGAAACATCCGTCAATAGTCCCGCCGTGATCCAGCCGTGCAGATAGCCGGCGCCGCGGCCGGCCGCACCGTCAGGATCGTCATAGGTCGCAAGCATCTCGCAGAGCACGCCGAACGGAATGCCGTTTGCGGCCTCGTCCCACATCATCGCCTCTTCGGCAGACAGCTCGCGGAACATCGGCGTTGTGTCCTGGCGCCAGATCAGGAGATACGCAGGGTGCTCCAGCCCGGCGGCATCCGGCGGCGTTTCCTCGTTCTTCAACGCAAGCCAGATCGCCGCCGCATTGGTCGCGACGTCGAGCCTGGCGGTGCTGGGATGCGGCTTAAATCGGAGAACCGACCAGACCTCTGGCGCGAAGCCCGCCATGTCTGTCAGTTCGACCACCTTGCCTTCCGCGGCGTCGAACGCATCGTTGAGCGCCTTCTCCAGCGCCGCGAGATCGGACAATTCAGGGTGTTGAGCATAAGGTGCGGTCGATTTCAGAAATTCCGGCAGGCCCTGCGAGAACCAGCGCAGGTTCGGATGCGCGGATGGACGCGCCTTGACATAGGCATGTCCCATCTCGTCGAACATCTCGTCGCCGAGATAAAGATGCAGCAGTTCGTGGTCGTTGCGCATGGCCTCGACCAGCCGCGAGCCATAGGCGTAGCGGTAGACGCCGAACAGCACGTCGCGCTTTTCGCGGGGGCTGTCGAGAATCTCGGCCAGCGCCGTGTCGTCGCCGTCAAGGATGCCGCGCTGAAACTCGGCCTGCTGTCGCGCGAAGTCGCTCATTCGGGCGGCGTGCCTGCGGGGAGGATTTTCTCGGCCATTTCGCGCGTCCTGGCTACCTCGAGCAGGAGCTCTTCGAGCGGCGGGATGTTGTCGTCGCGCTCGATCATGGTCGAGACGCGGCCGAAGCGCCTTAGCGCCGCGGCATAGAGCTCCCAGACATCCTCGCACACCGGGTGATCATGGGTGTCGATGATGTGGGTGCCCATGTGGCTGTGGCCGGCCATGTGAAACTGCACCACGCGATCCGCCGGAATGCCGTTGAGAAAGGTCAGGGGATCGTAGCCGTGGTTGAAGGCGCTGACATAGACGTTATTGACGTCGAACAGCAGCCAGCATCCGGAGCGTTGCGACAGCTCGGACAGAAACTCCCATTCCGTCATTTCGGAATTGTTGAACTGGACATAAGTCGAGACGTTTTCGAGCACGATGGCGCGGCCGAGAAAATCCTGCACCAGTTGCACCCGGCTGACGACGTGACCCAGTGCTTCCCTGGTGTAGGGAATCGGCAGCAGGTCATGCAGGTTCTTGCCGTGCACGCCGGTCCAGCACAAATGGTCGGAGACCCATTTCGGCTCGACGCGACGGGCGAGATCCTTCAGGGCCTGCAGATATTCGAAATTCGGCGGTGCGGTGGAGGCGATCGACATCGACACGCCGTGCATCACGACCGGATAGCGCTCGCGAATGCGATCGAGCGTGCGCAGCGGTTGGCCGCCGGGCAGCATGTAGTTCTCGCTGATGACCTCGAACCAGTCGATCGGCGGATGGCCGCTGAGGATTTCATCGTAGTGCTGGTGACGCAGGCCGAGACCGAAGCCGAGGAAGGCCGGCTTCTCCGACGTCACCGGGCGATCTGCAAGCGGGGCCGCCGAGCTATCAGGCAATCTGCTTGCGACGTTCATCTCGTCTCCGTCGAACGGCGCCGTCAAAAACCGGGCGGCGTCTCCAAATTATCACGGCAACCTACCATGGAAGCGAGGCCCGGCCTACGCCGGGCCCCGATCGAGCCGCGGCTCAGGACGGCTGGAACTTGCCCTTGGCGGCGTCGCACTTTTCCTTGGTCATGGCCGAGAAGCCCTGACCTTTGCAGGCGTTCTGGCCCTTACAGGCATTCGCGCCGCCCTTGCACGCGCTCTGGCCCTTGCAGGCATTGGCGCCGATGCATTTGCCTTCACCGGCAGCAAAGGTGACGGTCGACACGGTGGTGCCGGCCAGGAACAAGGTGGCAGCGGCGGCTGCCAGCGCGGCGCCGGACTTGGATGTCATCTTCATTTGTATCCTCCAAGAGAAGTTAAGAGGGTGCACCGCCCGTAAGCAGCGACAGATCCAGCCGACAAACGGCACCCGGAGAAAGCTACGCGGCGGGTTCGGATTAAGTTACAGGCGCGGCCAACTTTATTTTAGCTGCCGGTGCCAAACAATGAAGGCCCGGCGGAGCCGGGCCCCCACGCCTTGGATCCGCCGATCAGCCTTTGACGAACTTGGCGCCCATGGCGGCGCAAGCCTTTTCGGAAGTCGCCGAGAAACCCTGGCCCTTGCAGGCGTTCTGGCCCTTGCAGGCGTTCGCGGCGCCCTTGCAGGCGCTCTGGCCCTTGCAGGCGTTGCCGGCCATGCACTTGCCCTGGGCGGCGTTCGCCGGCGTCGACACCGTCGATACCACCGAGCCGGCGAGGAACAGGGTGGCGGCGGCAGCGGCAAGCGTCGCACCGGATTTGGAATTCAGCTTCATGACGATCTCCTCGATCATTGTTAAGGACAGGACGTCGCGAGCATCTGCTGATCGTTCGATCGCGGACCCCCACAACGCGAGCGATGTGACGGATGACAATTCGGTCACGGCGACCTGCCGGAGACGTCGGGCCTTCGTGATCGAGTGCTCATCCAGAGCCAGCTACGGGGCATCAGGCGATTTGGTTACAGAGTTTCAAAAGAAAATTTTCTTTTTTTGCGGTTGGGCATCCCGTCCATGTCTAACCCCGGGGCCCTTGAGAGTATTTCGTTGCGCGGTGCCGTGACCTTCGGCGCGCGTCGCGCGCAAAGAAACCGCGACGCTTCAACGGATTAGCCCGGATACCTACGACAGTTGCGTTGCAGAACGGATCAGCTTGAATTACCCGCGCGCCGGCTTCAGCTTTGCCATCTGCGCGACGGTGGCCCGAAGCTCCTCGGCGTTGAACGACGGAAACGAGCAGATGCGGTTGCTGCAGGCGAAGGCTGCGGGCTCGCCGAGATCGGGATATTCGACGTCGGGGTTGGGCAGCTTGCCTTCACGCAGATCGAGCCATTCCAGGCGCTTGTAGCGGGCTGGAAGTGCGCGGCCGAGTGCGTGCAGGCTCTGGGCGCGGGCGTCGTCCTTGTGGCCGACGATGGTGATGTGGGTCGGCTCGACCGCGAGTTCTTCGTCGGCGAGCAGCACGCCGGGGAGGGGACGCATCATCCCGGCCGCGGCGCCCGCGAGGTAGCGCATCGCATGCGCCGCCTGTTCGCGATAGGTCTCGTTGCCAAAGTAACGGTTGAGCAGGTTCATGTAACGGCTCACCTGCACCTGGTCGTCGAGCAGCTTGGCGGGCTTGGCGAGCACGCCGGTCTTGCCTTCCGCCGTCTTCGAGGTGAAGAAGCCGCCGGCCTCATCGCGGAACGTCGCGACGAAATCGCCGGCCTTTGCGGCCCTCGCGAGCCAGTCGCGGTTTCCGGTCGCGGCATAGAGATCGATGAAGGCTTGGCCCATGGCGAGCGTGTCGCCGAGGAACGGGCCGCCGCGATCCTTCTCGCTATGACGGAAGCCGCCATCCGCCAGCGCGCGGTTGTCGACCACCCATTTTGCGGCGCGTTCGGCGATTGCCAGCGCCATGGCGTCGTTGGTGACGTTATAGTAGGCCGCAAGTCCCGATATTGCCCAGCCATTCTCCCGCGCATAGAGGTTCTTGTCGATGCGGGGCATGCCGAGCTTGCGCCGCTCGCTATCTGCGAGCGCGTAATATTTGTGCCCGTCGGTGTCGTGGTCGAGATCGGCGTCCTGGCTGACATAGAACGCGCCTTCGGGGCTAGTGAGGAATTCCGCGAGATAGCGCTCGATGTCGCGCGCGGCGGCGAGATATTTCGGGTCCTTCCACAGCGCATAGGCCTGGCTGTACTGCCGGAGGTATTGCGCCTGGAACGACATGATCTTTTCGAAATGCGCCCGCGTCCAGGCGCCGCCTTCGGAATATTGATAGACGCCGCCCCAGACCGGATCGATCAGCGCGATGGCGGCGTCTAACGTCTGCCGGGCGCGCTTGATGGCGATGGCGTCGCCGGCCTCAGCGCGGGAGATCGCAAGGTCCATACTGTCGGCGTCGATATATTTCTGGTTCTCGCCCCAGCCGCCGAGCTTCTCCTCGTAGGATTCGTCAACGTTCTTCATGAGCGTCGCGCGCTGCTGCTTGTCGAGGAAAGCCGACGTCGACGGCTTGACCTCAAAGGCTTCGCCGACCGACGGTCCCGGGGAGGGATCATCGATGACGGCTTTGAGCAGCGCCTGCATCCGTTCCGGCTCGATATACCCCCTGATCTTGGCGATCTCGTTGCCATCAGGAGCGAACACGATGGTCGCCGGCCAGCCCCAGTCGCCATAGCGGCTCGACAGATCAGGGTTGGCGTCCTGGTCGACGCGAACCGGCAGATATTTTTTCGCCAGCAATTCCTTCACCTTCGGATCGGCGTAGGTCGTCTTCTCCATGACGTGGCACCAGTGGCACCACACCGCTTCGAGATCGAGGATCACGAAACGTTTCTCGGCCTGCGCACGGGCAAACAGATCGTCGTCCCAGCCGCTCCATTTCGGTCCGTCCGCCGCGAACGACGGCGAAGCCGCGAGCGCGGCGAGGGCAAGGGCGGCGATGCGGACGAGTTTCATGGCGACTTCCCAGAAGGTGGCGTTGTCGCCAGCTACGCAAGCCGTGCGATCCGGGCTCAGGCTTTCGCCGATGTCACGGGATTGTGAGTGTCAGTCGCGGCTTTGGGCCGACCGCTGGCATTCAGCAGCAGCCGATCCAGCGAGGCGGCGCCAGGACCTGCGATGGCGAGCCACATGAAGCCGGCGAAGTAGGTCGCCTCCTCGAAGCCGAGCAGGGTCTCCAGCGAATCGACGTCGCCCCATTTCGCCGACCTGATGGCGACGACCATCACCACCGCCAGCATCGCGGCCGGAATGCGGGTGAACAGGCCGAGGATTAGCATGATGCCGCCGAAGAATTCGACGGATGACACGAAGGGGGTAAGGATATTGGGAAACGGGATGCCCCAACCGATAAAGTTTTCCGTCACTTGCGCCAGATTGTTGAGCTTGCCCCAGCCCGCCAGCATGAAGGTGTAGCCGACGATGAGACGCATGATCAGGGGACCGGCCCAGGAAAAATGCGAGGCGATCCGCGCGGGCAGCGAAATAAGAAGATTGATGATGAAATGCATGCGAACTCCCCTCCAACTATTTGAACTGACGGAGGCCGCGTCCTGCGGTCAGTTCTGTCAGGTGCACGCGAAAATGCCGCGCGCCCGCCTTGCGGCAACCTGGCTCTGATTGCAGTTTCGCAGGCGCCTGGCCGCTTGTTACGCGGACCTCAGCCGAAATTTTGCAGGGCCGGGAACGTCTCAAGCAGCCAGATACTGACGTTGGAGACGGCACCGGTCAGGAAGCCAATACCGGTGATCACCATCAGCACGCCCATGGCATGCTCGACCTTGCCGAGGTGCCGTTTCATTCGCGCAAACAGCGAGGAGAACTGCTCGATCATGAAGGCCGCCAGCAGGAAGGGGATTCCGAGCCCGGCGGAATAGACCGCGAGCAGGCCGGCGCCCTTGGCGACGGTGGCCTCGGCCGCCGCAATCGACAGGATCGCGGCCAGAATCGGACCGATGCAGGGCGTCCAGCCGAAGGCGAAAGCCAGCCCCATGGCATAGGCGCCCCACAGCCCGACCGGCTTGGGCATCGGCATCCGGCCTTCGCGCATCAACAGGCTGATCCGGGTCAGGCCGAGAAAGTGCAGGCCCATGATGATGATCACGATGCCGGCCAGGATCGAGAGCTGCGCCGACCAGGCCCGGATCAGGCCGCCGATCAGGGAAGCACTGGCGCCGAGCGCCACGAACACCGTGGAAAAGCCGAGCACGAACATCAGCGCCGAGGTCATGACGGCGCGCTTGGAGGCCTCTGAGGTCTCGTCATTGGCGACATGCTCGATGGTCGCGCCCGTGAGGTAGATCAGATAGGGCGGCACCAGCGGCAGAACACAGGGGGACAGGAAGCTGACAAGACCGGCAATCAGGGCCGCCGGGATGGAAACATCGTGCATTGCATGACCTTCAAGAACCGTCGCAAGGCATAGCGCCCTCTTGGCTAGTACGGAACAGCCAATCGATAAGTTTCGCCGGCATTGCGGCTCAAGTTCGGTCACAGAGCCGTGTCCGGGCGGCGGAATTTGGCCTCGCCGGCGAAACAGACGCTGCTATGGTCGCGTATTACGGTCACCAACCCGCGATTTTGGACCCCGCATGCGCCTCGGCATCCGCACCGCCATTTCCGCCCTCGTGCTGACGTCCATCGTCGTCAGCGCCGTCGGCGTGCATTTGCTGTGGTGGCGCACCGCCCAACAGGTCAGCCAGACGCTGGCCAACACCATCAACGACCAGATCGTGTCAGCCGTTGGCGACGAATTGCAGTCGGTCACGTCGGAGGCGCGCTCGTCGATGCTGGCAGTGCGGACGCTGCTGGCCGAAAAAGTGTTCGACCCGCGCGATGCCGGAAAGCGCGAAGTGGTGTTCCGCTCGCAATTGCTGTCGCAGCCGACCATCTCCTGGGTGGCGTTCGGATGGCCCGACGGCTCATTCTTCGCCGGCCACAAGCTCGGCAACAACGTGATCGAAATGCTCGAGATCTCGCCCGACCGCAATTTGCGCATCAATCGCTACGAATTCGTCGGCAACGATCTGAAACTCAAGGCCAGCTGGTTCGAAGAGACGGACTATGCCGTAACGGAGCAGGAATGGTTTCGGGTCGCCCACCAGACCAATGATGAATACTGGTCGACGCTGACGACGCATCCGCGCGGCGAACGGCTGGCGGCGGCGTTTTCGGCCCCGGTCGCGATCGACGGCAAGCCGGCCGGCGTCGTCGCCATCATCATCGAACTGACGCGCGTTTCGAATTTCCTGTCGCAGCTCACGGTTGGAAAGTCGGCCGGCGCCTTCATTCTGGAGCGGGACGGCAAGGTGGTGGCCTCGCCCGATCCCGATGCCAGCGAGCAGATGGAATTGAAAACCGATCATCCGCTGTTTCCGGTCGCGGTCGATGCGATCACGAACGCCGGCAGCGCTTACGAGCCCGGCGAAGGCCAGCCGTTCAACACCACCGTGACGCGGGACGGCAAGGCCTACCAGGCCGTCATCACGCCGATCTCCTTTCCGGGCTGGTCGTTGGTGACGGTGGTGCCAGAATCGGAATTTCTCGGGCCGGTGCGGATGACGATCAAAAATCTCCTGATCGGCCTTGCGGTTCTCATCGTCTTTGCCGGACTGCTGTCGGCCTGGCTGGCCCAGCGCCTGATCGCCGCGCCGCTGATCAAGGTGGTGAACGAGATCAGGCATGTCGAGCGCTTCGACCTCGACAAGGTGCAGCGGCATCCGTCGCGGCTGACCGAGATCGGCAATCTTTCCGGCGCGATCGGCGACATGGCGCAGGGGCTTGCCGCCTTCCGCAAATACATTCCCGCCGATCTCGTCAAGCGGCTGATCAGCGACGGCAACGGCGCGCGGCTCGGCGGCGCGGTGCGGCCGATGAGCGTGATGTTCATCGATCTCGCCGGCTTCACCGGCATGTCGGAGCGGCTCGGCGACCGCATCATTCCGCTGCTGTCGCGCTATTTCGACTGCGTCTCGGCCCAGATCCAGAGCAACAACGGCACCATCGACAAGTTCATCGGCGATGCCGTCATGGCGTTCTGGGGCGCGCCATCCGCCAATCCCGACCATGCGGTGGATTGCTGCCGCGCCGCGCTGGCGTGCCGGCGCGCGGTGGACGACGCCGGTCTCATCGACGATCACGGCCAGCCGGTTCGAATTCGTATCGGCATCAATTCCGGCGAGATGCTGGTCGGCAATATCGGCTCGGAGGTGCGGCTGAACTACACCGTGATCGGCGACGCCGTGAACATTGCGAGCCGGTTGGAGAGTACCAACAAGGCCTATGGTTCCACCATCATCATCGGTCCCGAAACCCGCCATCTTGCCGGCGAGCGCATCGCCGTTCGCGAACTCGACCGCCTCGCGGTCTATGGCCGCGCGGGCGGACTGCAGATCTATGAATTGCTCGGCATGGCCGGCGAGGCCGACGGCACGCCCGACTGGGTGGCTGCCTATGAGGCCGGGCTTGCTGCGTGGCGCGCGCGCGATTTCACGACCGCGATTGGCGCGTTCGAGAGTGTTCTGAAAGCCCGCGGGCACGATGCGGCGTCATCGGTCATGATCGAGCGCTGCCGCGAGCAGCTCGAAAATCCCGCCGGCGAAGATTGGGACGGCACGACGATCGCGCGGACCAAGTAAGATCAGGAGGCTGGCTGGCTTGCATGCAGCAGCGGCCTCGCCGTAGATGGGCCGCCGCCACGCCGTACATGTCGGACTAACAGGGAGGCCTCCAGCGTTGAAAGTTCTGCTGACCCACACGCCGCATTCCCGCGCGCGATATTACGGCGCGCGCGCCCTGAGCGGCCTGCAGGCCATCGCAGAGGTGAAGCTGCATGAAGCTGGCGATGCGCTTGACGCCGCCGGCCTCATCGCCGCTGCGCGCGATGTCGATATCATCGTCGCCGACCGCCTCACCGCCGGGCCGGGCAAGATATTTGCGGCGCTGCCGAACTTGCGCGCCTTCGTCCGCTGCGCGGTCGATATCCGCAACATCGATGTCGACGCCGCATCCGCCGCCGGCATCCTGGTGACGCGGGCAGGTCCTGGCTTCGTTCAGTCGGTCGCCGAGCTCGCGCTCGGCTTCATGGTCGACCTGTCGCGCGGCGTCTCGCGCGCCACCGCCGATTATCATGCCGCGCGCAAGCCGGACGTGATCATGGGCCGGCAACTGGCCGGCAGCCGCCTCGGCATCATCGGTTATGGCAGCATCGGCCGTTATCTCGTCGAGATCGCCAAGGTGCTGGGCATGGAGGTGCTGGTCGCCGATCCCTATGCGACCGTGAGCGACACGGAGATTGCGCATGTCACGCTCGACGATCTCCTGACGCGCGCCGATTACGTCGTCTGCCTCGCAGTCGCCAATGAGGAAACCGAGAACCTGATCGGGCAGGCGGCGCTGGCACGCATGCAGCCGCATGCCTTCTTTATCAACCTGTCGCGCGGCAACCTCGTCGACGAGGCCGCGCTGGCGGCCGCCTTGCGCGAGAACCGCATCGCCGGCGCCGCGATGGATGTCGGCCGCGCGCTCGACCAGATGCCGACGCCCGAGCTGGCACAACTGCCGAACGTCATCGCCACGCCCCATATCGGCGGCCTGACGCCGCCGGCAATCGAGAGCCAGGCGCTGGAGACCGTCCGGCAGGTGGAGGAGATCGTCGCGAACAGGGTGCCGGTGGGAGCGGTGAATGCCGGGCGGTGGAGGCGGAGGTAATTGTCGCGCGACGCCCAGCGCGCGCCCTATGGTGGGTCTACATTGCCGCGCCCCCGTTTTTGTTTCTCTCTTATCGTGCTCGGGGGGTGCTGCGCCGCTGGGATCGGCGGATCCGCCACGTGCCGCGCCAGTTGCGGGGCGGCGGCGCTGGTGCCTTTGAGCCGGAATACGGCACCGCTTCGGTTGCCGCCGGCGCGTATGCCTCCAAGCGCATAGGATTCATCGCAAGGCAACACGACATCGGGACCAACGCGGAGCGGCGAGGCAGGAGCATCGCGCGCAGGGCCAGCCGATGAGTAGGCCGACTTGCGCTGGTTTGCGATAACGAAGCCACCGGCGACGTGAATTCTCGCGCGTTTGGCGCTAGCAATTCCATTGAGCGTGCCGAAGCGCTTGATCAGCGAACTGGCTTTGTCGAATTCCCCGCCGGAATATTTGCAACTGGCGCTGGCCGAATGCCGCTGTTCCCAGTTCGGATCGACGAAATATGAACGCTTGGCGCGCGTGCGCACGCCCATGTTGGGATCACTGCGCGCGACATAGGCATGGACGTGCGCGTTGACGCCAATCTCGGTGATTTTGATTTTCCAGTCGCCATGCTCGGCGATCTCGATGTTGGTCGTGGGGTTCGGTGGGACAATGGTGGGTTCGACCTGAAGCCGCCACATCGTGTTTTCACCCCGGACCACCGGTTCGTCCACGCCCGCCGGCGGAAGAATGGGCGGCGGCTGTGGCGGCGGAGGCGTCGGTTCATAAACAGGAAGTCCGCTGGGCGGCGTAAGGGTGATCTTTGCATCCAGAGCGGCTGCAGTCTCCATCCATATCTCTGCAAAGCAGAGCACCGAGTTGTCAGGAGGGAGGCGCCAGACCCATTCCACGGAGTCGGGGTCTGCAGCAGTGCGTCTAGTGAAGCTAACGTGTCCCTCGCTGAAATAGGCGTTTCCCGCCGCCAGAACGATTTCAAGCTTGGGTTTTCCCTGAGTGCCGTCGAACTGCGCGATCAGCGCGTTCAATTGTTCTTCCAGTAGCGCTGTGCCGTCGTGCGGTCCTGTGGTTGGCCCATAGCTGAGGTTGACAATCACTCTCTTGGTCACGTTCGGCTTGGCAAATGACAGGATGTACTGGATACCTTCGACGACATAGTCCTTGAGCCAAACTCCGGTTGCATCACGGATGCACTCGTCCGAGAACTGCACGAACACAACGTCCGCATTGGCGGCAAGATCGACGCCCGGTTTCCAACTCGGCGGATCGCGCCGCTTACGCGCGGGACCGACACGTGAAGAGGTCGGGATCCGTCCCGCGAACACGTCGATCACGTGTCCGCCATGAGACGCCCGGCGCGCAAGAGTGGTAAAACCGGCGTCCGCGTAACAGCCATCCTCGTCGATGACGTGCGATGGGCTCGAATGCATTTCGATCCATTCATTGAGTCCGATCTGAGTGGACCCTGAAGGGAGATCGCGCCGGTATTCGACACCGAAGCCGAAATCGGACGGCTCCTGCCCGAATTTCTGATTCGCGCTGATCGTGACCGGTTGCTTGTCTCTGTTCTGATCCCAGATGCCCCGCACTCGTGTAGTATGACTGCCGTTTGCCCCGGTTGCGAGAAATTGCGCGGCGGCGAACGGGCAGCCATCGTCAAGAACACCGATCAGAAGTTCTTTGGCTCCTTCGAAGCGTGGGGTGATGGCTCTTAACTTCGTGAAATCCTCTAATGATGAAGTTTTCAGCGGAAGCGACAGTTCGACCCTGCTGACTAAGTCGTTCCAGATTGTGATGGCGTCATTGTCGAGTACGGCCCGCTTGCTGGCGCGCATCGTGACATACCGAGTAGCATCGACGTGGGGGAAATGGTCGCGGAACTGAGGGCCGAGCGCCGCGTCGAACCTGGCCATTTTTCTTGCAAATTCTGCAACTTTCTCGGCTTGAAAGAGCTCTACAAGGAGGAGCAGCGCAAACTGCTCCTCGTCGAAGGCTTCGAAATTCCTGAAGTCGGTCGAGATCGCATAGCGCAAGTATGGTTCATAGCAATCTGGGTATTGTTCGAGCATGGAACGATCTCCGCTGCGCGTATATCGGCAGGCTTCCTTTAAACCGGGACAGGAACTCCAAATTTTCCGTACCACTCCGCCTCCGCTTTCCCCCATACGTAATTCATCAAAGAGGACTGAGTTACGTTTACTCCCATGGATTCAGAGTAGAATGGAGCTTGGTCGAGGTCCTGGCTCAGGAATGTGGACGTGGTCGGGCCGGTGTTGAACGGATTGAAATCCGTGGTGGCATGGCCATCAATTCCCCCAGCAAGGAACTTTCGGCTCATGAATTTTTGCTGACCAGTGCAACGCCCGACAAAGTACTCGCCCAGTGCTACGCCCAACATGCGTCCCGCCATGCTGTCGACAGGGAAATGGACGCCCGCTACAACACGGTTGGTTGCGATGCGTGCCGCCTGGCGGTTCAACTGTTCGGTCACCGTTGGGTATCCCGAGCTTGGCGGAGTGGTTTGCGGATTGAGTCTCAGAAGCGATTTTAGCACATGCGCGACTGCATGGACCTGCGTGGCGTGTCCGCTCGGGAATGATCCATGCCCTGGGGTGGTGATCATCGGCTGAATCTCGGCGTTGTATTCGACCGGTCGCCAGCATGCCAAGGCATGCTTGAATCGCATCTCGACATACACGCAGAATTGCAACACCATGTTGATGAGTTCGAACGTGCGCTTGGTTCGGTCGGGATGCATGTAGACGATCGACGACCAGAAGGCATAGGTAGGATCGATCTGAGCCAAGATTTCGGTAGCCCGTTCGTTACGCAGTTCGGCCCAGCTGAGTACCATCGGGATTTGAGCCTCGAACGTCGATTTGTGCGGACGTTCGATTTCTGCGATCAACGTTGGGGAGCCGGAGGGCGATGCGGAAGAGAAGACCTGGAATCCAGTGTCCGTCGCGGGGGTTGTCGCCGTGTTTGTCGTTTTCTGAAAGCTGATGCCCTGCAGCATCTCGCCGATCGCAGTATAAGCGCGAACCCAAGGCTCCCAGCGTTCAATTTCTTTTGGGTCGTCAACGACTGTCGGCAGCTCCGGCGAATAGTAGGCGGTGTCCGGAACGACGATCGTCCCTTCGCGTCCAAGGATCAGCGCGTCCACCATGATCGAATTGGCGTAGGCATCGGCCATCGTGCCGAGGAATGATCCACCTGCGCCACCAGCTCCGCCCGCGCCACCGGCTCCGCCCGCTCCACCGGCACCGCCCGCTCCACCGGCGCCGCCAGCGCCACCGGCTCCGCCCGCACCACCTGCACCGCCCAGTTGAGCCATTCCTGCCTCCTCTGTGAGTAAGTCAGATTTCCGCCAGTAAGCGCCTCACTGTAATTTGTCGGGTCGAGATCATGCCGAGTGTGTGCTGCTTCACATGAGCGGGATATTTTTCTCCAGGATCAATGCCGGTTCGAATTGCCGTTTCCGGAAGGTAGGCCGGCCATCGCCAGGCAGCACGCCCAGCGCCGACCGATTTCAAGCGCCGCATTCGGAATACGCGCAAGATATCGCTCCACGGTCAATTGTGGCTCGAGCTGTCGCAGCTTTGCGAGCGCCTCGCGCGCCTCATCCATCCGGTCCTGCGCGACGAGCGAGATCGTCAGCGCCCGCCATGTCGAAGAATGCATGCGGTGGAGCACAAGCGACGAGCGGGCGAGCCGTTCGGCGTTCTCATATTGCTCCGCGGCAAGCTCTGCTGTCGCGCCGAGCGATTCGAAATAGTAACGTTGGGGATCGAGCGGAGAGAGCTCCATCGCACGGCGTGTCGCGTCCACAGCTGCTTTGCCTTCGCCTATGAACGCGTTGACTGTGCCGAGATAGAGCCAGCCGAGCGCGTGGCTGGGGTTAGCGTTCACAGCCTCGTTGCAGCGCTTGCGCGCGGTCTCCAGGTCTTTCAATAAATGACAGTAGACAAATCCTTCGGTCGCCAGCGCCAGCGCATCCGACGGATCCCGGTCAAGCGCGGCGTGAGTTGTGCTCAAGGCCTCGGCCGCCTCACGATTGCGGTCCTGGGACCAGCCACGAGTCACCTGTAGAATGTACCAGTTGCCGAGCCAAGCGCGCGGCGCGGCGATCCGGCTATGCCGGTTAATCAATTCGTCAAGGATCTTGCGCGTCTGGAGAAACTCCTCCTTGCTGGAGCGATGCATCAGCTTGATGCTGCCAAGCAGCAGCGAATAGCTTTCGAGGGTCGGGAGCGGTTGGGTCAGAATGTGTTCGACTTCGGCGTCGAGTACGGACAAATGCACTGTTTGGGCGATACGATTCGCCAGTTCGCTTTCAGGCCTCAACAGATCGCCAACCTCGCCGTTCAGGCGGTCGGTCCATACCACCTGCTTGTTGCGCGCTTCGGAGAGCTCGGCGGTCACCAGGAGCTTGCCTTCATCCGCAACATACGCGCCGCTGAGAACATAAGTGGCGCCGAGGTGCGCCGACACTTCTCCGACATCGTCGACACGTCCGCGGAACACGGCGGTCGAGAGGCGTGAAATCACCTTCAAGTCCGCAGCCTTCGACAATCGCCAGATCACGCTGTCGGCGATCAGGTTGCCGACATCGAAAAGTGCCGGGCTGTCGCTTCGTGCAGAGAAGGGGATCACGGCAATGGTCGGCTGCATGGCCGTGCCATAGTCGCGACGCCGGGTCAGGCTTGAAACTTGACTGGGCGGGCCAACGCGGTAGGCCCGGACCGGCTTGTCAAAATGCTTGAGAATGCATTCACCAAGATCTTCACACGACGCATCGACCCCGTGCGTAAGCTCATCTCGCGCTGTGGCACTGCCGATGGTCTCGCCGGGCTCTGCTAGGCTTGCCAGGGCGGCTGCGAGTTGCTCGTGCGCTGACGCGCTGGCAATCGTCTCGCCCGGACCTGCCAGCGTCGCCAGCCGTGCCGCTAGATTTACGCCGGTTCCGTAGATGTCGATCCCGTCGCTCCACGCCATTGCGGCGTTGATTCCGGCGCGCAGGTTGAAATGCTGATCTTCGGGCAGACCGATGTTCTGAGCCGCAAGTGCCCGATGCATGGCCGCTGCGGCGTCGGCAGCCTCGGGCACGGTCTCGAAACGTGCCAAAAGGCCATCGCCCAAGCTTTTCACCAAGACCCCGCGATAGCGCGGCAGTATCTCAGTACTGACGATTCCGACAAAATCGGCCCATCGGCGAACGGTGAACGCTTCGTGCTCTCGCATGAGCCGCACCGATTCCACGAGATCGACCAGCAGCACGACGGTCTCTTGACGCACGAGTGCAACGCCAGCGCCAGGTACAACAAATCGCCCGGTCGGAACGGCTTGTTCCTCACCTTCGCCCACCGTTTCGTCGTTCATGCCAAATTCTCGATTTCGGGCGATACATCTTAGATGGTATGCAACATCACGCAAGTGCGGCTAAAAAAACAGCGGACCAAGAAGTGCCGGTCATGACGGGGCTACTCCACACGCAAGGCGATCGAGAGCGCTTCGCAATTTAAAAGCGATCAAATGCCGAAATGCGGGATCGGGTTGTGCATCGAAGCCGCTTCCAAATACGGTCGGAAGGAATGTACGTATCATTCTGCGCCACGGATGCGAAAGTGACGACCGATCAGACTGTTGCCGAGAAATCGAAACCACCGACACATCGAAGCAAATTGCAAACAACCTTCCCCATGCGTCTTCCCTTCTTCTACGGCTGGCTGATCGTTGCGGTGACGTTCGTCACCATGGCGATCGGCGTCAATGCGCGCACCGCGTTCTCGCTGTTCTATCCGCCGATCATCGGGGAATTCGGCTGGGACCGCGGCGTCACTGCGGGCGCGTTTTCGTTCGGTTTCGTGGCTTCCGGCGTTGCCTCTCCGCTGATCGGCCGCATGATGGATCGCCTGGGCCCGCGTGCGGTGATGGAGCTTGGCGTGGCGCTGATGGGTGGCGGCCTGTTGCTTGCGCCGCTGACGACGCAGCCCTGGCATCTTTATCTCAGTATCGGCGTGCTGGTCGGCGCGGGCAGCGTGTGCCTCGGCTATTCCGGCCAATCGTTCTTCCTGCCGAACTGGTTCGTTCGCCGCCGCGGGCTCGCGATGGGGCTGGCCTTTGCCGGCGTCGGCATCGGTTCGGTGACGTTGCTGCCGTGGGTGCAGCACATGATCGAAGGGGCCGGCTGGCGCACCGCCTGCACCGCGATGGGCATTGTCGTGTTCGCCGTCCTCGCGCCGATCAACCTTCTCTTGCGCAAGCGCCCCGAGGACATCGATCTGTTGCCGGATGGCGACGCGGCGCCCTCGGCGACGTCGGCCGCGCCTCGCTCGAACGTCGTCGATCCCGTCTGGGCCGCTACCGACTGGACGCTGGCCCTCGCGCTGCGCACCGCGCGCTTCTGGTGGATCTCGCTCGGCTATTTCTGCGGCCTCTATGTCTGGTACGCGGTGCAGGTGCACCAGACCAAGTTTCTGCTCGACGTCGGCTTCAGCGCCAATGTCGCGGTCTGGGCGCTCGGCGTCGTCAGCCTGCTCGGCATTCCCGGCCAGATCTGGCTCGGCCATCTCTCCGACCGGATCGGGCGCGAATGGATCTGGGCGATCAGCTGCGCCGGTTTTGCGATCTGCTTTGCGGCGCTGATCGCGCTGAAATTCGCGCCGGTGCTACCGCTGGTCTATCTCATGATCTTCACGCAGGGCGCGCTCGGCTACGGCCTGACATCGATCATGGGCGCGGTGGTGCTGGAGATATTTCAGGGCAAGCACTATGGCAGCATCTTTGGCACGATCATGCTGGCGGCGCTGGCCGGCGGCGCGGCAGGGCCGTGGGCGACCGGTTGGCTGTACGACCTTTCGGGCAGCTATACGATCGCCTTTGCGATCGGCGTTGCCGTCAGCTTCCTGTCGGCGATCGCGATCTGGCGGGCTTCGCCCGGAAAGGTGAGGGCGGTGGCCGGGCAGATGCACAGGGTGCAGGCTGCGCGCGCCGAGGGCTAACCGTTCAGCGCGGGCGCGCTTCGACGTCGAACGTCTTTCGCAGCACTTCCGAGCCGTCTCTCGTCACGCGGTACATCGCGATATATCGGCCCACCGGCCATGCCGCCTCGGTCCGCTTCTTTCCGGCGATGACGAGAAACTGCGCCTTGTCGCGATCGAGCGCGGGAAGGTTGTTGGTGACGAAAGCGCCGGCAGGGCCTTGCACCGCAAGCGACTGCTGGTCGCCGGCCTGCAGGCCGATGACCCTGACATAGGCGACAAAGGCATCCGAGCCCGGTGTCACGGGATGCTTGTCGACCTCGCCGGATTCGACCTGCTCCATCGTGGGTGCGAGTGCGGCAAAGCCGAAGTCAATGACCTCGCGCGGCCTGTACTGCATCTGCTCGGCAAGGGAAGTGGCCCACAGCGATCGGCCGCCGCCGCAGGAGTTCTCCGCCGCGCCATAGGCAAACGGGTCCACGGCCTTGCCGCGATAGCGCACGGCGAAATGCAGGTGAAAGAATTCGGTATCGCCGGACAGGCCGACGAGGCCGATCGGCTGCCCCGTCGTCGCGGCATCGCCGACCTTGAGGCGGACGCTGCCCTTGGCCAGGTGGCAATATTGCGTAGCCCAATCGTCGTCATGCTTGATGAGCGCGCCGTTGCCGCATTCCTTGCCGGCGATGCTGGCCTTGCCCGCCGTCCGGATCGAGACGTCGTCCATGTCGTTGCGCATACCGATGACGCGGCCAGGCGCCGCGGCGAGCACCGCCACGCCCTGCTTCTGGATTTCCTGATTCCGGATCCGGATGTCGGTGCCGTCATGGCCGTCATAGCTGCGCCGGCCGCAAGCGTAATCGCGGACCCTGTCTGATACATCGTGGTCGACATAGTTCTGCACGAAGCAGCTCACGCCCAGCTGGCATTTGATCGGCAGCGCGAGCGAGATCGTCTCACTGGCCCAGGCGCCGATCGCTCCGGATAGCAACAGCAATATCGGAAACAGGTATTTCAGGCGCGACCATCCGAACGCAGCAAGGCGATACTCAAGCTTGGCACGTAGAATGTGTCGAATATCCGGTGCCGGCATTTGCCCGCCATCGCGATGCTTGTATCAGGCCGCTGAAATCCCCATAGCCCGCTGCAAATCGCCGATGGCCCGGAAAAAGCTGTCGGGCGAGGTGGTCTCCGGATCGATCAGGCGGTGCAGGCGAAAACCATCCTCCAGCGCCAGCACCAGCGCGCCCGCCCAGGTCGGATTGAGAATGGTGGTGCGGCCGCTGTTCCTCGCCGTGGTCTCGATGATGTCGGTGACCAGCTTGCGCCGCGCGCGCAGCCGCTTGGCAAGTTCCGGGCGGCGCTTCTCGGCGCGCGCGACGAACAGGATCATTTCCATGTGCAGGAGAGGCGAGCGCCCGAGCGGGTCCTGCTGCCCGAGGTTCATGCTTTTCAACGCGTCGAGGAAGTCGGGAAGGTTCTTGTGCCTGTCGAGCAGATCGCGGATGCGCCCGATCGATTGCTCGACATGATCCTCGAGCATGGCGATGATCAGCTCGTCCTTGCTCCTGAAATTCGAATAGAACGCCCCTCGGGTGAAGCCGGCTGCCGCCGCAATCGCTTCGATACTGGCGCTGCCGATCCCCTGTTCCTCGAACACACGCGCCGCCGCCTCGAACAGCTTGTCGCGAGTATCGTCCCTGGTGGGTCTGGTTCGCAGCCTTGACATTCGGGCAGTTTAGGCGAGAATGCAACTCAATACAACAATGTATCGAATTTCGATCGACGACCGGCCCCCGGGGGAAACGCGCTGCACGGCGCACAGCAACCAATTGAGGTCACCATGAACGAGTATGTTCAGGCAGCCGGCAGCGCGCCGCTCTTCAACCCGCTGGACCCGGAATTCATCCGCAATCCCTATCCGCATTACGAGCGGATGCGCGCCGTCGATCCGGTGCACCTGACGCCGCTCGGCATGTATGTCTGCAGCCGCCACGCCGAGGCGAGCCTGGTGCTGCGCGACAAGCGGTTCGGCAAGGACTACGTCGAGCGCACCATCCGCCGCTACGGCCCGAAGATCATGGACGAGCCGGTGTTCCGCAGCATGAGCCACTGGATGCTGCAGCAGGACCCGCCGGACCATACCCGCCTGCGCGGGCTGGTGGTAAAGGCCTTCACTGCACGCCGGGTCGAGGACATGCGCCCGCGCATCCAGCAGGTCGTCGACGAGACGCTCGACCGCATCATCCCGCAAGGCAGGATGGACCTGATCGAGGATTTCGCCTTCCGCCTGCCGGTCACCATCATCTGCGATATGCTCGGCATTCCCGAAGAGCATCGCGAAGCATTTTATGCCGGCTCGCGCGACGGCGGGCGGCTGCTCGATCCCGTGCCGCTGTCGGCGGAGGAGATCAAGCAGGGCAACGCCGGCAATGCGATGGTGGCGATGTATTTCCAGCAGCTGTTCGAGCTCAGGCGCAAGTACCCCGGCGATGACCTGACCACGCAGCTGGTGCAGGCCGAAGAGGACGGCTCCAAGCTCACCAATGAAGAGTTGACCGCCAACATCATCCTGTTGTTCGGGGCGGGCCACGAGACGACCGTCAATCTGATCGGCAACGGCCTCTTGGCGCTCTATCGCAATCCGGACCAGCTTGCGCTGCTCAAGGCGAAGCCGGAGTTGATCACCAACGCCATCGAGGAATTTTTGCGCTACGATTCCTCGGTGCAGCTCACCGGCCGGGTGGCGCTGGAAGATATCGACGATCTCGGCGGCAGGCGGATTCCGAAGGGCGAGAGCGTGCTGTGCCTGCTCGGCTCGGCCAACCATGACCCGGCGGTTTACCCTGACCACCCGGAGCGGCTCGACATCGTCAGGCCCAATGTGAAGCCGCTGTCCTTTGGCGGCGGCATCCATTTCTGCCTCGGGGCCCAGCTGGCCCGGCTCGAGGCCGAGGTCGCGATCTCGACCCTGCTGCGTCGGATCCCCGACCTGCGGCTGGATGACGCTGTCAATGCGGAATGGCGTCCGACTTTCGTGTTACGTGGCCTCAAGCGCCTGCCGGCAAGCTGGTAATGGCTTGAAACGCCGACGCGGCGCTTTTGAGTCGCCAGCGCCCGTGGCTGGAGCAGGGCGGAGGTCCTGTCAGGATGCCGCTGTGACTTCGCCACACTTCTCTCTATATTCCGGGCTGCTCCGGGGATATTCCGGGCTGCTCCGGGGCCGGGTTCGGCGTGGCGCGGCCGGCGCCGGGGGCGGTTCAAGAGGAGACACCGTGCAGACGACGCTGCTCGGCCTGGCAATCGCCTTCATCATTGCGCTGATTGCCGCGCTCGTCGGGCCATATTTCATCGACTGGAACCAGTTCCGGCCGCAGTTCGAGGCCGAGGCGACGCGCGTCCTCGGGGCGCCGGTGCGTGTCGGCGGCAAACTCGATGCGCGCCTGCTGCCGGCGCCGTCGCTGCAACTGCATTCGGTCGTGGTAGGTGGCGCCAACGACCTCGGCAAGGTTCGCGCCGACAAGCTCGACGTCGAGTTCAGCCTCGGCTCGCTGATGCGTGGCGAGGTGCGCGCTACCGAGCTGACGATCAACCGCATGTCGCTCGATCTCGGCCTCGACGCCAGGGGCCGGATCGACTGGCCGGCATCGGCCGGGACGTTCAACCTGGGTTCGCTGGCCATCGACCGGCTCAATCTCACCGGCCGCATCGCGCTGCACGATGCGGCGAGCCGCTCCACGCTCGAGCTGAACGACATCGCGTTTTCCGGCGACGTGCGCTCGCTCGCCGGTTCGATCCGCGGCGACGGCAATTTCATGTTTTCAGGGATGCGCTACCCGTTTCGCGTCTCCTCAGGCCAGGGGCCCGACGGCAACGGCACCCGCGTCCACCTCAACATCGATCCGGGCCAGCGCGCCATTGCGATCGATCTCGACGGCCTCCTGAGTTTCGATGCCCGCGCGCCGCGCTTCGAAGGTGCGATGACGCTGGCCACGCCTGCGCCTCAGAAGGGCAAGGCCGACGAGCAGCCGTGGCGGATGGCCGCGAAGATCAAGGCCGATTATTCGGCCGCGCGGCTCGACCAGCTCGAGGTGAGCTATGGCGCCGAGGAACGGGCGCTGAAACTTTCCGGCAGCGGCGACGTCCGCTTCGGCGCATCCCCACTGCTCCGCGCAGCGCTGGCGGCGCGTCAGCTCGATGCCGACAGGTTCGTCGCCAGGGAAAATGCCCAGGACAATGCCGCTGAGCCGGTCCGGGCGCTGCCGGCGTTCCAGGCGCTGAACGCCGCCATTCCGCATCTGCCGATGCCAGCACAGATCGAGCTCGCATCCGAGCAGGTCATGCTGGGTGGACGCCCGCTGCAGGACATTGCGGTCGAGCTGCAAGGCGATGCCAGATCCTGGCGCGTCCACCGGCTGGAATTCCGCGCGCCCGGCGCGACTCGGGTTTCGCTCAGCGAAGCAGCAGCGAAGAGCGACGCACCCGATAGCTTCAAGGCGGCGCTGAGCGTCGATTCCTCCGATCCCGACGCGCTCCTGACCTGGCTACAGGGCCGTAGCGACAGCGCCTATCGCAGCCAGAAGCCGCTTCGCCTGCGCGGCGATATCACCGTGGCGCCGGAAGGCTTTGCGATCGAGACCATGAAGGCCGACATCGACGGCGGCACGGTCGAGGGGCAGGTGACGATGGCGCGCCGACAAGCCGATCGCGGCTTCCGCGTCGATGCCGACCTGAAATCGGAACGCCTCGATCTCGATGCGGCCACCGCGTTCGTCCGCACGCTGGCCGGACCGCAAGGCGAGTGGCCGGACGAGGGCAAGCTCTCGCTCGATGTCGGCCGCGCCATTTCCTCCGGCCAGGAGCTCAGCCCGCTGCTCGCCAAACTTGCCTATTCGCCGGCGAAGATATCGCTCGAGCAATTCAAGATTGGCCAGCTCGAAAACGTGACGCTGGATGCCGCCGGCAATTTCGACCGCGTTGAGGCAACCGGCTGGCTCGCCCTCAATTCGAGCGCCGCCTCGCTCAGCCGGTTGACCAGCCTGATCGTTCCCGTTTCGCCGGCGCTTGCCGCGCGGCTCAATGCCATGGGGACCAGCCCGGGCCCGGCGCGCTTGAAGCTGGCGCTCGACCTCACCAAAAATGCCGCGCAGTCCGACCGCGTCTTGGCCCGCGCCGTCGCCGATCTCGATGCGCCGCTGCTCAAGGGCGGCATCACGATCACCGGCCGACCGGCCGTCGCGGCGATCCAGGGCCTCGACCTTGCGGCGCTCGGACGCGGCGAAGTCTGGATCGATGCGAAACTGTCGTCCGAGCAGGGGCGCGCCTTGCTTACCTTGCTCGGCGTCGACCGCGTCGTCTCGGCCGGCGATGGTCCCGCGCAGTTCGATGGTACCGCGACGGGCGCATGGGGCGCGCCGCTGCGGCTCAAGGCTAAGGTCTCGGCATCCGGTCTCGATGCCGAGGCGGAAGGCTCCGCCGAGCCGTGGGCAGCGGAGGCGAAGGCCAATCTCGGCCTGAAGGTGCGTAGCGCCAATTTCGGCCCGCTGCTCGATCTCAAGCCGCAGGACACGCTGGCGCAGAACATTGGGCTGTCCGCGCGCGTGCAGCTTGCCGGCAACAAGCTGACCTTCGACGATCTCGACAGCAACCTCAGCGGTTCGCGGCTGCGCGGCCGCATGGCGGTGACGCTCGGCGAGGAAAAGGAGATCGAAGGCGAAATCGGCGCCGAACAGCTCGCGCTGGCGCCGGCCTTCGCGCTGGCGCTCGGCGCCGCCGGACATGATGCCGCCGAGCCGCTCGGCACCGGGCTCGTAAAGGGCTGGCGCGGCAAGGTCGCGTTTCAGGCGTTGCGTGGCCTGCTTCCCGGCGGCAGCGAGTTGCAGCCGTTCAGCGGCACGGTCAGGAGCGACGGCCAGTCGCTGACCTTCGACGCCATCACCGGCAAGATCGGTGGCGGCGAGGTCAGCGCCAGCATCGATGCAAGGCCGGGCGCGAACGGCATCGGCCTGAATGCGAGCGTGCAGTTTACCGGCGTGGATGGAGCGGCGCTACGCTATCGCAACCTTGCGATGCCCGCCGGAAAGGCATCGCTGCAGATGACGCTGACGAGCCAGGGCCGCAGCGCGCAAGCGCTCGCCGGCGCACTGTCCGGCAGCGGGACGTTGACGCTGGAGGCGGCCAGGATCGCAGGGCTCGATCCGCGCGCCTTCGAAGTGGCGGTCCGCGCCAATGACACCGGGCAGGCCAAGGACGATGTTCGCTTGAAGCAGATCGTCGAATCCACTTTGCCGGCCGGCGCGCTTGCGATTCCTTCCGCGCAAATTCCCTTCACCATCCGCGACGGCCGGCTTCGCGTCGGGGCGACGGCGCTCGATGGCAATGGCGTGCGCGCCACCGTCTCCGGCGGTTATGATATTGCCGCCGATCAGGCCGATATCCGCGCCGCGCTCTCTCTGACGATGACGACGGGGCGTCCGGAGATTCAACTGCTCGCGGTCGGCACGCCGGACGCGCTCACCCGCAGCGTCGACGTGGCGCCATTGTCCTCGTGGCTGGCGGTGCGCGCGATCGATCACGAAACCAAGCGGCTCGATGCGATCGAGCGCGGCGAGCCGCCGCCGGCCGCGCCGCCGCCGATCGTGCTGCCCGCGGACGGCCAATTGCCGATCCCGGAGGTGGCGCCCGCGCCGGCGGCCCAGAAGGGCGGCCGCGATCGGCGGCCTCCGGCGAAGAAGGCGGCCACGCCGCGTCCGCCCACCGTGAACGCACCAGCCGCGCCGGTTGCCGGCGCGCCACAGGTGGCGCCGCTGCCGCCGCCGATCACCGTCCGGCCCGCACCAGGCGCTGCGAAACCTCGTCCGCCGCTGGCGCTGACCCCGCAGGTCGGCAATCCGCCGCAGCGCTCGAATTAGAGCGTGCAATCAGAATCGGTTGCCCGAGCGCTAGAGACCACCACGTCCTTCCCAGTACGTGGGTATCCCGTAGTGTCGGTGAGTACGCATTTCCCAATCTCGATCCTGCCATGAGTCATCGCTGAACTCAGGCGCATCCCTCAGCTGTTGCTCGGTGATAGTGGTGCGAAAACCACCAAGCGACGTGTCATAGGTCAGAGCGCTCCACGGAATGGGGTAATGGCTGTGGCCCAACCCGACAAAACCGCCAAAGCTCATGACGGCATAGGCGACGCGACCCGACACCTTGTCGATGATGAGGTGATCAATCTCGCCGATATTCTTTCCGCCTGCTCCATAAACTTCGGTTCCATGAATGTCTTCGCTTGAGATGCATTGATGATCTGGGTGAGCTGTTGCGCGGGCCATGGCTGACTCCCTTCACAAATGGATTTGGTCGAATTAACTCGGCCGCTACGCCGGTCGTTCCTGCAGCCGAGAACATTTCACGGCCTGGCCAAAGGCTCTGATTGCGGCGCCGCGGTTGATGCCTGTTCTTCACGTCGCGGGGCTTATGCGTGCTGGCCTAGCCAAGCATGATCTCCCTCTCGATCCCGATCGCCCGCAGAAACGTCTCGTCGTGGCTGACCACGATCAGCGCGCCGTCGAATCCTTTCAGCGCGCCTTCCAGCTCCTCGATCGAGGCGAGGTCGAGATGGTTGGTCGGCTCGTCGAGCAGCAACAGAAACGGCGGTTGCGGTCGGGCGAAGACGCAGGCGAGGCCGGCGCGCAGCCGCTCGCCACCGCTGAGGGTCCCGGCGATCTGCAGCGCTGCGCGGTTGCGGAACGCAAACCGCGCCAGCGCCGCATGGGCCTCGTTGGCCATAAGTTCCGGATTCAGGTAGCGCAGGTTGTCGAGAATGCTTCGCGCGGGATCGAGCAGGCCGACATGCTGGTCGAGCACGGCAATGCGGTCGGTGAAGCGGCTGATCTCGCCGCTCGCCGGTTTCTCCTCGCCGGTGATCAGGCTGAACAATGTCGTTTTGCCGGAGCCGTTGGCGCCGCGGATGGCGATCCGCTCGGGTCCGCGCACCTCGAATGACAGCGGCCCGAACAGATGCCGCTCCCCGAAATTCATCACGACGTCGTTGAATGCGATCAGTTCGCGGCCGCCGGGCAGATCGGTGCGCGGCAGATCGATCGAGAGCGGCGTCAGGATCTCGACCTGCGCCCTGGCGGTTTCCACCGCCTCGATGCGATCGCCGAGCAGGCGGGCGGCGAGGTGGCTGTCGCGCGCGGCGCTGTTCTCGGCGCGCTCCTTCTCGCGGTCCATGAACATCTTGTCCTCGACGCCCTTGGCGCGCCAGGCGCGGCCGGCCTTGTCGCGACGGGCTTTCTTCTCGCGCCCCTTCTGCAGTGCGCGTTCGGTGTTGCGCAGGGCATCGGAGGCGCGGTCGAGCTCACCGGCGGCGCGGGCGCGGGCTGCCGCGCGCGCTTCCGCGAACGCCGGCCACGCACCGCCGAAGATGGTGACGCCGACCGGCGTCAGCTCGACGATGCGGTCGACGTGCTCGAGAAGCGCGCGGTCGTGGCTGGCGAGGAGGACGCCGCCGCGCCAGCGCGCCAGCAATTCGGCCACGGCCTGCCGCCCGTCGGTATCGAGATTGTTGGTCGGCTCATCCAGCAGCAGCACGTCCGGCGCCTCGATCAGCAGGCGGGCCAGCGCGACGCGGGTTCGCTCGCCGCCGCTGAGCGAAGCGATCGGTCGCTGTAGCGGCAAGGATGGCAGCCCCACTTCGGCCAGCGCCACCTGTATCCGCGTTGCCAGCGTCCAGTCCGCCTCGGCCGCATCATCGAGCGAACCTTCGCCGCGTTCGAGCCGGTGCAGCCGGGCGAGGCCGCTGGCAACGCCGAGCGCCTCGCCAACCGTCAATCGTTCGTCGGCCAGTTGCGCCAGCACACCGATCGAACCTATGCGCTGCACCGATCCGCCAGCGGGTTCGATCTCACCGGCGATCAGGCGCAGCAATGTGGATTTGCCGCTGCCGTTGCGGCCGACGAGGCCCGTGCGCTCGCCGCCGACGGCGAGCGTCAATCCATCGAACAGCTTGCGTCCGTCAGGCGTGGCGAGGGAGATGGAATCCAGGACGAGAAGAGCGGGCATGGAGAGCGTTTTCCGAAAATGAACCGAAATCGCGGGGCATGGTCAGCTTTGCGAGGTCCATTTCTCTCTCCAGGGGCTCGGCGACGAAGTTCTTCGGCCGGTTCCGCCGGTTGGGACCGGCGGCGGCTGCAACTTAAATAGGCGTTGGCCTCATTCGCGTCCAGCGTATCGTGCGGTGCTTCCGGCGGCGGGAATAGTTTGGGCAGGGCGGGGTCTCTACCTGCGGCTGGACCGTGGAATTAACTCACGCAGGAAAACCGGAGGTTCGCATGATGAAATCGGCAATCAAGCTCGCGACGCTCGCACTGTTTTCGATGGCCCTGGTCGTTCCGCTACCCGTTCCGGCTTTCGCCGCGGGTGGCGGCGGTGATCCGCCATCGGCCGCCCCGCCGCCGCCCTCGTCGGGAGCCAAGTCGACGACCAAAGCCAAGAAGAAGCCGGCCAAACAGTCGAGTGCCGACGATGATGCATTCCGGCAGGGATACCGTGCCGCGCATGCGACGATCTATGAGCGCGGCGATTATGCCGCCGCCATCGATCAGCTCAAGGCGCTGGGCCATGACGACAACGCCGGCGTCGCCAACCTGATCGGTTATTCCTATCGCAAGCTCGGCGACTACAAACTGTCGCAGACCTGGTACGAGCGCGCGCTGAAGGCGGACCCGAACCATGTGCTGACCTGGCAGTATTACGGGCTGTGGCAGATCGAGCAGGGCAATCGCGACCAGGCGGCGTATCATCTCACGCGGATCGCGGCGATTTGCGGCACCAGCTGTGAGGAGTATCGCTCGCTCGCCGCGGCGCTGGAAAAGCCGCCCGGCACGGGGCTCGTCTACTAAAGCGCGATGGGATTTGGATGAACCGTCATCGCGCTTTAGGTCTTTGTTTGAGCATGATCTTTTCGGAAAACCGCTTCACAATTTTCCGGATCATGCTCTAGCGATTAGCGAAGAAACAGGCGGGCGCGCAGGCGGCGCGCTCGCCTCGATCGAACCTTGAGCCTCGCGAACCCTAAGCCTGCGGCCGCGCGGCGTCGGATGCCACAGCCGCCGGCATGGCGCGGGTGCGGAAGTAATCGAGCACGAACAGGCGGATCGCCGAGGACAGGTTGCCCTGCTGGCGGTTGCTGTCGATCTCGCCGACCAGCTCGGACAGCGTCATGTTCCGCAGGCCCGAGATTTCCTTCATGCCGTTCCAGAATGCCTCCTCGAGGCTGACGCTGGTCTTGTGGCCGGCGACCACGATCGAACGTTTGACGACGGGCGACTTCATGACGCGTCTCCGTCATTGAGCTTGTGCTGATCCAGAACATCGGCAGCGCGATCCTTGCGCCGTTCATCGAGAGCACGCTCGGCCTTGGTCCGGCCGAACCGCGCGCGGTTGGCATCGGCCTGCTTTGCCAATTGTTCCCGCTCGTTGCGCTTCTTGAATCGCTTCAGGTTAATCACGTCTCCCATGCCCGTCTCCATCATCCGGCGACTCGAAGGCATGATGAATCATCAGTGGGAAAAATGTCGAGTGGTGCGCACGCAAATTGGTTGGTCATTCGGAATCCCCGTGTACCGCCCCTTGATAGCATCAAAAAATAAATTTCGCTCTGCGAAAACTGAAGATTCCTGCTCCTACCACGTGTCCACGCAGTGCCGATAGATGATCAACCTCATTCTCTACATACGATCCATAATTTAAACGCGTCATCCGTAGTTTCCCGGGGGAGGGACCGCGGACATCAGCCCGGGTGTGTCATTTTGTCCGGCTGTACCAGACGTTCGAATTCGGCGGCATTCACAAAGCCGAGACGTACCGCTTCTTCCTTCAAAGTAGTTCCGCGCGCGTGCGCCTCTTTGGCGACTTTTGCCGCGTTGTCGTATCCGATCTTGGGAGCCAGCGCGGTGACCAGCATCAGCGACCGCTCCATCAATTCGCGAATTCGCTTTTCGTCGGCGCGTATGCCCACCACGCAATGTTCGGTGAACGAGCGCGCCGCGTCCGACAGCAGTTGAATGGAATGCATCATACAATATGCCAAGACGGGTTTGTAAACATTCAATTCGAAATGCCCTTGGCTTCCCGCCACGGTGACGGCGGTCTGGTTGCCGAACACCTGACAGCAGACCATGGTCATTGCTTCGCACTGCGTCGGATTGACCTTGCCGGGCATGATCGACGAGCCCGGTTCGTTTTCTGGTAAGACCAATTCACCAAGACCGGAGCGCGGGCCCGAGCCCAGCAAACGAATGTCATTGGCGATCTTGAACAGGCCGGTCGCCACCGAATTGATCGCGCCATGCGCCGAGACGTAGGCGTCGTTGGAGGCCAGCGCCTCGAACTTGTTGGGCGCGCTGGTGAAGGGCAGCTTGGTAATGCCGGCAACCTGCTTGGCGAACAGCCCCGCGAATTTCGGTTTCGAGTTGAGGCCCGTTCCGACCGCGGTGCCGCCTTGCGCCAGCGGAAGCAATTCCTTCACCGCCGTTCGCAGCCGAGCGATGCCGCTCTCGACCTGCGCGGCGTAACCGGAAAATTCCTGGCCCAGCGTCAACGGCGTCGCATCCTGGGTGTGGGTTCGCCCGATCTTGACGATTTTGGCGAACGCCTTCTCTTTCTTGCGCAACTCGCGATGCAACTCGCTCAACGCCGGTATCAGGTCGGACGTGATGCGTCCGGCGGCGGCGATGTGCATCGCGGTCGGAAATGCATCGTTCGACGACTGGCTCATGTTGACGTGATCGTTGGGATGAACCGGCTTCTTGGCGCCAAGTTCAAAGCCCAGCATCTCGTTGGCGCGGTTGGCGATCACCTCGTTGAGGTTCATGTTGGTCTGGGTGCCGGAGCCGGTCTGCCAGACCACCAGCGGAAAATGATCGTCGAGCTTGCCGTCGATCACCTCGCGCGCGGCGCGGATGATGGCGCCGGCCTTGCGCGCGTCGAGCAGTCCGAGTTCCCGGTTGGTCTGTGCGGCGGCGAGCTTGACGATGCCGAGCGCATGGACGACCGCCAGCGGCATCCTGTCCTGGCCAATCTTGAAGTTCTGGCGCGAGCGTTCGGTCTGCGCGCCCCAATAGCGGTCGGCGGCGACGTCGATCGGGCCGAAGCTGTCGGTCTCGCTGCGGGTGGATTTGTTTCCGGATGTTTCTGATCGAGCCATACGTAATGTCCGTCTGCCGTGAAATGGCGGAACGGATACATTACAGGGTCGCGGTTTTTCCCGCGCCTAGATTATTTCTTCCGGAAGCGGTCCAGCCGCACCACTTCGGCGCCTTCGCTCGTCTTCGCCGGCTCGTCGTTGTTTTCGGCGGCGGCCTCCGGCGCGGCGACGGGCAGGGCGGACGGCGTGGGGACAGCGGGCAGCTTTGCTGACTCGGCCTCCACGGTTGCTTCGGACGGCTCGAACTGCAGGCCGAACTGCACCGAAGGATCGAGGAAGCTCTTGATCGCCGCGAACGGCACCACCAGCCGCTCGGGAATGCCGCCAAAGGACAGCCCGACCTCGAAACGATCCTCCGTTACCACGAGGTCCCAGAACTGGTGCTGCAGGATGATGGTCATCTCTTCCGGATATTGCGCCAAAAGCCGTGGCGACAGCTTCACGCCGTCGGCGGTCGACAGGAAGGTGATGAAGAAGTGATGCTCGCCGGGCAGGCCGTGTTCGGCGGCGTCGGCCAGCACGCGGCGCAGCACCCCGCGCAGCGCGTCGCGCGCCAGCACATCATAGCGGATATGATCGGTTGCCATGGTCGTCCTGTTACGTCTGCGGCCGCCGGTCCCCCGACTCGCCCCTTGCTCTCATGCTACCCCGGCAGAAGCCGCAGGTCAGCAGGCGCGACAGACCGAATTGCGGCAGAACGGCCCGCTGGGCCGGAAGTGAAAAGAATAAAGTGGAGGCTTCTGTTGCCAGGTGCCTCCGAACCCCGCCTAGCGGAGCTTAACCCGCTAGGACTTTAGAGTGGTCTTTCAAACTGCGTTACGCAGCCTGAGCAACCGGAGCATAGTTGTCGTTTGCAACTATTGCATAGCCCGATAACGGCGGAACAATACCGGGAAAAAACTCGTCCTTTACGCCCTCGTCGATCCTGGTTCGCCCCCGCCGAAGCCCATCCCCGCAGGGTGGGCTTGGGTGGAGGCGCCGGGTACTGCCCCCGGGTCCGAATGGTTTATTGCGACGGTCATTTATTTCCATAGCCGGCGAACCGGCGCTCTCAATATAAGGCGCAAGGCCGCAGAAAAACAGGGCCCGAAAGCCTGAACGGGAGGGGAACACGGCCTGAACTTTCGCTTTGGTGTCGTCGAGTTGCGGTTTCGCCACGGACTCGACCATTGGCGCGTGCGGCTGGCTTGGAACGGGCTCTGAGCTGCATGAATTTTCGGCGCTCTGAAGCAGGACAGTATGCCGGAGGGGGCGGCCACGCGGGAGATATTGCGGCGCTGCAATCGCAAGGTTGCGAGCACCCGGCCCCGGGGCGGTTTCGATTACGGTCTTAAGGCGTCATTTGCCGTTCGGCCCAAAAGCATTTTTGGTTTTGCTGGCGTTGTCCGACGAAAGTCGCTAGCAAGTTTCCGGGACAAGCTTCCAAGTCATCCAAACAAGCGGGCGGAGCCGCCTTTGGGGGAGGAGTATCTATGAACGCTACGCCGGGCCAAGCGCCGGTCAAATCTATCATGCCTAAATGGGTTCGGAATCCGCAGGATTTCGTCGGCGGAATAGCCATGATGGCGATCGCCGCGTTCGCGCTGTGGGCGTCGAGCGATCTGCAGGGCATGCGCGGCTTCTCGTTCGGTGCTGGCACGGCGCCGCGGATGTTCGCAATCTTGCTGCTCGGGCTCGGTGCAGCGATCACTGCCGTCGGCGTTTTTACCGAAGGCCAGCATCTTGCCAAATATCATTGGCGGGGTCCGCTGTTCGTGACGCTCGCGATTCTGTCGTTTTCCCAGACGATCCGCCCGATGGGCATGATCTTCTCCGCAATGACGAGCTTCCTGATCGCGGCATGCGGATCGCCGGAGACGCGATGGCTGGAAGCGGTCATCGTTGGTGCCTGCCTGACGGCATTTTGCGCCCTGCTGTTTCCCTATGCGCTCGGCCTGCCTCTGCAGCTCCTGCCGACTTTCATGATCCGGTGAGGGCGAGATGGGCGATCTTTTTTCAAACCTTGGCCTAGGCTTCGGCGTCGTCTTCCAGTTCGTGCAATGGACCCCGGCCTTCCTCGGCGGGACTTCCATTCCGATTCCGGTCAATATTCTGCTCTGCCTGATCGGCGCGCTGGTCGGCACGTTGGTCGGTGTGCTGCCGGGCATTGGCACCATCGCCACCGTGGCCATGCTGCTTCCGATCACCTTCGGCCTGCCGCCGGTGGGTGCGCTGATCATGCTGGCCGGCATCTATTACGGTGCGCAGTATGGCGGCTCGACCACGTCGATCCTGGTCAACATCCCCGGCGAGGCCGGCTCCGTCGTCACCGCGCTCGACGGTTTCCAGATGGCCAAGCAGGGCCGCGCCGGTCCGGCGCTGGCGATCGCGGCGATCGGCTCGTTCTTCGCCGGCTGTGTCGCGACCGTGCTGATTGCCATTCTGGGCGCGCCGCTCACCAAGCTCGCGCTGGCGTTCGGGCCTGCCGAGTATTTCTCGCTGATGGTGCTCGGCCTGATCTTCGCGGTCGTGCTCGCCAAGGGCTCGGTGCTGAAGGCGATCGCGATGATCGTTCTCGGCCTGCTGCTTTCCATGGTCGGCTCCGACATCGAGACCGGCGCCTCGCGCATGGCCTTCAACATTCCCGAACTGGCTGACGGCCTCGGCTTCGCTACGCTCGCAATGGGCCTGTTCGGTTTTGCGGAGATCATCCGTAATCTCGATGCCGGCGGCGAAAGCGACCGCGAGCTGGTTCAGCAAAAGGTCTCCGGCCTGATGCCGACAGGAAAGGATCTCAAGGACTCTACCCCGGCGATCCTGCGCGGCACCGTGCTCGGATCGATCCTCGGCATCCTGCCGGGCGGCGGCGCCGTCATCGCCTCGTTCGCGGCCTATACGCTCGAGAAGAAAATCTCGAAAACGCCTCAGAAGTTCGGCCGCGGCGCGATCCAGGGCGTGGCGGCGCCGGAAAGCGCCAACAACGCCGCGGCGCAAACCTCGTTCATCCCGCTTCTGACGCTCGGCATTCCGCCGAACGCGGTGATGGCGCTGATGGTCGGTGCGATGACCATTCACGGCATCGTGCCCGGTCCGCAGGTGATGCAGAAGCAGCCCGATCTGGTTTGGGGCATGATCGCCTCGATGTGGGTCGGCAATCTGATGCTGCTTATCATCAACCTGCCGCTGGTCGGCATCTGGGTGCGGCTGCTGCGCGTGCCGTATCGCCTGATGTTCCCGTCGATCGTGATCTTCTGCTCGATCGGCATCTACTCGGTGAACAACGCACCGACCGATGTCATCATTGCCGGCGTATTCGGACTGATCGGCTACTGGCTGATCAAGCACGATTTCGAGCCCGCGCCGCTGTTGCTCGGCATGGTGCTCGGACCGCTGATGGAGGAGAATCTGCGCCGGGCGCTGTTGATCTCGCGCGGCGACTGGTCGGTGTTCCTGACGCGTCCGTTGTCCGCGGTGCTGATGGCGATTGCGGCGGCCCTGCTGGTGCTGACGGTCCTGCCAACGCTCCGCAAGAAACGCGACGAGGTGTTCGTCGAATCTGAAAACTGACCTGCGGCTGTCCGCCGCAGGTTGAAGTCTGGTCGACTTCGCGTGAACTGATATTAGAGGCAAATGCCGGCTTGGGAGAGCCGGCATTTGTTTAAGGGCTGAAGGAACTTGACATGAATTGCTATGGACGCTCGCTGGCGAGCGGCTGTCTGGCTATGCTCGCCGGGCTCGCATTGCTTTCTGCGCCAGCCCAGGCTCAGACTTATCCGACGCGCAACATCACCATGATTGTGCCGTTCGCGGCCGGCGGACCGACCGACGTCATCGCGCGCATCGTCACCGGCCACATGGCGCAGACGCTCGGACAGACCATCATCATCGAAAACGTGGTCGGCGCCGGCGGCACCACCGCCACCACGCGCGCGGCGCGCGCTGCCAATGACGGCTATACGCTGATCACGGGGCATATGGGCACGCACGCAGCTTCCGTGCCGCTTTATCCCAAGCTCGCCTATCACCCGGAAAAGGATTTCGAGCCGGTCGGCCTGCTCGCCGGCACGCCGATCCTGATCCTGGCGCGCAAGGATCTGCCGCCGAAGGACCTCAAGGAGTTCATCGCCTACGTCAAGGCGAACGAGAGCAAGGTCAACGCGGCGCATGCCGGCGTCGGCTCGGTCTCCAACGTGTCCTGCGAATTGCTCAACTCGGTGCTGGGCATCAAGCCGATCGGCGTTCCCTTCAACGGCACCGGTCCGGCGATGAACGCGCTGGTGGCGGGGCAGGTCGACTACATGTGCGACCAGATCGTCAACGCCGTACCGCAGATCAACGGCGGCACCATCAAGGCCTACGCCGTGGCGACGCCGGAGCGTAACCCTTCGCTGCCCGATGTCCCGACCACCACCGAAGCCGGCCTGCCGGCCTTCCAGGCCCAGGCCTGGAACGCGGTCTTCGCACCGAAGGGAACCCCGGCGGATGTGGTCGCCAAGCTGAACGATGCGGTCGTCAAGGCGCTCAACGATGATGGCGTGAAGAAGCGCCTGCTCGATCTCGGCAGCGTTATCCCGGCGCCAGCCGAGCGCACGCCGGCGGCGCTTGGAACCCTGGTGAAAAGCGAGATCGCGAAGTGGACGCCGGTGCTCAAGCCGGTGAATTGATCCCTGTAATCAACTGGATAAGGTAAGGGGCGGAACGCAGGTTCCGCCTCTTGTCGTTTGTGCCAGGGAACATCATTTTTCCGGGTATAATCGGGCGCGAATGCCGAATCGGCGTGTCGATCGGAGATCCGGCCGTTAAATTCGCGTCTCCGATCAAGGGTCCGAAGCGCCAGCCATGAACCAGTATCACGACCTGCTCGAACGTATCCTTGCCGACGGCGCGGAGAAGCACGACCGCACCGGCACTGGCACGCTGTCGATCTTCGGCCACCAGATGCGGTTCAACCTGTCGGCCGGCTTTCCGATGCTGACCACCAAGCGGCTGCCGCTGAGGGCGATCGTGCACGAACTGCTCTGGTTCCTGGCCGGCGACACCAACATCAAATATCTCAGAGATAACGGCGTTTCGATCTGGGATGAATGGGCCGACGCCAATGGCGATCTCGGCCCGGTCTACGGCTCGCAATGGCGCTCCTGGCCGGCGCCCGACGGGCGCAGCATCGACCAGATCTCGAACGTCATCGACATGATCAGGCGCAATCCGGATTCGCGCCGCCTGATCGTGAGCGCCTGGAATCCGGCCGACGTCGACAAGATGGCGCTGCCGCCCTGTCACTGCCTGTTCCAGTTCTACGTCGCGAACGGCAAGCTTTCCTGCCAGCTCTATCAGCGCTCCGCCGACGTGTTCCTCGGCGTGCCCTTCAACATCGCGTCCTATTCGCTTCTAACCATGATGGTCGCGCAGGTCACCGGATTGAAGCCGGGCGATTTCGTGCATTCGCTGGGCGATGCGCATCTCTACTCCAACCACCTCGAACAAGCGCGGCTGCAGCTGACGCGGCCGACACGGCAATTGCCTGTCATGAAGATCAATCCCGACGTGAAGGATATCTTCGCGTTCCGCTTTGAGGATTTCGCGCTCGAAGGTTACGATCCGCACCCGCACATCAAGGCGGAAGTTGCGGTGTGAGGGATTGATGTCTCTCAACATCCGCCGCGCGCGCCCCGGCGAGGCAGGCCTTGTCCTCTCCTTCATCCGCGAGCTCGCCGAATATGAAAAGCTGTTGCATGAAGTCGAGGCGACCGAGGCCGGTATCGACGCCGCGCTGTTCGGCGCCAATCCACGCCTGTTCTGCGAGATCGCCGAATGGGAGGGCGAACCGGTCGGCTTCGCGGTCTGGTTCGTCAATTTCTCGACCTTCAGCGGCCGCTATGGAATCTATCTGGAGGATCTGTTCGTCCGTCCAGCGCAGCGCGGCAAGGGCATCGGCAAGGCGCTGCTGGTGCATCTCGCCAGGGAGTGCGTGGCCAACGGCTGGTCGCGCTTGCAGTGGGCGGTGCTCGACTGGAACGCGCCGTCGATCGCGTTCTACAAATCGCTCGGCGGCGAGATGATGGACGAGTGGACGATCTGCCGCGTCGGCGGCCCGGCGCTGACGGCGCTCGCACGAGGGACGCGCTGA
Source organism: Bradyrhizobium sp. CB3481 (assembly GCF_029714305.1). Taxonomy (NCBI): domain Bacteria; kingdom Pseudomonadati; phylum Pseudomonadota; class Alphaproteobacteria; order Hyphomicrobiales; family Nitrobacteraceae; genus Bradyrhizobium; species Bradyrhizobium sp. CB3481. The sequence continues at coordinate 1,737,660 of NZ_CP121647.1, forward strand.
TGGAAATCGTTCTCGTCGCCGCGGTCGCGGAGAATGGCGTGATCGGAGCCCGCGGCGGCATGCCGTGGCGGCTGAAATCCGACTTGGCGCGCCTCAAGGCGCTGACGATAGGCAAGCCCGTGGTGATGGGACGCAAGACCTTCGTCTCGATCGGCCGGCCGCTTCCCGGGCGGACCAACATCGTCGTGACCCGCGATGCGACCTTTCGCGCCGATGGCGTCGTGGTTACCCGTTCCTTCACCGATGCGAAGGCGGTCGCCATGGGCGACGCGCTGCGGCGTTTCGCCACTGAGATCGCGGTGATCGGCGGCGCGGAAATCTACGCGCAATGGATGGATAGCGCCGACCGGCTTGAGATTACCGAGGTGCACGCTCGGCCCGACGGCGACACACATTTCCCGGCCATCGATGAAACCGCCTGGGAAGAGGTGGGGCGGGTGCGGAATCCGGCCGGCCCGAACGAGAGTGCCGATTTTTCCTATGTGACATATCGTCGGCGCAAATAGCCCCAATCGTCGCATTAACCTCGCTAACCAATGTTTGCATTGACAATTATGGCCTCAGGCATAGCTGCTTTGAGCGGTAAGCTTGCGTTGTAAGGGGCCTAGCGGTCCCCTATAAAGCCGACCGGATATGCGAGGCCTAAGTCGGCTGCCGGACAGGCGGACCCGGGGCTGCCGCAGAGGAGAGTTTATATGCCGTGGAAGAATCAAGGCGGAGGCCCCTGGGGCCAGGGTCCCAAGGGCCCATGGGGCGGCGGTCCGCAGTCGGGCGGGCCGAGGCCACCCGACCTCGAGGACCTTCTGCGGCGCGGCCAGGACAGGCTGCAGCAGCTCCTGCCGGGCGGCCATTTCAGCGGCATGGGCATCGCGCTGGTACTGGTCGGCGCGCTGGCGATATGGGGATTGTCCGGCTTCTTCCGCGTGCAGTCGGAAGAACTCGGCGTCGTGCTGCGCTTCGGCAAGCATGTGCGCACCGTCGACCCCGGCCTGAATTATCACCTGCCGTATCCGATCGAAACCGTGCTGCTGCCGAAGGCGCTGCGCGTGTCCACGATCTCGATCGGCATGACGCTGATCGACGATCCGGCAAGGCGCGGCCGCACCATGCGCGACGTGCCGGAGGAGAGCCTGATGCTGACCGGCGACGAAAACATCGTCGACGTCGACTTCACGGTGCTGTGGCGGATCAAGCCGAACGGCGTCGGCAATTTCCTGTTCAACATCCAGAACCCCGAAGGCACCGTGAAGGCGGTGGCCGAAAGCGCGATGCGCGAGGTGATCGGGCGTTCGCAGATCCAGCCGATCCTGACCGGCGCCCGCAACACGACCGAGCAGGCCGTTCATGAACTGATGCAGAAGACGCTGGATAATTACGGCTCCGGTGTCCAGATCACGCAGGTGCAGATGCAGAAGGTCGACCCGCCCGCGCAGGTGATCGACGCGTTCCGCGACGTCCAGGCCGCGCGCGCCAACTTCGAGCAGTTGCAGAACGAGGCGCAGACCTATGCCAACCGCGTCATTCCCGACGCGCGCGGCCGCGCCGCACAGATCCTGCAGGTCGCCGAAGGCTACAAGGAACAGGCAATCGCCGAGGCCAAGGGCCAGAGCGCGCGCTTTACCAAGGTCTACGACGAATACAAGAAGGCGCCCGACGTGACGCGGCAGCGAATTTATCTGGAGACGATGGAGCGGATTCTCGGCGGGTCCGAGAAGCTGGTCTATGACGGCGGCAATTCGGCACAGAGCCAGAGCATCGTGCCGTATCTGCCGCTCAGCGAGTTGACGCCGCGGCGTCCGCCACAGGCGGCGGGTCAGCAGCAGCAGAGCGGAGGCTCGCGATGAGGTCTCCGGTTGCAGGTATTGTCACCCTGATCCTTTTGTTCATCGTGGTGATCGTCGGCTACAGCTCGATCTTCACGGTATCGCAGACCGAACAGGCGCTCGTGGTCCGGCTCGGCCGGCCGGTCGACGTCGTGTCCGAGCCGGGCCTGAACTTCAAGGCGCCGTTCATCGACACCGTCATCAGCATCGACAAGCGCATTCTCGATCTGGAAAATCCGTCGCAGGAAGTCATCGCTTCCGACCAGAAGCGGCTCGTCGTCGACGCCTTCGCGCGCTACCGGATCAAGAACCCGCTGCGCTTCTATCAGAGCATCGGTTCGATCCAGGCCGCCAACATCCAGCTCACCACGCTGCTCAACGCGGCGCTGCGCCGCGTGCTCGGCGAGGTCACCTTCATCAACGTGGTGCGCGACGAACGCGAGAACCTGATGACGCGCATCCGCGACCAGCTCGACCGGGAGTCCGACCAGTATGGCATCCAGGTGGTTGACGTGCGTATCCGCCGCGCCGATCTGCCGGAGCAGAACAGCCAGGCGGTCTACAAGCGCATGCAGACCGAACGTGAGCGAGAGGCCCAGGAGTTCCGCGCCCAAGGCGGCCAGAAGGCGCAGGAGATCCGCTCCAAGGCCGACCGCGAGGCGACCGTCATCGTCGCGGAGGCCAACTCGACCGCCGAGCAGGTGCGCGGCGCCGGCGATGCCGAGCGCAACCGCCTGTTCGCCGAAGCCTATGGCCGCGATCCGGATTTCTTCGCCTTCTACCGCTCGATGACGGCCTATGAGACCGGGCTGCGTTCCAACGACACCCGGTTCCTGCTGCGGCCGGATTCGGAGTTCTTCCGCTTCTTCGCCAATCCGTCCGGCCATCCGCCGGCGGCGCCTTCGGCGTCCGCGGCGCCGAAGCCGTAGGGCAATCAGCCGGAAATACATTGACGGCGGCGAAGCGGGGCTGCTTCGCCGGTAAAAGCAAAAAGGCGTTTGACTAGCTGGGGGATGCCAATCGATGAGGTCCATTGGGTTCAACGACTTCCTCGTCGGTTTGGGCATCCTCTTTGTTCTTGAAGGCCTGATGTTTGCCGCGAGCCCCGCCTGGATGCGCCGGGCGATGAAGAGCGCGCTGGCAACGCCGGACAACATCCTGCGGACCGTCGGCATCGTCTCGGCGGTCATCGGTCTGGTTCTGATCTGGTTCGTGCGGCGGTAGTTCAGCTGTCATTCCGGGGCGATGCGGAAGCATCGAACCCAGAGTCTCGAGGTTCCACAATGTGCAAGCGCACATTGGGGTTCGCTTCGTGCCCCGGAACGACGGTATCAAAAGCCGCACGACAGGCTGTGGTGCCAACGTAATCGTGAGCCATTGCGGGCCGGTTTTTAGCCGGAATACCAGTTGCAGATGCTTGCGCCTTGAACCCGTTCGGGCGCACTGTGGACCCAAATCCGAGCCTTTGGAGACGAGTCGATATGTCCGGTGCCAGAACTGCCTTGACGAGCCGCCTGCGCGTGATGGGGATTGCGATCTCGCTCGGTGCCGCCAGCTTGCTGGCCGCAGTGCCGGCCAGCGCGCGCGGGCCGGACGGCATCGCTGATATCGCCGAGAAGGTGATCGATTCCGTGGTCAATATCTCGACCTCGCAGAGCGTCGAGGCCAAGGGCGGCCGCAGTGAGATGCCGCAACTGCCGCCGGGCTCGCCGTTCGAGGAGTTCTTCGACGACTTCTTCAAGAACCGCCGCGGCGGCAGCCCGAAGGGCGGCGACAAGAGCGGCGAAATGCAGCCGCCGCGCAAGACCAATTCGCTCGGCTCCGGCTTCATCATCGATGCCTCCGGCGTTGTCGTCACCAATAATCACGTCATCGCCGATGCCGACGAGATCAACGTGATCATGAACGACGGCACCAAGATCAAGGCCGAGCTGGTCGGCGTCGACAAGAAGACCGACATCGCGGTGCTCAAGTTCAAGCCGGTGAAGCCGGTCAACGCGGTGAAGTTCGGCGATTCCGACAAGCTGCGGCTCGGCGAATGGGTGATCGCGATCGGCAATCCGTTCAGCCTCGGCGGCTCGGTGACCGCCGGCATCGTGTCGGCGCGCAACCGCGACATCAGCCAGGGGCCGTACGACAACTACATCCAGACCGACGCCTCCATCAACCGCGGCAATTCCGGCGGCCCGTTGTTCAACCTCGAGGGCGAAGTGGTCGGCGTAAACACGCTGATCATCTCGCCGACCGGCGGCTCGATCGGTCTCGGCTTCGCGGTGCCGTCGAAGACGGTGGCCGGCGTCGTCGATCAGCTCCGGCAGTTCGGCGAACTGCGCCGCGGCTGGCTCGGCGTGCGCATCCAGCAGGTCACCGACGAGATCGCCGAAAGCCTCAGCATCAAGCCCGCCCGCGGCGCGCTGGTAGCCGGCGTCGACGACAAGGGCCCGGCGAAACCGGCCGGCATAGAGCCCGGCGACGTCGTCGTCAAGTTCGACGGCAAGGACGTCAAGGACCCGAAGGATCTCTCCCGCGTCGTCGCCGACACCACGGTCGGCAAGGAGGTCGACGTCGTCATCATCCGCAAGGGCAAGGAAGAAACCCGCAAGGTCACGCTCGGCCGCCTGGAAGATACCGAAAAGGTGCAGCAGGTGGCTGCCAAGACCAAGGAAGAGCCCGCCGAGAAGCCGGTAACGCAGAAGGCGCTCGGCCTCGACCTTGCCGCGCTGAGCAAGGATTTGCGCACCAAGTACAAGATCAAGGAAAGCGTCAAGGGCGTCATCGTCACTGGCGTCGACGGCAACTCCGACGCCGCCGAGAAGCGGCTCTCCGCCGGCGACGTCATCGTCGAGGTGGCGCAGGAAGCCGTCACCAGCGCCGCCGACATCAAGAAGCGCGTCGACCAGCTCAAGAAGGACGGCAAGAAGTCGGTGCTGCTACTGGTGTCGAATGGCGAAGGCGAACTGCGGTTTGTTGCGCTGAGCGTGCAGTAGACAAGTTCGACGTGCTGGCGCTGGTTGCTCCGAATGACGATGTCGTCCCTGCGAACGCAGGGACCCATAACCACCGGCCCTGATTGCAGCAAAGGCAATTCGCTCCAGCGCGCCGCCGATAGGCCGCGGCGTATGGGTCCCTGCGTTCGCAGGGACGACGTAGAGATTATCCCCCCACAAACTCCTCGCGCCGATAGCCCTGCGCATAGAGCAATGCCGTGAGGTCGCCGTAGTCGATCCGCGCGGCAGCGGCGGCGGCAACCGCCGGTTTGGCGTGATAGGCGACGCCGAGCCCCGCCGCCTGGATCATGCCGAGGTCGTTGGCGCCGTCGCCGGTCACCAGCGTATCGATTTCGTCGAGGTCGAAGGATTCGCGCAGCTCGATCAGCGTCGCGAGCTTTGCGGCGCGGCCGAGGATCGGCTCAGCCACTTCGCCGGTGAACTTGCCGTCCTGAACCTTCAACTCATTGGCGCGGTTTTCCTGAAAGCCGATCTTCGCTGCGACCGCGTTGGTGAACAGCGTGAAGCCGCCCGAGATCAGGCAGGTGTAGGCGCCATTGGCGCGCATCGTCATGACCAACTCGCGGCCGCCCGGCGTCGGCGTGATGTGCTTGGCCAGCACCTCGTCGACCACGCTGACCGGGAGGTCCTTCAAGAGCGCCACGCGCTCGCGCAGTGCCGGCTCAAATTCGATCTCGCCGCGCATGGCGCGTTCGGTAATGGCCGCGACATGCGCCTTCAGACCAGCGAAGTCGGCCAGCTCGTCGATGCATTCCTGGCCGATCATGGTGGAATCCATGTCGGCCAGAAAAAGCTTCTTGCGCCTGACAGCCGCAGGCTGCACGACAATGTCGATCGGCAGATCGCCGCGCGCCGCTTGCAGGCGGGTTTCAATCGCCTTGATTTCGTCCGGGCTATTGACCTGATAGTCGAAGGGAATGTCGACCGCGACCTCGTTGAACAGCCATTGCGCCTTGCCGGGCGAGGGGAGTACGGCCAATGCGCCGTCGACAATGGTACTGTCGAGCGCGGGATTGGCCGGGTTGCAGATCAGGGTGGCGACGAGGGACATGCAGGCGCATCAGCTGGATATGAGCAAGGCCGTGCTTATCGCAGGGCCGACCGCCAGCGGCAAGTCGGCCCTGGCGCTCGAACTGGCGCAAAAAACCGGCGGATTGGTCATCAATACCGATTCCATGCAGGTTTACCGGGATCTGCGCATCATCACGGCGCGGCCAACGCCGGACGAAGAGGCCCGCGTGCCGCACCGGCTCTATGGCCATGTCGACGCCTCCATCAATTTCTCGGCCGGCGCCTGGGTGGCGGATGCCGAAAAGGTGCTGGCCGAAGCACGCGCGACAAAGCATCTGCCGATCTTCATCGGCGGCTCCGGCCTCTACTTCAAGGCGCTGACGCGCGGCCTGTCCGCGGTGCCGCCGATCCCACCCGAAGTGCGCGAAGCCATTCGTACCCGCCTGGAACGCGACGGCGTCGAGGCGCTGCACGCCGAACTGGCGCGGCGCGATCCGGTGTCGGCCGAACGGCTGAAGCCGCGCGACCGTATCAGGATTGCCCGCGCGCTGGAGGTGATCGAGGCGACCGGCCGCGCGCTGCCGGACTGGCACCGCGAGGGCTTGCCGCCGCTGCTGCCGCCGGGAGCGTTCACCGCGTTGTTTCTCGCGCCCGAGCGCGAGCAACTTTACGCGCGGATCGATGCGCGCTTCGGGATGATGCTCGAGGGAGGCGCGCTGGAGGAGGTCGCAGCGCTATCAGCTCGAAAGCTCGATCCGCTGTTGCCAGCGATGAAGGCGCACGGCGTGCCGGCGCTGATCCGCTACCTCAGCGGCGAGATCACGCGTGAGGCCGCGGCCGACATCGGCCGCGCCGACACCCGCCATTACGCCAAGCGGCAGTTCACCTGGTTCCGCCACCAGCTGCCGGAATTCGAGTGGATGACGCCGGAAGCGGCGAGGGGGTGGGTCCGACGCGTTCACGGCGCGCCGGACTAGGCCCGTCATGCCCGGGCTTGTCCCGGGCATCCACGACCTATGTTTCAACCGTAGCCAAGACGTGGATGGCCGGGACAGACCCGGCCATGATGAGAAGTGAACACCGGGCGTCCTCACGCATAAAATTCCCTCTCGCCGAACGCCCGGAACGCAGTTACACTCTCAAAATCGCGCTGAATGCGTCCTTCCCTTGACTTCCGGGGGCTGGACGGTATAACCCGCGCAACCTTTGGGAAGTCCGAGCCGCACAATGCGTAATATTATTACCAAACTCGCCCTTATCGTAGTCGTACCCAGGCGCACCGCCGGGGGTGGCTGACGGCCACTCAAATTCAGGCGGTGTGCATGGGCCTCTCGGGCCCTTTTTTATTTCCCGAAACAGATCAAGCCGTTGGCGACAGCGTATCCGGAGAGAACCATGACCGAGCAGAGCAACGACCCCAATCAGATGACCGGCGCCGCGATGATCGTGCGCGCGCTCATCGATCATGGCGTCCAGCATCTCTTCGGCTATCCCGGCGGCGCCGTGCTTCCGATCTATGACGAGATTTTCCAGCAGAGCGAGGTCGAGCACATCCTGGTGCGGCACGAGCAGGGTGCCGGCCATGCGGCCGAAGGCTATGCGCGCTCGACCGGCAAGCCCGGCGTGGTGTTGGTGACGTCCGGCCCTGGCGCCACCAACATGGTGACGCCGCTGACCGACGCGCTGATGGATTCCATTCCGCTGGTCTGCATCACCGGACAAGTTCCTACTCACTTGATCGGCAACGACGCCTTCCAGGAATGCGACACCGTCGGCATCACCCGTCCCTGCACCAAGCACAACTGGCTGGTGCGCGACGTCAACGATCTGGCGAAAGTGCTGCATGAGGCCTTCTACGTCGCGACCTCGGGCCGTCCTGGCCCCGTGCTGGTCGACGTGCCCAAGGACGTGCAGTTTGCGACCGGCACCTACCATCCGCCGCGCAAGGATGACGTGCACGTCTCCTATACGCCGCGGGTGAAGGGCGATGAGGCGCAGATCCGTAAAGCCGTGGCGCTGCTGGCGGCCGCCAAGCGGCCGGTGATCTACTCCGGCGGCGGCGTCATCAATTCCGGACCGGCCGCATCAAACCTGTTGCGCGAGCTCGTTGAGGTCACCGGCTTTCCGATCACCTCGACCCTGATGGGGCTCGGGGCCTATCCGGCATCGGGCAAGAACTGGCTGGGCATGCTCGGCATGCACGGCACCTACGAGGCCAATATGGCGATGCATGGCTGCGACGTCATGCTGTGCGTCGGTGCGCGCTTCGACGACCGCATCACCGGCCGTGTCGATGCGTTCTCGCCGGGCTCGAAGAAGATCCACATCGATATCGATCCGTCTTCGATCAATAAGAACATCCGCGTCGATGTCCCGATCATCGGCGATGCCGGCAACGTGCTCGGCGACCTCCTGCAGGTCTTCAAGGCGGAAGCCAAGAAGCCCGACATCAAGGCCTGGTGGCAGGAGATCGCCAAGTGGCGGGCGCGCAATTCGCTGTCCTACAAGAAGAGCAGCGAGGTCATCCTGCCGCAGCATGCCATCCAGAAGCTGTTCGAGGCGACGCGGGGGCACGACACCTACATCACCACCGAGGTCGGCCAGCACCAGATGTGGGCGGCGCAGTTCTTCGGTTTCGAGGAGCCGCACCGCTGGATGACTTCGGGCGGCCTCGGCACCATGGGCTACGGCCTGCCGGCCGCGCTCGGCGTGCAGGTCGCGCATCCGGACAGCCTCGTGATCGATATCGCGGGCGATGCCTCGGTGCAGATGACGATGCAGGAGATGTCGACGGCGGTTCAGTATGAGCTGCCGATCAAGATCTTCATCCTGAACAACCAGTATATGGGCATGGTGCGGCAGTGGCAGCAGCTCCTGCATGGCAACCGCCTGTCGCATTCCTACTCGGAGGCGCTGCCTGATTTCGTCAAGCTGGCGGACGCGTTCGGCTGCGTCGGCCTGCAGGCGATCAAGCCCGGCGATCTCGACGGCGCGCTCAAGGAGATGATCAAGATCAAGCGCCCCGTGCTGTTCGACTGCCGCGTCGCCGCGCTGGAGAACTGCTTCCCGATGATTCCGTCCGGCAAGGCGCACAACGAAATGCTGTTGCCGGTGGAAGCCACGGATGAGGCCACCGCCGCGGCGTTCGCCGGCGGCAAGGCGCTGGTGTGAGTGTGAGGACGCGAGACCAAAACTCAGCTGTCATCGCCCGGCTTGACCGGGCGATCCAGTACGCCGTGGCGTCTCGGCTGTGCTCGGGCGTCTCTGGAATACTGGATCCCCGCCTGCGCGGGGATGACGAGCACGCGAGAGGATCGAGAAACCAAAATGTTTGACCTCGCCGAACTCGAACGCGCGCATGAGATCGTGGGGCAGGCGGTGCCGGCAACGCCGGCGCATGCCTGGCCGCTGCTGGCCGAGCGGCTCGGCACGCAGGTCGTCGTCAAGCACGAGAACCACACGCCGATCGGCGCATTCAAGGTGCGCGGCGGGCTGATCTATCTCGACCGCCTCAAGCGCGAGCGGACGAATATTCCGGGCATCATTTCGGCGACGCGTGGCAATCACGGCCAGAGCCTCGCCTTCGCCGCCGGCCGTCTCGGCGTTCGCGCGGTCATCTATGTGCCGAGGGGAAATTCGGTGGAGAAGAACCGCGCCATGCGCGCGTTCGGCGCCGAGCTGGTCGAGCATGGCGCGGATTTTCAGGCGGCCGCCGAGGAAGCCCAGCGCCGCGCCCAGTTCGACGGTCTGCACATGGTGCCGTCGTTCCACCCTGACCTCGTGCTTGGCGTTGCGACCTACGCGCTCGAATTGTTGCGCACAGCGCCCGATCTCGACGTGCTCTACGTGCCGATCGGGCAGGGCTCGGGAATCTGCGGCTGCATCATGGCGCGCGACCTGCTTGGCCGCAAAACCGAGATCGTCGGCGTGCAGTCGACCGAGGCGCCGTCCTACGCGCTGTCGTTTGCCGCCGGCACCGTCGTGACGACCGAGACCAGCAACACCCTGGCCGACGGCATGGCGACCCGCGTTCCCGTAGCCGAGGCGCTCAGCATCATCCGCAAGGGCGCCTCCCGCATCGTGCAGGTCACGGACGACGAGGTCGCCGCGGCGGTGCGCGCCTACTGGACCGACACGCACAATCTTGCGGAAGGCGCCGGCGCGGCCGCGCTGGCGGCCGCCCTGCAGGAAAAGAACAGGCTTCAAGGCAAGCGCGTCGGTCTGATCCTGTCCGGCGGCAATATCGATTTCGATCTGTTCCGCAGATGGGTGATGCCGGCCGCGGCTGTCGAAAGGATCGCGGTATGAGCATGGCCCGCTGTACGCCACAAATGTTGCTGTCATCGTCCGGCTTGACCGGACGATCCAGTACGCCGCGGTCTCGCGATCGATCGCAGGCGCCGGCGGTTACTGGATGCCCGCCTTCGCGGGCATGACAATGGAGAATGATAAGGGGACGACAATGAACCAGCCCGCATCCGCCTACTTCCTGGAAGATCGCCACGATCCCAACGAGACGCACACGCTCTCGGTGCTGGTGCAGAACGAGCCCGGCGTGCTCGCCCGCGTGATCGGCCTGTTCTCGGGACGCGGCTACAACATCGACAGCCTTACCGTCTCCGAGACCGAGAGCCAGAAACATCTCTCCCGCATTACCATCGTCACCACGGGTACGCCGATGGTGATCGAGCAGATCAAGCACCAGCTCGACCGCATGATCCCGGTCTATCGCGTCGTCGACATGACGATTACCGGCCGCTCCATCGAGCGGGAACTCGCCATGGTGAAAGTGCGCGGCCGTGGCGACAGCCGGGTCGAGGCGCTGCGGCTGGCGGATGCGTTCCGTGCCCGCGTGATCGATGCCACCACCGAGAGCTTTGTGTTCGAGATCACAGGCAATTCTTCGAAAATCAGTCAATTCATCGACCTGATGCGCCCGCTCGGCCTTGTCGAGGTGTCGCGCACCGGGGTTGCGGCGATCGGGCGCGGGCCTGAGGGGATGTGAACCATGCTGGCGAGGGACTGGTACTATACGCAACGGCGGCGGCTTGGCCTCGATTCCGCTGTCGCCTCAATCTACGACCGGCATGACAACAATGACGAGCGGGCGCGCGCCGCGCTCTCCATGCTCGGCGTCAAGCCCGGCTGGCGCGTGGCCGATATCGGCTGCGGCAACGGCGTGCTGGCCTGCGAGGCGGCGCTGATGGGCGCCGAGGTCGACGCGATAGACATTTCGCCGGCGATGCTCGGGCTCGCCAATATCTATGCCCGCGACCGCAAGGCGGCGATCCGGACGCAGTCCGCCGGGATGCTCAGCTTCGCCTACCAGCCGAATTCCTATGATTTGATCGTCAGCGAGTTCACGCTGCATCATCTGCCCGACTTCTGGAAGGCGGTGGCGCTGGCGCGGATCTTTGCCGCGCTGAAGCCCGGCGCCAACTTCTACCTGCGCGACATCGTGTTCGTCAGCATGCCCGACGGCGTCGAGCGTGATATCGAGCAATGGGCCGAGTTCACCATCAAGAACCATGATTTCGAGCGTGAGGGCGTCGTCACCCACATGCGCGACGAATACTCGACCTTCGGCTGGGTGATCGAGCGCATGTTGACCGATATCGGATTTGTGCTGGAATCGGTCGACTATCACGCGCCGCTCCACGGTACCTATCTCCTGCGCAAGCCGAAGCCGGACCAACAGAGCTAAAAACAACCAGCAGAGCCAACAACCAACAGAGCCAGCAATGAAACCGGCCGATGTCTGCATCGCCGTCCTGGTGGCGGTGATCTGGGGGCTTGCCTTTGTCGCGAGCCGGATCGCGCTCAACGAATTTTCGCCGGAACTGATGACGACGCTGCGCTTTTCCATCGCCGCCCTGCCGTGCCTGTTCGTGGCGCGGCCCAAGGTTTCATGGATGGTGCTGGTCTCGATCAGCTTCACGCTGTTTCTCGGCCAGTTTCTCGCCCAGGCTTTTGCCATTGCGCATGGCGTTCCCGTCGGTCTTTCCAGCGTGATCGTGCAGAGCCAGGCGCTGTTCACCATCGGCCTTGCCGCGCTGTTGTTCCGCGAGCGGCCGGGCATGTGGCAGACCGTCGGCATCGCAATCGCGACATCGGGCCTTCTGATGATCTGCGGTACCGTCGGCTATGATTTCAGCGTCAGCGCGTTTGCCATCCTGATGATCTCGCCGCTCAGCTTCGCGGCCGGCAATCTTCTGTTGCGCCGCGCGCAGGGCGCGCCGATGTTCGACCTGTTCGCTTGGCTCTGCCTCGTCGCCGCGGTTCCGCTGTTCGCACTCACGCTGATCACGAACGGCCCGCAGCCGACCTGGCATGCGCTGACCCATATGTCGCTGACCGGCCTGTTGTGCATGATCGGGCTCGGCGGCATCTCCACCAGCATCGCCTATTGGCTGTGGGGCAGGCTGCTGCGCGATTATCCGGCGGCGCAGGTGGTGCCGTTCGCGCTGCTGGTGCCGTTCGTCGGCTCTGCTGCGTCGAGCGTCGTGTTCGGCGAGACGTTCGGGCCGCTGCGGCTCGCCGGCATGGTGACGGTTGTCGGTGGCATCGCCGTGATGTTGCTGTCGAAGCGCCCCAAATCCCTGGAAGATTCCAAGGCTTCAGAAGAACAAGTTCTGCCAAAGATCGCATGAGGCCCCCATGTCGCAATCGCTGTTGATCGCCTTCGTGATGTTCGCCACCGTGATGTTCTTCACGCCCGGGCCGAACAACATCATGCTGCTGTCCTCTGGGCTCACCTATGGCTTCCGGCCGACGATTCCGCACATCATGGGGATCACGGTTGGATTCGCGTTCATGATCGGCGCGGTCGGGCTCGGGCTCGGCACCATCTTCATCGCCTATCCGGTGCTACAGACCATCCTGAAATATGCCGGCGCGGCCTACCTGATCTATCTGGCCTGGGCGATTGCGATGTCCGAGCCGCCGTCGGCGGAAGAGGACAAGAGCCGCGGCCGTCCGATGACGTTCTGGGGCGCCGCCATGTTCCAGTGGGTCAACGCCAAGGGTTGGGTCATGGTGATCGGCACCATCACCGCCTATGCCGCCATCGCTGCCTATCCCTGGAACATCGTGATCCAGGTCGGCCTCAGCCTGGTCCTGGGCATCCTGTCCTGTACCGCCTGGGCGCTGTTCGGCACCTCCCTGCGGCCGGTCCTGACCTCGCCCCGGGCTATCCGGGTCTTCAACGTCGTGATGGCGGTATTGCTGCTGGCCTCGCTCTATCCGGTCTTCATGGACGCATGATGCCGCACCGGGCCATGCAGAAACGGGTTTCCTTTGAGGCGGAAAATGCTCTAGACAACGCCGGAAATTCGCGGGCGACCGGCGGTCCTACCCATCCAAATGCCTGATTAACCGGCCGATTTTGGCCATCGATTAAGGAAACGACCCATGCGTGTTTATTACGATCGCGATGCCGACCTGAACCTGATCAAGGGCAAGAAGGTCGCCATCGTCGGCTACGGCAGCCAGGGCCACGCCCATGCGCTGAACCTGAAGGATTCCGGCGTCAAGGAAGTGGCGATCGCGCTGCGCAAGGGCTCGGCCTCGGCCAAGAAGGCGGAAGCCGCCGGCTTCAAGGTGCTGGAAGTTGCCGAAGCCGCCAAATGGGCCGACCTCGTGATGATGCTGACGCCGGATGAACTGCAGGGCGATATCTATCGCGAGCACCTGCACGACAACATGAAGAAGGGCGCGGCGCTGGTGTTCGCCCACGGCCTCAACGTCCACTTCAACCTGCTCGACCCGCGCGCCGACCTCGACGTCTTGATGATCGCCCCGAAGGGCCCCGGCCACACCGTCCGCTCCGAATACCAGCGCGGCGGCGGCGTGCCCTGCCTGATCGCGATCGCCAAGGACGTCTCCGGCAACGCCCACGACCTCGGCCTGTCCTATGCCTCGGCGATCGGCGGAGGCCGCGCCGGCATCATCGAGACCACCTTCAAGGAAGAGTGCGAGACCGACCTGTTCGGCGAGCAGGTCGTGCTCTGCGGCGGCCTGGTCGAACTGATCAAGGGCGGCTACGAGACGCTGGTCGAAGCCGGCTACGCCCCCGAGATGGCCTATTTCGAGTGCCTGCATGAGGTGAAGCTGATCGTCGACCTGATCTATGAAGGCGGCATCGCCAACATGAACTACTCGATCTCGAACACCGCCGAATACGGCGAATACGTCACCGGCCCGCGCATCGTCACCGACGAGACCAAGAAGGAGATGCGCAAGGTGCTGAACGACATCCAGTCCGGCAAGTTCGCCCGCGACTGGATGCTCGAGAACAAGGTCAACCAGACCTCGTTCAAGGCCACCCGCGCCAAGCTCGCCCAGCACCCGATCGAGGAAGTCGGCGCCAAGCTGCGTGACATGATGCCGTGGATCAAGAAGGGCGCACTGGTCGACAAGAGCAAGAACTGAGTCTGTCAGCCCCTCATGGTGAGGAGCGCGTCTTCGCGCGTCTCGAACCATGACGCCACACACGGGCCTTCATCCTTCGAGACGCGGCGAAGACGCCCGCTCCTCAGGATAAGGGTTGGTACTGGTACTCTAGCACCAAATCTTAAGTCTTGGTCGTCACTATCCGGCGAGATCGCAACAGCGGTCTCGCCGTTTCCTTGAAGGATGGATGCTTCAAGCACATTCTTCAGGCCGTAGCGCCAAGCGCGCCGGCCGAGCCGAAACGAAGAACTGACGCACAGCGCGTATTCTTCGCACAAGCCAATTCATTAATCACATTAGCGATCGAAAGCTCAGCATTTACCGAGTCAAAGCTCGGTTGCTTCATGTGCATTCTCGCTTGTCAAACGAGAGCTGTGCTCAATAGTTGGCGCGACTTTTATTTGGCGGGGAAGTCGACGCCGCGAAGCGTCACGATCGCCACCGCGCATGGCGTTTCCACCCCGTCGGTAACCGACGCCACCTCGACGTGCGCCACGCCGATCGTGCTGCCGACCTGGATCGCGCGGGCACGGGCAATTAGCCTGTCGCCCTTGGCCGGTGCGAGGAAGCTGACGTTGAGATTCACGGTTACCGCGAACCGGCCGGACGGCATCGCCGTCGTCACCGCGCCGCCGCCGGCATGGTCCGCCAGAGCGGCGATGACCCCGCCATGAAAGAAGCCGTTGATCTGCAGGAGATTGTCGTTCCTCGCGAGCGACATCACGACATGGCCCGCTTCCGCGCTCTCGACCCGGGTGCCGACGCTGCTGGTATAGCCGGGCGCATGAGTCACCCGTTCGACCAGGGCGCGGATCGCATCTGGAGTCATCGGCTGTTTCGGCTGGTCCATAGCTTCCTCCCGGCTGTTTGCGCGGGCGCATGCTCCGGCCTGGGCCAGGCTTAGGCAATCCCGATTGCTCCGATATCGAACCATAGATATCCTCTATAGATGGACTTCAGGCAGATCAGGTATTTCGTCGCCGTCGCCGAAGCAGGCAGTTTTTCCGAAGGCGCGCGCCGGGCGTTCGTCACCCAGCCGACGCTGTCGGCGGCAATCGCTTCCTTCGAGACCGAGCTTGGCTTTGCCTTGCTGGAGCGCCATGCGCGCGGGGCGCGGCTCACCTCAAAAGGCGAAGAGGTGCTGGAGACCTCGCGGTCGATCCTGCGCGAAGCGGAGCGGCTCAAGGCGGCGTCCCGCGGCAAGCCGCCGGGGCGGCCGCTGCGGCTTGGCATCCTGCCGACGATCGCACCGGCCTTTGTTGCCCAATGCATCGGGCGGCTGCGTGCGCTGGAGCCCGGACGTTCCTGGCGCACCGAGGATGCGCCGATCGCCAAGCTGCGGGAGCGGCTCACGAGCGGCCGCTACGACGTCATCCTGACCGCGCTCGCACCGGCGGCGCGCGGCCATCGGCAGCTGGAACTGGCGGCCGACCGGCAGGCGCTCGCAGTTTCGGCGCGCGCCTTTCCCCGCGGGCCGGTGTCGCCGGAGATATTGGCGGGCCAGCCCTTGATCGTGCGGGTGCATTGCGAGCAATTGCAGTCGGCCTCGCGCATTCTCGATGCGTGGAAGGTGCGGCCGCGCGTGGTCGCGCAGACCGACAGCGATGCACGTGCGCTTGCGATGGTGGCCGCCGGCCTCGGCTTTTGCCTGATGCCAGACAGTTTTGAGCATCCCGACGTCCGGATGCTCCGTCCCGAGGGCGTCGAGCTGACGCGGCGGCTCGGCCTTGAATGGGTCAGAGGCGGCGGAGACGGCTGGCTCGATCGCGCGTCGGATGCTTGGTGATCGACTGGCGCCCGTCGTGAGAGTTCGTGCAAAAAGCGCATGGCCGGGACGAGCCCGGCCATGACTGGAGGCGGTGACCGCCGGACGCTAGTGCGTCCGGATGATCGGTTCCTTCTCGATCTTGTTGTGTAGCTGCCAGAAGCGAACGGTGCGCTGTGCGGTTTCCATCGACAGTTTGCGGTAATCGCGCTCCGCGATCTCCAGCGTCTGCGCGTTGACCGGATGCTTCGGCCGGTTGCGCAGGATCGACTCGACCGTCGGCCAGTTGAGGCGTGCCGAGCGGCACGGAATAAGGAGAAGGTCGGCGCGCGGGCCGTCCATCAGCTTGGCGGTCATTTCCACCGGCATCTCGTTGAGAACGGCGAGTGCGACGGTGACTTCGTCGAACTTGTTGGTTTCCGCGAACTTGTAGACGGCAGCATCGTCCAGCTCGTTAAGCCCCTTCATCAGCTTCACCAGTTCTTCAGCGACGCCGAAGCTGCGTGTCGGCTGCGGTGTCTCGCGGGCAATCTCGTTGAGGACCCGCTTGATCTCTTCCTGGACCGCGGGCGGTGCGATGGCCAGAAGCCGCTCGCGAACCGCGTCCTTGGCGCGGCGCAGCAGGTCGATCATGAACTTTTGCGGGAAATCGGCGCGCAGGCCGAGAATTTCTACCAGTTCGTCATCCGTGCCGGCGCGGGCGACGATGCTGGAATAGCCCTGGTCGGAAAATTTGGCGCCGGCATTGTTGGCGAGCTTTCGGATCACCGCGCCTTCGCCGCGATCGACGATGACGTCGGTTACGGCGGCGGGCAGGCTGGCCCGGCCGGAAATCGCGAGCAGATGATCCTGTCCCTTGCTGCTGGCGATCTCGACCAGCACCTCGGTCCCGAGCCGGCTGGAATGGGCCAGCACATTGCCGGCGACCTCGATCTCGTCGTCCCAGGCCAGATGCTGGATCACCTCGAACGGGGCGTAGTCGAGCGGCGCCAGCCGCTTGGAGAGCTCGGCCTTCGCCCGCGTCTCGACGCGCGCGATCAGAAGACAGAGCACGTCGTCGAAGACCTTGACCTGGTCGTCGCTCAGACGGTCTCCGTCATGGAGGAAGAGATCGGTAACCTGCCGCAGGGTTTCCACCCGCTTGGCGGATGAACCGCCTCTGACAGCATCTTCGAGCTCGGCAATAATCGAGTGCGCCGGCTGTTGCACCATTGTGGGCAGCCTTGTTGGTTGTTGAAGGGTTCGCGCACACAATGACGAGCCGAGCCTTACACCGCGTTAAGAGCCGGAACCCGGTAAAGCTACAGGCTGGTCAAATCCGAAGCGCGCGACCGCTTCGCGGCGCATGCTGACAGGCGGCGGTGTGAACCTTGCCGCGCATTGCATTCAGTACGTTCCGAATTGTTTTACCAAAGCTGTCGGCCGCATATTCGGCGATTCCGCGTGATAAATCGCCAAGTCGCAGCTGATCGGCCATCTGCGGCCGCTTCCGGTATTCCTATGCGGCTGCTATCCTCACCAAATCGTTGCCGGAAAAAATCGATTGGCAACGTGCCGAACAAGGCGCCGTCAACGCTGGCCGCGCCCGCGAAGGAGGCCAGGGACGCCGAGGGAAAGCCAAGGGAATCCAACGCTTAAGCATTCCTTCACGACGAACTTCATTAAACCTCTGACAGGGCATTTTGAGCATGAGATCAGTCGTCATCACCGGCGCGTCCACCGGCATCGGCTGGGCCTGCGCGAAGCTGCTGCTGGACCGCGGCTTCCGCGTGTTCGGCAGCGTGCGCAAGCAGGCTGACGCCAACCGCCTCAAGCGCGAGTTCGGGACGAACTTCACGCCGCTGATCTTCGACGTGACCGACGAGGCGGCGGTGCTGGCGGCCGCACGCGAGGTTCGTACCGCCCTCAACGGCGAAACGCTGGCCGGCCTCGTCAATAATGCCGGCATTGCGGTCTCGGGCCCGGTGCTTGAGCTCGCCGCCGACGAATTCCGCCGCCAGATGGAAGTGAATTTCATTGGGCCGATCATTGCCACCCAGGCCTTCGGGCCGCTGCTCGGCGCCGATCCCAGCCTGAAGGGGCCAAAGGGGCGGATCGTGATGATGTCGTCGGTCGCCGGCAAGAACGGCAATCCGATCACCGCGCCCTATTCGGCTTCCAAGCACGCGCTCGAGGGATTGTCCGAGAGCCTGCGCCGCGAGCTGATGCTGTTCGGGATCGACGTCATCATCATCGCGCCGGGCGCGGTCAAGACGCCGATCTGGGACAAGGCCGAGGAAGTCGACATCTCGCCCTACAAGAACTCGGCCTACTTGCCGATGCTGGAGAAAATCCGCGCCGTCATGCTGAACCTCGGCGCCAACGGATTGCCGCCCGAGGCGATTGCCGAGAAGGTGTTTGGAGCCCTGACGCTGCCGAAGCCCAAGGTGCGCTACGTGGTAGCGCCTGATCCGGTGCAGGTGTTCATGGCCGGCATGCTGCCCAAGCGCATGCTCGACAAGATCATTGCCAAACGCCTCGGGCTGACGCCGCAGGGATGAGCATGGTGGGTGAGGGCGCCATCGCCGGGCTCGATGCCGGCGAATGCCTGCGCAGCATGACCGAGGCGCGCGCGAAAGAACCGGAAGGCATCAGCCAGCAGTGACGGCGGGAAAGACCAGGGCGGAATTGACCGAACTTGCCGAGACGGCACTGCGCAGCCAGCCGGGCTGCGAAACCGCCTCCGTCCCCGCTGTGCGCGAACTTCCCAACATCCGCGCGGGGCGGAACTGGGAAATTCCGAGCGTCGTGCTCGGCGACAGCCTGATCAGCGACGTCGACCGCGCCGTCATGTCGGTGCACCGCCGGCTCGGGCGGAAGTATCACCTGGTCGCGGGCGATTAGCTCTATCCCGTCTGCGCTGGCGCCCGAGCGCGCGGCGCCATCGCGATCATCCGCAATGCAAACACCGCGACGAGCGGCACGAGGAACAGCACGTATAGCGGCATGTCGGGAATGCGCTTGCCGAACGACACCATGAACTGGAACAGCAGGTAATAGCCGCCGATCAGATGCAGCCGCCGCCAGGCGCGGGCGCCGATTGCTGCCGCGGTGCGGTCGAAGGACGTGGCGGTCAGCGCGAGGATGAAGGCGTAGCCGATGCCGCCGAAGATGTAGGAGGCGAGCGAGGTCGCCGCGGCATAGGCTTCGGGATCCATGATGGCGAAGGCCAGGATGGCGGCGGCGTGAATGGCGTGCGAGGCCGCAAAACTGACGCCGAGATAGCGGCGGTTGCGGCGCAGCCAGCGCGTTCCGGTATTGGGCCATAGCAGGGCGATCGCGGCGGCAGCAAAGGCGAGGCAGAACAGGACTAGCGAAGTGCGCGCGGTGAAACGGATCACCATGCGCACGCCCTCGACCTCGAAGCCGCGCATGCCGGCGATCCAGAGGCTCAGGGCCAGCAGCGTCAGCGCGAGCAAGGCGAACAGCCGCCAGCCTTCGAACCAGCTTTGATGTGTCGGCACGTGTTTTGTTCCCCTGATTGCTCCGTCATTGCGAGCGCAGCGAAGCAATCCATTCTTTCTTCACGTGGCGAGATGGATTGCTTCGCTGCGCTCGCAATGACGCGGATGCTACGGCGCTCAATGTAATCATCAGTTACATAGCCGGCACGGCCCCGGTCAATCCGTGTAATCAGTGCTTACATTCACAAGCCGGTGATGCTACGACAAGCCATGCGCCGCCCCACCAAATCGCCCGCCGCCAAATCCGTAGCGCGCCCGCGCCGCCGCGTGTCCCGTCCTGCTGTGCCAAAGCCCTACCACCACGGCGACCTCCGGCGTGTCCTGATCGACGCTGCGCTGCAGCTGGTCGCCGAGGGCGGGATGGATGCGGTCAGCGTCCGCGAGGCCGCCCGCCGCGCCGGGGTCTCGCCAGGGGCGCCATTCCGGCATTTTCCGAGCCGCGATGCCCTGATCCAGGCGGTGGCCGAGGAGGCGCAGCGCCGGTTTCGCGCTGAGATCGAGACGGCGCTGGCTGCTGCGCCCCCCGGTGACCCCCTCGGTCGCTTTCGCTGCCTGGGGCTGGCTTATCTGCGCTGGGCGATGCGCAACCCGACCCATTTCGAGGTCATTTCCAGCCGCCGCCTGTTCGATCACGATCACGCGGCCGCCATCTCAAGCGACAATGCCGAACTGATCGCGCTGGCCGAGCGGACACTGGCGGACGCCTTTGCGGCCGGGCAGCTCCGTTCCGCCGACCTCAAGCAGGTCCAGATTGCCGGACGGGCGCTGGTCTATGGCTTTGCCCGGATGAACATCGACGGCCATTTTCCGCGCTGGGGGGTTGGGGCCGGCGAGGCCGAGCGAACCGCCGAGGCGGTGCTCGATCTGTTCATCGCGGGGATTGCAAGGAGGGGCTGACGCGCCCGTCATTCCGGGATGGTCCGAAGGACCAGACCCGGAATCTCGAGATTCCGAATTCGGTGCTGCGCATCGCTCCGGAATGACGGGCAAACAGTTGGCCACCCCGTATTCACCACGGCGCAGTCCTTGGGAGGCAAATTCATTGCGCGTTCATGACGATTCCACTACGTTTTTGTGACGCGGCACAGGTTCCGGCTGGGTCGTGCGTCTCCTGGTAGGTCGCCAGCCAAGGCTTTGCATTGCGCCGGGTCATGTTGCGTTGTCCCCCATGGCGCCCGCGCCAAATCCTGGGCCGTCCGCTACCACCCTCGTCGCCGGGCTTGCCGCGATTGGCTTCTGGCGGCTTTCGGCCGTTGCTGCACCGCACATGGCGGCGCTGGCGATCCTGCTGCAAACCGAGACCGATTTCGGCGGCCGCATGGGTTTTGCCCTGGCCTGGAGCGTCCTGAACTTCTTCTTTATCGCGCTGCTGCGCCGCCCGGCGCTGTCGGGCGCGCTGTCGCTGACGCTGGTCGTGGTCCTGGTGCTGCTATCGCGCCTCAAGCACGACGTCGTGCAGATGACCGCCAACTTCGTCGACCTGATGGTGATCGACCGCGATACCGCGGCCTATCTGTTCACGATCTTTCCTAACCTGCGCTGGAACGTGGTCGGCGCCGCGCTCGTCATCCTGCCGCTGATGTATGCGCTGTGGTGGCTCGATCCGTTCCGGATCCGCCGGCTGCCGGCGGTCACGGGCCTGCTCGCCTGTCTCGCCGGGCTCGCCGGTTATTCCATCGCCTGGCCCGATGAGGCCTGGCGCGGCTATTACGACGACGGCTATCTGTCGAAATTCGCCCGTTCGGGGGTTACAGCGGTTTCCGACTTCGTCAATTACGGTTTCATGGAATCGGAAGCGGTCACCGCCGAACGGCTCAAGGTGCCGCTGGAGGATTCCTGCCACGTCGCCGGCCGCCGTCCGCACATCATCATGATCCATGACGAGTCGAGCTTCGACATCCGTCAGGCCGGCGGCGTCAAGGTGCCGGCTGGCTACGGCAGCCACTTCAAGTCGTTCGACGGCCGGGAGCGGAAGTTCATGGCCGAGAGCTCAGGCGGCGCGAGCTGGATGGCCGAGTACAACGTGCTGGCCGGCCTGTCGTCGCGTTCGTTCGGCCGCTTCTCCTATTTCGTCACCCGCATCGCCTCGGGCAGGGTGGAGCGCGGGCTGCCGCTGGCGCTGCGCCGCTGCGGCTACAGCACCATCTCGCTCTATCCGGCCTATGGCGCCTTCATGAGCGCGCGCAGCTTCCAGGCCTCGACCGGCATCCAGCACTTCTATGATGCGCGCGCGCTCGGCGCCAAGGGCATCGAGCCGGACAGCTTCTTCTACGACAAGGCGGTCAACCTGATCGCCGAGCAGCCGGCCAATACGCCGTTGTTCACCTTCGTCTATCTTGCCGCCAACCATTTCCCCTGGGAAACCAGATTCCGTCCGGACCTGCTGCCGTCCTGGCGCATGCCCGGCAATGAGCCGGTGGTCGACGAATATCTGCGCCGCCAGACGATGAGCGCCGGCGACTATGCGGCGTTCGTCGCCAGCCTGAAGAAGAAGTTCCCGGCGCAGCCGTTCCTGATCGTCCGCTACGGCGACCACCAGCCGGAATTCTCATCCAACCTGCTGGATCCCGGCCTCGACGAAGCCAGGCTCGCCCGCAAGTTCAACACCTATGATCCGCGCTACTTCACCACTTACTACGCGATCGACGCGATCAATTTTCAGCCGGTGAAGAGTTCCGCCGTGATGGACACGATCGACGCACCCTATCTGCCGCTGGTGGTGCAGGAAGCGGCCGGTATTCCGCTCGATCCGTCGTTTGAGGAGCAAAAGAACATCATGCTCCGCTGCAAAGGTGTATTCTACGCCTGCAAGGATGGCGCGGAGGCGCGGAGGTTCAACCGCTTATTGATCGAGGCAGGTTTCATCAAGGGACTCTGACGAGCGATGTCGGCCGCTGCAGGACCCGGAATGAGCGAAAGCGTCCACGCCAAATCGCGCGGCATCCGGTTCTTTGTCCCCGCCGGCCTCGTCGTTGCCGTTCATCTCGCGGGGCTCGCGGTCCTGCTCACCACCGAATACGGGCCGTTCGCAATCACGCTGGCGCTGCTGGCGTGGGCGTTCGTGAACTGCTTCCTGCTCGTCGTGCTGCGGCGGCCCGGCGTCTGCGCGGCGCTGGCGCTTGGTTTGATCGTGATCCTGATCGAGCTCTCGCGCTTCAAGTTCGGTATTCTCCAACTCACCCTGACGTTCCTCGATTTCCTGATCATCGACCGCGATACGTTTTCGTTCCTGCTGTCAGTATTCCCGCGCCTGCAGACGCAATTGATGATCGTGGGGCTGGCTGCGGTGCCACTGCTCTGGGCGCTCTGGCACTTCGATCCGTTTCGCGTGCGGCGCTCGCTCGCGCTATCGGGCCTCGCCGGCGCAACGGCGTTGATATCGGTGATGGCGATCGCGGTGCCCGAGCAGCCCTGGGAGCCATTCCAGGGCGTCAACCACATTTCCAGCCTGGCGCGCTCCGGCGTGGTCGCGGTGTCGCGGCTGGCTTCGACGGGGTGGATCGAGGCCGATCCGCCGTCGGAGCGTCCGCTGCGCCTGGCATCGGAAGCGCACGCTGCCCGTTCACCGGCGCTGGCATCGGCTGATACCTGCGACACCACCGCCAAGCGCCCACACATCATCCTGCTGCTCGATGAATCGAGCTTCGACGTCACCGCGGCGCCCGGCATCAAGGTGCCGGCGGGCTACACCGATTTCTTCAAGTCGGCCGACGGCAAGCGGCGGACCATGATCGCGGAATCGACGGGCGGTCCGACCTGGTACACCGAGTTCAACGTGCTGACCGGCCTGTCGGCGCGCTCGTTCGGCGATCTGAAGTTCTACGTCACGCGCATCGCCGCGGGCCGCGTCACGCGCGGGCTGCCGCAGGCGCTGCAACGCTGCGGCTACAAGACCGTCTCGCTCTATCCGACCTATGGCGATTTCCTTAGCGCCCGCGCCTTCCAGAAGGGCACCGGCGTCGAGCGCTTCATCGACATGGCCGAGATGGGCGTGAACGAGGACATGCAGCCCGACAGCTTCTATTACGATCAGGCCTTGAAGACGTTCGCGCGTGAGCAGGCGTCACAGTCGCCGGTCTTCATGTTCGTCTATCTCACCGCCAACCATTTTCCCTGGACGGATGTTTACCGGCCCGATCTGACGCCCCAAGGGTGGACGCCGCCCGGCAACACCGCCGAGGTCGACGAGTACATTCGCCGCCAGACCATGACGGCGAACGACTACCGCGCATTCACCGAACGGCTGAAGCACGACTATCCGGATGAATCCTTCCTTGTGCTGCGCTTCGGCGATCACCAGCCGGCCATCTCGCAAAAGCTGCTCGAGCCCGGCATCGAGCGCGCGAAGCTGGCCAAGCGCCTGATGACAGCGGACCCGCGCTATTATTCGACCTACTACGCGATCGACGGCATCAACTATTCGCCCACGAACCTGTCGTCGGCGCTCGAAACCCTCGATGCCGCCTACTTCCCGCTGGTGCTGCAGGAAGCCGCCGGCCTCCCGCTCGATCCGTCCTTCAAGGAGCAGAAGAGCATCCTGCTCCGCTGCAAGGGCGCGTTCTATTCCTGCAAGAAAGGCGCGGAGGCGCGGAGGTTCAACCGCATGCTGATCGACGCGGGAACGATCAACGGGCTTTGATTCCGCTCTATCCCCGTCATTGCGAGGAGCGAAGCGACGAAGCAATCCATACTTCCGCTTGTGGCGCGATGGATTGCTTCGCGGAGCCTGTCATCGGGCGCGCATTCGCGCGACCCGTTGGCTCGCAATGACGGGAGGGGCTGGGAGTGCGCGCCCCTCACTTCCTCCCCACCTTATCCCACAGCCACTGCGCCACCGCATCCGGCGAACTCGCGGCATCGTTGCCGGCCGCGCGTAAGTTCGCCTCGCGCATCGTGGCGATGTCGATCTTCCCCGTTAGCGGCGCCAGCGCGTTGCGCAGGGCCTCGTCGTCCGCGCGCCTTGGCGCCAGCAGCATGATCGCGTCATAGGGCGGGATCGCGCGCCTGGGGTCGCCGAGCGCAACCAGATCGTACTTCGCGATCAGCCCGTCGCTGGTGTAGCCGGCGATGACGTCGACCTCGCCGGAGGCGACCGCGGCATACATGAAGTCCGGCTGCATCTGCCGCTGCCCGCGGAACGACAGGCCGTAGGCGCGGCGGAGCGCGGTCCACTCCGGACGCGAGAAGAATTCATAATCGCCGGCGATCGTCAGGGTGGCGGCGCGCGCGGCGAGGTCGGCGACGGTGCGGATGCCGAGCTGCTCGGCGCGCTTCCTCGGCATCACCAGCGCATAGGCGTTCTCGAAGCCGAGTTCGCCCAAGAGCGTGATGTTCTGCTTCGCCAGCATCGTCTTCAGCTCGGCCAGGATCTCCTGGCGCGGCCGGATCTCGCTGCGGTGAAACTGGTTGGCCCATAGCGTGCCGGAATAATCGATGTAGACGTCGATATCGTTTGATGCCAAGGCCTCGAAAATAACGTTGGAGCCGAGGCCCTCGCGCGTCGTGGCGGAAAGGCCTGCCGCTTTCAGCCGCTGCGCCATCAGGGCGGAGAGCACATATTGCTCGGCAAAGGTCTTGGCGCCGATGATGTAGCTCGTCTGCGGCCGCACCATGTTGGGCGCCAGCGTGGCCACGACCAGCGCCGCGATGCCGGCGCCACCGAGCGCCGCGCGAACGCGGCTGCGGCTCTGCAGGCCGCTCTCGATCAGCGCCAGCAGTTGATCGACCGCCAGCGCCAGCACCGCGGCGGCAAGGCAGCCGAACAGCACGAACACCCAGTTCTGGGTCTGCAGGCCGGCAAAAATGTAATTGCCGAGGCTGGTCTGGCCGATCGGCGTCGACAGCGTCGCGGTGCCGATCACCCAGACCGCCGCGGTGCGGATGCCTGCCATCATCACCGGCAGCGCCAGCGGCAGCTCCACCGTGAACAGCGATTGCCGCGGCGTCATGCCGACGCCCTGTGCGGCTTCCAGGATCGAAGCATCGACACCCTGCAGGCTCGTAATCGTGTTGCGCAGCACCGGCAGCATCGAATAGAGCGCCAGCGCCAGCACGGCCGGCAAGAAGCCGAACGCGGAAAAACTGAACCCGAACCACGACAGCGACAGCGCCGCGAGCGCCAGCAGCAGCGGATAGAACAGCGCAAGCAGTGCCAGTCCCGGCACCGTCTGCACGATGCTGGCAAGCCCGAGCAGCGCGCCGCGCAACACCGGCCGATGGCGCGAAAGGATTGCGAGCGGCAGGCTGACCAGAAGCCCCAGCGCCAGCGCGGCCACGCTGACGCGGACATGGCTGCCGAGATAATCGGGCAGGTGGCCCCATGCTTCCGCCCAGCGCGGATCAGTGAAGATGCTCATGCCGCACCGTCCCGCGGCAGCAGCGTGCTGAGCCGCTCGGCCTGCCGGCGCGGCGTGCGCAAGAGCTCGCCGACATAGGCATCGTCGCTCTCGGAGAGCGTCGACGGCGTGCCCTGCGCCAACAGCTTTCCGCCTTGCATCACCGCGATGCGGTCGGCCAACAGGATCGCTTCCGTCATGTCATGGGTGATCATGACCGTGGTCAGGCCGAGCTTCCTGTGCAGCTCGCGGAAATCCTCACCCAGGGCATCGCGGGTCAAGGGATCGAGCGCGCCGAACGGCTCGTCCATCAGCACGATGCGCGGCTTTGCGGCGAGCGCGCGCGCCACGCCGACGCGCTGGCGCTGGCCGCCGGAAAGTTCGTGCGGCAGCCGGTCGCGATATTGCGCGCGGTCGAGCCTGACCAGGTCGAGCAGTTCGTCCACCCGCGCGGCAATCTCGGTGGGCGGCGTGCCCAGAAGCTTCGGCGTAATGCCGATATTGCCGGCGACCGTCAGATGCGGAAACAGCCCGCCGCTCTGAAAGACATAGCCGATCCGCCGACGCAGCAGGATCGGATCGACATTGCGCACGTCCTCGCCTTCGACGGTGATCGAGCCGGAATCCATCTCGATCAGCCGATTGGCCAGCCGCAGCAGCGTGGTCTTGCCCGAGCCGGAGCCGCCGACAATGGCGAGGAATTCACCCTCGGTGACGTCGAGCGAAATATCGTCGACGGCCACGACGCGGCCATCGTCAAACGTCTTGCTGACACCAGCGTAGGCGATCAAGGGAGGGTTCATGCGTTCTCGACTCTTCACCCTCCCCTGGAGGGGGAGGGTCGGCTCACATGAGCGAAACGAAATGTGAGACGGGGTGGGGTGATCTCTCCACTCGGGCACTATTGGACGTGGAGACACCGTCACCCCGCCCCGCCGCTCATTTCATGAGCGTCGACCCTCCCCTCCAGGGGAGGGTGGACACACCACCTAGCACGTCATGACGCCGCGTTGAACTTCTCCTTCCGACCCGCTAAGGCATCCCTCCAAAGATTTGGGGAGAAACATGGCAGATATCGCACAGCCGATGGCGGTCGCGCTTGGCGACGCGACGGTGGCGTTCCGCGTGGCCGGCGACCGCGTCTATACGGCCGTGGAAAAGGCCAATCTGTCCGTGGCCGATGGCGAGTTCGTCGCCATCGTCGGGCCGACGGGCTGCGGGAAATCGACGCTGCTCAACGTCGCGGCCGGGCTTTTGAAGCCCGCGGCGGGATCGGTGAAGATTTTCGGTCAGCCGCTCGCCGGACTGAACCGCGAGGCTGGCTATCTGTTCCAGGCCGACGCGCTGTTTCCCTGGAAGACCGCGATCGACAATGTCGCGATCGGGCTCGAGATCAAGGGCGCGCCGCGCGAGCAGGCGCTGCAGCGGGCGCAGGGCTGGCTCACGTCGGTCGGCCTCGGCGCTTTTGCGGGCCGCTACCCGCACATGCTCTCCGGCGGCCAGCGCAAGCGCGTCGGCCTCGCGCAGGTCCTGATCCGCGATCCAAAGATCCTGCTGATGGACGAACCGTTCGGCCCGCTCGATGCCCAGACCCGGCAGATCATGGGCAATCTGCTGCTCGAATTGTGGAACGCCGACCGCAAGGCGGTGCTGTTCGTCACCCACGATCTCGAGGAGGCGATCGCGCTGGCCGACCGCGTGGTGATCATGTCGGCCGGCCCCTCGGCGCGCATCATCGGCGACTGGCGGGTGACACTGCCGCGGCCGCGCGACATTTCGGAAGTCCGCATGGAAAAACAGTTTCACGAGCTGCACCGGGAAATCTGGGGCGTGCTGAAGGATGAAGTGATGAAGGGCTACGTGCAATCGACGCAAGCTGTGGGAGTCGGTTGATGCTCCATCGCTTACGTCGTCCCGGCGAAGGCCGGGACCCATACGCCGTGTCCTGTCGTTGGAGCGATAAGGTAGCGACCTTCTGCAACAAAGAACATCGGTGGTTATGGGTCCCGGCCTTCGCCGGGACGACCAGGAGATACCCATGTCTCGATTAATGCTTCTCACATGTCAGCTTTTGGTCGCCGTCGTCGCGCTGGGGCTGTGGCAGTTCTTCGCGACCGTAGAGGTGTTCGGAAAAATCCTGCTGCCGCCGTTCTTCTTCTCCACGCCGGTCGATGTCGGCAGCCAGATCGTCAAATGGTTTTCGAGCGGCGTGATCTGGCAACACCTGATCATCACGCTCTGGGAATCCATCCTCGCCTTTGTGATCGGCTCGATTGGCGGCGTCCTCGTCGGCTTCTGGTTCGCGCGCCAACCCATCGTCGCCGCCGTGTTCGATCCCTATGTGAAGATGATCAACGCGCTGCCGCGCGTGGTGCTGGCGCCGATCTTCGCGCTGTGGCTCGGGCTCGGAATCTGGTCCAAGGTCGCCCTCGGCGTGACGCTGGTATTCTTCATCGTGTTCTTCAACGTCTATCAGGGCGTCAAGGAGGTCTCGAATACCGTGCTCGACAATGGCCGCATGCTCGGCATGAACGAGCGGCAATTGATGCGCCACGTCTACTGGCCCTCGGCGCTGTCCTGGATGTTCTCCTCGCTGCACACCTCGGTCGGCTTTGCCGTGGTCGGTGCCGTCGTCGGCGAGTATCTCGGCTCGGCCCGCGGTCTCGGTTATCTGATCCAGCAGGCCGAAGGCGTGTTCGACGTCGCCGGCGTGTTCGCCGGCATGTTCGTGCTGTCGGCGTTCGTTATCTTGATCGATATGGGCGTGACGGTGGTGGAAAAGCGGCTGCTGGTGTGGCGGCCGGCCGCGGCAGAGGGCAGGGGGTAAGATCTCTGTCATGGTTCCCGGCATTGCGAGCCAACGGGTCGCGCATGCGCGCCCTCGCAATGGCGGCGGAGAGGTTCGTCAAACGGTTCTGACCAAGACCGCGTTAGCTTGAAGAGCTGCAATGGAACTGAAGCCCGATTTACAAGTATCCGTAGCGACTGCGCAGTCCATTGTGGATCAGGTCGTCTCCGACGGCACCGTCACGACGGTCTCCAGGCTTTATGGGGGCGAGATCGCGGCCATCCACGAGGTCGTTTTCGCCAGCCCAGCGCATCGGCCGCTCGTGCTGAAGGTCTATCCCGACGAGCTGCGCTGGAAGATGCAGAAGGAAGTCACCGTCACCGGCCTAATCCAGGACCGTCTCAACGTGCCCGAACCGGACATTCTGTTGGCGGATGACTCAAAGAGATTGCTACCGCTCAACTTCATTCTGATGACCAAGCTCGACGGTTCGAGGCTGGGCCAGTTGGAGAAAGATCTGACTTCGGACCAGCTCGCTTCGGCCTATGCTCAAATCGGCCAACTGCTTCGCGAGTTTCATCGCATCCCGATGGAAGCCTTCGGCTATATCGGCCCGAAGGGCATCTGGACCGTGCATCAGACCAATCACGACTACCTGACACATCAGTTTCAACGAAAGCTCAAGGAATTCGCAGAGCGCGGTGGCAATGCGGAACTTGCGCAACGGGTCTCCGAACACGTTTCAGAGCGCGCGCAACTGTTCAGCGGCTGCTCGCAAGCCGTGCTTTGCCATAACGACCTGCACGCCGGCAATCTGCTCGCGACGATCGAAAACGGAAAGCCGCGGCTCACGGGCGTCGTGGACTTTGAGGGCGCGCTGGCCGGCGATCCGCTGATGGACGTCGCCAAGGCGCTTTATTACCTCGACGAGCCGTGCACACGCGCTCTGCTTGATGGATATGGCCCTTTAGGTCGAGAGCATGGACCCGAGACGCTCGATCTGTATCACCTGTATTTCGTGCTCGAGCTTTGGTGCTGGATGGCCCAGATTGGCAAGCAGGAGCGGCTCGATAGGTTGAGCTTGGAATTGGATGCCTGCAGCGCAGGATCGCGGCCCATCCGCTGAGGTTGAGCGGTCGAGCAGTAGGGATCGTCTCTCCGCCGTCATTGCGAGCCAACGGGTCGCGCGCATGCACGCCCGATGACAGGCTCCGCGAAGCAATCCATCGCGCCGCAGGTGGAGACATGGATTGCTTCGTCGCTTCAGCGCAAAATTGCTTGCAATTTTGTCGCGAGCTCCTCGCAATGACGTGGATGGTGCTTGCCCCAGACGTCAATTCAGCATCTTCGTATCATCAGGCGCCTGCGGCGGCGTCTTGATGGCGATCGCCTTCAGCGTCCGGCCGTCCGGCTTGGTGCCGCCATGCGCGGTGCCCTTCGGGATCACGACGAGGTCGCCGGGCTTGACCCGCACTTCCTTGTCGCCGAGCCAGATCGTGCCGGTGCCATCGAGGATGTACTGGATCTCGTTGGTGTTGGGGTGCATGTGCTTGCCGACATTGCCGTCCTGAATCGAGATGGTCATGCCGTCGGCGGACACGAACATCCTTGAGCGCATCCCGGTGCCCGAGGGCATGCCGAGCGCGTCGCCTTCGAGTTCGCCGGTATGGATGACCTGCGCGGTGATGTTCTCGGCGGCAAGGGCTGGGCGCAGCAGGTGGGTGATGCTGCAACCGGCGGCAAAGGCGGCGACCAGCGAAAGCATGGTAGCTGTGCGATTCATGGGCAGTCCTCCCCTGTGTTGTTTGTTGTGCACCCATGCTATGCCGCCGGCTACGGCGTGACCAGCGGCCACCGTCATTCCGAGGCTCGCGAAGCGAGAACTATGATGTGCAATTGCACATCTGAGAATCTATCGACCCGCAGGCTCTGTCGATAGATGGATTCCGGGTTCGTGCTGCGCACGCCCCGGAATGACGGCAGGGGCAGCTTCTCAACGCCAGTACGCTGTTCTATCTTGTCGCCCAACAAATGGAGGAACCCCATGAAGAAACTGTTCGGCCGCCTGGCGGCATCTCTGCTGGCGCTGGCGTTGACCACGGGATTCGCCGCGGCGCAAAGCAAGGTCACCATCGCGGTCGGGGGCGGGTCCTGTCTGTGTTATCTGCCGACGGTGCTCGCCAAACAGCTTGGCGAATATGACAAGGCGGGCGTGACCGTCGAACTGGTCGACCTCAAGGGCGGCTCGGACGCGCTCAAGGCCGTGCTCGGCGGCAGCGCCGACGTTGTCTCCGGCTATTTCGATCACTGCGTCAACCTGGCCGCCAAGAAGCAGGAACTGCAGTCCTTCGTGATCTATGACCGTTATCCCGGCCTTGTGCTGGTGGTCTCGCCCTCGAAGACATCAGAGATCAAGTCGGTCAAGGACCTCGCCGGGAAGAAGGTCGGCGTCAGCGCGCCCGGCTCCTCGACCGACTTCTTCCTGAAATACCTGCTCAAGAAAAACGGCCTCGATCCGACCAGCGCCGCGGTGATCGGCGTCGGCCTTGGCGCGACCGCTGTCGCGGCGATGCAGCAGGGGCAGATCGATGCCGCCGTGATGCTCGATCCGGCCGTCACGGTGTTGCAGGGCGGCCATCCGGATCTGAAGATCCTGGCCGACACCCGAAGCCAGAAGGACACGCTGGCCCTGTTCGGCGGCGAATATCCGGGCGGCGCGCTCTATACCACCACGGCCTGGATCAAGTCGCACGAGAAGGAAGTGCAGGCGCTGACCAACGCGATCGTCAATACGCTCGCCTGGATCCATTCGCACTCGCCGGAAGACATCATGGCGAAGATGCCCGATGAAATCGTCGGTAAGAACAAGGAGCAATATCTCGCCGCGCTGAAGAACACGATCCCGATGTATTCGGAGACCGGCAAGATGGACCCCAAGGGCGCGGAAGCCGTGCTCGCCGTGTTCAGCGAGGGCTCGCCCGAGGTCGCCAAGGCCAATATCGACATGACCAAGACCTGGACCAACAAATATGTCGAGCAGGCTCCGAAGACCGCCGGCACTGGTTCGAAGTGACGTCCGGCTGGTGTTCAGGCGATAGCGAACGGCGTGTGCGATGAGTGGTACGAAGCCTTTGGTGATTCATCGCATCAGTGCGCTCGATCTCCGCGTCGAGACGTGGCCTTGGCCGTTCGCCGAGGAGAGGCGGTCGGAGATCGATGCGCATTTCGCGGAGAAGCAGCGCGAAAAGCCGGCGACGTGGAACGGGCGCGTGCTGCTCGGTCGCAACCCGGTATTTTCGGACGGTCGTCTCAGCGCGAGCTATTTCGAGACCGACTTCGCCAGCTTTCTGGCCTGGCGCGACTGGAGCTTTCCCGATCCCGGCGTGTTCAACGGCTTCGGCATGGGCGCGCTCCGCTGCGCCGACGGCGCCTTCGTGCTCGGCGAGATGGGCCAGCACACCTCCAATGCCGGCCGGATCTATTTTGCGTCCGGCACGCCGGACCTCAACGACATCAGGGACGGCGCGGTCGATATTCCTGGCAGCGTCACGCGCGAACTGGAGGAGGAGACTGGGCTTCTGCCTGGCGAATATGAAACCGATCCGCATTGGCACTGCATCTATACCGGGACAGCGCTTGCGATGATCCGGCTGCTGCGCATCGGCCTGCCGGGCGAGGTCGTGCGCGAGCGGATCGAACGTAATCTTGCCGCCCAGCATCAGCCTGAACTGTCCGCCATCCATCTCGTTCGCGGCCCGCGCGATCTCACATCCGCCATGCCGCATTTTGTCACGGCCTTTCTCGAAGCGCAGTTTGCTGCCTGAGACGGGCCATGCCATCGATGATGGCGGACACGTATTAGTCCACCCAACTGAAATCTGCTACTTTGGGTGATGCGGCGGCGCGACAGTGTGGTCCCGGCGATACGGCTTGACATCCCGCGGCGCTGCCCGTGTGATGAGAAGATCAACGATAAGAAATAAAACGACAAAAACATAAGGTGCATTGCACCATCAGAGGGAGGATTGGATGCCGGGGCATAACGCTGCACGCCTTCTCGTTGGACTCTCCGTCGCGATCGCGGCGCTGGGGATGGCGGTCACCGCCGAGGCTCAGGAAAAGAAAATCAAGATCGGTGTGATCTACGACCTGACCGGTCCGCTCGCAGGCGGCGGCTCCGAGCTGCAATATATCGGCGCCAAGATCATGCTCGACCAATACGCCAAGACCGGTGTCGAGGGTTACAAGGTCGAGGCCGTCTATGCCGACGCCCAGAGCAAGCCTGACGTGGCGATCAACGAGGCGGTGCGGCTGATCGAGCAGGAAAAGGTCAACATGCTGCTCGGCTTCTTCTCCTCGGCGCAATGCGTGCCGGTGGCCGCGCGCGTCGAGCAGCTCAAGAACTTCATGTGGATCACCACCTGCATCTCGTCCGCGGTGCTCGCCGACAAGAACTTCAAATACGTGTTCCGCCCGCAGGCCTCAGGCGACCAGTTCGGCCTGATGACAATGGATTTCATCGCGCAGAATTCCAAGGTGAAGCTTGGCAAGGAGCCGAAGGATCTGCGCGTTGCCATCATCCACGAGGACGGCGCCTATGGCGTCGACGTCTCCAAGGGCAACGAGGCTGGCGCCAAGAAGGCTGGTTTCCAGATCGTGCTGAAGGAAGGCTATTCCGCCACCGCGCCCGATCTTTCCGCGCTGGTGACAAAACTGAAGCGGGCGCGGCCCGACGTCATTTTCCACACTGGCTATAACCCTGACATCACTTTGTTCGGCCGCCAGGCGCGCGAGCAGGGCCTGAAGTTTGCCGCGCTCGTCGGTCACGGCGCCGGCTATGGCGTCTATGAGAAGCTGAAAGAGGGTCTGGGCGCCGACGTCAACTACGTCTTCAACACCGATCCGATTTCGATCTGGCTCGCCAACCAGAAGAACATGGATCCGAAGCTGCCGCCGGTGATCAAGATGGTCGGCGAGGAGTTCGACAAGGCCAAGCCCGGGGTCGCGATCCGCTCCGCGCATGTCGGCATGGCGGCATCGAATACCTATGTGTTCCTCACCGAGGTGCTGCCGCGCGCCATCAAGAAGTATGGCGGCGTCGATCCCGACGCGCTGCGCAAGGCAGCGCTCGAGGTCGACATTCCCGAAGGCGGCACCATGCTCGGCTTCGGCGTCAAGTTCCACGGCGAGGGCAGTCAGATGGCCGGCCAGAACGAGCGCTCGTTCCCGGTGGTCATCCAGTATGTCGACGACAAGTCCTACGTGGTGTGGCCGAAGAGCCAGGCGCAGCGCGAGGCCGTGCTGCCGCTGCCGAAGGGGACGACGTTCAGCAACCAGTAACCCGGAGATCCTGGCGTGCTGACTGTAGAAGGGTTGGTGAAGCGTTTCGGCGGCTTCACCGCTGTGAACAACGTGTCGTTCCGGGTCGAGCAGGGCGAGATCCTCGGCCTGATCGGCCCGAACGGCTCGGGCAAGAGCACCATCTTCAACATGCTGTCGGGCACGCTGATGCCGACGGCCGGATCGATCCTGTTCGACGGCGCGGAGATCGCAGGCACAGCTCCGCACCGCATCATCAATGGTGGCATCGGCCGCACCTTCCAGATCCCGCGGCCGTTTCACCGGCTCAGCATGTTCGAGAACGTCGCACTCGCTGGCTATTACGGCCAGGGCCGCCACAGCCGCGCCAAAGCCGATGAGGCGGCCGAGCGCGCGCTGCGCATGGTGGGCCTGCCGACCGACCGCCACGCCAGCGTCGATGGCCTGGGCGCCGCCGGCCTGAAGAAGCTGGAGCTGGCCAAGGCGCTCGCGACGGGGCCGAAACTCCTGCTCGCCGATGAGAGCCTCGGCGGGCTCGATGAGCATGAGATGGACCAGGCCGCCGACATGCTGCGTAAAATCCGCGACGAGCTCGGCATCACCATCATCTGGGTCGAGCACATCATGGGCGTCTTGATGCGGGTGGTCGATCGCGTGATGGTGCTCGATCACGGCGAGAAGATCTCGGAAGGGCTGCCGAGCGCGGTGGCGAGCGATCCCCGCGTCATCGAGGTCTATCTCGGCACCGATGCGGATTCGAGCCAGGCCGCGGCCGCCGAAGCGCGCCGGCGGGCAGGGGTGTAGCGCATGCTCGAACTCAGATCGCTCGACGCGGGCTATGGCACCTTCCAGGCCCTGTTCGGTGTCAATCTCGACGTCAGGGCCGGCGAGGCGGTCGGCGTGATCGGCCCCAACGGCGCCGGCAAGACCACGCTGATGCGCGTCATCTCCGGTCTGATCCGTCCGGTCAAGGGTTCGATCACCATGGAAGGCCACGACGTCGTGGCAACGGCGGCGCATCGCATCGTCGATCTCGGCATCGCCCATGTGCCGGAGAACCGCCGGCTGTTTCCGCGGCTCACCGTCGACGATAATCTGAAGATGGGCGCCTACATGCCCGGCGCCCGCGCCAAATATGCGCAGCGTCTGGAATTCGTGTTCGACCTGTTCCCGCGGATGAGGGAGCGGCGCAGCCAGATGGCCGGCACCATGTCGGGCGGCGAGCAGCAGATGTGCGCGATCGGCCGCGCGCTGATGTCGGACCCGAAATTGCTGCTGCTCGACGAGCCCTCGGCGGGGCTTGCGCCGGTCGTGGTGCAGCAGGTGTTCGAGCTGGTCAAGCGGATCCGCGCCTCAGGGCTGACGGTGCTGATCGTCGAACAGAACGTGCAGCAGGTGCTCAAAGTGGTCGACCGCGCCTATCTGCTGGAGGCCGGCACCATCCGCGCATCGGGCACCTCGGAGGAGATGATGAAAACCGACACCATCAAGCAGGCTTATCTCGGGGTTTAGAGCATGACGAAGTCGGGCCGCGTGGCAGTCTCTTCACCTCTCCCGCTTGCGGGGGAGGTCGCATCGCATCGGATGATGCGATGCGGGTGGGGGCTCTCTCCACACGGGCAGTACAACTCGTGGCGGCACCCCCACCCCAGCCCTCCCCCGCAAGCGGGAGAGGGAGGGCAGGCGGCGAGAAAGTCGGTTCAACGAAACATCAGGTCACTCTGAGGCAAAGCAACGATGCAAGCCTTCCTCGACATCTTCGACATCTATCTCCTGGAAGCCGTGGTCAACGGCATCCTGCTCGGCGGCGTTCTTGCGCTGCTCGCGCTCGGACTCAATTTGATCTTCGGCGTCATCGACGTCACCTGGATCTGCTACGCCGAGCTGGTCATGATCGGCATGTATGGCATGTACTACATGGTCCAGGTGTTCGGCCTGCCGTACTGGGTCGCCGCGCCGATCGCGATCCTGCTGGTGGCGGGCCTCGGCGCGCTCTTGCATTACCTCGTCATCGAGCCGCTGCTGACAGCGCCGCCGATCAACCAGCTGCTCGCGACCGGCGGCGTGCTGTTCATCCTGCAGAGCTTTGCGACCGTCGCGTTCGGCATCGATTTCCGCAATCTCGGCATCCGCCTGCCGGTGCTGGCGATCGGCGAGATGCATTTCAGCTATTCGCGGTTGCTCGCCTTTATCGCCGCATTGCTCGGCATGCTCGCGGTCTATTTCTTCATGAAGCGCACCTATACCGGCACCGCGATCCGCGCCATCTCGCAGGACCGTCAGATCATGCCGCTGATGGGGGTCGACGCCAGGCGGATCTATCTGATCACCTCGGCGCTCGGCGGCGCGCTCGCCGGTCTCGCGGCGTGCCTTTTGGTGCTGCAATATGACGTGCATCCGTTCGTCGGGCTGTCGTTCGGGCCGATCACCTTCCTGATCTGCGTGCTCGGCGGGCTCGGCAATTTCGTCGGCGGCTTCATCGCGGCGTTCGTCTTTGCCGAGATCATTTCGCTGGGCGGCCTGTTCTCCGACCTCGAATGGGGTTACGTGCTGGCGTTCGCCTTCTTCATCGTCATGATGTTCATCCGGCCCGCGGGCCTTTTGGCGAGGCGCTCGTGAATTCCCGTCATGTAGCCTGGGCGGTCGGCCTGGCCGCGCTGATCGCGCTGCCCTTCCTCTATCGCGATCCCTATCATCTGCACATTCTCGTGCTGATCCTGATCTGGTCGTTCGCCTATACCGCGTGGTCGATCATGGGCCGCTTCGGCCTGGTGTCGCTCGGCCATGGCGGCTTCATGGGCGTCGGCGCCTATGTCACCGCGCTGCTCTGGAATCACATGGGTTTGTCGCCATGGATCGGCATTCCGATCAGCATGGTGGCGGCGGGCGTGCTGGCGCTGATCGTCGCCTATCCCTGCTTTCGCTTCCGCATCACCGGGCATTATTTCGTACTGGTGACGCTGGCCCTATCTGGCATCGTGCTGCAGGTCATCACCGCGACCCGCGACTACACCGGCGGCTCGCTCGGCTATACGCCGAACCGCGCGCCGAGCGGCAAGGGATTGATGGCGTTGCAATTCGACGACAAGACGACGTGGTATCTGATTGCGCTGGGGGTCTGGGTGGTCGGCCTTCTGGTCTGGCGCTGGGTCGATCGCAGCATGAGCCGCTACGCCATGGAGGCGATCTCGGAGGACGAGGACGCCGCGGCCGCGGCGGGCGTCAACGTCACGGCAGAAAAGCTCAAGATCACGCTGATCTCGGCGCTGATGACCGCGCTCGCCGGCGCGCTGTATTGCCAGTACCAGATGTTCATCTCGCCGGATACGGTCAGCGGCATCGCAGTGTCGCTGCAGATGGTGTTCGCGGTGATCGTCGGCGGGCTCTATGTCTCGCTCGGCCCCACCGTCGGTGCCATCATCACCATCCTGCTCGCCGAAATCCTGCGCATCTCTTTCGGCACCAAAGCGGTCGGCTGGGACAACCTCGTCTATGGCCTGCTGCTGGTGCTTTTCATCATATTCCTTCCCAAGGGCATTCTTGGTAGCGTCCTCGACCGATTGAAGCCGCAACCGAAGAAGGCGTAAAATTAGACGAAGAATGTCGCTGTTTCGTCATGGCCGGGCATAGCCGTCCGAAGGACGGCGTCGCTTCCGCTCGCTATGCCCGGCCATCCACGTCTTTCTTGCGGATGCAGAGCCAAGACGTGGATGCCCGGGACCCGTCTCCGCGAAGGCTACGCCGGCCCACTAGGACGCTCGGCCGACGAAGCTTTAGCGAAGGCGGCAAGCCCGGGCATGACGACGGAGTAACGAATGAACAAGAAGTCGCAACCGCTTGCCGATGAGCTGAAACCTTACCTTGCCCCGTTCCGCTACGACGGCACGGGCGAGTTTCACTTAAAATCGCACAAGACGGACGCGAAGGGCGGTCTCGACAAGGAGAAGGCGACGAGGATCATCGAGGCTAACCGCAAGCGTCTCGCCGAATTCCAGGAAAAACTCTACGCGCAGGACCGCTGGTCGCTGCTGCTGATCTTCCAGGGCATGGACGCCGCCGGCAAGGACTCCGCGATCAAGAGCGTGTTCGAGGGCGTCAACCCGCAGGGCTGCGAGGTCACGGCGTTCAAGGTGCCGTCGACCAAGGAACTCGACCACGATTTCCTGTGGCGCAGCATGATTGCGCTGCCCGAGCGCGGACGCATCGGCATCTTCAACCGCTCCTATTACGAGGAGTGCCTGGTGGTGCGCGTGCATTCGGAAATTCTCGCCAGGCAGAAGATCCCGCAGAAGCTTGTCACCAAGGACATCTGGAAGGAGCGTTTTGAGGACATCTCCGCGGTGGAGCGCTATCTTTCGCGCAACGGCACCGTGATCCTGAAGTTCTTTTTGAACGTCTCGAAGAAGGAGCAGCGCGAGCGCTTCCTCGAACGGCTGGAGGATCCCGCCAAGAACTGGAAGTTCTCGCTCGCCGACATCGGCGAGCGCGCGCTGTGGGCCAAGTATCAGGCCGCCTATCAGGACATGATCCACTACACCGCCTCGCGCGCCGCGCCCTGGATCGTCGTTCCCGCCGACCACAAATGGTTCGCCCGCGTGGTGATCGGCTCGACCATCGTCGCCGCGCTTGAACAGCTCGATCTGCACTTCCCCAAGGTCGACAAGGCCGACCGCAGCGAGTTCAAGCAGGTCCGCGAAGCGCTGCTGGCGGAGGAGGATGGTGCTAAGAAGAAGGATGGGTAGAGCTGCGAAGCCCATTGCTCGCCGTTCACCGGAATACATGATGGATTTCGCTGCTCGCGTGAGGTGAGCACACTGGCCGGGCTCCCTCCCCCCTTGCGGGGGAGGGCTGGGGAGAGGGGTACGCCCAGGCGAGATGATCGATGAGAGCCCCGGCTTCCCAATCGCGCTCATTATGGGAGCCACACCGAGAGAGCACGTCGTGTGGCACCCCTCTCCCTAACCCTCCCCCGCAAGGGGGGAGGGAACCCTTCCGCCAGTGCGTCCATCACAGCAGCAGCCGCAACCTCCGCCCAAGTCGCATCCCGGAGCTCGCTTCTTCCCCGCGAAAGCAAGGCTAGCCCAACGCGCAGGCGCGCAGCGCACGTACTTCTTTCGAGGCAGCTTTCATCAGCGGCTTGGTCTGTTCGGCCTCGTGGCCGACGATAAAGCCTGACGCAAACGCGCGGGCGCGCCGGTTTTGCGGAGGTGCGTGGAGCGCGGCATCTGCCGCCATCTTGCTGTCGGCGATGAAATCGTTGAGCGAGCCGAGCGCGCCCTGGATCTTCTTCAGATGCCGCGAAAGCCGGACAAGCTGCTTGCGCTCGCGCTTGCCGGGAAAAAGACTTTCGAAGAACTCCATCGCATACCTGATCTTCTTCACCCTGATGCGGAGCTTGTGCCGGTCCATGGGTGACATGTCCTGCAGAATTCTTCCGTCCTTCCTTACCTTCTTGACGCGGCGATTCAGCAGATCCGTAGCAAATTTGCTGATTTCCAGCTTCGCTTCGTCTCCGCCATCGTCCTGCGCCTCGATCCATTCGAGCAGCTCGACGAGCATCGCCCGGCATCGTCCCGAGTTGACTGCGCTCGTTGCCCGCTCAAGCGCTTGGTGACGTCTGTCGGCGAATTCTCGTTCGATGGCTTTGGCTCCTCGTCGGGGATTGATCTTGGGAGCCACCGGCTCGACTTTCTCATGCAGGAAAACGTCGATTTCGCGCGCGGGCGCCAATTGATTGGTGAGCCACTTGAGCTCTGCCTTGATCTGCCCGGTCTTCGTGCCGGTCAGCACCTTCGAGAACAGCGAGATAGCGGCGCGCAGCCGGCGCAGTCCCACTCTCATCTGGTGCACGCCTTCAGGGTCGAAGTTGCGGACTGCGTCGATATTTCCTGAAAAGTGGCGGAGGGCGGCGTGGGCGATGGCCTTGAAGCCTTCGATCGCGGACATCTGCTCGTTGAGTTCGATCGGCCCGGCAAAGACCGGGCCCTGGTCTGTGCTGTCGACGAGATCGTAGCCTCGTTCAGCTTTGCCTCTCAAATAGAGCTCGGCGTCCAGTTTTCGTTCGACCGCTCTGGCAAGCTGGAAAAGGTCGCGTGGGCGTCCGCGCTTCAATTCAAGCTCAATCTCTTCAATGCGGCTTGACCGTCCCCTGACGGTGATCTCGCCACGATCGACCGCAAGTTCTATTTCGCTTCCTTTGCTGCGAATTGGCAGGGTGATGCGACGGACCGATGTTTTGAAAACCGGCCTCAGCTTGCGGCGAAGCTTTTTTGAGGCGATTTCCTCAAGCGGCGTCCCGTCGGCCTCGCCGAGGTCGGGGCTGCCGTCCTTTATTTCGGTTTCCCATTCCCCGCGGTCCAAACCGGCAGAGACCTTCTTGATGGTCTGGATGTATTTGCCGCCCGTTTGCCGCACCCGAAGCACCAACCCATGTCGCTTCAACTTCCGCTTCCGCGTGTCGAAGTAGGTCGATGTCAGATCGCTCTCGCTGCGTTCGGCCATTCGGCTGCCCGGAATTTTCAGATGGGCCAATGCCGCGATATTGCGCCTCGGCACCCGGAACTTGACCTCGGTCTCCACGCCCATCTGGTTCTTCTCGTCGGTGGATGGGCGGATAACGCAAAACTGGCTGTTCTGGATGCGCTCGTGGGAAGGAGTTGCCATCCAATCCCACCGGCTGTCATTCCCCGCGAAGGCGGGGAATCCAGTACGCCGCGGCTTTCCGGCCCGAACTCCGGCCTCTGGAATACTGGGTCACCCGCCGGAGCCTGTCATCGGGCGCGCATTCGCGCGACCCGGTGGCGGGTGATGACCGCCGAAATGGAAGGAGGCCATTTAGGTCACCTATCCTGACCGTCTTTTTGGCATTGCGGCTGGCCATATTTCTCGTCTAGAACAACCCCGGAACGTCGTCCCGGCAACGAACCGTCAATGGTTTTGGCTGAGGATTTGGCGTCCTAAAGGGTCTGGCAATGCTGATTCGCAGCGAAAAGCACGGGATTGTGGGTGGAGCGGCCAAGGCTGCCCCTGCTGGCCCGGCTGCGTCCGCGCCCACCCTCCTTCTTGGCGGGATTCTGCTTCTTATCGGCCCCTGAGGGCCGTCTGGGCATTTGCGCCTGGGCACTCAGGGGTTTTGAGCGAGATCACCAGACCCTCAGCGCCCATTGAACCGGCGCTACCACCCAAAGGAATTTTTGACATGACCACCGCCAACAAGTCCGAGAAGGACCGCGTCATCATTTTCGACACCACGCTGCGCGACGGCGAACAGTGCCCCGGCGCCACCATGACCTTCGAGGAAAAGCTCGAGGTCGCCGAGCTCTTGGACGACATGGGTGTCGACGTCATCGAGGCCGGCTTCCCGATCACCTCGGAAGGCGATTTTCAGGCGGTCAGCGAGATCGCCCGCCGCTCCAAGAACGCTGTCATCGCCGGCCTGTCGCGTGCCCACCCGAAGGACATCGACCGCTGCGCCGAGGCCGTGAAATTCGCCAAGCGCGGCCGCGTTCACACCGTGATCGCGACCTCGCCGCTGCACATGCGCGTCAAGCTGAACATGACGCCGGAGCAGGTCATCGATCTGTCGATCGCCAACGTCAGCCGCGCCCGCAACCAGATCGACGACGTCGAGTGGTCGGCCGAGGACGGCACCCGCAGCGAGATGGATTTCCTCTGCCGCATCGTCGAGGCCGTCATCAAGGCCGGCGCCACCACGGTGAACATTCCCGACACGGTCGGTTACACCGTGCCGGAGGAATACACCCACTTCATGAAGACGCTGATCGAGCGCGTGCCGAACTCCGACAAGGCGATCTTCTCGGTGCACTGCCATAACGATCTCGGCATGGCGGTGGCGAACTCGCTGGCCGGCGTCGTTGGCGGTGCGCGCCAGGTCGAGTGCACGGTCAACGGCATCGGCGAGCGCGCCGGCAACGCCGCGCTGGAAGAGATCGTGATGGCGATCAACGTGCGCAACGACAAGTTTCCGTACTGGAACAAGATCGACACCACGCAATTGACGCGCGCCTCGAAGCTGGTATCGGCGGCGACCTCGTTTCCCGTCCAGTACAACAAGGCGATCGTCGGCCGTAACGCCTTCGCGCATGAGAGCGGCATCCATCAGGATGGCGTGCTGAAGGACGCTTCGACCTACGAGATCATGCGGCCCGAGATGGTCGGCCTGAAGCAGTCCTCGCTGGTGCTGGGCAAGCATTCGGGACGCCATGCTTTCGTGCATAAGCTTGAAGAGATGGGCTACAAGCTCGGCGCCAACCAGCTGGAAGACGCCTTCAACCGCATGAAGGCGCTGGCCGACCGCAAGAAGGACATCTACGACGAGGACATCGAGGCGCTGGTCGATGAGGAAATGGCGGCTTCCCACGACCGCATCAAGCTGACCTCGCTGACTGTCATCGCCGGCACCCACGGGCCGCAGCGCGCCACCATGAAGCTCGACGTCGAGGGCCAGACCAGGATCGAGGAAGCCGAGGGCAACGGCCCGGTCGACGCCGTCTTCAACTGCATCAAGCGCCTGGTGCCGCATGAAGCGAAGCTCGAACTGTACCAGGTCCACGCCGTGACCGAGGGTACCGACGCGCAAGCCGAAGTCTCGGTGCGACTCTCCCATGAAGGCCGCTCGATGACGGCGCGCGCGGCCGACCCGGATACGCTGGTCGCCTCGGCAAAGGCCTATCTCGGCGCGCTGAACAAGATCGTCATGAAGCGCCAGCGCGACGTGCCGGCGCAGGCGGCGGGCTGATACATCGCTAGCGCGAGTGAATTGGAGAACGCGGCGTCTCTGGCGCCGCGTTTTTATTTGGATTCCTTTTCCACCGCAGTGCTGCCGTAGGTGGGCAAAGGAGCGCAAGCGACGTGCCCACCATCTCTCATCGAGTACGCGGCGCGATGGTGGGCACGCTTCCGCCTTCGCTCTTCGAGCTACGGCGGACAAGGTCGCTCTGCCCACCCTACAACACCGTTGATGTGATTACCCGACGGGCAAATCAATTCTGGTTTTCAGAAGTGGCGTCAAGCCAGAAATTTCTGAAAACCAGAAATATTCCGCTTCCGTTTTCACCCAAATCAGCGGCATAAGAGCGGCCGTCTCACCGCGAGATGAGGGGCGTTGGCCATCGTCACTGACGCGCGGCGAGATGCGATGGACGCCAAGGCCGTAACTGACGAGTCTGGCTGAGGCGTACGGTCAAGTCGTGTGGTTCTGGCGCCGTGGTGCTGGCGTTAAGTCCGCTGGGAAGCGAAAGCATCCCAGGGACGACGGAGGCAAAAGAGCCGTTCTCCGGGAAGAGCACGAAGTAAGCCGTAGAGCCATTGCGCAGGGAAGGCCGGGATGCTCCCGCCGAACCTGTATGCTCGTGTGCATCTCTTGCCTATGCGCAAACCGCACACGGGACCGCGGGTGCGGCGCGCACCCGGTCTTCCCTGCGCCCTCATGATTGGTGAGGGCGGAAGTTATCTGGCAAACCTCGGGCAAATCATGTCGCGAGAATGCTGCCTCACATTCACCTATCATCGCCCGGCTTGACCGGGCGACCCAGTACCCAGAGACGCCAGTGATTGAACCGATAAGCCGCGGCGTACTGGATCCCCGCCTTCGCGGGGATGACAGTTGAGTGTGTGGCGCTGTCTCCCCGTCATTGCGACCCGGTGGCGGGGATGACAGTCGGGGCGCTATCGCGCCTGCCTTTCGTTACCAAGAAAGCAGCCATAGCGAAGGTTTAATGGACGCCCTCTGCATCTATCGGCACGATCCGTCGTCAAAACGACGCATGCTGCATTTTGCAGCGCAGCAAAGCCAGGAAATAGGGCACCCTGCTAACGGGCAATGGCAATTCGGCCGGCTTGTCTATATTGGTGCATCTGGCATGCAAGCTTCGGAATCCGCGTCCGCACGCGCCGAAGAATAAACGGAGGAAATATGCGCAAGCTGATTCTGGCCGCGGCATCGATCGCGGCACTCGCCCTGGTCGGACCCGCGACGGCGCAATCGCCGATCGTGATCAAGTTCAGCCACGTCGTGGCAACCAACACGCCGAAGGGGCT
Source organism: Bradyrhizobium sp. CB3481 (assembly GCF_029714305.1). Lineage (NCBI taxonomy): Bacteria > Pseudomonadati > Pseudomonadota > Alphaproteobacteria > Hyphomicrobiales > Nitrobacteraceae > Bradyrhizobium > Bradyrhizobium sp. CB3481. The sequence goes on from NZ_CP121647.1 coordinate 1,781,722, forward strand.
GGCGGCCGAGAAGTTCAAGGAACTGGCCGAGAAATACACCGACGGCAAGGTCAAGGTCGAAGTCTACCCCAACTCGCAGCTCTACAAGGACAAGGAAGAGCTGGAGGCGCTGCAGCTCGGCGCGGTGCAGATGCTGGCGCCCTCGAACTCGAAATTCGGCCCGATCGGGGTCAAGGAATTCGAAGTGTTCGATCTGCCCTACATCCTTCCCGACCTGAAGACGCTGCGCAAGGTGACCGACGGCCCGCTCGGCGCCAAGCTGCTGAAGCTGCTCGATGCCAAGGGCATGACCGGTCTTGCCTACTGGGATAACGGCTTCAAGCAGATGAGCGCCAACAAGAAGCTCGTCGCGCCGGCCGACTATCGCGGCCTCAAGTTCCGCATCCAGTCCTCGAAGGTGCTGGAAGCGCAGTTCCGCTCGCTCGGCGTGGTGCCGCAGGTGATGGCGTTCTCGGAAGTCTATCAGGCGCTGCAGACCGGCGTCGTCGACGGGCAGGAGAACACCTGGTCGAACATCTATACCCAGAAGATGCACGAGGTGCAGAAGTACATCACCGAGACCAACCATGGCTACATCGGCTATGTCGTCGTCACCAACAAGAAGTTCTGGGACGGCCTGCCGGCGGATGTCCGCGCCAATTGCGAAAAGGCGATGAAGGAAGCCACCGCCTACGGCAACGCGCAGTCGCAGAAGGAAAACGACGACGCGCTTGCCGAGATCAAGAAGACCGGCAAGAGCGAGATCGTCAAGCTCACCCCCGAACAGGACGCCGCGATGCGCAAGGCGATGGAGCCGGTCTACAAGGACGTCGCCAGCCGCGTCGGCCAGCCGCTGATCGACGAGTTTTTGAAGGAAACCAGAGGCGCGACGAACTGAGGAGAGGGGATTGCCGGTTAGCGCGATCACGCTAACCGGCTAGGACGCTGGTAGTTTTCGCGTCATGCCCGGGCTTGTCCCGGGCATCCACGTCTTAGCCGCGGGGCAAGAAAGACGTGGATGGCCGGGACAAGCCCGGCCACGACGGCTGGGATAGAATGGGGGACATATTGATACTGCTTCGCATCCTCGACCGGCTTGAGGAGATATTGATCGCGACGCTGATGGCGCTCGCGACGCTGCTGATCTTCCTCGCCGTGTGCCATCGCTATCTGCTCGGCGTCCCCTTCCTGTTTCCGATCCTATTCCCGATCAACCTGGCCTGGGCGCAGGAGCTTTGCATCTACATGTTCGTGTGGGTGGCGAAGTTCGGCGCCGCCTATGGCGTGCGCACGGGCATCCATGTCGGCGTCGACGTCGTGGTCAACCAGCTCAGATCACCCTGGCGCAACTATGTGGTGCTGTTCGGGCTGTTCTGCGGCGCCTTCTTCACCGCCGTGATCGGCACCATGGGCGCGAAATTCGTCTACGGGCTTTACTTTACCGACCAGGTATCGCCCGATCTGGAGATACCAAGCTGGTTCGTCTACCTCTGCATTCCGCTTGGCTCCTATCTGATGTGCTTCCGCTTCCTGCAGGTCGCCTGGCACTATTTCTTCACCGGTGACCTGCCGCATCACGACCACGCCCATGTCGAGGGCGTGGATGTCGACGCGCCCGGCGCCGGCGTGGCGGAGGTGACGCGATGACTTCGCTCATCATCTTCGGCCTCCTGATCGCTCTGATGCTCACGGGCATGCCGATTTCGATCGCGCTCGGCCTCACCGTGCTCACCTTCATCTATACGATGACCAACGTGCCGACCGAGTCGGTGGCGCTGAAGCTGTTTACCGGCATCGATAATTTCGAGATCATGGCGATCCCGTTCTTCATCCTCGCCGGCAACTTCCTGACCCATGGCGGCGTCGCCAGACGCATGATCGATTTCGCGCGGTCGATGATCGGCCACTGGTATGGTGGCCTCGGCCTCGCCGGCGTGTTGGCCTGCGCGCTGTTCGCCGCCGTGTCGGGCTCTTCGCCCGCCACCGTGATCGCGATCGGCTCGATCATGCTGCCGGCGATGGTGAAACAGGGCTTTCCGAAACGCTTCGGCGCCGGCGTCATCACCACCTCGGGCGCGCTCGGCATCCTGATTCCGCCGTCGATCGTGATGGTGATCTATTGCGTCGCGACCGGCGGCAGCATCGCGCTGGATCCGGCCGGCCAGCGCGTCTCCTCCGCATCCGTCGGGCAAATGTTCATCGCCGGCGTGATTCCCGGCCTGATGCTGGCGACACTGCTCGGCGCCACCACCTTCTACCGCGCCTGGCGCAACGATTATCCGCGGCTGCCCAAGGCCAGCTGGGCCGAGCGCATTGCCGCGTTCCGCAAATGCGTCTGGGGCTTGCTGCTGATCCTGATCGTGCTCGGCGGCATCTATGCCGGCGTCTTCACGCCGACCGAGGCGGCGGCGATCAGCGCCGTCTATGCCTTCGTCATCGCCGTGTTCGTCTATCGCGACATGACGCTGTGGGATGTGCCGAAGGTGCTGCTCGGCTCGGCCAACATGAGCGCGATGATCCTCTACATCATCACCAACGCGGTGCTGTTCTCCTTCCTGATGGCGAATGAGAACATTCCGCAGCAGATCGCCAACTGGATCACCTCGATCGGCGTCGGCTGGATCATCTTCCTGCTCGTCGTCAACGTGCTGCTGCTGCTCGCCGGTAACTTCATGGAGCCGTCCTCGATCGTGCTGATCATGGCGCCGATCCTGTTTCCGGTGGCGGTCAAGCTCGGCATCCATCCGGTGCATCTCGGCATCCTGATGGTGGTCAACATGGAGGTCGGCATGTGCCATCCGCCTGTTGGCCTCAACCTCTATGTCGCCTCCGGCATCGCCAAGATGGGCATCACCGAGCTGACGATCGCGGTATGGCCGTGGCTGCTGACGATGCTGATTTTCCTCGGCATCGTCACCTATGTGCCGGAGATCTCGCTGTGGCTGCCGCGGGTGCTCGGCATATTGTAGCTGCCATTGCATTGCACTGGATCAAACGGCGCCACATTACATCTTGGTAAGGGAGGTACCCCTTGCCAAACGTTAAGTTGAAGGGCGGAGGAACCAAGCCCATCTTCATGCAACCTTTCAGCAGGAGGTTCGCATGAGGAAGTTCGCCATCGCCGCCGTCGCGGTCCTTGCCATCGCCGGCTCGACCGCGGTCTATGCCCAGCACCGCCATTGGGGCTTCGGCTTTTCGCGGATGAGCCCGGAGGACCGGACGGCCTATGCCGACGCGCGGATTGCGGCCGTGCATGCCGGCCTCAAACTGACGGCCGATCAGGAAAAGCTCTGGCCGCCGGTCGAGGCCGCGGTCAGGGAGTTCGCCAAGCTCAGGATCGACCGGGCCAATGCGCGGATGAATTCAACGGACGATTCGAGCCAGCAGAAGCCGGACGATCCGGTGTCGCGCCTGCGCGAACGCGCCGACACTATGGCGGCATCGGCGGCGGCGATGAAGAAGATCGCCGATGCGGCCGATCCGCTCTACAAGACGCTGGATGACGGCCAGAAGCGGCGGCTCGCCGTCCTGACCCGGATGGACCGGTTCGGCGGCCGGGACGGCTGGCACCACCGCCGTTTCGAGCGCGAAATGGGCGGGGATCGCGACTTTAACCACCACCGCGGCTATGGCCGCGACCGCTATGACTGGGACGGCGGCCCGGACCGCGGCGGCCCCGAACGGCTCTGACGCCGCCCGATAGGGGTTGGATCCGAAGATCGGCAGAAGCCGCTGATATCCAGCGGCTTTTTGCTGATCGGGCGATCCACAAAAGGGCTGGGAAAACTTCGCCTCGATTGCTGGACATCGCGGGATCGCTTTGCTAAACGACGCCCCTCGCAAGGGTTTTCCGGATCCCAGCATCCGGGCGCATAGCTCAGTTGGTAGAGCAGCTGACTCTTAATCAGCGGGTCCCAGGTTCGAGCCCTGGTGCGCCCACCATCGCGAAAGCATTCATCTCCAATAGGTTACGGGAAGAGTTGCCGAGAAGCAAAATGGGTCTCGTGCGACGTTTTTCGATCCAGTGCCTCGCGGCCAGATTGCTGTGCGACTTCGCCGCAGAAGCCGAATTGTGGGAGGCGCGTCCTCCCCAGCCGCCATGCGCCGAGCTATGACTGTCTACGATTTTGTACGCCAGACGGTAGCGCATTAGTCGGCTGCAGCCTTGCCTCGCTGACTAACTAACCGAGGCTTCGAGGGTCGGACACACGATATAGGCAGCCTTTTTGCGCAAACCGAACGTTTAGCTTCCGCCTCAATAAATGTTCGACTACGACGCCAAATCGTGTGGCCTTCGTTTCTTTGGCCGACCGGAACGATGTAGACCCCGCACTTCCTGCTGTTGAAAAAGCTCCACGCAACCATTGGCTTGCTGGGTCGTGATGGAAACGGGCGTGCCAATATTGCTTCACTGTAACCCGGCGATCGCCAGCGGGCAGTCGAGCACGCGCAGTCCGTAGTAGTGAGCCAACGTTTCGCCAATGTGCCTTGGAAGGGTGGCGATCAGGTCAGTCGTTCCGACGATTGCGGGTAACCCCAAAAAGCCGGGGAGCTCAAGCGCAATGTCAAGGACTATCCGCTGCTCCTGTAGCGCGGCCGCGAGCAACTGATGTCCGGTGCCGGAGCGAATGAGGACGTGCGCCTCACGCCTGAAATCCTTTGCGGTGATGCGGTCGCGGATCCGCCGCACCGCACGGCACATCCGAGGCAATCATAGACTGCGCGGTCGAGCATAGTTCAGCGTCGGCCGACATGACGACATCCCTGATCTCGTGATCGCTGATAATGTTGCAGGAACAGACGATCATGCTCAAACAATCCTCTCGCTTGTACGCGGTTGCAGGGCCATCCTCTGCCGAACAGCACGCGTCGCGCTAGGCTGTCGGCGATGATTTCCGAAGGCTCAGCTCGCAGCAATCGTGCCGGTCCAGTGCATTTGCTGCCGCGTCGCGACGTTCCTTGAGCGGCATTCAGCACTTCATCACGGATGCAGAATGCGCCACCATTCGATCAAAGCGGCGTTGCGATGTACTTGGCCTCGAGGAATTCCAGAACGCCCTGCGTGCCGCCCTCCCGTCCGAGCCCGCTCTGCTTGGTGCCGCCAAACGGCGCGGCGGGGTCGGAGACCAGCCCGCGGTTGAGCCCGACCATGCCGGTCTCGATGCGGCGGCAGACCCTTAGGCCGCGCGCCAGATCGCGCGTGAAGACATAGGCGGCCAGTCCGTACTCGGTTGCATTGGCGAGGGCGATCGCCTCGTCTTCTGTCTCGAAGCGGCTGAGTGCAACGACGGGGCCGAAGATCTCCTCGCAGGCCATGGCGGCATCAGCCGGGACCCCGTCCAGCACGGTCGGGGGATAAAAAAATCCAGGCAGGTTCGGCCGCGCGCCGCCACAGAGCAACCGGGCGCCGCGCGACAGCGCGTCGTCCACTAACCTCTCGAGCTTGCGGACTGCAGCCAGGGTGATCATCGGGCCGCACTCGGTGCCAGGGTCGGTGCCGCGGCCGACCTTCAGCGCTGCCATGCGCGCCGTGATCTCAGCAGCGAACCGCTCGTAGAGGCCGGACTGGACATAGAGGCGGTTTGCGGCCGTGCAGGCCTCGCCGCCATTGCGCATCTTGGCCAGCATGGCGCCTTCGATCGCCAATTCCAGGTCGGCATCATCGAAAACGATGAGCGGAGCATTGCCGCCGAGTTCCATCGAACAGCTGACGACGTGCTTCGCCGCCTCAGCAAGGAGCACGCGCCCGACCTGAGTGGAGCCCGTGAAGGACAGCTTGCGCACCCGGGCATCCGCCAGCATTGCCGCGGTCACAGGACCGGGAGCAGAGGTGGTCAACACGTTGACGACACCCGGCGGCACGCCAGCCTCGGCGCACACGGCAGCGAGCGCATAGGCGGTCAGCGGAGTTTCGCTCGCCGGCTTGAGGACCACTGTGCAACCGGCAGCGAGCGCCGGCGCGATCTTTCGGGTGGCCATCGCGGCAGGGAAGTTCCAGGGCGTGATCAGCACGCAGACGCCGATCGGCTCGTAATCGACGATGATGTGGTTTGCGCCGGTTGGGGAGGGCATGAAGTCGCCGCAGATGCGCACCGCTTCTTCGGCGTTCCAGCGGAAGAAGTCTGCGGCGTAGGCAACCTCGCCGCGCGCGTCGCGCAGGGCCTTGCCGTTCTCCAGCGCGATCAATTGCGCGAGATCATCCGCTCGCGCCATCATCAGCTCGAAGCAGCGACGCAGTATTTCCGACCGCCGGCGCGGCGGTGTCGAGCGCCAGGCCGCGGCCGCCTGCGCCGCCGCCTCGACTGCCGCCGTCGCATCCTCAACCGATGCGTCCGGTACCTCAGCCAGCAGCTGTTCAGTCGCCGGATCGATGACAGGAATCGAAGCGCGTCCCGCCGGCCATAGCCATTCGCCGCCGATGTAGAGGCCGCGGGCGCAACTCGCTGGATCGATGCCTGATGCGGCAGGGAGGAGCGCGGCTGCAAGCGGCGTCGCCAAGGTCATGATCGTAATCCTTCATGAGGGAGCAGAAGTGGGTGCCGCAGCGTCCAGATCACCACGGTAAGCTGCATCGATGAGGCGGCGCATGTCAGCGAGTATGATCGGGCGCGGATTGTTCTTGATCAGGCGCTCGATGCCGACCGCTTGCTCGGCGGCCCAGTCCAGATTTTCGGCAGGCAGGCCGAGGTCAGCGAGCGTTGGTGTGATGCCGATGGCGCGCAGCAATCGGCTTACCTCATTGATGGCGGCGTCGGCCAGCGCTGCGGGCGAGGTACGCCCGCCATCGACGCCGAGCGCGAGAGCGATCTGCGCCATCTCGTCCAGCGCGGCATCGCGATTGAAGCGCATCACATAAGGCAAAACAGTCGCGACACCGAGCCCGTGAGCCGTGTGGGTCAAGGCGCCGACAGGATACTGTATGGCATGCGCCGCCGCCGTGCCGGCCGTGCCGAAGGCGCAGCCTGCGGCCAGCGCGGCCATCATGACGTCAGCCCTCGCATCCTCGTCCGTCCCGTCGCGCCAAGCGCGCTCGAGGCTGCGTCCGAGGAGGCGAATGGCGAGAAGCGCGAAGTGATCGGTCAGCGCGGTCTTGCCGATGAAGACGTGCTGTTGCGCGAGCTCCACCGAAGGCACGCGCCGACGAGCGGTGAACGCCTCGACCGCGTGGGTCAACGCATCGGCGCCGGTGACCGCGGTCAGGCTCGGCGGGCAGGAGAGGGTCAGGTCGGGATCGCAGATGGCCGCGGCGGGAATCAGATACGGGCTCGAGATGCCGACCTTCAGCATGCGGCCAGGATCGGAGATCACCGCCACGGGCGTCACTTCGGAGCCGGTTCCTGCTGTAGTGGGAATGGCCACCACCGGCAGCACTGGCGCAGGCACCTTGAACTCGCCGTAGTAATCCGCGAGCTCGCCACCATGCGTGAGCAGCAGGGCGGTGCATTTTGCCATATCGAGGCAACTGCCGCCGCCGATGCCGATAACAAGATCAGGCGCAAAGCCGCGCGCCTCATTGGCACAGTCCGCAGCATTGTCACCCGGCAAGTCCGGCTGCACACGGCTATAGGCCATGACGACGAGGCCGGCCGCGCGCAGACTGTCCAGCATCCGCTCGAAATCGGATGACGTGGCGAGTCGCTCGTCGGTGCACACCAGCGCCCGCCGACCGAGGCGGCTGGCGACGGCGGGCAAGGCATCGCGCTGCCCTTTGCCGAACAGGATTTCCCTGGGCAGCCGGATCGCCGAGAAGGACGTCATATCAGCTCCGATCATTGATAAACCTACGAAAATCGGCGGCATGCCATATCCTATATCAGATCGTATAGGATATCATATTGAATACGGCGATGGTTTGTGCTAGCCCCTTCACATTGTCAAGGGGACAACGAAGTGCGCAGCCGCAAACCACTCACTGCATCCCAACCGGTCACAGGCGCCGGCGAAGTCGCGCCGGTGATCGCTCGGGCCGTCGGCCTCGGCGAAGAGGTCTATCAAGCGATATTCGCCCGGCTGATGGCGCTGAAGGTTCCTCCCGGCGCTCGCATCACCGTCGACGCCCTGGCCCGCGAATTCAACGTTTCGCAGACGCCCGTCCGCGAGGCGCTTGGCCGGCTCGAAAGTGAGGGCTTGGTGATCAAGACACATCTAGTCGGTTACAGCGCGGCGCCGCAGATTTCGCGGCGGCGCTTCACCGAGCTTTACGAACTCCGCCTGCTGCTTGAGCCCGATGCGGCGCGCAAGGTCGCCGCGACAATGACGGATGCGGCGCTGCAGGAGCTGACCGAAGCGGCAGGACTGATGTCGCGCGCGGGTGGCCCGGACGAACGAGTTCGATATTCGCAGTTCGCGCGCGAGGACGCAGCGTTCCACGACAAGATTCTTGAGATTGCAGGCAACGAACTGATCCGCGAGACGCTGGCGCACCAGCATACCCACTTTCACATCTTCCGCTTGATGTTCCATTCGAGGGTCACGGAGGAAGCGCTCGACGAGCATGCAGACATCCTTGCTGCATTTTCCCGACGCGACCCGGATGGGGCCGCGCGGGCGATGCGCATCCACATCGAGCGGTCGCGCGACCGCCTGCTGCCGGCGTTCGACTGATGTCGGCCGTGCTCTCGCCCGATACGCCGTCGATTGCGCTGAGCCTGAGGAACGTCAGCAAGTCCTACGGCCGCGTCCGGGCCCTTGACAATCTGTCGTTCAGCGTCGCGGAGGGCTGCTTCTTTGTGTTGTTCGGGCCCAGCTCCGTCGGCAAAACGACGACGCTGCGCATGATCGCTGGCCTCGTCGCGCCGGATCGCGGCCGCGTCGAGATCTTCGGCCATGATTGGACGCAAGCGCCCATCACGGGGCGCGGCGTGTCGATGGTCTTCCAGTCCTTCGCGCTCTACCCGCATCTCACTGTCTACAAGAACCTCGCTTATCCGCTACGCGAAGCCGGTGTGGGCCGGGGGGAGATCGATTGCCGGGTCCGGGAAACGGCGGCAATGCTCCGGCTCGAAGCGAAGCTTGATCGCAAGCCCGGCACACTCTCGGGCGGCGAGCAGCAGCGGGTCGCGCTCGGTCGTTCCCTGATCCAGCGTCCCCGGATCTTGTTGCTGGACGAACCTCTGACCAACCTCGACGCCAAGCTCCGGCATGACATGCGCGCCGAACTGAAGCGGCTGCATCGTCAGTTCGGACTCACGATCGTCTATGCGACGCCGGACGAGCTCGAAGCGCTGTCGATGGGGGAGGAGATTGCCGTGCTGCGTGATGGCGTCGTCGTGCAGACTGGGACGCCCGACGAGCTCTACGAAACGCCGCGCGATCTCTACGTCGCCGGCAAGATTGGCTCGCCCCCCATGAATATGGTCAAGGGCATGCTGGCCCGCGACGGCACGATGGTCGACTCCGTGATCGGACTTCTTCCCGTTGCGCGCAGGCTGAACACCGCGGAAGTAGGGGAAGGGGCCGTGGTGGGCATCCGGCCAAGCGACATCCGCCTTGCGGCAGGCGGCGAAAGCGGCGTGACGGCGAGCATCGCTATGGTGGAGCCATTGGGAGATATCACGGTGGTCTCGATGCAGACCTCCGGAGAGATGCTTCGGCTGGTGCTGCCCGAAGCTGCGGCCTCGCGCCTGCAGCGTGGTCAGCAGGTCTCGATCGTTCTTGATCCAGGAAAACTGCACATCTTTCGGGCGTCGAACGGACAGGCGATCACCTGATCCGAAAGCCGGAGGACAAAGAAAATCAAGCAGTCAAAAACATATGGGAGGAGACTTGAAGATGATGAAGACGACGAAGCTCAAGGGCGTAGTGGCAGCGGCCTGCCTGACCGCTTCCCTTATGGTGGGCGGAGCAGCAGCTTCCCTGGCCGCCGAGGTGTCGTTGACGATAGCCGTGCCCGATTGGCCGCCGACACGGATCATGAAAAGGTTCTTCGATGAGCAGTACAAGCCGAAGTCCGGCAATGTCGTTAAGCTCGAGGTCGACTTCATTCCGTGGCCTGACTTCTTCACGCGGGTGAACGCTTCGCTCACCTCTGGCGAACGGAAGTACAACTTCATCGTGTCCGACTCGCAGTGGCTGGGGAGCTTCGTCGAGGGCGGCTACTTCCGGAAGGTCAACGAACTGCTCGATGCCGATCCCGAGTTCAAGAAGACATTCATGGATATCCATCCCGGTCTGCGGGATGCCTACTCGACCTATCCGCACAAGTCTGAGAACTACTATGGTTTTCCGCAATTTCCCGACGTGCTGGTGACCTTCGCCCGCAAGGACATCATCTGCGACGAGACCGAACAGAAGAACTTCCTTGCGAAGTACAAGAAGAAGCTGCCTTGCACCGGCGAAGAGATCGACGCCATGACCTGGGACGATTTCAGGAATGTCGGCGAGTTCTTCCGACGCAGGAAGGGCGAGATGCTGGCGGGCAAACCTGCCGAAGATGATTTCTACGGCATCGCCTTCCAGGCCGGTAAGGCCTACGACTTCTCATCCATGCAGATCAATGGATTGATCTGGCAGATGGGCGGCGACATCTGGGATGAGACCAAGGCGCCCAAAGGCCGGGCGCAGGGCGTAGTGAACTCGCCAGCAGCCGTGAAGGCGCTCGAGACGTATCTTGGCCTGCTTGAGTACATGCCTCCGGTGGCCAAGACCGGCACCATGGACATCTTCAAAACGGATGAGTTGTTCCGCGAAGGCAAGGTGGCCATGAACGTCAACTGGATCGGTCTGGGCGAAGCCGCGCTCGACCCGAAGACCTCGAGGGTATCGGACAAGCTGGTGTTCGGCATGATGCCAGGAACCGTCGGCCCCGACGGCAAGATGGTACGCTGGTCCAACATCGGCGGACAACCTTTTGTGCTGACCACCTGGACAACCGACGCCCAGATCAAGGAGGCCGCGGAATTCGTGAAATGGTGGCTATCGCCCGCCATTCAGCATCAGTTCGCGGCGGCCGGCGGCCAATCGGCGATCAAGTCTGTATATTCGGACCCCAAGTATGTGACTTATCGGCCTTGGAACAGGACGTGGGCTACGTCGCTGGACTGGCAGAAGGACGTTTGGCACGTGCCTCAGTTCTTCGAACTGCTGACCCAGCAGCAGGACCAGTTCGATCGCGCGATCACCGGAAAGCAGAACGCCAAGACGACTTTGGACAACATCGCGAAGTTTCAGCAGAACCTGCTGGGCGAAGCGGGATTCATCCAATGACGTGATGCCGGCCTCGGCCGGGTGCGAGCGTGCCGTTCCGGCCCAGCGCATCCGGTCGACCCACGCCCAACTCAGCCAGCGGATCGCCGTCGAGAGTCCTATGTCAGTAGTACAGCCCATGTCAGTTCCGAGCCTCCGGGCGCCGCCGGCGTTGTTCGAGATCTCTGCCGATAACTGGCGACTGGCCATCGTTGTAGGCATCGTGGTCTCCAGTGCCGCCATGGCGGCGCTGCCGTCAGCCGTTGCATTCTGGGTTGTTGGCGCCATGGCGGCACTGGTGGCCGTTGCCTGCGTGGTCAACGCCTATCGTCGGCGGTACTACGGCGGGCTGCTGGTGGCGCCTGCCATTGCAGTGCTGTTCGCGATGAACATCTTTCCGCTGCTGTGGTCGTTGGGGCTTTCGTTCTTTGCCTACCAGTCGAACCGGCAGTCGATCGTGTTCGTCGGGCTCAACAACTACATCAAGGTGCTCACCAATGATATCGCCGCGGCGGATAACTGGCACGCCCTCGTCAACACCGCGATGTTCGTCGTGCTCACGGTGTCGGCCCAGATGATTGTCGGTTTCCTGCTGGCGATGCTTTTTGCCAAGCAGTTTCCGCTGCGCAAGTATCTTCTGATCCTCGTGCTGACGCCCATGATGCTGTCGGTCGTCGCGTCGGGCGTGTTCTTCACCTACTACTATGATCCGACCTTCGGCATCCTCAGCTATGTGATCAACCGCCTCGCGGACGGCCAGTTCATCCTGATGGACAGCAAGGCGGGCGCAGTGGCAGGCATCGTCTTTGCCGATGCCTGGATGTGGTCGCCGTTTGTCATGCTTCTGGTCCTGGCGGGGCTCGTGTCTGTGCCGAAATATTTGTACGAGGCGGCCGCGATCGATCGTGTCTCCGCCTGGCGCCGCTTTTGGACAATCACCTTTCCCTATATCCGCGGGCTGCTGATGCTGGCCCTCCTCTTCCGCACGATCGAGGCGTTCAAGCTGGCCGACCTGGTGATCCTGCTCACCAAAGGCGGCAACGACACGATGACGATCTCCTATCACCTGATCCGTATCGCCAACGAGCAGAACAAGACCAGCGAGGGCGCAGCAATCTCCTACATCATGCTCTTCATGGTGATCGTTCTCACCAACCTTTATCTCTATTTGGCCAATCGCAGGAATCGGGAGGCCTGACCATGGCAGCGGACACATCCATCTGGCTGCGTATCGGTTTTCGCCGGAGCTGCGGTGTCGCGGAGGCCGGCTGGGGACGCACCCTGGTCGCGGCGGGTATCAGCCTCATCTACTTCCTCCCGGTGCTGTTCATCATCTTCACCGCCATCAAGCCGCAGGAGCTGGCGCTGTCGGTGCCGCCGACGCTGTCGCCGACCTCGCTGTTCGGTCTCATCCCGGACCAGTTCGTCTTCACGCCGACGTTGGAGAATTTCAATTCGGTCTTCTCGCGCGTGATGACGGCGGGCGGGCAGCCGGAAGCGACTGGCTTCGACCGCTTTTTCTTCAACTCGATCGTGATTGCGTCGACCTCGGTGCTGCTTGCCCTCATCCTGGGTACGCTGGCCGCCTACGGCTTCTCACGCTACCCGCTCAAAGGCAACGACACCTACCTGTTCATCATCCTGACGACCCGGATGCTGCCAGCGATCGTCGTGATCATTCCAGTGATCCTGATGTTCCGCGCCACGGGTCTTTCGGGGTCTCATCTCGGCATCATCCTGCTCTACACCGCGTTCAATTTGGCCTTCACGATCTGGATGATGAAGAGCTTCTTCGACGAACTTTCGACCGACGTCGAGGACGCCGCTCGCATAGACGGCTCGTCCGAGGTCAAGGTCTTCTGGAAGATCTGCCTGCCGCAGACCGTCGCCGGACTTGCCGCGACGTTCGTGTTTGGCCTGATCCTGACCTGGAACGAGTTCCTGTTCGCTCTTCTATTGACCGGTCCCGATACGCGCACGGTCCCCGTGGCGATGAACCAGGCTGTCTCTTCCGGCGGCCGCGGCACCGACTGGACGCTGCTGGCCGCGATCGAGACGCTGTTCCTGATCCCCGTCTTCCTCGTCACGTTCTTCCTGCAGGAGCATCTGTTGCGGGGGGTCACCTTTGGTACGGTTCGGAAATAGCCATGTCGACCATCGAAATCCGCAGGATCACCAAGACATTCGACTCATTCGTCGCGGTCCAGGACGCCGATCTGTCGGTGGCGGCGGGCGAAGTCGTCTGCCTCCTCGGCCCGTCGGGCTGCGGCAAGACGACGACCCTGCGCATGATCGCCGGACTCGAGCGGGCGACGGCGGGCGACATTGTGGTCGCTGGGCGGCGCATGAACGATCTGCCGCCGGAGAAGCGCAACATCGCCATGGTCTTCCAGTTCTATGCGCTATATCCGGCGCTGACCGTCGGCGCGAACATCGCAATGCCGCTGCACCGCGAAGGCATGGGCGCGGCGGAACTCGCCGCCCGCGTCGCCAAGGTGGCCGACATTCTGCATCTGGGCGAAGTTCTGGACCGGATGCCGGGACAGATCTCCGAGGGCGAGAAGCAACGTGTTGCCGTGGCGCGCGCTATCGTGCGCGATCCCAACTGCTTCCTGTTCGACGAGCCGCTTTCGCGGCTGGACGTGGAACTGCGCCACACCATGCGCGGCCAAATCAAGGCTGTGCTGGCCGACCTGTCCAAGGCTACGGTCATCGTCACGCACGACCAGCTCGAGGCCTTGTCCATGGCGGATCGCATCGCGATCATGCGCGAGGGCCGGATCGAGCAGGTGGGAAGCCCTCACGAGGTGTTCGCCAGGCCTGCCAACGTCTTCGTCGCGAGCTTCATCGGCACGCCGCAGATGAACCTGATCGAGGCAGAATTCAAGGGCTACAGCGGCGGCAAGGCGACCGTCAGCTTCGACCGCCAGGACGTCAATCTCCCAGCGGATCCGGCGGTCGCGGCTCTGGCGCCGGGGAGGCTCACCGTCGGCGTGCGCCCGCGCGCCTTCACCTTGGCGCCCGAGGACACCGCCGACACGATCGACGCTGTGACCGAGCTCATCGAGCCGATGGGCGCCGAGACGCTGATCCATGCACGGACCAAGGTCGGCGGCGACATCCGGGTGGTCGTCCCGCGCGACAAGAAGGTGAAGCTCGGCGAACTGCTTCACCTGGTTCCGGACCCCATGCAGACCCACATCTTCGCCGCGGACGGCAAGGCGGTGCGCGCATGAGCAGACACCACCAGGGCAACGGCGGGCTGTCACACGCGTCCGCGCGCAGGTTGGAATACGCGGTCATCGGGCTCGGCGTAGCGGCACTCCTGCTGATCTTCCAGCCATTTGATATCTCGCTGTTCACGGCGGGCGGCGTGATGGTCGTCGTGGCGGCGCTCGCGAACAACCTGCTGCCGCTCGCGCAGCCTGGCATGCCGAAGCGGTCCGTGGTGAAAGCCGCGATGATCATCGCGATGACGTTTTGTGCCGTCCTGCTGGTCTCCATCCTCGCGGCGTATTTGTACGGTCTGCTTTTCCTGAACCCGCCGGATCCCACTACGCTCGCCGGCAGAGCCCAACTGAACGCCAAGCCATGGTACCTGCACGGCTTCACCTGGACTGTGGCGACCATCGCCTGTGCCCTGGCGGCTGCGCTGGCGCTGCATAGCCGCTGGAGTGCAAGAAGCAGTGACCGATCCGGCGAGTACCGTCGAACAACTTCTTTAGGGGAGTGAAAACATGAGCCATCCTGTCCAAACCGTTGCCGTCCACCGGATGCAGCAGCTGATGTCTGCATCTCCGGTCCCTTCGATCTCCACCGAGCTGTTGGTCACGGCCGACGGCGAGCTGAACCGGGAGCTCAACAGCTTCCTGTTCGATCCGCCGTCCGACCCGAACCTGCTCGCGGGTAAGCGGATCGCCATCTGCTGCACGAACGGCGTGGAGGAGGTGGAAATCCTCGGCGCGCATCGCTGGCTGACGGAACATGGCGCCACGGTCCATGTCGTCTCGCCGCGCATCGGCGAATTCCATCCGACGCTCGGGCTGCGCTTTCCGCCACAATGCGCAACCCATGTCCTTGCCATTCGCCTGATGGAAAATGCCGGTTGGCTCAAGATCGACCGCTACACCGACGAAGCGACCGTGGCGGACTACGACGCCGTCCTGCTGCCCGGGGGCTGCTGGAATCCCGACGCGCTGCGCATGGACCAGCATGCCCTGGCGTTCGTGCGGGCGATGTACGAGTCTGGCAAGCCGACGACTGCCATCTGTCATGGTCAATGGGTGATGGTCAGCGCCAGGATACTGAAGGGCAAGCGCGCCACCGCGGTGTGGAACATCCAGATCGACCTCGAGAATGCAGGCGCCGTCGTTCTCGACGAACCCTGCGTGGTCGATGGCAATCTGATCACGGCTCGCTTCCCCTATGACCTGCCTCGACTGGTTCAGGCCATGGTGCAGCAGCTGCTGGCCAGAACGGAAAGGGCGTCCGCCGCGGAGTGAGCGCTGCGGCGGATCTCAACCTGAAGCATCCGGGCCGGCGGTTCGTCGGCCCGCGGAGGGAACATGGAGTCGTCATGAAGACCATCAAAGGCCCAGCCATTTTTCTCGCCCAGTTCGTCGGCGATTCGGCGCCGTTTAACAGCTTGCGCGCGATGGCCGGATGGGCGGGCGAGCTTGGTTACAAAGGCGTGCAGATCCCCACCTGGGACGACCGCCTGTTCGATCTCGAGCGCGCGGCGGCGAGCAAGACCTACTGCGACGAGGTGAGGGGCACGCTCGCCGAATTCGGCCTCGTGCCGAGCGAGCTCTCGACGCATCTGCAGGGACAGCTCGTCGCGGTGCATCCCGCCTACGACATTGGCTTCGACGGCTTCGCTCCCGAGCGTGTGCGCGGCAATCCGGCCGCGCGCCAGGCCTGGGCCGTCGACCAGGTGAAGAAAGCGGCACGCGCCTCGAGGAATCTGGGACTCGCCGCCCACGTTACCTTCTCAGGCGCCCTCGCTTGGCCCTACATCTACCCCTGGCCGCCACGCGCGCCCGGCTTGATCGAGACGGCGTTCGACGAGCTGGCCCAGCGCTGGACGCCGATCCTCAACGCTTTCGACGAGGCTGGCATTGACCTGTGCTACGAGATCCACCCGGGCGAGGATCTTCACGATGGTGTGACGTTCGAGATGTTCCTCGATCGTGTCGGCGGGCATCAGCGTTGCAATATCCTCTACGATCCCAGCCATCTCCTGCTGCAGCAGCTCGACTATCTCGGCTTCATCGACGCCTATCATCCGCGCATCCGCATGTTTCACGTCAAGGACGCGGAGTTCAATCCGACGGCCAAACAGGGAGTCTATGGCGGATATCAATCCTGGGCGCAGCGCGCCGGCCGCTTCCGCTCGCCCGGCGATGGGCAGGTTGATTTCAAGGCAGTCTTCTCGAAACTCACGCAATACAACTTTCCGGGCTGGGCCGTGCTCGAATGGGAGTGCTGCCTCAAGAGTCCCGATCAGGGCGCCCGCGAAGGCGCCGAGTTCATCAAGCGTCACATTATCGAGGTCACCGACAAGGCATTCGACGACTTCGCCGGCGGCGGCGGCGACGATCTCGGCAACCGCCGCATGCTCGGGCTCGTCCGATGACCATCGAGGCAGCCAATGCGGTCGGAGCGCGCGAGCCGCGCCTCAAGCTCGGCATGGTCGGCGGCGGCCGCGGTGCCTTCATCGGCGCCGTGCACCGCATCGCCGCGCGCCTCGATGATCAATATGAGCTGGTGGCCGGCGCGCTCGCCTCGGAGGCGGAGCGCGCCATCGCCAGCGCCGCCGATCTTGGCCTGTCACCGCGACGCGCGTATACGGATTTCCGCACCATGGCGCGCGCCGAAGCCGAGCGCCAGGACGGCATCGAGGTGGTGGCGATCGTCACGCCCAATCACCTCCATCATCCGATCGCCCGCGCGTTCCTGGAGGCTGGCATCCATGTGATCTGCGACAAGCCGATCAGCCGCACCGTCGAGGAGGCCGAGGATCTCGTCCGCGCGGTGGCCGAGAGCGGCAAGGTTTTTGTGCTGACGCACAACTACACCGGCTATCCCATGATCCGCCATGCGCGCGAGATGATCGCCGCCGGCGAACTCGGCCGCATCCGCGTGGTGCAGGCCGAGTATCCGCAGGAATGGCTGACCACGCCTCTCGAACGCATGGGCCAGAAGCAGGCGGAATGGCGCACGGATCCCGGGCGCAGCGGCGCCGGCGGCTGCCTTGGCGATATCGGCACGCACGCCTTCAATCTCGCGGAGTTCGTCGTGGGCTTGCGCGTCGAACAGGTTGCGGCCGAGCTCACCACGTTCGTCGAGGGTCGCCGCCTCGACGACAACGTGCAGATGATGCTGCGCTTCGACAACGGTGCCCGCGGCGCCCTGTGGTCAAGTCAGGTGGCGCCCGGCCATGAGAACGGGCTGCAGCTGCGCATCTATGGTGAGAAGGGCGGACTGTATTGGCATCAGGAACGTCCCGGCGATCTACGCTTCACACCTTATGGCAAGCCGCCGCAAACCCTCACCCGTGGTGGTCCGGCGGCGGGGTTCGCCGCGGCGCACGCCACGCGCATTCCCGCCGGCCACCCCGAAGGCTATCTCGAGGGCTTCGCGCAGCTTTACGCCGATACGGCGGCGCTGATCCGCGCCCGCGAGGCCGGCCGCGCGCCGGATGCCTCGGCAGCGCTGCTGCCGACCGCCGAGGATGGGCTGCGCGCCATGCGCTTCATTTCCGCGGTGATCGAGTCGAGCCGTAATGATAGCGCCTGGACAGCCCTTCCAGCTCGCTGATCGGGGGTAGTACGACCCGGGACTTGGACCTGCTCTGTGCCGTTTCGGCGCGCAGTAGAATTCCGCCCAAGAGGCGGCGTTTGGCGGGTTAGCAATGCGCTGCTGGGCCGGTTAGCTGCCCGTCGATACGAAAACAGCGCTTCCGAGATAGTGGGATTCGCGATGTAGCGACCCCCGCTACCACGGACCACGATTTCAAACGCCGAGCTACGATCGTCCACGATTTAGCACTCCAGATGGTAGCCCACTGAACATTCTCTGAATTAGTCGGCTGCAAAGGTGGTGGGAGCTGCCTTGCCCTCTGCGAGGAACCCCGGCGCTAACGACCCGGACACATGACATCGGTAGCTTTTTCGCGCAAAGCGGACGTTTGGCTTCGGTCGTATGGCAAGGAGGGTCGAAAGCCGACCTCAGCAAGCGCTCCATTACGACGGCAAATCGCGTGGCCTTCGTTTCTTTGGCCGACCGGAACGATGTAGACCCCGCACTTCCTGCTGTTGAAAAAGCTCCCCGCAGATGTCACGCAACCATTGGCTTGCTGGGTCGTGATGGAAACGGGCGTGCCAATATTGCTTCACTGTAAACCCGGCGATCGCCAGCGGGCAGTCGAGCACGCGCAGTCCGTAATAGTGAGCCAACGTTTCGCCAATGTGCCTTGGAAGGGTGGCGATCAGGTCAGTCGTTCCAACGATTGCGGGTAATCCCAAAAAGCCGGGGAGCTCAAGCGCAATGTCAAGAACTATCCGCTGCTCCTGTAGCGCGGCCGCGAGCAACTGATGTCCGGTGCCGGAGCGAATGAGGACGTGCGCCTCACGCCTGAAATCCTTTGCGGTGATGCGGTCGCGGATTCGAGCATGTTTCGCGTTCGCCAAGCAGACCCAATCCTGCGGAAACAGTGCCTGTTGGAAGTGTCCAGCATCGAGATCCGAGATGTAGCCGAGCGCTAGATCGGCCTCGCCAGACTGCAGCATTCGTGGGGTATCGACGCCTATCTGCGCCGCCTCAATGCGGATGCCCGGCGCAACACGGCGGACGTGGGCGAGGATGGCCGGAAGGAGCGTGATGTGGCTCGCATCCGTCATGCAGATGATGAAGCGGCGTTTTGCAGCCGTCGGATCAAAGTCAGTGCGAAGCTCCGCTAGACGACGCAGCATCTCCAACGCCTGCCTAGCCGTGCCGATGAGAGCCTCGGCGCGCGGAGTCGGTAGCATTCCCTCCGCTGACCGGATGAAGAGCGGATCGTCCAGTTCCTTTCGCAGGCGCGCCAGCCAGATCGAAATAGTCGGCTGACTTTGACCGAGCTTCTCGGCTGCCTTGGTGACGCTGCCCGTGGCGAACAATGCGTCAAAGAGGCGGAGCAGGCGCGGCTCCAGCAGGTTCGTGTCGGAGAGGTCCCGGTGATTCATTGCGATCCGCAATAATGGATATAAGGATCATAGCATATCCAAATACGGAGCCGACTGCTACCACGCTTCCGACCCCAAAAAAGGCGCGGGAGAAACGTTCGGATGAGGATCTGCTTTATCGGAGCGGGTGCCCTGGGCTCGACCATTGGCGGCACGCTGGCGCGCGGTGGTGCTGAGGTTTGGTTGATCGATCCGTTTCAGGCTCACGTCGACGCGATCAATGCCAGTGGTCTACGGATGCTCGAAGGTGGTGCCGAGACCGTTGTGAAGGTCTCTGCCTGCACCTCCACGACACAGGTCGGCATAGTGGCGGACCTCGTCATCGTCCTCGTCAAATCCTACCACACGCGGGATGCGATCCGGGCGGCAGCGCCGATCATCGGGCCGCAGACGGTCGTGATGTCGCTTCAAAACGGTCTTGGTCACGAGGACATCCTTGCGGAGGAAGTTGGTCGTGACCGGGTCATGGCGGGCAAGACCTACGTTGGTGGCGTGCTGCTTGGCCCAGGTCACGTTCGCTCCGGGGTCATCGGCAAGGAAACCATCATCGGCGAACTTGATGGACGCTTGACGGAGCGCGCACAGCGAATTTCCGAGACTTTCAATCGTGCCGGCGTTCTCACGCTGCTCAGCGACAACATCTTGGGCACGATGTGGGACAAGTTGTTCATCAACGTCGCTGGAGGAGGAATTACCGCCGTTACCGGGCTGACTTATGGCGGCCTCTATTCGCTACCGATCCTGGAAGATTGTGCGCTGGCCGCAATCTCGGAGAGCATCGCCGTCGCGCAAGCTGCCGGCGTCAAGATCTCGATTACCGACCCGCGGCGCGCTTGGACGATGGCATCCGCGGGTCTACCGCCCGAGTTCGAGACGTCGATGTTGCAGAGCTTGCAGTCCGGCAATCTGACCGAGGTTGATTACATTCACGGCTCGGTCGTGCGTTGGGGCGGTAAGCTCAACGTGCCGACCCCGGTCAACTCCACCCTCGTCGCGCTGGTCAAGGGCATCGAATACGCCCGCAGCGACTATCCAGGAAAGACCTGAGACGATGTCGTTGCCTCGCGCTTATGTCGAGCACGTCGCGATCCGTGTGCCGGACGTTGATCATCACGTCGACTTCTTTCGTGAGGTGCTTGGTCTCACCATTCGCGACGAGCAACCCGCCGATGGTGCGCGCCCGCGTCAGGTGTGGGTGCTCGGGAGCGTGCAACTCATCGAAGATCCGAATTTTGTCGGACCAGAGGGGCGTCTCGCGCATCTCGGCATCATGGTCGACGATTACGAAGGTGTGCTCGCCCGTGCCGCCGCGTGGGGCGCCAAGGCGTTGCCTGCCGGGCCGAACTGGCTCGAGCTGCCGGGCGGGCTCAACGTCGAAATCTTGCAAGCCAGCGCAGGTGCCGTGGAAGCCGCCCTGGCGATCAATCCCCGTGCCTAGAGGAAGACGCGATATGAGCGATGAGCGCTACTGGGACGATGCCAAGGTCGGTGACGAATGCGTCACCCCTTCGGTGACGGTCACCGAAGCGATGGTGAATGCCTATGCCGAACTGACGGGTGATTTCACGCCGGTCCATGTCGACGAGGAGTACGCGAGGAGCACACCATTCGGCACACGCGTCGCGCATGGGCTGTTTGGTCTGTCGCTGGCCGACGGTTTGAAGACCCGTGCCGACTACCGCTTCCTCCCGGGAATGTCGCTGGGCTGGACGTGGGATTTCAAACTGCCGATCAAGCTCGGCGATGCCGTGCACGTGAAGTTCCGCGTCGGCTCGATGCGCACTACGAAGCGGGAAGGGTGGGGCATCGTGGTGCTGCCCTCAGAGCTCATCAATCAGCGCGGCGAAGTGGTGCAACTCGGTGAGCATCGGCTGATGATTCCGATGCGTCCGAAGACCAGCGCCGCAGGAGAGCAGGCATGACCGCACAGGATCTGCCGCTCAAAGGCATTCGCGTTATCGACTACAGCCATTTCCTGGCAGGCCCGTTCATGGGCCGTTGCCTCGCCGCGATGGGCGCGGAAGTCATCAAGGTGGAGCGTCCAAAGGCAGGCGATGCGGGCCGCGCCCATGGATATTTCAAGGACGGACAATCCGGCTACTTCCTGCAACAGAACATGGGGAAGCAGGGGCTCTGCATCGATCTGCGCGACACGCGTGGCCTCGACATGATGATGAAGCTGGTCGACACGGCCGATGTCCTCATCGAGAACTACCGCCCCGGCGCCCTTGAGCGCCTCGGGCTCGGTTACAAGGCACTCTCGGCACGGAATCCCGGACTGATCTACTGCTCGGTCTCCGCCTATGGCCACACCGGTCCCTATGCCGACCGCCCGGGCTTCGGCCTGATCGCAGAAGCGATGTCGGGCGCTCTGGCGCAGCTGGGCAATCCCGGCGAAGCGCCGCCGCTGCTGCGGATGCCACTGGCCGACATGTATGCCGGCATTCACGGAGTGGCTGCCGTCAATGCGGCGCTGGTTGGCCGCGCGTCGTCCGGGCGCGGCCGACACATCGATCTGGCACTGTACGACTGCATGGTCTCGATGCACGACTATGCGGTTCAGCGTTACTTCCTCTCCGGCGGTACCGACCTGCCAAGGCAGACCGGCAGCGGACAGCCGGACTCGACTGTCTACGGTGTCTTTCCGGCCAAGGACGGCAATCTTGTCATCGCCGCGCAAGTCGATGATGCGTGGCGACGATTGGCGAGCCTGATTGGAGGGGACACGTTGGCATCCGACGAGCGCTTCGCCAAGCCTGCCGCGCGGAACGCCCATTATACCGAAGCCATGGAGATTGTGCGCAACTGGACGCTGTCGCAGCCGTCTCGGGATGCTTGTCTTGCGGCACTCGATGAAGCAGGTGTGCCGTCAGCTCCTGTGCAGACCATCGAAGAGGTCGTGAGGGATCCGCAGATCCACGCGCGCGGGATGCTGGTCGAGCAGAAGCATCCAGTGCTCGGCATGGTGACGCTGCCGAACCTACCCTTCCGTTTCTCCGACTGCGACACCACGGTGCGTACTCCGGCGCCACTGCTTGGCCAGGACAATCGCCGCATTGCAGAGTCGCTGGGACTCTCGGCCGAGCTCGTTGAGGCGATGGTGCGCGACGGTGTCCTCTACAACGAAGTTGCAGTGCAGGAGTGAGCCATGAGCGATCGTTATGCGGTGATTGGCAATCCGATCGGCTTCAGCAAATCACCCCTCATCCATGGCACTTTCGCCAAAATGACGGGACAGGACCTTGTCTATGAGACGATCGAGGGACCCCTCGATGGCTTCAGCGAACGGGTTGATCAATTCCGGACGGAGGGCGCCAAGGGGCTAAACATCACCGCCCCGTTCAAGCTCGATGCCTTCGCCTACGCAAACGAGCTCTCAGAGAGCGCCAGACGGGCAGGTGCCGCGAACTGCCTTAAATTCGACGGCGACCGGATCATTGCCGAGAATTTCGATGGGATCGGCCTGGTGCGTGACATCACCGTCAATCTCGGCGTCAAAGTGGCCGGCCGACGCATCCTGATGCTCGGGGCTGGAGGAGCAGCGCGTGGCGCGCTGCTGCCGTTCCTGCGGCAGGAGCCGTCCGAATTGGTTCTCGTCAACCGAACGCTGTCGAAAGCGGTGGCATTGGCCGAAGAGTTTGCCGGCTGTGGTCCCCTGATTGTCAGCGGTTATGCCGAACTGGCCGATCTTGCCGAGGGCTATGACGTCGTGGTCAACGCGACATCGGCCAGCCTGCGAGGTGAAATGCCGCCACTTCCAAGCAATGTCTTCCGCGGTGCGGAGCTGGCATACGAACTCGCCTACGGCAAAGGATTGACTCGCTTTCTGCAAGCGGCCCGCGCCGAAGGCGTAGCCAAGCTGGCCGACGGTGTCGGCATGCTGGTCGAGCAGGCGGCGGAAGCCTTTGTCTGGTGGCGCGGCGTTCGACCGAGCACGACTCAGGTCATCGCCGAACTGACCGTCCCATTGAGCTGACGGGCGACGCCGAGCATGCATCCGAACTCCAGCTTTCTCGTCGGTCTGAGCGGCAGAGGGTGACCCCCCGGGGCCGACGGGCGAGCGGCACGCACAACGCCCGAGAGGAAACGCAAGATGGGCTACACGCTCGATTTCTCGGTGCTTTGGCATGCAATGCCCGCACTGCTGTGGGGATGCGTGGGTACGTTGGGCCTGGCGCTTGCCGGAATGACGCTCGCAATGATTATCGGTGTTGCCGGCGTCGCGGCACGCGATGCGAAGGCGGCCTGGTTGCGTGCCATCGTGATCGGCTTCGTCGAGATCGTGCGCAATACGCCTTTCCTGGTGCAGATTTTCTTTCTGTTCTTCGCCCTGCCGCTCATCGGGTTGAAGCTCAATCCAACCGCTACCGCCATTATCGCACTCGGTGTCAATGGCGGCGCCTACGCCATCGAGATCATTCGCGGCGGCGTTCAGTCAATTCATAAAGGACAGGTAGAGGCCGGCTACGCGCTCGGCCTGCACAAGGGGCAGGTATTCCGCTTCATCGTGCTCAAGCCCGCACTCCGCGCGATCTACCCCTCGCTCACGGGTCAGTTCATCATGCTGACGCTGACCTCGTCGATCTGTTCGGCGGTATCGGCTTACGAATTGACGTCGGTTGCGCAGCGCATCGAAAGCGACACATTCCGCAGCTTCGAAGTCTATTTCTCCGTCACCTTCCTCTATCTCGCGATCTCCTGGCTGTTGATGCTGGGCTTCGCGGTCATCTCTCACCGCTTCTTCTCATATCCGACACGCTGAGGGGGAGATCATGGCACCGCATTTTGGTCTTCCCGAGTTCGGTTTCCTGCTGCGTGGGCTGCAATGGACGATGCTGCTTACGCTGGTCGCGTTTGCGGGCGGCTGCACGGCGGGGCTAGCCGTAGCATTGCTGCGCACCTGTGGTCATAAGGGGGTGGAACGGATTATCCGCATTTACATCGGGATATTCCAGGGCACTCCGCTGCTGCTGCAGCTTTTCGTCGTGTATTACGGATTGGCGCTTACCGGGCTGAAGCTCGACGCGTTCGTCGCGGTGGCGATCGGTTTCACTGTAAATGCCTCCGCCTTCCTTGGCGAGATCTGGCGCGGTGCAATACAGGCCGTGCCGCGCGGCCAGACCGAGGCGGCGATGGCGCTTGGACTGCACTATTCGTCTCGCATGCGCGACATCGTGCTGCCGCAGGCGATCCGCATCTCGCTGCCGGCGACCATCGGCTATCTCGTGCAGCTCATCAAGGGCACTTCGCTCGCCGCCATCGTCGGCTTCATCGAACTCGCCCGCGCCGGTCAAATCGTATCGAACCAGACCTTCCAGCCGTTGCTCGTCTTCGGCGTGGTTGGCGCAATGTATTTCATCCTCTGCTGGCCACTCTCATGGTGGGGCAGTCGCATGGAGGCCAGGCTGGCCCTGGCCAATCAAAGGTAGGAACGGCGCACCTGCCCAATCACATACAGCCATCATCAGGAGGAGATACTAATGTTGTTTGCACTCAATCGTCGCCAGTTCGGCATTGCGTTGCTGACGTTGGGGGCCATCGCTGTCGCAGGCGAGTCGCAGGCGGGCACTCTGGAAGACGTTAAGAAGAAGGGTGTCGTCGTCATCGGAATTCAGGGCGACAATCCTCCCTGGGGCTTTGTCGATAGCTCAGGAAAGCAGGATGGCATCGATGCCGACATGGGGCGCGCCTTCGCTGAATATCTCGGCGTGAAGGCCGAGTTCGTCCCGCTGGCGGTGGCGAATCGTATTCCGGCGCTGACCACGGGCCGCGTAGACATTCTGTTCGCAACCATGGCCATGCTGCCCGAGCGCGCAAAGGCGGTGCAGTATTCCAAGCCGTATGTTGCCAACGAGATTACACTTGTTGCTGCCAAGGCGACCCCGATCAACAGCAATGCCGATATGGGCAAGTACGTTATCGGCGTTCCGAGGTCCTCCACGCAGGACACCCAGGTCACCAATAGTGCTCCAGCAGGCACCGAGATCCGCAGATTTGATGATGACGCGGCCACGATCCAGGCGCTGCTCTCCGGCCAGGTCCAGGCCGTCGGTGCGAATTTGTTTTACCCGCAGCGTCTGAATGCGGCGAAGCCGGAACTCGGGTTCGAACCCAAGCTTCACTTCACCGCTCTGTACAACGGGGCCTGCACGCGCCTGGGAGACAAGGAGTGGAACGAGACGGCCAACAAATTCATCGACCAGATCAAGTCGAACGGCAAGTTGGCCGCCTTCTACGCTAAATGGATGAAGGTGCCCGTGCCGACCTTCCCCGACTCGGTCCCCGGCGTTCCATTCACCATCCAGTAGCCACTGCGAGCGGCCGACGCGCGATCCGCGTTGGCTGCCGCCCGACAGCGGAGACCAGCATGCAGGACCCGATCCTGATCGAAATGAAAGCCGTGCAGAAATGGTACGGCGGGTACCAGGCACTTCGCGATGTCGATCTCACCGTGCGCAAGGGCGAGAAGATCGTGCTCTGCGGTCCGTCCGGCTCAGGCAAGTCGACTCTGATCCGCTGTATCAACCGCCTCGAGCCGATCCAGCAGGGTAGTATCGTGGTGAACGGTCACCGGCTGGACGATAGCATCAAGGCTATCGATGTCGTACGTCAGGACGTCGGTATGGTCTTTCAGAGCTTCAACCTTTTTCCGCATATGACGGTCTTGCAAAACTGTACACTCGCGCCTATTCGCGCGCGTCGCATCAGCAAGACCGAAGCGGAGGCGACCGCGCGAAAATACCTCGAGCGCGTGCGCATCGGTGATCAGGCCGAGAAGTATCCGGCTCAACTTTCGGGCGGTCAGCAACAGCGCGTCGCGATTGCGCGTGCGCTCTGCATGCAGCCCAAGGTGATGCTGTTTGATGAACCGACCTCGGCTCTCGATCCGGAAATGGTCAAGGAGGTGCTCGATACGATGATAGGCCTCGCCAACGACGGCATGACCATGATTTGCGTCACCCACGAGATGGGCTTTGCCCGCCAGGTTGCCGATCGTGTCATCTTCATGGCTGAAGGGAAGATCATCGAAGAAGGCGCGCCCGACGCTTTCTTCCGCAATCCACAGCACGCCCGCACCAAGCAGTTCCTTGGCGAGATCCTTGCCCATCACTGAACGGAGTTCTTCTATGAGTCGTCTTGTCTACGTCCTCAACGGGCCAAATCTCAATTTGCTCGGCAAGCGCCAGCCCCACATCTACGGTCACGAGACGCTTGCGGACGTGGAGCGCGATTGCCGGGCGCTGGCCGGGGAGCTCGCATTGGAGATGCGCTTTCACCAGTCGAACAGGGAATACGAGCTGATCGACTGGATCCACGAGGCGCGCGAGACGGCTGCCGGTATCGTGATGAATCCCGCGGCTTTCACCCATACGTCGGTTGCCATCCTGGATGCTTTAAACACGTTCGAGGGAACAGTAATCGAGGTGCACATTTCCAACGTGCACAAGCGCGAGGAATTCCGCCACCACTCGTTTGTCTCCAAACGAGCTGATGGGGTCATCGCAGGCTTCGGCACTCAGGGTTATCTGCTCGGCTTGCGTCGTGTGGCCAAGCTGCTTGATGAGAAGACGGGGTAGCATCGTATGAGTGCGCCCGTCCGCCTGTCGGTGATGGGAGCGGGTCTCATCGGCAAGCGACACATCGAACACATTCTCGCGCGGCCGGAGGCGGCACTGTCGTCGATCGTCGATCCGACGCCGGCGGCGCAAGAGTTGGCGGTTTCGCTGAAGGTGGACTGGTTTCCGTCCTTTCAGGACTTGCTCTCCGAAGATCGGCCAGAGGGAGTGGTTGTCGCCACCCCCAACCAGATGCACGTGGCCAACGGCATGGATTGTATCGCTGCGGGCGTCCCAGCGCTCATCGAGAAGCCGTTAGCGGATGATGTCGTCGCTGCACAAGCCCTGGTCGAAGCCGCCGAGCGGGCGGGCGTGCCGCTGCTCACCGGCCATCATCGCCGCCACAACCCGTTGATTCAGCGCGCCAAGACGGAGATCGACAGCGGCCGGCTCGGCCAGATCGTATCGGTGCATGGCATGTTCTGGCTGATCAAGCCGGACGATTATTTCGATGTGGCTTGGCGCCGCGAAAAAGGGGCGGGCCCTGTTTTCCTAAATCTCATCCACGATGTCGACCTATTGCGATATCTGTGTGGGGATATCGTGGCGGTACAGGCTGCCCAATCCAATCGACTGCGTGGAAATGCCGTTGAAGAGACCGCGGTGGTCATCCTGCATTTCGCCTCCGGCGCGCTGGGAACGGTCAATGTCTCCGATACGATCCAGTCGCCTTGGAGCTGGGAATTCACGGCTGGTGAGAACCCGGCGTACAGTCATACGCAGGAGACTTGTTACCAGATCGGCGGCACGAGGGCATCGCTGTCTATTCCGCAACTCGATCTTTGGCATCATCCAAGCAAGACCAGCTGGTGGACGCCGATAGAGCGCGAGCGGCTGAGGTACGAGAAGGAAGACCCGCTTGGCCTGCAGATTGCCAATTTCTGTGCGGTTATCCGCGGTACGGCTGCGCCTGTGGTGAGCGCGCGCGAAGGTCTCAAAACCCTCGAAGTGATTGACGCGATCAAGCGCGCAGCGGAAACCCAAAATCTCGTGTCGTTTTGAAGCGGGAAAGCACAGACGTCAACGCCGGAGTATCGAGGTTATCGCGCACTCGACGTTTGGCGGACGATCAAGGCCCCGCTAATAGGAAGCGCAACGAAGCACTATGATCGTGCGACGAATGCCCATTTTCGGTCAGATAAGCCCGGTGGTACGACGAATAAGTCATTGATTGTTCTTTAGCGGGTCCCAGGTTCGAGCCCTGGTGCGCCCACCAATCCTTTCAAAAACTTGCGGCGGTGCCTGTCAGAAGGGGCCTGAGGAGCAAGATGTCAGCCCGATTGGATGAACCTCGCCCAAGGGCCAAAATCGTCGGCATTGGCGAGCCGTCCGATCTTGCCGTGGCGCAGACACGGAAATTCCGGCCTCATTCGAGGCAGGGGGCCAGTGCATATGTGACGAAGGAAGAATCGATCGAAGACCTGGTACGCGTCAGTCTTGCTGCCGCTGATGGCCAATTCCTGTGCCTACCGCGCATTTCGCGGCTCATGCAGGAACGGCTGAGCGAACTCGCCGCCAGCCGCGAACGTAGCGCCGGACTCGAACGCCTGTCACGTCGCGAACACATCAATCTTCGCCTGCTAGGGCACAATCTTTCGAACAAGCAGATCGCCCGCGAACTCGGACTTGAGGTTTCGACGATCAAGGATCATGTGCACAACATCATCGTGAAGCTGAGCGTCAAGAACAGGATGCAAGCTGCAACCTTCTCTCGCCCGATCTAGCGCCGACTGATCGATATATAATGGCAACGTAGGGAGGTTTCCCTATGGAATTGGGGTTGCAGAATTTCGCCAAACATCTCGATGCGCTGAAGTGCAGGGCGCGGCGTCCGCCTTCAACACCGAGTACTCCGCGCATGAGCACGACCCGGAGGGCGTCGCTGCCGCTCTCCGGGATTGGGTAAGCGAGACTAATGGTGCGCGTGAGGTGGGGCGCGTCGGCGCATGCTAGTCACCACCTTTCGACCCATGGCCGAAGCACGACTTCGAACGCCCACGTCGACCGATGCTGGCGATGCAGTTGCAAATATGTTTCGGCGATATGGTCAGGGTTGGCCATGTTGTCGTCGACGGTCGTTCCCGCCAGTCGGTGTGCGCGGGTCCCATCCTCCTGAGTCCAGCCGATTGCAGCGTCGATCGGCACATTCGCTACGTGGATACCCTGCGGCATCAGTTCTCTTGCCATACTCTGCGCGAGTCCCGACTTGGCATGACATGCCATCGCAAAGGCGCCGCTCGATGGGAAGCCTTTGAGCGCCGCGCTGGCGTTCGTGAAGATGATCGTTCCCTTCGCGCCGTTGGCGTCGGGTCTGTTTCCAAGCATGAGCCGTGCAGCCTGCTGTCCGACCAGGAAGGCGCTGAAGGCCGAGTTTCGAAGTGTTTCGAGTG
Source organism: Bradyrhizobium sp. CB3481 (assembly GCF_029714305.1). Classification (NCBI taxonomy): domain Bacteria; kingdom Pseudomonadati; phylum Pseudomonadota; class Alphaproteobacteria; order Hyphomicrobiales; family Nitrobacteraceae; genus Bradyrhizobium; species Bradyrhizobium sp. CB3481. The sequence goes on from NZ_CP121647.1 coordinate 1,811,116, forward strand.
CCATGATCGGGTCGGCTTCGATAACACTCTTGCGGAAAATGCCGGGGACTCGGCCGTCGATGTTATGCACCACAAGCCTCGGCGTCCCAATATCCTGCACGACATCCTTGAACAATTGGTCCACAGCCGCCGGTTCGCTCGCATCGCAAGCGAATCGACGCACCCCATGCATCTCTTCGAGTTTCTCAAGAACCGCTTTTTCGGGATTCCTGGCTGCTATAGCGACACGCATACCGTTCTTTGCGAACAGCCTCGCGCAACTTGAGCTGATGCCCGGACCGCCACCGACAATGAGTGCAACATCCTGGACGGGGGGGTGGGCGTCCTGCTTGGACTGAGTCATTTCGCTTGCTCGCGTGTTAGAACTGGTAGTTACTGGCAACGACGTGTCGACGATGTCTAGTATGCGGCCTCACTCCCAACGTCGAAAGATGACACTGGCGTTGACACCTCCGAAGCCGAAGCCGTTCGAGATCGCATGCTCCATTGTCATGGGCCGAGCCTTCCGGGCCACGAGGTCGACGCCATCAGCGGCCGCGTCGCCATTTTCGAGATTGAGGGTAGGCGGCGCGATCTGGTCGCGTAACGCGAGGATCGTGAAGATCGCTTCCGCTCCCCCGGCTGCGCCGAGCAGATGACCGGTCGCCGATTTGGTGGCGCTCACGGCAATGTTTCCGTCGCGGCCGAACACGGCTTTGATCGCCTCCAGTTCGGAAACATCGCCAACCGGCGTCGAAGTAGAATGGGCGTTGAGATGCTGGATATCACCGGGCTTGAGGCCGGCCTGCCGCAAGGCGCCTTCCATGGCGCGTCGCGCGCCGTCGCCGTCCTCGGGTCCTGACGTGATATGGTAGGCATCAGCTGTCGTGCCATAGCCGGCGATTTCGGCGATCGGTCGGGCGCCCCGCCGGAACGCGTGTTCCAATTCTTCAATCACGAGAATGCCGGCTCCTTCGCCCATCACGAAGCCGTCGCGGTCGCGGTCGAAGGGGCGGGACGCGCGCGCTGCCGTGTCATTGAAGCCGGTCGAAAGGGCCCGGGCAGCGGCGAAGCCGCCGAGGCTCACAAGATCAATGCAGGCCTCCGAGCCCCCGCAGATTGCAACGTCGGCTTCTGCGCTTCGGATCAGACGCGCTGCATCTCCGATTGCCTGCACACTCGCGGCGCAGGCGGTGACCGGCGTACCGATGGGGCCCTTGAAGCCATAGCGGATGGAGATATGCCCGGCCGCGAGATTGGCGAGAAAAGACGGCACAGTGAACGGCGAGAGGCGCCTGACGCCGCGCTGATCGGTGGTGCGAACCGACTCGACAATTGCCGGAAAGCCTCCGATGCCGGATGCGATCACGGTCGCCGTGCGCTCCAGCGAGTGTGCGTCGGAAGGAGTCCATGCCGCTTGCGCAATAGCCTCGGCCGCGGCAGCCAACGCGAACAGGATGAAACGATCCATCCTGCGCTGATCCTTGGGAGGAACAACCAGATCCGGATCGAAGCCTCCATCCGGATCGTCGGCCTTTGTCGGCACTACTCCAGCGACCCGCGCGGGAAGGGCAGCCGCCCATTCGGGAAGGGCAGCCAGCCCGGACCGGGCCGCAAGCAGGCGGGACCATGCCAACTCACTGCCGCAACCCAACGGTGATACCAATCCTAGTCCCGTAACGACGACGCGACGCATGATGACATTACCTTTCTGAGCTATCCTTGGCCGAGCTTGTCCGATTCCTGCTGAAGCCCCGCTCACATCGCCACTTTGCCATCTTGCCGCATGGAAAGCCTTCGTCGATGCTATTGTGATCCAATTGGATGATGATATAAATATCATATTAAGAGCATAATACAATAGGTCGTACTCCGGTGGAGATTCCCCACATGCGATATACCAAGGGCCACAAGGACACTTCGCATGAACGGATCCTGAAGGTCGCAGCTAAGAAGTTCAGGCGGCAGGGTATTGCCGCCACGGGAATGACCGGGATTATGGCCGAGGCAGGACTGACGAATGGCGGATTCTACTCTCACTTCCGCTCGAAGAACGATCTGGTCCGGGAGGGAATCGAGTGTGCACTCGATGAGCAACCGCATCACCTGGCTGAAGCTGACGCCTCCCCTGGAGAACTCCGTGAGCTGATCCGTTGCTACCTCTCCGCCGAGCATCGCGACCACCCGGACTCTGGCTGTGCCTCCGCTGCGCTGCTTCCCGAGATTGGCCGTCAGCCGCGCTCCGTCCGCAAGGCCTACACGGCTCGGATGAACGAGTTCTTCGAGCAACTGGCTCGACGACTGCCGCAGAACAGTCTCGGCCACTCACCGCATGATACTGCGATCGGAATTTTCGCCGTGCTTGTTGGGACGCTTCAGCTCGCGCGCGCGGTCGAAGACCGCTCGATGTCCGATGCCATACTTGCGGCGGGCATTCGTGCAGCAAACACGCTCGCAGATACGGCAGGAAAGAAACTATAGTCAGCTATTCGAGAACGAGATGTTCAGCTATACGAAGTTGTTGATTGTTATTTTGTTTGGATTCGCTGCTGCGATGATTGCTTGCGGTTTGACCTATCCAGTAAAGGCACCTGCCCATACCGTCGATCAGATGATTGAGTCGCCAATTCAAAACGACACTGTTGGCGCGATCAAGTCATTGAAGGACATGGGGCGTCTGTAATGGGATTTAATGATGGGTGAGGGTATTGGCCCGAGGGGCCGAAAGGGGGAGTTCCAATTCGGATTATATTGACTATATATCTGCAAGTCAGTGCGCCGCGGGTCGCGGCAAGCTAGGTTGGGCCCGGAATGGCAAAGAAGAAAAGTCTTGATGCGTCTTGTCCTGTAGCACGAACGCTCGACATTGTAGGCACGCGCTGGACGTTGCTGATTATCCGCGATCTTCTCCCGGGCACCATGCGATTTCAGGACCTTCAAGAGCGTCTGCCCGGCATGGCGCCTAATGTGCTCTCAGACCGTCTAAAAACACTTGAGGCACACGGCCTTGTACGTCGCGAATTCTACAGCGACCATCCCCCGCGAGCCGCCTATACCCTTACGGACCGAGGCCGTGAGCTCGGTGTTATCGTTCTGGCTCTTGGCCGATGGGGCATGCGGCACCTCGGCGGTAAGTTGAATCCTGGTCTCCAGCACGACGAGGCTTTCCGGCGCCTGCAACAAGCGGCCGACGCCATAGCCCGTCGGCCGGTTCAGCGGGCAAAAACCGGTGGCAAAGCCGTTTCCCTGAAGAGCTAAGGGGATTGAGCCAAGCAAGGGCGGTTTGCCCCCGCTGTCCGTCGCGGCCAGCCGGTTTGGCGAGACACTCAGCCGATCGATCTGTCGAGCCTCAGGGCGGTGCTGGTACACTACGCTCGTCTTGGCCGTGACCTCATTCTCGCCGCGCCTAAGCGCCCAAGCTGCAAGGGGGAGAGCTGACTTTGCCGTCGGTGAACTGAAGCATGATCATGTGGCCTCCAGAGCTTTGCGAACGCGGGGATTTCGTCCGAGGGCCCATCGGACGCCCCTGGGAGCGCGCCCAAGCAACCCTTCAAGCTTGTCGTTGATAACATCATAACGTCCACCTGCGACCAGGCGGGTGATTGTTCCTAGGTGGTCTGCGATATGCGGACTGCGAGGCGCGATGGGACTATTGATGTATGTCTCGATCCAGGCATCCAAGTCCTGCGGTACATACGAGATACGTCGTCCCAGCGCGGCGCCGTAATCCTCTGCAAACCCATGCATGTCCTTCAACTCCGGTCCTGTGAGCTCATACGACATCGACATGTGCGCCGAAGGATCGATCAAGACCTTCGTGCAAACCTCCGCAACATCGTAAGCGGCGATTGGTGCGATCTTCTGCGTGCCAAAAGGCAGGTGCAGTTCGCCCGCACCAAGCAACTGCCTTAGCGGAAACCAGGAAAGGATAGGATTCTCAACGAACATGGTCGCCCGGATATTGACGACCGGCAGGCCGGACCACTTCAGCGCCTGCTCCGATGCCCAATGGCCTCTCTGCTGCGGTGACCATTCAGCGACAAGTCCCCCGAGCCATTCGAGGCGCGCCTCGTAGGCGTCGGTCATTTTATCGAACGTCATGTAGGACTGCTCGAACTCCGAAATGTTCACGAAGACCTCAATGTCCCCTTGCGCACGCGCAGCGGCGGCTATCAAGATGCTGGCGTCGGTATAGTACGGGTTCAAACTCATGCTGAAGTAGATCCGGCGGCAACCCTTCAGGGCGGCGGCGACATCGGCGACGTTGAGCAGATCCCCGACGAACACTTCGGCTCCGATCTGTCGAAGCGCCGCCGCCCGCTCATCGTCCCGCCTCACGAAGGCACGTACCGGATGTTGCTGCTCCAGTAGCATGTTGATCATCGTCTTGCTTACGGAGCCGACTTCGCCGCCGGCTCCAGTGATCAAAATGGGATTCCGTTTCGACATCGAAATGTCCTTTTCGGCTAGGCAACTGGTTGTTCGTTGAAGCGAAGCCGGTTCGCGCCATCGAGGTACAGCCGACCGTTCGCTCTCAGAGGCCGCTCAGCGTTTCAGGAAGCGCAAGACGTGGCTCAACACTGCGTCGGGTTGTTCAAGATGCAGGAAATGACCGACGCCACGTATCACGATGCGCTCGAATCCATTTGTGAACGCCGTCTCCATGCTGTCGCTAAGCTGCGCAGACATGCAGCCGTCGTCCTCCCCGTGCAGATAGAGCGAGGGGACAGCAATTGGGCCGCTCGCGCGGGCTTCAAGGGCCAGGGCGGCCGGATCAGACGGCGGCGTGAACAACTGCCGGTAATAGGCCAGGGTCTGGGTCAGGACTCCCGGTTGGCCAAACGTCTCGTTGAGCGCGGAACGGTCCGCAGGCGGCAGCACATACCCCGGCGACCATTCTCGCCAGAGCCGGTCGAGGAATGCAAAGTCGTTGAGCTGAACCGCCGTCTCCGCCAGGCGAGTCTGGAAGAAGAACATATACCAGCTTCGCCGCTGTTGATCGCCATCGGCGATGAATGCTGTCGTCAGTCCCTTTCCATAGGGGACTGCCAATCCAACAAGCTTGCGGACGCGGGCGGCATCGAGGCTTGCTGCGGCATAGACTGCGCGCGCTCCGAAGTCATGGCCGATCAGATCAGCCTGCTCGGCCCCCAGCGCTTCAATAAGCGCTAACACGTCCTGCCCGGTCGCCAAGGCGCGGTAGGATCCGTCGGGTGCGGCGCCATCGACCCAATATCCTCGCAGAGCCGGCGCGACGGCCCAATATCCTTCCTGCGCGAGACGACCCAGGAAGTGAACCCAGCTCTGTGCATGATCGGGAAAGCCGTGCAAGCATAGCACAAGGGGACCGTTCCCCGCTTCGAGGATCGGAAAATCGAGCCCGTTGGCGCGGACCGTGCGCTTGCGGATGCGGTCCAGGGCAGGGGACGCGGGGCTGTCCGGCATGGTTACACGATCCTCGTATCTCACTTGGATGATGACTGTTATTAAACAGGGGAGAAAGACGGTAACGCCTGACGTGCTATTCAATCCGGCGCCATCGATGCTGCGATGGACCGGCTGCGGAAACCCCGCGCGCCCGACCCGTACGCCCATCGTATGCGAGGCTGACTATTCGTCATTTCGTTATTGCGCTGAGCCTATCTCGGCTAAGCGGCCATTCGCAGCAGATCGACGATATCGGCTTCGCTTTTGAAAGGCCGCGGATTGGCCTGGATGAAGCGATGATTGATTGCAATCTTGCTGATCTTGCCAAACTTGTCTTCGCCGATGCCGACATCCGCAAGACGGCCTGGTAATCCAAGGCTCTTGGTGAATTCTGCAAAAGCGTCTGCCGCCGCCATGTCCGGCCGGCCAAGAGCCGCTGCTAGACGTTTCTGAGCATCCTCGGTGAATGGCTTGTTGTATCGAAGCAGGCTCGGCATGATAACGGGTGTGCAATAGTAGTGAGGAACGTCGAAAGTCCCTCCGAGCACATGGCCAATGCCGTGACTTGCTCCCATCGGGACGCGTGCCTGGAGGCCGAACGACGCGAGCCATGAGCCCTGCTGGGATAGTCGCCGCGCCTCCAGATCGTCACCTTGCTGCAAGGTCCGGAGCATTCCCTCACGCAGGGTGCGGATGCCGGCCAGGACGACCTCATCGGCCAGCGGGGTGCCGGCGGGCGAGCACAACGCTTCGATGCCGTGATCCATCGAGCGCGTTCCCGATCCCATCCATAGGCTGGGCGGCGTATGCAGGGTAAGGGCAGGGTCGAGAATAATCGCCACGGGCGACATTTGGGGGTGGAAGAAAATCTGCTTCAGCTTATGGCGCTCATCGGTGACCAGCGCTGCTGCATTGTATTCGCCACCATTCAACGTCGATGGGACCGCGATCTGGCGGACCGTGGGCGGACGGAACGGAGAGACGTTTACGCCCGGGCCCATGGGGAATGGATCGAACCCCGCTTCATCGCGGATGTCATGTTCCATCGCCATGATGACTATTTTTGCCAGATCGACGGCGGACCCACCACCTACAGCCACGATCAGATCAGCTCTTGCATCTTTGGCTTGACGGGCAACATCGGCGGCTTGCTTGCGGGTCGTGTGCTGAGCAATTCCGTCGAAGGTCGCGACATGTTTGTCGCCCAGCGCACGCCGTATCTTCTCGATCTCATCGGTCTTGGTGTTCAACGTTCGACTGGCGAGAAGGAAGACGCGCTTTGCATTCAGCCGCTCTGCCTCTTCGTTCAGAGCTTCGGAAGCAGCTGTGCCATAGATGACACGATCAATTGCTGGAAAGTTGTGCACGCCGGCCTTGCGCATTTTGTTTCTCCCTAAATCCAAGTGACTATATTATCAATAGTGACTGGAGCGCAACCGGGGACTTGGGGCGATGCAATCTCTCGCCATGCGCTGCCGATCTGCTCGGGCAATCTGCCGGATAGGAACTACCGCAAAGTAGGGCGGTGGTCTTGACTAAGATGGGAGGAAATCGTCGCGACGATAGGTATGGGCGACAACGCCCGTAGGGCTCGCCGGTGCGTCATTTCGCTTCTCGCTGACTGGATCGGCTGGCGGGAAGATGCTGTCATAAATCGCACGCGCCTCTCGAATGAGACGGTCTCGCTCGCGCTCGGACTTTGACACAAACCGAATAACTTCGCCCATATTTGCTCCAAAGCCTAAGTGCCGGAATTTGCAGTTAGTGGACCGCTTCAACCACGATATGATAACGATCATTCAATATCGAAATAGGATCTCCGCATGAACTGTGAAGCTCTGCAGGCGGTAACGAAGAGATAAATAACTCGTGACAGCGGTCTTCGGAATTTGCGGCGTTCACTGTTGAGGATAACTTTGCTGGTGTTGAACGCGGTCATTCGCCGAGCCGGCGGACGTCGTTCGGGATTGGATCCGAAGATATTCGAGTTCGCGCTCAAGCTTTGAGACACAATCTTCCAGCCTGAACATGTAGTCGCCGCGCGGATCGTCCATGCCGAGCGCTTCAGCCCAGCAATTCAGACGTTCCCAGAAGCGCTTGAGCATCGTTGCGCACTCGTGTCGTCGATCACTGCGCTCAATCTGTCGCCAAGATCGCGCGAGCCAGCTCCGACGGATTCTCGACAGCCGAGAAGTGGCCGGTATTCTTGAGCATCACCAATTGTGCGACAGGAATGAGTGACCGTGTACGTTCGCGTTCATTTGGCCGGGACCAATCGCTATCGCCATAGATGAGCGTCACAGGCGCCGAGATTTGCCGATAATAATCGCGGGCCTTGCTCCAGGATCGCCAGCCTGCCAGCACCTTTCGTGCGACCCGCCTGTATCCCGGGCGGTGGGCCACTTCATTGAACTCAGCGAGCAGATCGGCCGGCAGTTTGCCGGGGTCGTGATATCCGCCGCCCATAATCTTGCCGAGGACCATCTTGTTTTCGAGCGATGCATTGATCGCGCCGAGCAGCGGGATCTGCAAACTTCCGATGATAAGATTCGCAAACCAGTTGCCGCGTCGAATGCCGTCGCCGTAGCGGGTCTCGTAGTCGTAGGGGTTGATCGCATAGACCCGCTTCACCCGCTGTGGAAGCGACGCCGCCACCGTGAGGGCCAATGCACCGCCGATCGACTCGCCAACAAGCGTCACGTTGGAGAGATCCAGTTCCTCGATGAAGCGAATGACGGCCCGCCTGAAATAGGGTTCGTCGAAGCTTGCGGTTGGATCGATTGGTGAGTGGCCGTGGCCAGGCAGATCAATGGCGTAGACCGTGTGCGAACTGGCGAGGAGGGGAGCCAGACTGCGAAAATATTCGAGCTGCGTCCGGATGGTATGTATCAGAAGCAGCGGAGGCCCGCTGCCGATCTTTTGAAAACGGACGCTTAACGTATCCGATAGTTTGAGCAGACTTGGTTTGACTTCAGTCGCGCTACGCATTTGACTCTCTCCGCTTTGAAGGCGATCTCTCAAGCGGCAGCGGCTTCGCGAACCTGTTCAACTGCCGCATCCAGAAGTGCCTGAGCCAGATCAGGGTCATTGACGACGCGCGATAGTGTCACCGCGCCGACCATCGTCGCGAGAATGGCCATGGCCTTGCTACTGGACGCCTCGCCACCGGCCTCGGCAATGAAGCGGCCGAGCACTTCAAGATGTGCCTTTATTCCCGCTTCGAATGCCGCCTTCACGTCGGCTCCCTGTCTGGCGGCATCGGCGCCGAGCGCTACGATCGGGCAGCCGTCCATCTTTTCTTCGCGATGGTCGCCGCTGAGGTAAAACGCGATCACCGCGCCGAGCGGATCATCAGGATTTTTCGTTGCCGTGTCCGACCATCGGAGGGAAGCGCCCTCCAACGCGCGCCTGGAGGCCTCTATCGCCAAATCCTCTTTTGACGCGAACTGCTTGTAGAAGGCGCCTTGTGTTAGCCCGGCCGCCTTCATCAGATCCTTCAGCCCGATGCCGTCGAAGCCGCGCTCCCTGAAGAGGCGACTTGCCACGTCAATCACGGTTTGGCGGTTCTCCGCGGCTTGAACGCGACTCACACGCATGGTGCACCTCCATATAGATTTCGATCGAACTCTATAGCCAAGATAGAGTTCGAACGAAATCTATCAATAGCCAAGGCTGAATTTGGCTGCCGGAAAGGGCCGAAAGGCCGGCTTTTGGTGATCACGTTTCCGTCAGAGTCCAAATTTAGATTGCGATCGACATCTAAATGAACTATAGAGTTCGAACGAAATCTAAAGCGCACGGAGACATGCGATGAGAAAGAGCAGACTTTTGGTCGTGGCTGGCGTCCTGATCGTGGCCTCCGGAGCCGCCGTTTTCGCTACTCTCGCTATGTCCCCCAGAGCCTCCGCTGCGCGTGACCCGAGGCAGGAACCGCCGATGGTCAGATTGGTGACGGCCGCACGGGTGACCGGATCCGAACGCGGTTTCACGGGCACCATAGGCGCCAAGGTGGAGAGCAATCTCGGTTTTCGCGTTGCCGGCAAGATCGTTGAGCGGCTCGTAAACGTCGGTGAGCAGGTCAAATCCGGGCAGCCGCTGATGCGGATCGATGAAACCGACCTCCGCCTGGCTGTCGCAGCGAAGCGCAACGCGGTTGCCGCCGCGCGTGCAGCTGTCGTTCAGACCGACGCCGATGAGCGGCGCTACGCCAACCTGGTGAACGACGGATGGACTTCCAAACAGCGCTACGAGCAGGCGAAGGCCGCATCGGACACCGCCAAAGCGCAGCTTGCCGCGGCGGAAGCCGAAGCGGGGGTCGCCGAGAACCAGGCGACCTATTCCGTCCTGGTGGCAGATGCGGACGGAACGATCACCCAAACGCTTGGCGAACCCGGACAAGTCGTCTCCGCCGGCCAAGCGGTCGTTCGGCTGGCGCAGTCCGGCCCTCGCGAAGCTGTGGTGGCGCTTCCCGAAACGGTTCGGCCGGCGATTGGTTCGCTCGCCGATGCAAGCCTGTATGGCAGTGATGGTCGCCGCTATACCGCACATCTCCGGCAGTTGTCGGATTCCGCCGATCCCCAGACCCGCACCTACGAGGGCCGCTACGTGCTCGATGGTGAGGCCGCGGCAGCACCGCTTGGCGCGACCGTCACCATTCGGCTTGCAAGCCAGGATAGTCAGCCGGAAGTCCAGGTGCCGCTGGGAGCGGTGCTCGATGACGGCCGGACGACAGGCGTTTGGGTGTTCGACAACACCACTTCGTCGGTCCGCTTTCAACCTATCAAGCTTCTGCGTGTGACCAGCGAAACGGCCGTTATTTCCGGATCGAACTCCGGTGACCAGATTGTTTCCCTCGGCGCTCACCTCCTGCACGAGGGCGCGCGCGTCAGGACTGCCTCTGAAAGCAGGAGCAACTGATGAACCTCAATCTTTCCGCGGTCGCCGTTCGCGAGCGTGCTGTCACCCTGTTCTTCATCATCCTGTTGGCTGCCGCTGGCGCCTATGCCTTCTTCATGCTCGGGCGGGCTGAGGACCCGTCCTTCACCATCAAGACCTTGACGGTCACCACCGTCTGGCCGGGCGCGACGGCACGCGAGATGCAGGACCAGGTCGCCGAGCCGCTGGAGAAGCGGATTCAGGAGCTGACCTGGTACGACCGGGTGGAGACGACGACGCGGCCAGGCTATGCGTACATGACGGTTACGCTGAAGGACAGTACACCGCCATCCAGCGTGCAGGAGGAGTTCTACCAGGCCCGCAAGAAGCTTGGAGATGAAGCGCGCAAGCTGCCATCTGGCGTGCTCGGCCCCTTCGTCAACGACGAATATTCCGACGTGAGCTTCGCGCTCTATGCCCTCAAGGCCAAGGGCATGCCGATGCGCGAACTCGCCAGGCAAGCCGAGGTCATCCGTCAGGACCTCCTGCATGTGCCCGGCGTCAAGAAGATCAATATCCTCGGCGAGCGCCCCGAACAGATTTTCGTCGAGTTTTCCTATGCCAAACTGACGACCCTTGGCGTATCGGCACAGGATATCGTTGCCGCCTTGCAGCGGCAGAACACGGTGACGCCGGCAGGCTCGATCGACACCAAGGGGCCGCAGGTCTTTATCCGGATCGATGGCGCTTATGACAGCGTCCAGGCGATCGCGGACACGCCGATCGTCGCTGCCGGGCGAACGCTGAAGCTTTCCGACATTGCCGAGGTCCGCCGCGGCTACGAGGATCCTCCCACCTACATCATCCGACACCAGGGTGAGCCCACCATCATGCTCGCTGCGGTTATGCAGGAGGGATGGAATGGTCTCGCGCTCGGCAAGGCGCTGGAAGAAAGGTCCGCAGCCATCGCACGGACGCTGCCACTCGGGATGACGCTGGCCAAGGTCAGCGACCAGGCCGTCAACATCACCTCGGCGGTCGACGAATTCATGATGAAGTTTGCGATGGCGCTGGGCGTGGTGCTGCTGGTGAGCCTGCTCAGCCTCGGCTGGCGCGTCGGCATCGTCGTGGCGGCCGCCGTCCCTCTGACACTTGCCGTCGTGTTCCTCATCATGCTGGAAACCGGCCGGTTCTTCGACCGCATCACGCTCGGCGCCCTCATCCTGGCGCTCGGTCTCCTCGTCGACGACGCCATCATCGCCATCGAGGTGATGGTGGTGAAAATGGAAGAGGGCATGGACCGCATCAAGGCGGCGGCCTACGCGTGGAGCCACACGGCGGCACCAATGTTGTCGGGCACGCTCGTGACCGTCGCCGGGTTCCTGCCGGTCGGCTTCGCGCGCTCGACGGCTGGCGAATACGCCGGCAACATCTTCTGGGTCGTAGGGTTCGCCCTTATCGTCTCCTGGATCGTCGCAGTGATCTTCACGCCATATCTTGGCGTCAAGATGCTGCCCGCGATCAAGCCGGTCGAAGGCGGTCACCACGCGATTTACGGCACGCCCAATTATCAGCGCCTGCGCGGGCTCATCACCTTCGCCGTGCGCCACAAGTTCGCAACAAGCGGCATCGTCGCTGTCGCCTTCGCGCTTTCCGTCGTCGGCATGGGCGGCGTCAAGCAGCAGTTCTTCCCGACCTCCGACCGCCCGGAAGTGCTGGTGGAGGTTCGTCTGCCGGAGGGCACTAGCATCGAGACGACGACTTCTACCGTCGAGAAGCTCGAAGGTTGGCTGCACCATCAATCCGAGGCCAAGATCATCACAAGCTATGTCGGTCAGGGTGCGCCGCGCTTCTTCTTCGCGATGGCGCCGGAGCTGCCCGATCCGGCCTTCGCCAAGATCGTCGTGCTGACACCGGACGCGGAGGCGCGCGAAGCTTTGAAGCACCGGCTCCGACAGGCAGTGTCAGAGGGGCTTGCGCCTGAGGCCAATGTGCGCGTCACTCAGCTTGTGTTCGGACCGTACACGCCTTTCCCCGTCGAGTTTCGGGTCATGGGACCTGATCCTGCGCAGTTGTACGCCATCTCTGAAAAAGCGCTCGATATCATGCGTGGCGTTTCCGATGCGCGGCAAGCGAGCCGCGATTGGGGCAACCGCACACCCGTGCTCCGCTTCGTGCCGGATCAGGATCGACTGAACCTCATCGGCCTCTCGCCGTCGGAGGTGGGCCGACAGTTGCAGTTCCTCCTTACGGGTATCGCGGTGACGCAAGTTCGCGAGGACATTCGCAATGTCCCCATCGTGGCACGCAGCGCCGGCGGCGAGCGGCTGGATCCGGCGCGGCTGGCGGATTTCTCGCTGATGAGCCGGGACGGCCGCTCGATTCCGCTCGACCAGGTCGGCCATTCGGAAATAGGGCTTGAAGAGCCGATCCTGAAGCGCCGCGATCGCACACCCGTAGTCACGATTCGCTCTGACATCAACGAGGCGACCCAACCTCCGGAGGTCTCCAAGGAAATTAATACGGCCCTGCAGCCGCTGATCGCATCTCTTCCGGCCGGCTACCGTATCGAATTGGGCGGATCGATCGAGGAGGCAACCAAGGCCAATGATGCGTTGGCGACGATCTTTCCCGCCATGATCGCCGCCATGTTGATCGTCATCATGCTGCAGGTGCGATCCTTCTCGACGATGGCCATGGTCGTACTGACGGGACCGCTCGGCCTGGTCGGTGTCGTGCCAGCATTGCTCATCTTCAACCAGCCCTTCGGGTTCAACGCGATTCTGGGCCTGATCGGACTGGCGGGCATCCTGATGCGCAACACCCTAATCTTGACCGAACAAATCAAGGAGAACCTTGCCGCCGGTCTTGATGACTATCACGCCGTCATCGAGGCTACGGTGCAACGCACGCGGCCCGTGATCCTGACCGCACTTGCCGCCGTGCTGGCCTTCATCCCCCTCACGCATTCCGTGTTCTGGGGATCGATGGCCTATACGCTGATCGGCGGCACGGCGGTCGGCACGGTGCTGATCCTGCTGTTCCTTCCAACGCTTTATGCCGCGTGGTTTCGGATCAAGCCGACGGCAGATGAGATCCATGGGGATTCGAAAGAGCAGTCGGAACCGCGAACGGCAATGGCTGCCGAGTAGGGCCTTGTTTTATCCATGAATCGTCCAGTCCGAACGGGAATTGATCCCGATGAGGCGCGATCGCGCATCCTGGAGGTGGCGGAGGGGCACTTTCGCCACGTCGGTTATCACAAGACGTCAATGGCCGACATTGCCTCTGAACTCGGTATGAGTCCGGCGAATGTCTACCGCTTTTTCCCCTCCAGGGATGCAATCAATGAGTCGATTTGCGGGCGGGCCTTGAACGAGGTTGCTGATATCGCCTCTGCGATCGCATGCGTGAACGTGCCGGCCATGGAAAAACTCGACCGGCTCCTGACCGCCGTTCACCGCCACAACAAGATGACGCTGGTCGAGGAAAGGCACATGCACGACCTGATTGTCGTCGCCATGCATGAGAACTGGACGATCATCAAGGCGCACGTCGAACGGATGGTGGCGATCCTTGAGGCGGTCATACGCGAGGGCATCGAAGAGGGCGAGTTCGAGGTGGAAGATGCCGCGCAAGCCGCGCGAGCTGTCAAAATGGCCTTCACGCCATTCTTCCATCCGACTCTGATCGAGCACTGCATTCGACATGGCGAGGACACCGAAGCGGACCTGCACAACCAGATCCGCTTCATACTGAAAGCGCTCGGCAGGTCCGGCTAAGCCAGCACGCATTCGGGTCTGCGGTTCCGAACCACCCACTTAGCAAGGCACATCGCAACGACCCGGCATCGGGCTGCGCCGTTGCTTGAATAGTCGTTCTCCAACGCCGGCGTTCCCGGCAAAGTTCTATACCAGAATCGACAGTGCCTTGCGAAATGGAGGAAGCGTGCCACCGCATCCTGACGCCCCACGTCTAATTGTCCGAACTAGGTCAACTCCACTTAGAGCCAAAAATGCCCGCCGTTTCGCAAATTCCAGCCCAGCGCGACACCATTTCGCAGCATAGCAATGTCCCGTCCCGAAGGCTTGCGGGGAGAATTAGATCCTCGAATTGGCTTGACGAGTTCAAAAAAAGAACTGTACGTTGCGGGAAAGACGGTCGAACAATGGCCGCGGTTTGCAGGATCGCGACCCCCGCCGGGGATGCGCCTCAGCTATTCAGAAGGGAGGATGCAATGCTCAGATGTTTCAATTTCAGACCTGCTTTCGCGCTGATGCTATTGACGCTGGGATCGTCCGCGTTTGCCGCAGATGCGCCGGGGGTAACAGCGGCCGAAATCAAGATCGGCGGCGTGTTTCCCTTCAGCGGACCGGCCTCATCGATCGGTCTCGTGGGTAAGGGACTTATGGCCTATATCCAGTCGGTCAATGACCGCGGCGGCATCAATGGACGCAAGATCAACTACATCGCATATGACGATGCGTACAGCCCGCCAAAAACGGTGGAGCACGCCCGCAAACTCGTCGAGAGCGACGAAGTATCGTTCATGTTCGGCCAGCTCGGCACTCCCGGCATCTCGGCGACGGCAAAATACCTGCGGTCGAAAGGGGTGCCCAGCATCGCGATCATTTCCGGATCGTCCAAGTTCACGGATGTCACCAATTATCCGCTGACGACGACAGGCCTCGTCAGTTACGACACTGAAGGAAAGATCTACGCCAAATACCTGACGAAGGCGCTGCCAAACGCCAAGTATGCCATCCTTTATCAGAACGACGACCTCGGCAAAGACTACCTGAGTGCCTTCAAGGCCTTTCTCGGCAAGGATTTCGACCGCAAGGTCGTGAGCGCTTCCTATGAGGTCACCGAACCGACAGTTGATTCACAGGTCGTCAATCTCAAGAGCTCCGGTGCGGAGGCTCTTGTGATCGCCGGCACACCGAAGTTCGCGGCGCAGGCCATCCGGCAAGCCTCGGTGATCGGCTGGAAAGCGACCGTGATCCTTAACTTCCCATCTGGCTCCGTCGGAGGGACGCTCGCGCCCGCCGGTCTCGACAAATCTGTCGGCGTAATCGTGGGCACGACCTACAAGGATATTCTGGATCCGGCATGGAAAGATGATCCTGGCATGCAGGCCTACAGGGTGTTCTTTGAAAAATATTTGCCGGGCGCCGATATCACCAACGGCAGCTATCTCACCGGCTATCAGCAAGGCATCTTGCTCGAGCAGATTCTGAAGCAATGCGGGAATGATCTATCCCGCAAGAATATTCTTGCGCAAGCCAAGAACCTGAAGGACTTCGTCCTTGAAACGTCGCTGCCCGGCATCAAGGTCAACACCAGCGACAGCGAGAACATGATCTGGACGCAGATGCGCCTGCAGCGATGGACCGGCACGAGCTGGCAAGGCTTCGGGGAAGTGCTGGACGCGAGGTCCGAGTGATCTGACCAGCCAAGCCACGGGTGTGGCAGTTCGATGCGAGCTGCCCACCGTTCTGGCCGACAGCCCGATTGCCCCAGGCGGTGGGACCAGAGCCAACGGCCATTAGCGGGCGAAGCGCGTTCAGCAGGCGATCGGCTCCGCGCGTAAACGAAGGAGATCAATCCCGATGTCGACGAAGGCACTGACGTTTGCGCCAAAAGATGTTTGGATAGCGCGTCGAACCGACGGCACGCTCATATTGAGCTCGCCAATTCAGTTGGGCGAATGCGATTGGCGCATCACGGACTTCCTTCCGATCTGGGCAAATTCCGTTCCGGATAGAATCTTTCTTGCGCAGCGTAACGCGAAGGGAGGATGGGACGAAATTACCTATGGCGAGGCCTGGTTGCAGGTTCAGGCGGTCGGTCAAAGCCTGATCGATATGGGTGCCAAGCCGGGTGACAAGCTGGTAGTGCTTTCGGGCAACTCCATCGAGAACGCGGTAATCTCGTTCGCAGCGATGTCAATCGGGGTAATCCTGGCGCCAATATCGCCAAACTACACGCTGATGCCCGGCGGCCTGGCCCGCCTCAAGGACGTTGCGGAAGCACTGCGTCCGAATTTCGTTTTTGTTCAGAGCTGTCGCGACTATTCCGCCGGCCGCTCCATTGCCGAATTGGCAGCCGCGACCTGGATCAGCGTCGATGGCGCGCCGGACACGGTCCCCTTCCAGGCAATGACCGCCATGAACGGGAGTGACGGATTCCAGCGCGCATCAAGTGCGGTGTCTTGCGACGCCGTCGCAAAGATATTGTTCACGTCCGGTTCGACCGGTTTTCCGAAGGGCGTGCTCAACACCCACCGCATGATGGCGAGCTCCCTTCAGATGGGTGGCCTGCTGGTGTCGCCTCCGGATACGCCGATCCAGGTCGAGTGGCTGCCATGGCACCACACAATGGGCAGCAACGTGATCCTTCACAGCATTCTCAAGAATGGCGGAACGCTCTACATCGACGACGGTCGGCCGCTGCCCCAGCTCTTCCACAAGACGGTCGCCAACCTCAGGGAGATTTCCCCGACCGCCATGTTCAACGTGCCTGCCGGCTATAACCTCTTGTGTGATGCGATCGAGAAGGACCCCGAGCTAGGCGCCAGCGTGTTCAAGCGAATGGACAGAATGAGCTATGCCGGCGCTGCAATTTCGCAAGGCACGCTCGAAAAGCTCTATCGATTGACGTCCTCAATTACCGGCCGGCGAATCCCCGTCATGTCGGGCTATGGCACCACCGAAACGGCGCCAACGATCAGTACGACGCATTGGGCAACCGACCAGCCGGGAGAGATCGGTCTTCCCGCGCCGGGCCTGCAACTGAAGCTGATCCCGGTTTCAGATACTTACGAGGCAAGGGTCAAGGGACCCAACGTTACCCCAGGCTATCTTGGAAGGCCGGATTTGACGGAAAAGGCCTTCGACGAGGAAGGCTTTTATCGCATCGGCGACACTGTTTCGTTTCTGGATCCCGAGAAGCCGGAGCTTGGGCTGCGTTTCACGGGCAGGATTTCCGAAAACTTCAAACTCGCGAACGGTACGTGGGTCTCGATCGGGAATATGCGCGCAGCGATCCTGGCGGCCACGCGCGGCATGTTGCTGGATGTTGTAATTGCCGGGGAAAATCGTGAATCGTGTGCGCTGCTCTGCTGGTTGAATCCGACCGAGGCTGCGCGGATTTCGAAGAGTCCAGGCTCAGATCTGACCTGCGACGCCGATGTGGTCGAATTTTTGAAGGAACGTTTTCGGGAATACAATGAAGCCGTTGGAAGCAGCGAAAGAATCTGCTCGTTCTCCTTGTTGAGGGAGCCGGCGTCAATGGCAGCAGGGGAAATCACCGACAAGGCCTACGTCAATCAACGTGCTGTGCTGAAGCATCGTGCCGAACAGGTCGAGCGCCTCTACTGCAACGAAGCAAGTCAAGATGTGATACGCGTCTAAAGGCGAGTTCAGCCGTTCGCGACCTTCCCGCATGTCGGGCCCGCCAGATGGCGCGTGCGGATAATCCCCAGCTGCAAATTGCCAGAGCGAGGCTTGCGACGTCATATCCCGGCTGCGCGCGACCTCAAGCGGCTGCTTTGCGGCGCGCCTTGGCCTTCGGACTAGCGGGCACCTTTGCCGCTGGCGTGCTTCGGGCACCGGGGCCGGGATGCGTATGAACCTCCTTGGCCGAAAGCGGCTCGCCGCATTCGGAACACACCATCACCGGATCGAAGTTCTTTCCGCATTTGCGGTGCTGGTGCAGCAAGGGTCGCCCGCGTTCGTCGACCATGTGCGTGTCGCCCCAATGCACAATCGCCATCATGATCGGATAGAGATCGAGTCCCTTCTGAGTGAGGATGTATTCATGCCGCTTGGGCGACTCCTGATAGGGAATGCGGCGCAGGACACCGAGCCGGACCAGTTTCTTCAGTCGCTCCGCGAGCAAATGCCGCGTGATCCCAAGTGCGGACTGAAATCCTTCGAAGCGGCGGGTTCGCAGGAAGCACTCCCGCAGGATCAAAAGGGTCCAGCGGTCGCCGATCACGCCGATGGTGCGGGCCATCGAACATGGTTCTTCTTCCAGTTGATCCCATCTCATTCCTGCTCTCCGGTCTTCCGCGCTCGTTCTGCTCGAATCGTCAAGGGGGCTTTTTGGTTCCGCTACCATTCTAGTTAGGTACTAAACTCCAAACAATCCCCTTGCGTTCGCGTCAAATCAGGAAAATCCAGCATGATTTGACAGTTCGATTTTAGAACTGTAAAAGAAGGTGGCAAACTTGGGTTCACCCTGCTGATCGTCGAACCTGACCAACAACGCGCTCTCCGGGAGGAGTCGACATGCCCCTGAAGGTAGAATTCCAGTTCGATTTCGGCAGTCCTAACGCTTATTTGGCGGAACTTGCCATTCCGGGAATGGAGCGGCGCACCGGCGTGAAATTCGAGTATGTCCCGGTTCTGCTCGGCGGCATCTATAAGGCGACGGGCAACATGTCGCCGTTCGATTCACTTCGCGGCATCAAGAACAAGCCGGAATACCAGGCGCTGGAGACCCAGCGCTTCATTCGCCGCCATAACGCAACGAAATTCCGGCAAAATCCGTTCTTTCCGGTCAACACGCTGGTGCTGATGCGGGGCGCTGTCGCCGCCCAGTTCGAAGGCGTATTCGAGCCCTATTTCCGTGCCGCCTACCATCATATGTGGGAGGAGCCGAAGAAAATGGATGATCCCGAAATCTTCCGGAACGCGTTTATTTCGTCAGGCGTCGATATCGACAGGTTGATTGCCCGCGCCCAACAGGATGACGTCAAGAAGAGGCTGATCGATCTGACCAACGACGCGGTCAGCCGGGGAGCATTCGGCTCACCGACCTTCTTCGTCGGAAAGGAAATGTTCTTCGGCAAGGACCAGCTCCGCGACGTCGAGGAGTCGATCGTCGAGCAGACGCGTCAGGCTGTTCCCAAGACGGCGTAGAATTGAGCGCTTGACCGATAATCGAAGTTCGGCTCGGGTTCAGAATAACAAAATACAGGGGAGTGCCATGCCTGGTCCGCTCAATGGTGTTCGTGTCCTCGATTTGACCGGCGTTGTCTCGGGCCCGTTCGCGACGATGTTTCTGGCGGATCAGGGCGCCGACGTGCTGAAGATCGAACCGATCGGCGGCGATATTACCCGCCGCAGCCGTGCCACCATCGACAAGGATGGCGAGTTCTCGGCGCTATTCATTTCGTCGAATCGCGGCAAGCGTTCGCTGTCGATCGACGTCAAGAGCGCGGCCGGACGCGAGGTTCTCGGCAAGCTGGTCGCGCAGTCCGACGTGCTGGTACAGAACTTCCGGCCCGGTACCATGGAGCGCCTCGGTCTTGGCGTGGAGGAGTTGCGCCGCCGTAATCCGCGTCTGATCTATGTCTCGATCAGCGGCGTCGGCGATACCGGCCCATACGTGAAGAAGCGCGTCTACGACCCGATCATTCAGGGCTTGTCAGGCTTCGCCGATGTCCAGTCGCAGCCGGTCACCAACCGTCCGCAGATGATCCGGACGATCGTATGCGACAAGACCACCGCGGTGTTCACCGCCCAAGCGGTGGCGGCGGCGCTCTATGCCCGCGAGAAGACCGGGCAGGGCGATCATATCCAGGTTGCGATGCTGGATGCGATGATCTCCTATTTGTGGCCGGAAGGCATGATGCAGTACACGGTGGTGGGAGCCGAGGCGGCCGCCACCGATCCCAACGACCGGCCGGATCTCGTGTTCAAGACCAGCGATGGCTACATCACCGCTGGCACCATCTCGGATTCCGAATGGCAGGGGTTTTGCCGGGCCACCGGCGATCCCGAACTTGCGAAGGATCCGCGGTTTGCGACCCCCTCGGTGCGCTCGGTCAATGCCACCGCGCGCATCAACAAGATGGCGGAGTATATCGGGCAGCACACCACGGCCGAATGGCTGGAGCGCCTCGACGCCGCCGACGTGCCTTGCGCGCCGATCCTGCGCCGCAGCGAAATCATTCACAACGAGCAGGTGGTCGCACGCGAGATCATCGTGGAATTCGATCAGCCGAAAGTTGGGCGGGTGCGGCAGCCAAAGCCGGCGGCTCGCTTCGAAGTCAATGAGGCCGCAATCGGTGGACCGGCTCCCCGGGTCGGCGAGCACTCGCGTGATGTCTTACGCGAACTGGGGTACGACGACAGCGCGATCGACAGGATGGTTGCCGAGCGCAGCGTGCGCGTGGCCGTCTGAGCCCCAAGCATCTCGGAGCGGCGAGTGGCTCTCAGACTCCGGCCGTCGTCTGCGTGATCGGTGCAAGCGGAACGTTCGCTGCGACGGCTCGCCGATAGGCCTCGCGGCTTTGGATGCGTTCAAGGTAGGGGCGCGCGTTGTCGCAAATTCCAACTCCGTACGCGATGGCCCAATCCAGGCACGTCGTAAGCAGGATGTCGGCACTGGTGAAGCGGTCACCCATCAGGAACTGCCGGCCGTCTGCCAGCGCGACCTCGACGTGTCGGAGTTGCTGCCGGAAGTATTCGCCCGCCTGGGCGACGACTTCGGGTGCTACTCCATAGATATGTCCTAAGGCGTCTGCACGATGGCGGCGCATGACGTAAAGGCTCGTAGAATCGAGTTCGGCCACGATAAAGAAGCACCATTCCAGCCACGCGGCGAATTCGCGCTGCGTCTCGGGGATCAGCGAGCGATCTGGCGTTGAGTAGGTCCGCGACAGATAGGCGACAATCGCGGCGCTTTCACCGATGCAGAAGTCGCCGTCCTGCAATAGGGGAATCTTCTGGCGGGGATTGAGCTTGGTGTATTCGGCCGTCTTGGTCTCGCCTGTTCGCGGCCCGATCGGCCTGATCTTGTAGGTCAGGCCGAGTTCATGCATCGCCCAGTGCGCACGAATGGTCCGGCTTGTTCCAACGCCCCAGAGGGTAAGATCGGGTGCTCCGCTCATCACCATTTCTCCACGGACGGACGAAGATCGAGTTCATGAGTCCAGCCGTCTCGGCTCTGCTGATGGGCGAACCAGTACGCCTCGGCGATGGAGGACGTCTTCGTCAAGCTGTCCGGTGGGATCTCGCTTGCCTCGATTCCCTTTGCCGCCTTCATGCGCTGATGGATGGCTTCGCTATCCACGCCGGCGTCGATGATGAGATGGACCACGTGAATGTTCTTCGGCCCCAGTTCGCGCGCCATGGCTTGGGCGACTGCGCGAAGTCCGAATTTCGCCGAAGAAAATGCCGCAAAGCCTTGGCCGCCCCGGACGCTGGCAGTTGCGCCCGTAAAGAGAATGGTGCCGCGTCCGCGCGGAACCATGACGCGCGCGGCCTCGCGCCCGACGAGGAATCCGGCGTAACAGGCCAGTTCCCACGCCTTGAAGAATAGCTTCTCCGTGGTGTCCACCAAGGGCTTGCTGACATTCGATCCCGCGTTGAAAAGGCAGACCTCGATCGGGCCAATGTTGCGTTCGATGTCGGAGAAAAGCTTTTGAATCTCGGCTTCCTGACGCGCGTCAACGCTGAAAGCGTGAACAGCATGGCCCGCGGCGCTGAGCTCATCGACCAGCCTTTGGGATTTGGCCGCGTCACGCCGGCAGATACAAACCGTGTATCCGCCCTTGGCAAAACGCCGCGCGACCGCCGCGCCGATCGCGTCCCCTGCGCCCACCAGTATCGCTACACCGCGAGTGCCCACCATTTTCGTTTCCTTTAAGTTCTAATTTGGTACTTATAGCTACCGCCGATTGGCTGAATTGTAAACGAACTTTCTACAGTCCTAGGGAAAGTGGCAACATTACTGCCTCTTCTGTCATTGTCCGTGGATGCGCGAAATAGCAATTGACGAGTTCTAAAAAAGAACGTTAACTTTGGCTCGAGTTCGCGACGGCAAAGGCGACGTTTTTTGATCGGGAGGTTGGTGGTGGCGGGTCCGTCAAGGGCGGTCGATATCGGCGAGATTGCTGCAGGGCTGCCCCGCCGCATCCACGACGTCGTGGCTCACCGTGCCGCCCATGCCCCAGGCCGAGTCGCCTTGATCGAAGAGGGCGCCGCCTGGAGCTATGGCGAGCTGGATAGGCGAGCTACCGATATTGCCACCGCTCTCTCCTCGCTCGGGCTGCGAGCGGGTGATCGCATGATTATTGTCAGCGAAAACTGCATTCCGCTGGTGGCCTTGCTGCTGGCAGCGAGCCGACTTGACGCCTGGGCGATCGTCGCCAACCCAGGATTATCGGCACGCGAACTGGACCGGATTCGCGATCATAGCGGCGCTCGTCGAATGTTCTTTACGTCGAGTGTCTCGAAAGAGGCTGCTGCCCATGCCTCGCGCCTGGGAGCAAAGAACCGGCAGTTGGGGCCTCTGCCAGGGATCGGCGTTGGGCCGCTCGACGAACATGCGACCGTCGAACCGGTGGAAATTGGTGCGTCAAAGCAAGTCGCGGCTTTGATCTACACTGCGGGAACGACGGGAACGTCCAAGGGCGTGATGCTCTCGCACGATAACCTGTTGATCAGCGCCAAGGCGGCCGCGCATTTCCGCAACATGGATCATGATGATAAGGTCTACCTGGTGTTGCCGATCTCGCATATCGTCGGCCTCTCGCTCCTGATCATGACCCTGATGGTCGGCGGCACCGTGCGCCTGGCCAGCCGATCCGATCCTGCCATGCTTGCCAAGGCGCTGGTCGATGAAGGCATTACGATGCTCGATGGCGCGTCGGCGACTTACCAAGGTCTGCTCGAATACAAGAATATCGCAGGTCTGAAGCAGGTTGCCCGCGGCGCATTGCGTTTGATCGCCGTTTCTGGTTCCTCCCTCGATCTCAATCTGAAAAGGGGCGTAGAGCGGGAGTTTGGTTTACCTCTGCTGAACGGCTATGGGACCACCGAATGCTCATCAGGGATATCTGCCGTGCGCTTCGACGCGCCGCGGTTCGATGATGCGGTGGGTGCGCTGCTGCCGGGAGTTGCAGCACGGGTCAGAACGCTCGATGGCATACCGCTGTCAAGAGGAGAGGTCGGCGAGCTTCACGTGCGCGGACGCAGCGTGATGCGCGGCTACTATCGTGCGCCAGACCTGACGGCGAGGGTGATGGATACCGAGCGCTGGTTCAACACGGGCGATCTCGCGCGCTTCGAGGGCGATTGCCTCCACATCGTCGGCCGTAGCAAGGAGATGATAGGCGCGATCTCTGCCGGCATTGAGGCGATCCTCAATGCGCACAAACATGTGCATTCGTCCGTCGTCGGCCAGGCTCTCACCGGCAACGGAGAACTTGTCGCTTTCGTGCGGCCGTTGCCAGGATCGCGCATCAAGCCGATCGATCTGATGGAAGCCATCAAACCTCGGCTTACCTCCTATATTCGGCCGCCGAAGATCATTGTTGTCGACGTCTTGCCGGGAAGCTCAACCGGCAAGATCCGCGAGCACGAGCTTGCCGGCTGTCTGCGAGCCGATCGAACTGCCGCCAAGCAGGCGGCGAAACTCCACCGACGAACTCACTTGACGTGACCGGGAGAAGACCTTTGCAAAAGAGAAACGCAACCGTGGCCGTGATCGGCGCCGGTGACTATATCGGCGGCGAGATCGCGAAGAAGTTCGCCTCAGAGGGGTTTACAGTATTTGCCGGGCGCCGCAACGGCGCCAAGCTCGAACCGCTCGTCAAGGAGATCGAAGAGGCCGGCGGCGAAATTCATGCGCGCTCGCTCGACGCACGCAAGGAGGAGGAGATCATCTCGTTCCTTGGCGATGCAGATAAGCATGCGCCGCTCGAGGTGTGCATCTTCAACATCGGCGCCAATGTCAACTTTCCCATTCTGGAAACCACCGAGCGCGTGTTTCGCAAGGTCTGGGAAATGGCTTGCTACTCGGGCTTTCTTGCCGGCCGGGAGGCGGCGCGATTGATGTTGCCCCGGGGCAAAGGCAATATCTTCTTCACCGGGGCAACGGCAAGCTTGCGGGGCGGAAGCGGCTATGCGGCCTTTGCCAGTGCAAAGTTCGGTCTGCGAGCTGTCGCACAGGCGACCGCCCGCGAGTTGGGGCCCAAGAACATCCACGTGGCGCATCTCATCATCGATTCCGGCGTCGACACCGAATGGGTGCGTCAGCGGCGGATCGAAGCGCTCGGCCCGACCGCGCTTGATAATCCCGATGCATTGATGCCGCCGTCCTCGGTCGCCGAATCCTATTGGCTGCTCTATCAGCAGCCCAAAAGCGCCTGGACCTTCGAGCTGGAGATCCGTCCGTTCGGCGAGAAATGGTAGCGGAGCCTCGCACGATGGAGCTCAATCTTTCCAGCGAGGACGCTGCATTTCGTGACGAGGTGCGCGCTTTTATTGCGGAGAATTATCCGCAGGAAATGCGCGTGCCAAATCCCGAAACTGATCTGACAAAGGAGCAGTCGCTGCTCTGGCACCGGATCCTCTACAAGAAGGGGTGGATTGCTCCGCTCTGGCCCAAGGAGTATGGCGGCCCGGGCTGGTCTGTCACGCAGCGCTTCATTTTCGAACAGGAGACGTCGCGCGCCGGGACGCTGCCGCCGCTGGCATTCAGCGTCACCATGGTAGGCCCGGTCATCTACACGTTCGGCAACGAGGCGCAGAAGAAGAAGTTTCTGCCCCGGATTCTCTCGGGAGAGGATTGGTGGTGCCAGGGTTATTCTGAGCCGGGCTCCGGCTCAGACCTTGCTTCGGTTCGCACCAAGGCGGTGCGCGACGGCGACCACTACATCGTGAACGGCCACAAGACCTGGACAACACTGGCTCAGCATGCTGACTGGATATTTTGCCTAGTGCGGACAGACCCAGCAGCAAAGCCCCAGGCCGGCATCTCTTTCCTCTTGATTGATATGAAGTCGCCCGGCGTTACGGTGCGACCGATCATCACCATCGACGGCTCGCACGAGGTCAACGACGTCTTTCTTGAGGACGTCCGCGTCCCCGTGGATAATTTGATCGGTGAGGAGAACAAGGGCTGGACATACGCCAAATTTCTGCTTGGCAACGAGCGCACCAGCATGGCCGGCATCGGCCGGTCGACGCGCTATTTGGAGCGTCTCAAGCATATCGTGAAGTCCGAGGTCGGCGAGGACGATCCGGCGTTCGGGGAGTTCATCAGGGAAATCGCGCGCGTCGAGCTCGATGTGCTCGCGCTGGAGGCGACCGAACTGCGCATCGTCGCGCAGATGTCACGCGGCATCGACCCGGGACCGGCCGCATCGTTGTTCAAGATCAGGGGCACGGAGATATTCCAGCGTATCACCGATCTGACGCACCAGGCGATCGGAAATTATGGTCTGGCCATCCGTGAGCACCCGGTAAGCGCCAATCGCTTCATGCCGGGACCCGACTATGGGCATACGGTGAGCGAAAAATATCTGAACTCCCGAAAGCTCAGCATTTACGGGGGATCGAATGAGATTCAGCGCAACATCATCGCGAAAGCGGTTTTGGGCCTCTGACCGCATCGCACGAGGTATCCGATGGATATTCAGTTGACGGAAGAACAGGAATTGCTCCGGTCCAGCATTCAACGCTTCCTGCGCGAGCAATATGATTTCGACGAGCGCCGCAAGATCGTTGCCACCGATGAAGGCTGGAGCCGCAGGCATTGGAAATCGTTCGCCGAACTCGGGCTCTGTGCCGCACCTTTCCAGGAGAGCTCCGGCGGGCTTGGCGGCGGCTCGCTCGTAACAATGATCGTGATGCAGGAGTTCGGTCGCAAGCTTGTCGTCGAGCCGTATTTTGAGACGGTTGTCCTTGCCGGTGGCCTGATCGAGGACGTCGGCTCGCTCGGGCAGCGCCAGGCGTTCCTGCCGAAGATCATGGAGGGCGAGGCGATATGGGCGCTGGCCTGGGCGGAAGGACGGTCACGTTATGACTTCAACAACGTCACCACCACTGCACGCCGCCAAGGAGACCATTTTATTCTCAGTGGAACCAAAGCTGCGGTGGTGGGAGCGCCATGGGCCGACAAGCTGATCGTTTCGGCGCGCACTTCGGGCAGCCCACGCGATCGGGACGGCGTAAGTCTGTTTGTCGTAGATCGCCATGCAACCAATCTGCACCTGCAGAGCTTCAAGACCATGGACGGCCGGCGCGCCGCTGAACTCACGCTGATGAACGTCGAGGTGCCTGCCGCCCAGATGCTGGGCAATGAAGGCGAGGGCGTCGCGACCCTGGAGGCGGTCCGCGATCGCGCCATCGCAGCCCTTTGCGCCGAAGCGGTCGGCGCCATGACGGAGCTAAACTCTGCGACCCTTGAATACAGCAAGACGCGGAAGCAGTTCGGCGTTGCACTGGGGACGTTTCAGGTGCTGCAGCACCGCATGGTCGACATGTTCATCGCGCTCGAGGAATCCATTTCGCTCACGCAGCATCTCAATCTAAGCCTGGCATCGAAGGAACCTAACGGATCGAAACTTGCGTCCGGCGCCAAGACGAAGGTGGGCTATGCCGCCCGTTTCGTCGCGGAGCAGGCCGTGCAGTTGCACGGCGGCATGGGCATGAGCGACGAGTTGAACGTCGGCCACTACTTCAAGCGAATAAGCTCCATCAACGTCCAGTTCGGCGATCCCGCCTATCATCTGATGCGGTACGCGCAGCAGAACTGAATTCCCTTCCATCGCAGCAAATATCGACTCCTGCACCCGCTCAGAGGTAGACAATGACTGAAGCCGTGATCGTCTCGACCGCCCGTACTCCCATTGGCAAGGCTTACAAGGGCGCCCTCAACAATACCGAGGGCGCGACACTGCTGGGTCATGCCATTTCCGCTGCACTGTCGCGCGCTAACGTGGACGGCTCCGAGGTCGAAGATGTCGTGATGGGTTGCGCCATGCAACAGGGTACCACCGGCACGAACATCGCGCGAAAGGCGCTGCTGCGTGCCGGACTTCCGGTGAGCGTGGCCGGAACCACCATCGACCGCCAATGCGCGTCCGGCCTCCAGGCGATTGCGCTGGCCGCACGTTCGGTGATTTTCGATGGCGTGGAAGTCGCCATCGGCGGCGGCGGCGAATCCATCAGCCTGGTTCAGAATAACCAGTTCAACAGCTTTCATGCCGTCGATCCCGAACTGCTTGCGATGAAAGGGGACGCCTATATTGCCATGCTGGATACCGCCGAGGTCGTGGCGAAACGCTACGGCATCTCGCGCGAACGCCAGGATGAGTACAGCCTGGAGAGCCAGCGCCGGACGGCGGCTGCGCAGCAGGCCGGACGGTTCAACGACGAACTCGCACCGATCAAGACCACGATGGCGGTCACAGACAAGGCGACTGGCGCCGTCTCGTACCAGCAAGTGACGCTCTCGTCGGATGAAGGGCCGCGTCCGGACACCACGGCAGAAGGGCTCGCGGGAGTGAAGCCTGCCAAGGGGCCAGGGTTCACGGTTACCGGGGGCAATGCCAGTCAGCTTTCGGATGGCGCCAGCGCCGCTGTCATCATGAGCGATAAGCTCGCGGCGCAAAAGGGGCTGAAGCCACTTGGTATCTTCCGCGGCTTTGTCTCGGCTGGTTGTGAACCTGACGAGATGGGCGTTGGTCCGGTCTATGCCGTGCCCCGATTACTCAAGCGACATGGACTAAAGATCGACGACATCGACCTGTGGGAATTGAACGAGGCATTCGCGGTGCAAGTCATCCATTGCCGCGACAAGCTGGGGATCGATCCCGAAAAGCTCAATGTCAACGGGGGCTCGATTGCGGTCGGCCATCCCTACGGCATGACCGGGGCGCGGCTGACCGGCCATGCCCTGATCGAGGGACGCCGGCGCAAAGCGAAGTATGCTGTTGTAACCATGTGTGTTGGCGGCGGCATGGGCGCCGCGGGCCTTCTCGAAATCATCCACTGACGAAGACCGGGGCCATTGGGCCGTACATTTTGTACTCTTGGAGGTACGTGTGAAGACAGCAATAACCGAGATGTTTGGCATCGAACATCCGATCATCCAGGGCGGAATGCACTACGTGGGATTCGCCGAACTCGCGGCCGCGGTGTCGAATGCCGGGGGGCTCGGCGTGATTACGGGCCTGACGCAGCGGACGCCGGAGCTATTGGCCAAGGAGATCGCGCGCTGCCGCGATATGACGGACAAGCCGTTCGGCGTGAACCTGACTTTTCTGCCGACCTTCACGGCGCCCCCGTATCCTGAATATATCGCCGCCATCAGGGAGGGCGGCGTCAAGATCGTCGAAACCGCCGGGCGCAGCCCCGAACAGTATATGCCGGCCCTCAAGGCAGCCGGTATCAAGGTGATCCACAAATGCACGTCCGTCCGGCATTCGCTGAAGGCTGAGCAAATCGGCTGCGATGCCGTCAGCGTCGACGGGTTTGAGTGCGGCGGTCATCCCGGCGAGGATGATATGCCCAACATGATCCTGTTGCCGCGTGCAGCCGAAGAACTCAAAATACCGTTCGTTGCTTCCGGCGGCATGGCGGACGCCCGCAGCCTGGTTGCGGCACTGGCAATGGGGGCTTCTGGCATGAACATGGGCACCCGCTTCATCGCCACCAAGGAAGCGCCGGTGCACGAGAACGTCAAGAATTCGCTGGTCAAGGCGTCGGAACTCGACACGCGCCTGGTCATGCGGGCGCTCAGGAATACCGAGCGGGTCTTGAACAACAAGGGCGTCGAGCACCTGCTCGAGATTGAACGCGAGAAAGGCAAGGGCCTGAAGATCGACGACATCCACGACCAGGTGGCAGGCGTCTATCCCAAGGTGATGATCGACGGCGATATGGATGCGGGCGCCTGGAGCTGCGGCATGGTCGTTGGACTCATTCACGACATTCCGACGGTGAAGGAGCTGATCGACCGCATCATGACGGATGCCGAGCGGCTGATCAGGGAAAGGCTTACGGGATTCCTGGACGCCGACAGCAAGCAAGCCCTGAAGGTTGCGTGAAGGCACGACGGGAACATGCACGTGGCAGAAGATCGGATCGAGGTCGACACCGGCACAGGGGAGTTGCTCTGTGAAATCCGGGATCGCGTCGCGCTCATCACGCTGAACCGGCCTGAGGCGCGCAACGCCTTGTCCGATCGACTGACTCCTGCGCTCCGACGCATGATCCGGCAGTGCGGCGACGAGGCCAACGTCGGCGCACTGCTTATCACCGGTGCCGGCAAGGCCTTTTGCGCCGGCGGCGATGTCAAGGGAATGGGGAGCAATTCTGCGAACGCTGAAACACCGATCGATGAGCGGATCGCCGACTTACGCATCAAACAGCGTACTCTCACGGGTGCGTTGGCGGCATTGCGAAAGCCGACGATCGCGGCGCTTCCCGGGCCCGCGGCGGGCGCCGGGCTTGCGCTCGCGCTCGCCTGCGACATGCGAATCGCCGCTGAATCGGCGGTGATGACCACGGGATATGCCCGCATCGCCTTGACGGGGGATTACGGCATCGCCTGGCTGCTGACGCGGCTGGTGGGAACGTCCCGTGCACGCGAGTTGATGTTCCTGTCGGAGCGGATCGACGCACGCCGCTGCGAAGCCCTGGGACTTGTCAACCGCGTGGTGGCCGACGCCGAGCTTCGCGAAGTTGCATTTGCACTTGCAAGGTCCTTGGCCGCAGGCCCCTTGCAGGCTTTCGCGGGCATCAAGGACAACCTTGACCATGCCTTGACCACGGACCTTCTGGATTCGATGGACCAGGAAGCGGCTTACATGGTCCGCTCCGCGCGGACGACGGATCACAAGGAAGCGGTGCGCGCCTTCGTCGACAAGCGCAAACCGGTATTCGTCGGGCACTAGCGTGCGTTAATCTGGAGGCCCGTTTGATCCCGAAGAGATCGTCAATGGATGCGCGGCAGGCCGCTGCCGGCGCAATTGCAACCATGGTCGGTTCGATCGTGCTCGCGCGCGCGGCCGGCGACAAGCGGCTGTCTGACGCTCTTCTGGAGGCGGGTCGGCAGGCCGTGCGCGATCAGGCCACGAGCGCAGGCGCGGAGTGCGGCTAGGCGAATGTTCAACACGAACATCACTGTTGGTTGAGGATCAAGTCATCTGGGAGGCGTTTCAGCGTGGATACCGAAAACATACACTTCTACGAGCCATCCAAGGGGCATGGACTTCATAACCCGTTCAACGCGATCATTGCGCCGCGTCCCATCGGCTGGATTTCCTCCCGAAACGCGAAGGGGCAACTCAACCTTGCGCCTTACAGCTTCTTCAATGCGTTCAATTATGACCCGCCGATCCTGGGATTTGCATCCATTTCCTGGAAAGACAGCGTCCAGAACGTGTTGGAAACGCGTGAGTTCGTCTGGAACCTCGTGACCAGGGAATTGGGCGAACAGATGAACAAGACGGCGGCCCCGCTGGCACACGGTGTAAGTGAATTCGAGAGCGCAGGATTGACGGCCGCGCCTAGCCGCCATGTCAGCGTCCCGCGCGTGCGCGAATGCCGGGCGGCGATGGAATGCAAAGTGACCGAGGTCGTCCAGTTCAAGAACTGGAAGGGCGAGACGGTCCAGGGATGGCTTGTTCTCGGCGAGGTCGTCGCGGTTTACATCGACAAAACCCTCATCAAAGACGGCGTTTATCAGACCGCGCTTGCCAATCCGATCCTTCGTGCTGGACGGGGCGGGGACTACGTCGAGGTAACCGAGGACCGAATGTTCGAAATGGATCGACCGCCCGGCAGCAGTCATCCTGCTTTCCATGGCTCCTAGGGAGATCGCAGGGCACGAGCGCAGGCATGCTGTTTTCGTTCGGCATTTGATGCAGGACAAAATTATAGCTTGCAAAATGCAAGTCATGATGTAGCGTTGCGATTACGGTTAGAATAATCGCGGTCGCGAGAGCCGCCGGCAATAGGAGGCAGCTTTGTCCGAGGATGCATTGGTAACGCGCGAGCAGCGCGGCAATATCTCCGTTTTGACGATGGTTTACCGGCCGTACAACCTGCTCGGCCCCAAGCTCCTCAACGCGATCGTGGAGCACGTGGAGGCAGCGCAAAGGGCAGGCAGCCGCGCCATCGTCATCCGTAGCGGACTGCGGCATTTCTCCGCCGGTGCAGATCTGGATATCTTCGAGAAGCGGGTCGAGGCAGGCAGCGGAGATCAGGTCGGTGAAAATCGGCGGCTGAACGGCGTCGAATTCCTGCGCTTCATGGAACTGCTACCAATTCCGTTAATCGCCAGCGTTCACGGCGTTTGCCTGGGCGGCGGTCTGGAGCTTGCGCTGTCGTGCGATTACATCATCGCGGCATCTTCGGCGAAGATCGGCTCTGTCGAAGCGACGCTTGGGCTACATCCTTTGCTGGGCGGAATCCAGCGCCAGGTGCAGCGGATCGGCGCGCAGCGCGCAAAGGAGATGTCGATGCTGGCGCGGCGCTACGATGCGCCGACGCTGGAGAAGTGGGGATTGATCAATCTCACGGTTCCGGAAGAGTCGTTGGAGACGGCGACCATGGCCATCGCGGAGGAGTTTGCGCAAGGCCCCACGGTGGCGCATGCCGCGACCAAGGAGCTCGCGCATATCGCCGTCAATCAAGGCGTGGTAGCTGCGGACGAGGCGATGGCAAGAGTACAGGCGCCGATCTGGGCATCGGAAGATCTCAAGACCGGCCTTGCGTCGTTCCGCAAGAACGGACCCGGCCTCGCCAAGTTCGCGGGGCGCTGACATGAGTGGCCCCTTGAATGGAATCCGTGTCGTCGACTTCTCCCGCGTGCTGGCTGGTCCGCTGTGCGCTCGAACGTTGCAGGACCTCGGAGCCGAGGTCATCAAGATCGAACCGCCAAGTCCCGATGTCTCGCGCTTCGCGTTTCCTTCGACCGACGGGATGTCGGGCTATTACGCCCAGCAGAACGCCGGCAAGCGCAATGTCAGTATCAATCTCAATATCCCGGGCGCCTATGAGCTGGCGCTGAGACTCTGCGACACCGCCGATATCGTGGTCGAAAACTTCCGTGCCGGCACGCTGGGTTTCTTCGGCCTCGATTACGAGACTCTGTCCAAACGCAATCCGCGCCTGATCTACGCCTCGATTACCGGCTACGGCCAGGGTGGTCCGTGGCGGAGCCGGATGGCCTATGCGCCAACCGTGCAGGCCGAGGCCGGCTTCACCGAAAACAGCGTTCGTCACTACGGCAGCGCGCTGACCGAGCCGCGTACCGACAGCCTGTCACATGCCGACGTCTATGCTGGACTCCAGGCGGTGATCGCGATTCTTGCGGCGCTCAACAGCCGGCAGAAGACCGGACAGGGCCAGTATATCGATGTCGCGATGGCGGCAACGCTGCTCGCGGTTAACGAACGCGCGCATGTCGACCTGTCGGATGACGACATCGGGGCAGAGCCCGCAGTGCTCGGGGCCACAGACTGCTCGTTCTTCACAGGGCCGCAAGGCGAGCACTTCACCGTCGCGACCAGCATCGTCGGAAGCCGGACCTTTCCGTCGTGGCTGCGCGCCATGCGCCGCGTCGATCTGATAGACGATCCGCGGTTCTCCACTGCCGCCGCGCGCCGGCTGAATTTCGGCGTGCTGCACCAGATCATCCAGTCCTGGATCCTGACGTTTCCGGATATGGCGACCCTCGATGCCCAGTTCGACGAGGCCAAGATCGCCATGGGTGAGATCCGGTCGATCAAGGAGCTAACGGCGTCGGAGTGGAGCGATTACTGGGGTGCCGTGCAACACGTTTCCGACCGCAGCGGCGGCGAGTATCGACTGCCGGGCCGGCCGTGGCGATTCTCGGCCGAAGAGTTGACGCCAATTGGCACGCCTGCTTTTCAGGGCGAGCATAATTTCGCGGTCTTCAGCGAGCTCGGCGTCAGCGAGGCGGAGCTGAAGCGCCTGAGCGAAGCAGGCGTACTCGTCACGCATCGCCGCGCGCTGGAGCCTGAGATCGCAGCCAAAGCGCAGGCCGAGCCGGGTCAGGCCGCCTGATAATGAAGCGCGGAAGGGCTCTGGACATACGCGAATTCCGCTCAATATGGTATGAGCTGAGTTCGGGGTTGAAAGAGCTATGTCTAGTGTCAAGCAAAGCCGTCTTGCCAACAAGGAATGTTCCATGGCGCGCGCCATGGAAATTGTCGGCGACCGCTGGTCCATCCTGATCCTGCGCGAGGCCTATTACGGCGTAAAACGCTTCGACGAGTTTGAATATTATGTCGGGATCGCTCCCAATATCCTGAGCACCCGGCTGAAGAAGTTCGTCGAGGCGGGCGTGATGACGCGGGTGCCGCTGCCCGAACACGCCGGTCGATATGAGTACGTTCTGACCGAGAAGGGTCGTGATTTCTTTCCGGCCTATCTCGCGCTCAAGAAATGGGGTGACGACTGGCTGGCGGAGCCAGCCGGGCCGCAGGTCGTGTTCCGCGACCGTATTGCCGGGCGCCCGATCGAATATCCGGAATTGCGGACGGCAGGCGGCAAGCCGCTGCGGCTCGAGGACGTCGAGATCGTCGCCGGGGCAGGTGCTGTTCCGTTCAACCGCAGGCGATTTGGCGGCGATGCCGCTGATCGAACGACGGCCGGCGCGAAGGCTCCCGTCTCACGACGAAAGCGCAAGTAGCGCCCGCGTGGTCTCGATGCGGATGAGATTGGCGCGGTATTCCGCTGAGGCGTAGCGGTCCGAGAGACACTCGGTGGTCTCGCTCAGCAATTTTGCTGCCTGATCGATGTTTTCCCGCGAAAGCATCTTGCCCGTCAGGAAATCGGCGGCTCTGTGACCGACGAACGCGTGGTTCGCTGCACCGGTGACGCCAACGGAAATCTCGGCAACCACGCCCTGCTGCAATCGAACGCCGACCGCGATTCCCACGACGGCAAAGCCGCTCGCGGGGTGCCGGATCTTTCGGTAGAGGAAGCGCGTGCCTGCCTTCGGCCGCGGGATATGGATGCTGGCGAGAATTTCGTTCGGTTCCAGAACCGTCGAAAAGATATCGACGAAGAAGTCCCGTGCCGCCACCCTTCTCAGGCCATTCGGGCCTGCGATCTCGATCTCTGCCTGCAGCGCCACCACGACCCCCGGCCAGTCAGCCGCGGGATCGGCGTTCGCGAGCGAGCCACCGATCGTGCCGCGGTTACGTACCTGGGGATCGGCAATGAGGCTGGCCGCCTGGCGAAAGACCGGCAACTCCTTGTTCAGCGGCTCGGAAGCAAAGAGTTCGGCATGCGTCGTCAGTGCGCCGATCCTGACGCCGGTCTTGCTAATCGCGATTCCCTTGAGTTCGGCGAGGCCTCCAATATCGATCAGGAGCGCGGGCGACGCCAGCCGCAGCTTCAGCGCCGGCAGCAAGGTATGGCCACCGGCCAAAAGCTTCGTTTCGTCGGGATCGTCACGCAACAGATCGATCGCTTGGTTGAGCGTTGACGCGCGGACATAATAGAAGGCTGCGGGGATCATTGCGAGGCTCCCGTGCGTGCCTCTTGTACCGCCGCCCAGATTCGGGGAGGCGTCAGCGGCATGTCGAGATGGGTGATACCGAACGGTGACAAGGCATCGAGCACGGCGTGAACCATGCATGGTGGGGCGGCGATCGAGCCGCTCTCGCCGATACCCTTGACGCCGATCGGATTGGTCGGCGACGGCGTTTCCTGGAACAGCGATCGGATATTCGGGACATGCTCGGCGCGCGGAACGGCATAGTCGAGCAGCGAGCCGGTCAGCAACTGCCCATTGTCGGGATCGTAGCTGACCTCTTCATAGAGTGCCTGCGCAATGCCCTGCACGACGCCGCCATGGATCTGGCCGGCCGCGAGGCGAGGATTGATCAGTGTGCCGACGTCGTCGACGGCGACATAGTCGAGAATGTCGACGATCCCGGTCTCCGGATCGACTTCGACATAGGAGAGATGGATGCCGGACGGCGACCCCATGCCGGTCGGGTCGTAAAACACCGTTTCATCAAGGCCCGGCGCAACACCGTCCGGAAGCTTGTGGCCGACATAGGCCATGCGGGCCACCGTCGAGAACGTTACCGGCGCAATATCCGTGCCGGGCACGCTGAACGCGCCCGCCGAATAGGAAACATCCTTTTCGTCAACTTCCAGCATGCCCGCCGCAATCTTCCTGGCCTTGGCGACGATGCGCTGCGAGGACACGTGCACGCTGGATCCGCCGACCGCCATGGAACGGGAATTGAACGTGCCGTGGCCGGCTTGGACCTGGCGCGTGTCGCCTTGCACGATGTCGATGTTTTCAATCGGAATCTGCAGCACGTCTGCCGCGATCTGCGATAGCGACGTGATGTGGCCTTGTCCCTGGCTCATCGAGCCCGAATAGATCGTGGCTCGCCCGCTGGAATCGATGCTGACACGCGCGCTTTCCCAGCCGCCACGGTCAAATCCGCTCATGGCCAACCGGCGTGACGGTGCCATCCCGCACATATGTGTGTAGGCGGCGACGCCAATGCCGCGATAGATGCCGCTTGCGCGCAGGGCTTCGCATTCGCTGCGGCGTCCGTCATAGTCGAAAGCCACGAGCGCCTTGTCGAGAAGTCCCTGATAGTTGCCGCTGTCATACATCACCCCCATGCTGCCGTAGGGCCGATAGGGAAATTCCGCCGGTTGAACGAAATTCTTCCGCCGGACCTCGACCTGGTCGAGCTTGAGATGGCGCGCCACCGCATCGATTGCACGCTCGGCAATATAGGCGCCTTCGGGCCGGCCATAGCCGCGATAGGCATCAACCGGCACCGTATTGGTGACGACGACGCGGGAAATGGCTTCGTAATTGTCGATCTTGTAGGTGCCGGTGCCGAAATTGATGGTGTTTACCGTTGGACCGCCGCTCGCCATGTTGGAGAGGTAGGCGCCGACATTGCCGAGCGTTCCCACCTTGAGGCCGAGGATGGTGCCGTCGTTCTTGAAAGCGATTTCGATATTCTCGGTATGAGCACGACCGTGGCTGGTCGATTGATGGCTCTCGGACCGGCTTTCCCACCATTTGACCGGCGCGCCGAGTTCGCGAGCGAGATAGGGGCAGAGCAGGTCCTCCGGATACAAATGCATCTTGGCGCCGAAGCCGCCCCCGATATCAGGTGCGACCACCCGCAATTGATGTTCGGGAATGCCGACCGTCTCGGCGATCCAACGCCGGTGCATGTGGGGGACCTGACTGCCGATATAGACCGTCAGCGTGCCGTCCGGTTCTGGCGAGGCAATGATCGCGCGCGTTTCCATGCAGGTCGGGATCAGGCGGTTATTGACGACGCGCAGTGCGATGACCTGATCGGCCTCGCGAGTAGCTTTCTGGTAGTCGCCCCCGCGCACCTTGTAGATCGTCGTAATGTTGCCGGGAACGTTGTCATGGAGTTGCGGCGCGTCTTCTCGGATCGCGGCCTCTTCGTCGGTCACCGCGGGGAGCACCTCGTAATCGACGTCGATCAGACCGATCGCGTCATAGGCTTCTGCCAGCGTTTCCGCCACCACCAGCGCCACGCACTCGCCGACAAATCGAACGCGATCGGTTGCGACCACGGGACGGAACGGCACCTTGCTGCCGGGGATGATCCAGTTCGGCACGATCGGGCCCATTTTGCCGTCGAGCGCCTTGCCAGACAGGACGAGGCGAACACCCGGTGCAGCTTTGGCTGCGGACAGATCGACGCTTGTGATCGCGGCGTGGGCGTGCGGCGACCGCAGGACCGCCATATGCAGCATGCCCGGCAACCTGACGTCATCGACGTATCGGCCCTTGCCGGCGAGGAACTTGAAATCTTCCCGTCGCCTGAGCGGCTGACCGATATGGCGGATCGCAGTCGTATCGTTCATGGCTGATCGCCTTTCGATGCCAGGCTTTCGACGGCGCGGACGATGTTGTGATAGCCGGTGCAGCGACAGATGTTCCCGGCCAGACCATGTCGGATGTCGTGCTCGCTCGGATCCGGCTGATCCTTCAAAAGCTGGCGCACGCTCATGACCATACCCGGCGTGCAGAAGCCACATTGCAGCGCGTGATGCTCGTGGAATGCCGCCTGGATCGGATTAAGCTCGGCGCCCGCGGCGGTCAGGCCCTCGATCGTCGTGATCGACGCGCCATCGGCCATCACGGCCAGCACGGTGCAGGACTTGACCGCCTTTCCGTCGATCTCCACAGTGCAGGCGCCACACTGCGAGGTATCGCAGCCGACATGCGTACCGGTGAGGCCAAGGTCGTCCCTGATCAGGTGGACCAGCAACCTTCGTGCCTCGACGGCGACGGTCTTGCGCGTGCCGTTGATCTCCAGGGTCACGACGTGACGGTTGTCGGGCTCGGGCATCGATCCTCCTGATAGCGGCGCGCTGGCCTTCGCATTTCTCTATGAGAGCCGGATGTGGGCGATGTCGATGGCAACCACAACGCCGTCTGTTATCGCGGTGCCGTCCGTCTTTCTGCGATAAGCGCGCCGCTTGGTTGCAATCCGGATTCCATCGAAATCCCGGTAATCCGAGAGGTAATGCGCTGTTGGGATCCCGCCGGTCACGTCCGCGCTGTAATCGAGCCGCGCGATCAGGCCTGCATCGGTGATGTGAAAGACCTGTTCTAGACAATGCGTCGCGACTGAATCCGGAAACGTCACCTTCAGCCGGCGTCGCCTTTCACCGTGCTCGTCCCACGGCTCGATCTCTTCGGTCCTGACGCCCGGCAACTGAAAGAGAAACGGGGTATTGAGATAATTCCAGATCGCATAGCCGCTGAAATAGGCGAGATGCAGATCATCCCAGGCCGCCTCGACCGTGTGGCCTTGGAAGGCAGCACGGGGATTTACTCGGCTCTTGATGGACTTTCCGTCCTGCGTCTCGATGGCCACCGCCTCGGGTTGATAGACGCTGCGCCAATCCGGCTTCGTGAATGGCTGGTAACTGGCCCGCTGGCCGTCGGTATCGGCCGTCACATGAACCTGCTTGAGCGCATCGGGCCAGCCTTTTCGGGCCCATAGCAGACCGGTGATCGACATATCGCCCTCGATCGTCCTGGCCGTTTTCCAACGTGCGACGCCATGGGCGTCGAGGACAATGTCGCGCAGTTCGTTCATGTCTATTGTCCTCCCGTAGCCATCGCGCAGTAACTCTAATAATAAGAGTTACTTCAACGCAAGTTAATTTTTGCACGGGATTCCGGCCGGGGCCCTTGGATGGCATGCTCGGCGCAGCTACTCTGGTAATGAGAGTTATTCGGAGGTTGACGCGAATGCGCTCGAAGAGCTTTGCGGGAATGGCGTGCTCGATCGCCGGCGTGCTCGACGCCGTCGGTGACCGTTGGGCCATGCTAATTCTGCGCGATTTGTCGCTGGGCTTGAGCAAATACGAGGAACTGAGGAAATCTACCGGCGTCACCCACGCCACCCTATCGGACCGGCTGAGGCATCTTGAGGAAAACGAATTGATCGAGCGGCGGCAGTATCAGTCGGCTCCTGATCGCTACGAGTATCTTCTGACCCGGAAGGGTAGGGACGTCATTCTGGTCATTCAGGCGCTTGCCCAGGTGGGAGACAAGTGGGCGATCACCGGGAATGCGGGGCCGCCGCTCAAATTTATCAACAAGAATAGCGGCCGTCCGGTGAAGCTCGCGCTCGTCGATGACAAGTCGGGCGAAACGGTGCGCTTAAGGGACGTCCAACCGCAGGCCGGTCCGGGCGCCGACGACCTGGTCAGGTGGCGATTGGCCAAGTTCGACCAACGATGATTTAGGTTTGTCGCTAACCGGCGCCCGGCTTCAGCGCGTACAGGCCAAGCGCAGCCAGCGAAAAGATCGTCAGTACGACGCCGAGCGCGAACATGGCTTCATGCGACACGGTGGCGGCCAGCCATACACCGACCGCGGCGTTCAACATTTGCCAGAAACCGAGCAGTGCTGAGGCCGCACCGGCTTTCTCCCCAAACGGAGAGAGCGCCTGCGCAGTGCCCAGCGGGCTGACGATACCCATGCCAAGGAGGAACATGCTCATCGCGCAGAGGTAGGGCAGGAAGGTCGGGCTGAACAGCGAGACGAGCAGGATCCCCAGGCTGCCTGCGGCCGTTGCCCACAAACCGGCATGGATCGAGCGTTTGAGCCCGTGGCGTGCTGCCAATTTCGTCGCCAGCATGCCGGCCGCGAATACGATCAGGACAGTGCCGGCGAAAAAGAGACCTAGCTGGATCGGGGTGAATTGAAGTGCTTCGATGACGATGCGGGGAGAGGCCGAAAACATCGAGAACAATCCGCCTATGGTCAGGCTGACCGTCGCGGCGGGGACAGCGAAGCGGCGATCTCCTATCAGGCTGATATAGGCTCGAATGATGGCGAACGGATCGAGCGGAGTTCGGACCGAATGGTGGGTTTCGCCAAGCACGATGCCATGGGCAATGGCACCAATCACCGCAAAAACGGCGACGAGGGCGAACTCGGAGCGCCAACCAAAGGTGTGATCGAGCGCGCCGCCAAGCAGCGGCGAGAAGCCAGGGGCGGCCGACATCGCAATCATGATAAGCGCCATCGCACGTCCCAGCGCCGCGCCATTGAACAAGTCGCGGGCGATGGCACGCGATAGCACCGATGTCGCGCAAGCACCCAAAGCTTGCAAGACACGGCCGATCAGAAGATTCGGCAGGTCGCTTGCCAGGCCGCACCAGACGCTGCCTGCGAAAAACACCGCAAAGCCGACCAAAATCGGCCAGCGCCTTCCGTAGCGATCTGAAAGCGGTCCGACCAGGAGCTGACCAAATGCGAACGCCGCAAGATAAATTGTGATGGCGGACGTGACCGCCGCGCTTGTGACGTTCAATGATATCGCCATCTGCGGCAGCGACGGCAGCATGATATTGGTTGCGAGCGTTCCCGTTGACGCCAGCGCGGCAAGGACTGCGATCTGCAAGGCGCCGGAGGCTGGCGCGCGCGGTGGTGCAGTCGCGACCGCTTCGCTCTGGTCGGCCATGAGAACTTTCGTCACGTTGAGCTACCAGCTTCTGGGTGCGCTACAAGATGTCGCGCGACACCGTTCGTGCCGTTCATCGCGTATGTTTCGCCTGGACACCCTGTCAGCGGACGAGACGCTCGACCGCGATGGCGGTGGCCTCACCGCCGCCGATGCAGAGCGCCGCCACCCCGCGCTTCAGATTTTGCGCTTCGAGTGCGTGCAGCAGCGTTACGATGAGGCGCGCGCCGGTGGCGCCGATCGGGTGGCCGAGCGCGCAGGCGCCGCCGTTCACGTTCAGCTTTTCGCGGGGAATGCCGAGATCCTTCTGTGCGGCCATTGCCACCACCGCAAAAGCTTCATTGATCTCGAACAGATCGACGTCGGCGACGCTCCAGCCGATTTTATCAAGCAGCTTGCGAATGGCCGGAATCGGCGCCGTCGTAAACCATTGCGGCTCCTGGCTATGGGTGGCGTGGCCCTTGATTTCGGCGAGGGCAGGCAAGCCGTCGCGATCGGCGAGCGAGCGTTTTGCCAGGATGAGCGCCGCTGCGCCATCGGCATTGGCCGAGGAGGCGGCCGGCGTGATGGTGCCGCTGGCGCGGAAGGCGGGCTTCAGGCCAGGTATTTTCGCGGGATCGACTTTCAGCGGGTGCTCGTCATTGGCGATGGTCAGGGGGCCGGCCTTGTCGGCGAGTGTGACCGGCGCGATCTCGGCCCTGAAGGCGCCGCCTTCCACCGCCTTGCGGGCACGGGTCAGCGTCTCCATCGCGTAGGCGTCCTGGTCGGCGCGGGTGAACTGGTAGGCTTCCGCGGTCGCTTCGCCGAAATCGCCCATCGAGCGGCCGGTCTCGTAGGCATCTTCCAGCCCGTCCATCAGCATGTGATCGATGATCCGATCGTGGCCGACGCGATAGCCGCCGCGCGCCTTGGCAAGCAGATAGGGTGCGTTGCTCATGCTCTCCATGCCGCCGGATACCACGATGCTGGCGGAACCGGCGTGGATGATGTCGTGCGCCAGCATGGTCGCCTTCATGCCGGAGCCGCATACCTTGTTGACCGTGGTGGCACCGGTGGCATCCGGCAGTTTGGCGCCGCGCGCAGCCTGTCGCGCCGGGGCTTGGCCTTGGCCAGCCGGGAGCACGTTGCCCATGAAGACCTCGTCGATCCGCTCCGGCGAGAGCTTCGCGCGTTCCAGCGCCGCGCCGATGACATGCGAGCCGAGCCTGTGGGCGGCAAGCGGCGACAGCTCTCCCATGAAGCGGCCCAGCGGAGTGCGGGCGGCGGAAAGGACGACGACGGGGTCGTGGGCAGCGGCCATGACTGGTTCTCCTGCTTGTCGCGAACTATTATATGACGATAATCATCTATGAAGCGGAATGCAATGCAGTATTGGCGGCTCTATGCCCCGAGATCGCCGGCATCGCAAAAAAGTGCTCTAGTTAATTCTATTTTGGAATTGATTTTCCGCGAAATCGATCGTTTGGTGCGCATTCCGAGTGCTCTCCCAAGGCAAGCGGCACGGCGTCCGCTGGCTTGGACTTTGGGCCGGCTGCTTTTGCGGCCGGCCTCCTTTTACTAGACAGGGCAGAGCCGCGGACCAACAGGGAGACCGTGCCGCTTCTCCCGACCAATCGAGCCGGAGGCAAGCTAAAAGTTCTAAAATAGAATGTCAGGCTTGGCTGATAAATGGAAGCTAGGCTCTGGTCGATTCAGATGGAGGGAAAGATCATGAGTGTTGCAGATTTCATCCGCAGCGAGGTGAACTCCAACGAAATCGTTCTGTTTATGAAAGGCACGCAAGCCGCACCGGCTTGCGGATTCTCTGCGCAGGTGGTCCGAATACTCGACCATCTCGGCGTAGCCTTCAAATCGCACAACATCTACGAGTCCGAGGAGCTGCGGCAGGGCATCAAGGATTACTCGGATTGGCCGACGATCCCGCAGCTGTACGTGCAAGGTGAGTTCATTGGCGGTTGCGACATCGTAACTGAGATGTTCCATTCCGGAGAATTGCAGGCCCTTTTCAAGAAGGTGCCAGCGCAGTCCTGAGCGTCCTGTGGCTACATCGAAAGCCCGTCGATGCATTGCACGGTTGCGCAGGCGACCTTGGGTATTACAAGGGTTCGCATCACCACATCGACTTGTATTGTGAATACCCAGTCGAAAATGAAGGCGCACACCGGCCAGTAGAATTCAGAGTATTGTGGAATGGTCTGTAGCCCGATGGTTGCTATCGAGCTTCATCCTGAACTGAAGCGTCGATGAAATCAAACAGGGACACCTCGTTGCGTTGACGTTGGGACTGCTTTGGGCGGCGCAACTTGCTCTTTGGCTTGCGCCGTGACGCGCAATTGCGCGGCACTTTTGTCACGAATCCCTACAAATTTCGAATTCGCGGTTGGAGATCAATAACGTAGAAGCTGCGCACTGTCGTCGGAACGCAGGAGTCAAATCGTAACTTGGACTGAATCTCAGCGATCAATTGGACGCGGACGGCAGGTCTTGCAGACGGTTGGATTTTTCGCTGTAAGCCATTGATCTGCAATATTCGGATGCCGGCTTGGTCGGGAAAATTCTCTTGAAAAATCAAAGCGAACAGCATTTCGCTTAATCAGCGGTCCGAGGTTCGAACCCTGGTGCGCCCACCGAAGCACTCTCACATAAATTCAAAGCTTCACGATCAAAACGAAACGTGATCGTGCGATCAGTGGCGGTCTGTGATGTCTCTGCAGGTTACCTCCACCCGCGCCTTTCCGGCCGCCGCAACTCATCGCATCGTGATGGTGTTCTCCGTCCGGGGTCGAGCTACCGTTCGACAAATGCGCGACCCATTTGCTCGGTGATCGGCTTTAGCAAATAGCTCATCATGGTCCGGCTGCCGGTCTGCATGAAGACTTCGGCCGGCATGCCTGGGACGAGTTGCAGGCCGCCGAGCCGGCGACGTTCATCATCGGGCAGCACGACCCTTACCGTGAAATAGGGGGCATTGGTCTGCTGATCACGGCTAGTATCGGCCGACACCAGGGACACCGTGCCGGAGAGTTGCGGTGTCACCCGCTGGTTGAAGGCCGAGAAGCGGACGAACGCCTTCTGGCCGGCACGAACCTGGTCGATATCCTGCGGCTGCAACCTTGCTTCGACCAATAGGTCATCCGTATCGGGCACGATTTCCATTATGACGTCGCCGGGACGGATGACGCCGCCGATGGTATGCGCGGCAAGTTTGTGGATCACGCCCGATGTCGGCGCACGCATTTCGATCCGATCGAGCAGATCCCGCGCGGCGACGCCGCGCTCGACGAGTTCGGCTTCCTTGCCCTGCGTTTCGCCAAGTTCCTTGACAACTTCGGTACGAAAATCCTGATCGAGGCGCGCGATCTGAAGCTGTGTCTCGCCGACCTTTGATTTCGTCTCGGCGATCGAGGATATCAATTGCCCGCGCTCGCCTTCAATCCGAGCGGTTTCACGCTGCAACGTCGTGAGACGCGTCAGCGGCACCAGTCGCTTGTCGTAGAGGTCCTTGACCCCAACAAGTTCGCCCGCAATCAACTCAAGCTGCTTGGCTTTGGAGTCCACTTGGGCCTCTTGTCCTGAAACCTCCTGACCGAGCTGCCCGATCTTGCTCTGCAAAACTTCCTTCTGACTCTTGCGCCCTTCGGATCGCGCCCTGAACAGCAAAGTCTCCGATGCCAGCAGGCTTCGGATGTTGTCCTCACCGACACGCGACATCAATGCCGGAGGAAATTCCAGCTGGTTCAGTCCGTCCCGTTCGGCGGTTAATCGCGCGATCCGCGCGCGCACCTCGTCGAGCTGCTTGCTCACAATCTGAAGACCGGTCTGGGCCTGGGTGGCGTCAAGCCGCAACAGCAAATCGCCGGCGGCGACGTGCGCACCGTTGGCGACCGTGATCTCGGCGACGACCCCGCCGGTGGGATGCTGGATGGTCTTGACATTGGATTGCACAACAAGATTTCCGGGCACCACCACGGCACCTGCAAGCGGCACGAGGGCAAACCAGCCGCCGCCCAGCACGGTGGACAGGAGCAGTATTCGAAGGCCGGCCCGCAACTGATTTTCAAACGA
The DNA here is from genome assembly GCF_029714305.1 of Bradyrhizobium sp. CB3481. Taxonomy (NCBI): domain Bacteria; kingdom Pseudomonadati; phylum Pseudomonadota; class Alphaproteobacteria; order Hyphomicrobiales; family Nitrobacteraceae; genus Bradyrhizobium; species Bradyrhizobium sp. CB3481. The sequence goes on from NZ_CP121647.1 coordinate 1,855,256, forward strand.
CCAGCCGGCATCCGCCATCAGGCCGGCATCGGTCGCGGCGTTCGCCGGGGTGTGCGCGTTGCCATTGAGCAGGAATGAACCCGCAGCGACCAGGTTAGCGCCCCCAGTTCGAAGCAAGCGCGCAACGACTGTTGCCGGCATTGGCTGCCCGGAAAGCTTCGATTGCGCATTCGGGAGGGCCATCGACCGATGTGCAGCTTCCGGCGCGGGGATGGCCGGCCCCGGTTTTGTCAATTCCATCGATAGCGGATGGCCCGGTGCGAGACTCGGACTCGGATATCGCGGCGGCGCGACGGGAGCCGCGTCCGTCGGCTCTCTCTTGGGCTGCACTGGCACGACCGACCTGAGCCCGACCTGTTCAAGACAGTAGTCAATAACACGTCCCACCTTGCCCTTTTTCCGGCGTTTGAGCCGGCTGGTCTTGGTACGACCGCGTCCCGGTGAAACGTCAGGCGTTGGGCGACGGGCTCGCGATGCGTGCTGATTGTCCTCTGTCTCTCTGTCGAAGTCGCGGCTCAAGCGTTCCAATTCGAGAATCAGGGCCGCGCCTGGCGAACCATGCGCATCGCGCGCGACGCACTGCGCGGTCTCATTTGGGTGCAATGTGTTCTGCCGGGGCCGCATGTTCAAACTTCCTCTAGGGCGGCTACGCGAGGCGTCGCAGGCGCGGTCCGTGCAGCCGGCGGCTTTGCTCCAGGCGCGCCGGGCCCTCTTCCAACCCGTGCAAAGACCTCCTCACTTGGACCAAACGCAATCGCCCGGCCCTCATAGAGCACCATCGCCATATTCAGTACGGCAAGGGCGCTAGGGCGGTGCGATATGACGATGACGATGCTGCCGCTGCTGCGCAGAGTCTCGATAGCTCGGCTCAGGGAATTCTCGCCATCGGTGTCGAGGTTCGCGTTGGGCTCATCAAGCACAATCAGAAACGGGTCGCCGAAGGCGGCTCGCGCCAGACCGATCCGCTGGCGCTGACCGGCCGAGAGGGTCATACCGCCCTGGCCGATGCGCGTCGCATATCCCTGCGGCAGGCGCAGAATGAGATCGTGCACGCCGGCAATCCGCGCAGCCTTTAATATCGCTTCCGACGTCGCCCGCTCATCGAACCGGCAGATATTTTCAGCCACCGTACCCTCGAGCAGCGCCACATCCTGAGGCAAGTAGCCGATATGCCGGCCCAGATCTTCGTTGCGCCATTGATCGATAGCCGCTCCGTCGAGCCGCACGACACCTTCTCTGGCCGGCCAGATTCCGACGAGCGCCCTCGACAGTGAGGTCTTGCCGGAGGCACTGGCGCCGAGCAGCGCGAGCCCCATACCCGCTTTAAGCGAGAATGAAACGCCTGATACGATGGGCTTATCCATACCCGGAGCCGCGACCGCAAGATGTTCTACCGAGAGCTCTCGGCAGGGGCGCGGCAACGCAACTGGCGGCACAGGCGGCGGCGCCGTCGCCTCGCAGATGTCGCGCAGGCGGGCGAGCCCCTGGCGCGCGGTGACAAGCTGCTTCCAATTGCCGAGCACGACTTCAACCGGCGCCAGCGCGCGGCCCATCATGATCGATGAGGCGATCATGATGCCGCCCGAGGCCTGGTCGACCACGACGAGATAGGCGCCAATCCCCAGCATGCCGGACTGCAGTACGTAGCGCAGCAGCTTCGCTACCGATCCGAGATTGGCATATATGTCGTTGGCTCGGATGTTTTCGCGCAGATAGCGCTCATTGGCCTGCGACCAACGCACCGTGAAGCGGTCAATCATACCGAACGCGCGGATTACTTCGGCATTGCGCTGGGTCGTGTCCGCCAGTACCTGCCGGCGTGCACTTGAGTCCATCGCGGCCCTGGCCGCGCCGCGCGACAGCCGCTCTGTGAGCAAAGTCATCGCGATGATTGCAATAGTTCCAAGTAGCGCGGCAGCACCGATCGCTGGATGAAACAGAAACAGCGTGACCAGAAAAATCGGAATCCAGGGCATGTCCAGAAACGCCGTCGGTCCCATTCCCGACATGAAGGTGCGCACCTGGTCAAGATCGCGCAGCGGCTGCTGGAGCAGCATCGGGTTCGCGCCACGAAGCGGCAGCGTAGCGAGCGCATTATGGATCGGTTCCTGCATGCCGACATCGAACATGGTTGCTACCCGGCACAGCATCCGGGCGCGCAACGCCTCGAAATATGCTTGTATCAAGTAAGCGAGCAGCACCATCAATGAGAGGCCGAGCAGGGTCGCGATGTTGCGGCTCGGGATCACACGGTCATAGACCTGCAACATATAAAGAGAGCCGGACAGCATCAGGATGTTCACGACTCCGCTGAACCCGGCGACGCCGATCATACGTCGCGCGCTTTCGCGCAACCCAACAGCTACCGGGTTGTCGCCGGCCATCGCGGACAGTGGATTCGGTAAACCGAAGGACGGCATTCGCACGCGACTTTGAGCAACACTCATTTGGTTGCGTCCCCTACCAACATGTGAACAAAAGTAGCTTGACCGCCGACACGGACCATTTTCGGCAAAAAAGGGATCACTGAGGTTTTATGCGGGCAATTCCGTGACCATCAAACCCCCTGGGGAGCCGACGGCCGTCCAAATCTCAACTTGCGCGCGAGAATGTGCACGGTCTCGAAGGCGGCCGTCACATCTCGGCCGCCCTTCTTGGGACTTCGTTCAATCCTAAATTCCGAAGGGCTGTCTTCCGGCAGGTCGCGCCGGAAGACAGTTCGCCGAGTCCTAGTGGTGCCAGAAGTTCGCGTGCTGTTGCCAATCCTGGCCGCCCGTCGGGCTCGTCATCGAACCGGCAGACAATTGCTGCCAGTGGTGGCCCCATCCGTCTGATAACGAGTCCGCTGAGACGATCGTCGATGCAACCTCGGCCATCGAATGAGTGGACACTTGTTGCCACCAAGCGCGGCCGCCTCCTACCGCGTCCGGCGAGACGGATGTTGATGTATCGTCCGCTGAAAGATTATCAAATGCCTGCTGCAGCCAATGGTGACCACCTCGTACAAGTTCCTGCGAGACAGTCGCGGATGTATCCTGCTGCCACCATTGGTGGCCACCTCGCGCCGGATGCGGCGCCGTTGCTACGGGTGTATCTTCCGTGGTCGTGGAAGTACCATCGGTGGTCGATGTACCTCCCGTGGCCGTGGACGTGCTGCCGGTAGTCGTGGAGGTATCGTCCGTGGGCGTGGAAGTGCCGCCCGTGGTCGATGTACCTTCCATGCCTGTGGATGTCCCGCCAGCCGTCGTGGAAGTACCGTCCGTGGTCGAACCTGTGGCCGTCGACGTATTGTCGGTCGTTGTGGAGGTACCATCAGTGGCCATGGAGGTACCATCGGTTGAAGGAGCGCTGCCGGTCGTAGTGCCCGGATCCGAACCCGAGGCGGTCGGCGTCTCCTCCACCGGTGGTTGCTCGGTGACGGGGGGCGGCACAGTCGTCCCGGTGTTGCCTTCGTGATTCTCGATCCAATTCGCTTTGGCCTGCGCCCAGTAATCGCGGGCCGCCTGTCCCTGGAGAACTGTCCACCCCGCCGGCGGCATCGGGTAGTCGCTGGGGAGAGGCTCGTCGGACAAATTGAGGAGATAGTTGTTCGAGGACTCGATGGTGTGGTCCCACGCATCGAACATGCTGCGGTAGCTGTGATGGTGGACGTCCTCGATCGCGAAGACATTGTTCTTGAACACCAGGTTCGGCGTGACCTCGCCATCGGTCGCAGAGTCGGTCTTGATCATCGCCGAGTGCGTCATCTCGCCCTCGTAGAGGTACGACTTCATGCGCATGAGCACGCCATCGAGCGTCACGGTCTGGCCGCTGCCGTCAACCGGGCTCGCCGAGGACGGATCGATGCTGATGCCGCCGAAGACGCCGTCGAACAGACTGTCGCGGATGGTACCGGTCTGCAGCCTGTCGTTCTCGACAGCATCATCGCGGGCGTTCTCCACCCAGACGTCCTCGATGAGGAAATTTGGGCTGTTCCAGGAGACGCGGACCGCGTCCCAGGTGTTGGTGATGTGCCAGTCACGGATGACGACGTTCGGCGTGTCCTCTGTTCTGACGGCGGCCGAGTTGCCGTCACTGTACACGGTGCGCCAGTCGCTCGTCTGGTCGATCTGCCCGTTGATCGTACCGCCATCGAGGACGGCGCCGGGCGAGCTGTATACTTGGAAGGGGTAGTCGTTGCTCCCGCTTCCGGAGTTCGACTGGATCCACGATGCTGTCTCGGCATCGATGACTGTCCCGGACGCGAGACCGGATACCTTGTATGGCTGAGTGCCATAGCTGCCGGCCAGGGTAATCGTCGTCATGTACTGTTTCTCCATCCATCCTTTCGCTGTGCATTCCCGTAGTCTGGCTCAGCGACAAACGAGGCTGAATGAAGGTCGCTTCGAGATAAGATGAGGGCTGGGACACGGCGACGCCTTGAAGCGACATTGATATCGTTGGAGAATCAATCAGTGCTTGCGAGGGACCGCCATAGTTGTCTGCGGTGCAGACAGTCATCGTCACGTTCGTCGAATCAAACGCCTTAGGCTGAGGACAAGATCGATATCGCCAAGTTCAAGTGCGTGGTCTCGGTTTCGTGTGAAAGGTAATCTGATAAACTGGTGAAAGGTAGTTTGATAAGGAAGTCACGCGGCGCTGTGGTGAGCTCTCCTGCTGCTGGCCCCCTTGAAGAGGGCATCACGCCAGGGATGTTGAACAAGGTGCTGCTGCATTCCGATCCGGGCGTTGGAGCTTGCGAGCTGCCTCGACCTCATCGATTGCGAGTAACCAGCATTCCCGGGAGAGCGCTTGAGGGAATGGCCGAGCGGCTGGCCCATCATCCACAATGGGTACCTCTTTTTGACTGCCGGTAGCTCCGTTTGTCCGAAGGAATCGCTGCAACGCGCATGCTATTCTGTTTTCAGATAGAGGACGGAGTGTTGCCATGACGACTGAAAATCCAAAGGGCGCCGAGAGCGTCTCCAAACCGATCGCCTCGGAAGATCAAGCGCGCCGCGACTTTCTCAAGAAGGCGGGCCGCTTCGCGGTCGTGACACCCCCGGCGATAACGCTTCTCCTTGGCACGAGCCTGAATTCGCGAGCGATAGCCGGCTCGGCCGGCTCGGGCGGCAAGGGCGGTTCGCGTCCGGGCTGGGGTTTCGGAGATTCAAATCACACCCATATCGGCCCGCCAGGCAAGAGGTAGCGGTACTCGGGATGTCCGGCAGAACTCGTGTGTGATCGGCGGCCTGCCTGGCTGATGGGGGCCGCCGGCCAGTTGTCAAGCTTCCCATGTTTAGCGCGGTGACTTGCCCCGGCTATCGGACGAGTGCCGTCCGAGCCTGGGTGACGATGAACATAAGCCTGGTCAGGCGTCAGAAGGCATGTCACCGTGAACGCTCGAAACGCGCGGTCGATTGATCAAGCAGCGGTGCGAAGCCCTGGTCTTCATGCTGCGGCAGGATTCGTGATGCGAGGCCAGCTTGTGCGCATCCGAAACCAAAACATCCTATTTAGTCCGTCGCGGCAGGCGCTTTTCGCACTCAACGATATGGGCGGCGATATCTGGCGTTCTCTTGAAGACGGATTGTTGCCCGAAGCCATCTCATCCGAAATCGCGAGCAGGGGCGTCGATCGGCAGCAGGCGGTCGAGCATGTCGGCGCTGCGGTCAGGCAGTGGGAACGCCAGGGCCTGATCGACTTTCCCTCGAATTGGCTCTCTACATCGTCGGACGATCAGGTGAGCCAGGTCGTCGCGGTTGCGGGCTGCTGTGTCCAAATCGTCTATCCGATAGCGTACGCATTCCCAGCGGCGACGGTGTTTGGGCACCTTGAGGTCCATGAGGCCGTTGCCAACGTTGTGCTCAAATTGGTTGACTGCGGCGAGCGTCTCCACCTGTTCCGAGATCAGCAATGGATTCAATCATGCCGGCCCGACGAACTTGCCGTCGTGCTGAAGGGGCAACTCCTTACCGAAGTTCTTCAGCGTGCTACCTATGAACTTGCCCTCCATGCGGCCGCGCTCACGCGAGACGACCGCATCCTGCTCCTTTGCGGCAGCCCAGGTGCGGGTAAGACCACGCTAGCCTTGGGACTCCTGCAATCCGGGTTCGGCTTCGCGGGAGATGACGTGACGCTCCTTGATTCGACTGGATGTGGCGTGGGCATTCCTTTTGCTCCTGCCGTGAAAGCGGGAGCATTGCCCATCCTGGCAAAATATCTGCCGGACCTTGATCGCGCTGCAGTTTGGCGCCGCCCCGACCGCAGGCGCGTCCGCTTTCCTGTGCCTAAGGAACTCGCTTCATCCTCTCCCCGCAAGGTGGGCTGGGTCGTCTTGCTGCGCCGGCGGGCCAACTCAAGTGCCACGTTGACGCCGGTCGATGCGGTCGACGCCCTGCGCGGCCTGCTCAATGGTTCATTTGCCCCCTGCGGAGAATTGAGCTGCACTGCGTTTGACGCTCTGACCAAGATTATCGAATCGGCAAACATCTACTGCCTGACCTATTCGCATCTGGAGGATGCGATGGCGCTGATGCAGAAGGCCTGCCGATGATGCAGTCGGGTGCCGCGCTTGAGGTGTTGATCGCCGGACTTCGTGGACACGCGCTGCGCACGGCCGATTGGCGGCCGGTCATCGCCCTCGCAAATCGGACTTTGCTTACTCCGGCCTTGTTCTCAGCCCTCGTGCACAGCGGCGAGATCAATCGGCTGCCCGACGATGTACGCGAGTACTTGGGCTTTATTCACGACCGCAACGGGGAACGCAATGCGCGCCTGCGTGCGCAACTCGCTGAAGCCATCACTGCCCTGAACCGTCGGAGGATCGCTCCGCTCCTGCTCAAGGGGGCCGTTCCCCTGTTTTTTTCTAACGGCAATCAGATTACGCCTCGAATAACTAGCGACCTCGATCTGAGCGTGGACCCGGCGGAGGAGGAAAGCGCGCTGGAGTGCCTTGGCGGACTTGGTTATCTGCCATTGACGGACGGACGAGGCCTGGTGCGGCCGCTGGATGTCGGAGTCTTGGAGCTCCGGCGGACTCAAGAAAGCGAGCTGCGGCCATCGACGCCCGTCGAACTGGGCGGTCTCTTGGCGAAAATTCCGTCGCCGCAGTCTCGCGCCCTGCACTGGATCGTTCATGATCTCTTCAAAGAGGGCGACTATTGGCGCGGCAGAATTGACCTCAGGCATCTGCACGATCTCGCGCAACTGGCGGAAAGCGCCAGTTTGGACTGGACGTTGCTGCGAGCAGCAATGCCGGACCGAAGAAGTCGCAACGCGCTTGATACTCAACTCCTTGCCTTGCGCGAACTCTTTGGGGTGACAATTCCCTTTGAGCCCACGCGACGTCCGATGGTTCGCTACCAGCACTGGAGACGCATTTTCACCGCGAGACATCCCATAATAGGTGCGCCGGTGCGACTGGTCGGCAATCTGGCATGGGGCGCGTGGCGGCTGTCACAGGCCGGCGATTTGGTGCAACGTGGTCCCGTTGACCTTGGGCGTCGCATGGTCCGCACACTGCTGGAAAGTGATCACCGGGCGAAGATCTAGTATTTCGCGCGCCTAAACATGTCGGCAGCCAAAGGCTGCACTCAGGTACGGGCGTTTACCTACGGTGTGGGCGTTCTCCTACAAGTGTCAAATCTGGCGATACCACTCAAGAGCCGTAGATCGCTTCCAAAGGATACTTGGCCCCTCCCAAGAATTGTGGCTCGGTCTCATCTGTGCATGGGGCGCCGCCTTTCTCGAGGAGCCAGTGATGGCTCGCTACTTTTTTCATGTTAGCGACGGCACTTTGGTGTTGGATGACGTCGGCGTGGAGCTGCCGGACATCACCTCCGCGCAAGCGACAGCTCTTCAGTTGATTGCTGAAATTCTCAAGGATGGGATGATCGGGCCGTCGTGCAATGAGCTTTGCTGGCGTGTCGAAGTGACCGACAGCCCCGAGTTAGGCGGCGAAAGGTTCTTCGTGGTCAATTTTTCCATCACCCCATTAACGAGCCCATGAACCAGCGCCAAGTCGGCCTACAAGGTCCTGTGTGGCTAACGAAGACTAACGCGGCGGCAGTGTAGCCACGCCCGTGGAGAACTGGCGCAGGAATTCGCCGCAGCAAATAGGTTGTTCATGCCGCCCCCTCGGGCGATCGCATTAGTCGCGTGCGGACTTGATTTCATCGGCGATAGTGGAGTGCGTTCCGGGTGAAGCTTCGAATGACCCCTCACCATCTTCCTGGGAGGCGTCCAGCTTGTGAACTTGTGAGATGGCGAGGGTCGCGAGCACCGTCCGATTGCTTACATCGAGCTTCTGGAAGATACGATGAAGATGAACCTTTATTGTGCCATCGGTTAGATTCAGTCGGCGAGCAATTTCCTTGTTCGACAATCCCTCAGACACTAGACGCATAATCTGACGCTCCCGGTCAGTGAGGGCATGCGTTGCTTTGGCCTTGTTCGGGGTTTCCTGAGCTGATTCCAACTCATATGAAGTGGGTGGCGATGATATGTGATGGTTCGCAACTTGCCGCAGAATCTGCAGCAAAAGGTTGGGCTCTGTATCCTTGGAGATAACACTGTGGGCACCTCCCGAAGCCAGGATCGCTATATCGCTCTCATAGATATCGCCTGTGAAAAGAACGACGCGCGTGCGAAGTGTCTCCGCCCTGATCACGGCGAGAATTTTTCTCCCGCCGATATTGGGCAATGTCGGATCGACAAGGGCGATCTCCGGCGCGAATAGCCTGATCGCTTCGATGCAGCTCGGTCCATCACCGCAGCAGGCGACTAACCTGAAATCACGTTCTGTCCCGAGTACGTTAGCCAGGCCTTGCCGAACTATGGGATGGCGATCCGCAATAACCACACGGATACAATGCACACGCGAACTCCAATAAACGCGTATTCAAGAACGTCATTAAACTATCACAAAAATGTCGCGTCATTTAGGCTTTGTTGTGCCGGGCAGCGTTAGGTTCCCACCCAACGGCAATGCATTCGTTCATGGGAACTCTACTTGTGTGACTGCGACATTCCGCAGCAAATGTCGTTTTCGGAGACGCCGTTATAACGAGAGATATATGGTGATATCGGGTATTTAACTCTAACATGACACACATATGACGAAAGTCCAGCGGGAGGGTGACCTCAGATTGGCAGACTGAGGCTTAAATAGGGGGGTAAGTGCCCAGCACATATTGACGATCGCTTAGAAGGGCGGATCCAACCGCAGCCGACGCCTTGTCTTTTGTCCGGAGTTCATCATGAAGCGGCGACGCGATTTTTCAATCATACTTGTCGGAGAACGAGGTCTACTTAGAGAGGGAATCGAGCGAATCTTACGCTCAGCCAATTTCCGCATCAGGGCTTCGGTAGCGCCGGGCGATGATCTGATCTCTAGTCAGGTTGGAGCCGACCAGTTGCTTTTTGTGATGGTTCAAGCCGGCGATGACTTTGATGTCACCATCGAGCAAATCGAATTTCTAAGAAATCACCATCCCGGTGCGCGCGTCGCTATTGTCGATACCCACTATCGGCTGGACGATGTGGTGGCAGCTTTCCGCGCAGGGGCTAATGGCTATTTTGCTGACGTCACGAGTTGCGAGGTCTTCGCCAAGTCGGTGGAATTGGTGATGCTGGGTGAACTCGTCTTTCCTCCGGCATTCCTGTCGTTTCCTCTTGTTGACGATCATCACGTCAGTAACCGTGCACCGACTGTCGGCAGCAGTCGAACGGTGCTCGCAACCGGCACCATCGACCCACGGCTCTCTCCGCGTGAGCGGTCTATTTTGCGCTGTCTGATTGAGGGCGATTCGAACAAATGCATCGCCCGAAAGATCGAAATTGCTGAAGCTACCGTAAAGGTCCATATCAAGGCGATTCTTCGCAAAATCCAGGTTCAGAACCGGACACAGGCCGCGATCTGGGGCGTCAACCATCCGTTCCTGGCAGAGGCGCCCGAGACTGCCTTGGTGCCATCGAATGCAGTCGCCAACGGCGAACTTCCTGTTCCTTGCAATGGCGGAGAACGGCAGTTCAGAGTTGAAGGCAAGTAGCCGTCGCGAGCATTGGCTTCTCACGAATAGGTGCGACAACAGCCGCACTGCACTGCATGGAGCGGTCTCCAGAGCCGCTTGCCGCGGAGCGAGGTGGCACAGCTTCAGCACAAGCTCCGATTCGTGAACAGGGTTGAAAACCGACGTGGTAGCCGCGATTGCTCGCTTCTCGCGCCGCTGCTTCTTGGCTGCTCTGTTACGGCCTGCCGGCCCTCAGCTGGAGGGATGCTTGTTCGCACCATGCGAGAATGAAGTGACGCGCAGGATTCCCGCGCTCTTAGTTCGCCAGCCGGCCAAGCGAGGTGTGTTTTTCAGCGGGTGCGGCGGCTTCCGCAACTTGATCGTGTGATATACCGTTCTTTGCCGAAATAAGCGGAGCTGAACTTATCGCCCAAATAGCGGCCTGCGTGCGATTGTGGACCCGGATCTTTCGAAGGATCGATTTGACATGGACCTTCGCAGTCGCCTCGGAAATGGCCAGCTTACGCGCGATACTTTTGTTGGAATCACCCTGGATAAGGCAACGCAGGATCGATTGTTGCCGCGTTGACAGTGGCGTTAGGCTGGCCATGTCGTGCGGCACAAGTTCATTCGTTCCCTCCTTGATCCCGACCATCTCGGCAGCATCTCCATGCTTATCTTCAGAAGCAGTCATGGGGTGAGCTGCGTCGCCGCAATGGCTGGCCGCTTGGCCGCGGTTTTGCTCTTGCTGGTAACAGATGAAACTCAGTATTTCAGGAGGCAAAAACGTCACGCCGAGCATGACCAACTCTAGGGTCTTGATAAACGTATCGCTCGCTACGGACTTGGCCAAATAAGCGTTGGCGCCCAGCCGAAATGCCGAGATCATTGTACTTAGCTGGCGCTGATGAGCCAGCAATGCAACGCGTCCTGCCGGACATCGCTGCTTAAACGACTTCAGTTGTGCGAATGCCACATCGACGTCATCGCCGACATCGATGACGAGCAGGATCGGCGGCTGTTGAGGGAACGAGTTCGGGATCAGCTCGTCAACGCTGCATCCCGATGCGAAAATACGAAAGCCAGCCGAACTCAAAATCCGAGCGAGGCCTTCCCTTAGCAGCGCATTTTGGCCGACAAGAAGGGTATCCGTAGTTGCACGGGTCATGGTGGCCTCGCTGATCTGGGGCGGCCTATTGGCCAACCCCGTGGCTGTTGCGCCCCCTTGATTTCAATCAGCGAAACGCCACCCGCGTTTCGATTTAACCGTGCCGCCCCATGTCAAGTTGGTGATGGTGGCCTGTCAGGCGCCGCCATGCGCCATCGAAGAAGGTTAAATGAAAATTTAGCACAATCAAACAATCAAAGTGATTACCCCTTTATGCAGGGGAGCCGTGTCGTCGCTACGCCTAGCGGACTATTCAATGATTGGCGCGATATCGACGCGCCAATCGGGTAGTTCCCGCGCAATTTTTTACCATCGCAGCAATGGGAAACGGCCATTCAATTGGCCGTCTCGTTGCGCGGGCACCGTTCGGAGGAGGCGCCCATTATTGCGGCTGGCGATGCGCATGGCTCCTCATCGCGTGTCGGCCTCTCGGCCGCTATACGAACAGCAACGCGCTCTGAAGGTCGATCTCGATCATGCGACCATCGCTGACGTGGGAATTTCCGTAGTCGGCGACATAGAGATTGAGCTTGCCGGGATCGTCGTTCGGGTCGCTGCTTGGCGCCAGTTCGAGGTCCTTGACCTTGGCTGACGTGTCGGTGTTTCGGAACCCCTCGAGCACGTCAAGCTTTTGTAGGATGTTGCCGCTGCGGTCGACGACCCAGATGTCCGGGCTGAAGCCGCCGCCGACAAAGAAGACGTTGTGAGCGGCGTCGTATGCCAGCGCCTCGGGATCCTTGATTTCTGCGGGCAGCGTGATGGTCGAGAAGACCTGAGTACCGGTGTTGTTGATCTCGACGATCGAGCGGCCTCCAACACTCCCGTTCGCGATGAACAGGTGGCCGTTGCTCGGATTGACAGCCACGTCCTCCGGATCATTGCAGCCAAGGGGCTTCAGATCGAATTGTCCCTGCCTGACGGTGGGATTGGCCGGATCAACCCAGTATAGTTTGAATGCGTCGTCATCGGAGATGTACAGGCGCTGCGTGCTGGAGTCGAAGGCCAGGCCGGTCGGCTCATCCGTGAAATTCAACAGGCTAAACGACTTGACGAGAGTGCCGTCGGTTTGCAGCTTCCACAGATTTGTCGCGCGGGAGAATGGGGATTCTTCAACTTCGGAATCGCAGACGAACAGTCCCATTCCGGGCACGTAGGCGATCCCAGACGGGTCGGTGCTACCGAGCGCCGCCATGTTGGTGCTCGCGACGACTGTCGGTGTTCCGCTACTGTCGTCATTGGTGATGGTGCCGAGGCCCTGGCCGTCGGTGATGGTGCCCCCGTTGGTGGGGTGGGTGAGGTTGAGGAAGAACGTCTCGTTAGGTTCGACCGCGGTGTCGCCGTTGACCGTCACCGAGACGGTCCCCGTCGCCTGTCCGGCAGCGAAGTTCAAGGTCCCTCCCGCAGCCAAGTAATCAGAGCCAGCGGTCGCCGTGCCGTTGGCGGTGGCGAAGTCAACGGCGAATGCTGCGCTGCCGGTGTGGCTCACAGTGAAAGTCGCCGTCTTAGTCCCGCTGTTGCCCTCGGTGATCGTTGCGTCGCTGATCGAGATATTGCCGACGACAGCCGGGACGTCATCATTGGTGATGGTGCCGAGGCCCTGGCCATCGACGATGGTGCCGCCGTTGGTGGCGTTGGCCAGATTGAGCAAGAACGTTTCGTTGGGTTCGATGACGGTGTCGCCATTGATTGTCACCGAGACCGTCCGACTGGCCTGTCCCGCCGCGAAGTTCAACGTGCCCCCGGCTGCCAGGTAGTCGGAACCAGCCGTCGCCGAGCCGTCGGCAGTGGCGAAGTCGACGGCAAAGGCCGCGGTCCCGGTGCGGCTTACCGTGAAGGTTGCCGTCCTGGTCCCGCTGTTGCCTTCTGCAATCATGACATCGCTGATCGAGATATCGCCAACGTCGGGGGTGGCGGTAGCTCCGGAGATCGCGAAACTACTGGCGCTAACGGCAGCGCCCGTCTGCAATGTCGCCAGCGCTATGCCGGCGCTGGCACCGGATCCGTCGGGATCCCACATCACTGAGCGGGTAGTGCCATTGTAGAGGAATTGGCCATGGCCAGCGGCCGTGCCTTGGTTCCCGGTCACAGTGGCAAACCAAGCTGGATCGAGGACCAAGTCACCGGAGCCATTGTCGATGAGGCCGCTGCCCCCGCTCAGTCCGTAGTCGCTGGCAGTGATGCCGAACTTGTCCTCGGCCGCGAAATCCGTGATGGTGACGGTGTTGGCTGCATCGGCCGGGCCGAACTTGAACGTATCACCTCCCAAGCCGCCGGTGAGTGTATCCTTGCCGCCACCCCCGCTGATGATGTTGGCGTTCGAGTTGCCGACGATCGTGTTGACTTGGGCGTTGCCAGTGGCGCTGATGGCGACGGCGGACTCCAGTAGCACCAACCTCTCGAGGAATGGACTTAGGGTGTAGCTCACGGTGCTGTAGACCCTATCAGTGCCGCCGTCGTCCACGCCGGAACTAGTCGTTTCGCTGACGATGTCGTTCACATCGTCGACGTAGTAGTCGTCGCTGCCGGTCCCGCCGAACATGGTGTCCGCGCCGGCATCGCCGTGCATGGCGTCGTTACCGGCCCCGCCAAATAGCGTATCGTCGCCGGCACCCCCGTTAAGGTGATCACGCCCGCCCAGACCCGAGATGGTATCGGATTCGGCTGTGCCAGTGAGATCGGGGTCGTCGAGTTCAGTGCCGATAATGTTTGCCATGGTACTGGCTCCGGGGCGCAATTGGGGTTTTGCTTGGATTTTGCTGCGACACCCGCAGACGAACTATCAGGAGGAATGACAGGGGTCGCTGCTGATTCAACCTATACGATTGACGCCGCTGCGGGTAACGCCGCTGTTGGGCTACCTCATATTTTCCGTTTGATATTGAAATCGGCGCCCTTGTTGGATGCTCTCTGACGTGGCGTAACGCGCCATCGAGTCATTCCTGCTCGCTGAGAGCAGTGTCTGACGGTGCGCGGTGGCGGCGAGCATTTGAAGGAACCGACTGCATTCACGCGTACCGACGGATTAACTCGGTGTGGCGTAGTGTCTTAGCCGAAAATCGCTTTATTCTTCTCGCGCAACGCGGGCCTGAAGGATCGTCAATCGGGCGGCATTTCCCCAGACATTGCCCCCGCCACTGAGCAGCACGACTGAATGGCCAACCGATCAAAATGAACCTCATGAATGGGGTAGTCGCATGCGGATCGCCATGATTGGCACGGGCTATGTGGGACTGGTGTCCGGCGCCTGTTTCGCCGATTTCGGTCACCACGTCACCTGCGTGGACAGGGATGCCGACAAGATCGAAGCTCTGCGCCGAGGCAAGATTCCAATTTTCGAACCCGGCTTAGACGAGCTCGTGGCCTCCAACGTCAAGGCCAGGCGCCTGGATTTCACCGCCGACCTTAACAAGCCGGTCGCGGAAGCGGATGCCGTGTTCATCGCCGTCGGAACGCCGTCGCGGCGAGGCGACGGCCACGCCGACCTCACTTACGTCTATAGCGCGGCGCGCGAGATCGCGGCCGCGCTGTCCGGCTTCACCGTTGTGGTGACGAAATCGACCGTGCCGGTCGGCACCGGCGACGAGGTCGAGCGGCTGATTCGTGAAGCCAATCCATCAGCCGAGGTGGTGGTGGCCTCCAATCCCGAATTTTTGCGCGAGGGCGCCGCGATCCGCGATTTCAAATTCCCCGACCGTATCGTGGTCGGCACTGATGATGAGCGTGGGCGCAGGGTGCTGGAGGACGTCTACCGGCCGCTGTCGCTCAACCAGGCGCCGCTGATGTACACCGGGCGCCGCACGGCCGAACTGATCAAATACGCAGCGAACGCCTTCCTCGCTACCAAGATCACCTTCATAAATGAGATCGCCGATCTCTCGGAAAAGGTCGGCGCAGACGTGCAGGAAGTAGCTCGCGGCATCGGGCTCGACAATCGCATTGGTACCAAGTTCCTTCACGCTGGCCCGGGCTTTGGCGGCTCCTGCTTTCCCAAGGACACCCGCGCCTTGATTCAGATCGCGCAGGATCACGACGTGCAACTGCGCATCGTCGAAGCCGTGCTCGGCGTCAACGACAACCGCAAACGCGCGATGGCGCGCAAGGTCGTCAACCTTGCCGGCGGCTCGCTGCGTGGCAAGACCGTCGCCGTGCTCGGCCTCACCTTCAAGCCGGATACCGACGACATGCGCGAGGCGCCGTCGATTCCACTGGTGACGGGCCTACTCGACATGGGCGCCAAGGTGCGCGCGCATGATCCGGCCGGTATGGAGCAGGCGAAGAGGGAGTTGCCCGACATCGACTATTGCGACGATCCCTACGTCTGCGTTCGCGGCGCCGACGCGCTCGTGATTGTGACGGAATGGGCGCAGTTTCGCGCGCTCGATCTGGAACGGCTCAAGCGTGAAATGGCGAAGCCCGTCATGGTCGATCTGCGCAACATCTATCGCGCTGAAGACATGGCAGCCCTCGGCTTCATTTACGAGGGCATTGGGCGGCAACGAAGGATTCGGTTCGATGTTGTGGAGGGTGGCCGAGCCAGGGTAGCATCATCCAGGCGACGCTAGCCTTGGTCAGGATGCTACGATTGCTCTCGGATGTGCTTACGGCGTTGAAGCAAGCCAAAATAGCTTTTTCTTTAGTGGAATCCCCCTGACAACGCCGCGCTGAGTAATGGGGCACCTCAATACGGCAAGTAGAAAGGGCGGTCGACGAAGCGGGGTCGAAGTGCCTTCCAAGGACGCCATGTCGGATCAGGCAATATTGGTCACGGGAGCGGCGGGTTTCATCGGCTTTCATGTCGCTCGCCGGCTGTTGGCCGAAGGCCGCGCCGTTATCGGGCTCGACAGTCTCAACTCCTATTACGATCCGGCGCTGAAACGCGCGCGGCTGGATATTTTGTGCGGGAAGCAGGGTTTCGCGTTTGAGCAGATCGATCTCGCCGATCGCCCGTCCGTGGAGCGCCTGTTCGCCCAGCACCGTTTTGCGCGGGTGGTGCATCTGGCGGCGCAGGCCGGCGTGCGCTACTCGATCGATCATCCGCATGCCTATGTCGACGCCAATCTCGCCGGCTTCGTCAACCTGCTGGAGGGATGCCGGCACCATGGATGCGGCCATCTGGTCTATGCCTCGTCCTCGTCGGTCTATGGCGCCAATACCAAGCAGCCATTCTCGGTGGACGATAGGACCGATCATCCGATCAGCCTCTATGCCGCGACCAAGAAGGCCAATGAGCTAATCGCGCATTCCTACAGCCACCTCTACCGGCTGCCGCTGACGGGCCTGCGGTTCTTTACCATCTACGGCCCCTGGGGCCGGCCCGATATGGCGTATTTCATCTTTACCAAGGCGATCGTGGAGGGCACGCCGATCAGGCTGTTTAACCATGGCCGGATGCGGCGCGATTTTACCTATATCGGAGATGCGGCCCAGGCGGTCGTGCAACTGGTTGACCTGCCCCCACGCGACGGCGGCGAGCGCGCCGGACCGCCAGCGAAAGTTTACAATATCGGCAATAATCATCCGGAAGAGCTGATCCATGTGGTAGCGGTTCTGGAGCGGGAGCTCGGCCGCACGGCGGTCACGGAAATGTTGCCGATGCAGCCCGGAGACGTGACTGAGACCTTCGCCGATGTAACCGAACTGATGCGCGACACCGGCTTTAGGCCGCAGACCTCGATCGAGGACGGGCTGCGCGAGTTTGTCGCCTGGTATCGCGACTACCACCGGATTTCAGGATCCATCCCTTCACAGGTCAGCATAGTTGAAGGATGAAAGAACTAACCTGAACGCAATCAGGCCGGTATGGTCACGTGATGAAGTCCCGCTGTCGCCTGACCTTGCTAGCCGAGAGGCGGCCCCGCCACCAGTCAACGGTTCGTTCCAGTCCACGCCGCATGGGCACCTGCGGTGACCACCCTGTTATCTTTGTGAAGCTGCTACAATCTGCAAGTAGCGCCCGCACTTCCGAATTTGCCGGCCGTAGACGTTTCTCATCCTGCAGCACCGGCTTTCCGCTCGACGAAAGATCGACAATGAGATCGATCAGATCGGCGATCACGATCGCCCGCCCGCTGCCGGCGTTGTATGCCTGACCAAATTCGATGCCATCGGCCAAGCCGGCGGCCATGAATGCAGCAGCGGTGTCTGTAACAAATGTGAGATCGCGCACCGTTGTCGCATCTCCAACCATTATAGCAGGACAGGAGGGATCAAGCGCCTGACGTATAATACTGGCGATGATCGCTCTTTCGCTTTGTCTCGGTCCAAAGGTGTTAAATGGCCGGAGGATCACGACCGGGACTCCGAAGGACCTCGCATAGGCCTCTGCCATCATGTCCGCGCCTATTTTGGAGGCAGAGTAGGGCGACTGTCCCTGTAGCGGATGGGATTCATCGATCGGCATCTTCAGCGCAGTGCCGTAGACTTCGCTGGTCGAAGTGTGAACAATGCGCTCAATTCCGTGTTCGCGCGCCGCCTCAAGCATATGCAAAGTACCTAGCACATTCGTCTCAACGTAGGACTGCGGCGCGGCATAGGAATGAGGAATAGCGATCAGCGCTGCCAGATGGAAGACGATCTCGTGGCCGCGTACCAGGCGGTCAACAAAAGCAGCATCGCGAACATCCCCGCGCACGACACGGATTTGCCACCGCACCGCCTCCGGCAGATCGTCGAGCCAACCATGGCTATCGAATGAATTATATTGCGCAAGAGCGGTAACTTCGGCTCCCTCCGAAACCAGCGCTTCAGCCAGATGAGAGCCGATGAATCCATCGGCTCCGGTCACAAGAACCTTTGCACCAAGATACTTCTTTGTAGCAGGTGTCCATGTCATGTTGCCGACTCGCTTCATCGATCCTTTCGAGCCATGGACTGCGCAACGATTGCGCAACCGGCACGAACAACCCAACCGATATCGGAAGCCGCGGTTCGCCGAGGATAGTAGGCCAGGTCAATTTTCGCTTTGGCTGGAAAGACGACTTCTCGATAGAAGTCCTGCACGCTGCTGCCCGCTGGAAAAAGCTTGCTTTCGTGTCGGAAGATGACTTGACAGGGTCCAAACAGGCCGGGCTTGTGTTCGAGTATCTTTTCGAAGCCGTTGGCGAAACAATCGGCAAATGCAAGCGACTCCGGCCGCGGTCCAACAATGGACATGTCCCCGCGCAGGACGTTCCAGAATTGCGGCAACTCGTCCAACTTGAAAGCAGCGAGGACGCGGCCAATCCTTGTTAATCGATCGTCATGTTCCATCGTGAGTGGACTGCCGCGGTCGTCACAGTCGGCTCTGAACTTTCGGAACTTATAGATGCGAAATACCGTTCCATTCTGTCCGAGGCGAAGCTGCGAATACAGAATGGGGCGGCCGCTTTCGAGCCAGATTGCTGCCGCGAGAATAAGGAATACGGGCGCTAAAACGATTCCGGCGACACCGGCACTTAGGATATCAATCGAGCGCCGCAAACTCATGTCTCCGGCTGAAGATCGCGGGCTAAGCTGGTCAATTGTGGTGCTCATGCCTATGCCACCGCGCTAGTGAGAAGCGGCGCACCAAGCGCGACCGCCAGGGAGTGAACCACATGCTCGACGTCGGCTGGGGTCATCCCAGGATGAAGCGGCAATGTAAGCTCCCGTTGAGCGAAATCTTCGGTGTTCGGCAGCGGCGTACTTGGATAAAGATCGCTATAAAACGTGAGGCGATGCACCGGCGGATAATGCACAGTGGTCTGAACACCAGCTTCACGGAGTTGGTCGATGAGTGATTGCCGGTCGGCTGCTTTCGGCACAACGATTGGAAAAATATGGTGCGCGGACAGCCACGAGGCGTCGAAGGGCACCATCACGGACGGACAAAATTCGAGAATCAGCCGACGATAGTAGTGCGACAGATGTCGTCTTGTATCATTCCACCCCGGCAATTTTCTCAGCTGTACGAGACCAACTGCGGCGCGCAGCTCGTCCATGCGGTAGTTAAAACCGAGCATTGTCACGTCATAATCCGGACTGCGAGAAGCCAGACGCTGCCGAGTGTTGCTCGTCATTCCATGCGATCTGGCCCGCCTGATCATATCGCTCAAGGCTCGGCTTCGCGTAATGATCGCTCCGCCTTCAGCCGTAGTCATGTTCTTGTTGCCGTAGAAACTGAATGCGGCCGCTTCACCGAACGTTCCGACCGCTGGCAAGCCTGGCGCATGAGCGGCGTCTTCGACCAGGTGCAAGTCTTTGCTGCGAGCGAAAGCTTGCCAGTCTTCACGGTCCGCCAGGTAGCCGGCAAAATGCACCAGGATGACGGCTTTCGTTCGCGAAGTGCACTTGGCCTTGGCGTCATCCAGCGACATCAACGGGACGGCGGTTGAATCCACATCAACGAACACAGGTCGCGCGCCTACGTAGAGAACGGCGTTTGCCGTTGCGACGAATGTCAGAGACGGAACGAGAACTTCGTCGCCCGGCCCAATACCGAGCGCGTGCAGGATCAGATGCAGCGCCGCCGTGCAGGAGCCGACGGCGATTGATTCGTCGGCGCCATGCATGCGGGCGAACACCTGCTCGAATTCGTGCACGCGATCTCCCATGGTCACCCAGCCGCTATCGATGACAGCGGCGAGGGCAGCCCTCTCGTCTGCTCCGAGTACCGGTTCTGATACCAACAGCATATGCACGCCTTCCCGTTCGAGCCAGGTGAAAGTGGCAAAACATTTTGCCGCGCGGCACTACCTCACGCGGCAATGGAGACCGCGGACGCGGGAGACTGCTCATCCCACGCGACATCCTGGGCTTTGAGGAAGTCGTCGACACGGCCAATATCGAGCCATAGGCCGTTGTGCTTGAAAACGTTCACAGGCGCTTCGTCCTCGAGCATCTGGAACATCAAATCATCGAAGCCAAACGGGACGCCCGACGGGATGCGTTCAAGTATGATGGGATCCATGCAATAGATGCCCATGCTAACGAGATGCGCCAACTCCGGCTTTTCGCGGAATCCGGTGACACTTCCATCTGTCTCGTCGATCACGCCAAAGTCCATCTTGGTGATACGAGTTGCGGTGGCGATCGTGACGCCGGCATTGTGCTGCCGATGGCTGTGGATGAACTGGTTGAGATTGAGGTCCGTCAACACATCGCCGTTAAGGACCAGGAACGGTTCGTCAAGCTCTTCGCGCAGCAGCGATAGCGGACCTATCGTTCCAAGCGGTTCAACTTCCTGGGTGTAGGAGATCCGCATATTCCACTGATTGCCGTCGCCAACGACGCTGCGGATCAGATGCCCCAAATATCCAGTCGTAATGAAAACGTCCCTGATCCCGTTCCGCCTCAACCATTTGAGCACGAGTTCGAGAACAGGCCGCGCACCAATCGGCATCAGAGGTTTTGGCAAGATCGATGTGTGCGGACGCAATCGAGTGCCTTTTCCACCGCACTGAACCACTGCCTTCATCTTGGTCCTCCGGGTTGCTGAGCGCGAAATGATCACGCGTGAGGTTCATCGCTTCGATGCGAAGTCACGCGAGGATACTCTCACCCGCGTCCTTTACGCATGACTACCCCGAGTTATAACCAGCAAGTGTTACTGCTTCGAAGCGCACAGTTGCTCACCAATGGATGCTAAGCGCGACGAGATCACATTTGACGAACGCCCGGCAACGCAGGCTATCCGTCATGCTTCGCAATGCTCCGCGAACCGCCCCTCACAAAACAGACCAGACGGCTCGCATTGTGGTCCGCAGGGTTTCATCCAACGGCCGGCTCGTATCGATCTTGATCGCGGTAGTTTGGGAAGCCTCGGTCCGGCTTTCTAGTTCCCAACGTCGCCGTACAGCCGCGGCATCGGGGCCACCCTGCTTCACGCGGCGGGCGTCCCTTTCGATTGTCGTCTCGATCGGAGCCTCCAGGCAAAGCAGGAGGTCCGGCTTCGGCAAGCCCTTGTAGAGAGCGCCTTCCCGATTCATCAACCAACGCTTCAGCGCAGAGTTGCAGTTTGCCAACGCAACTTCATCAAAGCAGCAGCTATCGATGGCTCCCACGCTTTCCGAGGGATACCGGTCTGCGATGACGACGGAGCCGCTGCTCGCAGCCCGCAGAGCGCGGCTAAGTAGCTTGCGGCGATCGTAGGCAAGGAGGGTCATTCGCAGAACGTATAGCAGCGAATACTGCTTCTCGCGGCGACGTTCAGGTTTCTGGTATTCTCCAGCGCGTTCCTTTGAGAACAGATGGCGCGCCGCCGGAACGAGAAGGCGAGGTAACAGCGTAAGCACCGTCGCGGGCGGCTTGCCGGCGTGAATCGGCAGTACGTTGAGATGCTCGCCTAGGCGAGTAGACAGCGCGTGCGCGATAGTGGACTTGCCGGTTGCTTTCGGTCCGACGAGTGCAATGATCATTCCGCCCGTCTGCGGCACAAGGTCGCCACGCCGCCTTAATCGTTTAACAAGCAACGAGAGCACTCGCCAGAGCCGGGAAATAGCTCCGCGCATCATGCTCAGCCTGCGCAATTCCCGCAGCCGCCGGGCGACGCGCCAGCCAAGGACGACGCGTCGAAACAAAGCGTGCTCGGCCTCGATGGCGTCCAACAGCTGTCGAAACAAAGGCGGATCGATGCTCGGGAACCAAGCCGCGCAAAGCGCCTCAGCGCGCTCTGTATTCGCTGCCTCGCGCAGCCAGTCCAACTCCTTCGAAACAGTTCGGTAGTGGCGATTTGCCATCAAGATCTCGATTGGGCTTGTGTGCTTGAGTGCGACGCGAAGCACGAAAAGCACCAGCTCCGCTTCGGGTGTTGGGACCCTCACGCCATGCAGGTAACGGGTTTGCTCCAGGAGAAGCCTTTCGATTGGCAGCCGGTAATTCTTGACCAGGCTATCTCCGCTCACGATCTGGAAATAAGCGTGCACGTGCACAACGTCGGCGCTTGCCTGGTCGAGTCCCAACGCGTGGAAGACGCCTGGGTGCCCGATGCCGGATCGCGATTGCGTCAGCTTGAAGCCATGTTCGAGCAAGACGGCGTGGAATAGCCGGGCATCACGTTGGTCGATGAGGAGATCAATGTCTTCCGCAGCCGCAAGGGTCTCTTCTAGGCGGATATTGCTTTTCCAGTGGCAGTGGCGGATTCCCTTCTGTTCAAGCGAGTTGAAGAGCCTCCGGACGGCCGCTTTGCTCGATATTTCTGATCCAGCTTCGTCCGATTTTACCGATACGGCTTCTCTTCCCCAGTGCGAGGCGTCCAAACTTTCGACCTTTGCAGATACCGTCTCCTGACGCATCGCACGATCCTCGTAAATTCAGAATCCTCGTCACGCTGCAACCGATGGAAGGTTAGGCCATGAGCAACCCGCCATGGAGGTCGATCTCGAGCATGCGGCCGTCGCTGACATGAGATGCTCCGTAATCGGCGACATAGAGGTTTAATATGCCGGGATCATCGTTGGGGTCACTGCTGGGCGCGAGCACCAGGTCCTTGACGCCCGCCGCCGTATTGTTCGTCTCATGACGGTATCCCTCCAGAACGTCTATTTTCTGGAGGATGTTGCCACTGTGGTCGACGGCCCAAATATCAGGGCTGAAGCCGCCGCCTACATAGAAGACGTCGTGAGTTGCGTCGTACGTCAAAGCCTCGGAGTCCATGATCTCTGCCGGCAGATGGATGACCGAAAAGACTTGCGTGCCGGTGTTATCGATCTCTACGATTGTATTCGCTGTCGGACCCGGGACCTGATCACCATTGACGATGAACAGGTGGCCGTTTTGCGGATTGACCGCCACGTCCTCGGGATCATTGCAGCCCAGCTGCTTGATATCAAATTCCCCAAGCTTGACGGTGGGATTGGCTGGATCAACCCAGTAGATCTTGAATTTATCGTCATCCGAGATGTACAGGCGGTTCGTTCCGGAATCGTAGGCCAGGCCTGTGGGCTCACGCGTGAAATCCAAGAGGCTGAACGATTGGACGAGGGTTCCGTCCGGTTGCAGCTTCCACATATTGGTGGAACGGAAGAACGGGCTCTCCTCAACTTCCGAATCGGTGACGAAGAGTCCCATTCCGGGCACATAGGCTATTCCGGCTGGATCGGTGCTGCCGAGCGCCGCCATGTCGGTGCTCCCGACAACTTGGGGGCCTAGCGGCTCGATGGAGCCATTGGCCGTGGCGCCTATAATGGAAAGTGCCGTGCCACTCGCCACGCCTGTGGCGGACTCAAGCTGGAGCGTGAAGGACTCGACGGCCTCCGCAACATTGTCGCCGAGCACATCGATCAAGACCGTGGCGCTTGTGCTGCCGGCAGGTATCACGACCTGGCTGTGGGAGACCCCGACGAAGTCGCTGCCGGCGACGGCGGTGCCGTTCATCGTGGAGTAAGTCAGAACGACATCTTCGTTCCACGGAGCGGACAGATCAATCCTGAAGGCCGCGTGGGCGTCGTCGCGTTCGGGCGCCGGGTCCGACGAAGTGCTTATGGTGACAGACGGGGGAGAAGTCGTCACCGCGAAATCGGCGGCGCTCAACGTGACGCCCGAGTTGAAGGTAGCGAGCGCAACGCCGTGCGAGAGGCCGGCGCCATCGGCGTCCCACATGAGTGTCCAGGTCGAGGCGGTGGATGAGAATACGAACTGCCCGTGACCAGAGGCCGTGCCCTGTATTGTGCTTGCCGAACCTGCAACAGCAGCGAAGTACGCGGGATCGAGGACCAGCTTGCCGGTTCCGTCGGCAACTAGGCCGTGACCTAGGCTCAGGCCATAATCCGCTGCATAAATCCCGATCTGATCAACACCAGTCGAATAGTCTCTGACCTTGTCAGTACTCGTTGCGTCGGGAAAGCGGAAGACGAACGTGTCCGATCCTGCGCCTCCCCAGAGCTCGTCCTTCCCGGTGCCGCCGATCAGGATGTCGTCACCCCCGTTTCCGTAGATCAGGTCGTCACCACCCTGTCCGCTCATCACGTTGGCCGCATCGTTCCCGGTCAGCCTGTTGGCGAGGCCATTTCCTGTCCCGTTGATTGCCTCCGTCCCTTTCAGCGTTAACTTCTCGATGAATGCACCGAGCGAGTAGGTGATCGTGCTTTCGACTGCATCTACGCCGCCGTCATCGATCCCGGGGCTCGTCGTTTCGCTCACGACGTCCGCAAGATTATCGACCCGGTACAGATCGTCGCCCGCCCCGCCATACATGACATCAGCGCCGGCGCCGCCATCCAACAGATCGTTTCCGGCGCCGCCATAGAGCTGATCGTCGCCGTCCTTGCCATAAAGCCGGTCCTTGCCGCCAAAGCCATAGAGCTGTTCACGCCCGCTGCTGCCGATGAGATCCTCATCCGAATCGGTTCCGAGAATTTGTCTGAATTCCGGGACTCTCATGGCACACCTTTCTGGATGACGGACTCTCCATCCGAGATGAGGGACTTACATCCGGGCCCGACGCGAGGCCAGTTGCTATTCCGGGGATTAGACGATCTCCTTCAGGATTACCTATTCAGACCTCGGCAAGAGCGCGAGCGCTGGGTTGTGGCAGCAGAGCCGACTTATGTCGCGTTTCGCAGCACCAACGAAGAACGATGGGCGTCGCACCGCGATCAGCATAAGACGGAAGGACACCACCGCGGGGTAACCCACATTGATAACTCCCCGGACTCCTGCCAGGGACCAACTATGGACAGATGGACAAGACGATGGGGTGAAATCGGCGGCCGCGTACGAAACTGCGTTGTTCGCATGGTTCATTCGATCGCCTACTTCGATCATCTGTCCGCAACTCGAAGACGTCTCATGCAAATGAACGAAGACGCGCGAAAAATTCCTCTCTAGCCTCTTCAACTCACCGCCCTTTACCGAACTGGTATGACCGAAATGTTGATTGTTCTTGCGTTTCAGTAGCCTGCAAGATCGAGATGGGCGTCGCGCGGGATGAGCAGTCTCCCGTATCAGCGGTATCCATCGCCGCGTGAAGCAATGCCGCGACGAAATGCGTTGCCACTTTCGCGTGGCTCGAACGGGAATGCGTGCACATGCTGTTGCTATCAGAACCGGTACTCGGAGCAGGCGAGAAGGGTGCTCTGGGCTCAATTATCGATAGGGGGTGGTAATCACATGACGCTCCGGTTCGGTCGCGAAATCGTTCTATGGTGCAGCGTCTTCATGGCACTCGCCATTTCAAGGACCGTCGCAACGGAAACAATCGAGGCGGCGCAACCCGTCCTTGCACCTCGCATGGACCTGCCGGGCTATCTCGTACCGACCGTCGATACGTCCATAGGCACCACCTTCGTCCGTGTGACTTCACCCGAAAGCCCCTTGGGGAACGGACTGGCCTGCAGACGCTCCTACTGTACGCATCGCTATTCCAGCGCGCAGGCCTGGAATGCCGACCAGACCCTGCTCCTTATTGTCAACGGTTGTAACGGCTTGTGCTTCCTCGACGGGAAAACATACGCTCCGCTTTTTCAGCGACGTCGCTCTGACGGTGAATGCGAGTGGCATCCGCAGGATCCTGAACTCATGATTTGCGTCGGTGGGCAGCGGATTTCGCATTGGGCTCCGCGGAACAATAGAGAAAAGGTGGTCTTTGATTTGGATGGATATCGTGGAATCCGGTTTGGCCCTTCCAAGGGCAATCCGTCATGGGATGGGAACCGTATCGCGGTGCGCGCCACAACCCGGCAGGGAGCCCTTGTCGCGTTTGCGGTCGACCTTTCGGCCCGCGAGAAATTTCCAGATATCGATCTGGCAAAGCTTCCCGGGAAAAACAGCTATTGCGGCATCTCCCCGCTCGGCCGCTACATATTCTGCCAACAGGTTGGGGCCACGGATCAGGGATTTGTCTTCGACATCGATGGCACTTTGGTTCAGAGCTGGACCGAGCATCATCGGCCCGGCCATGGCGATATGACAGTCGACGAGGACGGTAGTGAAGTCTATGTCGGCATCAGCAAGTCAGATCCCGACAAGTACCAGGTGATCAAGCGGAGACTCAATGATGGACTGGTCACCGCGCTGGCTCCATATGGCGAGGCTCAGCATGCTTCGACGCGCGCGATACGCCGCCCAGGCTGGGTTATCGTGAGCTATGCCGGTAATACGCCGGCGTCAGCTCAACGTCCGCGTCAGCCTCCATTTGCTCAGGAAGTAATCGCGCTGAAAATTGACGGGAGCGGAAAGTTTCGACGGATCGCACACACGGTGAACGCGCCGTACGACTACCGGAGCGAAACACATGGTTCTCCATCCCCCGACGCATCGCAGATCATCTGGTCGAGCAATTGGGGCCGGGCAGGGGGGCCGGTTTTCGATTTCGTCTCCCGCCTCAGCTGGGAGGACCGCGATGTTCGGCAAGGAGTGGCACAGGGAGATCGTCCATGAAGAGAAGAAGGCGCGGCAATATCTTCAGCTTTGTCTCGGCGGTCTTTTTGGCGGGAACTGTTGTATCCATCAGCAGCGGCAGCTGCTTCGGAGCTCAATATAAACTCGCGCCAGGTGACACGGTCGAGGTATCGATCGGCGGTTTGCCCGATCAGCGTAGTCGAGGGCAGATACAGATCGACGGCACCATTGCTCTTTCCGGCGTAGGTACGGTGGAGGTTGCAGGGTTGACTCCATCGGAGATGCAGAGCCGCATCGAAACACTGCTGCAGTCAAAGATACTGCGTCATCGCTCAGCTGACGGCCGCGATCAGACGTTCGTCATCAAGCCGGGCGACGTTACCGCGAGCGTTGTGGAATATCGACCGATCTACGTTTCCGGCGACGTGCTAACCCCCGGTCAGCAGGCATATCGGGCTTCGATGACGGTGCGGCAGGCGGTCGCGGTCGCGGGAGGCTTCAGCTTGTTGCGCTCGCGCGGTCACCTCGGCGCCGTCGATCCGGCGGATCTTGTTCGCGATTATGAATCGTTGGCCACGGAGTACGTCAAAGAGTACTTCCACATCGTCCGCATCAACGCAGAACTTGACGGCCGCGACACCTTCGATCAGTCCGTGCCAAACGATGTTTCTCTGCCCGCGGTGGTGGTTACCTCTGTTGTGCGGGCGGAGGCGGAATCCTTGAAGACCTCGCAAAATGACTTCCGTACTGAAAAGCGCTTTCTACAGGATGCAGTAACACAAACCGATACCCAGATAGCAACCCTAAAGAAGCAGTATGAGAGCGAAGAAAAAGGCGTACAAGCCGATGAGGAGGAGCTTCAACGGGTGCAGAAGCTGCTCGGTTCGGGCCTCCTGACGAGTCCGCGCGTCACCGAAAATCGTCGCGCTCTTCTGATGTCGTCGACGCGTAGTCTGCAGACCAATGTCGAGATGATGAGACTTCAGCGTCAGCGCCACGATCTGGCGAGGCAGATCGAACGGGTTGCGAGCCAGCGAAGCATCAATCTACTCAAGGAGCAGAAGGACTCCAACGTTCGCCTGGCGGACCTTCGGGTCAAAATGCTGGCCCTGAGTCAGAAAATACAACCGATAGGTGGGACAGGCGCGTTGCCTGTCGGCACAGGAACTCTGTATCCGGAGGTGACCGTCGTACGAAAGCTTGGCCAGCGATGGGATAGGATTTCAGCGTCCGTCGATTTCGATGTAGAGCCAGGTGACGTAATCGAAGTCTCATTGCGTCCGTCCGCGACCGCGGCCGCTGCCAAGCTGTCGAATTAACAAGGAGGGAGTACCCACTTCGGATAGCCCCCTGTGCTGCCGAAGCCGAGGTCCGATTGTGCTGCCGAAGCCGAGGTCCGATCAAGTTGCGCTTTAAGCATGAGCGCACGCCAGGTGAGGCGTCAAATCACCAGACGCCTCCCGCGTTCAGCCACCTCGTTGCGTGGGCGCAGCGGGGTTACCTCCCATTGAACATTTACAGGGCCCAGCGAAATTGGAATGGTCCTTGGTCGTAAAATCTTGTTCGACGAGCGGACTAGGAAAGTAAAAATGTTAAATCTCAGCCAGGGTGCAACGCTGCCTGGGATCGGTTTGCATCATAGGTCAACTGAATCGATCTTAGATATCCCGTATCGTGCTGCCTCCATCATTCCGGATAACGATGACAAGCGTAGCGACCTGTGTGCTCTGCTGGCGCGCAGTGGCTGTGGTCAGGTTTGGATCAGGGGCGGCCGCATTGTTGAAATTAGCGCAACCGGCCGCGCAATGTTGGAGCACGAATGCAGTCACGCTGCGGGACGGGAAACCATTTATGGGGCTGTGAAGCAGCTGATAAATCGCGCGGGCGCACAAATTCCCGACGGCTCCACATCATGGCTGGTTACTTCTTCCAAGAAGGGGATCACCGCGCTCATAAAACAGATGGCGAATGAGTGG
Source organism: Bradyrhizobium sp. CB3481 (assembly GCF_029714305.1). Taxonomy (NCBI): domain Bacteria; kingdom Pseudomonadati; phylum Pseudomonadota; class Alphaproteobacteria; order Hyphomicrobiales; family Nitrobacteraceae; genus Bradyrhizobium; species Bradyrhizobium sp. CB3481. Next base: position 1,883,686 of record NZ_CP121647.1, read on the forward strand.
GCCGACGGAATGAGCGCACTCATCCTGCTCGATCTCGACGCCCACCCGGAGCCGTCCCCCCGGACGCTGCAATGCGTGTTTGGACTCACAGCTGCGGAAACTCAGCTCGCGCTCGAATTGGCCCGTGGTCGTAATTTGCTTGATATCGCGCGCGCTCGACGGCTGAGCCGAACGACAATACGCTCACAGTTGGGCGCCTTATTCGTTAAGACGCAGACGCGGCGGCAGGCTGACTTGGTCGCGCTGCTAGGACGTGTTGCCATCTTGCCGTAGCGCCGGGCGGGTTACCTCGATCTGCTTGTTTAGCGACCTCAGAGGCTCTCTATCCAGAGCGCACACGGCAGCAACGGTAGGTCGGTTTCGAGATTGCTGAACCTTTGTTTTCGCCGACGTCGTCGATGGATCATTCGAACACATGAAGACAATTCCTGGTCGCCTCCTAAGCTCAGCCGGTCCGCACACTCTGCCGGAAAGCTGCCGCCGTTCCTACCATCTCCGGTTTTGGCGTAGTTGCATCCGAAACTGAAAGGGAACCAGCATGACGCTGCATTTGCTCTGCGTGGGGGGCGAGGATCACGCGCTGCGAATCCCGTTCCTCAGTGCTCTGCAAAGTCGCGGCCTGCGAGTGAGTGCCGCCGGCACCGGTGCAGTGTTTCCATTTTCGAAGAATGGCATTCCGTACTATCGTTACCAGTTTGATAGATTCCATGCCCGCTTTGCCGACCGGATCGCGGTGGGTCAGCTCTCCCAACTGGTGCATCGCGTTCGGCCGGATATCGTTCAGACATTCGACACGAAGCCGAATCTTCTTGCCCCTCTGGCGCTTCGGGGCGCCATTCCCGTGGTGCGCACCATCAATGGAATGGGGTGGGTATTTTCTTCGACAGATCTGAAAGCCCTGGCATTTCGGCCCGCCTACCTGGCGTTGCAGCGGTTGACCGCCTACTGGACCGCGGCGACGGTGTTCCAAAACAAGTCCGATAGCGACTTCTTCCGCCGTTATCATCTGCTAGGAAATGGTTCCTCCGTTGTCATCGGAAGCTCAGGAATAGATGTCAAGGCTTTCGAGACAGCACGGGCGGAGACAGGTAGCGGCTCGCAACTTCGCGCCGAACTCGGGTTAGAAGACGCAGAAATCGTCCTTACCGTAAGCCGGCTAACCGTACAGAAGGGCATCCCGACCCTTCTGGATGCAGCGAGAATTGTCCACAAAGCGCGACCGAGTGTTCGCTTTGTGCTCGTCGGCCCTCGCGAGAGTGAGGGTCCGTTCGCCGTAGATCAGGCATTGATCGCGCGACATGCACCCTACGTGATCGCGCTCGGCGCAAGATCGGATGTTCCGGCCCTTCTCGGCATTGCCGATGTCTTTGCCTTTCCGACCGAGTACCGCGAAGGAATCCCGCGTGTCCTGCTGGAAGCCGGCTTGGCCGGCGTGCCGATCGTGGCCACGCGCATGCCCGGCTGCGATGATGTCGTGGCGGAGAGCTGGAACGGCCACCTGGTCCCACCGCGCGACCCGCGTGCGCTCGCTGCGGCCATCCTCGATCTTCTCCGAGATCCCGCTCGTGCCAGAACTATGGGGCAACGCTCCGTTGAGATCGTGCGTCGCGAATTCGACTTAAACGTCGTGGCTGACCGTTACGCGGATCTTTACATGCGACTGCTCTCAGTCGGCAACCCTGGCGACGACCGAGCGGCGCGAAAGAACAGCAGTGAACTACAATGACAGGTAGTGCGCTTCTTGCCCTTGGTCTCGTGCTCTCGACAGCGTCACAGCTGCGGGTTCCCGGTATCCCGCTTGGGCTTGGCGAGGTCTTTCTCGGCCTGTGGGCCGGCTTCGCATTGATGCGCGTTCTGACTGGCGACAGAGTCTCAAATCCCGGTGCCTTGCTCCGTTTAGGTGCATTCTGGATGTGCTTTGCGTTCAGCCTTAGCATTGGGACATGTCAGGCATTGCTGCTCCAGAAGCTGGACGCAGGCTCAATGCTGCATGACGTCTTTTCCTACTTTGTGGTTGCAGCTATCAGCTGTCTGATAGTCGCAACGATGAAGTCCGAGAGCGACCTGCGCCGATCGCAATGGTTGCTGATTGCATTCTGGAACGTCGCATTGATCATACAAATTGCCCTTGGCTGGCGGTTAATCCGCCTGTCATCGGTCGATCCCTGGTTCTGGGAGCGGTTTCGCGGCTGGTCGGAGAACCCCAATCAGCTTGCGCTCTATTGCGCTCTTTTAGCGGCACTATCGCTTTACCTCGCCCTTTCATCCAAGGGAGTTGGCCGGATCGCGGCGTTACTCAGCTGCTTGTTATCCTTGGTCGTAGGCCGGCTCACCAAAAGCGATACATTCCTGGGCGCGATGGTGCTTTGCACGGCGGCGTTTCTCGCGTTGCGCTTGTGGAACTGGTTGAACTCCCCGGCGCACAGATACAGCCTGCGATCTGCAGCAGCGGTGCTGATGGTCGTCGCTTTCGTTCCACTGTCGCTCTCGTTGGTACCCTATGCATTAGCGACCTCCGATCGCCTTGGGAGCCTGGCGGCCGGCATGACCAAGGATCATGGCGGCGAGGGAACGATGCGTACCGCGTCGCTGCGGCTATTCCTTTGGCAAAATGCGTTGAAACTCGGGCTGGAGTCTGCATCGCTTGGACTTGGACCGGGACCGCACCTTTGGAGACCGAAGATAGCCGACGACGACGACCGGCCCATTACCCGTCCTTTCGAAGCTCACAACACGCCGCTCGACATATTTACGCAAGGTGGCCTGCTTGGCGTAATCGCTGTCTATGGGCTCTTCGCCGGAATTTTCATACTCCTGCTACGCGCAAAGCTTGACGCGCTGGCCGTGTTGATGGTCGCGCTCGTCTTTTTCAGTATGGCTCATTTTATCCCGCGCCATCCAATCGTTTGGTTCGCGGTTGCCGTCAGCCTGATGCTTGGCTTGGACCGTGCTCCGTCGCCGCGCGCACGGACTGGAAATTGAACCATGGGTGAAATCGCCACGATCGTTCACGCTCCGTTTTCGATCCGTCGAGTTGCCCACAAACAGGTCAATGACGGTTCGTCTGCGCCAGCACGAGGGAGATGTGATGCGGTTTCGAAACTTTCTAACGCAACTGCTTTAGGCGGCCTGATGACGCAATCATGCCGAGAAACCACGGCTGGCAACGGGGTGTCCCGAAGGGCGAATATTCTGTAGCGAGCTCAGTACAGGGAAGCGCATCATGGACGCGTTGACAAGCAAACGAACTCGATCCCTGACGGATGTTCCAGAAGATTGGCCAGGAGCCGAACCAACCGCGGCTCGACGGCCCTCGACCTCAGATGATGCCATCCAAACCGCGAAGCAGGTGCTGAACAGCATCAGAAAATACAAGCCGTTTGTTATCAAGATGATTGTCGCGGGGCTGATGCTCGCCGTGGCTGCCGGCATTCTGCTGTCGCCTTCCTACACGGCGACGACGCAGCTCTCGGTGAGCGTTCGAAACCCGAGTACACCCGACGCCGCCGGCTCCAGCGGGGAAGCGCCCAGTGCCGGGGTCGAGGATACTGCCATCGATACTCACATCACCGTCTTGCTGTCCGACCCGTATCTATTGCGACTTCTGCCTCCGTTGAGGGCGCTCGATGATGCACGGTACGACAACACGGGACCCCCGCCGTGGACAAAGCGCGTGAGAGCATTTTTCCGCCCCGCATGGGTAAAGATTCGGGAGTGGTTAAATATCACCGAGCATCCCGATGGGCAGGCGCTGGCTGCATTAAAGGGCCGTCTGCTGATCGTACGGGAGCGTCGATCCAAAATTATCAGCATTTCCTTTACGGACCCGGATCCAAAACGGGCGGCCGAAGTCGCCAATTTGATAGCCCAATCGTATGTCGATGAACTTGCCCGTCAAAGGCAGACCAATGAGGCGAACACCTTGAACGCAGTCGCGTTTGTTCAACGCGAGCTGTCCAAGATAAAGACGGAATTGGATGCCAGCCGTGCTGGTGGTGAGAGTTCGCCGTCCAAGATCGCCGCCCTCGAGTGGCAAATGACGACGTTGGCGCAGCAGTTTGAAATATTGCTGCGACGCCGGCAGGAAGTGATTGCGAAGGGCTTGGCCATCGAATCGGAGGTGACCGTGGTCGCAGCGGCCTCGCCGCCGGAGCTTCCCAGCTCGTTGAATCCCTTGTTTCTCATTCCCCCCGCAACCATTGTCTTCGCAATGTTTGGCTGCTTCATCGCAGTCGTCCGCGATCGGTTTGATCGGACTCTGCACGCTGAGGCAGAAGCCGTAGAGGCGCTGCGCGTTCCGTGCGCCGGACTGATAACTCCGATCCCTCGCGGACTGAGCAGACAGCCTCTGCAGATTTTGAAGCAATCCGCGAGCGAATACATCAGATCAATTCGCTCAATGGCCGTGTCTCTACTTGCTTCTGATCCGACAACCTCGCGGTCGCAACAAATTGTCCTTGTGACGTCCAGTGTTCGCGGAGAAGGCAAGACGGCCGTTTCGTGGAGTCTTGGCTTTTGCGCTGCCCAGCTCGGACGGCGCGTTCTACTCCTGGATTTGGGCCATGTGTTCCGCCGATCAGGTGACGATGCCTCGGATCTCTTCAGGGTGTTGACGCACGACCAGCCGCCTACGCATGCAATCCAGCGGATCCAGGAACTGGGCCTTGACTATTTGCCAGCGGGGTTCTCTGACGGAAATCGACTTTGGATGCTGGCAAGTCCGAAGGTTTCCTTGCTATTGGAGCAGTTGAGAGACGCCTATGATTTCGTGGTGATTGACGCTGCCGCGCTGCACGAAGCACCCGAAGTAGGACTTCTGGTGCGTTGGATCGACCATGTCTTAGTTGCTGTTCGTGCCGGACGTACCGATCGAGAGGCGGTGAGGACCACTCTGAACCTGCTCGCTCGAGCCGAGCATCCCAACATCGAGACCAAATTCTGGTCAGTCCTCGTGCGTCGACATCCATCGGAGCACGACTACATCGACGTGAAACAGCACCGTGGGGCAGCCTTGATCATTCGCTGCCAGCACTTCAAGGCAGCCATCCAACGATGGACAAAGCGATGGATGAGGAGCGGACCCGCAGCCAACTTCGCCAAGTCTGCAAAATCTCATCTCGCGCCCCAAGATCGGGTCAGCAAGCAATCGAGAAACGTATGATCATCGAGGCATTCGGTCCGCCAGGAGCCGGGAAAACAACGTTTAGTCGAGCACTAGCCGAGCGCCTGCGGCAGCGCGGATATTCGGTCGATCTGATCCTCTTCCCGCGGCTAGAGAGTGAGTTCCTGAGCCGCGCCGGATTTGTTCCAGCGTTGTTGCGCGCCACCTCCGCCATCTTCGTTGCCATCGTGATCTTGTGCCGGCCGACCTCCAACGCTCCTGGATTGCGTTTGGCCCGTGATCTGCTTCGGCTGATGCCGCCGGCAAGTCCAGCTTGGTGGATCAGAATCAGTCAATACGTCGTAAGGTTCTCCTGCGCATGGAATGACCCACACAAACCTGATCGCATCGTATTGTTTGATCAGGGATTTGTTCAAGCTGTTTGTAGCTTGGCGCTGCACAGCCGAGCAGACCAAAGGACGATCGCGCAGGCAATGTGCATGAGGAGGCAACCGGACCTGCTGATTCGATTCGATGCTCCAAAAGAGCTGTTGGAACAGCGGCTCCGTCAGAGATCAGGACGAAAGTCATTCGTGGAGAAATGGCTAGATCGCGATGTGCGAACGTTTCTCAAAATGAAGCCCATTACCGATTACGTTGGTTCGCTGCTGGCGACCCAAGATAAGCGGATGATTTCTGTCAATTCACTTGATCCAAAGCTCTTGCGCGATGCTCTCGATCTCGTCGAGCAGGAGATCTCGGCCAGATTCGGGAAGCCTCCAGCGATCGGATTGCAGTCCGCCCCGGAACCGGGGCAGGTGGATCGCGCCATCGATCGACCCGCGCGGGCTTGCAGCGGCACCGGGATTTCGATTGCGGCCGGATCCGAAACGGACCTGACCGATCGCTTGGCGAGGGCGAGTCTGTGGTCGTTTGCAGTTTATGTTGGCGGTGCAGGGCTGACCGGTCTGGCACAGCTTGTGATAGCTCGAACAGTTGGACCCGCGAGCTATGGCATTTACTCGTACGTCTTGGCATGGACGACCCTTCTCTCCTACGTCGCAACGCTTGGATTTAGCATGGTGCTGCTGCGGTTTGTGCCAGCCTATAGCGTGAAAGGCCAATGGTCGCTGGCGCGCGGCGTCATCCGATTTGCATTCAAGCGCTCGTTCCTGGTCGCCGTGGCGATTGCGATATCCGGTGTCGTCATCGTACTGCCGCTTGAGAGGAGCTTCGGGCGCGAAATGACCGTCAGTCTGGCAATAGGCCTGGCAATCGTGCCTCTCGTTGCGCTCTATGTGCTAGGGGGGGCGACGGTGCGTGCATTCGGGGGCGTGATTTCGGCAACTGCCCCCGAGCGCCTGGTCCGCGACGGTCTTATGCTTGCAATTGTCCTCCTGGCAGCGGCGTTTAGCGTCACATCGCCGGACGCCACGACGGTTCTGAGCGCATTGCTGATTAGCTCTGTGGCCACTGCCGGCCTTCTTCTGTGGAGCGCGCTCAAACTCTGGCCGCCGCAACTTCGGTCCGCGGAGCTTGCCTATGCCCCACGGGACTGGTGGCACCTTGCGTTTCCTGTCATGATAATGACGGGAGTCGACGTCATCCTGAACCGCGCCGGCCTGATCGTTTTGGTCTGGTCCGGCGACACCCATGCGGCAGGCATCTTCGCGCTCGGGCTGAATTTGGCTCTCTTGCTGATTCTTCCCCGCATGGCGGTGGGGACATTCTTCGCGCCAAATGTCTCGAGGCTTCATGCGAGCCTGGATGGCGGCGCGCTGCAAAGCCTGTTTGCCCGCGCAACCGTTCTAACGGTCGCCGGAACGATAACGCTGGCGCTGCCGCTGTTGTTGTTGACTGAGCCACTGTTGCAATTCTTTGGAGAAGATTTCGTCGCAGCAGTTCCTATTACCCAGGTTCTTGTCGTAGGGCAGATCGTCGCCGCTGCTATGGGCCCGCAGCAGAGTCTCTTGACGATGACGGGGCGCGAACGCGTAGCTGCCACGCTTATGGTGATCGGAGCCATCATTAACGTCCTCGGTTGCGCGCTCGGTATTGCCATATATGGAGCAATGGGAGCCGCTGTTGCCACAGCCGTGACCAACATCGTTTGGAACGGGGCAATGACGATCTACATATCTAGGCGCGTCAACATGTCCGCCGGGCTGCCCTTTGCAATTGCGGAGTTTTGGTCGAACCGCACCAGGTAGTTCGTCGAGATTCACAGACCAAGCGCGAATATCGGCAATGACTATCGGTAAACTAACTCTGCCGCAGCCCTGTTGTCTGGGGCAGCGGCGGTGCAGCTGTTCCTGTCGGAAGCAATTTCTAGGGATTTATCCATTGATTATCGAGCGCGACGACGCCGCGCGCCGTCAGATTGCCTCGGTTCGGACGTTTGCCGTCGGACACAAAAAGGCCATCGTAGCATCTGGCCCGGCGTCAAGCGAAATGCCGGCGTCGCTCCGGAGCATTGCAGTCGCGCCCGATGCGTGCACGACAACATCGGGCAGATCGTCCCTCAGCTGAGCGGACCGACTTCTACTCGGGAGGCACTGCGGAATGCCGACCGCCGGTGCATCGGACAAAATCGCATCAAGAACTCAGGGCCGCAGATAAGTCCAACCTTGCTCTTGCAATTCCATGAGCCGCACCACTCCCGATTCCGTGACCTTCGCCTGTGAGACGAGAGGAACTTCTTTATCCTCGACCCTCGTCATATTCTCACGGGTATTCCCGCATGCCGAAAAGGTGAGGCCTGGCATGCTTTCGCTCATGGATTTGATGCGCGCCTTCACCGGGGAAGTGTCGTCTCGCAGCATGTGCAGGCCAGGTCCAAAGGCCACCACCTCGATCTCAACCTTCTGTCCGAGTCCGCTGTAGTGGCGCGCTGCATTGCTTACGTTGTTGAGAGCAAGATTCATTACTGCGGGATCATTGACGTTGACCTGTACGGCCAGCTTGTGGAGCTGCGATTGAACGGCCGTGTTGGCGATCGTGGTCTTGCCATTGGTTTTGGCAGCGCTGACCTTGGCAGCATTGTAAGTTGAAGAAGTGTTGCTCTGTGCAGAGTGAACGCTTTGGGTGCTCACCACGAAAATGAACCCGGCGGCGGCGGTGAAGGCGGCGAATGGTCTAGTCATGTTGTTATCCTCGAGTGCACGAGGGGCTCGGATCAAATGTCGTCACAGCGTAGTCAGACGGGAATAGCCGGGTCAAGAATCGTTCACCGCGGAGCGCACGCGATCAACTTAATTGCCGCGAGCGTGTACAGCTACCTCGTTATGACTACCTCCACTGCAACATCGACAAACCACCGAATCAGGCTGTGTGATGACAAAAACGCAATAAAGCCAACCGGGTCGGCACGATGGCTTCTCAGGCAATCGCGACAGTATCGCAGCAATCAGAGTTCGCCGCCACGATTCGAGCGGGGCGGCGAAGCCTTGTTCTTCAGAGCGAGCGCGATCCCATCGTTCTCGTGCAGCCAAAGACTGTTAAGCATTCACATGCAGCGGGCAGAGCTTTGTTGCGCGTCTATGCGGCTGTTGGAGCCTCGATTCTATGTCTCTTCATCGGAGCTATCGAGGATGGTTGGTGCGATGAAGGCCAACAGCCGGCGTTCGTGGTCGGCGGAATAGAAGGCAGGATCCCCCAACTCTACGCAATTCGAGAACGTTCCGATCTCGTCGCGCAAGTTGCGGCCGAGGTGACGCAAAGTGAGACGAAGCGGAAGTTCGAGCAAACCCAGAAAGCAATCATCCACCGCCTGGCTCAGTTTGCTCCCGGTCCACAGATGGACGCGGGGGATGCCAAGGCGGCAGGACCGTCCCGATCTGTCCCCGATCGGGAGCAACAACTGGCGCTTGACCGGGCGCAGGAATGGGGCAGGGCGGAAGCGTTTGCACTAACGGTTCTTTCGAAAGTCCGAGCGCAGTTCGATGCAGCGCGGAAGGGCGCTGAAGCGTCACCGCTCACGCAGCCGCGGGCGCCGACGGCCGAGACGCTTACGCGTGAACTTGCCATCCTTCAATCAGAACTGGACGCAGCACGGGCCATAAGCCGAGAGGCGATCCAGGCGAGTGAGGCGGGGATAGAGCAGACCCAGGCGCTCGAGCAGGAGCGGCAAAGGGCGGATGGTCTCGCACGAGAGCTTGCATTGGTGCGAACCGAACTCGAGGCAGCCCGGGCTCAAGCTGTGGCAGTGCCAGAAACCGCGCCAGCTGCCGCTGCAGTGGCCGAGCAAGAGCTGAAGCCGCATCGGGACAAAACGGAGGCTCTTGCGCGCGACCTTGCTGCAGCTCAGGCGGAACTCGAGGTGGCACGGACGGCGGGTTCAGAAGCCAAACAAGCCATCGAGGATGTTTCCGCGCAGAAACAGATTGTTGAACGCGAGCTCGAAACGCAGCGCAACACGACGGAACGGCTTGAGCGCGAACTTGCTTCAGCTCGAGCGGAAATCGACGCGGCACGGATCGCGGAGACAGGCGCCAAACAAGCTGTCGCGGACGCGTCCGCGCAAAAGGAGTTCATCGAACGCAAGCTGGAATTGCAGCAAGACACGGCGGAACGGCTTGCGCGCGACCTCGCCTCAGCTCGGGCGGAGAGCGATGAAGCACGGGTCGCGGCTTGGGGAGCCAAGCAAGCTATCGCGGAAGCGGTCGAGCAGAAGCACGTGATCGAACGGGAGCTCGAGCAGCAGAGAGGCACGGCGGAGCGCCTTGTGCAGGATCTTGCGGCCGTTCGTGCGGAACTCGAAACGACACGGCTTGCGGATGCAGAGATAGCGCAAGCGGCCACTGCCGGGGCGGAGCAAAACCAGGCGCTCGAACGGGAGCTCAAGCTGCAGCGAGATCGGGCGGACGCCGTCGCGGGTGAATTGACGGCACTTCGGACGGAACTCGACGAAGCGCGTGAGAAGCTCGGCCGGGAGCTTGCCGCGGCGCGAATGCAGGCCGACGAGAGATCCACACGTCTTGCCGCCGCATACGCCGAAATGCAGCAACTGACCGAAACCGGCAGGACCAGCGCGTCGGAACATAAAATTGCCCTGGAGGCCGAACGTGATCGTGCCGACGCCCTTACGCGCGAGCTTGCATCCGTTAGGGATCAGCTCGATTCTTACGCCCGAGCGGATGTCGCCAAGGTCCCCGCAGTGCAAATCGAGCAAAGGCAGGCGCTCGAGAAGGAACTCAGGCAGCAGCGGGACGAAGCAGGCGCGCTCGCAGGTGAACTGAACCGTCTTCGGACAGAGCTCGAAAACGCGCACGGGGTTGCCCGGTCAGTTGCACAGAGTCTTGACGCAGCCAAGATCGAGCATGAGCAGGCGCTAAACGCGGAACGCGACCGAGCTGTCACGCTAGACCGGGAGCTTGCCTCGGTGCGGATGAAGGCCGACGAGCGTTCCGCGCGTCTTGCCGCCGCATACGCCGAGGTACTGCAAATAACCGAGACGAGCAGGATCAGCGCGTCGGAGCAGAAAATCGCTCTCGCCGCCGAACGTGACAGGGCCGACGCCTTTGCGCGCGAACTTGTCTCCGTCAGAGATCAACTGGATGCCGGGCATCGACACCTCGCGGCCTTGATAGCCTTTCCGGCCCCCGCGGCGATCGATGGCCTGCCCGAGTGGGTCGCCACGTCCCGCTCCTTGATAGCTGAGGGTAGGTTCCAGAACCCCGAACAGGGATCTATCGAACGCGTTGGCTTTGATCAGGAGCTTCCACCGACGTCGGCAGAGCGGTCCACCGCTCACGAGGGCGGGCCTGTCCTGGAGACAAACTCTGCTGTGGCTTCGACACCGTCCGTGCCGGCACGTACCTCACCGCGGCCCGTTGTCAATGAACAGAGGCTACTCGCCCGGGCAATCGCATTGCTCCGAGAGGCCGATATCGGCGGTGCGCGACCGGTGCTTGAACACGCTGCTCGGCGTGGCAGCGCTCGAGCCGCGTTCATGTTGGCCGAGACATATGACGATCGCGTGCTGCTATCGTGGCGCGTACGTGGAATTACCGGGGATATTGCGAAGGCACGCGAATTCTACGAATTAGCACAATCGGCCGGAATTGAAGATGCGAAGGAACGAATTGGAAGACTGCAGCAGCTATCGGTGCGTAGTTCGCCAACTCAAGGCCGCTAGCGAAGCGGAGATCCGGATGTTGCTCATAAAGGTCTCGTCCGCAATTATATTGACGTTACTTGGACTTCAATTGTCTGCCTATGCTCAATCACGGCGCGAGACGGCGGCGATTGCTACGGGCGTGAAGCCGGAAGCCATGAAGGAGCGTATCAATGCATGGACCGTCGGTCTCGCCGGCGGGCTCATTGAAGGCGCCCCGCTTCGGCTCGCTGCGGAAATCGCGCGTGTCGTGAACGAGGAAGCCAAGCTTCACGTGCTGCCGATCGTGACGCGGGGCGCTACGGAGAACGTGAATGCGCTGCTTTATCTCAAGGGAGTTGATGCCGCTATCATCAATACTGATGCGCTTGACGAGTACAAAGCGCAAATGCCGCTCATCGAGCGACGCATCGTTTATCTGCTGAACCTGTTTCCATCCGAATTGCATATTTTCGTCCGTCCCGAGATCCGATCACTCGAAGATCTCCAGGGCAAGAAGGTCAATTTCAACACGCAAGGTACGGCTGCAGCATACTCTGGGCCGCTGATCTTCAGCCGCCTAGGGCTAAGCGTGGAAAAGATGTTCATTCCTCATCAGCTGGCGCTGGAGCAGATGAAGCGTGGAGAACTCTCGGCCGTTGTATTTGTGACGTCAAAGCCGGTCGACGCCTTTGTGAAAGGACGCTGGGAGCCCGGTTTCAAATTCCTGGCCGTCGAATACGACGCAAAATTCGAGGACTACTATCTTCCCTCATCGATCGAGGCGACAGACTATCCCAGTCTGATGCAAAAAGACGAAAGGGTCGCGACGATCGCCGTTCCTACCATCTTAGCCGCCTTTAACTGGTCGCAGCGGTCCGACCGATACCGACGTGTGGAGCGGCTCGTCAACCATCTGTTTAGTCGCCTCGATCAATTGCAGGCTCCCGGTTTTGACCCGAAATGGAAACAAGTGAATTTGCGTGCGAGCGTGCCGGGGCTCGGCCGGTTTCGCCCTGCGCAGGAGTGGCTAGATCGACCGCTCGGCGGCACTGCGGGGGTGTCGCGATGAGGGGAAGCGCTGTCGTTGCGGGCACCATGCTTTTGGGTCTCAGCGAAGCGATATGTGCTCAGATCGGCGCCGACGATGCTATCGATCGCTTGAAGGCATGCTCCCAATTTGACAGCATGGAACGGCTAAAGTGCATCGATGAACTGTTGAAGAGGACGACTGAAGCACCTGATTCCGAAGTTTCTCCCGAGCCAAACTGGATCATCAGTGAGACCACCTCGCCGGTGGACTACAGTCCACAGATCGTTGCGGTAACGAAGGCGGATCCGTCATCATCGCAAGATGCTCCCGCATCGCTTGCCATCCGCTGTCGTGCCCGCCGCACAGAGCTGACGATTTCGACGTCCGGTTTCTGGAGACAAGATGGTGAGGTCACGGTGGCGTATCGAATCAACGAAGCGCCTCCTGTTGAAGCGCGCTGGAAGCCCGCGGACAACGGCAGATCACTTGCATTCACCGGCGATGTCGTCCGTCTTCTGCGCTCGATGCCGGCCAGCGGCCACATGCTTGTGAAGATATATGCTGGAAAGTCGGCGCCCAACGAAGGCACGTTCAGATTGGCGGGCCTGGAGGCGGTCCGGCGTAAGATCGCAAGCATGTGCAATTGGCCTCATCCCGAATGAATGGCCGCGATGGGTGCCGCGCAAGGAGATCGTCTAATGGATCTGGTATTCCAGTTGGATCGTGGCCCACAAGAGGACGGTAAGATGCTATTGCGGCCTACTCCACCATCGCAATTAAGTAGGCCCGAGATTTCCGATAGACATATTCTCGATTGACGCTGCATCGCTCCACATTGTTTTCAAGCAGTCAGGGTCTCTAAAGGGCTTTGGGATGGGCAACAATAGACGGCGCACGGTGATGGATCGCGGTCGATGTAGGCGCAGTTGCGCCGCCGGTGGTGTTGAAATCGGAGAGAGAAGGTGTGTGGAATAGTTGGTTTCGTTGGTCAGGCGCCAGCCATGGCGCCACTGCTGGATGCGCTTAAACGGCTTGAGTATCGAGGCTACGATTCCGCTGGTATCGCCACGCTTGAGCGCGGCCGCCTTGCGCGGCGGCGGGCAGTTGGAAAACTCAAGAATCTCGAAAGCAAGCTCGCTTATGAGCCGCTTGTTGGCTGCATAGGAATTGGCCACACCCGCTGGGCGACTCATGGTCGTCCGAACGAAAAGAATGCGCATCCTCATGCGGTTGATGGCGTTGCGGTCGTCCACAATGGTATCATCGAAAATCATCGCGAACTGCGTAAGGAGCTCAAGTCGAATGGCGCGCGATTTACGACGGACACAGATACCGAGGTAATTGCTCACCTCGTCAGCCAGCAACTCAATAAAGGGTATGAACCGATCGAGGCGGTGCGGGCCATGCTGCCGCGGCTTCAAGGAACATTTGCTCTCGCGTTTCTGTTTGAGGGCTACGAAGATCTGCTAATTGGGGCTCGCAAGGGATCGCCGCTAGCAGTGGGGTATGGCACGGGCGAAATGTATCTTGGGTCCGATGCAATCGCTCTTGCGCCACTTACCAGATCAATCAACTATCTCGAAGACGGTGACATCACGGTCATCACGCGGCAGAGAATTGAGTTTTTAAATGCCGAGGGCGGGCGTGTGCAGCGTTCGCCAGCCAAAATCGCCAACACTGATGTCTCGGTTCAGAAAGGCGGCTATCGGCACTTCATGGCCAAGGAGATACATGAGCAGCCGAGAGTGGTCGGTCAGACGATCGCCCAATACGTTGATGTGGGGAGCGCAGCCATCAAAATGGCGGAGGACTTGAGTGCGGGTTTTCGCGACGTCAATCGGGTCTCTATTACGGCCTGCGGTACTGCATTTTATGCCGGCCTAATCGCCAGATACTGGTTCGAGCGCTATGCGGGGCTGGCGGTGGAAATAGATGTTGCGTCCGAGTTTCGCTATCGTAACGTTACATTCGCGCCCGGCAGTCTGGCAATCTTCATATCTCAATCCGGAGAGACCGCCGACACGCTGGCCTCCTTGGAATTTGCCAGGGCGCAGGGTCAACGCGTCGTTTCGGTTCTCAACGTAGCAAGCTCGACCATGGCGCGCGCGAGCCAGATCGTGCTGCCGACACTCGCGGGTCCGGAAATTGGGGTGGCGTCAACCAAGGCATTCACCTGTCAGCTGGCAACGCTGGCTTGCCTTGCTATCGCGGCCGGACGTGGTCGGGGCGTGCTTTCGGCTGACGACGAGATCTCTCTGGTACGGGCGCTTGGCGATGTTCCGCGCTACATGACGTCGGCACTCGAACTGGAGCCAAAGATCCACCAGCTTGCTAGCAGGATAGCAGCGTCCCGCAACGCGCTGTTTATCGGCCGTGGGACGAACTATCCGCTTGCGCTGGAGGGCGCGCTCAAATTGAAGGAAATCACCTATATTCATGCCGAAGGCTATGCTGCTGGAGAACTCAAGCATGGGCCTATTGCACTGATCGATAGAGATCTTCCGGTTATCGTGATTGCGCCTAGTGACGTGATGTTCGAAAAGACCATGTCGAATATGCAAGAGGTGATTGCGCGCGAGGGCCGCACGATACTCATTACCGATCGTAACGGAGCATCGCTTGCGCCACCAGGATCATGGGCGACGCTTGTCCTTCCGGACATGCCGACCTTAGCGGCGCCGCTCGTCTTCGCCTTGCCATTGCAGCTTCTCGCGTACCATACAGCGCTTCTCCTGGGGACTGACCTCGACCAACCGCGTAATCTGGCCAAGTCGGTCACTGTTGAATAATTTGTTTGGCATCGGAGCACAGCTGGCCAGCGGACAGCAGGTCTGTCCGGCAAAGATCTCCGCGTCCGGAGGAGGCATGGGCTGAATTCCTGCTCTCGTTGTCGCTTTTTCGCTCTGCTTCGCCTGCCCGAGACGGGCAGCAATACTCGCTCGACGGCTTAGCGGAGCACGGCTGATCCGGCGATCACCCAGCGTTGCCGTATGTCAACCGTGGTAACTCTTCATAGCCCGCTCTCCCGCCGCTGCTTGATCTACATTAAAGGCCCGGCACACCACTCGTCTGAAAAGAAGAGATTGCGGAGAGACGCATGACCGCACACCTAAACGGAGATTTCGGTTCTCGACTGAGACAGTTGAGACAGGATCGTCTAATGACGGCTGTCGACTTGGCTAAGCGGGTCAACGTCACACCGCCGGCCGTTTCGCATTGGGAACATCAAGCGAAGGTACCCAAGACCAGGAGACTTCAAGCCGTTGCGGATGCCCTGGGTGTCAGTCTGGACACGTTAAAGGGCAGTGCAACATCTATGCAACCCGAATGCACCTGGCAGCCGGCAATGGAATTAGATCTTGAACAGCTCATTCGAGCGATCGAGGCCAAGGGCTTCAGCGTCGAAGTGAGATCTCGATAGAAGCCTGCATAGAACGTTGGGATCGGATGGTGCCCCTGTCAGATATGAACCTATCCATCAGTCGCGGCGACGGATCGGGCACGGGGGACAGGTGCAGGCGGTTGGACTTTTGTCTGTAAGCCATTGATTTGTCATCATCGGATTCTGATTCGGTTGGAAAAATTCTCTCGATAAATCGATGGGCGCAGCATGTCTCTTAATCGGCGGGTCCCAGGTTCAAGGTGCGCCCACCAAATCAATGCTTGGCGAGGGGAACTGTTTGAACAGCTGATTTTTCAAACGGTGCGTTTTTTGGAAAGACAAACCAGCGCGCGATGGTCGAGGGCTGCGCTTTGCACAACTCAGGGCTTGGGGATCGGCGCATACACCCCCAATATGTCCGCATTCTCAGCGTCCCGTTCGTCCGCGAATAGAGAAACACGCTTCGCGCGGTTTGTGCACGGTCTCACCGGGTACGGCCGCTTCTGCAGCGCAATCCCGTCGAGCTCGTCCATGGGAAGATCGAGGTGCGCCAGCGCCGTCGGAGCAATGTCGATGATGCGGCTCGCCTCCGTGATCGACGCCCGCGCCAGCTCGAAACTCGACGATGGGATCAGCTGCAGCTCGGCTCGCCTGGGCTCTGGTCAACACGCGCTGTTTCGCTATCATGGTGATGGAAGGATATTCGGCGACATAGGGGGCAGACACGCGAATGAGCATCCATCGCTGCGTAGTGGCACTGCTTGTCCTTGATGTGCTCACGCCGGATGGCGTGATGGCGCAGGCGCTGACGCCGTTCCGCTATGAAGCACAAGCGCAACGTCACTGTCCCGGCGACACGGTCGTCTGGCTCGATTTCGGGCGGGAGCGCTACTACACGAAGGGTCAGAGGCGCTATGGCTCTGGCCTGACCGGGAGCTTCGTTTGTAGAAGCGAAGCTCGGAACAATGGCTTCCGGCGCTCACCGTTGGGGCTGAGATAAGCCCGAACCGGTCGGTTAACCCAGCTTGAGTACCAGATGTATCGTCTGGGGATCGCGGTGAGAGCGAGGACGAAACCCGAACTTGCCGAACACTTTCAGCATCGCGGCGTTCTCCGGCAGCACTTCCGCCGTCAATTCTTCCAGACCTGCGGTGCTCGCGATCTTGATGAGATGACGCATCAGAAGCGAGCCAATGCCGCGGCCCTGCCATGTATCGATGACGACAAAGGCCATCTCGGCCCGCCCCGGCTCGAAGACGATATATCGACCGCCGCCGACAATGATCTTTCGGCCGGCCTCCTCCGTGACAGCGACAATCGCGACGTGGGTTTTGAAATCAACGTCCATGAAGAAAGCGCGCTCCTTGTCCGAGAAATGGCGTTTCATGACGAAGAAGCGACGCTGTAGCGATTGAGGGCTTGTCTTTGCCACGGCCGCGAGCATGTCGGCCTCGTCCTCGGGCTGGAGCGCCCGGACTTCGATCTTGCTGCCGTCGCTGAGAAGCTCAGACGTTGCGTAGTTGACAGCTCCCGACATCGGACCTCCGCGCGAAGGCGACTGCTGCCTTGATCTGCGCAGGGCCGATCAAGGCAGGACCCGTCCGCGGTCCCTTGATCTGGATCAAGGCTGTCGCGCGTGCGCGCGCACGGAGGCGACACGGCCCGGCTAAACCTCGAACGTTGACCTAAATCAACATTTCGACGTGGCGAGGTCGCTTGACTGGTCTCGCGACAAATCGAGGTCGAACATGCCAACGAACAATGCAATTCTGCCGGGCGGGCCGATGTCAGGACTCGTCGCTTCGGCCGTTGAGTACATGGTGGATGCCGGGCAACGCAGTGTGCTGCTCCTCGACATCATGCGCCAGCGCGGCGATCAGTATCGCGAGCATGTGGCGCAGGCCGCGCCACATGTCTTGAGCTATGCGGCGGAACTCGTCATCGACGGCCGCAAACTCGATCAACCGGTCAACTATGCGCTGGTGCGGATCATTCCGCCCAAGGGCGTGGAGATCGATTTGAAACGGCGGCCGTTCATCGTCGTCGATCCCCGTGCCGGGCATGGACCGGGCATTGGCGGTTTCAAAGCCGACAGTGAAATCGGGGTCGCGATGAAGGCGGGCCATCCCTGCTATTTCATCGGGTTCCTGCCCGAACCGATGCCGGGTCAGACCATCGAACGTATCGCGCGCGCCGAGGCGATCTTCATCGAAAAGGTGATCGAGCGGCATCCGGAGGCCAATGACAAGCCCTGTGTGATCGGCAACTGCCAGGCGGGCTGGGCGGTCATGATTCTGGCGTCGCTGCGGCCGGAACTGTTCGGCCCGCTGATTATCGCCGGCGCGCCGCTTGCCTACTGGGCCGGTGTGCACGGCAAATATCCGATGCGCTATTCGGGCGGCCTGCTCGGCGGAAGCTGGCTGACCGCGCTATCGAGCGATCTCGGGGGCGGCAAGTTCGACGGCGCCTGGCTGGTGCAGAACTTCGAAAATCAAAATCCGTCCAATACGCTGTGGGCCAAGCAATACAACGTGTATTCCAAGGTCGACACCGAGGCCGACCGTTATCTCGAGTTCGAGCGCTGGTGGGGCGGACATGTCAATCTGAACGCCGAGGAGATTCAATTCATCGTCGACGAACTCTTCATCGGCAACAATCTCGCAGCCGGCCGCGTCAAGATGTCGGATGGTACGGCGGTCGATCTCCGCAACGTCCGTTCGCCGATCGTGGTGTTCTGCTCGAAGGGCGATAACATCACCCCACCGCAGCAGGCGCTGCACTGGATCCTTGAGCTCTACGCCGACGTCGACGAGATCAGGGCATACGGACAGACCATCGTCTATACGGTGCACGAGACGATCGGTCATCTCGGAATTTTCGTCTCCGGCGGCGTAGCCAAGAAGGAGCACGCCGAGTTCTCCAGCAACATCGACCTGATTGATGTGCTGCCGCCCGGCCTCTACGAGGCGACGTTTGAGGCGAGGGGCGCCGATACGATCAATGACGAGCTTGCCGTCGGCCAGTGGGTGATGCGCTGCGAGGCGCGGACTCTGGACGACATCCGCGCCATGGGCGGCAATTCTCCCGAGGATGAGCGCCGCTTCGAGACCGCCAAGCGCGTTTCGGAAATCAATCTTGCGGCGTATCAGAAGTATCTTCAGCCCTGGATCAAGTCGATGGTGACGCCTCGAATGGCGGAGCTGATGCGCAACTGGCATCCGCTGCGGGTGCAATATGAGGCGTTCAGCAGCCAGAATCCGTGGATGAAGACGGTGGAGGACGCGGCCGAGAAGGTACGCGAGAAGCGTAAGCCCGTTGCCGAGGACAACCCCTTCCTGGCCTTCCAGGAACGGCTGTCGAGGCAAATCGTCAGCTCGCTCGACCGGTGGCGCGACGCGCAGGAGACGCTCAGCGAAGCGATGTTCCTGTCCATCTATGGGTCGCCTGCCTTGCAGGCTGCGGTCGGGGTCGATCCGCAATCGACGCCTTCGGCGCCGCGGAAGATGGATGAGAAGCACCGGGCGCTCCTGCAGGCACGTATCGCCGAGCTGAAGTCGAAGATCGAAGCAGGCGGTTTGAGAGAGGCCGGCCTCCGGGCGCTGCTCTATGTCGGTTCGGCCCGCGGCATGGTGGACGAACGCAGCCTCGAGGCCTTGCGGCGGCTGCGCCAGACGAACGAGTCCGCACGGATCAAGTTGGCGGAGTTCAAGATGCTGGTGCGGGAACAATTCTTCATGCTGCTGCTCGACCGGGAGGCCGCGCTTGCCGCCATTCCAAAACTCCTGCCGGAGAATATGGACGAACGCCGGCGGGTGTTCTCGTCGATACAGGAAGTCCTCTCGGCCAGCGCGGAGATTTCAGGTGAGGTGGCGGCTCGCCTGAAGCAGGTCGCGAACCTGTTCGGACTGGATGCGGCGGTCGATCGTTCCGGAAAGCTGGGAAGGAGGGCGTCCTAGTCGGGCGGCCCATCCCGAGCTTTTCGTATTATCGCATGCGTCCGCGCGGGTGATCGCGCAACTAAATTCTTTAGTTCTTCTGAAGAACGTGAGGCGAGGAATGGTGATGTGCGATGCACCACTCATTTCCTTGCTTAGTGACGAGCATGGTGAAGCGCGACGGACCTGGTACTGATTTGCCATCCACTATACGAGTGAACGTGTAGAAGCCGGTGACTACGGCGGCGCTATCGTTGATCGTTATCGTGCGCCGCTCTTCGACCGCATTTGTGTTGCCGCTCCCTTTTATGGGTGTGAAGTATTTTATTATCGCTTGCGTCCCTTCGGAGATGACCGGGCTAACAGTTCCGAGAAGGACTGCAGTCGGGCAATAGGTCTTAGCAATGGTTTCTGGATCATTGGTGCCATACGCAACTGACCAACGGTCCACTGCAGCATTTGCATCTTCCGACGGGCCAGCCAAGGCCAGAGTGGGGGCCATCAGTATCATTGCAATGAATGCGAGCGTGACAGTTCGTGTCATTACTTCCCCCCATTTGCTACAAGCACAACCCTTTGTAAGGGCAGGCAGTATAGCAAACGCAATTGCGTTTAGCCATTGCGCTGCAGTGACCGCTTTGGATCACAAGCGGCGGTCTGGCCACTCATCTCGTCAGGTCCGGTTCTCCTGTGGGAGCGGCCTTTCCGACCGCTCAAAGGCAGTTCAGCTGAGGGCCAAAACCGGACTCGGGTGACCATGCACATGCGTCGCGCGTAGCCTATTGCGGCGATCTGCTTTCAAGTAGCCGGTCGCGGACCTCCTCCGATACAAAGCGCTCCGCCCGCTGCCATGCCTCGTCATTGTCGCCGCGGAACTGGAAGTACTTCCGGAACACGACACGCTGGGATGCTGTATCGATGGCAACAGTCTGCGCAAACTGCACTAGGGTGCTCATCTTATGAAAGCCGCCGATGATCAGGATCTGCGCGCCGGCCTGTGAGGCCGCGCGCAGCCGATCGCGCAATGCCGGTCCGTCGGTCGGACAATTTGGTCCGCAGCTGGACGGCACGAGCTCAAAACGGCGGTCTGCCGTGACATCGTCCCGCAGCGCAGTCATGAAAGCCCGCAATCGCTTCTCATGCACGGCCGTCTGATCGGTGGGCTCGTTCGACGTGTCTCTATAATAGAAATCGTCGACCGAGACGGCCAAGGCGTCGTCGGCGTTCGCGGCGTATGCAACTGAGATGAGGCCGGATCCCAAGAACAGACCGGTGAACAGGCCGACTTTGGCAAGAGCGTGCAAGAGGGCGGCGTGGCGCATAGCGATGACTGATCTTCCGCTACTGAGGCCATCTTAGAAGATCAATTCTTTCTACCTCCTGTCGAAAAAATTAATCCTTGGTAACGCTGCGCGGCCGCCCATGGGAGCGCAGCGCTAATGTCTGCAGTGGGATCACAAGCGGCGATGCGACCGCTCAGTTCGTCAGGTTCGCTTCTTCTCCGAAAGCGGCCTTTGCGGCCACTCGTAGGCAGTTCGGCTAAGGGCCTTGGTTGTGTGCAAACGGATAGGCCGGCACGCGGCGGTGGTCGCCAATTATTACAGGCGGCCGATGTTCTCGCGTCGGATCGTCCAATGACCGGCCAAAGTGGGTGTGGCGACGCGGTATTGCGCTTTTGGGCGTACTTTCCGGCCTTCAGGCGGCGCGGATGGCTGCAATCAGGCTCGGTTTGCCGACGATGTTCATCACCCGTGTGAGGTTATAGGCGAGAACATGCAGCGCCATCTCAGCGGCGACATTCCGTAGGCGCTTCATCAAGAAGTGGGTCGCACCCATACGGGCTTTGATCGTGCCGAAGGGATGCTCGACCGTCTCGCGCCGCGTCCGCATGGCGTCGGGATCGGAATCGAGTCGTCTCTGGACCTCCTCGACCACATGCTCATGCTCCCAGCGCTTGATGCGGCGCTCCTTGGACAGCGTACATTGGCTCTTGATCGCGCAGCCTTGGCACGCCGTTGCGACCAGTAACGGCGCAGCGTCATTCCATGCTCGACGTTGGTGTAGTGATAGGGCAGCAGCTGGCCGGATGGGCAGCGGTAGACGTCCTCATCAGGCAGGTAGGCGAAGTCCTGTTTGCCGAACCGGCCCTCCGCCTTGGCGTTCGACGTCATGGGCTTGGGCAAGGTGACTGCAACGCCAGCCTCTTCGCAGGCTAATATCTCCTCTCCGTCGAAGTAGCCACGGTCGGCGACCGCCTCGAGTTTGTCCACTTCGAGCACTTCTTTGGCTTGCTTCGACATCCGAGCAAGCTGCCCACGGTCGTTGCCTACGTTTATGACCTCGTGCGTAACGATCAGATGGTGTTCGGTGTCCACGGCGATCTGCACATTGTAGCCGACGACGCCCGATCCGCGTCCGCTGGTGGCCATCGAACGGGCATCCGGATCGGTGAGCGATATCTGCTGATCCGCCGTGTTGCGCATCTGCGCGTCAAGCACTTCCAGGCGGCTCATCTCCTGCTTCAGTCGAGCGATCTTTTCCTTGTCCTCGTCGTCTTGATGATGATCGCTTCCGAAGGCTCCTGCCGATCGGCGCTATCGAGTTGACGCAGATATCGACCGACGCTTTCCTCGATCTGCGCCATCCGCCTCGCCATCTTGGCATGTGTGAAGTTGCGATCGCGGCTGTTCACCGCCTTGAACTTGCTGCCGTCAATCGCGACGCTCGGGGTCTGCAACAGGCCCATTTGCCGGCATAGCGCAACGAACTTTGCGCAAACCTTCCGGATCGCCCCACCATTGTCCTTCCGGAAATCGGCGATCGTCTTGTGATCGGGAGCCAGGCGGCCGATCAGCCACATCACCTCGATATTGCGGCATGCCTCACGTTCCAGGCGGCGACTTACCCGATTGAGATAACCGTAGATGTAAAGCTTCAGAAGGACTGCCGGATGATAGGACGGCCGGCGCGTCTCCTTGGCGATCACACGCTCAAACCCCATTCCATGCAGGTCGAGCGCCTCGACGAACACATCGATCACATGGACCGCGTTGTCCTCGCCTACCCAATCCTCCAGACATTCCGGTAAGAGCGTTAGCTGGGATCTGTCCGCGCCTTCAACGAAGCGTCCCATCCGTATCCCCCATCAGGAAACGGAGGAATCGTACCCGACTCGCGACTTTTCACACATGGGGTAATTCCGGGCTCGGAGCCATACTCAGGCTCTGGGAATCAGCTCTCCAGGACTCGATGAGGCCTACCTCAGGGCCTTGCAATGACGGAGAGAGGCAATGGAGCACTATGTCGGATTAGACGTGTCGCTGAAACTGACTTCTATCTGCATCGTCGATCGAACGGGAAAGGTCGAGCGCGAAGGAGTAGTTACGTCCGACCCGGAGGCGATCGGGACGTTCATCAAATTGCATGCGCCACACGTCGTTCGGATTGGACTCGAGACCGGAGCAACGTCGACATGGTTGTGGACCGAGCTGAATAAGATCGGATTACCCGTTATCTGTATTGACGCCAGGCATGCAAAGGCGGTTCTGAAGATGCAGATCAACAAGAGCGACCGGAATGACGCTGCTGGCATAGCGCGTATCATGCAATGTGGTTGGTACAAGGAGATTTGCGTCAAAGATCTCGATAGTCATGCGACCAAAGCCCTTCTTGTCAGCCGAGCTCTGCTCGTCAAGATCAAGCGGGATATCGAAAATCAAATCCGGGGGCTCCTCAAGAATCTCGGGCTCGTCATCGGACGAGCAAAGATGAATATGTTTGCTGCGCGCGCCGCGCAGTTAGCCGAGGATCGATCAGAGCTTCTTGCCGCGGTAGATCCATTGCTGAAGGCACGCGAGGCCGTCGAGCAACAGATTGCGGACCTTGACCGCAAGGTGCTGCGGCTGGCTCGCAATAATGCTCAGGCGCGACGGTTCATGACGGCTCCTGGCATCGGCCCGGTCACGGTCCTTTGCTTCCTTGCGACGATCGATGACCCCGCTCGCTTCAAGAGATCACGAAGCGTCGGAGCCTACGCAGGGCTGACGACCCGCCGATACGCATCGGCGAGATTGACTGGACGGGCCGAATCTCGAAATGCGGCGATAAGATGCTGCGTAGTTACCTCTACGAGGCGGCTAATGTGCTGCTCACACGCGTAGCAAAATGGTCAGCACTCAAAGCCTGGGGCATTCGGCTTGCGAAACGAAGCGGGCTACGCAAAGCCAGGGTTGCGGTTGCCCGAAAACTTGCTGTCATTCTGCATCGGATGTGGATCGATGGTACCGAATTTAGATGGTCAAAGGACGCTGCTGATCAGCCTGCATAAAGGATAACGAGTTCCCGCCGAACAGCGGGAGTGAACGTCCCTGCCGGGACGCTGGCGTTGGTGAGATCGCCCCGGGCTTTGCGGTGCTCGAGAGGGCAAAGCGCGCTTCACACATTGATCCGCTAACGTCATCTTACGCCATCATGCGGAGGGCACGTCCCTACCGCGGAGAGAACCATGGACCCGGCAAGGATGTTCAAGGAGAGCTTGACCTCACACCCGGAATTAGAGAACAGCCAGGGTCAAAAGACGACATGCCCGATGACCGACTCAGGTCGGCTTTGCAGTCTAATTGCAAGCCCGGACGCGAAGAGGGGAAGAGAAAAAGCCCCCGGAGATGATCCCTCCGGGGCCTCTTGGGTCGCCCGGATTGGGTACATCCGCCAATCTACGCCATACTCTGCTCGACATCTCGCCCCGCAATAGTGATCACTATGTGGTGGCGATCCTCGCTAAGGTGATCTTGTTATCACGTGAGGAGCCCAAACCTCTGCCGATTACAACCTTCTTCTTGCGCATGGTCCAACTGCAGCACTAACATCAGCTCACTTAACGGGATCCACTCCGGTGCGTGGTCCCGCCGCGGGCCACCCCGCGCAAATGCACTCGGCAACCAAGTGCGGCAAGTCATGCGCACATGCGCTCTGGCGGAAAGAAAGAGGGAAAAAACCTCAGCCGGGAGTTGAGGGAACGATCCAATACATCCGGCCGATTAGCGGACCCACCAGGCTACTACGGCGCAGGCTAAGCCCGTCACTAAGAGGCCAGCAGCAGTTACGGCAACCAAATCAATCGACCAAGGGTGGCCGCCTTCGCCGATTATATCGAAGTGAAGAGAGCGATTTTCGTCGCGATATGTCTGAAGGCGCATGGCAGCAGCGCGCTCCTCGCGCGCGTTCAATCGGCTGCTGCCACAACAGTTCCTCGCCGCCAGAATTTTCCGGGACTCTGGGGATACGCCCCTCCCGCGAAATGGAGATGGCCCCTGGGTGAGTGGAGCCGACTCCCGCTCACCGCGGACAGGCCGACAGCGAGCGCTCCGCCGCTAACCGGGAGATCTCCAACGCCCGCGAACGCAGCATCACGCGGTCGGCAGCGGAGAATGACTCTGAAGCCGGCTACCTAAAAGTGAGCCGCTCTGACCTAGCACGAAACGTTTGACCCGAAGGGCGGTGATGTCTCTGCACCAAGAGCCCCAGCTCCGGTGGGGGGCTGAGGGAGCCAAGGCGCCTGGAGGCAAGCCTTGCGTGTGACCAGCACAAAGGACCGCGCCGAAAATCACAGCACCGGCCAGCCTTCGCTCGCTACAACAAAAGTAAGCGCGTACATCTCTAGCGGAACCCGGCGACTGCACCGACATTGGTTTCGGACGCATTGAATTGCGGCACCGCCCCAAGTGCGACAAGATCCGGTAGTTTGTGAGAACCACCTAGACCGGCCACTCGTTAGGAAAGGGCCTGCGGTTGAGAGGCGGTGGCGCACCTTGCGCGGCCTGTACAGCATCAATGCGACAGACCCGGACGATTGAAGGTGCCCCGCAAGGCCTACGGGTTCACCAGCTAGACTCGCCTCACGCTCTGGAGCCGGAGTGCAAGCCGTACACAGCGCGGTTACGAGAACCTCTTCCATCTACTTACGTTCCGGTTACGGGAACAACGAGGAGGTTGGGATGGCCGTCAACATACCCACTGGCGACAATGCTAGGAAAGGCGCTGGGAAGAAGCGCTCGCAGACCAAAACGAAGATCGGCGGTGCGACCGGCTGGACCAAGCGCAGCAAGACGTCCGGCGAGTTCATGGCGGTCAAAAATTCAGCCACGAAAAAGAAGGCTTCCAAAAAATTCAAGGGCTTCCGCGTCGAGAAGAAAGCCAAAGAAGCGCGTTCTCGGTAACGCGCGCTATGGAGAGGGACGCCTTATCCTGATCGCGTTGATGGTCGGGTCGCTGGCGGTCGCGGCCCTTGCTGCATTCATTGTCCTCGACGAGCGGCTCATTCCCCGCGTACCGCAGAGGGTCCCAAGCGTAGTGAGCCCGCCCCGCGCTGATCCGCGGCGTCAACCCACGTGCTACCACCAGAAACGAAGACCCATTGAATAGGAACGATCCAGACCAGGGTCCATTCAGCGGCTTCCTGCGGTCGCTCCAGGTTAATCCGCCGAGCGTCCACCGTCTCCTTGATCTGCATCAAGCCCTCCGCGGTGTCTCGTGAAAGCGTTGGGCGGGTGGAGGATTAAAAGGAGAACAGTTCATGTCTCTCGACTTCTTGGAGACCAAACCTCGCGCCTTCAATCCTATCGCCGCCTCTGGGCTAACCAAAGAGGCCCTCGACGGGGCAAACGCAGCCTTGAAATCATTGGCCACCTGGCAATTGCTGACACAAACCAGAAAAATGGCGAGCGGCGCGTCCTCGACCAGATGGCTGTGGCCGCGAAGACACTCGGGTGGCCAGCGCAGGTCGTCGATGCCGCCCGCTCACAGCTAAAAAATGTTGCCGAGATGCAAGTTGAAACGATGGATCTAATGATGGACGCCTGGGAAGAGCAGCTCAAATTGCCGAACCCGACAGCGTCGCCAGCGGGGATGCTGTCAAAGTTAACTTCGTCGCCGAGCCTCACATCAACCGCAGCCGGAACACCGAACCCAATCGAAGTGTGGATGAAACTAGCGGAGCAGTGGCAACGAACGTGGACCGACACGTTCAGCGCGACTGGCAAGCGCCAATAAGCAGGAACTATGCGGTAACCATGCGTCAGCGACGCCCCGCAATCTGTGCCGGTTTGCCTGCCGCGCGCGGGCCGGCGGATCTCGCTTGTTGACGAGAACGTCAGCGAGAGCGTTTACGGCGGAAAGGTCACAAGATTGCTGGCCCTTCATGCGAGGTCCGAACAAGCGCATGCTCGACGTTCAGGACCCCGCGCTATCGGGCACCAAGGTCGGGGTTCTCGGGCATGTGCTGTATGATGAGGCGAAGAAAGATCGGACAGTGATCGTCAGGAAGAACGACTGGAAGAAGAGTCTCTCGTTCGAGTACAGGAGCAAAGCAGATGAGTGATCTTGTCGTAATTGCATTTCCGACCGAGACGAAGGCTGAGGAGGTTCGCCAGAAATTGCTCGCCATGCAGACGGAGTATTTGATCGAACTCGGCGATGCCGTGATAGCGGTGAAAGACAGCAATGGAAACATCAAGCTAAATCAATTGATCAACACCACGGCTGCGGGTGCGGCTACTGGCGCCTTTTGGGGCACTTTGATTGGTCTGATCTTTTTGATGCCGCTAGCCGGTGCTGCCCTTGGCGCGGCCTCCGGCACACTCGGCGGATATTTGACGGATGTCGGCATCAACGACAAATGGATGAAAGAGACCGCTGCCGCCGTTCAACCCGGAACCGCAGCGCTCTTCGTACTGGTTCGCAAAGTCACAGCGGACAAGGTTCTTGAGAGGCTCAAAGGCGAAGGCGGCACGGTGCTAAAGACTTCTCTCGACCACACTAAGGAAGCCGCCTTGCAAGCGGCTCTAGCAGAGGTCAAAGCGGCGGTACCGCCTGATTTGCCACGCGTTTAGCGACCGATTCCGGCCTCGTCGACGCTGCCAGCCACATCAAGGGCATCATTCCTGATCAATGGCGAGGCGGTGATCGCCCGCGGTTCGTCACCAGTGCGTAGCATAAGGGTGACGAGGGGAGCATCTTTCTATACGACACGATAGGGGTGATTGTCCCAATGCCGACGCGCAGACTGCAATGCACTATTTGATCTGGCGCTAGAGTTCAGCGAAAAAACTAGCAACTCGAAGGCTGCCAGCGCGCTCGCGGCGGAAATCACTCACTCGGGTGAGAAGATTAGCAACCCTGCAACTTGGTCAACCGCCTAATGATCATGTGGCTAAACCCCGCCAGCAGGGCCGATACATCCCTCTAACTGCTTGCCTCGAAGAAACACAGTTCGAGGAGTAAACCCGCCGCGACCATCGAGCCATCTCTGAATTGGTGACGGATACATCGAGTACAGCATCCGAGTAGTTCCAGGGTTTGTAACGGTACGCCTCTTCCCAAAATCCCGTGCAGCATGACGGTGGCCAGATCGGCTATCGCTGGCAGGCGGGCACCTGGGTGTTCGGCCTGGAAGCTCAGGGCGATTGGGCGGATCTCAGCCACACTCGCGTCAGCCTACTCGATCCTACGCTCTCCACTCGCATCAAAACCAATGGCATCGGCCTCTTTGCCGGCCAGATCGGCTGCTACGCCTGGAACGCAGCGCTCCTCTACGTAAAGGGCGGCGCGGCGGTGACAAGCAAGCGCTTTGGCATCCTCGATAACCTAACCGGCTTTGAGCTGGCCGCGGCAAGCTCGACCCGTTGGGTCGGAGTCGTGGGTGTTGGATTTGAGTATGGCTTCGCATCGAATTGGTCGGTCGCTCTCGAGTACGACCAATGTTCATGGGCGATGCCAATAACTCATTCACGATTGTCGATCCGCGTATTGCCGGCTTTGCCAACCGGATCAGCCAAGACGTCGATATGGTCACGCTGCGCCTCAATTACGCTTTGGTGGCTATGGCGGACCAGTGGTGGCCCGCTATTGAGCTACGCCTTGTCTCAAACGAACGTGAAAGCCCTTGGGAGTGCCCAAGGGCTTTTGTTTGGGCGCGGCGGAAGGCTGCGCGATGCGGCCCTTTTGGCAGCTGAATTGTAACTGCAAGGAGAGCAGTTGCTTGCGTTCCCAGCGGTGCGGCAGGGCCTGCCCCACAGTTCTAAGAATGGTGCGCCTTCCGTCGACGACCACCACCAATCTAGCCCTGCTCGAACTCCGATAGGAGAGAGGAAAAGCTGTCGATGACGCCAGCAGCTCTACCAGCTCGTTCTTCGCAAATGGAGCGGAGGCTGTCGTAGGTCTCGGCACTGTAACTGGATCGAACAGCGGGTGCTAAATAACCGGCAGCCGACGCGCGTCTTGCGCGCCCAGATAATGCCACGAACCTAGCGGTTCTGTTGTTTCTGGATCTGTCAGAAGCAACGTCTGCAGTGCGCATTACGAATGATCGAGGCGGCTTGATTGCGGCTTACATCCTCAAGTACGAGCGCCTCGTTTCATCGGGCGAATCCGTCATCATCGATGGTCTCTGTGCCTCGGCGTGCACCATGGTTCTCAGCGCGCTCCCTTCCGACAGGATTTTGCGTAACATCACGCGCGAGGCTTGGATCCATGCGGCTTGGAATTACGGCGCCAACGGGCGTGCCTTCACCTCCGAAGCAACTTGATGCTATACTCGAGGTATCCGTCGCCGGTGCGACGCTGGATTACTCGCAGAGGTGGATTGAGTCCTCGCACGATTTTTCTAAGCGGCAGGCCCTTGCAAGAGATGTATCGACCATGCTGGGCAACAATGAATTGGCAATCCCAGTCTCCGCTCGCTCTAAAGCCACGAGAACGCGTCAGCGCACATGCGCGATCCACCAGACGGGTTCTCCTCTTCAACCTCAGAGGAGGTGTGGCGGGCTAAAAAAGAGGCCGACACAAGGTCTGTCGGCACGGGGATGAGCCCGCCAATATCAGCCCTCAATAGTACGTATAGCCGTACGATTCATAGCAGACGTTCACGTACTGATAGCCGTCCCATACCACGCAGCCATTGTAGCCCGAATAGCCATACGGATAACCCCAAGCGCCGGCAGCGACGATGCCGGCAGCAATCGGCCAGCCCCATCCGCCCCAACCATAGCGGCCCCAACCCGGACGGTAGCCGGCCCACCCGCCACCCCAGCCAGGACGACCCCAACCGGGACGGCCTGCGACACCCAACCCGGGACGACCTGCGATCGGGCCAGCGGCTCCCCAGCCGGGTCGTCCTACAATGCCGACGTTCCTAAACCCGCCACCGGCTAAGCCTCCACGGTATCCGCCGCCTGCAAATCCTGCGCCCCGGAAGCCTCCGCCCCCCACCATTCCACCTCGGAAGCCACCGCCGCCAAATCCACCACTCCGGAAGCCTCCACCCCCCGCAAAGCCGCCACCAGCAAAGCCACCACCTCGGCCGCCGCCGAACCTTGCGGACGCCTCATATGAAGTCAACGTCAACACCGCGCCGGTGAGGGCGATACAGCCCAGAGCGGCCAAGAGCTTCTTACGCATAGCACTCTCCTGTCAGGTTGAGTTTTATAGGCGCTCTGCGTTGATGCCGAGCGATTCGTAAATTGCGTGAGCGGCTGGCGGTTCCCTAAGCCGCCACCGACTTTGCGAAGGCGCAAGTAGAATCCATGCACCGCGATGCAAGGCACAAGTACAGTCCGCACACTTGTGCTGACGATGCGTCCTTCACCGTCGAGCACCCGTGCCGCCGATTTGCGCCACTCAGTATCCGTAGTACCCGCCCGGGCAAACCCAGCTGCCGTAGGCGTCGTAGCCGCAGCCGCGGCGGTAGTAGGCCCCCGCAGCAGCGGCACCGACCGCAGCCGCGCCCACCGCCGCTGCACCGGCACCGTAGCGGTAGCCGCGATAGGCGTAGGCGCCTCGATAGCCGTAACGGCCGCCGCGTACAGCGACAGCGCCACCGCGGTATCCACGAGCGGCGACCGCGCCGCCGCGATAGCCACCCGCTCGCACGGCACCGCCGCCGTGGAAGCCTCCAGCGCGCATGCCACCGGCACGGCGGGCGAACGCGTCGTCGGGAGTGAACGTAACAATCAGCATGGCTGCGGCTGCCGCAGCGATGAAAAGTCGGCTCAACATCAGCGTACTCCTTCTCGAGAGAGAAAGCCGCGGACATCTGCACATCACTTTACCGCGGCTGTCACCGAAGCCTCGCGCACCGGAGCCTCGCGCCCTTGACCTGGATCAAACGTCACATTCATCTGCGTGAACGACTGCTCACTCACCGCTCCCCCTGCGCGGTTTAGATTGTTCAATATTGGACAGACCGCCTTAGTTTCTCGGAACGAGCCGGCGTTCTCACGTCGAATGAACCGCAGATAACCGGAACCGCATATCGTAGGAACGATACTGCACGCGATTTGACTTGAGCGGGGGGCTGTGGTCAATGCCGGATAGCCTGCTTGAGACATCGGAACCGAGTTGTAGTCGTTGATGATGACCATGGAGTGCTCAAGGGAATCGAGAGACTGCTTCGTCATCATGCGTACGAACCCATCCTGTTTTCGTCTGGAGAGGCCTTCAAGACTCACGCTGATCTTGACACCGCGCTCTGCCTGATTTCGACATCAACCTGAACGACGGGTCTGGTATTGAGCTCAGGCATCGTCTCCTGGCCGATGGAGTTTCCTTTGCCGGTAATTTACATGACGGGGGGCGGCAGCCCCGCTGTTCGCAGGGCCGCCTTGAACTCAGGGTGAGTCGCGCTTTTGACAAAGCCCTTCTCCGCGCCGAAGCTCATAGAGCCGCTTAGGTTGCCGCCGAACATCACGACACGAGTGACGAGCTCTAGGGCATCACAACGTTGCTGGGAAGTGTCGAAGTAGCCAAGGCCTCGCGAGGCGGAAGGCTCTTTCGAAGGTATTTCACTCTCGGAACGCATCCAAGGTGTGGGCAACAAAAATGCCAACGCTAAGAGCCATAAGAAGTGCTTCAAACATCATACGATGGGCCTTCATTGCAATAGCCCAGGTAAGATACTAGCTCGTCGCACAGTCAAAATGATTCGAGGACAGCGCGGCGGTTCTGTCGTCGTTGGTGATTTCCAGCAACGGATTTCTCATAGAATGACTTCCACGCTAGCGCTGGGCAGAAGGTCATGACCATTTGGCCCATCATCATACCTACAACGTTAGCAGCTGCTACTTTGGCCGCATGTTTTATTTATCCCGTAGCGCCGCCGTTCGCTTTGAGCGAGGCCACTCATGGCGGGCGTCTCACCGCGCTAATGACACCTGGCCACGGTACCACGGATCTGAGGAGCGTTGATCTTGCCACAGATGAGAAAGCCGCCGTGGCCTATTGGGATACAGCCCAAGAAATTCTAAGGCGCGCACCGGATGCACGCGCTTCAGCTGACAAGCCATCAGCAAATCAGATTATCCCCTTGCCCAAAAGGGCGCCCCATCCCGCGCCCGTGATCTGGCTACGTCAATGGCCATCGAGCAATCGACATGCGCGATAGACCGCCTGCAATTGCTTCCAACTTAAGGAAGATTAAGCGCGAGGTTAGACCGCCGCGACCATCGATCTATAGTTGCACCGACGCCGGATACCAAGAGTACAGGATCCGTTCACAACAGGCTGGCCAAGGCAGCCAAAGTCCCACGCAGCGTTGAAAGCGAGCTTTGCCTGCGAAGTCACGCAGATCCTGTTCGCTGATATCTCCGAGAGGACAATGGTGCAGGCCGACGCATAGAGACCATCGATCATCACGGTTTGGGGCGAGGCGCGTAGTCGCTCGTACATCTGAACGTACTTGCCGATACGCCGTCAGGATCATCTGCAATCCGAACCGCCGCGTCGGTCGCGCGGGCACTGGCCAAGTATCAACACCAGGGCGACCAGGCTCGTACAATACTGCCTGTCATCGCCCCGACTGGATAGATGCTGCGTCGTGTATGTCGCCACACGATTTGTCTAGCTTGATCTATATCAAGAACGCCGTCTGCTGATTTGCAGCACCTTGGGCGGACTCCGGATGAGCGGAGGGCGGCTCCACACAGGACCATAAATGGAAAGGCGAGTGGCGGCTAACCATCGGCTTTTCAGGACCGAACATGTCTTCTCAGCACGAAGCGGCAGCGGCTCCTGACATGTCGGCCACACGTTCCGCATGGGCGCCGTTCGCAAGTCGCGAATTTTGCTGGCTCTGGTTGGCTAATACGGTCGCTGCCCTGGGAACTTGGATCCAGAACGCCGCCAGCGCATGGATCATGACGGACCTAGCGCCAAGCCCGATGATGGTCAGCCTCGTCCAAGCGGCAGCGCAACTGCCGGTACTTGTTCTTGCCCTGCCGGCCGGAGCCTTGGCAGACCTGATGGACCGCAAGCGCCACCTGATCCTCACCAACATGCTGATGCTGGCTACGTCCGCAATCCTAGCAATTCTAGCATCGCTGGGCCGCGTTGATGCGGCGATGCTGCTGTCCTTGACAGTTCTGCTCGCGATGGGCGCCGCATTGAATGGGCCGGCATGGTCGGCTTCCGTGCCTTTAACAGTGCCGCGGCAATCGCTGACCCAGGCCCTGGTCCTCAATTCGGTCGGATTCAATATCGCCCGAGCTATCGGGCCTGCGGTGGGCGGAGTGATCCTGGCTGTTTTCGGTGCGACAGTGGCCTTCGCAGCCAACGCAGCCTCCTTCGCTTTTGTCGGCTTTGTCGTCGCGTTCTTGCTGGTTTTGCCCCGTGCGCAGACGACGAACAACGTTCCGCCCGAGCGATTTAGGTCAGCGATGCGCATTGGTCTCGCCTACGCGGTGGCCGAGCCAGTCGTGCGCAGCGCGCTCATGCGGTCGGCCGCATTTTTCGGTTGTGCGAGTGCGATCTGGGCACTGCTGCCATTGTACGTGCGCCAGGTCCTCGGACTTACATCGGCGTCCTTTGGTGTGATGATGGGCCTGATCGGCGCTGGGGCAGTATTAGGCGGCTTGGTAATGCCTCTAATGAGCCGATTGTTTTCACGCAACAACCTGATCATGCTGGCTGGGGCGACCTGTGGCCTTGCATTGGTGCCTCTTGCCGTCGTTCCAAGCGCCATCACGGCATATGCAGCCCTGCTGTTTTTCGGCGTGGGCTGGATCGTCAGCACCTCTAATCTGCAGGCAACCGTCCAGTTGGCTGCGGCTCCGTGGGTGCGCGCTCGCGTGCTGGCGCTCTTTCAAGCGGTGTTCAATGGCGGCATGGGCCTCGGCGCAATCTTTTGGGGCTGGCTCGGCGAGCATGCGGGTCTTACGGAAACCATCCTCATCGCGGGCGTTGCGGGCTGCGTGACTGCACTTCTGACGCGCGCTATCCAGCTTCCAGCGGAGATCGGTGATCCGTCGGCCCCGGCCAAGGCAGTTCCGCGTGCCCTCTGCATCGCGGAAGAGATGGCGCCGCTTCTCCACAAAGCCAGGCATCAACTACTGGTGGCGATCAGCTATCGGGTCAATCCGGCTGACGCCGAGGCATTTCGCATCGCCATGGCGGACGTCCGATTGTCCCGATATCGCGATGGCGCGATCAGCTGGGCGTTGTCGCGCGACGTAGGCGATCCCGCGCACTGGGTGGAGACATTTCGTACACGCGATTGGCATGAACTGCAGCGAGGGATCGAGCGCCTTAACTTGGCAGACAGCGAAGCGGTCATTCGAGCGCGCGCCTACCATATCGGGGCGGAGCCGCCCCGTGTGACCCTCCTGCTACAGGAAGGGCGCACATGACTTCGTATGCTGCACCCTTGCCGAAGACCGTCCAATCGATGCTCCGCTGCCAATCGGGAATGAACCAGGCCACATGGTCCACGTTGCGAATGTTCCGCGCGCAGCAAAGGAGTAGCCTCTTAGGCGTGGCTTAACCGAGTGGTCGCGTTTGCCTGAAGTGAAAGCCGTCCGGTGTGAATCTTTTAGCCCTGCGCGCGCCTCGTTTTCGCATGCTTCTAGTGCGACCTTCTGAGCGAGCATAACGTCACCGATCGGCAGAGCGCCGATTGGTTGAAACACAATCCCTGCTGCCGGCGACCTCTTTCGTCAACCTCGCACGTTCACCGAGGCGCCGGCATAGATTCTGTATCGCTTTCTGGTGTCGCTACCGATGACCTCGAAGTAACCTTTCCTGACAAACTGCTCGCGCTGTGCTGGCGACAGCCATTTTAGCAGGAGCAGTAGTGATCGACCCTCAGGGGTTCTTTCAGCCCCGTACCGAATGAACAGCGCTCGCGTAGCTTTCAAGCGTGAGCGGCCTTCCTTGGGAATCCACTGAGCGCCGAATAATGTCGTGAGCCATTCAGCCGCCGACTAGCCGGGGGAAGAAAAGAGTTTCCTCCGCATTGGGGTCGAACGAACGGATCTGCGTCGCCTGACCGGAAGCAGTCCGGACGGCGGCGGTGAAGCCGGCGTTCGTCAACTCATGGAACCGCTGCTCCGCCTTGATCAGTTCTTCTGTGTTTTGATAGTCGAAAACGTGCCGACTGTCGCCGGTGCGGTCCATCACGATCTGTATTGCCATGATCGCTCTCCTTAGATTGCTTTGAAAACTGCGCGTTAATCACAGGGTTCCGTTGCGCCGAGAACGAGCATTTGCGGACAGCGCGGTCATCGTTTGATCTAGGTCAACGCCGGAGTGGGTAGGCGGCCGATTTCTTCCGCCGGGTGTCGATAGCGTGCGATCCAACAACAATGCAAGGCACCGCAATCACCGAAGCCATGAATTATTCTCGCGCCCGTGGCAGCGCTGGTGGTTCTAACCGCTACCCTCGTCCCAATGATGCATACGCCCGCCGGGGCGGTGGCGGTGTCCGAGGCGGCGGAGGATTTCATGGCGGTGGGCATGCGCGCTGGCGGGTTCCACGGCGGAGGCATGCGGGCTGCCCATGTGAGAGCGGCGGCTATCGGGTCGCCGGAGGTCGCTACGGCGTCGCTGGCCGAGGATATGGGTATCACCCGACACTTGGCCTTCCCGTTGCACGTGCGGCAGTGCGCGGAGGCGTCTACCGGAATGCGTACTATGGTGGCGCTTGGCGTGGCGCAAAATATGGGTTGGCCGCCGGAGCCGCCGCTGCGGGAGCATACGGCTACTACAATAGCGGCGATTCCTGTGGCAGCTACGCTTGGCCCGGTCAGTACCCCTACCACGGATATTGAATCAGCGCAGCAGCGGCGGTGGAGACTGCTTGATGTTCCTTGTGCTCCTCACCGGCCAAGGAGCCAGCCGCAGGGCCACCGCCGCAAGCTGCCGTTCCGACTTGATCTGCAACCTTCGCAACAGCCTCTCGCGTTGCAATCGGACCTGGTCTTGCCTTCCTCCGATTTCGACCGCGATCTGATGGTCTGTCTTTCCTTGGGCCAGCCGCCTCAACATTAGCTTCTCGCGCGGGCTTAACGCCACCAAGCCGCCGCTTTCCAATTGAACGACAACTACCCTCAGCATCTGTGCGGCCCGTTCAAGCAGACCAGAAAACCATGCAATCGTGAGCATCTGCGGATTTCTTGACCTAGGTCAATATCGGCACAGCTGATTACCCGTCAATGGACTCGAGTCGGGGTCATTGATGGGAGCGGCAGGTGAAGTTTAAGGCAGCCTTGATCGCTGGGCTTCTTACGCTCGCTGCAATCGAGGACAGCCATGCGGTTTTTCGCATAGCAAACGATCGAGGTGGAGAGATCGGGCGTTATGTGTACAGGTACGACAAACTGCGCGTTTCACGTCAGCCGATTATGATTGACGGTCTTTGCGCCTCCGCCTGCACAATCGTGCTTTCGGCTGTTTCCCATCGCAATATCTGCGTGACGCCCCGCGCCATACTCGCGTTCCATGCTGCATGGGATTTCGGCAGAAACGGGCGCGCGGTTACAAACCCTGGCGCTACTCGGATGTTGTATTCAATGTATCCTTCGCCAATTCAGAGATGGTTGGATAGTCGGGGCGGCCTCACTCCTCGAACCGTTTTTCTTCAGGGCAAGCAGTTAGAAGGAATGTATCGGCCTTGCCAGCGGTGAGTTTAGCCGGATCGTCGACGATTGGCTCGCTTGCTCGGATCTCATCCGTTTGGGTGAAAGTAATCAGGTTGGATATGTCGTTCGTCTGCGCCAGGATGGAAAACCTATTGGCTGGGCGTCGATTGATCGATGAGGAAGCTGGACGAGCAAGGTCATGCCGATCTCGCCGGCGAGATGTCTCCGCACCAAGAGCCCCAGCTCCGGTGGGGGCTGAGGAGCGTGGAGCCAAGGCCCCTGGAGGCAAGCCCTTGCGTGTGACCAGCACAAAGGGCCGCGCCGAAATCACAACACCGGAGAGCAGTCGCTCGCCACAACAAAGGTTAACGGCCCTTCGCTTCGCGGGCGTGTTGGCATGATGTGGAACAAGTCATAAGGGCGCGTACAAATCCGCGATGTCCGCTTATCTCCCAATGCGGCGCAGAAGCCGATATCGCACGAGGTCCGAGAAGGGCCAACTCCGGACATCCTGGGGAGCTATAATCATCGCCTCCGGACGCGACGCCAGTCGGGTCGTGGCCGCGTACTTACCGCCGACCGAGCCGCGGGACCGGTCAGTCACGCTGACTTGCTGTATGCGTTGGCCGGAGTGAAGCTGCCGACGCCGGGTCCGGTCTTCAGTCTCAGGCTCTAACTAGTTTGAGACATTGTGCATTTTGGATGCTGTTTCTCAGGCGCGTCAGGTCGCGTATAATCTAGTTGCCCTTGAAACGGGACAGCCGAAATCGCCGTCCGGGGCGAACGAGCACTACTGATGCCATCGGCAGGCACGCTCTCTTAAGAGACCGATGTTTTTTTCGGTTCGCACGACCATTCACATTCCACGAAATAGCGCGCCGCTTCTGCGGCGGCTCGTTGCTGTAACCTCAGGAGAAAAGCGATGAATAAGATCGATCGAAGGTCAGCATTGGGAATCGGGTTGGCAGCGGCTTCGGCGGCCATGATAAAGCCAGCCGCCGCTCAAACCACGGGCTACAAGGATACAACGCCGTGGCCAGGTGTCGTGGTGCGCGCTTACGATGGCGAGACACCATCAATCATCCCCGGTTTTAAGACCGTCTCAATGCGCGATGTCATCATGCAGCCGGGATCGAAGACTATGGGTCCCCCGATGATGAATGCTATGATCTGCCATATCCCCGAGGGCGAGCTTCGGCTCGAGCAGGAGGGAAAGACCTTTACGGCCAAGAAGAACTTTGTCTGGACCTGCAACAAGGACACAAAAGAGCAGGCGTTCAATGATGGGAACGTGGTCGCAATTATGAGGATCACGGACCTGAAGGCTTAAGGCTCGTTTCTTCGTAAGAGACCGATTGCAGGTGCGGATGGCGTACTCGACGAGGCGCCAGCCGCGCGGCAACCAGCGGCGCTCGACATTCCGCGGAGCACACGGGCTGCTCTGAAGGATGCGAGAAGGCGGCGCCGAGAGTCTTGTTTGGGTCATTTTCGGAAGCGGTAGCTTTCCGCGCCAAAGTCCGCTTTCCCCTCGGGAGCAGGCACCATCCGGCTTACGCTATGCCCGAACCCACTATCATGTTTTGGCGCTCTTAGTTATGGCAAAGCCAATGCAGATTGCTCGCATCGTGGGCCCCACCAGCATTGGCGGCCAACTTGTGGTCGAGGTGGAAGCCTGCCTTCCATGGCCTAGCGCAGCTCGTGCATGCCGTGCGCGGGCGAGAGGCGATGCGTGAATGCTTCATTTGATTCCAATTTGATTGTGCGCGCGCACGCTTAGTCATGCGATTGCCATTGTCATGACTCACAACACTCGCCTTACAAAAACCGGAGCAAAAATGGCTAAGGCAAAGAAGATCGCTCGTCGCGAGTGGACCAAGGCGGATGTGAAGCAGTTGAAGACGATGGCGAAGGCGAGAGCCGGAGTTACTAAGATATCCAAATCGCTGAAAAGGACACCGGGCGCTACCTCCGTGATGGCAGCCAAGCTTGGCGTGTCGTTGTCGATGCGCGGCTAATAATCAGGGCGTGTACTTATAAATCTGCAATGTCCGCTTATCCCAACAGCGGCGCCAAAGCGGACATTGCACGAGGTCCGAAAAGGGCCCACAAGCAGTCATGTTCATCCCGTTAAGAGGCCGGACGCGAAAAACTTTCGGAAAGCGCTTGGCTTGGGACGAGAGGACAATTCTCTGGCGCACGATCATCCGGCGGGCGCGTGTCGAAGGCGGGATAATTCACGTTAAATCGAATGTCCCCGACGACTGTGGGAACTGGCCCCCGATAGAACTCTCCCGGCTCGGTCAAGTTTGAAGAGATATACGTCGTCCGCCAGAAAACTAATAAGAGATTGAGAAGCCCAACGCCAAGTCGACGTGTATCCAAGTAGTACCGGAAATCTACAAGCCCGCCCTTTCTTGCAACCGTCTCGTACGGGTCCGGGCGCATACCGTTGGTGTTTCGATACTGGGCTCCAAACGACCGCAGCAGTGCGTGTGACGCTGCCACCCTTTGGTAGACAGAGCGATCTCCGTCGATCAGCCTTTCAAATAACTCGTTGAACCGAGCCGTTGCTTCCATGTGATTCGACGAAAAGCTACTCGGCATCTCTGATGATAGCTCCTGCGCCCGGCCCAAATAGTCGCGATATTGGACGTTCGACACCGGACCAAAGGAGCACTCATCCTGTTCACTATTCGTAATATAGGTAAGCAACAGCGGCCCGCCGTAGGCAGCGGCAAGAACCAGCATGATCGCCAAAGGTAGCCATTTCCGCACTCTCAATGTTTGTCGGCTGATCCAAACCCCGAGAAGTGCTGCCACCAAAAATGGCGGAAGATATAGGTAAGAGCCAGGCAACCCCTTCTGAATCGCGAAAATCGTCGCGCCGATGGAGATCACGGCTGAAACTACAATGCCTCGCCTGTAGCCCAGCATCGCACTAGCTACCCAGCCAATGATGACCCCCGGAATAGCGGCGAATAGGAAAACGACGCCCCATACCAAAGCGATAAAGATGACGGCCCCCGTCATGATGACCTTCCGCGTGTTTTCGCTGCCACTCGTAGGTCAGAACCATCACTCATACGTCCATTGAATCAGTAAAACTTGAACCAAACGACTGCTTTGGGTCAAATTGAGAAGAAGTCAGCGCTAGTATAACTTGTCCGCGTTCCCCTCAAACTCGGACATGACCCCAGACGGTTGGCATGTCGCAGAAGGGCCAAAACCCGACCTCACCCGACTTTGAAGGCGTGCGGGGCAGGTAAAGTTGTACTTGCCGAACCGAAAATGCATAGTGGACGGCCTGTATTATGACCAGGGTTAGTTCAGAACAATGATCTGATTTCCAGTTCTTCATAACATTAGGAGTGCTCGAATGTTTACCAAACGCGTTTTAGCTCAACTAAGCAGAGCGTTATTCATTTCAGGCCTCTCATTGACCGTCATTTCGGGCACCGCATACTGCCAAGAAATACGCGTAACTTTGCTTGGCACAGGAAATCCTCCTCCTGTGATGAACCGGTTCGGCCCGAGCATATTGGTCGAGGCAGCCGACAAGAAATTTCTGTTCGATGCTGGCCGTGGCGCGATACAGCGTCTCGCGCAAATCAAAGTCAGATGGCAGGACGTCGATGGGGTCTTTTTTACCCATCTGCACTCCGACCATGTCGTTGGATTTCCCGACGTCTGGCTAACTGGTTGGCTAGTCGGGGCTGGCCGAAACCGGCCGCTGGAGGTGTGGGGACCACCAGGAACCGGGAATATGATGTCTCACCTTGTACAAGCGTTTGAGTTTGATATTCGTTTCAGAATTTCGGACGATAAGGCGCGTCCCGAGGGTGCGGTGATCAACGCCCACGAAATCAACCCTGGCGTTGCCTTCGAACAGAATGGCCTGAAAATAACGGCGATCAAAGTCGACCACGCACCGGTCGAGCCGGCCTATGGCTATCGTATCGACTATGAAGGCCGCTCGGTTGTTTTGTCTGGCGATACCAGGATCTCGGAAAACCTCGTACGCGCGGCCCAAGGCGTAGACTTACTGGTGCATGAGGTCGCGTCTCCAGAGACCTTTCAACGTGCGGGGGTCAATCCGGAGCGCGCAAAATCAGTCGTCGCACACCATGTTACTCCTGAACAGGCCGGGGAAGTCTTTGAGAGAACAAAACCGCGGCTGGCCCTTTACTCCCACATAGTTTTACCCACCGCCACCGCCGATGATCTGGTGCCACCAACGCGCAAAACTTACGGTGGTCCATTAGAAGTCGGGGAAGATCTGATGGTGATCGAAGTAGGTAAGGACGTTATCGTGCGGCGACCCTCCCTTCCTAAACAATAAAGGCGGTGGGGTTTTCAACTCTTCACAGCGTTCGCCGAAACACGCCCGCTTTGGGTCAACAGGCGACCTCGCCGATCCATCAGGTGCTAGTCCGCTCCACCCCGTAAATCGGACATCTGCGCGCTCGTCACGCAGGTCGGCAACAAGGCCACAACCAGACAACCCTATGCGGGAGACGAGAAGAGATCGTCGTCGCCAGAACTTCGCCAACACGCCTCAGTAGATCCCAGTAAGGTAGAATACCGCGATGGCCACAAACACCGCGGCCGTCTTGGTCAAGGTGATAACGAACACGTCCTTATAAGCCTGCCGGTGAGTGAGGCCCGTGACGGCGAGAAGGGTGATGACTGCGCCGTTGTGCGGCAGCGTGTCCATGCCGCCGCTCGCCATCGCGGCAACGCGGTGGAACACCTCAAGTGGAATATTCGCCTCTTTCGCGGCGGCAATGAAGGTATCGGACATGGCAGCAAGCGCAATGCTCATGCCGCCGGAGGCGGAGCCGGTTATGCCGGCAAGCACGGTCACCGTGACGGCTTCGTTGACCAGCGGATTGGGGATGGAGCTGAGCAGGGCGGATACCGATTTGAAGCCGGGCAATAGCGCGATGACGCCGCCAAATCCGTACTCGGATGCTGTGTTGAGCGAAGCGAGCAGGGCGCCAGCGACGGCTGCCTTGCTCCCGTCAGCGAACCGCGCAAGGACGGGACGCCAAGCGAACACAAAGACGGTGAGGATGCCAAGTAGCAAAGCGCCCTCGACGGCCCAGATCGCGGCAACCGAGCCGACTTGCGTCACGATCGGATGGGCTCCGAGCGTGATTTCATGCTTGGCGCCATAGGCGCGCGGTATCACGAACGTCAGCACAAAGTTGGCGACGCCGACAACCACGAGCGGCAGCATGGCGATCCAGGGGTTCGGCAAATCCTTGTCTTCAAAAGGCTCCGGCTCGTTGAGGAGCTCGGTGCCATAACCTTCTCCCCGGCGCTGTGCGGCCTTGCGGCGGCTCTCAATATAGGTAAGGCCCACGATGAGTACAAAGACGCTGCCGATGATACCGAGCACCGGGGCTGCCCATGTCGTCGTATTGAAGAACGTCGTCGGAATGATGTTCTGGATTTGCGGCGTGCCCGGCAGCGCATCCATTGTGAAGCTGAAGGCGCCGAGCGCGATGGTGGCAGGGATCAGGCGTTTCGGAATGTCG
Organism: Bradyrhizobium sp. CB3481; assembly: GCF_029714305.1. NCBI lineage: Bacteria > Pseudomonadati > Pseudomonadota > Alphaproteobacteria > Hyphomicrobiales > Nitrobacteraceae > Bradyrhizobium > Bradyrhizobium sp. CB3481. Next base: position 1,925,675 of record NZ_CP121647.1, read on the forward strand.
CCCGCACGAAACATCTCTGCCGCAAACGGGTAAACGGCGAACACCACGACGAACAGTGACACGCCGCCATAGGTCAGGATCGCGCAGACGACCACGATGGACAGAACCGCGCGTTCCCTGCCCAGGACGCCGATGACGGCCGCCACGATCGATTTCGAGAAGCCGGAGAGCTCGATGACCTTGCCAAACACCGCGCCGAGCATGAAAACCGGAAAATAGCTTTTTATGAAACCGACCATCTTCTCCATGAAGACGCTGGAGAACATCGGCGGCACCAGCGATGGGTCGGTCAGCAGCACGGCGCCGAGCGCGGCGATCGGAGCAAACAGGATCACGCTGACCGCGATAGGCGACCAGCATGAGGAACACCAATGCACCCAATACGATCAACAGATCCACGACGAACCTCCCCGGATGACTTGGCGTACCTGATCTGATCAGACCGTAGACGTGAGCATGGTCATTCGTTCGCGCTCCAGCTCGCCAATGATCTTGGCGTGGTGCGAAACGGCTTCACTCAACAGCTCACGAACCGAAATGATTCCGATCAGCACACCATTTTCGGTGACTGGCAGATGACGAATGCCGTGGTCGTGCATGAGCTTGATGCAGTCGGCAAAGGTCTTGCCAATATCGACCGTCACGACGTCCCGAACCATGATATCTGCCACGGCTGTCGTTTTCGCAGGCTTGCCTGCAAGCACGAGACGCCGCACGCAGTCGCGCTCGGAAACAACGCCGACGATTGTTTGACTATCCAGGACCACGACGAGGCCGATATGCTTGTCGGCCATGAGCTGCATCGCCGCGAGCGCGCTATCGTTGGGGCCGACGGTCCACACCCCCTTCGGCTTGGCCGCAAGGATCTGCCGCAGCGGCCGATAGGCGAGAATTTGCTCGGGGCGTCTGAGTGGATTATCCATGAGCGTCACCTGCGCTGTCTTTCAACGATCCGGATTGGGCCTGCTCACCGGGACTCGCCGAACGCCGCCCGATAGATGGTCCAGTAAACGGCCCCGACAAATCCGGCGCCGCCCACGATGTTGCCGAGCGTTACCGGAATGAGATTGTGAATGATTCCGGGAATCGTGATGAGCGATGCATCGAAATTCGCAGGAGCGTGTCCCGTCTGGATAAGTAGCCAGGCCAGCGGCAGGAAATACATGTTGGCCACGCAATGCTCGAAACCGGCGGCGATGAAGGCAGAGATCGGCAGTACTACGGCGACCATCTTGTCGGTCACCGACCGGCCTGCAGAGGCAAGCCAGACCGCCGCGCAGACGAGCACGTTGCACAGGATGCCCTTGAAGAACAGCGTAACCCAATCGGGACGGATCTTTCCGGCTGCCGTGTTCAATACCGACAAGCCGACGCGGCCGTCATTCATGTCGAGATGATGGGAATAGTAGACCAGGACGATAAGCCCGAGCGCTCCAACAAAGTTTCCTAGATAGACGATGGCCCAGTTGCGCAGCATCGTGCGCGTCGAAACCTTTCCGCTCGCCCAGCCCATGACGATCAAATTGTTACCCGTAAACAGCTCGGCGCCGCCGATCAGGACGAGCGTCAATCCGAGGGAAAAAACCAGTCCCCCAACGACGCGCGCCGTTGCGAAGCTGAGCGTCGGATCGCTGGCCACGATGGTATAGTACAGCGCGCCGAAACCGATGCCGCCGCCTGCCACGACCGCCAACATGAGGGACACCAGAAACGGCAGGTTGGCCTTCTTCACGCCGACCTTCTCGACGGCTTCCTTGATCTCTGCCGGACTATAGGCCTGCAAATTGAAGATCGGCGGCTGTGGTGCGGGCATCGGTTCAGCCATTTGGATTTCCCCGCTCGCTCCGCTCCAGCCGCTATCCGCCCGCGCTGCCCAGCGCCAGAAGTCCGACGATCTGAACCGCGATCACTTTCACCAGAGTCATCGATGGAAAGATCATGGCGTACCCGATATCAGGCCTTTCCGTCGGCGCCATTTTGGTCGAGTAGACGAGAATGGCGGGATTACCCGTTGCCCCCGATGCGATGCCGACGAGGTCGTCATACGGAATGCGCATGACGTAGTGGCCGACGAGCAGCACGATCGCGACCGTCGTGAGCAGGACGGCAACACCAATGAACAGCATGGTGAAGCCGGACTCTGCGACGGTACGGACAAAGGGTTGGCCCGCATTGACGCCGACGGTGGCAAGAAACATCGCAAGACCGAAGTTGCGCAGCACGATGTTTGCCGGCAGCGGCATGGTCCAGAGCATGGGTCCCGTGCGGCGCAGTTTGCCGAGGATGAGGGCGACGATCAGCGGCCCGCCGCCGATTCCCAGGGTCACGATACCGACGCCGGGGATCGGGATCGGGATCAGACCGAGGAGGACGCCCATCACCATACCGAGTCCAAGGGATACATAGCTGAACTCGGCAGTGGCCTTGACCGTGTCGCCGAAGTGCTTGCGGATTTCCTCCTTGCGGTCGGGCGGCAAGAGCACGCCGACGCGGTCGCCGAATTCCAGCATCAGGTCCGGCGTCGGCACGAGGTCGGCATCATAGCGCCGAACATGCAGAAGGTGCGACGGAAAGCCTGAAGGCATCGGGAGGCTGGAAAGCGGAACGCCCACCATATTGGCCTTGCCGACGAAGACCCGGATGTAGTCCAGATCTGCCCGATCACTGGCCAGTCGGCCTGGCTCCAGTTTCCCGAGCCTGGCCGCAGCGTTAGCAATCGCGTCCTGGTTCTCGGCCACGACCAGGACCGCGTCACCGGCGGACAGAATGGTACTGCCGACCGGAACGACGTTCTGTCCCGCCTTGCGGACCATCGTAACCTGGACGTCACGCAAAAACTCCTTGGTCAATTCATCCAAGGTACGACCGGCAAAGCCGGCTCCGATCGCAATCTCGCCCATGTGGAAGCGCTGGGCCTTGGCAGGGAACTTCGGCTGCACGAGCCGGGTCATGAAATAGATGCAAAGGATCGGACCGATCACCCCGAACGGATAGGCAATCGAGTAGCCGATAGAAGGATCCTTGGTCTTGGTGACATCAAGCGCCGCCTGCAGGGTTGCCGTGCTGGTCATCGATCCCGCGTAGAGGCCAAGGGTATGGCCGATCTTGATACCAAAGACCTGTCCGAGACCCAACGCCACGCCGAGGCCCGCCAGACAGGCGATGAGCGCCAGAAGATTGTATTTCTGTCCCGCGCCGACCATGCCCTCGAAGAACTGCCGGCCATAGAGGATGCCGATGCCGTAAAGAAACATGATAAGGCCGGTGAGGCCGATCGGCCCAATGATCTGGGCCTTTGGCGCGAACGCACCGATGGCAAGACCCACAAAGAGCACGGCACCTACACCGAGCGAGAAGCCGCCGATGCTGATTTGGCCCACCAAATAGCCTACGCCGATAGCAAGAAACGCCGTCAGGATCGGCTGGCTTCCGATGATGTCGCGGGCAAGGTCCAACATGTGTCTCTCCAGACATTCCAGTTCTGTTACCGTGCGTTACAGCCCGCATCGCGAAACTGACCAATCACTCTGTTCACCAGCTCGCGGGAAGGGGGTTGGGTGTCGTAGTGCTTGTAGTCGAGGCCCATCGCCTTCCACTTGAATTCACCCATCTGGTGAAAGGGCTGGACCTCGACCCATTCGACATTTTTCATGGGCGCTACGAACTTGGCGATGCCCTCGACATTGGCTGGATCATCGGTGGAGCCGGGCACCAGCGTGAATCGCACCCAGGTTGGCTTGCCGATCTTCGCCAGCCGCTCGGCGAAGCGCAGGGTCGGCGCGATATCGCGGCCGGTCACCTTGCGATAGGTGTCGGGATCGGAGCTCTTGATATCGAGCAGCACGAGATCGACGACCGAAAGAAAGCTGTCGTCGGCGCGGTCGCCGAGGAAGCCGGATGTTTGGATCGCCGTGTGCAAGCCCATCTGCTTGGCGCCGGCGAAAATTCGCTTGGTGAAGGCAAGCTGCACCATGGCTTCGCCGCCCGATATCGTCAGGCCGCCGCCGAGACTGCGCAGCGATGGAGCGAAGTCAGCGAGCCGGCGCAACACCTGTTCGGCGGAAACATAGGTGCCGTCCTTGAGGTGCCAGGTATCCGGATTGTGGCAGTAAGTGCAGCGCAGAAGGCAGCCCGATACGAACAGCACGATCCGCAGGCCCGGTCCGTCGTAACGCGACGAGGATTCGTAGGAATGGCAATATCCAAACGCGCCTTGCTCGTCCTTGAACTTGTCCTCATCGGGCGCATCCGGAGATGCGCCCGTTCGAAGGTCGTGCCGGCTGCCGGATTCGAGTGGCTGCACCGTCGACATGGCTAGCTCTTCAGATCTGGCCGTGGAAGGTGCGGCTGATCACGTCTCGCTGTTGTTCCGGCGTCAGGCGAACGAAGTTGACGGCATAGCCCGACACGCGGATCGTGAGTTGCGGATATTTGTCCGGATTCTTGATGGCGTCTTCCAGCGTCTCCCGGTCGATTACATTCAGGTTCATGTGGAAGCCGCCGCGCCCGAAATAGACGTCGAAGGCCTTGGTAGCCTCGTCGACCAGCTGGGCTTCGGAAAGATGGGCTTTCTGCGGCGCAACCGACACCGTATAGCTGATGCCATCGAGAGAATCCTTGTAGGGAAGCTTTGCCACCGACAGGCATGACGCGAGCCAGCCATGGCTGTCCCGGCCATGCATCGGGTTGGCACCCGGGCCAAACGGCTCGCCCTTGCGGCGGCCGTCCGGCGTATTCCCGGTCGCCTTGCCGTAGACGACGTTGGAGGTGATGGTCAGAACGCTCTGTGTATGCGTCGCATTCCGGTAGGTCGGGTGCTTGCGGATCTTCTCCATGAACCGCGTGACCAGCTCCGATGCGATCTGGTCGACCCGATCGTCGTTGTTGCCGAATTGCGGCGTCGCGGTGTTGCCCTCGTTCTGATAATCGACGACGAGGCCGGATGCGTCACGCACGACACGGATCTTGCCGTACTTCATGGCACTCAAGCTGTCGGCTACAACAGACAGGCCCGCTATACCGAACGCCATGGTGCGCAGGATGTCGCGATCGTGCAGCGCCATCTCCAGTCGTTCGTAGAAATACTTGTCGTGCATGTAGTGGATGCAGTTCATGGCATGCACGTAGGTCTTTGCAAGCCACTCCATGATGGTGTCGAACTTTGCCATGACGTCGTCATAATCGAGGAAGTCGCCGGCAACCGGCATGGCTTTCGGTGCAATCTGGTCGCCGGAAACCTCATCGCGCCCGCCATTGATGGCGTAGAGCAGGGCCTTTGCGAAGTTGACCCGGGCCCCGAAGAACTGCATCTGCTTGCCGAGCCGCATGGCCGAGACGCAGCAGGCGATCGCATAGTCATCGCCCCAGTACGGGCGCATCAGGTCGTCGTTCTCGTATTGCAACGACGAAGTATCCTTGCTGACCTTGACGCAGTAGCGCTTGAACGTCGCGGGCATGTGGGTGGACCACAGCACCGTAATGTTCGGCTCCGGCGCGGGGCCGAGATTGTAGAGGGTGTGGAGCATGCGGTAGCTGCTCTTGGTCACCAATGCGCGACCGTCGAGGTCCATGCCGCCGACGCATTCGGTCGCCCAGTAGGGGTCGCCGCTGAATAGCGCGTCGTAATCGGGCGTGCGGAGGAAGCGCACGATGCGCAGCTTCTGTACGAGCTGGTCCCAGAGTTCCTGCGCGCCCGCTTCGTCGAGTGCGCCTTCCTTCAGGTCACGCTCGATATAGATGTCGAGGAAGCTCGAGATGCGGCCGATCGACATGGCCGCACCATTGGCCTCCTTGATCGCGCCGAGATAGGCGAAGTAGGTCCATTGGAATGCTTCCTGCGCATTCGTCGCCGGCTGCGTGATGTCGCTGCCATAGCGCTTTGCCATCTCCGCGAGATCCTCGAGCGCACGCATCTGCTCGGCGAGTTCCTCGCGCATCCGGATGATTTCATCCGTCGGCCACATGTCATCGATCTGGGCACGCTCCTGGCGCTTGACCTCGAGCAGGCGGTCGGTGCCGTAGAGGGCGACGCGGCGATAGTCACCGATGATCCGGCCGCGGCCATAGGCGTCGGGAAGGCCGGTAATGATGCCGGACCGCCGGCAGCTCATGATCTCGGGGGTGTAGGCGTCGAACACGCCGTCATTGTGCGACTTGCGGTACTTGGTAAAGGCCTCGTGCACCTTGGCATCCGGCTCAAAGCCCGCAGCCTTCAGGCCGGTCTCGACCATGCGCAGCCCGCCGAACGGGAAGATTGCCCGTTTGAACGGCTCGTCCGTCTGCAGGCCGACAATGACTTCGTTGTCGCGGTCGATATAGCCGGCTGGGTGCGCCAGCAACGTCGAGGGATTTTGTGCGTCGACGGCGAGGACGCCCTTCTTTCTTTCATCGGCGAAGTAGGGTTGCAGCTTGGCCCATACCGCCTTGGTCCGCTGCGAGGGGCCTGCCAGGAACTTCTCGTCTCCGGAATAGGAAGCCACGTTGCGGACGATGAAGTCGCGTACGCTGATCGAGGTGGACCAGTCACCCGGTTGGAAGCCTCTCCAGCCGTCCGCTACCGTATCCTTCTTGAGCGCTGCGCTGCCCTTCATGACGAATCTCCCCTGGCCGACGATATCGTTGACCTGACAATTCATCCGATGGGCAATGGCGCATCGGTCGTTCGCCAGGCGGTTGGCCAATGCTAGTAGGCGCTAACCGACGCCAATATTGATCTATGTCAAGCTTCGGGAGGCCGTGGCGGCGCGTCAGCGAAGGAATTTGCCCGCCTGTGCGAACGTGTCGCGCCACGCTCGGGCGCATGCTTCCGTTGACTTAGATCAACGTCGGCGGCAGTGCGCGCCTCAATGAATCGACATTGCGGTATCGAGCCGTGCGTGCAGCACGTTTCTTTCCGGCCCACCAAGTCCCCCCGCCCAGGATTGGAGCGAGCCAATGAGTGCCATGTCAGCCGAAGCAAGCGCGAAGCAACCCGGCGCGAAATACGACCGCCTGATCGCGGCCGCCAAGGGCGCCCCGTCGGTGACAACGGTCGTTGTCCATCCCTGCGATGAGAGTTCGTTGCGCGGCGCACTTGAGTCGGCGGAGGCAGGAATCATCAAGGCGATCCTTGTGGGGCCTGCAGCCAGGATCAAGGAAGTTGCCGCCAAGCACAACCTCAACGTCTCCGGCTGTGAAATCGTCGACACACCGCCTACCGAGGCTGCTGCCGCTGCCCGGGGTGTTCAACTGATTCACGAAGGCAAGGGCGAAGTCTTGATGAAGGGCAGCCTGCACACCGACGAAATCATGCGCGCCGTGACCGCAAAGGAGGGTGGGCTGCGCACAGCGCGGCGCATCAGCCACGTCTTTGTCATGGACGTCCCGGCCTACGATCACACCGTGTTCGTTACCGACGCCGCGATCAACATCGCTCCAGATCTCGACGTCAAGCGTGACATCATCCAGAACGCGATCGATCTCTACAACGAGGCCGGCTTTGGTACGACGCCGCGGGTCGCCATCCTGTCGGCGGTGGAGACGGTCACATCGAAAATACCTTCCACCATCGAAGCCGCCGCGCTGTGCAAGATGGCCGACCGCAAGCAGATCACCGGAGCGCTGCTCGACGGACCGCTTGCTTTCGACAATGCGATCGACATGGAGGCGGCCCGGATCAAGGGTATCAAGTCCGAGGTCGCGGGCCGCGCGCAAATCCTGGTCGTGCCCGACCTTGAGTCCGGCAACATGCTGGCCAAGAACTTGGCCTATTTCGCCAAGGCGGATGGCGCCGGCATCGTGCTCGGTGCGCGCGTGCCTGTCGTTCTGACGTCACGGGCGGATTCCGCCCGCTCGCGCATGGCGTCGGCCGCAGTGGCGGCCCTGCATGCCGACGCTCGCCGCCGCAAATCACCCATCGCTGCTGCGTGATCGCCATGGATACGATCCTTGTCGTCAATGCCGGTTCCTCCAGCGTCAAATTCCAGGTTTTCTCGGTGGAGGGCGAAGGTCGCTTGCTTCGCCAGATCAAGGGCCAGATGGATGGCATTGGCAGCCGGCCACGATTGCGGGCGAGTGGCCCGAGCGGCGGTCCGATGGCCGACCGGGCCTATCCGATTGAGGCGGTTGCGGATGTTCCCGCGGCCTTGGCCGTCGCCGGCGCCTGGCTGCGCGAGGAGAACAGCATCACGCCGATCGCGGTCGGTCATCGCGTCGTTCACGGCGGGCCGGACTTTGCGCGCCCGGTGCTGATCGATCATGCCGTGGTGAGCAAGCTCGAGCGATATGTCTCGCTGGCGCCGCTGCACCAGCCGCATAATCTGGCGCCGATCAGGACGTTGCTGGCAAACTTCCCGATCCTGCCGCAGATCGCCTGCTTCGACACCGCGTTCCACCGCGACCATGATGCGCTCGCCGATCATTATGCGATCCCGCACCACCTTCATGCCGAAGGCGTCAGGCGCTACGGCTTCCATGGCCTGTCCTACGAGTACATTGCAAAGCGCCTACCCGAGGTCGCGCCCGAGATCGCCGGCGGGCGGGTGATCGTCGCCCATCTCGGCAGTGGCGCTTCGATGTGCGCAATCAAGGACGGGCGAAGCGTCGAAAGCACGATGGGCTTCACGGCGCTCGACGGGCTTGCGATGGGCACGCGGCCCGGCCAGCTCGATCCCGGCGTCGTGCTCTATCTGATCGCGGAAAAGGGCATGTCGGCGTCGAACGTGCAGAATTTTCTGTACCGCGACTGCGGCCTGAAGGGCCTGTCGGGCGTCAGCAACGATATGCGGGAGCTGGAGACCAGCTCCGATCCGCGCGCAGCATTTGCGATCGATTACTTCGTTTACCGGATCGGTCTCAACGCCGGCATGTTGGCCGCCGCGCTGCAGGGCATTGACGGCTTCGTATTCACGGCCGGGATCGGTGAGAACTCGGCGTCGCTCCGCGCGCGTATTGCGGAGAAGCTGGCCTGGCTCGGAATCACGCTCGATCCCGGAGAGAATGCCCGCCACGCTACCCGGATATCGCGATCCGACAGCCGCATTCCGCTTTATGTCATTCCCACCGACGAAGAGCTGATGATTGCGCAGCACACGCTGGCGCTGCTGATGAACCAGCAATCGCCAAACCAGAAACGCGAGAGAGTGTCATGAACATTCCGGTTTTTCCCGAGACCAAGGTCGCGCTGAAAGGCAAGAAGGGACTGATCGTCGGCATCGCCAACGACCAGTCTATCGCGTGGGGGTGCGCCAAGGCGTTTCGTGCGCTTGGCGCCGATCTTGCGGTTACCTACCTGAATGAAAAGGCGAAAAAGCACGTCGAACCTCTGGCCAAGGCATTGGAGGCGCCGATCTTCATGCCGCTCGACGTCATGGTCGAAGGCGAGACCGAAAAGGTCTTTGAACGGATCGAGAAGGAGTGGGGGCAGCTCGACTTCCTGCTTCATTCAATTGCGTTCTCGCCCAAGGGTGCCTTGCACGGCAGGGTCGTGGACGTCGATCGCGAGGGCTTCCAGAAAACCATGGACGTCTCGTGCTGGTCGTTCATGCGGATGGCGCACCTGGCGGAACCGCTGATGAAGGACGGCGGCACCATGTTCACGATGACCTATTACGGCAGCCAGATGGTGGTGAAGAACTACAATGTCATGGGTGTCGCCAAGGCCGCGCTTGAGGCCGCTGTGCGCTACATCGCGGCCGAACTCGGCCCCCAGGGCATCCGCGTTCACGCCATTTCGCCGGGACCGCTCGCGACCCGTGCGGCGTCGGGCATCCCGGAGTTCGACGAACTGATGGACAAGGCACAGTCGCAGGCGCCGACGCGCAGCCTGGTCAGCATCGATGACGTCGGAAGGGCGACCGCTTTCCTCGCGCTCGACGGCGCCAAGCTGATCACGGGCAGCGTGCTCTATATCGACGGTGGTTACCACATCATCGATTGAGGCATGGCCTAGCGATAATGCAGCCCGATCACCTCGGCGACGCAGGCGGGGCGCTGGCCGCCGTCGATCTCGATCACGACGCGATAGTGCACCCGCAAGCCGCTCGGCGGCACATCTTCAGCTTCGGCAACACCGATGCGTCCGCGCAGTCTTGAACCTGCGGGCACCGGCGAGAGATAGCGGATGCGATCGGCGCCGTAGTTCAGCGTGTTCTTCAGTCCTTTCAGACCCATCACCGACCGGATGAACATCGGTGTCAGGCTGAGCGAGAGCAATCCGTGCGCAATCGTCTTGCCGCCGGGCATCTCGGTTTCGGCACGCTCCTGGTCGACATGGATCCATTGTTCGTCACAGGTCGCTTCCGCGAATTTGTTGATGCGGTCCTGCGTCACCTCGATCCAGTCGCTGACGCCGACTTCCGTGCCAACGGCAGCCTTCAGTTCTTCAAATCCGTTGAATATCCGCATGGCCTCGACCCGTTTTGGCGCTTCACAGCTTCATTTCCGGCACGGTATCCGGAATGGCGAGCTCGGCTTCCGTCACCGCCAGCACCTCCGCAATCGCGATGCCGGGCGCCGTCTCCATCAGCGTGGCCCTGCCATCAGGGAACGCGATAACGGCCATATCGGTGACAACCATGTCGACGGGACGTGCCGACGTCAGGGGCAGGCTGCATTTGGCAACGATCTTCGACTTGCCCTTGGCGGCGTGCTGCATGGCGACGATGACGCGTTTGGCGCCGCTGACGAGATCCATCGCGCCGCCCATCCCCGGCACCATCTTGCCAGGGATCATCCAGTTGGCCAGATGGCCGGCGGCATCGACCTGCAAGCCGCCCAATACGGTGATGTCGACGTGCCCGCCACGGATCAGGCCGAACGACATCGCGCTGTCGAACGTCGCCGCGCCGGGCAGGGCGCTGATCGGCCTGCCGCCGGCGTCGGTCAGAAGCGGATGCGCCATGCCCTGCTCGGGGATCGGCCCGGTGCCGATCAATCCGTTCTCGGACTGGAAGAAGACCTTCAGTCCTTCGGGCACGTAGTTGGCAACCAGCGTCGGAATGCCGATACCGAGATTGACGAGATTGCCGGAGCGAAGCTCCTGGGCCACGCGCCTGGCGATGATTGTCTGTGCATCCATGGATCACCCGTTCGCAACGAGGTAATCGACCAAAGGGCCGGGCGTGACGACATGATCGGGCGCGATAACGCCAACCGGCACGATATGCTCGGCCGTGACGATGACGGTGTCGGCAGCCATCGCCATCACGGGATTGAAGTTGCGTGACGTCAGTGCATAGGAGAGGTTACCGACGTAGTCGGATAGAAAGGCGTGCACCAAGGCGAAGTCGGCGCGCAGCGCGGTCTCGAGCAGGAATGTCCTGCCGTTGACCTCAATCTTCTGCTTGCCTTGCTCAACAAGGGTGCCGACGCCGGTCGGCGTCAGCACGCCGCCGAGACCGCAGCCGCCCGCCCGGATGCGCTCGACGAAGGTGCCTTGCGGGATCAGGTCCACCTTGATCTCGTTGGCCAACATCTGTTGCTGGGCTTTCGGGTTCAGCCCGATATGGGTGCCGATCATCCTCGACACCTGTCCGCCCTCGAACAGCTTGCCGACGCCCTTGCCGGGAACGGCGGCGTCATTGCTGATCAGGGAAAGGCCATTCTTCTGCTGCCGCACCAGTTCGTCGAGCAGGCGTTCGGGCGTTCCGACGCCCATGAAGCCGCCAACCATGATGCTCGCGCCGTTGGGGATCATCGCTACGGCTTCTTCGGCGGAAACGGACTTCATGTTCGAGCTCCGGCCAGCGACTAGAGGGAGGTTCGCCGAAAATGTCACCGTGTCGCCGGCCCGGGACCTTGATCTGCATCAAGGCTTCCGGCGTTCGGCTTAACCCGGTCAATCGTTCGATAGGGCGGGTCAAGCATCCAGCCGATGATTGCGCCAATGCCGTCGGGCGTGCTGCCGGATTCGCCGCGAGCGCGGGCTTGATTTGAATCAAGCCGATCTAGCACCGGCCGCAGAATTCTTGGTTCAGGCAGACATGTGGGGGAGGCCGCGTGCGACCCATCCGACAGCTCCTCGTGCGGGAGGATGAAATCCAGCTTGCGGTCCGGCTCGCGCTTCTGGCGCTCCTGATCTACTGGTCATTCGTCGTGATCCGACCCTTCATTCCGATCCTCGCCTGGAGCGTGGTTCTGGCGGTGGCGCTTTATCCGGTCTTCAATTGGCTGTCGGGCCTGCTCGGGGACCGTCCCAATCTCGCTGCGACGATCCTGACGCTGATCAATCTCAGCATCGTCATCGGGCCTGCGACGTGGCTTGGCCTCGGCGCCGTGGACGGGCTTCGCGGATTTGCGGCGCAGCTTGGCGGCGGGACGCTATCAGTTCCGTCGCCGCCCGCCGGCGTGAGGGACTGGCCGATCATCGGCGCGCAGTTCTATGCCCTCTGGGATCAGGCCTCCACGAACCTGCGCTCGGCGCTGCGCGAGTTTGCCCCGCATCTGAAGCCGGTGGCCGGCACGATGCTGGGCCTCGCCGGCGGCGCCGGCGTCGGAGCGATCAAGTTTCTCGTCGCGGTCGCACTCACCGGTCTCCTGCTTCCGGCCGGGCCGCGGCTGGTCGCGGCCAGCCAGCGTTTCCTGTCCAGGGTTATGGCCGAACGGAGCGAGAATTTTCTGGTGCTGGCTGGCGCCACCATCCGGTCGGTGGCGCAGGGCGTGATCGGCATCGCGGTGGCACAGGGGCTGGTGATCGGGATCATTCTGAAACTGGCCGACGTCCCGCGCGCCGGGCTGCTGGCCTTTGCGGTGATGATGCTCGGTATCCTGCAAATCGGATCGGCCGTCATCGTGATTCCAGTTCTTATCTGGGTCTGGGCGACCAAGTCCTTTGCGGCGTCGCTGCTTATCACGGCGTGCCTGCTGCCGGCCTCGCTCGCCGACAATATATTGAAGCCGATCGTGATGGGGCGCGGCCTGACCACACCATCGCTCGTCATCTTTCTCGGGGTCATCGGCGGCACGTTGGCGCACGGCATTGTCGGCCTCTTCATCGGGCCGATCATCCTGGCAGTTGCCTGGGAACTGCTGACGGCGTGGGTGCGCGACGACGAGGCAAGGCAGGTGCCCGAAATCGAGACGGCCGCGAAGCCGCGCACGACGCCGAATATCGGGACCGCCTGATGGCGGGTCAATTTCTGATCGTGAGCATGATCGGCATCATGCTGACGAAGACGCCCGCGCATCTCGGCTCTATTGCCGCTCCCGGAACGCCGTTCAGTTCTGCAGATCGAAGCTGGCGAGCTTCGCGCGGTCGAGCAGCACGATCTGGCGCTGCGTATTGCCGATGAAGCCGAGTATATCGAGATCGTGCAGGCGCGACAACGCGCGCGACACCGTTTCCAGCGTCAGTCCGAGATAGTCTGCGATATCCCGCCGGCACATCGGCAAGGCGAGGACGCCGGCGGCGGTCGATCGCCGATCCATTTCGATCAGGAACGCAGCAACGCGTTCCAGCGATGTCTTGCGTCCGAGCAGCAGCATGTGGTCTTCGGCGTGTCGCAGATTGCTTGTGGTCATGCTGAGCAGATTGCGAGCAATCCCGACGTCGCTCTCGGCTACCAGCTCAAGACTGCGCCGCTTTATCAGGCGGACCGTCGTGTCAATGATGGCTTCGGCGGTGAAGCGATGATCTGAGCCGATCTCCAGGCCGAAAATGTCGCCGGCAAGGTGGAAGGCGCCGATCTGGCGGCGGCCGTCGGAGAGCAGCTTGTAGCTTCGCACCGCGCCGGTCACGACCTGATAGACATAATCCGCCGGTTCCTTCTCGCCAAAAATCTCCGTACCCTTTTTGTAGCTAAATTCATTCAAACTGACTCGCCAGGATAAATCATTCTGGGTTGAGCTTTGACCGAAAATGCCGGGAAACTCAGTAGAGGTGTCGCTGATGCGGGCAAACATGGACCATCTCCTTGCTCGAAGGATGACGCTTCGGCGGTGGCCTCGATTTCGTATTCCTGAATGCGACGCCGCTGTCGCATCCGCTCGGAAATCCACTGACAACGCGGGCATTCTCCCGATTAGCGCCGGGCGGTCCATTGTCCCAAAGGACAGGTTGAGGCAGTTCTACCAGGAGATGCGTCAATATGACTGCCGGGTTACGGCTTGACAGCAATTGCCTGTTTTCCCCGAGATGGGCCGGTGCTAGAATTTTATTGCTAAGCGTTGGTTTGACCTGCAGCTCGATGCGGTCTCGGGTGTATGATCAGGTTTATTGGGGCTAGAGCGCTTATCGCTGTTCTGCTGGTTCTGCTGGCGCCCGCGTATCTGTGGCCCCAGGATGGCCGGCCGCATTCCGTGCTCGTGCTCGACCAGTCGAATCTGCGTGGGCCGTTTTACTATCAGCTCTCCTCGGGATTGCGGGAGGTGTTTGACGCCGATGGTCACGTTACGACCTATAGCGAGAATCTGGATCTGACGCGTTTTGGCGGCGCCGCCTATGAGGCGACGTTGAAGCGGTATCTTAAGGAAAAATACCGGGACAGGTCGATCGGCGTCATCGTAGCGAATGGTGCTGGTACGCTCGACCACATGTTGCGCTGGCGTGAGGAATTATGGCCGGGCGTGCCGATCGTTTTCGCCATGCTGGAGGCAAGCCAGCTGGCAAGGTTCGGGCGGCTGACAAACGTCACCGGCGTAGCCGTAAGAAATTCTCTGGCAGGTGCGGTCGAGATCGCTCGTGTTGTGGTCCCTGATCTAGACACGATCGCCCTGGTCGGCGACAGCTGGGATCGGCAGGCACTCTTTCGGCACTGGGGTGAGGAAATTCCCGCCGCGACATCCGGCCTGGAGGTGATTGACCTGGTCGGGCAGAAGATGCCGGATATCCTGAAACGGGTCGCGGAATTGCCGGAGCGCAGCGCCATCGTCTATTCGGGCGTGTTTTCCGACGGGGCAGGCACGTACTATCCCGCGGCGACCGCAATGCGATTGATCTCCGAAAAAGCCAATCGTCCAATCGTGGTTGGCGCCGAGCCGCTCTTGGCCGCGGGAGCCATCGGCGGATACGGCCTGATTGCGCGCGAGATCGGCGTCGAGACGGGAAAACTTGCGTTGCGCATTCTCAATGGCGAGCAGGCAGGAGATATTTCGCCGGTCACACGAGAGTCGAAGCCGCTCTTCAACTGGAAGCAGATGCAACGCTGGAATGTCAGCGAATCGAGCTTGCCCGAAGGCAGTGAGATTCGTTTCCGCGATCCAACTTTCCTTGAACGATATCGGTGGCAGAGCATGGCCATTGCATCGGCGATATTGATACAGGCTGCGCTGATCATATTCCTGTTGCACGAGCGCCATCTGCGGCACGATGCCGAAATGGAGTCTCACAAGCGGATGACGGAGCTTGCGCATGTCAACAGGCAGGCGACGACGGGTGAATTGTCCTCGTCGATTGCCCATGAACTCAATCAGCCGCTGGGATCAATTCTTGCCAATGCCGAAACAGCCGAGCTGATTCTCAAGTCGGACAATCCCGACCTCGAGGAGATCAAGGAAATCCTCGCAGACATCCGACGCGACGACCAGCGCGCCGGCGAGGTGATCCGCCGCTTGCGAGGGTTCTTGAAGCGGACGCCGTTCGAGACCCGGGATATCGATGTCAACGAAATCATGGGGGAGGCGTTCAAGTTCCTCTCGGTACAGGCTTCGGCGCGCAACGTTTCGCTTTATCTGCAAACCGCGCCGGGTGCGCTCCGCATCAAGGGCGACCCGATCCAGCTGCAACAGGTCGTGCTTAATCTGGTCGTCAACGCCATGGATGCAATGGCGACGATTCCATACGGCCGCACCGTGATTGGCCGTACCGAACTGAATGGTGGATCGTCGGCCGTGATCTCGATTTCCGATTCCGGTCCGGGAATACCGGCCGACAGGCTTGCGCAGGTGTTCGATCCATTTTTCACGACCAAGGACCAGGGGATGGGGATCGGGCTTTCGATCGCGCGCACGATCATCCTTGCTCACAAGGGGCAGATCTGGGCCGAGAACCAAAGCGGCGGCGGTGCGGCATTTCACTTCAGCTTGCCGCTGGCCGCATAGGAGAGGGGATGGCGGGCCGGGTTCACGTTGTCGACGATGATGCATCGTTCCGCACGGCGATCGAGCGGCGGTTGACGCTCGCCGGCTACGAGGTTGCGACCTATCCGTCGGCGCAGCAGTTGCTCGATTCTCGCCCTGATGAGAACGTACCTAGCTGCATCCTGCTCGATGTGCGGATACCGGGTCTGAGTGGACCGGAGTTGCAGGGGCGCCTCAATGCGCTCGGCTCCACGGTGCCGATCGTCTTCTTGACCGGCCATGCCGACACGCCGACGACCGTGCGGGCCATCAAGGCGGGCGCTGAGGATTTTCTGACCAAACCGGTCGAGTCGGAAACGCTGCTCGGTGCCATTGAGCGTGCGATAGTACGGCATGCGGTCACGCGCGGCGAGCAGCGACGGCTGGAGGAGATGCTGGCCTTGTTGGCCGCGCTGACGGCGAGGGAGAGGCAGGTATTCGGCCTTGTCGTGCGCGGCAGACTCAACAAGCAGATCGCGCATGAACTTGGAACAACGGAGCGCACCATCAAGGCGCATCGGCATCAGGTCATGGAAAAGATGAAGGTGCGGTCTCTGGCGGAGCTGGTCAGGATAGCGGAGCAACTCGGCTTACTTGGCTAGCGCTGGCGCAATCAATCGTTGCGGCGTGGAACCCTTTCATCAATAGTGCGTGTGTCCGAAAGGACAATATGAAAGCCCGTGGTGAAGCGTAGCGTCGAACTGGGCTGATACGGCTGGCGGGCTTTTTTTGGGAACCTCCGTCCATCTTGAAGGTTGGCGAGCCGTCTCCGCGATTAGCATCGGCGACCTTGGAATGAACTGAGGGCCAGGCATCTTGAACCAGCGCAAAGTCGTTTTTGTCGTTGATGACGACCCATCGATGCTTAAGGGCATGCGACGGTTGCTCAAGCAACATGGTTTTGACACGGTGCCGTTCGAAACGGCCAAGGCCTTGCAGGATCACGATGATTTCGCGCAGGCCTTCTGTCTCATCCTCGACATCAATCTCGGCGACGGATCGGGTATCGAACTGCGCCATCGGTTGGCGGAAGCGGGCGTGTCCCTGCCTGTGATCTACATCACGGGCAACGACAGCGACGCGACGCGGATGGCCGCCATGGCCTCTGGCTGTGTCGCCTACCTGACAAAGCCGTTCACGGCGCAGTCGCTGATCGAGCCGATCAGTCGTGCGGCCGCTTGCGTTGAATAGGGCTGCGGGAAGCTGTTCCGCTCATTCCTCAATGTTCTGCTCGAAGACCTTTATCGGTGCGCCGTTGCGGGCCGCTGCGAACCGATTGAGCGGCAGTGTTGTCGTGACTGCGAGCATATTGGTATCGACGACCTCGATTGTGAGATCGCTGCCATTCTCCATGTTGCGAAGCCATTCCGGTTTGACGAGATCACCGGCGATACAGGTGTTCGTCAGACACCAGGTGAAGGGGAGCTTGTACGCCATGCCCTTATCGACGATGAGCTTGACGCCGGCGGGCATGTAGAGTCCCACGGGCAAAAACACTTGCAGTCTTGCGACGCTGTCTCCTTCGCGCTCGACAACATACACGCGCACCGCGCTCTGGCCGGTTTCGAAATCGCCGCCGATCGTCGTGCGGCAGATCGTCTTGCTGCCGCCCGGCTTGAAGCAGACCTTCTCCCAGTCACCGTATTTGATGGCACGGGCCTCGCGTTGGCCGCGAAGGGCGAATTCGTCCACTCCGGGTTTGGCAGCCTGCTGCGCGTTCACCCTGCCGGACGCTGCCAATGCGAGGATTGCTCCGAGTAGGGCGCCGGGCAGTGCTGAGTGCCGCATCGTCCTCACTTGTGCTTGTCCAGGAAGGCGCTGACGAGCGGCGACCAGATTGGCACGGCATCCGCTGCGCCGATGAAGAAATGACCCTCGGTGCCGTGCGGCGGAAACAGGTGATATTCGGCATTGCCGCCCGCACCCGTGAACGCCGCATACATCCGCTTGGAGAGTTCGGGTCCGAAGAAGCTGTCGTTCTCGATGTAAATCCAGAGCATCGGAATGCGGGAGGTGCGCCCGAATGCGCCAGTCGCTTCGACCAGCTTGTCGGGCGCGCAATTGTTGTTCGGCCTGTCGCCGACGCGGCCGCCACGCCCGGCCGCAAAAGCGATGATCGCCTTCACCGGCGGCGGGTTGACGCTTGACAGTGCAATCGAACCCCAGCCGCCCGCGGATTGGCCGATCACGATGACATGGTCGGGCACGATCCGCCTCAGCCTTGTCATATACTCGATGATCCAGAGATTGAGCTGGGCCGCCGCAAGCCCTGCGTCGCGGAAATTGGGATTGCTGCATTTGCCGATCTTGGAGAAGAACACGGTGAATAGCCCGGCCTCAGGCACGTCGAGAGCCGCCGCGCCGTAGCCGGGACCCGCAGGCGCTACCACCATGTAGCCGCGCCGCGCAAACCACATCGCGGCGTCGCGGAATTCGACCGGTGGAAACAAGCTGCGCTGCACCGGATCGAGCGCTACGCCGTGATTCATGATCGCCAGTGGGAAGGGGCCATTGCCGATCGGGCGCACGACATAGGCGATGGTGGGTGCGGGAAGTGGCAGCGCCCACATCTCCTCCTGCAGCCGAGGCGGATCATCGGATGCCGCCGCGAGCGAGGCACTCGCGACAGCCATCGCGATGAGGAAACATCTCCATGCGCGGCGATGCATGCTGTGTTCCGGTTTGAGACGTGAGCAAAAGTCTTTGCTGCGAGCGGAAAAGGCTTGATCTAAATCAACGGACTCATGGCCGTCAGCAGGACCTTGCCGCAGGAGGAGATTTCCGAAACCGGGGCCGGGCATGAAATCGAAGCGGCCAAAATTCATTCCGCCCGCCGAATGGCTCGCCGCTTACAAGATTTCCTGGTTGGGCGCTGACATCATCGCAGGCGTTACGCTCGCAGCCTACGCGATTCCGGTCTCGCTGGCCTATGCGGCGCTTGCGGGTCTGCCGCCTCAAGTCGGGATTTACGGCTACATGCTCGGCGGCATTGGCTATGCGCTGCTCGGCTCCTCCAGGCAACTGGCGGTCGGCCCGACTTCGGCAATCTCACTGATGATTGCGGCCACGGTCGGACCGCTCGCCGCCGGCGATGGCGTCCGCTACGCGCAGATCGCAAGTCTTACGGCGGCTGCGGTCGCACTGCTCTGCCTGGTCGCATGGCTGTTCAGGCTCAGCATGCTGGTGCGTCTCATTAGCGACAGCATCCTCGTAGGCTTCAAGGCGGGGGCAGGCCTCACCATCATCATGACTCAGTTGCCGGGCCTGTTCGGGGTGGCCGGCGGCGGGCGCAATTTCTTCGACCGCGCCGTCAAGCTTGTCGGTCAGCTCGGTGATATCAACCTGATTGTGCTCGCAATTGGTCTTGCAGCGATCGTGCTGTTGCTGCTTGGCGCTCGGTTCTTGCCGGGAAGACCCGTCGGGCTCGCTGTCGTGATCCTGTCCATCCTCATCGCGACAATCCTTGGGTTGCCTGCGCAGGGCGTCGCGGTTACCGGAGAGATACCGAAGGGGCTGCCAAGTCTGGCCATGCCGACCTTCGGCCTGCTGGAGCCTGACGAATTGTTTCCGCTTGCTGCCGGCATTTTGCTGCTGGCCTATGTTGAAGGTGTCTCAGCCGCGCGAAGCTTCGCAGCCAAACATGATTACCCCCTCGATGTGCGGCAGGAGTTCTTGGGGTTGGGCGCCGCAAACCTCGCGGTATCGCTGGGTCACGGTTATCCCGTCGCGGGCGGACTATCGCAGTCGGCGGTCAACGATCAGGCCGGAGCCCGCACGCCGCTTGCGCTGATCCTCTGTTCGGCCACGCTAGCGATCTGCCTGCTCTTTCTTACCGGATTACTGACGAACCTTCCAAAGGCGGTGCTCGCAGCGATCGTTTTCACCGCGGTCTACAAGCTTGTCGACGTCGCAGCACTCGTCCGCATGTGGCGGATCAGCCGGATCGATTTTTACGCTGCGGCGATTGCACTGGCCTCGGTGCTGCTGCTCGGTATCCTGCAAGGTATATTGCTCGCCGCGCTCGCTTCGATCTTCCTTCTCCTGGCGCGCGCCTCGCAGCCCAACGTGGCATTCCTCGGCCGCCTGCCTGGAACGGGCCGTTATGCCGACAGCGCACGTAACCCGGATGTCGAGCCGCTCGTTGGCATCATCGCATTCCGTCCCGAAGCGTCACTGCTTTACATCAATGCCGAGACTGTCCTGGAGACGGTGCTGGCGAGAGTCCACGCGACGCCAGATACGAAGTTGGTAATCTGCGGCCTCTCGTCCTCGCCGTTCATCGATCTCGCTGGCGCCAAAATGCTGCACGATCTTCATGGCGAGCTTTCCGCACGCGGCATCGCGTTCCAGATCGTCGGCGCCCGCGGACAGGTTCGCGACGTTCTGCAAGCAGACGGGCTGGCAAACAAGACCGACAGCGCCAATTGGACCCGGCGGATGGATAGTGTGCTCGGTGATCTCAAGGGCGATTGATCCCGCGCCATCGCGACATACCGAACCTGCGGCACCGCGCTCAAGACCAGCATTCGTTGACTTGGATCAAAGTCCATCATGAGGGCCAGCCCGAGCATCGGCAACGCGCCTGCGCAGACTTGGAAAGCAAGACGATCCTTGCGCAATGGGCGGCCTGCATTTCCGAGCCCGGGGTCATGGTGGCATGGGCTCAAGCCTGAAAAGGAAGCGTGATGACGAAATATCGAAGGATTGTGCTGGCCGTGACGCTGGCATTTCTGGCTTCAGCCGGCTTGGTGACATCCAGTCTGGCCGAGGTCGGCCAGGTCGCCGTCGTCTTCACCAAGGGCGGTTTCATCGTCGGCGTAGGCGGTGGGCAGGGCGTGCTGACCTTTCGCGGCAGAAAATATCCTTTCACCGTATCGGGCATGAGCGTCGGTTTCACGATCGGCGCCTCGACCAGCAAGTTCGTCGGCAGGGCCTTGAATCTGCGCAGCCCCGGAGACCTGGCCGGCAGCTATGCTGTGGGCGGCGCGGGTGGCGCGCTCGCGGCCGGGGCAGGCGGTGTGCAATTGCAGAACGCCAATGGCGTGATCCTCCAGCTCAGTGGCCCGCGGGTCGGCGTTGAGGCCTCGGCGGCGGTGGGAGGCGTCACCATCACGATGCAATGATCGACGCGGCGGGAGCCTGCCTTGAAAACCGGTCTTGGGCGACTCCCGCTGTTCGGTCAGTAGCGTTCCTCGACGAAGGTCATTCTGCGCAGACTTGCTTGATCGTCATAGTGGCCCTTATTGGAGCGCTTCGGCAGCCTGACCTTGTCGCGCGCGATCTTCTTGTACGGGATTGTCTTGAGGATGTGCGAGATGACATTGAGGCGCGCCCGCCGCTTGTCGTCCGAGCGGATCAGCCGCCACGGCGCGTGCTTGGTGTCGGTCGCCTCCAGCATCATGTCGCGGGCGCGTGAGTAGTCATACCAGCGGCCGAACGATTCAGTATCCATGGGGCTGAGCTTCCACTGCCGCAGCGGATCCTCGATGCGCGCATTGAAGCGGATTTCCTGCTCCTGCATCCCGACCTCGAGCCATAGCTTGATCAGGATGATGCCGCTCTCAACGGCAAATCTCTCGACCTGGGGACATAGTTCCAGGAAGCGCTCGTGCTCCTCCGGACTGCAAAAGCCCATGACATATTCCACGCCGGCGCGGTTGTACCAGCTTCGGTCGAAGATCACGATCTCGCCGCCGGCCGGAAATTGCTCGATGTAGCGCTGCATGAACAACTGGCTCTTCTGCCGGTCCGAAGGCGCGGGCAGGGCGCAGACGCGGAATACCCGCGGGCTCACCTTTTCGGTGAGCGCCTTGATGGTGCCGCCCTTGCCAGCGGCGTCCCGGCCCTCGAACAGGATGATCACCCGTAGCTTGCTGGCCTTCACCCACTCCTGCAAATGGCAGAGCTGAACCTGCAGCTTGCGCAGTTCCTTCTCATATTCCTTACGCTTCATCTTCGGCGCAACGTCATCCTTGGCCATACGCAATGATCCAAATGACCCGAATTTCAAACGGCTAGCCGTCCCAACTGATCGTGATGCTGATGTCGCCCGGCACGCCACCGGGGAAGTCGATGATCTGGTAGCGGATGCGATACCCGCGCGGCTGCAGATAATCGCTCCACAGCTGATAGATTTCCTTGGGGATGCCGGTGAGCGTCTTCTCCCAGCCGCTCTCCATCTGGTTGATGGCGCGGCCCTTGTCGGTGCATAGCGAGTTCGGGAAGCGGTAGACCTGCACCTCGGAAAGGCCATTGCGCACCGCGCGCTGAATCACGGTGGAGGCCAGCTTGACCTTCTCATCTTCGGACAGGCCCGACGGTTTGCTGAGCTTGTCGATCAACGCGCGCTTTTCGGCTTCCGCGGCCGCAAAACGCTTGGCGTGCTCTTCGGCTTTCTGAGCTTCCTTCAACGCCGCCTGCTGCTGAATGTCCTTCGCGCTGGGGATCAGATCATCGATCTTGGGCATGGCTAATCTCTCCGGGGTAACCGCTGGCGCTCGGCCGGCTTCAAGCTAGAGCCGCCGGCGCGGGGCACCCTTTGATTCAGATCAAGCGTTTGCTAGCCTGACCCAGCACTGTCCGGGATCAGGATTGCGCTGCGCCCAGACATCTGAAGGGGGAGAAGCGATTTGACCGACCAGATGCATCCGGCGGCCCCGCATCATCTGCCGTTTTTCGTTCCCGGCCCGGACGGGTCGGACACCCTGATGCTGGTGATGGGGATATTCCTCGTCGCGACCGTTCTTTGGGTCGGCACCCTGTACTGGAAGCTGCACAGCCTGCCCGAGCGCATGGCGCACAGGACGCATAAGATGCAATTCGAGATCGTCGCCGTTCTCGGCCTGATCTCGCTCTTTACCCACATGCATATTTTCTGGATCGCGGGCCTGCTGCTCGCGATGATCGATCTGCCGGATTTCTCCACCCCGCTGCGCAGCATTGCCGGATCGGTCGAGCGCATTGCGGATGCCGCGCCGGACGGGCCCGGCATCGAGCCTTCCGAGGTCGAGACCAAGCCGGCTGCGCACCCCATCGGCAGGGCGGTTGCGAAGGAGGAGGCGGGCGGCCATGCTTGAGTTGATGATCTGCTCGCTGGTGACGATCGTGCCGGATTATCTCTACCGCCGCTATGCTCAGGGCAAACGGTTCGGCAAGGAGATCACCTTCTTCTCCGTCTGGTATGAGCTGCGCTGGGGCATCACCGGTTGCCTGATGCTGACGATCGCGCTGATCACGATGATTTTCTATTACCACCCGTCCACCTCGACTGCGGCGATCTATTTCCGCACCGTACCGATCCTGCCCGAAGGCTCCGGCCGCGTGGCCGAAGTCAATGTCGGATTCAGCGAGGATGTAAAGAAGGGTGACGTCCTCTTCCGGCTCGACAGCTCGAAGCAGACAGCGGCGCTGGAAACTGCAAAGCGCAAGGTTGCCGAGGTCGAGGCGTCCTTCATTAGCGCGCGCGCCGATGTGGTGAAGGCGGAGGCCCAGGTCGGCGAAGCCAAGGCCAACCTGCAGCAGGCCAAGGACGAACTTGACGTGAAAACCGAGCTGCAGCGCCGCAATCCCGGCATCGTGCCGCAGCGTGATATCGAGAAGCTGCAGGTGTTGGTCGATCAGCGGCAGTCCGGCCTCGATGCGGCGAATGCTGTGAGGGAATCGGCCGCATTGCGCGTTTCGACTCTACTGCCAGCGGAGAAGGCGAGCGCCGAGGCCGCGCAGGCGCAGGCGCAGGTCGATCTCGACAAGACCTTTGTGCGTGCCGGCGTCGACGGCCGGGTCGAACAATTCCTGGTTCGTACCGGCGACATCGTGAATCAGTTGATGCGGCCGGCGGGCGTATTGATCCCAGAAGGTGCGGGGCGAAGCGTGCTGCAAGCCGGTTTCGGGCAAATCGAGGCGCAGGTCATGAAGCCGGGCATGATCGCGGAAGCGACCTGCGTCTCGAGGCCCTGGGTCATCATTCCGCTCGTGGTCACGAATGTTCAAGACTACATTGCCGCGGGTCAGTTCCGCGCCGGTGAGCAACTGGTCGATCCGCAAAGCCTGCGCCAGCCGGGCACGATCCTCGCCTTCCTCGAGCCGCTCTATAAGGGCGGGCTCGAAGGGGTGACGCCGGGCTCAAGCTGCATCGTCAACGCCTATACCAGCAATCACGATGTGATCACTGACCCCAAGACCGGTGCGCTGAAGGGCTTTGCCTTGCATGCCGTCGATGCGACCGGGCTCGTGCATGCGCTGCTGCTGCGCATCCAGGCGCTGCTGCTGCCGATCAAGACGCTGGTGCTTAGCGGTCACTGAAGGAAAGGCGATGAAATCGATGTACCGAAATGCTGTGCTTTCCGCCTTGCTTGTAAGTGCGTCCTTCGTCATGCCGGATGCCGCCATTGCCTTCGATCTCAATGGCGCGTGGGTCAGCGATGCCGAGAACTGCGCCAAGGTTTTCGTTCGCAAGGGCGCGCAGGTGACTTTCACAGATATGTCCGACGTTTATGGCGGCGGTTTCATCATCGACGGCGACCAGATCACGGGCAAGTACGCCCGCTGCCGGATCAGAGCGAAAAAGAACGAAGGTGCCGACATCAACCTGCTCGCGGCCTGTGCATCCGACATCATGCTGCAGAATGTGCAATTCAACCTCAAGGAAGTCGACGCCAACACCGTGATCCGGATGTTCCCGGGAATCGCAGGCATGGAAATCAAGTATGCGCGCTGCCCCGCGCCTTAGCGGATAGGCCAGCTTGATTCATGTCAAGCGTGGTCCCCGCGGATGCGCGCTCAAATGGGTACGCATTCCATGGAGGAACTAATGACCCAAGGATCACATCTCAGGACCATGATCCGGTTTTCCACGGCAACCGCCGTCATTGCCGTCCTGTCGGTCGCGGCAGGCAATGGCGCCCGCGCCGACGATCCCGCGAAATTGCTGAAAGCGATGTCTGATTATCTGGCGAACGAGAAATCGCTCTCGGCCAAGTTCGACAGCGATATCGAAGTCGTTACGCCTGAATTGCAGAAGATCCAGTTCACGAGCTCGGGCGAGATGAAGATGAACAGGCCCGACAAACTGCGGATCCGCCGCACCGGCGGCTACGCCGATGTCGAACTGGTCTATGACGGCAAGACGGTTTCGCTCTACGGCAACAATGCGAAATCCTATGTCCAGGCCGACGTTGCCGGAGGTACCGACAAGATGATCGACGCGCTGTACGGCCATTCGAGCGCCGGACTGCCGGGCGCGGATCTCTTGCTGTCCAACTCCTATGACGAGTTGATGGCCAACGTGACCCAAGGCAGCCATATCGGCCAAGGCGTCGTGGATGGTGTGGAGTGCGAGCACCTTGCCTTCCGCGGTCCCGACACCGATTGGCAGATCTGGATCGAGACCGGCGCGAAGCCGGTGCCGCGCAAATATGTGATCACCAGCAAGACCGTTACCGGCGCCCCGCAATACACGTTGAGGATCAGAGACTGGAAGACGGACGCCAACGCCGATGCGGACTTCACGTTCAAGCCGCCGGCCGACGCGACCAAGGTGGCGCTCGACTCCACGGCCATGATCGAATTCGATGAGATTCCCCCCGGCACAGTTGCAGGAGCGAAGAAATGACCATGTTGCCACGCAAACTTATTGTACCCGCAGCCGCCGCCATAGCGCTCGCCGGCGGCCTGTTCTGGAACGGCGAAACGGCGGTCGACAAGGGCGTGATCAGCTCTGCCGAGGCGCGCGTTGGCCGTCCGTTGACGCCGATGAGCTACGCTGGGGTCGCACGCCGCACCACGCGGCGGGCTGTCGCGGTTGGCGCGGGTGCGGCCGCCGCCGGTGCAGCCGCTGGCGCCTACTACGGATCGGGCTGCGTCCAGGCGGTCGATGCCTACGGCCGGGTCGTTACACGCTGCTGACGGAACTCGGCGAAAGATCTTTCTGCGGCAGTTTCCCCGGCCCCGAATTCATGCTGCTATGGCGACTGGTTGTAACTAACAACAGGTGCCGGAGAGCGGTGAAACGCCGCGGGACGATTGAGATAGGGAAAGCGCGCCTAACCCTAGCGGTTTGGCGCGTTTTGTTGTTGCTGTCGCTGATGGGTCCTTCCGATCCAGCCGGCGCAGCCGAACCAGAGCACAAGCGGATTCTTATCCTGCACTCGGTCGGCCGCGAATTCCGCCCCTGGAACGAGTGGGCCAAGGCGATCCGCGCTGAACTGGACCGGCAGTCGCCTTGGACGGTCGACGTCCAGGAGCATTCGCTGATCGCCGCGCGTTCCGCAGATGCGGACGCCGAAACTCTTTTTCTCGATTACCTGCAAGCGCTCTACGCCGGCCATCCGCCTGATTTGGTCATCGGCGTTGGCGCACCCGCCGCCTCATTCATTCAGCGTAACCGGCAGCGATTTTTCCCAGCAACACCGACGCTGTTTACGACAATCGAGGCACGTCGCGTCCAATACTCCAAGATGACAAACAACGACACCGTTGTCGCGGTCACGCACAGGTTTCTCGTTCTGTTCGAAAGCTTCCTGAAGATATCGCCAGAGACAAAAGTGATCGCCATCGTCAATGGTGCATCGCCCAACGAACTATTCTGGCGGGGCGAGATGGAGCGAGAGCTGAAGCCGCTCGAAGGCGAGGTCGAGATCAGGTGGTACGACAAGCTCTCCTACGAGGACACACTGAAGCAGCTCGCCGCTCTGCCGCCGCATTCCGCAATCTTTTGGTACCAGATGGTTGCTGATGCAGCCGGCGTGGCGCATGAGGGTGACCGGGCGCTGACCAGGCTCTTCAAAGTCGCGAACGCGCCAATCTTCTCTCATGACGATGCTTTCTTCGGAGAAATCGTCGGTGGCCCGATGCACTCGCCCCTCGAGGGCAGCCGCAGGGCGGTCGGCGTCGCGATCCGGATCCTCAACGGCGAGAAGCCCGCCGAGATCAGGACGCAGCCCAGCGAATTTGCGCCGGCCAAGTATGACTGGCGGGAGCTGCAACGCTGGGGCATTAGCGAAAGCCTCTTGCCGCCCGGAAGCACCGTGTATTTTCGAGAGCCTTCGGCCTGGGAGAAATATCGCTGGCAGATCGCCTTTGTGTGTGCGGTGATGCTCGTGCAGGCCGGCTTGATCTCGATCCTGCTCTATGAGCGCCGTCGCCGCCGCGTTGCCGAGGTCGAGGCGCGCCGGCGCATGGCGGAGCTTGCGCATGTCAATCGCTATTCGATGGCGGGAGAGCTCACCACCTCAATTGCACATGAACTCAACCAGCCTCTCGGGTCTATCCTTGTCAACACGGAATCGGCGGAACTGCTGCTCAACGCGCCGTCGCTCAACGTGGCCGAGCTGAAGGAAATCATCTCCGACATCAGGCGCGATGACCAGCGCGCCGGCGAGGTGATCCGGCGACTGCGCAGCCTTCTGAAACGTGCGCCGTTCGAGGCTCAGCAAATCGATCTCAACGACGTGGTCGACGAAAGTCTCGACCTGGTTTCAGGGTTGGCCCACGCCCGGGCGGTGACGGTCGAAAGCGTGCTCAGCACTGAGGCCCTGCCGGTGCAAGGCGACCGGATCCAGTTGCAGCAGGTTCTGCTCAATCTGATTCTGAACGCGACCGACGCGATGGCCACCCTCGATAAGTCGCGGCGCAAGGTCACGGTGCGAACCGCTCGCGACAGCGATATTGCTCAAGTCGAGGTCGTCGACAATGGTCCGGGTCTCCTTGCCGGCAGCGACGAGATTTTCGAGCCCTTCTATACGACAAAGCCGAGCGGCATGGGCATGGGCCTTTCCATCGCGCGGACCATCGTCGAGGCCCATGAGGGGGAGATTTCCGCGGAGAATCGTGCCGGGCGGGGCACGGTATTTCGTATCCGTCTTCCGCTCGCGTCTAGCGCCCTCGCGGTCTCTTGATCTGGATCAATCCTTTCGACATCCTCGATTGATCCCATCCCTCGGGATCGCAGTCTCATCGCACCAGGCGTGCTGCTGCTGATTCCATATTGATCGAGTGAACACGCATGGACCCGGCCAAATTGCCCACCTGGATGCGGGTCACGCTGGTCGCCGGAATCTTCATTCTGGTCGCAGGAGCCAGTCTGTTTGCATGGCGCTGGTACTCCCGGCCAACGACGCTGACCATCGCCGTAGGGTCGCTCGACGGGGAGGCGAGCCGGGTGGTGTCGGCACTGGCAAGCAAGCTCGCGCAACAGAAGGCGCCGGTGCGGCTCTCCATGGTGGAGGCGGGCAGCGCACTCGACGCGGCTAACGCGTTTTCCTCCGGCAAGGTGGACCTTGCCGTGGTCAGGGGCGATGTCGGCGATCTCTCGAAGGCGCAGGCCGTTGCCGTCGTCGCGCGTGCGGTGGTGCTGCTGGTCGCGCCGCCAGGCTCCGCCATCACTGACATGGCGAGTCTGAAACGCGCGACCGTCGACGTGATCGGCGTCGATGGCAACAAACGGCTGATAAAGGTTCTCACCGACGAGTACGATCTTGCGCGGTCGGGCGTGACGTTCAAGAATCTGGCGCCGCCGGACGTCCGCCGCGCGCTCGATGCAAAGGAGGTGCGCGCGATCCTGATCATGATGCCGCTCGCCGAGAAATACCTCGCGCTGCTGCGCGGGCTGTTTCCGCAGAGCGCAAAATCGGGTCCGGTGCTGATTCCGATCGAATCCGCCGGGGCTATTGCCGAAAAGGATCGCGCTTACGAAAGTTTCGACGTGCCGAAGGGCACGTTGCGTGGCTCGCCACCCAACCCGGCCGATGACGTCACGACGTTGCGAACGTCGTTCTATCTGGTCGCGCAGAAGAAGCTCGACAGCGACCTCATTGCGGACCTGACGGAATCGCTGATGAATGCGCGGCGGGACCTGCTGCCGGAATATCCGCTGCTCGGCCAGATCTCCACGCCGGATACCGATGCGTCCGCCTACATCCCGCTGCATCCAGGCGCGGCCGCCTTCTACAACGGCACGCAGGAAAGCTTCCTCGATAAATGGGGCAACGTCATCTTCCTCGCGCCGATGATCCTGGGTGGGCTCGCCTCCGTGCTCGCCGCCGGCTGGAAGTTCCTGCGCGCGGACCGTCCGCAGACACGCGAGGAGGCACTGGACGCGCTCTATGCGCTCGGCCGGCGCATCCGTATCTGTAGCAGCCTCGCCGAACTCGATGAGATTGAAGGGGAGATAGACCGTGTGCTGCAGGGCCAGCGCGGCAAGGAGGCCGCGGGCGAGAAGGAACCGCGAGATGCGGTCGCGCTGAACGTGGCGGCGCACCGGCTGGAAAACCTGATTCATGATCGCCGGATCGCCCTTGCAGCGCAGCAGAAGGAAGTGCCGCGCGCGGGCTGAGCGGGCGAATTCCTTTGATCTTTGTCAAACCTCCGGCCTGCCTGCGGCCCGAAGTTCCGCAGGAAGACAGGAATGGAGGCGACGATGTTTCGTTGCAACAAGATGCTGTTTGCGCTGGCGCTGCTGCTTGTCCCCGTCACCGCACCAGCACAAACACCCGCCAATCCGCCTGCGCCGAGCCAGACGCCAGCCCAGCCGTCGGCCGAACAAGCCCTGCTGAAGCCGGAACAGCTCGAGGCCCTGGTCGCGCCGATCGCGCTCTATCCGGATGAGCTGCTCGCCAATGTGCTGGCGGCCTCTACGTATCCGCTCGAAGTGGTGCAGGCCGACCGCTGGGTGAAGGGCAACAAGAGCCTGAAAGGCGATGCGCTGAAGGCGGCCGTCGACAAGCAGGCCTGGGATGAGAGCGTCAAGGCGCTGGTCTCCACGCCCGATGTGATCGCGATGATGAGCGACAAGATCGACTGGACCAAGAATCTCGGGGACGCCGTGCTCGCGCAACAGCCCGATGTGATGGACGCCATTCAGCGGCTGCGCGCAAAAGCGCAGGCGCGCGACAAGCTCGTCACCAACAAGCAGCAGAAGGTGAGCGTTCAGAAGCAGGACAACAGGGATGTGATCGTGATCGAGCAGGCGCAGCCCGGCACCATGTACGCGCCCTATTACGATCCCGCCACCGTCTACGGCGAGTGGCCCTATGCGGCCTATCCGCCCTACTATTTCGGCTATCCGTCCTATATCGGCGCCGGCGTGATCGCGGCCGGTCTCGCATTCGGCGCAGGCTGGGCGATCGGGCGCTGGGGTAATTACTGGGGCGGTGGCTTCAACTGGGGCAATCGCAACGTCTACGTCAATCACGTCAACAAGATAAACAATGTCGGCAACGGCTGGCAGCACAACCCGGCGCACCGCCAGGGCGTGAAATATGCCAGCCAGAACGTCGCCAACCGGTTCGGCAACACCAATGCGCGGGCGGGCGTCAGCGACCGCATGGATTTCCGCGGCCGCGACGGCCAGCAGGCGCTCAAGCCCGGCGGCGATCGTCCCGGTGCGGGCGACCGCGCGGGTGATCGCGCCGGTGACCGCATGGCGGATCGTGCCGGCGATCGCGCAGGCGACAGGGCCGGTGATCGTGCCGGCAACCGCGGCGGGGACCGTGCCGGTGCCGCAGATCGAGCCAAGGGAGGCGATCGGGCAGGGGCAAGTAATCGCGCCAAGGGCGGCGGCAACCGCGCGGCGACGGCCGACCGAGCCCGTGGCGGCGGGGGACGCGGCGGCGGCAGCGCCTTCTCCGGCATGTCGTCCGCGCGCGCTGCCAGCGTTGCTTCGGCGCGTGGCCAGATGAGCATGGGCGGCCGAGGCGGCGGCGCAGCTTTCGCTGGCCGTGGCGGAGGTGGCGGATTTGCAGCGGCGGGCGGCGGTGGCTTCCGTGGCGGTGGCGGCGGAGGTTTCCGTGGCGGCGGGGGTGGCCGACGATCTGATATCGCGCTGAAGCACGATGTCGCTCTGCTCGGCCACCTCGCCAACGGCCTCGGCTACTATCGCTTCAGCTATCTCGGAAGCCAAAAGGCCTATGTCGGTGTCATCGCACAGGAAGTGCAGAACCTTATGCCCGAGGCTGTCACCCGCGGTCCGGACGGCTATCTCCGCGTGCGCTACGGGCAACTGGGACTGAAGTTCCGGTCTTACGCCGACTGGCTCGCCGGTGGCGCAAAAATACCCGCATCATCGGAGGTCTTGCCATGAGAAGGCCTGGATCACTCCGCCGCCTCGCTTGGCTGTGTGCGGTCACGATCGCGGCAACGGGATTGCCGACCTCATCCTCCCTGGGTCAGCAAGCCTATCCATCGCCGGAAGACGCTGCAGCGGGACTCGCGGCCGCCGTCAAGACCGGAACAAGAAGTGCGCTTCTCAAGGTCCTCGGCAAGGACGGCGGAGACATTGTCGAGTCCGGCGACGATGTCGCTGACGCGGAGGCGCGCCAGCGCTTCCTCTCCGCCTATGATGCAAAGCATTCCATCAAGGCCGAGGGAAACAAGAAGGCGACGCTGATCCTCGGCACCAACGACTTTCCGTTTCCGATTCCGCTGGTGAATTACAACACCGGCTGGGAGTTCGACCCGGCGGCCGGGCGCCGCGAGATCCTGTATCGCCGTATCGGCCGCAACGAACTGGACGCCATTCAGACCTGCCTTGCCTTCGTCGATGCCCAGAACGAGTACGCCGAGAAGGATCGCACCGGCAACGGCGTTGGCGTTTACGCACAACGCATCGTCAGCACCCCCGGCAAGAAGGATGGGCTGTTCTGGCGGGACGATGGTGACCCCAGTCCGCTCGGCGAACTGGCCGCGAAGGCGTCAGCCGAAGGGTACAAGACCAGGGGCGATCAATCCGCGCCGTACCATGGATATTATTTCCGGATCTTGACCGGGCAGGGATCCGACGCGCCCGGCGGAGCGCTCAACTATGTCGTCAAGGGAAAGATGATTGGCGGCTTCGGATTGATCGCCTATCCCGCTGAATACGGAAATTCCGGCGTCATGACCTTTGTGGTCAATCACGCCGGCACCGTCTACCAGAAGGATCTTGGAAAACGCACGGAGGCCATCGCCAAACGCATCTACCTGTTCGATCCGGATCAGACCTGGAAGAAGGTCGATGCGGCAAATCCTTGAAGGTAAAGCGCCGGCAATGCTGCGGATGGTTCGCCGCGCCGTGATGGCGCTTTTCATCGTATTGCCGGCGACACCGTCGCTCGCGCAGGCGCCCGGCTATGTCCGGGTCAAGCTGGTGAAGGCTGGCCTGATGCTGGGTACCGGCGGCGGCAATGGTGTGCTGACCTATCGGGGCCGCGACTATCCGTTCAGGGTATCGGGCCTCAGCTTCGGTGTTACGGCCGGTGCATCGGTCAACCGCCTGGAAGGATGGGCGTCAGGCATAAGGCAGGTCGGCGACTTCGCTGGCACCTACAGCTCGGTAGGTGGCGGCGGCGCCTTTGTCGGCGGCTTTGGAGGCATTCATCTCGGCAATGAAAAGGGCGTGACGATCGCACTTCAAGGCCCGCGTGCCGGCATGGAGTTCGCAGCGAACCTCACCCGTGTGACGATTTCCCTAAGGTAAACTGTCTCGTATTTAGTACGCCGCAAGCGGCCAATTGCCGATCACACGAAATCGCTGGTCGGGTTCGTCCTGACGGAACAGCGCAATTCGATCGACCGCCAGGTCGCGCACACCGCTGTCCCGAAAGCGATCCCGCAGCATCGCGAGAATAGGGGCGTGCCGGCTGAGGTCCAGCCGGCCGGTAAGCGTCATGTGGAAGCGAAATTCCTCGAAGACGTAAGGATAGCCCCAGCGCTCGAGGTAGTCGCGCTGTTGCGGCGTCAGTTTGGACGGGTTGCGCCGGGCGCGATCCTCCTCCGTCAGCGGCGCACGGAACGGGTCGAACTCGCGGACGCAGTCGGCGGCGAGGCGTTCGAGATCGGCCGGCACCTCCGCAGGCACCAGCGCGATGAAGCCGCTGATGGCGCCGACGACGGGTTTGATCGCCGGAATGGCGCGGGGCGCGCCGGCAAAGGCGGCGCAGGCGGCCATCAGCTCGCTTTCGCTCTTGCCCGGTGCCAGCGCCATCGGCGGCTTCAGCGTGGCATGGAAGCCGTATTTGCGCGGATCCTGCGTCATCTCGCGCCACTCGGGCGGCAATCCCGTGTCACGCGGGAAGGGCACATCGGCGCCCTGATAAGCGTCATAGCCGAGCAGTTCTGCGCCAAAACGGTCGAGCGCGTTGCCAGGTTCGGGCGCAAAGTAAATCGCGTAGCGGGGATAGTTCACCATTGGCCGGACTTTAGTGACGCCTCACGCCGCCGCAACCGCCTTGCGCGATGCCGGGGCATGCACCAGGCGGCCGGCATCCGTCAGATGAGCCAGCCTGCCGCCGGCGATGACCGCGACAATACGCGGGCGCAGCGGCACTTCGTCATCCACCAGAATAAGATCGGCGCGGTGTCCCGTGGCGAGCCTGCCGCGATCGGCAAGGCCCGCAGCCTGTGCTGGCGCTGCCGAGATCAACTGCCACGCCTGCGCCAGCGGCAGGATGCCGTCAACCGCCAGGCGGAAAGCCGCGAGCACGGGCGCCGGATAGTAATAGTCTGATGCCAGCACGCTGCAGAGGCCCTTTTCGATCATGTCGGCGGCCTTGGTCCACCCGGTGTGGCTGCCGCCGCGCACCACGTTGGGGGCGCCGAATACGATGAAGTCGCCCCCCGCGGCCGCCTCGCGGGCGGTTGCCTCGTTGACGGGAAACTCAGCGATCGTAACGCCCTGCGCGCGAAAGGCCTTTCGCATCTCGGGGCTGTCGTCGTCATGGGAGAGCATTTTGGCGCCGGCGGCCCGCGCCATCCCGGCAAGCCGCGAAATCGAGGCGGGCACCTCATCTGCGCGTGCAACGACGCGCTGCACCAGGTCGTCAAATGCCTCGCCGGACAGCCCGGTGCGCTCGACCATGCGGTTGCGCTTCTCCGGCTTGCTCAGGCTCGCCACCGTCGAATTCATGTGGTCGTTGAACGCGAACAGGTCGATGCGGCCCTCCGAGAGCCATTGTCCGATCTCGCCTTCGGCATCGAGATTGTAGGTCTCGTGGCGCAAATGGAAGCGGGTATCCGCCGCAAGCTTCGGCCTCAAGCTCTCCATCGCTTCAAGCAGCAGCCGCGCATTGTTGCGGCTGCGTAGCCCCGGCTCCCACGACCAGGTCGTGGCATGAAAAACGGTGGTGATGCCGTTGGCGATGGCCTGCCGGTCGCTGTCGGCAAGCGCGACATCAACCGGGAAATCAACGCCCGGGCGGGGCATCATCTGCCGTTCAAAGGCATCGCCATGCAGATCGACGATGCCGGGCAGCACCAGGAGCCCGCGTGCATCGATGCCGATGGCGCCACGTCCGGGATCGCTTCCGATGGCACTGATGTCGCGGCTCGCAACATGAACCGAGGTTTCGACGAATTCTTCGCCTAGCAGGGCCTGGCCACCTTCAACAATGATGTCGGTCACGATGTCGCACTTTTTCGGTTGCTGCAAATAGGTCGGGCCGAAGCCGTCTCGGTCGGTTGGATCGATAGCTGCTTGCCGGCCATCCTCAATTTCCATGTGCGAGCGCTAAGGTCCGGACCACGTCTTCAGCGGGATTGATGACAAAGCTATGACGCATCGATGACGGAGGAGCGGGCTGTGGACGGATCGTCGCATCGCAGCGGGCCGTCACACAACTGTAAACTCGCTGCTTTAGCGGTCGAGCCAGAAGGACGCTAGTGGAGCATTGCATGCTGGTCGTGGAAGGTCTGACGTGTCGTTTCGGCAAAAAAGCCGCTGTCGACAACGCGTCATTTTCGATTGCACCCGGCAGCTTTGTCGGCGTGATCGGCCGCTCCGGCGCCGGCAAGTCGACGCTTCTACGCATGATCAACCGCCTCGCGGATCCCTCTGAGGGCCGCATCCTGTTCGATGGCGTAGATGTCACGGCGCTGCGCGGCCGCGAGCTGCGGCAATGGCGCGCGCGCTCGGCCATGATCTTTCAGCAATTCAATCTGGTCGGCCGGCTCGATGTGCTCACCAATGTGTTGATGGGGCGGCTCGCCGAAATGCCGACGTGGCGCTCGCTCGCTCAACTCTGGCCCGAAGCCGACCGCGCGCTGGCGATGTCGGCACTGGAGCAGTTCGACATGGCACAGCTCGCCGCGCAGCGCGCCGACCAGCTTTCCGGCGGCCAGCAGCAGCGCGTGGCGATTGCGCGCGCGCTGGTGCAAGAGCCGGACATCATCCTGGCCGATGAGCCGATCGCCTCGCTCGATCCGCGCAATACCCGCATCGTCATGGATGCGCTGCTGCGCATCAACAAGCATTTCGGCATCACCGTCCTCTGCAACCTGCATTCGCTCGATCTGGCGCGCAGCTATTGCGACAGGCTGATCGGCATGGCGGCAGGCCGGGTGGTGTTCGACGGCGCGCCCGCTGCATTGACGGACCATATCGCCCGCGAACTCTACGATCTCGAAGCCAATGACGTGATGGGTAGCTCGCCTGCGGGGGTGCCAGACGTTGCGGCCATTCCGGCGCTGGATACCGCCGCCGCGGCCTGAGACCGATACATCAAGACAAGTAGCCGCTGCGTACTGCAGTCGGTCAAGGCGTAATCACAAACGAGAGGCAAACCATGTTCAATCGTCGTATCGTGCTTGCCGGCGCAGCCGCGCTGGCCTTCAGCGCCACAACCGCTATTGCGCAGGACTGGAAAGGCAAATATCCGGAGCTGACCTTTGCGGTGGTCCCAGCCGAGAACGCCTCGGGTGTGACCGAGCGCTGGACACCGTTCGTGAACTATCTCTCCAAGGAACTCGGCGTAAAGGTGACGCTGCGCATCGCCAATGACTACGCTGCGGTCATCGAGGGGCAGCGCGCCGGCAATATCCACATCGCCAGCTACGGCTCGGCCTCGTTCGCGCGTGCCCGGCTGACCGCCGTCAAGAGCGACGCCTTTGCCAACGACATCAATGCCGATGGTTCGACCGGCTATTACTCGGTGTTCTTCGTCAAGGCGTCGAGCCCGTACAAGACGATTGACGACGTCAAGGCCAAGAACCTCGGCCTTGTTGATCCGAACTCGACCTCCGGCAACAACGTGCCGCGCTTCGAGCTCAACAAGCTGGGCGTTCCCGATGCCGAACAGTATTTCGGCAAGGTCGTCTTCACCGGCAGCCACGAGAACGCGATGCTGGCGCTGGCGCAGGGTACGGTCGACGTCGCCGCCAATCAGTGGACCTCCGATGACGACTCGACGCTTGCCCAGATGCTGCACAAGGGCATGCTGAAGAACGCCGACGGCTCGCCGATGAAAAAGGACGATTTCCGTATCGTCCACAAATCGGCGCCGATCATCAACGGCCCCTATGCCTACAATTCGGACCTGCCGGAAGACCTGAAGGCGGCGATCGCGAAAGCATTCTTCGATGCACCGGCCAAGGACAAGGCCGCGTTCGATCGCCTCTCCGATGGCCAGAAGAAAGGCTTCCATCCCGCCACGACCAAGGATTGGGACGGCACGATCGAGCTGATCAAGTTCGTGGACGCCCTGCGCAAGAAGAAGGCGTCGTGATCGAAGGGTGATAAGGACTCGGCCGGGCGGCAACGACCCGGCCATTTCCTTGGCTCCGACCCGACATGACCAGCGCCGTTTCCATTCTCCCCGAGCAGCAGCTTGCGAGCCTCAATGAGGCCTATCGCATGGCGGTGCGGCGCAAGCGCCTGCGCGGGGTGTTTTCGGCCACCCTGTTTCTGGCTGCCCTTACGCTCGCCGCCATTGGTTCCGAAGTGAACCTGCGGACGCTCTTCACTTACTTCGGTAATTTTGTCAGCTATTTCGATCGCATCCTGACACTGGATGATCACACCAGGGTCTGGACCAATTTCGGCGAGTGGTTCTGGGGATGGCAGAAGTGGCTGAAGCTGCTCGGGGAAACTATCCTGATCAGCTATGTCGGGACGCTCGCCGGCGCGGTGCTGGCGTTCGGACTGAATTTCCTGGCCGCCGAAAATACCTCGCCTGCGCCGTGGCTGCGCTTCGTGGTCCGCCGCGCGCTGGAATTCGCCCGCACCGTGCCGGGCATCGTGTTTGCGCTGATCTTCGTCATCGCCTTCGGCCTTGGACCGATGGCCGGCGTGCTCGCGATTGCGATCCATTCGACCGGCGCGCTTGGAAAGCTGTTTTCCGAGATCGTGGAAAATGTCGACATGAAGCCGGTCGAGGGCGTGCGTTCCACCGGCGCAAGCTGGCTCTCCTGCATGCGCTTTGCCGTGCTGCCGCAGGTCACCGCGGGCTATGCGAGCTACGCGCTGTTGCGCTTTGAGATCAATGTCCGCGAGGCGTCGGTGATGGGTTTTGTCGGTGCTGGCGGCATCGGTCAGGAACTCGTCGTCGCCATCAGGAAGTTCTATTATTCCGACGTCAGCGCAATCCTCATCACCATCATCGTCACGGTATTCCTGATCGACATCGCGACCGGCTGGATGCGCGCGAAATTGTTCGGCGGGGAGGCACGGACATGACACGGCTGCCGTCTGAAGATCACGCCAAGTTGCGACAGCGATACCCCGAGGTGTTCGATCGGCCTGCGTCATCGCGGCTGGCGACACCGCTTATGATAGCGCTGGCGCTGGCGATCTTCATTTTCGGCTTGGTGGATCTCGATTTCTCGCCGTCACGGCTGATCGCCGGGATCAGCCAACTTGGCTGGATCATCCTGATGATGCTGCCGCCTGATCCCGGATCTTCGCTGCCGGCCTATCTCGCCGCCCTTGGCGAGACGATCTCCATCGCGCTGCTCGGCACCACTATCGCAGCGGTCGCCGCGCTGCCGGTCGGCCTGCTCGCGGCAAGGAACGTCGTGCCGTCCATCATCTTCCGTTTCCCGGTGCGACGCTTTCTGGATTCGATCCGCGGCGTCGATACGCTGATCTGGGCGCTGGTCTGGATCAACGTCGTCGGGCTTGGACCATTTGCCGGCGTGCTCGCAATTGCGATCGCGGACTTCGGCGCCTTCGGAAAACTGTTTTCGGAGGCGATCGAGGCCGCGGACCGCAAGGAAGTGGAGGGCATCCGTGCTGCCGGGGGCGGCAAGCTGCACGAAATCCGCTTCGGGCTGATGCCGCAGGTGCTGCCCGTCATTGCGGGGCAGGTGCTGTACTTCATCGAATCCAATACGCGTTCGGCGACTATTATCGGTATCGTCGGCGCAGGTGGCATCGGCCTGCAACTCGCCGAGCAAATCCGCGTGCTGGAATGGCAGAAGGTCTCATTCCTGATCCTGATGATCCTGGTGGCGGTCGCCGCCATCGACTGGATCTCGAACCGCTTGCGCTTTGCCATTATCGGCCGGCGCGCCGTCGCCTGAACGTCAGCTCTCCACCAGGAACTGCACCCGTTCGGCGGCAAAGCGCACATGCTTTGTGACCAGCGGCCGTCCCTCGATATCGACGTCGGTCGAATCGACGATGAGGATCGGACGGCCGAGGGCGAGGTCCAGGCGCGCGGCGTCGGTGGCGTCGACAATGCCGGCGGTGATCCGGGTTGAATCGCGGCGATAATCGCGAATCCCGTAATGGGCCAGCAGTTTTGTCATGGAGCGCGCGGCAGCGTAGACGCGCCCCGCCTCGGGGAATCGCTCGGCTGACAGCCAATGCGTGCCGACGCAGATCGGCGCACGGTCGGCCAGGCGCAACGCTTCGATCCGGACCAGCGGCGCGCCGGTCTTGAGGCTAAGCTCGCGCGCTAACTCGCGGCCGGCGATTTCTTCCGAAGCCTCGATCATTTGCCCGCGCGGCTCGTGTCCGCTGGCGCCGACAATCTCGGAAAATCGCGTGCGCGAGCGCAGGGGATAGGCGAGGCGCGGCGCCTCGACATAGGTGCCGCTGCCGCGTTCGGCGCGTACCAACCCGCGCTCGGCGAGCGCCGCCAGCGCCCGCCGCACGGTGTGGCGGTTGACGCGGTAAATGTCGGCGATCTCCATCTCGCCCGGCAGCTTCTCGCCCGCGGCGAAGCGGCCGTCGGCGATGCCGCGCTCAATACCGTCGGCAACCTGGCGCCACAGCGCCACGCCGGATGCGCCATCCTGGATGCTCATGTCGTGCCGGGGCCTGAAGCGGACATTGGAAATATCATCGCGGTGTCACGAAACGGTCATTTGCCTTGACTATCAAGTTGTCTATTATCATAGACAACTTGAATCGGGAAGACCGGGAATGGGGATGACGGCGGAAGGCGGAATGGAAGCACGGCGCAAGGGAGCGATGACGGTGCTGGTGCATTCGGATGCCGCTGACATCGCCGAGCGGCTCGGCGCCATCGATGTTCCCGCGCATCAATTGTTGCGCGAGCCGGAGAGCGGCCTCGTGATGGTGCGTGGCCGCATCGGCGGCGATGGCGCGCCGTTCAATCTCGGGGAAGCCACGGTATCGCGCGCCGCGGTTCGGCTTGCGAGCGGGGAAGTGGGATTCGGCTACACGCTCGGACGCGATCTCGAAAAGGCGCGGATGATTGCGCTGTGCGACGCCCTGGTGCAGTCGCCAGAATTCGCTGATGCGGTCGAGGCGAGTGTGTTGGCGCCGCTGCGGACGGCCATGCACGCCCGGCGCGGCCGGCGGTCCGCAGAAGCGGCGGCGACGCGCGTTGACTTTTACACAATGGTGCGCGGTGAGGGATAATCGATGGTGACGGTCGCCGAGCTCCCGGCAGGATTTGCGGACAAGGTGTTGTCGGCGCAATCCACATTCCGTTCCGTGATGGACGCGATGGCGCGCCCGGGCACCGTGCAACATATTCGCGCCGTCGCGGGTACGCCGGCGCCACTGATGCGCGGCACGGCTGCAATTGCGCTCGCGCTATTCGACCACGATACGCCGATCTGGCTTGACCGAACGATGTCGGCGATGCCGGAAGTCGGCAAATGGCTGAAATTCCATACCGGTACGCCCGTGATAGCGGACTCTTCCGCGAGCAGTTTTGCCCTGATTGGCAACGCAAGGGATGTTCCGCCGCTGGATCGCTTCGCGCTCGGCAGCAACGAATATCCGGACCGTTCCACCACGCTGATCGTGCAAATCGACAGTCTGACCTCGGGACCGGCCTATGAATTGGCCGGCCCGGGCATCGACGGCACGGCCGTGCTGCAGGCGACGGTTTCCGGAAACCTGTTCGAGCAACGCGCCATCAACGCCGCGCTGTTTCCGCGGGGCATCGACGTCGTGCTGGTGCATGACGAGGCCGTTGTCGCCATTCCCCGAACCACGCGGCTCGCCGCGCACGGAGGCTGACCTATGTATGTAGCCGTCAAAGGCGGGGAACGGGCTATCGAGAATGCCCATCGCCTGCTGGCGCATGAGCGGCGCGGCGATCGCGATGTTCCCGAGATATCGCTGTCGCAGATCTCCGAGCAGCTCAGCCTCGGCGTCGATCGCGTCATGACCGAGGGATCGCTTTATGACCGGGAGCTGGCGGCGCTTGCGATCAAACAGGCGCGCGGCGACCTGATCGAGGCGATCTTTCTGGTGCGCGCCTTCCGCGCCACCTTGCCGCGCTTCGGAGCGACCGAGCCCGTCGACACCGGCACCATGCAGGTCCGCCGCCGCATTTCCTCGACCTTCAAGGATATTCCGGGTGGTCAGGTGCTCGGGCCGACATTCGACTACACCCACCGCCTGCTGGATCCGCAGCTTGCCGAAGGCAGCATGCCCGAAGCGCCGGTTACGGCCGAGCCGCTGGCAGCGATGCCGCGCGTCACCGACATTTTGGGACGTGACGGCCTGATCGAATCCTCGCCGAAAGCCGATGGCGATGCGCCGGTCGGCGACCTGACCCGCGAGCCGCTGAGTTTTCCCGCCGACCGCGATCTCCGCCTCCAGAATCTCGCACGCGCCGACGAAGGTTTTCTGCTCGCGCTCGGCTATTCGACCCAGCGCGGTTATGGCCGCAGCCATCCCTTCGCCGGCGAGATCCGCTTCGGCGAGGTCGAGGTCGAGTTCTTTGCCGAGGACGCCGGCTTTGCCGTGCCGCTGGGTTCGATTCCGATGACGGAATGCCAGATGGTCAACCAGTTCAAGGGCTCGGCGACGGAAGCGCCGTGCTTCACCCGCGGCTACGGGCTCGCCTTCGGGCAGAGCGAGCGCAAGACCATGTCGATGGCGCTGGTCGACCGCTCCTTGCGCGCACGCGAGCTTTCGGAGGAGGTCAAGGCCCCGGCGCAAGACGAGGAGTTCGTCATGTCGCATTCCGACAATGTGCAGTCGACCGGCTTCGTCGAGCATCTCAAGCTGCCGCATTACGTCGACTTCCAGTCCGAGCTTGGCCTACTGCGCAAGCTGCGGGCGGAGTTTTTCGAAGCCGCCGCGCGCGCCGAACCCTTGCAGGAGGCCGCGGAGTGAACGCCACCGCCTATAATTTTGCTTATCTCGACGAGCAGACCAAGCGGATGATCCGGCGCGCGATCCTGAAGGCGATCGCCATCCCCGGCTACCAGGTGCCGTTCGCCAGCCGCGAGATGCCAATGCCCTATGGCTGGGGTACCGGCGGCGTGCAGGTGACCGCGGCGATCCTGGGTCCCGACGATGTGCTGAAGGTGATCGACCAGGGTTCGGACGATACCACCAATGCGATTTCGATCCGGAAGTTCTTCGCGAGGACCGCAGGTGTTGCGACGACGACGTCCACCGTGGAAGCCAGCGTGATCCAGACCCGGCACCGCATTCCCGAGGCGCCGCTGCATGCGGGGCAGGTGCTGGTCTATCAGGTGCCGATCCCCGAGCCGCTGCGTTTCCTGGAGCCGCGCGAGACCGAGACGCGCCGCATGCACGCGCTCGCCGAATATGGGCTCATGCACGTCAAACTCTATGAGGATATCGCGCGCTTCGGCCACATCGCGACCTCCTACGCTTATCCGGTGAAGGTGAATGCGCGTTACGTGATGGATCCATCACCGACGCCGAAATTCGACAATCCTAAGATGGACGATTGCCCGGCACTGCAATTGTTCGGTGCCGGCCGCGAGAAACGCATCTATGCCATCCCGCCGCATACCAAGGTGGTGTCGCTGGACTTCGAGGACCATCCGTTCTCGCGGTACCGCTTCGACGCGCCCTGTGCGCTGTGCGGCGCCGACGATTCCTATCTCGACGAGATCGTCACCGACGACAAGGGCAGCCGGATGTATGTCTGCTCGGACACCGACTATTGCGAAGGCCGGCAGGCCGCGGGCCATCGCGGCACCGAGAGCGCCGCGCCTCACAAGGAGACGGTGCATGGTTGAGCCGTTGACTGAGAATGACGAGCCGCTGCTGGTCGCCGAAAACCTGGGCAAGAATTATGGCCGGCTGACCGCGTGCCGCAACGTCTCGTTTGAGCTTTATCCTGGCGAGGTGTTGGCGGTCGTCGGCGAATCCGGCTCCGGCAAGTCGACGCTGCTGCAGCTGCTTTCGGCGCAACTCGCGCCAAGCGCCGGCCGCGTCTCCTATCGCATGCGCGATGGCGTGCGGCGCGATCTCGCATCCCTCGGCGAAGCTGAGCGGCGCTTTCTGTTTCGCACCGACTGGGGTTTTGTGCATCAGGATCCGGCGCAGGGCCTGCGCATGGCGGTCTCCGCCGGCGCCAATGTCGGCGAACGGTTGATGGCGGTCGGCTGGAACCACTATGGTCGGATCCGCGAGGCCGCCTCCAACTGGCTCGAACGGGTGGAGATCGAGACATCCCGCATCGACGATGCGCCGCGCACTTATTCCGGCGGCATGCGTCAGCGCCTGCAGATCGCGCGCAACCTCGTCACCGAGCCACGGCTGGTCTTCATGGATGAACCGACCGGCGGGCTCGATGTCTCGGTGCAGGCGCGTTTGCTTGATCTCCTGCGTACCCTCGTCAGCGAACTCGGCCTTGCAGCCATCATCGTCACCCACGACCTCGCGGTGGCGCGCCTGTTGTCGCACCGCGTCATGGTCATGAAAGGCGGCCAGGTGATCGAGACCGGCCTGACCGACCAGGTGCTGGACGATCCGCGCGAGCCGTATACGCAACTGCTCGTCTCCTCGATTCTGCCGCCATGAGTATTCCGATGACCGCGATGATCGAACTCAGCGACGCCCAAAAGACCTTCACCATGCATCTGCAGGGCGGCGTCGAGCTGCCCGTGGTGCGCGGCGTGTCCTTTCATGTCGATGCCGGCGAATGCGTCGTCCTGGCCGGGCCATCCGGTGCGGGGAAGTCGTCGATCCTGAAGATGATCTACGGCAATTATCGCTGCGACGCCGGCCGCATCGGCATCCATCACCAGGGCGCCGTGATCGACCTTGCAAGGGCCGAGCCGCGACAGGTGCTCGGCATCAGACGCTCCACCATCGGCTATGTCAGTCAGTTCCTGCGCGCGGTGCCGCGGGTGGCGGCGCTCGACGTCGTCGCCGAACCGCTGGTCGCGAAGGGCGTGACCCGCGAAGAAGCCCGTGAGCGCGCCGGCTGCCTGCTGCGCCGTCTCAACATCCCGGAGCGGCTGTGGCGGCTGCCGCCCTCGACCTTCTCCGGCGGCGAGCAGCAACGCGTCAACATCGCCCACGGCTTTGTCTCGGAATATCCGATCTTGCTGCTGGACGAACCGACCGCTTCGCTCGATGCGGCCAACCGTGCGGTCGTCGTCGAGCTGATCGCAGAAAAGAAGCGCAAGGGCGTCGCCATGGTCGCGATCGTCCATGATGATGAAATCCGGGAGACGATCGCCGACCGCATCGTCGATGTGACGGCTTTTGCCGCGGCGGCATGAGGGAAGACTGAGATGACTTCGACGAAGTCCGAAACCGTTCTTGGCAATGCCCGCCTCGTGCTCGCCGACCGCGTTATCGAGCACGGCTGGATCGCTTTCGCCGGCGGCCGCATCGCTGAATTCGGCGAAGGCAAGGCGCCCGCCGGCAGCGAAGACGCCAAGGGCGATCTTGTCATGCCCGGCTTGATCGAGCTGCACACCGATCATCTCGAAGCGCATTACGTGCCTCGGCCAAAGGTGTTCTGGGACGCAACTGCTGCCGTCGTCTCCTATGACGGCCAACTCGCCACCTGCGGCATCACCACGGTGCTGGATTCGCTGCGCGTCTGGCGCGAGGATGGCGCCGAGGATGTCGACGGGCGCGCCGGCATTCTGGCTGCGGCGATTACCTCCGCCCGCGAGGCCGACCTCCTGCGTGCCGATCACTTCCTGCATCTGCGCTGCGAAGTCCCGATGCCCGATGTGGTCGAAGAGGCCAAGGAACTGATCGATCGGCCCGACGTGCGGCTGATGTCGCTGATGGACCATACGCCGGGCCAGCGCCAGTTTCGCGACGAAGTGAAGTTGCGCGACTATTATCGCGGCAAGGGTGGCGGCATGACGGACGCCGAACTCGACGTGTTGTTCGCGCGGCGTTTTGCTTATCAGAAGGCCTATGCCGAAATCAACATGCACGCGATCGTCGCGCTGGCGCATGAGTACAAGATACCGCTCGCCAGCCATGACGACACTACGCAGGAGAATGTCGCCGATGCGGTCCGCGATCGCGTCGCGGTCGCGGAATTTCCGACCACCAAGGAAGCCGCGCGCGGCCTGCACGAGGCCGGCATCGGGATTTTGATGGG
The DNA here is from genome assembly GCF_029714305.1 of Bradyrhizobium sp. CB3481. Taxonomy (NCBI): domain Bacteria; kingdom Pseudomonadati; phylum Pseudomonadota; class Alphaproteobacteria; order Hyphomicrobiales; family Nitrobacteraceae; genus Bradyrhizobium; species Bradyrhizobium sp. CB3481. The sequence continues at coordinate 1,970,218 of NZ_CP121647.1, forward strand.
CGCGCCGAACGTGGTGCGCGGCGGCTCCCATTCCGGCAACATCGCGGCGATCGACCTCGCCCGCGAAGGTCTCCTGGACATCCTGTCGTCGGATTATATTCCCTCAAGCCTGCTGATGGCGGCGCTGCAATTGCCGCGCGATGTGCCGGCGATTGATCTCGCCTCCGCCGTGCGCACGGTAACCAAGACGCCGGCCGAGGCCGTGGGTCTTGCGGACCGTGGCGAGATTGCCGTGGGCCGGCGCGCGGATATTATCCGCGTCCATGTCGGGCGCGGCATTCCGGTCGTCCGGAGTGTCTGGCGGGAAGGGCAGCGGGTGGCATGAGCGAGGCGCTGACGATACCGCAGACGAATACGGGCGCGATAGGGCCGGGAAAGCTCGTGCTGGTGGTGGGACCGAGCGGCGCCGGCAAGGATACCTTGCTGGGCCTTGCGCAGGCGGCCTCGGCCGACGATCCGAAAATCGTATTCGTTCGGCGCGTGGTGACGCGGGAAGCCTCGATCGCGGAAGATAACGAGCAGATCAGTCTGGAAGATTTTCGCAACGCGCAGGCGCGGGGCGACTTTGCGGTTCATTGGGAGGCGCACGGCCACGCCTATGGGCTGCCGCGCAGCATTGAGGATGACATCCGCGCCGGCCGCACCGTGGTCGCCAACGTTTCGCGCACGGTAATACGGGCGCTGCGCCACGCCTATGCCAACGTCGTGGTGATTTCGATCACGGCGCCGGCGGAGGTGCTTGCCGAGCGGCTTGCCATGCGCAAGCGCGGCAGCGACGGCAACATCGCGCAGCGGCTCGCGCGAACGGTCGAGGACGCCGAACCTGACGCCACCATCGTCAACGTGTCGAGCGCGGAATATCACGCCCGCCAGTTGCTGCGCATCATCGGCGGCGCTGCGTGAAATGGGAAGGACAGGAGCAGAACAATGACGGTGATCTCGACGATCGATCAGCTCGAAGCAATCTATGGCTTTCCGAATGACGCTTCGACGCTGAAGGTCGCCGACCGCGTTACGCCGCCCTACCGCGTGCTGATCGAGAAATCACCGTTTGCGGCCTTGGCGACCTGCGGGCCGGAAGGATTGGATTGCTCGCCGCGCGGCGACCTTGCGGGTTTCGTGCGTATCCATGACGAAACGACGTTGATGATGCCGGACCGCCGCGGCAACAACCGCGTCGATTCCTTGCGCAACATCGTGCGCGATCCCCGCGTGGCGCTGTTGTTCCTGATTCCAGGCTCCGGCACCACGCTGCGCGTCAATGGCCGCGCTCATCTCTCTGCCGATCCCGACCTGCTCGCCTCCTTCATGATGGAAGGCAAGGCGCCGCGCACGGTCATCGTGATGAAGATTGAGGAATTGTACTTCCAGTGCGCCCGCGCCATTGTGCGGTCCGATCTTTGGAATCCCGACAAGCGGGTCGATCCCAGGAAGCTGCCGACGCCGGGCGAGATTCTCGCAGGCATGAGCGACAACAAGGTCGGCGGCGAGAAATACGACAAGGAATGGCCGAAGCGGGCGGCGCAGACGCTTTGGTGATGATGCGCGCTGTCAGTTCATTCCCGCCACATCTCCTGTAAGGCCGCACGTTGCGGCGTTACAGGAGGCATGGCAATCGTGCGCTGCCTGCTGGAGCAACGACATCAGGCGGAGGTCAGGCGTATTCTTCTTCCTCGGCTTCGAGGTTGGCTACCGAAGTCGCAAGCTCGGTCAGGGTATGGTCGGTTGCTTCCTCCTCATCCAGTGTCTGCTGGAGCAGATTTGCAGCGTCTGACAATCCCATTTGCTCGGCCCAGGTGCGAAGGGTGCCGTAGCGCGAGATTTCATAGTGCTCGACCGCCTGCGCGGCGGCGACAAGGCCGGCGTCCAGCGCGGGCATCCCGCGAAACTCCTTCATGATTTCTGCGCCCTCGTCGGCAATGCCGTTGATCGCGTCACACGTCTTTCCACGCGCGGGCTTTCCGATCATGCGGAAAACCTGATCAAGCCGTTTGACCTGCCCCTGAGTCTCCTTGAGGTGCTTGTTGAAGGCCGCAGCGAGCTCTTTCGATTGCGCGGCTTTCGCCATCTTCGGCAAAGTCTTGATGATCTTGTTTTCGGCAAAGTAGATGTCCTTCAGCGTCTCGTGAAAGAGGTCGCTTAGCCTCTTCTGTTGTCGGCTGCTGCGACGCGCCGTTGATTGCTTTTTCTTCGCTCGTTTTGCCATGAGTTCTCCTGTGAGCCCCGTTTGGAAGGTGTATGCCCGGGGTTCAATGTTGCCTGCTGCTGAAGGTTCCAATCTGGCGCATCGCGGCGGACGAGCCGAGGTGTCGGCGTTCGGCGCAGCCGCCCGAGCCTGAGGAACCTCCGGCCGGGTCTGAGGTTGGCTGCCCATGGCCGATGCGGATGTACCATCGGCACCTTAGCGCCGCTGCCCAGGCTTCTCCTGGCCTTGGAGCGGCGCTTTCTTGCGTCTGGGAGGAGGAGGAACCCCTGGCGAAGGCTTCGCCGGGCGCCAGAGCTTTTCACCGCTGGACCGCGCTCTCCACCGGTTGCCATCCCGGCTCCGGCGTGGTGTACGGTAATTTCAGGCCGTTCGGGTCCGAGCTTTCACACCGCCTGCATGGAGAAAAATCCCGCCGTGGCATTCGAATTGTTCAACCTCGCCGGCAAACGGGCGCTCGTCACAGGATCGTCTCAGGGGATCGGCCTTGCCATTGCGCGAGGGCTTGCCGAGCACGGTGCCGCCGTGGTCTTGAATGGACGCGAGCAGAGCAAGCTTGACGCTGCCGCTGCGAGCCTGGCTGCAGCTGGGCACACGGTTGCGGTCGCCGGTTTCGACGTCACAGCGGCGGAGGACGTTCGCCAAGGCGTCGCCGCGATCGAGCGCACGGTCGGCGCGATCGATATTCTCGTCAACAACGCCGGCATGCAGTTTCGCAGCCCGCTGGAGGATTTTCCTGCCGAGAAGTGGGAGCAGTTGCTCCGGACCAATGTGTCGAGCGCCTTCTATGTCGGCCAGGCCGTCGCGAGGCACATGATCCCGCGCGGCAAGGGCAAGATCATCAACATCGCCTCGGTGCAGAGTGAACTGGCCCGGCCCGGCATCGCGCCATACACCGCGACCAAGGGAGCGATCAGGAATCTGACCCGCGGCATGTGCACCGACTGGGCCAAGCATGGCCTGCAGGTCAACGCGATCGCCCCCGGCTATTTCAAGACGCCCCTGAACCAGGCGCTGGTTGACGATGCGACGTTCTCGGCGTGGCTGGAAAAGCGAACGCCTGCCGGCCGCTGGGGCAATGTGGACGAGCTGATTGGCGCCGCCGTCTTTCTGTCGGGCAACGCTTCATCCTTTGTCAACGGACATACGCTGTATGTCGACGGCGGCATCACGACCAGCCTGTAGTTGCGCGCGATGCCTCACTGTGGCTGGGGCATTCGCCGAACATTTCCTCGTCACCCTTGATGTCCGGAAATATTCAAACCACCGCTAACGTGCGCTGTCGTACGTGAGCGCCATCGGACGTTCGCATTGACGATCCTCGCCGCACAATCAACTCTTGTTCCTGTTGAGCTTTGTGCGAATAGAGAGCACGTGAGATACGTTCGACGAGAGAAAACTAGCGGACAACAAGCCAATCTATCCGCTCCGAAAGCCGCAGAACCGAGCACGATGCCATTCGCCGAGCGGCTCACCTGCACGATTGACGACGCATGCGAAGTGACCGGCTTGGGACGCACGAAGCTTTACGAGTTGATAGGAACTGGGCGTATCGTCACGACAACGATCGGACGTCGGCGATTGGTAGTGGTGCGCTCACTTCTGGCGCTCCTTGATAAGCGGCTCGGAATTAGCGCGGCAGGTCTGTAGGTCAAGTAGTCATGGCTAAGGCAAAAGCGTCCATCGGCGCGCCGACACAGGCGCATGCGATAGCGGAAGCCGTAAGAAATCTTCAGCTTGCAGGAACGCAAGCCTGGGACGAGCTCGATGCGCTGTCCTTCAACACGCATGTCGAAGCGGTCGAAGTGTTCGAAGATGAGATACGGGTCAATGGGACTCGGTTCGAAGGCCCCATCAACGTGCACGTGACCTTGCGGTACCCCGAGAACGTCACTTTGTCTGAGACGTTTCCCGGGTGTTTCGAGGCCAGATGGCAAGACAATGCTCCCTCGATTGATCGGGTATTCGTCGACACGAGTTCGTTCACTCGCTAGGAGCTCTGGAACGGGAATCCGTCGCCGTTGTCTGGCGTGGACAAGCGGGCACATCGCCGAGGGCTTCGCGTCGGATCCTGCGTGTGTTTCACTAGCCAGAGCGGTTGCTACATCGGAACGCGGAAATCACGGCCGCTCGGCCGGTGAGGGCAAAGTGGCACAATTTCCGGTTGGTGAGAGCCTTGCTCTGAACTACGATGCAGGTGGGGGAGGATTTTACGCGGAGATTGACCGGCTGGCGGGCATCGGTGCCCTTCCGCGCGCTCCCGGCCCTTCGGAGGCGAGCACGCGCTATGGCGAAGAAGCCGGCGAAAGGGCGGTGCGTTCACTGCCTTAAAAAAGGGGTCGAGCGCAATTGGGATCACGTGTTCCCGAAGTCTTGGTATCCCGACACGACCGCCGCGGACTTCGAGAAGTGGCAGATTCCATCCTGCATTGCCTGCAACGACCGTTACGGAAAGCTGGAACGGGATTTGATAGGCCGGTTGGGGCTGGCGCTAGACGCAAGCAACAGCGCGTCAGCCGGGCTGGCCGATAAGGCATTGCGGGCTATCAACCCGGACGCTGCCAAGAGCGAGGGTGACGCCGCGGCGCGCGACGCGCGGCAAAAAAGATCCTGCGCGAGATGTAGAAGCGCCTCCAAGGAATGCTGCGCCAGCTAGGGCAGCGAGACCCGATAAAATGGCAATCGTCCCCCACATTCCAAATATGTACGCAGCTGAACGTCCAGCGGCGCGCATGCCAATCGCGCTTGAAAGCCCTTCGGGAAAGTTAGAGAGGAAGATGGCCCCGAGCATCGCTATACTAACACCGCCTCGCCCCAACAGCCCCAAGCCCAGCACGATGCTCTCCGGAATCCCATCAAGCAACGAACCGATTGCGATCGCCAGGCCGCCTCCTTCCGTCGCGCCGGCCTGCTGGCCACCCGAACGCTTGCGACTGTGGCGACCCCGATGCGAAACAATCCAATCGGCCAAGCTGTAGGTTGCCGAGCCTCCAATCGCGCCACCCACGATCGGCCAAATGCCGCCCTCTTGGAAGCCATCCTCGAGCAAGTCATAGGCTACCGCGGAAATAAGCACGCCGCAGCCGAATGACATGACGCCTGCCGTGATCCACCGAGGCATCTTGACGAGAAAGGCAACTGCCGCGCCTAGCACAAGGGAGGAAGCTCCGGTCAGCCCCCACAGGCCGGCAGAAGCCCAGATAGGAAGCAACACGGCCGAACAATTTCCTTTTTAGTTGGACCAAGCCCTGACGAGGCCACGGCGGTAGGAACGCTACGAGCCTTGCTCGTGTTCCTTAGGATGACTGCCTTGGCGGAGAGACCCGCAATTCGTCTGCAAGGCGTGAGGCAATCGCGGCCCTGATGTCCGGCCGGACCACCAGGCGAAAATCAAAACGTAGAGGAACAGCGAAAAGGCTCTCAGAATTGACTTACGTCATCGGAGACTCCGCCATGAAACGATCTATTTGGAAACGCTATGGCTATGCTTGGGTAACGGGCGCGCTATTTTTCATTACTCTATCAGGCCATTGGATCTTTGGTTGGTTTGCCTACGTGAACGAGCAGCAGGCACTGCAACAGCCTGTCGAAGTCGGCGCATATACAGTTCAAATGATGCGAGACACCTTGGAGAACTGGCAGTCAGAATTCCTTCAGCTGATCTGGCAGGTCGCAGGCCTTGCCATCCTACTGCATGTCGGCTCACCGCAATCCAAAGAGGGCGATGACAGGATGGAAGCAAAGATTGATGCGATCTTGATGGCAGTCGATCCGAAAAAAGCAGACGATCTCCTCCAGAAGATCGATGAAGAATACGAAGGCCGCCACACGGACACGCGCTTTGTAAGACTGTTGCAAAATGAGCGTTAAGTGTCCAGCTACCGCGGATTGCCGACGTGAGGGCGTACGATATTCATACTCCCGTTTTCAGGGCGCGCCCAGCCCGCTATACAGAGCTTGCATTAGCCAAGGTGGTAAGCCTGACATCTGTTCAGATGATGTGAACTCCCGCCCATAGGCTATTCTCTCCATGAAGACTCGGCATCTCGTCTCGCGTTACGATAAGCTTTTCACCAAACCGGAGTCTGTTTGGGGCTGATGGGGAAACTAAGATTACATTACTGAACCTATCGGCGCTGTGCGTCCCGCCGGTTCTAGCGCGTGCACCCATGGATCCGGTGGCGTGACCTGCCGACATTGATGCTGCGGGCAGTGAGACGCGATGGGCCAATATCGGAAATGCACGCGTGACGGAGCAACGCCGTCAAGCTCACGCGGCCGTTTAATGGAGTTAGATCACCGGCTAAGGCGGTTGACCGTGCCGTAGTGCATCTTGCGGGTGACACGCCTGAAAAAACTGAGCCCGCGTTATTGAGCGGGCGGTGGCAACTGCTCGGCGATCGGCTATTATTGCCGGAACGTTCTATGCGACGTAGGCGGAAAATACAGAAATGGGGGGTACTAGATGGCTAACCGCCTCCGGTTCGCAGCGGCCCTGGTTGGATCTATAACCATTGGCATCACCGCCGCTTCTGCGCATCATCCCGGAATCGGCGGTATCGGTGGTGCAGGCGGTATCTTGACGATAGGCGCTGGCACCCTCGACGAGGGGCAGTTCGCGTTTTCCGCTTTCATCGATTACCTTCGGCTCAAGCAACTGAGCGAACCGACGCTGCTCGCGAACGTCGGCAACGACGTCCATGGTCTGCAAACAGTCGAGAGCTACGCTGTTGCGCTTGCCTACGGTATCACCAATGATTTCACGGTGTCGGTGCGGCTGCCATGGGTGCGCCGCACCGGCATCCTCGAAGGCGTGCAGGAAGATCCAACCGCTCCCGCCATGGTACGTGATCGCGGCAATACATCTGGCTTTGGCGATGTGACCGTGCTTGGCCAATACCGCTTCTTGAATAATCAGGTAAGCGGAACGCAGGCGGCAGTGCTGTTCGGCGTCAAGGCACCGACCGGCGCCACCCACCTGGTTGACCCGTTCGGCGAGCTATTCGAGGCCGAATTTCAACCTGGATCGGGTTCTTGGGATGGGTTGTTTGGCGCCGCCTTCAGTCAGCGATTGAGTCCGGCCTTGAGCTTTCACGCTAACGTACTCGCGATTGCTAACGGCACCGGAACGCAAAATACCAATCTCGGCAACCGCTTCCTTTATAATGCCGCGCTTTCCTACCGGGTCTTCGGCGAGACCACGAGCGAACCGCACGCGCACGGTCCACGGGACGCTTATGCGTATGCTGGCCATAACCATTCGATGATGGCGACCAAGGCTCCAACCGTTGCCGCGCCGCACGTTGCGCTCGACGCGTTACTCGAGGTCAACGGCGAATGGCATGACAAGCAGCGAATTTCTGGCGTCAGTGATCCGAATTCGGGCGGCAACACAATATTCGTTTCGCCGGGTCTTCGACTGACGTTCGACAATTGGTCCAGCTACGTGCTTGTCGGTATCCCCGTCGTCAACAACTACAACGGCGTGCAAGCTACCCCCGCATGGCGTACTTTGGTGGGAATCTCCGCCGTCTTTGGCCCCTGATCCACATATTGAGTGTTGGGGCTGAGAAGGAAGCTGGAAAGCATCCTCAGTCAAAGTTTGGTCAAACGGTGATGATGTCGGTTGTGGGGCGACATTGTTGAAAAAAGCCTTCGCGGCGGGAGGTCGAACTGGAGCGCCGTTTTGCCGCCTAACGCTGCGCCAGGCCTGTCATTTGACTTTAAACGACCCGCGGGGAAGAGCCGTCGCTCTCGGCACAGCTTGATCGGTTTCGGATGCGGCCTATCTACTTCGAAGGCGGTGGAGTGGCCTTTGAAAAGCATCAACATGACGCTCCGTCCGAGCGACCTGCATCGGTGGGGGCTCGACGCGGTCGAGGTCCTCCGCAGGATGATCCCTTACGCGCGTTTTGCCGTCGGCACCACGTTTCCATAACTCCGCGGCACCAGGGACACGACCGCCGCCCTTGCGAGGTCTTCCAAGGCGGTCGCAATGTATTTCGCGTAGTGCCGCTCGATCATTTTGACCGAAGGGGTTGTGCAGTTTGGCGACCTGTTGGATGGGCAAGCCCTTTCGGAGACCGCGCACGATGCTCGAGTGCCGCAAAGCATAGGGTATCACCTCCGGCATACCGGCGCGCTCGCGAATGGCCTTCCACGGACGTGGCAAGTTCGCCTCTTTTCCACGGACCGCGCTCAGACTTCTTCCAGGCGATACCTCCCGGCTCCTGTTCATGGATCCACCGCTCGAAAAGCGGTGCATCGTTTGGCCGTCCGGCGATTGCGGGCAAAAGCACCTCAATCACATCGTCGCCCACCTCTTGTAGAACGTTGCACGAGGCAGGAAATCTAGGGATAGTGGCGGTTGAGACTCGGTGACGCGTTCGATGCGGGTCGCAAAAAGAAAGCGCTCGCTCGTGTCCAAGCCCCAGAGAATACCAGTTAGCCGCGCTACGTCTGGCGTCCAAATCTCATCACGGTCTGCGAACTCGGCAATGCGCGTGTTCCACACGAGCGAGCCGCTCAAGCCATGCGGATCTAGCGGAACAGAGCTGGTCTTGGGCATCAACGGCGGCCGTCGCTTCTGGACGTCAATGCATAGCGAATTGGCAGGCCCGGATCAAAATCGGGATGCCTGACCGGCCGCCTCGCCACCGCCAGTTGCTCGTCGAGCGTCGGCTGCTGCTTTATCGTCATTTGGCTGCCCTCTTCCACGATCCCTTCCGCACTAGCGCAGGTGCTGCTCGTTCGGCCCGGCCTTCGGGATGATCTTGTGAAGCGTCCATAGTCGGTCGAAGAAGTGTTCAATCAATGCGGCGGCGCCGGGGCCGACCGGTTCGTTTGCCCCAAAGCGATAGATCTCGTATCCGGCCAGGCGCCGATCACGGTCCGCCGAAACCATTTCCGAGTAGGAGACCAACGAGGGCTCTCCGTCGCGGCTGAAGTGCTGAGGGCCGTGGTGCGCGACGAGGTCCAGGAAGGCCCCATCGGCGGAGGAGGCGCGAAGCGATTACGGAGCCGTGCTTCCCGGCGATGGGGAGGTTGATCCGGCCGAAACCGCTCAGCTGCGGAACCCCCGTGCCCGGCTAGCGCGTCGGCGAGAACGACGCCGGGAGATAGATGTCCGACTGCATCGTTGCGATGTGATCAGGCCCGCCCGGCGGCGGCCACACGCCGTCAGCAATGGCCTTTGCGCGCAGACTTGTACGCTCTTCGAACGATTTGTACGGCCAGATATGCATGAAGCGGATGACCTCCCCGGTCAGGGAGCTCATCGCTGCGAGAAGCGGCGACAGGGCAGCGCGGCCCGGCACGCTCTTGCGCCAGAGCTCGGCCGTCGGTGTCAGACCCTGATGCTTGAGCGTATAGATCCGGACTTCGAAGATCGGGCCAATGGCGCCGGGCGTGATCGGCGGCACGAACTCGAACGCCGAATACGTATCCATCTCCAGCTTTCCCAGTAGAGCGCCAAGGTTGAAAGGGTCGCTGGAGGCGAGAACGCTTTGTCGCCGCTCCAACGTCGCGGCCGCATCGGCCGCCTCGCGGATAATGAGAATGCGGTTGAGCGCGCCGATCTCGGAATACCAGCACGCCAGCAGCGCGCGATCGTCAGCGAGCTGACGCTCAAGAGCCGACAGCGCCTTGCCGTGCTGGCCGGCCGCGACGGTGATGGTAGTGACGTCATAGTGGAGCGGCACGCGGATCCTCCGACATGCGGGCCGCTGCATGAATCGTTCAAAGGCGGCCTCTAATTGACAACCGGCCAGGTCGCACTTACCGTTGCCTCTTTGCACGTTAGGGGAGGACGACCGAGCATTCAATGCCGGATCGAACGATCCGGCCGCTCCCATAAGAAACGCCAAACGATCAATTCGGGACGGGAGGAATATGTGACAAAATCTTACGCGCTGCTCGCGGTCGTTGTGGCGGCCGCGCTCTCCGTTGCCGCGCCGGCGCTCGCCGCCGATGCCGTGAAGATCGGCATCCTGTGGCCGCTCACAGGGAACGCTGGCGCCGCCGGTCTTGCTTCGAAAGCGGCCGTCGAGGTCGCGGCCGACATTATCAACAATACGCATCCCGAGATGGGAGACCTGCCCCTGGCCAAGAGTGCCGGCCTGCCGAACATGGGCGGCGCCAAGCTCGAGCTCACCTTCGTCGATCACCAAGGCAATCCGTCGCTGGCGCAGCAATTGGCGACCCGGCTGATCACTCAGGACAAGGTCAACGTGCTGATGGGGGCTTATCAGTCCTCATGCAGCTTCACGGCGACTGCCATCGCCGAGCGTTACGGTGTCCCGATGATGGTCGGGGACTCCGCGGCCGGCAACATCACCGGGCGCGGCTTCAAATGGGTGTTCCGCGCGACGCCGATCGCAACCGACTATGCGCGCGCTTACATGCGCTTCATCGGCGACATGAAGAAGCAGGGCAAGAAGATCGACTCGATCGCCGTCGTCAACGAGAACACCGATTACGGCACATCGGTCGCCGCCGAGGTCGTGGCGGAGGCGAAGAAGGCGAACGTTTCGGTCGCGATCCAAATCCCGTACAGCGCGTCTTCGACCGACGTCAGCGCACAGGTGCTGCAGTTGAAGGAGAAGAATCCCGACGTCGTTATCTTCATCAGCTACACTGCGGACTCGATCCTTTACATGAAGACGATGAAGAACCTGAACTACAAGCCGCCGATGGTCATCGGCGACGATAGCGGGTTCTCCGATCCTTCCTTCATACCGGCAGTCAAGGATGTCGCGCAAGGCGTGATGAACCGCAGCGCCTGGGTCATCGGCAAACCTGGCTCAGTCACCTACAAGATCAACGAGATGTACAAAGCCAAGACCGGGCGCGATCTCGACGACACCAGCGCGCGCAACATGCAGGGCTTCTTCGCGCTGGCCGACGCGCTCAATCGCGCAGGCTCGACCGACCCGGAGAAGATCCGCGTGGCACTGACGCAGACCGACCTCAAGCCCAATGTGCTGATGATGGGCTACAACGGCGTGAAATTCGACAACACCGGACAGAACAGCCTCGCCGCCACCTATCTCATCCAGTTGCACGGGGACAATTATGTTCTGGTCTGGCCGGAAGACCACGCCGAAGCCAAGCTACAGTGGCCTATGACCGGCACCAAGTAGCGTCGATTTAACCGATGCTGCTCCTCCAAGTCGTCATAGGCGGCCTCCTGGTGGGCGCCATCTACGCCCTGTTCTCCTCAGGTCTGACGCTGATCTGGGGCATGATGAACTTCATTAATTTCGCGCATGGCGAGTTCGTCATGCTCGGCATGTACGTTGCGCTCCTCGTCGTCGTCTGGCTCGGCGGCGGGCCTGCGGTGTTCGGCTTCGCCGCCGCCTTTGCGCTGTTCGTGCTCGGCGTCGTCATCTATATGTCGCTGATCCGCGAGGTGCTGCGCGGGCCGATGCTGTCGCAGATTCTCTCGACATTCGGCCTCGCGCTGCTGCTCCGCTACACCGCCTTCTGGATCTTCTCGGCCAATTTCGTGTCGCTGCCTCAGACATCGTTGTCAGGGACCGTTGACATCGGCGGCGTGCTGATGCCGGTCGCCCAGTTGGTCGCGGGTGTCGTTGCCATCGCGCTGACCATCGGCCTGCATTTGCTGCTCACGCGGACGACCGTGGGCAGCAAGCTGCTGGCCGTCGCCGAGGACCGCCAGGCGGCGATGCTGGTCGGCATCCGCCCCGACCGCATGCAGGCGCTGGCCTGGGGACTGTCGGCCGCCGCGGCGGGCATTGCCGGCGCGCTGATGGCGACGGCTTATCCTTGGTCGCCGTCGGTCGGCGAGACGTTCGGGCTAACCGCCTTCGTTGTCGTCGCGCTGGGCGGCTTCGGCAGCGTGCCTGGCGCGCTCATCGCCGGACTTCTGATCGGCCTGATCCAGTCGCTGTCGGCATTCTGGCTCGGCGCGATCTACAAGGACATCGTGGTCTACGCGCTCTTCGTGGCGCTGCTCTGGCTGCGGCCGCAGGGCCTGATGGGGAAAGCGTGAAGGCCGCGCTCGCCCGCAATCCGATCCTGCTGCTCACCGCCGCGGCGCTTCTCTTCTATCCGGTGGTATTCACAGACGCATTCTATCGCGACATCGGCGTCACTTTCCTGCTGGCCGCGATCTCCGCGTCCGCCTGGAATATCGTTGGCGGCTATGCCGGGCAGGTGTCCGTCGGACACGCGATGTTCTTCGGGATCGGTGCATATGCGCCGCTGCTCGTCTATACCGTGACCGGTTGGCCGCCCATGGCGGGCATTCCGGTGGGCGTCATCTTGGGCTGCGCGCTCGCGCTCGCGATCGGCAAGCCATCGTTCCGGTTGACCGGCCACTACTTCAGCATGGCGACGATCGCGGTCGCCGAATTGATCCGCATCTTCTTCGGCACCTGGGCTTTCGTGGGTGCGGCGATCGGCTTGCAGGGACCGGCGGTCGGACGGGGTTGGTGGGACCTGACGTTCCGCAGCGAAGTCCCCTACTACTATATCTTCCTCGCCGTTCTGGTCGTTCTGCTGGCGCTGACCTGGACGCTCGAACGCCGCCGCTTCGGCTATTACCTGCGCGCGACCAAGGCCGGCGAGCGCGCCGCGCGCAGCCTCGGCGTGCCTGTGCGGTCGACCAAAATGCAGGCCCTAGTGCTGAGCGCGACGTTCACTTCGATCGCCGGCTCGCTTTATTCAATCAAGACTGGCTTCATCGACCCGGAAAGCGGCTTCGGCATTCTCGTCTCCGTGCAGATGGTGATCATCGCCGCGCTGGGCGGCGCCGGCACCCTGTTCGGTCCGTTCATCGGCGCGCTGGTGCTCATTCCGCTTCAGACCGCGACCAATACGTGGTTCGGGGGCGGCGGCACCGGGCTCACCTACATCCTCTACGGCGGCATCATCGTGCTTATCGCGCGCTACGAGCCCGGCGGCGTTCTTGATCTGTGGACGCGGCTGACCTCGCGGGGAGGGCGCGACCATGCTTCTTGAAGCTCAGGGCGTGAGCAAGGCGTTCGGCAGCTTCCTGGCCGTGCGCGATGCCGATCTCACCGTCCAGGAAGGCGAGATCGTCGGCCTCATCGGCCCGAACGGTGCCGGCAAGTCGACCTTCTTCAATTGTCTCGCTGGCGACATGGTGCCGACCGCCGGCCGCATCGCCTTTTGCGGCGAAGAGGTCACCGACGCTCCGCCCGAGCGCCACGTGACGCTCGGCATTGGCCGCACCTTCCAGGTGCCGGCGACTTTCACGGATATGAGCGTGCTGGACAACGTGATGGTCGGGGCATTCCTGCGTCACCGCCATCGGCGCGAGGCGCGCGAGCATGCACGTCGCATCGTCGAGCTGACCGGATTGGCGCCATTCTCCGCACAGGCGGCGCGGTCGCTCGGCACACCAGGGCGCAAGCGCCTCGAGATCGCGCGTGTGCTCGCGACGAATCCGCGGCTCATGCTTCTCGACGAGGCGCTTGCCGGGCTGACGCCGACCGAATTGCAGGAAGCGATCGCACTCGTGCGTAAGATCTACGAGACGGGTGTCACGCTCATCATCGTCGAGCACATCATGGAAGTGATCCTGAGTCTGACGCGCCGTGTCCTCGTGTTCAACCAGGGCCATGTGATCGCTAGTGGCCGGCCCGAGGAAGTGGTGAAGGACCGAGGCGTGATTGAGGCCTATCTCGGCCGCGGGCATCATGGCAAAGGGGGCCGTGCGCCGTGAGCGAGCTCATCGTCGAGCATCTGGAAGTGCGTTACGGTGATCTAGTAGGTGTTTCGGACATTTCGCTGCGTGTCCACGCCGGCTCGGTCGTGGCGCTGCTTGGGTCGAACGGCGCCGGCAAGACGACGACATTGAATGCAGTCGCAGGGCTGGTGCGGCCTTCATCCGGCAGGATCGTGTGGCAAGGCGAAGCCATTTCGCGTCTGCCGGCCTATCGGATTGTCGGTAAGGGGCTCGCGCTGTCGCCAGAAGGCTGGCGATTGTTCGTGACGCAGACGGTCGAGCAGAACCTCAGGCTCGGCGCGTCTTCGCTCGCGGACCGCGGCCGCACTGCGGCGCTGTTTGACCGTGTCTACGCGCTGTTTCCGCGCCTCGCCGAGCGGCGGCGGCAGCTCGCCGGCACGCTGTCCGGCGGCGAGCGGCAGATGCTTGCGGTCGGACGCGCATTGATGAGTGAACCGACGCTCCTGATGCTCGACGAGCCAAGTCTTGGCCTGGCTCCCGCCATTGTCGAACAGCTTTACGAGACTTTGCATCGTCTGCACGGCGAAGGCCTGACACTGTTGCTGGCCGAGCAGTCCGTCCCGTTGGCGCTCGATATCGCCGACTATGCGTTCGTTCTGCAAACGGGGCGCGTGGCCCTCGACGGCGCGGCCGCGGATCTCCGTGAAAACGAACGAGTGCAGCAGATCTATTTGGGGCTCGGCGAAAGCAAGGCGGTGATCTAAGGGTTTTGCCCATTCCGGGTGTGCGTCTCGTACCAATCGGCGTTCTGTCCTGCGCTGAAGAAAGTCTCATCGGCGGCACCAGTGACGCACCGACCTTCCAGTGCTCTGCGGAGATCGCTCAACGGGCTGCTGCAGAGGTGGATTCAACTGATAAGGGTTGGTCGCAAATGGAGTCAGTTGGCTAACTGACAAGGAAAAATGTCGAAATCTTATCAGTTGCCGGCGGGTGCCGCAGGGTGAGGAAAAACAATCCGGCCGGGGGTCGAGTCGCTCCCCCTCTACCATTCGTACGATTGCACGTCAGCCTGCGATCTCCTGCGACCATTAGCGATCGAGTTCGCCGGCGGGAATTACCATTGGCCGAGGAGAGAGATGGAAGGTGTGGCGCCACGTCGCATCGCTGCAATCAGAGCGAGTCGTCGGCTTTGAGAGGGATTGTCACCGTGATATCCACGGCCGGGACGCATTCTCATGATCCGCGTTGGTTACCCGTTGCCCCGTATGAGGTGACATCGCCGATGGTGGAGTCCCAAGTCGTCTCATTGGCCAGCACACGTCAACTGGCAAGTTCACTTCGCAGGCGACGGTGAGCGCTGGGTCCCGATGTCAGGTACGATGGCCGCTCGATAGCGAAGCCACCAATCCTTAGCGCCCGCGTCGAAGGTCCTCGGCCGCGCGTCGGAGGATCTCATGAAGCCAGTCATGCGATGGTTCGCCCTCGGCGCGTTCATGCCACAGCAGGCGGACTTCGACAGGGGTTGTGGTGTAGGGCAGCTCGTAGGTCGCAATCGAATGATTTTGCTCGAGCGCCCTTGCCAGCGGACGCGGGACAATGGCTGCCAGTTCGGAATCCTGGAGCAGCGCGGGGAGCGCAAGAAAATGCGGCAATGAGACCGCGATCCGCGGCGGGCGGTCGCTTGCCGAGAGCGCCCGCTCGAGCGCCGCGCGGTCATACATCTCCGAGCGCCGGGCGAGACCTCGCTCCGAGATGAATCCGCCGATGGCGCCCTCCTGCTCGAAGGAGACGACGACCAGCGACAGGCGCGCAAGCTTTGCTTTGTCAAGCCGGCCGAGTTTACGCTTTCCGCCGACAATCAGCACGTCGTCATATTCGAATAACAGCGACGTGCGGAAGCGGCTCGGAGGGACCGAGAAGACGCCGATAGCCACGTCGATGCGACCGAGATCGATCTGCTCGGCAAGGTCGATTCGGGTCACGGGCTTGATGGTCAAGTCAATGGACGGCGCCTCTCGGCCGAGTAGTTTCAGGAGCGGAGATGCCAGGACCATCGTCGCGAAGTCGTTGGCGGCGAGCGTAAACTGCTTGGTGGACGTTGCTGGGACGAAGGTCGGCAGCTCGACCGCGGCCTCAAGGGTTCGCAGAGCCTCACGAACCTGCGGCGCCATCGTCAGCGCGCGCGCCGTGGGTTGCATGCCCGTGGCCGTGCGCACGAACAGTTCGTCCTCCAGCATCTCGCGAAGTCGGGCTAGCGAATGACTCACGGCGGACTGGCTCAGCGCAACCTTCTGGCTGGCGCGCAGCACGCTGCGTTCCTCCATCACGGCATCGAACACCTTGAGCAGGTTCAAGTCCAATGTCTTGAAGGAAACGGACACGGCGAGGATCCTTGGCAGCCAGCCGCGTGCGCACATGCCGCGGTGGAATCCAGGTTAAAGCCAGGCACACGCTGGACGCAACCGGGGAGCTAACGGAGACATGCTGCCCCCGGTGCGACCAATCTGAAGGCGGTTCACGACAGATCTGCGAAGGTTTCACTTCCGTCGCTGTCCGATCCCGTCATTATCCTCGTCGCCTGTCTGGAGGAGGGTCGCAATGAGATCCAGCGAGACGTCGGGTGTCAAACGCAAGATGGTCGTTGCGATGGTGGCGTCGGCGCTACTTGGGACATCGGCGGTTGCGCAGGATGCTCCTGTCAAGCTCGGTGTCCTGACCGACATGTCCTCCCTTTACGCCGACAACGGGGGCCAGGGGTCGGTGGTCGCGGCGCAGATGGCTGTTGACGATTTTGGGGGCAAGGTGCTCGGGCGATCGATCCAGGTCGTCGCCAGCGACCACCAGAACAAGGCGGACGTCGGTGCGGCGATCGCACGGCGCTGGCTCGACAACGAGGGCGTCGAGGCGATCTTTGACGTGCCGAATTCCGCTGTTGCGCTCGCCGTCCAAGGCATTGCCCGTGACAAGAAGAAGCTGTTTCTCGCCACAGGCGCGGCAACATCGCGCCTGACCGGTGATGAGTGCTCGCTGACCGGTATTCACTGGACCTACGATACCTATGCCCTGTCGCAGGGCACCGCCAAGGCGATCTCACGACTTGGCGCAAAGAGCTGGTTCTTTCTTTCGGCCGACTATTCCCTCGGCGCGCAGCTCGAGGCCGACAGCCGCAAGGTGATCGAGGTGACCGGCGGCAAAGTGACGGGCGCAGTCAAACATCCGATCAACACGCCCGATTTCTCTTCCTTCCTGCTGCAGGCGCAGTCTTCAAATGCGGACGTGATCGCACTCGCCGATGCTGGGGGAGATTTCATCAACGCGGTCAAGCAAGCCAGGGAGTTCGGCATCACGCGCCGGCAAAAGCTTGCCGGCCTGATCGTCTTCATTGCCGACATCCATAGTCTTGGATTGCAGAACGCCAAGGGACTGATGCTCAGTTCGGCATTCTATTGGGATCTCAATGATGAGACGCGTGCATGGTCGAAGCGCTTCATCGAGACGACGCAGAAGGTCCCGACCATGATCCATGCCGGCACCTATGGTGCGGTGATCCACTATCTGCGGGCAATCGAAGCGGCGGGCACGCTGGATGGCCCGGCGGTGGCCGCCAAGATGCGCGAAATGCCGGTGAACGATTTCATGACGAGGAACGGCCGCATTCGCGAGGACGGACGGCTGATCCGCAATATGTATCTTTTCCGCGTCAAGTCGCCGGAACAGTCGAAATACAGGTTCGATTACTACGAGTTACTCGCGACCATTCCTGGGGAAGAAGCGTTCAGGCCGATGGAGGAGGGACGATGTCCGCTCCTGAAGAAGCCGTGACCGGCGAAACCGTGCCCCTTGCCCATAGAGGCATCGACGAGATCATGATGGGCCGAACCGCGTGCCGCGAATTCTGCGATGCTCCGGTCCCGCGGCGGACCGTCGAGCAGATTCTCTGCGCAGCCCGGTTCGCACCAAGTGGAGCGAACATCCAGCCCTGGCACGTCTATGTGCTCACGGGCGCGGTCAAGGACAGGGTGTCGGCGGCGCTGCTGGAGGCGCACCAGACGTCGCGCGACGAGCACGCGTCGGAATACAAATATTACGCCAGCGACTTGCCCGAGCCGTACCTCAGGCGGCGACAGCAGTTCGGTCAATTGTTCTACGGCGCGCTCGGGATCGCGCAGGCCGATTCCGAGGCCCGGGCACAGCAGACCGCGAAAAACTATACGTTCTTTGGCGCGCCGGTGGGTCTGATCGTAACCATCGACCGCCGTCTGGAAGTCGGAAGCTGGCTCGACCTCGGAATGTTCGTGCAGAACGTGATGTTGGCAGCGGCAGGGCGCGGACTTCAGTCCTGTCCGCAGGAGACGTTCGCGAAATATCACCGGATCCTCCGTCCGCTGCTGTCGATCCCGGCGGAGCAAATGGTGGTGTGCGGCGTTTCGATCGGCCGTGCGATGGTTGTGGGGGCGGAAAGATTGATGCCGCGGGCGGACGTCGATGAGTTCGCCACGTTTGCGGGCTTTGAAGCGTGAGATCCAATCGAGAAGGAGGACAGGACCATGGGAAGCCGGGAAGAGCTAATTCAGCGCAGTATTCCGTTCTTGCGGGAGGTCAAGGATATGACGCCCGGCGCCGAGATGGAGCGTTGGCTCAACGAGAAATATGGCGAGCAAAGCTCGCTCTACCAGGATCTGAGCCGCCTCATCAAAATCGGAGTTGAGGGAGGTTGGGCGGCAAACCAGGAGGTCGAGGGCCCGAATTACCGGCGCAGCCGTATCCTGGAGCCAACTCCCGAGACGTTCCAGTTCAGCATCACCGCCGTGTACATGAATAGCGCCGATCCGCGTCGCTTCAAGGACGAGGATGATAGCGACGTGCTCCGCGGCCAGTATCACGGCCACCCCTATGGCGAGCTCAACCTCGTCGTGCCCCTGAACAAAGGCGCGGAGTTGAAGGGACTGCAGGGTTGGCAAGGGCCAGGCTGGACGGCGCCCGACCCTGGCAGCCGGCACTATCCGGAGGTGAGAGGTGGCGCTGTCATCGCTCTGTTCTATCTGCCAGCCGGACGCATCTCGTACGATTTCAAGGCTCCGGCCTGACGGCCGAGCCATCGTTCGCTGCCAGCGTACGACAAGGATGGCCGCGGTGCCGAACACGCTCGTCTGGATCTGCCAACCGAAAGTCCATGGACGCTACGTGGATGTTTGGGACCAGTATCCGATTCCGTTCGATCCGAATTCTAGCCAGCCAGCCGTCCGAAAGCGGCCGGGGGCTATCGGTCAGAGCCGGGCCCATCGACCGGCGTTGTCAGGAAACGACGTACGCCTGTCCTGATCCAAAGGATGCTGTTTGTTGTCCCAAGCAGGATCGATTGCGACATATGGGGCAGAGCTATCCGCCAATCCGATTGGCGATAGGCTCCGCCCATTGCACTCTTCAGGACGAGCGCGGGCGGTAGTCATGGCGAGCGGGGAGCGAGTGAGATGACACCCGGCAGCGTCAATCCTCAGGCTAGTCACGAGCGAGCTCGTTCAACAATGATGGCTTGGCGTGTCCACGAGTTTGGGCCACCTGAGGTCATGAAATTGGAGCGCATCCCGCGGCCCGAACCCGGCCCTGGCGAGGTCCTGGTCAAGCTCGAAGCCGCAGGGGTCGGGCCGTGGGATGGATGGATCCGGGCCGGAAAGAGCGCTTTGCCGCAACCGCTCCCTCTCACGTTGGGCTCTGACCTTTCGGGTGAAGTCGTCGGCGTGGGCCCAGGCGTTTCCGACCTGCGCGTGGGAGATCAGGTTTATGGCGTTACGAATTCGAGATTTGTCGGGGCCTACGCCGAATACGCTTTGGCTTCTGCCGGAATGGTCTCCAACAAGCCCGCTTCGCTGACCCACGTTGAAGCCGCTTCTGTTCCTGTCATTGCCGTCACCGCATGGCAGGCGCTGTTTGATCAGGCCCAGCTTAAGAAAGGCCAAAAGGTGGTCATCCACGGAGCGGCAGGGAACGTCGGGTCCTATGCGGTTCAATTGGCGCGGCGCGCTGGTCTCCAGACCATCGCGACCGCCGCAGCTCATAATATTCCGTTGGTGCGCGAGCTGGGCGCAGATGCCGTGATCGACTATCGCGCTCAACGATTTGAGGAGCAGGTTCGCGAGGCGGACGCCGTCATCGATCTGGTCGGCGGCGAAACACAAAGCCGTTCCTTCGAGGTCCTCCGCCGCGGCGGCAAGCTGATCTCCGCGGTTTCCCACCCGGATCAGGATCTTGCAAAACGCCACGGCGTTGAAGCCAGCTTCTTTCTCGTCAACATCACGAGCCGATACCTCATGCAGATCGCTCGTCTTGTCGATGATGGAAAATTGCGAACAAAGGTAGGGGCTGTCTTGCCTCTAACGGATGCGCGTGAAGCTCATTTAATGATGGAGCGCGTGCGGCCCCAGCCGAAAGGAAAAATCGTGCTCGCGGTTACTTCGAGTTGATCACCAGGCGTTGGGCTCGCGAGCCATTATTGCCGTCGGCCCCTCGGCCGCTCTCGAAAGGAAACATCAAATGACCACGCGAAATCTCGTCCGTGCCCCCCTCATTCCCGATTCCTTGCTCGCGAAAGAGGCGACAGACGTCCTGCGCGCGCATTCAACCGATCTGCTCTTCAATCATTCGATCCGCGTCTACCTGTTCGCGGCTGAGCAGGGGCATCAGCGAAAGCTGCGCTTCGACTCTGAGCTCCTTTACGTCGCCGCAGCATTTCACGATCTCGGCCTGATCAAGAAGTTCTCGAGCCCGGACGAGCGCTTCGAAGTTGATGGCGCAAATGCCGCCCGTCAGTTCCTCAGTACCCACAATATCCCGGAAGATCAGGTGCAGACGGTCTGGGAGGCAATCGGGCTGCACACCACGCCCGGCATCCCGAAGTATATGCGCCCCGAAGTCGCGCTCCTCAATTCAGGCGTCCTTCTCGATGTGATCGGGGTCGGATTCGATCAGTTTCCCACGGAAGTCCTTCAGGACATCATCGCCAGATACCCGCGAACGAATTTCAAAAAAGGCTTTATTCAGGAGTACTTCGCGGGCTTTGCGCATAAGCCCGCGACCACGTACGGCACGGTAAACGCCGCCGTCTGCGAGCGGTTTCTCCCGGACTTCAAGAGCCCCAACGCGTGCGATCTGATTGCTGCATCTCCCTTGCCGGATTCTCCATGACGACGTTCAACATCATAGAGGGTAGTGCCATGCTCCTAGAACTGATATCCGCGTACGGGCGAATTGCCAGCGTCGAGGCGCTTGCTTTTCTTCGCTGGCTAGCGCCGAGCGCGTCTTCTATCAACACAAAGGGTTACAAGATCACCGGCAGAAGAGCACTGCGAGCGGCCGCCGTCCTGCTGCTAGCATCAGAGATCGCTCTGGGAGCCTCTCCCGCGATCGCCCAGGACCGGGAGCAAGTAAAGGTCGTCTTCGAGCACGCACTCCCGAATGTCGAAGGAAAGAGATTGGTTTCTGTCCTTGTGAGTTATCCGCCCGCAGCTAAATCGCTGCCTCATCACCACGCAGCGTCGGCATTTATCTACGCTTATGTGCTATCGGGGGCCATCCGCAGCCAGGTCGATAATGACCCGCCGAAGGTCTACCATCAAGGCGAAGCGTTTTACGAGATGCCGGGCTCACATCATACGATTAGTGAGAACGCGAGCGAAACGGAGCCCGCCAGTTTACTCGCGGTCTTCGTCGTCGATGCCAGGGACAATGCCTTGACGACGCCAGACAAGGCGCCAGGGTCGCGATAAGGCGCGACAATTCGGTTGGTCCAGATCGCACCAGACCCTTTGCAGTGTGTGGACGACATGCATAATGAGGCGCCACACTGGAGAGGCAGTAAGGGGTGCCGGTACAAGCTGTCGCGATCGTCGTCTACGAGGGGGTCCAGGCCTTGGACGTGGCCGGGCCCCTCGATGTGTTCAGCGAGGCGAACACGTTCCTTGACAATGCTGACCGCTATGAAACGGCGTTGATCGCGGCTCACCGCAATCCATTGCGGGCGTCGAACGGTCTACGGCTGATGGCCGACCTGACCTTCGAGGAGGCGACAGGCGGCTTCGACATCATACTGGTGGCCGGTGCGCCGACGCCACCGGAGGCGGAACCCGAGCGCTCCCTGATCGAGTGGGTCAAGCAGCTGCCGTGGCGCTCCAGTGTGTATGGATCGATCTGCACCGGGGCTTTCGTGCTCGGCTACGCCGGTCTCCTCGACGATCGGCGTGTCACAACCCATTGGCAGGATGCGCAGGCGCTGGCAGCGCGATTCCCGAAGACAAGAGTCGAACCTGATTTGATCTATGTGCGGGATGGACGGTTGATCACCGCCGCCGGTGTAACTGCAGGGATAGATTTTGGGTTGGCGCTCGTGTTGCAGCGGCACGGCGCGGAAACGGCGCTCAAGGTTGCCAAGCGGCTGGTTGTGGTGGCCCAGCGCCAGGGCGGACAATCGCAGTTCAGTCCCTATCTGACAGCGCCTGCCGATCCGGAATCGCCGATCGCGCGCATCCAGGACCACGTCATGGCCCGAATCGGCGAGCGCCACACGCTGGAGTCGCTTGCCGCTGTGGTCGGCATGAGCCCCCGGAATCTGGCCCGGCATTTCGTGCAGGTGACCGGTATAACGCCGCACGAGTTCATCGAGCGCGCCCGCGTCGATACAGCTCGCATGATGCTGGAAGGAAGCGACCGGCCGCTGAAGGCGGTCGCTTTCGATTGCGGCTTCGGATCGGCGGATCGGATGAGGATCGTCTTGCACCCGCCTTGGCGTCACCCCGGTGCAATACCGCGCCAGCTTCCGGCGAACAGAGCCGGAATAGAGTGTGACCTCTCCGAGCAAGCCGCTGCCGTTGCAAATGGTCGACCACTTGTTGGCAGCAAACGACGTACGGCTGTCCTGATCCATAGGATCGTGTGCGTTGTCGGCCGCGAGGCTCCTCCGCA
This sequence comes from Bradyrhizobium sp. CB3481, assembly GCF_029714305.1. Classification (NCBI taxonomy): domain Bacteria; kingdom Pseudomonadati; phylum Pseudomonadota; class Alphaproteobacteria; order Hyphomicrobiales; family Nitrobacteraceae; genus Bradyrhizobium; species Bradyrhizobium sp. CB3481. The sequence continues at coordinate 1,993,050 of NZ_CP121647.1, forward strand.
AAATACGTACCAGATCAGGTCTCGCCATCGAGGCCAGCAGCAGTTCCATCCCGTCGTGAGAACAGGAGGCAGATCATGACAGATTCCCGTCCACCCATGACGCACGCAACCGGGGCGCCGATGGCCGATAATCTCAACATCATGACGGCAGGGCCGCGCGGCCCCGCGCTCCTCCAGGACATTGGCTCATCGAGAAGATGGCGCATTTCGATCGCGAGGTGATCCCGGAGCGGCGCATGCACGCGAAAGGGTGGGGCGCCTACGGCACCTTCACCGTCACGCGCGACATCAGCCGCCATACCACGGCGAAGATCTTCGCGCAGATCGGCAAGACGACGCCGATGTTCGCGCGCTTCTCCACGGTTGCCGGCGAGCGGGGCGCGGCCGATGCGGAGCGCGACATCCGCGGCTTTGCGTTGAAGTTCTACACGGAGGAAGGCAACTGGGACATTGTCGGCAACAACACGCCCGTCTTCTTCTTCCGCGACCCGCTGCGCTTTCCCGATCTCAATCACGCCATCAAGCGCGATCCGCGCACCGGCCTGCGTTCGGCCGATAACAACTGGGATTTCTGGTCGCTGCTGCCCGAAGCACTGCACCAGGTGACGATCGTCATGTCCGACCGCGGCATCCCCAGGAGCTTCCGGCACATGCACGGGTTCGGGAGTCACACCTTCTCAATGGTCAACGCCGCCAACGAACGTGTCTGGGTCAAGTTCCACTTCCGCACGCAGCAGGGCATCCAGGAGGCGGCATCGCTCGTCGCCAAGGATCGCGAGAGCCATGGGCGCGATCTGCTCAACGCCATCGACAGCGGTGACTTTCCACGCTGGACGATGTTCATCCAAGTCATGACCGACGAGCAGGCGAAGGCGCACAATCACAATCCATTCGACCTCACGAAAGTCTGGCCGAAGGTGGATTATCCGCTGATCGAGGTCGGCGTGATTGAGCTCAATCGATGGCCCGACAATTATTTTGCCGAGGTCGAGCAGGCCGCCTTCTCGCCGGCCAATGTCGTGCCAGGAATTGGTTTCTCGCCCGACAGGATGCTGCAGGCGCGCCTGTTCTCTTATGGTGATACTCAGCGCTACCGGCTGGGCGTCAACTTCAACCATATCCCGGTGAATGCGCCGAAGTGCCCGTTCCACAGCTATCACCGCGACGGCGCGATGCGCACCGACGGCAACCTGGGTGCGACACCGACCTATTGGCCAAACAGCAAGGGCGCGTGGATCGACCACGATCCGAGTCTCGCCGAACCGCCGCTCGAATGGTCCGGCGCGGCCGCGCACTGGGACCATCGCGTCGACGAGGATCACTACGAGCAGCCCGGCAATCTATTTCGCAAAATGACATTGGTGCAGCGCCAGGCGCTGTTCGAGAACACGGCGCGAGCGATGGGCGATGCACGGCTCGAGGCCAAGCAGCGCCACATTGCCAATTGCCTGAAGGCAGACCCAGCCTATGGGGCCGGTGTGGCGCAAGCGCTGGGACTTACACCGATGGAGGTCGCCGCCGAATAGCGACAGCCATCCGTCCACGATCCCGTAACTATCCCGTGGCGATTTGTGCCACCCGATTCCGATCCAACGAAGGAGACCGTTCATGCCCGAAATCATTGCCGGCATCCGCGTACCCGACAGCGCCATTGCTCGTGCTGCCACGCAGCTCGTTCGCGACACCGAGGACGACCTGCTCTACAACCACAGCCGCCGCGTCTTCTTCTGGGGCGCGCTCACGGGTGGACGGCGAGGGTTGAAATACGATCCGGAACTGCTCTACCTCGGCGCCATGTTCCACGATATGGGGTTGACGGAGAAGTATTCGAGCCCGGACCTGCGCTTCGAAGTAGATGGCGCCAACGCCGCACGCGACTTTATGAAGACTTACGGCGTGCCGGAACGCGACGTCGAGGATGTCTGGACCGCGATCGCGCTCCACACGACGCCCGGCATTCCCAAGCACATGCGTCCCACCATCGCGCTGGTGACCGCCGGCGTGGAAATGGACGTGCTTGGTATCGCCTACCGCGACTTCACGCACGAGCAGCGGGACCACGTCTGTGCCCATCATCCGCGGGAGGCCAACTTCAAGGAGAACATCATCGATCACTTCGCCAACGGCATCATCAAGAAGCCTCTTACAACGTTCGGAAACGTGAAGGCCGATGTCCTGGCGCTGAAGGACATGAACTATGTACGCGGAAACTTCTGCTCGATCATCCTCGGCTCGGCCTGGCCGAAGTGAAAGTCGTTGCGGCGAGCGCAGCAAGATTGCAGATCGGCAGCTGCCGCCCGGCTGACCGCTGCCCGACCCAGCTTCGCGCGCGCGAGAATCCGAGACGCGGGTCTCGGTCCGAAGACGGCGGCCTCTCCCGCAACCGGTATTCGGGTTGAGCGTCATTTCCAATGCGCCAAGTGCAGGAGTCGAGGCAGCTCTTGGCGCAAAACCGGACCATCGATACTCAGGTCGACTGGCTACCGATGGTGTCTGGCGGAAGGGAGGGGAAGTTGCTGCCGTTGGGAAGGAACCCGGTCGTCATGCAGCGCGCCACCGCACCTCCCGCGTGGTGCTGAGCATCTACACTGAAAGTCGGTATTGATGCTGACGGAGCTCACCGCCGAGATGGAGACAATGAGCAAGCGGCCGCCCTGGCCTTCAGCGCCGCAATCAATGAGGACGGAACGTCAAGCCTTTCGCCGAACGCGCCGCTAAATTGATATCCTGCGTCGGCGATTCACGTTCTCGAGGTCTCATGTCTCAAGTCGACTGGTTGAGTCATCTCCTGCAAATCATAACCGTTACCGGCCAACTCGAGGTGCGCTGCGCGTACGGCGCACCCTGGCGTGTTATCTGGCCCAGGGCAGGGGCGAACGAGATCCCGTACCATGTCATAGTCAAGGGTCGGGCCATTTTCGAGGACCCTGATTCGAGAACGGTGCAGGAACTTGGAAGCGGAGATATCGTGCTGCTCCCTCACGGTTCGGCGCATGTGCTGCACGACGGTAGCGGCAAAAAGCCAATCGCCACGCACCAAAGCAGGGGCTCCGCAGGATGGATGTTGAGCGAGAACGATGGACCGGGTGAGCGACTGGATCTCCTGTGCGGGCGGTTTTTCGTCGTGCCGCCGCATGACCGGCTGGTCCGCAACTACCTGCCGGCGAATCTGGTGGTGCGGGCTATGAAAAACGATGGAGGAGAGGACACCGCGTCGGCATCGAGTCAGCTTTCCGGACTGGTGGGCCTGATGCGAATGGAGTCCGCCGCTGACAGAGCGGGAGGGCGCGCCATTCTCAACGCGCTCTCGACGGTCTTGTTCACGCTAGTGCTGCGCGCTGCGAGTGAAGCCGGAAAATCCTCCGACGGCTTGTTGGCCCTTGCTGGCCATCCGAGATTGGCATCGGCCATGGCGGCGATGTTCGCGGATCCGGCCCGACAGTGGAAGCTTCACGAGCTGGCCGAGTTATGCGGCATGTCACGCGCGACATTCATGCGCCACTTTCAGGACAAGTTAGGTCGCTCCGCCCTCGACCTGTTGACCGATCTTCGCATGAGTATGGCCGCCAACGAGCTCAAGAAGCCAGGGACCAGCACGGAAGCTGTGGCCGAGGCGGTTGGATATCAATCGATATCAGCTTTTAGACGCGTCTTTGCTGAGAGGATGGGGATGACCCCAGGGGAATGGCGCCGTCTGGCGCACGCCGCGGAGTAGGAGTAATGCCGTAGCGCCCGAATGATCCTTTCGAGCATCTTTTTGAGCTGTTTGAGGCTCGAAAATACCGGCGCTGCCCGTAATTTCTGGCTCCGTAATCACTTGATGAGGGAGCCACCCATGAACTGCACCGCTACAACAGCTACCGCTTCCGGCGCCGCAACTTCCCGTCTGCTTGCGCGGCCGCTGCCGACAAACGCCGTGATCGAAACCATCCTGGCCCGCAGTGCTGCGAAGTATTACGACACGACGGCCGTCCTCGGCGACGATCAGATCCGTGACCTCGTGCGGATCGGTACATCGGCGCCGACGTCCTTCCATCTGCAGAACTGGCGCTTTATCGCCGTGCGTTCACCCGAAGCAAAGGCGCGGCTGCGTCCGATCGCCTGGAATCAGCCCGCAATCACCGAAGCGGCCGTCACCTTCATCATTGTCGGCCAGTTGGCCGATGCCAGCACCGTCCCCGAGCGCCTCGCGCCGGTCGTGGAAGCCGGAATCATGCCGGCACATCTGGTGCCAGACTGGGAGGGGCCTGCGCGCGGCCTGTACGACAATCAACCGCAGCGCCAGCGCGACGAGGCCGTGCGCTCCGCCACCTTTGGCGCCGCGGCCATCGTCTATGCAGCCCGCTCGCTGGGCCTCGGTTCGACACCGATGATCGGTTTCGATGCGGAGGCCGTGCACAGAGAGTTCGCTCTCGCCAAAGACGAAATCCCGGTCATGCTGCTGACCGTTGGACCGGAGCGGCCTGGCAACTGGCCGCAGAAGCCGCGCCTGCCCGTGGCCGATGTGCTGCACTTCGCATAACCAACCCTGAATAATCATCTAGGAGAAATATCATGGCGAGAGCCGCTGTGAAGCCGGAACCACGTGCCGGCCGATTCAAAACCGACCCTCGATACGTTCACCAGGAACATCGGGTTCACTCCGAACATGATGGCGACCTTCGCGCAAAGCCCGATCGCGTTCAACGCATGGGCCACTCTGCTCGGCTCGTTGAGCAAGGCGCTCGACGTCAAGACGCGCGACAGCATCGGCCTCGCGGTCTCCGAAGTGAACGGCTGCAATTACTGCCTGACCGTGCACAGCTTCACGGCGGAGCGTATGGCCAAGCTGCCGGTCGAGGACATCATTCTCGCCCGAAAGGGTCATGCGAGGGACCCGAAGCGGGATGCCGCCGTCCGGTTTGCACGCAAGGTCATCGAGAGCCGCGGGCATGTCACGGACGCCGATGTGCAAGCCGTGCGCGAGGCGGGCTACACTGATGCGAACATCATGGAGATCGTCGCGCTTGTGGCCATGTACTCGCTGACGAACTTCTTCAACAACGTCTTCCATCCCGATCAGGACTTTCCCGCGGTGGCACCCGCCGGCTCGATCTGAGCAGACGGACACGCTGATTCAGAAAAACTAAGCACATGAAGGAGAATTCAACATGAAAGCGATCATCGTGACGGACCAGGTTGCCGGACTTGCCGGCATGAAGTTAGCGGAACGGCCCGAACCTCGCGCGGCGATAAACGACGTCGTCGTGGAGGTGTACGCATCGGGCTTCGTTCCGACCGAATTGGAGTGGCCATCGACGTGGACCGATCGTCGCGAACAGAGCCGAGCTCCGTCGATCCTCGGGCACGAATTTGCCGGCGTCGTCACGGCTGCGGGCTATGGTACTACCGGACTCTCGGTGGGACAGCGCGTGTTCGGCCTTGCAGACTGGTATCGGGACGGCTCTCTCGCTGAGTACATAGCTATCGAGGCGCGCAATCTCGCGCCCTTGCCGGGTGACGTCGACTTCAAGATCGGCGCGAGCCTGCCGATCTCCGGCTTGACCGCGTGGCAGGGGCTTTTTTTGCACGGCCGCCTTCAGACGGGCCAAAGCGTGCTTGCGCATGGCGCGGCGGGCGCGGTCGGCTCCATGGTGGTCCAGCTCGCGCGAGAGGCTGGAGCCTACGTCATCGGAACGGGACGCGCGGCCGACCGGCAGAAAGCGCTCGATTTCGGCGCGAATGAATTCGTTGACCTGGAGAACGATGCGCTCAAAGATATCGGGGGCGTCGATCTCGCGTTCGACGTCATCGGCGGCGACATCCAAAAGCAGTCTGCAGCCCTCGTCAGGGCCGGAGGGACGCTGGTGAGCGTCGTCGGACCGGCGGAGGCTCGGCCGCTCAACGGTTTCGCCATCGACTTCGTGGTGGAGGCCGATCGCGGTCAATTGATCGAGATAGTCGAGAGGGTGCGGGACGGCAGGCTGCGGACGAACATCGGAAAGGTCTCCTCCCTCGACGATGCAGTCGCCACCCTCAACTCGACCCAGCGACGCAAAGGCAAGACGATCATTCAGGTCCGATCGTGAGCGCTTGATAGGCCGAGGGGCAGCTTTCCCGGCGTATTATCGCTTCGCTTCTGGATCGTGGCGAGTGTCTTGGCACGATCCAGGCGAACTATGCGGTGCGATAGTCAGTCCGCTCCGGGTAAAACTACGACCTGCCGTAGAGGCAAGGATCTAGCGCAAATAGGACCATTCTGACACGCGCACAGGCAAGAAAAAGGGGAAGTACCAGCGTGCTGCTGATCTCTGACGGTATTAAAGGGACATCGCACCGGAGCCGGTGTAGCGGTCTTCTCTACGCAGGCAACGGAGATGAGTCGATTGACTGCGATAGTTAGCGCAATCGCCAACATTGCCGGCTTCTGAAATTTTCCTGTGAATTCAACACCCAAAAATTGCGGCGGGTATACCGTCGGCATTTGTCCGTCAGATTTGCAAGTTTGTGCTTGCAAATCAACGACGAAGCGTCATTCGAAATGATAGAGTGGGAGTAGTGCGGCCGGCTGGCATCGCGTCGTTTGGCGTAGCCTTGGCTATGTCTCTCGTCTCTAGGAGTCTGCGGCCGAAGGACCGTTAGCCGGCTTAGCTTGCTTGGAGCCGGTAATCCACACCACCCCGAATAAGGAGTGGAGCAGCGCATTTGAGCGTACGAAAGGATTGCGTTTTCACCGCGGTGCTCAACACATGCTTGTTACGTTAGCGAATCAATCGGCCGGGAAAACAGCTGGAGCGCGCCGCGCACGTGACGTGTGCGGTTCGAACTCCGAGTCTCTCGGCTCCCTGGTCTCTAGGCGATCGTCTTCAGATACAGGCTAGGATCGAAGTATTTGCTCGCGGGCGTGAAGTCCTTGATGCCGGCGTTGGCCATGAAGAAGTCTGTCGACTGCTGCAGCCAGTTGGTGACGGTCCCGTCCGAGTACATGCGCTTCCAGTCCTTGGACGTGAACATCTTCTGGGCCTTGAAGGACTCGTTGATGTCGGACAGCGGCGTCTGGCTGTAATGACCCTTCTGCAGCTTCTCCATCGCCTCGTTGCTGTTGGCGACGATGTAGTCGTTGGCATCCGCCCAGCCGCGGATCAGTTTGGCCAAAGTCTCTTTGTTGGGTTCATAATAGTCATTGGCGGCGGCCCAGCCGCCGATGATGGCCGCCTTCGGATAGTAGGCTGACGCATCGGCGAGCATGGTCGCGCCCGGCACCTTGTCGCGGACCGTGACGTTGAACGGCACCCAGAGCGCCACGGCCGGCACGGCGCCGGAGATGAAGGCGGTCACAGCCGCCGGCATGGTCTGGTTGACGAGCTCGACCTCCTTTGGATCGACCTTGTTGGCCCGGAGCGCGGTGTCGAGGAACACGTGCGCCGTCGTGCCGGTCGCGGTTGCGATGCGCTTGCCCTTCAGATCCGCGAACGACTTGATGCCTTGATCGCCGCGGACCCAGAGCTGCGCCGTCGCGACCTCGATATCGTTGATCAGAAACACCTTGCCTTGGCCGCGCGCCGGGAAGTTCGAGAGGACAGCGCCGGTCGCCAGCACGTCGAGGCTGCCGCCGATCAAGGCCTGGAAGATTTCCAGGCCGGTGTTGAACTGCCGCAGTTCGAGATCGAGGCCCTGCTTTTCGAAGGAGCCGCGGTCCATGCCGGTCCAGATCTGGCCGTCGACGGCGACGGTGTGAAGATAGCCGACGCGGACCTTCGTTTTCGCTTGCGCGATCGCCGGTGCCGAGGCTGTGAAGGTGCCGAGCGCAAGGCCCGCCGTCGTGGTCAGAAATTGCCGCCGATCCATGATGTATCCTCCGTCTTGCCTGTTATTCCGAGAATGAGACTGGACGCATCTGCGCCTGCTGGGCGCGATATTCATCCATCACGAGTTGCCTGATATGGCTTCGCAGCTCGGCGAATTCCGGCAGCTCCTGAATCGACTCGTCGCGCGGGTAGTCAAAGGGAACGTCGATGATTTTCTTGATCCGCGCCGGCCGCGCCGTCACCACCACGATGCGGGATGCGAGGTAGATCGCCTCCTCTACGGAATGAGTGATCAGCATGACAGTCTTGCCCTCGGTCTCCAGCACCTTAAGTAGCAGGTTCTGCATGTTTGAGCGGGTCTGGGCGTCGAGCGCCCCGAACGGCTCGTCCATCAGGAGAAACTGCGGCTTCACCGCATAGGCTCGCGCGATCGCGAGCCGTTGCCGCATGCCGCCGGAAAGATGCTTCGGGTGGGAATTGGCGAAGTCGGACAGGCCCATCAGGCCAAGATAGTGATCGCAAATCGCGTCGCGCTCGGCGGTCGGGACATGGTTGGCGTTGAGCGTCAGGCCGAAGGCGATATTCTGCTTCACCGTCAACCAGGGGAATACGCCGTATTCCTGAAAGATGACGCCGCGCTCGGGGCCGGGACCGGAGACAGGACGGCCGTCGAACAGGACGTTGCCGGTTGTCGGCTTCTGGAAGCCGGCGAGCATGCTCATCATCGTGGTCTTGCCGCAGCCGGACGGCCCGATCACCGCGATAAAGTCGCCGTCGTTGATGTCATAGCTGACATCCTCGACGACGTTGAGGCGGCCCTTCGGCGTCTCGAAGGACAGCGAAACCTTGTCGAACTGCGCGCGCTTGTTCATGCGATGGCCCGATCCTGCCAGACCAATAGCCGCGCCGTAATCTTGCGCAGGATCAAATCCATGATAAGCGCGATCAAACCAATGCAGATGATGCCGACATAGATGACGTCGAGCAGGAAGTAGGTCGAGGCATTCTGGATCATGGCGCCGAGCCCGCGCTGCGCCGCGATCAGTTCGGATGCGACCAGCGTCGCCCAGGCCACGCCCAACGCCACGCGCAACGCTGTGAGGATGTGCGGGACGGTGAGGGGAATGATGACCTTGCGAAAGATTTCGGCCTGGTTGGCGCCGAGCGTCTGCGCCACGCGGATGTAGAGCGGCGTGATCTGCGACACGCCCTCATACATCACGATCACGCCGGAGAAGAACGAGGCGTAGAACAGGATGACGAGCTTGGCGAGCTCGTCGACGCCGAAATAGACGATCACCAGCGGGATCAATGCGATCGGCGGCAGCGCGCGGAAGAAGTTGATCATGGGGTCGGCGAATGTGCGGGCGGGGCGATACCAACCCAGCAGAAATCCGACTGGCACTGCCACGAGGATGCCGAGCGCGACGCCGAGAAAGACGCGCCGGCTCGAGGCGAAGATGTCGATCAGCAGCCCTTCCCTGGTGAGGAGCTCGAAGAATTTTGCGGCGACCTGTTGCGGCGCAGGGATCAGCGAAAGGTTGACGAACCCGCTCCAGCGCACGGCGTACCAGAGCAGGATCGCACCGATCCACGGTATCAATCCGAGACCAAAGCGTCTCAGGCCAGCTCCGTTCATTCGACGCGTCCACCCAGATCGCGGTTGATGTTTTCAGAGGTCATATTATAAATAGGATGACCATACAAGTGGCGCCTTTGGTCGTAGGCGTCGCAGGCTTTCCCGCATGACATCGCCACCTTTCACCATCCGAAGCGTCCAGGCCTTTGGCTATCGTTACCCGCTGACTACGCCGGTCATCACGTCCTTTGGGCGGATGAAGGATCGGCCCGCTGTGTTCGTCCGCGTCGAGGATACCGACGGAAATATCGGCTGGGGCGAAGCATGGTGCAATTTTCCGGCACCCGGAGCCGAACATCGTGTTCGGCTCGTCAACGACGTGCTTGCACCGGCTCTGGCCGGCTTCAACGCCCCTGAGCCGTCCGCTGCCTTCGAGCATCTGACCCAGGGAACCTCGGTGCTTGCGCTGCAGTCCGGAGAGGCCGGGCCCTTTGCGCAGGCGATCGCCGGCATTGATCTCGCCGTCTGGGATCTCCACGCGCGCCGCCAGAACGTTGCGCTCTGGAAGCTGCTCGGCGGGGCGAGTCGCACGATCAAGGTCTACGCCAGCGGCATCAATCCGGTCGGGTCCGAGCGAATGGCTGAAGCGGCGCTCAGCCGCGGCTACCGCGCGTTGAAGCTGAAGATCGGCTTCGATCCGGCCGCTGACCGCGCCAATCTCGCCGCGCTCCGTCGACTCGTGGGCGAAGGCCTGCTTGCCGCCGACGTCAACCAGGGCTGGGCGATTGCGCAGGCGCTGGAACTTGCACCGCAGCTCGAGCGCTTCGGTCTCGCTTGGCTCGAGGAGCCGATCCGCGCCGATCGCCCCCGGCAGGAATGGATGCAATTGCGCGAAGCCATCCGCATTCCGCTCGCAGCCGGCGAGAACATCGCGAGCCACGCCGGCTTTGCCGAGGTGCTGCGTGAGCCGGCTCTCGGTGTCGTCCAGCCCGATATCGCCAAATGGGGCGGGCTGTCGGCTTGCGCGAGCATTGCCCGCGACATCCTGACGTCGCGAAAGATGTTCTGCCCGCACTATCTCGGTGCCGGCATCGGGCTTCTGGCGTCCGCGCATCTTCTTGCTGGCGTCGGCGGTGACGGACTGCTCGAAGTCGACTGCAACGAAAACCTGCTGCGCGACCGCTTCTGCGGTCCCCTCGATATCCGGGACGGCATGATCACGCTCGGCGACGAGGCTGGCCTCGGCATCACGCCCGATCTTGCCTCCATCGAACAATACCGGACGATCTGATGCCAGCACGCGGCTACGACTACATCATTGTCGGCGCGGGCTCGGCCGGTTGCGTCGTTGCGAACCGGTTGTCGGCCGATCCGTCCTGCCGCGTGCTGCTGCTGGAGGCCGGCGGATCGGATCGGAATTTCTGGCTGAAGCTTCCGGTCGGCTACTACCGGACCATCTACAACGAGCGGTTCTCGCGCCTGTTCAGGACTGAGCCCTCAGAAGGGAGCGGCGGTCGTGCCATCGTCTGGCCGCGGGGCCGCGTGCTTGGCGGTTCCTCGTCAATCAACGGCCTGATCTTCATCCGGGGCCAGCACGAGGATTTTGACGATTGGGAACGCCTCGGCGCCGATGGCTGGAGCTATCGCGAACTCCTGCCGTATTTTCGGCGCTACGAACGCTACCGCGGCGGCGAGAGCCAGTTTCACGGCGGGCTCGGGGAGTTCGAGGTCTCCGACCTTCGCAATGACAATCCGGCCTCGAAGGCCTGGGTCGAGGCGGGTGTGCAGTTCGGCCTGTCGCGCAATCCCGACTTCAACGGCGCCACGACGCTGGGCGTCGGCACCTACCAGCTCGGCATCGGGCGACACTGGCGGACCAGTTCGGCCTCTGCGTTTCTGCGCCCCGTCGCCGGCCGTCCCAACCTCACCATCATCACCCATGCGCAAGTCAGCAGGGTCGTTTTCAAGGGTCGCGTCGCGACCGGTGTGGAGTGGATCAGCAAGGGGCAGGTCCACAGCGCAGCGGCTGATCGAGAGATCATCCTGTCCGGCGGCGCGCTGCAGTCGCCGCAGATCCTCCAGCTCTCCGGCGTCGGTCCGGCGGACCTGCTGCGCAAGCTCGGCATTCCTGTCGTTGCCGATTGTCCGGATGTTGGCGCCAATCTCCAGGACCATTATCAGGCCCGGCTGATCGTCCGTCTGAAGGAACGAATTTCGCTCAATGACCAGGTCCGCAATCCCGTCGAGCTTGCGAAGATGGGCTTGCAGTGGATGCTGGCTGGCAGCGGTCCGCTGACCGTCGGGGCGGGGCAGGTGGGCGGCGCAGCCTGCACGGAATACGCCGTCGGTGGCCGGCCGGACGTGCAGTTCAACGTGATGCCGCTCTCGGTCGACAAGCCCGGCGAGCCCCTTCACAGCTACTCCGGCTTCACTGCCTCGGTCTGGCAATGCCATGGAAAGTCGCGTGGACGGCTTGCGATCAGCTCGACCGATCCGTTCGAGCAGCCGCGTATCGAGCCGAACTATTTTGCCGAAGAGATCGACCGCAAGACCATTGTTGCGGGTCTGAAGATTCTGCGCGAGATTTATCAGCAGAGGGCGTTTCGCCCGCTCTGGGACGTCGAGATGGTGCCGGGCGAGGCGGCAAGGAATGATGCCGGGCTGTGGGACTTTGCGCGTAATACCGGTGGCACGGTGTTTCACTGCGTCGGGACCTGTCGCATGGGCACGGACGCGCAGGCCGTGCTCGATCCGCAGCTGCGCGTGCGCGGCGTCGAACGGCTGCGCGTGATCGATGCCTCGGTGATGCCGCAGATCACCTCAGCCAATACGAATGCGACCAGCCTAATGATCGGCGAACGCGGTGCTGCGCTGGTCATGGCTTGATTGCGCGACCTGAATCGTGGAGGGCGAGATGGAATTGAGTTCCGATAGTCACGTCCCCAAATACGCGCAGATCGCCGACATCTTCCGGCAGCGCATCGCGCGCGGCGTCTGGACCCAAGGCTTTCGCCTGCCCGCCAATGAGGAACTGGCGGCCGAGTTCGGCGTGTCGCGCGTCACGATCAGGCAGGCGGTGGAGCTGCTCGCCCGCGACGGTGTGATTGAGGCGCAGCAGGGCCGCGGCACCTTCGTCACGGGGACCGTGCGGCAGGATCGCTGGCTCAAGGTCGAGACGACGCTCTCCGATCTCGCCGACATGTACCGCGACACTTCGCCCGAGATCATCAATATCTCGGAGAGCCGCAGCGATGCGCCGCTACTTCCCGGCGACGGCAAGCCAGCCGAAAAATACGTCTTCATGCGTCGGCTGCATTCGCGGGAGAAACAGCCGTACTGCGTCATTTCCATCTATCTCGACGAGAAGATCTTCCGCAGGTCGCCGAAGCGTTTTCGCAACGAGACCGTGATCCCGATTTTGAGCGATCTCAGGGATCCCGCGATCGCCAGCGCGCGCCAGACGCTGACGATCGGCGCCGCCGACATCGAGGCGGCGCGGTTGCTGCGCGTGCCGCTGAATTCGCCGGTGGCCGAAGTGCGCCGCATCTTCACGACCGCGGACCGCACCGTGATCTATCTCGGCGAGGTCACCTATCGCGGCGACTTCGTGCGGATCGACATGGATCTGCGGCCCTAGTGGCCGTCAAGGTGAGAACAGCTCCTGGTTCCGAGGCTTGAGTTCTTCCCCATAGGTGCGCAGGACTTGGGCTTCGCTCAAGGTGCCGAGCGGGGCGCGATGGTCGGCGCGCTCGACAAGCGCGAGCACGTCGGCTTCCCTGCGTTCAAAGGCTTTCAGGATCTTGCGAACCGGAGTGGTCGGGAGCAGGTATTCATTCTGTTGCTGCACCAGCGACCTGAGCAGCTCGTTATCCTGATTGGCCACGGAATGCGGCGTGGCGGCAGGGACAACACTCGCATAGATGCCGTTGCGATCGTGTAACTCAACCGCGACAAAATGGACAGTCACCCGGCCCTTCCGCGCGGAGCGTGAATCGATCTCGGACCTTGCCCCGGGGAGGCGCGATCGGGCTGAGGATGATTGCAGTTGTCGACTAGGTGTTGCCGAGGCGCTCGAAATCTGCGCGAGCGTCGCCGGCCGTATGGATTTGGCCGCTATACCGCTGCGCGATCAGCTCAAACGTTGCCGGCAATCGATTGTCGAGGACGAGATGGTGGCACTCGTCGAGGTGGCCGCCACGAACCGTGGCATTGCGTCCGAATTTGGTGATGTCGGCCACGAGCACGGACGTTCGTGAATTGGCGGCGATGGATTGACGTGCCTTGACTTCATCGACATGGAAGTCGAGCAGCGTGCCGTCAGGGTCGACGCCGCCGACGCCGAATATCCCGAAGTCGGCGCGGAATCCCGAGAAGAAACGCACGGCGGCCTCACCAATGATGTCGCGGTCGAGCGGCCGCAGCGTGCCGCCAGCGATGGTGATCTCCACCTCGGGATTGTGCGCGAACGCTGCGGCGACGTTTAGGCTGTTGGTGATGACCCGCAGATCCCGTCGGCGGGAGAGTGCCTGCGCGACATATTCAGGCGTCGTGCCGAGTCCGATCATCAGCGACGTCCCGTCGGGGATGAGTTTGGCCGTCGCGTGCGCGATCCGCCGCTTGGCGTCGGCGTTCAACCTGTGTCTGCTGCCATAGGCGAGGTTCTGGTTCTGGACGGGGAGACTGACCCCGCCATGCACCCGCCGGAGCAGTCCCTGGTCGCAGAGCGCATTCACAACGCGACGGATGGTCTGCTGCGTCACGTCGAAACGCGCCGCAAGCTGCTCGATGGAGGCGAAGCCTTGCTCGCGCACGATCTCCAGTATGTGCGACTGACGTGTCGTGGCGGTCCTGAGCATGGGATCTCCGTTCCCAACGAAAGTATCATTTGAACGCCGAAGGTGCAATTTTCTGTTTCATATGTTGTCGCGCTATGTTCATATGAACAAATTAATCGCTACGCCGATGAATGCGCGTGGCTCAAAGGGAGGGGCGTATGGACCGGTCTGTCTGGGTGGCCGGCCTTGCGTTGCTCTGTTGGAGCGAGCCGCCGCCAGCGTGCGTAGCTGCATCGTGCTGAGAGCGAAATCGGCCATGTCGGCAATTGCGCTGAGTCAGGTCTCCAAGTCGTGGGGCGCGATGCGCGCCGTGGATGACATCAGTCTGACGGCGGACGAGGGCTCGCTGCTGGTGCTGCTGGGGCCGTCCGGCTGTGGCAAGTCGACCACGCTGCGGCTGATTGCCGGTCTGGAGGAAGCCGATGCCGGCACGATCGCCATCGGCGGAGTTGACGTGACCCGCCTGTCACCGGCGGACCGGAAGATCTCCATGGTCTTCCAGTCTTATGCGCTATTCCCGCATTTGAGCGTGGCCGAGAACATCATCTTCGGCCTGCGCGTGCGGCGCGTCTCGCGCGCCGAGCGCGACGCCCGCCTTCGTCGCGTCGCCGACATCGTTGGTCTCGGGCATCTGCTCGAACGCAAGCCGGCGCAATTGTCGGGAGGGCAGCGCCAGCGCGTCGCGCTGGGGCGCGCTATCATCGCGGAGGCGCGGGTCTGTCTCATGGACGAGCCGCTGTCCAACCTGGACGCCAAGCTGCGACACGAGATGCGGACGGAAATCCGCGCGTTGCAGCAGCGTCTCGGCATGACGATGGTCTACGTTACCCACGATCAGACCGAAGCCATGACCATGGCGGACCGCGTCGTTCTGATGCGCGACGGCCGCATCGAGCAGAACGGCTCGCCGGAAGAGCTTTACAATCGGCCGGCAACGGCGTTCACGGCGCGATTCATCGGGACCCCGCCGATGAATCTGCTGCGTCGCGATGATTGTCTCATCGGCATCCGGCCGGAGCACATCAATATCGTGTCCGGCGGAAATCACGACGCGCGGGTCAAGGCCGTCGAACATCTCGGGGCCGACAGCATCGTGCTGTGCGAAATCGACGGTCAGCCGATCTCGGTTCGACTAGATGGGTTCAGCAAAGTTCAGCCCGGCGAGGATGTCCTCCTAGCCTGGGAGGCCGATCGCGAGCATCGATTTGATCCGGCTACGGAATGCCGATTGGAAACTTCGGCCAGGGAGGGCCGGCTGGCGACCTTCGCTGGATAGCGGCGGTGGTTACAGGCGCTCGGCGGATCACAGAGGGAGAGAGAGATGTTTGCGCGACGAACGATGTTGATGGTAGCCGCACTTGCCGTGCTCTCGATGGGGGCACGTCCAGCTGCCGCGGTGGATCTGACCATGTATTATCCGGTCGCGGTCGGCGGTCCCGTCACCAAGATCATCGACGACATGGTCTCGCGCTTCGAGAAGGACAATCCGGACGTCAAGGTGACGGCAGTCTATGCCGGCAACTACACGGACACTATGACCAAGGCGATGACCGCCATGAAGGGCGGGCAGCCGCCGCAACTGTCGGTATTGCTGTCGACCGACGTGTTCACGCTGATGGACGAGAATGCCATCGTGCCATTTGACGACCTCGTCAGCGACAAGGCCTGGTTCAAGGAATTCTACGCGGCGTTCATGGCAAACGGGCAAGTCGACGGCAAGACCTGGAGCATTCCGTTCCAGCGCTCGACTATCGTGCTGTACTGGAACAAGGACGCCTTCAAGGAAGCGGGCCTCGATCCCGAGAAGGCGCCGGCGTCCTGGGACGAAATGGTCGAGATGTCGAAGAAGCTGGTCAAGAAGGATGGCGCCAACACCACGCGCTGGGGCGTTGAGATCCCGACGACCGGCTACGGCTATTGGATGTTGCAGGCGCTCGCCATCGAGAACGGCCAGAAGATGATGAACGAGGCCGGCACCGAAGTGTACTTAACCGCGCCGAAGACGGTCGGCGCGCTCGACTACTGGGTCGACCTGTCGCGCAAGCACAACGTCATGCCGACCGGCAGCATCGACTGGGCCACGCTCCGCACCGACTTCCTCGAAGGCAAGACGGCGATGATGTGGCACACGACGGGTAACCTCACGGCCGTCAAGGACGCCGCAAAATTCCAGTTCGGCGTGGCCATGCTGCCGGCCAAGGAGCGGCGGGGATCGCCGACCGGCGGCGGCAGCTTCTACATCTTCAAGAGCGCTTCGCCCGAGCAGCAGAAGGCCGCCGTCAAGTTCATCCAATGGATGGCGGCGCCCGAGCGTGCGGCGGAATGGAGTATGAAGACCGGCTACGTCGCGGTGTCGCCGGCCGCCTACAAAACCAAGGCGATGGAAGACTACGCCAAGGGCTTTCCGCAGGCGACTGTCGCGCGCGATCAACTCGAACATGCCGTGCCGGAGCTCTCCGTCCATGAAAACGGCCGTATCTACAAGTTCGTGAACGATGCCGTGCAGGCCGCGGTCACGGGCTCGCAGAAGCCCCAGGAAGCGCTGGCCGCCGCGCAGGCGCAGTCCGACCGCGTGCTGCGCGCCGCCAAGTAGGGGACATGGCGGGGTGGCAATTCGCCGCCATCCCGCCAGCTCTAGAATGACCAATCTCGCCACCCCATCGCTAATCCCCGAACGCCGCGCTCGGTCGCAGGCGTGGTGGAATGCCGTGAATGCGTGGCTGCTGTTGTTGCCGGCGGCGGTGCTGCTGGTTGCGTTCACGCATTGGCCGATCCTGGCGACGATCCGACATTCGCTGTTCATCACCAAGCGAAACGGCAACGAGGTCTTCGTCGGGGCGGACAGCTACCAGGCGATGGGGGGCGATCCGATCTTCTGGAAGGCGCTGGTCAACAATTTCTGGTTTGCGCTCGGCACGATCCCGACTTCGATCGCGCTGGCGCTGATCATGGCGGTCTGGGTCAATCGCAACATGCGCGGCCGCGGCTTTCTGCGGCTGGCCTATTTCACGCCGACCGTGCTGCCGATGATCGCCGTCGCAAACATCTGGCTGTTCTTCTATACGCCGGATTACGGCGCGCTCGATCAACTGCGCGGGCTGTTCGGCCTCGGCGGCTGGAACTGGCTCGGCGATCCCTCGACGGTGATGGGTTGCCTGATCGTGATGGTGATCTGGAAGGAAGCCGGATTCTTCATGATCTTCTACCTGGCGGCGCTGCAGCAGCTCTCGCCGGATCTCGATGAAGCCGCCTCGATCGAAGGCGCGAGCCGGTGGTACACGTTCCGCCGCATCACGTTCCCGCTGCTGATGCCGACCACGCTGTTCGTGGCCATCAATGCGGTCATCAACTCGTTCAAGCTGGTGGACCATCTGGTCATCATGACCAAGGGCGGTCCGAACAACGCCAGTACGCTGCTGCTCTATTACATCTATGAGGTCGCCTTCACGTTCCAGGATTCCTCCTACGCGGCAACGCTGACGGTCGTGCTTCTCATGCTCCTGAGCGCGATTGCGCTGATCAAGTTCGGCTATCTCGATCGCAGGATCCACTACCAATGAGAGGCCGGACATACGCCGCCGAAGCCATCGCAGCATGGCTCCTGGCTTTGATCTGGCTCGCGCCGTTGGCCTACGCCTTCTGGAGCGCCCTGCATCCGGCTGCCTATGCCACGTCGTTCAGCCTGTCCGCACCGTGGACGCTGGAAAATTTTGCCCGGGCTTGGAAACAGGCGCCATTCGCCCGGTACTATCTCAACACGGTCGTGCTGGTGACGCTGATCCTATTCGGCCAGCTCGTCCTGTCGACGTTGGCCGCCTATGCCTTTGCGCGCTTCAAATTCAAGGGCAGCGGCATTGCCTTCGCCCTCGTGCTGCTTCAGCTGATGATCATGCCCGACGTTCTCATCGTCGAGAACTATCGCGCAATCGCCATGCTCGGATTGCTCGATACGATCCCTGCCATCGCGCTGCCTTATATGGCGAGCGCCTTCGGCATCTTCCTGCTGCGCCAGACGTTCAAGAGCGTGCCTCAGGAGCTGGTCGAGGCAGCCCGGGTCGAGGGAGCAGGCCCGCTCGTTATACTTTGGCGGGTCTATGTGCCGTTGGCACGCCCCACCTACGTCGCGTTCGGCCTCGTCTCCGTCAGCTATCACTGGAACAACTTCCTGTGGCCGCTGATCGTCACGAATTCCGTGGAAGCGCGTCCGCTCACGGTGGGTCTTGCCGTGTTCGGCGCGCCTGAAACTGGTGTGGACTGGTCGGTGATCACGGCGGCGACCGTGATGACGATGGCGCCGCTGCTGATCGCATTCCTGTTGTTTCAGCGCCAGTTCGTTCAGTCATTCATGCGCGCGGGTATCCGTTAATGCGACTTCTCACCTGGAACATACAGTGCGGAAAGGGGTGCGACGGCCTGACCGACCTGCCGAGAATCGTGGCCGTCGCAAGGCAGACGCTCGACGCGGACGTGTTTTGTT
The DNA here is from genome assembly GCF_029714305.1 of Bradyrhizobium sp. CB3481. Lineage (NCBI taxonomy): Bacteria > Pseudomonadati > Pseudomonadota > Alphaproteobacteria > Hyphomicrobiales > Nitrobacteraceae > Bradyrhizobium > Bradyrhizobium sp. CB3481. Next base: position 2,011,728 of record NZ_CP121647.1, read on the forward strand.
TCCAGGAAGTGAGCGCCAATTTTTCGAGATTCGGCGATGGCGCCGACCAGAGCGCGCAGCTCGCAGCCCTGCTGCCCGGTTACTCCGCAATATTCCGGCCGGCGATCGAAACGATAGATCGAGAGGGCAGCCTCCACCGCTTCGGCAACATGACGCTGTCGCGGTTGCCGGTGCTCCAGATCGCCAATCACCTGCTGCCGTTTCCTGGCGCGGGAACTGTGCGCAGCATGCGCCGGCACGCCCTGGAAGTGACGGTGCAGGCCTCGTTCGGCCCGATCCGTATCGTCAACACGCATCTCGAGTTTCATTCGGCCGATCAGCGCGCGGCGCAGATCGCGCGGCTGCTGGATTTGCAACAGGACGCGTCGGAGAGCCCGAGGCAAGCCGGCTCCCGGCATGACGAGCCGTATGGAGGCCAGACCATTGCGGCCTCGAGCCTGATGTGCGGCGATTTCAATTTCGACATGGCCGATCCCCAGCACGCCTTGATCGACCGCTCCGGGCGACGCGGTCTGAATTATCGCGATGCGTGGACCGCCAATCGTCCCGGACGCCCGCGGGCGCCAACATGCGGAATCTACGACCGCGCGCAATGGGCCGACGGGCCGGACTGTCGCGACTTTATTTTCGTGACCGAAGATCTGATCAGTCAGGTTCGCAACATCGACGTGAACGAAGCCACCGATGCTTCCGATCATCAACCTGTTGTGATTGAACTTGCGGAATAGAGAATGGCTAAGTCATCAAAGCTTGTTGTGGCGAGGAAGGGCAGGGTGCTCCTGGTCAGACGGCGGCGCGACAAGCGCTGGATGTTTCCGGGCGGCCGCAAGCGGGCCGGCGAGAGTGAGAGAAAGTGTCTCCAGCGCGAGATCACGGAGGAGCTGCCCAAGCTCAGACTCGGTGACTTGAGGCTGTGGAAGGAGGTCAACGGCAAGAACCGTCGGTCCGGCCGAAGGATGAGCGACGCGATCTTCCTGACCAAGAAAGTTTCAGGTCCATTGAAGATCGGCGACAAGAGGGAGATCGACAGAGCGGCTTGGCGAAAACCGCGCGGGCTCAAGCTGACGCCAACCTCGCGATACATTCGGGACAAGCTGTTTCCAGAATGAGCTTGGTAGTTGGCTAGGCGGAGGATGACCACCCTGACAGGTCAGTAAACCTGCCAAGCTGCCCTGGGTCGGGCCGAAGGCCGCAAAGGCGAACCCATCCCGCAAGCTCAGTAGCAGGCAGACATCAATCCAAGTTGCGGATACTGCCGGTCGATCGCGGCCACCTCTTTTCGCATCTGTGCGATGATCCAATCTCGGATTTCGGCGGCGATGGGCCGCATGGGCCGGTGGCGGGGCGGCAGAAACTCGCAGAGGCGGCGCGTCGTGGCCAGTGTATCGGAGGCCGGCACCAGTGCGCCGGTCAGCAGCCAATGCGAGGTCACCGTCAGCCAGCCGAGAGCGATGCCCTGACCTAGGAGGGCGGCCTGCACCACCACGGCATAATCGGTGAAGCTCAGCCCCTTGGCTACCCCGCGGTGCCCGGTCAGAAGCGAGGCGTAATCCGCGGCCCAGTCGGCCGGCGTCTCGGCCAGACGGATGATGGTGTTGCCCTCGGTAGGATCGCTCTCCCCCATATAGCCCGGACTGCACATCGGCAGCATGACTTCCTTCATGATCAGAGTGCCTCCGGAGGATGGTTCGTCGCGATCGCGGAAGCGCATGCCGAGATCGACATTCTCCACCGGTCCGCGCAACGCGCCAGAGATGAGTTGAAAGCGCAGGTCGACTTGCGGAAACTGCTTCTGCAGCTTGTCGATACGCGGCATCAGCCAATGCGTGGTGAAGGCAGAGGACACCGACAGCGTCACCGTCTCGGTGCCCTTGCGGCGCCGCTCGATCTCGACGAGCCCGCTCTCGATGCTGCGGAAGCCTTCGAGCACGCGGCGATACAGGAGTTCGCCTTCCTCGGTGAGCACGGCGCGGCCCGCCTTGCGGTCGAACAGGCGGACGCCGAGATCCTCCTCGAACTGGCCGAGCATCCGGCTCACGGCAGGCTGTGTCACGTTCAATTCGGCGGCCGCCGCGGTGAAGCTGCCATTGCGCGGATTAAGACGCTGGTGAACAGCGGCGAACGCTCGCGGAATTTACTGCTGACATTAGCAGCCTCAGCGTCCGACGCGATGTCCTCTGCGGGTCGTTCTGAACTGCGGTCTGCGTTCCCATGATGCAGGCGGCGGCCTCTTCTTCGTTGTGAGGAGAGTCCAGCTATGCCGGGTATCGGTCGAGCGGCGCCTTGCTCGATCGGATAATTTATACACACCGGCAGATATCCATCGCTGCAAGGCGTGGAGCCGGCGTTGATCGCCTCACTCGCTCTGGAACGGGCTGATAAATCCGGCGACGAGTCGGACCAGCTCGGCCTGTCGCCTGGTGCCTGTCTTCTCGAACAGACGGCCGACATGGGTCCGCACCGTGCTCGGCGCGATCCCAAGCGTGGCCGCCACCTGCGGCGTGCCTCCGACATCGACGATAGCGAGCAGAACGCGTAGTTCAGTTGGTGTGAGGTTATAGGACCTGGCGATGATATCGGGCGGGCGAGGGCATTCCATCCCGGCCTTGTAAACCAGCACCGCCGCAACGGCCTCCTGAGAACGGCCATCGTAAGCCCGCGCGGCCGTCTTCAGAGGGCGTACGTAACCGACGCGACGTATGCCGTTAGCTGCAATCAACGCCAAGGGAGCGGGCATCACATCCGCGGGGCTATCGGCTGTTACGGCCAGGCGCAGGCTTCGGTTGGCCTGCGGATCGCAGGCGACCAAACGGCCGCCACGCGAACACAGCACTTCCTCCGCGGCGAGAAGCCGGCGTGCGGCGGCGTTGAGGTGCAGGATCCGGGTCGCGGCGTCCACGATGAAGAGCCCAGCGCCGAGGCCATCGACGGTCTCGGCGAGCGCTGCAGCCTCTGCCCGGCTGCGTGTGATATCTTCTGTGATGTGCAGTGCCCGGCGCACGTGCCGCAGCACCATCGCGAGGCGCAGCCGCGCGTGCTCCGCGGCGCCGGCCCGACGACCCATGGACCTGCCAGATGTCAGGTCGTCGGCCGGTTCCTCCAACATGGCATTCGCCGCATCGAACCATTCGCGGGGATGCAATCCACTAGGGAAGAATCGGTCCGGGCCGGGGTTGATGAAACCATTGAGAGCGTCGAGAACGCCCGCCCACTGTTCCGGATCGAGTGCCGCTTCGTAGATGCCGCCAATCAGGTCAATGAGATTTTCGCTCTCGCGAGCAGCGCCTGCGCGGCCAGCGCGGGCCTCGCTGCTTTCGAAGGCCGTCATCATCTGGCTCACATCGCCCGGATCAAGCGCGCGCATTGCCGATCACCCGATTATGAGGCCGCGGTTGTCCGCGATGATCGCAGTTTGTGATCGCAATCACAGAGTGTGTCGCGGAGCGAGTGCTATGGGGACCGCCACGGCCGAACGGATTCCCGCTTTGGCCGGGGGCGTTTGCGATCACTCCAACATGTCGAAGATTTGCCGTAAATTGACCTGGCTTCACGTCGATGCCCGGCATCCTGTGCGCAGCCTCACGCTCGGCTCTGAAAACGAAGGGCACTGGGCAACTCCATCAATTTGGCGCGGTTCAAACTTGAAATGGTTTGAGCTTGACGCCCCCGGCGCAAGAACAAGCGCGGGAGCCAGGCGCGCCGAATCCATTGTCGGCGCGGTGGCACGAAACTTGATCCGTGCATCGGCAGGTCACAAGGGGCGTTCGGCCCTATTGGCTATTGGGAGCAATGAATGAGGCAGCTGCGGCAGCGCGACCTTCACTCGATCCTGGAAGTCGTCGAGCAATTGTATACATTTCAGACGCCGGAGTCTTGCGAGACGGGCATCATCGAACCGCTCATGCGCTTGATGGACTGCGACAGCCTGCATCTAGCCGAGGTCAATCCGAAGCAGCGGAGCGTTCGATGGACCTCGAACCTGGATCCCGGCCAGAAGATGGCGATCCCCAACATGCGCGAAATCATCGCGCAGCACATGCACGAGCATCCGTTTCTGCTGCATTGGAATCCAGGCCGAGGGCTTCTCAAGCCAACCAGGTTGAGCGATCTGATCAGCCGGTCGAAATGGCATGACACCGGCCTCTACAAGGAGCTCTATCGTCCCTTTCGCATGGAGCATCTGATCGGTGTCGCGCTCCCTGCAATCGGTCCACGCGAAGTGCATATTGTCGGGCTGCGCGAGACGCTCGACTTCGATCAACGCGCGTGCCGCATATTCGAGCTGCTGGTGCCGCATCTTGCTGCCGTCTATCGCAATGCGCAGGCGATCGGCGATCTCGACGGTCAGCTCGCTTCGCTGCGCGAGGGCATTGAGATGGATGGCCGCACGGCGGTTCTGCTTGGGCCGCGCAGGAGCGTCCGCCAGATGAGCGCGCGCGCACATCAGTTGCTGGCGGCGTATTTTCCCATGCGCTGGACCGACCAGAATATCTTGCCAACGCCGGTCGATGATTGGTTACGGCGCCACGAGCGCGAGATTTCCATCTCGCCGCCGCGGCCGTTCACTGCCGAGCACGACGGCCGGCGTCTCACGATTCAGCTCCTGCGCGAACGGGGCGGGCATTTGCTGTTGTTGAGCGAACGGAAGCTTCGCATCGCGCCCGAAGACATCACCTCGCTCGGATTAAGTCCGCGCGAGACCGAGGTCCTGGCCTGGCTTGCCCACGGCAAGAGCAATGCGGAGATCGCCGGCATTCTCGGCCTGGCGCCCGCAACGGTCAAACATTGTCTGGAACGCGTCTACGGAAAGCTCGACGTCGGCTCGCGTGCGGCTGCAACGGCTGTGGCCGTCGCCGCGGCCGGCACGCACGGCTGACAGCCGGCTTTTGCCGCCGGGATGGCGGCCAAGAAACGCGATTCAAACACTTGAAAGATACGGGGCGCTCGGTCGCGCCATATGGAGCATTAGATGAAGCAATTGCGGCAGCGTGACCTTCACGCAATCCTGGAAATTGTCGAGGAGCTGTACTCATATCGCACGCCCGAGGAGTGCGAGGTCGGCATGGTGCGATCGCTTCAATGCGTGATCGGTTGCGACAGCTTTCATATGAGCGGCATAGACCCCGCGTTGCGGCGTGCCCGCTGGTCGTCGACCCGGAACCCAGGGCCAACCAGGTTCGTGTCCAATGTCAGGGAAGTTTTTGAGCGGCACATGCACGAGCATCCCTTCCTTGAACATTGGGACCACGGCCGAGCCCTTAAGCCGGCGACGCTGAGTGACCTGGTCAGTCAGCGATCGTGGCACAGCACCACGCTCTACAACGAGGTCTATCGGCCGTTTCACATCGAGCACATGCTGGGCGTCGCCGTTCGCGTATCGGGGCCGTGCAAGATGCATGTCGTCGCGATGCGCGAGAAAGTCGATTTCGATGACCGCGATCGTCACACGCTCGATCTGCTGACACCGCATCTCGAGGCAGCCTATCGCTATGCAGAGACCGCCGGCGATCTCAGGGCGCAGCTTGCCACGCTGCTTCAGGGCCTGGAGATCGACGGCAGTGCCGCGATTCACGTCGGGCGGGATCGGCGCATTCGCCACATGAGCCCGCACGCGCAAGGCTTGTTGATCGCCTATTTCCATTGGACTGATCGAAGCCGGCTGCCTGCACCGGTCGATGACTGGCTGCGGCGCCAGGTGCCTGCGACAGAGGCTTCCTTTGCGCCGCCGAGGCCGCTTGTCGTCGAACGCGATGGCCGGCGCCTCACGGTTCAGATCCTGCATAGCCATGGCGGGCCTTTCCTGCTGCTAAGCGAGCGCAAGCTGCGTATTTCGCCCGCGGACATTGCCTCGCTCGGGCTCAGTCCGCGCGAGACCGAGGTCCTGGCCTGGCTGGCGCACGGCAAGAGCAATGCGGAGATCGCCGGTATTCTCGGCCTGGCACCCGCCACCATCAAGCACTGCCTCGAGCGCATCTATGGCAAGCTCGACGTCGGCACGCGGGCGGCCGCTACCGCATTGGCAGTGGCTGCTGCCGGATCGCGGGGGCAACGAAGGGCCTGACCGCTGCCGATGCGTCAGGCGAGCAAGCCGAGCCCGGCGACCAGAAGAATGATGAGAATCACGCGCCGAAAAGCCAGCTCGTTCACCCGTCCGAACATGACGATGCCGGCGGCTGTTCCCGCCAATAGCGGCGGCAGGCTGATCATGAAGTCGGTCACCATGTCCGCCGGGATGACGCCGCGGAACATCATGAACAGCAGCGCCGACAACTGCATCATCGCGATGAACGGCTGAACCAGGCCTCGCTGCTGGTTCTTCGGCAATCCGCGCAGGTCGCACCAGATCGTGGGCAGTGCGCCGGGCATCGCCGTCAAACCTCCGATGAAGCCGCCGGCAAACCCGACCATCGCGTCCCGGCGCCGGCTCTGCGCCTGCTGCAGCAGCGCGACGGCCGGACGGAAGAGCATGTAAGCGGCATAGGCTGCCAGGAAGATGCCGAAGCCAATTCGGAAGATGCCGGTTTCCACGCGCTGCAGCAGGTAGAGCGCTGGTGGAATGCCCAACACTCCGCCAACGACGAAGGCAAAGCTGTCTTGCCATATCATGCGATTGCGCAGAATGCCGAGACTGACCCCCTGAACCACGATGCTGCATGCCATCATCAGGGGCACTGCCTCGGTGGGCGTCCGCACATGGAGAACGAAGACGCCCGCTACGGCCGAGAAGGCAAAGCCGGCGAGGCCAGAGACGAAGGCGCCGACGAAGACACCGAAGCAAAGCAGACCATAGGAGATCAGGTCAACCATGGTCTCAACTCCTCATCGTGCAGAGCGACGGCGCATGCATCAGCTGCCGATCGCATCCGAAGCGAGGCGAACCTAGCGCCCGCGTTCACCGAGCAAATCAGGCAGTTGGGGGAGATTGAAAAGAAAATCGCCGGGCCGATCTTCAATAGATCGCTGCAGCAAATGTCGTTCGATTACATGACGCGTGCGCGGCACGTCCTCGCTATACGGCGTGACGGATTGCGCCGGTGAAAACGCGAGCGTCTAGCGCGGCACGCTTCGATCGCGGCATGACGAACCTCCAGGCGATTGGGCTTGATTCCAAAAGACGCGAGTCGACGATGTCTTCGAATTCGATTGTCATGCGCTCCCATCCACCGAAGCGCCTGCGCTGCAAGCTCCTTGCGCGCTACCTGGTCAGCAAACTGTTCGACGGGGCTGGACGCAGATTGGCCGGCCGCGTCCCGCCTCGATCGCGCCGGCCGGTCTTTTCCGCCGGTCCGTCGTTGGTGGCGATGACTGCGGGGTTTTTGGCGGTTGGTTCGATCATGGTGTGGAGGATGGCGTTAGGGGAAACGCTTTATATCAAGCGCATCGACGCGGCCGATGCGCCGGTGCTCGATGGCGATGCGCCGGATCCAGCCTGGCGATCCGCCAAGCCGGTCACCGTGCTCACGGGGTTCGGCGGGAATCTCGGCGGCAAGGGCAATTCGGCGGTCGAGATTCGGGCGGTGCATGACGGCAAATGGGTCTACTTCCGTTTCACCTGGGAAGACCCCACCCGTTCGCTCAAACATCTGCCGCTCGTCAAGCGCGAGGACGGTTGGCACGTCCTGCATGACCGATACGATCGCGCCGACGAACGCGCGTTCTTTGAAGACAAATTCGCCGTGCTGATCACGAACGAGCCGATCGTCATTCCGGGTGATCATACATACCGTGGCGGGCCGACGCCGGTCGCCGACAGGCCGAGCACGTTGTCGCAGCGCGGACTGCACCTCGCATCAGTGTCGGGCCAGGCCATGGAAGTCTGGCAATGGAAGGCATCGAGCGGTGGATTGCTGGGATGGATCGACAGGCATCATTTCGATCTGCCCGTTGATCCCACGCGCGCGCAGGCGGCAGGCGAGTTCCCATATCGCGGCGGCTATATTCAGGATGCGCGGGCGATGTCGCTATACGCGGATAATTGCGAGGCGCAGCCGCTCGGCGGATATGAACGTCCGGTTCAGCCGAGGCGGCTGCCGAGGGACTGGAATGCAACCCATGCCGCACTCGGCAAGGTCGATCTGGAGCCCGATCAGGGCGACACCGAAGGCTCCCGCTGGTGGATGACGATGCCGGAGTCCGAGCCGTACTCGGCCGATCTCGACGTGCGGATTCCGGTCGGCACGGTCATTCCGGGATCATTGATCCTCGCCGATGATCTGGCACAGCGCGCGCTGGTAAGGGGTGCGGCGCGCTGGGGCGTCGGCAAGTGGACCCTCGAGGTGGCACGGCGGCTCGATGCCGCGTACCCGGATGTCCCGATCGGCAGCAATACGCGCATGTGGGTCGCGGTGTTCGATCATGCGCAAACCTATCATACGCGTCATATCCGCCCGGTCCGTTTGGAGTTGCAGCGATAGTTCGGATGTCGGGCGGCGCCTCGCCGTGACGCGCGGCAGAGCCACACGCATTCGTGAACGGCTTCCCGTCATCGCGTCCGCTGAACGCCGGACGCACGCACTCACGAGGTCATGTCAATGTCGAGCGACGCCACGCGCAGCATGGAGAAGCGATGTCGCTGCGAACACGATTGTTGCTGACCGTCATTCTGCTCGTCTTTCTCGGCGCTCACGCTTACGTGGCATTCATCGTGCTGCCGCCTGCGCACAGCGATTGGCAGAACTCGCCTCCAACGCAGATGGGAACCCAGGATTGACGCATGAATGATTTTTGCCGCCTCGCATGTGATCGCACCGCCGGCGCGGGCTGATCACCGATCAATCTCCGTATCCTTGCTCCGTATCCTTGGGCGTGTCCGCGCGCACAAGGATGGCGGTCCCGGCGCATCCCGATGGCAGGCCACCGCCATCGCCTGCTGCGTCTTGACTGCCAGGAGATGGGCGGCCGGTGCGTGTTGGCCGTGGGCGCGTAGGCAACACCCCAGCCCCGCTTGCCGGACCACGTCGAGCATGTGTCGGCCGCCCACACATTGATTTCATAGGTTGAGGAATTGGGGAGGCTGCGTCCCGCCGGGCAAGCCTGCGACGACAAAGAAAAAGGTTATTCGGCAACCGCTCCTTACGGAAATTTGCTTCCCTTCTATGATCTGAAAAAGCAAATCGCTTCCATTGCACCAGCCGCCCGAACGGACAACATTTGCCGTTGACATCAACGGACTGGCTGCAAAATGGAACGCTTGCGATATGAGCCGTTTGGCGAGCGCCTGGCGCCCGAAAGGGAGGCAGGATCGGCTTCGCGCGCGTCCAAATATCTGTTGTGGGCCGGTACCGGTTTGTTCTGGTCGCTGGTTGTCGGCATCGTGCTCGCCCGCGCAGTGTTCTTCGAGCCGGGAGTCTTCGACAGCTTCAACCGCTTCGCCGCCTACGCCAAGGCCCTGGCTTTCTAGGCTACCTCGGCGATCGGCTTGTCCTGCCAGATGATCCGCTCGAAGGCGGTCGCAGCCGGAATTTCTATGCGCCCAGGCACCTTCAGCTGCCACAGCGTACGCTCGATCTGCAGGTCGCGCATCTGCACCACTTTGAGTTTCCCAAGCGTCACCTGATCGGAAATCGTGGCGCCGGAGACGATGGCGACGCCGAGCCCGGCGGCTACCGCCTGCTTGATCGCCTCGGTGCTGCCGATTTCCAATGTGCGCTTCGGCTCAATCCCCGCAGCAGCCAGCGCCTGTGCCACCACCTCGCGCGTGCCGGAGCCGGGCTCCCGCACGATCAGGGTTTCGTCGCGGAGCGCGGCGGCCTCGATCCCGCGGCCTGTGCCGGCGAAGCGGTGCCGCGCATCGGTGATCAGGCTCATCACATCGGTGCGCCACGCATGGCTTTCGAGTTCGGCATCCTCGACCGGACCTTCGACCAGCGCGATGTCGATATCGTGCGCCAGCATGAGATCGGCGACATCCCGGGTGTTGGCGCTGACGAGATTGAGGTCAATGCCGGGGTGCTTGCGGTGAAAGGCGCCGAGATAGTCCGCTATCATGTAGGTCGCGATCGTGGTGGAGGCGCCGATGCGCAGCGAACCGCTATCGAGGTTGCGCAGCGACAATAACTCATCCTCGGCCGCGCGTTCGGCCGCAAACAGCGCCTCTGCGTGCCGCACCAGCGCTTTTCCCTCGCGCGTCGGCCGCACGCCCTTCGGCGTCCGGTCGAGCAGGCGACAGCCCACCTGAAGCTCGAAGTCCCGAACGCCCTTCGAGATCGCCGGCTGGCTGATGTGAAGCACATCGGCTGCGCGCGAGAAGCTTCCGGTCTTCACCACCGTGGTGAACAGGCGGAGCAGGTGCAGGTTCAAGGACATAACTTCTCTCTATTGGGTCAGACAGAAAATATATTACCCAATTATCGCATTATTACGCATAGATTTTTCTTCCTGAGGAGCAATTCGTGCCGCAAGACGAGGAATCTTCCGCCTGCCGAAATGGACCGGCGACCAGCGTGACCCGTCTTGCAGCGCTCATTCCGGGCGTCGTTCTCTGCATCGCCGTCGCCGGTGTTTCGGCCGCGCTGGAAGCCGCCGAGCGGCGCTGGTTCGCTCACCCCTATGTGGAGGCGCTGGTCCTGGCGATCTTGCTCGGCATGGCCTTGCGCAGCTTCTGGAAGCCGCCCGAGCGCTGGCAGGTCGGCATTGCTTTCAGCGCCAAGCAGCTGCTGGAGGTGGCCGTGATGCTGCTCGGCGCCTCCGTCAGCTTTGCCGCGATCGCGGCGTCCGGTGTGGCCTTGCTCGGCGCGATTGCCGCGGTCGTCGTTGCGACCTTAGGCCTCAGTTTCGGTCTCAGCCGCATGCTTGGCCTGCCGACGCGGCTGTCGATCCTGATCGCCTGCGGCAATTCCATCTGCGGCAATTCGGCCATTGCCGCGGTTGCACCGGTGATCGGCGCCGATGCCGACGAGATCGCGTCGTCGATCTCATTTACTGCGATACTCGGCGTGATGATGGTGCTGGGGCTCCCGCTTCTGATTCCGCTCCTGCAACTGTCGGCGACGCAATACGGCATTCTGGCCGGCCTCACGGTCTATGCCGTCCCGCAGGTGCTGGCCGCGACCCTGCCTGCGGGGCTCGTGAGCACGCAGATCGGCACGCTGGTCAAGCTCATGCGGGTCCTGATGCTGGGGCCGATCGTGGTCGGACTTTCGCTGCTCGCACCGCGTTTGCAAGGCGGCGCGCGCAGCAGCAAGGGGATAGGCTTCTTCCGGCTGGTGCCCTGGTTCATCCTCGGCTTTCTGGCGCTAGCGGCCCTGCGTTCGATCGACATCGTGCCGGTGGCGGTGATCGGCCCGCTGACCGCCATCACCGGCTTCCTGACGGTTGTCTCGATGGCGGCGCTCGGCCTCGGCGTTGACGTTCGGGTTCTCGCTACCGTCGGAGGCAGGGTAACGGCAGCCGTGACGCTATCGCTGCTGCTGCTGCTCGCGATCAGCCTCGGCCTGATTCACATGTTCAACTAAAGCGGTCCTGAAGGTGTCCTTCGATTCGATCAATCCAGCTTGAAGCCGATGCGCCTTGCATAGGCGCCGAAGTCCGCGCGTTCGGGGCGGGCATACTGCCGGGCCTTGTCCTCCGACCAGCCATAATTGTCGGCCAGACCAAACTCCCTGACATAGCGTTGCGACGCGTAAGGCTGGGCTGCTGCGCGGCGCCGGTCATAGGTCTCGATGGCAGCATCGATACCATCTTCCAGGAACGTGTCGCGATGGACGGTTACGGATAGCGGAAGCCGCATGCTGAGCGGCGGCGTTTCCGCAGGATATCCGACCGCGAGGCCGGCCACCGGGAAAACATGATCGGGCAATTTCAGCAGGCGCGACAGCGTCTCCGAATGATTGCGGATTGCGCTGACCGGACAGACGCCGAGCCCCTCGGCCTCGGCGGCAATGACGAACGCGGACAGCGCGATCCCCGCATCGACGGCGGCATTAAAGAAGGCGTCGAGATGATCGTTGGCGAACGGCCTGTCGCGCAACGCGTGGATTCGGCGCTGCCGCCGGTTGTTGCCGCAGAAGATGAGAAGGTTCGGGACGTCTGCAAGCCATTTCTGACCGAGTGGCCCGCCGGTCAGGAGCGCTGCGATCTCGGACTTCAGGGACGGCGCGTCGATAATGATGATATCGCGCTGTTGAAGGTCACTTTTGGTCGGAGCGCACAGCGCCAGCGCACACAATCGCCGCAGGGTCGAGTAGGGAACGGTGTCGGAACGGAATTTCCGCACCGAGCCGCGTGCCGCCAACTGACGATGAACGGGCGGGGCATCGGCGCCAAATTCGATCTCGGCAGCATCGGGACCGAAGCGATCGGACAGCGGTGTTCTCGAACTGGACATCTCGACGGCCTCCAATGACGCTTCAGGTTGGCGTAGGACAAGCGAGCCGAGATCATAAATTATTCGGTTGCCTTTTGTCTTGCCTGGGAGCCGAATGATCCAAAACACCGTTGTCGTGCCTGGGAGGAAAACCTGGATGGATATGAAACTGTCGCCCGAGCAATTGAAGCTGCGCAGCGCCGCGCGCGAGCTGGCCGAAGCCGAGTTCGCGCCGAAGGCGGCGGAGATCGATCGAACCGAATCCTATCCGTTTGACAACGTGGCCGCCCTGAAGGCCGCGGGGTTCATGGGCTATACGATTCCGAAATCCCATGGCGGCCGGGGCGGCAGCTATTTCGAAGCCGCGCTGATTATCGAGGAGATGGCGCGGGTCTGCGGCGCGACAGGACGCATCACCGTCGAAGCCAACATGGGCGCCATTTCGGCGGTCATGCAATACGGCACCGAGCAGCAGAAGCGGCTCGCGGCCGATCTCGTCCTTTCGGGCGACAAGCCCGCGATCTGCATCACCGAGCCGGAAGCTGGTTCGGCGGCGACCGAGATGACGACGCGCGCCGACAAGCACGGCAACACCTATGTCGTCAGAGGCAAGAAGCACTGGATCACGGGCGGCGGGGTCTCCAGGCTGCATCTGATCTTCGCGCGGGTATTCGACGAGCGCGGCGAAGAGCAGGGGATCGGCGGCTTTCTTGCGCTCAAGGGGACGCCCGGCCTCATCATCGGCAAGCGCGAACCGGCGATGGGTCTGCGCGGCATTCCCGAAACCGAGATCATCTTCGAAGATCTGGAGATCCGGGAGGACATGCTGGTGCTGCCGCCGCGCGGCCTTCGGCGCGGCTTTGCCGATCTGATCGACGCCTATAACAGCCAGCGGGTGGGCGCCGGAACGGTCGCGCTCGGGCTGGCGCAGGGGGCGTTTGAGAAGGCGATGGCGTTCGTGAAGGAGCGGAAGCAGTTCGGGCGGCCGATCGCGGAATTCCAGGGGCTGCAATGGATACTGGCCGACATGGCGATCGCGCTCAATGCCGCGAGGCTGTCGCTGCATCAGGCCGCGCTCAGCGCCGATCCGTTTCCCGATCCGCTTCTCGCCGCGCAGGCGAAAATCATTGCCTCGGAGACGGCCAATATGGTCACCAACCAGGCGCTGCAACTGTTCGGCGCCCGCGGCTATTCGCGCGACTATCCGCTGGAGCGCATGGTGCGGGACGCCCGCATGTTCACGATCGCCGGCGGCACGGCACAGGTGCTGAGGACGCTGGTGGCGTCCCGGATTCTCGACACGAAAATCCCGCAAACCCGCGACGGATATTTGGACAAGGCTCGGCCTCCGTCCCTCGCGGCGAAATGAAGATGGTTACACCGCGCGGCTATGCGTTGCCGCAGAATGGGCCAGGTGGGCATCGAAGGCCGATGCGACGCTTCGAACCAGGAACGCTGCGCCATCGCTGATGGAAAGCCGGTCGTCGACCATCGTCACGGCGCCGTCCGCGATCAGGCTCTCGATCCGTGGCCGATCGACAATCGCCGACCGGTGGTCGCGGCCGTGGAGTTTCGATATGAGCGGAAGATCGACGGCAAGATCGCACATGATTCGTTCGATGATGTCGGCGCGGAAGCGATCTTCTGCCGTGAACCTGTATCCCTTGGCGGTGGCGAGCCTGCCCTCGGCGACGCGCGCGAGATAGTCGCGCGTCGGAACGACGTTTTGAATGAAGCCCTGGGGCATGCGGCCGATGGCGCTGGCGCCGAGGCCGATCAGCGTGTCGGCGGAATCGTCGGTGTAGCCCTGGAAGTTGCGCCTCAGCCGGCCCTCCTGCCGGGCGATGGCCAGGTTGTCGTCCGGAAGCGCAAAATGATCGAGGCCGATGCGGACATAGCCCGCGTCCATCAGGGCCTCCGCAATCGTCTCAGATTGCAGATGACGCTCGATGCTGTCGGGAAGGGCGTCTTCATTGATCTTGCGCTGATGTTTCTTGAAGGACGGAATGTGGGCGTAACCGAACACCGAAAACCGATCGGGGCGAAGCTCGATGCATTTGGCGACGGTGTCGAGACACGAATCCACCGTCTGTAGCGGCAGCCCGTAGAGCAGGTCGAAGTTGATCCGCGTAACGCCGACCCGGCGCAGGCGCTCGACCGAAGCCGCGGTCTGCTCGAAGCTCTGTATGCGGTTGATGGCACGCTGCACGGCGGGATCGAAGCTCTGGACGCCGAGGCTGGCGCGATTGACGCCGCAATAGCCGAGCGCGTCGGTCATCTCCTCGGTCAGCGTGCGCGGATCGATCTCGACGGCGAGTTCGGCATCCGGCAGGACGAAGAACTGATATCGCAGCGCGCCGACGAGATCGGCAAACAATTCGGGCGACATGATCGTCGGCGTGCCGCCGCCGAAGTGAACGTGCGAGATCGGCAGTCTCTGGCCGATCGCCTCGGCGACAGACTGCGCCTCGGTGCGCAGGCCGGCTGCATAGGTCGCGATCGGCTCGTCACGCTTGGTAACCGAGGTATGGCAGCCGCAGTACCAGCACATGGACCGGCAGAACGGCACATGCAGATAGATCGAGGCCGGCTGCTGGACTGATATCGACTTCAGCCAGCCCCTATAGTCCTGCTCGCCGATGGCCGGCGAGAAATGCGGGGCCGTGGGGTAGCTGGTGTAGCGTGGCAGCCTGTCCTGCCCATAGGATTGCGCCAGGTCCGATCGCATCTGCTGTTCTCCTTCCGCCTTTGGATCATCTACAGGATTGGCGGCGGAGGGACTTTGCTCTAGCTCAACCCGGCGGCCTTTCCGGAAAATCAGGTTCGGCGCAGCAGCCTGGCGATGCTGCGGGCCGCTACGGTCGCGGCTGGCTCGGATGTCTCCACGACGAGCCTGAAGCCAAGATTGGCCGGCGGAACACCCGCGGCGCAGCCGCCGGACCGGGGATCGCGGATGAAGTCGGTCATGTAGGAGCGATGGGCTCCCTGCACGACACGGACGCCGCAATTGGTGTTGGTGATCCGCTCCTGGCCGCCGCCGAGCGAAACACGAAGGAAGCAGGTATTCGTCCACTCCCAGACGTTACCGGCCAGGTCATCCAGCCCCTTACTGTTGGTGCCGAACGTGCCGCCGGGCT
Source organism: Bradyrhizobium sp. CB3481 (assembly GCF_029714305.1). Classification (NCBI taxonomy): domain Bacteria; kingdom Pseudomonadati; phylum Pseudomonadota; class Alphaproteobacteria; order Hyphomicrobiales; family Nitrobacteraceae; genus Bradyrhizobium; species Bradyrhizobium sp. CB3481. The sequence continues at coordinate 2,027,169 of NZ_CP121647.1, forward strand.
GCGCGGCGATGGTGGCGGGCCTGTCGCGGCCGGATTCGGCCTCATAGCGGGCAATCCAGGCCTGCGCAGGATCGGCGGGGTCGACCAGCGGCAACGCTTCGTCACGCGCCTTCTCGGCCGCGGCGAAGATCCACTCTTCGTCCGTCGGTAAGCGGTGGGTGATACCGGTCTTGCGTGTCAGCCAGGCGGCGTAAGCTGTGGCATCGTGCCAGCTGACGCCGACGACGGGGAGGTCCGGCGAGTGTGCGGCAACGCCAAGGCGCAGACAGACGCCGTCGTCGACACAGCGCTGATATTCGCCGACCGTGACCTGCCGTTTCATGACGACGAGATCGGCGGGAAGGCGGAGTTCACGCAGCGGTCCTTCGACCGGTCGGCCATTTCGGGAAAAATCGCCGGCGGCGCGGTAGCTGAAAGAGGTTGGAGCGAGGCGCAGGGCGCCATCCGGCTCGGATTGAGAGGTCGGCGTGCACATGGTTGCCAGAACCGGTGCGGCCAGCGCACCAGCAAGCATTGCCGCTTTCACTTTCATCACGATCAGCATGACATCGCCTCCTCTTCGTGCGACGGCCCGCGGCGATAACCGCGGGCCGTCGTTTCGGCGCCACCTAGCGGCTGACGGCCACCGGGTCAGCAGCACCGACCTTATCGAGCGGAATCGGGCCGGGAGGGGTGACCTGTTTCATCAGGTCGTCGTTCCACTTGCCTTCTACCTTGATGTGGGCCGTGGCGCCCAGTTCGACAGCCTCGATCAGGTTGTGGTTGACGTAGGCGTAGACACCGGGTTCGCGGAAAGTATAGAGCGCCGCGCCCGCGGAGCCGCCGCGGATGAACCAGGTCTCGAGATCCTTCTGCGGCGGGTTGTTGAACTTGCCGGCTTCCCAGACATAGTCGCCATGCCCGCCGATCAGGTGCGGACGGGTATCGCGGTTGGCCTGCGAATGCACGAGCATCACGGTCTCGCCGACCTTCGCGGTCAGTGCGTTCTTGCCGGTGAGCGATCCGACGCGTCCGTTGAACACCACGTGGGTCGGGATCAGCTTGCGCATGACCTCGGTCGTGTCGGCATAGGATTCGCCGATGGTTTCATAGGTCTTGTACTTGCCCTTCTCGTCCTTCGGCACATAGAGCTCGTTCTCGCCGATATAGAAGATCTTGTCGTAGCGCAGCGCCTTGCCTTCAGCATCCTTCAGGCCGTCGCGCGGCAGCACCATCACCGTGCCGTGCATGCCGGAGACGACGTGCCAGGGGATCATGCCTTCCGGCGCGCAGTGATAGACGAAGACGCCGGGGCGCGTTGCCTTCCAGCGCAGCACGACCTGTTCGCCGGGATTGACCTTGGTCAGTGCACCTCCGCCGAGCGCACCGGTCGCCGAATGCAGGTCGATATTGTGCGGCATGGCGTTGGTTGCGGGGTTGAGCAGCGTGAGCTCCATGTAGTCGCCCTCGTGGAGCACCATCATCGGACCCGGCATCGATCCATCGAACGTCATGGCATGGAATTTGGTGCCGGCATCATCGATGACGACTTCTTTCTCGCGGATCGTCATCTTGAACTCAACGATCTTCGGTCCCGCTTTGGTCGCCTGCTCGTGCGCATGGACGTTGGGCGGAGCGACCAGATCGACCTTCTGGCGCGGCAGCTTCAGATCGTCTGCCGGTCCGGCCATCGCCGGTACGGTCATCATCAGTGCCGCGACAGCGGCACCCATTAAAGCAGTCCTTCTCGTCAGCATGATGCTCTCCATCGCGTTGTGCGTCCCAAATTCGACGGCGGCATCATGAGCGCACTGCAGCAAGGCTCTTTGCGCTGGAACAAGGAGACGCTTTTTTATTTTCGAGATGGATCGTTGGGCAATTTGCGCGAGATCAAAGACGTCGCGAGGTTAACGATTGGTGCATGAGAAAGCCTGTCGAGACTCAGGGCTGACAAGGTCGCGGCTGCGGGCCTGGGTTCTACGCGAGTTGTCTATTCGCCATCGGCGAGATTATGCAATCTCTTCTCATCGCACAGCACGATGCGCTGCCTGCCGCCCTCGACCAGTCCCTGCTGCTCCCAAGCACTGAGAATCCGGCTGACGGTGTGCAGCGTGGTCCCCGTCATCTCGGCGACGTCCTGGCGGCTGATCGGAAAGTCGATCTCGATGCCGGCGTCGACTTTTCTTCCGGCCTGCTTGGCGAGGCGGAGCAGCACATGCGCGACGCGCTGCTCGACCTGCTCGTTCGACATCTCCATGACGCGGGCCTGCGTATCCTGCAGGCGGCTGCCGACGGTCTGCAGCGCGCTCGCGGCAAGGCTCGGATACTTGCCGATCAGGCGATTCCAGGACGACGAAGGCCAGGCAAGGGCAATACTGTCGACGGCGGCAACGGCCGTTGCCGGATAGTGCGTCAGGTTCATGGCCTGCGCGACGCCGAACAGCTCGCCCGCCGAAACGTAACGCACGACGGACTGATTCCCCTGCGGCGTGACTTTTTCGACGCGGAGATGGCCATGAAGCAGAAGGAAAAATTGACTCGCTTCGGCGCCCTGATCGAATACGGCGCTTCCCTTCGGATATCGAATCGAACGCGCTTCGCGCAGCAGCTCTTCCTGTTCGGCGGACGTAAGGCCCGCGAACATCGCCAGGTTCGCGACCAGGGAGCGGTCGACTGAGGCCATCGATATCCTCGTTTCAATAGCGGCTGAGAGTATCCGCTGTCGGGGCTAGCCTCAACGGCCTGCCAAACCCTTAATGCGGGATTCGGTGCAGAGCTTGCGCTAGCGCAACATCAGCGGGGCCGCGCGACGATATTTGATCCCCCGGGAAGCCCGGCAAGAGGCCGGGCGCAAGTTCCAGGAAACGGGAAAGAAACGGGAAACATGAGAAAGATCGCAATGCTGGCCGCCGCCGCGGCCTTGGTTCTGGCCGCGGGCGCCCGGGCGGCAGAGGTTGAAGTCAAGCTCCTCAACAAGGGAAGCGACGGTTCGGTGATGGTGTTCGAGCCGGCCCTCGTGAAGATTGCGCCCGGCGATACGGTTAAGTTCGTATCCACCGACAAGGGCCACAACGCGGAGTCCATCAAGGGCATGCTGCCCGAGGGCGCTGCGCCGTTTGTCGGCAAGAACAACGAGGACACCGCGGTCAAGTTCGACCAGGAAGGCGTCTACGGCGTCAAGTGCCTGCCTCATTACGGCATGGGAATGGTCGCATTGGTCGTGGTCGGAAAGCCCGGCAATCTTGATCAGGCCAAGGCCGTTCCGCAGGTCGGAAAGGCCAAGCAGACGTTTGCGAAGCTGTTCGAAACGCTCGAGGCGAGCAAGACCGCATCCAAATAGCGCGCTACGAACGCAGCTTCTCCAGTGGGCAGGATGGATGAGCAATGTCTCGTCCATCCAGACATGATATCGGACGCCGAACGTGTGCCGGCACGGAAAGCGCAACGGTTCGATGCGGGCCGCGCAGACGTGTTCGAGTCCGCAATCTTCGCCGGCAAGCGCGATCGGAAGCCAGCCGTCGCGGGAGATGCTGCTATACACCGGAATCGTTCTGCCGCCGTAGCGGCAGATGCGCCTTGTGCAAGGCCGGCTTAGCGGGGCGGCTTTTCTTCGGCCGAGCAGCAGGAACAGCAGTGCGCTTCGCCGCCCGTGAAGATCGGCGCGGAAGTTCCATCCTCGAGTTTCCGGATGAGGTCGTCGGCGATGGCCTTGAAGAGCTCGCGCTTGATGGCTCTGTCGCTTCGGCTTTGTCCTCGCAGTCTCTCGAAAATCCGCATCGTGTCCTCCGTTGATGACGGAACCGACAATGCAGCCGAAGACAAGCGCGAGTCTTTGTCGAGGATCAAACACGCCGGCTAACGATGGGGCAATTTGTGCTTCGACAAAGAGCGCCGGCCGGAACGGCTTATGATCACAGCGAATAAAAGGAATCACCGATGGCGACGATGCAGAAATTGAGGACTTATCAGGGACCGGCGCTGTTTTCCTACGGTTTCCGGCCGTTCTTCCTGTTCGGCGCCATCTATGCCGGTGCAATGGTTCCGCTGTGGCTTGTGGTCTTCGCGGGCAACATCTCGCTGCCAAGCGCGCTCGCGCCGCGGGACTGGCACCTCCATGAGATGCTGTTCGGCTATGTCGGCGCCGTGATCGCGGGCTTTCTCTTGACGGCGGTGCCGAACTGGACTGGCCGGCTCCCGATCCAGGGCATGCCGCTCGCGATCCTGTTCGCTGCGTGGCTTGCCGGTCGGCTCGCTGTAACGTTCTCCGCTTTGATCGGCTGGGAAATCGCGCTGGCAATCGACGCCGCTTTTCTGCTGCTGCTCGCCGCCGCAGCCGCGCGCGAAATCGTCGCCGGACGCAAGTGGAACAATCTGAAGGTGGTTGGCATCATCTCGCTACTGGCCGCCGCCAACATCGCGTTTCACGTCGAGGCGCATCTTGGCGGCGTAGCGGAATATTCCACGCGCATCGGCGTCGGCCTCGTGGTCACGCTGGTCTGCCTGATCGGCGGGCGGATTGTCCCGAGCTTTACACGCAATTGGCTGGCGCGTCGCGAACCCGGACGCCTGCCGGTGCCGTTCAACCGTTTCGATGCGATCACGATGGCCGCGGGGGTCGGCGCCATCGTCGCGTGGGTCGTGGCGCCTTCGGGCCGTCTCACCGCCGCCGCACTCTGCATCGCCGGCGTGCTGCATGTCGTACGGCTGGCGCGCTGGGCCGGCGACCGGACCATATCGGATCGTCTCGTGCTGATTCTCCATATTGCCTATGCGTTCGTGCCGGCCGGCTTCCTGTTGGCGGCGCTGGCTGCCTTGGACCTCGTTGCCCCCAGCGCTGGGATTCATGCCTGGACCGGCGGCGCGATCGGTTCGATGACGATTGCGGTGATGACGCGGGCCTCGCTTGGCCACACCGGGCAGACGCTTTCGGCGTCGATCGCCACCCAATTGGTCTATGCCTCGATCGTAATCGCCGCGCTGGCACGCGTGTGCGCGGCGCTCGAGCCAGCTCATTCGGTCCCGCTGCTGACGATCGCGGGCGCGGCCTGGGCCGCCGCGTTTCTGGGCTTTGCGCTTGTCTACGCCCCGCTTCTGTGCCGGGTCCGTAAGCCATAAGAGCGAATGATGATCGGTGCCAGCATATCACGATGGACGATGAGCTACTTCGCGGTCGCCCTTGCATGGCTGCTCGTCGCGCTGGCGCTGATGGTTGCGGGTGTCGGCTTTCCGGCGGTGCATCTTGCCTCGCCCGATACGCTCATCCTGGTGCATGTGGTCTGCATCGGCTGGCTGAGCGTTGCGATGTGCGGCGCGCTGTTCCAGTTCGTGCCGGTGCTGGTGGCCAAGCCGTTATTTTCGGAAAAGTGGGCCTTGCCGGGGCTCGGCCTGTTGACAATAGGTCTCGCCGCGCTGCTCGCCGGCTTTTTGGGATTGGGAGGCCGGCTGCCGGCCTGGCACTGGATTCTCCCGGCCGGAGCGCTCCTGTTGATCGCCGGTTTCAGCCTGATCGTCGTCGATCTCGGACTGACGGCATGGCAGCGGCCGACGGGGCCGGCACGCTTTGTCCTGGTGGGGCTCGCCTCGCTCTGTGTCACGGTCGCCTTCGGCGCGATCTTTGCGTTTGCGCATGCGGGGCGGGCGGGACCAGTTGGGGAAGCAATGTTGGCGAGCGGCGTTCCGCTGCATGCGATTGCCGGCCTCGGCGGATGGCTGACACTGACGGCAATGGGCGTGAGCTACCGGCTGCTATCCATGTTCATGCTCTCGCCCGATATCGATGACCGCAAGAGCAACGTGACCCTGGCAGTCGGCGCGCTTGCCATCGCCATCGCGGCAATTGGCGGTGTCTTCGCGATCTGGCTTTCTTTCGGATTGAACGTTGTGTTGTCGGTGGTTGCCGTTCTCAGCCTGGCGACCATTATCTTGTACGGGCGCGACGTGCTCGGGATATTCAAGAACCGCAAGCGCCGGCAGCTCGAACTCAACACACGGATGGCCGTGCTATCCTACATCAGTCTCGCGGCGTCGGCGCTGCTCGGCGTGATGCTCATCCTGACCGGCGCGTTCACTGCGCAGCTCGGCGCTTTCGTCTTTCTCGCCGTCTTCGGCTGGCTGTCGGGTCTTGTCCTCGCCAAGCTTTACAAGATCGTGGCGTTCCTGACCTGGCTAGAAACTTACGGGCCTGTGATGGGACGCACCGCGACGCCCCGCGTGCAGGACCTCGTGTCGGAGGCGAGGGCATCGAAGTGGTTCGTGATCTACCATGCGGCCGTCTGGTTCGGCACGCTGATGCTGCTGGCCGGTCAACCCTCGGCGTTCCGGGCAGCTGCGGCGATCATGACCATCGGGATCGTCGGTATCGTCAGGGAAATCATCCGGACGCGGAGCCTTGCGGATGTCGAGAGCACGCTGCGTCTGCCGGGCGGCGCCTGCGCGCCGCATCTGTTGTTTGCCAGGAACTAACGAAAGGAAGCGCCATGACCGAATATATCGATGTCGATGTCCGTCCGATCCTGCGCGCCGGCGGCGAGCCGTTCTCAGTCATCATGGCCGCACTCGAGCGGCTCGAACCCGGGCAGGGGCTCCGCCTCTATGCGACGTTCAAGCCGGTGCCGCTGTTCGCCGTCATGGCAGACAGGGGATTCGCCCATTCCGCGCAGCCGCTCGACGCCGGCGAGTGGGAAGTGCTGTTCACGCCCGCGGACACCAAGCCGGCTGCGCCTGTCGCCGGCAGGCCGGCGTTCGACGCTTGGCCGGAGCCATCCGTCAGACAGGACAATCGCGATCTCGATCCGCCGGAGCCGATGGTGCGCATCCTGGCAGCCGCCGAGAAACTGGCACCGGGTGAAACGCTGTCGGCCCTGCTGCGGCGCGAGCCGGTCTTCCTGTTCCCGCAACTCGAGAAGCGCGGATATCGCTGGCTTGGCGGATTCTCGCCGGACGGCACCACGTACGAATTGACTGTCAGGGCGCCATCATGACCGACGAACTCGTCCGCAATATCAGGGAAGCGCTGCGCGTCGTGATCGATCCCGAGCTTGGCCACAACATCGTTGATCTCGGCTTTGTCTATGACATCTCGGCTGCAGAAGGCGCCGTTCGCATCACGATGACCGCGACCACACCGGGCTGCCCCGCCGTCCACTTCCTGAAGGAGGGCGTGGCCAACGCGGTCGCACAGATTCCAGGCGTCCGCAGCGTCGATATCGCGATGACGTTCGATCCGCCCTGGACACCGTCCCGCATCGAACCGGCGACCCGATCCTCGCTTGGTTTCGCCGCGGTAAATTAGGGTCCGGGAAATGGCGCTTACCATCGAGATCGACCATGCCAAGACGCGTGCCAGGGCCGCGGCGGCGGGATCAGCCCAGCCAGTCATGCCGCAGGCAGTCAAAGGGCCGATCCGCCGCATCAAGTGGGCCGTCCTGCTGCTGACGCTTTCCATCTATTACGTGACGCCGTTCCTTCGCTGGGACCGTGGCCCCCATGCGCCGGATCAGGCGGTCCTGCTCGATTTTGCGCATGGACGGCTCTACTTCTTCTTCGTCGAGATCTGGCCGCAGGACCTCTACCTCGTGACCGGGCTTTTGGTTCTTGCCGCGACGATATTGATTCTCACCAATGCGCTGGCGGGGCGGTTATGGTGCGGCTTCGCCTGTCCGCAGACGGTCTGGACCGATTTGTTCTTGCTCGTCGAACGGCTGATCGAGGGCGACCGACGCCAGCGCCTGAAGAACCTTGGCGCGCCACTTGACGCCAAACGGGCCATGCAGATCGTAGCAAAGCATTCTGCCCGGCTTTTGATTTCGTTCGCGACCGGCGGCACGCTGATCTTCTACTTCACCGACGCACCGGATCTCGTCCGCGGCTTCGCGCATGGCGATGTTTCGGCCAATGCGCTTGGCTGGATTCTCGTCTTCGCCGGCACCACCTATGGCCTCGCGGGTTTCGCGCGCGAGCAGGTCTGCACCTTCATGTGCCCATGGCCGCGCCTTCAAGGCGCGATCTGGGATCCCGAAGCCTTTACCGTCAACTACCGGGACTATCGCGGCGAACAACGAACCTCGGCCAAGAAGGCCGCCGAGCTTCGCCTGCAGGGCAGGCCGGCGGGTGACTGCGTCGATTGCAATCATTGCGTCACGGTGTGTCCGATCGGTATCGATATCCGCGAGGGACCGAACTTCGCCTGCATCAATTGCGGACTATGCGTCGATGCCTGCGATGGCGTGATGTCGAAACTCGGCCGTCCGCGCGGCCTGATCGACTACGAAAGCTGGAACAACATCGAGCGCGGCCGCCGTGGCGAGGCGCGGGTCAATCGCCTGGTGCGACCGAAGACCATCGGGCTGACGGCGGCGTGTCTGGCGCTGACGGCGATCATCGTCTTTTCCTTCATGGCCAAGACCAACGCGACCCTGTCGGTGCAACATGATCGCGATCCCCTAGCGGTCCGGCTCTCGGACGGATCGGTGCGCAATGCCTATACGGTCAAGCTGCTGAACAAGTCGTCAGCCGCCCACGCTTACACGCTGTCGGTCAGCGGCGTGGATGCCAAGATGGCGATTATCGGCAATGAGGGCCTCGCTCCGATCGAGGTGCCCGCCGACGGCTCCGAAGCCGTCCGGGTTACGCTTACCGCGATGAATCCGCGGGAGGCCGACGTTGTGTTCACCGCGCGCGACGAAACCGGCACCACGATCCTCTCCGCAAAAGACCGCTTCGTCGAACGGTGAGGCTCGGCCGGTGCGTGAAAGCGAACAAAAAGTCGCCGCGATCATCGTCAGCTTGCGCCCGATCAACGTCGGGAACGCCTGGTCTGTCACATTGCCTGCCAGTAACCCGGCTTGATCGGAGATTCCGCCATGCTCAACCGCTTCAGCAAGATCGCGCTGATCGCCGCCGCGCTGACGGCGTTCCTCAGCTCCTCGCCAGCCGCCGCCCTCGACATCGCGGTGAAGCAGGCCTGGAGCCGCGCGACCCCAAAGGGAGCAAAAGTCGCGGCCGGTTACCTTGCCATCGAGAACCGGAGCATCCAGCCCGACCGGCTGCTTTCTGCGTCAAGCAGCGCAGCCGCCAAGGTCGAGATTCATCAGATGGCGCTGCAGGACGGCATCATGACGATGCGCTCGCTCGACGACGGCCTGACAATTCCTCCCGATGTGACGGTGACGCTCGCGCCGGGCGGCGATCACATCATGTTCGTCGGGCTGAACGCGCCGTTCGAAGAGGGACAGCATGTCCCGGTCTCGCTCAATTTCGAGCGCGCTGGCAAGATAGATGTCAATTTCGAAGTTGGCAGCGTTGGCGCCAAGGGACCTCGACTGCAAGTTGCCTCGACGGAGCCTGCCGCGACGGCCGCAGCTCCCGCGCCAGCCGCATCGGCTGGGGAGCCGTTCTTCACGCACATCTGCGGCACGCGCGTGATGGCCAACGTTACGATCTCACCGGGGCGCGGTGGGCCGATTGAGGTTCTCGTGCAGCTTGAGGACGCCGACGAGAAACCGCTCGCGGTCGATGGACTTCTCGTCACACTGTCCAATCCTGACAAGGCCATCGCTCCTGTCACCGCGACGGCGGAGCGCGTGGCCGCCGATAGCTGGCGTGTCCGCCTGACGGCGGCGGCGAGCGGAAAATGGTCGCTGTCGCTCGGTATCGATCTGGCGAAGGATGACCGCGTCGACATCGCAGCCCCGATCCTGATCGAATGATGTGGGCAGAGCCGATACGTCTACTGTGTCGTGAACAGCACCACGGCGATCGCGACCGACAATGCCACCGCAGATACGGTCGCCGTGGTCGATAGCACGCCCATCGCCCTCAAGGTACCAGCAAAGGCGATGATGATGGGGGTGGCCGTCAACAGGCCCAGCTGTGCGTCGCTCATCGGTTCTGTCCTCATTGATTTCAAGGCCCGCATATAGCGACCGTTGCGGAGCTTGACGTTGCGCTCCATCAAGAAGCGAGACGATAGGCGCGGCCGCTACCGTATTTGCGCGGCAACAAAGACCACGCGCCGGAGGGGATGATAAGCGTCGGTTGGGAAGGTCGGATGTCTATTGCGGATTGCGAAGAAGAACAGGGGTGGGGCGTTCTCGAAGGACTCCCGGGCGACCCGATGATGTGGGTGCTCGTCTTCAGCGAGCTCGCCGCTTTCGGTCTGTTCCTCGGTGCATTCATCGTCGCCCACGCGGTCAATTCAGCGGTTTTTGCATCGGGACAGGCGGCCCTCGACGTATCGCTTGCCGGCTATAATACGATCGTCTTGGTGACGAGCGGCTGGGCAGCGGCAAGGGGCGCGGCATCGGCGCGCGCCAGGGAAAGCCGTCGCGCGCGACTGTGGCTGCTGCTCGCCATGGCGCTCGGCGGCGCCTTCGTCGCGATCAAGCTCGTCGAGTATGCACAGGAGATCGGCGGCGGTGTCGGTCTCGAGACCAGCGTCTTCTTCACATTGTACTTCCTGCTGACCGGCTTTCATCTGCTGCACGTCTGCCTTGGAATCATCATCCTCGCCGTCGTCTGCCGCCGGGCCGATCCCGTCCATGTGGAGACTGGAACGGTGTTTTGGCACATGGTCGATCTGGTTTGGATCGTGATGTTCCCGATCGTCTACCTGGTGCGCTGAAGCATGCGCTATTCGCCCGACCGCCTGGACCTCACGTTGATTGCACTGATCGCGCTCGCGGCTGCGACCATGGCATTTGCCGGCGCTGGCCGGGGCCTGCTGCTCGCCAATGGCGCCGTTCTCGCCATTGCGGCGGTCAAAGGCCGCAGAATCCTGCTCGACTATCTCGATCTGCGGTCTGCGCCGCCGCTGTGGCGCGGGCTTGCCACCGCGTGGCTGCTGCTCGTCGTGAGCTTCGCCTTGGCTGTTTCTGCTGTCACGGCTCTATTCTCCTGACGGCAAATCCAGGAAACCGTCAGAGATCGTCGAGAAGCTTGATCCGGCACAAAGAGCGCCGGCCGTGAGTGAATAGATTGCCGCGACCGCTCATACGAACCGGAAAGGAACCGTAATGGCTGAACGCCTTACCAAGTCGGCGGCCCGCAATGTCTTCTACGGCGGATCGGCTTTTTTCTTCGCGATCTTCCTCGCCCTGACGGCGCACAGCCACTACTACATGGTCAATTCGTCGACGGATGCGACGACGCTGACCAGCTCGGTGGCGCGCGGCAAGCACGTCTGGGAGAAGCACTCCTGCATCAACTGCCATACCTTGCTGGGCGAGGGCGCGTATTTTGCCCCTGAGGTCGGCAATGTCTGGGACCGCTGGGGCGGCAATGAAGATCCCGCCACCGCCAAGGAAATCCTGAAGTCGTGGATGCAGGCGCAACCGTCCGGCGCGCCGGGCCGCCGGCAGATGCCGCAGTTCAATCTCACCGACCAGGAACTCAGCGATCTCGCCGATTTCCTGCAGTGGACCAACAAGATCAAGACGCAGAACTGGCCGCCGAACAAGGCCGGCTGAGCATCCTGTCCCGTCAGCTCGCTTTAGGAACCCCAAGATGAGATACCAAACCCAGAAAGTCGCGATGCTGTATTTCTACGGCGCGCTGACGCTATTCCTCGCGCAGGTCGCATTCGGCGTCCTGGCCGGAACCATCTACGTCCTGCCGAACACGCTATCTACTGTCGTGCCGTTCAACATCGTCAGGATGATTCATACCAACGCATTGATCGTGTGGTCGCTGATTGGTTTCATGGGCGCGACCTACTACCTTCTGCCTGAGGAAACCGAGACCGAGCTGTTCAGCCCCCTGTTGGCGAAGATCCAGTTCTGGATGTTCTTCGTCGCGGCCGGCGTCGCCGTGGTCGGCTACCTCTTTCATTACCATGAGGGTCGCGAATTCCTCGAACAGCCGTTCGCGATCAAGGTTGGTATCGTCGTCGTCTGCCTGATGTTCCTGTTCAACGTGACGATGACGGCGTTGAAGGGAAGAAAGACCACCGTCACCAACATCCTGCTGTTCGGCCTCTGGGGTGTCGCGATCTTCTTCCTGTTCGCGTTCTACAACCCGGCGAACCTCGCCGTCGACAAGATGTACTGGTGGTACGTCGTGCATCTGTGGGTCGAAGGCGTCTGGGAACTTATCATGGCTTCCGTGCTGGCGTTCCTGATGATCAAGCTCAACGGCATCGACCGCGAGGTGGTCGAGAAGTGGCTCTACGTCATCATCGGCCTCGCGCTGTTCTCCGGCATCCTCGGCACTGGCCACCACTTCTACTGGATCGGCGCGCCCGGCTACTGGCAGTGGATCGGTTCGCTGTTCTCTACGCTCGAGGTCGCGCCGTTCTTCACCATGGTGATCTTCACCGTGCAGATGACCTGGAAGGCAGGCCGCAAACATCCGAATCGCGCCGCGCTGCTGTGGTCGGTCGGCTGCTCCGTGATGGCGTTCCTCGGCGCCGGCGTGTGGGGCTTCCTGCACACGCTGTCCTCGGTGAACTATTACACCCACGGCACCCAGGTGACGGCGGCACATGGACATCTCGCCTTCTTCGGCGCCTATGTGATGCTCAACCTTGCCGTCATGGCCTATGCGATCCCGCAACTGCGCCAGCGCGCGCCCTATAATCAGTGGCTTAGCATGGCGAGCTTCTGGATCATGTGCACCGCCATGATGACGATGACCTTTGCGCTGACCTTCGCCGGCGTGGTCCAGGTTCATCTGCAGCGCGTGCTCGGCCAGAGCTTCATGGAAGTGCAGGACCAGCTTGCGATGTTCTACTGGGTCCGGCTCGGTTCAGGCGTCTTCGTTCTGATCTCGGCCCTGATGTTCGTGTGGGCGGTTCTGGTGCCGAGCCGCGAGCGTCAAGCGGTCGCGCCCGCTGCGCTGCAGCCCGCCGAATAACGATCGGGCGGCCGGCTATCGAATTGGCCGGCCGCCGCTTCAATTCTGGAGATCTGACATGAAGGCCGTCCTCCACGCCGTCGAGGCGCCACCCAAGCTTCCACCTTACGTCCCGAGCGGCAACGAGTGCACGCTGTTCGAACATGCCTGGCGCCGTCGTCTGCCGGTGCTGCTGAAAGGGCCAACCGGCTGCGGCAAGACCCGCTTCGTCGCCCATATGGCGGCACGGCTGTCGTTGCCGCTGCACACCGTCGCCTGCCATGACGATCTCACCGCGGCCGATCTTACCGGACGGTATCTCTTAAAGGGCGGAGACACGGTCTGGACCGATGGTCCGCTGACCCGCGCGGTGCGGGAAGGCGGCATCTGCTATCTCGATGAGGTCGTGGAGGCGCGCAAGGACGTGACGGTCGTGCTGCATCCGCTGACGGACGATCGTCGCATCCTGCCGCTGGAGCGTACCGGCGAGGAGCTGGTCGCGCCGCCTCCCTTCATGCTGGTCGTGTCCTACAACCCGGGCTATCAAAGCCTGCTGAAGGCCTTGAAGCCCTCCACGCGCCAGCGCTTCGTTGCGATCGAGTTCGGCTTTCTTCCACCCGAACAGGAGATCGAAGTGGTCGCCGCCGAGAGCGGACTGGCGGCGGAACGCGTGCGGCCGCTGGTGATGTTGGCTGGACGGCTGCGCGCGCTCAAGGGACAGGATCTCGAGGAGGGCGTCTCGACGCGCCTGATCGTCTATTGCGCGACGCTGATTGCGGCTGGACTCCCGACGCTGGAGGCCGTGCTCGCCGGCATGATCGAGCCGCTCACCGACGAACCCGACGTCAAGGCCGCGCTGCTTGACGTGGCCCGAGCAGTGATCGGATGAGGCATGCTCGACTTCCTCGAACTTGAGGAAACGGTTGGCCGCGCCTGGCACCGGCTGATCGGCGCTACGGCGAGCTATCCCGTTCATGCCGGGGACGCCGCGACGCTCGCGGACGTGCAGGGGCAGATCGCGGTCATGTTTCGCGCGCTGGGCGGCGAGGCGGGGGTGCAGATCGCCGGCGCCAAGTCGCGCAAGTCTGGCCACCGGCTCGGCTGGCGGCAGCGCATCGGGCTTGGCGACGAGAGCCTGGAGCATCCCGGCCGCGATGGCGCGACCATCTTCCTGCCCGACAGGATCGCCCTGTTTCCGGACCGCGAGCTCAACGCCTTGTTCTACCGCTGGCTGGCGGCGTGGTTCGCCGTGGCGCCGGTCGCTGTTATCGACGAGACGGACCCGCTACGCCGCGATTTAATGACACTGCGGCGCGCCCGTGAGATCGTCGCAAGCGTGCAGGCGCAATTCCCTGGCCTTGTCCGTCCCTATCAGCGGCTGGCGGCGGCAACGGCAGAAGCGCGGCCCTCGAGGCCCCTGCCGCGGGCAGAGCAGGAAGTGGAGCATATCGTGCTCGCACTGCTTGGCGCCACGGCGCAGCCGGCAGGCCAGCTGTGGCGGGCCGTGACCGGCGCCGGCGAACTGCCGGCGAAAGCGCCGCCCGGATATCGGCCGATGCTGCCTTGCCCGCTGTGGGGAGACTGCTGGACCCGCGAGGCCGCCCCTAGCGGGGCTGACAATGACGACGCGCCGGTGCCTGGCAACGAGGCGGAACAGCCTGATTCACGCAAGCGCCGTGCCGTCCGCGAGATCGACGATGGCAACAAGCGCGATCCCTTCATCCTGAACCGTTTCGAAAAAATCCTCGCGATGGCGGAGATGGTGAATGTCGACCGTCCCTCCGACGACAGCGAGGATGAGGACGCCCGCAAAGCGGCCGACGACCTCGATGAGCTCGCGATCAGCCGCCGCAGCGGCAAGCCCGCCACGAAACTGAAATTCGATCTGGATCTGCCGCCGCAAGCCATCGATGCCACGTGCCTCGACAGCGGCCGGCTCTATCCGGAATGGAACTATCACAGAGGGATTTACCTGCCGGACCATTGCCGGGTGCTGACGGGCAAGGCGCCGGAGGTCGGCGAGAGCTGGACTCCGGATGCGAGCATTCTCCGGCATGTCCGCCATGTGCGGCGGCGTTTCGAGGCACTACGGCCGCAGCATGAGGTGATGCGCGGCCAGGCCGACGGCTTCGACCTGGATATCGATGCGCTCGTCCGCGCGCGATGCGATCTGCGGGCGGGCAGCGGATCGCTCGATCGCGTCCATCTGGCGATGCGCCCGCAGCGGCACGATCTGGCGGCGACGCTGCTCGTCGACGTCTCGCTCTCCACGGATGCGTGGGTCGATGGCCATCGCGTGCTCGACGTGGAGAAGGAAGCGCTGCTCGTCCTGGCGCACGGGCTTTCCGCCTGCGGGGACCATCACAGCATCCTGACGTTCACGTCGCGGCGGCGTTCCTGGGTACGCGTCGAGACCGTCAAGTCGTTCCAGGAGCCGATGGGAGGTGCCGTGGAGCGGCGGATCGGCGCGCTCAAGCCCGGCTACTACACCCGTATCGGTCCGGCGGTGCGCCATGCCGCCGCCGAGCTTGCTGGCCAGCCGCAGCGCAAGAAACTGCTGCTGGTGCTGACCGACGGCAAGCCCAACGATGTCGATCACTATGAAGGCCGCTTTGCGGTCGAAGATACAAGCAAGGCGGTGCGGGAGGCGCGGCGGCAGGGCATTGCGGTATTCGGCGTCACGGTGGACGCAAGCGCGCAATCCTATTTTCCCGCGCTGTTCGGGCGCGGCGGCTACGCCATCGTGGGCAACGTCCGCCGCCTGCCGGCCGCGCTGCCGGCGATCTATCGGCAGCTGGCCCGTTGAGGCTCGTCTGGGAATGCGAAGACAGGGGGCTGCAGCGCAGATATAAAAGAGCAGAGCTTCCCGCGCAAAACAGGCATTCCCAGAAAGGGCGCATGCGCGCGCATCTCTTCGGAAAAGTTTTCCGCTCATGGCCCCAAAGAGAACGACGCTTAAGCCGTTATCACGTCGGCTGATGGAGGCAGAGCGGACGCCAGTCCATGCTCGCCTCCACCGCCGCTTGTGACCCATTCCGGACTCTGTTGTCGCGACGCGGCCAACGCTCTTTCAAGACAAATCCGCGAGGTCCAGTTGTTGCACCAGAACCACAGACGCGCAGCGCCAGCGCGGGCGGCACCACAATGCCTTTCTTTCAACAAATAATGGACATCCCCTGCCGACTGCAACGGCAGGAGACCATCCATGCCCATCTCTATTCTGCGGCTGCTCGCGAGTGTCCTTTCGCTGGCACTCATGGTCTCTACATCGGCGACTGCAGAACCGAAACGTGAAATGCATCGTGTCGGCGTTAACGTAGACGATGGCTCGGGATGGTATCCGGCTGTTTCGACCAAGGGCTCGTTCTCGATTCTACTGCCAATTCCCTTCAATGATTTCACGACTCGCGACCCGAGCACGGACGAAGTGAGCCATGTCGTCGGCGGCAAGAGTTCTGAGGGAATCAAGTTTACGGCGGTTGAACTGCCGGCAACTACGAAGACGCCTGTCGATCTCGCGGCGATTCCCAAATCCTTCTCATCCAATCCGGCTAACAAGGTGTCTGATGTAAGCCGCAATACCAAGGATGACGTCGATGATCTGTTCTTCTCAGTCGCCAACTCGGCAACGACTGCGCATTTCCGCTACATCAGGACGAAAGGTACTCTCTACATGCTAACGATTGAATACCCCAATGCCTATCGCGACGTGGTGGCGGAAAAGAAGGATAAATTCTTCGGATCCTTTAAACTCAAGGGGAAGTCCTGATCGAGCAGATAGGAATTATCCGATCGGAATATCTCTCCTGGCACGTTTGAGAACTGCCAGCAGCCGGCCGGCTTGTCTGCTGACGGGGGGGAGAACGGAAGAGATCGGCGGGCGCTCAAAACGGCGCTAATGACCCGTTGCAGACATCGACCTGCAAAAGACAATTTGCTGTCACTCCAAATTTCGCTTTTTCTGAACAGCTTTGCGTAATGTTTGAAGCAAACCGGAGTTAACAGGTTACCGCAAAGCTTATGCGACCATCTATGACCGCAATGAATATGCCGCGGCCATCGAGCAGCTAAGAGCGCTCGGCCATGACGATCATCCGAACGTGGCCAATCTGGTCGGTTATTCCTATCGCAAACTCGGCGACTACAAGCTCTCGCAAGTCTGGTATGAGCGGGCGCTGAAAGCCGATCCGAACCATGTGCTGACCTGGCAGTACTACGGTCTGTGGCAGATCGAGCAGGGCAACCGCGAGTAGGCGGAATATCATTTGATCCGGATCGCTGCGATCTGCGGAACCGACTGCGCGGAGTATCGTTCTTTGGCGGAGGCGCTGGAAAAACCGCTTGGGGCAGGTCTCGTCTATTGAGTATCGCCATTCAGCAAGCGTGTCGGCCGCGCTAGGAGCCATGCCTGAGTTTGGCACTTTCGGATATTCGGGCCGTTCTTGAGTATGTCCGTTATTGGTAGCAAAGCGAAAGTGCAAAGACTTCAGGTCGAAGCCTGTTGTTGATCCAAGTGGTCATTGGACAGCACCTTTAACCGGTGCTGGCTTGAACCAATACGATGCCCGTTCCAGACGGCACGTTGGGAGCGACGAGCCATGCACGCCATGAAAGCCTACTTGCCTCCACTTGCGCGCTTGTTGATGTCTGGCCTATTTATCTGGGACGCCTTCCTCCAGCTGCGCGACCCGAGCGGGACGGCAAAGTATTTTGCAAACTCCACATACCTATTCCTGATGTCGCGCTTTGGATTTCTATCGTTGTCCATCTTCTCGCTGGATTGGGCATCCTGGTAGGCTTCAAAATTCGGTGGGCGGCTGCAGCGCTCGTCGTTTTTTCGCTAGGCACGGCTTTGGCGTCCATCTGGTGGCCGGGGACTTCAACAACATGATCCATTTTCTATAAGAACTTAGTGATGGCAGGCGGCTTCCTTTACGTGATGGCCTACGGCGCGGGTGCCATTAGCATCGACGGTGTGGACGACGCGTAGTTTCGCGTTCTCGCACAGCCAAGACCCAAAGCGAACATCAGCTTACGCGGTTACTTTGGCTCGCGCCCCCTTATAGCATTAGCGCGGGCATCACGGGTAATGCGCCCGGCGACATCCGCATTCAGCCGCGCGTGCATTCGCATTTTGAGCAATTCAGGGAGCCATCGCCGCGATTGCTTGGTTAACGGTTGCGGCCATCATGCTGGTCGTCCAAAAGTCTTCGAAGTCAATAAACGTTCGTTGCACAGCGATCTCTCGAACTTCGACCGCATGGAGATAGGCGTTCATCCACAAGCTTCGCAGGACCTCCACTAAGGCTCTTATCTGCACGTTGTCGTGCAGTAGGATATATGCACGCTATCATGCAGTAGAAGTCCGCGCCACGGAATCGTCTGTCAATCGCCTTCCTTCCCGCGCTCGTTGGCCTCGTTCTCGGCTGAGTGGCGCGAGGAAAGTAAAAAAGTAGATGAGCGTTCATGCCGCGCATGTACCGCGCTCTCCCCTTCAAATTCCCACGAATACAGGAACGACAGAATGGCTCGTACCACGCACCAAGTACATCATCATGATCTTCACGATGAGCAGGTGAATTTGCCCGCGGCGTCCAACGGTGGTGGTGCAGGTGCTGGCGCTGATGCCGGCACTGCAACTGCGACAGCTCCGACGGCAGCGGACCTATTCAACGACGCAACGACCCGCATGGTCGGCGGCATTGGCCCCGATCAAGTCGACAAGATCGTCGCGGACCTCACCGCCGTACAGCAGATGTTGACTGCGGCATCTCCGCAGATCAACAATCTCTCCGATCTGCACACGCATATCATCATCGAGCAGCTCAACGAGGAGATCGCCTCGGTCCAGGGTACAACCTCTGCAACCGGCACGCCGATCTTGGGCACGGATCTCGGACAATTTGTCGGGCGATCGATCAACGATATCCATCGCGACATCATCGACATCGCGCAAGGCGATGCCGGGGTCCAGGCGATCTTCAACCCGACACCGCTCCCAGACCTGGCGACCTCGCCCGTCCCGTTCCACGACAACGCGGAGCAAACGGCTTTTCTCACCCAATTCATCCAGGACAGTAACCATCTTGGGCAGACGGCGACCGCGATCGCGAAGCATGGCTTCCAGGGCGACGTCGCCGGGCTGCTGCAGCAGATCGAGACCTTCGCGACCAATGCCAGTGCCTTCGACCAATCCCAGGGCGGCCTGTACTCGGCGCGCTTCTGGAACGAGTTGCGGTCGGACGGCACCGCGGGCACGGCGGCGAATGCGCTGATCGAGGGCTTGCAGACGCACAATGCCGGCGAAGTCAAGGCAGCCGCCGAGCAGCTCGCAACAAACGCGGCGGACCTCGCCACCAACAATGTTACGGTGGATGGCGGCACCTATGACGCCGTCGTAGCGGCCGCGCAGACGCCCGCCCATGGCCACGCCAATGCACCCGCCGACGCCAGCCCCCACGACCACCACCATCACGCAGACGCGGGAGCCGGTGCTGGTGCTGGCGGAGCAGCAACTCCAACAGTAACTGATCTGTTCAACGACGCAACGACCCGCATGGTCGGCGGGATCGGACCGGATCAAGTCGACAAGATCGTCGCAGATCTTACCGCCGTGCAACAGATGTTGACTGCGGCATCTCCGCAGATCAACAATCTCTCCGATCTGCACACGCATATCATCATCGAGCAGCTCAACGAGGAGATCGCCTCGGTCCAGGGTACAACCTCTGCAACCGGCACGCCGATCTTGGGCACGGATCTCGGACAATTTGTCGGGCGATCGATCAACGATATCCATCGCGACATCATCGACATCGCGCAAGGCGATGCCGGGGTCCAGGCGATCTTCAACCCGACACCGCTCCCAGACCTGGCGACCTCGCCCGTCCCGTTCCACGACAACGCGGAGCAAACGGCTTTTCTCACCCAATTCATCCAGGACAGTAACCATCTTCGGCAGACGGCGACCACGATCGCGAACGATGGCTTCCAGGGCGACGTCGCCGGGCTGCTGCAGCAGATCGAGACTTTCGCGACCAATGCCAGCGCCTTCGACCAGTCCCAGGGCGGCCTGTACTCGGCGCGCTTCTGGAACGAGTTGCGGTCGGACGGCACTGCGGGCACGGCGGCGAATGCGCTGATCGAGGGCTTGCAGACGCACAACGCCGGAGAAGTCAGCGCAGCCGCCGACCAGCTCGCAACAAACGCGGCGGACCTCGCCACCAATAATATCAAGGTGGATGGCGGGACCTATGACGATGTCGTAGCAGCGGCGCAGGCCACAACCGTGACCGCAGCGGCCGCAGCTACGCCCGCGGCCACCTCAACGCCGACGGTTCAAGACATCGCGCCTGCGCCTGCCAGCACCACTCCCACGGCGACCGCAAACGCCGATGCCGGCAACCATGCGCCGATCGATCCGGCCGGGTCGATCGACCAGCATTCACCGGCTGTCGAGATGGCACATCACTTCCATCACATGTGGGGATAGCCGGGAATGACACTCCGGCGCTCACTGCATCCGTGGGCGCCGGAGATCGATGGAATTACGGTGAGACGCAACCTATCGGGCTGCGTCGGAGACCGGCGATAATTGGTGTCAATGGCGAATTCTGAAGTGGCGCGCGCCCGAAGAGATTCGAACCCCTGACTCCCAAATTCGTAGAATCGGGGGTCGGCTGCGTTACGCCAGTAGGGCGGATGTCCGGAGTTGGCCCATCAGCGAAGTGGCCGCAGCTCTCATTGAGGTCTGCTCAGTGGGGCATAGCGGACTAGGATTGCTCAGGTTGAGTTCTTCGCCTGCTGACCCAAAGCGGATGACAGAATTCCCCGTTTTCATTTACTGCATGCTAGGTGCAAGTGTCGAAATCCAACAACAGGAGGCTGACATGAAGTCTAGATTTATAGTCGCTACGGCAGTGGGCCTGCTTGTATCCGGCGCGGCGAGCGCCGCGGAAATCAAAGTGCTCGCCTCAGGCGCGACGAAGGAAATCATCAATGAAATACTTCCCGCTTTCGAGAAAGATTCTGGTCACAAAGTTGCAATCACATTTACAGGCACCGCCAATATTAAAAAGCGCATAGCGGCTGAAGAAACGTACGATCTAGTTATCGTCGGGGCACCAGTAATTGACGCGTTTGCACAGCAAGGTAAAATAGCGTCCGGCACTCGGACGGATTTGATGAAATCAGGTGTTGGTGTCGCAGTGCGGGCAGGCGCATCGAAACCAGATGTCGGATCGAGCGAAGCGCTGAAAAAGACGCTGCTCGCGGCCAAGTCCATCGGCTATTCAAGCGGACCGAGCGGGGATCATGTGGTCAACTTGGTTGAGCGTATGGGTATCGCCGATCAGGTTAAGTCAAAAATGAAACAAGTCCCCTCTGGCAGCCGGATCAGCACGATGATCGAAAGTGGTGAAGTGGAAATCGGTTTTCAGCAGATCAGCGAACTGATCCACGAAAAAGAGATCGACTATCTTGGTCCGCTGCCCTCAGAGCTTCAGAAGATTACGGTGTTTTCAGCCGGCCTCAGCACTGGCGCAAAGGAACCGGAGGCTGCGAAGGCTCTCGTCAAGGCACTGACAGCTCCGAACGCCGCAACTGTCATCAAAGCACACGGCATGGAGCCTGGCTGAAGCTTTCAACTAGGGACCGTACAGGTTGATGCCTTGCGGCCGAACGTCCCGCCTATGGCCCTTCAGAGACCTGCCAACAGCGCGTCAGAACGTCTGCTGCTGAGGGTAGACCGGAAGCGGCGGCTTGGCCGCCAAAGCGGCGCTCATGACCCAAACCGGAAATTCAACGCCTTTTTGACGGCAGATGTTAGCACATCCCGGCTGCCGAACCATCTTCATCCGGGGAAGTCGTTGATCCTGTGCCACGAGCAGACTCGCGTGATTCGCTCCTTGCCATGGCAATCGACATCCCAACTATTGCCCCAAGCCCAAAACCACCACCGCCGACGGCCACCACCCCGCCAAGGATAATAATGCCATGGAGGTTAGCACTGTCCATCGTAAGTAAAAGATACGCTAGAAGAAGCAAATTCGGAGTGTTTGCTACGACCGCCAACGTCCATCCCAATTTCGTTGCTCACGAGAATCCTATGGCGAAGAGGATCGCGCTGATGGCGAAGCCAACCGTCGTGCAAAGCAAAATCAAAATCATCGCAGATCCTCCGTTAGCATCAACGGATCATGTTCTCTGTCTGCCGTTAGGGGACATCTCCCAAACGTCCAATTCAGGATGGGAAACTGGCTGTAAGGTTAACAAGTCGGTCTGAAGGCGACTGCCGCTTTTTGGCCCTCAGCCGAACTATCGTTGAGCGGCCGCGAAGGCCGCTCTCGGAGGAGAACCGGACCTGACGAGAAGAGCGGCCGGACCGCCGCTTGTGACCCAAAGCGGGCGTTCGGCGAACGCTGTGAAGATTGAAAACCCCACCGCCTTTACTGTTTAGGAAGGGAAGGTCGCCGCACGATAACCTCCTTACCTACTTCAATCACCATCAGATCTTCCCCGACTTCTAATGGACCACCGTAAGTCTTGCGTGTGGGTGGCACCAGATCATCGGTGGTGGCGGTGGGTAAAACTATGTGGGAGTAAAGGGCCATCCGCGGCTTTGTTCGCTCAAAGACTTCCCCGGCCTGTTCAGGAGTAACGTGGTGTGCGACGACTGATTTTGCGCGCTCCGGATTGACTCCCGCACGTTGAAAGGTCTCTGGGGACGCGACCTCATGCACCAGTAAGTCTACGCCTTGTGCGGCGCGTATTAGGTTTTCCGAGACCCTGGTATCACCAGACAAAACAACCGAGCGGCCTCCATAGTCGATACGATAGCCATAGGCTGGCTCGACCGGGGCATGGTCGACTTTGATCGCCGTTATTTTCATGCCATTCTGTTCGAAAGCAACGCCAGGGTTGATTTCGTGGGCGTTAATCACCGCACCTTCGGGACGTGCCTTATCGTCCGAAATTCTGAAGCGGACATCAAACTCAAACGCTTGTACCAGGTGAGACATCATATTCCCGGTTCCTGGTGGCCCCCACACCTCCAGCGGCCGGTTTCGGCCAGCCCCGACTAGCCAACCAGTTAGCCAGACGTCTGGAAATCCAACGACATGGTCGGAGTGCAGATGGGTAAAAAAGACCCCATCGACGTCCTGCCATCTGACTTTGATTTGTGCGAGACGCTGGATCGCGCCACGGCCAGCATCGAAGAGGAATTTCTTATCGGCTGCCTCGACCAATATGCTCGGGCCGAAGCGGTTCATCACAGGAGGAGGGTTTCCTGTGCCGAGCAAAGTTACGCGTATTTCCTGGCAGGATGCGGTGCCCGAAATGACGGTCAATGAGAGGCCTGAAATCAACGCTCTGCTCAGTTGAGCTAAAACGCTTTTGGTAAACATTCGAGCACTCCTAATGAAGAACTGGAAATCAGATCATTGCTCTGAACTAACCCTGGCCGTATTACAGGCCGTCCACTGTGCATTTTCGGTTCGGCAAGTACAAGTTTGCAAAGTCGGGTGAGGTCGGGTTTTGGCCCGTTGCTGACCTGCGTGACGAGCGGGCAGATGTCCGGTTTATGGGGGGGGGTGGAGCGGACTACCACCTGGAAGTCGGCCTCTGGCCTTCCGGCACTACATGGCCAGGCAGCGGACATTCATTCAGCAGAATCTGATGCCCCGCGGATCACTGCCTCGGTGCGAGACGACGTAATCGATTTCGCCGCGCGAAATACCGATGTCCATCAGCTCGCGGTCGCTAAGGTCGATCAAATTGGCTTGTGGCCTCGTGCGTTTGCGCCACTCTTGAAATGCAGCCCGGTATACCTCGAGTGGGCTGAAGAATTGCCGCTTTGTGGTTACCTGCCGCCGCTCAATGGTCCCATGGATCGTGCTCATTTGGATGCGTCCTGGCTCAACGGTTTCACCACGCCAGGATGTCGGCACACGGGCTGGTACGCTTAACGCGCGGCTTACATTTTCCTTACCGGCGGCTTATTCTTTCGCTTTGAGCCCGGGTTAGCGGCCCAAAGGGCAACTGAGGGAATTTCCCTTGCGCTATTGCTTCGAGGAATACGCATTTGACATCGACCGGCGCGAACTTCATCGCGGGGCAGAGGTCGTTCCCATTACACCACAGGTGTTCGATCTGCTCGAATTCCTGATCCGAAACAGGGAGCGCGTCGTCAGCAAGGACGAGCTTATCAACGCAGTTTGGAATGGTCGCATTGTGTCCGATGCTGCGCTTACCACCCGCCTGAATGCTGTCCGCGCTGCCATCGGCGATACCGGTGAGGAGCAGCGCCTCATCAAGACGCTTCCGCGCAAGGGCTTCCGCTTCGTCGGACAAGTTCGTAGGACGCGAGAAGTTGAGGACCCAAATCCGCACGATGCGCCCGAGAGCGCTCTTGCGCTCCCCGACAAGACTTCCATCGCCATCGCCGTACTTCCGTTTGAGAACATGTCCGGCGATCCCGAGCAGGAGTATTTTGCGGACGGGATGGTTGAGGAGATCACTACGGCGCTTTCGCAGTTCAAGTGGTTGTTTGTCATTGCCCGCAATTCGAGCTTCACGCTCAAAGGCAAAGCCGTCGATGTGAAGGAGGTTGGGCGCAGGCTTGGCGTGCGCTATATCCTTGAGGGGTCTGTGCGCAAGGCAGCGGGGAAAGTTCGTATCACGGGGCAGTTGATCGACGCGGTGACCGGCGCTCACATCTGGGCGGATCGGTTCGAGCGCGACCTGATTGACGTCTTCGCGCTTCAGGACGAAGTGGCGGTCGCGGTTGTCTCAGCTATTCAGCCAAGGATTATTCAAACAGAAATCGCAATGACTGCGCGGCGGCGACCGGCAGGCGTCCTTCACCTGCGCAACGTCGTTTCCGGGTATTCTACTGATCCTCAATTCGAGCGCGAGGAAGCAGAGCGGCTTTCTCGCCTGGCATAGCGCATAGACGATGGTGATCCGAACACGTTAGCAAGGGCTAGCCTAATCTCGGCGTACGTGGTCCGCGATAGTGAAGGTGCGCTCGAAATGGCAGACCGGGCGGTCGCGCTCAACCCCAATTCATCTACCGCATGGCACGCCAGAGGCTGGGTCTATAGAGCTGCGGGGCTACCGGAGGAAGCGGTTCGGAGCTTTGAACGTGGCATTCGCATGAGCCCGATAGACCCGGTGATGTTTGCCGGGATGGGGATGGCCCTTGTTGAGCTTCGTCGCTTTGACGAGGCCATCGTCGCAGGAAGGAAAGCTCAGCGTCACAACCCGTCCCATCAGTTAGCTTACCTCTGTCTCGCGTCCGCTTTCGCCCATCTTGGACGCGACGCGGAGGCGCGTGAGGCGGCCGCGCGTCTGCTTGAGGTCAATCGCGCCTTTACAATATCTGATTGGATCGCTTTCGCTTAGGGCGGGCAATCAAACGTGCAGCTGGTGACTGAGGGTCTTCGGAAGGCGGGGTTGCCCGCGTAGCTCTCCAAGTTCGAGAAGGTTATCGACGCACTCTGCTGCGGCGCATCAGTCCGGTTGTGGCCCATCAGCGAAGTGGCCGCAGCTCTCATCGAGGTCTGCTCAGTGGGGCATAGCGGACTAGAATTGCTCAGGTTGAGTTCTTCGCCTGCTGACCCATACGCGACGTACAGCGAGCCGCTCTCTCGATTACCTCGTCGGCCGGTCAATCCCTGTGCTCAATCCGGCTGGAGATCGCCCCTGAGATGGTGACCGGAGCGTACCGCTTTCGTCGTTAGGTAGTGCCTGTTGTGGCGGGTGACCGGTGCTTCAAGCGCGACGCGGGCAGCGATCTCGATTCCGGCTTTGGTGAGCCCGTCGAGCTTGGCTGGATTGTTGGTGAGCAGGACGATCCGCGTGCAGTTCAGAGTTCGCAGCATCAGCGAGCACGCCGTAGTCGCGCTCATCGTCTTCGAAGCCGAGCGTCGTGTTGGCATCACGCGTATCCAGCCCGCCGTCCTGAAGTCGATAGGCTCTCATCTTGTTCGCAAGGCCGATACCGCGACCTTCCTGCGCCATGTATAGAATGACGCCGCCGCCGAGGCTTTCTAGGCGGGCGAGGGCGAGCCGAAGCTGGTCACCACAGTCGCATCGCCGCGAGCCGAACACGTCTCCGGTCAGGCATGCCGAATGAAGCCGAACAGGGACCGGTTGGTTAAAATCTGGCCTTCCGACAATGATGGCCACTTGATCCACGCTAAGCGCGTCCCGAAACACGACAAAGCGCGCCACGGTGCCCGACGCCAGTGGAATTGTTGCATCGCTCGCGAGCGCAAATGCATTCGTCGCGTCCGCGGTAAACCGATCGACCGCGTCCGCTTCAACCGTAACGAGCAAACGCATCAACTCGTTGTCGAGGTTCGGCACTTCCGCTGATAGAACCGCTGGCAGCCTACGGCTCAATTTAGCGAGCCGGATTGCCGCCGCGGCACCAGGACTTGCAGCCTCCGCCGTTCCTGCAAAATGTCGCCCGTTCCCAGCATTTGCGTCGAGGTCGAAGATAGTGCTCACACCGGCTGCCGGGGAAAGCGGTAACGCCACTGCGGTCGATGCCTTGATTCCGATCGAGCGCGCTCGCTGTTCCGTGACGACGAGTTTCGGCGCGTGCGGACTGCACAGGACCGCAAAATCACCCAGGCGTTGTTTATCAAGCCCGTCGACGGGCAAAGCGAGTAAGGATTCGCCAGATGCGCTAATATGAATCGGTCTTCGCGCCTGCAGCTCACTCAAGGCGCGGCTGACGCTAATGTGTTCCGCGTTGCCCAGCAGGGCTGAATATGCAGACGAATGCGCGGCGCTCATGCGCGGATGACCTCTTTTAAAGGCGCGTTCGTAGAACACCGAAAGTCCAGATTCACTCCGCTAGAATTCAGATGGATTTTTGCGGTCGAGTGGTCGATAGTAGATTGATTGTTCACAGGTTCCCAATGTGATCTCTGCCGTGCTGCCTGGCAAATTACGTACCCGTGAATTCGCGTCTACCGATGCATGGGAGAGCTTTGTCCAGCGGTTCCGTGGAGGAAAGCAGCCCCTTCCTCAAGCCTGGGCGGATCTGTTTGGCCCGTTGCGCAACGGCGGAGTGGACAATCTCGTGGTTGTGGGGCAGGTCGGCCAATCGCTCGATGGACGCATCGCGACGGCTACCGGCCATTCAAAGTACATCAATTGTCCCGCTGGCATTGAGCACCTCCATCGGCTGCGTGCGCTCGTCGACATTGTCGTTATTGGCGTTGGCACTGCCGTCGCTGATGATCCGCAATTGACGGTCAGACGAGTCGCCGGCCCTCAGCCGGCGCGTGCCGTGATCGATCCAAGAGGCCGGCTCGGGGCCAACGCGAGGTTGTTTGCTAATGATGGTGTTCGCCGCCTGCTAATCACGGCAGAGGGCACCCGTTGCACGCCGCCCCCCGGGGTTGAGGTTCTGACCCTACCGGCCCAAGATGGAAATATCGCTCCGTCCGCCATCGTTGCCTCACTGGCGCGAACAGGGATGCGCCGCGTGTTGATCGAGGGCGGAGCTGACACCGTTTCGCGCTTTATAGCGGCCCGATGTCTCGATCGCCTGCATATAACTGTCTCGCCCGTCATGTTAGGCGCCGGAGGTCCTGGCATCGAATTGCCATCGCTCGAGCGGGCTGATCAGGCCCGCCGTATGCCCGTACGCGTGCACATGATCGAGGATGACGTCTTGTTTGATTGCGACCTGTCGGCTCAGCGCGTGGCACTCGGTGTCGCAAATAGGTCGACGTGATCTCCGCACACCGCTGAAACGCGTTTGCCGAATGCAGCTTTTCGTCTGACCAGCCAGTGGTCGATATCGGAGCGGGATAGCGGTTCGATTTCACACACAGAGACGGCCGGCAGCGAAGACGACGTGTTCACCACAAGGGCCCCTCGTATTGCGCACGGGCGACGTGGGATTCTGAGAGCCTGATGCGCAGGGCGTTGAGCTCCCGGCCGGGACGGCCGAGCTCGCCAGCTCGGGCCAGCTTCGCCAACTCGTCGAAAACGTACTTGGACAGAAATTCCGTAGTAGTGTTGCGGCCCTTGAACTCGGGCACGTCGTCGAGATTGCGGTAGTTGAGTGGCACCAGCACCGCCTTAAGCGCACGTTGTGCGCGGCCGATGTCGATGACAATTCCATTGTTATCGAGGGTGTCCGCGATGAAGGCTGCATCGACCACGAACGTCGCCCCGTGCAACGTCTGCGCGGGCCCGAAAACCGTACCCCGAAACGAATGAGCGATCATGATGTGGTCACGAACTTCGACGGTGAACAAGGCAACTCCTTACGAATAAACGACGGGTTGGCAGAGTATCCCCGTCTTGGCGTCGAGAATTCCCGGCAGTTGATCCGGCAAATCGCCAAACGCAATGGCCGGTGCCAGCAACGCGTCGAGCCGTTGGTCGTTGAGCAGTGCGACGGCGGCCGCGAGACGGCGGACGTGCGTCCAGCGTGGACGGTGCGATGGGGCAACGCGCCCCACGTGGCTCGATACCAGCCGAAGCCGACGGCTATGGAAGGAGCCGCCAAGCATTGCGGTCACTGCCACGTCGCCATACCAACTCATCTCGAGCACAGTAGCCTCGTCTCCGCTCAGTTCGAGCGCCGTTCGTAGTCCATCGGGCGAACCGCTGGCGTGAACGATGAGGTCGCAGTCACCCCTTGCTTTCCCGGGTTCAGCGAAACTAACCCCGAGAGTTCCTGCTAATTTCGCCCGGTCTGGATTGATATCGACAAGGGTGACGTCCGTACCAGGAATCCGCCCGCACAGATACGCGACGAGAGTACCGACCACGCCAGCCCCTATGACGGCGATGCGGTCGGCTGGTGCCGGTGCAGCGTCCCATACGCCGTTCAGCGCGGTTTCCATGTTAGCCGCCAGCACCGCGCGTCGTGGTGGCACGTCCTCCGGAATCGCGACCGCTGCGCTCGCAGGAATGTTGAAAGCGGTTTGGTGCGGAAAGAGCGCGAAGACGTTCTTGCCTTGCAAGGCGCCTCCGCCGCTCTCGACCCGTCCGACGGCGGCGTACTTGACGGGAAAGGGAAAATCACCCTGCATGAACGGCGCGCGCATCCTCTCGAACTCGCTCACGGGTATACGCCCGCCAAACACCAGGGATTCAGTACCCCGACTAATCGCGCTGTAGATGGTTTTCACGCGAACTTCGTCTGCGCCTGGCGGAGCCATCTCTTCCCGGCGAATCTC
Source organism: Bradyrhizobium sp. CB3481 (assembly GCF_029714305.1). NCBI lineage: Bacteria > Pseudomonadati > Pseudomonadota > Alphaproteobacteria > Hyphomicrobiales > Nitrobacteraceae > Bradyrhizobium > Bradyrhizobium sp. CB3481. Next base: position 2,056,190 of record NZ_CP121647.1, read on the forward strand.
GACCTGTCCGGGACCGCGATACCATAGGGCCGAGGCAATATCGGCGCTCGCACTAACAGCCATTGTCTTATATCTCGGACTGGAATTCCCGGCGAATTGACGTGTTATAAGCCGTAGTCTGCACCGCCCGCCGGCGAATGAGAAGCCATAACCTCTTTGCTGCAAGCACATCCACTAGCAACGATGTGCGCGCTTACTGAGGAAGCTGGACCTTCGGCCCCGCCCATTAACCGATCGTCTCGATTGCGCCGGCAAACAGTCGGGCGGAATCTTGCCAAGTGGGAAGCCGAGCCGCTGCCGCGCGAGCGTTCGTGGCAAGCCGCCGCCGTTCAGGCAGATCGCCGATCAGACGGCGCAGTGCCTGCGCCAATGCGACCGTATCGTCCGGAGGCACCAGCAGACCGGCCTCCGCCGGCACTGTATCGGGGATTGCGCCCACCCTGGTAGACACGACCGGAAGCCCGTGCCCGATCGCTTCGGCGAGCGCCATCCCATATCCTTCGAAACGCGATGCGAGAACAAATATATCGGATGCCAAATAGAGTTCGGTAATGCCCTCAGCCGGCACTGCGCCGAGCACCGTGACCCTGTCGCCGAGGCCGTAGGCCTCAATATCGGCATCAAGTTGCGCGGCTGCGACCGGGTTGCGAGTTCGATCACCCGCGATCGTCAGACGCCAGGGCATGTCGGCGAGCGCAACCAACGCCGCGATGAGCAGATCGTGTCCTTTGTCCGGTACCACCGAACCAATCGAGAGAAGCCGAACGACGCCATCGTTGCTGCCAGGGGCAGACGGAACAGGATCATTACCCGGTCGAACCACGCTGACGCGCCGAGCCGGAACATCGTAATCACCGATCACAATCCGGGCGGTTGCCTCACTCGTGACCACGACGTGCGCCGCCGCAGCGAGCGCAACGCGCTCGCTCTCGCGGAAGACATCTGCCTGCCTGGTGTTTAGACCGGAGTGCAGAGCAAGCGGTTGGTGCACCAGCGCGATGAGCGGTGTGCGGGATCGGAGCGCACCGGCCTCGGGCAGGGCCCCGAACGCAAGTCCATCCACGACCATGGGATAGCCGGCCGGCACCGCGGACAGTATCGCCAGCGCGGTCGCGCGCTGAGCGATGCTCGGGAACGGAAAGCTGTCGCCTATGTTGGCGACATCGACGTGCCAATCCAGCCGCTGAAGCTCCTGGATGATGCGTCGATCATAGCGATAACCTCCGGTTGGCGTGGCGAGATCACCCGGCACGGCGAACGCAAGATGCCGTTCATTGCATGGAAGCGTGCGCACGATGTGGATCCAACGATGGTTGCGTCATTTCCGACGGATTTGCGCGAGCCGCAGGCCGAACAATATGCCTCTTCATGATCGCCATTCCTTCCGCTGCTAGGTAGGTTTCGCGTCCTTCCACGCGCATAGTGAGAGGCCGCCGCGGAAAGAACCTAATCGAGCATGCTGCCCGATGACATCAAGCATGGTGAGCAGTAGCGCAACGAGGGTCGGCACGTCTCCTTTGGGAATGAACGTCCAGGAAACCGAGCGAGTGCGGCGAAACCCAGCTTGATCCAGCAGCAGGGAAAACTCTTCGTGAGTCAGTACTCGGTCACTGGAGAGATGCCTGGTGCCAAACCCCAACACAGGCGCTATCGTCCGATACCAAACGTAGTCGGCATTCAGTGTCAGGCAGAAAAAACGGCCACCAATCTTCAGCACCCTATATATGCTGGCCAATACCGCTCTTTTGTCGAGCATGTGCTCGAGCCCACCGATACAAATGGCCAGATCGACCGACTGGTCCCCGATTCCGTTCAGATCCTCGGCGTTGCCCACCTCAAATGTGAGATTGGCTTTCCAAGGGGAGTTACAAAGACGAGCGCGCGCCAATGCGATCATGCCCGGGGAGAGATCAATCCCGATGCCACGAGCTACTTCAGGAGCAAGGGCGAGGAGGTGATGGCCGTTTCCGCAACCGACGTCCAGCACCACATCAGAGGGCCGGATTCGAGCCAGGCTTCGCACAAGCGCGAGTCGGTATTCGAGCAGCCGTTGCGGGTGACCGTGCTGCTCGGGGGATCCTGTTGATGCACATCGATCAAAGAAAGACCTGATGTCCGTGGAGTTGCATGAGGGAGTGGTCCTGACGCCGCGAAACCTTAACCAAGGCGCTCGTCGTTCGGCGTCGGGTGTCTGTCCCCGCAGGGGGCGGCCTGCGAGATCGGCAGAACTTATCGGATTCCGCGGTTGTATCATCGGCATGACAGGCCACCCGAGAATCCAGTCTAGCGGCAATCAACAATCCAATTGCTCCGCGTAAGTTCCCCGGGGAGAGCACCTGCATCGCTCGTGCGGAACTGACGCGTCGAATAGGCTGGTGGACGCCGCAGAAATTTCTTTGGATTTCGGCCCCGAAAGGTGGAACGTCCTCGAGGGGGTTCGTAGTCGGGATTGGCCACAGTTTCCGCCTCGGCGAAGCTGAAGACAATTCCTGGCGGAGTGTCGATTATGAGCTGGTTTTTCATCGCCTTGTGGGCGCCATTCCTACTTGCTTGCGCCAACCACAATGACAAGTTTTTGCTATCGAGATACCTCGAGCAGAAAAGTATCGGATCCATTGTCATACTCTCTTCGCTGTTCAGCGGCGTGGCGATCCCGATAGTATTGTTCATTCAGCCGGACGTGTGTGACGTCAGCTTCGTTAACGGAACCGCGCTTGTCGCGACCGGAATGTCGAGCGTCTTCGCCGCTGTTTGCTATCTCTACGCACTTGACCTCGATGAGGCATCTTTCGTTACCCCGTTTTATCAGACGGTGCCCATCTTTGCTTACTTCCTTGGTTACTTCATTCTGAGTGAAACGATCACGCTTGCTCAAGGATTGGGTTCGTTCGCTATTGTTGTTGGTGCGCTTGCATTGTCGTTTGAATTTGGTCGGCGGGGAATGCGGTTCAAGCGAGACGTTGTGGCATTGATGCTGGGGGCATCTTTCTTGAGTGCGGTAAATGGCGTCATTTTCAAGCTGATCGCAGTGGACAGGGGTTTTTGGGTTTCGCTTTTTTGGGGTTTCGTCGGCCAAACGGTGACCGGTCTGACCTTCCTGGTCTGCGTTCCAAGTTACCGCAGAGATTTCCTCCATCTCTTCAGGCAATCGAAAGTTGGCGCTGTTGGCCTCATCGCGTTGAGCAAGACATTGTTCAGCGTCAGCGAAGCCGTCACGCTTTACGCGACGCTCCTGGCGCCCGTCGCATTGGTTTTTCTCGTGAATTCGTTCCAGCCACTTTTCGTCTTTGCATTCGGTATCGTGTTGACCCTGTTTTTCCCTCGGGTGGCCAAGGAATCGCTAGATCGCACGAAGATGCTACAAAAGAGCCTGGGAATTTGCCTCATGCTCGTGGGTGGTTACTTGATCAGCAGATAACATCTGACCGAGCTAACGAAGCCACCTTTGGCGGGGCACGAGTCCGGTATCGACTCCAACGTGACGGCCGCGCTGTTCGCGTCCGGACCTGGCCCGTTCCTGCCGATAACCCCTCCTCAAGGTCAGGTCGGCTTCTTGGGGTAGATCGGAAGTGGCGATCCGCCAGGCTCTACGGCGAATTTAGAGCCGGAGCAGAAGTCGCATACTTCGGTTAAGAGTGCTTTCTAGGCCAACTCAGCGAGTAGCGCGGCGGCCTCTTTGAGGTCGCGAGTATCGAAGCCTTCGGTGAAGCAGCCGTAGATCGGCGCGAGCAGGTCGCGCGCGTCGGTGCGCTTGCCTTGATCGCACCAGAGGCGGGCCATGCTGGTGGCGGCGCGCAATTCCCAAAGCCTCGCGCCCTGTTTCTGCGCTGTTGCAAGCGCGCGGCCGAGCCAGCACTCCGCATTGTGTCGATCCGATGTGGTGATCAGCACCTCCGCCATGAGCCGGTACAGCTCCGCCTCGTACCACCGCTCGTCGGTTAGCTCGACCAGCTCGAGGGCTTCATTTAACAGGCTGATCCCGTCGGCGGTTCGGTTCGCTCGCCGGTGCGCTTCCGCCAGCAGACCAAGATAGTAAGGCACCTTAATCTCGGCACCCGTTGCTCGCTTCGTCGCCAGCCCCCACCGCATCCTGCTGATGGCCTCCTCGATGGATCCTGCGCCAGCGAGCATGGCCCACCCTCGGAAACAGGTCCCCGTTCCGACGAAGTGAGGGAAACCTTGTTCGGTCGCGAGTGCCACCAGCTCCTCGGCTTGTTCCTCAAGAATCGCCCCGTCGCAGCGAAGTTGGTGAAAAACACAGCTGACGTGCAGCGCATATGCCAATGTATAGGGGTGTGACAGCTCGCGTGCCCAAGCCAGCGAGATTCGGCTTTGCGCCAGCGCCTGATCCGGCTGTCCGAGCAGCAGATGTGTCCAGGCAACGAAGCTCTCGCAGGTGACGCGCACGTCGTGCGGCGTCAGCTTCGGAGGCCGGTGCCTGGCCTGGTCGTAGAAATCGAGCGACTGTCGCAGGTGGCAAAGTGCACGGCTGAACTCGGCACGAAACAGATGGCTGACGCCCATGTTCCGGTGCGCGATCAGCTTGGTCTCGCTATCATTTCGGCCTTCAGAAAGCTGAAGTAGTTCGTTTGCCAGTTCCTGGCTTGCACGGATCTGTGCGCTATTAAGCAGGTACGAGAGAGCGCCGGCCCACGCTCTCGCAATCTGCGCTCCCTCCGGCGCGTCATGGCATAACTCGCGGGCCCGGGCATAGGCTGCACCGGCCTCGGGCGAAGCCCATCCTTTGGCTGCGGTAAGGGCCCCGGCGAACGCGAGCTGAAGCGAACGTTCATTGGAGCGTTGCTCCGGGCTTTTTGGTTGGCTGCCGAGCAACTCGAGCGCCTTGCCAAAATGTGAAGCCGCCTCGGCCATGGTCGAACGTTGAACGGCCGAGCGCCCGGCCTTGTCCCAATACGCGATTGCCTCTTCCACCATGCCAGCGCTGGCACAATGCTGCGCCATAAGCTCTGGCTGGGCCGCTGCAATCTCCCGGAACTGCTGTTCCAGCGTGCTGGCGATGCGGCCATGCAGTTGCTGCCGTCGGCTGCGCAGCAACGTGCTGTAGGCGGCGTCCTGTACTAGCGCGTGCTTGAAGGTATAGGTCGCATCCGGTGGCGTACCGCGCCGGAAAACCAGCTCCGCGCGGATCAGCTGCTCCAAAGCGCCCTCCAGCCGCGCTGGCGGCATGTCGGCGACGGCACTGATGAGTTCGTGGGAGAATTGCCGTCCGAGCGTCGCTGCGATCTGTGCCACTTCTCGAGTTGGCGCCAACCGGTCCAGCCGGGCCAGAAGGGAGGCCTGGAGCGTGGTCGGGATCGCCAAATGGTCTCCGGCCCCGGTCTGCCATCCGCTTTCGATGACAGACTTGGTCAGCTCCTCGATGAATAGCGGCACGCCATCCGTGCGATCGATGATCTGATCGGAAATCTCCCTGGGCAATGTCTTTCCGCCGCTTACGTGCGCGATCATCTCGGCGCGGTGCCTGGGCGGCAAGCGGTTGAGACTGAGCAAGGTCACGTGCGGGCGGCCGACCCAGGGCGGCGTGAACTCCGGTCGAAATGTGAGGAGAATCAGGACGGGCAGCGTCGCGGCTCGATCTATTAGGAGATCAAGCGACTCCAGCGTGGTGGGGTCGCTCCAGTGGATGTCTTCCCATAGCATCAGCAGCGGCTGCCGCGCCGCGAGCCCTTCGACCTGCTCCACCTGCACGTGAAGTGTTTTCGCTTTACGCTTCTGCGGCGTGAGATTGAGCGGCGGATAGCGGTCGCCGGTCGGTATCGACAGCAGGTCCGCCAATAGAGGGACGGCTTCGCTCAGATCCTTGTTTACTATAGCAAGCACCGCCACAAGCTTATCCAGGCGGGTCTCGGCCGTATCCTCGCGTCGAAATCCGGCTGCCTGCTCGAGTTGGCTGATGCTGGGATATAGCGCACTGTGCTGATGATGTGGCGAGCAGAAGAAACGCAACCGCGTGTGCGGCTCTTTGCCCAACTGCTCCAGCAGGGTTTGTGCGATGCGCGACTTGCCGATGCCTGGCTCGCCGGCAATCAGGACGACTGAACCGTCGCCGGCCTTCGCCCGCTCCCAGCGCCGCGTCAACAATGCGATCTCTTCCTCGCGACCGATCAACGGCGTACTGGCGCCCCGTAGGGCCTCGAACCGGCTGCCGACTAGGCTCGCGCCCAAGACCCGCCAGACATGCACCGGATAGTCAATTCCCGCGACCGGCAACCTGCCGAGATCGCGATAATCAAAGAGGCCACCAAGCATCCGGCGCGTGTTGTCGGCGATGACCACCGTGTTCGGTTCGGCAAGCCCCTGAAGCCGTGCCGCAAGATTAGGGGTCTCTCCAATGACCGCTTGTTCCTGGGCGGCGCCCTCTCCGAGCAGATCACCGACGACTACTAGGCCGGTGGCGATACCGACACGCACCCGCAACGAGGTCGCCTGGCCCGCGTCAAGCTTGGCCACGGCCTCGATCAGGGCGAGGGCCGCGCGCACCGCTTGTTCGGCGTCCTCCTCATGCGCCTGCGGGTACCCGAAATAAGCCAGCACGCCGTCACCGAGGTACTTGGCAACAAAGCCGCCGGACCTGGTGATTACGTCGGCGCAACGGCGGTGATAGGCGCCGATGATGTCGCGCAACTCCTCCGGATCGAGCCGCGCCGACAATGCCGTGGAACCGACAAGGTCGGCAAACATGACCGTGAGCTGGCGGCGTTCGGCTTCTGGAGCCTTGCCGCCAGAGCGGTCTGGCTCGACCGCATGTTGGGCCGTGTCGCGAAAAGTTTCGGCTCGCAACGCGGCGATCGCATCGAGGAGAATACGGCGATGGCCGACGGCCGTCACACCGAGGTCCCGAAGGTCTTCGGCGGTCAGCTTGGGCAAGATTGCCTCGTCGATCGCGTTTTCCCGGAATGCCTGCTCATAGCGTTCCAGGCCGAGGCCGCGCAGCCAGGCACTGATATCCATGGCATTCACACGCCTACGTGGCGCACTCATCCACTGGCTTTCGCCGCGCCGAGTCGGACGATATGGTAGCCGAGCGCGGTCGGTCGAGTCGCTCGCCGACCGTCGTACGAGATGAGGTAGCCAGTTTACCCCACCACATAGGACGAAACACGCTTTTTTGCTCGTGGGCGCCTCCGCATCCGTGGACGAACCCGAGCGAGCCTCAGAGAACGGCTCAGCCTAACGATCCCGGCGATTATCGCGCTCGCCCATGAGACGGATCACCCTGTCTCAATAGTCGCGCGGCTGCGCCGCATTCGTTTTCTTGAAAATATAGAATGAACTAGGAAACCTTCGTGAGCCGGCGCGTTCGTACAAAGGACGCTATGACGGGGAGGACTTTCCATGCGAACCACAATCGTTGCGGTGCTTGTAGCGAGCGGCACCATGATGGCCCTGCCAGCACTGGCGCAGCAGCAGCAGCCGGTACCGAACCCACAAATGCAGGAGGAGGCTGACAAGGGCATCAAGACTCGCCAGTCCGGTGAGTCGGGGTATGTCGGCGAGCAGGAGAAGCCCGGTGCTGCCGCCCGCCCCCCTGGTAAGACTGACACTGCGCCACCGACAACGGGCTCAGCCACCGGCACCTCGACCGGGGCGACAGGCAGCGGTGAAAAGCCGCGCTGAGCCTTCTGGAAGTGTAGCACGCCTGAGCGTAATCTCGCCTTCCTGACGCGGGGTTCGTGACCCTTGCCGTCAAGCACCGAGGTTACACGCGACGAAGATCCAGGCTCATAGCGGAGCTGGAGAGGACAAATGCGGTGTCCGAAGCAAACGCGACGCTCGCTTCTTTTGACCACGCTCGCCGCCGGAGCGTTTCTGACCGGGGGGAGGTTCGCTGCCGCACAAGAAGATCAGCCCGGCAGCAGCGACCGACCGAAAAAAGGCGATCTTCTTGTTTTCTCGGAAGGCGAACGCGTTGGCGCCATCATCGCGCCCGACGACGTAAAGCTCGGCCAACCGCCGCTGCATACCTGGCCAAAGGATCCCAAGACTTCGGTCGTTCGTAACGGCTCGCGGTTGAACGAGATCCTCATCGTAAGGCTTGATGCCGGCGAAATGGATGAGGAGACCCGCGCACGCTCTGCTGAGGGCATCGTAGCCTATTCCGCTATCTGTACTCACGCCGGATGTTCTGTCACCGGCTGGCTGAAGTCCGAGACGGGCGATAAAGACGTTCTCAAGTGCTTTTGTCACAATTCCGAATTCAATCCGCGGGAAGGCGCGCAAGTCGTGTTCGGACCCGCGCCCCGGCGTCTGCCGGCGCTCCCGCTGGCAATAGCCGACGGCTCGCTCACCATAGCTGCAACATTCGTCGGAAAGGTAGGTGCTCAACAACCAGGGTGATGGGGCGCGGTCGCATCGGATTCCCATGCCCCAGATGATCGCACCACCAAGGGTGTGCAGAGAGAAAGAGCTAGGGAGATGACGTCCATGACCAGAAAGCAATGGCTATTATCGGGATGTGTTGCATGCACAACCCTTATCTCAATCGCCGCTGTCGCCGGTCCGATCGAAAATTACAGCCCGGTGACGCAAGCCCGCTTGGAAAATCCCGAACCCGGCAACTGGATGCTATATCGGCGGACCTATGACGGGCAGGGCTATAGTCCGCTCGAGCAGATCAATAGCTCCAACGTCAAGAATCTCAGCCCCGTGTGGACCTTCTCCACCGGCGTGATCGAGGGCCATGAGGCGCCGCCGATCGTCAACAACGGTGTGATGTTCGTCACCACACCGATGGGCCAGGTGATCGCGCTGGATGCCAAGACCGGCGAAGAATATTGGCGCTACAAGTGGCAGCTACCGGAAGATTTGTTTCAGCTGCATCCGACCAACCGCGGCGTCGGCTTGTGGCAGGACAAGCTCTATCTCGCCACGACCGATGATCACGTGGTTGCTCTCGATGCCAAAACCGGCAAGGTTCTCTGGGATACGAAAGTGCAGGACTACAGGAAGGGGCAATACCTGACGTTGATGCCGCTGGTCATCGACGGAAAGGTCATCGTCGGCGGCTCTGGCGGCGAACTCGGCGTCCGGGGCTATGTCGTCGCGTATGACGCCAATAGCGGCAAGGAGTTGTGGCGCACTTTCACGATCCCCGCCCCCGGCGAACCAGGCCATGAGACATGGACCGGCGACGACTGGAAGACTGGCGGCGGATCCGCATGGATGACCGGCAATTACGACAAGGACACCAAGACCATTTATTGGGGCGTTGGTAATGCTGCGCCATGGCCCGGAGACGCTCACCCCGGCGACAACCTCTACACGAGTTCCGTGCTCGGCCTCGATCCCGAGACTGGCAAGATCAAGACACATTTCCAGTACCATCAGAACGACTCCTGGGATTGGGACGAGGTGGAGGCGCCGATACTGGTCGATCTGCAAAGGGATGGCCGGACCATCAAGAGCTTAATCCATCCGGGACGGAACGCGATCTTCTGGGTCTTGGAGCGCAAGGCGGACAAGATCAGCTACGTAGCCGGCTGGCCCTTTGTTTCCACCGATGTCTGGAAAGGCATTGAGCCCGAGACCGGCAAGCCGATTGTCGACCCCGCGCACAAGCCGGTGGTCGGCAAGCGGGTCGAGTTCTGCCCGTCACTGTGGGGTGGCAAGGACTGGCCGTCGGCGGCCTACAGCCAGAAGACGAAATATGTCTATGTGCCGGCCAACGAGAACACCTGCGGCGGCTTCTCTGGCGAGAAGGTGCCGCTGGTTCCAGGCCAGCTCTGGCTTGGCACCAAGCCTGAGGACATCGGTCTGACGCTCCGTCCCGGCGCCAAACACATCGGCGAACTACAGGCCTGGGATCCCGCAACCGGCAAGAAAGTCTGGTCGCACAACTTCCCGAAGTCGCAATTGTTTGGTTCGGTACTGGCGACCGCGGGCGATCTCGTCTTTGTCGGTGGGACCAATGATCGCTACTTCCGCGCCTTCGACGCCAAGAGCGGCGAACTATTGTGGGAGCAGAAGACCAACTCCGGCATTATGGGCATGCCGGTTTCCTATGAGGTCGATGGCACGCAATACATTGCGATCCAGTCCGGCTGGGGCGTCGACGCGCAACGCATCCAGGATGCACTTGCCACCCAGAACGTCGGGGTGGAAAACAACGTGCCGCAGGGCGGCGTGGTTTGGGTATTCGCCGTCAAAAAATAGTCGCGGGTAAAGCCTCGACGAGAGAAGCGGCGGACTGAAAGGTCCGCCGCTTCTGTTTCTATTTGCCCTTGGTCTCGACCTTCGCTTTCTCGTCCTCATTCATCTTCTTCACCGTCGGATCGCGGCTGGCTTGCCCCGTGGTCTGGGTCGTCGTGGCCGGCGGTGCGTTACTGGGCATGGAGCTTTGCTCGGCAGGATTCTTGGCCGGCCGTGTGGCGGTGGCAGGCGGCGGGTTTGCCTGCGCGCTCGCCGCCTGTGCGTTCAAAAGAAGGGCGCCCGCCAATAGCGATAACGCGAGCGCCGTTGGGTTGGGTTTCATTGATCTGAACTCCTCTCAGATCAAGGAAAACGGCCCGTTCGATCTAACGTTCCCCTACGCCTCCAACTGCTTGCCGATCGGCAGTGCGCGGATGCGCTTGCCGGTCGCGGCGAAGATCGCGTTGATCAGCGCCGGCGCAAAGGGCGGCACCCCCGGCTCGCCGACGCCGCTCGGCGGCGTATCAGGGCCGGCAGGCACGATGTAGACGTTGGTCACGGCCGGCGCCTCGTCGATCCGGATGACAGGGAAGTCGTCGTAATTGCCCTGCTGCACCTTGCCGTCCTTGAAGGTGATCGCGCCGTGCTTGACGAGGCTGAGGCCCATGATGGCTGCACCCTCGATCTGCGACTGGATCCGCTCCGGATTGACATAGGTTCCGCAATCGATGGCGGTATCGACCCGCGGCACAGTCAGCTTGCCCTTGTCGTCGACGGCGACCTCGACGATCGTCGCGATATAGCTGACGAAGCTGCGATGCGCGGCAATGCCGAGCCCGTGCCCCTTGGGGACAGACCGGCCCCAGCCGCCCTTGTCGGCGACCAGCTCGACGACCTTGCGCAGCCGCGCGGTGTCGATCGGATAGCTGTCATAGGGCTCGCCGTAGTTCCAGAGGTCTTTGACGGAATCGAGCTTGAGGATGCGCGGGGTGCCGATCAGCTCGAGCAGCATTTCCTTTTGATCGCGGCCGGTGGCATGGGCGATTTCGCCGACCATGGACTGCACCGCGAAGGCGCGCGGGATGTTCGACACCGAGCGGAACCAGCCGATGCGGGTATGCGCTGCCGCCTCCGGATTTTCGCACTGCACGTTGGCGATCTCGAAGGGCATGTCGACCAGCCCCATGCCGAGCTCGAACGGCGCCTGATTTTTCGTTCCGGCCGCAAATGTCGAGGCGATGCTCGGCGCGACGCTGCGATGCCGCCAGGCCGTCACCTTGCCGCTCTTGTCGAGGCCGGCCTCGATGCGTTCGACCGAGACGGTGTGCAGGAAGCCGTTGCGAATGTCGTCTTCCCGCGTCCATTGCACCTTGACGGGCGCGCCGAGCTCCTTGGAGAGCAGGGCCGCCTCGATGGCATAGTCGCATTTCGACTTGCGCCCGAAGCCGCCGCCGAGCAGCGTGACATTGACGGTGACGTTTGCTTCGGGAATGCCGAGCGTCTTGGCGACGTCCTCGCGCGTTCCGCCCGCGCTTTGCACCGGGCCCCAGATCTCCGCCTTGTCGCCCTTGACGTCGGCGACCGCCACCGGCGGCTCCATGGCGACATGGGCGAGGTGCGGCAGATAATATTCGCCGACGATCACCTTGTCGGCGCCCTTCAAGGCGGCTTCGACGTCGCCTTCCTTGCGCACCACGAGACCGGGCTTGCGTGCCGCTTCCTCCAGCTCGGTCCGGTAGGCGACAGACTCGTATTTGCCGTTGGGGCCGTCGTCCCAGACGATCTTGAGCGCGTCGCGGCCCTTGATCGCGGCGCCGGTGTTGCGCGCGATTACTGCGACGCCGCCGAGTGGCTGGAATTTCGAAGGCCACGGCCAACCCTTGACCTCCATCACCTTCTCGACGCCGGAGACCTTCATCGCATCAGCACCGTCAAACGAGGCGACCTTGCCGCCGGTCACCGGCGGCCGGGCAATCACGGCGTATTTCATGCCGGGCAGGCGAACGTCGGCGCCGTAACGCGCGGCGCCGACCGTGATGTCCCGCAGGTCGACCATGCTGATCTGGCCTTTGCCCAGATAGCGAAAATCCTTCGGATCTTTCAGCTTCAGGCCTTCGACGCTGGGGACCGATTCCTTGGCGGCATCGGCGGCTAGGTCACCAAAGCCAAGGCGGCGGCTGGTCGCGCTGTGGACGACCTCGTGGTTGACCGCCTTCACCTCCGCCGCCGGCACACCCCATCGCTTCGCGGCGGCGGTCTCCAGCATCGCACGCGCCGAAGCGCCGATCTGCCGCATCGGCATCAGATAGTGACGCGTGCTGCGGGAGCCGTCGGTGTCCTGATTGCCGAATTTGACCTCGTCGCCATGTGCCTGCTGGACGCGAACGCGCGACCAGTCGGCTTCCATCTCTTCGGCCACGATCATCGGCAGGCTGGTGCGCACACCGGTTCCCATCTCGGCGCGGTGTGCGACGATGGTGACGGTGCCATCGGGTGCGATCGCGACGAACACGCGCGGATCCACCACGGTGCCGTGCGGCATCTTGTCGGCGCCAGTCTGGTACGCGGCAAGCGCCGGGCGTGACATCACGGGCGCGGCCAGCACGAAACCGCCGGCGAGGCCGAGGCCCTTCAGGATGCTACGGCGGGAAACATTGTCGACCTTGACGTAGCGCTCAAAGCCACGGAGTTTTTTCGGATTGGTAAGAATGTTCATGATCAAACCCCCGTCGATGCGAGGTGAACTGCATTTTCGATGCGCTGGTAGCAGCCGCAGCGGCAGATGTTGCCCGCCATCGCTTCGCGTATCTGACCGTGATTGGGTTTTGGATTTTCGATCAGCAGCGCGGCCGCCTGCATGATCTGGCCGGCCTGGCAAAAGCCGCATTGCGGGACGTTCAATTGACGCCAGGCCTTCTGAACCGCGTGATCGCCGGTCGGATGTAGGCCTTCGATCGTCGTGACCTCCCGATTGACTACATCGGAAACCGACGTGATGCAGGCGCGCACCGCCTGCTTGTCGACGATCACGGTGCGGGCGCCGCACAGAGCCTGGCCGCAACCGTATTTCGTGCCCGTCAGTCCGGCTTCATCCCGCAGAAACCACAGCAGCGGGAGATCCGGATCGCCATCCCAGTTCAGTTCCTGGCCATTAATCTTCAGCTTGATCATGATCGTCTCCCTCTTCATACAGAGCCGTCATGAGCGTCTCTTCGAGGTGAGCGAGAATATCTTCCTGGGACACCCCCTCGTACGGTCTCAGGCGAACCTAACCCGCTGAGAAACTGCAGACTGCACCGTAGGATCTAATTGATCTCTGTGTCTGGCCCATCCTCCAGTTTTACTTTGCTTTGTTCAAGGTATGGACGTCTAGAAACCTACTACAAAGCAGGGCGAACAGGGTTCACAACGCCTTGTTTGCTCTTTGTATTTAGCGAGGGCTGCCTCCTCGAACGGCACGCTTTTGGTCAAGAGCCCTTACGCAGTGGCCCACACGAGACGAGATTTTTCGCCGAGTTGGGCTTCGTTGCTGGAGGAGAATAGGTGTAACTCTGCGACAGTCGCATTGAGCGGCCAGCTATTGTCGCGTTCGAGGGACGCTTCGGGTACGTTACAACGATGATCGGGCTCGCTGTCACTTTAGCTTTCTCGCTGGTTGCCTTCACGATGCCGACACCGGTTTGGGCGGCCGGTCCGACGTTGACGTTATCAGCCAATGGCGGCGTGCTTATCTTCGATAGGGATGCGCTGCTTGCGCGCACGGATGTCGTCGACATTACCACGTCGCGTGATGTTGCATACGGTACTCCTCGGATGTATCGAGCCGTGGCGCTCGCGAAGTTGCTTGAAGAAGTTGCCATTCCGTCCGATGCCGTGGTGGAAGCGGTAGCGCAAGACGGCTTCGTGACGCAACTCCCTCGCGATCTGGTCTACGCTAACGATGGCATCGTCGCGTATATGGCAATCGAAGCCGCCGACAGGCCCTGGCCACCAATTCCAGGTAAAGATAAGAGCGCAGGCGCCTTCTATGTCGTATGGATCGGCGATCAAGCGTCATCCGTCCCAACCATGATGTGGCCCTACCAAATTGTCAGTTTGTCGGTGCAAGACGCGCCAGCTAAGCGGTGGCCCCCACTCGCGGTCGATCCTACGCTCCCCGCGCTGCATCCGGCGCGTGACGGGCAAACAATTTTCGTCAACAAATGCTTCACATGCCATACGATGAACCAGGTAGGATCCGCGTCGGCTGGCCCCGATCTGAATGTACCGATGAACCCGACGGAGTACTTCACCGATGCCGGTCTGCGCGCGCTGATCCGAGATCCACGCTCGGTTCGGGTCTGGCCCGAGCAGCGGATGCCCAGCTTTGCCGAAGAGGACCTGAGCGATGAGGAACTCGGGCTGATCTTGGCGTATTTGAATCACATGGCGGATAGGAAGAGCCGAGCAACGGAAGGCGGAAGCAGCAAACGCTAAAGTAAATCGTAAAACTCGGTACGGTTAGCGACCGTGAGGACGTCGCCGCCGACGGGCGTCATCCGCTCTTGCAGACCAGCCACGGAGGGCTGAGTCCTGACTGCTTCAGCCGCTTTGCTCGGAAGCTATTCAGAAAATCGAATCCATGCGGCCGGCGCTGCCGCGTTCGATCTTGCCGTTGCATATTGCTTGGCGAATGTCTCCCGCTGGGCACATTTCGGACGTTGCAAGCCGATGCAGCAATTCCGGGTGTTCAGTGAAGAGCGAAAAGTGAGAAGACTCCTCCAGAAGAAAACAAGCTAGGGATTCCAAAATTCCGGCGTGGACGCATGAACGCTACTATATTCGACTAACCGTGGCGAACTCACCAAAGCAGACGTCAATCTCTATGTGTTCGCTCCCGTGCGGCTCCCCAACGCAAACGTCCAAGCTACTAACCCTTCTCTCGCCACACAAATTTTCGTTGGAGCTGACCCTGCGGAGGTTAAGCTCCGAGGATGGTCGCTGTGTCAGTCTTCAGGGGTGAAGCGGAAAACATCTGCTCGCTGGGCACCTTCCGCCTTAGCCAAATCGGAATTCCCGAAATGCTGACGCTCGTTCCCGGCAGTGCCACGGCCTGAGATAAACGCCTCGTAAGTAAAAGGCCCCGTCGAATGGCCCGCTCAAGCCGCGGTTCCATCCCGCGTGAATTCAGCGGCATGCAACTTGATGAAGTTGTACATGCTCATCGGCTTCTGGCCGGTGAGCTTGAACAGGTCGTCGGTCATACGGTCGTAGCGGCCCTGCTTGTTCAGCTCCGTCATCACGGAAAGGTGCTTGACGATGTGCGCGGGCACGCCAGCCCCCAGCAGCTTTTCGCTCCAGTCGGAGAGTGGTACGTCGCGATAGTGGATCGTCCGACCCAGCGCCTCTGAGAACACGCGCGCGTAGTGCTCCAGATCGGCCGATTCAAAGCCGGTCAGATTGTAGATCTGGCCGATGTGCGGCATGGGATCCTCGAGGACGACCGATACGGCGCGCGCCACGTCCACAGCCGAAATCGGTGAGGTTTTGCCGCCGCCCATTGGCAACGCCAGTTCGTCGGCATCCCGCACGCTCGGAGCAGCGAAAAGGCGGAAGAATCCTTCGAGGAAGACCGTGGGCCGCATGGTGACGACCGGGAGGCCCGACCAGGACAAAGCCTGTTCAGCCAGCCAGTGCAGCTTGTGCTGCGGGCTGTCGGTGCTCTCGGTGATGCTCATCTGCGTAACGGTCATCTGAGACATGTTCACGAACGCTTCGACGCCGTGATGGCGCGCCACCGCGGCGGTGTTGACCGTGGCCGTCAGGTAATCGGCCGAAACCGACATGCCGAAATAGACACTCGCGCAACCTTCGATCGCGCGGTGCATCGCGGTGAGGTCAGTCAGGTCGCCTTGCACGACTTCGGCGCCCAGCTGGCGCAGGGCCTCGGCGCGTTCATCCTCGCGGCGCACCAGGGCGCGCACCTTGCGCCGTTTGGCGAGCAGCATTTCGGTGAGATTGCGGCCGATGGAACCGACAGCGCCACCCGCGCCGGTCACCAGGATCGGGCTAGCATGTGACACTTGCGTAGTCATTTCAATTGCCTCTGGATGAGCTCAGATTGCGGGACGATCGCCGGGTTACAGGACGAGTCGACAGGGCTCTCATCGTCGAGAACCGGGCGAGCCGAGTAACAAAAGACATGTGAATCCATGTTTGACAGTGATGGCGGCTACCCGGTGTGGCTACTTGCGCGGGAGCGGATAGCCTTGAACGCACGAGGTCCTGTCCCCGGCTGGCTCTTGGCAGCGCAAGCAATCGTTCTTGTAATCGGTTCGTAACGGTTCGCTTCATCTCGGCGCCTTCGCAAAAGCCCGAGGCTTGGCTGCGGCTCCCAGCATGATGCTCTCGGCGGCCGCGCCACACTTGTCCTGAGCCCACGCCACAGCAGCGGCAGCGACGGCCAAGGCGGCCGCCGCAAAGATTGCGCATCGACATTTTCTGACCGGCTGCCGAGATCCAAAGAACACTGCGCCGGGTCGGCGTCGACGAATTCGTGTGCATGACAACTCCTGCTTTTGCAACGAGACGTTGTCGAGCGCGAGAGCCGACGTGACCGAAAGGCGAGTCCCACCGTAGGGACAGCGCGAACAATACACCGCACCCTGATGCCTTCTTCGCGCTGTCCGACATGTCGAGCTTCCTGCCCATATGTCAGCCGTCTCGCAGGCGACGCCTGCAAAGTCGCGAATTTTATTCTTACCAAGCAAACAGACGACGTTTGCACAGTATGCACCAAGCCATACCTCAAGCCAACGCGCCGATGACGGCGGAAGGCCGGAAAAATGCGGCACGGCCCAGTATCAAGGCTATGTCACTGATACTTCCGCTTTTGACCTCCTATAGCGGGCGTCGTGGACAGTTCAGGAATACTGATATGCATCATGGCATCGGACCCATTTCGCAACGCGCAAATCCATGCTGTAATCATGTTCTTCGTGAGCAATGGGCAGCGCAGCCCTAAGCCTCGGAGAAAACAATGCGACGACGCAATTTCCAACAACGGGGTTAGGAGATGCGACAATGAAAAAGAGCACGCTGATCAGTCTCAGTATTTCGGTGTCGATTGCCGTTTTGGCGGCTGGCGTCGCAATTTCCGCGCAGGACAAATACACTGTGCAAGTACCGAATGGCCTCGGGTTCTCTGAGTTTAGGGGATACGAGGACTGGCCAGTGATCGCGATCAGCGAGAGCGGAGGTAAGATCGCTGTGATCGTGGGAAATCCGCTAATGATCAACGCCTATAAGGAAGGCGTGCCCGGCAATGGCAAGCCTTTCCCAGACGGCGCCAAGATGGCGAAAATTCATTGGAAGGCGAAAATACAAGAGAGATATCCCGGTCAGCCAACGGTGCCAGGTACCCAGCTTGATGCTGGTTTCATGCTGAAGGACAGCAAGAGGTTCGCGGATAGCGGCGGATGGGGATGGGCCGAGTTCAACTATGACGCGGCGTCCGATGCGTTTAAGCCCGCCACTGCAGCGGACAATCCGCCGCAGGAAAACGACGCGAAGTGCGGGTTCTCGTGCCACTCGGTGGTGCAGAACCGCGACTACGTTTTCACGGATTACGGAAAGAGGTGAGTATCGGATAGTGTTGACGGACGGTCGTAACGACTGCGCCGAATAATGGTGGATGTCCGCACCTGGCACCTTTGAGACATGCCCGCCTATCCTGAGAACGTCCGTTCACCGGGACTGGAATCGCCGTGGTCCTGTCAACCCGACGCGAATGACCCAGCTCGGAAATCAGACCTTTCGCTAGCTGTGCTCGTGCATGCATGGGCCGTGTAGCGCGTCTTCGATTCAACGACACTGCTCCGACCATTCGCGCCATGAACGCTGTAAAAGTTTTCGGCTGTCAGATCGGCGCCCTCGATTAACATAAAGTGATGCGGCCGTTCACATGGCTGATGGAATGTCCCACTGAAAACGTGTTTAATGTCGCGCTGAAAATGTCCTGGAAAGTTTGGGTTGGCCTACGTTTAGGCAGCCACTTCGCCGAGGAACGCGGCTTCGACGAAGAGCAATATGTGCTGTCCCATGACAGCGCGAGCGACGCGTTGAACTTCTACACCGGCGCCGGACGCCGGCCGCAATCTAAGTTCCTGTGACAGTAATTTTTGCAAATTCAAACAAAAGGGAAAAGAGCGCGCTCGCCGTGATGGCGAAGTGATGCCGGTCAAGCCGCGCTCATAGAAGCCATTCTTGCAGAATTCAAAGAGGCAGGAAAGGAGCCTATGTCATGAGTACAATCACCACCAAAGATGGCACTCAAATCTACTACAAGGACTGGGGCGCAGGCCCGGTCATCACGTTCTCGCACGGTTGGCCGCTCAGTTCAGATGCCTGGGACGGTCAAATGATGTTCCTCGTGCAGCACGGCTACCGCTGCATCGCGCACGACAGACGGGGTCACGGCCGTTCAAGCCAGGCTTCGGCGCACAACGACATGAACGGCTACGCCGACGATCTTGCTGCCCTCATCGAAGCGCTCGATCTGTGTGAGGCTACACTTGTCGGTCACTCGACAGGGGGCGGCGAAGTTTCGCGCTACATCGGACGGTATGGTACCGACCGCGTTAAGAAAGCTGTCCTCATTGCCGCGGTGCCGCCGCTCATGTTGAAGACTGAAGGAAATCCGGATGGGCTGCCGATGGAAGTATTTGACGCGATGCGCGCTGGACTCATGAAGGACCGCTCGCAGTACTACAAAGACATGGCGATTGCCTTCTATGGCGCGAACAGACCGAGCGCCAAGGTCTCGCAAGGTATCTTAGATCAGTTCTGGCTGTGGAGCATGCAGTCCGGCCTTAAGAACGCCTACGATAGCGTCAAAGCCTTCTCCGAGACCGACTTCACTGAGGACCTCAAGAAGTTCGATGTGCCAACGCTTGTAATGCATGGCGAAGATGATCAGATCGTGCCAGTGAAGGACTCTGCCAAAAAATCGGCCAAGCTGATCAAAGGCGCGAAAGAAATCTACTATCCCGGTGCACCTCACGGTCTTACCGCTACACTTCAAGATCAAGTCAATGCTGACTTACTTGCGTTTATCGCAGAGAAGGAACAGCGGAAAGCAGCTTAAAAGCACACTTGTGTTCGGCCTCAGCGCGCATCGGCCCCTAAATGCGCGCTGACGGCTGGACTTCGAGGAGAGCCGGCCCCCATTCCACGTTCGGCTCACGATTGGACATTGAATGTTTCCTCACGACAAGCGAGGCTAACCATGAAGATAGTTGTCATCGGCGGCACCGGCCTGATCGGCTCGAAGACCGTCGCCATTCTGCGCCAGGGCGGCTATGAGGTCGTGGCAGCCTCCCCCCAAAGCGGTATCAACACCATCACCGGCGAGGGGCTCAAGGAGGCCTTGGCGGGCACGCAGGTGGTGATCGATCTCGCCAATTCGCCTTCATTTGACGACAAGGCGGTGCTGGAATTCTTCGAAATCTCCGGTCGCAACCTGCTCGCGGCGGAAGCCGCAGCGAACGTCCGGCACCATGTCGCACTGTCAATCGTCGCAATCGACCGGACCGACAATGGTTATTTCCGCGCCAAGGTCGCCCAAGAGAAACTGGTCAAGGCCTCCGGCATCCCATACACCATCGTCCGCTCGACTCAGTTTCTGGAATTCCTCCGCGGCATCGCCGATTCAAGCGCGGATGGAAACGTGGTCAAGCTCCCGCCGATCCTGTTCCAGCCGATCGCGGCGGATGACGTTGCTGCCAACGTTGCCGATGTGGCGCTCGCGCCGCCACGCAACGGCATCGTGGAGATCGCGGGCCCGGAACGAGCGCCGTTCAACGAAATCGTCGCCCGCTATCTGACGGCGGTTGGCGACCCGCGCGACGTCGTGAGCGATCCCGATGCCCGATACTGGGGCGGCCGGGTTGACGAGCACTCGCTCGTGCCGCTGGGCGAGGCGCGCCTTGGCCGTATCGGTTTCGGCGAATGGCTCCGCCGTTCACAGGCAGCAGCCTGATCTCGCATTCGGAGATACGACCAGTCTGTCACGAGCGGTCCCGATCAACGAACGAAAGAGGCGACTATGACCATCAAGCTCGTCGCACTTGTTCTTCTGTGCCTCATGATCGGCACGGCGGTGGCTCAGGAGCCTAAGGTCACGTCACTCATGTCTAAGGATCTTCCGGAGAATCCCGGCAGAGAAGCTCTGATGATCACAGTTGAGCATGCGCCCGGCGGTTCGAGCGCTATCCACCGACACAATGCACATGCGTTTGTTTACGTGCTAGAGGGCTCCGTCGTGATGCAGTTGAAGGGTGGACAACAGGTGACACTGATACCAGGACAGACCTTCTTTGAAGGCCCGGATGATGTTCATGTCGTCGATCGGAACGCAAGCGGCACCCAGCCGGCGAAATTCCTGGTGCTCTTGATCAAGGACCAGGGCGCCCCGGCGCTTGTGCCCGCACAGTGAATGTTACGGTCAGCAGGAGACAAACATGACATTCGACAAACACCTTACACCCCGCTAGATCGGAGCCCGACGATTTGGTTCCGTCGCGCGCTACGCGCTGCACGCCAACAACGGGGGACTTTCCATGATCCTAGGCATGTCGGTGGGCGCCTTCACAATCTTGCACCTCATTATCACCCTTGTCGCAATCGGAAGTGGACTGATCGTTGTAGGCGGGATGTTTGCCTCGAACAAATTGCCGGTCACGACCGCACTTTTTCTCTTCACAACGGCGCTCACCAGCTTGACTGGATTTCTTTTTCCCATCCAAGGTTTCACGCCGGCTTTGGGTGTAGGAATTGTGGCTTGTGTGATCCTGGTCGTCGCGCTGTTTGCTTTGTACAAAGAGCACCTGGTAGGCGCATGGCGCTGGATCTACGTAATCACCGCTGTTGTTTCGCTTTATCTTAACGTCTTCGTTTTGGTCGTGCAGAGCTTTGGGAAGGTTTCGGCTCTCAATGCGTTGGCTCCGATGCAGACCGAACCACCCTTCGCGGTCACGCAGGCCGCTGTGCTGGCCATCTTCATTCTGATTGCTCTGATCGCCGTCATCAAATTCCGCCCCCATCAAGCGAAGATGTAACAGTTTGCGATATCCGTTGTTGGCCCTTTTCGGAAGTAGCGGATCGAGTCAACGATGTCGGCTCATGAGGGCAAAGCGTACATCGCAAATCCCGCGCCGAGGGCTGAAAACCACTCAATCGGGCATTCGCCTGTGAATCGCCGGCAATCGGCGGCAGCGACTGAGCTTCAACGCAGCATCAGCCCTTCCAGCCGGCCTTGCGCAAACCCTCGACGAGATGAGCGTGGTCTTCCGGACGAAACCACGGAGCTCTCTTGCGCACATACATGTCGAAGGCCCCCGGTGCGTGAGAGATGGCCTTATCCAATTCTTCCTTCGCTTCCGTTATACGCCCGAGCTGGCCGAGCGCCGCAGCGGACCAGCGGTAGACCATCGGAAACTCGGGATACGACCGGATCAGCCGTTTCGCGGCTTTGACCGAAGCCTCGTATTCGCCGTTGAAATATAGACCGCATGCGATGTGCAACAAACGTACTGCCAGATACGGGTCGCGGGGATCTAGTCTGATACACGTTTCGAGAGCCGCAAGCCCCTCCTTCGGTCGTTCCGCGAAGATCAGCGTCGCGCCTCTATGGCCATGCGCGATCGCCAGATTTGGACTCATTGAGAGAGCTCGTTCAATTTCCGCCAGCGCGCCGTCAGCCTCGCCGCGCGCTTGCAGCGCCCAGCCGAGGCATGAACGGGCTTCCGCATCGGCGCCATCGAGCGCGACTGCCCGGCGGGCCAGGGCCTCGGCCGAGCGTTGCGCGTCTGCCAGGTCCTGCTTTTGGTAGAGCGCAGCCGCCTGCAGCTGGTACAAGGCGAGCGCGCTGTAGCCGCCGCTGAAGCTCGAGTCGAGGTCGATTGCCTGCTTAAAGAATTTCTCCGCGGTCTCGTCGTCGCCTGCGGTCGCCTTGCTCAGATGCCACAGACCTCGCTGATAGGCCGCCCAGGCATCAAGGCTCCCTGGTGGTTTGCGCATGGCGCGTCGCAGCTCGGCGTCTGCAATGGCGGGCGCCAGCGCTGTCGTCAGCGCTTCAGTGAGTTCGTCCTGCATAGCGAAAATATCAGCGAGATCGCGGTCGTAGCGCTGGGCCCACACATGGTTGCTTGTTCCCGCCTCTATCAATTGCGCAGTGACGCGGATCCGATTGCCGGCCTTGCGCACGCTGCCTTCGAGTACATAGCGTACACCGAGCTCGCGTCCGACCTGTTTCACATCGACACTTCGGCCCTTGTAGGTGAAAGACGAGTTCCGGGCGATCACGAACAGCGAGGGATAGCGCGATAGCGCCGTGATCACATCCTCGGCGATCCCGTCTGAGACGAACTCTTGCTCGGGGTCGCCGCTCATATTAGTGAATGGCAGCACGGCGACAGATGGCTTGTCGGGCAACGCCAGCGTCGGTACCTCAGGTTTGGGCGTCGCAGGGCGGCGCGGGCGGGGATCGATGATGATCCGGTAGACGTGGACCGGTCGGGCGATATTCTTCAGCGTTTGCTCGCCTGCGTCCTCGACGTCGAAAGGCACTTTATCGCGCGCGTGGTTGAGGACCGTCTGAGAGATACATATGCCACCGGGCTCGGCCAGCGCCTCAAGGCGCGCCGCGATGTTCACGCCGTCGCCATAGAGATCGCGGCCTTCGATTATCACATCCCCAAGGTTGATGCCGACGCGAAACTCAATGCGCTTGTCCCTAGACACGTCGGCATTACGTTCGACCATGCCCTGCTGAAGCTCGATCGCGCAGCGCACGGCGTCCACCACGCTTGGAAACTCAATTAGAATTCCGTCACCGGTCGTTTTCACGATCCGGCCGTGATGTCGCTTGTTCTTTGGATCAATCAGTTCGCTGCGAAGCACCTTGAGGCGGGCGAGCGTGCCTTCGTCGTCCGCACCCATTAGCTGGCTGTAGCCGGCAATATCGGCGACAAAAATAGCGGCGAGCTTGCGTTTGGTCTGGTCTGGGGACATTGATGCTGGCTCCCCCAGTTCCCTGTCCCCATGCTATCACCAAATGCCGCCGTTGGGATCATTCGCAGGATAGCCCGCGTGAGACTGGTTCGGGCAGCACGGTCGCAGCGCCGGAGCGTTTGGCGCGCCGCAGCAATGAGAGGAACAGGCCCCGCCTAGGCGATTTGCAAAGCTCGAAGGTGCCACTTTCGGCTAGTGGGTCTCGCAGGCGCGTTCCTCGAGTGCCGTCGGCATTTCAGCGTTTGACCTTCAGAGACCTTCCGACAGCCGGTCACGACGTCTGCTGCTTAGGGTAGAACCGGAAGTGGCGGCTTGGCCGCCGAAACGGCGCTCATGACCCGCAGCGGACAAATGGCCCGTAAGCGATCGGTCCAGTAATCTACGCTTCGATACGTCGCCTACCAGGCAAAGGAACCAATCTTGTTCAAAGCGATTGTCTCGCATCACCGCGCGGCTCTCGGTAGTTATCGGTGATGAGATCGCCGATTGTGCTCCCGCCTCGCTCATACAAAAGGGGTGCGCGAATGCAGTCCGAAAATCTGCTGCTAAATCAGCTAAACGCATCCACTTATAGCAAGATCGCGCCGGCTCTGATTGCCGTCAATTTGGAGCGCGGACACGAACTCGCTCGCCCGCGTGAAAGGGTGCATCGGGCCTATTTCCCTTATGGCGGGGCGATCTCGTGTGTGGTGAAACTGCCGGGCGGTGATGCCATCGAAACGGCGATGATTGGCAAGGATGGTGAGTGGGGCGCCGCCCAAGCCTTAGACGACAAGGTTTCGCTCAACGGAGTGATGGTTCAAATCGCGGGGAAAGGATCGGCTATCGAAGCTGACCGATTGAGGCGCCTGGCAGACGAGCTTCCCGATCTGCGCGCGCTGCTTATGCGCTACGAGCATTTTTTTTCTGCGCAAGTGCAGCAAACGGCCGCGTGCAATGCGGTCCACCAAGTTGAGCCGAGGCTTTGTAGATGGCTGCTGCGACTATACGATTTAGTCGGCCCGGATTATATGATCACCCAGGAGTTCATGGCGGAGATGATGGGTGTTCGCCGCACCAGTGTGACCACAATAGCCTCAAATCTGCAAAAGGCTGGCGCCATCTCCTACTCACGCGGCCAAGTTCACATCCACGACGTTTCAATTCTGGAAGCCCGCTCGTGTGAGTGCAGGGCCGAGATTCGGCTGCACTATGAGGAACTGTTCCATCCTCAGGAACTAAACAGGATCGATTGATTTTGGTTATCAGGGAGTACCTGATGCCAAGATTTTTTTTCAGCGTTCGACGAGACGACGTTTTGACCGTCGACACTGAAGGGTCGGACTTGCCAGACGTCGAAAGAGCAAAGCGAGAAGCCGAGATGACCTTGCGCGAACTGTTGGCCCACGCCATCAAGGCAGGGGCCGAAAGCCTCCCAGAGGGCATTGTGGTTTTCGACGCGCAAGGCGACGAAATCTATTCGTTCCAACTCGACGAAATATTTCCCAAAACGGCCAAGCCGTGAGCTGAGGCAGGTGATGGCGGCCCGCAAAAGCGATCCTCATCGGTAGTCGGCTTTTGGCCCGTTGCCGACCTCCCTAGCGAGCGCGCAAATGTCCGGCTTATGGGGGTGGAGCGGACTAGCCCTGATGGATCGGCGAGGTCGCCTGTTGGCCCCAAGCAGAACAGCGTTTAAGCCATTATCATGTCGGCTGACGGAGGCAGACCGGACGCCGGTCCGCGCTCGTCCTACCGCGGCTTGCGACCCATAGCGGTCATATCAACGGCCTCGGGCAAGAACTCGCTGTGGCTACGCGGGCGGACCGCTGACAGGGTAGGTCTAGATATCCAGATTGCCGAGCCGCAAGGAGGAGGGGTCACGCGCCGGACGGAAGGCCGATTAGATCATAAGCTGCTTGCAGCGATAGCGCCACCAAGTCAGCCCGCAAGCGAATATCCAATTGAAGTAGAGGAGAGCAATGATCGCTCCCGCTAAAATACCTTGTACCCGCCAGTACGCAAAGAAATGGCCCGTGCCTTCCGATCGCGTTGCCAATGCAGTAGCCGCGAGCACCAGGCCTGCGGCGACGAGCAGGTAGTTGGAGATAGAAAGTGATGGCTCGGCGCGGAGTGCGTTGAACCAAGCGGCGAATGAGATAGGGGCGAACGGCAGACAACTGAACGCGCCCGCGAGCCAGCCGTGGCCGGCACCAGCGAGAAAGATGAAGCCGAGGAGCTGCAAAGCAGCGAATAGCGAGGCCACGAGATATTTCATGTCGCCGCCAGGTCTGACTCAGGTGAAAGCTCCGCGACCGGAGGTGCTAAGGTCGGGTCATACCGCGTCGGCGTCACCCTTCCCCTCAGACTACTGCCTCACCGACCGCGTTATGTCCACGAAATTACGCGACGGCGGAAATGATCGAAGTTCAACCCAGTAGTAGACGTGCTCGTACAAGCGCCACTCGTCGTGCAGCCTGATCCTCGAATGTGCGTTTCTGTACACGAACGATGAGATCGGCCAGCAGACTAGGAAGCCACAGCCCATTTCCGCTTCTGGCCGGAAACGGACCAGCGTAGACAGGCGAGCGATGTGCGTTGCTGGAGGAAACGTGGAAGTAGACCGGTCGCGCCGCGAAGTCGCCTTTTGGACCCTGGCCGTGTAAAAACTCAAAGATCGAAACGCGACGAAGAATGATATTTTCAGTTCGAGCTCTAAGTTGAACCCGTTTGCGTGTTGAGCGAGTAAAACGGTCTTGGACAAATAACTTCTATCGCAATTAACTGTCTTCGCGTTTTCACACAGACAAGACCCAAGCCGACTTAGGTCGGAATGAAATCCCCTAGCGCAGCAGTTCTCTCCGCGGCCGTCATGCGGGGATGATTTGATCGGTTTGACGGCGCATGACGTCGTAGCATTCGCAGGACGCTTGCTTGAGACGCCCCCTATCGATTTCGATCAAACCCCGCCGATCTGATCTGATGGCACCCAAGGCGCGGAGTTTGGCAATCTCCAGTGTCACGGTCGTTCGTCGCACCCCGAGCAACTGTGAAAGCGTCTCCTGAGTCAATGATAGGATGTTGCCTTCCGACCGATCGTGCAAGTGAAGCAGCCACCGGGCCATACGGGCCTCGACCGGGTGCAGCCCATTGCAGGCTGCGACGTGCTGGAACTGCATGAGTATCGACCTCGTGTGCGCCTGGACCATATGTCTGATGGCGCCGCTTCCCAGGTAGGCTGCTTGAAAACGCTCCACGGAGATTTGCGATGCGGCGCCGCCCACCCGCACGACCGCGGTCACGGACGACAGGGAGGAGTTTTCCCCCAGCACCGAGAGCGCACCGAGGGCTCCCTCGCGCCCGATTAGGGCAGTTGCAATCGTTTCCCCGTTCGGCAGGCCGAGCATGAAGGAGATGGCGCCGGTATGGGGAAAGTAAACACGGTCGCGTCGATCTCCTGATCGCGCTACCACGGCATCCTGTTCAAGCGATACCTTCTGGAGATGCGGCGCGAGCAATGCGAGGTCTTTCGACGGCAATGCAGCTAGGAGACGATTACCGACGCTGGCAGGGCGCTCCATCATGCGAGCCGCCGAGCCCATATCTCAACTTTCATCATGCTGATTGGAACGCCATAGGGTCGAAATTGAGGAGGTTCCCGCGATACCTATCGATGGGGCACCTTGCTGTGCAAGCCGTCTAAGACCGCCTTGTCAAGGGGGAAATTTAAGCAAGTACCTCCACCAGGCGCGCGACGCACGAACATGCGCCTTGAGGTCATCACCGAGCGGTAGGTCAAATTGGGAAGTGGCCTTTTTGCCCCTGGCCGACGTGGCTATCGTGTCCGCCCATGTCCACTCTTAGGGCGAAAGCTGATGCGGTGCTGAAGCGTCGGCGAGTCGCCTTTTGGGCCCGTAGCGGACATCGACAGTACCTTGGCCAACGTCGGCTTTTGACCCCATTTCGGACATGGGCACAGCCGGACGTCGACCAACAATTGTGCTATATGAACATTCAGTTCCCCGGTCCGGGGGTGCGTCATGAGCAGTGAGCACGTAGAGCGACGACTGGCGGCTATTCTGGCGGCGGATGTTGCAGGCTCCTGCCGCTTGATAGGGGTGGACGAAGAGGGCACGCTCGCGCAACTGAAAGCTCTTCGAAAGACGCTTTTCGATCCCAAGATCACTGATCATCGCGGACGCATCGTCAAGAATACCGGGGACGGGGCTCTCGTTGAGTTCGCCAGCGTGGTCGACGCTGTCCGATGTGCCGACGAAATCCAACGCGGCGTGGCAGAAAAAAATACCGATGTACCGCACGACAAACGGATCCAATTACGCATCGGCATTCACGTCGGCGATATTATTGTCCAGGACAACGATATCTTTGGTGACGGCGTCAACATTGCGGTGCTTCTCGAAGGGATCGCAGAGCCGGGCGGCTTTAGCATTTCCGACGATGCGCACCGGCAAATTCGTGGCAAGGTACATATCGCCTTTGAGGATACAGGCTCGCAATCTTTGAAGAATATCGCCGGACCGATACGGGTCTGGCGCGTGCGCATTGCCCCAATCTCTTCCCCGGCAATGGTAACAAAGCTCTCGAGCAAGACTGCGCAACCGCTCCCTCTCCCTGACAAGCCCTCTATCGCGGTGCTACCGTTCCAGAACATGAGCATCGATCCGGAACAGGAATATTTCGCCGACGGTATGGTCGAAGACATTATTACCGGATTGTCGCGGTCAAAATCGCTCTTCGTCATCGCGCGACACTCCACCTTTACCTACAAAGGCAAGGCCGTCGATATCAAGCAGGTCGGCCATGAGGTTGGCGTTCGATACGTGCTCGAAGGCAGTGTGCGCAAGGCCGGCAATCGCGTTCGCATCTCGGGACAGCTCATCGATGCCGCAACAGGGGCGCATCTCTGGGCAGACCGTTTTGACAGCCAGCTCGACGATATTTTCGATCTGCAGGATCGGGTCACCATGAACGTGATCGGCGCAATCTCCCCTCGGCTTGAATGTGCCGAAATTGAGCGCGCAAAGCGCAAGCCGACCGAAAGCCTTCGGGCCTACGACTACCATTTTCGCGCGCTCGCTTGCGTTCATCGGTTTGCCCGTGAAGCGAACATTGAAGCGTTCAAGCTCGCCAAAATTGCCAGCGCATCGATCCCGAATTCGCCGGAGCGTACGCGCTCGGCGCTCGTTGCTATATACAAAGGAAAGCTTTCGGCTGGAAAATCGATGCTGTTTCTGAGGAAATAGTTGAGGCCCGGCGGCTCGCGAGGCGGGCGATCGAACTCGATAAAGACGACCCATCGGTGCTTGCATGGGCGGGAATTGCGCTGGCTTTCGTAGTGGGTGAAGTCGACGAAGGTGCAGCCCTCGTCTCGCGCGCGATAAATCTAGACCCGAATATGGCTGCCGCGCGACGTTGGGGCGGCGGTTGGATCCACCTCTATCTCGGTGAGATAGATACCGCGATCAAGCAATTCGAGTTCGCATTGCGCTTGAGCCCGTTGAACCTTCGGAACTTCGTTGTTCAGACCGGCTTGGCCTATGCTAATTTTTTCGTCGGCCGCGATGATGAGGCCTCTACGTTGGCGGCGACCGCCATCGGGCAACAACCAAATTATTTTTCAGCACAACTTATCATGATGGAAATTTCTCGAATTCGAGCAAGGACTCCTTTCGCAGGGCGGAAGATATCGGAAGATTGGCGCAGGCTTACCGGATCGCGGGGATGCCGGAATGATTGTTATTCGGCCCTTAGCTGACCTCGGCCAAAGCGCTGCAATGGACCGCTTTCAGGTGTGGAGCGGACCACGGCTGTGGCGGGTACCGACTTCGGCTTGTGACCCAAGGCAGAAGGCGTAAAGTCGATCGATGTCACGTTTTGAATCACAGTGGAAGTCTCTGTCCGCTAATCGGTCCATCAGCGTCGACAGGGCGAAGATGCGCTTGAGGCATTCGGCAAAGTATCTCCAATCCGGGCTCTCGACATTTCAGACGGAGCGGAATGGCCGCCGGAGACACGCGCTATTTGGGAGGTTCAACGACGGCTTTGGTCGATCCCTCGGGCGCTGCCTGCATGCCTGGCGGGCTTTCCCCCTGCGGGCTTCCGGCCGGCGCGCCGCCCGATTTCGTCTCGGACGGCCCCGCCGCATTCTGCGGCTGCAACCGGCCTTTATCTTCGGACGGCGAGCGCCCGGTCGTCGTGTTGACGTCTTTGTTTGGGTCGGTTTGCGCCGCGGCAAATCCGCACGATAAGGTCAGGCAAATTGCTATCATCACGAGCCGCATGGCAAACCTCCGCTTCGCTTATGGGCGTCAAACTTGCAGAGCCGGCTTCAGTTCCTTAGCTGCGACGTCAGGTACTTACGCCCTCAGCATCTCCGCTCCTGGGCCCAAAGCCGACCAAATTCGGTGCTTGCGGCTGGTCTGCTATCGAGGGCAATCCGGACTTCGCATCCGCGATCCTTCAACCGCCGCTTATGACCCGAAGCGGTCCTGGACCATCGCTTGCCATCTCGCCTGATGACGCAAGCGGATGTGACGTTTGATCGTTCAACCGCTTTGCGCCGTCAGTGGTTCATGCGGGGTTCGTTGGCGCAAATGCCGCAACGCAGCATGGTCAGCCTCTCAACCTATCAGAGCTTTTGACTTGCAGGTGGTGGCTGTCCGCATCTCCTGTGCATCCCAATGTCTGATATAATTGATATCTGCCGGGTTTATCCAAGAAAGGCCCGCATGAAAAATTGATCCCCGGGGGAGCACTGCCGCCGAAATGGCCGCGGGCCGGCGGTTTTATTCAATACGCAATCATCCATAGGGGAAACGCCATGAAACGTCGTCAATTTCTAAGTACGGCAAGCGCTGGCCTCGCCGCGTCCGCCGCTCTTGCTGCGCCAACCATCGCCCAGTCGATGCCTGAACTAAAGTGGCGCTGCACCACGAGTTGGCCGAAGTCACTGGATGTGCCTTTCAGTGCATCAGAGACGATCGCGAAATATGTTGCGGAAGCTACCGACAACAAATTTCAGATTCAGCCCTTCGCAGGCGGCGAGATCGTGCCTGCCTTGCAGGCGGTCGATGCAGTAAGCAATGCAACGGTCGAAATGTGCCACACCGCCGCTTATTACTTCATCGGCAAGGATCCGACCTTCGCACTCTATTGCTCAGTACCGTTCGGCCTGAACTCGCGACAGCAGAATGCATGGTTCCAGGATCATGGCGGTCAGGACATGCTCAACGAGTTCGGCAAGAAGTACAACATATACGGCATTGCGGGCGGCAATACCGGCACTCAGATGGGCGGCTGGTTCCGTAAGGAGATCAACAGCGTCGAAGACCTCAGCGGATTGAAGATGCGGATCGGCGGTTGGGCGGGCAAGACCCTTTCAAAGCTCGGCGTGGTCCCGCAGCAGATCGCAGGCGGCGACATCTATCCGGCTCTGGAAAAAGGCACGATCGACGCGACCGAATGGGTTGGTCCCTATGACGACGAGAAGCTCGGCTTCTACAAGGTCGCCAGGTACTACTACTATCCGGGCTGGTGGGAAGGCGGCACGGCGCTGCATTTCTTCATCAACCTGGACAAGTGGAACGCTCTGCCAAAGGCTTACAAGTCGCTCCTCGCGCTGGCCTGCGGCTATGCCAACATGGACGTTCAGGCGCGCTACGATGCGCGCAACCCGCCGGCCATCAAACGGCTCGTCGCCAACGGGACACTTTTGCGTCCGTTCAGCCAGGCGGTGATGGAAGCGTGCTTAAAGGCTTCGAACGAGGTCAATGCGGAAACCTCCGCGGCCAACCCTGATTTCAAGAAGATCTACGATTCGCAAATGGACTTTCGAAATGACGAGAATCTCTGGTGGCAGATCGCGGAGTATTCATATGAAACATTCATGATTCGGATGCGCCCGAAGGGCTGAACGAGCCGCGCGCTGGCACTTCGGGAAACTCCTCGATCTGTCTGACCAGCTTTATGGCGTGCCGACGAGGGCATTCGCCCTGACCGAGTCCATGACGGCACGCTTCTAGAATGCAGTGGCTTCTACGGTCAGCAGCAAATCGCTCTTCTGATTGAAGTGGTCTCGTCTTGAAAGTTCGTCAGGTTAGTCGGATACTGGGTAGGATCCCTTGGGCCATCATCAATCCGAGGAGGACGATCATGGCGATTCAGATCGTTATGGACCGCACCGGCGACAGCCATCACCCTTTCAACCC
Organism: Bradyrhizobium sp. CB3481; assembly: GCF_029714305.1. Classification (NCBI taxonomy): domain Bacteria; kingdom Pseudomonadati; phylum Pseudomonadota; class Alphaproteobacteria; order Hyphomicrobiales; family Nitrobacteraceae; genus Bradyrhizobium; species Bradyrhizobium sp. CB3481. The sequence goes on from NZ_CP121647.1 coordinate 2,087,593, forward strand.
TCGCGACCTGCAGGAAGTGGCGAAGGCGGAGCAGCGGTTTTATGAACTGACGAAGGCCGGCTTCACCGCCGCGGTCCGGACGGGTCCCGCTCAGATCTCGCAGATCAGATCGTTCGACCCCACTGCGGACGAAACTCTTTTTTTCCCCAGGCTGATCGGCGGGTAGCCGCTCATGTTCGGTTTTCGGCCGGTGGCGCCGGGCGTCCGCTCCCGTATGAGAGCGGCGCGAATGCTCTTCATCAAGCACGGCGCCGAACGCACACCAGAGGGAAGGTCGCTGCTGCTCTTGCGGCGTTGGCTATCGCCCGCGCAGCGGGAGCAGTTCGCAAGGAGGGGCTACTTCGAGGTTGTCGGAAGCGAAAGTGGGAAGCGGTACCGGATCCACATCGGGACGTCGGTCAACGTATGCGAGATTGACGAAAGAGGCCGCCTGCAGGTGGGGTTGTGCTTCATGCCGATCGGCGCGCTGCCGATCGGAGATGTCATGCTCGCTCAGAAGATTGCGTTGGAAACATGCGAGGGCAAGGCGCGCGCCGTGGCTAGGAGGTTCACGCCGAGCAAATTTCAGTTCAGACAAGCCCGACCTCTCGGTTGACGCCGCGTACCTCATCGCGCCGCTGCACCAACTTCAAAGTAAGTTCGCTCGCTGTCTTGACGTTGGAAGCTGATCCACCCGTCCATCTCGGCGCTCGAAAGCTGGCCCGTTTGCGGACGCAATCGGCGCGTGGCGGCGCACCGAACAAGGCGTCCAGGCTTACGAAGCCGGCCCCAAGCCTTCAAGTCGGGTATCCTCATGATTGCGACCACGTTCCCGTCGTTGGATGCTTGCTCTTTTGTGTCCTTGTCGCAGGTCCAGGCAAAATTTACTTTGCCGTAAAGCTCTTTCCCTCCTGTTCGATCCGTAGCCCCCTTCTTGCAGGCGGCGGTGAACGATCCGGCTTTGCAAGGTCCGGGCATGCGCGCCATCGTCGTCGTCCACACCAGATATTCCATGCGGCTGGGGACGGTGAGCAGCCTGGCGTTTCGCCACCATAGTTCGAGGATGCTATAGTTTGGATGATGCGTTACCAAATGAGCCCGTAAGGGAGGCTGACATGAGGGCGTACCGCGATTTGGTTTTGGCAATCACTTTACATCGCGCTGATTGCAAGTCCAGCAGTTGCGCAGAACTACTCGCCCAAGCAAATTGCGCCGAGAACTGAACTCTACCAGATTTCCACGCTGACCTTATCCGATCAGCAGTTCCTGACAGGAAACCCCGCTGGCGCCGCGGTGACTATTGTCGGCCAGCTTCGGATCGCTCAAGGTTCTGGCCGACTTCCGGTTGTTTTGCTCCACACGCGTCCAGCGGATACGACGCTCGCATCGATGTCTGGTCTAGAGAGCTAAACGAACTTGGTATTTCGACTTTTGCGCTGGATGGCTTTACCGCTCGTGGCTTGACAGATGTGAATAGCAATCAAGCTGCGCTCGGGCGAACCAACCTCATACTAGATATTTATCGTGCGCTAGACATTCTCGCCAAACATCCGCGTGTCGATTCGGCACGCATCGCGCTGATGGGCTTTTCGCGTGGTGGCCAGGCCACGCTGTATGCGAGCCTCAAGCGATTCCACCGGCTTTGGCAAGTCAGGCGTGGAATTTGCGACCTACGTCCGTTCTACCCGGATTGCATGACAACATTCCTGTCCGAGACCGACGTTGTCGGTCGACCGATCCGCATCTTCGGCGGTATGCAGGATGACTATAATCCAATTGCTGTCTGTAAGGCATACGTTGAGCGACTGCCAGCCGCAGGCGCGGATGTTGAAGTGACCGAATATCCGAACGCTGCGCACGCATTCGACAACCCGCTCGGCGCACAGCCAGCAAAGGAGCAGCCGACATTTCGGAGCGTACGCAATTGCAAAATCCGCGAAGAAGCAGAGGGGCTTCTCATCAACACCGAAACTGGGCAGCCATTCAATTACAGGGATGCTTGCGTCGTACACGGTCCACACACTGGACACGATCCCGACTCCACGCAGGATGCCAAACGGGCGGTGAAAGGACTATTCAGAAGGGTGTTCCAGCTAAGCTGATTCAGCAGGAAGCGGGCTGCGCCCACCGCCCAGAGGCGAAGGAACCAGGTCGGCTTGTGGCCGTAGCAAGGTGACATTGACCATCGGAACGTCTGCTTATCAGGGTAGACCTCACGCTTAAGGCGGCCGTCATCGTCGTTTTAGAGCGGCTCCCTACCTCGGGGTCACGTTTGTTCCTAGCATGACAATCCCAAACAAGTGTGTCAAAGCTGCTGCCCGAATCCGTCTTCGCGGGGGGGGCGTGGAAAGTTGCTCCCAAGGATCGGCCACGGGGCTATAGTCTTGCCAGTTGCCCCCGTCACCAAGGCCAAGTGAATCTAACCTCTGATATTGGTAGCGTGTCTAATGCGCGGATCAGTATACGTGGGGAGGTTACGATGACACCATTCTCCCGTCGCCGTTTGCTCGACATTGCTGGTGCAACGGGTTGCTCGACGGTAGAGCGGCTGGCCAATGATCGGCGGATGGTGTCGGCCCTATAACTTGTCGGACGATTTGCGATGGCAATGGCGGATTTTCGTGCACCTTTGTGAGTATAAAGCCCGAGATCAGCAGGCGTGGTGTAAGGAGTGTTCAATTGGAAATAGGCGCCACGGCAATCGGCGCAGATTGATGGTTGGGCGCGACCGCCTTTGTTACTGTTGAGGGAATCAGAGTTCCCGAATTCCCCCAGCCAAGCGCTCTCGACCGCCGATCAATTTGGAGCGCGGCGCAAGATAGATGAGCTCTGGAACCATTTCAGCGAGTGTCCGGTTATTCCGTGGGGCCGATGAAGGAACCATCGCCATGAGGATCGAATATCTTGCTGCAATTGCGATAATTGCCGCTGGTACCGGACTGGCGGTCCATTCTGTTAGCTCGTTGCCAACCGATAAGCAGGCTGCGATTGACGCTACCCAACTGGCAACCTTGCTAGCTCAGTCCGTGGATCCGTTTTTGCATCGCTCTGGCGGCTGATTCCGTTGCAGTATCCCCGTCCCTTGGTCCGCAACCTTCGGGGAGCAACCTTCAACCGCGTAGCGCTGCCTGAGCGGAGCGGAGTGGCCGGACAGCAATGCATTATCTCACGTTGGCAATCCTTGTTTTGGCATATGCGCCGATTTCATCGCCGGCGTTTGCGCAAACCTGTTGCCCCGCCGGCTGCGCGCTGGAAGCCAATCGGTGCGTGACCACGGGTCCGCTGTGGACCAGATGCATTCCCATCGCCTGCGCCGAGGATGCTCAAAGGTCGCCCGCCGTGTCCTCTGGCCGCCCGCCCGAGCGCCGAAAGAGTGCGGTGCTTGTCCGCCCGCTGCGCACGGCAAGTACCTACGTGGTCCCACGTCAGATCCCCCCGCATTGCCAATTGACGTATCCAACCCAGGCGCAGGTCGACGAAGCGACCAATCAATGCATTAGCGCGTTGACCCGAAGTGCGCAGTTGTGGGAGTGCTTTTTCGAGGACGATGCGGGCAGGGCCGAAGACAGGCGAACTGGCCTGAACTGCCCCGACCGTCAAGCTGCGCTGACAAAGCAGTGTCAAAAGCGCTGCGTCAACTACGCATCGGATACGACCCACTTGGTATGCAGTGGCAGTTATCCGAACACCGTTTGGCGTATCTCCTTTGGAGATATCGTGGGCAGCACTGGCAATTCTGCGCGAGTAGACCTCTGCGGGCCTCCGCTAAAAACCATTCTCGCGAAGAAACCGCCACCGGGTTGAGAATGATGGGAAAGCGCGTGGAGCTTCGAAAGGCAGTCTGCCGCTGCGCAAGCCTGATGGATCGCCTTCTTCGTGATATTTTTTGCCTTCATCTTGTGCTGCCATTGCGTTTCCGCTCATAGCGGACACCCCAACGCACGTTGCTCATTTCTGCTTGACCCTGGCAGTGAAAAGTCGCTAGTCAGCTACGATTTGTCCGTTTCCTGATGGGGGATACGGATGGACCCTTCTTACCCTGCAGGCCTCGGGCGCCTCCACGACTGGAAGCGGCGGTATTCACTTCAATGGCACAACTTTTGGAAATGCGCAGATGGGAGCGTCGCAGTCCACGACGTTCACTTTTGCTAGCCTCGGGATCACCAACGCAAACCAGCGGGCTCTGATCGTCAACCTCGCACGGCCTGGATCAGAGAATCCACCCTCCGTGACCACAGCTCTGAGCCCGCTCGTCACAAATGCTAACCTTGCGAATGCAGTCACGCTGAACGTTTGCAGTGCAAGCGGCGCGCTCTGGAGCAGCACACCACGGCTGCCGGTCAGACGCTCAACCAATTCTAGGGAGGTGTCGGCGGATCTGGCCTTGTTTTCGGGCCTACACCGGCCGAGCAGACTCAGGTGAACAGCACGATGGCGGCCAATGCTCGCCTGGAAGTGTTCACGGTGGGTGCCACTTTCGCCAACGCTCAGGGCGGCCTTGAATCGTCCAGGCCGGTATTCTCACTGCCGCAATTCCGGAAGCTTCTACCTGGGCAATGATGGTCCTCGGTTTTTTAGGGTGGGTCTTGTTGCCTATCGCCGCCGGGGCAAGGACTTGCATTCCGCGTAACCTAAGTGGTTGTGTCCCACCGGTAGTGCTCAACAGGGGGCGGCGGCGTGCCCCTGCTGAGAATTTGCGCTTCTTAATTACGATGAAGCACAAGACGCGCAAGGCAGGCGAGACTTTAGGACATTTGATGCCGCCGTATCGCTTCTATATCGCTATTTTTATATCCGCTATAACGCCTAGGCCCGTTGGGGTTGATAGTGGTTGATCGTCTTAAAAGCTCTACAGAGCATCTAGAAGCGACTGGCTGCCAAAGGTTGATAGAAGCGAAATGGTTCTGCTCGACGCTGGTCACAAGCGACCCCTGCTCGGTCATCGAACATCAATTCATCTGTCCGATTTGCAATTCGGCTGACCAGAAAAAACAGTTGGCGCCACTTCGAGTATTGCCGGATAGGCTCTCGGCACCCGCTTTGGCGCGATTGACGCCCGACAAAGGTGTATTTGGTGTAATCGTTTTGCGAGAGCTCGTCGCTCTGGCATATTTTTCCGCTCTGGAATTCGCCAGCGCGTCAGAACCGCCGTGGTCGCAAACTTGCTAGCGACGAAACGAGGCTTACCCATCGGCTTAATCCTTGTCAGGACTCACGATGAGGAGGCGGTCTATTGCCGGCACTCACGTCGCCGCCCATCCAAAGTCGTGTATGTCTCTGATACTGGATCGAAAGAGCGGAACTGCGCACAGCCTGCGGGACCGGCAGCGGATTTGCGGGGCGATGGCGCAACTCGCCTTTGACCGGCCGGAATTGCCCCGACCTGATCGACGGTCTCGGGTGACATACTGTCCGCTTGCTTTGCTGCAGGCGAACCTTCCAGAACGGGAGCGGAATTCTCCTTTGTAGATGATGTCACTGTAGGAGCTGGAGCTTGGGCGGTGGAACCTCGCGGCTCTTCCTCTGCAGCCATCTTGTCCCTATTGGACTTTGCCGCGATTTCGTCACGCGCTGAATTCAGGTTGTTGAATGAGGATATGAGAACATCCATACGAGCGTTTAGCTCATGGAGGTGTCCAATCATTTTTCCCCGCTCGGCCGATTCGCTGGATAGCAAAGCCGCCATAGTCTGTATTGTTTGGTCCTGTGTTGATGGCGGTGTGTCGTGCTTTGATGGAGAGACGTAGAGTGACCAATACTCTCTAGCCTGCTTAGATGATGCTCCGAGCACGCCTGACAAAATAATCACCACCAACAACATCCAGATAAGCATCCAGCGAGGCGGCGCCGGCTGTTGACCAGCAGTCTTCGAACTCGCAGCCTCTTCGTGATCTCCGGCATGAGGAAAAGACAGGCCCACCCGGTCCGTGCCTGCATCTGCACTGTTTGTCGGAATACTCTTTTCAAGTTCGAGAGCAAGTTCATGCAGGTGTTCCGCTGTCCTGACGAACACCTGTCCTTTACCGTCAGTGACAAGCTTACTTAGCAACACACATTCGGCCGCGTCTGAGCGGATTTTGTCCAACTGCCTGCGTACGTTGGTCATGGGAGCCTTGCATCCCGAAAGCTGGCGACGGCCTCAAGAACCTAATGAGCGAATGATCGTCGCGATTGGCCTTGATTTCAGTTGTCACAAGTAGCGGCTCGGTGCGAGCGGACTTGTTGAGTGAGCAACATCCTCAACGAGTCCGCAACCGATGCCGCCGCGTGCCCCCGTTAGCAAGCTTGCAAATGTTCGCGGGCTAGTCTGTATCAAAACGTGCAGTTTGCGGCGGAACTGATGTGGATGTGGTAAGAGGGACACACATAGTTCGAGCCCTACCGCACGTGTTTGTTCGCGGAACGTTGAAGACCTTACTCAACTGGGGCTCTCGCCACCTCGGGAGGACCAATGTTCGGGAGCGCTATACTCCAGGGACAAGCCGGCTCATCAAGCGACCAATGACGACACCGATCGAGTGGATCGGTCCCGCGGCAACTAACCCGACGCAACCGTCTCTGGCAGCTGCGGCCTGCCTCCACAGCGCCAGCGCCTCATGGCTCGCTGTGCAGCGGATAATGAATACAACGTGAGATCGGCGGTCCTCATACGCACCACGCCTCCGCGATCCGCCGGGCTGCAATCTGGAGTTTTGGCGTCAAGCCGAGGCCGAGATCAGCGAGCGCGATCCGCGGAGTGCGTCATTATGGGCTGCTCAAGATGCCCTAGATGATCTCTACGCCAGGACCGTTGCCTGGCACCACAAAATCCGGGTTTGCAGGTGAGGGTGAAATATCACGCTCGATGATGCTGGTGGCTATTAGCCACTCGTTTGCATTTCCGCTCGCAATAATCACCAGAGCATCTTGGTTGTCGAGTGCCTGCAGTTGAACTATCAGCTCTTTGACGGTCATCGTGGTTTTAAGCCAATCGAAGAAATCGTCGCCTCGATTCCATCTTATCGAGAAGAGACCGCGATCCACCAAATCAAATGTAGGCTGCAAGTTCGGCTATTAATTCCGTGACGTCATCTCCGACCGAATCTGGTGCCCTTTTCCGCCTCTTGCGCAAGCTTCAGCCAATCCTCGGCAAGGTGCAACCAAGCGTCCCTATCCACAGGGCTCGCGGCCTTCTCCGCCAACTCATGGCACTCCAGCTCGCGCGAAATAGTTTAGCCCCAGCAGGCGTGAAGGTCACGAAGGTCCCGAATTCGTGCATCCTGAGCCAGCCGCGCTCGATCGAGAGTTTGAGGCCCGCCGCCGTACTCGGCTGGCCTGCCGCGGTCACGGAAATGAAACGGCTCGCTGATTTTCTCGATGTGTATGCGGCACTGGATCAGCTCGACCGCATTTGGAGATTTCCCAGGATCCGGCGGTGCTGCCATGACGACGCTCCCTATTTGAGTGGGCGGGAGCGCAACTGGCGTTCACATCACCGATGTCTGCCGGGGGACCGCAGCGCAAGTCGGCCTAAAGTAGAGGTGATGTCAGGTCCCGAGGCACCGACGGCCTATTTACCGTCGTTCCAAATATCAGTCCCGAGCTTCCAGTCTTTTCCGACCTTTTCCCAGACCACCACATATTTCCCCGATGTCTCTTGCGGCGTCGAGCCCTTGGTCTTCAGGCTATAGGTCCCCATCTCGCGTGCGGCGGAGGCGCCGAGCGGTTTGACCTCAACGGTTGTCAGTTTCAGATCGCCACCTGTTCCGCCATGCTTTTCCACATTGCCTCGATGGCCGATGCGCCGCGCACCACTGCAGAACCTGGCGGCAATGCGGTCGCATCGGGGGAGTAGAGTGATGCGATTCCAGCGAAATCGTCCTTGTTGAAGAGTTCGACCAATTTCGCATGATCGCCTCAATCTCGCCTTTCTGAGCAGGCGCCGGGGCCATCGATCATGAATGCAATCACAAGCGTCAGACTCCGCATCATCGTCATAGCCATCATCTCTGCTAATACGTGTTTCATCGGCATCGAAGGGGAGGAGGATCAGAGCGATCCTCCTCCGGTTATCGCTTCAGATCAACCACTCAGTTGAACGTCTGAAGCCTGAGCTTCAGCGAGCCGTCGGCCTGCCGCTCGAACACGTGCATTGCGAGACCGCTGAAGGGCGCCGGCTTGCCATCCTTGTCCTTGCCGGTAGCGCTCCACTTGGCCGTGGCGAACACCACCTTGTCGTCTCCGCCGGCGTCGATTATCTCCAGCTTGTGACCCGTCACGCCGCTCGCGAAGAGCTCGGCCCAGAACTTCTCGATCTCCGCCGGACCTGACGCGACCTGGTGGGTCGGCGGCATCAGCTTGGCGGTCGCAACATAGTGCGCTGTAACGGCCTTCGCATCCTGCTTGTTGAATGCGACGTCCCACGCGGCATACGCTTTCTCGACATCGCTCTTGGCGTCTGCGGCAAACGATACGCCCGAAGCGGTGGCGAGCAGACAAATGACTAATGCTGATGCTTGAGCCAATTTCATAGGATAACTCCTTTGTTGGACTGAGGCCTTTGGCCTCTTTTCCGATCGCTAGACAATCAATGATCGCATGCAGCAGCATGACGATAGCGTCGCTCGTGCTGCACCTGGCTGTGTTCGTCCTTAGACGCGGTAAGTTTGCATGTCCCGCAGGCGCGATGGCGGCTTTGGCGGCGCCATTGACCTCGAGCTTCCGATTTCGCGCGCCGTGACGCCGCTAACAGCCGTCATACATGCGCCGAGTGCCAACCATCGTTGCCGGTTCTGCGACGGATCATTGTGTCCCGCCACGGCTTCGCGGTTGTGGCTCGACTCCATCCATTTGTTTGCGGAACAACAACCCCGGGGAATTACCGTCAGTGACGTTGACGAACCGGACGATCCTGGAACCAACGGCTTCGTCAGGCGTCGAATCCCTACCTCCGGCACCTTACCCCCAAAGCCCAAGCCAGAGGAAAACCATCCAGGTTGGCGGTCCTGATGTGCGAACCACTTTGCGTCAGGACCGTTTGCGACCCGAGGAGGGAGCAATGAACAATCGCATGTCCAGGACGCCCACCGGGGCCGAACGGGAAGCTCGAAAGGTCTTCAGAGACGCGGACGCCAAATTGTCGTTGTCGGAATATGAACGCGCGCAACGGGCGCTCCATGCAAACCGGGAACGGTTGAAGGCGGAGCGGCTGGCTCGCGAAGCGGCGGCAAAACAGCAGCACAAGACCTGATCGGAGTAGACATCGTATCCGCACCGATTAGCGTCAGCCGGCTCGCTGGTCGAGGCTCGAGACCAGATTGGGATGACTGATCTTCCGCGCCCACATTTTCATTCGACTAAGATCCTCAGCGCATCGCCGAGTTGCCACGAGGCAGGCTGTCGCGACCGACGGCCGGGAGCGTCAGCGAAGGCGCCGTCTTGCCCAGGCAGGATCGAGCGGGGCGGCCTCACTCTCACCGGCATCCCGATGATGTCTCCCATCACCAGGATGAAAAGGCGACGCCAGCTCTAATTCCGCCCCTGTGGGAGCGAATGCTCAAGGAAGAAACGCAGCATTTCCCTCGTTGCATCTGGTCCGTCCGGATCGGTGTAGGAGCCGACGGGGCTGCCTCCCGACCATGCGTGTCCGGCTCCGTGGATTTCCCAGTGCTCGAGGATTCCGCGTCCGCCGGCGTCGATATGGACTGTGCGGGTGTAGGCATGCCCTCCCGGTACCCGTCCGCGATGAACCTTCACCGTCGTGCTCGTCGCTGCGATGGACTGCCGGACAATTCGACCGCCGTTTTTCGAATGCACCGTGGTGTCGCGGTCGCCGTGGAAGACGATCGTCGGAATGGTCGGTCCGTCGCTCGGCATTGCCTCGGACCCCCCGCCGTGCTTCATCGCGATCAGCGCGGAGGGCAGGTCCGTGGCGGCCCCGCAGGCTAGTCCGGAGTGTATGCCGATCGCTGCGTACAGATCGCCGTACGTCGATCCCATCACGGCGGCGGCTGCGGCCCCGGCCGACAGTCCAGCGACGTAGACGCGTTGTGGGTCGACCGAATGGTCGCGCATGATCTGGCGGGTGATGCCGGCGATGAGCGAGGGTTCGCCGCCGCCGCGTTGCTGGTCGGCCGGACGAAACCAATTCCAGCATCTCGCCTGGTTCGCTTCGGCCCGCTGCGCGGGATAGGCCACGAAACAGGTGTGCTCTTCCGCAATGAAGTTCATCCGCGTGCCGGCGGCGAAGTCCTCCGGCGACTGCGTGCAACCGTGCAGCATGATCACCAGCGGAATGGCCTGTCCATGATAGCCGCTGGGCATGAAGAGCCGGTAGGCGCGACTTCCCGCGGCGTTACCGTAGCTGCCTTCGATGAACTTGGCGCCGTCCGGCACGATGTCTCCCAGGCACGGCGGGCCGCGCCTCAGCGATCCTCGGAGGTCGAGCCCCGGGAGGTTCTTGGTGAAATCCTCCGGCGGACGGACCGTTCGATGCGGACTCCTCGCCTCCGTGGCATGTGCCTTGGCCTCGATGGTCGGCGGCTCTCTTTCTGTTGTGGTGGAGCGGTGTGGGGTGGGGCAGTGGCGTCCGGTGCGTTCTCATCCCGCAACATGCGTTGGAGCAGCGCGGTGGCCTCGACGAGATGGCCCGAGCGCGTGAGGCGCGTAGCTTCGCGAACGATGTCCAACTTCAACATGGTCTACCTCATTCTGTCGGCGAGAGCGGATTTGACGGCGGGACTGGCGTGCAGAGCTCCCAGCACGGAGACCGAGGCAATCGTGGCGCGAGCGAGTTCGGGCGTGACGTCCTGGGCGATGCTGGCGAGGCCCAGAACATTGATGTGCAGCATCTCGCCCGCCCGCTGCGCCGCCTCGAGATCATCGCGGCTGTAGTTCCGCAAGCCGAGGTCAAGGCTCTTTCGGGCCGCGGACTGCTTGACCACGTCGGCGTGGCGTTCGAGCTGGTTGCGGATTGCGGTTCGGATGAAATCGGTGCGGTTGGAGTAGAATCCTTCCTGCACCATCAAATCGACCTGACCCAGATCGACGAAACCAAGGTTGATCGTGATTTTTTCGCTGTCAGAAGGCTTTGGTCGAATCTCCTGGACGTTGCTGGCCATCGGTTTTCCATCCATATACCATCTGTATGGATGGTATATGGATAGACGAGCCGGCGCTTCAAGGCCTGCCTTGCGCGTCGGAGGCACAGAAGCGCAATGGTCGACCTGGGTCTCGTGCGGGTCACTGCGTTCCGCCCAGCTGTCCGCGAACGCTCCCGGGCCGGGCGCGGCTGGCCTATCACGCCGACCGGTTGAGTTATGGCTTTGGGTGGAGGAGCATTAAATGGCGTTCGTCCTCATCACCGGCAGCACCGACGGGCTCGGTCGGGCGGCGGCCCAGTCGCTTCTTGACGACGGTCATCAAGTGGTGCTGCACGCTCGATCGGCAGATCGCGCTGCGATCGTCGGCGATCTCGCGTCTCCGGTCGCCGGGATCGTCATCGGCGATCTCCGCAGCGCTGCCGAGACCAGGAGCATCGCGGATCAGGTCAACGCTATCGGACGAATGGATGCGATCATCCACAACGCTGGCGTCTACACCGAGCGCAGTCGCGGCGCTACGCCCGAGAGCCATGCCTCCACGCTGGCGGTGAACACCCTGGCCCCGTACATGCTGACGGCGCTGATTCAGCGTCCCGGTCGGCTGGTCTACCTCAGCAGCGGCCTGCATCGCGGAGAGGGATCGCTGGACGATCTCTCGACTGGACGAAGCGCACTTGGGATCCGGAAAAGGCCTATGCGGAAAGCAAGCTGCAGGTCGTCGCGTTGGCCTTCGCGCTTGCGCGACGGTGGCCTCAGGTCTTGAGCAATGTGGTCGATCCCGGTTGGGCGCGCACGAAGATGGGCGGCCCCGGCGCGCCGGTCGACCTCGAGACTGGCCAGCGGACCCAGAGCTGGCTGGCCGTGAGCGACGAGCCTGCCGCCAAGGTCAGCGGCCGCTATTGGCATCACCTGCGGCAGGAGCGGCCGGCCAGCGAGGCCGCCGACCCCGAATTTCAGGAACAGCTTATCGCGAAATTGGCCGAGCTGACGGGCGTGGCACTTCCTCAGGCTTAGGACCAAGGCCAGCGTTCGTCGCCAGCCCCGGATTCCTACGGTCCGATCGATGCGTAATCGTTTACGATCTGCGGCTATCTTGCCGCCTGATGGACATCGAGCACGACCCCGAGCGCGAGGCAGTTTCGGCGATGAAGCTCGCCGCCGAAGCTGATGGAGCCGAACGGCAGAGATGGATCAGCGCTGCGGTGGCGTGGATCGAACTCACTCGCTTGCGGGCGCCGCCCGGCAGCGAGCACGGCCGGACAGCACAGGCGGTCTAGTCGATCTCCTGCGGACACTCCGGACAGGTGTCGCCGATCGAATCCAGCACCCCCGCGATCGCGACCGCTTGTGGGGAGCAACCGGGCGGCGGGTCTTCGCAAGCGATCTGAAGAGCGCGCTCGCGGGCGTGTGGGTCGGCATGGAACTGGATCCAGCCGTGCTCGTCGCACTCGCGGATGGCGCCCGCGTCCAGCAGCACGGAAATCGCCCATCCGCGCAGCGTCCGGATCGCCGGTCGCTTTTCCTTCGTCATCAGCATCGGGGTGGCTCCTACTGGGACGAATCCTTGCGTCACTCCGTCCGTTCCGGGCGGTTAGCACAGAGCTGGGATTCGAAATCGCGGTGGCTGCACTTGTCCGTCTGTTCCGCCGGACTACTACGCAGGCAGCGCCGGGTCCTCCTTCTCGCCGGCGGCGACGATCTTCAGAGTGCCGTCCGGCATCCTGTGTATCTGAAAGGGCCTGTGGCCGTGGAAGGGGCCAGCCAGCGACTGGTCGACGGCCGCGCCAAGCCGCTCGCCTCGATCTATCCCGAGATGCTCTCGCAATTGTCGGTCCTTGAGCGTCCATCGGCTATCCTGACGATCGAGAACTATGCGAGCTTCAATCGACAGGTCCGCGAGATCGAGGACGGCAGCCTGGTCGTCTACACCGGCGGCTTCCCCGCAGCAGGGGTCATCGAACTTCTAGCAAAGGTTCTAGCGACCGTGCCGGCCGACGTGCCATTCCTCCACTGGGCGACGTGGATGCCGGCGGCGTCCCTATCTTCAGGTACCTGGAAGAGAGCCTGCCCCGCGGGCCGCGCCCGCATATTATGACCAGAGAGCTGGCCAAGAAGTCCGGCCAGCCCGCCGATCCGGATCCGAGTTGGGATCGATTGCGAAGTCCGACAGCGCGGTCCGTGACCTGGCGGAGTGGTTCGGTTGGGACGTGCGTCACATGGAGCAGGAGGCGCTAGATTCGGAGCCGCCAAAGATTAGGGGTCACCGTCTCATGAACCTTTCGTACGTGTCCTCGAGAGGCTGTCCTTCGGACCACGACTTTGGCTCGCGTCTGGTAGATGGAGCAACGTGTAAGCGGTCTCGTACTTCTCGCTCCGGAACGAATGTTCTTTGACACGCTGATTGAACCACGCTCCCGGGGGATCGACGCCACGGCGTACTTCCGGCGTGAACTGTTCCTGCGCAACGGCGGATCCGGCGGCAGTTCAACCGGGCCGCGGCTTATGCGGATGAAGATCCCGCTTGAAGGCAGGATCGCTCGACCATGCCCAATTGACGTATCAGTCGATGGAATTGACGAAGACCGCTCGCCTGCCATCTGAGGACCGCTGCTACCAGCGAGACTTCGTAGCGGCTCGCGCATTTGCCGATCGCGTCGAAGTCGGGCTTGTCTCTTGGCGCGATCTGCTTCCGGAAATCGTCCAACGGCGTCAACCGCCATGAGGCGAACTCGTTTGCCTCGCGCTCGACGTGGCCCTTGCCAACGCTACAAAAGCCAGTCATTTCGCCTTGCTTTTCCCTGACCCGTCAACCTATTCTAGGGTATTCGGTCACAAGCCTTGGCCGATCCTGAGGCTGCGTAGACAGCCCTTAAAACGAAGACGAAGGAGGACACGCTATGGCATTCAAGCATGCTGCGTTGGGTCTCGCTGTCGCGCTCGGACTGGGAGCTGTTTCTGTGCCGGTGACCGCGCAGGAAGGTCCCAAACTCTACGTCTTCAGTTCCGGATCGCTGGGCGGCTTCCCGAAGGCGGCGCTGCAGATGGGCGGTCAAGGCAACATCGATTGGGCGCCCGTGAGCTTTTATGTGCTCAAGCATCCCAAGGGCAATGTCATTATCGACACCGGCAACAACGACAAGACGATCACAGATCCCGAAGGCTGGTGGGGACCGCTCGCCAAGGGTTTCGGTCTGAAAATGACCAAGGATGACGCGATCCCCGCGCAGCTCGCCAAGATCGGGCTCAAGACCGACGACATCAAGTATGTCGTCATTGGCCACCTCCACCTTGACCATGGCGGCAACGTCGGTCAGTTCCCCAATGCTACGCTTGTGGCGCAAGACGATGAATTCAAGGCGGCCTGGTGGCCGGACGTCGGCTTCTCCGTCTACTACATTCCAGGGGATTTTGCCGACACCAAAAAGATGAACACCATCCGCCTCAATGGTGACCTCGATCTGTTTGACGATGGCTCGGTGCGTATTATGCGCGCCCCGGGCCATACGCCGGGCAGCCAGTTCGTGGTCGTGAAGCTTCCAAAGACGGGTTCGGTGATCCTCACCAGCGACGTCGTCTATCTGAAGGAAAATCTTGACAAGAACCTGATCCCGCCGATCCCCGGTACGCAGTCTCCCGGGGACGCCTACAAGAGTTATCAGCGCATCCGGCTCGTGCGTGATGCCAATAACGCGCAGATCTTCTACGGGCATGACCCGGAGATCTTCAAGGCGACGAAGAAGGCGCCCGAATTCTACGACTGAGGATTGGATAGGCGCGGGCGTTTCCTTCCGGAACATCGGCCGACCGACGCTGCGTTTTCGGGACGTTGCATGACCATCTCGCCAAGCGACGTGGCGCCTTCTGACGTGTCCTCCCGAAGGGTAGATGCGCAAGCCATCTCCGCCGTCGATGTCAGCAAGCACTATGGATCGGTCGCCGCGGTTGATCGATTGACGCTCGACGTCCGCGCCGGCGAAGTGCTCGGATTGCTGGGGCCGAATGGTTCCGGCAAGACCACCTTCATGCGGCTGCTTGCGGGTTATCTCATGCCCTCCGCCGGCCGCCTGACCGTGGCGGGGCTGGATGTGACCAGGGATTCGCTCGCGATGCGGCGGCGCATCGGCTATGTACCGGAAGGAGCGCCACTGTACCGGTACATGCGGGTGGGCGAATTCCTTGTTTTCATGGCGCGGCTGCGCGGTCTGCCGGAACGCGAGATCGAAGAGGCGGTCGCGCGCGTTGCGCAACGGCTCGCGATTTCCGCGGTGCTCGACAAACCCACGCGGGCCTTGTCGCGCGGCTACCGCCAGCGGACGGCGCTGGCGCAGGCGCTGATCCACGAACCGGACATCCTTATCCTTGATGAGCCGACCAATGGCCTCGATCCACGCCAGATCATCGAGATGCGGGAACTGATCCGTTCGCTCGCCGGACGCCACACCGTGCTGATGAGCTCTCATATCCTCAGCGAGGTAGAAAAGACAGCCGACCGTGTCGCGGTCCTGCTCGATGGCCGGTTGCTCGGCGTTCGCTCGATCGCCGATACGCCCGACCTCGAAGACTGGTTCCTGTCACTCACATGAGAACGCTACGCACGCTCCTCGCCAAGGAACTAAACGCGATTCTGACCTCGCCGATCGGGTACACGGTTGCCGCGGTGTTCCTGCTCGTGCTCGGCTACACCTTCAGCCTCACCCTGTTCGCGACCAAAGTCGCCAACCTACAATACATCTTCCATCAGATGTATGTGCTCTCGATCTTGCTGTTACCGGTCTTGACGATGCGCAGCTTTGCCGAGGAACGGCGCTCGGAGACGCTTGAGCTCTTGCTGACAGCGCCGGTGCCCGAGCTGTCGATCGTGCTCGCCAAGTATGCGGCCACTCTGACGCTTGTGCTCGGCATGTTTGCTGGCTCTCTCGTCTACGTGGTGATCCTCGCCCGCTACGGCGAGCCCGACTGGGGTCCGATCTATGCGGGCTATCTGGCATTGGCCCTGCACGCATCCCTGCTGGTCGCGGTAGGCCTCTTGATGTCGAGCCTTACGGAAAACCAGGTCGTCGCCGCGGCGCTGTCGATCGGCGTGTTCCTGATGCTCTGGTTCGCCGATTCGGTGTCCTATCTGCTGGCGCCGCCATTCGACAGCTTCGCCATCAACCTGTCGCTGATCGGCCATTTCAAGCCGATGGTTTCGGGGTCCGTGTTCCTTTCGGACATCGGCTATTTCGTCAGCGCGAGCATGCTCGCGCTGTTTCTCACCACCTGGGGGCTCGCGCAGCGATGAGCGCCGAGGTGATCAATATCGGCTGGTTCGTCGGGGTCATTGCCGCGCTTGCGCTGTTGTATGCCGCAGGGCTCAAGCTGCCGATACAAATTCGCTCGGCAAGCCGCGCCGTTACCGCAGTTCTCGTGGTCGGCGGCGCCATTGCTGTCGCAATCCTCGCCAATATCGCGCTATTCCGCCACGATGCCGCGCTCGACCTGACGCGCGAAAAGGCCTTCACGCCGTCGGCTGAGTCGCGCGCCATGGTATCCGCGCTAAAAGAGCCGGTTGATGTCGCCTATTTCTATCAGAAACAGAATCTCGGTGCGCGGGCCCTCGCCACGATGCTGCGGCAGCTGGAGCGGCAAAACGCCAATTTCCGCCTGCAGCTGATCGATGCGGACCAGAACCCGGCCCTGGCAAGCAGTTTTGGCGTACGGATCTACAATTCTGCCGTGCTGAGTGCGGGCGGCCGGCGCGTCGAGGTGGTCACCACCGACGATCGCGAGGTTGCCCTCGCCCTGCTGCGACTGATGCGCCGGCGCGAGGTCGTGATCTGCTTCGCCGCGGGTCATGGCGAATACGACATCGACAATTTCGAATTCCATACCCATTTCGAGGGCGCGCAAAGCCACAGCCACGACGCGTCCGGGCTCGCCATCGTACAGATGGAGCAGCATGGCATCGGCCGTCTCAGGCGCGCGCTAGAGAAGCTCGGACTGGGCGCGCGGAAAATTTCTTTCGCCACCGGTCAGCCCATTCCGGACGACTGCGCCGTCGTGGTCGAAGCCAATCCGCGGACCCGTTATAGCCCGGGCGAGAGCGAGATGTTGCGCAGCTATTTCGAGCGAGGCGGCGCGGCGATGCTGCTGATCGAGCCGGATTATGTGCTCGACGACAGCATCGCGGCTGTGCTCGCCCGGATGGGCGTCAAGGTCAACAGTGGCGTGATCGTCGATCCCAAGGATCACTACTTCACCGACGAGCAGATGATCGCCGTCTCGCGCTACGGCAATCATCCGGTCACGCGGGGACTCGCACTCTCATTCTATCCTGGCGCGCGGCCGCTTGAGACCATTACGGCGCCCGGCGTGCGCGTGGTGCCGCTCGCGGTCTCCAGCGCGGAAAGCTACGTCATCAGCGACCGCCTCGGCGGCCGTGCCGATCCGGAAGCGGGACCGCCGACCGGGCGGATCATTGCGGTGGCCTCCGAAGGACGCATCGGCGAATCGGCAAAACCGTTTCGTCTCATTGTCGCGGGCGACGCCGACTTCGTCTCAAATTCCTTCTTCCCTTATCTCGGCAATTCTGATGTCGTGCTCGCGGGCCTTGCGTGGCTCGCGCGCGAAGAGCGGGCGCCAACGGTGAAGCCGCCGGTGGAGGTGTTGCCGACGGTGAGCCTCACCGGCGAACAGATGCGCGGAATCTTCATCGTCACGGTGCTGCTGATGCCGGGTCTGATCGCCGTTGCGGGCGGCGCCATGTGGTGGCGGCGACGATGAGCCGCCTTGGGTGGGCCGCTGCCGCGCTTGCCGCCGTTGCATTTCTTACGGCGCTTGCCTTCACTGGCGGCCGCGGCGGTCCGGGCCTTGCGCCGTTCACGTCCAATGGACTCCTGACCATACCGGCCGGGGCAGTGCGCGTGGTCGACGTCTCGACCCGAGAGCGGCAATGGCTGTTTGTACGCGGCGAGGGCGGCTGGCAGATAAGGCGAGGTAAGGCCGAGGCTGGGTTTGAAGAGCGGCTTGAGGCCGCGCTCACGCTCCTGCGCAATTCGGGCCCGGAGCGAATCCTGACGGCGGCAGAGGTTGCGAGCGTCGACGCCGGGCAATTCGGGCTCGATCCGCCAGCACTACGCGTAGTCGTCAGGGGAGGCGAGGCAAGCAGCTTCGCGATCTCATTCGGTGCAACAAATGTGCTCGGGCTATCGCATTACGCGCGGGCCGATGGCCGAAGCGAGATCGTGCTGCTGCCGGGCTTCGTGGCCGAAGCATGGGAAGCGGTGGGAGGCATGCCGTGATTACGTGCGTGTTGCGGTGGATGACGTTGGCGCTGGCCCTACTTTGGTCTGCCATCGTTCTCGCGCACGCGGTCACCACGGCCCTCATCCGCATCGAGCTCGTCGACAATCGCTTGCACTATGCGCTGTCGGTCGTCTTGCCCGAAATACCGAACCGATCCGCCGAACTTCTCACCTCCGCCGCCAATGGCGATCGTTCGGCGGCGGAGCGAGTTGTCGCCTATGCCGGGCAGACCCTGTCGCTCGAACTCGGCAACGCGCGTTGCCGGATGGGCCGGGTGCGGATCAGCGGAGCCGGCGCCAATGACGCCCGCGCCACGATCGAGATCGACTTCACTTGTGATGCCTCGCATGGCCGCCTCGAGATTGCCGAGGACTGGAGCGCGCTTCTCGGCGAGCACTATCGAACATTGGGAAATGTGCGAACAGCCAATGGCGAGCGTCAGGTCAGCTTTGAGGAATCGTCACGGAAGATCGCGATCGAGGTGGACCGCGTCGCTGCAACCGGTTGGTTCGATTTCATCAAGGTCGGCGTCGAGCATATCATAACCGGCTATGACCATCTGCTGTTCCTCGTCGCGCTGTTGGCGACTGCGCAGGGCATTTGGTCAGTCGTCCGCATCGTCACGGCTTTCACGCTCGCGCACAGCGTGACGCTTTCGATTGCAACACTGAATATTCTGACCATTCCCGGCTACATCATCGAGCCGCTGATCGCAGCGAGCATCGTCTGGGTCGCGCTCGAGAATTTGCTCGTCAGCGAGCCGGACCGGCGCCGCTGGATCTGGAGCTTTGTATTTGGCCTTGTGCATGGTTTCGGCTTTGCATCGGCGCTGGGCGAACTCGGCCTGAAGGGTAGTGCGATCGTACGGGCGTTGGTCGGCTTCAACGTTGGTGTCGAGATCGGCCAGTTGATTTTCGTCGCGGTGTTCTTGCCGGCGCTCGCCATGCTCAAGCGTGGACGCGGCGCGTCATTGACCCCGCGGATCACTTCCATCGCGGTCGCGATTGCCGGCACTTACTGGCTGGGCGAACGCATTATCGGGTATTGACGCGCGTTTCGCCTAGCGCGCTCGCTGCGGCAACCATCTCCGATTGTGACAGCGTACCGAGATTGCTACCGTCTTGCTGTAGTACGGCGATTGCGCCGTCAAGCGGCTCAGGCGGACCGCGCTGAGGAGGAGGGGGCCGAACCAAAACTGACAGCCATTTTTTTTGCATGACAAATGCTTTTAGCCAAGCCAAGACGCTCAGGAGTAACGAGAAGAAGAAGCCAAATCTTTCCCCAAGACCAGGAAATAGCTATACTTGTGGCGCGCCCCAGAGTTGACACTGAGGGTAGCTAGCAAACTGGAAGCCCTGTCGGTTAGACAGGGCTTTTTTTGCTTGCGAAAGACCCCGTAAATTTCGCTCCACTTTCCCGCTCGGATTACCGCAGAAACGCACGGTGTGGCCGATGCCCGCAGCGATAGGTTTTGTGAAGAGTTTCGGATGCCGGCCGCAACGGAGGATGCCGCAAGGTCAGGCAGCTGGCGTCCAATGAGCTCAAAAGAAACCGCGTAATCTTCGTCAAGCGTTGTTGCCAGCGCGCTGCCGAGCTTTCTGGTGGGTACTTCCGGCCGGTATAGCGATGAGGATTTATTGTTCGAGGCAAAGAAGACGTTTCCAAACAGCCGAATTGCTGTGGATTTCGATCATATCGTGATTTAACCGTGGCGTGCCGATCAGTTCGAGCAGCATGTCTTTTGGATCGTGTTTGGTCGCACCAGCGGCAACTGGATATCTATGGCGAGCCGATGGATGCGCTGTACCAGTCCCGTCGAGGAGGACCTCGCGAAAACAAGAGAGCTTGGGCCGTCCAATGCGCGTTGCTCGATCATCTCAAAACCATATGGACCGAACCTGACGAAGGTATCTGGGAGGTCCGTGGCGGCCCGAAACAATTCACCTATTCCAAGATCATGGCGTGGGTGGCGTTCGACCGAGCGATCAAGTCGGTCACGGAGTTCGGCATGCAATGACCGCGAACGCAGGACATTCGTTCAGGTATACGGCGAACCGCAGCTTACACGCCTGCAGCGTTGATATCTTTCCCGGTGTAGTCCGTCATCATCGCTGTCGCGACCAGCGTAATGACCGCACATATCGCGATATAGATCGCAATCGCGGTGGCAGAATGATAGGTGCCGTACAGCCATGTCGCGATCAATGGCGCCGGGCCGCCGGCGATGACGGACGCGAGCTGATAGCCGAGCGAAGAGCCGCTGTAGCGCAATCGCCCGGTAAAGCTTTCGGCGATCAGCGCGGCTTGCGGACCGTAGAGCATGTCATGCGGAATAAGAGATAGGATGATCGCGAGAAAGATGATGGCCGACGATCGAGTGTTCAGCATGGCGAAATAGATGAAGCCGAACACACCGGTCACTACCGCACCAATCATGTACATGTTCTTGCGGCCAATGCGGTCCGACAGATGGCCGAACAGGGGGATTGAGACAAACGATAACACGGAGGCCGACAGAACCGCCGAGAGCAGGAAGTTGCGAGGGACATGCAGCGTTTCGATGCCGTAGGAGAAGATGAATGCCGTGAAAATGTAGAACGGCGCCTGTTCGGCCATACGCGCGAAGGCGGAGAGCAGGATCTCCTTCGGATGCTGCCGGATCACGGTCAGCATCGGAGTGCGGTCAACTTTGCGCTCGGCAAGCAGCTTGGCAAATACCGGGGTCTCCAGAATGCCAAGCCGGATGTAAAGGCCGACACCGACCAGTATCAGACTTAGGGCGAACGGGATTCGCCAGCCCCAAGCCAGGAAATGTTCACCGGACATTTGGCTAAGTGCGAGGACCGCCAGATTGGCGAGGAAGAGCCCGCAAGGCACGCCAAATTGTGGCCAGGAGGCGATAAAGCCGCGCGAATGATTGGTGCGCGCCCACTCCATTGACATCAGCACGGAGCCGCCCCATTCACCGCCGACGCCGATGCCTTGGATGAATCGCAGGGCGGTGAGGATTACCGCGCCCCAGATCCCGATGCTATCGTATGTCGGGACCAGCGCCACCGCGAAGGTGGCTAGGCCCATTAGGAGGAGCGTTGCGATCAGGGTCGACTTGCGGCCGATACGATCTCCGTAATGTCCAAAAATGGCCGCGCCGATCGGACGTGCCACGAAGCCGATCGCGTAGATGGCAAACGCCTCAAGCGTCCCGACCCAGGGGTCTGAGTGTGGGAAAAACAGCTTTGCGAAGACGAGGCCCGTGACAATGCTGTAAAGGAAAAAATCGTACCATTCGATGGCAGTCCCAATGGTGGAAGCAATGACGGCTCGGCGAAGCTGAACCTGATGTTCGGATGGCGAGAGGGAAGGGATGTCGGCATCGAGTGTTGCCATGAGCGGTTCCTCTGCGACACCCCCCTAGAAGCCGGATCGGAATAAGCCTTTTTCGCCTGAACGCGTTGGTCGCTTAAACGTTCCTGCAATGCTACTAGACTTTAGATGCAGCAATCAGATCTGGACCAAGCCGGGTGGGCGCCAATATATCGCATTGCGATATAAATATAACTGCACCCGAAGCAGCGTTTGGAAGAACAGCGGGCCTCGAAATCAGTCCAATGCAGCGGAAGCTTGGTTTGCCAAGCGCTTCATCTCATCCCAAAGGTGCCGATCTGAAGCGTCATCGTGGATTTGGGGATGTCGTAAGGAACGACAATGGCGCGTTGGCAGCCCCCGGAGCCATCTCAAAGTCTTTCCTGATGAATTGGGCCGCAAAGGTACGGCCCTGAAACGATGAGATTTTCGGCCAATTTAAGAAAGCGGCGCTCCGGCATGGGAAACGATAGGCTTATCGGTCGGCGCCGGCGCCAGATCGCTGCTATTCGCGTCGCCCAAGAATTCATCGAGCGTGGCCTGTATCTTTTCTTTAACGGAAGGGGGACCACGGTCGCTCATATCATTATGCTGGAACGGTGTGTTGACGATATCGATGCCGTCCGCCTTGGCCTGCTCAGGGGTGGGCAGCACGCCGGGATCGGTTTTGAAATGCGGATCTTTCGAGCGAAAGGACAGGATCTTCAGCTTGTGGCTGAGGACAAAGGGAACGCGCAAATTATCGAGCGTGATCACCTTTGATACTAGTTCGGGATGTTGTTTGGCGAAGTACATTGCAACGTCTCCGCCATTGGAATGTCCAACAAGCGTCAGATGACGGTAGTCCGCGTACGGCCTCAAATGTTTCAGTTGCCCAAGTACAAAGAGAATGTTGGCTTCATCTCTTTCATACACTCTACGCCGGCCAACGTAGGGCAATCCGACCTTGGTCATCAACGGCGGATCGCTCGGAAGGTCTTGCTGAATGCTGGCAACCAGATAACCCCGAGCCGCAAACACATTGGCGAGGAATGAATACTCGGTATTCTTGACGGTATTCCCGTTGCTGATGATGGCCACAGGGAGCCTCCAGTAGCCTGCATTGGCCTTCACCTCATAATCCCTACGTACGGCAAGATCGACAGCGACAGGTCGCTGTCGAGCCGCATCGAACAGGTTCAGCGGTTCGTGTTGAATGCCCCATTTGCTGATGGCAAAATACACGGCCCCGGTGAGGGCACAGATACACGCCAGAACAGCAAATCCTCGCTTCATCGTTCCATCCCAATCACTTTCTATTCAATAGATGGTGTAGAAACGAAAAAAGGGGGCAGACCGCACCACCAGGTCAAAATTAATTTTCAGAAAGTTGTTGCACCGTGCTTGGCTATGGCACGAAGATTTCTCGCTGAGAAATCCCCCTATATAGCGGACAATAATCTGCGATACCTGACTTGTCGGAAAGCTGATCTGCGGGGGCGGGGGAGCATCGGCCCGACGAACAGCAAGTCAGGCAGCAGAAACGACGTTTCTCGAAAACTGGAGCCAACGCGTCCTACCGCGCTACAGCCAAGCCAATCGGCGCGATGGCAATTTGATATGCGCCTACCTCCTCTCCGGTGGCGGGTTTGCCGCCGATGGGTAGTTAACGACCAAAAGCTCAGTTACGGCCATGAAAGCGACGGCACTCCCTATTCCAATGCTGAAGTGCATGGCTCTTGTGTGAGCGAAGCCCAGCACCCAAGGTGAAACGACGAGCCAAGCTCCAAGCAGAACATTCAGCCATTCTTTCCAGTTGGCGTAAGCGAGGATGGCCGATATCGCGGTTACAGCAACGGCGGCGCTGCTGACCAAAATATCTATCCTCGCATTTTGTTGCGCGTAGGCGAACAGCCACGGCGAAGTGAACAGGAAGACGGCGAACGAAAGGTTATAGATATCCAGAATCGATTCGCTGCGCCATTTCGATATTTTCGTTCCTGACATTGAAGCCTCCATTCCGTGGAAGCGTAGGGTGCCTCGGGGTTATCTTTGAAGCCTCTTCTTCATCGCGATTACTTTGCGCAAATCCGGTGGAACGATTTCATCAAAAATCAGCGCAAGCTGCTGATCATCGGCATCTTCGTTGGAAACGTCTCTCGGAAGGGGAACTGGAAGCCTGAGCCGTCCACACGTCGCAAGCTGAGTTACAAGTATCCTCCAAGTCATCCCCAACGGTGGCACCCCCAAGGGGACCCTCGACTCAAATGGAATCAGGCTGCGAAGTCTGTGGACGCGCTCCGGATGTCTCTCGAACCAGACGCGATCGGTTTCCGGTTCACCGAATGGGGCGGCTTTGTCACGCGAGGCGTCCACGGGATTCGGATCGTTCATGTCCGTTACCTGTTTCAGCTGCTCGATCCAGGCTCAGGAGCACGCTCCTCGCCAGAAAGAGCACACAAATAACCATGCACAAATATATCGTGCTACGATACTAATATCAAGATCCGCGGCACCTCGATCGCTGCCCGGGCGGGCTTCCCTTGGCGGAAACTTGCCGTTCGGCAAGCTGACGATTATGTTGCGTCGCAACCTCGTTATGCCGAGGACCTAAGTGCCCGGTGGGCGCCGTGATCCTATTGTTGTTCGACGCTGCCCAGCAATTGCGAAACTTTTCGCAACATTCGGCTTGAAGAGCCAAGGTGAGCATGGTGAACGGCGGCGACTTTGTGCAAAAGCGATTGACCTCGTTTCGTGAGAGTCACCAGCACACGTCGTTTGTCCTGCGCGTCGACCATCCGCCTCAAAAGTCCGAGCTTTACCATTCGGTCCACGAGTTCAACCGTGGTATGGTGCTTGACGAGTAAAAGTCGGGAAAGCTCACCGACAAACATCGGTTTCTGACTGGAAAAACCTTTTATAGCGAGAAGCGCCTGGTACTGCTGAGAGGTTAGGCCCGCAATCTTGGCCCTCATATCGCTGAAAGCGAGGAAGAGTCTCAACTGGTAACGAAAGCGGGCAAGGGCTTCATAGTCGACGGTGCTCAGCGCATTTGATTTGGTTCGCTTGCTGCTGGCAGCTCGAAGCGGCCGCCGCGATTTTCGTTCAACTCGAGCCATTGTCTAAACCTTGCGTTGTCCATCTTCCAACCGCGACGCAATCTCACACCGCATCGATCTCCAAGACCCGTTGAAGCGCAGACGACCTGCTCGGACGATGAAGATTATGCGTTGGGTGAACGCATCAACTATAAGAGTTTCTGAATTGCCACCGGAACTCGACTATTTCTGCGGCGCGTCGAGTTTTCCAACGCTTCTGCGACTTCGATCCTTGAGATTTCTCCCGCTGAAAATCGTGAGATAATATCACCCCACATTGCCGAAAGGGAATTGCCGGTGCGTAGCTGCGGCTGGAGAATTTTCCCTCTCGTTTCCGCCCTCCTGACGACCTCAGCAATGGTTTGAGGACCGCAGTTTCGAGCGCCGGGGAGATGTTTATAGGTCAGCCTCTGATAGGCTCCGTGCTCGACGGCATCGCCGATAGCCACAAGGTGCTCGTGATCGATGTCGGGGGCGTGCATCACCCGCGCTCGAATCAACAGGCGCGCGTTACCTAGAAAAACGTGCAAGCATCGAAGGGAGCGCCGTTGCGCAAGGCACCCGGTTTGCGAGCCAGCACCGGCACATAGTGCCACGGATTGTAGGTCGTCTCGCCGCGACCAAAGGATCGTGGGTGTTCCGCAACGATCCTTCCGTCCTGACGGATCTAGATGCGATCCTGGACTTCAACTGGACGTCCGATTGCGCTGGCCGTGACCGAGTACTTGTTGTTGTCGAAGCGCACCAGGCACGTCTTCGAGACCGAGGCCTGCATCGCATGGAAGCCGTCGAACCGACCGGCATAGGGAACGAGCTTGGGGCGTTCGGCTTCGAACACCTCCCAGACCGTCTGCTCGGACAGCTCCGGATGGCGATGCGCCTTGGCGTAGGCGATACATTTATCGAGCAACCAGGAGTTCAACTCGTCCAGGGGTTTGAAGCGCAGCCGTGGCGTGAAGAAGCGTTCTCGGACCAGCCCAACCTGCTTCTCGACCTGGCCCTTCTCCCAGCCCGAGGCCGGCGTGCAGGCAACCGGGTCGACCAGGTGGTGGCCGCACATCTGCATAAAGCGGCGATTGTAGCGGCGATCCTTGCCGACAAAGATCGTCTCTCCACCGCGGTCTTCATGTTGTCGTAGATGCCGCGGCTGCAGGTGCCCTTGAACAGAGCGAACGCCCGGTCGTGGGCGTCGAACATCATCTCCTGCGTCTCCCGCGGATAGGCCCGCACGAACAGCATGCGGCTGTGGCAGAGCCGGACATGGGCGGCCTTCACCATCACCGTGGTGCCGCCCAGCAAGACCACCTCGTGGCTCCAGTCGAACTGGTAGGCTTCGCCTGGGGCAAAGCTCAGCGGGACATAAGCCGCCGCGGTCGATTGTCCGCGCTCCTTGCTCCACCGCCTGGCGTAACGCCGCACCGCGTCGTAACCGCCGTCATAGCCGCGGCCGCGCAGCTCTTCGAAGATCCGGATCAACGTCAGCTGTTCACGAGCCGGTTTGGCCGCGTTCGCCGCCAGCAGCCCATCGAGCTCCGACGGCCATCGCCCCAGCTTCGGCCGCGGCTGCACCTGCCGCTCGTACTCGAAGGAGATCTCTCCCGACCGCAGCACCTTCCGGACCGTGTTCCGCGACACCTCAGGTCGCGGGCGATCTCCTTGATCGTCTTACCTTTGATGAAGGGCTCGCGCCGTATCCGCGCAATTGTCTCCACGACCAGCATCCCCAACCACCTGCTTCATTCCAAAGCAGGCAGCGCAACAGACCTAACTGGAGGGGGTCAATTTTGGACGCCGATCCCCCGGCTTAGGGGGTCAATATTGCAGACGATGACGTAATTGCGGTCAGCGCCTGCGGCTCGAAAGGTTCGATATCTTCAAGCCTTCCCGCAATCTCGCGAATCGGAGGGGGCTATGAAGCAATATGTTGGGCTGGATGTCTCGCAAAAAGAAACGTCAGTATGTGTGGTCGACGAAGTGGGTCAGGTCTTGTTCGAGGGAAAGGCCAGGTCCGACCCGGGGGCGCTCACGGCACTGCTTCGCAAGCGGGCGCCACAGGCGGAGCGCATCGGATTTGAGACCGGGGCGATGGCGAGTTGGCTATGGCATGAACTTCGTAGAGTTGAGCTTCCGGTGGTCTGTATCGACGCGCGGCATGCCCATGCGGCCTTGTCCGTACGCATGAACAAGAGCGATCAGAATGATGCCCGAGGTCTGGCCGAACTGGTGCGGGTTGGCTGGTATCGAGAAGTCAAAGTCAAGAGCGAGGAAAGTCAGAAGATCCGCGCGATACTCGTCGCCAGATCCCGGCTCGTGGCCATTCGTCGAGATATCGAGAACCAGGTCCGCAGTCTAATCAAAGAATACGGCTTGCTCTTCCCACGCGCGATCGGACTGCAGTTTCGCAATCAGGTTTGCGAGCTATTGGGCGAAGATCATCAGCTCCTCAGTGTGATCGCGCCGCTTCTGTCGATCCATGAGCAGATCTGCAAGCAGCAAAGCAAGTTCGATGACGAAGTCCGCCAGTTGGCAAAGTCGGATGAGACGACGCGCCGCCTGATGACGGTTCCTGGTGTCGGCGTGGTGACCGCCTTGACCTTCCGCCATACGATCGACGATCCATCGCGCTTCCGATCGGCATCAAGCGTCGGCGCCTATCTGGGTCTTACGCCTCGACGCAACCAGTCTGGCGAAACTGACATCAATGGCAAGATATCACGATGGGGCGACCGTCTTCTCCGAACTTACCTGTACGAGGCGGCGACCGTCCTCCTTTATCGAACGAAGAAATGGTCC
The DNA here is from genome assembly GCF_029714305.1 of Bradyrhizobium sp. CB3481. Classification (NCBI taxonomy): domain Bacteria; kingdom Pseudomonadati; phylum Pseudomonadota; class Alphaproteobacteria; order Hyphomicrobiales; family Nitrobacteraceae; genus Bradyrhizobium; species Bradyrhizobium sp. CB3481. The sequence goes on from NZ_CP121647.1 coordinate 2,115,170, forward strand.
TCTCTCAAGGCTTGGGGCATGAAGCTCGCCAAGCGGATTGGCATGCGAAAGGCAAAGGTCGCCATCGCGCGCAAAATCGCCATCGTTCTTCACTGTATCTGGGTCGACGGCACATCGTTCGACTGGGGCCAGGCGGAAGGAAGCCTGATCCGATTTGCAAAGTTCCTGGTCCGGTCTGCCGGACTGGCGATGTCCCGCTGGGACGGTGTTGTGGCGACCTCGTTCATTCGGCTGGTGGCAGCTTGACTGTACTCCGCTGCAGACGTTGAGGCGCCCGACCCGGACATCATCATGAGGCGCTGCGCGACCTCGGAAAGGACCATGACCCCAGCGAAGACATCAACCAGCCTGGGCGATCCAATGCCTGGCCGGCAAAGCACGTATCAGCCGCGCCCGCGCCGTCTCCGCAACCCGGACCAGCTCCGACGGCGCGAGCACTACCTCCGTGCCGCGGGGCGTTCAGAAATGTAAGCTTGACAATAAACTGCAATTAAAGGGCCGAATGACACCTGCCCGCAGGCCGACCGTGGTGGTGACGATGCCGGGCGCCGCAAGCGCCGCGGTCGGTACCAGCAGCAACGCTGCAACAAAGAAACGTTTCAGTTTGATGGCGAGTACCTCCTAAATGAAAGAACGCGCGCATGACAGGAGGCCGCATGAACCCGGCAACGCGCTTGCGCCTCCGATCGCGCCGCGCGCACTAATTCATTGCACTAATCCATTGCATCATGCCGCGGTCCACGCGCTCTTCCAGTTCTGCGCTCGACTTGTCTCGCCGCAACGGCTTTTGCGCGTTCCTCGCAACGTGCGCGTAGATCCTCGAGTTCGTCGGCAGTTAGATGCTCAATGCCGACAAAGGAATTCTGAACGGTGCCCGTTCGGATAAGTTCATCCAGCTTAACCTGGATGGCTGCGCTATCCCGATTTTGCGAGTTCTGGATAAGGAAGACCATCAGAAAGGTCACGATCGTCGTTCCGGTATTGATGACGAGCTGCCAAGTGTCAGAAAACTGGAACAGAGGTCCTGTAACCGCCCATATGACGATTGCTGCGCAGGCTAGGACAAAGGTCGATGCACGACCGGCCCTCTGCGAGGCCTTGTTTGCAATGGCCGCGAATAGTCGGCGGGGTCGTCGCTCGCTTTGCTGATGGTCCAGCTGCATACGGTCCTCCTTTCCGGAGGCTTCTGCCCGGTTTGCCGAACGGAAGTCTCGCGCTCTCCACCTTCGATGCTAGGCGCCTGATGCATTCGGCGAACCTTTGGAATGAAACGAATTTCGGAGGCTTATGATCCTGGCTTGATCAAGCTTTATGTCAGTATTGCTGGGCCATAGCTGGGCCAGCGCGCTTTCGGGCAAACAGTCTCTCGACGCGCAGATGGCCCTGGTCGTCATCCGTACACGAGAACATTGCTATCGCTCCGGGTCTCGAATGGAATGCCACGCCATATGCTTAGAGATCGGGGAGAGGCAGGAGCGAAGCTGGCTCGAAGCCGTCGGTCTGAGAGCCGGCGTGTCAGCCGTGAGTCCCGCGCAGGAACTAAGCGTTTGCAGCTCCGTTGTCCTTGCCGCAAAAGGGAGGACTGCAATGGACTGGAATCGCGTTGAGGGAAATTGGAAAGAAGTAAAAGGCAAGGTCAAAGCGCAATGGGGTAAGCTGACCGACGATGATCTTGACGTCATCGACGGCCACCAAGAGCAGCTGGAAGGCCGATTGCAGCAACGCTACGGATACGCCAAAGACCAAGCAAGAAAAGAAATCAATGATTGGTTCGATCGCCAAAAGTGGTGAACTGAACGAAAGAAGCCCCGCGAATGCGGGGCTTCTTCTGCTTTTATCTGCGGCGCGCTTCTGGATTAGTGATGCCAGAACAGCGCGAGCAGCAGGATGATCGGCAGCGGTACGCCGAGCAGCCACAATAGTGCTCCTCTTCCAAAACCCATCGTTACCTCCTCCTTCAGTAATATCGGAGAACGCTCTCAAGGAGAGCTTCGTTCCGGTGGCGGGCGGGTGGATCAACTGTGGCGGTTCCTGAGCCTTGCCAGTTCTTTTCGGACGATTCCAACTGAATTCCAGACCTTGTCTACGGCGGCCTGCAGCTCTTCCTTGGTCACGCCCAGTGCATGAGTCCAGTGTTTAATCTCATGCGGTTCGTGCATGTTAATCTTCGAACGCTCGAGTTGTTCTTTGTTGCCTAAGTGCGCCATGACCTCTCCCGAAAGGAAACTATGGTGGAACCGCCGTGTTCCGAGCAATCGTCTTTGCGTTCAAGAGTGAACATAGCCGCCTTGTCGCCCCGCGGGCCAGACTCTGGCAGCGCGCCGCATACAGGGCCGTAGCTTGCGCTGAAACACCATCGCTCTGTCGTCTCAGTGAGCGTTGACGTGCCGCCGGCAGGATACACCCAGCCGTCAGTCGCGCCTTGTTATTCCGTGGGACCGGCGTCGAAACGCCACTCGCAGGCCCGAAGGCAACACCGTCAAGCTCTCCGTAAATGCCTATGCCCTCCTAAAGGTATCGACAGAAAGCATGAGGGAACATTCTTGTTGCTTCCTTTGTTCACCGTTTTTACGGAGGTGCTAAATGGCAAGAGCAACGTGGAAGCGGCCTAGCTCGCCAATCGGCAAGAAGGGTCGCCGCAAGACAAATCCGTCGTACAAGCGTCGTGTGGGCGAGCCTTGGTCGATGGCCGACGTGAGGATGCTGAAGCAGCTTGCGAAGGATAACACTCCCACGGGAGTGATGAGCATCAAGCTCCAGCGTCCAGTGGCAGCAATTCGGAGCAAGGCACAGCGCGAACGGATCTCGCTGAAGCCGATTAATCGGTCACCATATAACCGCCGCGCGGCCAAGTCCCGATCCATCAAGCGGCGCTAACCAGACGGGTCCAGCTTCTCTATAATCTTCCAAGACGGCGAGGTCCGGTCGACTTGATTGCCTTCACAAGACATCGTTGCCTCGCCTAATAGCCAAAAGGGCGCTTGTCCAGGCGAGGTCAGATGGCCCTCGCACGTAGGCGAGACCAAAGCAATATGGGCATATTGGGTTTATCACGTGGCTAGCGCTTGCGTGTGCATCGATGATGCTATTTGAAAGTCAGTCGTCGACGCTCACCTGTTCGTACCACCTCGTCAATAGTTTCGACTAGGGAGCAGCCGGCTTCGGCAGCATCGGCAATTTCGCCCGAGCGGTCGAAAAAGTCCCAGGCGATTCTACCAGAATTGGGAGCGATTCACCCATATGAGAAAAACCGCCGAAGAAGCTCGCAGTTTCCGAAGAGAAGATCGCGGCTTGAACTTCGTGGCGGCGCAACTGTCGGGTCAGGGCGGCTTCGGCTCCTTCGGCATTCGCAATCGATGCTGCGCAGTGCCGACGGTGGTGCAGCTGCTGCTCGGCCCTCGCAACGGCAAGCCCATAAAGATGATGCAGGCGCGGGGACAGAGTTGGTCGGAGGGCCCATAGTTTGGTTTGCCGCCGCCAACGAGGAACGGATAACCGATCCGCTCATTGCCTCCCAATGGATCGCAATCTTGCTGGTCGTCTTCAGCGCCAGTCTGTTAGGAATTTTTCGACGGATGCCTGAAAGCGGCCTCGGTTTCCCGGCCTCATGACGCCTAGCTCCTCGCGGGGCTTCTCCATGGAGATCGCGGCGCGGTATCGCCGCGTCGCCCACGATCTTCTTCTCGCGCATTGGAACAGGGCTCGCTGTTTCGAATTGTGCATTCAAAGAGGAGCACGGGAGCACCGAATTCAATCAAATTTGCGCTTGATCGGTTGATTTATCAGACAGGAGCCGTTTATGCACCAGCTTATCTATCTCGTTGGATTGATCGTGGTGATCCTCGCCATTCTTTCCTTCTTCGGGCTGCGCTGAGCGCCGCCATGAGCACCATCGTCGAAGAAGAGCTGGCTTACTCCAGCCCCGCACCCATTCCAGCCTATCTGGCTTGGACACCGGCCATCGCCGGCGCACTGATTGCAACGGCCTTTTCAGCGGTACTGATCGCCTTCGGCACCGCCATCGGTTTGGGCGTTGCATCGGCCTCGCCAACCTGGCGCGATGCATCGGTCGCGCTCTGGCTGCTGTCGGGCATCTATTTGATCCTGGTAGCATTGGTCAGTTTCGGCTTGGGCGGATACATCGCCGCGCGCATCCGGATGAGAACGCCATCGGCGGATTCCGGGGACATTGAACACCGGGACGGTCTTCATGGCCTGGCTGCCTGGGCCATTGCCGTCGTTCTTACGGTCCTGCTCAGTGCTCTGATCGCCGGCGCTGCCGCTTCGCGCGCGCCCAACGAGCCAAGCGTGCCTTCCGCGAGGGCGGCAGAGCCGTTGCTGAGCTATGAGCTTGATCGCCTGTTCCGGCCGGCGCGACGGAATCCCAATGCCGAGACCGCCACGGAGCGCGCGGAGGCCGGACGGATCCTGCTGACCTCGTCCAGCCATAGCGGCGTCGCGGCTGAGGACCGCACCTACCTCGTGCAGCTGGTCACCGGCATTGCCGGCCTTGCCGGCCCGGACGCCGAGCGCCGTGTCGACAGTGTCATCGCCAGCTCAAAGACCGCGATTGCCCGCTCCCGGCGCAGCGCCATCATCGCGGCTTTTTCGATCGCGTCATCGGTCCTCCTCGGTGCGGTTGTCGCATGGTTCGCGGCCGGCGAAGGCGGACGACATCGCGACGGCGCCGAGCCTGAATGGCTGTCAAACCGCTCTCGAGCGCCCAGGAGGCAGGCCGTCCCTTAGCATCACTGCTTTCGCTGCCGGTTGAATCCCGGGCTCGAAATGCCGCGTGGCCGGAGCATGGACCTTGCGCCTTTCGTGATCTACCCTAGCCTCTGATGTATAGACGGAGCATGCGCCTTGTCGGCGTGCCGCGTCTGGCAGCCGGGAGGAAGCGCGGATGGAGCTATCCTATTCACAGAACCTCGAGGATTATCATCTCTCGATCGCGTTTGCGGGACAGGTAACGGGCACTTATCTCGACATTGGAGCAGGGCATCCCATCGCCGACAATGTGTCCTATTGGTTTTATGAACGAGGATGGCGCGGCGTGATCGTTGAGCCGCAGACAAAACTTGCGGCGTTGTATCCCCGGCTGCGTCCACGCGACGTCGCGGTTGCTTGCTCGATCGGACGGGAGTGTGGCGAAGCCGATTTCCACATCGTTGACCGCCTGCACGGGCTTTCGACGTCGATGGAAGGGGTTGCGCAGGCGGCCCAAGCGTTTGGTGTCGCTTATCAGTCCATTCGCACGCCCATGACGACGCTGGCCAAGCTGTGCGAGATCCATAATCTCGGTACAATCGATTTTCTGAAAATTGATGTCGAAGGTGCGGAGGGTGATGTGCTGTTCGGCGGCGACTGGGAGCGCTTCCGGCCTAAGGTCGTTGTTGCAGAAGCGGTCACTCCAATGACCTCGGAACCGTCATGGCAGGAATGGGAACCGTTCCTGATTGCGCAGCGCTATCGCTTCGTTCTGTTCGATACGCTCAACCGCTTTTATGTGGCCGAAGAATGCCCGGGAATCATGGCGCGATTCCCGACCGAGCGAGCCCCGTGGCATGCGGTCCGTCACATGTATGAAATAGGTCGCGCCCCTGAGAATGTGGGCCATCCCGATCACGCGCTGGCTCGCGAGTTGGCGCGCGGGTTATGGGCGAGCCTGCCTTACCTTGATCCAACCCTCATTGCATCTCTCCTGGTTCGGGCTCGCCAGCTTGAAAAGCGCGACGACCTGGCGGCGCTCGCCTCGATGGTCGAAAGCGAACAGTTTCGCGCGTCATTGGGGCGCATCGCCTGCGGTTATGACGGCGGACAGGTCGTCGACGAGTGAGAAAGCCGGATTCGGAATCACCGTCGACCGGCCGCGCGCTGCTACCGCGATCGGCCAGTTGATCCCAAATGCAGGCGAGTTCTTGAAACCTCTCAGCCCATCTCTCGTAGATTGCGTATGTCCGGCCAACCGGGACGCATTCGATGACGAGAAAGACACCTCAAGCCCATCGCCTCAGCGAACGGATCAAGTCGGCACGTGAAGAAGCCGCGCGTCTTTCGGCCGGTCCTGAAAAAGATGCTCTCCTTGGCCAGGCCGAACAGGACGAAGTCGCGCTGCGCCTGATTCAGTGGGTGACTTCTTCGGGGCAGCTACCGCCGCCATCCGACTTGGTTCCTGTGGAGCGGCATCCACTGCGGCGGAAATGACAAGAAATGTCTGGGAAACACTGGACTACCCGCTAAGGGCAGCGCGAATAGCAAGCCTCAGCTCATCCACGGTCTTCGCCACATAAGGTGCTCCTGCTGCCGTCAGACGCTCGGCACCATGGTGCCCCCAAGCGACGCCGATTGACCTCAGCCGAGCCGCCTCAGCCATCTGCATATCGAAGGTGGTATCACCGACGAAAATTGCGTCCTTCGCCTCCACCCCGGCGGCAGTAAGCGCCTGAAGAAGCATCGCGGGATGCGGCTTCGAAGGCGCCGTGTCTGCCGCCTGAATGTTCTGAAAGTACTCAACCCATCGCAGCGTCTGCAGGGCAGGCGCAATGGTGTCGGATCGGTGCCCGGTCGCGATCCCCATCACGATATCGGTGGTTCGGCTCAACTCATGGAGGAGGGCGTCGATCCCATCGAACGGCCTTTCGGCAAACACCGGATCGGCCCTTAGTGTCGGCAAGAGGAGGTCATATGCCTTGATCATCTCGAGAATGGGGGCGGCCGGGCCGGCGAGCTCCGCCAGAATGACATCGAGGGATTTTCCAACCAGCGACAGGCTGTGAGCCGGCGAGGGAGCGGGCAGTCGAAATTCGGAAAACACGATCCGATGGCTCTCGAGGATCAATGGACGGCTGTCAACAAGCGTGCCGTCGAAATCGAAGATGACCAATTTCAAGGTTTTGCTTTCTACGTTCGCGCTGACTGAATCCAGCGCATTGTTTCTCAAATTCGACATTTCTGATGCAGTCATTCCAATCCGGCAATGATGGCTGCAGGCTATCGATTCTGGCATGAATAGGTGCGGACTAATTCCCGGGTGTAGAAGGGGACAACGAGCTGCCGCTCCATGTTGTGCGTCGCGGTGGCACAAGATAGCCAAAAGTAATTGCCGGCGGGATCGATGACTAATCTATTTGGTCGGAAGTTCGCGAGGATTGCCGACAGATATGGAATAGTCGAGAACCATTCCAGCGGGGCGAGATCTGGTGGTCCTCGCTTCGACGAGACAAAGCGCGGATCGCCAAGGGCCGGATCAGAGTCCTGGCTCATGGCGAGGGTTGCGATCGCTTCTCGGTAGCGAGACCAGGCCGTGACGAATTTTGCGGTCTCGACGACGTGTATCAATGTCACCGCGATCAGGATCGAGGCAAGTGCGCACGCCCTGCGCGGCGACGATAGGGCGTGCTGTATCTTGGCCAGCGGTTTCGCGACTAATCCTTCCCGCGTCATGACGGCGAAGGTAGCCATGACGCCGAGCAGAGGGATGGCTATGACCAAAGCCGTCCGCATGTAGTAGCGGCTATTGGCATGCACTGAATGATCGAAGCGAAGCCAGTAGACGCAGAAAACGGCGACCAATATCGGCAGCGCGAGTATGCACGCTCGCTTCGGAAACCATATGGAGATCAGTCCGAGCAGTGCGGCATAAACACTAATTGCTGCCAGCAACTCGACAATGATTTCCACTCTGAAGATTGCGGGGTCGAAGAAATGCAGCGCTGCCCGCCTGAAGGCGCCCGCGTAGTACTCGTCAGGTGGGAAAAGAATCTTCGATGCGGCGGCCAGCACGGCAATCACGAGCAGAATTGCGATCCCGCGGAGGAATGGCATGCTGCGCAAGCCGCGTAACGCCAGGGTACCAAGCACGGCGATCAGCAGCACGAAGGCTCCTTCGTGGGTGAAGGCGAGTAGAACCCACGTCGCGAATACTAGTGCCGCCCCAAGAATCGTCGATCTTGCGTAATGACTGAGTGCCAGCGCCGGCCAAAATAGCGCGTGGGCGAACCACATTTCGGTAGGAAAGCCGAAAATCAGCGGGCAGAGCAGGGCAGTCGAACCGCACGCGTAGAGGAAGATCAAGCGGCCGGAGGAGCGATCGGCAGCGTAGGTCGCTGCCAGGCCCGCCAGCGGGGCAACATAAAACAAGAAGCCATAAGCGACGATGCCCGCCCAGGGATTGCCTGTGATGGTAGCGAGAGCTTCGGCGGGCAAGAGTGTCAGCAGATATACGGTGGTGCGGCCGGAGATGTTATGCCAGTGGAACGCCCAAATATCCTGGACTGCGACGGCGTAGGAAAACATCGCGCCATCGCCGTAGAGCTCAAGCTGATACGCCAAAGCGATGACGATAAAGGCGACTGACCAGCACAGGCCCGCTACGATAACCATCAGTCGAAGCGAGTCGCCTGGTCGACACAGCGTTATGCCCGGCGTCTCAGCGACCGTCCGTATCGGTGACGATGCAGCACCCGATCGGAAGAGCATTGTGTCAGGACGTTTCCTTGAGTGTGACAAGCTTATGTCCGGAACGTTGCGCCTTAGTCGTCAGGTAACGCTTGTTATGAGGTGTGACGGGAGCCTCGAGGGGGACGCGCGCCGTGATCTCGATACCGGCCCGCGTCAGCCCATCCAGCTTGGTCGGATTGTTGGTGAGCAGCACGATCCGTGTGTAGTTGAGGTTTCGCAGCATGCCGGCGGCAATGCCATAATCCCGCTCATCATCCTCAAAGCCAAGCACGGTGTTGGCATCTCGCGTATCCAGACCGCCATCCTGCAAACGGTAGGCGCGCATCTTGTTCGCCAGGCCGATTCCCCGGCCCTCCTGCGCAAGATACAGGATGATCCCGCCACCGAGGCTTTCCAGGTGAGCAAGCGCCAGTTGAAGCTGGTCGCCGCAATCGCAGCGTCGGGAGCCGAAGACGTCTCCGGTTAGACAGGCCGAGTGAAGCCGAACCGGCACGGGCTTGGATTCGGCAGGCTTGCCAACGACGATCGCGACCTGCTCGACGCCGAGCGCGTCCCGAAATACCACGAAGCGTGCTGATGTCCCCGATGCGAGCGGGATTGTCGCCTCGCTGGCCAGCGCCAGCCCGTTCGTTGCATCCGCGACAAATCGGTGGACCGCGTCAGCATCGACGACAGAAATTGACCGGATCACGTCGTTGTCAATTACCGTCGCGTGCGCTGCAAGGATGGCCGGCAAGCCGCGAACCAGCTTGACGAGCCGGATGGCCGCCGTCGCTGCATAGTCCGCAGCCCTGGCTTCCACGATGAAATGGCTCTTGTTGCCCGCAGCGAGCTCAAGAACGCTGCTTGCTTCGATAGTACGGGAAAGCGGCAATGCCATCGGCGTGGAAGTCTCGATACCGATTGCGCGCGCCCGCTGTTGGGTGACGATTAGCATCGGTGCTTCAGAACTGCACAACATCGAAAAGTCGCGCAGCCTCTGGTCGTCGAGTCCCTCCACTGGAAGCGCAATCAGGTCTTCGCCGGGCGCGCGGACACGAATCGGCCTCCGCGCCTGCAGTTCACTCAAGGCGCGGCTGGCAGCGAGATGCTCTCTGCTGCCAAAGATGACTGAGACGGCGCTCATATGCTGGACCTTCTTTTTCTAGCCGCGTTCGTGGAACACCAAAAGTCCCGGATCATTCCGCTAGAAATCAGATGGATTTTTGGGATCGAGTGGCCGATAGTAAGCATTGATATCAGGTGAACCCCTCAATTTTTGATTGGCTCCGTGCAACTAGGTAATTTGCCCACCAGCAGACTTGCTCCTCCGGACGCATGGGCTAGCTTTGTTGACCTCTTTCGTAGGGGACAGCAACCGTTGCCGCAAGGCTGGGCGGATTTATTCGGGCCGTTGCGGAACGGGATGGTCGACGACCTCGTTATGGTCGGGCAACTCGGCCAATCCCTGGATGGCCGGGTAGCGACAGCGACTGGCCATTCGAAGTATATCAACTGTCCCGCCGGCATTGAGCATCTGCACCGGCTACGTTCGCTGGTCGACATTGTCGTGGTCGGCGTAGGCACCGCGATCGCCGACAATCCTCAATTGACGGTGCGACATGTTCCCGGGCCTCAACCGGCGCGGGCTGTCATTGACCCGAAGGGACGCCTCCGCTCGGACGCGAAACTGTTCGCCGAGGATGGCGCTCGCCGCCTGCTGATCACTACCGAAGGGGCGCCAGTGGCGGTGCCTGCCGGAGTAGAAATCATCACCCTGCCGTCGCAGGAAGGAAACATTGCACCGTGCGATATCGCTTCGGCGCTGAGACGTGCGGGCATGCGCCGGGTACTGATAGAGGGTGGAGCGGATACCCTGTCGCGCTTTATCGCGGCCCGATGTCTCGACCGGCTCCATGTTACGGTCGCCCCCGTCATGCTGGGCGCTGGAGGACCGGGCATCGACCTGCCGCCGCTCGAGCGTGCTGACCAGGCTCACCGGATGCCGACCCGCGTGCACCAGATCGAGGACGATGTGTTGTTCGATTGCGATCTTTCGGCTCAGCGCATCGTGCTCGGCGTGGCGAAGAAATCGACGTGACCCACGCGCATCGTTGAAGCCCGGCGCGCGACAGCCGTTCTTCGTCTGTCCAGCCAATTATCGATGTCCTGGCCCGATAGCGATCCCACTTCCCGTGCGGCGGCGCCCCAGCCATTGAGCAAATCGATTTGAATCTCCTGATCGGCCGTCCCGATTACCCAATCGGAATTGCCCCGTAGCACCGAATATGCGAGCGCCTCGAACCGGGAAATAGCAGCAATACCGCCGGAAGGGCCCAGTGCCGGCCCGAAGCCCTTATCGGTATGTTGATGGGCATTCACGGCGGCGGTCACGGCCGCATCGGCCGGGTCTGATGGTGAAAGCTCGATCCGCCCATCATAGCTGAGCGCAGCATAGACCGGTAAGGCGCGCGAAGCCGCATGGCGCGCAAAGCGTTCGAGCCAGGCTTCGGAGACGAGGTCGAGCAGCGCCGAAATCGTGATGAGATCGCTCGGCTGCCTTAGCGCGGCTTCGAAGTTTTCGTTGATGTCGAGTTGAATGGCATGCAGGCTGATGTTGTCCGAAACATTGCCGCGGCATGCAACGTCCAGCAGGCGAGGGTCGTTGTCGACGAGATCCCAATGTTGCCGTGCCGGCAGATGGGGGGTGAGTGTGCGCAAAGTGGAGCCCGCGCCGCAGGCGAGATCGACGAGACGTATAGCGCTTTTCGATTGGAGCAATGAGGCTACGGCAGCGAGCACCTGTGGATTGCGCGCACGCCTGTCGTAGCTTTCCCGCAAGTTCAGCCATTCAACGGAGAAACTGCTCATGCGAGCTTGTCCAGCGTAGCGGCAAAGATCGCTGCGGATTCCCGCCAGGTCGGCAGCGTTCGCGCAGCCGCCAGTGCCGCTTCGGAAAGGCTGCGCCGTTGCTCTGCATCGGCGATGATGCCACGCAGGGCCGCTGCGAGCGCAGCGGGATCATTGGGGGACACCAGCAATCCCGTGCCTTGTGGAATCGTATCCGGTATGGCTCCGGCCATCGTCCCGATTACGGGAAGGCCGTGGCAAAGCGCTTCAGCGTAGGCCATGCCGTACCCCTCGAAGCGCGAGGCGAGCACGAACAGGTCGGCCTTGGCATAGAGCACGGCGAGTTGTGCTGACGGGATGGCGCCCATCGTTTCGATGCGGCCAGCAAGCCTGTGTTGCGAAATGAGATACCGGATTTTGGCCGCTTCGCTCCGATCCCGCGTGAGGTCGCCGACGATGGTTAGCCGCCAAGGCATGTCAGCGAGCACCGCGAGGGCGGACACCAGGATGTCAAACCCCTTGCGCGGCACGACCGACCCGACCGACAGAAGATGCGGGATGTCGTTTGGCTCTCGCGCGGAGAGTGACACGGGATCGTTTCCGGGCCTTGCGACCGTGATGCGCGCGGCCGGCACGCAATAATCCGAGGCTACGAGTTTCGCCGTTGCCGGGCTCGTCACGACGACTTCACGGGCCTCGGCGAGTGCTGCCTGTTCGCTGCGGCGAAGGGAAGCAGCGCGCTCGGCGGCCAAGCCGGATTCGAGCGCCAATGGATGATGTACCAGGGCGACCAGCGGATGCCGGCTCGCCAACTCGGCCGCCACATCAGGCAGGACGCCGAGGGCGAGTCCGTCCAGCACGATCGGCCGGCCCTCCGGTAGCGCACCCAACAGCGATCGTGCAGCCGCACGGGTTGCTGCGTCCGGTGCAGGAAATCCGTCACCGATATTGAGATAGTCGACTTCCCAGCCCAGATGACGGAGTTCGGCCATGATCCGCTTGTCATAGGCGTAGCCGCCCGTCGGCGTGTCGAGACTGCCCGGCACGGCGAAGACGACGCGCTTCACCACAAGGGGGCCTCATAGGACGCGCGCGCGATGTGCGACTCGGACAGCGTAATGCGCAATGCCTTGAGCTCTACCCCGGGGCGACCGAGTTCTCCGGCACGGGCAGCATTGGCGAGGCCATCGTAGATATGCTTTGACAGGAACTCGGTCGTGGTGTTCTTGCCGTTGAATTCGGGGATCTCGTCGAGATTGCGATAGTTCAGCGGGCCAAGCATCGCCTTGAGTGCGTCATGGGCGAGACCAATGTCGATGACGATTCCATTGGCATCGAGCGCATCCGCGATGAAGGCAGCGTCGACCACGAATGTCGCTCCATGCAATGCCTGCGCGGGCCCGAAAACCGGGCCGCGAAAGGAATGCGCGATCATGATGTGGTCTCGAACTTCGATGGTGAACAAGGCTGGCTCCTTACGGATAGGCGACAGGTTGACAGAGCGCAGTGCTTCCTTCCGCAAGAATCCTCGGCAGAAGTTTCGGCAAATCGCCGAAGGCGATCGGCGGCGCAATCAGTGCGTCAAGCCGGGGATCAGCGAGCAGGCTCAACGCGGCGGAAAGACGACGATTGTAGCTCCAGCGCGGACGGTGCGACGGGGCAACGCTTCCGACCTGGCTTGATATCAGCCGAAGGCGGCGGCTGTGAAACGGGCCGCCGAGAGGCGCGGTCACAGGCCGATTACCATACCAGCTCATCTCAAGCACGGTCGCCTCATCCCCGGCCAGCTCTAGCGCGGTGCCCAGCCCGTCCGGCGAGCCGCTGGCGTGCACCACCAGATCGCAGTCGCGCGCTGCCTTTGCCGGCTCTGCGAAACCAACGCCAAGTGCAGCGGCTAATTCCGCGCGGGCCGGATTAATGTCTACGAGGGTAACCTCGGCGCCGGGCATTCGCCCGCAAAGATGAGCAAAAAGGGAACCGACGACGCCCGCCCCTATGACAGCGATGCGGTCGGCCGGCCCTGGAGCAGCGTCCCAGACACCATTGAGCGCGGTTTCCATGTTGGCCGCCAGCACGGCACGTTGCGGCGGTATCTCATCCGGCAGGACGACGACTGACGCCACGGGAATGTTGAACGTCGTCTGATGTGGATGGAGCGCGAAGACGTTCTTGCCGCCCAGCGTACCACCTCGTTCATGCACCCGTCCGACGGCCGCGTAGCCGTACTTCACGGGAAAAGGAAAGTCGCCGGCCATGAACGGCGCGCGCATCCTGCCGAATTCGCTCTCTGGGACTCTTCCAGCGAAGACAAGCGATTCTGTTCCGCGGCTGATAGCGCTAAAGATCGTTCTCACGCGCACTTCGGCGTCTTCAGGCTGAGTCAAAATCTCCTGCCGAATTTCGGCCTTACCTTGCCCGCAATACCAGAGGGAAAAGGCGGTATCGGAGCTCGAACTGGCAGCCATTTTCTTCAATCTCGGGCTGGAATTACCGAAAGTCTGTCGTGTTATACAGTAATCTGCACCAGCCGATGTCCAATGAGAAGCCGTAACCTGTCCCGCCAGCCGCACCTGCTCCGAAAATGAACGAAACTGAAGCCGCCGGAAAGGTCATGTTCGCGAGGCGAGCGACATTTGCCGTCCTGTTTTTTCTGGCAATGACGGGATCGTTGGTTCTTGCCGCAATGGCGCTGGCGCCCGGAGGACTCGGGTTCGTCGATATCGTCGCGCTTATCCTGTTCGCATTCACTCTGCCCTGGATGGTCGCCGGCTTCTGCAATGCCCTGATCGGGTTTGTCATCATGCGCTACGCCGCCGATCCGGTCGCCGCGGTGCTGCCGGCGGTCGGAAAGGTCCGCGACGATGACCGCGTGACGGCGTCGACGGCGATACTGCTTTGCGTGCGCAACGAACTGCCGGTGCGTACCATCCGCAACCTTGAGCCGATGCTCGACGGTCTCTGCGCCTCCGGATATGCAGAGCGCTTCCATCTCTATCTCCTCAGCGACACCAGCGACGCCGCACTTGCCACAGCTGAGGAGGCGCTGTTCTCCGAATTGATCACAACCTGGCGCGACCGGATCGCCATCAGCTACCGGCGGCGTACCGTCAACCACGGTTTCAAGGCGGGCAATATCCGGGAATTTTGCGAGCGCTGGGGAAGCCGTCACGAGTTCGCAGTTACGCTCGATGCCGACAGCTTCATGCCGGCGGACGCGATCATCCGGCTCGTCCGTATCATGCAGGTCGATCCAAAGCTCGGCATCCTCCAGGGGCTGATCGTGGGCCTGCCGTCGACGAGCATGTTTGCCCGTATCTTCCAGTTCGGTATGCGTTTAGGCATGCGCTCTTACACCATCGGCAGCGCATGGTGGCAGGGGGATTGCGGTCCCTATTGGGGGCACAATGCGATCCTGCGCCTCAAGCCGTTCATTGCGCACTGCCAGCTTCCCTTGCTGACCGGTGACGGCGGAGAAGCACGGCATATCCTCAGTCACGACCAGATCGAGGCGGCGCTGATGCGATCGGCCGGCTATCATGTGCGCGTGGTGCCGCGGGAGGACCTAGGTTGGGAGGACAATCCGCCGACGCTCCTGGAATTCATGCGTCGCGACCTGCGCTGGTGCCAGGGCAACATGCAGTACTTGCGGCTCGTCACGCTGCCGAATCTAACGCCGGTCAGCCGCTATCAGCTTGTTCTCGCCATCCTGATGTTCGTCGGCTCGCCAGCATGGGTCGGTCTGCTGGGCCTTGCGACCGCTGCGCTGATCCACTGCGATGATCCCGCCAACATCATGCGACCGGATCTGGGAAGCGCACTGATCGCGTGGGTGCTTTTGATGTGGTTCTCGCCGAAGATCGCGGGCGCGCTGGACGTTTTGCTGGTGCCGAAGGAGCGCCGCGCATTTGGCGGGGCAGGTCGCTTCACCGTCAACTTCGCGATTGAAACAATCTATTCGATCGTCCTTTGCCCGATCCTTTGGATCAGCCATACGATTTTCCTGTCGGGCCGGCTCTTCAACCGCGACGTCCACTGGATGGGCCAGGTGCGCGACGACCACGTGGTGCCGTTCGGCCTGGCGATGCGCGATCTGTGGCCGCAGACGCTTGTCGGATGTCTATCGCTCGGCCTGGTGTTGTTCTACCAGCCATGGGCAATCCCCTACATTCTGCTGCTGGCCGGCGGGCCGGCGTTCGCCGCGCCGTTCGCGACGGTAACCGCCTGGCCTGTTCTCGGCACTCTCGCCGCGCGGATCGGGGTTGGTCGCCTGCCCGAAGAGACGACTACTCCGGAGCACCTGCTCGAGCTTGCCTTGCCTGCGATCACTCCGGAAAGCCGGCCGCCCTTGACAAGCTCGGTCTAGCCGATGCTTCGGTCCATCCGGGTAGCACGCGCAACGCTCAGGTCGCTTCGCATCTATTATGGAGACCGCCAGCGTTCCGCCGCGATGGACCGCCTTCATGGCAATTTCGTCTCATCCGGAGATCTGGTGTTCGATGTCGGCGCGCATGTCGGCAACCGCGTGGCCTCGTTTCGCCGTCTTGGTGCCCGCGTCATTGCGATCGAACCGCAACGGGCGATGGTGCGAACGCTGCGGCTGCTCTATGGCCGCGACCGCTCGGTGACGATCGAAGCGGTCGCGGTTGGAGGGACGCCGGGCAGGGCGCGGATGCTGATCAATCCCGACAATCCCACGGTGTCGTCGGTCTCGTCGGCGTTCGTGACGGCCGCTGAGGGCGCGCCCGGTTGGGAGGGCCAGCGCTGGAGCGAGTTCGCCGAGGTCGAGGTCACCACGCTGGATGCGCTGATTGCAAGGCACGGCGTTCCCGCCTTCATCAAGATCGACGTGGAGGGCTTTGAGGCCGAAGCGCTATCCGGCCTGTCTCGGGCGGTGCGCGCGCTGTCGTTCGAGTTCACCACCATTCAGCCAGACGTGGCGCTGGCCTGCATCGAGCAATGCGCGGCGATGGGTTACGCGCGCTTCAACGCCGCGCTCGGGGAAAGCCAGGCGATGGTCGGCGAATGGGTGAGCGCGAAGGAGATCGCGCGCTGGCTCAGCGCGTTGCCGCAAGCCGCAAACTCGGGTGACATCTATGCCATGGCCGCCTGAGGCGACGCCGTCGCCGCCGCGTCTTTTGACGGCGTCCGTTGCCATCCTGCTCGGGATCGGTTTCGCGCTGACATTGGCGGTTTTCTATCCCGGCGTGATGACTTTCGATTCCAAATACCTTCATGAATACGCCATGAAGGGCACGATGGGCGATTGGCAGTCCCCGGTCATGGTGTGGCTGTGGGCCCTGATCGATCCGCTTGCACCCGGCGCCGGTAGCATGTTCGTGCTGATCGCCGTCACCTACTGGCTAGGGTTTGGGCTTCTTTCACTCACGCTCGTGTCCCGCGGCAGGAGAGTTGCGCTGCTGCTGCCATTGTTAGGCATGACGCCGCCGTCGCTGGCGCTGGCCGGCGTTATCTGGCGTGACGTCCTGTTTGCGACCTCCTGGCTGCTCGCGGCATCGATTGCGTTCGCGGCCGCCGAGCGGCAATCATGGATCAGATTGTTGGGCCAGGCATTGGGGCTGGCACTGGTCGCCTTCGGCGTATTGCTCCGGCCGAACGCCCTGTTGGCGGCACCGCTTCTCGCTGCCTACACGATCTGGCTGTCGCGGACATCATTCCGGAGGGCCGCGATCCTCTACATCCCCGCGGCGCTCGTCTTCTTCGGTGCCGTGCAGCTCGTCTACTACGGTGTCCTGGACGCAAAACGGGAGCACCCCCTTCAGACGGTCATGATCTTCGATCTCGGCGGCATCAGCCACTTCGCCAAGGCGAACCAGTTTCCGGTCGAGTGGAGTGCGCCGGAGAACGCGATGCTTCTCGATAGATGCTACCAGCCGACGATGTGGGATATCTACTGGCGGCTCGAGCCCTGTGATTTCGTGATGCGAAAGATCGAGCGCGAAACAGGCCTGTTCGGCACCCCCGCCATCTCGAGGGCGTGGTTGGCGGCGGTCCTGCGCCATCCCGTCGCCTATCTGCAGCACCGCTCAGCCTTCATGTGGAATTTTCTCGCGGGCGACAACCTGGTGATGTGGACCGCGGACATCGAGCGTCCGATGCAGGACGTGTTCCCGCATCGCGCCGCCTTCAACGCGCTCCGTACGGCGCTCGACGCGCTCACGCCGACGCCATTGCTTCGTGCTGGCTTCTGGCTGCTGGCTTGCATCGCCTTGTGCGGTATCGGCTGGAACAGGCCGCCCCGCGAGGCCACGTTTGTCTTGAGCGTCTGCGGATCCGCCGCCGTCTACGTCCTCACCCTCTACGGCGTCGGCGTGGCGTCCGATTTCCGCTACGGCTACTGGGCCGTGTTGGCGGCGATGTCAGGGGGCGTCGTGCTGCAGGCCAGGCAGGGCGGCAGACCCCTACAGAAAGGCTAGAACGGCTTACTGCTTTGGCTCCGCCGAGGCGGTCCAGCTCTTGTAGTCAGCTTCGGAAACCATGGGCAGCTTCTTGACGAAAGCCGCGATCGACCAGATCTCGTCGTCCTTGGCGCCAGCCAGTTCGAAGCTCGGCATGCCGGTCATGTTGATGCCGTTCTTGATGATCCAGAACACCTGGGAAGGGGAGAGGTCGCCGGCGACCTTCTTCAGGTCGGGCGGATCGGGATGCAGCCCTTCCGAATATTTGAGCCACATCACCCCAGGCGCACCGTGGCAGTTGGCGCAGCCGTTGCTGGCATAGGCCTTGGCGCCGGCCTGGACCATGTTGTTGTCGCCGAACGAGGCAGGCGGATTGTCGGTGGCGTGGCGATTGATGGATGCGACCCGGACTTTGGTCAGGGCCCAGGTCACGACCGCGGGATCTTCCGCGGTCCCGGCGACGCTGTAGTAGCCGCCAAAGAAAAACACAGCAATGCCAATGCCGAATACGATCGCCAGTGCACCGATCGTCGCAAGAAGTCGCATGCGAGCCTCCGTCAGGGCCTGTCACCTGGTCAGAAATTATGACCCAGTGTGGAATAGCGGGCCGTCTGTATGGTTGCATAAGATTGGACATCATGGACGAAATGACGCGCTACCTTGATCAAAATTCAACGACTGAGCCGAGAACCAATCCGGCCGGTGCGGGCGGTGATCATGTTCCGCGATGTATCAACCCTTGGCGGCAGCATCGCGAAGACGCCGTACAACCGGATTGCCGCGCTTGCCCCGGATTCCTGCTGCATGCGGCAGCGCTGATTCTTCTGGTTGTGACCGAGCGAAGCTTGATCGGGGCGGGCATCTTCCTGCTGGTCTGGATCATGCTGAGCTGCCTCGGCCTGGCGCTCGTGCGGCGTCCGACCATAGTCGCGCTGATCTCGCTCGACGGCTGTTGACGGTTCACGGCCCTGCCGAGCAGTCCGGCCGCAGGCTCGTCTTGAAGAGTCGCCTTGGAGTGGGCACGACGGCCGAGATCTGGCTGCCGATAGCCGAGGAGGCGGCGCTGCCAGCACCCCGTGCGGAGGCTCTGGCACCCATACCTCGGGCCAGCCGCCAGCTTTTTGTGCTGTGGTCGACGACGACCTCCTGGTGCTCGAGAATACAGCGGCGATGCTGGAGGATCTTGGGCATGCAGTGGTCGAGGCACGCTCGGGCGAAGAGGCATTGGCTCTCCTGCGCCGCACGAGGACCGTCGACCTCGTTGTCACCGACTATGTCATGCCAGGGATGACCGGCCTGCAGCTTGCTGACGCGGTAGCTGCGGAGCGTCCCGGGACGATGATCCTCCTGAGTACTGGGTGTGCGGAGCTTCCGATCGAAGCCCGTTCTAACCTGCCACGCTTGTCAAAGCCGTTCGATCAAGCTGCTCGGGCGAGAGCTATCGAGGGAGCGATTCGCGAGGGAGATCACACACGGGTTCTGTCGTTGCGTTTCGGCCGAAGAGCGCGTGAGATTTCATTGTGCCGGGGCTACTGTCGGTTGCGCAGCCAAACGAGGTAGCCACATGATCATAGCTACTTGTCCCGCGCACCTTTGTCGATTGCTCGATGTAGTCCGCGATTAGCCCACGGCCATCTGACCGTCCGGCTATTTTCCAGCACCTGTCGTCAGACCACTGACGATGTAGCGTTCAAGAAAGATTCCGACAATGACGAGCGGGGCGATTGCCGCCGTCGACAGCGCCGCCATCGACCACCAGTTAATGCCTTGCGACCCAGTTTGGCTCGCCACCATGACGGGTAGGGTTTTGGCATCCGTACTCGTCAGCAGCGCCGCGAAGAAGTACTCGTTCCAGCACAACACAAGCGAGAGGATGAACGCGGCCGCCATCCCGGGGACGGCGAGCGGCAATATGATGCGAAAGAAGGCGCCCCAGGTTGAAAGCCCGTCCACGAAGGCGGCCTCATCGAGTTCGATCGGAATCGAATTGAACTGGTCGCGCATGATCCAGATCACGATCGGCAGCACCGTCAAGGTATAGAGCAGGATCAGGCCAAATCTGGTGTCGAGCAGAGACAACGCCTTATAAAGCACCAGGAACGGCAGCGCGAGGACGACCGGCGGCAGGATCAGCTGCGACATGAAGAAGAACAGGATGTCGTCGTTGCGCATCCACGCAAACTTATAGCGGAAGCGGCTCAAGCCATAAGCCGCGAGCGATCCGAGAATGAGGGCCAGGACTGACGCGCCGACCGACGTTATGATGCTGTTGGCGAATCGGCTGACGAACTCGCTGCGGGCGGTGGAGATTCCGAAAATCGTGTCAGGCGACAGGCCGAGCGAGCGCCAGCCTTTCCAGTCCGGCTGAAAGTCCAGCCAGGGAACCAAGTGGCCTTGCGTCACGTCGATCGCCGATTTGAATGAAGTCGTGACGGTCCAATAGATCGGAAACAGGCAGACGAACGACCAAAGCATCAATGCGCCATAGATCAAGACGCGCGATAATTTGGCCCGCGCCGTAGCGCCGTGCTTGCGGCCGCGCTTCGATCCCGATGTCAAGATGGCCAATCCGGCAACTCCTTGGGAATATCCGTTCTACGCGGCCTTCTGCGTCCAGCGTCGGGAAAGGCGCAGCAGCAGCGTGAGGAACAGGATGATCATGAGAAGATAGAACATCGCGAGCCCCGTGCCATATCCGACGTTCGACCTGTCGCGGTACACGCGATATATGAAGCTTGACACCGTATCGGTGGCGCCGCCAGGACCTCCCGCCGTGACGTTGATCACGATGTCTGCGAGCTTCAATTTGAAGATGATCCGGATGATCAGGACGGTGATGCTCACCGGGAGCATGATCGGAAACGTGACATGCCAGAACGACTGCCAACTATTGGCGCCGTCGACCTTGGCGGCCTCCAGCACCTCCTTTGGCATCGCCTGCAGGCCTGCGAGCAGGATGATCATGATGAAGGGAATGGATACCCAGGCATCCATCACCTCGATGCTCAGCCACGCCGACCAAGGCGAAGCAAAGAACGCCGGATTGTCCCATCCCAGATAGCGCGCCAGCGTAGCCGCCGGACCGAACCGATACTCCATGAGCGACTTTCCGATCATCCAGCTCACGGCCACCGGACTGAGCATCATCGGCAGCAGGAATACCACACGGAAAAACTTTCGAGCACGGATCTGGGCGCTCAGCAGGAGGGCAAGTCCAAAGGCAATCGCATATTCGGCCAGGACCGCGATCGCGTAGAAGATCATGTTGCCGAGCGCGTTCCAATAGTAGGTGTCGTGAAACAGTCCCACGAGATTGTTGAGGCCGCTAAAGCGCGGGCCTTCAAGTGAACTGAGATTCCAATCAAGGGTGGCGATGTAGATTCCGAACAGCGTCGGAAAGATCACGACCGCGACGGTGAAGAAGACCGCAGGCAGCAGAAACAGCGCCCGCGCGCCGCGTTCACCTCGGATGATCACGAGGCCGGTTCCGATCGCAACGGCCCAAAGCAGGTAAGCAACAAGGACGGGGCGCCAATCTGCAAAGCCTATGGTCGTCACACCGATCGCGTGCAGAAGCTGGACCATGAGTAAGAGCAGCAATCCCAGCGAGGCCAGCACGACGATCACGCGCCCAACGTACCTTCGACCGGCAAGGATGTGCCGAGACGCCGGCTTGTGCCGATCGTCCACCTTGGATTCAGCTAACGGTGATGAAATCTGCATCAGAGTAGCAACGCATCAATTTCAACGTTGAACCGGTAAGGAAGGCGTCTCGGCTGGCGCTCAACGCGGCGCCAGCCGAAGTGTGAGGCGGAAGCCGGATGGAAGCTACACGCCGAGGGACGCCTTATAGAGTGCAATCTGCTTCTCGCGGCCGATCTGGTCGGTCAGCTTTTCCCAGGCGGCAGCGATGTTGTTTGCGCCGGTCTGCGCGTCGACTCTGCCGGCGAAGATCTTGGTCAGTTCGTCTTCCGCGATACTGTAATACTGGAAGATACCCGGGATGCGCGGTTCGACCGCGCGATTGGGGTGGTTGTAGGAAGAAAGCTGCGAGTTCAGATAGGACGTGATGTACTTCCGGTCATAGCCCGCCGCTACCCACTCATCGAAGTTGAAGTGGCTGGTCCGGTGCGCCTGGAAGCCTGATGGATACATGACCATCCACAGCGAAAGGTCCTTGCCGCCGAGATGCGCTGCGGCACTCCAGGCCGCTTTATGCTTGCGCTCGTCGCCCGCGACCCTTGCCATGACGTAGATGCCCCAACCGAGATAGGCGCAGTTCGGCGCATGATTCGGACCGCTTGCGAGCTTGTCCCACTTGCCTGTCTTGGAATTGTAGACGTCTTCCGACCCCGGCAGGATGTCGAAGCCAACGACATCGCCGACCACCGAGGTGTCGCTCGCCTTCGCCACCTGGCCAATATCTCCCCACCAGGGAATCATCGAGCCGATGCCGGCCAGGAATTGCTGGAAGCCGGTGGTGTTGGGGTCCGCGTTGAGCTGATCAGCGGGTTCGGACGGCAGCGCATCGATGACGTCCTGGATGGCGCGAACCCAGGCCGGATTGTTGATGCGCGGCTTCATCGTATCGACATCGAACAGCCAGGCCTTGTCGTCCGGATGCTTGGCGTAAGCTGAGGCGCGGCTGGCAAGGAAATAGAAACCGAATCCACCCCAGGGCTTGGGCGCATCGAGGTAGCCGAACGCGTTCTGGCCCTTGATCTTCTTGCCCTTGAGGAATTTTGTGACCGCCTGGACCTGCTGCCAGGTCTTGGGCACGCCCCATTCGCCTTGATTGCCGGCGTCCTTCCAGGCCTTGGCGAGAGCGGGGTCGGAGAAATAGTCGGTTCTGTAGTTGAAGTTGTGGCAATCCCCGTCGATCGTGACGCGATAGGTCTTGCCGTTCCAGGTTCCGACCGGCGGCTTCAGATAGTCGACATAATCATCGATATCGATCTGCTTCTTGACCCAGTCCGGCATCTCCGACGCCAGCCCCTTGCCGCACACGTCTCCCTCGAACGGAGCGCCCATTTCGAGGATGTCGAAATCGACTGTGCCGGTCGCGATCGCTTGCTGCAGCCGCGGATTGTAGTCCGCCTGAGCAAGGTCGATCCATGAAATCTTCGCGCCTGTATAGGCCTCCCATGGCTTCAGGAAGCCACGGAACAGCAGGTTGTGCAGATTCTGGTTGTTCAGTCCCATGAAGGAGAGCTCGACGCCCTTGAATTCCCCTTCCTTGACGCTGGCCTTGGTCGGGCCAAGACAGAGTTCGCCCACCTTCTGCCAATCGGCATCGGTTGGCGCGCCTTTTCCAACGCCTGGAATCTGTGAGATCTGCGACCGCAGATTGCTCTGCGCCAAGGCATGTTCGGAGAACGAGCCGAGCGCGCCTGTCGTCCCCAAAGCAGCGGCGCTGACTGCTCCCTTAAGGACGGTACGCCGATTCGGCTTCATTACGGAATGCTGATCGTGTCCTTGCAGTTTCATTGCGTAACCTCCCTATTTTCTTATGGCGATGGCTTACGGCTGGTTCTGCAGCTCCCTGTGCACCGGTCGGCGATGCGACCTGCAGAAATCATCTTCGCGGCAGCGGCTGGCCGTGAAACGGACCGGCGTTGTTACGGAACTGATGTTTGACGGTGCAAAGGTTTCGTTTCTTCACGGCTTTTTCGCGGCTTTGTTGATTTGGTAGGCTAGGTTGCGTCGGGAGCGATGACCCCCTTCTTGAAGACGAAGCAGCCGTAGAAGCGGCGCTCGCCGGTCTGAATTACGCAATAGGCATTCTTCGCGCGCTCATAGAAGGCAAATCGCTCGACCGATCCCATTGGCAAGGAACGCCCCTCGGCGGCATCGATCTCCTTCTGCACCTCGCACTGCACGGGCGGGATCTCATCGGGCTGACCGACGATTTCCATCCGCAATGCGGGCTTTTCGACAAAGGAATCGAGCGGCAGGACTGAAAGAATGGCGCGTGTGGCGCGGCTCGCGCTGACGTTATCAATGCGGAGCAGCCGGCCCAGCACAGTCTGACGAGCAACCGCGTCGGCAGGAAAATTGGTGTCGCAGACGACGAGATCGTCGCCATGGCCCATGGCGCGCAACGCGTAGAGGATGTCTGCGTTCAGGATTGGATCGATGGATTTCAGCATGCTGCGCCTCCGATGAATTCCGACCGGCTCTTTTGGGTGGCTGGCTCTCTCACTCAACCATGCAGCCACATCCGCTTGTCGATAGGGCACGGGTTGAACGAACGGGTTGCCGCACTGCCAGAGGTACTCCGCGATTTCATTCAGTGGATGGTCGCCTTTAAGCAAAGCTCATCCTCCCGGGTCGTTGTGGTACATCGCCCGCATCCGCGTTGCGCGCTCGCAGAGTAGGGGAATGGCGGCGCGATCAGGCGAAAAGCTCGCACGGATCGCCGGCTTGATGCAAACCTCCTGCTCGCTGACGCCGGCCGCGATCATGCCCAGGCGTGCCGCACCGAAGGCCGCACCGAGCTCGGCGCTGTTCGGCACGTCGAGAGTAAGGCCGGTCGCATCCGCCAGCAACTGGGCCCAGTAGGAACTCCGCGAGCCTCCACCGACCATCAGGCAGGAGGTCGGCGCCGCGCCCGCGTCGACGAGCACGTCAAGGCAGTCGCGCAGCGCAAACGCAACCCCTTCGAGGACGGCGTAGACTAGCGCTTCGGGACCGTGATCGGCGCAGAGCCCTCCGAATGCGGCGGTCGCATGCGGATCGTTGTGCGGCGTTCGCTCGCCGGTCAGGTAGGGTAGAAAGACCGGTGCGTGGGCGCGCCGCTCCGGCTCTGACGCGAAGCGCTCCGCACGCGCGAGCAATCCCGGGATGTCGCCGCCGGCGCCCGTGATCCTGGCAATCCAGGACAGTGCTGCCGCCGCCGAGAGGGCCACCGTCATGCCGTGCCAGCGATCGGGCAGCGCATGACAGAAGGCATGCAGCGTGCGCTCTGGCAGAGCCACCGGATGATCCGTGACGGTGAAGATGACGCCGGACGTCCCGAGCGAGAGGAAACCGTCGCCGGCGCGCACCGCGCCGATGCCGACGGCGGAGCAGGCGTTATCCCCGCCGCCACCCGCGATAGGAATTTTACGGCCCGCAAGTCCCCATTCGGCTGCAACCTGCGTCGAGAGAAAGGCCGAGACCTGCGAGCCTTCGACGACGCGCGGCATCTGGGCTTCCGTCAGGCCGCAGGCGGCGAGCAGGGTGGCGTCCCATCGACGCCCGGCGACGTTGAGCCATAGCGTGCCGGCGCTGTCCGACATCTCGGAAACATATTCGCCCGACATGCGGAAGCGCACATAGTCCTTCGGCAGGAGGATCATCGCCGTTCTCGCGAACACCTCCGGCTCGTGCTTCGCGACCCACAGCAGCTTCGGCGCGGTGAAGCCCGGCATCGTGGTATTGCAGGCGCGTGTCGTGAAGTCCGTCACGCTGTCGAGCAATTCGCGGCATTCGGCGCCTGAGCGTCCGTCGTTCCAGAGAATGCAGGGCCGCAGCGCTTTGCCGGCGGCGTCGAGCAACGTCGCGCCGTGTTGTTGCCCGGAAAGGCCGATCGAGGCGAGTTCGTTCCATTCGCGCGGCGCCGCTGCGGCCAAGGCGGAGATCGCGCTCTGGGTCGCGATCCACCAGCTATCCGGTTCCTGCTCCGACCATAATGGGCGGGGCCGGTCGACTTCGAGCGGTGCCGAGCTTTCGGCGATGAGATTCTGACGCGAGCCGATGAGGACCGCCTTGACCGACGAGGTGCCGATGTCGATACCGAGATGGCTGGTCACGTCAGATTCCCACTCTTGTGTCTTCCTCGCGGTGCTGCATTCAGATCGCAATCCCGTCGGCGTCGAACAGATAAACCCGCCCCGAGGCAAGGCCGACCGGCAGCGTAACTCCGCGAACGACGGCCGGCCGTCCGCTCGCGAGAATCGCTATCTGGGGCGCGTTGGCCGCAGTGGCATAGACCTGGGTGTGGCCGCCGAGATTTTCAGAGAAATCCGCGGTTAGGTTGAGAATGGGGTTGGGGTCACCGATCGTGAGATTGTCGGGCCGCAGCCCCACCGTGACGGGGGCGCCCGGCGACACTGGACGTTGCGGCGCGCGCTCGACGGTCAGCTCTCCTCCGACAAAGGCTGGATGTGAGAGGGTGATCGCTGTGTCCGCGACATCGCCGATCCTGGCCTCGATGAAGTTCATCTTGGGCGAGCCAATGAAGCCCGCGACAAAGCGGTTGGCCGGTTCATCGTAGAGCGTGCTCGGCGAGCCGACCTGTTCGATCTGGCCGGCGCGTAGCACGACGATGCGATCTGCGAGTGTCATTGCCTCGATCTGGTCGTGGGTCACATAGACCATGGTGACGCCGAGATTGCGGTGCAGCCGGGCGATCTCGACGCGCATTTGCGCTCGCAATTCCGCGTCGAGGTTGGAAAGCGGTTCGTCAAACAGGAACAGCTTCGGGTGACGCACGATCGCCCGGCCGATCGCGACGCGTTGCCGCTGGCCGCCGGAGAGTTGGCGGGGCTTGCGCGACAGCAGCGGACCAATCTGAAGGATGTTAGCTGCTTCGTCCACGCGGCCGATAATCTGGTCCGCGGGCATTTTTGCCATTTTGAGGCCGAAGGCGATGTTGTCGAACACGCTCATGTGCGGGTAGAGCGCGTAGGACTGGAACACCATCGATACTTCACGATCGGCCGGCGCAACGCTCGTGACGACCCGGCCGTCGATCGAGACGTCGCCTGCGGAGATCTCCTCGAGGCCCGCGATCATGCGCAATAACGTAGACTTCCCGCAGCCCGACGGGCCGACGAAGACGACGAACTCGCCCTTTTCCGCTTCCAGGCTGACGCCGTGGATTACAGGGATCGATCCGTAGCGTTTGACAACCTTGTCGAGTTTGAGAAAGGACATCGCGTTCAGAATACTCCTGTGGACGCGGAGGGACGGCCAGCCAGCCGCCGACCCTCGGCCTCGATTTCGTTGCGGACTGCGAATAGCTTCAGGTAGGTCGAATAGGCGACGTCGTTGGCCATCGCCCATGCTGGATCTGCCGTGTGGATGGTTTGCTCCGGCGCCATGGCGTCGAGCGCGGCGAACAGATCCGGATGCAGCCCGGCGGCGACGGCGGCGACCATTGCAGTGCCGAGCAGCACCGGTTCGGGTGCATGGGAGATCACGAGGTCCGCGCCAAGCGCATCGCGATACAGGCGCACCATCAGCGGGTTCTTGGCGTGTCCGCCGGAGAGGCACACGCGATCGATCGCATAACCATGCGCGTTTAGATGCTCGCGGATGTGCCGGCTTTGCAGCGCGAGCGCGCGGGCCGTCGCGTAGTAGTGTTCGAGGAAGGAGCGCGGGCTCGTTTCCAGGCCGATGCCGCTGACCAGCGCGCGCACCGTCCCATCACCATAGGGCGCGCGATTGCCAAGCCAGTCGGGTACGATATGCCGTCGTGCGGCGAAGGCGCGGCCTTCTAGATCGAGCAGCGCGAGGATGTCGCGGGCGGTCTCCGCATGCCGCTCCGGCGAAGCCTTGCCCGGGCTCGCGGGATGCTGATCCAGCACGGTGTCAAGCGCAGCGCCCGAGATGCTCATTCCGGCCTCGTGCATCCAATAGCCGGGAAATACCGCGTCCTTGAAAGGCCCCCAGATGCCGGAGACGTGCCGCTCATCCTCCGCCCAGCACATGTAGCAGGTTGACGTGCCACCGATCAGCGCCAAGGAGCGGTTCATCTTGTCGCGAAATCCGCGGCTTGCGACGCCGAGAGCGCCTGCTTCCGCGTCGATCAGGCCGATCGCGACCGGAGTGCCGGGCGCGATGCCGAGCGCCTGCGCCGCCTCCGAGGAAACCGTCCCTTGGACTTCGCCGACTCGGCCCGGCGGCTCGGCGAGATTGCCGCGCTGCAGAAGATCGGGCAGACCGAGCGTTGCCAGCAGTTCGCGGCGCCACGGGCTGGGATCAGCGGGCAGGTAGGGAAACTTGCAGGCAAGCCCGCAGACGGAGTGACGATCAACGCCGGTCAGGCGACGGGCCACTTCGTCCGAGAGATCGCGTACAGCGGTGATGCGCGCCCAGGCCTCCGGCCTGTGTCGCTTCACCCACAGAATCTTGGGCAAATACATCTCCGGGGAGACCGTGCCGCCGACATGATCGAGATAGCGGTCGCCGGACGCCTCGATCTCCTCGGCCTCGCGCTCGCCACGATGGTCCATCCAGCAGATGACGTCCGCATCGCCTTCAAGCGGCCGTTCACCTTGCGCCTCGAAAAAAGTGGAGGAGGTCGCGTCGACAGCAATGCCCGCAATCGCAGCCGCCGCTCCCGGTGCTTCGCTGACAGCTGCCCGGATTGCGGCACACACTGCCGCCCAGATATCGTCCATTCGATAGACGGCGTGGTTTTCCGCCGGGTGCAGCAGCTCGAACGGATGACTGCGTGCTGTCACCAGCCGGCCCGACGCATCGAACAGGCCGGCGCGAGCCGACAGGGTGCCGACATCGATAGCCAGAAGCAGGCTCATTGCAGCAGCACCTCCGCCGCCGATTCGTCGGTGACGAGACAGCGCACATAGCGCGCGTTCAGAATGCCTCGGATCACCGGCGCCTTGGGTACTCCGCCCGAAGCCAGGATGGAGATCGGGTATGCCTTCAGTTCCAGTGGGCTTAGGGCCATGACGCGGGAGTTGAGAGGGTGGTCGACCGGCCGGCCATATTCGTCGAGGAATGTTCCGAGCAGGTCACCGACCGCGCCGGCCTCCCACAGCCCGTCCAGCGCTTCGCTCACGATATGGGTCGACGCAAGCAGCGAGCGTGGCGTCAGGTCGCCGCAGGACACAAGCGCGATCTGGCCTTCGCGCGCTCGGCGCATTACGTCCGCGAGACCGTAATGGGTCAGGAGCATCGAACGGCTCTCGACCGACGGGCAATAAATCGGTGCGGCGACATAGTAGCATTCGGCGCCGATCAGGCGCGCAAACTCGGTCGCGACCTCGAAAGTGTTGGTGCCGGCACCGCGTGTCAGGCCGCCCATCAGCGAAGTCACCCATCCCTGAGCGAATCGTCGCTGTTTAAGCGCGCGCGCAGCGGCGCTCAACGTGCGACCCCAGCCGACACCGAGGCCGATGCCATCTTTCAGCAGGGGATGAAGCATCGTGCTCGCGGCTTCCCCGACCACTTGCTGCAGTGCGTCGGGATCGGGCAAGGTCGGCACCACGGAAACATCATCGAGCGCAAAGCGTGCCTTCAGCTTCTCTTCCAGCGCGACGCAATTGGCGAGTGGCAGCTTGATTTCGACGCTGACGAGCCCGTCCTGCCGAGCCTGTCCGAGAATCTTGTTGACCCTGAGCCGCGTCAGCCCCAGCCGATCGGCGATCTCCTGCTGCGTCATCGCGCCGACATAGTAGTACCAGCAGGCTCGTGCCTGGATTTGCGCTTCAGTCAGGTCCTCGGCGTTTATGCGCATTGTCGTCATGTCTCTGTTGGGTGTGTCGCTCACGGTCCCCTCACGCATACGCCGGCTTTAGAAGTGCAACCGACCGCTTGATCGCCTCAAGCACGGAAGCGTCGTCGCGCTCGAAGGGATAGAAGACCTCGAGAAATACAGGTGTTTGGCCGAGTCCGTGCGCCCTTTGCTGGGCAGCCATCGCAACGGGATCGAGTCGGCCGGGCTCGGTAAAATCCCAGTGCCGGTCATATTGGAAATCGGTTTGCTGCACATGGATCACGCCGACATTGGCTCCGAGCGCCGCAAACCAGTCGGCCATGCCGGCCCGGTAGCTTCCGTAGAGCGGCTCGAACGTCCCGTGGCCCCAATCCAGGCAGAACTTCCACGGCACCGCCGACGTCTTGAGGTCGGCGGCCATCGTGAGCGCCTGATCCACCGTCCAGGGCCACTCGCGCCGCATCGGCGTAGGCTCAACGTATAGTTCGACGAGCCCTTCGGCCTTTGCGGCGTCAGCCAATTTGTGCATGCGCGCGATCAAGTCTTGATAGTCTGCGCGGGGCAGGGCGTCGGCCTCGCGACCGTCGCGGCGCGCGGCAATCGCGCCGAGCGGCCCGCCGACACGCACGATGCCGGCGCAAGTCGCAAAACGATAAGCGCGCCGCAGCCAGGCTTCTGCGACATCGCGCACGCCAGGATCGGGATGCAGCAGTTGGTTGAACGTGTAGTGAGCAAGGCCGATGAAAGCGCTATGCACGTTGATGCCAGTCGCGTCTGTGCATCGACGGATGTCACGGGCAAGCGATACCAGTAGATCGTCGGGCCAGGTCGGATCGACGAGATCGAACGACAGCTGAACGACATCAAGGTCGAGATCTTCGCGGACCAGCGGGGCCCAGAGCTCAGGCGTTACCCAGCGCTTGACGCAGAAAGAAAGATTCACGCCGAACGGCATGGCCTCGGATTCCCGTTATTTGGTCGCGCCCATGGTCAGTCCGCGTATCATGTGTCGGCTGACGAGCATTGCAAAGACCGTCACCGGCAGCACGATCACCGTGCCTGTCGCCATGATCTTTCCCCAGGGCAGCTCGTAGCCCGACATGAAGTTCGTGGCCACCACTGGAGCGGTCTTGAGTCCCTGGCTTGTGATCAGCACGAGCGCATAGAGCAATTCGTTCCAGGAGAAGATGAAGGCGAAGATGGCGGAAACAGCGACGCCGGGTAGACCAAGCGGCAGGTAGATGCGCCAGAATATGTCGAACTGCGATGCGCCCTCCAGCCGCGCCGACTGCTCCAGATCTGGTGGAATGGAGCGGAATTGGTCGGTACAGATCCAGACGACGATCGGAAGGTTGAAGGTGAGATAGATCAGCACGAGCACCAGGTGCGTATTTAATAGGCCGACCTGCCTTGAGAGCAGGTAAACCGGCAGCGCGAGCACGATCGGGCTGATCATGCGATTCGAGATGAACCAGAACCAGAGATCCGCCTTGCCGCGAAACTCGAAACGCGCAAGGGCGTAGGCCGCGGGCGTGCCGAGAACGACGGACAACAGCGTGGTCGAGACCGCAACGATTAGCGAATTGAGGACTGCCGTGGTCACCTTCGTGTCGGCGAAGATGTCCATGTAATTCGAAAGCGTCGGACGGAAGAACCAGACAGGCGGCGAGGCGAGCAGCTCGGTCTGGTCCTTCAGACTGGATGTGATCATCCAGTAGAAGGGAAATAGAGCGAAGGCGAGAACGACGAGCAGGCCTAGCGCGTGCAGCAGCGAGCGAATCCGTGTTGCGGCCATCATTCGATCTCCCGATAGAAGATGTGAATGTAGAGGCGGCTGAGCACGATGGTGAGTATCAGCAGCAGGATCGCCTGTGCGGAAGCCAACCCGAGGTCGAAGACCTTGAAGCCGACCCGCTGGACATAGATCGAGATGAGATCAGTGGCAGCGCCAGGCCCGCCGCGCGTCATCACGAATACCGTATCGAACAGCTTCAGCACGTCAGCGGAGCGCAGGATCAAGATTGCGGTAAGACCCGGCAGCATGTAGGGGAGCTGCACGTAGCGGAGCAGGGCCCAGGGGCTCTTCGTCTCAAGCCGAGCGGCTTCCTCGATCTCGACCGGCACCATCGACAGGCCCGCGAGGAAGATCAGCGCGACGAACGGCGTCCACTGCCAGATGTCCATTACGACGATTGCGACAAAGGCTCCCGTCGGATTACCAAGCCAGTCGGATGAGGAGACGCCGAGCCAGCTCATGAACTGGTTGGCGACGCCGAAATCGCGATTGAAGACGAGGCGGCCTATCAACCCCACGACGGCATAGGTCGTTGCCAGCGGGACCACCAGCGAAACGCGGGTGATCGCGCGCAAGAGACCCCAACCTGGCCGATGTAGCATCAGCGCGATCAAAATGCCGAGCGCGATCTGCACCGGCACCACGCTCAGATAGAACTTGCCGGTGAGCAGAAGGCTGTCCCAGAAACCCCTGTCGTGGAGCACGGCGAAATAATTGTCGAAACCGACGAAGGGGAAACCGTCCTGCAGGTCGGCGCGCCGCGTGATGTTGTAGCGCCGGAATGAGGTCGCGATCGCGAAGAGGGTCGGATAAATGCCGATCGAGAACAGGACGATGACCGCCGGCGCGAGGAAGAAGAACGGCATCCAGCGGCTATAGCCGGGGTGATGGCGCCGCGCGCCGCGGGCGTCAGGCGACGCCAATTGCGTGGACAGATTTTGCGGTACCGACGTCAAGAGGTTATTCCAGGTTCGTGTGGTTAGCGCGCATCGCCTCAGGGGTGACTCCGAGGCGTTCCCGCAACCGGAGGATCATGATCTCGAACAGGATGTACTGGGCACCTTCGAAAAGCGACCCCATCGGCAGCACCGAGCCTGACGGGCCAGTATCGTCGGCCATGGTTTGCGCGGGGACCGACAACACGGCATCGGCCGCGCGCGCGCATTGACCGTTCGGCTGAGCGGTGATGACCAGGGACCGGGCACCGTCGCGGCGCGCAACGCCCATCAGGGCTGCCACGGTTGAAAAATGGCCCGGTCCCGCCGAGGTGATCAGCAAGTCACCTGTCCCAAGGTGCGGCGTCGTCATGTCGCCGACCATAGCTGCCTGGCGGCCAAGGTGGAATAGGCGCATGCAGAATCCCTTCATCTGCAGCCCCTCACGGCCGACGCCGTAGAGCGCGATGCGTTTCGCGCCTGCAATCTCGTCGATGGCCCGGTCGACGGCGCTCTCATCGATGCGGTCGAACACGCATCTGAGTTCGTCGAGTGCGGCGCGATAGAGCGTCGTCATGACTTGGCCTCCGAGCAGGAGCATCCGGGTTGCGAATGCCTGGAGCAAGGACAGCGAACGCGTGCAAAACGCGTTCGCTGTTGGGCGGCTCACTGCCGCAGGGCTTTCTTGCCGTCGTAGTAGCCTTCCTTCTTGAGAATGTTTTCCATACGCGCGCCGATCTGCTTGGCGCCGTCTTCGGTCGAGACTTCGCCGAGCATCATCTTCGAGCCGACCTCGGCAACGATCTCGGAGATAGAGGCCCAGGCCGGAAAGCGCGGACGGAACTCCGGAACGCCCTTCTGCCAGGAGGCGACCATCGGCTCGACGAATTTGTACTTCGCCTTGATGTCCGCTTGTTCGTAGACCGAGCTGCGCCCGGAGACGCCACCCGCCTCGACATAGGCGCGGGCGATATCCTCCGAGGTTGCCCATTGGATGAATAGCCAGGACGCCTTCTGCTGCTGCGGGCTGGCCTGGGACGCGACGGCGAGCGAGAAGCCGCCGAGCGCGGGTAGACGGCCGGCCGGTCCGGCGGGTTCAGGTGCGACCGCAAGGCAATCGCCGAGCTTGGAGGTCTTCGGATCGGTCAGCGTGCCATAGAAGGCCGACCATTCCGTGATCATCGCCACCTGGCCCTGGGCCAACGCGTTGACCGCCTCGACGTGGTCATAGGAGACGACGCCCGGCGGCATGTACTTCATCAGGTCCTGGCGGAACTTCAAGCCAGTCTGGCTTTCCTTCGACATCAGGTTCGAATGGAACGTCTTGTCGAGCAGGGAGCCGCCGAAAGGCCAGAGCACGCGCATGAAACTGTCGGCTGACTGCGTCTCGCCGCGCAACGACTGCAGGGCGAAGGCATATTGTTTCTTCTCGGGGTTGGTCAGCTTCGGAGCGTAAGTGGTGTAGAGCTCTTCCCAGGTCGCGGGCGGTTTTTCGAAGCCGGCGTCCTTCAGCATGCATTTGTTGTAGAAGAGCAGGCCCGAGTAGTTGTCGAAGGGCAGGCCGTAGACCTTGCCGCCCCATGAGCCAAATGCATCGAGCAGCAGCGGGAAGAAACCCTTGAGATTGAGGCCGGGGTCGGTGATTGACGCGTCGCTGGTGAACGTCTCAATCGGAGCGATCCAGCCATTCTCTGCGAACTCGCCGATCCAGACGAGATCGACCAGTGCCATGGTCAGATCGCCCTTCGAGCTGAAGTTGAGCACCTGCTTCTCGCGGCTGTTCTCGTAGGGCACGATCTCGTAGTTCACCTTGATCCCGGTTTTTTTCTCGAACTCGGGCAACAGCTTGATGATGGCGCGGTAGCCGGGGCGATCGAGAAAGATGATGTTGATCTCGGTGCCCTTGTAAGGCGCGGCTGCTTTGTCGAGCGCCCATTCGGCCTGGGCAAGGGTGGGGTCGCCGACGGCGGCACCTGCGGTGATAGCGAGCGCGCTAAGCGTCGCCAGAAGCCATTTTCTCATCGTGATCCTCCCTTTTTGTTATCTATCGTCAGCTACGTGTCAGTCCGGCGTCGGGTCATGTCCTCTTCAAATCGACGAGAACCTTGACATAGCCCGGTGCGTTCTCGGCGAGCGCCGTGAGCACGCCGGGCGTTTCCTCCAGCCCGATGCGATGGGTGACGATCGAGCGCACGTCGACCTTCCCCGCTGCGAGGAACTCGATGGCGAGCGGATAGACGTCTCCCATCCGCCGCGCGAACTTGATGTTGAGGCCGCGGCGACGCGCATCCGCGGCCGGCAAGGCGTAGATGTCGCCGTCCGGAATGCCGACAAGCACGACGCGTCCGCCAATGCGTGTCGCGGTCACGGCGTCGCGGAAGCCGAACGGCGAATTCGTCGCCTCCATCACGAGAGGACAACCGCCTTTGGACCATTCGATGAGGTCGGCGGCGGTTTCGCCAACCCGGTCCGCGCCGATTCTTTCGGCCATTGCACGGCGATGCGCCAGCGGATCGCAGGCGAGGACTTGTCCAGCGCCGGTCGCCTTCAGCACCTGGATGATGAGCAGGCCAATCGAACCGCAACCTAGTACGGCCACACGCTCCAGCATGCGCGGCTTGGCGAGTTTGACAGCGTGAATTGCCACGCCGAGCGGCTCCAGCATCACGGCATCGAGCGCGTCGAAGCTCACCGGCAGTGCAACGAGCTGCGATCGAGGCGCCCAGATACGCTCCGTCATTGCGCCATCGAATGGGGGAGCGCCGATAAACTCAACGTTAGGACACAGATTGTGATGGCCTTCACGGCACCAGTCGCACTGACCGCACGCCTTGTTCGGGTCGACGGCAACGAGTTGTCCGCGCGTGAGACCGAGCTCTTCCACGTCTTCACAAAGGTAGCCGCCGAACTCGTGCCCGGGGACAAAGGGCTCCTTGATAACCGTGGCGCCGATACCGCCGTCCTTGAAATAATGCAGATCGCTGCCACAGAGGCCGACTGAGGCGACGTCCATGAGGACTTCGCCCGCGCGTCCCTCCCGCAGATTGAACTGCGCTACCCGCGCCTTGTTTGCGCCATCGACGAAAAGAGCTCGGCTCATCAACCACCCGCCTTGCACCGGGGTTCCTGCGCCAACGCCGTGGCACCGCAAGTCTATTACATTCGTATTTCTTTGGATGCAACATATGAAAAATCATAAAAACATTTGTAGAGCCGTCTATAATTGATGCAAAGAGTTCAAGTTTTTCAATCGGTTAGAAGGCGGTTTGTGCACGGCGCGTGCACCGGGAGATCAATATTTGTCGAAGGCAAGCCCTGGGGCCGCCCGCTCTTCGGAACGATGTGGTCCCCTCAGAAGCTTCTCAGAAGACTCAGACGATCTTGAGGATTGGACCGCGGGCGCGGCACGAGAGCTAATGGTGCTCGTCACGACCGCCGCTCTTCTCCGGCTTTATCCGGAAGGGCCGGCAGCGCAATGGACCGGCGCTCACAAAGGACATGCCTTCTTTGCCTACGCCAACAACTACCTCATCGACCTGATGGTCGCGATCATCATCGACGTCGAGGCGACGCGAGCGATCCGGCAGGCAGAAGTCGGCGGGCACGCACAATGATTGAGCGTGCTGAAGAGCGCCTTCTCTGTCCCGAGCGCTTGGGCCCCCGATAGTGCCTATGGCTCGGCGGAGATTCTGGGATGGCGAGTCAGCGAGCAGGCGATCAAGCTGCAATTCCGGTGTTCGACAAGTCGGCCCGCGCGGATCGGACGTTCTCGCGCGAAGACTTCGCCTACGATCAACAGCGCGACGTTTACATCCGCCCGGCGGGCAAGGTGCTGACTTCCGCGGGGATCCTGGTGAATGACGGAGCGACAAGGCTCTATCGCGCCATTAAACATGATTGCGACGCCTGCACGCTTACAATCGGGCCTCATCGCGAGTCGCTGGCCCGCACCAAATCGTTATTTCCGGCCCTTTCGTCCTCGGCACATTATCGAAAGCCGCCGCGATACATCGGTGGTTCGCTAGTTTCGATCCATATGCAAGTGTCTCACCTTTCGCATGTAATAGCCCTGCGTCTGAAGAGCTGATCTGATTTCCTCGCTGACTTTTGCCACCCTCTTCTTGCTCTTGCGCCATTTTGCCAGCGCCGCAACGGGCGGCATCGGGCACCCCTTCTTCACAACGAGCAGATCACGTCTCGTACTTAGATAAATATCCATACGCCTGTCTCCTAAAGCCGACGGACATTAGCGCTAGAGAGCGGAGCATGGGTTACCCAAACGCAACACCAAGTAACTGTTGTGCGCCCTCCTAATTTACCATTGGCCGGAACGGATCGAAGCGTCTTGACCAAGGTAAAGCGGCTGAGGCGCGATGAGCAGCTAGTTCTCGCGACTACTTGGCATTGGCTGCGTGAAGAAACATGCTAGCCTATGAAAATAGGCGTTGAAATCGACAGTGGACGTTCGGAGTTTGGCAATGATCAAAAATCTTTTTGCACTGACCTTGCTTGCAACAGTTATGTCGTCTTCGGC
This sequence comes from Bradyrhizobium sp. CB3481, assembly GCF_029714305.1. Taxonomy (NCBI): domain Bacteria; kingdom Pseudomonadati; phylum Pseudomonadota; class Alphaproteobacteria; order Hyphomicrobiales; family Nitrobacteraceae; genus Bradyrhizobium; species Bradyrhizobium sp. CB3481. Next base: position 2,151,585 of record NZ_CP121647.1, read on the forward strand.
AAACGCTAAAGATGAACCCCAAGAAGCTGCTATTCGTGCCATTGTGGCAGACCAAGTTGCTGCATGGGACGCAGGCGACGGAGCACGGTTTTGTCAATCTGCAGCGCCAGACATCTCGGCGTTCAACACGTCGGGGGCTGACATGTCTGGCAAAGAGGTTTTTTGCCAAAGACAGCTTCAAATTCTCGGCGGCATCTTCAAAGGCACTACGAAGAAGCAAGTCATTCGACGCCTTCGTTTCATTACTGACGACGTGGCGGTGGTCGATATTGACAATGAAATACATGGCCTGAAGGCCACGCCAAGCGGGGCACCCCTAGCTGCTGACGGTGTAAGCCGAACGCGTCTTATGGAGGTTTTCGTTCGACGCGATGGTCGCTGGCTAATGGAAGCATTTTACAACATCGATATCAAATCTCCAAAATAGACGAGCCTAATATTATCCGCCCATCTAGCACACCTGGCGCTTAGAGGATTGCCCATAGCCGTTCCTGACGCTGTTATTGCCACCATGAGCACCAAGAAGCGTGAGGTCATATGGGGCGGCCGCGTCATGGGCGCGAAGGTGCGCGCCGAGACGGTCCGCCAAGAAGCTAGGAAAGCCACCCGTGCGGCCGATCGCGCCGAGGCGGAAGCATGGTCAGTCCGCATGGAAGGCTATGGCGGGCCAGCGCAGCAAAGTCCGACGATCGCTCAGTGCCTCAACGGCGGGTGCGGCTGGCTGGAGATCGAATGCTGCCGCTGCTAGACGAGGGCGAGCCCGCCGCTGGATGCCATCCGCAGGGCTCGGGACACGCCGATCTGAAAGCTGGATCCGTCATTCCGATGCCTGGCGCCGCAAACAGGACGACCTGCCGGGCCGCCCCGAAGCCATTCGCCGGCTCGTAGAGCTGGGGCTGAAGGCGAAGATGAAGTGATTAATCGGGTCAGACGAACGGTGCTGATGTCTCGGGCCGCTCGACGTCCAAGACCGATGCAAACTGAGTTTGTTCGGGACTGACGAGCAAGATGCCATCAGCTTAACTCGCTGACAGGGTTCGGTAAAAGCTTATCAGATGCTCTAAATCTGCGATAAAAGTGATGGTGCAATCAACACCCGGTGCGGACGACGCGAAAACCGATATTGCTCGCAGAGCTGTCTGGCGTGTTCGAGCTTCGTGCCGCCACGCGATAACGATTGCAATAGGAATCATGACAGAGGAAAGAACCACCGCGCAGCGAGCGGTTGGGAGCTGGGGCATTGTGGAAAGGATCTTCGGCCGCCGTAACCTGATGGTATCGGGGCGAGAACGTATCTTCGCACCATTCCCAGACATTGCCGGCGACGTTGTGTAAGCCGTAGCCGTTCGCCTCAAAGGCATGGACCGGCGCGGTGCCGAGATAGCCGTCTTCCATCGTATTGAGGTGGGGAAAATTTCCCTGCCAGATATTGCAGCGATGCTCGCCCGCGGGCGTCAACTCATTGCCCCAGGGAAAGGTGGCCTGCTCGAGCCCGCCGCGGGCGGCCGTTTCCCATTCGGCTTCCGTGGGCAATCGGGTCCCTGACCACTGGCAGTAAGCCTTGGCGTCATTCCAGGAAATATGCACGGCAGGATGGTCGCTCCGGCCGAGGATGGTCGAGTGTGGTCCCTCGGGCTGCGCCCAATAGGCGTGCGACACCGCGACCCACCACGGCGTCTCGGCTGCGCGATTTAGCGGCTCACGCTTCGCGTTGTCCGACAGCAAACCCTCAAACACAAAGCTCCAACCGTAGCGTTCAGCGTCCGTGGTATAGCCAGTCTGCCTTACGAACTCCGCGAACTGCACATTGCTCACCGAATAGCAAGCGATTGCGAAAGTAGCGACATTGACCCTGCGCACTGGTCCTTCGCCATCATCGGGAAAACGCTTGTCGTCGGAGCCTATCACGAACGATCCACCGATCGGCGGGCTCCAGCGGCGCGGGATGGGCGTCTCACTGGGCGCGATCGTCGTTGCCGATGCGGTAGCCGTCAGCGCCGGATCGCCGGCGCGACGTTCGGCACAGCAGCGGTGAGTTCCGTCAGTCATCAGACACCACCGGCACGGCCGTTAGTTCTGCTTCTCTTCTTCCCAGAACGCCGTCTCGCCCTGCGCCTGCATCAGCGCGAGGATTTTCTCGCGCGGGATCACGCCGCAGCGGTCGGCCCAGCGCTGATATTGCTCGGCCATGTCGCGGACGCGCTCCGGATATTGGGCGGTAAGGTCGTGCATCTCGGTGCGATCTAGCTCCATGTCATAGAGTTCCCACGGCCCGGGATATTTCCGCACCAGCTTCCATTTTCCCACACGCACGGCGGCATTGCCCTCATGCTCCCAGAACAGCGGACCGCGACCGCCATAGGCGGAGGAGAACGACGGCACTAGGCTCTCGCCCTCGCAGGGCAGAATATCGTGGCCGTTGTTTTCCGTCGGATAGGTCGCACCGGATACGTCGAGGATCGTCGCCATCACGTCGGGCAGCTGGCTCGGATTGTGCCGCAGCCCGCCGCGCTCCTTGATGCCGCGCGGCCAGTGCACGATGAAGGGCGTGGCGATGCCGCCTTCATGGATCCAGTGCTTGTAGAGCCGGAACGGCGTGTTGGAGAGATTCGCCCAGGCGGTGCCGTAGCTCTGATAAGTGTGCTCCCCGCCTGGCATCAGCGTGGGATCGTTGCCGAACTGCACGGGCTCGCCCTTGCGCGTCTTCGCCTTAGCAATCATCAGCTGATCGACCAGCTCGCGCGCGGTGACCCCTTGCGGAATGTCCTCGGCGCAGGCGCCGTTGTCGGACAGGAAAATGATCAGCGTGTTCTCCATGTTGCCGGTTTCTTCCAGCGCCTTTAGGATCCGGCCGATGCCCTGGTCCATGCGGTCGATCTGCGCGGCATAGACCTCCATGCAGCGCAGCGTCCACTCGCGATGCTCGGCTTCGTCGAACGGCGGTTGGGTCGGGTCGCGATCGGTGAGTTGCCAGTTGGGATGGATGATGCCGCCATCGATCAGCCGCTTCAGCCGTTGCTCACGCAGGCGATCCCAGCCGGCGTCGAAGCGTCCCTTATATTTCGCGATATCTTCGTCATGTGCGTGCAGCGGCCAGTGCGGCGCGGTGTAGGCGACATATTGGAAGAACGGCTGGTCGGGATGTTCCGTCTTGTGCTGGCGGATATAAGCGGCCGCCTGATCGCTGATAGCGTCGGTATAGAAGAACGACGAATCGTTCTCCGCCTCATGCTCGATATTGTCGTTGCCGCGCGTCAGCGTGTTCGGATTGTAGAAGCTGCCCGCGCCGATGATCGTGCCGTAAAAATAATCAAAGCCGCGCTGCGTCGGCCAGGCATCGGTCGGCTCGGTCAAATTGCTCGCGATGTGCCACTTGCCGCTGAGATACGAAGTATAGTTCTTCTGCTTCAGCACTTCGGCAATGGTTACGCAGCTCTTGTTCAGATTGCCGGCATAACCTTCGGGGCCGTTGCTGTAGGTGAGAATGCCGATGCCGGTCTGATGCGGATGCAAGCCCGTCAGCAGCGACGCGCGTGACGGGCTGCAGCGGGCGGTGTTATAGAATTGCGAGTAGCGCAGGCCGTTGGCCGCGAGTTGGTCGAGGTTCGGCGTTTCAACCTCGCCGCCATAGCAGCCGATATCCGAGAACCCCATGTCGTCGTTAAGGATCAAGAGGATGTTGGGGAGATCGGAAGTCTTGCCGCCATTTGCCATAGTTTTCGGTCCTTCTTGCGTACGTTCAGGAATGCTGCCGCGTCAGGCTGATGCTGAGTCGGAAGTAGTCGGTCAGGTACACTGCGCGCAGCAGCTCTAGTGGCCGTCCGTCGGTGCCGAGCGTCAAACGCTCGATGGCGAGCAGGGGGCTGCCGCCTTTCACGCCGAGCAATTTGGCGCTGGTGGAATCGGCGAGCGCGGCACTGATGGTCTGCTTGGCTTCCTTGATGGGATGGCCGAGCTCTTCCTCGAACACCCGGTACATGATGATGGAGATGAGGTCGCGCTTCTCGAGTTCGAGGCCAATGTCGGGCGGATAGAATGCATGCTCGATCGCGATCGGCGTGTCATCGGCCAACCGCAGTCGCTTGAGCTGCCATACCGCGCGCTCCCTCAATTGTTCGCGCACCTCAGTGTCGTGCCGATTGGTCATGCCTTGCTGCAACACCTTGGCGCCAGGCTGATAGCCGGCGTCGCGAATGGTTTCCGAAAAACCCATCAGCCGGCCGACCCAGTTTTCAGGCTGGTTGGAGCGCAGGAAGGTGCCGCGCCCGCGCGTGCGTGCAAACATGCCTTCGCTCACCAGCGGCGAGATGGCGTTGCGGATGGTGATGCGGCTGACGCCAAAATACCGGCCGAGCTCGGCTTCGGTCATCAGCCGGCCGCTCTTGTCGATCAGCTGGCCGTCGCGCACCTGGCGGCGGATCGTCTCGCGGATCTGGATGTGCAGCGGCGCCGATCCTGCGGTGGCATCAACCGGCGTGGCGGCGGAGAGTGGGGCAGGCTTTTTTCGGGTGCGGAGGGGCATGTGGTCAAAGCCGCTTTCCGGTCTCGGGATCGAACAGATGGATGTCGTGCGGGCGTGCCGCCACCGTGATGACGTCGCCCTCACGCGGCACGTCCTCATGGTTGGCGCGTACGCGCATCAAGGTGCCGGCGCAGTCGACGTCGAGCACGGCGGTGTCGCCGAGGTCCTCAACCAGATCGACCTTGGCCTTCAGCCCGTCCGGCGCGAGACGCAGCGCGCCGGGCCGGATGCCCGCGATCACGTCGCGCGCGCCTGCGCTCTGCAGGGCGGTCTTCAACGCATGGCCGGCGATGGTGACGCTGCCGTTAGCATAGCGGGCGGGCACCAGGTTCATCGGCGGGTTGCCGATGAAGCCAGCAATGTCGATCGAGTTCGGCCGGGCAAACACTTCCGCCGGTGTGCCGACCTGCTGGATTTCGCCCGCCATGAACACAGCCATGCGGTCGGCCAGCGTCATCGCCTCTTCCTGGTCGTGGGTGACATAAACCGCGGTGACGCCGAGCGAGCGCTGCAGCTTCTTCAGTTCGGCCCGCGTCTCGATCCGCAGCTTGGCGTCGAGATTGGAGAGCGGCTCGTCGAGTAGGAACAGTCGCGCCTTGCGCACGATGGCGCGGGCGAGCGCACAGCGCTGCTGCTGGCCGCCGGAGAGTTGCCCGGGCTTACGGTCGAGTAGATGATCGATCTTGACCTTGCGCGCCGCTTCCTTCACCGCGGGCCGGATCTCCTTTTTCGGCAGGTTGCTCATCTCGAGCGGGAAGGCGATGTTTTCCGCGACGGTCATATGCGGATAGAGCGCATAGCTCTGGAACACCATGGCGATGTCGCGATCGCGCGCATCGACGGAGGTTACGTCCTTGCCGTCGATGAAGACGCAGCCGGCGGTCGGGGCATCAAGCCCGGCGAGAATCCGCAAAGTCGTGCTCTTGCCGGAACCGGAGGGACCCAGCAGGGCGAAGAACTCGCCGGGCTTGATTTCGAAATTGACGTTTCTGAGCGCGGCGAACTCGCCGTGCATCTTGACGATGTCCTGGAAACGCACTGTTCCGCGGCCGCTCATCGGCGCCCTCCACCCTTGACGGCGCCGACTGTCAATCCCTTGACGATATGTTTTTGCGCGACCACGCCGAGCACGACAACGGGCAGCATCGCCAGCACCGAGACGGCGGCAAGCTTCGCCCAAAGCGTTTGCTCGACGGAAACGAAATTGAACATCGCAACCGTCACCGGCCGTACCGTATTGCCGCTCAGGACAACGGCGAACAGGAATTCGTTCCAGGCATTGAGGAACACGAACACGACGGTCACGGCGATGCCGCCCCGCACTTGCGGGATGATGATCCGCCACAGCGTGCGCAGCCGGCTCGCGCCGTCGAGATAGGCGGCTTCCTCCATCTCGAACGGGATGTCTTCGAAATAGGAGACCAAAAGCCAGATTGCGAAGGGCAGCGAGAAGGAGAGATAGATCAGGATGATGCCCTGATATGTATCGATCCAGCCGATGTCCTTCAGCACCAGGAAGTACGGGATAATGATGCCGACCGGCGGCAGCATTTGTGTCGCCAGCACATAGAAGCCGGCGAACTTCTTGCCGCGAAACCGCAGCCGCGCGAGCGCATAAGCCGCGGGCACCGCCATCAGCATGGTGACAACCGTGGTGCCGATCGAGATCACCATGCTGGAGATCAGGTTCGGCAGGATCGAGCCGGAGCCGAACAGCACGTCGCGATAGGCTTCCAGTGTCGGCGAGAAGAACAGCTTTGGCGGATAGGCCAGCGCGTCGCGGTCGGTCTTCAGCGAGTTCAGCACGCTCCAGACCACGGGGAATGCCCAAGCCAGCAAAAACACGAGCGAGATCGCCAGCAGCGCAAAGAGGCGAAGGCGTTTTGCGTTCACTTGGCTCTCCGCATCGCAAAGAGAATGGCCGAGATCAGGATGGTGACCATCAGAAGCGCCACCGCCAGCGCCGAGCCGTAGCCGATGGAGAGCTCCGTGAAGGACTTCCGGTAGGCATAGAGATTGAGGATTTCCGTCGCGGTGCCGGGACCGCCCCCGGTCACGGTGAAGATCGCGGCAAAGGCAGTCAGCGCCACCATAGTGCGCATGATGATCACCATCACGATGGCCGGACGTAACAAGGGAAGGGTGATGCGCCGAAAGCGCTGCCAGGCGGTGGCGCGATCGAGCCGCGCCGCCTCGTAGATATCCTCAGGCAGCGCGGCGAGCGAGGCGAGCAGCACCATGAAGGCGAACGGCGTCCACTGCCAGGTATGGATCACGATCACCGAGACCATGGCAAGGAAGGGATCGCCGAGCCAGTTCTTGCTGCCGAGCCCGGCATTGATGGCAAGGAAATCGACAATGCCGAACTCCGGCGCGAGCATGAAGGTGCGCCAGATCATGCCGACCACGGCCGGCGATAGTACGACAGGCAGGATCGCGATGATGCGAAACCAGCCCTGGCCGCGCTTCATGTCCATCACCAAGAGCGCCAGTGCCAGCCCAATGATGACCTGCAGTATGACAGTCGAGCCGGTGTAGACGAGGCTGATCAGGAGCGACGACCAGAACCGTTCGTCGGCCAGCAATACTCGGTAGTTTTCGACGCCGACGAAGCCGTTCATGAACGGCATAGCCAGATCCATTCGGAACGCGCTGGTCCAGACTAGGAACAGCAGCGGGAAGGTGGTGGTCGCTAGCAGCGCCAGAAACGCCGGCGCCAGCAGTACCGCCGCGAACCGGCACTGGCGCTGCGCCAGCACACGGCCGTAATCGCTTGCGACGATTGCGGTCGCCTTGTCGGTTGTTATTGCGGCCGACGCCATCGATCAGCCGAGCGTTAACCGCGCATCATCGGCTCGATGCGCTTCTGCGCATCATCGAGCGCGGCCTTCACGGTGGCCTGGCTGGAGAGGGCGGACTGGATGGCGGTCGCCATGGTGTCGCCGATAGCCGGCCATTGCGGCACGCGCGGCCGCCAGTCGACGTCGGTATCGTTCTCCAGCGCCTGCATGGTGGCTTCGACGAAATTGTCGCCAAAGCCGTTCATCAGCTTTACATAGTCCGGATCCTTCCAGATTGAGGTGCGGTTGACGCCGGAGCGCTTGGTCGGACCTGCAAAGCGATGTGCGGTGCGCGCCTGCGTCTCTGCGCTCGCTGCCCACTGGATGAACAGCCAGGTCGCCTTTTTCTTCTTGTCGGGTAGCGCGGCGTTGATCGGGAAACCCCAGTTCCAGATCGAGGTGACGCGCTTGCCGGACGGGCCCTTGGGCCAGCGCGCATAAGCGATCTTGCCGATCACCTTGGACTTCTCGGGATGGTTGACAACCGACGCCGAGGAATGCGCATCGATATAGTTCGCGACCGTCCCTTGCGAAAAGGCGTCGGCAATATCAGGCCAGTTCCAGTTCGCCGCCGCCTGAGGCGCATATTTGCGCATCACGTCGACATACCAGCCGAGGGCCGCCTCGGCCTCGGAGCCGTTGACGATGAGCTTGCCGTCCTTCATCCAGATGCCGCCGAACTCGCGGAAGATCGAGGGGTAGATGTACATGTTCTGCCCCGCGCCGGCGACGCCGCGCAGCGCGCAGCCCCAGACGCGGTCGTTTGGATTGTTTAGCGCTGCCGCGTTGGCAACATAGGCCTCCAGCGTGTCGGCCGGCTTCAGGCCCTTCGCGTCGTAGAGGTCCTTGCGATAGACTTGGATGGTGACTTCGCCGTCGTACGGCACGCCGTAGAGCTTGCCGTCGATGCTGTCGGCGCTGCGCCAGGCCGGGATGATGTCGTCGAATTTGAACCAGGCCTCATCGGTCAGCGATTTATCTTTAAGATACGTATCGAGCGGCTCCACCCATTTGTTCGCGACATAAAGCGAATAATACATAGGGTCGGCAGCGTGCGTGGCGTAAGTGCCGGTCTTCGAGGTGAGGTCGATCACGCATTTCTGCCGGATCTGGGCCGGCGGAATTTTCTCGAAGCGGACGTCGATGCCGGTCAGCGTCTTGAACTGCGGGACGAGCGTGATGAGGTTCTCGAAATAGCTCGCGGGGATCACAGCGACCGTGATGGTCTCGCCCGACGCTTGCTGCCAGTCGATCTCGGCCGCCTTGTAGGGCGCAAGGTCAGCCTCCTGCGCCGCAGCCTGTCGCAACAGGGCAGGGCCCATCCCGATCAGGGTGGCGGCTGCCGTGCCGGTCCTGAGGAACGTACGTCGCGTGGGCCTGAATGACCGCATCTCCTGTCCTCCCCTCGGCTTTCGTTTAGCCCGGCTTTGCCGGTTAAGTTAAGACAATGTGCCAAATGTTATAACAAGTCAACTCATCGGCTAACTCGAAGGCGGCGCGTATGCTGAATCAGCGCTGAGCCTTTGCAGCCTTCTCGATGTGTTGGGCGACTCCTTCGAGAGCTGTACGGCTAGGTGTCGAAACGTAAGAGCGTCGCGCTCGCATCTGCAGCGTCCGATCTCGCTGAGGGTGAGCCAACGCACAGATCCGTCCATTGGATTTCGACAGTTGAGAACACCCACACGGCTAGTTCTTGCAACAAAGTGAACTTTGCCCGCTCTGCTGAGACAAGCCTCACCATCACGTTGCGCAGCGACCAGCGTAAGCCCCGCCGTGGTTATGGCGAATAGCGTGAGCGGTAATATGTAGTCGGCACCTCAAAGCGAGGATAAATCGCGACGATTGATAGGCCTATCGACAGTGCCGAAGCCAGGAGCCCCGAACCGCGATCAAGCAGCAGGCCAGAGACAAAGACACTTGGCAGCAGCAAAAAAAGACGTGTCAATGCTATTTGCGCCTGAAGTCCAAGCTCCATCAGACCGCTGTTCTGCATAGTCAGCGCCGTGAAGCCGTAACCGTGCAAGCGCTGGAAACTTTCGGTCGGGCAGTAGCTCGATCCAGCGATCCATTCCGGATAAAGCTGTAAGTTGGCCCGCGTCCCCGCCGGAACATGGGAAGGATGAGGCCGTTGAAGGTCTGCATCAACGTCCGGCTAACATCCGAAGGGATATGTCCATGTACTTGCGCCGGAGAGTCCCTCTCATCGTTTTCCTCAGCCTCCTAACTTACATGCAATCAAGGGCGGCCGGCTTGGAGTGGCGAAGGTACAGCATTCCGACCACCGGCCTCAGCGTAGACGTTCCAACATCGATTTTTGAGCAGGATGGGGGTGCGATAGACGGGAACCTTGGCCGGCAGCTCTTCACAAAAGATCGCCGGGCCAACCTCACAATCAGGTCTTTTCCCAATCCGAGTAACGACTCGCCTGCCGTTTTTTTGCAGAGAATGAACCCTCCAGCCGGCATCCAGTACAGGAGAGTGACACCCGAGTTTTTCGCCGTGTCCAGTATTCGAGATGATCGCACTTGGTATAATCGATGTAATCAAGCCAACCGATTCATGAACTGCGTCTTGATCAACTACCCGGCGTCGGAGGAGCGCCAATGGGATGCGGTTGTCACGCGGATCAGCTTGTCGCTGGCGAAATAGCGCGGGAGTCGAAGCATGGCTTCCTCCGTGATTGCGGTGCCTCGCATTGTTGATCGAGGCGCGCTATCGGCCCCCAGGGCGCAGCCTTAGCTATTGGCCACATTCGACCTTGACCTAGATCAAACAATTCCCTTCGATCTGCTGCTTGCAGCCATCCTGGTCTAGGTCAACAGCGTTACCAGTTCTCGAAACTCATCATGCCGCAACGATGACATGCGGGCTGGCATACTGCTGCATCTTCGGCGCTGTTTCCGTGATTAAAGGCGCGCTGCTGCGAAAAGCTGCAGCCGCACAGACAGAGCTGAAGCATTTCAACCAAAGAGGCTCAAGCTGGCGCGCCGGGCCAGCCCAAGTCCGGACGCAGATTCTGAGCACTCGGTGCTGACGAGGGCGCAGCTTTCGCACCTGAACAGCCTGCATTCCGCGTGATTGCCCAAGAACTTCATCGGCTGTAAGCAAAGTTCGCATGCCCTCACGGGCGTACTGCGTCCACCCTCTCCAAAAATAATCTTCATTTCCAAGTCCCCACGTGCCGCTCGGCATAGGAATCTGATTCACACCGCCTTTAAAGAGACAAATGCCGTCCGATGATCAAAGCGCAGGCGCTCTATGCCTCTTCATGCGTGCCGGCATCTGCTTCTAACGATCTGTCCCGCGTCACCAAACTTGAGAGCTGTCTGCTGGACTTCGCCAAACACTGCGTATGAAACCACCACCTCGTCACCTTCGGCCTGCAAACCTTCAAGTTCGCCGGCTGGACTCTGAGCGAATTGCAGCTGCCAATATATTGCGGCACGCGCCAACTGCTGGCGCGTGTCCATTGCAGCATTCCAGCGACGCGCTCTCAGAGTACAGGTCTGCTATCGAAAGATCGCTTACGCGGTAAGCGTCCAGCCAATCGATCGCGGCGGCCATCGGTCGAAGAAACTCATTTGTCCTACCTACTTGCCATCAAGCCAGCGGGTTAGGACCTATCCACTGAATACCAGCTGAACTCCTTGTTCAGGATGGTGCAGCAGCACCGAAACCTAGGACACCTTGCGAGCGGCTTGGAGGATCCTCGAACAATCCGCAGCCGCCGCCCAATCGAACCAATGGCGTCTGCACGTTGGCTGACACTTGGCTAATATGCTCAGCGCTGTGACCCGGCGGCATAAGCGGCATGGGGCGTATCGTCGCCATGATTTAGGCCTATGAACGAGTGGCTTCAATCGCCCGGCCTGAGATCGCTCGACTATGTTGCTCGGTCTCCTATCCGGATCGGTCGGTCTCACGCTCCTGATGGCGCGGACAGTGGTTATGATCCATTTTGACCGGAAAGCCTTCGAGTAGGGCCGCCTAAGTTCGCGCCCTTTTCATTTCGAAGAGGTTCGACGCTGATGTCCGGAACGAATGCTCAAACCCGACTGAAGGCAAACGACCCCGGCGCTATACGCTACGCCAAGGCCGCCAACCCGGTTGGGTTTTCTTCCGGCCTTGGGGCAAGGGCATCAGCCGGAAGCCTAGATTAGACGTTTTGCGGAACTCAGAGTTCCTTACCTATGCTATTCCTCGCCCCAAATGCGATGCTCGAAGCCACCAAGAGGCCGCTCGGGGCGCCTGTTTTTTCCCTGACTAACCCGCCGGATCAATGTAACTCGCAGCTACACCGAAACCCCCGCTAAGCGTTTTTGGCCGTGAACGGGTTCCCGTGGTAGAAATGCCCTTTGTAACGCAGATGGGCTGGGAGGGTTAGAAAATGGCTATCTACCTACATTTGCAAACCCACGTTATGGGGCCGAAAGAGGTTAGCCGCATCACGGACGCTTACGAGAAGACGCTACGTACCCTCTGCGTCAAAGATCGCGACGACCCACTGACGGAAATGATCGCGAAGACGATAATCAAAGTCGCGCAAACCGGTATCAAGGACCCCGCACAGATTTCGGTTCTGGCAATTAAGGAACTTGAAACCCGGTAGAGCCTGGCCGATCTCATCGCCTCTCACGCTGGAACCGAAACCATTTTTACTTGCCAGAATTTACCAACGGGGCGTGGCAAGCGATGAGGCGCGCTATGACCCGGCTCCCAGCGGGCGACGTGTTTCTTACAGTCGCCGTCACGTCTGTCACTTTCCTAATCGAGATCGGGTTTTTCATCTTGGTCGGAATGTTTTGAAAGGAACGCGGCGCTCTGGGCAGCGTGCAGTCGACGCGAAAGGACCAGTTCTCCGGGAACTTGATGATTGAAACTGGCCATCTTCCATCATGACCTTTGATCGAAATCCGAAGCCCGTGCAATTCATCCAGCCAAACGTTCTCGACGGTACCAGCCCTTCCGTCGGTAAGGACGACGGCTTTGCCGATCAATTCAGATTGCGCTTCACCGGGCTCGTTCAAAATCCTTGACGCACGGTGTTTCACCGATGGCATTGCTCGTCCATGTTCGGCCGAACCATCTGCGGCTCAACGGCGAGGTTTTTTCCAATGCCCCGGATCGGGAACGATTGACGGTGAACGCTCCTGCAGTTCGCGGAGCCGGTCGACGTGCTTTCTAATGCTCGCTGGCAGTTCGGCCTCTGGTTTTAGCGACGCCCGCAATCTCTCGCCGATCTCTTGAACGATGGCGCGGCTGTGCCGGTGGTAAACGTCAACGCGGTTGAGCATACGCAACTCTCCGCTTGTGAGCGCGGCCAACAATTGCGGCAACGCCTTCGCCTCATCCCAAGGGGCGTGCAACCAAACATCGCACTCCTCTTTCAGGATTACCGGCATCGGCTTGGGGTGGATCGTATCCATTCGGCGTAGGCCGCAGGGTTAGCGCCTGAGCAATCCAGGGTTCTCTTTGTAGAACCTAATCAGCTCGATGAGGTTTTCGATTCCGAAGTCGGTGAACGCCTGGACGCCGTCTTCTCCGACGCCATAGACCCAGATGACGCCGTCCTCGATTTCCATTTCGTTGGCGATGTCCCACAGCCAATCTTCATCTTCGCCGAGGTCCTTGGCGACCTTGGTAATAGTGGTGACGTGATGGACCTTGTTGACGTGGGTGGTCATGCCGCTCGAGCGGAGAGCGTTGATGCCGGCGTCCAATTCCAGGGCAGAAGTTCGTCCAGCCGATGAGCCGGATGGGCGGCGATGCGGGCGAGGATATCGGTGAGCCAGGCTTGCGGGTCGATGCCGTTCATTTTTGCCGTGATGATGAGGCTGTACATAGCTGCCGCGCGCCGCCCTCCGCGATCAGATCCGCAGAACAGCCAGGACTTCCGTCCAAGAGCGATGCCTCGCAAGCCTCGTTCGGCGGCATTGTTGGAGAGACACACGCGTCCGTCTTCGAGGAACAGCGTAAAGCTCGCCCAACGCTTCAGGATGTAGTTGAACGCCTTGGCCAGGTCGTGACCGCGGGACAGTTTGGCGAGCTGCTCGCGCATGTAGACCTGAAGGTCCTCGACCAGAGGCCGGCTCAGCGTCTGTCGCACCTGAAGTCGCCCTTCGGGGCTCCTGCCATTGATGGAGCGTTCGATCTCGAACAGCGCATCGATCCGCCGCACGACCTCGATCGCGATCGGAGAGAGCGGGATTTCCTTCTTTCCGGCACCCTTGCGCCGCGCATTCTCTTCGATGTCGGCCATGGCAAAGAACGGGCGCCTTCCATGTGACCAGCAGGCAGCCTCCCGGATCGGTCCGGGCTCGCGCCCGGCCAGATAGAGCTGGTTGTACCCGTCATAGGCGTCGGCCTGCAGGATGCCGGCATACCGGGCCAGATGCTGCTGGGGATGTTCGCCCTTGCGGTCGCGTGAGTAGTAGAACATCGCTGCTGGCGGACCCGCGCCCCCAAACGGCCGGTCGTCCCGAACGTAGATCCAGCACCGTCCCGTATCGGTCTTGCCCTTGGCCAGCACCGGCACCGTCGTATCGTCGGCATGAAGCCGCTCGGCTGCCATGACATGGGCTTCTACCAGGCGCAGCAGGGGATCCAGCGACGCACAGACCGACCCCACGGCATCGGCCATGGTCGACAGCGCGATCGGCACCCCTTCCAGGGCATAGCGCTCGGCCTGGCGGTTCAAGGGCTGATGCTGGCCGAACTTCTCGAACATGATCATGGCCAGGAGGCTCGGGCCGGCCCATCCCCGGGCGATGGCATGGAATGGCGCCGGCGGCTGGCTGATCTTCTCGCAATCGCGGCAGGAGAACTTCTCCCGGACCGTCTCGATCACCTTCCACTGGCGCGGCACTACTTCCAGCGTGCGCGTCACGTCCTCGCCGAGCTTGCGAAGGCGATTGCTGCCGCAGCATTCACAAGCCGTAGGTCCTTCGATCACCACCCGCTCCCTGGGAAGGTGCTCAGGGAAGGTCTGGCGCTCAGCGCGCTTGCGCGTAAATCCGCGCACCGTCGTCTTCGCCACGGCTCGTTCCGCCGCAAGCTCGTCCTCGGTGGCGTCGGCTTCCAGCTCTTCGAACGTCAGTGCCAACTGCTCGATCAGCCGCGCCGAACGTTCCGACCGCTGCCCATAGATCTGATGCTTCAGCTTGGCAATCTGCAACTGCTGCTGGGCGATCAGCGCTTCGTCTTCCGACGCCTTCGCGCGAGCGACCGCGAGCTCGGCGGCGATCTCCAAACCCTTCGCGCGCTCGACCGCCAGCGCCTCCTTCAGGGCGGCAACGTCATCCGGAACAGTGTCGCGGTCGGCATCCATGCGACGCAGTGAATCACAGATTGGACGCGATGGGACTCCCAAAATGGCAGCAACCGCAGATTTCTTCGCTCAGCCCGCGCTTTGCGGCCGCCAGCTTAGTTGCGGATTCCGCCAGTCGATGCCCTCGAGCATATAGGCCATCTGCGCCGCTGAGATCGATACCGCGCCGGCCGACGCCGAGGGCCAGATGAACTTCCCACGGTCGAGGCGCTTGGCGTAGAGCGACATGCCCAGCCCATCGTGCCAAAGAATCTTGACGAGGTCACCGCGGCGGCCCCGGAAGATGTAGAGATCGCCGGCATGGGGATCGCGCTTCAAGCTCTCCTGAACTGTAAGAGCCAGGCTTTGCATGCCACGACGCATGTCGGTGTGGCCAGTGGCGATCCAAACCCTGACGCCGCTCGGAATCGGGATCATCGTCGCCGCAGCAGCTCAAGAATTCGCTGCAGCGCCTCAACGTCCACGTCACGGTCAACGCGAACGCGGCAGCCTCCGCCAAGCTCGATCTCGATGATTCCAGCCCTTGCACGTTGCGCAGGCGGTGAAGCCACTGGTTGTGGCGCGTCGCTCGAAGTCGGAGCCGCCATCGGTGTGATTTCGACCGGAACGAGAGCTGGCACAGAATCTCCGCCCAGTCGACCCTGGCGCGCCTGTCGACGCCAAGTGAACAGCAGGCTGTGAGCCACCCCATGCCGGCGCGCGACGCCGCAGACCGTCTCGCCAGCCTGCAAGGTCTCTTCGACAAGGCGAACCTTCTCGTCGTAACTCCATCGCCGCCGACGCTCGGCGCCCAACACATTGACCTGCATTCGCCACGTGACCTTAAAGCTAGACTTAAGGTCAAATCCTCGGGCCGCCAATCAAACTACACAAGGCGGCCGCCGCCGGAGGGATACGGTGGATCGGCTCGACGACGGCGTTCGCCGATGTGGTCAGGAAGCCATAAACCAAATGCGGTCCGGCGATCGGCTTGGACTTGGTGCCTCGATCGCCGTTGAACTCGGTCCAGATGCCAGCGAACGCAAACGGCGGCCGCTCCTAATTGAGCGCGAACCAGACGACATCCTTCTTCTTGGTTTCCGGGTTCGGCTCGGGCGCGTATTGAGCGAAGCTGTTGGCGGGCACCAAGCAGCGGTTCTCCGCCTTTAGCCAGGCCCGCCAGTGCGGCGATGACGTGTTGCGGATATTGGTGGCCGGCGGCCCGCCAGTTCGCGGCGGCGCCGGCATGCCCACCGCATCAGCACCATCTCGCGATCGGCCGCGGCGTTGCTAACTACCGGCGCCGGATAGTCTGGAAACACGGCCCGACATCGGCGCCAGGTTGCCGACGTATCGGTTCATCACGCGGAACAGCGCGACGGATCGCCTCTTGCCTCGTGGTGATCGAATAGTGCACATCAGGTTTACGGGGTTTGGGCCGGTTCAAGAAGAACTGTCGGTTACCGAGGGCCGCCTCGGCATATTGGTCGATCGCCCACCTGTCGCCGACGATCGGCCAGTTCCCGGCGGCGTGCCCGGTTGGCTGAAACGAGCAACCAAGATGGCCGCGAACTGCGGCCGGATGCTCTGAGCCACTCGCCCGGCGACATGGAACAGTCAGCGTTCGCCCTCGTTACACCGCATCGTGCTCAAGGGAGACTCCCACATGTTGAAGATCGCTTTTGCCTTGGCGACAGCCACGGTGGCTCTGGCTACGACCCCGCTTACCATTCCGGCCAACGCCCAAGGCGTCAAGATGGCTCAAGGCGTTGATGTCCAAATCGGACGGGATCGCGAGGACCGCTACTATAGGGACCGTAACCGCTACGACCGCGACACCACAGTTGGCGTCGGCCCCGGAGGCGTCACCGTCGGCCCAAGACAACGCTGCCGCACAGAGACTGTCACGGTCGACCGTGATGATGGTCGTAGGGTTACCCGCAGGGAGCGCCGCTGCGACTAGCGTCAATCGCTCTTTCCGGGAACATAGCCATTGGCTCGGCCCGGTCAGGATGCGCATTCGGCTCCTCGTAGGCACGGCGGGGAGCGAGGCAGCGCGTTACGGCCCGATATCGACGACCGTGGTCAAACGCCTGATCTATCAGCGGGAACGCTTCGGAAGCTTCGGAAGTCTGTGAGGGTTGAATGTCGGCGGCGGCGCGGTCGGCTCGGGCGCTGTCACCGATTGCTCGCTCAGAATGAGCGTTCCCTCAAGAAGCACTCCCGGCACCTGCTCGGCCGTTCCTACGTACCTAGCTATCTTGCCGTCGCACGTTCCTTCAAGCTTCATTGTGAGCTCATCAGCGCCAAAGACCGTTGCGTGTCCTTCGGTATGCCGTTTAGTTGTTATGATCGCGGTGAACCGATCTCCATCGACTTCGCAGGAGCCGCTGTAGCTCATGATGCTATCACCGCCCCCGATTTTGCCGTCTTGGACGTGGGCGATGCCGGTGCCTTGGCCTAGCGGGGTCTTGAACCACGCCGCATAAGTGCCGTCTGGAAGCATGCCAGGAAACCTCTCAACAACAGCCCTGGCATAGTTCGGCATGACTGCCACTAAGAGACGGTTAATTCCGGACACACGGCTGCGGAATCGTGAAGTTAGGATGGGCAGTTCCACGGAACTCCACTGGTGGAACCGCGCCGGACACATGCAGCGTCGTCGCTCCGTTCCCCATACTCGTCATGAGCGAAACGACGCAATCCATCTTCGCGAACTCCTTCCAGATTGCTTGGGCCTATCTGGAAGCAACGGGTGAACTGGGCAATCCCGATCGGGCCGCACTGCACCTGCTCAATACTGTTGAAGCCATGATGCGGCAGGGCGAAAGACGACAACTCCTCCTCGCCAACAAAGCGATTACTGCCTATCAGCGGTTCAGAGCGGAGCAGGCGCTGTCCATTGCCTCCTAGAGGAAAGGGAGCACTTTGATATCGCTCAACGGCTGACGTGAGCGCCGCTTGTGCTTCGGATTACTTTGCGCCGCCCCAGTTTGCCGTTAGGCGATCCAGGCCGCTTCCATTGGGCTGGTTGTTGTCTTGCTGCCACGTTCGCCCAAAAACAGTTAAGGCTTTGAGGCAAGTGGCTAGCTCGCTCCCATGACATTCAGGTAGCGTTCAGGTCAGCCGTCTTAACTCGGATGACTAGGCAAGTAGGTGAGCCCCGTGACCCGATGGCCCTCGCGATAGATTGGCTCGATGCTTACCGCGCTGCCCGCATCAACAGATTGTCGGGATGTACAGCCCTGACGCGGTGATCGAGTGCGCTTGTGGCGGCCGCAAGATCATCCACAGCAGTCAGGAAGGTACTGCGGCCTACTGGCGGCACCGTCTTGTTGAAAGCCCTGCTTATGGACTGGAAGATTTGCAGGTGGACGGTGCTGCCGTAGCCATCTCCTACCGGACGAGCAGCGGGATCATTCGGGCGCTGCGGGACATCGCTGATAATGGGCTAATCGTTCGCTGTGGCTGCGGGCCTGTGACCCGCGATTTTACGAACGTGTCGCGAGGAGGAAGCGAAGATGCAGGACACGTTAGCCCAGTTGGAGAAACTTCGCAGTGACGCGGCGGAATGTGAGCTAATCCGCGACTTGGCTACCGATCCCAAGAAGCGCGAGCTATTCGACCGGCTCGCGGCACACCTCACGGTATTAGCGTCTGAGGTTGAGAGGGCGATGCTGGAGAGCAGCAAGGGCCAATAGTGGCAACCGGGCGGATGCCAAGCAGTCAGGCATTCGGCCTGATCTTGAACACCGCTTTCCAATCTGAAAAGAAGTACGCCCCTGTCCATTCATGGACGGGCGTCCCGCAGCTTCCGCAATAGAACTCTCCCGGACAGTCATCCGCTGTTCGTTCCTGGCTCGCTCGATAGATCGTCCTGCAATGGGGACATGAGAAATGAACGGTGATGTGGGTGTCGCTGTTCATGACAAGCCACCTCTGTTCTCCAGAAGCACCGGGATTGGGCTGGCGTTGCGACAAGGCTGTCCGGCGCCCATCAAGGGCGAATCAATGTAATAAAGGAACGTAGCCTGATCCTACATCAGCCCAATGAGGCTCCAAATAGCAACAAATCGCCGCCTTTTCAGTTACGGGTGTTTGTTATCTGAATGAGAGCCGATGCCTCGCTATTGCTTCGACTTGCGCAAGAACGGCGAACTTGCCGCTGACGAAGAAGGCTTGGACCTGCCCAATCTACAGGTCGTCCAGATAGAGGCCGCTCGTTCTTTGGTCGACATGGCTAGACACGCAGTCTGGGATAAGGCCGAGACCATTCTCGGGCACCGCATGGCTATCGAGGTCCGGGACGACAAAGGTCCCGTTCTACAAGCCAAGTTCACATTTGAACTTGAGCGGCACGAACAGTAAGGCCGGCTGCTGGTGGCCCGACGCATGACGCTGTGGGACGACATACGTCGGGCTAGCCACAACGGGTTCACCCACCGGAATGGCTGAATCAGCCGCGCTGGCTGGAGAAGAGGCTATAGCTTTCATTCGAATGTAGAACTTCGTGGGACTACGGTAGGCGACAAACGAGCTGACGCGGTTGCTCCGGCGATCAATGGATAGCGGTCGCTCCAATCGTACCCGTTTCGGTAGTTTCGTAGTCCGCCTCGCGCCCGGCGCGGCGCAGCCGACCGAAATCATCTGCGACCAGGTGAGCCGTTTCGTCGTTGCCGCTCGGGACGATCGAGGCGTCCAATTGGACCTACGCATAATCAACTCCACGCAATTACGACTCAAACTGACTTCGACCAAATCCTTCCGACGGGAAGAACTGGATCCCGGAACATTATGCCGCGTTGCTTGGAGCATCAGGAGATGTCGCAGGATGGCGACGGCAAAGAAGAAATCAAGTCGCGGGCGCAAACAGGACCGGGCGCGCGTGGCCGGCGGTCAGGATTATGAGGGTCGGTACGAGAAGAAAGCCGGACGATCGGCGAGTGGGTCTGTGAGAACCACGCCGAGCGCCCTTTCTTAGGGGAGAGCGCTTGCGATTGCGGTCCCGCCGGTGCGCCGTGTCCAATCTGTAATAAGACCGATCCAGACGCTCCTGCGGACGTCCCTTCCATGCCGCCGGGCTTCATCGCCGAAGCAAGGTGAACGTGCCAGGCACCCGAGGATTTATTGCGGCACGCACATCTGGGATTGCCGATCCCAGCGATGGTATGGGCCACAAGGTGGGCTCGGGCGGGAGGTTGCCGGACACACGTTCCGGACGGGGAGAGCCTGCTGCCATCCATCGCGGACACAACCACCTCGCGGCGCGACACTGCACCCAACACCACATCCGCCTGCAGCCGAAGCTGGCTCGCCAAGAGCGCACACTGCGAGGCAAAGGCCGAGGCACACAGCGCGTAGGATCATTTTGCGAAGCTCCGGCGTGATTAAGTTGTGGCCCCGGCGCGGGAAGAAACCGGGGCCACAGCGTGCCTTCAGCAGGCTTTGGGGGCAGGAAGCTGAAGGCCGAAGTAAATGCGGATCAAAGGCGATTGTTCCTGATCCAACCGAGCGCATGGTGTCTCTCGAGCGCCGGGGCGGCTGGCCTGTTGAGGGCGCGCAGCATGGAGCACGCAATGAAAGAGGCCGCCAATCTAGGCGGCCTCTTTGTCCTCTTGGAAGCCGCTATCTGCGGCCTGGCGGGCCGATGTGGGTGTGGTTCGAGTCTCCGAAACCCCAGCCCGGTTTTGAACCGCCTTTACCCCCTGAACCCGCTGAACCAGCGATAGCTCGCGAATTCAGGCTGGTGCCGAGGAGGAGTGTTATGGCGGGCGGTGTCACAATCGCAAACCGGCCTGCCTTCTTGAGAAAGTCGCGACGCGCCCGGATCTATCGGCGAGTCCGAGGCCGCTAGCCTACCTCCAGACGCTGCTTGGGGGGGCGACGGAAAAAGCTGGAGGCTCCCGTATATGCCCATCGTAAATGATCGTTCCTGCAGGCGCCGGCTCACCCTGGCGGGCGCTCCTTTGAGCAAGATCAAGGAACGCTGCTCTATCGATTACGTTCTGTTTCACACCGAGCGACTCGAAGCACCGAGTCGTTGAGGTTGCGAGGCCCGGACTCCTAGGCACCCTGGGCCTCGTTTACTGGTTGTAGGAATAGATCTTGAAATGCTAAGTGAGGTCACCAGCTTAGCTTAAATGGCCGGCGGCCCTATGCCGACCACTTCCAATTGCCCTGCCTCAACAGAAGCGATGGTCAGCACAGGGGTCAAATGGCCAACATGTTCGCTTTTCCGAGCCACGACAGATTCGAAGTGGAACGAGCCGTTAACCGGTATTTTCTCACAAACAATTCCTTGGTTCCGCGGCTCTGCCTATACAAGAAGATTTGCGGGTGCTGGGTTACTATTTTGACATTCGAGAGGGCGACGAATTCGCCCTGAGAAGACGGCATGGAACTCTCATCCATCCAAGCCGTGCAGGAAAGAAGCCGCCCGGTCGCTGGCCGATATGGCCGGTGACGCGATCCGCCAGCAGTACGACGGCGCCAGGCACCAAATGGCAATCGAAATCCGAGACGACAACGGACCCGTACTGCAGGTGAGGATCACCTACGAGATCATTGAGATCGGTTCATACAGACTCGGGAGTAAGTGTGAAAGTGTGTTCAGTTGTGAACAGACAGTAGCTCGCCAAGTTGAGCTAATTCGGTATTGGCACTCTTTCCTGATTCCTAAGGGCGGGGCGTACC
Source organism: Bradyrhizobium sp. CB3481 (assembly GCF_029714305.1). NCBI lineage: Bacteria > Pseudomonadati > Pseudomonadota > Alphaproteobacteria > Hyphomicrobiales > Nitrobacteraceae > Bradyrhizobium > Bradyrhizobium sp. CB3481. The sequence continues at coordinate 2,172,946 of NZ_CP121647.1, forward strand.
GTGCAAAAGAGGCGTCGTCTTAAGCAAATCCAATCCCTTGAAGAGCGTCTATCCGAAACTGCCAAGCGTTTACGTGAGGAAGCTAGGTTGCTTCCACCTGGGCTTCTTAGACAGACACTTTTGCGGAAAGCCCGACAAGCTGAGACCGGCTCACATATAAGCCAATGGCTCTCATCACCGGGACTGAGGTCGCCGGAGTAATGGTTGATCGTCTCAAGAGCGCCACAGAGCATCTGGAAGCGCCTGGCTGCCCGAACTGTCAGATCGAAATGAAATGGTTCTGCTCTAAGCTGGTCAGGGAGGAGCCGGTGCCGGTCATCGAACACCAATTCATCTGTCCGAGTTGCAGACGGGTGGAGCGGTCGCGAACCGAACTCGCGCCAGTCCGAGTGCTACCGGACAAGCTGTCCGCCCCCCGTCTAGCCGCCGCGTGAGCGACTTTAGCGTCTGCCCACACTACCGCGCTTGCTTTCGTGGAAGTCTGGCCTGACGTCGGCACCTCGCTTACCACGCTTCTTGCACACAAACCGCGGCTCAACGTCCGACAGCCGAACATCGTCCGGCCGGCGGTCGGCGGGGAGGGTGGTCGAGTGACTGCAGCAGTACCAGAAGACGTCCACGCGGAACACACGCCCGACTGCCTCATCTCTCCAAAGGTAATTTTCTGTTCGCCTGGCATGCGCCCAATGCTACCAAAAACCGGCCGCAGCCAGAATTAGCCATTCCAAAGCGGGGTGCGTGTCGTCCGGAAGCGCAGTGCGGCTTGACCGGGATACGGCATCAGCTTGGCGAGAGTTCCTTCCTTGAATCAGGGCTGTGGTAGTCAGGCTCAACGGGCCCGACCAACAGCGCTTCCAGCGCGTGTTCAGCAGTTAAGGCATACGGCTGGCGTGGTGGTGCACCAGCAGCCACTTGTTACTGCGCTTTTCGAATATGTTCGTCGCAAGCGCCGATATGTCCAGCACGTCACCGTTCGCTCGATGCGCGTACACCTTTTCAATACCTACGACCCAAGCGACGTTGCCGTTGATCGTTATCTGCGGATTGTCCATCACAACTGAGAAGTCTTTGTACCTGCCCGGATGATCCGCATAACTTTTTTGGACGGCCTCCCAACCCAGGATCGGTACTTTACTTGCGGGGTGTATAACGGAAACAGACCCGTCCTGGGCCCAAGTCGCCTCAATAGCCCTGACGTGCAGCTTGGAAAACGCCTGCTCGACCTGCGTGTTCGCTGCAAGCACGTCAGCCTTATCATCTGCGCGTGCTGAGACCGCTCCGGATGCCACCAAGAGCATGGGTACGAGCGAGCGACTGAAAGGCTTCATATGTGGTGGCTCCATTGCGAGGCGCATTCTCCCAAGATTGACCCAGCGCCGCGTCGCTCGCAAGCGGCCGATTTGGGACCAGGCCCAGTCTCCCACCACCGAAACTGCCGCCGCGGCAACGACGCATCCCGAGATAAAGCCGAGCAAGCGATGAAGCGAGCGATTCAGGGGTTCTGCGGCGGCGTGCTGATCCCGATGGCTTTTACGCTCATCATCACCTTGCTGAGCCGGAGACCCCCGCGGCCCCTAATTGCACCCGGTAAGGCGCAAGAGGCGCAGCGGGCCGAGAAGGTGGCCTGTAACCTTCCGCGGATCTGAAAGAAGGTCACCCACGGTCGTCCTCGTTAAGAACGACCGCTTCAGCATCTGTTGGCTTGGGCATTGCCATCTCATGGATGGCGACGGCTCCGGGTGAGAGCCGTCCCCCCCTCACCAGGGGGCGGCCCTCGGTGAGGCACCGCCGCTAACTGGAGGCCTCCGACGCCGCGAGTGCGGCATCTATGTCGCGGTCGGCGGCAGACCACGACTCTCTAGCCGGCTCCGAAAAAGTGAGTAGCTTGACCTACGACAAAACCTTTCGGATGTGAGGCGCCGATTAGCGCGGCTGCGAGGCGAGCCTTTTCTCGCGTGTACTGAACGGTAGTTCGCTTGTCGTCGAAATCTACCGGTCCATTACAACTGTGCGTTCGCGGTCTTCACGATTTTTCTCGATGGTCGCAATCATCTCTGGCGTTTCAAATTCATCTTCTTTGACCTTCGCCACGTTCCGTGCGCTGTCGCGATAAATGGCGACTCGACTAGAACCTGTCGTGGTGTTTCGTTCGAGTACGGCGAGACTGGTCGTGGGCTTAGTTTCTTCTGACCTGACCGGGAGAACCGCTAGCGCGCTTGCTGCCAGGAGCGCGATCAAAACATACCGCATGGACTTGCTCCAGCTTCATTACCCGACAGATCAACAGGAGAGCTATGGAGCTGGTTCCGCCGATTTTCTGCCGCGGAATGCCCAATCGTAGCGGCCCCCGGCTGAATTCCTAGTGCGCGACGCTGGCACCAAAGCTATTGCCAGCGCCGAGTGGTTCCATGAGGTCAAGTCGCTTTCGGTCTCATGGTTCTGCGCAAAAGAGGTGCGCCTGAGGGCGGCCACGACTGGATCATGCAGTTTCCCTGGATCGCCGAGACTGCCCTGCAACATCCGCTCCAAGCAGTTCGTGCTCCGTACGGCCTGGATTGAAAATCACGCCTGAAGCAGCTTGATCGTAGAAACCGGCCACTTGCCAGGATGACCTGCGATGGAGATCCGCAAACCGTGCATTTCATCCAAAAAAATCGCCTCGACGGTACCTGCCTTCCCGTCGGAGAGCACAACGGCCTTTCCGATCAGCTCCACCTCAGCTTTGTGATACTCTCGAAGAATTGCAGATGCGTGCTGTTTGGGGAAGGGCATCAGGTCCGGTGTCCCGCCGAGTGGAGTTCCTCGATTGCCTTCTTCACCCTTTGTGACTTGGCTTGCGGCCAAGCGAGTAACAAGCGTCGTTGTCGCGTAGCGTAGCCCTGAGGAGAAGAGCGGCTGCAGCCGCTCTTCTTTAACGATCTCTGCCCGGTCGGTTAGGCGCTGCGCCGGAACTCTTCCATGCTTTGTTTCATCTGCTTTCCGGTGTCCTCAGCCATCTTGAGCGACATATCGGCTACCCGCCGACTGCTCTCCAAGGCAGTTTCGATGGTCTCTCGCACCATGTCGCTTTGTACGGCCGCGAAGTCCTGAGGAGTTCGGCAAGTCCATAATTCATTCATGCGTTCCATATTCTTTTCGAGCTGGTGCCGAACCATCTGGAAGTACTCCCGAGACATTCCGCTCATCACCCTGGCAGCAGCGGTGCCGGTATAAAGCACCGTTTGTGCGTTGCGCGCCGATCGCTGCGTTGCTTCCGTAGCCTGTTGCACAGCGTCTTCTGACACGCCGAGCGTGCGACCGAGTTGCTCGGCAGACCGCCCCATCGCCGATGTAGCGGTTTCTAGACCGAGACGCCACGCGTCCTGCAAGGTCTCGACGTTCTGTTTAAATAGGTCCGCACCGGCTCGAGCCACTTGCTCACCAGTCTCAGCCGCAGCTTGCCCAACACGCGACGTCTGCTCGGCTGCAGCTTGTCCGATACGGGTGGTCTGCTCAGCAGCCCTCTCGCCGGCGCGTCGAGCTGCCTCTTCATTGCCTTGCGTAAACTTGTCCTCTTGGCGTGGATTCGCCATTTCTGTTCTCCGGTCATTTGTAGGTTGATGACTTGCCCCAGCCTCCCGGTAAGAACCAGACCTAGGTAAGACCGTTCCTAAGTCCACAATTATTACGGCTCGACGTGGAAGAGAAAATTGGAACACTTACTGCACTGATGCTGGCACACATTGCGTCCTTCGTTTCGCCCTTAACAATCAACGCTGTTCCAACTGCGTCGGGAAGAAGTGGGGCTTTCCCGCGCCGAATCGACTTTGATGGGACGCCGATGGATCCCAAAGACATTGCGTTTGAAATCGTTCAAGCAGCGAATCCGTGTTGCTGGAGTGGACCGCTTTTCTTCATGCCAGTCGAATGCGCACGGGCGTCGCGCCTACCCGCGCTGACGCTGTTCTCGATGCCGAACTGGCCATTGAAAAAGCTTTGGAGCCTCGAAATCGCTCGAGGGGTAGCTGCTCCGACGTCGGCACTTAGTGACTAGAAGAATTTCGGGAGGAACTGGAAATTGGCTGTGTCTGGAACGGTAGCTCGCACGGCCTGTTGTCTTCCAAAGAACCAACGAGCTTTGGAGGCTCAGATGAGCAAGCGTAAGCCAGGCAAGGCGTCAAAGCGCGCCCGTAGCCCCGCCATAGCCGCAAGAGCCCACGGCAAGCGGCAGGCTGTCGTTAGAAGCGCGAAAGACAATCTCTTGCGCCCTGTTGCCGCTGGGCCGATTGAGTTTCATGACGATGCAAAAAAAGAAGCTCCCAACGTGGAGAAACAAGAGGCTCCGGAAGTCGAGAAACCAGAGGCTCCTATCACTGCGAATCCGGTGCAAGCCGCCCCCTGTCAGGAGAGAGGGTTTGATCCTGTTTCAGCGACGGGAACCATAGTGGCTTATCAAGTGAAGCTTGTCCAATTGACACAAGCCAATTTGCGGTTTGCCTTTGATTTCAGCCAAAAGCTCGCGACGATCAGGTCGCCATTCCAATTTGCCGACGTGGTTGTCGAATTTACAAAACGGCGCGCGGACATGTTGGGGGAGCAGGCGACAGAAATGGCCGAACTCACGAAACGGTAATTCAAGTCATCTCCGCCGCGCGGCACGCTTTCAATGGAGAGCAATTTGCGCGATCTTGCGCCCGCCACCACAAGTGCGACTGTGTTTTTCAACGCCAGAGCCGATCGAGCAGTATGCGACTTAGCCTGTTTTTGGCTGCGGTCCAAGTTTCGCACGAGCGTTTCAATCATTTAATAGCTGTTCACAAATGGACCGCAATCAATCGTCAAGTCCATGATATGCCGTCACCAGCGTCCGGGGCTTTGCCATGAACAGCGTACAAACGCATTTGGAAAAGATCCGCTCAGACGCCGCAGAATGTATGTTGTTGAGCAGGCTCGTCGCTGACGGGAAAGGTCAGGTGTTCATTAAGACGGCGGAGCATCTGAACGCGCTCGCGCTTGAACTTGAACAAACGACAAAAAGTGTCCTCCCAGCGGCCGGTGTTGAAAGCGTGCCAGGGCAATTTGCGGGAGGCCTTGAAGAATGCGTTGCCCCGTCAAGTATAAAGGACCTGCAAAACCAGGTTCGGCCGCGCAAAATGCTTACCATGTTACTACTTTGTTTGGTAGTTGTAGGAAGCGTTCTCGGCGCGTCTTCTGAAAAAGCTAGGGAGTATTGGTCTTTCTATTTGTTGAGGCCAACGCAGAAGATACCTTTTGCAAGCTCTGAACAAACAACACAGGTAGTCACCGCTTTGCTATCGCAAGAGCAGGCCGAGCGGAAGAAAATAATGGAACAGCTAAACGAGCTTACCGCTCGTCTAGATGTTCTCGTAACCTCATTGAAAAACGCTGACCCGGCACGTGAACAGATTGCAGAACGCGCAAACAATGACTTGGCCGTCCCAGAAGAAAAGTCCGGCAGATCTGCGGCTAAGGGACCGGGACCGTCTGAAGGAGAAAAATCGGCTACTGACGAAAATCTCGCTCCTGCGCGGGAGCGAGCGTCTTCAACAACGCCAGCGGACGCCGTTCTTCCTGAATCTGTCGATCGGGTTGGGGCGATAGCGAATTCAAAACGGGCTGAGGCAACTAACCGCAGGGCCGCCGCGGGCCCGCAAGGCTGCACACAGTTCCGCTCTTTCGATCCAGTATCGCAGACCTACACGACATGGGATGGACGACGGCGTGAGTGTCGGCAATGAACTTCTCACGTCCACGGCCTCAGGGCAACCTTGCCAATTGTTAGGAGCACGATCTTCTTTGCTGCGAACCTGACAATTCCTTCTACGGAAGCAGCACGAGCGCGGTGCATCAACCCTGTCGATCGCTTCCCTACAGGCGCGGGATGGGGCCGCTTTTTCGGTAGGGGACAGCCTCTCTTCCAGGTGGCGTGTTGGCGGACGCCTGCGCATCTGGTGCTCGCCTTAGTATCGTTTGTGCCGCCTCCCAATAAGCTGTCGCGGCTTTTTGATCCTCAGCAGAATCCTCATCTCTTGGGTTAATAAGGGTCTCTAGTTCATTAGTGGTGGATAGGTAGCTTCGCGGAAAGCGAGCGGAGGCATCAGAAGAAACACAAAGCATGAACCGCTGCACCGGCTGCGGCCACCGCAGGTATGATAGTGCGCCAAGTGGTCATTGTTGACCTCTGCCGAGCACTAGCGCGAAAGTTTTACCGTTGCTGGAAACACCAATGCCGACGAAACCGCCGCGCTGTCATCGTGTCAGTCTGACTGTGCGCCGGCCCAGTATCTTACTTGAACTATTGCAACGGAAGGCTCTCGTAAGATGTTTGAAGCTGTTCCAGCATTTCTCATCGTCATTAGCATCGCCATTCTGGTCGTCCACACGCTGGACGCGTTTCGAATGGGCGCGCGCCTTGAAATGATTTGCTGCCTCGACTGGCCGCGTCCAAGCGCGATCGTTCCTGGAAAGCAAGATAGAAGTGATTGCGACCACTGAAGTGTTTGCCTGGCCGAAAAGGAACTCGGCCCTGGAAGATGGAGTCTCAATCGTCTCAGGATAGTGCATGGCCTACATGGCCTCCACCGGGCCGGTGAAGTCTTCTGCCATCCACCGCGGACACAGCCGTCCAGGCAGCGCGACAGTGTTGCCGGCACAGGTAAGGAGGCGGATATTCATCGCGCAGTTCCTGGCAATTCAGCTTTCGGGGAGGAATCAGGGCCGCAGCATATCTTCAGGGGTTTTGGGGAAGCTGAAGGCAGAAGTAAATTCTACTTTGTTTGTTCCTGAGCCCGTGATCTTGCGCGTCAGTGGTGCTCGACAAAGTCTCGGCACCTAGCTTTGTTGCGGCTGCTCCCTGTATAAAGGATAGCAAATCTGAACGCCGAGCCGTCTATGGCTTGATCGTCTTAGCCTGTCGGCGAGGGCACGATGGATCCGGTTCGCGCTCCACACGTTGTTGTCCTATGACAGCGACATGGGCAATTTTGATTATTTGGCTCGCGGCGCAGCTTCCGCTCGCGACACTTGTCGGCAAGTCTATAAAGCTGGGCCGCGGCTCTTCAATGAGAGACGCACGACTGCATCCGGCTGTAGTTTGGTGCTGAGCTCTCTACCGGAGCGATCTGCGGACGCGCTGTGCTTTACCCTTAATGAGGAGCGTGTGTTCGGCGTGGCGTGGCCACTTTCTTTCATATCAGCTCGATCTCCAGGGTTGGGAGCTCCTCCTGACTTACCCATTATCCCAGCGCTTTCAAACGCGACAATTGCGCCGCCAGCGCTGCGCGGAAACTTGCGATATCTCGAAAGTTTGTCACGGTCTGCCTTCCGCTGAAAGCCTAGTTGCCTCTGCCTCTCACCTGTGAGGTGATCCCGCGAGGCGGTCGGGTAAGCGCTGGACGGCTCCACTGTTCTCCTAGCGAACGGCATCCCGTATTTCCCAAGTTAACAGATCTTGCCGGGTCCGCAGGACGCCTCGAAGGCCGGTCCGGCAAAAGCTTCCGTTGCGGAAGCGGGTAAGGGGTAATGGGTCGCTGCGCCGGCAGAGCCACGCCCACAACTGGAACCTTCTACTATGTTTCGAGTTATAATTCGCCTCATTGTGCACCGCGACTGCACGCAGATCAAAAGGCATTTCCGTGTGGCCAAAGCTTCCGTTGTTTTATGATCTATTCACCGTAGGGCTTTTGACCGGCGGTTGCCTGTTGATATGCCTTGGACACAGGGCCGAGAGCCAAAGCCGTGAGTCATTGGTAAATGCAGCAGGCGATGTTAGGTGCAGAGATGAAGCCGTTGATTCAGCTGCGGAGCCTCAACGGGAAGCAATGAAGCATGATGACGCCGCTGAACCACAAATCCAGCCTGAACTGGCTTTGCTCAACACGACCCTCGACGTGAACTCGGCTATGGAGGGTGAGTATTCGCCCGAGCATAATAAGTACGCGCGCAGTGTCTCAGCAGCATTAACGAAGTCTAGGCATCTGTCTGCTGGTTAGTGGATCGGAGGGCCGGGACGTGCATCAGCCAATTGAAACTGGCCCGAAGGACGGCAAAGCGGTCACCGAAGATCACGTAGCTGGTTGGTCTGAGCTAGCTCAGGACTCCGCTAAAAAGGGTGGGCACTGCGAGGTCGCTCCGATCTATTGGCATGCGATGAATCGCGCAAAACAGCTGGACAATAAGGAAAGCTCTGACGCGGTATTCCAGACGACATCGGGAGTCCCTGCGTCCCCAGGAATTGCCCCCTTTGCGATGGTGGCCTGCTCGGATTCACCTAGCGTGACGGCTGCTGACAATGAGATCGCACGTGCAGTGCACAAGGTGTCAGCCAAGCGTCGCCTCGCAACCTTGTGCGGTGTAGCCATGGTGGCCGCATCGCTAACCTCTATGTATTTCCGCGCTGATTTTGCAACCTATGTGGCTCGGCATAGTGAGACAATTGGCGCGCAGATGCCAATTTGGACCATCTCGCCTCCGCGGGCGGCCAACCTTGTGTTCGATGACACAGCGCCGCAGGGGCAGACGGTGGGCGTCAACTTGCCGGCTCGGGATGCGCAGGTTGTTGCTGCGAGTGCACCATTGCAGGGGTCTGACCTCTATGAGCGGACGAATGCCCTAGAAAAAGAGCTGCTTGCCTTGCGCGGAGCTCTCGCAGAAGCACAGGAGACCAAAGTTCGATCCATTCAGGCGGCGCAGGATGCCAGCACCGCTTTGCAGCAATCTTTGGAGAAGATGGCTCTCCTGGAGACTAGGCTTGAACTAGCACGCCGGCACATCGAACAAGGAGCGATCTCACCCCCGCGCTCCCGTCGGATTCCGCGTCGCAAGGCGGGCACTTCCTTCCAGCCGGATTTTTTCGGGCTTTTCAGCTCGTCGTCTCATCGAACGGCTCACCGGCGTTCTACCCACATCCGCCAATAAATTCGAAGTGCTTGAGCAAAGCTGCTATCGCTGCACGGGGCCAATTTGCACGCAAAGGCTCTGGGCCAGCGATTTTTCTTCTGATTGACTAACACCGAACCCGGGCCAACGAATTTGGCTGTTATTGCCGAGCGTCTGTAGTGAGCTGTATCAGACAAGTTGCCGACTTTTCCCGACAGGTCCTTGTGACTTATGCCGGTCGGGGATCACTATTTAATTGACACATTCCGCTTGTTCTCTTCGACCCGTCAGCCTGGTTTCATTGAAGCGTCGAACGACTTATCGCGAATGTTCATGGGAAACCCTGCAATGCGGGTCGGAGATCGAGTGCAATTGAGCGAACTCGGTACTTCGCGTGCTCCGAAATCGCGAAGCAAAAGGGGCGTAGTCGTTAAAGCAACAGCAAGCTCGCGCGAAGGGTCTCTACACGTTTTGTTCGACGGCAATAAGAGGCCTACCCGAATTCACAGCTCTTACTTAAAAGCAGCCGATCCTGGAAGCGTGATCAAGACCTGAACTTTGAAGGCCGCAGAAATACGGATTTCACTCAGGCCTTAATCCGCGTCTTCATGGACATTCGCTGGGATTGTTGTCTACTTGTGCTTGGCCTTTGGGCGCACCATTGTTCGCGGCATATCTTTTACGACCATCAAATCAGCCCGCGGGCCCGAGCCGTTTGGATTAGTTCAGCCCAGGGTCCATTCTACCGCTCTAAATAATGCCAAGCCCAGAAAATAGACCCAAGCGGTCATCCCCATGCAGGCGACACAGCCATAAGCGATAACAACCGCGTATCTTCTTACTCCGCTCGGGAGCGGGGCTAGCCGGACCTCGGCCGTCTCGCCGGCAACCGCCGAAACGTTAGAGGTCTCGGTCGGCAACAGATGGACGTGTTCACCCAAGTCAATCTGGGTTGCCATCTAACGAACCTTGCTCTCGACCGAGGCGTAAGATCCGTGTAGGTCGGCCAGCTTAGCTTCCCGTAAAGCCTCAAGTGCATGTGTGCTTGCGCGTAGCGCAATAACTTCGTCCAAGAGCTGATGGAGATCCTCCGCCACCCAACGCGATCTGGGTTGCGTAAGCAATGGGCTCTTTTTTATGGTCATATTGAAGTCCCCCTCAAGGCGACCTCACGGAGGCGCGGCGAACAAACGATCAGCCCAGGAGACAGTTCCTAATTTTTTGCCGGGTTTTCCCGGACCAAGTATGTCGTCATCCGGCGGGGGAGGACATCCTTGTGGCAGCTGCAGCCGGCCGAGCCCAACAAGGGGCTGCTGTCCGCGGCAGCTTGATGACGTCACCCGGACATATCCGCCCCATGGAGGAGGGACTGCGTCTAACTAGATTCGGAACTCATCCCGATTTCTTCCGGAAGCTATGAGTGTGGCTAACCACCGTGGGAGTTTGCCACGCCCCGACCAGGTCTCTGCAGGATTGTCCGGATTCCTAAACCTCGGAACGACGGGTGGATACGGACGACGACTGTCACTTGAGCCGCCGCTGGACCTCCGGCTGAGCTCATCCAGCTGCTCCTGAAGCTTGCGCCTCTCAGCCTCCAGCTTTCGATCAAGAATAGGAATTATCCGCTGGTGCAGATCCCAGAGATCGTCCAGCGACATCTTCTCCAGAAAATCCTTCCTCATCGTCACACCCCATTGGGGCAAAGTGACTCATTTTCGTATAAATGAACCGTAAAGAACGTGAACCAGCCGCTCGTGGCTTAGGCTATCGCAGGTGCTTTGCTCTGCCGACGATAACCCATATAGCCCAAGGCAGCGAAGCCAAGCAGCATCATCGCCCAAGTAGACGGCTCAGGAACGGCCGCGACCGTAAACACAAACGCGTGGTCGAAGTAGTTGAAATCGCTGTAGGGGAAAGTCAAATCTTCGAATGCCACATACGTGCCGGCTGGGCTGCCAGCGAACGCTTCGCCGGCTGCAGCGGTGGTCGAATAGATGTGGTTGCCATTGCCTCCGTTGAGCGCGGGATCGGAGTACCACGTCGCGTACCCGGTGACGAAATCTACAAAGGTGAGTACGTCTCCAGCTTCGACACGTCCAAAATTGAATGACTGGCCAATGGCGCTGGCATGGTTGTTTAAACCAGCCAGACCGGTCGATATGCCGTTGACCAATAGACCAAGCTGATTTTCCAGTGCGGCTCCGCTGCCGGCAAAATATGCAATAAGATCCCCGGTGGAGGCGGTCGTAAAGCTGTAGGTCTGGAGGTTCTCCGATCCGCTATTCGGGTAGACGATGGCCGCCGAGGCGCTATTCGCCCAGATCGAACAGGCTATGGCTGCAGCAAGGGTTGCTGGACGAAGCATGGCTCTCATAAACCCACCCCTTTGCCGTCTTTTCCCGACTATTAAATAGAGATTAAATCCGACGTCAACCCGACAAACCTCAGTCTTTAGTTCCGTGGCGGCAGTGTCGCATTGTTCCAAGCGATTGTTCCACAAAGAACAATGTACATTGCCACTTGTTCCCGGACATTGAATTAATTCGTGACTAGTTTTTTCCCGAGAAATCAGGAACGATAAAGTGGGGCTGCGATTGCAGTGGGGCTGAAACCTCTAGCTCAATCGGAGATCTCCATGATCCGGCCACTTTTGATGGCAGCGGCTGCTCTCACAGTCGGGCTGGCCGCTGCCACACCAGCTCGCGCAACTCTGGTGTTATTGGACCAAACCGCGCTGCAGGGACAGGGCGTCGGCGCCGCCACGACCCTTCTTACCCTGCAAGCCCCGGGCGCCTCCACAACTGAAAGCGGCGGCGTTCTCTTCAATGGCACGACGTTTGGAAATGCCCAGACGGGAGCGTCGCAGTCCACGACGTTCACATTTGCCAGCCTCGGGATCACCTCCGCAAACCAGCTGGCGCTGATCGTCAACCTCGCAGAGCCTGGATCGGAGAGTCCACCATCGGTGACCACGGCTCTGAGCCCACTTGCCACCAATGCTACGCTTGCCAATGCAATCACGTTGAACGTCTACAGTGCAAGTGGCGCGCTCCTGGAGCAGCACACCACGGCAGCCGGTCAGACGCTCAACCAGTTCCAGGGGGGTGTTGGTGGATCAGGGCTGGTGTTCGGGCTTACACCGGCCGAGCAGACACAGTTGAACAACACGATGGCGGCCAATGCCGGCCTTGAAGTGTTCACGGTGGGTGCCACCTTCGCCAACGCTCAGGGCGGTCTTGATGTCATCCAGGCCGGCATTCTCACGCCTGCGATCCCGGAAGCCTCCACCTGGGCAATGATGGTCCTCGGCTTTTTAGGGGTAGGTCTTGTTGCCTATCGCCGCCGGGGACAAGGGCCTTCATTCCGCGTTGCCTAAGTCGGCGTCTCACCGATAGTGCTCAACAGGGCAGCCTGCCCCTGTTGAGCACTTAGATTTCTCTGACTACAATATCCGACGAAGCAAGTTTTATACAGCGACTCAGTTCAGTTCTTCTGCGGTTCAAAGATCCGCGGAGGGGGCCATGCTGGAGCCAGATGAGGTTTCGGCGTAACTCCGGCTCAACGAGCTGGAGTGGGGTAGCAAACGGATTGCCGGAAGCTCGGGATTAGTTGCAACACGGCGAAGGACTGCGTGGGAGCCGGCGGCTGGACGCGCGGCGTATGTGAACTCCCAAGATTGGAACGAGCCCGTTGACGAGATTGACTGGGAAGCAAGAGCCGTTCGTCTCTTAATCGAAGCGGTATGCGATGCCGCGCCACGGCCTCCGACTTAACGCCAGGGACTAACTTTCGGACGTGCATGTGGCTTGCGCGTCGGGTCATTGACCGCTCCGCGCCCCAGAACTCAAGCGCATCGCGTTGGTGTTTTGGAGTTGTTGTTTGCGCGCAAGTGATTCCTTAAACAGGACTTTTGGACCGGCCACATCACCCGGTGCCCGCACTTGAATTACCGTCTCCCGCGGACGCGATTAAGCGTCAGGCTGCCGGATAGCCGGAGATGCACCGCCGGAACTTCCGCGGCGAGCCCTTCGGACGGCCCAGCTGCCCGAGCACGGGCTGACCGATAATCTGTAGGATGCGGTCTGCAAGGCGCCGGCAGCTTGTTGCGAGAGGCAGTCAACGCGGCGCGCCCGTTGTCCCTCAAGGAATGCCGCGCCGAAGTTCGGCGATCGAAGCGATACGGATGAACATCCGGCCCTGGTCAACGGCATCAACCCAACCGAGCACTTCCAGGTCGGGCGCCGGCCGCTGGACCGACGAACACAGAACTTGCGCGTGTAGAAAGAGCAAGCAGCTCGCAAGAGATGCGAGTCGACCTTCGCTAGGTTGTAAGGTTCAGTTTGCGTGATCTGTTGTTTCGTCGCGCCCTGCCTGTCTCAGAACGAGGCGGTAAATAGCACCTGCAAATCGCAGCGGCGGCGCAGTCCCTGGCCGATCTATGCCGTTCGGTATATGGCCAAGGCCGGGCGAGAACTTTAATGTTCGATTAATAGATTAAAAAGCCGTCTTATTGCCTTTCAACCAGCACGATGTGGAGTTTTCTCATGTTTAACAATTTTGTTCGAGGCGCGGTTCTGGCGGCCGTCGGGGCAATCTCACTTACCTTAAGCTCACCAGTTAAAGCCGATCTCGTGATTACAAGCGTGAACGGCAACGGCTCTTTCGATTACAACGTCCTCTTTAAAGACGTATATACCAACGTCGCTCCCGGTGGAGAGATTCTCGGATACGGGAATGGAGCGAATGGGCCCCAACTGATCACATTTACCAGCGGTGATATTCTCTCTACCGGTCCGCAAGGACAGGCAGTCATTCAAGCCGGAACTACCGGAGGGGGCGTTTTCGACGATCTCAGTTTTGCGGCTTCGGGAGCGGCTACAGGTTTCACCAGCCTGCTATTCAATATCCGTACCGATACGGCAACCCAAGTGCAATTCTCGGGCTTTGTCGACGCTCTAGCGGGCAGCTCGGAGACCCTCTTTAACCTGACAAACGGTAGTAATTTCTTCCTTGTAACTGCAACAAATAATCAATTGATCAGGTCCGGCACCTTCACCGCCATAGGTGGAAATTTCGATTCAATTGAGCAGATCCGGCTTGACGCTGCAGCCATTGCTCCGGCCGTCCCCGAGCCGTCGACCTGGGCCATGATGATCCTTGGCTTTGCAGGCGTCGGCTTCATCGCATATCGCCGTCGCTCCTACGGCACAACACTTCGTATCGTGTAATTCTATTATCTGCTGGAAAAGGGCTCCGCTGGGGCCCTTTTTACTGCATCATCATATCTTGCTCCGCGGCGGGAGAGCGGACGATGGCTCATGTTAATTTCGAATCTCTTCAGACTGATGAACTCTGGGCCATCCATGAGCAGATCGGCTACTTGCTAGCGAGGAAATTGCAAGCAGAGAAGAGCGTGATTGAAGCACGGCTCGTGGAATTGCGAAGGCGTTCCAATTTGCATCCGAAGTTTCAGAACCCGGATGAGCCCTCTCAGACTTGGTCCGGTCGCGGCAGGCCGCCGAAATGGGTCAGTAGCTTGCTCGCGACAGGCAAGACGATGGAAGACCTGCGTATTCTCAGCTGAGATGGGCGGCGCTTGGGTCACATTTAGGAGTCATGTGTGCGCGGTTCACAAGATCTACTAAACGATCTTCAAGCGTTGCAGCGGGCAGTTCTGGCCCTCTCAGAAGATCTTGATCAGATCGAACGCAGGCCTCACTGGTCGCTGCGGATCGCAAGCGAGGATTCGTCACCCGACAGCAAAGGTCTGGAGCAGGCCATATCCAACTTTGCATCTGCAATGGCGCGCTGCGGTGGCCCAGCGGCGAACTTGCGACGCAGCCGATCGATTAATGAATTCCAGGGAAACGAGCCCGTTTAAATCAGGGCCGTCCAAGCTCGTCTGCAATTTGTTGGGAGCCGGCTCTCGTACGGAGCTGGCAAATCGGAGCCACAAAACGGCAAGAAGCGAAGTCGTTTGTGGCGGCGATCTGGAAGCTTCGAATCTGGTGCTCCGCGATACGGAAATCCGGCTCTCAATAAAACACCATCCTGGTACCCGACACGGCAGCACGGGTTGGCGTAAGTTACTATTGAGACGGATTAGGAAAAAGTGAATGAAAACAACGGCTGGCCGACATCGGATTAGACGGGATCAGCCGAGTCCGGAGCTTCGGACGGATGGCGCCCTTGACCGCCAATTTTTCCAAAAAAGCAAATTCTACGGAATTTATTAGGGCGAAGTTACTGATGTGAGGAGAGGCGCGGGTCAGGTTTCCAAAAACGCCGAGTTCGATAAAACTGTAACGGTCGGTTTGAGCCGCGGGCAATAGTCCGCCGGCCAAATTCCCCCCGAGAGCCCGCGAGAGGCTTCTTGGGGGTGTTTGATGTTTTCACGTGATCTGGCTAGTTCCTCGAGCAGAGATGCGATTGACGGCTTCGACGCGATCTGTAGTGCGCTCGACCGGGGCCTCGATCCCGCCGGGACAAAGGGCTCGAGGACTAGTGACTTCCTCGCCATCGCCGCAGGCTGGCTCGTTCTCGGGGCGGTTATTCTCTACCCCTGCCTCCAACTCGTGGCGATCGTGATCTGCGCGGCATTCCTCGGAACACGTTCGTTTGCGCGTCTCATCCTTGGTCCGAGCCCGGCCGAAAATCATCAGCCCGAACGCCAGACCGTGCTGGCGGCCTAGCGCCTTTCCGGTTCTGATCGAATCAGAACCAGGCTTCGGTTTCTCGTTCTGACGAGATTTCCTGGTGCGAAACCGGTATCCATCCCGGATCAAGTCCGGGGCAGGCTTTCGTTTGGCAACGCCATGGCTATTCGGCTGCCGCACCATCGGCGGCCACCGCCGGCCGTGGCAGGGTGAGATCCCCCATATGCACCGGGTAGGAATGGGATGTCTTGTCCCACACCAGAGCCGTGCCGGAGATCCGGTGGCTCAGATAGATGCGCACGGCGCGCCAGGTGGCGAAGAAGTTGACGAAATTGCCGACGACAAGCCGCGGCGCGGCCATCAGCGCGTGGCGCAGATTGTAAATCATGCCGGTGAACGTCATCCGGTTGAACAGGCGCCAGACCAGAAACAGGAAGTTCAAAAAGAACAGCCACATCGCCCAGTCCTGGTTCAACAGCGAATAGACGAACTGCTTCTCGGGATCGAACGCCGCCCGATAGAGTTCGAAGATCGTGAGATTGGCGAGCGCAAAATAGGCCAGCATGACTGCAGGGCTGGTGATCACGCCCTTTCGGTCGCGCGCCAGGAAATACTTGGTGCCGAGCGAACCTTTCCAGCCGTGCTCCTGGGCGCCCTGGAAGACGATGCCGAGCAGCCAGCGCGCACGCTGGCGATAGGCGGCCTCGAGGCCTGACGGAAAGAATTCGCGCGTCGCCACCGGAAGCGTCCGGTGCAGAATGCCCGGATTGCCGCGGTCGATATCGATGTCGATCGCGTAGCTCGCCGGATAGGTGATGAAGGCGGACTTGAACCCGAGCTCGGAGACGCGGAACGCGATGTCGTAGTCTTCCGTGAACGCGGAGGTACGGAAGGCCTCGCCCTGATTCTGGTCGTTGAGATGCTGGATCGCCTCGCGGCTGAAGCAGGCCGAGACGCCGGCGCAAGGAATGACGCCGCTGATTCGCTGCCGGACCTCGAGGTCCTTGGTGTGCATCTCGGCGAACTCGTCCATGTAGAGCCCCGCGATCAGCGAGGTGATCGGCCGCGAAAACGAGTAGACCGGCAGCTGGATGAAATCGTAGAGGTCGACCAGCTTGTTGAAGAGCTTGAGCTCCAGCGGATGAATGAGGTCCTCGGAATCGTGCATCACGATTCCCGCGAACTGGATGTTCCGCTCGGCCTCGAACATGAAGATGTCGGAGATGGTCTGGTTCAGGCAGTCGGCCTTGCTGGTCGGGCCATCATGCGGCACCAGCACCATGTGAATGTTCTTGTAGAGCGCCTGCGCCCTGCGCACCTCGGCTTGGGTCAGTGGATCGTTCAGATAGACGCCGACGAAGTAATGCGCATGCTCGTAGCGCACGAGCCGCGAATTCGACGACAGCATCGAAAAAATGACGTCATGCTCCTTCCAGCAAGGCACCATGATGGCGATCGGTCGCTCGGGCAGTTGCTCGAGGATCTCCACGCTCGGCAGCTCCTTGGACTTAGCGTCCGCGGTGCCAATCAGCCTGCTGCTCCAGTACAGCAGGTCGACGAAGAGATCGTCGATGCTTGAGATCGTGATGATCACGGCCGCGATCAGCATCATGATCTCGACGACATAGAGGTACTGGAAGATGAAGGAGGCGACTTGTGTCATGAGCTAGGACGCGTGCTGAAGCTGAACGATTTCGGCGGAATGCATTTGCGGCGGCAGGACGAATTTCCGGTAGAGCGCCTCGACGATCCGCTTGCTGGCGTGGCCATCGCCGTAGGGAAACACCGGCCGGGCCATGCGGGCATATTTCGCGCTGTTCTTGTTCAGCTCGAACAGGGCGCCGAACACCGCATCGCGGGACGTGCCAACCAGCTCCACGACCCCCGATGCCACTGCCTCGGGCCGTTCCGTCACGTCGCGTAACACCAGAACGGGCTTGCCGAGCGCAGGCGCCTCTTCCTGGAGGCCGCCGCTGTCGGTCACCACGCACCAGGCGTTCTGGATCGCGGCGACGACGTCGCCATAGCCGAGCGGGTCGACCAGCCTGATTCTGGGGTGCCCCGAAAGAATCTCGATGGCCGTCTCGCGCGCGTTCGGATTGGGGTGAACGGGAAAATACACCGCGGTGTCGGGCGTGAGGTCGACAAAGGCCCGGATCGCCGTGAAGGCGTCGCGCAGCGGGGCGCCGAAATTCTCGCGCCGGTGCGCCGTGAGAAGGATGGTCCGCAGGCGGGGAAAGTCGGCGGGCCGCGCCGGCTTCGAGGCCGCGACTTCCAGCAGCGAATCGATCACCGTATTTCCGGATACGAGGATCTTCTCGCGCGCAATGTTTTCGCGCACCAGGTTCTGCGCGGCGGCCGAAGTGGGCGCGCAGTGCAGCGAAGTTGATACGGCGATGGAACGGCGATGGAATTCCTCGGGGAAGGGCGCATCAAGGCTCGGAGTGCGCAGTCCGGCTTCCACATGCACAAAGGGAATTTTGCGGTAGAACGCCGCAATCGACGATGCATAAGCGGTTGTCGTGTCGCCCTGTGCCAGAACGCAGTCCGGCCGGACTTGTCCGAAATATCGGTCCAGGCGGCCGATCAGCAGGCTGGCGAGCGCCGCCGGCGTGTGACAATGGCTCCGGTGCCGGATGGAGAGGTCCGGGCGCAGGTCGAATTCGGCCAGGGTGCTGTCGAGAAGGTCGCTCTGCTGGCCGGACGTCACCACGCGAACCATCGCCCATTCAACTTGCCGCAAGCGGCGGATGATGGGGGCTACCTTGATGACTTCGGGGCGGGTGCCAACCACGAAAACGAAGCTTCGAACAGGCGTCGAGTGGCTGAAATGCTCTCTGCGAGGGTGATGCATACTTGCTTTCTAAAAACGATCGCATCGTTCCCCGCGACACGAAAAAACAACCGAGATGCCGCCCCATCGCCAATCCATCCGACGGCACGATTGAAATCATAGGTGTTTTAGCCCGCAGCTATAATTCAGACAATTGATTTAAATGGATTTTTCGGAGATTACCGTGGAAACCGCACGCGACTTCGATGCATGGTAAATGTACGGTGCCGTAAATGTACGGGCGCCGCGGTTTTTCGTGCGCAGGATTAAGCGTTTAAACTCTAAAGCCCGCCGAATGACGGCCCCTAATCGCGGGAAGGAAACGCTCAGAATCGTCGGCCGTCGGCCGAGGCCTTTGCGATCAGTTCAGCGCCCGTTTCAGGACGCACATTTGCGATGGGGCCGTCGTCTGCGAGGCGTGGGGGATAGTCGCGCCGGCAGCTCGGGCGGAACGGCCGGGTGCACGCGCAAAACACCGGATTAATTCGCGTTCTGCTTTCCGAACTTCTTTACGAAGCTGTTGAAGTTCGAAATAGGCTTTTTGAACGTTGACCGACATTAATATCATTCTCAACCAATACCACTAGAAGTGAAGCATAGCCCATCGGCCGGTTGGGTCACAACGTAACAATGGAACCGGTAATGGCATATAACGGCAATCCCATATAGATGGGCTTGCTCCATGTCCCACGACATTATCGCCTAAACGTGACGATCGCGTGGCCCAGCTGGCGGCCGCCGCTGGATTTAACGCAGAACGCCACGCTGTACGGCAAAAACAAAATGATTGACGCACGTTTCCAGTCCGTCCCGTCGTTCTCGTTCGAGATTCTCGGCCGCTAAACGCAGGGAAGGATGCGGCCTTTGCTCGATCACGTCGAGGTCCGCAGAAACCGCCTCGAGGGCGAATCGCAGTCGTCTCAATTCGGTGCTGAGTTTGGTATCCACGGCCGCCACCGTAGGAAATGGAATTAATCAATTAATGTTTAAAGTTAGGATATAATGTCGGGCCAGTCAACTGCTGCAGAATCTGAAGTTTCCGCAATTTCAGAAGGTTACTTTGAACGTGAGTTGATCCTTTTATTCAGATAGTGTCCCAAAATCAGACACCGGTCCTACCCGTTTTATAGCCGCCTTCGGTCGTTTTGGCGCCATTTCAAATATCAGGGCGGTTTCGCGCGTCAGCACATGCAGATTTTCCGCCAGGGCCGCTGTCCCTCGTCTGCGAGACCCCGTGGAAAACGAAAAGGCCGCCCGAAGGCGGCCTTATTAAATCGCTCGCCTCGCCGATCAGGCTGCTTGACACGAGATCTGGTTGCGGCGGCGATAGGCCAGGAAGCCGACACCGGCAAAGCCCAGTACCATCATTGCCCAAGTCGAAGGCTCCGGAACGGCCGAGACCTGCTCGTTGAATCCCGTTACAAGGCCTTGATTGAACGCCTGGTAGGGGTAAGCGGAAAAACGCCCGTTCGTCTGCGGATTGTTCGCATCGACGTCGAGAAACAGATTTCCATCTCCCGACAGGCTGGGATTGTAAACCGTCAACATCAGATATCCGTTAGCCGGATTGTAGTTGAACGCCTGCGAGAGCGCGAATTCGAGCTTTCCATTTGCCAGCGCAGGAAGCGCGCCCGAGTAAACCAGGGACGATGGGTTGGGGAAGGCAACATTGGTTGCGTCGAAATTTGCGATGCTGGTGGAAGCAGATACGTAAGACAGGTAGAGCTGGAACTGACCCGTCGCCGGGGTGCCGCCCGGCGTCTTCGAATTATAGAAGGTGAGCGAGTTGATATTTATGGAGCTCAGCCCCGCATACACCTGTTGATAGGTGGATCCACCCAGGTACGTGTCGAACGGTATGCTGTTCGAGCTTTCCGCCGTACCGACGACGATCGCGTGAGAAGGCACGACTGCTGCGCCCAAGAAACCAAGCGCCGCCGCGGCGCGAAGCAAATTTTTCATCGGAAACCCCAAGCCTGTTAAATGGATCGCATTGATCCGTCGTTTCTTTGCGTCGCTCGCGTTTTACTCGCACGAGCGGCGCGCGGACTATGGTTGGGGTGTATGACAGCTGGACGACAAATATTTAAACGCGCGATCTATTCGCCATGGATGAAAATCAAAGCATCCAATCGGCAATATTCCAGCAAGATCGAACCGACACCTGAACGTCCCGAAAACCGAACAGGCTTCGCCGTGTGACCTAGCTGGAAGGGGTGTTGCGCCAGACGCTGGCCTCGTAACCGTCGATGACCTGCGAGGTGTGGGTGAACTCCTCGAGCTGCCGCAGCGGCTCGATGATCTTGCGCGCCACCAGCACCGTATTGGGCTCGGCATTCTTCTGCATGTGCCCGGCGACATCGATGACACGGTCGGAGATCGTTTCGAGCGGCGTAGAGTCGTCGAAGTAGACGAGCCCCGCATTCACGCCGCAGCGAACCGCGAAGTCCGCCTTCGAGAGCTTCACTTCGCTGTTGAAAACCTTGAGGCTCTTGATGACGTCCTTGCCGGACTGGCAGGCGTCCTCGACATGGGCGAAGCACGCCATCACGCCGTCGGGCGTCCATGCTGTCTTCAATACGCCTCTGGCGCGGAAGATGCTCTCCACGAGCTTTCGATATTCTTCGAAATCATATTGGATGGAAGCGGGGTCTTCGCCGGCCTTCATTCCCGCCGATCCGACCACGTCGATGGCGAGGAAGGCGACTTCGCGGCCGAACGTATCGAGCTTCTTCTTGGTTTCGGCAAATACCCTGAGCAGCTCCTGACGGTTCACGGCCTTGCCGCTTTCCGCCATTCGCAGCGTGGTTTCCAGTTCGGCGTCCAGCTTGGAGCCCGGCTTCACGCCCTCTTTGCGCCGCCAGGCCTGCGCCGACTTTCGTAGGAGCCGCCGGTTCTGAGCGGTCTGCGCGCGCTCGGCGAGTGCGCCCGAGAAGATCGTGATGACAATGGCGAGACCGATCAGAATCCAGTCGGACCGATCGCTGCCGGCGATGTTGGTCGGCACGTAGCGATGCAGCACCGGAACCGATTTGCTGAGAACATATTCGCGCGCCTCGAACAGCTTAGCCGGCACCGTTGCGTTCTTTGGATTGTCGAACAGGACAAACAGCTTCGGCCCCACGAGAACGATGATCAGGGCGAGCGTCGCGACGCCGAGCAGTTTCCTCAGTCCAAACAGCAAATGAACCAGGATCGATTTAGGAGCTTCGCGATGAACCACTTTGATTGTCCCCAGGCAGGGCGGGCGAGACGATCGGATAATCGGTCGGCCCGCTTATAGCTTGCCATCTGCTTGAGTGGCAAATCACTCCGCCCCGTCAAGAGGATAACCTTTCGAATGCGTCGGCGGCGCTGCCGTCAGGCGGATGGCGGCTTGTCGTCGTCCGTATCGGCGACCATCTCCAGGGCAGACATCGCCGCAGCCTTCAGGCGGATCGGATCTCGCTCGCCGTCGCCCGCTACCTTCAAAACGGTCGCGGCGAGCAATCGAAGCTGGTGGTCCGATGCGCCTTCAGGCAGCGAGGCCTCGGCGTCTTCGAGAGCCCGCGACATCAGCTCGATCGTTTGCGGACCAAAGGAAGGGCCGCCGAACTTGCCGTGGTCCAGTTCCTCGATGAGGCGGCGGGCCTTACCGGTCTGTTCGGTGTGCTCGGCGGGACCCGCCGCGGCGTTCTGCGACGCTTCCGGTTTCGGATCGGACGCGGGACTGCCGCCTGGGTGCGTGAGCCTTTCAGGCAGAACCAGTTCAAGAGCAAATTTCAAGGTGTCTCGAAATCTCATCTTGCGGCTGTCCGGTCGTCACCTCGGCAGATGCTTGGCAAGCCTACACGCTTGCACGGTCGTCGCTAATCCGAAAAATACGAATCATCCGGAAATCCAGACTTCCGGATTTTCGGGAAAATGCAACGTTGTTGATCATGCAGCGGTTCGATAGGCTGCGCAAAGCTTCTTTGCCGCCGCTGATCGGGCGGTCCGCTGGTTCAGCAGGCAGTGCAGCGAACCGGTACGCTCAAGGAGACTTCGATATGGCACGAGCTTTCAAGGTTCGCTCCGCAGCGCGCGATGCCGAGACCGACAGCGAACGGCTTAGTTCGATTTCGGCCGCGATCGAGACCGCGATCGCTTCGATCCGGAAGGAGCGGGATGCGTTGCGGGCACGGGTTGATGCGGCGCGCGATCAGGCGGCGTTCGCGACCGGCACGGATTACGACGAGTATCTGACGCGCGACGCCAAGGATGCCGCCCGGATCAAGGAATATGAGCAGCAGATGGCAAGCGGCGAGCAACGCACGCAGGAGCTCGAACGCCAGCTTGGCGGGCTCGATGCCATTCAGGAAGCCTTCAACCAGCATTTCGCCGGCAAGGTGCGTTAGCACTGACGGCCGCGGAATCCCGATAAATCCACGTTTAAATCGTAGCGTGGAATTATGCCCGTTCTGAGTGCCGAATATTGAACCGGGACCGCAGATGCAGATAAGCCGGCCGGGTCGTTAACCCCAGGAAATAGCCCAGCTGAACGGCGATAATGGGAAGCGCAACGGCGGCCAGGCCGTCCAGCATGCCCTGGCCATTGGCCCATGCCGAAATGATGTACGCGCCGGCGCCCAGGACGGAGAGCGGGAGCAGCGCCAGGACGTTAAAATGAAGCCCCACATAGATGCCGGCACCGCAGGCGAGGATGGGCAGCATGTGTCTTCTCGTTTTCAGAATACGGTTAAAAGCGTATTCAAATACTTATTAAATGTTGCGTCGCACTCCCGCCAAGTGTATGGTTCTCGATATTAACGAAGAGTTACCAGGGCCTTTGAAGGCCAGCCGGTTTATGGTCCTAACGCCATAATCGGACAGTTGGTATCAGTGATACTGCGCGGGCATTTTCTCATGTCGATCGGAGCGGATTTTGGCGACAAGGTAGGCCGGCTCGACCAATCCGCTGGCGGTCCTCCCGCTCGGTTCTCAAGCAACGCAGTTCCCTACATTTTGTCGACTGCGGATGCCTTCGTGATCCTGTTGTCCAGCTTGGCGGGGGGCATCCTCTATCAACTGTCCATCGGCAACGACGTGCCGAATATTCTTCCGCATTGCGCCGTCGGGCTGCTCGCGAGCTTCATCCATATCCTGCGCATGAGCGGAAGCGGCTATTATGATTTTCCCGACAGCGCCAAGCCGCGCGTCGAGATCGGCCAGATACTGATCTGCTGGTTTACGACGGGGCTGCTGCTCGCGTTCTTCGCGTTTCTGCTCAAGGTCGGCGTCGATTATTCGCGCGGCGCCTTTGTCGTGTTTTATTTCGTCGCGCCGGTCGGACTGCTTGCCGTCAGGAAGGGGACCAAGGTTGTCCTCGCGTCAGCGGTTTCGCACGGCGTGATTGGCCGGCGCGACATCGTGCTGATCGGCGATCTCAACGAGATCGCCGCGCTGGAGCCGCGGGATCTCCTGGTATTCTTCGGCACCGCCGAGGTCAGCCGCTTCACGCTCAGCGCCGAGGACGATCCGAAGGCGCGGGAGGCGACCGATGTTGCGGTGATTAA
The DNA here is from genome assembly GCF_029714305.1 of Bradyrhizobium sp. CB3481. Taxonomy (NCBI): domain Bacteria; kingdom Pseudomonadati; phylum Pseudomonadota; class Alphaproteobacteria; order Hyphomicrobiales; family Nitrobacteraceae; genus Bradyrhizobium; species Bradyrhizobium sp. CB3481. The sequence continues at coordinate 2,196,846 of NZ_CP121647.1, forward strand.
CGCGGCCGCAAACTTCGTCAGGCGCAACAATTGCGGGGAGGTGATGCTCGCAATGCCTTGGGAGGACGCGGGCCGGCTGGAGTTCATCCGCGAGCACGTCAAGACGCTTCCCGTGGCGGTGCGGCTCTTGCCCGACATCAGAGTTCGAACCCTGACGCATTATGCGTCGTCGGCGCGGCAGCGCGTGTTGGCTATCGAGATTCAACGTGCGCCGCTGAGTGCGGCTGAACGCTTCGTCAAGCGCGTGATGGACGTCGTTATCGCGGTGCTGGCGCTGGTGTTCTTTCTGCCGATCATGGCGCTCACGGCTATGGCCATCAAGCTTGACAGTCCCGGACCGGTTATTTTCCGGCAGTTCCGCAAGGGATTTAATGGCAAGCAGTTCATGATGCTGAAATTCCGCACCATGACCGTCCAGGAAAACGGACCCTCCGTGGTGCAGGCGACGCGTGACGATCCGCGCGTCACGTCCATTGGCCGGCTGCTGCGGTCGGCTAGTATCGATGAATTGCCGCAGCTCTTGAATGTCCTCAAAGGCGACATGTCGCTGATCGGCCCGCGCCCGCACGCGCTCGCGCACGACAATTATTTCGAGACGGTGCTGAGCGAATATGCGTTCCGGCATCACGTCAAACCCGGCATGACCGGGTGGGCGCAATGCAATGGCGCGCGGGGCGGTACACCCACGATCGAGCACATTTCCGAGCGCGTAAAGCTCGATCTCTGGTACATCAACAACTGGAGCTTGTGGCTCGACGTCCAGATCCTGATCAAGACTTTCTTTGAGGTGCTGCGTAAGCGCAACGCTTACTGATCGAGGGAATCTCTACGGAACCAAACCAAAGGTTGTGGCTTCCCCCGGAAATTTCGTGATCTGGAGCTTTGTGGCCGCCCGCTTGTCTGGCGAACGTCAGGGAGTCCGTTGAGGTTTTGGGCCTGGTTGAGGATTTTGCAGATATTTGAACTACTTATGTCAAATACCGCGCAGACCCGTATCTTGCGGAGATTTTCCCCTAATCCTACAATTTTGCTGGAAAGGCCCGGCGCGGGATTTATAGTTCACTTCGAATCGTGATGGTCGCGGGCGGGATGAACAAGAAGCCAAATTTCGATGGAATGTCGGTAGACGAGTTATGGCAGCTCCACGAGGAGCTGAGTCAGGTGCTCTCGGTTCGATTGACCTCGGAAAAGCGCGAGCTTGAAAAACGCCTGGCGCAACTTCGGCGCGAGAAGGAAATGCGCCAGACCGAAACCGCCGATCCGCAGCGAGCCCCACGCGAGCGTCGCAAATATCCGCGGGTATTTCCCAAATACCGAAATCCCGACGAGCCTTCCGAAACCTGGTCGGGTCGCGGGAAACAGCCGCGCTGGCTGACGGCCGCGCTGAAGACCGGTCACAAGATCGAGGAGTTCGTGATTGGCAAGCAAGAAGGCGGCGGAAGCGAAAGCCCTCGCCGTCGCCGGGCATAACGATTTGCCGTCGCGAAAATCGTCGGAGGCTCCCATGAAGCTCGCGCTATCTGCCGCATTGTTTCTGGCCCTGATTGGAAGCGCCGTCGCCGGTCAAAGTAACGTGTCAATCGGCAAATTGCGCCTGGCCGATGCCGCGTCTGACGCCTGCTTCGCCAATTGCGCCAGCCAGAACGATGCCTGCAAGCGGGTCTGCCCGACCACGCTCGGCGCTCCCTGCCAGAGCGCCTGCGACAGCCGGGCCCAGACGTGTCGGCAAGGTTGTCAGAGCCAGAGCAGATAGCGGATCGGCCGCGGCCGCTTAGGTCTGCTGTCCGCGATTTTCGCAGCTATCCGGCGGCCTGCTGATAGAATTCAGCCTCGCTATCCCACGCCGCTGCCTCGCTCCAGCCGAACTTCCCCCCGTCAATCCGATCGGTATTGATCCGGACCATCGGCTCGGTGAATTCCTCCTGCTGCAGCAGCGTCACGGGGCAGGCGACCTCTAGGCGGGATGACATCTCGGTGGCGAAGCGCTGCGCGAAGGCGCCCTGGCTCTCGACATAGTAGCTGGGATTGAGCCTCGTGGTGCCCTGACGCAAAGGCACGCTCTCGGCGAAAGCGGCGTAGGCCCGCGCCAGCAAATCGACATGAACGTTGTCCCGTACATAGAGAGGTGTCCGCACCGTCGGAACGTCGCCCTTGAACCAGGAGCGGATCAAATAGCTGCAGAAGCGCGGCTCCTCGAAGGGGCCGAAAGGGTTCGCGATCACGAACTTCCCGAGATTGAAATGCAGGGTTTCGCTGAGGAAGCGATAATATTGCCAGGTGAGACCCTTCGACAGCCCATAGGGTGAGAAAGCCCTGAGCGGGGCATCGCCGGCGCCTTCGTCCTGTTCGAATACCGAGCCCGTGAGCACGACGCCCTTGAGCCCACCGTCCGTCATCTTCTTCAGGACCGCGGCAAGGTTTTTTGTATTGTCGGTGACGGCGCCGATGACGTCGAAGTCCGGACTGCGATAATCGCCGGTCTGGGCCGCATGCTGGCACAGCACGTCCCATGAGCCGGTGCCGGCAAGATCGAGAAAGCGGGCCGAGCCGAACGGGCAGTCCTCGATGACTTCAGCCACACGGCGCAGCTCGGTGACGCGACGGCCGCGCAGGTCCGAATAATTGCTCCCCCTCAGCGGCGCGACGACGGTGTGGCCTTTTGCGGCAAGGCTGCGCGCAAACCACAGGCCGGTAAACGAGCTGCCTCCGGTCAGAAGGACTCTCACATCAGGCCCCGCAAGGCTTCGATACCGTGGAAGGCGGGATCGAAATCCGGCCAGCTCTGGTCCTTGGGCGAAATTTCCGCGGGCTCGCGCGGCCACTTGATGCCAAATCGCGGATCGTCGAAGCGCAAGCCGCGCTCCTGCTCGGGCGAATAGAACGCGTTCACCAGATAGAACGCTTCGGTGTCGTCGGTGAGCGTCATGAGGCCGTGCGCAAAGCCCTGCGGAACGACAATCATCGTGCGGTTTTCCGCGGTGAGTTCGACGCCGAACCATTTGCCGAAGGTCGGCGAGTCCGGCCGCAGGTCGACGATAGCATCATAGAGCGCGCCGCGGATGCAACGCACCACCTTGATCTCTGCAGCCGGCGCCAGCTGGTAATGCATGCCGCGCAGGGTGCCGGCCTTCGCACTCAGGGAGTTGTTGATCTGAACGATCGACATCGGCACGCCGGCCGCTTCGAATTCCTTCTGGCAGAAGAAGCGGGCGAAAAATCCCCGATCGTCACCGCGCTTTTCGAGTTCGATCGTGTAGGCGCCATGAAGCGGCGTAGGATGAAACTTCACGATGTCAGCCTTTCAGATTATTGCCAGCGCAGGTCGGCGGAGAGGCGACCTGCCGCAATGTGATCCTTGAGCGTCTTGAGCCGCATCAGCGAGGATGAACGAAACTCCTTGTCCGAGAATCTCATTCCGTTCAAGCCGGCATGGAGGTTCCGGACCGACTGAGCGAGCGGAACGGCCGGCAGATGCGCCGGGGCCAGTTTGGCAAACAGCGAGAAATCGACCTGATAGGAGCGCAAATCGGGCGGCGCCGCCGTGTTGATGCTCACCCTGGTTCCCGGCAATTCGGCAGCCACGACGTTTGCCAGATCGCGGACCTGATAATTTCCGTCGTTGCTGCCGGCATTGACCACGAGGACTCGTCCGCCCTGATCGGCGTCGCGTCCGATTGCCCATTCAATGGCCCGCGCCATGTCGGCAACGTCGATCAGCGGCCGCCAGGGCGTACCGTCGCTGAGCACGGTAATCTCGCCGGTCGCCAGCGCACTGGCGACGAAGTCATTGAGGACCAGATCGAGCCGCAGCCGGTCCGACATGCCGCAAGCGGTCGCAAATCGCAGGCAGGTGACGGTCATTTCGCCGGCGTTGTTCGCGCGCAGCGCGTTCTCCATTGCGACCTTGGACCGCGCATAGGCGGTGAGGGGATTGAGCGAGTCGCTTTCGCGCTTGGGATGGCCTTCCGCGGCGCCGTAAATGCTGCAGCTCGAGGCGAACACGAAGCGGCTGACGCCGCGCTGTTCCGCCATCTGCGCCAGCGCAACGCTAGCCTTTTCGTTGATCGCTTCGGTGACGCCTTCGAATTCCTTGCCCATCGGGTCGTTGGAAATCGCTGCGAGATGGACGACGACATCGACACCGTCGAGCAGTTCCGGCGGGAAGCTTCTGATGTCGCCGAAATGCGCGCGGTCCAGCAGCGACTCGGGCAGCCGGCTCGTTCCGGTCAGATTGTGGGCAAAGAACGCGGTGTCGAAGCCGATCAGTTCGGCATCCGGAAATTTCCGGCGGAGGTGACGCGTCAAAATGGGGCCGACATAGCCCATCGAACCGGTAATAAGAATGCGCATGGAATCTGTCTTCTTTACCATTTCTTCCAGGGAGCTTTATTGCTTGACCAAAGATCTTCCAAATATCGCTTATCCCGCAGCGTATCCATCGGGTGCCAGAAGCCGTCGTGGAGGAAGACGCTGAGCTGGCCTTCTTTTGCCAGATCCTCCATCGGCTCCTTTTCCCAGACCGTCGCGTCGCCCTTGATGTAATCGCCGACCTTTGGCGAGAGCACGAAGAAGCCGCCATTGATCCAGTTGCCGTCGCCGCGCGGCTTTTCCTGGAAGCCGGTGACTCGGGGGCCCTGATGGTTGATGGCGCCGAAGCGACCGGGCGGCTGCGTGCCGGTCACGGTCGCCAGGCGCCCCTCACGGCGGTGGAAGGCGATGCTTTCGGTGATGTTGATATCGGCGACGCCGTCGCCATAGGTCAGACAGAAGGCATCGTCATCGCCGATATAGGGCAGGATGCGCTTGATGCGGCCGCCGATCATCGTCTCTTCGCCGGTGTCAATCAGCGTCACCCGCCACGGCTCGGCGTGCTTCTCCAGAACCTCCATCCGGTTTTCGCGCAAGTCGAAGGTGACGTTCGACTGATGCAGGAAGTAGTTGGAGAAATATTCCTTGATGACGTAGCCCTTGTAGCCGAGGCAGATGATGAAGTCGTTGATGCCGTGGCTGGAGTAGATCTTCATGATGTGCCACAGGATCGGCTTGCCGCCGATCTCGATCATCGGCTTGGGACGAACGTCGGTTTCCTCGGCAAAGCGGGTTCCCAGGCCTCCGGCCAGCAATACTGCGCGCATTAATGTGCCATTCAAAACGTTGAGATTAATAGGTTTACCGCTATTCACTACATGAAATGGCGCGAACGCGCGAGGCCGTGCCGGCATTTCGTCGCAGAATGGTTTATTCGATTTGACCCGTCAATTTGCGGGTTCCACGCGCAGCGGTGCATGAATGAGACCGCGTGGGAACCGTATGCGCGCTGAGGTTGAATGCGACCGGGTAAGGTTGACGGGTTAGCTTAATTCGCGGCTTTGATTGAGCGATTTAAATGCGAAGCTATGATGCGGCATGAAGCAAAATCGCCCGCGTCGGAAAATCCTCATCAAGCGCAAACCGCCGGCTCGGCCCGACGATCTCGCGCAAAAATATCGGGAAGTATGCGAACTCCGGCGCAAGCTCGCCTGCGTGACAGCGGAGGTATCGTCGCTTCGTCCCCGAGAAGTTGAGGCGTGAACGCCGCACGTCGGCGTGATTGCCTTCCGGAGTTCAGTCCGATGAGCCGTGATAATCCCTTTCAGGTCGCCTCATTCAACCCCGAACGGGCCTGGGCAGATACCTGGCATCTCTGGACCGTGATCATGCCGAGGCGGTCGATCACGGGTCGGCTCTTGTGGGGCAAGGTATGGCGCCGGCACGACGGCAGGCGCTGGATCTACAAGAAGTTCGTCGAATACGACACCGACGATCTCGTTTGATGAATCGCGCTCGGCTTTAGGCCTTGCCGGCGCGATAACGCGCGGAGCGCAAGGCCAGCACGACACCGATCGCGATGACAGTCATTGTCGCCAGCAGGCTGGCCGGCGCCGTGCAGTTGATGCAGGTGCCGACGATTGAAAAGGTCTCGCTTGCGGGAGCTGCGACAAGGTTCGTCATACCGTCTTCCTGGCCTGTTTCCTGACGTACTTCCTGACTCGGGGGCCTGCAGGGCAAGGCCACGAATTAAATCTAGCAGCTTTGTCCTGACCGAGCCAGCCGCAGCGCTCGCTCCGATAGGCCCCGCAGAAATACGCGACGGCAGCTTTTATTTTGATGGGGCCGAAACGGTCCGATTATCCCCGAATCATCCGTCGCGGCAGGTATTTCCCGGAGTTTTTCAGGCCGAAAACATCAATGTTCCGGCGGATTTACTGTCGATTAACCATGATGTTTTACCGAATATTTACGCGCCAAAATCGTATCGGCGCAAAGTTTGTATTTGGGGATTTTTCCTTTGTTGCATTCTCGTAGCCTTGCGACGAGGTTAGCCGCCTGTTGGGCGGCCACACTTGTTGTATCGGGCTGCAGCACCCCCACCGCGACGCCGTTGACCACCGTGGCCCAGCCGAGATTGGCCGGACAGCCGGTCTCCCTCGAACAAACCTACGCGGCCTATGACGGCGGTCCCACCGGCGCCGTGCCGCTTCCGTCTCCTTCATCGCAAGCCGTCGGCGTCATGGACGGCGGCAGCGGCAGCATGATCGGCGGGCTATATTCGAAGCGGAGGGCCGCGGGCGCCGATGGCAATGTGGTGCTCAACCTGGCGAGCGTGCCGCTTCAGCAAGCCGCGAAGACCGTGCTCGGCGACATGATCGGCGTGAACTACGTCGTCGACCCGCGCGTCGATGGCGTCATTTCAGTGCAGACGACGCGTCCGGTCAGCAAGGCCGAGGCGCTGGAGATGTTTCAGACCGCGCTGACGCCGATTGGCGCGGTGCTGGTGCAAAGCCGTGGCACCTACCGGATCGCGCCGGCCGACCAGGCTGCCACGGGCGTGATTGCGACCGGCGATGGCCCGGCTGACAGCGCCGTTGCCGGCAACGGCATTCGCGTCGTCTCTCTCAAATACGTCGCCGCGACGGAAGTCGCCCGCGTGCTGGAGCCGATGGTGCCGAAGGGCGCGATCGTGCAGGCCGATGATGCGCGCAACATTCTCGCGCTCAGGGGCTCTCCGGCGGAAATCGAGGGCATGCTGGACTCGATTTCGGTGTTCGACGTCGACGTCATGAAGGGCATGTCGTTTGCCGTCGTTCCGGTGAAGACCGCGCAGCCTGAAAAAATGGTCGACGAACTGAAGGCGATATTCGCGGCTGAGAAAGAGGGGCCGCTCAAGGGCCGCGTCAGGTTCATCGCCAATACCCGGCTTGGCGCCATCCTGGTCGTGACCTCGCAGCCGAGCTATCTGCCCAAGGCGCAAACCTGGATCAGGCGGCTCGATGCCAAAGCGGCCGGCTCCGAGCGGCAGCTTCACTTCTATCAGGTGCAGAACCGCCCCGTGACCGAGCTCGCCGGCGTGCTGCAGTCGATGTTCTCGAACGAGCTGAAGGTGGTGAAGCAGCCGACGCGCAGCGTTTCGCCGCGGGCGAAGCAGACGGGCTTCTCAACAAGCTCGGCCAGACAGCCGGGGCCTGGCGGCACGATGTCGGAGATCGATCAGGCCGGTGCAACCGGTCTGCGTGGCGGACTTACCCCTGGAAACGATCTGCAAAGCCTGCAGCGCGCCTTGAACAACGAACCGGATGCACTGGCGGCGGAATCCACAGAGCTGTCTTCGTCGCCTGCGTCGTCAAATCGGCAGATCGAGGAACCGCCGCTGAAGATCGTGGCGGACGAGACCAAGAACTCGCTCCTCATCATGGCCAATGAGCGCGACTACCAGCGCGTGCTCCGCGTCATTCAGGGGCTTGATGTCGTCCCGAGCCAGGTCTTGATCGAAGCCGTCATCGCCGAGGTGACACTGAACGACAAGCTGCAATATGGCGTGCAATGGCAGCTGCAGAAGAACCGCACCCCGACCGCCACATTCACGAACGCAGTGACCGGCGGCGTGGCATCGGTTTTCCCAGGCTTCAATTATGCCGTCAACGCTGCCAGCATAGCGTCGACGCTCAGCGCACTGAACGCGATTACCCGCGTCAACGTCATTTCGACGCCGTCGCTGATGGTGCTGGATAACAAGACGGCGCGGCTGCAGATCGGCGACCAGGTGCCGATCACCACCCAGACCGCAACCAGCACCGTGACGGCGCAAACCGCGATCGTCAACTCGATCACCATGCAGGACACCGGCGTGATCCTGTCGGTGACGCCGCGCATCAACGAGAGCGGAAGGGTGCAGCTCGAGATCGAGCAGGAAGTCAGCGCCGTGGTGAAGACCACTTCATCCGGTATCGACTCGCCGACCATCCAGCAGCGGCGCGTGAAGACCACCGTCGTGGTGAACGACGGCGAGGTGCTCGCGCTCGGCGGCATGATCCAGGAGCAGGCCAACAAGACCAGCAACCAGATTCCGCTGCTCGGCGACATACCCGGCCTCGGCGCCGCGTTCTCCAACCGGGGCGACCAGGTTCAGAAGACCGAGCTCGTCATCCTGATCACGCCCAAGGTCGTCCGCGACGGCACGGAAAGCCGCCTCGCGACGGAAGAATACCGCCGCAAGATGCACGTCTATATGCCGCACACGACCACGCGCGAGCGTACGCCGGCCAACACGTTTCAGCGGATAACGTCGCAGTGACGAAGCGAGCGACAGCCCTCTTGCGGAATTTTTTGCTGTTGTCCGGCATGGGCTGTGCGCTGGCCGGCTGCGTGACCTATGCCTATCCGATCGTCGAACCGCCGCCGCCCTATGCGCTGCTGCCGGTCGATGAATCCATGAGCTGCAACGGCATCGCGGCTTCCTTCCGCTACTCGGCGCGGCGTGCCGCCCTGCTGGAGTATTGGCTGGCGGCGGGGCCGCTCGCCGGCTACGGCTACGAGCGTTACCCGCTGGATGCACCCAAGCAGCTGATCGATGAACGCAGGCGGCTCGACGCGCTGTCGGATCTGCAGCGTTACAAAGGCTGCATGGTGATGGAGCCGGGCCCTGCCGTCGTCGAGGAGCGCCTGAAGCTCGAAGGCTCGGTCCGGCCGCCGCCGCCTCCACCGCCGGTGGTGCTGAATTCAAAGGGCTAGGCCTGGACTCACACGCGCGGCCGGCCATGGCCGAATAGATGCGAGTTGGACAAAGGCAAGGTAGTTTCCCGCAAGTCTGTCGTAGTGCGTTGGCAAACGACATTGTTTGATCCTGCCAATCGGCGAGTTCGTGGCGCATGATTCGAACCCCCAGTTTGAAAGCTTGAATCACTGGGGTCTGGCCAGACGCAACGCTTCCGGGCAGGCCCCGGTTGGACGCTTACGGGTAGAAACGGACATCAGCCAGCCGACCATCTCTGGTGAAACTGTCGAAAAATGACCCCAGAGCCGACATCGGCCTGGCCGTTTGGCAAGGGGTAGTTCTGGCTATACCTGCCCTTCCAGAATTGTGGCCTGACCCGATAAGATGCGCCTCCTGACCCCCAGGGGAAATATGACGCGGCCATCAAAAACGAGAGGCAAGAGGAGCGCGGCGAAAACCCGCAAGGCGAGCTCTATGGGCGGCCGCAAAAAGCCCATTAAAAATAGGCGCCGCATTTCTCCGATCTCCGATGTGACCAAAGAGTTGCAGGAGGCCCGCGAGCAGCAAGCGGCTACGGCCGAGATATTGAAGGTCATCGCGAGTTCGCCTGGCGAGCTTGGGCCGGTGTTCGAGGCCATGCTGGAAAATGCGGTGCGCATTTGCCGCGCCAGTTTTGGGACGCTGCTCCTGTACGAAGGCGACAGGTTGCGGCGGGTGGCGCGAATGGCCGCGCAAAACGTGCCGCAATTGTATGCGCCCGACCAGGAAACGCCGCCACACTTCATCGCGCCGTTTGATGGGGCGCCTTCGCTGCGGCGCCTCGTCGAGACCAAGGCGCTGGTTCACATTGCCGATATTGCGACAGAGCATCCTGACGATCTGATCTACAAGGTCGCCGCAGCCCGCACCGTTCTGATTGTGCCGATGCTCAAGGAGAGCGAGCTTGTCGGCGCCTTTGCCGTCTACCGCAAGGAGGTGCAAGAGTTCAGCGACAAGCAGGTCGAGTTGCTGGAACATTTCGCGGCACAAGCGGTGATCGCCATCGAGAACACGCGGCTGCTCAACGAGCTGCGCCAGCGCACGCGAGAGCTGTCGCAATCCCTCGACGACCTCCGGACCGCGCAGGATCGCCTGGTGCAGACAGAAAAACTCGCTTCGCTCGGCCAGCTCACCGCCGGCATCGCGCATGAGATCAAGAACCCGCTCAACTTCGTCAACAATTTCTCGGCGCTGTCGGCGGAACTGACCGACGAGCTGAACGATCTGCTCAAACGCGCCGCGCTGACTGACAAGATGCGGGAGGAGGTCGATGAGTTGACCAGATTGCTGCAGGAAAACCTGCAGAAGGTGGTGCAGCATGGCCAGCGCGCAGACTCCATTGTCAAGAACATGCTGCTGCATTCGCGCGAGGGAAGCGGCGAGCAGCGGGCTGCCGATATCAATGCAATCGTCGAGGACAGCCTCAATCTCGCCTATCACGGCGCGCGAGCAGAGAAGTCAGGCTTCACCATCACGCTGCGGCAGAACCTGGACCCGCGCGCTGGAGCAGTCGAGCTGTATCCGCAGGAGATCACACGGGCGCTGCTCAACCTAATTTCCAACGGCTTCTATGCCGCGACTAGGCGCAAGGTCGAAACGGGCGACGAGAGCTTTGAACCAGTCCTCAGCGCTTCCACGAGGAACCTTGGCACGACAGTCGAAATCCGTATTCGCGACAACGGCACCGGCATCCTGCCTGAAGTACGCGAAAAGATCTTCAATCCTTTCTTCACCACAAAGCCGACAGGGGAAGGAACGGGGCTCGGACTCTCGATGACCCATGACATCATCGTCAAGCAACACGGGGGCCGGATCGACGTCGAGACTGAGCCTGGCGTCTTTACCGAGTTCATCATTACGCTGCCGCGCGACAACGGCATTGCCACCCGCCTGAGGTCCGAATGACCGCTTATGGCCATCGCGACATGCCGCGCTGCCGCATGAACCTGGTCGCTATAAGAGCAAAGCGGACGTAGTCACCAGTCACATGACGCCGCCGGGTTTGTAGATGCAGAACCTAGTGGCTGCAGTTCGATCAATGCTCGTCGTCAGCTTGCCGGCGCGTCGCCAAGGCGCAGGCACGCGCGCGCAGCGCCTTGGGGACGCTCCTGTCGCGGATCGATATCGCCGCGCCGCCACTCGCGGATGACGAAGGGGCGGCCGTTGCCGCCGTCCAGCGAGATCAGCGCCTCGCGGATGAAGCGGGTGCCGTCGGCGGCGCTGATGTCAGCGCGGATGGTCATGCTGCCGCTCACGGGCAGCCCGCGCCTGCCGGCTGTCTGTTTCGGCTGGACGTTGAGCAGCCTGAGCAGGGCGGGAGAGGCGGCTTCGATATCGGGCTCAGGCCGTCCCGAGCGAACCGTAACATGGCGAAGCGCGGCGCGGAACAATCGCGGCGAGACACCATCGATCTGATCCAGTTGCATCACGGTCTTGAAGCGGGCCTCGGCGGGTCCCGCGGCCGGTGTGGCCTGTGCGGCCTGTGTCTTGGGCTTCCGGAATTCGATGATCTCTGCGGCGATCCGGGTGCCCTTGGACTGATCCCCGGTGAGGGCGGTGAACAGGCGCGTCAACGCGGCTACGCTCGCGGTGTTGAGGTCGATTTTTCCGGTTTCTTCCTCGACCGTGATCGTGGCGCGCTCGCCGCCGGGCAACCGGCAACGCAGCGGAAAATTAACGGCTTGTTCCGGCGTTGCGGCCAGCGCCGTGGCAATCGCCAGGTTGACGGCGCTCTCCGCGGCCATCTCGGCTGCGGCCACCGAGGCATAGTTCGACGAGGTCTTGGTGCGGTAACGGGCGCCGACGATGACGGCCATGCCGAGCAGCGTAATCAGGCCCAACGTCCAGATCACGGCGACCAGCGCAAAACCCCGTTCCCGGCGGCAGGCGAGGGGAAATCGGTCGGTTTGCGCCTTTGGCCGGTTTGCCACGTCGGAAAAGCCTTGCTGGGCGGCCAAGTGGCCTGACCGCGCAAATACTTGCGCGGGCAAAATACTTAACCCGGGAATGACAAACAAAGCGTCAAAGCTTTGGTTAATAAAATCCTCCTAGAATCGCGCCGACATTAGACCCGTGAGATTGCCGAGCGCGCATGTCATTCGATATCCAGCAATTATTGCGCCCTGCCGCGCCGCTTGGCCGGGCAACGGAATTGCCGGGCCCGAAAGACGCCGGCTTCGCGCAGGCGTTCTCCGATCTCCTGATTGAAAAAGACCTGGTCGATCCGGCTGCCATCGCCCGTGCGCGACGCGCTGCCGACGCGGCCGGCGAGCGTTTTGACCACGTGCTGGTCAAGCTCGGCCTGATCTCCGAGGCCGACCTGTGTCTTGCCTACGCCACCTATTGCGGCCTGGCGCTGATCGAGCCGGCGGATGTTCCACCGCGGCCCGTTCTGGCCGACCGCCTGCAGCTTTGCTTCCTCAGGACCAACCGGGTTCTGCCGGTCTCCTTCGACGGCCAGCGTTTGTTGATCGCAACCGCCGATCCCTTTGTCGATGAGGCCGCCAAGGCGATCGGCTACATGCTGGACGTGCGCGTCGATCTCGCCGTGATCGCGCCGGCGGAGATCGAGCGTGCCCTGCGCAGGCTCTACCAGGATGCGGCGGGCGAGACGCAGCCCGAGGAAACTGACGGCCTTACGCTTCCCGGCGGCGACGGCAGCGAGTTCGACGTCGAGCGCCTGCGCGATATCGCCAATGAGGCGCCGGTCATCCGCCTGGTGAACCAGATCATCGCACGTGCCGTCGAGCGCGGCGCGTCCGACGTGCATGTCGAGCCGGGGCGCGATGCGGTTGCTGTCCGGTACCGCATCGACGGTTTCCTGCAGCAGGAGCGGCTGGTGCCGGCGACGCTGCGCGCGGCGCTAACGACGCGCATGAAGATCATGGCCAAGCTCGACATCGCCGAGCGGCGCCTGCCACAGGACGGTCGTATCAAGACGGTGGTCCGCGGCGTCGAGATCGATATCCGTGTCTCGACCCTGCCGACGGTGTTCGGCGAAAGCGTCGTGATGCGTATCCTCGACCGAACCCGGGTGGAGCTGGATTTCACCAAGCTCGGCCTCGATGGGCGGACGCAAGGATCGCTTCGGCGTTTGATGGCGCTTCCGAACGGTATCATCCTCGTCACCGGACCGACCGGCAGCGGCAAGACGACGACGCTGTACACGGCCCTGAAGGATCTCAATCGGCCCGAGCTGAAGCTGTTCACGGTGGAAGACCCGATCGAATACCAGCTCTCCGGGATCAATCAGATCCAGGTCCAGCCGCAGATCGGTCTCGATTTCCCGACCGCGCTTCGCTCGATCCTGCGCCAGGACCCTGACATCGTCATGATCGGCGAAATCCGCGACCTCGAAACCGCGCGCATCGCGATCCAGGCGGCATTAACCGGCCATTTGGTGTTCTCGACGCTGCATACCAACAGCGCGATTGCCGCGATCACGCGCCTGATCGACATCGGGCTGGAACGTTACCTTCTTGCCTCGACGATTGCCGGCGTGATGGCGCAGCGCCTCGTCAGACGGCTTTGCCCGGTCTGCTCTCGGCTGCACAGCGCGAGCGAGCGCGCTCACGGCAAATTCAAGCTGGCGATATCGGCCTATCCTGCCGTGGACTGGTCGCACAGCCGGGAACCGGTCGGCTGCGAGGCCTGCAACAATACCGGCTACAGCGGCCGTACGACGATATCGGAGCTGCTTATTGTCGACGACGCGATCCGCGAGTCGATCGGCAGACGAAGCCAGGATCAGCGCGCGATCGAACAGATTGCGCGCGAGGCGGGCTTTCACACGCTCTACGAGGACGGCCTGGTGAAGGTCGGCGCCGGCGAGACTTCGCTTGAAGAAGTCCTTCGCGTCACCCGCGCGTCCTGACGGGGGCGGCCGTGGCAACCTTTCACTACAGGGCTTACACCGAGCGCGGCGCGGTCACGGCGGGGACGATCGTCGCCGACGGCCTCGATGCGGCGATCGATACGCTCTACGGCTCGGGGCTGACCCCGTTTGAAACCTCGATGGCTGACCAGGCGACGGAGCGCGCGGGCGCGCCGTCTGATCCGGCGCGCGAGGCCGAAACCTCGATCTGGAAGCGGGAGCTCATCCAGTCGAATCGTTTTGGCCTGAAGGAGCTGACGGCGTTCACGGTCGAACTGGCTTCGCTGATCAATTCCGGACTGACGCTCGATGCCGCGTTCCGCATCATCGCCGGCCCGGGTGCCTCGCCGAAGACTGCACGCCTGGCCAATGGCTTGCTCAGGGATGTTCTGGCCGGACTGCAGCTTTCGGAGGCGATGGCGCAGCGTCCGGACGTGTTTCCATCAGACTATCGCGCCATTCTGGCCGCCGGCGAAGCCGGCGGGGTGACCGGGCAGGTGCTGACGCAGATTGCCGAGCTGCTGGCGCGCCGGCTCGAGATCCGCAACAAGATCACATCGGCGCTCGTCTATCCCATGATCCTGATCCTGATGTCGCTGGTCTCGGTCCTCGTCATCGTGTTCGTGCTGATACCGAGCATCTCGCCGATCTTCGTCGATGCCGGGCTTCCGCTTCCGGGCATCCTGCATTTCTTCGAGGAGCTGCAGGACAACTGGCTGATTGTCCTGCTCGCGGCCGCTCTCTTCGGCGCAGCTGGCTTCGTGCTGTGGGGCAAGGCGAAGCAGAATCCTGAAATCATGCTCGCGGCCGACCGGCTGAAATGCTCGCTGCCGGTGATCGGCGGACTGGTTCGACATCGCGAGGCCGGCGGCTTTGCGCGGGCGCTCGGCACGCTGCTGGTCGCGCGGGTGCCGCTGATGTCGGCGATGCAGACGGCGCGCGGGCTCGTCACCAACCGGCACCTCAATGCGCTTTATGAGGGCGCGATCAAGCGTGTTCCCGAAGGCACGCCGCTGTCCCGCGCCTTCGACGGCGACGGCGTGTTGCCGCCGGCATCGCTTCGTCTCGTCGCCGTGGGCGAAGAGTCCGGCCAGCTCGGGCCGATGCTCATTCAGGTGGCGAGCGTGATCGAGGCCGATTTGCAGCGCCGCATCGAGCGCATGGTCGGCCTGCTGACGCCGGCTTTGACGCTGCTCATCGGCGGCAGCATCGGCGGGCTCATCATGCATGTGATGAGCGCGGTGCTGTCGATCAACAATCTCGCCTTCCAATGAAGCGCCATCCACCATCGTCAGCCGGGTTCACGCTGGCCGAGCTGCTCGTGGTTATCGGGATCATCGCCCTTGTCCTGGCCGGCACCCTGTCCGCCAAGCCGAAGGCCACGGCGACCCGCGTTGCCGTCACCGCGCGCTCGGTGACGGCAACGCTCCAGCTCGCGCGCGCACAGGCGATGTCGAGCAATGCCGAAACGCTGTTCCGTATCGACGTCGAAAAAGGCCACTTCGGCCTGCCGAATTCGATGCACAGTCTGCCGCGCGGCATGACGGCCGCGGTCGTGGTGGCCGAGACGGAACGAGTCGGCGATCTCGGCGGCATCAGATTCTATCCGGACGGCCAGTCGTCCGGTGGCGAAATCGCGCTGACGCTGGATGGCCGGTCGGCGCGTATTGCCGTCAACTGGCTGACCGGCGAACCCCGGTTGATGCAATGATGCGCGCGGTGACCGGGCGGATATTGGTCAGGCGCAAGGGGGAGCGCGGCTTTGCGCTCATCGAAATCCTCGTTGCCTTCGTCATCCTGGCGCTGGGGCTGGGCGCGATTTCGACGGGCGTGGTGGTGGCGATGCGCTCCGATGCGCGCACGCAAGCGAGCCGCACGGCGCTCCGGGTGGCGCAATCACGCCTCGAAACTGCTGGTATTTCCGAGGCGCTGGCGCCGGGCACTCGTGAAGGCCTGGTGGCCAACAAATTCCGCTGGCGGCAGACCGTGACGGAGGTTCGCACCAGTGACCCGCGTCCGCAACAAGGGGTGCGGCCGCCGCAGGCAAATGGCGCCCTGAAATCCTACTGGGTTGAAATTGCGGTTGAGGCGCCGGATGGCACCGCCGCCAAGCTCGCGGCACTGAAGCTGGCGCCGGAGGCACGCCAATGAGAACAGCGTTGCGCAACCGGCGGATCTCTCGTGTCGCTGCCCGCAGAAGGGGCGAGCAGGGGTTGACGCTGATTGAGCTGTTACTGTCGCTTGCCATCCTGGCGGTGCTGACGGGCTTCCTCGCCGGCGGATTAACGATGGGGCGGCGCGCCTTCGCCGCGAGCCATGCCAGCGAGATCGGAAGCGAGACCAGTGCCGCGATCCAGACCGTCGCCGCGTTGGTGGGGTCGGCACTCCCGGTCCGGTTTGACGGGGCTGGCCCGAAGGACGGCGTCGGGTTCGATGGACGCCAGGAGGGACTGTCGTTCGTGGCACTGAGCGAGGGGCGTTCCCTGCGCGGGGGACCGCACAAGATCGTCCTGCAGCGAAGCGGCGGCGATGTCGTCGTCGACATCGTGGCGCTTACGGGCGGCCGACCGAAGGAGGGTGCCGAAGCAGCCCCCGCCCGCGTCGTGGTGCTCAGCGGCGTGCGCGACATCCGCCTCGGCTATTTCGGCACCAGGGATCCGAAGGTAAAGCCGGCCTGGCGTGCCGACTGGCTGCGCGCCAATCGGCCGCCGGATCTGGTTTCGATCCAAGTTGAATTTGAGGACGAGCGGCGCAACGAGCCTGCGACGATCGTTGCGCTGCGCCAGGGCTGATGCCTGACCGGTTTTTCAAAAATATCGTGCCCGAACAACAAGATGAGCCGATAATTGAATGCAGTTAAAGCCGGCTGTGAGGCGGCTGAAGCCTCACGCGACCGGAGCCATGGTTCATGAGATCAGGTCAGCCGATCGGCCTGCCAAGCCCCTTGACGGCTACTTTGCATGGGGTTGTTTTCGACATTTTGGTTGAGCGGCCAACGCAGGATCGGGCCAGACCTTGACCTCATCACCCCCCGGGGCAGGTCGTTACCCTTCGTAAAGAAGTAGTAAATAGGCTTCGTCCATTCGAATCGAATGTGACGAGCATGCCTGTCGCCAATCTGCCAGCCCGCGCCGGTGGCCTCCACGTCCTCAACGCGTGGGGCCAAGGCTTTGCACAGTGGTGGCTGTCGGGTTTGCGCGACGCGGTTCCCGCAGGCTGGCGCGTATGGGCCGAAGGCGAGACAAGGCCGCAGGTGACGCTTTGGCGGGATGGCGATGGCGTCACGTGCCGCCTGAAGTCTGGCTCCGGCCCGGCGGAAATCCGAATTCCAGTTTCTCACTTCAATGCCGGCGCGCTCGAACAGTGGTTCACCGGGCAGGGCGTGACGCGGGAAGGGACCAACGTCGCGCCGGTGATCTCGCATGAGCTGTTCTTTCTGCGCGAGCTGAGCGTGCCCAAGGCGGCTATTGCCGCCCTGCCGAAGATTCTGGAGCAGGACATCGTGCGGCGAACGCCGTTCCAGCTTTCGGACATCTGGCATGCCGCGACCGCGGTCGGCGAGGAAGCCGGCGGCGTCGTGCCGATGTGCCACTGGATCATCCGGCGCGATCGTGTCGAGGCGGCGTTGTCCGAACTCGGTCTGACGTCAGGGGACGTCGACTGCCTGGCGGTGGCAGGGGCGGACGGCGAGGCATTGCCCGTGATCACATTCCGCACCGTCAGGGACGAAGATCCCGCATGGGCGCTGCGGGCGGTTCGGCTCCTCGCAGCCGGCGCGCTCGCTGCCGTCCTGCTCGGTCTGACCGCTTTTGAATGGCGGCAGGCCAGCGTCGCCGATGCGCTGGAGACGGCATTGGCGGAGGTGCGGCAATCCGCTCAGAATGGCCGCGACGGGATGGACCCCGCGGCGCGCTTGTTCGCGATGAAGGCGGAGACTGGCGTGCTCGCCGTCTGGGACGAGCTGTCGCGCATTCTGCCCGATCATACGTTCCTGACCGAGACCCGCATCGCCGACGGCACCGTGACGTTATCGGGCTTTTCGGCCGATGCCGCGGGGCTCGTCCGCATCATCGACCAGTCTCCGTTGTTTTCCGGCGCGACCCTGACGTCGGCGATTACGCCTGATGCGAACGAGCGCAAGGACCGCTTCAGTCTCGCATTCAAGCTGCGCGGCGCCCGCTCGGCGCGGCCGGCGGCGCGATCTCGGACCGCGCCATGATCCAGAACCTGAAATTGGCGCGCGGGACGCCCTTCCTGGCATTCAACGCTGCCGCGCTCCTCTTCGTTCTCATTTTTCTGGTCGCGCCGATCCTCGGACATTTTGCCGGCAGGGGCGAAGAGATCTCCGACAATGCGGCGCAGCTCGCGCACTTCCAGACCGTCGCGCGCGCGGCAAAGAAGTCGGCCGGCAGTGTTGGGCGCACCAGTGATCCCTTCCTCGCCGGCAACGAAGAGCGGGTCGCCAGCGCCGATCTGCAGGCCAGCCTGAAATCAGTGGCGGCGACTGCCGGGGTCAATCTGCTCGCCATCCGCGGCTTGCCGGGGAGCCGGTCGCAGGCGCTACACATGGTTGCCGTCAGCGTCGAGCTCGAGGGGCCGCTGAAGGCGATCAGGGATATGATCTCCACGATCGAGAACCAGACGCCGCTGTTGTTTGTCACCACGGCCTCGTTCCGAAGCCTGGCGGACGGCGAGGATGGCCCGATCAGAGCCGAACTTCGGGTTCAGGGCGCTATCCGGGAGGGCGCACAGCCTCCGGCAAGCGAGCAAGCCGGTCACCGGCCGGTGACCGCGGAGCGCGCGCCATGACGTCGCTGACGCAAATGGTTCAGCTTCGGTTGGCGGGCATGACCGGTTCGCCACGGCAGTTTGCGACGGCCAGGCTCGCTGCGATGCTCGGGCGGTCAGATTTGCCAAGCCGCAGTGAATTGGCGGCGCTCCGGCCCGCCACGCGCGTCCTCATCCTGGGTTTGGCGGCCTGTATCGGGTTGGTCGGCGTCGTCACGATCAGCGCGCTGATCTCGCTGGAGCTGTCGACGTTCACGGCTCCGGCATGGCTTGGCAGAGCCGGGGCGGCCGCCAAACCCTCCAATGCCCGCGCCGGGGGGTTCGAGAATATCCTCCAGCGCCCGCTGTTCTCGCGAAACCGGCAGGGTTTTGTTGCCGCCGAGCCGGTTGCCGCGCCGCCGCCCATGGCGCCCCTGGATTCGGGACTCTCCTTGAAAGGGGTGTTCATAAGCGATGGGATCGCAAAGGCATTCCTGATCTCGGCGCAAAGCCCCCTGGGCGTCTGGGTTGAGGTCAATGGGCAGATCGACGGCTGGCGCGTTGCCGCGGTGACGCCGGAGCACGTCGTTCTGGAGGGACAGGGCGAAAAGCTGACCGTTCCGCTCCATGCGAGCGGCAGATGATGCGCGCGCTGCGCAAGACCGGTGACCGGACCAGCCGTTTTTTCGGCGAGGCGCTGGGCTGGCGCACGCCCGGGCGGCCATATGCTGCGGTGGCATGGGGTCTGATCGCCGGCGCAGTCTGGTTTGCCGGCGGCCTTGCAGGCGATCCGGGTTGGCCGCCGCTGGCCTTCGCCGGCTGCTATCTCATCATTCTCCTGGCCTTCGTGTGCGCCATAGACGGCCGCTACGGCATCATTCCGGACAGCATCGTCCTGGCGCTCGCCGCCGGCGGCGCGTTGCAGGCCTGGCTGTGGCTCCCGACGGATTTCTGGTGGTGCGGGCTGGAGGCTGTCGTGGTCTTCGCGGCCGCGGCACTGTTCCGCGCCGCCTATCGTTGGCTGCGGGGCTTTGACGGCCTGGGCTTCGGCGACGTCAAGTTTGTCGCAGCCGGCACCCTTTGGGTCGGCATGGAGGGCATTCCCGGTCTGCTGCTGATCGCGGTGGCTTCCGCACTGATCAGCCTCCTGATCCTGAAATCCGAAGGGCACGAGCTTGAAGGCAAGCAGGCGATTTCGTTCGGGCCTCACCTTGCCGTGGGCCTCTGGTGGATCTGGGTCTTGGGCCAGCAGGCGACCTGAGCCGGCCGAGGTCAAAACAAAAGCCGCCCGAAGGCGGCTTTCGAGGGATGCTCGGGGTTCAGGCAGCCAAGTTGGCTGGCCGCACCTTCCGCCTATAGGCCATGAAGCCAATGCCGGCGAATCCGAGGATCAGCATCGCCCAGGTCGATGGTTCGGGAACGGCGTTGACCTGAATCGACACGTCGCCCAATTGCTGATTCTGCGCGCTGAAGAGCTTGAGATCGAAGGTATAGATGCCGGACGCGTTCGGATTGAAATTCAGCGGACCTCCCAGAAAAGCAAAACCCAGGTTTTCGCTGTTCTGATAGAGCGGACCGCCGAGCGGCGTATTGTCTGGAATTATCTGCGGATTGAACGATAATACTCCCCCTGGACCGGTAATCGTCAGCACCGAATAGGTGCCCAGCAGCGAACCGGGATTGACCGAAAACTCGAAATTCCACAATGCGCTGCCGGGCGGGGTGCTGCCCACCGGCGCGATGTAGAGATTGCCGCTCGGCGTGATCGGCCCGACGAATCGGAGCGAGGCACGCAATCCGAGTTCAACACCATTTGCCTCGGTATCCACCGTGAAATGGCCGTTGCTGGTGCCCGTTCCCTGCGTCCAGCCAGATGCCAAGTCCTGATTGAACGTCACGACCGCCGCGGCGGGACGCGCAAATGACGTCAGCGCAAAGGTAGCTCCCAGAGCAATTAAGCGTAGTGATGCAAACCGCATTATTCCCCCCAATTTATTGTCGGTTGTGTTTACTATAATCACATCCTTTTAATTTGTGTCAATCTAGGGTGGGGATAACAATTGGATACACGTTGCATCGAACTGCGTTGTCAGCGCCGCATTGCGGAAGCGTTTGCGCTCTAACGCCAGCTTTAAATCCGGAGATCGGGTTAATTCAGGATGGGCTGTCCTTGGCAGACCAAAATCGTCTGGCCGCCCTCGCGATGACGATGCCGGTCACACCGCCGGCCATTTTCTCCAGCGCGTCGATCAGTGTGCCATGCCGGTCCGGTGTCACGGTCTGGAGGATCTCGAGCAGTGCCGCAGCGCCGATGACGATGACAAGAGCCAGGATTGGTCGCCTGGGATAGGCGAAGCCGAACAGGGCGCCCACGAAAGCGAATGCGATGACGTGCTCGAAATGGGCATAGGTCTGCATCGCCGGCCGCATCAGGTACGGCGCAAGCTTGAAATAGATGGCATAGACGAAGCCGACATGCGTCAGCGTGGCATAGGCAATCGCGGTGATGGCGACCCATGCGGCGGCAACGGCAAGAAGGGTAGTTCGTCTCTTCATCGTGGCGTTCTGCACCAGGCCAAAGCTTCTTTCGAGATAATAGGATCCTTAACCCTACCTCGGCTCGGCAAACCAGGGGGATTTGCCGAGCCGTGCCGGTGGCAGTAAACATTCCGATAAGGCAAATCATCGATTGCAGGTTGCCCGCTTAGGCGAAGTCGAACGGATTTTCGATAAGATTGCCGAAAGACAAAATCAAGAAATGCGGGTGGGTCGGGTGCTTGTGGATCGACGAAAAAGCGAGCGTCGTTCCTGTCATGGGGCGGCGAAGATTCAGCTAGGCGTCGGCTCTTTGCCGCGCGATTGCACGATTACGGACATATCTGATGGCGGCGTGCGGGTGATCGCCGAAAATCTTGATGTGCCCGCGGAGTTCACACTGATTCTTTCAACCGGCCGCCCGCGGCTGTGCCGGCTGGCGTGGCGCATCGGCTGCGAATTCGGGGCCCAGTTCATCGACCATCTGGCCACAGCTCCGTTGCAACGTTCCGCTCCACACAATGGCACAAGGACGCCGGAATATGCGTAAGGCATCGCCTGTTTTGTTCGCTGTTGGCTTGGCGCTTCTCACCGTTCCGAACGCCACGACGGCAGGCACGCTTGTTGTCGTTCCCGGTATCGGCTATCCAAGCGGCTTTGGCTATGCGCGGCTCTACGGCCATCCGTTTGACGACGGCTATGACTATCCGTTCGGCTATGGCGAGTATGCTGAGTACGGTCCATGGGCCTATCGCAACGCTTGCTATGTGGTACGCCGGGCCTGGACTGGCAGAGCCTGGCGGCAACGCGCGGTTCGAGTCTGCGATTAGAACCGCACCTAGAAGTCGAACGCCCAAGCGAGGCTGTGCAGAAGCAGCCACGACCAGCCGATCATGGCTACGGCGATGGCAAACACATACGTCAGCCTGGCAACGCGCGAACGCATGAGGGGCTACTTCGAGATAAGCCGGCTGACGTCGGCCGGCGAGCGCAACGCGGCCTGGGTGCGGACGACGGCCTGGCGTAGCTTCAGCACTTCAGCGTAACGGTCGCTCAGCGATTTCTCGGGCAGTTCGCGGACGATCTTGGGTTTGCTCAAACGCTGGCGCTTCACACAATGCTCCGCACTTCATGCAATCAATTTGGCCGAATTCGGTAACTCGCAAACAACCATAGTTTTCCGCAGGACCTCCGCAACACAACTCGCGCGTTAAGCTTGATAGCCGCGCAAAAGGTTAAGTCGGAAACCTGGCTCGAAATCCCAACAAGCCCAGCTTGGTATGGCCGCAATTTTTTGAGAAATGGCTATTAGGCGATCAGTCTCATCGCCGGTGGCCATAACGCAATCCCCGAGTAGGTTTTGAAAATCATGAGGTCAGAGCCGGATTTTTGACGTCGGTCACCTTGAAGCCTTTGAAAAAAACACTGTGGCGGATGGAATCGGAAAGGTGCTGCGGAGGGGTGGTATCTTCCTTGCCGGTGAGAATGACCCGCAGCCGCCAGAGCGACAGGCCTGCAATTCTGCAAATATCGACCATGGCCGCGTAGAGCGCGCCGTAATTCTTTAGAAAATGACGCCTGCGTGCTTCCAGGAGATAGGGTGGCAAACGCTTGGGCTTGTTGTTCACGCCGGTCGACTGACCGACGAGATGGACGACCCGGCTGGCGGGAACGTACCAGCTCGGCCAGCCGTGCTTCTTGGCATTGAAGCAATAGTCGATGTCATCGAAATAGGTGAAGAAGCCTTCGTCGAGCAGTCCCGTCGCTTCCATCGTCTCGCGGCGGATGATCATGCTGGCGCCGGACACCCAATCGGTCTCGAAAGCGTGGTCGACCACGGGCGGCGCCACCACCCAGCGGCTCAGCAGCTTGCTAACAAGCCCGAGCTTGAGACTGCCCTCGAATTCGCCCAGCGGCGATTGAAAGCGGAACGCGGACCGCTGCGGCGTGCCGTCCGGCTCTTCGAGGCGGCTGCCAGCGATGCCGACTTTTGGATTGTTGTCCATGAAGTCGACGAGCGCCTTGAAGGCATTCGGCCGAACGATCGTATCGGAATTGAGCAGCAGGAAATATTGCGGCTTGTCGACCGCCTCCAGCGCCGGGCGCAGGATCGCATTGTTGCCGCCGGTAAATCCGAGATTGACCTCGAGCGCCTTCAGCGTGCACCAGGACGACCAGCCATTATCGTCGATCGCCCGCCGGATGCGTTCGGCGGAACCATCGCCCGATCCGTTCTCGCAGACCGCCACATGGATGCCGGGAACACTGCCGATCTCCTTGGCGACCGAGTGCAGGCAATCAATCGCAAGCTGGGTGACGCGATAGTTAACAATGACAACGAGCAATTTCACGGCGTGTGACCAGTCGGTGCAAGCAATTGGCGATCATTAATCTTGCCGTTCGGAAAAGGAAAGGCATCTTTGGGCACCTTGTTTAATGCATGGGATAAACCTTAAAGCCGGCGTTCGTGCCGCCTGCGTTAAATCTTGAGGCCTGGCTAACCGTCGACACTGTTCGTTATCTCAATGCCGGTGGCGGCGACATCGATATTCTCCGCCGCGCGCCGCCGGGCGCCGCTCTTCGGCGCAGCCGGTCGATCAGGAGATAAATCACCGGCGTCGTGTAAAGGGTGAGGATCTGCGAGACGAGCAGGCCGCCGATAATGGTGATGCCGAGCGGCCGGCGCAGCTCGGTGCCGGGGCCGGTGGCGATAACCAGCGGGATGCCGGCAAATAGCGCTGCCATTGTCGTCATCAGGATGGGGCGGAAGCGGGCACGGCAGGCCTCGAAGATCGCATCCGCAGACGACAGGCCGCGGTTGCGCTCGGCGTCGAGCGCGAAATCGACCATCATGATGCCGTTCTTCTTGACGATGCCGATCAGAAGAATGATGCCGACAAAGGCGATCACGGTGAGCGGCGTATTCGTCACCTGCAGCGCGAGCAACGCGCCGAGGCCGGCCGAGGGCAAGGTCGAGACGATGGTGATCGGATGGGCCAGGCTCTCATAGAGCACGCCGAGCACGATATACATCGCGACCAGCGCGCCGAGGATCAGAAGCGGCTGGCGGCCGCTGGTCCTGCTGAAATCACCGGCGTTGCCTTCAAAATTGCCACGGACTCCCTCCGGCATATGCAACTCCTCGACGGCGCGCTGGATCTTCGAGACTGCAGCTTCGAGCTGCAGGTCGGGCAGAAGATTGAAAGACACTGTGGCAGATGGAATCGACTGGGTGTGATTGATCGCCAGCGAGGCCAGACCGCGGTCATAGCGAACGACCGCGGACAGCGGCACCTGAGCATCGTTGGCGCCGGCGACGAAGATGCGGTCTAGATTGGCAGGATCGCTCTGGAATTTCGGATCGATCTCCAGCACGATCATGTACTGGTTGCGCTGGGTATAGATGACCGAGATCTGCCGCTGCGCGAACGCGTTGTTGAGGGCATCATCGATGTCCTTTACGCGGACGCCGAGCGTGGCGGCGGCATTCCGATCGATCATCACCGTGAGCTGCAGTCCGGCGGCGTCGCGGTCGGTGGAAATGTCGGTGATGCCTTCCACCGTCTCCATGCGCTTGGCGACGATCGGGGCCCATCGCTTGAGGAGATCGACGTCGACACTCGAGACCGTGTACCGGTAATCGGAGGAGCTGCTTTGACGCCCGCCGGCGCGAATATCTTGCGCGGCAAACATGTAGAGCCGTACGCCCGGCATCGTTTCCAGCTTCTTGCGCAGCCGGTCGATCACGGCCTGGGTGCTCAGTCCGCCCCGCTCGTGCGGCGGTTTGAGGCTGATGAAGAACAGCCCGCGGTTTGCCGTCATGCTGCCGAGGATTGATCCGACCCCTGCCACTGCATCATCCGCTTCAAGAGCATCCTCGAGCTGTCGCTGATATCTGGTCATGGACTGAAACGAGGTATCCGATGAGCTTTGTGAAGCGGCGACAATGAAGCCGCTGTCGTCGATCGGAAAATAGCCCTTAGGAACCTTGATATAAAGCACGACCGTCAGCGCGATGGTGGCGAAGAACACGATCAGCGTCAGGAACGGGAAATCCAGTACTGTGCGCAAGGTCCATGCGTAGAAGGCGACGATGCGCGACAGCGCGCCGTCGACCAGGCGATCGAACCGGGTCGCTCGACCCGACGTCGCCTGCTTGATGTAGTGCGCGCAAATCATCGGCGTGACCGTAAGTGAGACCACCGTCGACACCACAATGGCGAAGGTCAATGTCAGCGAGAATTCGCGGAGCAGCCGGCCGACGATGCCGTCCATGAAGATCAGCGGCGTGAAGGCGGCGACAAGCGAGAGGCTGATCGACAAGACCGTAAAGCCGATCTGTTTGGCGCCCTCGAGCGCGGCCGGATAGGGCGCCATGCCGTGCTCGAGATTGCGGTACATGTTCTCGATCATGACGATGGCATCGTCGACGACGAAGCCGACCGAGATCGCAAGCGCCATCAGCGACAGATTGTCGATCGAGAAGCCGGCGAGCCACATGCCGGCGCACGTGCCGGCCAGTGCCAGTGGTACCGACACGCCGGCCGCAATCGTCGGTGTCAGCCGGCGCAGGAAGGCGAATACGACCATCATCACGAGGAATGCTGTTGCTAAAAGCGTGAGCTGCATGTCGAGCACGCTGGCTCGGATCGTGTTGGTCCGATCAACCAGGGTCGAAATCTCGAGGCCGGCGGGTAGCCATCGTTTCAATTCGGGCAGCAGCGCTTTCACGCGGTCGACGGTCTCGATCACGTTGGCGTCGCCCTGCTTGGTGATCTGGATCAGGACCGCCGGCTGCTTGTTGAACCAGGCGATCGAACGATGGTTGCGGACGGAATCCTCGACCTCGGCGACATCGGCAAGACGGACGAAATTGCCGGACGAGCTCTTGATGATGATGTCGCGGAATTCTGCCGCCGTGCGCATCTGCCGGTTGGTCGAAATCGTTTCGGCCTGGCGGCCGCCGTCGAAAATGCCGACCGGCCCCAGCGGATTGGCGTTGATGACCGCAAGGCGCACGTCGTCGGTCGATATCCCGGCCTTCGACAGCGCCACCGGATTGAGCGCGATCCGCACCGCGGGCTGGTCGGCGCCTGATACGGTGACCTCGCCGACGCCAGGCACCTGCGCGATGCGTTGCGCGATCACGGTGTCGGCGACGTCGTACATCGCGCTCGCGGTCAGCGTTTTTGAGGTCAGCGCCAGCACGAACATCGGGGTCGCCGAGGGATTGGCTTTGCGGAACCGCGGCAGCGCGGGCAGGTCGCTCGGCAGATCGGCCAGCGAAGCGTTGATCGCGGCCTGCACGTCGCGCGCCGCGCGGTCGACGTTACGGCCGATCGAGAATTGCAACTGGATGCTGGTGGTGCCGAGCGAACTGGTCGAGGTGATCTGCTCAATCCCGGCGATCTGGCCGAGCCGCCGCTCCAGGGGGGCTGCGACCGTCGCCGCCATCACCGCCGGATCCGCGCCCGGACGATTGGCGAACACCCGGATCATCGGGAAATCGACGTTGGGTACGGCGGAGACCGGGAGGAAGTGGTAGCTGACGGCGCCGAGCAGGAAGAGCCCGATCGCAAGTAGCGTCGTGCCTACCGGCCGCCGGATGAAGGGCTCGGAGATGGAAGAAGCCACGGCTGCTTTCCTGCTCCATCACGAGAAGAATGCATCATCGGACAGCACGTTAGCTGTCCACCGTTGGCCGCTAGCAAGTCCCGCAAGCGGGTTAATGCCCGGAGGCCGTCGCCCGCCGAGGCAATTGAGCGCTGCGCGATGCAAGATTAAAGCGTGTCGGGCTCATTTCAAGGGGGTGTGTGAGCCGCTCGTACAGGGGAAGGCCAAAGGGGTGGGACGTTCCTGAAGAGAACCCTGGGGAATTTTCTGGACACGATACGTGTAGAAGCGTGTTCGTGGTGGTCGAAGCCTTTAGGAGGGAACCATCACGAGCAAGAAGAGAAGGTTGGTCTTGGCTGCCAGCGTATATGGGCAGCTCAAACAGAGCGCCCGACACTGAAGTTTTCGCGACGACGATATGCCAGGCCAACCATTCCCAGGAAACCGAACAACATCATGATCCAAGTGCTCGGCTCTGGAACGGTCGGCACTCGATCTGGAGATATGGTGAGGGCGTAAGCGATACCGTCGGCGGGCCCACGATACTCCGTGAAGGTGCCATCAGCATTGGCACCACCTTGACTCGCCAAAGGGCTGAAGAAGAATCCCTCGAAAAGGTTCGTGCCTGCCAATATTGACGTGAATCCCAAAACCGATGCAGGTACGAACGAATTGGTCGAGATGTCGTAGCCAAAGTAAACGTAATCGAATCCAGGAGTTAGGGTGTTTACAAACGTGAGATTGTAGGATTCACCAGCCAGGCTAATTGTGAATGCAGTCAAGTCGGAATAGCCTAGCGTCCCGGTTGCGGTGGAAAGATAGCTGAATGAGCCAGACGCGACGACACTGTTGCCTTGATCGGTGAAAACGAAATTGTTGGTCACTGTTGATGCGTGCGCGCCCGATATACTTAACCCGACGCTCAGTAGCGCTGTGGCGGCCAGTTTTGAAATCGACATAAAATGCCCCTTGCCCATATTCAAACTAAAAGTTGACGTGATTCGCCAAGAAGCGTCAACGCAAACAGGCGGGGCGAATCCGATATACTTGGTGGTGGAGAATCGCCTCGCGAGATTTCCTCGGCCGCTCGAGCTCGAGAAAACTCGGTCTCGCCATAGATTTAATTGCGGTGACTAATAATTGTGGAGCAACAGACTTTTGTCTCAAGCGGCTAAGACATCGCCCGGACAATTAGCCGGTTTGTTCGGCTTGGCTGAAGGCGTAGTTGGCGGCTTTGCTCAAGCATTGTTCTTGCGAGGATCGAGAAGCCGCTATCCATATACATTAGGGCTTGGCAGCGCTGCATAAGATCGAGCTCCACAAACATGTCGAGCGTAACCTGCTCTGGCACGGTCCCTATGCGAGTGCCGTTCTGCCCGACCGGCTTGGCTTCGAATTGGTGAAGCGGACCGTCGCCCTTCTCGGGGAGAACCTTCGGTCGGACAACAAGATTCGGTAAGAATTCGCGAAGAGTGTCAATGATCTGCATCGAATCGCAAAACAAGAACGGTACGGCATTTACGGCGTTGAGCCTTTCCGCGAAAGCGTGGAAGTCCGCAGCAACCTTGCGGCAAAATCTCCGTTCCGCCCCGGCTTGGCTCGACATACCCACAAATGAGGCAGGCATGTTGTCCGAAAACCGGCCGAAAAGACCAGGTCGGTGCACATCGTTGCGAGCGTTCAGGGATAACTGGCGACTTAGGGCGAAGGGGCTAAGCCAATACGCGGCGCGTGCCCCGACATTCTCTCCATTGCCGTGACGGAGGTGAATGCCGACGGCGAATGCGGAACCGATTTGTTCGTTCCAAAATCCCTGTGCTTCGGCACGAATTGGCTCTGCCAGATGGAGCTCTGCCAGAAGCAATCTCACCATTTCGCGGGGCGGCGGCGGCTCAACCCATTGATTTAGCACAACAGTAGGTTCGATCGGCTTCCTTTCGGAAGTTACAAGTTCGTTTACCGCGGCTACCTCTTCCGCGCTGTGCTTCAAATGGTCGGAACTTGTGAGGTCTGCTTGCGTCCACTTTGCCGGCCAGATCGGCGTCCGGTATTGCAGGCCTCCAACGGAATCATCTGCGATAATCCGAACGCCTCCCATTGCTTGTCGAGGCTCAAAATAATGGAAAAAGCAGTTGCGCCTCATGGTGGGGTCCGCATTGAACCGGGATCCCCGCCAGTCCACCACCAGAGTTCTTGCGGTGCGCCGAGCAAGCCACCATGCACCAATCAGGCACGAGAGATGATCGCCAATTCCGCCGAAGCAATGCCTTGCGATTATCACGTCCCGATCGATCTGCGCGATATTACCAGTCAATTACGACTGCTCCTTGCGCGGACGTCTGATTCGGCCGCCATCAGGTGCGAACCCTAGATGCTCCGAAGCAGGGCAAGTGCTCGAAGCACCCCCGCCAGTTCAGGTTCTGGCGTCAGCACGATCCAGCCCGATTTCATCCCGGTTTCCTGCTTCGCGGGTGTCGCCGGGTAAAAAGCGCAATAGGGCGGCAGGTTTGAGTTCTCAATGTATTCCAGCGTCAGGGCCTTGTCCGGCCCGTAGTCGTCGTAGTTGTAATCGGTATCATCGCGGACATTGAAGTCGTCTATCACAATTATCGAGTTGGTATGGTTAGCAAAGATTACCTGTAATTCTTCGCGCAATGGAAGACTGTTTTCCCAGTGTGCATCAAGGTAAAACAGAATTCGATCACGGCGATCTGCATGGCTAAGCCTCTTGGACAGAAAGGAAACTGATGAATCCAAGTGCGCTTCAACGTTACTGAACCTCGAAAGTCTTGCCTTTGCGAAGTAGAAGAAACGTTGATCCGTCTCTACCGTCTCCAGGGGAAGTCCGAACTGGGCAAACCATTCTGTCGTCGTTCCACGGAAGGTACCCGTTTCAATGATTCGATTAATCCCGGCCGCGTAAATGATCTGTCGCACGGCTTCGAGGCGGGAAGTCTGTCCGTTCATCGCAAAGCCCCACGGATAGAATTTGCGATGGTCCCGCAAGGCGTAATCAGTCAGCCCTTTCAAAGCGCGAATCGTTTGGCGAATATAATTCATAGGACCAACGCTCATACCTTATTTGTCTTGCGCCCAATAAGTGGGTTATGGTCGCTCCGACGGGCCAGTATTTGCCCGCCGGTCAAAGGGCAAGCGTTTTTCGTCGACGGCCTGCCTGATGGGTCGTTCGAATGCTGTTTTTAACCGTGATTTCAGCAAGCTTCAGCCGACAAATTTCATATCGATTTTCAACATCGCAATGGATTTGCGCCCGCTCAGTATCTTTATTTTTGCCTTTAGTTAATCGATTTGAATTTATTTAATTATTGGTCTTGGGAGGAGCGTCTGCCGTCCGAATCCGAGCGATTCTTGGGCTGCGGGCGTTCATTTAATATCGTCTTTGCGGCTGAAAATGCCTGATTCTTTGCCCCCGGCGACAAATGGCTGCGCCGGCCGTGTCACGCATATCTCTTGCTGGGTCTCTTGCCGGGTTTTTAAGCCCAAAATTTAAGTGCGGATTCATGTTAATCTTCTGTTGACACTCGGCCGGAGGAACGGTATTTATTAAATAAGTTTTAATTTGCAATGAGAGGGGTTGTTATGAAGCCATCCAGCATTTTCGGGATCGTCGTATCCGCGGCTATTTTGTGTTCGAGCGCCGCAAGCGCTGCCATCATTCAAAATGGTGGGTTTGAGACGGGTACGTTTGCCAACTGGACGGTAAACACGGGTGGTGATCCGTCATTCCCTCAGGTGGTGATTCAGTACGGCCAGTCGAGCGGATACCCGACGGGCGCCTTTGGCGAGCCGATTCCGGCTCCGGTTGGCGGTGGTCTGTACGGTGCTTACTTTGTTTCGGACGTGTATAACCAATCGATTTCGCAGTCTTTCTCTTTGACTGCCGGCGAGAAGTATACGATCAGCTATGATATCTATTCGCCGCAGAACGGTCAGTTGAATCCGTTTGATGCTCTTCTTCAGTCCGCCACGGACGGCAATCTCTCCCCAATTTTCACGGCCAAAACCTTGGGCAATGGCTGGGTGAGCTATTCGGCGGACTTCTTTGCAAACGCCGGGCCTTATTCGTTTACTCTCGGCTTCCATCCGCTCGGTGTTCCGGCAGCGGACTTCGTGATCGACAACGTCAATCTCACAGTTGCCGTTCCGGAGCCCGCGACGTGGGCGATGATGATCTTGGGCTTCATGGGGATCGGTTTCTTGGCCTATCGTCGCCGCTCCTCGACCGCTTCGAGCTTCCGTTTGGCTTGATCTAAGTCCGACTTGGATTTTGTGGATAGGCCGCCGAAAGGCGGCCTATTTTTTTGCCCGGACCAGGTTTCAATCGATACGGAACGCGCCATCAAAGCCATCAAACGCGAGGCAAATCGTTGCTCCTGCAGTGACGTTCAATCGGCGCCAGCGGCGACCTCAAGGCGCCACACACGCCGCGGAAGCCTTGGCGAGGCCGCTGGGAGCGCGCAAATTTTCCCGAAAGAATTTGCCGGCGGCTGTTCAAACGCGTTCCACCACCCCCTGCAGAGCAGCAGTGGGCGGCCGCTCTGAGGATTGCTAGTCAGGGGTATCGAGTCTGGCGCTCCGCCCAGACCAGCGATCGAGCTCGTCGCGAGCTGCTCCAGCGCTTGCCTCGCGGACTAAACGGCGATGAGCGGGCGTTCCAACGGTCGAACTGGGTATATGTCGCCAGCGATCCTGAGGTGGAGGCACTGTAGCCAAAGCAATGACCGCTTACGGGAACGGCCATCATTCTCCGCAGTCAATCTTGTGCGAGGTGCGTTCTTAGCCTGGCGGCGTCATAGCGGGCGAGCCGTCGACCATCGATGATAGTCCATTCCGCTGGTGGGGGAAGACTTTCTACAAAATGCGCGATAACGCTTTCATTGGGCTTGGGCCCATCTACCGGCTTTGCGCCTGCGGAGCCTGTCACCAGATCCGTCAAGAATACGGACCTTGTGCCGGGGAGAGCAACAAGCTTGTCGAGAAGGAGCCGCTTGAGCGTGGCTTGATTTTGGGCATAGAAGTCGATCCGAAACACCTTCGCTGGACCAATGAATTCCATGTAACTGGCAGCCATGAATCCGTTCTCTACGATCAGATCGTCGCGTTGTGCGGCTCGGGCGATGGGCTCCTGACGCGCCAGCCAGTAGTCGGAATGCTTGTCCAACCGTGGAATGACGCCGAGCAGTCCATTGAAGCTGATAAGAGCGATGGCGCAAACGGCTACGCCCTTGGCGGCGAAGCGCCAGTCTTTGCCGGATATGACGATGCCAAACAGCAGGACGGCGGCATACCAGGGGGCAATCCAGAACTCGTTATTGATCGGCTCCCACCAGTCGAAGAATACAGCGGCGGGCACAAGATAGCATAATACGCTGGCAACGGCGTGCCTGTCCCTGCGCCTGTCCTCGCGCAGCAAGCTGCGCGACGCATAGGCGGCAGCCAGCACGACTGCGAAAATGGCAAGGAGTGCCAGGCAGAACAGCATGGGTCCGACTTCAGAAAGCCAGCTCGGCAGATGCGCGGCAAACCACTCCTCTTCGACGAGAATCTTGTTCGGAAACTGGGCGTGCATCTGGCCGACGACAGCCGGAAATGCGAATGCGAACTCGACCGCAAAGACCGATCGGCTAATCCCTACGAAGGCCAGCAGAGGTGACTTGATCGTCCAATGTCCCCATTGTGTCTGCCCGGGCGTGCTGAGATAGGACATCAGCCATTCCCGAACTCCCTGTTCGTCTGCAGGCCTCACCAGGACCAGAAGGAACAAGACGTAGTAGATGGCGAGGAGTGCAAACATCACGCTTGCGGTCAGGAGACCTTGCTTGAAGGCGGACCAGATACCCCGCCCCCGCAACGTTCGGAATAATAGCGGCAGGATCGAAAAGCATATCAATCCGGAGGCGCTGTGAAAGGTGACCGCTGCAAAATATACAAACCCCAGACCGATCAGAAACCGTGCGGTTGGCGCCTTCTCTCGCGTCATCACGAGCGCCAGCGCTACTGCAATGATAAAAAGCTGCGGAACATACTTGTCGGGCTGCAGGCTGTACCACCAAGGTCCAAAAGCGCCTGAAAAGAAAAGCGTCATGGCGGCGGACAGTGCAACTCGCCTGGTGACGATCGCCAGTGTGACGTAGAGCAGGGGTAGGAGGAGCGTTCCGAACACCCGAGCGACCAGCTTGCCGGCCAATGTAGGTTCAGACGCGGCCGGGAGGAGCCGGTCAATTGCCGTGCACAGGATTTGCCATCCGCTTCCCGCGCCGTCGAATTCTCTGAAGTTCAGCGCGCGGATATTTAGCGAGTAGAACAGGGCATCCTCGGCGTCGAAATAACTGTGCGCGTTCAATGCCAACCGACTGAGGATGGCCCAAGCCACAATTGCTCCAAAGACAATCCAGAAATTCTTCAGGCGGGCGACCGTTGCCAATGCGGCAAGCCCCGGTCGAGCCTGGCCTTCCGAATGGTTCGCTGATGCTTTACGTACGATTGTCATGCCAATTGTCATCTGATTTGGGGGGAATGCGAAAGCCGTCAGGGGACCGCTAGTCCAGGCCGATTCTTTGTGCCTGGCGCGACGAAAATGTCGCAAGCGCGCCGTATCGCGATCTCACTTCCTGGAACTGCATCCAGCGCGGGTAGCTGCGCTTGAACGTCGCTTCCTTCATGCGGGCATCCTTTGCCAGATAGATCCGCCCGCCATAGTCCAGAACGACGGCGTCCAGTTCGTTGAGCAGTTCGAACAGTCCGTCTTCCAGCTTGAAGTCAACCGAGAGCGTATAGCCCTCGATCGGGAATGACAGAAGGTTCTGGTTCGCTCTTCCGAGGAGCTTGAGTACGGCAAGAAACGACCCCCGGCGCGACTCCACGATTTGCTTTAGCAGCGCAGTCAGGCCTTCCAGCCCGGCATGCTTGGGTACGACGAACTGGTACTGCAGGAATCCGCGTTTGCCATAGAGTCGGTTCCAGCCGTGAATGCCGTCGAGCGGATAAAAGAACGACTCGCAGTCCACGCGTTGGGAAGACCGCGCTTGGCGGATGCGATGGTAGTACAGCCAGTTGAAGGCCTTGATTGAAAACCTGTTCAAGGTCTGCGTCGGAACATCGAACGGCACCGATATCCGGCGCTTGTCGGGCAGGGATAGTCCGCCGAACTCGGAGTGCTCGCCCAACATCAGCAACGCACGGCCCATCGCAGGACCAGTGACCATACAGTCGATCCAGGCGACCGAGTAGGCGCTGGCTTCGTGCGCGTCGAACAGATGCAACGCTTCCTGCAGATTACGGGCCTTGAACGTTATCTGCTCGACAACCGTGCTCGATATCGGCTTGAGGCGAAGCGTCGCCTCGAGAATGATGCCGGTGAGGCCCATGCCGCCGACGGTCGCGTGAAACAGATCGACATGCTGATGTCGGGAGCATGTGAGGATTTCGTTTCCAGCCAGCATCAGATCGAAGGACTCGACGAACTCGCTGAAGCACCCTTCGAGATGATGGTTCTTGCCGTGCACGTCGCTCGCGATGGCCCCGGCGATGGTCACGAACTTGGTGCCGGGCGTGACCGGCAGGAACCAGCCCTTTGGCACGCTGTGTGTGAGAAGATCAGATAGCGTCACGCCTGCGCCGCAGCGGATGAGGCCGGCTTCGAAATCGAACGCTGAAACGCCGTTCAGGCCGCAGCAGTCGATGATTTGGTCCGACAGTGCACTGTCACCGTAGCTGCGCCCCATGCCGCGCGGGATGACCGGACGCGCGCGCGATTTCACGGCAGCAGCGATACCGGGGGGGTCGACCGGCGAGCGGATCTCGGCTTCGACGACCGGATATCTTCCCCAACCGTGAACAATGGGCATGCAGGCTCGCAGTTAGTGTGCTGTCATGTGGATGCCGCTATAAAATTGCGGCGAAGAAGATCGCGGCGACGAGTCCGCCCGTGAGCAGGCTGATTCGATCGGTAGCGGCGAAGATCACGGGATCCTGCCGCATTTCACCGCGCTGGGTGATGACGTACAGCCTGCCCAGCCAGTAGGTCAGAAGACCGCAGATTGCCCAAAGCAGGACCGGGTGGCGATAGGTCGCTCTGACTTCCGGCGAGTTGATGTAGAGCGCCAGCACCAGGATGGCGATGAAGCCGGAGGCGACCATCATTGGCGTCACCGTCGGCAGATCCTCGCGCCGGTAACCTCGGCCGTCGATCTTCTCGGGCATCGTCTTCGAGGATGCAATCATCTCGGTACTTCGCTTCACGAGCGCAAGGCTGAGGAAGATGAAAAGACAAAAGCCGACGAGCCAGTCCGATGGCAACACGTCCGACGCAATTCCGCCGGCGATCACGCGCGCTCCATAGAGCGATGCGAGCGCGACGACGTCGATCATGAGCTTGCGTTTGAGATAGAAGGAATAGCTGATGGACAGGCAGGAATAGCCGAGCAGCACGGCTGCAAAGGCCGGATTGAGCATCAGCGCCGATGTCAGGGATGCGCTGGCGAGACAGGCGAACAGGACCGCGCCGTGGCTGACGGGCAGGACGCCTGACGCCATCGGCCGGTGACGCTTTTCGGCATGCGCGCGGTCGTTATTGAGATCGAGCATGTCGTTGACGAGATATGCGCTCGACGCGCAGAGACAGAAGCTCAGAAAGGCGACCAGCAAGGGCGCAAGCGTCGCAAGGTCGAAGCGATGTGCCGCGAGGGCCGGCAGGAAAACCAGGATGTTCTTCAGCCACTGGTGAGGCCGCATCAGGGTGAGATATGGCACGATGGAAAATTCGCGAGTGCCTAGGACGACCAGGTTCGGCAATTCGCGATTGATGCGGTTGGTAAGCTTGCGCGGGGCGCCCAGGATAAGGGCCTGCCGGGCTTCGCGCCAGATCGGAACATCCTTGTACGCGCTGCCGAGATAGTCGAAGCCGTGGACGCCAAAGGCGGCGACGAGGGTCGCCGCCCTAGCTTGCGCCGTCAGCTCCAGTCCGTTTTCGGATGCAAACACGCCCTCGACGAGGTTCACCGAACGCACGATCGCTTTCGAGAACCGTTCATCGGCACCGGTCGAGAGATACACCTTGCGGCCGTCCTGGCGTACTTGGCGAATAACAGCGAGTGCCTGTTCGTTGACCGGGAGTGCGCAAGCACCGCACGACGCCTGCTCGGCGATCGCATTTGCGAAAGCGGCATAGCCGTTTCCGAGTTCGAGGAGCGTGCGCACTGAAGCGCGGGGTCGCTTGATCAGCGACAGCATCGTTTCATGAACGCTGTTCGCGCCCGTCAACGTGCCGTCGATGTCAACCACGAGCGGAACGCAATAGTTTGGTGGGGTTCCTTGATCCATGGCCGGATTCGGAAAATCGCAAGATGAAATCTAAAAAATTAACTAGGCAGAAGCCAAAGCTACAACAACTGCGCGGTTTTGTGAGCGGTCCGTTGCACGGTTTTTTACGGCAGTGCCTACCAATTAGGGTTAATTTGGCTAGAATGGCCCGGGCCGGATTAAATGCCGCCTCGCGTCCGTTTGCGTGATCGCTCCGGATGATGACGGCCGTAGATGTACGGGGATCAGCGCGCAGCCGGGATAGCCGGGCGGACCGGCAGGGCTTAAATCGGTAATAGTTCGGGGTAGTTGCGCCAAGTGCCGCGGCCTGAAGCTCTCCGGTGGCATTACAAGGTTAAGCATTGCACGGCTGCGGATGTAAACTTCAGGTTCTAAGATTGAAGGCAATTGTCGTAGATGGGTTACCTCGCATTGACCGTCCGTTGAGTTGTTCCAGATCGTGAACCTTTTGGTGACGCGAGGGCCAGAGGATCGCCCGCGAGATCCAGGGAAGCGGACTCAGGGGCATGCAGGTATGCGTATTACGATGGGAAATGGACAGGCGAAGCTTCGCCTCTGTCGTCGCGAGGGACGATATCGAGGACGGAATGACGAGGGCTATACGCTTCTCGAATTGCTCGTCGTGATGGGAATTCTGGCCGTCCTGACGGCGATCGCGACGCCGCAGCTCATGGGTTATTTCGGCAAGGCGAAGACGCAGTCGGTTGAATTGCAAATCGAGAACATCGGCACCGCGCTGGAGCTCTACTACATGGAGAATGGTAGCTATCCAAGCGCGAGCGCCGGCCTGAAGGCTTTGGTTGAGCCGACACCGGAAGCGCCGCGCTGGAACGGGCCATATCTCAAGAAGGCGAAGAATCTGCTGGACCCTTGGGGACGTCCCTACCAGTACAATTATCCCTCGGCGAACGGCGAATACGAAGTCTACTCGCTCGGCGCCACGGGAAAGGCGGCGTCGGTGAGTTCGAAGGCGACGTTTCGGGGTGGCTAGCGCGTAGCTAGCTGAGAACCGAGGATCGCTGGCTACAAATTGGAAGTAACTGGATCACGCAAACGAATTATTGGGCTTAATCAATGACTCTCAAGATGGACCGTAGAACTTTTCTCCAGGGCACCAGCGTTGCGGCGCTCACGTCGATGATCCCGGCCAGCGTGGAAGCCGTGACGCCTACAGCGGCCAGGCCTGCAGCCACGGCTTCAGGTTCGACCGCAACCGGCAAATTCAATGGCGGCCGAACGCAGGTGAATCTCAACTTCCTGCAAGGAGGCGGTGACTATCCCTTCCTGAACTGCATGAAGACGGCGCAGGCTTGGGGGCATATCGATAACAGCGGGCCGCCGGAGCCCAACATTCTGGATAGCGACGGCTATCCGACCTCCATGGTGCACGGTGGTGTCTATACCGTTTTCTTCGTGCCTTCACAGGCGCAGCGGCCGGGAAATTACGTGATCACCT
Organism: Bradyrhizobium sp. CB3481; assembly: GCF_029714305.1. Classification (NCBI taxonomy): domain Bacteria; kingdom Pseudomonadati; phylum Pseudomonadota; class Alphaproteobacteria; order Hyphomicrobiales; family Nitrobacteraceae; genus Bradyrhizobium; species Bradyrhizobium sp. CB3481. The sequence continues at coordinate 2,234,502 of NZ_CP121647.1, forward strand.
GGAGCGGCAACGGCACCATTCATTGCGGCATGACCAACACGCCCGTTAGCGGCAGCAAGACCAGCACGAATGGCAGCGGACGATATGTGTTCTCGACCACCGACACGCGCTTCGTGATCGGTATCAAGGCGATCGGAACGCCGTACATCACCAACTTGCAGGTCTTCCACGCCAATGACGAAGCGGCGCTCAATGCGGGGCAGGTCTTCAGCGACAAGTTCAAGCAGCGGCTCACAGAAGCGAATTTCGGTGTGGTGCGCTTTCTCAACTGGCAGAGCGGCAACAATACCAACGTCACGACCTGGGCGACGCGCAAGCCGATTTCCTACGTCTTCTATGCGGGACAGGAATTCCGCGGCAGTCTCTATGCCGGGCCCACCACTAACGTCGGCGCTGACTACTCTGCATCGCTGCCGGGTTTTCAACTGGCCGACAAGGCTACCGTCATTGTGAAGTTCAATGCGAGCAACAACGGCCCCAGCACGCTGAACGTGAACGGTACAGGTGCGTTCAACATCCTCAATGAGTACTCCGGCCCTCTGTCGTCTGGAACCAATTCCTATGTGGTGGGCGGTACTTGGCAAAGTCTCGCGACCCTCGTGTTCGACGCTACCCTCAAGTCGTGGATAAAGTTCGGAGGCGATATCGCGATGGGTAGTGCCGGCCTTGTCAACGGCTGCCCGCCGGAGCTGATGCTTCGGCTATGTGCCGAAATCGGTGCGCACCCACACTTCGTTACGCCGGCGTTTGCGATCGACCCCGCGACCGACTACATGCCGAGCCTTGCAAGATATTGCCGCTCCAATGCACCGTCCTGGATGATCCCGCGGTTCGAGGGTCCCAATGAACTCTGGAATGCCGGACCGGGATTTTACCAAACCGGCTATGCCAATGCCAAGGCGGTGGCCTATGGCTGGGGTGCTGATTACCAGAACTGGTACGGCAAGGTGATGTCCGTACTGGGGCAGGCGATAAGCCTTTCCTACTCGGGCGATCGTACTAAGTACCAAGTGTTGTGTGGGGTACAAACAGCGCTAGGCAGCAGCGCCGCGGGTACCGCTGGAGCAAACGCAAGACTGGCATCAACCAAGTATGTTTCTCAGTCCGCTCCGGCTCAGACACCCTACAGTAAGACTCCAGCATCCCAGTGGGTCTCGCACGTGTGTTGCGCCCAATACTATGCTCCGTCCGAATTCGGGACTGCTGAGGAGGTGACAGATGCGACCAACTACGCGGCTGCAGTAGCTGCCGGCGACACGACACTGCAACAGTCAATCGTCACGGCGTATGCAAGCACCGCAAACAGCGGAACTGGAAATTTCACGATCCAAAAGTGTGCTGTCCTATATGGGAATTGGAAGAAGTGGGCGTTGAGCTTCGGCGTAACGAAAATGTGCGGTTATGAAGGAGGCTATTCGCCCGATCTCAATGGAACCGTACAAGTTAGGGCCTTACGCGCCGCGTCCAAGCAGGCGCCAGTGCTCTATAATTTGACGACGATGAACTACAACAATTTCGTTGGCTTGTCGGACAGTGGCTTTACGGCTGAGTTCCCATCGTGCTTCCAGCTCTCCGGTCCTGTGCCGATAAATAATGCTTGGTCCGTCCTAGATGACATATATCAGACGCCCAACCCACCCCAGTGGAGTGCGATCGTGGCGTTCAATCGCTATTGAATGCTGTCGCACTCACTGCGCAAGTACTGATCACATAGATCGAGGGTTGTGGGGGACCCTCGAGTTAGCTATCGCTGGTCCGTACTGGCTGACCGTGTGAGTGCGGTTTGCCTGATCGAGGCCAGTGTCGCAGCTTCCCTTCTGAAAGTTCTTAGCGAGAGGATCGGCTTCTCAATAAGCCTGAAGCTTATTTCCGCTACGATACAAACTACTCCGGCATAGGCGACAAAAAAAACGAAGCCGTAATGTTCGACGAAACTCCCGAAAAATTGCTTCAGTCCGATCAGCACGAGTACATGATAAACGTATATTCCGTAGGAAATGACGCCAATATGGCAAAGTACTTTGTTTCGGAGAATTCTGAGTAAGGGAATTTTCTGGATTGCCCCAATGATTGCGGCAGCCGAAAGCAGATCAAGCAACGAGTAACCCCAGACGAATCCACCGCTGGGGAGAAGGTACATTTGGTAGCCGAGGCTGCCCTTGAAGGCGGCCCTGTACGCAAAATGCTGGTGCAGGAGCACGGCGACACCAAGCGCTGCCGTTACCAGGCCTACGGCTACGATCAGTCTTCCGGAATTCCTGAGATCCTGCAGCTTCCAAACCGCGATCGCTGCGCCAAACGCGAAAGCATCGAATTGTGCGAACGGAACGACGTAGATTGTGCGTCCCAGAAGTTCATCGTATCCCGAACCTCGAAGGGTGAGGTAAAGGATTGCCCGGATTGCGGGACTGAGCAGAATAACGCCGAGGATAATTCGCTTCAGTTGCGTAAGCGAGCAGAAGTAGATCACGAGCGGCCAGAGCAGATAGAACTGCTCTTCCACCGCGAGTGACCACAGGTGCGTAAACGGCTCTCCAATGTCGGAAGGCCGCAGGCGCCCGAAATTCGTGGTATAGGTCAGCAGATAGGGCCAATCGGCTTTGAGCGCCTCCGGCCAGCCGGTACACGCAAAGAGACCGGTCATCGCAAGCAGATAAAAGAAATAGAGCGGAAAAATTCGCAGTGTTCGGCGCCAGTAGAAGCGGCCCAAGTAAGACGGAAATGGCTTCTCTTTTTCGGATAGGAGGATGTCGGATATCAGGTATCCGGACAGCACGAAAAACAGCTGAACTCCGATCCATCCCGGCGCAAACAGGCCGAAGTGAAACAATACGACAAGAATTACGGCGATGCCTCTGAGGCCGTCGAGTTCTGCCAATCGTGATTTCATGAAACTTAACGGCTTCCAGGACTTGAGATTATCCGGCTTTAGTACAATAACGTTGGGATTATCAATTACGTGCAGCTTTATCCTGCAGGTTTGCTAGGAATATATCAAGATGGAGGGGGAAGCCTCGGCGACGGCGAACTGGTTTGCAAATGTTGCCTTGCTGTCGTGGCCGGCCGTTGCTGTGATTCTCTATCGAACTCGGCCATTTTCCGAAGCTACGGTATGGACTATTTTAGGCGCACTGCTGCTGCTTCCATCCCAAGTGTCGATCAAATTCCAAATGATACCGGCGATCGACAAGAGCTCGATCTCGAGCTTTTGTGCATTGGTCGGATGTTTCTTACTTGCTCCTCGTGCAAAGCGAACCAGCGTCGGCTTTGGACTGGCTGGGCTTCTGGCCACGATCTGCATCCTGGGTCCCGTCATCACTTCCCTCCTTAACAATGACAATGTGGTCATCGGCGGACGTCTTTTGCCTGCCGTCGGATTGTACGACGGCATTTCCGCTTTGCTCAGTCAGTTGATCTTTCTGTTGCCCTTCTTCATCGGCCGCCGTTTTCTTCGCGAGGCAAGGGACGTTGAGGCGCTTCTTCTCGCTCTCGCTTTGGCGGGACTTGTGTACTCTCTTCCAATGCTGTTCGAAGTGCGGATGAGTCCGCAGTTGTCGACGTGGATCTACGGATACTTTCCCTCGTCGTATGCAGGCGAGATGAGATACGGAGGATATCGCCCCGTAGTATTCATGAATAATGGTCTGGTTGCTGCATTCTTTCTGTCGACGTCTGTCTTGGCGGCCGTTGTATTGTGGCGCGCGAGGAGCCCGATCCATAGATTTCCGGCTGGAGCTGCATCAGCTTATTTGCTGATGGTGCTCATTCTCTGTAAATCGGCCGGAGCGTTGGTTTATGCCACCGTCTTGGGATTCCTAGTTCGTTTCACAAAGCCGATAACACAGGTGCGTGTGGCGGTGCTGCTTGTTAGTATCGCGATGTTGTACCCAGTCCTTAGGGTAACTAACCTTTTTCCAGATCAGCAGTTGGTCGATCTGGCATCCTCCTTCAATCAGGAGCGTGCAGACTCTCTGAAATTTAGGTTCGACCAGGAGCGTCAGTTGCTGGCGCATGCTTCTGAGAGATTTGTCTTTGGTTGGGGGCGCCACGGTCGCAACCGCGTCTATGAAGAGTCCGGGCGCGATGCGAGCATAACCGACGGTTTGTGGATTTTAACGCTTGGGCAATTCGGATTTGCTGGCTTCATCGCTCAATTTGGCTTGCTCACTCTACCTGTCATTCGCGCCGCAACGGCGTTAAAGCGGATCAACAAGATGCGGGAAAAGATGCTACTCGCGGCCCTAGCACTAATCGTGGCTGCAACGGCTATCGAGCAACTGCCGAATGCGTCGCTTACCGCCTGGAGTTGGTTGCTGGTGGGAGCCCTGTTGGGACGAGTAGAGGAAATCCGCTTGACGAGGTCTCGAAGTCGAAGTTTGAACGTGTTTCAAGATGAATTGGAGCGCCCGAAAGCATCGGTCCCGCTCCGGGAACGCGCTATGTTCAGTCCTGCTAACCGATAGTGACGTCAGAGGAGACACGACGTTTGGGTGGGGCGGGCCGAGCATTTCGGATATCTCGTAAATGAATGTTATCAACCGAACCGCCCTTCGGCAACGAGTATTAGCGGCCGGGCTGTGGAGCCTTGCCGGATACGCGTTTAGCATGATCATCCGTTTCGGGAGCAATTTGCTCATGACGCGTCTGCTGATGCCCGAGACGTTTGGAATTATGGCGATCGCCTCGACAGTAATGATCGGGCTCGCCATGTTTTCCGATCTCGGCCTCAAGCAATTTGTGGTGCAAAGCGCCCGGGGGAGTGAGCAGTCCTATCTAAACACAGCGTGGGTAATACAGATACTTAGGGGTGTCGTCCTGTGGGGTGCTTCTATCGTCCTGAGCGGACTTCTGGCAGGCTTTGGGTATGCCGACCTGATTCCTGCCGCAAGCGCGTACGCTTCCCCTGTCTTGCCATGGATCGTTGTCGCACTCTGCTTTTCGACAGTCATCTCCGGGTTTTCGTCGACCAAGATGCTGGAAGCTAGCCGCGGTCTCTCGCTCGGCTTCCTCACGCGCCTTGAGATCGCCGCCCAGCTCGTCGGACTGGTCTGCATGATCGTTTGGGCGCTCGTTGATCGCTCGATCTGGTCCCTCGTCGCGGGAAGTCTCGCTGCCACCGCTGCGCGAACTTGGCTAAGCCATGTTTGGCTGCCGGGCGTGAGGAATCGATGGGAGTGGGACAAGGCAGCGGCGAGCGAGATTCTTCACTTCGGGAAGTGGATATTCCTGGCGTCAATCCTGGGGTTTCTCGCAAGCAGCGGAGATCAGCTAATTCTGGGCGGTCTGGTGAATTCCACGATCCTTGGTTTGTATGTCGTTGCCAACCTTTATGTTAGTACGGCTGACGGGGTGCTAACGAGAATAATGGGCGATGTTTCGTTTCCTGCCTTCAGTGAGGTTGTGCGTGAGCGACGGACCGATCTAAAGCAAACTTACTACAAGTTTCACAATCCGATTGCCGCCGTGGCTTACGTCTCCGGCGGCGTTCTTTGCACCTTTGGACAGGCACTAGTCAGCTTGCTTTACGACAGCCGCTACGAGTACTCCGGGTCCATTCTCGGAATTCTCTCGTTAATACTATTCACCGTACCATTTAGGCTTTCAACTCAATCGTTTTTGGCGCTGGGGGTTCCAAAGCTTCAATCGAACATCGTACTCTTGCGGCTGGTGTTCCTGGTAATCTTAACTCCAGGTGGCTTTTACTTTTTCGGCTTCATTGGTTCTCTCTGGGGTATTGTGATAAGCCACTTTTCTTATCTCCCGTTGATTATCTCCTACAATTTCCGCCACGGCCTGTTCGACTTGCGGAAAGAGATCTATCTGCTGGCGTTCGTACCGGCGGGACTGGCCGCCGGAAGCCTTCTATCGCTCCTGATAGGGTACGTAAAATGACGCTGAGTACGTCAGACTTCGAGCGGCCGAAGAACGAGGTCTGGGTCTATCGAGTTATCGACAACGTGCTGCGTGCATGCTTGCGCAAGCTTCCGCCGACGCAAGGGATAGAGGCAATCGCGTTATGGTGGGGGTACAGATTTCGGCCGGCTCCACGCGTATCGCGGCTACGATCAGGTCCGCTCATTAGAACTGATCACACGGATTACCTTCAGTTGCTCATCTACTATCTCGGAACGTTCGAGCCTTATTGCCTTCCTTTCCTCCGCGGGTGCGTTTCGAAAGGGGGCACGATTGTCGACGTTGGGGCCAATATCGGATTTTACACGCTCGAAGCCGCGGCAGCGGTTGGGTCATCGGGACATGTGGTTGCGATCGAGGCGGCTCCCTCTCACGCAAATGCACTTCGGCAAAACGTAGAGCTGAACGGGCTTCAGAATGTTTCGATTATAGAATCTGCCGTCGGGCATGCACATGGGGAAGCCACTCTTTCGCGCGCTGACGAAGATAATTTGGGAATGTTCAGCCTCGGTGGCGCCGGTGGGGTCGAGTCCCACACCGTGACCGTCAGGACTATCGACGAATTGTTAGAAGAGCGCGGTGTTCATTCCGTCGATCTGATCAAGATGGACATCGAAGGCTCGGAGTACAGTGCGCTATTGGGTGCGGATCGGATTTTGCGAACACTTCGACCTGCGATTTTGGTGGAGCTTAACGAGTCTGCGCTGCGCAGATGCGGGTCGTCTTCAAGCGAGGTACTAGGGCTCCTGCACGGCTTGAACTACCTGGGCTGGAAGATTGATCGGGATTCGACGGAGCCGCTCGGAGACCACGATGAGGTCGACTGCATTGAGTGCATCTTCTTGCATCGCGGGAATCAGCCTCTCATTGAGAGGCTTGGATTGAAAATCTGAGCGGTTGCCGCGTTTCGGAGGCGGGCCTTTGAATTGAGGAAGCGATGCGAATTACGTTCATCCTGCCGACAGTCTCGTTGACCGGCGGGAACAAAGTCGTTGCCATTTACGCACAGAAATTGATGCAGAACGGCCATATTGTCAAATTGGTTTCTCCGCCTCCGAGACCGATGGCGCTACGAGCGAAGCTTCGGTCATGGCTGGTGGGGCGCGGTTGGCCCCCGGATGTGAAGAGTCTACAATCTCCCCTGGATGATGCTGATCTGGATCATACAGTGCTCGATCGCTGGCGTCCTGTCCGGGATCGCGATGTCCCTGACGCCGACGTCATCATTGCGACTTGGTGGGAAACAGCCGAATGGGTCAATGCGCTCGGACCTGAAAAAGGCGCCAAGGTCTACTTCATCCAAGGCCACGAGGTTTTTCCTTACCTTCCCACAGAAAGAAGCAAGGCAACCTACCACCTGCCGTTTCACAAGATCGTTGTTTCGAGATGGCTGGAAAAAATAATGACGTTAGATTATGGCGATCCAAACGTGGACTTGGTTCCAAACAGCGTTGACCACGGACAGTTCTTTGCGCCCATTCGGGGCAAGGGGCACACGCCTACAGTCGGATTTCTTTACTCGAGCTCCGCGCCGAAAGGTTTGGATGTTTTGCTCGATGCATTAACTATCGTTCGTCGCCGCTGGCCCGATCTGACCTTTGTTGCATTCGGTAGTCAGTTGCCGATTGCGTCGCTTCCACTTCCCGAACGGACGAAATACCATCATCGTCCTCCGCAGGACAAAATTCGCGACATCTATGCTGCCTGCGACGTCTGGGTCACCGCTAGTACGAGCGAGGGCTTCAATCTTCCGGCCATGGAAGCAATGGCCTGCCGTACGCCCGTCGTTTCCTCGCGGGTGGGCTGGCCCGAAGAGGCGGTCAAGACAGGGTGGAACGGTGTGTTGGTTGACGTCGATGACGTCAGCGGCCTTGCCGAGGGCATCGAATGGGTGCTTTCGCAGACCGACGAAGCCTGGCGAACGCTGTCGGCCAACGCCTTTGCGACGGTCGCTGAGAGTTCGTGGGAGGCCAGCGCCTTACTGTTCGAGGAAGCGCTGATCAGGGCGCAAGCCCGGGCGTCACGCGGAGAGATTTTGGGGGGGCGCGCCGGTCGCTGCGCTGGAAGAGGGTGAGATCAGGCTGGGCCGTGACGGCGCGCATTTCATGTCCCGGATACAAGCGTGCGTGAGTGCCGCAGGCGGGGCTGCTCTACTTTGCAGGGATTGTTTTCGCAATTTTTGTCTCCAACCTGCGGAGTGCCGTCGACGGAAGCCGCATGGTGGCTGCAACTGGCGCACTCCGACACCTGCCAAAGCACCTGGTCCTGACCGCGCGCCGTCGGCGCGGCGTAAACGTTCGAATGATTGTTCGTCCGATAGACGGGGCAGGCTCCAATCGATTTCACGGAGGGTTCCCGGACTAATTGAACAGCTTGTCGCAATCTTGCATCTTGGCTGTGGCAAATGTCGTCGACAAAATCCGATCGACGGCGGCCGGAAGGCTAAATGATCTGTCCAAGAACTGGAGCGATAATGCGTGACATTGGGATCGCAATTGGTGGTAAAGTTTCGGATCCTGGATCAATGATAGGATCGCGCGCACATAGCCTTCGATTTCGTCCGTTGCGACCTCGATCGTGGCAGCACCGATCACGTCCGCCGCGTGCGCGACCTCGCTGGTGATCACCGGCAGCCCGGAAAGCATGGCCTCCGCGCACACCGCCGGCACGCCCTCGGTGAACGTGCTGCGCGTTGGAATGATGACCGCGTGAGCTCTGGCATAGATATCGAGAAGATGTCTGCGTTCAACGTGTCCATGGATTAGAATGTTGATCGCGTCGTCGTATTTGACCATACGCTTCAGCTCCCGCAGCGCAGGTCCATCTCCACAAACCTCGAAGACGATCGGTGTCTCGCAGCGAAGCTGCAGTTGCCGGGCGATTTCTGGAATATCCAGGATTCCCTTGTTGCTCTCGGCGCGCCCAACGAATAGGACCCTGAAGGGACCTCCGTCATATGGGACGCCGAGCTTGAAGCCATCTCGTTCGAACTGGCAACGATATTGGAAGAACGCTGCGTTCCCGCGTGCCTCACCTGCAAATTGTCTCTCGCATTCCGGCGAAACGCCCACAGCGGCCAATGCCCCATGACGAAAGAACCTGGCATTGAGCCATCGAACAGTCCTTGCGACTGGACCGCGCGGAGCATGGCCCCGGGGCCAAAGTGCGTTGTGCATATCGACCAGGACTTTAATTCCCAGCATTCTAAAGAAGCAGAATGTAAACGGTGGGGCCGTGCCCAGATCAAGGATGGCCACGACCGCGCCAAATCTCCACGCGCGTCGCGCGAGATACAGCGCGTACCACATCCCGCAAATGTAGAACCAAAGCCCTGACGCCTCCGGAATCGGCTTTGGCCTGTTTTCGACGCGTATCGTGCCGTTCTGCAACTCATCCACGCGGGAATTGTACGAGATAGCGAGAACCTCGAATTCGCGGTGCCGGCAATAGGACAAGAACTGCTCGGAATAGGCGATACTGGTGCCACCGATAACCGCTCCGGCGATCGCGGCCTTCCGTGCTGCAACGATGTCGCCCGGCCCGAGAGCTGCAAATACCTTCGTGCTGATCGTCATTGGATTGCGACTGCTAGTGGATCCAGGTGGACGGTACTTCCTCGCAAACGCAAAATCCCTCCTACCGAGGCTGGAAAGGATTGCGCCGGCAATGCAAGTTTCGTAGCAATCGGCGCCAGCATTCCAGTTCAATAATAGATGTTGCAAGGTGAGTTCACCCGAACGCCACCGGCAGTATTCAATTTTCCCGTATTCGCGTGGAGCCGAACAAAGGTTTAATGAACGCTGAAGTCAAGTCCGGATAACTACTAGACCACAGCGGAAATCGGCGTCCTTTCTTTGCTGATGGTCTGCACCGGGAAGGTCGCCGATGTTGGCAGCTCACCTGACCGCAGCGAGCCAGCCGTCCAATACGTCGTGCACGCCTTCCTTTAGGATGCGCTCGCGCGTGGAGGCGGGCTGCCATCCGAGTTCGGAACGCGCCCGGGTGCAGTCGAAGATCGCCTTCTGCGTCCTGGTTTCCCAGTCGCGGTAACTCGGGATGCGGATCCTGTCAGGATGTCCTGTTGCCATCTTGATCACCCATTTGGCGAGGTCGGAAACATAGAACTGCCAGATCGGCCTATGAATGACCGACAGATTTATTCCGGAGCCCTTTTGCAATGCGTCCAGATATTCCTGCGCTGAAACCAGGGGATAGTCGATCAGGTTAAACGAGCGGCCCTCAATTCCCGGAACCTGAATGCCGCGAACCAGCGCCGCAGCCACGTCACTCGCAAGCACAAAGGGCAGCTTGTGGTGTCCGTCGCCCCAAACTTCGCACACATTCTGGTTGAATCGTCCGACACCCCAGTGGAACGGATTGCCACCCTTGCCGATGACAATGCCGGGCCGGAAAATCACCAGCGGCAGGCGGCTGCTGCGATACATCTCCATCAGCAGGTCTTCGGAAGCAGCCTTGGCACGCGAATAGTAGTCACGGCGCGATATGTGCGGATCCAGCGGCGTTGCTTCCGTGATCGTTCCAGCGCCGGACCCCGCGTAATAGGAAGCGATCGTTCCAGTGTAGATGAGCCGCTTCACCTTCGCTTCGAGACAAATTGCCGCAATCAGGCGCGTCGGCTTCACGTCGTAGTCCAGGTATTCCTGCCACGTCTTCGCGGGCGCGTGCGCCAGATGATAAACAAACTCGATGTCGGCCATGGCCGAGCGGAGATCCGCTTCATTGCGAATGTCGCCCCGAACGATGTCAAGACGTTCGCTCCGTAGTTCTTCCAGCACTGCTGACGAGCCGCGGATCATCGCACGCACGCCGTAGCCGCTAGACAGCAGTTGCTGGATGAGCTCCTGGCCTATGAAGCCGGATCCCCCGAGCACGAGGACGGTCGGCGTGACCGTCGCCAATCGCGTTGTGGTCGGCACGGCCCTCGGTTTCGGCACGATGGCGGCAGCCTCGATCGTATTGGCGCATTGTTCGATGACGTCGCGACCGCGTTTGCCATCAATGCGTTGATCGAGCGGCGCGGATCTCCGGATCGCTGAATAGAACGCCGCGATCGCATCCTGTATCGAGTTCTGGAACGGATTGCCGCGCCGGCTCAGCTTGAGCTTCCCCGTGACGTAGTCAAGCATGGTTCTGCGGGCTTGCGAGCGCAGTTGGCCGGCGAGCCTGTTGGTTCGCAAATAGCGATCGATATCCGGGTCGGAGGGGGTACCGCGATCGACGGTGCAGATATTGGCATCGAAATCGAGCGTGGCAGAGCCGAACAGACCGCGGACGAAGATTTTTCGCTGGGCAAATCCGGGGCCGAAATTGATGTCTATGCTCAGTTCCGCTGCCCCGACATTGGATCGTATTCGCCATCGCCGGAAAGCGCGCCCGCCTCCAGGCAACTCAACCTCCCGGTCGGCTATCACAGAGGGGCAGGCGGGTTGACCAAGAAGGTCCAGCACCGCGGAATATAGATGCGGCCCAGTTTCGAGCATCAGATTCCCGGGCTCGCGCAGCATCCAGCTATCGAAGGGCCCGAGTCTGATCTGCGGCATCTCGAACAGATGATGGATGGTGACGTGGCTTATCGGTCCTAGCGCGCCGCTTCTGACAGTGTCTCGCAATTGCCGATAAGCATCCGAGAACAGAAAGTTGTGGCTGACGCCAAGATATAGTTTTTTCTCCGTGGCCAACCTGACGAGTTCGTCGGCCTCGGCGACCGTGGTGCACATCGGCTTTTCCAGAAAGACGTGAACGCCAGCCTCGAGCGCTGATTTGGCCAGGCGGAAATGGTGGTCCGGAGGCACCAGCAGATGGACGCAGTCGATCCGTTGGGTCTGGAGCATGGACGATAGCGAATCATAAGCGAACGGCACGCTCCAGCGCTGAGCGAAGGCTTCGGCGCTACGAAGGTTTGCATCTGCTACACAGACGAGGTCGACCTCGGAGGTCGCTTGAATGGCCCGGGCATGAAAATCGGCGATATAACCGGTTCCAACGATTCCCGATTTGAGCGTCGTCCTATTTGCCTCGAGAGCACGAGAGCGAGAAGCATTGCTATGCGCATGTTCGTTCACAATTCGTTTGCCTGATTAATGGGAGGGGAGCGCGTTCAATTGGGAGCTATCGGCCGTCACTTATGCTCGATGATCGTTGGACGCCGTTTCAGCGATCGATCGCGGAAATAACGTAACGCTCCCAAACTTTCTGGAAATCGGGCGAGCACCTGAAAGAATGCAATCCTAGCCCGGTCACGGATGTCTCCGATCCCTGCAGCGATCAGTCGCAATACCTGAAGTGGGTAAACGAGGATCATCAGTGCCCAAACCGGTCCGAGGACGATTGCCGCGGCCACGCAAAGGGCAGGTATCCCTAGTCCCCACAGCAAGGCACGTCGGAGTTCCCACACGAAGTGCCGTTCTGGAGGGGCGCCATGCAGGTCTGCGCCTTGGGCAAACGCATAGCCGGCGCGCATGCTGCGCTTCCACCACTGACCGAAATGCGTCATTGCGGCGTCATGCGTCGCCATCCAGCGATCCAGTCGCCAAATGCGCCAGCGGGCTGCGCGCAATCGAACGCAAAGCTCATCCTCCTCTGCGGCGATCACGTCGTGCCGGTAGCCGCCGACGGCCTTCAGCGCAAGACTTCGATGCATCACGTTGCCGGCGCACGATGTGATTTCGCCGACCGGTCCATTCCATTCCTGCTGGCAAAGCCAATTGTAGATGGAGCGCTCCGGATAACGCTCGCGCAGCAATCCGCAAACCGCCGCTACGTCGACCTTCTCTTCCAAGAGCGAAATGGCGGCATCGGTCCATCCAGGCGTCAACACGCAATCACCATCGACGAACTGCACATACGCAAGTTGAGGTGCGATTTCCTGCAGGCGCCGGAAACCGGCGTTTCGCGCGCGCCCAGCCGTGAAAGGAACACTGTTGTCCAGCGTAACGATCTCTGCGCCCAGACTCCGGGCTCTCTCCACTGATCCGTCGGTCGAGCCGGAATCCACATAGACGACCCGGGCGGCGGCCGACAAGGACTTGATGCAGGATGCGAGGCGATCACCTTCGTTTCGCCCGATAGCAACTGCGCCGAACTCGATGGAACCTGCTGACATTTTATTTCACGACTTCCTCAAGCGCGGGCTGATCAATGTTCTCGTCGGGGCGGAAAGCCAAGTTCCAGTCGACTATCACCTTCGAAAATTGGGTCGGTCGTACGAGAATACGGGTTCTTTGCTATGATCTCCGGAGTGGGCGCCGTTCGCTTCCGCGGGCCGAAAGCGACCCGCGCCGGTTAGCACATGAGAGCGGCTGAGGGGCGGCCATTTTGGACTTTTAAATCGGGGTCCGCTTTTAACATTAAGAAGAGGAAAGATAGGCGGGAGAGACGTGTACATGTTAAAATAACCGGGTTCGTCGGCTCCGGAGTAGCGAATTGTCCAACGAAAAGTCTCTACAATCCGAAAAATACCTTAGTCAGGTGGATATTCACTCGCAGTGGCAGTCGGACTATCTAAACCCCGAGCTCGATCGGTTCTACGACCTTGCCTTCGCTGATATTGTCAAAGTCCTCAACGCTCGGCCGCAGGACAAGATACTCGATGCGGGCTGCGGGTATTGCTACCACACGACACGGCTCGCCCGAAGTGGGGCGACCATCACGGCCGTCGATTTCTCAGACGCCGCGCTCGCTGCCGCTCAGCACACGATCGCAAGGGCCGGCGTCGCCGATCGGGTAAATCTTCAACAAGCCGACCTGACGAAATTGCCTTTTCCCGACAACTCGTTCGATTTTGTCGTGAGCTGGGGCGTCCTCATGCACATCCCGGAACTGGAGGCGGCGCTTGCGGAGCTCTCGCGTGTGCTAAAGCCAGCCGGCGTACTCGTTCTCTGCGAGAATAACGTCAACTCTCTCGATGTGACCATTCGCGAGCGGGCCGTCAATGTCATCAAGAAACTGATAGGGAGAACAGTTCCCGAAATGCGAAAAACCAAAAGTGGAACAGAGGCTTGGATTAAAGAGGAAGGGGGCGGGCTGATGGTTCGGAAGACGAGAATTTCCTTCCTTGCTGAATTCCTGAAGACAAGGGGCCTGATTGAGTTCGAGCGAACGGCCGGACAGTTCACGGAACTCTACACCAACCTGCCGTCGAAGACCCTGAAGCGACTCGTCTATGCCTTGAACATGCTCTATTACACGCGTGTTAGACTGCCATCGCCCGCGATGGGGAATATAATTTATTACCGCAAAATATAGCGTATTATCGTTGATATTAATCAAGAACTTAGAATCCAAGGGGTCCAGGGTTTCAATTCTAGCCGCGCTCAAGTAATATTTTATTAATTAAATGCCGAGATGCCGGGCCGTTAATTCTAGAGAGCAATTGTGACCAGGACAGTCCGTTTAATTCATTCCATGGCGGCACCTGCGCGGGAGGACGCCTCGTTGCCTGTAATCGGGCCGACAGAGAGGATCCGTCCCATCCCTGACGATTTGTCACGTAGCGTATACGGCATGCTCGGAATACCGGTGGATGCAATTGATTTTTCCAGTCTCCTGCGATCGATGGCTGAAGCCGTCGATAGCCGAGCGCGTTTCCTGATTTCTACGCCGAACGTCAACTTCCTGATCAAGAGCCAGCAGCACCGCGAATTTCGCGAAGCCATGCTGCTTAGCGACTTGTGCCTTGTCGACGGGATGCCGCTGATCTGGATTGCGAAGCTTCTGAGGATCCCGATTCATGAGCGAATTGCGGGCGCAGACCTTTTTGGCCGGCTCAGATTGGCCAATGAAAGCGCACGCCCGTTGAGGGTATTCCTGCTTGGTGGGGCGGAAGGTACAGCGGCCAAAGTGCGTGACAAACTCAACGCTCACAAGTGCGGACTGGAGTGCGTAGGGGTACTTAATCCTGGCTTTGGATCAATCCAGGAGATGAGCACGACGCGTATTGTAGACACCATAAATTCCAGCAAGGCAGATCTGCTGGCCGTGTTCTTTGGTGCGGAGAAGGCCCAGGCTTGGCTGATGCACAATGATGCGCGCCTTCAGATCCCGCTACGGGCCCAGTTTGGCGCCACGATCAATTTTGAAGCTGGTACAGTCAAACGTGCGCCACCGCTCCTTAGAAGCACGGGCTTCGAGTGGCTGTGGCGGATCAAGGAGGAGCCGTATCTCTGGCGGCGCTATTGGAGCGACGGAAAGGCTCTGCTTGCCATGCTGGTCAGCTGCGTGATTCCACTTATGCTGGCCGAGCGGCGCTTGCAGGACGTCGGTGAGCTCTCGGTCACGAGGACCGAGGATCACGGCTCCGTGACGCTTCGGTTGCGTGGGGCCGCCGTGGCCGACCATGTTGAAATTGCCATCGAACAGCTTCGTGATGCGCTCGACAGCGGAAAACGGGTAATCCTTGACGTTTCGCAGACGCAGCACATCGACGCCAGATTCTTTGGGTTGCTCCTGATGGTCCGGAAGCAGTTAGCCAGCAGGGGACAGACACTGCTGTTTGAGGGGGTATCGGCAAGGTTGCGGCGAATATTCCGACTCAACAGATTCGAATTCCTCCTGCCGCAGGAAGCGTGATAGCAGAGGAGCAATGTGAGTATCCGGCCGGTTTGGTCGTACGACACTGTTTAGGGTCAAAGATGAAGCAGCCAGTTTCTCATTTTTTTCACATTCGCAGCGGACTAGCACTCTTGCTTGTAGCGTTCGTAGCGGGCTGCGGATCGCCGGAAGAACGTGCACAAAGCTACTATGAGAGCGGAATGGCTCTCATTGAAAAGAAGGACGACCTTGAGGCGCGGAAGGAACTCCTGAAAGCCGTCAAGTACAAGAGCGACAAGGTCGAAGTCTGGAGAGCCCTCGCGGGGATCGATGAACGGACAAAGGCGACCTCACTTTTTCTCGATTTGCGCCGGATCGTCGAACTGGACCCCAACGATTTGAACGCCAGATTAAAGCTTGCTCGGATCATGGTTGCCGGCGGAGCTGCCGAAGCGGCCCTTCGGGTCGTCGATGCGGCGAACGAGGGGGACAAGCCGAGCGCCGAGCTCCATGCCCTAAGGGCGATCATTCTCCTGCGAACAAACGACAATCCCGGAGCAATCCGCGAAGCCCAGCGAGCACATGATATCGACCCCTCGAACCTCGATGCGATCTCATTGCTTGCGTCGAAGAAGGTTACGGATGGTGATCTAGACGGCGCTTTGAAGCTCCTCGATTCAGTTCCCGCGGATAGGGAAGAAGCGCGCATTACGCTGCAGAAGATCGATGCGTATGCACGCAAGAAAGATTTGGCGAAAGCCGAAGAGCTGCTGCGCAAGCTGATTGCGCAAAATCCCAAGGAAGCGGCATACCAGGCTCAGCTCCTGCAGTTTCTCATCGCGCAGCGAAAGTTCGTGGAGGCCGAGAAGGAATTTAGAACGAGGACCGAAGCCAACCCGACCGACACCAAGATCGGACTGGATCTCGTTCGCTTCCTGGTCGCCACGAAGGGAGCGGATGCTGCGAGAGCGGAGCTGGAAGCGCGTATCAAGGCAGGTGGCGATGACTTCGACTATCAGATCGCGTTGGCTGAGCTGAACCTCGGGCAAGGCCGAGCGGATGATGCGGTCCGCGCACTGCAGAAGCTTGCGGGCACTGCTGCCACGCCCGACAAGAAGCTCGCCGCACAGGTCAAACTTGCCGAGGTCTATCTTGCCAAGAACGACAAGGCGGCTGCCGAGCCGTTGATTACGGATATTCTCTCGAAGGATCGCCGAAACAGCGGCGCCCTGCGGTTGCGGGCGGCCATGAACATTGACATGGGCCAGCTCGACAGCGCCATTTCCGACTTGCGAGAGGCGCTCAACGATCAGCCGAAATCGGTTGACCTACTGTCATTGATGGCTGTGGCGTACGAGCGCAGCGGGAAGGGCGAGTTGGCCGACCGGCAGTATGCCGACGCGCTCAAAGCGTCCAACTCCAATCCCGACGTCGTCCTTCGGTATGTCGCGTTCTTGCAACGAAAGGGTGACTCAGCCCGGGCCGATGAGATCCTGACGGAAGCTGCCAGCCGCAACTCCGGCAATCTCCAGATCTGGTCATCCCTCGCGCAGGTCAAATTGAGCCGTCAGAACTGGTCGGGCGCGCTAGCAATTGCGGATGCCCTTGGCCGGGTTGACGGGGCGCGTGTGGCTGCTGATCAGATCCGCGCTGCGGCGCTCGCGGGGCAGAACAAGATCGAGGAAAGCATCGCGGCGCTTGAGGCTGCGCACAAGGGGGCACCGGACGCGCTGCAGCCGGCGCTGTCGCTTGCTTCGGCATATGTGAAACAAGGCAAGCCGGACAAAGCTTCGGCGCTGCTGCAGACGATGAGCGATAAGGTTCCGGCCAATGCTCAGGTCCTGGTGTTCCTGGGCCAGGCCAAACTGGCGCAAAAGAAGAACGATGAGGCGCTGCAGAGCTTCAAGAAAGCAGTTGCGCAGCAACCAAAGGAGCCTGCGGGATACACTGCCCTGAGCGAGTTCTACATTCAGAACAAGGACTATGACGCTGCCGACAAAGTGCTGCAGGCCGGACTTGCCGAATTGCCGGGCAACGTCGCTTTCCGCCTCACCCAGGCTGGATTGCAGGTCCAGCGTGGAAACAATGAAGGGGCGATCGCTCAGTACGAGGCGATCCTGAGGGATCAGCCGAATTCCTTGGTTGCAATCAACAATCTCGCGAGCCTGTTGCTCGACAATCGCAGCGACAAGCCCAGCATTGATCGTGCGTATGAACTGGCAGAAAAGTTGAAGGGGTCCAACGCACCGCAGTTGCTGGATACTTGGGGGTGGGCCCAGTACAAGCAGGGCGATGTCAAGGCGGCGGTCACCACGCTCGAGACGGCGGCGGCGGGGGCCGCTAATCTTCCGGCAGTTCAATACCACCTCGGCATGGCCTATGCGGCGGCCGGGCAAACCGAAAAGGCGGCCGAACGGTTCAAGACGGCATTTTCGCTTGAGCCTGATGGCACCCCACTGAAGGCCAGTATTCGTTCTGCGATGAAATGAGCGCCAGCAAGCGGATGACTCGAAGGAGCGGATAACTGCTCTCGCGGGACAATGCCATGCGTTGCCCAAGGGATCATGCTCATCAAACAAGTTGAGCGGAAGACGATCTCAGTTTGCCGTCCGGCTAGTTGCCGGAAGGCAAGACAGTCCAGTTGTGCGTTACGACAAACATCACGCTGTGGGAGTCTGCAGGACCCGTTCCGGAAACCGTGGGCGTGCCGGTGACCGGATCGAAGATCGTGGTGCCGGTGCTCGCGAAGCGATGCAGGTAGCGATAGGTGGCGGACGCCAGCCATTCGCGAGTGAGATTGTAGCTGTAGGTCGCCGATGCCGAAGCGTAGTCGGTCGTCGTGGTCGATATCTGCCTGTTGCCGCTCGCTGAAAGCGTGAGAGTGGATCGAGCATTGATGCTGTGGGTCAACGAGGCGACAATGGAATCGCGCTTGAATAGCGAGCCGACGATGCTTGGCCCTACCGACTGGATCGCCGTGACGGCCAGGGTCGTGCTCTTCAGCATCCGATAGGTCAGGACCGCGTCGCCGATCCAGTCGGCGACCGCACTCGATACGGGCGTCGTCGACGTAGTGCCTCCGAATGCCGAACTCGAAAATCCTCGGTCAGTCAGAAGATAGGCAACGCCGGCATTGGCACGAAAAGAAAGTACCGCCGATAGGGTCGCGTCGAAGCCGGCTTGTTCTCGAAAAATCTGTACTTGCGTGTTGAAGGCATTGCCATATTCGAGCAGCTCGTATTCGGACGACAGGTTGATCGCTGTGACAGGGCTTAGCTGCCGGCGCCAGTTGCCCCGCGCAAGTGTGTCTGTAAATGGTGTGCCACCGCTCGACGGCTCGTAACTTGTACGGGTGGATGACGCAAATAGGGATACGGTGTCATTTGCGGTAATCGCACGGTCGATTCCGCCTGTTGCTGTAAGCTGGTTAAGAAAGCCCCCGGTCGGTACGGCAACACCGAGTTCGTTTAAGAGCGCGAGAGAGGTGCTCTGCTGTCTCCAGCTCGCCTCGACATATTCCCGATCGAACCTGGTCTTTTCCATCTGCTCGTAGCGCGCCCTGAATCCATAGTTCAGGAATTCTGATGCGGTGCCGGCGACACCCGGACCCCAATACTTCTTGTAGGTACCGTCGCCCGCAAAGATGAATTTCGATGTCGGCGTGCGCGCCTCCGCGTCGGCAGTGAGCGTCGTATAGGACCCTACCGATCCTGCCGGCGAGGAACGCAAGAACTGGTTGCTGTTGAGTTCGACGGTTTCCGATTCGCTGGCCGTAATCGACCAGTCGAACGCAAATGCCACGGACGGCGCCATGCCAAAGCACACCGAGACTGCTATGGCAGCTCTCTTCACGATGCTTCTCGCTCCCGTCGAATGTCAGGCCTCACTCAAACAAGCGCCGCTCCGGAACCATGATGACATCGCCGGCACGCAAGGTGATGTTACCTTCCAAATCGTCCCCAGCCTCATAAGCGCGGTAATTGAACATGAAAATTGTCTCGTCCCCGCCGGGTCCCTTGCGCCGCACCTGGATGCGGTTCTTCGCTGCAAACGGGCCGATCCCGCCCGCCAGCGCGATCGCCTGCATCAGCGTCGTCTTCTGCCTGACCACATAGGAGCCGGGCTTGATGATCTCACCCGTGATGAAAATCTTTGGCTTGAGGTCGTCCTCCGGGATCTCCTTCGGGGCGGCGACCACGGCGACCGTGACGTCGAGATTCTCGTCCTTGTAGTTGTTCTTGAGCTTGTTCTTGAGAATGTTCTCGAGCGCTAGCGGCGTGAGCCCGCGCGCCCGGATATGGCCGGCGAGCGGGAACGCGATCTCGCCGGAGGGGTCGACGACAACGGTCCGATCCAGCTTCGGGTCTTGCAGAACCGAGATGCTCAGGCTGTCGCCCGATTTCAGGGTCTGTGCTTTCGCCTCCGGAATCAGGAAGACAACACAGAGCAGTGCCAGCAGGATTCGCATGTCATTCCCCCTAATCTCGTCGACAAAAGGCCCGCAAACAAAGACATTTAGGGCCGTCGTGTGGGATTCTCCCGAACACGCAGCCCGCCGTTCAATCCTACGGGAAGCTAATTGAAAACAAATACTTAGGGAACCCGCGAGAACTCTTTCATCGGAAAAATGCTGTACTGTTGCTTGTCTGCAATAACGTCGCGGACGATCTGATCCGAGATCACCCGCTGATCATTGGCAAAGCCGTAAACCAGCGCGGTATCGCACAAGACGTTGATCATCCGGGGTATTCCCCCGCTCGCGGACGCGAGCAATGCGCAGGCCTCCTGGGTGAACAGGGGACGGCGGGCACCCACCGCTTGAAGGCGGAATGCGATGTAGTTGGCCACCTCCCGCTCGTCGAGCGGCCGGAGGTGGAAGTCCGAGGAAATCCGCTGCGCGAACTGATGCAGCTTTGGCGCCAGCAGAAGGTCGCGGAGCTGCGGTTGTCCGATCAGAATCAGCTGCAGGATCTGGAACTTGTCGGCGTTGATATTGGAAATCATGCGCAGGTGCTCGAGCGCCTCCGGCTCGAGATTTTGCGCTTCGTCGATGATCAATATGGTGCGTCTGCCATTGGCGAACTGGCCGTACAGGAAATCTTGTAATTTTTTGAAAAGATTAGGGTAATCACCATCGAATGGTTGCCCAAGCGACATCAGGATCCACTGGAGCAGTTCCTGCCGGCCCTGGGGGGAGTTCGAAATCAGGCCGATGGTGATTGCCGGGCTGACCTTCTTGAGCAGATGTCTAACCAGGGTGGTCTTGCCGGAACCTATTTCCCCTGTAATGACGGTAAAGCCGGCGTTGTTCATGACGCCGAACTCCAGCATCGTGAACGCCATGGAATGCATCTTGCCCCAGTAAATAAGGTCGGGGTCGGGGAGAATTGAGAAAGGTTTCTCCCGCAGCTGATAAAATGCTTCGTACATTGAACTTCCTTAGCCCGGCCACAGACCTCTTATAGCGCAGTTCGTTGGATTCCCTTGCTATCTTCGACCCATTTCTCTGATCTACGTAAACTCGCCCAGTCTAGCGGCCCTCGGAACCATTAAGATTGAAATTTAAAATGTCCCGTTGCTGAACAACTGTTCATTAAATCCTTCAAGATTGATGCTAGGATCGGTGTCGGAGCGATCCGCTGATCATTCCGCGACACTGTTAACCTTGCAGGCGCGCCAACAGACGCTCGGACGAGACATGCTGCAGAAAGTTGAATTTGAGGACGAGTTTCAGGCGGCGCAAGAGGATCGCAGCTACCTGTTGCAGCCCTCTTTCTATTGGGAAATGTTCAAGCGGCGCTGGGCCTATTTTGTCCTGCCGTTCGTCGCGATCCTGAGCGCAGGCGTCGCGGCGGCCATGTTGTGGCCGCCAACCTACCTTTCCGAAGGGCGGATACTCGTTCAATCGCAGCAGATTCCATCCGAACTGGTACGGCCGACGGTGACCAGCGCCGCGCAGGAGCGCATTCAGGTCATCCAGCAACGGACCATGACGCGCGACAACCTCATCGCGATCGCCGACAAGTTCAAGCTGTTCCCCGAGAAGCGCGCGCTGATGTCGCCGACCGAGCTGGTCGCCGAGGTCAAAAAACACACCAAGATCGCGCCGGTCGACCTGCAACTGGATTTCAAACAACGCACGCGGGCGGCACTCGAAAATCCGACGATCGTTTTCTCGGTCGGATTCGAGTACGGTACTGCCACTGTGGCGGCGCAGGTTGCCAACGAACTGATGACGCGGATCCTGAACGAGGACCTTCGCGATCGAACCAGCCGCGCGACGGATACGACGAAGTTCCTTGGCCGAGAAGTGCAGCGGCTTCAGGCCGAGAACAATGCGCTCGATGCCAAGATCGCGCAGTTGCGCCTGACGCAGGGCAAGCCGGTGACCGGTGGCTCCGACCAGCCGACGACTCTCGCCCAGCTCAAGGCCGAATTGATCCAGAAGGGTGCCCTCTATTCGGAGCGGCACCCGGCCATCCAGTCTCTGAAGAAGCAGATCGAAGCCCTTGAAAAGGTGGCTTCCGCGTCGGTGCCTTCGAATGATGCCGCGACGGCGGCCAGCCTCGAAGCCATGGTCGCGCAACAGGAAAGCTTGCAGAAAAACCTGGATGAGGCCTCGGCAAAATTGGCCGCCGCGCGGCTCGGCGAAAATCTCGAAAAGGACCAGCAGTCCGAGAAGCTCGAAATCATCGAGCAGCCTACCGTTCCGCAAGAGCCGGTCAGGCCCAATCGGTTGAAAGTCCTAGCGTTGGCAATTGCGGCTGCTTTTGCCGGCGGAGCGGGACTGGCCTTCCTGGTCGAAATCATGGACACGGGAATCCGTAGAAGCAATGATCTTCTGTCGGTGGTCGACGGCAAACTGATCGTTTCAATTCCCTACATCACGACGGCAGCGGAATTGCGCGCGAAGCGACGACGCATGTTCCTTTTGCTGGGAGCATTCATGCTGGTTGTGGTGGGGTTGTTGGTTGCTGCCTACCTGTTCCTACCCCCGCTCGATCTGATCATTGCCAAGGCCAGAGTCGGGCTGTTTCGATAATTGCGGAGTCACGCAGTGGATTCAATAAAACATGCTGTCGAACTCGCGCGAGCTGCCGAGACGGTTCATCAGCCGGGCGCCTTGGGTGGACCTTCGCTGGCGGCTGACGGGGGGCTGCACCGTTCGACGGAGGCGCAGTACAACGAAGTGCGCCTGAACGCCGACCACCTCGAAAACAATCGAATCGTGGCCTACGGCACGTCGGGTCAAAACGGCCGCTATTACGACATGCTGCGCACGCAGGTGCTGCAGGAAATGGATAAGAAGAGCTGGCAGTTCGTGGCGGTGACGTCGCCGACCGCGGGGTGCGGGAAATCCGTCACGGCCTGCAATCTCGCGCTGAGCATTTCCCGGCTTCCCGAACGATCGGTGCTGCTGGTTGACCTCGATCTGCACCGCCCGGCGGTCGCAAAATATCTGGGCATCAACGGCACTGGCGGCGTTCTCAGCGTGCTCGAGGGTCGCGCGCCGCTTTCGTCGGCGGTCGTGCAGGCAAGCGTTGGCCCCAACAGAATGCTGGTGCTGCCCGGATCGGTATCGTCGTCTTCTTCGGAATGGATGGCGTCGCAGACGATGGGCGCGCTGCTCCAAACCATCAAGCGGGACTTCAGGTCGCGTATCGTCATCTTCGATCTTCCGCCGCTGCTGCTCGGCGACGACGTGATTTCGATCCTGCCCCGGATGGACACGACCTTGCTCGTGGCTGGCGTCGGCAGCACGTCACTCTCCGACATCAAGGAATGTCAGAAACACCTGCAGCGCACACCTGTCGTCCGTGTCGTCGTCAACAAGATCACCGAGGCCGTGGGATCGTATTACGGCTACTGTTAGCGGCTTTTACAGGCGCAGATCGGCCGGCAGGAATGCGGCAATCTCCGCTGCCGGAACGAAGTACTTGGCGATATCTCGCGTCTCCGGTTTTGCGGCGCCGAGCCGGGTTTGCGATTGGGAAATCTTCCGGCTCATGATGCCGAGCAGGCACTTGCGCTTGACGTCGAACACCCCTGATCCCGAATTGCCCGTGCGCGCCACATCGGCGATCACCGTGTTGAACCGCTTGCGCGTATCGGCTGGCAGCCGGTCGGGTGCGAGAATGTGAGAACGCACCGCAGATCCCGGAACGATGGTCACGACTTCCTGGCCGGGCACGGGCGGGGCGCTGCAGATCACGTTCCGCCGAAGCCACAAGCGCGCAGGAAGAAGGTCTTCCTCGACCGACAGCAGTGTGAGATCCGTTCCCTCGAAGCTGCCTTCCTTGACGACGCGAGTTGGATATTCCACGCCGGCAATGGCGACCTTGGGGCGCGTCAGCCAGCTCCGGCCTGCGACATGCGCCGCCGTGATAAACAAACCTTTGCCGAGATAGATGCCGGCTCCGGGGCCCCAGTTCTGCATCGGCGTCTGATGAATGTGCACCGCGTACGGCAGCAGCGTGTCGTCAGTGTCTTGCGCTAAAGCAGGCTGCCAGAGGATGAGCGAAATGAATGCGCCCCAAAGCAGGGCCGCGCGCATAGGCTTAAAGGCGCGTCGCTCAAATACCGAAATCACCCCCCAGATCAGCGCCTGGGACTTGCCGGGATCTTCAGCTCGCGCCCGTAAAGAACTTGAGTTCTTGGGGCGGAATGGCGGCGAGCAAATCGCGGATAAACTGATCCTGGAGCTTGAATGATACATCCTTCGGCAAACCGATCGTGGAGACCCTGATCAAGGCGCCATCGGGAATGATCCCGCGGAGGCCGTACTTCAACCGGCTCAATTGATGGTCGACGACGCCGTTGGCGATGTCATTGCCGACCCGCAGCCAGTAGGTAACAGGTTCGTACCGTGACTCCCTCGCCGCGATCAACCGCGTCATCTTGATGGGCTGCGTGCCGCCTCGGTAGCTCATCGCAGCATCCGCTTTTTCCGAGATCCGGAAACCATTGGCGGTATAACAAATCTCCGGGCGGTGGGACTTCAGCCGGTAGTTCTGCACCGGACCGTAGGCGACCATCAGCATGACGATGTTACCATGCCCGTCCGTATAGCCCCGGCCCACTTCCTGGCTGTAAATTTTGCCCGCGAGAGGATCCGGCTGGACGTATGCATCGGGATCTACGGGACGCACCGGGCTGACTTCCGGAACCAAGGTCCAGGTTCCAAATTTCCGCGGAATGACCGATTCAAGGCTCGGGGAGGCTGATGTGCGGGCCATGAGTTGGCGGGGCGCCAGCACCGTCGCGAGTACCGCACATCCCACGATTGCGATGCATGCCAATATGATCTGGATTCGAGGATATTTCATTGAGGCCCACAACAATCTTCAAGAGTTAATTGAATTAGCCGTTTCAGTTCAGGATATATCCCGGGCGGGGCACTTTGCAGTCAAAAGAAAGAGATAATAGGCTACCCGAACGAAATTAACATAAATAACGGAAATTGCAGCAAAAAAGCGTTATCTGCTCGACCCGGACCGGCGGGGCCGTTAGTCATGTCAGCACTGATGCGGGTGACCTGTTGTATGTTTCGGCGGCTCATTTGGATGCACGGAGTTCCTGGATGAAGGGTATATCCATTAAGATCGCCCGGCTTGCCGTTTTGCTCGTCTGTGGTGCAATCACCTTGGCTGGATGTGGCAAGAAGACCGATCAGCCTGCGGCCTCCAAAGGCCAGGTGGTTGCCCGCGTTGGCGAGGAAGTCGTGACGACCCAGGATCTCGAGAACGAGTTTCGTTGGGCGAACGTGCCGCCGGACAAACAGAAGGAGCCGGAAGTCGTCAAGCGTGTCCTGGGCGAACTGGTCGTACGGAAATATCTGCTGCGCCAGGCCATGGCTGCAAAGCTTGATCGCGAGCCGAGCGTACTGCTCGACCTCCTGCGGTCGCGTGAACAGATTCTCGAGAATGCGTATCTGCAGCGAACGGCGGCGGCCAAGGCGCCGGGCAAGGCGGACATCGACCGGTACATTGCCAACAACCCGGCGAAATTCGCCGGCCGGAAACTGCTAAGCGTTGAACAGATCGCATTCCCATTGGGCCCGACCGTCCAGTCCTTTGTCGAAGCGAACAAGAACGCCAAATCGCTCGATGAGATCGACGAGAAACTCACCGCCGCCGGTATTCCGCACGGCCGGCAAATGGCCGCCCTAAACAGCGGCGATTTGCCGCCGGAGTTTTACGGATTGATCCAGGCTAAAAAAGCCGATGACGTCTTCTTCGTTCGCTCGGGCCAGAACGGCGTGTTCTTCAAGGTCAAGGGCGAAGAAGCGCGTCCACTCGAAGGAGAGGCCGCTGCCAATCTTGCGCGGCAGTTGATGCGTGCGGACGCGGTCAAGGCAGAGCTCGGGATTGCGACCTATTCGGCGAATCTCGAAGCGAAATACGAAGGTGAGTACGCGAAGATCATGCAGCCGGGAGACGGAAAGCAAAATTGAGCGGCACGCTGGTTCGCGAATGTTCCCTGAGGGCGTATAGAGTGAGATGACGACGTTCTTTGATATATTGACCGTGACATGTTTCGTGGCGCTGGTGATCGCCTTCTTCCAGTTTACCGAGCGAGACAACCGAACATTGCTGCATTTCATGCTGGCGGGTATCGTGTTCGCCGTCGCCAACCAGGTCGGAAATGCGGGATCGTTCTATCTTGCGCTGGTCCTGATACTTGCCGGCGCCAGTTACGCGGTTTTGATAGCCCGAAGATGATGGTTCACTCCATTAATGGTAAGTGGACTGGATTAGGAGCCTGTTGGTATTGAAATGACATATTCGCAAGTGATGCCATCCGCGAAGGCAGGTTTTTTGGGCCCTTTTTTATGGCCGGCGCTGCTCGGCGCCTCCGTGATCATTGCTTATGTCCAGACCGTGCTCAGCCTGATCGATGGACCCTGGCAGACGGAGCAGGAGGGGCATGGTCCGCTCATCATCGCCGCCTCGCTGTGGCTGGTTTGGCAATCGCGCGAGAAACTGCGGGCAGTTGAAATTTCTCCGGCTCCCATCCTGGGATGGCTCTCGCTTCTCGGCGGCCTGGTCATTCTTTACCTCGCCCGGATTCAGCAGGGGCTTGTCACCTTCGAAACCTTTTCCCTGATTCCGGTCATCGTCGGCTGCGTCCTGATTTCGGTCGGATGGCCGGCGTTGCGAGTTCTCGCGTTTCCGATCGGTTTCCTGATCTTCGCCGTGCCGATGCCCGACTGGCTCGTCGATGCCGCGACCGTTCCGCTGAAGGTCTTCATTTCAAACGTCGTTACCAACGTCCTCTATGCAACGGGCTTCCCGGTCGCGCAGAACGGCGTGATGATCATGATCGGAACCTATCAGCTCCTGGTCAAGGACGCCTGCTCCGGGATGAACTCGATTTTCGCCTTGTCAGCGATCGGTGTCTTCTATGCGTATGCGTTTCGCTGGCAGGAGAAGGTCCGGAGCCTGTTGCTGCTTGCGGCGATCATACCCATCACTATCATTGCGAACTTCTTCCGCGTCTTCGCATTGGTCCTGATCGCGTATTACCTCGGCCCTGACATGCTCGAAGGACTTCTGCACGATCTCACCGGCATCGGCCTCTTTGTGGTCGCGGTCCTTCTGCTGTTCCTGTTCGATGCTTTCCTCGGCCTTTGCTTCGCGCTGGTGCGCCGCGTCCGCAATCGCTCCGCGCCGGCGACTGCGGTCTAAGTTTCGCAAACTGCGGCACCTCGCGGACCGCGCCTTGACGTGCTTTACTCGCGCTTCCTTGTTGCGAGATAGCTCGCTGACTTCTCGACCGCTTGTTGACGAAGGTTGCCGTGAGCCGAACCTATGCCATACCCGACCTTCATGGCCGGCTGGATCTGTTAGATCGCGCAATCGAGGCGGTCGAGCGTCACGCGGACGGCAAGTCCTTTACCATTGTGACGTTGGGCGACTACGTCGATCGCGGGCCACACAGCAGACAGGTCGTCGAGCGTCTCATGGGTTGGCGACCGAACGAAGCGAAGGTCGTTAATCTGAAGGGCAACCACGAGGCCATGATGAGCGCGGTCTGCGCGAACCTGGCTGAACTCGACTGGTGGCTCCAGAACGGCGGAGCAGAGACAGTCGCGTCTTATGACCTAGATCCGACGCGGCCTGATCTGCGCGCGGTCCCTGCGGGCCATCTGGAATGGATCGTCAGTTTGCCGCTGCTGCACGTCGATCGGCACAGAATTTTCGTCCATGCCGCGATCGATCCCAAGGCTCCGCTCGATCAGCAAAACGAAGAAACGCTGCTATGGAAACGTTACCCCGCTGGCGCCGATGTCGGGCACGGGCGCCGGCATGTTGTGCACGGTCATCATGCGGATCGGCGCGCTCCAATTGCAGGCAAACATAAAACTAATCTCGACGGGATGGCCTGGAAGACGGACCGGCTAGTCGTCGGAGTGTTTGAAGACGACCAGCCGGGCGCTGCTTCCGAATATCTTGAAGTGTTTGGCCGCGGAATCTGATTTGTCATACGGCCATGGCATCGCTGTCACTATCAGTAACTATCGCTGCTAATAACAGCGCCGTCCCTGCCGGTCATGGGGCACATAATCCGTACCTGGCGTGGGATAGTAGAGCTGTCCGCAGGCGCCTGAATTCACCGGCGCACCCTGAATATCGAGCTTCCTGTCCAGCGCATTCGGCGAGGCGGTCTGGTCGCTGCTGCCGCGGCCGTAATATTGTCCGCTGTACTGACCGTTGAACTGCCCGCCATATTGGCCACCGTACTGCCCGCCATAGCGGCCGCCGTACTGCATGTTGACCTGACCAATCGCCGGCTGCATCGAGCCGATCATCGTCGCAATCGCCGGTGCAAGCAGGATCCTCATTTCACTTCTCTGGAAGCGCGAGTGAGGGGCAGGGGGCGCCGCCGAATTTGCCGGCTATGCCGCCGAGCTAGGCTTCTATCAGGGCGACCAGCTTAGCCGTTTCCGTGTTCACATCATGGCGCTGCAATACCCGTTGGCGGGCATTTGCTCCCATCTGCGCGATCTTGTCAGGCGCCGTTCCGAGGCATTCCTCCATCCCTGCGGCCAGCCGTTCGAGGTCGCCGGCGGGAACCAGCCAGCCGTGTTCGCCTTGCTGAACCAGTTCCGGAATGCCTGCAACGAAAGTGCTGATTACCGGCCGGCGCAGCGCCATGGCTTCCATAATGACGACCGGCAGGCCTTCGGCGAAGCTCGGGAGCACCAGGGCGCGGGATGCGAGAATTTCGGCACGGACCTCCTCGCTGCTGATCCATCC
Source organism: Bradyrhizobium sp. CB3481 (assembly GCF_029714305.1). Classification (NCBI taxonomy): domain Bacteria; kingdom Pseudomonadati; phylum Pseudomonadota; class Alphaproteobacteria; order Hyphomicrobiales; family Nitrobacteraceae; genus Bradyrhizobium; species Bradyrhizobium sp. CB3481. The sequence goes on from NZ_CP121647.1 coordinate 2,263,223, forward strand.
GGTTATTCGCACGCTCTCTGCCAGCTTGTATTTTGCGACAAGCGTCTCGATCTCGCCGCGCATCTCGCCATCGCCGGCCAGCACCAGCTCGAATTTGACTCCGCGTTCCGCCAGGAGACGCGCCGCCTCGATCAGGAGCAATTGTCCCTTCTGTTCACACAGCCGGCCCACGCAGACCAATCGCCGTTCGTGGCCCGAGGCCGCAGTCACATCGGTTTCATGGAAAGCCGGTTCGAGGCCGCAATGAACCACCTTGATCTTGTGCCAGTGGGAGTGGGGTACATTGCGAAAGAGCTGGCTCCGCCCGAAGGAACTGACCGCCACGACAAAGCGCGCCCGCCGGATTTTCTCGGGCAGCGCGATGAATTTCGGCTTGTCAAACTCCTCGGGGCCGTGGGCCGTGAAGCTCCAGCGTGGTCCCCCTAGTTCCCGTGCAAGCATTGCGACTTCGGCGGAGTTGGTTCCGAAATGCGCATGCAGGTGCTCCACCTTTTCACTGCGCAGCCACAGGACCACCTGACAGGCTTCGAACAGATAAATTAAATGAACGGGAAGGGGACGCTCGGCCCGCCGACCGACCCTGAGCGTCAGTACCAGCGAGCGAAAGAGCCCGGCAGGATTGGTTATCAAGATACGGAGGAAGGCGGCCAGCAGCGGCGCCGGACCGCCGCGCAGCACGTAACGCGTGCGTTCCTGTTCGAGCCGATCTTCGGCACCGCGCTGCGGATCGGCCCAGCCGCGCAAGGATATTCGCAGGACCTCGTGGCCAAGGCGCTCGAGCGCCAGGATTTCGCGCCGGATAAAACTGTGGCTGACCGCCGGATAGTGGTTAACCAGATAGGCGATCTTCATGAAAAAGGAGCTCTCCCGAACCTGCCGCAAAAACGAGCTCGAAAAATAACCATTTCGGGCTCTCATCGTATTATCTGTTTGAGAAATATAGTAGTAATCGACAGCTAAGCGGGATATTTATAGCGGACTTGGTTACTCGCTTTTTGCCTGAAAAAACCTTAAGTCAAACGTTTCGAGATCGGTTGTGAAATGTTGATCTTGGCCGCTCTGGCTGGATTGCTCAGCGTTCCCGTCGCTGTCCTGCTGCTCGAAGTGATTGCGGCGCTCAAGGCGCCGAAATTGCAGCCGCTCGAAGTCCAGGAATTAAATATCGAGAAGCGCGTCGCAGTCATTGTTCCCGCGCACAATGAGAGCACGGGCCTCATTCCAACGCTGCACGATATCAAGCTACAGCTTGGCGCGGCAGACCGCCTGATCGTCGTCGCCGATAATTGCACCGATGATACTGCGGCGGTCGCGGCGGCTTCGGGAGCCGAGGTTATTGTCCGCAACGACCTGGAGAGAATTGGCAAGGGTTTCGCGATGGGATGGGGCATCGCTCATCTCAGCCACGACCCGCCCGATTTCGTGCTCTTCGTCGATGCCGACTGCCGGCTCCAGGTTGACTTGATCGGCGCACTCAAGCGCGTCTGTCACCAGGTTCAGCGGCCGGTGCAGGCGTTGTTCATGATGCAAAGCGCCGAGAATTCGCCGATCAATCACAGCTTCGCCGAGTTCGCCTGGATTCTCAGAAACTGGATTCGCCCCCTTGGATTGCGCAATCTCGGTGGTCCCGTTCAGTTGATGGGAACGGGAATGATGTTTCCCTGGGATGCGATCAGTTCCGTTCCATTGGCCAGTGGCCACCTTGTGGAGGACCTGAAGCTCGGTCTTGATCTCGCAGAAGCCGGCAAGGCGCCATACTTCTTCCCTTTCGTGCAGATCACCAGCACATTTCCGACCAGCGCCAAGGGGACCGAGAGCCAGCGCCAGCGCTGGGTGCAGGGACACCTCGGCACCATCGGCAAATTCGTTCCGCGGCTTCTTGCGGTCGGTTCGATGCGTGGCGACATCAATGTGCTCGCGCTTGCGTTCGATCTTCTGGTGCCGCCACTGTCGTTGCTTGCCCTGTTGATCGCCGGGACGACGTTCCTGACCTTGTCGGCCGCTCTGCTTGGCGGAGGATGGCTGCCCGCTCTGATCGCATGCGGCAACCTTGCGGCATTTATTCTGTGCGTTTTTCTGGCTTGGTTTAGATTTGGACGTCAGGTTTTTCCCGCCCACGAGGCATTGTCGTTCGGAGCCTTTGCGCTAAAGAAAATCCGGTTCTATTGCCGGATGCTGATCGGCGGGACAGCGTCCCAATGGATACGGACGGATCGGTCGACGCCCCGTTAGTGTCGTCGTTTTTTTTCCGCCAAATCCCCAAACGGGTCACGCAACCGTTATCGAACTCCCCTAAAGAACTCGCCGACGAAAAGGGCAATTGGGTGTCCCGGTCGCATCACAGCGTTTGACTGGCACACCGCTTGCTTGAGCTGGCAGGCAGAGGAGGGGCCATATGAAAGCGCATAGCCGCACGACCGTTCTGCCGAAACCAAAGAAGCCGAGGAAGGCTTCGAAGAAGCAGCCGGCCGAAACTATTGCCGAGCGATATATGGAATTGCGACGCCTCCGCGAGCGCCTGTCGGAGGCGGAAGCTCTGCGAAGTTCACAGTGATGAAATCGAAATTGCGCCAGGGACTGGCTCAGCCGCTCTACCTGACGGCGATCGGGATCGCCATGGTTGGCTGGCTGTGGGCGATATTTACCGGCGTGGAATGGCTTTTGGGGGTCTAGCGGGCCCCCCGGGTACATCAGGCTCCGGGGCAGCCGAGAGGCCTCCCAGGCCAGCCTAGGGGGCGCCTGCTGCCCTTGCCCGAGCTTTCCCCGTTAGTGCCGATCCTCTCACACCCGCTGCTGTTGCATTCCTGCCGCTGCGCACAAGAATCGGCCGCGTCCAAACACGCAGGCATACTTCTCGCCGCCTTTGTAAGCTATCAAGCCGCCTCAGAGCCGTTCATCTTGAGTCGGCGGGGCATAGGCGAATCCAGCGGCAGGCTTGTGAATGCGCCCCCGGCTGGGTTCTGCCTCGGACCGGCATCGAGTTCGACAAGCGGCTTTGGGGTTGCGGCGTGCCCCTCCGGCGTGAGGCCAGGCGGGCGCCAGATCGAGCAGGGGACTAGGGCCGTGTCGGATAGACTGACAAGCGCGCTGCTTGCTGCGCTGAACGAATCGACCGAGATCAAGGAGAGTGACTGGCTGACGCTCGAAAGGGCGCTGCGCGGCCAGTTGGACCGGGTCGAGAGCGTGCCGGCCACCGAGCCTAACGCAGGCCTGGAGAACCGGTTCGCCGCCACGGTATGCTCGGGAATGGCCAAGATCCGGGCGAGCCTCTGAGCGAACCGGCGTCGGCGGGCGGGCCCGGCAAATCCTGGGGCGACCGGGTAGCTCATTTAATTCGTCAAGCAGATTTTCAACAGGCGCTGAGCTGCCGCATTTAATTTGGCAACGTCGGAAAGCTGCGGGACAGGCCCCTTCAGGGCAGCCGATTCGCGGACGAAGGTTAACAGCGCCAGCTCCTCGCATTGACGTCCGGTCATTGTTGAAAGGCCGCTGAGCAGACTGTCTTTTGCTGGTAGAATGCCAGTCGATCCATTTTAGGCGTGCCATGCGCAATTTATTGATTGTCCTGTCTGGCATCCTGGCGTTGGGCGCGGAGGCGTTCGCGCAGGAGCGTGGTCGAATCCAGCGTCCGCCACCATCACCCGCCGAAGCGGAGCGAATCGCCTCGGAGATGGCGATGAATGACACGCTGCTGCAGAAGGGCGATATCGTCGTAACCGATCGGGGTTATTACGTCTTTCGGGGAATAGCCGCAGACGGCGTGACCAACGAGTTCACCCGGATTCCCCATCCCGCAAGCGTCCCGCGGGCCCCTCGGAATTGACAGCGCACGCTTCGGTTAATGTTTATCACGGCTTTTTGACTGCTCTACGCCAATCGAACGCCACCCCGTCGCATGTTCAGCGACCAATGTAATGAAAGCGGCGCATTCCGAATAAATCGCTCGATCTCGAACTGCCGCACATGGGGATGGATCGTTTTGCTACAAATAACGCATTCAGATTGTTAACGATAAACGCTCGCCCTGCAGATGTTCCTTGCACTGGCCGCGGCTCGTGGTAATAACTTGGTAACAATAAGTCGGCGTCGCTCGATTTAATTGTTCGTCTCTTTGAGGATTTAATATGTCGCTGCGGTCTCGTTTGCTCATTGCCCTCTCAACCACCGTGTTGGGTTCCACGGTCGCATCGGCAGGATTGGTCACCGTCACCAGCTACGAAATGAACAACGGCAACGGCGCCTCGCAATATACGACGCCGACCGGCGGTCAGAACTATTTCGACTTCACCTACACCAAGACAGGTGAGGGGTCGCCGACGGCCAACGCCGGCAAGAACGGATCGCAAAGCTCCATCCCCTATAACGGCGTGAACGACGCGCCGCTTTCCGGCGGCACTGGCAAGCTCACCGACGGGGTCAAGGCTAGCGACAATTTCTCGCTGGTCAGCGGCACCGACGGCACCATCTCCAACGGTTGGACCGTGGCGGGCTCACCCTACTATGGCGGGCTCAACGGAGGTCCAAGCCAGTATGTGGGCTGGAAGTATCAGGACCCGACGATTCTGTTCAATCTGACCGGCGGCCAGGCGGTGACGTCGATTTCGATTTACGCCGCGGCAAACAAGTCGGGCGGTCTGGTGGGAGCGCCGGCGAATATTGCGCTTTCGCTCAACGGAACTTTGCTGGATCCCTCGCTCTACACCCTGAGTTCAGTTGCCTATAAGCCCGGCAGCAACCCCTACGCGGGAAGCACCGATCTGATCACGCTGACGCTGAAGAATCCCGTGCCGTCCGCCTTCTCTTTCGGTTTGCAGTTTTTCCGCGGGCCGCTGCTGCAAGACGGTTATGACTACTGGAATCAGTACTACGACCCCGTCACCAAGACATTCAATGACCCGCTCAGCGGATTTGATACCAGCGCCTATTATCCGAACCTGGAGCCCTGGATCATGCTCAGCGAGGTCGAGTTCAATGCCGCCGTCCCCGAGCCGTCGACCTGGGTGATGATGATTGCCGGTTTCGCCGGTCTGGGATTCATGGCCTATCGCCGCAAGGCCAGGCAGCCGGCGCTGGCGACCGCGTGAGGCGCTCAAGATCAAATGCAATAACTGCGCAGCCGCCTCCGGGCGGCTTTGCTTTGTCAGTGTGAGATGGCAGTCGGAACTCGCGTGACGGACGGCGATGTCTTGCCCGGGGCGCGCGGGAGCAAGGGCCAGCGAGGTGGAGCCCGTTCTACTTTGCATGGGGTTGTTTTGCGATTTTTGCTTCGCACCAGCCACTAAGTCGGTCCGTCAATAATTGATCGACGTCTGCGCGAAGATGCCTTCGGCCCGCTTGTCGCCGGCGATGCGGAAGCGATATTGCAGCGTCAGCTCCCAATAGGACGGCGGCGCGAGATATTTGGTGTCGCCGAACCAGTAGCGCAGCGAACCGCCGGCGCCCACCGAATAAGCTTCATGATTGGCGAAAGAGTCGTCGTAGCTCGCGGCCAGCACGGCGTGCGGGAAGAACACCAGATTGCGGCTGATCGGATCGAGGCGGAAACTGTGCCCAAAGCGTCCTTCGGCGATGCCGACGAGCTGGCGCTTCTCGAGGAACTTGTCGACTTCGGCATAGACGTACCAAGTTGGCCAGTGGGTATCGATCGCCCGCAGATCGGTGCCGACTGTGTACGAATAGGCCGCGCGTAGCAGCGTATCGTTCCGCGCTGCGTCGCCGAGCGCGATCAGCTTGTCCACTTCGAGTACGAGGTTGTGGTCCGAGAATGGCTTCCAGCGCGCGCCGACCATGCCTTGCGTGGTGCGCAAGCCGGTGGGGCCCCCGGCCTGGTCGTACAGCGTTTCGAACAGCCGGACGAACACGTCGAACAGCGCGCCGTTGCGGTTGCCGAACTCCGGCGGCCGGTAATAGAGCTCGGTCCCGAGCTGCGAGGTGTAGGTGCTGGCCGGATTGTTCACTGTCAGGAACGGGTTCGGCGCTGACCCGACCTTGCCGTAGGTGACCGACGTGTTGATGCCCCACACGCGCGAGAGGTCGGAGATCGTGCGACGGGTTTCGAACAATTTCTGATCGTCGATATTGATACGGCCGTCGGCCTTGGCGTCGACGCCTTCCATGAGGTAGGCGATCGCCTTCGGATTCTGGAACTGACGCATCGCGGTATAACCGGCGTCGATGGTGGCCCGCGGCGGAAGCTGGCCGCGATCATGCGCCCGGTCGAAGCGGTGCAGCGCGACCGCGTCGTTGCCGACGGCGACCGCGAGATAGGCCAGATCGGCATCCCGCATCGTGCTGAGGCGGCCGCGCGCGATCGCAGAATCGAAGATCGCGCGTGCCTCTTGCTTGCGCTTCAATTCCAGTAGCGTGTTGATCTGGGCCCGCAAGGCAACGTCGCGCTGCGCAGCCGTCGCGCCGAGGCGCTCGGCGGTGCGGAATTCGGCGATCGATTCTTCCTTGCGCTCGAGCGCCTGCAGGGCGTAGGCGCGGCGGATCGCCGTGTCGTAGCTCACCGGCATCCGCTGCAGCGCGCGGAGCGCGCGCGCCGGGTCCTTGGCGGCAAGCGCGGCGTCCGCCAGCGACAGCCGCACGTTCCGCGTCTGATCCGGCGGCAGTCCGCGCTGAAGTGCGGTCTCCCAGTCAGCCATCGCGCCGCGCGGGTTGTGTTGCAGATTACGGGCATAACCGCGCTGGGCGTAGATTTCGGCGGTGCCTTGGCCGAGGGCGATGGCCTTGCTGGCGGCCACTTCCGCTTCGGCCGGCCGGCCCGCGGCGATCATCAGATTGACCAGCAGCAGGCGGTTGGCGATCGTATCCGGGCTGGCCTCGATGGCCTTCCTGGCCTCCTCTATGGCCAGCGAGTAATTCTTGGACCGGCTGGCCTGATAGGCCTTGCCGGCGGCTTCGAAACTCTCCGCAGCCTTATCGACGGGAGGGATCGGGGTGGCGATGCTCTGGACCAGCGGCGCCTCCAGGCTGCACACCGAGCCATAGGGCGTATCGCGACAGGTCTGCACTGGCATCGGCATCAGCTTGCCGTCGCCCTTCAGCGTCGCCTTTTTCTCGGCCACGGCGTCGGCATCACCCAGCCGCGTTACGACCGCCGGATCCGTCCTCGGATATTCCGCCAGCAGGTTGCGGGCGGCGGCATAGTCGCCGGAGGCCAACGCCGCGTCGGCTGCGATCAGGCGAATATTCTTCTTTTCGATGTCGGTCAGGTTGGGGGTGGCGAGGGCGGCATTGAAATCGCTGACCGCTTGCGCCCGGTTCCCCAGCTTTTGATGGAGATAGCCGCGCCAGACCAACGGCACGTAATTGCCGGGATCGAGCTGGATCGCACCGGTCGCGGTCGCGACCGCGTCGTTGAAGCTATTGTCCGCGATCTGAGCGCTCAGCAGCAGCAGGCGGTAGGACATCGAGTCAGGTGCATATTCCACGGCGCTGCGGGCCGCCCGGATCGCCGCCTTGGGATCACCCCGTTCAAGCGCCTTGTAGCCTTCACCGGCGGGCTGCTGGGCGAGGCGCTGCCGAATATTGGCCTGCCGGCCTTCGAGTTCCTGGTTGCCCGCAAAGGCCGCCGATGCGGTTTTGGTGGCCTGCTCGGCCTGGGTGAGATCGCCCGCGGCAACGAGCGAGTCGATCAGCAGCAGATGCAGGCGGAGGAGGTCGGGACGCAGGGCCACGGCCTCTGCGGCGCGTGCGGCGGACGCCTTGTAGTCGCCCTGGCTGAACGCCTTGTAGGCGCTTTCAGTAGCCGTATAGGCCTCGCCCTCCAGCGGGGGACCGCTATCGGCGACCTGGGCGCGGGCGACCGGACACGGCACGGCGGCGAGCAACAGTGCTGCTAACACCGCCCGACAAACCGTCTGGCCGAGGTATTTCCCGCCCCAATTGCCCATACAACCAGCGCTACGCCAATCCCCTTAAATTTTACCGCCGAACTTTAACCGAGGCAGTGATTCAGCGGAACCGGGATTTGGCCTTTTGGTGGCGCGCCAGCCGTTGATGTCATTCATTTTTCTAACTTTTTTCGAGGCTGTGATGTTTTTGCTGCGAACGTTTGAGCAAAACATGGCGCTGCATTCGTTAACCGCATTTTCTAATTGCGCAGGGCGTCCTGCACGCGCGCGCTCCAATCGGCCGGGCTGATGATGCTTTGCGACGCCCATTCCCCCATCGCGTCGGGACCGTTTTGAAGCTGGGCCTCGTTGAATTGCCAGACCAGGAATTGAGGAGGACTGCTCTTGAAGTCGGTTGATTTGAGGTACTGAAGTAAGGAAGCCCAGGGCCCGACGTCGCCGGGGTTCCATTTGAGGGTGACCGGCCGTTCAATCCTGTTCGACAGCCGCTGCGAGAACCCGAAATAGGGCTGCACAAAACTATTCCCCACCACAGCCACCGGCGCCGGGTCACCGTCCAGCAGCCCCCCGTCAGCCTTGCCAGATTCAGCCTTGGGAGCCTGGCGGATGACGTAGGCCTCCGGACCGATCGCGCGTTTGCGTTCGGGCGAAAGGAAATTCGCGGCGAGGTCGCCAAGATGGCGATCGTTGATCCATTCACCGAGTTTCATGCCCGTTCCGGCTTTGCCGGGCAGTGGGCCTGTCGAAAGCATCAGCGCGGCGACCTGGTCGGCGCTCGCCTCCGCGGCAAATGTGGTCCAGTGAAAATCGGCGCGGTAGAACACCTCCTGCTTGCTCGCGATCACCGTCTTGAACGCATCCCTGACATCAACCGCGGTGACGCCGCCAGTGCGGAGTTCTGTCAACAGTGCGTCGTAGCGCTTGCGGATCTCGTCCGACATCGCAGCGCCATCGGGCAGCAGGGGCTCGTAGTACCGCGGCTTCAGCGGAACGATCAGCACGATCAGCTTGATGTTCTTTTTTGCGAACATCCGGCTGGCGCCGGCAATCAGGGCGATCGAGGATTTTTCTGCGGCAGGCTTCGGGGCGGTCAGGCTTTCCCAGCCGGCAAACAGCCAGTTCTGCTTGCCCTCGAGCACGGCGTCACGCGCGTGGGAGGGAGTTGTCATCGCGAATAAAACGGCCGTTGCCGCGATCAGGTTTGCAAGGGGGCGACGCACGTTCAATGACCTTCGGTTTGCCGGAGCCACTGCCGCTCGGCATCGCTCAGCGGCGCCACAAGGGATCGCATCGGCCACTCCCATATCACAACCTTCGCGCCCGCCAACATCTCGGGCTTCTGCTGCAGCATTTTGAGCAGCGCGCCGGCAAAGCCGCCGCCGGCTTCGCTGACCTGCGCGACCTCCCTGAGGAGCGATACCTGCAGGTACTCGATAAAGCCGGAGTTCAGCGAGAACGAGGAGCCCGCGAGCAGGATCGACGGTGCCGCTGCGTCATCCAGCAGCCCACCGGAGCGCTGGATGTTGGCGCGTGCCTCCTCGACATATTCGGCTGCCGGCGCCAGCCACTTCGGCGCATCCAGTAATCCTGCCAGGCGCGCAAGGTCGCCGGGACGCTCGTGCCGGGCGCCACGCGTCAGGCTGACGCGTTCAGTTCCAGCTCCCAGCGCGCTGTTGACGAGTTTTGCGGTTGCTTCGGCCGCGAGCTGTGCACCCGTCGTGTCCCAATGCGTGTCGGTTCGCCAATAGCCGGGCCGCGGCCACTGATCACGCAAATTGACCCGATGAAGTTTTGTCGTTCCCGCGGCGCGCGCCCAGGCATCGGCTCGAACGCGAGATGCGTCGGCGGCGACGCCGCACAGCTTGTCCTCGACCTGCTCGGCCTTGTCGGGCACGGGGACGACTATCAGCAGAATATTCCGATCGGCGAACGCCTGTACCAAATGAGGTAGCATGCGAAGGCGCGCGGCCATATGTTCGGCATCGCGACGGTCGACACGCAACTCCTCGGTGGAGTAGAGCCAGTCGTTGCAGCCCGCCCACACCTGTGGTCCGGCGTCACGCAATCCCTTGTAGAGCAGCCCTGCCGACAAACCATTGAGATCGGCACTTCGCGGAATCGCATCGAACACCGCGCGATCGACTCTGCCCGAGAGGTTTCCGGACAGATAGTCCTTCAGCGGCGCCGCCTTGAGGATATCGAAAAGGGAATCGCCGCTGCGGACCAGGACCGACACGAAGCCGGAGAAGATGATCGCCAGAACAGCCAGAATTTTTATCATGCCGGCGCTCATGCTCAGAACTGGAAATAGAGAAACGGGATGACGGTTCGGCTCTGCATCACCCAGAGTGACCACAGCCACAATAGTGCAGCGAGCATAAACGGCGGCCGCGTGACGAACGAGATCAGCGACGGCGACGATTTGGCAAGCGCCGGCAAGTACACCAGCCCAATGCCGATCAGGAGCGTCACCACTTCGATCGGCCGCAGTGCGGCGGTGAAGCCGTTCGACATCGCAAGACCGTGCTGTCCCGCAAGCCCGCTGAACATGGTAGCGGCCGTCGGCCAGTCTTGCGCACGGAAAAGCATCCAGCCGATCATGACGAAAACGAGCGTGATGACATGGCCGACGAGCGCTGGCATATCCGGGAATCGCAGGGCATTCCAGGCGCGGCCGATGACGAGGCCAAGGCCGTGCCAGATGCCCCAGATCATGAAGGTCCAGCTCGCGCCGTGCCACAGCCCACCCAGTGCCATCGTCACCATCAGGTTGACATAGGAGCGAAACCGACCGGCACGGTTTCCGCCGAGCGGGATGTAGAGGTAGTCGCGCAACCAGCTCGACAGGCTGATGTGCCAGCGCCGCCAGAAGTCGGCGAGCGACGTGCTCAGATAGGGATTGTCGAAATTCTCGGGAAACTTCAGCCCGATCATCAGCCCGAGGCCGATCGCCATGCTGCTATAGCCGGCGAAGTCGAAATACAGATGCAGCGTATAGGCCGCCACCGTGACGATGGTGTCGCACATCGACGGCGCCGGCAGTGCGTAGCCGGCATCGACGAGCGGCGCCAGCGTGTCGCCGATCAGGACCTTCTGCGCAAAGCCCAGCATGAACCGCCGCAGGCCTTCGGCAAACTCATTCGAATCGAAGACACGCGACTTCAGCCGCTCGGCAACCGACTGATAGCGGACGACTGGGCCTGCCACGAGATGACCAAACATCGCCTGGTAGGTGGAATAGTTGATGAGGCTCGGCTCGGCCGGCACGGTCTTTCTGAAGACATCGACCGAATAGGAGATGGCGCCGAACACGAAGAACGACAATCCAATCGGCAGCGGAATCGCCGACCAGTCCTTGATCGGCGCGCCAAGGCTGGCGAGGCTATCGACGATCAGGTTGACGTATTTGAAATAGACCAGACTGACGAGCGGCGGCACGATCCCGGCGAGCAGGGCCCAGCGTCGCTCCGGCCCCGAAGCTCTCGCGATCCACAGGCCGGTCAACCACGACCAACAGGCGATCGCGACCAGTAGCGGCAGGAAATCGAAGCGCCACCAGCCGTAGAAAACCAGGCTGAAGAACAGGATGGTCGAATTTCGGAGGAAGGCGGGCACGCCCGCATAGGCGATCAGGAACAGCGGCAGGAAGACGAAGACGAAGGCGTCGCTGACGAAAACCATGCAGCGATCGCCTACCGCTCTTGATACGGTTCGGTTTCGTCAAATTGGCCTGATAGCGAACTCGTGCGGCCGGCCCGGGTGAGAAACAGGCTGTAGTGATCGCCGGAACGGAGCGGAGGCAGCTTCAGGGATGCCTGGCTGCCGCCACAGGCGGCCTCGAGCCGGGCTTCCACCGGATTGATGGCGCGCGATTTGACACCGGCGAAACCGACCGCATCGAAGACGGTGGGACCTTCGGCAATCCGCAGCGTTGCTTCGCAACCAGGCACGAGATTGAAGAAACGGAGCTGCGCTTTCAGGTCGCTGGCGTTGGCACCCTGGCCCTCGTCGATGGTGGTGCTGCTCCACTTCGCGCCGTCGCGTGCAACCACGAGGGTGTAGAACCGGTCAGGTGCGAACGTGATGTTGTCGCCGATGGAGGCGCCGTCGATCGAGAGCTTGACCGACGCGTCAGCGCGCACGACGCGATATTGGCTGGCGACCTGGTTGTCCGGCACAGGAAGATCGCGGCCGCTGATGTGCACCCTGGCGTCGGCCTTGCCGATGGATGCGATGCGAACGAACACCGATCCCGGCGGCGGCCGCGTGGCGTAGAGCTTGCCGATCTCCTGCGCAGGCACCGGACCGACGGCAATCCACCAGACCACCGCAGCCAGCAGCCACGGCCGGCTGAGATAGGATAGGAACGCGCGAAACGGTCTGGACCGGGAGGGCAATTTCAAATGCTCCGAAATGAGGGCTTCCGCCTGCGTCCGCGGTACGCTGGATTTATCGGAAACGTTGCACCTTTAATGCGCTGTCATACCAAACCGGCCGGGATTCGGAAATTTGCCGGAGCCACGAACCCCCGCAGATAGTAAACGGTCTATCGCCGGGAGCTGCCCCGTTAGGGTTAAATGCGCTGAGCCATTGCAGGAGCCGTGCGGAACCTGGATTTGTTGGGCGGAGCTGCGCACGGGCGGGTTCCTGACTTGACGGCTTTTACCGTGCACCATGACTTATTGCAGTCCAAATGGATTAATCGACATGGGTGTTGAACCGAACGTCGCCCTTCTGGATGTCCAAACATTCAAGCTGGTTTGCGAACAATGCGGCAGCCTTACCGTTGCGCTGCCGGTCGAGGCCCGGCCCGATCCGTGCTCCATCCTGAAATGCGGGCGGTGCGGGTCTCCCAGAGGAACGCTTCAGTCGCTGCGCGACACCTCGATTCAAGCGGGCAGCCGGCACCCGGTATAGCCGCGCTGTGTCCCGACAACCCCGGGGAAATGCAGTCAGCAGGCCCTAGCCAGCATTTGGCCAACCGGGTAGGCTTCGGCCGAAGCGTTCGGTCGGACTGTTTTCTGGAAACCCGGCCGCATTTTCCCAATTGTTTGCAAGGGGGCGTGAGACCAGACTCAGCCGCAACCGGATAGGCGGGGCGATCGCTGGCTGTTGCCCCTGTGAGCTTTGGCTTTCGAGACTGCTATTTATTTTCGCGAGGGAGAGAAAGAGACATGCGAACGATCTGTGCGTCCGTGCTGGCGGCCGGCCTTCTGATTGCGACCCACGCCGAGGCGGCGCCGCTCCTGAGCCACATGCAGCCCGCGCCGGATTCGCTGATCACGGCCGCGAAGGTCATCTGCGACGAGGCGGGCGTCTGCTATCGGCCGAACAAGCGGCGGCCGGTCGCCCGCTGGGTCTATGGCGACAAGAATTTCTACGGGCCGTATGCCGGGCCGGGCTACTACGGCAATCCGCGGTATCGCTATAATTGGTGGCCCTGGTACTGAGCTGATCGGCCTGAGATCGCTGCAGGGGCCGCTAGCCTGACGAAAGCCAATGCAGGAATGTGGCGCAGCCGCAGATCAGTTGCGATGCGAGCAGGAAAACGGCCCAGGAAACGAACAGGATTCGAATGACCATCCGCGCGCTCTCGACCCGGCTGCTGATCGCTGATTGGCCGGGCTAACGCGCCAAATTCGAAATTGTTCATCATTGGCAAAATGGGGCACCGATGCGCGACGGATTCTCCGCAACCGCATTGATATGGAACCCAAGTCGGATTTGTTTTCGACCTATAATCCGTATCAAATCGCTGGTATAAAGCCGCACAACGCAGCAAGGTTTGCTGGCTTACGGTCACTGTTTTCAAGATAATCACCTTGTCCAATATCATGGCGATTAAAATCAATGATGCAGCCGCGCGGTCAGAGCCGCGCGACAATTGCGATTCGACCGGCGGACCTGAAGTATCGCGCCACGATGACGCCGATGGCATCGACTGGTCAAAGGCGGCGCCAAGCTGGGTTTCAATGTTTACCGGGCTTGTTTTGCCGCTGCTCGGTTTCCTGCTGCTGGTTGGCTCCTTCGACGTTGGCTTGAGCTGGTTGTTTGAAAGATGGGCCAATCCTTCGGGCATGTCGCAGTTGTTGCGGTCTTCCATCATGTTGCCGCCGGCGCTGATTCTGGCTTTCGGCTGCTGCAAGCTCTTCCTGCATTTGAAAGATGCAAAGAACGCGAAGGCTGGGGCTGATAGACGCCCATGATCTGAACGGATCACGCGGCTGCGGCATTCCTGACGGATTCGAATCCGTGTATTCACGTCCATAGCCTGCCTTGATATCCGCGCGGTGTGCGGCGATGATTTGCGCCTGCAAAGCCCTTTCCCCGCACTTCGGCCGGGCTTTGAGGAGGGGGCTTCATGAGCCATGGAGATCAAACCCTATCGCATTTCGATCGGCGACGACGTGCTCGGCGATCTCAAATCGCGGCTGCGCAACACCCGCTGGCCGGAAGCTGAACTCGTCGACGACTGGAGCCAGGGCGCACCGCTGCGATGGGTCAGGGACGTCTGCCGCTACTGGGCTGAAGAATATGATTGGCGCCAGCGCGAAGCGCTGCTTAATCGCTTTGCGCAGTACACCACCGAGATCGACGGCCTCGACATTCATTTCCTTCACGTGCGCTCGCCGCATCCGGATGCAATGCCGCTGATCATCACCCACGGCTGGCCGGGCTCGATCGTCGAATTTCACAAGGTGATCGAACCTCTCACCGATCCGGCCGCGCGCGGCGGCAACGCCGCCGACACGTTTCATGTCGTCTGCCCATCGCTGCCGGGCTTTGGGTTTTCCGCCAAGCCGAAGACAACAGGATGGGGCGTCGATCGCATCGCCTCGAGCTGGGCGATACTGATGGATCGCCTTGGCTACAAGCGCTATGGCGCGCAAGGCGGCGATTGGGGATCGGCGATCACCACTGCCATCGGAGCACAGGATACCGCGCATTGCGCCGGCATTCACACCACGCTGGCGATGTCGGTGCGGCCCAACGTCGAGGGTCAGCCGACGGCGGAAGAGGCGCGGGCGCTGAACGGCATCAAGTATTACGCCGACTGGGACTCCGGCTATTCCAAGCAGCAATCGACGCGGCCGCAGACGCTTGGATACGCTCTAACGGACTCGCCGAGCGGGCAGGCCGCGTGGATCCTGGAAAAATTCTGGGCCTGGACCGATTGCGAGGGACATCCCGAGAACATCCTCGGCCGCGACGAACTGCTCGACAACGTCATGCTCTATTGGGTGACGGCGACGGCCGCTTCATCGGCGCGTTTGTACTGGGAAAGCTTTGGGCCGAAGCGCCGTACTGCGCACAAGGTGATGGTGCCGACCGGCGTCGCCGTCTTTCCCAAGGAGATCGTCACGCCGGTGCGAAAGTGGATGGAAGCGAACTACACGAACATCCAGCGCTGGAGCGAAATGCCCAAGGGCGGCCACTTCGCAGCGTTCGAGCAGCCGGAGCTGTTCGTGAAGGAGGTTAGGGAATTCTTCAGATCATTGCGCAAACCGCCGATCTAGTGATCGCTTTGGAACTGGTAAATTCATGCCAGAGGGTGGAGATCGAATTGCGGAGGTCGATTTGGGTAACAGGGACCACTCATTGTCATAATGCCGTTTGCGTTCCCCGAACCGCGTATAATCTCTGTCCCGGAGCGGTTCTCGGGCAATCTGGCCCGTCCTGATAACCACTCCGTCGAAGTTTATGCCAAGGGAAGCATTCGAACCGAAGGCACGCAGCGATCACACAGCTGCGGAGATAGATAGCAAATAGGCTAGGAGTCTAGCAGATCTGGCTTTAGCAATTTCCAAGCTTCTATCTTCAGTGCCTTTGCGATTTTTTCGATGTTGTCTATCGAGACATTTCGTTCGCATCGCTCGACAGAGCTGACGTAAGTTCGATTCATCCCAGATCCGTGTGAAAGTGCCTCTTGGCTAACGCCCTGGGCCGCCCGCAACATCCGCATGTTGCGGGCCAAAATCTCTCTTGCCGAGCGTCTATGGGATCGCCTGTCCACGACGCATTTACAACAGATTGACGACTTTGAGGCGACCTGATATAGGATACAAAATGAACACTATAAGATACATTCCTAATTCAGACGTCGCGACGACATCGGGCGGTTTTGGGGCATGAGTACGGATTGCAGGGTGCGAGGCCGAAGGCGGGGAGATGTTGAATTGCTGGTGCTGGGGCGGCAGCTGAATGCGGCCGTTCGGGAGCTCATGGAGCTAGAGACAGATCCTTCGCAAACTGTTGAGCGTATCGAGGCTCATCTGGCGAAGATGGAACCGATAGAGAGCTCGATTCTGGCGATCCCGGCGCAGGGGATGACAGGTCTTGAGGTGAAGGCGCGCGTTGCCGCTCAGGATCTATCCAATTATTGGGAAGTCCAAATTGATTGCCTCGATTTCGAAGCCCGAATCATTCGTCTCCTGATTGATGCGATCTTTGATGCAGCGGGAGTTTCGCATCCTCTCGCATCTAATTTCGATGCAGATCGTTTACGCCCGTCGAGTACTAAATAGGAGCCCGAGTACCCCAAAAGAACGGCCGCCCGGTCGCCGCCGCGGTCGGAGTCACAGAACAACCACGACTTCCGCCCCAGGGCAATGCCGCGCAGGGCTCGTTCGGCGGCGTTGTTCGACAGGCAGATGCGGCCGTCCTCGAGGAAGCGGGTGAACGCGCTCCAGCGCTTGAGCATGTAGTCCATCGCCTTGGCGACATCGTTGCGCCGCGAGAGCTTGGCGCGTTGCTCACGCATCCAAACTTCCAAATCGGCGACCAACGGCGCACTGAGCTCCTGGCGGACGGCCCGGCGCCGTTCGGGCGTCTCGCCGGTGATGCCTCGCTCGATCTCGAACAAGACGTCGATCCGGCGGACTGCTTCCAGCGCCAAAGGCGAGATCACCGCTGGCTTTTTACCCTGTACCTTGCGGCGCGCATTCTCCGCCAGATCAGCCATCACGAAGAACGGCCGTCGGGCATGGACCCAGCACGCGGCTTCCAGGATCGGACCTGCGTTGCGGCCCGGGTCGTAAAGCCTCCCATAGCCGCCATAGGCATCGGCCTGGAAGATGCCGCTGTAGCCGGCCAGATGGGCCTGGGGATGCTTGCCAGCGCGATCGCGCGAGTAATAAAACACTGCCCCCGGCGGGGCCTGACCGCCGAACGGCTTGTCGTCGCGCACATAGACCCAGATTCGGCCAGTGTCGGTCTTGCCCTTGGCCAGGACCGGCACCGTAGTGTCATCGCCGTGCAGTCGCTCGGCGCACAGCACATGGGCCTCGAGGCGACGCAACAAGGGCATCAATGCGACCGTACAGCCGCCGACCTGGTCGGCGAGTGTCGACAGGCTGATTGGCACGCCTTCCTTGGCATAGCGTTCGGCCTGCCGGTTCAGCGGCTGGTGCTGGCCGAACTTCTCGAACAGTACCATCGCCAAAAAGCTGGGACCGGCCCAACCGCGGGCGATGACGTGGAATGGCGCCGGGGCCTGGCTGATCTTCTCGCAGTCACGGCAGCTGAACTTCTCCCGGACGTGCTGGATCACCTTCCAGGATTTCGGGATGGCCTCCAGCGTCTCGGTGATGTCCTCCCCAAGCTTGGACAGCCGCGCTCCGCCGCAACAGGCGCACGCCACAGGTCCTGGCACGACCACCCGCTCGCGGGGTAGATGCTCCGGGAACGGCTGGCGTGACGGCCGCTTGCGGGTGAACGACGCCACCTTCGTGGTTTTGGCCGCCGCCATTTCGGCTGCGAGCTCGTCCTCAGTCGCCGAACTCTCCAGCTCCTCCAGCGTCAGTTCGAGCTGATCCAATAGCCGCGCGGTGCGTTCCGAACGCGGGCCATAGCGGTCGCGGTTGAGTTTCTCGATCTGCAGCTTCAAATGGGCAATCAACGCTTGGTCATCGGATTGCCGGGCGCGGGCGGCCGCAGCCTCCGCGCGCGCAACGATCAATGCCGCTTTCAGCGTTTCGATGTCGTCTGGCAGCGATTCAAAGCCGTCAACCATGACCTGATGGAATCACAAAAGGCGCGATTTGAGGCGTCTTTTCTTTCGCACCTCAGAGCTTTTTTGAACCTAGCCTGCGCTCTGTGGCCGCCACGTGTGCTGCGGGTTGCGCCAATCGATCGCCTCTCGGAGATAACTCATCTGCGCAGCGCTCAACGCCACCACACCGCCCACCGTCACCGGCCAGACAAAACGGCCACGGTCCAACCGCTTGGCGTAAAGCGACAATCCAATTCCGTCGTGCCACAACGCCTTGATCAGCGAACCGCCGCGTCCGCGGAACACGAAGACATCTCCGGCAAACGCGTCCCGATCTAGGTTTTCCTGCACCAATAACGATAGACCCTGCATGCCCTTGCGCATGTCGGTGTGGCCGGTTGCTATCCATATTCGCGAGGTGGAGGATATCGCGATCATCGACGCTCCAGGACCTGCAGCACCCGCGCCAACGCGGCGGCATCGACGCCGGCATCGACAATCACCCGGCGATCCCTGCCAATGACGATCACCATCTGCCCCTTCGTCGGTGCGGCAGCAACAGCCGGCTCGGCCTCAGCGGCAAGGACGACCCGCGCAAAGCCGGACTTCTCGCTCTGAGAGCCAATCGGTTTGGGACCGAACGACCGTCGCCAGGTCATCAGCAACGAACGTGATATGCCATAGCGTCTCGCCGTCGAGGATATCGCGCGTAGCGCCTCAAAGCTCTCCGTCACGATCCGCAGCTTCTCGTCATTCGACCAGCGCCGCCGGCGCCCAGTCTCTACTACCTCAAGCCGTTCAAGCTGAGTACTGCGCTTATGGCTGTCCATAAGGGCTGTTGTATCCATTCGGCGTAGGCCGCAGGGTTAGCGCCTGAGCAATCCAGGGTTCTCTTTGTAGAACCTAATCAGCTCGATGAGGTTTTCGATTCCGAAGTCGGTGAACGCCTGGACGCCGTCTTCTCCGACGCCATAGACCCAGATGACGCCGTCCTCGATTTCCATTTCGTTGGCGATGTCCCACAGCCAATCTTCATCTTCGCCGAGGTCCTTGGCGACCTTGGTAATAGTGGTGACGTGATGGACCTTGTTGACGTGGGTGGTCATGCCGCTCGAGCGGAGAGCGTTGATGCCGGCGTCCAATTCCAGGGCAGAAGTTCGTCCAGCCGATGAGCCGGATGGGCGGCGATGCGGGCGAGGATATCGGTGAGCCAGGCTTGCGGGTCGATGCCGTTCATTTTTGCCGTGATGATGAGGCTGTACATAGCTGCCGCGCGCCGCCCTCCGCGATCAGATCCGCAGAACAGCCAGGACTTCCGTCCAAGAGCGATGCCTCGCAAGCCTCGTTCGGCGGCATTGTTGGAGAGACACACGCGTCCGTCTTCGAGGAACAGCGTAAAGCTCGCCCAACGCTTCAGGATGTAGTTGAACGCCTTGGCCAGGTCGTGACCGCGGGACAGTTTGGCGAGCTGCTCGCGCATGTAGACCTGAAGGTCCTCGACCAGAGGCCGGCTCAGCGTCTGTCGCACCTGAAGTCGCCCTTCGGGGCTCCTGCCATTGATGGAGCGTTCGATCTCGAACAGCGCATCGATCCGCCGCACGACCTCGATCGCGATCGGAGAGAGCGGGATTTCCTTCTTTCCGGCACCCTTGCGCCGCGCATTCTCTTCGATGTCGGCCATGGCAAAGAACGGGCGCCTTCCATGTGACCAGCAGGCAGCCTCCCGGATCGGTCCGGGCTCGCGCCCGGCCAGATAGAGCTGGTTGTACCCGTCATAGGCGTCGGCCTGCAGGATGCCGGCATACCGGGCCAGATGCTGCTGGGGATGTTCGCCCTTGCGGTCGCGTGAGTAGTAGAACATCGCTGCTGGCGGACCCGCGCCCCCAAACGGCCGGTCGTCCCGAACGTAGATCCAGCACCGTCCCGTATCGGTCTTGCCCTTGGCCAGCACCGGCACCGTCGTATCGTCGGCATGAAGCCGCTCGGCTGCCATGACATGGGCTTCTACCAGGCGCAGCAGGGGATCCAGCGACGCACAGACCGACCCCACGGCATCGGCCATGGTCGACAGCGCGATCGGCACCCCTTCCAGGGCATAGCGCTCGGCCTGGCGGTTCAAGGGCTGATGCTGGCCGAACTTCTCGAACATGATCATGGCCAGGAGGCTCGGGCCGGCCCATCCCCGGGCGATGGCATGGAATGGCGCCGGCGGCTGGCTGATCTTCTCGCAATCGCGGCAGGAGAACTTCTCCCGGACCGTCTCGATCACCTTCCACTGGCGCGGCACTACTTCCAGCGTGCGCGTCACGTCCTCGCCGAGCTTGCGAAGGCGATTGCTGCCGCAGCATTCACAAGCCGTAGGTCCTTCGATCACCACCCGCTCCCTGGGAAGGTGCTCAGGGAAGGTCTGGCGCTCAGCGCGCTTGCGCGTAAATCCGCGCACCGTCGTCTTCGCCACGGCTCGTTCCGCCGCAAGCTCGTCCTCGGTGGCGTCGGCTTCCAGCTCTTCGAACGTCAGTGCCAACTGCTCGATCAGCCGCGCCGAACGTTCCGACCGCTGCCCATAGATCTGATGCTTCAGCTTGGCAATCTGCAACTGCTGCTGGGCGATCAGCGCTTCGTCTTCCGACGCCTTCGCGCGAGCGACCGCGAGCTCGGCGGCGATCTCCAAACCCTTCGCGCGCTCGACCGCCAGCGCCTCCTTCAGGGCGGCAACGTCATCCGGAACAGTGTCGCGGTCGGCATCCATGCGACGCAGTGAATCACAGATTGGACGCGATGGGACTCCCCAAAATGGCAGCAACCGCAGATTTCTTCGCTCAGCCCGCGCTTTGCGGCCGCCAGCTTAGTTGCGGATTCCGCCAGTCGATGCCCTCGAGCATATAGGCCATCTGCGCCGCTGAGATCGATACCGCGCCGGCCGACGCCGAGGGCCAGATGAACTTCCCACGGTCGAGGCGCTTGGCGTAGAGCGACATGCCCAGCCCATCGTGCCAAAGAATCTTGACGAGGTCACCGCGGCGGCCCCGGAAGATGTAGAGATCGCCGGCATGGGGATCGCGCTTCAAGCTCTCCTGAACTGTAAGAGCCAGGCTTTGCATGCCACGACGCATGTCGGTGTGGCCAGTGGCGATCCAAACCCTGACGCCGCTCGGAATCGGGATCATCGTCGCCGCAGCAGCTCAAGAATTCGCTGCAGCGCCTCAACGTCCACGTCACGGTCAACGCGAACGCGGCAGCCTCCGCCAAGCTCGATCTCGATGATTCCAGCCCTTGCACGTTGCGCAGGCGGTGAAGCCACTGGTTGTGGCGCGTCGCTCGAAGTCGGAGCCGCCATCGGTGTGATTTCGACCGGAACGAGAGCTGGCACAGAATCTCCGCCCAGTCGACCCTGGCGCGCCTGTCGACGCCAAGTGAACAGCAGGCTGTGAGCCACCCCATGCCGGCGCGCGACGCCGCAGACCGTCTCGCCAGCCTGCAAGGTCTCTTCGACAAGGCGAACCTTCTCGTCGTAACTCCATCGCCGCCGACGCTCGGCGCCCAACACATTGACCTGCATTCGCCACGTGACCTTAAAGCTAGACTTAAGGTCAAATCCTCGGGCCGCCAATCAAACTACACAAGGCGGCCGCCGCCGGAGGGATACGGGCTGTTACGCACCAATTGGACTAATCCAACAAGGCGACCTTCACCGGAGGGAGACGGCTAATCCAGCACAGCAACGGATGTATGACGATAAACGGCGCAGTTGGCGCGAATAAAGGGCAGCAGATGCTCAACTGTCGAGCATTCAGAGGGAAGGTTGCCTGGCTCGAAAAGTCGGCCGATCATAAACGATCTGCGACTTAGGAAATCCAAAGAGGCGTTCTGTAATAAGCCTAGATGATGGAAAAAGACGCTTCAGCTGATCGCCTGAAATTGGTCTTGTTGAAGCCATCTGCTCCGCGAGAAATCTATGCTCCGTGTGGTGCCACTTTCGAATCACTTTTCTTCGGAACTGCGTTGGAGTGAACCACCAAAAGGGAATGTCGCAATGCGCCTCGATGGGGAAGAGCGGAGACGGCGTTTGAATCCAGAAGCTTTCGCTAACGGATTGTACAAAATTCGCAAATGCCTGCTGCTTGCGAAGTGATCCGACATGCTCAATGACGCTATTGCTGAAGACAATTTCGTATTTTTCCCTTAGTCCTGGGCTTTTACAAACGTCCGCCTCTATAAGGCGATAAGGGGCGAGTTCAGTTCGACTGAAGTTCTCAAATGAGCCCGGCAGATTGATGAGTGTAACCCGGAACGAGTCACTATAGTTCTGCCAAAAGCCAGGAACACCATTGAGCGATGGTAATCCTCCCACATCCAAGATGGTGGCTCCTGCTGCCGGTCTCATAAGCTGGAGGAAGGTAGCCATGCGATTCTCTCGAAACGACGGCATCAACCTCCATTTCAATGAATGGTAAAAATCGATTTTGAGCCTAGGTCTCAAGCCTTCACGCCGAGCAAGAGCATCGCTCTCCGAAAATCATCGAAAATAGTACGGTGCGTCGTACAAGTACGATTTGGTGCTCTGACTTCCAGAACGCACCCTAGCGATTTCTGTCGCATTTGCTTTGCCGCCTCACTTCGCCATATGGATCTTGCAGATTGTTGTCTGACGTTGCCTATTGGAGGAGAGCAGCCGCAGGTCCTAACGTCTCCCCGAGGATTGATTAGAAAATTGCGAAGGGGATCGCGGCAGTTAATTTTGCTTGAAAGGTCGCGCGAAAAAAAAGCGACCATGCCCCGCAAACCGTCTTCCCCGGTCTCGATCGGTGCTCCCCTAGCTTTGAGAACTATCAATTCTTCCACTTGATCTCGCAACAGTAGGAGATCTGTCGGCTCGACTATTGAAAGACATTCGACGTCTTCCTTACGCCACAAGCCATTTACGGCATTGAAGTCAATCGATGTTGCTCCAACAGCTTCCGCCCATCGCACGATCGGAACTAGACTGCCAGCGTTTAGCTTGTGCACTGTTACTTTCAGTCGCACAGGGAAATTTTGTCCGGATCGATTGCGTTCGGAGATTAGAGCACTTGCGCCTCGTGAGATGCGCGACAGTGAACCAGGAACCCCCCGCGCGTCGTCGTGTATATCATTCGAGGCGCTATCTATGGAGATGTCGATCTTCAAAGGTCGCGCGGCAACGAGTTGTTGAACGAATTTGGTTCTTGTAAGTGTCGAACCGTTTGTAGTGGTGACCCAGTCGATTCCTTGCGAGCAGCAAAATTCAACGATGTCGAGGAAGTGCGGATAGATCGTAGGCTCTCCACCTGTAAAGTCGATCAAAAGAGGGCTGCAGAATTCTTTTAAGCTGAGAAGCGCCTCTTTCCAATCAGCTACCGAAATCTCGTCGGTGTAATGTTCCTGCCGCCAATGAGAGCAGTACTTGCATTTATAGTTACATTTTTCCGTGAGGACGCACTGGACGAAGGCTGGGGTCGTGAAATCCAACCCGCTGAGCCGAAAAAGACGCTCGTGAAAGCTTCTCCCTAAGCGTGCGTAGCCTTGGCGCATTAATGCCGAGAAAAGCATTTTGGGTTTCCTACATCGTCCTCAAACTTGAATTGTCGGCTGCATAGCCCAATTTACTTTTGCATCAGCGGTCGCCAGATCGATTAGATTAAAATCTCTGGAGAAGCGTCTGAACTTCCTCCAACAAGACTGAATTCCCACGTACGACTTGAATCGCCGGTAAGGCGAAAGGTTAGGTACTAAAGGCTGCTCTGAATCGAAATCTCTCGGATGGAAATATGTCATTACATACTCCGACCGGCTGGCGATGTGCCGAATAGTCGAATACGGCAGCAATCGAAAATATCCTCCTCCTGAGAAATTGAGATCCATACCGAGCAATCGGCCTGGTACGATCGGGAATTGCTTTATGAAAACGTTCCCGCAAAGCTCGATCTTAGCGGGCCCATTTGCTGGGAATCCGCGAAAGCCACCATGGGAGTGCCGCGATACGAAAATGGAAGAGTCTAACTCGATGCCGTTTTCTGCCAGTATCGACCATGCCCATCCTGTTTGTCTTGATATCGAAAAGCCTGGAGATCTATACGCGCGTATTCTAGTGCCAGTGACGTCTTCAAGAGCTCGTATAGAATTACGCAGGTCCTCTTGAAATTGTCTCGGTGTTAATCGGTGCACTAGTTTGTGAACGTCCGAATGAGATCCAATTTCGTGTCCAGCGCTATGGATAGCCCGAATGACTGCTGGATGGGTCCGCGCAACCCAACCTAAACAAAAGAAAGTTGCCCTTATGTTTTCCTCGGCAAGGCATTCCAAGATCTTATCTGTATTGCGAGCGATACGAGATTCGTAGCTGCGCCAACGATGATGATCTTCGGTTTCTTCGTGATCCAGTAGATGAAACCAATCTTCAATATCAAAGGTTAGTATCAGCATCCTACAAACCTCTGCCTTGCAAAACTCTGTAGAAGCACGCCAGTATCAGCTGGAGGTCATAATACACGATCTTAAGTGAGGAGCTCCTGTTTAGGATGTCTAGATAGTCGTACTCTCCTTCCTGTTTTCCGTATCGAGCTGTTCCTTTTAGCGATTGAGAGGGGCCAAATAATCCGGCCCTAAGAAGTTTGCGATGAATATTTCCTTGGGCAACATCTCGGTTGTAATGATGTACAGCTAAAGGCCGCGGTCCAACCAGGCTCATATCACCCACGAGCACGTTCAAAAGCTGAGGTAATTCGTCCAGATAATATTTTTTGAGAATCCGGCCGAGATGAGTGTGGCAATTCGAATCCCACTCTGCCGAATAGGCGTGCCAATCTCCTCTGCTTGCGGACGCCGGGTCGATGTGGGCGCTTCTGACAACACGAAACTTGTACTTCCAAAAGATGCGGCCCCTGCTAACAGCCTTATAGCGGATCAGTAGTGCACCTCGTTCATCCGATCGGAGAGCTGAAATGGTGAGGTGTGCTATAACTATTGCCGCTATAAGAGGTGTTGCGAGCAAAAGGGCGATGATAGCTCCTATACGATCGAACACCGCTTTTACAAATGGTTCTATTTGAGGTTGTTGCTGAAAAAGATGAGCATACCTCAGTCGTATGGTGGCTGATGGTGGCTGATGGGGGAACGCCTGTTGGGGCTCCGCTTCCATAAAGGTACTCGCGGGCTACTAAAGTTCAATAAACAACAATCTGAAGTGGCGAATAACTTTGCTAAGTACCTCAATCGAGTCAAGCGTATTTTACGACCTGTCTTAGATCTCCAAGCTTGCGCGAACTAAATGCGGAGCTAGGGACAAGTACCGAGCGTCAGTTATAGTTAAGTTGTTCGGCCATGGGTAACTTGCTCGCATATGCCGCGCTTATTACGTGGCCCTTAATTGCTCTGTTCTTGTACAGGTTTCAATCATTTACTCGGGCAACCATATGGACGGTCCTCGCCGCAGATGGGGTTCAGCTTGCCGGACCAATGGTCTGTCCGATTGTTCATCGCCCTGTGCCGCCTTTATGGTGTTCGGCCGTTCCTATAACCGCGGCAGCGCTCGACGACGATCATGGTCAGAGTGCCATGTCGCTTTTTCGACACTTGGTGTGGCGGCAGTTTTCTGACCTGCACAGGGACCTATGGCCCTATATCAAGCCGACGACGGAGCGGTTGATCCGGAAGGCTATCCACGCCGATACGGAGGCAGCCGAGACCGCAATCGAGCCGGCCAGCCTGCGACGCGCGAGGTTATCGACTTGCACAACTCCTGAGTTCAGCGAATAGCCCCACATCAAACTCAACTTGGCGAACGGTTCCTCTGCACGCTTTCCTACACATAGCGACGAGGCGATCAGCCTGAAGCGCTGCCGCCAGCGGACGTCGACACCCTCAGTCGAAAAGTTGAGGACTAATTTTGCGAAACGGTAGGATCGAACCAGCCGGGGACGAGCTTGGCACGGCCATGCCGTCATTCGGCCCGAATTGGCTGTGCCAAAGTGGCACGACCGAGGCGGAGGGGGCAGATGCACGACATTGTAAGTACGCCTACCGGGCTGCAGCCGGAAGATTTCGTATCGACCGCAGCCTATGTGGCGGCCGTAAAGGCGCTGGGCGATCCGCCGGCCCATGCGGACGATCCTTCGATGGCGAAAGAGCATGCAGCGCTGTTCGCGCTAGTGCCGCGCGCCGAAGCGACGCATGTCGCTGTCAGGAACGGCTCATGGTTCGATCCGACCACCTGGTCCGACGGACGCATTCCTGATGCGGGCGCCAAGGTGCTCATTCCCGAGGCCATCTCCGTAAAATATGACGGCGTCAGCGATGCGTCTCTGTTCACTGTACGCGTTGATGGCAAGTTGCTGTTCGCACCCGATCACGACACCCGCATGGTGGTCGACACGCTTGTCGTGGCCAAGACGGGACTCTTGCAGATCGGCACCGATGATCATCCTATTCAGGATGGCGTGACGGCGAACATCGTGATCGCGGATAACGGCCCGATCGACGTCAATTGGGATCCGATGCTGCTCAGCCGCGGGATTATCTCTCACGGCAGCACCGAGATTCACGGTCAGGAAAAGACGTCATTCCTGAAGCTGGAGATGGATCCTGTTGCGGGGAGCACGCTGCTTCACCTCGATGAGGATGCTGTTCAGAACGGTTGGAAAGTAGGCGATAAGATCGTCGTGACGGGTACTCATATCGGCCCCCAATTGATACCGGGGGCAGGCTGGGTAGATATCGGATCGCAAGACGAGGTCCGAACTATCAAAGCGATCTATGGTTCGACCATCGTTCTGGATCAAGCGCTCGCCTACAATCATGATTCTCCGCGGGCAGACCTCAAAGCTTACGTGGCCGACTACACCCGCAACGTGGTGATCGAAACGCAGCATGCGAGCGATCTCCCCTCATCGCAGCGGGGGCACGTCATGTTCATGCATAGCCCTTCGGTCGATGTGGAGAATGCTGAATTTTATGAGTTGGGCCGCACAGACAAATCCACCCGTGCGGTCGATGCAGCTACAGCAACCGACATTACGAGCGATACCAACGTCAAAGGCCGATACGCGCTCCATTTGCACGAAACTGGTGTCGGTCCTTTAAGCCCGGAGACCATCGTAAAGGGTAATGCGATCTGGGGATCTCCCGGCTGGGGCGTCGTCCAGCATGCATCGAGCGCGGACATCGAAAACAACGCCACGTTTAATACATTCGGCGCCGCTTATGTCGCCGAGACGGGTGATGAGACAGGTCTCTGGCGTAGCAACATTGCGATTCAAGCGCACGGAATCGGCGCGGGATCGTGGGTAGACAAGAACCAATTCGACGTCGCGGCGTTCGATCTCGCGAAGTCAGGAATCGGCTTTTACTTTCAGGGCCGAATGATCGATGTGACCGACAACGTCGCGGCTGGGGTTAACGAGGGCTTTGTGTACATGGTCAGGGGAACCCCGGCCAATATCGACGCTAACAACCTTGATCAACCCGAGATTCTGCACGGTTCGTCGTCGAGCGACGTAGCAGCCGCGCCAATACAAAACTTCACGAACAACGAAGTTCTTGCGGCAGCCTATGGCTTTATGGTCGTGAAGGCCAATCCGGCCCAGGGACACGACGTTCGATCGGTGATCGACGGTTTCAAGGCGTGGGAAACCGACATCGGTATTCACCTTGAGTATACGGCTCACTATACCTTCCTTGATGCGGATTTGGTTGGTCCCGACCTAGGTCGGGTGGCACCCAAGGGCACCAGCGGCATCGAGTTGGGGAACAATACCTTCGATATCGTGATCAACCGGGCCAACATCGCGAATTATCAGGAGGGCATAGTTCTATCAAAAGTAATGACGACCGATTCCATCTCACCGTCAGATCTGAACTATGTGATCATCGACCTGAAGACGCAGGACATCCAGAATAACGCGATCAAGAATTTCGATCCGCTTCTCGACAAGCAGTTGGCTTCGGGGCAACTCGTGTCAGGCCCGGCTGGCCTCGCAATGAGCTGGAGCCAAATTCCAGTCTGGGATTTCACCTGGCCGGGTGGCCGCTCCGTGAAGCTGGTAGGCGTAAAGACTGACAGCATCGGCCAGATCAAATATGCGAATGGTAATGAGACTTTCACGATCGGCCTCGAGGAGATGGCCGGCATCCTTTCGCATCAGGGATATTACACCACGGCAGATGGCCGGAAGATCGTGCTGATCGAGGAGTACTTTTCCGACCGGGCGACCGGTGAGATTTTCAAGACAAGCATCCCGATCCAGATTGCCGAAAACGTCCCGCTCCTGAAGAGCAGATGGTACATGTTGGACCGCGATGCGATTTCGCTGGGCAACATCGATCTCAATGCGCCAGCGCCTCTCGCTTTCGCCGATACGGCGTCAACGAGCGCAGGGATGAGCGTTGTGATCGACGTCCTCCACAACGACGTCGACCTGAAAAATTTGGCCATGAAAATCGATGGCACGACGCAGCCGGTCCACGGCACTGTCACCGCAAACCCTGACGGCACGCTGACCTACAAGCCCGACGGCGACTTCACCGGTGTGGACACCTTCAAATATTGGGTGACGGACAAGAATGGAAAGTTCGACGACGGCTTCGTAAGGGTGACGGTCGGCCCCGGGACCGGTACGGGCGGGTCACATGGCGGCGGCACGCCGGGCCACTCGCACGATCCCGGTGACGTTGGTGCGCATGACGACGATGGTCATGACCCCGATGTGCCACCGGAAGTCCCGGCTCCGCCCACAAGACCACTGCCGGCGCCGGGTCACGCGCACGATCATGACGATCGCGTCAATGACCGTGATCCCGGTCATGCTCATGATACCGGCGTGCCGTCGGTCCCGGAGGTCCCGTCTCCGCCGGCGGTGCCGGTTTTTGACAGGCCGGGAGCCTCTGATTCGCGGCCGTGGCAGCAGATCAATGTCCGGCTCAGTCACGACGAAAAAGATTGGGGCGGCTGCGGTGGGGAAGGTATGCTGAAGGCGGTGGCCGGAAGCTTGGAAGCGTTTGCGGGCGGCCGGTCAGGGTACGATCCCTTGTCCACTCCCTCAGCCGTGTACGGCGACGATTTCGGGGTCGTGAAGAAAGTCGGCGAACATCTTGAACGTGCCGTCGATCAGCCTTCGCCGGATCATGGCGTCATCGCTCCGAACGCACACCTATTTTCGATGGGCAATACGCTTACGTTGCACCTCGAAAGCTCGGCATCTGAAATGGGGCTTCCGGTGTCAGATAGCCTCGACCTAGCTTTTTCCTTCAGGGACTTGGCTACGCCCTATTTGGATGGGAGTCATCAGGCGGGGCCCGAAATGCGGCCTCTCGTCGAGCACTTGGGCGGAGTTGCATCCGGCTTTATTTTTGCGTGATTTGCAGCAGTTGAACATCCTCCGAATGAGTGGACACCTGTAGTAGGCTCATTGAGCCCGGAGGTGTCGAATGGGACGTCAACGTCGGTCATTTACCGAAGAGTACAAGCGCCAGGCCGTTGAGCTGGTGGTGTCGAGCCGTCGCTCGGTCACGTCGGTGGCCAAGGAGCTCGGTCTGCGCGACTCGGTGCTACGGCGCTGGGTGGACAAGTTCCGGCAGGAGCCGACATCGGCGGCGTGGCGCTCCACCACGCAGGCGACGCCGATGTCGGCGACCAGGCTTCGGAGATCGCCCGGCTGCGCCAGGAGAACGAACGGCTGCGCATGGAGCGCGACATTTTAAAAAAGTCGATCGCGATCTTCGCCGGAACCGGACATGAGCTTCCGCTTCATTGAGGGCCACCGCGACGTCTATCCAGTGCGGCTGATGTGCGCTGTGCTCGAGGTCTCGCCGGCGGGCTATTACGCCTGGCGCGAGCGGCCGGTGAGCGCCCGAGCAACCTCAAATTCCGTGCTGCTGGCTGCGGTCCGGCAAGTCCATCACGACAGCAGCGGCCGCTACGGAAGTCCCCGCGTCCATGCCATCCTGCGCAGGCAGGGCCGTGGCGCCAGCCGCGGCCGGATCGAGCGGCTGATGCGTCGGCACGGCATCCGCGCCATCATGGCGCCGCCGCGCCGTGTGCGCACCACCGACAGCCTTCACGACCTGCCGATCGCCCCGAACCTGGTCGCGCGAGACTTCACAGCGGAAGCCCCGAACCGGGTCTGGCTCGCCGATATCACCTATATCCCGACCGCGGAGGGTTGGCTGTATCTGGCGTCCGTCATGGATCTCTTCAGCCGAAAGATCGTCGGCTGGGCCATGCGGGAGCATATGCAGGTCGAATTCGCATCCGCGGCACTGACGATGGCCATCCAGCAGCAACGGCCGCAGGCCGGATTGATCCACCACTCCGATCGCGGCGTGCAGTATGCCTCACGCGCCTATCGCGACGCTCTCACGGCGCCGGCATCACCGCATCGATGAGCCGCAGGGCCGATTGCTACGACAATGCCCCGATGGAGAGCTTCTTCCATACCCTGAAGACCGAGGTCGTTCACCATCGCGACTACAAGACCCGCGCCGAGGCCCAGCGCGATATCTTCGCCTTCATCGAGGGCTTCTACAACCGAACAAGGCTCCATTCCGCCGTCGGATATATCGCCCTGATCGAGATGGAGCTAAACGCCGCCTAAACCCGTCCACTTTTTCGGGGGAAGATCAAGTGCAACCTTTCTGCCTTCCATGCCGTAACACGGGCGGCAGGCCCAACGCTATGCTCATAGCTGATGTCGGTTACAGCACGCGTTATTGAGTAACAAGCAACGCGGCTCAGCGAATCCGGTTCGGCAACGGCTGCTTCCGCAACCGGTAGGGACCGTGGTTGCCGGAGTGGGAATCAGGGCTCGAACGCAGGCTTACGCATTGGGGGAAGGCGCCGCCTTGGAAAAATGGAGTCGATCTACGCAAACTGTAAGGTTAGTTGCCGACGTTCTGGCCCGTCGTGGCGCTCACGGAATCAGCGTGGAGGGTAATTCGCACATCTGAAGGTCGGAACGGCGGCGCATTCCCAGGCGACGTCTTCCACACTTCCTCTGACCAGCTCCGCCGCTGCGATAAGCTACAAAGGGCGGCTCACCTTAGGTGAGGCCTCGGCTTGCCCTTGATCTTACTCTCGATGGTCTCCGCGATATCGAGGAAAAGGCATATCGCAGTTAAGGCAACGGCTAACACGATCAGGCTGAAATAGCGCGCAAAACTAACCAATATCTGCTTCATAGTACGCAACTCACAACTCAACGGTGCGGTGCGGATGCACCTGATTTAAAACGACAAAGGCTGTCGCAGGTTCCATCCCCCCGGGAAGCGTGCAAATGCCTCAGTCCGGCCAGCCATCCGAGCAGGGATGCGGCAGCGGCTGCGCGACGGCATCTACTCACTCGCCCCGACCACAAGGCGACTGCACCGATCCAAAAATGAAAGCGAGAAATAGAATCGAGGCAATTTCCATGGTCCTTCACGAAAGACTTCAAAAGGGTGGGGCCGCATCGAGGGCAGGTTGAAGCGGCCCTTGGCTCGCGCTGGGACGTATTGGGGATAGTCTGGTCCGCGCGACTTGCAATTACGCTATGCCCCGTTAGATCGGCTGCAACGAAACTCGTTGGTTAACATTGGCTGTTAAGCTTGATATCCGCAGTAGACTTTAGTTCTGGAACTGGCTGCGGAATTCCCACCCTCGCGGATATTGCACGTCGGTTCACGCTGGCGGTTCGGTAGCGGATGACGTGTTTTCGAAGCTGGAGCGCTTCTATGGGCCCATGCAGGATGTCACCACGGCTAAGCTTATCTGGTCTTGACTAGCCATGGCCTAGCTGCGAATGGAACAACGCCAGCATTTACTTTGATCGAGGAGCGACGCGAAGCGCTCGCCGCGCCCGTGCCTACAGAAGTGGGATTCAACCTTCGACTGCCGGGAGTTCGCTAATTACTCAGGGCAGCACACACATGTGGTGTGTCGAGCACCACCGGCAATTCCAGCGGTGGTGAATTTGGCTATGCTGACGCGGCGCGACCAACCTACTCGTCATCCCAAATTTCCGCAGCAACAAACTCGCAGTACGCGGTAAACCGCGCGGGAAGCTTTTACCGAAAGCACTTCAGACGGCAAAGGCTTCTAACTTGCATCTCGAACGGCGTCTAACACCCAAACCACTATTGGGGATCTGGCGGCACCTTAAGCACGCTGACTCAGCGAACACGGCAAGTGGGGCGATGCCAAATGGGAACCTTCTCTTTGATGGTGTCTGAGGCTTCGGCTACGACAACAAGCAAGTTTCAGTGGCCAGCTTCGGCGCCGCGCTTACAGCAACAGAGGCCGCCAACTACTCGCGGCTGCAACTTTCATGACTGCCGTCGGCAACTGACGACGAGGGTTGTCTGGAAGCCGCGAATCCAATCTCAGCGAACCCGATCAGCAGCATTCGCTCAGGCGCCAAATCGACGGCAAGAAACGCCGACGCCGTGCTACACCGCCGTTTGCAATTGGAGCGGTAGCAAGCGTGCCGGTCTCCGGTTCCACGCGTAGCCTAGCCCCGGCGGGGCGCTAGCCCGGCTCTCTTGCTCGGCAACTTGGGCAGAATTTGCTGACGTTTTCGTCTGATGACCATCCGGCGCGTTCCTCGAGCGCGCTGGCAGAGCAACTCTGGGTCATTTGATTCTTCGTTGTCACTCATGACAGGTCGTCGATGGCTTTGGCCAAGACGGCGTCGATCCCATTCCGCCGGTCGTAGAATTGAGCTTGGAGAGGTTCGCAAGCGTCGCACAGCCGCTTATAAATGGCCGGATCATCAAAAAGACGGGATATGACGTCGACATAGGAGTCGACGTCATCGGTGCGCGCTTCTAACGATGCCTCACGCAGCACCTCGAGGGCCGGCACCACTGGATTAGTGATCAGCGGACGGTTCGCCAATATGGCCTCGGCCGCGGTCATTGCGAGACCTTCAGCAAAATCGCTTCGGGTTGGTACGATCGAAATGTGATTGTCACTGTAGACCTGTTGCAATCGCTCAAGCGACACCCAACCGAGTAGGTTGACGTTTTCGAG
This sequence comes from Bradyrhizobium sp. CB3481, assembly GCF_029714305.1. Taxonomy (NCBI): domain Bacteria; kingdom Pseudomonadati; phylum Pseudomonadota; class Alphaproteobacteria; order Hyphomicrobiales; family Nitrobacteraceae; genus Bradyrhizobium; species Bradyrhizobium sp. CB3481. The sequence goes on from NZ_CP121647.1 coordinate 2,296,083, forward strand.
CGCCAACTCGCTCTTTCTTTGTTGAAGAAGATCAAAATCCGGTCCGGTGCCGCAGATATCCCACTGCACTTTACCGGGATGTGTTTGTTCAAGCCGCCTCGCAATCTCAAGGATGTCGAACACGCCCTTGATCCGGTTCACGCGTCCTACATACATCACTCGGAGTTTTTTCCCGTCGAATGCCGGGGGCGGGGCAATGGGTACAAAGCGGCTCGGCAGGAATTGTGCACGGATCTCGTAAAGCGGTCCGTGAACGCCGTTGGTGATTTGACGGACCTGACGCACACACTCGGGCGACACACCGATGGTGGCTGATGCTCCCCATCGAAAGAAAGCCGCATCGATCATTGATAGTAGTCGATGATGCGGCCGCTTCGGCGGAAACCCGCGCGGCCAGATTGTATTGTGAAGAACGACGACGACAGGAATGCCGACCAGGCGGAACATCCATCCAGTGAAAAACTGGCTCGTTCCGGAGTCGATTACTGCTAGCGTCGCTCTGAATTTCAATGCCGTCCGGAAGAGGCTCCAGAAGTAGCTCAGTTCGGACCAGTGAAACCGCCAACCTTTGCTCGCGCTCCATTTAGGCCGATGTTCGAGCGTTATGAAGCCATCGTTGAGTAGATCAGCCGGGGACCTGTACGAAATGAAATAGGCGACGGCGCCGGCGCGCTTGCAGTAGTCTTCGATCTGACTGGAAAAGGTAATCGAGACCTCGGTTGGATCGTGAGCTCCAGCGCGCCAGTGCCGGTGGGCGGCAATGATATTGCCTGGGCCCGCGGCGTACAGCAGTCGATGTTTTGACATTCAATCTTCTAGCGTTTACTGGAGGCTTTGAACGAATCGACGGTCGCGCTCGATCTCTTCAACTGGTCTGGTCGAAGGAGCGTATTTCAGTCGCCGCAAGCATACGTAGACACCAGCGAAAATTCCGAGGGTGATGACTAAAAAGATGCCGAAAATCATGAGGTAGGTCTCCGAACCTCTTCCAAACTGATAAGACTACCCCGCGTTGCCATCTGTGCCAATCCACGAAAGGTGGTTAACTACCAGCAAATGACACTGGCACCCCGACAACATCGTTTTCCGTCCCGAAGAGGGGTTATAGTTCCCGATTGCTAATCCTGGCCGCCCGAGAGCCAGACTCTTGGTCCTGCTAGGGATGAAGCTCGAGGAGTTGAGGACGAGCGCGCTGGAGACCGGCGCGTCACCACCTACGATCGACCATGTCGATTCGATGATCTGGTCACCGTCAAGACGTGCGGTCCAGTCGACGTCGAAGTCGGCGACTTCGTGCGGATCCTTGCCACTTTCCCAGAACAACATCTTGATGGGTTCCTACTCGTCTTTCGGCGCGTAAACGGTACGCTCTTCCTTCATGGTGACGGCAATGAGCGAGGACTTCGTGATTGTCGCCACCCGTGACGAGCGGCCGAAGACATAGCGCATCGCCTGCGTCGACCCTGATCAGAACCCGGCTCGCCAGCGGGAGCGGTGCGCTTGAGGCTGAAGTGTCGCCAGCCGGACAGACCGGACGACGGCAGCGAGCTAGTTTTGCTTACTGGCTGTATCCTCACCCGCAGCCAGGGTTTCTCCTCATGGTTAGCGGCCTCGGCGCGCGAATGCCCCGGGGCCGCTTCTCATGCTACTGCCGGTTGATCGATCGCCGGATGCGGCAGCGGCCCAGCGTGATCAGCGACGGCGCCAAGATCGCTAATATCAATCCAACCGCCGCACTGCGGACACATGATAATTTCGGCAGCTTCCTTGGATGAGCGGCGCAGCCGCTCGGCAAGATATTTGCCGCGAGGAATATGCCTCATCGAGAGGCCTCCTTGACCCGCTCGACAGAGTGATGCAAGCGGTTCTTGATCTTGATCCAATGGGGCGAGCGGCCGCCGCGATAAGGGCTCTCTCTCTGCGCTTCGAAACTAAGCAACTTTCCGCTTGCAAGGTCTGACCGAACAAAAAAGGCGTTATTTCCGGTGATATTGCATCCGACGAGCGAATAACCTTTGTCAGACAGTAGGCGTGTCCATGCCGTAAGAGATGCGCTATACCAATCGGTGCCATCCCAAACGTGATCAGCGCGATATGGCATATGCCAGTCAATCGGAGGGCGTAGCTTGGGATTGTATTCGACGATGATTAGGCGCGCTTGGAGCTTTCCCTGCAGTGCTTCGATGATGTCATAGTCATTGCCATCGATATCAATCGAAAAGAGGTCTAATCCCTTCAGGGATGGCCATCGGGCGCTTAGTTCGGCGGAGAAGTCCCTCGTTACGAATTTCTGATTAGCCTCTAGCTGGCCGTTCGATATTCTGTCGGAGAACTTGTCCTTAATGGATGCTACGGCGGAGGATGATCCTTCGAACCAAACCCCCTTCCATCCATGATAAAGCAGAGTGCAAGTATTGCACTCCCAGCCGTTCTCTACGCCAATCTCTACGAACTGTTTTGTCTCAGTCCCGATGCGATTGAAGATTTCGGCAATAATCCCGTCTTCGTCTTCCTGCGAAAAGACCTTATAGCCGTGCCGCAAAAGTCGTTTCGGTTCCTGGTACCTTGTCTGCGAGAGGATGTCTTTCAGTGTTGCTTGGCCAATATGCCAGCGCAGCTCATAAAGCTGTTTTCGGATATCTCTAATGCCGAGCGCACGGTCGCTAAATCGGCGAAATAAGCTTGTTAAGCGATAAGCTATGCTAGGCAATGGCAATACTCGTGAAGCTGCAGGGGTACATTCCGCAAGCGATAGGCCATGCAGTCGATACTAGTAAGTATGACGGACGCGCCGAAGCGCCCCCACCCGGATCGAAATAGGCTTGCCGACGATAGCGCAGGGTCATTGAAACCAAATACCGATCAAAAAGGCTATAACACCTATTACTCAACTCCCCACTGAAAGCCCCATTCCACCTTCCCGCGGCGGCTGAGTCAATCTGACCAGGATTGCGTCTGGTAGGGCGGATCCATAACTAAGGTGTAGACGGACGCCTGCGCGGTTGAAGCGAAAAGCAGCGGGAAGATAAATGCAAGCAAACGCGTAACTCAATTCCTTACCATTCTGGCAAAGGGTGGCTACTTGCTGGAGTTCGTCAAATAGTGCAGAAATGTTGCTGCTGATTTTTTGACCTCTTCGCCGCTTAAGGGCGCCCCCAGCGACAGCGCACCAATGGTTATATCTGCTGCGGGTCTGTCTTGCTCGAAACTCGCGAATTGCTTGGATGCGCCCGAAATTATTCCTGAAATCCCTTCGGGTAAGTCCAGTTCTCCGCCCGGGTCCCCGTTCAGCCAAAACTGCATCTTTCGCGCGTCCTTTGTGATTTGAAGGACGATGATTTGAAAACCAGATCTCGAGCCGCATGTCGGGATGACCAACTACCTGTTTGGCAGCCGGCCCTCGCTCGCTGATTTCGCCTGGTTCGGCCAGCTCAGCGAGATGGCCACCGACCCGACGCCGATGCGGATCATGCGTGCAAGAGCGCCGTTCACCGATCACTGGGTACGGCGGCTGGACGATGCGTCGGGCGTCGAACGGGAGTGGTATCCGCGCGAGCAGGCGCTTGGTGGCATGGTCGAAGAGCTGCTGAAGATAGCCGGCGAACTCTATCTGCCGTTCCTTGTCGCCAATCAAGAGGCCTTTGCGAACGCCCTCGATCAGGTGGAGATGAAGGTCTGGGGCCTGCCTTATGCGCTGGCGCCGTTCAAATACCAGGTGAAGTGCCTCACGCTGCTCCGCGACAGGTTTGCAGCGCTCGATGCGGACAGCCGGGCGGCGTTGCGGCCGGTGCTGGAGCGCACCGGATGCTGGCAGCATCTGGCACACGGTTCAAATCGCTGAGCAGTTAATGCTGGCGGCTGCCCAGCGCGCGAGCACCGCCAGACTCTAAACTGACCCATGCACGCGTTCGTGGAATATGATCGACCAACCACTAAGACGCTCCGCCGGCCGGCTGGCCCCGTTTAATGCTGACTATGTCTCGTAGTAATGCTGTGGAGTAGAAGCGAAAACGTTTCGTCAGCGCAGGATGCTATAGCGAAGAAAATGTGAGCGTCAGTCCTGCAAAGTGATTGCGGGATTAGGTACGCCGGCCACGTCACATACTGCCTCAATGAGCAGGCGCACCGCTTTGGCGTGCCAATCGATTTGGTCCAGAGACTTGTCCCAGTACTCTGACATCACGTGAGCGGTGTGGCGTGCCTTTACCCCTAATCCGACGACCGGGTGAGCAGGCGTCGTCATGATTGCATCTTCGACGGGATAAAGTCTGCTCAGAATGGCTTCGACCTCGGATCCCTTAGCTTCCCCAATAGCTGCCACGCCCCCGGTTCGTATTGAAGCGAGTTCTTCAAGGAGGCCCGTCAACTCGGCTTCCAGTGCAAGCAACGTACGGTCATTGAGCCAGGGCGATGCCGCTCTAGTTGAGCTTTCCTCCGGGTTTAGCCCGGCATTTACAACGCGGTCTCTCATGATGGGAGTCTCCAGCGCAGAGCAGTTCGCAACGCTTGTTGAAATACAACGTTTGTTGAGTATACTCAATTGATGAGTACGTTCAACAGGTCGCATTCGTTCGAAAATGAACGATTTGCGGGATACTGTTGCTCGGAATTTGCGCCGGCTGCGCACGGTGAAGGGTTGGACACAGGAGGAGCTCGCGTATCGTGCAAAAGTTGATCGGAGCTATGTGAGTCAGCTGGAGACTGGGGTGTACAGCGCGTCCGTGACGATGCTTGGTAAGCTGTCGAAGGCACTAGGTGTGGATCCCAGCGAGTTGCTCAAACCTTGACCGTCTACCTTTGTCAGGCGTTCACTGGAGTGTTTTAGCAGACTTTTGCCAGCGCCCTTGCCCTTCAGCCTCAAGAATGGCAGCGGGCCGAATGACCAGAGCGCGTGCAAAGTCTGGCGTGATCGCCCAGTCCTTGTAGATTCTGAGCTGCCACTGAGCATTCCTCCAGAAGAAGCAGAGCCGATCTTGCCCATGGAGCCGATCCAGTTCGCAATTGGCGGTGCGGCTGCGCCTGAGACAGCAACTGCGGCGCGGTTAGCTGGACGAGTGGTGGCGACTGCCGAGCGCCGTCTTAATCGAGTCAGGATTTTTGATCCGCTCGATCAGCATGTCGATGCGATCCCCGCCCCAGAATAATTCGCCATTGAACACCATCGTCGGCACGCCGAAAACCCCGAGTTTCTCGGCCTCATCGATGATGCGATCATGTTCCGCCCGTGCCGGGCCGCGGACGTAAGCTTCGAATTGATCGGCAGAACCGCCGAGCGATGCGATCACGCCCGATATCTCCGACAGCCCGTCGATCTCGAGATCGTGACTCCAGAAGCGGCGGAACACCGTGTCGTGGTAGGCGCGGAACAGGCCCTGGCGCTGCGCGAACAGCATGCCGGCGCTGGCATAAAAGGCGTCATAGATGCGCCGCGGACCCTTCATGACGAGGCCCTGTGCATTGGCATGGCGGCGCGCATCCATATACGAATAGCGCACCTTGCGCCAGAAATGCGGTGTGCGCTCCTCGACCGTGCCCATGAACGCGGGAATGCGCAGCGTGTAGGGCAGCCATTCGAGTTCGACGCCGTGAACCTCCTCAAGTTCGAACAGCCGCTTGTTGGCGACGAAGGCGTAGGGGCTCTTGTAGTCGGTGTAGATTCGGACGCGTGGTCTATCCATGGCGCATTCCTGTTCGAGCGGATCAGTATCCGCGATCCGACCAGGGAAGGGAACCACGCCTCGCGTTTCCGACGATGCAAAAACGAATGGGCCCCGGTGCATGAGAGCATCGCGGGGCCCGACATCTTCGTTATAGGCGAAGGATTTCTGGTACACACCAGTAGGGTCTCAGGATCCTGGAGCACGTGGCCTTTGCGCTCCCAGTCCCGCGGATATGTGCGAATTTTTGAAAGCGCGATGAGGCTGGCAGCTGCTTATGACCTCAACCGCACTTGGACCTTGCGCTGAGCAAGGTCAGCCGGATAACCCGGTGGCGTCATGCTCCTCTCCAAGAGTTGGCCAACGGACTGTGTCCGCTTTCTGCGTGTCGTCTCGATCATGTAATCGGGACGCCAATGCCTGCAAAGCGGGGAGCTGACGCTCCGTGACTCCTGCAGGTGCAGTGAGCCAAATGCTGCGGCAGATAGAGCCATGTGTCAAGTAAACCAAGGTTTGTTGATCCACCGGGTTCCCGTGCCCGCTGGTATGTCAGGCCTTTGTGTGGCGGTAATCGCGTAAATCGGGATCGTGCGTCATTGCCCAGTAATCCACGAACCGCCAAGGCATTGCAGAGAACACGCGGCCCTGAGTGTTGCGGTAGTAGGTGGTCATGCCCGGATGAGTCCAGATCAATTGCTCATGCTCGGCATCGACTTTCCTGATGTATCGATCATGCGCTTCGGGACGAACATCGATCGCGGCGATGTCCTGCTCGATCATGTCGACCAGGCACGCCGAGATATAGCGGCTTTGGCATTCCGACTGGAAGATCACGCTGCCGCCATGCGCCGGTCCTGAATTGGGGCCGAGCATCACGAAGAGATTGGGAAAGTCTGGCACGGTGAGGCCGAGATAGGCGGTCGGGTTGTCGTTGGCCCAGGCCGTCTTCAGATTCTTTCCGCCGCGTCCGGTGATGTTAAGGCGAGCCGCCATTTCCGTGACCTTGAAGCCGGTCGAGATGACGATGATATCCGCAGGCCGCGTCTTGCCGTCGGCCGCGACGATGCCGCCACCGGCAAAATGATCGATCTTCTCGGTGACCAGTTCGACATTCGGCTTCGTCAGCGTCTTGAACCAGTTGTTGTCGAGCAGGATGCGCTTGCCGTAGGGCGGATAGGTCGGCACGCATTTCTCGACGAGGTCGGGGCGGTCCTTCAATTCGGACAGGATGAAGTTGGTCAGCTCCTCGCGATGCCGGTCATTTCCCTTGTTGACGGCGCGTTCGGGATGCGGCCAGTTGGGGTCCTTGCGCAGGAACGGCAGCAAGCCGTCGCCGTAGCGCCAGAACATGTTGAAGCGATACCACTGTACATAGAACGGCAGATGCGCGAGCAGCCACTGGGCGCCCTCGCTGATCGGATCGGAATAGCCGGCGACTGGGCGCGCCCATTGCGCGGTCCGCTGATAAACAGTGACCGAGGCTACGCGGTCTGCGATCGAGGGGACCAACTGCATGGCGGTGGCGCCGGTGCCGATGACGGCGACGCGCTTGCCGTCGAGCTCGATATCGTCCGACCACAGCGCGGAGTGCAGTATCCGGCCCTTGAAATCTTCCTCACCCTCGAAGTGCGCTGGATTGGGATCGTTGAGCTGGCCGATCGCGCTGACGAGAACGGTCGATTCAAATGTCTCCTCGCCATGGACGGTCCTTAGCGTCGATACCCAGCGCCGGCTGGCTTCGTCCCAGCGCGACGACGTCAGCTCGGTGTTGAGGCGCAGATGCTTGCGGATGTCGTGCTCGAGCGCGACCTTCCTGAGATAGTCGAGCAGCTCCTGCCGCTGGGCGAAATAGCGCGTCCACGGGTTACGCTTGCCGAATGAGAAAGAGTACGAATGGTTCGGCGTGTCGACACCGCAGCCGGGATAGCGATTGACATACCAGGTGCCGCCGAGCTCGTCGTTCTTCTCGACGATGGTGTAGGGGATGCCGAGCCGGCCAAGCGCGACGCCCAGCGCAATGGCGCAGACGCCGGCGCCGACGATCAGCACATGCTGCTGTGTCAGCTTCTCGTTCGCAGGTGGCTTGCGCCAGCGCGCATCGCGCGGGATGAAGCTCATTTCCTCGCGCATCAGCGGTGCATATTCCGGCGCGACGTTCTCGCCGAGCGTGGTGCGCATCATCTTCAGCATCAGCTCGTCGCCGGGGTCCGTTATGAAAGGCTTCGGCTCGCCGTTCGCGAACAGTTTCAACACCGCGGCACGGATTTCAGCCTGGATTTCAGGAGGGACGCCCGCCTGAGGGTCCGGGATCAGACGCACGTCGCGCTTCGGCTTGTAGGGTGGCTCCAGCCAGCGTTCGTCGCCGGTCATGTGCACCAGCACCATCAGCAGCACGCGGATGTCGCCCTCGGCGATGGCCGACGACAGATCGAGTTTCTTGCGCGGCAGCTCGATATTCATGCGGATGTCCTCGTTTACGCGCCAGGTAGCTCCGGCAAGCCGCCATAGGCGGCCCAGGTAGTGCCGGCGATGTAGCCGGCATCGACAGGAAGATTGATCCCGGTGACGCCGCTGCTCAGCGGCGAAAGCAGCCAGGCGATGGCCTGTGCGACCTCGATAGGCTCGACCAGCCGGTTCATTGCGGTCGGGCTTTCGGCGGATTTTCTATTCAGTGCGCCGGAGGCGATCGCGGCTTCAAGCGCCACGGTGCGGGTGAAGCCCGGCGAGACCGCATTGACGCGTACGCCGCAGCGGCCCCACTCGGCAGCCATGGTCTGCGTGATCTGGATGACGCCGGCCTTCGCCGCGGTGTAGGCATGGATCGGGCCCGAGGTCATGCCGGCGACGGAGGCGACGTTGACAATCGCGCCATGCCGGCGCTCGGCCATCTTCACGCCGACGCTGCGGGCGACCAGAAAGGTGCCGCGCAGGTCGATATTGACCTCGCGGTCCCATTGCTCCATCCGCACGCGCTCAATTCGGTGCATCTTGCCGAACACGCCGGCGGCGTTGACTAGGCCGGTGATCGGGCCGTGTGCGGCCTCGATGTCGGCGATGCCGTTGATGACGGCAGCCTCGCTCGCGACATCGAACGGCGCGGGCCATAGGATCGCTTGCGTTTCGGCCAGCGGCTCCGGCGCAATATCGACAATAACGATCTTTTGGCCCTGTTCGGCGAGCAGCGTGGCGGTTGCGGCGCCAATGCCGCGGCTGCCGCCGGTGACGAGAACGATACCTTCAGCGGTCATGGCTATTGCCCTTTTCAGGAGTGAACAGCCCGCGGGTGACCAGCTTCCGGTACGCGGAGATGACGTGCTCGGGCACCGCGGTGACTACGCCGCCAGCATAGGAGTAACGCCGGCTCAGATAACCGCGCGCGCCCATGAACATGTGAACGATCGCCTCGAATTCCTCGTCGCTGAAATCCACGATGGCGCCGGCGAGACGGGCGCGCTTGAGAATGCGCACATAGGCAGTGGAAATATTGTCGAGGTGCTTCTGATAGCCGCTCGGCGCAAAGAACTCGGCTTCGTTGAGGATGCGCAAAAACTCCGGAACCTCGCGGATGAACTCGAAGAAGGCGCTGAAACGTTCGATTTCCTGCCTTGCAGCGTCCGCATTCGCGGTGCGCTCGCGGATGAAGTGAACCATGTCGATGCCGATCTTCGGCAGCAACTGATCGAGCAGTTCCTGGCGGTTCTCGAAGTGATTGTAGAAGGTGCCCTGGGCCACGCCGGCTTCCTCAGTGATGCGGGCAACGGAGGCCTCGGCATAGCCGTATTTGCCGACGACCTTGGTGGCGGCGTCAAAAATCTTGCGCTTGGTCCAGGCGTTGCGCTCGACACGGTTTAGCTTTGCCACTTTGCCTGACGTGGCTTGCGATTGCGTCATGCTTTAAGATTCCAGTTCGGCGCGCAGCACGCGCTTGAGGACTTTGCCGGAAGGGTTGCGCGGCAGGCTGTCGCGGATGATCAGTTGCTTCGGGACCTTGAAACCGGCCAGACGCGCGCGGCAGTGTTCAGTCAGGCCGGCCAAATCCAGCGTGGCGCCATTCCCGAGCACCACGACGGCAACCGGCTTTTCGCCCCATCTTTCGTCGGGCATACCGATCACGGCGACTTCGCGCACCTCAGGCAGTTCGTAGATGACGCGCTCGACTTCCGAGGAGGCGATGTTCTCGCCGCCGGAGATGATCATGTCCTTCTTGCGGTCGGTCAGAAAGAGGAAGCCGTCGTCGTCGAGATAGCCGACGTCACCGGTGCGGAACCAGTCGCCGAAGAAAGCCGCCGACGTCTTCTCGGGATCCTTCCAGTAGCCCTGCGTGACCTTCGGTCCACGCAGGCAGATTTCGCCGTTCTGGCCTGATGGCAACGGATTGCCGGCATCGTCGCGGATTTCGATCTCGACATGGGCGGTGGCGCGGCCGGTCGAGCCGATCTTCTCGATCTCGCGGCCGGCTTCCATGAACGTATCGCCGCCGCAGGTTTCCGTCAGGCCGTAGGCATCGATGTAGCGGGCGTTCTTGAAGTACTCAGAGAAGCTGCGGATACGCGCTTCCGGGGTTTTCTCGCCGCCGCCGATCGCCCAGCGCAGGCTGGAGACGTCGTAGCTTTTGCGGGTGGGGCAGGTGAGGATCGCAGTGGTCATAACAGGCGCGAACCATGCGGCGTTGAGCTTCTCGGCCTCGATCGCCGCGAGCGCCTGCTCCGGCTCGAAGTTGCGGTGGATGGAGAGCAAGCCGCCATGCCACAGCACCGCGATCCCCGGAAGGTCGAGCGCGCCGACATGATAGAGCGGCCCGATCACCAGCAGTCGCGTTTCCGCGTTCAGTCCCAGGACAACCGTCTGATCGGCCGACTTCCAGTACATGTTCTCGTAAGTGAGCATCACGCCTTTGGGGCGGTCCGTCGTGCCCGAGGTGTACATCAGCCGCATCAGGTCGCGCGGCTGCCGCACTTGCATGGAGGCCGGCGCGACATCGACCGCGAGGAGGGAAGCGTTCAATTGCGCAGCTTCGTCGAGGAAGACGACCGGCGCGCTGCCGGCGGCTGTGCCGGAAAACTCGTCATCCGAAATCAAAATGCGCGCGCCGGAATTGCCGACGATGTAGCCGACCTCGTCGGCTGACAGGCGGTAGTTGATCGGCAGAAACACCGCGCCGATATGGCTGGTCGCAAACACCAGCTCGAGGAACGCCGTGCTGTTCTTCATCAAAACCGCGACGACGTCGCCAGGGCCGATCCCGCGCGCGGCAAGCCACCCGCCGACCTGCCGGATGCGGCGGTCGAACTCGGCGTATGAAATGTCCTCGCCGCGATATTTCAGCGCACAGCGGTCCGGCGTCCGCCTGGCGTGAAACGCGATAAAGCCCGAAAGATTGATCATTTCCCGCTCAAAAGGTCGATTTCGCGGCTCTTTCCCGTTTGATGAATTCTGACTCGTAATTCATCTTCGGCTTGACGTCACCCCCCTTGCTCTGAAATCCTCGGCTCGTACGGAGACGACACGATCTCCGGCTGGGACCTGGGAACGCCAACCCATTGGGAGGAAGCAATGACGAGAACCCGCAAACCGGGCGTGAGCCGACGTGCGACGTTGGCGATGATGGGCGCCGGCGCCGTAACGTTCGCGACACCATTTGGGATTCCTTGGGTGGCGCGCGCGCAAGCCAAGACCATCAAGATCGGCATGCCGACCATTCTCTCCGGGCGCGTTGCGCAACTCGGGACGTCGTCGCGCAATGCGGTGATGTTGGAGATCGAGAAGGTCAACGCCGCCGGCGGGCTCGCCGGCCGCACCATCGAAATGGTGATCCGCGATTCCAAGGGGCAGCCGCAGGAAGCCGCCCGCGTCGCCCGCGAACTCGTCAATACGGACGGATGCGAAATCCTGATCGATGCGGAAGCATCATCGGGTGCATTTGCGGTGCATGAGGTGGCGCGCGATCTCGGCGTGCTCTGCATTCACACCAATTCGGAAACTTCGGCGCTGACCGCCGATCCCAAGCAGCACATTCCGAATGCCTTCCGCACCGCGCGTCAGGGCGTGCATGACTCCATCGTCGGCGGCAGCTATGCCGCGGCGATCGCGAAAACCAAGGGCCTAAAGAAATGGGCGACCTGTTCGCCCGACTACGCCTATGGGCGCGACACCACCGGCGAATATGTGACCTACCTGAAGCGCTTTGCGCCTGACGTCGAGATCATCAGCGAGTCCTGGCCAAAGCTGTTCCAGCCTGATTATACCGAGGTGGTCACCAAAATCCTGCAGGCGAAGCCGCAGGCGCTGTATTCCTGCCTGTGGGGCGGCGATCTCACCTCCTATATCGACCAGGCCAATATCTACGCGCTGTTCAGCCAGATGGAGGTGTTTGCGGTCAACATGGCGGACTACACCGCGCTGACGGTGGTGAAGAACCTGCCGAAAGGCATTCATTCAGGTAACCGCTACATCAAGACCTATCCCGCAACGCCTGAGAACGCCGCATGGGGCGATGCCTACAAGGCGAAGTATGGCGAGTATCCCACCAACTGGTCCTGGGAGAATGCGACCGCGATCCAGCTGCTGGCGGAGGCGTCGAAGAAAGCCAATTCGGCCGACGGCAAGAAGATCGCGGAAGTCTTGCGCGGCCTGAAGATCAAGTCGCCATTCGGCGCCGACGGCACCGTCACCATGCGCGCCGAGGACCAGACGCTCGTGGGCTACGCGATTGGCTGGGGAACGACGATCCCGCAGGAGCCCTATGTGCCGCAGGTTCAGGCCGGCGATTGGAAGACGATCTTCGAGCTCGAAGCCGAGTGGAAGAAGAGCAAGGGTTATATCTGATCGAACGGAAGTGACGGAGGCGGCAAAACCGCCTCCGTTTCGCTTTGGAATGTTTCTCGCGTGCTGCGCATTCCGGCACGCCGCAATGGATGTTTCCCTTGGATCTCGACGCGCTTACCGGCTGTCTCGCCAGCTCCGCCTGTCTGGTGACACAAATCACCAGCGGCTTCATCATAGGCATGTTGCTGTTTCTCGTCGCCGTCGGGCTGACGCTGATCTTCGGCGTGCTCAAGGTCGTCAATTTCAGCCACGGCGCCTTCTATATGTTTGGCGCCTACTTTGCGATGACGGTTTATCAGCTCTCGGGCAGTTTTGCGCTGGCCATGCTGGCCGGCGCTGTCGGCACCGCCATCATTGGCCTGATCTTCGAGCGCGGGTTCATGAGCCGGGTGTACGGTGCTGACGTGCTGATGCAACTGCTCGTCTGTTACGCCTTCGTGCTGATCTTCGACGACGTCGTGCGGATGGTCTGGGGCCCCGAGTTCAAATCGATGGGCATGCCGGCGGCGTTTCAGGTGATGCCGCTGTTCATCGCCGGCGGTGTGGTGCCGCCATACTATCTGCTGCTGATCGGCGTCGCGCTGGCGGCCGCCGTCGTGCTTGGGCTGGGATTGGCGCAGACACGAATAGGCAAGGTGATCCGGGCGGCCGCGCATAATCCCGGCATGGTATCGGCACTCGGCATCAACACAGGGCTGATCTATGGCGGGGTGTTCGCACTCGGCGGCATGCTGGCGGGCCTTGCAGGAGCGCTGGCGGCGCCGGTGCGTTCGCTGACACCCGGCATGGGATTCTCGGTCCTGATCGAATCCTTCATCGTTACCGTGATCGGCGGCATGGGTTCGATCCTGGGCGCGCTGATCGGCGCGCTGTTGATCGGGTTGATCCGCTCGTTCGGGACGCTCGGCTTTCCCTTGTTCACGGAAGGGCTGATGTATCTGTTCATGGTGATCGTGCTGGTCTCGCGCCCGACCGGCCTGTTCGGCAAGGAGGTCGCATGACCGAGCTGCGGGCCGAGCAGGGCGCGCCGGCACTCGATGTTAGCCGCACCGAGGTGAAGCCGCGGCGTAATCGGGATGCTCTGATCGCGCTTGCGCTCTTTGTCGTGCTTGCTCTGTTGCCGATGGTGTTCAGCAGCAAATTGTTGCTCGATTTCGTGATCCGCTGCGCGGCCTATGGACTTTTTGCGACGTCGCTCAACCTGCTGGTCGGCTACACCGGCCTGACGTCGTTCGGCCACGGCATGTTCTTTGGCCTTGGCGCCTACGGCTTCGGGCTGATGATGCAGAAGACCGGCGTTCCGGTCCCGGTGGCTTTTGTCGCAACGCTGGCGATCACCTTCGTTGTCGCTCTCGTCATCGGCGCCATTTGCGTGCGACTGAGGGAAATCTACTTCGCTTTCGTGACGCTGGCGTTCCAGATGTTGATCCACTCGACCATCCTGTCCTGGGTATCGCTGACCGGCGGCGATCAGGGATTGCGCGGCGGTATTCCGCGGCCGCCGTTCTGGGGCATCGATCTATCGAACCAACTGCATCTGTACCTCGCGAGCTGTGCGCTGCTGGTGATCGGGCTGCTCCTGATGCGTCAGATTGCGCAGTCGCCGTTCGGCTACACGCTGCGCATGATCCGCGACAATGCGACGCGCGCCAGCTTCATCGGTATCGATGTCTGGCGGGCCAAACTGATGATCTTTGTCCTCGCGGCGCTGTTCGCCTCGACCGGCGGGATGATCATGGCGCTGTTCGTCTCGGGGGCCTATCCGGAATTCGCCTATTGGACTACGTCAGGCGAGGGCATTTTCATCAACATGCTCGGCGGCGTCACGACATTCCTGGGGCCGATGGTCGGGACCGTGCTGTTTCTGATTCTCAACGATACCGTCACCCGGCTGACCGAATATCATGGCCTTGTGCTCGGCACCGTGATCCTGTTCTTTGCGATCGGTCTGCGCAAAGGACTGATGGATTTTGCGGTCGAATGGTACGCGCAGCGTCGCAACGGTCCTGGGGGGCGCGGTTAGCCATGCTGCACATCCGCTCCCTTTCAAAATCGTTCGGCGGCGTCAAGGCGACCGATAATGTCACGCGCGACTTTGCCGACGGTTCGCTCACCGCCGTGATCGGCCCCAACGGTGCCGGCAAGAGTACGTTTTTCAATCTGATCACCGGGGCGCTGAGGCCGGATGCCGGCCAGATCCTACTCAATGGCGTCGATCTGGCCGGACGCACGCCACCCGAAATCGTGCGGTACGGCATCGGCAGGGCGTTTCAGGTCGCAAGCATCTTCCCGTCACTGACGGTGCAGGAGACGATGCTGGCCGCGGTCTGCGCCGATCAGCGGCGGGCCAGCGTCCTGCACCGGCGTTTCCCCCTCGCCGAGACGCGGGATCGTGCCGAGCATGTGATGGAATTGCTTGGGCTGGCTAGCAAGCGAAATCGCGTCGCAGCGACACTGTCGCACGGCGATCAGAAGCTGCTCGATATCGCACTCGCACTGGTGCTCGATCCGAAGGTGCTACTGCTCGATGAGCCGACCGCCGGCATGGGCACCGAAGAACGCTGGCGGATGATCGACAAGGTGAGGGAGCTTTGGGAGAAGCAGAAGATCACGGTGGTGTTCATCGAGCACGATATGGATATCGTCTTCAAGATCGCGCCTGAGATCGTCGTGCTCTGCTATGGCCGCATCCTCGCGACTGGCACGCCGGACGCGATCCGCCGCAACGAGGCGGTGATCGAGGCCTATCTCGGGGCCGAGCATCATGCGGAGGCCGGGGCATGAGCGCGCAACCGGTCGTGCAGGTCGAGGATCTCGACGTTTATTATGGCACCAGCCAGATCCTGTTCGGCGTCGGCCTTTCCGTACGGCAGGGCGAGACGATGGCGCTGCTCGGCAGAAACGGCGCTGGCAAATCGACCACCATGAAGGCCATTATGGGCCTCGCGCCGGCGCGGCGAGGCAGGGTGACGCTGCACGGCAAGGTCGTTTCCGGGCTGAAGCCGCATCACATCGCGCGCGCAGGGCTCGGCTTCGTGCCGGAAGACCGGCAGATTTTTCCGGAGCATACGGTCGAGGACAATCTGGTCATCGGCGCCAAGAAGGGACCCAATGGCGAGGACGAATGGCCGATCCGGCGCATCTATGATGTGTTTCCGCTGCTGGAGCCGCTGCGCCACCGGATCGCGGGACGGCTGTCCGGCGGCGAACAGCAGATGCTGGCGATTGCCCGCACGCTGATGGGTAATCCCGCGCTGCTGCTATTGGACGAGCCGAGCGAGGGGCTGGCGCCGATCATTGTGCAGCGGATCGGCGAGTTGCTGCGGCAGCTCCGCGGTACCGGCGCCACCGTGCTGATCGCGGAGCAGAACATGCATTTTTGCCTTGGCCTTGCGAGCCACGCGACGGTTATCGACAAGGGCCAGATCGTCTACACATCCGGGATCGAAGAGCTGAAAGGCAACGAAAACATTCGTCAGCGCTATCTCGCGCTGTAGCTTTCGGTCGATCCGGGAGAAGAGATGGCCATTGATCGCAAGCTATCGCCGACGCATGAGGCACCATATCGCGGGCTGCGCGTGCTGGATTTCGGGCAGGGCATCGCTTCGCCGTACTGTGCGATGTTGCTGGGCGCCTATGGCGCTGACGTCATCAAGATCGAGCCGCCGGAGGGCGACTGGTCGCGTTTCCTAGGCACGACTTATGGAAACCATACCACGCTGTCGGCAGTCTATAACCGCGGCAAACGCAGTCTCTGCCTCGACATGAAGCATAAAGACGGCATCGCGGTCGCTCAGAGGCTGGCGAGAGATTGCGACGTATTGATCGAAGGGTTTCGGCCAGGCGTCGCCGCGCGGCTCGGCATCGGTTATGAGGAGTTGTCGCGCGGCAATCCCGGCTTGATCTATCTCTCCGTCAGCGCGTTCGGACAAAGCGGGCCCTATTCGAAACGGCCGGGCTCTGATTCTGTCGCGCAGGCCTTTTCCGGCTTCGTATCGATCAATGTCGGCAATGATGGCACGCCGCATCGGGCCGGCACCACGATCTCCGACGTCGTGACCGGCGTCTATGCCTTCCAGGCCATTGCGACGACGCTGTTTGCGCGTGCGACCGTCGGCACGGGGCGTTGGATCGACGTCAACCTTTGCCAATCGACGTCTGCGTTACTCGGCCACAAGGTCGCCGAACATGTCCTCGAAGGCGGGGCGCCACGTGCGCTCAATGTTCCGGCGGGCTCGTACCAGACGGCGGACGGCTGGATGATGGTCACCCTCGTGAACGAGCCGCAATATAAGCGGCTGTGCTCGGCGATTGGTCGCGATGACCTCGCCGGCGATCCACGCTTCGCCGATTTTTCCCGGCGCGCTGATGCTGTGGATGCGTTGATCCCGCAGCTAAGGGAGGTATTTCTAACACAGCCAACTGATACTTGGCTGTCGCGCCTGCATGCTGCCGACCTTATCGCCGAGCGGATTTTCGATCCCGGCGAATGGCTGCGCAACGTCCATGTCGAGGCGACAAGGGCCGCGGTATGCCAGGACACGCCGGGGGTGGGGCCGGTGTACTCACCGCGAACCCCTGGTATTGCAAGCCTATCGGAGGATGACTTGTGTCCCGCACCTGATATAGGCCAGGACAGTTTTGAGGTGTTGCTCGAGGCTGGTTTCGAGCGCGGCGCCATCGATGATCTGGTCGCGGCTGGCGCGGTGCGCCTAGCCAAAGGAGGCAAGGCATGAGTACCCATCTTGTTCGTTATTCCGTCTCAAGCAATATCGCCGAGATCATGCTCGATCGCCCGCCGGTCAATGCGCTCAGCATGGACCTGATCGATGCGCTGCTGGTGGCGCTGGCGAAGGCAAGAGACGACGAGACGGTGCGCGCCGTGATCATCGGCAGCGCGCACAAGGTGTTCTGCGCCGGGCTCGATCTGGATATCGTTCGCGGCAGACCCGGGATCGAGACGAAGAAATTCCTTGAACGGCTGTATTTCGCGCTCAACGACACTCAGTACCGCATGGGCAAGCCGACCATCGCGGCCATCGACGGCGCCGTGCGGGCCGGCGGTATGACCATTGCCATCTCCTGCGACATGATCATCGCGGGCGACGGCTGCACTTTCGGCTATCCCGAGATCGACGTCGGCCTGATCCCGGCCATTCACTTCGTGCAGCTGCCGCGGCTGGTCGGCAAGCACCAGGCCTTCGGGCCGCTTTTCCTGGGCGAGCCCTTCGACGCCGCCACGGCCTTTCGCATGGGCCTGCTCAGCGAAGTGGTGCCGAAGGGCACCGCGCTTGAGCGCGCGCGGGAGATTGCCAGCAAGCTCGCCGCCAAATCGCCTGTTGTCATGAAGATCGGGCGCGATGCCTTTATGCGGGCGATCGACGCCGACTTCCGCCGCTCCGTGGAGAACGCCGCCGAGAGCTTTGCGCTGGTCGCTACGACGGAGGATTGTCAGGAAGGCTTGAATGCGTTCGTTGAGAAGCGGACGCCGAACTACAGGGGACGCTGATGGCTGGATTGTATTTCGAGGAATTCGAGGTTGGCCAGGAATTCCATCACGAGTTCAGCCGGACCGTGACCGAGATGGACAACACGATGTTCAGCCTGCTGACCATGAATCCGCAGCCGCTGCACATCGATGCGCATTTTGCTGAGAATACCGAATTCGGCCAGCGGCTGTTCAACAGCATCTATACGCTCGGCATCATGATCGGCATGAGCGTTTACGATACGACGCTCGGCACCACGATCGGCAACCTCGGCATGACTGACGTCAGGTTTCCAAAGCCGGTGTTTCACGGCGATACGCTCAAGGCGCACACCAAGATCATCGGCAAACGGATCAGCAAGTCGCGGCCGAACCAGGGTATCGTCGAGTTCGAGCACACCATGACCAATCAGCGCGGCGAGCTGGTGGCGAGCTGCCGCCGGACCGGCCTGATGCACTGCAAGCCGAAGGCATAAGACGATGCGATCCTTCCTGTTCGTTCCAGGCGACAGCCTGCGCAAGTTCGAGAGCGCCAAGAAGACGGCGGCCGATGCGCTGATCCTAGACCTCGAGGATTCCATTGCGCCAGAGGAGAAAGTCGGCGCGCGGAAGACGGTGCGCGAGATGCTCGGCGCGCGGAACCCTAGTCAGAAGGCCTATGTTCGCGTCAATGCGCTCGATACCGACCTGACGCTTGGCGATCTGGCCGCCATCATGCCGGGTCGACCCGATGGTATCGTGCTGCCGAAATGCGCCGGCGCCGCCGACGTCAATCGTCTTTCTCTCTATCTCGACGCTTTCGAGGCGGCGGCCGGGATTGAGCATGGGATAACGAGGATCGTTACGGTAGCGACGGAGACGGCGCGAGCGGTCCTCAAGCTGCTCGACTTCGAGAACATGAGCCCGCGGCTGTGGGGCATGATGTGGGGAGCTGAAGATCTTGCGGCTTCGCTTGGCGCGTCGCGTAACCGGACGGGGGGCCGTTTTCTTGGCCCGTTCCTGCTGGCGCGTGATCTCTGCCTGATCAGCGCCGCTGCCGCCGGCGTCGTTGCCATCGATACCATTGCCACCGATATCAACGACCTCGACGCGCTCAGAGAGGAATCCATTGCCGCGCGGCAGGACGGCTTTCTCGCCAAGGCGGTGATCCATCCAAAGCATGTCGACGTCGTCAATGCGGCCTTCATGCCGACGGATGAAGAGATCGCCTGGTCGGAAAAGGTCGTGAAGGCATTCAGCGAGAATCCGGCGTCCGGCGTCGTGAAAATCGACGGCAAGATGATCGACAAACCGCATCTGCGGGCCGCGGAGAAGATCCTGGCGCTGCGGGGACGGTAGAGAAAGCTTGGTAGCGCGGATGAACGAAGCGATATCCAGGGTAATACACGCGGAGTTCCCAGATGTCGCTTCGCTCATCCGGGCTACGGACCTCAGATTGACTCCGTGACTTGATCGGCTGCAAATGCAGTCAACAAATTGAAGGAAGAGTACCATGGTTGACGCGCTGATCATCGATGCATGCAGGACGCCGCGGGGCATCGGCAAGGCGGGGAAGGGCGCCCTGTCAGGCATCCATCCGCAGCAGCTCGGTGCCACGGTGCTGCGCGCGCTGGCCGATCGCACCGGGATCAATACCGCTGATGTCGATGACATCATCTGGGGCACCAGCTCGCAGCGTGGCCAACAGAGCGGCGATCTCGGACGGATGTCGGCGCTCGATGCCGGCTATGATGTGCGCGCCAGCGGCGTGACGCTGGATCGGTTCTGCGGTTCCGGCATCACCAGCGTCAACATGGCGGCCAACGCCATCATGTCGGGTTCGGAAGATCTCGTGATCGCCGGCGGCACCGAGATGATGTCGATGGAGGGCCGTCGCGGCGAGGGCCCGTTCATGATGGACAACGGCAACCTTCGCCTGCGAGCCCGCCATCCGCAATCGCACCAGGGCGTCTGCGCCGACGCGGTGGCGACGCTGGAGGGCATCACGCGGCAGGACGTTGACGAACTCGGCCTTGAGAGCCAGAAGCGCGCAGCGGCCGCCATCAAGGGCGGCTACTTCGACAAGAGCCTCGTGCCGGTTTACCGCGAAGACGGCAGTCTCGCACTCGACCGCGAGGAATACCCACGGCCGCAGACTACCCTTGAGGGACTCGCCGGATTGAAGCCGGCGTTCCCGGCGATCGCCGATTACGCGCTCGATGACAAGGGCACGACCTACCGCAAAATGATCCTGGACAAGTATCCCGATCTCGACATCAACTTCGTGCACCACGCCGGTAATTCCTCCGGCGTCGTCGATGGCTCGGCGGCTATCCTGCTGGCGTCGCTGAATTATGCAAAGGCGCACGGACTGAAGCCGCGGGCGCGTGTCGTTGCGATGGCGAATATGGGGGATTCCCCGACGCTGATGCTGAATGCGCCGGTGCCGGCCGCGCGCAAGGTGCTGGCCAAGGCCGGCCTGACGCTTGACGACATCGATCTGTTCGAGATCAACGAGGCCTTTGCGGTCGTTGCCGAAAAGTTCATCCGCGACCTCAAGCTCGATCGCGACAGGGTCAACGTCAACGGCGGCTCGATTGCGCTCGGTCACCCCATCGGCGCAACCGGTTCGATCCTGATCGGCACCGTCTTGGACGAGCTGGAACGGCGCGATCTCAAGCGCGGCCTGGTGACGATGTGCGCCGCCGGCGGAATGGCGCCGGCGATTATCATCGAGCGCGTTTGACCGCCCCGAAGGCAGCGCCTTTGCTGGTCGGCAATAGCCGGATCGATCCGCCGTGGCTGGTCATCACGGCCCGCACGATCGAGAGGCCCTGCCGGTGCCGCCAGTGTCGCGGCGGGTGGTGAAGAAGGCATCAAAAATCTTTTCTCGGTTCGGCTCGGAGATCGGATCGCCGTCGTTGCTGACGGTCATAAAGAGGTCGCGAGCCGTTATCTTGGCCTAACACGCGAAAATAATCCGCCGCGGCTCTGCCGTCGTGTGTCAGCGGAACATACTCGCCCTCAGCCTACCAGTGCGCCTTGCTATAACTCATAATATCCTGCTTTGTGAGCTATAGAAGGAATTCTATAACTCAAAGGGATGGTTTATAGGCGCAGGCGATCGCGCTCGGTCACCCATCGGCGCGACCGGCTCGATCCTGATTGGCACCGTCTTGGACGAGCTGGAACAGCGCGATCTCAAGCGCGGCCTGGTGACGATGTGCGCTGCCGGCGGCATGGCGCCGGCCATTATCATCGAGCGCGTTTGACCGCCCCGTTAAGCGGCCGGAAACTGCAACTCGAAGGCAGCGCCTTCGCTGGTCGGCAATAGCCGGATCGATCCGCCGTGGCTGGTCATCACGGCCCGCACGATCGAGAGGCCCATGCCGGTGCCGCCAGTGTCGCGGCGGGTGGTGAAGAAGGCATCAAAAATCCTTTCTCGGTTCGGCTCGGAGATCGGATCGCCGTCGTTGCTGACGGTCATGCGGACGGAGGCCGGTTCAGCGACGGCGTCGAGCCGGATATTTTTCGCATTGTGACGGATGGCGTTGTCGGTCAGGTGCGACAGGACGATCAAGGCTTTTTCGCTGGACATGCCGATCGAGCGGTCGAGGCAGCCGGTCGCGTCGATCGTGCGGGTCGGAAACCGGCTCTTTAATCCGCCGATCACCTGCGACAGTTCGGTGTGCTCGTTCTGGGGCACAGTTTCGGCGCGGGCCAGTTCGCGGAGCCGCTGGGTCATAGCCTCGAGGCGGCCGGTGTCGCTGAGAATGTTCGAGATGAAGTTCTTCTGTTCCATCCGGGTGAGGTTGTCGGATTTGCTTTGCAGCGAATCCAGCAGTAATTCAGCGGCACCCTTGATCGACGTCAGCGGCGACTTCAGTTCGTGGGTGAGATGCGAGGAGAACGTCGCAATATAGTCCGACCGCCGCGATAATTGTTCGGCCATGTCGAGGAAGCTATCGGACAATTGGGCGAACTCGCGCGTGCCATAATGGGCGAGCGGCTGGAATGCTTCGCGATCACCGCGGCCGATGCGCCTGGCGCGGTCGACCAGCTCACGCATCGGACGGGTGATGGTACGGGAAAAGATCAGACCGATGAGGATGGTCGCCAGAACAACGGTAAGACCCGCCAGGATGAACTTGCGGCGCTCCTGATAAAAGTGGTCGAAGATGTTGCTCGGCGTTCTCGACGTGTAGACAACCCCCGCGACACGGTTGTTGACGATGACGGGCATCGCCGAAAACACGTGCACGCCGACGCCGCGGCTGATCGAATAGATCGGAGGCGGAGGCTTGTCCGGTTTGCGAATTCGCAAAGCGGCGCGGTATTGTCCCTGCAGCGCTGTCGCCACTTCCTCGATATGGGCAAGAGACTGGCCGACCTCGTCGCGGCCGGCGATGACGACCCCGCGGGGATCGAGGATCCGGAAACCGGCCAGCGTGACCTTCTGCGTTTCCAGGATGATCGGCATCAGCCGCGTGCCGATCTCGACATAGGCGGCCGATGCGGGCGCGTTGGCCGGAAGGGCATTCGGCCGTCGCCGGAGAAGGTCGCCGCCGGCGGCAAGATCGAGGGCGGGGCGGATCGGCGTGAGCTGGTTCTCCCGGTCAGGCCGCGCTTCGGGTGGAATTTCAGCGCCGAGCGCTATTCCAGCCGCCAGCCGTGCCTCCACCTCGCGCGCGTACACGGCGGCGAGCACACGGCTTTGGGCGATCAACTCGGCTTGGGTCTGATGAATGAGCTGATTGTCGTAGAGGCGAAAGAAGAACAGCCCGACAAGGGGCAGCATCGCCACCGAGGCAAGCATGGCGAAAATGACCAGTCCGAGCGACGGTCGCCATTTCTTGCGTGCGCGCGATGTCATGCCTGCGGCTCGCATCGGCCGAGCTTGAAGCCAACGCCATGAATGGTTTCGATTACATTATCGCAGTTTACGGCCGACAGCTTGGCGCGGATGTTACGGATGTGGCTGTCGATGGTGCGATCCGATACCTGGATGTTGAGCTGATAGGCGGCGCCCATGATCTGCTCGCGGCTGAAGACGAAGGTCGGCCGCGTCAGAAAGGCGCGGAGGATTCCGAACTCGATCGCTGTCAGTCGCAGCGGCGTGCCCGCGAACTCGGCGATATGCTGTTCCGGATCGACGGACAGCCTGCCTTGCGACAGTGCCGCTGTGGACGCTCCGGTATCCTGACCGCGCACCGTGATGCGGCGCAAGATGACGTTCACCCGCGCGACCAGCTCGCGCGGGCTGAACGGCTTGGTGACATAGTCGTCGCCGCCGATTTCAAGGCCGAGGACACGATCGATCTCGTCGTCGCGCGCGGACAGAAAAAGGATCGGAACGCTGGAGGACTTTCTAATTTCCCGGCAGACGTCGAGGCCGTCGAATTCCGGCATGCCAATGTCCAGAATAATGAGATCCGGCTTATCGGAAGCAAAGCGGGCCAGCGCTTCCTTGCCGTCCCGCGCCTCGAAGACGGTCATTCCGGCCTTCTTCAGGGCAACGCGGATGACCTCACGGATATGAAGATCGTCGTCAACGATGAGAATGCGGTGCGTCAAACGTCTCTCCTGGCGCAATTGATCAGCGGTCGAATTAGCCTGCGGTCGAACTCTTCGGTTGGACGCCCATAGCGCGCTGGAGGCGCCAGCTCCGAAAGCCCCAGGAGCGCCAGAAAGCCGTGTCTTTCAGCTGCTGTTCTACAAGGCAACCACGGCGGGAAACAAGGGTGGGATCGATCCCGTGGAGGGCGATGGCCCGGTCGATCGCCGGCAATGCCTGCGGACCCAAGGAAAGCAGGTAGTTCATGTCGATCGATACGCCCTTGCCGGTGGCCTCGCGGCTGTGGCTGACATTGTAGTCGGCGATAATGGCGGCGAAGTTGACCAGCGAGCAGATGTAGAGCGTGGCCGTCAGGGCGATGAGGTTTGCACGGATCAGCCAATCATTTGAGCGGTTCAGAACGATGCGGGCAACGATGAGAATGAGGCCCAGCGCGACCAAAATCATCCAGATGAATGCCGCAACGCGCCACCAGGTCAGGAGATACACTTGAACATAGAGATCGAGGCGCAGGATCGACGACAGCACGAGTAGGACATTCTGCGCCACCCACAGATAGACCAGCGGTCGGACCACCCGCGATTGCTCGGCTGGACCGCCGGGTCTTATCGCCGCCAGAACGAAGCCCGCAGCCAGTAGCGCCGTGACAATGAGCGGATAGGCGCCCCGGTGCGCATATGATGCGTAGCTGATATCGGCGGGGAGGGCGACGTTATCCCAGAGGTAGACGGCATCGAGGATCGTCTGAACGGCGAACAACAGGTTGAACAGGACCAGCGACCGCAGGATCGTGGCGACGCCGAAGAATTCCACTCGCTGTGACGATCGCTTCGGTTCGGCAGCAGCCGTATCGGTCAAGGCAGACGTGGCCTCCACCTTGCGGCGCCACCACACCTGGACAAACGGCCAAATGACCGACAGTGCCACCGTCCAGAACAATATGCGTCCCAAGCTGACGTAGGACGCGGCATCGCCCGGGCTCATCAGGCGGATCCACTTCTCGAGCAATGGATTCGCCGAAACGAGCAGAAAGACGAAAACGCCGCCGAGCGCTATGGGGACGAGCCACACGGTAAGGCCGCCCTTCAAGGCTGGCAGATTGAATAGCCCCACGGCATCCCGGAAAAATCTGAACGGGCCGACCAGATACAGATCGCACAACGCCGCCGCTCGCCCGCCGAGATCGCGCTGCTGCGGATTGGTCGTCAGCAGCAGAGCGATGCCGAGCGCCAGAATCATGAGAATCAGCGAGGCTGCGTTGAATTCCTCGATCGCGGGTATAAGCCCGGCGAGCACGAAGGCGGCTGCCGGCAGTAACCGACTTCTGTTCAGGCTCGCGAAGTTGGCGGCAAGCGATCCGAGAGCCAGTGCGAGGGCGAAGGCGACGGCAGAAATTCCAATCTGATGCCCGTAGAACAGCCAGTCGGCCAACGCCGCGAGCGCGATCGCGATCGCAGGCTTGACGGATTGCGGACTAGCCTGAGCGGAGCCCGCATCGGACGCCGGCGTGGTGAGGTCGGTCATTCTTGCGGCACCTGTCTGGAGGGGAAAACTGCAAATCAGCACTGTTGCGGGGCGCTCGCAGAGCCACCACCCGTCATTGGCCAGTCTTGTCGGAATAGGCATTCGATGATCGTCACGCTGGTTGCACGGCCAACTATCCGGCGCAGTTGTGCAGTTGATTGGATTGCGCTCTGCAAGAGTTCAGGATTTTTATGCAGTTTCTATGCAGGCGTCGTTATGCGCCTCGCGCTATCGGGACTAGTTTGATAGGGCAATCGTCCCGTCCCGACTTCCCCGCGCAAAATCGTAATCTCATGCAAATTCTCAGACGTGTTGGCCTCGCCCTGGTCTGGTTCGCCGGAGCGCTCTTCGTGTTCGCGGCGGCCAACAAGAATGATCCCTATCTGATCTCGCTGCGCGGTTGGGGAAACATTGCTCTGGTCGTCACGAGCATCGCTGTTGCAATGATCCTCATCCGCCGCGGCTATTGGCGGAAAGGCATTGTGGGAAGGGCGCTGGTACTGCTGTGGTGCCTGCCAGCCCTTTCGATGCTCGGTGCGCATGCCGCGTTTGAATGGCAGAAGCAGCGGGTGCTGCAGGCGAATGCTTCAGAGGTGCGAAATTTGGGCCGGCACTTTGTCGTCGGATACTCGTCATTCCCTGAGATTTCAGCCCTCGCCGAAAAGGGGCTGATTTCGGGTGTCTACATCACCAAGCACAATATTGCTGGATCGTCGGCGGCGCGTTTGAAAGAGGAGATATCCGCGCTGCAGGAAAAGAGGCGTGCCGCAGGCCTGCCGCCGCTGATCGTCGCAGCCGACCAGGAGGGCGGCATCGTCTCGCATCTGGCGCCGCCGTTGACCAAATTGCCAGCATTATCCACCCTTGCGAACTTGCCGCCCGATGTTCGTGCCGAGAAGGCAGAGGCGTTCGGCCGCACGCACGGACAGGAGCTGGCGGCGCTCGGCGTCAACCTCAACCTGGCGCCGGTGCTTGATCTGAGGCCCGAACTGAAACGCAACCGGTTCGACTTTAATACGCTGATCGGCCAACGCGCGATTTCCAATGTTCCGGCCGTCGTTGCCGATATCGCGCGCGCCTATGTGAGCGGCCTCGAAGCGTCCGGTATCGGCGCGACGGTAAAACACTTTCCGGGGCTCGGTCGGGTGCGAACGGATACCCACCATTTCACCGCCGAACTCGATACGCCCGTCGACGAACTCGAAGCGTCCGATTGGATTCCGTTCAGAAAAGTGCTGGCCGGGTCGAAGGCGCAGCTGATGGTCGGCCATGTGACGTTGACGTCGGTCGATCCGGACCGTCCGGCGTCGCATTCCAAGCGGGTCGTCGACGGCATCATCCGCAAGAAGTGGAACTTCCAGGGGATCGTCATGACCGACGACCTCGTGATGGGTGCGATCTACCAGCGCGATGTCTGCACGGCGGTGGTCGAGGCGCTCAATGCCGGCGTCGATCTGCTGCTGGTCGCCTTTGACGGCACGCAGTTTTACCGCATTTTCACCTGCGCCATGGCGGCCTCAGTCGAGGGTAGGGTCGAGGCCGCCATGATGGGCGAGAGTGACCTGCGGTTGAAAGTGGCATTCCCGGTGGATTGAGGGGTCGAGGAAGGCCGGTGCGAATTACTTCGCGAACCGGCCTTGCTCCGGCACTCCGGTCATTGCACAGGCCTGGAACGCGGGCTTTTGGTCCTGCCGTTTCGACCAGGACACATAGTAGGCGACGCCCGTCATGATCGAGACCCCAGCCACGCTGACCAGGACGTGCATGAGAAGCGAATCCGGCCCGGTGATAAGGACGAGATGCCCGGCAAACGAAAGAAACACGCCGGCGCAGAACACGGCTAGCCACTCCTGCCCACATTTGATGATCGGCTGCAGCACCGGCCATCGGAATCCGGACCAGTCTCGCGGCACCATGTAGGCGAATAGAAACGCCAGCGCGAGAAAATGAAGTACCCTGTATGGCGCCAGGTTTTCCTTATGGTCAGGCAGAAACACATCGCGCAGCAGATCCGGGACGAGGCCGGCTTGGGGAAACTTCCCTGCCACCGTCATGGCCAGGGCGAACAGCAGATAAAGCCACGCGATGGCGCGCAGGATTGCAAATTTCCGAAGCGTCCGCAGGGCCTGGATCTGATTCGTACCGCTCAAGGCCAGCCAGGCGCCGAGCACGAACAGGAGCTGCCAGCAGAACGGGTTGAGGTACCACTTTCCATCCGGAAACGACGACAGATTCCAGTCAAAATGGCGGGCGGCGGCGTAGAGGGCGGCGGACGCCGCCAACGTGATATTCGGGCGGCGCACCATGCCGAACAGGACGAACGGGAAGACCGCCATCAGCACGATGAACAGCTGCAGCACATCGAGGTTGAGCGGCTTGGCCTGCAGCAGCAGGCCGTGAATCAGAGTCCGGATGGTATGGTCAACGATCCCCGTCACATTGAAGTCGCCGATCAGCTCGGATGCGCGGGCCTTTCGCGCGACATATCCGATCAGATCGATGTAGATCACGAACAGGACGATATAGGCGGCATAAAGCTGCCACAGCCGCTTGAAGATGCGGGTTGCCGTCACGACGAAGCCGCGCTCCAGCATCATCCGTCCATAGAGAATTGCGGCCGTATAGCCGCCGACGAACACGAACAGGTCGGCAGCCCCGCTGAAGCCGAAATTGCGCATGGTCAGCAGGCTGACCGCATTGTGCGGCACATGATCCAGAAAAAGAAACCAGGCCGCGACACCAAGCAGCAGACAGGGTCGGAGATCGCCGTCGCGCGCGGCGAGTTCGGCCTTCATTGACGGATGCATTGAGGTTTAAGAGCTTTACGAATCGGAGGAATCGAATCGCGACAATACCGCGATTGTCCGCAGCGTCGGAATAGACTTTGCGTGAAGAATAATTAAGCAGCCTCTCGGCGAATACAGCCGCGCATCAATCACGATTTATTGAGAGATGGCGCGACGCCTATGCCCGCCCGTGCTTGCGCAGGTCGCGCATGTGGTCGAACTGGCTGGCTTGCAGATCGGCACCGGCCGCGCCGATATCGGGCAGCGCTGCCTCGGTAAGGATTTCGGCGGTGATGTCCTCGACCGAGCAATCAGCGATTTCATGGATGAAGCTGATGTTTCTGTATTCACCCGAAGCAATGCGGGAGACGACTTCGCGCCTCGTCACTTCCGGATCGACGATCGCCTCTCGGCCACGGCGGCCGTAGTCGATCATCACGACGAAATACTGCATGTTGGCGATCTGATCCCATCCCCTTCGCCGGAATCGGCGATGGAAGACAATATTTCCGAAAATCGGAAATTAGTCAAGCGGCAATTCGGAAAAACAGAAGATGTCCTTCTGCGTCGAATCGAGCAATCCGAAAGCCGCGGTGACCTTATTTATCCGACGAGCGGCCCGAGGTCCGTGCCGCCTTGCGCGCCCGGGTCGCAGCCTTGCTCCGCAATCGCTCGATCTGCCCCCTGGGCAGGGTAACGCAGATCTCGCCGACCCATTCCAGCTTGACACTATTGATCGGCTTGGCATTGAAGCTCTTGAGGTTGACCACGGTCGGCGATTTTCCCCGCTCGATGGTCTTCAGATAACGTTCGCCGGTCTTCAGGCGGACGGCGGCTTCTTCGCCATAGAAGCTCGACAGCGGGTGACGCTGCTCGCGATAGACTACGATGATGTCGCCATTCTCGTATTTCGGCAGCATGGAATCGCCGGATACCTCGAAGGCGATGGTCTCTTCGGCGATCGGGAAAGGCAGTTCGACCTCGCCGAGACCTTCCGGCGGCACCTGCTCATGCTCCGGCTCGATCGATGCGCCAGCGCCGACGCGCCCCATAATCGGAACCGAGTTCAATTCTAGGTACTCGATGATAGGCGTAATTTCCGACGCTTTGATCAGGCGTATCCCAGACAGGATTTCAGAGACTGCCCCCGGGCGAACACCCATCGCAGCCGCCAATCCGCCCTTGGTCTTGCCCGGCTTCTCCAGGCCCCGTTCAATCAACTTCACATCCAGCATGGCCTAACCTCCGAGTCGAGATCCTAGCAATTCCGATTTTCAGAATCAAGCTTGACATGGACTTCGGAATATCGGAAATTATGGTTAGGGCTGGCAAACAATCATTTTAGACAAAGAAAGCTTGCGATGTCAGATAAGTTGTCAGTCCACCTGTGGGGCATGAGCGCCAACGCGGAAGGCCAACTAGCCATCGCAGCTATTATTGTGATAGTGCTCATAATCGCGATCCTCGCCGTGATTGCCAAGCGGCGGATCTAATGACCCGACTTCGGCTCTAATGAGAGAAGCTGAGGGCCCCACATCTATCGACAGCCCCGGGGCCGCGATCCCGCCGCCAGACGCTTTGAGGGCTACAGAAAAATCGCTAGGCTCTCTTTACGCCCATCCGGATGACCATTCCCAGACGGCCCGCAGCTCAATCTTGTGGGCTTCTGGTTGGAGGATTCTGTTCGACGCTGAGCAACTGGAATGAGGAGAGCCGTTGCGGTCGTGAGGCCCGGACACCCAAGCATTGTCCCGGCTTGCCTGTTTCGGGGTATCAGCCGTCGCTCTCAACTTGCGAGCAGGTTATGACAATCCGTTTTCCGGAACTCAACCAGTCGCGCAACGTTTAACCTGTGTCACCGGGCGTCCTAGGTACTCGACGGTGATGAGAACGGCGGAGAAGAATTCTTGAGGCGATCGAGACGAGGTCGCACTAGGCGAGTTCTTACAGATTTTGTTGGGCAGATATGAATTATTCCCAAACAAAAGACGAAACCCTATTGCGGTTTTACGACGACGTGCGCCAGCAAGTCCTCCTGGATGGCAACGGTCGCTACCGCTTCGCGGTTGAAGGCATTCGCGTCTACGCGGAAAAGCTTCGCGATGAAATGGATAGGCGTCGGCTCAGATACGCGTCTATTGATTGGACAAGCCCATGATGGAAACGCGACTAGAGGTCCCGATCGAACTTCGCGAAACCGTTGCGAAGACTATCGATCACACTGAACAAGCATTCAGCTTGTTCTTCGATGCTGCCAATACTTCTGTCCCGCCAGGCGCCACAACGTCTTACGCCCTTTTTCAACGCACGGTACATGCCAAGCTTGCCTATGCACGGCGACTAGCCTTCGCAAAAGATTTTCGCGAGACCACCGCAGCACATGCCGCATTCTTGCGGACTCAAATCGAAATCGCGACCGAGTTAATTCGCTTGTCGTCGAAATTCGCTGATTAGATTCTTCGATACGTCACATGCGCGGTGGCGAAAGGTAATCCTCCGCCCGACGCTGCCACACAATGCAGACCCGATCATCTATCCGATAAAACCAGTCATCGAATTTTAACTTGTTCTTCTTGCCATCCGCCGGCGGCACGTCCCCTGTACTTCCGATGAAACGCGCATCAACTGCTCACTTCCACTATATCTGCCTTCACCGCTCTTGCCGATCATCCAATGCAGTCTGTCAATGTGGCCATCGTCAAACGTATGGTTTCAGTGAAGGCGACCGTTTGTAGTAATATCCCATTCGCCAGTGGCAGAAATCTTGGCGCGCTTCTAAGCCGCCTACAAGACTTTCCAGTCCGGCCCAGCCTTCAAGCCTGCCAACGAAGAAGTGTTCGGGCAGAAATTCCGGCGTCGTTCCCTAGAAATCGTCAAACACTCCATGCGCGTCCTCATGTTTGGAGATACGAACAAGGGTGTACTTGGTTTCATTGGCGCGAGCGGCCTCGTGAGGTTTGGAGGTCTCCTCAGCGAGTCCGCTCGCGCGGCACTGCCGACCATTCAGAATGTCATCAGGATCGCCGCGAGCGATTGCGTTGATCGGGTCCATCTTTATCCAACCGTGCCACTTGACCTGGGCGCGACTGCTCGATGATAGCAATCTCATCTCTCAATTTTTTCAATTCGAGATAATTCTTGGCGAAGTCGAAGTCCTCAGGAACAGGGGGTGCGTGTGGTTTGGGCATAAGCAATCCTCCGGTGTCACACGCCGCAGCCCGCCGCCTGTGATACTAGGTACGGCACGCGAGCGGAATCGGTTCCCCGATGAAATCCGCAGCAACCGTGCCGCATTGGTAAGCCCCATCTAGTCAGAGCTTAACGATGCCTTTGATCAAGTCTGTAAGCTAATGTACATAAGTAAGCGGAACCCGCGTCCTGTGGCATCGGGGCGACAGGTCGAAACACCTTCAACGCGGCATATGTCATAGATAAGTTTCCATGGCCCCTGACACGGGCTCTAACATGCGGTCTTGGCGTTGATCCATGCGCTGGAGAATGCGCGCGAGCGGACTCGTTGGAGGCTGGAGGTCTCCTCAACGAGTCCGCAACCGCCGCCGCTGCTTGGTACCGCGCAGACGACCTTACGAGCGTCCGCGACAATGTCTGCAACGAAGCAAACATAATCACCGGGAATATTGCGCTGTGGTAACAAAGGTACAGTTGCACATGTACCGTTGACTAGAACAATCAAAGGCCAGCGAGACGTCGTGGCAACGAAGGACGTGTCGCGCCGATCCACACGCGTCCAACCTAAGGAACACGATACCCCACCGGTTAGCCAGTGGCGGCTCATTGCAAATGTCAAGCTCCCGCGCGGCTATGCGTGCTTGCAGACTTCTATTCTCTCATAGAAAACGGACGTTAGTGCCGATATGGCTGCCTTGCCTTTTCGATCGCATCGGTGACGGAAAGCGTGGGAGGAGACTTTCTGTCGGAGGCTGCGTACAGGAGCGCTATCAACCCACTTAGCGCGGTGCCCATAAGGCAGGCGTGTTGGAGCAAATTGGATCCAATCGCCCCTGCTTAAGGTCGCAAACGCCGCCCTCCGGCTGGCGCGCTTGTATGGCTTCGCGACGGAGCATCCAATCCCCGTCAAAAGCCGCCAGCGCTGAATCGCAGCGGCTGCACTACGTCATAGGCAGCCTTGGTCAGCGGTATGGCGTAGTCGACGGTCAAGGCTCCGAACGGCGAGGCCCAGGTCAGGCCGGCGCCGACGGAGGAGCGGACGACATTCTTGTTGGCGACCTGCAGCCCTGCCGTCGACCCGCTGTAACGGAATACGCTGCCGGCATCGACGAAGGCGGTGGCCTTAAGGCCGTATTCATTGGGTATGCCAGGAATGGCGCTCTGCAGTTCGGCGGTCGTTGCCCAATAGGCGCTGCCGCCAACATTATCCATCGTGGTGCCCGCCGTCAGGTCGCGCGGTCCGAAGCCGTTCGGCGAAAAACCGCGCACCATGGTGGGGCCACCGAAGAAGTTGTTCATCAGCGGTACCTGCTGGCCGCCCCAGCCGGTGACGTAACCGCCCTGGGCGCGAACCATGCCGACAAGGTCGCTGCTGAGCGACTTGTAATAGCGCACGTCTTCCGTGGTTTTCAGAAATTTTACATCGCCGCCCAGTCCCGCGAGATCCTGGCTGAGCTGCGACCTGATTCCGCTGGTCGGGCTCTGCGTATTGTCCAGCGTGCTGTAGGTCGTCGTGCTGCCGGGGGCCGAGACCCAGGTCGGGCCGGCGGCGGCGGCCTGCCGGACGGCCAGCGAAGGCATCAGACCGGAGCTGTTCGGTGAGATCGTGATGTTCTGGTTGTAGATCGAGTAGCGCCACTGAACGCCGATTTCCTCGGTAATGGGCGTACCGAGCTGAAATCGCGCGCCGTAGGTGGTGCTGCCATAGGATTGATAGCTGCTAAGATCAGTTTGCCGGCCGAAGAGGTCTATGCCAGCCGCGACCTTGGTGCCGAGGAAATAGGGTTCGGATGCGGCGAGATTGATGCCACGCGCATACTGGCCGTAAGTGAACGTCGCCTGGACGTTCTTGCCCGTGCCGTAAAAATTGCGCTCGCCGACTTTGACCTCGACGAGTGCGCCGTCGACGGTCGAGTAACCGCCGGCGATATTGAAATCGCCGGTCGCCTGATCAAGCGCCTCGACATCGAGGATGACATGATCCGGTGCGGAGCCCGGCCTGTTCGTTATCTTGACCGTCTTGAAGTAGTTCAAGTTCTTCAGGCGTCGTTCGGCCCGGTCGATCAGCGTCTTGTTGTAGGGATCGCCCTCCGCGACGTCGAATTCGCGCCGGATCACATAATCGCGGGTGCGCGTGTTGCCATGAATCTCGATCCGCTCGACATAGGCGCGGGGTCCTTCGTCGATCACGAAGGCGACATCGACGCGCTGCGTGATGGCGTCGCGGGTGAGGCGAGGGGTGGCCTGGGCAAAGGGATAGCCGAGCCTTGCCATTTCGATCGCCAGCAACTCGGTGGACTTGTCCAGCGCGTTGCCGTCGAACAGTGCGCCAGCTCGCGCGGTGGGAACGGCACGGAGCTTGTCGCAATCCATGCCCGGGATGTTGCAGGCGACGCTCACTTCCCGGAACTGATAGAGCGGACCCTCGTCGATTGCGAAGGTTAGCGTAAACCCCTTTGTCGCGGGATCATACTCGGCCTTCGCCGCCGCGACATTGACATCGGCATAGCCCTTGCTGCGGTAGTAGAGCCGCAGCTGCTCCTGGTCTTGCGCGACACGGTCGGGATCGTAAACGTTACCGCCGGTCAAAAAGCTCAACATGTGGGTCGCAGACGTCTTGATGACAGCGCGGAGCTGGCGTTCGCCGAAAGCCTTATTGCCGGTGAAGCTGATCTGCCGCACCGGCGTCTTTGCGCCCTCTGTGATGACATAGGCGAGGTCGATCCGGCCGTTGCCGCGGTCGATGATTTGCGGATCAACGCGGACCTCAGCCCGGCCGGCGCGCCGGTATACCTCGATGATGCGGCCGACGTCGGACTGCACGGTGGCGCGTTGCAGCGAGCCGCGCGGCTTCGCTTCGACGGCGGCGGCAAGGTCGGTGTCCTTGACCTTCTTGTTGCCTTCGAATGCGACGCGGCCGAGCACGGGTGCTTCGGAGAGACGAACGATCAGCCGTTCGCCGGCGCGCTCGATGGTAATCCTTTCAAACAGGCCCGTTGCAATCAGCGCCTTCAAGGCGGCGTCACGGGCGGCCTCGTCGAAGCGCCCGTCGGAGGATGGATGAAAATGCGAGCGAATGGTCTCGGCGTCGACGCGGCGGTTTCCTTCGACGATGATCGAACCCTGCGACGGCGGCGCGGGGTCGGCGAGAACCGGTGTCACGAAGACCACGCTGAGGGCAATGGCGAGCCGGCATGCAGCCGGTCTCCATCGACGCACCCGGTCGACTTGCGTGATGCTTCGGATCTCCACGTCCCCGCAGGACTCCCAATTGATCGAGTGTGATCGAATTGCCACGGCGGGGCAAAAAAATGTCTTGCATGGGGTGAGTTGCGGGCGAGTTTTAACGATGCGCCACAATTTTGACGCTTTTTGTTAGGGCCGATTTTCTCAGAATTGTCGCAATGAGCGCTTCATGCTTCGCCGCGAGAGCCTGGGACGCGCGCATCGGAATTGCGCAGGCGCCCGTGCTCGCAGGAGCATCACATGCGTTATGCAGCTTTCGTTGTCGCCGCGCTCATGCTGATTCAGCCCGCGCACGCAGGCACGACACAGGAAGTCGACCCAAGCGCCTCGCTCGGCGTTGTCCAGCGATGGATCTACAACTACCGGGCCAAGCCGGATTACGCCCACGTCCCGGCGGCCGTGCGCGTGCTGTTTCATTCGCAGACGTTCAAGGAGCCGGAGAACGCCGGAATCTATCTCGGCTTCGTTGCCGGCGCGATCGGCTCGAACCCGTCCAAAGCCGAGCAGCTCATTGCCAGCTTTTTCCCCGTCCGGCCCGAGGATGAATGGGTGATCGTCCGCGCCATTGCCTATTCGGGATTGCCGGACTGGCGAAACGTGCTGCGCCGGGTCGCGCCACGCATGCCGGGCCGGCGAGTCATGATCGACGCCTATCTGGCCGGCAAGCTGCCGACCTTGACCGACATTCCGCTCGAGGAAACCAAGCCCGGCATGATGGACAAGCTGCGCGGGGCCTTCACCAAGAATCCTTTCGCAAAGGACGAGCGCAAGGTGAACACGACGCTCACCTTTGCGAGCAACCAGGATTTGCTGGATACGCTGTGGGGCTATTACTTTGCGACCGGCTCGCATGCGCCGATCCAGCGCATCGTCCAAATGCTGCCGTGGAGCAAGAGCCGCGATACCGTCGACAAGCTGACGGTCGGAAGCATGGCGCGCTACACGCTCGCAAGTTACGCCATTCGCGATGGCAGTTTGCGCGAATATCTGCGCGGCGAACTTGCCAGGCAGCCGGCGGCGGTGAAAGCGCCGCTCGCTGAGGTGGTCGAGGCGGCCGACACCGTGCAAATCGCGCCACTGCGCAGGGATGCACTGGCCGCCGTCGACGAACTCAAGGCCAAGGGCTCTGACAGCCGTCGCGACCTCAGCTTCTGGGGACAGGTCGGCGTCGGCGCGGTCGCGCTCGGCTGCGTCTCCGCCGCGGCGCTGGGACAGGTGGCGGTCGGCATTCCCTGCGTGATCGGAGGCTCGGCCTCGCAAGGGCTGCTGTCGTTCTGGGAGAAGCAGCAATAGTCGACGGACAGTCGCTACTGCTCATTCCAGTCCGGCGCGGCGAAAGCCTTCGAGATAATGCTCGCGGTCGGCATCATGCTTCCATGGTAGCTGCGTCGCGATCCAGGCAAGCGAAATGTTGGGCTGGGTCCGCCGCAACTCCTGAAGCGCGGAGCGGGCGAGCTCGATCTGTCCGGTCATGCCGGCGGCGACGGTCAGCACCCGATAAGCGCCGGTCAGGTCGCCACGCTGGCGGGTCGCCTCGCGCGCGAGCGTGATCGCTTCATGATAATTCCTTCCGATGAACTGGGCGTAGGCGGCAACGCCGTAGTAGATCGCTGAAGAGGGATCGCGTGGGCTCTGACGGATCGCGCGCTGTGTCGCGGCATAGGCATCGGTCCATCGGCCAGCATAAGACAGCGCCAAGGCATAATATCCCTGCGCCAGCGAGAAGTTCGGGTTGAGCTGCAGCGCCAGCTCGAATTCGGCCAGCGAATGGTCGAGCCGGCGCGTAGAAAAATAGACGCTGCCGAGCGCGGTATGCGCCCAGGCGTCCTCTCTGTCGGCGGCAATCGCCGCCAGCGCCGCTTGCTCGGCAACGGGTGCCGCGGTTGCAAGGTCCGTCCAGCCCAGATGCACGCCGAACATATGGTTGGTCGCGAACAGGGCGAGTGCCTGACCGTATTCCGGATCGATGGCAATGGCGCGCTCCAGCAGCATTTGCGCCGCGAGGCTGTCGGACCGCGTTATGCGCCAGTGATGGGATAGTGCCCGCATCACAAGGTCCCATGCATCGATGCTGCTCGGCGGCTTCCGCCTGCTACGAAAGTTCTCCGCCGCGTAAATCTGCGGCTCGATCGCGGCTACGATGGCGTCGGTAATTTCGTCCTGTACTGCGAATACGTCGGTGAGGTCGCGGTCGTAATGCTCTGCCCAGATATGACTGCCGGTCGATGTGTCATTGAGCTGCGCGGTGATGCGCACGCGATCGCCGGCCCTTCGTACGCTGCCTTCGAGCACGTAGCGTACGCCGAGCTCAGCCGCGATCTGCCTCATGTGGACCGGCTTGCCCTTGTAGGTGAACGAGGAGTTGCGCGCGATCACGAAAAACCAGCGCAGCTTCGATAGTGCCGTAATGATGTCCTCGCTGATTCCATCGGAAAAATATTCCTGCTCCCGGTCGCCGCTCATATTGTCGAACGGGAGTACTGCGATCGCGGGCCGGTCAGGCAGCGTCGGTCCCGCATGCGATTGTTCTGCTTGTGCGTGCGCCGCAGCCTTCGCACCGCATGGGCGGTTCACGGCGCCTACGAAGCGAAGCCCCTTGCGCGGGATAGTGCGAATGAGCCGTTGTTCCTTGCCGTTGTCACCGATCGCATTTCGTGCCGCGTTGATCCGACTGTCCAGCGTCGAGTCGGACACGACCCGTCCACCCCACACCAGGGCGATGAGATCGTCCCGGCTGACCACGCGATCATGGTGCTTCAGCAGGTGAACCAGCAGATCGAATACCTGCGGCTGCATCGCCACCAATTCGCCGCCGCAACGGAGCTCGCGGCGATCGGTGTCCAGAATATGATTATCGAAATTGAATTTCACGTGTGCTTTCTCAAGGAACAATCAAGTCCATCTGAAGAAGAGCTGAAGCATAACGCAAAGTCCTGTGGACGCTCTTCGTGCAACGTTTTCAAGGCCGGCAGCTGCAAACCCATCTGCCGTAACGGAGCGAATTTCATGACGGAGACCCAAATCGTTCACCCGCCAGTACCGGGTAACCCAATACTAAGATTCACTGCATTTCTGTTCGGAGGTGTGGCCTACCTCACATTTCTCTTCACGATTCTGTACGCCATCGGCTTTGTATCCGGCCTCGCCGTGCCGAAGACCATCGACACTGGCCCGAAAGCCGGACTATTCGAGGCAATTGCGGTCAATCTCATACTGATGTCGTTATTTGCAATCCAACATAGCGTCATGGCGCGTAAATCATTCAAACACTGGTGGACGCTGTTTATTCCCAGGTCTGTCGAGCGCAGTACCTATGTATTGTGCGCAAGCCTGACCCTCCTCTTGTTGTTCTGGCAGTGGCGGCCGATGCCGACCGTGATCTGGAATGTGCAGGAACCCGAAATGGCTATGGTGATCGCGACGGTGTCATTCGTCGGTTGGGTCATCGTGTTTACGAGCACCTTCCTGATCAACCATTTTGAATTGTTCGGACTGCATCAGGTCGCGAACAACCTCGTCGGCCGCGAGATGCAGCCACCGGTTTTCCGGACACCGTTCTTCTACAGGTTTGTCAGGCACCCGATCTATCTTGGTTTCATCATCGCCTTCTGGGCGGCGCCGGTAATGACCGCCGGACATCTGTTGTTTGCGGCGGTGACCACGGCCTATATATTGGTCGGCATAAAGCTCGAAGAGCGCGACCTCGTCGATATGTTCGGTGATCAATATCGCCGCTATCGGGAGCGGGTTTCGATGTTGATCCCCTGGCACAAGCTTTCCTGATCACTTGGCAATCATCTGCAAGGAGACACACTAATCATGAAACACACTGGAAGCTGTTTTTGCGGCGCGGTCGAGATCCAAGTCACCGGTGAGCCGGAGGGAATGGGCTATTGCCATTGCCGTTCCTGCCGCTCGTGGTCCGGCGGACCGGTGAACGCGTTCACCTTGTGGAAGCCGGATGCGGTCCGGGTCACGGCGGGGGCGCAACACGTCTCAACCTTCGCGAAGACCGCGATGAGCCAGCGCAAGTACTGCGCGGAGTGCGGAGGTCATCTGATGACCAATCATCCGACGCTCGGCCTTGTCGATGTCTTCGCCGCTACCCTTCCGACGCTTCCTTTCAAGGCGGGCGTACACGTCAACTACGCCGAGACGGTGCTGCCGATGCGGGACGGGCTGCCAAAGCTGAAGGATTTCCCTGCCGAGCTTGGCGGCTCCGGCGAAATGGTCGCCGAATAGGGGTAGGCTTCCACTGAAGCAGTGGCGTCGCGAACGTTCGCGACGTTCGTTCATCGGCGGGACGCCGCTCGTCTCCCGGACCAGACCGGGAGGCGGGCGTCACTTTTTGGCATGGCCTTCTCCGGGAGACCCGTGATGCGAGGCGATGCGGCGGCTCCGCATGCCATCCGGAGAGCTATGTCAGCGGCAGGTCCCGCCCTGCAAAATCGGGGTTTGGCGTAACCCATTCGGTTCCGGTAAGACAGCCTTGAAGTCGCGGCGAAAACCTTCATTTCGCCAGGCAAAATAACAAGGGAAACGCCGGAAATGACAGTCAGACCGCAATTGCCGGAGCGTACGCCGCGCGCCAAGGGCGAGCCCACCGCGCTGGATGGTCTACTGGTCGTCGATTTCACCCGGGTCGTTGCCGGCCCGGCCTGCACGCAAACACTGGCCGATTTCGGCGCCGAAGTGATCAAGATCGAAAATCCCGATGGGGGCGACGATACTCGCCACTATGAGCACGCGGAAATCGGCGGTGAAAGCGCGGCCTTCCTGAGCCTCAATCGCAATAAGCGCGGCATTGTGCTCGATTTCAACAACCCGGCAGCGCTCGAAGTCGCGCGTGAATTGATCGCAAAGGCCGACGTCGTGGTGGAAAATTTCTCCGGCGGGGTGATGAAGAAGTTCGCCCTAGACTATGCCTCCGTTGCGCCGACCAATCCGCGGCTGATCTATTGCTCGATCTCGGCCTATGGCCGCAAGGGCGAGTTCGCCTTGCGTCCGGGCTTCGATCCGATCACGCAGGCCGAAAGCGGCTTCATGTCGCTGAACGGATTTCCTGATGGGGAACCGGTGCGGACCGGCCCGCCGATCGTCGACATGGCGACGGGCATGTCCGCCTGCAACGCGATCCTGCTGGCGCTGATCGCGCGCGACCGGCTCGGCCGCGGCCAGCAGGTCGAGGTTGCGCTGATCGACACCGCCGTCTCGATGACCGGCTTCTATGGCATGGCCTATCTGATCAGCGGTGCGAACCCGGGACGTTTTGGAAATTCGCCCAACGGATCGCCGACCGTCGGTGTCTATCAGGCGTCCGATGGACCGCTCTACATGGCCTGCGCCAACGATCGCCTCTATCGCCGGCTCGTGGTGGACGTGCTGGACAGGCCGGACCTCGTCACCGATCCGCGCTTCGCGCACCGAAAGGACCGGACGGCCAACAAGGAGAAGCTGCGCGCCATCATTGCCGGCGTCTTTGCCAGCGACAGTCTCGAGAATTGGATGGTCAAGATGAAGAAGGCCAATATACCGGTCGGCTATCTGCGTACCGTGGAGGAGGGGTTCAACGCGCCGGAAGTCCGCGACCGTCATCGGCTCAGCCGGATTCCGCATCCGACGGCAGGCACCGTTCCCAATATCGAGACGCCGGTGCAGTTGAGCTTGACGCCGACCATCGATCCCGTGGCGGCGCCACTGCTCGGCGAGCATACGCGGGAAGTGCTGCGGAAGACGCTCGGCTATGACGAGCAGCGTATCGCCGATCTGGCCGAGGCCGGCGCTTTCGGCAAGGCGGGCAATACGGGCTAAGGCGTCGGTTTTTCAAGATTGGTGCCCAGCCTATGATCCGTCTTTCATTCTATTTCACGATCTAACAATAAGCGTGGTTCGTCTGACGTTTCTCTCATGGATAGGCTTTGTCTCTCCCATCTTTCGCGATGCTTCTTGATTAGAGACACGGGGATAACACGAAACAATCTGTTCTCAAGGCCCGGGAGATTGCCATCATCGTGCACCGCACCG
The DNA here is from genome assembly GCF_029714305.1 of Bradyrhizobium sp. CB3481. Lineage (NCBI taxonomy): Bacteria > Pseudomonadati > Pseudomonadota > Alphaproteobacteria > Hyphomicrobiales > Nitrobacteraceae > Bradyrhizobium > Bradyrhizobium sp. CB3481. The sequence continues at coordinate 2,336,376 of NZ_CP121647.1, forward strand.
CGGTTTACCTTCTCGACAGTCCAAAGCCCGCGAAGACGGGATCAAGCCATGTGGCAACCCGAAGGTTAGCAAGTCAGAGCCGCTGCGGCTTGCGATCGTATCATGCTACGAGCGTGAGCAGGAGCAAACGCCTTGGCAGGATAGCGAGGAGGGCCCGCTCCAGTGTCGCCTGTCGGAGATCGCCGCGGACATCGTTGTGGCCGCCGAGCAAAACTATCGGCACGGCTGCTTCGAGCTTTCGAGTGGCGGGTGAAGCGCAAGGCCCGAAACACTAAATTTAACGTTACTTCATCGGCGAAACCGAGGGCCGGCGGATTTACGCTGGTGGGCCAAAGTTGTGGCCCCGACACGGGGAGAGACCGGGGCCACAACACGCCTTCAGATTGGGCAGGGGGACTGAAAGCCAGTGTAAACACTGGCCAATGGCGATTGTTCCCAAGCAACGCGAAGGGGGTGTGAGGCTGATTTTCAGCCTATCGCATGATGGCTTCCATCGTCTCTTCCATTAAGATTTGCAAAACTCGCCTGAGTTCATTTCGGTAAGCCATTCATTGCCGGCAGGGACGAAGCTAGGTGGCATTGCTTCGTCCATGGAACCCACAAACTTACGCACCGAGTCTAAAGCTGCCTCACGGTTCGTCGCATCCAGCTCATCCAAAATCGCTAGAACAAAGAGCTCTGTTGCATGATGCCTCGCGCTCATTTCGGCCAACGCCCTCGCCAACGTTTGCCTTTCTTCTTCCCGCCGCTGCCTGCCGAACCAATCCATGCAGCCTCTCTCGCGTCCCGCGGCCAACGCAGTTCATTTAGCTGAGAATCTCCTTGACCTTGATGCCTGCAGAGCCTCGATGCAGTCAGCTACCAAATGCAAAAACTCTTGCCGCTTTATGCTTTTCACCTGACGCCCTTCCATATTGATAAGAATGAACCTCGCCATTCGAAGGCGACTTCAAACTGCGATTTGCCGGTAACCTCAACATCGAATCTTTCAGCCATTTCGCTCTCCGAAGTTGTAATTGTTCACTCTAGAACCTCATATTCAAAGGCGACGCCTTCGTGTCGTTTTCCTCGAACCATTTTTCCGCGGCGTCGATATTGAGGGAAAGGCGCGCGAGAATGATAATGGCAATCACCTGTTCGGAACCAATCGATCACATTCGGCTTGTAGCCAAATGAGCGACTTCACCCCCCGGAATCGCGTCAGTAGCGAGCTAAGACGACCGCGCCGCATACTGCCGTGGGTTCTACTTCTTCTCCTCGCGGTTGCGATCGCTGCAGTGCTTTGGGCCAGCAATCGAATTGGATCCGAGACATCTCCATTAGCGGCTGTTCGCCCCAATGCTGAGCCGTCTCTGGCCGAAGTTGCGGACAAGGCCGCTAAAGATGCTGTGGCCAATTTCCAGCAATCGATCCAAGAGCTCCAGGCAGCACAGCAACGTGCCACAGAAGAGATCAGCGATCTACGGAGGCAGATATTAGCGGAGCAGGGCCAACGTAAGTTACTTTCGGAACAGCTAGGTGGGCTTTCCGCTCGCGTGGATGGCCTCCGAGGGTCGAACGCAGCAGCGCCACCGGGCGCCAAGAAAGAGCGCGGAAATTGAGTGCGGCGAAGCGCAGAGACGCAGAGATCATGCCCTTTCGCGGGGCTCATCCTGATGAGGATCGGTAGACCTGGGTTCAAGATGCCCGTCTCTTCAACCACGCGCGTGAATCCGCGATCGTCTTCTCGTTAATGTTGGACGGCTCTGGCTCCGCGCTTGCTGAAGCTCGAAATGCCGGCCGACGACGCTCAACTGCTCGACTTCAGCCTCTTGGATGCCAAGCGGCTAAAGGCCCCGCGGGAGGTCGTGGAATGCGCCTGATCCGCGCTCTTTTCCATCTCTACCGGCTGCGATTCGCACGTTGGCGCGTCATGCGCCGATACTGCCGCTGACCTGAGAAGCCGCGGCCCCTGGTCTATCGGCGTCCCGGGGCCGCGAGCCTGCCTGCAGGCAGATGCAGTGACGGAGGGCTGCAGGCTTTCCCTATACGCCCAGCGGAAATGATCGTTCCTAGATGGCTCGCCGGTTCACGCTGGCGGGTTTTTTCTATTGTAGGAACCGGACCTTTCGCTCAAGCGTATCTTCTACGAAGGAGGCCCGCGGCAGGTGCCCCGCTACTATTTCGACATCCGGGAGGGTGACGATCTCGCCCCTGACGAGGAGGGACTGGATCTTCCCAGCATTGAGCTGGTGCAAGAAGAGGCTGCCCGGGTACTAGCCGACATGGCGCGGGATACGGTCAGAAAGGACCGCGACAAGGCCGGCCACGAGATGGCAATCGAGGTCCGTGACGATCATGGGCCGGTGCTACAGGTAAAGTTCACGTTTGAGATGGACCGGCACAGGAATTGAGACCATCAGTTGCCGGCCTATTTGTGCGGGTGATTGGGTACTCCAAAAGATCAGATTGAACATCCTAAAGAGCGAGTACGAGGCAATCTGCCATTTGCTATCAAGGGATGTGCCGAGCTTCGGCACAGGAGACGCATTTCCTTTACGGCCCCAGCCCCCGAGCCCCTGCTGGGGTCGTATTTTATTTGGCGCGTCTTAACTACAACGACCAAAGAACCTGCCAGACGTTCGCCAGCACCATTCGCGGGAGCGTCGCACGATTTTGCGGCTTTATCTTAGTAAGCACTCGGAAGAGTGCATCTTGAGCGGGGACGGCTCTGGCGCATTTAGCCCCCAGGCCCGGCGCCGGGGCCGTTCTCGTCAGTTGCCCATACTAAGGTAGAATCTGCGAGCGAACATGAAATTGCATCGCGGACCTCAATGGGGAGGAACCGGCCTGCTGGTCGCGGATTGGAGGGCACAGCTACGAAGAAGGAGTGTTTCGATGCACCTTCACACCTATAAGGACGAGCAGAAATCGCGGCACTTCGATTTAGTGCGAGATGGCGACCACCCGAGATCGATTGATGTAGTTTTAGTGGCTATGTGTCACTTTTAGCTGTCGGCGCAGTCTGCGCTTTAGTCGCGCGCTTCCAGTAAACGCACCACTACTCTCAGCCGACGGGTGCACGCCATCGTCCGATGGTCCCGTTAGGAGGCGGGGCTCCTTCGGAGTATCGGCTTCGGCCGCGCCGCTCAACACCGCTGTCAGCGATAGACCCAGCCACTGTCGTGCGCTGGCGGCCCGCCCAGGCCTCCGGCTGCTACCCAACGCCGGACTCTCGCATCTCTCCGAAGGTGATTTTCTGATCGCGTGGCATAGGTTCAATTCCGCCCATAACCGGCCGTGGCCGGGATTAGCCATTCCTGGGGAGGCCGCCCGGGGGGCAGGGGGTGGCGATACCTCGAAGCTATTTGAACAGGTGCGTAGTATGGTCTCACAGGCCTTCTCGGCCTCCGCAAACGTTTGAAAGGGTGATCCACCAATTCTGATGGCCGGGCTGTTAAAGTCGATTGAGCGCCACGAAGCTACAAAGCCGGGTCGCCCGTGAAGTCCCGGACCACTGCTGCTCTCGTTACTTATTACAAATGAGAAGCCGCGCTCATTCGCGCTCCATATTTCGAGCTCCACTTTCGCGGTACCAACGCGGCTGAAGTGCAGAGCCATGCCACGATCCGGCCTATCCGCAAGCGGCCAACCTGAGCAGGTTTTCCTCCGGTTTGGGCTTGCGGTTCTTGTTGCCGGAGGTGGCGATTCGATTCTTGAGGCGATCGATCGTTCCCGCCGGGGGGAAAACATGCATCTGCTTCATGCCCGTCCCCGCCGAGGCCGCACCTCTACCCTACTGCGGCTGATCAATGGCCGGATGAGGCAGCGGCTCCGCGTGATCGGCAACGGACCCAAGATCGCTAATGTCGATCCATAATATGTTGGACCAGCTTCGTGCAATCTGTGTCCACTCATCCGGTTCTTAAAACCCTAACGTGGCCATGATTTCCTGGAGACGTTTCCATAGCTCCAACCAATTGTGACCAGTAACGTTAGGCAAAGCGGGTTCCGAACAATTAGGATCGCACTCTCGATCGAGAGCTCGATCGAGTGTCTGCACAAGAAGAAAATCGCCTCACTGAGATTGGTCTTGTTTGGCCAGTCGCGAATTGCAATCTCAGTTAGTTCATCGAATGCTCTCCCGTAAGAATTGGCAAAGTATTCGCGCGAGCGACATCTTCGGAAACGTCTTCTGACCAGCGCTCGGCAGTGTTGAAGGCGACCACGCGAAATGGATTGCTATACTGGCCGGTAAGCTGATCCTGAATGACAGTCTCCAGGTCCGTGGCTTCATAGTCCGCTTCGCGCCACGCTCGTCCAATGCGTCCGAAATCATTTGCGACCAGGTAGACCGTTTCGTCGTAATCAACGGGGACAATCGATGGTGTCCAGGTGGACCTACGCATTGAAAAACTCCACGCTGCTCACAATTTGGACTCAACTCGCCTGAGCCAAATCGTTCCCGGAGGAACTTGCCTCATCATGTGGCGTTGCTTCCTGAGAATCGAGGTATCTAAGGATGGCGAAGGCAAAGAAGCAAACGAGCCGAGGACGTTTGCAGGATCGCTCGCGGGTCGCCGGCGGACAGGAGTATGAGGTTCGCTACGAGGCCAGGAAAACTAAGAAATCCGCAGCCGCGGTGAAGAAGGCCGTTAAGAAGGTTGGCTCCAGCCGCAAGAAGGTGGAGCGCCGCCTTGGAGGCTAGGAACGTGCTTGCGGACGGTGAGTAATCCTCATTGCACTTTCCGCGGTGGAGGCCGGGCGCCTCCCGGTGATCACAATGATCACGAAAGAACAAGTCAAGCAGGTTATGGACGAGGTTGACGCTCTCAACCTGTCGGACGGCGCACACTGGGCCCTTGTCCATGAACGTCTCGGCCTCATGTATGGGGAGGTATTCGACATTATTGCAGAACATCCGGAATTCTTCGGAGTGATGGCCGTTTCGAACGCCCGAGAGGCAGATTGATGAGTGGCGCTCGCCTGCTCGACGTCAGACGGAAAAATGCCGCGTCATGCGATACTGCGTGAAATGCGACAATACCCGATGGGTCTGCGAAACTCACAACGAGCGCCCGTTCTTAGGCGAGAGCGCTTGCGACTGCGGTGCCGCGGGTGCTCCTTGTCCAGTCTGCAATAGAACCGACCTACAAGATCCTGCGGAGCTTCCCGCGATGCCTCCCGGCTTCCTTGTCGAGCTTGGGTAGGAATGAATGGGCTGTGGTTGCCGCGTAGCCTAGTTCGTCATTTCGAAATCGAAACTGAAGCGGACCTTCATAGTCGGTCCCTCTCATCTCTTACCTGGACCGACAGTTGCTCTGCAGCAAGGGGTGCAGTCGCCATCAGAAAGTCCCCTTGCCCAGTCGATCAACGACCGCGCGGCTTCAATCTGAACGTTGTGAAGACCTTCTATCTCCCGGCCTTCAGCGTCAACAACCAGGCCGTCACTCTCTAAGAGATCAAAATAATATCGAGCCATGCGCGCATTCCTTTCCATCTAGAACTGGAAAGCGAAGATGCTGCTTCCGTCCCCCGCGAATGGTGGCCTGGCCGGGCTTCGCTGGCCGCGACCTGGGGGCACTGGTAAGGCGGAGGAGCGGTATACACTTGACGGCCGTGATAGTTTAAGCAGCCACCGATCCTTAACCCGTCCTGGTTAGGATCCTGCCCAATCGCGGAGGTCATCACACCGCGGGAGTAACGCGTAGAGCCGCCGCTGATACGGCCCCAGCGGCGGCTTTTCTTATTCCGCCGGTTCGCGCTGGCCGGCCAAGCCGCGGCCCCGGATATCGGCGCCCGGGGCCGCGAACCTACCTCCTCCTCAGCGTACTTTGGGGGCGTCTGGAGGGTCGGAGGTCAGAGTCTACATCGGTCAATAAGGATCGTTCCTAAGTCCCGCCGGTTCACGCTGGCGGGCCTCAATCGCGTTAGGGTTGAAGTGGACTCGCTACCCGCTGACGGAAATCGCGTCTAGATAGTCGCAATGAACGGATGTTGGTGACTTGTTTCCGTCGAGCAAGACACGCGCGCAATTTACGTAGATGCTGCTCCGCCCGACGATGGTGCCCGCCTTGTCAGCTAGTCGCGGACACCGTAATGCGCCGAGAGCGCTGATTTGAATGCGATCACCAATAGAAAAATCTGATGTCATGGTGCCTGTCCAGATTGCATGGGATCAGGCGTGGAGTTAAAGGCGACTAATAGCGGCGGAGCACCTCGGCGTTCTGTCCACTATCGTACATATGTTGCCACTTTTTCCCGCTATTATCGGGGCGCCAGACGGTACCCACTACCTGTCCGGCAATTGGAATGGGAATACTTTAGATGGCCCCCAGGGCACGTCCCGCCTTGGGGCCATTTTTATTTCAAAACCTCATTATTCGATGCAACGCCTTCCGGGTCGTTCTCCTCGAACTAAGTCTGCGCCGCGTCTATGGTGGCGAACACTTTGAGGTGCTCGGGGTGGTCAATCTGCTTGGCAGTGTTCCCGTAGACAAAAACGGTCATTGGTCTCTCTTCAGCTTGCGCTTGCCCCAATGTGGCATCTTCAGATCCGGATCAAAGACCCGTTCGACGTGGCGGCTCAACGCGCGCATGACGCCGATCCGGGCGAGCATTGTCGGGCCGCCTTTCTCTGCCACTAGGATCAGGGCCACCATCGCGGCCTGCCATTCCGGCGTGGAGTGCTCGCCCTTCGGCAACTTCATGATGTAGCTCGCGGCATCCCTCAAGGTAAGGAGCCGGCGGCCATTCGGAAGCGGTATTGGATCCTCAAACGAGGTGGACCAGGGCAAGGGGAAAGGCTTTTCAAAATGGGCGGGGCCGCCCCTTGGGCGAGGCGGCCCTTAGTCGCGCAATACGCAATGGGGGACATTTCAGCGCGACCTGCAGCCACGCTAGGCCTGTTCAGATCGGCCGCAACGGATATTCTGGGTTAAGGCTGGAGTACGCCGTGGAGTTAATTCTGGATTGCATTCAGCGCAGGCCCATGACCCGCTTGCTGCTACCTTGGAAGTCCGGCCGGACGTCGGCACCGCGCTTGCCGCGCGCTTTGCAGACGAACTGCGGCTCGATATCCGACAGCCGCACGTGATCCGGCCAGCGATCGGGCTGCACCGGTAGTCGCTGCAGAAGACGTCAATCCGGCTGACGCCGGACTGCCGCATCTCTCCAAAGGTGATTTTCTGTTCGCGGGGCATGAGCCATATAGGAATCCTATTCAGGAGGTCCACGTGCGATCTCCGCACCAGACGCATTCGAATAGATGAATGACGTCTCCACTTTCAGCCTCCACGATCGTTTTGACGAGCGCAAGCCTTCGCCCGCACCGGCGGCAGTCATGGTTTGATTGGTCACGGACAGTGGCAATCTTCTCGGCTCGAAACAGCTCCATAGCGGGGCCCCCACCCCAGAGAAAAAGGGAGGATAGGAAGCATCTGTTTTGGAATTGATAAACTGCCGGTGCGGGCCGTAGTCTTACGGCAATGCTGTCTCAAAGGCGCGGCTTCAGGTGGGGTAATCCTATCGGAACTTGACTCCGATTAAGTTTATCGCGCGCCATATGACGGCGCAGCGGTGTTTCTTATCTTCAGTAATCGAAAGCGTGAATTGAGCCGGGATACCCCAAGGGCTCTCGACTTCCAGTGCCGCTCCCGTCTCGGACTGGTTACGAACCATACAGGCGATGGTGCGCCCGCTAAACTCAATACGTGCTGATTTCAAACTTCTTCATTCCAACGGCATCACTGCTCCGCGCTATCGCAGTTAGCGCGGATCGTCTGTTCGCTTGTGAACAAAAGCGCTGCACGAGATGCGCAAATTTGCCAAGAATCGGCCGCAGCTTGAATTTGCCATTCGGGAGCGCCTCGCAGTGGCAAGGGTCCGGCGTATGTCGTCCGGTCCCGTCGTGCGCCGGGTCGCTTTTAATCTGATGGACCGAACATCAAGTACATCAAGAGCACCATCACGGCGATGGCGGGTGATGACCTCCAGTATGACAGCCGCGCGAGCCCTTTCCATACCGGATCAACCGGGCGGGCAGTGGCACGTTCCTCCCATGTCGCCAAGGCGGGCGTTTTCTCTGCCGGCGCCGCTCCGGTGCAAGGGCGATCAAGCTTATCGCCAGCATGAACACGACGAAAAGGACGCCGGCAGTATCGAAAAATGGTTGTACGTTGGATTGTGCGTACAAATCTCAAGATTAAGAAATACGAATGTTTTCAATAGGTTTTGGCGGAAGTGGTGGGATTTGCCTTGCGCGTCGGGAGGTTTTCAAGACCTCTGCCCTAACCAATCAGGCACCTCTTCAAGAATCATAAGTTGGCACGCGAACCATCTTCAAGCGATTGCAAACAGATCAGCCGGTTAGCTTGATTCACTTTCTCAGGTTTCGCCGCCGGCGTCTCTCGCAAACGAATAACATCTCTGCGTTTGCATGGCGCCTAAGCCGTTCAAAGCAGTAGCTTTTCCCGCTTCTCCGGCTAATGTGCCGCCAAAAGTGGGAGAGAAGCATCATGAACGACGGGACCCCCATCCGATCGGCGAGAAACGTCGAACTCGGCGCCAGCGGCGAGGAATTCCAGAACCTCCACGAATTCATTCGGAAGGCCCGCGCGCGGCTCAACCAGAACGCCTGGGACTATATCGTCGGCGCTTCGGAGACGGAGACGACGATGCGCCGCAATCGCATGGCGCTCGACGAGATCGCGTTCCGGCCTCGGGTGCTACGCAACGTCGCCAACGTCGATCCCTCGATCGAGGTGTTCGGCCGGCGCTTGCGTCTGCCTGTCATGATCGCACCGGTCGGCGCGCTCGAGATTTTCGATCCTGATTCAGGCGCCGCGGTCGCGCGCGGCGCGGGGCAGTTCGGCGCCGCCCATATGCTGAGTTCGGTATCCGAACCGGGGCTCGAGGCGACCGCCAAGGCCGCGCCGGATGCGCTGCGCATCTACCAGCTCTATGTGCGGGGGGACGATGCTTTCGTCGAAGACGTCGTGAGCCGCAGCATCGACAACGGCTATGCCGCGTTCTGCCTGACGGTCGATACCGCGCATTACAGCCGGCGCGAGCGCGATATCGCCAAGCGCTATGTTCGCGAAAGCCGCATCCGCGCGACCGGCGGCGATTTCCAGAAGGGGCTGGAATGGCGCACGGTGAAGCTGATCAAGGACAAGTATAAAATTCCGCTGGTCATCAAGGGAATTGCCACCGCGGAAGACGCCAAGATCGCAATCGATCACGGCGTGGAATGGATCTACGTGTCGAACCATGGCGGCCGCCAGCTCGACCACGGCCGTGGCTCCATGCATGTCCTGCCGGAAATCGTCGATGCCGTCGCCGGCCGTGCCAGGATCATGGTCGACGGTTCGTTCTGCCGCGGCACCGACATCGTAAAGGCGATTGCCTCCGGCGCCGATCTGGTCGGCATCGGCCGTCTGCAGTGTTGGGCTCTCGCAGCCGCAGGCGAGGCGGGCATCGTGCGGATGCTTGAGCTGCTGGAAGATGAAGTAATTCGCTGTCTCGGACTGCTCGGCGTGACCCGCTTTGCCGAGCTCGACAAGTCCTACCTGCATCCGGCAACACCGACCAATCTTCCAAGCGTGTTCAGCGCCTTTCCGTTGGTGGATATCGAGCCGTATCGCTACTGAAAGATCAGAGCCGCCACGGTCCTCATCATTTACCGGTCGACATGGCCGGGGAACCCGATCGCGCCTGCCGCATTGTTAGCAGCGGGCAGCGCGCCGCCGTAACAGATCTTGATCCAAAAGGCGCAATGGTTGGAAGCGAATGGCGGAAAATCCTTTCGCCGAACTCGGCCTGGAAAAGGCTATCGGTCTTCGCTGGACACTGCGGGATATTCAGGCCCGGCGGCTGAAACTGTCGCCGGTCAGCGATGAAGATCTGAAGATATTGGCAGGTCTTGGCCTTGTCGAAGTGCACGAGGAGGGACCTGTGCTGACGGCGGCCGGGATTGCGGCACTGAATGGGGCGTGATCAGCGCGCCTTCAGGAAGCTCTCGCCGGAATCGCAGGGCGTACAGCGGTAGGTCAACACGTCGTAGTTCTGGTCGCGCGGCTCGATCGTGGCCAGACGCATTTGTGCACCGCATTTCATGCACGGCATTTCAATACTGGTTTGAAACCGCGTGCAGGTTGGCGTTGGCCGAAACGTTTGCAGCATTTTATCCCCTTGTCCCGAGAGACTAAATTCAGAGACGCAACGCCACGAAACCCTAACCGCGAATCACTATGCCACACTGTTGCCACCATTGGAATCCGCCGTACGACCCGTACAGCTACGGGCGAGAGAAACGAGAGGATTCCCTGGCCATCTCTCCGGACGTGGCCGGCTGAATGTCCAGCCCTCGGGGGTCCGCGCCCGGTGGCTTCCCACAATACGAAGCAGACGCGGCCGGGATTTGTGCTAACCTCGCAGGGCGACAGTGGAGAAGCGACCATGACTGAACCGAAACTCGAAGTCCCGGCCGAGCTGCGCGAGCTGGCCGAGAAAACCATCGATCAGGCGGAAAAGGCATTCAGCATGTTCTTCGATGCCGCCGGCAAGTCCATGACGTCGATGCCGGGGGCCGGTACGGAAATATCCAAGCAGGCACTGTCGTTCACCGAGCAGAACATGAAGGCTGCGTTCGAGCACGCCCGCAAGCTGGTTCATGCGACCGACCTTCAGGAGGCGCTGCGGATCCAGTCCGAATTTCTGCGCAGCCAGTTCACCAACGCCGGCGAACATATGCGGCAGATCACCGGCGGCGTCATCTCGGCCGCAAAAGACTCGACAAAGGGAAAGTTCTGAAGCGACGAGCTAGCGGCGGCGCCCGATCGCGACGCCGAACAGGAAGGCCACGAACAGGCTGGCCAGCGGCGCTTCGCGGGTAATCGCACTGATGGTCGAGAGTGGCATTCCAGGTCGCCGCGCCGCCGCGATCGCCTCGCTGAGACGATCGACCGCTGCGTGCAGCCCATCAGACACTTCCGTCAGCGTGCGCGACACGTCGGTTGCGGTGTCGATGGCGCGTTCGGCTAAACCCGGCTGCGGTGGCTCTTCGATCGTCACTTTAAATATTACCCCTTCCATCAGGCCGACATTTGCGGGGCTGTGGTTGATGCCCTGACAATCCGCGGCCAATGCATTTGTTCCTGGACGCCATGGCGTGCCGGCGAAGAGGGAACTTTTGCCATCGCCGGGGTTTAATTCAGATCGGAGGAAACCAGCGGACGTTTTGATGGCGAAGAATCTGCAGATGGCGAAGAACTTGACGGAAGATCATTTGAGCCGATCCGGCGGCGCGCCGCTGAAGGTTGCGATTGCCGTCGCAGTTCTCGGCGTGCTCAGCATGCTGGTTGTCGACCACGGGCCGTGGAGCAAGCCGAAAGTAGAGCACCCGGTAGTCGCGAATTACAGCAATACCGGCGAAGCAGCCCGCGCGGCCGGCGCGCAGGTGATACCGACCGAGCCAAGGCTCGAGGTCGAGCCTGAACCGCCCGTGCCGAAGCCAGTTCACCCGGTCAATCCGGCGCCACAGCCACAGTAGAGGACGGCGTTTGAAATTTCGGGCAAATCACCGGCATAAGGATATCATTCCGGAATTCGCGAATGACCCAACGAATTCCTCGCGGACATCTGACGAGCGCCCCAATGTCCGGCAGCGCGGCGTAACAGGAGCCTCCGACGGCTTTAGTTGGGGGTGCGTTGTCCTCGGCTTAACGACTTCACTTTCGGTTGCTCGATGTGTTGGATCTGTTTGCTTTGACACTTGACCTGTCGGGCAAATCACGCGCATTTAACACAATCAGAATTTCGTAGAGCTCGCGCTGGAATCAGTCGCGGGCTTTTTCATTTGTCAGGTTCGATCTACCCGAGACGGTGATCGCGATTTGTCGAGGGCGTTCCGTCGAGCTTTCGATGTTGTAGCGCCGCGGAGTTCACGCCTGATTGTGCCGCTGGCTCGGCGGACATCTAGACTAGCATTGCCATCACCGGAGCTGTTGCCCAGCATTCGCAACCGAACCTGTGCTGTGTTTAACGCGCTCGACGTTTCTCCGACCATATCGTGCGTTTCAGCTGATGAGAGTAGCTTCTAAGTAGGGTCGCTCGCTGGATGAGGCCGATACGAAGAAGCTGGAATCTAGATTGGAATAAACCGCGACTATTTGGGTGCGGCTTCTGTGGACGAGGAAGATCTTCGCTGGGGGAAGCTTTTTTGGCGCCGGTCAGCGTGTGCTCGTCCGCGCGATCATCTGGATTTTTCAGCGCCGTTCCATCCGTAGATGTTTTTTCCGAACGTAGGATTAGAGGCGGTGAACAGAATGGAAGCCAAAAATGTAAACGATATCATGAAAGCGCTGGCCGAGCGCCAGAGAAATCGTCAGGAGGATTTTGATGCAAGAGTTCTCAAAGCGGTGACAACCAAACCAAATTCGTTTGGGATCGATGAAGAGGAGCGAAGCGAGTTGCGGGTAGATTTTCAGCACTTACGGTGGTGGCGTAGAAACGTTGAGCAGGCCCAAAGCTATATATTCAAGGCAATAGTCACTGTGACGGTAACGGGCATTGTTGGAGCTGTGTGGTTCGGTATCAAAGGGACTGTCGGGAAATGACCCGTTTGCGACACGCTGGACTTCTTCCATGCGCAGAACCCTGCAGTGTGGTAGCCTGTACGCCTTGATCATTGGCGACCAGCCGGTAGACTGACAAAGCTCGGGCGACGGCAACAGAGCAGGCGAGGAGATACATGGCCGGAGACAGCGGCAAGCCGGATGCGGGTCTATCCGTGGGACCGGGGGCGGCGAGCTATGCTGCCATGGTCGCACGTGCAAAGGCCCTGATTCCGGAATTGCGCAATCGAGCTTCAAGAACGGAGGAACTCCGGCGGTTGCCGCCGGAGACCGAGCGCGATTTGCACGACGCTGGTCTATTTCGAATTGTTCAGCCCAGGCGGGTGGGCGGTGCCGAACTTGACTATGTCGCGCTGGTCGATTGCGCCGACGCGCTTGGACAGGCCGATGCTTCCGTTGCGTGGAATTTCGCAAACCTTGCCAGCCATCACTGGATGCTGGGCATGTTTGACAGGCAGGCGCAGGACGCAGTCTGGGGCAGAGATGCCGATGCATTGATTGCCTCGTCATTCATCTTTCCGGCGGGCCGCGCGAAGAGAGTCGATCGCGGCTACGTCCTGCGTGGCCACTGGCCGTTCTCGTCAGGGGTCGAGTCCTGCGACTGGAACATGCTTGCTGGCGTGGTGGCCACCGACGACGAGGCTGACGGCATCGAGTACCGGCTATTTCTGCTTAACAGGAGCGAGTACCGGATCAACGACACCTGGAACGCGACCGGGCTGTGCGGTACCGGTTCGAACGACGTATGGGTCGAGGACAGCTTTGTTGCGGAGAACATGACGATTGCGATTAGCGATCTGACCGGCGGACCGACGCCGGGAAGCGCCGTCAATCCAAATGCGCTCTATGCGCTACCGGTCTTCTCGCTGTTTCCCTATGTGTTGTCGGGTGTCGGTCTGGGCAATGCACAAGCCTGCCTGGACGACTATGTCGAGTTGGCGCGGCGTCGGGCTTCGACTTACAACCGCGCCAAACTTAGCGACTTGCAGACAACCCAGATCAAGATCGCGGAGGCATCGGCCAAGATCGATGCGGCCCGTCTCGTGATGCGGACCAACTGCATCGAAGCGATGGCCGACGCCCGGCGCGGGTACATTCCTGACCTTGCGGGCAAGACAAGGTTGCGGCGGGATGGCGCCTTTTCGGTGAACCTATGTACCGAGGCAGTCTCACTGTTGTTCGCCGCGAGCGGCGCGCGCAGCCTGTTCACGTCAGGCGCACTGCAGCGCCAGTTCCGCGACGCGCATGCGGTGAATTCGCACCTCGCATTCAATTTCGATGCGGCGGGCACCAACTATGGACGCGTGGCGCTTGGCTTGCCGTCCGAAAATCTGACGCTCTGAGGCACGGCGGATGTCTGACGCACCCAAACATCCGGCCGATCCGGCCAATGAACTGGCAAGCGACAATTCGGCGATCGATCCACGCGACTTTCGCAACGCGCTTGGCTCGTTTGCCACGGGTGTCACTATCGTCACGGCCATGTCCGCAGATGGAAGGCCGTATGGCGTGACGTGCAATTCGTTTGCCTCGGTATCGCTCAATCCACCTCTAGTATTGTGGAGTCTTGGGATGTTTTCTCAAGGACTCACGATTTTTCAGAATGCCAGTCATTTTGCCGTCAATGTTCTTGGCGTGTCTCAGCAGGCACTGGCGTCACAATTTGCAAAATCGTCGGAGGATAAATTCGCCGGCGTGAGCTGGACGCCGGGGCTTGGCAACGCACCGGTGTTGACCGATAGCGTCGCCAATTTTCAATGCCGGGCGGCCAATCGGTATTACGGCGGCGACCACGTCATCTTTCTGGGAGCTGTAGAAGCCTACACCTACAATCGCCAGGAACCTCTCCTGTTCGCGCGCGGCTCCTTCGGCCGCTTTATCGCCGGAGACGGCAACAAGTCCTCTTGACCGGATCACTGCTTTTACCGGTCGCCCATCGTCCGGCCATGGACGCTCGTCTAGACCTTTGCCATCTCCGCGCGATACCAGTCGCCAATCTCGCTGGCGGTCATCAACGCTACCCCATCGTGGCCAAGGACATAATCGAGTAACGCTTCCAGATATTTTATCCGATGCGGCACGCCCGTAATATAGGGATGGATTGAGATCGCCATGACGCGCGCGTTCGCTGCGCCTTCGAGGTATAACCGGTCGAACTGATCGGTACAGCGTTTCAGGAACTGCTCGGACGGCAGGTGCTGTAAAGCGTGGATGACGATGTCGTTGGTCTCGACCGAATAGGGGATCGTTGTGATGGTGCCGTGCGGCGTCGCAATGTCCTGCGGCAGATCATCGATCACCCAGTCTGCGACATATTCGATGCCGTTGAGGCGTAGCAGATCGAGTGTTTCCTCGGTTTCGGTGAGCCCGGGGCTTTCCCAGGATCGCGGCGGCTTTCCCGCGAATTCTGCAATTATGTCGACCGAGCGCTTGATCGCATCTGCCTGGTTCTCGACCTTGTGCATCGGTCCTTGCACGAAACCATGGCCCATGAATTCGAAACCCGCTTCGCGCGCGGCGGACGCCACGCGCGGGTAGGTATTGCAGACATTGGCATTGATTGCCAACGTCACCGGCACTTTGCGTTCAGTCAACGCCTTGAACTGACGCCAGAAGCCGGCACGCATTCCATATTCATGCCAGGACCAGTTCGGCACATCTGGCAATAGCGGCTGGCCCATCGGCGGGCTCAGCACGGTGCGAGGCATCGCGCCTTCGATCCGCCACTCCTCCACATTCAGGATGATCCATATCGCGAGCTTCTTGCCATCGCGAAGCACCAGCTTCGGCCGATCGACTTGCGCCTGATAGGGGACGCGATCGCTCAACGCCACGTCTAGCCTCCCTTGCGGACCATTCGAGCGACCTTCGAACTGCTCGATCTGCCGGCGTTGATCCTCGGCATGACTTTTTCGGCCATCAGGATCATCGACTGGCGCCCCAAGTCGCGATCCTTCCAGTCCTTGCCGGCGTAGAGCAGCGTCCCGAACGGTCCTGTCTCTTCCTGGAATGCCAGCAGTTGATCGGCAACGCTCTCCGCCGTGCCATGGATGATCAATTTGTCGCAGATATCTTCGAGGGTCACTTCGTCATCAGGTTGATCGCGACGAGTCTTGAACAACTCGATGCGCCCGCCGCGCTTCAACTTGGTGAATAATGAGCGATAGTAATAGACATAGGGACCATCTGGATCGGTGGCGTAGGCCTTTGCCGTAGCAGCGTCCTTGGCGACGAATACACTCTTGGCGACGCGCCAGTTCGCGGTATCCGCGGGCCGCCCGGCGCGTTCGCAACCCTCGACATATTTCGGCCAATGGCTTTTCACCCAGCCCGGCATCAAGAAGTTTGCCGAAATCGGCTCCCAACCACGTGCGGCAGCTTCCGTCACGCCTTTCGAGAATGGCGCCACTGCCGTCACCACGATCGGCGGGTGCGGCCGTTGCAGGGGACGCGGAATGAAACCCTGGCCAATGTCCTCGATCATGGTGTTCTGGACCGATATGTTCCAGTATTTGCCTTGAAGATTGTACGGAGGCTCGCTGGCCCAGATCTGAAGCACCTGATTGATGGCTTCCAGAAACATGGCGTTCCTGTCCGCTTCGAGATTTCCGAACACTTCCGCATCTGAAAGCAGGCCGCCGGGGCTGATTCCGAAAATCAGACGTCCGTCGAGCATGTGATCAAGCATCGCCATCGAGGCGGCGACTGTCGCCGGATGGGCATTGGGCATGTTGACGGTGCCGGTGCCAAGTTTGATCTGCCTGGTTGCGGCGGCAAGCCAGGCGATGAAAGCGATGCAGGACGTAATATTCTCGGCTCTGTCGGTTGTGTGCTCGCCGACATAGCCCTCGGCGAATCCCAGCTCGTCGGCCAACAAAAAAGCCTCTCGATCCTCTTTGAGCGAAAGCCGCCAGTCCTTGTCGACAGGATGGATCGGCATCGTAAAGAACCCAAGCTTCATGGTCGGCTCTTTCTCCAAGGGCAGGCTTTTTGGTTGGTACAGACCGTGCGTCGTTAGCCACGTTAAGACAAGCGCAAAGTCGAAATAATGGCGCGACATCAAACTTGACCTTTGGCGGCCTCAGCCTTCTAATCCCGGGAAAATACCAATCGTTGGCCGGGGAGGTCACACCAGGGATGAAGGCCTCGGCTTTCGCTTACGCTCGCGCCACCAGTCTCGAAAATGCGCTGGAACTGCTGACCGCGCACGGTGAGAAGGCCAAGGTGCTTTCGGGTGGCCAGAGCTTGCTGCCGGCAATGAATCTGCGTCTGATCGCACCCGAGTTCGTTGTCGATATCGGCGATTTGCTTGAGTTGCACGGCGTTGCGGTGCATGGAGACGTCCTCACCATTGGTGCACTGACGCGTCACGCCGATCTCCTGGGGTCGCCCGAAATTGCAAGCCATGCTCCCTTGCTGAGGGAGGCTGTGGCGCATGTCGCGCATCCTGCGATCCGTAACCGCGGCACTATCGGCGGAAGCCTTGCCCAGGCAGACCCGGCTTCAGAACTGCCGGCGTGCATGCTTACGCTCGGCGCCACCATTGTCGCCCGTGGGCCAGGCGGCGAGCGCCGGATTGCAGCACACGAGTTCTTCACCGGCATCTTTGAAACCGCGCTTTTGCCACAGGAACTGCTGGTTGCGGTCGAGCTGCCAATGCCTGCAAAAGACGCGACGCATTTCTTTCACGAGTTCTCCCGGCGGCACGGCGATTACGCGATTGTTGGCCTAGCAGCGCAGGCTCGCGTCAAGAACGATCGGTTCGCCGATCTTCGCCTTGGCTACTTTGCCATCGGAGACCGCCCGCTGCTGGCCAGTTCGGCCAGTAAACTGGTCGGCGTCGTCATTACATCTGCGGTTCTTTCCGAAGCGTGCTCCGCACTGGGTGCCGAACTGGCCCCCCTGGAAGATCAACAGGCGACGCCCGCCATGCGCAGACATCTGGCGAAAGTCCTGTTGACACGCTGTGTTTCCTCACTGCTTGCCCGTTCTGATCTCGGCGCCGGAGCATCGGCGTGACAAACCCGGTTGCGATTTCGCTGAGCGTCAATGGCGAGCGGGTTGAAGCGAATGTACTGCCGCGCCTCAATCTGGCGGATTTTCTCCGCGAGCATTTGAAATTGACAGGAACGCATGTTGGCTGCGAACACGGCGTCTGCGGCGCATGCACGGTTCGCGTCAACGGCGATATCGTCCGCTCCTGCTTGCTGCTCGCTGTGCAGACGCACAATGCAACGGTCGAAACCATCGAAGGGTTGTCCGATAGCGGTGAGATTGCCGATTTGCAGTCCGCATTCCGAGAACGCAATGCATTGCAATGCGGCTTCTGCACGCCGGGAATGCTGATGGCGGCGCAAGATTTGCTGAAGCAATTGCCGTCTCCAGATCGGGAGCAGATCCGCGAGCACCTTTCGGGCAATTATTGTCGCTGTACAGGCTATCAGGCAATCATCGACGCCGTTGAGACGGCCGCACGGGTGCGCAGCGGACGCTTGCCATGACTTCGGATCCGGTAAACCCTCAAGCGCTTTCCATGCTGGACCGCCCGAACTCCTATATCGGCAAGACCGTGCCGCGGCCGAACCTCGACCGCCTCATGCAGGGGCGGGCGCTCTATGTGAGTGACATCGAGTTGCCGAGAATGGCGCATGTCGTCTTCCTGCGCTCGCCGTACGCGCATGCGAAGATCAAGAGGATCGATGCTTCGGCGGCCAGGCAGATGCCGGGAGTGGTCGCCGTAGTCTCGGGCAAGGAGCTCTCGGCCGTGATCACGCCATGGGTTGGCGTACTATCGCATTTGAAAGGCCTCAAATCCGCTCCGCAGAGCGCCATCGCGATTGATCGGGTGTGCTGGCAGGGCGAAGCGGTTGCGGCTGTCGTGGCAAACAGCCGTGCCCAGGCTGAGGACGCGGCAGAGCTTGTCGAGGCCGAATACGAGGAACTTGATGCGGTCACGGACATGCGCACCGCGCTCGATCCGGCAACGCCGGTGATTCACGCCTCGCTCGGCGACAATCTTGCTTTTGAACGCGTGCACGATGCTGGTGCCGTCGATCAAGCATTTGCCGAAGCGGACGAGATCGTGGAGGCGGAATTCGTTTTCGGACGGCATACCGGTGTGACGCTGGAGCCGCGTGCGGTGGTCGCGGATTGGAACGTGGCGGAAGCGAGACTGACGATTTATCAGGGCACCCAAGCGCCACACATGGTGCAGAACATCGCGGCGTTCCATCTTGGCTTGAGGGAATCTCAGGTCCGCGTGGTTTGCAAGGATGTCGGCGGCTCATTCGGCATCAAGGTTCACATCTATGCAGACGAGATGGCGACCTACGCGCTGTCGAAGCTATTACGGCGTCCCGTCAAGTTCGTCGCCGACCGGGTCGAGAGCTTTAACACGGACATTCACGCCCGGGATCATCGCTGCAAGGGAAAGATAGGCGTCATGCGCGACGGCGCCATCACGGCATTCGAGATCGACGATCTGACGGGCATCGGACCGTATTCGATGTACCCACGCACCAGCGCGATTGAGGCCAATCAGGTCGTCAATCTCGTCGGCGGTCCCTATGTGGCCAGGAATTACCGCGCCCGAGCCCGTGTCGTCTTCCAGAACAAGAATGTGATGTGCCAATACCGTGCCGTCGGCCATCCGATCGCCTGCTCGGTGACGGAAGGGCTGGTGGACCTGGCGGCCGCGAAGATCGGCATGGATCCGGTCGAAATCCGTCGCAGAAATCTGATTGCAGACGATGCATATCCATATGCATCGCCGTCGGGCTTGCGCTTCGAGCAACTGTCCCACCATGCCGCGCTTACCAAGCTCGTCAGGATGATGGATTATGATGCACTGCGCGCGGAACAGGTGGCCTTGCGGGCAAGAAATATTCATCGGGGTATCGGCATCGCCAGCTTCATCGAAGTCACCAATCCAAGCGCGGCGTTCTATGGCGTCGGGGGTGCGAAAATATCTTCGCAGGATGGTGTTGCGGTGCGGCTCGATCCTCAGGGCTCGGTGATCTGCCAGACCAGCATAACAGAGCAGGGGCAGGGGTCGGAAGCACTCACGGCCCAGATTGTTGCAAGCATACTTGGCGTCTCAATGGATCGTGTTCGCGTCATTCTGGGCGATACCGACAATACGCCGTATGGCGGCGGAACGTGGGCCTCGCGTGGCGCCGGCATCGGAGGTGAAGCCGCGCTGCAGGCCACAAAGGCGCTGCGTAAAAACCTTCTCGATGTGGCAGCCGCCATTCTTCAGTCTGCGCCAAGTGAACTCGACATCGTCGACAACAGGGTGGTGAATGTCGTCGACGGCGCGCCGCGGATCGAGTTGAGTGAACTCGGGCGGATTGTCTATTTCCGTCCCGATACGCTGCCGCCAGGCATTCAACCCGAACTGATGGCGACCAGGCACTTCGTTCCCCGCGAATATCCATTTGCTTTTACCAATGGCGTTCAAGCCTCCTGGCTTGAGGTTGATATCGATACTGGTTTTGTCAAGCTGCTGAAGCATTGGGTCGTCGAAGACTGCGGCACCATCATCAATCCGCAACTGGTGGACGAGCAGATCCGGGGTGGCGTGGTGCAAGGGCTTGGCGCCGCGCTGTTCGAGAAATGCGTGTATGACGAGCGAGGTCAGCTTACCAACGCGAATATGGCCGACTATCTGGTTCCGATGGCCGGGGAGATGCCGGATATCGATGTCGGGCATGTGGTTTCGCCGACCATGGAATCTGAATTAGGCGCGAAGGGTGCGGGCGAGGCCGGCACGGCCGGAGCAGCAGCGGCGGTGACTAATGCGGTCAACGACGCACTCAGGCCGTTCGGAACAATTGTCACAGAGATTCCACTCACGCCGCAAGTCATCCTGACGGCGCTCGGACGAATCTGATGCAACAATAAGATTGGTTGAGAAGAGGAGGGCGTTCCATCGACGGCGCGCCATGATAAACCGAAACCAATGAAGTTCGAACCGCATCGCGGTCATCACACGCAATGCGCCTGAGCGCATGGACAGGATTTCATGTCAACTGACTGGTGTGGCTCATAGTTGACAATGGGATCCTTCGAATAAACGAATGAGCGATCGCGAGTGCCTACACTTTTGAGACCTGACATCCATAATGGATAGGGAGCGCGCACGATTGCAGCAACACTTCGAGTTAGTAACTTACGGCAGCTTGAGGGAGCGCAAGCGCGCGGGCCTAACTCTAGTTCGCGTCATAGTTTGTCCGCGAGCTGCTGCCGAATAGGCCGTCAAATATGGATTTCTGACGGATGCTTGGGCGGGCTTGGCCCGTTGTTCGTGCCATAGGCCGCCCGCGGTAGACTGTCGAGCAGACTCCGGAGCCAGTCCGCGCACGGGCGGGGCCCTCCTGCCGCCGGCGGAGAGGCCATCTGTTGCATCTGCTTCCGGGTCGGCATGCGCCAGCTTGCGGGGCGAGCGGAGCAGCGAGCTTGCGCCTCGCCCCGAGCAGGATCGTTCGCTCACGCCGTCAAGAGCTGAACGACGGTACCGTGAACTCGCGCGGCGCCGGCGCGAGCCAATATGGCATCTGCGGCGGCCTCAGCGTATCGACCTTCAAGGTGTTGACGCCCGCATTCCACGTCATCCATGGCATCGACTCGAGATGGGGAATCGGCGGGAGCGCGATCTTCTTTTCGAAGGCGTCGGCCGCAGCAGGTTTGCCCGGCATACGATCCATTCCCCAGGCCGGCAGCGACGGCAGCATGAGTAGCGCAGCCATCGACGCCGCGAGTATCCGCCGCACCAGGCGTTGCGCGGGGACTATCTGGGATTTCTCCGCCCGAGCGGAGATAATGGTGTGATCGGCGATCATCTCATCCTCCTATCGTTCGAAAAAGACTGATCCAGGCGATCGTGGTGCAGCTCAGGGTGAACATCAGCCAGTGCACGGCGGCCGCGCCATTCCTACGCAGCCTTCGCTGAAGATTCCTGCTCATCTGAAAGCTCCTAATTGTCGATCTGTCCTTTCCTGGTTCGAGGGATAGGTCTGTTGGCTTGTCCGCCAAGCTAGAAGTCCATCGGCGGCGCGGCCGGGGCTTCCGCCTTCTTCGGTTTCTCGGCGACGAGCGCCTCGGTGGTGATCAGGAGCGCGGCGATAGACGCGGCATCCTGCAAGGCCGTGCGAACCACCTTGGCCGGGTCGATCACGCCGGCCCGCACCAGATCCTGGTACTCGCCGGTCGCCGCGTTGAAGCCCCAATTGTAGTCACTTTTCTCAATCAGCTTGCCGACTATCAGCGAGCCGTCTTCTCCGGCATTCTCGACGATCTGCCGGGCCGGCATCTGGATCGCGCGCCGCACGATGTCGACGCCGGCTTTTTGGTCGGCGTTGGCGGTCTTGACGCGTTCAAGCGCCTTGAGCGCGCGCAATAGCGCCACCCCGCCGCCCGGCAGGACGCCTTCTTCCACCGCGGCGCGCGTCGCATGCATCGCATCGTCAACGCGATCCTTACGCTCCTTGACCTCGACTTCCGTGGCGCCGCCGACCCGGATCACGGCGACGCCGCCGGCGAGCTTGGCAAGCCGCTCCTGCAGCTTTTCGCGATCGTAATCCGATGTGGTCTCCTCGATCTGCAGCTTGATCTGGGCAACGCGCGCCTCGATGTCCTTCTTGGCGCCGGCGCCGTTGACGATGGTGGTATTCTCCTTGTCGATTACCACCTTCTTGGCCCGGCCGAGCACGTTGAGCGTGACGTTCTCGAGCTTGATGCCGAGATCTTCGGCGATCATTGTGCCACCGGTGAGGATCGCGATGTCCTCCAGCATCGCCTTGCGGCGATCGCCGAAGCCCGGCGCCTTGACGGCTGCGATCTTCAGCCCGCCGCGCAGTTTGTTGACGACCAGCGTCGCCAGCGCCTCGCCTTCGATGTCTTCGGCGATGATCAGCAGCGGCTTGCCCGACTGCACCACCGTTTCGAGCAGCGGCAGCATCGATTGCAGTGCGGACAGCTTCTTCTCATGGATCAGGATGTAGGTGTCTTCGAGCTCGGCCCGCATCTTTTCGGCATTGGTGACGAAATAAGGCGAGATATAGCCGCGGTCGAACTGCATGCCCTCGACCACTTCCAACTCCGTATTGAGGCTCTTTGCCTCCTCCACCGTAATGACGCCTTCATTGCCGACTTTCTGCATGGCTTCGGCAAGGAAGCGGCCGATCTCGGTGTCGCCATTCGCCGAGATCGTGGCGACCTGGGCAATCTCGTCGTTCGCGGTGACCTTCTTAGCGTGCGATCGGAGATCATTGACGATCGCCTCGACCGCGAGGTCGATGCCGCGCTTGAGGTCCATCGGGTTCATGCCCGCAGCAACGGATTTCGCGCCTTCCTTGACGATCGATTGCGCCAGCAGCGTCGCAGTCGTCGTGCCGTCGCCGGCGATGTCGCTGGTTTTGGACGCCACCTCGCGGACCATCTGCGCGCCCATGTTCTCAAACTTGTCTTCGAGCTCGATTTCCTTGGCGACCGTGACACCGTCCTTGGTGATGCGCGGCGCGCCGAAGGATTTGTCCAGCACGACGTTGCGCCCTTTCGGCCCGAGAGTCACCTTGACGGCGTTTGCCAGCGTATCGACGCCGCGCAGCATGCGGTCGCGCGCTTCCGTTGAGAATTTTACCTCCTTGGCAGCCATGACGTTCTCTCTCCTTTTCCCCTTCAATGACTGTCAGTGCTTCAAGCGGCTTTCTTCGTTGCGGAGCTCTTCTCGACCACACCCAGGAGGTCGCTCTCTTTCATGATGAGAAGTTCTTTGCCGTCGATCTTGACCTCCGTACCGGACCATTTGCCGAAAAGGACCCGATCGCCAGGCTTCACGTCGAGCGGCATCAATTGGCCCAGTTCGTTACGGCCTCCCGGACCGGCGGCGATCACCTCGCCCTCCTGCGGCTTTTCCTTCGCGGTGTCCGGAATGATGATGCCGCCGGCAGTCCTCTCCTCGGCATCGATGCGGTGCACCAGAACGCGATCGTGCAATGGACGGAAATGCATGCACATCCTCCCTGCAATTCAGCGATGTCATCAGAACCGGGGCCGCAACCGGCCCTCCGGCAAAATCGACCTAGGCGCGGCAAAGCTGAGGTCAAGAGGAGTTACGTAAATTTTTTCGACACCGCCGGCAGAAGTTTCCGCGACGACGTTGCCGCGACACCGCGGAGCCGTCACCCTGGGTGATCTCAGGCGGGACGGCGCGGCTCTCCTAGCCGATTTTCCGCAGTGCCGCAGGTCGGTCCGTCCAATTTACGCGGCCGTGGGCGGCGCTTCCGGGGCCGTGTCCGTGGAGGGCGGCCGAACACGCAGCGAGTGCCGATCGCCGGAACTGGGCATCGGAAGCCTGCGAAGCATCCTGTGGTAGATTCGGCCGTAGTCCGCCGCCATGCGGGCGGAGGAGAAACGCTCCTCGAACCGGGCGCGGACGGCCTTGCGGTCGAGCTGCAGCAGTCCGGGAACGGCCCGCACCGCCTCGTCGACGTCGGACACGATACGGCCGGTCAGTCCGTCCTCGACGATCTCCGGGACCGCCCCGCAGCGGAAAGCGAGCACCGGCGTGCCGCAGGCCATGGCTTCGATCATGACCAGGCCGAAAGGCTCCGGCCAGTCGATTGGGAAAAGCAGCGCTGCCGCTTCGCCGAGAAATTCGCTTTTGGCGTTCTCATTGATCTCGCCGATGAACTCAATTCCCGGCTCGTTCAGCATCGGCGCGATGACACCGCGGAAATAGGCGTCGTCCGCCTTGTCGACCTTCGCCGCTATCTTGAGCGGGAGGCCGGCTGCCCGCGCAATCGCGATCGCGCGGTCGGGACGTTTCTCCGGTGAGATCCGGCCGAGAAACGCCAGATAGTCGCCTTTCGGATTGTAGCTCGGAATGTGCAGATCGAGCGGAAGGCCATGATAGACCGTCGCCACGAAGTTCGCGCGTGGAAGCGGCGACCGTTGCGCGTTCGAAATCGAAACCAGCGGCATGTCCGCAAACCGGCGGTAGAACGGCATATGATCCGGAAGATCCTGCCTGCCGTGCAGCGTGGTCAGCGTCCGGCCGCGTTCAGATCGGAACAGCGGAAAATGCAGATAGTCGGTGTGGAAGTGGAGAATGTCGAACTCGTCGGCGCGCTCGCGCACCTTGTCGAGCATGATCATCTGGTGGGGAAGAGCGTCACGGACGTCGGGGTCGAGGCGCAGCGCGCGAGACGTGCAGGGGACGAGCTCGGCGGAGGTGATGGAATCCTCGCTCGCAAACAGCGTCACCTGGTGGCCTTGTCGGACCAGCTCCTCGGTCAGCCAGGAAACGACCCGCTCCGTTCCCCCATACAGCCGGGGCGGGACGCTCTCGAATAGCGGGGCTATCTGTGCAATCCTCATTTCTGTCGCTCCGCAATAGCCGCTGCGCCAGAGGGGGGCCTCCTTCCGCCGGGAAAGCCAGGAGGCAATCCATCCAAGTGAGCCTCGAGCGCGCCCCTGATCTTTTGTACTGCGCGAACCTCGATCTGGCGGATGCGCTCGCGTGACACGCCGAAAGTGGCGGCGAGCTCCTCCAGGGTCTTCGGCTGTTCGGCCAGAAATCGCGCGCCGACGATATGGCGCTCGCGGGGGTTAAGGAGCGCGAGCGCGTCGTCCAGTGCGCTCCATATCCGGTTGCGATCCTCCGTTTCCGATAGCAGCGTTTCCGGGTCCGGGGCCGGATCAATCAGCCAGTCCTGGATTTCCTCGGACCCGTCCTCCCGAGCCATGGGCAGGTTGAGCGAAGTATCACCCCGGATCCTCCCGTTCATCTCGACGACCTCGCGGGGAGCCACCTGCAGCTGGGCGGCAATATATTCGGTTTGCTCTGGCGACAAGTCGACTTCCTCGCCTGCAGAAATCCGGTTCTTCAGCCTTCGCAGGTTAAAGAACAGCTTCTTCTGGGCGGCGGTCGTGCCCATTTTTACCAGCGACCAGGACCTGAGAATGTATTCGTGGACCGTCGCCTTGATCCACCACATCGCATACGTCGCGAGCCGAACGCCTTTTTCAGGTTGGAACCGTTTCACCGCCTGCATCAGGCCTACATTGGCCTCCGAGATCAGGTCGGCGACGGGAAGGCCATAGCCGCGATACCGCAGGGCCAGCTTGGCGGCCAACCGGAGGTGACTTGTGACGAGGCGATAGGCCGCATCGCGATCGCCGTGTTCGTGCCAGCGGCGAGCGTACATGGCCTCGTCCGCCGCGCTCAGCAGCGGAAATTTGCGAATGGTGGCGAGGTAACGGGAGAGCCCGCCGTCCGAATGGATCGCGGGCAGATTCGATAGAACCGACAGGGTGCTCATTTCCAATTCCTCCTCGGAGCGAAGTGGGTTTGAGCTACCGAGCATGGCTTGGGCCCGGAAACGGCGCCCAAGCGCGTCATGCCGGCGGCGTCCACAGAATGTCGAAGCTGGCGGTTTGTTCCTTCGAGATTTGAAAGCCGACGAACCAGATAGCCGGGAGCACGGGCCCTGCCGACAGGGGCATGGACGAAGCAACTGGGCCCGCCCGGTAATCGTGCGATGTCCGGCTTATTGGCTATTGGGCCGGGCGTCAGATGGCATCGCGGCACGACGCCCGAAGTTCTCACGCCGTGACGGATAAGCTTGTTGGCTTAGTCGTGTAGCTGTCCGCCGTAGGCAAGCCCCGGGGCGGCGTCAAGAGGTGAGAGTTCGGACATGGCGCCTCGGGCGGGTTGGTTGCGCAGCGCCAAACGTGACCACCCGCAGCCGGCGTTGATGCGGTCCGCGCGGTCTCTCGAGCTCGGGCCAGGACGGTGGAAAAAAATGCAATTTGTGCGCGGGTGTCGCTCTTGAAGTCACCCCAGACCCTTCTAGTTCTCGTGGTGCCACATGCGTGGCGCCGGATGCCGTCAGGGTCCGGCCGAGACCGCCGGAAATCACGGCGTTGCCTCTATCCATGTTGCTCAAGGGAGGATGTGGTTATGAGAACCTACGAAATGTCCCCGTTGTGGCGTTCGAGCGTCGGATTCGACCGCCTGTTCGACCTCGTCAACAACGCGACGAACGACAGCGACGATTATCCGCTGTACGACATCGCGCGCACCGGCGAGAACCAGTACCAGATCACGCTGGCGCTGGCGGGCTTCAGCCCGGAGGAGATCACCATCACCACCGAGCAATCGACGCTGACCGTCGAGGGCCGCGAGCCCAACAAGGGTAATCGCGACTATCTGTACCAAGGAGTCACCCTGCGGCCATTCAGGCGCGTTTTCAACCTGGCGGACTATGTCCAGGTCAGGGATGCGACTTTCGAAAACGGCATGCTGACGATCACTCTGGTTCGGGAACTGCCGGCGGCGATGAAACCGCGTCGCATCGCGATCGAAACCGCCGGCAACGACAATCTGCAAATCGAGCAGAAGCAGACCGCCTGACGAAGTTCCGTTCGAGGCTGTCGAACCGCCTGTGCGCGGCTTGGCCGCGGGCGGCGGAGCTCTGTCCAGTGAACATGAAGAACAGAAAGGAGGACAACTATGGCACTACGCGATCTCATTCCGTGGAACGACGGCTCTCGTGATCTGAGCTTGCACCGCAACGAGCCCAATCCGTTCCTCGCGCTTCACCGCGAGATGAACCGGCTGTTCGACGATGCGTTCCGCTCGTTCGACATCGCTCCGTTCAGCTCCCAGGCGATGGGCTGGCCGAAGCTCGAGGTCAACGAGACCGAAAAGGAAGTCAAGGTTATTGCTGAACTTCCCGGTCTCGAAGAGAAGGACGTCAACGTCGAACTGAGGAACGGCATGTTGACGATCAGCGGTGAGAAGAAGAGCGAGACCGAAGATAAGGAGCGCCGCTTCAGCGAGCGCTACTACGGGCGCTTCGAGCGTTCCGTTCCGGTCGACGATGTCGATCAGGATAAGGTCGGAGCGTCGTTCAAGAATGGCGTTCTCAGCGTGACGCTGCCGAAGCTACCTACCGCGCAGCAGAACGTGAAACGGATCGCCATCAACGGCAAGTAACCGCGGGGCGGGCGGGAGTCTTTTGCTCTCGCCCGCGTTGAGGGCATTGCCAATCAACAATGAAAGGTCAAGCGAACTCGAATGAATGAGAGGAGCCAATGTAAGGAGTTGCAACCATGAACACCGTCTGGAAAAAAGACATGATCGCTGATGTGGCCAACCTTGTAATCGGCCTGGGCTTGTTCGTGTCGCCATGGGCCTTCGGGTTCGCCGCTGAAAGTCCCACAAACTGGAATGCCTGGCTGAGCGGCATCCTGATCGCTGCCTTGGCCGTAGCAGCGCTGGCGATCTTCGCCGAATGGCAGGAGTGGATGGCACTTGCCGCCGGCGTTTGGGTCGCCGTGTCGCCCTGGGTGCTGCTCTTCTCGGCCAAGGCAACGGTGACACCGCTCCACGTCATCGCCGGAATCCTGGTGGCGGCTGTTGCGGCTCTGCGCCTCTGGCAACTGCACCAGAGCCATCCCCGTGTGACGGCCTGATGCTCGGCGAGGGGAGATTGCTGCCAGCCTCCCTTCGCATTTTATCTGCGCGACTGCGCCATTTTGCTGGCCCGCGAGTCAACGATGATGGGTGCTGCAGTGAAAGGGAATACGCCAATAGCTTCTCAGTTGGCCGTTGTGCCAAGCAGAGAAGCCGTGCTGCTGACTTCGTGCATGTACACGCTTGATAAGAAGCGTCGCCGAGTCCTTGCGGGCCTTACCCCCGAGGAGACGACCGAATTCGAACTATTGGATGCTCAGCTTCCACTCGATGGCAAGCCGGCTTGGCGACCTTCCGATCTACCGCTCTCTCCAAAAGAGCAGCGGTGGCTGGAGCTATTCCGAAGAATGGAGGCCGCGCGGAAGCAGACCGCTGCCTGAAATCGATTGAGCGTGGTGAGTATGGAGGATTGGCCGATACGCGCGTCCTTCGCAAGAATGGGATCTTGGGCACGGAGCCTGTTCGCCGGCATGCGCGAGAAATGCCGCTCACCCAGCACAGTGAACGACGGTGTGCATCGGCAACCAGGTCCGCAGATCCTCGCGCGAAATCTGATGCAACAATAAGATTGGTCGAGAGGAGGAGGGCGTTCCATCGACGGCGCGCCATGATAAACCGAAACCAATGAAGTTCGGACCGCATCGCGGTCATCACATACAATGGACCTGAGCGCATGGACAGGATTTCAGGTCAACTGGCTGACGTGGCTCATAGGTGACAATAGGACCCTTCGAATAAACGAATGAGCGATCGCCAGCGCCTACCCTTTTGAGACCTGACATCCATAATGGATAGGGAGCGCACACGATTTGCAGCAACATTTCGAGTTAGTAACTCACGGCGGCTTGAGGGAGCGCAAGCGCTCAATAACGGCATTCTTTACTGACGTGTGAATGTGCTCCGGGAAGTTGTTGGGCAACTGGCTCTCTGTCGTATTCAAGGCAGCAGTCGCCTGATCGGCTACCGATGCAATTGCGTTCTCGACGAGGCGTTTAGGAACGCCCGCGGCTTCTGCCGTCTGGACGAAATGCCGGCCCTGCACGTCCGCGATTCGATAGTGGTTCTTTGAGCCAACTGACATTGCCAATTTCATTTGCTTGCGCTGTATCTGGCCACTATCAAGACTGGGTTGGGCCGTGAGTACGTCATATAGCGGCGTCAGGTGAAAGCGGCCGCCTTGCGAGAGGAAGATGCTGAAGTTCTTTGCGTGGCCATCCGTAGCACCGATCAGCCAGAAAATTATCTGCGCCTTCAGCAACATCGCTTGATCCTCTGCGGGCGTGTCACTGCCTTTGACAAGGTTCAGAAGGTGCGTAAGGCCAGGGCCGCCGTCACTCTGGTATTTGCGGCTTGGGGGGAATGACAGTGCTTGGCAACAGTCCTCCTGCGGCAGACGCAACAGACGTCCATCTTTCGTCCATCTGCGATCAAAGCGCTCGATTACAAGCGCGGTCGTTTTGCCGAATTTTGCGATCTCCGCGTTGTTGACGGGTAGACCAAAGGCGGCAACGAGCCTGAGGCAGTAGTACTCATTTTCGACACTATTAGTGAGGTCAAGGCCATTCGGCAGCTCGCCAATCTGCGTCTTGAGAATGTGGGTGGTCGGCGTAGTGCCGCGGGGCTTTAGCCATTTTCCATTCTGCCGCAGCAGCGCCGTTTTTTCTTGCGCACCCGCAATGGAAATCCGAAAGTCATCTTCGCGTGTCAGTCCGAGTGGGGCCTGTGCGAGGCCCTTGAGCATTTTTTCGATGGCGACGTCGTCAATGGCATCGCCAGAAAGCGAACGACCATCGTCGCCGTACTCGTCGGCCTCACGGACGAACTGTAACGCGCCAACACAATCGCGGCCGATGGCTGCCAGCAGACTGTAGGCGTCGGTACCGACAGCACCGACCCTTTCTGCCACTCTGCGGCGTAATGCATCTGAGTCGGGCAGCAGGTTATCAAAGACCGCGGTCACGTTATCCCCGCGGAAGGCGTCTTCGCGTAGGGGGAGGGAGAGCGAGACCGGCAACGTATGGTCCCACTCCAGCCAGGTTTGGTCGTAGCGAAATTCGATGGCCCCCGTAGCGGACTTGGTGAGGCGGCCGACAAGGCGGTTGTTGAGTAGAACGCGCAGAGGCGTATGACGCGGGCGTCTTGCCATCAGAAGATTTGCTCAATATCGGCAGCGGTTGTCTTGCCGCGGGGCGAGACCCTGAATTCAAGGTTGAGAGCTGCCAGGACATCCAAGATGGTCTGCAACTTTGCAGCAGGATTGCCCGTTTCGATGAGCGAGATCGTCTCCTGGCGCACGCCCGCGCGGCTCGCCAGCTCAGTCTGGCTCAGATCATTCCGTTTTCGAGCGCGGCGGATCAAATTGCCTATTTGTTGCGGGGTGCGGGCCAAATCGCTCATGAATTACCTCCCCAGCGATTATGCGCTAAATACGATAGTGCAACAATATCGGATTTAACGCATAAAAATGAATTATGCGTTACTTTGCATAAACGGGCTTATGGGCGAGCCGAATGTGCTGTTGAATCACCGCAGGCGCCATAACAAAGCGGCGCCGCGCCGCCCGGGGCGAGAATGCTGAGACCTTTCTCGCGTTTAGCGGGCTCGAACCGCTAAACTCAGGTTACCCGCGTTCATGTCTCAGGCTGACCGCCTGTCTTCCTCGCGGATGGCTTCGGCTTCATTAAGGCGATCTGCGATTTCAGGCGACGGCGGACTCTCCGCATCTGCGATGGAGGTGCCGTCCTGCTTCTTTATCTTCTGCCCTTCGGGCCTCCACCGGCCCGCGTTGTGGTTGGCACTGCCACCGTGACCAGACGAAAGCACAGAGAGCGCCGTCCCGTTAGGAACGCAAGTGAGGGAAGTGGGGTGACCCCGAGTCGCATCGTAGCCCGCTGCGGCGCCGCCGCTAGCGACCTCCATCTTATAGGGCTGAGGTCTGCGCTACATCGCGCGAAGGATACAGATCGCCCGCCTTACTCTGTCTGGTTGCGACCAGCGTCGCTAAAGGTTGCGCAGCTTTCTGCATCTTGTGCAGGTCCTCCGGTTTGAGATTGGGATAGCGTCGCAACATTCGCCAATCTTTACGCCCCGTCGCCATAGCAACCTGTTGTATTGAACGACCGAACAGGCGGGCTTATGGCTTTGCTGCACAGCAGCATGCTTTGTCGCAAAACCTTCATGCGTGACCTATACTTGCACGCCGGCTGATGCTGAAATCCCTTGAGACTGCGACGTTTGATCCGGAGTGACCCATGAAGACCGTCCGCTTTGTTCTTGCCCTGCTGGCGCTATCCTTGATCGCGCCCTGGCAATCTGCCAAGGCGGCTGATGTCATCTGCTACAATTGCCCGCCGGAGTGGGCAGATTGGGCCTCCATGCTCAAGGCCATCAAGGCCGATCTGAATTACGATATCCCGCACGACAACAAGAATTCCGGCCAGGCGCTGGCGCAGATCCTTGCCGAGAAGAATAATCCGGTCGGCGATATCGGCTATTTCGGTGTCACCTTTGGCATGAAGGCCAAGGCGCAGGATGTGCTGGACGCCTACAAGCCCGTAAACTCCGATCAGGTGCCCGCCGGCCTGAAGGATGCCGACGGCTACTGGACCACCATTCATTCGGGCACGCTGGGCCTGTTCGTGAACAAGGACGCGCTCGGCGGCAAGCCGGTGCCGGCCTGCTGGAAGGATCTCCTAAAGCCAGACTATAAGGGAATGGTCGGCTATCTCGATCCGTCCTCGGCCGCAGTCGGCTATGTCGGCGCGGTCGCCATCAATCTCGCGCTCGGCGGCTCCGAATCGAACTTTGATCCCGCGATCAACTTCTTCAAGGACTTAAGGAAGAACGATCCGATCGTCCCCAAGCAGACATCCTATGCCCGCGTCGTCTCCGGCGAGATGCCGATCCTGCTCGATTATGATTTCAACGCGTACCGCGCGAAATACTCGGAAAAAGGCAATTTTGAATTCGTGATCCCCTGTGAGGGATCGGTGGTATTTCCCTATGTCGTCGGTCTCGTGAAGAATGCGCCCCACAAGGACAAGGCCAAGAAGGTGCTGGATTATCTCTTGTCCGACAAGGGCCAGGCGATCTGGACCAACGCCTACCTTCGCCCAGCGCGGCCGATCGATCTCCCTGAGGCGGTCAAGAAGAAGTTCTTGCCTGACAGCGAGTATGCGCGCGCGAAAAATGTCGACTGGGGCCAGATGGAAAACGTGCAAAAAGGTTTTGTCGACCGCTATCTCGCCGAGGTCCGCTGAGGCAATATGGCGCCTTCGCCCCGCGGCACCCATTTTCTGATGTCGCATAGATCCTTTGTCTGGTTGTGCCTGCTGCCGCTTGCGGTGGTGACGGCGGCGTTTTTCCTGTTGCCGATGGCACGGCTGGTTGTAACCGGAGCAGAGGGACCACAGGGGATCGCGGCTTATCTCGCGATCCTGACCGAGCCGCGCTACCGGGCAACGCTTTTCAATACCGTCCTGCTCGCCGCCGCGACTACCGTTGTGACGCTGATCGTGGCAACGATTGCCGGGATGTTCCTGCAGCGGCATCATTTCCCCGGCCGCGCCGTTCTGGTTGCGATGCTGACCTTTCCGCTGGCATTTCCCGGTGTCGTGGTCGGTTTCATGATCATTCTGCTCGCCGGGCGGCAGGGCCTGATCGGCGATTTCTCCAATCGCCTGTTCGGCGAGAAGCTGGTCTTCGCTTATTCGATCTATGGGTTGTTTCTCGGATATCTCTATTTTTCGATTCCGCGCGTCATCCTCACGATCATGGCGGCGGTGCAGAAGCTCGACACCGGCCTCGAAGAAGCCGCGCGTTCGCTTGGCGCGAGCCCGTGGGCGGTGCAACGCGACGTCGTTCTGCCGGCGCTGGCGCCGGCCTTTGTTGCCTCCGGCGCCATTGCTTTTGCAACGGCGATGGGAGCGTTCGGGACGGCGTTTACGCTGGCGACGAACATCGATGTGTTGCCGATGCTGATCTATACCGAGTTCACGCTGGCCGCGAATTTGTCGATCGCCGCCGCATTGTCGGTCGGGCTTGGTATCATCACCTGGTTCATTCTTGCGCTTGCCCGTTCCTTCAGCGGAAGCGCGGTTGCGGCCGCTGGATGACACAATGCGCGATCGCCTGATCTTCACCGGCCAGCTTGTCTTTACCCTTCTGGTCGCCTCCTTTCTGGTGGTCCCCGCGATCCTGTCGATTTCCGCCGGTATAACCGTGAATTATTTCCGCGGCATTCAGTCCGGTGTGACGATGCAATGGGTCGCGCAGGTGTGGGAGCTCTATGCGGGCACTATTCTGCTCTCCTTCGTGGTCGCCTTCGCGACCCTTGCATTGACGCTAGTCGTGGGCGTCCCCGCCGCTTATGCGCTGCACATCCGGGGAGGGCGCATGTCGCGTATCATTGAGGAGATTATCACCTTGCCGCTGGCAATCCCTGGCCTGGCCATCGCGCTGGCGCTGCTCTTGACCTATGGCGGCTTCGGTGATTTCCGCCGTTCGTGGCTGTTCATTCTCGTCGGCCATGTCATCTTCACCATGCCATTCATGGTGCGGTCGGTAATGGCCGTGTTCGCGACCATCGACATCAAGACGCTGGACGAGGGCGCGGCTTCGCTTGGTGCTTCGCCGTGGCAGCGCTTCCGTGACGTGATCGTGCCCAATGCGCTGCCCGGCATATTAGCTGGCAGCCTGATGGTGGTGACGCTGTCGCTCGGCGAGTTCAACCTGACCTGGATGCTGCATACGCCGTTAACCAAGACGCTGCCCATCGGCCTTGCCGACAGCTACGCCTCGATGCGGCTGGAGGTAGCTTCTGCCTATACCCTGATCTTCTTCGTGATGATCATTCCGCTATTGATCGCCATGCAATTGTTCGCCGAGAAGGACCGAAAGAGATGAGTGCGCAGGCCGGACACGGCGCCGCCGTGCGTATCGAAGCCTGCGGCAAGACATTTGCCGACGGGACCCGCGCCCTGGAAGCGGCGACGCTCGACATCGCGCGCGGCGAAACGCTGGTGCTGCTTGGTCCCTCCGGCTGCGGCAAGACCACCATGCTGCGCATCATCGCCGGCTTGGAGCAGCCCGATGCCGGCGGCCAAGTGCTGTTCGACGGCAAGGACATGACGGCGGTGCCGATCGAGCGGCGTAATGTCGGCATGGTGTTCCAGTCCTATGCACTCTTCCCCAACATGACGGTGTCGGAAAATATCGGCTATGGTCTGAAGATCCGCGGAGTCCCTGCCAAGGAGCGCGCCGAGCGCGTCGCCGAACTGGTGGCACTGACCAATATCTCGGGCCTCGAGAACCGCCGCATTGACCAGCTTTCCGGCGGCCAGCGTCAGCGGGTGGCGCTGGCGCGCGCGGTTGCGATCCGGCCGGGCATCTTGTTGCTCGATGAACCCTTGACGGCGCTCGATGCCGCGTTGCGCGACCGGCTGCGTGGTGAATTGAATCGCCTGCTGCGCGCGTTGGGCATCACCACGATTTACGTGACGCACGATCAATCCGAGGCGATGGAGCTCGGCGATCGTATCGTCGTCATGCAGAAAGGGGCAATTGTGCAGATCGGCTCACCGCGGGAGATCTACTTCACGCCGCAAAGCCGCTTCGTCGCCGAATTCATCGGCGCTGCCAATATCGTCGAAGCCGCTATCGAGAAAGGGCATCTCGTGCTTCCGGGAGGACGGCTGCCGGTCCCGTGCGACGCCGATGTGCCCGCGGCGATAGCGATGATCCGCCCCGAGACCATCCGCGTGACCTCATTGGGCAGTGCGCCGTTGTCGGGCACCATTGATAGCGTCAGCTTCATCGGCGACAGACAACGGCTCGTCATCAGCGGGGCGTCCAACCGGTTGCTTACCGTCGACGCGCCGAATACGGTTCAGGCAAGGTCCGGTGAAAGCATTGGACTATCGATTTCGCCGGATGCGATTCGCTTGCTGCCGCACGAGAGCTGAGAAGTCCGATGTCGCCAAAACCGGTTCATATTGCCCAGATATCCGATCTGCATATCAAGCCGCCGGGGTCACTTGCCTACGGCAAGGTCGACACTGCAAAAGCGCTCGAGCGTTGCGTTGTTGCGCTGAACGAATTCGATCCGGCGCCAGACTTTGTGGTGATATCGGGCGACCTGGCGGATACGCCGACGGCCGAGGAGTATCAATATCTCAAGCGGCTGCTGGCGCCGCTCAAGCTTCCATTTGCCGGCATTCCCGGTAATCACGACTCGCGGGAATTGATGCGCGCGGCGTTTCCTTCCGCTTCATACGCCTTTGTGTCCGGGCCGCTCAACCAGAAGATCGAGGTCGCCGGGCTTGATCTCCTGCTGCTGGACTCGAGCGTGCACCGGAAGCCGCATGGCGAGCTCGATGAACCGACATTGCAATGGCTTGATGCGAGCCTTGCTTCCTCGCCCGCGCGGCCGGCGCTGCTGTTCCTGCACCATCCGCCGTTCAAGTCCGGCATTTGGCACATGGACCGGCAAAACCTCCTCAACGCAAGCCAGCTTGCGTCTATCGTGCGGCGTCATCCGCGTGTGCAATTGATCGCAACCGGGCACGTCCATCGGGCTGCGCTGACCATGTTTGCGGGCGTGCCCACCACGATCTGCCCGGCGCCCAATCACGCGGTCGATCTCGATCTGGCCGAACTGCGCGAACCTTCCTTCAAGGTCGAGCCGCCAGCTTTCTACCTCCATAGCTGGTTTCCGGGCGACGGGTTCGGTACCGTCGTGACCCACCAGGTCCCGATCGGCAGCTTCGACGGCCCACATCCGTTCTTCGGGCCGGACGGCAAGCTGCTGTGATCGCCGCCGCGCCTGCTACCGGGCGGCAAGGCGATTCGCCTGCAGGGCCATCCCACATTGTGGGATCGTTGCAAAGTGGGCAGTTCAAGGGCAAGCTTTTCCCATAAGTGGCGGCGCCGGTCATGAAAACGTGCCGCCAATTGGGGGAATAAATGCGCCTGATCCGATTGTTGATCCCTGCGTTCCTGGTGTTCTCGACCCAACACGCGATCGCGCAGGCGAACTATCCGGACCGGCCTATCAAGATGATCGTGCCGCTGGCCGCGGCAAGCGCGGTCGATGTCGCCGCGCGCATCGTTACCCAGAAGATGGCCGACAATATGGGCCAGCAGATCGTGATCCTGAACCAGCCGGGGGCGTCAGGCCTGATTGGAGCGGAGGCGGTCGCTCGCGCCGAGCCGGATGGCTACACGATTGGCGGATTCAACGACAGCATCATGACGATGGTGCCTAACCTGCAGACCAAGATGCGCTGGGACATCCTGAAGGACTTTGAGCCCGTGTCGTTGGTCGCAACGGTGGAGTGGGGACTGGTTGCCAGCAATCAGGCGAGCTTCAAGAGTGCCGCCGATCTCATCGCGGCTGCGAAAGCGGCGCCCGGCAAGATCGACTACGGCTCGGGCGGACCGGGCAGCCCGCAGCATCTGGCGATGGCGATGTTTGCGTCCGCGGCCGGCATATCGTTGACGCACGTGCCCTACAAGGGCGCCACCCAGGCCGCGACCGATATTGCAGCCGGTCAGATTCCCGTCGGTTTCCAAGGGCTGGGCACGGTTGCAACGCTCGTCCGGGGCGGTCAGCTCAAGCTGATCGGAGTGACCACGGAGAAGAAATTGTCGCAGTTTCCCGATGTGCCGACCGTCTCTGAATCCGGTCTGCCCGGCTTCTTCTTCAACTCGTGGTTCGCGATCCTTGCTCCGGCGGGCACCCCAAAGGGTATTCTCGCGCGCCTGAACGCCGAGGTATTGAAGGCGGTCGGCGACCCCGACGTTCGCCGCAAGCTTGAAGAGCTGGGTTTTGCAGTACGCGGCAGTTCGGCGGAGGAGCTGCGCGCGATGACGCGCGATCAACTCGCCAAGTATGAGCGTGTGATCAGGGAAACGGGAATCGCCAAGGAATAGCCGTATCGAACGGCGCCGCCGGCCGGTGCTGCGTCCGGCATAGCTCCGCTACCGGGCATCCCCTAGTTGCATGCCAGGTTATCTGCTACGGAAGTCCCGTTGTGGTTGAATCAACCTCCCTTCCAGTCCTTCGGTTCGAGATCCAGCGCATCATGGCTTATACCCGTCAGAACCTTCATCGATCTCGATCGACAACGTAAGTACTTGTTCGATCTGGATCTTTCGCTAGTCTGAACAAGGTGGATGGAGGAAGCTGAGGGTGTCCTGCCAGGTCTGTTTGTCGACGCTGAGAGCTGGCGACCTGTTTTGCTCGGCATGCGGCGCGGTTGTACCCAACCAGCCCGCGAGCCCGCCCGCATCCGAAGCCCGTGGCCGCATCGCCGGCGAGCGTAAATTCCTCACCGTGCTCTGCTCGGACCTGCAGCGTTCGACCGATCTGATCTCGGAGCTCGATCCGGAAGAGGCGATTTCCAGGCTCGAGCCGGCCCTGATCGCGATGCGCACGGCAGTTCGCCGCAACCGCGGGATCGTCAGCAAGGAAGGCGGGGACGGGCTGATTGCGCTGTTCGGTGCTCCGCGCGCCGACGACAATCATGCGGTGATGGCCTGCCACGCCGGCATCGAGCTCGTTCGCCGTATCAAGCTGCTGGAAGATCCCAAGCTCAACGTTCGGGTCGGCATTCACTCAGGTTACGTCGTCACCCATGTCATCGAAGCAGACTTCTCTTCGATCTATGAAGCGGGCGGGCCTGCGGTCCATCTGGTGAAGCGGTTTGAAAGCGCAGCGAACGCCGGACAAGTTCTCGCATCGGAATCCTGCCACGGTCTGGCGAACGGCATCGTGACCTTCAACGCCTTGCCGCCGAAGCGGATGGAAGGATTTGCCGCCCCGGTGCCCTGCTACGAAGTCGTCGAAATCAGCGGCTTGAGCCGCTGGCGGGCTCGCTCGGCCAGTGTCCTTTCATCCTTCGTCGGCCGGAATGAACAGATTTCGCAGCTCGAGCGCGCGGCGCAAG
The DNA here is from genome assembly GCF_029714305.1 of Bradyrhizobium sp. CB3481. Classification (NCBI taxonomy): domain Bacteria; kingdom Pseudomonadati; phylum Pseudomonadota; class Alphaproteobacteria; order Hyphomicrobiales; family Nitrobacteraceae; genus Bradyrhizobium; species Bradyrhizobium sp. CB3481. The sequence continues at coordinate 2,374,418 of NZ_CP121647.1, forward strand.
CGGTCGGTGCTTCCGGGAAGATCGCGGCGGTGGTGGGAACGGCGGGAATAGGCAAGTCCCGCATGGTCCATGAATTCGTGACGACCTTGCGGCAACGGGATTGGCAGGTCATCGAAGCCGAATGCAATCCGCTGGAGCAAGCGGCGCCCTATGCATTGCTGAAGAGGTTAGTTCAAGGCGCGCTGCAGGCGGAGGGGACGACCCTTGCGAATTATTTCGGCACCAGCGAGGAACCGGCGCCATCTCACGCCGAGCTTTGGCCAGCGGCGCTCAATTCGGTTCTCGACGAGCCCGTCGGAGACCCGCGCTGGCGAAATCTTGAACCCTTGCTGCGGCGGCGCGTGATCATCGATGCCGTCCGCAGCATGCTTGATCAAATGGTCTCGTCGCGGCCCACGGTTTTATTGCTGGAAGATCTGCATTGGATCGACAGCCAGAGCGAGACGGTGATTGAAGCGCTGATGTCGCTTGCAGCAAGCCGGCCGCTGCTGGTGCTGTTGACCTGGCGGACGGAGTATACGCCAGCCTGGCTCGAAGGCCTGGACGTAGTGCGTATATGGCTTCGGTCGCTCGATGCTGCCTCGGCCAATGTGCTGCTCGACAATTTGCTCGGCACGGCTGCCGAACTCGATACGCTCAAGGCCCGTATCCTCCGTCACACCGGACAGATCCCGCTCTTCATCGAGGAGGTTGCCCGGCAGCTCATCAATCGCCGTGCCGCGGGCGAGGAGAGGGTATCCTGGGACACGCTCGAAATCCCTCCCACTGTACAAGGGGTGATCGCGTCGCGGATCGATCGTCTGCCGAAAGAAGAAAAGGCGATGCTGCAGTTGGCTTCGGTTCTCGGGCCGCGCGTATCGCCTCATCTGCTTGCTACCATGACCGAGCTCCCGCTCGCGCAATTGCAAAGCCGGCTCTGGTCGCTGGAGATCCTGGACTTTCTGGAGGAGGCACGGTCGAGCCCAGCGATCGAGTACGTGTTTGCCCACGATCTCATTCGCGAGGTCGCCTACGAGTCGATTCTTCGCTCGCAACGGGAAGTGCTGCATCGGCGGACCTTGACCGCGCTCGAGGCAACCTCCGCCGGCAGGGAGGAGGATGTTGCGGAAGCTCTCTGCCATCATGCCGTCAAGGCGCAGGATTGGACCAGGGCCGATCGATATGGCCATTTGGCCGCCAGGAAGGCGTTCGCCAAGTCCGCGTTTCGGGATGCTACGGAATATTTTAAGATCGCCATGGACGCGGTGGACAAGCAGCCTGAATCGATGGCGCGCGAGCAACGGGCGATTGACCTTCGGATCGAGGCGCGGCTCTCGTTCGTGTCGCTTGGAAGTATCGAGGAGTGGTTCGGTCTTGGCCACGATGGGGAAGCTCGGTCCAGGAAGATTGGCGATGAAGGGCGGCGGCTTGCTTCCATCGCGATCAGGGCTGCGGCGCTGAACTTCTACGGAACGCCGTATGAAGCGATCGCAGTAGCGGAAGAAGCTGTCGCTCTGGCCAACCAGATGAACAGCGCCCGCTGGCTTGCTTTTGTCGAATACGGCCTTGGTCAATCCTATTTTCTAGCCGGGCGATATCGGGATGCGGAGCGGCATATCGCGAAGGCCACCGCAATGCTTACGAAGGCGCCGGAAAACGTTCCTCCAGGAACGACGGGCTCGAGCCTGCTTGTGCTTTGCTACATGATGAACGCCGTCATTCATGCATGGCTGGGTGAATTTGATGAGGCCGAACAGTGCTCCGAAAAATCGGCCGTTCTGGCAGAGACGAGCGGCCGCCCTTACGACATGATCGCAGCGGATTACGGGCGCGGCATCGTGCTGTTGATGCGCGGCGATCTCGAAGACGCAGAAAGCGCTCTCGATCAGGCGTTACGCTGCTCGCGTGAAAGCGAGGCGCGCTTGTTCGGGCCCCTCATCATGACCGCGCTCGGAAATATCTACGCGCAGCAAGGCCATCCCAAGCGTGCAACGGAGATATTGCTGCAGGCCAAGCATGAAGCCGACAGTCTCGGCCATGAAACCAGCAAGGTCGCCGTGCCGGCATATCTTGGGGCGGCTTATGCCCAACTCGGCGACGTCCAGCATGGGCTGGCCCTCCTGCGTGCTTGCCAAGCCAGCGCGCGACAGAAGGGATATGCGGGAATCGAGGCGCTGGCGACCAGCGCCGAGGCCAATATTCTCGCCTCGCAAGGCGGGCATATGCGCGAGGAGGCCATGGCCTGCCTGGAGCGCACCATCGCATTCACCGCCAATCTCGAAGCACTGCCCTTGCTGGGAGCGGCCAAGGAGACGCTCGCCCGGCTTTTGGCGGCTTCTAGCCCGGACAGATGAGGCGAAGGGGCTCGTCCGACCTTCAGCTCCTCCGGCCTGTCAAAAATGACTGTGCATCTACAGGGTGCCGGGGCCGAACGCTCCAATTTCTCCGACATTTGACATAATATGGCCGCGTTATGGCTGCGGCGGTCAGCCGCTTTTAAGAAGCAAGAAATGGGCGGGTTAGTCTACAGCGGAAAATTTGAAGAACACATCAACGAATTGTACAGTCCGGAGAATATCAGCAAAACCGCGAAGAAATTCAAAGAATACGAAAAGAAGAACGGCCCCTACGCATTCGGGAAATTCACAAAATTTCTGGTGCCGAAGAAGGAAAACTGGGCCGACGAATCAGGGTCGACGGCCGGGCACGACAGGTGGGAAAAGCACTCCGGTGCCATTCCCAAGGCAATCCGCGACAAAATTACCGAAGTCATTGCGACCAATCTGCGGTCCCCAAACCCGATGCCGCTGGTGCTGAAAGTGGGCGAAAACGTCGACGGGACGCATGACCTGAAAGTTAGGATCTTTGCCCATAATGGCCACATGCATATTGGACTTCACATGCTTTGTCCGAATTCTTCGCTGAAATAGCCTCATCGCGTAAAATTAGAGCGGCCAGCAAGACCCTCCGGTTTTGCTGGCTTTTTGCTGCAAATATCCCGCCTGCCGGGATGAAAGGGCGGTCCAGCCATTGTTCTGCCGTTAAGGCATGGGCTGTTTGAGGCCGCCAAATCGCCGCGACGGGGGCGCTTTCCGGTTGAAAAGCCGGCCTGCCTTGATTACGGAAGGGCTGCAATCCCGTGTTCCCTGGAGTTTGACTGTCGTGCCTCAACAAAGGACGGGTGAAGCTCACGGATTCTCGAACGGCAAACTGTCGGTGCTGCGCAAGCACCCGTTCTTTGCCGATCTCGAGCCCGAGGCGTTTGACCAGCTCTGCCGCTACGCCAAGCATACCACGTTGAAGCGCGGCGCCACGCTGTTCGCCAAGGGAGATCCGGGCAACAGCCTGTATGCGGTTATTTCGGGCACGGTGAAGATGAGCATTTCTTCGCCGGATGGCCGCAACGCGATCCTCAATATCATCGAGCCCGGAGAAATCTTCGGCGAGATCGCGCTGCTCGATGGCGGAGCCCGCTCGGCCGATGCCATCGCAAACTCCAATTGCGAGCTGTTCGTCATCGACAGGCGCGAATTCATCCCCTTCGTGAAGGAGCAGCCGGCGCTGGCGATGAAGTTCATCGAGTTGCTATGCGAGCGGCTGCGGTGGACCAGCGATCAGGTCGAGCAGATCATCCTGCAGAATCTGCCCGGGCGGCTCGCCAGTGCGCTGCTTCGGTTGTCCGAGAAACACAAGCCGGCCCAGCCGGGCCGGACCATCGCGATCACCCAGCAGGAGATCAGCGAGATGGTTGGCATGACCCGGGAGAGCATCAACAAGCAGCTGCGCGCCTGGGCGACCCGCGATTGGGTGCGTCTCGAGCATGGCGCCATCGTCGTGTTGAATGCCGAGGCGCTTCGGGATCTCGCCGACGCGGGGTCCGGCAGCGAGGGCGAGTAGGCCTGTTAGTTCCTTGCACGCGGGCCGGCGGGCCTGCCTTCACATATCGAACACCGCCACCGCGCGGATCGGCGAGGCGGTCCCGCCACGCCACTTCATCGGCAGGCCGATGAAGGTGAACCGGCCATGCCCCAGCAGCGCTTCGAGATTGCACAGGCTCTCGATATGGGTGATGTCGAGGTCGAGACAGGCTTTGTGGACGAGGGCATTCACCTTGCCTTCGGGTCCGGGCCGCATCGAATCGATCCCGAAATGCACCACACCTTGCTGCGCGAGCCATTCGGTGGCGGCGACGTTCACGCCGGAATTGTCGGTCGAATATTCCTTTCCGGGGAAGGTCCGCTCGTGATGGCCGGTGCAGAGCAGGACGGTGCCGCCCCTCGGCACCGCTACGCCGGCCTTCGTCACCACCGCTTCGAGATCGGCAGGCGTGATCTCGGCGCGCGGCGCAATGTGGCGCAGGTCGATGCAGATGCCCGGCACGATGCATTTTTCCAGCGGGTACTGGTCGATGGATATGCCGCTTTTGCCGAAATGCCGGGGCGCGTCGATGTGGGTGCCGGCATGGTCCACCATGGAGATAAACATCGAGGCCAGCCCGTGCACATTGCCGGACTCAGCGAAGGATTCCTCGTGAGTCTTCCAAACGCCGTGAATGACCGGCGGATGGCCGGGATAGCTCGGGGTGCGATGATATAGCTCCCGGCTGAGATCGACGATCTTCACGCGGCATCTCCCCCGCTGTGCACTTGCGGTGCCCGAACTAGAACCCGAACATCCTTGGCAGCGCGAGCGACAGCCAGGGCACGTAGGTTACGATCATCAGCACTGTAAACATCACGTAGTAGAACGGCCAGATGCCGCGCATTACCTCGTCGACCGAAACCTTGCCGATGGCACATCCGACGAACAGCGTCGTTCCGACCGGTGGCGTCAACAGGCCGATGCCGAGGTTGAGCAGCATGACGATGCCGAAATGCACGGGGTCGATGCCGAAGTTCTTCACCACCGGCAGCAGGATCGGGGTGCAGATCAGCAGCAGGGGCGCGAGGTCGAGCGCCGTTCCGAGGATCAGCAGCATGATGTTGAGCCACATCAGTAGCACGTATTTGTTGCTCGATATGGCGACGAAGAACTCGGTCATCTTCGCCGGCATCTGCATCAGGGCGGCGACGTAGCCGAAGCACGATGCGGTTGCCACCAGCGTCAGGACCATCGCTACAGTCTGCAGCGTCTTGTAGACCAATAGCGGCAGCTCGGACCATTTGTAGTCGCGGTAGATGAACATGGTGACGAAGAACGCCCAGACGCAGGCGACCGCGCCGGCCTCGATCGGCGTGAAGACGCCGGTGAGAATGCCGCCGAGAACGATGACCAGCGTCACGATCCCCCATATGGCGTCGCCCAGCATCTTGACCGCCTGCCGGATCGGAACGGGTTCGCCCTTGGGGTGCTTGTCGCGATAGGCATAGAACAGGCAGAGCACCATCAGCGAGAAGCCGAGCAGCAGGCCGGGGAGCACGCCGGCCAGGAACAGGCTGGTGATCGACACCACGCCGCCGGTCGCCAGCGAATAGATCACCGAGTTATGGCTTGGCGGGACGATGATCGCCTGCAGCGAGGCGCTGATGGTTACGTTGGTGGCGAACACCCGCGGATAGCCCTTGGCGGCCATCTGCGGGATCATCACCGAGCCGATCGCGGAGGTATCGGCGACCGACGATCCGGAGATGCCGCTCATGATCGTGGTCGCCAGAATATTGACCTGCGAGAGGCCGCCCCGGATGCGCGTGAACCCGACAAGGACCGCCGCGAAGTCGACCAGCCGTTTGGCCATGCCGCCTTCGGCCATGATGGCGCCCGCCAGCACGAAGAAGGGGATGGTCAGCATCGAGACCTTGCCGACGCCGCTGGCAAATTGCTGCATGACCGCGCCGACCGGCAAGTCGATCCAGAGCGCGCCGACGAGCGAGGACAATGCCAGCGCATAGGCGATCGGCATACCGATCGCGAAGAACAGACACATGCTGAGAAGCAGAACCGCAATATCCATGGCAGTTTACTCGACCGGTACGTGAGCGTCAGCGCCGTCGCGCGGCGGCGGGCCAATGGTCAGGCGTTCGATGACGAACAGAAGCATCATGGCGCCGCTGACCACGATCGGCAGATAGGTGATGCCGACCGAAAGCCACGGAAACTCGTCCACCGAATTGTCCCAGGTGGTCTGGACCAGCCGCAGTCCCCAGATCACCATGAAGATGGCAATCACGCCCATCAGTATTTCGCTGAGGAACAGCGACGCGCGGCGCAGCAGCGGCGGCAGCAGGTCGGTACCGACCGTCATGTTCATGTGGATGCGCTGGCGGTAGCAGTTGGCCGAGCCGATGAAGGTGATGCCGACGGTGAGCAGCACCGCCATCGGCTCGGGCCATGACGAGGCGCTGTTGAGAATGTATCGCGTGTAGACGGCCCATGGGATCACCGCCGAGACCAGCACGAGCGCGACACACCCGATCACGGCGCCGGTCCAATAAACCGTATCGTTCACACGCCGGAAGATTCCGGCCGCAGAGTTAGACATCTTGACCTCGGAAATAGCGGGCGTACTTGATCCCGCGAGCGATAAGGGGCGCGACCGGCTGAACAAAACCGGTCACGCCCAGTCGTGCGCGATCCTACTGGACCGCTTCGATACGCTTGACCATCGCGGCATACTTCGCGCCGTATTTGTCCCAAACCGGCTTGACGGCTTCCTGGAACGGCTTCTTGTCGATGTCGGTGATGATCTCGGTGCCGGCAGCCTTCATCTTTTCGATGGCGGCGTTTTCCGCTTCATACCAGAGCGTGCGCTGCTCTTGCTGGGCTTCCCTTGAAAGCTTCTTGATCAGCGCCTGATCTTCCGGCGACAGCTTTTGCCAGGAGATTCGCGAGAACACCAAAAGCTCTGGAATGATCAGGTGCTCGGTCATCGTAAAATACTTGGCCACCTGATAATGGTTCTGCGCCATGAACGATGGCGGATTGTTCTCGGCGCCATCGACCACGCCGGTCTGCATCGAGCTGAAAACCTGATCGAAGCCGAGCGCGACGCCGTTGCCGCCCAGCGCATTCATGGTGTCGACGAACAGCGGGTTGCCCATCATGCGGACCTTGAGCCCCTTGAGGTCGGCGATCGTCTTGACCGGCCGCTTGTTGTTGTAGACGTTGCGCGAGCCGGCGTTCATCCAGCACAGCGCAATCAGGCCGGTCTTTTCGTTGGCGGAAATCTTGGCCAGCAATTCGTCGCCGATCTCGCCGTCGATCACCTTCTCCATGTGCTTGGAGTTGCGGAAGACGAACGGCATGTTGAAGACATTGACGTCGTCGACGACAGGACCGACGGCGCCCACCGAAATGCGGGCGATCTGCAGCGCGCCAAGCTGCGCCTGCTCGATCATTTCCTTCTCGCCGCCGAGCTGCATCGAGGGGAACATCTGGATCGTCAGCCGGCCGTTGGTGGCGGCCTCCAGCTTCTTGCCCATCCGGACGACGGCTTCGACCGTTGGATAGCCGAGCGGATGTACGTCGGATGCTTTCAGCACCATTTTGGTCTGCGCGAAGGCGGGCGATAGCGACGTCGTGGTCGCCAGGGTCGCTCCGAGCCCTGCGCTCAATTTGATGAAGTCGCGGCGTTTCATGTGTTCCTCCTCTTTGTTTGTTTATCGGTTGTGGACTTTCCAGACTCTACGGTTGCTCGTCGAAGTACTCCGGATTGATGTGTTGAGTAGCCGAGATGTTCTCGATAAGACTTTCGAGGTGGATTTCCATCGCCCGCCTTGCGCGCTCGGCGTCATGCGCCTCGATCGCCGTGAGGACGGCCTCGTGCTCGACGATCACCTTCGCGATCCGCCCGCGCTGGGGCAGGGTGAGCCGCCGATAGCGATCGACGTGAACCTTCACCTGCTGGATATATTTCCAGATGCCAGGATAACCGGCGACATCGGCGACTGCAGCATGAAACATTTCGTCGGCCTGGTGGAACGTGTCGCTGTCTCCAGCGGCGCTCGCCTCGCGCTGGCGTTCCAGGATCGACTGCAGCGCCAGTATCTGGCTCGGTGTCGCGCGTTCCGCAGCAAGCCGCGCGGTGGTCTCCTCCAGCGCCTTGCGGATGATGATCGCTTCCGGCAGCGCCGCGATGGGAATGCGCGAGACGAAGATGCCGGATTGCGGAAAGATCTCCAGCAGGCCTTCATCCGATAGCTTGAGAATGGCCTCGCGGACCGGGGTACGGCTCACGCCGTAGGACAGCGCGATCTGTGCTTCGGAGATGGCTTCGCCAGGGCGTCGCTGCAGCGATAGCAGTTCGGCCCGAAGCTCGGAATAAATTCTGGACGCCGCCGTCGCCGCGCGCGGTCTGCCGCTGCGGCGGGTGCCGGTGGCAATTCGCCGAGCCGTTGGGGCCGTCTTTTTCGATGCGCGGGCAGGCATGGCTGTTTCCTCAATTAATATATTAGTATATGAATTGACTTTGACAACCAAAATCGAGCCCTGCAGAGCGCCATCCACCAGTTGATCCGGCGACACTAGCTCCGGCCGCCGATGAAACCGGCGCGCGTCCGCTGCTCTCCTTGTCCGGCACCGGTCAACAGCTCGATGAGGTACTGGGCTTGGCGCGGGTGGACGGCGGTAGTCGTGATACCTGCCGTGTACATGGTGGCGAGCTCGCAGCCCGTCGGCAGAGAACCAGACAGGTCGACGCCTTTGGTGCTGATGATCTCGGTCGATTGCGTGCACCCGATCGGACGCTGAGCCTTGGACGCCGCCAGTTCTCGCATCGCGGTCGCTCCATTTGGGAAAATCCGGAGCCGGCCGGCAACTTGCTCGGCGATGCCGAGTTGCCGAAGGACTTTTGCAACATGAATACCGGCCGTCGAGGTTCCGGTATCCGGCACAAAGATCGCGTCGGCCGACAACAAGACTTCACGCAGCTCTGCGGCATCCCTGACGCTGGCCGGAGGATCACCGGTTCGGACAGCAAGGGCCGTTTCGACCAGGCCGACGTCGGTTATCGATGCAGAAACCGCCAGCTTCTCCTGCGCAAGTTTGGCGAGGAGCGCCGCGGTCAGGATGACGATGTCAGCTGGTGTGCTCTGGCGCAATTTGTCGGCCATGACACCGACTGCGCCGAACTCGCCCGCAATGTCGAAGCCGGTAAAGGCTTTGAAGGCCGGCGTCAGGCTGGTGACGAGGCCCTGCGCCGCTCCGCCGCTCAGGATGTTCAGGCTGCTCATCAAGTCAATTCCATCGCCGCGATGATCCTGTCCCGTGTGATCGGCAAATTGCGGACGCGCACACCGAGCGCGTCGAACACCGCATTGGCAATGGCCGCCGTAACCGGGCCATGGGCGGCCTCACCGGCGCCGACCGGATCCATATCGGGCCGCTGGATCAATTCGACATCGACATCAGGCACTTCGCTGAAGCGCAGAATCGGATATTCCGTCCAGTTTGTGCTGGTGATGCGCTGCCGGTCGAAGCGGACGCGTTCCTTCAGCACCCAGCTCGTCGCCTGAATGGCGCCGCCTTCGATCTGGTTGATGACCCCGTCTGGGTTGATCGCTTCGCCGACGTCGACGGCCAGCGTCAGTTTCCTGACGCTGATGTCCTCCGCGCCCTCGATCTCGGCGATAACAGCGCAATAGGCGCCGGTGTTCTTGTAGCGTCCGAAGCCGACGCCGTACCCAATCCCGGGCCTTTTTTCGGGCTTCCACCCGGCGCGCGCAGCGGCGGCACGGATGACATCCTTGGCCCGCTCGTCCCGCAAGTGGCGCAGCCGGAACGCGACCGGATCCTCGCCGCGCTCGGCCGCGATTTCATCGAGCATGGATTCAATGGCGAACACATTGCCCTGTCCGCCCAGCGTCCGCAGCGCGGAGGTGCGAACCGGCATTGTCGTCAGACGATGGCTTTCGATATGCCAGGATGGAAAATCATAGAGCGGGATCGCGTTACGATCGCCGCCTCCGCCATTGGCCTGCGGCGGATTGGTCGAAATCATCCGGGGAAACGGGTTCTCCAACTCGAACGCGGCGAGTAGGGCGGGCTGTGCCGCGCGCCCCGGCCGCGCCGCATGGCCGTTGCTCCAGATCGAATGCCGCCAGCCGATGATCTCACCCTGCGCGTCGAGATCGGCCTCGACCTCGATCGCCATCGCCGCGCCAAACGGCGCATCCGACATTTCGCCCTGCCGCGACCATTGCGCCCGCACGGGCCGGCCGCCGGCGCCTTTGGCGAGCAGCACGGCATCGAGCGCAACGTCGTCGGCGGCATTGTGTCCGTAGCAGCCCGCGCCTTCCATATGCTCGACGGTGATGTTTTCGACGGGAAGCTTGAGAACGATCGCAAGGTCAGCGCGCAGCAGATAGACGCCCTGGCTGTGGGTCCAGACATGGACGCGGTCGCCGGTCCATTGTGCAATCGCACAGGACGGCGCGATCGATGCATGCGCAATATAGGGACGGGTATATTGTCGCCGGATGGTCCGTGTCGCCGCGCCGGGCGATGCGGCGGCCTTCGTGGCGATGATTGTGGATTCGCACGGCTGCGCTTTGAGGAAATTGGCGAGATCGTTTTCGTCCGGCAGCGGCTCGCCCTCGGACCACGTCGTGCCCTTGCGCAGTGCAGCGAGTGCTGCCTCCGCATCATGCTCGGTTTCGGCAACCACCCCCGCAAAACTACCGTCGCGTACGACCGCGACCAAGCCGTCCGCCGAACGCGCACCATCCTCGTTCAACCCGACTAATTTCGCGCGCGCGTTCTCCGGGCGCAGCACGCGGCCATGCAGCATTTCCGCTAATGCCTGGTCATGGATGAAGCGCGGCCGTGCAAATACCTTGTCCGGAATGTCGATGCGCGGAATGGAACTGCCCGCTACCGTCCGGCGCGCGGCGACCTTCGGCTTGACGCCCGGCGTCGCGTCGCGGTCGAGCGAGACCTCCCCGGCAAGCTCCCAGTAGCTCGTCGTGACGTTGCCCGGTCCTGAAATGGTGCCGTCCTCGATGTCGAGCGCATCGATATCGACTCCAAGCCGTTCCGCGGCCTGCTGCAGGAAGATCTGGCGGGCTTCGGCGCAGGCATGACGCAGCGCGCGGCCGGATTGCTGGATGGAAAGGCTGCCCGACGTGACACCCTCGTTGGGGCTGGCGGCGGTTGACGCGCGGACCATCTGCACGCGAGACGGAGCGACATCGAGCTCTTCCGCGGCGATCTGCGCCAGGGCCGTCACGATGCCTTGTCCGATCTCGACCTTTCCGGGCGAGATCGCTACTTGTCCATCGCTCGAGAATTTAAGCCACGCCGAAAGTCGCGGATTCGCTGCGAGGCTTACCGGCAGGGCAGGCGGAGAGCGAGCTGGCGCCTGCTGGCTCATGGTGCCGCCGCCATTTCTTGCGCGGCGCGGAGCACCGCCCGCACCATGCGGTTGTGCGAGCCGCAACGGCAGAGGTTGCGGTCGAGCGCTTCCTTCACTTCGCGGCTCGTCGGTGACGGGTTTCGCTTCAACAGCGCCGCGGCGCTCATCAGGATGCCGGAGACGCAATAGCCGCATTGCAAGGCCTGCTCGGCGATGAAGGCACGCTGCAGCGGGTGCGGCCGCTCGCTCGTTCCCAGCCCTTCGATGGTGGTGACATCCTTGTCCGCCACCGACCATAACGGCGTATCGCAGGCGGAGACCGCGCGATCGCCGACGATCACATTGCAGGCGCCGCACTCGCCGGCACCGCAGCCGAAATGCGGTCCGGTCATGCCGAGCTGCCCTCGCAGAATATCCAGCAATGAGCGGTCGGGATCGGCGTCAATTTCCAGCTCGACGCCGTTGAGGCGAATTCGAACGCTTGGCATCGCGGGCAGGCCTTCTCTTGCGGCTTCTTATTGCGGCGGCTTGTCGAACTTCTTGACTACCTCCGCCCACTTCACGATGTCGTCGCGGAGGAATTTGTCGAATTCGGCTGCGCTCATTGACATAGGCACGACGCCCTGCTGGGACCATAGTTTTATGATGTCAGGCCGTTTCACGATGTCGTTCACGGCCGCGTTGAGTTTGTCGATGATTGGCTTTGGCGTGCCCGCGGGCGCCATCAAGCCGAGCCAGATGGTGGCCTCATAACCGGGAACGCCGGCCTCGATCACGGTCGGAGCATTGGGAAGCACGGTCGAACGGATCTTGCCCGTCGTCGCCAGCGCGCGCACCTGATTTTCAGCGATGTTAGGTGCCATTGCCGGAAGCGCGTCGATCATCATCTGAACCTGGCCGCCGATCACGCCACTGCGTGCCTCGCCGCTGTTGCGATAGGGCACATGCAGCACATCGACGCCGGCCATGGCTTTGAACAGCTCGCCCGCCATGTGATACGGCGTGCCCTGGCCCGACGAGGCGTAGTTCAATTTCCCCGGCTGCGATTTGGCAAGCGCAACGAATTCCTGCAGGGTCTTGGCCTGCACGGAAGGATGAACCACGATGACGAGGTCGGAGTAGTTCACCGGCGCGATCGGCGCGAGGTCGCGCATCAGTTCATATTTGCGCTGCGGGACCAGCGATTCATTCGCGGTCTGCGTGTTCGACATCATCAGCAGCGTATAGCCGTCGGGCGGCGACTTCACCGCCTCCTGCGTGCCGATCACGCCGCCGGCGCCGGTGCGGTTTTCGACCACGAACGGTTGGCCGAAGCTTTCCTGCAGAATGCTGCCGATCTGGCGAGCGGTGACGTCGGCCGGTCCCCCGGCGCCGAACGGAACGATCACCTTCACGGGACGCGACGGGTAATCCTGCGCGAGGCACGGCGTCACAAACAGCGCCAGCACGAGCGCAAGCCTCAGGCCCCTCATTTCCATCTCCCTGTCCTGGTCTGTCTGCCAGTTTAGGGATCAAGTCTAGCCGCTAAGCGGGGGCCCTTAAAGCCCGCAAACCGTGCGGGCCATGCGGCGGCGCCTATACCAAGGACGGATATCCGGTCAGTGCGTGTGTTTCGGAAGTTCAGCGCTTGCCGCGCCCTTGTGCCGCTTCGGTGCTGCCTTCGTCGGCTCGACCTGCTCGGGACGATCGGGCGGCGTGTTCATCGCGCCAGCCATGCTATCCAGCGCGACCGCGTATTCCTCTGCTGTCGCCGGAGAAGCCTCGCCTGACGGGCCTGCCGGAGGCACTTCGTGCGGATTGGCCAGCTCGAGAGCTCCAGGCTCGAAGCGGAAGCGCTCGAGCTTTTGCCCGACGAACCACGCGCAGACCACGCCGGTGACCTTGCCGTCGTCAAAGATGCTTGTGTTGACGGCATCGACCGTCATGGTCGGTCCGCCGGATTTGAGCACCACAAGGTCGCCTGACTTGAAAACGGTCATGGCCGGATTCCCTGGAAACTCGGGCGAATCAGACGCGGTTGCAGTGCAACGATAGCAAATCGCCATTCTGGTTTCATCCCTTGGTAGAAGCCATCGCCCGGCGCACCGCGCTCGGCGGTCGGCGCGCTGTCCGCCATGACCTGCCAGCCATGGACAGCCGCCGATCCATGGGAATAATGGATGGGCGTATGGGGTACTCAACTTCGCCAACAGCGCGGGGAACGACAAATGAAACACCCAGGGATTTCGCGCCGCCATGTACTGGCAGGCGCCGGCGCCGTTTTCGCAGGCGCAGCATTCTCCACCCGCGTGATGGCGGCTGCGCCGCCGCCGGAAGCGGTGACACCGGCGCTGATCGAGGCGGCGAAGAAGGAAGGCAAGGTCATCTACTACACCTCGACCGATCTGCCGGTCGCGGAGAAGCTGGCGAAAGCCTTCGAGGCGAAATATCCGGGCATCGCGGTGCGGGTCGAGCGCACCGGTGCGGAGCGCGTGTTCCAGCGCATCGGCCAGGAATATTCCAGCAACATCCACGCCGTCGACGTGGTCAACTCGTCGGACGCGGCGCATTTCATCGTCTGGAAGCGCGAGGGCATCCTGGCGCCCTTTGTGCCGGAGGAGGTCGCAAAATACTATCCGGCCGAGCACAAGGATCCTGACGGCCAGTTTGCGAGCTTTCGCGTCTGGCTCAGCATCATCGCTTACAACACCAACCTCGTGAAGGCCGAAGACGCGCCGAAGAGCTTTGCCGATCTGCTCGATCCCAAATGGAAGGGCAAGATCGTCAAGGCGCATCCGGGTTACAGCGGCACCATCATGACCGCGACCTACCAGATGCAGCGCGATCTCGGCTGGAGCTATTTTGAAAAGCTCGCCAAGCAGAACATCATGCAGGTGCAGTCATCCGCCGATCCGCCGAAGAAGCTCGATCTCGGCGAGAGGGCGGTGATGGCCGACGGCAACGAATACAACATCTTCCAGATGAAGGAGGCCGGCCGTCCGGTCGAGCCGGTTTATGCCACGGAGGGCTCGCCGCTGATCATCGGGCCCAACGGCATTTTCAAGGATGCCCCCAATCCGAACGCGGCAAGGCTGTTTCAGTCGTTCAGTCTGAGCCGGGAGGCCCAGCAACTCATCATCGACGTCGGCGGCCTCCGCTCGGTCCATTCTCAAACCGTCGAGAAGGCAGGGCGCACACCACTCAAGGACATCAAGACTATGAAGGACGACGCGGCGGCGGTTGAGAAGGAGAGCGAGGCCATCAAGGCGCGCTACACGAAGATCTTCCGCGTTTGACCGGCATGGCTTCTGGATTGCCCAGAATTTCGGTCGCCGAGACGCTGGCCGAAAGGATCGCCGCGCTCCACTCCGGCGCCTTGCCGGCGCCGACCGTGCGGAAGTGCGAGGACCTCTTGATCGACGTGGTCGGCCTCTGCGTCACCGCGCGCAACGAGGATTACGTCAAAAGCGCGCTAACCGGCTGTGATGACGATGGTCCATGCACGGCGATCGGGCATCAGCGCATGCTGAATGCCGCGGGAGCCGCTTTCGTCAACGGCACGGCCGCGCATGGCGAGGATTTCGACGACACCTTTGAAGGCGGCCCGGTGCATGCTGGGGCCGTGGTTGTACCGGCGGTGCTCGCCGCCTGCGAGCGGCACAATCCGGATGGTCGCATGGCGCTGATCGGGATCGCTGTCGGCACCGAAGTGCTGTGTCGTTTGAGTCTCGTGGTGCCGAAAGCCGTTCACAAGGCAGGATTCCATCCGACGGCGATTTTCGGCGCAATGGGGGCAGCCGCTGGTGTCGGTGCGGCCCTTGGCCTCCATGCTCGGCAGATCGTCGATGCGCTCGGCATCGCCGGCAGCATGGCCGGCGGCATCATCGAATATCTTGCCGAGGGCGCGTGGACCAAACGGCTGCATGCCGGATGGGCGGCCCAATCGGGGATCCGCGCGGCGCTATTGGCACGGGCAGGGTTCGTTGGACCACGCACGGTGTTCGAAGGGGGGCACGGCCTGTTCCATGGCTTCGCGCACACCACGAAAGGCGACTACGACGCGCTGACCGACGATTTCGGCACGCGTTGGGTGACCGATACGCTGGCTTTCAAGCCCTATCCATGCGGGACCATGGCGCAGCCCTACATCGATTGTGCGCGTCGGCTGGCCGCGCGCGGCATCAAGCCGGAGGATGTCGTCGAGATCGTCTGCGAGGTCGCGGAGGGGACCGTGCACCGCCTCTGGGAGCCGCTTGCCGACAAGCAGCGCCCGCCCAACGGCTATGCCGCCAAGTTCGCCGTGCCTTACCTGTTGGCCGCCGGATTCGTGCATGGCGGCGTCGGGCTCGGTGCGTTCACGGAAAGTGCTGTCAGTGATGAACGCGTGCTCGCGCTCGCCGCCAAGGTCAAATTCGTGATCGATCCGGACAATCCTTATCCCAACAATTACACCGGCCACATCCGCGCCAGCCTCCGGGATGGCAGCGTGGTCGAGGAGCGGCAGCCCTATCTGCGGGGCGGCGCGCAGGAGCCGCTGACCCGGCAGGACGTGATCGACAAGTTCAGGCTCAACGCAGCACATGGCGGCTGGAATGCCGGGCAGAGCGATACGGCGCTGCAACTGCTGGCCGGTCTATATGATGGACGCATCGATCTAACCTCATTGCGTGGATAGCGCCTCATGATGAAAGAACTCTCAGGTAAAGTTGCCATCGTCACCGGCGCGGGCCGCAATATCGGCCGCGCGATCGCACTGACGCTGGCGGAAGGCGGTGCTTCCGTAGTGGTGAACGCGCGCAGCAACCGCACTGAAGCGGAAGCCGTCGCCCACGAGATCGAGGCCGCAGGCGGCGAGGCGCTGGTTCATATCGGCGACGTGGCCGACGTCGCAGCTGTGCAGGCAATGGCCGATGCTGCGGCAAAACAATTCGGTGGCATCGACATCCTTATCAACAACGCTGCGCTGCGGCGCGAAAAGCCATTCGCTGAGATGGATTATGCGGCATGGCGCGAAATCCTCGACGTGACGCTCGATGGAACGTTCCACTGCGTCAAGGCCTGCCTGCCGGCCCTGCGCAAGGCGGGCGGCGGGACCATCGTCAACATTGGTGGCCTCAGCGCGCATACGGGAGCGAAGAATCGCGCGCATGTCGTGACGGCGAAGGCCGGCATCATCGGCTTCACCCGCGCGCTGGCGCACGACCTGGCCGACGACGGCATTACCGTGAATTGCGTGGTTCCCGGCCTGATCGGCACACCGCGGCCGAACGACAAGCCCGAGCCGGCGCATCATCTCACTCATCAAACCATCACTGGCAATCGAGGCCTGCCGGAAGATGTTGCTGCAACTGTACGTTTCCTTTGCGGCCCCGGCGCGCGCTACATCAATGGCCAGGCGATCCACGCCAATGGTGGCGCCTATCTGGGCGCCTGATGCATGGCTAGAGGCCGTTTTTGCAGGTGCACGGCCGGACAAAGGCTCTCGGCGGCCGCCGCGTTTGATGTTACCTAAAACGCATGAACCAGCATGCCAAGATCGATATCCGCCACTCCACCTGTCCGCACGATTGTCCGTCGGCCTGCGCGCTCGACGTCGAGGTGATCGAGGGCCGCTCGATCGGCCGCGTCCGCGGTTCCAAGGTACAGACTTATACGGCGGGCGTAGTCTGCGCCAAGGTCGCGCGCTATGCCGAGCGCATTCACCATCCCGACCGGCTGCTCTATCCGATGCGCCGCACTGGACCGAAAGGCTCCGGCCAGTTCGCGCGGATTTCCTGGGATGATGCGCTCGATGAAATAGCCGCACGGTTCGATCAGGCCGAGCGCGAATTCGGCGCTCAATCTGTCTGGCCCTATTACTACGCCGGCACCATGGGGCTCGTTATGCGCGACGGCATCAATCGCCTCGCGCATGTGAAGAAGTATTCGCGCTTCTATTCGACGATCTGCGCCAATATCGCGCGCGTCGGCTTCTCCATTGGCACGGGCAAGATCGCCGGCGTCGATCCGCGCGAAATGGGCGTCTCGGATCTCGTCGTGATCTGGGGCACCAATCCGGTGAATACCCAGGTCAACGTGATGACGCATGCCTCGCGCGCCCGCAAGGAGCGCGGCGCAAAAATCGCGGCGATCGACATCTACAACAACGACACCATGAGGCAGGCCGACATCAAGATCCTGCTCCGGCCCGGCACCGACGGCGCCTTTGCCTGCGGCGTCATGCATGTGTTGTTCCGCGAGGGCTATGCGGATCGCGCCTATATGGATCGCTACACCGATTGCCCCGATGAGCTCGAGGCGCATCTCAAGACCCGCACGCCGGAATGGGCCTCGCGGATTTCGGGCGTGCCGGTCGACGAGATCGAGGCGTTCGCGCGGGCTGTCGGCCAGACCAAGCGAACGTTCTTCCGCCTCGGCTACGGCTTCACCCGCAGCCGCAACGGCGCGGCGCAGATGCATGCGGCGCTTTGCGTCCCCGCGGTGACCGGCGCCTGGCAGTACGAAGGCGGCGGAGCTTTCTTCAACAATGCCGGGATCTGGCGGTTCGACGAATCCATCATCGAGGGGCACGACGCGATCGATCCGACGACCCGCTGGCTCGACCAGTCCAAGATCGGGCGCATTCTGACCGGGGACGCCGAAGCGCTGAAGGGCGGTGGCCCGGTCAAGGCGATGTTGATCCAGAATACCAATCCGGTGACGGTGGCGCCCGAACAGGCGCTGGTGCGTCAGGGGTTTGCGCGCGAAGACCTATTCGTGGTGGTGCACGAGCAGTTCATGACCGAGACGGCCGCCATGGCCGACGTCGTGCTTCCCGCCACGATGTTCATGGAGCACGACGATCTCTACTATGGCGGCGGCCATCAGCACATCTCAGTCGGCGCAAAGCTGATCGATCCACCCGGCGAGTGCCGTTCCAATCATGAAGTGCTGCAAGGCCTCGGGCGCCGCCTGGGCGCCATGCATCCCGGATTTGAGATGACGCCGCGCGAGCTGATCGACGCAACGCTGAAGAAGAGCGGCCACGGCGACATCGAAACGCTGGAAGCGGATCTGTGGCGCGATATCCAGCCGGATTTTCGCACCTCGCACTATCTCGACGGCTTTGCGCATGCCGACAAGAAGTTCCATTTCAAGGCCGACTGGGCCAATCCGCCGTTCGGCAAGCCGGGGCTCGGCCCGTGGTCAGAGATGCCGTCGCTGCCTGATCACTGGACGATCATCGAGGAAGCGGACGACAAGCATCCATTCCGTCTCGCAACGTCTCCGTCGCGCAGCTATCTCAACACCAGCTTCAACGAAACGCCGGGATCGCAGGCGCGCGAGGGCGCACCGACGGTGATGATGCATCCGGAAGACGCCGCGAGCCTCTCGATCGCCGATGGCGATGCCGTGACGCTCGGCAATATGCGCGGCGAGACCACGCTGACGGCGAAATTATTCGACGGCGTGCGGCGCGGCGTGCTGATTGCCGAGTCCATCCATCCGAACAAGGCCCATATCGGCGGCCGCGGCATCAACATGCTGACCGGCGCCGAAGCGGTGGCTCCCGTCGGCGGCGCGGCGTTTCATGACAACAAGGTCTGGATGAGGAAGGCCGCACCGGCGATCTAATTCCCGCTTGCAGTCCTCCGCTATCCTGCCGCAAATGCTCAGAGATCAAGGACAGATAGGGCGAGCGGAACAATGACCGACACAAGCAGCGTGGTACGCGAGAAGCGCGGACAGGCGTATTGGATCACTATCAACCGGCCTGACAAGCGCAACGCCATCAACACCGACGTGGTCGCCGGTATCGCCCGTGGCTATCGCGAAGCGCATGACGACAAGGATGTCCGCGTCATCGTGCTGACGGGGGCGGGTGACAAGGCGTTTTGCGCCGGGGCGGATCTGCAGAACAGCGGCGCTGCCTTTGCGATGGATTTTTCCAGGCCGAACGTCGACTACGCCGACCTGCTGCGGTTGTCGCAGGACGCCACCAAACCCGCGATCGCGAGGGTGGGGGGCGTCTGCATGGCCGGCGGCATGGGCCTCCTGTGCATGACCGACATGGCGGTCGCCGCCGATCACGTGGTGTTCGGTTTGCCCGAGGTGAAGGTCGGCGTGTTCCCGATGCAAGTGTTGAGCCTCCTGCAGTCGATCGCGCCAAAGCGGCTGGTCAGCGAGTGGGCGCTGACCGGCGAGCCGTTTGACGCGCATGCCGCCAAGGAAGCAGGCCTGCTGAACTACGTCGTGCCGGCGGCCGAGCTCGATGCCAAGGTGGATTGGCTGGTCAGCCGCATCGTCGACAAGTCTCCGACGGCTATCCGTCGCGGCAAATATGCGATGCGGGCGATCGCCTCGATGTCGTTCGACGAGAGCATCGCCTACACCGAAGGCCAGATCGCATTGCTGGCGATGACGGAAGACGCCAAGGAAGGCCTTAGGGCGTTCAGTGAAAAACGGAAGCCTTCGTGGACGGGGAGGTAGCCAACTTGCAGTTCGCAGTGGGAGCCTTGATCAGCTAAACTTACAACGCGGCGGACGGATTCGGTAAAGGTCCATCCCAAAAGCGGAGGCCGGGTCGAAGGTGAATGAATGATCGTCGAGCTTCAGAATCGCCTTCCATTTCAATCGTTTGCCCGTGATTCATATTCTAATCTTGTCATAGGGTTGCTCGGATTGGCCGTCTGGTGTTAGAGGCTTCGGCGGATGGGGGGCACGTCCGTAATGAATCGCCTAGTCTATCGTCCAGACATCGACGGTCTCCGGGCCATCGCAATCGGCACAGTCGTGCTGTATCATGCGTTCCCTGGCGCTCTGCCTGGCGGTTTCATTGGGGTTGACGTCTTCTTCGTCATCTCAGGGTTCCTTATCTCGGGTATCGTCTTTGCCGAGATGGAAGCCAATCGCTTCTCTTTTCTGCAATTCTATGTCCGCAGAATATGCCGCATTTTCCCGGCTCTGGCGCTGGTTCTTAGCCTGACATGCGCGGTTGGCTGGCTGTGGCTATTACCAAATGACTGGCTTCGTCTGGGCCAGGAAGTACGCGGCGGCGCGTTCTTTTTCGCCAACTTCGTCTTCATGAATCAGGCAGGGTATTTCGATCAGGCCTCGATTCAGAAGCCACTGCTGCACCTATGGTCTCTGGCGATAGAAGAGCAGTTCTATTTTGCCTGGCCGCTGGCCGTGTTCCTCGTCTACTGGCGCACGCGCGCCTTGAGCGCCCTCATATGGATCGGCCTGATCGCTTCGTTCGTCCTTAACATTGCGCAAGTTGCTGGCAAACCTGTCTCGACATTCTACATGCCGACGACAAGAGCGTGGGAATTGCTCGTCGGTTGCCTGATTGCCTACCGCGCACAGTTTCACAAGAGCATGACATCGATGGTTTTCGACGTCATCGAGAGCGTTATCTCGCGCGAGGTCCGCGCCGTGTTAGGCTTGGCCTTGATTGCTTGGGCTGCAGCGCTTTTTGACAGCCATCAACTCTTCCCCGGATGGCGCGCTCTATTTCCAGTTCTAGGCGCCGCCTTACTTATTTCTGCCGGTCCAAAGGCGACGGTAAACCGTATTCTCTTGGCCAACCGCGCGGCGGTTTTCCTCGGCCTAATCAGTTATCCCTTGTATCTTTGGCATTGGCCGGTCTTGTCGTTCGCCACGATCTACAAAGGCAGCGCTCTCGGCGACAGCGAAACTTGGTTGCTCGTGTTCCTCGCAGTCGCCTGCTCGATAGCCACTTTCTATCTCATCGAACGCCCTATTCGTTTCGGCCGGCCGCAAGTTCGGCGAGCAGCAGCAGCGGGTCTGGCAACATTATGTGCGTCATTGGGCCTTACAGGGCACCTGATCGCTTTGGACAACGTGCGATCAAACGCCCACCGGTTCCAAGTGGACCGCATCGTTGACGCTTCTAGCGAATGGTCTTACCCAACCGATGATCTCACCGCCGAAGCTGTTCGCGGCCATGTGCTTCGAAAATACAAGGGCACGAACGGTCCAAACGCTGTTCTCTTCTTCGGGGACAGCAATATGGAGATGTACTGGCCTCGCGTTCAGGCCCTTGCATCGCATAGCGAGACAGCTAGCCAAAGCTCCATCTACTTCCTCACCTACGGCGGATGCCCACCGATCCCCGACGTTACAGAGGTTCTACATCCGTATTGCGCTGGCCTCGTGGATGCGGCCAAGGCTATCGTGCAAAACAAAAACATCAAGACCGTCGTGCTCGGCGCACATTGGTGGGGCTATCTAGGATCGACATCAGTTTACCGGTACAAGGATCAGAGATTAGCGACACCTGCGGGACGGACTGCTGCGATAGACGCTTTGGCAGCAATGACAAAATCGATGATTGCCGACGGTCGGACTGTCTATGCAATCATGAACATCCCTTTTGCAGCATCTATGCACCCCATAAGCATGGTTCGGCGACACCTGACCTCGTTCGATATTGTCCCGACCGCGATTTCTTTGTCGAGTCAAGATGAAGGTCTTTCGGTCACGGCCCTCCTTCGCAAAGCGCTTGAGCAAGCTGGCGCTAAGATCATTGATCCGCTGTCCAATCTCTGCCCTGGTGGTAACTGCCCCACAGTCACCGACGATGGAGACCCAATTTACAGAGACGCCATGCACCTCAGGCCAAAATACGTCAGGTCAAGCGTTTCTTACATCGACCAAGTGTTGGATTAGGTCATCTTGCGACAACGCCATTCACGCCGGTTCCTGATGAAGTCGAGCACCTCGATTCTTGCATCTCTTCTGGCGTCTTGCCTCGCAGTATCTTCTGCACTTGCGCAAGCGAACCTTGTCACACAATATGACCTCGGAGGATGTGGAGGGTATCCTCTCGATACGGAAGGTGTGGTCCAGGTTCCTTACGATCAGTTCGGCAAACAGTACAATCCAGTGACCATCAGTCAGACGGCGCTCGGATGTTATCACACCTACAAGCGAACAGGCAGTGTCGAGGCGCGCAAGACCTATCTTGATCAGATCCGGTGGATAACCTCGCATCATGTGCCTGCAGGCCAGGATATGGTTGCTTACGAATATCAGTTCCCATGGGATGGCTACGGACTTAAGTCGGGTTGGCGTTCTGGACTAGCGCAGGGACAAGCTATCTCAGCTCTGATCCGCTATCACTATGATACAGCGGACGCCTCGGTTCTGCCGCTGATCAAGAAGCTTAAGAATTTCATGTTCCTGCCTCGTGACAAGGGTGGGGTGTTGGCAAAAAGCCCGGAAGGCGGAATTTGGTTCGAGGAATATCCATCAGATCCTCCGTCGTTCGTATGGAATGGAAACGTCTCCACAGTCTTCGGCCTGTACGAGTTCGTGCGGCTATTTCCCAACGACAAGGACGCCAGTGAACAGTTGGATCAGGCGTTCGCCAGCCTCAAGGCATCACTGCCTGCCTACGATACTGGTGATTGGACGGTACTGGATCGCCGCAGCAGACCGTATCCGAAAGCAACAACTGGCTACGCGATCGGGCATGCCGTTCAGCTCAAGACGCTTGCTGAGATCACCCACGACAAGTTCTTCCAGCGCGCGTGGCTGAGATGGCAGAGCTTTTTCGATGACGCGAATTTCGATGCCTACGGCACAATGAGAGAATCGAATGGTGTCCTCCGATTAGCTTCGCGTCCGGCAACTCCGATGCCGCTAGACCAGTTGGCCGGGAATATCGAAGTGATCAGCTCGACGCCAACGGTGCCAGGATACGGAGTAGAAACATTATTTGACCGCAAGGACGATACGTATTTCGCCCCATCTGAAAACGGGGAAACGCATCTTCATTTACGGTTGAGGAGGCCCGTCAGCGCAAACCTTTTGTCCCTTGGACTCTACAATCCAATTCTTTATCCCCGATCGCTAAAATTAGAGATCAAAGAGTGCGGATCCGAGTTGAAACCGATCTCATACACACTCTCTTCGAGTCGGCTCGTTCTGAGCTATTATTTTGCTCGGCAGGAAATTTGCGAAATCAGAGTATCGTCGGCCCAAAACGCTGGTCAAAACCGTATGGTTCTATCCGAACTTTCAATAGGCAATCAGCCATTGCAATCGGAGCTCCCGGCCATCGGAAGCTACGTCACGTCAGTCTATAGGATGACGGAACCCGCGTTCACTGTCAGGCTTATTACCACTCAACAGCCGGCCATGGCCACGGCAATGTACCGTTGTGCAGACACCGTGGATAAAATCAACACACATGGCTGGGTTTTCGATATGCTTGATCCGGTCCGGGGCGATAGCCGTCCATCTCCAGCAGGGTTCTGCCAATTCAAATTTGTGTCCGATCCCAATTCTGCTGTCGCCGGGTGGCGAGTTCGCGTCGATGGTGTCGAAACGGCGTCTCAACGATAGCTGTGCTCCAGATTCTCGACGCGATTCTTCACGCGCTGCAGCGCAGAGCCGGTTGATAGTTGCGCATAACGAAAGAGTTGCCCCGCGATCAGACCTTGAATAATACGCAGTACATGATCCTTCGGGAGAACGTGCTCGGCAGGCACCCTTTCTTTTAGATCCATTGAAAGCCATTACCCAGCGCGGGGCTCCGAAGCCGTTCCTCCAAATTGAGCTTTGAGCTTCACCGGCGGTTGACAAGCCAGCCGCTCAGTTGGAGGAGTTACTTGGAAGCGTGACGAGAGCCTCAGAACCTTGCTCAGCGTTTGCTTCAGGAATTCATCGTGATTACCAAGTTCATCGACCGCTGATGCGTCGGCGAAATGGTTGGTTGCAGTCCTACGCTAGCTTTCGAAGCAACGCTGTCAGTTTGGACTATAGCTCGTCAGGCGAAGGCCGGACGGATCGGGTTAGGGGGGGTGCATTACTGGTCCTTGTCGTCACACATTGGGCCCCAAACCATGCTTGCCAATACTGGTAAGGCTGTGAGAGCCGGCAAAAGGCTCTCGAACGTCGAGCAGAGAGGTGCCTGAACAGCTATCGTCGAGAGGCATCCCAACGCAAATAATCGAAAGTGCAGCAAGGGCGAACGCCATGACGACCACAGAAACACCGATGGGATGCATTGTCGCCGCTCAAACAGGCCATCGTTGAGAATTTCGCTATGTGCCGACAATCAAAAAGACGGCTTCGATCATAGTTTGCTCTGCCAAAGGAGTGCGGCAATAAGATGCAATCCTTTATGTGTTTGCGAAGGGGGCTATCTACATTCAACTAGACTAGTGCAGGGACTAAAGAGTTTTCGACGTTTACAAGCTCTGTTCCGTTCCATGAACCTCTGGTTATCCAGCATTCGCCTTGAACCCAGCCGCTTCGATACCAGCGACGGCGCAGATTTCGTCATTGTCGGAGGTATCGCCGCTGACGCCGACGGCCCCGAGCAGGCTCGTGCCGTCCATGATCAGCACGCCGCCGGGCACCGGAACCAGGCGCCCCTGAGCCAGCGCATTCACCGCGCCGACGAAATAGGCCTGCTCCTGTGCCCGCTGAAACAGCGCGCGCGAGCCCATGCCCATCGCGAGCGCGCCATAGGCCTTGCCATGCGCGATTTCGGCCCGCATCAGGCTGGTGCCGTCCTGCGCGGCGGTGACCTTCACGCAGCCGCGGGCATCGAGAACGGTAATGACCAGCGGCTTCAGTTTCTTCTCCACGCCCTTGGCCAGCGCGGCATCGAGGATCTTGCGGGCGACATCGAGGGTAAGTTCAGCCATGAATCAGTTCCTTTGCGATTGATCGGGATTAACGGTTCGCTGCGCGTCGAGGCTCATCGCGAGGACCCGGGCAACATGCAGTGCGGCACGGTTCGCGCCGTCCTTGATCTGGTGGCGGCAGGAGGTGCCGTCGGCAACGATCAGCGCCGCCGCATCGGCGCGGCGCACCGCCGGCAATAGCGACAGCTCGGCCATTTCGATCGAAGCCTGATAGGTGTCGGCGCCATAGCCGAACGCACCGGCCATGCCGCAGCAACTGGATTCAATGGTCTCGACACTGAGATCCGGAATGAGGCGAAGTATCTTTTCGACCGGCTTGAACGCGCCGAATGATTTTTGATGGCAGTGGCCGTGAACCAGCGCTTTCACCGGCATCGCACCGAGCGGCAGCTTCAGGCGGCCGGCCTCCGCCTCGCGAACCAGAAATTCCTCGAACAGCAAGGCGTGCGCGCTGACGCTCCTGGCGTCATTGTCCGAGCGAAGCGAGAGCAATTCGTCGCGCAGCGTCAGGAGACAGCTCGGCTCCAGTCCGACAATGGGCATCCCGCGCGCAGCGAACGGCGCGTAGGCCGCGACCAGCCGGTCCAGCTCGCTGCGCGCCTGTTCGACCAGACCGGCCGAGAGGAACGTTCGCCCGCAGCACAGCGCACGGCCCTGGTCCGCGGGCCTTGGGAGATGCACACGAAATCCGCCTTCCACCAGAACATGCAGGGCCGCCGTGAGGTTCTCGCTTTCGTAGTAGCGGTTGAAGGTGTCGGCGAACAGCACGACTTCGCGGCCGTCGGCAGGGCCGAAGGCTTCGACATCCGGCCTGAACACGTCGCGGCGGAACGCCGGCAGCGTGCGTTTCGCGCTGATGCCGGCAAGCTTCTCGAACAGGCTGCGCAATAGCGGACTGTTGTTGCGCCGGTTGGCGATCGACGCAAAGCGCGAGGCCAGACCAGCATAGCGCGGCAGATAGCCGACCAGCCGGTCGCGCAGCGAGAGGCCGTGCCTTGCCGCGCGCGCCGCCAGCACCTCGATTTTCATCTTGGCCATGTCGACGCCGGTCGGACATTCATGCCGGCAGGCCTTGCAGGAGACGCAGAGTTTTAGCGTCTCCATCATCTCGTCCGAAGCCAGCGCATCCGGCCCCAACTGCCCGGAGATCGCAAGACGCAACGTATTGGCGCGGCCTCGCGTGACATCCTTCTCGTTGCGGGTCGCGCGATAGGACGGGCACATCACGCCGCCCTCGAGCTTCCGGCAGGCGCCGTTGTTGTTGCACATCTCGACCGCACCCTGAAAGCCGCCGCCCGCGCCAGGATAGGCCGACCAGTCGAGCACGGTCTTCAGTTCGCCAACGCGATAATCCGGCCGATAGCGGAACAGCGAGCGGTCGTCCATTTTCGGCGGATCGACGATCTTGCCGGGATTGAGCAGATGGTCCGGATCGAAGCGCTGCTTGATTTCCCGGAAATCGGCGACGATGCGGGAGCCGAACATCGCTTCATGGAATTCGGAGCGCACCAGCCCATCGCCATGCTCGCCGGAATGCGAGCCCTTGTATTCGCGCACCATCGCGAAGGCCTCTTCGGCGATGGCGCGCATCACCTTGACGTCCTTCTCGAGCTTCAAATTGAGGACAGGGCGCACATGCAGGCAGCCCTCGGAGGCATGCGCATACATGGTGCCGCGCGTGCCGTGTTTGGCGAAGACCGCATTGAGCCGCTCGGTATAGTCGGCGAGGTGAGGCAGCGGCACGGCGCAGTCTTCGACAAAGGAGACCGGCTTTCCCTCCTGCTTCATCGACATCATGACGTTGAGGCCGGAGGTGCGAAAATCCGCAATCGCCGTCTGCGTCGCGGGCTCGACGACGTCGACCACGCCGCCCCATTTGCGCGGCGGATGGTTCCAACCGAAACCGAGGTCCGACATCAATTCGGAAAGCTGTTTCAGCTTTTGCAGATTGTCGGCCTGATCCTCTTCGGCAAATTCGACGATCAGGAGCGCATCCGGATCGCCGCGCACGGTCGCCTCGATCACGGGCTTGAACATCGCGATATCGCGCCCGAGCGCGATCATGGTGCGATCGACCAGCTCCACCGCGATCGGCCGCAGCTTCACCAGATGCTGCGCCGCGTCCATCGCCTCGTAGAAGCTGCCGAAATGGCAGACGCCGAGCACCTTGTTGCGGATGACGGGCCATAGCTTGAGCTCGACCTGCGTCGTGAAGGCCAGTGTCCCCTCGGAGCCGACCAGGAGATGCGCCATGTTGTTCGGTGCATTGCGCGGCACCAGCGCATCGAGATTGTAGCCGCCGACCCGGCGCTGCACCTTCGGAAATCGCTCCGATATTTCGGCGGCCTCGCGCTCGCCGAGATCGAGCATGTCGCGGAACAGGGCTAGGCCGCTCTGCGGCGAGTGCACCCGCGCGAGATCCCGTGGCACTTCGCCGAAATGCAGCCGCGTGCCGTCGGCCAGCGCCGCATCCATCGACAGCGTGTTGTCGCGCATGGTGCCGTAGCGCAGCGAGCGGCCGCCGCAGGAATTGTTGCCGGCCATGCCGCCGATCGTGGCGCGCGAGGCGGTGGACACATCGACCGGAAACCACAGCCCGTGCTTTTTCAGTTGCCGGTTGAGGTCGTCGAGCACGACGCCCGGCTCGACTACGCAAGTGCGGTTTTCGACGTCCAGGGAGAGCAGGCGGTTCAGGTGCTTGGAAAAGTCGACGACGATACCTTCATTGATGGTCTGGCCGCATTGCGAAGTGCCGCCGCCACGGGGGGTGACTACGCGGCCCTCGTCTTTGCAAATGGCGAGCGTCGTCAGCGCCTCGTCCAGGCTGCGCGGCACCACGACCGCCGCCGGCACGATCTGGTAGAAGGAGGCGTCGGTCGCGTAGCGGCCGCGGCTGAAGGGATCGAACAGGACCTCGCCGGTCAGGTTCGACCGCAGGCGGCGTTCAAGCGGTGAGGCGTTCTTCATCCCAAATCCAAAGTGATCCAGAGGCTGTTGTAATCCCTCCACGGGATTATGCACTTTTTATTCGGATGAATTACATTATGAATTCATAATCGGCAAGCTAGCCGGCGGCGCCGGCCGTCCCATTGGCGTCGCTTGCGGTGGCCAAGTGCTCGATAGCGGCGCTTCGCTTGTTGCGCAAATGCTGGAACAGGATGTCGCTCAGCTCGCTTCCGGCGCGGCGGCGTAGCGCATCCAGGATCGCCTCGTGCTCGCGCATCGCCTCGCCCCAGCGCTGCCGCTTGCGGGCGAAATTGGCCGAATAGCGCACGCGGCGGATCCGGCCGGCGAAGCTGGCGTAGGCTGTGCGCAGGGCTTCGTTGCGCGCGGCGGCGACGATGCTCTCGTGAATGCGCTGGTTGACCTGAAAATAGCCGTGCATGTCGCTGTTGAGGTAGTGGCCGTACATCTCATAATGCAGCCGCTCGATCGCTGCGATTTCCTTGTCGGTGATGGCCTCGCAGGCCAGGCGTCCGGCGAGGCTTTCCAGGCCGGCCATCACGTCGAAAAGCTCCTCGAGATCGCGCTCGCTGAGCTGGCGCACCCGTGCGCCGCGATTGGGCAGAAGGTCGATCAGGCCTTCCGCCGCCAGGACCTTGAGGGCCTCGCGCAGCGGCGTCCTGGAGATTCCGAGCATCTCGCAAAGTTGCCGCTCCGGAACGCGCGCGCCATCCGGAATGTTGCCTTCGACGACATAGTCGCGAAGCCGCAGCAGGATTTCGCCGTGCAGCGAGGTTTCCTGGCGGTCGGATGGAGTGATCGGCACTCCGGTTTCGGGAATCGTGGATTTCATTTGCACAACAGTAGTTTGCGAAAATCGCGGCGTCGACGTTACAAATCGAATACCAAATTTCGGTTGAAAAGACAAAAAATGAATGCAAAATGATCGCCAAGACGATGTTTGGGAGGTTTGTCATGCGCCAAGGACGGCATTTTCTGCAGATTCCAGGACCCAGCCCGGTCCCGGAGCGGGTTCTTCGCGCGATGGACATGCCGGTGATCGATCACCGCAGCGCCCAGTTCGCCGAGCTCGGGCGGGCGGTGCTGGAAGGCAGCCAGAAGATTTTCCAGACCTCCGGACCGGTGGTGATCTTCCCGTCGTCGGGGACGGGCGCCTGGGAGGCGGCCATCGTCAACACGCTGTCGCCGGGCGACAAGGTATTGATGGTGGAGACAGGCCATTTTGCGACCCTGTGGCGCCAGATGGCAGGCCGCTTCGGGATCGAGGTCGATTTCATCGCTGGCGATTGGCGTCGCGGCGCCGACCCCGCCCAGATCGAGGCCCGGCTCGCGGACGATGCGGCGCACACCATCAAGGCGGTGATGGTCGTGCATAACGAGACCTCGACCGGCGCGACCAGCCGTATCGCCGACATCCGCGCCGCGATCGACCGGACCGGCCATCCCGCCTTGCTGATGGTCGACACCATCTCCTCGCTGGGGTCGGTCGACTATCGGCACGACGAATGGAAGGTCGATGTCAGTGTCAGCTGCTCGCAAAAGGGTTTCATGCTGCCGCCGGGCCTCGGCTTCAACGCCATCTCGGAGAAGGCCCGCGCCACCGCCAAAACCAACCGGATGCCGCGCTCCTACTTCGATTGGGAGGAGATGCTGAAGCCGAATGCGAAGGGCTTCTTCCCCTATACGCCGGCGACAAACCTGCTCTATGGGCTGCGTGAAGCGATTACCATGCTGCTCGAGGAGGGGCTTGACCAGGTGTTCGCCCGTCATCAGCGGCTCGCCGCGGCGACGCGTGCCGCGGTCAATCACTGGGGGCTGGAGGTGCTGTGCCAGGAACCCCTTGAATATTCGCCCGTGCTGACGGCCGTGTTGATGCCGCCGGGTCACGACGCCGACCAATTCCGCCAGGTCGTCCTCGATCGCTACAACATGTCGCTCGGCTCAGGTCTGTCCAAGGTCGCAGGAAAGGTGTTCCGCATCGGGCACCTCGGCGAATGCAATGAGCTGACGCTGCTCGGTGCGTTGACCGGTGTGGAGATGGGATTGTCGGTCGCCGGCGTGCCGCATCGCGCAGGCGGCGTGGCGGCCGCGATGAGCTATCTCGAAGGCCGAACGGAAACCAACAATCCCACGCCACTCAAGGTGGTGGGCAGGTGATGCACGCAAGCGGATCGAATTTTGTCGGTCCGTTTGAGGAGACATCGGTCGCGAATTCCGTCGGCTGTTGACGTTGTCAGCGAAGCCGCCGGAGCAATCAAAAACATCAGGCGTAAGCGCCAGAGATCACGGAGAGGAATATGCGCAAGGTAACAGGCATCGCCGTTGCACTGGCATTTGCTGCGAGTGCGGCGCCGGCGCTGGCATGGGAGCCGACGAAACCGGTCGAGATCGTAGTCGCGGCGGGCGCCGGTGGCGCCTCGGATCAGATGGCCCGCATGATGCAGGCGGCGATCCAGAAGAACGGCCTGATGAAGGCGCCGATCGTAGTGTCTCTGAAGGGCGGGGCTTCCGGTGCCGAAGCGCTGATGTACATGAAGTCCAGCGAGGGCGACGCCAACAAGGTGCTGATCGCCTATTCGCTGATCTACATGCTGCCGCTGTCGGCGAAAATCCCCTTCAACTGGCGCGATCTCACGCCGGTGGCCGTCGTGGCCATGGACCAGTTCGTGCTGTGGGACAATGCGGCCGGCCCGAAGTCGGTCAAGGATTTCATCGCGGCGGCGAAGGCGGCGCCATCGCCCTTCAAGATGGGTGGCACCGGTTCGAAGCGTGAGGACCATGTGCTCACGGTTTTCATGGAAAAGCAGACCGGCGCCAAATTCTCCTATCTGCCGTACAAATCCGGCGGTGAGGCCGCTACGCAGTTGGTTGGCAACCACACCGAGGCGAACGTCAACAATCCAAGCGAAAATCTCGAAGTCTGGCGTGCCGGTCAGGTCCGCGCGCTCTGCGTGTTCGACAAGGAGCGAATTTCCTACGCGGCCAAGGTGACCGAAGCGCAATCGTGGAACGATATTCCGACGTGCAAGGAAGAAGGTCTCGACGTGCAGTATCTGATGCTGCGCGCGATGTTCCTGCCCGGCAAGGTGACGCCGGAGCAGCAGGCGTTCTATGTCGACCTGTTCCAGAAGGTGGCGCAGACGGCCGAGTACAAGGAGTACATGGAGAAGCAAGCGCTCAAGCCGATCTTTCTCAAGGGGCAGGAGATGATCAAATTCCTCGAAGAGGATGACGCGCTGAACAAGTCGCTGATGACGGAAGCAGGATTTGCCGCGCGGTGAGCGTTCGTCCTCCCCGCGTTGCTCCACCATCGATCACAGATCTCGAAACCAGCGCAATAGATCATGTCCAACACTGATATTGAAATCGTTGTCGAAGATCCGACCGCTCCGGAAGACAATTCTCCCGCGATATCAAGCACCCGGGTCGTCGACATTGTGGCGTCGCTGTTGTTGCTGCTGCTGGCGCTGACGCTTGGCTTTGACAACTGGCGCACCGGCGCTGGCTGGGAGACGACCGGTCCGCAACCCGGTTATTTCCCGTTCTACCTTTCCGTCATCCTTGCCGGCGCCAGTCTCTATGGCCTGGTCGCCGCGTTCTTCTCGCGCAAGGAAGCGAGCGAGACGTTTGTCACCCAGGCGCAGCTGCGCCGCGTGCTGGCGGTGTTCGTGCCGACGGTGCTGTTTGTCCTCGCCACCCAGTTTCTTGGCCTCTATGTCGCGAGCTTCCTGCTGATCTCCAGCTTCATGCGGTTGGTCGGCAAGATCGCGTGGTGGAAGTCGCTGCTGACTGCTTTCATCTTCGCCGCCGCGATGTTCGTGACCTTCGACGTCGCCTTCGATGTCATCATGCCGAAGGGCCCGCTCGAAGCGGCGCTCGGCCGCTAGGAAGCCTGCCATGGAAGCGTTCGGATTGCTGCTGCACGGCTTCGCCGTTCTGATGACCTGGAAGATCATCACCTTGATGATCGTTGGGCTGGTGCTCGGCATCTTTGTCGGCGTACTGCCCGGCCTCGGCGGTCCCAACGGCGTCGCGATCCTGCTGCCGCTGACCTTCACGATGGACCCGACCTCGGCCATTGTGATGCTGTCCTGCATCTACTGGGGCGCGCTGTTCGGCGGCGCCATCACCTCGATCCTGTTCAACATCCCCGGCGAAGCCTGGTCGGTCGCGACCACTTTCGACGGCTACCCGATGGCGCAGCAGGGCAAGGCGGCGGAAGCGCTGACCGCCGCCTTCACCTCGTCGTTCATCGGCTCGCTGGTCGCGGTGATGCTGATCACGTTCCTGGCGCCGATGATCTCCTCGTTCGCGCTGAAGTTCGGGCCGCCGGAGTTCTTCGCGGTCTATCTGCTCACTTTTTGCTCGTTCGTCGGCCTCGGCCGCGAGGCCAAGCACAAGACGGTGATTTCGATGTCGCTCGGCCTTCTGCTCGCCGGCATCGGGATGGATACGGTCTCCGGCCAGCTCCGCATGACATTTGGTTCTTCGGAACTGCTGCGCGGCGTCAATTTTCTGGTCGCCGTCATCGGCCTGTTCGGCATCAGCGAGATCCTCTTGACCATGGAGGAGCGGCTGGCGCTGCGCGGCCACGCGGCCGGCATCTCGCTTCGGGTGGTGCTGTCGGTCTGGAAGGACCTGCCGAAATACTGGGTGACGCTGGTGCGCTCCTCCTTCATCGGCTGCTGGCTCGGCATCACCCCGGGCGGCGCGATCGCCGCCTCCTTCATGGGCTATAACCTCGCCAAACGCTTTTCGAAGGATCAGGACAGTTTTGGCAAGGGCCGCATCGAGGGCGTGTTCGCGCCGGAGACCGCGGCGCATGCCTCGGGCACCTCGGCGCTGCTGCCGATGCTGGCGCTCGGCATACCCGGCTCCGGCACCGCGGCGATCCTGCTCGGCGGCTTGATGGTGTGGGGCCTCAATCCCGGGCCGCTGCTGTTCGTCGAGCACAAGGACTTCGTCTGGGGCCTGATCGCCTCGATGTATCTCGGCAATGTCGTCGGCCTCGTGCTGGTGCTGACCACGGTGCCGATCTTTGCCTCGATCCTGCGGGTGCCGTTCGCGGCGGTGGCGCCGATGATCGTGGTGTCCTGCGCGATCGGGGCGTACGCGATCCAGAACGCGATGTTCGACATCTGGCTGATGCTGGGCTTTGGCATCGTCGGTTACGTCTTCAAGAAGATCGGGATTCCCCTGGCGCCGTTCACGCTGGCGCTGGTGCTCGGCAACCGCGCCGAGGATGCGTTCCGCCTGTCGATGATCGGCGCCGGCGGCGATCTCAAGGTGTTCTGGTCGAACGGCTTGGTCGGTTCGATCACGACGCTGGCGATCGTGCTGCTGTTTTGGCCGGTGATTGACAGGATCATCAGCGGCGCCGGAAAGCTCATGCGGCCGGCGCAGGCTTAAGGGGCAAAGCAGCACTGAAGCCCGTTGCCTGGAGGGGGCGCTCATCGGCGATATTCCCCTCGGCCAGGCCCCGATTCTATTGCATTGACAGTCCGACCCCGGAGGGGGACAACCCGGCGAAATAGTGATATTCGACCGTCTCGCGAAACCGAGACACTACCGGGAAGGACGCCTATGACCGTGCATACTGGAAGGCATTTTCTGCAGATTCCGGGACCGACCAATGTGCCGGACCGGGTGCTGCGCGCCATGGATATGCCGACCATGGACCACCGGGGTCCGGAATTCGCCGAGGTCGGATACGCCGCGCTGGCGGCCATGCAGCGGGTATTTCGCACCAAGCAGCCGGTGATCATCTACCCGTCCTCGGGCACCGGCGCCTGGGAGGCGGCCATCGTCAACACGCTGCAGCCCGGCGACAAGGTGCTGATGGCGGAGACCGGCCAGTTCGCGGTGCTGTGGCGCGGTATCGCCGACAAGTTCAAGCTCGAAGTGGATTTCATTCCCGGCAACTGGCGCCATGGCGCCGACCTCGAGCAGATCGAGGCGCGGCTGTCGGCCGACAAGGCGCACAGGATCAAGGCCGTGTGCGTGGTTCACAACGAAACCTCGACCGGCTGCGTCACCCATCCGCAGGAAGTCCGCGAGATCCTCGACCGCGTCAATCATCCGGCGCTTCTGATGGTCGATACTATCTCCGGCCTCGGCTCGCTGGAATATGAGCACGACGCCTGGGGCATCGACGTGTCGGTGGCCGGCTCGCAGAAGGGCCTGATGCTGCCGCCGGGCCTCGGCTTCAACGCCATATCGGAAAAGGCGCTCGCGGTCGCGAAGGCCAATCCGGCGATGCGTTCCTATTGGGACTGGCAGGAAGTCATCGCCATCAACAAGGCCGGCACCTGGCCCTACACGCCGGCGACCAACCTGCTGTTCGGCTTGCGCGAAGCGGTGAAGATGCTCGAGGAGGAGGGGCTGGAGAACGTCTTCGCCCGCCACAAGCGCCACAGCGCCGCCACCCGCGCGGCGATCAAGGTGTGGGGCCTCGAAACGCAATGCCAGGAGCAGGGCGCGCATTCGCCCGCGCTGACCGGCGTCGTCATGCCGGAAGGCCATGACGCCGACAACTTCCGTAAGGTCGTGCTGGAAAACTTCGACATGTCGCTTGGCACCGGCCTGAACAAGATCAAGGGCAAGGTGTTCCGCATCGGCCATATCGGCCACTTCAACGACCTGATGCTGATGGGCACGCTGTCGGGCGTCGAGATGGGCCTCGACCTTGCCAAGGTGCCGCATCGCGGCGGTGGCGTGCTGGCCGCGATGGAAGTGCTCAAGGGACGCGACGCCGTGCCGATGCCGAAGGCGGCCGTTGCCTGAGACCGTTTGACCGAAACAACAATATAGAGAGAGCTGCGATGAACGCACCGGTAGCTGCGACTGAAGACCTGATCTATTCTGTCGAGGACGGTATCGCCCGCCTGACGTTCAACCGTCCGCAGGCACGCAATGCGCTGACGTTTGCGATGTACGAGCAGATGGCGGCGATCTGCGAGAGCATCAACAACGATCGCTCGATCAAGGCGATGATCCTGACCGGCGCCGGCGACAAGGCATTCGCGTCGGGTACCGACATCTCGCAGTTCCGCGCCTTCAAGACCGCGCAGGACGCGCTCGACTATGAGGCGCGCATCGACCGCGTGCTCGGTGCGCTGGAGTCGTGCCGCGTGCCGGTGATTGCGGCGATCGCCGGGGCCTGCACCGGCGGCGGCGCCGGCATTGCGGCCTGCTGCGATATCCGTATCGGAACCGAATCGACGCGGATCGGATTTCCGATCGCGCGCACGCTCGGCAATTGCCTGTCGATGTCCAACATCTCCAGGCTGGTTTCGCTGGTCGGTCCGGCGCGGACCAAGGACCTGATCTTCAAGGCGCGCCTGGTCGATGCGCCGGAAGCGCTGGCGCTCGGCCTGCTCAACGAAGTCGTGCCTGATGTCGAGACGCTGCAGCGCCGCGCCGACGAGACCGCGAAGCTCGTTGCCAGCCACGCGCCGATCACGCTCGAAGTCACCAAGGAAGCGGTGCGCCGCATCCGCCGGACGCTGAGCCGCGACGAGGGCGAGGACCTGATCCTGCGCGCCTATATGAGCGAGGACTTCCGCGAGGGCATGGACGCCTTCCTCAACAAGCGCTCGCCGAACTGGAAGGGTAAGTAGGTTCGAGGCAGCGGCCGACATGGATGCGAAGAGCCAAATTCTGTTTCTTTGTACCGGGAATTATTACCGAAGCCGCTACGCCGAAGAGCTCTTCAACTTCCGCGCCAAGAGCGAAGGATTGGGCTGGTCTGCGTTCTCACGGGGGTTGGCTGAAAAGGGTTCGCCCGAGAACGTCGGAGCGATGTCCCGCTTTGCGCTTGAAGCGCTTTCGGCAAGAAATATCGAACCAGCGGGCGCGCGTCGCCTCCCGGTCTCCTGCTCGGTGGCTGACTTTGGGGCGGCCGAGCTTGTCATCGCCTTGAAGGGCAGGGAGCACCGACCGTTCGTCGAGCGCCGATTTCCTGATCTGCTTCCGCGGGTCATTTTTTGGGATGTCGATGATGTGGCGTTCGCGCCGCCGGTGGTGGCGTTGGCGCAGATTGATGACCTGATCGATGGTCTTATCTCAGGATTGCGCAAGACATGAGACGCGATGGCATACGGGAAAGCGCCGCAGCCATCTTGCTCGACGAGGACGGTCGTCTCCTGATGCAATTGCGCGACAACGTCCCGGATATTCGCGAACCGGGCAAGATCGGACTGTTTGGCGGCCAGCGGGAGGGCGATGAGAGCTTTCTCGATTGCATTGTGCGCGAAATCCAAGAAGAGCTCGGCTACTATCTCCCGCCAAGTCGTTTCGAACTCCTCGCACGATGGTCTGGTCCGGACGATGCGGCTCCCGAAGGTACCATTCACGCCGAACTGTTCCTCGCGCGGGGAGTACCTGTTGAGAAGCTGACAATTGCGGAAGGCGCCTTGAAGATTGTTGCAGTAGATGAATTGGAGCAGGTTCGGCCATTTCTGTCGTTGCCGACGCGCTATGCGCTGGATACCTTTCTCCCGCGCATCACAGCGACCAGCCGGCCGTCGCATGAGTGATCCAGCACAGTCGCGCGTAGCTGCGTTCGCGGTGGTGCGAGACAAACCAGTCGCGAACGCTTCCGTATCGTAGCGCCAGAATGTTATCGGCTTGCAGCTTGGAAGGAAGCCTAAGGCTTCTTGAGGCAAAGGCCGACGGTGGGCGTCGTCCCGCACTTTGCGCCATCGGGCGCGCCGCCGGATGGGCAGAACACCGACACCAGGGTTTCGCTTGCCTCGCAGCTGACCTGGCCGTCCGCCTGCACCGATCTTATCGAAGTGCCAGCCGGGCCCGGATCGCCTTTTGCACCGGGCGCGCCCTGCGGTCCCTGTGGCCCTTGAGGACCCTGTTGTCCCTGCGGACCCTGCTGCCCCTGCGGGCCGGGCACGCCTTGCAACCCTTGCGCGCCCTGCGGCCCGGCCGGTCCTTGTGGGCCGGTTTCCCCCTTCGGCCCGGGCTCCCTGCCGCAGCCGGCAAGCAGCACCGCCGTCCCCACAGCAACGGCTAGTAGAATAGTTCTCATTGCGTGCTCTCCTCCCGATCGTCCCATAAGCATTAAACGGTTGCACGTGTAGGCTTGCAACCGAAAAGCCCGCCGAGCCATTTGCGGAGCGCGCCTGGATTCCATCTAATGCGAAAGTCATAAGCCACGCATTGCAGTGCAGCTTGAACTGGTGGTGTTTCGCCCGCAAGATGATGCAAGAGGTCAAATCTTGCTTCCAAGTCCTAGAAAAAACATAGGGATGAAACTCGTGGGACATATCCTGAAAGCCGCGGCCGCCGTGACGGCCATGATCGCAAGCAGCTCGGCGCTTGCCGCCTGGGAGCCGTCCAAGCCGGTTGAAATCGTCGTTGCGGCGGGTGCCGGCGGCGCGTCCGACCAGATGGCGCGGATGATGCAGGCGGCGATCCAGAAGAACAATCTGATGAAGCAACCGATGGTTGTTTCGCTCAAAGGCGGGGCGTCGGGCGCCGAGGCGCTGATGTATATGAAGTCCAGCGAGGGCGATCCCAACAAGGTGCTGATCGCCTATTCGCTGATCTACATGCTGCCGCTGTCGGCCAAGATCCCCTTTAACTGGCGCGACCTGACGCCGGTGTCGGTGGTCGCGCTCGACCAGTTCGTGCTGTGGGACAATGCCGAGGGGCCGAAGACGGTGAAGGACTTCATCGCGGCCGCCAAAGCGGCGAGCTCGCCGTTCAAGATGGGCGGCACCGGCTCCAAGCGCGAGGACCACGTGCTCACCGTGTTCATGGAGCAGAAGACCGGCGCAAAATTCTCCTACCTGCCGTACAAGTCCGGCGGCGAGGCAGCGACGCAGCTGGTCGGCAAGCACACCGAATCCAACGTCAATAATCCGAGCGAAAATCTCGAAGTCTGGCGCGCCGGTCAAGTCCGCGCGCTGTGCGTGTTCGACAAGGAGCGCATCTCCTACAAGACCAAGGTGACAGAGACCCAGTCCTGGAACGATGTCCCGACCTGCAAGGAGGAGGGGCTCGACGTGCAGTATCTGATGCTGCGCGCGATGTTCCTGCCCGGCAAGGTGACGCCGGAGCAGCAGGCATTCTATGTCGACCTGTTCCAGAAGGTGACGCAGACGCCGGAATACAAAGACTACATGGAGAAGCAGGCGCTCAAGCCGATCTTCCTGACCGGCAAGGACATGCTGAAATTCCTCGAAGAGGACGACAAGCTCAACGCGCAGCTCATGAACGAAGCGGGCTTTGTCGCGAAGTAGAGTGTAAGCAAGCGCTACTCCTCCGCGTGGCCGTATCCGGTCATGCGGAGCCGAACCTTCTCGATCTCCTCCTTCGACAACAGCGGCGGCGTGCCGATCTGCAGGCAGCCGTGATATTGCCGCGCCAGCGTCTCGACCTCGACGGCGAGCCACATCGCTTTCGGCAGCGTCGGCCCCACCGCGATCATGCCGTGATGCTCGAGCAGGCAGGCCAACCGTCCCTCCAGCGCGCGCACGGCATGTTCCGAAAGCTCCTGGGTGCCGAAGGTCGCGTATGGCGCGCAGCGGATCGTGTCGCCGCCGGCGACCGCGACCATGTAGTGAACCGGCGGAATCTCCATGCCCATGATGGCCAGCATGGTGGAGTAGGGCGGGTGGGCGTGGACGATCGCATTCACTTCCGGCCGGGCCTTGAGGATGTCGCGGTGAAACCGCCACTCGCTCGATGGCCGCTGGCCCGGATCGTGGTTGCCGTCGAGATGCATATAGACGATCTGCTCGGGCTTCATCGCCTCGTAGGGCGTGCTGGTCGGGGTGATCAGCATGCCGTCGCCATGGCGCAGACTGATATTGCCCGATGTGCCCTTATTGATGCCTGTTGCATTCATGCGCAGGCAGGCATCGATGATTGACTGGCGTTTTTCCCGGTCCTTGGTGGCAGGCATGTCGAACCCTCTTGCGGCCTGCGGACAATGCTTGATTATTGCGTCGCAGTATAGTCGAACCTATCCTTGGAATAGCTGACTGGGAGTAGTCATGGCCCGTAGCGTGCTTGGCATCATCGGCGGATCTGGAATCTACGACCTGCCGGGGCTGGAGGACGTCCACGAAGAGACCATCGCAAGCCCCTGGGGCGAGCCTTCCGCTGCCCTGACGCGCGGCGTCGTCACCGGGCTGCCGGTTGTATTCCTGCCGCGGCACGGCAAGGGGCACGTGTTGTCGCCCTCCGACATCAATTATCGCGCCAATATCGACGTGCTGAAGCGGGCGGGGGTGACTGATCTGGTTTCGCTCTCGGCCTGCGGTTCGTTTAGGGAGGAGCTGCCGCCTGGCACGTTCGTGCTGGTCGATCAGTTCGTTGACCTTACCTATCGGCGCGAGAGCTCGTTCTTCGGCAAGGGCTGCGTCGCCCATGTCTCGATGGCCCATCCGGTGTCGCCGCGGCTGCATGTGCATCTGGCCGCTGCCGCCGAGGCGGAGGGGATCGCGGCGGTGCGGGGCGGCACCTATGTCTGCATGGAAGGTCCGCAGTTCTCCAGCCTCGCCGAGAGCCTGATGTACAAGGCGCAGGGCCATTCGGTGATCGGCATGACGAACATGCCCGAGGCCAAGCTCGCCCGCGAGGCTGAGATCTGCTACGCCAGCGTCGCGATGGTCACCGATTTCGATTGCTGGCATCCTCATCATGATGCGGTCACCGTGCAGGACATCATTCGCGTGCTGAACTCGAATGCCGGAAAGGCGAAGGCGCTTGTTGCGCGACTTGCCCGGGATTTCCCGCGCGAGCATGAGCCTTGCCCGATCGGATCGGACAAGGCGCTCGACACCGCGCTGATCACGGCGGTGGAGGCGCGCGACCCAGAATTGCTTGCCAGGCTGGACGCTGTCGCGGGCAGGGTGCTGAAGTCATGAAGGTCGATGGTCGCCATTTCCGCAGTATCTGGCTGGAGCCCGACGGCTGGACCGTCGGCGCGATCGACCAGCGGCGGCTCCCGCATGAATTTGCGATCGTTCGCCTTGAGACCGCGGATGCAGCCGCGGATGCCATTCGCAGCATGCTGGTGCGCGGGGCCCCCCTGATCGGCGCCACGGCCGCTTACGGCATGGCGCTGGCGGTGCGGGACGACCGATCCGACGCCGGCATCGATCGCGCCTATGAATTTCTGATTGCGGCGCGGCCGACCGCGATCAACCTGAAATGGGCGCTTGACGAGATGAAGCGCGTGCTCAAGCCGGCGCCGCCTTCCGAACGCGTACAAATCGCCTATGCCCGCGCCGCCGAGATCGCCGAGGAGGATGTCGCGATCAACCAGGGGATTGGCCGGCATGGCCTGGCGCTGATCGAACAGATTGCCGCGAGCAAGCCGCCCGGCGAGCCGGTCAACGTCCTGACCCATTGCAACGCCGGCTGGCTCGCCACGGTCGATTGGGGCACCGCGACGGCCCCGATCTACCTCGCGCATGATCGCGGCCTGAAGGTCCATGTCTGGGTCGACGAGACGCGGCCGCGCAATCAGGGCGCTTCGCTGACCGCCTGGGAACTCGGCCACCACGGCGTGCCGCACACCGTGATCCCCGACAATACCGGCGGCCATCTGATGCAGCACCGCATGGTCGATCTCGCGATCGTCGGCACCGACCGCGTCGCCGCCAATGGCGACGTCTGCAACAAGATCGGGACCTACCTGAAGGCGCTTGCCGCCCACGACAATGGCGTGCCGTTCTATGTTGCACTGCCGTCGCCCACCATCGACTTTAGTATCGATGATGGCATCAGGCAGATTCCGATCGAGCAGCGCAGCGCCGACGAGGTGGCTGTCATGACCGGCCGCACCGCAGATGGCCGCGTGGAGAGCGTGCGCATTGTTCCCGATGGCACGCCGACCGCCAACTACGCCTTCGACGTCACGCCGGCGCGGCTGGTCACGGGGTTGATCACCGAGCGCGGCCTGCTGCGGCCCGAGCGTGCTGCACTTGCGAGCGCATTCCCCGAGCGCAGCACCGGTCATTGACGGCGGCGACGTCGGCACGTAATCCCGTTCGACAGCGTCGCATCGGGGGTCGTCGTCTCCATGTCCAATACCGACATCGAAATCGTCGTCGAGGATCCGACCGCGCCGGAGGCCAACTCGCCTCAAATCGTGAGCGTGCGGGTGGTCGATGTGGTCGTCTCGCTCATGCTGCTTGCGCTCGCGATCACGCTCGGGTTCGACAACTGGCGCACGGGCGCCGGCTGGGAATCCACCGGTCCGCAGCCCGGCTATTTTCCATTTTATCTCTCGATCATCCTCGGCGGTGCCAGCCTCTACGGCTTGGTCGCCGCGTTCCTGTCGCGGACGGAGGCTACGGAAAGCTTCGTTACCCGGGCTCAGCTTCGCCGCGTGATGGCGGTGTTCGTGCCGACGCTGCTGTTCGTCCTCGTGACGCAATTCCTCGGGCTCTATGTCGCAAGTTTCCTGTTGATCTCCGGCTTCATGCGCCTGGTCGGCAAGATCGC
Organism: Bradyrhizobium sp. CB3481; assembly: GCF_029714305.1. Taxonomy (NCBI): domain Bacteria; kingdom Pseudomonadati; phylum Pseudomonadota; class Alphaproteobacteria; order Hyphomicrobiales; family Nitrobacteraceae; genus Bradyrhizobium; species Bradyrhizobium sp. CB3481. Next base: position 2,415,761 of record NZ_CP121647.1, read on the forward strand.
GCTGTGGAAGTCGCTGCTCACCGCTTTCGTGTTCACCGCCGCGATGTTCATGACCTTCGACGTCGCCTTCGATGTCATCATGCCGAAGGGCCCGCTCGAAGCGGCGCTCGGCCGCTGACGGGGCGATGGAGCTGACGAAATGGAAGCCCCGTAAATGGAAGCTTTGGGCCTCTTGATGCACGGTTTTGCCGTGCTGCTGACCTGGAAGACGCTGCTGTTGATGATGACCGGGCTGGTGCTCGGTATCTTCGTTGGCGTGCTGCCCGGCCTTGGCGGCCCCAACGGCGTCGCGATCCTGCTGCCGCTGACCTTCACGATGGACCCGACCTCGGCGATCGTGATGCTGTCCTGCATCTATTGGGGCGCGCTGTTCGGTGGCGCCATCACCTCGATCCTGTTCAACATCCCCGGCGAGGCCTGGTCGGTCGCGACCACCTTCGACGGCTATCCGATGGCCCAGCAGGGCAAGGCGGCGGAAGCGCTGACCGCGGCCTTCACCTCGTCCTTCATCGGCTCGCTGGTCGCGGTGATGCTGATCACCTTCCTGGCGCCGATGATCTCGTCCTTTGCGCTGAAGTTCGGGCCGCCGGAGTTCTTCGCGGTCTATCTCTTGACCTTCTGCTCGTTCGTCGGCCTCGGCCGCGAGGCCAAGCACAAGACGGTCATTTCGATGTCGCTCGGCCTTCTGCTCGCCGGCATCGGCATGGACACGGTGTCCGGCCAGCTCCGCATGACATTTGGTTCGGCGGAACTGCTGCGCGGCGTCAACTTCCTGGTCGCGGTGATCGGCCTGTTCGGCATCAGCGAGATCCTCTTGACCATGGAAGAACGCCTGGCGCTGCGCGGCCACGCCGCCGGCATCTCGCTCCGCGTGGTGCTGTCGGTCTGGAAGGACCTGCCAAGATACTGGGTGACCCTGGTGCGCTCCTCCTTCATCGGCTGCTGGCTCGGCATCACCCCGGGCGGCGCGATCGCCGCCTCGTTCATGGGCTATAACCTCGCCAAGCGCTTTTCGAAGGATCAGGACAGCTTTGGCAAGGGTCGCATCGAGGGGGTGTTCGCGCCGGAAACGGCGGCGCATGCCTCGGGCACCTCGGCGCTGCTGCCGATGCTGGCGCTCGGCATTCCCGGCTCCGGCACCGCCGCGATCCTGCTCGGCGGCTTGATGGTGTGGGGCCTCAATCCCGGACCGCTGCTGTTCGTCGAGCACAAGGATTTCGTCTGGGGCCTGATCGCCTCGATGTATCTCGGCAACGTGGTCGGGCTCGTGCTGGTGCTGACGACGGTGCCGATCTTTGCGTCCATTCTTCGCGTGCCGTTCGCGGCGGTGGCGCCGATGATCGTGGTGTCCTGCGCGATCGGCGCCTACGCGATCCAGAACGCGATGTTCGACATCTGGCTGATGCTGGGCTTTGGCATCGTCGGCTACGTCTTCAAGAAGATCGGGATTCCCCTCGCGCCGTTCACGCTGGCGCTGGTGCTCGGCAACCGCGCCGAGGATGCGTTCCGCCTGTCGATGATCGGCGCCGGCGGCGATCTGAAGGTGTTCTGGTCGAACGGCTTGGTCGGTTCGATCACGACGCTGGCGATCGTGCTGCTGTTCTGGCCGGTGATCGATCGGCTGATCAGCAGCGTCACGCGGATGTGGAGGCCGGTGAAGATGTGATCGGATCGGCAACGACGGAGAGGTAGCGCAGCACATGCGATTGTCATCCCCGCCTAGTGCGCAATTGCGCACGGGGGGCGGGGATCCAGTACGCCGCGGCTTCTCGGTTCAATCACTGCTGTCTCTGGAATACTGGGTCACCCGCCTGCGCGGGTGACGACAGCTGAGTATGACTTTGCGATCTCGCGACATGTTTTGCCCGAGGTTTGCATCTTCTGTTGCCCCCATCGAAAATGAGGGCGCAGGGAAGACCGGGTGCGCGCCGCACCCGCGGTCTCGCGTGCTGTTTGCGCATAGGCAAAAGCTGCACACGAGCATACAGGTTCGGCGGAAGCATCCCGGCCTTCCCTGCGCAATGGCTTTACGGCTTACTTCGCGCTCTTCCCGGAGAACGGCTCTTTTGCCTCCGTCGCCCGCAAGCAGCTTTCGCCTTTCGCGGGCTTAACGCCAGCACCACGGCGCCAGAACCACACGACTTTACCGTACGCCTCGGCCATACTCGTCAGTTACGGCATCGGCGTCCATCGCATCTCGCCGCGCGTCAGTGACGATGGCCAACGCCCCTCATCCCGCGGTGAGACGGCGGTATTTATGCGGCTGATTTGGGGGAAAACGGAAGCGGAATATTTCTGATTCTCAGAAATTACTGACTTGACGCCACTTCCGAAAATCAGAAGTGATTTGCCCGTCGGGCAGTCGCAGACGAGATGGCACATGCCAGACCTCATCCTGAGGAGGCGCGAAGCGCCGTCTCGAAGGATGAATGGCACCAGCCGGGCCACATGGTTCGAGACGCGCGAAGACGCGCTCCTCACCATGAGGGTTGAGAAATTGCAGCACGTCGCATGCGCTCCTTTGCCCACCGTACGCGTGTCCTCAACCTGGCAGCAGCCGCTTTGGCAGGCCGAAGGCGAGGCGATAGAGCGGCAGGGCGTCGACCGCAGCGTGATGCTCGGCGGGAAGCATGCTGCGCAGACGATGCAGCGCGGCGCGGACGGCGGCTTCGTCGAGGCCCTCGATCAGCAGCAGGGCAGCGAAGGTGTCATCCCTGGTTCGCATGCCTTTCTCGCTGGTCTTGATCGAGGTCTGCGCGACGTCGGTGAGCAGGAGCCGCGCGGCGATGATCCGGTCGAGGCCGGCCAGCTCGGTGACGAGCATGGCGGCGTCACAGGAAGGAACGACGTCGAGACGCAAGGGCGCGACGATGCCGCCCTGGCCGATGCCGACTGAAGCTGCAACGCGGCCGCCACCGCGCGCAAAGTTGCCGAGCCGGGGCATGATACGCTGCGACCATGGCGTCGGCGCGTTCAGCCGCGCCAGATAGTCGGCGCCGCCGACGACGCGTTCATCCTCGAGCTCGTAGAGGATGAAGTAGCGGTTCACCGACGCGCCAAGCGCACGGAAGATGCGGCAGGCCAGAAATCCCTCGATGCCGACGCGCTCGGCGGCGTGTTCGCGCGTGATCCAGTGTGCCCAGTCGGTTTCGTCCTGCGGGGCGAGATCGCTCCAGATCGCGAGATAGCCGGCTCCCTGCATGTCAGCCTCCATCCGTCATTTCGGGCCGACACGCACCGGTGGCGGCAGCGCGGCGGGCAACTGGCCGGCGGCCTGCAACGCCGCCTGCATGGCGACGATGTAGCCATAGGGGCCGAGGCCGGCGATGACGCCCTTGACCGTGGCCGAAAGCTTGGAGTGGCGATGCAGCTCGTCGCGGGCGTGGATGTTGGAAATGTGCACCTCGTAGATCGGTCCCTCGAAGATCTTCATGGCGTCGAACATCGCGATCGAGGTGAAAGAGTAGGCGGCGGGATTGATGATGAGGGCGTCCGCCAAGGTGCGCGCGGACTGGATCAGGTCGACCAGCACGCCCTCGTGGTTCGACTGGTGGAACGCCAGCTCGGCGCCGGCGAAGGCGGCGAACTCCTCGCAAGACGCCTTGATGGCGTCGAGCGTGGTCGAGCCGTAGATGTGCGGCTCGCGGATGCCGAGCATGTTCAGGTTCGGGCCATTGAGGATCATGATGCGCATGGCGTGCCTTTCATTGCGGAAATGAAAGGCCAGTGTAGCCGATCCGGGCCACGTGTCAGCCGGCCACTACTTCACCGGCTGGGTGACAACGTCGCATGCGCTCGCGAGGGTGGTCCTGTGAAGCAGGGTGTCGCTGTCACCGCGCCATTGAGAAGCCTACACCACCTTGCGCTGGCGCAGCTCTGCGATCTCGTCCTTAGCGAAGCCGAATTCGGCGAGCACCTCCTCGGTCTGCTCACCAAATTCGGGCGGGCGTGCGGCCATCTTGCTCGGCGTGCGCGACAGCGTGACCGGCTGGCCGACGAGCTGGATGTGGCGGTTCTCGTCGTTCGGCACGTGCTGGGCGATGCCGAGATGCCTGACCTGGGCGTCCTCGAACATCTGGTCGATGGAATAGATCGGACCGCAGGGCACGCCGGCTGCGTTCAGCTCGTTGACCCAGGTCTCCGTCGATTTTTTCTCGGTGAGCTTGCCGATCACCGCATTGAGTGCGTCGCGGTTCTTCGAGCGCGCAGGCGCGGTGGCGTAGTCGGGGTTGGTGATCAGCTCGGGCGCGCCGATCGCCTGGGCGCAGCGTTCCCAGATCCGGCCGCCCGTGGTGGCGATGTTGATATAGCCGTCGGAGGTCTTGAACACGCCGGTCGGGATCGAGGTCGGATGGTTGTTGCCGGCCTGCTTGGCAACGTCCTTTTCCATCAGCCAGCGCGCGGCCTGGAAATCCAGCATGAAGATCTGGGCCTGCAGCAGCGAGGTCTGCACCCACTGGCCTTCGCCGGAGACGTCACGCTCCAATAGGGCGGTGAGGATGCCGAGGGCGCAGAACAACCCGGCGGTGAGATCGGCGACGGGGATGCCGACCCGCATCGGACCCTCGCCGGGCGCGCCGGTGATCGACATCAGCCCGCCCATGCCTTGCGCGATCTGATCGAAGCCCGGCCGCTTGTGGTAGGGGCCGTCCTGGCCGAAGCCGGAGATGCTGCCATAGACGATGCGTGGGTTGATCTGGCGCAGGCTGTCATAGTCGATGCCGAGTTTTGCCTTCACGTCGGGCCGGAAATTTTCGACCACGACGTCCGCCTGGGCGGCGAGGCGCTTGAATACCTCGAGGCCCCTGGGGTCCTTCAGGTTCAGCGTCATGGCCCGCTTGTTGCGGTGCAAATTCTGGAAATCCGAGCCATGGCGCGGGCCGCCCGGCTGCTCGCCGCCGCCATCCTCGAGCAGCGCGTCGACCTTGATGACGTTGGCCCCCCAGTCCGCCAGCTGCCGGACGCAGGTGGGCCCCGACCGAACGCGGGTCAGATCGAGCACGGTGAAACGGGACAGGGCCTGCGAGGCGCGGTGGGAGGGCATCAAGAAGTCTCCAGCCAACAATTGGTCAGAGTCAAACTATCCGCGAAATACATGGGCTTGTCATGCCGTCATCGCGGATGGTGTCCGTGCCGGGATGCATGGCATGTCGTGGCTAGCGCGATAGCGACCGCAAATCGGCTCGCGCTTTCGCCGCGAGAGGGTCGTCGGGGTGCCTGGCGATGAAGAGCTCCAGCGACTGAACCGTGTTCTGTCGCCGCGCCATTTGATATTCTTCCTCCACCGCCAGCTTGGGATCGCGGGCGGGCGGCATGGGTTTTGCGGCAGCCGTGCCAGGTTTTGCATCCGACGCGATGGCTTTGGCCATGGACAAATGACCCTTCTGAAGCAACCGATCCGGCTCCGGCAGGAAGACTGCCACGATCGGTAAAGAGATCGTAAACGCTAAAGAAATCGTAAACGCTTTTGCCGTAGCGTTCACGCGGAACACGCTTGGCATTGTTGAACCCACGCTGTTCTCTGGGCAGTTCCGGTCACCGGAACCTCGCCCCAAACAATTTTAGCATAGCATTGTAACTTGATCGAAACCCGAATTGCCTGGAAATGAGGCGCCAGACGAATCAGGTAACTAGGATCTCCCGGAGATAGACTTGGCCACGGCTGTAGGGGTTACCCAAACCAACAACTCGGAAATCGATGGTCTGCTGGGCGGCACGAAATGGTCCGGCACGATCTCCTATGGCTTTCCAGATTCCCCGAGCGATTACCCCGCCAACTATTACGGCAACGGCGAGCCGACGACCTCAGGTTTTGCGTCGGCACCGGCTGCGATGCAGCAAGCCATCATTTACGCCATTTCGCTGATCGCCGGCTACACCAATGCCAGTTTTCAGTACACAGGAACGAACGGAGCGGATATTGCGATCGCCCAGTCGCCAGCCGCCAATCCGACATCCTACGCCTATTACCCCGCTAATGTGCCGGCTGGTGGCGATATCTGGTTCGGGACCCAATACAACTACTCCCTTGCGGCGCTAGGAAATTACTATTTCGCCACGGCGCTGCATGAGCTCGGCCACGCTCTCGGCCTCAAGCACAGCCAGGAAACCGGCGGTGTCGCCAACGTCGCGGTGCCGGCGGCGCACGACAATTCCGAATATACCGTCATGAGCTATCGCAGCTATGCCGGTGCGCCGCTCACGGGATACACGGCCGAATCCTACGGCTTCTCGCAGACCTACATGGCCAACGATATCCTGGCCCTGCAAACGCTTTACGGCGCGAACTTCTCGACCCATAGCGAGAACACCGTCTACTCCTGGAGCGCGACGACCGGGCAGATGTTCATCAACGGCGTTGCCCAGCTCGCGCCAGGCAATGGTATCGGCGGCTCGGCGAACCGCGTGTTCGAGACCATCTGGGACGGTAACGGCGTCGATACCTACGACCTGTCGAACTACACGACGGCCGTAACGATCAATCTCAATCCCGGTGCATCCTCGATCACGTCGAGCACGCAGCTCGCCTATCTCGGAAACGGCCACTATGCGGCCGGGAATATCTACAACGCCTATTTGTTCAACGGCGATGTGCGATCCTATATCGACAATGCCATTGGTGGTTCGGGAAACGACACCATCACCGGCAATGCGATCGCCAATACGTTGAATGGCGGCAGCGGCAACGATACGCTGAACGGCGGCGACGGAAACGATAGGCTGATCGGCGGCTCCGGCACCGACACGCTGACCGGCGGTGCCGGCGCCGACACATTCGTGTTTGCCTTCGGCGAGAGTTCGGCCGCGAGCGGCCAGCATGACCGCATCACGGATTTCGTTTCGGGCCTGGACCACATCGATCTCAGCGGCATCGACGCGATCAGCGGGACGGGAGCCTATGACCTGTTCAGCTTCATTGGCGCTTCGGCCTTCAGCGGCTCCGCCGGACAGCTCAACTACTTCTATAACAGCGCGCTCGGCGTCACCACGCTGCAGGGCGACACCAATGGCGACGGGATCGCGGACTTCGCGATCGACATTGCCGGGAATGTCTTATTCAATGTGACTGATTTTGTGAGCGTATACGCTGGTCCAATCGTGATCGAGACGGTTGGCGCGACCAAGCTGGTGCAGGCCGGTGTCAACTATGAACTTGATCCGATGGCGGGTGGCTCGGGGCCGTTGCTGAAAACGGGCGGCGCCGTGGTGATGTCCGGTCAATTTGGCGGATGGACGCCGATTGGTGCGGAGCAGTCGGGAAGCGGCTATCTGGTCGCGTGGAAGTTCACTGGCATGGACCAGTATCTAGTGTGGGCAACGGACAGCAACGGCAACTGGACCAACAGCCCCATTGGCTCTGCGGTGTCCGGGAGCAATGCGACGCTGCAGTCGCTGGAAACCAGCTTTCATCAGGACTTGAATGGCGACGGCACGATCGGAGTCCCGACTACCGTGATCGAGACGGTTGGCGCGACCAAGCTGGTGCAGGCCGGTGTCAACTATGAACTTGATCCGATGGCGGGTGGCTCGGGGCCGTTGCTGAAAACGGGCGGCGCCGTGGTGATATCCGGTCAATTTGGCGGATGGACGCCGATTGGTGCGGAGCAGTCGGGAAGCGGCTATCTGGTCGCATGGAAGTTCACTGGCATGGACCAGTATCTAGTGTGGGCAACGGACAGCAACGGCAACTGGACCAACAGCCCCATTGGCTCTGCGGTGTCCGGGAGCAATGCGACGCTGCAGTCGCTGGAAACCAGCTTTCATCAGGACTTGAATGGCGACGGCACGATCGGAGTCCCGACTACGGTGATCGAGACGGTTGGCGCGACCAAGCTGGTGCAGGCCGGTGTCAACTATGAACTTGATCCGATGGCGGGTGGCTCGGGGCCGTTGCTGAAAACGGGCGGCGCCGTGGTGATATCCGGTCAATTTGGCGGATGGACGCCGATTGGTGCGGAGCAGTCGGGAAGCGGCTATCTGGTCGCATGGAAGTTCACTGGCATGGACCAGTATCTAGTGTGGGCAACGGACAGCAACGGCAACTGGACCAACAGCCCCATTGGCTCTGCGGTGTCCGGGAGCAATGCGACGCTGCAGTCGCTGGAAACCAACTTTCATCAGGACTTGAATGGCGACGGCACGATCGGAGTCCCGACTACCGTAATCGAGACGGTTGGCGCAACCAAGCTGGTGCAGGCCGGTGTCAACTATGAACTTGATCCGATGGCGGGTGGCTCGGGGCCGTTGCTGAAAACGGGCGGCGCCCTGGTGATGTCCGGTCAATTTGGCGGATGGACGCCGATTGGTGCGGAGCAGTCGGGAAGCGGCTATCTGGTCGCATGGAAGTTCACTGGCATGGACCAGTATCTAGTTTGGGCAACGGACAGCAACGGCAACTGGACCAACAGCCCGATTGGCTCTGCGGTGTCCGGGAGCAATGCGACGCTGCAGTCGCTGGAAACCAGCTTCCATCAGGACTTGAATGGCGACGGCACGATAGGAACCGCGGCGGCGAGCTTGCAAGCGGAGACCGTTCCGAACTTATTCGCGATGACATCATTAACAGCCGACGCTTTCATTTTGCGCACAGACCTGGCCGATCCATACAATGCAAAGGATCTCGGCATTCCCGATACGTTCCGTACAGGTGACCGCCAGTTTGTGGACGTCCATCATTCGGTACTTGAGGAACTTCACGGCTCGACCGAAGCTGCCCACGAGCATTCCGCCAATACGCAAATCCTTGCAGACATCCAGTGGATCACCTCCACGACGAGCTACTTGTTCGATCACTGACCGCGCCCTGCAGAACCTTCAATTCGGGTCGGCGGGACCTCGAACGGCAGAGCGAGGAATATCAACAGTTCGGGAGAGGCCGCAACGTTGAATGCGCCCTTGAGATCGACGAAGGTTGACGTTCATTGGATGAGCGAGCTAAGACGAAATGGAGTACTCGGGGTGCTCCCGTAAACGTCGACCCAAACCCAATCCTAGATAGGCCAGTCAATACGTGTGCGGCATATTCGGTCTTGTCACAAAGAACGGGCCCGTTGATGCTGATCAAGTCGATCAACTAACGGATCTTGTCGCCCACCGTGGACCGGATGGGCGTGGCGTGAGGGTCAACGGAAATGTCGGGTTAGGACACCGGCGATTGGCGATCATCGACCTCACCGATGATGGCGCCCAGCCGATGCGAGACCGGCAGCATCCGATCTGGATCACCTACAATGGTGAGATCTACAACTATCTTGAGCTCCGCGCGGAGCTTGAGGCGCTTGGACAGGTCTTTCATACAGCCTCCGACACCGAGGTTTTGCTGGCGTCCTATATCCGCTGGGGAGAACGGTGCCTCGAGCGCTTCAACGGCATGTGGTCGTTTGCGATTCATGATGAACGCGACAACACGTTGTTTTGCGCCCGCGACCGCTTCGGGGTGAAGCCGTTCTACTATGTGAATTCGGCGACGGGGTTCGCATTCGGATCGGAAATTCGGCAGCTTCTCCCCTTGATCGGGCGCCACGTCGCGGATGACGATCTGGTCAGGGATTTTCTCGTCTGCGGTCTGACCGATCATACCAATCGCACTTTCTTCACGGGCATCGAAAAGCTGCCGCCCGGACACCGAATGCGTGTCGATGTGTCCACGGGGCGGATTGAGATTGGACGCTATTATTCGCTGACCGCTGGGCTGAGGATGGCCGAGGAGAATGTTGCGGCTCAATCGCTGCGAGATCTGCTTGATGACGCGACCCGGTTGCGCTTGCGTTCGGACGTCCGGGTCGGAACCTGCCTGTCGGGTGGATTAGACAGTTCGAGCGTTGCTGCCCTGGCGGCAAGACGGTATTCATTGGCCTCCAACGAATGCTTTTTTGCCATCACTGCGGTGAGCGAACAGGCGACGAACAACGAAGAGGCCTACGCAGCGGAGGTTGTAGCAAAATCACAACTGAACTGGTTGCGCACCAAGCCAACATATGAAGATTTTGCATCGACTGCGGAAACATTGCTCGAAGTCCAGGAAGAACCATTCGCCGGCCCTTCGATCATGATGCAATATGAAGTTATGAAAACCGCACGATCGAATGGTGTGATCGTGCTTCTCGACGGCCAGGGCGGTGATGAAACGTTGCTGGGCTATCATCGGTATTACGCCGCCTGGCTACTTGACCATTTTCATCGTGCAGGCGTAGGCGGATTCTGCTCTGCTTTCAGTGAGGCCACGAAGGCGGGCATTTCGCCGCTGCGAATGCTGATGTACCTGTGTGGGGCAAGCTCAGCGGCGCTGCGGGCAGCCTTCTATCGCTGGCGGTACACTTTCTTGAAGAGGCCGGATCTGCCGGAATCTCTGCGCCGCTTCGCGCGGAAGACCAGCGACGCACGGGAAATGCAGGTTCTGGAGATTACAGAGACCAATTTGCCGATGCTGTTGCGTTTCGAGGACAAGAATTCAATGCGCTTTGGGATCGAAACGCGCTTGCCATTTCTGGATTACCGCTTTGTTGAATTTGCTCTGGCTCTGCCGACGTCCATAAAATTGAATAAGGGCTGGGCCAAGTGGCCGCTTCGCGACGCGATGCAGGACTTTCTGCCGGCCAGCATCACCTGGCGAAAGGACAAGATCGGATTTGCCGCGCCCGACCAACTTTGGCTCAGCCGCCATTCCCCTGTGATGTACGACAAGGTGATTGGCAGTGCACTGCTTGCTCGCTACGTCGACATGGGCGCAGTTCGGAAGAAATTCCACCAGCTCGACCTCGGAATGCGTTGGCGGCTCTATTGTGTTGCGCTCTGGGGTGAGCGCTTCCGGGTTGAGGTCCCATGAAGATATGCATGCTGTCCAGCGTTCATTCGGCTAATGACATTCGAATTTTCGAAAAAGAAGCGCGAAGCCTTTCCAAGGCCGGCCACAACGTGACCGTCGTGGCGCGGCCGCCTCGCGCCGGCGATGCAGGTAGCATCGAATTCAAGCTAATCGATCTGCCGGCAGTTGCGCGGTGGAAGCGGCCGTGGGTCATTGGGCGAGCTGCGACGCTGCTTGCCCGTGCGACCGGCGCAGATGTTGTGCAGTTTCACGACCCGGAATTGATACCCTTCGCACTGTGGCTCAGGGGGCGGGGTTTCAAGGTGATCTACGACGTCCATGAGGACGTGCCAGCGGACATTTACTCGAAGAAATGGATTCCCCGATGGATGCAGCCGCTCGTATCGCTTGGTGTGGAATTGGTGGAGCGAAGCACCGCGCGCCGTTTTGACGCGATTGTCGCGGCGACGCCAACTATAGCAAAGCGCTTTCGCGACTTCGGTGCCGCGGTGACGCTCGTTCGAAACAGCGTGCGGCTCGAGGAATTCGTCGAGCCTACCGACAACACGCCGCGAAAGAGACAGGCCGTCTATATCGGGCATGTAAGCTTCAACCGTGGGCTCGTCGAGATGGTTGAGGCATGTGAAGCCGCGGGACTGCCGCTTGTCCTGGCCGGCAGTATTGGCGCGATCGAAGCCGACTGGCTGAGAACTGCATCCGCTATGATCATCCATCGCGGAAAACTGGGCCGATCAGAGATCGCTGCTTTGCTCAATGAGAGCCTGATCGGACTTTGTCTCTTCCAGCACGAGCCAAATCACCTCTTCGCGATGCCGACCAAGATCTTCGAATATATGGCTGCGGGGCTGCCGGTCGTTACCAGCGACTTGCCGAGATCGACGGAAATCGTCGAAGCGGCCGGCTGCGGCTTTTCTGTGTCACTGGATGACAAGAAGGGGCTGGTGGAGTTGTTGTCCTTGCTCGCGGACGAACCTCGGCGCGCGATCGAGTTGGGATTGGCGGGCCGGACCGCGGTTGCCAGGGACTACAACTGGCAACATGACGCGGCGGAGCTCAACAATCTCTATGGAAGGCTGTCTTCGGTCGGTGCGCCTGCATGAATATCTGGCTTGTGCATCCGTTTGCGGGAGGACCGGATTTAGGGCGTCACTGGCGGCCATTTTGGTTGGCAGATGCCTGGCAGAGGATGGGGCATCGGACGTTGGTCGTGAGTGCCGGGTTTCATCATCTTCACAGGGAGCCCCGGGCGCCGGGTCCGCAGCGCATCAATGGGGTTGACTTCTGGTTCCTCGATACGCCGCGTTACGGTAAGGGCAGCCTGGATCGACTCCGGAACAATCTGAGTTTCGGGCCGCTCCTTCGCTCGGGTTCAACTGCGATAGCCAAGCAGTTTGGTGCGCCGGACCTCATGATCGCTTCAAGCCCACACCTGTTCTTCATATCGGCGGCACATCGCGTCGCGCGCCGGTTCGATGCCAAGTTCTGGGTCGAGATTCGTGATCTCTGGCCGGAGAGCATCGTAGCACTTGGGATGACCCCGGCATGGCATCCCTTGATCAAGTTGCTCCGCCGGAAGGAACGGTACGCCTATCGTGCGGCCGACCGTGTTGTCTGCCTGCTAGCCGGCGCGGAGAACCATATGCGGGCGTGCGGCTTGCCCGCAGGCAGGTTCATGTGGATTCCCAATGGAGTGTCCGAGGGCGAAATCCGCAATGCCCTTACGATCGAAAGTCTGAGCCACCCGCTCATCGACCGCATCAATTTGATGAAGCAACAGGGCAGGCGCGTCGTTCTTTATGCCGGGGGTATGGGGCCCCCTAATGCGATGGAGGTCATTCTCGACGCTGCGGCGGCGCTCGGCAGGACAAATCCCGAGATTTATTTCATCCTGATTGGCTCGGGCACCTCACGCGCCGAGCTGGAGCAGCGTGCGACAGCGCTTGCGAATTTGGAATTCCAGGATGAAGTAGACCGATCGATCGTCCACGGCATGCTTCACGCCTCCGATTGCGCGGTGGTGTCCTTCCACAACAATGCGCTCTATCATCACGGCATTAGTCCGAACAAACTCTTCGACTACTGCCTCTTCGCGCCGCGTAGCCTTATCGCGTGCGAACGCAAGGCGCTTGCAGGGCTCGAAGATTTGGTGACCAGACGATGCGAGCCCGATGATGCTGCCGCGCTCGCCGCATCCCTGGTGGCAGCGCTTAATGACCTGCCGCGCTCGTCGAGCGAACGGATGGCCGTCGCGCAGCAGTACAGCTATTCAACTCTCGCGGCGCAATATCTGGCCGATTGCGCGATCGCCCCCGCGGTGTGACCATTACGTCACATCTCTGCTTGAAAATTTCAGATAAATCAATGTGTTGAAGTGTTCATAGCGTGAACATTTTGCTTGACGTTCATCATGTGAACGCGCTAGTGCCTCTGCAGCGGAGACAGACGGCATGGACAGGATTGTTCCGACGGATGAGAAGGAGAGCGACCGGCTTGTTCTTGGTCTGCTCACCTCCGTTGAGGCTGATGGCGCGCGGTCGCAACGGCGGATCGCGGCCGAGCTCGACGTGGCTCTTGGCCTCGTCAATGCTTATCTGAAGCGCGCCGTCAAGAAGGGGCTCGTCAAAGTTGGCCAAGCACCGGCGCGCCGATTTGCCTATTACCTGACGCCCCAGGGTTTTTCTGAGAAGTCACGACTGACCGTTCAGTTCCTGTCTTCCTCGTTTTCACTCTTCAGGAAGGCAAAGGAAGACTATTCCAACGTTTTCGATCGCGCGCAGGCGTTGGGCTTCAAGCGAGTCGTTCTGGCGGGGAAATCCGATCTGTGTGAAATCGCTATTCTATGTGCCGTAGATGGCCCGGTCTCGATCGTCGCTATTGTTGATCCGGATGAAGCCGCGTCGCGCTTCATTGGGATTGATGTGGTGGCGTCTTATGCAGAAGTCGCCGAGCCGTTTGACGCCATTGTCGTCACGCATCTGACCAAGGCCAAGGATGCGTTCGATCAAGCCACGAATGAATTTGGGGCGGAGAGAGTATTGGCACCCGACTTGTTGGGATTGCGTCCCTCGCACGTGCAGAGGGCTGGATGACGACAATACAGCCGCAATTTGGGTCAAGCTGGCATGTCGTGCAGACGCACATCAATGCGGAAGCAAAAGCCGTAATCAATCTGGGTCGGCAGGGATTTGATGTTTATCTCCCCCGCTACCTCAAGCGTCGCAGTCACGCTCGCAAGATTGATACAGTGGCGCGTCCCTTGTTTCCGCGTTATCTGTTTGTCGCCATCGATCTCGCGACGCAGAGATGGCGCGCCATACAATCGACGCTAGGCGTCTCCCATCTAGTGTGCTGGAACGGCCGGCCCGCCTCGGTGGAAGGCTGCGTGATTGGGGCGCTGAAAGCGCGTGAGGACGAAAACGGCTTCATCACGCTGGTGCGCCGGCATGCCTTCTCGCCTGGAGATAAGGTTCGGATTATCGAGGGCGCATTTATTGACAGTCTGGCGCTGGTAGAGGGCGTCAGCGATCGCGAGCGCGTCGCGGTGCTGCTCGATCTATTGGGACGCAAGGTGCGCGTGACTGTCGCGGCAGATCTGATCGCGGCGGCCTGATAGCGTCCGCTGCTGGCGGGCGTGGTAGTCAAAATTCGCTCGGGGATGGCTCGATTCACCCCGAGTGCGGTAGCTTGGAAAAATTGCACTCAGTCGGAGGAGTGAGAGGTCAGATGCATTCATTTGCGTTGATTGGAGCTGCCGGTTATGTCGCGCCGCGTCACATGCGGGCCATACACGCCGTGGGTGGCGACCTGAAGGTGGCTTACGACCCAAACGACTCGGTTGGCATCCTGGACAGCTATTTTCCCAATGCACACTTTTTTACCGAGTTCGAACGGTTTGACCGCCATGTTGACAAACTTCGGCGTCGTGGCGAGAAAATCGATTACGCGTCGATCTGCTCCCCCAACCATCTGCACGATGCGCATTGCCGTTTCGCTCTGCGTTCAGGAGCCGATGCCGTTTGCGAGAAGCCACTAGTCCTTAATCCTTGGAACATCGATGGGCTAGCCGAGATAGAGCAGGACACTGGCCGCCGCATTTCGACAATCCTGCAGCTGCGACTTCATCCCGCCATCATCGCCCTCCGAGAAAAGTTCGGGACCAGCAACAAGCGTCACAAGGTTGAGCTTACTTACATCACCTCGCGAGGTCGCTGGTATTATACGTCGTGGAAGGGCGAAGACGAAAAATCGGGAGGGGTGGCAACCAACATTGGCGTGCACTTCTTCGACATGCTGAGTTACGTCTTCGGCTCCGTCAAACGTAATGAGGCGCATCTTCGCGAGCGCGAACGCGCGGCCGGCTTTCTCGAATGTGCGCGTGCCGACATCAGCTGGTTTCTGTCCGTGGACAGCAACGATCTGCCGCCTGAGGTGCAAGGCAAGAAGACGACGTTCCGTTCGATCACCGTGGATGGTGAAGAGATCGAGTTCTCGGAGGGCTTCACGGACCTCCACACGCGAAGCTACGAGGAAATACTGGCGGGGCGGGGTTTTGGACTTGAGGATGTGAGGGCCTCGATCGAAATCGTGTCTGCTTTCCGGCAGGCGCCAATCACCGCCGGGCATGAATGGCGGCATCCCTCGGCACGCAGGACGTCATCCAAGTGACCGAGATGAGGGAAGACCCGAGATTTCCGGGCGCGCTGATCCATGTGTCCAGCTATGTGGATGATGGTGCGGTTGTTGGACGAGGCACAAAGATCTGGCACTTCTGTCACGTGCTTTCCGGTACCGTGATCGGGGAAAACTGTTCGATTGGACAGAATGTCATGATTGGACCGCGAGTGAAGGTCGGCAATGGCTGCAAGATCCAGAATAACGTTTCCCTCTACGACGGTGTGGAGCTCGCAGCCGATGTATTTTGCGGCCCAAGCTGCGTGTTCACCAACGTCAATAACCCGCGCGCCAATGTGTCCCGCAAGGACGAATTTCGCCGCACGCCCATCGGGCGCGGAGCCAGCATCGGTGCCAACGCCACCATCGTGTGCGGTCATTCGCTTGGCGAATATTGTTTCATTGGTGCCGGCGCAGTCGTAACAAAGGACGTACACGCGTTCTCCTTGATAATCGGCAATCCGGCGCGCCGGGTGGGCTGGATGAGTCGTGGTGGAGAGCGGCTCGGTAAAGATCTCGTATGTCCGCGGACCGGTGAACGGTATCGGGAGCTATCGCCCGATCAAATTGCGCTGGTCTAAGGGAGGCTCTGTCGGTGGATATTCGCGGCAAACGCTTGGTGGTGATCGGAGGCGCGGGCCTTATCGGCTCCCATGCGGTGGATCAGCTAGTCCAGCAGGATGTGGGCGAGATCGTGATTTACGACAACTTTGTGCGCGGCACGCACGAGAATCTGGCGGGCGCGATGCGGGATCCTCGCGTGAGGATATTCGAGGCAGGCGGTGATATCACGCAGATCGATATTCTAGATGCAGCGCTCAAGGACGCGGACGGCGTCTTCCAGTTCGCAGCGCTGTGGCTCCTGCAATGTCATGACTATCCACGGACGGCGTTCGATGTGAATGTTCGCGGCATGTTCAACGTGCTCGACAGTTGCGTCCGTAACGGTGTCAAGCGGCTGGTCTGGTCATCTTCTGCCTCTGTTTACGGCGACGCCATTGAGGAGCCGATGACGGAGGATCATCCCTTCAACAACAAGAACTTTTATGGCGCGACCAAAATTTGCGGCGAGGCCATGGCCCGTGCGTATCACTTCCGCTATGGGCTTGATTACGTCGGCTTGCGCTACATGAATGTTTACGGCCCACGTCAAGACTATCGTGGGGCGTATATTGCGGTCATCATGAAGATGCTGGATGCGATCGATCAAGGCGAGGGGCCCACCGTCTTCGGCGATGGTTCCGAGGCCTTTGATTTCGTGGCGGTCGAAGATTGCGCGCGCGCCAACCTCTGTGCCATGCGCGCGAAAACCACGGATCGCTTTTACAACGTCGGGACCGGTAAGCGCACCTCGCTTAACGAGGTTGCCGAGAAGCTCCTTAATTTGACGGGCTCAAACCAGCCAATTAAGTACGCTCCTCGTAGTCAGGCAACTCTCGTTCGCAACCGCATCGGTTCGCCGAGGCGGGCGGCCGACGAGATCGGGTTTTCAGCGCAGATCGAGCTAGACGATGGGCTGAAGCGGCTCATCGATTGGCGGCGTAATCACATGGACCGTCTTGCCAGCTTGCGGAGCCGTGCGGCAACATAGCGACAATATTGCGTGACTTCTTCGGGAAGCAGATGGCCGAGCCCCTCGCCGTGAAACTTCACGAGAACGGCCGACGCCGGCTAGATCGCATCAAGACACTGCCGTTGTGGTTTCGTGTTCGGTTCAAAGGGCTATTGGGCTCGATGCTGAAGTTTCGGCTTTTCCGGGTCGAGCGTGAAATCGGATTGGCGCGTGGTACCCTTAGCGGCGCGAGCAGCCTGGTGATCGCTCAGCGCCGGAATGAACTGCTAATTCATGTTGTGGATGAGGAAAGCGCGAGACTACACCTGACGTCAGGCGTCACCGTGAAGGAAGCGGTGGCGAACATCCGGCGCGGGGCAATCGAACAGGTCATTCTCATTGCAAGGGTCGACGGCCGGTTACAGCATTTTCAGCTGCCCAAGCTGCTCTGCGTATTTCGACGTCATCCCCGTCGTGCCGCCGCCTGGCTCGAGGGGACTGTTTGCAACAGGACGAATGAAGCGGGCGAGGCAGCTGACCTGTTTGCAACGATCCGCTCGATTCGCGCCAACGAGCCGCTCATCGATTTTTTGGGGGGAGGGCAGCTTCCCTTCGAAATAAAGGAACTCATGCCGAGCTATCTTTGGGCGGAGCCCAAAAAGCGATCGGCAGTTCTGCTCAACAATTGCTACTACTACTACGAGGTGCTTGCAGCCGCCTTGCGGCGCCGGGGCTGGGAGGTGCGTACCGCTTCCTTCGAGCCTCCTGATAGCCCGTCACGGAAACTCTACTGGAATCGAGAGGAGATCATCTACGATCCCGACCCGATAGCAAACCGTCGCAAGGCTGCTGAATTTTTCCACTCCGTGGTCGAGCGGTTTGGGGCTATTCAACTTTATGGCCAGTTCCAGATGAGTTGCTTCCGGGAGAACTGGTCTTTCGGCGGAAGCAAGAGCGTCCCTTGGGACTTCCTCGAGATGCGTCGCAGAGGAATAGTCGTCGGATACACGCCAAACGGCTGCCTGGACGGCGCGCGCCAATCATCCATTCGTCGAGTTTCGGGCGATATGTGCAGTCGCTGCGTATTGGAGGACCAACCGTCAGTTTGTTCGGACGAACTCAATGGCGATTGGGCCAAACAATTGGATCTGATGTGTGATTGGGTCGGCTTGGAGAATGACTATGCCGTCGATGAACGGGCGGGACCCCGGTATGTGCGCCGTCCGATAGTGACTGGGCTCGATCCTTCTATCTGGACGCCTGAATTGACCGTTCCAAGAGAATACGTGATCGACCGGCGGCCGGATGAAATTCTCGTTTACCATGCGTTTGCGAACAGGCGCACGCGTCAGGCGGATGGGCGAGATTCGAAGGGTTCCGCTGTTGTTGTCGCAGCTATCGAGCGTCTTCAGCGCGAGGGAGTTCCCATAAAGCTGTTCTATGCGACAGACGTTCCGATAACTGAGGTGCGATTTTATCAGGTTCAGGCCGATATCGTTGTTGATCAACTCTACTACGGCCGCCTTGGCTCGAATGCGCGCGAGGCGCTGATGTTAGGCCGGCCACTTGTGACTCGACTTGAGACGGCGCAGGAGGGGCGCGCCGAGCCGCTGGATACGATGTCCACCGTTCCGGCGATTCCGGCAGATGAAGCGACGATCTATGACGTGCTTCGCCGATTGGTCCGCGAACGCGACACGCTTCACGAAATCGGAAAGCGATCACGGGAATATGCGCTCAAATGGCATTCCGATGACGTCTGCGCGGCTCGTTTCGAGAGGGTTGTTGACAGGGCTCGGGCCGGCCTTGCGGTCGATATCGACGAACATCCTGGCTTGTGATCGGCGGCAAAGGGGGTAACTGGTGGATAACGGGCAAAACAAGGCAGGTGTGGAAGCCTTTCTTCCAATTGCGAGACCGGCAACCGGTCCGGAAGAGATCGAGGCCGTTAGGAAGGTTCTCGAAAGTGGATGGCTCACCCAGGGCCCATTCGTGGCTGAGTTCGAAAAGGCGTTCGCTTCCCGACATGGTGTCAAGCATGCGTTCGCCGTGACCTCGTGTACGTCGGCGTTGCACCTTGCGCTTGTCGTGCTGGGCATCGGGCCGGGAGACGAGGTGCTGGTCCCCGCCTTCACCTGGGTTGCCACTGCCAACGTCGTTGTGCACTGCGGAGCAAAGCCGGTCTTCGTGGACATCAATCCCGGCAGTTTTAACCTGAATCCAGACGCGGTCAGTGCAGCTCTAACTGAGCGGACTAAGGCCGTGATAGCCGTGCACCTGTTCGGCCGGATAGCTCCCATGGACGAACTGCGCGCGATTCTTCCTGAGGGTATTCCGATTGTTGAGGACGCCGCTTGCGCGATCGGGGCTTCGTATAGCGGCCGGCCGGCTGGCTCGTTGGGAGAAATAGGCTGCTTTTCCCTGCACCCGCGCAAGGTCGTGACATGCGGGGAAGGGGGCGTGGTCACTACGAACGACGATGAACTTGCACAGCTCATCGATACCTATCGGAACCACGGCGCAAGCGTTTCCGAGGAAGTACGGCACCGTGGCGGCCGGCCCTGGGAGCTTCCCGCGTTCAAGGTGTTCGGATTCAATTATAGAATGACAGATATCCAGGCAGCTATTGCGCAGGTTCAGCTGCGCAAGCTGGACCGCTTCATCGATGAGAGGCGCCAACTTGCCGATCACTATGATGCCCGTCTTCAGTCGATCGATTGGATTAGGGCACCGGAGCGGCCGGATCATGCTGGACATTCGCTTCAGGCCTATGTCGCCACGATCGACCCTCTGCGTGCGCCTGTATCAAGAAATCGCGCTTTGGCAGTACTTCAGGAAAAGAAAATCGGCGCGCGTCCCGGAACCCACGCGGTTGTGGCGCTCGAAGCGTACCGGAGGGAGTTCGGGGTGGATCCGCAGCGCTTTCCCGGTGCTATGGCCGCGGAGGCCCAGTCCATTGCCTTGCCGCTTCATAATGAAATGGGGTGTGCTGATGTCGATCGGGTAGTGGAAGCGCTGGAGAAAGCTGAATGAACGCTGACCTCATTCAAAGGCTTTTCGGGCGACCACTACCTCTTGAGGGGGGCACGTTAGATTTGGGTCATCGGCAGCTGGTCATGCAGAATGGCATTCTTCGTGGCGGCGAAGTCGGGGATGCAGGCCAGGCCCAGACGGCCGAGACATTCGGGTTTAAGTGGGACCGGACCGAGAGCTATCAATCCGAGCATCTTAGGCAGAAGACCAAAACGTGGTTGATCGAGCGCTATGGAGACCTCCTGGAACAACTTGGCGCGAGAGATCACGCGCCGCTCTTGCTCGATGCAGGTTGCGGATCCGGCTTTACGGCAAGCTTGCTGTTCGGAGAGAGGCTTCGTGGTACGGCCTATGTGGGGGCCGATATTTCGACGGCCATCGAATTAGCCCGCGATACAATCCGAGGACTGGCCGGTGAAAGTCTGTTCCTCCAGTGCGACCTGATGGAACTGCCGTTTCCAAAGGAAAGCTTCGATCTCGTGTATTCGGAGGGGGTGTTACATCACACACCGTCGACCGAAGCTGCGATTCAGAAGACGGCCGCGCTAGTCCGGCCCGGTGGGCTCTATGCCATCTACGTCTATGCGCGAAAGGCACCGGTTCGAGAGTTCACCGACGATTACATTCGCTCCGTGTTGGTCAACATTCCTCCTCAGAAGGCCTGGGAGGAAATTCGTCCTCTTACACTGTTGGGCAAGACCCTTGGTGACCTCCACGTCAAGGTCGATGTTCCTCAGAATGTGGATCTGCTCGGAATCCCAAAGGGTGAAATCGATCTTCAGCGGTTGTTCTATTGGTATGTCTGCAAGATGTTCTACGATGAAAAGCTCACCCTTGAAGAGATGAATCACATCAACTTCGATTGGTTTGCGCCGCGCTATTCGCATCGACAGACCCCTGACCAGGTTCGCGCATGGTGCGAAAGCGCTGGTCTTCGCATCGAGCGTATGAAAGTTGAAGAGGCCGGCATCACCGTGGTCGCACGGCGGCCCGTGAACTAGTTCGGTAAATTTCCGATGTGCGGTATCGCTGGAATTTTGAACTTGGACGGCCGTCCCGTGGACAGGGCAGTAATCGGCGCCATGCGGGACGCGATCGCGCATAGAGGCCCAGACGGGGCAGGGCTCTTTCTCGACCGCTCGTTTGGCGTTGGGCACCGGCGCCTCGCGATCATTGACCTCCGGGACGTCGCGGGTCAGCCCATGAGTTCTCCCGATGGTCGATGGACAATCGCCTACAATGGAGAGATCTATAATTTCCGCGAACTTCGAGCCGATTTCGAAAAGAGAGGTTGGCAGTTTAGGACGCGTTCCGATACCGAAGTCCTTCTCGCGGGGATAGCGACAATTGGCGTGCAAGAGACCGCTCTCCGTCTTAATGGTATGGCGGCGTTCGCGGTCTGGGACCGACAAGAGAGGCGGTTGTTTCTTGTCCGGGATCGGTTCGGGACAAAGCCGCTCTATGTTTGGCGCAAGCCCGGCGTGCTGGCGTTTGCTTCGGAAATCAAGGCTTTCTGCCGTCATCCCGATTTCAGCGTGAGAGTCAACGCGGCTGCCTTACGCGAATATTTCACCTTCCAAAACCTGTTCCGGGATCACACCCTGTTCACTGGGGTGGAGCATGTTCCGCCGGCTTCGATTCTGATCGTCGACCGACATGGTGAGCGGATCGAGAGATACTGGGACTTCGATTTTTCAAACACCGTCGACGTGGACGAAGCCGAGAGCGTAACGGCGCTCAAGCGCTTGATGGGCGAGGCGGTCGAACGACAGCTCGTCTCCGACGTCCCCGTCGGGGCTTATTTGTCTGGCGGCATAGACTCCGGATCCATCGTCGCCCTTGCCGCCAATCAAATCCCGCGCTTGCAGACATTTACGGCGGGATTTGAGCTGTCAAAGACAGAAGGCATTGAAGCAAGCTTTGACGAGCGCCGTGCGGCAGAACTTATGGCGTACTCTTTCAAGACTGAGCACTATGAACAGGTCATAAATTCCGGCGATCTCCATTGGTCGCTAGCGCGCGTGGTCTGGCATCTCGAGGACCTGCGTCTGGGAATGAGCTACCCGAATTATTACATCGCTCGACTGGCTTCGAAGTTCGTCAAGGTTTGCCTATCGGGCGCAGGCGGCGACGAACTCTTCGGCGGCTATCCATGGCGCTACTATCGGGTTTTCCGGTCATTGGACAAACAGCATTTCCTGGAGAACTACTATCAGTTCTGGCAGCGGCTGACGACGGGGGAGGAACGGCGTGAGATGTTCGGCGCCGCTGCGGACGATGAAGGCGAGATGTTCGATGTGTTCTCGGGTGTATTCGCCAACACTGGCAACGTTGGCTTCGACACGCCTGAGCAACAAATCTCGGCCTCGCTATATTTCGAGTGCCGCACCTTTCTTACGGGTTTGCTAACGGTGGGAGATCGGCTCTCGATGGCCAATGGGCTCGAAGAGCGTTTTCCTTTTCTCGACAACGAGCTCGTCGATTTTGCCATGCGGCTGCCGATTCGACATAAGCTATCGGATCTGGAGCACATGCTCCAGATAGACGAGGATGCGTTGAAAAAGAAGCTCCTTGCCCAGGAGGCTTTCTCGAGCGGAAAGAGCTGCCTGCGGCAAGCCATGTCGCAGATCGTGCCAGCCGAAGTCATGGAACGCAGGAAGCAAGGCTTCTCGGCGCCCGAGGCCTCTTGGTATCGCGGCGAGAATGCTCAGTTTGTCCGCGAGATGCTGGAACCGCGCAAGCTGGCATGCACCGAATTCATCAATCCGAAGTTCATCGTCAGGACGGTGAATGAACACCTTTCCGGCAAATTCAATCATCGTCTATTGATCTGGTCGCTATTGTGTTTTGAGCAATGGTGCCGAACCTTCCTTGGCCTGCAGGAGGCTGCGGCTTGAGCGCCGAGGATTGCCAAGATGTGGTGGTGCGGGCGTTGGAAATGCCCGAGGACGCGGCCGCATATGCGCGCTTCCTGGAGCTCTCCGCTGCCGCAACTGTCTATCATTCGGCTCCCTATCGCGATCTCGTGCTCCGCTCCACCCAAGGCCGGGCGCGATATGGGTTGGCATGGCGCGGAACGGAAGTCATCGGGGCGTTACCGCTCATGGTCATGGATGGCCCACTTGGGCCGGTGGCGAACTCACTGCCGTTTTTCGGTAGTCACGGCGACCTGCTGACAGGCGACGCTGGTGCGGCCGCAGCTCTGCAGCAATGGTTTCGCAATCAGATGGAGCAGGACGACATGGCTGCTGCCACCATCATCTCCAACCCGTTCGACGCTGCACCGCAGGCGAACTGGCAAGATTCGACGCTCGTCGACGAGAGGATTGGCCAATGGACGCCGCTTACCGATGAAAGCGGGGAGCCACTCGACTTTCACAGCGCCATCGATGGCTCCGCGCGGCGAAACCTTGTCAAAGCGCAGGCCGAACGGGTTTCGGTTGAGGTCGACAACACCGCTTTGGACTTCCTGGCCGTGTGTCACAGGCAGAACATGGCCGAGATCGGCGGGCGAACCAAGCCGGCAGCGTTCTTCTCGGCGCTGCCGTCCGTCATGAATGCCGGGCGCGACTATCGCATTTATCTGGCGAAGCGTAACGGCAGTCCGATCGCCGCTCTCCTTGTATTCCTGTTCAAGCACTTCGTGGAATACATCATGCCGGTGACCGCACCGGGTAACCGAGAATACCAGCCGACCGCCGCTCTCATTTTCCGCGCGATGCAGGAATCGCAATCAGAGGGGCGCCGGATCTGGAATTGGGGTGGGACCTGGACCAGCCAAACGGGGGTCTACAGGTTCAAGAGAAAATGGGGCGCGACGGAGAAGCGATATGCCTATCACACATACGTCCGTGATAGCCGTGTACTCAGTCAATCCGCTGAGGCGCTGACCGCCGGCTACCCCTATTTTTTTGTGGTGCCCTTCTCAGGCTTGACGAAGGTTGGAGTGGTCGCATGACGGGCCATCGTTGGGCGTACCTATCCAGTGGACAGCGGACAGCCGTGTTGAAGCGGCTGATCTCGGAGGGCTACGATGTCTCCGGCGTTTACGTAACCGACCCCGAGCGCTGGCCGAAGGTCGCGTCGACCGTGAGCTACGCCAGAGAGGTCGGTCTGCCGGTTCGCATCCTTCGGCGCGAGGATCTTTTGACGCCTCCCGACGAATTGCGAGACGCCCAATGTCTTTCTGTAGGGTTTGGTTTCATCCTGCCCAAGGCATTCCTTGCACACGTCCGGATATGTCTGAATGTTCATGGAACGTTGCTGCCCAAATATCCCGGCGCGAGGTCGCTGAACTGGCTGCTTGCGAATGGCGAGCAAGATAGTGGCGTAACCGTGCACATTGTCGATGAGGGTGTCGACACAGGACCCATTGTCCTGCAGCGCGCATTCAGACTCTCAAATTTCGAGAGCTCTGCGAGTCTCTTGCGCAAAACGCTCGAGTTCGAGCCGGATGTTGTTGTTGACGCGCTGCGACGCTTTGAGCGAGAGGGACTGTCCTGCGCTGCTCCACAGTCTCCGCTCCAGGCCGCTCGTTTTCCGGACCGTGCGCCAACGCATTCTGAAATCGATCCGGAAAAGCCGCTTGCGGGCCTGTTCAATGAGATTCGGGCGGCGGATCCGGATCGCTTTCCGGCCTATTTTTACGTTGACGGCCAGAAGGTCTGTATCAGGCTGTGGCGGCCGGACAAGCCGGCGGACGAGTGGGATCTGATTTGAACTTCGGCTTCAGGCTTCGCCGAACAAGTGTGAACTAATACGAGAGAGGACCAGCGATGCGCAGCAATCGTGTATTCAATATGGTCAGGTCGCGATTATTTGGAACGGCGCCCAAGAGCGCCGCAACACCCGTGGCGGCTGAGGACAATGCCGCCGAGCAAGAGCGAGCGCGTCACGAAGCTTCGTTGAAAGCAACTTATTCGAATGGTTCCTTGCCAGGCAAGTTCTCGATCAATCTCGGGGCCGCTCCCTGCAACCATTCTTGCCGCTTTTGCCCGCAATCGGTTCACAAGCCGAGGCGAGCCTCCTGGCTCGATCTGGATTTGTTGCGCAAGGTCGCAAGTGAAATGCCGGAAGAGGGGATGGAAATCAATATTTCCTCGTACTCCGAAACCCTTGCCGCTCCGAACCTGCTTTCGGCCATCCGTTTGCTCAAGGAAGTTCGTCCAAAGCTCAGGATTGCCATGGCGACAAACGGTTCGCTGATGCGTGAAGATGTGGTCGTGGGCCTGATCGATGCGGGACTGGACCACTATTCGTACAGTTTTGATGCCCCGGACCGGCAATCCTACGAGCGGCTGATGCAAGTCGACCACTTCGACAGGGTTTGGAAGAATCTGGATCGCATTGTGGATTTGCGGAACGCGCGAAACTCGAAAATGCTCATTACGACGCACATCATGGGCTTCGAGGAGTTCCGGCAGTCATACGAGGAGTTCAAGGCCTACTGGGAGAAGCGGGTCAATTTGGTCTATTGGCGCGAGGTTGGAAACTGGGGCGGCGAAACCTGGGGGCTTGAGGAAAAGCTGGCGGAAGGAGGCTTCACCGTGCCGCGAGCTGCGCAAAAATTTCCGCGCGTGCCTTGCACGTCGATTTTCATGCACTTCAAGCTTCAGCACGACGGCCGATATGCACCCTGCGTGGCCGCCGTTCCAGATTACCTGCCGAGTGAAGAACGGCACAAGGTCGCCTACATCGGAGATGCCCGCGAGATCACGTTCATGGAAGCGTGGCAACGACTGAGCGACATGCGTCAGGCACATTTGCGCGGCGAGTGGGATCGCTATGAGTGTTGCAGCAGCTGCAATATCTGGGGCCTCTTTACGAACGGATGGGAGGATCGCGGAGTCAACCTTCCTGACAGACCGCGGTTTCACGTGCCCGGGATCGAGATCGCGCAGTAGTGCTGCTGGCAATTGATCGCGAGATGTCGTTCACAGAGAGATTGCGGTGATGGAATCGGGCGGAATTGTCGCGGTAGGTTGTCGCGGCGTGAGCAAGCGATTCGCCATCGTCCAAGCTGGGCAGCTCTGGCGCGTTGCGCTGGGATTATCTGGCAACATGGAGAGCTTCGAGGCGCTGCATGATGTCACCTTCGATGTGCCCAAGGGACAATTTGTCGGAGTCCTCGGTCGGAATGGCGCCGGAAAATCGACGTTGCTTCGCGTTATTGGTGGAGTATATCCCGCCGAAAATGGATTCGTCACGATTAACGGCGCTCTGTCAGGACTCTATGAGCTCGGGATCGTAGGCAACTCGCAAGCGACGGGACGCGAATATGCGGATCGGCTGCTCACCGTTCATGGCTTTGCCAAGCGCGAGCGAGAGCGCATGATCCTCGACATTCATGAATTTTCCGAACTCAGTGATCGCTTCGAAGATCCCGTCCAGACCTATTCAGCCGGAATGGCTGCGCGGCTCTATTTCTCGACCGCGACGGCCGGCCGGTATTCAGTCTATCTGCTCGACGAAATCCTCTCGGTCGGTGATCAGCATTTTCAGGCCAAATGCTGGCGTCGGCTTCAGGACCGGTTAGCCCATGGCGCTTCCGGGATTCTCGTCACGCATGATTGGAGTGCAGTGTTGAAGCTTTGCCAGACGGCGCATGTGCTCGACCGCGGCCGTATTGTTTTCAGCGGGCCTTCGGAACGAGCGACAAGAATCTATCTGTATGGCGATAATGCCGTCGGCGAAATGCGCCGAGATCTGGCTGCATTCATCAAGAGGCCGCCCGCGTTGGTCAATGCCCGCCAGGGCGAGGACTTCGTTGTTGCTGCCGATTTGGAGATATTTCAGCCCTGCGACGTCTGCTTTGGCTTCGTTATCGAGCGGATGCAGCCCGGCTTTGGTTGGGAGACCGTCATCGTGACGAAACGGCCAATTCCGGTTGGTTCCCAGCCAGGCCGTTATCGGGTTGAAGCCCGGGTACCGCGCCTGCCGATTGAGCCGCAAACTTATCAGGTCAGTCTTCAGCTCAGTTCGCCCGATCCGGGGGCGACAGGACAATTCGTCCTCCTCGATAGCGTCGGATGGTTGTCCGGCAATGGGATCGCGCTCGAGGTGGTTGGCGAGAGCAATACTCAACTTCTCAATGCGATCTGGAAAGTCGCCGCGGCATGAGCGCGTCAGTCAATGTCGAGCATGTGTCCAAATCCTTTGTTTTGGCGCAGCACGGTGGCTACACGGGCCTTTTCGAAGCGTTGCGGGCAGGCAAGCCCTCGGTCACACAACGGGAGATTCATGCTCTCCAAAATATCTCGTTTTCCATTGGGCCCGGTGAGCGGGTCGGCATTATCGGACGAAATGGAGCCGGCAAAACTACTCTCTTGTCATTGCTAGCCGGTATTACACAGCCGACTACCGGCAAGATTGGGGTCGTCGGGCACGTGCACGCCATGCTCACAATAGGCATGGTCTTGCGCGAAGAAGCCACAGGCCGGGAGAATATCCTGCTTGACGGCGCGGTGCATGGTCATTCGCGGGATTTCATTGAGGAGCTGGCACCCAAAATCGTGGAGTTTGCGGAACTCGGTGATTTCATCGACCGACCAGTTCGAACCTATTCGTCCGGCATGAAGGCTCGGCTGGCGTTCGCGATGGGGGCGTTCACGAAGTCGGACATTCTGATCATCGACGAGACTCTCTCAGTCGGAGATGCTGCCTTTTCGCGCAAAGCAACCCGCAGGATGAAGCAGCTGGCGGGCGAGGGCCAGATCGTGATTGCCGTAAGCCATAGCATGGGGGCGATTGCCGACATTTGCGATCGGTGCCTGTGGCTGGACAATGGTCGTCTGATCATGGATGGCCCCGCGGATGAGGTCACGAAGGCCTATGTACAGACGGTAGACAAAGCCGATGAGGCCGAGTTGGCGCAAAAATTCCAGAACACGGATTTCGGCGAGCCTCGTACAGAGTGCGGGACAATTACAGGCGTTGAGATACAACAGCACGGAGCCCCGATAGGCGCTTCCGCCCGTGCCCTGGTTCCGATCGAAATCACCGTGTGCGGCCAGCTGATGAATCCCAGGGGACGCGCTGACATTGAGCTACGCTGTACCCGAGTCGATGGTCGCTTAATCTGGGTAGATCGCTTGTCGGCCCACGATGGCTGGCTTCAGCACCGCCTGCCGTTCGAAGTGAGTGTCCGGATGGAGCCGCTAGTCCTTGGAGAAAATCTATTCAGGCTCGATGCGATACTCCTCGATGACCGGGGTCTGTCGTGCGGCTTGTCGCGAGTATTTGAAGTGGTGGATCATGACCCGCCCATCGGGGGGCGACCGATGCTCAATGTCTCGCCAGTAATCAACGTTCACGCCCTTGAGGAGGCCAATCAATGATCCTTGCGGGTTTTGACCAACGCGACTTTGCCATGCTTAAGAGCCTGTTTCGGATGAATCTCGGGGATCGCTTTCTGGGGTCCAAGCTGGGGCTTGTTTGGGCTGTGCTGTCGCCCCTTATGCTTATGGGCATCTTCTGTTTCGTGTTCACTGTTGTCTTTCCGGGACGCCTGCCCGGGAAGGAGGGGGCTATCCCCTTCCTGATTTGGCTGATCAGCGGTTATGGTCCGTGGCTCGCCGTGAACGAGGGTCTCATGAGCGCCACGAATTCCGTCGTTGCCAACAGCGGTGTGGTGAAGAACGTCGCATTCAAGTCCGAGATTTTGCCGATCGTTGGAGCCATGATGGGCGTCGTGCCGCTTCTCGTGGCAATAGTAGTTGTTCTCGGATTGCAGATTGTCGGTGGCGAGCTTCCCAAATGGACATTGATCCTTTTGCCGTTCGCAATGATCATTCAACTAGTGTTCTTGTCCGGAATCGGTCTGTTTCTGGCAGCATTAAATGTTTTTGTCCGTGATACGGCTTTGATTCTGCCAAACCTGCTTCAGATTATCCTGTTCGCTTCGCCGATTTTCTATGTACTAACCGCCTATCCGGCGTTCGTCCGGCCGCTTCTGGTCTGCAATCCATTCTATGCTCTGGCCGAATTCTATCGAGCCATTATCGTCGATGGCAAGCTGCCGGAGTTGTGGATGATCACTTATCTGGCGGCGGTCTCGATAGCTCTGTTCGTGGGCGGCCTATGGTGGTTCCGAAGGCTCAAGCTGTTCTTTGATTCAAGACTTTGAGCAGACACATTCAATTTTTTTGGCGCGAAAGAGACCGAGGTTGATGCAGAGGCTTTCGACCAGTAACCGGTTTCGAGTGTGTTCGGCTGCGGATGATCAGAAATGGCGCATCTAGTAGCAATTCATCAACCTAATTTTTTCCCTTGGCTTGGCTACTTTGACAAGATTCGCCGGGCAGAGATCTTTGTCTTCTTGGATGACGTCGACTATCCGAGATCAGGATCCGGCGGAATGGGCTCTTGGATCAACCGCGTGCGGCTTTCCATCCAGGGCGATGCGCAGTGGGTTACATGCCCGATCAAGCGGATGGCTCGGGGACAATCCATCATGGCGGCCCAAATCGACGATGGCCAGCCATGGCGCAAGAAGATCATGCGCACGTTGCAGATGAACTATGGGAAGGCGCCGCAATATGACCGTACAATGGAGTTTCTCTTACCTCTGATCGAGTCGGCCGAGAACAACCTTGCTGCCTTTAACATCTCAGTTATCCATGCAATTGCGGAACGTATCGGTGTAACCACGCGTTTCGTGCGTCAATCCGAGATCAGGAGCGAAGGGCAGGCAACGGAACGGCTGATCTCACTGGTGAAAGCGGTTGGTGGATGCGCCTATCTGGTGGGAGGAGGTGCAGCAGGGTATCAGGACGACGACCTGATCCGAGGAGCCGGCATCGATGTCGTTTATCAGCGCTTCGTTCCGGAATGCTACGGATCGCCAGACCGATTCCTGCCGGGCCTTTCGGTCATTGACTACCTGATGCACGATGGTCGTCCCCTCACCGAAGCTTTCCCTGACAGGTCGTGATGACGGAAACCGTTGTTCTGCTTACCGGCTTTTCTGGCAACGAACTCGCGCGATTGAAGGGTGCTTTCCCGGGTGTAGCTGACATCCGTGCGGTATCGAATCCAGAGGAGCTGAGCCGGCTTCAATTCGGCCCGCACATGCTGCTTCTGAGTTTTGGCACGAGCGTGATCGTTACGCCCGAAGTACTCGGTCGACTTGGGAGACCTGCCTACAACCTTCACGCGGCTTCTCCGGAATTCCCTGGTCGAGACCCGCACCACCACGCCATCTACCGCGACGCCACGACGTATGGCGCGACACTGCACATCATGGATGCGAAAGTCGATGCCGGGCCCATCGTTGCAACGGAGATGTTCCCGGTCGCACCTGATGCGACGCCCGCTTCATTGTTGGAGGCGGCGAACGAAGCCGGAATCCGAATGATCGAAAAAGTGGGCGCTAGATTGCTCGATGTGGAGCCAATGTCGTCGCTTACCGGCATCGCCTGGGGAAACGTGAAGACAACCAGGGCCGATCTCATCCGCCTTTCCAACATAACCCCGCTAATTGATGAGGTGGAACTCCGGCGACGTTACCGGGCCCTTGAAGGAGGTGCTTACGACAATCTGGTCGTTCGAATCCACGATCGAATGTTTCGGATCGACAAGCGTGCTACGGCTACAGCCGCCTCCGTCGCCGTTGATGACGACTTTACCGAAGATGCATATTGCCGGCTTCTTTCGATGCTCAAGGCCGGTCAGTATCGATTTGCTTTCTATGGCGACGTTGTGAGCGACCGCCACGTCATTTGGCGCCACGACGTCGATTTCTCCATGCATCGTGCGGCTGCGCTAGCCGAGATTGAGGCGAAGGAGGGCGTTATGGCCACCTATTTCGTCAATCCACATTCTATCTTCTACAATCTCCTGGAGCCTTCGGTAACTAAGTTGGTTCACCGCATTGCCGAGCTCGGACACGAGATTGGGTTGCATTTCGATTCAGCAGCCTATGATTTAAAAAAATGGGATATCGGCCACTTGGAGACATGTGTCGAGCGCGAGCGCAAACTCCTGGAGATCGCGTTCGAGGTACCAGTTCGATCGCTTAGTTGGCACAACCCGGATATGTCCAATCTGCTCGACTTCGATGCTGATCGTATCAATGGATTGTGGAACGCCTATTCGCGCCAGCTGCGCAATGAATATCGATACTGCTCGGATTCCAATGGCTATTGGCGGTTCCAGCCCATGTCGGCTGTAATTGCTGAAGGATATCCGCGTCTGCACCTCCTCACACATCCTGAGTGGTGGACGAAAGAGAGGCTATCTCCCTCAGAGCGAGTTGATCGCGCAATCCTCGGGCGCGCGCGTCAAGTCCGCCGCGAATATGATGCCGGCTTGGCGAAGGCAGGGCGCCACAATATCACTTGAGGACAAGTGGGTGCTTTTTTCAAAACGTCCGATCGGGTAGGTAGTTTGCCGGTGCTCAAATCTGCCGATGGACGGATTTGCGCGGTCACGGCTGAAACGAACTGCAAGGCGAACTCCCGATCACTCATGCGCGAATTGATCCTCTGACTCAACCTTTCCCGGCTTCTTGTGTATGAGACATCTAAGCGAGAAATTCTTCGTGCCGCTGACCTTGGAAGACTACCAAGGAGGTAACTACGAACGGTTGCAAAGGCGCGTCAGTCGCTCGAACCGCTTTCCATTGAAGCCGCTTGCCATCATGGCCGGTTTGCTCAACTGCACAGTTCTTACGATCATCGCTATTGTCGTGTGGCTGGGCGGAAAAGCTCGCCCAGCACCCTGGCACCGTGAATTGGGCGAGCTCTATTTTCATGTGCCGGAGATGGCAGTTCACAAAGGCATCGAACTGGATGCGCTGGCCGGTCATAGAAGCTGTCTACTCGGCCGCGGCATAGATATAGGATGCGGCAACGGATATATCGGCGGGCTCCTGAAGCGCATGGTAGGTTTGGCGGAACTTCACGGGGTCGATCCAGTCGGCAGCTTCGCCAACGACACTCTTGCGAACGGCTACACGGGCTTTTCCTGTGCGACTGCAAGTGAAATACCCCTGCCGCCAGCTTCATTCGACTGTGCCATCAGCATTTGCGTGCTGGAGCACGTTCGAGATCTCGACAGTGCCTTTCGTGAGATGCTTCGGTTGCTCAAACCCGGAGGTGCGCTTGTTTTCACGACGCCATCGCCTGAATTTCGTTCAAGCACACTGGACACAAGGTTGTGGGCATGCCTTGGAGATCGTACACGCGCCGAAGATGCTGCGCGTTCGCGAGACAAGGTCAGCATGCACTTTCACTACGCAACGGCGAATGAGTGGCGCATGAATCTCGAGCGAATCGGGTTCGACAGCGTTAATGTTTTGCCGATCTTCTCGAGGCGGCAACTGCTGGTATATGAATTAATGAATTGGTCGGTGCGAGTTCCCGAGTTGTATTTTCCAGATAAACTTTGGAGTCTGTGCCAGAAGATAAAGCCCATGAAGATGATGTTCGCTTGGTCAACTGCGGTGATCGCGGCGTGGGTCGGGCGTTGGCGCATTGGCGAAGGTTGCCAGACGCACTGGCTGATCTCTGCGCGGAGACCCACAATCACGATCTTTGATCGAACGCAGGTCGTTGCGCACGCTCCGTCCTGACACATAAACGTCTCGCCAATTCCTGCATCGGTCGCTTTCGTCATCCAGATTGCCGATTGTGAAATTCTCGCTGGGGACGGCGAGCAAAGGCGCAGTTCCACGAAGTATCGAGTCATTCGCCTAGATCGAAATGCGACAGCTTGACATGAGGCTCTCATTGCGAAGGAACGGTCGCTGATGTGCGGCGTATTTGGCGTCCTCGATCGGCGCGGTCTTGGACAGCCACAGCAAAACTTGCTACGCGGACTTTCCGTGGTCTCACACCGCGGCCCGGATGGCGAGGGTTTTGTCTGGTTCGATACGCGACCGGGTAGGACGGCGGCTTTCCGTGAAGTGGGCCCGGGCGCTTCAGTGAACGTACTGCTCGCGCACCGGCGTCTTGCCATTATCGACCTTTCGGACCTCGGGCACCAGCCGATGGCGTCTGAGGACGAGCAGGTTTGGATAACGTACAACGGCGAGATCTATAACTATCTGGAGCTCCGTACCGAGTTGGAGGGTAGGGGCGTTGTCTTCCGCTCAAATTCCGACACTGAGGTCATCCTCCGCTCATACGAGCAGTGGGGCTCGGATGCGTTCACCCGGTTTGTCGGAATGTGGGCGCTTGCGATCCTTGATCTTCGGCAGCGCCACCTGATGCTTTCACGCGACCGCTTCGGTATCAAGCCACTACACTATTTTTCATCCGGCGATCGCTTTGCGTTCGGCTCGGAGATCAAGCAACTGCTCGAAATCCCCTGGGTTCCGCGATCGCTTAACGCGCGAGCCGCCTATGACTATCTTCGTCATGAGGTCGCGGATATTGGGCCTGAAACGTTTTTTTCCGGAATCTACAAGGTTCGTCCCGGTTGTACGCTGGTGCTGTCGTTGGATGAAGGCCGCCACAAAGAGAATTCGTACTACAATCCGCCTGCCGGACCCGAGCTGGAGGATATTTCACCTGAAGGCGCTGCCGGGAGGCTTCAGGATCTCCTTCGTGAGAGTGTTCGCATCCACCTGCGCGCTGATGTGCCGGTCGGAACCTGCCTTTCCGGAGGCTTGGATAGCGGCGCCATTGCTGTCCTGATGCGGGATATCTCGCAACGTGAACAGCTTGGCATCGAAAGGCATGCGTTCAGCTGCCATTTCGACATTCCTGAGGCGGACGAACTTGAGTTTACGCGGCAGAATATGACTGCTGCGGGGATGCAGCCGCATTTTACCGAGCCTCGGGACAAGGACATCGAGGCCGACCTGAAAGAGCTGGTTTGGCATCAGGACGAACCGTTCACTTCAACCTCGATCTTTGCCCAATGGTCAGTATTCCGTCTGATCCAGGATACGGGGGTTAAGGTGGTGCTGGACGGCCAGGGATCCGACGAAATGCTTGGCGGTTACGCGAGCACTGCGCCGCATCTCTTCCTTGAGTTGGCAGCGCAGGGTCGGCTGATGAAGGCTCTTGTCGAGAGCTGGCAATGGTCCCGCTTGCAAGGAACTCCATGGCGTGCGGTTCTGCCCTTGCCGGGCGTGAGGCGAGCGCTAGCTGCGCTGACAAGGACAAAGGGCATTGCCGTGGCGTCCCCCTCAGCATTCTGGATGCGAGAGGACTTTGAACGGGCGTGGGCAGGCAAATCTGTGGTCGGAACAGGGGCATACCAAACCCCGTGGGACGATAAAGCCCCCTTGGCCTCAGTCCTGCGACGCTTCTTTTTTGAGAGCAACCTGCCAGCGTTGCTGCGCTATGAGGATCGGAACTCGATGGCATTCTCAGTCGAATCTCGGGTGCCATTCCTCGATCATCGTCTGGTTGAGTTTGCATTCTCGCTTCCAGCGCACATCAAGTTTCGTGGCGGTTACGCGAAGCGCGTCCTGCGCGATGCCATGCAGGGCCTGTTGCCGGACCCCGTAAGAATGCGCGCACGAAAGATGGGTTTTGCTACTCCGGAAATGCGCTGGCAAACAGGAGTGCTCAAGCCGTTCATCCTAGATGCCCTCCATTCGGACAAGATGGCTGACTTTATCGACCGAGAGGCTGCGCTGCAGGCACGTGATCGGATAGAGGAGACCCAACGGCTCGACTTTCTTCCCTGGAGGCTGCTCAATCTGTACTTGTGGCGGAACCAATTTCTAGTTTGACTTGTTCGCGAGTGTCTGCTCCAACACCGCACTTGGGCGCACGACAATGCATTTGGAGAGAAGGGTCTCATGACGACTGCCGCCGACCGCAGGCCCGTCATAGTATCTTTGACGCCGCTGCCGCTTTCGGCCGATAGCCGAACGCTGAAACAGGTGATTTCGGTCCATCGATTCGGCTTCCGATCCGTGGTTATCGAAGGCGAGAAAAGTCAACTCGCGTCCGCGGAAGTGCCGATTGAAGTCATATCGAGCTTGGATTGCGCGAAATCTGGAGCTTCGGCTCCTGAGGTCGGACAAGGGGACCCAGGAAGGAAGGAGCCGTCTTCACCATCCTCAGAGTCCACAGCCGCCCCGCGCATTTCCACGTTTTTGAGATTGCGGGAATCCAGCGTCGGCCGCTTTTTTCGGCGTTGGCGGGGGACTCGGGCTATTGCAGGAATGTTTGTGCCCGCCTTGGATCGTTTCGATCAGGCTGCTGTTTCCTGTCGAGGTTCGGGCTCAATCGCGGGAGTGCTCTCAATCAGGGCGGTCGTCGTCGCTGTTCCAGCTGCGACGTTCATGACCCTAAAAGCCATTGCTAGAGGCGCCGCGACGAAGCTTCCGAATTGGGCATTCTACCATCCGTCGCTCTTCGCGGAGCATCTCGCTGTTTATCTCAACAAGTATTTCTTCTCGGTCCTCGCTGTCGCTCCGCGTGCGGACGTCTACTACCTTCATGCGTTTTACCAATTTCCGGCCGTATGGTTCCTCTCATTGAGGTATCGGGCCAAGGTGATCTACGACGCTCATGATTTTTATTCGCAATTAGAAGATGACGGCAGTCTTTCGCCGTTCTGGAAGAACTGGGTCATGCCTTTCGAAAGGTTCATTGAGCGACTTTGCGTCCGGTTCGCAGATGATGTGGTAACCGTAAACGACGGCATCGCTGCCCTGATGCGAGAGCGATTTGGTTGCGACGCCGCAATTGTGCGCAATGCGCATGATCTTCGGCTTGACCGCGAACTTGCCGGGACCATTAGGGAAGCGATCGACCTACCCGTAGAAGCATTTCTGGTTGTTTCAATTGGGAATTGGAAGCCGGGAATGGCTATGGAGCAAATGTTTGATGCGCTCTCACGGTTGCCGGAGCATGTTCATTTGGCTTTTCTGGGAGGGGGTTATCCGCCGCTTGACGACGCGATCAAGTCGCGTGGCATTGATGGACGAGTTCATGTCCTTCCGCCGGTGCTTCCGCAAGAGGTGGTTCCATTTATCTCGTCTGCGGACGCATCGGTTGTGCTTTACTACGGCAAGTCGCCCAATTATCAGAACGCATTACCCAATCGGTTTTTCCAGTCGATCGCGGCAAGATTGCCGCTGGTCTATCCCGACCTCGCAGAGATTCGTCGTCTGGCGGATCGCTATGGCGTGGGACTTATGGCCGATCCCCGAGATCCGAGCCAGATCGAGTTGGCGCTTCGGTCATTTGTCGAGAACCGTGACCAGTGCGTAGCGATCAGGAGAAATCTCGATCTGGCCAGCCGTGAACTTTGTTGGGAGCGCGAAGAGCGAGTCCTCAGAGGGCTACTCCATCGAAATCTCGGCAAGGCTGAAGCCTCGTGTTCGGCGGTCGAGAGCGAAACCATCGGCTGAACAGGCGAGCTTCAAGATATCAAAGTGGCAAAGAAAAAGACTCTCTTTCTCGATCTAAACGGGATCGGGCCTACCGTCATGGCTTCGGCAACGCTGCTGCGAGGCTTGTTGGGAATCGAGGATGGTGCGCAACCGCCAAATCTGCTGCGTGGTAGCGCAACTATCCGTACGCTGTACGCTCATCTGCAGGATTTCAACCAGCGGTTATCCTACGTTCGTGATTGGAGGGATGCTTTCTGCCGATCGCCTGAGCTCGACGTCACCATCTGCGACATGAATAATCTCGTTCATCTCGGAACTTGCATGTTACGCGTCAGGACCTACGACCTCATTGTCGTGTCACATGTGGCGGCCGGTGACGATATGTCCTTGATCAACCGGATCGCGCCTTTCTTGGCCAAACGCTCCTGTCCGATCGTCGTCTTTCTAGGCAATGAATACGACCTTCTCGACCAGAAGCTGGAGTTTTGCAGAGCGGTGAAGGCCGAGTTTCTCTGCAGCCAGCTTCCTATTGCGGCCGCGGAATATCTCTATGGAGAGCTTGACGGAACGCAAATCCTTGCGACGCCGCATGCGCTCAATCCTTCCGTATATTCACCGCTACCCGGCGCGCAGCGCGATATCGACGTGGGATTTGTCGGTGACATCTACTGGCCCTTCGTCGGAGATCGGGAAAGAACCGACTTGATTGCGTATTTTGAGCGGCATGGGGAGGAACGGGGCGTTCGATGCGACATTCGAGGTGGTCGGTCGTCGCGGATGCCGCGCGATGAATGGGCGGCATTTCTCAATCGCTGTCGTACTTTGATCGGCGCAGAGTCCGGGACCTATTATCTCAACGAGAGAGGTGCTCTCCTCGATCGCGCCAGAACCTACAATCTGAAGCAGAATCAGAACGCCAGCTTTGAGGAAGTGTTCGAGAAATTCTTTGCCGGCGTCCCGCGCGGTGTGTCAGGCAAGAGCATCTCGTCAAGGCACTTCGAAGCGATCGGTACCAAGACCTGTCAGGTCCTGATCGAAGGAGGCTATAACGGCATTCTCAAGGCCAATGAACACTACATTCCGGTACGCGCTGACCTCTCCGATATTGACGAGGCGATTCGCGCGCTCCGGGATCAGACTCATTGTCGCGAGATCGCTCAGCGCGCCTATGATCTCGCAATGTCCGGTCATACCTACGATCATCGCGTTGCAGATATCGTGGCGCGTGTTCTCTAGCCGCTGAGCAGATAAATCAGATGTGCGGGATCGCAGGAATCATGAATTTTGACCGGCAGAAGCCGGTCGATCGTGGCGTGGTCGTCGCCATGACGAGAGTCGTCGCCCATCGTGGCCCTGACGCAGAAGGCGTTTGGGTGGATGGTTCCGTGGGGCTCGGTCATCGTCGTCTTTCCATCATCGATCTTTCCGTGGCCGCCGAGCAGCCAATGGTCTCCGACGATGGCCAAGTCCGCATTGTCTATAACGGAGAAGTCTACAATTTTTTGGAACTGAAGCGCGAGCTGCAGGCAAGGGGCTATGGCTTTCGAACCTCGTCGGACACCGAGGTCATCCTCCAGGCCTATCGATGTTATGGCCAGGACTTCGTAAAGCGTCTGCGGGGAATGTTCGCGCTGGCGATCTGGGACGCAGCGCAACGAACGCTACTGCTCGCGCGCGATCGGATCGGGATCAAGCCGCTCTATTATCACGTTGGCCACGAACACGTATCGTTCGCATCGGAGTTGAAGTCCCTGCTTGTCAATCCCCAGACGCCGCGTGAAGTTGACCAGGCGTCACTGGCAAATTTCCTTCATCTTCTCAGCATTCCCGACCCGCAATCAATTCTGAAGGGAGTTCGGCGGCTCGAGGCCGGTCACATGCTCATCGTTCGTGGGCGTGACGTGCGTGACCACGCGTACTGGAATGTTCCTCTGCCTTCGGCACCGCGATCGCTTTCGCTTGCGGATGCTTGTGTCGAATTCGATGAGCGGTTTGGCGACGCGGTTCGAAGTCACCTTGTTGCAGACGTGCCGGTAGGAGCTTTCCTGAGCGGCGGTGTCGATTCTAGCTCGGTCGTGGCCCTCGTTGGACCGCAGGCCAGTGCGGGGATGCGGACCTTTTCGGTTGTATTCAAAGGCGACGAAGTCTTCGACGAAGGACCTTATGCTCGCGTTGTGGCGGAACGCTACGGTACGACGCACCGCGAGTTGGATCTCGGTGCCGAGGCGGGTGATTTTCTTCCGGCGATGGCCTGGCATTGCGACGAACCCTTCGCAGTCTCGTCAGCACTGGGTATATACTTTCTCGCCAAGGCGGCGAGGGAGGACGGAATCAAGGTCGTTCTGACGGGCGACGGAGGCGATGAGGTCTTCGCGGGATACACCTGGAGGCATCAGGACTTTCCTCCGTTGGTCGCGACCAGACTAAAGCCGCTGCGCCGGCTGCTCTCGCAGGCTGGTGCGATCGGTCACCGCATGGCTCCAGACTTCCGGCTGTGGCGGGCGATGGCGAGAAGTGAGAAAGACGCGGAACGCTACATCGACAGTTATGCCTGCCTTCGAGACATCGACCTTGCACACCTTGTGATGCCGGACATTTGGCCGAATTTGAAGGACGCATGGTCTCGCAACATCACGGCTTCGCACTATGAGTCTGCGGTTGGCCAACCGGAGTTGACGCGTAAGCTGTACACCGACATGAAGTCCTCGCTGATCAGCGAAATGCTGACCAAGGTCGACAGACTCACAATGGCCGCTGGCGTCGAGGCGCGTGTTCCGTTCTTGGATCACGAACTGGTCGAATGGGCGTTCACGTTGCCCGGCAATCTTAAGATCAAGGGCGGCGAAGGCAAATTGATTGTGAAACGAGCCATGGAGTCGCGTCTCCCGGCCGATATTCTCTATCGTCCCAAGGCTGGCTTCAACCTTCCGCTCGGCAAATGGCTACGGACGGGTCTAAGAGATATGGTCTATGATCTCCTCTCCCCCGCTAGCGTCGCGCGCAGAGGCTACTTCAGGCCGGACGTTGTCTCGACAATGGTCGACCGGCACATGAAAGGTGGCGACGATATCGGCAACAGGCTGTTCGTGCTGCTCATGCTCGAGCTCTGGCACAGGCAAATTCTCGATCCCGGTGCTTCTGCAACGAACATCGGTCTGGTGGCCTAGCGCAATGACTTTGGCGTCATCCACATCCCGCCCGCTGAAGATCCTGGCGATCGGCTACGCGACGAGCACGCACGTGGTGAACAGGGTGCGCTGTTTCGGCGGCCTTGGGCATGAGGTCTATCTGTTGGGCACACCATCGGCAGGTCTCATCGAGGTTACGGAGCTTACACCGTCCGTTCGCCCGGGCCAGGACGAATGGCTCTCGCGTTTGGCGCGCTGGGGAAGCAAGCTGATCGGGCGCAATTTGAGTGGTCTGTCTGATATGGCGAGGTTGTTCCTCGACTTTCGCCGTCTGATAAGATCGACAAACCCCGACATCATCCACGTGCACTATGCATATAGCACGTGGGCCTGGCTGGCAGGCGCGTTGGGCTACCGTCCGCTGGTGGTCAGCGTGATGGGTGGAGATGTGCTGTTCGAGGAGCAGGGCGAGCCGACACCACGTGGAATTTCGCTGACCAAGCGCCTGTTTGCTGCGGCCGACCGCATCACCGCAAAATCCGACTTTCTGATTGCCAAGCTCAATGAACTGGGCGGCTATGGCGGCAAGGCGACCAGGGTGGTATGGGGGGTTGATCCTCAACAGTTCCGGCCGCTTGATGCGTCAAACCTTCGCGCCGAGTGCGGAATCCCGGACCATGCCCGGATCGTGCTCAGCCCAAAAATCCTGCAGCCTTTCTATAATATCGACGTTCTTGTCGAGGCTATGGCGCTGGTGGTCAAACAGGTTCCATCGGCCCACCTCGTTGTCACGGAATATGGCGCCAACCCGCAGTACCGCGCAGAGCTGTTGGCCCAGATTGAGCGGCTTGGCCTCGCGGGTCATGTGAGCTTTGTCGGTCACATCGCCCATGACCAGATGCCGCTCTTCTACTCCCTTGCGGAAGTGGCGGTCGGAATTCCGCAATCTGACGGTTTGCCGCAGACCTTGCTTGAAGCGATGGCCTGTGGTGTCCCGAATGTAGTTGGCAGACTCGACCGCTACGGAGAGATTGTCAAAGATGGCGAGAGCGTTCTGTTTGCCGATATCGAGCCGGCAAGTGTCGCGAGCGCTATCCTCAGATTGCTGGAGGAAAAGCCATTGCGGGATGCGATCGTCGCAAGGGGGCGGGAAATTGTCGTCGAGGAGGCGAACTTCCCGAACGACGTGCGGCGCGTGGAGGCAATATACCGCGAATTGGCTTCGCAGCCCATAAGGCGTTCCTGGTATCGCCCGATGATGCTGATCGATGTAGCGCGCTACTGGCTCAGAATCTGATCGGGACCTGCAACATCGCAGTAATCGCTGTAACAATGACTTTCTTCGAGGGATGACTTGCCTGCATGAAACCGATTGTTCCGCTTATTTGCCCCGACACGGGTGAACAACTGAAGCCCATTCCACCGTCCGAGGAAATTTCCGACAAAACGACAGAGCTGCGGTCATGCAGCGGCCGCGCTTACTCAGTGATCGGAGGCGTTCCACGCTTTGTTCCGCCTGAGAACTACGCTGCGGCATTTGGACTGCAGTGGAAGACTTTCAGGAAGACCCAGTTGGACTCCTACACCGGAACATCGATCAGCCGGGATCGGCTGGAGCGATGTTTGGGCGGCTTCGGCGCGGTGCGGGGCAAGAAAGTGCTGGAGGCAGGATGCGGCGCTGGCCGGTTTACGGAAGTGCTGCTGGCAGAAGGCGCGCAGGTCCTTGCATGCGATCTTTCCACGGCGGTTGAAGCAAACCGCGAAAATTGTGGCTCAAGGGATGGATATTTTGTTTGTCAGGCCGACATACGCGCGCTTCCGGTTGCGCCTCGATCTTTCGATGTTGTGATCTGCCTTGGGGTCATTCAGCACACGCCTGACCCCGACGAGACCATCCGGGTGCTCGCCGGCCACGTTGCTCCAGGGGGGCTTCTGGTCATTGATCACTATCGATATGGTCATGAGGATATGACCAAGACGCGGCAGCGCTTGCGCAAATTCCTCATCCGGCAGGATCCAAAAGTTGCGATGAATCTTGTAAGGCTGCTTGTTGCAGCTCTCTGGCCTCTACACCGACTGAGCTGGCATTTGCGAAAACTGGCGCTCGGCGGCAGATTCAGACAAGCCGTCTTGCATTTTTCGCCTGTTCTCGACTACCACGACTATTATGGACAATTGGGACCCAAGTTGCTCTATGCATGGGCCGTCCTGGATACTCACGACGCGCTTACAGATCGATACAAGCACAAAAGATCGACGGAGCAGATTGCGCAGGCTCTCGATGCTGCTGGGCTGGTTCAGATCGAAGTAAGCTATGGCGGGAATGGCGTCGAGGCGCGGGGTCTGGTTCCGAAGCTATCTCCCGCCGGAGTCTAAGGTCGAGAGCCGCGCCGCCGTGGCTTGACCCGGCTTGCGCACACCGAGATACCACGTCTGAAACGGATCATCTCGCGAGGCGAATGGCCCGGCGTAGTTCAAGCCGAGGCACTCTCTGCCTTGACTTCGGAAAGTCTCTTAGGGCTATCGCATGTGTGGAATTGCCGGTTTCCTTTCACTGACGTCCGAGCCGTATCCTCAGAGCGGGGTGGCGCTGCGCGCGATGTCTTCGCTGATCGCCCATCGTGGTCCTGATGGCACCGGTGAATGGACGTCGAGCGACCGGCGCGTGGGCTTCGTCCATCGACGGCTTGCGATCATAGACCTGTCGCCGAGCGGTGCGCAGCCAATGATCGCGCCAAACGGCACCGTGATCACGTACAATGGCGAGATCTACAACTATATCGAACTGCGTAACGAGTTGTCGTCTCGATGGGAGTTTCGCTCGACTTCAGACACAGAAGTGATCCTTGCCGCCTATGAGAGGTGGGGAGATGATTGCGTATCTCATCTGAGGGGAATGTTTGCGTTCGCGATCTGGGATGAGAAAAAGCAAAGACTGTTTGCTGCGCGTGATCGTTTCGGCATCAAACCACTCTACTATACCGAGCAGAGGGGGAGGCTCTTCTTTGCGTCAGAGGCCAAGGCCCTGCTGCCCCTGCTGCCCGAAATTCGCACCGATTCGAGTGCGCTCGCGGAATATCTGACTTTCCAGTATACGATCGGCGCCAAGACGCTCTTTGAACATGTCAACGCGCTGCTGCCCGGACATGTGCTCACGGTCGACCACGGAAATATCAGCGTTCGTCGCTACTGGGATGTGCAGTATGCCGTCGATTTCGATCACAGCCCGAGGTATTTCGAAGCGCGCTTCAAGGAGTTGATCGCCGACTCCATGAAGATCCATTTGCGGGCGGATGTACCGATCGGCGGATATGTCTCAGGAGGGCTCGACTCCAGTCTCGTGGCGTTGCTGGCCTCGCGTCACGACCACCGCAATCGTCTCGCATTCCACGGCCGGTTCACGGAGTATCCCGGGTACGACGAGAGCCGATATGCACAGGAGGTCGGAAGGCTGGCCGACATGACCTTGCACATGGCGGATATCACCGCGGAGGACTTCAGGACCTCGCTCCACGATGTCATCTATCATCTTGATTTTCCGGTCGCCGGTCCCGGTTCGTTTCCGCAATTCATGGTCTCGGCGCTCGCTGCGAGGCATGTGAAAGTCGTTCTCGGCGGGCAGGGCGGGGACGAACTGCTTGGAGGCTACGCACGATATCTCGTGGCCTACTTCGAGCAATGCATCAAGGCCGCGATGGACGGCACCTACCAGGAAGGAAACTACGTCGTCACGATCGAGTCCATCGTTCCGAATCTCGGTCTGCTCCGTGAATACAAGCCGATGATCAAGGAGTTTTGGCGCGAGGGGCTGTTCGAGGATCTGGACGAGCGGTATTTCAGGCTCATTGATCGCTCCACCGACATGGTCGGCGAAGTGGATTGGGGGGCGCTCGACAAGGCGCGGGTCTTCGAGGCGTTCCGCGGGATCTTCAATAATCAGGACAACGTCAGAAAAGAGGCCTACTTCGACAAGATGACTCACTTCGATTTCAAGTGCCTGTTGCCGGCGTTGCTGCAGGTTGAAGATCGAATGAGCATGGCGCACGGGCTCGAGAGCCGGGTGCCTCTGCTTGATCATCCGCTGGTCGAGTTCCTCGCCACGGTTCCTGCCGACGTCAAGTTCAAAGGCGGGCAGATGAAGCAGCTTATGAAGACCGCCTATCGTGACATCCTGCCGGCCGACGTATTGAAACGGCGAGACAAGATGGGTTTCCCGGTTCCCCTGAAGGAATGGTTCGAGGGATCGCTTCGCAGCTTCGTGACGGATATTTTCGATCAGCAGCGGGCGCGAGAGCGCGACTATTTCAACAGTGGCGTGGTGCTCGCAAACTTTCAGAAGGCGTCTCGTTTCTCGCGCAAGGCCTGGGGGCTATTGTCGCTCGAGCTATGGCACCAGCGCTTCCATGATCGGGCGGCCGAATTCAGAGCTATGGTTCAATCCTAGGGCCAGCGAAGTCCGTCGCAGCGGCGGCGCTCTTATTTCGCCGATCGCTGGACATGTTGGAAGAATGCGCGGGAATCGGGGTCTCGGATCGCCTTGCTTGCCGATGCTCCCGATCTGCGCGCGTCGGCCGTCCGCCGAAATGAGGCGGCGCGACGTCTCAGGCCGCGGCTCTGGGAGACTTGGGGTATATTTGACAACGGCGACCGTCATGTTATCTCCGCGTCATTCGTGCGATTTCCATAAACTGGGCCCGCGCCAAACCAATCGGAATGAAAAATGGGACACGGACGCAACATCGCTGTAATCGGGTTGGGCTATGTCGGTTTGCCTGTCGCCGTGTCGTTTGCGCGATCGGGTGCGCCGGTAGTCGGATTCGATATCGATCAAAGACGGGTGACCGAACTCAAAGACGGTCACGATCGTACGAGAGAGGTCGAAGCGCATGATCTGCACCAGGAGTCACTCGTCTTCTCGTCCGATCGCGCCGCGATGGCAAGGTCCGACTTCTACATTGTAACGGTGCCAACGCCGATCGATGAGGCGAGGCGGCCGGACTTGAGGGCAATGATCTCCGCATCGCGCTCAGTTGGTGCGGTGCTGAAGAAGGGCGATATTGTTGTCTATGAGTCGACGGTGTACCCCGGCGCCGTCGAAGAAGAGTGCATTCCGATCCTGAACGAGACATCAGGGCTCAAGGCGGGGGACGATTTCACGGTCGGCTATTCGCCGGA
Organism: Bradyrhizobium sp. CB3481; assembly: GCF_029714305.1. NCBI lineage: Bacteria > Pseudomonadati > Pseudomonadota > Alphaproteobacteria > Hyphomicrobiales > Nitrobacteraceae > Bradyrhizobium > Bradyrhizobium sp. CB3481. The sequence continues at coordinate 2,460,445 of NZ_CP121647.1, forward strand.
GCGAATAAATCCAGGCGACAGGCAGCATCGGTTTGAAACCATCGCCAAGGTGGTGTCGGCGCAGGATGAGCGAACGCTCGATATTGTGGCCGCCGTTTACGGGTCGGTCGTGACAGCCGGCGTTCATCGTGCATCTTCCATCAAGGTGGCGGAGGCCGCGAAGGTCATCGAAAATACGCAGCGCGATCTGAATATCGCCTTCATGAACGAGTTGTCGTTGATCTTTCAGGCGCTCAATATTGACACTGCGGATGTGTTGGCTGCGGCGCGCACCAAGTGGAACTTCCTGCCTTTCCAACCGGGGCTTGTCGGCGGCCATTGCATCGGTGTCGATCCTTATTACCTGACCTTTCGGGCGGAGAAGGCCGGCTATCATCCGGAGGTCATTCTCGCAGGCCGACGCATCAATGATGGCATGGGGCAGCGTGTGGCGCGAGAATGCGTGAGGGGGCTGTTGCGACGCAAGGCGCAAAGCGGCGTCGTCACGGTTCTTGGGCTCACATTCAAGGAAGATGTCCCGGACACGCGCAACTCGCGGGTCATTGATATTGTGAGCGAGTTGCAATCGTTCGGCTTGACAGTGCAGTTGCATGATCCTCTCGCAAACGCGGCCGATGCTGAGGAGGAATATGGAGTCAAGCTGCTGCCGCTGCGCGAACTGCAGTCGGCGGATGCCGTCATTCTTGCCGTAGCACATAACGAATATGCGAGCGGCGGGTGGCCGCTTATCCAGCGGCTGCTGATTGGCGGCAATGGCTTGGTTTTTGATGTGAAATCGAAGCTCGACCGCGGCTCGAAGCCGGTCGGCATTGAATTGTTGCGACTTTGAGCTCGGGTATGGCGAGCAAGGTAGTTCTTGTCACCGGAGCCGCCGGTTTCATCGGCTTCCATGTCAGTCAGCGTCTTCTATCGGAAGGCTTCGACGTCGTCGGCGTCGACAACATCAACCATTATTATGATCCAAAGCTCAAAGGGGCGCGCCTTGACGTGCTCAAGAGCAACTCTCGATTTTGCACCGAAAAGCTCGATCTTGCTCATCGGCAGATGACGAAGGCGTTGTTTGAACGGCATCGCTTTGGCAAGGTGATCCATCTTGCTGCGCAGGCCGGCGTCCGATATTCGATCCAGGATCCGCACGCTTACGTCGACGCGAATATGCAGGGCTTCGTCAACGTCCTGGAAGGATGCCGTCACAACGGATGCGAGCATCTTGTCTATGCGTCCTCGTCGTCGGTCTATGGCGCCAACACCAAGTTGCCATTCTCGATTGAAGACCGTGTCGATCATCCGATCAGTCTCTATGCTGCTTCCAAGAGGGCGAATGAGCTGATGGCTCATGCCTACAGTCATCTTTACCGCCTTCCTACGACAGGTCTGCGCTTCTTTACGGTCTACGGTCCATGGGGCCGGCCTGATATGGCGATGTTTGTGTTTGCCAGATCCATTCTGGCTGGCGAGCCAATAAAGCTGTTCAATCATGGTAAAATGCGGCGAGACTTCACCTATGTCGATGACGTCAGCAAATGTATCGTTGGTCTCATCGACCGGGCGCCGCAAGGCTTTGGCGATTTGAGCAGCGATAAGCCGGGTACCTCGGCGACCAGCGTCCCGTGGCGGATCTATAATATTGGCAACAATAATCCCGAGGAACTGACATACGTCGTTTCTCTTCTCGAAAAGGAATTGGGGAAGGCGGCCATCAGGGAGATGTTGCCGATGCAGCCTGGCGATGTCGAGGCAACCTACGCCGACGTCAAGGATCTCGAGCAAGATATCGGCTTTCGTCCCGCGACACAGATCGAGGAAGGTGTCGCTCGCTTCGTCAAATGGTACCGGGATTACTACCGGATTTAGCAATAGAACTCGACAACAGCTTCTTGAATCTGGGTGGTCATATGAAAATCTTTGTCACCGGCGGAGCCGGACAGGTCGGATCAACGGTCATAGACATGTTCTTGTCGCGCGGCGATGAGGTCGTTGCGATCGACAACTATGCGACCGGTCGGGCCGACAATCTGACCAAGCACGCAAAGCTTATGCTGATTGAAGACACGATCGCGAACGCCGAGGTCATCAATCGGCTGTTTTCGGATTTCCGGCCCGAGATCGTCGTCCACACTGCGGCGTCCTATAAAGATCCCGAAGATTGGGGCACCGATGCGCTGGTCAATGCCGTTGGCACGGCCAATGTCGCCAAAGCGTGCAAGGCGCATGGTGTATCTCGCCTCATCTACTTTCAGACGGCTCTTTGCTACGGTACGAAACCGCTGCAATCTCCTATCCCGCTTGATCATCCAATCAATCCCGTCAATTCGAGCTATGCAATCTCGAAGACGGCTGGAGAGAACTACGTTCAGTTTTCCGGAGTTGACTGGGTGACTTTCCGGCTGGCCAATGTGATCGGACCGCGAAACGTTTCCGGGCCGCTCCCCATCTTCTACGGTCGGTTGTCCAAGGGACAGAAGTGTTTCGTCACGCCGGCGCGTCGGGACTTCTGCTATGCGGACGACTTGGCGCGGGTTGTCGTCAAGGCTGCCGATGGCGCCGGCAGCGGCACCTACCATTTCTCCTCGGGCAAGGATGTCGCGATTAAGGAGCTTTATGACGCCGTGGTGCGCGCAATGAAGCTCAATGATTATCCTGAACCGGAAATCAAGCCGCTCGGCCCCGACGACGCGCCTTCCATTCTTCTTGACCCGGACCGCACATTCAAGGACTTCGGAGCGATAGAGTTCACTTCGCTCGATGACATTGCGCGCATGTCGGTGGAGCGATGGCAGAGGGATGGCGTTGTCGGAGGTTATACGCACCTGAAGGAAGCGCGGGCGGAAATCCGCAGTTGATCAGGATAGGTTGATGCGCATTGTCATTACTGGTGGCGCAGGCTGCCTCGGCTCGAATCTTCTTGAGCATTGGTTGCCGCAAGGTCACGAGCTCCTCGTCATTGACAACTTTGCGACCGGTAAGCGCGAGGTTGTGCCGGCTCTTCCCGGTCTGACGCTTGTCGAAGGCTCAGTCGCCGATCGCGATCTGGTACTGCGGACATTTGCCGAGTTCAAGCCAACTCACGTTGTTCACTCAGCCGCTTCCTACAAAGACCCCGCCAATTGGCGGGAAGACATTACGACGAATGTCGAGGGGACTGCAAACGTCGTCGAAGCGGCGCGCCGCGCGGCTGTTACCCGCATCCTGAACTTCCAGACTGTATTGTGTTATGGCAGACCAGAGAGCATGCCTATTCCCGTCGAGCATCCGCTGCGGCCGTTCACTAGCTACGGAATTTCCAAAGTCGCTGGCGAACAATATTTGGCGATGAGTGGCTTGCCCTTCGTCTCGCTTCGGCTTGCGAATGTAACCGGCCCTCGTCTAGCGATAGGTCCGATTCCGACCTTCTACAAACGCCTGAAGGCGGGCCAGGCATGCTTTTGCAGTGACGCCCAGCGTGATTTCCTGGACATGTCCGACTTTCTCGCCGCAGTCGATATAGCAATGACTGCTGCTGCGCCGGATGGTATCTTTAACGTGGCCAGCGGGGTAGGGCATTCGATCAAGGAAATATACGATCTGGTACGATCACATCTGGGCATGGCCGCCGATCCCGACGTCAAAGTAGTACCCGTGGGCGATGACGACGTGCCGTCGGTCGTTCCGGACCCGAGCCGAACACATGCCTTGCTTGGCTGGCGGGCGAAAGTGCCGTTTGAGGAAACGATCCGGCGGCTTCTCGCGTGGTATGACGCGCATGGCGTGAGCGACGTTTACAGCCATCTGGCCGAACCAAAGAGCTGATCATGATGTCTTTTGAGGGGGCGACCATTCTCGTGGTTGGCGGAGCCGGCTTCGTCGGCTCCAATCTGGTCCGAATGCTGCTGGAGAGGGGCCCGACGCGCATTGTGGTCGTCGACAATCTTTTGTCGGCGGACTCCTCGAATGTTCCGGATGATCCGCGCATCGACTTCATTCCGCGATCCATTACCGAAGATGCGGTGCTCGCCGCACAGCCGCAGGACCTCGACTACGTCTTCCATCTCGCCTGTTATCATGGGAATCAGTCGTCGATCGCCAATCCGCTCGCCGATCACGAGAACAACACCCTTACGACGCTGAAGCTTTTTGAGAAGCTCAAGGATGTGAAGTCGTTGCAGAAGGTGGTATATGCGGCGGCTGGTTGCGCAGTAGCGGAGAAGACGTTTGGGGGCGCTAGCGCAACGAAAGAGGATGCACCGGTTTCTCTGTTTCACGACAGTCCGTATTCAATCTCCAAATTGATTGGCGAGATGTACGGGAATTACTATTGGTCCCGCTACAAGCTGCCGTTTGTGAAAGCCCGCTTTCAAAACGTCTACGGACCCGGCGAGATTCTGGGGGCTGGCCAGTGGCGCGGAACGGTGCACACCGTCTGGCGAAACGTAAGTCCAACCTTCATCTGGAAGGCGTTGCACGGCGAGGCCTTGCCTGTCGAAAATGGCGGAGTTGCATCCCGCGATTTTATTTACGTGGAAGATATGGCGAGAGGGCTTATGGCGTGTGCGCTGTCGGGCGAGCCGGGAGAAATCTACAATCTCGCCTCCGGCGCTGAGACCACCATCCTTGAGCTCGCGAAGCGGGTGAACACGATTACTGGCAACAAGACGCCGATCGCGTTGGCGCCGGCGCGCGACTGGGACAGATCGGGACAGCGCTTTGGTGATCCTGCCAAGGCCCGGGAGAAGCTCGGCTTCGTCGCGACCGTTGGGCACGAAGACGGCCTCAACAGGACGGTGGACTGGACGCGCAAGAACCGCGAGCGAATCCTGAGCTGCATGCGAAATCACATCGGGCATGTGCCCGAGGTCGGCAAATACTCGTGACGCCGCTAAAGATCCTCACCATCGTTGGCGCCCGCCCGCAGTTTATCAAAGCTGCGGCCATCAGTCGCGCCATTCGCGAGATCGACGGGCTTTCGGAAGTGATGATCCACACCGGTCAGCACTTCGATTCCAATATGTCCGATATCTTCTTTGAAGAACTGGATATTCGACAGCCACAGCATCATCTGGCCATCAACGGGGGTGGTCATGGCGACATGACAGGCCGGATGCTGATCGCGATCGAGCCAATCTTGGTTGCCGAGAGGCCGGACTGGGTCGTGGTCTATGGCGACACAAATTCCACGCTGGCCGGATCATTGGCTGCGTCCAAATTGCACATTCCGGTGGCGCATGTTGAAGCTGGGCTTCGCTCTTACAATCGGCGCATGCCGGAGGAAATCAATCGCGTCGTCACCGACCATCTTTCCACGTTACACTTCTGTCCCACGGCGACGGCAGTTGCGAACCTGGCAGTTGAGGGGGTTACCCAGGGCGTACATCATGTTGGTGACGTGATGTACGACGCTACCTTGTTCGCAATAGACAAGGCAGAGAAGGCTTCGACGGCACTTTCCGACCTGAAGTTACGGCCAAAGGAGTACGCCGTTGCAACGGTTCATCGCGCGGAGAATACCGACGATCCCCGACAGCTGCGAGCGGTCGTGCAGTTTTTGCAGGAGCGGGCAGAAAGCCATCCCGTAGTACTGCCGTTGCACCCGCGTACCCGGCAGGCGGCATCCCGAATGGGAGTGAGTCTGGATCGCCTGCGGGTCATCGAACCGGTCGGCTACCTCGATATGGTAAAACTGCTGCACCATGCCGTCGGGGTTTACACGGATTCCGGCGGGGTTCAAAAGGAGGCTTATTTCCATCGCGTTCCATGCATCACTCTGCGAGACGAGACCGAATGGACGGAAACGGTCACGCATGGCTGGAACCGTCTCTGGAAGGGGCCCGAACGAGGCACACCTCGCGAGATTGAGGAGTATGGTAAGGGGCGCGCAGCGTTCGATATCGTTCACTTGTTGGCCTCGAACCGCGCCTCAACGTGAATGCCATTTCTCAATGCCGATTTGTCTGACTGAATTCTTGCTCAACCCAAGACCCAACTGGTTCGATCATCCTTGACCGGCGCTTTTGATGAGCACAACCCCGAAGGCAGGCTTCGGCCCCCAAACCGCGCGCGTCGCCTTTCGAAAGGTTGGTCGGCCAATCTCGTGCAGATAGTACTGGGGATCGCGCAGCAGGTTGCGCTGATTCCCATTTTTTTGCACTACTGGTCCAACGACATCCTGGCTGCATGGCTGGCGATTTATGCCGCCGGGAATCTCGTGCCGATCGTCGATGTCGGCCTGCAGTTTCGTGCGATCAATCGATTTCTCACACTTAAGTCGAGCGTCGATTGCGATCGCCGAAGTGGTCGGTTCTATGCCGACATGCAGCGGATTTACATTGGGCTGGCAGGATCCTTCGCCGTCGTGCTGGTGATCGCGGCTCAGTTTTTGTCACCATCTGTCGTGCTGGGATTTGGGTCCGTCCCGCAGTTCGATCTTGCGTTTGGCACCATGGTCGTGGGTATGATCCTCACCTTGCCAGCCAATGTCCCAGCGGCGCTCTACCGCGCTCGCGGCCTCTATGGGCGGGCAGTTAAGCTCGCGAACCTGGGAATGATGAGCGCGTTGTTCAGCCAATTGGCGGCCATCACGCTGACTCAAAGCCTGCTTTACGTAACGATCGTCTACGTCGCGACGCAAATGCTGTTCGCGCTGTATGTTCTCACGGTCGATGCACCGCGCTTGTTTCCGTTCCTGCGGGGCGCCGGCAAAGCCCATTCCCCGCGTTGGGTGATCGGCCAGTTGCGCAAGGGAGCTCCCTTCGGAATCGCGTCCGCAACGGAGCTGTTGCAGCTCAATCTGCCGGTGCTGCTGGTGAGCGCACTGGTGTCCGACCGCGTGGCGGTCGCGCAATGGGGCCTGACCCGGGTCGTCGCTGGATTGTTGCGCGGGCTTTGCCAGCAGGCAACGCTGCCGTTGGCGGCCGAACTTGGCCATGACCATGCCGTCGGGGCCGCGGATCGGCTCCGCAATCTCTACGCCCGCGGTTCGGTGCTGGTGACCCTGCTGGCCAGCCTCGTCGTCTCCGGTCTGTTGCCGTTCTGGCCGGATTTTTTCGCACTGTGGACGCATGGCGCCGTTCCGTACGACCCGCTGCTGACGATGACGCTGCTGATCGGTGCCGCTGCGGCGGCGCCTTCGATCCTGGCGCTGGGCTATGCCTATTACAGCAATCGTGGAGAGCTGTTGTTGCAAACCAAGGGGCTGCAGCTCGTTGTCTTCCTGGCGCTGTCAGCGGTTCTGATCCCCTCGACCGGACTGATCGGCGCAGCCATTGCCGTTGTCGCCAGCGACCTCCTGATACAGTTCGGTTTTCTGGGGCGCATCATCATGCAGCAGACATTGGAGCGTCCGCTGAGGCATGCCGGTTTTCTGACGGCGGTGATGATTGTGGTGACGCTGGCCGGCTGGGGATTGGGATCGGCAATCCGGCTGGCATTGCCCTGGACCGGGCCCATCCGCTTCGTCGCCGAATGCGCGCTATGGCTTGCGGTGGTGCTGGCCGCAGCAAGCCCCCTCGCGTTCGAAAGCGTGCGCGAGAAGCTGACCGCAGCGATCCCGCGTTAACGCAGAATCGCGGCCTGACGGATCAGATACTGCCCGTAGCCGGTACCTTTCATCGGCTCGGCGAGACGCAGCAACTGCTCGGCGTCGATAAAACCCTGGCTGAATGCGATTTCCTCGGGGCAGGCGATCTTCAGCCCCTGGCGCTTCTCCACGATGTGGATGAACTGCGACGCCTCGAGCAGCGATTCATGCGTGCCGGCGTCGAGCCAGGCGTAGCCGCGGCCGAAGCGTTCGGCGTGGAGCTCGCCGCGCTCGAGATACCACTGGTTGACGTCGGTGATTTCGAGTTCCCCGCGCGGCGACGGCTTCATCTCGCGCACGACATCGACGACGCGTTCGTCGTAGAAGTAGAGTCCCGTCACGGCGTAGTTTGACTTCGGCGCCTTCGGTTTTTCGATGATCCGCAGCGGCCGGTGAGCAGGATCGAACTCGATGACGCCGTAGCGCTCGGGATCGTCGACCCAGCACGCGAACACGGTTGAGCCGCGGTCCTGCTGCGCGGAAGTGCGGAGCAGCGCCCGCAGATTGTCGCCGTAGAAGATATTGTCGCCGAGGATCAGCGCGCTGGATCCGCCGGCCAAAAAATCCCGCCCGATCACGAAAGCTTCCGCGATGCCGCCCGGGTGATCCTGGACGGCAAAGGAAAGCGCGATGCCCCATTGCCGGCCGTCGCCGAGCAGGCGCTTGAATTGATCGATCTCATCCGGCGTCGTGATGATCAGGATCTCGCGCAAACCCGCCATCATCAGCGTGGTCAGCGAATAATAGATCAGCGGCTTGTCATAGACCGGCAGCAGCTGCTTCGAGGTCGCGAGCGTCAGCGGATAGAGCCGCGTGCCGCGGCCTCCTGCCAGAATGATTCCCTTGCGGTTCATGCGCCGAGCTCTTCGCAGTTGGCGGGGGGACGGCAGCCTCGTTAGCATGGGCCAACTGCCCTACAAAGAGCCTTCCTTGCCTTCATAGCGGAAATATTTCAATGGTTTACGCAAGGGCCGCCCGCGTTGCACCCATCATGCGGGTGGGCTAGGAATGGCGTTGCCGCGGCGGTTGGCAACGCACAACGCAATTCGCGACCTGCGACGGGGATCATGGCCAGCCGCGTTTACTGCACTTATTTCGATCACAATTATCTGCCGCGCGGGCTGGCGCTTTATCATTCGCTGCAGCGGCACGTCCCTGGCGCCGGGCTTTGGGTGCTTTGCCTGAGCGAGGCGTGCCATCAGGCCCTGCTGCGGCTCGAACTTCCGCATCTCGTGGCGGTGCGCCTTTCGGATTTCGAAGCCGCCGATCCCGACGTTGCCGCGACGCGGTCCTCCCGCAGCCAGATCGAATATTACTTCACGTGCTCTCCGGCCTGGATTCTCTTCGTGCTGGAAAGCAGCGGAGATGCCGAGTGGGTCACCTATCTCGACAGCGACCTGTTCTTCTTCGCATCGCCCGATCCGATCTATGAGGAAATGAAGGACGCGGCGTTCGGCATCGTTCCGCATCGTTTCTCGCGCGGGTTGGAAGACCAGCGCAGGTTCGGGCTCTACAATGTCGGCTGGGTCAGCGCGCGCAAACGCGACGACGGCATCGCCGTGTTGCGCTGGTGGCGCGAACGCTGCATCGAATGGTGCTACGACCGGGTCGAGGGCGACCGTTTCGCCGACCAGCGTTACCTCGACCGGATGCCGCAAATGCCGGGCGTTCATGTGATATCGCATCTCGGCGCCAACCTCGCGCCGTGGAACATCGCCGATTGCCGGCTCGAATGGAACGACAGCAGGGTCGAGATCGAGCGGCGCTATCCGCTGCTGTTCTTCCATTTCTACGGAGTCAAGCGCGACGGCGGCTACTATTTCAATAGTCACCGGTTCTATCACGCGCCATTCTCTGGTCTGATCAGGGAAAAACTGTACGAGCCTTATGTTGCCGCGCTCGTCGAGGCCGAGCAGTCCTCGGCTCCGCTGTTGCAGGGGCAGCTGCTCGAAACGATCCGTAGGCCCATGGCCGGTAATTTCATCGACCGCCTGTTGAACGCGCTGCGCAAGGCACGGATGATGGCCTTCCGCGGCGTCGATATCGTCACCGGCCGGGCGATTGCCGTTCGCTAGCCCGCTCTATTGCTCGAAAGATATTGTGCATGCGACTGCTGATCCTTGGCTACTCCTCGATCGTCGAGCGGCGCGTGCTGCCGGCCGCGGCCAAGGTTGGCCGCATCGAGGCGATCTCGATCGCGAGCAAGAGCCGCCCCAAGCCCGAGAGTTGGCCGAAGCACGGGCGCTTTTTCGACGATTATGAGGCCGCGCTGCACGGCAGCGATTGCGATCTCGTCTATCTTTCGCTGCCCAACGCGATGCACGAGCGCTGGGCGATGGCGGCGCTGGCCGCCGGCAAGCACGTTGTGGTCGACAAGCCGGCAATGATGACGTTGGCGGCAAGCGAACGCGTGGTCGAAGCGGCGCGGCGCGCCGGCCGTCTCGTCGCGGAAGCGACGGTGTTCGGCTATCACCCGCAGTTCGCGGCCCTCGCGGAATTTGTCGCCGAGACAGGTCCGTTGATCCAGTCGGCCGCGCAATTCATCTTTCCTCCACTGCCGCTCGGCAATTTCCGCAACCATGCCGAACTCGGCGGCGGCTGCCTGCTCGACCTCGGGCCTTACGCCGCCGCCACGATGCGCATTCTTGGCGGCGACGGCGTATCCGAGGTAACGGCGCTGGCCGGCGGCCGGCATCCCGAAACCGGCGTCGACATGGGCTTTTCGGTCCTGGCCCGGCTCGGCAATGGCAGCACATTTTCCGGCCTTTTCAGCTTCGAGGGCGAGTATCAGAATCGCCTGCTCGTTGTCGGTCGCTCGGGCTCCGTGCTAATAGAGCGCGTTTTCACGCCGCCCGCCGATTACGCTGTCGAATGGCGGCGGCGTGTCCGCAATGCCGATGGTGTCGTGACGTTCGAGCCCGCCGATACGTTTGCCAACTTCCTGGAGGCGGTAACGTCGGCAATCGCAAGCGGCGATCACGAGGGCTTCCATCGCGATCTCCTGAGCGACGCGAGGTGCCGGGAAATGATCGCGGCGGCGCTCGCATCAGATAATCCGGCACATCAATCCGTGTGAGAGACAATGCCAATCAACGTATGGGACTATCTGCGGGAATATGACGAGCTGCGCGAGGAGATCCTCGCTGCGGTCGATCGGGTGTTCCGTTCCGGGCGGCTGGTACTGGGACAGGAAGGCCTCAAGTTCGAGCGCGAGATGGCCGACTATCTCGGCGTCGCCGGCGGCGTCGGCGTCAACAGCGGAACCGATGCGATCTACATCGCGCTGGCCTCGCTTGGGGTCAAGGCCGGTGACGAGGTCATCACCGTGCCAAATACAGCGGTGCCGACGGTGTCGGCGATCCGCACGCTCGGCGCCACGCCGGTCTTCGTCGATATCAGCGACGATGACTTTCTGATGGATGTCGCGCAGGTGGAAGCTGCGGTCACGCCGCGCACGAAGGCGATCGTTCCGGTGCATCTCTACGGCCAATGCGTCGATATCGATCCGCTGATGGCGATTGCGGAACGGCACGGCCTGAAGGTGATGGAGGACTGCGCGCAGTCGCAGGGCGCGCTCTACAAGAACCATCAATCCGGCAGCATCGGGCATGCCTCCGCGTTCTCGTTCTACCCGACCAAGGTATTGGGCGCCTATGGCGACGGCGGCATGGTGCTCAGCGATGACGAGGCGGCGATCAGGCTGGCGCGCAGCCTTCGTTTCTACGGCATGGAGGCCCAGTATTATTCCGAGCGCCACGGCTACAATTCGCGGCTCGACGAGGTGCAGGCCGCGATCCTGTCGCTGAAGCTGCCGCGCATCGGGGGCTGGATCGCGCGGCGGCGGGAGATCGCCGCGCGCTATAATCGCGGGCTTGCGGGCAGCGGCCTCGTGCTGCCGCGCGAGAACGCCCACAGCCGTCATTCCTACTATCTCTACGTCGCGGAGCATCCGACCGACCGCGACGGCGTGCTGGAACGACTGGCCAAGCGCGACATCAACTGCAACGTATCCTACCGCTGGCCGATCCACACCATGCGCGGCAGCGCCGATCTCGGCTACCGCGAGGGCCAGTTTCCGGTCGCGGAGCGAAAGGCGCAGCGGATCTTCTCGCTGCCGATGTATCCGCACCTCAGGGATGAGGAAGTCGATACCGTGATCGACGTGCTCAAGGACGTAATCTGATGGCCGAGCGCGCGCATCTCGACTGGTTTCGCGGCCGGCTTGCCGCCTCGCTTACGATCGAGCCGAAGGACCCGGCGCCGATCCTGGCGTGGCGGGAAGAGCGCTGCCAGGCGATCCGGTTCAAGGCGGATCTGATCGGGCTCGACGAGGTGCGCGGCTGGTCGCACGATGCGAAGGGCAATGTGCGGCACCAGACCGGGCAATTTTTTGCCGTCGAGGGCGTCCGCGTCGAAAGCGGCGCGCTGCGCGAGGTCGCCTCGTGGGATCAGCCGATCTACACCCAGGTGGAAGGCGGTGTTCTCGGCCTCATCTCCCGCGAGACGCCCGCTGACGGCGTTCAGTTCCTGCTGTACGCCAAGGCCGAGCCGGGCAATATCGGCGTGCTCCAGCTCTCGCCCTCGGTGCAAAGCACATGGTCGAACATCCGTCGCGCCCATGGCGGAAAGCTGTCGCCGATGCTGGAGGTGCTGACGGCCAAATCCGGTGTTCGGATCATCTACCGTGCCGAGCACAATGAAGAGGGCGGGAGATTTTGGCGCAAGTCGAACGAGAACATCATCGTCTTCATCGACGACGAGGCGGTGATCCAGTCCGATATGACGATGTTCTACTGGGCGAGTCTCAGCCAGATCAAGGCGCTGGCCGCGATCGACAATGTGCTCAGCCCGTTCGTGAAGACAATCATCGCGCCGCTGTAAGGCGCGAGCTCACCTGTCAACGGGCCGCATCTTTCGAGAACAGATAGGTTTCGGTCCGCGAGCGATGGCCCGTCACCTCGGAGACATCGTAGGGAATGCAGGTCCATTCGCGCTGCAATCGAAGCCCGGCATCGCGGCACAGCGCCATCAATTCGCCCTTGCCGAACACGATCTCGATGACGGGCGCGCCATAGGCATATTTACTCAGATAGGTGGTTTGATGATCGTCAAACACCGGAACCGTATGCAGAATGCAGTATCGTCCGGCCACGCGCGCGGCTTCGCGGATCGCCGCCTGATAATTGATGATGTGCATCAGCGACACGCCGTTGAAGACGATGTCGAAGGCCTTGTCAGCGTAAGGCAGCCGGGTGGCGTCCGCGACCTGGAAGGCGGCCGATGGGTAGTTTGAATGCGCGCGCGCGATCATCGCTTCCGAATAATCTATCCCGGTGTAACTGACGCCGCCCGGAACGAGATCGGCAAACACTTCTGAATAATAGCCGCTGCCGCAGCCAACTTCGAGCAGGCGGGGAGAGGCGATACCTGTTGCGCTGACGGCTTCGGCCGCAACAGTGAAATCGAGCCGCGGTTCGCCATGCTTCATGCCGGCGATCAGTGCACGATAGGCGCGTTCCTGGCGCGCGACGGTGCGTGCCGCCAGCCAGCCGTCGGATGAGGTGGCCACACGCCGCGCCGCGTCGACACCATCAAGCACCTTGTAGTCGGTCGAGGTCAGGACATGGCGCCGCAGGATCGGGGCCGCCTTGATGACGCGCTTGCCGATCTGCCTGACGAGGCGCGGCAGCTTCATCGCGCCGCCCGCAGCGTTTCGATGAGGCCGAGGATCTCGGCGGCGCGGTGGCGATAGGTATGCTGCGCCATAGTTCTGGCCTGGCCCGCAGCGGCTATGGCGGCGCGGCTATCGGCATCGCCGAGCGCGCGGCCGATGGCGTCAAGGCAGTCGCCTATCGAGCGCCACACCGCGACCTCGCGGTCCGGCGCGAACAGGGTGTGCAGATTATCCTTGAAGTCGGTCAGCAGGAAAGCGCCGACGCCGGTCGCCTCGAACAGGCGCATGTTTCCGGCTTCGCGCCCGGCCATGTCGATGTGTGAGTTGAGCGTGATCTTCGAACGCCGCAAGGTCTGGTACATGTCGACGCCCCAGACTTCGCCCTGAAAGCAACGATGCAGCGGCGAAGAGGCTGGTAAGGTCTGTAGCGGGTTGCCGAACAGCTTGAGATCGTAACGCTCGGCGACGGCCTCGAGCAGCGCGATCCGCTGCTGGTGATCCGGCGACACCGTGCCGACAAAGGAGACGTCGATATCCGTGACCGGCGGCGGCGGCAGCATATCGAGAAGGGCCGGCTCGAACGCCAGGTGATTGACTTCCGCGCGCACACCGAGGCGGCGGAAGAACTCCACGTTCGCCGACATTTGCGACATCATGAGGTCATAGACCGACCAGTCGACACCTCGGGATGGCGCGACCCCGATTTGCCCGATCAGGAGAGGCCTGCCGATGGCCTTGATACGCCGCATCAAGCGCGGATCGACGTGAAAGGTGTCCTGATTGAGCACCACGTCGGGTTTGAAATCCTCGATCTGCGCCAGCAGGATCGCTTCGGCTTGCCGATCGAGGCTTGGGCTGAGACCAACCTTGCGGGCCAGCGGACGCAGCATCGGTTTCAGCGGCGCGACGGCGCGCTGCAGCCAGGCTGGCAGCGCGGTGGTTCCGCTGGCGGTGGGCCCCGCCATTTCGACCGCCATCCCGTGCTCGCGCGCCCACGCAGTCTGAAGCCAGGCGTTGTTGACGTGTATCTCCGCTGCCGTATGGCCAAGCGCGGCAAAATTCCGCGAATAGAAATCGGCGACGCCGAACAGGCTGGCGTTTCGCGCCGACATCTGGGCCACATAACCAGCGCTGCCTAACCCGGGATGTCGGCGATACAGCCAGCTGAGGAAGCGCGGGTAGTCGGCGTTGAGCACGAGGATGCGCATGACTGGCTAGACTGCTCGCCGAAAGCTGTAGTTCTTGTCAATCCACGCCTGATAGGCGCCGCTGGTGACGTCGCGCCACCATGGCTCGTGGTCGAGGTACCACCGCACGGTCTGCTGCAGCCCGCCTTCAAAGCTGACACTGCAGTGCTTGCTGAGCTCGTCGGCGAGCTTGGAGGCGTCGATCGCATAACGGTGATCATGACCGGGGCGGTCGGTCACATAGCTGATGAGCGTGCGGCAGGGTCTGCCGGCTCCCGCCGGGCAGGACGGAAAGCGCGAAGCCAGGCCAGCGTCGGCCGCGAAGGCGGCATCGATCGCATCGCAAATCAGGCTCACCACGTAGCGGTTGGTGCGCTCGTTGCCGCCGCCGACATTGTAGGTCTCGCCGATGCACCCCTGCTCGATTACGTGCATCAGGGCGCTGCAGTGATCGGAAACGTGCAGCCAGTCGCGCACATTGGAGCCGTCGCCGTAGACCGGCAGCGGCTTGCCTTCCAACGCATGGATGATCATCAGCGGGATGAGCTTCTCGGGGTGCTGATAGGGACCGTAATTGTTGGAGCAGTTCGTGATCAGCGCCGGCAGCCCGTAGGTGGCGACGAAGGCACGGACCAGATGATCGCTCGACGCCTTGCTCGCCGCGTAAGGCGAGTTGGGACGATAGGGCGAGGATTCCGTGAAGGCCGGATCAGACGGGCCGAGCGAGCCATAGACCTCGTCGGTCGAGACGTGGAGGAAGCGCGCCGTGCCGAGCATCGCCGCCGCACGCCAGTGATCGAGCGTCGTCTTCAGAAGCGTGAAGGTGCCAAGCACATTGGTCTGCAGGAAGGCTTCGGGATCGCTGATCGAACGGTCGACATGGGATTCCGCGGCGAGATGCGCCACACGCGAGAACTTGTGCTCGCCAAACAGGCGCTGCATCAGCGCCGTGTCGCCGATGTCGCCCTTCACGAACATGATGCTGCGGTCGGTGATCAGCGGCTCGAGGCTGCGGATGTTGGCCGCATAGGTCATGGCGTCGACGACGACCAGGCGGTCGGCCGGCCGCGCGGTCCGCCACGCATGCACCAGGTTCTGGCCGATAAAGCCCGCGCCACCCGTGATCAGAACGCTCTGCATTGGCTAACCTGGTTCTCCGGTATCGGAAACTGCGCGCGGCGCGAAAGCAGCGGAGCATTGAAATTTCTGAGGATCCGTAAGGCAATCATGATCACGACGGAGAACAGATCCTGGTGCGGGTACGTCACGAATGGGGCGAGGAGCGCTCAAATATCGAACGCGGCGTAACATACCATAGCAAGAAGAGAACGCCGGCGCCATTAGTCAGCAGGGTCGTCGAGAGAGGGACGTTCAGCAAGATCTGAGGAAGGATGCCCCCCGACAGCACGATAAATTGTGGCGGCAGGCCGGACGAAAGACGGTTGCCGATAGCGATCACCAAGCCGCAACCGAATGCGGAAAGCGGTGCCAACCATGGACCAACCGAGGCAATGCCTTCCGTCGCGAACAGCGACGCGTTGAATGCGCCTTGGTTATAGGCCTTCATGAGAATTGATAGCGGTTCATCATAAGGGCAGTCGATAACGAGCTTGAGTACGTTGATCTGGCAAAAATGCGTCAGCGGATGCGTCGAAAAGTAATTGTTATATACTTCCAGCGCGATCGACGGCATGGCGATCATCCTGGTATTGACCACGCCGAAGTATTGCGCTGCCCATTCAATGGGGAATAGCTCGGCCTTGGCGAGGAACAGGGTTGCCAGGCCGACCGTTGTCGGTAGCAGCAACGACAGAATGACCGTGCTTCTCGCTTCAACCATTCGGCATAGGAAGGCGAGAAACAGAAGCCAGAGCGGCGCAAAGAGCGCTAATTTGCTTAGCGTCACGGGATAGAGCAGCAGCATCAGAACAAGTACGATTCCTGCCCGCAAAGTACTTCCACCCAGAGCGAAGCCGGCAAAAGCAAATGGCAATAACGCGTTCGATGTAATGCCGATGGCATATCTCAGGGGCGCCGGAAACGCGATCTCTTCGCGAAAGCGATATATTTCCGAAAGGCCGACAAGTCTGAAATTGTAAAAAGCAGCGACCGCAACGAGGATCGCAGCAAATATCAAGATGGCGGATAGCAGCAGATCAAAATCCCTCACCGACAAGTCCAGCCGCGCCCTAACCGGTGAAGTGATAAATAGCGCGGGTGCCAGGAATGCCAGCGCAGATGCGAAGATTGAAATTATCGCCGACGGGTGATTGTAAGGAAGCAGCGAAAACTCGATCAACCAAAGATAGCCGAAGATCGTCGTATAGAAGTAGAATCCGACGAAGTAGCCAAAGCTGAATCGGCCGATCGCGAAAACGGTAGACACTACGGCGAAAGGTAGCGTCCGCAGTATCGCTATCGGGACGTTTGCCTTGTCAAACCCTACAATTCCAGAAAAAGCGGCTGCGGCGTAGCTTAGCGAGATACAACACGCCGCGACATGCCCGCAGAGGAGCAGGCCTAGTATGGGCCGGAACTCCAGGCGCCCGGATGTCGTCGCGAGATGGGCGTCCGGCCCGCTCATGGCATATTCTTGGAGTTCAGATGACCCCGATAAGAGTTTCTCATGGCCGTTGCCGAAGCCTCGCGCGATTGGATGCGCTCAAACAAGCATGTTGATACGCTGATGAAGCTCAAAATGTCCCTGGTCGGAACCGAAGGAAACTTCCGAACGGCAAGATTACGATTGGCCGCCGGTTCGAACTGACCATTCGGCCGATCATAGCATAGCGCGATTCGAGGTGATCACTGGCGGGGCCGCACGCTTGTAAGATGCCATCTCTCAGGACGGCTTCCAGCCGAGCGCGAGCAGCTTTGTCGGACGGGCGACGAGCGGTTTGCCGACCCGGTTCCAGGTGTCGGCCAATCCAAAGGCCGCAAAGGTTAGTTCGATCCATCTCTCGGGAATGGCTACCAGCCCGGGCGAACGGCCTAATACGGCGCGATGTCGGGAAATGAGGTCGCAGACAGTAACCGGCGTGGGATCGGACACGATGAATGTCTCTCCGTGTGTGCGCGGCTCGGTCAGTATCATCACGATGGCTGAGCAAAAATTGTCGATCGATAGCACCGATCTTTGGGCCGTCAGTCCGCCGAACGGCAGCGGTATAGGTAGGCTCGCGACCCTGTGGATGATGGAGACGTTACCCTTTTCGCCCTGTCCGTAAATCACGACAGGACGCAGGATCGTGAAGCAGGCTCCCGATGCGCGAATGGCTTGCTCGGCGGCTAATTTGGACCGCCCATAGCTATTGGCCGGCTTGGGAGGCGCTTCTTCCGTCAGTTCCTGTTCCGAAAACGGCCCGCTCTGCGCAGCGATCGACGAAACGAAAACCAGGTGCTTCTGCTGGCGACAGGCAGCTTTCGCCAACCCGGCCGTCGCCAGGTGATTGACGAGATTGTATTGCTCATCTTCCGAAAATCGATGCGCAACGCCGGCCAGATGGACGACGGCGTCGCACCTTTCCAGCAAGGGCTGCCAGTCGAACGGCAGAGCCAGGTCGGGAAGAGGGGCCGTGACTACATTGGCGCGAGAAGGGACTGAAGCGGCTCTGGAAGCCGCGATTACCTGAAAGCCCTGTGACGCGAGATAACCGACGAGATTGCGGCCAATGAAACCATCGGCGCCGGTCACGAGCACGGTAGCAGCCATGAAACTCACCGTAGCGAAGTTACTGAACGACGCTCCTTTAAATATACGCCCTTTCCTGGCGCAAGGAAAAAGGGCGTACGCGGTAGATTCGCCTGCGCCTGTGAAGGGCGGCGCGCTCGCCTGGCGCGTCAGCTGCCAATGCTATTGCTCCGCTGCAGGACCGATCTGACGAACTGCGCGAGGTTGCCACCCGAGAACAGAACGCCACGGAGGCCTGCGGCCCGCGCGGCCTCGAGGTCGGTTGGCTTGTCCCCGATGAGAATGCTGCGGGCGAGATCTACCGGAAAGCGCTCCAGCAGGTCGGTGATCATTCCCGGCGCAGGCTTTCGTCGATGGCTCACCTGACGATACCGCTCGATCACGGCGTCAGGATGATAGGGGCAATATTCGAACGCGTCGACGCGCGCTCCGATTCTGGCCAGATCCGCCGCCATCCACGCGTGCAGGGCCTGGACGTGATGTTCATCGAAAAAGCCTCGCGCGACGCCTGATTGGTTGGTCACGACGAATACAAGATATCCGGCATCGTTCGCCGCCTTCACGGCTTCACGGGCGCCATCTATCCATTTCAGTTTGCTGGCCTCGTAGACGTAACCGTCGTCCTCGTTGAGTACGCCATCTCGGTCAAAGAAAATCGCTGGTCTCTTCATTCGTTGCCTGAAAGCGGATCGCGGTTTTGGGGTAAGCTTGCCTTGTCGACGTAAGCCGCAGCATGAATGCACGCCTGGGGCCGACGACGAGCATCATTTCGACATTTTCGCGCTATCGCCGACCCGCCGCCAGGCCGGTGTCTCGCCGAGATCGCCGAGAGGGATTTGCCAGCCCTTGGAAGAAGCCGCTATCTAGCAGCCCTGGCGGAGATTTGAAAGGCGGCCCTTTCGAAGGGGCGGCTGCGAAGCGAGCGATCCATGCCGGCGACGTTGGGCCAGCGGCCTCGTGTGCTGAAATCACCGATTTTAAGGGCTTCGAAGTCCGAGAAACGCCTTGATTCACTGCGACTTCCATATAGAAGCAGTGGTTTCGCGCCGCGCTTTTCCGCGGCCCTCTGGTTTCCCTTGATCGCTGTTTCAGGCATCTCGCGAGCAGGCACGAAGACGCATGTATGTGATTGGAATTAGCTCCGGCATCAAGCATGGCCATCACGATGGTGCTGCGGTTCTGCTTCGCGACGGTCAACTCATCGCTGCGGCGGAAGAGGAGCGCTTCACGCTGGCCAAGCACGCACGTGGAGAACTGCCCCGGGGCGCCATCGGCTACTGCCTAAGTCAGGCCGGCATCACCATTCGCGATGTCGACTTCATCTGCTCGCCGCTGCGCACCTACACGAACTACGCGCAGCGGCTGACCGAATATTTCAAGTTTCAGTTTGGCCACAGCCCGAAGATCGAGCTTTACGATCATCATCTATGCCATGCTGCGAGCAGCTACTATGGTTCGGGATTTCGCGAAGCCACCGTTGCCTGTTTCGATTTTTCAGGCGACTCCAGTTCGGGACTGGTTGCCCATGCCAAGGACAATGACTTCAAGATACTGACGCGATTTGGCCGGCATAACAGCCTTGGTCTCTATTACGGCATGCTGACGCAGTATCTCGGCTATCAGATGACCAACGACGAGTACAAGGTCATGGGGCTGTCATCCTACGGCAGCCCGAAATACCTGGATGAATTCGCTGGTCTGTTGCGTCCGGATGGGATCGATTACGTTCTGGACCCCGAACTCGACAAGCGCAAACGGGACGCCGAGATCTTCACCAGCGATTTCTCGACGCGGCAGGAGCGTATCTTCACTGAGAAGATGGAAGATGTGCTGGGACCCCGCAGGCTCCGCGGTCAACCGCTCGACCAGCGCTTTACGGACATTGCCGCGAGCGGCCAGAAGCAACTCGAGATCGTCACGACGGAGGTGGTGCGCACCGCCATCGCTATGAGCGGTTGTGCCGATGTTTGCCTCGCTGGCGGCGTCGCGCTGAACTGCAAGATGAACATGGAGATTGCCGCAGAGCCGTCGATCGGGCGTCTGTACGTTCCGCCGGTACCGCACGATGCAGGCGTTGCTTTGGGTGCAGCGATGCTGAAATGCGTCGAGGCCGGGCATGCGAT
Source organism: Bradyrhizobium sp. CB3481 (assembly GCF_029714305.1). Lineage (NCBI taxonomy): Bacteria > Pseudomonadati > Pseudomonadota > Alphaproteobacteria > Hyphomicrobiales > Nitrobacteraceae > Bradyrhizobium > Bradyrhizobium sp. CB3481. The sequence continues at coordinate 2,480,672 of NZ_CP121647.1, forward strand.
AGCGCCGCTGACGCATGCCTATTGGGGTCCCGAATATTCCAATGATTCCATCAAGGCGACGCTCGATAAGATCGGCGCGCGCTACGAAGTGCTGGATGATCCGGTTGCCGCGTGCGTCACCGACCTCGTCGATCAAAGGACGGTAGGATGGTTTCAGGGCCGGATGGAGTATGGCCCGCGCGCGCTGGGCAATCGATCGATTCTCGCCGATCCGCGCTCGCCCGGCATGAAGGATCGTATCAATCTCGGCATCAAGTATCGCGAGGAGTTTCGTCCCTTTTGTCCATCGGTGCTGTACAACAGGCAGGCCGAATATTTCGAGGATGCGTTCGATGCCCCATTCATGGTCGTGACGTTCCCCGTCAACGAAAAAATACGCGAATTGATTCCGGCGGTAGTCCATGTCGATGGCACCGCGCGCATTCAGAGCGTCCACGCCGAGACAAATCCGACCTACAGCCGGTTGCTCGATGAATTCAGCAAGGCTGCGTCGGTGCCGATGCTGATCAACACCAGCCTCAACATCAACGAGCAGCCCACCGTGAATTCGCCGCTCGAAGCACTGCACACGTATTTCTGTTCCGGCCTTGATGTGCTGTTTCTCGGCCCGTATCGGTTATCGAAGCCGAATTGATTTTGGCAGCTGCTGAAGCGCACCGTCCAACGATCATCGATGAGGCATGTGAGGACAGTTGCTTGCCCATGATCGGCAATGGCAAATTCTCAGCGTTCGTCAGATATCACCTTGCCGTCGTTGGGCAGCGAGCCGGGGCTGACCAGTTCGACATTGCCGCCGAGCTTGGTCACCGTGCGGAGCGTTGCGGTGAGTTGCTCCCGTAGAGCTCCACCCGTCGAATCCGTCTCCGCCTTCAGCGTCATCAGATCACTCTCGCCGGACCGCGTCACCACGAGGCGCAGGCGGCCGAGTTCGGGATGGCGCTTGCCGATCTCGGCGATCTGCTCGGGGCGAACGAACATGCCTTTGACCTTGGTGGTCTGGTCGGCGCGGCCCATCCAGCCCTTGATGCGCATGTTGGTGCGGCCGCACGGGCTCGCGCCCGGCAGCGTCGCGGTGAGATCGCCGAGCGCGAGGCGGATCCAGGGATGCTGCGGGTCGAGCGAGGTGACGACGATTTCGCCGACATCGCCGGGCGCCACCGGATCGCCGGTGCCGGGCCGCACGATCTCCATGATCAGGTCCTCGTTGACGACCATGCCCGCGCGTGCCGACGTCTCGAAGGCAACCATGCCAAGATCGGCGGTCCCGAACGCCTGATAGGCATCGATGCCGCGCGAGGCGACCTCGTCCTGCAGCGATTTCGGGAAAGCCGCGCCGGATACGAGCGCCCGCTTGATCGAGGAGACGTCGCGGCCTGTGCTTGCGGCGGCGTCGAGCAGGATCTTGAGGAAGTCGGGCGTGCCGCTGTAGCCGACCGGCCGATAGGCCTCGATCAGCTCGAACTGCTGCTCGGTATTGCCGGGCCCAGCCGGGATCACCGCGCAGCCCAGCGCCCGCGCCGAAGCGTCGAAGATGAAGCCGCCGGGCGTCAGATGATAGCTGAAGGTGTTGAGCACGACGTCGCCGGGCCGGAAGCCTGCCGCGAACAGCGCCCGCGCGCCGCGCCAGGGGTCGGCGTGAGCGGGTTCGGGCTCGAAGATCGGGCCGGGCGAGGTGAACAGCCGTCCGAACGACCCCAGCGGCCCCGCCACGAGCCCGCCGAACGGCGGCGCGGCCTTGTGCAGGGCAGGGAGTTCCGACTTGCGTAGCACCGGCAGGCGCGCCAGCGCGGCCCTATCGGTCACGGCAGCTTGGTCGATGCCCCTCAGCCGTTCGGCATAGGCCGGCGCTTCCAGCGCCTTGCGCAGGACGTCTGGCAGCCGTGAGAACAGCTCGGCCTCGCGTTTCGCCGGCTCGCGTGTTTCAAGGGCGTCATAGTGATCGGTCATGGCTGATGATCCCGCAGGAAGGGGCCGATTGCGTACCGCCGCTGACGTGCTATCAGACGGCCTCTGCCGGTGTTGCCCGTGTTCCAGAGGACGCAATGGTTGAAGGACATACTGCTGCGGCAGGAGACGCCGGCGCTTCGGCCGATATCGTCACGAAGCTGAAGCTTCGCATGATCGACCATTGCCTGCCGCTGTGGTCCACTGAAGGCTGGGACGCCCAGACGGGCGGCTTTATCGATCGGCTCGACGCCGACGGCCATGCAGACAGGCTGGCGCCGCGCAGGACCTTCGTCCAGGCGCGCCAGATTTATTGCTACGCCAAGGCCGCGCAGCTGGGCTGGTATCCCGACGGACGCGCGATCGCGCTCAAGGGGCTGGAGCACCTGCTGGCCAACGCTAAAGCCCCCGACGGCAAGCCGGGTTTCGTCCACGTGCTGACGCCTGAGGGCGCTGTGCTGGACCCGCTGCGCGATTCCTACGACCACGCCTTCGTGCTGCTTGCGCTGGCCACTGTCTACAGTCTGGATCGCGACGCGCAGGTGCGTTCCGAGATCGACGCGCTGTGCCGCTTCGTCGAGACGGAATTGCGTTCGCCGCACGGCGGCGTTCACGAGGGATTGCCTCCCTCGATGCCGCGCCGGCAGAACCCGCAGATGCATCTTTTCGAGGCGATGATCGCCGCGTTCGACGCGACGCATGACCTCGTGTTCCAGAACCGGGCCGGCAACTTCTTCAGCCTGTTTCTGGCCAACCTCTACGACAAGCAGCGTCAGGTGCTCACCGAGTATTTCGAGGAGGACTGGTCGAAGATCGAGCCCGTCAGCGTCGAGCCGGGGCATCAGGCCGAGTGGGTGTGGCTGCTCAGAGGCTTTGAGCGCATCACGGGCTGCCCGACAGGGCGCTACCGCGGCGAATTGCTGGCGACCGCGCTGCGCTACCGCGACGAAGCGACCGGTTGCCTGATCGACGAGGGCGACGCCAGAGGCAACATCCGGCGCCACACGCGCCGGCTGTGGCCGCAGACCGAAATGGCGAAGGCGTGGATCGCACAGGCCGAGTCGGGCGAGGCGGGCGCGGCGGACGAAGCGCGCGCGGCGCTCTCGCGGCTCGAGCGGCATTACCTCAGCCATCCCGTGGCGGGCGGCTGGTACGATCAGTTCGACCGCGACGGCAGCTCGCTGGTCGCCACCATTCCCGCATCGTCGTTCTATCATGTTCTCTGCGCGGTCACGGAAGCGGAACAGGTGCTCGGCTGAGCTCTTGAATTTGCTCACAGCCACCGCTTTCGCCGCTTGAAGCTTTTCAGGTTCTTGAAGCTCTTGCGCTGGTCGCCGGCGCCGCCGAGGTAGAATTCCTTGACGTCCTCGTTGTCGCGCAACTCATCGGCGGTGCCATCCAGCACCACCTTGCCCTGTTCCATGATGTAGCCGTGGCTCGCGACCGACAGCGCCGCGCGCGCGTTCTGCTCCACCAGCAGGATGGTGACGCCGAGGTCGCGGTTGATCTCCTTGATGATCGAAAACACTTCCTTGACCAGTAGCGGCGACAGGCCCATCGACGGCTCGTCCATCAGGATCATCTTCGGGCGCGCCATCAGCGCGCGGCCGATCGCCAGCATCTGCTGCTCGCCGCCGGAGAGATAACCGGCGAGCCCAGTGCGCTCCTTGAGACGCGGGAAATATCTGAACACCATGTCGATGTCGTCAGCGACCTCGTTGTCGGTGCGGGTAAAGGCGCCGAGCTTCAAGTTTTCGATCGACGTCATGTCGGCGATGATGCGGCGGCCCTCCATCACCTGGAAGATGCCGCGGCGGACGATCTTGTCGGGATCAATGCCGTTGATGCGCTCGCCGTCGAACAGGATCTCGCCGCGGATGACCTCGCCGTCCTCGGTCTTGAGCAGCCCGGAGATCGCCTTGAGCGTCGTCGACTTGCCGGCGCCGTTGGCGCCGAGCAGCGCCACGATCGCGCCCTTCGGCACCTCAAGGCTGAGGCCGCGCAGCACCAGGATGACCTTGTCGTAGACCACCTCGATGTTGCGCACGCTGAGCAGCGGGGCTTGCGCGGTGGTCTTCGCAGGACGGTTGAGTTCGGTTGTTTCAGTCATGTTTCCGATCCTGGCGTTGTTGGTGGGGCGGGTCACCCGCTCCACCCACCGCCGTCATCACCCGCGAATGCGGGTGATCCAGTATTCCAGAGGCGCCTGCGATCTATCGAGAAGCCGCGGCGTACTGGATCCCCGCTTTCGCGGGGATGACAGTTGAGTATGAGGCGCTTCGAGGCACGCCTAACTTTACCAGCCCAGCCAGTCGGGCTTGCGCGGCAGGTCGATGGTCTTCACCTTCTCCATCTTGATGCCGCCGTTCTTGACGAGGTCGTTGAGCGGCGCATCGGTCGCACCGGCGACCTTCATGCGATAGAGATCGACCTTGAGCGTGCCGCGGTGATCGGTCTCGGTGAAGGTCGAGGGATTGCAGATGCCTTCGCCGCCGGCGGGCACCCAGTCCTTCTTCTGGTAAAAGCCCTTCTTGACGTTCTCGCCGGTGGCGCCGCCGTTCTTGGCAGCCCATTCGACCGCTTCCTTCATGTAGAGCGCGGTGCAGACGCCGGCGATGTAGTGCACGGGACGATAGGTAGTCCCGGCCGCGTCAGACATCTTGGAGATTTCCATAAAGGTCTTCATGCCGGGCGCGTTGCCGCCCCATGCCACCGCGGTGCGAAGCGGAAACACCACGCCATCGGCAGCGGCGCCGGCGGCCTTGGCGGCGTTCTCGTCCATGCCCCAGACATTGCCGAGGAACTGCACGTCCACGCCCGCCGCCTTGCAGGCGTTGAGCACGGAGATGTTGGAGCCGGCGGTATTGCCGAGATAGGCGTAGTTGGCGCCCGAGCTCTTCAGCGTCAGGCACTGCGCGCTGTAGTCGCCGGGCGTCAAGGCAAACACGATCGGCGGCAGCACTTCGAAGCCGAGCTCGCCGGCAATGGCTTCACCGGCCGCCTTCGGAGCGTTCGGGTAGGGGTGGTTGGCGCCCATATGGACGTATTTCGGCTTGCCCGGCTTGCCCTTGGCCTTCCAGTCCTCGGCGGCCCAGGTCAGCATGCCGCGAAGCGCGTCCGAATAGCTCGGGCCATAGAAGAAATTGTAGGGCGCGGGCTTGGCCTTGCCGCCGGCACCGGTCGGATCTGACAGCGCCGCGGCGTACGACGCCGAGATGTCGGGGATCTTGTCCTGCGCCAGGAAACCCGTCAGCGCTTCGGTGTCGGCCGTGCCCCAGCCGAGAATGGCGGCGACCTTGTCGGCGCCCGACCATTTCTTGTACTGCGCGATGGCGCGTGGCACCTGATAGCCGTAGTCGACGGTGTCGACATTGACCTTGGCGCCGCCAATACCGCCGTTCTTGTTGATCCATGCGTAGGTGTCGGCGACGCCCTGTCCGAACGGCGTGCCGACGTCAGAAGTGGGACCCGAATAGTCGGCGAGATGTCCGAGCGAGATCGGCGCCTGGGCCGACGCCGCGGTACTGCCCACCAGCAAGGCGAGCGAGGCTGTGCTCAACAGAGTCTTCATCGTCATGGACATAGTCCTCCCGGTTACTTCTCGAGGTCTTCTCGTTGTCAGCCCCGTTCCGACCTCAATGCGAGAACGGGTAGAGTTTCCAATAGGCCTTGATCTGCCGCCAGCGATGCGCAAGTCCATCCGGCTCGAACACCAGAAAGACGATGATGATCACGCCGATGGCCATTTCGCGCAAGAAAGCGATATTGTTCTTTAGTCCGAGAAACTGATCGATCGGGCTGTCGCGCAGCGCGACGCTGAGCCACTCCATCGATTCCGGCAGCAGCACCATGAACGCCGTGCCCATCAGCGTGCCCATGACCGAGCCGAGCCCGCCGATGATGATCATGGCGAGGAAGATGATCGAGCGGTCGATGCCGAAACCTTCGTTGGAGACCACCAGATTGTAATGCGCATAGAGCCCGCCACCGACGCCGGCAAAGAACGCGGCAAGGCCAAATGACAGCGTCCGGTACTTGGTCAGGTTGATGCCCATGATCTCGGCGGAGAGATAATGGTCGCGCACCGCGACCAGCGCGCGCCCGTCGCGCGAGCGGATCAGATTGGTGACGAGGAGATAACAGACGATCACATAGGCCAGCACGACGTAGAAATACTGTTTATCGCCGCGCAGCGCGTAGCCGAAGAGCGAGAACGGCTCGGCGCTGGCGGGGACGCTGCCGCCGGTGAACCATTCGGCCCGCGCGAAGAAGTCGAGCAGGATGTACTGCGCCGCCAGCGTCGCGATCGCCAGATAAAGCCCCTTCAGCCGCGCAGCGGGCAGGCCGAAGATCAGGCCGACCGCCGCCGTCACGACGCCCGCGAGCGGGATGCAGAAGAAGACGGGGATGCCGAACCGGTTCGACAGATAGGCCGAGGTGAAGGCGCCGAAGCCGAAGAAGGCGGCGTGGCCGATCGAGATCTGACCGGTGAAGCCGACCACGATGTTCAGCCCGAGGGCGGCGATGCCGAAAATGCCGATCTGGATCAGCAGGCTGAGGACGTACTCGTTGACGACGTAAGGCGCAAAGCAGACCAGCACGATGCCCGCGATCATCGCGTTGCGGCTGGTCGTGGTCGGAAACACCGTGGTATCCGCCGCATAGCTGGTGCGGAAATCGCCGGCGGGAATGAGGGTATGGCCTGCCATGATGTTTTACACCCGCTCGATGTCTTTGGTGCCGAACAGGCCGTACGGCTTGATCATGAGGATGATGATGAGGGCATAGAACGGCGCGATCTCGTAGAGATTTCCCCAGTGCAGATATTCGCTGTCGAGAAAATGCGCGATGTTTTCGAGAAGCCCGATGATGATGCCGCCGAGCACCGCGCCGCCGACGCTGTCGAGACCGCCGAGGATCGCCGCCGGGAACACCTTGACGCCATAGGCGGAGAGACCGGCCGAGACGCCGTTGACGACGGCCACCACCACGCCGGCGACGGCAGAGACGGTTGCCGAGATCGCCCAGGCCATCGCGAACACGCTTTTCACCGAAATGCCGAGCGACTGCGCGACCTGCTGGTTGAACGCAGTGGCGCGCATCGCAAGGCCGTATTTGGAGAGGCGGAAGAACCACGCCATGCCGATCATCATCGCGACCGACACCGCAAGGCTCATCAGATAGACGGTCTGCACCTGCAGGCCGAGGAAATTGACGTTCTGGGTCTGGAAGATGCGCGGGAACGGCTGCAGGTTGACGCCGAACATCCACTTCATCAGCGCCGAAAACACCGTCGAGAGCGCGATCGTCACCATGATCACGGAGATGATCGGCTCGCCGATCATCGGCCGCAGGATGACGATCTGGATCGCAATGCCGAACAGGAACATGAAGACCAGCGTGATCGGCATGCCCAGATAGAACGGCACCTGGTACTTGGTGAGCAGCCACCAGCAGACCCAGGCGCCGATCAGAAGCAGTTCGCCCTGCGCGAAGTTCACCACCTGCGTCGCCTTGTAAATCAGCACAAACGACATCGCGACGACGCCGTAGAGCGTGCCGACCACGAGGCCGTTGACGAGGAGCTGGATCAGAAGCTGGGTGTTCATGCGGACTCACCGAACGTACAGGTTGTCATCGCCGGGCTTGACCCGACGATCCATCGCCTGAAGAAGCACTTTTTCGGAAGAGGATGGATGCGCGAGTCCCGGCTACGCCAAGGCTTCGCCGCGGCGATCCTCTGCTGGCGCGCCGAAGCTTTGGCGGAGGCGGCAAGCCCGCGCATGACGACCGGTTTTGCGGCGGCGTTGCTCGACATCACCCTCATTCCGCAGCCTCCGCCATCGGCGCAGGCCCGCCAAGATGGACGACGCGCAGCGTGGTGCGGATGCGCTGGGTGGTGCCGTCCTGGAAGCGGATCACGGTGTCGACGGGAATGTCGCTCTTGCCGGCATAGATTGCGTCGATGATGTCGGCGTATTTCTCGTTGATGACGCTGCGGCGGACTTTTCGGGTACGGGTCAGTTCGCCGTCGTCGGCATCGAGCTCCTTGTAGAGCAACAGGAAGCGCGAGATACGCTGCGCCGGCGGTAGCGTGGCGTTGACGCTTTCGACCTCCTTGCGCAATAGTGCATAGACCTCGGGGCGCGAGGAGAGGTCGGTATAGGTCGTGAACGAGATGCGGTTCTTCTCTGCCCATTTTGAAATGATCGAGTAGCGGATGCAGATCATCGCCGCCAGCGTATCGCGGCCGGCGCCGAGCACGACGGCCTCGGCGACGTAGGGCGAGAACTTCAGCTTGTTCTCCAGATATTGCGGCGAGAACCGCTCGCCGCGCGAGGTCTCGGCAAGATCCTTGATGCGGTCGATGACGACGAGCTGGCCCTGCGCGTTGAAATAGCCGGCGTCGCCGGAATGCATCCAGCCATCCTTGATGTCGGCGACTGATGCTTCCGGATTCTTGTAGTAGCCGAGGAACATGTTGGGGTGGCGGACGACGATTTCGCCGACTCCGTTGACGTCAGGGTTATCGACGCGGATTTCGACATCTTCCGCCATCGGCACGCCGGTCGTATCGGGGTCGACCTTGCCGGCGGGATGCAGCGTGTAAGCGCCGAGCAGTTCGGTCTGGCCATAGAGCGTGCGCAGCGGCACGCCCATCGCCTGGAAGAATTTGAAAGTATCCGGTCCGAGCGCGGCGCCGCCGGTCGCCGCCGAGCGCAGTCGCGTGAAGCCGAGCCGGTCGCGCAACGCGCGGAACAGGAGCTGGTCGGCAAACAGCGAGCGCTTGCCCTGCGCCAGCGCCGAAAGCCCGGTCTTCATGCCGATATCGAACAGCTTCTGCTTCAGCGGCGAGGAGTCCATCACGCCGGCGCGGACGTCGGCGGCGATCGATTCCCACAGCCGCGGCGCAAACAGCACGAAGGTCGGCGCGATCTCGCGGAAATCGTGCATCATGGTCTCGGGTTCTTCGACGAAGTTGACCTTCATCCGGCACAGCAGCGCTTTGCCGAGCGCGTAAACCTGTTCCATGATCCAGGGTAGCGGCAGCACCGAGACATATTCGTCGTCCGGCCCCTTCGGATCGAACGCCAGATAGGTCGCGCAATGTTTCAGGACACGGCCGGCCGCCAGCATGGCCAGCTTCGGGTTCGCCGTCGTGCCCGAGGTGGTGCAGAGGATCGCGACGTCTTCGCCGCCGGTCGCGTCGACCAGCCGGTCATAGAGTCCCGGCTCGCGCGCGGCGCGCTCGCGGCCCATTGCCGCGAGCTTCTCGGCTTCCATCAGCCGCGGATCCTCGTATTTCCGCATGCCGCGCGGATCGGAATAAACGATGTGCTTGAGATTAGGCGCGCGATCGGCCAGCGCCAACAGCTTGTCGACCTGCTCCTCGTCCTCGGCGAACACCAGCTTGGCCTCGCCGTAGCTCAGGAGATAGGCCGCTTCCTCGTCCAGCACGTCGCGATAAAGGCCGAGGCTCATCGCGCCGATGGCATGGGTTGCGATTTCCGCCGCTACCCAATCCGGGCGGTTGTCGCCGATGATGCCGATGACGTCGCCGCGCTTAAGACCCAGTTCGACCAGGCCGAGCGCGAAATCATGCGTGCGCCTCTGGTAGTCGTTCCAGGTGAAGACGCGCCACAGCCCGAGATCCTTTTCGCGCAGCGCAATATCGTCGCTGTGCTCCTTGGCATTGAGGCGCAGGAGTTTTGGAAACGTATCCGCCTGGGCGACACGTCCTGCATAATCCATCATGCTGCGCACTCCGGAGCTGCGGGCTTGTCATCGGGATCGACCAGCATCTCGTCCTCTTCGCCGAGATAGGCGCGCTTCACATGGGGATCGGCGAGCACGGAGGCCGGATCGCCCTCGGCGATCTTGCGGCCGAAATCCAGCACCATGACGCGGTGGGAGATGTCCATCACGACGCCCATGTCGTGCTCGATCATCATCACCGTCATGCCGAACTCTTCGTTGAGATCGACGATGTAGCGCGCCATGTCCTCCTTTTCTTCGAAGTTCATGCCGGCCATCGGCTCGTCGAGCAGGATCAGCTGCGGCTCCAGCGCCATGGCGCGAGCGAGCTCGACGCGCTTGCGCAGGCCGTAAGGAAGGGTGCCGGCGGTCGCCTTGCGCACCGACTGCAGGTCGAGGAAGTCGATGATCTCCTCCACCTTGTGGCGGTGCCGAAGTTCCTCGCGCCGCGCGCCGGTCAGCCAGTACAGCGAGCCGGTGATAAAGTTGTTCTTCAACAGGTGGTGCCGCCCGACCATGATGTTGTCGAGCACGCTCATATGGTGGAACAGCGCCAGGTTCTGGAAGGTGCGGCCGATGCCGAGCGAGGGCCGGGCGTTCGGATTAAGACCGGTGATGTCCTTGCCGCGATAGAACAGCCGGCCTTCGGTCGGCTTGTAGCGGCCCGAAATGCAATTGACGATTGAGGTCTTGCCGGCGCCGTTCGGGCCGATGATCGAGAACAGCTCGCCCTCGTTCACGCCGAATGAGACTTCGGTCAGCGCTCGGACGCCGCCGAAGCGCAGCGAGACGCCGCGCACTTCCAACGTATGAGCCACTCATTCCCTCCAGATACGGCGCTTGAGCGGCGCTCTTTATCTATCGTTTGCAATGCGCAATCCTACATCGGCGATGACGGGCGGACCATCCGACTATCGGTAGCGGCCGGTTGCCACATCACGCGTGGTAGGTGGCTCTCCTTACGGCAATGCGATAGTTTGAAATGTCTTTTCCCTGACAATCTGTCGGGAAATTTGCCTGGCGGCCTCCTGTTGCGGTGCAGCAAGAGGCCGATGGAGACGTGACGGTCGATGCGATCATGATTGCTGCGGATTACCTCAAGCGTATCGCGGCCTGGTCGCGCGAATTGAACGAGCGGGAGATCGAGGCCGCCCGTGCCGGCATCGTGGAGAAGTCCTACCGCGCCAATGAATTCATTTTCATGCGCGGCGATGCCTTCGATTACTGGACCGGTATTGTCACGGGCTTGGCGCGGATGGGCACAGTGTCGAGCGGCGGCAAGGCGGCGACGTTCGCCGGCCTCACGGCCGGCGCCTGGTTCGGCGAAGGGTCGATGCTGAAGAGCGAACCACGTCGCTACGATATGGTTGCGATCCGGGATACCAGGTTGGCGCTGATGGATCGGGCCACCTTCTTCTGGCTGTTCGAGAACAGCGTCGCGTTCAACCGGTTTCTGGTACGGCAGCTCAATGAACGGCTCGGCCAGTTCATCGGCGCGGTGGAACATGGCCGCACGCTCGACGCCACCAGCCGCGTTGCGCGCTCCATCGCCTCGCTGTTCAACCCGATTCTTTATCCCGACATGACGCGGCATCTCGAAATCACACAGGAAGAAATCGGAGCGCTGTCCGGTATTTCCAGGCAGAACGCCAACCAATGCCTGAAGCGGCTGGAGAAGGAGGGCCTGCTGCGGCTCGAATATGGCGGCGTCACCATCATCGAACTCGAACGGCTGCGTAACCATGGCGATTAAGATTAAGCCTCTAAGACCCTGATTTCAAACGGCTTTGCCGATAGACTTGGCGCTGGCGCAATGCTATGGGCAGCGCAATATTCGAATTGTGTATTTGGAGATGATATGGCGGCTCAGGATTCAAAACGGCGGGTGGCGCTGATCACCGGCGTCACCGGGCAGGACGGCGCCTATCTCGCCGAATATCTGCTCGGCCTCGGCTACACCGTCCACGGCGTCAAGCGGCGTTCGTCCTCGTTCAATACGGCGCGGATCGACCACCTGTACCAGGATCCGCATTCCCGCAACGTGCCGTTCCTGCTGCATTACGGCGACATGACCGACTCGACCAACCTGATCCGGTTGATGCAGCAGATCAGGCCGACCGAGATCTATAACCTCGCCGCCCAGAGCCATGTCGGCGTCAGCTTCGAAAGCCCGGAATATACCGCCAATGCGGACGCCATCGGCGTGCTGCGGCTTTTGGAGGCGATCCGCATCCTCGGCATGGAGAAGGAGACGCGGTTCTACCAGGCCTCGACCTCGGAACTCTACGGCCTGGTGCAGGAGGTGCCGCAGAAGGAGACCACGCCGTTCTACCCGCGCTCGCCTTACGGCGTCGCCAAGCTCTACGGCTACTGGATCACGGTCAATTACCGCGAAGCCTACGGCATGTTTGCCTCGAACGGCATCCTGTTCAACCATGAGAGCCCGATCCGCGGCGAGACCTTTGTCACCCGCAAGATCACCCGCGGCGTCGCCCGCATCGAGGCCGGGCTCGACGAGGCGCTCTATCTCGGCAATCTCGAGGCCAAGCGCGACTGGGGCCATGCACGGGACTATATCGAGGGCATGCACATGATCCTGCAGGCCGACAAACCCGACGATTTCGTGCTGGCTACCGGCGAGACCCGCTCGGTGCGCGAATTTGTCGAACTCGCCTTCGCCGAAGTCGGCCGCAGCGTCGAATGGCGCGGCAAGGGCGTCGAGGAGACCGGCGTCGACAAAAAGTCCGGCAAGACCGTGGTCCGCATCGACCCCGAATATTTCCGCCCCACCGAGGTCGATCTCCTGGTCGGCGATGCCAGCAAGGCGCGCGAGAAGCTCGGCTGGAAGCCCAAGACGTCCTTTGCCCAGCTGGTCAAGGACATGGTCGCGGGCGACCTCGAAGACGCGCGTCGGGAGGCGGCCCGTGGCCAGCATTCCGTTTGAGCTGAACGGCAAGACTGTCTACGTCGCTGGCCATCGCGGCATGGTCGGCTCCGCGCTGGTGCGCCGGCTGGCGCTGGAAAACGTCCAGTTGCTGACGACGGCCCGCAATGAGGTCGACCTGCGCGACCAGGCGGCGGTCAACAAATGGTTCGCGGCCAAACGGCCGCAGGTGGTGTTTCTCGCCGCCGCCAAGGTCGGCGGCATCGTCGCCAACAACACGCTGCGCGCCGAATTCCTCTACGACAATCTGGCGATCGCGGCGAACGTGATCCATGCCGCGCATGTCCATGACGCCGAGAAGCTGATGTTCCTCGGCTCGTCCTGCATCTATCCCAAGCTGGCGCCGCAGCCGCTGCGCGAGGATTCCATCCTGACGGGGCCACTGGAGCCGACCAACGAGCCCTACGCGATTGCGAAGATCGCCGGCATCAAGATGGTGGAAGCTTATCGCAGCCAGTACGGCGCCAATTTCATCAATGTGATGCCGACCAATCTCTATGGAAGGGGCGACAATTATCATCCCGAATATAGCCACGTCGTCGCCGCGCTGATCCGCCGCTTCCACGAGGCGAAGCTATCAGGCGCCAAAAAGGTGGTGGTCTGGGGTACCGGTACGCCGCGCCGCGAATTCCTCTATGTCGACGACCTCGCGGATGCCTGTGTCCATCTGATGAAGACCTATTCGGATGACGAACTGGTCAATATCGGCACCGGTGAGGACATCACGATCGCCGAGTTTGCCCGCGTGGTCGCCGCGACCGTCGGCTACACCGGCCAGATCAGTTTTGACACCTCGCGCCCGGACGGCACGCCGCGCAAGCTGCTCGACGTCAGCCGTCTGGCGAAGTTCGGCTGGCGCGCCACGACAAAGCTCGAGGATGGCATCCGGCTCGCCTATCAGGCGTTCCTCAGCGAGCAGGCGGAGAACGCCTAGCTCGCGGAACGAAGGTCCTGTCAGGTCGTGACAACGCGGAAGCGTTTCGCGTTGTCACGACGAAAATCGGTACCCCATTTTCCCGATCATGCTCTAGTATGCACGACGCCGAGCGGCCACAAGAGCCGCCGGCGCAGTGGAGGAAGCATGATGAAATATCAGCGTCGTCAGTTCCTGCAGCTCGTGGCCGGTGCGGCCGCCGTTCCGGCCATCTCGACCATCGCCAGCGCGCAGGCCTATCCCACACGTCCGGTTCGCCTCGTGATCGGCTATACGCCGGGCGGCTCGGCGGACCTCACCGCGCGCCTGATGGGGCAGTGGCTGTCGGAAAGGCTCGGCCAATCCTTCGTCATCGAGAACCGGCCGGGCGGCGGCACCAATATCGCCACCGAGCAGGTATTGCGCGCGACACCCGACGGCTACACGCTGCTGCTGGTCGCGCCGGCGAATGCGATCAATGCGACGCTCTACGACAAGCTGCCCTTTGATTTCATGAAGGAGATGGAGCCGATCGCCGGCATCATCCGCTTTCCCAATGTCGTGGTGGTGCATCCATCGCTGCCGATCAAGACGATCCCCGAGCTGATTGCCTACGCCAAGGCCAATCCGGGCAAGCTCAACATGGCATCGTCCGGCAACGGCTCGACCATCCACATGTCGGGCGAGCTGTTCAAGATGCTGACGGGCATCAACATGCAGCATGTGCCATATCGCGGCGGCGCGCCGGCGCTCACCGACATGCTGTCCGGCCAGATGCATGTGATGTTCGACAACCTTCCGACCTGCGCCGAGCACGTCAAATCCGGCAAGCTGCGCGGGCTCGCGGTCACCAGCACGACGCGCTCGGACGTGCTGCCCGATCTGCCGCTGGTCGCCGATTATCTGCCCGGCTACGAGGCCAGCGCCTGGTATGGCCTTGCGGCGCCGAAGGGCACGCCGCCCGAAATCGTGGGCGTGCTGAACAAGGCCGTCAACGAGATCCTCGCCGATCCCAAGGCGAAGGCCCGTTTCAACGAGATCGGCGCCATTCTGCTGCCCGGCTCTCCCGCCGATTTCGGCAAGCTGGTGGCTGACGAGACCGAAAAGTGGGGCAAGGTGGTCAAGTTCGCCGGCGCCAAGGTGGATTAGCGCTTCATCAAACTGGCGGCGAGGTGAGATTGCGCCGCGATAGGCCGGGAGTGGCAGCCATGGTGGAGAACCTAATAGCCGGATTGGTCGTGGTGGCTTTGATTATCATGGGCGTGCTTGCCTACGCCCAGAAGCATGAGGGGTGCTTGCACGGGCGCTCGCTCCAAACTTTCAAGCCCTGCGGATCGGTTAGCGTTGACATGTAACGCTGGCCGCGACGCTGCGCCCAACCTCGCGCGATTTGGTGCCAAGCGGACGGTCGCAAGCAAGGCGTCTGTGGTTTGTCAGCCTCTTGCCGGCATGCGCGGCGGGCCCGTGCCGGCCAGGCAATCAGAAATTGGTCTGAAGGTTAAGCCCGGTATAGAATCCCGATCCGTACGTCGAGTCCCGAACGAAGCCCAGCGACACACCGGACTGCATCCCCAACACGTTGAAGCCGGTGATGTGACCGCCGACCCGGACCTGGTCATAGGTCCAACTGCCCGAGAAAGCTGCCTCGGGTCCAATGAATAGGTTTTTGGCGATAGCTATGCCCGTCTTGCCCTGCACATAGAAGAACTCTGATCCGGTATTGTAATGCGCCTGGGCGTAGAGCATCGTATTGCTGGTTGGATTGCCGTAGACCGATGTCAATGCTTTGACGCCAAGTAGCGTCATATTGGATGGCGACAGCCCTGGTGCCGCATATAGATGGGCGTTCACCATCGATGGGCCCGCGGCAAGAAGCCATGACCAGCCATTTGAGATGAACTGATATCCCACTAAACCGTCGACCGTCGTATCGAGGCCGATGCGTTTCGTCCCGGCGTCCATGAAGCTGTAGCGCCGCGCGGACGCGATTCCCTGCACACGCCAGCCCTGCTCCCACAGGCTTCCAAACGGCGAGTAGGTTGCGGTCAGGTCCGTATAGAAGGCCCCGTATGATGCGAAATCGCTGGTGCTCTGCAGCGACCATCGGGGCGGCTCTTCTGCGCGGGCCGTCGTGAGACCCGCCGCGATCAGCGCCGCCAGAGCCGCGAGCCAATGCACCGCGATTGTCTCAAGCAAAGACTTTTCGCGGCGTGGCATGATCGTATGCCGGTTGATGCTGATCATGTCGTGGCCGATGCCAGTCTGGTGGAAATACGCAAGGTCAGGCCCGCTGTGATGTCCACGGCGGCCTCTCGCCACCCAATCAGGCTTATAAAGCCGTAGAGGAAGAAGCCCGCGTTGACTCCGCAAAAGGCGAAGAACAACAGATTGCCAGACCACAGGTTCATCCCGGCGGAAAAGATCGCGGTCGCGGTCAGGGCGCACAGCGCAAGCAGATGGGATGCCGGGGCGGCGGTGCGGCCTTCGATCTTCGGTGTGCGAGCAAACGGGCTTTTGCGGCCGGTGACCATCTGCTCCAGCGAACGATAGACGCCGGCCAGGTTAACGGGAACGAGCAGCAGGGTGAGCGCGTAGACCCGCAACAGATCACGCCATTTATAGCCGGTCCTTTTCAGGTCCTGACCGTAGAGCAAATAATACGGAGCGGCCGCGACCGGAAACCAGATGCTGGAGAACTCGCTGCCGAACGGGATAATCAGCAGCAGCAGCAAGCCGATATTCGCCAAGGCTGGCGACAGCAAATAGTGTGACCTGATGATCGTCTCGAGTAGGCCGGCGTTGGGTGACTGTCTCCAAAGTTCGAGCAGGCGCGGGAAAATGATCAGTCCGCCATTGGCCCACCTGCGGCGCTGGATGACGAGAGCGCCGAAGTCGGACGGGGTGGCGCTGAACGCCAGACGCTCCGGATGATTGTGCAACAGCCATCCGCGTGCTGCGAGATCAATGGTCGATCCGGTATCTTCAATGAGGGTCTTGTCCTGTATGAAGATCGGGATCGGATGGCCGCGCTCCTCCGTCATTGTCTTGATCTCGTCCAGAGCTTCGCGGCGGAGAACCGCATTCGCGCCGACCCAGAACGTGGCATTGTAAGCGGTGAAGCCCTGATGAATCAGATACTGGATGTCGGTGGTGGCACCGGCCACTCGTTCGAGCACGGTCGGCGGGCCGGGATAAGCGGAGTAGGGCGTCTGCGCGATCGCTATCCGCCGATCAGCTTCCATGATCGAGACGAGCTTGCGAACGTAGTCGGGAAGAATGATGCTGTCTGCATCGATGGTTATGATGTAGTCGGCATTGGGAACCTTGAACTCCGCCTCGCTCGCGGGCGTTTCAAGTAGCAGCAAAGCGCCGTTCGCGCTCTTCGATATGCGGAATGTCCGTCCGATCAGCCCGATATAGCTGTTTAGGTTCATGGCCTTGTTCGGGGCATGCGAGAGATTGGCAAATCGCTTGCGCTCGAAAATGCCGATGGGCACCGCAAATAGTTGCGCGAGACGTCGGTACTCCAATTGCAGTCGCGCCGCATCGATGCTCTTCCCGTTCCGAAGAACGGCCGCGGTGCCGCGATGCTCTCGGATGAGACGCTCGATGACTTCGCGCGCGAATAGTTCATCGGCATGAGCAAACGCCGGTTGGGAAAATTCGGCATATCGTCGTCCAAGGCATTCCACGACTGTCGCGGCATCGTCGAAGAGCGCCCCGATGAGCTGTCGTTCGCGTGAAATAGCCACCGATCCCGACGAAGTGCGTTCCAAATAGTCGCGTTCCGCGGCCCGAAATCGATCGGCCGCCGCGGCGAACGTTTCGTCAAGCTCGTTGATCAGATCACGAGTTGCCGAGAGCGCGAGTAAATCGGCTCCGGCACACTGCGGCGGGTCGTCGAGAAGCAAGGTGATCCTGCGATTCGGATATTCCGACAGCGCCGCCGATATCACCGTTTGCATGACGACGGGAACTTGTTCCTTGTAGGATGGCACGAGGATGCTGACCGTCGGGCTGCAAACGATTTCCTCGAACGATCGACGATCAGAATTATCTTCGGAGTCGCCGGAATGGCGCTTGAGCTGGCCGATCCGCGTCAACTGATAGACGACATTGCCGTAAAACAGACTGAGCAAGGCGATACTGAAGCTAATCGCGAGCGTGATCTTCAGGACTGAGCGACCGCCCGAGCCCAGTTCAATGCTCGAGAATACATCGGTGAATCCGAGCACAAGCGCGACGATGCTCGTGGCGGCGGCAACGCGCGTCAGCAAGATGTCTATCATTGAGGCGGCCGGGATCGGAGTGCGGAGTGGGAGTGATTGCCAAGTTTTCCCGATCGCGTAGAGTTAAGAACTATGACGCAAATGAGGCTCGATTTCGAACATCACAGGATTCTTGATGCCTGAGGTATCTGCATGCCCAATGATACTTCGTGCCTCGACGGCTGAGGTATCAACGTGCTTACGCATCGGCTCGAAAAGCGCGCTGCGATGAGCTGGTTGATTCGTTGTTGAGCCTCAGCGGATCAAGATGGCCATGCGCCGCTTCCGCTTCGGTCGCAAAGCGGAATTGGGCCGTCGTGATTGATCTGAGGTACGTCTCGGCTGTCAGCCTCTTGCCGCCATGCGCGGCGGGTTCTTGCCGAGGGCAGTTGCCATCGCCGAGATCAGCGGCCGCATGAAGAAGGCGTCCTCGGCCGGATAGATATCGGTGGCCAGGCCGTGCGACTTGAGTTCATCGGAGACCGCGGGTCCGACAGAGGCGATCGGCGTGCGATCGAGCCCGGCGCGTAGCCGGTCCTCGCAGTCGCGGGCGCGCGCCACCTCGATCAGGCGGCGGATCTGGCCGAGATTGGTCAGCGCGATGGCATCGACGCGGCCTTCCGCCATCTCGTCGATCGCCTTGATGATGTTGGCGTCCGCCGCCTGCGCATCATAGGCGTAGGGCAGCACGGGTTCGACCTCGGCGCCTTGCGCCTTGATCGCACCGATCAGGACGCCGTGATCCTTGTCCGGGTAGAGTTGCAGGCCGACGCGATGGCCCTTGAGGTCGAGGCGCGACAGCATCTCGGCGACGCCTTCGGAGGTTGGCTTCTCCGTCGTCATCTGCGGCTCCAGGCCAATTTCGCGCAGCGCCTTTCCGGGCTTGGGGCCGCGGGCGAATTTGCGCGCCTTGTTGAGCGCCGCGATGAATTCCTGCTCGACGCCGATCCGCCGCACCACCTTCATCAGCCGGCGCAGGCCTTCGCCCGTCAGCAGCACGAGGTCGTCGAACGGCTTTTCGATTGACCGCCGGATCCAGGCTTCCACCGGCGCGGGGTCCGGCGCATCGTGGATGGTGAACATCGGGCATTGCAGCACGTCGGCGCCTTGCTCGGTGAGGAGGCGGGAAAACTGCGCTTCCTCGCGCGTTTCCAGGATCAGGATGCGGTAACCGTTCAATCTGTCAGCCATGGTGTCGCTCCAACGCAAGACGGTGTGCTTTGTTCATCCTGCCTCCGGTTTCGGGATTGGCGCAAGCGCGCCGGCAGTGATAGAGCAGGGCCGCAAATCCCTAAGGTTTCCACCCTGCTGCCCGAATTATAATCAAGCGCCATGCCCGATCATCAGTTCGTCCTGACCCTGTCCTGCCCGGATCGCCCCGGCATCGTTTCCGCGGTGTCGACATTTCTGGCCCATAACGGGCAGAACATTCTGGACGCCCAGCAGTTCGACGATGTCGAGACCAAGAAGTTCTTCATGCGGGTGGTGTTCACCGCCGCTGATCTCGCGGTCGAATTGCAGGCGTTGCAGACCGGCTTTGCCGCGATCGCCGAGCGCTTTGGCATGGATTGGCAGATGCGCGACCGCGCGAACCGCCGCCGGGTAATGCTGCTGGTCTCCAAGTCGGATCATTGCCTGGTCGATATCCTCTATCGCTGGCGCACGGCCGAACTCGAGATGATCCCGACGGCGATCGTCTCCAACCATCCGCGCGAGACCTACGGCTCGCTCGATTTCGGCGAGATCCCGTTCCATTATCTACCGGTCACCAAGGAAACCAAACGCGAGCAGGAAGACGCGGTCTGGAAGCTGGTGCAGGACAGCGGGACCGATCTCGTGGTGCTGGCGCGCTACATGCAGATCCTCTCGGACGAGATGTCGGCAAGGCTGGCCGGGCGCTGCATCAACATCCACCACTCGTTCCTGCCCGGCTTCAAGGGCGCGCGGCCCTACCACCAGGCCCATGAGCGCGGCGTCAAGCTGATCGGCGCCACCGCCCATTACGTCACAAGCGACCTCGACGAAGGCCCGATCATCGACCAGGACGTCGAGCGCATCAGCCATCGCGACACGCCGGAAGATCTTTCGCGCAAGGGGCGCGACATCGAGCGCCGTGTGCTGGCGCGTGCTGTGCGCCATCACCTTGAGGACCGCGTGATCCTCAACGGACGTAAGACCGTGGTGTTCATGGATTGAGAGGCGGGCGCCTCTCCGCCTTAACGGGCCTTTTCTTCCGGCGACGGTGCCGGCTTTGCCTCTTCGCCGCGCTCGGAGGCCGGCAACAGCCGCTTGCGCTCGCGCTCCTTCATGTACTCGTCATACTTCGCCGTGCCGGGACGCGGCGGGGCGTCCGCCGGGATGCCGCCGAGCCACGCCGGTACGGCATCGCTGACGCCCGCCGAGACTTTCTCGTTGATCGTTCCGCAACCGGTCAGCCCGCCGCCCGCGAGGGCAACGGTAAGAAGTGTCGCAATGTGGCGCGCGCTGGTCGTCATCGGCAGAAGGCTACAACTTTCCTCTTTAAGGATGATGGATTTGCGGCGCTGCC
This sequence comes from Bradyrhizobium sp. CB3481, assembly GCF_029714305.1. Lineage (NCBI taxonomy): Bacteria > Pseudomonadati > Pseudomonadota > Alphaproteobacteria > Hyphomicrobiales > Nitrobacteraceae > Bradyrhizobium > Bradyrhizobium sp. CB3481. Next base: position 2,501,044 of record NZ_CP121647.1, read on the forward strand.
CAACGCGCCGCTTCTTTGTTGACAGGACCATTTTATTTGTACAATCGTACAAATAGTCGACCGTTGGAGCGCCGTTGGGGGCGAACCGTATCAGGGATTATACCATGGTACCGTAGTGCATTTGGTTCCGCCGGGGCCGGCCCTCAGGCCAATGGTCCGATTGACAACAGGGTGGCGAAGGACGCCATGTTGCCGCGCTACCCGGCCAAAAAAACTGGGTTATGGTGAGATCAAGGGCCGGGGGACTCGGTTCGAGGCACAGACCGATCAGGGGGAGAAACATTGATGTCTATTCGCAGTCACATATTGCTGGCCGCAGGTGCGGCCGCCGCGATACTGGCGCTCACGCCGGCCTACGCCCAGGAGACCGTCAAGATCGGCTTGATCCTGCCGATGACCGGCGGCCAAGCCTCGACCGGCAAGCAGATCGACAACGCGGTCAAGCTCTACATGCAGCAGAACGGCGACACCGTCGCCGGCAAGAAGATCGAGGTCATCCTCAAGGACGACGCCGCGGTTCCCGACAACACCAAGCGCCTCGCGCAGGAACTGATCGTCAATGACAAGGTCAATTTCATCGCCGGCTTCGGCGTGACCCCGGCGGCCCTTGCCGCCGCTCCCTTGGCGACGCAGGGCAAGGTTCCGGAAATCGTGATGGCGGCAGGCACCTCGATCATCACCGAGCGTTCGCCCTATATCGTCCGCACCTCATTCACGCTGGCGCAGTCGTGCACCATTATCGGTGATTGGGCCGCGAAGAACGGCATCAAGAAGGTCGCGACTCTGACCTCTGACTATGCACCCGGCAACGACGCGCTGAACTTCTTCAAGCAAAACTTCACCGCCGGTGGCGGCGAGATCGTCGAAGAGGTGAAGGTGCCGCTGCAAAATCCTGATTTTGCTCCGTTTCTGCAGCGCATGAAGGACTCCAAGCCCGATGCCGTGTTCGTTTTCGTGCCGGCCGGACAGGGCGGCAACTTCATGAAGCAGTACGCCGAACGCGGGCTCGACAAGGCCGGCATCAAGGTAATCGGCCCCGGCGACGTCATGGACGACGACCTGCTCAACGGCATGGGCGATGCCGCGCTCGGCACGGTGACAGCGCATCTTTATTCCGCCGCCCATCCTTCGGCAGCCAATAAGGAGTTCGTCGCCGCCTACAAGAAGGCCTTCAACCAGCGTCCGGGCTTCATGGCGGTCGGCGGCTATGACGGCATCCGCCTGATCTACGAGGCGCTGAAGAAGACCGGCGGCAAGACCGATGGCGATGCGCTGATCGCGGCCATGAAGGGCATGAAGTGGGAAAGCCCGCGCGGCCCGATCTCGATCGACCCGGAGACCCGCGACATCGTGCAGAACATCTACATCCGCAAGGTCGAGAAGGTCGACGGCGAGCTCTATAATGTCGAGTTCGCCACCTTCGAGGCGGTGAAGGATTCCGGCAAGACGAAGAAGTGACCGAAGGTCATCCCGGGGCGACGCGAAGCGTCGAACCCGGGATCTCGAGGTTATTGCAACGAGATTCCGGGTTCAGCGCTGGTGCGCTGCCCCGGAATGACGAGTCCTAGAGGTTCTTCGCTGCTCCCATGACCACGCTGTTCACCATCCTGTTCGACGGTGTCGCCTACGGCATGCTGCTGTTCGTGCTGGCCTGCGGGCTCGCCGTGACGCTCGGTTTGATGAATTTCGTCAACCTCGCCCATGGCGCCTTTGCGATGGCCGGGGGCTATATCTGCGCGGTGCTGGTGAACAATTCCGGCTGGCCGTTCTTCGCGGCGCTGCCGCTCGCCTTTGTGACGGCTGCCGCCATTGGCGTGCTGCTGGAGCGGACGCTCTACCGCCATCTCTACACCCGCAGCCATCTCGACCAGGTGCTGTTCACTATCGGCCTGACCTTCATGTCGGTGGCAGCCGTGGACTACATCATGGGATCGTCGCGGATCTTCATCAAACTGCCGGCGGCGCTGGAGGGGCAGTTCGACCTTTTTGGCGTCGGCGTCGGCCGCTACCGCCTCATGATTATCGTGATCTGCGGCCTGCTGACGCTCGCGCTGCAACTGATCCTGTCGAAAACCCGCTTTGGCAGCCGCCTGCGCGCCGCGGTCGATGATCCCCGCGTCGCCAGCGGGCTCGGCATCAACGTGCCGCAGGTGTTCGCCTTCACCTTTGCGTTCGGCTGCGGGCTGGCGGGACTTGGTGGGGCACTCAGCGCAGAAATCCTCGGCCTCGACCCGTATTTCCCGCTAAAATTCATGATCTACTTTTTGATCGTGGTCACCGTCGGCGGCTCCTCCAGCATCACCGGGCCGTTCCTTGCTTCGCTGCTGCTCGGCATCGGCGACGTCGCCGGCAAATATTACGTACCGAAGATGGGGCCGTTCGTCATCTACACCATCATGATCGTGATCCTGATCTGGCGTCCGAACGGCCTGTTCGGCCGCGCCGCCGCGCGGTGAGCCTGCAATGACCGTCATCTCCGACGTCTCATCTCTCGCCTTGGCCCGCGCCCGCTGGCGCCCGGCCGAGATCGCGTTCTGGCTGCTCGCGCTATCCTGTGCGTTCCTGTTTCCGTCGCGTTATCTCATCATGACCGACATCCTGCGCCTGGCGCTGTTCACGCTGTCGCTGGACCTGATCCTCGGTTACGCCGGCATCGTCTCCTTAGGACATGCCGCCTTCTTCGGCGTCGGCGCGTACTCGGCCGGCTTGCTGGCGCTGCACGGCATCATCAACGAGCCGGTCATCGCGCTGGTCGCCGCCGGGCTGATCGCGATGGTGCTCGGCTTTCTCACCAGCTTTCTCGTCATCCGCGGCGTCGACCTGACGCGGCTGATGGTGACGCTCGGCATTGCGCTGCTGCTGGAGGCGCTGGCGGAACGCTTCTCCAACATCACCGGCGGCACCGACGGGCTGCAGGGCATCGAGATGCAGCCGATCCTCGGCCTGTTCGCCTTCGACATGTTCGGCAAGACCGGCTTCTTCTATTCGCTGATCGTGCTGTTCCTGCTGTTTCTGCTGGCGCGGCGGATCGTCAATTCGCCGTTCGGGTTGTCGCTGCGTGCGATCAAGAACAATCCACTCAGGGCATCCGCAATCGGCGTGCCCGTCAACCGCCGGCTGATTGCGATCTATACGGTAGCGGCGTTCTATGCCGGCATTGCCGGCGCGTTGTTCACCCAGACCACCGCTCTGGCCTCACTCGACGTGTTCGCCTTCGAACGCTCGGCCGATCTGATGCTGGTGCTGGTGATCGGCGGCACCGGCTATCTCTACGGCGGGCTGATCGGCGCCGTCGTCTTCAAAATGCTGCAGGAGCTGTTTCAGACCATTACGCCGCAATACTGGCTGTTCTGGATCGGGCTCGTTCTGGTCGCGATCGTGCTGGTCGGCCGCGAGCGAATCCATCGCTGGGTGCTGTGGGGGCCGAACCTCGTCATCCGACAGGTCTTCGGCCGCAAGGCCGGTGTCGCCGTTCCCGAGAGCGACGCGCCATGACGGTCGCGCTCGAAACCAGGGGACTGGAAAAATCCTTCGGGGGCCTTCGGGTCACCCGCGATCTGTCGCTTAAGGTGGAGCAGGGCGCCCGCCATGCCCTGATCGGGCCGAACGGCGCCGGCAAGACCACGGTCATCAACCTCCTGACCGGCGTGCTGAAGCCTAATGGCGGCCAGATCCTGCTTGAAGGCAACGACATCACCGATCTCGCCGTTCACAAGCGGGTACTGCGTGGATTGTCGCGCACCTTCCAGATCAACCAGCTCTATGCCGACCTGACCCCGCTCGAAACGATAGGGCTCGCCGTCTCCGAACGGCTCGGCCGCGGCGGCGACTGGTGGCGGCGGATGGGCACGCGTGACGACGTCAATCAGGAGATCGCGGAACTGCTTGGGCGCTTTCATCTGCTCGACGTGATGAACGAGCACACCGCGACGCTGCCTTACGGAAAGCAGCGCCTGCTGGAGATTGCGGTCGCGATCGCGACGAAGCCGCGCGTGCTGCTGCTCGACGAGCCCGCCGCCGGCGTTCCCGAAAGCGAGCGGCACGACATTCTGGCGGCGGTCGCGGCGCTGCCGCGTGACGTCACGGTTTTGCTGATCGAGCACGACATGGATCTGGTGTTTTCGTTTGCCGACCGCATCTCGGTGCTGGTCAACGGCGCGATGCTGGTTGAGGGTCCGCCGGACGAAGTGGCGCGGGATCCGCAAGTCAAGGCGGTCTATCTCGGCGAGGCCGCCGATGCCTGAGCTTCTCGCGATCGACGCCTTGCGCGCCGGCTACGGCGAAGCCGTCGTGCTGCCCTCGATGTCGCTGACGCTTGACGAGGGTCAGGTGCTGGCGCTGCTTGGCCGCAACGGCACCGGCAAGACCACGCTGATCAATTCGATCGTCGGCATCACCCGCCGCTTCGGTGGCGCGATCGCGGTGGGCGGATTGGATGTCACCGCGATGCGTCCGGACCAGCGGGCGCGGGCGGGGATCGGCTGGGTGCCGCAGGAGCGCAACATCTTCCGATCGCTGACGGTCGAGGAGAACATGACCGCCGTGGCCCAGCCCGGTCCCTGGACAGTGGAGAAGGTCTACCAGATGTTTCCCCGGCTGAAGGAGCGCCGCAACAATTTCGGCAACCAGCTTTCCGGCGGCGAGCAGCAGATGCTGGCGATCGGGCGCGCGCTGACCCTCAACCCGAAGGTGCTGCTGCTGGACGAGCCGACCGAGGGCCTGGCACCGATCATCGTTGAAGAATTGTTAAGGGCACTCGGCACGATCACCCGTTCCGGGGGCATCTGCTCTGTTATCGTCGAGCAGAACGCGCAAAAGATTCTGGGGCTGGCCGACCGGGTTGTGATATTGGAACGCGGCGCGATCGTGCATGATGCCGCCAGCAGCGCGCTGAAGGCCGATCCCGCCGTGCTCGAACGCCATCTCGGCGTCGCCGGCGCTGCCGCGCACTAGATTGATGGGAGTTGAAACCATGCAGAGAACCAAGCCCCCGTTCCGCGCCGACGAGGTCGGCAGCCTGTTGCGACCGCCGCGCATCAAGGAGGCGCGCGCCAAGCTGGAGAAGGGCGAGATCACGCCGGAGGACCTGCGCAAGGCCGAAGACCTCGAAATCGAGAAGGTCGTGCACAAGCAGGCTTCTATCGGCCTGAAGCTGGCGACGGACGGCGAATTCCGCCGCTCCTGGTGGCATTTCGATTTTCTTAGCCATCTCACGGGCTGCGAACTGTTCCACCCGGAAACGGGCATTCAGTTCGCCGGCGTCGAGACCCGCCATGACGCCGTCCGCGTCATCGGCAAGCTCGATTTCCCCGACAACCACCCGATGCTGGATCATTTCCGCTTCCTGAAGAAGCATGCGGATACGGCGCACGTCACGCCGAAGATGACGATCCCGTCGCCGGCTGTGCTGCACTTCCGCGGGGGCCGCAAGTCGATCTCCAAGGAGGTCTATCCGGATCTGGAGGAATTCTTCCTCGACCTCGGCAAGACCTATCGCAAGGCGGTGAAGGCATTCTACGACGCCGGCTGCCGCTACCTGCAGTTCGACGACACGGTCTGGGCCTATCTCTGCTCGCAGGACGAATTGCAGAAAGCGCGCGATCGCGGCGACAACCCGGACGGCCTGCAGGAGACCTATGCGCGCATCATCAATTACGCGCTGGCCGATCGGCCGGCCGACATGGTGGTGACCACGCACGTCTGCCGCGGTAACTTCCGCTCGACCTGGATCTCCACCGGCGGCTACGAGCCGGTGGCCGAGACCATGTTGGCCGGCACCAATTACGACGGCTACTTCCTCGAATACGACTCCGACCGCGCCGGCGGCTTCGAGCCGCTGCGCTATCTGCCGAAGGGCAACAAGGTCGTGGTGGTCGGCGTCATCACTTCGAAGTTCGGCGAGCTCGAGAAGAAGGATGACATCAAGCGCCGCCTCGAGGAGGCCGCCAAGTTCGCCCCGCTCGAGCAGCTCGCGGTGTCGCCGCAATGCGGCTTTGCCTCGACCGAGGAAGGCAACATCCTCTCCGAGGAAGAGCAGTGGGCCAAGCTCAGCCTCGCGGTGGAGGTGGCGAACGAGGTGTGGGGCAAGTAAGCGGCGCTCGCGCGTCGTCGTCATTGCGAGGAGCGATAGCGACGAAGCAATCCATCTATCCCGGTGCGGAGAGGTGGATTGCTTCGCTCCGCTCGCAATGACGGGGTGAGGGTGGTGCAAGTGCCCTTATTTTTCCGCCAGATACACCTCGCCCAACAACGACGAGTTCGACCACGGCACCTGCTTGCCCTTGGTCGCGGCGACGACTTCGGCGCGGACGCGCGTCAGCATCTGCTGCACCTCAAGTCCGGGCGTGCCTATGTGGCGCGACAGCGCGGCCGAGAACGGGCTGTTGGCGCCTTCGCCGTCGAGTGCGACCTGTCCGGGCGCCGTGGCAAAGGCGATCAGGGTGCCCGCGCCGCGCGTTGCGCCGGCGCCGAGCGTTGAGGGGGCGGCCAGCCCCGAGCCTACCTCGATATCGCGGGCAGGCCCGGCGGACGCCACTTTTGGCGCCATCGGATTGTTACGACAGGCATCGAGGATCAGGATGTTGGTGCGGACCTGATCGTCGAGGCCGGCCATGATCGTATCCATGTCCATCATCGCCTCGGTGACGCCGCTGCCGGGGCGAAGCTGGATGTCGATCGGCACCAGGTAATTACGGCCCTCGATTTGCACGCCATGGCCGGCGTAATAGACGACCGTCACCTGCGCCCGCACCGCGTCGCGCAGGAAATCGCGGATCGTCGCCTGCATGCCGGTGCGGTCGAGGTCGGTGCCTTCAGTCACCACGAAGCCGATCTCGCGCAGGCTCTTGGCCATCGCGCGCGCATCGTTGGTCGGATTGGGCAGCGGCTTGACATAGGCATAGGCGCTGTTGCCGATCACCAGCGCCACGCGCCGGCCGGTCTTGGCGCGCGGGCGCTGCTCCGCGGCGGGCGGCGGAGGCGGGCTCGCTGCACCCGCCGGCGCGGCCGGCGTTGCGCCGCTCTGGGCGGGGGCTGGGGCCGGCGCAGCGACCGCCTCCTTTGCCATTCGCGGAGGGGCAGGCGCGATCGCCCCCGACAACAGCGACAGGCGGACTTTTGCAGTCGCCTGGTTGGCCTTGCTGCCGGCGTCGGAGGCCTTGCCTTCGAGTACCGCCGCGTAATCCTGCCTGGCGCGGATGAGATCGCCTTTGGCCTCATAGGCGAGGGCGCGCTGGCCGTGGGCCGAGATCAGCACGCTGCCCGGCGGGGTCATGATGTTGGTTGGTGCTTTTGCTTTCGCGAGCCGGATCGCCTCTGACGCGTCGGCGATGGCGCGATCGAGATCTCCCTTCGCACGCCAGATCACCGAGCGGTTGGCGAGCGGCTGCGGCAATTGCGGGTCGAGCCGGATTGCCTCGTTGATGTCGGCCAGCGCGCCGTCGAGGTCGCCGAGCGCCTGTTTCGATATGCCGCGGTTCTGAAAGGAGAATGCGGATGGCGGGCCAAGCTTGATCGATTGATCGTAGTCGGCAACCGCCTTGGCGAATTCGCCTTTACTGCGCCAGGCATTGCCGCGGTTGTGATAGAGAATGCCGCTCGGCGGCCCCATGCGCAGCGCGTCGTTGAAATCCGCAATCGCGATATCGTCCTCGCCTTTATCGTAGTAGGCGGAGCCGCGCAGATTGTAGGCGGCGACGCTGGCGTGCAGGCGGATCGCCTCGCTGGCATCCGCAATCACCTGCGCGTAGTTGCCCTTCTTGTTCCAGCCGACCGCGCGCCAGAAATAGATCGTCGCGAGCTTCTCGCTGGAAAACACCTTCAGCGCGATGATCTTGTTGCAGGCGTCGATCTGCTGATCGGCCGGCGTGGTGTCGGTGGTGCAGAGCGGCCCAAGCTGACTGCGCGATTGAGCGGGAGAAGGAGCCGGCCACAGCGCGGCGGCAAGCAGGGCAAGGATCGGGATTGCGCGGCGCATCAGGTCCCCATGATTGGCTGTCGCAAGCTAGCGGATACTGCTTTGTTGCCGCCTGCGGAATGGGGGTTCAAGGCCGGCCGGCCAGGTGTGCCGGCGACCGACAGTAGGGGGTTTCTTTGGTGGGCAGGGCGTGGTAGGACGATCTCGTCACCCGGCGCTGCCCACCAACACTTCCCAAAATCCCGCCACGATGAAGAACGACCAGATCCTCAGCCAGATCACCGACTTCTGCCGCCATTCCGATATGGCGGAGACGACGTTTGGCCGCCGGGTGGTCAACGACGGCAAGCTCGTGCACCGCCTGCGCGAGGGCAAGCGCATCACCGTCGATACGCTCGACCGCATCAATGCCTATATCGCGGCGTCCACCGGCGCGCTGCCGCCGCCGCGCGGCCTGGAAGTGCCGCCGGAAAAGCGCGATCCGCGGGGTAATTTCCGCTTTTTCGAGAACCGGCAGAAGTACCTGCTGTTCGTCCACACCTGCAGCGAAAAGCGGGTGATTGCGGAGCGGGTCGGGCTGGAACTGTCCAGCCTGCATCCGCGCCCGCCGGCGCTGCGGGTGTTCGATGCCGGCGTCGGCGACGGCACGGTGCTGGCGCGGGTGATGCGCTCGATGCACGGCCGCTTTCCGCACATGCCGTTCTATATCGCCGGCAAGGAGCTCAGCCTGGAGGACGTCCGCCTGACGCTCGACAAGGTGCCGGACCGGCTGTTCGAGCATCCGGCGACCGTCGTCGTCCTGACCAACATGCATTATGCCGAGGCGCCTTGGCTGACGCCTGCCTCGCCGGCCGCGGCGGCCGGTATGATCTGGCATGAGGTCGCGCTACGGGGGGCCTCTTCAGGGGAATTCGAGACCCAGATCGCCGAATTGGGGCCGTTTTTGGAGCAGAACTGGCGGGCCAATATCAGCCCCAAATCGGGCATGCCGATCTATGAGCGCCCGGTTGCCCTGGTGGTGTACCGCGAGGACCACCGGTTCCTGCTTGATTCGATCATCCCCCGGGCAGGCCGGACGGAAGCCAATTTCGACCTCGTGATCGCTTCCCAGCCCTATCGGGCCAAATCCTCTGTGAATTTCCGCGCCAAGCGGATCATTGCGCCGCTGGCCCGCAGTCTGCGGGCAGGGGGCCGCTTGATCGGGATTCACTCCCACGGCCACGATCCGGGCCTCGAAATCATCCAGGCGGTCTGGCCGGGAGAAAATCCTTTCGCCGTGAGCCGCCATGAGCTATTGCGCGCCGTGAAATACGAGCTCGGATCGGCCGGGCGCGACCTTAACTTTAATGCCTACGCCGATAACCGTTCCATCTTCCGTTATGATATGGAAGCGCTGCCCAACGAGGTAACCGGCTCGATCGGAACCTCGACGGCTTTTGCAGCGTGGAATGCGGCAGTGTATGTCGCCCAGATCGAAGACGACCGGTTGACGGAAATGACAGAAAACAGCCGGGCCCTCGATGCCACGCGAGAGGTTCTGCGCAAGCATAATGGGCTTTGGTTTTACGACGAATCCTACGTCATTTCGCGGCGTCGCGACTGACATTCCGGGATAGATCACACACAGCCGCCGGCAGCCGGCGGGAACAAGGGGTTGTTGATGCGCGCGTCTTATCTTTTCACCAGCGAGTCGGTTTCCGAGGGACATCCGGACAAAGTTTGCGATCGTATCTCGGATGAGATCGTCGACCTGTTCTACCGGGAAGGGCCGAAGGCCGGAATCGATCCCTGGCAGATCCGCGCGGCCTGCGAGACGCTCGCCACCACCAACAAGGTCGTGATCGCCGGCGAAACCCGCGGTCCGAGCTCGGTGACCAATGATCAGATCGAGAGCGTGGTTCGCGAGGCGATCAAGGATATCGGATACGAGCAGGAGGGCTTCCACTGGGAGAAAGCCGACATCGAGATCCTGCTGCATCCGCAGTCTGCGGACATCGCGCAGGGCGTCGATGCGCTGCAGCCGGGCGAGAACAAGGAAGAGGGTGCGGGCGACCAGGGCATCATGTTCGGCTACGCCACCAACGAGACGCCCGACCTGATGCCGGCGCCGATCTTCTACGCCCACAAGATCCTGCGTTTGATTTCGGAGGCGCGTCACTCCGGCCGCGAGAAGGTGCTCGGTCCGGACTCCAAGAGCCAGGTCACCGTGCAGTACGAGAACGGCAAGCCCGTCGGCGTGCGCGAGATCGTGGTCTCGCACCAGCATTTGGTCGAGGACCTCACCTCCAATCAGATTCGTGACATCGTCGAGCCTTATGTGCGCGAGGCGCTGCCGAAGGAATGGATCAACGGCAAGACCATCTGGCACATCAATCCGACCGGCAAGTTCTACATCGGCGGTCCCGATGGTGACACTGGCCTGACCGGCCGCAAGATCATCGTCGATACCTATGGTGGCGCGGCGCCGCATGGTGGCGGCGCGTTCTCCGGCAAGGACCCGACCAAGGTCGACCGTTCCGCGGCCTATGCCGCACGCTATGTCGCCAAGAATGTCGTCGCGGCCGGTCTCGCCGACCGCTGCACGCTGCAGCTTGCCTACGCGATTGGCGTGGCGCGTCCGCTGTCGATCTATATCGATACCCACGGCACCGGTAAGGTTCCGGAGGATAAGCTCGAGAAGGCCGTCGCGCAGGCGATGGACCTCACCCCGCGTGGCATCCGCACCCATCTCGATCTCAACCGTCCGATCTACGCGCGCACCTCGGCCTACGGCCATTTCGGCCGCACGCCGGACAATGAAGGCGGCTTCTCCTGGGAGAAGACCGATCTCGTCGAACCGCTCAAGCGCGCGGTCTGACTTTTGCGTCATTCCGGGGCGCTCGCGACAGCGAGCGAACCCGGAATCCTTATCCATCATTTCGAGATTCCGGGTTCGCCTCTTCGAGGCGCCCCGGAATGACGAGCTAGAAAGCAGGAAGCTCTCATGAACGCCCCGACCAAGCCCGGCTTCACCGACTACATCGTCAAGGACATTTCGCTCGCCGATTTCGGCCGCAAGGAGATCTCGCTGGCCGAGACCGAAATGCCCGGCCTGATGGCGACGCGCGAGGAATACGGCCCCAAACAACCCTTGAAGGGCGCGCGCATCGCCGGCTCCCTGCACATGACGATCCAGACCGCGGTCCTGATCGAGACGCTGGCCGCGCTCGGCGCCGACATCCGCTGGGTCTCGTGCAACATCTATTCGACGCAGGACCACGCCGCCGCCGCGATCGCGGCTGCCGGCATTCCGGTGTTCGCCGTAAAGGGCGAAACGCTCGCCGAATATTGGGACTACACCGCAAAGCTGTTCGACTGGCACGGCGGCGGCACGCCCAACATGATCCTCGACGATGGCGGCGACGCCACCATGCTGGTGCATGCCGGCTACCGCGCTGAGCAGGGCGACACCGCCTTCCTCGACAAGCCGACGTCGGAGGAAGAGGAAATCTTCTATGCGTTGGTCAAGCGCCTGTTGAAGGAGAAGCCGAAGGGCTACTTCGCGGAGATCGCCAAGAACATCAAGGGCGTCTCGGAGGAGACCACCACGGGCGTGCATCGCCTCTACGAGATGGCGAACAAGGGCACGCTGCTGTTCCCGGCGATCAACGTCAACGACAGCGTCACCAAGTCGAAATTCGACAACCTCTATGGCTGCCGCGAGTCGCTGGTCGACGGCATCCGCCGCGGCACCGACGTCATGATGTCCGGCAAGATCGCGATGGTCGCCGGCTTCGGTGACGTCGGCAAGGGCTCGGCCGCCTCGCTGCGCCAGGCCGGGTGCCGCGTCATGGTCTCCGAAGTCGATCCGATCTGCGCGCTGCAGGCGGCGATGGAAGGCTATGAGGTCGTGACCATGGAAGACGCCGCGCCGCGCGCCGACATCTTCGTCACCGCGACCGGCAACAAGGACATCATCACCATCGACCACATGCGTGCGATGAAGGATCGCGCCATCGTCTGCAACATCGGCCACTTCGACAATGAGATCCAGATCGCGGGCCTACGTAACCTGAAGTGGACCAACATCAAGCCGCAGGTCGACGAGATCGAATTCCCCGACAAGCACCGTATCATCTTGCTCTCGGAAGGCCGCTTGGTGAATCTCGGCAACGCCATGGGCCATCCGTCCTTCGTGATGTCGGCCTCGTTCACCAACCAGACGCTGGCGCAGATCGAATTGTTCGCCAACAACAAGAACGGCAAATACGAGAAGAAGGTCTACGTGCTGCCGAAGACGCTGGACGAGAAGGTCGCGCGCCTGCATCTCGCCAAGATCGGCGTCAAGCTGACCGAACTTCGCAAGGACCAGGCCGATTATATCGGCGTCAAGCAGGAAGGTCCGTACAAGTCGGATCACTACCGCTACTGATTGCGCGCCGTCTGCGGTGCAGACGATGCCCTGAAGCAGACAACAGAGCCTCAAGAAGCCCCGGAGCGATCCGGGGCTTTTTGCTGGCCGGCGGAATAACCCGCGCTTTCGCGACGGAGGCGCCGCTTTCCGCTATTTCAATACAGGATGTATCGCGACAGCAAGCTCACAATGCGAGTTGCAATTTCTGCCTGCTGCCCATTACATCTGAAGCAGGGAGAGCGCCATGATCGATACGGCAGAGCATTTCGACGTCCTCATCGTCGGCGCCGGACTTTCCGGCATCGGCGCGGGCTATCACCTGCAGGAGAAGTGTCCCGGCAAGAGCTATGTGATCCTCGAGGGACGCGACTGCATCGGCGGCACCTGGGATCTGTTTCGCTATCCCGGCATCCGCTCCGACAGCGACATGTACACGCTTGGCTATTCGTTCCGCCCCTGGACAGAGCCAAAGGCAATCGCCGACGGGCCGCGCATCCTGAACTATGTGCGGCAGACCGCGACCGAGAACGGCATCGACAAGCACATCCGCTTCCGCCATCGCGTCAAACGCGCATCCTGGTCGTCGCCGGATTCGCGCTGGACGGTGGAAGCCGAGCGCATCGTCGGCGAGGGCGCGACCGAGACGGTACGCTTTACCTGCAATTTCCTCTTCATGTGCTCGGGTTATTACAAATACGAGGAAGGCTACACGCCGGAATTTTCCGGCACGGCGGATTTCGCCGGGCAGATCGTGCATCCGCAGAAATGGCCTGAGAATCTCGACTATGCGGGCAAGCGCGTGGTGGTGATCGGCTCTGGCGCAACAGCGGTGACGCTGGTGCCGGAGATGGCCAAGACCGCGGCGCACGTCACCATGCTGCAGCGCTCGCCGACCTATGTGGTGGCGCGGCCGGCGGAAGACGCGCTGGCCAACAAGCTGCGCAAAAATCTTTCCGCAAAGCTCGCCTATCACCTGATCCGCTGGCGCAACGTGCTGTTCGGCATGTATTTCTTCCAGCTCTGCCGCCGCAAGCCGGAACGCGCCAAGCAGCTGATCCTCGGCGGCGTCAAGATGGCGCTGGGACCGGAATACGACGTGGCTAAACATTTCACGCCGCGTTACAATCCGTGGGAGCAGCGGCTCTGCCTGGTACCGGACGGCGATCTCTTCAAGTCGATCCGCGACAAGCGCGCTTCAGTCGTCACCAATGAGATCGACACCTTCACTAAACGCGGCATCAGGCTGAAGGATGGCAGCGAGCTCGAGGCCGACATCATCGTCACTGCGACCGGGCTCGTGCTGCAGGTGGTTGGCGGCCTTGAGGTCAGCGTCGACGGCCGCACCATCGATTTCGCGCGGACGCTGAACTACAAGGGCATGATGTATTCGGACATTCCGAACATGGCCTCGGCGTTTGGCTACACCAATGCGTCCTGGACGCTGAAATGCGATCTGACCTGCGAGTATGTCTGTCGTCTCATCAACTACATGGACCGGAACGGCTACAAGCAGTGCATGCCGCATAATGTCGATCCTGAGGTGACGGAACTGCCCTCGCTCGATTTCTCGTCCGGCTACGTGCAGCGCTCGATCGCGAAACTGCCCAAGCAGGGCTCGAAGCGGCCGTGGCGGCTGTACCAGAACTATGCGCTCGACATCGTCACGCTTCGCTACGGCAAAGTCGATGACGGCGTGATGCAGTATTCGTGACGGCTCGCGACACCGCGTCCGCGCGCTTCATGCGTCATTTCGCGTATACGTAAGCCTCTTCGAATCGTCCAAGGTGCCCTCAGGGTTAACGCCGGATTAACCGGCGTGCCGCTACGCTGCACGACTTGCGGCCCCTGACAGCACGAGGAAGCCCATGGACGCCCAGCGCATTGCCATCGACGCCATCGTGGCGCTGACCGATTGCGACCGGGAGGCGGCGGCCGCCTTCGTCCGCAAATGCTATCTCGCCGGCGTCCGCGATCCCAAGCGCCTCACGTTCAAGGGCCTGCAGGCGCTGCGGGGGTGAGGCTTTCCAGCGCTTTCCGTCATTGCGAGCGAAGCGAAGCGAAGCAATCCATCTTTCCGTGTAAGAGGTGACAATGGATTGCTTCGCGGGGCCTGTCATCGGGCGCGCGTTCGCGCGACCCGTTGGCTCGCAATGACGGCGATAGCGACCCAAAATCGACTGTCATCCCCGCGACGGCGGGGATCCAGTACGCCGCGGCTTATCCGTTGAATCATTGACGTCTCTGGAATACTGGGTCGTCCGGTCAAGCCGGACGATGACAGGTGAATGTGAGGCGGCATTCTCGCGACATGGATTGCACGAGGTTTGCTGAAACTTCCCGCCCTCATCGAATTCTGAGAGCGCAGGGAAGACCGGGTGCGCGTCGTACCCGCGATCTCGTGTGCGGTTGCGCATAACAAAAGATGCACACGAGCATACAGGTTCGGCAGGAGCATCCCGGCCTTCCCTGCGCAATGGCTTTACGGCTTACTTCGTGCTCTTCCCGGAGAACGGCTCTTTGCCTCCGTCACCCGCAAGATGCTTTCGCGCCTTGTGAGTAACGCCAGTGCCGCGGCGCCAGAACCACACGACTTCACCGTATGCCTCAGCCATACTCGTCCGTCATGACCTCGGCGTCCATCGCATCTCACCGCGCGTCGGTGACGATGGCCAACACCCCTCATCCCGCGGTGACATAGACGGAGTTATTCCCGCTGATTTGGGTCGGAACGGAAGCGGACTATTTGACCTGACTTCCGAAGATCAGAAGTGATTTGCCCGTCGTGCCATTTGGCCGCGGCTGCTGCGTGAAATGTCTCGCAAAAAGCAAATCACTCCGCGGACGCCGTGCCAACCATCTGGCCGCGTGCTCGGTGATCGATCTGTGCTACAGCAGCTACGACAGCTTCGACATATTCTGTAGCAGCTGCAGAGCCTCATCGGCTCTGTGCTCCGGCACGAACAAATGGTCGTGATGAAAGGCCGATACCGCATTCACGCCGATGCCGGCCTCCGCCAGGCGAGCGGTGACTGTTGCCAGAAAGCCGACCGCCCCAAGTGAGGAATGAACGGTCAGCGTGATCAGCCGCGATGCAAACTGATAGGGGAGCGCGGCGCTCTCGGCTTCCTCACGCTGCACCACGAAGCTTATTCCTTCGCGTTCGCGGAAGATGTGCACCGGGCTGAGGGGTGGGGGAATCCTTTCGTCGCTCGAAACGCTGCAGAACACGAAGACGTCTTCGTGCATCTCGGGCTTCATATTCTGCAGCAATTTTGCGAGATCGCGTTCGCCCGACATGATCTGTATCTTTCGGGGCCCGCGCACGAAATCGGCGGGTTACGCTTTCGCTAACCCGCCGACCATTTCGAGCCCGCCGACTGAGCTAATGGCCGACGACGACTTCGCTGATCTGGATCACCGGGGACTGGTCGGTATAGTTCGGGATGTCGGCCATGATCTCCTTGGCGTGCGGTCCGAAGCCGGTCTGGAACGCCTCGATCGAGTCGCAGAAGATGTGGCACATGCCGACATAGGTGGCAGGAGCGCCGGGGGCCCCGCCGGCGAGGCCCTTATCGATGGTGTAGTATTTGCAGGCGTCGCCCATGCGCGCCTTCACCAGCGGCATATGCTTGTCGCGATAATAGTCGTGATCGAAGCGTCCGCCCGGTGTGTTGGGATACATTACGCTGACCTTGATCATGGACGTTCCTCCGATCTGATGTTCGCCGTTATTCTCCGGCAATAACCAAAATCTGCGGCAGTTTTGCGGATCTTGCAACCGGCATATGGTGGACGCGCCGCGATCGATTGCGGTGCATGAGCCCGGATGCAGTGCCGTAGGATGGGTAGAGCGAAGCGAAACCCATCAATTCCGGAGCACGCGGCGGATGATGGGTTTCGCTGCGCTCTACCCATCCTACGGCGTAACAAAAAGCCCCGGATCATTTCCGGGGCTTCTCGCGTGATGCGCGTTGCGCCGATCGCTATTCCGCCGCGCCGATATTCACCTTCAGCGTGCCGACGCCGTCGACGCCGCATTCGAGCTTGTCGCCGGGTTGGAGCTGGGACACGCCCGCGGGCGTGCCCGTCATGATGATGTCGCCGGCGGCGAGTTTTACCTGCTGCGAGAGCTGCCAGATGATTTCAGGCACGTTCCAGATCAGTTCGGTGAGGTCGCCCTTTTGCGCTTCCTTGCCGTTCACGGTCAGCCAGATCTTGCCCTTGGTGGGGTGGCCGATCTTGGACGCCGGCTGGATCGCCGAGCAGGGCGCGGAGTAGTCGAACGACTTGCCGATTTCCCACGGACGCTCCTTCTTGCGCGAGGCGATCTGCAGGTCGCGGCGGGTGAGGTCGATGCCGACGGCGTAGCCGTAGACATGGTCGAGCGCCTTCTCGGTCGGAATGTTGAGGCCGCCGCTCTTCATTGCGACGATCAGCTCGACCTCGTGATGCAGGTCCTTGGTCAGCGGCGGATAGGGGATCGTGGCGCCATCGGGCACCAGCATGTCGGCATGCTTGGCGAAGAAGAACGGCGGGGCGCGCTCGTCATTGCCCATCTCGCGGATGTGCTCGAGATAGTTGCGCCCGACACACCAGATCCGGCGGACCGGATAGACGCCGGTTTCGCCGACGACGGGAAGCGAGGCTTGCGGAGGAGCTGGTATGACGTAGGAAGCTGCGTTCATGAAAATCGTCTCAGGTGGTTACAACGGGAAAGCCGGCGGTTTGCCTTTTACGCGGTTGCGCTGACCGGCGCCAGACTGGGGTGACCTGCATCGCGCTGCTGCAGACGGAAGAACGAGGCGTAGCGGCCGCCGCGGCGCAGCAAATCGTCGTGCTGGCCGCGCTCGACGATCTCGCCGCCTTCGACCACCAGGATCGCGTCGGCGTGCATGATGGTGTGCAGGCGGTGGGCGATCACGATGGTGGTGCGGTTCTGGCAGAGATGGTCGATC
This sequence comes from Bradyrhizobium sp. CB3481, assembly GCF_029714305.1. Classification (NCBI taxonomy): domain Bacteria; kingdom Pseudomonadati; phylum Pseudomonadota; class Alphaproteobacteria; order Hyphomicrobiales; family Nitrobacteraceae; genus Bradyrhizobium; species Bradyrhizobium sp. CB3481. The sequence continues at coordinate 2,518,307 of NZ_CP121647.1, forward strand.
GCCTCCTGCACCGCCTTTTCCGATTCCGAATCCAGCGCCGCGGTCGCTTCATCGAGCAGGATGATCGGCGCGTTGCGGATCAGCGCCCGCGCCACCGCGATGCGCTGGCGCTGGCCGCCGGAAAGCTGCGTGCCATGCTCGCCGACGGGGGTGTCGTAGCCGAGCGGAAAGCCCATAATGAAATCATGCGCGCAGGCCGCTTTCGCGGCTGCGACGATCTCATCCTGGGTGGCGTCCTCCTTGCCGAAGGCGATGTTGGCGCCGATCGTGTCGCGGAACAGGTAGACGTCCTGCCCGACATAGCCGCTCTGCCGGCGCAGCGACCGCCGCGACACGCTCGATATGTTTTGGCCGTCGATCTGGATGTCGCCCTGGCCCACTTCGTAGAGCCGCAGCAGGAGCGCGAGCACGGTGGATTTTCCGCCGCCGGATGGGCCGACCAGCGCCGTGGTCTTGCCGGGCTCGGCGACAAAATTCATGCGATTGAGCACCGGCTCACTCGGCCGGTAGCCGAAGGTGACGTCGCGGAACTCGACCCGGGCGTCAGTGAGCTTCAAGGGCGGCTTGCTGCTGTCGTCGGGCTCGCTCGGCGGGCTGTCGACGATTTCGAGCAGCTTGCGCGCGCCGATCAGGTTGCTGTTGAGCTCGATGTTCAGCCGGGCCAGCCGCTTGGCAGGCTCATAGGCCAGCAGGAACGCGGTCAGGAACGAAAAGAACTGGCCGGGCGGAGCGCCCATCGCGACCACGCGGTAGCCGCCATACATCAGGCCGCCGGCGATCGCAAAGCCGCCGAGGGTTTCCATCAAGGGGCTTGAGCGGTTGGAAACCCGCGCCATCTTGTTGGCGTTGCGCTCGACCGCAGCGATGCTGGCGTCGATCCGCTCGCGCATCGCCTGTTCGAGCGTAAAGGCTTTCACGGTACGGATGCCCTGCAGCGATTCCTGCATCGTCTCCATGATATCGGCGGTGCCGGAGAACTGGTTGTGCGCAAGGCCCTTGATGCGCTTCACGAGCTTGCGCAGCACGATCATCGCGGGCGGCGCCACCGCAAAGCCGAGCAGCGCCATCAGGGGATCGGTCATCACCATGACGATGACCAGCGCGATCAGCGACAGCAAATCGCGGCCAATGGCATTGATCAGGAGATTGAGCACCTGCGTCACCGCGGTCGCGCCTGCGGTCAGCCGCGCCAGGAATTCCGAGGAATGCCGCTCGGAGAAGAACGCGATATTTTCGCTCATCAGCTTGGCGAACAGTGCCCGCTGGTTGTTGGCGAGGATCGCATTGCCGATCTGCGAAAGGATCACGGTATGCCCGTAGGTCGCCGCGCCCTTGATCGTGAAGATGACGATGGTGACCAGCGACAGCAGCGCGATCCCGCGCACATCCTTGTCGACATAGGCCTTGTTGATGACCTCGCCGAGCAGGTAGGCGGAACCGGCGGTGGTCGCCGCCGCAATGCCCATCAGCGAAAAGGCGAGCAGATAGCGCCGCCAATAGGCGAGCCCCTGTTCGGCGAATAGGCGCCGAATCAGGATCGCCGCGCCATAGGGGTCGTCCGTGATTTTCTTTGGAAGTTCGGTCATCCGCGTTCCATTGACGGCGCCTGGATAGCCCGGCGCGTCAGGGCTCGTGCGATGCCTCCTTGCCTGCTAAAGCGGGGTTTTTCAAGCCAAATAAGCGCCTGATTTCAGGCCGATTCCGCCTGCTGCGGATGGCCGCCGCGCTCTGAGAACAGCCGCTTCTCCCAGGTCAGCGCGTGGCCGGCAATGGTCTCCAGGTTGTCGTAGTGCGGCGTCCAGTCCAGCACCGAGCGGATGCGGCTGGTATCGGCGACCATGGTCATGATGTCGCCGGGGCGGCGCGGCGCATAGGAAACCGCGAAATTGCGCATGGAGACGCGGCGCACCGCCTCGATGGTCTCTTTAACCGAATAGCCGCGGCCGTAGCCGCAGTTCAGCGTGATCGAGCCGCCGCCGTCACGGAGGTATGTCAGAGCGGCGCGATGGGCGTCGGCGAGATCGCTGACATGGATGAAGTCGCGGATACAGCTTCCGTCCGGCGTCGGATAGTCCGTGCCGTAGACGTCGACCTTGGCGCGCTGGCCGGTGGCGGCCTCGACCGCGATCTTGAGCAGATGCGTCGCGCCGACGGTCGAGAGGCCGCAGCGGCCTTCCGGGTCGGCGCCGGCGACGTTGAAATAGCGCAACACGACATACTTCATGTCATGCGCGCTGGCTGTGTCATGCAGCATGATCTCGGTCATCAGCTTGGAGGAGCCGTATGGCGACATCGGCCGCGTCGGCGCATATTCCGGCACCGGCACCTGGTCGGGATTGCCGTAGACGGCCGCCGTCGACGAGAAGATGAAGCTGTTGATGCCGGCCTTCACTGCCGCATTCAGCAGGCTGCGGGTGGTCATGGTGTTGTTGCGGTAATAGCCCAGCGGATCGCGCATCGAATCCGGTACCACCACGGAGCCCGCGAAATGAATGATGCTCTCGACGCGGTGCTGCGCGATCACGTTCTCGACGAGGTTTTCGTCACCGGCATCGCCGATGAACAACGGAACGGTGCGGGGCAACAGCGAGGAAAATCCGGTCGACAGATTGTCGATCACGACGACGCTTTCGCCGGCGTCCACCAGCGCATGAACCGTATGACTTCCAATATAACCGGCGCCACCTGTGACGAGCACGGTCATGGCACACCTCTCCCGTTCTTATTTGGGGACGATGCTAGGGGGCTCGCGGTGAAGAGGGGGTTTCGGCGCCGGTGAACTGGCCACTATGCTTAATGTTGCGTATAGGAACTGGCCGAAATGGAGCTGATAGTGCCGATCGACGACAATCTGGCCAGCGATTTGCAGCTGATCGTGCCGAATCTGCACCGGCGCTATTCCGGCGTCACCGCGACCAACCGGATGGTGGCGCCGAAACTCGCCCGGATGTACCGCGCGGCATGGCTCGGGCCGCATGCGCCTGACGGCATCGGGCGGATGGATCTTGCGGATCTGCTGAAGCTATGGCGCCGCCGCGAGCCCCTGATCTGGCATGCCCGGCGCAATGACGAGATGATCGCGGGCATCCTGCTGCGCGCGCTCGGCTGGCCCTTGAGGCTGGTGTTCACGTCGGCGGCGCAGCGTCATCACAAGCGGCTGACGCGCTGGCTGATCCGGCAGATGGATGCCGTGATCGCCACCTCCGAATTGTCGGCGTCCTTTCTGCAGCGCGAGGCGACGGTGGTGATGCACGGCGTCGACACGGCACGCTACGCGCCGCCGGCCGATCGCGCCACGGCGTTTGCGGAATCGGGGCTGCCGGGACGTTACGCGATCGGCTGCTTCGGACGGGTGCGTGCGCAAAAGGGGACGGACGTCTTCGTCGAGGCGATGTGCCAGCTGTTGCCGCGATACCCGGATTTTACCGCCGTCATCGTCGGCGCGGTCGTGGCGGAGCAGCAGGGATTTGCGAATGCCCTGAAGCAAAAGATCGAGGCCGCCGGCTTGCAATCGCGCATCGTCATCACCGGCGAGCTCGAGATCGGGGAAGTGCAGCGCTGGTATCAGCGGCTGACGATCTACGCCTTTACTTCGCGCAACGAAGGCTTTGGGTTGACGCTGATCGAGGCGATGGCGGCCGGCGCGGCGCTGGTTGCGGCGCGCGCCGGGGCCGCCGAATTCGTGGTCGAGGATGGCGTGACCGGCCTATTGATCCCACCAGGCGATGCCGCCGCGCTGGTCGCCGCGCTGGAGCCCCTGATGCGCGATCCGGCATCGGCGAATGCCATGGGTGAGCGGGCACGGACGCGCGTCGTGGAAAAGTTCAGCCTGGAAGCGGAAGCGAATGCGATCGCCGCGGTCTATCGCACGCTGGATTGAGCCGTCTTAGTACGTACCGTCGAAGCATGCCTTGTCGACGAGCGGCCACATTGTCCTGGCGTGCGCGACAGTCACGTGGTCCTGATTCAGGAACTTGGTGTCGTCGAAATCGAGTGGTAGCTGCCGGAAATCGACAAGGCGGATGCGCTCGGCGCCGGCAAACCCGCTCATCCATCGGTCGAATGCATCGAAGCGTCCCTCGGGCATGGCGCGGCCCAGTCTCACGTAATCTGCGGTGACCGGCGTTCTGAACAGGCAAACCTGGGCGCCACGCTCCCGCAGGAAGCGTATCGCGGCAACATAGTCGCGCAGGGCGTTCGAGGATTCGAAGTCGCTGGTCGGATTCTGTTCATACAGTCGTGCCGTCGTCAGAACCTCGCGCTTGTCCGGCTCGATTTGCGCCCAGTTGAAGGCCTCTCCACCGGCTTCGCGCTTGCGCGACCATTCCCTCGCATACTGGCCAACCTGCGACGTATTGATCGAGGGCTGCTGCGCCTTTGACGGCGAGATGAAAGCGGTCAGCGACACCATGTCCGCGATCAAAAATTTGAACAGCGAGCCGGAATATAGCGGCGTCACGGACAGCACGCGAATGCCGAACACGCTGATCGGCGGCCGCAGGTTCGCGGAGGTGAGCAGCGGCTGCCGCCCCTTGTGGTATTCGCCGACCCATTGCGGCGCGGCCTCGATGATGACCTTGCCCGGTTGCCTGTCGTCGAAAAGGAAGTGCACCAGGTTGAGAAGCTCGTGGGGCTGCTGCCCGGCCAGCCCAAAGAATCCGTAACCTTCGATCATCGGCGCGAAACCGACGTGCGAATCGCCAAAGACGGCATTTCGCGAACGGTCCGCGGCAATCGCCCGGATCGTGATGGTCTGTTCGTTGTCGAAGCGCTTGGAGGTCCTGCAATAGATCTCCAGCAGGCATGCCGCGACAAGGATCGTGCCGAGGAAGGCGGCAAGCCGGAGGCTAAAACTGGAAGTAGATGAATGCATTTGGCTGATTCCGCGCCATTCCGATCAGAGAGGCCAGGAGGGCAATCGCCGCCGCCGAGGATACCCAGACGGGCGGCAGTGGTATGCCCGGCGGCGCAGTCCAGTCGATCGCGTCGCGGTCGGCTGCAACGCGGAAAATCCCTGGAAGGTTGGGCAGCAGCAGCGCCCAGAGCGTTGCGACGACAACCAGCCAATGATCCGGCGGACCCGTGGTCGCAGCTATGTTGTCGGCATTGGCCACAATCGAGAGCAGCCATCGTCCTGATGTTGCGAAGTCGGGTGATCTGAACAGCGCCCAGGCGATGAGAACGATGGTCATTGATAGGGCCCACGCGCCGAAACCAAATGCCCGGTGCTCATCGAGGCGCTGGACGATTGGTAATTGCCTGACTTGATGGTTCGCCACCAATGCAACGCCGTGGACGAATCCCCATGCCACAAAGGTCCAGGCGGCGCCGTGCCAAAGGCCGCCGATCAACATCACGATCAAGAGATTTGCCGCGGTCCGGCGGGCGCCGAGGCGACCGCCTCCGAGCGGAAAGTAGATGTAGTCCCTGAGGAACGATGACAGGGTAATATGCCAGCGCCGCCAGAACTCGATGATCGAGGTGGCTTTATAGGGCGAGTTGAAATTGACCGGCAATTGAACGCCGAGCATCCATGCCACGCCCAATGCCATCTCCGAATATGCCGAGAAATCGAAATAGATCTGTCCGCTATAGGCCAATAGCGCCGCGATCGCATCCAGCGGCCTCACAAGGCCGTCCTGCAGCCGAACGACGGTTGGGTCGACGACCAAAGCGAGGTTGTCCGCTATGACAACTTTCTTGAACAAGGCGAAGCAAAAGATGCACAGGCCGGTGAAGATTTGCTCCTTGTAGCGCACCCCGGCCTGCGCGAGCTGCGGCGCCATCTCGCGAAACCGTATGATCGGACCTGCGATCAGCTTCGGGAAAAAGGTTACGAAAACCAGGTAGCGCAGGAAGTCGCCCTTGTGGGCTTTCTTGGAGCGAACATCCGACAGGAATGAAATCTGCTCGAACGTGATGAACGACAACGCAAGCGGAAGAACGATGTTCGGTAGCGCGAATTGCTGACGAAAAACGATATCGAAGTTCCAGACGAGGAAGTCGGCATATTTGAAGATGGCGAGAAGTGCGACGTTGAAGACGACGCCGAACCAGAACACCGAAGGGCGGGCGGTCCGCTCGATGAGTGCAGCGAGATAGAAATTGACGGCGGCCGAAACGATCAGGATCAGGATGTAGTCGGCGCGAAACCAGCCGTAGAACAGCAGAGAGAGCGCCAAAAGGGTTACAAGCAGCGTGCGCTGGCCGAACCGGGTGGCCACCGCGAGCGCCGCGATGGCGAGCGGCAGGAACAGAAGGAAGGTGTAACTGGAGAACAGCATTGCTTTGTGGCCAGCGGGTCCTGGGTCATCACGCCGGAGACCGACGCATCGAGGCCGCGAAGATTGTTGCGGCTCTCAACTTTTGCGTCAAGGCGCGCGCCCGGCCACCAGCAGGCGATGCGCCACATCGACCACGTAAGAGGGATCGATATCGCGCATGCAGCGGTGATCGTTCATCGTGCACGTGGTGCGTTGGCACGGCTGGCAGGATAGCTCCGTCTTGGTTTGAAGGACTGTGGCGGCAAGGCCGTTCAGCGGCGCCCAGAGATAGGGGCTGGTTGGGCCGAATATGCCCATGGTGGGCGTGCCGATCGCCGCCGCGATGTGCATCAGGCCGGAATCGTTCGAGATCGCGACGCCGGCCGCCGCCATCGCCAGGATACCGTTGCGCAGGTCAGTGCCGGTGAGATCGCGGGCCTTGCCGCCGGTGGCAGTGATGATCTCCTGCGCCAGCGTCTTTTCGCCGGGGCCGCCGACCACCCAGACGTCGATGCCGCGCTCGATCAGGAGCCGGGCGGCCTGTGGATAATAGGTCCAGCGCTTCGAGGCGCCGACCGAGCCGGGGCCGAGCGCCACGGCCGGGGCCGTGCCGAGCCCGTTTTCCTGCCGCCAGCGGGCGGTCTGTTCCGGCGGCACGGCAAGCTGCGGCACCGGCCATTCCGGCGGCAGCGGCGCGCCGTCGGGCAGCGCCAGCGCGGCGTTCTTGTCGATGAAGCGGGGCAGGGTCTTTTCGCCCCAGCGCATCCGGTTAATGAGCCCGACTCGTGCCTCGCCAAAAAAGCCGACGCGCTCGGGGATCCCGGCCAGTGCGGGTGCAATCGCCGCCTTCCAGGTGCGGGGCAGGACCAGGGCGGTTCCATAGTTGCGCGCGTGCAGTTCGTGGGCGAGACCGCGTTGTTTGGTCAGCGCCAGCCGGCTGCGGGGCAGGTCGAAGACGATGCCCGCCCGGACACCGGGCATATAATCGACCAGCGGTGCGCAGAGGGGGGTGACCAGGAGGTCGACCGGGCGATTCGGCCAGCGCTCCTTCAGGACCCGCACCACGGTATGGCCGCGGACGAAATCGCCAATCCACATATAGGGAACAATCAGGATAGGCCGGGTGTCGGCGCTATCTTCCATTTTGATCCCATTGTGTGAATTTGAATTCATATCTTTGTTGGCTTGCCGCTAAGCAATTGCGGCCCCGTCGGTAACCGCTCCGCGCCGGCAGGTAAAGGCACTCGATGGGTCATCGATTCGCCGAAGCGGTGAAGTTGCCTGCCGCGCGGGAGTGGGGCAAAGCTTTGCCGAGCAATCATGGCAGAGGATGGCATGCTACTGGTGACCGGGGGCGCCGGTTTTATCGGGTCGAACGTCGTGGCTGCGTTGAATGACGCCGGCCGCAGTGACGTTGCGGTCTGCGATATCCTTGGGTCTGACGGCAAGTGGCGGAACTTGTCCAAGCGCCAACTCGCCGACTTCGTGCCGCCAGCCGAGTTGATCGGATGGCTGCAAGGCCGCCGGCTCGATGCCGTCATCCATCTCGGTGCGATCTCTTCGACCACCGCGACCGATGGCGATCTCGTCATGGAAGCCAATTTCAAGACGCCGCTGCGGCTGCTCGATTGGTGCACCGCGACCGCTACGCCGCTGATCTACGCGTCGTCGGCCGCGACCTATGGCGACGGCGAGCGGGGCTTTGACGACGACGGCTCAGTCGCGGCGCTGAAGCAACTCAGGCCGATGAACCTCTACGGCTGGAGCAAGAACTTGTTCGATTTGGCCGTCGCCGAGCGCGCTGCGCGCGGCGAGAGGCTGCCGCCGCAATGCGTGGGCCTGAAATTCTTCAATGTGTTCGGCCCCAACGAGTATCACAAGGGCACGATGATGAGCGTGCTGGCGCGCCGCTTCGACGACATCAAGGCCGGGCGCGTCGTGCAATTGTTCAAGTCGCATCGAGAAGGGATCGCCGACGGCGATCAACGTCGCGACTTTATCTATGTCGACGACGTCGTGCGCGTGACTATGTGGCTGCTCGCCACGCCATCGGTCAGTGGTCTCTTCAATGTCGGCACCGGCAAGGCACGCAGCTTCAAGGACCTGATCTTGTCGGCTTACACGGCGCTCGGCCTGCCGCCGAACATCGAATATGTCGACATGCCCGAGCAGATCCGCGGCGCTTACCAATATTTCACCGAGAGCAAGGTCGAGCGCCTCCGGCAGGCGGGCTATAATGGCGGCTTTACCGCGCTCGAAGACGCAGTCGAGACCTACGTGAAGAATTTCCTCAATCGCAGCGATCGCTTTCGCTGACGGGCAACGGTTAGACAGATGTTCGATTTCGAGGCCCTCAGCCAGGCGATTGCCCGTCAGACCGTGCTCTGCGTCGGCGATCTCATGCTCGACGAGTTCGTCTATGGTGAGGTATCGCGGGTTTCGCCGGAAGCGCCGGCACCTGTGATCGCCGTCCAGCGCAGCGAGAGCAATGTCGGCGGCGCCGGCAATGTCGCCCGCAACATCGCCTCGCTCGGTGGGCGCTGCATCTTTGCCGGCCTGGTCGGCGAGGACGAGGCGGGCGCCAAACTGAGGCGCGATTTGGCTCAGGAGAAGCGGATCGAGGCGGTGCTGGTTTCGGATCCCGCCCGGCCCACGACGCGCAAGGTACGCTTCGTCTCCGAGCATTTTTCCACCCACATGCTGCGCGCCGATTGGGAACTCGCGGCGCCGGCATCGCCCGAGACCGAGCAGCGGCTGATCGACGCCGTGCTGCCGCATCTGCCGCGCGCCGACATCGTGCTGCTGTCCGACTATGCCAAGGGCGTGCTGACCGCGCGTGTCATCCGCAACATCATCGATGCGGCGAAGAAGCTCGGCAAGCGCGTGATCGTCGATCCCAAGAGCGCCAATTTCGCGATCTATCGAGGCGCCACGCTGCTCACTCCGAACCGTAAGGAGTTTGCGGAGGCCACCCGCAGCCGCGCCGACAATGACCAGAACATTGCTGGCGCCGCGCAGGACGCGATGGTCCTCGCCGATTGCGAGGCCATGCTGGTGACGCAGAGCGAGCACGGCATGACGCTGGTTAAGCGCGGCGGCGACGCGATCCACGTGCCGGCGCTCCCGGTGAAGGTGCGCGACGTCTCGGGCGCCGGTGACACGGTCGCCGCAGCGCTGGCGCTGACGCTGGCGGCCGATGCCGATTGGGAGACCGCGCTGCGGATGGCGAACGCGGCAGCGGCTGTCGCCGTCGGCAAGAAGGGCACCGCGACCGTGACGCCGACGGAGCTGCGGCGGAAAATTCTGCCGCATGCCTCGCTCGCGGCCGAGGAGAAGATCGTGCCTGTCGGCGGTGATCTCGATGCGCATCTTTCCGATTGGCGCAAGCAGGGATTGCGCATCGGCTTCACCAACGGCTGCTTCGACATTCTGCATCCCGGCCACGTCAAGGTGTTGACCGCGGCGCGCGGTGCCTGCGACCGCCTGATCGTCGGGCTCAATAGCGATGCCTCGGTGAAGCGCTTGAAGGGCGAGGGGCGTCCGGTTCAGGACGAGAGCGCGCGCGCCGAAGTGCTGGCGGCGCTGGAGGCGGTGGATCTGGTCGCGATCTTCGAGGAAGACACGCCGATCGAACTGATCACGAAGGTGAGGCCGAGCGTGCTGGTCAAGGGCGGCGACTACACCCGCGAGCAGGTCGTCGGCCACGAGATCGTCGAGGCTGCCGGCGGCGAGGTCGTGCTGGTCGATATTCTGCCCGGCCACAGCACGACGTCGCTGGTGGGCCGCGCGCGGGGAGGCAAGACGTGAGCGTGAATGCGATGCCGATATCCCAGCCGTGGATACGGCGGTATTGGCGCGACCAGGCGACGTGGATGACGATCGCGGACGTCTTCGCGATTCTCGCCGTACTGACGCTGCCGTGGTCGACGACCTTGCCAAGTATCTTCGTGCCGTGCTGGCTCGGCGCCGTGGCGTGGGTGACGGACTGGCGGGCGTTCTGGCGACTGTTGCAACAGCCGATCTGCTATCTGCCGCTCGCTTTCGCTGCTCTCGCCGCCGTCGGCACGCTATGGTCGGACGCGGCTTGGAGCGCGCGGCTTTGGTCCGTCGGCCCCATGCTGAAGTTGCTGGTACTGCCCGGCCTGTTCTATCATTTCGCCCGATCGAAACGCGGAATGTGGGTGTTCATCGCGTTCCTGGTTTCGTGCACGTTGCTAATGGTGGTGTCCTGGATCGTCCTGATCGATCCCAGTCTTTCGCTGAAGCCGCCTGCCGAGCGGGCGCCCGGCATTTTCGTCAAGAACTATATCGACCAAAGCCAGGAATTCGCGCTGTGCGCGGTGGCGCTGGCCTATCCGATCATCCGCTTGATACAGGCGAAGAGGCTCTGGTTGGCGATGCTTCTGGTCGCGCTCTCGCTTCTCTTTCTCGTCAACATGTCCTTTGTGGTTGTTTCGCGGACCGCGATGGTCACAATTCCGGTGATGATCGCGGTGTTCGCGCTGCTTCACCTGAAATGGCGAACCAGCCTGATCATCGCTTGCGGATTGGTCGTTCTCACAGGATTGGCGTTTCTCGTCTCGCCGCAACTGCAGCAGAGGGCGGCTTCCATCGTCAGCGAGTATCAGGTCTACAAGCAGCAGAACGTGGCTTCTTCCGTGGGGCTGAGGCTGGAATATTGGCGGAAGTCGCTCCAGTTTATCGCCGCTGCACCGGTCATTGGCAACGGGACGGGCTCGACGCTCGGCCTATTTCAGAAGGCCGCGAGCGGGGGGAGCCAGGACGTAACGGCCCAGGTCATCCGCAACCCCCATAACCAGACGCTTGCGGTTGCGGTTCAGTGGGGCATCGCCGGAGTAGTCCTGCTGTATGCGATGTGGTTTGCGCATCTGCGGCTGTTTCGCGGCGAAGGTCTCGTGGCCTGGATCGGATTGCTGGTCGTGGTGCAGAACATCTTTACCTCGCTCCTCAATTCGCACATTTTCGATTTCCACGAGGGTTGGATGTATGTGCTGGGCGTCGGTATTGCCGGCGGCATGATGCTCGCGGAAAGGCAACGCGGCACGGGCGAGCGGCGGGCAGGATCGTGATGGGCGCGGACTACCAGCGCCGTGAGAAGATCAACTCGATCGGCGAGATGCTGTCGGTCATGGCTTCGGCCCGGCACGACCCGTTCGCGCGCATGCTGAATGTCGATCTGATGGCGGTGCTGGTCGCAGCGCTGCTGCCGTGGTCGACCAGCGGCGTCGGCATCGGCATGCTGGTGTGGCTCGCGGCGCTGGCCGCGACGCTGGAACTGCGCCCGTTCCTGAATTCGTTGCGGCGGCCGATCAATGTGCTGCCGATCGCGCTGGTTGCGCTCGCCGCGATCGGTACGCTGTGGTCCGACACATCCTGGGGCTCGCGCCTCTACGCCGTCAGCCCTGCGACCAAGCTGCTTTTTCTGCCGTTCCTGCTCTATCATTTCGAACGGTCGACACGCGGCCTGTGGGTATTCATCGCATTCCTAGCGTCCTGCACGCTGATGACGGTCGCCTCCTGGATCGTCGCGATCGAACCCAGCCTTTCGATGAAGGGGCTCGGCGATCCCGCGACGTATGGCATCTTCACCAAGAACTATATCGACCAAAGCCAGGAATTCGTGTTGTGCACGGTCGTGCTGGCACTTCCCATCATCATTTCGCTGCGTGACGGCAAGATCCGTCAGGCACTGCTTCTGATGGCGGTCGCGGTCAACTTCATCGTCAACATGGCGTTCGTCGTCGTGTCGCGCACGGCGCTGGTCACGCTGCCCGTCATGCTGGTCGTGTTCGCGATGGCGCATCTGAGATGGAAAGCCAACGTGCTGCTGTCCGTTGCCGCCATCGCGCTCGGCGCGCTGGCGTGGACGGCATCGCCGCATCTGCAGGCGACTACGGAAAGGTTTACGCGGGACTACCGGCTCTACAAGGAACTCAACGAGCCGACATCGATCGGGCTGCGGCTCGAATTCTGGGAGAAGTCGTTGCGGTTCTTCGCCGAGGCGCCGATCATCGGGCATGGTACGGGATCGACGCGGGGGTTGTTCGAGGCAGCCGCAACCGGGCCTGCGGGATCGGCGCAGGGGCAGGTGATCGGGAACCCGCACAACCAGACCCTCAACGTCGCGGTGCAGTGGGGCATGGTGGGGGTCGTCATTCTCTATACGATGTGGTTTGCACATTTCTCGCTGTTTCGCGGCGAGGGGCTGGCGGCCTGGATCGGATTGATGGTGGTGCTGCAGAACATCTTCAGTTCGCTGTTCAACTCGCATTTGTTCGATTTTCATGAAGGCTGGATGTATGTGCTGGGCGTCGGGGTAGCCGGCGGCATGGTGCTGCGCGCGGGCGCCCGGCGCACGGATTCTTCAGGTATGGCCGCGCGATGATCGCTGGCATGCACGGCGCAGATAAGATATCAGCGGTCGAGCTACGCTTCGCGAATCTTCCTCGTTTCCGCGGCCGGCCATTCGAATGACGCCTGTTTCGCAACTGACCCGTCGCAACTACCTGATTGCCGCGCATGATGCGCTGGCGACGGCCGTCGCGCTGCTCGCGAGTTTCTACCTGAGGTTCGATGGCGGCGACTCATTCTATGCCCGCCTCCCGCTGCTCTTGCGCATCCTGCCGCTGTTCGTCGCCTTCAGCGTGGTGATCTGTTACGTCTTCAACCTGACGACGACAAAATGGCGCTTTATCTCGCTTCCCGATGCGCTGAATATATTGCGGGTCGCGACCGTGCTGGCGGTAGCGCTGATCGTGCTGGACTACGCCTTCATTTTCGCGGCAGCGAATGGCAAGTCGCCGGTGTTGTTCGGCCGGATCACCATCGTTCTCTACTGGTTCCTCCAGGTGTTCACGCTGAGCGCACTCCGCTTCGGCTACCGTTATTTCCGCTACACCCGGATTCGACGTCATGCCCAGACTGATGGCGCGTCCGTCACGCTCTTGATCGGCCGTGCCGCCGATGCGGAAGTATTGCTACGCGCGATCGAGAGTGGGGCGGTCAAGCAGCTTTGGCCGGTCGGCGTGTTGTCGCCGTCGGCCGCGGACCGCGGGCAGTCGATACGGAATGTTCCGGTGCTCGGCGGGCTCGATGACCTCGAGGACGTGGTCCGCGATTATGCCGGACGCGGAAAGCCGATCTCGCGGGTCGTCATGACGCCGTCGGCGTTCGAGCCCGAGGCCCATCCCGAGGCGGTGCTGATACGGGCCAAGCGGCTCGGCCTTTTGGTCAACCGCCTGCCGTCGCTCGAAAGCGGCGATGTCCCGCGGCTGACCAACGTTGCCGTCGAAGACCTGCTGCTGCGGCCGAGTCACAAGATCGACTACGCGCGGCTTGAAGCGCTGGTGAAAGGCAAGGCGGTGATCGTCACCGGCGGCGGCGGCTCGATCGGATCGGAGATTTGCGACCGGGTCACGACCTTCGGAGCCGCCCGTCTACTCGTGATCGAGCACTCGGAGCCGGCGCTTTACGCCATCACGGAGAGGCTGACGGAGCATGCCACCGGCGCCACGATCGAGGGGCGCATTGCCGATATCCGCGATCGCGAGCGGATCATGAACCTGATGAAGGAGTTTAAGCCCGACATCGTGTTCCATGCCGCGGCGCTGAAGCACGTGCCAATCCTCGAACGCGACTGGAGCGAAGGCGTCAAGACCAACATCTTCGGCTCCGTCAACGTCGCCGATGCCGCGCGGGCGGCGGGCGCCGAAGCCATGGTGATGATCTCCACCGACAAGGCGATCGAGCCGGTCTCGATGCTCGGCCTCACCAAGCGTTTTGCCGAAATGTATTGCCAGGCGCTCGACCACGACTTGATGGTGCAATCGGCCGGCAGGCCGCATATGCGCCTGATCTCGGTGCGATTCGGCAATGTGCTGGCCTCGAACGGATCGGTGGTGCCGAAGTTCAAGGCGCAGATCGAGGCTGGCGGTCCCTTGACCGTGACGCATCCGGACATGGTGCGCTACTTCATGACGATCCGCGAAGCCTGCGACCTCGTGCTGACGGCGGCGACGCATGCGCTGACGCCGGCGCGGCCCGATGTCTCGGTCTATGTGCTCAACATGGGGCAGCCGGTCAAGATCGTGGAGATGGCCGAACGCATGATCCGCCTGTCCGGCCTCGAGCCCGGCATCGACATCCAAATCGTGTTCACCGGGATACGGCCCGGCGAGCGGTTGAACGAAATCCTGTTCGCGAGCGAAGAGCCGCCGAAGGAGATCGGTGTCCCCGGCATCATGGCGGCCAAGCCGAACGAGCCGCCGATGCAGACATTGCGCAAATGGCTCGCGGCGCTGGAAGAGGCGATTGCGCTGGACGACCGTTCCACCATCGGCGCCGTGCTCAAGGACGCCGTGCCTGAATTCGGATCGCACGCCGCCTGATCTTGTTCCTCCGCGGGCAGCGGAGCCGCCTCGAAAGCCATCATGCAGAAATCCGGCAGGGTCGTCGTCGTCAGCCAGCACTATCCGCCCGATCCGAGCACGACGGCCGCGATTATGGCGGCGATTTCGGAGCGCATCGCGCACGAGGCCGATGTTCTGGTGCTGTCGGGCACGGCAGGCTCCGCCGCCGCGCCATCCGCCGGCAAGCCTGGAATCGTCGAGATCAGAAACTGGATGCCCGGCAAGGCCGTGCTGCTCAAGCGCGCGCTGGCCGAGCTGCTGTTCACGGCGCGGACGTTCGTTGCGATGCTGGCGCGGCTGCGGCGCGGCGACGTCACGCTCACCGTTCCGGCCCCCTTCATGCTGCCTTACGCCTTCGCTCTTGCTGCGAAGCTGAAGGGCGCGCGATCGGTGCTGATCATGCATGATCTCTATCCCGACGTGCTCGTCATGGCGGGCCTCCTGGAGCCGGGCTCGTGGCTGGCGAAGGCCATGCACGCGCTGAACGGACCGATGTTTCGCGCGCTTGACGCTGTCGTCATCATCGGACGCGACACTGAAAGGCTACTGCTGCGCTACCGCGGGATGAACCGCGACAAGATCCGGTTTATCCCGAACTGGGCGACGCTTGCACCCGGCGTTCGCCTCATCGCGCCGGACAATCCATATCGCAGCTCGCTTGCCGCCCGTTATGTGGTCGGGCTATCCGGCAATCTCGGCTTTACCCACGATCCCGTCATTGTGTTCGAGGCGGCACGTCTGTTGTGCGGCAGCAGCGATATCCACTTTCTGCTATCGGGCTGGGGCGTAGGCTTCGAGCAGTTGAAGGGCATGCAGGCCGAAGCGAAGCTTCCCAACGTTACATTGGTCGATCGCGTCGAGGACGAGCAACTGGAAACGTTTTTGTCGGCTGCCAACGTCTGGATCATCCCGTACCGCAAGAACGTCGCCGGCGTATCTGTGCCGAGCCGGTTCTATAATCTGCTAGCGATCGGTCGTCCGGTGATTCTGGTCTCCGAAGCGGATGCCGAAGCGGCGTTGACAGTAACCGAACACGATGTCGGCTGGATCGTGACGCCGGGCAGGCCGGATCAGCTGGCCGAGACAGTGCGCCGCGCCGCGACGTCGCAAGACCCGGGAAGGGCCGAACGCGCGACCGAGATATCCAGGCGCTTCGATTTCAATGCGGCCATGGCCGGCTACTCTGATCTGATCCGCGAGCTTGCGCAGAAGAAGTCGGATTAACCGAGGGATGGCCGCGCACGCGAAAAGCGGTGCATCAGGAAGGCGGTCGCGGCGGCGCCGATGACGAACAGCAGGACCGCGAATGTCGCCGACGAGGTCATGGCCGCGCCGATGGCCAGTGCGGCGAGCACGACGTTGAGCGCGAACACCTCGCTTACGACGCGCGATACCGAAAATCCGTTTTCGGTGGCGCGCTGGTAGAAATGGCTGCGATGCCCCTCCCAGAACGGCTCGCGTCTGGCGATGCGCCGAAGCAGCGTGACGGTGGCGTCGGCGAGATAATACAACGGCAACAACAGCGCGGCGGTGACCTGCTGGTGCCAGGCGAGCTGCAGCAGGCACCAGCCGACGAGCAGGCCGATCGGCAGGCTGCCGACGTCGCCGAGAAATATCCTCGCCATCGGCTTGTTGAAAGGCGCGAAGCCGAGCATCGCTCCGAACAGCGCCGCGGCAGCGACCGTCGTCGATGCCGGCAGCTCGCCAAGCCAGCCGAGCAGAACCAGCGCGCCGGTGACCGGTACGATCTCGGCGACCGTCATCAGGTCGAGCCCGTCCATGAAGTTGACGAGGTTCACGAACCACAGGCCCGCGAGAAACAGCAATCCGCGTTCGAGCCAGAACGGGCAGGCGGCGACGAGCCTGAGATTATCCGGTGCGGCAAGGATCACCGCGGCGACCGCCGCGCCCTGCAGCGACAGCCGCGGCGCGATCGGGATGGAATGGATGTCATCGGCAAAGCCGACGGCCGCGATGAACAGCGTGGCGCCAAACACGGCGAGGGGGATTCTCATTTCTGCCGCGCCGGCAAAGGCGATCACCGCTGCGGCCGCGACCAGCGTAGCTGCGATCACCGCGATGCCCGCGCCCTGCGGCGTCGGCACCCGATGGGAAGAGCGTGCGTTCGGCTTGGCCAGCGCTATCCGCAATAGCAGCGGGCGGAGCCCCCATGTCAGCACACCCGACAACAGCGCCGCCGATACTGCGGCGGCAAGCGACAGCAGTGATTGCGAATTGGCCATTCTATCCGCGCGTTACTCGAAGATTACTTGGGAACCTCGATCGGCGTCGCACCTTGCGCGGCCTTTTCGGCGCTCAATATCCAGACCACACCGCCGACCAAGCCGACGATAAAGGACACTGCGCCATAGAGCAGCGAGATGTTGACGCCCTCATTGGCCATCAGCCCGGCATAGCCGAACGCCAGCCCCATGGTGGCCTCGCGGACGCCCCAGCCGGCGATCGAGATCGGCAGCATGGTGATCAGCATGACCGGCGGAACGAGCTGGAAGATCTGGCCGAACATTACGGGGGCGGCGATCGACTGCACCACGCACCAGGCGATGACGACCGCGAGCACATGCACCAATAGCGAGAGCACCGCGACCTTCGGGCCGTGCACGCGGCCGAACAGCACGCGGTTGGCGATCACGGAGCAGGCGTGGATGTGGTGGGTGCCCCACCAGTGCTTCAGCCACGGCCATTTGAGCCGACCGAGCAGCAGAAAGCCGAGGCCGCCGGCGAGCGCGGCGAAATCGACCAGTAGCAGCGCCGACCTGCCATTGGGATCGGTGATCAGGCGATAGCTCCAGGGCAGGCTCGCGACGATGACGACCGCAAGCGCGATCAGGCCGATGGCGCGGTCGACGAAGATGGAATAGGTGGCGGCGCGCCAGCCGGCGCCGTTGCGCGCGACCAGCCACAGCCTGACCGCGTCACCGCCGATCGAGGACGGCAGCGTCTGGTTGAAGAAGGTTCCGATCACATTGAAGCGCATGGCCTGCCGGGTCGGCAGCGGCGCGCCGCATTCGGCGCTGATCTCGCGCCATCGCAGCACGCCGATGAATATCTGCAGGAACGTGACGGCGATCGCGAGGCCGATCCAGCCAAGACTGGACACGTCGATGCGGGCAGCAAGAGCGGCCAGATCGACCTTGCGCAGCGAGAAATACAGCAGCGCCGCCGAGACCAAGATCTTCAATGCCGAAAGCAGGATTTGGCGCATCTCGCCCGTGCCGGGTTTGGGGAGGAGGGTACAAAAAGCGATGCAATTCGGCGCCTTGGTATGGTTTTCGAGCCGTTCTGGCAATAGCAGGGCTGCTAAGTGTTGCGGGCACCTCGACAACGCGGGTAAAGAGGCGAAGCCGGAAGGGACGCACCGGTACCACGTTCAGGAATATGATGTCGGATCAGGCAATATTGGTCACGGGAGCGGCGGGTTTCATCGGCTTTCATGTCGCTCGCCGGCTGTTGGCCGAAGGCCGCGCCGTGATCGGGCTCGACAGTCTCAACTCTTATTACGATCCGGCGCTGAAACGCGCGCGGCTGGATATTTTGTGCGGGAAGCAGGGTTTCGCGTTCGAGCAGATCGATCTCGCCGATCGACCGTCCGTGGAACGCCTGTTCGCCAAACACCGTTTCGCGCGGGTGGTGCATCTGGCGGCGCAGGCCGGCGTGCGCTATTCGATCGACCATCCGCATGCCTATGTCGACGCCAATCTCGCCGGCTTCGTCAACGTGCTGGAGGGATGCCGGCACCATGGATGCGGCCATCTGGTCTATGCCTCGTCGTCGTCGGTCTATGGCGCCAATACCAAGCAGCCATTCTCGGTGGACGATAGGACCGATCATCCGATCAGCCTCTATGCCGCGACCAAGAAGGCCAATGAGCTGATCGCGCATTCCTATAGCCACCTCTACCGGCTTCCGCTGACGGGCCTGCGGTTCTTTACCATCTATGGCCCCTGGGGCCGGCCCGATATGGCGTATTTCATCTTTACCAAGGCGATCGTGGAGGGCACGCCGATCAGGCTGTTTAACCATGGCCGGATGCGGCGCGATTTTACCTATATCGGAGATGCGGCCCAAGCGGTCGTGCAACTGGTTGACCTGCCCCCACGCGACGGCGGCGAGGGCGCCGGACCGCCAGCGAAAGTTTACAATATCGGCAATAATCATCCGGAAGAGCTGACCCATGTGGTAGCGGTTCTGGAGCGGGAGCTCGGCCGCACGGCGGTCACGGAAATGTTGCCGATGCAGCCCGGAGACGTGACTGAGACCTTCGCCGATGTAACCGAACTGATGCGCGACACCGGCTTTAGGCCGCAGACCTCGATCGAGGACGGGCTCCGCGAGTTTGTCGCCTGGTATCGCGACTACCACAGGATTTGAGGCGCCGATGAACCGACGAATTATTCCCCTGATCATGTGCGGCGGTGCCGGAACGCGGCTGTGGCCGGCCTCGCGCGAGGTTCATCCCAAGCAGTTCATCTCGCTGTTCGGGGCGCGTTCGACGTTCCAGGACACGCTGCTGCGGGTTTCGGATGCGACGCTGTTCGAGCGGCCCGTCATCATCACCAACAATGCCTATCGTTTCATGGTGCTCGAACAACTCGCAGAGATCGGGCTCGAGGCCGACGTGCTGCTGGAGCCGATGCGGCGCGATTCCGGCCCGGCGATCGCGGCCGGTGCCGCGTTTGCGGAAGGCCGCGACAAGGATGCGATCGTGCTGGCGCTCGCCGCCGATCATGTGGTTCGCGACACGCCCGCCTTCCTTGCCGCCTGCCGCGAGGGGCTGGCTGCGGCGGAAGCGGGCCACATCGTGACATTCGGCGTGCAGCCCGAACGCGCCGCCACCGAATATGGCTACATCAATCCCGGCGAGGTGATTTCCGGCCAGGTTCGTGCGGTCGCAAAATTCGTCGAGAAACCCGACCCGGCGACTGCGGCTGATTACGTCAAGTCGGGCTATCTCTGGAATAGCGGCAACTTCATGTTCCGCGCCGCCGTGCTGTTGGACGAGTATCGCAACGTCGATGCGGACAGCGTCGCGGCCGTCACCGACGCGGTCGCCAAGGCTGGTACCGACCTCGGCTTCGTCAAGCTCGACGAGGCCGCGTTCGGATCGGCGAAGGCGATCTCGATCGACTATGCGGTGATGGAAAAGACGTCGCGCGCCGCCGTCGTGCCGGTTGCGTGCGGCTGGTCCGATGTCGGCTCCTGGCACGCGGTGTGGGAATTGTCCGCCAAGGACGGCGAAGGCAACGCGGCGCGCGGCGCCGCCGTGTTCGAGGACTCCCGCAACTGTAACGTCGCGACCGACCGCGCGCTGGTCGCGCTCGAAGGCGTCGACGATCTCGTGGTGGTCGCAACCCAGGATGCCGTGCTGGTCTCGCGGCAAAAGGATGCCAACGGTCTGAAGCGGCTGGTCGCGAAACTGAAGACGGTCGCGCCGCAGGTGACCGAAGATCACATCAAGGTGCACCGGCCCTGGGGCTCGTATCAGTCGGTCGACAATGGCGACCGCCACCAGGTCAAGCGCATCATCGTCAAGCCGGGTGGGCGGCTGTCGCTGCAGAAGCACCACCACCGCGCCGAGCACTGGATCGTGGTGCGCGGCACCGCGCAGGTGACGGTCAATGAACTGGTCAAGACCGTGCACGAGAACGAATCGATCTACATCCCGATCGGCGCGGTGCACCGGCTGGAGAATCCCGGCAAGATCCAGCTCGAATTGATCGAGGTCCAGACCGGCAGCTATTTCGGCGAGGACGACATCATCCGCATCGAGGACGACTATCGGCGCAGTTGAGCGGAGCCGTAGTTCTACCGGCTTGGCAGTTGTAACCGTTTGAATCAAAACGTGTCCGAAAACTGCCGATCGCGTTCGCCACGTCTGTGACCGGCATGCTAGAGAACCGCCGGGGAAAGTTCCGGCGCAGAATCTGCTTGGGGTCGACACATCATGAGTTCCAAAGAGTCCGCATCTGACGCGAAGGTCGATGCGAAACGCGCGCTTCGCGTCGGCGTCGTCGGCGCCGGCGTGATGGGCAGCAACCATGCCCGCGTGCTGGCCGGCCTGCCCGGGGTGACGCTGGTCGGCATTGTCGATCCGTTGCCGGAGCACCGCGCACGCGCCACTGCGCTGGCCGGTTGCCGCGCTTTCACCGATCTCGACGAGCTGTTCGACGAGGGCGTCGACGCCATCACCATCGCGGCGCCGACCCATCTGCATCACGAGATCGCGCTCGCCTGCATCACGCGCAACATCCACATCCTGGTCGAGAAGCCCGTTGCTTCGACGGTCGAGGAGGGGCGGGACATCGTCAACGCCGCGCGCAGCGCCGGCGTGACGCTGATGGTCGGCCATGTCGAGCGCTTCAACCCGGCCGTCGCCGCGATCAAGCAGGCGATCTCCGGCGAGGACATTCTTTCGATCGGCATCACCCGCGTCGGGCCGTTTCCGCCGCGAATGTCCAATGTCGGCGTCGTGATCGATCTGGCCGTGCACGACATCGACCTGATCCGCTGGTTCACCGAGTCCGATATCGTCGAGGTGCAGCCGCAGCTCTCCAGCGCGGTCGCCGAGCGCGAGGACATCGCGCTATTGCAGTTCCGCACCGCCTCCGGCGTCCTCGCCCACATCAACACCAACTGGCTGACGCCGTTCAAGGCGCGCAGCGTCACGGTTGCGACGCGCGGCAAATATGTGATGGGCGATCTGTTGACGCGCCAGGTGACCGAATGCTTCGGCTTCAAGCCCGACGGCAGCTACTCGATGCGCCATCTGCCGGTCGGCCATGACGAGCCGCTGCGCGCCGAGCTGATCGCGTTCCTCGATGCCGTCCGTTCCGGCAGCCTGCCGGCGGTCTCGGGCGATGAGGGCGTCGCCAGCCTCGAAATCGCGATCCGCTGCCTCGAGCAGCCCGCCAAGCCCGCGGCCTCCGCCGCGCGCAAGGGACCGCGCCGCGTCGTCGGCTGAATTTTTCTTGAAAGAACCGAGCAAGGCTCCATGAACCAGCACATGCGCCAAGAACCCATTCCCTTTACCGATATCGCCGCGCAACGTCGCCGGCTCGGCAAGTCGGTCGACCACGCCGTTGCCCGCGTGTTCGATCACTGCCAGTTCATCAACGGACCAGAGGTCACGGAGCTGGAAGCTGCGCTGGCAAAATTCTGCGGCGCCAAGCATGTCGTGAGCTGCGCCAGCGGCACCGACGCGCTGCTGATGGTGCTGATGGCGAAAGGCATCGGACCCGGCGATGCCGTGCTGTGCCCCTCCTTCACCTTTTGCGCCACCGGCGAAGTGGTGGTGCTGACCGGTGCCACGCCCGTCTTCGTCGACGTCGACGAGGCGACCTTCAACATCGATGCCGCTTCGCTCAAGCGCGGCATTGCGACGGCGCGGCAGCGCGGCCTGAAGCCGCGCGCCATCATTCCGGTTGACCTGTTCGGACAGCCGGCCGACCACGACGCGATCGATGCGATCGCGGAGGCCGAGGGCCTGTTCGTGCTCAACGACGCCGCGCAGAGTTTTGGCGCCAGTTACAAGGGCCGCCGGCTCGGCACCTTTGGCCTCGCCACCACCACCAGCTTCTTTCCAGCCAAGCCGCTCGGCTGCTTCGGCGACGGCGGCGCGATCTTCACCGACGACGATGCGTTGGCCGAGAGGCTGCGCAGCATCCGTGTCCACGGGCAGGGCTCGGACAAATACGACAATGTCCGTATCGGCCTCACCGCGCGGCTCGACACCGTGCAGGCCGCGATCCTGATCGAGAAGCTAAAGATCTTCGAGGACGAGATCGTGGCGCGCAATAAAGTCGCGGAGCGCTATGCGCGCGGCCTCGGCAATGTCGTGACGGTGCCGCGTGTCGCCAGCGGCCGCGATTCGATCTGGGCGTGTTACACCATCCGCCTGCCCAAGGGTACGGACCGCGACCGCTTCGCGGCCGACCTGAAGGCGCAGGGGATTCCGACCGCGATCTATTACCCGAAATCGATGCATCAGCAGACCGCCTATCGCGAATTCCCGGTCGCGGATGGCGGACTGCCGGTGTGCGAGAGCCTGTCCGCCGACGTCATCAGCCTGCCGATTCACGCCTATCTCGACGAGGCGACGCAGGAGCGGATCATCGCGGCGGTGCGCGGCGCGCTTCAGGCGTGATCGCGATCGGAAGGGCTGCGCGAATGCGAGGGGCCCTTTCCGGATTCGGTCAACATCATGGCTAGGCTGCGCGCGGGCTGATTTCCCCGCGCAGCGAATATGCGCTAGAAGCGGCGCATGCTTGGGCGCATCTTCACCGTCGGCGGATACACGCTGCTTTCGCGGCTGACCGGATTTGCACGCGACATCATGCTCGCGGCGATTCTCGGCGCCGGTCCAGTGGCGGACGCGTTCTTCGTGGCGCTGCGGCTGCCCAATCATTTTCGCGCGATCTTCGCCGAAGGCGCCTTCAATGCCGCCTTCGTGCCGGCCTATGCGCATGTGCACGGCCAGAGCGAGGCGTCGGCAAGGCTGTTTGCCGACCGCGTCTTCACCCTGCTGTTTGCCGTTCAGCTCGTCCTGCTCGTCCTCGCCTGGTGGTTCATGCCGGAGGTGATCGGCATTCTCGCGCCGGGCTTCAAGGACGACCCGGCGCGCGGCGAGCTTGCGATATCGCTGACGCGGATCACGTTTCCGTATCTGCTATTGATCACGCTGGTGACGCTGTATGGCGGCATGCTCAACGTGATGCACCGCTTCGCCAGCGCCGCCGCGGCGCCGATCTTTCTCAATCTGTCGATGATGGCGACGCTGGCGCTGGCCGCATTCTTTCCCGGCGCGGGCTACGCCGCGGCATGGGGCGTCCTGCTCGCCGGCATCCTCGAGTTCCTGCTGCTGGCCGGCGATGCCGCCAGGACCGGCATCCTGCCGAAATTTGCCGCCATCAAGTTCGACGAGGACGTGCGCGCGTTTTTCCGGGCGCTGGGCCCTGCGACCATCGGCTCGATGGGAACGCAGATCGCGTTGTTCGCCGACACCATCATCGCGACCTTTTTGCCGGCCGGCGCGCTTTCTGCGCTGTACTATGCCGATCGTCTCAATCAACTCCCGATCGGCGTGATCGGGATCGCGATCGGCACCGTGCTGCTGCCGGAGATGTCGCGGCGTCTCACCGCGAACGATATCGCCGGTGCATCGGCCGCGCAGCGGCGGGCGTTCGAATTCTCGCTGTTGTTTTCGGTGCCGTTCGTCGCCGCGTTCCTGACCGTCCCTGACGTCATCATGCGCGCGATGTTTGCGCGCGGCGCGTTCTCGAAGGCCGACGCGGCGGCTGCAGGCGCCACATTGGCCGCTTACGCGATCGGGCTCGTACCGTTCGTGACGATCCGCAGCGCGGTGGCGACCTTCTATGCCCGCCAGGACACCGCGACGCCGGTCAAGGCGGCACTGACCGGCGTTGCCGTCAACGTGGCGCTCAAGGTCGCCTTGATGGGCCCGCTGGCGCAGATCGGCTTGGCGCTGGCCACCGCCATCGGGGCCTGGGTCAATCTGCTCTTGGTGCTCGCCTTCGCGGTGCGCGCAGGCTACCTCGAACTCGACCGCGCGTGGATGATGTCGCTTGTCAAATTTGCCGCGGCGGGGGTGGTGCTCGCCGCCGGGCTGTGGGGCACCGCCCAATTCGCCAGCTTCTATTTCGCACCGATGCATGCCTTTCGCGATGAGACCGCGCTGCTGCTGCTGATCGTGGCTGGCGCCTTCGTGTATGGGGTGGCAATTCTCCTGCTGTTTGGGCGGGGATGGCTATTTACGCTGCTGCGTGACCGACGGCAGTCCGCCAAGTAATTGCATACAAACGTTATTTTGAATTGCGTCCGTTTGTGGCCCTATTCGGGTATTTTTGCAACAAATTCCCGAAAAGTGCTGGCCCCAGCCGATTCCAGCATGATGCAAGTTTCACGTAACGCTAGAGTGGGAACCAGATTCAACCACTTTTTTTAGAGGCTTCCATGCGCGTTTCGATTTTTAAGACGATTGCTGCTTCCGCTCTCGCAGCGATGGTTGTGGCTTCCGCGGCATCTGCGGCCGATCTTGCCGCGCGTCCCTACACCAAGGCGCCCGTTATGGCGCCGATCTATGATTGGACGGGCTTCTACATCGGCGGCAACGTCGGCTACAGCTGGGGACGATCGAGCGACACCTCGACGCTGACCAATGGCGCGGGCGCCGTGCTCTTCACCACCGGCGCTGGCGCCAACATGGATGGCGTGATCGGCGGCGGTCAGATTGGCTATAATTGGCAGGTCCAGAATTGGGTATGGGGTCTTGAGGCCGATATTCAGGGCTCCGACCAAAAGGGTCGCCGCGATTATCTCTGCCCCACCGGCGTCTGCACGCCGCCCTTCGGCGTAATTGCCGTTTTCCCGGGACCGGCCGTTCCGGTTGCGCTTGACCAGAAGCTTGAATGGTTCGGCACGGTTCGTGGCCGTGTGGGTGTGCTCGCAACCCCGCAAGTGCTGTTCTATGCCACTGGCGGTCTTGCCTATGGCGAGGTCAACACCTCAGCCGTGATCGGTGCGGGCGCCTTCGGATTTAATGCTCACGATACCCGGGTCGGCTACACCGTCGGTGCCGGCGTCGAAGGTGCGATCGGTGGCAACTGGACCGCCAAGCTCGAATATCTCTACATGGATCTTGGTAGGACGTCCGGGACGTTCCTGACAACGATTCCGGCGCTTGGCGGCGGCGTGCTCAGCTACAACTACAGCTCGCGTATCACCGACAACATCGTGCGCGTCGGTGTGAACTACAAATTCGGCGGCCCGGTGATCGCGAAGTATTGATTTCGACGTTATCTCCTTCCGAAAAATCAAAGCCCCGGCACCGTCCGGGGCTTTTTTTGTGCAAGCGCGAAAAGCATTGCGCTCCGCGGCGATTCGGTTGCCTAGGCGCAATGGCTAATTTGCCGAAAGCGGTTTGCGCTGGGCGGGCAACCACTGCAATATGGCGCCCGCTCTAGAACCGGGAATTGGAGATACGATGGCAGCTCCCATCAAATTCGGCGTCGGTCAAAGCGTTCTTCGCAAGGAAGACGACGCGCTCATCCGCGGCAAGGGCCGCTATACCGATGACCACTCGCCGGCGCCGGCGTTGCACGCGCTGATGCTGCGCTCGCCGCATGCCCATGCGAAGTTCACCATCAACGTCACCAAGGCCCGCGGCATGCCGGGCGTGGCGTTGATCCTGACCGCGGCCGAAGTCGCCGATCTCGGCGACCTGCCGTGCCTGTTCAACCTGGAGACCGATCCCTTCACCGGTCCGCCATACCCGATCCTCGCCAAGGACGAGGTTCGCCATGTCGGCGACGCCGTGGCCTTCGTGGTCGCCGATTCGATCGATCAGGCGCGCGACGCGATCGAGGCGATCGACGTCAAATGGACGCCGCTGCCGGCGGTGGTCGGTCTCGCCAATGCCGTCAAGCAGGGCGCGCCGCTTGTGTGGCCCGACAAGCCCGGCAATGTATTGTTCGACGTGTCGATCGGCGACAAGAACGCGGCGGAAGCCGCCTTTGCCAAGGCGCATGCGGTCGCCGAAATCACGATCGTCAACCCGCGCGTCATTACCAACTTCATGGAGACACGCGCCGCGGTCGCTGAATACGATGCCAAGCGCGACCATCTGACGCTGACCATCGGCAGCCAGGGCAGCCATCGCCTGCGCGAGATCTTGTGCGGCATGGTGCTGAAGATCCCGATGGAAAAGATGCGGGTGATCTGCCCCGACGTCGGCGGCGGCTTCGGTACGAAGCTGTTTCCCTATCGCGAATACGCGCTGATTTCGGTCGCCGCGAAGAAGCTGCGCAAGACCATCAAGTGGACCGCAGACCGCTCCGATCACTTCATGGGCGACGCGCAGGGCCGCGACAACGTCACGACCGCAAAGATGGCGCTCGCCGAGGACGGCAAGTTTCTAGGCATGGACGTCGACCTGATGGGCGACATGGGCGCCTATCTCTCGACCTTCGGGCCTTATATTCCGCATGGCGGCGCCGGCATGCTGCCCGGCCTATATGACATCCAGGCCTTCCACTGCCGCGTCCGCACCGTGTTTACCAACACCGTGCCGGTCGACGCCTATCGCGGCGCCGGCCGCCCAGAAGCGGCCTATGTGGTCGAACGCCTGGTCGATGCGGCCGCACGCAAACTCGGCATGACGCCGGATGCGATCAGGCGCAAGAACTTCATCCCGCCGAAGGCAATGCCCTACAAGACCGCGACCGGCAAGATCTACGATTCCGGCGACTTCACCGCGCATATGAAGCGCGCGATGGAAGTCGCGAACTGGAGAGAGTTTCCCAAGCGCGCCAAGGCAGCGAAGAAAGCGGGCTTGGTGCGCGGCATCGGCATGTCCAGCTATGTCGAGGTCTGCGGCACCATGGGTGAGGAGACGGCCAATGTCGCGCTCGATCCCAATGGCGACATCAACATCCTGATCGGCACGCAATCGAGCGGGCAGGGCCACCAGACCGCCTACGCGCAGCTGGTCGCCGAGCAGTTCGGCGTGCCGCCGGAGCGCGTTCATGTCCTGCAGGGCGACACCGACAAGATCGCGACCGGTCTTGGCACCGGCGGCTCGGCGTCGATCCCGACCGGCGGCGTCAGCGTTGAGCGGGCCACGCGCGAGCTCGGCAACAAGCTGAAGGAGATCGCGGCCGAAGCGCTGGAGACCAGCGCCGGCGACCTCGAGATCTCCAACGGCGTCGTGCGCATTGCCGGCACCGATCGTTCGATCAGCTTCGCCGACCTCGCGAAACGTCCGGGCGTCGATCCGTCGAAACTGAATGCGAGCGCCACCTTCGCACAGGCCGACGGCACCTATCCGAACGGCACGCATCTTGCGGAAGTCGAGATCGATCCGACAACCGGCATCATCAAGATCGTCAACTACGTTATCGTCGACGATTTCGGCGTGACTCTCAATCCACTGCTGCTCGCCGGGCAGGTGCATGGCGGCGCGATGCAGGGTATCGGTCAGGCGTTGATGGAGCAGGCGGTCTATAGCGCAACCGACGGCCAGCTCGTCACCGGCACCTTCATGGACTACGCGGTGCCGCGGGCATCCGACGGCCCGTCATTCCATTTCGAGACGCACAACGTGCCGTGCACGACCAATCCACTCGGCGTCAAGGGCGCGGGCGAGGCGGGCGCGATCGGCTCCTGTCCCGCGGTGGTCAATGCGATCATTGAGGGGTTGTGGCGCGAGTACCAGATCGACCACATCGATATGCCGGCTACCGCAGAGCGGGTCTGGATCGCGATCCGCGAGGCGCAGAAACGGCATAATCTCTGATATTTTGTCGCAGGCGGAATGGAACTCCGCCTGCGGTGTTTGCAAACAGTCGGTCGCACCATCTTGGGGCCGGTACAAACCGGAATTGAAGGGAATTTAGCCAATGAATCGGATCGTCGTCGTCGCAGCTGTGCTTGCATTCAGTGCCGGTGCGGTCGTTGCGCAGCAGGATCAGGTCAAGCGGACCCAGGGCATGATGAAGGACAATGGCAAGAACGCAGCCGCGTTGTCGGCGATGGTCAAGGGCGAAAAGCCCTACGACCAGTCGACTGTCAATGCCGCGCTGGCCCAGTTCGAAGACACCGCCAAGAACCTTCCGACGCTGTTCCCCGCGAGCATGAAAGGTCTTAAGCTGGAGGGTGATTACGATCCCTCGCCGAAAATCTGGGAAGACAAGGCCGGCTTCGAGTCCAAAACTCAAAGCTTTGCCAAGGTCGTCGATGATGCCAAAAGCAAGATCAAGAATCTCGACACGCTAAAGGCGGAACTGCCTGTCATCGGTAAGCAGTGCGGTGGCTGCCACGAGACATACCGGATCAAGAAGGGCTGATCGCATTCCAACTTTGAGCATGACCTCCGCGCAAACGCGTTCCGCGTTTGTCGCGAGGGAAAACCGATACACATTTTTTCGGATCACGCTCTGGCCTCAAAAAGGGGCGGATGCCGCGAAGCGTCCGCCCATTTTTTTCGATCGTCAGCCGACGCACTTACCTGGTTGGCTTACTTGGTTACCTGGCCGCGGATTTCGCCGCCCGGATTGGCCGCGGTGTGAATGTTGATGTAGTACTTGCCGGCCACGAGGTCGGCAGCCTGCGCGTCGGTCAATGTCGCGCTGCCCTCGACCGGGCTCGACGTCGCGTTGGGAATGGCGACCGCGACGCCGGCATTCTTGCCGGCTTCGGCAGGGCCGTGGAAATGCGCAGCGGTGGCGGGGCCGGACAGGCCGGAATAGTTCAGCTTCCAGCTCAGCTTCTTGCTGGCCGCATCGTAGTCGATGTCGGCGGTGCCCTTGCCGGCGCTGGTGTTGGGCGGCACCTGGGAATTGCCGTCAAGCGTCGCCTTCATCTTGTCGGCCAACGCAGTTCCGGCAAAAGCGATCGTTGCCCCCAATGCAAGCGTGACAAGCATGGTCTTGTTGGACATGGTGTTTCTCCCTGTTGACATCAAACTTCCGTGTCAGCCTCGAAACAACAACTCTCCGAATTTATTCCCGAAACGCCGGCTCCGCATGAAAATTTCGTGCAAGCCTGCGGCGCGAACCGCGTTCATACTGTCATCGTGAGACCACCTGATAACGGATCGGTGAATGCTGCGACGGATTCTCCTCGGCTTGGTTTTGATCGGCGCCGCCGGCTTTGGCATGTTCTGGTGGCTGACAACCCCGGCGGTCGTCGCGGCGGCCTCGCTGCCGCCGCGCACGCCGAACCTCGCCAACGGCCAGGCGGCATTCAACGCCGGAGGCTGTTCCTCCTGTCACGCCGTCCCCAACCAGCCCGACCGCCTGAAGCTCGGCGGCGGGCTCGCCATGCCTTCGCCGTTCGGAATGTTCTACGTTCCGAACATCTCATCGGATCCCACCTACGGCATCGGCCGCTGGAGCGAGGCGGACTTCGTCACCGCGGTGCTGAAGGGGACGTCGCCTGATGGTGCGCACTACTTCCCGGCCTTTCCCTATGCGGCGTATCAGCATGCGCGCGTGGACGACGTGCGCGATCTCTTTGCCTATCTGAAGACGTTGCCGGCGGTGAGCGGCAAGCTGCGCGATCACGACGTGCCGTTTCCATTCAACATCCGCCGGAACGTCGGCGTGTGGAAATTTCTGTTCACGGACGCCAAGCCTGTTGTGGCGGATGCCTCACGCTCGGCGTCCTGGAATCGCGGCGCCTATCTCGTGAACGGTCTCGGCCATTGCGCCGAGTGCCACAGCCCGCGCAATTTTCTCGGCGGCATTGTCGAGGCGCAGCGCTTTGCCGGTGGACCCAATCCGGAGGGCGAGGGCTGGGTGCCCAACATCACCCAGAAGCGGCTGGGCGACTGGAGCGCAAACGATATCGCTTACTTCCTCGAGACCGGGCAGACGCCTGACGGCGACACCGCGGGCGGATCCATGGTGCGGGTGATCAAGAACACCTCGCAATTGTCGGCCGAAGATCGCGCGGCTATCGCTGAGTATGTGAAATCGCTGCCGGCGGTCGAAGGACCGCCGCGGCCGAAGAAGGCCAAGGAAGGCTGAGATCTCGGGGCCGGGGGAGCGCTTCTTACGGCGTCAAGGCCGCCGTCATCGGCTCCCGCCGTTCCGGCAGCGAGGGCACGATCGTCAACGGTTTGCGTGGCACAGGCGGCGGCGTAACGTTCGGCGTCGCGTTCTTGGTCCGCCTCAATTCCGCGGGGCGCTTGACCGAGGTGATGTCGGTGAGCGGGCGGTTGAAATCCCCAGTGCGGTACATCACGAAGCCGCCATCGAAATAGGCGGCGGTGAAGCGCGGATAATACTGTACGCCCAGATTGTAGGTGGCGAAGGGCGCGACCGGCTCGAAGCGTCCGATCGGCGCCGCGATGGTTTCCTTCGCCAGGGGAACGGCAGCCATGGTGGCTGTTCCGGTCGTCAAGACGTCCTTATCGCGCTGGCTCAGCCCTTCTTCGTCCCGGGCGGAATCGGTTTGCAGCGAGGCGACCTCGAGCGCGCCGTCAGGCATCTCTGCCGCAACGGGTGGCTTGGAAAACAGCCCGAACAGGGTGTAGCCGCCGACCAGTACCGCCAGGATCAGCGAGGCTGCCATGGTGTTGGACGCGACCTTGCGCATGGTCTCGTAGGTGCGGGTCGCCGGCACCGTTTCGGGCTGCAGCGCAATGGCGAGCAGTTCGTCATAGGTGTCGCGCTGCTCGGGATCGATCAGGATGTCATAGGCGCGCACCAACTCCCTGAACCGCACCGCGGCATCAGGATTGTCGGGATTCATATCGGGATGCGTGGCCTTGGCGGCCTTGCGGAAGGCCGTCCGAAGTCCCTCGGCGTCATCGCTCGGAAGCGCTCCGAGCAGATCGTACAGCGTCCCCATTGGTGGTACTCGCGACTATTTCCCCCTCAGAGGTCCCCCGCCGCGGAGCCTCCGATTGACGACACTTAATCTAATGAAAAACTTCAAGGCGGTAGAATGATCCCCTTGTGGCAAAAGCAAGCCAACAGGGATCGCCGTTAACCATATGATGCCGCGAAGCTATTCGGCCTAGCCTAGCAGGCCCCCGCGGAAGGTTCCAGTCCCGAGTTCCATCACAAACGGGCGATCCCCTTGAACGACCCGTCCGTCTGAATGGCGGTGAGCAAGACCTTGGGAGGCGCACCCCCGGTCTTCGCCGACGGCGATGAGGCTTCCGCCGATATCGAACCGTTGTTTTCAATCGTGCGATCCTTTTACCTTGTCTGAAAAACCAGATGGATCGCGCCCAGGAGCGCCTCAGGCATGATTGTCCTCGGTCGTCATCGCGCGCTTGCACACGACACCTGGAATGAGCTCGCTGTCCGCACTGCAATCGAGGAGATTGCGGCCGATGCCGTCGCCCATTTCGATCCGGACACGTTCTGGCCGGCGCACCCCAGTGATGACGGAGTGGCAGACGGCGATCCCAGTCTCTACTGGGGCGCGGCCGGTGTTGTCTGGGCGCTGGACTATCTGCATCGCATCGAGGCTATCAGCGTTACCGAAGACTTTCGCCCCGTGCTGCCAAAGCTTCTGGAGCGGACGATCGCTGCTTTCGAAAGTCGTTCGCCTACCGGTTACGCGAAGCACGGCTCGCTGCTCTTCGGCGACATGGGTACGGCCCTTGTCGCCATGCGCCTGGCGCCCAGGCCGATCCTGGCTGATCTGGTTCATCGGCGCGCAGAAGCAAACATGGAGCTGCCGATCCGGGAGCTGATGTGGGGTATGCCCGGGTCCATGCTGGCCGCCATCCACATGGCCGGGATGACGGGGGAAGCGCGCTGGCGGGGCCTGTTCGAAGCGCAGGCGGCCCGGCTGCTGGCCGATCTGGGGGACACGCCGCAAGGTCAACTCTGGACACAGGATCTTTACGGCGCCAACGACCGCTGGCTTGGACCCGTTCACGGTTTTGCCGGCAATGTCATCCCGCTATTGCGCGGGTGGGATTGGTTGACATCGGCGCAGCAGGCAGAGGTGGCCGAGTTTGTGCCGAAGACGCTCGCCGCGAATGCGTGGCGGTCTGAAGTTGGGACCACGTGGGGCGCGAGAAGCAAGCGCGAGATGCCGCCAAGGATGTGTCAGCACTGTCACGGTGCGCCGGGCATGGTGACGGTCTTTGCAGATGCGCCATTCGCTACCTCCGAATTTGACGCGCTCTTGTTGGATGCTGGTCGCTTCACCTGGACCGCCGGACCGCTGACCAAGGGCTCCAACCTTTGTCACGGCACGGGCGGAAACGGCTACGCATTCCTCAAGCTCTATCGCCGCACCAAGGATCGGATCTGGCTCGACCGCGCACGCCAATTCGCGATGACGGCCATCGTCCAGCATCGCGGCGCGCAGATGGCCGTTGGCCGCGGACGGTATTCGCTTTGGACCGGCGACGTCGGCCTTGCAATCTACCTGTGGGACTGCATCACCGCGGAGCCTCGTTTCCCGACCATCGACGTATTCTGATCCGAATGCGACGACACATCAGCGTTGGGGCTTTGTCTTGAATGACTTCCTGCCGGGCAATAGATTAACGGCAGGCCAACTTTCGGAGCGCGTCCATATGGCGTTGGATTTACTTCGTGCCGGATACGCAACGCTGGAATACGAAATCGCCGAGGAGCGGGTGTCGGCGCTCGGGCGGCTTGGGCGGCGGCTGGAGGCCGCGCTGGCGGCACTCGCCGCATGCCCGCGGACGACCACTTCCGATCGAAACATCTGGGATAGTCTGGTCGAGCAGGCGGGATATGCGCTGTGGCTCTTCGTCGTGCAACGCGAAGCCTGCGGCCTGAACAAGATCGATCACGTGATAAAGGTCTATCGGGTACCGGACGAGGTGGTTGCGCGCATGGGGCCACTGGCGAGGCCGAGCGGCCATCCGGCGAAGACCAAAGGGGCTGAGGCAGCGCTGCCGCCAATGTTCTGAAAGCGGCTTTTCGCGGGGGCCACCGAATTCGACGCCAACGAATTCGACGCCAACGATGAGATCAGGTTCAGTCGATCACCTGGCTGCCGGTCCTTGCCGGCTACTGTGCATGGGGTTGTTTTCGATATTTTGTTTTGGGCGGCCGACGGAGCATCAGGCCGGATTCGATCTCGTCATGCTTTAATCGACGAGCCGCGATATTCCGAGCTCATCGGCGACCTGGTCCAGCCCGCGGAGCAGCGCCGGCGCGACGGGAATACCTGAGCTGGTCCGCTTGAGGCGCGTTTCGTGGCTGCGCTCGCCGGGCACCCAGATCCGTTCGACGCCGGGGATGCGCTGGCTGCCGCGGAAATCGCGCACCAGCGCATCGACGCTTCGCTTGAAGGTCGCGACGTCGCCGAAGGCGGCGACGTTGATCGCGGCGATCGCCTGTCCGGTGTTGGTGACGCTATCGTTGTCGTGGTTGAAGTCGATCACGTCGCGCCCCATCGCGGCGCCGCCGAGCGTGCCGGCGAGCAGGCCGATGATCATGGCGAGCCCATAGCCCTTGTAGCCGGCCTCCATGCCGCCGAGCGGGAGCAGCATGCCTTCGTCGGCGCGTTTCGGATCGGTCAGCGGCTTGCCCTCGCGATCGATCATCCAGCCCTCCGGCATGGTCTCGCCGCGCAGCGCCTTGGTCTTGACCTTGCCGTAGGCCGCGACCGTCGTCGCCATGTCGAGGACAACAGGCCGTTCCTCGCCGGCCGGGATCGCCGCCGCGATCGGGTTGGTCGACAGCAGCATGTCGAGGCCGCCCCAGGGCGGCAGATGATTGGCGTTGCCGACCGCGAAATAGAGCCCGATCATGTCGCGGGCGAGCGGCATCATGGCGTAGAGCGAGGCGGGACCGGCGTGGTTGCTGAACTGCGCGTTGACCCAGCCGATGCCGGTCGTGCGCGCCTTTTCGACCGCCATCTCGGCGGCGCGCTTCATGACGAGGTGCCCCATGCCGTTGTCGCCGTTCAGCACGGCCGTGCTGGCATGCTCGTGCACGATGTGGATGTTCGGCCGGACGTTGAAGCCGCCGGCCTTGATCCGCCTGATATATTGCGGCAGCCGGCTGACGCCGTGCCCGTCCGAACCCTGCAGGTCGGCCTGCGCCATCAGGGCCGCGACGGTTGCGGCGTCGGCCTCTGGTAAGCCGACCGCGGTGAGCGCCCGCTGAATGAAGCCTTTCAGCCGGTCAAAGGTGACAGAGATGTCGGACAGGGCGGGCACTCCATGAGGGCGCGCGCATGGCCGCGCGCCGGATAAGTCAGGGCAGGTGAGGCCGCCGCTGTTAGCCGGTGCCGAAGGCCTTGAAGGTGATGATGGTGTGGGTGTCCTGGATGCCCGGAATCACCTGCACCTTCTCGTTGACGAAATGGCCGATATCGGTGTCGTTATCGACGTAGAACTTGACCAGAAGATCATAGTCGCCGGCGGTGGAGTAGATCTCCGAGGCGATCTCAGCCTCCGCAAGCGCATTGGCGACGGCGTAGGACTGGCCGAGCTTGCATTTGAACTGGACGAAGAAGGGAACCATCGCTGTCGTCTCCGAATAGGTTGACCCCAATAGGCCAAAAACCGCCGATAATGGCAAGCCAGCTTGCTGCCGGCGGGAGGGCGCGTTACTTCTACCGGACCAGACCTGCTTAAAACCTCATCCTGAGGAGCCCGCGGCGCGGGCGTCTCGAAGGATGCAGGCCACCGACGGGGCCTCATGGTTCGAGATGCGCTTCGCGCTCCTCACCATGAGGGGCAAGCATTCCACGAGACTTTAATGACAACGCCGATTGCACTGACCATCGCGGGCTCCGATTCTTCAGGCGGCGCCGGCATTCAGGCGGATCTGAAGTCGTTTGCCGCACTCGGCGTCTACGGCGCCTCCGTGATTACGGCGCTGACCGCGCAGAACACGCAAGGCGTCAGCGGCATCCACCAGGTACCTGCCGAATTCGTCACCGCGCAGATCGATGCGGTGTTTTCCGATCTGGCCATCGGCGCTGTCAAGATCGGTATGGTGGCGCATCCGCCTGTCATCGATGCCATCGCGGCGGGCCTCAAGCGGTGGGCGCCGAAACACGTCGTGCTTGATCCCGTCATGGTTGCAACCTCGGGCGACCGTCTGCTCGCCGCGGAGGCGGTCGATGCGCTGCGAACCAGGCTGATCCCATTGGCCTCGGTGATCACGCCGAACCTGCCGGAAGCCGCCGCCTTGCTCGACGAGCCGATGGCGCAGGACGCGGCTGCGATTGCAAGTCAGGGCCAGCGGCTGCTCGTCTTGGGATGCGCCGCCGTGCTGATCAAGGGCGGTCATGGCGAGAGCCCTGAAAGCACCGACTATCTCTGCACTTCCAGCGGCACAATCGCGTTGGCCGCGAAACGTATCGCGACCAAGAACACCCATGGCACCGGCTGCTCATTGTCCTCGGCGATTGCCGCAGGGCTCGCCAAGGGCGAGGGCATGGAGAGCGCCGTGCGCAATGCCAAGGCCTGGCTCACCGCCGCCATCGCCGCCGCAGACCGCTTCAGCGTCGGGCACGGGCACGGTCCGGTCCATCATTTTCACAAGTTCTACTGAAACCTGTTCCCGCATCGCCGCCTTTGCGGGGACGACCGGCGCGGTGCATCCATGTTTATCTTGCACTGCGGCAAAAAAATTGCACACTCGGGACCGCCGGGTAGTTTCTGAGGTGCGAGCCTATGACCATGCCGTCCCAGACCGAGATCCGGTCCAATCGCAGCGACGAGGCGCTGGCGCTGGAGGAGGATGCCCGGCTGCGGACCGATATCCGCCTGCTCGGGCGCATTCTCGGCGATACCGTCCGCGACCAGGAGGGCGCCGACGTCTTCGACCTCGTTGAGCGCATCAGGCAGACCTCGATCCGGTTTCACCGCGACGAAGACAAGCTGGCGCGGCGCGAGCTGGAAACCATCCTCGACAGCATGTCGACTGCCGATACCGTGCGGATCGTCCGCGCCTTCAGCTATTTCTCGCACCTCGCCAACATCGCCGAGGACCAGAACAACATCCGCCAGATGCGTGGCCGGGGTCCGGCCGGGCCGCGGCCGAGCACGCTGACGCAGACGCTGGCGCATGCCAAGGCGGCCGGCATTGGCGCCGCCGAGCTGCGCCGCTTCTTCGGGAATGCACAGGTCAGCCCGGTCCTGACCGCGCATCCGACCGAGGTCCGGCGCAAGAGCACGATGGACCGCGAGATGGAGATCGCCGCGCTGCTCGACCGGCGCGAACGGGTGCAGCTTACGCCGGAAGAGGCCGAGGCCTGCGACGAGCAGCTCCGCCGTGCCGTGCTGACGCTGTGGCAGACCAACCTGCTGCGCCGGACCAAGCTGAACGTGCTGGACGAAGTTTCCAACGGCCTGTCGTTCTACGACTACACCTTCCTGCACGAGGTGCCGCGGCTGCATTGCGCGCTGGAAGACCGCTTGAACCAGAAGGAGGGCGGCGGCGCGCCGGGCGAGTTGGCATCATTCCTGACCATGGGAAGCTGGATCGGCGGCGACCGCGACGGCAATCCCTTTGTCACGGCCGACGTGATGCGCGGCACGCTGCGCCTGCAATCGAGCCGCATCATGAGCTTCTATCTGGAAGAGCTGCATGTGCTCGGGTCGGAATTGTCGCTGGCGGCGCATCTTGCCGATGTCTCCGACGAGCTGCGCGCGCTGGCCGAGCGTTCGCCGGATACTTCGCCGCACCGGAGCGGCGAGCCGTATCGCCTTGCGGTGTCGGGTATCTATGCAAGGCTGACGGCGACCGCGCTGCGGCTCGAGGTCGAGACCACGCGCCGGCCGGTCGGCGAGGCCGCGCCCTATGGAAGCGTGAAGGAATTCAAGGCTGATCTCGACGTGCTCGACCGTTCGCTGATCGCCAATAATTCCGGCGTGATCGCGCGCGGGCGGCTGCGGTTGCTCCGCCGCGCCGTCGACTGCTTCGGTTTCCATCTCGCCCGGCTCGACATCAGGCAGAACTCCGCGGTGCATGAGCGTACCGTGGCCGAGCTGTTCGATGCGGCGATATCAGGCATGTCCTACATGGACTTGAGCGAGGAGGCGCGCATCAATCTGCTGCTCGGCGAGCTGCGCAGCGCAAGACCGCTCAGCTCGGCTTTCGTCAAATACAGCGAGGAGACGCAAGGCGAACTCGCGGTGTTTCGTGCCGTGGCGGAAGCGCATGCGCGGTTCGGCCCCGACGTGATCCACCAATGCATCATCTCGATGTGCAAGGGCATGTCCGACATGCTGGAGGTGGCGGTGCTGCTCAAGGAAGTCGGGTTGATCAACCCGTCCGGCCGCAGCGCCATCAACATCGTGCCGCTGTTCGAGACGATCGAGGATCTGCAGGCCTCCTCCGGCATCATGGACCGGATGTTGTCGCTGCATGATTACCGCCGTCTGGTGGACAGCCGCGGCGGCATTCAGGAGGTGATGCTCGGCTATTCCGACAGCAACAAGGATGGCGGCTTCGTCACCTCGGGCTGGGAGCTTTACAAGGCCGAAATCGGGCTGGTCGAGGTGTTCGAGCGCCACCACGTGCGGCTGCGCCTGTTCCACGGCCGCGGCGGCTCGGTCGGCCGCGGCGGCGGGCCTTCCTATGATGCCATCATCGCGCAGCCCGGCGGCGCGGTGAATGGCCAGATCCGCATCACCGAGCAGGGCGAAATCATCTCCAGCAAATATTCCAACCCGGAAGTCGGCCGCAGCAATCTGGAGATCCTTGCCGCCGCCACGCTGGAAGCGAGCCTGCTGCATCCGCGCCAGAGTGCGCCGCGGAAGGAGTATTTGACCGCGATGGAGCAATTGTCGGCGCTCGCCTTCAAGGCCTATCGCGGGCTGGTCTACGAGACCAAAGGCTTTGCCGATTATTTCTGGGGCTCCACCGTCATCACCGAAATCTCGACGCTCAACATCGGCAGCCGCCCGGCGTCGCGCAAGAAGACCCGCGAGATCGAGGACCTGCGCGCCATTCCCTGGGTGTTCAGCTGGGCGCAGTGCCGGCTGATGCTGCCGGGCTGGTACGGTTTCGGTTCGGCGGTGGAAACCTGGATCGCGGAGCATCCGGAGCAGGGCATGCCGTTCCTGCAGGAGCTTTACCGCGAATGGCCGTTCTTCCGCACGCTCTTGTCGAACATGGACATGGTGCTCGCCAAGAGCTCGATCGCGATCGCCTCGCGCTATGCCGAGCTGGTGCCCGACGTGAAGCTGCGCGACAGCATTTTTGGCCGCATTCGCCGCGAGTGGCATGCCTCGATCGAGACCCTGCTCGACATCATGGGCCATGAGCGGCTGTTGCAGGGCAACCCGCTGCTGGAACGCTCGATCCGCAACCGCTTCCCCTATCTCGATCCGCTCAACCACGTGCAGGTCGAGCTGTTGAAGGAGCACCGCGCGCAGAACCCGGACGAGCAGGTGCTGCGCGGGATTCAGCTCACGATCAACGGGATTTCGGCGGGGTTGCGCAACAGCGGGTGAGGGGCGCCATTCCCTCCGCCGTCGTCCCGGCGAACGCCGGGACCCATACCGCGTGATCTTTCAGTAAGGCAGGATGGGAGACATCATCCTCCTACAATAGAACCCTGTGGTTATGGGTCCCCGCGTGCGCGGGGACGACTCGTGGTGGGCGCTCAACAACTACAGGCCCCTCACGGCTTCATCGCACCCTGCGCACTTGTATAAACCGCATACAGCGACGACGACCCGCAGATGTAGAGCCGGTTGCGCTGCTGGCCGCCGAAGCACATGTTGGCGACCGTCTCGGGGATGTGGATCTTGCCGAGCAGATCGCCGTCGGGCGTATAGCAGCGCACGCCGTCCTCGTTCGGATCGCCCCATCCGACCGAGCACCAGACGCGGCCGTCACGATCGCAGCGCAGCCCGTCGGTAATGCTGGGCTTGGGCATGTCCGCAAAGACCTTGCTGTTGGACAGTTTTCCGCCCGCGAGATCGACGTCGAACACGCGGATATGCGAGGGGTTGTCCGGCCCGTCCGTGAAGCCGGTATCGCAGATGTAGAGCTTCTTCTCGTCGGGCGAGAAGCAGAGGCCGTTCGGCTCGACGAAGTCGTCGACGACCACTTTGATGTCGCCGGATTTCGGATCGACCCGGTAGACATTGTGTTTTTCCTGCTCGGGCTCGGCCTTGATCCCCTCGTAATAGCCGCCGATGCCGTAGATCGGATCGCAGAACCAGATCGAACCGTCGGCAGCGACCACTGCGTCGTTCGGCGCGTTCAGCTTCTTGCCATTGTACTTGTCGGCGATGATCGTGATCGAGCCGTCGAGCTCGGTCCGGGTGACGCGGCGGCCGGAATGCTCGCAGGTGATCAAACGTCCTTCGCGGTCGATCGTGTTGCCGTTCGAGTTCATCGACGGCTGGCGATAGACGCTGACGTGACCGTCATCCTCCGAGAAGCGCATGATACGGTTGTTGGGAATGTCGCTAAACAGAACATAGCGCCCGGCCGGAAAGTAGACCGGACCTTCGGCCCAGCGGAACCCGGTCGCGACGCGCTCGACTGCCATGGTGCCGGCGAAGGCGGGGAAGCCGGTGGGGCCGAATGAGACCTTCGGCTTCTTCATCGATTCCAGGCGGGCATCGGGATAGCGCGCGCCGGGAAGCGGGCCGAGCGGCAGCGGCTGCGTTGCCGTGGTCGGCGCGCCGGTCTGGCCGAGCGGTGCGACGGAAGCGGCGGAAGCCGTCTTCACCGTTACGGCGGAAGCGGCCAGCGCTGCCGCGCCCGTCAATATCTTGCGACGGTCGAGGCCGCCGCCTTGTCGCTGGGGATCGGAAAAGGTCAGTGAGGTTGTCATGATTTCCTCCCATGTGTTTTTTGTTGGGAGGAAAAGCATCAGCCCGCATTCCGGCATAAAGCGGGCAGGCTGTGCTGGAGAACCGCAACTATTAGTCCCTCATGGTGAGGAGGCGCGTCGCGCCGTCTCGAACCATGCGGCCCGGCTGGTGCCATTCATCCTTCGAGACGGCGCTACGCGGCTCCTCAGGATGAGGTCTCGCAGGAGCAGAGTGGTGGGCACGACGCTACGCGTCTTTGCTCACCCTAGGCTGCGCGTCGTGCCCGGCTCAGATCGGATCCCACGTAAAGATATCCGCGGAGCGGTCGAGCTTGGAGAACGATCCCTTCAGTGCAGGCATGCCGTGCTCGGCGATGGTTTGCGGCGTCCAGCCTTCGCCGCGGTGAACCGAGCGGATCGGACGATTCTGGCTGAAAAGGAAGATCTCGTTCATGCGCACGCCGAAGATCTGTCCGGTGACGTCCTTGGCGGCATCGGAGAGCAGATGGCCGCACAGCGGCGCGATCTTCTCTGGGCCCATCTGCTTGATCTTCTCGACGCGCGCCTTCTCGGCGTCGGTCTCGGTCGGGATGGTGCCGATCATGCGGGTCCAGGCGAACGGCGAGACGCAGTTGGAGCGGACGTTGAAGCGGCCCATGTCGAGCGCGATCGATTTCGACAGGCCGACGATGCCGAGCTTGGCGGCGGCGTAGTTGGCCTGGCCGAAATTGCCGATCAGCCCCGAGGTCGAGGTGAAGTGCACGAAGGAGCCGCTCTCCTGCTCGCGATAGATCCGCGCGGCG
This sequence comes from Bradyrhizobium sp. CB3481, assembly GCF_029714305.1. Taxonomy (NCBI): domain Bacteria; kingdom Pseudomonadati; phylum Pseudomonadota; class Alphaproteobacteria; order Hyphomicrobiales; family Nitrobacteraceae; genus Bradyrhizobium; species Bradyrhizobium sp. CB3481. The sequence goes on from NZ_CP121647.1 coordinate 2,559,074, forward strand.
GCGTGCGAGACGTAGAACGAGCCCATCAGGTGGACCTTGATGACGGCCTCGAAGGCTTCCACGCTCATCTTGTGGAAGATCATGTCGCGCAAGATGCCGGCATTGTTGACGACGCCGTCGAGCCGGCCGAAATGATCGGTTGCGGTCTTCACGATCTTGCTGGCGGGTATCGCTTCGGCCACCGACTCGAAATTGGCGACGGCTGTGCCGCCGCGCTTCTTGATCTCCTCGACGACCTCCTCAGCAGGCGCTGCGCTCGAACCGGCACCGTCGGCCGCACCACCGGGATCGTTGACGACGACTTTTGCGCCTTCGGCGGCGCAGAGCAGCGCGATTTCGCGGCCGATGCCGCGGCCTGCGCCGGTGACGATGATGACTTTGTCTTGCAGTGATTTTGCCATTGAAGTTCTCCCGATTGATCCGGCGTTCTTACCTCGCCCCGCGTGCGGGGAGAGGTCGGATCGCATCGTAGATGCGATCCGGGTGAGGGGGACTCTCCGCGAGTCCGAGTGTGTGGAAGCAGCCCCTCACCCCAACCCTCTCCCCGTAAGAACGGGGAGAGGGAGAGGCGGGCAGCTCGCTCATTTCTCGTTCGTAAAGATGATCGTACCACTGGCGGCGAACATGCCGCCGACGCCGTGGCAGACCGAGATTTTCGCATTCGGCACCTGTGCCGGCGCGATGCCGCGCATCTGCCGCACGCTCTCCTGCAGCGCGTACATGCCGTACATGCCGGAGTGCATGTAGGAAAGGCCGCCGCCATTGGTGTTGAGCGGCAGCTTGCCGCCGGGCCTCGTGTTGCCGTCGGCAATGAACTTGCCGGTTTCCTCATGCGGCATGAAGCCGAGATCGCCGAGGCCATAGAGCGGCAGATGCGCAAAGGCGTCGTAGATCATCAGGTGGTCGACGTCCTTGTGGGTGATGCCGGCCTCCTTGAAGGCTAGGGGGCCTGCGACCTTGAAGGCGCGCGAGGAGTTGAAGGTCTCCATCTGGCTGACCATCGGCGTTTCCACGCTCTCGCCGGTGCCGAGGATGTAGACAGGCTTGTTCGGAAAGTCCCTGGCGCGATCGGCCGAGGTAAGGATCAGCGCGCCGCCGCCGTCGGTGACGAGGCAGCATTGCAGCAGGCGGAACGGGTAGGCGATCATGCGCGAGTTGAGCACGTCGGCGACCGTGATCGGGTCCTTCATCGTCGCACGCGGATTCTTCGCGGCCCATTCGCGCTGCACGACGGCGACCATGGCAAGCTGCTCATGGGTGATGCCGTAGGTCTTCATGAAGCGCAGCACGGGGATTGGGAACATGCTGGGTGGGCCGTAGACACCGAACGGTGCTTCGAACTGGCCGTTGAGGCTATCGGGCGGCGTCGAGCGCGGCAGCTTGCCGACCATCGACTTGCCGCTTTCCGCATGCGTGATCAATACGGTCTTGCAGAGACCGGCCTCGATCGCGGCCGCGGCATGGCGGACATGCAGCATGAACGAACAGCCGCCGACCGAGGTGCCGTCGACCCAGGTCGGCGTGATGCCGAGATAGTGCGCGATCTGCTGCGGGGTTTCGACCGCGGTGGCGATGCCGTCGATATCGGAGAGTTTCAGCCCGGCATCCGCAATGGCGTTGAGCGCCGCATCCGCATGAAGCTGGATCTGCGACATGTTGGGGATGACGCCGAGCTCGGTGGTCTCGGCAGCGCCGACGACGGCGACCTGGTTTCTGCGCATGGTGCTTACCCCTTCGCCGGACGGAACAAGGGAAGGGTGATCTTGTCGTCGAGTTTTTCGAAGGCGACTTCGAGCTTCATGTCGAGCTCCAGCGCCTCCGGCGTCTGCGGACAATCGATGATGTTGCTCATCATGCGCGGACCTTCGTCGAGCTCGACGACCGCGATCGCGTAAGGCGGGGTGAAGCCGGGCGCCGCCGGACGGTGGTTGATGACGTAGCTATAGAGCTTGCCCTTGCCGCTCGCCTTGAACACGGAAACCTTGCGCGAGGCGCAGGAGGGACAGAACGGGCGCGGCGGGAAATAGACATTGGCGCAGGCATCGCAGCGCTGCAGGCGGAGTTCGCCGGCCTGCGTTCCATCCCAGAAATGCTGGGTTTCCGGTGTCGGCTTTGGTCTCGCGCGGGCAGGTTCGGCCATCTCGGCAATTTCTCCTTGGGAAATCGGGCGTTTTGCTTGAGCGTTGCGATCTTGATGCGACATTGACTGTGGGCCGTCAACGGTTCTGCGCTAGCGGCAATTGCATGGCCGCATTCCTGCGCCCGAGAGCGCTTGTATGCCACCCCATCATCGGAGATAGTCCGCGCCACGGTAAATTGCTTTCAGCCCGGAAGCGATCCAGACAGACAAGAGAGCCATGCCTGACCATCCGACGCTGGCGAGCCTCGCCGCCGATCTCGATGCCGGACGCACCACCGCGCGCAAACTCGTCGAGGAGTGCCTCGCACGAATTGCCGATCCCGCCGGCGAGGGCGCGCGCACCTTTATCCATGTCGACAAGGACGCCGCGCTCGCCGCTGCGGACGCGATGGATCATCTGCGCAAAGCCAACGCCGCGCCGTCGCCCTATGCCGGCATTCCCGTGTCGATCAAGGATCTCTACGACATCAAGGGACAGGTAACACGCGCAGGATCGCGGGCCCTTGAGGATTCCGCGCCCGCAGAGGCCGATGCGCCCGTCGTAGCGCGGCTGCGCCGGGCCGGCTTCGTCGTGATTGGCCGCACCAACATGACCGAGTTCGCCTATTCCGGCATCGGCATCAATCCGCATTACGGCACGCCGAAGAGCGTGTTCAATCGCAGCGTCGGCCACGTGCCCGGCGGCTCCTCCTCGGGCGCGGCAGTCTCGATCGCCGATCGCATGGCCTATGGCGCGCTCGGCACCGATACCGGCGGCTCCTGCCGGATCCCGGCGGCCTATAACGGCATCGTCGGTTACAAGCCGACGCAGGCCCGCGTGCCGCTCACAGGCGGCGTGCCGCTATCGTCCTCGCTCGACAGCTTTGGCCCGCTGGCGCGTAGCGTCGCCTGCTGCGCCGTGCTCGACGCGGTGCTGGCCGATGAAGCCGTGCAGCCGCTGCAACCGCGCCCGGTCAAGGGCATGCGGCTCGCGGTGCCCACGACGATAGCGCTCGACGATCTCGACGACGAGGTCGCGAAGACCTTCGAGCGCGCGCTCGCCGCGCTGTCGCGTCAGGGCGCCCTGATCGAGCGGATCGAGGTGCCGGAATTCAATGACGTCCTGGTCATGAACAGCAAGGGCGGGTTTGCCGCCGCGGAGAGCTACGCCTGGCATCGCTATCTGCTCGCGAGCAAGGGCGACGTCTACGATCCCCGCGTTCGCGTCCGCATCCTGCGCGGCGAGAGCATCAGCGCGGCCGACTACATCGATATCCTTGGCGCGCGCAGCTCGTTCATTGCGCGCACTGAGAAACGGATCGCGCCTTATGACGCACTGGTGTTGCCGACCACCGCGAATACGCCGCCGAAAATTGCTGACCTCGCCGATGACCAGGCCTTCGCCGTCCAGAACCTGCGTTCCTTGCGCAACTGCACGCTGATCAACATGCTCGACGGCTGCGCGATCTCGCTGCCGGCGCACGGTGAAGGCGAGGTGCCGGTCGGGCTGATGCTCGCCGCCGCCGGCGGGTCTGACCGCCGCATCTTCGAACTCGCGGCCGGAATGGAGGATGTCATCCGTGTTTGATCTGACCTTCAACGTCGATGACAAGGGGTTGCTGACGCCGCTGACGCTGGCGATCGATCAGGCGGTGATTGCCGGCTGGACCGGGCGTGATCCGGTGGCGCGCGACAAGCACATCGCCGAGCTCGAAGCGATCGGCATCGCACGTCCGGCAACGACGCCGATCTACTACCGCTGCTCGGCGCGGCGGATCACGCTGGCCGACCGCATCGAGGTCTCCGGCGAAGATTCCTCGGGCGAGGTCGAGTTCGTGCTGATCGGCTGGCAGGGCCGCATCTTCGTCGGCTGCGGCTCCGACCATACCGACCGCAAGGTGGAGAGCTACAGCGTCACCGTCTCCAAGCAGATGTGCGACAAGCCGATGGGCTCTACGCTATGGGAGCTGGAGGACGTCATCGGCCATTGGGACAGGATGATCCTGCGCTCCTGGGCCACGATCGGCGGCGCCCGCGTGCTCTACCAGGAGGGCACGCTGGACGCGATGCTTCCGGTAAAAGACCTGATCGCGCGCGGCTTCGGCGGCCAGGGGCTGCCGGACGGCTGCGCCATGTTCGGCGGCACCTTCGCCGCCAAGGGCGGCATCCGTCCGGCCGATCGTTTTGATTTCGAGCTGGAAGACCCCGTGCTGAAGCGCAAGATCAGCCACGGCTATGATGTGATCACGATGCCGGTGTTGGGGTAGGCGTCAACTATTGTCTCTGCGTCGTCCCGGCGAACGCCGGGACCCATAATCCCGGTCATCTGTTGTTGAAAGAGGCCGTCGGCCCCTCGTGCTCAGCCACAATCGCCGCGGCGTATGGGTCCCGGCGTTCGCCGGGACGACGACCGAGCATTCGGAAATCGGGTGGCTTCGACAAGCCCGGATTGCGATATTGGTGCCATGAGAGCAACCGCAAGAAATATCGACCGTCCGTTCACCGTCGCCGGCCGCGTGGATGCCATCGACTGGGCGCAAATAGAGGCCGATCTCGACGCGCAGGGCTGCGCCGTCCTGAAGGGGTTGCTGTCGCCGGATGAATGCGCTGCCATCGCCGCGCTCTATCCCGACGACGCGAACTTCCGCAGCCGGATCGTGATGGGCAGCCACGGTTTTGGCCGCGGCGAGTACAAGTATTTTGCCTATCCGCTGCCGGACCTGATCGCGGAACTGCGGCCCGCGCTGTATGCACGGCTCTGCGGCATTGCCAATCGCTGGAACGAGACGATGGGGATCGATATCCGCTATCCCGACAAGCACGCCGCGTTCCTTAAACGCTGCCACGACGCCGGGCAGACGCGGCCGACGCCGCTGCTGCTGCAATATGGCGAGGGCGATTACAACTGCCTGCATCAGGACCTCTACGGCGAGCATGTGTTTCCGCTGCAGGTCGCGATCCTGCTGTCGGAACCGGGGCGCGATTTCGAGGGCGGCGAGTTCGTGCTGACCGAGCAGCGGCCGCGGATGCAGTCGCGGCCTGAAGTGGTGCCGCTCCGTCAAGGCGATGCGGTCGCCTTTGCTGTGCATCACCGTCCGGTGCAGGGGACGCGCGGACCTTACCGCGTTAATCTGCGCCATGGGGTGAGCCGGATCAGATCGGGCCATCGCCACACCGTCGGCGTGATCTTCCACGATGCCAAATGAGTGCGGACTGAATTGACTGCGGATTTGTTCGAAAGCGTTGGCGACACGCGCCCATCGCGCGGGGTGATGGCGGACGGTGCGGTGCTGCTGCGTGGTTTTGCGAAGCCCTTTGAGGGCGAACTGCTTCCGGCCCTGCGCGTGATCGTCAAACAGGCGCCGTTCCGGCATCTGATCACGCCGGGCGGCCACCGCATGTCGGTCGCGATGACCAATTGCGGCAGTGCCGGCTGGGTGTCGGACCGGACCGGCTACCGCTATGACGCCATCGATCCCGAGTCCAAACAGCCGTGGCCGGCGATGCCGCCCGTGCTGCGCATGCTGGCGGCCAGAGCTGCTGATGACGCCGGGTTCAACGGCTTCGCCCCGGAGGCTTGCCTGATCAACCGCTATGTGCCTGGCGCAAAACTGTCGCTGCATCAGGACAGGGACGAGCTGGATTTTGCGGCGCCCATCGTCTCGGTCTCACTCGGGCTGCCGGCGATCTTCCTGTTTGGCGGCGCGAAGCGTGCCGACAAGACCGCACGCTACCGGCTGGAGCACGGCGACGTTGTGGTTTGGGGCGGACCGTCGCGGCTGTTCTTTCATGGCGTGGCGCCGCTGGCCGACGGCGAGCACCCGGTGCTGGGCCGCCAGCGGATCAATCTGACATTTCGCAAGGTGCGCTGATCTCGTGTCCCGGACGCGGCGCAGCGTGGAGCGCTGCGTCGCAGAGCCGGGACCCAATGCCGCGGCAGGCCCCGGCTTAGCAGCGCACCGTTTCACGCTGCGCTGCATCCGGGGCACGAGACCGTATCGATTGCTTTTCACTGGAACGCTTCGTGGTCTATGCTCATCCGGCCGGGGGCCGACATGAGCATGACAACCGCAGCGTCCGAAACCAGCGCTAACCGCACCGGCGTCTATCTCGCGATTTTGCAACTGGTCTTCACGCTGGGCTGGACCACCTACGTCATCTACCTGCCAAAACTCTGCGCTGACGTCGGCATCGCGCCGACGGCCGTGATCCTGATCCTGATGCTGGACCAGGCGATCTTCACGATCACCGATACCGCAATGGGCATAGCTGCCGATAAAATCGTGCCGTACGTCGGCCGGCTCGGCGTAGTCGTCGGCGTCGTGACCGCGATCTCCTGCGCGGCGTTTGTCGCGCTACCGTACGTGGCGGGCACCGGACCGGCCGCGCAGGCCTGGTTCATCGGATTGATCCTGATCTGGGTCGTGACGTCGTCGGCGCTGCGGGCACCGCCGCTGACGCTGCTCGGCAAATACGCCGCGCGTCCGGCGATTCCATTTTTGTCGGCGCTGACGATGCTCGGCTACGGCCTGGCCGGCGCGGTCTCGCCCTATCTCGGCGTCGTTTTGCGCAACCACGACCCGCGGCTGCCCTTCGTGATCTCGGGCGTGGTACTGCTGCTCACCACGCTGGCTCTTTCGAAGGTCGAACGTGATCTGGCGCTGGCACCTCCTGTCGCAAAACAGCCGGTTGCGCCCGCGAAACCGTTCGGACCGGTACCGATGTTCTTCATAGCCTCGATGGTCATCCTGTCGCTCGGCTATCAACTGCATTTTTCCATCAACAGCACGCCGTTCTTCCTGCGGTTTGCCAGGCCGGACGAATTGCCATGGCTGATGCCGGTGTTCTGGATCGGCTTCAACATCGCGATGTTTCCGGCGAGCATCGTGGTCAAGCACCGCGGCGGGCTGATCGTGATTGGTGCGGCGGGCCTGTTCGGCGCGCTCGCGGTGGTGGCTGCGGAAATGGCGGGCAATCTCAATATCCTGATGGCGGCGCAGTTGGTCGCAGGCGCCGCGTGGGGCTGCATGCTGATGGCCGCTGTCTCGGCGGCGCTGGCAATCGGGGAGACCGGTGCCGAGGGCAAGGTGGTGGGGCTGGTGTTCTCCGCGCTGGCGCTGGCCACCTTTGCGCGGATGGCGGCGGTGGCCGGTGGCCTGCAGAAGCTGCCGGAATATGCGCCGCTGTTGCAGTGGGCCCCGGTTGCGTGCTGGTCGGTGGCGGGCGCGGGGCTATTGGTGATCGCGGCGGCGCGGATGCAGAGGGAAGTAATGAAGCGAGCCTAGTTCTCTCCGCCGTCATTCCGGGGCGGTCCGTAGGACCGAACCCGGAATCTCGAGGTTCCGGGTTCGCGTCTTCGACGCGACCCGGAACGACGTACTAAATCAAGGCTTCGGCGGGTGAATGAACGCCCATGGGCTCACTTCCGAATCCGTCGGCACTTCCACCGAAATCAGGTAGGGCCCGCCATCGGCCAGCGCTTTTTCCAGCGCCGGCTTGAACTGATCGGGCGACGCCACGCGCACCGCTGGAACGCCGAAGGATTCGGCAAGCTTCACGAAATCCGGATTGACGAGATCGGACGCGACCACGCGGCCGTCAAAATGCTGGCGCTGGTCGCGGCGGACGTTGCCGTAGGCGTTGTTGTTGAACACCAGTGTGACCACGCCGATTTTGAATTGGACGGCGGTCGACAGCTCCTGCACGCCGAACATGAAGCCGCCATCGCCGGTGATAGCCACCACCGGCCTGTCGGGATTGGCGACCTTGGCGCCGAGCGCAGTCGGAAAGCCCGAGCCGAGCGTGCCTTGATAACCTGAGGTGATGAAGGTGCGGGGCTCATAGACTGGAAAGCCGTACCAGGAGGCGAAACCGACCTGCGATAGCTCGTCAGTAACGATGGCGTTCGCCGGCAGCACCTCGCGCAGGACGTTCAGATACGCCATTTGCGGCTGCACCTTTTGAATTTCCTGCTGCGCCGCCGCGGTCGCCTCGCGGATCTCGCCGCGCCGGCCGCTGGTCTTGCTGTAGCCGGCCTTTTTCACTGCGGCGACCAGATCGGCCGTGCCGGCCTTGGCATCGGCGACGATGGCGGCGTCGGTCGTCACCCGGCGCATTTCAACGGGATCGATATCGATGCGAACGGATTTCAAACCCTTCGGCTGGTACGGCCAGCGGAAACCGGAGGTCGGCAGTTCGGCGCGGGTGCCGATCGCGATCATCAGATCGGTATTCGTCCACAGTCTGTAGGCCGCGGCCATCGTCAGCCCGAGCTCGTGCGCGTTGGAGACGATGCCGCGGCCGCTGCGGAAGGCCACCACGGGCGCATCGATCATCTCGGCAAGTTCGAGGATTTCATCGCGCGCATCGATCGCGCCGCTGCCGACGAAGATCATCGGCCGCTTCGCATCCTTGATCAGCGCGGCGGCCGCCTTGATGCGGTCGGGATCGGGCTGCGGCGCGGGGAGGCGATCGAACACCTCCGACGGGCCGACCTGCGCGCGCTGGGTGAACACGTCCCACGGCATCTCCACAGACACTGGACCGCGCCGTCCCGAAAGCATTTCCTGGAACGCGCGCGACATCACGTTCGGTGCAGCTCCAGGATATTCGACGCGCTCGGCCCATTTCACAAAGGTGCGCAAGGTCGCGAGCTGATCCGGCATCTCGTGCAGATGGCCGCGGCCCTTGCCGAGGAACGACGTCGGCACCTGACCGGTCAGGCAAAGCACCGGCTCGTTGCAGCCGAACGCGGTGAGCAGCGCCGCGCTGGCATTGAGCACGCCGGGGCCGGGGACCACGCTGAACACGCCGGGCTTGCCGGACGAGCGCGCATAGCCGAACGCCATGTAGCCGCAGGCCTGCTCATGCCGCGCGCCGATCACCTTCAGCTGCGCCTGATGGAAGGCGTCGAACAGGCCATAAACTTGCGCGCCGGGCAGGCCGAACACGGTGTCGACGCCGTGCGCGACAAGGCCATTGACGATTGCTTCGCCGCCGGAGGTTGGTGTCATTGTGCTATCCACTCGCTTCTCAGGAATTGTCAGGCTTCGTCGACCACGCCGTTCCTCAGCACGCCAACGCCCTCGGCCTCGATCTCGACGACGTCGCCGGGCTTGAGATAGCGCGGCGGGTCGAACCGTGCGCCGGCGCCGGTCGGCGTGCCCGTCACGATGACGTCGCCTGGAACCAGCGTGGTGAAGGTCGAGAGATAGTTGATGAGGGAGCGGAAGCCGAAGATCAACCGCCCGGTGCGGTCGTCCTGCCGCGTCTCGCCATTGACCTTGGTGGTCAGGCGGATGTCCGCGATCTGGCTCTCGTCGGTGTAGGGTACGATCCATGGCCCGAGGCTGCCGGTCGAATCGAAATTCTTGCCCTGCGTGACGTTGAACTTGGCGTGCCGCACCCAGTCGCGGATGGTGCCCTCGTTGCAGAGCGTGACGGCGGCGATATGCCCCAGCGCGTCGCTCTCCTTGATGTGCCGGCCGGCCTTGCCGACGACCAGCACCAGTTCGCCCTCATAGTCGAGCTGCGCGGAGGCGCGTGGGCGCACCAGCGGCGTGTTGTGGCCGACGAAGGAGCGCGGCGTGCGCATGAACATGCTCGGATATTTCGGCACGTCCTGCCCGTCCTTGTATTCGGCGTTGCGGTCCGGGTAGTTGACGCCGATGCAGATGATCTTTTCCGGCGCCGGGATCGGCGGCTGCCAAATGATCGCATCGAGCGCGTGATCCGGCTGATGCCGCGCGCCTTCGTCCGCGAGCTTCATCAGTGCACCGGCCGCGATGACTTCGCGCAGCGTCGGAAACTCCTTTCCGAACCGCGCGGAGAGATCCACGATGCCGGCATCGGTCACGGCGCCGTACTTCTGCGCGCCGTTGATGGTGTAGGTGGCGAGGCGGGGAGACGTCATTGTTATCCGATACTCCATGTCGTCCCGGCGAACGCCGGGACCCATACGCCGTGTCTTATCTTTTGGGCACCAAGGCAGACACCTTCTGCAACATTACCGCCGCGGATTATGGGTCCCGGCGTTCGCCGGGACGACGCGTGGGGAAGCTCATTATCGGCACGGCGCACGACTCTAATCCGCAATGGTGACGTCGGCCACGAATGCCGGCTCGCGCACCTTTTGCCCGGTGAAGGGCGATCCTTCCTCGAACCACGAGCGCGGCGCCGGTGCACCCCACAGCGTCTGCCGGCGCGGGTCCTTCAGCGACCAGCGCAGCGGCTCGTGGTCGTGGTCGCCGGTGAAATAGTCACTGGTATAGAGCTCGAGGCGGTGGCCGTCGGGGTCGCGGACGTAGAGGAAGAACGCATTCGAGATGCCGTGCCGTCCCGGGCCGCGCTCGATGTTCTTGAGGTATCCGCTGGACGCCATGACGTCGCAGAGATGCAGGATGTTCATCGCGGTCGGCGTCCAATAGGCGATATGGTGCAGGCGCGGGCCGCGGCCGTTGGTGATGGCGAGGTCGTGGACATTGCCCTTGCGGTGCATCCAGGCCGCAGCAATCCGTCCGTTCGGCCCGTCCTCCTCGCCATATTCGGTCAGCCGGAAGCCGAGCCGCGCATAAAAGTCCATGGTGCCCTGAACCTCGGGCGCGAAGATGTTGAAGTGATCGAGCCGCTGCGGGTGGCAGCCCTTGTAGAGGTCGTAGCGCCGCAGCAGATGCGGGCGTTTTTCCATGGTCGCGTAGAGTTCGAGCTGGAAGCCGGCGGGATCGGTGAACTGCAGCGTGCGGCCCTGGAACGGCTGATCGGCGAAGGCGTAAGGGATGCCGTTCTCGGAAAAGAACGTCGCGGCCCTGTCGAGATCGCCGTCATTGCCGACCTTGAAGCCGAGCCGGCTGCAGGCCGCGGTGACGGCTTTCCGCAGCACCAGCGAGTGATGCTGCTGCTCCTCGCTGCCGCGCAGGTACACCGCGTTGTCATCGGCGTCCTCGACATGGAGGCCGATGGTGTTCTCGTAGAAGGCGCGGCTCTTGCCGAGATCGACGACCTCAAGCACGGCGTGGCTGCAGCGGATGATGTTGAAGGGCGGGGTGAATGTGTGAGTCGGAACGGGCATGTGGTTTCTCAATTGTTAATCCTCATGGTGAGGAGGCGCGAAGCGCCGTCTCGAACCATGTGGCCCGTGGCCCATCCTTCGAGACGCGGGCTTGCGCCCGCTCCTCAGGATGAGGGCAGGCCAAGTCTCTGAATCTTATGCCTCCCGCGGGCGAGCGAGACGTGCTTGGTTTCCATGTAGAAGTCGAACGAGTAATCGCCGCCATCGCGGCCGATGCCGGAGGCCTTCATGCCACCGAACGGGGTGGGCAGATGACGGACGTTTTCGGAGTTGAGCCAGATCATGCCGGCTTCCAGCGCGTCGGCCGTGCGCAGCGCGCGGCCCATGTCGCCGGTCCAGACATAGCCGGTGAGGCCGTACTGCACGCCGTTGGCGATCTCGATCGCATCCTTCTCGTCCTTGAACGGAATCACCGTCAGGAACGGGCCGAACACCTCCTCCTGCGCCACCCGCATGTTTGCATTCGCGCCGGTGACCAGCGTCGGCTGTACGTAATGCCCGCCGCCCGGGCCGTCATGCGGCTTGCCGCCGACCGCAATGGTGGCGCCGTCTTGCTTCGCGACGTCGAAATAGCTGCAGACCTTGGCGAGATGCCGCTCGTGGATCAGCGGCCCGATTTCGGTGGCGGGATCGAGGGGATGCCCGACCTTCAGCGCCTTCACCCGCGCGGTGAGCTTCTCGATGAACTTGTCCGCAACGCTCTCCTGAACCAAAAGCCGGCTGGAGGAGGTACAGCGCTCGCCGTTCAGCGAATAGATCATGAAGACGACGGCGTCGAGCGCGCGGTCGAGATCGGCGTCCTCGAACACGATGACAGGGTTCTTGCCGCCGAGCTCGAAATGTATCCGCTTCAGGGTCGGGGCGCCCTGTGCCATGATCGCAGACCCCGTGGCGCTCTCGCCGACAAAGCCGATCGCCTTGATCGCGGGGTGCTCGGTCAGCGCCTTGCCGGCTTCCTCGCCAAACCCGTGGACGGTGTTGAGCACGCCGTCGGGCAGGCCAGCCTGCTTGGCGAGTTTTGCCAACAGGTCCGCCGTCACCGGCGACCATTCCGCCGGCTTGTGCACGACCGTGCAGCCGGCGGCGAGCGCAGGCGCGATCTTCCAGGTCGACAGCATGAACGGTGTGTTCCACGGCGTGATGACGCCGACCGGGCCGATCGGCACTCTCGTCGAGATGTTCCAGTGCTCCTCGGAGGGTGTGTTGAGGCCGTCTCTCGCCTCGGCGCACTTGTCGGCGAAGAAGCGGAAGTTTTCCGCCGCCCGGATCGCGGCCTTGGCCATGAAGCGGTGGGCCTGCCCAGTATCGATGCATTCGAGCACGGCGATGTCATCGGCATGGTCCTCGATGGCGTCGGCGACGCGATGCAAGAGTTTCCGCCGCGCCGCCGCCGAAACCTCGCGCCAGGCCTTGAAGGCCCGGCTGGCGGCATCAGCCGCGCGGTCGATATCTTCGGAAGTGCCGCGGGCGACGGACGCCAGCACCGCGCCGTCCACCGGCGACTTCGTCTCAAAGGTCTGGCCCGAAGCCGACGGCACGATCTTGCCGTCGATCATGTGGCCGATGCCCTCGTTCTTTAATTTGGCGAGCAGGGGGGCTGCGCGGTCGCGATTTGCTTGAAACACGTCCTTGGGTGTCGCTTTATCCATTGATCGTTTCCACCTTCAGGGCTTCGTGGATGTTGTTGCGTTTCCAGCTGGTTTCCTTGTCGTTGATCTGCATGTCGAACGACAACGCGAACTTCTCGTTCGCAAACACTGGATCGAGATAGGCCGACAGGGCCTCGAAAATATGCTCGCCCGCCTTCTTGCGGGTGGCGAGATCGCGGCCCTCGCCGAGGCGGAGCACCATGTCGAGAAAGGCGTAAGTCTGCCGACCGTCGGCGATCGCATAGTGCTCGCATTTGATGGCGCGGACTCGGATACCGCCGAGCGGGAAGATGCCGGTCTCGACCGCAGCCTTGCGAACCAGTTCGACGACGCCGCCCATGTCGACGCACCCGTCCAGATTGCCTGAATACTCAATCGTGAAGTGCGGCATGTTCCGATTGCTCCAACTCTCTTAAAGCCTCAGGCGAAGTAGCAGCTCACCGAACCATACGGGCCATAGTCGGCCTGGATCGTGTCGCCCTTGCGGGTCTCGATCGGGCGGATGAACGATCCCGCCAGCACTACTTGTCCCGCCTCCAGCGCCAGCCCGTTCGGTGCGATCTTGTTGGCGAGCCAGGCGACGGACGTTGCGGGATGGTTGAGAACGCCGGCCGCGAGCCCGGTTTCTTCGAGCTGGCCGTTGCGGAAGCAGAGCGCGCCGATCCAGCGCAAATCGGCATCCAGGGGGCGGATCGGACGGCCGCCGAGCACGATGCCGGCATTGGCTGCGTTGTCGGCGATGGTGTCAAAAATCTTCCGCGTTGCCTCGGTCTCTCGGTCGACTCGCTCGACCCGCGTGTCCAGAATCTCCAGCGCCGGCACCACGAAGTCGGTGGCGTTGAGCACGTCGAACATCGTGCAGTCCGGCCCCGAAAGCCGCGACTTCATCACGAACGCCAGTTCGGCCTCGACGCGGGTACCGATGAAGCGGTCGGATGGCACCAGGCCACCATCGGCAAAGAACATGTCGTCGAGCAGGACGCCGGAATCCGGCTCGTCGATATTGAGCGCGCTCTGCATCGCCTTGGAGGTCAGGCCGATCTTATGGCCCTTCACGGCGCGCCCCTGCGCGACCTTCATTTCGACCCAGACCTTTTGAATAGCGTAGGCATCCTCGATCGTTATGTCGGGGTGCTCGAGCGAAAGCTGGCGGATCTGCGTACGGGTCTTTTCGGCGCGGTCGAGCCGCTCTGCAGCGCTGCGGATTTGATCTTGGGAAAGGGCCATGGCTGCGTCCGGGGGAACGGAAAAAGCACGTGCTGAAATTTGTTTAACATGTTAAGTTCTCCGGCGCAAACTGATTTGATGCTTGTTGCGCCGCAAAACTTTATCCTTGGCGATAGCGACGATTCCGGAAGTAACGGACCAGAGAAGATGGCAGGCAAGAGATCGCCGAACGGATCGAGTTCGGAGCAGGCGGAAACGCCAGAGCCCCGCCGCGGGCCGATGCGCGAATTCTCCCGCTCGCTGCCGATGTCGCTGCTGCGCGCCCGCGAAGCTGTCATGCGCCAGTTCCGGCCGTCGCTGCGCAACCACGGCCTGACCGAACAGCAATGGCGGATCCTGCGCGCGCTGACGGCGATCGACACCATCGAGGTGACCGAGTTGGCGCGTGTTGCCTTTCTCTTGGGGCCGAGCCTGTCGCGCATCCTGCGCGACCTCGAAGCGCGCGATTTGATCGAGCGGCGCACCGCCAAGGCCGATCTGCGTCGCGGCGAGGTCTCGATCTCGACCAGGGGGCTCAAGCTGATCGAGGCGGTTGCGCCGACGTCGGAGGCGATCTACGCCGAGATCACCAATCGCTATGGTGCGCGCAAGCTTGGCGAATTGCAGGACATGCTCGGCGAACTGGAACGCAGCCTCGCGGCGATGGAGGTAGCGGGCGAGGGCGACGCAGCGGCTGAAGAAGAGTAAGCGCAATTTTGCATGATGCTACCGGCCCGGTGCATAGCAGGCGGGCAAATGATTGCGATCATTTGGCTAATGCGATCGAGGCGAGTAGACACGCGCGTGGTTTTTCGCTCAAAGTGCCGGTCAAGCCGGTCATCAAAACCGGCGCGGGAAGCGAAGGTGTGCCGCCGATGGGCAGGCATCCCGGGCAAGGACAGGCTGAAATCCGGAAATGGTCACAATAAAAGTCAACAATCTGATCGATTTTGTCACTGACGTTTTCTCGCACGCGGAATCCTCGCCGGAAGAGGCGAGGCGCATCGCGACCTATCTCACGACGGCCAATCTCACGGGACATGACAGCCATGGCGTGATCCGGGTGCCGGTCTATATTCGCTGGAAGAAAACCGGCAACGTTGTTCCCAACCAGACTCCCGAAATCGTCGTCGATACGCCGTCGCTCGCGGTGATCGACGGCAAGTTCGGCTACGGCCAGACCGTGACGCCCTTTGCGGTCCGGACCGGCATCGAGAAGTGCAAGAAGGCGGGACTGTCCGCGATCGCGCTGCGCAATGCCGGGCATATCGGCCGCGTCGGCGACTGGGCGGAAATGGCCGCCGCCGAAGGGCTGGTGTCGGTACATTTCGTCAACGCCGCGGGCTCGCTGCTGGTGGCGCCGTTCGGCGGCGTGCAGAAGCGACTCTCGACCGCGCCTTACTGCGTCGGCATTCCACGCCAGGGGCAGGATCCGATCGTGCTCGACTTTGCAACCTCCATCGTCGCCGAGGGCAAGGTGCTGGTGGCGAGCCGCGGCGGCAAGAAGCTGCCGACCGGCGCGCTCGTCGATGCCGACGGCACGCTCAGCGAGGAACCCTCCGTTCTGTACGGGCCCTACACGCCGGACGGGCCGCGCGACCACACCAAGGGGACCGGCGCAATCCGCGCCTTCGGCGAGCACAAGGGCTCGGGGCTTGCCTTCATCTGTGAGCTGCTCGGCGGCGCGCTGACCGGCACGGGCGCCACCTCGGGCGGACGGCAGTTCGCCAACGGCATGCTGTCCTTCTTTGTCGATCCCAAGGTGATCGACACCGCGGGCTTCTTCGATGGCGAGATTTCGCGCTATACCGACTTCATCCGCCAGACCAAGCCGATCGCCGGCGTCGAGAGTGTCTTGGTGCCGGGTGACCCTGAACGGAAGACGCGCGCCGAGCGGACCAAGAACGGTGTGCCGCTGCCTGACGACACCTGGGCCGCAATCGTCAACACCGCACGCGAGGTCGGCGTCAGCGAGGCCGCCATCCAGCGCGCGGCCAGCTAATCCAATTCACGAACTCCAACAATCGCAACGATCACAAAGGGAAGGCGAGCAATGACTTCAAACAACGTCAAGAAAGTATGGGCCTCCGGCAAGGCCGTGGTGAACGCGTGGCTCGCGATCCCCTCAGGATTCTCGGCCGAAGTAATCGCGCAATGCGGTTTCGACAGTGTCACCGTCGACATGCAGCACGGCGTGCAGGACTATCTCTCGATGGTTCAATGCTTCCAGGCGATGAACGGCCACCCGGTGACCCCGATGGTCCGCGTGCCCTGGAACGAGCCCGGCATCATCGGCAAGGTTCTGGACGGCGGCGCCTATGGCGTGATCTGCCCGATGATCAACACCCCGCAGGAAGCCAAGGATCTGGTTCAGTTCGCCAAATATCCGCCGAAGGGCACGCGCTCAAACGGCCCGATCCGCGCCGGCCTGTACGGCACTGCCGGCTCGTACCAGAAGACGGCCAATGACGAGATCGTGCTGCTGCCGATGATGGAGACCAGGACGGCGGTGGAGAACATGGAAGCGATCCTCGACGTCGAGGGCATCGACGGCGTCTATATCGGCCCGTCCGACCTCGGCTTCTCCTACGGCCTGGTGCCGAAGCTCGACCGCGACGAACCGGAGATTTTGAAGATCTACGAGAAGATCATCAAGGAATGCGGCAAGCGCGGCCTCAACCCCGGCATCCACTGCTCCGGCGCCGAAGGCGCGGTGCGCGCCATCAACATGGGCTTCAAGCTGGTGACGCTCTCGAACGAGGTCGGGTTGATGTCGACCTACGCCAGGATGCAGGTGAACCAGACCAGGAAGGATAGCGCCGGGAAGGCGTAAAAGGCTCTCGTGTCCCGGACGCGGAGCAGCGTGTAACGCTGCACCGCAGAGCCGGGACCTAGTAGTTGCAGCAAGGGTGGGCCCCGGATGCTGCGCAGCGCTTTGCGCTGCGCAGCATCCGGGGCAAGATAGCTAGATTTCAGGAGACACCACAATGACCCCAGCCCCCGTGATCCGCCTGCATCCCGACGACGGCGTGCTGATCGCGCGCGCGAGCCTGCCGCCGGGCATGGTGGTCGCCGACGGCGTCACCACCACCGAGCGGATCCCAGCGGGCCACAAGGTCGCGATCAGGCCGATTGCGGTCGGTGAGCCGGTGCGGCGTTACGGCCAGATCATCGGCTTTGCCACCGCGCCGATCGCGCCGGGCCAGCACGTGCATACGCAGAACTGCGGCATGGGCGATTTCGCCAAGGACTATGCCTATGGCGTCGACGTCAAGCCGGTGCCGAATTTCGATCTGCCGGCGACCTTCGAGGGAATCCGCCGCGCCGACGGCCGCGTGGCGACGCGCAACTATATCGGTATCCTCACCTCGGTGAATTGCAGCGCCCATGTCGCCGGCATCGTCGCCGACATGTTCAAGAAGAATCCGTTCACCGGCGACAATCCGCTGGCCGACTATCCGAATGTCGACGGCGTGGTCGCGCTAACCCACAAGACCGGCTGCGGCATGACACAGAACGAGCCGCTGGCGCTGCTGCGCCGGACCCTCGGCGGTTATGCGCGGCACGCGAATTTCTCTCATGTCGTCGTGCTGGGCCTCGGCTGCGAGGTCAACCAGATCGGCGGGCTGATGGAGGAGCAGAAGCTCGCCGGGCGCCTGCGCGCGATGGACATCCAGGAAGTCGGCGGCACCCGCAAGACGGTGGAAGCCGGCATTGCCTTCGTGAAGGAGGCGCTGACCGACGCTAATAAAGTGAAGCGCGAGCCGGTGCCGGCGAGCGAGCTCACCGTGGCTCTGCAATGCGGCGGCTCCGATGGCTATTCCGGCGTATCGGCTAACCCCGCGCTCGGCGCGGCGAGCGATCTCCTCGTGCGTCACGGCGGCACCGTGGTCCTCTCGGAAACACCGGAGACCTATGGCGCCGAGCATCTGTTGACGCGCCGCGCGGTCAGCCGCGAGGTCGGCGAAAAGCTCGTCGGCCTGATGCGCTGGTGGGAGGAATACACGCAACGCGAAGGCGCCGAGATGAACGCCAATCCGAGCCCCGGCAACAAGGCCGGCGGCCTCACCACGATTCTCGAGAAGTCGCTCGGCGCGATGGCCAAGGCCGGCAGCACCAATCTTGTCGACGTGCTCAACTATGCCGAGCCGATCACCAAGAAGGGTTTTGTCTTCATGGATACGCCCGGCTACGACCCGGTCGCCGCAACCGGGCAGGTGGCGGGCGGCGCCAACATGGTGTGCTTCACCACCGGCCGCGGCAGCGTGTTCGGCTGCAAGCCGGCGCCGTCGATCAAGCTCGCCACCAACACGCCGATGTACAAGCGCATGGAAGACGACATGGACGTCAACTGCGGCACCATCCTCGACGGCGAAGAGACGGTGCAGGAATGCGGCCAGCGCATCTTCGAGCTGATGCTGAAGACGGCATCGGGCCAGCCGACCAAGAGCGAAAGCTTTGACTTCGGCAGCGCCGAATTCGCGCCCTGGGTGCTGGGCGCGACGATGTGAGGGCGGGCAGACTGTCTCAACCGTCATTGCGAGCGCAGCGAAGCAATCCATAGCGCGGCATAACGGAGAGATGGATTGCTTCGCTGCGCTCGCAATGACGGGGGCTCAGCCTGCCCCATAGGCACCCCATGCCCGTTGTTAGTGCTTGATCCCACCCGGAACCGGTGTTCTGCTTAAAAAAGCCGCTGGAGTCTCCGGTCCGTGTCGATCTTCGTCGCACTGCATCATGTCACGCACTACAAATACGACCGACCGATCGATCTCGGCCCGCAAACCGTTCGCCTGCGCCCGGCGCCGCATACGCGCACGCCGGTCCTGAGCTATTCGCTCAAGGTCACGCCCTCCAACCATTTCGTGAACTGGCAGCAGGACCCGCAAGGCAACTGGCTCGCGCGATTCGTCTTTCCGGAGAGGGCGACCGAGCTCAAGATCGAAGTCGACTTCACCGCGCAGATGACGGTCTTCAATCCCTTCGACTTCTTTGTCGAGCCTTACGCCAATTCGTTCCCGTTTCGGTACACCGCCGATCTCAAGACCGAACTGGCGCCCTATCTTGTCACGACGGAGCAGGGGCCGCTGTTCGCAGCCTATCTGAACGAGATTCCGCGCGAGGCCGACAGTTCAGTCAATTTCCTGGTCGAGCTCAACGCCAAGCTTGCGAAGAAGATCAAATATCTCATCCGGATGGAGCCGGGCATTCAGACGCCGGAACAGACGCTGGCGCGCGGCGCCGGCTCCTGCCGCGACTCCGCGTGGCTCTTGATCGAGACGCTGCGGCATCTCGGCCTCGCCGCGCGCTTCGTCTCCGGCTATCTCATCCAGCTTCGGCCCGATATCGATCCGGTCGAAGGTCCGCGCGAGGTCGAAAGCGACTTCACCGATCTGCATGCCTGGGCCGAGGTCTATCTGCCCGGGGCGGGGTGGATCGGGTTCGACGTCACCTCCGGCATGCTGACCGGCGAGGGGCATATTCCCGTTGCCGCCACGCCGCACTACCGGTCTGCGGCGCCGGTCTCGGGCAGTGCCGGCTTTGCCAATGTCGATTTCGGCTTCGAGATGAGCGTCAAGCGGATTCGCGAGGCGCCGCGGATCACGCGGCCGTTCTCCGACGAATCCTGGGCGCGGCTCGATGCGCTCGGCGAACAGGTCGATGCCGATCTCGTCAGTGATGACGTGCGCCTCACCATGGGCGGCGAGCCGACCTTCGTCTCCGTCGAGGATCTGGAATCGCCGGAATGGAATATCGCCGCCATCGGCCCGACCAAGCAGGCGCTGGCGGACGAGCTGATCCGCAAGCTGCGCGCGCGGTTCGCGCCGGGCGGGCTGCTACATTACGGGCAGGGCAAATGGTATCCGGGCGAGAGCCTGCCGCGCTGGGCGTTCGGTCTCTATTGGCGCAAGGACGGCGTGGCGATCTGGAAGAACGCGGATCTGATTGCTGATATCGACAATCCGCGCAAGTCGACCATCGAAGAGGCCAGGGCCTTCACGGAAGCAGTGGCGAAGCGGATCGGCCTCGATGCCGGCTATGTCATACCGGCTTATGAAGACCCCGTGCACTGGCTGCAGAAGGAGGCTGCGCTTCCCGTCAACGTCGATCCGCCCGACTCCAAGCTGGCCGACGCCGAAGAGCGCGCGCGGATGGCACGGGTATTCGATCAAGGGCTCGACAAGCCGAGAGGCTTCGTGCTGCCGGTCCAGCATGAGGACGCCGACGCCTCCGCCTGGATGAGCGAGCATTGGCAGCTTCGGCGCAGCCATCTGTTCCTGATCCCGGGCGATTCCCCGCTCGGGTTGCGGCTGCCGATGGCATCGCTGCCGCACGTTCCGCCGGAAGAATATCCCTACGTCGTTGAACAGGATCCGATGGAGCCAAGGCTGGAGCTTGTGGCCGAGGAGAAGACGGCGGGACCAAAAGGCGCGCAGCGGTCGAAAGCCAAGTCCAAGCCGAAGCCGGTGCGCACCGCTGCATCAGTCGAAATCCGAGATGGCGTGCTGTGCGTCTTCATGCCGCCGGTCGAGAAGGTCGAGCATTATCTTGAACTGGTTGCGGCGGTGGAGGCGGCCGCCGAGGAGATGCAGATCGCGGTTCATGTCGAGGGCTATGGGCCGCCCTATGATCCGCGCATCGAGGTGATCAAGGTGACGCCCGACCCCGGCGTCATCGAGATCAACGTCCAGCCGGCGCAGAGCTGGCGCGAGGCGGTCGATATCACCTTCGGCCTGTATGAGGATGCTGCGAAAGTCAGGCTCGGCGCCAACCGCTTCCTGGTCGACGGCCGCCACACCGGCACAGGCGGCGGCAATCATGTCGTGGTCGGCGGCTCCACCCCGCAGGACTCGCCGTTCCTGCGCCGGCCCGATCTCCTGAAGAGCCTCGTGCTGTACTGGCAGCGCCATCCGTCGCTGTCCTATTTCTTCTCCGGCATGTTCATCGGCCCGACCAGCCAGGCGCCGCGCATCGATGAGGCGCGGCATGACGGGCTCTATGAGCTGGAGATCGCGCTTTCGCATGTGCCGCCGCCCGGCCTCGAGGCGCCGCTATGGCTGGCCGACCGGCTGTTCCGGCACATCCTGGTCGATATCACCGGCAACACCCATCGCGCCGAAATCTGCATCGACAAGCTCTATTCGCCCGATGGGCCGACCGGCCGGCTCGGGCTGGTCGAATTCCGCGCGCTCGAAATGCCGCCCGATCCCAGGATGTCGCTGGCGCAGCAGCTCCTGATCCGCGCACTGATCGCAAAGCTCTGGCGTGAGCCGCAGCAGGGCAAGTTCGTGCGCTGGGGCACCGCGCTGCACGATCGCTTCATGCTGCCGCACTTCCTCTGGGAAGATTTCCTCGGCGTGCTCGATGAGCTCAGGCAGTCGGGCTACGCGTTCTCGCCGGAATGGTATCAGGCCCAGCTCGAATTTCGTTTTCCGGCGTTCGGCCGCGTCCATCATGGCGGTGTCGCGCTCGAATTGCGCCAGGCGCTGGAGCCCTGGCACGTGCTCGGCGAAGAGGGCTCGGCGGGCGGCACCGTGCGCTATGTCGACTCTTCCGTCGAGCGGTTGCAGGTCAAGGCGACCGGCTTTGTCGAGGGCCGCCATGTCATGACTTGCAACGGGAGGCGGATGCCGATGACGCCGACCGGGCGCGCCAGTGAGGCGGTGGCGGCAGTCCGCTTCAAGGCATGGCAGCCGGCCTCCGGGCTGCATCCGACCATTCCGGTCCACGGGCCCCTCACATTTGACCTGATCGACACCTGGAACGGCCGCTCGCTCGGCGGCTGCGTCTACCACGTCGCCCATCCCGGCGGCCGCAACTATGATACCAAGCCGGTCAATTCCTATGAGGCGGAGGCCCGGCGGCTGGCCCGGTTTCAGGACCACGGCCACACCCCCGGCAAAATCGACCCGCCGCCCGAGGAACGCACCATTGATTTCCCTTTGACGCTCGACTTGAGGACGCCGCTCCTGATCTAATCGGAGGCGACGGTCTCAGGGAATCGGAATGTCAGGCCAAGGCACCAGTCAAGGCGATAATCAGGAGATCAAGGCCCGGCCGGGCCAGCGCCGGATGGCGCAATGGACCCGCGATTATGCGCGGCTGCCTGGCATCCCCGACGAATATATCGGCCCCGACGGGACGCCGCGGCCGGCCTGGACCCGCTTCTTCGATGCCTTCGCCGCGCTTTCACCCGTCGATATCGAGCGGCGCTTTGCTTCCGCCGACCGCCATCTGCGCGAGGCCGGCGTCACCTATCGCGCGCCCGGCGAGACCGCCGATCGCCTGTGGCCGCTCAGCCATCTGCCGCTGATCATCGACGAAGCCGATTGGAAGCAGCTGACGACGGGCATCGCGCAGCGCGCGCAATTGCTCGAAATGGTGCTGCGCGATCTCTACGGCGAGGGGCGGCTGGTGGCCGATGGTGCGGTGCCCGCGGCGGCGATCGCCGGCAGCAGCGAATATCTGCGCGCGGTTTGCGGCGTCAAACCGCCGGGTAACCGCTACCTGCATTTCTATGCCGCCGACGTCGGCCGCGGTCCCGACGGACGCTGGTGGGTGCTCAATGACCGCACGCAAGCGCCATCGGGCGCCGGCTACGCGCTGGAAAACCGCCTGGTGCTGTCGCGCGCCTTTTCCGGCCTCTACAAGTCGATGAATGTCGAGCGCGTCGCGCCGTTTTTCGAAGCGTTCCGCGAGAGCTTGCGCGCCAGCGCCGACCGCGACGAGCCACGGATCGGGCTGTTGACGCCGGGCGTCTTCAGCGAAACCTATTTCGAGCACGCGACACTGGCGCGCTATCTCGGCTTTCTGCTGGTCGAGGGCGACGATCTCGCTGTCAGCGGCGACCGCATCCATATCCGCACCGTCGCAGGGTTGAAGCGGCTCGACGTGCTGCTGCGCCGGGTCGATTCCAATTTTCTCGATCCGCTTGAGCTCGATGCCTCCTCGCATCTCGGCGTGCCGGGCCTGATCGATGTCGTGCGCAAGAGTGGCGTCGTCGTCGCCAACATGCCGGGCTCGGGCGTATTGGAGGCGAGGGCGCTGCTCGGTTTCCTGCCGAGCCTGTGCCGGCGCCTGCTCGGCGAGACCCTGATCATGCCGCATATCGCGACCTGGTGGTGCGGCCAGAAATCGGCGCGCGACGAGGTGCTATCGCGGATCGAGGATTTTGCGATCGAGGGCGCGTACGGCCGCGCCGTCCCTGGCTTTTCCGATTATGGGCCCGTGCTGGCCGGCGAGTTGCCGCCCGCCGAGCGCGACCGGCTCCGGCAGGCGATCACTGACCGTGGCATCGACTATGTCGGCCAGGAGCTGGTGCGGCTGTCGACGACGCCGGTGTGGGAGGAGGGGCGGCTTACGCCGCGTCCGTTCGTGCTGCGGGTTTTCGCCGCCGCGACGCCGAACGGCTGGACCATCATGCCCGGCGGCTTCTGCCGGATCGCCGAGCAGGCCGATGCCCGCGCGGTGTCGATGGGCGACGGCGCGCGATCGGCCGACGTCTGGGTGGTATCCGACAAGGCGGTTGCTTCCGCAACGCTGTTGCCAGCGGCCGACACTGTGCGGATCAGGCGCATCGCCGGCGTGGTGCCGAGCCGTGCCGCGGACAATCTGTTCTGGCTCGGCCGCTATCTCGAGCGCGCCGAGGCGACGCTGCGGCTGATCCGAGCGCTCGGCACCTCGACGCGCAATTCGGCCAACGGCGCCTCCGCGCTGCCTTCGGTCGAGCGGATCCAGCGCATTCTGGTGAGCTGGGGCGCCACGTCGCAGACGACGCGGACCAATCCGGCGCGGGTGATCGCCGAGGCGCTGCAGAGCGAGCAGAAGTTCGGCTCGGCGCTTTCGCTGGTCAGGTCCGTGCAGCGCACCGCGAGCTCGCTGCGCGAGCGGCTTTCGCCCGACGCCTGGCAGATCATCACCGAAATGGTGGAGCGCCTCGCGCTGCAGGTCGATGACGACGACAGCATCGTCAGCGCCGCCGAACTGACACTGCAGGAACTGGCGAGCATCGCGGGCCTCGCGCAGGAGAACATGAACCGCGCCGCCGGATGGCGCTTCCTCGACATGGGCCGCCGTGCCGAGCGCGCCATCAACACCGTGCGGTTTGCCCGGCAGTTCGCCTACGACGAGGCGGGCGAGGAAGACCTCGATATGCTGCTGACACTGGTGGATTGCCAGATCACCTATCGTTCGCGCTATCTGGTCGGCCCGGCGCTGGCGCCGGTGCGCGATCTCGCGGTGCTCGATCCCTATAATCCGCGCTCGGTCGCGTTCCAGGTCGCAGCACTGAACGACCACATCGCCGCGTTGCCGAGCCTGAAGGAGCATGGCCTGATCGAGCGGCCGCAGCGGCTGGCGGTGGCGTTGCAGGCGACGCTGACCACGGCGGAAGCTGCAACGCTCGACGTCACCAGCCTGTTCTCGCTCGAACAGGCGCTGCTCAATCTCGCCGATGCCGTCGGCCAGCATTATTTCCCGCACGGACCGCATGCGAGCCGGCCCGAGAAGCTGACGGGCCTTGCGTGATCTACGACATCCGGCACGTCACGACCTATGCGTATGACAGCCCGGTGAGTTTTGCGCGCTGTTCGCTGCGGCTCGAGCCGTGGAGCGGCAACGGGCAGCAACTGATTTCCCACACCGTCGAGATCCGGCCGCGGCCGGCCGAGCGCACAATACGGCGGGATTTTTTCGGAACCCATACCGAGAGCGTGCTGATCGAGGCGGCGCATCGCAATTTGCGCATCGATTCCAGATCGCGCGTTTCGGTCTCGCGCAAGCAGCTTGACCGCGCCGCGCCGAGCCCGTCGTGGGAAGACATCCGCGAGGCAGCCTTTGAATCCAACAGCCTCGGCCCGATGTCGCCGGTCGGCTACGTCTTTGCGAGTTCGCTGGTGCCGGTAGATGCGTCGGTCACCGCCTATGCCGCCGTGAGCTTCGCGCCGGGCAGCGGCATCGTCGCCGGCGCCGCCGATCTGATGCGCCGGATTCGCAGCGACTTCAGATACGACCCCAAGGCAACGGTGATTTCTACGCCGCTCCGCGAAGTGTTCGAGAAGCGTCACGGCGTGTGCCAGGATTTTGCCCATGTGATGATTGCCGGCCTGCGCGGCCTCGGCCTGCCGGCGGCCTATGTCAGCGGATACCTGCGCACCATTCCGCCTCCGGGCCAGCCACGCCTGCAGGGCGCGGACGCCACGCACGCCTGGGTGTCAGTGTGGTGCGGCGCCGCGATCGGCTGGACCGGTTTCGATCCGACCAACGATCTCATCGTCGAGAACGATCACATCATTCTGGCGGTCGGACGCGACTTCTCCGACGTCTCGCCGGTCGACGGCATCATCGTCGGATCGCGCAAGCAGAAACTCGGCGTTGCCGTCGACGTGCTGCTGGTGGAGTGAAATGCCCGCTTCCTCAACGTCATGGCGGACTTGTCCCGGCCATCCACGTTCTTTTGTGAGTGCCCAAGACGTCGATGCCCGGGACAAGCCCGGGCATGACGAGTTTGGGGATACAGGCGATTGCCTGTCGGCAAACGGGAGGAGGCCTTAAGTCCCGGTCTTCCGCATCTGCTCGGAGGCATCCGCGCGCAGGTCACGGAAGAATTTTTCGACCTCGCGTGACAGCGTCTCCGCAGTCGCCGTCAGCTCGCTGGAGGCGGTGAGAACGGAGGCGGCCGCGGTGTTGGTGGTGCCGATCGACTCGCTCAGCGAGTTGATGTTGACCACCAGCGTTCCGTTGCCTTGCGCCGCCAGTTGCGCGTTCGACGAAATCTCGCGCGTTGCCGAATCTTGCTGTTCGATCGCGCTGGCGATGATCGAGGTCACCTCGTTGATCTCGCGCACGGCATTGCCGATCTCACGAACCGCCTCGACCGAGGTCTTGGTCGAGGTCTGGATTAGCCCGACATTCTGGCCGATTTCGGCGGTCGCTTTCGCGGTCTGCTCGGCCAGCGCCTTGACCTCATGGGCGACCACGGCGAAGCCGCGGCCGGCGTCGCCCGCGCGCGCGGCCTCGATCGTTGCGTTGAGCGCGAGCAGATTGGTCTGCTCGGCGATCGCCTGGATCAGGTTGAGCACGCCGTCGATGCGCTGGGTCGCGGCCGCAAGCCCCTCGATTTCCGAAACCGACTTTTCGGTGCGCTGGCCGGCCTGCTCGACGGCGCCGGCCGACTGCCGAACCTGGCGGCCGATTTCCTCGACGGAAGCGGACAGTTCCTCGGCGGCGCTGGCAACGGCGGAGACGTTGCTGGACGCCTGCTCGGTCGCGCCGGAGGCGGCCACCGCGCGGCCGCTGGCATCGGAGGAGACGCTGGCGATGGTCTGGGCGGTGTCGCGCATCGCGGTCGCATTGTCGGTGACGGCGCGTACGACGCCGCTGATGGCTTCGCGGAAGGCGTCGACTGAGGCCTCGATATGGCGGGAGCGCTCATCGCGCGCCTTGGAATCCTCCAGCACCTGCGAATTCAGGTTGCGGTTGCGATCCATCGCTTCCTGGAAGATCTTGATGGCGCGGGCGAGAGCGCCGATCTCGTCGGCACGGCCGGTATGCGGAACTTCGACGCCTTCGTCGCCGTCGGCGACCTGCTTGATGGTCGAGGTGATGGCCGAAAGCGGCCGCGCGATCGAGCGCGCGATGATCAGGACGCCGATCACGACCACCGCCAGCGCCATGACGCCGAGGCAGGTCAGCACAAAGGCCATCGTGTGATTGGTGTCGGTCTGCAGTGCAAGCTTCTTGCTGCGCTCGGCATAGACCTTCGACAGCGCCTCGAGGTCCTTGTTCAGCGCGGTGCGCACTTGGCGGTTGGCGTCGTTGTCGCCCCATTCGCGCCCCGCAGCCCCGTTGATCTCGACGCCGCGGCGCACCAGCTCTTTACGGAAATCGACGAACTGCTCGATGCGCTTTTTGAAGGTGGCGAACTGCTGGGCGTCGTCGGCCTGCACCAGCGCCTCCCAGTTCTTGACGACTTCGAGAATGCGGGCGTTGAACTTGAGCAGCCCGTCGCCGTACTTCTTCACCACGGGAGGCTCTGATGACATGTAGATGCCGCGCGATTCCATCACGACCGCATAGACCAGCGAATTGATGCGCTCGACATTGAGCGCAGCGCGGCTGGCGATCGAGACCGCTTCGGTGAGTTCGGCGTTCTGGCGCGTGTTGTAGTCGGACAGGGCCGTGATGGCCGCGACCAAGACCGCGAACAGCGCGAAGATCGAATACAATTTGGCTGCAAGCGAAAACCGGGATGCCATGGCGCCACCAAAAACGAGCAGGGGATATTGCAATTCAGGGGTAGCAAGACGCCGGCGCAGGTCCAGCGAATGCCGCCAACATGGGCAAAGTGTGCTGAACTTTGATGGACATTGTCTTAACGCGTGAAATCGCAAAATCTGCAACTAAAGCACAATAATCCAGCTGGTTCAGGTGATTACGAGCCCTCTGCGAATTGCAGGGGCGGGAAATTTCGGCAGCATCCCGCGACCACAGCGAGCCTCTGGTATGCCACCGCAATTGCAGGTCGCTGTTTAGGCGGAGCAGAGGCGCGCGGTCTTTCGTGACAGCGGCGGCAACCGAAAATAGTTCTGCGTCGCATTGCGCAACCGAAAGAATAGTTCTCACGAGGCGCATTCCTCATCGCCAGAGATCCCTTCACCGAATCAAGTTAGACAAG
This sequence comes from Bradyrhizobium sp. CB3481, assembly GCF_029714305.1. Taxonomy (NCBI): domain Bacteria; kingdom Pseudomonadati; phylum Pseudomonadota; class Alphaproteobacteria; order Hyphomicrobiales; family Nitrobacteraceae; genus Bradyrhizobium; species Bradyrhizobium sp. CB3481. The sequence continues at coordinate 2,586,790 of NZ_CP121647.1, forward strand.
AGCAAGGGACGGAAGCTGGAGTTTCCGCTGCGCTCCCTGGGCAATGATAAGAACTGGACCTGATGACTCAAACTGCGATCCTGTCGGGCAATGCCGATCTCTATCTTCACGTGCGGGTGCTGATCGGAATCATTCTCGGGCTCAGCGTGACGCGCCTGGTCAGCGGCATCGCGGCAATCGTCCAGCACCCCAAACGCTACCAGATCTGGTCCGTTCACCTCGGCTGGGTGGCCTGGGCGCTGGTCAACGTAGTGACGTTCTGGTGGTGGGAATTCCGCCTGAGCCTCATCCCGCACTGGACGTTCGGCCTTTATTTCTTCGTCTGCGCCTATGCATCGATGTATTTCTTCCTCAGCGCGCTGCTGTTCCCGCAGGATCTTGAGGAATACAAGGGCTATCAGGACTACTTTCTGTCCCGCCGGCGCTGGTTCTTCGGCTTTGCGGCTCTCACCGAAGCGCTCGATGTGATCGACACCTGGATCAAGGGCGACGCGCATCTGCAGTCGCTCGGACTGGAATATCTCGTATCGGTCGTGGTCTTTATATTGATCTGCGGCGTCGCCGCGGTGACGCGGAATGTGAAATTCCACGCGCTGTTTGTGCTCGGCGCGCTGGTCTACGAGATCAGCTTCTTCGCCCGTTATTATCACACGCTGAACTAGCCGGGAGGCGGCCGGACAGCGAGCGCCGTGCTGAAAAAAACGACCACCTCTTCTTCCGCATCGTCGCGCGCAAGGTGATAGGATAGCGTTGCCATCGGGCTGATACGGTTTTTGGGAAACTCAGCATGGTCTATCGCCAGGTCATCGGTGCGACCTCCTACGTGTTCGGCGATTTGCGCGAGCTGCTCGCCAAGGCGACGCCGCCGCGGTCCGGCGACCGTCTTGCCGGCGTGGCGGCCGAAAGTGCCGAAGAAATGATCGCGGCGCGCATGGCGCTCGCCAATGTGCCGCTCAAGCAGTTTCTCAACGAGGCGGTGGTCCCTTACGAGGAGGACGAGGTCACACGGCTGATCATCGACAGCCATTCGGAGCCGGCTTTTGCGCCGATTTCCGCGCTGACCGTCGGCGGCTTCCGTGACTGGCTGTTGTCCGACGCCGCAACCGGCGAAACGCTCACGCGTGTTTCGCGCGGGATCACGCCGGAAATGGCGGCTGGCGTCTCCAAGCTGATGCGCAACCAGGATCTGATCCTGGTTGCGAGCAAATGCGCGGTAACCACGGCGTTCCGCAACACCATCGGCCTGAAGGGGCGGATGAGCGTGCGGCTGCAGCCCAACCATCCGTTCGACGACACCAAGGGCATCACCGCGTCGATCCTCGACGGCATTTTGCTCGGCTCGGGCGACGCCTGCATCGGCATTAATCCGGCGAGCGACGATCCGGCCGTGATCGGCGAGCTGCTGCGGTTGCTCGACGGCATCATCTCGCGGCTGCAGATCCCGACCCAGGGCTGCGTGCTCGCCCACGTCACCACGACGCTCGGCTTGATCGGGCAGGGCGCCCCGGTCGACCTGGTGTTCCAGTCGATCGCTGGAACCGAGGCCGCCAACCGCAGCTTCGGCGTCGATCTGAAGCTGCTCCGCGAGGCGCGCGAGGCCGGGCTGTCGCTGCGCCGAGGCACGGTAGGCGACAATGTAATGTATTTCGAAACCGGGCAGGGCTCGGCGCTGTCAGCCAATGCGCACCGCAACGTCGACCAGCAGACCTGCGAGGCGCGCGCCTATGCGGTGGCGCGGGCGTTCGATCCGCTGCTCGTCAACAGCGTGGTCGGCTTCATCGGCCCGGAATATCTTTATGACGGCAAGGAAATCATCCGTGCTGGCCTCGAGGATCATTTCTGCGGCAAGCTGCTCGGCCTGCCGCTCGGTGTCGACGTCTGCTACACCAACCATGCCGAAGCCGATCAGGACGACATGGACAATCTGTTGACGCTATTGGCCGCCGCCGGCGTCACCTTCATCATGGGCGTGCCGGGCGCCGACGACGTCATGCTGAACTACCAGTCGACCTCGTTCCACGACGCGCTCTATGTCCGCGACCTCTTCGGATTGAAGCGTGCGCCGGAGTTCGACGACTGGCTGGTCCGGTCAGGCCTTGCGAATGCCGATTTCCGGCTTGCGGGCGACGCGGGGCTGCTGCCCGAATTTGCCTCACGGCTGATCGCCTGAGCGGCAGAAGGGCCCGGCCCAACGCCTTCATATTTTAGTGCAACCAATTGAACCCGCTACGAGTTAGCAGACACTGTCACAATATTGAAGAATTGCTGGTCCAGCTTTCAATGTCGTGCTTAAATTCGTGTCAGCCTTGAGGAAATTTGATGAGAGCTGAAGGCCTTAGAACGGTACGGCGTATCCTGTGCGTCTTCCCGCGCTATACGTCTTCTTTCGGTACGTTCGAGCACGCTTATCCCCTGACCGACGGCGTCCAGGCGTTCATGCCGCCGCAGGGCCTTCTCTTGATCGCGGCCTATCTTCCGGCGAACTGGCCGGTCCGCTTCGTCGACGAGAATATTCGCCCTGCCTCCAGGGAGGATTTCGAATGGGCGGAGGCGGTGTTCGTCAGCGGCATGCACATTCAGCGCCAGCAGATGAACGATATCTGCCGCCGCGCGCACGCCTTCAATCTCGCCGTGGCCATCGGCGGACCGTCGGTAAGCGCGTGTCCGGATTATTATCCCTCGTTCGACTATCTCCATGTCGGCGAACTCGGCGACGCCACCAACGAACTACTCGCGCGTCTGGCGGATGATCCCTCGCGCCCGGCGCAGCAGGTGGTGCTGAAGACCAATGACCGGCTGTCGATGACCGAGTTTCCGATCCCGGCCTACGAGCTGGCGGAAGTGAAAAAATATCTGCTCGGCAGCATCCAGTTTTCCAGCGGCTGTCCCTATCAGTGCGAGTTCTGCGACATTCCCGGCCTCTACGGACGCAACCCGCGCCTGAAGACGCCTGAGCAGATCGTTGCCGAACTGGACCGCTTACGCGAATGCGGCATGACCGACACGATCTATTTCGTCGACGACAATTTCATCGGCAACCGCAAGGCTGCGCTGGACCTGCTGCCGCATCTGATCGAATGGCAGAAGCGGACCGGCTACGTCGTGCGGCTGGCTTGCGAGGCGACGCTGAACATTGCCAAGCGGCCCGAGATCCTGGAGAAGATGCGCGAGGCGCAGTTCGTCACCGTGTTTTGCGGCATCGAGACGCCGGATCCGGATGCGCTGCACGCAATGCACAAGGACCACAACATGATGGTCCCGATTCTCGAAGGTATCCAGACCATCAATTCCTACGGCATGGAGGTCGTCTCCGGCATTCTCATGGGGCTCGATACCGATAAGCCGGGCACCGCGGATGCGCTGCTCAAGTTCGTCGATGACTCGCGGATTCCACTGCTGACGATCAATCTGCTGCAAGCGCTGCCGAAGACGCCGCTGTGGGATCGGTTGGAGCGCGAAGGACGCCTGGTCGACGACGACGGCCGCGATTCCAACGTCGAATTCCTGATGCCCTATGAGGAAGTCATCAGCTCCTGGAAGCGATGTATGGAGATCGCCTACGAGCCGGCGAAGCTGTTCGCGCGCTATCAGTATCAATGCGAATATACCTACGCCAACCGTATCAAGGTGCCGGTTGCGCCCGAGATGAAGAGCTGGAGCAACATCCGCCGCGCGCTGATCATGCTGCGCAACATCTTCTGGCAGGTCGGCGTGCTCGGCGATTACAGGCGCGTGTTCTGGAAGTTCGCATTTGGGCGGCTCCGGCGCGGCGATATCGAGGGGTTCATCGGCTCCGCTACCATTGCGCATCATCTGATCAAGTTCGCGCGTGCCGCATCCGGTGGCCAGCAGAACGCGTCCAACTACTCGATCCGCCTGCGCGAGGCCTCTGTCCCTGCCGAGTAGCAAAAGATGAAAACGCCGGCGCCGCCGTCACGCCCGCTCGAAGCCCTGCGGGAGCTGACGCCGGCGCGCGTCGGGCTCGGCCGCTCCGGCGCCAGCATGCCGACCGAGGCGCTGCTCGCCTTCACGCTCGATCATGCCCGGGCGCGCGACGCCGTTCACGCCGTCTTCGATGGGCAGCGCCTCGTCATGGAGTTGGGTGGTCTCGGCCTTGAAGTGAGGACGGTTTCCAGCCAGGCGCGTAACCGGCGCGACTATCTGCGTCGTCCCGATCTCGGTCGCATGCTCGATGCGGACTCGCGTCGCGCGTTGGAGAAGCCGGGCGGCGCAGGCAAGATTGCGATCGTGATCGGCGATGGCCTCTCGCCGGTGGCCGTCAATATGCATGCGGTCGAACTGGTTCGTCAGCTTGTGCCGCGCCTGACGGAGGCGGGTGTTCCGTGCGGCCCTGTCGTGGTCGCCTCGGGGGCGCGCGTCGCGCTGGGCGACGAGATCGGCGCCGTGCTCGGCGCGCGGATGGTGGTGATGTTGATCGGCGAGCGGCCCGGCCTGTCGGCGCCCGACAGCCTCGGCGCCTACCTGACCTTTGCGCCGCGCATCGGCCTTACCGATGAGAAACGCAACTGCGTGTCCAACATCCACGGCGCGGGGCTGGGCTATGACGAAGCCGCCTTCAAGATAGCTTGGTTGGTGCGTGAGGGCATCGCGCGCGAGGTGACCGGCGTCGCGCTGAAGGACGAGAGCGGAACCGCGCTGATAGCCGCCAAGCCCCGCGATTGAAGGACCGAAAACGTTCCGGCCTGTGGCCGCGCTGCCGTTGTGAGCCAATTCGCGCCTGATATAAGCGGGCGAGAAGCGGGCAGGGACAGGCGATGGAGAAGACGGGGGCACGACCGACGGCCGCAAGCAAGCCTGCGATTGCTGACGCATTCCGGCTCGATATCAACGCGCTCCGCGCGTTATCGGTGGTCGCTGTCCTCGGCTTTCACTTCAAGATACCGGGTTTTGCTGGCGGCTTTGTCGGCGTCGATGTCTTCCTGGTGATCACCGGCTATCTCATGACGGCGAAGGTGCTGAACGAGCTGAAGCTCGGCCGATTTTCGCCGTGGACTTTCTGGATGATGCGGATGCGCCGGATCTATCCTGCGCTCGCGGTGCTCACCATTGCGTCAGTCATCGTCGGCTGGTTCGTGACCCTGCCGGCCGAATATCTGCGGCACCTGCTCCAGGCACTATCGGCGCTGACCTTGTTGTCGAACTTCGCCTTCAAGAGCGACAGCGGCTATTTCGCCATGGCGGCCCAGACCAAGCCGCTGCTTCACACCTGGTCGCTTTCGCTGGAATGGCAGTTCTATTTCTTCATGCCGTTGATCGTTGGCCTGGTGTGGCGGCTTGCCTCGCGCTCCACGTCGGGGATCACTGCGGTGATCGTGACGCTGCAGATCTTCGCTGCCCTGTCATTGGCGTGGTGTCTGTGGGCAAGCGAGCAGGATGCAACGGGCTCATCCTACTTCTCGCTGCAGGCGAGAGCCTGGGAGCCGCTGGCTGGCGGATTGATCGCCGCAGCAGAGGTCCGGCGCCGATCCGAAGGATCAGCCGGTCGCTCCTGGCTGCAATCGCCGGTCGCTGCGCTCGCAGGCTGGGCGCTGGTCGCCGGCTGCGTCGTCTATCCCTTGCCTGAAGCGCGATGGCCCGGCTTGCTCACGATCCTGCCGATCCTGGGCTCGGCCATCATCATTGCGGCCCGACAGGGGAGCCACGAAGCCGGTTTGCTGGGGGCGGCTGCGATCCAGCGCGTCGGCGACTGGTCCTATTCGATCTATCTTTGGCATTGGCCGGTCTGGGTTTTTGCACTGAGCTGGCTATCCGTGCGCGGGTATGGCGTGGGCCCCACGCAGAAAACGTTGATGGTGCTCATCTCGCTGGCGCTCGGCGCGATCTCCTATCGCTATGTCGAACAGCCCTTCAGAATTCGAAAGGATTTGTGGACGCCGCGCAGGCTGCTGGGAGCATCCATCGTCTCGTTCACGCTGTTGGCAGGCTTCGTATCGCTGACTTTCCTCAATAAGGGTTTTCCGGGCAGGCTGCCGGAATATCTGTTGTCCGCCGAACTGGCGAGAAGAACCAGCACACCGCGGGACGAGTGCTTCAGAAATGCCAACTCCACCAAGAAGGCGGCCGAGGCCTATTGCAGCTTCGGCAGCGCGCCGGCCGCCGGCAAGCCGACTGCGATCCTGTGGGGTGATTCCTATGCCAACCAGTATCTCGAGCCGATTTCGGCGGCGGCGCTCGACAACGGCATCCATGGCTTGATCGCGACCCAGAGCGCATGCAGGGCCTTCGTCGACGACGACGCTGCATACGCGGACGATCAGCCGCCATGCCGGCAGTTCAACCGCGCGACGCTCGCCTTCGTGTTGGCGCAGGCCGGGCCAAACATTGTCGTGCTCAACAGCAACGGGAGTGGCGGGGCCGAGATGTCCGCCCTGGCGGAACGCCTGTTGTCGGCAGGCAAGACCGTCGTCGTGATTATGCCGCTACTGGAGATCGGCTTCGACCTGCCGCAGCGCTGGATCGAAAACCAGATCCGCGCCGGCAAGGCGATCAGCGAATGGAAGGTTGAGGCTGGCCCCGCCATTACCAGAAGCGCCTTCCGGGAGGAGATCGCGCACGCGTTGGATCGGTATCGGGATAGTCCCCACCTCATCAAGGTCGATCCGCTGCCTGTCGTCTGCGAGCAGGGCTATTGCTACCTGATCCGGGACGGGCATGCCAATTTTCGCGATGCCGCCCATATCTCCAACGTCAATGCGCTCCAGTATCGCGGCCTGTTCGACGCTGCGTTCCGCGCGGCGCTGCGCGGGCGGACCGAAGCCGAGAAGAAGAAAGACTGAGCGCCGTGCCAGTTCGGGACGCGGGTTTTCAGGGGCGAGTTTCTTCCCGAAAAATTGACCCGAGGGTGCTGTGCCGTTCCGCTGCCACCGGCATTGGCCTCGCCATGGGCGCGCCGCCAACCGGTGGGTTTACGGGTGTGGCAAATCAGAGACTTAACGGCGATTTTCGTCATGTTCAGGCCGATTTGCCCGGCCTGGTGTGCTTGCCCGATGGGGTTCGGCCCTGTAAAACGGCGGCCGTTGAATTTACCGCGTGATTTCAAGGGCTAGCGCCCATTTCGAATTGGGCCGCCAAAGCCGTATTCGCGCCACCAAACTGCATAGAACCAAGCTGCACAAACAGGCCGACGTGAGAACTGGACAGGGTATGCTCGACAAGAACTCCGAAAGTCGCGTCCACGTCGCAGCCATCGAGGAGCCGCCGCCGGGCAAGAGCATCGCCTTCGGGCTCGAGCGCATGGGCCTGATCGCGGTCAAGGCGCCGATCCTGTCCATGATCATCCTGGCCGTGCTGATCGTCGGGGCTCTGTTCGGCATCGAGCGGATCAAGATCGACGACTCCTTAAGCCAGTTGTTCCGCTCCGATTCCAAGGACTACAAGCAATATGAGGCCGTGACCAAGCGCTTCCCGGCGACCGAATTCGACGTGCTGGTTGTGGTCGAGGGCAAGACGCTGCTGGCCCGCGAGAACCTCGAAAAGCTCCGCGACATGGTCACCGACCTGCAGCTGATCGAGGGTGTGCGCGGTCTGGTCTCGCTCTTTTCGGCGCGGCAGGCGCCCGAGCCCGGCAAGCTGCCGGCGGCGCTGTTCCCGCCCGAACTGCCGCAGGGCGCGGCCTACGACAGGTTCGCCGAAACCGTCAAAACCAACGAGATCATCCGCGGCAAATTGTTGTCGGAAGACGGCACGCTGGCGCTGATCGTATTGTCGCTAGAGCCGAAGATCGTTTCCTCCAACGAACTCGGCAAGGTGATCGGCGAGATCAGGAAGATCATGGCCGAGGATCTTTCCGGCAGCGGGCTCAACGCGCAGCTTTCCGGCGTGCCCGTCATGCAGCTGGAGATCCGCAACGCGGTCAAGCGCGACGGGCTGACCTACAACATCCTGGGCATTCTCGCCGGCTGCATCATCGCGATCATCTTCTTCCGCAAGATATCGTTCATGGTGGTCGCGGCCTTCCCGCCGATCATCGCGATCCTGCTTGCGCTCGGCGGCCTCGGCTGGGCCGGCTTCAACCTCAATATGTTCCTGAACGTGATGACGCCGCTCATCATGGTGATCAGCTTCTCGGACTCGATGCAGCTGACCTTTGCGGCGCGCGACCGCCTGATCGCGGGGCAGGACAAGATCACTGCCTTCAAAAACGCGGTGCTGGTGGTAGGCCCGGCCTGCGTGCTCACCCACGGAACCGCGGGCATCTCCTTCATCGCCCTACAGTTCTCCGATTCCGAGCTGATCCGCAAATTTGGCGAGGCGGGCCTTGCCGCCACCATCATCGCGCTGGTCGCCGTGCTGTCGCTGGTGCCGGTGTTCGGCGTGCTGTTCGTCCGCAACGAGAAGATCTTTGCGGTCAAGTTCCAGAGCGCCGATGCCGGCGTGCAGGCGCTGCGCAATTTCTGTTACTGGATCGCGGTGCGCATGGTCGGCCGTCCCGGGCTGTTCAGCCTGCTCGCGTTGGCCCTCGTGGCGGGTCTCGGCATCATTTACGCCACGCTCGAGCCGCGCTATCGCCTGGCCGATCAGGTGCCGGACAAACGCCAGGCCGTGGCGGCATCCGGCCGTCTTGATGCCAAGCTCACCGGCGCCAATCCGATCGATGTGCTGATCGAATTCCCCAAGGGCGCCTCGCTCTATGCGCCGGATACGCTGAAGACGATCGCGGAAGTTCACGCCATGGTCGAGAAGTCGGCCGGCGTCGGCAACGTCTGGTCGCTGGAAACGCTGCGCCGCTGGCTCGCTGAGAAAGCCGGCAGCAGCGACGTCGCGACGCTGAAGGAATATGTCAGCGTGATACCCGAGCATCTGGTGCGCCGCTTCATCTCGGCCGACCAGGATGCGGTGGTGGTCTCGGGCCGCGTGCCCGATCTCGATTCGAGCGAAATCCTTCCCGTGGTCGACAAGCTCGACAAGGCGCTCGACAAGGTGAGGGCCGAGCATCCCGGCTTCGAGATCGCGGTCACCGGCCTGTCGGCGATCGCGGCGCGCAATAGCGCCAACATGATCTCAAAGCTCAATCACGGCCTCACGATCGAGTTCCTGCTGGTTGCGATCTTCATCGGCCTCGCATTCCGCTCGGTCGTCGTGATGTTCTCGTGCATCCTGCCGGGCATTTTCCCGGTCGTCGCATCGGGCACGGTGCTCTGGATACTGGGCGAGGGGCTGCAGTTCGCCAGCGTCGTCGCGCTCACGGTGTCATTCGGCCTTGGCCTTTCAGCCACCATCCACTTCCTCAACCGCTTGCGGCTGGAGAGCAAGCCGGGCGTCAGTTCAGGACTGGCGGTCGAGCGCGCCACCGTGCTGGTCGGCCCGGCGCTGATCCTGACCACGGTGGTGCTGGCCTGCGGCCTTGTCGTCACCGTGTTCTCCGACCTGCCGTCGCTGCGGCTGTTCGGCTGGCTCAGCGCGTTCTCGATGATCGCGGCCCTGGTCGCGGACCTCTTCATCCTGCGGCCCACCTCGATGTTCCTGATCAACCTGTCGGAAAAGATCCGCGGCGTCAGTCACGCCACGCCGGCGGAGAACAAGGCTGCGGAATAACTGCGGCTGCTCATCAAATAATGGCTTGCCGGCCAACGGCGTGGCGACACGGGGCTGAGGAATGACGTCTGCAGGACTAGTCACACCACGTGCAGCAGATGCCGCCGCCTACCGCGCGGTCGAACACATCTATCATTCCTATCTCACCGGGCTGATCCTGATGCTGGCCTCGCGGGCCGGAAGCCTGCGCGCGGCGGAGGTGGTGTTTCGCACCTTCCGGCGCCAGCAATTGGCGCGCTTTCTGCCGGGATTGAAGAAGCTCGGCCTCGACCAGCTTCCGCATGCGGTCGCCTGCGCGCAATATCACTATTTGTCGAACCAGGTCGGCGGTGTGAAGGTCGAGTATGTCTATGAGAGCGACACCAAGGCCTGGGTGCGCTATCCGCCGCCGCGCTGGATCTGGTCGGGCACCGCGATCTGCGGCATCCCGTCAGACGTGTCGCGGGCGATGCTGCGCGGATGGCACGCCAACAATGGCGTCGTGCTCGGCAATCCCAGGCTCGGCTTCGTTTGCACCGGCCAGACCGTCGACGGCCAGCCGGGACTGGAGGGTTATTACAAAGAGTGGGATCGCGATCTCGCGCCCGAGGAGCGGCTGCAGTTCTCGCCGGGCGAACGCTGCCCGCCATTCCGCGCCGATCTCGCGCCGCGCCTGCCCGGGAATGCCTGGCCGGAGGAACGGCTGCAGAAGGTGCTGCGCAACTACGCGATGGAGTACATCACTTCGATCGTGCCGGAGACGATCAACGTGCTCGGCCCGGAGGAGGGCGGTCACCTCGCCGGCGCCGCGGCCCGGCTCGTCGGCATGCACACTTTCGACGAAGTCGCTGCGATGCTCGGCGGTGTGGAAGCGGGAGCGGTGGGGTTCGCAAAGGCGTTCGCGCGGCTGGCCCGCGGGCAGGATGACGATGCGGAATTACAGATCGAAGGCGCAAGCGCGACGGTGCGTCAGACCTCATGGCGCCTGATGGCGGAGCGCGAGGCGCTGTCGCCTGCCGTGTTCGACGCCTGGAATGAATTATGGGTCGGCGCGGCGCTGGCGCATGATCGCTTCATGCGGGTCGAGCTGATCGAGCGTCGCGACCGCGGCGATCCCTGCTGGCAGTGGAAATTCGGCTGATCTCAAAACAAAAGGCAGCGCTATTGCGCTGCCTTGAAGCGTTTGGATGGAGCGGCGTATCAGGTCTTGGTCATCGTGATCTTGACGCCGCGGATCTCGCCCTTGGAATCGATCTGCACGGTCTGCTTGTTGCCGTTGGTGCGCAGGTTGAGGTTGGCTGCAAAGCCTGAGGCTTCGACGAACACCTCGATCTGGCCGCCGCCGGCGGTGCCCTGCAGGTTGCCGAAGATGTTCCGGCTCTTCTCGCTCCAGTTGCCGGAGATGCGCTCGCCCTGGCTGGTGACGTCGCTCGACAGGTCGAACTTGTAGCTGTCGCTGGCGCAGTGCAGGTTCTGCTTCAGGCCAAGCCCGTTGGCATTGACCTTGTAGTCAGCCTTGCAGCGGATGTTCTCGGTGGTGCCGTTGGAGAGTGCGACCGTGCCCGTGCCGCTCCAGTTTCCGTCGAAGCCGGCGAACGGTCCGACCGCCTGGGCATGGCTTGCGGTGACCGACAACATCAGCGCGGCGCCGACGCCGGCCGCTGCCAAAGCCTGACCGAGCAAGCTGGAACCAAAGAGTTTCATCGTGATTTTTCCCATCAAATAGACGTGTCTGCAAAGATACGTCTCGCCGCATCGAAGATTTAGTGTTCCCGCAGTATCTTAGGTTCAAATGACGGCGATGCCGTTTCCGCCGGTCGTAGCAGAGAAATGGGCACCCGCCGGATGGAATCAATCATTCACATCGGCTCCGTCGCCGCAGCATCTAGCTTTGCGCCACATCGCCTGCAACATCGAATTGCCGGACATCTGTGGCAAAAATACACGTTAAATATCAGTCGGTTATTTTACGTGCTAATGCCGCGGTAGATGTCGCCGTAAATTTGACCGCATTTACCATGCTTGTCCTTGGCTCGCTGCTGCGCTACGCGGCGCCTGCCATCCAAACAAATCCGTTCCGGCGATGCCGAAGCGCTCCTCGGGAACAGGATTTCTTGCTGCCGAAATGAAGGAATATGATGCGTAAATCTCTCCTCGTCCTCACCTTGTTGTCGCTCACGGTTTCGTCGAACGTCGCCTTTGCCCAGCAGCGCGGAACGGCGGAAGAACAGAAGGCATGCACCCGTGACGCGCAGAAGTTCTGCCGTCCGGTACTCGATCAGGGCGATTTCACCGTCCTGGCGTGCCTGAAGGAACACCGCTCCAAGATCAGCGCGGCCTGCGACCAGGTTCTGAAGAGCAACGGCCAATAAGCCGGTCCAGCGTCCGTTAACCCTTCGCGGACAAGCCTTTTTCGGCTCTATGACGCGCGTCACGGGCGGGGCTAATCAGCCCATATAGCATTGGTTTTGGCTGCGGATTCCCCTATATGGGGCCCGCACCTCGCATGCGCCGAACCAACGGCGCATGCTGCCAATTCCTGATGATGTAGCCAGTTGTTGATGACCACCGCGAGCGACCTGCGATCCGGAAAGACCGACCGCGACGAGAATTTTCCTGTCGCGTCGTGGATCATCCACCCGCGTCACCGGGCGCTGATCCTTTCCTTCTATAATTTCGTCAGGACGGCGGACGACATCGCCGACCACGCGACGCTTAGCGCGGACGAGAAGCTGCGCTATCTCGACCTGTTCGAGGCGGAACTGCTCGGCAAGGGCGACACGCAGAAGGAAGCGGTGAGCCTGCGCCGCGCGCTGGCCGAGCGGTCGATGCCGCCGCGCCATGCGCTCGACGTGCTGGTCGCGTTCCGCATGGACGTCACCAAGCTGCGCTACGAGAACTGGGACGAGGTCATTCACTATTGCCGCTATTCGGCAATGCCGGTCGGGCGCTTCATGCTCGACGTCCACGGCGAGAGCAACTCGACCTGGGCGGCGTCGGATGCGCTGTGCGCGGGCTTGCAGATCAACAACCATCTGCAGGACTGCGCCAAGGACTACAAAAACCTCAACCGCGTCTATCTGCCGCGCGATGCGCTGGCCGCGAGCGGCGCCACCGTCGAGATGCTGGGGGAGGCGAAGTCGCAGCCGGCGCTGCTGCAATGTCTCCATGCGCTGGCGGTGCGCACCGAAACGCTGCTCAACGAGAGCAAGTCGCTCGGCGCCGAGGTGAAGGATTTCCGGCTCGGGCTCGACATTGCGGTGATCCAGGCCTTCGCCGACAAGATCGTCGGCATGCTCAAGGGGCGCGATCCGCTCAGCGAGCGCGTGCATCTGAGCAAACTCGAACTGCTCGGCCATACCTTCAGGGCCGTGGCGGGCGAGTTCATCCACCGCTCGGTCGGACGCCGCCCCTCGGCAAAACCGGCGGCCGGCGCATGACGATTCAGACGGCGGCGGCCAACGCAGATTACGGCACCACGGCGTCCGGCAGCTCGTTCTATGCCGCGATGCGCATCCTGCCGCGCAGCCAGCGCGAGGCGATGTTCCAGATCTACAGCTTCTGCCGGCAGGTCGACGACATCGCCGATTCCGACGGCCCGCGGCCCGACCGGCTGGCGGCGCTGCAGCAATGGCGCGACGATATCAATGCCCTTTATGAGGGCCATCCGCCGCCACGCCTGCAGGACTACGCCGCCTCGGTGAAGCGGTTCGGCCTCAAGCGCGAGGATTTCCTTGCCATCGTCGACGGCATGGAGATGGACGTGCCGCAGGATATCCGCGCGCCGGATCTTGCTACGCTGGATCTCTACTGCGACCGCGTCGCCAGCGCCGTCGGACGTCTGTCCGTCCGGGTGTTCGGCATGCCCGAGGAAGACGGCATCCTGCTCGCCCACCATCTCGGCCGCGCGCTGCAACTGACCAACATCTTGCGCGACATCGACGAAGACGCCGGCCTCGGCCGACTCTATCTGCCGCGCGAAAGCCTGATGCTCGCCGGCATCACCAGCAACAATCCTCACAAGGTGATCGCCGAACGCGCGCTGCCGAAAGTTTGCCTGCCATTGGCCGAACGGGCGAAGAAGCATTTTGAAAAGGCCGACGAGATCATGAAGCGCAATTCGCGCCGTGCCGTGCGCGCGCCGCGGATCATGTCTAGATACTATCGCACCATACTGGATTTGTTGCTGGCGAGGGGCTTTGCCGCCCCACGCGAACCGGTCCGCGTCCATAAGTGGGCGAAGATTGCCATCCTTCTCCGTTACGCGATCATCTGATGCAGAAAAATGCTCATATCATAGGCGCCGGTGTTTCCGGCCTCTCGGCCGCCGTGCGGCTCGCCAATGCCGGCTACCTCGTGCACGTCCACGAGGCGACGCAGCAGGCTGGCGGCCGCTGCCGCTCCTATTTCGACGCGGCCACCAATCTCACCATCGACAACGGCAATCATTTGCTGTTGTCGGGCAACAGCCACGCGAGGGCCTATGCAAGATCGATCGGGACCGAGGCGGGCCTGGTCGGGCCGAAGCAGGCGCAGTTTCCTTTCGCCGACATCTCGACTGGCCAGCGCTGGCTGCTCGACCTCGGCGAGGGCAAATTGCCGCTCTGGGTGTTCGACGAGGCGCGCCGCGTCCCCGATACCAAGCTGTCCGATTATCTCGCATTGGCGCCGCTGGTCTGGGCAGGTGCCGGCAAGCTGGTCGGCGATACGATCCCCTGCAAGGGCACGCTATATGATCGGCTGGTGCAGCCGTTGCTGCTCGCCGCGCTCAATGTCGACCCGCCCGAGGGATCGGCGGGCCTTGCCGGCGCGATCGTGCGTGAGACGCTGCTGGCGGGCGGCCAGGCGTGCCGGCCGCTGATTGCGCGCGAGGGTCTCAGCGCGGTCCTGGTCGAGCCAGCGATCAAGCTGCTGCAGGACAAGGGCGCCTCGATCCAATTCGGCCACGAGCTGCGCGAATTCGCGACCAAGGGCGAGGGCATCGGCGAACTGAAATTCGGCAGCGAGACGATTGCGCTCGGCGACGGCGACGTCGTGGTGCTCGCGGTGCCGCCGCGCCCGGCAGCGGCGCTGTTGCCGGGCCTGAAGACGCCGACGAAATTCCGCGCCATCGTCAATGCGCATTTCCGCTACGATCCACCGCGCGATGCCGCGCCCATTCTCGGTGTGGTCGGCGGCCTCGTGGAATGGCTGTTTGCATTCCCGCAGCGGCTGTCCGTCACCATCAGCAATGGCGACCGCCTCGTCGACATGCCGCGCGAAGAACTCGCGCTGGCGATCTGGCGGGACGTCTGCAAGGCGGCAGGCCTGCAGGGTGATCCGCCGTTGCCGCCCTGGCAGATCGTGCGCGAGCGCCGCGCGACGTTCGAGGCGACGCCGGAGCAGAACGCGCTGCGCCCGGGACCTGTGACATCATTCAAGAACCTGTTTCTCGCCGGCGACTGGACCGATACTGGATTGCCGGCAACCATCGAGGGATCGATACGGTCGGGCGACCGCGCTGCCGACCTGATCCTGGCGAGGCCTTGAGGCCTGAGCGGACGTTACGTGACCGGCCTCACGGAGCCGGCGCGCGAACAAAGGGATGCTAGCAATATGCTTTCCATCGACAAGACAATTGCGGGCAATGCCGTCGCGACCGTCGATCCGGTCGCGCTGGAGAAAAGCATCTCCTCGGCGACCGAAGCGCTGCTCGGCTACCGGCAGTCCGACGGACACTTTGTGTTCGAGCTCGAAGCCGACAGCACCATCCCGGCGGAATATATCCTGCTGCGCCATTATCTCGCCGAGCCCGTCGACGCCGAGCTCGAAGCCAAGATCGCCAACTATCTGCGCCGCACGCAAGGCAATCACGGTGGCTGGCCGCTGGTGCACGATGGCCCGTTCGACATGAGCGCCAGCGTCAAATCCTATTTCGCGCTGAAGATGATCGGCGATTCCATCGACGCGCCGCACATGGTGCGCGCGCGCGAGGCGATCCGTTCGCGCGGCGGCGCGGCCGGCAGCAACGTTTTCACGCGCTTCTTGCTCGCGTTCTACGGCGTGCTGAGTTGGCGCGCGGTGCCGGTGCTGCCGATCGAGATCATGCTGCTGCCGATGTGGTCGCCATTTCACATCAACAAGATTTCCTATTGGGCGCGCACCACGATGGTGCCGCTGATGGTGCTGGCGGCGCTGAAGCCGCTGGCGAAGAATCCGAAGGGCGTCGGCATCGACGAATTGTTCCTGCAGGATCCCAAGACGGTCGGCATGAACAAGAAGGCGCCGCATCAGAGCTGGGGCTGGTACGCGCTGTTCTCGACGCTCGATAAGGTGCTGCGCGTCGTCGAGCCGCTGTTTCCGAAAAAGCTGCGTCAGCGCGCGATCGACGCCGCGCTTGCCTTCACCGAGGAGCGGCTGAACGGCGAGGACGGCATGGGCGCGATCTATCCGCCGATGGCCAACATCGTCATGATGTATGACGCACTCGGCAAGGGGCCGGATTATCCGCCGCGTGCGGTCACCCGCCGCGGTATCGACAAGCTGCTTGTGATCGGTGAGCAGGAGGCCTATTGCCAGCCCTGCGTCTCGCCGGTGTGGGACACCGCGCTGACCTGCCATGCGCTGGCGGAAACGGGCGGCGAGGATACGCTTGCGAAAATGAAAGCGGGCCTCGACTGGCTGAAGCCGCGGCAGGTGCTCGACCTCAAGGGGGACTGGGCGGTGAAGGCGCCCGACGTCCGTCCCGGCGGCTGGGCGTTCCAGTACAACAATGCGCATTATCCCGATCTCGACGATACCGCCGTGGTCGTGATGGCGATGGACCGCGCACGCCGGCAGAGCGGCAGCAAGGACTATGATGCGGCCATTGCGCGCGGCCGCGAATGGATCGAGGGGCTGCAGAGCCGCGACGGCGGCTGGGCCGCGTTCGACGTCAACAATCTGGAATACTATCTCAACAACATCCCGTTCTCCGACCATGGCGCGCTGCTCGATCCGCCGACCGAGGACGTCACCGCGCGCTGCATCTCGATGCTGGCGCAGCTCGGCGAGAGCGCCGAGACCAGCAAGGCGGTTGCCGACGGCATCGCCTATCTGCGCCGCACCCAGCTTGCGGAAGGGTCGTGGTACGGCCGCTGGGGTCTCAACTACATCTATGGAACCTGGTCGGTGCTGTGTGCACTAAATGCCGCAGGCGTCGATCATCAGGATCCGATGATCCGCAAGGCTGTAGACTGGCTGGTGTCTATCCAGAACGTGGACGGCGGCTGGGGCGAGGATGCAGTCAGCTACCGACTCGACTACAAGGGATACGAGGTTGCGCCGTCGACCTCCTCGCAAACGGCATGGGCCTTGCTTGGTTTGATGGCGGCCGGGGAGGTGGAGAAGCCGGCGGTCGTGCGCGGGGTGGAGTACCTAAAAACCACACAAACGGAAAAAGGGCTTTGGGATGAGGCCCGTTACACGGCTACAGGCTTTCCGCGGGTGTTTTATTTGCGTTATCATGGCTACTCGAAATTCTTTCCGCTCTGGGCGCTGGCGCGGTACCGGAATTTGAGAAGCACCAACAGCAGGGTGGTAGGGGTCGGGATGTGACTTTGGGGGCGGAGATCGCCGCGGGGGACAATCTGATTGATCGTAGTTCAATCGATCCGCGGCCGGTGTTGATCGTAACAGGTTTGGTGCAGGAAGCCCGCATCGCGGCCGGGCCCGGCATGATTGTCATCTGCAGTTCCAGCGATCCGCAGCAATTGCGCGAACTGCTGGCAACGCTGGATTCTACCACTTTCAGGGGTGTCATTTCGTTCGGCGTCGCCGGCGGACTGGATCCGTCGCTGAAGTCGGGCGACGTGGTGGTGGCGACCGAGGTGCTGGCGGGCGATACGCGTTTCCTCGCCGGCCTGGCGCTGAACGAGGAACTGATCGCACGTGCGGCGTTGCGTCGCAGGCGCGTGGTGCGCGGCGGCCTCGCTGGCGTCGAGCGGGTGATCGCGGCGACCGCCTGTAAGGCTGCGCTCCATTCGGAGACCGGGGCCGCGGCCGTCGACATGGAAAGCCATATTGCCGCGGCCTATGCCGCGGAGGCCGGATTGCCATTTGCCGCGCTGCGGGTGATCTCCGATCCCGCCAGCCGGGCGCTTCCGGCGATCGCCAAGAGCGCGATTAAGCCGAACGGTGACATCGACCTCCGCAAGGTGCTGCGCGGCGTGGCACGCAATCCGACTTCGCTGCGCGCGCTGGTCTCGACCGGCATCGATTTCAACCGCGCGCTGCGCTCGCTGCGCGGTTGCCGCGGCTTCCTGCACGGCGGCGAGAGCGCGCTCGCGGCCGCGGAGATTTGATCCGCGAAACGGCGACTGGATTTTCAAGGGCGTCAAACAAAAAGAAAGGGCCTCGGTTCATTGCAGAACCGAGGCCCAATTCTTTTTTCCGATATCGCGCTCAGGCAGCGGTCGAGGCCTTCTCCTGCTGCTTGGCGGCGGCCGCGGCCGCCTCGTCGCGGCGGATTTCCGAAAGCTTCTTCTGCACCTGCTCGGAGAAGATGTACTGCGCCGGACGCTGCTTGGAGAGATCGATCTCGGGCGCCATCGGACCCGTGGTGCGCACGCCCCTCAGCGCCACCCACATCGCCTTCAGCGGGTTGTTGAACGCCGCGGTGGCGGCGGTCGGCTCATAGCCGCAATGCGCCATGCAGTCGGCGCACTTCTCGTAACGGCCGGTGCCGTAGGAGTCCCAGTCCGTGGTCTCCATCAGCTCCTTGAAGGTCTTGGTGTAGCCTTCGCCGAGCAGGTAGCAGGGCTTCTGCCAGCCGAAGATGTTGCGCGCGGGCATGCCCCAGGGCGTGCACTCATAGGACTGGTTGCCGGCCAGGAAGTCGAGGAACAGGCCGGAATGCATGAAGTTCCACTTCTTGCCCTTGCCGAGCGCAAAGACGTCGCGGAATAGCTTCTTGGTCTTGGTGCGGTTGAGGAAGTGCTCCTGGTCGGGCGCGCGCTCATAGGCGTAGCCCGGCGACATCGACACACCGACGCCGAGCTCGGTGGTGAGGTCGAGGAACTTTGCGATCTCTTCCGCCGGATGGCCGTCGAAGATCGTCGCATTGACGTTGACCGTGAAGCCGCGTGCCTTCGCCGCCTTGATCGCGGACACCGCGCGGTCGAACACGCCCTTCTGCGACACGGCCTTGTCATGGTGGTCCTTCAGGCCGTCGAGATGCACCGAGAAAAACAGATAGGGCGAGGGCTCAAACAGATCGAGCTTCTTCTCCAAAAGCAGCGCATTGGTGCACAGCGAGACGAACTTCTTGCGCTCCACCAGGCCGCGGACGATCTCGCCGATCTCCTTGTGAATCAGCGGCTCGCCGCCGGGGATAGCGACCATCGGCGCGCCACACTCGTCGGCCGCATCCCAGCATTCCTGGGCGGTCATGCGGCGGTTGAGGATGGCATCGGGATAGTCAATCTTGCCGCAGCCGACGCAGGCGAGGTTGCAGCGGAACAGCGGCTCCAGCATCAGCACGAGCGGATAGCGTTTGCGGCCAAGCATCTTCTGCTTGATCAAATACGCGCCGATACGCATTTCCTTGAAGAACGGTATTGCCATTTGAGAGGGTTTCTTTCTGGACTTGGAGCCTGGGCTTGGGGAGCCCAGGCCTGGAATCTTGCAGTGGATCAGCCCGCCGCGGCCAGTTCAGCCGGAAGCCGGAACTCGATGTTCTCCTCACGGCCGGGAAGCACCGATACCGTCACGGGTCCGATACGTCTCAAAGCCTCGATGACGTCGTCGACCAAAACTTCGGGCGCCGATGCGCCCGCCGTGATGCCGACGGCCTTTGCACTCTTCAGCCAGTCCGGGTTCAGCTCGCTCCCGTCGGCAATGAGATAACTCGGGACCCCGACCTCAGTGCCAATTTCGCGAAGCCTGTTGGAGTTGGAACTATTGGCGGCCCCCACCACGAGGATGACGTCCACCAGTTTGCTGAGATCCCTTACCGCAGATTGGCGGTTCTGTGTCGCATAGCAGATATCCCGGATGTCGGGGCCTTGAATATCTGTAAATTTGGCCTGAAGGGCCGCGATTATGTCCTTTGTGTCGTCCACGCTCAGGGTGGTCTGGGTGATATAGGCCACCGGCGCATCCGTGGGCAGCGCCAGGGCCGCCACGTCGTCGACGCTCTGGACCAGCAGGACCGGGCCGGGAACCTGACCCATGGTTCCCTCGACCTCGGGATGGCCGGCATGCCCGATCAGGACCAGGGTACGGCCCTTGGACATGTACCGTTTACCCTGATTGTGGACCTTGGTGACCAGCGGGCAGGTGGCATTGAGGACCGGCAAGCCGCGGGCGGCCGCCTCTTCCTCGACGCTGCGGGCGACGCCATGGGCACTGAATACGGTGACCGCCTGGGGCGGAACTTCCGACAGGTCCTCGACGAAGATCGCGCCCTTGGCCTTCAGGCTTTCGACCACGTATTTGTTATGCACGATCTCATGCCGGACATAGACCGGCGGACCGTACTTCTCGAGCGCACGCTCAACGATTTCGATGGCACGCACGACGCCCGCACAAAATCCGCGGGGCTGCGCTAAATACACTTCCATGGGATGTCCATTACGCAAGTTGCACCAGGTCCTGAATTCGCAAATTCACCCGAAGGTCTCCGTGCGGCCGGTCACACCGGATATTTGCAATATCCGCACCACGACCGGAACCCGTAGGTAGATGGAAGCGCAGGTCTATGTGTCAAAAATCGTGCAGATAGAAAAGGGCGGATCGCGCAATGGTTACCAAGTAATTGGTAACTAAATACCAAAAAATGCTCTTTCGGAAGCGGTGGTTCCTCACCGGTTCGTCACTTTATCGCCCACTGGAAAGGGCTATACCGGCGCCTGAACTTCCGGTGGCAGTCGGTTCTGCCGATTTGCTTGCACCGGCTGGGAAGTCGCCAAAACAACATTAGATCGGCTGCGGGAACTCCGCTAGACAGCGGGCGTTTTCGCCCAGCTCTCCTTGAGATTTAGAAAGAAACGAAGTGCTGACCAGCATTGTTGTCTCGATTGTCAGAACCTGTACGCGGTTTGCCACTCTCGTTATCGTCGTCTCCCTGCTTCTGGCAGTCGGGGCGTGCTACTACGCGGCCAAGCACTTCGCCATCAACACCGACATCAACACGCTGATTTCGCCCGATCTCGACTGGCGCAAGCGCGACAACCAGTTCGAGCACGCGTTCGACCGCGAAAAGCTGATTCTGGCCGTGGTCGAGGCGCCGACGCCGGAGCTTGCTAGCGCCGCGAGCAAGGCACTGGCTGCAAAACTTTCCGGCGACACCACGCATTTCGAATCCGTGCAGCCGCTCGGCTCCGGCGAATTCTTCGAAAAGAATGGCTTGCTGTTCCTGCCGGTGGAGGAAGTCGGCAAGGTGACCGGCCAGCTCGAAGCCGCCGGCCCGCTCATCGAGATCATGGCCGGCGATCCCTCGATCCGCGGCCTGACCGGTGCGCTGGAAACCGGGCTTGCCGGCGTCAAGCGCGGGCAGGTCAAGCTCGACAATGCCGAGCGCCCGTTCAACCTGATCAGCCAGACCGTCGAGGACGTCCTGAACAAGGGAACGGCGACGTTCTCCTGGCGCGAGCTCGTCAGCGACAAGCCGCTGGCCGATGCCGACCGCCGCGCCTTCATCGAGTTCAAGCCGAAGCTCGACTATCAGGCGCTCGAGCCCGGCAAGGACGCGACCGACGCGATCCGGCAGGCCGCGGTCGATCTCAATTTCGCCGGCGAGTACGGCGCCCGCGTGCGGCTGACTGGCCCGGTTCCTATCGCCAATGAGGAATATTCGACCGTGCAGGACGGAGCGATCGTCAACGGCATCGCCACCGTCCTGATCGTGCTGGTGATCCTCTGGATGGCGCTGCACTCGGCGAAGATCATTTTCGCGGTGTTCGTCAACCTGTTCATCGGCCTTTCGCTCACGACCGCGGTCGGCCTGATGATGGTGGGATCGCTCAACCTGCTGTCGATCGCCTTTGCCGTGCTGTTCGTCGGCCTCGGCGTCGATTTCGGCATTCAGTTCAGCGTCCGCTACCGCTCCGAGCGTTTCAAGAACAATGGAAATCTTGCAGAGGCGCTTGAGAGCGCGGCCAGCCGTTCGGCAGTGCCGCTGTCGCTGGCCGCGATGGCGACCGCCGCCGGCTTCCTGTGCTTCTTGCCGACCGACTACAAGGGCATTTCCGAGCTCGGCAAGATCGCCGGCGCCGGCATGCTGATCGCCTTCATCTCGAGCATCACGGTGCTGCCGGCGATGCTGAAGCTGCTGCACCCGCCCGGCGAAAGCGAGCCAGTCGGCTACGCATTTCTCGCGCCGGTCGACGAATTCCTCGAACGGCATCGCGTCATCATCGTCGGCGGCACGCTGGCCCTCGTTATTGCCGGCCTGCCGCTGCTCTATTTCATGAAGTTCGACTTCAACCCGATCAACCTGCGCAACCCGCACGCCGAATCGATCGCGACCTTCCTTGACCTGCGCAAGGATCCCAACACCGGCGCCAACGCCATCAACGTGCTGACCAATTCCGAGGCCGAGGCGAAGAAGATCGAGGAGCGGCTTTCGAAATTGCCGGAAGTTCTGCGCGTGATGTCGATCGACAGCTTCGTGCCGGACGATCAGCCGGCAAAGCTGCAGCTGATTGCGAAGGCGGCGAGGGTGGTAGGGCCCGCGCTCAATCCCGACTCCGTCGATGCTGCGCCAACCGACGAAGAGAATGTCGAGGCTTTGAAGAGTTCGGCCGAGGCTTTGCGCAAGACCGCTGGTGATGGCAAGGGGCCGGGCGCGGTGGCCTCGCGGCGGCTCGCGGATGCGCTCTCGAAGCTTGCCGCCAGCAACCAGGCAACGCGCGACAAGGCGCAGAATGTTTTCATAGCCCCGCTCAAGATCGTATTTGACCAGCTCCGCAACACGATCCAGGCCGGCCCGGTCACGCTGAAGACGTTGCCGCCGGAACTGCTCAACAGCTGGAAGTCGAAGGACGGCCTGATCCGCGTCGAGGCCTTGCCGAAGGGCGACCCCAACGACAACGACAATCTGCGCCGATTCGCGGACGCGGTGCTGGCTGCCGAGCCGAACGCGATCGGCGGGCCGGTATCGATTCTCAAATCCGGCGACACCATCGTGAAGGCGTTCATTCACGCCGGCATCTGGGCGCTGCTGGTGATCAGCCTCTTGCTGTGGCTGACGCTGCGGCGGATCAGCGACGTCTTGATGACGATGGTGCCGCTATTGGTGGCCGGCGCGGTGACGCTGGAGCTTTGCGTGCTGATCGGATTGCCGCTCAACTTCGCCAACATCGTCGCATTGCCGCTGCTGCTCGGTGTCGGCGTCGCCTTCAAGATCTATTACGTCGTGGCCTGGCGCGAGGGCAGAAACAATCTGCTGCAGTCGAGCCTGACGCGCGCGATCTTCTTCTCTGCGCTGACCACCGCGACGGCGTTCGGAAGCCTGTGGCTATCCAGTCATCCCGGCACCGCCAGCATGGGTAAGCTGCTGGCGCTGTCGTTCATCATCACCTTGATGGCGGTGCTGCTGTTCCAGCCCGCGCTAATGGGCAAACCGCGCGATGTCGGGAAGTAGGCAGATATCGCCGATATCGGCGGGCGGCGCGGCAGCCGCCTGCTTTTGACCCGGCGCAGCCTTCGGCGCAGGCGCAGGGTTGGCCGGTGAGGGCGCTGCACCCGTGGTCTTCGCTGCAGGGGCCGGTGCAGCCCCCGATGCTGTACTCTTGGGCGCCGCGCCGGGTGTTCCCTTCGGCGCGCCCTTGGCCATGCTGTTGGTCGGGCTTGAAGGAATCGGCGGTCCGACCCGGGTCCAGGTTTCGCCGCCGCAGAGGAAACCGAGCACGCAGCCCTGAATCTCGAGCTGGTCGGTGCCAACCGGCTTGATCGTCGAAGAATAGAGCTGTCCGTCCTTGGCGTTGTAGACTTGGCCTTCCCAGGCCTCAGTGCCCGGCTTCTTCTTCATGTCGATCAGAATCGGCATGCCAAGCGTCGGCCGGCTCTGCTTGGCGACGTCGGGATTGTTCTTGTCCTTGCCGCCCGGCTGCTTTTCCCAGGCGACGACCCCCCACATGCTGCCGTTGCATTGGGCTACGCGGATATTGGCTACACCATCGGCTACCTTCCAGTCGCCGGTAGGGTCGGCGGCAAGCGCCGCATTAAGACCTGTGGCCAAAAAGAATCCCGAATAAACTATTGTACGCGCGAGTGTTCTTGGGCAGTGCAACATGGGTGTAACCTATGTTTAAGTAGCTGGTCCAAAGCAGCGGTCAAAACGCCGCAATGAGTGTTTTCAGTTGACGAAACGGCCATCAACCGACGTATGTAGCCAATGCCAGATTCATATCTAGAGGTTTCCGAGCTGTTTGTAGAGCGGCAGGCGCAGCGCAGTTCCCTGCATGCGCGTCATCTCAATGAGCAGCTCGTCCGGGTGCTGAAGACCATCGGCTACGATGTGGGCTTTCAGAAGGGTCAAGGTCAATACCTGTTCGATCGTGACGGGGCCCGCTATCTCGATCTACTCAGCGGATTTGGCGTTTTTGCGATTGGCCGCAATCATCCGGCATTGCGTCACGCGCTGAAGAGCGTGCTCGATGCCGATTTTCCCAATCTGGTGCAGCTCGACGTCTCTACGCTCGCCGGCGTGCTGGCGGAACGTTTGGTCGAACATGTTCCATATCTGGACAAGGTGTTCTTCTCGAATTCCGGCGCCGAGACCGTCGAGGCCGCGATCAAGTTCGCGCGCGGCGCGACCGGCCGCCCCGGCATCGTCTCGTGCTCGCATTCCTTTCACGGCCTGACCTATGGCGCGCTGTCGCTGATGGACGATGCGAACTTCCGCAGCGGCTTCGAGCCGCTGCTGCCGGGATGCACGCAGGTTCCGTTCAACGATCTCGCCGCGCTCGAGCAGGCTTTGTCGTCACGTCAGGTCGCGGCGTTCATCGTCGAACCCATTCAGGGCAAGGGCGTCAACATGCCCTCGGACGAATATCTGCCGGGCGCGGCCGCGCTGTGCAAGAAGTACGGCTCGATCTTCATCGCCGACGAGATCCAGACCGGCATCGGCCGCACCGGAAAATTCCTCGCGGTCGAGCACTGGAACGTTGAGCCCGACATGGTGCTGCTCGCAAAGGCGCTGTCGGGCGGCCACGTGCCGGTTGGCGCGCTGCTGACGCGCAAGTCGATCTTCGACAAGATCTTCAGCCAGATGGATCGCGCGGTCGTGCACGGCTCGACGTTCTCGAAGAACGATCTGGCGATGGCCGCGGGCATCGCGACGCTCGACGTCATCAAGCAGGAAAGACTGGTCGAGCAGGCCGCCAAGCGCGGCGCCGAGTTGCGCCTTGCACTGACGCGCATGGTGCCGGGCTATGAACTCTTGAAGGAAGTGCGCGGCAAGGGGTTGATGATCGGCATCGAGTTCGGTCCGCCGAAATCGCTCAAGCTGAAGGCTTCGTGGAATCTCCTGGAAACCGCGAACAAAGGCCTGTTCTGCCAGCTCATCACCGTGCCGCTGTTCAAGGAACACAAGATCCTGACGCAAGTCTCCGGCCACGGCAGCCACACCATCAAGCTGCTGCCGCCGCTGGTGATCACGGAAGAAGACTGCGCCTGGATCGAAAAGTCGTTCGACGAGGTCATCGCCGCCAGCCACAAGGTACCCGGCGCGATCTGGTCGCTCGGCAAGACGCTGGTCGACAACGCGGTCAGGAAGTCGGCTTAGTCGCGCGACGGTAGGCCGCAATGGCAAATCCATTGCGTTGAAGCCGTCAATCTCCGAAGTATCGAGCGGGCCGGGCTGCAACGATCGGAGGAGACCATGGTCAACGTCACCGGCGGCTGTCATTGCGGCGCGATCCGCTATGAGATCACGGGCGAGCCCATTGTCCACGCGTTGTGTCATTGCACGGATTGCCGCCGCCACGCCGGCGCGCCGATGGTCGGCTGGACGATGTATGCGGCGGACGCGCTCAAGGTGACGAAGGGTACGCCAAAGCTCTACAAATCTTCCGAGCATGGCCGGCGCCAGTTCTGCGCCGATTGCGGCACGGGCCTGTTCTATACCAACGACAATATCATGCCCGGCACCGTCGATATCCAGAGCGGGACTTACGACGATCCCGACGCCGTGCCGGCGACGATGCATATCCAGACCGCCGAGCGTCTGCGCTGGATGGAGCGCGCGCATGAGTTGCCGGCCTTCGAGCGCTTTCCGCCGCAGAGCTAGCATGCGGAAATCGTGGGGCGGATTTAGCTAGCTAAGCCGCCCTTCAGCACCGCCGCGCGGCAGCGAAAGCGTTGCACCGATTGCTTCAGTTGTAGACGAATATTCCGTGCGTTGTCAGCAGAGCCCGCTCCTGCACCACTGGGCGTCCTCGCGCACGGCTTTTCACATCGCGGTGAAAGACCTCGCGCGGCTCTCTCGCATTTGCAGTGCGATACCCAAGTGGGTGGGGTAACTTCAACAAAAGAGGATTTCCCCAATGACCAGGTCTATCCCGACCATCGCCGCCGCGTTTCTGCTTACTGCGATCGCAACGCCCGTGTTCGCGCAGGCCGCGATCCAGGAGCCCGGCGCCTTTTCCTTCTTTCATCCCAACGCCGATGTGCTCGGCGGCCGGGGCGGCTACCGGTCGTTCGATCAATCGAACGCCTATTACAATCCCAATGCCTATTACGGCGAGGTCGCACCAACGCGTGACCGGCAACCGATCGCACCGCGCCGCCATCGCAAGGCACGCTAGGGAGCGTGTCCCGTCTTGCCGGCGCGGATGCATCAACGCAGCCGCGCCGCGCCATTCTATCCGGGGGCGCGCGTCGCGCTCTCGAATTTGTCGCCGAAATCCGCCAGCTCGTCTTTTGCGAGATCGCTGACCGCCCAGTAGTTGAGCCCGCGATCGCTCCAGTGGCGAATATTGAAGCCCTGGATCGTGTCGATCTTTGCTGCGCGCCGTTCGGTGCTCGATGTCTGCGAGACGAACAGGTTGATGACGTGCTGGCGGCGGCGATAGACCACGGCGCCGATGGCGCGGGCATCGACGTAATCGAGCCGGCCGCCGATCAGCGTGAAACCCTGCGCAGTCAGGTCGATCACCGGCGGTGAGACGTCGAGCTTGCCGTTGAACCACGGCTTTACGGTGTGCTGATCGGTCGAGATGACATCGGTGAGGTGACCCGCCTGCAGCGAACGCAAATGCGCCGATACGACCTCCGACTGGATGCGTTCGACATCGTCGTGGCGCAGCACAATCGCGACCAGGCCGGTTGCCGCCAACGCCGATACCGCCGAGCCCATCGCAAAGCCGCGTAGCACGGCGCGACGGTTCGTCGTCTGGCGCGGCTGCGGCAGCGCCGCCTCGATGCGCTGGCGCAAGGCCGCGGGCGCGGTGTAGCCCGCGCCGGCTTCCGTAATCGCTTTGCTCATCTCGCGATAATCGCGCAGCGCCGCCGCGCAGCGCGGGCAATCAGCAATATGGTCTTCCACCTCGCGCGCGTGCCCGGCGTCAAGTTCGCCGTCGATCAATGCGTCAAGCAGAACTTCGGCCTCGTCGCAGGTCATTTCTGTTGCTCCTCTTCCGCCAGCCAGGCCGATCGCAGCATGGCGCGGGCGCGCGCGAGACGTGACATCACGGTGCCGACCGGCACCTCGGCGACCTCGGCAATCTCGCGGTACGACAGGTTCTGGATTTCACGCAGCACAAAGGTCTCGCGGAATGGTTCGGCCAGCGCCGCCACCAGGCGGCGGAGTGTCTCGGAGTCCCAGCGGCGGCGCAGCTGCGCCTCGGGCGTTCCTTCGGACTCATGCCACAGCGGCGCCTGTTCGGCGCTTTCGGGGACGTCCTCGATCGCGCTGGTCGGCGTGGCGGCGCGCCTTGCATATTCGGCCCGGCAGACATTGCGCAGGATGGCAAACAGCCACGGCTTCATCGCCGGCCCGCGATATCCGTCGAAATGCCTGAAGGCGCGCAAATAGCATTCCTGCACCGCATCCTCGGCGTCATCGGCGCTGCGAAGCAGGTAGCGCGCCAGCGTATAGACGTCGTTCAGGTAGGGCAGCGCGGCCTCGCGAAACCGCCGCGCTTTTTCGGGATCCTCGTCGGATGCGTTGATCGGCATCTTCTTTTGTCCGGCTCTTGCAGAACAGGATTCCACCCGGCCGGGCTGTCGCCAGCGGCCGGGCAGGGATGTGATGCCTTGGTCTGACGCGCTACTCAACCTTGATCAACCCCGTCATATGCGGATGCAGCGAACAAAAATACTTGTATTCGCCAGGTGCCGTGAACGTGAACGCGAAGGTGTCATCGGTATCCATCGTCTTCGACCTGAACTTGCCGGCGCACACTACGGTGTGGGGAATGTCATCGCGGTTGGTCCAGGTCACGGTCTGGCCGACCTTCACCGTGAGCTGCGCCGGCTCGAATACGAAATTGTCGATGTGCACGGCCAAAGGATCAGTTGAGTCTTCGGCGCGCGCGGCGCCGGCCGAGAGAAGCGCGGCCGCGATCACGGCGATGCCGAAGTCGCGACGATTGATCGAATGCATTGCCAAAATCCTCTCAGCCCTGCAGCGGCGTGTCGATGATCGCGAGCCGCTGGTCGCCCTGCTTGAAGTTGATACTGGCGACGCCGAGCAGCGATCGAAGCCGGCTGTCTTCGACCTTCATCGGGCCGGGCGAGGGAGCGGTGCCTGGCGCCGGCTGCGGGAAGGCGGTCGAGCGCGCGGTATGGAAGGTAACGTTGCCCTCGACCTTCTGCATCACCTGATGGATATGGCCGTTGAGCACCGTGACCGAGCCGAAACCCTTGACGTATTCCAGCGCCCGCGCGCCGTCCTCGGTGCCCCAGCCCCATTGCGGATACACCGTCCACAGCGGGATGTGCGCGAACAGCACGATCGGCGTCGACTTCGAGCGGCCTTTCAGGTCGTGCTCCAGCCATTCGAGCTGCTCGTTGCCGAGATTGCCGAGGCCGCCACCCTTGAGGTCGACGACATTGACGAGGCCGACGAAGTGCACGCCGCCGGCGTCGAACGCGTAATAGCCGGGCCCCCTGGTGCCGCGGCCGTAGCGCTCCTTGTAGAGCTTGACCTCTTCATCGATGATGTCGTGCTCGCCCGGCACATAGTGCACGTCGAGCTTGGCCTGCGAGATGATGCGCTCGGCGTCGTCGAATTCGGAGGCCTTCGATAGGTGCGTGATGTCGCCGGTATGGATCATGAAGGACGGTTTTGCCGGCATCGCCCTGATCTTCTCGACGGCCTCTTCCAGCGTGCCGATCGCATTCGGATTGGCCGGTTTGTCGAAGCCGACATGGCTGTCGCTGATCTGCAGGAAGGTCATGCCTGTGGGCTCGGCGGCCTCAGCCGAATCCACAATGCCAAGCGACCGCGGTACGCCGCCCGCAACGGTCCAGAGCACGCCGGTGCCTGCCCAGGTCATGCATTCCAGCACGCGACGCCGGCTGACACCGTCATCGTGGTGATCGTGATCGCTCATGGCAAATCTCCCTGAGCCCGTGATTGGGCTTGCAGGGACGTGATCGGGCAGGGGCGGGGTTTATTCCCGCCATGTCAGGTAAAGCGGGAAGTCGCAATGACGATTTCGTGAGGACGGTAGCGACAAGGCGGTTGGATGCTTGGCGAAGTTACGCGACAGCGGGAGTTAATTGCAGCGCTTGCGCCCTCGGAGCCGCAATGCTTCTCCTGTTCTTCAAAGCTGCACGGACCAAACCGACAGGCTCGCGCATTACCAGCCAATTGCGCGTCGGAGAAAGGCAAGTTCAAGCGCGATGAGAGCAGCCTGCTCGTCATGATCCTTGCCGGAGCTGTGGCCGCCGGTAGCGGGCTCATAGAAATGAGCCTCATAGCCCATTGCCTGCAATTTGGCCGCCATTTTGCGGGCATGCCCGGGATGAACGCGATCATCACGGCGGCTGGTCACAAGCATGATTGGCGGATAATTCTTGCCGGGCGATGCGACGTGATAGGCAGACATCGGCGCCAGGAATTGCCAATCCTCGGGCTTGTCGGGGTCGCCATATTCATCGATACACGCCGCGCCAATGAGCAGCTTTGCATAGCGACGCATATCGATGACCGGGACGGTGCAGAGCAGGGCACCGAATCGATCCGGATAGCGCGTGAGCATATTGGCGATCAGCAAACCTCCATTCGATCCGCCCTCGGCCGCAATGCGGCCGGGATGCGTGACGCCACGGCGCACGAGATCGGCTGCCACGGCTGCGAAATCATCGTGCGCAAGGCGCCGGCCTTCGCGGCGTGCGGCCTCGTACCACTCGGTACCGAACTCACGACCTCCACGTAAACGTGCAATCACGCTTGTGCCGCCGAGTTCGAGCCAGAGCTTTCCGATAGCGGCGTTATAGAACGGTGGTAGCGAGACGTTGAAGCCCCCGTAGCCATAAAGGTGCACGGGCGCGTCTCCGGACATTCCCGGCGGGCCGACCTGCACATAAGGTATCCGCGTGCCATCGCTCGACACCGCTTCGTGCCGTGTGGTCACAAGGCCGGCTGGATCGAACGCCCGCGGAGCTTGCTTGAGCAGAACGGGGGCTGCCGCAGGTCTGACGACGAACAGCGACGGCGGTGTCAACGGGTCCTGAGCGCTCGCTAACAGATCCCCGTTCGACTCTTCCGCCTCGCTGTCGAAGGGCCAGACATACACCGTTCCAAGGTCGGGCAGGCCGGCGACAAGTTCGCGTGACCAGGCACCGTCGGCTGGAGTGAAAACCTCGAAGACGGGTTTCAGATCGTCGAGGATCGACAGGACCAGTCGGCCGCCACACCAGAAGAAGCCTTGCAGCGCGCGTCGGCTAGCTGGTTCGAAAAGAGTCGTGAAGCGACGATCGCCAGCCAGGAAGGCCGAAAAGGAAATGCCTATTACGGTGTCGGTCCCGTGCGTCTTGTCTCCGTAGGCTGCGTCAGGGATATTCCAGGGCGTGCGCGGTTTCACGGCGAGCCAATCGCGCTGCCAGGACAGCCAAGCGTCGGTTGGGACTTCGATCCGCATTTTCGGGCCCGTACGATCACCGGTCCAGACGTTGGATTCGATGATCCCGGGCTTCTCGACAAACCATACGAGCTCTTGGGGACTCTCCCGATCCACACCTGCGTAGACGAGGATAGAGTGGGGGCGCGTTTCGAAAATGATGAGAGCTGCGAGCGGATCGGTTTCTCTCTGCCAAAGCCGAACCGTGCGCGCGTAGCCCGATGCCGTCGCCATGTCCGGTCCCACCGCCGACATCAGCAACAGAGTGTCGCGGTCGAGCCAGACTGTCGAACTCTGGCCTTCCGGAAGGTAGAAGCCATTCGGCATGAAGGCGCGCTCGGCAATGTCGAATTCGCGCAGCACGACCGCGTCTGCGCCTCCGCGCGACAGGCTGAGGATGGCGCGGTCATGGGTGCCCGGCAAGATCGAAGTGCCCTTCAGAACCCAGTCTTCGTTTTCCTGGCGTGCGAGCGCATCCAGATCGAGCAGAACCTCCCAAGCGGGAACTTCACTGCGGAAGCTTTCCAGCGTCGTGGTTCGCCAAAGACCACGCGGATTGGCGGCGTCCTGCCATAAATTGAATAACCGCCCGCCGATCCGGGTGGGATAGGGAACGTTGTCGGGGCGGTCGAAGATCGTCTTGAGCAGATCCCGGTCCGCCGCAGTCTGCTTCTGGCCGAACAGCTTCCCCGTCGCCGTATTCTGCGCTTCAACCCATTCAAGCGCTAGAGCACCCTCGATGTCTTCGAGCCAGAGGTAGGGATCGTCGTCCGGCGCGTCGAGCGTTGGACGAGATTCAGGCCCGAGCATGACGTCTTCTCCAATGATATTCGAGGATGAAATCGGACTACCGGATGACAACCGATTTAAGCCATAGTGGAGCTTTCCATAATGTGGTCCATTCCCTGCTATTGCGGCCACAGGGCATTTGTTAAGCGCCCGCGTTCCGCGCGGTCCTCTGCGGGAGCGGCTACTATCGACGCGCACTTGTAAGCGCGCGGCTAGCAAATTCGTTCTACTACAACGCGAAACAATTTCAATAATCGCGTTCCGCGATGCGCGGCTATTTGTGCCCATCCTGCAGGATCATCGCGGCGTCTTTCTCGACGGTCATCTACCTCGAAGTATTGGATTGCCCGAGGTGACTGTCGGCGTCAGCAGTCTCAAGGGATGACATTTTCGTGAGCGAACGAGATCATGCTCCGTTACGGTTGCAGTCAACCTGCCTTGCTTCCGGCCGCATGGTGGCCGATGCTTTGTGTAGTGCCATGAGCGCCATAGAGGAGTTCACGATGACCGAGATCTGGCAACTCTCCGCGACCGAGCTGGCGCAGCGGATCGCAGATCGTCAGCTCAGTTCGGCGGAGGTGGTGGATGCGCATCTGGCGCGCATCGATGCCGTCAATCCGGCGCTCAACGCGGTGGTGCGTGTGCTGGCGGACGAGGCCCGCGCCGCGGCGGCCACAGCCGACCGAAAGCTGGCTGCCGGCGAGCGGATGGGTCCGCTGCACGGTGTGCCCTTCACGGTGAAGGAGAACATCGACATGGCCGGCCTGCCCACGACGTGGGGCGTGCCGGCGCTGGCCCAAGCCGTGGCACCGGCCGATGCGCCGGTTGTCGAGAGAATGCGCGCCGCCGGGGCGATACCGATCGCCCGCACCAATCTGCCTGACATGGCGCTGCGCGTTCACACCATGAGTTCGTTGCATGGACTGACGCGCAATCCCTGGCATCCTGAGCGCACCGCCGGCGGCTCGAGCGGCGGCGAGGCTTCTGCGCTCGCCAGCGGCATGACGCCGATCGGCCTCGGCAATGATATCGGCGGTTCATTGCGCAATCCGGCCAATGCCTGCGGCATCGCCTCGATTCGGCCCTCGGCCGGCCGGGTGCCCGATGCAGGTTACGTTCCGGTGGAAGACCATTTGCTGGCCGTGCAATTGATGAACGTCCAGGGTCCGATGGCCCGCCGCGTGGCCGATGTGCGGCTTGGTCTGCGTGTGCTGATGGGCGCGCATCCGCGCGATCCATGGTCGATCGATGCGCCCTTCGACGGCCCGCTGCTGGGCCGGCCGATCCGCGTCGCTGTTGTGGCCGAGCCGCCCGGTGGCAGCACGGATCCGCAGGTCGCCGCGACGGTGCGCCGCGCGGCGCAAGCGCTGGCCGACGCCGGTTATGTCGTCGAAGAGGTTTGCCCGCCGCGATACGAGGACGCCATAAGCTGCTGGGCGCGGCTGATCATGGGCGACTTCAATTCAGTGCTCGGGCTGTTGCAGCCGATGATGGGCGCCGACGCGGTCGCCTTTCTCAACATCGCCAACCAGGGCGTACCGCCGCTGGCCGACGCCACAGCGTGGTCGCATTTGATGGTTGAGCGCGACGGCGTCGCGCGCGCCTGGTCGACCTTCATGGCCGACAGACCGCTGCTGCTGTCGCCGACATGGTCGCAATTACCGTTCGCGCACGGCTTCGACTCAGCGACGCCCGAGGGCACCGCGGCGACCATGGAGCTGATGCGCCCGGTAGTCCCCGCCAACGTGTTGGGATTGCCGTCCGCCTGTGTGCCGGCCGGCCGCGATGAGGCGACAGGCCTGCCGATCGGCGTGCTGGTCACCGGCCGTCGGTTTCGGGAGGACCTTTGCCTGGAGGCGGCCGAAGCGATCGAGGCGCGGCTCGGCTTGGCTACGCCGATTGATCCGGTGCGCTGAACAAGGCTCAGCGACCCCTCGCCAATGCAGGCCACGGCGGTGCTTTGCACGCCGTGGCCGGTTGGCAGAGCCGTGGACAGATTCTAATAGGAGGAAGCCGACGGCGGAGCAGGGGGCGCATGCCAGCCACAACGTATTGCGACGAGGAGATGATGGCCTATCGGTCGGGCCAAAAAGTATATCGGCCTGGTGACTGTATCGCTTTCGACGATGGATACCGGCTCGCCCACCTTCCCCTCGTCAACCCCGGCCATCCGGCCGTGATAAGCGAAGCGGATGGGCGCGACTATCGGAACGGGACTTACGAGAAGGCGCGCCATGCGCTGGTGATGCCGATCGCGGCGGACGTCTTCGCGCAATCCGCGCCGTTTGGGGCGATCGAGCAGGCGATGAGATCAGCGCGCTTCGCGCCGAAGATTGCGTGGGAGATTGGCGAACGACGCCGGTCCAGGCTGCACGCCACGCTTGTCAGCGGCATGTCGGAGACCGATCTCGATCGCTACGTGGCCGCAGCGCGGGAATTGCTGCAGCGGACCGGTCCGATCTCAATTTGCCTGAAAGGCCCGTTTCTGGGCACCCGGAATACCGGCCGCATCTATTTTCCGGTCTATCCGCAGCAGATCGACGGCGAAGATCCGTTTGCAGTGCTGCAGAGAAGCCTGGGCATTTCTCCCACGGGGCTCTACCTCGTGGGCTATTATCATATGAGCACCGAGCTCGATGCGGTGGAAACGACAGAACTCGTCGAGCTGGTTGATCGGTGGCGCGACCGGGTTGTCGTCGAGACAACCATTTCCTCTCTTGAGTTGTATGCCACCAATGACGACCTTGCGCTGTCGGCGCGCATCCGCGCGAAAATTTCGGCGCGGGAGCAGCAGGCCTAGCTCCCATCCTCCAAAATCATCGCAGCCCCTTTCTCCGCGATCATCGCCGTCGGCGTGTTGGTGTTGCCCGAGGTGATCGTCGGCATCACCGACGCGTCGACGACGCGCAAGCCGCCAATCCCGTAGAACCGCAACCGCTCGTCGACGACAGCCATGGGATCATTCGGCGTGCCCATCTTCGCGGTGCCGACGGGATGGAAGATCGTGGTGCCGATATCGCCGGCGGCTTTGGCCAGCGAGGCGTCGTCATCGCCGACGCCGGGGCCGGGCAAATATTCGACCGGGTGATAACGCTCGAGCCGCTTCTGCTTCATCAGCCGCCGCGTGGTGCGGATCGCGTCCGCCGCGACCTGGCGGT
Organism: Bradyrhizobium sp. CB3481; assembly: GCF_029714305.1. NCBI lineage: Bacteria > Pseudomonadati > Pseudomonadota > Alphaproteobacteria > Hyphomicrobiales > Nitrobacteraceae > Bradyrhizobium > Bradyrhizobium sp. CB3481. The sequence continues at coordinate 2,621,303 of NZ_CP121647.1, forward strand.
CGTCATCGGTCGAAAGGTAATTCGGCGCGATCGACGGTGCTTCATCGGGCTTGGCGGAGCGGATGCGTACGGTGCCACGCGAGGTCGGCTGCAGATTGCAGGCGCTGACGGTGATCGCGGGGAAGCGGTGCAGGGGATCGCCGAACTTGTCGAGCGACAATGGCTGCACGTGAAACTGGATGTTGGCGCGCGCACGGCGCGGATCGGAGCGCGTGAAGATGCCGAGCTGCGACGGCGCCATGGTCAGCGGCCCGCGGCGGCGGAAGGCGTAGTCGAGACCCATCATGCCGCGCCGGATCAGCGACCAATAGGTTTCATTCAGCGTGCGCACGCCCTCGACCTTGTAGATCGCGCGCTGCTGCAGATGGTCCTGCAGGTTGCGCCCGACACCGGACTTGTCGAGCACCACATCGATGCCGAGCGGCGACAGCCAGTCGGAAGGGCCGATGCCGGACCGGTGCAGCACCTGGGTCGAGCCGATCGATCCCGCGCACAAAATGACTTCGCCCTTGGTGCGCGCTTCGACCTCCTCGTTGCCTTGCAGAAAGCGCACGCCGACGGCGCGGCCGTTCTCGATGATGAGACGGTCGACGAGCACGTGCTTTTCCAGCCGCAGATTGCTGCGGTTCAGCACCGGCTTGAGGAAGCCGCGCGCCGATGACCAGCGGCGGCCGCGCTTCTGGTTGACGTGGAAATAGCTCACGCCTTCGTTGTCGCCGGTGTTGAAATCCGGGATGCGCCTGATGCCCATTTCCTCGGCGGCGTCGCCGATCGCATCTAACACTTCCCAGGACAGCCGCGGCGCCTCGATGCGCCAGCCGCCGCCGACGCCATGATGCTCGCTTGGCCCGAGGAAATGATCCTCCAGCCGCTTGAACAGCGGCTTGACGTCGTCATAGCCCCAGCCGGTCAGGCCGAGCTGGCGCCAGTGATCGTAATCGGCGGATTGGCCGCGCATCGAGATCATCGCGTTGATCGCCGAGCAGCCGCCGATCACCTTGCCGCGCGGATAGGCCAGCGAGCGGCCGTTGAGGCCTGGCTCGGCCTCGGTCCGAAACATCCAGTCCGAACGCGGATTGCCGATCGCGAAGAGATAGCCGACCGGGATGTGAAACCAGATCCAGTTGTCATTGCCGCCGGCTTCCAGCAGCAGCACGCGGTTTTTCGGATCGGCCGACAGGCGGTTGGCCATGATGCAGCCGGCGGTGCCGGCGCCCACCACGATATAGTCGAAATCCCCTTCGAGCCGCTTCGGCATTTTTGGTTTCCACCCGATCCCGACCGTCATGCCCGGCCTTGCCGGGCATCCACGTCTTTCGCCTATTAGTCAGACGTGGATGGCCGGGACAAGCCCTGGCCATGACGGCTGGGAATGGGCGGCGTTCCCGTGCGCGTCTTGGGTGGACCAACCCTTGCATGCTACACGAGATAAGCATCCAAATTCGGAAAGCCTGTTATTACCATGCCCATCGTCAACCGCGTCGCCGAGTTGCAACCCGATATCCAGGCCTGGCGCCGGGATTTTCATGAACATCCGGAACTTCTCTACGACGTGCACCGCACCGCGGCATTGGTGGCGGACCGGTTGCGGGAATTCGGCTGCGACGAGGTGGCTACCGGCATCGGCCGAACCGGCGTCGTCGGCGTCATCAAGGGCAACCGTCCCGTCGGCACGGGCGATGTGAAGGTCATCGGCCTGCGGGCGGATATGGACGCGCTGCCGGTCGAGGAGGCGACCGATCTGCCTTACGCCTCCAAGACCAAGGGTTTGATGCACGCCTGCGGCCATGACGGCCATACCGCGATGCTGCTCGGCGCAGCGCGCTATCTCGCCGAGACAAGGAACTTCGCCGGCGATGCGGTCGTGATCTTCCAGCCCGCCGAAGAGGGCGGCGCCGGCGCGGTGGCGATGATCAAGGACGGTCTGATGGACCGTTTTGGCATCGAGCAGGTCTACGGCATGCACAACGGACCTGGCATTCCGGTCGGCTCGTTCGCGCTGCGGCCCGGCCCGATCATGGCTGGCGGCGATGCCGTGCTCATCAAGATCGAAGGGCGTGGCGGGCACGCGGCGCAACCGCACCAAAGCATCGATTCCGTTCTTGTCGGTGCGCAATTGATCACGGCGCTGCAATCGATCGTGTCGCGCAGCGTCGATCCGCTGGAATCGGCTGTCATTTCGATGTGCGAATTCCACGCCGGCCATGCCCGCAATGTGATCCCGCAAACCGCCGAGTTGAAGGGCACGGTGCGCACGTTGAATGGCGAGGTGCGAAAACTGGTCGAAAAGCGGGTCCGCGACGTCGTCGCCGGCGTGGCGCAGCTCACGGGCGCACGGATCGATCTGGATTACGTCCATGGCTATCCGGTCACGGTCAACCATACCGAGCAGACCGAGGTCGCGACGCGGGCGGCCCGCGACATCGCCGGCGATGCCAATGTGCAGGTGATGCCGCCGCTGATGGCCGGCGAAGATTTTGCCTACATGCTGGAGCAGCGGCCGGGCGCGCTGATCTTCTGCGGCAACGGCGACAGCGCGGGCCTGCACCACCCCGCCTACAATTTCAACGACGAGGCGATCGTGTTCGGCACCTCCTACTGGATCAGGCTGGTCGAGAACACGCTGGCCGCTTGATCCCCAAGCACAATTCCCAGCGCTTTTCCGGGCTTTTTGGCCTCGGCCGGCCAAGCTCCTTGTGGACGGGACTGTGAGGCAGCGTATTGGGTGGACCGCCCCTTGCATGCTACAGAGGCTCCAGCGTTTCCAACCCCGAGGTTCGAGAAAATCCATGCCTATCGTCAACCGCGTCGCCGATCTGCAATCCGATATTCAGGCCTGGCGCCGCGATATCCATGAAAATCCCGAATTGCTCTACGACGTGCACCGCACTGCAGCATTCGTGGCGGACCGCCTGCGCGAATTCGGCTGCGACGAGGTCGCCACCGGCCTCGGCCAGACCGGCGTCGTCGGGGTCATCAAGGGCAAGCAGCCCGGCAAGGGCGAGATCGGTGTGATCGGGCTCCGCGCCGACATGGATGCACTGCCGATCGAGGAAGAAACCAACCTGCCGCACGCCTCGAAAACCCCGGGCAAGATGCACGCCTGCGGCCATGACGGGCATACGGCGATGCTTTTGGGTGCAGCGCGATATCTCGCCGAGACCAGAAACTTCGCCGGCAATGCGGTCGTGATCTTCCAGCCCGCCGAGGAGGGCGGGGCGGGCGCCGACGCCATGATCAAGGACGGGCTGATGGATCGGTTCGGCATCGAGCAGGTGTACGGCATGCACAACGGCCCGGGCATTCCGATCGGTTCGTTCGCGATCCGCTCCGGCCCGGTGATGGCCGCGACCGACTCGATCGACATCAAGATCGAGGGGCTCGGCGGCCACGCCGCCCGTCCGAACAAGTGCATCGATTCCGTCCTAGTCGGCTCGCAGCTCATCACCGCGCTGCAGGGCATCGTCTCGCGGACCATCGATCCCCTGGACTCGGCCGTGATCTCGATCTGCGAATTCCACGCCGGCAACGCCCGCAACGTCATCCCGCAGACCGCCGAGCTGCGCGGCACGGTTCGCACGCTGACGCCGGAAGTACGCGAAACGGTCGAGCGGCGCGTCCGCGAAATCTGCGAGGGCATCGCCAAGATGACCGGCGCCAGGATCGAGCTGGTTTACGAGCGCGGCTATCCCGTCACCAAGAACCATGCCGAGCAGACCGAGTTCGCGACCCGGGTCGCCAAGGAGGTGGCCGGCGCCCAGAACGTCCACGAGATGCCGCCGCTGATGGGCGCGGAGGATTTCTCCTACATGCTGGAGGCCCGGCCGGGCGCCTTCATCTTCTGTGGCAACGGCGACAGCGCCGGCCTGCATCACCCCGCCTATGATTTCAACGACGAGGCGATCGTCTACGGCACCTCGTACTGGATCAAGCTGGTCGAGAACAAGCTGGCGGCGTCGTAAGCAGGCAAGAAGTCACTTCAACTTCGATCGCACATGAAGTGCGACGGCGCGTAAAAGAAGGCCTGTATGTTCAATACAGGCCTTCATTTTTTTTGTTCGTTGAGAAGAATTTCCGTCGGCCATGTCGGCAGAAGCTTCCTTCATCCGTCCTTGGAACGAAAGTGGCCGCAAGGTGCGGCTGGCTATGTGAGAGGAGCGTCGATGAAGGTCACACAACATCTCTGGTTCGAAAGGGACATGGAGGCCGCGATCGGCTTCTACACCTCGCTGATCCGTGGGTCCGCGATCCAGTGGGTCTCGGCTCTGCCGGCCGACAGCCCGAGCGGGCCCGCCGGCAGCGTCAAGATCGCCGCCTTCACCTTGGGCGACCAGCGCTATATGGCGATCGAGGCGGGTCCGCTCGATCCGTTCAACCACAGTTTCTCGATCATGGTCGAATGCGACACGCAGGCCGAGATCGACCATTTATGGGATGCGTTGCGGGAGGGCGGCAAGATCGAGCAATGCGGTTGGCTAAGGGATCGCTGGGGCCTTTCCTGGCAGATTGCACCGCGACGGCTTGGGGAATTGATGGCCGATCCAGATCCCGCCAAGGCAAAGCGCGTTTCCGAGGCCATGCTGAAAATGGTGAAGTTTGATATCGCGGAATTGGAAGCTGCGGCGCGGGGCTGAACGCTTGGGCGTGCAGCGCCGAACAGCCAACGCGTGACCAGCCGACAGGGAGGTTGCGTGCGGTGCAATAAGGAGAGGAGTTGAAGGGAAGTGGGTCGCGCGCTGCACGGCGCCGGGGCTGGAGGAGGACCGCGCAGCGCGTCGACCATATGGGAGCGTCATAGCGTGACCAAGACGTCCCACATTCCCTTGAGAATGCGATTGTGTCTCCAATCAATTAATAGTTGCAAACGGGATTGTCAATTTTTCCCGTTATATTTCACCAGAAATTGCGGGTCGGGATCGGCGAAATTCAGGCCGCATGTGCCGATTTTCGCAGCACCTCGGCGGCGATTTTGAGGTCCTGGACGAAGCGCCGGTATTCGCGCGCCTTGGCCTCCGCATCGGGCAATCGGAGCAGATAGGACGGATGCACCGTCACCAGCGCCCGGGTTCCATCATCTAGATCGATCGGACGGCCGCGATTCCTGTTGATCGGCGTAATCTTGCCGAACACGCTTTGCGCGGCGGTGGCGCCCATCGCCACCACCAGGTCAGGCCGGATAGCGGCCAGCTCGCGTTCATACCATTGCCGGCACGCCCGTATCTCCGGCGTGTTCGGCTTCTGGTGCAGCCGGATCTTGCCACGCGGCACGAATTTGAAATGTTTCACCGCATTGGTGACGTAGACCTTGCGGCGGTCGATCCCGGCCTCTTCCAGCGCACGATCCAGCATCTGCCCCGCGGGGCCGACGAACGGCTTGCCGGCGAGATCTTCCTTGTCACCGGGTTGCTCGCCGACCAGTATGATCCGCGCCGTCTGCCTTCCTTCGCCGAACACGGTCTGGGTCGCGTGCTTGTAAAGATGGCAGGCGCGGCAATCGGCGGCTTCCTCGCGGAGTGCCTCGATTTCGTCCAAGCGCTTGCGTGCCATGTCGTCCGCTCTATCGCCCGTCTGGGGCGGCTCCGGCCGCTTCTGCGGCTTGTGCGGTTCGCTTGCTGCCTTTGCGATCATCGCGCTGGCGATGCGTTCCGCGCCTTCGGTCAGGGGTTTAATCAATGAGGCCTCCGGCAGGTTCCGCCAGTATTTGCGCGGCATCTCCTTCTGCATGGCCTGAACCTTCAGCCGGGCGGGGTTGAAAATGCTGGCGTAGTAGCGCCGCCAGGTTTCCTCCAGCCGATCGGCGGTCGGCGCTTCGCTTTTGCCGACCCCGGGCGTGATCGAGACCGCATGGCCGTCCCAATGCGCGCAGACATCGGGGGTGAGGATCGACCAGGGCATGTCGGCGAAGCGGCGTGCGAAGAACGGGGCGGCCAGCTCGACGATGTGGTGCTCCGGCTCGAACCAGGCGACGAAGTGCGACTTCTGCTCGCGGCCAACTTCGCGGAAGCGGACGAAGGCGTGCATCTTGTGCTCGTCGCGGCGCACTGCCTTCGCCATGGCGGCGATCTCGGCCACATAGGGATCGGTCGCGATTTCGAGCAGGTCGTGATTGCTGCGCAGCCGCCAGAGCAGGCGGTAGAGCAGGGCGAACCGTTCGGGATTACGGTGCAGGATCGCGATCTCGGCCAGTTCGACAAATCGAGCCGGGACGTTGAAGGTGCCGTGGGGTGGTTCGAGCGGCGGATCGGTCGGCTCGAACAGGCCGGGCGCATCACCAGCCACGCGCCAGGTCACGTCGGAGGGTTTGACGTCGTTCAACGCCAGCGCCCGTGCTGCTTTGCGCCAGCCGTCGAAATCGGTTTCGCTATCGAGGGTGATGTGGTGCATCTGTACTCTCCGCATACTCCGCCGTCATTGCGAGCCACCTGGTCGGCGCGAAGCGCCGCCGGATGACAGGCTCCGCGAAGCAATCCATTTCTCGGCCTGTTGAGGCATGGACTGCTTCGTCGCTTCGCTCCCTTGCGCAAACGCTTCGCGTTTGTCGCAGGCAATGACGCCGGTGGTCAAAACCCAAATCCCAACTGCGTCGCCTTCGGCTTGAATCGTTCCATGAGGCCCGCACCATCGAGCAGGCGCGGCGACGGACGGTGGTCGCCGAGCACGATGAACGGCAGCGCTTTCTTCTGCGGAATGTGCAGCCGCGCCAGATCGGAAAGGCGGATCGTGGTCAGGCGGCGCGTGGTGATGATGCGGTCGACCGCCTTGGTGCCAAAGCCCGGCACGCGCAATAGTTCCTCGCGGCTGGCGGTTGCGACATTGAGCGGAAAGCGGTCGCGGTGGCGCAGCGCCCAGGCCAGTTTCGGGTCGATGTCGAGCCGCAGCATGCCCTTGGCCTCGTCGACGATCTCGCCGGCGTCGAACCCATAGAACCGCATCAGCCAGTCGGCCTGATAGAGCCGGTGCTCGCGAACAAGCGGCGGCGCAGCCAGCGGCAGCGCGCGGCTGGCATCCGGGATCGGGCTGAAGGCCGAATAATAGACGCGCTTGAGGCGGTAGGAGCCGTAGAGATTGGCGCTGGTGTCGAGGATGGTTTTGTCATTGGCTGTATCGGCGCCGATGATCATCTGCGTGCTCTGGCCGGCCGGCGCAAAGCGCGGCGGCTTTGCCCTGGTTGCGGCCTGGCTGTTCTCCTTGGCTTCATCCAGCTTCAGGCGCAGCCGGCCCATGGTGCGGCGGATCGCGCGCACGTCCTTCTCCGGCGCGAATTTGGCGAGGCTGTTCTCCAGCGGCATTTCGATGTTGATAGAGAGACGGTCGGCATATTTGCCGGCCTCCGCGATCAGCGCGTCGTCGGCCTCCGGAATTGTCTTGAGATGAATGTAGCCGCGGAAGTGATGCTCCTCGCGCAGTTTTCGCGCGACGCTTACCACCTGCTCCATGGTGTAATCCGCGCTGCGAATGATGCCGGAGGAGAGAAACAATCCCTCGATGTAGTTGCGGCGGTAGAAGTCGATCGTCAGCTGCACAATCTCGTCGACGGTGAAGCGGGCACGCGGCACGTTCGAGGAGGTGCGGTTGACGCAATATAAGCAGTCGTAATTGCAGGCGTTGGTGAGCAGCACCTTCAATAGCGAGATGCAGCGGCCATCAGGCGCATAGGAATGGCAGATACCCATGCCAGGTGCGGTCGAGCCGAGGCCCTTGCCGTCGCTGGAATCCCGCCTTTCCGTGCCGGAGGAGGCGCAGGAAGCATCGTATTTCGCAGCATCGGCCAGGATTTCCAGCTTACGTTGCACGTCCATCGGTGAATCCCTTTGATTCCGCTCATGAATCGCCCTGATGTCGATCTCGATTGACTCTGCTTGGGCTGTTAGCTTTATATTAGAACATATCATGAACGATTGGGCCAGCCGCGCGTTCACTTCGGGAAGAAGCGGCAAGGCCAAATTCCAGAAGGAGCGGCGCATGAGCGGCGCACGCACAAGCACGCTTGCGACTTTGCGGGGAAGCATCGAGCGCCTGGAGCAGGGCGCGGCGCATGATCTCAACAGGGTTGCGCTCGGCCATATGGTTGCGGATGCAACGTTGCAGGGCGGACTGGCGCGCGCGGCGGTGCACGAGGTATTCGCCGAGGGACACCAGAGCGCGACGGCCACCGGCTTCATCGCTGGCCTCGCGGGACGGATGTCGTCACGCCGGCCGCTGGTCTGGGTGCGGCAGGATTTTTCGGAAATTGAAACAGGCGCCCTCTCGATGAGCGGGCTGTGCGAATTGGGTCTTGATCCGCGGCTGCTGGTGACCGTGCGCGCCCAGGACACCGATGCCGCGCTGCGGACCGCCGCCGATGCGCTGGCCTGCGATGCGCTCGGCGCCGTCGTGTTGGAGGTCTGGGGGCAGGCGCGTCAGCTCGATCTCGTCGCCAGCCGCAAACTCACGCTGGCCGCGCAGGCTTCCGGTGTCACGGCCTTGCTGCTGCGGGTGGCGGCGGAGCCGCGGCCTTCGACCGCGGAAACCAGATGGATCGTGCGCGCGGCGCACTCGCCGCCGTCTGGTCCTTGGAGTGCGTGGGGCGCGCCAGTGTTCGACGCGCAGCTTGTTCGTAACCGTCATGGCCCGGTCGGCCGCTGGATCATGGAATGGAAATGCGATGAGTGCCTCTTCAGCGAACCGGCGGCGTATTCTCAGCCTGTGGCTGCCACGCCTGCCCGTCGATCGCATCCAGCGGCGGCTTATGCAGGCCAGCGCCGCGCAAGCTGAAAACTGCAAAGCGGATGAAAATTCCGTTTCGAGTCTCGCTGCTTGCGACACGACCGGTGCGCTCCCTCCCCCCTTGCGGGGGAGGGCTGGGGAGAGGGGTAAGCCACAGACACCGCCGTTGCCGCCACCCCTCTCCCTAACCCTCCCCCGCAAGGGGGGAGGGAACAACAGTGGTGCGCCGGTTGATACCTCCAGCCACACGACCAGTGCGCAAACTTACCCCACCGTCGTCGTCGCCAAGCAGCACAATGCCATCCTGATCCATTCGCTGGATGAGGCCGCCGTCCGCGCCGGCCTTTCGATCGGCCTGCCGCTCGCCAATGCCCGCGCGATCTGCCCTGAAATGACGGTGTTCGACGCCGATGAAGTGGCCGACCGCAAGACGCTCGAGGACATCGCCGACTGGTGCGATCGCTTCGCGCCGCTGGTGGCGCTCGATTCTCCATACGGGCTCTATCTCGACATCACCGGCTGCGCTCATCTGTTCGGCGGCGAACGCGCGCTGTTGCAGATCGTCATGGGCGCGCTGAGCCACCGCGGCTTTACGGTTAGCGCCGCGATCGCCTCCACCGCGATCTGCGCCCGCACGCTGACGCGGCACGCCTCCGGAAAGATCGTCGCCGACGGCGAGGAGGCGGAAGCTGTCGCGCCACTGCCGGTCTCCGCGCTCGGCACTGAAGATGCCATCATCGCCGGTCTGCGCCGTGCAGGATTGAAGACCATCGGCGACGTCGCCTTGCGTGCGCCCCACGAAATCACCGCGCGGTTCGGCGCGGCCTTTACGGCACGGTTGCAGCAGGCGCTCGGGCAGGGCGATGGGCCGATCAGCCCGCGAAAGCCGCTGCCGGATTACATCGTCGAGAAACGTTTTCCCGATCCAGTTGCCACCGACACCGTGATCGCGATGAACCTCTTGGCGCTGGCTGCCATGCTGGTCACGGCGATGGACAAGCAGGGCAAGGGCGCCCGAAAGCTGGAAGCAAGTTTTTTCCGCACCGACGGCGCGGTGCGGACGATTTCAGTTGAAACCGGACGTCCGGTGACGAAGCCTGAGATGATCGACCGCCTGTTCCGCGAGCGGTTAGAGGCGCTCAACGATCCTCTCGATCCCGGCTTCGGTTTCGATCTGATCCGGCTTTCCGCCAGCCGCACCGAAATCGTGGTGCAGCAGCAGCGCGACCTCGACGCGAACGTCCATGACAATGATGAATTGTCCGCGCTGATCGACCGTATCGCCGCGCGCATCGGGGGAAAACGCGTCGTAGTGCATCTGCCCGCCGATACTCACATTCCCGAAAGCGCCGTGCTGGCGGTCGCTGCGCAGCATCATCTCGCCGCGGCGACGCAGGCAGCATGGCCCGAACGCATCGAGGGCGAGCCGCCGCTGCGTCCCTTGCGGCTGTTCGAAAAGCCAGAACCGATCAAGGTGCCTTTCGCCACCGTGCCTGACGGGCCGCCGCACCAGTTCACCTGGCGGCGCGTGACGCACGCGGTGGTGCGGGTGGAAGGACCCGAGCGGATCGCCATGGAATGGTGGAAGCCAAACGGCGACGGCCCGACGCGGGATTATTTCCGCATCGAGGATGAAGCCGGCCGGCGCTTCTGGATTTTTCGCGGCGGTCTCTATGACAGCGAGCCGGCGGATGAGGAGGGCGAGCCCGCGCCGGTCAGATGGTTCGTGCATGGGCTGTTCGCATGAAAAACTTTGTTCCTGCTTATGCCGAAATCGGCATCACCAGCAATTTCTCGTTCCTGCGTGGCGGCTCCGATCCGCGCGCCTATGTGCATCAGGCGAGCGAGCTCGGCATTCCCGTCATCGGCCTCGCCGACCACAACACGCTGGCCGGCGTGGTGCGCGCCTACAAGGAGCTCGAGAATCCCGAGGTCAAGCACGCGCCAAAGCTCCTGATCGGCGCGCGGATCGTCTTCGTCGACGACACGCCCGATATTCTGGTCTATCCGCGCGACCGCGCTGCCTACGGCCGGCTCTGCCAGCTACTCACCCGCGGCAAGCGCGGCAACGACATCAATCGGATCGAGAAGGGCGAATGCCATCTGCGGTTCGAGGATCTGCTCGACTTCGCCGAGGGGCAGCTTCTGGTGCTAGCGCTGCCGCACCGTTTCGACGCAGAAGGCGCGCAAAAGATTCTGGAACGGCTAAAGGCGAGCCGCGCCGATGGCGTCTGGCTCGCCGCCAGCCTGCTCTACCGCGGCGACGATCGGCGCCGCCTTGCGCATCTGCACCATATCGCGCGCGCCGCCAAGGTGCCGCTGCTCGCGACCAACGAGGTGCTGTACCACAATCCCGCCCGCCGCAGGCTGCAGGATGTGCTGACCTGCATCCGCGAGAAGACCACGATCGACGCCATCGGCCGGCGGCTGGAGGCCAATGCCGAGCGCCACCTCAAGCCTGTCAGTGAAATGGCGCGGCTGTTTCGCGATCTTCCCGAGGCTGTTGCCGAAACCATGCGCTTTGCGAGCCGCATTTCATTCTCGCTCGACCAGCTCAAATACCAGTATCCGGACGAGCCGGTGCCGCCGGGCAAGACCGCACAGCAGCATCTGGAAGATCTCACCTGGGCCGGCGTCGACAAATATTTCGGCGGGGTGATCGATGACAAGCTGCGCGCGACCTTGCGAAAAGAACTCGATCTGATCGCCGAATTGAAATACGCGCATTATTTCCTCACCGTGCATGACATCGTGCAGTATGCGCGCAGCCAGAACATCCTCTGCCAGGGGCGGGGCTCGGCGGCGAACTCGGCCGTGTGCTACGTGCTCGGCGTCACCTCGGTCGATCCGACCAAGGTCGATTTGCTGTTCGAGCGCTTCATCTCCAAGGAGCGGCTGGAGCCGCCCGACATCGACGTCGATTTCGAGCATTCGCGGCGCGAGGAGGTAATGCAATATGTCTACCGCCGCTACGGCCGCCACCGCGCCGCGATCATTGCGACCGTCATCCATTATCGCCCGCGCAGCGCGATCCGCGATGTCGGCAAGGCGCTGGGGCTGACCGAGGACGTCACCGCGGCGCTTGCCGACACGGTGTGGGGAAGCTGGGGCAAGGGCCTCAACGAGATGCAGGTCCGCCAGGCCGGGCTCGACCCGCAGAACGCCATGGTCGAGCTTGCCGTGGAGCTCGCCACCGAGCTGATCGAATTCCCCCGCCATTTGTCGCAGCATGTCGGCGGCTACGTGCTGACGCAGGACCGGCTCGACACCTATGTGCCGATCGGCAATGCCGCGATGGATGACCGTACCTTCATCGAATGGGACAAGGACGACGTCGACGCGCTGAGCATGATGAAGGTCGACGTGCTCGCCCTGGGCATGCTGACCTGCATCCGAAAATGTTTTGACCTGATCGCCGGCCACAAGGGCAAGCGCTACGAACTGGCTGACATCAAGGCGATCGACAACGACGATGTTTTCAAGATGCTACAGAGGGGGGAGTCCCTCGGCGTGTTCCAGGTCGAGAGCCGCGCGCAGATGAACATGTTGCCGCGCCTGAAGCCGAAGACGTTTTACGATCTCGTCATTGAAGTCGCGATCGTGCGGCCAGGTCCGATCCAGGGCGACATGGTGCATCCGTATCTGCGGCGGCGGAACGGCAAGGAAAAGGTTAGCTATCCGTCGCCGGCGCCTGACCAAGGCCCGGCGGATGAACTGTACCGCGTGCTGCACAAGACGCTCGGTGTGCCGCTGTTTCAGGAGCAGGCGATGCGGATTGCGATCGAGGCGGCCAGGTTCACCTCCGAAGAGGCCAACGGCCTGCGCCGTGCGATGGCGACCTTCCGCAATGTCGGTACCATCGGCAAGTACGAAGACAAGCTGATCGGCAACATGGTCGCACGCGGCTACGATCCCGATTTCGCCAGAAGCTGTTTTGAGCAGATCAAGGGTTTCGGTAGTTACGGCTTTCCGGAAAGCCATGCCGCGAGCTTTGCCCAGCTCGTCTATGTCTCGTCATGGCTGAAGCATTATCACCCGGACGCGTTCTGCTGCGGCCTGCTCAATTCGCAGCCGATGGGCTTTTACGCCCCTGCGCAGATCGTCGGCGACGCCCGCAAGAACGGCGTCGAGGTCCGCGAGATCGATGTGTCCTACAGCTTTGCGCAGAACACGCTGGAGGAAGGGGACGGCAAATACTGCGCGGTGCGCCTCGGCTTCCGCCAGATCGACGGGTTTCATTGGCTCGATGAGGATGAGGAGAGGTTGAAGCGAATGCAGGCGTCATTCCGGGGCACGCGAAGCGTGAACCCGGAATCTCGAGGTTCCGGGTTCACTGCTATCGCAGCGCCCCAGAATGACAACATAGAAAGAGAGCAAGACTGGGCCGACCGCATTGTCGCCGCCCGCAGGCGCCGACCCTTCACCTCGCTTGAAGAGTTCGCCCGCGACACCGGCCTGCCGAAGCGCGCGCTGATCCTGCTCGCCGATGCCGATGCCTTCCGCTCGATCGGGCTCGATCGCCGCGCGGCGCTGTGGGCGGTGCGGCGGCTGCCGGATGACGTGCCGCTGCCGCTATTTCAGGCCGCGGTCGCCCGCGAGCAGCCCGACGAGAACGCAAAGCCGCTGCCACAGATGCCGCTGCCGGAGCAGGTGGTCGCCGACTACCAGACGGTCCGCCTGTCGCTGAAGGGCCACCCGATGGAGTTCTTGCGCGAGATGTTTACCCGGGAACGTGTCGTTCCCTGCAAGGACGTCAACCACAGGAACGACCGCCGCCGTGTCAGTTGCGCCGGCGTGGTGCTGGTGCGCCAGCGGCCGGGCAGCGCCAAGGGCGTCGTCTTCATGACGCTGGAGGACGAGACCGGCATCGCCAATATCGTGGTGTGGCCGAAGGTGATGGAGCAGTATCGGAAAGAGGTGATGGGCGCGCGCCTGATCCTGGTCGAGGGCTATATCCAGAGCAGTCCGGAGGAGGTGACGCATCTGGTGGCGCAGCGGATGTTCGACCGCTCCCACGATCTGATCGGCCTCGCCAATGATGCGCTGAGCCGCAAGCCTCCGGTGCCGGCAGGGGCAGCACTAATCGAGCCACTCAACGACGATCGCCGCGACCACGCCGATACGCCGGCCCAGAAAATCCGCCACCCGCGCGACGTCCGCATCCTGCCGCCGTCACGCGATTTTCATTGAGCTTGCGGAACGTGCCTCGTCGCTACAATCGATACGATTTTAATTGACGTTCTAAACAACCTGAAAGAGACGATCGCTTACGATCATCGCGCAGCCGGGTCTGACGTAGCGGGTGACACTTGCAGTACTTGGAATTGTCGCGAAAATCCCGCGGTCTCGTCGTGGCAAAAAAGCCGGACCGAAATCCCTCCTACGCCGATCTCATTGCACTCTGGCTATCAACGAACAGAAACGTTGATGGGCTCTGGGTGGGCACCATGGAAGATGAGCCCTATCCGGGCTTGCGTCGCGTCGAGGATGCGCTTCAACTGCTCAAACGCCACGACCCGCTCAACTATTTACGAGTCACCCGTAATCTCGACCGAATATGGGTGCGTCTGATTCCAAGCGCTGAAGCGCACTATGAAAGGACATTGAACGCTTGCATCCTTGATAAGCGTTACCTTCTCAAGGAAGAGATGACGCTCGATCGGATAACTTCCACCATCGTCCATGAAGCGACTCATGCAAGGCTCGAACGATGGGGAATCATCTATGAAGAGGAGAGCCGCTATCGGATCGAAGCCATCTGTCTCCGGCGCGAACTGAACTATCTCGCAAAGCTACCAGATGGCGGTCCTTTACAGGAGGAGATCGCAAGCACACTGGAGTGGTGCGCCACGGATCGGGACTATCTCTCCGATGCAAGCTTTCGAGACCGCGAAGACCAAGGTCAGGTTGAAACATTGCGCTACTTGAATGCACCGGACTGGATCGTCAGATTTGCGATGTGGCTCATCCGGAGACGACGGGCAGGTACTTCCGGATGAGTTTCGCGAGGAGGCGATGGCGGCCGCGATTTGTTGAAGCTCCGCGATCAGGGGGAGCGCTGGTTTCACGATGCACTCGCGCTTCGAGTTCCCGAGTCCGCAGCGGGACGAAACACCTTCCTTCACGGCGCGGCGACCTTGTCGGCACGGAAATAGACATCGGCCTTCATGCCGATCGTGAGGTCTCCCGGCACCGTCAATCCGACCACGACCCGGACGACATCAACGTCGGATTGATTGCGCGATCCGGGCGGATCGAGCTGGCCGGGCTCGATCAGCGGCGCGACCGACGAGACGCTTCCTTCGAACTCGCGGCCGGGAAATGCCGTCGCCCGCACGATCACCGGCTGGCCGACCCTGACTGCGCCAATATCGCGTTCGTCCAGTTCCGAGCGCACGCACAACGCAGAGAGATCGGCAAGCTGCAGCGGTGGCTGCGGCGAGCCCGGCGAAACTGCCTCGCCCTCCCGCACATTGACCTGAAGCACGGTGCCGTCGATCGGTGCGCGCACCGTCATCTTGTCGAGGGCGGCACGCGCCACGGCGTATTCCGCCCGGGCGATCGTCAGCTGCCCCTCCAGCGAAGTGGGCAAAGCGTCGTCATCGATGGTGCGAAGCTCCCCTTGCCGCGTTGACAGCTCGTTCTGGGCGCGCGTCAACGCCAGCCGGGCGGCGGTCAGGTCTGCCTCCGAGCCGGCCTTGGTTCGAAGCCGCGCGGCAGCCCGATCCACTGCGGATCGCGCGTCGTATAGCGTTCGCTCGGCGTCGGCCACGGCATCCTGGGCCTTGCGCCGTGTTTTGGCGCTGCCGGTCGCGGACCTTTCGTCCCGCGCACGCTCGCGCATGGCGACCTGCGCCTCCGCCGCTGCGAGCCGCGCGCGCAGCTCATCGTCGGCCAGCTGGATCAGCGGCTCGCCGGCAAACACCTTGTCATTGGCCTTCACCAATACCTTGTGAACCACCCCGACGACCGCCGCCGAGACCTTGATTTGACCGGAGCAGGCTTCAACACGCCCGGGCGCAACGGCTTGCCAGCGCTTTTCCTGCGGCGTGGCGGCCGACGGGCCCCACATCGCCGGATTGACCGGGCCCATCGCTGCGATCGCAGCCAGCACGCCGCCGACTGCGATCAGGGCCAGGACGGCCACGGCTATCCGGCGCTTCGACATGAATAACGGTCCTCCAGCCTTTCACACATTCATTGCAGTTTGCCGCGCTGCTCATCAATGATCCGTCCATCCTCGATATGGACGACGCGATCCGCAAAAGGCAACAGCCGCGGGTCATGTGTCACGATCAGCACGGCGCGTTCGCGTTCCCTGGCGACTCCAGCGAGTATTCTCATGATTGCCTGACCGTTCTCGCCATCGAGCGCGGCGGTCGGCTCGTCGGCAAGAATGATGGACGGATTTCCGACAATGGCCCGGGCGATCGCGACGCGCTGTTGCTCACCGCCGCTGAGTTCACGCGGATACGCCTTTATCTTGTGGGTCAGGCCGACTTCGGCCAACGCCTCACGCGATCTCGCTCTCGCCGCCCTCGAGGGCTCGCCGCGGACGTCGAGCGCCATCCTCACATTGTCGGTCGCAGACAGGGTTGGAAACAGATGAAACGACTGGAAGATGAAGCCGACATGCTCGCGCCTGAGACGAGCCAGATCCTCGGGCTCAGCGCCCGCAATTGCGTGTTGGCGGATGCGAACCGTTCCGGCCGTCGGCGTCAGCATGCAGCCGAGAATCGACAACAGCGTGGTCTTGCCGCTCCCGGAGGGGCCCATCAGCAGTGTCAGCTCGCCGCCCTTGAGCGCCAGGCTGACGCCCTTGAGCGCCGCCACTTTCGCAGCGCCGGTGCCAAGATCCTTCGTTACGTTCACCGCCTCGAGCAATGGTTCGGTCATCGCGTGAACACCATGGCCGGGTCGATGCGCGTGACCTGAACGATCGCAGCAATGGATGATCCGATGCACATGACGATGGTCAGCACAAACAGGCCGCCAACCAGCCAGGGCGTGATGACGATCGGGAGCGCAGTCGCCGCCGTTATTCGCACGACGACGTCGCTGACGAGCGCGGCGATCGAGAAGCCGATGATGGCGCTGAGTAGTGCCTGCCAGACGATCACCTTGTAGATATATTCCCGGGAAGAGCCCATGGCGCGCAGGGTGGCAAATTCGTTCAGGTGCTCTTTCGTGCTGGCATAGAGCGTCTGGGCGACGACGACGGTGCCGACGATCACGCCGAGCAGGGCGCCTGCGAACAGCGCCGCACCGGCGCCGGTGCTGAATAGCCAGAAGGTGCGGCTGCGGTCACGAAACTCGGCCGAGGTCAGAATTTCGACGTCAGTGATATCGGACGTCAATTGACGACGAACATGATCGAGATTCGCATCGGCGGTCAGGCGGATGAGAAGATAGGTGGCTTTGCCGGGCGGAACGCCCGTGTGCGTCCGCGCGCGATCGACGTCCATGAAAACGAATGGAGTGGTGGTGAATGAGCGGATGCCGCTCGTCACGGCCGCCACGCGCACGGGCTGCTGCCGGATTTCAGCGGTCGCCCCAACCCCGGAGATTCCAAGACGATCGAAATAGCTCCTGTCGACTGCGACCGCTTTCGGGCTCGACAGCGCCTCGATCTGGCCGTCCACCACGTCCCATGGCTGCAGGCCGCCCGTCCGCAGATCTGAACCGACGACGAAAACCGGCGTCATCGCACCGCTCGGCATGCGCCAATCTGCAAATCCGATCACCAGAGGGATGACGTCGGCCACGCCGTTGATGGCAAGCGCGCGATAGCGATCACGTGTGTTCAGCAGGGACGGATCCTCGAAGCACTTCGTTCCGCGTGGCATGATCCAGAGATCGGCCGAGGCGTGGTCGATCATCGTCGTCACCATGCGCCCAAAGCCGAGATAGAGACCCATCTGGATGGTCACCAGAACGATGGAAAACACGATCCCGATCACCGTGGCCGTGAGCCGCAGCCGGTCATGAAATAAATTCCGGAAGGCGAGGGTGAAAACCAATGGCATGCTGTTGGGGCTCGATTACCTTGTCCGTAATGCGGTTCGCTCTTCATGCGCCGCGCGCTTCCCGTACGGTCTCGCGCGGTCGCAGGACGGGCAGCGCGCCGCCGAGTGCAGCGGCCATGGACCAACTCGCGATCAGCGTCCCGCAGAATACGATCACGGCCTTGCCGATTGCAAACAAGCCGATGCCGAGCAGCGCGTATTGCAGCCAGACGGCGAATACGTAGTGGATCAGATATATGCGGTAGGCATTGGCCGAGAGACTGTCGAACGCCCGCGCGCGCCAATGCGCAAAGCGCAAGCAGATCGCCAGCGAGCAGAGACAACTCGTCGCACATGCGACGGCAAAACCTGTGCCTGTCGCCAGTTTCGCGGCGAGGGGAGCATTCTCCCAATCCGGCAGTGTCGCCGACGTCGCCGCAGCCCACAGCAGGAAGCTGGCAAAAGCTGCGGCGAGCCATACGATCCAGCGCTGCGCCAGAATCCCGTCGGGGCGGAGCAGGCCACGATCAAGGCCATGCGCCCCGACCGCCATGCCGGCTAGGAAATAGGCGAGATAGTGCAACGGGCGGGTGGGCTGAAAAGCCATCGGGCCGACATTGATCCATGCGAACGGAGAATAAGTCAGCAGCAGGGGAATGTAGGCCGCTGCGGAGATAGCGGCAAAACCGGCGCCGAACCGCACCGGATTCTCATCCGCGAGGGCCGCCAGCCGAGCAAGACGGAAATTCCATCCCGGTATGAAGCGGTGGATGCCGGCCGCGAGAATATTGAACGCGACAAGCTGTCCCAGGAACCACTGCGGTCCGCACGGCCAGAACGGCAGCGCGAGCCAACTTTGCCAAAAGGCGTCGAGGCCGGGATCGACCGCCGTCGTGCGATAGGCGGCGTAATAGGCAAGCGGCGAAAGAAAAATCACGGCCAGCGCCATCGGCAAGCCGATACGCAGCAGGCGGTCGGACAGGAATTTCCGGCTTCCCTTGCCGGCCAAGCTCGACGGCACGAACAGGCCGGAAAGGAAAAACATCAGGCTCATCAGGCCGACGTCCTGCCAGGCGCAGAACAGGTCGAAGCCGAACCAGCGTTGACTATCAATGATCGGAAAAGCCAGCCACAGATAAGGGGGCTGGTCGAACGGATATGGGGTGGGCGGCAGGAATGCGAGGTAGGGCAGCACCGAATGGAAAGCCAGCACGATCAGGATGACAGCGGCCCGAAGATTGACTAGGGCAAGACTTGAGCTGCTCATCCGTGAGGCCTCGTACCAACTCTGGGGATACGCACCAGAGAGGGCCCCGGTTCCACATCGGAAACTCGTCCTTGATTATTTCGCCTGCAATTCGCCGCTAAGGTGACGATTTGGCGGCGTACCCCGCGGAGTGCTTGCCGAGGGGAGCGCCCGATGAGCTGATGGGGTAGTGGGGTAGCTCAGCACCGGAGTCCTGCAGTTGCACTGCAGCAACTGCTAGCGGCCACGCCGACGCTTAGCCGGCGTTTGCGCGGTACGGTTTTGACTGGCTAGGGGCAATGCCGGTCGTCGGGCGAGCCAACGCACAGCTGCGCGCGAGGGATTCCTCTCGGTTGGTCCGCCGTCTTCGGGCCTACCAGTAGATCAGTCCCCTCGGCACCGTTCCGGCGCCACTTTTCGTAAACATGGCTGCGAGCCGCTGCTTTTCAGCGCAATGTGCAGCCACCGCATCGTAGAGCCTCGCCTCCATGAACGGGACGTGTTCCTTGCTGGTCGACGCTGCATCGGCGGTCGCGGATACCAGCGCACTAATCTGGCGGATCAGCAGATCGTCTATCGATGGCTGCATAACCTTCTCCTTCGATCTCCATTCAACAAGATGATTCCTGATTGCGGCTCACCGCAAGCCCGCAGATCCTGGCTGCGACAGATTGCTCGACTTCATCGAGTGAGGGTGACCCTGCGCATCTCCTGCAATCGAGCCAGACAATATTCCCGGTAGAGCATGTCGATGAGCGCCCGCATGATCGACTCCAATGTCTGATCAGGGGGCAGGCTACAACGGCTTCGTTTCCGGATCTCTTCGCCGGCTGGGAAAATGGCTTCGTGCCGGCGAAGGAACATTTCATGCCGCCCCCGGCGACGAAATACCCTCACGGTGCGGTGACTGTTACGTATCCCGTGCGCTGATTGTTCGTGCGGCGTTGAACCCCGCGTGGGCCGCTGCCGGTACGATCCAACCGCGACTCACCGGGCCGCCACTCAATCCTTCTTCTCCTCGCTCTCGCCGTCCTGGCCGATCTGCAGATCGCGCTCTTCCTTCACCAGCGTGAGCAGCCGCAGCGTCAGGAAGGTGAAGGCCGCGATCGTCACCGCGACGTCGTAGCTGCCAAGCCCGACGGCAACGCCGATTGCACCTGTCGCCCACAGGCTGGCGGCCGTCGCCGTACCCTGTACGGTGGTGCCCTGCTTGAGGATCGCGCCGCCGCCGATGAAGCCGATGCCGGTGATCACCCCTTCGATCACCTTCGACATGCCGTCGGGAGAATTTACCATCAATTGTTCGCTGGCCTGCACGAAGCCGCAGCTTGCCAGCGCGACCAGCGGAAAGGTGCGAAGGCCGGCGCTGCGCGCGCGCTTCTCTCGGTCCCAGCCGATCGGAACGGCGAGCGCAAAAGCTGCCGCCAACGCGACAAAATGAACGCCTATTTGAAACCGGTCCAAAGCCTGCCCTTTGAAATGAAAATGCCGCGCAATCTGCGGGTAACGCGGCAGCGCGGCGTAAAGTTTCAGGGCAGGTTGTCGCTACCGATGGCTGCCGCCGCCAGGCACGCTCGATACTTCACTGGCGATCACGGCATCGGTTCGGTAATGCGGCAGGTGATGCTGGAGCGAATAGAACACGCACAGTGCAAGGCTCGACCAGACCGCCAGGCTGAAATAGAGCGCCATCCAGGTCATCTCTTCCTTCCACTCGGCGTGGTCATGCGTCACCACCCAGCGCGTCGCCACGTCGCGCAGGCCCTCGCGCGGCGTCAGGCGCTTGTCGCCGTCGGCGTCGCCGGTGCGCCAGCGCTTGAGGTACATCGGCACGTCGATCGTCATCAGAAACGCCAGGAAGCAGGCGATGCCGGCGATGGCGACGATGAGGATTGCGCGCACGATGCCGGTGAACTCCGGCAGCAGCCGGCACAGCGCGACGCCGATGGCGAAGAAGGCGACCGCCCACAGCGAATTCTCGATCGCGTTGCCGAGATAGTTTCGGGTCAGCACCGCATACCATGACAGGCATTCCGCGATCAGGATCAGCGGCACGATCAGCCATGCGACATTCACGACGGTATCCGCGCCGGTCATGGTGCCGAGATGATGCAGGATGATCGCCCACTGCACCACGAAGCAGACCTCGGCAACCGTCGCCACCGAACGGCCGACCATGACGCTCGACAGCCAGGTGTCGAACAGGCAGATCCGCTGCACATCCGCGCGCGGCAGGAGCGAGCGGAAGGCGCAGCCGAACACATAGGCCGCGCAGAACAGCAGCATGATGCCGATGCTCGATGAGCTGCCGGCGGTCCCGGCCGGCGCCACCGGAAGCTCGCGATAGAGCACGAACCAGACGGCGATGTTGACGCCGCTGACCAGGGTCAACAGGCCCCACCACCGGGCCACAGGGTTCGACCAGGCCAGGGAACCTGACCGTGCCTGCCATTCCAAGCTCATTCGCCGCTCCGCTGTAATCGAACTGACATTTAACTGTAATAATACAGTCATGTGTCGAGGCCAATCACGATGAGAGCAGGCGGGCAATTATGACAGTCGGGGCCTTCATCCTTCGAGACGCGGCGAATACGCCGCTCCTCAGGATGAGGGTCTAAGACCAATGCTTGCGGAAGAATTGATGGTTGCCGCGGAATAATTGGCTCCCCTCATGGTGAGGAGGCGCGCTAGCGCCGTCTCGAACCACGAGGCCACGGAAGGAGCCACAGCGCTTACGCAGCGGCGAAGACGCGCCCTGTCAGGCCAGGAACTTCACGCCGTAGGTCTTTCCCCGGCGCCAGACCACTTCGCAGGACTGGCGTGTCGAATGTTCGGGCACCAGCGCCAGTTCGAAGCTGTCCCTGATATCGAACGCGGCGTCGGTCACGATCTTGGCGCCGCCGGGCGAGACGTCGAGGACGATGCATTCGATCTTCGTCACCCCGTTGTCGATCGTCATCCATGTCGGCCGCTTGCGCAATTGACGCCGCGGCTCGCGCTGCACCTTTGTCCTTTGTTCGTCGACAATCATGTCCTGCCCATCCGTCGTTTGACCCAGTCGGCTGGGTCGTCGAAGCGGGCCTCATAGTGAATGCAACTTCGTAAAGTTCCCTTAGCCTATTGATTCAAATTGACCGCTTCGATTGGCGAGGTTGTAAGCCCTGCACGCGCAACCAGGCTGGCCCGGTTTACGTCCGGTTGGCATCGCCGGACGCCGACGATTTCGCAGCTGCAGAAAGCTGCCCGCAGTGCGCGCAGACCGCGCGTCCGAATGCAGTTTCAACCAACCCGGAAAACGCCTACTGTCTGCGGCAGCCCGGGACGGCATGGGGGAAGCCCGGCGCAACAAAACCAACACCCTCAAATCACTTGGGAGGAAGTCATGCGTCGGAATAGTTTGGCGATTCTTGCGGCATGCGCCGCGGTAACTGTCTGCGGTCAGGCTGAAGCCCAGCAATCGGCCCCGCCGCCCGCGCCGGCGGTGCCCGACCAGATGCCGTTCGATGTCCCCTATGGAAATTCGATCACCGTCGATCGCGCCGCCGAGGTCGTCAAGGCAGTGCTTGCCGAGGCCACCAAATCTCCGCGCAACTGGAAGCTCGCGATTTCCGTCGTCGATACCCATGGCGAGCTCGTCTACTTCTACAAGATGGACAGCACCCAGCAGGCGTCGGTGGTGATTTCCCAGAACAAGGCGCGCACGTCGGCTCGCTATCGACGCCCGACCCAGAACATCAACAACGTGCTGCAGACACCAGCCGGCGCCTACATCATCACATTGGAGTCGCCTCCGCCAGCCGGATCACCCGGCGGCTTTCCGCTGATCGAGGGCGGCAAGATTATCGGCGCGATTGGTTGCAGCGGCGCTACCGGCGACCAGGACGCGGTGGCCTGCAAGGCCGGCGTGGAGACGATCAAGTAGTTTCATCATTCCGGAATCGTAGGGTGGGCAAAGCGTAGCGTGCCCACCATCTATCAGCGACTCCTGCTGCTTGATGGTGGGCACGGCGCAAGCGCGCCTTTGCCCACCCTACGGCCGCCTGCACACGACACATCGCCTCACGCACCGGCCGCGGCGAAGAACGCCTCAGGCCCATCCACCTCGACCAGCCTCTTCCTTTCGATCAGCCAGAACCGGTTGCCGACCGCACGCACGAAACTGCGGTCATGCGACACCAGAAGACAGCTTGCCTGGCGGCCGATCAATTCCTCCTCCAAAGCTTCCTGTCCTTCGATGTCCAGATGGTTGGTCGGTTCATCGAGCAGGTAGAAGTTCGGTTCAGCCAGCCGCAGCAACAGCATGCCGAGGCGGGCCTTCTGTCCGCCGGAAAGCTGGCCGATCGGGCGAGCCTGCATTTCCACCGAGAGGCCGGCGCCGGCCAGCAGCGTGCGCGCCCGCTGATCGCCGACCGCGAACCGGGCAGCGACCGTGCGCATCGGCGTATCGTTATCCCTGAGATCGGCGAGGGCCTGGTCGCCGTAGCCGAGAACCAGCGACTGCGTGGCCTTGATGCCGGCATGCACTGCGCCCGGATTCTCGATCGCCGCACGCACGAGGGTGACAAGCCGGGTCTTGCCGGCGCCGTTCGCCCCGAGCAGCACGATACGGTCTTGCTTGCAGATGAACTGTTTGCCGGTCTTGAATAGCAGTTTGCCGTTCGGCGTCTCGACGGCCGCATCGTCCAGCGTCACCAGGACCTTGGCGTGGGTGCCGCGATTGGCCAGCCGGATTGTGCCGGCCGAGCGTTCGAGATGCGCGGGCTGCGCCGTGTCTTCGAGCTTTTCGGCGCGCGCTTTCAACTGCCTCGTCTTCGACAGCAGCAGGTCGCTACCGGAATTGATGCCGATATTGTTGAGCTTGGCGGCCTGCTGGCGAAGCTTCTGCGCGGTTTTCAGATCGTTTTGGTAGCGCCGCTCGTCCGATGCATCGGCTTCGCGGAGCGCGGCGCGTGCCCGTGTGTAGGGCAATGAATACGCCTGCGACTGCTCCGGACGCAGGAACAGCGTCCGGTTCGTCGTCGCATCGAGAAAGGCGCGGTCATGGCTGGAAATCACGACCGGTATCTCGCGCGGCAGCGCATTAATCCAGTTTTCGAGCTGGCCGATCCGGGCGAGGTCGAGATGGTTGGTCGGCTCGTCGAGCAGCAGCACGTCGGCGTCCATCATCAGCACGCGGGCGATCATCGCCAACCGTTGCCAACCGCCGCTCAAATGCTTCAACGGCTTGTCCCGCAGCGCATCGGGCACGCCAAGCGAATCGAGTACAACATCCACCCGCCAGCGTTCGTTGGCGCGTTCTTCACCGGACAATAGATCGAGCACGGCGGCATGGAGCGGCATATCCAGCAGCGCCATTGGCACGTTCTGCTCGACATGGCCGACGGTCAGCCCGCGCGAGCGGATGATCTCGCCTTCGCTGGCCTCCATGGTAGCCGCCATGCAGCGCAGCAAGGTGGACTTGCCGCGGCCATTGGCGGCGACGAGCCCGATCCGGTCGCCGGGATTGATCGTCAGGTTAAGCCGGGAAAACAGCGGCGCACGCAGCGTCACGCCGAGATTGCGGAGGGTGATGAGCGTCATGATCGTTCTCTGGTCCTGCCGGCGAGCACGACGTTCGGTGGCCAGCGGCCATCATCGAACGTCGGTGTCGAAGCGCGGCGGTTGATTGAAATGCGGGCGCGAATTCAAGAGGCGCGACACCGCACGGCCACGAGGGCAGACCAGAAAGACGTTTTGCCAGAAGACGTTTTGCCAGAAGACGTTTTTGGAAAATTGTCTGGTCAGCCCTGCAAACGCATTTGCAGGGCGTGACCCGGGCCATGCTGGCGATAGTGCCGGAAAAACGTCGTCATCGCACGGCCCTCCTTTCTTGATGGCATTAGACTAGCGAGGCCGAGAGCGAACGGCAAGCCAAAGCCGTGGCTAGAAATTCACCCGGTTCGAAATCGCGCCGTCGACGACGAGGTTGGAGCCGGTCGTGAAGGAGGAGGCGGGGCTCGCCAAAAACACCGCCGCGTTGGCGATCTCCTGCGGCGTTGCCATCCGGCCGGTCGGGTTGCGCGCCAGCGCATCCTGGTAGCGCTTGGGCATGTCGCGCTCGACCATGTTCCAGACGCCGCCCTTGAAATAGACCGTGCCGGGCGACACCACGTTGACGCGGATTTTCTTAGCCGCGTGCTGCCGCGCCAAGCCCTTGGCCATATGGATCAGCGCCGCCTTGATCGGGCCGTAGGAGCTCGCGATGTCGGCCTGCGCGGCCGAGATCGACGAGATGATGATGAAGGCGGCATCGCCGGTCTTGCCGCCGCTCGCCTCGAGAAACGGCCGTGCCGCCTCGAACGCATTGACCGCGCCGAGCACGTCGAGCCGAAAGTTCTGCTCCCAGGAGGCGGGATCGCCGCCTTGCGCCATCGCGCCGGCGTTGGAGAACAGCATGTCGATGCTGCCGAGTTCGCCGGCCGCATCCGCGATCCATGCCTTCAGCGCTGTCGCATCGGTAAGATCGAGCGGTGTTCCGGTCGCGCGCACGCCCTTTGCCTTGAGCTCGGCAACGGTGGCCGCGACCTGCTCGGCATTGCGCGCGCAGACGGCGACGCCTGCGCCTTCGCCCGCCAGCGTCTCCGCAATCGCTCGTCCGATGCCGCGCGTGCCGCCGAGCACGATGGCGTTTCTGCCTTTCAAACCCAAATCCATTTTTGTTTTTCCTTGTGTGAGTCCACACGCATTGTAGCGGCGAAGGCCATCGAAGCGCAAACCGCGTGGGCAGTTCATGTTGCGAGATTACAACGTCAAACTCAGTTGTCGTCACCCGCGAAGGCGGGTGATCCAGTATTCCAGAGACGTCAGTAATTGAATCGAGAAGTCGCGGCGTACTGGATCCTCCGCCTGCGCGGAGGATGACAGTCGAATTGTGCGGCACTATCTCGGCGTCATTGCTGCGTTCGCAATGGCTCACTCCGGCGCGGCGCCTACCGGCGGGCCGCCGGGCGGGCGGTGCAGGAAGGTGATGGTCGCGTAGGCGCCGAGCCAGGAGCCGAGGGCGGCGAAGGCGACGTAGACCCAGTTCTCGGTGTAGCTGATGACGGCGTAGGACGAGAGCAGATACCAGATGCTGCTCCAGGTCGCCGCCGGCACGCGCTTGCGCGCCACCACCGCCGAGGTGAACATGACATAGACCGCGTCCGTTGCCGCGGTCGCAAGCAGAACGGCTCCTGCCGTCAGGGGATCGATGGCAGCCATTGCAACTCCTCTGGAGCTCGGGCAGAGCTTTTGCAAGCTAGGGAAGAGACACGCCGATGCAAAGCCCCCGCGAAATCCTTTCCGATATCTGGACCTCCGTCGGCGGCGAGGCGTCCGCGCTCGATGCCGTCACGCTGACCGGCGAGGAGCCGCAACTGCCGTCCTCGTTTCGCGTCGCCGCCGCCGCGCAGGTCAGCATCGCGGCAAGTGGGCTCGCCGCGGCCGAAATCTGGAAAATGCGGAAGGGGCAGGCGCAGGAGGTCGCTGTCGATATGCGCCACGCCGTGGTCGAGTGCCGCAGCGAGCGGTATCTGCGCGTCGATGGCAAGCCGCCGCCGCCGGCCTGGGACGCCATCGCCGGCGTCTACAGGGTCCGCGATGGCTTCGTTCGGCTGCACACTAATTTTCCCCACCACCGTGACGCCGTCTGCAAGGTGCTCGATTGCCGGGCCGACCGCGAGGCGGTTCAGGTCGCGCTGATGCAATGGGAGGGCGAAGCGTTCGAAACCGCCGCCTATGCGAATGGCGGCGTCGTCGCCTTCATGCGTTCGCAGGACAAATGGTCGGCGACGCCGCAGGCGAAAGCGCTCGCCGGATTGCCGCTGATCTCGATCACGAAGATCGGCGAAGCTGCGCCAAAGTCCTGGCCGCCCGGCGAGCGGCCGCTGGCCGGCATCCGCGTGCTCGATCTATCGCGCGTGATCGCAGGACCGGTGGCCGGGCGGACGCTCGCCGCCCATGGCGCCGACGTGCTGCTGATCTCCGGTCCCGAACTGCCGGCAATCCCTTGGCTCACCATCGACACCGGCCGCGGCAAACTGACCAGCTTTGTCGAGCTCAAGAACGAAGAGGGGCGGGCGGCCTTGCGCGAACTGCTGGCGGCGGCCGACATTTTTTCGCAGGGCTATCGCCCGCGCGCGCTCGCACGCCTCGGCTTCTCGCCGGAAGATGCCGCGCGCATCAGTCCCGGCATCATCTATGTCACCTTGTCGGCGTACGGTGCCGCCGGGCCGTGGGCGGAGCGGCGCGGCTTCGACTCCTTGGTGCAGATGGCGACCGGATTCAACCATGCCGAGGGGCAGGCCGTGGGCATCGATGGTCCCAAGGAGTTGCCGGCGCAGATGCTCGATCACGCCACCGGCTACTTCATGGCGTTCGGCGCCATGATGGCGAAAGCGCGTCAGGCGCGTGAAGGCGGCAGTTGGCACGTCCAGGTATCCTTGGCGCAGACCGGACGCTGGCTCTGGAATCTCGGACGGATCGATGGCGGGCTGGATACCCGGGATTTTACGGGGGAAACGGTAATGCCTTTTATGGAGGCGATGGATTCCGGCTTTGGTGCGCTGCGATCGGTCAGGCATTCCGCGGTTCTGTCAAAAACCCCGGCATTTTGGGATCGCCCGGCGATGCCGCTCGGCAGCCATTCACCGCAATGGCCCTCCTGCGAATGAGGCGGTCATCCGTCATTCATCCGCATTTCTCCAAACTTTAACCTCACCGCGAACCCGGTTTCGATTTTTAGGTTGTCTAAATGCCCAATTGCGCACTATTAGCGGATAGGTGAGGCAAAACGTCGCTGAGTGGCCCGGGCCAAAATGCTGAACGAATTTACAAAGCGCTGGCAGCCGCTTAGTCGGAAGCGTTGGGCTATGATCCTGACGCTGGTCGGCCTTGCAGGCGCGGGCGTCTACGGCTTCTCGAAGATCGGGGGCACCAAGGCCGGGCATTCCGAAATTTCGAGCCAGTCCCGCAAAGGACTCCAGCGCTACGCGCCGAGCCCCGCGGAATGGGCCAGCCTGACCATTCAACCCGTTACCGAACGCGGCTTCCGCGCCGAGCACGTCACCGAAGGCAAGATCGCGATCGACGAAGATCGCTCGACGCCGGTGTTCTCGCCCTATGCCGGCCGCGTCACCCGGTTGCTCGCCAAGCCGGGCGACAGCGTCGTCAAGGGCCAGCCGCTGTTCGTGATCGAGGCCGCCGACAACGTTCAGGCACAAAACGATTTCATCGCCGCGATGACGGCGATGAACAAGGCGAAGTCCGCGCTCGATCTGGCGCAGTTGCAGGGCCAGCGCGCCAAGGATCTGTTCGAAGGCAAGGCCGTTCCGCTGAAGGATTATCAGCAGAGCCAGGCAACCCTGATCCAGGCGCAGAACGACCTGCGCTCCTCGGAAACGGCGCTGCAGGCGGCGCGCAACAAACTGCGCCTGCTCGGCCTCACCGACGAAGACATCGCGACCTTCCAGGAGAAGGGCCGCATCAACCCCGAGATCACCATCTTCGCGCCGATCGCCGGCACCGTGGTCCAGCGCAAGATCGGCCCCGGGCAGTACGTCAACGCCGGGGCAAGCGATCCCGTCTACGTGATCGGCGACCTCTCGACCGTCTGGCTCACGGCCTTCGTCCGCGAAAGCGACTGCGCCAACGTCGCGATCGGGCAGGACGTGACCTTTAACGTGCTGGCGCTGCCGGGACGCTCGCTGACGGCGCGGATCAACTATGTCGCCACCGCGATCGATCCGGCGACGCGGCGCCTTTTGGTACGCGCCACCATCGACAACAAGAACGGCACGCTGAAGCCCGAAATGTTCGCCAATGTCACGATCTATTCGGCGAGCGACCGTCCGGCGGTCGGCGTGCCGAAGCAGGCGCTGATCTATGAAGGCGACCAGGTCCGGATCTGGGTCGCGCATCCGGACAAGACCATTGAACTGCGTCAGATCAAGCCCGGCCTCACCAATGGCGAACTCGTCGAGGTGGTCGGCAATCTGAAGCCCGGTGAGCAGATTGTCACCAAGGGCGCCCTTTTCATCGACCGTGCCGCGTCCGGCAGCTGACCCCTCACTGAAAGCTTCGATCTGAATGGATCGCCTGATTGCCCTAGCTGTCAGCCGCCGTTATTTGATGGTCGGCATGTTCGTCGCGGTGCTGATTGGCGGCGTGCTTGCATTCAAGCAGCTCAACATCGAGGCCTATCCCGATCCGACCCCGCCGATGGTCGACATCGTGACGCAGAGCCCGGGCCTGTCGTCGGAAGAGATCGAGCGCTACATCACGATCCCGATCGAGACCCAGGTCGCCGGCATCAAGAACCTGCGCACCATCAGAACCATCTCGCTGTACGGCCTGTCCGACGTCAAACTGCAATTCTCCTTCGACTACACCTATGAAGAGGCGTTGCAGCAGGTGCTGAACCGCCTCGCACAATTGCCGCCGCTGCCAGGCAATGTGCAGCCGACCATCTCGCCGCTCAGCCCGATCGGCGAGATTTTTCGTTATCGGCTGAAGGGACCGCCGAACTACAGCGTGCTCGACCTCAAGACGCTGCAGGACTGGGTATTGCAGCGCCGCTTCCGTGCCGTGCCCGGCGTCATCGACGTCACCGGCTGGGGCGGCAAGACCAAGACCTATGAGCTGCAGGTCGATTTCAACAAGCTGGTCGCCAATGGGCTGACGCTGCCGCAGGTGCTGCAGGCGGTCGGCAACGCCAACATCAATGTCGGCGGCAACACCGTCAACATCGGCGCGCAATCCGCCGTGGTGCGCGGCGTCGGCCTGATCCGCTCGATCGACGACCTCAGCAACACCATGGTGTCGCAGTCCGGCGGCAACCCGGTGCTGGTTCGCGACATCGCCCATGTCACGATCGGCGAGAAGCCGCGGCTCGGCATCGCCGGCCTCGACCAGGACGACGACATCGTGCAGGGCATCGTCCTGATGCGGCGCGGCGAGCAGAGTTCGCCGACGATTGCCCGCGTCGAAAAGCTGGTCCACGACATCAACCATTCCTCGATCCTGCCGCCCGGCGTGAAGATCGAGCGCATCTACGATCGCAAGGACCTGATCGACCTCACCACCCACACCGTGCTGCACAACATGGTGGTCGGGATACTGCTCATCGTGCTGCTACAGTGGATATTCCTCGGCGATCTCCGCAGCGCGCTGATCGTCGGCGCGACGATTCCGTTCGCGCTGTTCTTCGCCGTCATCATCCTGGTGCTGCGAGGCGAATCCGCCAATCTCTTATCGGTCGGCGCGATCGATTTCGGACTGATCGTCGATGCCACCGTGATCAT
Organism: Bradyrhizobium sp. CB3481; assembly: GCF_029714305.1. NCBI lineage: Bacteria > Pseudomonadati > Pseudomonadota > Alphaproteobacteria > Hyphomicrobiales > Nitrobacteraceae > Bradyrhizobium > Bradyrhizobium sp. CB3481. Next base: position 2,651,578 of record NZ_CP121647.1, read on the forward strand.
GGTAGAGGCGATCTTCCGGCGCCTGACGCAGACCACCGCACTGTCGGAGGCCGAGGAGAGCCACATCTCGTTCGAGACCACCATGGGCATGAAGAGCCACGCCATCATGTCCGCGTCCGCCGACGTGTCGCGCTCGATCTTCTTTGCCGCCGCCATCATCATCGCCGCCTTCCTGCCGCTGTTCACGCTGAGCGGTGTCGAAGGCAACATCTTTGGCCCGATGGCGCGGACCTACGCCTATGCGCTCGCGGGCGGACTGCTGGCGACTTTCACCGTGACGCCTGCGTTGAGTGCTATCATCCTGCCCGCGCACATGCAGGAAACCGAGACCCGCATCATGGCGTTCCTGCATTGGCTCTATATGCCGATTCTAAGAAGAGCGATTGCGAACCGCCGGATCGTCATGATCGGTGCCGCAGGCCTGGTGCTGCTCACCATCGCGCTCGCGCGCCTGCTTGGCCTCGAATTCCTGCCCAAGCTGGAGGAAGGCAATTTGTGGATCCGCGCCACGCTGCCGCCGACCATCTCGCTGCAGGAGGGCAACGCCTACGTCAACGAGATGCGCAAGATGATCCGCGCGCGGCCCGAGGTGGAATCGGTAGTGTCGCAGCACGGCCGCCCGGACGACGGCACCGACGCCGCCGGCCTGTTCAATGCCGAGTTCTTCGCGCCCTTGAAGCCGATCACCGAATGGCCCGGCACCCGCGACAAGGACGAGCTGACGGCCCAACTGCTCGGACAGCTGCAGGACAAATTCCCCGGCGTCGAATTCAACTTCTCGCAATATCTGCAGGACAACGTCTCGGAAGCGGTGTCGGGCGTCAAAGGCGAGAACTCGATAAAACTGTTCGGCAACGATCTGCAGGCGCTGACCGATACCGCCAACAAGATCAAATCCGTGCTCGGCACGGTGCAGGGCGTCACGGATCTGGCCGTGTTCACCTCGCTCGGCCAGCCGACCATCCAGATCGATATCGACCGCGCACGGGCGGCGCGCTATGGGCTATCGCCCGGCGATATCAACGCCACCATCAAGGTCGCGGTCGGCGGCGACAGCGCCGGCGATCTCTATGAACCCGGCAGCGACCGGCATTTCCCGATCATCGTTCGCCTCGCGCCGGAATATCGCAAGAGCGCGGAGGCGATCCATAATTTGCGGATCGGCGTCGCCGGGCAGGGTGGGGCGATCTCGCAGATCCCGCTCAGCGAGGTCGCCTCGATCAACCTGATCTCGGGCGCCGCCTATATCTACCGCGAGGGGCAGGAGCGCTATCTGCCGATCAAGTTCTCGGTGCGCAACCGCGACCTTGGCAGCGCGATCCATGAGGCGCAGGACAAGGTCGCCGAGCAGGTCCAGCTTCCGCCGGGATCGAGGATCGAATGGGTCGGCGAGTTCGGCAACCTCAAGGACGCGATCCGGCGGCTGTCGATCGTGGTCCCGATCAGCCTTGCCCTGATCGGCGTGCTCTTGTTCTTCAATTTCGGCTCGATGGTCGACACGCTGCTCGCCATGAGTGTGATCCCTATGGCGATCTTCGGCGGCGTGCTCGGATTGTTCATCACCGGCATTCCCTTCAGCGTGTCGGCGGCGATCGGCTTCATCGCGCTGTTCGGCATCGCCGTGATGGACGGCATCATCATCCTGTCGCAGTACAACCAGCTGATCGATGAAGGCTATGAGCGGATCCGCGCGGTGATCCGCACCGGCGAATTGCAGCTCCGGCCGGTGCTGATGACCTGCGTGGTGGCGGGCGTTGGCCTATTGCCGGCGGCGGTGTCGGAGGGGATCGGCTCGCAGGTGCAAAAGCCGCTGGCGATCGTGGTCGTCACCGGCATGATGCTGGCCCCGCTCGTCATCCTGGTGACGCTCCCGGTGCTGATCTCGGTCTTCTCGCGCCGCGCCCGGTGATGGGCATGTGGGCACATGCCCATGTTTCCTGCCCACTCGATTTGTGGTTGACGCCTTCCCGTGGCCGTTCCTTGATACCTGCAGGGAAAAACCGCAGGAGCAAGCCATGCGGGCCGAGGAAAGCCAGGGACATGCCAACGGCCACGTGCCGCCGGCGAAATCGCCGGCCACGGCCGAGCAGATACTCGGAGAAATCCGCGAGTTCTGCCGTCAGACCCAGACCGCTGAATCGACCTTCGGGCGGCTGGTCGTCAATGACGGCAAGCTGGTCTCGCGGCTGCGCGACGGCGCGCGGATCACGACCGGCACGCTCGACAAAGTCCGCGCCTATCTCGCCGAGCACCAGCCCGCCTCAAGCGTAAATGGCGGCCAGTCGCCGCCGGCCGCGAAGCCGCAAAATGGCGTCGCCGCGGCGCCGGCGGTGGCGCCCCCAGGCTTCCGGTTCTTCGACAACCGGCAAAAATACCTGCTGTTCGTCTCGACCTGCAGCGAGAAGACCGAGGTCGGTAACCGCATCTCACTCGAGCTCGGCAATCTGCAGCCCGCGCCGCCGGCGCTGCGCATCTTCGACGCCGGCGTCGGCGACGGCACGGTGCTGTCGCGGGTGATGCGGGCGGTGCACGCACGCTTCCCGACGATGCCGCTCTATGTCGTCGCCAAGGAGATCAGCTACGAAGACGTCCGCCTGATGCTGGAGAAAATGGCGGACCGCCTGTTCGAGCATCCCGCCACCGTGCTCGTCGTCACCAACCTCTATTATGCCGAGGCGCCGTGGCTGACGCCGCGCTCGGTGACATCGGCGCACGGCCTGATCTGGAAGGACGTCACACTGACCGGCAATACCGCGCACGGCTTTGCCGAGCAGATCGGCCAGCTCGAAGGCTTCCTGGCCGAGAACTGGCGCGCCGGCATCAGCCCGGTTACCGGCAATCCGGTCTACCAGCGCCCGGTGATCCTGACACTGCGGCGCGAGGACCATTCGTTCCTGCTCGATCCGATCATGCCGCGGCCGGGGCGGGTGATGGCAGACTATGATCTCGTCATCGCCTCGCAGCCCTACCGGGCGCGGGCGAGCGTCGAGTTCAAGGCTTCGAAGGTCATCACGCCGCTGGTCAAGTCGCTGCGGCCGGGCGGGCGGCTGATCGGCATCCATTCGCACGGCAAGGATCCCGGCATCGAAATCATCGATCAGGTTTGGCCCGGCGATGATCCCTTCAAGACCGACCGCTACGCGATCCTGCGCCAGGTCAAGCACGAGCTTGGCGCGGCGGCCCGCCACTATAATTTCAATGCCTCCTCCGACGCGCGCTCGATCTTCCGTTACCACATGCACACGCTGCCGGATGAGGTCAGCGGCCCGATCGGAACGTCGACGCTGTTCGCCGCCTGGAACGCCGCGATCTACGTCGCGCAGATCGAGGACAACAGGCTGTCGGAAGTGGTTCGCGACGGCCGCTATCTCGAGGCGACCGACCGCGTGCTGCAGAAGCATGGCGGCCTCTGGTTCAACGACGAGACCTACGTGATCTCGCGCCGCCGCGCACCGGCCTGACGAGGAGGCGCCGGTGACCGTCTCCGTTCAGTCATCCGACCGTCTCGCCGCGCTGCTGCCTGCGGCCTCGGTCGAAATCTCCTCACGCGGGCACCAGGTCGCGGAATTGCGCGATCATTTCGCTGAAGGCACCGACGTCACCATCACCTTCCTGCCCGGCGACCATTATCGTCACAACGTAGAAACCGCCGCCGCGCTGCGCCGCGCCGGCTATAATCCGGTGCCGCATATCGCCGCGCGCGAAATGGCTTCGCGGGAGGCGCTGGGCGATTTTCTCGCGCGGGCGCGGGGCGAGGCCGATGTCTCGCGCATCGTGCTGATCGCGGGCGATGTCGCCGCAGCCAGAGGCCCATTCAAATCAACGCGCGACGTTGCCTCAAGCGGCTTGCTCGAGGCGCATGGAATTGCGTGTGTCAGCGTGGCCGGTCATCCCGAGGGCCATCCCTATCTCGAACTGCCGGAGGCGCTTGACGGCCTGAAGGCATGGCGCGACTGGTCTCGGCAGACGGGCACGCGGGTCGATGTCGTCACGCAATTCTGCTTCGAGAGCACGCCAATCCTGCAATGGATCGGCGCACTCGATAAAGGGGGCATCGATCTGCCTGTCATCGTCGGCCTCGCCGGCCCGGCCACGCCCGCGACGCTGACAAAGTTCGCGCTCCGCTGCGGCATCGGCAATTCCATGCGCGCGCTGCGAGCCCAGATCGGCCGGTTCGGCCGGCTGCTGACGGATACCGGGCCGGACGAGGTCATGAGAGGGCTGCGGTCGGCGCCGACAGGCGCGACCGCTGCGATCACAGGATTTCACCTCTTCCCGTTCGGTGGCCTGCGCAAGGCCGGCAACTGGCTGCGCGATTACGACCGCGACCCGCTCCCACCTGCGGAGCGCGTCGCGGCCGCGCATGCCGGGCTTCAGAACCCGTAGAGCTGCGCTGGGTTGTCGACCAGAATCTTCTTGCGGACGGCGGCATCCGGTGCCCACACCGGAAGCTGGTTCAACAGCCGGCCATCGTCGATCTGGAATAGCGGCGTGACGTCGGTGATCTGCTTGCCCGGCGGGGTGACGGAATCCGGATGCGGCCAGTCGGTGCCCCAGACGATGCGGTCGGGATTGGCCCCGATCAAGGCCTTAGCGAGCGGAATGCAGTCGGTGTAGTCGGGCCCGAGTTTCGAGGCGCGATAGGCCCCGGAAATTTTCACATAGGCCTTGCCGGCTTTGACGAGATCGACGAGGTCGGCAAAGCCGGGCTGCTCGACGCCGAGCGCGGCCTGCGCGCCGCCGAAATGATCGAAGACGACTGGCACCGGCGAAGCCATGACCAGATCCTTGACCGCCGTGATCAGCGGCATATTGGTATAGATCTGCACGTGCCAGCCACGCGCCTTCATGCGCTCGACGGCGGTCGTAAATCGGGGACGGGCGACGTTGGGATCGTTGACGCCGCCGGTTGCGAGGTTGACGCGCACGCCGCGGATGCCGGCCTTGCCCATGAGGTCGAGATTGCTGTCCGAGGTCTTGTCGTCGATCACGGCAACCCCGCGCGCGGTCGGGCCACGTGCTGCCATGCCGAACAGCGTGGCCGAATTGTCGGTGCCGTAGATCGAGGGCGTGACGATCACCACCCGCTCCATGTGCAGCGCCTTGTGCAGCGCCGTCATCTCCTCGGGCGAGGCCAACTCGGGCGTGTAGACGCGGCCGGAGAAAAACGGATATTTCGCAGGGTCCGGGTGAATATGGGTGTGGCAGTCGCAGGCGCCGGCGGGCACGTCGAAATTCACGGGCGTTGCGGGCTGCGCCGCTTTGGCAGAGGCGGTTCGGCTCTTCATCATGACTCCGGCGGCGATCGAGGCAAGCATCATACTGCGTCGCGTCAGCATTGGCGTTCTCCCTGGACAATGTTGTTGATTGTTGACGTCTGACGGGCGGGGCGTCCGTCAATTCCAGCGTTCTCCCATTCCGGCGCCGAGCGTTGCTTCGCCCGTTATGCGGCCCGCGAAGCTTATCGGCAGAAGTGAGGCGCGGGAAGGGCGGGCATCGCCGAGTTGTCGATTCGCGAACGCAGCCCGCCCATCGAACCGGAAGGCCGTCCGATTTGACTAATCACCCGCCCGCCCGGAATATCTCGCCATCCTCTGGAATCACTTCATGCGAAAATTTTCAAAAAGGTTCAAAACCGGCGCGTCGGTCGTTGCCGTAGTCGTCGTGCTGCTCGGCATTTACAGCTACCGCAAGCTTCAGGCGCTGGCGGCTGATCCCACCGGCGAGAAGGATTGCGGGCCGGCGGCCGGTGGTGGCGAGCAGGCGAAAATCGATCTGGAGCGGGTCAAGGCGATTGCGCCGCTCAAGGACGTGAAATGGTCGCAGCTCGGCGGCAGCATCAATGATGCAAGCTGTCTCAACAAGACCGAAATCTACGGCGTGGTCGAGGTGCGCAGCGTCGAGGATATTGCGAAGACGCTGGCCTTTGCGCATGACAACAAGCTGTCCGTCACCACGGCCGGCGTCCGCCACAGCATGGGCGGGCACGCATTTCGCCAGGGCGGCATCGTCCTGGACATGCGCGGTTTCAACAAGATCGTGCTCAACGAGAGCGCGCGATCGGTGACGGTGCAGCCGGGTGCGACCTGGCACGATATCCAGAACGTGCTGCACCCGCGCTTTGCGGTTCGCGCGATGCAGTCGACCGACATCTTCACGGTCGGCGGCTCGATCTCGGTCAACGCCCACGGCATGGACCACCAGGCCGGCGCGCTCTTAAAGTCGATCAAGTCGATGAAGGTGATGCTGGCGGATGGTTCGCTGAAGACCGTATCGGCGACGGAGAATGCCGATCTGTTCAATCTCGTGGTCGGCGGCTACGGCCTGTTCGGCGTCATTATCGAGGCGGAGCTCGATATTGCAGACAACCTCGTTTACCAGACCGGCCGCCGCGTGCTGGATTACGAGGAATTTCCGGCGCTGTTCGCCGGCGAGATCGAGAAGAACAGCGATATCGGCCTGATGTACGGTCATCTCTCGACTGCGCCGAGCAGCTTCCTGAAGGAGCTATTGCTCTATACCTACACCAAGGTTGACGGCAGCGACTTCAAGCGGCAGCCGCTCGGCGAAGTCTCCGGCGTCAAGCTACGCCGGCTCACGGTCAATCTCTCCAAGCAGGGGCGGCTGTTTCAGGAAATGAAATGGCTGTCGGAGAAGCATATCGAGCACCGCATGGAAAACTGCACGGTGACACGCGCGCAGGCGATCGGATCGGCGGAAGCCTGCCTCGTCAACCGCAACGATCCCATGCACGATTCCGTGCCTTACTTACGCAACTCGCTGCCCAACGATACCGACATCCTCCACGAATACTTCATCCCGCGCAGCCAGTTCGTCTCGTTCGTCGACGGCATGCGCAAGGTGCTGACCGACAACAAGACCAACCTCTTGAACGCGTCGGTCCGCGTCGTGCATCAGGAAAGCAATTTCCTGACCTATTCGCCGGAGCCGGCGTTCTCGCTGGTGCTCTACATCAACCAGACCACGGATGACGAGGGCAACCGGCGCATGAAGAAGGCGACGGAGGAACTGATCGATCTCACCATCGCGCACCAGGGCCGATTCTTCCTGCCCTATCAGCTCTATTATTCGAAGGACCAGCTGCAACGGTCATATCCGCAAATCAACGACTTCTTCGCAGCGAAGCGGAAATATGATCCGGGTGAACTGTTCACGAATACGTTCTATCAGAAGTACGCGTCGTAACGCTCGTTCCGATTGGGTCGATCAAGGTCGTTTCCGCAGCGGTGGGGGCGGGGCCGGGTTCACGAGCGGAGCGCTGTTGGCAGCCAGCAGATCGTGAACGACCTTGATAAACTCCTGCGACAGCCGGGATTGCGCCTGATGGCGCGGCTGGATGAAGCGCCCGATGACATTCACTGCCGGGTTGAATGGGCGCAGCACAAGATCATCTCCCGGGGCGCCCATGAGGCTTATACCGTCCAAAAGTGCGACCCCGGCGCCGGCCCGTACCAGGGCGCATGCGACGGTCGATTGCGAAACCTCGATGGCAGCATGCAGGGGAACGTCGGCATCTGCATAGACGCGCATTGCCAGCGCACCAAGCGGAAGATGTTTGCCGAGGCAGATGAGTGTCTCACGCTCGAGGTCCGAAGCCGTCACGCTCGCTTGTTTCGAGAGCCTATGGTTGCGTGGCATGACGCATCCGAACACGGTCGAGCACAGGGGCGCGATCGATATCCCCGGCACTGAAATCGAATCGATGATGAAGCCGAGATCGGCTTGATGAAGGGCCACGCCAGTGGCCACTTGCAGGGCGCTCATCACCTGCAGGGTGATGGTGACTTCCGGCCGCGTCGCGCGAAATCGCTCGACCGCAACGGGCAGAAGCGCGTTTGCAAAGGCCGAAATGGCGGCAATTCGTAACACGCCTCCCTGGCCCGAATGCAATTCGTCCGTACGCCGCTGGATCGTATCAAGCGCGGCGAACACGGCGGTCGTTTCGGGGAAAAGGACGTGCGCCTCGGCGGTCGGCAACAGGCGCTTGCTGCGCCGCAGGAAGAGGGCGAACCCCACTCGCTTCTCCGCCTGCTGCAGGATACGGCTGACCGCCGGCTGGGAAATATGCAGCGCTTCGGCGGCTGCCGTGATGGTGCCGAGCTCCATGACGCGACGGAATACATCGAGTTCGCGCAGGCTGAGCATCCATAACCCCAAGGCATGATTGGTATAGGAATTTGTATTAGAAACACATGACATCCCGAGCGACAATACTGGCGAATGATCCACCACGTTCATCGCCCGGCGGCGTTGCCTGCCGCCGGAGGCAGAATTTGAACGCCGGAAACGTCGCAGAGGTGTTCGGGTGAAAGCGCAATTGATCGCCGACGTCGCAGCGATTCCGTTGCGCATCCCGTTCGATCACTGGGCTCCTCCGCCGCTGTTTGCAGGCCGGCCGCGCACGACAATGGATTCCGTGCTGGTGCGCGTCGCCACCGATGGGGGATTGGTCGGTTGGGGTGAGGCCTATGGCAGCACCTGGCCGGCAATCGTTTCGATGTGCCGGGACTGGATAGCACCGCTCGCGGTCGGCCAAAGTGTGGAGGACGTCGAGCTGTCGCCACGCCTGGAACGCCTGATGCACAATCTCGGCCGGGCCGGGCCAAGCATACATGCGCTCAGCGGATTGGACATCGCGTTGTGGGATCTCCGCGGCAAGATCGCCGGTGTACCGGTTTCAACGCTGCTCGGCGGGCGCAAGCGTGCTCGGATCGAGGCATACGCCTCGTTGCTGCAGTACAATGGTTCAGTCGGCCACGTCCGGAATGCGGTCAGGCGCGCGCTCGACGCTGGCTATCGGCAGATCAAGCTGCATGAGCGCACGACAGAGGCCGTCGTGGGCGCCCGCGCGGAAGCGGGGCCGGAGGCGCCGCTGATGGTCGACACCAATTGCGCCTGGCTTCCCGACCAGGCAACGGCAGCCGTCACGGCGATGGCGGCATCGAACCTGCTGTGGATCGAGGAGCCGATCTGGCCGCCGGAGGACTTTACCTCGCTCGCCGCGCTTCGGAAGGCCACGGGTGTTGCCACCGCCATCGGCGAAAATGCATCCGGCGTGCTCGACTTCCGCAAGATGATCGACGCGCAATCGGTCGATTACGTGCAACCCAGCGTCATCAAGATCGGTGGTTTGACGAACCTGTGGCGCATATGCACCGGGGCAGAAAATGCCGGCGTGACCTGCGTTCCGCATGCGCCGTTCTTTGGTCCGGGCTATCTCGCCACCTTACATGTACTCGCGGCCAAGGAGCGGGAAAGTCCGCTCGAGCGCTTCTTCTTCGATATGGCATTCCTGCCGTTCCGGGACACCGTCGCGGTCTCCCGCGGGTATGTCGACGTCCCCGATGGTGCAGGTCTGGGCGCCGACCCCGAGGATGAATTGATTGAAAGATATCGTGTCTGACGTCCACCACGCCTGTCCCGAGGAAAATAAAAATGCACAGGTTTGACCGACGATCGATACTCCTTGGCCTTGCCTTGACACCGCTTGGCGCGGCCGCAGATCAGGCGTGGGCGCAGGAATATCCGCAGCGGCCCGTTCGGGTGATCGTGCCCTACGCGGCTGGCGGCGCCTCGGACATCGTGGCGCGCCTCGTTACTTCCTACATGGCCAAGGAACTCGGTCAGATGTTCGTGGACAACCGTGGGGGCGGCGCCAGCATAACTGGCACTCAGGCGATCGCGACATCCCAGCCGGACGGGTACACCGTTGGTGTCATCGACACGGCTTTCACCATCAATCCGGGCCTGTTCGGCGCCCGGCTGCCGTACAACACTCAGAACGACTTCGCGCTGGTGTCGCTGTTTGCGCGCAGTTCGCTTGTGCTCGTGGTGCCGGCATCTCTGCCGGTCAACGGCCTGCAGGATCTGGTCGCGCTCGCCAGGGCCAAGCCCGGTACGGTCACCATGGCGTCGGCAGGTCTCGGCACCGCGATCCATCTTGCATGCGAGCAGTTTCGGCAAGCCGCGGGCATCGAGACCATCCACGTCCCCTATCGTGGAGGCGGCCCCTCGATCATCGATCTGCTCGCCGGAAAGGTCGATTTCACGTTCGGCACGATCCCGGCGATCCTGGAGCATGTTCGCAGCGGTCAGTTGAAAGCCCTCGGCATCACGACGGGAGGTGTCGATGTGCTGCCGGGGGTACCGACCATGGCTGAATCCGGACTGCCGAATGTAGATGCCGCCGCCGAATTCGGAATGATCGCTCCGGCTCGCATACCGGAGCCGATCATGACCAGGCTCAGCACGGTCGCGCAGAACGTGCTGCAGATGCCGGAACTGCGCCGCCGCATGACGGAGATCGGATTCGAGGCGGTCGGCATGGCGCCCAAGGAATACAGCGCGCATATCGAGGGCGAAATCGCCAAGTGGACGCGTGTAATCGCGGCCGGCAACATCAAGGCGGAGTGAAACTGGCTGCTACGGCAGTGCTGACTTCGTGTCATCAACGGTGCCAGCACTTTGGCGGTGCTCGGCGAAGTGGAGCGGCAATCCAATCTATTGCAGGAAATCTCGCAACCTGCCGAGCTCAACCGCGAGTTCGGCAGAGATTACTGCGGGGATCAGGTCGCCCTGTGGGGCGGTGTGAATCTCGTAGAGATGACGTTGGCCAAGCGGGAGCTTCAGGAACTTTGTGATGCATTCGTCCAGGGTGCCATCAAGGACCGAGTACGGAACGGGCCAACGTGCATCTTTGACGCGTTCGTTGTTTTTCGAAGGCCATTTCTTGAGAACGGCAGGAGAGGTGAAATTCGTTTGCGGCTCCTTGAGGACTTGCTTCCAGGGCAGAACGCCAGCTCGGCCAGCAGTATACAGTGATTTCGGCCGAAAGCGTTATCAGCTGCCGGAGCACCATCAAAGTTGTGCGGTGGATCGCTTGGGCGGCAGGCCGCTGCAGCCGCCCGCTTGCTCGGCGTCCAGCACCAGCAGTGCGCCGGCCGCGTAGAGACGACCGACGAAGTCAGCGTCGTCGGATCGCGCGATGGTAACGTAGTTGTTCGACGCAAGTATGCGGCCATTGGCCTTGGCGATGGCCGCAAAGGCCTGCGACGGGGGACCGATGACGGCCATCGACTTGCCTGGTGTCGAACCAAAGGTCAGCGCAACGACCACCGCAAGCCAGCCGACGATCACAACAGCGATCGCGCCTGCAATCCGGCCCCATGGTCCGGCCCTGTGCTGACGTCCGTCAGTAGTCATAGAAGTGCTCAATGCTTGCACCTTTGGCTTTGAGCTCACGGTTGATGTCGACGAGCTTGTCGATCCTGGCTTTCAGGCCGGCGCGGCGAAAGCCGGGCCGCGCATCCAGCGCCAGTGAAAACAGCTCGGTCGTACCCTTGATATCGAGTTTGGCGGGATCGGGCGCGATCACCGTGATAAGGATGTCGTGATTGCCGGCGACCTCCGCAAGGCCAAAACCCTTGTCCAGCAGGCCCTGGACGATCTCGGTGAAGTCCTTGTAGCGCGGCGTCTGCACCAGCTGCCATTGCGGCGTCAGCGTCCGGACTGGCTTGATGCGCGGCTCCTTTGCGATCACCTCGGGCGGCAATGTCGCGACCACGAACATGATGTCGCGCGGCTCGCTATCATTGCTGGCGTCGAGCGCCTTCTGGATCAGCGAGGCATAGCCGATCTTCGCAAAATATTCGGTGCCGAGCGCGAAGTCGCGTTCAAAGCTGCGCAACTTGCTTGGCGTCGGCGCCGAGATCGCCAACAGGCCGTCGAGCTTCTCGCGGAACGGATACTTGTACCAGGGGATGGTGTAGAGGAAGGCGGCATAGTCCTGCAACACGGCGCGGCCGAACTCGTCCTGCGGCGTGCGCTTCTCGCCCCTGATCCACTCGAAGACGCGGCCGATGGTGTTCTCGTAAAAGCCCTTGATGGCGTATTCGACGGAATAGCTGATGCCGATGACATAGATCATCGTCTTCACCTCCGTGAGCGATTCTCCCGTCGCCGGCACCGCGCGGTTGATGGTGCAGAAGCTGCGCCAGAAGCCGAGGATGTGACCGAGATAGCCGAAATGGCTTTCGCTGGAGCGATCGAGGAAGCGGCCGAAATCTTCGAAGGAATAGACGATGTACCACTCCGGGAAGGTGAAGTAGGTGTTGTTCAGCTTGCGCCGGTAGCCCGGCTCGTCGACGGCGGGCAGCGTGATTGCAGGCCCCGCCGGCGCCGACGGGCTCGCCTCGGGCCGGCAGGTGCCCTCGATATAGGCCAGCGGCAAAAGCACCGTCAGCGCAATCAGGATTGCGACGACCGCGAGGATGCGCCGCAGCCATTTAAGCATGAACGGCGGTCCGCGTCCGCGGCGCGAGCAGGTAGCCGATCAGGATCGCCACGCCGCCGAGGCCGAGATGCGGGGCGTTGGCGAAGAACCGCGTCGAGAGCGGCAGGTTGAGAACGCCATTGATCAGGATGCCGAAATCGAGATAGCCGCTGCCGGTCAACAGGCCGAGCACGCCGTCGGCAAAGTAGAATGCGCCGAACAGTTGAAAGAATAATTCGGAGGCGCGACGCGAGGTCAGCGCGGCCGCGGCCGCCCACAGCGCCGAGACGAGATGCAGCCCGTCGGCGTACCAGGTGCGGCGAAACAGGCCGAAGATCATGTCGTTGGCGTCAATGAAGGCGGGGATATAGCCGGTGAGGATCACGAAGCCGAGCAGGGCGGCGTAGCCCCAAGCGCACAGTCTGATGATGTCCATGATATCTCCGGCCACTTTTTCCGAATCTCGACCCAGTCTAGAGTTTTGCAAGCGTCTTGAGCAGGGCGTCGTTGAACATGGTGGGGTCCTCGATCTGTGGAATGTGGCCGAGCCCCGGCAGCAGCGTGAGCTCCGTCTCGGGCGGCAGCAGCGTCTGGAGGTCGCGCGCCTGCTCGACCGGGGTGATGGTGTCCTTGTCGCCCCAGAGGATCGCGACCGGGACTTCCAGCTTTGCATAGGCACTGCGATCCGCGCTTGCCGCATTCGTGTCGCTGCCGAGGAAATAATACAGCCAGTCGGCGATGTCGCTGGTGCTGTCGCGCTGCGTCAGCGGCCGTTGCAGGATCGCGACATATTCCGGCAGCGCACGCTCCTTCTTCGCGATCATCGATTGCAGCAGCATCTGCGTCGCGATCGGATTGGTGATGGTGAGCGACACCAGGATTTCGCGGATCCATTGCGGCCGGATCACCCAAGGTGCGGGCGAGGGCGCGGCCATCAATCCGAGCGCGGCATCGACCAGCACCAGGCCGCGCGCCCTATCAGGATATCGCATCACGAACTCGGTCGCGGCACCGGCGCCGAAGGAGTGGCCGACGATGATGGCGGGCGGGGCCTCCAGCGCCTCGAGCACGTCGTGGATTCGCCCGGCCTGGTCTTCCCGCGTATAGCTGCCGGGGCGATCCGAGAAGCCGAAGGGCGGCAGGTCAAGGGCGATCACGCGAAAGCCGGCCTCCGCCAGCACGCCGCTGGTATGCCGCCATAGCTCGCTCCATGCCGCCGTGCCGTGAAACAGCACCACGGGAATGCCGTTCGCCGGCCCTTTCTTCTGCACGAAGACGCCGCCCGAACGCGTCGGCACCAGATGGCCGCTCCGCGGCGCCAGTTGGGCGCGCAGGCCGGTCTCCCGTATCGAGGCCGCCATGCGAAACGAGGTGATCAGAAGGATGATCGCCAGGACGAGGACCAACAGGCCGTTGGCCGACCAGCGCAGGATGTTTGAAACCACGAGGCCTCGCAAGATCGGTCCAGCAAAGCAGGGGCAGGAACGGGCCTGAGTTTTAGGCCAACGCCGGTTACTGGCGATTGAAAATATCCGACATGATCAGCGCTCGGTTAACACCGCCGTCATTCCGGGATGGTCCGAAGGACCAGACCCGGAATCTCGAGATTCCGGGTTCGATGCTGCGCATCGCCCCGGAATGACGCTGGAAATACAACTACTGCCCTGACGGCGTCCGCAGGCCGTGCCAGGCGTCGCGCACCTGGTGGTAGTGCACCTCCGGCAGATAGTCTGGCGTGTTGAGGCCGAGGTTGCGGACGTCGAGCCGGCCGATGGCGCTGAGCAGCGTGTAGGAGGCGATCACGCGGTCACGCTGCGCGCCGATCAGCCGGGCCTTTGCCAGGATGAGGTCCTGCTGCGCGTTCAGCACGTCGACCGTGGTGCGCTGGCCGCCGGCCGCCTCCCGCTGCACGCCCTGCAGCGCGACGGTGGCGGCGCGGACTTCGGCTTCGGAAGCCGTGACCGCGATCTTGGCGCCCTCATTGGCGACCCAGGCACCGACCGCGGCGGTGCGCGCCTGGTTGCGGACCTGGTCCAGCACCAGGCGGCTCTGGCTCGCCAGTTCCTTGGCCTGCCGGGTCTGTGACGCGGCCATGCCGCCGTCATAGATCGGCTGGTTGAGCTGGGTGGTCACCGAGGCCTGATCGGTCGCAAAGGTGCCGAGAGTCGGATCGGAATCCCTGCTGCGGCTGGCGCTGCCCTGCAGCGTGATGGTCGGCATCAGGCTGCTTTCCGCGACCCGAATCGTGGTCGAGGCGACGTCGACATCGAAACTCGCCGCCATCACCGCCGGATGCTGGCGGAAGGCAAGGCCCGTGGCGTCGTCGCGGCTGCGCGGCAGCAGGCGGTCGACGGCGTCGGCGGGACGGAGCTGGCTCGGCGCGTTGCCGATCACCTGGGTATAGGTCGCCTGGCTGACGGCGAGGTTGACTTCGGCGGCGTTCAGATCGGCCCGGCCGCGGCTCAGGCGCGCCTCGGCCTGCGCGGTATCGGTCGGCGTGACGTCGCCGGCATTGAGCCGCTTCTGGGTGATGCCGAGCGTCTCCTGCAGGAACGCCACGTTGGCGCGCTGCGCCTCCACCAGCGACTGGTTGGCGAGCACGTTGGTATAGACGGTGACGGCATCGAGCAGCACGCCCTGGCCGACATTGCGCAGGGCTTCACGGCCGGACCGTACCTGCAGCTCCGCGACACGGACGCTGTTGGCGGTCTTGAAACCGTTGAACAGCGTCTGGCTCACCGTCACGCCGATGGTCCACGGCTTTAGATTGGCCGACTGGACGGTGTTGTCGGGCAAGAGGTTGCGCACCGCCTGAAAGCCGGCGGAGAGTGTCGCGACGATCTGCGGCCGATAGCCCGAAAGTGCCTGCGGCACGTTCTCGTCGGTGGCGCGCTGGCGGGCGCGTTCGGCGTTGAGGGCGGGGTTGGTCTGGTAGGCCTTGGTCAGCGCCTCGGGGAGGCTCTCGCCATGGGCGGCTGTCGCGACAAGCGCGAAGCCAACCGCTGCAAGGCAGATGCCCGATCGAAGCAACCGTTGTGTAACGTGGCCAACCCGTGCGGCGCGCCTAGCCATTTGATCCTGTAGTCGACACGAGAACGTGATAACCCCGTTTCGGGTCATCCCGCTCTATCTGCTTGTTTGGGCATGATCTTCGGGAACGCCGGTACTCACTCTTCCCGATCATGCACTGCCCGTCCGCCCCCCGGCAGCGCGGTTCGTGTACCTGTTTAGGGGGCGTCGCCGCCACAGGCAAACTGCCGCGCGACATCAGTACATGAATTCGGTGAAATCCGCGCTTGGCTGTTGCTCGTTCGTCACAGCGAAAAGTTCGCGGCAAATGCGCTATGCTCCGCCGGCTGGCGTCCGATTCAGGGCGGTTGGCTTCCCCAGTCGTGCCCGGATCCGCAACTGATGCCAAAACTATTTTCCGACCCCGAAGCGATTGCGGAGGACATCATCCGCGATGTCGGAACCAACCTCGTGGTCGGCCTGCCGCTCGGGCTCGGCAAGGCGAATCACGTCGTCAACGCGCTGTATGCCCGCGCCGTCGCCGATCGCTCGATCAAGCTCACGCTGTTTTCGGCGCTCACGCTGGAAAAGCCCCGGCCGTCAGGCCTGCTGGAGGCGCGCTTCATCGAGCCGGTGATCGATCGGCTGTTCGGCGGCTATCCCGATCTGGAATATGCCAAGGCGTTGCATGCGGGCGAGCTGCCGCCCAACGTCGAGGTGATCGAGTTCTTCTTCCTCGCCGGCAAATGGCTGCACGTGCCTTATGCCCAGCAGCATTACATCTCCGCGAACTATACCCACGCCGCGTCCTATCTGCTCACGCGCGGTCTCAACGTCGTCACACAACTCGTTGCGAAACGGGTGGTCGATGGCACGGCGCGCTACAGCCTGAGCTGCAACACCGACACCACGCTCGACATCCTGCGCGCGCGCAAGGAGGGGCGGGCATCGTTCAAGCTGATCGGCCAGGTCAATTCCGAACTGCCGTTCATGCCGGGCGCGGGCGATCTGCCGGAGGATGAATTCTCTGCCGTGCTCGACGGCCCCGCGACCGAGTTTCCGCTGTTCGCGCCGCCGGCCGAGCCGGTCAGCGACGCCAAATACGCGATCGGGCTTCATGCCGCGAGTCTCGTCCCCGACGGCGGCACGCTGCAGATCGGCATCGGGCAGGTCGGCGATGCGCTGGCGCAGGGGCTGATCGTCCGTCACCATGACAATGCGCAGTTCCGCGCCGTCATGAAGCGGCTTGCGCCTGATATCGAGCCGGCGCAGGCCGCACCGTTCGAGAAGGGGCTCTATGGCGTCAGCGAGATGCTGATCGAGGCGTTTCTCGGCCTGATCGAGGCCGGCATCCTCAAGCGCGAGGTCGATGGCGTGAGGCTGCACGGCGCGTTCTTCCTCGGGCCGAAATCGCTCTATCGCGCGCTGCGCGAGATGCCGGAGGAACAGCTCGCGAGCATCCAGATGATGCCGGTGTCCTTCACCAACGAGCTCTATGGTGACGAGGACGCCAAGCGCCGGGCGCGCGTCGGCGCCCGCTTCGTCAATAACGCGATGATGGCAACCCTGATGGGAGCCGCGGTCTCCGACGGCCTCGACAATGGCCAGGTGGTCAGCGGCGTCGGCGGCCAGTACAATTTCGTCGCGCAGGCATTTGCGCTTTCCGGCGCGCGGTCGGTCCTCACGCTGGAAGCAACGCGGCAGGCGGGCCGGAAGACGCACTCCAACATCCGCTGGAGCTACGGCCACGAGACCATCCCCCGCCACCTGCGCGACGTCTTCGTCACCGAATACGGCGTTGCCGATGTCAGGGGCAGATCGGACGCCGAGACCATCGCGGCGATGCTGTCGGTTACGGATTCCCGTTTCCAGGACGAGCTGGCGAGGACAGCCAAGGATGCCGGCAAGCTGCCGAAGAGTTTTGAAATCCCGCGTAGCCACCGCGAGAATTTTCCGGAGCGGATCGCGCAGGCGGTCAAGCCGGCGCGCGAAGCCGGACTGTTGCCGTCATTCCCGTTCGGCAGCGACTTTACCGACGTCGAGCAGCGGCTGATCCCGGCGCTGCAGCTGTTGCGAGAAGCGCAGCGGACGCCGCTGTTGCTCCCCGGATTGCTATGGCAGGGAATGACGCAGCCGCCGGATGCGTCGAGCCGCGAATGCCTGGCGCGGCTAGGTCTCGATCAGCCAAAGACGTTTGCCGAGCGCGGCTACCGCGCGCTGGTCAACGCGGCGCTGGCGCGGACGAAATAGCAAGGCGTAACGAAAATATCGAAAACAACCCCATGCAAAGTAGCTGTTGGGGGCAAAGCGAGCGCTACGGCGTCGACCTTACCGACGTCCAAAAGCAAGCCGGAGCCAAACGCAGCCGGCGCAGGGTTTTTCTTTAGACGGCTGGCGCACCGAAGAGTAAGGCCGCCTCGGTTGCCGACCTTCTTGTGCGCGTGATGGAGGCACCCCAAAAGATCCGATTGGACACCCAAAAGTGCAAGTGCGAGGCAATCTGCCATTTGCTACCAAAGGGAATGTGCCGAAGCTAGTTTTGTTTCTCGGCACAGACGCTTATCCCTTACTTACGGCCCCAGTCGCGGCCCAAGCCTGCTGGGGCCGTATTTTAGCTGGCGGCGTCTTACAGACTACACGATGACTCCAGCACCTGCCCGCCGATTGCCAGCACCGAGATAACGGGCGTGGCGTAAGCAATCGTGCGGCCAATGCGGTTCACTTTGAGGTGTGACCTACTTCATCTTTTGATCGATGGGCCGGGCTTATACTCTTCCACGTTTAGTCCTCGAGAATGAGCAATCGGACGGGAGGATGTAATGAGGATTGCCAGCCTGACAGCACTAGCATTCTTTGCCACCGCAACGGTCGTACCTGCCGTTGCAGAACAGGCCACCCCTATAAAGAAGCCCAAGGTGTTGGGCGAAAGAATAAGTACGGTGACGACTTACCAAGCGGGCTCTCATATCAATTGCCAAGGGAGGTGCTCGCCGGGTGCTGGATGGGAGTATTGGCAATGTAAAGGCACACACGCCGACGTAAAGTGCTTCGTTGACTGTAGAGGACCGGCACCGCATGGGCAGTGTGTGCCATTTTGAGCAAGGTCAATGATTGCTGCAATAGAAGATACTGGGTGCGAGGATCGCCAGGCAGGCAATGACCAGGGAGACGAAGTGAGTTGGTTCAAATAGCCCGCTCCGGCTCCGCAATGTGATCAACCTGCATCAACCTGAGGACGCCTGCCTGCTAACCAGGTGCAAAGTCTACGGCGAGGCTGCGCCCTCGACCGCGAACGTATGATACCTGGCATACTTTTCGCCGACAGCCCGCACTTGCACGTAAGCTGGGTCATTGCGCCAAGCCTGTAGCGCGTCCATGCTCGGATAAGCATAGATGACAACACGCTTTGGTGGATTTCCGTCCACGGCAACTATTGGCGAACCAGCGGCTGCGCCGGCAGCTGCGACCAGCCGTCCTCCGTGCGCCTTGATGATCTCCCTTGCCTTGGGCAGATATTCCCTCGCATAGCCTTCAGGATCGGTAACTTCGATTTGCCCGATCAGATAGGCTGGCGGCCTGACTTGGCCATGAACCGCTTCGCCGCCGATTGCACCTAATGCGATACCGCTCAACACGACCATCGCGACGGGAGCCCTCATAGTGCACCTCCTCGTTTTGTAGAATGACGAGGCGGATAGCTTGCGCGTGACGCGAATGCAGGTCCAATATATAAATATTCTAGGTTATTATGCTCAATCGCTATAAGCAACAATGAACCTTCGCCAGGCGCTGACATTCGTGACCGTGGCCGAACTGGGTGCAGTTTCAAAGGCAGCACTACGCCTGCGCATTGCGCAGCCTGCACTGTCCAGACAAATCATCGATCTGGAGGAGGAGCTCGGCCTTCGGCTCTTTGATCGGGTAGGTCGCCGATTGCTCTTGACTGGCGAGGGCGCGCAAATGATCGCCGGCTGTCGCCTCCTGCTCAACACTGCCAATTCCGTCAAGGAGCAGGCTCAGCTGCTCCGACATGGAGATACCGGCGTCTTGAAGGTCGCCGGTTCGCCACAGCACATCGAAAGCGTCTTGTCGCAGTTCCTGCACCGGTATGCGGGGCGTTTTCCAAATGTAGAGGTGAAGATTACCGAAGGGACCGGCAGTGAGATTTTGAAGCTGCTCGAACGCGGAGAGATTCATCTTGGACAAAACCTGCTACACGCCGTCAAGCTGAACGAACAGCATTTTGCCAGCCTTCCCCTCGGGGCCGTCGAACTTCTGGCAGTTTGTCACCCAAAGACATCGCTGGGCTCTCGCTCGACCATCGAGGTCGCTGAGCTTGCAGATTTTCCGCTGTTACTGATGGATAGCGGGTTCGGATTCCGACGTGCATTCGATGCAGCGAGCCGGATGGCAGGGTTGCATCCCAAGACCATATTCGAGAGCCGCAACCCGCATACCTTGCTCGCGCTTGCAGAGGCTGGACATGGAGTTGCGATCGTGCCGTCCCAACTGCAGTGCCATCGTTACAGGTTGAGAGTTGTCGGACTTACGTATCGGCGCCGCGCCTTGCGAGAGCCACTAACCATTTCGTGGGACAAACGCCGGCCGTTACCTCGTTTCGCCACTGGATATTGCGAGATGCTCGCAGCGTATATGCGCGAGGTCTTTCCCATTACTAGACCAACTCAGCCAAGTCCCAGGCGGGCGCACCTTAGGCAAACGCGTTCTTCACGCGATCGATAGAAGGATGCTTTCGGTTCTCGAATCCTTCTCCGAACGACACCGGAGCCTTCTCTGAGAATGGGAAGTCAGTTTCGTGAACGAAGCAAGGCCGAGGCTGCAGTCCAGCAGTGTCATCCCAATTACAATGCGCCGCGAGAATGCGGACAAAGACTCACCCGCCTTGTGCGCAATTGCGCGCTGGGGCGGGTGACCCGATATCAAAGACAGTAGTGGTACAACCGATAAGCCGCGGCGTACTGGATCCTCCGCCTGCGCGGAGGATGACGGCGGTGGGTGCGGCGCTGTCACCGCGTCATAGCAACGCCGCCCTCTACCTGTTCTTGTTCACCGGCTTGCGCTTCTCGATGAACGCCGCCATGCCCTCGGCACGATCTTCCAGCGCGAAGGTCGAGTGGAACAAATTGCGCTCGACGTTCATGCCTTCGGAGAGCGGCGTTTCGAACGCGCGGTTGATGGCTTCCTTGGCCATTGCGGCGGCGGGGCGCGACATTGACGCGATCTTTTCCGCCGCTGACAGCGCTTCTTCCATCAATTTGTCGGCCGGCACGACGCGGCTGACGAGGCCGGAGCGCTCGGCTTCCGCGGCGTCCATCATGCGCCCGGTGAGGCAGAGATCCATCGCCTTGGATTTGCCGATCGCGCGCGTCAGGCGCTGGGTGCCGCCGATGCCGGGGATGGTGCCGAGCGTGATTTCGGGCTGGCCGAACTTGGCAGTGTCGGACGCGATGATGATGTCGCACATCATGGCGAGCTCACAGCCGCCGCCGAGCGCATAGCCGCTGACCGCGGCAATCGTCGGCTTGCGACAGGTGGCGACGCGGTCGCCGCCGATCGCGGTGAAATCGCTGGAGAACATGTCGATGAAGCCCTTCGGCTGCATCTCCTTGATGTCGGCGCCGGCGGCGAACGCCTTTTCGCTGCCGGTCAGCAGGATGCAGCCGATGTTGTCGTCGGCCTCGAGGTCGTCGACGGCCGCCGCGATCTCGCGAAACACGCCGAACGACAGCGCATTGAGCATCTTTGGCCGGTTCAGCGTGATGATGCCGACCGCGCCCTTGCTCTCGACAATGATGTATTCGAACGTCGCCATGATCCACCCCGGGTAACCGATTTGCGGGCAATGTGCCTGCTGCCGGGGTGGGCTTCAAGTGGGATGGGAAGGATTGCGGGACGCGGCGAGGCCGCGCCCGGCTTACGCCATGAACATGCGCGCGGCGGACGCCACCGTGAGCAGCGCGCCGACGGCGATGAAGATCTTCCCGATCATCGAGGTCTTGTCCAGCGTGGAACTGTCGTTGCTGGCCTGCGCCACGGTCTCCGAAGACGGCCTGGAGGTGGAGGCCATGACAACCGACTGCGTGGCGCTTGTCGCCGTGGCGGGGGTTTCATGCAGGGCACGGTCGAGGTCGTTGAGCTGGTCGGAGCCGGCCGCGCCGGTCTCGGCCGGGGCCTGTGCCTCGGCCGGCTGGTCGGCCGCCGTCTGCAGCACCGTGTTGGCCTTCTCGGACATGGCCGCGGACATCGCCTTCGCGCTGTCGTTGGTGATGTCTTTGGCGCCATCGGACGGTGCGTCGGCCGCCGTCATCTGGGCGTTGGCATTGGTGAGCCAGTCGGGGATCGCCCGCGGAGTTCCACTGCTTGCGTCGGCGACCTGCTTTTCCTCGGTCTGTCTGCGCTCATCGGATTTCGCCGCCGGGGGCTCGGCTTTGCGGTGGGCATAGCGCTTTTTCAGGTAACGCGACCCCTGTCTGACCGATTTGTCCGACGTTGCGCTCTCTGATTTCGAGACGGTCGCGCTATCGGCCCCCGCAGCGATCACAGGCGCAGATCCTGCCAAACTTACCAGAATCCCTGCCGCAAAAAGCATGGCCGATCGCGCGCTGGCTTTGATCGTCATGTGGAGTCTCCCCATTAGCCGCCGCCCAGCGCCGAAATGAGACCCTGCCGATGTCCACAGCACGGCAGAAAGTAGGAATCTTCGGGCAACACCGGGCGAAAGCTGGGCAATGGTGTTGCAGCGGATATGAGTCCGTGGACATTTGGGCCGCCGCTGGCGTCATGGAGAGGGCTGCGGCGGATGCGAGGCTGCGCAATCGATGTTATGAGCCTGCCGTCCGCGCGAGGCCGGCCGGCCTGATTCCCCTTCTGGCCGCCGACAGCGGAGGAGGGACGTCTGCGGCGTTGATCACGACTTCGTGATCAGGCTGCGCCGGTGTAACAAATTGAAAGATAGACCGAATTGCAAGGGTAGGAGCGCGGGTGCGCGAGCGGGATGACGAGTGGACCGGCCTGATGCGGTCGGCCATCGCAGGCGATAGTGCGGCGTATCATCGCCTGCTCAAGGCCGTCACGCCGGTGCTCCGGGCCGCGGCGCGCCGCGGCTTGGCGCGCGCAGGGCAACCGGTCGATCAATCCGAGGACATCGTGCAGGACATTTTGCTGGCGGTCCATCTAAAGCGGCATACCTGGGATGTCAGCGCCCCATTTGCCCCATGGCTGTTCGCCATCGCCCGCAACAAGCTGATCGATGCGCTGCGCCGCCGCGGCCGGCGCATTTTCGTCGATATCGACGATTTCGCCGAGACGCTGCCGGGCGAGGCCCCGGCGGAGACCGCCTCGGCGAGCGAGGTCGCCGCCCAGCTCAACACCTTGCCGGCGCGGCAGCGCGAGGTGCTGCAGTCGATCGCCGTCGACGCCGCCTCGATCAAGGATACGGCGGCGAAATTTTCGATGAGCGAGGGCGCGGTGCGAGTGGCACTGCACCGGGGGCTGGCCAGCCTGACGGCAAAGCTACGGGAACACTGAAATGGATACCGATCAGCTCATTCGAACGCTGGCCGCCGACAACGCCAACCGCGCGCGCCCCGTCGGCTTCGCGCTGATGCTGGCGCTGCTCGCCGCCGCGCCGGTCTCGCTCTTGATGTTCTTTACCGAACTTGGCATCCGGCCCGACGTGATGGTGGCGATGCACAACCCGTTCTTCGACCTGAAATTCGCGGTGACGCTGGCGCTGGCGATCGCGGCGATTGCCGTCAGCCTGCATCTGTCGCGGCCCGAGGCCTCGCTGCGCGGATTTGGCTGGCTGCTGCTTGCTCCGGTCGGGATTTTGGCCGCCGCGATCGGCGGCGAGATGATGATGCCGCAGCGGATGCCGATGATGACCCGCCTGGTCGGCAAGAACTCGTCGGTCTGCCTGGTAGCGATCCCGCTGCTGTCGCTGCCCCTGCTGGCCGGTAGCCTGATCGGGCTGCGCCACGGGGCGCCGTCGCGGCCGGCCCTTGCCGGCGCGCTCGCCGGCCTGTTGTCGGCGGGACTGGCGGCAACGCTCTACGCCTCGC
Source organism: Bradyrhizobium sp. CB3481 (assembly GCF_029714305.1). Classification (NCBI taxonomy): domain Bacteria; kingdom Pseudomonadati; phylum Pseudomonadota; class Alphaproteobacteria; order Hyphomicrobiales; family Nitrobacteraceae; genus Bradyrhizobium; species Bradyrhizobium sp. CB3481. The sequence continues at coordinate 2,674,960 of NZ_CP121647.1, forward strand.
ACTGCACCGACGATTCACCGCTGTTCGTCGCCACCTGGTACACGATCGCAACCGCGCTTGTGACCGCGATCGGCGCCCTCGTCGGCGCGAAATGGCTGAAATATTGATGCCGCTCTGTCACCCCTCCAGGGGAGGGTAAGAAGGTCATGCCACCGGCACGTTCTGCTGCATGCGGTGGAAGCGCAGCACCTGCTGGGCCGTCGAGGGCCGCAGCCGCTCATAGGTATCCTTGCAGGCGTTCAGGTCGCTCGGCTCGGCGCCGGACACTTCGTCGCGCATCTTGATGAGGGTCCGGACCGTCGGCCACGACAGCCCCGCCACCTTCGCCAGGATCATCACGCCTTCGGCCCGGCTTTCCAGCATCATGTTCTCGGCGATCGCGACCGGCAGATTGGCAAGCGCCGCGATCGAGGCGTTGGCCTCGTCGAATTTCCCGGCCTCGACAAACTTCGCCACCTGGGATTCGTCGAGCCGGCCATCCGCATGCAGCGACTTGACCAGCGCATGCGCGATCTCGGTGTCTTGCGTGATCGTCGAGGTCGCCGAGCGCGCGCGCCGCGTCGCTTCCTTGATCACGGTCGGCACCTCGGCCGCCTGCTGCGGGTTGGCGGCTTCCAGCCGCTGCCGCACCGTGTCGGAGGCCTTGGCGAGCAGTTTCAGGTAGAGATGCCGCGGCACCGACGGCCGCATGCCGACGGAGGCCGCGAGATTGTCGTTGCCCTCGGCGCGGTCGACGAGGCGGGTAAAGCCGCGCTCCGTGAACTCAGCGCCGGGATTGCTCACGGTCGACTGCACCACTTCATCATTGCCGCGCTGGACCAGCACGTCGGTGACCGCGCCGCTCAGGGTCCTGCGGGTGGAAATCGCCATCAGATGCGCCTGGCTCTTGCAGCGTGCGTTCTCGATCAGCGTCTTATCGTCGAGCCGCGCCGATCGCGACAGCACGGGACCCGCCACCTCGATGATGTCGTCGAAGGCCAGCGCGCGGATGGTGAGCGGCGGCGCGGTGTCGATCGGGGCGAGGCGGTTGGCCAGCAGCATCTTGGCCGATGCTTCGATGTGATCGATCAGGCACTGGAAGACGTCGTCGAACAGTCCGACCTGCTCGTCCGAATAATCGACTGCGCCGTTGATGAAGAGATCGGTGACCCGCCGGAGGGTTTCTACGCGGCGTGCGACGGTGCCGTGCGCGAGCGTGGACTGCAGCTCATCGAGCAGACTTCCGGGAGAGGAGATAGTAGCGGCTTTCGAAATCATGACTCTGTCCTGGAGCAAAGCCGGCGACGACTTCTTCGCGGCCGGAGCTGAAATATCTCGGATCAAGCGCTGGTAATGCGGTTGCGTCCCTGTGCCTTGGCTGCATAAAGCGCGCTGTCGGCGCGCGCGAGGAATGTGTCTGACGTTTCGCTCGGATTGAGCGTTGCGACGCCGGCGGAAATCGTCACCCTCATGCCGGGCGAAAATGCGCTCCAGTCCAGATCGGCAATGATGGTGCGCAGGCGGTCCAGCGCTTGGGCCGCGCGCGCGGTGTCCATGCCGGGAAGCACCAGCAAAAATTCCTCGCCGCCATAGCGGCCGAAACGGTCGACGCTGCGGATATTGGCGAAGGTGGTGATTGAAAAGGTGCGCAGCACCTCGTCGCCGGTCGGGTGGCCGTAGGCGTCGTTGATGCGCTTGAAGTAATCCAGATCGATCAGCGCGATGGAGCAGGGCGAACCGTTGCGGGTCGACCGTGCGATCTCCTCTTCCAGCGTGCGCATGATGCTGCGGCGGTTGGACGCGCCGGTCAGCTCGTCGAGCTCGGCGAGCTCCTCGATCCGCTTGTAGGCGGCTTTCAGCTCAAAGCTGCGGTCGTAGAGCATCTTGCGCATGGTCGAGCCATACAGCCCGACGAAGGCGCATTGCCCGATCGTCAGCACGAAGGAAAGCATCGCCGCGAGCCGTTCGGTCTGGGTGGTGATCGGCAGGCCGATCGGGGTGCTGCTGAACAGGAAGATCGGCGCCAGGCCGATCATGGTCAGCGTCCAGGAGGTGATCGCCTGCCGGGACGTCATGCGCAGCGCACCGAACCCGAAGATCAGGAATACGACGCTGAGAAAGACAAATCCGATTTGCGGGGCTGCCAGCAGAAAACAGAGCTGCAGCGCGACGTGGCCGCCGACCTGGAAGATCGTGAGATAGTGATCCTCGAAGCGGTCGTTGAAGTGGGCTTCCGACAGCACGATGAAGACCGAAACCAGACCGATGCCGGACAGGAAGTAGGCCGACGGAATGATCAGGGGGATGGTGCCGGCGTAGCAATAGACCAGCAGGACCGACGAGATCAGCGCGTAGCTGACGACCTGGACAGCCAGCATGTGGCGGCGCTGGCCGGCCCGCCGTCGCAATACTTCCGGCGGCTTGCGGGCGGCATGCGCGGTCGCATTGTGGGAGCCTTGCCCCTGAAGCACTGAAGCCGCGCTGCTCATGTCCCGTCGCTGTTGGAGTATGCCAAGCGAAACTTTAGGGAATAAAGCCTTTAGGTTTGGTATCTTTTCGCGTCGAATCGAGTCCGTTAAAACCCTGCCATTGCACTGTTTTCACAATGGAAATCTGCCGGATTCCGATAGTGTGGAACCCGCCCTTGCGGCCAATCCCGCGCCTCACGCCGATGCTGCCCTGCCGGCGAAGCCTTGCTAAGGTTGTGGGGTGCAGTCTTTAGGAAAGCGTTTCCGTATTATGGTACCAATTTCGGGGCTCAATTCGTTTCTGCCGGGACAATGGCCCGGCCCCACCCGTCTGTGCGGTAAGTCACACATGCGGTTGCAGCATTGCCGTAATGTGAAGAATCTCACTCTTCATATCGAACCGCCGGCCACTCCCGTCCGACCAACCTTGCGAGACGGCCATTGAGTGCGGCACAGGCGGCTTCAGACGAAATTCTGATCGCTCGGATCGCTCAAGGCGACCGGCTCGCCATGCAGGTGCTGTACGGAAGGCACCATGTCAGGGTGTTCCGTTTCGGGCTTCGGCTCGTAAGGGATGAACAAGTCGCGGAAGATCTCATTAGCGAGGTTTTTCTCGATGTGTGGCGTCAGGCCGGCAAGTTCGAAGGCCGCTCCGCCGTTACCACCTGGCTGTTGGCGATTACCCGGTTCAAGGCCCTTTCGGCACTAAGGCGCCGCAAGGACGTTGGACTGGACGAAGAGGCCGCGAACGCGATCGAGGATACGTCCGACGATCCGGAAGTGGTGGTGCAGAAGAAAGATACGGGTGAAGCGTTGCGGAAGTGCCTGACCGGCCTTTCGCCTGAGCACCGGGAGATCGTCGATCTCGTCTACTACCACGAGAAGTCCGTGGAAGAGGTGGCCGAAATCGTCGGAATTCCGGAGAACACCGTCAAGACGCGCCTGTTTTATGCGCGCAAGAAATTGGCCGAGTTGCTCAAGGCAGCAGGCATAGAGCGAGGTTGGCCATGATGGCAGCGAGCAGAAAAATGCTGGATCAAGAGCCCGGCGACATCGAGATGCTGCTGCCATTCCATGCGGCCGGCACCCTGAACGCGCGGGATGCACGCCGCGTCGAGGAAGCGCTCGCCAGCGATCCCGATCTCGCCCGGCAATATGCCGTTATCCGCGAAGAATACGCCGAGACGATCAGCCTCAACGAGAGCCTCGGCGCGCCGTCCGCGCGCGCGATGCAGAAGCTGTTTGCCGCCATTGACGCGGAGCCGGCGCGCGAGCCCTCGCGTTCGGTGAGCCTGTCTGCGCGTGTATCGCAATTTTTCGCAAGCCTCTCGCCGCGTACGCTGGCCTGGTCGGCAAGCCTCGGTGCCGTGGCGCTGTTGCTGCAGGCCGGCGTGATCGGCGCTGTGCTGATGAAGAACCAGGGCGGTTCGTTCCAGACGGCGTCGCTCAGCATGAACGAGCCGTCGTCCGGACCGGTTACGCGTGACCTTGGAGGCAGCCTCGCACCGACCCGTGCGCTGGTGCGATTTGCGCCCGAGGCGCGGATCGCCGACATCACGGCGCTGCTCGACAATTACCAGGCCTCGATCATCGATGGTGCCAAGGGCGGCATGTTCCGCCTGCAGTTCGGCAAGGCGATGAGCAAGGACGAGGCCGCTGGCCTGATCAGCAGGCTGCAGCGCGAGAAGATCGTCAGCCTGGCGGTGGCAACGCCGTAACGGCGTTCGCGCGGACCGGGCAAGCCGAGGTCGCATGGTTCATGATCGCAAGAGTTGGCGGCTAAGGACCCTGCGCACAGTAGGGGCGTTGTCGGCCGCGCTATTACCGCTGCTCGCCCTTGGGGCCTCGGCGGTGCATGCGCAAAGCTTCATGCGCACCCCTAATCTCAACGTTGGCGCTCGGGTACCGACCATCAATCCGACGGTCGCGCCGCGGATCAATCCTGCCGTCGCGGCCCGGCCGAGCGTGAGTGCCGATCGCGTGGCGCGGACGCCGCCGACCCGGCTCGGCACCATGAGTTCGACGATGCGCGTGCGTCCCGGTGCCGGCGTTCAGTCGACGCTGCCTTATGCGCGGTTTTCGCCCAACCTCTATCCGGCCTGCCAGACAGCATTACGCGGTCCCGACGGCGAGTGCTTCGATCGTCCGGTCGTGTCGGCCGGCGGCGACGGCGGCAACACGGCGAAGAAGGGCAAGGGCAGCTCTGGCAAGAACAACGCGCAAGCGGCGGTCAATCTGCGCGCGGTCAAGAACGAGCTCGTTGCCGAGATCGACGGCGCGCTGTCGAGCGCCGAGGCCGACGAACTGGCGCGCCGTCACGGCCTGGAACGCATTTCCTCGCAGAGCTTCCGCCTGCTGGGCGGTACCATCGGCCTGTTCCGCATCGTCGATAACCGTCCCGTGGACACGGTGCGCCGCGAACTCGCGGCCGACGGCAGCGTGCGTTCGGTGCAGCTCAATTTCCGCTACTTCCTGCAGGACCAGAAGAAGACCGAGGGCGACGCCGCGCAATACGCGGTCGCCCAGCTTCGGCTGCCGCAGGCGCATGCGGTCGCGCGCGGCATGAACGTCACCATTGCGGTGATCGATTCCGGCATCGACGTAAGGCACCCTGAACTCGCCAATTCGGTCGCCGACAGTTTCGACGCGCTCGGCAGCAAGGAAGGTGCGCATACCCATGGCACCGGCATTGCGGGCGCGATCGTCGCGCATGCCAAGCTGATGGGCAGTGCGCCGGAGGCGAGGCTGATCGCGATCCGCGCCTTCGGCTCGGGCGCGAAGGGGGCGGAGAGCACCTCCTATGTCATCCTCAGGGGACTGGACTACGCGGCCGAGCACGGCGCGCAGATCATCAATATGAGCTTTGCCGGCCCGAAGGATCCGCTGATCGAGCGCGGGATTGCCGCAACCGCGGCGCGTGGCATCCTGATGGTGGCCGCCGCCGGCAATGCCGGGGCGAAATCGCCGCCGCTCTATCCGGCCGCCAACTCGAACGTCGTCGCGGTGAGCGGCACCGACGCCCAGCAAAAGCTGTTCACGGCATCGAACCGCGGCAACCACATCGCGATCGCGGCGCCCGGCGCTGATATCTTCCTGCCGGCGCCGGATGAAAAATACCAGATCACGTCGGGCACCTCGTTCTCCGCCGCCTACGTCAGCGGCGTGGCCGCACTGATCATGGAGCGCAATCCCGCGCTGAAGCCGGCGGACGTGCGCGCCATTCTGACGAACACCGCGCGTGACCTCGGCGCTCCCGGCCGCGACGAGCAGTTCGGAGCAGGCGAGGCCGACGCCTTTGCGGCCGTTACCGCGGCGGCCGCGGCGCCGGCGGTTCCGCTGGCCTCGGCTACAGGCAAGCCGGCGGCGGAAAAGCCCCCGGCGCTCGATCCGGCCGCAGATAACGCTTCCGTGAGCCGGGCGCTCAACGATGCCCCGCCGTCGATGGCGGCGGACAAATCGGCCGCAAACGCCGCCAAATAGCGCCGTTACGCCGCATTTTCCGGCAATCGCTTCCAAACAAAGGGTTAAAAAAAATCGCCGGGCGTTTTGAACGTGCCGGGAGGGTGCTGCGACTTATGAACGTGGGAGCGGTAATCCCTCCCCAGTGGCTATATACGGCGCGAGCGCCCATCCACCCCAAGCGCCCATATGGCTTTGACCCGTCCGGTTGTCCCCCCGGACGGGTCTTTCATTTTGGGCGGATATTTCCTGAACAGGTTGTGCGGCATACGGTGGTGCGCACTGGCGGAGGCCGGCCGATCACCGGGCGGGCGGACGGACGCCGTATCTCGGATCGCTTGCCGGTGAACGCGCTCCCGTGTGCCGCTTCGCGCGAAATCCATCGACGTGTCCTACGCAACATGGCCATGCTGCCGTGCGGCTTGACCATTGATCGAGCGGAGAACTCCGTATTTGTGCTGAAATCTTCGATCGCTGCGCACTTCCGTAGCTTCACGCTCTGGACAACGAAAAAGTTTTCCACAGAATATCCCTGTCACCTCCCAACTGATTCGTCTCTGGTTGCGTCTGCGTCCGTCTCTCTCTTACGGGCTAATTTATGGCACATCCAGCAGACGTGGCGCGCGGCCGCAACATCGTTGCGCGCTGGTGCAACCTCGCCGAGCAACGGTTGGAACATCTCACTGAACTGTTCGAGACCGGACGCTGGCGGCGCTATCACACCGAACGCGAATTTCTCGAAAACATCAGGGAAGCCAAGGAGGCGGTCGCAACCTGGCGCGATTTGTTGAACCGCGAGGCCGCGCTCGACAACACGACGATCGACCTGGCCTGGCTTGGCCGCCGCCGGACCTCGCCATTGCCGCTGACGCCGCTGCCGCGCGATGAGGGCTATCGGCGGCCGATCGTGGAGCTTCAGCCGCAATTGCAGTCGCCACCGATCGTCGCCGCACCACCGCCGGTCGCCGCCCCACCGCCCCGCGACATTTCCGACGATGTTCTGGTTGCGCTGGAGAGCCAGCTTGCCGTGGCGAACGAGGCCCCCTCCGTGCCGGACGCGCACGCGCTCGAGGAAACGGCGTTTCCGGCCATTGATTTCGACGCCATCAAGCAGCGCTATCCGGCGCTGCGCAACGTGCTGTAGGCGTTGTACTAGCGCCGCACGGCATTGCCGCCGACCACCACCTGCGCATAGCGCTGCGCGCCGTCGGCCGACAGGTCGGTCGTGATGGTGCGGGCGTGGTCGAGCCCGACCACGGCGCCGCGCGGGGTTTCCGAAATCATGTTGTTGTTGACCAGCGCCGTGCCAGCGCCCGGCAGCACCGATACGCCGACGCCGACGAACGCCTTGCGGATCACGTTTCCGGTGATGGCGACGTCGCGGAGATATTTGCCCCAGCCGGCGATGATGCCGAACGAGGGCGCGTTCTCGACCACGTTGCCGGTGACCGTCGTATCAGCCTCGACATAGATGCCGATCCCGGCGTCGTCGTCAGGCGCGGTGCCGATCGGCCGCTTCGGCAAGAGGTTGCGGATGATATTGCCCTGGACCACCGCGATACGGCCGCCCTCGTTGAAATTGCAGACGGAGACGCCGAGCGCGGCGCCGTCCACCGTGTTGTTGGCGATGACGGCGGCCTCGAAGGCGAATTCGGAATAGAGCGCGACCTCGCGGACATTGCTGATGCTGTTACCGACAATCTGGATGTTGGAAGCCGAATTGCCGCGCACCGCCGAATAGTCGCAGTTCCTGATGCGGTTGCCGCGCACGATCACGTTGCCGGCGCGGAAGGCGTTGATGGCGTTGCCGTACTGCCCGGAGCCACCGGGACCGGCCTTGATGTCCTCGATGCGATTATCGAGCACAAGCGTGCCGTCGTCGCCGATCGCGGTGCGCAGGATCTCGATGCCGTTGTCGTTGGCGTCGATGATGGTGTTGCGCGCGACGATCAGGCCCTTCGCGTCGAACGACACGACCGCGGTCGTTGCCATTTTGGTGAGAATGTTGCCGGAGATGTCGCCGGAGATTTGCTCGAGCCAGATGCCGTTGCCGCCGCTGCCGGTGATCTCGCAGTCGGTGATGCGGACGTCGCGGCCGCCGAGGCAATGCACGAGACCGCGCCGTTCCGGCAGGGGAATATTGCCCCCGTCGAGCGTCAGGCCGGTCAGGCCGACGCTGCCGGCGCCTTCGCTCAACAGAATGGAAGCGCCGCCGGTGAATACGAGCTTGGTCGCGCCGCGCACGCCGACCAGTTGCGTACCGTTCGAAAGCCTGAGCATGCCGGTGCGATAGACGCCCGGCGGCAGTGCCAGCGGCACTTGCGCGCGCGCTGCTTCGTCGATCGCGCGCTGCAGTTTCGCGGTCTGGTCCTCGGCGCTGCCGGGCCGCACGCCGAATTGGGTGACGTCGCGGCCGAGTGTGGAGGTGAGCGGCGCGGCGCGGGCGGCGTCGGGCGACATCGCCAGCGCGCCGGCAATGCCGACAGTGGATGCTCCAATGAGATGGCGGCGGTTCATGTCCATGGTGAGTCGCCCTCGCGGGCTAAATGTCGCGGTAGTTGTGTTTCCCTAGGTATCGCGCAAATGCGGCTCCGCTTGGTGAAGATGCGGATGGGGGCCGGCGATTGTTGGGGGTAGGGTTAATCAATCCCCCGTCGTCCCGGCCAAGCGAAGCGCGAGCCGGGACCCATACGCCGCGGCCCTTGGAAAGGGCACGAGAGTAGATAGCTTTTTTTGACAACTCACGATGGTGGCTATGGGTCCCTGCGTTCGCAGGGACGACGAAAGAGTTAAACCGCTTGCCGTGCCAACCTTACCATCTCCAGCAGCATCGCTTCGCCGGCGTCGACCAACTCCTCCAGCGTGATGCGCGGAAAGCCCTTGCGTCTCACCGCGCCGCTGCGCGCCAGTGGCGGGATGTGGATGAAGGCGGCAAGGCGAGGGCCGCTGTCGGCATTGACAGCCTCGATCGCGCGCCAGCTCAGATAGTTGCAGAGATAGCTTCCGGCATCGCGCGAGGCGCGGGCGTCGAGGCCGGTCGCCTTGGCGGCCCGCAATAGCTTTGCGGCATGCGGACCGAACCTTTGCGCATCGGCGCCCTCGGCGATCGATCCTTTCCGGAAGCGCGTCTGCGCGGCGTCGGGCCACAGCATGGTGACGGTATTGCGGGCGCGGGTTTCGATCCGCAGGTAGGGCGTGCGCGAGGCGAGGCCGAACATCAACAGCGCGTGCGGCCTGTGCTGCCGAAGCGCCAGCGGCAATTCGCGGTCGACTGCGTTGTAGGTCACGGGAAAGATATGGCTGGATAGTTCGACGTCGTCGAAGGCGGGACGGCGCAACCGCATCAGGCGCGCCACCAGCGGCTGCGTCGGATTGTAGGGCGCGCCGGGAAACGGGCCGAAGCCGGTGACGAGGACGCGCAGCTTGTCGCTCACTTGAGCCACTCCGCGATCTGTTCAGCGGCGAGTGCCGGCGTGATGCGGCCCTCGGCGACCTCGGCCTCGGTCTTCTTCACCTTGGCGCGGATCGTTGCATCGGATCGCAGCCGCGCCATCATGCGCTGCTCCAGCATCGACCACATCCATTTCACCTGCTGCTCACGCCGTCTCCCTGCGAATTCGCCCGAAGCATTCATGGCGGTGCGGTGATCGACGACCTTCTGCCACAGCGCGTCCATGCCCGCGCCCGTCAGCGCCGAGTAGGTCACGACCGGCGGATGCCAGTGCTGCGAGCGGGGGCTCAGGATATGCAGCGCCGAGCGATATTCGGCCGCCGCCATGTTGGCGCGCTTGATGTTGTCACCGTCGGCCTTGTTGATCGCGATCATATCGGCGAGTTCGACCAGGCCCTTCTTGATGCCCTGCAATTCGTCGCCGGCGCCGGGCAACATCAGGGCCAGGAAGAAATCGGTCATGTCGCTAACAGCGGTTTCGGACTGGCCGATGCCGACGGTTTCCACCAGCACCACATCGAAGCCGGCCGCCTCGCACAGCAGCATCGCCTCGCGGGTTTTCGCGGCGACGCCGCCGAGCGTACCCGACGAGGGCGAAGGCCGGATGAAGGCGGCGTCCGAATTCGCCAGCCGCGCCATCCGCGTCTTGTCGCCGAGGATCGAGCCGCCGGTGCGGGCCGAAGAGGGGTCCACCGCCAGCACCGCGACCTTGTGGCCGCGCTCGATCAGGAACATGCCGAGCGCGTCGATGGTGGTGGATTTGCCGACGCCCGGCGAGCCGGTGATTCCGACGCGGAATGCCTTGCCCGTGTCGGACAATAGCGCCTGCACCAGGTCGCGGGCGGCGGCCTGGTGATCGCCGCGCCTGCTCTCGATCAGGGTGATCGCCCGCGCCAGCGTCGCGCGCTGGCCGGCGCGGAGGTCCTTGGCGAGCTTCTTGATATCGAGGGAGGCGGTCTTCGGCAGGGTCATGCCGGTGGTTTACAACGGCCGTGCCGTGCAGGCGAGGGGGCCTGCACGGTTCATTCGCCGGGCGATGCGGCGGGAACGGGCTCGCGCCTGAGCTTCCGCCACACCCAGACCAGCACCGGCCAGATCAGCGCGCCGATCGCCATGGCGGCGAGAATGGCGGCGATCGGCCGCTCGAAGAACGGCAGCACGCTGCCGTCGGACTTGATCAGCGAGGTGACGAAGGCCTGCTCGATCATGGTGCCCATCACGATGCCGAGCACCATGGCGGCGACCGGATAGCCGTTCTCCTCCATGACATAGCCGATCACCCCGAAGGTCGCGACGGTCACGACGCCGAACATGTTGTTGCCGATGGCGAACGAGCCGACCGCGCAGCACAGCATGATAACGGGCATCACGGTGGAGCGCGGCGCGCGCAGCACATGGCTGGCGAGGCGGATCATCACGATGCCGAACGGGATCATGATGATGTTGGCGATGATGAACATCAGATAGATCGCATACATGCTCGACGCTTTTTCGGTGAACAGCGTCGGGCCGGGGTTCAGCCCCTTCATGTAGAGCACGCCGATCGCGATCGCCGCGATGGTGTCGCCGGGGATACCGAATAGCAGCGAGGGCACCCAGCCTGAGGCGATGCTGGCATTGTTGCTGGCACCGGCTTCCACCAAGCCTTCAACATGGCCGGTGCCAAACTTCTCGGGTTCTTTCGAAAAACGCTTGGACATGGCGTAGCTGACCCAGGCGGCCATGTCGGCGCCAGCGCCCGGCAGCACGCCGATGATGATGCCGATGATGTTCCCGCGCGTCATCTGCCAGTGATATTTTCTGGTGAGCCGCCACTGGCCGGCCATGATGCTTCCGAACTTGCGCCGCGGAATCGGCGGCGGTTCCGGGGTGAGCATCGCGCGCATCACTTGCGCCACGGCAAACACGCCGACCAGCGCCGGGATCGGCTCGATGCCGCCGAACAGGTCGGTGATGCCGAAGGTGAAACGGGGGACGCCGCCGGGGTTTTCGATGCCGATGCAGGAGACCAGCAGGCCGATGAACATGCCGGCGATCGCCTTCACGGGCGAGGAGCGTGCGACCAGCGTCGCGCACATCAGGCCGAGCAGTGCCAGCCAGAAATATTCGAAGGTCGAGAACGACAGCGCGATCTCGGCGAGCGGCGGCGCCAGGATCATCAGTGACAGCGTGCCCGCGATGCCGCCGACCGCGGAAAACCAGACGCCGGCGCCGAGCGCAAGCTCGGCCTCGCCCTTGCGAGTCATGGCATAGGCTTCATCCGCATAGGCTGCGGATGCGGGCGTGCCGGGAATGCGCAGCAGCGCGCCGGGGATATCGCCGGAAAAGATTGCCATCGAGGAGGCCGCCACGATGGTGGCGATGGCGGCGATCGGCGAGAGATAAAACGTGACGGGGACCAGCAGCGCGGTCGCCATGGTCGCCGACAGCCCGGGCAAGGAGCCGATGACAAGGCCATAGACCGATGCCGCCAGCATCGAGACGATGACTTCCCAGGTGGAGATCAGCGCGAACGCATCAAGCAGGGTTTTCAGCATCGGTCACCAGGGCATCGGCAGCAGCCCGGCCGGCAGCGGCACGCGCAGCAATTTTGAAAAAATCAGGTGGATGCCGATCGGCGCCAGCACGGCGAGCGGCAGCGATAGCTTCCAGCGGGCGCCGAGCGCGGTCGACGTTACGAACACGATCAGCGCTGCGGTGATGATGAAGCCAAGCCGGTCGGCCACGGCGACGTAGAACAGTAGCAACGCAGGAGGGAGCAGGGCGCGCAGGCCGTAAAATCTTCCGGTCGGCGGCGGCTGGCCGCCCTCGACCGGAATGAGCTCTTCCTCTTCTTCGAAACTGTGGCCAATCCCGAATGCGATCGCGAGCCCGCACAGCGCAAGGCCCGTTCCGATCACGAGGGGAAAGACGTTCGGCCCGACCGGCTGGCCTGGCACCGGTGGCAATTGCCAGCCGCCATAGGCGGCGGCTGCGCCGAGGCCAACGAGAAACAACCCCGTGACGCGATCGGGAAGACGCATGAACTGGCTCCGCAGATATCGGACGATGTCAGCCGATGAGGATCAGGCCTTGGAGAGACCGGCGGCCTTCATCGCCACGCCCATCTGGGCGTCGCCCTTGTCCATGAAGGCAGCGAATTCGGTGGCATCGCCCCAGACCGTTCCGAACCCGCGGTTGCTCATGAACTCCTTGAACTCCTTGGACTCGTAGACCTTCTTCAGCGCCGCGGTCAGCTTGGTCGCAACGTCAGCCGGAATGCCCTTGGGGCCGGCAATGCCGCGCCAGGCGCCGGTCGAGTAATCGATGCCCATCGCCTCCTTCAGCGTCGGCACGTCGGGGAAGGCCGGATTGCGCTTGGAGGCCATCAGCGCCAGGCTGCGTGCCTTGCCGGCCTCGATGATGGCGCGCGCTTCCGGCACCGAGCAGGTGGTGAGGTCGAGGCCGCCGGCCGCGAGATCCTGCATCGCCGGCGCGGCGCCGTTCGAGGGCACCCAGGCCACGTGGTTCGGCGCCAGTCCCATCGCCTGCAGCCAGCCGACCAGCGCCAGATGCCAGATGCCGCCCTGGCCGGTGCCGGATGCCTTCATCTTGCCCGCAGGCGCGGCCTTGATGGCGTCGGCCAGTTCCTTCACGGTCTTGTAGGGTGAGGTGGAGCTGACCTGGATGCCGGGCGGATCCTCGTTCATCAGCGCCAGCGGCGTGTAGCTCTTGGGCGCGAGCTCGGTGAGCCCCTGCCAGTGCATCATCGAGATTTCCACCGTCAGCATGCCGATGGTGTAACCGTCGGCCGGCGCGGTCGCGATGGCGGAATGGCCGACCACGCCGGAGCCACCGGTCCGGTTGACGACGTTGAAGGGTTGGCCGAGATCTTTTTCCAGAAGGGCTGCCACGATGCGCGCGGTCGCATCCGTGCCGCCGCCGGCGCCCCAGGGCACGATCACGGTCACCGGCCGCGCCGGGTAGGCCTGCGCTGATGCCGGCCTGAGGCCAAGACCTGCGACGGCTGCGGCAGCAGCGGATGAAGCCGCAAAGGCGCGGCGCGTGATCTTTTTGGACATTGTTGATCCTCCCTGCGGCATCCGTGAATCCGGACGCTCTTGTGATGCGACATTGTAGGCGGCTTTGCGTTGGGGTCGCAAGGCGTTGGCGGGAAATGGGGCGCATCGCCGGTGGGGATCCCGCCACAGCCGGAAATCGGGTGGTGGCGGTCGGTCTACCCGAAATAGGTATCGCTGTGCGGCTCATCAGGCGGGCCGCGACCTGCTGCGGAGATAACCATGACGACAGCCTATTACAGCACCGTGCTGAACCATCCCCTGGAAACCGTGTGGTCCCTGATCCGCGATTTCAACAACTACCCGGCCTATATCGAGGGCGTCAGCGAAAGCATGATCGAGGACGACAAGGGCAGCGACGAAGTCGGCGCGATCAGGCGCTTCTGCTATCTCGGCAACTGGGTCCGGCAACGTCTCGCCGGCCATTCCGATCAGGCGCATTCGCTGACCTATGCGGGTATCGATCCGTTTCCATTTCCATCCGAATCGCAGTCCGCCGTTCCGGCGCCGACGCGCTATGAGGGGACGATGCACCTGCTGCCGATCGTCGAGGGCGACCGAACCTTCATCGAATGGTCGGTGAAGCTCGACACCACGCCGCAGGACGAGGATCGCTGGCGCGCCCTGTTTCAGTCCTGGATTCCGGACTGGACCCATTCGCTGGAAAGAGCGCTGGACCGCAAGGCTGCTTGACGGCAAACGCCGTCATTGCCGGTCTTCATCGTCCTTGGGACGCGCGCCGCCGAAAATCCTGACGCCTTCCGCCGTCAGATACGGCTTCAATTTTTCCCACGGCACGAAGGCGATGTACTCGCCTTCGGCATAGGAGCCGACCGCGTAAGGCGAATAGTGAAAGGTCAGGCCGGAGCTCTTGCCTTGCTCGGTCGACGGCGCCAGCGAGACCGGCCCGATCTTGAGCAGTTTTGGTTCGATCGCCTCGATGGCGCTGGCATCAAGGTCTTCCGCGCCGCGTTTCTTCTTTTCAGCTTTAAGCGAAGCAATGACCTCTTGCCGCATCGCCTTCATCGCCGGGCCGTTATCGGCGGTTTCGGTGAAGAACGGACGGATGCTGATGCGCTTGCCCGCCGATTTGTCCCACAGGATCGTATCGGACGAAGAGTTGGGATGCGCGCCGCCCGTATATTCGTAATCGGCCCTGATGATGCTGACATAGCGGCCGTCGACCACCGAGCGCGTCAGGTATTTCCGTTCGTATGACCACGGGTTGCGGAACAGCTCCGGGTCCTGCTTGCGCTCCTTGTCGGCATCGGCACGGTTCTTCTGGGCCCATGCCTTGCCCTCGCTCAGGCAGTTCGCCGCCAGGGCCGGATCGGCTTTGACGGTCCCGTCGAGAAAGACTGCCGCCTCGACCCATTTGGTCTTGATGGAAAAGTCTGGCTTGGGATCGTCGGCGAACGCAGGACCAACTGCATGATAAGCAACAACAGCCGTCGCGAAGCCCACGAGCATGCGCAACTGAACGTACCGGTTCATTTCGAGAAGAGTCTTCTGCAATTTGACAAGTATGCTTGCCTAAACATTGGTATTTCTGATGATCTTCTGAAGTAGGATGTCCATGTTTGCTAAAACTAGGTCACGTGACAGCATGCCGCAAACGGCGTCTGAATACATGTCCACTTTTTCGATAAAGGCATCTAACCCCTGTATTGACTTCGGAATCTCTCCGAACTGAACGGCGGAGAGGGCTAGGACATACTTAGCGACGCAGACCATGGTTATGAAAAGCAAATGCGTAGAATAGGCACGGAGAACTGGTCCGCGTTGCAAAGTTTGGACTTCATCTTTTGAATAGACAAAAAAGTGAGTGTGATGGTCGTACTCAAAGTGAGTGTATTTTGACATGAGGCCGTATAGTTGCCCCGCGGCCGGTACGTATCTTTTCAAATGGTTGAGGCATTGAATTGGCTTAATGCCTTGAAAGTCTTCTGCCCCACTTAATGTTGCAAGTCTCGAGCAGTATGCAAACTGTTCGAGCGCAGATCTAAGAATATTGGCGGCCTCACATAAGTAGCCCAGATCAGCCAGACGTTTTGTGGCGTCAAGAGAACCCAGGCTTCGGTAGAAGAAATTGATTGCATGGGTCCGAAAGGATTGATCGTTCTCCGGAATCTGATCTCTTTCGATCGAGATATACCAACTCAAATATTCCCGACCCTCGCGATACATCGCGTCGATCGTGTCTGTCAAACCCATCCACCGGGACTGATCGCTTTCTTCGGTGTATCGACGTCTTGCGTATGCCAAGCTAATGCCGAGCTTATCGGCCACAAGGGCAGCCAGTAAATCTCTACGCAATCGAAGTGAATCTTTGTCTGATAAGCCAATGGTTTCGCCGTGCTTTAGACCAACAACGTAATGAGCCGCAAAGTCGGGCAGGATGGGAAACAACGCGTTATAGCGCTCGATACTTTCATCGGAATGCCAAGGGGTTGTTCCGATTTCTTGCAAGCTACTCCGCCGCCTCGCTGCTGTGGCCGAGCCGGGCGTTGAGCTTGCGGATCAGCTCTTCAGCGGCATCTGATATCACGGTGCCCGGCGGGAAGATCGCTTCCGCGCCGGCCTTGTAGAGGGCGTCATAGTCCTGCGGCGGCACCACGCCGCCGATGATGATCATGATGTCCTCGCGGCCGTGCTTCTTCAGCGCGGCTTTTAATTCCGGCACGGCGGTGAGGTGGGCGGCGGCCAGCGACGAGACGCCGAGGATATGGACGTCGTTCTCCACCGCCTGCCGCGCCGCCTCGTCGGCGGTGGCGAACAGCGGCCCGATATCGACGTCGAAGCCGACATCGGCAAACGCGGACGCGATCACCTTTTGGCCACGGTCGTGGCCGTCCTGGCCGATCTTGGCAACGAGGATGCGGGGGCGGCGCCCTTCCGCAGTCTCGAACGCATCGATCAGCTCCTGCACCTTTTCGACCCGGTTGGACATGGCGGACGCCTCCCGCTTGTAGACGCCGGTGATGGATTTGATCTCGGCGCGGTGACGGCCGAACACTTTTTCCATCGCGTCCGAAATTTCGCCGACGGTTGCCTTGGCGCGCGCCGCATCGATCGCGAGCGCCAGCAGGTTGCCGTTACCTTCGCCGGCGCTGCGCGTCAGCGCGGCGAGCGCCTGGTCGAGTTCCTTCTGGTCGCGCTCGGTACGCAGCCGCTTCAGCTTGTCGATCTGCAGCCGGCGCACGTTGGAATTATCTACCTTAAGCACGTCGATCGGTGCTTCGCTGACCGGCTTGTACTTGTTGACGCCGATCACGGCCTGCTTGCCGGCGTCGATCCGGGCCTGGGTCTTGGCGGAGGCTTCCTCGATGCGCAATTTTGGCACGCCGGCCTCGATCGCCTTGGCCATGCCGCCGAGCGCCTCGACCTCCTGGATATGGCCCCAGGCCTTCTGCGCGAGATCGCGGGTCAGGCGTTCGACGTAATAGGAGCCGCCCCAGGGATCGATGATGCGGTTGGTGCCGCTTTCCTGCTGCAGGAACAATTGTGTGTTGCGCGCGATGCGGGCCGAGAAATCCGTCGGCAGCGCTAAGGCCTCGTCGAGCGCGTTGGTGTGCAATGATTGCGTATGGCCTTGCGTCGCCGCCATCGCCTCGATGGTGGTGCGCATCACGTTGTTGAAGACATCCTGCGCGGTCAGCGACCAGCCGGAAGTCTGGCAATGCGTGCGCAGCGACAGCGAGCGCGGATCCCTGGGGTTGAACGGCTTGAGCAGCTTGGCCCACAGCAGCCGGGCGGCGCGCATCTTGGCGACTTCCATGAAGAAGTTCATACCGATCGCCCAGAAGAACGACAGCCGTGGCGCGAAGCGGTCGACATCGAGGCCGGCCGCAAGGCCGGCGCGCAGATATTCGACACCGTCGGCGAGCGTATAGGCGAGTTCGAGATCCTGTGTCGCGCCAGCTTCCTGCATGTGATAGCCGGAAATGGAAATGGAGTTGTACTTCGGCATTTTTTGCGAGGTGTACGCAAAAATGTCGGAGATGATCCGCATCGAGGGGGCGGGCGGATAGATGTAGGTGTTGCGCACCATGAACTCTTTCAGAATGTCGTTCTGAATGGTGCCCGACAGCTTCTCCGGCGGAACGCCCTGTTCCTCGGCGGCGGCGACGAACAGCGCAAGGATCGGCAGCACCGCGCCGTTCATGGTCATCGACACGCTCATCTGGTCGAGCGGAATGCCCGCAAACAGCGTGCGCATGTCATAGATGGAATCGATGGCCACGCCCGCCATACCGACGTCGCCAGAGACGCGCGGATGATCCGAGTCGTAGCCGCGGTGGGTGGCGAGGTCGAACGCGACCGACAGGCCCTTTTGCCCGGCCGCGAGGTTGCGGCGGTAGAACGCGTTGGAATCTTCCGCCGTGGAGAAGCCGGCATACTGCCTGATGGTCCAAGGCTGGTTGACATACATGGTCGGGTAGGGGCCGCGCAGATAGGGCGCGACGCCGGGCCAGGTCTCCAGGAAATCGATGCCCTCGAGATCGGCCTCGCTGTAAAAAGGCTTGACCGGGATGCCCTCCGGCGTCAGCCACGGCTCGGCGCTGCCGACGGGCGGAGCGGGCGCTACGGCTTCAAAGGCGATATCTGCGAAGTCAGGTATGCGGCTCATGGTACCCATCATAGCACATGCTAGTTGAGGGGACGTCACCCCTAATCATGATCCGGATGCTGGTGGCTGGTGATCGTCGCCATCTTTTCCGGCCCGTAATTCTGCATCGTGGTCTGGCTCGGCAAATTGGCGATGCCGACCACCCAGCCGAGGCGGGATTCGGAGCCATATTGCCGCGTCGGCACCACCCGGTCGGGGCGGTCGAAGGTGCCGGTCATGATCTCGATCCGGGGGCCGCCGATCAGCCGGTAGCTCAGCGGCGTGCCGCAGGAGGAGCAGAAATCGCGCTCGGCAATGGAGGAGGACTGGAACGATGCCGGCTTGCCGCGGGTCCAGGTGAAATGCTCGTGCTCGATGTCGGCAAGCGAGGCAAAGGGCGCGCCCGAGGCCTTCTGGCACATCCGGCAATGGCAGATGCTGACCTTGGTCGGCGCTTTCGACATCGCGAAGCGGACGGCGCCGCATTGGCAGCCACCGGTCAAAACCGCCTTATGGTTGTTTTCCGTCATGCTTGCTCCATCCGCCGCCAGGCTTCCTGCAGCATCGCCAGCGCATCGCCGCCGGCAAAGATGAAATCACTGATGCCAGCCTCGCGCAGTGCGGCCTCCTGCTCGCCGGGCCGCCCTGCCAGATAGATATGCTTGCAACCCGCGGCTTGAAGGGCCTTTGCGGCCGCCACGGCGTGTTCCGCATAGACCCTGTCGGACGAGCACAGGCAGG
The DNA here is from genome assembly GCF_029714305.1 of Bradyrhizobium sp. CB3481. Taxonomy (NCBI): domain Bacteria; kingdom Pseudomonadati; phylum Pseudomonadota; class Alphaproteobacteria; order Hyphomicrobiales; family Nitrobacteraceae; genus Bradyrhizobium; species Bradyrhizobium sp. CB3481. The sequence continues at coordinate 2,693,725 of NZ_CP121647.1, forward strand.
CGATCGCGGCGCCGGACGCCTTGAACGCGGTGGCAAGCGCCGCCGGATCGGCAAATCCTTGCGTGTCGAGCGCCTCGATGCCGCCGGTCTCGAAGAAACTTTTTGCGAATGTGGCGCGCGCGGTGAAGTCGGCGGGCGTGCCGAGATTGGCGAGGAAAATTGTTGGCCGCGCGCCCGATGTCTTGAGCTTTTCGTCCGACTTGTCGCGCAGCGCCTCGAACGGCGCGGCGAGCCGGATCGGCGGCAGCGGATCGAACTTGAATTTTGCTTCGCCATAGGGCGGCAGCACGATCGGCGTGGCGCCGAGCACCGCGATATCGTCTTCATGCAGGTTCGGGAATTCGCTGGCGCCGGTCAGCACATCCCGGCGTTTGGCGATATTGGCCTCGCGCGCCGCCCGCGTTGCTGCGACCTTTTGCTGGAGCAGGTTCTGCTGGAGCGCGGCAAAGATGCCGCCGGCCTTTTCGATTTCCTGAAACAGCGACCATGCGGCTTCGCAAAGCTGCTTTGTCAATGTCTCGATGCCGCCCGAGCCGGCTGCGGGATCGCTGACTTTTGCGAGATTGGATTCTTCCAGCAGCACGAGTTGCGTGTTGCGCGCGATACGCCGCGCGAATGGATCGGGCAGGCCGAGCGCCAGCGTATGCGGCAGGACGCTGATGGCGTTGGCGCCGCCGAGGCCGGCGGAGAAAGTCGCCATCGTGGCGCGCAGCATGTTCACGTAAGCATCGCGCTGCGTCAGCAGGCGCCAAGCGGTATCGGCCGCGACGAACAGCGGCTTGGGAGTCAGCCCGCAGGCCTGTTCGATGCGGGCCCACAGCAGCCGTAGCGCCCGGAACTTTGCCAAAGTCATGAACTGGTCGGCGTCGGCGCGGAGCCGCGCATAGATCATGCCCTGCGCGTCTTCGAGCGCGACGCTGGCGCCTTCGATCGCGCGCAAGTACGCGACGCCGCTTGCCAGCACGAACGCCAGTTCCTGGACTTCCGATCCGCCGGCGTCGTGGATCACCCGCCCATCGGCGGCAGTGAACGGGCCCTTGAAGCCCATCGCGGCGAGGCCTTTCACCGCACCGGTGACGGCCGGGACGATTTCGTCCCAGCTATACGGGCTGGAGCCCCACACTGCACCGGACCCGAGCGGGTCGAGACCGAAACGGATGTCGCAGGCCGCGGGATCGATGCCCTTGCCTTTGATGTATTCGGCGAGGTGAATGGCGGCCATGCGCGACTGCGGCCCGATCTGCAGCTCGATGCCGATTCCGGCGTCGAGATGGATGCCGTCGAGAACCTGCGCGACCGCCTCCGGCGTAGGATCGAGCCCGAAACCATGGGCGCCATTGGCGCCGGCGAACACCAGCGTCAGCCCGGTCGCGCCGTTCTCCAGATCGTGCAGCGCCTGGGCGTTGGCGGCCTTGGCATCGGGGTGGTCGATCCGCTGCATGATCTGCCAGGGCGCGGCGGCGGGACGGCCGGCGACCGGTACGGCGCCTTGGGCGCGGCGATAGATTGGATCGATTTTCAGCCCGTCGGACGTCTTGCTGACCAGTTTTTCGAACGGCGCGCCCTTCAGCACCCCGTCGACCAGCTTGCGCCAGTCCTCATAGGTCGCCTGCGGAAACTCCGCGGCCAATGTCAGCTCGTCGATCCCAGTCATCCGGCCCATCAATCCCTGGTCGTCGCTTGATTTGGCCGGAAATTGCCACGCCGCGCCCGCCAAGCCAAACGGTTGTTTTGGGGTGTTCCGGCTGTCAATCGAGGTCGGGCAGCGGCTGGATACCCTCGGTCGAAAGGCCGGCCAGCGCGTCGCGCACGCGGCGTCCCGCAATGACACGGTCAGGGGCGATCTCGGCCAGCGGCACCAGCACGAAGGCGCGCTCGAAGACCCTCGGATGCGGCAGGGTCAGTTCCGGCTTGTCGAGCCTGACATCGTCATAGGCGATCAAGTCGAGGTCGAGGGTGCGCGGGCCCCAGCGCGTCTCGTTCGCGCGGTCACGGCCGAACTTCTTCTCGATCTTGTGCAGCGTGAACAAGAGCGCATGCGGATCGAGGCTGGTCTCGATCTCGATACAGGCGTTGGTGAATGGCGCCTGGTTTTCCTCGCCCCAGGGCGGCGTGGTGTAGTCAGAGGATCGCGCGATGAGGGCAGCCTGCGTCATGCCGCAGATGTTGGCGATGGCCTTGCGGAATGTCGCGCGGACGTCGCCGACATTGCCGCCGAGCGCGATCAGCACGCTGGCCATCTCAGGGCGACGGCCGCGTGCGCATCAGCACCACGCCGACATCCTCGAAGATCTCGGCAATCGGTGCGTGCGGCTTGTGGACGGTGACCTTGACCGCATCGACGCGCGGGAACGTCGCGAAGATCGCGTCCGAAACGGCGCCGGCTGCGCGTTCCAGAAGCTTGTAATTGGTGTCTGTGAATGCGGCGGTCGCGGTTTCAACCACGCTGGCATAAGAAACGGTGTCGGACAGCCGATCGGAGTGGGAGGATTCCGACAGGTCGATGGAGAGTTCGAGGTCGATCACGAACCGTTGCCCGACCTTGGTCTCGTGCTCCATCACGCCGTGGCGGGCATGGGTGACGAGGCCGGTGATGAAGATCGTATCGCTCATCCCTGTTCCCTGATTGCGGCTGCCACACGCAGCGCCTGTACAGTTTCGGCAACGTCATGCGCCCGGATGATCCGCGCGCCATTCTGCGCCGCCAATAGATGGGCTGCAATCGAGCCGCCGAGGCGTTGATGCGGCTCCAACGGCGTCACCGTGCTGATGAAGCGCTTGCGCGAGGCGCCGACCAATAGTGGCAAACCGAACGATTGCAATTCGCCGAGCCGCGCCAGCGCGGTCATGCTCTGCTCGGGCGTCTTGCCGAAGCCGATGCCGGGATCAAGCACGATGTTGTCGGATGAAATCTTGGCCTTCGCGGCGATGTCGAGCGAACGGGTGAAGAAATCCGCGATGTCCTGCATGATGTCGATGTCGGGATCGGCACTTTCGCGGTTGTGCATGATGACGACGGGCACGCCACGCTCGGCGACGAGGCCGGCCATGCCGGAATCGCGCTGCAGCCCCCAGACATCGTTGGCGATGGCCGCGCCCTGATCGAGCGCCCAGGCAACGACGGCGGATTTCATGCTGTCGATCGACACGGGAATACCGAGCGCAACGACGCCGGCCAGTACCGGCTCAAGGCGCGTCATTTCCTCTTCCACGGAGATCGGTTCCGATCCATAGGGCCGGGTGGATTCCGCGCCGATGTCGATGATGTCGGCGCCCTCGGCGATCATCCGCTGCGCCTGCGCCAGCGCCTGCTCGGGAGCTGTGAACTGCCCACCATCGGAGAATGAATCGGGCGTTACGTTCAATACGCCCATCACCGCCGGATAGGGCCTCGACAACAGCGCAGGCAGCACCGGATGGCCGGCAGAACCGGTCGCAGCGGTGGATCTAGGCTTGGCGGCGATCATGCGGTCGCTTTGCGCGGTCCGCGGCGGGGAGTCAAGGCGGGAGAGCGGGCCGCGCGGCCGTCCCGAAGGAGATCCTAATAGCTGATCTTGGGCGGCAGCCTTCGCGCCTGCTCGATCAGCAGCTCCACCGATCTTTCGGAGGGCAGAACGCGAACGAGTTTACGTTTTATGTTCACGTCTTTCATGTTCTGGGCAAGCCGCGCCGGGTTGCGGTGGGCGAGCTCGCGCACCGTGGTGACGCCGGCGGCGCGCACCAGGCCCACCTTGGCCTTGCCCATGCCTGGAATGCGCATGTAGTCGGAGAAATTCGCCCATTCCAGCAGTTGCTGTTCGCTGATGCCGGTCTTTGCCGAAAGCGCTTTGCGTCCCTTCATCGTGCGGGCGGCTTCCAGGAGCGCATCGGTCGTGCGAATGCCGAGCGATTTCAGCTTCGAGGCAGAGTAGGCGGTCAAGCCGTCGATCTCGGAAAGGGGATAAGTCATGATACCGGATGAAAAAAGAATGTGCCCGCGTCGAATGTGCTCTCCAGTGCCTGTGTCAGGCGAACTGGCTGATGCCCGGCGTGCCCTCAATAATTTCGCCCATTTGATCCGCTCCGATTTTGTCGCGTCCGAACCTGAAAAGTTCACGCGCCACGTTTTGAATCTCGCCCATGCCGAGGCCAAGTGCCATCAATCGGGTGCCGACGGCCATCACGCCGCCGCCCATCAGCCTCGACAATCCGCTTGTGTTGCTGGTCGCTGCAATCGCAGCTTCGGCCCCCGGAATTTGATCGATCAACGCCTGAACCTGATCGGAGGGGCCCTCGTTGCGGAGAAACCCCAGGACGATACCGATGGTTTTTTCAGCGACAGCGCTATCGATGCCGGCCTTTGAAGCCAGCCGCCCAATCAGTTCGTCCATACATTTGCCCCGTCCCCAACCGGCCCGTTTGCCAAGCCGCTTGCTCAAAATTGATCTTGAGCGCCTGCGTTCTGAAACACAACACCAAGGCGGCTTTGATTCGCGATCGCCGCGCGAGTGTTGCAGCAATGCAAGAGTGAACGCCGGATTCACGCAGATTTATTGCGCTGCGTTCTCGATTTCTTCGCTGAAGGTTGGAAAAAAGTACGAGAAGTGACCGACGAGGCGAGTGAACGCTCACGTATTCGCCGCTGAAGGTTTCAATCGGCGGTCAGGATGCGATATGATTGCGGACCAAATCTCCCCGATGCGCGCGAAGAGGCGATGCGATGCCAACCCCCGATAACAAGACCGCCGATACCGACGAGAAGATTTTCATCGGAAAGGGCGATGAAACGGCCTGGCTGACGCTTGCGCTCGCCAATCGGCATGGGCTTGTCACCGGGGCGACCGGCACCGGCAAGACCGTGTCGCTGCAGGTGATGGCGGAGGGCTTTGCCCGCGCCGGTGTTCCCGTATTCGCGGCCGACATCAAGGGCGACCTGTCCGGAATTGCCGAAGTCGGCGAGGCCAAGGACTTCATCCTCAAGCGCGCCAAGGAAATGGGCCTCGATTTCCAGCCCGACCAGTTTTCGACCGTGTTCTGGGACGTGTTCGGCGAACAGGGGCACCCGGTGCGCGCCACGGTTACGGAAATGGGGCCGCTGCTGCTGTCGCGGATGCTCGATCTGAACGACGTGCAGGAAGGCGTCCTCAATGTCGCATTCCGTGTGGCGGATGAAAACGGCCTGACATTGATCGACATGAAGGATCTACGCGCGCTGTTGGATGCGATTGCGCCGGTCGCCAAAAAGGCAGCGGCTGCGGACGATGATCCCGATGACAATGAGGAGCTCAAGGCCGCGCTCCGAAAGGCCGCGCAGAGCTACGGCAATGTCACCAAGGCAACGGTCGGAACCATCCAGCGTCAGCTTCTGGTGCTGGAAAACCAGGGCGCAACCAAATTCTTTGGCGAGCCGGCGCTGACGCTGAAGGATTTCATGAAGACCGACAGCGACGGGCGCGGGATGGTCAATATCCTGGTCGCCGACAAGTTGATGCAGAGCCCCAGGCTCTATGCCACCTTCCTCTTGTGGATGCTGTCGGAATTGTTTGAAGAGCTGCCGGAAGCCGGTGACCTGGCGAAGCCGAAACTGGTGTTCTTCTTCGACGAAGCGCATCTGTTGTTCGACGATGCACCGGATGCGCTGATGGACAAGATCGAGCAGGTGGTGCGCCTGATCCGCTCCAAGGGCGTCGGCGTCTACTTCGTCACCCAGAATCCGATCGACGTGCCGGACAAGGTGCTGGCGCAGCTCGGCGGCCGCGTGCAGCACGCATTGCGCGCCTTTACGCCACGCGACCAGAAAGCGGTGAAAGCGGCGGCGCAGACTTTTCGGCCAAATCCGAAACTGGATACCGCCCGCGTCATCATGGAGCTCGGCAAGGGCGAGGCGCTGGTGTCGTTCCTCGAAGGCGGCGGCACGCCGACTATGGTCGAGCGCGTCATGATCCGTCCGCCGACCGCACGGATCGGGCCGGTCACGCCGGAAGAGCGCAAGGCGATCATGAACCAGAGCCCGTTCAAGGGCAAATACGACACCGCTGTTGATGCCGAATCCGCCTATGAGATGCTGCAGAAGCGCGTGGCCGACACGGCGGCGCCGGCGGATGACCAGGGTGGTGGCGGCGTTCTCGGCCAGATCGGTTCGATCGTCGGCACGATCTTCGGCACCAACACAAAGCGCGGCCGCCTGACGACCGGTCAGGTTATTGCGCGGGACGTCACGCGGTCCGTTACCAACAAGGTGGTCGGCGGCATCGTGGCGGATCTCGGCAAATCCGTCGGCGGATCGCTCGGCGGTTCGGTCGGGCGCGCGCTGGTACGCGGCGCGCTCGGCGGCTTGCTGCGGCGATAGATATCTCCTCTTACGAATCCGGAAACGAGTGTGCTGAGATATCCGTCGCTTCGAAGGCCGCTCGATATCCTTTTTCTGGTCTGTTGCATCGCGCTCACCGCCGATGTGCTGGTCCCGGAAATCTGGGGCAGCGGCAAGACCAAGGATTATCCGCTGTGGTTCTGGGCCGGGCAGCAGGTGCTCCAGGGCGGGAAACTCTACCCTGAGAATCCCGCCGCCTATTTCGAGTTTATCTATCCGCCGTTGTCGGCGGTGCTGCTGGCGATCCCGAGCTGGTTCGGCAAGATCCCGCTCTATCTGTGCCTATCGTTCCTCAACATCGTCGCCTGGTGGATGACGGCGCAGTTCTCGCACGCCATGGCGGGCTCGGGGCACAAGCCCGGGCCCTGGCTGGAAGCGCTGCCGGGTTTCATCACTGTCACCTTCGTGTTCGACATGTTCGATCTCGGCCAGCCGAACCTCGTGCTGCTGTTCCTGATGCTCTACGGCTTCTGGCTGCTCCGCGACCAGCGCGGCTGGATGGCAGGCTGCATGTTTGCACTCGCCACCGCGATCAAGGTGTTTCCGGTCGCGGTGCTGCCGTATCTGGTGTGGCGCAGGCAATGGGCAGCTTCCGCGAGCCTGTTGGTGTTCATCGGCGTGTTCCTGTTCGTGCTGCCGGCGCCGTTTCGTGGCTTCCAGCACAATGTCACGGAGTTGAAGACCTGGTACCAGGGCATGGTCGGATCGAGCTCGGAGAAGGGGTTCGGGCAGCGCGACGAGCAGAACTGGTCGTGGGTCAACCAGTCGATCATCGCGGTGACGCATCGGCTGACGCGGCCGGTCAACTACAACCAGGACAATCCGTCCAGGCCGGTGCGGACGATGAACATCGTCGATGTCGACTTCAAGACCGCGAACCTGATCGTGCTGGTGCTCTCGCTCGTGATCGGGCTCGGATACATCGCGGTGATGCCGCCGGCGTCGCGGCGGACCGAGCGCTCGGATGCCGAGGAACTCGGCATCCTGTTCTGCCTGATGACGGTGGCGTCACCGCTGGCCCGCCAATACTACTTCCTGTGGCTGTTCTTTCCGATCACGGTGCTGCTCCATCGCGCCGCCTACGATCCACGTCCGGCGGTCAGGACCGGCACATGGCTGCTGCTGGCGGGCGCGGGCGGTTTCCTGGGCCTGTCGCTGCCGCTGTTTCCGATCGACCTGCAGGCCTATGGCAACAATCTTGCAGCCACCGTCCTGCTCGCGGCAGGGCTGGTCTGGCACATGCGTCATCCCTGCGTGGAAGCCACCTTGCCTGATCCAGCGGGCAAGCTACAACTTGATGCCAATAACAAGGCTCACAGCCAGGGATGATCAGCCATGTCCAACGCAAAAATCCAGCCGGTCCTCGATCATATCGACGCCGATTTCGATAACAGCCTCGAGCGGCTGTTCGCGCTGTTGCGGATCAAATCGATCTCGGCCGATCCGGCCTTCGCCGCGGATTGCAAGGCGGCGGCTGATCACCTGGCCAAGGATATCGCGACGCTTGGCTTCAAGGCCGAGGTGAGGCCGACCGCGGGACATCCCGCGATCGTGGCCAAGATGAATGGCAGCACCGATGGACGGCCGCACGTGCTGTTCTATGGACACTACGATGTGCAGCCGGTCGATCCGCTCAATCTCTGGCACCGCCCGCCGTTCGAGCCGGTTGTCACCGACCATGCCGACGGCAGAAAAATCATCGTCGCGCGCGGCGCCGAGGACGACAAGGGGCAGTTGATGACCTTCATCGAGGCCTGCCGCGCCTGGAAGAAGGTCACGGGATCGCTGCCGGTCGATGTCACGATCCTGATCGAAGGCGAAGAAGAGGTCGGCTCGAAGAATTTCGTGCCGTTCATGGAAGCGATCAAGGACGAGCTGAAGGCCGACTTCGCGCTGGTCTGCGACACCGGCATGTGGGACCCGAACACGCCAGCCATCACCACCTCGCTGCGTGGCCTGATGTATGACGAGGTCACCATCAAGGCCGCCAACCGCGACTTGCATTCCGGCGTGTTCGGCGGCGGCGCGCGCAACCCGATCCGCGTGCTGACCAACATCCTCGGCGGGCTGTTCGACGACAACGGCCGCATCACCATTCCCGGCTTCTACGACGGCGTGAAGGATCTGCCGCCGGATATTCTGGCGCAGTGGAAGAACCTGAACCTCACGCCGGAATCGTTCTTGAAGCCGATCGGCCTTTCGATCCCCGCCGGCGAAAAGGATCGCCTGCTGATCGAGCAAATCTCCTCGCGTCCGACCTGCGACATCAACGGCATCGTCGGCGGCTATACCGGCGAGGGCTCGAAGACCGTGATCCCCGCGGAAGCTTCCGCAAAGATCTCATTCCGTCTGGTCGAGGGCCAGGACCCGCAGAAGATCAAGCAGGCGTTCCGCGATTATGTCACCGCGCGGCTGCCAGGCGACTGCAAGGCCGTGTTCACCGAGCATTCCAGCGGCGCGGCAATCGCGCTCGACTGGAACATGAAGCCGCTGGCCGCCGCCAAGCGCGCGCTGACCGAGGAATGGGGCAAGGAAGCGCTCCTGGTCGGCTCTGGCGCCTCGATTCCGATCGTCACCGACTTCAAGCGCACGCTCGGCCTCGATAGCCTGTTGATCGGCTTCGGCCTCGACGACGACAACATCCATTCGCCGAACGAGAAGTACGACCTCAAGAGCTTCCACAAGGGCATCCGCTCTTGGGCCCGAGTTTTGGCCGCGCTCGCGGAGGGGAAGTAAGATCCGTAGGATGGGTAGGAGCGCAGCGAAACCCATCATTTGGTCGTACGGGCAGACCATGACCGCATACCGTCGCAATTTCATCCCCGGCGGTTGCTTCTTCTTTACGGTCAATCTTGCCGATCGACGGTTAAAACTACTGACGGAACATGTTGATGCGCTTCGCTTTGCGTTTCGCGAGACTCGCGAGCGTCATCCGTTCACGATCGACGCCATGGTCGTATTGCCGGATCATCTGCATGCGGTCTGGACAATGCCAGAAGGCAATCGAGATTTTGCAACGCGCTGGCGATTGATCAAGTCGACGTTCTCACGCCATTTTGCTGCCGGGGAGCCTATCTCAGACAGCCGAGCCGCCAAAGGCGAGCGCGGCATTTGGCAAAGGCGCTATTGGGAGCATACGATTCGCGATGAGGACGATTTGGCACGTCACATCGATTACGTTCATATCAATCCGGTAAAGCATGGGCTGGTAACGCAAGTGAGGGATTGGCCGCATTCGTCATTTCACCGCATGGTAAGGCTTGGAATTTATCCCGAGGATTGGGCGGGGGATTTTGCCGAACTGTCCGGAAGTTTCGGCGAACGATCCTGACGCGGCGACCTGATGGGTTTCGCTGCGCTCTACCCATCCTACGGCACCTCAATAAAAACGCCGCCCGGGATTGGGCGGCGTTTGGATTCCTGACGTGTAGAGGTATGTGGCTGATAGTTTAGCATATCCACGCAACGCGTCCACTCCCGCAGCTTCAGTCGACCGGGTACGGCCCATCGCGAAAGGCGCGGTCGTGATAGCCCTTGCTGCCGATCTCCCGCGCGAGCGGGCTGCTTATGTCTTCATCAGATCTGAGCCGGGCAACCAGTGCGCGGAAATCATGGCGTGGCTGCCAGCCGAGTTCGGCCCGCGCCCGCGCGTTGTCATAGACGCGGTCGATGCCTGGAACCATACTCCAGCCGCGCCGTGCAAATTCGGCCTCATAGTCCGGCACGTAACGGCGGACCACTTGCGGCGCGTTGTTGCGCAAATCCGCCGCGTCCTGGCGCGCGAATGGCGTGGTGGCGCTGATGATGTATTTGGCAAAACCGGCCGATGGTGCATGCTCGGCGGCGAGCAGGTGGGCGCTGACCACGTCCTCGATATCGACGCGGCGATGGAGGAACTCGTTGCTCTTGATGTTGGCGTCGGCATAGACCTCGCGGACCGCGTGGTTGTCGTCCTCCTCGGGAAAGAAACGCGAGGTGCGCAGCACAATGGTGCGAAGCGCATGGTTGCGCGCGAACAGCTGGCACAAATCTTCCGCCGCCGCCTTGGTCACGCCGTAGATATTCTTCGGCACCGCCGCCACGTCTTCGGTGATCCAGGCGGCCGGCTCGCCCGGCGGCGGCACCAGCGCATCGCCGAAGACGCTCGTCGTGCTGGTGTAGACGAACGCCTTGACGCCGGCCGCGGTGGCCTCTTCGAGCAGATTGAGCGTGCCCGTGATGTTGACGTCGACAAAATCCTGCCGGCTGTGGGTCGCCACATGCGGCTTGTGCAGCGTCGCCGCGTGCAGCACGGTCGTGGCATGCCTCATGCAGCGATGCACGAAAGCACGGTCGATGATGGAGCCGACGTGATGCGTGAACGCGCCGGGCAGAACATCGATGCCCAAGGCTTCGCGCCGCTGCGCCTGCAGCGTCAGCATCAGCGCCTCGCCCAAATGGCCGGAACTGCCGGTCACCAGTATCGTCACGCTACCAGAACCTTTCGCGCGCCGGTCCGCCTCAGGTCTTGTAGCTCGGATCGATGCGATCGAGCTTGCGGAGCAGGGGCGGCCAGACAAGGTTGGTCGAACGCCGTTCCGCGAAATCGGCATTACTGAACAATTGCTCGTTCTTGTCGATCACGGCCTGTTCGATCGGGTAGGCGGTCGGTCCCAGCATGCGGGTGCGCACCTGCATCGTGCAGGCCCGCTCGAGGTGATACATGCGCTCGAAGGCGGAGGCGACCGAACGGCCGACGGTCAGCGTGCCGTGGTTGCGCAACAGCATGTGGTTCTTGTTGCCGAGATCCCTCTGCAGCCGCGGACGCTCCTCATGGTCCAGCGCCACGCCTTCGTAATCGTGATAGGCAAGGTCGTGGGTGACGAATTGCGCAGTCTGGTTCATCGGCAGCAGGCCTTCCATGCAGCTCGCCACCGCGGTTCCGTCCGCCGTGTGCAGATGAAGCACGCAGCCGGCATCCTCGCGCACCTCGTGGATCGCCGAATGGATGGTGAAGCCGGCCGGATTGATGCTGTATTCGCTCTCGCTGAGCTGATTACCGTGCAGATCGACCTTCACCAGGCTCGACGCCGTGATTTCCTCGAACATCAATCCGTAGGGGTTGATCAGGAAGTGATGATCGGGGCCGGGCACGCGCGCGGAGATGTGGGTGTCGACCAGATCGTCCCAGCCATAAAGTGCAACAAGGCGATAGCAGGCGGCCAGATTGACGCGCTGGTTCCACTCCGCGTCCGTCATGCCGGACGGAATTTGCGTGAGGCGAGCTTCGGCTGGCGACATGACGCGCTTCTCCCGTGGATGGCTGATTGGGAGGCGAGCCTAATCCTGCGCCGGACGGCCAGCAAGGCAGCCGCTGCGACTGGCAGTCATGTCCTTGCGGACTTACCTACGGCGCCGGTATTGCCAGCAGGGTGGAGATGGCGCGGCCGCGGATGTCGTAGACCCGCGCGAACACGACATCGTCGCGCTTGATTTCGACCATCACGGGCGCGGTGAGGCCCTTGCAGTAGAATTCGCCCAGCGTCATCGCGAAGTCGGCGGACTGGCTGTCCCAGCCGATCGTGAAATCCGGGCCGAGCGCGACCTGCGCCGGGCGCTGCGGGCCGCATACCGCGACCTTCCATTTGCGTCCCTGCGGCGGCACTTCCTGGCGTTCGACCAGTTCTTCGCGCAGGCCGTCGGAGGCCTGCTTCAGCGCCAGCCCCCAATAGTCCAGCATGAAGTAATTGTCGGCCGCGCGCACCGTGCCGGCAATATGGTTGAAGTGGGTGTACTCGTAGGGGTGCAGGCGGATCATCTCGCTGAGCGGCAACAAGAGGCCGAATGTAAACAGCGCAAGCGCAGCAGGCTGCCAGCGGCGGTGATTGTCTTTCAGCCAGTTCATGCCCCAGGCGAAGGAAACGCCGGCGACCACCGCCATCGGCGGGATGACGAACACGAAGTGCCGGATGCCGTTGTAGAGCGCCGGCCGCTTCACCATCGCGATCACCAGCGGCAACGTCGCCGCCAGCGTCAGCATCAGGAAGATGGTCTTGCGGCGGGCCGTCACGTCGAGGCGCGACAGCGACATGAGGGTTCCGACGATGCCGGCGACCAGCAGTCCAAGCAGCACCTCGGGCAGCTGCAGCGCGAACAGCGTCGGCAGGTACGACCACGGCATGTCGGGCACCGACACCAGCGCGCCGTCGAACATCTCCTTCCAGGGCTTTTCGAAGAAGTGCGAGAAATAGGTCAGCGCCTTGAAGGGGTGGTCCGCCTCCATGATCGACCAGGGCCACACCAGGCCCATGACCAGATACCCGAACGCGAGCCCAGGCAGCAGCACATACACGACATGGGCGAAGCGGCGGATCGCTTCGCGCGGGCCTTGCTTGCGAACTTCCTCGATCAAGAGCGGGACGAAGCCAACCATGGCATAGACCAGTGCCAGCCCGCCGAGAATCCGACAGCCGATGGAGAGGCCGGCGCCGAGGCCGACGATCAGAATGGTGCGCGGCGAGGGCGCGGGATACTCCTCGGCGAGGCGCACCAGGCCCAGGATCAGGATCACCATCGAGACGGCAAACGGCGCGTCCTTTGGATTCATGAACATGTGCCCGTAGAAGGTCGGGCACAGCGCGAGCAGCAGCAGCGTCGCGAGGCCGGCTAGCGGGCCGCCGACGCGCCGCGCCAGCCGCCAGGTGACCGCAAGGCCGATCAGGCCGACAACGGCGCCGAGCAGGCGGCGCGTTTCAAACAATTCCAGCGGGATGATCTTGTGCAGCAGCGCCGCCGCCATGTCGAAGCCGCCGCCATACATATAGAGATTGGCGAACGAGAGCGCGCCGGTGTCCTTGAAACCGGAACCGTACATGCGCAGCAAAAGATCCGCATATTCGGCGTGCGTGTAATCGTCCCAGCCCAGCCCGTAATCGCGGAAGGTCAGACCCGCGACGATAGCGACCATGGCCAGCACGAAGATGGCAAGGTCGTCACAGGTCCGCTCGACCGAGCGCCGCGCGGGCGTGTCGAAGGCAGAAGTCGTGATGGAAGACATGGCGATCGGTAACCCAGCGTCCCTATAGCCCAACTTGGATATTCTTGAGCCTCATTCCCCGGGTACCCATATAGCGCAGTTCCATTTCCAAGTAATTGGGAATTGTGGCGTAAATCCCTGATGCAATGCAACAAAAGGGCAGTAATTAGTAGCTGGTAAAACTACGGCCAGCGGGCTGAACGGCGCCTGAATGGAACGACGCGGCTCAAAGGGAATACTGCAAGCGAATGACGCGATACGGAACCTCCGGCGGAAATGGCGTTGGCGGGCCGCACAAGATGACGGTATCGTGGCCCGGGGCGGCTGGCGAGCGTTCGGGCGCGGCTGAGGGATTGGTTCAATGATGTTTGTCATGTTGGTCGCAGGCATCGGCCTCGTTCTGGCAGGCCTGCTGGCGACGGCATACGGAATTTCGGTTCAGCTCTCCACCGGCAACACAATGATCCTTGCCGGAGTCATGGGCTTCTGCACCGGTGTGATCATGCTCGGGCTGTGGATGACGGTCCGCGAGTTAAAGAATATCGCGCGGCGGATCGGTTCCGGTTTGCCTGAAGCAAGCGGCGATGCTGCGCTGCCGCCGCTGCTTTCGCCTGCTACGGCGCGGGACACGGCCCCTATTGGCGCGCCGGCCGCCGAACCGCCCGGCATGCCCGGGCCATTCCCGCCAGCAGCGCCGCCGCCGTGGCAGAACGAGGCGGTTCTGCGCGATCACCCGATTCCGGAGCCGACGCACCCCGAACCCCCGTCATCGGCTCCCAAGCCGAAGCGCAATCTGCTGTTTGCGTCGACGTCACGAAAGGAGCGCGAGCGCGCCCAGACGCGCGCCGGCGAGCCGCTGCCGCCGGACCTGTTGTCGTCAGACCTTCGCTCCAGGCCGCCCACCATTCCCATGGTCGAACCGGCTGAGCCGCCGCCATCATTCGACACGACCTGGCCGAGGGGGGAACGCGCCAAGTCCGGCGAGACGCTGCTGCCGCGGCGCGGCCGCGCGCCGCCGCCGATCACAGAACCCAATGGCGGACCGCCGCACGCCGAGGAGCCGCCGGCCGTGACGGTGTTGAAATCGGGCATCGTCGATGGCATGGCCTATTCGCTCTATTCCGACGGTTCGATCGAGGCACAGATGCCGGAGGGTATGATGCGCTTCGCCTCGATCGATGAGTTGCGCGCGCACCTCGATCAGCGCTCGTAAGAGCGGCAATACTTGCCGCGAGACTGGCTATCGAAAATAAAACGCCGTCGTTCTTGTCAGTTTCCCGGCACTGCGTTCATATTCGCCAAGTCGTATCGGATTCCGATGCTGTATAGGCGCGGCTGGATACTGTCCGAACCGGGCAGCCGACAGATGCATTCGCGATCCCAGAAGGTTGAGCCATGACCGATTCCGCCGGCAAAACGCCCGTCGAACTGACCGCCAATATCGTATCGGCCTATCTCAGCAACAATCCGACCCAGGCCTCGGAAATCCCGAATCTGATCAGTCAGGTCCATGCGGCCTTGATGCGGGTGTCGAGCGGCCGACCCGAGACGCCGCTCGAGCCGGCCAAGCCCGCCGTGTCGGTGAAGAAATCGATGACGCCGGAATATCTGGTCTGTCTGGAGGACGGCAAGCGCTTCAAGTCGCTGAAGCGCCATCTGCGCACGCAGTACAACATGACACCCGAGCAATACCGCGACAAATGGGGCCTGCCACCGGACTATCCGATGGTGGCACCGAACTATGCGGTGGCGCGCTCGCAGCTCGCCAAGAAGATGGGCCTCGGCCAGCAGGCGCGAAAGCGGAAATAGATCCCGGTCGCTTCGCGTCTATGAAGCCGCGGCGAGTGCCTCGCGTGCGTCGTTACGGATGCGCTCGACCATCGAACGCAGGCCGTTGGAGCGCTGCGGCGTCAGGTGTTCGCGAAATCCGAATTCGTCGAACACGGCGAGCGCATCGGTTGAAAGGATCTGTTGCGGCGTACGGCCGGAATAGAGCGTGAGCAGGATCGCGACCAGGCCACGTACGATGTGGGCATCGCTGTCGCCAAGATATTTCAGGTGCGGCTCGCCATTGCCGCTGCGGTCGATCTGCTTGGAAAGCCAGACCTGGCTGACGCAGCCATTGACCTTGTTCTCGGCGGAATGCTCGCCCTCCGGCATCGGCTCGAGTGTGCGGCCGAGCTCGATGACGTATCGATAGCGATCGTCCCATTCCTCCAGCAGCTCGAAATTTTCCCTGATTTCGTCGATCGTCATCGCGGCCCGCGTCCGTTTCTCCATTGTCTATATAGGATGCGGATCGAACGAAAGCGACGGAAATGGAACCGGTTCCGCCGCCTTATTTCGCGGCCGGCGGCGTCCGCGGCAGGCGCCATTCGATCGCCATGTCATCGTCCGTCAGCGCGTCGGCGGGCGCGGCGGCTGTGAGCACGGCCTCGGCATCGATGGAGCTGGTGTGATCGGGCTTCTTCGCGGGAGCGGCGGGAGCGTTCGGTTGGACGCCCGGCTGATCGGGCTTCTTGTCGGTGATGATCTTGTACACTTGGCGGGCGCCATCCTGCGCGCGCTGGCCGATCGCCGTCGCGGCCTGACCGCCGACCTCGCAGGCCGCCGGCTGACGCTTGCAGAACTGGCTCATATCGGAGACGGCCGCCGTCGCGGCCGATATCGCTTCGGATGCGTTGATCTGCGGCGCCTTGTCCGATTCAGACGTCTTTTCCCTGGGCAGCAGCACGAGCACCAGCCCGAGCCAGAATGCCATGCGAAGAAGAAAAGACATGTCGCGACCCCGGTCGTCTTTTGGTTGTGCCGCACTTAAGGCGCAGCTTCGTTTGTAACTAACAGTCGTGGATAAAGCCTAAGTGTTTTCATTGAAGTAAATTCGGCGAAAACTTGCCGAAAATCGCAAAGATTCGATTCGGCGTAAATTTTCGATTGATGATGCTCAATGCGGCAAAGGTGGCCGCACGGGTGCATCCACCATTTTGAAACCATAGATCGGCCGCGCTTGGAAACCTGTCGTTCACCATGCGCGCCGAATGGAGGCCGTGTGGCGCGCGAAACCGCCGCGCAATGACGGTGTCGGGCGCCAATCCGCCACGCCTTAGCGTTCGCTTAAGTTCGCTCTGACACGGTGGCGCAAAGGATAATGGGGGCGTTCCGGCGCGTCTGTCTGACGAATGAGCCGAAGCGCGAGAGCCGTGATTGTTTTGAGTATCATCCGCGATTGTCTCGATGCGTTGCTGCATCCCTCCGCACGATATGATGCGTTGACGCGTGCGCGTCATCGCGCCTTCATGGCGCCGCGGCTGCTCGGCAGCCTGGTGGCGCTTGCCGCTTTTCCGGTCTATCTGGCGATGCGCGGGGCGCCCACCGCGCTCGAGGTCGCGGCGTTCGCCTGGCTGATCGCACCCATTCTGTTGTCGTGGTTTCTGTCGCGCACCGGCCGCTATGAAGGCGCGCATATCCTCTCCGCGCTGGCGCTGGCGGGCCTCGTCATGATGGTCGCCGTGACCACCGGCGGCATCGAATCCTTCGCCGCGGTCTGGCTCATCGTCGTTCCGCTGGAAGCGGCGCTGTCGGCCTCGCGCCGCGTCGTCGCCTTCGCTTCCGCACTGGCACTGTCATGCGCCGCCTCGCTGATCGCGCTCGGACATTTCCATCTTCTGCCCGAGATGGAGCCGAATGCCGCCCTGCATGGCGTCCTGATGGGGGCGGGCGTCGCTTCGGCGACGCTCTATGCTGCGGGGCTGGCCGTCAGTGCGGAATCGCTGGCGCGTACTTCCGTGGCCCTGCTCAGTCTCGAGGAAGACCGCTACCGGTTGCTCGCGCGCAACATGAGCGACGTGATTTCGCGTCACAACCGCAATGGCGCCGTGGAGTTCATTTCGCCGGCGGCGGAGGCCATGCTCGGCACCCCGTGCGCCCGGCTCACCGGCCATGGCCTGTTCGACCGCGTTCATGTCGCCGACCGCCCGGCCTATCTTACGGCACTGTCGGATGCCGCGCGCGGCAGCGAGCAGCGCAGCGTCGAATTCCGCCTGCGCCGCGATGCCACGCGCGGTCAGAACACATCAGCCGATTTCATCTGGGTCGAAATGCGTTGCCGGACGCTCGAACAGGTTTCGCCTGAAGCCGAGGTCGTCGCCGTGATGCGCGACATCACCGACCGCAAGATCCAGGAGCAGGCGCTCGAACTGGCGCGCACCGCCGCCGAGCAGGCCGATGCCTCCAAGACGCGATTCCTGGCCACCATGAGCCATGAACTGCGCACGCCGCTGAACGCCATCATCGGTTTCTCCGAGATGATCGTGCATGAAGAGGCGATGATGCTCGATGCCGCGCGGCGCAGGGAATACGCGCAGCTGATCAACGATTCCGGCCAGCATCTGTTGTCGGTGGTCAACGGCATCCTCGACATGTCCAAGATGGAAACCGGCAATTTCGAAATTTCGCCGGAACCGTTCGCGCCGCGCGCCGCGCTGCTGCATTGCTGCAATCTGCTGGCGCTGAAGGCGCGCGACAACGGCGTCGACCTGGTCACCCGCGCCGCCGAGGATTTGCCGGTGATGAACGGCGATCCGCGTGCGTTCAAGCAGATCGCGCTCAACCTGATCACCAACGCCATCAAGTTCACCGAGCGCGGCGGCAGCGTCACGGTTTCCGCCGCGACCGAAGGAACGCGGCTGATGCTTGTTGTCACCGATACCGGGGTCGGTATCGCCGCCGAGGACCTCGCGCGGATCGGCGATCCGTTCTTCCAGGCCGGCAAGACCTATCAGCGCAAGCACGAGGGCACCGGCCTTGGCCTGTCGATCGTGAAGGGCCTGGTCGCATTGCACGACGGCGAGATGAACGTGCAGAGCACGGTCGGCGAGGGAACCACGGTGACGGTTGCTTTGCCCCTTGACTTTGTGCCGCTGCTGTCGCCTTCAAGCAACGTCGCGACGCTGGTACCGGCGCAGCGACCCGAATCACAGGATCAAGCTCAGGTGAAGAAGAGTGCCTAGGCGTATCGACGACGACGATGAGGAGACGCCGCGCCGCCGCCGTCGCAGCGCGAAGGCCGCTGCTGTCGCGGTGGAGCGAGAGCGCGGTCTTCTGATGCGCATGTTCCTGCACAGCCCAAAGGACATGATCGCGGGCCTGCTCGCTGCCGCCGCGATCTGCGCCATCGTCGCCAATGCGCTGTTCCTGCAGGCCGGCCGCCATCCGTCGCCGATGTTCGGCTCGGTCGTCACGCTGCCGGCGCCGCAGGCGGGCACCGCGAACCCATTGCCGCGCCCGCGCCCGGTCGAATTGACCAGGTCGGCCGACACCGATCCGCCGGAAATCAGGCCGGTCGAGGTGAGGGGCGCCGATCCCAAGCACGTCGAAACCAAGAGCGCCGATCCCAAAAATGCCGATCCCAAGAATCCCGATCCAATGGCCAATCTGGTGGTCAAGTCGACCAATGCGACCACGACCGCGCCTGCCAATGGCGTGCGTCCGCCGGCACCGATTCCGGGGAATACGCAAAGCGCGGGCGCGAAGCGCGTGGCCGCGGTGCAGCGGGCGCTGACGCAATATGGCTATGGTCAGTTGAAGCCGACCGGCGCGGTCGGTTCGGATACGCAGGCTGCGATCGCGAAATTCGAGCGCGACCGCAAGCTCCCTGTGACGGGCCAAATGTCTGACCGCCTGGTGAAGGAGCTGACGGCGATGATCGGGCATCCGATCGACTAGCTTCCGCCGGATCGCTGGCCTATCGTCCAAAATATGCGATTGAAATCATCCATCTGGGTGGCTGCTTACCTGCGCCGCTGCCAGACCGAGGGAATCTTTGGCGCCGTGCGCAAGCGCGGGGCGGAGGAGGCGGGCGCGGTGTTCGTCAAGGTGGCGCTGCTCGATGGCAACGCCATGCTGTACGCCCCCGCGCCGCAGACCGTCTATGACGAGAGCCGCCCGGCCGAGCGGCTGTTCGCGCCGGCTTCTCCAGCGCCGGTGCCGGAGCAGTCGGTCGAGGAGCGGCTCGCCAAGGAAATCCGTTTCGATCCCGACGCATGGATCGTCGAGACCGAAGACCGGGCAGGGCGCCACCTTCTGGATCTGGCGAAAGCCTAAGCAGACAAAAACAATGCGCTAGCGCTTCGAGCCGTCGGTGCCGGTGCGAACGGCCGGTGCCGTTCCGGGCTGCACTGCGGGCCGTGCCTGCAAATTCGCCGCGCGGGCGCGATGACGTTCGTCGTCGTACAGCGCGGCGCGGTATTTGGCGCGGGTCACCGCCATGGTCGAGCCGCGCCAGGCGGCCAGCATCACCAGCGCGGAGCGTTCGCTGAGGCAGTCATAGAGCCGCGACAGGCGGTAGACGTTGTGCACGGATGAGCCGAATTCCGGATTGAGGAACAGCAGCACGCGCTGAAAGATCGCGCTCGACATGTCCAGCGCTTTCATCGCACACGCCAGCGGCTCGCCGCCGGGATCGTCGACGACCTGCGCGGCGATCCGCTGCGGCAGGATCAGGGCCTCGCCGAGCTCGAGCGCGAAGTTTTCGGTGTCCTCGGCGAACGCCGCCATTTCCAGAATATGCAGCGCGCGCGCGGCGCGGGCGGTCGGAATGCGCGGCGAGGCCTTCAGCGGCGTGTCGGCCAGATTATGCAGGATCAGCGCGCGCTCGCTGGCGCTGGCGGCGAAGAACATGTCGCTGATTTCGGCGGCATCGTTCGGCCGCATCGCAAGACTGGACGCGATCCGCAGCTCTGCCTCGGTCGGCGCCCTCGCCGCCGGTGGGGTGGCCGGCGCCGCAGCGATCGGAGCAGCCAGCGGCAGCGGCTCGCCCGGATGTGGAGATCGCAATCCGAGCTTGGCCATGACCTCGACCGGCGTCGCCGGATAGATCGCAAGCCGCGCCCGCACCGCGGCGCGGGTGGCGTCGTCGACCTGGTCGATCAGGCGGGACGTCAGCTCGACGAACTGCCGCTCTTCATCGGCCGAATGGGCGCTGGTCTGGACGTAAAGGTCAGTCAGCACGCGCAGCAGGGTCGGCCTGATATCGACGCCCTCGCGGCGCGAGAGCGTCATCAGCCCGTCGAAACCTGGAAACAATGGAGCTGCCGTCATGTCAGGGATACGCGACTTCGATCATCCTTCGCGTCAGACTACGTTAAGGCACTTTAATGGTTGGTTAAGGAAAACGGCCCGTGAAGGAATCCGATAAAATGCGAACTTTTCGAACGCAGTAGAGCTGTCCGAGCCCGTAACTGTACCGACCTCACACATTAAGATGCCGTTAACCACGTTCTGTTCTGAATGATGGCATGTCGCCGGCCAAATCGCGTCCGCGCGGCAACCAGAGAGAACGGAATATGGGCACCATCATTGAATTTCCGGCGGATGCGGCTTCAAAGCGGCCGGGCTCAACCATGGATGGCGCTCCACGCGATGGCCTGGGTACCGTGCTGATTCTTCCTGTCGTCCGTATCGAACGCCAGGCCGGCGAGACCGGCGACGGGCGCGGGCCGGAAGAGGGGACGGCGCCCGGTCGCCGTCGCCGTCGGCGCCCCTGAACCACGGATGTTTGCAAATGCCGGAGCCGTGCCTCCCGATCCGGACCGCCGGGCTTCGGTCACTCCCGGCTCTCATGATATTCGCGGCGAGCGCCGTGCTCGGCGGCTGCAGCGGCGGCGATTTCGGCCGTACCCGCGCCGACATGCGCAACGACGACATGCACCGCTGGATCGGCGCGGAGGCGACCGCCAGTGTCGGCCTCAGGCCCTCGCACTTCCAGCTTACCGAAAACGAACGCCAGCTCCGCGATCTCGCCTATCCCCTGATCGAGCCGCCGCATTCGCGCCCCGCCTGGAAGAGCGTGTTCGGCGATTACCAGCCGCTGCCCTCGCCATGGCGGCAAAAGGTGGTGTTCGACCGCACCACCTATGGCCGCGCCTTGATCGACGAGCCGCACCGCTCGCACACCTCGCGCTATCAGCAGTTGATCGAGGACGTCCGCAACGACATCACGCGGTTCGAGCCGTTCTTCGCCTCGGCGGTGCGCGTCATCGAGCTCGACCGCAAGCGCAGCGCCAGCCTGAAGATGGTCTCGGAATTGTCGCCGCGCGAACAGGCCGATGCGATCGCCCGCATGGAAGAGAACACGCTGATCGTGCAATGGGTCCAGCAATGCCTGGAGCGGCGGATTTCTTCCTATCGCTGGGCGCTGGAGCGGCTGGTGATCCAGGCGCCCGATGGCATCGCCGCCGACGCCGACCGCCTGATCGGCGAACTCGCCGCGCAAACCGCCAACCCGCCGGTCGCCGCCCAGCCCGTGATCGGGCGCGCGGTGACGGTGAAGGGGTAGGCGAGGGCGTTATTCACAAATCCGAAAGAGCCATGTACATGGCGATGTCCGGATTTCGGCTCAGAAGCAGACACCAGGGTTGGTCTTCAGCAAGTCTGCTTTGGGCCACAACCAGACAACCGTATGCGGGAGACGAGAGGAGATCGTCGTCGGGTGATCGCGCAACTAAATTCTTTAGTTCTTCGGAAGAACGTGAGGCGAGGAATGGTGATGTGCGATGCACCACTCATTTCCTTGCTTGGTGACGAGCATGGTGAAGCGCGACGGACCTGGTACTGATTTGCCATCCACCATACGAGTGAACGTGTAGAAGCCGGTGACCACGGCGGCGCTATCGTTGATCATTATTGTGCGCCGCTCTTCGATCGTATTCGTGTTGCCGCTCCCTTTTATGGGTGTGAAGTATTTTATTATCGCTTGCGTCCCTTCGGAGATGACCGGACTAACAGTTCCGAGAAGGACTGCAGTCGGACAATAGGTCTTAGCAATGGTTTCTGGATCATTGGTGCCATACGCAACTGACCAACGGTCCACTGCAGCATTTGCATCTTCCGACGGGCCAGCCAAGGCCAGAGTGGGGGCCATCAGTATCATTGCAATGTAGGCGAGCGTGACAGTTCGTGTCATTACTTCCCCCCATTTGCTACAAGCACAACCCTTTGTAAGGGCAGGCAGTATAACAAACGCAATTGCGTTTAGCCATTGCGTGCAGCGACCGCTTTGGGTCAGCAGGCGGAGAACTCAACCTGAGCAATTCTAGTCCGCTATGCCCCACTGAGCAGACCTCAATGAGAGCTGCGGCCACTTCGCTGATGGGCCAGATGCGGACCGGTGCTTCACCTACTCGTAGAAAAGGAGCTTTGCTCTCGGAAATATGCGGACACTTCGGCCTCCCACCGAGCGTGTTGCGAGGAGCTGATCATGAATGACGTCAGACGACGAACGCCGTCTTCCGCCGAATAGATCATCACCGTGTATTCCTGACTGAGTTGGTCGGGTGTTTGGGGAATGCCGACCGGGTTGGCAAAGTCTCGGTAGTCGGTTCGTAGCCCCATTCGGACTTCAAAGACACGACCATTTTCGGCGCTGCCTCTCTTTACCTCGGTAATCTCGACTTTTGTCGCGAACACGTCGTTACCAGGCTCCTCGCCATGACGGCCAAGGAGCCAAATTGGCGGCTCCAAGAAACGAACCTTAGCGATGATAACGTCCCTCGCGTTGGCAGGCAGGTTGTTCGACACATCGGCGCCATCTGACGTCTTATCAAGAAAATATGCGATAGGCGCCTTGGCTTGTGCGTGCGCAAAGGACGGTGCACCGACTATCACGCCGCTCAGAGCAGCGAAGGCAAAAACTAGCTCAAGCAATTTTTTGGCTCTGCATCGCATCAGGATTGTAGTGCTAATCTACACCATTTTAGGATGGTCTAACAGATCAGGTCCGCTGAGGGGTCACAAGCCGACATTGCCCGCCGGTACCTTTTTCTCAACCTGATCGGCAAGTCGTTGCAGGTTCAAATGCCGCTTTGCGCGACCGAACCTGGAGTTCTACGGCTTTCCGGGCAGTCTCCCATGGCACCGCAAACGTGCCTGTCATCCGATCAATTGTAAATTTGCCGTCGAACTGAATATCGCGCGTTTTACCTTCGTCCCATTCAATCGAAACTGAAAAAGATAATTGGCCGGACCCTCGATCGTAGTTAGCGACTTTAGCGGCGACGGGCTGCTTCAGGGCGCCTTCAGACCAACTCAACCTGATCACCGGGAAAGGCTTACCGTCCGAGACGATGACGACATAGCCGCCAATGTCGCCGCTTTCCTGTTCCACGCAACTGTCAGTGTAGTAGACGGTCCTGTCTGCAGATGCAGGCGAGCAAGTCGCTCCGATAATAACTCCTGCCGCGGCTGCAAACCAGCACACGTCGCGTTTGAACCTTCTAGATAGCACAGTCGATCTCCTTAACTGTCGAGCCACCACACGGACTGGGCTTCTGTCAGCGGGCTATAGCGATCAAAAGGCGAAGTTCCGGGCTAGCCAGCACATGTCTGCTTTTGCGTCAAAAGCAGACGTCTCTCGTTTTATGGGTACACTATCGCCGGGTCTTGTCGGCCGATTTGGCACGGCCCGCTTCGGGCCGCTGGCTCTGCAGTTTCGCGATGAAATTCTGCAGCGCCTCCGACGGCGGCCGCTTCGTGCTGTAGGCGAGGCCGACCTCGCGCTTTACATCGACGTCGATCTCGCGCACGGCGACGTCAGAATTGGCGCGCGCCACGCCTTCGGGCACGATGGCGATGCCGACGCCGGCGGCCACCAGCGCCATCGCCCAGTCTTCGGATTCGGCAATCGCCGCGGGCTGCCGCTTCGCCGAGGCAGCACGGCCGAAGAATTCGCTCTGCTCGCAATGACAGCGATCGACCATGGCGGCGCCGGCGAGATCTGCGGTGCGCAGCCGCTCCTTAAGCGTCAGCGGATGCGACGGCGGTAGCGCTGCGACATAGCGCTCGACCCAGAGCGGAACGAAATGCTCGTCAGCGCGCAGAACGTTCTTCGAGATGATCCGCGCATCTGCCGCATCATCGATGCCGACCAGGCGGAGCGCGATATCGGACGTCCCGGTCAGCGGCTTCAATAGCGCGATGGTGCGGGGACGGTCGAGCGTGCGCATCAGGCCGAGCGTCAGCGTGTTCCGCGTCGCAGATTTCCGGAACAGATTTTTCGCAGCATCGGCTTCATCGATGATGCGGCGGGCCACGGCGTGAAATTGTTCGGCGGCTTCCGTCGGCGCCACGCCCTTCTTGTGGCGGATGAACAGCGCCGTGCCGAGTTCGGCTTCGAGATTGGTGATCGCCGCCGAGATCGAGGGTTGCGAGATGAAGCAGCGTCTGGCCGCCGCCGTCAAATTGCGCTCCCTGAACACGGCCGAGAAATAGCGGAGCTCGCGAATATCCATAGGTCTATCCTATCGATGATATCAATTTTCGATATTTTACCTATGATATTCCGGATGACAAGCTGAGGCTCCGATCTCAAGGAGACATCGTCATGCGCGTCCACCATCTCAACACCGGCACCATGTGCCCGATCGGCCGGCGCCTCGTGAACGGCACCGGCAGCATTTTTCAGCGCGCCCGCATGGTGTGTCATTGCCTGTTGGTCGAGACCAATGACGGGCTGGCGCTGGTCGATACCGGCATTGGCCTCGACGACATCGCAGAGCCGCCGCGGCTGGGTCCCAAATGGGTCCGACAGACCAAGCCGCGCCTCGATCCGGCCGAGACCGCAGCAAGGCAGGTCGAGGCGCTCGGCTATGCGAGGGGTGACGTGCGACATCTGTTGCTGACGCATCTCGACCGCGATCATGCCGGCGGCATCCCGGACTTCCCGAACGCAAAAGTGCACGTCCATCGCCGCGAATACGAGATGGCGGCGGCGCGTACGGTGCCGGCGCCGAACGGCCGCTACATCACCGCGCAATGGCAGCACGGCCCGCAATGGGCGTTCTACGGCGAGGGCGGCGAAGACTGGTTCGGCTTCAGGGGCGTGCGCGCGCTCGGCGACCGCGAGCCCGACATTTTGATGATCCCGTTGCCGGGCCACACTATCGGCCATTGCGGCATCGCCGTGCGCAGCGGGGACAGATGGCTGCTGCACGCCGGCGATGCGTACTTCTTCCACGGCCAGATGCAGACTCCGCCGCAGGTGCCGCTGGTGCTCGGCCTGTTCCAGCGCCGCGCCGACATGGACCGCGCCATGCGCATGGAGAACCAGGAGCGCTTGCGAACGCTCAAGGCCAAGCACGGCGACGCCGTGACCATCTTCAACAGCCACGATCCCGTCGACTACGAGCGCTGCCGCTGCGGGCTGCATTAGGGCAGACGCCTTGAAGCTGGCAATCGTTCCGAGTCACCAGCAGACGTTCACGGGGACCACACGCCATCCCCAGCCTGTCCAGACCCGACGCCATCTCGTGCAACCATCCCACGCCGCGTAGCCCCAGCCGGGAGTACCCCAGCCCCAGCCGGGCCCCCAAGCGGCTGCGCTGGCCAGCCCTAGACCAAGCCCGATCCCCACGGCTGGGCCGCGCCAACCCCAACCACCGCCGCGCCAGCCGCCTCCGTGCCAGCCACCGCCATGCCACCCACCGCCGTGCCATCCTCCCCCATGAAAGCGCTGTGCAGAAGCAGCGTTCGGCGTCAGCGCGAGGACCGCAGCCACACCGAGCGCGAAGAGCGTCTTCCTCACCATGCAAGCCTCCTTACGTTGAAGATGCGCTCGTATGAACGCGGTAAGCGCGGAGACGTTGCAATCCGCGCGGCGCAGGACACCGGAAGCGCCCGGTTCCTGCTACGGAACCTGAGATTGTTGCGGGTTACTTCACAATCTTTCGATGTGTTTGGTGCAAAGTTTCCTTGTATTACTCAGAGGTTGTGTTTGACTTGGTGTGCTCGATTCATCGCTCCCAGCCCCTTCCAGATCGGCGGATCGGGCGGTCCCCGGTGCAGGACCCGTCCTTCTGCGCCGGGGCCCTGATTTAGTGGAGTTGCGTGATGCCGCCATCAGAGCGAAGAGACATGCTCCGGGTGATCGCAATCGGCGTCGTATCGTCGGTGCTGCTGGTCGCAGCGTTCGACTTTCTGCATTAGGCGCTGAACCAGATCATGCCTGATGCCGATCTGGCTCGGCAGGTACATCGTCTTGATCGCTGGGCTAGGTTTTGTTGCAATCCGGGTAGGGCTCGCCAGGCCCTCCGCAGCCGCACGCCCACTCACCAGCGAATGGCTTGCCCAGGTGGTTTTCAGAGCGTGCACGGACAATCCAGAAGGCGTGCAGGAGAGGACGTCGGTCGCGTGCGGACGGCATAGAGGGGGGTGCATTGACCTAACCATCTGCCATTTCTAGGCTGCGCCGGAAATTCGGAGGGGGCAGGCGTGCTTTCAAAGCTCAAAGATCTGGCCGCAGGCGCCGTGAAGAGCGTCAGCGAAGGGTTCGCGAACGCCTCCAGCGCCATTGCCGACCTGGCCGCCAGTCTTGCTACCCGCGCCGTGGCGGCCGCTGATCTCGGCCGCATTCTCGACATCATAGAAATGGTCCCGGGCGTAAGTTTCGACAAGCCCGAGCCCGATGCCGACTATCTCAATACGTTGCTGGCCGCGGTGCAGATGGGCGAGCTGACGCTGGCCGTGCACTACCGCCAGCAAACCGAAGCCAGCGTGGTGCGCTTGCATCCCATCGCAACGGCAGAGGCCAATCGACTGACCGGCACGGACAACAAGTTCTCCTCGAAAATCCTGCTCGACGGTGAAAACGACAAGCCCGCCATCCAGATGCTGATGAACACCGAGCATCTGGCAAAAAATTACCGGCACGTTTCCGCCGATACGCTGATCAACGCATTGGCCTTCCCGATCGAAAATGTCAAAGGCGGTTTCCTCATCGCCAGGCCGTTTCGCGCGATCGCACGGCCCATTGCAGGCTGGCTGCTCAATATTATTTTCGACCAGGGCGAAAAACTGCACCGGCGTTTCCGCGGCAATCGCGGCGAAGATCAGCCCGGGCTACCTTCGCCACCTGCGGACCAGGAACAAGCCGACGTGCCGCGTGCCTCAAGCACGTCGGAAGGCGACGACATCCAAGCGCGAGACGCCGATCGGCCCACGGGCAACCAGCCGCGGAATGATGGCGCAAATTGACTGAACACAGTTGAGAGCAGTGCACTCACCGTCAGCGCCAATCGGAATTCGGTTAAACGCCGCTAAGGAGAGGCGTTTTCCGCGGGGGTCCGTTTACCAGTATCTCGATGTCGCTTCGTAAGCCAATTAGCCACGGTCGCAAGTCGATATCAACATTGGTACTCTTAGCGGATGGCAAGGTCGGTAATGCTCAGAACTTTTCGAGGTGTGTGCCTGATTTGCCTGTGCATCCTGGGAGGTGCCGTTATCGTAGCCCTCCTGGAGCTTGTCGCTTATCCCATTGTATTGAAATCAACTGGGTGCAGTTGGACCGATGGACCGCAGAGGTTCACCTGCGGAGACGGTTGGGTCGGTCATTCGATCGCAATTGTCCTCAACCTGCCGATACTATTCTCCTACGCGCGAACGTTTACTCTTTTTGGCGCCAGTGCATCGTTTGGTCGGGAATTCACGCTTTTGCTCTACTTGTTCGACGTTATCTTCATTCTCGCTCTGACCTATCCTCTTCTGATCCTCTTTGCGCGGAAGAGCGGTCGGCGCAGCAGCTAACATCGGCAATGGGGTCACAAGGCGACATCTGCGGTCGCGGCTGCATGTTCGCATACCTTCAAAAGCGGACATCGCCGGTGCATAAGTGAATGTCCGCCATGGGCCAAATGCGGATATCGCGCTGTGGTCCACGTAGAAGTCTCGCAGCCGTTACACTCGCTCGTGAGCCGGGTGACCCAAGTCGCCGATTTCCATCGACCACGGTTCTATTTTTCATCATCCGGCAATACAACCTAAGGATTCAATCGATCATTTTTACGCCCGTTTTTACAGTTCATTAATGTTGGCCCTTCAAAATAGAAGATAGTCAATAATACAACTACAGCTGGGTTCCAATGAATGTACCGGCGGCGGTCATCTCCGCAGCGTTCGGCGCAGCGGTTTTCGCAGCGATGAACGCCTTTCAGTATCGGCCTTCTTCGATCATGCCCGACTACTCGCTGGATAGCATCTTCGCAACGAAGCACTCGAAAGCTCGCCTTGCAGTCACTCGTTTGTTGATCGATCCGGCATCGGCGGATTTTAGTGCGTTGCGCTCGGTTGAGGAAGACAAGGCGGAGTACGTTTGCGGCGCCGTCAGGGCGAAAGATAAATCGGGCCACTATGTCGAGTATCGCGACTTCGTTTACACAGTGGCGGTCGACGTCGCCCGTATCGACGACGACGGTCGGATTGCACATCGGCATGGTGCATTCAGGAGATGCCCAATTTCGGAGGAAGAAAAGGTCGCCCTGCGGAAGATGCCGACAATGCCCGGCGCAGCCTCGATGGCGAAAAATATTCAAACGATCCTGCCAACAGCGGGTGCTACGGTTCTGTCTACCATGACGCCTGATATGTCAGCAGGAGGTGCAATGTCTTCAGGTGGGACCTTGGAGCAACAGGTTGGTCAGATGGCAAGCCAGCTCGGTTCGGCAGGCCAGCCCGGGTCAGTGGGACAGCAAGGGGCAAGTTCGACATTCAAGGCGGCTTTACGGAAGGAGGGCGAGTGGCGCAGCGACCAGCCTCCACTCGCATGGCCAACGTTTCCGTCGGACCACCCGCTGGCGAGACCAGCGAAAAAACGGACCACGGCACAAGCCATGGACTTGGCCAAAGATATCGAGGACCGTTGGGAGAAATCGAACTCCGGGGCCTCCAATTCGCGTCCTTCATCCGATGAGGTCAAAGAAGCCTGCCGCGCGCTGCTCGCAATCGATCCGAAGGATGAGGCATATCCGAAAGCATGGGCGGCGTTCGTGCGGCTGCGAAAAATCGATCGCGACACGGCCTCCTAACGCTGGCCATTTCGCAGTCGAATGTCCGTTGCGGGTTCAAAAGGCGACAATCCGTGGTCGCGGCCGCGTGTCCGCTTTCCCTCGAAAGCGGACATCTCGGATTTATGAGGCTCGTCCTAGGTAAGTAGTGTGCCCACCCAAGCCCTGCTCAGCGCTTGCCCTTCGGCGCGGGCGTCGGGGCTGGCGGCGGCTCGGGCTGCTTGGCCGGCGGCGGCTCGGTCTCCACGGTGCATTTCGACGCCGCCAGCGAAGCTTGCGCCTGCGGCATCAGGCCGGGCTCCGGGGCGAGGGCCTTCAGCACGATCAGGCCGGTCGTGGTCGGGGAATCGATGATCAGCCGGTCGGCGGCGGTGACTTCCTCGTCCTCCGGCAGCGCCGAATGCTGCTCTTCCGTCATCAGGTCGAGCTCGATCACCTTGCGGCCGGCCGAGCGGTCGTTGATGGCGTAATAGGCGACTTCGTTGCGGGTGTAGAACGACACCGACGTGTAGGCCTGGCTGACCGGCACCGTGAGTTTCAGCGGGCCATCCTTGAGGTCGTAGCGGCAGATCGCCACCGCAAAGGCCGGGTCCATGAACGGCATCGGCGCGTTGCTCGGCTCGGCGAGCGGCAGCGCGGTGACGGCGTTCTCCTTGGTCATTGACGTCAGGCGCGAATAGGCGTCCTGGGTCGCGATGCGCGGCAGCGCCAGCACGCTGACGAGATGCACCACGCCGCCTAGCAGCACGCCCGCGATGATGGTGAACGCCAGGCGGATCATGGGCAACCCACCGTCGATATCGAGGGCATCGGCGCGTCGCGCTGCGTCCGCGTCGCGACGCCCACCGGCGTATCGTAAAGCCGCAGCATCAGCGTGTAGCGCTCGATGCCGCCGGTCGGCAGCCAGTTTCCGGCGCGGGATCGCGCCGCCACGCGGATCTCGAATGCGCCGTCGGAGCCGCGCACGATCTCCTGGCTGGTGAAGCCGTAGCGCTGCAGCGAATTGGCGACCAGGTGTCCCTTGCGGTCGAACAGCGTCAGCGTCCAGAACCGGGCCGCCGGCGTCACCCCGGCGACGACCACGTCGCAACGTCCGTCGAGCGGCTTCTTGTTGTCGTCGGTGGTGGCGGTAAAGGCGATGCCGTCGCCGGTGCCGATCGGCAGCTCGCCGCTGCGGGCAATCGAGGCGCGAGAGTAGGGATCGATTTCGGAGCTGCCGCTCTTCGGTCGCGCCGTCCAGGCGCCGATCGTGAGCGTGCCGAGATCGGTGCCCCGTGTCGACGTCACGTAGGTCGAGCCGAGACCGACGGCCGTGGCAAGCGCCAATGCCAGCAAGGTGATGAAGATCAGCCGCACGGGCCTGTGCTCCGAAATCTCACGGCGTCAGATTCCGCGCGGACCGGCTTCATCCGGCAGGTGAAGCGTTTTGCCTGGTTCGCGCATGTCGGCGCGGACGCTTCGCATCTGTTCTAGGGAACGCCAGATAACAACCTGCCGGATCATGCGTTTTAATTCTTCCGCCCTGCCGGCGCACCCTGTTCACCGGCGGCCGTGATGTAGTTCTCCGGAAATGCCAGCGCACCTGAGGTGACCGGCTTGGCGGGCTGCTTCTGATCGTTGGACGAGGTCTTGCCCGCGGCCCTGCCGGCCTCGTCGAGCAGCCGCTCGACCCGCACCAGGATGTCAGCACCGCGCCGGGTCAGCACCGGCGGCGGTCCCGGCTTGGTCTCGAGCACCCGCGGGCCGGCGGCGACGTTGGCAGGCGCGGCAGGCTGCGGCAGCTTGGTGCCCATGCCGATGCCGGGGATTTCCTTCACCTCGACGCCCTGGTGCGCCACCACCATGATGTCGTGCCAGGTCTGCGCCGGCAGCGAGCCGCCGGTCATGCGGTTGGTCGGCGAGTAATCGTCATTGCCGTACCAGACCGCGCAGGTGAAATTGCCGGTGTAGCCGACGAACCAAGCGTCGCGGTAGGCGTTGGTGGTGCCGGTCTTGCCCGCGGTCGGAATGCCGTCGAGGGCGGCCCGGCGGGCGGTGCCTTCGCTGACGACATGGCTCATCATCTCCGCCATGTCGGAGGCGACCGAGGCGGGGATGGCCTGCGTCGGCTTCTTGCCGTCGCGGTCGAAACGCCAGACCAGGTCGCCGGCGCCGGTGCGCACTTCCAGCACCGAATGAGGTTTCACCGCCTTGCCCTTGTTCGGGAAGGTCGCGTAGGCCACCGCGTGCTCGAGCACGGTGACTTCGTCCGAGCCGATCGGCATCGAGGGCGTATCGGGCAGGGGGGCTGTGAGGCCGAATTTCCGCGCCACTTCGGTGATCTTGACGCGCCCGGCCTTGGCCGGGTTCGGCGTCTTGCCGCCCAGCGCAATCGACAGCTTCACCGGCACGACGTTGATCGAGCGGGTGATCGCCTGGGTCAGCGTCACCGAGCCGGAATAGGAGTGGCCATAGTTCTGCGGGCACCAGTTGCCGATGCAGACCGGGCCGTCGACCACGATCGAGGTCGGCTTGAAACCATTCATGAGCGCGGTGGCGTAGACGTAGGGCTTGAACGAGGAGCCCGGCTGCCGGTAGGCGTCGGTGGCGCGGTTGAACTGGCTGGCGCCGTAGTCGCGGCCGCCGACCATGGCGCGCACGCCGCCGTCGAGATCAGCTACGACAACGGAAGCCTGGGTGGCGTGATAGTCGCGGCCGAACTGGCGGAGCTGGTTCTCGACCGCATCCTCCGCGGCGCGCTGCACGTTCATGTCGATCGCGGTGCGGACCACGAAGACGCGCTCGGTGTAGGATTTCGGGAAGGTGTCGACCAGCTTGCGCATCTCGTCGAAGGCGTAGTCGAGATAATAGTTCGGCGAATTCTCGTCGCGGCGGTCGACCGCGACCGCCGGGTTGCGGCGGGCGCCGAACACCTGGCCCTCGGTCATGAAGCCGGCGTCGACGAGGTTGTCGAGCACGACGTTGGCGCGGGCGCGGGCGGCGGGCAGGTTGATGTGCGGGGCGTATTTGGTCGGCGCCTTGAACAGGCCGGCCAGCATCGCGGATTCCGCGAGCGTGACGTCGCGCGCCGACTTGTTGAAATAGAAATGCGCCGCGCCGTCGACGCCAAAAGTGCCGCCGCCCATATAGGCGCGGTCGAGATAAAGCTTCAGGATCTCGTTCTTGGTCAGGCGTGTCTCGAGCCAGATCGCCAGGAAGGCTTCCTTCACCTTGCGCTCGATGGTGCGCTCGTTGTTCAGGAACAGGTTTTTGGCGAGCTGCTGGCTGATCGACGAACCGCCCTGGCGAACGCCACCGGCCTGGGCGTTGGTCACGAGCGCGCGCGCCAGGCCGGGAAAGTCGATGCCGAAATGGTCGTAGAAGCGGCGGTCTTCGGTGGCGAGCGTCGCCTTGATCAGGTTGTCGGGAAAGTCTTCCAGCGGAATCGAGTCGTTGTGCTTGATGCCGCGGCTGCCGATCGGGTTGCCGTAGCGGTCGAGGAAGGATACCGCCAGATCTGACTTCTTCAGCCAGTCGTCATCGGCGG
Source organism: Bradyrhizobium sp. CB3481 (assembly GCF_029714305.1). Taxonomy (NCBI): domain Bacteria; kingdom Pseudomonadati; phylum Pseudomonadota; class Alphaproteobacteria; order Hyphomicrobiales; family Nitrobacteraceae; genus Bradyrhizobium; species Bradyrhizobium sp. CB3481. Next base: position 2,726,445 of record NZ_CP121647.1, read on the forward strand.
TTTCGCGAAACGCAGGGATCGCGAGCGCCAGCATCATGACCAGGCCGCCGAGACCGATGGTGGCGGCCTCCGACAGCGGCTCGATGAACACCCAGCGCTTCCAGCGGCCGACATAGAAGCGGTCCATGAAGGTCGAGTAGCGCTCGTAGAGTTCACGCAGGCCCTTGCCCGACGAGAACAGCGTCGAGTCGATGCGGGCATCCAGATCCAGGAAGAAGTTCCGGATCTTCTGCTTCACATGCGGGGGTAGGATCTGGCGCACTAGGACCCTTGGTCGTTCGAAACGCTCGCGGCGCCCATCTCGGACGCGATCGATACGTCATGCTTCGATGTTGCGGCAAACCCAAGGCGCTTTTAGGACCCTTGGGGGACTCGCAACTGTTCTATCCGAGCGGGGGCTATAAACCAATGCTCCCGCTCACCATTTTGGTGGTCAGGCCTAACGCGTTCCACGCGTTTTTGGGCCCGTAGTCGGCCCGCTTGCGCATCTATTGGCCGACCCCCTAGAAGGGCCTATCGCCGAATACGATCCGGAACTATTGGACCAGATGACCGCACCGCCCAAACGAGCTTCCGGCCAGGAGGGATTCTTCTGGAAAACCAAGACGTTGGAAGAGATGTCCAACGCCGAATGGGAAAGCCTGTGTGACGGCTGCGCGCGCTGCTGCCTGGAAAAGCTCGAGGACGAGGACACCGGGAAAATCTATTTCACCCATGTTTCCTGCAAGCTGCTCGATTCCGGCCTGTGCGCCTGCAAGGATTACCAGAACCGTTCCGACAAGGTCCCCGACTGTGTCCGCCTGACGCCCGAGAACGTCCGCACCCTGACCTGGCTGCCGCCGAGCTGCGGCTACAAGCTGGTCGCCGAGGGACGCGATCTCTATTGGTGGCACCCGCTGATTTCGGGCGATCCCAATACCGTGCATGAAGCCGGGGTTTCCGTGCGGGGGCGGGTGCAGGGCACCGAGGACGAGATTCCGGACGAGGAGCTCGAAGACCACATCGTGCAATGGCCCGCGCTGCTGCCGAAGCGGGCAAGGCTGAAAAAGCGGCCGAAGGCCTGAGCATAACCAAACGCCCGCGCCTCCTGCCGGACCATCACGCAAACGCGATGGTCGGCGCGCGGGATGCTCCCATGCGCGCGCGGCGCTGCCGCCGGGGCAATATGCCCTCTAATGTGCGGCCATATGGCGATTCCATCTCTGCGGTTTTGGCCGCGTAGAACAATATTACGCTCGACATGAACAAGCACCAACGGCAGGGCGCTGAGCCCGCCGACCAGACGACATTGCCCGAGGATATCGGCGAGGAGCTTTCACGCATCACGACCGAGGTGATCGACGTCAGCGACGCCCCGCCGCTCGCGCCGCCGGCCCCGCTGACCCAGGATGAGGTTCGCACCATCCTGATGAGCCTGTTGCTGACGATGTTCCTGGCGGCGCTCGACCAGACCATCGTGGCCACCGCGCTGCCGACGATCGGCCGCCAGTTCAATGACGTCAGCAACCTGTCCTGGGTTATCACCGCCTATCTCCTAGCCTCGACCGCGGTCGCGCCGGTGTTCGGCACGCTGAGCGACATCTATGGCCGCCGCGTCATGATCACCGTGTCGCTCGTCCTGTTCACGGCGGGCTCGATTCTCTGCGCGGTGGCGCCGAACATGCCGGTATTGATCGTCGCGCGCGGCCTGCAGGGGCTGGGCGGCGGCGGCATCATGCCGGTCGTGCAGACCGTGATTTCCGATGTCGTCTCACCGCGTGAGCGCGGCAAATATCAAGCGTATTTCAGCGGCGTCTGGATGGCGGCGGGCCTGCTCGGGCCCGTGCTTGGCGGCGTGTTCGCCGAGCATCTGCACTGGTCGATGATCTTCTGGATCAACGTGCCGCTCGCCGTCGGCGCGCTGTTCCTACTGCTGCCCAAGATGGCCAAGATCCCGGTGTTTCACCGCCGCCGCAAGGTCGACTGGCTCGGCGGGGTGCTGCTGATGGCCTCCGCTGTGGTCGTCATGCTGGTGCTGACCTGGGGCGGCAACCGCCATGCCTGGCTGTCGCCGGCGATTATGGCGATGATCGGTGCGTCGGTGGCGCTGGCGCTCGGCTTCGTCTGGCATGCGCGAACTGCCGAGGAGCCGTTTTTGCCGTTGCCGCTGCTCGGCGGAACGGTGGTGCCCTTTGCCATGGTGGCCGGCGGCTGCGCGCTCGGCGCCATCACGGGCCTGACCGTGCATCTGCCGCTCTATTACGAGGTCGTCTATCACCTGAGCGCGAGCGAGGCCGGCCTCGCATTGATCCCGCTCGCCGCGATCTCGACCTGCGGCGCGGCGATCGCCGGACGGACCATGGCGCGCGCCAAGCATTACAAGCGTGTCGCGATCGTCGGCACGTCGGCGGCCACGATCTTCGGTGCGGTATTGACCGCGACGACGCTGCCGCTGTGGGCGTTGCTGGTCGTGCTGTCGCTGTTTGCGCTCGGGCTCGGCACGACGTTCCCGGTCAGCGTGGTTTCGCTGCAGAACTCGGTGGCGCGCCCGCAGATCGGCACGGTGACGGGCGCGATGAATTTCTTCCGCTCGCTGATGTCGTCGTTCACGGTCGCCGCCTTCAGCGCGATCCTGTTGATGGCGCTGGGGGCGGGCATCTCGCTCGGCGAACATCGCGGGCCGGCGAATGCGATACCGGTGGCCGACATGGTCACCGCGTTCCATTACGTGTTCGGCGCCGCCACCGCGCTGCTGGCCTGCGCCGCGCTGTGCATCATCCTGATGGAGGAGCGGCCGCTCGCCGGTCCATCGACGCCGGCGGAGATGGCGGAGTAGGGCGTCTATTCGATTTGCATGCGGGCGCCCTTGGCGCCGTTCAGCAATCGCTTGAGGTGAAAATTGGCCAGAGGGTCCTCGGCATGCGAGCCGACAAGTGCAGCAAAGGCCGGCATTGCAGCGCCGTCGCCGGCCTCAAGCTTGGCGAAAGCATCGCCATACTGCGATGTCGCTGGCGCTCCAAAACTCGCCGCCGATAACGGCTCGTAAGCGCGCAATGGTTCGCTGCGCCCACGCAGCACGAGATCACCGATTGGTCGACCCCTGAAATTCTCCGCCGCGCTTGCAATTGTCGCGCTGACGCAAATCCGGGTGCCGAGAAACTTGTTCGCTCCTTCAAGCCGCGCCGCCGTGTTGATGGTGTCTCCGTAAGCGGTGTAGTCAAAGAAGCGGTTGCCGCCGAAATTGCCCACCAGCGCAGGTCCGGCATGAACACCAATGCGGGTCGCACCGAAATTCACACCTTTCGCTTTCCACCGTTCGCGAAACGCTTCCGCCCATAGGTCAAGTTCCTGCGCACAGGCAACCGCGCGCGTCGCATAGTCGGGCTGGTCGCTGGGCGCATTGAACAGAACCTCGATCGCATCGCCGATCACCTTCGCCACGGTTCCCTCGTGCGCGAAGACGACGTCGGTCATTCCGGCCACATATTCGTTGAGAAGCTCTCCGAGCAGTTCAGGCACGGCAGTCTCAACCAGCGACGTGAAACCGGTTATGTCGGTGAAAATGACCGCAACCTCTCGCCAGGTCACCTCCGTGCCGTCGCCAACACTGGCCGCAAGCCGCTTGGCGAGCTCGGGCGAGAAATAACGGGAGAGCGAGGCATGGGCGCGCTCGGCTTCCGCCTGACGGCGACGAGCATCGCGCAGCACTTCGATGTGCCGCAGAGTCTTGTCGATCGTCGCTTCGAGATCGGAAAAATCGATCGGCTTGGTCAGGAAGTCGAACGCGCCGCGATTCATCGCAGTGCGGATGTTGCTCATGTCGCCGTAAGCCGACACGATAATGGTGGACTTTTTATCCTCGGCTTCCTGCAGTTTGGCGAGCAGCGACAAGCCGTCCATTCGCGGCATGTTGATGTCGGAGACCACCAGGTCGACGTGCGGATGCTGCTCGAGCGACTGCAGCGCCTCGAGCCCGTCACGCGCAAACATGAAGCTGACTGAACCCTCGCGAACCTGCCGCCGGAATTTCTGAAGGATCAATGCCTCCAGATCCGGCTCATCATCGACCACGAGGATGGTTGCAGTCATGCGGCTTGCTCGACCCTGGCATCGATCTCCCGACGCAGCGTCACGAAGTCGATCGGTTTGGTCAGAAGGTCAGTCGCGCCGTTCTCGAGTGCCTTGCGCTTTGTGTCGGCGTCGCCATAGGCCGTGATCATGATGACCGGCACCTCGGGCCGCATCTGCTTGACCTTCGGCAACATCTCCAGTCCAGTCATGCCGGGCATATTGATGTCGGACAGAATCAGAATCAGCGAATGCTCGATGTTCGAGCCGACGCGCTCCAGCGCATCCGGTGCGGAATTGGCGAAGTCCATGACGAACCGCTGCGCGCGCAAGTCACGGCGGAATTGCTGGCGGAACAACGCTTCGATGTCGGGCTCATCATCTACAACCAGAACCAGAACGCTCACGGCTATCCTCTGGAGTTTTCTGCAAAATTGCTTGTTCGCGGCAACACGATGCGGAATTCGGTGAAATGACCTTGTTCAGTATTCACGTCAATTGTGCCGCCATGTTGTTTCACGATGATGTCGTGGCTCATCGATAATCCCAACCCGGTTCCTTCACCGGCCGGCTTGGTCGTGAAGAAGGGGTTAAACATCTTCTCTCTTACCTCGAGCGGTATGCCGGTCCCGTTGTCGCGGATGCGGATTTCGACGGCATCGCCGAGGTTTTTTGTGCTCGCCCGGAGTGTCGGCTCGAAACCGGGCTCGCCGCCTTCCTTGTTGCGCTTGGTCACGGCATGGAAGCCATTCGAGACCAGGTTGAGGATCACGCGGGTGATTTCCTGAGGGAACACGTCGATCTGCCCCGCGGCGAGATCGAAGTCGCGCTCGAGCGTGACATTGAAGCCGGGCTTCTCGGCGCGGGCGCCGTGATAGGCGAGGTTGAGACTCTCGTCGACCAGCGCATTGATGTCGGACGGCCGATGCTCGCCGCCGCCCTCGCGCGAATGCAGCAGCATGTTCTTGACGATGGAATCGGCGCGGCGGCCGTGCTGCACGACTTTTTCCAGATTGCCCTTCAAAAGCCCCGTCAGCTCGTCGACCTCGGTGCGGACTTTCCCCGCGAGCTCAGTCGGCTTGAGGATGTCGTTCAACTCCTCGGTCAATTCGGCCGAAAGGGCGGCGAAATTGTTGACGAAGTTGAGCGGGTTCTTGATCTCATGCGCAATGCCCGCGGTTAGCTGGCCGAGCGAAGCGAGTTTTTCGGTCTGCACGAGGCGATCCTGCGCGGTGCGGAGATCGTCGAGCGATTTGGAGAGATCACTGGTGCGCTGGCGCAGTTCGTTGAGCAGGCGGGCATTCTCGATGGCGATCACGGCTTGAGCCGCGAACTGCTTCAACAGCGCAATCTGTTTTTCGGAGAACGGACTATCTTCCTGCCGGAAGATCATGACATTGCCGACCACGCGTTCGTCCTTGAGCAGCGGCACAGCCAGCAGGCTGCGTGCGCCGCCGATGTCCACCAGTGCACGGCGATTCGGGTCGCCGCGGCGATAGGCCTCGGAATCGATCAGGTGGAGAATTTCCACATGAGGCTCGCCCTGCAGCAGGAGGGCCGGCGCCGTGCCCGGTCCATAGTCGAGCGGCTGTCTGCGGCGGAATTCGTCGTAGGCAGGCGGCAGGCCGTAGGTAGCTGCCGTATGGAAGTGCGAGCCATCATAGGTATTGAGCACGCCGAAATTGGCGCCGCAGAGCTGCATCGCCTTGCCAAGCATGGCATCGAAAACCGGCGCAAGGTCGCCCTGCGATGAACTGATGGCGTGCAAGACCTCAGAGGTAGCGGTCTGTTGCTCCAGCGACTCCGTGAGCTCGCGCGTGCTGGCCTGAACCTCCTCGAAAAGACGAACGTTGCCTATGGCGATCACCGCCTGATTGGCGAAAGTCTGCAGGAGCGCGACCTGCTTGTCGGTAAATGGATGCACCTCCGTACGCCTAAGCAGGATCGCACCAATGCTTTCGTTCTCGCGCAGCATGGGAACGCACAATATGCTCCGAATGCCGTCCCTCCGCGACAGTTCTCGCGATTCCGGAAAGTCCGCCGCTTCTTCTGAAAAGACATCGCTCACATGGACCGGGATCTTATCAACCATCGAGCGCCCCGCGACATAGCCGCGGTTGATTGCGCGATTCTCACCAAAGACGACAGGGATGGGGCCATGATGTGCCTTGTAGCCGAGGCGATCGCCTTCTCTTAGGAATACGATGGCGTCATTGGCGTCACAAAGCTCGCAGGCACTCTCCACTATCGCGTTGAGCACAGGTCCGACGTCCGTCGGTGAAGAGGCGATAACCTTGAGGATATTGGCGCTGCCGGTCTGGTGGGTGAGGGCCTCGGTCAGATCGCGGGTCTTGGCCTGCACCTCCTCGAATAGTCGGACGTTGCCGATCGCTATCACGGCCTGATCGGCGAAGGTCTCTAACAGCGCGATCTGCTTGTCGCTGAAGGCTACCGGTTCCAGGCGACGCAGCGCCAGCGCGCCGATGGCCTCTCCCTCCCGCAACAGCGGTACGCTTAACGTGCAGCGGTGGCCCTGTTCGCGCGATTGCCGCTGCCCCTCGGGAAACTCGCCGGCTTCGGGAGCTTCAAAGTCCGGCACCTGCACCGGCACCTTGTCGACGACCGAGCGACCCACCACCCATTCTCTGCTGATCGGACGCGGCTCCTGACCTGTCGGAATGGGGCCGTGATGGGCGCTGAAATGCAGATCGTTGCCGATCTTCAGGAGCACGCCCGCATCATAGGCGTCGCAAAATGCGCAGGCGCTCTCGACGATGGCCTGCAGGGCCGGTTGGACGTCGGTAGGCGAGGAGGCGATCACCTTCAGCACGTCACCTGTGGCGGTCTGCTGCTGCAGAGATTCAGTGAGGTCGCGCGTCTTGGCCTGCACCTCTTCGAATAGCCGGACGTTGCCGATGGCAATCACGGCCTGGTCGGCGAAGGTCTGCAGGAGATTTACCTGCTTGTCGCTGAAAGGATTCACTTCGGTTCGTCGAAGAATGATGGCGCCTATGCTTTCACCTTCGCGAAGCAAGGGGACGGCCACCATCGTGCGATGGCCCATGCGGGAGGACATGTCGCGCCCATCCGGAAATTCGTCGCCCTCGGCCATCAGGTCATACACGTGCACCGGTCTCTGATCGACAAAAGCACGTCCCGTCACCCATTTGCGGTTGATGGGCCATTTGTCGAAGTCCATCGGGATCGGCCCATGGTGCGCGCTGAAGCGAAGGTAGTCACCGTCCCTGAGGAACGCGATGCAATCGTAGGCCTCGCACAAGTCACAGGCGCTTTCCACGATCGCCTTCAGGACCGGCCCCACGTCTGTCGGCGAGGAGGCGATCACTTTCAGGATGTTGGCGCTGCCGGTCTGATAGGTGAGCGCTTCGGAAAGGTCCTCGGTGCGTTGGCGCAGTTCGTTGAGCAGGCGAGCATTTTCGATCGCGATCACGGCCTGGGCAGCAAAGTTCTGCACCAGCGCGATCTGCTTTTCGGTGAACGGCCGGACCTCCTGACGGTAGATGCCGATGGTTCCGACGAGCTGATCCTCCTTGAGCATGGGCACCTGCAGCAGCGTGCGTGCGCCTCCGAGTTCTGCAACGGCGATCATGCCCGGATAGCCCTCAAGATAGGCCTCATGCTGCAGGACATCACGGACGTGAACAGGCTGCTTCGTGTCCACGACTTGGCCCAGCGGAAGCTTCGGGTCGATGCGGATCGGAGTCTGCGCAAGAAATTCGCTGAAGGCGGGAGGCAAATTCCACGCGGCGACGCCGTGAAATTGATCGCCTTTCAATAGGCGCAGCATCGCAAATTTCGCCTCGCAGAGCCGCCCAGCGTTTTCCAGCATGGTGTGGAACACCGGCTCTGGTTCGCCGGGGGAAGCGCTGATCACCCTGAGTACGTCGGCGGTGGCGGTCTGCTGCTGCAGTGATTCCTGCAGATCGCGCGTCTTCGCCTGGACCTCGTCGAACAAACGAACATTTTCGATGGCGATGACGGCCTGGTCGGCGAACATCTGCAATAAGCGGGTATGCTGCTCGCCGAATGGGCCGGGCGCGACACGGGTGACGGTGATAATGCCGACGGCCTCGCCTTCGTTCATCAGCGGCGCGAACAGCATGCTGCGGTAGCCGCGCGCGCGTGCGATGTCGCGCGCCGCCGGTTCGAGATCGGTATCGGGCAATTCCGCGGGCGCGCCATCGCGCGTCAGGTGGTAGGGCGGAAACTCGGCGAGTGTAACCGGGAATGAAGACTGCAGGACTGCGTCGCCTTCTGCATCTGTTGGTGTGAAGGCCGCGAGATGAATCTGGCCGTCGACATAACGGAACACCGCGGCCGAAAAGCCGCCGATCAGGCGGTTGGCACTGTACGCAATCGCGTCGAATACCGGCTGCACGTTCGATGGCGAGGAGGCGATGACCTTCAGAATGTCGGCCGTGGCGGTCTGCCGCTCCAGCGCCTCGCGCGTCTCATTGAACAGCCGGACGTTCTCGATCGCGATCACGGCCTGGTCGGCGAAAGTAGCCACGAGATCGATCTGCTTCCGCGAAAACGGCTCGACGCGCGTGCGCGCCAGAACGATCACGCCGATCGGTTCGTTTTCGCGCAGCAACGGCACGCCGAGCGTGGTGCGTTGGCCGGCGAGCGTGGTTGTTTCATGCAGCGTATATTCGGGATCAGCCGCAACATCCACAATCTGGACGGGGCGCCTTTCGAGCACGGCGCGGCCGGTCACCGTACCCCGGTCGACTGCCAGCGGATGGTTATTGAGAAAGTCGATGTAAGCTTGGGTGTAGCCGACGGCGGCTCCCGCGCGGTACTCGTCGCCTACGCGGCGCATGATGAAGGCCATATCGGCTTCACAAAGCTGTCCCGCCGAATTCACCAGCGTGTCGAGCACCGGTTGCAAATCGAAGGTCGAGCGGCTGATGGTCTTGAGCACGTCGCCGACCGCCGTCTGCTGCCGCAGCGATTCCGTGAGATCGCGCGTCTTGGCCTGCACCTCCTCGAACAGCCGGGTATTCTTGATGGCGATTACGGCCTGGTCGGCGAAGGTTTGCAGCAATTGAATATGATGCGGCTCGAATGTCCCAGGCTCCTTGCGGGTGACGGTGATGGCGCCGATCGGACCTTCGTCGCTGTTCATGGGCACGAGCACCATGGAGCGAAAGCCGCGCGCTCGTGCCATGGCCATGGCCGCCGGCGGTACGCGCGATTCGCGCTCCATGTCGAAAACCTGGGCGACCTCACCGCCGCGGACCAGCTCGAAGAGCGGATAGTCCGCCAGCCGACGCGGGTACAACGCCCTAAGGGCGGCATCAGCCTCGGGGTTAACTGGGGTGATCGCTCCCAGCTCGACCCTGTCGCCGACGTACATCGACACGGTCGCAGAGTGGCCGCCGACCAATTGGATTGATCGCGCCGCGATTGCCTCGAACACCGGTTGCAGGTCGGATGGTGAAGAGGCAATGACCTTCAGGATGTCCGCCGTCGCTGTTTGGCGTTCGAGCGCTTCCTGCGTCTCCTTGAAAAGCCGCGCGTTCTCGATGGCTATCACTGCCTGGTCGGCGAAGGTCTGCAGCAGCGTCAGTTCCTTGTCACTGAACCCGCCTTTGTTCCGCGACGCGCCGATTGCGCCGATGCCGCGCCCGTTCGACACCATCGGCGCGTAGGCCATGGACTCGTATCCTGCGAGTTGGGCAACCCGTCGCACCGTGCGCGTAAGCTGAGGATCGTTAGCAACGTCGGAGTAATGCACCGCGCGCCGCTCGCGAATGGCGCGACCTGCAGGAGATTTGTCCAAAGGGGCAGGAAAGCTCGCCGCCACGGCGTCGTGTTGCTTGCCGACATAGGCGCCGAGTGTGATGGTGTCTTCGCCATCGAGCAGCAGCACAGCCGTCTCGTCGCTGCCGAACAGATGCTTGCAACTGTCAAGAATCTTGTCGAACACCGGTTGAGCGTCGGCCACGGAGCTGCTGATCACGCGCAGGATGTCGGAAGAGGCCTTCTGTTGCTCCAGCGCTTCCTTGGTCTCGTTGAACAGCCGAGTGTTCTCGATCGCAATCACCGCCTGGTCGGCGAAGGTCTGCAGCAATTGCACGAAGTGGTCTGAGAACGGACCGGGTTCTACCCGGGTGACACTGATCAAGCCGATCGGCGTACCTTCGCGCAGCAGCGGAGTAAGGAGCATGCTGCGAAAACCGCGTGCCCGCGCGATGTCTCTAATGTCGTCGGACAGGGCTTCCGTATCCGCGGCCTGCACAGTTCGCCCGGCCTGTACCATCGCAAATGACTGGAAATCGGCAATCGGACGCGGGAATGAATTCTTCATTATCACGTCGGCCGCCGGGTTCGTCGGCGTGATGGCCTGCAGGTGGGCAGTCCCGTCAATGAAACGAAACACCGCGGCTGAGAAGCCGCCGAGAAGCCGCTTCGCGCTTCCGACAATCGCCTCGAACACCGGTAGGACGTCGGAAGGAGACGACGCGATGACTTTCAATATCTCCGCGGTCGCGGTCTGCCGCTCCAGCGCTTCCTTGGTTTCATTGAATAGCCGCACATTTTCGATCGCGATCACCGCCTGAGCGGCAAAGGTTTGCAGCAACTGTACATGATGCGACGCGAAGGCGCCGGGCGCTTCGCGCGTCACGCTGATCATGCCGACCGGCGCGCCGCGGTTCATCAGCGGCGTGAACAGCACGCTGCGAAAACCGCGCAGCCGGGCCAATTCCCGGTTTGCCTCCGGCACCGCTTCGGCCTCGGTGTCGGAAAACTGGATAGTCTCGCCATTGCGAACCAGGGCAAAGGTTGGGAATTCCGCGAGCTTGCGCGGGAAGGAGGCTTTCAACGCTTCATCGGCTTCGGGACTCGTCGGCGTGTAGGCGACGAGATGGAGTTCATCGCCGACAAAATGCAGCACGGTGGTCGAGAACCCGCCGAGCAATTGCTTGGCGTTCGAGGCGATGGCCTCGAACACCGGCTGGATGTCTGCAGGTGAAGAGGCGATCACTTTCAGGATTTCGGCCGTTGCGGTTTGCCGCTCCAATGCCTCGCGCGTCTCGTTGAACAGCCGTACGTTCTGAATAGCAATCACAGCCTGATCGGCAAAGATTTCCAGCAGCCGGATCTGGCTGTCGGAAAACAGACCGGGGTCGCTCCTTGCCACGAAAATTGCGCCAACGACCTCGCCTTTGTGATGCATGGGCACGCCAAGACAGTTCCGGTACCCGGTCTGTGCGGCGAGACCCTTATTGTCGTAGGTGGTATCGGCGAGTACGTCGCCAATGTGAACGACGGTCCCGGACTTGATGGTCCGCGCGGTAACGGTCTGGCGATCAAGCGGCATCGGGAAGTGCGCGCGAAAGAGCTCGACGCCCTCTCTGCTGATTCCACGAATACCGGCGACCCTGATGAGGTCGCCATCGAGAACGGAAATAACGCTGATTTCCGCGTTGCACAGCTTCTCGGCACGCTCGCCAATGACGTCAAACACCGGCCCGGCGTCGGTCGGAGACCGGCTGATCACATTCAGTACGTCGGCTGTCGCCGTTTGACGCTCCAGCGTCTCCCTGGTTTCGTTGAACAGCCGCACGTTCTGGATGGCAATGACTGCCTGGTCCGCGAAGCTGTTCAGCAGTTCGCACTCCTTGTCGGTAAATGGCACCATGGACGAGCGGCCCACGAAAATCGTGCCGATCGCCTTGTCTTCCCAGAGCATGGGGGCAATGGCCATCGAATAATTTTGTCCAATCCGGCGGGCCGTCTCGCGCAGCTTGATCGGCATGTCGGGATCGTTCTGGACGTCGGCAGAACGCACCAGCTTCCGCTCGCGGATCGCAAGCTCGCTTGCCGTTCCTTCAACGGGAATTGGAAACCGCTCGCGCGCGGCCTCGGCGCTTGCGCCACGCGCGGCCGCAATCCGCAGCAGGCCGTCATCGTCGGTGAGAAAGATCAGGCTCTCTTCGCCGTCAAAGAGATGCTTGATGCTGGAGAGGATGCTTTCGAATACCGGGTTGGTATCGGCCACCGAACTGTTGATGACGCTGAGGATGCCGGTGGAAGCCTTCTGCTGCTCATGCGCCAGGTTCAACTCCCGGCGCAGGTTCGCATTCTCGGTCTCAAGCTCGACCTGGCGCGCCTTCGCCTCATCGCGTTCGGCGCTGACGGATTCGAGGTGCGATTCCAGCTCGGTGATGGCTGATTCCAGCTCATCGATCGCGACCGACCTGTGCTCGGGAAGTGTCGCCATTCCAGCTATTCCTGCCCGGAGCGCGAGGCATGGTCCTCGCGTCGCGGTTCCATCCTCCGGATTATTTCATTCCGGAAGCCTTAGAGCCAGCGGCCATAGCGGCCTTTAGGTGGCGTTCGGGCGCTCACGTTTCAGGGGTGCCCCAACCGTGCAGCCCAAGGCCTGCGCCGCCCTGTGCATCATCCTCCATGGAGGAGCGACCGCTCGCCAGCCCCTCGACGCCAGCGGAGAGGGCGGAGTATGCGGAGTATTATGTTACCTCAATCTGCGGCTTTTCGTACTTTGCATGGGGTTGTTTTCGCGATTTTGTCTTCGGCCATCCGGCGCACCGCCGAGGACGGGTCTAGGCTGAGCGGGTGAGAAACTGCGTGATCGCGCCGCCGAGACGCGCGCTCTCGAGCGGTTCGGCGAGCGAGGCTTGCGCCGATGTCACGACGCGATCGGGCGCATCGCCCTTGCTGCGCGCCATCTCGCAGCAGGCGAGCGCAAAGCCGACCGAGAATTCCGGATGCGGCTGCACCGATAGCGTCCGGCCGCTGCTATAGAGCAGCCCGGCATAGGGCGTGAAGTCCGAGGACAGGATGGTCATGGCGCCGTCCGGCGGCGTGATGACCTGGTCCTGGTGCGAGCAGGCGATGGCGATCTGCGTGCCGTCGATCACGCCGTTGCCGGGCGCGACCTCGTAGACGTGCCGCCCGAGGCCCCAGCCTTTCTCCGATTTGCGCACCACACCTCCCAGCGCCTGCGCGATCAATTGATGGCCGAAGCAGACCCCAACCATCGGCACCCCGGCCGCATGCGCCGTACGCACGAACTGCTCGAGCGGGGCGATCCACTCGACATCGTCATAGACGCCGGCCGCGGAGCCGGTGACGAGGATCGCCTCCAGCCGATCGGTATCGGGCAGCGCCTCGCCTTCGGGAAGGCTCACGGTATCGAAGGTGACGGTCGCGTCGGCGGCACCGATCATCCGCTCGAACATCTGCGGATAGGAACCATGGAGTTCGCGGTTTTTGGGGCTGACCAGCCCGGTTTCGATGATGGTGACGCGCATCGGCGATGACCTGCTGCGTTGGCCTTAAGTCCCCGGCCTCGACACCTCGGTCTCCTTGCTGGTGATGAACTCCAGCAGCACCGGCACGCCTTCCTGGGTCTTTTGGATGCCGCGCTTGATGGCGGGGATGATGTCTTCCGGCTTCGTCACCCGCTCGCCATAGCCGCCGAACGCTCGCGCCATCGCGGCGTAGTCGCCGGAAATATCGGTCGAGCGGTATTTCTCCGTCGAGATCGGCATCACCTTCAATTCGATCGCCATGGAGAAGTTGTTGAGCAGGATCGACATGATCGGGATGCGCTCGCGCACCGCGGTCTCGAAATCCATGCCGGTGAAGCCGATCGCGGCATCGCCCCAGACGTTGATGCAGAGCTTGTCAGGCTTTGCCAGCTTGGCGCCCATCGCAAGCCCGAGGCCGTAGCCGAGCTGCGTGGTCTTGCCCCAGCCGATATAGGACAGCGGCTCGACCGATTTCCAGAACGGGGACAGCTGATCGCGCGGGCTGCCGGCATCATGGGTGATGATGGTGTTGTGGATGTCGACCGTGTGCTGCAGATCCCACAGCACGCGATAGGGGTTGAGCGGCGCATCATTGTGCGTCAGCTTCGGCAGCCACTTTGCCAGCCACTCCTTGTGCAAGGCGGCGATTTCGGCGGCGACCCCTGTCGCATCGCGATCCGCGGTGACGGTCTTGCCAATCTCTTCCAGCAGTGCATCCAGCACCAGCGCGGCATCGCCGACCAGGCCGACTTTCGCCTCGACATCCTTGTTGAGATGGTTGGGATCGAGCGTCGAATGGATGATGGTCTTGCCCTTCGGCATGGCGGTGCCGAACGATGTCTCGGTAAAGGAGCAGCCGATGCCGAAGATGACGTCGGCTTCCCCTAAGAATTTCGGCACCGCGCGCGGCACCGCAAGGCCGCCCGATCCGAGCGACAGTGGATGCGTCTCGGGAAACGACGACTTGCCGCCCAGACTGGTCGTGACGGGGATGGCAAGGCGTTCGGCCAGCCGCTTGAGCTGCGGCCAGGCTTTTGCGTAGTGCACGCCCTGGCCGGCATAGATCACCGGGCGCTTGGCGGCGACGAGGAGGGCGGCCGCCTCCTTCACATGGACGGGGTCGGCGCCGTAGCGGGTGCGCAGCACCGGCGTGTAGTTTAAGGGTTCCGGCACCTCCTCGTTCCACATGTCGGCAGGGATTTCGACGATCACCGGTCCGCCGCGGCCGTTCTTCAGCTTGGTGAAGGCCCGGCGGAAGATGTTGCAGACCTCAGTTGCGATGTTGATCGGCTCGGACGATTTCGAGAACGCCTTCATCGCCTGGCTGGAATTGAAGTTCGGGTCGATATTGGCAAGCCGGCGCGCATAGCCCATCGGCAGCACCAGCACGGGCACGGATTCGCCGTAGCATTGCGCCACGCCGCCCATCGCATTTTCGGCGCCGGGTCCGTGCTGCATGCAGAACGCGCCAATCGAGCGGCCGGAAGTGACGCGTGAGATCGCGTCCGCCATGTGAACGCCGATGCGCTCCTGGCGCACCATCACCGGGCGGATCTCGGCATTGGCGGCGTATTCGATCAGGTGATTGACCGGATAGCCGCAGAGGATTTCGATTCCCTCCCGCTTCATGATTTCCGCGATGGCGGCGCCGAGCTTCATGACGGTCTCTCCCCCTGATCGGCAAGCCGGTTCGATCCGGCCCATTGCCGACAGTTGGAGCAGGATTTTACCGTGCGGTAAAGCGCGCCCGGCGCGTGCGCGCGGAAGTGCTGATATGCGTTTGGCCGCGCGAACGGCTCTCCAGGCAGAAATACCGGGGGCAGGGCAGTGGAGAATTTTCTTGCTCCCGAGACGTCGCGCGCAAAACGAAATTAGAGGTTTTGCCTCGGCGCGCTGACCCGCCGTGGCGAAAACATCACAGCCGCGGTCCAAGTGTCGCGGCATCACAAGCTTGTCATTCCAGATAACGATTTTTGGATTACCTGTGTCGCATGCAACTGCATGAATCGCGGGACAGGAGACTTTAATGATTACGGCGCGAACACTCATACTCGGCTCGGCGGCCGCCTTGATGACCCTGAGCGGGGCACAGGCGGCCGACCTTCCGGTCAAGGCCAAGGCGGTCGAATATGTGCGGGTCTGTTCGCTGTACGGCGCCGGCTTCTTCTACATCCCGGGTTCCGATACCTGCATCAAGCTTGGCGGCTATCTGCGCGCGGACACCACGTTCAACGGCGGCGCGCACGGCGCCCCCGGCTGGAACGGTGATATCGGCCAGCATAACCGTTATCAAAATTACATGGTCTCCCGCTCCCGTATAGCGCTGACGGTCGACACTCGCACCGCGACCGAATATGGCGTGGTCCGCACCTTCGGCCAGGCTGACATTCAGTTCACCACGCTCGGCGGCAGCACGTTCAACCCCAACTCGCTCGCCACCAACCTCGGCAACAACGCGAACCTGCTTGACACCGCCGGCGCCGGCTACGTCGCGGTCGAATACGTGTTCATCCAGTTCGCCGGCTTCACCTTCGGTAAGTCCGCCTCGGCCTATGCCA
Source organism: Bradyrhizobium sp. CB3481 (assembly GCF_029714305.1). Classification (NCBI taxonomy): domain Bacteria; kingdom Pseudomonadati; phylum Pseudomonadota; class Alphaproteobacteria; order Hyphomicrobiales; family Nitrobacteraceae; genus Bradyrhizobium; species Bradyrhizobium sp. CB3481. The sequence continues at coordinate 2,742,355 of NZ_CP121647.1, forward strand.
CGCCGTGGCAGGGTTTCCCGGGCAACATCAACTCTTCGTTGCTCGGCGGCCAGAACACCGATACCGGCGTCAACAACATCCAGTACACCGCCCAGTTCGGCAACGGCGTATCGGCCTCGATCGGTCTCGACGACCCGACCGTGTGGGACCGCACCGCCGTGTACAATCTGGGCATTCCGTCGGCGATCGGCGTCAATGGCACCGGATCGAACGCCTATGCCGGCGTGCATGCGCCCGATATCGTCGGCAACATCCGGATCGATCAAGCCTGGGGTCTGCTGCAGTTCTCGGCTGCCGCGCATGAAGTGAGCGGCTCGTACAACACACTGGCTGCCGGTGGCGTTCCCAATGCGCTTTCCGAAATCAGCGGTCACCCCGACACCAAGTGGGGCGGCGCGGTGATGGCGGCGCTGCAGATCAAGAACCTGCCGACTGGCACGGGCGACGACATCAAGATCGACGCATCCTACGCCAAGGGCGCGACCAAGTATGTCATCGCCACCAGCGGCACCTCGCCGAGCTTTGCGATGTTCGGCAACAGCGGCTTCGCCTATCAGAGCGCCGGATTTGGCGCGACCACCGACGCCGTCTATATGCCCGGCGCTGGCGGCACCGGCGGCCTTGTCCTGACCACGGCTTGGGGCGTCCGTGGCGCGTTCAATCACAACTGGAATCCGAACTGGTCGACCAGCCTGTTCGGCAGCTATTCCGCGGTCCGGTATGATGGCGGTGCGAACGACAATTTGCTCGGTGCCGGCACCACCACGGCCAAGGGCGCTTATTGCGCTGCCTTCAACGTCAGCCACCCCGGTCAGGCGCTGGCCGGCAACGCTGCCGGTAACTACACCTGCAATCCCGACTTCAACGTCTCGCAGCTCGGCATCGTGACCCGCTGGACCCCGGTCAAGAACCTGACCTTCTCGGGCGAAGTCCAGTGGTTCCATCTCGACCAGAAGATGTCGGGTTCGTCAGTGTTCACCGCGACCGCGCCGAAGCCGAACGCGCTGTATGAGTTCAAGGACCAGGACACCGTTCTCTTCCAGGCCCGCGTCCAGCGTAACTTCTGAGAACGACGTTCCGGACCGGGCCATGGCCCGGTCCCTTGTTCAATGCCGCGGCCGGGGCGGGGGCTACCTCGTTACGCCGCGGCGCCCGAACAGCGCGGCCACTAGGTCGAGTATGTGATCCACGGTCGGATACTTCGCGGCCGCCGATAGGTCGGCAATGCGCCGCTCGTCGGTCTCCTCGTGCGGGAGGCCGATGTAATTCCTATCCCTGTCGCGCTTCTGCGCGCTCATGTCCGCTCACTCCGAGAAGCCGCCGATCGCGGCCACGATGAACGGTCGGTGAGCAACCGATGGTAAATTTTCCGTACCGTACAATTCCGGCCCTGCGATTGTGCGTTCGCCTTAATCAATCGTTCATTCTGTTCCTCAAGGGCTCTTCAACGGTTCCCTCCTAGAGTTTAACCAGTATGGCGCGGGAGAAATTCCGGGGAGCGTCGACAGGAGTTTTTTTATGCGTCGATTACTGGCACGATTTGTCGACGATGAATGCGGCGCGACCGCCATCGAATATTGCCTCATTGCCGTCGGCATCAGCATTGTGATCATCACCGCGGTCAACGGCGTCGGCAGCGCGCTGAGCACGAAATTCGTCGACGTCGGCACGTCGATCAAGTAGCGCGAAAAGGGACGGCGGCAATTGCAGCCGCTGGCTAGCCTGCTTTTTTGCCATCCGCATTGAGCGCCCGGATCATCGCGATCCGCGCGAACATCAGCCAGCCTCCGCCGGTCTCGGCCGCGTTGATCAGATTCTCGATCGCGGTCTGCCAGTGCGCCTCGTGCTGCACGCTTTCCGGCAATGCCATGACATGGTCAGCGGCCTGCTGCAGCGTCGCGAGCTTGCGGCCGCCACGCAGCAGTATCGGATCATCGAACGGGGTCGACCAGGGCATTGCGCGCTAGACGGTGCGATCTATCGCGCTCCTCTTTCGGTCATCCGGCCTTCTTGGCGCGGGCGGTGCTGCGCACCGGCTTTTCCGCCTTCTTGGGCGCTTCTTTCGCCGTCTCCTTGGCGGCGCGCTTGCCGCTGCCGCTGATCGGCAACAGCATCTCGCGCTGGCCGGCGGCGGCCTTCTTCGGCTTCTTGCCCTTCGCCTTGGCCGGGGCAGGGGCGGCCTCTTTCTCGCTGGCGAGGCTGCGCTTGAGCGCATCCATCAGGTTGATGACGTTGCCGGAGGTCTTCGGCGCCGGCTTGGCCTTGGTGCTCAGCCCGTTGCGCTTCTGGTTGATCAGGTCGATCAGCGCCTGCTCGTAGCGGTCCTCGAACTGCTCGGGCTCGAATGATGCGGATTTCTGCTCGACGATATGCTTAGCCAGATCAAGCATATCCTTGGTGATCTTCACGTCCTGGATATCGTCGAAATATTCCGTCTCGCTGCGGACCTCATAGGGGTAGCGCAGCAGCGTTCCCATTAGCCCCTTGTCGAGCGGCTCCAGCGCGATGATGTGCTCGCGGTTGGTCAACACCACCCGTCCGATCGCGACCTTGTTCATGCTGCGGATGGTTTCGCGGATCACCGCAAATGCATCGTGACCGACCTTGCCGTCCGGCACGAGATAATAGGGGCGGATCAGATAGCGGCCGTCGATATCGGATTTCGGAACGAATTCGTCGATCTCAATGGTGCGGGTCGATTCCAGCGCGATGTCGTCGAGCTCGTCCTTCGACACCTCGATGTAGGTATCGGTGTCGATCTTGTAGCCCTTCATGATGTCTTCGTTGGCCACTTCCTCGCCGGTCTCGGCGTCGACCTTCGAATATTTGATGCGATGGCCGGTCTTGCGGTTGATCTGGTTGAAGGAGACCTTCTCGGTATCCGACGTCGCCGGATAGAGGGCGACCGGGCAGGTCACCAGCGAGAGGCGCAGAAAACCCTTCCAATTGGCGCGGGGGGCCATGGGCTACTCCGGAATACGCAACGGACAATCCCTGACGATACCATCGGATGGCCCGGTCTCAAACATGCCCGGGCAGGGAATCGCCGATTGGCGTTAACTGTCCTGGTGGCCACGGGCGAGGGGCCTTTTTGACGGTTCAATGCGAGGCGATCGGAAGCCCGGAACATCATTTCCGATCAGGCGTTGCTTTAACGGCCGGTGTCGAAGCATTCGCTGGCATTTACAGGCACTTACTCGAAGAGGTCACCATGGCAACGCAACGGCATGGCCAGATCGTCGAAACCCCGACCGAGGCGCGTCAGGGCGAACCCGGCCCGTCGGTCCTCGCCCTCCTGTCGGTGTCGACCGGGCTTGCAGTCCTGATCCTGGGCATCGTCTGGTTCGTATTCTTCCGTACTTGAGGAAATTGACCGAGGCGGCGCGTTTAGCCTCCCTGTCCGGCGGTGGGAAGGTTGCGCCTGCTTGCGGACGAGGGCCGCGACCAACGGGTGCGGCTGCCTTTGCCACCTCACTTGGGGCATCCGGAGCTATATGTCAGGCCCTCGGTCTCCCGGGCCCGCCCCGCGAGCCCTCATGACGAAAAAGTAACATTGCCTCATATCCGCCGTTCATGGGCCGTTCACGCCGGTGGGCCTCATCTGGCGAACCTGATATCGTAGGGTTCACTTTCGGAGGCCAGCTTGCGCCTGCTTGTTGTTGAGGACGATCCGGATCTCAACCGTCAGCTTACGACGGCGTTGACGGATGCCGGTTATGTGGTCGATCGCGCATTCGACGGCGAGGAGGGGCACTACCTCGGCGACAGCGAACCGTATGACGCCGTCGTGCTCGACATCGGGCTGCCCAAGATGGACGGTATCTCGGTCCTGGAAGCCTGGCGCCGCAACGGCCGCGCCATGCCGGTGCTGATCCTGACGGCACGCGACCGCTGGAGCGACAAGGTGCAGGGTTTTGACGCCGGCGCCGACGACTATGTCGCCAAACCCTTTCACCTCGAAGAAGTGCTGGCGCGAATTCGCGCGCTGCTGCGCCGCTCGACCGGCCATGCGCAGTCGGAACTGACTTGCGGTCCTGTGTCGCTGGATACGCGCACGGGCCGGGTCAGCGTCTCGGGCAACCCGATCAAGATGACCTCGCACGAGTACCGGCTGCTCGCCTACCTGATGCACCATACCGGGCGCGTGGTATCGCGCACCGAGCTGGTCGAGCACCTCTACGACCAGGACTTCGATCGCGACTCCAACACCATCGAAGTGTTCGTCGGCCGCATTCGCAAGAAGCTTGACGTCGACATCATCCAGACCGTGCGCGGCCTCGGCTATCTCCTGACGCCGCCGACGCCCGGAACCTGATGAGCCTTGCTCTTTTATTCGAGCGTGATCTTATCCGAAAACCGGCCTCGCTCGATTGGATCGGGGCTTGGGGATGTGCTTTTCGGGATCGTGCTCTGATGCGCGGAAGTTCGCTCGCCACGCGGTTGTTCCTGTCGGCGACCGCGTGGGTGGTCGTGATCCTGCTCATAACAGGCGTGATCCTTTCCTCGGTCTATCGCAACGCCACCGAGCGCGCCTTCGACCGCCGCCTCAACCTTTATCTTCGTACCCTGATCGCCGAGGTCGCGACCCCGGACGAGCCGCCCGACCACCAGTTCCAGTCGCTCGGCGAGCCGCTGTTCGAGCTGCCATTATCCGGCTGGTACTGGCAGATCGTCCGCACCGACGAAAAGGCCGAGACGCGGGCGTCGCGTTCGCTGTGGGACAAGAAGCTGCCGAAGCTGGAGGAGCAGGGCGCCGAGTTGACGGCCGCCGGCATCCGCCTTGGCTATATCGACGGCCCTGAAGGCCAAAGCCTACGGGTGGTCGAGCGTCCGATCGACCTTGGCGCCGACGGCAAGTTTTTGGTCAGTGTGGCCGGCGACGCATCGGAGATTTTCGACGAGATCCGCGCCTTTGACTACTACCTCGGCGGCACCTTCGCCGCGCTCGGCATCGTGCTGCTCCTGACCACGATTTTCCAGGTCAGGTTCGGCCTCGCGCCGCTCAAGCGCATTTCGGAGGCGATTGCCGACATCCGTTCCGGCCGCGCCGAACGACTGGAAGGCGACTTTCCCGTCGAGATCGCGCCGCTGGCGCGCGAGACCAACGCGCTGATCGACGCCAACCGCGAGATCGTCGAGCGCGCGCGGACCCATGTCGGCAATCTCGCCCACGCCATCAAGACCCCGCTCTCGGTTATCGTCAATGAAGCCAGCGCCCACGCGGTAAATCCGTTTGCCAGCAAGGTCCTGGAGCAGGCCGATGTGATGCGGGATCAGGTTGCCCACCACCTCGAGCGTGCACGCATCGCCGCGCGCGTCACCATCGTCGGCACCGTCACCGAGGTCGCGCCCGCCATCGAGGCGCTGCGGCGGACCATGGAAAAGATCCATCGCAACCGCGGCATCACGATCTCCGTGAAGGCGGACGCGCAGGCCAAGTTCCGCGGCGAGCGCCAGGATCTCGAAGAGATGGCCGGCAACCTCGTCGACAATGCCTGCAAATGGGCAGCGTCGCAGATCTCCATCGAGGTGAGGGTCGAGCCGCCGGCGGAACCCGGGACCGGGCCGCGGCTGCGGATCATCGTCGATGACGACGGCCGCGGGTTATCCGCCGCCGAACGCGCCCAGGTATCCCGGCGAGGTCAGCGGCTGGATGAGTCCAAGCCCGGATCCGGGCTCGGCCTATCGATCGTGGTCGATCTTGCGGCGCTCTATGGCGGCAGCCTCGTGCTCGGCGATGCCCCGATCGGCGGGTTGCGGGCGGAACTGGTGCTACCGGGCATCTGATGGGTAGGGTGATTACGGGTGATTGCGTGGATTACTTGGAGTTGACGGGATAGCGGCCGGCAATGTCCGGGGTCGATTTCGTTATTCCTAAAGGGCTTCTTAACGCGCACGCTTCTAAGATCGGCGGCGGGCGCTTTTTGCCGTCCGCATGACACACGCATCCACACCAGGCGAATGAGCCAGACATCGACCGAGCGGCTGAGGGACTATCTCGCCCAGCTCCCGCCCCAATCGCAGGCGCTGCTGATGCGCGAGTTCGAGCGCGCCATCGAGCGCGGGGAGGACGTCGCCGTCGCCAATTTCGTGCTTGAGCAACTTCGCAAGGTGGTGCGGGGCAGCGAGGAAGAGGACGAGGCGCGCCCGCGGACCGACGATCCGGCGCGGCTGCTGTTCCGTCCGCTCGAGCCATTTCTGGTCGAAAGCAACTTTCCAATCCGGGCCGGGCAGATCAGGCGCACCTCGCTGGTGCCGGTCTGGCAGTGGCTCAGCCGCGATGGCGCGCCCACGGCGGCCGCGGCCTTCGAGGCCGCGCTCGCCGGCATCAGGCAGAGCGACTCGACCGCCGGCCTTGAAGCCGCGACCCGCAAGTTCCAGCTCGCCGCCGCCGAGGCCATCGCGCAGGTCGCTACCCCCGCGCAGGGCGACGACCGGCAGCGCGTGCTCTCCCGGATCGGTCCACCGAATGTTGTCGAGGATCTGCTCTCGATCGGCGCGGTGCTGCGGGCCCGCGAGGCGATGGAGGTGCTCGGCAGCAAGCTTCCCGGCCAGATGCGGGCGTTGACGCCCTCCCAGCTCGAGACCGTGACCGCGGCGCTCAACGTCCCTTCGTTGCAGACGCCGCAATTGCTGCCGTTCGCGCTATCGCTGATCATGCAGCGCCTGGCCTCGCCATGGCAGATCATCCGTCTCGCGATCAAGATGGCGGCATCCGACGACGAGATTCGCGTGGCTGCCACGCCCTATGGCGTTGCCGTCACCATCGCGCTGCACGATCTCTCGTTCCTCACCGCCTGTCTGCGCACAGACATCAGGCGCAGTCATTTCACCAATGTCGGCGACCACCTGAAAATCCTGCATGACGGCGTGCGCGGGCTGCGGACCGAGCTCGACCTGCGCAACGATTCCGCCTGGGGCCGCCAGCTCACATCGATCCGCGCCGACATTTCCAATTCGCTGCAGTCGGAAATCGAGAGCGTGCCCGGCCGGGTCCGCCGCCTGCTGCGGCAACGCGCCGACAAGGATATTGCTTCCGCACCCAAGATCGATACCGCGGAGGTCGAGGAGATCGCCGCCCTGATCGACTTCGTCGCGGTGTGCCGCACCTATGCCAGTGAGCTGGCCATCAACGAGGTGACGCTGCGGACCTACTCCGATCTCCAGCATTACGTCGAGCATTCCACGGAGAGCCTGGTGCAGGCGCTGCGCGGCGGCGATGCCAAGGCGCGCGCTTACCGGCAGATGCAGGCCAAGGCAGCGATACGCTTCTGCGAAATCCTGTTCGGCCACGACTATGCGTCGCTGATGAACCGGGCGGCCGAAAATGCCGTGACCGGCGAGCGCAAGACCACCAAGGCCGGCTAGGCCCGAAGTTTCACCGAATTTACCCGCCGGCCTGACCCGGGAGTCTTCCCGAGGCGTGATCAATATTGCGCAATGTCAATTGCCGGGCTTGCCGCCCGTGGTGTAAAGCGGCGCATTGGCGGCTCGCCTGGGCTGCCGTTCCGCCTCCGGGAACCGCTTGATGACGCTGTGGTTTGTGTTCGCGCTGATGACGGTCGCGGCGATCTTTGCCGTGCTATGGCCGTTGAGTCGCGGCGCCTCCGCGCCTGATGGTGGCAATGAGGCGGCTGTCTACAAGGATCAGCTCGATGAGGTCGAGCGTGACGCGGCTGCCGGGCTGATCGGCGTGGCCGAAGCGGAAGCCGCGCGCATCGAAATCGGCCGCCGCCTGCTCGCCGCCGCCGACAGCCAGCGCGAGCTGCCGTCGCGCGCGAAGCTTGGCCTGCGCCGTGCCTCGGCGGTCGCGGCGCTGATCGGGCTGCCCATCGCGGCGGTGACGTTCTATCTGTCGCTGGGTTCGCCGTATCTTGGGGATTTTCCGCTGGCCGCGCGCACCCGCACCGCCGACGCCAACCAGCCGATCGAGAACATGGTGGCGCAGGTCGAAGCGCATCTGGAAAAGAACCCGACCGACGGCCGCGGCTGGACCGTGCTGGCGCCGGTGCTGGCGCGGCTCGGCCGGTTCGACGATGCCGTGCGGGCCTATCGCAACGCCATCGCCTATGCCGGCGACAGCGCGGACCGCCGCTCCGACCTCGGCGAGGCCATGGCGGGCGCCGCCGGGGGCGTCGTCACCGCCGACGCCAAGGCCGAATTCGAACGCGCGGTGGCGCAAAACGCCGACGAGCCCAAGGCCAACTACTTCCTCGGGCTCGCCGCCGAACAGGACGGCCGCCCGGCGGACGCGGCCGCGATCTGGCAAGGCATGCTCGCCAAGGCGCCAGCCGACGCGCCGTGGCGACCGTTGCTCCAGTCCGCCCTGACAAGGGTCGGCGCCCCGGCCGCGCCGGCGGTCTCTAGCGATGTGATGGCCGCCGCCAAGGACATGAATGAGGACGACCGTAACGCGATGATCCGCGGCATGGTCGACCGCCTCGCCACGCGGCTGAAGCAGAACGGCGACGACGTCGAGGGATGGTTGCGGCTGGTGCGGGCCTATGTCGTGATGGGGGAACGCGACAAGGCGGTGAGCGCGCAAACGCAAGCGCGTCAGGCGGTTGCGGGCGACGCGGAACGCTTGCGGCAGCTCAATGACGGCCTGAAGAAACTTGGGCTGGATGGATGAGCAGGGCGGCAGCACAAATAACGGAACGTAGGGAACAGAAATGACGCGCAAGCAACGGCGTTTGACCATGATCGGCGGCTCGCTCGCGGTGCTCGCGATTGCGGCGGCACTGGTCTTGAATGCCATGCGCGATTCCATCGTGTTCTTTTCCACGCCGACCATGGCGGCCGAAAAGCACATTCCGGCCGGCAAGCGGTTCCGCCTCGGCGGCCTGGTGCAGCCGGGCTCGCTGGTGAAGGGCGACAATCTCGCCGTGAATTTCTCCATCGCTGACGGCAGCGCCACGCTGCCGGTCGCCTACAAGGGAATTCTGCCGGACCTGTTCCGCGAAGGGCAGGGCGTCGTCGCCGAGGGCGCACTGGATGCCTCCGGCGTGTTCAAGGCCGACACGGTGCTCGCCAAGCATGACGAGACCTACATGCCCAAGGATGTCGCCGATGCCCTGAAGAAGCAGGGCCACTGGAAGGACGATTACGCCAAGCCGGGCACGCCGGGGGCGCAGGCCCAAGGAACGCCCCAAGCGACACCTCAAGGGGGAACGACGAAGTGATCGCAGAAGCCGGGCATTACGCGCTGGTGCTGGCGCTCGCGCTGGCGCTGATCCAGTCCATCGTGCCGATGCTGGGCGCGCGCTGGGGCGATCATGCCTTGATGAACGTGGCGCGCTCGACAGCGCTCGCGCAATTGCTGTTCGTCGGCGCGTCGTTCACGGCGCTGACGATGCTGCACGTCGTCTCGGATTTTTCCGTCGCCAACGTGTTCGAGAACTCGCACTCGATGAAGCCGCTGCTCTACAAGATCACCGGCGTGTGGGGTAATCACGAAGGCTCGATGCTGCTGTGGGTATTGATCCTGGCGCTGTTCGGCGGCCTGGTCGCCGCGTTCGGCAACAATCTGCCGCTGTCGCTGCGGGCCCATGTGCTGGCAGTGCAGGGCTGGATCGCTGCTGCCTTCTATCTCTTCATCCTCGTCACCTCTAACCCCTTCCTGCGCATCGCAAGCCCGCCGATCGAGGGCCGCGACCTCAATCCGGTGCTGCAGGATATTGGGCTCGCGGTGCATCCGCCGATGCTCTATCTCGGCTACGTCGGCTTCTCGATCTCGTTCTCGTTCGCCGTCGCCGCCCTGATCGAAGGCCGTATCGACGCCGCCTGGGCGCGCTGGGTGCGGCCGTGGACGCTGATGGCATGGATCTTCCTCACGCTCGGCATCGCCATGGGCTCCTACTGGGCCTATTACGAGCTCGGCTGGGGCGGCTGGTGGTTCTGGGACCCCGTTGAAAACGCGTCGCTGATGCCCTGGCTCGCCGGCACCGCGCTGCTCCATTCCGCTGTTGTGATGGAGAAGCGCAACGCGCTGAAGGTCTGGACCATCCTGCTGTCGATCCTGACCTTCTCGCTGTCGCTGCTTGGCACCTTCCTGGTGCGCTCGGGCGTGCTCACCTCGGTGCACGCATTCGCGACCGATCCGGCGCGCGGCGTCTTCATCCTGCTGATCCTCTGTCTCTTCATCGGTGGCAGCCTGTCGCTTTATGCTTTCCGCGCATCGACGCTGAAGCAGGGCGGGTTGTTCGCGCCGATTTCGCGCGAAGGCGCGCTGGTGCTCAACAACCTCTTTCTCACCTCGGCCTGTGCCACCGTGTTCATCGGAACGCTGTATCCGCTGGCGCTGGAGGTTTTGACCGGCGACAAGATTTCCGTCGGCGCGCCGTTCTTCAACCTGACCTTCGGCCCGCTGTTTGTGCCCTTGCTGCTCGCGGTGCCGTTCGGTCCGCTGCTGGCATGGAAGCGTGGCGATCTCTTGGGCGCGGCACAGCGGCTGACGGCGGCCGGCATCGCCGCGCTGGTCGCCATTGCGGTGCTGTTGGCGTGGACCCAGGGCGGCGCCACGCTCGCGCCGCTCGCGATCGGGCTTGCAATATTCGTGATCGGCGGCGCCGTCAGCGACCTTGCCGAGCGCATGGCGTTGTTCCGCGTTCCCCTTGGAATCGCACTGCGCCGCGGGCGCGGCTTGCCGCGCGCGACCTGGGGCACGGCGTTCGCGCATGCCGGCCTCGGCGTTGCCCTGATCGGCGTGGTCTGCGAAACCACCTGGAATAGCGAATATATCGGCACGATGAAGGTGGATAGCGTTGCGAGCGTCGCCGGCTATCAGCTGAAGCTCGACGGCATCACGCAGCGGCAGGGGCCGAATTTCCGCGAGATGATCGCGCAGTTCACCGTTAGCCGCGACGGTGAAACGCTGCAGGTGATGACGCCGTCAAAGCGCAACTTCACCACGCGCGGCGCCTCGACCACCGAGGCGGCGCTACTGACCCGCGGCGCCAGCCAGCTCTATGTTTCGCTCGGCGACACCAATGCCGAAGGCGCGATCGCGGTCCGCATTTATCACAAGCCGCTGGTGCTGCTGATCTGGTGGGGGCCGGTGCTGATGGCGTTCGGCGGCGTGCTGTCGCTGTCCGACCGCCGCCTGCGCGTCGGCGCGCCGAAGCCTGCCAAGGCGGCCCGCGCGCTGCAGCCGGCGGAGTGAGCCCGTGAAGAAGCTTCTCGCCAGCTTCTTTGTTGCCGCCCTGCTGTCGGCCGCGCCGGCCGCTTACGCCGTGCAGCCCGACGAGATCATGGCCGATCCGGCGAAGGAGGCCCGCGCGCGCGATCTGTCGCGCGAGTTGCGCTGCATGGTGTGTCAGAACCAGTCGATCGACGATTCCGACGCGCCGCTGGCGCGTGACCTGCGGCTTCTGGTGCGCGAGCGGATCGCATCCGGCGACAGCGACAGGCAGGTGATCGATTTCCTGGTCGCGCGCTACGGCGAGTTCGTGCTGCTCAAGCCGCGCTTTTCGCCGCACACGCTGTTGCTGTGGCTATTGCCGCCGCTTGCCTTGGTCGGCGGCGGACTGGCGCTCTGGTACTACAGCCGACGCCGTCCGGCCCCCGGCAGCGCCGCCGATCCGTCGCTGCGGGATCTCACCGAGGAGGAAGAGGAGAGGCTGGAGCGCCTGCTCGCGGCTGATGCAGCGGACAAGAAGGCCTGAGCCGCGCATTGCAAGCCGACCGGTTTCCGCTATGACATTCCGCTGCAAAACAATCAACGCAGGGGGAAATCGGACATGGCCTTTTCACTCTACGACGCCACCGTGGCGAATTATCTGCAGACCCTCGGCGCGGTCAGCGGCTTCCTCGAACGTGGCCTCAAGCATTTCCAGGACAACAACATCGATCCGGAAACGATGGTGGAGGCGCGGCTTGCGCCTGACATGTTGCCGCTGCGCTTCCAGATCATCTCCGTCGCCCAGCATTCCCGCGGCGCCATCGAGGGCGTGCAAAGCGGTGAGTTTCGTCCGCCCGCGTCGAAGACGCCGTATGACTACGCCGGACTGCAGGGCCTGGTGACGCAAGCCCGCGAAGCCTTGTCGGCGTGGACGCCGGCAGCGGTCAACGCGCTCGGCGGCCGCGATGTCGTCTTCCACGTCGGTGACCGGCAATTGCCGTTCACGGCGGAGGATTTCCTGATGTCGTTCTCGCTGCCGAATTTCTATTTCCACGCCACCACCGCCTACGACATCCTGCGCACCAACGGCGTGCCGCTCGGCAAGCGGGATTTCATGGGCCGGCTGAAACTGAAGAGCTGAAATTCGGAACAAGCGAACCATCAAATTGCCTGTCCGGCGGGCCCTGCGAAAGGGACCGGCTATGCTTTCCGGCGTTCAGATCGAGGGCTATTCTGCCCGCGACGGCTGTTTTTCAGCTAGCACTAAGCCATTGATTGCCTGCGCTATTCTGCCGCACGGCGAAACCGCCGCATTACAAAAGTTTAATTCCCCAGCCAGCGGACGGTAAGGCGGCAAACACCATCTTCAGACCTATCAGGTGCCTAGCCCCCCGCACCGTTCAACAATGAAGAATTCAGGCTCTGGAGATTTCAAGAATGACCGAACGTCCCGTCGATCTTTCCTCGCTACCGTCCCACGGCGCGCCGCGCCGCTCGCTGTTCTCCGCACGCAAATTCGCGCTGATGGCTTCCGTCGTCGCCGGCCTCGGTGCCGCCGTTTATGGCTTTGGCCCGCAGCAGGGCCCGGTCGACGTTTTCGCCAGCGCGGCGCATGCGCAGGTCAATAACGAGGTCCGCAAGGTCGAGCGTCCGATCGGCTTTGCCGACATTGTCGAGCGCGTGAAGCCGTCGGTGATTTCGGTCAAGATCAACATCGCGGACAAGAGCAGCAAGGACGACAGCGCCAACAAGGACGAGGACTCGCCGTTCGCGCCGGGCTCGCCGATGGAGCGCTTCTTCCGTCGCTTCGGCGGGCCGGACGGCTTGCCGCCCGGCCTGCGCGGCGGACCGCGTGGCGGCCGTGGCCCGGTGACGGGGCAGGGCTCCGGCTTCTTCATCTCGCCTGACGGCTATGCCGTGACCAACAACCACGTGGTCGACGGCGCCGACAAGGTCGAGGTGACGATGGACGACGGCAAGAACTACACCGCGAAGGTGATCGGCACCGATCCGCGCACCGATCTGGCGCTGATCAAGGTCGAAGGCCGCACCGATTTCCCGTTCGCCAAGCTGTCCGATAGCAAGCCGCGGATTGGCGACTGGGTGCTGGCGGTCGGTAACCCGTTCGGCCTCGGCGGCACCGTGACCGCCGGCATCGTCTCGGCGTCCGGCCGCGACATCGGCAACGGCCCCTATGACGACTTCATCCAGATCGACGCGCCCGTGAACAAGGGTAACTCCGGCGGTCCGGCGTTCGATATCAACGGCGAAGTGATGGGCGTCAACACCGCAATCTATTCGCCGTCCGGCGGCAGCGTCGGCATCGCGTTCTCGATCCCGGCTTCCACGGTCAAGAATGTCGTCGCCCAGCTCAAGGACAAGGGCACGGTCAGCCGCGGGTGGATCGGTGTCCAGATCCAGCCAGTGACCTCAGACATCGCGGACAGCCTCGGCATGAAGAAGGCGGAAGGCGCGCTGGTTGCGGAACCGCAGGCGAATGGCCCGGCGTCCAAGGCCGGCATCCAGTCCGGTGACGTCATCACCGGTGTCAACGGTACCCCGGTCAAGGATGCTAAGGAGCTCGCCCGCACCATCGGCGGTCTGCCGCCCGGCACAGCCGTGAAGCTCAACGTGCTGCAGAAGGGCCAGGAGAAGGTCTTCAACCTAACGCTCGGCCAGCTGCCGAATACGGTCGAGGCCAAGGCTGACAACGACAAGGAAGACCGCGGCGGAGCCACCAAGGGAACCGGCGTGCCGAAGCTCGGCCTGACGGTAGCCCCCGCCAACAGCGTGGCCGGCGCCGGCCGGGAAGGCGTCGTAGTGACCGAGGTCGACCCGAAGAGCGCGGCGGCCGAGCGCGGCTTCAAGGAAGGCGACGTCATTCTCGAGGTCGCCGGCAAGAGCGTCGCCACGGCAGGCGAGGTGCGCGAGGCGATCGACACCGCGCGGACCGAGAACAAGAACAGTGTTCTCATGCGCGTGAAGAGCGGCGGTTCGTCGCGCTTTGTCGCGGTGCCGCTGGCGAAGGGCTAAACGAGGACTAGATATCAGATGGAGGGTTTCGCCGGCATTAGTCGCCCCCGCCGACGTCTCCTTCCGGGGAGCGGGTCCCAAACTCGCTCCCTCTGGCAACCTTCCCTCGGAACACGCCCCCCTCCGTCGGAAGGCCCAAAGGGCGGTGAGGTCCCCCAGCTTCACCGCCCGCTTTTTTCACTTCAGCGAGAATGCGGCCGGCCGCCTTGCATGTGCAGGGCGGCCGCGCCATGGTGAGAGAAAGCCAATCCCGTGACCGCAACTGCCCCGCAAATGCGCCTGCTGATCATCGAAGACGATCGCGAGTCCGCCGACTATTTGGTCAAGGCGTTCCGTGAAGTCGGCCATGTCGCCGATCTCGCCAGCGATGGCGAGGAGGGCCTGTCGATGGCGGATGGCGGTGATTACGATGTGCTGGTGGTGGACCGCATGCTGCCCAAGCGCGACGGTCTCTCCGTGATCGGCGCGCTGCGCGAGAAGGGCAACCGCACGCCGGTCTTGATCCTCTCCGCGCTCGGCCAGGTCGACGACCGCATCAAGGGCCTGCGTGCCGGCGGCGACGACTATCTGCCAAAACCCTATTCGTTCGCTGAGCTGCAGGCGCGTGTTGAGGTGCTGTCGCGCCGCAATGTCGGTCCGGCGGAAGAGACCACCTATCGTGTCGGCGATCTCGAACTCGACCGGCTCTCTCACCGTGTCGCTCGCGGCAAGGACGAGTTGACGCTGCAGCCGCGCGAGTTTCGCCTGCTCGAATATCTGATGAAGCATGCAGGGCAGGTGGTGACCCGCACCATGCTGCTGGAAAACGTCTGGGATTATCATTTCGATCCGCAGACCAACGTCATCGACGTGCACATTTCGCGGCTGCGCTCCAAGATCGACAAGGGTTTTGAGCGGCCCTTGCTACACACGATCCGCGGCGCCGGATACATGATCCGTGACGGCCTTCGGTAAGCTGATCCGCACGACGGCGTTCCGGCTGACGCTGGTCTATCTGTTTCTGTTTGCGCTGTTCGCCGCGTCGCTGCTCGGCTATTTCGCCTGGAATACGCGGCGCCTGATCAATGAGCAGATCACCGCCACGGTGACCGCCGAAACCGGCGAGCTCGTCGACATCTATACGCGCCGCGGCTTGCGCATCCTCGTCCCCTCGATTGAGAACCGCGCGCTGCGGCCGGGCGCCAATCTCTATCTCGTGACCACGCCTGAAGGGAAAGCGATCGGCGGCAATGTCGGTGCGCTGGCGCCAGGCGTGATGGCCTCGATCGGCTGGTCCGAGACCGCCTATCGCCGGCTCGACGAGCAGGACACGGCGCATCATCGCGCGCTGGTACGCGTCACCGAACTCACCAACGGTTTCCGCCTCCTGGTCGGTCGCGACCTGGAGGAGCGGCGGCGTATTTTCGGCATCGTCGCCAAAGCCGCGCAATGGTCGCTGCTCGTCGTTATCGTGCTGGGCATCGGCGGCGGCATCTTCGTCGCGCGGCGCGTGCTGCAGCGGATCGACGCGATGACCGGGACCACAAGGCGCATCATGGCCGGCGACCTCTCCGGCCGCCTGCCGGTCGGGCGAAGCGGCGACGAACTCGACCGTCTTGCGGAAAGTCTCAATGCGATGCTGGAGCGCATCGAAGCGCTGATGACGGGGCTAAAGGAAGTCTCCGACAACATCGCCCATGACTTGAAGACGCCGCTGACGCGCCTGCGCAACCGCGCCGAGGAGGCGCTGGCGAGGTCAGGCAGCGAGGCCGAATACCGCGCGGCGCTGGAGCGCACCATCGAGGAATCCGACGGCCTGATCCGCACCTTCAATGCGCTGTTGATGATCGCCCGCGCCGAGTCCGGGCAGGCGCGCGGCAACATGGATGATTTTGACGCGGCCGACGTTGCCCAGGGCATCCATGAATTGTATGAGCCGCTGGCCGAGGACGACGGCATGACGCTGCGCGTCAAGGCAGCGACCGCGCGGCTGCACGGCAACCGCGAGTTGATCAGCCAAGCGCTCGCGAATCTGGTCGAGAACGCCATCAAATACGGCAAGCCGTCACCGGTGGTGCAGCCGCTCGACCCCGCCGCCGCGGCGCGGGCCCGCGAAATCCTGATCGAGGCGCGGCGCGAGGGCGACCGCGTGCTGCTCAGTGTGACCGATCACGGGCCCGGTATTCCCGAAGCGGATCGCAAGCACGCGGTGGAGCGCTTCGTGCGCCTCGAGGCGAGCCGGACGTTGCCGGGTTCCGGCCTCGGCCTTAGCCTGGCGTCCGCCGTGGCGACCCTGCATGGCGGTGAGCTCCGGCTCGGCGATTCGCATCCGGGCCTGACCGCAACGCTGGTCATCCCGGCGCTATCTGCCGCGGCTGACAGGCTTGCCGCGCAAACACCGGATGTGCCACAGAAGGTGGCATGAATTCCTCCGCTCTGGCCGCGCGGCTGGTCTGCGGGCCGCATGTTCCAGCTGATTGCACCGCTGAACAACGCTTCACGGACTGGCTCGCCGAACTGGAGCCGGCGCAGGCGGCCGAGATCCGCGTGCGGCTGGAGAGTCCGCACGTCAGGGCTATCCTGCTCGGCATCACCGAATTCTCGCCGTATCTGCTCGACCTGATCCGCGCCGATGCCGCGCGGCTGGTCCGCCTCCTGGCATGCGACCCGGAACGGCATCTCGCTGCGCTTATCGAAAAGACCTCGCGTGACGTGCTGGCCGCTACCAGCGAAGCTGACGTGATGCATCTGCTTCGCCGCATGAAGTCGGAGGCGGCGTTATTGATCGCGCTGTGCGACATCGGCGGCGTCTGGCCGGTGATGCGGGTGACGGCGGAGTTGACCGGTCTGGCGACCTTCTCCGTGCAGACGGCGCTGCGCTTTCTGCTGCGCCAGGAGATCGCGCGCGGCCGCATGAGCGCATCCAACCACGACCGGCCGGAGGAGGGCTCCGGCCTGATCGTGCTTGCCATGGGCAAGATGGGTGCGGGCGAACTGAATTATTCCAGCGACATCGACCTGATCGTGTTCTTCGATCCCGCGGCGACGTCGCTCGCCCCTGATATCGAACCGGCACCGTTCTTCGTGCGCGTGACGCAGGGGATGGCGCGCCTGTTGCAGCAACGCTCCGGCGAGGGCTACGTGTTCCGCGTCGACCTGCGGCTGCGGCCCGATCCGGCGTCGACGCAGGTGGCGATCTCGACCGAGGCGGCGCTGCACTATTACGAGCGCGAAGGGCGGACCTGGGAGCGCGCCGCGATGATCAAGGCGCGCGTCTGCGCCGGCGACGTCAAGGCCGGCGAGGCGCTACTCGCCGAGCTTGCGCCGTTCGTCTGGCGCAAACACCTGGATTTTGCCGCGCTCGCCGACGTCCACGACATGAAGCGGCAGATGCAGACCTATCGCGGTCAGAGCGAGATTTCGGTCGAAGGCCATAACGTCAAGGTCGGCCGCGGCGGCATCCGCGAGATCGAGTTTTTCGCGCAGACGCAGCAGCTCATTGCCGGCGGCCGCCATCCGGAACTGCGGGTACGCCCGACACTGCACGCGCTGCAGGTGCTGGCCACCAGCAACTGGATCGGCTTCCAGGCCTGTGACGAGTTGACGGCGGCCTATGAATTCCTGCGCCGCGTCGAGCACCGGCTGCAGATGATGTGCGACGAGCAGACCCATTCGCTGCCGGAAGACGCCGAGGCGGTAGCGCGGTTTGCGAACTTCTTCGGCTATGAGAGCCGCGCGGCCTTTGCGAACGACCTGCTTGGTCATCTCAACATCGTGCAGGGCCATTACGGAAAACTGTTCGAGGGCGATCCCACCGGCACCGTGAAGCTGCCGCAGCTCAACTATGCCGCGGGTCCGGAGGATGCGCGCCTTGTCGATCATCTGACAACGCTCGGATTCAAGAAGCCGGTCGCGGTGGCCGGAACGCTGCAGCTCTGGATGGAGGGCAATTACCGCGCGCTGCGCAACGAGGCGACCAAGGCCGCCTTCATCGAGTTCGTGCCTGGCCTGATCGACGGGCTCGCCAACGCCGAGGACCCTGACGATGCCGTGATCGCGTTCGATCGCTTTCTCGGCGCGCTGCAGCGCGGCGGCCGGCTGATCTCGCTGCTCAGCCAGAACCGCGACCTGGTCGCCCTCGTCGCCCTGATCCTCGGCGCCGCGCCGCGGCTCGGCGACATGCTGGCGCGGCAGCCGCAGATCATGGACGGCCTGATCGATCCGCGTTTCTTCGGCGCGATGCCGGACCAGAAGGAACTGTCGGAACGGCTGGCGGCGACGCTGAAGGACGCGGACTCCTATGAGGACTTTCTCGATCGCCTCCGGCTGTTCGGGCAGGAAAGCCTGTTCCTGATCGGCACGCGCATCCTGTCCGGAACGGTCTCGGCCCAGCAGGCCAGCGTCGCCTTTGCCGACGTCGCCGAGGGCGTCGTGCACACCGTGCACGGTCTGGTCACCGATCAGTTCGCCAGCCGATATGGCGGGATCAAGGGGCAGGAGACCGCGATTGTCGCGATGGGCCGGCTCGGCAGCCGGGAGATGACGGCGTCCTCCGACCTTGACCTGATCCTGCTCTATGACTTCGATCCGGACCATCCGGATTCCGATGGCGAGCGATCGCTGCACGGCGCGCAGTATTTTGCGCGGCTGACCCAGCGCCTGATTTCGGCGTTCACCACGCGCACCAATTACGGCGTGCTCTATGAGGTCGACATGCGGCTGCGCCCCTCGGGCCGGGCCGGCCCGCTGGCGTCGCGCATCGATTCCTTTGCCGACTATCAGGAACGCGAGGCCTGGACCTGGGAGCACATGGCGCTGACCCGGGCACGGGTGATCTCGGCCTCGCCGGCGTTTCGCCAAAAGATCGAGGCCATCATCCGCAGCGTGCTGACGCGGCCGCGCGATGCGGCCTCTACCGCCGGCGATGTCGCCGACATGCGGCGGGCGATTGCGCAGGAAAAGGGCGAGGACGATATCTGGGATCTCAAGCTCGCCGCCGGCGGGCTCGTCGATATCGATTTCATCGCGCAATATCTGCAGCTCGCCCATGCCGCGGACAAGCCCGATATTCTCAGCGTCTCGACGCTGCAGGTGCTCGACAACGCCGCACGCCTCGGCGTGCTGCCGCAGTCGGACGCCGAAATCCTGCGCCATGCCGCGCGCCTCTATCACGATCTGACCCAGATCCTCAGGCTCTGCGTCACCGGAAAATTCAACCCGGCAACGGCGGGGGAGAACCTCTTGCGCGTGATGGCGCGCGCCGGCGATACGCCCGATTTCTCGACGTTGGAAGCACGGGTGCGCGAGACGCAACTGGAGGTAAGGCGGGTGTTCCAGGCGCTAGTGGGCGGGGATTAGAAGTTAATCCGGCCCGCCCGCCATCGCGACAGGCGCGTCAGTCGAATCGCGCTGTTGCCGTCTTGCCGTCGGGCGCTGTGAGCTGAACCGCACCCTTGGGTTTGGCCGGCAGGGCCGTGGCGGCCGTGCCGCTCAAATTGTTCTTTTCCGAAGGCGCGAGTGTGATGCGTTCGGCTTTTCCTCCGAGATTGAGAATGGCAACGCCCTTGAAACCCTTGGGGTCGACCGGCTTGTCGTTTTCGCCGATGAGGAAGATTTCAATCGCATTGTCCTTCGCGACGAGTTCCAGATGGTATGGACCGGCTTCCGCGACACGTCCGCCATGGGACGGTTTCGGTTCGTGTGCGTAAGCCGGCATCGCGGCCAACAGGGCACCGCCGAGAGCAAGATATCTAAGCTTCATGATGATCTCCTTTCGAGATGCGAGTATTCAATAAGAGTGTGAAGCGGCACGAGCATCAACGGACTCGCCGGGTTGCCGCTGCATCAGCCGTATCAGCGGCTTTCTGCCGAACATCAGGAACAGCACCGGCGTAATCAGCGCATCGAGCAAGGTGGCGCTGATAAGCCCGCCGAAGATCGTGATCGCGACGGGATGCAGGATTTCCTTGCCCGGCTCATCCGCCGCGACAAGCAGCGGCAGCAACGCAAGCCCCGCGGACAGCGCCGTCATCAGCACCGGCGTCATACGCTCGAGGCTGCCGCGGATGACAAGCTCGGGCCCGAACGGGATCCCCTCATGCAAGGCGAGGTTAATGTAGTGGCTGATCTTCAGAATCCCGTTGCGTGTCGCGATCCCTGTCAGGGTGATGAAGCCGACCATGCTGGCGACTGATAATGGCTGGTCGGTCAGCGCCAGCGCCGCGACCGAGCCGACCAGCGCGAGCGGCACCCCGCCCATGATGATCAAGGCGAGCACGACGGAGCGATAGCGGCTGTAGAGAATCGCAAAGATCAGTGCCAGCGAAAGGGCTGACAAAATAGCTATCCTGCGGCTGGCTTCCTCCTGCGCCTGGAAAGTGCCTTCAAGGCTCGCGGTGACGCCCTGCGGCAGGCTGGTTGCCTGCAGCTCGGCGCGAATGCGGCGCACGATCTCCGCCATGTCGGTCTTGCCGTCGGAGTTCGCGAGCACGACGATGCGCCGGCGGCCGTTCTCTCTCAGGATCTGGTTCGGCCCGTCTGTCTCCTTGATATCCGCAATCTGGCGTGCCGGTATCCAGCCCGAGGGGGTCTTGATCAAGAGCTCGCCGAGCTTCTCGGTGGTGCGCAGGCGCTCGGGCAGCCGCATGACCACATCGTAGCGCTTGTAACCGTCGACCACGCGCGAGATGACGCGTCCGCTCGACAGCCGGGACAGTTGCTCCGTCACGGCGCCGGGCTGCACGCCGTACAAGGCAGCGCGCGTATAGTCGACGCGGACTTCGAGCTGCGGAATGCGTACCTGCTTTTCGACCTGCAGGTCCTGAATGCCGTCAATCCTGGCAAGCCGCGCACGCAATTCTTCCGCGCTGTTTCGCAGCGTGTCGAGGTCGTCGCCGAACAGTTTGAGGGCGAGTTCGGCGCGGACGCCCGAGAGCAGGTGATCGAGCCGGTGCGAGATCGGCTGTCCGACATTGATCGAGAGCGGCAGCACCGAAAGCCGGGCGCGGATGTCAGCGACGATCTCGGGCTTTGGCCGCCGCGAGGGCTTGAGATCGACTTCAAGGTCCGAGGAATGGACGCCTTCCGCATGCTCGTCCAGCTCGGCGCGGCCTGTCCTTCGCCCGATGCTGATGACCTCCGGCACATCGAGCAGCAGGCGCTCTGCGATCGATCCGACCCTTGAGGATTCCGTCAGCGAAACGCCCGGGGCAAACGCGATATTGATCGTGAACGTGCCCTCGTTGAAGGCCGGCAGGAACGCCCGCTTCAAAGCGAATACGCCGGCGCCCGCGCCGAGCACCGCGAGTGCCGTCACGCCAAGCAGCAACCCTTTGTGGACGAACGCGAACCGGAGCGCGGCATGATTGGCGGATTTGAGCTTGCGAACAAGCCAGCTTTCGCGTTCGGCGAGCCGTTTCATGCCCGGCAGCAGGTAATAGGCTAGCACCGGCGTCAGGGTGATCGAAACCAGAAGGCTTGCGAGGATCGAAATGATGTAGGCGTGGCCGAGCGGCGCGAACAACCGCCCCTCGATGCCCGAAAGCGCAAACAGCGGCACGAAAACGAGGACGATGATCATCGTGGCGTAGACGATGCCAGATCGCACTTCGTTGGATGCCGAAACCACCACATCGAAGGTCGAGCGGGGATTGCCTTGTTCCCTGTTCTCGCGCAGCCGCCGAAAAATGTTCTCGACATCGACGACGGCGTCGTCGACCAGCTCGCCGATGGCGATCGCAAGGCCGCCGAGCGTCATCGTGTTGATCGACAGGCCGAGCAGCTTGAAGATGATGGCCGTGGTGAGGATTGAGACTGGGATCGCCGTCAGCGAGATCGCCGTGGTGCGCCAGTTGAGCAGGAACGCGAACAGGATCGCTGCCACGACCAGCGCTGCCTCAAGCAGCACCCGTTCGAGGTTCTGGATCGAGTTTTCGATGAAGTCCGCCTGCCTGAAGATGACTTCGTTGGCCTTCATGCCGGAGGGCAGGGAGGGCTCCAGCTCGGCAAGCGCCCGTGTGATCTGTCGCGTCAGCTGCACTGTGTCGACATTCGGCTGTTTCTCGACGGAGACGATCACGGCGGGCCGGCTCATGTAACCCGCATCGCCGCGCTTGACCTTCGGCGCAAAATCGACGTTCGCCACCTGCCGCAGCAGGATGGGGCGCCCTTCGACGGTGGTAACGACGATGTTGCGAAGGTCTTCCAGGCTCGTGGTGCGCCCGATATTGCGGATCAGATATTCGCGGGCATTCTGGTCGGTGAAGCCGCCGCCGGTGTTCGTGCCGAACTGCCGAAGCGCGAGCTCGACCTGATCATAGCCCACGCCGAGCGCACGCAGCGCGGAAGGCAGCGGCGCAATCCGGTATTGACGGACTTCGCCGCCGATCGGGATCACCTGCGCGACGCCGGGTATGGCGAGGAGCCGCGGCCGGATGGTGAAATCGGCGATCTCGCGCACTTCCATCGCCGACGCCGTCTTCGACGTCACCGCGACCAGCAGGATTTGACCCATGATCGAACTGATCGGGCCGATTTGCGGGGTGACGTTAAGGGGCAACTGGCTTTGCACCTGCGCCAGACGCTCCGCGACCAGTTGACGGTTGCGGTAGATATCGGTGCCCCAGTCGAATTCCACATAGACGATCGACAGGCCGATGCCGGAGACCGACCGCACACGGCTGACGCCCGGCACGCCGTTCATCTGGGTCTCGATCGGGAAGCTGACGAGCTGCTCGACTTCGGGCGGGGCATAGCCTTCCGACTCCGTCATGATGGTGACGGTCGGACGGTTGAGGTCGGGAAACACGTCGACCGGCAACTGGCGCGCGGTATAGGCGCCGAGCACGACGAGGATGCCTGCGATCGCCAGCACAAGCAGACGGTTGCGAAGCGAGGCGCTGACCAGGAATGTGAACATGGATGTGTTCCCTCAGCGCACGTGATCGAGCAGGTCCGCGCCTTGCGACACCACCCGCTTGCCGGAAGCGATGCCGGATACGATCAGCACGCGATCGCCGTCGAGAGGCTCTGTGCGCACGCTCCTTGGCACGAACCTTTCAGGGGCGACATGCTCGTAGACGAAATCCTGGCCGTTCGAGCCGCGCACGACGCTGCTGCGCGGCACCGCGAGGCCTTCCTTGGTCTCGTCGGTAGCGACCAGCACGGTGAGGAACTGGCCGGCCCTGAGGCCGGCTGTGTCGCCCGTGATGGCAAAATGGACCGGCACGGATTGGCTGCGGTCGGCAAAACCGGTGCCGCGATAGGTGAGATCGTAGTTCTTGCCGGTATAGGTCGTTGCGCGCGCGCCCTGCGACGGCTCGACGCTCTCGAAGCTGAGCGCCTCCACCCACAGCCGTGCGGGATCGATGATGTTGAAGACGATGGAGCTTGGCTGAACGATCTGGCCCGCCACCGCGCTGCCTTCCGCGATGATCCCCGCGACCGGGGCGATCAACGCTTCGGGTTCGCGGCGCGACGCCCTTTCAATCGATGCGCGCCGGTCGCGAAGCCCTTCCAGCTCGAGCCGCGTGTCCTCGAGTTGGGTGCGGGAAATGGCGCCTGACGGTGCGAGCTGCTCGTAGCGCGCAAACCGGCGCTCCACGATCGAGATTTGCTGATCAAGTTCGCCCTGGCGCTGCCGCATGTCGGAAACGTCGATCGCCTGGATCGGCGGGGTGACATAGCCGAGGATATCGCCTTGCTTCACCCGCGTGCCGAGGCGAGGGAAGCCGTCCGGCGGCGCGGAAAGCCGGCCGCCCACTGCGGATTGAGCGTAGCCGCTGGCATTGGGATCGGGAATGATCCTGCCCGGCAGCTCGCTGACTTTCCTGTGCTTGGCCTGTTCGGCGACCAGCGTGCGCAGCGCAAATATCCGCTGCACGGTCTTGGGCACGAACACCGCGCCGTCGGGCAGGCGCTGGGCGCGTTCGCCTGCGACGACGTCGATCGCGACTTGCGCCTTGTCTTGCTCATGGCCGTGGCCTTCATGCGGGCCTTCATTCGCTTTCGTCTCGCGGATGCCCGCGAGCGCCGCGAGGATGACGACAATGGCCGCCGCCCGTCTGCCGTGCATCGCGATGGCCGTCAGCAGCGCACCCGCCACCAGGCCGGCCAGCACGAGAAGGATCGAATTCGTGCCGATGCGCCCGTCATGCGTCGCGTCTTCCTGCGGGGCGCTTTGCGCCGTCTCACGCGCCGTCTGAAGCGTCATCGGCAAAATGTCGGTCGCACCGTCAGCTGTCACGGTGAAGATGAGGTCGGTACGGCCGTTCTTTGCCAGCCACGGTGCTGGCAGGTGGTATGTACCGTCAGGATTCGCGGTCGCCTTTGCGGAGCCGGCTGGCGTTTCAACTTCAAGAACCGCGCCGATGACCGGCTCGTTCGTGGCGAAGCGGTCAACATGGATCTCGAGATGGTCGCCGCGGACGACGGCCACGATCTCGAACGCATTGGAATCGGTCTCGCCACGCGGCAACGCGGTGGCCGAGACGGCGGGTGGTTGTTCGTCGTGGTCGTGGCCCTCATGGGCGGCAACGGGAACGATCGCCGCGCACAGAGCTGTGACGGCCAGGAGAGCGCGCAGGGCACGCCCGAAACGGGAAAACATACCAAAAATCCTTCAGTCTGAATGACCGTCAGTTGCCGGCCGTGACGTCCGGCCGCGCGAATTCACTGATCTTCTTCGTTCAGATGAAGTGTTTGGGAGGGCGCCTGAGGGACTCAGGCGCGCGATCCGGTTTCATTTGAGCCGGGACAAAGGCAACACGCGTTGTCGATCGCGGCAACGGGACCAGTTGCACGAAATTCGGCAATCCGGCGGCGCTGCAAGCGGAGCATACGGTGCTGCAGCAGGCGCCGACGCAATTCCGGTCCGAAGAGGCCGGTACTTCGGTTTGCCCGCGCGGAGCCTGTTGCAATACGGCCTGTGTCGCCAATCGTTCAGATTGAACAATGGTAACGTGACCATGGCCGCCATGGATGTGAACGGCGGCATGATGCGGGTGGCCGATGTGGGCCCGGGCAACGGAGGGCGCGAGCGAAAGCACGATCAGGACGATCGCAGCTCCCAGCATGCACATAATTCGTTGCTTCAACATCACAGTCCGATGGCGCCACAAGCACGCACTAGATATCGCCGGGGAACCGGGAATTCAATACCGCAATGCGGCGGTACCGATATGGTTACCGCGCGCGTTATATTGTTACGAATAGCTGCGAGCGTTTCTCAGTTCCGTTTGCCAAGAAGCCTGTCAAAGACCTGCCTGGCGGTTTCGCCGATGATGTGTCCGGTGGCCTCGTCTCCCTTGATCATCGAGGACATGAAGCCGTGGGCCTGCTTCAGCGTGACGTGAGGCGGAAGCGGCACGACTTCCGGACCAGTCTTGACCTCGATACCTCGATCACCACCGGCCGGTCGCTCCTGAGCTCTTCCTGCCAGGCGGAGGCGAGGCTATCGCGCTGGAACTCCTCCAGCTAATATGAATTGTAGCGGGAATAATAGGAGGCTGGGATGCATACCGAGATCAACATCTTTGACAAGCCGATCGAGCGCATCCGGAAGACGTGCGAATTGATGGGGCTTGGCGCCGACTTCGACCGCAAGCTGCCGGAACTCGAAACCCATCTGGAAGCGCTGGTGGCCGCAGGCGAAACCAGCGAAGAACGGCTGGCCGTGAGCGGCCTGACCTTTCTGAAACAAGCCCACTAGGTATGCGGCGCGGCCACGTCAGGAGATTTCTTGGTCAGGAGATTTCTTGCGGAAGCTCCCAGGCCGGATCCGGCGCGCAACATTCCTCCAGCTTGATTTCCTTCACATGGTAGCGCGCGGGCAGCACCTGTCCGCCTGCTTCGTCGGCAACGGGAATGTCGGAAATCAGGCCATCGTCGAGCGCGTGCTTCCAGACTTCCGGCTCGCTTGGCAGGCCAGGGCCGATCTGCTTGTCGTCATTGAACAGCGCGTAAGCCAAGTGCCGCTCCCAAATCAAAACCCCGCCAGCTATCGCAATAACTGACGGGGCTTTTGAGCCGATATTTCCGGAAAAATCTCTCTTTCCTGAATTACCTGCTCACTCCTTTAACGCGGAAGATGCGAGCTCGTTCCGGCTTTTCGGTGCTCTGCGCAGAAAAATCCGAGAGACCGGGTGCGTGGAGCGAAGCGATACCCATCCGGGCTATCCATCCGACGAATCGCTGCCGGCGGTTCGCCGGTAGCGAAAGTCGCAATGGCTGGCGCCCTGCATGATGGTCTGAGTGCGCGTCAGCTCGACGTCGGGCCCAAATCCCTTGGCCGTGTCGAAATCGGCTGAGCAAACCAGCAGGAACCCAAGCTCGGGCTCGCCAAGCTCCTTGTAGAATTCCGCATAGCGGCATCGCGTGACATCGAAGGCAAAGGCGTCCTGCGACTGCTCGATCACGCTGTAGTGCAACGCATCATCGCGGGCGTAGGTGGTGAACGCCGATCCGATGGCCTTGCCGAGGTTCGTCTCGTTCTTCGCCCGCCAGAACTCTTCGCCGAACTGGCGATAGAGATCGCCGAGCGTCCTTCGTACGAGCTTCCTGGCGCGTTCCTCGCCCAGTTCCGCCTGCAGCGCCTTGACCAGCGGCACCAGAACCTGGGCCTGGATTTTTGCCTGTTGGATGACGGGAATGCTCACGGGCGGCCTCCATGCTTTGTTCTTGAAGCTAGCGATATCCACGCCTTTCTGGAAGGCAGCCGCATTGGCGTGGAACTATTGCCACTTTTTCCTGTTTTGACGTTGGCCGTTCAACCCTGGAGCTGGTGGACCATGCGCGCACTACTATTCGGACTAGCAATCACGATGCCAATCGCCTTTGTATCCCCGGCGGCCATGGCGCTGCCCGCGGGCCATGCGATGGGCCACGCTCCCTTGGTCAAGGCCGATCTGATTGAGGTCAAGGGCGGATACGGCCACGGCCACGGTTGGGGCGGCGGGCATGGCTTTCGCCCGTATGGTTGGAGCCGCGGCCGCAAGGTCGGCTGGGGCGGGCGTGGTTGCCCTCCCGGCCATTGGAAGAAGGGCTGGTGTTGAAACTTGAGTGCAGTTCGTAGGGCGGAAGAACTTGGCTATTCCGCCCCGCTGCTATTCCCACGTGGCGACACGACGGATCCTTGACGCTGGAGACGCATCGTCGGCGGTTGCCAGGCGACTACAGCGCCCGTGCTGCGTTGCCCTTGAACAGGACCGGGCCGGTTGGCCGTCCGATCGGTGAGCCGCCTTCCGGCTCCAGCGTGATTTCGAACAGCTGGTCTTGCACGGTCTCCGGCAACGCCTCGAGGTCGAGCTGCAGTGTGCGCGGCTGACCGGTGAGGCCGATCGATTTCGGGCCGACCGCGCGGTCCCACAGGGTCCAGACCTGCAGCGTGCGGCCGGCGGGAACCTCGATCGGTCGCAGCGGTATCAGCTCGACCCGGCCGTTCGAAAACGCGTTGACGATCGCGCCGGCCTCCTTGGTCGTGTCGTTCACCAGCACGGCGACGTAAACCGGTTTGCGCTGGGCGAGGGCAAGCATGTCGTGACGAAGCTGGCGCGACGTCGCCAGCGCGCCGATCATGATCATGGCAAAAACCGCTGCAGCGAAGGCGCCGCCGATGCCCAGCGCCCGCCAGAACCGGATGTTGTCCCACAGCGTGGTGCCACGCAGCGCGGCGCGTGCGGAGGGCAGGGCATCGATCGGCGCGATCCTGGTGGCGTCCGCGATGCGCTGCCAAAGCGCCTCGCTCGGCGGGGTCTCCTCGGCCGTGAGATCGAGGTCTGCGAGCCGTTCCCGCCACGCGGTGACAGCCTGGGCAAACGACGGGTCGGTCGCGATGCGTTGTTCGGCAGCGGCGTGCTCGGCACCGTCAAGCAGGCCCATCACGTAATCGGCGGCCAAGTCATTATCGGAGTCGTGCGGGTTCATCCCATGCACTCCTGCAACGCAAAGAGGCTGCGCCGCACCCAGCTTTTGACCGTGCCGAGCGGGACCTTGAGCCTTGCAGCCAATTCGCCGTGGCTCATGCCGTGGACATAGGCCAGCACGACGACGTCGCGCCGGGGGCGGTCGATCTGCTCGAGACACCGGCGCAGCGCGCTGGTCTCCGGCATCCGCGACAGGGTGGCTTCGCTGTCGACGTCCTGGGCGGCTTCATCCGATGCTTCATAGCGGTGCTCATCGCGATGAATACTCAGCGCGCGGTTGCGCACCACCGCATAGAGCCAGCCCCGCGCGCTGCCGCGGCGCGGATCAAAACCGGCGGCGCCACGCCAGATCCGGATAAAGGCGTCGTGCACCGCCTCCTCCGCAAGGTCCTGCCGAAACAGGATGCGGCGGGCGATGCCAGTCATGCGCGGCGCCTCGCTGTCGTAGATCGCGCGCAAGGCGGTGCGGTCGCCGGCCGCGCAGCGCGCCAGCGCCGCGGCAAGCTGCGCCTCGCGCTCCTGATCGAGCGCGGCTGGAGCCTGCGCGCTGGCGGTGATGTTGCCATTTCCGGTCATGTCTATGCCCTTGCATAGTTGTTCTACCTTGAGATGCGGCATTTGGATGCATGTCCCGAAAATTATTTTCAGTGGCCTGCATCCGTTTCGCCGCGCCGCCGGTACCCGCTGTGTTGGTCCCGAGGGGATCATAGGAACACAGGGAGCTTTACGATGAATTTTCGCTCGATTTTCGCTGCTTCGGCGGCGCTTTTGCTGTCGTCCGCCGCCGCCAACGCCGCGCAGGTCGCTGCCCTGATCGGCGGCGACACCATTGCGATGGTCGATACCGCGCAGAAGAAGGCAACGGGCTCCGTCAAGGTCACCGGGATATCAGGCGCGCTGGTCGGCATCGACGTGCGTCCGGACGACGGGCTGCTCTATGGACTGGTCGACGATGGCACCATTGTGACCATCGCGACGGACGGCAAGGTCACGGCGAAGTCGAAGCTCGACACCATGCTGGCCAAGGGCGTGGCCGCGACAGTGGATTTCAATCCGGTGGCGGACCGCCTGCGTGTGATGGGCGCGGACGGGATGAACCTGCGCGCGAATGTCGACGACGGCAAGGTGACCAAGGACGGCGACCACAAGTTTGCCGACGGCGACATGCACAAGGGCGAAAAGCCGAACATCGTCGCCGGCGCCTATACCAATTCGGTGAAGGGTGCCAAGGAGACGGCGCTGTTCAATATCGACGGCACCATCGGCGGATTGATCAAGCAGGCGCCGCCGAATGACGGCGTGCTCGGCGCGATCGGCAAGCTCGGCGTCAAGGCGGATACCGTGGCGTTCGACATCTGGTCCGACGGCAACGGCAAGAACGAAGCCTGGCTGATGGCGGACGGCACGCTCTACAGCGTCGACCTCGCGACCGGCAAGGCAACCGAGGCGGCGAAGATCGCTGGCGTCAGCGGCGCGGTCAAGGACATTGCCGTCATGGGAATGTAGGATATTCCTGAAGCACGACGAACGTAGGTTGGCGCGAAGTCACTTACTTCTCCCTCGCCCCGCTCTTGTAGGGCGGGGGTTGGGGGTGAAAGGTGCTTCCGCGAAGCTGGTGCCAGGACGCGTATGCAAAAAGACGAGATTGATCGGTGCGGCTTGGTCGATGTCCGCTGTGGCCGGACAGCGACCGAATTCGTAGCGCAGCGGTATGACGTGATGGGCCAGATTCGGTCCAGCGGCTCAAAGCGCGGGAACGTCGAAAAGGGCCATTAGCTCCCCTTCATATGCGGTCTTTCATAAGGTATTTGGTGGGTTACGAGAACTGGACCTTGGTCGTCCCAATGTTGCGAAGGCTAGTCTTCATTATCGTCGCACTGATAGTGACCGCGCTGTGCGCTGCCGCGGCCGGTCCATGGCTGCTCTACTGGTATGGACTTCGACAAATAGATGGTCGTCCCACCGCAGCTACTCATACCGCTACAGCTGAGCAATCGGACCGCCTGTTTAAGAAGCTAAAGATAGCGCCACCGGTTCATCTCGAGATACTTTCGCCCTACACGTTTGTGCTTCAAGGAGCACGCCCGACATCCAGCGGTCGGCTCGCGTGGAGTATCGCTAGATCCTACAATCTGAACCACTTGGGAGATCAGAAAATACGGATGTGGCATTTGTCCGGTGCGGCGCTGACGATATGGCTCACTCGCAACTGGACCCTGACTGAGCTAATCGCGAAGGCAGTCGAGTTGGAGGCACCCATGGGGAATTCGACCATCCCGTAAGCAGGCTTCCGCTTTGGATTTCCCGGCCATGTCCGCTATACCCGGAAAGCCGAAGTCTTTCGGGGTCTGCATCCGGGTGCACCGCAGCGCGCGATCTGCCAGGGAGCTATGGGGTCGCGGCTTAAACCTTCTTCAGCGTTTCAAGCGCGTCGCGGACAAATGGATCGAGCCCGGTGCCGCCATTGTCCAGATGGGCAAAGATCGCGTTGCGCATCCGCGGGTCCCAGAATTTCCTGATGTGCTCGGCGATCCCGGGGACGGCCTTGTCGTGGCCCTGGCTCTGAAAGAACGTTCCAATTTGATTGGCCATGTAGATCAGCCGATCAGGCGACATGAGTAGCCTCCGCAACGCCGGTATTTCGGGTGAGCGCAATCCGCTCCGGATGGGTGAAGATTTCAAAGCCGTCGGACCGGGCGATCGCCGCGAGCGTGATGCCGGCGGCGTCCGCCGTACGGACGGCGAGCGCTGTCGGCGCCGATACCGCTACCATCAGCGGCGCGCCAATGGCGGCGGTCTTCTGCACCATTTCGACCGAGACGCGGCTGGTCAGCAGCACCATGCCCTCGCTGGCGGGAATTGCGACATGCGCCAGCGCGCCCGCGAGCTTGTCGAGCGCATTGTGACGGCCGACATCCTCGCGCAGCGCCACGATGCCCTGCGCCGGCGTCCAGAACGCCGCGGCATGCACCGCGCGGGTCTGGATGTTGATCTGTTGCAGCACTGTGATGCCAGCCATCGCCGCCATGATTTCGGCGGGCGCAAAGGTGCGCCCCTTCGGCACGATCGCGGCAGGACGGACGGCTTCCGCAATCGATTCGACGCCGCAAATGCCGCAGCCGGTGGGCCCTGCAATATGCCGCCGCCGTTCGTTGACGAACTCCGCACGGGAGGGCTTTAGCCACATCCTGAGCTCGATGCCGTCGTTGAGTTCCACGATATCGAGCGTCTCGATCTCGTCCGGCGACTGCACGATGCCTTCGCTGAGGCTGAAGCCAACGGCAAAGTCCTGCAGATCCTGCGGCGTGCCCATCATGACGGCATAGGTGCCGCCATTGTAGGTGAGGGCGATCGCCGTTTCCTCTGGGATCAGGCGCGCGCCCTCGCCAGGCTGGCCGTCGCGCCAGATTCGCCGGTCGGCGCTATAGACCGGACCGTGCATGATCACTCCGCGGCTTCCGCAGGCGCGATGCGCCGCGAATGGCGGGCCTGCTCGTCATAGGCCTTCTGCCAATCGCTCGGACCATTGGACGGCGAAATCTGCACCGCCGTGACCTTGTATTCCGGGCAGTTGGTGGCCCAGTCCGAAAAGTCCGTCGTGATGACGTTGGCCTGGGTGTCCGGGTGGTGGAACGTGGTGTAGACCACGCCCGGCGCGACGCGGTCGGTGATTTCAGCGCGCAGCGTGGTCTCGCCGGCGCGGCTCGCCAGCCGGACCCAGTCGCCGTCGCGCACGCCGCGCTGCTCGGCGTCATGCGGGTGGATTTCCAGCCGGTCCTCGCTGTGCCAGACAACATTGTCGGTGCGGCGGGTCTGCGCGCCGACATTGTACTGGCTGAGGATGCGCCCCGTGGTCAGCAGCAGCGGGAATCTCGGACCGGTGCGCTCGTCGGTGGCGACATACTCGGTGATGATGAACTTGCCCTTGCCGCGAACGAAACCGCCGATATGCATCACCGGCGTGCCCTCCGGCGCCTTCTCGTTGCAGGGCCACTGCACCGAGCCGAGCTCGTCGAGCCTGGCATAGGAGACGCCGGCAAAGGTCGGCGTCAGCATTGCGATCTCGTCCATGATCTCGGACGGATGATTGTAGTGCATTTCAAAGCCCATCGCCTTGGCAAGGCCGATGGTGACTTCCCAATCGGCAAGGCCGTTGCGCGGCGTCATCACCTTGCGGACACGCTGGATGCGGCGCTCGGCATTGGTGAAGGTGCCGTCCTTCTCCAGGAAGGTCGATCCCGGCAGGAACACATGCGCATAGTTCGCAGTCTCGTTGAGGAAGAGGTCATGCACGATGACGCATTCCATCGACGACAGCGCCGCCACCACATGCTTGGTGTTCGGGTCCGACTGCAGGATGTCCTCGCCCTGAACGTAGAGGCCCATGAAGGTGCCTTCGATCGCGGCGTCGAACATGTTGGGAATGCGCAGGCCCGGCTCGGGATTGAGCTTGACGTTCCACATTGCCTCGAACTGGTCGCGCACTGCATCGCCCGAGATGTGCCGGTAGCCGGGAAGCTCATGCGGGAACGAGCCCATGTCGCAGGAGCCCTGCACGTTGTTCTGGCCGCGCAGCGGGTTCACGCCGACGCCGGGGCGGCCGATATTGCCGGTCGCCATCGCAAGGTTGGCGATCGCGATCACCGTGGTCGAGCCTTGGCTGTGCTCGGTGACGCCGAGACCGTAATAGATCGCGCCGTTACCGCCGGTCGCGAACTGGCGGGCGGCCTCGCGTAGCACCTTGGGATCGACACCGGTCATGATCGCGGTTGCTTCCGGGCTGTTCTTCGGCAGCGCCACAAAGGTGGCCCAATCCTCGAACTCGCTCCAGTCGCACCGCTCGCGCACGAAGGCCTCATCCACCAAGCCCTCGGTGACGATGACATGCGCCAGCGCCGTCAGCACGGCAACGTTGGTGCCGGGCATCAAGGGTAGGTGCAGCGCCTTCATGTGCGGCCCTTCCACCATCTCGGTGCGCCGCGGATCGACCACGATCAACTTTGCACCTTGCCGCAGCCGCTTCTTCAGCCGCGAGGCGAACACGGGATGGGCGGAGGCCGGATTGGCGCCGATCACCATGACGACATCGGTATGTTCGACCGAGTCGAAGTCCTGCGTGCCGGCCGAGGTTCCAAAAGTCTGCGACAGGCCGTAGCCGGTCGGCGAGTGGCAGACGCGCGCGCAGGTATCGACATTGTTGTTACCGAAGCCGCCGCGGATAAGCTTCTGCACCAGATAGGTTTCTTCATTGGTGCAGCGGGAGGAGGTGATGCCGCCGACGGCGTCGCGGCCGTACTGCTGCTGGATGCCCTTGAACTTGGCCGCGGCGAAATTGAACGCCTCATCCCACGACACTTCGCGCCAGGGATCGGCGATATCTTCGCGGATCATCGGCTTGAGGATGCGCTCCTTGTGGGTGGTGTAGCCCCAGGCGAAGCGGCCCTTGACACAGGAATGGCCGCGGTTGGCCTTGCCGTCCTTCCACGGCACCATGCGCACGACTTCCTCGCCGCGCATTTCCGCCTTGAAGGCGCAGCCGACGCCGCAATAAGCACAAGTCGTGACCACCGAATGCTCGGGCTGGCCGATCTCGATGACGGATTTCTCCGTGAGCGTCGCGGTCGGGCAGGCCTGCACGCAGGCGCCGCAGGACACGCATTCAGAGCCGAGGAAGCTTTCACTCATGCCGGGCGAGACGCGGCTGTCGAAGCCGCGCCCCGAAATCGTCAGTGCGAAGGTGCCTTGCACTTCCTCGCAGGCGCGGACGCAGCGCGAGCAGACGATGCATTTCGAGGGGTCGTAGGTGAAGTATGGGTTGGATTCGTCCTTCGGCATCCAGTTGTCATTGTCGCAGCCATGCGACTTGGCGAACACATGGTTTTCGCCCTCATAGCCATAGCGCACGTCGCGCAGGCCGACCGCGCCTGCCATGTCCTGCAGTTCGCAATCGCCGTTGGCGGCGCAGGTCAGGCAGTCCAGCGGATGATCGGAGATGTAGAGTTCCATCACGCCCTTGCGCAGCTTCTTCAGCCGCTCGGTCTGGGTATGGACGACGAGGCCGTTCATGACCGGCGTGGTGCAGGAAGCCGGCGTGCCGGCCCGGCCTTCGATCTCGATCAGGCAGAGACGGCAGGAGCCGAAGGCGTCCACCATGTCGGTGGCGCAAAGCTTTGGGATCTGCGTGCCGGCTTCCATCGCCGCGCGCATGATCGAGGTGCCATCGGGCACCGTGACGCTTCGCCCGTCGATGGTGAGCGTCACCATCGTCTCGGATTTCGAACGGGGCGTGCCGAAGTCGATTTCCTCGATCAAGGACATTGTCAGTCTCCTATTCCGCGGCCTGCAGGGTGGCCGGTGCCGGGCCAAAATCTTCCCGGAAATGTTTCAAGGCGCTCAGCACGGGGTAGGGCGTGAAGCCACCGAGCGCGCAGAGCGAGCCGAATTTCATGGTGTTGCAGAGGTCTTCGACCACGGCGAGGTTTTCAGAGACACGCTCGCCATTGATGATCTTGTTGATGGTCTCGACGCCGCGGGTCGAGCCGATCCGGCACGGCGTGCACTTGCCGCAGGATTCCACCGCGCAGAACTCCATGGCAAATCGGGCCTGCTTGGCCATGTCGACGCTATCGTCGAACACGACGATGCCGCCATGGCCGATCAGTCCGTCGCGCGCCGCGAAGGCCTCATAGTCGAACGGCGTGTCGAACAGCGCGCGGGGAAAATAGGCGCCGAGCGGGCCGCCGACCTGCACGGCGCGCACGGGACGGCCGCTCAACGTGCCGCCACCGATGTCGTCGACGAGTTCGCCGAGCGTGACGCCGAACGCGGTTTCGAATAGCCCACCATGCTTGATGTTGCCGGCAAGCTGGATCGGCATGGTGCCGCGCGAGCGGCCCATGCCGAAATCGGCATAGGCTTTGGCCCCGCCGGCAAGGATGAAGGGGATCGCGGCGAACGACAGCACGTTATTGATCACGGTCGGACGGCCGAACAGGCCCTTGTGCGCCGGCAGCGGCGGCTTGGCGCGGACGATGCCACGGCGACCTTCCAGGCTTTCGAGCAGCGAGGTCTCTTCGCCGCAGACATAGGCGCCGGCGCCGACGCGGACTTCGAGATCGAAGGTATGGCCGGAGCCGACGATGCGCTCGCCGAGATAGCCGGTGCGCCGGGCGGCCGCGATCGCGGCGTTCATCGCCGCCACCGCATGGGGATATTCCGAGCGGATGTAGATATAGCCCTTGGTGGCACCGACGGCGATGCCGGCGATCATCATGCCTTCGATCACGACGAAGGGATCACCTTCCATGATCATGCGGTCGGCAAACGTGCCGCTGTCGCCTTCGTCGGCGTTGCAGACAATGTATTTGCGGTCGGCGCTGGCCTGGGCCACCGTCTTCCACTTGATGCCGGTCGGGAAGCCGGCGCCGCCGCGGCCGCGCAGGCCCGATGCGGTGACGTCGGCGATGATCTCGTCCGAGGTCAGCGTCACTGCGCGCTCCAGCCCCTTGTAGCCGTCGTGGCTGCGGTAATCGCTGATGGAGCGGGGGTCGATCACGCCACAGCGCGCGAAGGTGAGGCGGGTCTGCCGCTTCAGCCAGGGAATTTCGTCGGTGACGCCAAGCCGCAGCGGATGCGGCGCGCCGGTGGCCATTGAATCAAAAATCGACGACGCATCCGCGGCTGTCACCGGTCCGAATGCGACGCGGCCTTGCGATGTCGCGACTTCGACCATCGGCTCGAGCCAATAAAGCCCGCGCGATCCCGTCCTGACGATCTCGACGGGAATGCCCGATTTGATCGCGGCCTGCTCCAGCGCGATGGCGACTTCATCAGCGCCGACGGCAATGGCGCCGGCGTCGCGGGATACGAAAATGCGCATCGTCATCGCTGCGCCTCCGCGACCAGCGCATCGAGGCGCGATTCATCCAGCCGGCCGACGAGGCGGCCATCGAGCATCGCCGAGGGCGCGGTAGCGCACAGGCCGAGACAATAGATCGGCTCCAGCGTCACACGGTCATCCGCAGTGGTGTCTCCGAGCGCGATGCCGAGCCTAGCTTCGGCGCGCGCGGCGAGCGCATCGCCGCCTGCCGCCTGGCAGGCTTCGGCGCGGCACAGCTTCAGCACATGGCGACCGGCGCGCTTGCGGCGGAAGTCGTGATAGAAGGTGAACACGCCATGCACTTCGGCGCGCGACAGGCTGAGTGCGGATGCGATCATCGGAACGGCTGCTTCCGGCACGTAACCGAACGCCTCCTGCATCGCGTGCAGGATCACCAGCGTTGCACCTTCAAGCTTGTCGTGCTCGGCGATGATCTCGGCGCCGCGCGCTTCGTTCCAGGGTTCGTAGGCCGATGTCATTTCCGCACTCTCATCAGAGGTTGTGTCCTCCGATGAGTAGGGGAATCGCAGCGATTATCAATAAAGCTGTCTCATGTTGCGATTTCAAAACGCAATCAAGACAAGGACATAGGCAATGCCTATGGGCTGATAGCAACCGGGATCGAGGTTAACGCCCGACTGCCGTCACATTCGGCAGCGGAACGCGCCCGCCAGGTCTGTCCTGACGGGCGCGTTTGCACATTTCGAAGTCAATTTCAGAAGATACCCGGCACGAGCATCGCCACTTTTTCGCGATAGCGCCTGTATTCACTGCCGAACATCGCCACGAGGTCGCGCTCCTCGAGATAGATGCCGACAAAGATATAGGCTGTCGTCACCGTGGCGAACAGCAGCTGGCCGAGCGTCATCGTCGGCGCGCACCAGAACGCGATGATGAAGCCGAGATAGATCGGGTGCCGGATCATGCGATAGAGGCCCGGCGTCTTGAACTTCATGGGTTCGACCATGCGGCCGGCGAAATGCGAGACCACTTGCGTCAGTCCGAACAGCTCGAAATGGCTGATGAGGAACGTGCTGTAGAGCACGATCAGCCAGCCGACGGCGCCGCCCGCGGTCGCGATGCCGGCGAGAATCGGATTGTCGATGTGCCAGGCCACAGAAGGCATCGGCTCCCACTGCCAGAACAAGAGGATCAGCGAAAGGCTGGCTAGCAACACGTAGGTCGAGCGCTCGATCGCCGGTGAAGCGAAGCGCGCGAAGAGTTGCTTGAAGCCTCGGCGCGCCATGCCGCTGTGCTGGATGGCGAAGATAGACATCAGCACCAGGTTCGTGAGCAGCGCTGTCATCAACGACGGCGCCGGACCCGTGTTGATGTTCTTCGGCACGACGTATTGCGAGACAAAGCCGATGGCGTAGAGGAACGTGCCGAGGAAGATCAGATAGGCGAGACCGCCGTAGCAAAGCGTCAGCAATCTCGCCGCGAGAGAAACTGTGGTCGCGGGACTGTTCGGCCCGGTCTGCATGGCAATCGACATTTTCAATCTCCTTGTTTGAAGTGATGTTGTTGGCAATGGTCTTGGTCAGGAATGTCTGAGCTGGCGCCGCCTGTAGATCTTCGTTGCTTTCTCGACGGCATTGTCGATCGGGCTGCGATAGATGCGTGCCTCATCCAGCCCCTCGAGACGGTGCAATGCGCACAGCGCAATCTGCCGCTCGTGGTAGGCGGTGGTCACGGCAGCCCAATGCTTGAAAAATCGGCGCACACGCACCACCACGTGAAGGGTGTTTCTTCGCAACGCTGGCGCTGCCGCTGATGGGTCGGTTGTGATCATCAACAGACCCCCCGTTGCGGCGGCCAGGCTTGCGTCATGGAAAGAATGAGGCGCAGACAAGCGGCGCTGGCCGTGTGGCCTTGCGGCATCAAGCCTTCTGGCGAGGCATTGAAATTGGTGAGATCAAGCAGGCGGGTCATGCGCCGTCTCCGGTTGAATGAGCGTTGACCCGTCTGTAAATTGAGATCTTCCTATAAGCTTGGCGGAGTTCTTCAGAACACCTTGGTTTTTCCTTCCTGAAGCGGTTGTTTTTGCTCAATTTGTTCCATTGATTTCTCTGGTGGTTGCGAGGGCCCGGATCGCATTAGCATCAGTAGGGGTGGTAATGCAGTACCGATTCGCCGAGTTTGAGCTAGATCTCAGCCAGCAAGAGCTGCGTCGGGTTGGCGAACTCGTGCATATCGAGCCGCAGGTGTTCGACCTCATCGTGCACCTCGTGCGTAACCACGACCGCATCGTCAGCAAAGATGAACTGATCGACACCGTTTGGAACGGCCGGATCATTTCGGAGGCGGCGCTTTCCAGCCGCATCAACGGTGCCCGCCGCGCTCTCGGCGACAACGGAACCGACCAGCTTTTCATTCGGACGCTCCACAAGCGCGGTTTCCGTTTCATTGGCGATGTTCAGGCCGTCAGCGCGCCGGAAGCCGTGGTGGGAGCAGCCCCACTTGTGCCCGACACTTCGCCGGCCAATCCGCCCGCCCGGGTTTCGGTTTCGCCTGAAGTCTCTCGCCTCGATGACATCGTCTCGGAATCGGTGAAGGCCGAGGCCAATGCGCGGCCGTCGATCGCGGTGCTGCCGTTCGGGAATATGTCTGACGATCCGGAAAACGACTATTTCAGCTACGGGCTGACCGAGGACATCATTCGCCTGCTGGCGCGTAACCGGTGGCTTTCGGTGATCTCGCGTCACTCGACCGTCGCGTTCCAGGGACGGGCCGTCGATGCCCGCGAAGTCGGTGAGCTGCTTGGCGTCCGCTATGTCATGGTCGGCAGCGTTCGCAAAAGCCGGGATGCGGTGCGGATCACAGCCGAGCTCGTCCGCGCGGCCGACGGCAAGCAGCTCTGGGCCGACAAATACGATCTGCAGCTCGAGGATATCTTCGATATCCAGGAGGAGATGGCCCGCCAGATCGCCGCCACGATCGAGCCGGAGCTATCGAAAGTCGAGCAGCAGCTCGCCGCCCGCAAGGCGCCGGAGAGTCTGGACGCCTGGGATTGCTATCAGCGTGGTCTGTGGAACCTGTGGCGCTTCACCACGCCGGGGTTCGACCTGGCCGAGGAATATTTCCAGCGCGCGATCGAGGCCGATCCGAACTTTGCCCGCGGCCATGGCGCGCTCAGCTACGTCAACCTGCAGCGTGCCTTCATCGACGAGCCGAAGGACCGCGCGGCGCGACTGGAGACGGCGCTGCGCCAGGCGCGTCATTCGGTTGCGCTCGATGAGCTCGATTGTTTTTGCCACTGCGCCCTGGGGCGCGCTTTGTGCCTGACCCACCAGAACGACGAGGCGCTGGCGGCGCTCGACGTCTCGCTGGAGCTCAATCCGAGTTTTGCGCAGGCTTATTTCGCGCAAGGCTTCAACATGCTGTGGTATGGGCGGGAGATCGAGGCGGAAACGCTGCTCGACCGCGCGACCATGCTGAGCCCGCGCGATAGCCATCTTTCAGCGTTCCACCATGTCCGCTCCTGGGCGCACTTTTCGCTCGGAGAGTACGATATCGCGGTCGAGTTCGCCCGGCGGGCAACCAGGCAACCTAACGTCACCTATCAGGCCTTTGCGACGCTTGCCTCTTCGCTTGGCCTGCTCGGTGACGCTACACAGGCGAAAGCGGCGGCTGCCGAGCTTGCGCAGCGCAAGCCGAACTACAGCGCCGCAACGGCACGGCAGGAATTCTTCTTTTGCAACGATGCCGGCTTCATCGACCGCTTCGTCGAAGGGCTGCGCGTGGCCGGCATACCGAAAGCCGGGCGAAGCGCGGCCCCATGATCACGGCTGCGGGCCGGACAGGTTCATTTCTCGCTCGGCCCGGAACACGTTGCTGTAAAGATTTGCAATCCACTGACGCCCCCTTGAGGTGACGTTGAGATAGCGTATGGCTGTCTGGATCTGCGGCGCCACGTTGTTCCAGTAGAACTGCGGATACTTGTAAACGACATCGGCCGGCGTCTCGTAGCCGAGTTGCTTGGTCAGGCCGATCTCGAGGAATTCATAGAACAGCGCGTTCGATTTTTTCAGGTAGTTGGGGTCGCCGAGCTGCCCGATGAGGTCGGCCGCACGCAGCAGCAATCCTTCCTCATCGACCAGATCGTCGCCTGAGGTTTCCGGGTAGGGAAAGCGGGTATATTCGATCGCCCTGGCAATCCGGCTGGCGTCGACCTCTTCAGTGTCGAGGCGTTCGAAGACGAACAGCTTTGAGCGGTCCACATGGTAGGGCGCCAGCGACGCATCGGACGAGCCTCTCGGCAGGCGAATGGTTCGGCCGCTGAGATCTGCGACATAGGACTCGCCGTCATCTCCCTGAACCGTTCCTCTGACATATCCGATGTCGTGGGTCAGGCACGCCAGGATGAAATTGGCGTAGTCGTCGGGCGTCGTTGGCCGCAGCACCGCCCGTCCCATCAGGATGTCGTGGCCGGCCAAGGTGACGAGCAGGGTATGCTCGACGTTGTGATAAAGCGCATCGCTGTTGCCGATGCATTCCAGCGTGAGGCGGGCGGCATAGGGCAAGAACTCGGCCAAGCGGGCTTGAGAGGCGCCGAATCGGCTCTTGGTTTCCAAGGTGAGAAACGATCCGAGGGCTTGCGCTACCAGTTCCGGAATTGTGATCATCTGAACCCCCATATCGGCGTACGACGTCGCGAGTTAGGGTAGGTATCGGGGAGGATGATAGCACGCCGTCGCCGATCCGCGCGCGTCCCGGCGTCGTGATTTCAGTGTGACCGACGCCCGGCCGGATGCTTCCGAACCCGCACCGTGAGCGCTAAAATCAAGATTATCTGCAGATTATCTGAATATTGGCTCTAAGCGCCGAAAGCCGGGCTGCGCCATGCTGGCGGCATGAAACGACGCGATTTCATTGCATTGATGGGGGCTGCGCTCGCCTGTCCGGCCGCCGCGCTGGCGCAGAACCAGGCGCGGGTCTATCGCATCTACTGGCTTTCCACGCAGGCCCAGCCCGATCCGTTCCTGGATGGGTTTCGGGAGGGATTGCGCGCGAAGGGCTATGTCGAGGGCAGGAACGTCGTCCTTGAACTGCATTATGCGATCGGTAATCCGCAGGCGTTGCGCGAAGTGGCTTCCGAACTCAGGCGCGGCAAGGTCGACCTGGCGGTATCGAGCGGCCCGGCGACACGGGCGATGACGGCGGTCGCGGAAGTGCCTGTCCTGTTTGCCCTGAGCGGCGACCCGGTGGAACTGGGTCTCGTCAAGAGCCTGGGTGAGCCGGGCGGCAATTTCACCGGCTCGACCTTTCTGTCGCTGGATCTGGCAGGGAAACGGGTGGAGCTGTTGAAGGAGGTGCTTCCGAACCTGCGCAAGCTTGCGGTGTTTTCGAACGCCAATCATCCGGGCGAGCAGTCGGAATGGCGCGCGACCAGGGAGGCTGCGCAAAAGCTCGGGGTCGAGCCGATTTACGTTCCTTTCTCCGGCGCAAGCGAGTTCGACAGCCCACTCGAGAAAGTAGGGCAGGTGCATGCGGACGCGCTGCTGGTCTTCCCGGACGTTCTCACGATGGTGCACCGGGCCAAGATCGCTGACTTCGCGATGGCGCATCGGCTGCCTTCGATGTTCGGCTGGAGCGAATATTGCGACGCCGGCGGATTGTTGAGCTATGGCGCCAACCAGCGCGCGACGTATTTCTGGCTCGCGACTTACGCCGACCGGATCCTGCGCGGCGAAAAGCCTGCGGATCTCCCGGTGTTCCAGCCCACCAGATTTGAACTGGTGGTGAATCTAAGAACCGCCCAGCGGCTTGGCATTGACCTCGACAAATCCTCCATCCTGTTTCGCGCCAATCGGGTGATCGAATGAGACGGGCACGTCCGATATTGGTGTGCGGCTTGTGTTGTAGGACCTTCCTCAGGTGACCCGTCCGCGCCGCTCCCTATTCTTCAAATATTTCATCACACTGTTTGTCGCGGTGGTGGTGCCCCTCGTGCTTGGCGCGATCACCGAAGCGTGGTTCGCCTTTCGGGACAATCGGCTCTATCTCAACGAGATCCTTCAGGTCGAGGCGCGTTCGGCCGCCGACCGTATCCAGGCGTTCACCGATGGAATTCGCGATCAGCTCGGTTGGGTCGTGCAGTTTCCCTGGACGGAAGGTGAGGACGATCGGCGCCGGATCGATGGATTACGCTTGCTGCAGCAGGTGCCGGCGGTCGTTTCGCTCTCGATGATCGATCCGAGTGGCATCGAACGCGTCTTCGTCTCACGCGTCAGCATGAACCGAGCCGGCCGCGGCTCCGATATGTCGGCCGACCCTCCGGTGGCCGGCGCACGTGCCAACCGGGTATGGTATGGACCGGTTCACTATCGTCGCGATTCCGAGCCTTATATGCAGATCGCGGTCGCGGGCAACCGCGCTGCCGCCGGCGTCGTGGTGGCCGATATCAACCTGAAACTGATCTGGGACATCATCGCGGCAATAAAGATCGGCGACACCGGTCATGCCCTTGTGCTCGATGACGCGGGGCGCCTGATTGCCCATCCCGACATCAGCCTGGTTCTGCGCAGCGGAGCAGGGGCAGGCGACCTCAGCCGGCTGAAGTCTTCCGTCAGCGAAGCCAATGGATCGGCGGTCTCCACCACCGGCGAGGACGGCAAGTCGGTTGTTGCCTTGGCGGTGCGTGCCCCCAATGTGGGTTGGACGGTAATTGCCGAACAGCCGGTTCTGGAGGCGTATGAGTCGATCCGGGCCGCGTTGTGGCGCTCCGTGATCCTCATCTTCATCGGTATCGTTTTCTCGCTGGTGCTCGCCTATTGGCGCGCGTGCCGCATGTGGGGACCGATCCGGCAGCTCGAGAAGGGCGTGGAGCGGATCGGCATGGGACAGTTCGACCATCGCATCACGATTCAGAGCCGCGACGAGCTGGAGCAACTAGCGGCGCGGTTCAACCAGATGGCGGAGGAGCTCGGGACGTCGCAGCAGAAGTCCGAGCGCATCAATCGGCTGAAGCAATTCCTTGCGCCGCAGGTGGCCGAACTGGTCGAGCATTCCGATCCGCGGCTGCTGGATGGGCAGCGGCGGGAGGTGGTCGCCATCTTCGGTGATCTCAGGGGCTTCACGGCATTTTCCGCGCGTGCCGAGCCGGATGCCGTTATGGCCGTGCTGCGGCAGTATTATGAGGCCATCGGCGCCGTGACAGCCCGGCACGAAGCGACCCTGATCCGCTTTGCCGGTGACGGGGTCATGGTCCTCGTCAATGCACCCGTCACTTGCGAGAGCCCGGCCGATCGGGGCGTTCGGCTCGCCATCGACATGCAGGCCGCGGTGCAATCCCTTGCCGGCACTTGGTCCGCAGGCGGTTCTGCGATCGGCTTTGGCGTCGGCGTCGCAACGGGAGCAGCGACCGTCGGAACGCTGGGCTATCAGGGACGCCTCGACTACACGGCCATTGGAAGTGTCGTCAATCTGGCGTCGCGCCTCTGCAGCCTGGCCGGTGACGGGCAGGTATTGCTTGATAGCGCGGTCCGTGAGCGGGTCGGGAATGGCTTTGCGCTCTCGTCGATCGGGGAGCGGCCCATCAAAGGCTACGATCGCGCGCTGGAGATTTTTGCCGTGAACGGAAGGAATATGTCCGCATCAGGCCTCGGCCCCGCTGGAGACTCCAGTTTGGAGCGGCCGCGCCAAGGTTTGGCGCTGGCGGAGACAACGTAGCGAGGGCCCGTCTGCTGAGGCGCGCAGCGACCTGCGTGGTTGATAAGGTTACGATATCGGGTGATACGGGCCCCGAATTACCGCGGAAATCCGACGCTCTGGAACGCTGTTTTTGAAGTTTTGGCTATCCTGGGGCCGTGCTATTTCTGCTCCTCCTGTAGCATCAAACTTCCGGGGCCATCCCTTTGATCGACAAGCTTGAACTCCTGCTGGCGCTCGCGAAGGAGCGGCATTTCGGACGGGCGGCGGAAGCCTGCGGCGTCACCCAGCCGACGATGTCGACCAGCCTCAAACAGCTCGAGGAAATTCTCGGCGTCATGCTGGTGCAGCGCGGCTCCCGCTTCCAGGGGTTTACGCCGGAGGGCGAGCGCACGCTCGACTGGGCGCGGCGCATCGTCGGCGATGCCCGCGCGATGCGGCAGGAGATCAACAGCCTCAAGGACAAGCTGTCCGGCGAAATCAGGATCGCGGCGATCCCGACCGTGCTCGGCATGGTGGCACAGCTCACGACGCCGTATCGCGCGCGCTATCCGGACGTGCGCTTCCGCATCCAGTCCTGCACCTCGGCCGACGTGCTGGGGCTCCTCGAAAATCTCGAGGTCGATGCCGGGCTGACCTATATCGAGAACGAACCGATCGGCAAGGTGCGCACCATCCCGCTCTACAACGAGAGCTATCGCCTGTTGACCGCGCCCGACGCCATGTTCGGCGACCGCGACAAGGTCACCTGGAAGGAGGTCGGGCAGGTGCCGCTGTGCCTGCTCACGCCGGACATGCAGAACCGCCGCATCATCGATCGCGCGCTGGCGTCCGTCGGGGCCGAGGCGACGCCGACGCTGACCTCGAACTCGCTGCTGGTACTTTACACCCATGTGAAGACCGGACGCTGGGCGAGTGTCATGCCGGCCAAGCTTGCGGAGACGCTTGGTCTGTCGGACTCCGTCCGCTCGATTCCGATTGTCGATCCCGTCGTTGATTACAGCATCGGCCTGGTGGTGCCACAGCGCGATCCGATGACGCCGCTGATTGCCGCGCTGGTGCAGGTCGCCCGCGAAGTCGCGCCGACGCTGGAATAAGGGCTGGAATAATCAGGCCGCGGCGTTCTCGATCCTGGCCTTCGCCTGCGGCCGTTGCACCTCGCGCGGCAGCACGATGCGCACCACGGTGCCGGCGCCGAGCTTGGAACGCAGCCGCATCGTCCCGCCATGCAGGTTGGTCAGCGAGCGCGCGATGGCAAGGCCGAGGCCGGAGCCCTGGTAGGTCTTTGTAAGCTGGCTCTCGACCTGCTCGAACGGTTTGCCGAGCCGCCGCAGCGAGTCGGGCGCGATGCCGATGCCGCTATCGGCGATCATCAGCACGATCGAATCCGGCAGCAC
Organism: Bradyrhizobium sp. CB3481; assembly: GCF_029714305.1. Taxonomy (NCBI): domain Bacteria; kingdom Pseudomonadati; phylum Pseudomonadota; class Alphaproteobacteria; order Hyphomicrobiales; family Nitrobacteraceae; genus Bradyrhizobium; species Bradyrhizobium sp. CB3481. The sequence goes on from NZ_CP121647.1 coordinate 2,787,331, forward strand.
GTGGCTGCGCACGGTTACCCGGCCGTCGTCAGGCGTGAACTTCACGGCATTGGACAGCAGGTTGACGAAGATCTGCTTCACGGCGCGGCGGTCGGCGACGACCGAGATGGTGCTTTCGATGTCGGCGTCGAGCGTCAGGTTCTTGTCCTCCGCGCGTCCCGAGACCACGCGCAGCGACTCCGCGAGCAGCTTGGAGAGGTCGAGCTGCTCCTTGTCGAGCTTCATGCGGCCGGCCTCGATCTTCGACATGTCGAGGATGTCGTTGATGACCTCGAGCAGGTATTTGCCCGACGTCAGGATGTCGTGGCAGTACTCCTGATACTTGTCGGAGCCGAGCACGCCGAACATGCCGCTGCCCATGATCTCGGAGAAGCCGATAATGGCGTTCAAGGGCGTGCGCAGCTCGTGGCTCATATTGGCGAGGAACTTCGACTTGGCCTGGTTGGCTTCCTCGGCGCGGTTCTTCTCCTGCGAATATTTTTCCGCGAGGTCGGCGAGTTCGGCTTGTGAACGCTTGAGATCGATGACGTTGGCGCGGAGGCGGGCGTCGTTCTCGATCAGTTTCTGCTCATGCTCCTTGATGCGGGTGATGTCGGTGCCGACCGAGACGTAGCCGCCGTCCTTGGTGCGGCGCTCGGAGATGTGCAGCCAGCTGCCGTCGTCGAGCTGTGCTTCGAAGGTACGGGCACCCGGCACCGGCGCGCCGGTCTCGTGCAGGCGGGTGCGCACCTCCGGCATGCTGCCGACCTCGATCACGGTCTCATAGGAGGTGCCGGGGGTCACGGCCGTGTCGGGCAGCTTGTGCAGGCGCTGGAAGTGCGAGTTGCAGAGCACCAGGCGATCTTCTGCGTCCCACAGCACGAAGGCCTCCGGGATGGTCTCGATCGCGTCGCGGAGCCGAAGATCGGCCTCCACGGTCTTCTCGGCGAGGCTCTTCTGCTCGGTGATGTCGACCGCGATGCCGATCAGGTGCAGGCCGCCGTCGGCCTGGGTGTGGCTGAGTTCGCAGCGTACCCTGAGCCAGATCCAATGGCCGTCGGTGTGCTGCATGCGAAAGCTCTGGTCGATGTGGTCGATCTCTCCGGCGATCATTTGGTCGGCAATCGCGAACAGGTCGATGTCGTCGGATTTCACCAGCGCGTTGACTTCGCCGAAGGTCAGGAGATCGTTGCGGGAGTCGAGGCCGAGCATCGTGAACATCGAGGCCGACCAGAAGATCCGGCCGCGGGAGAGGTCCCAATCCCACAGGCCACAGCGGCCGCGGTTGAGCGCGGTGTCGATCCGGCCGCGCACCGCGTCGTTGATGAGGTCGCCCTCGCGGGCGCGGGTCGACTGCCAGTGGAAGGCGAAGCCGAGGATCAGCACGACGAAGCCGGTGGTGGCCGACAGCGTTACGGAGAGCGCGGCGTCCGAGCCCCACAGCGGCTCGTTCTTTTCCTGGATCACGATGACCTGGCCGGGCAGCGCCTTGACCAGCCGCGAGATCGCCATGGCGCCGTTGCCGTTCGGCAGCGTCATATCGGCAACGACGCCCTGCTGGCCTGGAGCCGCGATCAGTTGGGCCGTGCTGATGATGTCGAGGACGCGGTCGTTGCCGCCGAGGCCGCTTTCGACGGGGACGCGCGCCAGAATCCGATGATCGGATCCGGTGATGATGACGTGGCGGCCGGCAGCTAAGCCCCAGGACGGAATGAGATCGGGCAGCAGACTCTGCAGCCGCTCGATGTTGGCGGCGCGGTCCTGCCGCACCGAGGCAAAGCGATCGAGGCGTTCGGCGAGCAGGTCAGTGAGTGCAGAGAGGTCGCGCTTCATCGCGGCGCGCTTCTGCCGGCTCTGGTCGATCACCTGCACGAAGGCACCGAGGCAGATCGTGATCAGGAAGGCGATGATGAGCGTGGGAACGGCGCGACGAAGCGCCGGCTCGGCAATGAGCAGCCGGTGATAGGCAGGTTTCGCGATCGATTGCGCCAATCCTTTAATCGAGTCGGATTGAACGTACGCGTTCTCCGCGTGCGCTCGCGCCATGCCTTAGACCCCCGCCGAAAGCCCATTTGCACATTGTCCGGAAGCACCCACACAACTTCCGAATCACAGCGATTTGAATCCACTTTTTTGGGGCTGTCGAGAGTCAACAAATCGTTAATCGAAATAAATGTTGTCCAACACAAATTAAGGCATCGTCGAGACGAGTCCGAAACGAGAACGCGTCCGCAAAACTACGCACGCGGCGGTTCCGCGTGGCTGATCACGCGCTTGATCGAGGGAAAGGCGCGGCGCAACGAGCGCTCGATCTCGTCGACGTTCTCGTGCACCTTGATCACGCTCATCGACGGTGCGGCGCGGCAATGGAAGTTAACGATTTCGCCGGCCTCGGTGTCGCGCACCCGTACGTTATGGATGTCATGGATCGCGCCGCTGCCGGCAAATTGCGACAGCGCCTTCCTGATGACCTCGACGCGCTCGGGCGGAGCGTCGGTGCCGTGCGGCAGCTCCGGCTCGAGCGGCTCGATATGGGTGTCGACCTCGACATCCTCGCCGAAATCCTCACGGATGCTGCGCTCCAGCCCATGGGCGATATCGTGCGCAGCCTTCAGCTCCATGTCGCCGTCGACCTCGAGGTCGATGCTGACGGTCAGCTTGTCACCGAGATCGTGCACGGTGACATGATGGACCGCGAGGCCGGAATTGCGTGCAATCACCATGATGCGCTCGCGCACGCTCTCATTGTCGCGTGCGACCGGCACCGCGGTGAAGGTAAGGTCGGCGTCGCCGAGCGCTTCGGAAACCGCCGCCTGCGCGGCTCTCTTGATCGCCTCGACGCGATCGATCGGGTAAGTGCGCGGCACCTTGGCGATCGCGTCGATGAAATGCGTCGGCCCGACCATGCGCACCCGCACGCGCTCGACGCCGACCACGCCGGATACCGAGCGGATCGCCAGCGTCGCTTTCGCCGAGGCGCCCTCCGGCGCGCGGTCGAGCAGGGTCTCGATGGTGGAGCGGCCGAGCCGCAGGCCGAGAATCGCTATCATCACGGCGACCGCGATGGCCGCGACCGAATCGCCCCAGGCAAAGCCGAGGCCGGTCAGCACGAGGCCGATAATGACCGCGATCGAGCCGAGCACGTCGGAGGCGAAATGCAGTGCGTCCGCCGCCAGGGCCTGGCTCCGGGTCTCGCGCGCCGTACGGTGCAGCGCTCGCGCGCGCCAGAAATTGACGGCGATATCGATCACCAGCACCACGAAGGGAACAGCCGAGATCGTCGGCGGCGGCGCGCCTTCGCGCAGCCGGCTGTAGGATTCCACCAGAATGCCGCCGGCCAGCACATAGAGCAGGGCGATGACAAAGAGCGCCGACAGGCTCTCGAACTTGCCGTGGCCGTAATGGTGCTCCTCGTCGGCTGGCTGGTCGGACACCCGAACCACCAGCCAGGTGATGACGGTCGCGATCACGTCGACGGAAGAGTGCAGGGCTTCCGAGATCAGCGCGAGCGAGCCGATCGCGATGCCGACCACGAATTTGGTCGCCGCCATGCCGGCGCTGGCAAAGATCGAGATCGCCGCGACATTGGTTTTAAGGGTAGGGATGCTGGTCATGGCGGGCGGTTTAGCAGGGCGTCGCGCAACATTAAAGCCGAGGTCTAACACGCAATCGCCAATCACTTGCAGGAGCGAATTGTCGTTGCTGTCGTCTTCCGCGAAGGCGGGGTGCCCTGTACGCCGCGGCTCATCGATTCGATCACGGCAGCCTCGACATAACTGAGTCGCCCAGCACGTGGGATGGTGGAGTGAAGCCATACCCATCCCTCCGTTGACACCGGCGATGGGTTTCGCTGCGCTCTACCTATCCTACGAAGACATATCGACGGATATCTGGTTTGGAAGTCAGATGCGAGAAGTCTCAATCGTGGCTTAAGCGGCGGGCCATATAGAGATGCGTCTCGTAGTTCACATCGAGCGTGCCGCCGTGATCGTCGATCGTCCTGGCAATTTCGCCAAGCATCGCTTCACGTTTTTCGGCTTTCATCATCCGATGATCCGATCGCGTGTGCAGCAGATCTATGTAGCTCGATGTCGTGTGCTGCCAGATCCAGGGATAGCTTTTATGCTGCACCGGCCCGAACAGCCCTGGCTCGTCGAACCATCGCTTGAATGGGCCGCCAGGCAGGTACCAGGCCTCCGGCGGGAGGCCCCATTTGCCGATGTGGCGCAGGTAGATTTCCTTGAAGGCCTGAAGCAGCGGGGCGGGAAATCCCACCGGCACGTGCCCGAACACCGCAAGCGCACCGTCGGGCGAGAGCGCCTTGGCGGCTTTCGCAAACCGCACCTCCGGAGATACCCAGTGCCAGGATTGGGCGGCGATGATCAGTCGGAACGCTTCCTGGCCCGCAGGGAAGGCCTCGAAAGTGGTCTCCAGGAATTCTACGTTGCCGAAGCTTGCCAACGTCTCCTGCGCGCCGCGCAGCATTTCCGGACCAGGGTCGGTCGCGAGAATCCGGAAACCGCGCTTGGCGAAGCTCTTGGTTGCCTGGCCTGTGCCGCAGCCGACTTCGAGAATTCGGTCGTCCGGCTTCAGGTCGGCGTAGGAGAGAACATCCTCGACGAGAGCCTGAGGATAGTCGGGGCGCGCGACGCGGTACACGCGCGCGATCTGGTCGAATGTGAAGCGCTGCTCCATGAACTGGCCCCTCGCATTGAGTGGGAACGGCCCAGTAAAGCTGTTTGTAGCGCGCCGCACAACCTGAAAGCCCTGGCCTGATTTCCGCATGACGCGCACGATGATAGCCAGCCGTCCCAAACATGCGGCCCAGCATCGTTAGCGCTTCGTAACGATTGCAAAGCAAATGCGTTGGCTCCGATGTTGGCTTCCTTGATCAGCGTGATGCAAAGTACCGGCCAAACGCGCAATCACGTCGCCAAAGACCAGCGAGAGTCATCGATGAAGGCCAAGCTCGCCATCGCAGCATTCCTCGTCCTTGGCGCCGTTGCTGTTCGCTATGTTTACGTTCTTGGCTATCCGCCATTCAAATCTCAATTTGTGCAGACCTGCGAGAACGCGATCAAGCAGCGGCTGGCGGCTTCATCTACCTATCAACGGATTGGTGTGGAGGAGTCCAGGAGGATACTCACGTTCGAGGAGTTTTTTGCCGATCCGATGCGGGCCGTGTCCGAATCGAGCAGAAAAGCGATGATCCAGATCGCGCGAGTGCCACCAGTGCAGTATGTCGCGCTGATCGACTACCAGGCGCAGAGCTTTGTCGGTGCCATCATTCGGGAAAGGGCGACATGCACCTTCAACTCGCTTGAGGGGGACGACGATGCGCCGACCCGCACCTACTGGGTGATGATCGACGGCGAGTACAACATGGCTTGGGCGGCAAGGCAGCCCAATGCCGCGGGTCTCCAGCTACGCCTGTTCAAAGATTAGCGGCGCACAGCGAGACGCCGAGGGCCGCAGGTCGGATTGCAATGTCGGGGGCGTAGCCGAATTCGCTGCGTGCATCAGAGCCATGATAGCCGAGCGTTCCGCGTAGTTAAAAAGCGTTCGCGATCACTTTAGAAACCATCAACGAAACCCTGAGATGGAACACTTGGGGTTGTGACCGAGATCATACGGGTTCCCTCGGGTTCCGGTGCATTGTGTCGCCGCTATTGATCCCCTGAGGTCCGGATGCACTGCACGAGTTGCGCGGCCGAAATCCCGGAGCAAAGCAAATTCTGTTGGCAATGCGGAGCGGCGGTGGTGCGGCGCTGCCCGGCCTGCCGTGCGGTAAATCCAGCCGTCAGGAAGCTGTGCGTCGACTGCGGGACCCCATTGCAGGTGGAGTCTCCCGTGCAGAAACCGCGGGATTCGCGACCGATCGAACGGCGGCAGCTTACGGTGCTGTTCTGTGACCTCGTCGGATCGACCGAGCTGTCCGCGAGGCTCGATCCCGAAGATTTCGGCGCCATCATCGCAGGCTACCGGCGCTGCATTGTTGAAACCATCGGCCGTTTCGGCGGCTTCGTCGCGCGGCATCACGGGGACGGCGCGGTGGTATATTTCGGCTATCCTCATGCGCAGGAAGACGACGCAGAGCGCGCTGTTCAAGCGAGCCTTGCTTTGGTGCAGGCGATTGCCGCCTTGCCCGCGAAAGAGAAACTGAGTGCCCGCGTCGGCATTGCAACCGGTGTCGCCCTGGTCGGCGACATGTCCGATGGCGCTATTTCGGAGGAGCACGGTATCCTCGGCGACACCCCGAACCTTGCCGCCCGATTGCAATCACTCGCAGAGCCGGGCAGCGTCGTCATCTCGGAGAACACAAAGACGGTCGCAGGGCCGCAATTCGCGTATCTCGATCTCGGCAAAGTCGACGTCAAGGGATTCGCAAGACCAATCGCTGCCTGGCAAGTCGCGGGCAGGACAGCCGTGACCACCCGGTCGCACGCTCTCCAAAGTAGCGATTTGCTGCCGCTGATCGGTCGTGATGACGAAATGGAGCTGATTCTAAGCCGATGGAAGCAAGCCAGGAGCGGCGAAGGTCAGGTGGTGCTGCTGTCAGGTGAAGCAGGAATCGGCAAATCGCGACTCACCGTGGCACTGCTGGAACAGCTGGCTCGCGAACCACATATACGCCTGCGTTGCTTCTGTTCGCCGCAGCATACCGACAGCACACTCTATCCGGTGATCGGCGAGATGCAGCGCGCCGCTCACTTTTCCCACGATGACAGCCAGCAAGTGAAAATGGACAAGCTTGACGCCCTGCTGGCGCAAAGCTCGACGTCTTCGGAGGATGCGGCGCTGTTTGCCGAAATGCTTTCGCTGCCCAATGATGGACGTTACCCCCCGGTTGAAGTTGAGCCGCAGCTCCGTCGCCAGAAAACGTTGAAAGCACTTGCCGCGCAGATCGAGGCGCTGGCACGCATCAATCCTTTGCTGGTGATCTTCGAGGATGCGCATTGGGCCGATCCGACCAGTCTCGAATTGTTCGTCCAGGTGGTGGATCTGGCCGTGAGCCACCGGCTCTTGCTACTGGTTACCTTCCGGCCGGAGTTCAGTCCGCCCTTGATCGGACGGCCGCACGTGACGGAGCTGACCCTCAATCGGCTGGCGCCGGGCGACATCGACTTCCTGATCGAGGGAGTTGTCGGCGACCGATCGCTACCGACGGGCATCCGCCAGGACATCATCGAGCGCACCGACGGCATTCCGCTGTTCGCCGAGGAGATGACCAAGGCGGTGCTGGACGCGGAGGACGAGGGGGATGCGCAGCGGGTCTACGCGGGAGCGCCGACGCCTGTTGTGGCGGTTCCGGCCAGCCTTCAAGCCTCGCTGATGTCGAGGCTCGACCGGCTGGGGCTGGCGAAGAACGTGGCGCAGGCCGGCGCGGCCATCGGCCGGTCATTTTCCCACATGCTGCTCGCCGCGCTCGTACGAAAGCAAAAGGAAGAGCTGGACGCCGACCTCGACAAGCTCATCGCCGCGGGCTTGTTGTTTCGACACGGCACGCCGCCGCATGCACGCTACCTGTTCAAGCATGCGCTGGTGCAGGACGTGGCCTACAGCACGCTGCTGCGGGAGCAGAGGCGCGCGCTGCACGCGCGGATCGCCGAAATCCTCGAAAGCCAGTTCCCGGAAATCGCCGAGAGCCAGCCCGAGCTGCTCGCGCGTCACTGCACAAAGGCCGACCTGATCGAGAAGTCGGCGCGGCTGTGGGGCAGGGCGGGACTTCGATCGCAGGAGCGCTCGGCGCTGGTCGAAGCAGCAGAACAGCTTGGTCAGGCGCTGGCGCAAATGGCAACTTTGCGCAGCACGCCCGACCTGCGGCGCGAGCAGATCATACTGCAAGTCGCGCTGCTGAATACGCTCATGCATGTCAAGGGATATGGCGCTCCCGAAACCAAGACCGCTGTGGCGCAGGTGAGGGCGTTTATCGAGCAGGCCGAACAGCTTGGCGAGCGGCCCGACGACCCCTCCCTGCTCCTCTCGGCCCTTTTCGGCCAGTGGATCGTCAATTTCATCAACTTCAACGGCGACGTTGCGCGGGAGCTCGCGGCGCGGTTTCTGGAGCTTGGCAAAAAGGAGGGAGAGGCGGTCCCGCTCTTGATCGGGCACCGCACCATGGCGAGCACGCTCGCGCTGAGGGGCGACCTCGTTGAGGCGAAGGCGCACTATGATGAAGCCCTCGCTCTCTATCGCCCCGCCGAGCACCGGCGATTGATGACGCGATTTGGCCAGGATCTCCGGGTGACGTGCCTGGCCTTTCGATCGTTGGACTCCTGGCTGCTCGGCTATCCCCAGGCCGCGCTTGATGATGCAGACTGCGCGCTGATGGAAGCGCGCCAGATCGAGCATGCCGCCACCTTGATGTTCACGCTGAATTTCCCGATTCTTGTGAATACCTATTGCGGCAATTACCACGCGGCAAACGAGCATCTCAACGAGCTTGTCGCGCTGGCCGAGGAGAAGGGTGCCCCGTTCCGAAAAGCGGAGGGCGTGTTGCGGCGGGGCTATATCCTGACGCTTACCGGGGCCGCGAAAGCCGTCGAGACCGTCACGGCGGGTATTGATCTGTGGCGGTCGGCCGGGTCGACGATATTTACGCCGGAGCAGGAGTTCATGCTGGCCATAGCGCACGCGGATGCAGGCCAGTTCGATCATGCCTGGCGCTGCATCGGCAACGCCATGACAGCGATGCAGGCAACCAAGGAAAGATGGTGCGAGGCCGAGGTTCATCGCGTGGCCGGCGAAATCGCGCTCAAGTGGCCGCGGCGGGACGAGGCGAAGGCGCAAGAGCATTTCGAGCATTCCCTGACCATTGCGCGCGCGCAGTATGCAAAATCATGGGAATTGCGTGCGGCCACCAGCTCGGCACGGCTCCTCAGCCACCAGGGCAAACGGAAAATGGCACGTGACCGTCTCGCGCCTGTCTACGATTGGTTTACCGAAGGATCCAATACACGCGATCTACGAATGGCCGAGGCTTTGCTCGCCGAGCTTCATTGATCGCGCGTTCCGGCGACAATTTCCTGGATACGGCCGGTGAGAGCGCTGGTCTCGCGCCGCCGGACGCATTGCAGCGCCGCGTTCTTGTCCTCTGGACACGAGTGGGCCGCATTGTCCAAACTCGTCCGATAACAAAAAGTGGAGGCGCCGATGATCGTTGTCGATTCCCAGGTCCATGCCTACGAGGCGAACAGTCCGAAGCGGCCCTGGCACAGTGTGCCGAACTGGCCCGATCACGTCACCGGCGATGAGATGGTGGCGGCGATGGACAAGGTCGGCGTCGACGGGGCGATCTTCATCTCGGCGTTTTCGCTGTACCGCTACGACGCCAGCTATGCCGTGGAAGTGGCGCGGGCCCATCCCGGCCGGCTAGCCATCGTCAAGCCGATCGATCCTGACGATCCCGCCGCGGCCGACGTTGTCGCGGAGTGGAAGAAGACGCCGGGCACGGTGGGAGTCCGCGTCTGGCTGACAAAGGATGCGAACCGCGCGCCGGATGATCCCGGTATCGAGCGGATCGTGCGCGCGGCGGTGCGCCATGATTTCCCGGTGAACGTGCACTGCTGGGACAATCTGGACGCGGCCGCTGCGCTTATCGACCGTTATCCCGACACGCGGTTTATCATCGACCATATGGGCATCCTGCAGCCGCGCGTGCCGCCGGCGCCAGCAGAACCCTGGATCACGCTTCCGAAGGTGCTGGATCTCGCCAAGCGGCCGAACGCCGTGATCAAGATCAGCGGCGCCTGCACGCTGTCGCGCGAGCCGTATCCGTTCAATGATATCTGGGATCCACTGGCGCGCATCTTCGATGCCTGGGGTTTCGAGCGCTGCCTGTGGGGCACCGACTGGACGCGGGCGTTTGCCGTCGTCAACTATGAGCAGGCGGTCGAGCCGTTCCTCAAAACCAGCCGCCTTAGCGAGAGCGAACGGGCCATGCTGATGGGCGGCGCCTGCATGAAGGCGTACGGCTGGTCGCCGAAGAAAGGGTAGGCGCAGTGCGTAGGGCGGATTAGCGAAGTGTAATCCGCCATCTAGATGCGAGATGCAGCGGCGGATTACGCCTTCGGCTAATCCGCCCTACGCCCCTGTTAGGCCACTTACCGCTCGGCACTGACGAGCTGATAGGTGCCGCGTTCGAAGGCGTCGTAGACGGCCAGCGCCTTGGCGTCGGCGAACGGCAGATACTGCATCATGATCACGCCGGCGATGCCGCGCGCCGGATCGATCCAGAAGAAGGTGTTGTTGATGCCACCCCAGCTCAGGCTGCCGGGTGAGCGCTTGCCGGGCACCTGGTCTGACGTGATGAGGAAGCCGAGCCCCCATTTGTCGCGGCCGTTGGCGATGAAGGTGAAGTCGGCGCTGCGCGGCAACGCGGATTTCAGCGCCGGGACCGAGACCGCGCCGATGTGGTTCTGGCCCATCAGATCGACCGTTTCGGCCTTGAGCACCCGCACGCCGTCAAGCTCGCCGCGATTCAGCAGCATGCGCACGAAGCGCCCGTAATCATCGGCGGTCGAGGCGAGGCCGCCGCCGCCGATCGGGGAAGCGATGGTAAGGCCGAGCTGCGGGCTTTGCAGCTCGACGGCGCCGTCCATGCGGGCGCCGGCGCGCTGCTGTTGCGCGACGAGGCGCGGCCCCTTTGCCTCCGGCACGTTGTAGGAGGTGTCGTCCATCTTGAGCGGCGCGAAGATGTGCTGGCGGAAATAATCCTCCAGCTTCTGGCCGGAGATCGCCTCCACCAGCTTGCCGCAGACATCGGTAGAGGTGCTGTAGTGCCAGCGCTCGCCCGGATCGAACAGCAGCGGTCCGCCGAACGAATAGCTTTCGCCGGCCTTCGGCTTGAAGTCGCGCCAGATCGTGCTGGTGAAAGGATATGCCAGACCAGACGTGTGCGTCAGGAAATGCCGCACCGTCGGCAGCTTTGCGGCTGGGCGGAGCTGATAGGCGCCGGTCGCAGGGTCAAAGGATTCGAAGACTTTCAGGCCCACGAGCTCCGGCAGGTATTTTTCAGCCGGGTCGTCGAGGCCGAGGCGGCCCTGCTCGACGAGCTGCATCAGGGCGACCGATGTCACCGGCTTGGTCATCGAGGCGATGCGAAACAGCGCGTCGGCGGTGAGGGGGCGGTCGGTAAAGACATCGGCGACGCCAAAAGCGCTCCGATAAAGCACGCGTTCGCGGTCCGTGACCAGCGCGACCACGCCCGGCACGTCCTTGCGCTCAACGGCGCCACGAAGGCTTGCGTCGAGCGCGGTGCTCGCCGCCGAATTCTGTGCGCTCGCGGTACCGTCCAACGCGGAAACCGCAACGCCCATGCTGAAGATCATTCCAATGGCCTTTCGATTCACCGAAGCCTCCCCGTTGCGCCCCGGGTGTTACCCGTGCAGCCCTCCCGAGGCCGATTTTTTTCTTGTTTGGCGCCGCGGCGATAACAGCGACAGGATGCGGCGCCGCAGTCGCCTGTCGCGGCGCGACGCTAGCATCTGTTATTGGACGAGTCTCCCACGATCGCGCGGTGCTCGCGGGACGGCAACGGATGATGTGCCGATCAGGTTCGAGGACCGAGTGGGCACGGGCCCAGCGCGCAAATTCATGGGGGCATGACGCCTTCGGCTAATCCGCCCGCCGATCTTAACAACGGCCATTCGGCATCATAATCTCCCGCTCGGGAGGAACCGGCGATGGAATTTCGAATCTTTGGCCGCACCGGCCTGCGGCTCTCGATACTTGGTTTCGGCTGCGGTGCCGTCGGCGGGTTGATGGTGCGCGGCGATGCTGCCGATCAGGAACGGACCGTCGCGCGGGCGATTGCCGCCGGCGTCAACTACTTCGACACAGCGGTGCTGTATGGCGAGGGCGAATCGGAAAAGAACCTCGGCCGCGTCCTGCAGAAGCTGAAGCCGCCAAACGTCGTCGTCGGCACCAAGGTTCGCCTGACGCCCGGCGACCTCGGGCGCATCGGAGACGCGATCACGATGTCGCTCGAAGGCAGCCTGTCGCGGCTCAAGCTCGACCGCGTCGACATTTTGCACCTGCACAACCCGATCACGGGGGAAGGCGGCGGATCGGCGCTGAGCGTGCGGCAGGTGCTCGGCGAGGTGGTCCCGGCATTCGAGCGGCTACGTCAGCAGGGAAAGATCCGGTTTCTCGGCCTGACGGCGCTCGGCGAGACGGCGGCGCTGCATGAGGTGATTGGCGCCCGCGTCTTCGACAGCGCGCAGGTCATCTACAACATGCTCAATCCATCCGCGGCCGACGCGTTGCCGCCAAACTATCCGGCGCAGGATTATGGGCGGCTGTTCGATGCGACACACGCGGCGGGCGTTGGCGTCGTCGGCATTCGCGTGCTGGCCGGTGGCGCCTTGTCGGGGTCGGCCGAGCGTCACCCGATCGCGGGGCCGGCGCCGGAGCCGATCGGGTCGGCGATGAGCTATGAAGCCGATATCGGGCGTGCGCGCCGCCTGATGCCGCTGGTCGAGGAGGGGTTCGCTACGAGCCTGACGGAGGCCGCCACGCGGTTCGCGCTGTCGCATTCGGCGATGGGCACCATCCTGGTCGGCATGGCGACACCGCAACAATTCGAGGACGCACTGGCCGCGGTCGAGAAGGGGCCGTTGCCGCAGGCGGCACTGGATCGGCTGGTGGCACTGAGGCAAGCGTTCTCGGGCGAGGCGCGGTGATCGGCGTGTAAAATGTATTATCCCGCGCGTTGTCACGGAAAACCTGCGCCCGCAACTTCGACCTCGATTACGTCGATCCTTGCCGACGACTTCCGTTGCCGCAGCTCTTCATAGGACGTCGCCGCGCTCAGGCAGAACAGCGTTTTCCGTTCTTCGCCGCCGAGCGTGCAGGCGAGGGCGCGGCGGCCGGGGACTTCGATGCGCTGCAGCTCGCGCCCGCCGCGGTCGATCCGGATGAACGCATCCTCCTCGAACGCGGCGACCCACACGGCGCCATCGCGATCGAGGCAGATGCCGTCGGGAGATTTCATCTGGCCGAAGCGGCCACGTAGCGTCAAGTCGCCGTTCGCCTCGATTCCATAGTCGGCAAGGCACCCGCCATCCATCTCGGCGACCACCAGCCGGCTGTGATCGGCCGAGACGGCAATCCCGTTCGGAAACCGCAGTCCTTCCGCGACCACGCGCGTCGCGCCGTCGGGCATCACCAGGATGATGCGGCCGGGAGCGCCGCGATCGGGCGGTGGCGGCAGATCGAAGCCGAGATCCCCGACATAGGCGCGGCCAAGCCCGTCGACGATCATGTCGTCGATCGTGCCGGTCGCGATCCCGGAAAGATCGGCGTAGAGCGAAAGCTTACCATCTGCATAGGCTAGCAGGCGCTTGCGGAACATCGTCAGCACAATAATCCGGCCATCCGGCAGCACGCCGAGGCCGCAGGGCGTATCGTCGTCGAGTTTTGCGTGCTGCTCGCATTCGCCTGACAGCGATAGGCTGAGCAGCGTCCGCGCCATGCAGTCAACGAACCAGAGCCGGCCTGCGTGCCAGCGCGGGCCTTCGTAATAACGTCCGCCATCGAGCAGGCAGCGCACCGTCATCGGCTACAGCGTCACCACGATCTTGCCGAGGTGCTTGTTGGCTTCCATGTGCTCGAACGCTTTTCCGATCTCGGCGAAGGGGTAGACCTTGTCGATCGGAAGTTGCAGCTTTCGCGATTCCACCGCGCCCCAGATGTCCTTGCGGACCTCGTCGAAGATCTCGCGGACTTCCTCGATGGAGCGGGTGCGGAAAGTGACCCCGATATAGTGGATGCGGCGGGCGGCATGCAGGTCGAAATTGAAGTCGCCATGGGTGCCGCCAAGCCGGCCGACATTGACGATGCGGCCCTTGACCTTGGTCGCGGCGAGGTTCTGGTTGGCGACCTTGCCGGAGACCTGGTCGACGATCAAATCGACGCCTTCGCCGCCGGTCGCCTTCAGCACCTGATCGACCCAGGCGGGATCGCTTGAATCAACCGCGAGATCCGCGCCGAATTCCTTCAGGCGGCCGCGGCGCATCGCATCCGTCGAGGAGCCGATCACGAGTTTGGCGCCCTTGAGCTTTGCGATCTGCATCGCCATCAAGCCGACGCCGGAGCTGGCGCCCTGGATCAGCACGGTCTGACCGGCCTGCACCGCGCCATTGGTCACGACGGCATTGTGCATGGTGGCGAGCGCAACGGGGAGGGTGGCGGCCTCCTCGAAATTCATGTTCGAGGGCGCGCGGAACAGCCGGCCATGATCGGCCAGTGTGTATTCGGCAAACGCCGCGCCGCCCGAGCCCATGATCTTGTCGCCGATCTTAACCCCCTTGGCATCGGGCCCGAGCTCGGCGACTTCGCCCGCCCATTCCATGCCAAGCACGGCGCCGATGCCGCCGGCCGAACCATGGGCGTGGCCTTTTGTCATGCCGAGATCGGCGCGGTTGAGCCCGCAGGCATGGACCTTGACCAGCACCTGCGTGCCCTTCGGCGTGGGTTTTGCGACCTCGGTGATTTCCGCGCCATTGGCGCCATAGACATAGGCTTTCATGGGTTCTTCTCGTTCTTGGCTTGAGGCCGCCGTTCGGCGACCTCTCTCTCGCGCGAAAGCTGGCTATTCGGCGGCCTGCCGCTGTGCTCCCGACAGCATGCCTTCGAACCGGCCACGCATGATCGCTTCGGCATCGCGCATGATGCGCGAGATCAGTTCGGCGCAGGTCGGGATGTCATGGATCAAGCCCTGCACCTGGCCGGCCGACCAGATGCCCTCGTCGGCATCGCCGGTCGCATAGACCATCTTGCCGCGGGCGCCGGCGACGAGTTCGCGGACGTCCTCGAACTTCGCGCCTTCCTTCTCCATCGCCACCACTTTGGTCGAGATCGCGTTCTTGGCGACGCGCGAGGTGTTGCGCATGGTGCGGAAGATCAATTCGGTCTCGCGTTCGTCATTGGCAACGATGCGCTCCTTCACCAGTTGATGGATCGGGCTCTCCTTGGTGCACATGAAGCGCGTGCCCATGTTGATGCCCTCGGCGCCGAGCGCCAGCGCGGCCACGAGGCCGCGGCCATCGCCGAAGCCGCCAGAGGCGATCATCGGTATCTTGACCTTATCGGCGGCTGCCGGAATCAGGATCAGGCCGGGCGTGTCGTCCTCGCCGGGATGGCCGGCGCATTCAAAACCGTCGATCGAGATGGCATCGACGCCCATCCGCTCCGCCGACAGCGCGTGACGGACGCTGGTGCATTTATGGATGACCTTGATGCCGTGCTTCTTGAAGTCGGTGACGTGATCCTGCGGCTTGTTGCCGGCGGTCTCGACGATCTTGATGCCGGCCTCGATGATGGCCTGGCGGTATTCGGCGTAGGGCGGCGGCTTGATCGCGGGCAGGATGGTCAGGTTGACGCCGAACGGCTTGTCGGTCAGGTCGCGGCAGCGCGCGATTTCCTTGGTCAGATCTTCCGGCGTCGGCTGGGTCAGCGCGGTGATCAGCCCGAGTGCGCCGGCATTGGCAACGGCAGCGACCAGCTCGGCGCGGCCAACCCATTGCATGCCGCCCTGGACGATCGGGTGCTCGACGCCGACGAGCTCGGTGAATCGCGTCTTGATCATGTCTGCCCTCTGTTTCCCCGGCACGGAGGCCCGCGCACGTCATGTTCTGAGATTTCGCCAGGCAGGATGCCGTCACCCCCTGCAAAAGTCTACCGGGCAGGGCAGGGATCAGGGCAACGCAATCATGCAAAAGCGAGGCTTGTTCCGCAGTGCGAACAATTCCGCGTGTGGTCATGCTTCCTTGGAATGCTCACTTTCGGCCGAGGCGAGCGCCGTCTGGCTGGCAATCTCGTCAGCGCGCCAGCACCTGACCGAATGTCCATCGGGACGCGTTTCAAGCGGTGGCACCGGCGCGCGACGACACACGGCCTCGGCGTGGCGACAACGCGGACTGAACGCACATCCCTCCGGTGGATTGAGCGGATTGGGAAGCTCGCCTTTTGCCGTTGCGAGCGGTGCGCGCCGTAGCGGATCGGGAATGGCGGCGATCAGGGTTTGCGTATAGGGGTGCGCCGGCCGTTCGAAGATGTCGCGCCAGCCGCCGGTCTCCACGATGCGGCCGAGATACATCACAGCGACCCTGTCACTCATGTGCTCGACGACGCCGAGGTCGTGGCTGATCATGATGTAGGAAAGGCCGAGCGTTTCCTTCAGGTCCAGCAGCAGATTGATGATCTGGGCGCGGATGGAGACATCCAGCGCCGATACCGGTTCGTCGCAGATGACGATTTTCGGATTGAGGATCAGTGCGCGCGCGATACCGATGCGCTGGCGCTGGCCGCCGGAGAATTCATGCGGATAGCGGCCAGCCTGTTCGGGCCGCAGGCCCACATGCCTCAGCATGACAGCAACACGTTCGTCGATCTCGCTTTTGGCCGTTACGCCGTGCAGGCGTAATGGATCTTCAAGCGTGCGACGAACGGTCTGGCGTGGATTGAGCGAGGCGTAGGGATCCTGAAACACCATTTGTACGATGCGGGCCAATGCCTTCCGATCGCCCGATTGCCGGCCCGTCACGACATGCCCGTCCAGCACGATCCGGCCACGCGTCGGCGCCAGCAGGCCAAGGATCGAGAGCGCGACGGTCGACTTGCCGCAACCGGATTCGCCGACGAGACTGAGGCATTCACCGCGCTTCAGTTCGAGATCGACGCCGTCGACTGCGCGGAGCAGCCGCACGCCTCCGCCCAGCAGGCCGCCGCCCACCGGAAAATGGACGGCGAGATCCTCCACGCTGAGGATGACATCGCCGCCAGACTTTTGCGCGGGGTCATGCATGGTGATGGCACCTGACTAACCCGCCTGCACCGAGTAGCGTCGTCTCTGGTGCGGTCGTGCGGCAAATCTCGGTCGCCCGCGCGCAACGCGGATTGAACCGGCAACCGTCCGGAAAATCCGCGATCGCCGGTACGACACCCGCGATTTCCTTGAGCCGCGTCCGGCCAAGCGCCGCGCGGCTTCCCAGCCGCGGCAGCGAGTCGACCAGGCCTTGCGTGTAGGGATGCGAGCAGGCGCGGAAGATATCGGCCGAGCTGCGTTCCTCGACGATGCGGCCGGCATACATGACGGCGACGCGGCGGCAGACATTGGCAACCAGGCCGAGATCGTGGCTGATCATCAAGATCGCCGTGCCTTTCTCGGCGCATAAATTCCGCATCAGCTCGATGATCTCGGCCTGCACCGTCACGTCGAGCGCGGTCGTCGGCTCGTCGGCGATCAGAAGATCCGGGCCGCATGCGAGGGCGATGGCGATCATCACGCGCTGGCGCATGCCGCCCGAAAGCTGATGCGGGTAATCCTTCACCCGCCGCTCGGGCGCGGGGACGCGGACGCTGGCCAGCGCCTCGATGGCCAGCCGGTTGGCTTCTCGCCAATCCTTGCCCTTGTGCAGCACGAACATCTCGGCGATCTGCCGGCCGACAGGGGAAACAGGATTGAGCGCCGTCATCGGCTCCTGGAAGATCATGGCGATGCGATTGCCACGCAGTGCGCGTTGCTCGGCCGCCGGTAGTCTCTGGATCTCGCGGCCGTCAAATCGTATGGCACCGGCGCCGACCGAAAGCGGCGGGCGCAACAGTCCGATCAAAGCGAGCGCCGTAATGCTCTTGCCACAGCCGGATTCGCCGACAAGGCCGAATGTCTCGCCGCGCTCGATGCGGAATGAGACCCCCTCGACCGCCGCAACGCGGCCGGACGGATCGCTGAGATCGATGCGCAAGTCCTCGACTTCGATCAAAGGAGGGCTCGTCATGTGCGCCGGCTCCTCGACTGCGGATCAAGGACGTCCCGCAAGCCATCGCCGAGCAGGTTCAGGCCGAGCACGGTCAGGAATATGGCAAGGCCCGGGAAAACCGAAAGCCACGGTGCCGTGGTGATCTGGTCGCGGGCCTCCGACAGCATGCTGCCCCAACTCGGAAAGGGCGGGCGGACTCCGAGGCCGAGGAACGATAATGCGGCCTCGGCCAGCACCGCGCTGCCCATGCCGAGCGTGCCGATGACAATGATGGGTCCGAGCATGTTCGGCAGCAGCTGCGTGAACATGATGCGTACATCGCCATAGCCAAGCACTTTTGCTGCCTGCACATAGCCCTGGCTTTTGAGCGACAGCGCTGATGCCCGCGCGATCCGGCAAGTGAAGGACCAGTTGGTCAAGCCGAGCGCTATCAATAGGCTCGTCAGCCCGGGTCCAAGCACCGCCATGATGGCAAGGGCGAAGATCAGCGAGGGGATCGCGAGCATGAGATTGGTCAACCCGTTGACGACGTCGTCCCACCAGCCGCCCCAATAGCCGGCGGTCAGGCCCAGCGTCACGCCGATGACGCTGTTGACGAGTTGCGAGACGATGCCGACCGTCAGTGAGATGCGCGCGCCGTACACGACACGGGAGTAGATGTCGCGGCCCTGCGCGTCGGTGCCGAACCACCACATCCAGCTCGGCGGCTCCTCCGCATTCATGAGATTGGCATCCATGACGGGATCCGTATGCGCCAGCCAGGGTGCGAGCAGGCCGACGAAGATCGCAAGCGCGAACAGCGCCCCGCCGATGACGAGACTGGTTCCGAGCTTCATCGACGCCGCCCCACTGCGTGCGGGACAATCGCATGCGGTGTAGTCGAGGACTGGCCGCGGGCTCGCTTCGCCTCTCCCGCTCGCGGGGGAGGCCGACGCGCTCGAAGAGCGCGGCGGGTGGGGGCTTTCGCCACGCAGGGAATCCCGATGTGGAAGCACCCCCACCCCAACCCTCCCCCGCAAGCGGGAGAGGGGGCGCAGTGCCGATGCCGCCGCACCTCGCGCACACAGGCGTAATCCGGCCGGCTACCGCTCATACGTATCTGATCCTGGGATCGATCACGGCATAGAGCACGTCGATCAGCATGTTGATCGCCAGAAAGAACAGCACGACCACGAGGATACAACCCTGAACGGCGGGAATGTCGCGCTGCAGGACGCTGTCGACGAGCAGCGAGCCGATGCCCGGCCAGGAGAACAATTTCTCGACGACGACCGCCTGTCCCATCAACGCGCCGAACTGCAGGCCGATCGTTGTCAGGATGAGCACGAGTGCGTTGCGCATCACGTGCCACTTCACGAGCCGGGTTTCGCTCATGCCCTTCGAGCGCGCGGTCCGGACAAAATCGGCGGTCATGATCTCGAGAACCGCGGCCCGCGTCGTCCGCGCCAATAGTGCCATCGGCGAGACGCCGAGCGTTACGGCAGGCAGGATCAGATATTTGAGCCCGCCGTCGCCATAGCCGAAACTCGGCAGCCAGCCGAGCTTCAGCGCAAACAGGTACATCAGCAGCAGCCCGAGCCAGAATTTGGCCATTGAGAGGCCGGACACCGCCAGCACCATCGACATCGTATCGACGATGCTGCCCGGCCGCAGGGCTGCGACGAAACCGAGCGGCACGCCGATCACAACCGCAAACATCATCGCTGCGAATATCAGTTGCAGCGTCGGCCACATCCGTTTGGCGAGCATGGTCGTGACCGGCTCGCGCGTCCGGAACGAGGTTCCGAAATCGCCCGTCGCGAGCTTGGCAATGTAGGAGCTGAAGCGAACGTAGACGGGATCGTCGAGGCCGAGTTGTTTTTTCATGCGCTCCACGACCTGCGGATCCGCCGCACCTCGGCCGTCGTCGCTCATGCTCGATACGATGCTGCCCGGAACGACGCTGAACAGCACGAAGATCACCAGCACGACGGCCAGCACGGTCGGAATGGCTTGCAGGAGACGGCGGATCACAAACGAGAGCATTGGAATTGTTCCTCCCTCCCTCCATCATGTTGCGATGCAGGGAGGGCGAGCGCGCGTCACTTGGCGGGCGAGGTCTCGTCGACCCAGAGGTCTTCGACGTTTTGATGGGTCAATTCCGTCGCGTTCAACTGAATCCCCTTCAACCAAGGCTGCACGGCCATGACCGCCTTGTTGTAGTTGAAGAACCAGACCGGCGCTTCGTCATAGAGCAGGGCATTGGCCTTTTGCAGCAGCTGGTCGCGCCTGGCGGCGTCGTCGGTTTGCCCGGCCTCATCGATCATCTTGTCGAAATCCGCGTTCTTGAAGGTCGTGTAGTTGCAGGCTGACTGCGGCGTCGTCGAGTAGAAGCATTTCAGCGCCGCCTGGGGATCGGGGCCGGTCGCCATGGAATAGACGTAGGCCTGGAATTCGCCCTTCTTGATTACCTCCGCCAGCACCGCAGTCTCGACCTGCTTGACCTTCACTTTGATGCCCACCCGGTCCAGCATCGGGATAATGGCCTCGACGATCGGCAGGCCCCAGCTTTCGTTCTGACTGGTCGTCCACTCGAATTCGAAGCCGGTGGGATAGCCGGCGTCGGCCAGCAACTTCTTCGCCTTGGCGGGATCGAAGGCGTAGGGCTTCATCGTCTTGTCGTAGAGCGGCGAGGTCAGGGGGAGCCAGCTCGTGGCGCGATAGGCCTTGCCCTTGACCAGCTTGCTGATGATCAGGTCGGTATCGATCGCATGGTTGATCGCCTGCCGAACCCGCTTGTCGGCAAACGGCTTGAAATTGGGATTCATGCCCATATGCCGCGTGAAGACCTCGGCAACTTCCGTGATCGTGCCCTTGAGGTTGGGATCGGCCTGATAGGCGACATATTGCGCAGGTCCCAGCACCGAGGTGTCGATTTCCTTGTTGCGGAAGGCAACGTCGCGTGCCGCAGCTTCGCCCATGACCGAGACGACGAGCTTGTCGGCGTACGGCTTGCCGGGCTTGTAGAACCGGTCCCATCGCTCGAGAACGACGCGCGATCCCGGCACGTGCTCGACAAATTTAAACGGCCCAAGGCCGATCGGCTTCTGGATGAAGCTCTCCTTGGCGCCCTCGTCGGCGGGGTAGATCGAAGTTATCGCGTTGAAGAAGTAGAAGCCTGGATCGGCTTTCTCGGTCAGCTTCATTTCAAGCGTGAAGTCGTCGATCTTCTTCAAGCCAGAGATTTCCTTGGCCTGGCCCTTCTCGACCTCGGCCGCGCCCTCGATCAGGCGGACAAAACGCGCGCCGGGATAGGCCTTGCTGCCGTCCATGATGCGATTGAAGCTCCAGATGACGTCGTCGGCCGTCATCTTGCGGCCGTGGTGGAAATAGGCGTCGTCGCGCAGCTTGAAGGTGTAGACGAGACCTCCGCCCGAGACCGTGACCTCCTTGGCAAGCTCCGGAACCGGCTTGCCCTCGGCGGAGTCCCAGATGTAGAGCGAGCGATGCAGGCCTTTGGCGTATATCTCGTCCTGGGCGCGCTGCGTCGTATGAATGTCCATGCTGGAGAAGCTCGAGCCATAGGGCGCCGTCATGCGAATGGTGCCACCCTTGCGCGGTGTCTGCGCCTCCACAGCGGTAGAGAGCGCCAGGGCCAGACCGGCCACGATCGCAATCTTCTTGAGCATCACGTCTTCTCCGACAATGCAGGAATATTCCGATCCGCGAGTTGACCACTCGCAGCGTATCAGACGCAAGGGGGGACTGTTCTGAATTCGCCAGGGCTCCGGAAACAAATCGCCATATTGCGGCAGTGCATCAGCCTGCTTCGGGCGCCTGTCGGAAATGAGGTGCCCGGCCCGTGGTCGCAATGCGCATCAAAAGAGCATCGGTTGCCCGGACGAATGGCGTCCGCCTGCGTTTCACTCGCTCATGCCGCCGTGCAGCTCCGCTTTGAACCCATCGGTATTTTCAAAGTTGACTGTCACCTTGTCGCCGTCGAAGGTCAGCGACCAATTCTGGATTTCCCCGCGTCCCAGGATGCGCCGCTCCATCGCAAAGGTGCGTTCGTTGATCCAGCGACCCTTGGCGGCATTTATCCCGTAAAGCGCAGGGGGACTCTTGCGGTAACGTCCATCAAGCCCGAACAGTCCGGTAAATCGTTCGGTGGAACGCTCCGTCTTGTCGGTGTAGGTCGTGATTACCCACGACGAATCCGACTCGAGGAAATTCAACGTGAAGCTCTTCACGCGCAGGACGTTGTCGGAGAACTGATAGGTCCTGCCCGAAACTGCCTTGACCAGATCCGGCGTACCGCCAACGGCCGACGGCTTTTCTGTCGCGGCGAGCTGTATCGCGCTGGTCAGCAACGCCGCGGCGATGGGGTCAGCGCGCAGCGGCTTATCGGATTTGACCGCCCTGGCAATATCGTCGATCAGCCCGGAGACTGAGTAGAACTCGTTATCCCGCAAGACGCCGGTCATGACGGCGACGATATCCAGTTTCGGCATCACGAGGATCAGCTGCGAATGACGGCCGCGCGCCATGTAGGCTCCCTTGTCGGGAAGCGACCACCAGAGGTTCGCGTACTGGAATCCGTTGCTCGCGGCAATCTTGCCTTCTTTCGCCCGTTCGACCCACGAGGAGGGAATGATCTGCTTTCCCTCCCACATCCCGTTGCGCAGGTAGAGATAGCCAATTCTCGCCATGTCATGCGGTGAAAGGAAGAGTCCGGCTTCTCCAATCGTGACGCCCTGCGCATCGACGGCGCCCCATTTGGCGCTCTTGATGCCAAGCGGTTCGAACAACTCCTTCTTTGCGAAATCGAATGCGTTCTGCCCGGACTTCCTGTTGATCAGCGCGGACAACAAATAGGGGTTGCCGCCATTGTAGTTGAATTTGGCGCCGGGCACGCCGGCCATCGGCTGATCGAGCACGAAGGCGGTGCGATCAGGGCTCTTGTACATCCGCATCAGCGTCTCGTCGGGCGTATAGAACCTCTCCACCCACTCCATGCCTGACGTCATGTCGAGAAGGCTCTGCACCGTCATCGCCTTCTTACGATCATCGACGTTCTGAATTTCCTTGTCGGAAAACAGATCAATCACCGGATGGTCGACGCTGTCGAGGTTGCCCTTCTGCAGCTGGATCGCGGTCAGCGTGCCGACCACGCTCTTGGTGACCGATCTCAGGTCGTGGCTGATTCCTGCGACGTAGGGCGCATAGTAGGCTTCAGCCACGATCTTGCCATGCCGGACGATCATAAGGCTGTCTTGCTTGTAGGTGCCGACGGTCTCGATCAGCCGGGCAAGACTGGCTGAATCCATGCCTTGCTG
This sequence comes from Bradyrhizobium sp. CB3481, assembly GCF_029714305.1. Classification (NCBI taxonomy): domain Bacteria; kingdom Pseudomonadati; phylum Pseudomonadota; class Alphaproteobacteria; order Hyphomicrobiales; family Nitrobacteraceae; genus Bradyrhizobium; species Bradyrhizobium sp. CB3481. The sequence continues at coordinate 2,810,387 of NZ_CP121647.1, forward strand.
CTCGGGCGTCGAAACCGGCCAGGATTTCGTCGGCCACATTTCCTGCTGATCTTGGCCTTCGGCTGCGGCTATTGCCGAACCATATCCAGCAACGCACTGAAATCCCGCAACCAGTGCGGCAATGGCCACTACTCGGAGATGCATCGACAGCCTCCCATCGGCGCCCGTTGTCGTGCGCCAGCAGTCACAGAGGCAATCATAGATTGAAATCGTAACAGAAATCGAGCCCTGGCCAGGACCGAACTTCCGATTTTGCGGTCGGCGGGGCAGCCGAGTGCCGTGGTCATGCGCCAAGGCGCATGACCGCCGGCACCGATTCGATCGGGTGCGCCGCAGGTTTCAGGGGCGACCGTCTCCGGCCGCGATAGAACAACGAAGGCCTTGCGGGGTTGCTCAATATCGAGCTTTGGTCCGGCCGACTGTGTTCTCAAAACGACGATGGATATTAAGTGCGAAAAGCCAAGAAAGCCGGCGCTGCGGGCGCAATGGAGAAAAGCAAGGGTTCACAGCGTTCTGCGGTCTCCTCTTCCTCGCCGCTCGGCATGTTGGCGCTCCATCTCCTCGAAGAATGGAGGAAGTCCGGCCGCGCCGGCATCGTCTTCCTGGCCGAAAACGAGAACAGGGCGGAGCGGCTCGGCAGCGTGCTCCATTCGCTTGACCCCTCGCTCGATGTATTGGTGTTCCCGAGATTGAACACCTTGCCATTTGATGGACTGGAGCCATCGCCCGAAATTGCCGGCCGACGGAGCTCGGTGCTGCGGCGTCTCGCCAAGACGAGGAAGCCCGTCTTCCTGGTGTCGACGGCAGAGGCGATCATGGAGCGGCTGCCGTTGCCCGCGAGCTGGGGACGCCTCAGCATCAGCCTGAAGGTCGGGGCGACCCATGCCGAGCAGGATCTCAAGGCCCGTCTGGAGGCGCTGGGATATGATCTCGGCGAAGAGGCGGAATATCCGGGCACGGCACTGTTTCACGGCAAGACGTTCGAGATCTTTCCGGCGGGCGCGCTTGGTCCGTTCCGGATCGAGCATTCCGGTGGGGCGATCCGCAAGATCCTGGCCGTCGATCCGGCGGAGCATGACGTCTTGTTCGAGGCCAAGGAGCTCTTCGTCGATCCGATGTCCGAGCGCCTTGCATTGGCAGGCAAGCGGGGACAGCGGGCGATGCTGTCGGACTACTGTGGTCGGGCGCGATGGATCGCGGATGCAGGAATTCCTGTACATGCCGATGGCTGGCTGAGCACGATCGAGGAGGCCGCCGGCCGCAAGGACGCGGAACGCGAATATCTCGGGCGAGCGGATTGGAAAAAGCTGGCGAAGCGCATGAACGTGCTGCCCCGCAAGGCAGCTTTTGCGGCGACGCCGGACTTCTCGAAGATGGCGGCGCCCAGGAAGGCGCTCCGCGCGTTTGTCGCCGAGACGCAAGCCGCGGGATCGCGGCTGCTCTTTGTCGCGGCGGTGGAGGAGGACCTGCGCGCGATGGAGCGCATGAGCGGGATCAAGGCGGAGCGTTTCGCAGGTTGGGACGAGGCGAGTTCAGGCCGAAGTCGCGAGGGCGCGCTGCTGGCCGACTTCGATGCCGGCTTCGTCGGCTCTGGCAGGAAGCCTCCTGTCGTCGTGACGGCGTCCGACGTGCTCGGCAGCAGAGCCCATCATCCGCAGCCGATGGCCCGGGCCTGGACGGCGGCTTTTGATCACCCTGATGTGCCGGAGCGAGGGGCGGTCGTCGTTCATCTCCAGCGTGGGCGGGCCTTGCTGGATGGCTTGCAGGCCCTGAACATGGGGAAAGGAGCATCGCGCGAGATGATCAGGCTCGAGTTTGCGGGCAACGACGCCGTTCTCGTTCCGCCCGCCGATCTCACGCTGATCTGGCCTTACGCGGCGGAGCTCGGCAAGCTGACGCTGGACAAGGCGGACGGAAGCACGTGGTGGCAGCGGCGTGGCGAGGCCGAGCGGGAAATCCAGATTGCGGCCAAGGACCTTGCCAAACATATCGCCCAGCGGCGTCGGCGGCGCGCGCCCAGGCTGGTCGCTCCGGGGCCCGCCTATGAGAGGTTCGTCGCACGCTTTCCGTATTTCACGACGATCGACCAGGCGAGGGCGATCCAGGACGTGCTGGCCGATCTCGCATCCGGACATCCCATGGATCGGGTCGTCTGCGGCGACGTCGGCTTCGGCAAGACCGAGGTTGCCTTGCGGGCGGCCGCGGCGGTGGCTCTGTCCGGGAAACAGGTCGCCATCGCGGTACCGACCACCGTTTTGGCCAGGCAGCACGTCGCGACCTTCCGCAAGCGTTTCGGTCCACTCGGCATCGAGGTCGGAAGCCTGTCGCGGGCCACGTCGGCGCCGGAAACGAGGGAAACGAAGGAAGGCCTGCGTCGCGGCAAGCTGAAGGTCGTGGTGGGCACGCAGGCGCTTGCGGGGAAGGACGTGAAGTTCGCCGATCTCGGCCTCGTCATCATCGACGAGGAACAGCATTTCGGCGCGGCGGAGAAGGCAAAACTCTCAGGGCTGGCGAAAGGCATCCACACACTTTGGATGAGCGCCACGCCGATCCCACGCACGCTTGCGGCGGGCCTTGCGGGCTTCAGGGATCTCAGCGTCATCGCAACGCCGCCGGTTCACCGGCTGCCGGTTGTCACCAAGGTCGCCCCGCTATCGGACGCGGCCATTGTCGCTGCGCTGCTGCGCGAGCAGCGGCGTCACGGGCAGAGCTTTCTGATTTGCCCTCGCATTCAGGATCTGGAGCCGATGTTGGCGCGGGTGCAGTCGGCAGCCCATGATCTGCGCATCGTCTGTCTTCACGGCAAGCTGCCGGCCGACGAGATCGACGATCGAATGATGAGCTTCGTCGAAGGCGAGGCGGATGTTCTCCTGGCGACCAATATCGTGGAGAGCGGCCTCGACATTCCCCGCGCGAACACCATCGTGGTCTGCTGGCCGGAAAAGTTCGGTCTGGCGCAGCTCCATCAGCTCAGGGGGCGGGTGGGCCGAGGCGGGATACGGGCCTTCGCGTATCTGCTGAACGAGTCGAGCTCGGCACAATCCGAAAAGCGCCTGACCATTCTTGAAGAATTCAGCAGGCCCGGCGCGGGCTTTGCCATCAGCGAACGGGATCTCGACCTCAGGGGAGCGGGCGACCTCTTTTCAGAGCGGCAGTCGGGCCATGTCCAGGTTTTCGGACCCGTGCTCTACAGCCATCTTCTGAAGCGGGCCTCGGAGAAGACCGAGGACCGGGCAGCCGATTTCTGGGTGCCCGATCTGAATCTGCCGGTCGCGGATATGCTGCCGGCGGGCTACGTGCAGTCGGAAGCGGTCCGGCTTGAAATCTATGGCCGCGTCGCCAGGTGTCAGAACGAAGACGATCTGGAGGAGTTGGAAGAAGAGACCGCGCGCCGCTTCGGCCGGCTGCCGCAGGAGGCGCGCGATTTCTTTGCGGCGGCGAGGCTCAGGCTCGATTGCAGGCGCCGGGGTATTGTCAGGCTGGACGTTGGGCCGGAAGCCGTCGCTGCGACATTTCTGCCCGGCCGGCTGCGCAAATCCAGATCGAAATCCAGATCGCTCGAGCGCGATGGCGATCGCGTCGTCTTTGCCAGCAAGGGAAATGGGAAGCCATTCGAGCGGGTCGAGGATTTCCTGGAGAGGCTGGACGAATAAGGCTCCGGGTGCCGCTTATCCTCGAAACGTGAGCTTCTCGGCGGTGCTGCAGAGCGACCTCGAGATCTTTGGATTCCGGCCGATCGCAGGGCCAAATACCATGATCGCTTGATGTCATGATCGTTTGGGTTTGGTGCTGATCGAGTTCAGCAGTGTGGCGATTGCGATCATCGCTGCGATACCAGCGAGACTCACCCCTATCTGCATCGCTGGTCCGGCTGAAAATTCGAGCAGCGCCAGATGGCTGGCAAACGTCAAGAGAACACCGAGACAATAGATTGGCAGCGAGTTCTGGCCACAGCGGATCGCACCGCGCATTACCGGCGTTGCGAGTCCTCGCCAATTGCGGGGCACGAACCATGCCGCCACAACCGCTATGGCCAAAAAATGCAGTAGTCGCAATGCAGGCAGATTCGATTTGTCCAATGGGTGTTTGGCCAGCGCCGGCGGAATCAGCGCTTCCAACGGGCCAATGCGCCAGCTCAATGCGATGACCATGCTGAAGACCAGATACAGGACGGCGAGTATGAGCGTCGTGCGTGACGTCATCCACGGCTGGACTCTCTTGCCCTCGATCATCCACCACGCTCCGAGCAGGACAAGCAGCTGCCAGGCCAGCGGATTGAACGCCCAGTGTCCGTCCGGCCATGCCGGAACGGTCCAGCCAAAAACATGCACCGATACATAAAGCGCCAGCGAGGCGCCAAGCGTTGCGTTCGGCGCTCGCAGCAGCAGCCACAGCAGCGGCGCGAACAAGAGGTGAAGGAGCACAAAGACCGGCAATACGTCGGTATTGACTGGACGGTATTGCAGTATCGCCGCGCGCGCGAGCGTCGTGCCGGGATGGTCCAACAGGACTCGCGTGTTGCTCTCGTCAGCAAGACGACCTGTGAGATGAACCAGGATGGCGCAGGCGAGGGTAACCAGCAGAAATGCGACATAGATGTCCCAGCTTCGCCGCAGTGTTCGGCTGATCACTCCGGGCCAGCCCTCGCTGCGCCAGGCCGCTCCGTAAGCCAGCGCGCAGGTCACGCCCGACACGAACATGAACACTTCCGCGGCATCGCTGAAGCCGTAGTTCCGCAGTGTCAGCCAGCTTCCGATGTTGTTGGGGATATGGTCGAGAAAGATGAACCAGAGCGCGATGCCTCGACAGGCATCGATTCGCAGGTCGCGTCCTTGGCGTTTGAGCTCCGGCAACTCGCCGACCGCTGACTGGGGGATGGTAATTCGGTCGTGCATTTGGCTCACCCCAAGCCGGCAAGATGGACCTGCCGCGCCAGCTTTTGGTGTGAGCTCGTTCACCTTTAAGTACTTATTTTTTCAGGTGAATCTGCGCGCGAACGTTGAGTGCTGGTGGCCTTGCACGCGGTCATTTGCGACACGCGATCGGTGCGATCTCGCTGTCCTGCAATCTGGCTCTATTGACGCCTTCAACCCGCGTTGTCAGGCACGAAACTCACAGCTTTCGTTGCCGCGCGTTCCTCGTGTGTGCGTTCGCGATACATCGATACGGCATGACAGCGGGAAAATTGCCACGCTGCATCGGCAGTCAGATGAACGAGTATCTCGCCAGCCTTCTTCTACGCAAACGCCCGCTGCGAGCGCAGCGGTAATCGCGCGAGCGGCGAACGGCCACTTAGTATTGCGGCACGCAAATCTGCTTCTATGTCGGTTGTTGCTGCTGCCCGTTCACGGAGGGCCAGCAATGCGTCGATCTCGGCACCACCCGGCAGTACGGCGGCGAGTACCGGGGACGCTGTTCACGAGTATCGAAAGCATTGCTGGGTCCTGTGGTGGATGTCGGCGTTGGCCACGCAATCCCGCAGGCGTCAGACACTTAGCCAGCGGACAGGATGCTTCGCGGGTCTGTATCCCGGTGCGATGCAACGTAGTCGATTTCGCCGCGCGAGATACCGATATCCGCGAGCTCGCTGTCCGTCAGATGGCACAATTCTGCACGCAGCCTATCACGCTTGCGCCACTCCAAAAATGCATACCAATATTTTTCAAAGGGACTGTAGACCTGACGATTTGCCGTTGCCGGTCGGAGCTCGGTGGCTCCGTATATCGTGCTCATGGCGGTGTCCTGTCTGGACTGTTTCACCATGCAGAGGTTGCCGCAAGATACGCCGCTTCGCTTAACTGAAGCCTTACATTTCCCTCACCGGCAGCTTATTCTTCGGCTTTCAGTTGGATTTAAGGAGTAACCCTGAGAAGGAATGGCAACTTGCGCTATCTCTTCGAGGACTTCGCCCTTGATACCGAAAGGCGTGAACTGCATCGCGGGGCGGAGACCGTCCCCGTCGCTCCACAGGTTTTTGACTTGCTGGACTACCTGATCCGCAATCGGGAGCGGGTCGTCGGCAAAGACGATCTCATCGAGGCCATTTGGAATGGGCGCAGCGTCTCGGATGCGGCGCTGACGACCCGTCTGAATGTTGCCCGGAGCGCGCTCGGCGATTCTGGCGAGGAACAGCGCCTCATCAAGACATTGCCGCGCAAGGGCTTCCGCTTTGTGGGTGCGGTCCGGGAAGAGCGGGCGTTAGTAAGATCTGCAATGACCGAAACCCCGATAGAGTCGCCGAGGCCCTCTCTCTCGCTACCCGATAAGCCGTCGATTGCGGTGCTGCCGTTCCAGAATCTCAGTAACGATCCGGAGCAAGAGTATTTCGCCGATGGCGTCGTTGAAGATGTCACGATGGCGCTGTCTCACTTCCGCTGGCTGTTTGTGATCGCGCGCAATTCGAGCTTTGCCTACAAAGGTCAGTCCGTGGACATCAAGCAGGTTGGCCGGGAGCTTGGGGTGCGCTATGTGCTCGAGGGTAGCGTACGCAAGGCTGGAAGTCGCCTTCGCATCGCTGGTCAGCTTATTGATGCTGAAACGGGAGCACATCTCTGGGCGGACCGTTTTGACGGTGCGCTTGAAAATATCTTCGAACTACAGGATCAAATGACGTCCAGCGTGGTGGGGGCGATCGCGCCCATGCTGCTGCGTGAGGAAGTCAGGCGGGCCAGGCGCAAGCCGACCGAGAATCTGGATGCATACGACTATTATCTGCGTGGCCTGGCGAGCGTTCGCCGCTGGACGCAGGATGCGAACAGTGAGGCACTCCAGCTCTTCAGCAAGGCGATTGAGCTCGACCCCGGCCTGGCGTGCGCCTATGGCATGGCCGGATGGTGCTACATCCAGCGCAAGGCGCGTCGCTGGATGGTCGATCGTGAAAAAGAGAGCTCCGAAGCTATGCGGCTAGCCCGCAGGGCGGTGCATCTGGGAGCAGATGACGAGGTAGCGCTATCCATGGGTGCATATGTACTCACCTTCATTGCCCATGAATTCGACGATGCCATTGCATTCGTGGATCGTGGACTGGCAATCAATCCAAACTCGACGCTAGCCTGGAATCTTGGTGCCTGGGTGAGAGTTTTCCGAGGTGAGCCCGACCTTGTAATTGATTACGCTGCGCGTGCCATGCGTCTGAGCCCGCTTGACCCGTCTATGTACGCCATGAACGGAGCCGTGGCGTATGCTCATTTTCTTATGGGCCACTATGATTCGGCGTCGTCGTCCACCGAAAAATCACTGCGCGACAATCCCGAGTTCCTGCTGGCGATCGCCATGTTCGCAGCCAGCAACGCGCTCGCCGGATGCCTTGCGGCAGCCCGGAAAGGCATCGCACGTGCACGCGAATGCAATCCGGATCTGCGCCTCTCTAACCTGGGAGATCTTGCGCCATTTCGTCGACCGGAGGACGCAGCCCATTTTGCCAACGGCCTTCGCGAAGCAGGTCTCCCGGAATGATTGCAAGCTCCCATCTCGAACGTGGCGACGCAGGTGGCCATTAAGCTGATATGGCCTCGGCGCTCTCGCCCAGTTTCTGATTGACGATCCGGACCGTGCGGTCGATTTCGGCATTGGGCATGCCAAGCTGGTGCGAGATCAGCTTCACGAGGAGGTCTACGCGCTCGATGAACGGCGAGCCGCCAGCGACTGCGCGCGCCGCCGAGGAGGGTCTGAGAAGACTTTCCGCGGCCTTGGCATATTTCTCGAAAGGTACCTGATCGCTGGGATCGGCGCCGAGTCGCTGGGCGACAGCATCGACATGCTCATAGATCGACTGCGAGAGGTTGATGTCGCCAAGCACCGCCTCGCGGATCGATCGCGGCTCGTGGGGCGTAATGCAGCGGTAATTGCCCGTGAGCAGCATCGACCATTTGGCCAGAGGGACGAACATCGAATCGAACACCCTGAGCTTCACCGGAACATCCTGTCCGTCGAGCCTCACGGCATCGATGTCAGCTTCCAGCTCCCGAAGCAGCAAATTGTGCTTCTCATCGGCAAATGACGCGGCCTTGAAATTTGTCGGCAGGCCGACGTGAAGAACATTCGCCGCTTCCTCCGGCGGACGGAAGGCCTGCGGATCCGGAGAGCAGAGCGAGACCAGGCCCGGCTCGAACCGATCCCACACCGCGGCATTGGTATAGGCTTTCTCAAGATCCATTTCCGCCAGCGCCGGGATGCGCTTGAGGTAGGGCAAAGGCGGCATGTTCATGATCGAAAGGCAGGGCAGCTTCGCCTCGGCGATCTTGATCAGCATAAGCCGCATCGTAGGAGCTGCGTATTGCGGCTCCTGCATCGCAAGACCAACCAGATCGTAGCGGGAAGGATCGACATTGGCGGGCTCGACCGCGTCCAGCATCCCGGGCAGATCGCGCGAGAAGATCGGCCGATGGGTCGCCTCGTCGCGCAGCCTGATGCGAACTTCGGTGCCGTCACGATTGATGAGCTCTGCGGTCTGCCTGCGGCAAACCAGGGTCACGTTGTGACCCGCCATCAAGAGCTTCGTCGCCAACAATGAGCCGTACGAGGCTCCGAGGATCAGAACGTTGCGCGCCATGCGCCCTCCATCGATGATGTTTTTCCGGCGCACCACGACCCCGGCGCTTTGCCAGCGCCCGGTTTGCGACAGGAGTTAAGCGGAAGCTTGCGGTGCGATGCCGGTTCTTCCTGTTCCCGCAAGAGAACCGGCATGCGGAGCGTGAGGTCAGGCGGCGTAGACCGTCTCTTTCGCCGTGGCCTCTTCATCGAATGCGGCAAGGATGTCGCGCATGCTGATGACGCCGATCAGGCTGTAATTGTCGATGACGGGGAGGTGGCGGATATGCTCGCGGTTCATCACGTGACGAACGTGCTCGAGCGTATCTGACGGCGTGCAGGAGATCAGCTGCTGCACGGAGACGAACTGCGAGACCTTCATGTTGGCGCCGGCCGCGCCGTACTGGGCGATCGCGCGCACTACGTCGCGCTCGGTGAACATGCCGACCGGGGTGTTGCCTTCGGTACGCACGACATCCTTGACGACCAGCGCGCTGATATTGCCGGAGCGCATCAGTTGCGCGGCAATGGCCACGGTCTCGTTCATGCGGACCGTTGCGACACGGGCGGCTTTCTTGCGCAGGATATCTCCGACTTGCATGGCAACCTCCTTGGGGTGAATCATTACCCGTAAGTCTGGTATACATAATGCCAATTGTCAACACGCATCAGGATAGAAATCGTGCGCGGAATACAAGATAAATAGGCAGTATTGCTGACATTTTTCCGGAAGGCGTTTGAGACCGATAAGGCCCGCCGGCGGCCAAGCAATTACAAAAGCTGATCAGGTATACCAGGGAGGTCCGGGCCAAAAGAAAACGCGCCCATCCCGGAGGATGAGCGCGTCTCTATCGATCGACTGATCTGTCGGATCAGGCCGACAATTGCGACTTCTCGACCACTACCTTGCGCCAGGGCTTGAGCACCGCGATCGCCAGCAGCGAGGCCAGGATATTCGCGCCGGCCGCGACGATGAACACGCTGTCCCAGGTGCCCGACGACTGCTGCATGTAGTTCGCAACCGGCACCAGGAGCGCCGCGGTGCCCTTTGCCGTATAGAGCAGGCCAGCATTGGTGGTCGCGAACTTGGCGCCGAACGTATCCGTGCAGGTCGACGGGAAGAGCGAGTAGATCTCACCCCAGGCGAAGAACACGAAGCCCGACAGCAGCACGAACCACACCGGATCGTGGCCCAGCATATAGAGGCCCCAGATGCCGATGCCTTCCATGCCGAACGCGAGGAACATGGTGTTCTCGCGGCCGATCATGTCGGAGATCCAGCCAAAGAAGGGGCGGGTCAGGCCGTTGAGCACGCGATCGATGGTGGCCGCGAACGTCACCGCCGTCATCGTTACCGCCATCAGCGTGACCGGCACGCTGTCGACCTTCCAGTCGACCGCGATCGGCTTCAGGTTGGCGGTGACCATCAATCCGCCGGCGCCGACGATCACGAACATGAAATACATCAGCCAGAAGATCGGCTGACGGATCACCTCAGTCGGCTGATAGTTGCGCCGGCTCTGGATGATGTTGGCGTTCTGCGTCACCGCGGGGACTTGTCCCGATTTCGGCGCGAACAGGAAGAAGGCGAGGAGGACGATGATGATGCCCTGGCCGAGACCGAAATAGAGGAAGGTGGTCTGGAAGCCGGAATCCTTGATCATCGCCTGGATCGGCGCGACCGTCAGCGCCGAGCCGGCGCCGAATCCGGCGGCCGTGATGCCGGCGGCGAGACCGCGCTTGTCGGGAAACCATTTCAGCGCGTTGCCGACGCAGGTGCCGTAGACGCCACCGGCGCCGATGCCTGCGATGATCATGCCGAGATAGTATCCGTTGAGCGAAGTCGCCTGCGCGTTGATGGCCCATCCGAGGGCGCAGAGCACGCCGCCGACGAGGACGACGATGCGCGGGCCGTATTTATCGACGAACCATCCTTCGACCGGCACCAGCCAGGTCTCGAACAGAACGAACAGCGTAAATGCCCACTGGATCGAAGCACGATCCCATCCGAATTTCTTCTGGATGTCGGGGACGAAGAAAGTCCAACCATATTGGTAATTGGCGATCATCACCATCGCGAGCACGCCGATGGCTAGTTGCGTCCAGCGGTAGGTGTCGCTGACCCGGGCCGCCACTGGGGCTGCCGCTCCGTGCACAGTATCCGTCATCTTCCCTCCAAAGGCTGTTCTATCTGTTAGCCGACAGCTCAAGTGCGGAGTTTGGTATATGTTATGCCAGTAGACAAGCGGAATCTTATCGAGTTATCACAATTCGTTTGCGTGCGACATGCCGCAGGCGCGAAAGAAAACGGGCCGCGTCCACTGCGCGGCCCACCGGTCGAAAATAGACAATATCCTTGATTTTACAGGTAATTACGACCGCCCTCTAGGCGGCCGCACCACGCAAGCGGGTATAGCCCTGCTGGATTGCAGACCAGAACAGCGCAATCAATCCCAACACCATGATCGAGCTGACCAGGGTGTTGGAGAAGAAGATGCCGAGCGAGCCCTGGGATCCCAGCAACGATTGCCGGAAGGCTTCTTCCGCCTTGTCGCCGAGCACGATCGCAAGCACCAGCGGGGCGAGCGGATAATTGCACTTCTTGAGCAGGTAGCCGATCACGCCGAACACCAGCATCAGCATCACGTCGAACGTCGAGCTGTGAACCGAATAGGCGCCGATCGCGCACAGCACCAGGATCAGCGGCGCGATGATTGAGAAGGGCACGCGCAGGATCGCGGCGAAGATCGGCACGCAGGTCAAGACCACGAGCAGACCGACGATATTGCCGAGATACATCGAGGCGATCAGGCCCCAGACGAACTCCTTCTGCTCGACGAACAGCATCGGTCCCGGCTGCAGGCCCCAGATCAGGAGGCCGCCGAGCAACACGGCCGCGGTCGGCGAGCCCGGCACGCCGAGCGAAAGCATCGGCAGCAGCGCCGCGGTGCCGGCGGCGTGCGCCGCGGTCTCCGGCGCGACGACGCCTTCGATTTCGCCCCTGCCGAAATTGCTGCCGTTCTTGGCGACGCGCTTGGCGATGCCATAGCTCATGAACGAGGCCGGCGTAGCGCCGGCCGGCGTGATGCCCATCCAGCAGCCGATTACGCAGGACCGCAGCGAGGTGATCCAGTAGGCCGGCAATTCCTTCCAGGTCTGCAGCACCACGCGCAGATTGATCTTGGCGCTGCCGCCGCGGAAGGCGAGGCCTTCCTCCATGGTGAGCAGGATCTCGCCGATGCCGAACAGACCGATCACGGCGATCAGGAAGTCGAAGCCGTTGAGCAGTTCGGTGAAGCCAAACGTCAGCCGCAACTGTCCGGTGATGGAATCCAGACCGACGGCGGCAAGCGCAAAGCCGACCATCATCGCGGCAATGGTTTTGAACGGCGGCTCCTTGCTCAATCCGACGAAACTGCAGAACGCCAGGAAATAGACGGCGAATTTTTCCGCCGGCCCAAATTGCAGCGCGAAGCTTGCGACCAGCGGTGCCACCAGCGTGATCATGGCGACCGCAAACAGTGCGCCGACGAACGACGAGGTGAACGCCGCGGTCAAGGCTTCGCCGGCCTTGCCTTTCTGCGCCATCGGGTAGCCGTCGAACGTCGTTGCGACCGACCATGGCTCGCCGGGTATGTTGAACAGGATCGAGGTGATCGCTCCGCCGAACAGCGCCCCCCAGTAGATGCAGGACAGCATGATGATGGCCGATGTCGGCGGCATGCTGAAGGTCAGTGGCAACAGGATGGCTACGCCGTTGGCGCCGCCCAGTCCCGGCAGCACGCCGATGATGACGCCGAGCACGATGCCGACGAGCATCACCATCATGTTGAAGGGCTGCAGCGCGACCGCAAAGCCGTGAAACAGATTGACGAGTTCTTCCATCCCCGGATCCCAACCTTGCGATTAAATCAAAGACCGAGCCACTCTTCGACCGGCCCCTTTGGAAGCGGGACCAGGAACCAGCGCTCGAAAATCAGATAGGTGACAACAGGCATGCCGATCGCAACCGCCACGACGGTCAGCCACGGGTACTTGCCGAGCCAGCGCATGAACCATCCGATGAAGATGATCGAGGCGAGGTACAGTCCCGTGAACGGCATGGCGCCGACGTAGATCGCGGTCGGAATGACGACGCTCATGACCTGGCGAAGCTGTCCCCATTCGGCGAACAGCGCGTCATTGTCCTCGCGAAGCCCGTTCCAGAGATTGATCGCGCTCGAGGCGACGATGAATATGCCGATGTAGAATGGAAAGAAGCCGGCGCGCGGGCCTTCCGCGCCCCAGTTGATCCCGGCCTTCACGCTGCCGATGATCACGATCACGCCGAAGAGGGTGATCAGCAACGTGACGCCTGCCTCCACCAGTTTGTGGGTGGGGCCGGGCTTGCTCGAACTGCCTGTCGTCATCAAAGCTCCATCCGCTGCCGGGCCCATGGTCATACAAGGCCCGGCGTCTGCGTTGCGATGGCCGGCTACGGCCGGCGTTCCGTCAGTTGCCGGCGGAGGCGAGGAAGCCCGCGTCCTTCATCAGCGTCTCGTGACGCTTTTCCTCGGTCTCGACCCATTTGGCGTAGTCGGGCCCGGTGAGGAAGGTCGTGTTGAAGGCGCCAGTCTTCATGAAATCCTGCCATTCCGGCGTCGCGCGGACCTTCTTGAACAGCTCGACGTAATATTCGACCTGATCCTTGGTCGCCCGTGGCGACATGAAGATGCCGCGCAGCATCAGGTACTCCATGTCGAGCCCCTGCGACTTGCAGGTCGGAATGTCCTTCCAGCTCTTGCCATCCGCGATCTGCTCGTCATAGGCCATCGGCTGGGCGTCGAACACGCAGAGCGGACGCAGCTTGCCGCCGCGCCATTGCGCTACCGCCTCGATCGGGTTGTTGACGGTCGAATCGAGATGATTGCCGACCAGTTGAACGGCAACTTCGCCGCCGCCCTTGTAGGGGATGTAGGTGAACTTGCTGCCGGTGGCCTTTTCGATTCCGACCGTGATGATCTGGTCTTCCTGCTTGGAGCCGGTGCCGCCCATCTTCATCGAGCCTGCGGGCGCGGCCTTCACGGCGTCGACATACTCTTTCGCCGTCTTGTACGGCTTCTCCGCGTTCACCCAGAGCACGAACTCGTCGAGCGCCAGCATCGCGACAGGCGTGAGATCCTTCCAATTGAAGGGAATGCCTGTTGCGAGCGGGGTGGTGAAGAGGTTGGAGAGGGTGATGATGATCTTGTGCGGATTGCCGCCCGAGGTCTTGACGTCGAGGAAGCCTTCGCCGCCGGCGCCGCCCGCCTTGTTGATGACGACCAGCGGCTGTTTCATCAGGTTGTGCTTGGTGACGATACCTTGGATCGTCCGCGCCATCTGATCGGCGCCACCGCCGGTGCCGGCAGGCACGATGAACTCGACGGGTCGCACCGGCTCCCATGCTGCGCTGGCGGGAATGCTGATCCCGGCCGCGCACAAGGCAGCAATTGCGCCCAATGCCGTTTGTGCAGTGTGCTTCATGTGTTTCACTCCCATCGATTTATGGTTGCGCCAGTCTTTGCCGGCTTCCCTTTGTTGTATATTTAATGCCGTAGCGGCTGTCTTCTTCTCCGAACGCTCATCCGATTGAATTGTAAGGGGGCTCCGCCGATGCGGCACCCGCTTCTTTCGACCAATTGTGAATTTGCGATATGCAGCAAAGGGAAGTCATGGGGGGCGCCCATGTTCCCAAATCGATCGGGCTGCCTGTCCCCGTGTCGCAAGGCCGTCCCCCAAAATGCGCCCTTATTTCTTTGGCGTGGCGCTCGGGTCATTGTTGTATGCGATATGCCAGTAGGCAAACGCATTATTGCTTCGGATTGCCGTTCGGGCTGATTTGTCGCAGATGGCAGTAAAGAGGGCTCGACCCCCGCAAACGAAAAATGGCCCCGGAAACCGGGGCCATTTGTTCAAACGTCGAAAGCGTCGTTTGTCGGAACTGCGCCGATGCGCGAGAACCCTATGTTTTAAGGCTCAGAGACCGAAATAGGGCAGATCGCCATTGCGCACGGCGATGCGGCTGCTCTGGGTCAGCAGGCGGTCGATGGAAGCCATCAGGCGGCCGAACAGGGTGCTGGAGGGCAGGAAACCAATGGAAGCAGTCTTGGACATGTGTTGTCCCCTTTCTGAAGGAGCGGAGCGGCTCCGCGTCGTGTCAGGGAACAGAGTATGTATACCAGATGCCACCTACAACAGACTTGTTTGCATAGCAGCAATTGGCCGGTTGCATTGCAGCAAAATTAACTGATTTGGCATTCCAGAACGAAAAAAGCCGCCGGAACCCGGCGGCCTTGGCATTTCAGAGGACAAGAAGGGCTTACTCCGCCGCCTGCTTCCGCGGCGGGTCGAGCGCGCCGGAATCGTGGATTTCGGCGACCTGGTGGTCGGAGAAGCCGAGCACCTGGCGCAGGATCTCGTCGGTGTGCTCGCCGAGCAGGGGCGAGCGGGTCACTTCGCTCGGCGAATCCGACAGCTTGATCGGATTGCCGACCGAGATGTACTTGCCGCGGGTCGGGTGATCGACCTCGACCACGGTGCCGGTGGCGCGCAGCGACTGGTCCTCGATGATCTCCTTCATCGAAAGGATCGGGCCGCAGGGGATGTCGTCCTTGTTGAGGATCTCCATCGCCTCGAACTTGGTCTTGGTCATCGTCCACTGCTCGATGCGCGCGAAGATCTCGTTGAGGCGCGACAGCCGGGCCGGCGGCTTGGCGTAGTTCGGATCGGTCTTCCAGGAGGGCTCGCCGATCACGTCGCAGATCTTCTCCCAGACCGGCGCCTGGGTGATGAAATAGAGGTAGGCGTTGGGATCGGTCTCCCAGCCCTTGCACTTGACGATGCGGCCGGGCTGGCCGCCGCCGGAATCATTGCCGGCGCGCGGCACGGCGTCGCCGAACGGAATGCCTTCGCCGTACTGGCTGTATTCCTTCAGCGGACCATGGGCGAGACGCTGCTGGTCGCGCAGTTTTACGCGCGCAAGATTCAGAACGCCGTCCTGCATCGCAGCGGTGACCTTCTGGCCCCTGCCGGTGACGGTGCGATGATAGAGCGCGGTGACGATGCCGAGCGCCAGATGCAGGCCGGTGCCGCTGTCGCCGATCTGCGCGCCGGTGACCAGCGGCAGGCCGTCGCGGAATCCGGTGGTCGAGGCCGCACCCCCGGTGCACTGCGCGACGTTCTCGTAGACCTTGCAGTCTTCATACGGGCCGGGGCCAAAACCCTTGATCGAGGCCACGATCATCTTCGGGTTGATGGCCTGGATCTTCTCCCAGGGGAAGCCCATACGGTCGAGCACGCCGGGGCCGAAGTTTTCCACCAGCACGTCACAGCTCTTGATCAACGCGGTGAGGACTTCCTTGCCCTTCGGGTTCTTGGTGTCGAGCGTGATCGAGCGCTTGTTGTGGTTCAGCATGGTGAAATACAGGCTGTCCACGTTGGGGATGTCCTGCAGCTGGCCGCGGGTGATGTCGCCGACGCCGGGGCGCTCGACCTTGATCACGTCGGCGCCGAACCACGCCAGCAATTGCGTGCAGGTCGGGCCCGACTGGACGTGGGTGAAATCGAGAATACGAACGCCCGTAAGCGCCTTAGACATTTGTTCTCTCCTGTTACTATCTGTTGCCGTCATGCCCGCGCAGGCGGGCATCCAGTAATCACCGTCGGTTCAGTCGGGCACAGCCTTCGTCACACGATAGTTCGGCGGTTACTGGATTCCCCGCCTGCGCGGGGAATGACGCCGATGGGTTGATCAATTCACTTCTTTTTCAGAACGCTTTGCGGGTTGAGGTTGCCGATACGGCCGCTCTCCGAGCCGGCGGCCGGGTCGATCACTGCGTTGATCAGCGTCGGCTTGCCTGAATCCATTGCCTCGTTCACGGCGCGCTTCAGTTCGTCCGGCGAGGTGGCGTTGACGCCGACGCCGCCGAAGGCTTCCATCATCTTGTCGTAGCGCGCGCCCTTGACGAACACCGTCGTCGCGGGATCGGCGTTGGCGTTGTTGACGTCGGTGCCGCGATAGATGCCGTCATTGTTGAAGATGACGACGCAGATCGGAAGGTTGTAGCGGCAGATGGTCTCGATCTCCATGCCGGAGAAGCCGAATGCGCTGTCGCCCTCGACCGCGAGCACGGGATTGCCGGTCTCGAGCGCGGCGGCGATCGCCTGGCCCATGCCGATGCCCATCACGCCCCAGGTGCCAACGTCGAGGCGCTTGCGCGGCTTGTACATGTCGATCACGCCGCGGGCGAGGTCGAGCGTGTTGGCGCCTTCGTTGACGAGGATGGCGTCGGGACGCTCCTTGATGACGTTCTTCAAGACGCCGAGCGCGCCGTGATAGTCCATCGGCGACTTGTTGTTCATCAGCTTCGGCGCCATCTTGGCGACGTTGTCTTCGCGCTTGGCCTGCACCGCCTTGGTCCAGTCAGCTGATGGCGCGGTCCAGCCGCTTCCCATCGCCTGAGTGAAGGCGGAGACGCAGGAGCCGATATCGCCGACCACGGGCGCGACGATCTCGACGTTCGAATCCATTTCTTTCGGCTCGATGTCGACCTGGATGAATTTCTTCGGCGCTTCGCCCCAGGTCTTGCCCTTGCCGTGCGACAGCAGCCAGTTGAGCCGCGCGCCGATCAGCATCACGACGTCCGATTCCTTCAGCACCGTGGAGCGGGCCGCGCCGGCGCATTGCGGATGGGTGTCGGGCAACAGGCCCTTGGCCATGCTCATCGGCAGGAAGGGCACGCCGCTTTTCTCGACGAAGTTCTTGATCTCTTCGTCGGCCTGCGCGTAGGCCGCGCCCTTGCCGAGGATAATCAGCGGCTTCTTCGCGCTCTTGAGCACGTCAAGCGCGCGCTTGACGGCGGCAGGAGCGGGGATCTGCGCAGGCGCCGCATCGATCACCTTGACCAGCGACTTCTGGCCGGCATCAGCATTCATCACCTGGCCGAACAGTTTGGCGGGCAGGTCGAGGTAGACGCCGCCTGGGCGGCCCGAGACGGCAGCGCGGATCGCGCGGGCGAGACCGATGCCGATATCTTGGGCGTGCAGCACGCGATAGGCCGCCTTGCACAGCGGTTTTGCGATCGCGAGCTGGTCCATCTCTTCATAGTCGCCCTGCTGCAGGTCGACAATCTCGCGCTCGGAGGAACCCGAAATCAGGATCATCGGGTAGCAGTTGGTGGTGGCATGGGCGAGGGCGGTGAGGCCGTTGAGAAAACCCGGCGCCGAGACGGTGAGGCAGACGCCTGGCTTCTTGGTCAGAAAGCCGGCGATGCCAGCGGCATAGCCAGCGTTCTGCTCGTGACGGAAGGAGATGACGCGAATGCCCGCAGCCTGGGCCATGCGGCCCAGATCCGTGATCGGGATACCCGGCACGTTATAAATGGTGTTGATGCCGTTGAGCTTGAGCGCGTCGATGACGAGATGAAAGCCATCGGTCAGCTCTTGCTCGGAGCCCGGTGCTTCGGACTTAATCGCGGTATTCAGCATGGGCTTCATCTCCCTGATCGTGCGGTGTTGGACGATTTTTGGTCGTCTTCTGGTGCGAAGTTGCGTCTAGGTAAAAAGTTCCTGCCCGTGGGTCTCGACATAGGTGGCAAGACCGAGCGTGTGATCGCGCGCGAGTTTTTCGGCGAGTTCCGTGTCGCGCGCTTCAAGCGCTTCAATGATGCCGAGATGCTCGGGTAGTGAGGTCGCGGTGCGATCCTTTCGCCCGATGGTCAATTGCCGGTAGCCGCGCACGTGCAGAAGGATATCGTTGGTCATATCGACCAGCACCTGCGACTCCGACAGCGAGATCAGCGCCTGATGGAAGGCGATATTGGCCTTGGAGTATTCCTCGATATGATCCTGCGGCAGGCGATCCTTGCCAAAGTCCTTGAAGAAATCGCGCAGCGCCGTGATGTCTTTCTTGCGCGCGGTGGTCGTGATCAGGCGTGCGGCCATGCTCTCGAGCGCGGCCCAGGCGCGAATCATGTCGACGATCTCGGTCTTGGTGCGGCGGACCACGACGATGCCGCGGCGCGGCACGGTTTTGACGAAGCCATCCTGTTCCAGCATCGCGATGGCTTCGCGAATAGGGGTGCGGCTGACGCCGAGCCGTTCGGACAGCGCGCGCTCGTCGAGCATGACCGGCTCGGGCGTCGCATAGATGTCCATCTTGAGGATGGCTTCCTTCAAGGCCTCATAGGCCTTGTTCTTGAAGCTCGTCTCAGGCGCAATCCGGACGATTGCGATATCTGCATCAGCCATGACAGGCGGCGCCTTGGTTTGTTTACGTGCGGGCACGACTCGTCTCCTCCCTGTTTTGGAGACGTCTTCTTAGCAGAAGAAACAGTCGAATATTTTTGGCATACCAAATACCAGGATGTCAAGATGCCCGTGTTTTCGCAGAATCTGCGCGATAGTTTGTCTTGACAATCCGATCTCTGGCATACCAAATGCCATAAAATTAGCCCCAGGAGGAAGCCAATGTCAAATTCTGCAGATGCGGCCCGCAAGATCGCCGAGCCCAGCGCCCACGAGGCTGTCCGCCGGGTGCTCGATACGGTGAAGGCCGACAAGCGCACCAGCCTCACTGCGCCGGAAGGCAAGCTGGTGTGCGATGCCTATGGCATCCCGGTTCCGAAGGAAGGCGTGGCCAAGTCCGCCGCTGATGCAGCCAAGTTCGCCACCGGCATGGGCTTCCCGGTGGTGATGAAGATCGTCTCGCCGGACATTCTCCACAAGACGGAGGCGGGCGGTGTCGTGGTCGGCCTCAAGACCGCGGCCGATGCCGAAAAGGCCTTTGAGACGATTCTCGCCAACGCCAAGAAATACAAGGCTGACGCCAAGATCGAGGGTGTCCAGGTGCAGCAGATGCTGGCCGGCGGCACCGAAGTCATCGTCGGCTCGATCACCGACGGTTCGTTCGGCAAGCTGGTGGCGTTCGGCCTCGGCGGCGTGCTGGTCGAGGTGCTCAAGGACAT
Organism: Bradyrhizobium sp. CB3481; assembly: GCF_029714305.1. NCBI lineage: Bacteria > Pseudomonadati > Pseudomonadota > Alphaproteobacteria > Hyphomicrobiales > Nitrobacteraceae > Bradyrhizobium > Bradyrhizobium sp. CB3481. The sequence continues at coordinate 2,829,901 of NZ_CP121647.1, forward strand.
TACGTTCCGTCTCGCGCCCGCGACCAAGGAAGATGCGCTGTCGATGCTCGACGGCATCCAGGCCCATGACATGCTCAAGGGCGTCCGCGGCGGCGACCCGGTCAATCGCGACGCGCTGGCCGATGTCATCGTCAAGGTCTCGCAGCTCGTCAGCGATTTCCCTGAAATCGTCGAGCTCGACCTCAATCCGGTGTTTGCCACCAAGAAAGACGCGATTGCCGCCGACGTGCGTATCGTCGTCGATTTCGATTACAAGCCGCGCCCGGCGCCGCGTCCGACCGAAGAGATCGTGTCGGCGATGAACCGCATCATGCAGCCGAAGGCCGTCGCCGTGATCGGCGCGTCCGCCGAGGACGGCAAGATCGGCAACTCCGTGATGAAGAACCTGATCAATGGCGGCTACAAGGGCGAGATCTACCCGATCCACCCGAAGGCCGCCGATATCCTAGGTTACAAGGCCTATAAGAGCGTCAAGGACGTGCCCGGCGTGATCGACACCGCGGTGTTTGCGATCCCCGCCAAGTTCGTCGCCGGCGCGCTGGCGGAATGCGGCGAGAAGAAAATTCCCGGCGCCGTGCTGATTCCATCGGGCTTTGCCGAAGCCGGCGCGCCTGAACTGCAGGCCGAAATCGTCGAGGTCGGCAAGAAGTACAACGTCCGCCTGATGGGGCCGAACATCTACGGCTTCTATTATACCTGGTCGAACCTCTGCGCCACGTTCTGCACCGCCTACGACGTCAAGGGCCATGCGGCGCTGTCGTCGCAGTCCGGCGGCATCGGCATGGCAATCATCGGTTTCTCGCGCTCGGCGAAGATGGGCGTCTCCGCGATCGTCGGCCTCGGCAACAAGTCCGACATCGACGAGGACGATCTGCTCGCCTTCTTCGAGCAGGATCCCAACACCAACCTGATCGCGCAGCACTGCGAAGACCTCAAGGACGGCCGCGCGTTTGCGGAAGCCGCCAAGCGCGTCGCCAAGAAGAAGCCGGTGATCGTACTGAAGGCGGGCCGCACCTCGGCCGGCGCGAAGGCGGCCTCGTCGCACACCGGCGCGCTCGCCGGCAACGACAAGATCTATGAGGACGTGTTCAAGCAGTCCGGCGTGATCCGCGCCCGGTCGTTGCGGCAACTGCTCGAATTCGCGCGCGGCGTGCCGGTGCTGCCGACGCCGAAGGGCGAGAACGTGCTCATCATCACCGGCGCCGGCGGCTCAGGTGTGCTGCTGTCGGACTCCTGCGTCGACAACGGCCTGTCTCTGATGTCGATGCCGCCGGATCTCGATGCCGCGTTCAGAAAATTCATCCCGCCGTTCGGCGCGGCAGGAAATCCTGTGGATATCACCGGTGGCGAGCCGCCGATCACCTACATCAACACGGTGAAGCTCGGCCTGACGGATGAACGCATCCATTCGCTGATCCTGGGCTACTGGCACACGATCGTCACCCCGCCGATGGTGTTCGCCCGCAACATGGTCGAGGTGAAGAAGGATATGGAGGCCAAGGGCTTCGTCAAACCGATCGTCGCCTCGCTCGCCGGCGACGTCGAGGTCGAGGAAGCTGCCGAATATCTCTACCAGAACGGCATCCCGGCCTATGCCTATTCGACCGAACTGCCGGTCGAGGTGCTCGGCGCCAAGTACAAGTGGGCGCGCGGCGCGGGCCTGCTCTGAGATTAGGAGCAACAAAATGCCGCTTCGGAAATCCTCCGAGGCGGCATTTTCATCTGACGAACGAAGATACGGAACATGCCGATCTACGCACTAGGGCATCATCCGTGGCTTCATCCTTCGAGACGCCACGCTTGCGCGTGGCTCCTCAGGATGAGGTCTGAGACCCTCATGGTGAGGAGCGCGGCGAAGCCGTGCGTCTCGAACCACGAGGCCACGGATACGCGGTATTGATCCAATCTGTGGACGGATGCAGGTCGCGATGAGAAAAGACGTGATCCGGCGCAAGGCCATCGAGCCAAGATCCAATGCGGAAGAGGCCGACGTTCGCGACAGCGGCGTCCAGTCGGTCGATCGCGCGCTTTCGATCATCGAAACGCTGGCGGAAGACGACGAGGGTTATCGCCTCAGCGACCTCGCGATTCGCACCGGGCTCTCGACCTCGACCGTGCATCGCCTGCTGGCGACCCTGGAAAACCGCCGCTTCGTGCAATTCGACCGCAGCCAGTCGAAATGGCATGTCGGCGCGCGCTGCTTCACGGTGGGGGCGACGTTTGCCCGCCGCCGCAATTTCGCGGCCCAGGCGATTCCTTATTTGCGCAAGCTGCGCGATCTCACCCGCGAAACGGCCAATCTCGCCGTGGTCGATGACGAATTCATCGTCGTGCTGACGCGGATGGAAAGCCGCGAGATCATGCGCTCGCTGACCAAGCTCGGCGGGCGCGTCGCCATGGTCGCCTCCGGCGTCGGCAAGGCGGTGCTCGCGACCTATTCCAACGAGGACGTCAGCGCCATTATCCATCACCACGGCATGCCGCGGCTGACGGAGAAGTCCATTGTGCGGCCCGGCGAATTGTTCAAGGAGCTCGAAAAAATCCGCCGCCAGGGCTATGCCATCGACGACGAGGAGGCCTGCATGGGCCTGCGCTGCGTCGCCGCCGTCGTCTACAACGACTGCGCCGAGCCGTTAGCTGCGATTTCCGTCTCGGGCATGACGGGCCGCCTCACGGACGAGCGCCTGCCGCAGCTCGGTCAGACCGTGCGCGAGGTGGCGGCCGAACTGACGGCGGCGCTCGGCGGCGTGATGCCGGCGGCAAAGGCGTCCTGAGTCTTTCGCAGCGAGGATCACACCCCCCGCAAATCCCACAGTTGCGTTGACGGTGCACTCAGATTTGTATCGTCTTCCAACGGCCGACCGTCTACGGTGCGCTGATGTCGCGCCTTGCATTGCTATCGATCGCTATCGTCCTATCGCTGTTGCCGGTCGTCGCGCCGGCCGAGCCGGCTCAGAAACGGCCGGCGCCGCGCTGGCACGGCTATGGCTTCCTGCCGGGTTATCAACAGCCACCGAACAACAGCCTGCCAGCCTATAAGCAGAAAGCTGCGGTTTCGCGCATGGCACGCAATAACCGGCGCCACTGGTATATCGATCCAGTCCCGAGTTATTACGGATACGATGGCGACTGGCATTATTTCGGCCGGCCCGGCTTCTACGGCGGCCGCTATAATGGCGGCAGCTTCGGCCCTTGCTGGACACGGACGCCGATCGGCCCGATCTGGAATTGCGGCTGATCGCTATCACTTGAGGATCGCGCGCATGCGCATCCGTTTTCTCCCAACGGCAGTTCATGGCGCGATGCCGATGCGCTAGGGTGTTGGCCAACGAAGAAGTAGGGCCGTTTGCGCCCTGCAGAGAAAAGGGGAGAGAAGCATGGGCCGCAGGATCGCGATCGTCGGAGCCGGCGCCGTCGGCGGCTATGCCGGCGCCCATATGGCGCAGGCGGGGGAGGACGTCACCTTCATCGATCCCTGGCCCGAACATGTCGAGCATATGCGTAAACATGGTCTGCGCGTCACCCATGCGATGGACATTGCGGAATTCTCGGTGCCGGTGCGCGCGCTCCATGTCACGGATGCGCAGCAGCTTGCCAAGGAGAAGCCGGTCGACATCGCCTTCGTCTGCATGAAATCCTATGACACGGCCTGGGCCACCATGTTGATCCGGCAGTATCTGGCGGCCGACGGCTATGTCGTGTCGTTGCAGAACTGCATGAACGAGGAGACGATTGCCGGCATCGTCGGCTGGGGCAAGACACTCGGCTGCATTGCCAGCAGCATCACGGTGAACCTGCCGGAACCCGGCCATATCCATCGCGGCGCCGGCAAGGGCGGGGCAGCGCACACCGTGTTCCGCGCCGGCGAGGTGCATGGCCGGATCACGCCCCGGGCCGAGGAAATCCGCCGCCTGGTCGGCTATTCCGACAGCGCCAAGGTCACCGATAATCTCTGGGGCGAGCGCTGGTCGAAACTTGTCGCCAACGTCATGGGCAACGGGCTCTCCGCCTGTACCGGCCTTCCTGGCGGCGAGGTGTTGCAGAGCGAACCGCTGCGCCGGTTCTCCACCCGGCTCGGCAGCGAGGCGATCCGCGTCGGGCAGGCGCTCGGCTATCAGCTTGAGGAAATACTGCACCTGCCGCCGGAGACGATCGCGCGCGCCGGCGAGGGCGACGAGGCGGCGATGCGCGCCTGCGACGAGCAGCGTTTCAAGGATGCCAAGCGCACCTCGTCGGCGCAGCGGCCCTCGATGGGGCAGGACATGCAGAAAGGCCGCCGCACCGAGATCGAATTCCTCAACGGTTTCGTCGTGCAGGAGGGCGAGAAGATCGGCCATACCTGCAGCGCAAACGCGGCGCTGACCGATATCGTCAAGCGCGTGGAACGGGGTGAGCTGAGCCCCGATCCGCGGCACATCACCGAGCTGCGGCTGAACTGAGCCGCTTTGCTTCAACGCGCACGGGAATCGCGATGGGGATAAGAAGCATTATTGCCGGGCCCATTGCAGCACTTGCCCTCGGGCTCTTTTTCATGCCGCCTGCAATGGGCGAACCGGCGGCACTCACGAAAAAGCAGTCGGATGCGCTCAATGCCTACAATAATTCGCGCACCAATTTTGAGCAGGTCCTGAAGCAGCGGCGCGCGCAGATCAATTCGAATGCATTGCCGAACCTGCCGGGACAGGCGCTCTACCTTGCGCGCAACGACATGATCAGCGCCTACAAGGACCTCACCGACGCGCTTCCGTCCAGGATTGGCGGGCCCAATAAATACGGAATCCCGCCGGCGTATTTCGATGCCGGCAACGAGCCGCTGCTCGATGAGTACAAAAAACTCTTCGACCTCATGCAGGCGCCGCCGGCCAATGCGCAAAAATCGGATACGCCGTTCAAGGATGTCGTCGATCTGGGCCGGGTCATTGCGCGAGCCAGGGGCCTTGATGCGGCCAATGCCGAAGCAGCCGGCCGTATCAGCCTCGGGCTGTTCTTCGCCGAGACCAATGGCAATCAGAACATCGGGAATGCGCGCTCGAACAAGTACAAGGGCAGTTTGCAGACCGGCGTACCCGAAGATCAAAACGGCCGGAGGAAATGGTCGGCGATAAAAAGCAAGGTCGCAGCCTTTGATCCGGCACTGAACGATCGCGACGACAGGGAAGAGGCGCGGGCCGGCAATCAGGATCACCGGTTCAATCACTGGACCGCCGTGCGCGATGGCCTGATGAACGCGCACGCGGATATCTTTCCGCAGGTGCCGTCGATCGTGAAGACATTGCCTGATGCGATCGATCAGATGAAGCTCTTCGAACTGATCCAGATCATTCCGAGCCCGACGAGGTCCGCGCTCGCCTCACGCGACCTGGCCGGTTACAGAATATCCGACCCGAAGATCATGGCTTACTTGCGAAACAACAGCATGTTCACTTTTGGACAAGCTGACAGGGCCAGGACTTCAGCAACCTTCCGCGAAATTCTCGATGCGATGTGGCTCTTCAACGAGAAGTTTGAACGCGCGCTGGCCAAGTTCGAGGAGATCAAGGCGGGATCAAAGAGTTGAGGTGTCGTCAGAGCGGACCGAGCATGCCCCACCGGGGCTCGCAGAATTCCTTCACTGCCGACGCAACGCCGCTGCTGATGGTATCCTGGTGCTCACGCGAGCTCATCTTGAGCTCTTCATCCCGGTTGATGATCGAGCCCGCCTCGAGTAGCGCGGCGGCCATCCGGGTCTTTCGCAGCACGATCAGCTCATCGTAGCTGTAGACGCCGGTGTCCTTGTTCAGCAGCGGGTGTTGATACCGGCCCATGATTGGCAGGGTATATTGCTTGGCATAGTCGAGGCCCTGCGCTTTCATCTCCTTGCCGATCAGTTCGGCGAACGAGAGGCTCGTCTTGAAGTCCGGATTGTCGCGGGAGACGAAGACGGAATAGCCGCTGAAGCGGTCGCTGAAGCGGCTTTTCTTGCCCTCGAATTCCCAGTCTTCGAGCAGCTTGTTGGGCACGGAGTCATGGTGGATCGACAGCAGCAGATCCGCCGGCAGATCGTTGGCGGCAGCAACGCGTTTGAAAAGGCTGCGCCTGGCCTTGCCCTCGGTCAGCAGCAATCTTGTTTCCGTAAAGCCCTCGGCCTTCAGCTTCGCCTCGATCCGCTTGGCCAGGCGCAGGTTGAAGACAAACTCGGAAACGTTGCGGGCGCTGATCGCGCCCTCCGATTCGGCGGTATGGCCGACGTCCAGAACGATCCGGAACTTGGCAGGCTCGCACCGGTTGGCGGCTGGTTTGAAAGCGGCAGGGTTGAGGCCGAACGGGCCCAGGGCGGCGAGCTTTACGCCAGGGGCCTTCGGCGAGGCGGCCGGCTTCGGCGAAGCGGCCGGCTTGCGCGAAGCGACGCGCTTCGGCGATTTGGCTTGTTTTGACGGTTTGGCTTGCTTTGACGTGCCTTTGAAGACGTCCGACAGCCAGCCGGCCTCGCTGGCCTCGACCGGCAGAAGCGCTATGGCGACCATCGCGGCGACGAGGGCGCGGCGGCGTGGCCAAAATCGCCGAGCAATGCCACCGAGAACACCAATGAACCCGCCCCGCCTCATGCTGGTCCCCCTCTTGGAGGCCATCATAGCAGCTCGGATCGCGATATCGAAGAGGTCGACAGCAGGCACTGCGGGGTACTTCGGAGACCCGGTTTTCCCGGCGGCTTCCGTTCCTTCGTCGAAGGGTACCGCTCGGCAGCATTTGTGTCGTCGATCATTGGTGCCCTGGAATTCCATCGTGCAATGTACTCAAGCGTCTGATTATCCGCGCTTTTTTTGATCCCCTCCCACTCCGCGGGAAATAAAATCGCCCGCGTTGAGATCACCTGTCGCCGCCACGAAGATCGCGTCCAGAGCCAACCCTGTTTGAAGCGAGGTGCGAGATGGCGAAGATGCGAGCGGTCGATGCAGCCGTGCGGATCCTGGAAAAGGAGGGCGTCAGCATCGCCTTCGGCGTTCCCGGTGCCGCGATCAATCCGCTGTACTCCGCGCTGAAGAAGCGCGGCTCGATCGGCCATATCCTGGCGCGCCATGTCGAGGGCGCTTCCCACATGGCCGAGGGCTATACCCGCGCCAGGGCCGGCAATATCGGCGTCTGCATCGGCACTTCGGGGCCGGCCGGCACCGACATGATCACCGGGCTTTACTCGGCGATCGCGGATTCGATTCCGATACTCTGCATCACCGGGCAGGCGCCGCGCGCGCGGCTCTACAAGGAAGACTTTCAGGCCATCGATATCGAATCGATCGCAAAACCGGTGACCAAATGGGCGGTCACCGTGCGCGAGCCGGCGCTGGTGCCGCGCGTGTTCAGCCAGGCGTTTCACATCATGCGCTCGGGCCGTCCCGGGCCTGTTTTGATCGACCTGCCGCTCGACGTGCAACTCGCCGAGATCGAGTTCGACGACGAGACCTATGAGCCGCTGCCGGTCTACAAGCCCGCGGCGACCCGCAAGCAGATCGAGAAGGCGCTGGAGATGCTCAACGCCGCGGAGCGGCCTCTGATCGTGGCGGGCGGCGGCGTCATCAATGCCGACGCGTCCGATCTGCTGGTGCAGTTCGCCGAGACCATCAATGTTCCCGTGGTGCCGACGCTGATGGGGTGGGGCGCCATCCCCGACGATCACGTACTGATGGCCGGCATGGTGGGCCTGCAGACCAGCCACCGCTACGGCAACGCGACCATGCTGCAATCCGACTTCGTGCTGGGGATCGGCAACCGCTGGGCCAACCGTCACACCGGTTCGATCGAGACCTATACCAAGGGCCGCACCTTCGTGCATGTCGACATCGAGCCGACGCAGATCGGCCGTGTCTTCAATCCGGATTTCGGCATCGTGTCGGATGCCAAGGCGGCGCTCGAACTCTTCGTCACCGTTGCGAAGGAATGGCGCAAGGCCGGCAAGCTGAAAGAGCGCCAAGCGTGGCCGGCGGCGTGCCAGGACCGCAAGCGCACCATGCTACGCAAGAGCCATTTCGACGACATGCCGATCAAGCCGCAGCGGGTCTATGAGGAGATGACCAAGGCGTTCGGCCGCGACACCTGCTATGTCAGCGTGATCGGCCTGTCGCAGATCGCCGGCGCGCAGTTTCTGGGCGTCTACGGTCCGCGTAACTGGATCAATGCGGGGCAGGCCGGTCCGCTCGGCTGGACGTTGCCGGCGGCGCTTGGCGTGCGCGCGGCCGATCCGAAGCGCGAGATCGTGGCGCTGTCGGGCGACTATGATTTCCAATTCCTGATCGAAGAACTCGCGGTCGGCGCGCAGTTCAAGCTGCCCTACATCCACGTGGTCGTGAACAACTCCTATCTCGGGCTGATCCGCCAGGCGCAGCGCGGCTTCGACATGGATTACCATGTCCAGCTTTCCTTCGAGAACATCAACGCGCCCGAGATCGGGGTCTATGGCGTCGACCACGTCACTGTCGCCGAGGGGCTCGGCTGCAAGGCGATCCGCGTCACCGATCCGAACCATGCGCAGGCGGCGTTCGCGACCGCGCGTCAATGGATGGAAGAATTTAGGGTGCCCGTGGTCGTCGAGTTCATCCTGGAACGGGTCACCAACATCTCGATGGGCACCGAGATCGACAACGTCATCGAATTCGAGGAGGTGCTCGATCTGCCGCTGGATGACACGCCGGCAAAATCGAGCGCGCCAAAACCCGGCACGCTGCTGCCGGCCTGAAGTTTAGGGGAGAACAACCGTGCCGAAATTTGCCGCCAATCTCACCATGCTGTTCGGCGACGTGCCGTTCCTCGAGCGCTTCGCCGCCGCCAAGGCCGCCGGCTTTAACGGGGTGGAATATCTGTTCCCGTATGATTTCGACAAGGCGGAGCTGCGCGAGCAGCTGCACCAGCATGGCCTGACCCAGGTGCTGCATAATCTGCCCGCCGGCAATTGGGGCGCCGGCGAGCGCGGCATCGCCATCCTGCCTGACCGGATAGAGGAATTCCGCGACGGGGTCGCGCGCGCGATCGATTACGCCAAGGCGCTCGATTGCCGACAGCTCAACTGCCTGGTCGGCATCGCGCCCGAAGGCGCCGATGCGACCGATCTCAACGAGACCTTGATCGGCAATCTGCGCTTTGCGGCCGATGCGCTCGGCAAGGAGGGGATCAAGCTGTTGATCGAGCCGATCAACACGATCGATATTCCCGGCTTCTTCCTCAACAAGACCGCGCAGGCGCTGCAGCTGATCGCGGATGTGCGCTCAAACAATCTGTTCGTGCAGTACGATATCTATCACATGCAGATCATGGAGGGCGATCTCGCGCGAACGCTGCAAAAGCACTTGCCCCGCATCGCCCATGTGCAGCTCGCCGACAATCCCGGCCGCAACGAGCCGGGGACCGGCGAGATCAACTATCCCTTCCTGTTCAGGCATCTCGACGCTATTGGTTATCGTGGCTGGATCGGGTGCGAATATAAGCCGCGGACGACGACGGTCGATGGTCTCGGCTGGCACGCGGCGCTGACGCTCGATACCTGACCGACAACCAAGAAACGAAGGGGAGTGTGAAATGACCAATATCGGCTTTATCGGCCTTGGCACCATGGGACGCCCGATGGCAGGCCACCTCCAGGCCGCCGGCCACCGCCTGTTCCTGCATGACGTCGCTCCCATCGCACCGGAATTGGTGGCGGAGGGCGGCGTCGTCTGCAAATCGGGCAAGGCGGTCGCCGAGCAGGCTGATATTGTCATCGTCATGGTGCCGGATACGCCGCATGTAGAAGCGGTGCTGTTCGGGCCTGACGGTGTCGCGGCCGGGCTATCGAAAGGCAAGATCGTCGCCGACATGAGCTCGATCTCGCCGCTCGCCACCAAGGAGTTTGCCAAGAAGATCGAGGCGCTCGGATGCGACTATCTCGATGCGCCGGTTTCCGGCGGCGAGGTCGGTGCCAAGGCGGCGAGCCTGACCATCATGGTCGGCGGGCCGGAACGCGCTTTCGAAACCATGAAGCCCATCTTCGACAAGATGGGCAAGAACGTGACGCTGGTCGGCGGCAATGGCGACGGGCAGACCACCAAGGTCGCCAACCAGATCATCGTGGCGCTGACGATCGAGGCGGTCGGCGAGGCGCTGTTGTTTGCATCGAAGGCCGGCGCAGATCCGGCGCTGGTGCGCAAGGCGCTGATGGGCGGCTTCGCCTCGTCGCGGATTCTCGAAGTCCATGGCGAGCGCATGGTGAAGCGCAATTTCGAACCGGGCTTTCGCATTGAGCTGCACCAGAAGGATCTCAATTTGGCGCTGGAGGGCGCGCGGGCGCTCGGCCTTTCCTTGCCGAGCACGGCGCTGGCCCAGCAATTGTTCTCATCCTGCGCTGCGCATGGCGGCAAGGCATGGGATCACTCGGGCATGGTGCGCGCGCTCGAAATGATGGCAAGCCACGAGGTGGCAAAAGGCTAACCGATTTGACTGGAACTCCCTGTGACTGGAACCTCGCGTCGAAGCTTCGGCGCGGGCTTTTTTCCGCACCAATGGAACCGGAACCTGTCGCGCCTCCAGTAGTTGAAAAGCATCACCAAATTACTGGAGGGTGCAATGAATAATCGTTTAGCCGTTTCCGTGATTGCCGCCGCGCTGCTGCTGCCGGGCGCGGCATTTGCGCAGTCGACGACCGCGCAAGGGGCCGCGGAAGGTGCCGCGCGGGGCGGTGAAGCGGCGGGTCCGGTCGGCGCGATCGTCGGTGGCACAGTGGGCGCCGCGGTCGGCGCTGCTGTGGAGATTCCGAACGCCGTGATCAATTCGGTTCCGCGTGACCGCTCGGTCGTGGTTCGTGAGCGGGTGGTGGTAGGCGAGCCGTTGCCGCCGACCGTCGAACTGCGCACCGTCCCGCAGCACACCGAATATCGCTATGCGGTCGTCAATGATCGCCGCGTGATCGTGGAGCCGCGGACGCGCCGGGTGGTCCGGATCCTCGACTAACGAACGTAAGTTTTTGCTGAGCCATCCTCGCGGGCGTCGTCCCGCGGGGATTTTTTCAGGAGGCGCTGGGGCGTGTTCGCCTGACCATCCAGTCAAGCGCCGCGGCGGCCACAAGGCCAAGCGACGCGGCGATCGCGTCAACCGCAAAATCTTCCATCCGCGCGTGCCGGCCGGGCGCCCAGAACTGCATGATTTCGATCAGGCCGGTGTAGCTGATAACGAAGGCCGCCGTCAGCGAACGGCTGCGCGTGTGGGCCAGTCCGAAGGCGAGCCCCAGCAGGACAAAAGCGAGCGCATGCTCCCCGTTCTGTCCGAGGTTCGAATGCGGCCGCTGTTCCGCTGGGCCGAGGGTTGCGAAAGCGATGGCCGCGGCAAGGCCCCAGGCGGCAAGTCGAAGGATGATCGTCATGGGGACGGCATAGCACACAATCCGCGCGGTAAGTCCATGCGCGCGAACGAGGCGACGAGCCGTGGTTAATTGAAGCGCGTCATTCCGGGGCGCCCGGAGGGCGAACCCGGAATCTCGAGATTCTGGGTTCTATGCTTCGCATAGCCCCGGAATGACGGTTGCAGCTAGAGCGGCTCCCTTACGCCCATACCGTGCATGAACCGTTCCCGGATCTGCACGGGATCGCGGCGGGTGGTGCCGGTGCCCGGCTTGTCGTCGATGCGCACACCGATCAGGGTTGGCCCCTCCGCCGACAGGGCCTCCTCGATCAGGCGCTCGAAGTCGTCTTCGTCCGCTGCCCAGCTGCTGTTTGTGAGCCCGCTTGCCACCGCAATGGCGACGATGTCGGCGACGGAAGCCGCCGGCGTCGGCTGTGCGCCGGTGATCTGGTAGATGCCGTTGTCCATCACGACCATGGTGAGGTTCTTCGGCGCCATCATCGCGATCGTCGTCAGCGAACCCAGTTGCATCAATAGCGAGCCGTCGCCCTCCAGCGCGAACACGCGCCGGTTCGGTTGCGCCAGCGCGACGCCGAGTGCGATCGGGAAGGCGAGGCCCATGCTGCCGAGCATGTAGAAATTCTGCGGCCGGTGGCCGGCGGCCCATAGGTCGAAATTGGTGTTGCCGATGCCGCCGATCACGGCTTCCTCGCTTTTCAGCTTCGCGATCAGCCGCGAGGTGAGATCGAAGCGGTTCATGATCTTGGTGTTGCGGACCGGATTATCACTGTTCATGATATCGCTCACTTGTCGAAGATCTTGCCGCCGGTGAGCAGCGGCGAGAGGATCAGCGCCACCGGCGCCTGTGTGGTGACGGCCTGCTTGATCGAGCGGTCGGCGATGAATTCGAGCTCATCGAACCGGGTGATGGTGTGGTGCTCCATCGCAAGCGAATCCAGCACCGGCCGCATGGTGCGGCAGACCAGGGATTGCCCATAATTGAATTCGCCAAGCGTGCCGCGCTCGGAGACGAACATGATCAGCGGGATCTGATAGGGGATCGCCAGCGACGCCAGCACGTTCGCGAGCGTGGCAAATCCAGACGTCTGCATCAGCACCGCGCTCCGCATGCCGCCCATCCAGGCGCCGGAGACGATGCCGACCGCTTCCTCTTCGCGCGCGGTGGCGAAGGTCGTGAAAAACGGGTCGGCGTGCAGGCTCTTGATTAGCGGCGTCAGGACGCGGTCGGGCACGTAGGGGACCAGACGGACGTCGTTGCGCTTGAGCGTTTGCAGCACCACGCCGTGCCAGCTCTGTTCGGAAGCGCCTCCCTCGGAAGTACCTGGCGAGGTTTTTTCTTCTGCAACCGCCATTTCGGTCTCCCTCTGCCCGCGCCGATCATGCGTCGGCGTTCATCCTTCGTTATCGTTGGGGCAGAGAAACTTGACGCGCTTGGCGAGATTGTCAACATGTTCCGAACGTATCCGGCTCTGCGCTGCGCGCCGCTACATCAGACGTGCGACGATGTGAGATAAGCGGATGAAGATATAGGGAACGCTAGGCTCTGCTCAACCGAAAGCTGCCAGGGAAATGACCGTCAACAACAAGCGCGTGTTCTACGTCAAATATCTCGCCCACGAAATCTACATCGACATTCTGAAGGCGCGCCCCGACGTGCGGCTCGACCGGCTGGAGAACGACAGCCCTGACGCCGTTGCGGCGCCGATCCTGTCGGCGGCGCATGCCTATCAGGTTGGCGCAGCGCGCGACGAGATCGCCGGGCATTTCCACGTCAACCAGGATCTGCTGCGCCGGGCGCCGAATCTCCTGATCGTTTCCTCGAACGGCGCGGGCTTTGATCCCGTCGACATCGACGCCTGTACGGCGGCCGGCGTGCTGGTCGTCAACCAATCCGGCGGCAACGCCAATTCGGTGGCCGAGCACGCGCTCGGCATGATGCTGACGCTGTCCAAGCGCATCCTCGAATCCGACCGCGCGCTGCGCCGCCAGGCCAATGTCAATCGCAATTCGCTGATCGGCAACGAAGTTCAGGGCAAGACTGTCGGCATCGTCGGCATCGGCAATGTCGGCCGGCGCATCGCCGAACTCTGCAACGGGCTGTTGCGCATGAAGGTGATCGCCTACGATCCTTATCTCTCCGCAGAAGAAATCGCCGCGCGTGGCGGCGAAAAGGTCGAGCTCGCCGATCTGATGCGCCGCTCGGACTTCGTCTCGATCTCATGCCCGCTGACCAAGGACAACCGGCGCATGATCGGCCCGCGCGAATTCGCGCTAATGCAGCCGCACGCCTTCTTCATCACCACTGCGCGCGGCTTCATTCACGACGAGGAGGCGCTCTACGAGGCGCTGCGCGACAAGCGCATCGCCGGCGCCGGGCTCGACGTCTGGGACAAGGAGCCGCCGCCGCCGGAGCATCCGCTGCTGCAGTTCGACAACGTGCTGGCGAGCCCGCATACGGCTGGAGTCACCAAGGAAGCACGCATCAACATGGGCAAGATCGCCGCCGAGCAGATTCTCGATGCGCTCGACGGCAAGCGGCCGCCGCGCGTCGTCAATCCCGAGGTATGGCCGGCTTATGCCAGGCGCTTCGAGCGCGCGTTTGGGTTCGCGCCGAAATAGGCCGGCACCTCCCGCGAGAGACGATTTAACGATGATCGAGCCGGCAGATCGCTTTTACGAGTCCCAGGCGCTGCGGCTGCACTATGTCGATTGGGGCAATGTATCGGCGCCGCCCCTGGTCCTGATTCACGGTGGGCTCGACCATTGCCGTAGCTGGGACGCGATCGCGCGCGCATTGCAGCCGCACTTCCACATCATGGCGCCGGACCTGCGCGGCCATGGCGATTCCGAATGGGCGAAGGGAAGCAGCTATAGCCTCACGGACAATGTTTATGACCTGACCCGGCTGATGCGCATTGCCGAGCTGCAGGATGCGGCGATTGTCGGCCACTCGATGGGCGGCATGGTCGCGTTGGCCTATGCCGGCACCTACCCTGAAAGGGTGTCGCGCCTCGTCGTGCTCGACGGCGCGTTCTTGTCGAACTCACAATCCGCGCCGATTGCCGAGCAGATGTCGCGCTGGATCACCCAGCTCGACCGCATCGGCGATCATCAGGAGAGCACATTTGGGACGATCGAGGAGGCGGCGAAGCGGCTGTCCACGCGCAACAAGCGCCTGACACCGGCGCTGGCGCTTCATCTGGCCGGTCACGGCGTCCGGAAGGGCGATGACGGCCTCTACCGCTGGAAATTCGACCATTATCAGCGGGCGAGGGCGCCATACCGGCTATCGTCGGAGGATTATGCCGCTCTGTGGTCGCGCATCACCTGTCCGACCCTCCTGATGTGGGGCGACGAAAGCTTTCTGCCCGATCCCGAAGCCGCGGGCCTGCTCGCGCATTTCAAGGGCGCCGAACTGCAGAAGATCGCGGGCGCCGGACACTGGCTGCATCACGACCGGCTCGACCTGGTGCTGGCATCGCTGCGGCGGTTTCTCGATGCGACGCAGCTGGCCCAAACACGGTGAGATGAAGGATGTCCGACAAGATCCAATATGTCCGCCAGCTCAGCCCGGAATCCGCAGGCGAAGCACCTGGCCGCGGGCGCCTTCAGGGCCGCAAAATTCTCATCGTCGGCGGCGGCCAGCGGACGTTCGACGCTCCCATCGATCCGGTTGGAAACGGCCGCGCCATGTCGCTGTTGTTCGCGCGGGAAGGCGCCCACGTCGCGGTCGCCGACATGAACCGCGCCAGCGCCGATGACACCGTGCAGCGCATTGCCGCCGAAGGCGGCCGGGCCTTTTCGATCCAGGCCGATATCGCGCGCGAGGACGACGTGGGCCGGATGGTCGACGAGGCGATCGAAGGGCTCGGCGGGCTCGACGGCATGGTGCTTAACGTCGGCATCGGGCTTGGCAAGCTCGGCCTTGGCAGCGTCGACCTCAAGGAATGGAACGACACCTTTGCGGTCAACCTGACCGGACCGATGCTCTGCTGCCGCAAGGCGCTGGGGCACATCGCGGACGGCGGCTCGATCGTGTTCATCTCGTCGATCGCGGCGCTTCGCACCGGCTCGCGGCTGATCGCTTATGACGCCTCGAAGGCCGCGCTTGGCGGGCTGATGCGCAATGTCGCCAAGGAAGGGGCAAGGCGCGGCATCCGCGCCAACACCATCTGCCCGGGCCTGGTCGACACGCCGCTCGGCCGTCACGCCAGCGCCGGCCGTCCGTCGCGGACCGCCGCCGGCGTGCCGTTCGGGCGAATGGCGACCGGCTGGGAAGTGGCCTACGCGGCGCTGTTCTTCATTTCCGACGAGAGTGTCTACGTCAACGCCCAGACGTTGGCGGTCGACAGCGGCATTACCGGGCTCTGAGGGCCGGAATCCGGGGAGAAAATGTTGTTCGCCGCCGGGGCGATTGCGGCAATGAATCCACTGCCGAGAGGCCTCCGGACGAAGCGCGCATTGCTATTTTCCCAGCAATCTCGACTAGTTAGCCCGCTAATATCATCTTCCCTGTGCGCCCTTGCCCCCCGGCGCATATGGAAGATGAAGATATGCGACAGGTTCGTTCATTGCTGAGCAGCGCGTCCTCCAGGCTGTCGGAGATCGTGGCTATCGCCGCCGCCAGCCTGCCGTCCGCCGGCGCTTGAGGCGTTCCTTCAATCCTCGCTAGGCTCCTTGTCGACGAACTAACCCCTCGGCCGATGAATTTTGCGGGTTACGTCCCTCGCGGCCCACTGGTCATCGAAGACGGCCCTTTCACCGCACATCGATCCCCTTATCATGCCTGCCAGGAACCCGGCAGACGAATGCCAGCGCTTGTGTCTGACGTGCCGTTGCGCAGATGGCTGCCACGTTCTCCATTCCAACCAACGGAGTAACCGTGTGAAGGCCGTCTACACCGAACTGCATCGCAGCCACGACCCGCAATTCTTCCTGGTGCGCGGCGTGATCAAGCGCACCACCGAGCAGCCCGAGCGCGCCGATCGCTTGCTGGCGGGGTTGAAGGCCGGCAAGCATACGCTTATCGAGCCCACGGTGTTCGGCCAGGGCCCGCGGGCGCGCGTCCACAGCGCCGAATATCTGCGCTTTCTGGAGGAGGCCTGGGACGCCTGGGTCGCGCTCGGCGACTCCGGCGCGGAGATGATCCCCAACGTCCACCCGGTTCGCTACGGCGCGACGTATCCGACCCACATCGTCGGCCGCCTCGGCTGGCACGCGGCGGATACGGGGGCTCCGATCGGCAAGGGCACCTACGCCGCCGCCTGTGCCGCCACCGATGTCGCGGCGACGGCGGCGCAACTCGTCGTGGACGGCGAAGACGCGGTTTATGCATTGTGCCGGCCGCCGGGGCATCATGCCTATGCCGACATGGCCGGCGGTTTCTGTTTCCTGAACAACAGCGCGGTGGCAGCCGCCCACCTCCGGCTGACGCATGAGCGCGTCGCCATTCTCGATGTCGACGTGCACCATGGCAACGGCACGCAGGGCATCTTCTATGAGCGACCGGACGTTCTCACCGTGTCGATCCATGCCGATCCCGTGTTTTTCTATCCCTTCGTCTGGGGATACGCGCATGAGCGCGGCGCAGGTCCCGGCCTCGGCGCCAACCTGAACATCCCGTTGCCGAGGGGCACCGGCGATGACGACTACATCAAGGCGATCGGGGAGGCGGAAAAGACCATCCGGGCGTTCGCGCCCGGCGCGCTGGTGGTGGCGCTCGGTCTGGATGCCTCCGAGCACGATCCGCTCGCCGGCCTTGCCGTGACGACGTCCGGCTTCCGCCGCATCGGCGCGGCGATTGCCCGTTTGGGCCTTCCGACCGTGTTCGTGCAGGAGGGCGGGTATTTGTCCGATACTCTCGGCGCCAATCTCACCGCGGTGCTCGGCGGTTTCGAAGAGGCGCGTTAGGTTCAATCGATCGCCGGCTACAATGGCCCTTGACGGCTACTGTGCATGGGGTTGTTTTCGATATTTTGTTTAGGCGGTCTGGCATCGGCCGGACCTGCCTCTACTCGATGACGATGCGCGGCGGCGCCCGGTGCGCCGCGCCGGTGACGATCGACGTCCAGATGTCGCTGGCGATGCCGACATAACGCTTGGCGTGGGTGCCGTCGGGTTCCATGGCGACGATCGGGCGGCCGTCGTCGGAGGTTTTCCGGATCTGCAAATCGAGCGGGATTTCACCGAGATAGGGAATGCCGCGGCGTTCCGCCTCGGTGCGCGCGCCGCCGTGTCCGAAGATCGGCGTGACGTGGTTGCAGGTCGGGCAGCAGAAGCTCGACATGTTTTCAATCAGGCCGAGGATCGGGATGCTCACCTTCTCGAACATTGCGATGCCGCGCCGGGCGTCGATCAGCGCGATGTCCTGCGGCGTCGAGACGATGACGGCGCCGGCGAGCGGCACCTGTTGCGCCATGGTAAGCTGCGCATCGCCGGTGCCGGGCGGCAGATCGACCACGAGAATATCGAGATCGCCCCACGCGACTTCGCGCAGCATCTGCGTGATTGCCGAGATCACCATCGCCCCGCGCCAGATCATGGCGCTGTCTTCCTCGACCAGAAAGCCGATCGACATCACCTTGACGCCAAAGCGCTCCATCGGCTCCAGCAGGCGCGCAGCGATCTGCCGCGGCTTGCCGCGCAGCCCGAACAGTCTTGGCAGGGACGGCCCGTAGATGTCGGCATCGAGAATGCCGGTCTTCAGTCCACGCGCGGCAAAGCCGAGCGCGAGGTTGCATGAGGTGGTGGATTTGCCGACGCCGCCCTTGCCGGAGGCCACCGCGATGATGTGCTTGACGCCGGGAATGCCCGGTGCCTTCGACGTTGCGCGGGCCTTGAGATCGGGAGGGGCAGTGGACACGGACGGCTCACGATCCCAGCGGATCGTCCTTCTTCACATTGCGCGCACGTAAATAATCTTCGGTCGACATCACGGGCGGGCGCTGCGGCGCCGCGTGCGGATCGAAACTTTCGTTCACCACGGCTTCGACGCGGCAGTCGGCGCACATCTTGATGACGTCGAGACGCCGCGCATTGGCGCCCTGGAACATCCAGTGCTTCTCACCGCCAAGCTTGGCCAGCACCCGCTCAATCGAGCTCTTGGTGCCGAACGGTTTGCCGCAGGCAATGCAGTTGAAGGGTTCTTCTTCCTTCAAGACGCGCTGCGGGGAATTCCAGGCCTGAAAGTCGAGGCGCGGCTCGATGGTGATCACCTTCTCGGGACAGGTCGCCTCGCAAAGCCCGCACTGCACGCAGAGGCTTTCGGTGAAGCGCAGCATCGCTCGATCGGGATTGTCGGATAGCGCGCCGGTCGGGCAGGCGGTGACGCAGGCATGGCACAGCGTGCATCCCTCGACATTCAGCTTCACGGTGCCGAACGGGGCGCCCGGCGCCAGCGGTATCACATCGACCGGTGCGGGGGCAGCGAGGTGAAGCTCGCGGAAGGTCGTTTCCAGCACGCCGCGCTTCGCGCCACGCGGCACGAAGCCGGCCGGCTTTTGTGTCGCGATCCCGCGCGGGGCGGCATCCAGCATGGCGCGCAGTTGATCCGGATCGTCGGTCTCGATGATCTGGATCGCGCCAGCACCGAAGCCGAGCGTCGCGACGATTTGATCTGATGTCTCGACCGCGCGGCGAAGCGCCGTGATGTCGTGGCGTGGCTTGGCGCGCGTCAGCAGCGCGGCGCCGCTGCCGCCATAGGCGAACGCGGCTGCGATAAGCTCCGGTCCAACTTGCGTCACTTCGTTGACGCGCAGTGGCAGCACGTTGGCCGGCAAACCGTCGCCGAACCGCGCCAGAGCATCGATGATGTCCTCACCGTGCTCGCCGTCGTGAAACAACACGACGGCGTCGCTTCCGCCGGCCTTGCGGTAGGTCTGCAGCAGCGTCCGCAACCGCCGCATCAGTGCATCCACGCTCGGCAGCGCATAGGAAGCCGCGCCAGTCGGGCAAACCGATGCGCAGGAGCCGCAGCCGGCGCAGACATTGGCATCGATGGCGACCGCATTGCCGTTTGGCGTGATCGCGCCGGTCGGACACAGATCGAGACAGCGCGTGCAGCCGGTAATGGACGAGCGCGAATGCGCGCAGAGCGACGGCTCGAAATTGACAAAGCGCGGCTTGTCGAAGGTGCCGACGAGACTGCCTGCCTCCGCGATTGCGCGCTCGACGGCGACCTTGTCGCGCGGATCGGCGCGCACATAACCGGGGCGCAATTCGTGCGCGGGAAATAGCGGCATGCCGCCCGAGAGATCGAGGATCAGATCGCAGGTCGATTTTGCGCCGTCGCGCGAAGGCCCGAGTACGAGCTTCGCGCGCGAGGAGGGGGAGGGCAGCGCGTAATCGTCGATGGCAAGTTCGAATTGGCCGAGATGCCCATGGGCGTTGCGGATCGTGCCCTTGAGAACGGGAAACTCGTTGGTACGGCGCGGTGTCACGTCCCCGGGCTTGCTCAGAAGCACGGTGATATCAAGACGATCAGCCAGACGCTGCGCCGCCTCGATCGCGATTTCGTCCCGGCCATAGATCAGCGCAACGCCGGAGCTCTCGAGCGTCACCAATGAGAGCGGGGGCGTCTCTTCGCCCGCCGCGGCAATCAACGCAGCGGCTTTTGGCCCGGCCGCCGAGGCGTCCTTCGACCAGCCGCCGGTCTCGCGGATGTTGACGAAGGTGAGCTCTGCCTGCGGGGAATTTTCGGCAACTTCCCGAAACAGCGGTGCTTCCTGCGTGCAGGCGACCGTGATCGGCTCGCCGGCAGCGAGCGCCTCCTTGAAGCGGTCGAGGTCGAGACCGCAAAGCTGGTTGGCCTGCGTGATCTTGGCCGTGCAGCCGCGAGCGATCGCTTCCGCGTCGAGCGGCATGGTCTTCTCGCAACTGCAAATCAGGAGGCGAGACGTCGCCGCACTCATTTTGAAATACCTTGAACCCGGAGCATCCAACGGGTTGTTGCTTCATCCTACAGTTCTGCGGTAACCGCTCGGACGGATATCTGCAAGACAGAAGGCCGCTCGCGCCGCCCGGACTGTGCGGGATAGCATACATAGATGGCCGCCCAGCAATGAGGAAATAGTAGTTCGTGATCGTTCGTCCAGGGCATACGGAACAGATGCTCGATCTGCCGCCCGGTTATACTTTGGTCGCGCTGCGCGAGCTTGGCGACGCCTTTGCCCATGCCTGCGAAATCGCTCC
Source organism: Bradyrhizobium sp. CB3481 (assembly GCF_029714305.1). Taxonomy (NCBI): domain Bacteria; kingdom Pseudomonadati; phylum Pseudomonadota; class Alphaproteobacteria; order Hyphomicrobiales; family Nitrobacteraceae; genus Bradyrhizobium; species Bradyrhizobium sp. CB3481. The sequence goes on from NZ_CP121647.1 coordinate 2,850,448, forward strand.
GGAGGCGGGGGCCGGGACGCTGGTCTGGGTGCGCCGCTACGATCTGGTCGAGTTCGCGGTGGTGCTCGAACCGGACGAGCCGCTGAGATCGGCGCGCCGGGCGTTGTTTGCCGGGATGAATGCGCTGGCGGACGCGATTGCCGCGCACTGCCCACCGGAGCGGGAGGTCACGTTCGACTGGCCCGACGCCGTCAGGTTCGATGCCGGATTGCTTGGCGGCGGGCGGCTGGCCTGGCCGATGGATTTCGCCGAAGATCAGGTTCCGCCGTGGCTCGTTTTCGGGGTGATCCTGCGCGCCGCCGCCATGGCGCATGTCCCGGAGGTGCAGGCCGCCGCGGGCGTGTCATTGCTGAGCGAAGGCTTCGAGATGGTCGAGACCGACGCGATCATCGAAAGTTTTAGCCGCCACTTGATGACCGCCTTCGATCGTTGGAAGGAGCGCGGCTTTGAGGCGATTGCACGGGACTATCTGGAGCGGCTTCCCAAGGGGAAGGCCGGCGAGCGACGCGGCATCGATATCAACGGCGATCTTCTGGTGAGCTTGCCGAACAGCCGCGGAGAGCCTGACAGGAGCAGCCTTGTGGATGCGTTGGGGCGCTCCGATTGGTATGATCCGCAGGCGCGCGGTCCGAAACTCGGATGAGGCGGACATGCTGAAGTTTCCGCGAACCATCAGGCTGGATCCGTCGGATACGTTCGTCTTCGAACGGGCGGCGGAACCTGGCGAATGGGCCGTTTCCGGCGCCTTCGTGTTCTGGAACCGGGATTTGGCAAGGCTGGGCCCAAAGCAGCGTGTGGCGCTGCGCTCGGGATTTCTCGGCATCGACAGTCTTGGATGGTCGACGCTAGCCATCGTCACTGAAGCAACCGAAGCCGAGCGGCAGGCAATGGTCGCGCGGCTCGCCAGCCAGTTGCTGGAGAAATTCGGCGCACCTGATGCGGAGGCCGCGCGCCATGCGGCGGAGGAGGAGATCGCATTCGCAGCCTCGCTGTGCGAACATCCGCCGCAGACACTGCTTGCGGTGCAGCGCAGCGTCGACAACGGCGAAATCCGCGAGCGCTTTCGCACCCTGAAACCGCGCGCCGGTGCCGCAGATGGCGACCGGTTGCACGCCCATGCCAGCGCCTTTACCTTCCATGAAGTGGAAGGCGAAGATGAACCTGCCGAAGAGGTCGATCTTCTTGGGCTGATCAGGACTGACGCCGGCACGAATCGTACATGACGGACCGTACATGAGAGAATTCTGGGTCGCCTCGGGCCACCACCTCACGCGCCGTGCCGATCACGGCGGCCTCGTCGCGACGCCCGAGCTGATCATGGCCTATCTGGCGCGGCCCGAACTGATGCCGCCAGCGGACGCCTGCGACGCCGAGCGCGGCCTGCATGCGAGCCTGATGGCCGATCCGCTGCGCCCGGTGTCGAGCGCCGAGATCGCTGCGCTTGCCGACGCCGACGCGCGCGAAAACTGGTCGTTCATGATGAATTTCCGCGACCGGCTGATGGCGGCACCATCGCTCGAGGCGGTCTATGTCGCGCTGGCGCGCAAAGGGGCCGGCGACCTGCCGCCGATCTTCCTGTCGCAATTATGCCATCTGATCCTGCGCAACGCGCTCGAAGGCTGCGACGACCCTTATATATTGCGTGCCGCAGAGCTGTTCTATCGCAGCCAGCTCGCCGCAATTCACGAAGGTACGCTGCTACTCGCCGATGCCGAGGTGATCGAGGCGGAACAGCACGCCCAGCACGACCTGCATTCATCGCCGCTGTCCGCCATGCTGCAGCAGCCAAAATCGTTCGGCGAGATGGACGTCATGGACGACGACAACGCCTGGACCTACTGGTCGCGGTCGGATGCGCACGCGATGGCCATGAATATGGGCGGCAACGCCAAGGCGCGCGCCGGGCTGTGCCGGGTCATCGAGCGCTGGATCGGCCATCTGCTCGGCGTCACCGTCAGCGTCGAAAGCATCGCCACCATCGAAGATCGGGATTGGCGCTGGTTCGTCGGCCTCGACAGCGAGGCGACACGGATCGGCAACGCGCTATGGCGCGGCGAGCGGCTCGACAATAGCGTTACCGAACGCATCGTGGCGCTGATGCGCCTGACCTTCGAGGACACCCGGCTGGTGGATGAGCGCGTCGGAAACAAGCCGGTCTACCTGATCCTCGCCATGGGCGCGGACAAGGTGGTGAGATTGAAGCCGCAAAACCTGATCGCGGGGTTGCCGCTTGCGGCCGCCGCGAATGTCGCATGATCAGTCGCGGATGGAGGATGGTGCATGGCTATGACCGAGGCATCTCGCGAAGTCGATATGGGACTGCTGATCAACTACCTCGAGTCTTCAAGTTGAGCTCCCCCGCGACACCCTTGTTGCGCATTCCCGCAGGCGTCGTGGTCGAACGCCGCAAGGCCGATTCCCCATGGATTGATTTCGTCTGGCGCGGCATCGGCGTGTTGCCGGATGAACCCGAGATGAAGCCGTGGACGCTTCTGCGCGAGCAGGATGAGACGGCGATCTATTATGCCGGCAGCGCCACCGTCGATCTCTACCGGTCCGAAACGGAGCGCTATCGAGATAATCTTGCGTCCGGCTCGCCCAGCATCTGGGTCGTGTTGAGCCCTTCAGAAGGGGCTTGGCCCTACGCCGTTTTGGCGGCCACCGCCGATCCCGCGGAAGGAGAAGCCTTCACCATAGCAGGCGTCAATCTTGTCGAAGCGGTGCCGATGCCCGAAGTGTTTCGCGAGGCGATTGAAAAGTTCATTGGCGAGCACCACGTCGAACGGGAGTTCGTCAAGCGAAAGCTGGGTCGCGCAGATCCGGAAGCGCTGGCGCGGCGGCATCGGGAAGGCGGGCACGAATGAGCGACGAGGAATTCCTTGCGCGCTGGTCTCGCCTGAAGCGGGAGACGAGGGTCAGCAAAGAGGTTTTGCAGCCGACCGAGCCGACGCAGGCGCCCAGCCCGGCTCCTCCCGCCAATGCAGTTGAAGAGCCTGAAGCGCCGGAAATCGATCTGTCGAGCTTGCCGCCAATCGATTCGATCGAGGCCGGCACGGACATCACGGCTTTCCTCCGCAAAGGCATCCCACAGGAATTGAGCCGTGCGGCGCTTCGTCGCGCCTGGACCGCCGATCCTGCCATACGGGACTTTATCGGCCTTGCGGAGAACGCCTGGGATTTCAACGATCCGAATGCGATGCCTGGATTCGGGCCGCTCGACTGTTCAGAGGCGGAGCTTCGTGGGCTCGTCGACCGGATCGTCGGAGGTGTCAAGAAGGCCGCCGAGGCGCTCACGGACCCACTCGCAGAGGTCAAGGAAGAGCGGTTGGCTTCTTCCGGACGCGATCCTGGGAAAGTGCGGAATCCTACGGAAGCGATAGGCGCGCCGAATACGACGGAGGAGTCCCCTCCGGTCGAACCGGTGATAAGTTCCGCTGCATCGCAACCGTCGACCGCGGAGACAAGCGACAGCGAGGACCCTTCCGTTCGGCGCCGCACACACGGCAGTGCGCGACCTCGTTAGGTTGCGACGAAATGCTATAGGTTCGAACTATACCTACCGATTGACCACTCGGGAACCCGCGTTTAGAATTCTTCCAACTAAACGATATCAAGCGGTTGGCACCTGGGATGGGAGGTCCACATGCGTGATGCGGGCCTTGAACGTGCCATAGATGCGGCAGGCGGCGTTGCGCAGCTCGCCCGCAAAATTGGCATTGCGCAGCCTTCAGTCTCGAATTGGAACAGAGTTCCTGTTGGAAGGGTGATTGCGGTGGAGACCGCGACCGGCGTGCCGCGTCAACAACTTCGTCCCGATCTCTATAGCGAGCCCGTTGTGCCAAGTAATGATGTCGATCCCGTCGACGCCGCTCGCGCGCGGGAATACGAACTGCTCGCCGTATTGCTTTCCTGTCCGCCGTCGATCGCCTTGCTGCGTGAGATCGCGCATTTGCGCGGCGACGCAACGCCGCTTGGTTACGCCCATGTCGCCTTGGCTGAGGCCGCATCTGACGTCTTGGCCAGCGGCGTCGAGCGCGAATATTTCGATCTGTTCGTCGGTCTCGGGCGTGGCGAGCTGTTGCCCTATGCCTCCTACTATCTGACCGGCTTTCTCAACGAACGCCCGCTTTCCCGCCTCCGCGATGACCTCGCCGCACTCGGCATCGAGCGCGCGGAGAATAATTTCGAACCCGAGGATCATGCGGGCACGCTGTGCGAGATCATGGCTGGATTTGCGGCTGGCCGCTTCCCGGCATCGGAACAAGCCCAGCGCGCTTTCTTCGAGAAGCACGTCGTCTCGTGGATGGGGCGCATGTTCGCCGACATGGAGCGGGCAACGAGTGCCAAGTTTTACAAATCGGTCGGGACCCTCGGCCAGGTGTTCATGAAAATCGAAGCTGAAGCTTTTACCTTCGCCAACTGACCAGGGGCGCTGGTCCGGGAGAGATGCGATGAAGGACGAGAAGAAAACGACAGTCGGTCGCCGAGATTTCTTGCGCAAGGTCGGCGCGGGCGCGGTCGGCGCCAGTGCGACGCTGGCGACACCATTGATCGCGCCTGCGCATGCCGACAGCGAGAACAACGATGAAAAGCGCAAGGCGCGCTACAAGGAAACCGATCACGTGAAGGCGTTTTACCGCGTCAATCGTTATCCTGCTTGAGGAGGCGGCCGTGCTGATCAGGAGAAGAGAACAACGTTCCGAATCTGGCCGTCGCGGATCAGTTGCACAGGCCTTGTCGGGGCAGGGCGACGGCGTCAATCGCCGTACGTTCCTGCGGCGCTCCGGACTTGCCACGGGCGCGCTGGCTGCGCTGAGCACGCTGCCGGTCGGCAGCGTCCGCAAGGCGGAAGCCGCCGCGGCCGGTCCGCTCACCTCGGGAGCGACGGTCCGCAAGAGCATCTGCACGCATTGTGCGGTCGGTTGCACCGTGACCGCGGAAGTACTGAACGGGGTCTGGATCGGCCAGGAGCCGAGTTGGGATTCCCCGATCAATCGCGGATCGCATTGCGCCAAGGGCGCATCGGTGCGCGAACTGGTCCATAGCGAGCGCCGGCTTCGCTATCCGATGAAGCTCGTCAACGGGCAGTGGACGCGCGTCTCATGGGAGACGGCCGTTAACGAAATCGGCGATAAAATAGCGGCAATTCGTGAAAAGTCTGGCCCCGATTCCGTCTACTGGCTGGGATCGGCCAAGATGACGAATGAGGGCTCCTATCTGTTCCGCAAGCTCGGCGCGTTCTGGGGCACCAACAATACCGATCATCAAGCGCGTATCTGCCATTCGACGACCGTCACCGGCGTGGCCAACACCTGGGGCTACGGCGCGATGACCAACAGCTTCAACGACATCCGCAATGCGAAAACCCAGATCATCATGGGCGGCAATCCGGCCGAGGCGCATCCGATATCGATGCAGCATCTGCTTGAGGGCAAGGAGCTTCAAAAGGCCAACTTTATCGTCATCGATCCTCGCATGACGCGAACCGCCGCTCACGCCACAGAGTATGTGCGCATGCGGCCAGGCACCGACATCCCGGTGCTCTACGGCATGATGTGGCACATCCTCAAGAATGGCTGGGAGGACAAGGAGTTCATCAAACAGCGTGTCTACGGTTTCGACGAGCTCCGCGAGGAAGTGGAGAAGTGGAATCCGGAAGAGGTCGAACGCGTCAGCGGCGTTCCTGGCGAACAGCTCAAGCGCGTCGCCAAGATGTTTGCGACGGAGAAGCCGGCAACACTGATCTGGGCCATGGGCCAGACCCAGAAGACTGTCGGCACCGCCAACGTGCGAGCGAGTTGCATCGCCTTGTTGATGACCGGCAATGTGGGCAGGGCCGGCGCAGGCGCGAACATCTTCCGTGGCCATGACAACGTGCAGGGAGCGACCGATGTCGGGCTCGATATCGTCACGTTGCCGTTCTATTACGGCCTCGCGGAAGGCGCCTGGAAGCATTGGTCGCGGGTTTGGGAAGTCGACTATGAGTTCTTGAAGTCGCGCTTCGACTCCAAGCAGATCATGGAAACCCCCGGCATCCCGCTCACCCGTTGGTTTGACGCGGTGACGCTGCCGAAAGATCAGGTCGCGCAGAAAGACAATGTGCGGGCTGTGTTCGTGCAGGGACATGCCAGCAATAGCATCACCCGCATACCCGAATCGCTGAAGGGACTAAAGGCGCTCGAACTGCTGGTCATCGCCGACCCGCATCCGACCACCTGGGCATCGCTCGCCGTGGAGGCCGGGCGCACGGACAACCTCTACATTCTCCCGATTGCCACGCAATTCGAATGCAAGGGTTCGCGCGTTGCCTCGAACCGCTCGCTGCAATGGGGCGAACAGATCGTCAAGCCGGTCTTCGAATCGAAGGACGATCTTGAGGTGATCTATCTGATGGCGAAGAAACTCGGATTCGCCGACAAGATGTTCAAGAACATCAAGGTCGAGAATAACCTTCCGGAAGCCGAAGATGTGCTGCGCGAGATGAATCGCGGAAGCTGGTCGACCGGCTATTGCGGGCAATCGCCCGAGCGGCTCAAGGCACACATGAAGAACCAGGCGAAGTTCGACATGCTGACGATGCGCGCGCCCAAGGACGATCCTGAGGTCGGCGGGGACTATTACGGACTGCCCTGGCCGTGCTGGGGATCTCCGGAAGTCAAGCATCCGGGCACGCCGCTGCTCTACAACACCAATCTTGCGGTGATGGACGGCGGCGGCACGTTCCGGCCGCGTTTCGGCGTCGAGCGTGAGGATAAGCTTCCAGACGGCTCGACGCGAAAGGTCAGCCTGCTGGCGGATGGCTCCTACTCCAAGGATTCCGAGATCAAGGATGGCTATCCGGAGTTCACGTTGGCGAGCCTCAAGAAGCTCGGCTGGGACACGGACTTGACCGAGGCCGAGATGGCGGTCATCAACAAGGTCAATCCCGCCAATCCCGACGCGGTGTCGTGGTCGCTCGATCTGTCGGGCGGAATCCAGCGTGTGGCTCTCAAGCACGGGTGCGTTCCGTACGGCAATGGCAAGGCGCGCATGAATGCCTTCGGCTTGCCGGACCCGATCCCGGTGCACCGCGAGCCGATCTACACGCCGCGCGTGGATCTGGTGGCGAAGTATCCGACGCGGCCGGACGCCAAGCAGTTCCGTGTGCCCAACATTGGTTTCTCCGTGCAGAAGGCGGCGGTGGAGAAGGGGATCGCCAAGCAGTTTCCGCTCATCCTGTCCTCGGGTCGCCTTGTCGAATACGAGGGCGGCGGCGAGGAGACCCGAACCAACCCATGGCTCGCAGAATTGCAGCAGGACATGTTCATCGAGATCAGCCCGGCCGATGCCGCCGAGCGCGGCATCAAGGACGGTGGCTGGGTCTGGGTCACAGGCGCCGAGAGCAATTCCAAGGCCAAGATGAAGGCGCTGGTTACCGAGCGGGTCGGCAAGGGTGTGGCCTGGATGCCGTTCCACTTCGGCGGCTGGTTTGCGGGCAAGGATCTTCGTGACGCTTACCCGAAGGGCACCGATCCGATCGTTCTCGGCGAAAGCGCGAACACGATCACCACCTACGGCTATGATCCCGCGACCGGCATGCAGGAGCCCAAAGTCACTCTCTGCCAAATCGCGGCGGCATAAGGAGCAACGACCATGGCACGTATGAAATTTCTCTGCGACGCCGACCGTTGCATCGAATGCAACGCCTGCGTCACTGCCTGCAAGAACGAGCACGAGGTGCCCTGGGGCATCAACCGGCGCCGCGTCGTCACCATCAACGATGGCAAACCGGGCGAGCGTTCGGTCACGATGGCCTGCATGCATTGCACGGACGCGCCCTGCGCGGCGGTTTGCCCGGTGAATTGCTTCTACACCACGGCCGACGCCGTCGTGCTTCACTCCAAGGACCTGTGCATCGGCTGCGGCTATTGCTTCTACGCCTGTCCGTTCGGTGCGCCGCAATATCCGAAGGTCGGCAATTTCGGTTCGCGCGGCAAGATGGACAAATGCACCTTCTGCGCCGGTGGGCCCGAGGCCGACGGCAGCAGGGAGGAGTACGAGAAGTATGGTGCGAACCGTCTTGCCGAGGGCAAGCTGCCGCTATGCGCCGAAATGTGCTCGACCAAGTCGTTGCTCGCCGGCGACGGCGAAATCATCGCCCAAATTTACAAGGAGCGCGTGATGAAGCGCGGCTACGGCTCCGGGGCGTGGGGCTGGAAGACCGCCTATCGCGAGACGATTGAGTCCTAAGGACCACATTGGCTGCAATCGCGCAGATATCGGGGAGGAGGAGCCTATGGCGTCGCTTGCAAGATTTATCCGTCTGGCCATCGGTGCGTGGGCCTTTCTTCTGCTGGTCATCGCATTGCCGGCGCCATCGGTTGCCCAGCAAGTGAATCCGACCGCGAGTTCGGTCAAGGAGCAGCAGCTCCTGCAGGAGCTGAACCGGATCCAGGGGCGCGTCACCATTCCCGACCAGCGTTCCGGCGTGCTCGTACAACCCGCCGGCCGCGATTGGCGGGAATTCCGTAATGTGACGCTGCGGTGGATCGGCGGCATCGCCATCCTGGGCATGCTAGCCGTGCTCGTGATCTTCTACCTCAGCCGCGGCATGGTCCGGCTCGAGAGCGGTCGCTCGGGGCGTACCATCGTGCGCTTCACGGCATTCGAGCGCTTCGTGCACTGGGTGACCGCGGCCTGTTTCATCGTTCTGGCCATCTCGGGACTGAACATCACGTTTGGTCGTCCGCTGCTTCTGCCACTCATAGGCTTCGAAGCGTTTTCCGAGTGGTCGCAATGGGCGAAGTATGCGCACATCTATCTGAGTTTTCCGTTCACCATCGGGGTGGTAGTGATCTTCCTGATCTGGATTGCCGGTAACATCCCGAACAAGGTGGATGTCGATTGGATGAAGCGAGGCGGCGGCATCGTCGGCCACGATCATCCACCGGCCTATCGCTTTAATGCTGGGCAGAAGGCGATCTACTGGATCGTCATCATCGGCGGCACTGCCGTTGCGGTAAGTGGCTATCTGTTGATGTTCCCGTTCTACCTGTCCGGGATCGAGGGAATGCAATGGGCGCAGGTGGTTCACTCGATCGTGGCGGTGCTGTTCGTGGCGGCGATGCTGGCGCACATCTACATCGGCACCATCGGCATGGAAGGGGCCTTCGAGGCGATGGGCAGCGGCACGGTCGATGTCAATTGGGCCAAGGAGCATCACTCGCTCTGGGTCGAAGAAGAGCAGGCTCGCGCAGCCTCGGGCGGCGCGCCGCGAACCGTGGCGGCTGAATGATCCGGCGCAGTCGAGATTTGAGGGAGTGCCATGAAAGCGTTTTTTGCGGCCCTGGTGTTTGCGGCAATTGTCGCGGCCGGAATGTCGATCGTGCTGAATTCCGTTCAGCGGCCGAGCTATGAGGCCTTCGCGACCGGCGGCGCCAGGGTGGGCGATCCTGGCCACAACCTTGTCGGTCCAGGTTGATTGGAGCTGGAGCGCCGCGTGAGCGCACCGGATATATCCGTGGCGTGGCCGGTCGAAATTCGCCTGCCAAAGGACCGCCGCAGCTTGCGCGTCGTCTTTGACGACGGCCGCACATTCGAACTCTCTGCCGAATTGCTCCGGGTCACCAGTCCCTCCGCGGAAGTGCAGGGGCACTCCGAAGCCGAACGCAAGACCGTCGGCGGCAAACGCAATGTCACCATTCTTTCGGTCGATCCTGTCGGCAACTATGCAGTCAGAATAGGGTTCGACGACATGCACGCGACCGGCATCTACTCCTGGGCGTTCCTGCGCGATCTCGGCATCAATGCCGATCGGCGCTTTCAGGAGTACCTCGACGATCTGCAGGCCAAGGGCCTCGACCGCGATCGACCGGGCGTGCGCTGACGCCGATGTGGATGGTGCAGGGCACTGCCGCGAACGCGTTGCCTGCCAAACGAGGCCGGTTAGCGCTTCTGACCATGGTGGCCTTGATCGTGCTGCCCGTCGGAGTAACGGCCGCCTTTGCGCAACTGCGCGGCCATGGCGGGCCGGTGCGGGGGCTGGCGATTTCGGCGGACGGGCAAAGTGCGATATCCGGCAGCTTCGATTCGACCGCGATCCGCTGGTCCCTGACGCGCAATGCGGCCGAGCAGGTGCTTCGTTTTCATTCCGATGCCGTCAATGCGGTGGTGTTACTCGCAGACGGGCGCGCGGCGACCGCAGGTGCCGATGGGCGCATTGCGATCTGGACCTTTGGAAGGACAGAGCCCGACGCGGTGCTCGAGGGCCACACGGCGCCGATCGTCGCGCTGGCGGCATCGCCCGATGGTGCCGCGCTGGCATCCGCCTCGTGGGACCGCACGGTGCGACTTTGGCCGCTCGCCGGCGGCGCGCCGCGCGTGCTCGACGGGCATATGCAGAACGTCAACGGCGTCGCATTTACCGCCGATGGTCGCGCCCTGATCAGCGTCAGCTACGATCTGAGCGTTCGAATCTGGCCGCTGTCGGGCGCAGAAGCGCCAACCGTCGTTCCGATGCCGACCCCGCTCAATGCCCTGGCCATCGGTCCCGATGGTGAGATCGCGGTCGGCGGCGCCGACGGCAAGGTTTACTTTCTGACGGTCGCGGGCGCGCGGACCGGCGAGGTCGCGGCCGGGCCGAGGCCCGTGATCTCGATTGCGATCTCACCTGATGGCGCACAGGTTGCCGCCGCGAGCATCGGCGGATCGGTGGGCGTCATCGATCGCAAGGCGCGCAATCTGGCGCGCACGCTGGTCGGGCCTGGGCTGCCGGTCTGGTCGATGGTCTTCATGCCCGACAGCCGCACTTTGCTGACCGGCGGCGCCGACAACATCATCCGCCGCTGGAACGCGGCGACGGGTGAGGCGATCGATCCGATTCTTCTGGAGACGGCAGGTGATCCGCTCGCCGCCTATGCCGGCGACCGGGGTGCGGAAATCTTTCGCGCCTGTGTCGCCTGCCACACGCTCGCCGCGGACCAGGGCAACAGGGCAGGACCGACGCTGGCCGGCATATTTGGTAGGCGCATCGCCACGGCCCCGGGCTATAATTTTTCCGAAGCGCTCAAGCATCTCGACATCGTTTGGACGCCGGAGACGATTTCAAAATTGTTCGAGATCGGCCCGCAGGCCTACACGCCCGGCACCAAGATGCCGGAGCAGCGCATCGGTTCGGAGCAGGACCGCGCGGCCCTGGTGCAATTCTTGGAGCGCGCGACCAGGCGATAGCGTCAAGGCGGCGATTACTCCGCCTTTTAATGTTTCGTGGACGGCGTCGAGAAGACCAGCGACATATCCTCGAACTCCTCGATCGGAAGCCTGGTTACGCCCGCGGAGGCGGGAGATTTCTTCGACAGCGCAGCGCCGGTGGTTACCGTGGGACCATAGGAAATTGAATAGGAGCGCATCGTGGTTGCAATAGCGAGCAGGGCGACTGCCACGAATCCTGAAATCAACAGACGCTTCATGAAAAACCCCGTTGGTTCGAAACGCAGTGTGGCTTGTGCCATCCGCTTTACGGCCAACGGTCACGCGTGAATGTGTGCTGAATCACCTATCACGATCTTGTTTTTACCATGGCCCCAGGTTCCACCGGCTGGCCGCATGCTAATGTAGAATTGGATGGCGGCTGCCAGCTGTCGTTTTTTGCAAAACATGGCATCGGTTGCGTGTGCGCGGCGTGGACCGCTCAGGGCGTTGAACGACGGCCTGTGCGCGGATTGAGGGGGCCGGTCGGCGCGCGGCGCAGCGCTTCCGGCAAAAACTCCTCTTCTGCCGCGGGCAGGGCGCTGGAGCGCACATCCGCCGCGGACTGGGCGCGCTCGTGCGCGGTCTGGTTTTCAGTGAATCTTCGCTTCACGTCGACGCCATCGACGGGATCGTTGACGCCGTGCTGAACATCTCTGAAGTCGCTCATGGTCTCTCCGGGAGGTTTTTCGACTCCATGCACGCAAAACGCCGGTGAACGGACCGTGTTCCGCCAGCGAGGGCGTCGGAAGCTAAATTGAAGCGCTCAAACTGGAACTGCCCGGGCCGCGCCCGATTGATTCTGAGGCGATCGGGACATGGAGCGGCAGATGAACGACAGCACGGTCAAAAAAGTCTCCAGCAAGACTGCGCCCAAGGGAAAGATGGGTCAAACCTATCTTGTTTCCGGCAAGCGCCTCTCAATGCGCATCTGGGAAAACGAACCGCCGCAGACCGATGTATCCGACAAGCGGGACTATGAGACCGTTGGTTACGTCATGAAGGGACGCGCCGAGCTTCTCATCGAGGGCCAGACGATAAGGCTGGAGCCGGGCGACTCGTGGCTGGTGCCTGCGCATGCCGAACACAGCTATCGCATTCTCGAGCCGTTCACGGCCGTGGAGGCGACTGCGCCGCCGGCGCAAGTGCATGGCCGCGACGAATAACGGCGTCATCGCACGCACAAAATGGATTGGGAGAATGAGATGGGACTTGAATCGCTTTATTTCCTCGGAGCCTTGGTTCTGCTGACCGCGCTCATCTATGGCACGCTGAGCTACCGATACCGCAACAAGGCGGCAACGCGGGTCGGAGAAGAAATCACGCGGGAGCGATACCGCCAGAATCAGTCGTAGGGTCGAAGTTTTCGCGCTCACGCGCCGCCAGACCGGATGACGACGTGCGTCACTGCGTGCTCTGGGAATCCTTGGCACCAAGGGCGGTCTTGTTGCCGGCGTCGCGGCCGGGCACGCTGACGTGCACTTCGTGGCCCTCGCGGATTGCGAGAGATGCTGCGGCAACTGCCGCCTCGAAAGCCGCTTCCTTTGTATCGTAGTTGTGCGGCGCATTTCCGTCGTGAAGAACCGTCCAGCCATCCGGCTTGGAAACGATCATGTATTCCGCCAAACCCATCATTGCCTCCTCGCTCTCAAGGAGTGCAACGTGGAACCCGTTGCCGGGTTCCGATAGCAAGCTTTCGGGGTTCAGTTCTTTGGTGGACGACCGCGCTTGGCGAAGGTCAACCCCTGCATGTCGGCTGCGTTCTGAAGCAGGCCCGCGCGTTTCAACGCTTCGCTGCGGGCAGGACCTTTGGGCATCGCGCGCGCCTGCTCCAGCGCGGCCAGCGCCTCCATATGCAAATCCCGGTTTGGCCGATCTTCGTTCTTCTTGTCCATTCGAAAAGCTTAGGGTGCGGGCGAGCGGCCGTCTGCCCGGTTCCAAACGTTGGAACCGGGTCATCCACCAGAAACTGCAGGAACCAATTTGCGTGCTAGGCGCTTCAACTTCTGGAGGTATCCGATGAGCAGAGAAAAGCCGACCGACGATCCACGTCAGCAGACCGACTGGGGCTCGCACCGGCAGACCGACAAACCCTGGAAAGAGAAGCCGGAGAAGGAGCAGCGCTCGGGACCCGTCAAGCCCGATCTGGAAAAGTGGCACGAGACCAACACTCACTAATCGCGCGCGGCGCGATGACTGGAGACGTTGCGGATGCTTGAAGAGAAATTGAAGGAAGCGATCGTCGCGGAATTGAAAAGACAAGCGGCGAATGATCCGAAGTCGCTGAGCGTCGAGCAATCCGACGGCCTTGTCGTGCGTGGCAAGATCGATCTGGAAGATCTGACGATGGTGATTGCAGGAGCCGTGGCCGGAGGGCCGTGATGGCCTTTGCATTGTGCACGCGCTTGCGATCAGCCGCATCAGGAACGGAGACTGGCGACGGACGTTTTCCTGGAAATGACTTTGGATGCAGAGATGACAGAATTACCGCTGCCTCTATTGATAGAGAGTTCGATTGAAATCGCCTGGGATTATCTGGAGCGCACCGGCGAATTAGGGGACGCGATGGCCGCAGGCCGTTTTCTCAGCGATACAATCGAGTTGATGGTGCGTCGCGGCGAGCGACGGCGATTGATGCTCGCGAACAAGGCCATCACCGCCTATCAGCAATTCAAGCGGCAAACTGAACACCCGATCCTCGCCTCAGCGTGATAGCGTTCCCGTGTTCCAAGGAACCCTTTGCGTGAGCGCCTGTTGAAGGATGTCTTCAACCAAAGGAGCTTCCCCATGAAGAAGACGATCCTGGCTTGCACCTGCGCCCTGCTGCTGTCGACCGGTGGCGCGTTCGCACAAATGCAGCCCGCGCCGGGCGGCGCAGCGCACGGCGACGTCGGGCCCGGTGCCAAGGGCTCGATGAAGAATACCCACATGAAGAAGGGAACGACGACCGGCATGGCGAGCGGCAAGATGATGAAGCCGGGCAGGTCGTCCAGCGCGCCGTCCAGCAGCGGCAATGTCGGACCCGGCACCAACAACAATGCGGGCCCGCAACCCGGTGGCAAATAGTCTCCTGTCGAATGCCGTTATCCGTGGATGGATGGCGGCATTCGCCGCTCGATCCCCCGGCGTTGAGGGGTCATGAGAACGGAAGGCGAGCGTGTGCGCGTCTGCGCCATCGACACCATCGCTGACGCCAAGGGAAAGCTGATCAGTGTGCGCTACGAGCAGCGCAGGCGAGACGGCGGGCAGCAGGTGTGCAAGCGTGAGATCTACGACAACGGCAACTCCGCCGCCATTCTTCCCTACGATCCCGAGCGCAAGACCGTGCTGCTCACCAAGCAGTTGCGTCTGCCGGTTTTCCTGCAGGACGGCACTGAGCGAACGCTGGAAGCCTGCGCCGGCAAGCTCGACGGCGAGAAGGCCGAACGGCGCATCGTGAAGGAGATGCAGGAGGAGCTCGGCTACAAAGTCTCGCAGGTGGAGCGGCTGTTCGAACTCTATGTCAGTCCCGCCGCAATCATGGAAAAGATCGTCTTCTTTACCTGCAAATATTCAGCGGCGAACAAGGTATCGGACGGCGGTGGACTCAAGGATGAGGGCGAGGATATCGAGGTGGTCGAGACCACGCTGGAGCAGGCGGCTGCGATGATTGCAACCGGCGAAATCATCGACGCAAAGACGGTCGTTCTAATTCAATATCTGCGCGATCGCGTCCGGTTATAGAAACGGCTTGCCGCCGGTGACCGCAATCGTGGCGCCGGAAACATAGCTGGACAGCGGATCGGCCAGCATGACGTAAGCAGTCGCCAGCTCGACCGGCTGACCTGGGCGCTTCATGGGCACCTGCTTGCCGAAATTCGACACGGAATCCTCGGGAAGGGTGGAGGGAATGAGCGGCGTCCAGATCGGCCCCGGAGCGACCGCGTTGGCGCGGATGCCTTTCTCGGCCAGCATCTGCGCCAGCCCGGCCGTGAAGTTATGGATCGCTCCCTTGGTCGTCGCATAAGCCAGCAGGCTGGGATTAGGAACGTCCGAATTGATCGATGCGGTATTGATGATACAGCTACCCGCCTTCATATGCGGCACTGCGGCTTTGGTGAGGTAGAACATCGCGTGGATGTTGACCTTGAAGGTCAATTCCCATTCCTCGTCGCTGATTTCATCGATCGACTTGAAGCTTGCCTGATGCGCGGCGTTGTTGACAAGGATGTCGATGCCGCCGAACTCCGATACGGCTTTCGCAATGATGGCGCGGCAGTGATCGGCTCTTTGGATATCGCCTGCTACAAGTACGGCCTTGCGGCCCGCCTCGGTCACCAGCCGCTCGGTCTCCTTGGCATCGTCGTGCTCATCTAAATATGAAATGAGGACATCAGCTCCTTCCCGGGCATAGGCGAGCGCGACGGCGCGGCCGATGCCGCTGTCGCCTCCGGTGATGACCGCCTTCTTGCCATTGAGCCGCCCGCTGCCCTTGTAGGACGACTCGCCATGGTCCGGCAGCGGGGTCATTGCCCCCGTCTTGCCCGGCATAGGCTGGTGCTGGCTAGGAAAGGGTGGGCGCGGATAATGCAGCATGGTCGACCTCCGAAGAGTCGCGGCCGGCGCCGCGGTGTTCATATTGCGGCTAGGTGAGGCGGTTGAGGTTTCCGAGCGGCTTGGGGCCGCTGGGTTCCTCGTTCTCGCCCTTCTCCTTCTGGCGTTGTTCGGCCCTGGCTTCTTCTTGGAGTTTTCCATCGCCAAGAACCTCGGCAATCGCCTCCTTGGCTTTGCCCTTGGCCTGGCGGGCGGCTCGTTTGATCGTACCCATGGTGATGACCTGCGCGTGGTGCAGATTGGTGAATCAATGTCCGGCCGACGCGTTCGTTCCTGCCCCTCGACGTGCCGCGCTCCGTCGCAGGGAGACCTCGGAGGAACGTTGCGCTGCACCTCCGGCTTGGTTCTCCGAGAGAGGCGACACGGATGAAACGATTTGGACCCCGATAATCTCGATGCGTTGATCGTCGGCGGCGGGCCGGCGGGGCTAACCTGTGCCATCTATCTGGCACGGTACCGACGCAGAATTGTCGTCGTCGATAGCGGGCAGAGCCGGGCAGCGCTGATTCCAGAAACGCACAACTATCCGGGCTTTGCCGATGGCATTGCCGGCCCGGAATTGCTCGAGGCGCTCAGGTTGCAGGCGAAAACATACGGCGTCGAGATCATCCGCGACCGGATTACGGAGCTGCAACTCGTCGAGGACGTCTTCGAGGCGAGATGTTCGGAAGGAATCATCAGGGCGAAGCGGGCGGTGATGGCCAGCGGATTGGTCGATCGCGATCTAGGCGATCCCGAGCTGCAACAGGCCGTCGGCGACGGGTTAGTTCGATACTGCCCGATCTGCGACGGGTTTGAGGCGTCGGACCTGCGCATCGGCGTTCTCGGAGCCGCCGATAATGTAGGCAACAAGGCGCTATTTCTGCGTACCTATTCAAGACACGTCACGCTGTTGACGTTGGACGGCGAGGGTTGCCGCGAGCCGCTCGCACGTGAACTATCGGAAGCAGGCATTCGCCTTCTGGCCGCGCGCGTAGTGGGCTTTCGCCGGCAGGGCAACCAGATGATGATATCCCTGAACGACGGGACCGTTGAGGTTTTCGACATGATCTATCCGGTTCTGGGCTGCGAGGTTCGGTCCGAGCTGGGAATGAAGCTGGGTGCCCGTCACAATGATATCGGATGTCTCGAGGTTGATACGCATCAGCGCACCAGCGTGCCGGGATTGTATGCGATTGGAGACGCCGTCTCGGACCTTCACCAGATCGCGGTGGCAACGGGCCATGCCGCCGTTGCGGCCACCCATATTCATAACAGTTTGCCGCGCAATTTCCGCTGATCGCCGGGCAGGGGTGTTACGGCCGATCCGGGATTTCGATCTCGGGCAGCGGGCCAACCGCCGGGGCGTTGAGCGGGGTCCCATCGAAGGCGAAGTGGGAGCCGTGGCACGGGCAATCCCAGCACGTCTCGAACGAATTCCAGTGCAGATGACAACCGACATGCGTGCAGGCCGCCGAGCGGGCATAAAGCTTGCCGGCCTCGTCGCGATAGGCGGCGATCTTGCTCAGGCCATCGCGTATGATGGCGCCGTGCCCAGCTTTCAACTCGCTCAGGGAATTCAACTCGCCAGGTGCAAGATATTCAGCAAAATTCTTGAGCGGCGTCAGATTCTCGCTCAGATACGTGCCGATTCCTGCGAGCGTTTTCCGTGAGGGCTCATAAACGTCGACCCATTTGCATTCGCGGCCTAGGATCAATGACGAATTGATCATGGCGCCAACGACGCCATGCGTGATGCCCTGACCGGAATCGCCGGTGTGCACATAGATATTGTTGTTTCCTGGATTCCTCCCGATGAAGGCGGCATGGTCGATGGTCTCGAGAACCTGGCCCGACCAGCGATGGGTGACCTCCTGCACAGCCGGGACGAGATTGCGCGTCCAGGCTTCAAGTGCCTGAAACCGCACCTCGGCGTCGTCGGCTTCACCGCTCTTGTGATCGCCGCCACCAACGATCAGGTAGTCGGTGCGATCATCGCCGGGCTGAAGCCGCACGTAGTGATAGGGATCAAGCGTGTCCCAGTACAGGGCATCCGGGATAGCGCCCTTGGGAATCGAGAGCGCCATTGCATAGGTGCGATAGGGGGCCGTCTTAGTATGCAGTGCGAACCGGTCCACGATCGGCGAATTCGTCGTCACAACCGCCGCGCGGGCTGTGACTTTGCCGCTGGCCGCCGAGACCACGACCTTGCCATCGTCGCGCTCTTCGACGCTTTCGACGGCCGTATCTGCGTAGAACGTGCCGCCCTTTGTTTCGATGGCGGCGACGAGGCCTTTCAAATATTTAAGGGGGTGAAACGTGCCCTGGCGCGGATAGCGCAAAACGTGCTGTTGCTCGCAATGCGCAAGGGGTACGCCGACCAGCCGGTAGACAGGGATGCCGATCTTGCAAGCCGCATCAAGCTCATCCTCGATGATCTTGCCGTCCGTATTGAGCGCCTGGAAAAGATAGCCATCCAGACGACGGAAGTCGCAATCGATGGATTCTTGGCTCTGTATCTCTTCGATGCGGTCGATCGCGGCCATCTGGCTTTCGTAAAAACGGCGCGAAATATCTTCGCCGCGCCGTTCGATCATCACCGAGGTCCCGTCGTCGCACGGCGCGCCGAGGTGGGCCGTGGTCCGGGCCGTCATGCCGCCGGCGATCTTGGCGCGATCGATCACCATGAC
Organism: Bradyrhizobium sp. CB3481; assembly: GCF_029714305.1. NCBI lineage: Bacteria > Pseudomonadati > Pseudomonadota > Alphaproteobacteria > Hyphomicrobiales > Nitrobacteraceae > Bradyrhizobium > Bradyrhizobium sp. CB3481. The sequence continues at coordinate 2,868,936 of NZ_CP121647.1, forward strand.
GCGGGAGCCTGCAATCGCGAGCTCGTAGGCTGTGGAGATGCCGGCGATACCTGCGCCGATGACGACGACATCGCATTCCCCATCGCTCCGCAATGCTGCTGCATTTGGGGCTACTCCGACGCCCATCCATAACGAGGTGCTGCGTCGATCGGCAAATTGGCTCATCCGGAAAATCCGATAATCCAGAACTTTGTCGTAGAGCCAACGGTAGACCGACGCAGTGGTTCCTCTGGTTCTGTTGCGATCGCGCCGTCACATCAGCTCCATCAGTCGCCGGGCATCGGCCGGTGCGGCGCTCTTCTGGTCGTTGTCGAAATAGACGAAGACGTCGCATCCCTGCCGCTTCCAGGACTTGATGCGGCGTGCCCAATCGCGGAGGGCCGCGTCGCCGTAATGATCCTTGTAGCGGCCCTGCGGCCCGTGCCCCCGGACATAGACGAAATCGGCCGTGCGCTTCCACGGCGCCGGCGCGTCATGATGATCGGAAATGCAGAGCGAGATGTTTTGCTCGCGCAGCATGCGAATGATCGCCGGCTCATACCAGCTCGGATGCCTGAACTCGAAGCTGTAGCGGCGCTTCTTCGAGAGCAGCTTGAAGAAGGCGCAAAGGCGATCGGCGTCGGCCTTGAAATTAGGTGGCAGCTGAAACAGAACCGGCCCGGCTTTCTTGCCGAGCAGCGAGAGGCGGCTCTCGAGCAGCTCGAGACTGTTGACCGAATTCTCCGAGAGTCGCTTCCAATGGGTGATGAATTTCGATGCCTTCCAGGCAAATACGAAATCGCGCCCGGTCTGTGCGCGCCAGCCCTTGACGGCTTCCGGCGTCGGCGTTCTGTAAAACACGCCATTCAATTCGGTCGTTCGAAATTGGCCGGCATAGAACTGCAATTGCTCCTTGAGCGGCAGTCCCTTCGGAAAGAACGGTCCGCGCCAAGAGTCATAGTGCCAACCTGATGTGCCGATCAGGACCTGCGGCATCCCTGCCTGCCGGTCCACATCAGCGCTTCCATGGTCGAGATCCTCCGTGTTGGTTGGTGAACGACCAATGGGGACGAGTTGTTCCTGAGTCCAGAGGTCGCCATTAGGAACGGAGGGAGCGACGTCGTCACAGGCCTGAAGGCCAGGCTGCAATCGGCGGCGGCGGCGCCGGATGTGTTGCCGGGCCGGAGTTCTGGCAAGGCACACCGGCAACAGGCTGAGCCTGGATCGGCAAACCGATCAAAACGACGGAGACGGCTACCCACGATAAGCGGAGGCGAGCCCTACGCAAGATCCGGCGTCTTCTCGGCGCCGTCCAGCTCGACCAGATAGGCGAGCAGCAAATCGTCCTGTGGCTGGGCGGCATCTCGCTCGGCCTCCCGGTATGCCGCAATCTCGCTCTCGGTCGAACGCCGGGCGCGGAGCCGTGCCTTGCCATCCCATAGCGGTGTGCCATTGGACGTCAGGTCGGCAATATCCCTCCGTAGCCAATACTCGTGACAGAGTTGCTGCGACTCCCGCAAGTTCTTGGCTTCGAAGGCCAGCGTCGGCTTTCCGCCGATATCGAGGGTGAAAATTGCCGGCGACAGCATCATTCCATCCAGGCAACAAATCTAAGGGCAATCAAGAGGCCGGCGACCCCGACGGCGACAATGGCGCAGGGCATTGCGATCCGCATTGTTATTTGAAGGAGGGTTAGGCTCATGCCGGCGGCCTGATGTTATCCGTCAAACGGGTCAACTCGTCGGAATCGAGCGGATCCGCAACGAACCTGGTTTCGGTGGCGCCGCATTTTGCGCATTCGAATATCCGTTTCTCGGAATGGCCGGTGCCCAGGACGGTTTTAGCCAATCGCATTCGGGTCAAGCATCTGACGCAACGCGGACATTCGATCGGCGAGAGGATGGCGAGCATCGTGCTACCTCTTCAAAAAGATAGTCCGACGGTAGCCCGTCGTCTGTCCGATCCCAGACACAAGGCTACCGGAAATCTGCCTGGAAGCGGGGCCGTCAGAAGGGAAATTCCCGCAACCCGGACCCGTTGCGGCGCGAAAGCGCAACCATGCAAGGGAACGATGAGGAATATCGCCGATTGATACGTAGTTGCCGGGCCCGCCCGGCTCCGGAGAGAAGGACATCGAGATGAAATACCTTGCCCCATGCCTAGCACTCGCTCTCCTGGCGACGCCGGCCATGGCCCAGTCTCTCGGGGAGAAGACCGGAATAAACGCGACCCTCGGTATTTCCCCAGCGACGGAAGATTTCGTCAAGCAGGCCGCGGTCAGCGACATGTTTGAGATCCAATCGAGCCAGCTAGCGCAGGAACGTGGCGATGCCGCCGACAAATCCTTTGCCGCCACCATGATCAAGGATCACGAGAAGACGACAAGCGATTTGAAAGCAATGGTTTCGAGTGGTGACCTGAAGGTGGCATTGCCAACCGAACTCGACAGCACCCACCAGAGCAAGATCGATAAATTGAAATCGCTCAACGGCGGCGACTTCAGCGCCCGCTACCAGCTCGACCAGGTAAGCGGTCACAAGGACGCGGTGTCGCTGTTCGAACGCTATGCCAAGGGTGGAGACCATCCGAAGCTGAAGGAGTGGGCCGACAAGATGCTTCCGACGCTGCGCCACCATCAGCAGATGGCACAGGATTTGTCGACCGGCAAGACGGTCGGGAAGCACTAGGAGGTGCTGCGTTTGTTGGTGGCCGACCTGGTACGAAGCGCGCGGGACGTCGATGGACCGGCGCCCGCGCGCATATTTGAACATTAAGGATTAGAAAAATGGCGAAGAAGGCAAAGAAGCGTCGATATTCCAAGGGTGCATCGAAGAAGGTCGGCCGCGCCATGAAGAAGCGCAAATCCGGCACGCTGCGGAGTGGGCGCTCGGGCAAGAAGGTAAAAAGCAGGAAGCAGGCAATCGCGATCGGCTTGTCTGAAGCTCGCAAGAAGGGCGCCAAGGTGCCCAAGAAGGGTTCGAAAAAGAAGGGTTCGAAAAAGCGTTCGAAGAAGCGTTCGAAAAAGTCCTGAAGGGTCAATCCAGCCGGGCCAGATCGGCGGCCGGATAAGCTACCATCCAGTCGTCCAGCCATTCATCGCCGAAATCATCGAGCGCACGAAATCGATAGCGCTCGGGATTTCGCGGAGAGGAAAGTTTGCGGGGGAACATCGGTTTTGTTGTCATCGGTCTGGGCCGCTCCGTCGGGGTTCCCCCTTCCGCTCAGTGGACATAGAACGGTGCGTGGTTGACCGGAGTTCCTGTGGTCCTTTGAAAAAATCAGGGCTGAGGCCGGCTTGCTAGGCCAGCGGCGGTTGACCGTTGGACGCAGAAACGCCGCCATCGACAGCGACATTTGCGCCTGTCACGAAGCTCGCATCGTCACTGGCGAGAAATGCAATGACGGCAGCGACCTCGTGTGGTTCGCACACCCGCCCCAATGGAATTCGTTCGCGGAACTTGGCCAGCAATTCCTCGTCTTCCATCATGTCGGCAGTCATGCCGGTCCGGGTCAGGCTGGGACAGACGGAGTTGACCCGGACGCCCTTTTTGCCAAGGTCGAGCGCGAGCGATCGCGTCAGGTTTACGACCCCGCCTTTGGCGGCATTGTAGGGGCTCGTCGCCCAGTCGCCGCCGGTTCCGGAGACCGAAGCCGTATTGATGATCGAGCCCTTCGTCTTTTCGAGGTGGGGCAGGGCGGCGCGGCAGCCGAAGAAGACGCCGTCGAGGTCGGTCGCCATCACCTTGCGCCACTGATAATTGGTGATCTTCGCCGGGTCGCCGCCTTCGTAGACGCCGGCGTTGTTGACCAGGACATCCAGCCGCCCAAAGCGCCTCACCACCGTCGCTACCATTTCGTCCACCGCTTCATGGTCCGAAACGTCGGCAATGTGGGCAAGGGTCAGCTGCGCCGGCAGATCTCGTGCGGCATCAGCCAGCGGCGCTTCGTTGCGGTCGACCAAAGCCACGCGAGCGCCCTCGGAGGAGAAGCGCCGCGCGGTGGCTTCGCCGATGCCGGAGGCCGCCCCGGTGACGATGACGACCTTTCCATCAAAGCGCTGCATGGCCGTTCATTCTGAACGCATTTTTCCAACGGCTTCACGCCGATTACACTTGCGCATGTTGACCGCCGGGACGCGAAATTCGGCTCAACGTTGCGCCGGTGCCGTTACCGCCTTGCACTAGAGCGATATCGCCAAGCGCGATGATGCCGACAAGCCGCTTGCTGCGATTGAGGACCGGCAGGCGACGAACCTGGATGTCGCCCATGTTTGCGCAGACCTCGTCGAGGTCCTGGTCCTCGTAGCAATATTTGACCTCGGCAGTCATGACGTCACCAACTCGCGCCTCCGGTCCCCGGCTCATGCCGATACCGCGGATGGCGATATCGCGATCGGAAATCATGCCGACCAGCCGCTCATTGTCCGTCACCGGCAGCAATCCGACACCTAGCGCCGCCATGGCCTGTGCGGCGTCCCTAATCGTATCATCGGGAGTGCAGAGTTGAACTTCCGGCGTCATCGCATCGGAAACTTTCATGAGTCTCTCCGTTTGCCCGTTGCTTCACCGCCTAACAGGCATCGCGGACCGCCGTTCCTGCACCGAACGAAATATTCTCAGGAGGGAGAGACTTCAGGCCAGCCGAAGTCTCTCCTTGCCTTGTCTTACCAACGGTCGTTGTCGACGCCAACGCCGACGCTCACGCCGGGAGCACGGATGCCGACGCCGGCCCGTGGTTCGTCATAATCGCGATAGTGCCGTCGCTCGATATAGCGTTCACGCGGCGAATAGGCGTAGGAGTCGCGAACGATGACGCGGCTGCCGCCGCGGGTGCGATAGCAGCGGCCGTTGTCGTCACAGACCATGCGGACCTGCTGTATCAAATCAGGATTTGTGTATTCGGTTTCGGCGTAGACGTCAGACGCATATGCGCTGCCGGTCAGGAGCGCGCCGGCACCAGCCAGTAGGCCGATTGCAATTTTCCTCATCATATTCTCCTCATTCGAATGCTGCCCGGGGCACAAAGCGTCGCACCCGCTTTGGTTCCGGCACCGCGCGCGGCGAGAAGGGTTCCGCGCGGCTCACGCATCTGGAACAGCCGCGAAGAATGCGGAGTTGATGGGCACGTTCTTATTGGCAAGATTGTCGATGCGATGCTGCGCGTCGGTCGAGCAGAGCGCGAGCCGCGCACCAGCTTCGAGACCAAGCGGGGTGGATCGCGTGCGCCACCAGGTTCCATTGTCCGGTAGGCAACTTTCGCAGCGGTTCATGCGTTGGGGCCACATGGAGCAGCATTAATGGCCACAGAAACGAAACCTCGCATCTTTCATAACGCGCTCGTCCTCATCGGTGATGGACAAAAGGCGCTCTTCCTACGCAACAAGGGTACCCCACAGCAACTGAACCTGCAGGTCGAGCACGTTCTCGAGCAGGACAATCCGGCAACCCGGGAGCAGGGGACCGACCGTCCCGGGCGCTCAGCCGGCAGCGTCGGCGCGGCGCGGAGCGCGATGGAGCAGGCTGACTGGCATTATATCGCCGAAGAGCGGTTCGCCGGCACGATTGCCGACGTCCTGTATCGCCTCGCGCACAGCAACCGGTTCGACAAGCTGGTCGTCGTGGCGCCGGCAAAAGTGCTCGGCAATCTCCGCCAGGCCTTTCATGCCGAGGTGACGGAACGGATCGTCGGCGAAATTCCGAAGGAGCTGACGTCTCATCCTATTCCCGATATCGAACGGCTGATGGCTGCCTAGCGCCGCTGCAGTTCGCGGCGGCCGGCCTTGCATCGGTCAGGTCACCGGGCCCGGATTGAACAGCGCGAGCGCGTTGGTCAACTTCCAGTGCTCGGCCCAGGTCTCGCGGCCGCTGGCGACATCGAGCATGAGGCGGAAGATCTCCCAGCCGACGTCCTCGATCGTGGCATCGCCGGTGGCGATGCTGCCGGCGTCGACGTCGATCAGGTCGTGCCAGCGCTGCTTGAGTTCGCTGCGGGTCGAGACCTTGATGACGGGGACGGCGGCAAGGCCATAGGGCGTGCCGCGGCCGGTGGTGAAGACGTGCAGTGTCATGCCCGAGGCGAGCTGCAGCGTGCCGCAGACGAAATCGCTCGCCGGCGTTGCCGCAAAGATTAGGCCTTTTTGGCTGACGCGCTCGCCCGGTGCGAGCACGCCCGCGATCGGGCTCGTCCCCGACTTGATGACCGAGCCCATCGCCTTCTCGACGATGTTGGAGAGGCCGCCCTTCTTGTTGCCCGGCGTGGTGTTGGCGCTGCGGTCGGCCTCGCCACCGGCGAGATAGCGGTCATACCAGGACATCTCGCGCACCAGCGCGTCGGCAACATCCTGGCTCGCCGCGCGCGGCGTCAGAAGGTGGATGGCATCGCGCACTTCGGTGACTTCGGAGAACATCACGGTGGCGCCGGCGCGGACCAGAAGATCGGCGGCAAAGCCCAGCGCCGGGTTGGCGGTGACGCCGGAGAACGCATCGCTGCCGCCGCACTGCATGCCGACCACCAGCGTGGAAGCCGGGCAGGTTTCGCGGCGGCGCTGGTTCAATATCTTGAGGCGCGCATCGGCCATCTGGACGATGTCCTCGACGATCTCGCCGAAGCCGGTGAGGCCTTCGTCCTGCATGCGCATGATCTCGTCATCGGCGCTCATGCCCTCGGGCAGCAGCAATTCCGGCTGCAGCTTCTCGCAGCCGAGACCGACGATCATGACCTCACCACCGAAATTGGGATTGCGGGCGATGTTCTGCAGCGTGCGGATCGGCACGGCCGCACCCGGCGCGTTGATCGCAACGCCGCAGCCATAGGCGTGTGTCACCGCGACCACATCGTCGACATTGGGATATTTCGGCAGCAGCTCCTTGCGAATGCGCTCGAGCGCGAACTCGACCGTGCCGGCGACGCATTGCACGCTGGTCGAGATCGCCAGAATATTGCGCGTGCCGACCGAGCCGTCAGAATTGCGATAGCCCTCGAACGTGTAGCCTTCCAGCGGCGGCGGCTTGATCGCGCCGCCGTTCGGCTTCGGCAGATTGTCGAACGACGGCGCGTCGGGCATGCGCACTAGTGCTTCCTTGACCCAGCTTCCCCTGGTAATCGGCGCCGCGGCATGGCCGATGATCTCGCCGTAGCGGCGAATGGCTTCGCCTTCGCCGATGTCGGCGAGCGCAACCTTGTGCCCTTGCGGAATCTGCTCGACCAGCCGCAACCCGCAGGAAAATTCGGCGCCCGGATGCAAGCCGCCGCGGTTGGCGACGATCGCGACATTGTCGTCTGCGTGCATGCGGATGTAGAGCGGCTTCGCGGTGGCGGGTTGCATGTCGAATCCTCAAGAGCTGCGTTTGGCAACGCGTAGCTGCCCGGCATGATCGAGGCAATCAAGGTCGAAACGGGCGAGGGATCAAGCGGGCTTTGGACGATAAGTTGGTGGGGCCGAAGGCTCGGTCCGGGCTCTTATAGGAATAAAATCGGAGAGCAGCATCGGGCTGATTTGGAACTCAATAGTCAAATAATATTACTAGTCAGGACCGCTCTTCCGTGAAATATTGCCCGCGCTGCCGCCAACGGGCAGCGCCAAAGGTGCCAAAGTACCGATTTCGGGGAATCCGGGCACCGCTGAGCAACATTTGGGAGAACGCGCCTCATGACCTCCAAAGCCCTTCTTGCGGCCACTGCCTTGGTCGCCATTACCCTTTCGCTTCCCGCGACCGCCGCTGAACTCACGGTCGGCTTCTCCCAGATCGGATCGGAATCCGGCTGGCGGGCGGCGGAGACGTCGGTCTCCAAATCGGAAGCCAGCAAGCGCAAGGTCACCCTCAAGATCGCCGACGCGCAGCAGAAGCAGGAGAACCAGATCAAGGCGATCCGTTCCTTCATCGCGCAGGGCGTCGACGCCATCTTCCTCGCACCCGTCGTGTCGAGCGGCTGGGACGCGGTGCTGAAGGAGGCCAAGGAAGCCAAAATCCCGGTCGTGCTGCTCGATCGCGACATCGATCCCTCGGGCAAGGAGCTTTATCTCACCGCCGTCACCTCGGACAGCGTGCACGAAGGCGCGGTGGCCGGTGAGTGGCTGGCGAAGGCCTTAAGTGGCAAGCAGTGCAACGTCGTCGAGCTGCAGGGCACGGTCGGCGCCAGCGTCGCGACCAACCGCAAGAAGGGCTTTGACAGCGTCGTCGTCAAGAACGCCAACCTCAAGGTGGTGCGCAGCCAGACCGGTGACTTCACCCGCGCCAAGGGCAAGGAAGTGATGGAAAGCTTCATCAAGGCCGAAGGCGGTGGCAAGAATATCTGCGCGGTTTACGCCCATAACGACGACATGATGGTCGGCGCGATCCAGGCGATGAAGGAAGCCGGCCTCAAGCCGGGCAAGGACATCCTGACGGTGTCGATCGACGCGGTCCCTGATATCTTCAAGGCCATCGCAGCCGGCGAGGCCAACGCCACCGTCGAGCTGACGCCTAACATGGCAGGGCCGGCGCTCGACGCCATCATGGCCTACAAGGCGAAGGGCACGGTGCCGCCGAAGTGGATTCAGACGGAATCGAAGCTTTACACGGCGGCCGACGAACCGCAGAAGATCTACGACAGCAAGAAAGGCCTCGGCTACTGATCGGCCGACCCTGCGCCGCCGGGTCTCAAGCCAGCCCCGGCCCGGCGGCGAGAGCCTTCTCGACGAATCCGCCTCACAAGGCGAACATGCCAGGCGTTCGCCCGATGCGAACGTCGGTGGAGTGATGCCGGCATGAATGCAGCTTCCGACCCTGGCCCCGCCCTGCTGGAAGTCCGCGGCCTCTGCAAGAGTTTTGGCGCGCTGCGGGCCCTGCAGGAGGTCGATTTCACCCTGCGGGCCGGCGAAATCCACGCGCTGCTCGGCGAGAACGGCGCGGGCAAGTCGACCCTCATCAAGGCGGTGACCGGCGTGTTCCCGCGCGATGCCGGCTTCGTCAAGCTCGGCGGCGTCGAGGTCGCGCCGCGCTCGGCCAAGGCCGCGGTCGATGCGGGGATTGCGACCGTCTATCAGGAAGTCAATCTGCTGCAAAACCTGTCGGTGGCGCAAAATCTCTATCTCGGCAGGCAGCCGACGCGGTTCGGCCTGGTGCGCGAGGCCGAAATGCGCCGACGCGCCACCGAACTGCTCGCGGAATTCGACCTGCACATCGATGTCGCCGAGCCGCTTGGAAACTACTCCGTCGCGATCCAGCACATCACGGCGATCGCGCGCGCAGTAGACCAGTCGGCGCGCGTCCTGATCCTGGACGAGCCGACCGCGAGCCTCGATCGGCATGAGGTCGAGATTCTTTTTTCAGTGATGCGCAAGCTCGCACAGCGTGGCATCGGCGTCATCTTCGTCACGCATTTTCTCGATCAGGTCTATGAGATCTGCGATCGCATTACGGTGCTGCGCAACGGCCGCCTGATCGGCGAGCGGACGACCGCCGAGCTGCCCCGCATCGAACTGATCCGCATGATGCTCGGCCGCGAGCTTGCGGAGACGACAAGCGAACGCGCAGCGGCGCGGGCGCGGCAAGCGGGGGAAGTTTGCGCGCGGTTTGAAGGCTACGGCAAGGCCGGTTATGTCGCGCCGTTCAATCTTTCGCTTCGCCGCGGCGAGGTGGTGGGGCTCGCGGGCCTGCTCGGCTCGGGGCGCACTGAAACCGCGCGGCTGGTGTTCGGCGCCGAGCGCGCCGACAGCGGCAGCGCCACTGTCGATGACAGGCCCGTACGACTGCAATCGCCGCGCGATGCGGTCGCCCACGGCTTTGGCTATTGCCCAGAGGAGCGCAAGACCGAGGGCATCATCGCCGATCTCACCGTGCGCGAAAACATCGTCCTGGCCCTGCAGGCCAAGCGCGGCCTCGCAAAACCGCTGTCGCGCACCGAGCAGGATGAGATTGCCATGCGCTTCATCCGGATGCTCGACATCCGCCCGCCGGAGCCGGAACGCCCGATCGGGCTGTTGTCCGGCGGCAACCAGCAGAAGGTGCTGCTCGCCCGCTGGCTCGCGACATCGCCGCGACTCCTGGTGCTGGACGAGCCGACCCGCGGCATCGATGTCGGCGCCCATGCCGAGATCATCCGCCTGATCCGCGAACTCTGCGACGATGGCCTGGCGCTGCTCGTGATCTCTTCCGAACTCGACGAGATCGTGACCTATTCGGACCGGGTGATTGTGCTGCGCGATCGCAGCCACATCGACGAGCTGGAAGGAGAAGCCATCGACGTCTCCAATATCCTGGCGGCGATTGCCGCCGGGACAGCCGGTGCAGAGGCCGGGCAGTCATGATGGCCAGGTTGCAACGGGGGCTTCCCCAGATCATCGCACTGCTGGTGATCCTTGCGATCGACCGCGCCGTGTCGCCGCAATTCTTCGATCTGCGGATGCAGGACGGGCGGCTGTTCGGCAGCCTGATCGACGTTTTGAACCGCGGTGCGCCGGTCGCGCTGCTGGCGCTTGGCATGGTCCTGGTCATTGCGACGCGGGGCATCGATCTGTCGGTCGGCGCGGTCATGGCGATATCGGGCGCGATTGCCGCGAGCCTCGCCGATGGCCACGGCCTGCCGCTGGCGCTGGCTGCCGCGCTTGGCGCCGGGCTGCTGTGCGGCCTCTGGAACGGTTTTCTTGTCGCGGTGCTTGGCATCCAGCCGATCGTTGCGACCCTGATATTGATGGTCGCCGGGCGGGGTGTCGCGCAGCTCATTACGGAGGGGCGGATCATCACCTTCACCGCGCCGGATCTGGTCTGGCTCGGCAACGGCGCCGTGCTCGGCGTTCCGACGCCGGTGGCCGTCGTGCTCGGCATGTTGATCGTCACAGGTGCCGTGGTCCGCGGCTCCGCGCTCGGTTTGTTGATCGAGGCGACCGGCGGCAATGCACGGGCGAGCGAACTGGCCGGGATCGGCACGCGCGCCATGATCCTGGCGGTCTATGTCTGGTGCGGCCTGTGCGCGGCGCTCGCCGGGGTCATCGCCGCTGCCGACATCATGGGCGCGGACGCCAACAATGCCGGGCTCTGGCTGGAGCTCGACGCGATCCTGGCGGTCGTGATCGGCGGCACCTCGCTGTTCGGCGGTCGCTTCAGCCTGGTGCTGGCGATGGTCGGTGCGCTGATCATCCAGGCTATGAACACCGGCATCCTGCTGTCGGGCTATCCGCCGGAGTTCAACCTCCTGGTGAAGGCGGCCGTTGTGCTGGTCGTCCTGCTGTTGCAGTCGCCGCGCCTCGCCAGTGCCGGCGCGATGCTGGGGAGGGCGCGCCAGTGAGAAGGCTGCCGCCGGTTGCGATCACCGCCATCGTTTTCGTCGCCGGGTTTGCGCTCTGCACGGCGCAATTTCCTAATTTTGCCTCGACGCGCGTCGTGGCCAATCTGCTGACCGACAATGCCTTTCTCGGCATTGTCGCGACCGGCATGACCTTTGTGATCATTTCCGGTGGGATCGACCTCTCGGTCGGCTCGGTGATCGGCTTTACCACCGTGTTCGTCGCGCTCGCGATCGAGCGCCTCGGCGTGCCGCCGCTTGCCGCCTTCGCGGCGATCCTGTTGTTGTGCGCCGCTTTTGGTGCGGCGATGGGTGCCATCATCCATATCTTCGATATGCCGCCTTTCATCGTCACCTTGGCCGGCATGTTCCTCGCCCGCGGTGCCAGCTTTCTGATGTCGACGGAATCGACGCCAATATCGGCGCCGCTCTATTCGGCGGTATCGGATTTCGCTTGGCGGCTGCCGGGCGGGGGGCGGCTCACCGCCATTGCCCTGATCATGCTCGCCGTGGTCGGGGCCGGCGCCGTGCTGCTGCACTTCACGCGCTTCGGGGCGAATGTCTTTGCGCTCGGCGGCAGCCGCACGACTACAGCCCTGATGGGTATCCCGGTCGGATCGATGACGGTGCGCATCTATATGCTGTCGAGCGTCCTTGCCGGCCTCGCCGGCATCGTCTTCTCCTTCTACACCGCGGCCGGCTACTCGCTGTCCGCGGTCGGCGTCGAGCTCGATTCCATTGCGGCCGTGGTGATCGGCGGCACCCTGCTGACGGGCGGCCAAGGGTCGGTGGTCGGCACCTTGCTTGGCGTGCTGATTCAGGGCTTGATCCAGACTTACATCAACTTCGATGGAACCTTGTCGAGCTGGTGGACCAAGATCGTGACAGGTGTCCTGCTGTTCGCCTTCATTGCGCTGCAGCAGGCCATGCTGGGCATCGCCCGCCGCACCGCCCCCCGTAAGGCAGGAGGCCCCAAATCATGACGTCCCGGCTTGTCGTCATCCCGACGCGGCGCGCCCATTCCAACCACGCCGAGGTCGCCCGCAGCATCGGCGTCGATATCATCGCCGGCCGCTATGCCGAAGGCGGCCGCCTGCCGGGCGATGCCGAGCTCACGGCGATGTTCGGCGTGTCCCGGCCAGTGTTACGCGAGAGCGTCAAGACGCTGGTGGCCAAGGGGCTGCTCACCACCAAGGCGCGGGTCGGCACTGTCGTGCGCGAGCGCGGCGCCTGGAACATGTTCGACGCCGACGTGCTGGCCTGGCATCTCGACGCCGGCATCGACCGCCGCTTTCTCAACGATCTCGCCGAAATTCGCCTCGCGGTCGAGCCGCGCGCGGCCGCGCTCGCAGCCCACCGTCGCTCGGAGGCCGACATCGCAGAACTCAATCGCAGCATGGCGCGGATGCGGAGCGAGGCGTCCGACTCGGTCGGCTTTGCCGATGGCGATCTCGCGCTGCATCTGGCGGTCGCCAATGCCTCCGGCAATCTGTTCATGCGCTCGATCGGCAACGTCATCGAGGCGGCGCTGCGCGCCTCGTTCCTGCTCAGCGCGCCGGTTGAAACACAGGACCGCGAGACGGTGCTGCTATGGCACCAGCGCATTGTCGATGCGATCGTAAGCGGCGATGCCGGGGCAGCCACCGCCGCCATGACCGAAGTCATTCACAATGGACTCCGGCGCCACGAGGAGACTCCGGCATCCTCTGCTGCCACGTCAGCGATACCGGCCACGGCCGAGCCTGGAGAACAGTCATGAACCCGCTTCGCGTCGCCATCGTCGGCTTCGGCAAGATCGCCCGCGACCAGCACGTGCCCGCGATCGCCGCGACCGAGGGCGTCGAGCTGGTCGCCGTCGCCAGCCGCAACGCCTCGCTTCCCGGCGTGCCGCATGCGGCCACGCTCGAGGAGCTCCTGCGCGAGGGACCGCCGATCGATGCGGTCGCGCTGTGCACGCCGCCGCGGGTCCGCCACGCCCAGGCGGCGACGGCACTGGCCGCCGGCAAGCATGTGATGCTCGAGAAGCCGCCGGGCGCCACGGTGGCCGAAATCACCCCGCTTGTGACCGCTGCGCGGTCAGCGCAGCGCACCCTGTTCGCGACATGGCACTCGCGCTACGCGCCGGCCGTCGAGCCGGCGCGGCAGCTGCTGGCCGGCCGCAAGGTTACGTCCGTCAAGATCACCTGGAAGGAAGACGTGCGGGTTTGGCATCCCGGGCAGGCCTGGATCTTCGAGGCGGGTGGGCTCGGCGTGTTCGATCCCGGCATCAATGCGCTGTCGATCCTGACCCGTATTCTGCCGCAGCCGCTATTCGTGACGTCGGCCGATCTCGCGTTTCCGGCCAATCGCGACGCGCCGATCGCCGCCAACCTTGCGCTCAGCGATGCCTACGGGCTTAACATCACAGCGGAGCTCGATTTCCTCCAGACCGGCCCTCAGAGCTGGGACATTGATATCGAGACCGATGCCGGCCCGGTTACGCTTTCGCGCGGCGGCGCAAAGTTGCAGGCAGGGGGTAAGCAGCTCGTCGATGCCCCCGATGCCGAATATGCCGGGCTCTATCGCCGCTTCCGCGACCTCACCATGGCCGGCGAGAGCGATGTCGATCTGGCGCCGCTTCAGCTCGTCGCCGATGCGTTCCTGCTGGGCCGGCGCCGCATGGTCGAGCCATTCGAGGACTAGCATGAGCAATCCGTCGGTATCTCGCGTGGTGCGTTCCCGCTTCGGCGTCCTGCCCGACGGCAGCGACGTCGAGCGCGTCGTCCTGCGGCATCCCGAGGGGCTGGAAGCATCCATCATCACCTATGGCGCGAGCTTGCAGGCGTTGCTGGTGCCGGACGCCGCCGCACAGCGCGATGACATCGTGCTCGGCCATGACGCGTTCGAGGGCTATCTCGCTCGCCGGCAGTTCTTCGGTGCGACGGTCGGACGTTACGCCAATCGCATCGCCGGTGCGCGCTTTACGCTCGACGGCGCCGAGGTTCAGCTTGCGGCTAACAACGGCGCCAATGCGCTGCATGGCGGGTTGGAGGGCTTTGATCGACGTAACTGGCGCATTGCGAGCGTCGACGGCGGAGAGCATCCGGCCGTGACGCTTACCTATACCAGTCCCGATGGCGAGGAGGGATATCCGGGAAAGCTCGACGTGGAAGTGACTTGGCGGCTTTCCGGGCCGATGGAATTGCTACTCGACATGACCGCACGGACCGATCGTCCGACCGTGGTCAATCTCACCAATCACAGCTTCTTCAACCTGTCAGGTGCGCGCTCGGGCCGGCAAATTCTCGACCATCACCTCATCGTGGCGGCGGATCATTTCCTTGCCATCGATGCCGGCGCGATTCCGCTGCCGCAGCCGCCGAGCGAGGTTGCCGGCACGCCGTTCGACTTCCGCGAGGGCCTTGAGGTCGGTGCGCGGATCCGCGACGACCATCCGCAATTGCGCGTGGGCCGCGGCTATGATCACAATTTTTGCCTCGCGCCGGCAAGCGGCGAGCCTCGTTTTGCGGCGCGGCTCGCCGAGCCAACGTCCGGCCGCGTGCTCGAACTGTTCACCAACCAGCCCGGCCTGCAGGTCTATTCCGGCAACTTCCTTGACGGCACCACGGGCGGGAAGGGCGGCCGTCTCTACCGCCAGTCCGACGCGATCTGCCTCGAGCCGCATGCCTGGCCGAATACGCCGAACCGGCCGGACTTTCCGACCGCCCGGCTTGATCCGGGCGAGGTCTATCGTCACACCACATCGTATTGTTTCACGCATGCGGTCCACGGTCCGATTCAAGGCGCAATCGGGACACAATCCGAGGTAGAGTTCCCTGAGAGGAGTGGACGATGATCGGGGGGCCCAGGATGGAAGAGGTGCCAACGAGCGTGCTTTGCCGCGAGCGGTGCCATCTCGGCGAGGGGCCGACCTACGACGCCGCCACCGATACGGCTTGGTGGTTCGACATCGTCGGGCGCCGGCTATTCGAGGCGCGGCTCGATGCCGGACAGATCACCATCCATTCGCTCGATGTGATGGGCAGCGCGCTCGGCCGGATCGATGCGCACCGTCAGCTCCTCGTCGCCGACGACGGCCTCTATATCCGCGAGGCGACGGATGGACGGATGGCGCTGTATCGTGCGCTCGAAGCCGACAACGCCGCCACGCGCTCGAACGACGCCCGAGTTCACCCGTCCGGCACTTTCTGGATCGGCACCATGGGACGAAAGGCCGAGCGGGGGCTCGGCGCTATCTATGTGTTGCATCGCGGCGAACTCACGCGGCTCTATGAGCATGTCACCATCCCGAATGCGATCTGCTTTTCACCGGACGGGACCGTCGGCTATTTCGCGGATACGGGGGAGAATGTACTCTACCGCGTCGACCTCGATGCGGCGACCGGCCTGCCGCGCGGCGAGCCGGCCGCGCTGGTCACGCGGCGGGGTGGCGGCGGGATCGATGGTGCGGTGGTCGATGCCGATGGGCTGATTTGGAATGCGCGCTGGGGTGGCGGCTGCATCGATGTCTATAGCCCGCTAGGTGAGCATCTGCGCACGCTCCGCGTACCGGCGCGGCAATCGAGCTGCCCTGCCTTTATTGGGCGGGATTTCTCGCGTCTGCTCGTGACGTCGGCCTGGCAGGGAATGGCCGAGGATGCGAAACGCGCCGATCCCGATCATGGCCGCACCTTCGTACTCGACGTCGGAGTAAACGGCCGCCCGGAGCCGAACGTGAAACTTGCAACCGCTTGACGGAGGACGGCAAAGCGCGGCAACCAAACGCGCAAGATGATCTGAATTCAAGAACCGCCTCGAGCGGGCTGACGATCCAAAAACCAGAGATCCTCGATGAGGAAGGGAGAGAAGCATGACTAGTCTGAAGACGACATTGTCGGCCCTGGCGCTGGCAACAACCATGGCCGCTGCGGCGGTGACCGGGGCCTTCGCCCAAAGCAAGGGCACCGTCGGCATCGCGATGCCGACCAAATCGTCGGCGCGCTGGATCGACGACGGCAACAACATCGTCAAGATCCTCAAAGAGCGCGGCTACGGCACCGATCTGCAATATGCCGAGGACGACATTCCGAACCAGCTCTCCCAGATCGAGAATATGGTGACCAAGGGTGTCAAGGTGCTGGTGATTGCCGCGATCGACGGCACCACGTTGTCGGACGTGCTGAAGCAGGCGAAGTCCAAGGGCATCGTCGTGATCGCCTATGACCGCTTGATCCGCGACACGCCCAATGTCGACTACTACGCCACCTTCGACAATTTCCAGGTCGGCGTGCTGCAGGCGCAATCGATCGAGCAGGCGCTCGGCTTGAAGGACGGCAAGGGACCCTTCAACATCGAACTGTTCGGCGGCTCGCCGGACGACAACAACGCCTACTTCTTCTACAACGGCTCGATGTCGGTGCTGCAGCACTATATCGATAGTGGCAAGCTGGTCATCGGAAGCGGCCAGAAGGGCATGGACAAGGTCTCGACGCTGCGTTGGGACGGCGCCACGGCGCAAGCCCGCATGGACAACCTCTTGAGCGCCTTCTACGGCCGCAAGCGGGTCGATGCGGTGCTCTCGCCCTATGATGGCCTCTCGATCGGCATTCTCTCGTCGCTGAAGGGCGTCGGCTATGGCAGCGGCAACATGCCGATGCCTGTGGTCAGCGGCCAGGATGCCGAGGTGCCCTCGATCAAATCGATGCTGCGCGGCGAGCAGTATTCGACCATCTTCAAGGACACCCGCGATCTCGCCAGGGTTACCGCCGATATGGTCGACGCTGCCCTCAGTGGCAAGGAGGTCAAGGTCAACGACACCAAGACCTACAACAACGGCGTCAAGGTGGTGCCTTCCTATCTCCTGAAGCCTGTCGTCGTCGACAAGAGCAATTGGGAGAAAGTTCTGGTCGAAGGCGGCTACTATAAGAAGTCGCAGATCGAGTGAGCAGGAGCGCGGCGCCGGCGACAACCGGCGCCGCCACCAGCCCGCCTGAGCGGCGGGCAGAGATATGAAGGACATGATGGTGCGATGACCGCAATTCTCGAAATGCGCGGCGTCAGCAAGAGCTTTGCCGGCGTGCAGGCCCTGCGTGACGTCAACTTCACAGTCGAGGCCGGGCAGATCCATGCCCTGGTCGGCGAGAACGGCGCCGGCAAGTCAACGCTCATGAAGGTACTCAGCGGCGTCTATCCCTACGGCGACTATGAGGGCAGCATTATCTTTGAAGGCGAGGAGCGGCGTTTCCGCGACATCAATGATTCCGAAGCGCTCGGCATCATCATCATTCACCAGGAACTGGCGCTGATTCCGCTGATGTCGATCGCGGAGAATATCTTTCTGTCGCACCCGCCCTCGCGTGCCGGCGTAATCGACCGCGACACGGTGTACCGCCGGACCAAGGAACTGCTCACCCAGGTCGGCCTCACCGAGATGCCGGATACGCTGGTCACCGATCTCGGCGTCGGCAAGCAGCAATTGGTAGAAATCGCCAAGGCGCTGTCCAAGCGGGTCAAGCTGTTGATCCTGGACGAGCCCACCGCCAGCCTGAACGAGAATGACAGCGCGGCGCTGCTGGATCGTCTGCTGGCCTTTCGCGCCCAGGGCATCGCATCGATCCTGATCTCTCATAAGCTATCGGAGGTGGCCCGCGTCGCCGACCGGATCACGGTGCTGCGCGACGGCCGCACGGTCGACAGCATCGATTGCCGGGCCGAGCCGGTGGAAGAGGACCGGATTATCCGCAGCATGGTCGACCGCGACCTGGCGCATCGCTTTCCGGAGCGCACCCCCAGAATCGGCGAACCCGTCTTTGCGGTTAAGGACTGGACCGTGCATCACCCGCAGCACCGGGAACGCCAGGTGATCAAGGGTGTCGATTTCGAGGTCCGGCGCGGCGAGGTGGTCGGGATTGCCGGGCTGATGGGCGCCGGCCGCACCGAATTCGCCATGAGCCTGTTCGGCCACGCCTGGGGCGATCGGATCAGCGGCCAGGTGTGGCTTGACGGCAAGGAAGTGAACCTCTCCAGCGTGGCGGCGGCGATCGATGCCGGCCTTGCCTACGTCACCGAGGACCGCAAGCAGCTCGGCCTGATCCTGGATAGCGACGTGCGCAAGAACATCACGCTGGCCAGCCTCGGCCGGGTGGCGCGCCAGGGCGTGATCGACGACATATCCGAACTGCGCGTTGCCAGCGACTACCGCAACCGGATGCGGATCCGCTGTTCCGATGTCTATCAGGAGACCGGGCAGCTCTCCGGCGGCAACCAGCAGAAGGTGGTGCTGTCGAAATGGCTGATGACTGATCCGAAGGTATTAATCCTCGACGAGCCAACCCGTGGCATTGACGTTGGGGCAAAATACGAAATCTATTGTATCATCAACGAGCTTGCCGAGGCCGGCAAGGGGGTGGTGATGATCTCGTCGGAAATGCCGGAACTGCTTGGCGTCTGCGACCGCATCTGCGTCATGA
This sequence comes from Bradyrhizobium sp. CB3481, assembly GCF_029714305.1. Classification (NCBI taxonomy): domain Bacteria; kingdom Pseudomonadati; phylum Pseudomonadota; class Alphaproteobacteria; order Hyphomicrobiales; family Nitrobacteraceae; genus Bradyrhizobium; species Bradyrhizobium sp. CB3481. The sequence goes on from NZ_CP121647.1 coordinate 2,887,625, forward strand.
ATGACGGCGCCTTTGTCGGCGAATTCGCCGCCGCTGAGGCCACCCAGGAAAGGATCATGCGCGCCATCATGCGCAACAAGAGCATTGCCAGGAAGGAAGTCGAGGGAGAACTACGGATATGACCGACAAGACGGTTTCGCTCCCGGAGCCTTCGCACACCGGCTTCATCAAGAACAATCTGCGCAATTACGGCATGCTGCTGTCGCTGTTTGCGATCATGCTGTTCTTCCAGATCATGACCGACGGCACGCTGCTGCAGCCGCTGAATCTCACCAATCTGGTGCTGCAGAACAGCTATATCGTGATCATGGCGCTCGGCATGCTCCTGATCATCGTCACCGGCCATATCGACCTGTCGGTCGGCTCGGTCGCGGGCTTTGTCGGCGCGGTGGCGGCGGTGTTGATGGTGCGCTACCACGTCGCCTATCCGCTGGCCTTCGTCGCGTGCCTAATCGTTGGCGCGGCGATCGGCGCCGCACAGGGCTATTGGGTTGCCTACTTCAAGATTCCGTCCTTCATCGTGACGCTGGCCGGCATGCTGGTGTTCAAAGGGCTCGCGCTCGCGATCCTGGCGGGCCAGTCGGTCGGGCCGTTTCCGCCGACCTTCCAGAAACTGTCCTCGGGCTTCATTCCCGAATTGTTTCCCGGGGCCGGCACGCTCTATCCGACCTCGCTGCTGATCGGTGCGGTTTTGGCGGTGGCGCTGGTCTACACCAGCGCGAAAGCCCGGGCGCGCCAGGCTTCGCACGGCATCGAGGTCGAGCCGTTTGCGTTCTTCGTCGCCAAGAGCGCGGTGCTGTTCGCTGTGATCGTGTTCTTCGCCGGTCTGATCGCCTCGCATCGCGGCCTGCCCAACGTGCTTGTCATCATGACGGCGCTGATCGGGCTTTATGGGTTCGTCACCACCCGCACCGTGATCGGCCGCCATATCTATGCGATCGGCGGCAACGCAAGGGCCGCCAGCCTGTCCGGCATCAAGACCGAGCGGCTGACGTTCCTGACCTTCGTCAATATGGGTGTGCTGGCGGCGCTTGCCGGGCTCGTGTTCGCCGCGCGGCTCAATACGGCGACGCCGAAGGCCGGCGCCGGCTTCGAGCTCGACGTCATCGCCGCCTGCTTCATCGGCGGCGCGTCCGCCTATGGCGGCGTCGGCAAGGTCGGCGGCGCGGTGATCGGGGCCATGATCATGGGCGTCATGAACAATGGCATGTCGATCCTCGGCATCGGCATCGACTACCAGCAGGTGATCAAGGGTCTGGTGCTGCTCGGTGCCGTGTGCCTCGACGTTTACAACCAGCGGCGATAGGTCGGCCTGATTAGGCCGCCGCCAATTCCCGCTTTGCGAACTCGCTGGTCTTGAGACGCGCGACCAGTGCAGCCAGCTCCTCGGTCTCGGCCGGTGTCAGATCGGTCAGTGGCGAACGCACATGGCCGCTGTCGCGGCCGATCACTTTCATGCCGGCCTTGATGATCGACACGGCATAGCCGCGCTTGCGGTTGCGGATCGCGATCAGGGGCAGGATGAAGTCACGCAAGCCGGCCTGCACTGTCTCGCGGTCGCGGCGCCGCACGGCCGCGTAGAATTTGGTCGAGAACTCCGGAACGAAGTTGAAGACCGCCGATGAGTAGGTGGTGACGCCCATTTCCAGATAGGGCAGTGCAAAGGTCTCGGCGGTCGGCAATCCGCCAACATACGTCAGCCGATCGCCCAAGCGCAGATGGATACGGGTCATCAGCTCGATGTCGCCGATGCCGTCCTTGTAGCCGACCAGGTTGGGGCAGCGCTGGCACAGCTTTTCCAGCGTATCCTCGTTCACAATCGCATTGTCGCGGTTGTAGACGATGACGCCGAGCTTGGTCGCATTGCATACCGACTCGATATGAGCGGCCAATCCCTCCTGTTCGGAGAAGACCAGATAGGGTGGGAGCAGCAGGACGCCGTCGGCGCCAGCCGCCTCGACCGCAATAGCCAGTTGCGTCGCCGTCGCCGTACCGTGACCGACTCCGGCAAGGACCGGCACACGCCCCTTGGTCTGGCTTACGGCCGTCGCTACCACTTCCGCGACCTCGGCTGGACTCAGCGAGAAGAATTCGCCGGTGCCGCCGGCTGCGAAAAGGCCTGCTACCTCGTGGTCGCATAGCCAATCGAGATTGGAGCGGTAGCGAATTTCATCAAACGCGTTGTCAGCGCGAAACGGCGTAACGGGAAAAGACAGCAGGCCTTCGCCGATCCGGCCGGCCATCTCCTCGGGGGTCATCCTGCTCATGCTTTGGTCCTTCAGTCGCTTGCACTGAAGGATTAATGCAGGACTCTTATGAAGAGGGACCAATCACTGTATCGATCGATCCATTGATTGGATCGAGCCGGCTTGGCCGGCAAGGGTCCTGGCGATGCCAGAGATAACAGGAAGAAGCGGGTTGTCGTTATCGCTGCGCCAAACGAAGAACAATTCGGCTGGCCGCTGCCATTGCGTCAGGACCGGCCGCAGCGCCACACCGTTGAAACGGAGATTTTGCGCAGTTTCGGGCACCAGAGCCACGCCGACGCCGGAATGCACCATGGCGAGGATTGAATGGATCTGTGCGAGGTGATGCGCGTAGTTCGGCGCCAGGTTGGCGCGCGAGAACAGCTCGACCAAGAGATCGTGGAAATAGCGGGCTTCATAAGGTTCGTACATGATGAAGGGCTCGCTCGCGAGATCCTCCAGACGCAATTCGGTCACCTGCGCCAGCGGGTGGCCGCTCGGCAGCGCTGCCAACAGCGGCTCCGCAGTGACGCGGAAAGCATCGAGATTGCCGCGTGGGATCGGCGGGCGCAGCAGGCCGATGTCGATCTCGCCGGAATCGAGCCGCTTGAGCTGGTCGCTGGAGACCATCTCTTTCAGCGATATCTCGACATCGGGCAGTTCGCGTCGGCATGCCGCGACCAGCGACGGGACGTAACTATAGGCCGATGTCGCCGTAAAACCGACATTGATTGATCCGGCCTTGCCCTTCGCCATCCGCCGGGCGAGCACGGCCGCGCTTTCGGCCAGCTTGAGGAGATGCCGGGCATCGGTCAGAAAACGCTGCCCCGCAGGCGTCAATCTGACGGCGCGGTTGCTGCGCTCTAGCAGCGTCACGTCGAGCACGCGTTCGAGAATCTGAATCTGACGGCTGAGCGGCGGCTGCGTCATGTTCAGCCGTTGCGCGGCGCGGCCGAAATGCAGTTCTTCTGCAACTGCAACGAAGCAGCGCAACTGGCTCAATTCAAACATGAAACCCGTATTTCAACCTGAGGCAGGGGTGCGCGGCGACTGTGCCGGCAGGCTGCTTCTATAGGTTGGTGCACGTCCGATCCATCCAAAAAAGGTATCGATCTATCCGCAGACTGGTTCATGGGCGAGCTTGCCCGTGACCTATCATCCTCCGAACGCGAACGCGAAGGCCCGCAGCCTGGCCCGTGAAACGGCAGGATTGCGCCGAATTGCGCAATGAAATGGAGGAAGTCCGATGTCTACGCCATCTCTCGCCCGGGTAATTGCCGCCGCAATCCTTGCGGTATGCGCCTTGGCGCCCGGCCAAGCCGGCGCTCAAAATTTCGAACGACCGGTGCGGCTGGTCGTGCCTTTCGCTCCGGGCGGCACCTCGGACATTCTCGCCCGTCTGATCGGCCCAAAGCTGTCGGCCGCGATCGGACAGCCGGTTGTCGTCGAGAACAAGCCGGGCGCGGCCGGTAATCTCGGCGCGGATACGGTTGCCAAAGCGCAACCCGATGGCCACACCCTGTTGCTGATGGATGTCGGCTCGCTTGCCACCGCGCCCAGCCTGTTTTCCGATCTTACCTTCGACGTACAGAAGGATCTGGCTCCGATTTCCATGGTGATGTTCGGTCCTTACGTGCTGGCCGTCCACGAATCGGTCCCGGCCAGGTCGCCGAAGGAACTGATCGAATACGCCAAGGCCAATCCCAACAAGCTTACGATTGCCAATTCCGGCGTCGGCGGCGCCACGCACATCACGGCAGTGGCAATGGCAAAGCAGCTCGGGATTCAGTGGAAGAACGTCCCCTACAAGGGCGGGGCGGCCGCCTCGCGCGCCGTCGTATCGGGAGAGAGCGGCGTCATCATCAACGGTGCCACGGCGACATTGCCCTTTGTGGTGAACAAGCAGCTGACCGGGCTTGCCGTCACCGGCGAGCAGCGGATTGCGTCGGCCCCCGATTTGCCGACATTCAAGGAGGCGGGCTTGCCCGGCGGCGACGCAGGAACGTGGCAGGGCATCCTGACCACGGGCGGCACGCCGCCTGCGATGGTCGCGCGGTTGAACGCCGAGATACGCAAAATCCTCGAGATGCCCGAAATTGCGCAGAAGATTGCCGAGCAGGGCGGTGTCGTGCGCGCTCAATCGCCGGAGGAATTCCGCAACTGGCTGAAGGATGCGACGGAGCGCTGGGGCACGATCATCCGCGAGGCCGGGATCAAGGGCAGTTGAGAGCAAGATGATGACGCGTTTCCGGATCGACCTGCAGGATCTGCTGTTCGGCCTGTTCCTCGTCGCGGTCGCGACCGGAACTCTCGTCGCCACGCGCAACTTGACGGTCGGTCACGCCGCCGATATGGGGCCGGGTTATATGCCGCGCGTCGTCGCGCTTGCGCTGTTGGGTTTTGGCCTCTTCTTCACCGGGCGCGGGTTCTGGGGCACGGGCCGCGGCATCGCAGCCGTTGAGCTGCGGCCGCTGCTCGCAATCCTGGCGTCTGTCGGCGTGTTCGCACTGGCGGCTGAGCGGCTGGGTCTTGCCATCGTCTCGGTCGTCACCGTGGTCTTCGCCAGCCTTGCGACGCGGGAAGGGCGGCTCCTCGAGACCGTGCCATTCGCCGTCGCGCTCTCAGGCGCCGCGGTGCTTCTGTTCGTCAAGCTGCTGGGCCTGCCGATTCCGATCTGGCCCCGCTAGGGCGCGCGCATATGGATCTCTTCAACAATCTGCTGATGGGCCTTTCGACGGCCCTCGAACTCAACAATTTGCTGTTCTGCCTGATCGGGGTGGTGATCGGCACCGCAATCGGCGTGCTGCCCGGCATCGGGCCGATTCCGACAGTCGCGTTGCTGTTGCCCTTCACCTTCGGCCTGTCGCCGGCCAGCGCCATGATCATGCTGGCCGGTATCTTCTACGGTGCGCAATATGGCGGCTCGACCACCGCCATCCTGGTCAATGTGCCCGGAGAGACATCTTCGGTCGTCACCTGTATCGACGGTCATGAGATGGCTAAGCAAGGCCGCGCCGGAACCGCGCTCGCCATCGCCGCCATCGCCTCGTTCTTTGCCGGCACGATGGCGACGATCGTGATCGCGGTACTCAGCGTGCCGCTGTCGATCCTGGCGCTCAAATTCACCGCGGTCGAATATTTCAGCCTGCTCGTGCTCGGCCTGATCGCAGCGGTCGTGCTTGCCCACGGTTCGGTCGCCAAGTCGCTGGCGATGGTGCTGCTTGGGCTGTTGCTCGGCCTCGTCGGCATCGATGTTTCCTCGGGTGTTGCGCGCATGACCTTCGGCATTGCCGCGCTATCCGATGGTCTTGATTTCGTGCCGATCGCGATGGGCCTGTTCGGGCTCGGTGAGATCATTGCCAATCTGGAGCGGCCGGCTGAACGGCGCGTTGTCGGCCAGTCGATTCGAAGCCTCATTCCGGGCATCGCGGACTTACGCGCTGCATTTCCGGCGATGGTGCGCGGCACGGCACTGGGCTCTGTGCTCGGCGTGCTGCCTGGCGGCGGGGCCGCGCTGCCTCCGTTCTCTTCCTATGCGCTGGAAAAAAAGCTCGCGCGCGATCCCTCGCGGTTCGGCAAGGGTGCCATCGAGGGCGTCGCCGGTCCGGAGGCCGCCAACAATGCAGGCGCCCAGACTAGTTTCATTCCGCTGCTGACGCTCGGCATTCCCGCCAACGCCCTTATGGCGCTGATGATTGGCGCGCTGATGATGCAGGGCATCCAGCCCGGTCCACAAATCATGACCGAGCAGCCCAAGCTGGTCTGGGGCGTGATCGCCAGCATGTGGGTTGGAAACCTGATGCTATTGGTAATCAACCTCCCGTTGATTGGGCTCTGGGTCTCGATGTTGAAAATCCCTTATCGCTTGCTGTTTCCAGCCATCGTTCTGTTCTGCTGTATCGGCACCTACGGCATTGCGAACAGCCTTTTCAATGTATGGTTGATGATGGGGTGCGCCATGGTCGGCTATTTCTTCATCAAGGTCGGCGTCGAGCCGGCACCGCTGCTGCTCGGCCTCGTGCTTGGCCCGCAGCTTGAGGAAAATTTCCGGCGCGCGATGCTGATCGCGGACGGCGACTTTACCGTCTTTCTGTCGCGGCCGATCAGCGCGGCGATTCTCGGCGTCGTCGCCACTCTGCTCCTGGCGATGTTGTCGCCACAAATCGTGAAGACGCGAAAGGAAGCGCTCGCGGAATAATTGGCGGCGACGAGCTATCCCGACGGAGAATGCAGGCAGCCGCCCGGGCGCGGTTTGCTCCCGCGCTTGTCGGCGGGCACGTTGCAATTGTCGATCCGCTGTTCGTCCATCCACTTCCTGCCCATGCGTTCCTTTCCGGTGAGGGATGGCCCGTTGGCGGGCACCATTGATTCAGCGTTCGGCGCGGTTTGGTCAGGTTGCCTGTCCTGCGCAAAAGCCGGGAGTGCAATGCACGCCGCGAAAAGAAGGCTGATCAACCTCAGGTGAATCGGTTCCATAGCGGACCTCGCTAAGAGTTCGCTCGCAAGATTAAACCTCTCGATATTCACGCGGCCACCCGGAACCTGGGAGCAATGGGCCGGTTGCCTCTCGTCATGTCGTGCGTGCATCACGAAGAAAGGAGAGACACATGAAGATGAAACAGCTCATTCTTGCGGGTTGCTCCGTCCTGGTGTTGAGCACCGGTGCGGCACTGGCGGGCCCGTGCGATACCAATCGCGCCGCCAGCGCGAAGGATGCCGGATCCGGACCGGCCAGGACCGGCGAACAGACGACCGGTATGGCCAGCAATACGGGGCAGCATCCGCCAACCGAAACGATGAACAAGTCAACTGACAACACCGCTGCTTCTTCGCAGGATGCACAGCGCCAGATGCAGGGGCAGCCGACGGCTGCACAGCAGGCGGAAGGTGCCAAGGGTGACCAGAAGACCGCGGACAAGGACTGCTGAGGCGCGAAGCTGAAGCCTTGCATGCATGGCCGGATCGATGCGGCCTACATCGATCCGCCGCTATGCGCATTTTGTCCAAGAGCGAAGTCGGCTTGTCCAAGAGCGAAATGTCTGGCGCAGACGCGTGCAGATCTTTCCAACGAGCGATCTTCCACGCTTGCGCAATGGGCGGGGCCAACCTAGTTTTGATCCGGCACGGGCATCGTGCCAAACACACTCCTTGGGAGGACCTTGATGAGTTGGAAAACTCCGAAGATTGTGGAAGTGCCGGTGGGCATGGAAATCAACATGTACGCCTGCGCGGCGCGTAAGTAACGCGTCGAAACGGTCTTGCCCGGCTCCGGCAACGGCCTGTTGCCGCGGGCCGGGCAAGCTGTATCTCTCCGAAAAGTTTTCCACCGTTTGCTGTCCACGCAAGGCCTGGGTCCCGCCGTAGCGCGCGGAACGGCCGAAAACGGTGGCAGATTGCATTCAGCCGATCTTTTTCATGCGTTCCCGTGTCTCGCCGATCGTCCCAGCGTCGTGCTAGGCTGAGTTCTCGGCTGACCTACCCAATTCCCCTCTGACCGCTGAATACGAATGCTGACGCGTGCAAAGACCTTTCAGATGGCGGTTGTGTTGGTCGCGGCGTTGCTGCCGGTACCCGCTGACGCCGAGGGCTTCGACACCGAGCATATCTTCGCTTTCATGATCGGCGCCGATGTCGGCACCCTCGGCGAGCGGGAATTTCAAACCGAAACGACGGGGCGCTTCGGCAGAAGCGGCGGCACGTACCGAGCGGTCGGCCATGAGTTCGAGCTCGAGTTCGTGCCTTTCAGGAATTTTCGCGTCGAGGTGGGCTCAGCGTTTGCATCGCATTTCATCAGCGACGTGCCGGGTCTTGACGACCAGCGCCGGCTGTCATGGCAGGGCGGATCGATCGACTTCCGCTACCGCTTTCTCGATCGCGAAACCGCGCCATTCGGGCTCACCTTCGCGACAGAGTTGCACGGGCACCGTGTCGATGAAACGACGGCTGAATCGGTCAGAAGTTTCGGGACCGAATTCAGGCTGGCATTCGATCGCGAGCTGGTGCCCGATCGGATCATCGCGGCCTTCAACCTGCTCTATGAGCCGGAATGGACGCGCGTTATCGGCAGCGGCGTGATGGAGAAGGACTCCACCGCCGGCGCAGCGCTCGGCGTGCTGGCGCAGGTGCGCCCGGGCTTCCTGCTCGGCGGCGAGGCGCGATACTTGCGCAAGTATGAAGGGATCGGCCTGGACGAGCTGGCGGGGCAGGCGTTGTACGTTGGTCCCACGGCATATTTCCAGCTGTCGAACCGCTCGCGGCTGACCGCGAGCTGGAGCATTCAGGCGTGGGGCCGTCCGTCCGGCTCGACGGCCAGCCTTGATCTCGTCAATTTCGACCGTCATCAGGCCCGGCTGGTATTTGGCGTGAATTTCTAGGCGCGAGACGCTACTCGGTTCGGGTTCCGGTCTTCACGCCGTAGTGAAACTTCCATTCGCCGGTTAGCGTATTTGTCCGTGTTATCCATTCAGGAACTGCTCAAAGGGATATCAGGCATGAACGCGATAGATTTGATCATAACCGTCTGTGCGGTGGCCTCGCCGACGACCTGCGAGGAAACCCATCTGGTCTTTTCTTCAGCCGTTTCGCTGCGGCAATGTGCTATGGCCGCGCAGCCCTACATCGCGCAGTGGATCGGCGAACATCCGAAATGGACCGCGGTCAAGTGGCGCTGCGAATATCCGAGCAATAACCAGAAGGCCTCCGGCGAGCCGGTTTGGTCGGTGGTCTGAGCGCGATCTGCGACGCGGTTATTTGTTGCAGTCTTTCAGGTCCTTGTCCGCGATGGAGAACACAGCATCGGCCTTGATCTCGATGTCCCGGACAAAGCAGTGCCTGGCGCCGCGATAGCCGACCTTGGCATCGTAGCGTCCCGGCTCCACGCCGGAGATCCGCAGGCGTTCGTCGTGATCGACTTCCTTGTCCTTGTCGTTCAGGGTCTGGTTGGGACCCCAGTCGTTCTTGCCGGCCGGCGAGAGCTGAAAATCGGAAATGGTCGCGCTGGTCAGGTTCCATAGGCGGATGCCTTTTCCTTTTCCCTGCGCGGCGAGTTCATTGGCGCCCACCGACAGGACTATCAACAAGGCCAGAATCCACCGCATCGGACATCCTTTCATCGCAGGTCGCGTGGACCCGTCATTGCCTTACCAAACGATCTCGATTTTTCGCCTTGTCGAAATTTCTCGCTTTGTCGAGTCCGACTGGACCGATCAGCCGTGCTGAATCGAGATCGGCACCGTCGAAATCGGTGTCGATGACGCTAACGCCGGTCAGGTCGGCGCCGCCGAGCTGGGCTCCCTTGAGCGAAGCGCCTGTAAGGTCGCCACCCCTGAGCACGGCGAATTCGAGGTCGACGCGCGACAGGTCGGCGCCGCGGGCGTTGAGCCGCTCCAGATTGGCGGATCTGAGCACCGCGCGCATCAGGCCCATCGACTGGTTGCGCATGTCGGCGCCCAGATTGGCATCGGCGATCGAAGCTCCGACAAGGCTGGCGCCGCTCAGATCGGCGGCAACGCGCGCTCCCGACAGATCGGCGCCGTCGAGGCGGGCGCGAAGCATCTGCGTAGCGAACAGGTTTGCGCTCCTGAGGCTTGCACCGGTGAGATCGGCTTCCAGCAGCCATGCCTGGTCGAGGATGGCGCGATCAAGCTTGGCGCCGGCAAGTTTTGTCTTGTTGAGCTTGGCCGCGCGGAAGATCGCGCCGGACAAGTCAAGGCCGGACAGGTCAAGGCCGGACAGTCGTTTGGCGGTGAAATCGGCAGGCGCGGCGCTGGTTGCCGCCTTCAATGCGGCCTCGACCTCGCCGCGCGTCATCTCGGCCGAGACCATGTCTGGCGACGACAGGTCAACATGCCGCATCATGTCCTGCGCCGCTGCTGTCATGACCGCAACAGCAAGACCGAGCAGCGCGATTCCGATCGAGCGTTTCATCTTCAATCCCAATCGACGACGCATCCTAGCACCGGCCCCGGGCGCTGCCTATGAGGCAGCTTGGTCGGTGGACGAACCATTGATCCTCCGCATGATGTCCGTCCTGATCGCCGCGATCTCGGCTTCCCCGCGTGCGCTTCGTGGCGTGCTTATCGGCAGGTCGCCGAGGATCCGGGCCGGGCGCGGCGACAGCAGGAGGACGCGATCGCCGAGACGGACCGCGTCGTCCATGTCGTGGGTGACCAGCAGCGCTATCATGGAACGGCCTTCCATCAATGTGGAAATCTCCTCGCGCAGACGGGCGGCGAGGGCGACATCGAGCGAGGCGAGCGGTTCGTCGAGAATAAGCAGCTCCGGCTCGATGGCGAAGGCGCGGGCCAGCGCAACGCGCCGGGCGAGGCCGAGCGACAGCTCGCCGGGAAAATGGTTGCGATGCGCCTTCAGTTCCAGAATTTCGAAGAGGGCCGAAAGCTTCGCTTCGTCGGCGGCCGGCGCGGCAATGCGCACGTTGTCCTCGACCGACCGCCATGGCAGCAGCCGCGGCTCCTGAAACACAAAGCCGATCCGCGCGCCGGCGGGACGCGACACGTGGCCTTGGTAGTCGTGGTCGAGACCGGCGATAATCCGCAGCATCGTGCTCTTGCCACAGCCGGACGGACCGACCAGGACGCCAACCTCTCCCGCGTCGAGCGCAAAGGATGCGCCTGATATCACGTCGTGCTGTTCGCCCGCCGCGCTCCTGAACGTCTTGCCGGTGATCTCGACCTCAAGCCGCACGGGGACGCCACCGGGATGCCCGGGCCTCAAATGGCTGCACCAGCAAGGTTTCGATGAGGAGCACGATCGCGGCAAAGCTCAGTGAGTATGCGAGCAATAGCGGAATGTCGAACAGCTGGAACGCCACGCCAATCTCGAACCCGACGCCGTTCGGGCGTCCGAGCAATTCCGCGACAAGAACGATCTTCCAGACCAGCGAAAGACCGGAGCGCGCGGCGGCTGCGACATAGGGCGAGAGTTGCGGCAAAACGACGTGGCGAAACTTGCTCCAGCGCGGCAAGGCAAACACGCTCGCCATTTCGTCAAGCGCCGCGTCGAGGGCGCGTGCTCCCTCGCGCAGTGTCACGACAGCGGTCGGCAGCTTGTTGATCGCGATAGCCGCAATGGCGGCCACTTCCGTCAATCCCGCCCAGATATAGGCCAGCACGATGACGACCAGCGCCGGCAGGTTCAGCAGCAGGATCAGCCAGGGATCGCCGAGCCGGTCGGCAATCCGCACCCGCCCCATCATGTATCCGATGGCAGCGCCGAGCGCCATCGCCAGCGTGAAGGCGAGCGTGACGCGCGCCAATGTCGCGCCGAGATGCAGGAACAAGTTGCCTGATCTGGCTTCCGCGACCATGACGGCGAGCACCGTGTCAGGAGGCGGCAGTTTTGCATCACCGGCTACCAGCGCGGCGATCCACCAGATGGCGAGGAATACGGCGAATGACAGCAGGCGCGCCACCTCAGCCCCCTGGTATCGCGTGATAGAATGTCCCGGAAACGAGTTCAGGCGTCGGCCCCACCAGTTCGGGGCCGCCGATCCCGGCCAGCACGCGATAGAGAATGCGCGCATCGGCTTCCTCATCGGCGACCGGACGACGCGGAATTCCCTCCCGATAGCGATCGCGATAGGCACGTAGCGTCGCTGCATCTGGCGCGCCGGTCAAGGGCGCGATGTTCTCCCATTCTGCATCCGAGGTCGCCAGAATCTCTTTCGCCTTGCGGCTCATGGCGATGAAGCGGGCGACCTTGTCCTGGTTTGCGTTCGCCCATGTCTCGTCGAAGACATAGCCGAGCATCGCCGTGCGGCCTGTGGCGCCGAGCTTTGGCAGCAGATCCTCAATGCCTGCGATGCGGCGAAAACCCTTTGCTTCCAGGCTCGCGCAGAAATTCCAGTAGTTCACGGTCGCATCCATTTCGCCGCTGAGCATCTTCGCGGCCAACAGCGGCGGCGCGCCGTATGCGATTGTCGCATCCGACTTGAGGTCGATGCCGTCCCGCTTCAGCCACGCCTGCAACAACAGCCAGTTCTTGTCGATCGGGCCGCCCGCGACGGCGAGCTTGCGGCCCTTGAGGTCGGCAAGGCCCTTGATCGGTGAGGAGGCGGGGACCATCACGGCGCCGAGCGCGCTCGAATAGGGATAGAAGGTCAGCTTGGCGCCGAGGGCGCGTTCGCGCGACACCCAAAGCCAATCGGTGACGATAACGTCGGCATTTCCCGCGCGAAGCGCGATCTTGCCCGCCTCGGGGCTCGCCAGCTCGAGAACCTTGACCGAGAGGTTGGCCTGCTTGTCGAGGTCATGCGCGCGGATGACGGCGAGTTCCCATGCGAATGTTCCGGTCTTCTGCACCGCAACGCGCAACTCATCGGCGCTGCAAAAAGTGCCGAGCGTGATCCAAACAACCGTGGCAAGCAGCATGCGTACAAAATGCATCATAGGCCTTGAACCGTTTCCCCGAACGCCCGCTTTTCAATGGATCAGTCATAGCATAGCTTGCACGCAAGGTAGCTGGAGGAAGACGATGACGCATGCCCGGTCGGTACGACGTATTGTCGCCGCATTGGCGGTGCTGCCGGCAATGGCGGGGATCACGTCAGCCGAGGAGATCAACGATTACCCGACGTCCGCGCGCGTCGAATATGTCTTCGGCTGCCTGAAGGCAAATGGCGAGACGCGGCAGGCGATCGAGCAGTGCTCCTGTTCGGTCGATGTCGTGGCTTCACTCGTCCCTTACGCGCGCTATGTCACGGCCGAAACCGTGCTCAGCATGTCCCAGGTACGGGGAAATCTGGGCAGCCAGTTTCGTACCTCGGAGCAGGCGGCAACGGCACTCAATGAGCTCCGGCGGGCGCAGGCGGAAGCGGAAGTGCGCTGCTTCTAAGGGCGCACGGCGCGGCCGTAATCACATGCCGGAATTGTCGACCTGCCATTCACGCTGGAAAACGTGCCCCTCGGTATCCTTTGCTTCGGCACGGATATGTTTCGCGCCGTTGGATACATAGGTGAACCTGATATTGGGGTCTTCCGAGATCGAGATGCCACCTTCCATCGTCAGGACGAGGCTGTCGTCCTGCCAGAGCCGCAGCTCGTTGATGAAGAATGCCGGGACATATAGCTGCGTGATCTGGTCCATCTGCAGGCCGGAATTGTTGGGATGCCCGATCATGATCTGGGCCTCGCGGACGCCGCTGGCAGGTTCTTCGGCGGCTTTCGCGAACTGCCGGTAGCGCATCTGGCCGAGCCTGGCTTTCGCCTCGTCGGCGTTCTTAGCGGCGGGCGCCGAACAGCCGCCGGACGCCTTTACATAGGTTTTCGCCATGTAGAGCTTGCCGTCGCTGAGCTCGGCAACCGCATGAACGTCGGTGTAATTGTTGACGCGAACGCGGGTGGAGATTTCGGACACTTTGGCATCCGGCCCGAGCTGGAATTTGGCCGCCATCGGCGCGGGGTTCTGGTCAATGACCAGCGTAATGCTTCGCACCTGCCGGCTGTCACCAGGCGAAAGCTTGCTGCGCAACGTGACCGGGACGATGGCGGCATCCTCGGCACGAACGGGCATTTCGATGCCGATCACATCGCTGCCGTCGTTCATCGGGCGGTTGTCGAAGATGTCCTGGACCAGGCCCGGCCAGGGATCGGTCGTGCCCGGCGCGGCTAAAAGGGCCAGCGGTGCGGCGACCAGCATGAAGCCGGCAATACCGAACAATCGGAAAAGATATCCGGGCATAGTCACCACCTTCGCGGAGACGAAACGAGCGTCGGCAATATAGGGCAATGCGCGCGCTATTCCCATTCAATTTCCGAGAATGCTGCGGTTGCGTTGCGGGCGTTGAAATCGTCAAACAGCTCCCATCGGCTCCGCTCGGAAGCCGCCGCCTTTCCCGCCGCCGCTGCGATCGGCTCGCCGCGGGAGACGAGCCCACGGATGTCCGACGCCAGCGTTTCGAGATAGCGGCGCTCATCGGCCAGGGCCGCCGGCCATCCGCTCACCGGGCCGTGGCCGGGAACCACGCGCTGCGCGGGAAGGGCGGCAAGCTCGCCGAGCACGCCGAGCCAGCCGCGAATGCTGCCGTCGAGCACCGGCGTATGGGTCAGAAACACCAGATCGCCCGCAAACAGGGTTCCGGACTTTTCGTCGAGCACCGTCAGATCGCAATCGCTATGCGCGGCGGGCCACGCCCTCACGAGGAGGGGCCGCGCGCCGAGATCGAGCGTGAGCGTTCCGCTCACGAGCAGGGTTGGCGGCACGATGCGTATTTCGTCGATCAGTTCATCGCCCATCGTGCGGCGAAATGCGTCGATGTAGAATTGCCCGCGCGCGGCGAGCGCACGCGGCAGGTTCATGTGTCCGACAAAGGTCGTGCCATCCTGCACGAAAGCGCCGTTGCCGAAGATGTGATCGGGGTGGCCGTGCGTATTGATGACATAGCGGATCGGCTTGCCGGTCCGCGCGCGGATAGCGGCCATCAATTGCCGCGCCTCGCGAAGGCTGCCGCCGGTATCGATCACCGCGACCGCCTCTTCGCCGACGATAAAGCCGACATTGGCGATCGCGCCGGCGTTCTCGCGCGTCATCTGCGCGGTCTGGCCATTATGCACGAACACACCATCCGCAATGGAATTGACGGGCAGCGGCTGTTGCTGCGCGAATGAGGCGGTTGCCATCGCGAACGTTACAAGCGCGGCCAAGATCAATTTGGGATAAGCCATATTTCGGCCTTCGTCTCCTTGCGACGCTGCCGGCAATTCGATGTTTCATCGCGCGCTGCGTTTGCATCGCAGCACGGGCGGTGAGTTCGTCGGGATATTCCTGTTGCGCGCCCTAATTGACAAGCATAGCATTTTGCTTATCTGCGGCTTCAACGGAACTTCGTTCGTCGAGGTTGTCGATATCTTTTGCGACTTGGCAACAACAGCGAGCCGGAAGTGCAGCAGCTTTCAATGACATGTGCCAGACAGAAGCGCTGGCTGACGATCTCAACCTTGACGGTGTTAGCGGTCGTGTTCGGGCGCGACGTTGCGCACGCGCAGATCAAGGAAGGTGGCGATCTTTCGATCGAGCTGGTCGATCCCAAGGTGCTGCGCGTCTGCGCCGACCCGCACAATTTGCCGTTCTCCAACGACAAGGGCGAAGGCATCGAGAACAAGCTTGCTGAGCTGTTCGCCGAGAAGCTGCAAAAGAAGCTCGACTATACGTATTTCCCGCAGGCGACCGGCTTTGTCCGCATGACGCTTGGCGCCCATCGCTGCGACGTGATCATGGGCTTTCCGCAAGGCGACGAACTGGTTCAGGGCACCAATCCCTATTACCGCACTTCCTATGCGCTGGTCGCCAAACAGGGCAGCGGCCTCGAAGATGTTGATACGCTCGAAGACGAGCGGCTGAAAGGCAAGCATATCGGCATCGTGGCCGGCACGCCGCCTGCCACCAACATGGCGGTCAACGGGTTGATGGCGAACGCCAAGCCATATCCGTTGATGGTCGATACTCGCCTGGATTCCTCGGCAGAAGCCATGGTCGCCGATTTGATGTCGGGCAAGATCGACGCCGGCATTCTCTGGGGCCCGATGGCAGGCTTCCATGCGAAGAAGGCGAATCCGCCGCTCCATGTCACGCCGCTGGTGAAGGAAAAGACCGGTCCACGGCTGGCATTTCGTATCGGCATGGGCGTGCGCGCGGCCGACCAGAACTGGAAGCGGTTGCTCAATCGCCTGATCCAGGAGAACCAGCCCGCCATCAACAAGATACTGTTGGATTTCGGTGTTCCCTTGCTTGATGAGAACGACCGGCCGATCGGCGCGGAGACGGCAACGAAAGCGCAATGAGAAAAGCGCTTGCAGGCCTGGTCCTTGCGGCATTCGCCTTCGTCATCCCTGCTGTTGCGCAGGAAAAACCTCCCGAGCCGGATGCGTATCGCACAGAAGACTATCGTGCGCCGGTGCCGGCGACCCTCGCGGGGGTGCGGGTGCTGACGACTGCGGAAGCCGAGGCGATTTGGTGGGCAAAGGCGGGCGTCTTCGTCGACGTCATGCCTCGCGCGCCGAAGCCACCAAATCTTCCCGCAGGCACCGTCTGGCGCGACCAGCCGCGGCTCAACATTCCCGGGAGCATCTGGCTGCCGGATACCGGCTACGGAAAGCTCGCGGCCTCGACGGAGGACTATCTGAAACGTGGGCTCGTCCGAGCGACGAAGGGAAACAGCGCGACGCTGGTCGTAGTCTACTGCATGGCCGATTGTTGGATGTCCTGGAACGCGGCAAAGCGAATCCGGACCTACGGCTATTCCAACGTGGCGTGGTACCCCGAAGGGACCGACGGCTGGGAACGGGCCGGCCTGGAATTGGCCGTGTCGCAACCGGAGTCGCGGACGGTCGAGGAGACCTCCTCGCCGCGTTAGCTGCTATTCTATTTCCTGCTGGATCGTTCGGCCGAGGGCGAACAGGCGCTGGTCGATCGCGGTCGGCACCTCGCAGACGAATTTGATGACACCGCGCCGGTCCTCGAAGATGCGCGTCTGCCAAATGAGTTGATTGCCGAGTTCGTCGATCTTGGCCTGGTCGCGCTGTTCTTCGCCCTGCAACGCCTGCAGTGCAAGCGTGTCCGTGCGAATCTTGTCCGCCGCCTCGCGCTGCTTGCGGGTAACGCGCTCTAGCCCGTTCATGACCTGGGAGCGCTGGGCGTTGAGCGTCTCGAACAGGCCGGCAAACAGCAGCTTTCCGCTTGTCGTCTTGTCGGATGCCCCGTTCAGATATTCCCTGATCGCCTTTTGCGCTTCCTCGAGTGGGGTCCGCCTTGCGGCGAGTTTCGCGACCAGCGCGCTGACCTTGGCATCGTCCTTCCACTTGCCGGCAACGTCGTCGAGCGGCGGACCGGCCCACACCGCGGCAAGCGAAATCTCGGGCACCTTGGCCTGGGTGCACGGCCAGTCCGGATAGCGCGGGTCGGCAGCGCGGGCCGTTGTGCCCGTTGCCATAATGGCTAGCCAGAACGCGATCGCGGTCCGATATCTCATGTCTCGCCTCCGGCCGGCCCGCGGCGGATCAGGCCGCGCGATGGATCATATGCGAGGATGGCGCCGACCATGAAGGCGATCGTGCAGCCACCGACGACCGCGAGCGCGATCCAGTTGATCTGTCCGTACAGCGCAAAGCGTATCAACTCCACGGCATGGGTGAACGGATTGAACAGGCAGACATAGTAGAGCAGCGGGCTGCTCTCGAGAACGCGCCACAGCGGATAGAGCGCCGACGAGGCAAAGAACATCGGGAAGATGACAAAGTTCATCACGCCCGCGAAGTTTTCCAGTTGCTTGATGCCGGACGAGATCAGCATTCCGAGCGCGCCGAGCATCAGGCCCGACAACACCAGCGCCGGCAGCACCGTGAGATAGCCTGATGGCGGCGGCGCAATATCCCAGAACCAGGCAATCAGCAGGAAAGCGTAGACCTGAAGCAGCGAGACGGCGGTTCCCGCCAGCAGCTTGCAGGAGAGCAGGAACCAGCGCGGCAGCGGGCTCACCAGCAAGGTTCGCATGTTGCCCATCTCGCGGTCGTAGACCATCGACAGCGAAGACTGCATGCCGTTGAAGAGCTGGATCATCGCCATCAGGCCGGGCGCGATATAGACCTCATACAGTATGTAGGTCTCATAAGGCGGGATGATGGAGAGGCCGAGCACCTGGCGGAAGCCGGCAGCGAAGATGAACAGCCATACCAGCGGCCGCACCAGCGCCGAGATGAAGCGCTCGCGCTGATGCAGGAAACGGAGCGCTTCGCGCCACACGATGCCGCTCAGGCAGGTGAAGTATTCGGCGGGCGAGAAGCCGGTCCTGGCAGGCGTGATGGTTTCGGAGGTCATGATGTCTGGCCTCCGTTCTGTCCGGCAGCGCCGGTCAGCCGCATGAAGGCCGTGTTGATGTCGCTGCCGCCGGCATCGGCAATGACGCGCGCCACTTTCCCTTGCGCCAATATCCGGCCTTGATGCAGCACGACGAGATCGTCGCTCGCGTCGATCTCGTCGAACAGATGTGTCGCCCACAGCACACCGATGCCCTGTTCGGCAACGAGCCGACGGACATGGGTGAGGATGTCGGCGCGCGCCTTGACGTCGAGGCCGACGGTTGCCTCGTCAAGCAGCAGCAGGCGCGGCCGGTGCAGCAGGGCTCGTGCAATTTCCAACCGTCGCATCTGGCCGCCGGAGAGATCGCGCACCTTGCTGGCGGCGCGGTCGGAAAGGCCGATGCGGGCCAACACCTCGTGGCTTCGCGCGCGGGCCTCGCGCCGGCCGATGCCGTGCAGTGCGGCGTGGTAGAGCAGGTTCTGCGTCACCGAGAGGTCGAGATCGAGCGTGCGCGGTTGAAACACCACGCCGAGCAGCCGCAAGGCTTCGCCGGGAGAACGCGCGATGTCGTGGCCGAAAATTCCGATATGTCCGTGCTGGATGCCGAACAGCCGCGTGACAAGCGAGAACAGCGTGCTCTTGCCGGCACCGTTCAGGCCGAGCAAGGCGGTGAAGCTTGCCGGCGCCACGGAAAAGCCGACGTCGATCAGGGCGCGCCGCGTGCCATAGGAATGGCTGATGCCGTCGATCGACAGCGCAGCCATCTCCGCGGCTTCACGCCGGGAAGGGATGTCCCGCGTGTCTTGACCGGCGGAAGATGCGTCAGTGGCCGTCATGGTTGTGCAATCGTGACTCCCCAGGGCAGCTCGCCGACCTGGATCGTCTTGATGACCTTTTGCGCGGCGACGTCGATCACCGAAACGTCGTTCGAAACGCCATTGGTGACCAGCAGATATTTCTCATCCGGCGTGAACGCCATGTGCCAGACCCGTTGACCCACCAAGAGATATTTGGAGACCTTGTGGGTGGTGGCATCGACGACCGCGATGCGGTTGGCCGGGCCGAGGGCGATGAACGCAGTCTTGCCATCCTTGGTCATGCCGATGCCGACCGGCTGGATGGCCTCGCTTCTGAGGCCGGGAATCTCGAAGGTGATCTTCTTCGTCACCTCCCGCTTGGCCGGATCGATCACTGAAACGGTGCCGCCGATCTCCGACGATATCCAAACTTCGGAATTGTCGCGCTTGAACTCGGCGAAACGCGGGCGCGCATCGACCAGCACGTTGGCGACGATCTGGCGCGTCGTGGTGTCGATGAAATGCGCCATGTTGGTGGTTTCGGACGTATTGATCAGGGTCTTGCCGTCCGGGCTGATGGCCATGCCCTCCGGCTCGACACCGACCTGAATTTCGCCGAGCCGGGCGCGTTTCTCGACGTCGATGATGGTCACCGTGTTGTCGTTCTCGTTGGCGACATAGAGGATCTTGCCCTCGGCATCGAGCGCGAACAGCTCGGGGTCGGGGCCGGAGGGCAGGGTATCGACGATTTCCTGCTTGGCGACGTCGATGACCTGGATACTGTCGTCGTCGCCGACGGCGACGAACACGAACTTGCCGTCCCTGGTGAACTCGATGCCGCGCGGCCGCTGCCCGACCTTGATGGTCTTGGTGACGGTCCAGCTGTTCGTATCGATCACGGATACGGTGTTGCCTTTTTCATTCGAGACATAGGCGATGAAGGCCGACGCTGGGACCGCAGTCGCAAGCCAGACGGCCATTCCGGAAACGAGGCAACATCGCCACATCTGCAATCTCTCCTCCCTCAGCGCAGCTTGCACTTGGTTTCGGGACGGTCGACGCCAAGCGTATCGAGTTCCGATACCTGGTGCAAAAATCCCTCCTGCGGTGAAACCGACACCACCATGCGTCCGTCGACCAGCAGGATCGGCTGACGAAGCTGCAGGTTCCAGTCGCGCAGCGTCAACCGCCGGCCCTTGAACGCAGCGATCGAAAAGTCGGGCCCCTTGAGGAAGCCCGCCACCGCCTTCGGATCGCCCGACCTGGTGCGCGACGCCGCTTCGCCGATCATGCGCGTGGCCGTCCAGGCCTGCATGTCCAATGCGGTCATCTGCCGCGAGTTCAACTTCACAAACCGGTTCTGGATCTGGACCGCGCCCCATTGATCCTGCGCCGCGTGCCAGCTGGTCGGAACCAGTCCCGCCGAGCCGGCGACCGGGCGCGGGTCCCAGGTGCGGTAGGGCAGGTAGGAGGCGAACACCTCGCTTTCGTCGGCCGCAACGAGGACGTCGTAGGCCGGCGCCTGCTGGGTGAATACCGGCATCTGGCGCTGGATCAGGGTGACGCCGCTGTCGGTGCGCCGCGCGCCGCCGGTGTCCTCGAAGATTCGTTCCTGAACGATCTTGGCGCCGAAGCGCGTCGCCGCGCGGCGCAAGGCGTCGGCGTAGAGCTTGTCCTGGTCATGGGAGCCGACAACGAACAGCCAGCGCTTCCACTGCTTCCACACCAGATATTGCGCGAGCGCATCCGCGAGCATCGAGCGCGTCGGCGCGACGTGGATGACGTTGGCGCGACAGTCCTGCTCGCGGAGCCGATCATCGATCGCACCGGCATTGAGCAGCAGCGTTCCGCGATCGCGCAACGCGTCGGCGGCCTTCAAGAGATCGTCCGCCGCAAGATCGGAGATGATGAAACTGTTTCGCTCGGCAAGCGCTGTCGCCGCCTTCGCAACATCCTCATTGTCCTTGAGCCGGACTTCCTCCAGCTTGAATTTCTGATTGAGGAACTTGCCTGTGGTGTTGTTGTCCTCGATGGCGAGGCGGGCACCGGCAACCCCGTCATTCTCGGCCGGCAGCTCGACCAGCGACAATTTCGGCATGACGCCGGCATTGCCGAGATAGCCGATGCCGATCTCGATCGGGTCGGCCGCGCGCACAGGGGTGGCTGCGATGCTCAAGAAGGTCACAGCGACCGCCCATCGGATCATGGTTTCTCCCTGACAGGTCCTCTCGATTTCACGGGATGGAGGACCTTGTGGCTTGAACCATGACCGAATTGTCTTGGCTTGCAACTCAATTCTATTGCGGCGTTTCAGCCCTTCAGGCGCTCGGCGTGCCAACGCAGATGGTCAGCCATGAAGGTGGAGATGAAGTAGTAGCTGTGGTCATAGCCGGGCTGTCGCCGCAGGGTGAGGGGGATGCTCGCTTTCTCGCAGGCAGCCTGCAGCAGTTCGGGGCGGAGCTGTTCGGTGAGAAACTGATCGGCATCGCCGTAGTCGACGAGTAGGCCGGGCAACCTGGCACCGTCCTCAATCAGGGCGACGGCATCGTGCTTGCGCCATGCTTGACGATCGCTGCCGAGATAACCGCCGAGCGCCTTGATGCCCCACGGCACCTGCGAGGGCGCAACGATCGGCGCAAATGCGCTGGCCGCGCGATAACGGCCGGGATGGCGCAGCGCGACGGTCAGTGCGCCGTGACCGCCCATGGAGTGGCCAAGAATGGACTGCCTGGCGGGATCGACGGGAAAATGTTCGCCGATCAGTTTTGGCAATTCATCCGTGACATAGCTCCACATGCGATAATTGCGGGCAAACGGCTCGCGCGTCGCATCGACGTAGAAGCCTGCACCAAGTCCGAAATCATAGGCATTGGCGGGATCGCCGGGCACGCCTTCGCCGCGCGGGCTGGTGTCGGGCGCAACGAAGATCAGCCCGAGCTCGGCGCAGGCGCTGCGGAATTCACCTTTCTCCGTCACGTTGGCGTGGGTGCAAGTCAGGCCGGAGAGATAGTAGACCACGGGCAGCTTGGCGCCTGCATTGTGCGGGGGGACATAGACCGAAAAGGTCATGTCGGTCTGCGTCTCGCGGCTGGCGTGCCGGTAGACACCTTGAATGCCGCCATGGGCCTTGTTGGTCGAAACGGTTTGAATTGTCATGCCTTTGCCACTTTAGCGCTGTGCTGTCGTTAACCGACGCCGTTCGTGATGGCCAGCCGCACCAGTTCGGCAGAGGTTCGTACGCCGAGTTTCTGGCGCATGATCGAGGACGTGTTGGCGACCGTCTTGTAGGAGGAGTGGATCAGCCAGGCGATCTCAGAGAGGCTTTTGCCTGCGCTGAGCAGCCGTAATATCTCCATCTCACGTGAGGTCAGCTTTGAAAGCGGGCTCTGCGCGAACGAGGCGCCGGCGAAAGCGATACTCCGCGCCATCGCGGGCGGGAGATAAACGCCGCCGTTTCCGACCTCGCGAATGGCTTCGACGAGGTCTTGCGGATCTCCGGTCTTCGAGACGTACCCCTTGGCGCCGACTTCGATGGCGCGCTTGGCGAATACCGGGTCGTCATTCATGCTGAACATGATGATGCGCGCGGACGTATCGTGTCCGAGGATGCGCCTTGCTAGTTCAAACCCGGATACCGTCGGCAGGTTGATGTCGAGAACAGAGATGTCCGGGCGCTGTTCACTGAACACGCGCTCGCCGCTCTCTGCGTCGGCGGCTTCCAATATGTCGATGCCGGGATCATCCGCAAACAGGGCACGGCAGCCCGAAGCAACGATGCGATGATCATCGACGATCAGAACGCGCATTGGCCGAGGCTCCCGATAGCTGCGTCAATTCACTTGCTGCACCGCATCAGATCACCGCCGCCGCGAAGCTCATCCATCGGCGGATTGTGTAACCCGCGCAATGTTGCTGTACGGTTCGATTAGATAGCCGCCTCCTTCTATCTGTCAACGCTTCCTTCGGCGGAACCGTAGGCACCGTACTCGTGGACATCAGCCATGTGGCAACGATTTTCTTTACGCGCCCGGATCAACCTGCTGCTTGCGCTCGTCCTCACGCTGGGTCTTGGCATCAACATTGCGCGGCTTGTTCTCGAAGCGGGGCCGCGTGTTCAGGCCGAGGATCAAAGCGTCACGCGGCTAGCGCGCGAATTCGTCGAAACCATCGTTGCAGGGCTGGACGAGGCGCCGGACCCCGATGCACGTTTGACCCAAATCGTTCGCGACCTCAACCGGCTTCGTCACGTGAGCATCACGCGGCAGGGCGATGCGACGGAGGTATCCGGAAACAGCGAACGTTCGGGCAGTGCCGAGGATGCCCGCTCGCCTCCGGCGTGGTTCGTCGCGCTTGTTCATCCCGAAAAGACGACCGTCACTGTGCCAATTTCGGTCAAGGGAAAGCCGGGCGCGCTGCTGATCACCTCTCATCCGAATGACGAGATGAGCGAGATCTGGGATGGCATTGTCTCCCAGCTCCAGATCGGCTCGGTGATAACAATCGTGCTTTTTCTCATCACCAGCAGGGTCGTTGGCCGGGCGCTGGCGCCGATCACGACGCTTTCCGACGCGATGACGAAGATCGAGGCGGGGGCGTACGACACGCGCGTAAGGCCGGATGGACCGCCTGAACTTGCGGCCATCTGCGACAAGCTGAATCATCTTGCGGCGACGCTGGGCAACGCGGTTGACGACAAGAGACGTCTGGCCGAGCGTGTCGTCTCGTTGCAAGACGTCGAACGCAAGGAGATTGCGCGCGAACTGCATGACGAGTTTGGGCCGCATCTGTTTGCCTTGCGGGCACATGCCAGCGCACTGACGCGGACGGCGGACGCGGGAGAGCCGAATGCGGAAGCCACGCGAAAGCATGGCGGTGCCATTCTGGAGCAGGTGAATGCCCTGCAACAAACCAACCGGCGGGTCCTTGAAAAGCTGCGGCCGGTGGGGCTGACCGAACTCGGGCTCCGCGATGCGCTCGGAGCACTGCTACGCCTGTGGGGCGAGTCGCATCCAGATGTCGCTATCGAAACGTCGATTTCACCATCGCTCGGCGAGAGCGGAGAGACCGCCGATCTGACGATCTATCGCACCATCCAGGAAGCGCTGACCAACGTCTTTCGCCACGCCGGCGCGACCAGCGTCAACGTCACCGTCGAGCCGACCGAGCTATCGCCGGGACCCGCCCGCGACAGCCGCAGCGGCGCGCTGGTGCGTATCAGCGATAATGGCGGCGGATTGCGGCCGGATCACAAGCTTGGCTTCGGGCTCACCGGCATGCGCGAGCGGATCCTGGCCCTGGGCGGCTCGCTCACGATTGCTTCCGGAGACGGCGGCGTCACCGTGGAAGCCGTGATTCCCAGCGACGCGCGCGGCTGATCCGGGAATTTTTCCCGGTCCTGGTCGGGAAAAGAATTGTCGGCGAACGAGACGTTTTGAATGGTGCGCAATCTGATCGGCGCGCCTTAAAATCACCCGCAACCAACCGGCGGGGGTATCAGTGCGGCCGGAAGGGAGTGGGGATAAGCAAATGGGCGTTCGGTTCCTGGTCGTCGGGACGACAATATCGCTATGTCTGGTTCCGGGAAACGACGTTGCTCAGGCGCAAAGCGCTTCCGGTGAAAGCGAGGTCTTGCCAGCCATCGAGGTGGTCGCTCCGACGACGAGCGCCAAGCCAGCCCGCAGCCGAGGCGCTCCGCGCGCCGCACCCCGAAATATGCGCAGGGTTTATGTGTATCCAACCGCGCCAACGCCGATGGCCGGCTCAGGAACGGATGTCGACAAGGTGCCGGCCGCCATCAACGCCGTCGGCGCCGCGCAGATCGCGCGCACCGGCTCCCTGAATATCGCGGATGCCCTGCAGCAGCAGGTGCCGAGCATCAACATCAGCGATACGACGGGTAACCCCTTCCAGCCGGATATCGAGTTTCGCGGCTTTGTCGCATCTCCGGTGGCCGGCACGCCGCAGGGGCTGGCAGTCTACCAGAATGGGGCGCGCATCAACGAAGCTTTTGGCGATACCGTCAACTGGGACCTGATCCCGACGGCCGCGATCAGATCGGTGACGGTCGTGACCAATAACCCGGCATTCGGCCTCAATGCGCTCGGCGGAGCCGTCAACGTCCTGATGAAGGACGGTTTCAACTATAAGGGGGCCGAAATCAACACGATGGGCGGCTCGTTCGGCCGCATCCAGAGTTCGGCGCAGTATGGTCAGCAGTACCGCAATTGGTCGGTCTACGGCGCGCTCGAAGGCGTGCGCGACAACGGCTATCGCAATTTCTCGCAATCGGAAATTCGTCGATTCTATGGAGACGTCGGATACCGGACGGACAGCAGTGAGTTTCACCTCAATTTCGGTGTCGCCAAGAACAATTTTGGCGCGACCGCCGCAGTCCCGGTCGAATTGCTGCAGAATTATTGGGGCGCGACCTATACGACGCCGCAGACCCATGACAACCGCGTTGCCTACGCCAATCTGACGGGCAAGGTCGAGGTCTCACCGACCTGGACGATCGAAGGATCGGCGCGCGTCCGCAGATACCAGCAGAAGACGGTGGACGGAAATCCGACCGAGACGGCGCCGTGTGCCGGCGATGATACGCTGCTTTGCTTCAACGAGGACAGCACGACGCTAGGCGCGCCGGCGAACGGTCTCAACGGCGTCCAGCTTGCGAATCCGTTCCCGGACACGGCGGTGCTCGGTCAGATCGATCGAACGACCACCCGTTCGACGACCACGGGAGCTACCTTGCGGGCGACCAATACCGACCAGCTGTTCGGGCACAACAACCAGTTCATGGTCGGCACCAGCTTCGATTCCGGCGTCACCCGTTTCGGGGCAACCGCGGAATTGGGCACGATCGGGCCAAACTACGTCGTCAGCGGCAGCGGCATATTCCTCGGTTCCTCCGGCCTGCCGATCTCGATCGGCCCGGTCTCGCTCCGTGCCACCAACCGCTACACCGGCCTCTATGCGCTCGACACTTTCGATGTGACGGACAGGTTCTCCATCTCGGCCGGCGGCCGCTTCAACTATGCGAGCATCAACCTTCAAGATCTGATCGGTACCGACCTTAACGGCAGTCACACGTTCAGCCGCTTCAATCCGATGATCGGCGGCACCTACAAGGTCACGCCGGAATTAACCGCCTATGCCGGTTATTCCGAAGCCAATCGCGCGCCAACCCCGCTGGAACTCGCCTGCGCCGATCCAGCGCGCCCCTGTATCATCGGAGCTTTCCTGATCGCGGACCCGCCGCTGAAGCAGGTCGTGTCGCGAACCGTCGAGGCAGGCTTCCGCGGCACCAAGGAGCTGAATGTTGGAACGCTCGGATGGAAAGTCGGTGCGTTCCGCGCCACCAATGCCGACGACATCCTGGCGATCCCGAGCCAGCTGCAGGGTTTTGGCTACTTCCAGAACGTCGGCAGCACACGGCGTCAGGGCATCGAGGCGCAGGTCAATCTGACGTCGAAGACGCTGCAGCTCTATGCCAGCTATGCCCTCGTGGATGCACGCTTCCTCGACGCTTTGCAGCTCAACTCTCACAGCCCGTTCGCCGATCCCGCGACCGGCCTTATCCAGGTCCTGCCCGGCAACCGAATTCCGGCGATACCCCGCAACCGGGTCAAGCTTGGCTTCGATTATGCGGTTACAGACGCCTTCAAGGTCGGCGGCGATGCGCTTCTCGTCGGCAGCCAGTATTTTGTCGGCGATGAATCCAACCAGGCGGCAAGGTTGCCTGGGTATGCGGTCTTCAACGCGCACGCCTCGTATCAGATCAACAAGATGTATCAGATCTATGGCCGCGTCGATAATATCTTCGATAATCGCTACGCGACCTATGGGACGTTCTTCGAGACCGGCAATGTGCCCAATTTCGCCAATGGCGGTGCGGATTTCGCGGACCCTCGCTCTGTGAGCCCAGCGCGACCGCGCGCATTCTACGCGGGGCTGAAGGCGACCTTCTAGCGTCAGGTTTTCGGGTGTGAGCGGGCTGATGTCTCAGGTGCGGTGCGGGCAGACAGCTGGGTGGGCGCTATGTTCAGGATGCGTCGGGCAGCGAATCGTTGGCGTGCGCCTTGTGAATGGCTGACGGCACGACCCCGAAATGCTTCCGGAATACGCGGCTGAAATGCGACGAGCTGGAAAAACCCCACGAGAAGGCGACGTCGGTAATCGTCTTTCCGTGCTGCGTCTCCAGCTCCTGCCGGCAGTGCAACAGCCGCGCGCGCCAGATGTAGTCGCTGACGGTCATGCCCTTGTCGCTGAACAGCATATGCAGGTAGCGCTTGGTGCAGCCGAGCGCCGCCGAGATCTGGTCGATGGATAGCTCCGGGTCACGCAGATGTTCGCGGATGAATGCCTGCGCGCGAATGTACATCGCTTCGGGGCCGACGCGGTCGAACATCGTGTCGGCTTCGCGCAGCGGCAGCAGCAGCAGATCGATCAGCGAATCGGCAACCCCGATGGCGTTGTAGGGCGACAATCTTTTCGCTTCGTCGAACGCGGTGTGCACGAAGTCGTAGGCGATGCGGCCGGTGCCGTTGCGCGCGGAGAGCTTGCACGGCAACATCTTCGCGGTGCGGAAGCCGCGTTCGTGAAGCAGCTCCTTGGGAACGATCACGACCTCATGCCGGGTCAGGGATGGACTGATGATCGTATGCGGGCAGGAGACGTCATAGGCGAGGCAGTCGCCGGGCATGATATCCATCCGGCGGCCGGCCTGTTCGAAATGAGAGATGCCGTAGGTCTGGAACAGTATCTTGACGTAGGGATGTTCGCTCAGCTTCGTGCCTGAGATGGTGTGGGCGATGCGATGCTGGCTTGCCTCGATCTGGCACAGCTTCAGCTGCGAGACGGTAGTGTAATTGATCCGGCCTTCGAGCGAGGAACCTTCGAGCGGATCGACATCGAACTGGCCGCAGAGATCCGTCAGTGCATCTGACCAAGTTTGGATCTGCTTTTTCGGCGCTAATCCGGAAGTGCTGAGTGAACGAACTGTATCAGACATTGCCCAGCCACCGATTTGAGAACAGGCTACAACCTCCGCCAAGGCGTCGGTCAGATGGTCGTGACATTTGGTCCCAATTTTGACAGTCGTTCGGGAAGCTGCGCAGATTCTTCCCAATATCCCTTTGACAATCCTCCAACTTAGTTTTGGCGGCGTCAAGGGAAACCTCGACGCGGAATAGCGCTGAGACTGCGTGGGAACATGCCCATGGATTGATGCTTCGCAGCATCGCGGGGGGCTTCGGAAGGCCGCGCGGGACCCAAATCAAAAAATTCAATTGGTTTTCGCTATTGAGCAAACACGGTTCGCTCTTGGGCAAGTTTCCTATTTCGGGCCGGGATAGGAATAAGGACCAACAATGGAAGAAGTGGGCCGTTTCGGCGGAAACCCAAATCTCGTATCCTGGAGGAAACCACTATGCGCAAGGTGCTATCCGCGACCTGTCTTGGCGCTATGGCGGCATTCGCCGCGGGCGCCGCCTACGGCAATGACGAGCTGATCAAGATGTCGCAGAACCCGAAGGACTGGGTTCAGCCGGCCGGCGACTACGCCAATACGCGCTATTCGAAGCTTAATCAGATCAACGCGTCGAATGTCGGCAAGCTCCAGGTTGCCTGGACCTTCTCGACCGGCGTGCTGCGCGGCCACGAGGGCGGGCCGCTGATCATTGGCAACATGATGTACGTCCACACGCCGTTCCCAAACAAGGTCTATGCTCTTGACCTTTCGCAGGACAACAAGATCGTCTGGAAGTACGAGCCGAAGCAGGACCCGAACGTCATTCCAGTGATGTGCTGCGATACGGTGAACCGCGGCTTGGCCTATGGCGATGGCAAGATCTTCCTGCACCAGGCCGACACCACGCTGGTCGCGCTTGATGCCAAGACCGGGCAGGTGGCGTGGAGCACCAAGAACGGCGATCCGGGCAAGGGCGCAACCGGCACGTCCGCGCCGCTCGTCGTCAAGGACAAGGTCCTGATCGGCATTTCCGGCGGCGAATTCGGCGTGCAGTGCCACGTTACTGCCTATGACCTGAAGAGCGGCAAGCAAGTATGGCGCGCCTTCTCCGAAGGACCTGATGATCAGATCATGTTCGATCCCGAGAAGACCACCGAGCACGGCAAGCCGGTCGGAAAGGATTCCAGCGTCAAGACCTGGCAGGGCGACCAATGGAAGATCGGCGGCGGCTGCACGTGGGGCTGGATGTCCTACGATCCTTCGCTGAACCTCGTCTACTACGGGTCCGGCAATCCCTCGACCTGGAACCCGAAGCAGCGTCCGGGCGACAACAAGTGGTCGATGACCGTCTTCGCGCGCAATCCGGATACCGGCATGGCGCGCTGGGTCTATCAGATGACGCCCCATGACGAGTGGGACTATGACGGCGTCAACGAAATGATCCTGAGCGATCAGAACGTCAACGGCCAGGAGCGCAAGCTGCTGACCCATTTCGATCGCAACGGTTTGGCTTACACCATGGACCGTGCCACCGGCGAACTCCTTGTCGCCGAGAAGTACGATCCGAAGGTGAACTGGACCACTGGCGTCGACATGAACAAGAGCTCGCCGACCTATGGTCGTCCCAAGGTCGTCGATCAGTATTCGACGGAGAAGGGCGGCGAAGACAAGAACACCAAGGGGATCTGCCCGGCCGCGCTCGGCACCAAGGACGAGCAGCCGGCAGCCTATTCGCCGGACACCCAGTTGTTCTACGTGCCGACCAACCACGTCTGCATGGACTATGAGCCGTTCAAGGTGAGCTACACCGCGGGTCAGCCCTACGTCGGCGCGACACTCTCGATGTATCCACCTCAGGGCGAGAGTCACATGGGCAACTTCATTGCCTGGGACGGCAAGACCGGCAAGATCGTCTGGTCGAACAAGGAGCAGTTCTCGGTGTGGTCGGGAGCGCTCGCAACGGCTGGCGGCGTGGTGTTCTATGGAACGCTGGAAGGCTATCTGAAGGCAGTCGATGCCAAGACTGGCAAGGAACTTTACAAGTTCAAGACCCCGTCCGGCATCATCGGCAACGTCACGACCTATGAGCAGGGCGGCAAGCAGTATGTGGCCGTGCTGTCCGGCGTTGGCGGTTGGGCGGGCATCGGCCTTGCCGCAGGTCTGACCGATCCGACCGCGGGCCTCGGCGCCGTCGGTGGCTACGCCGCGCTGAGCAACTACACGGCACTCGGTGGCACGCTCACAGTGTTCGCGCTGCCGCAGTAAAGCAGGACCACCTCGTCCGGCGCGTGGCTCGCCACGCGCCGGTTGATCTAGATCTGTTATCGAGGATGAGCTCTTGCGTAAAATCTGGTTGATTGCAGCCACTCTCGTGCTCGTGGCGCCCGGAAGAATTGCCTTTGCGGAGGCGTCTGATCCGACCGCCGTGAAGTCCGAGGATGGCAAATATCTCGACAAGGAAGGCAACCCGACTTTCAAGGTCGCGGCCGACGGAACGGTCGATTGGTACACCTACTCCGGCTACCGCCGCTATCACTCCGAATGCCACGTCTGCCACGGGCCTGACGGGATGGGATCGACTTACGCGCCGGCGTTGCAGCAATCGCTGAAGACGATGAGTTACGGCGATTTCCTCGGGGTCGTCGCTAGCGGCCGCAAAAACGTCAACACCGCGCAAGAGAGCGTCATGCCGGCGTTTGGCGATAATCCGAATGTCGCCTGCTACATGGACGACCTCTACGTCTACCTGCGTGCCCGTGCCTATGACGCGGTCGGCCGCGTGCGGCCCGCCAAGCGTGAAGAGAAACCCGACGCCTATACTGAGGCGGAAAAAGCCTGCATGGGGGCCAAATGATCATGCCGAACATCCGGGGCGTGTATTTCGGTTCGTCCATGCATCGGCTTGAAAAGCAAATGTGGAGCCTACGATGAAGACCCGCGCTGCAGTCGCGTTCGAAGCGAAGAAACCTCTTGAGATCGTCGAACTCGATCTGGAAGGCCCGAAGGCTGGTGAGGTGCTCGTCGAGATAAAGGCGACCGGCATCTGCCACACCGACGCCTACACGCTCGATGGATTCGACAGTGAAGGAATCTTTCCATCGATCCTCGGTCATGAGGGCGCCGGCATCGTCCGCGAGGTCGGGCCAGGCGTAACCTCCGTGAAAGCCGGCGATCACGTGATTCCGCTCTACACCCCGGAATGCCGCCAGTGCAAAAGCTGCCTGAGCCAGAAGACGAATCTCTGCACCGCGATCCGCGCCACCCAGGGCAAGGGGCTGATGCCGGACGGCACCTCGCGCTTCAGCTACAAGGGCAAGCCGATCTACCACTACATGGGCTGCTCGACATTCTCGAACTTCACCGTGCTGCCGGAAATCGCGGTGGCGAAGATTCGCGAGGACGCGCCCTTCGACAAGAGCTGCTACATCGGTTGCGGGGTGACGACGGGGGTTGGCGCCGTCGTGAACACCGCCAAGGTGACACCGGGCGCCAATGTCGTCGTGTTCGGTCTCGGCGGCATCGGGCTCAACGTCATCCAGGGCGCCAAGATGGTGGGCGCCGACAAGATCGTCGGCGTCGACATCAACGATGCAAAGGAAGATTGGGGCCGCCGCTTCGGCATGACCCATTTCGTCAACCCGACGAAGGTCAGCGACATCGTCCAGCATCTGGTCGGGCTCACCGACGGTGGCGCGGACTACACGTTCGACTGCACCGGCAACACCAACGTGATGCGGCAGGCCCTCGAAGCCTGCCATCGCGGCTGGGGCGTCTCGGTCATCATCGGCGTCGCGGAGTCGGGCAAGGAGATCGCAACCCGCCCGTTCCAGCTCGTGACCGGCCGCGTCTGGAAGGGCACGGCGTTCGGCGGCGCGCGCGGCCGCACCGACGTGCCGAAGATCGTCGACTGGTACATGAACGGAAAAATCGAGATCGATCCGATGATCACGCATGTCCTCAAGCTGGAAGAGATTAACCAGGGGTTCGATCTCATGCACCAGGGCAAGTCGATCCGCTCGGTAGTCGTGTTCTGAATAAGGGAACGTCAAACACAAGGAGGATAGGCCCATGACTGTTCATATCCACCCATCGGTCGACAGCGGCGTCAAGCAGGGGTCTGGCAATTTCGCCGGCGGCACCCTTGTTTGCAAATGCACGGACAGGCCGGTCAAGGTCGCCATCAAGGGCGACGTTGCCCATAACCATGCTTGCGGCTGCACCAAATGCTGGAAGCCCTCGGGGGCGACCTTCTCCGTCGTCGCGGTCGTGCCGCGCGACAATGTGACGGTGATGGAGAATGGCGACAAGCTACAGGTCGTCGATCCCGCGGCGGTGATCCAGCGCTATGCCTGCAAGGCGTGCGGCACTCACATGTACGGCCGGATCGAGAACACCGGTCATCCCTTCTACGGTCTTGATTTCATCCATCCTGAACTATTCCAGGAAGGTGGATGGGCCGCACCAGGTTTCGCCGCCTTTGTGTCGTCCGTGCTGGAATCCGGCGTCCAGCCGGGCGAGATGGCTGGAATCCGGGCGAGGCTGAAGGAACTCGGGCTGGAGCCGTATGACTGCCTGTCGCCGCCATTGATGGACGCGATCTCGAGCCACGTGGCGAAGTCCAAGGCCAAAGCAGCCTAGCGAGGCTACTTGAACGACACAGCTTGAAGAGGGCGCGGAGCCGATCCTCCGCGCTTTCTTGCGCCGATGGCCCGCACCATCGGCGGAACTCGGCCATGGCCGACGGTGCGGTGCTGACCGCCTAAACAAAATATCGAAAACAACCCCATGCACAGTAGCCGTCAAGGGGCGGCATAGCAGGCGATCGACCAAACGCCAGTCGAACTCCAGCGGCTCTGCGCCATGACCGTCGCGCCATTGGCGGCATCGAAATCCGCTATAGTGCGCCCGTGTAGCCAAGCTATCCGGATCCAGTTGCTGCGCGTCCTTACTTGACCGATCGTCTGATTTTGCATGCTGCGCCGCGATGCGGCCGGCGCTGAGGGTGTTGACCCACCGCGCGGTTCCCTTCTATGGACGAGGTCGCCCGACTGCAGACTGTCCTCAGCAAAGGATTTCCACGATGCCCATCACCACGGACGCCACTTATATTCTGCCCGAGGATTCCGCTGGCGCCGCGCTGATGGGGCGGATCTGGCGTCCCGATCTGGCTGGCCCGTCGGTGGTGGCAATCCGCCAGGAGGGCGTTTTCGACGTCACCGATGAATTCCCGACCGCCAGCCAATTGGCGGCCGCCGCCGATCCGGCCAAGGCGCTCCGCGCGGCGCGCGGTGAGCGGGTCGGCGCGCTGCAGGATCTCCTGAACAACACGCCGCCGGACACCCGCGATCCGACCAAGCCATGGCTGCTGGCCCCGATCGACCTGCAGGTGATCAAGGCGGCCGGCGTCACATTCGCCGTGTCGATGCTGGAGCGCGTCATCGAGGAGCGGGCGCGCGGCAATCCCGATTCGGCGGAAGCGATCCGCGCCGAAGTGACGCGGATTGTCGGCACCGACCTGTCGCAGTTGAAGCCGGGCTCGGCCGAAGCACAGCATGTCAAGGACGTGCTGGTCTCCCAGAATGCCTGGAGCCAGTATCTCGAAGTCGGGATCGGTCCGGATGCCGAGGTGTTCACCAAGGCACCCGTTCTTTCCGCCGTCGGCACCTGCGTCGATGCGGGACTGCATCCAAAATCGACTTGGAATAATCCGGAGCCGGAGGTGGTGCTGGTGGTGACGAGCGACGGCCGTATCGTCGGCGCGACGCTCGGCAATGACGTCAATCTGCGCGACTTCGAGGGTCGCTCGGCGCTGCTGCTGTCCAAGGCCAAGGACAACAACGCCTCCTGCGCCATCGGGCCGTTCGTGCGGTTCTTCGATGAAGGCTTCACGCTCGACGACATCAGGAAGATGGAGATCACGCTGGAGGTGAAGGGGCCGGAAGGCTTTGTCCTGCACGGCGCATCCTCGCTGACCCAGATCAGCCGCGATCCCGCCGACATCGTCGGGCAGACCATCAACGAGAACCATCAATATCCCGATGGCTTCGTGTTGTTCCTCGGCACCATGTTCGCCCCGATCCAGGACCGTTTCGCGAAGGGGCAGGGCTTCACGCACGTCGAGAATGATCTGGTGACGGTCGCGACGCCGAAGCTCGGCCGGCTGACCAACCGCATGCGTCACAGCGGCGATTGCGAGCCCTGGAAGTTCGGCCTGACCGAGCTGTTCGCCGCCTTGATGCGCCGCAAGGGTGCCGGGCGATAAGCGGGAGGCGTTCCGAGCATGGCGAAAATCAGGATCGGCCTCGTCGGCTGCGGCTTCGTGTCCGAGCTGCACATGCACGCCTACCAGCGCGTTTACGGCGTGAATGTCGAAGTCCGGGCGGTCGCGGCGAGAGGCGATCATGTGGTCGAGTTCGCGCGCCGTCACCAGATCGCGACGGCGTATCGCAGCTTTGGTGACCTGATCGCCGACGCTGAGATCGACGTCATCGACATCTGCACGCCACCCAATCTGCACGCGTCGATGATCGTTGGCGCCATGCAGGCCGGCAAGCATGTGATCTGCGAAAAGCCGTTCGCCGGTTATTTCGGGCGCGATGGCGACATGGCGCCGATCGGCAAGCATGTGCCGAAGGCGTTGATGTACGAGCGGGTGCTGGAGGAGATGGAAGCAACCCGCGCGGCGATCGCAAAGACTGGCATGCTCTTCATGTATGCGGAGGATTGGATCTACGCGCCGGCGATCACCAAGACGGCCGAGATGCTGAGAGCCACCAAGGACAAGGTCCTGTTCATGAAGGGCGAGGAGAGCCACTCCGGCTCGCATGCGGCGCACGCCGCGCAATGGGCGATGACCGGCGGCGGCTCGCTGATCCGGATGGGATGCCATCCGCTTTCGGCCGTGCTCTATCTCAAGCAGGTCGAGGCCACGGCGCGCGGTGAGACGATTGGCGTTACCGGCGTCACCTGCGACGTCGGCAATGTGGCGGCGTGCCTGCGTCCGGATGAGCGCGGCGTCATCAAGTCAAACCCGGTCGACGTCGAAGACTGGGGCGTGCTGACGGTCACTTTCTCCGACGGCACCAAGGCGACGGTGTTTTCCGGCGACATGATCGCAGGCGGCGTGCGCAATCTGATCGAGACCTATACCAGCGGCGGCGCCCTGTTTGCCAACATCACGCCGAACACGCACATGATGAGCTATCAGACCAGCGAGGAGAAGCTCGCCAGCGTCTACATCACCGAGAAGGTCGACCGCAAAACCGGCTGGCAGTATGTCTGCCTCGAAGAGGAATGGACGCGCGGCTACACGCAGGAAATCCAGGACTTTATGGAATGCGTCGCCACGGGCCGGCAACCGCTTTCGGATCTGGCGCTGGCCTTCGAGACGATCAGGGTGAATTACGCGGGGTATTGGGCGGCGGAGGAGGGCAGGCGCGTTGCGCTGTGAGGGCGCTGTCGGTGGCCTCGTGGTTCGAGACGCGCGGCGTGGCCGCGCTCCTCACCATGAGGGTCTGGCAGCTTGCGCGATGGGAGACCTCATCCTGAGGAGCATCGCGAAAGCGATGCGTCTCGAAGGATGAAGCCTCGAACCGTAAGCCTAAGCCGCGTACACCGACGATTTCGGCAGCGGGAAGACCGGGTCCTGCGTCCTGATGCTGGTCGGCCAGACCACTGAAATATGCTCGCCGGCATTTTGCATCACGACGGGGGTCGAGCGCTCGTTCTGGCCGGAGAGCGGCGTGCCGGGCCGATAGAATTTTACGCCGTAGCCCTGGATGGTGCCGCCCACGGGGATATCGACGTCGAGCGCCGCCTTGCGGACCGCTTCGGGATCGAAGCCGCCGTATTTCTCCTTGGCGACGGGCAGCACGTTGTTGAGCAGGACCCAGGTCTGGTTGAAGCCCATCGAACAGTGCGGCGGCACATCCGTCGCGCTGGTCTTCTCCTTGTAACGCGCCACCATGGTCTTGGTGAGATCGCCGATGCCGGGCGCGAGCTTGGCAGGATCGAGCAGTTGTGCCGGCACCGGATCGATGTTGCAGAAATTGTCGATGTCGGCGGCGAAGGTTGCCCGCAGCTTGTCGAGCTGGCTGTAGCCCGCGCCGGCGCCGAACAGCATCTTGAACTTGAGGCCGTTCTCGCGAGCCTGGCGCAGGAACAGGGTGATGTCGGGATTGTATCCCGCATGCGAGATCACGTCGGCCCGTGCGCGCTTGATCTTGGTCACCAAGACCGAAAGGTCGGGCGCAGACGCCGAATAACCTTCCTTGAGCACGACCTGCAGCCCTGCCTCCTTGGCATAGGCTTCATCAGCGGCGGCAACGCCGACGCCGTAGGGACCGTCCTCGTGGATCAGCGCGACCTTGACCTCCTTCGGCTCCATGCCGAGCTTGGCCTTGGCGTGCTCGTTGAGGAAGCTCGCAAACGCCTGGCCGTACTGATCGGAATGAATCTGCGCGCGGAAGACGTATTGCAGGTTCTTGTCCTTGAACACGGCGGTCGAAACCGCGGTCGTGATCCAGAGGATCTTCTTCTGCTGCTCGACCTTGGCTGCGAGCGGTACGGCGTGCGAACTCGCATAGACGCCGTTGATGATATCGATCTTCTCCTGATCGATCAGGCGATTGGCTTCATTGATCGCAACGTCGGGCTTGCTCTGCGAGTCGGCGGCGACAGGAGCGACCTTGTACTTGCCGCCGATGCCGCCTTTTTCGTTGACGAGATCGATGGCAATCTGCGCGCCGATCGAGGAGGCGACCGATCCGCCGGCGGCAAAGGGGCCGGTCAGGTCGTAGATCAGGCCGATGCGTACCGTCTCGGCTTGCGCCTGCGCGCGTCTCCAATCGAGGGTGAAAGCGGCGGCGGCAGCCGCGGAAGTCTTCAGCAGCGTCCTGCGTGAAGTCGACATCGTGTTTCCTCCCACTGGTTTTTTATTATCGCCGGGACCGGTTCTGCCGGTTTTCGGTCAAGTATTTGGACAATGCGGAAGGAAGTCAACCAGCGCCGGGCTCACGGGGCGGCGGTGGAATGCGCTGCGAAGCAGGCAGGCCCATCAACTAAAGTCGGATGGCGCGCGGAAGCGCCACCCAATCGTCGCAACACGAAGAAAGCCGTGCGTGTGCCGGAGATTTCGCACGCCGCCTATCACGCGCCGGCGGCTGCGGCATGCTGCGCCGCCATTTCATTGTCGGCCGCGTTGATGCGCTGGTAGGCGGGGCGCGAGGTGATGCGCTCGGCATAGCGCACGAACACGTCCTTCTTCGGCACCAGGCCGAACGTTATCGTCCAGCTGAAGGCAACGCCCCAGAGAATGTCGGCCGCGGTGATGCGGTCGCCGAGCAGATAGGGGCCTTTGGAAAGCTGCGCCTCGAGCGCGCCGAGCATGGTCTCGTAGTCCGAATAGGGCGATTGCGTCACCGGAGCTGGCGGGTGATTCATGAACTTGTCGATCAGGGCCGGCTCAAAGGACGCGCCGTAATAGGCGATCCAGCGCAAATAAGGCCCGCGCCTGGGATCGTCGAGCGCCGGCGCCAGGCCGGCTCCGGGAAACAGGTCGGCGAGATAGATGTAGATCGCGACCTGCTCCGTCACCAGCGCCTCGCCATGGCGGATCGCCGGCACTTTGCCGAGCGGGTTGACAGCGAGATAGCCGGGCTGCCGCTGCTCGCCCGCCTTCATGTTGAGAACATGGAGATCGTAGGGGGCTCCCAGTTCTTCCAGCAACACCCGCGTGCCCGTGGCGCGTGTCTGGGGCGAATAATACAGGGTGATGCGGTCGGATTTGGTCATCGGCGGTCTCCTTAAGCTGCCTTCGGTCGGGCCCCTTCTATGCCAGCCCATACCTGACATCCTGTGTCAGGTATGGTTTAAGGGGCCATGCGCGCGAGCCGATTGCTTTCCATCCTCACCACCCTGCAGGCCCGGGGGCGGATCACCGCGCCCGAGCTGGCGGAAGCCTGCGAGGTATCGGTCCGCACCATCTATCGGGACATCGATGCGCTCGCGGCCGCCGGCATCCCTGTCTACGCGGACCGCGGCGCGGAAGGCGGCTACCGCCTGCTCGACGGCTACCGCGTGCGGCTGAACGGATTGTCGCCGCCGGAGGCCGAAGCGCTGTTCATGGCGGGACTGCCGGGCCCTGCCGCTGCGCTTGGTCTCGATGCGGCGATGATGGCGGCGCAGAACAAGGTGATGGCGGCGCTGCCGGCGAACTTGCGCGAAAACGCCGGGCGCATGCAGGAGCGTTTCTATCTCGACGCGCCAAGCTGGTTCGGCGAGGCCGAGGAGCCAGTGCATCTGCGCGCGATTGCGGGCGCGCTATTGCGCGAACGTCTCATCAAGATTCGCTATCGGAGCTGGCGGGCGGAAAAGCAGCGCCGCGTCGCACCGCTCGGCCTCGTGCTGAAAGGCGGCAGCTGGTATCTCGCCGGCAGTGTCGATGGCAGCGTGCGCACCTACCGTGTCGCGCGGATTCTGGATTGCAGCGTTCTGGATGAACCTTTCGTCCGCCCCACAGATTTCGATCTCGCCGCCTATTGGCAGGCCGCGACGCTGCGGCTCGAGGCCGAACTCCATCCGAGCACCGTCACCCTGCGGCTGTCACCGTTTGGCGTCAAACTGCTCAATGCCTTGAGCCCGCCTTATGTAAAGGCGCGCATGCGTATCGAAGACGCTCCCGATAGCGACGGCTGGCGCATCGCCGTGCTCCCGATCGGAAAGACCGTATGGCATGCGGCAACCGAGCTGCTGCGTTTCGGCGCCGAGGCGGAGGTGCTGGAGCCGGCCGAGCTGCGCGAGAAGATGGCGGAGATCGCGCAGGCGATGGCCGCGCGCTATCACGGTGGAAGGGCTGCTGGACCAGCGTCGGAGAGCCTCGCGCCGCCGATCGCATCGAGCTGACCGAAGCAGCCAAAAGCATGATGATTTTTGGCTAGATCGATTTGGCCGGAGACGGTGCTTCACCTCTCCCGCTTGCGGGGGAGGTCGGCGCGAAGCGCCGGGTGGGGGCTCTCTCCACTCGGGCAGTGTCGCGTGCGGAGACACCCCCACCCCAACCCTCCCCCGCAAGCGGGAGAGGGGGCGCACCTTCTTCGTGGTCGCAATCAAACCTAATTCCATCAAGTTCTAGCGCCGCAAAGCCGTCTCGGGAATGGCGCGGCGTACCACCTCGCGCATCGCAAAGCTGGAATGGATGCGCGCCACACCGGGCATGCGTGAAAGATGCTGCTTGTGGATGCGCTCGAAATCCGCGATGTCGCGGGCAATCACCTGCAAATGATAATCGTCGCTGCCCGACATCAGGTGGCAGGACACGACGTCGGGGCAGCGCGCGATGGCGGCTTCGAACGCGGCGAGGTAGTCCTCGCTCTGCTTTTCCAGCGTGATAGTGACGACAACGGTCGTGACCAGCCCGAGCGCGGTCGGTTCGAGATCGGCGCGATAGCCCCGGATGATCCCACTTTCCTCGAGCTGACGGATGCGGCGCGCGCAGGCCGTTGGCGATAGGCCGACCTTTTCGGCGAGCTCGATCTGGCTTGCCCGGGCGTCGGCGAGCAGCTCGCTTAGAATCCGTAAATCAATGCGATCCAGCTCGGTCACGCCATAAATCGCTAATTTGTGCGGCTATGGCGCAGAGTATATGCGCAAAATGCGGCCGGCAAGACGTAATTCGCAGAGAAGCGTTACTTGTTCAGACGTAGTTTATTCCTAGCCGGACAATCCGACAGAAGGAGCAAACCCATGCGGATCGGCGTGCCCAAGGAAATCAAGATCGAGGAATATCGCGTCGGTCTGACGCCGGCCTCGGTGCGGGAATATGTGACGCAGGGGCACGAGGTGATCGTCGAACAGGGCGCCGGGGCCGGCATCGGGGCAGGCGATGATGTCTACCGTTCGGCCGGCGCAGGGATCGTGGATACATCAGCGGAGATTTTTGCGACTGCCGACATGGTGGTCAAGGTCAAGGAGCCGCAGTCGGTGGAATGGCGCCAGCTCCGCGAGAACCAGATTCTTTTCACGTACCTGCATCTCGCACCGGATGCCCAGCAGACCAAGGGGCTCGCTGCATCCGGCTGCACCGCGGTTGCCTATGAGACGGTGACGGATGCCCATGGCGGGCTGCCTTTGCTGGCGCCGATGAGCGAAGTGGCGGGGCGGCTGGCGATCGAGGCGGCCGGCGCGGCGCTGCGGAAATCGGCCGACGGCATGGGCAAGCTGATCGGCGGCGTGCCGGGCGTCGCGCCGAGCCGGATTGCGGTGATCGGCGGCGGCGTGGTCGGCACGCATGCGGCGCGAATGGCGGCTGGCCTCGGCGCCGACATCCTCATCCTCGACCGCTCGCTGCCGCGGCTTCGTATTCTTGACGAGATGTTCCAGGGGCGCGTTCGCACCCGCTACGCGACGCTGGAGGCGATCGAGGAAGAGGTGATCGCGGCGGACGTCGTGATCGGCGCCGTGCTGGTGCCGGGCGCCAGCGCGCCAAAACTCGTCTCGCGCGCACAACTCGGCCGCATGAAACGCCGCGCTGTGCTGGTCGACGTTGCGATCGACCAGGGCGGCTGCTTCGAGACGTCGCGGCCGACCACGCATCAGGCGCCGACCTATCTCGTCGACGAGATCGTGCACTAT
This sequence comes from Bradyrhizobium sp. CB3481, assembly GCF_029714305.1. Lineage (NCBI taxonomy): Bacteria > Pseudomonadati > Pseudomonadota > Alphaproteobacteria > Hyphomicrobiales > Nitrobacteraceae > Bradyrhizobium > Bradyrhizobium sp. CB3481. The sequence goes on from NZ_CP121647.1 coordinate 2,928,076, forward strand.
TGCGTCGCTAACATGCCCGGTGCGGTGCCGGTGACGTCGAGCCATGCGCTCAACAATGCCACGCTGCCGTTCGGCCTCGCGCTGGCGGGGAAGGGCATCCGCGCGCTGATCGAGGATCCGCATCTACGCGCCGGCGTCAACGTCCACCGTGGACAGATCACCAATCGCGCGGTGGCCGACAGCCAGAATTTGCCTGCGGCGGAGCCTGAGACGATTCTGGCGGCTTGAAGATCAGACCTGACGGATCACCCGCTCCGCGCATTTCAGAAAATTGCGGACGAGCGGATTGAGCGAATCCCTCCGCCAGCAAACCGCGACGTCCATGGCATCGTCGGCATCGAGGAAGGGCCTGAACACGACGCCGGTCGGGGCGCCGAGCTGGGAGCACGCGGGAACGATCGCCATGCCTTCTCCGGCAAGGACGAGGCTGAGCGCCGAATGCACCGTCTCCACCCGGTTCGCGACGGGCATGCTGACCTGATGCCGCCTCAGGAGTGAGGTGACAACGGATGTCGCGGGGTCTTCGGCAGGCCAGGGCAGGCTGATCAGCGGACGGCCCTGCAGCTTCTTCACCGGCACCGCCGCCCCGCGCGCGAGTTGCGAACCGGCCGGCATCGCCAGCATCAACCGCTGCTTCCCGATCGTGGATACTTCGATCTCGCTGTGGCGAATGGCCGGCATGCACAGCGCAACCGTCACGCTGTGATCGAGCAGCCGCGCCTCGCGCGTCGAGGCGCTCAGTTCGATGAACTCAAGATCGACCTTGGGAAGGGACCTTCGCAGCTCTGGAACGAGCCTTGGCAATACGGCGTGGGCGAGCGCGAACATGTAGCCGACCGATAGTCTTCCATGGCGTCCCGCCGCCACCGCGCGGGCGGTCTCAAAACCCTCGGCCGCCAGCGCCAGCGCCTCGCGTGCGCGCGACAGCAAGGCGCGGCCGGCGGCGGTCAGCTCCATGCCCCGCGCCCCGCGGCGAAACAGCGAGGTGCCGACTTCCGCTTCCAGTTTGCGGATCTGCACCGACAGCGGCGGTTGCGCCATGCGCAGACGTACGGCCGCCTGGGCGACGCTGCGCTCTTCGGCGACGGCAACGAAATAGCGGAGACGCCGGAGGTCCATTTTTGCTATACCGATCTCGTATAGCTCGGTTGTGCGATGGTATTGGACGGAAAGTCAATCCGAATGTCATCCTCCCGTCGTCGACGCCACCTCGGAGCTTGAGGCCCATGACTGACGAACTGTGCTTTCTGCCGGCCAGCGAGCTCCGCACACGGATCGCCCGCAAGCAGGTTTCGCCGGTCGAGATTATCAATGCCGTGCTGGCGCGCGCCGAGCGGCTGCAGGGCGAATTGAACTGCTTCATCACGCTGTGCGGCGATGAGGCGATGGCCGAGGCGAGGAAGGCGGAGCAGGAGGTTATGGCCGGCGGGCCGCTGCCGCTTCTGCACGGCATTCCCTACACCGTGAAGGATCTCGTCAACACCAGGGGTGTGCGAACGACGTTCGGCGCGGTGCCCTACAAGGACAACGTTCCTGACCATGATGCGGTCGCGGTGGCGCGAATGCGGGCAGCCGGTGTCATCCTGATAGGCAAGACCACGACGCCGGAGTTCGGCACCAAGTGCCTGACGGATTCGCCGCTGTTCGGCCGCACGCGCAATGCCTGGAATGCGACACGCTCCAGCGGTGGTTCGAGCGGAGGTGCGGCGGTTGCGGTTGCCAGCGGCATCGCGCCGCTGGCCATCGCAACCGATGGCGGTGGCTCGACGCGGATTCCGGCCGCTTGCAACGGCGTGGTCGGGTTGAAGCAAAGCAACGGCGTCATTCCGCACAGCCAGGTGCAGGATGCGTTCGGCAATCAGACCTATGTGACTCCGACAACGCGCACCGTCGCGGACACCGCCTTGATGATGCAGGCGATGTCGGGAGAGGACGCTTCCGATCCGTGGTCGATCGGAGTCCCGCCCGGGAATTTTGTCGAGGGATCGGCGCCGAACGGCGACCTGCGCGGGCGCAAAATTGCGTTCTGCCTCGCGCCGCTGGGACGGCCGGTCGCGGCCGATGTCGCCGCCGCATTCAAGGTCGCGCTGACCAGGCTGGAAGCGCTCGGGGCCGAAATCGAGGAAATGTCCGCCGAAGGATTTGAGATCGAGCCGATTTGGCGCGCCATCAACCACACCGCCTGGCGTGCGCGGTTCGAGAAGCTTGCGGCCGATCATGGCGAGGTGCTCAGCGAGACCTTCATGAAGCAACTGGCGCTGGCGACCAAGGTCAGCGGTGTTGACTATCAGCAGGCGATGTTTGACCGTACCGCGCTGTTCCGGCGGATTCAGACATTGCTGCAGAGGTTCGACATTCTCGCGATGCCTGCCATCACCCGCACCGCGCTTCCGATCGATCAGGACCTGTTCGGCACGATCGAAATCGACGGCCGGGTGTTCAGTGACGTGCGGCCGAGCTGGTTTCCCTGGACCATGCCGTTCAACATGACCGGCCATCCTGCGGTCAGTCTGCCCTGCGGCTTTGGCGCTGATGGCCTGCCGGTTGCGATCCAGCTGGTCGGGAAATTCCGCGGGGACGTCGAATTGCTGCGGGTCAGTGCGCTGTTCGAGGCCTCGCAAGATATTCTCGGCCGTTGGCCGAATTTCGCCTGATATTGCAGATGTGGCTGTTGCCAGCTTGAAAGGATCAGGGACTTGAGCGTCTTCATCTTGCGCCGCTTTCTGACGCTGATCGCGACGCTCTTCGGCGCGTCGCTGATCATCTTCCTGGTGCTGGATGCCTTGCCCGGCAATGCCGCGCAGATGCTGATGGGCGCCGACGCCTCGCCCGACGCCGTCCGCGCGATGACGATCAAGCTCGGGCTCGATCAGCCGCTCTATTATCGCTACTTCCACTGGATCGCGGGCATGCTGACAGGCGATCTCGGCAACAGCTATGTCTATGGCACGCCTGTTGCAGCATTGATCGCGGAGCGTCTTACGCTGACAATTCCTCTGGCGATCATGTCCATGTCCATGACGGTCGTGCTGGCGCTTGCGGCCGGCATCTATACGGCGGCAAACCACAACAAGCTCGGCGATGTCGGCGTGATGTCGCTGACGCAGTTCGGCATCGCTCTTCCGAACTTCTGGTTCGCCATCCTGCTGATCCTGCTGTTTGCGGTGAAGCTGCAATGGCTCTCGGCCGGCGGATTTGCGGGATGGGACGACAGCATCATCGCCGGAATCAAGTCGCTGCTGCTCCCGGCGATCTCGCTGTCGGTGGTGCAGGCGGCGATCCTGGCGCGCGTCACGCGCTCGGCGGTGCTGGAGGTGCTGCGCGAGGATTTCGTGCGCACGGCGCGCGCCAAGGGCCTCAGCAAGCGCGACGTGTTATGGCGGCACGTGCTGCGCAATGCGATGATTCCCGTCATGACGATCATGGGCCTGCAATTCGCCAATCTTCTGGCAGGCACGATCGTGATCGAGAACGTGTTCTATCTGCCGGGGCTTGGCCGGCTGATCTTCCAGTCGATCGCCAACCGCGATCTGATCGTGGTGCGCAACTGTGTGATGCTGCTTGCAGGCATCGTCGTCATCGTCAATTTCGTGGTCGACGTGCTCTATGCGTTCATCGATCCGCGCATCAAGGTGCATAACCTATGAGCACCCCGAGCGTTCCGATCGATGGTGGTACGGTTACCGTGGGTTCGCGGCCTGCGACCGGCTTCTGGCGCCGTGCGCTGCGCCATCGCAGCTTTGTCGTTGGCGGCACCCTCAGCATGATGGTGCTGTGCGCCGCCTTGCTGTCGCTGGTCTGGACGCCGTGGTCGGCCTATGAGATCGACATGACCGCCAAGCTCAAGCCGCCATCGGCCGCGCACTGGCTCGGCACCGATGTGCTGGGCCGCGATATCGTCTCGCTGCTGCTGGTCGGCGCTCGCTCCACCATCATGGTCGGCGTCATCGCCGTCAGCATCGGCCTTACCTTCGGGGTGTGCCTCGGGCTGATCGCCGCGGCGCGCAAGGGCTGGACCGAAGAGCTCATCATGCGGATGAGCGACTTCACCTTCGCATTTCCGGCCGTGCTCTCTGCGATCATGCTAGCGGCCGTCGCCGGGCCGGGCATGGTGACCTCGATCATCGCGATCGGCATTTTCCAGATTCCGACCCTGGTGCGGCTGACCCGTGGCTCCGCGAATGCGATCTGGGCGCGGGAATTCGTGCTGGCCGCGCGCGCCTCGGGCAAGGGCGGTTTTCGCATCACCATCGAGCATGTGCTGCCGAATGTGCTGCCGATCCTGATCGTGCAGGCGACGATCCAGTTCGCGCTCGCCATCCTCGCCGAGGCGGCGCTGTCCTATCTCGGGCTCGGCACGCAGCCGCCGCAGCCGTCCTGGGGGCGCATGCTGAATGACGCGCAGACGCTGCTGTTCCAGTCGCCGATGCTCGCGGTCTACCCGGGTGCTGCGATTGCGGTCGCCGTGCTTGGCCTCAATCTGCTCGGCGACGGGTTGCGCGATCTGCTCGATCCCCGGCTGGCGCGGGAGCGTTGAACATGAGCGGATCGACCAACGCCCCCTTGATCGAAGTCAGCGATCTCGGTGTCAGGCTCAACACCAGCCGCGGTCCCGCTCAGGCCGTTCGCGGCGTCAGCTTCTCGCTGAAGTGCGGCGAGACGCTCGGGCTCGTCGGCGAGTCCGGCTGCGGCAAGTCCGTCACCGCGCTGGCGCTGATGGGCCTGTTGCCCGACAGCGCCGTCGTCAGCGGCAGCATTCGCCTCGACGGCAGCGAACTGGTGGGCCTGTCCGATGCGAGTTATTGCAAGTTGCGCGGCAACCGCATCAGCATGATCTTCCAGGAGCCGATGACGGCGCTCAACCCGATGCACACGATCGGCCGCCAGGTGGCCGAGCCGCTGCGGCGCCACACCAATTGCTCGGCGGGAGAAGCGCGCAAGGAAGCCATTGCCTTACTCGATCGTGTTGGGCTTCCCGATGCGGCGAAACGGGTCGATGCCTATCCGCATCAATTCTCCGGCGGCCAGCGCCAGCGCATCACCATTGCCATGGCGCTAGCCTGCCAACCTGACGTCTTGATCGCCGACGAGCCGACCACGGCGCTCGACGTCACCATCCAGGGTCAGATCCTCGACCTGATCGCCGATCTCGTTGCCGAGCGCGGCATGTCGATGATCCTGATCTCGCACGATCTCGGCGTGATCGCCGAGAATGTGCAGCGCATGATGGTGATGTATGGCGGCACCGTTGTCGAAAGTGGCGCAACCCATGCCGTGTTCACGCGGATGGGGCATCCATATACGCAAGGCCTGTTCCGCGCCCGGCCGCGCCTTGGCGCGCGCAAGGGTACCAGGCTGCAGACCATCGCCGGCACTGTGCCCGAATTGGCCGATCTGCCTGCGGGATGCACCTTCGCCGACCGCTGCGCGATCGTCGAGGACCGCTGTCGCGCAGCGCTGCCGGCCGCAGTCGACGTCGGCGGCGGCCATGGCGTGCGTTGTATCCGCACGGATGTTTCAATGGCCGAACGAGTCGGAGCGGTGGGAGCATGACCATGCTGGACGAGGGGCTGGCGGCCATGGAGCAGCCGCTGCTCGATGTCAGGGATCTGGAGCAACGTTACACGCTGCCGCGCGAAAGCATGTTCAAGCCGGCGGCGCAGGTGCATGCACTCAACGGCGTCACCGCGCAGGTGATGGCTGGCAAGAGCCTCGGCGTGGTCGGGGAGTCCGGCTCGGGGAAATCGACCTTCGCACGGCTGGTGATGGCGCTGGAACGGCCGTCGTCAGGCTCGGTGTCGCTGATGGGGCGCGACCTCAACCGGCTGCCGGCCGATGAGCTTCGCCGCGCCCGGCGGGATTTCCAGATGGTGTTTCAGGACCCCTATGGATCGCTGGACCCGCGGCAGACCATTGCGCGCATCGTCGCCGAGCCGTTGACCGCGCTCGGGCGCATGGACGGCGCCGCGCTGCGGGAGCGCGTTTCCGGCGTGCTAAGGCAGGTAGGTCTGCGTGACGCCGACATGGACAAGTTTCCGCATGAATTCTCCGGCGGCCAGCGCCAGCGCATCGCGATCGCGCGGGCGCTGATTACCCAGCCGAAGCTGATCGTCGCCGATGAGCCGGTCAGCGCGCTCGATGTTTCGGTGCAAGCGCAGGTGCTCAATCTGCTGCAGGACCTGCAGGATGAGTTCGGGCTGAGCTACATCCTGATCAGCCATGATCTCGCGGTAGTCGATTATCTCTGCGACGAGATCGCGGTGATGTATCTCGGCCGGATCGTCGAGCAGGGGACCCCCGAGGACCTGTTCGCGCATTGCGCCCACCCCTATACAAGGGCGCTGCTCGAGGCGGTGCCGCGCGCCCGCGCCGGCGGGGTGCGTCGCCGCCGCGGCGCCCAGCAGATCGCCTCCCAGTCGACCGGCGCGACCGGATGCGCCTACGCCTCGCGCTGTCCGCTGGCCGACCAGCATTGCCGCGACAGTGCGCCCGCGCTACGGAGCGTCGGCCCGGCGCACCTTGCCGCCTGCCACTACGCTGAGGCGGTGATGGAGCTGCCGCCGGTGGTGGCAGAGGAATAGCCTTTTGGACGGGACTGCACTAGCTTGCTTGAGATAGGTCGCGGGAGCTGGACATGCTGAAGAAACTGACCATTGTCGCGGTGGCCGCTGCGTTCGCTGCGGCGCCGCTGCCGAGCCTGGCGCAGGGCAAGAAGGACAGCGTCGTCATGGGCATGACGCTGGAGCCGCCGGGCCTCGATCCGACCAATGCGGCGGCTGCGGCGATCGCCGAGGTCACGCTCTATAACATCTATGAGCCGCTGACCAAGATCAACGAGGACGGTTCGGTGTCGCCGTTGCTCGCCGAGAGCTGGCAGGCCTCGCCCGATCTGAAGACCTATACGTTCAAGCTGCGCAAGGGCGTCAAATTCCACAATGGCGAGCCGTTCGATTCCGCCGCGGTCAAGTTCTCTTATGAGCGCAACGCGGCGCCGACCTCGACCAACAAGGACAAGAGCCTGTATCAGGCGTTCGAGTCCGTCTCGACGCCGGATCCGGAGACGGTCGTCGTTAGCGTGAAATATTCCGAGCCGAACCTGCCGTTCCTGCTCGGGCAGGCGGGCGGCTCGATCGTCGAGCCGAAGAGCGCACCGACCAATGTGACGCAGCCGGTCGGCACCGGACCTTATACGCTGGGCGGCTGGGCCAAGGGGTCGTCGATCACGCTGAACAAATGGCCCAACTATCGCAACGCCGCTGCGATCAAGCTTTCCAAGGTGACCATCCGCTTCATCGGCGATCCGGCCGCACAGGTCGCGGCGCTGCTGTCCGGTGATATCGACGTGTTTCCGCGGGCCGCGGTGCAGCGTAGCGTGGCGCAGCTCAAGGCCGATCCGCGCTTCAGCGTGCTGATCGGCGGCTCCAGGGCCAAGACGATCGTCGGCATCAACCAGCGCAAGAAGCCGCTCGACGATGTCAGGGTTCGCCGGGCCATCCTTGCCGCCATCGATCGCAAGGCGATGATCGACGGCGCCGTCGACGGTTTTGGCACCCCGATCGGCAGCTTCTATACGCCGGGATCGCTCGGCTATGTCGATACCACCGGCATCAATCCGTTTGACCCCGAGAAGGCCAAGAAGCTGCTCGCGGAAGCCGGCGTCAAGACGCCGCTCGAGCTCAGCCTCAAGCTGCCGCCGCCGCCTTACGCGCGGCAGGGCGGCGAAGTCCTCGCGGCCATGCTCGCCAAGGTCGGAATCATCGCCAAGATCGAGAACGTCGAATGGGCGCAGTGGCTGTCGCAGGTTTTTGCCGGCAACGGTCCGCACAATTTTGACCTCACGATCGTCTCGCATGTCGAGCCGTTCGATCTCGTGAAGATAACCGAGAGCGACTATTATCTCGGCTATAACAACGAAGCCTTCAACGCGCTCTACAAGCAGATCACCGCAACGCCCGCGGAGGCCGAGCGCGCCAAGCTGCTCGGCGATGCCCAGCGTATGCTGGCAACCGACGCCGTCGCCGGCTTCCTGTTCCAGCCGCAGTGGATCACCGTTGCGGCCAAGAAGCTGAAGGGCGTGTGGAAGGAAGTCCCGCAGTTCGAGAACGACTTTTCGGCCTGGTCCTGGGAGTAGGCGCAGAGCGGGCGGCGGCATCCCGGCCGCCCGCGATTTCGAAGACGCCTGCAGCAACTCTGCAATTCAACGAGCCTTAGCAATCAACCAGCGCCGCCCGTGGCGTCTGCGGGCGCATGTTTGTGACAAGATTGCTGCGTTCTCAGGGCAGGTGCGGCAAACAGATGTCGCTTGCATAGCAAGTGGAGTGCTCCTCAGGCTTCGACCGGACGTTTTTTGAAGATTCAATTTCTGCGCTCGTTGCCGGATCGCTGCAATTCATAATCTCGCCAGATTGGCGTACCAGTTGTCTACCGACAAAAACCAGTTGTTTGGCGACGAAAACGCCAACTCGGGAAGGCCGCAGTCTCTGGCTGTTCAACTGTCGTTCGGCGGGTCGGCTGTTTGTCAGGGAAGAAGTCATGTGGTCGCGCAGCCTGCTGGTCCAGAATCTGTTGGTCCCAAAAAAGGCGAAGCCACCTGACAGCGATGCCGACCGTGCTGATGCTGAGCGGCCAGTCTCTTCCGAGATGCAGTCGCCGCCAAGCGGCAACTTCGAACAGGCGCTTGTCAATGCCGTCCTGACTGGAGAGGCTGGTGCGGCCGGCAAATTTCTCGAACACGTGTCGACGACGCTGTGGTCGATCGTCGTGAAGCTGGCGGGCAATGGCGCCGACGGGGAGGCTGCATTCCTTCACATCGTCGCCGCGCTGAAGGCCGATGATTACGCGAGGCTGCGGGGCTTCGACGGACGCTCACGGCTTACGACGTATCTGTCGCTTGTCGCCCGTGATGTTCTCGCCGACCAGTTGGCGGGACAATTCAGCAGCAGGCCGCACGAGGCGTGGGAACGATTCTCGCGCTACTTCGAAACTGACATTCGAAGCCGGATCGGCAGGCAATTGCCGAGCAGGCTCGGGAGAGCCGGCCGCGAGGACGCCTATCAGGAGGTATGCCTCAAGCTGATCGAGAATGATTTTCGCCGCATCCGCTCATACGGCGGCCGCGGCAGCTTCACCGGCTACATCCTGACCGTGGTCGATCGTGTCCTGATCGATCTCGTGCGGCGTGAAACGCCGCGACGGCGCCTGCCGGCGGCGATTGTCCGTTCGGCACCGATCGACCAGGCGATCTATACGGCCGTGGTGTGGGAGGGCTGTCCGTTGGACGCCGATCGGCTCGCCGCCGCGCTGCGCGGCAGGCTGGCGCAAGATCCGACAGTCGCTGACGTCACCGAGTCGGTCGCGCGGCTTGCCGGTATCGTGAGGCTGGAACGTGCGTCACCGACTACCGAGGCCACCTCGCTCGATACACTGCTTGGCGAAGCTGGCGGCCTTTCGATCGCCGATTCCTCGCCAACGCCTGAAGACCACCTGTTACTCTTCGAGGAGGAGCAGCGCCGCGCAACCCTCGTCGCCGCCGTCAATGCGGCCGCGGAGAAGCTTCCGACCGATGAGCGATTATACCTCCAGATCGTATTTTCAGCGAATGAGCCGTTGCCGGCGCGCGGCATCGCGAGGCTGATGGGGTGTCCGGTCGAGGAAGTCTATCGTTTGAAACAGCGTACCCAAAGGTGGTTGAAAGAAATCACGGTGCAATTGGAAAAAAATGCCAATATGTCCGTCTGAACAGGGGTACTGGAATTCTGCCCGATGATCGAACGCCTCAGTCACGAACCGGCGTCTGTGCCTGCCGAGGACGATGACCGTTCCGATCGGCTGCAAGCGCTCGAGCTGCTTCGCGCGCAACTGTCGCGGACCATCTCCGAGGGTCTGGGGCAGGGTTCCGTTGCGGCTCAATGGGGCGAGATCGACAATGCGCAGATTGCTGCGTTTCTCGACGGTTCCTTATCGCGGGCGGAGTGGGAGGCGGTCGCCGCAAGACTTGTCAGCGATCCGGTGGCCCGTGCGGAGCTGGCGGCCGCGGTGGCATTGCTCGACGAAACGCAGGCGCAACCCAGGGCAGCTCCGGCTGATTTGGTGGAGCGGGCGGCTGGCGTTCTTGGGGCGTCGGAACAAGCGCAGCCACATGCTTCGGCTGCGGCGGTCACTTCAGTTGCCTGGTACCGGCGTTCGATGGCATGGCCCGGCTTCGCTCTTGCTGCTCTGGCTATCATCGCGGTCCCGGCTGTCTTGAAGATGGCTGGAGACGGCACGCCGACCGCGATCAAGCCAGGCGACCCAGGTGACACATTCAGCCGGGGGATCGTGGCGGCCCCGTCCAGCCCTGCCAAGAAGAAAGATGCCCAGTCGTGCAATGACGCGGAGCAGGCCAGGAAGCCCGCAGCCGACAACGCGGGGAATGATCGTCGCGCGACCGCGGTGGGGCCGGCCGAACACAATGATTCATGTGGGCCGAAGCCGGCAGCAGCCGGCAAGAATGAGCGCGCCGCTCCCGCAGGTTCGAACTGATCTGAATGCGATGCTCAAGTCGTTCGCGCTGCATTCCGGCTGCGCGCGGTGCATCGCATTCCAATCACGAGAACGAGCCAAGCGAAGCGCCAAAATAGTTGGCGACCAAAAGTGAAATCCTGTCCGTCTGCTCCAATGTTGTCATCCAACTCTCACGCTGCAAAGGAGCAAGAGATAATGCGTTACACAATGACGAAGGCTGCGATCGGATCAAACTCGAGCACGCGCAGGGCGTTGCTTCTCTTGCATCTGACGGCAGCCGCTCTGCTCGCGATGGCCGTCGCCGGACCTGCGCGTGCGCAGAGCACGGGCATCGCCGCCTGCGACGAATTCCTGCAGAAGTATGATACTTGCGTTACCTCGAAGCTTCCGGAAGCGCAGCGCGCGACCTACAAGGCACAGCTCGACCAGACACGGAAGATGTGGGTCGACATGGCCAAGAATCCATCGGCGAAGTCGACGATGGAAGGGACGTGCAAGCAGACGATGGACGCGATCAAGACCTCGCTGCAAAGCTTCGGCTGCTCGTTCTGATGTAGCCGCACGGGCGGAACGTTGCGCAGTCATCTTCCGCGGACGCACACGTCAAAGCGAAGAGACTGCGCTCAATTTGATCTGGAAAAAGCGAGCCCACCGGGCCACGGCCCGATGGGCGCACGCGTTTTCTGAAAGTATCATGCGAAGAATAAGAAACTCGAGCTCGACGACGATAATCGATCGCACTCCAGCCAATTGCCTCACCTATCGCGATGTAATCTCCCGGCAACGAGCCTCGCGCAGCCCCGTCAAAGCGTCGCGCCGCAACAGTATCGGGCAGGTGTTGCCGAGATAGTAGCTATTATCGCTGGTCTCGCGTGCGACCTGTGCCACGACGGCCGTGCCGAGTGTTTTCCAGCAGGCTTCCGTGAGCGCCGCCGCGGCCTTGGCTTCATTCCAGTCCGGAGGCCGGTCGAATGCGGCAATGACGGCGGTCGTGAGATCCGGATCCGCGCAGACCGCCGCATCCGTTTCGGCAGACGCCTCGACCGCGACGGCGAAAAACGGCGCCGCGGCCGAGCGGTTGAGCTTGCGCCCGATGAGACGGGCGGCGTCACGCGCGAGGTCGGCGCGCGCCGTCCCGCCGCTCTTAGGCGTCGTGCGCACGAAGTCCTCCAGCCCCCGGCGGCACTCGGAGGCCCCGTAAGATTCGTCAAGGCAGTCGCCGAACGCGGACAGGCCGACCGACGTGCGCAGGGCCAGGAATTTCGGGTTGTCGGTCAAGACCTGAAACGTCGTGGCATAGTGCTCGAGTGCCGCCAGCCGATCGCCAAACGGACGCGACGACGTTGCAAGTGGGGTCAGTTCGCCGATCGCGGCTTGTTCGGCCAGCGAAGCCCAGTGGGCGTCGCGCGCCGTCGGCTTCACCGTTGTCAGCTGGCTGCGGAGTTCGCTCCAGCTCTTGGCGGCCGCCAGTGCGTCGAGTTCGGCCATCACGGGATCGGCTGCAGGAGCCGGCACGGCCTCGGTGGCGCGCTTGTCGACGTCGGCGAGCAGCGCCGCCGCTTGTGGCGTCGGCGGGCCGGCGGGCGTGGTGCGGTCGCTTCGGTTGAGGATGATTTCGCCGACGACCTGGTCGTAATAGGCCGGCGTCTGGTCGCCACCGACACTCGCCGCCAATTGCTTGACTTCGATTTGCAGGCGCTTGGCAATCTGCACCAGCGTCAGGTCCGGCTCCGCCAGCCAGCGGACGAGATTTCGCGTGAACACGGAGTTGGCGACGCGCTCGGCGTTGGACAGCCGGTCGAGCGCAGTCTGTTTGGCGCCGGCGGAGAACATGATGAACACGCCCTCGGCAGGCGTCATCGCGGCAAGCCCGCCGCTGCCTTTGAGCCCGCGTCCGCCTGGTCGATCGAACGGATTGTTGCGGCAGGCGTCGAGCACCAGCACGGCGGTGCGGGCGCCGCGCGCCTGCAGCCGGTCGATGATCCGATCGGCTGGAAACGCGGAATCTCTGATCAGTTCCTCCTGTCCTTCGCGGACCTCCGGGATGTCTGTCGGCAGCAGGTAGTTCTGGCCGCGGATCTCGAAGCCATGTCCGGCGAAGAAGAACAGCGCGACATCGCCCGGCTCGATCGCCTTGTCGAAGGCGAGCAACGCCTCGCTCATGGCCCGGCGCGACTGGTTCTCGGCGAGGATCACGGAGAAGCCGAGCCCACGCAGGGCGGCGCCGACCGCGCGGGCGTCGTTGACGGCGGTCTGCAGCCGCGGGACACTCTGATAGGCGTTGTTGCCGACCAGCAGGGCGACGCGTTTCTCCGCGCGCGCGGTCGTGGCGAAGCCGATCGCGACGCTCAACGCGAGGATCGCAAGGCACGCGTTTATTTTCGACATGGCAGTTCTCGTCGATGCTTTGGCGGGCGCATGGAGCGGCTTTCTCCTCCGGTTGGCCAAAATTGCTCGGTGATTGAGCGCCATTATCCGTCAAGCCATTGTTTGGGAGCTCTGTGGCCGGATAATGTGCACGCTGTGGGTCGACAGGCCGCGAATTCCACCACGGGGGCTTAGCCGGCGATGAGCGGAAGCTTCAAACATAAGGGCCGCCTCGCGGTTCGTTCACGCCCAGCATAATTTTTCAGCGACCTGCTGGGGCGCGATGAGTTCAAGATGAATTGTCATCGCGCCTTAGCTCGTTGTTCAGTATGGTCTTTTTGGAAATTCGGTGTGCTCCCGTCGGGGCGTGGCCTGAGGGGATGGTTTTCCGGATCGTGCCCTAGGCGATACGGTAGAGGAACGTGGCGGCGATCGTCCACAAGCCGAGGCCGATTGCGACATAGCCGAGCACGGTCTGATAGGGCACGATGATGGCTCTGATCTGCTCACCGCGCTCTGCCGCCTTGGCGTTGTGGTTGAAAATGTGCTTGGTCAGCAGCGCGTAGCCGAGCAGCAGGCCGAGCGACGCGTTCAGCAGGCCGGTCGCCAGGTAGGTCAACCACCAGACCGGCACGTAGGTGAACCAATTCAGGTTGAGGACTGCGCTGATGATGATCCAGGCGCCCCACAGGCAGGTTATGAATCCGAACCATCCCTGGTAGGGGACCATCATATCGATATATTCCTTCGCGTCCGGACGCCTCGCGACGATGCTCGAAGCGGCCGCCAGAGCGCCGAGCGCGAGCAAAACCAGCCCAGTAATCAGACCTGACATTGGATTCCTCTCTTTCATGACAAAACAGTGCAGATATTGCGGTGAGATTTCGAAACGGACCTCGGCCGCCGCCACCGCATCACGATAGAGAGACGGACGGGTGGGCATTTTTCTTCACGCGAGTTGTCGTCGATACGTGCCCAGCCAAAGATCCGGCTAAAGGAGATCGCCGATCGCGGACCTGAGGCGTGCCGAGGACGGCCTACCCGTGACCGCCGCCTTGGCTTCGACCTCTACGATCAACGTGTCGTCTGCCAGCTTGACGTCGGCCTGATCGGCGTCGCGGATGACGACGCGCCGCAGTTTGGCGGCGATGACCTCACGTGCGATCGGCGAGGTGAGCATCTCAGCCAGGGTTATTCCGGTGACGGCGATGGCGTCTGCCATGGCGGACCATTCGGCGGCGTCGGCGGAAAGGCGCGGCGCGTCGAGCGATATCGCAAGCGCGGGAGCGCCCGCGCGCCTGAGCTTGCGCCCAAGCGACTCAGCCTCGGTCTCGGCCTGCTCTTTCGTTGCCTTTTTCACAACGAGCGGCTCGGCGTCCTGGTCGCGATACGCATCGGCCGAACCATCTGGCAATTTGTCGCTGAATATCAGGATCCGCCCCGTTTCGTAGATCCGAAGAACCGAGACGCCGTCGTCGCGCTTGAGCGCGATCGAATTGTATGGCGCCTGCTCGGCGGTCAAGGCCAGGATTTCTTCAGAGCCGTCGAAGCGCACCTTGACCGGTGTGCCCATGCGGTCGATCACCAAGCCGATCAATCCGTTGCCGCTGCTGTAATGCCCGATGCGGAGCGGCGGACCTGTCTCCGCGGCGAGAACGTCATGACCCGCAATCAAGCTGAGGGCAGCACCGACGACGGCCGCTCGGAAACGTCCGGACATGGCAGACCTCACAGCATCACGACAATCCGCGGGATGCGGTATCGTTGATGAGCGCGGCGAGAGATGAGAAACAAATACGGAGTTTTTGCGGCCGATGCCGACGTTGAGCGGAGCGCATTTATTGTTCTAGAATATTTCGATCAGGACGCACCGCGCCCAGGTGCCGCAATGGCGCCGGAAAAATCACGATCGCTGTCCGTCAATCCCTAGGTCGGCCGCAATGGCCCGACACGGTGCACGCGCGGGACGCGCATGATCATCTCATTCGGAGTTATCCGTCATGAATTTCCACGTCGGTATCGCCCTCGTCGGGCTCTCGATCATCTCCTCGATCGCGTTTGCACAATCGTTGAAGGACAAGGAGTATTTCGCGGACCAGGAGAAATATCTCGCGGGAGAGGTCACCACCACGAACGAGCGGTGCGGCAACGGTCTAACGGCGAAGTTTGACTGGTCGAAGCCGCCGGCGCCGGAGGAGCGGAAAATCTACAGTGCTTACGGCTACTGCGGCGCAGCGCTCGAGGCTATGCGGCGCGTCTGCGACTCCCAGGCCGGCAAGGAAGCCGTCAAACAGAAGGTCAAAAGCCTGACCTGTAGTTTTGGGCCGAAGCGAACGGTTGTCATCAAGGATGGTACGATCGACTATGAGGTGAATTTCAACTCGAGCAACGATGCGGACTATGTGTTCGAATATCTGCAAAACAATCTGTGAGCGTCCACGGAATGTTTGTGCGGCCCTCAATCTGTCCGAACTGTTGCGGTGGCGAAGCGCATCGAAGCGAGAGAAGATGCGGGCGCTTCGGCAAATCGTTGTTGCGTAGCTTATCGTGGCAGATCTGCCGCCAGCCTACTTCGTGCCGTAGGCGCGGTCGCCGGCATCGCCGAGGCCCGGCAGGATGAAGCCGTTGCGGTCCAGCCCTTCGTCGATCGCGGCAAGCCAGATCGGAACATCCGGGTGAATGCCGCGCATCCGCTCAACGCCTTCCGGCGCACCGATGAGACAGACCAGTCGAATGTCGTTGGCACCGCGCTCTTTCAGCCGGTCGACCGCGGCGACGGCGGCGTTCCCCGTTGCCAGCACCGGCGCGATCACGATCACCAGGCGCTCATGCAGATCGCTCGGCGCCTTGAAGAAATACTCCACCGCCGTGAAGGTCTCCGGCTCGCGATAAAGGCCGATATGCGCAATGCGCGCGGTCGGCACCAAGTCGAGCATGCCTTCCGCAAACGTCACGCCGGCACGCAGCACCGGCGCGAACACCAGCTTCTTGCCCGCGATCTGCGGCGACTTCATCTGCGCGAGCGGCGTTTCGATTTCGATATCGGCCAGCGGCAGGTCGCGGGTGACCTCGTAGCAAAGCAGCATCCCGATCTCCTTGAGGAGTTCGCGGAACGACTTTGTTGAAATATCCTTCTTCCGCAGCAGTGTCAGCTTGTGCTGGACCAGCGGGTGATTAACGATTGTAACGCCTTCCATGTTGTGACCTCGGATCTAGAGCATGATCCGGAAAAGTGTGAAGCGGTTTTCCGAAAAGATCATGCTCAAACAAAGACCTAAAGCGCGATGACGATTCATCCAAATCTCATCGCGCTTTAGAAAACCGTGCCGTCGCTGACGACCTTCACCGGGGGCGACGCGTCGGCGCGGCGTTCGCGCGCCAGCCGCCGGCCCGCAGCCCAGGTGCCGCCCTCGAGGATCTTCGCTAGCGGCATCGACGTCGCATCTTGCCCAAGCCGGTGCCGGACACCATCGGCGAGGCGGTCGAGCAGCGCCACCGTCAGCGCGCGCCATTCCACGACAAGCGGTGAGGCGACCTCATGCTCTTGCTGCGCCGCTTCGGCGTCGCGAAACACGAGCACGCCGCTATCGACGAACAGCCCGCCATTGCGATATTCGGCAAGGCCGGTGAGGCCGTCGATATCGGTCACGTCGATGCCGAACGTCTGCAACGGCTCGATAAGAGAGTACGCCAGCCATTGCGAGAGTTTGTGCAGCGGCACCAGGCCGCTGGTTGCGTCGGCCGTCGTCAATGCCGGATGCCGCCAGCAATCGCCGAGCGCGATCCCGCCCAGCGTCAGCCGGGATGGCCAGATCGGCCCGAGTTGCTGCAGCAGTTCCGTCAGGATCGTGGGGGCGGGCAGCTTTCCATTTTCTGCCAGCGTCGCCAGCCGGTCGAACAGGCCGCCGGGCCGCGGCGTGTCGTGGCTGGCGAAGATGTCCGGTTTCGAGGCGACCAGCCGGCCGAGGCGACGCAACAGGTCGGCGCGGCCGTCCGTCCCGATCAAGGGATTGACCTCCGAGACCTGCATGCCGCGCTCGAGGTCGGCAACGCCGAGATTGCTGAGCGTGTCGGCATCGACACGCAAGGGCTCGCGGGGGCCGGCCGAAAATGCGCCGCCGGTGAACATGGCAAGACTGGCCAGCCCCAGACCTTCCGATCGGCCGATGGCCGATCCGGTTTTGGGATCGCGGTAGCGCCAGGATGGGCCAGCACCGGCATCGAGGAAAACGCTGACGATAGCCAGGTCGAATTCGGCCCGCGCTCGCGCCGCGCGATCGAACCAATCGGTCCGGTCCGCAACATCAGCCCATCGGTTGTCACCGTTCGCGACGAAGTGCCGCCAGCGCGAATGAAACGGCACATCGAACGAAGGATAGGCTTGGCGCGTTGTTTCCAGCACCAGATCAATGGCGCTGTCGAGCCGATCGAGATCAATACGGAAGTTCGGAAGCCGGTCGTCCAGACCGATCGCGAGCATGCGATGCGCGCGCTCGCGCACCGCCTTCGCGCTCAACAACGTCAAAGCGGCTGACGCCTCCGGGTTGGCAAGGGACAAGGCCGCCGCCTCTCTCAATAGTTTTCGAGCGGACGACCGAGCGGGTTGTCCGGATCCTGCTGCGGCTCGGGCGTGTAGTATCCCGCGGCTTTCTTTGCCGCGATTTCCACGTGCGCGTCGGCCGGAATCATATCGTCGGGAATGGGCACACGCTCGACGATTTCGATGCCCTGACCGGTCAGCGCGTCGTACTTCATGTCGCTCATGGAGACGAAACGGTCGATCCGCTTCAACCCGAGCCAGTGCACCACATCCGGCATCAGCTGCTGGAAGCGGGCATCCTGCACGCCGGCGACGCATTCGGTGCGCTCGAAATACTGGGCCGCTGCGTCGCCGCCTTCCTGGCGCTTGCGGGCGTTGTAGACCAGAAACTTCGTGACTTCGCCGAGCGCGCGGCCTTCCTTGCGATTATAGATGATGATGCCAAGCCCGCCGCCTTGGCCGGCGCGTGCGCATTCCTCGATGCCGTGAATCAAATAGGGGCGGCAGGTGCAGATGTCGGAGCCAAACACGTCGGAGCCGTTGCATTCGTCGTGCACGCGGCAGGTTATCCTGGTCGTGTGGTCGGGCAGCTTGCTGACGTCGCCGAACAGATAGGCCGTCGTGCCGCCGATCGGCGGCAGGAAGACCTGCAGGTCGGGCCGTGTCACCAGTTCGGGAAACATGCCTGCGGTCTGCTCGAACAATTGCCGGCGCAGATTGTTCTCGGTGGTGGCGAAGCGTGCCGCGAGGCCAGGCAGATGCCAGACCGGGTCGATCGCAATCTTGACGACGGAAACGCTGCCGTTCTTGTGCACGACGTCGCCATCCTGCTTGAGCCGTCCGGCTTCGACCGCGGCCTGTAGCTCGGGCAGATCGAGACGGGCACGCGTGATGGCAATGCTTGGACGGATGTCGACGCCCTCGGCGATCTCGCTGGCGAAGGTTTCGGCGGCAAGATGTCCCCATGGATCGAGCGAGACGATCCGCTGCGGCTCGGCCCATTGCGGAAACGGTCCGATCGGCTCGGCAGGGTGGGTGTTGGTCAGATCCGGCCGCTTGAGGGGATCGAGCGCGCCGGATGATACAGCGAGCGCGCGGTAGACCGAGTAGGACCCGCCATGCGTGCCGATCACGTTACGGTCCGCCGGGCGTGACACCGTGCCAATGATGGGCCCGCGCTCGCGGGCGCTGGCCGCGCCCCAGGTGATCGGGAATTTGAGTTTCGCACCCGGTGCCGGGTGCGACGTAATGCGAATATGATCAATCCGATTGGAACGAGTCATCGCCACGAACCCCAAAACGGCGACGGCCCGCCTGAACAGACGGGCCTGGTCACCAATATTGAAATCTCAGCAGCGGTTGCGGCTGAGACAGTAGTATAATCAGATACCGGCTGAACACAACGGCGATTTCGGCCACCCGCCGGCTACCTGCTGTTAACCTTTTGCAATGCGGGGACGGCGCTGCCGGCGCTTGCGCGCCCGGCGCACGAGAGGCCCAAATCGTCTTATCCCGCTGACCGAAGTGAACACAGCAGCAGGGAACGCGTCGCGTAAGTCAGGTCCGCATCTTGGCTCAATTCGACCGAGCGTGCCGAAAATACTCTACGTGAGACGTTCGGCAACTGGCTCGCTGATGAGGTCAGAACGAAGATCGCCGAAAAACATCACGCGCGATCTTGGCGCGAGCCACGCGGCCAATAGCTGCATTGTCGCAACGCATTAGCTGCGAAAAATTTTCCGTTAACGCTGCCTTTGACGCGGCGCACGCTGCAAATAGTTGCGCGATGGCACTTGACGAATTCGCAAAATCCTGTGCATACCGCTGCCCCACAAAACGCCGTCGATCTCGCCGGCGCTGTTCAAGGACCGAAACCGTGTTGCGATTGCGCTCACATATCGTCGCGAAAGCCGCCGCCGCGCTGCCGTTTAATCGGCCGTGCGATTGGTCGTGCATGTCCGCGACGGAACAAGGTCCGAGCTATCTGACCAAGCCCGATTATCTCGGGACCGGCAGGATAGCAGGCAGAACTTAACAGGCAGCGGGAATCCACCCTCTGCCAAACAGGCGGAGGGCAACATGGCCCGCAACGGCACCACCAAGAACGGACTCGAGAAGCGTACCCGCGAGAAGAATTTCTCCTCGCCGGTCATGCTCGCCTTCGTGCGCACCGTCGTGGCGCGCCGCGGCATTTCCGAGACCGAAGCCCGCCAGATTTACCTCGACTACATCAACCGGCCTCGGCCGGCATGTCACCGGGGCTGCCGCGAGATGACGTGAAGTGATTTCGAATACAGGACGATCGCCCCTGCAAGGACATAAGGCGATCCGCTGACCGGTACCGGTCTCCTTCAGTGGAGCGGCAAACGGTGGTTTCAGGCAGCGATCGCTTTTTTTTGGCCGGGCTTTCCCCGGCCGTTTGTAGATTTCACGCCGGCGTAGCACAGCGGAAGTGCGGCGCTTTCGTAAAGCGAAGGTCGGGAGTTCGATCCTCTCCGCCGGCACCATCGCCCCCTAGCTTGAGGCGCTCTCCCCAAAAATATCGAAAACAACCCCATGCAAAGTAGCAGGTCACCGCCGGCATTCGCCAAAGCAACTTGACACGTCGGGCAAATCAGGGGCATTTTTCGATTATTCCGAAATCGTGTGCGCTCCCGTCGCCTCGCAACGGCAGGCGCTTCCGTCGCGCTTGCCGACGAAAAATCCTCATTTCGCTCCACTAGCCCAACCGGTAGAGGCGACGGACTTAGAATCCGTGCGTTGGCGGTTCGAATCCGTCGTGGAGCACCAGCATTGCAATTCAATGCCTTAATGCGCGCTTAGCTCAGCGGGAGAGCGCCTGCTTCACATGCAGGATGTCGGCCGTTCGATCCGGCCAGCGTGCACCAATTCGCGTCCGTAGCTCATTTGAGGAGAGCGCCGCTGTGACATGGCGGAGGTGGCAGGGGCAGAGCCTGCCGGACGCACCATCAATTCCTCTCGTAGCTCAGTGGCAGAGCAATCGCTTGATAAGCGATCGACGGATGTTCGATTCATCACGGGAGGACCAACAGCATGGGAGGTCATCATGAGCGAGAACTTAGCCGCCGGCGTTCACCGTCTCTCCGCCGAGAGCCAGGCCGCGCTTGCGCGGCCAAAGGCGAGGGGCGAGGCCATCATGGCGCGCCACATCAAACCGGGGCGGCTGGCCGCCGCACCCATCAAGCCGATGGATCCGGAGCGTTAAACCTGAATGGAGATGGAGCGGATTGTTAACCCGTGCGCACGTGGTTCGAAACCACCCGGATCCTCCACAGCGGACCTGTGCCCCCAGCGGCCAAGGGAGCGGATTCTTAATCCGTCGCGAAAGCATCGTCGGTTCGAGTCCGACCAGGTCCTCCAAACCACAGCGCGCTCGTGGCGAAACTGGTAGACGCGCCGTCTTGAGAGGGCGGTGGGAGACCATGCCGGTTCGATCCCGGCCGAGCGCACCAATTGCCCATGTTCCCATCTGGCGAAGGGACCGGATTGTCGATCCGGGAAGGCGAGTTCGATCCTCGTCATGGGCGCCAATTCCAGGATGTAGCTTAGTCCAACTGCGACCACGAAGAAGGTACGCTCCCTCTCCCGCTTGCGCGGGAGGGTTGGGGTGGGGGTATCTCCACGAGCGACACTGCCCGAGTGGAGAGAGCCCCCACCCGGATCGCATCTTCCGATGCGATCCGACCTCCCCCGCAAGCGGGAGAGGTGAAGCACCGTGCGCGGCCAAACCGATCTAATCAAAATCATCACGCTCAACGGTAGAGCCGGCTGCTCATAGCGGTCCCAATATCGGTTCAAGTCCGGTGGCGCCCACCACCGCCAAAGAGAGGAGAGGGCAATGTTTACAGCAAACCCGGTTCTTGTCCTCAACGCCGACTTCCAGCCGCTCAGCTACTTCCCCTTGTCGCTGTTTGGCTGGGAGGACGCCGTCAAGGCGGTCGTGAAGGGATCGCATGTCGTCGTCGCGGAATACGACGAAGTGGTCCGCAGCCCCTCGACGGTGATGCGGCTGCCGTCGGTCATCGCGCTGCGCGAGTATGTGCGGCCACCGGTTCGCGTCGCCTTCACGCGGTTCAACGTCTTTCTCCGCGATCGCTTCCGCTGCCAGTATTGCGGCGACCAGCATCTGCGCGGCGAACTGACGTTCGACCACGTCGTGCCGCGGGCCGACGGCGGCCAGACCTCCTGGACCAACATCGTGGCGGCCTGCAGCCCCTGCAACACGCGCAAGGACCGCCTCCACCTCAAGCCGCTGCGCAGGCCGTTCGAGCCGACGCAGCACGACCTGATGGCGGCGCAGCGTCTGTTTCCGCCGAACTTTCTGCACGAGACCTGGCGCGACTATCTGTACTGGGATGTCGAGCTCGAGGAGTAACGGCGCCTGCGGCGAGTTGCCGCCGCCGGCGTAGCATCACCACGTAGCTCAACTGGATGAGTACGACCCTCCGAAGGTCGAGGATGCAGGTTCGAGTCCTGTCGTGGTGGCCAATCCGGACAGTGAACCGGCGCGCCGCCGGCCTCGATTGGAAGTCGAGTGGGCCCTTCGGCGCTGGGGATCAGGGCCTCCGCTGTCCGCCACCTTGGAGAGTCAACCGGACAGGCGCGCCGGCACGGCTTCGAACACCGATGGCACCGCAAGGTGTGAGGCTCAGGTCCTCGGCTCTCCGCCAATTTAGACCAAAGCTGGCGGAGAGCTTGAGGTCCGCTTGTACGCTGATAGCGGCCCAAAAGTAGACAAGCCGGGATGTCCGTTGCGGGCCAAGAGGGTGCGTCGGCGCGAGAGCCAGCAGCTGGTGTTAAGTTGTCCGCTCTATGATACAATTTCATCATGGCACAGCTTGCGACATCACTCTACGACCTCAGCGTTCCGACCTTCCTGCAGACCGCAAGGGCCGTCGGAGGCTTTCTCGATCGCACGACCACACATTGCGCCGAGACCGGGGCTGGCCTGGAAGAAGTTGTGAAGGCTCGCCTCTTCCCCGATATGGCACCTTTTCACTTCCAGATCGAAGCCCTGACGCATCATGCAGTATGGGGGATGGAGGCTGTGAAGACCGGCGTGTTCGCCCCACCGCCGCTGGTCGGCGTGATGCCGTTTGCCGACCTACGAACGATGGTCGGCCACGCAATAGTGGCGCTGGAAGCGTTCTCTTCCGATGAGGTCAATAGTTGGTCCGGCAAGAATCTGGATATCGAAATCTATCAGCCGCTCGACGTGGACAATCCCACAACTTCGGGCTGGGTCCCGCGGATATTGGCCCTCACGCCAGAGACTTTCCTCCTCTCGTACTCACTACCCAACTTCTATTTCCATGCTGTGACCGCGTACAACATCCTGCGCACGCGGGGCGTGCCGCTTGGAAAATATCATTTCCAGGGACAGTTGCGCACCAGACCGGTCTAAGCCACCGGCGCATGCACTCTAATGGAGGCGAGTAGTCGGCTATCAGACCATGCATCTTGCCGACGGCATGCGCCCATAGATGCCCGCTCCGGGTCAAAATCCGAAAGCTCACATTGAGCGCAACTGGTCTGCTGTGCTCCCGGAAGCGGTCGTCCCATCCGGTCATTCATAAGTACGCCCTGGTCTCGGGCCAACCAGGGCAACGATCGCGCCAGGCCGGATGTACGCCGGCGCCGCCGAGGAGTTTGCAGCCTTGGCACTCTTTATCGCAGGCAGATCGGTTAGGCATCCATGCGGTCTCATAAGCCGCGTTGAGCCCGGTGCACCCCCGGGGCCTGCAACCAATCTGGGTAACGTCAAGTCTGGGGACTGAGCGGGCCTGTAAAGCCTGCGCCTTTGTGCCTGCCTGGTTCGATTCCAGGGTTACCCACCATCAATGCGGACGTAGCTGGAAGGTCGAGCACCTGAGTGCCACTCAGGAGATTCGGTTTCGATTACCGACGTCCGCGCCATCCAGCCCAGTTAGCAAATCTGGTGATTGCACGCGTTTGAAGAACGCAGGAGGCCAGTTCAAATCTGGCGCTGGGCACCATTTTCGGGGCAGGCAGCGGGCTGCAGTTGATCCTTGCAAGATCGACGTCCGGAGTTCGACTCTCCGTTGCTCCACCATCTCATTCCCGTCGAGCCATCTCGGTGAGGGCGCTCCGCTGTTAACGGAGGAAGGCACGTTCGAATTGTGCGGCGGGAGCCACTTCGGAACTGGACACTCCAAACCTGCTGTTTCTTGCGCTCGAAGCGGTGACGAGCATGCGCCGTGACCCGGTCTGATCTAGCTCGTCAAGGGCTTAGGCGCCAAGGAACCGGACGATGTGGTCGCAGAACGTACTCTCAGCTTCGTCAGCAACGAAGTGACCGCTGTCCTCGACGACGACGCCCACATGTCGGTCGCATCGCGGCGCGAGTTGCTGGGCGAGCTTGTCGCCGACGCTGTGGCGACCACCGATCGTCATCACCGGCATGATAAGCCGGCGATCAATTAACGAAGCCACCAGGGCGGCGTCGGCCTTGAGCGCCGGATAAAGGTTGAACCCGGCCGTCATCCCCCGGCTTTGCGTAATGCGAGGCGTATTCGGAGATCGCCTCGTCGGTCACCGCGTCCTTGCGATGAGACCACGACTTGATCTGAGCCGCGATATAGCTCGTAGGATGGGTTGAGCCCTTGCGAAACCCATCAAAGCGCCGCTCACAGAGCGATGGGTTTCGCAAGGGCTCAACCCATCCTACATGCTGCCGGCAAGGCCATTTAGCTCGTCCATTGCATCGTCCGGTAAATCGAGTTCGGCTGCGGCGAGATTCTCGCGCAGATGCACGACGGACGAGGTGCCGGGGATAGGGAGGATGTTGGGCGCGCGTCGAAGCAGCCAGGAAAGCGCTACCTGCATGGGTGTTGCACCGAGGCGAGCAGCGACATCGGTTAGAGTGGACGATTGCAGGGGAGTGAACCCGCCGAGCGGAAAGAACGGCACGTAGGCGATGCCGTCCCGGGCAAGGTCGTCGATCAAGGAGTCGTCAGACCTGTGGGCCAGATTGTATTGGTTCTGCACGCAGACGATCTTGCAAATCTTGCGTCCTTCCGCGACCTGCGTGGCGGTCACGTTGCTCAGTCCAATATGCCTTATCAGGCCCTGACGTTGCAGATCCGCCAAGACGTTCAGCGGCGCTTCGATCGAGCCCTCGGCCGGACCATGCCGGTCGATCATGACGCGAAAGTTGACGACATCGAGTGCGTCGACCCCGAGATTGCTCAGATTGTCGTGGACCGCCTGGGTGAGCTCTTCGCGCGAGAAGGCCGGATTCCATGAAGCGTCCGCGCCACGCCGAGCCCCGATTTTGGTGTCGATGACGAGATCCTTGGGGTAGGGGTGCAGCGCCTCACGGATCAACTGGTTTGTGACATGCGGGCCGTAGAAGTCGGCGGTGTCGATATGGTTCACGCCCGATGCGATGGCCGCTCGCAGCACAGCCAATGCCGCGGCGCGATCCTTGGGCGGACCGAACACGTGGGGGCCAGCAAGCTGCATGGCACCGTAGCCAAGCCGCTTCACGCGGCGGTCTCCGAGGTCAAAGCTGGCAGTCGTGGCGGTGTTGGGCATAGGTCATCTCCATAAAACCGATGGTCGGTAGGTAGACGTTGCCCGCGTGCTCGATAACTGGGTACAATCCGAACGGGTCGTTCGGAGAGGCGAACAGTGAAAATCGATCTGGGTGAACTGAACGCTTTTGTGACTGTCGCGTGGGCCGGAGGCTTCCGCGACGGAGCTCGGTCGAGCGGGCCAGTGCGCCAGGACTCAGCGAAGCGGTAACCAGGCTGGAAGCGCAACTCGGCGTCAGGTTGTTGAACGAACGACGCGGACCGTGGTGCCCACCGAGGCGGGGCCCCTCTTTCGAGGACTGACTGTCGACTTCCTGCCATCGTCTAGCGGCAAGGACACCCGGTTCTCAGCCGGTCGGCGCGGGTTCGAGTCCCGCTGGCAGTACCATATCCAACTTCCCGTAGCTCAACTGGATGAGTAGCGCGCTACGAACGCGAAGGTATGCAGGTTCGAGTCCTGCCGGGAAGGCCAATCATCATCAGCGTGTAGGGGAGCCTGGCCGTCCCTACCTGCCTTGGAAGCAGGGGATCGGTGGTTCGAATCCACCCACGCTGACCATCATCGCGCGCTGACCGATCGGTTAGGTGACGGATTCTGAATCCGTTCAGACAGGTTCGATTCCTGTGCGCGCTGCCAATTCGGCCCTGTGGCGAAACAGGAACGCGGCGGTCTGCAAAACCGCTATGAGCCGGGGCAGCACCGGCCGGGGCCTCCAACATGTGCTCGTGGACCAACTGGATGGTCAGCCGTCTTCTAAACGGCCCTATGCTGGTTCGAGTCCAGCCGAGCGCGCCATCACCATCTGAATTGGAGAGTTGGCCGAGCGGCAAGGCAACGCGGTGCTAACGCGTCGAGTCCTCACGGGACGCACAGGTTCGATCCCTGTACTCTCCGCCATCCTACGAACGCCACGGGCGGGCCCGTCGCGATCGAAGCGGCTATTTGCGGGCTGGCGTAGTGGGCTGCGTGCCTGTCTTCCAAACGGGAGGTGCCGGTTC
The DNA here is from genome assembly GCF_029714305.1 of Bradyrhizobium sp. CB3481. Classification (NCBI taxonomy): domain Bacteria; kingdom Pseudomonadati; phylum Pseudomonadota; class Alphaproteobacteria; order Hyphomicrobiales; family Nitrobacteraceae; genus Bradyrhizobium; species Bradyrhizobium sp. CB3481. The sequence goes on from NZ_CP121647.1 coordinate 2,954,062, forward strand.
GATCCCGGCCGCCCGCGCCAACCTGCCATCGCCTGGTGCCAAGGGCACAGCGCTTTCAACGCTGGACTTCACGGGTTGAACTCCCGTTGGCAGGACCAAATTACAAGACCAGATCTTTGGGCGCGTCGCCAAGCTGGCCAAGGCGCCGGATTTTGATTCCGGTTACCGCAGGTTCGAGTCCTGCCGCGCTTGCCAATTCCTCGCGGGGCCTCGGCAGGGAAGGGGCCGGCTCTCATAAGGCTGGAGTGGCGGGTTCGACCCCCGCACCCGCGACCATTTCCTGTCGCCAGCTACGCGGCAGGTGACCATTCAATCTTTCCTGACTTCGTTCAATGGCAGGATGCTCGGTTGTGGACCAGGAGATGCGGAGTTCGATTCTCCCAGTCAGGACCAGATACCGGCTTAGTTCAGTGGCAGAACGCGGGCCTCCAAAACCCGATGTCGACTGTTCGATTCAGTCAGCCGGTGCCAAACTTCTCATGCAGCAGCGGCCACAGCCGGTCGGGCTTGAACGGCGTCGCGGTGAAGCGAATGCCGGTGGCGTTAGCAATCGCGTTGCCGAGCGCGGCGGCGACCGGATTGTAAGGGCTTTCGCTCATCGATTTGGCGCCCATCGGCCCCAGCGTATCGGACGTGTCCGCGAACAGCACTTCGGTGCGGGGAATGTCGGCAAAGGACGGCAAATGATAGTCGCGAAATTGGGGATTGATGACCCGCCCGTTGTCATCGATCACCATTTCCTCGTAGAGCGCCGCGCCCAGCGATTGCGCGACGCCGCCTTCGACCTGGCCGCGGCACTGCATCGGGTTGGCGACGCGGCCGGCATCGGCCGCCTGCACGCTCCTGAGGATCCTGAGTTCGCCGGTATATTTGTTCACGGCGACACGAAAGCCCTGCACATTGAAAGTGACGGAGCGCGGCGTGCCGGTCGAATTGCCGCTGGCGCTGAGAACCTTGCCGAGTGCGTGCGCCGATGCGGCAAGCTGGGAATAGGGGGTGCGGCGCCCGGCGCAGACCGCGGCATGGTCGTCGAGGCTGCACGCTTCAGGAGTTTCGCCCGACAGTGACGCCGCGAATTGCTTGAGCTGGCCGGCCAGCGCCTCGGCCGCAGCCTGGGTCGCGCGGCCCGCGACAAAGGTCCCGGCGCTGCCATAGGCGCCGGTGTCGTGGCCGCCATGCGCCGTGTCGGATTGCATGAGATGGACGCGATCGACGGTCGTCGCCAGCGCGGACGCGGCGATCTGGCGATGCACGGTGCTGGTGCCATTGCCGAATTCGGCGGTGCCGACGGTGAGGTCGAAGCCGCCGTCTTGGCGCAGTGAAATGCTGCAATCGGCGAAGTGACCGGCCGGCGGCACGGTATCGATCATGGTCAGCGCGATGCCGTCGCCGGTCAACCAGTCCGCGGAGAGCGCTGACGCCGACGTCCCGGCAGCCATCGCCTGCTCGACTAGGTCGAGGCATTGATCGAGGCCATAGCTGCCATAGAACACGTCATGATATTTGGATGCCGGCGGCGACAGCATGGGATCGCCCGGCTTGACGATATTGCGGCGTCGCATCTCGAACGGATTGATGCCGAGCTGCTTTGCCAGCTCGTCGATCGCGGCCTCGACGGCGATCAGCGTCTGCGGCAGGCCATAGCCGCGAAAGGCGCCGGCGGGCACGGTGTTGGTGTAGGCGGCGATGCCGTCGACCTTCTTGTTGGGACAGTTATAGACGCCGATGCATTCATTGACCGAATGAAACAGCACCGGGCCGGCGTGGTTGCCGTAGGCGCCAGTATTTGAGAGGACGTCGAGCTGCAGCGCCGTCAGCTTGCCGTCCTTGTCGGCGCCGGCCCTGACGGTGACCTGCATCGGATGCCGCGTCGAGGTCGCGATGAATTGCTCTTCCCGCGTCAGTTCGAATTTGACCGGGCGGCCGGTCTTGAGCGCGGCGAGCGCAAGAATATCCTCGACGAACATTTCCTGCTTACCGCCGAACCCGCCGCCGACGCGCTCGCAAAATACCCGCACCTTGTCGGGCGGCAGGCCAAAGAGGTCGGCAAGGGTACGCCGGGTGAGGAATGGCACCTGCGTGGAGGAGCGGACGTTGAGGATTCCATCAGCGTCGACCCAGGCAATGCCGCCATGAGTTTCCAATGCCGCATGCTGGACCCGCTGGGTCGTGAAAGTGCCTTCATAGCTGACGGCGGCCTGCGCCCGGGCTGCCGCGACGTCGCCGAATTCGCCGTGGATTTCCGCCACGATATTCCGGCCTGCGTTCGCGACGCGATTTTCGGTTGTCTTGTCGCCGTGCAGCACAGGCGCGTCGGGCGCGATCGCGGCGACGGGATCGATCACCGCCGGCAGGATTTCGTAGTGAACCTCGAGCCGGCGGCAACCTTCCTCGGCAGCGGCTTCGGTCTCGGCGATGACAGCGGCAACTTTCTGCCCGATAAAGCGCACGACATTGTCGAGCACCTTTGTATCGTCTGGGTCCATCCAGTCCCATTCATGCCGCGCGGTCGAGAACAGGCGGTCCGGTGCGTCTTCATGCGTCAGCACCGTGTGCACGCCTGATACGGCGAGTGCTGTGCCCTTGTCGATCGAAATGATTTTTGCGTGCGGATGCGGCGAACGCAGCATCTTGATGTGCAGCAGACCTTCCGGCGTAACATCGAACGTATAGCGCGCCGCGCCGCGCACCACCTGTGGTCCGGCGGGGGCGGGGAGGCTGCGGCCGAAGGCGGTGCCTGCAGCGGCGTCTTCAATGTTGGTCTTGCCGTTCAGCGCATCCTCGATCGAGCGATAGCCGGTGCAGCGGCAGATATTGCCTTTCATCGCGGCGCCGAGGTCCTGCCGCTGCGCCTGGTTCAGCGATGCGCAGGTCAGGATCATGCCCGCGGTGCAGAATCCGCACTGAAATCCCTGCGCATCCAGGAACGCCTGCTGCAAAGGGTGAGTGCCGCTGACCGGCGCAAGGCCTTCGATGGTGGTGACGGTATGGCCCTCGGCGCGGAAGGCCGGGATCAGGCAGCTATGCACGGGCTCGCCGTCCATCAGCACCGTGCAGGCGCCGCAGTCGCCGGCGTCGCAGCCCTTCTTGACGCCGAAATGGCCGAGTTCGCGCAGGAACGTGCGCAGGCACTGGCCGGGCCGCGGCGCTTGCGAAAACTCCGTGCCGTTGATCTGGAACGTCATGCTATGCCGTGACCTGCAATTCGAGGCGGATCTCTTCCGCAAGCCGCAGCGTCATGTGCTTGCGCCATACTGGCTTGCCGTGAACGTCGGTGTGGTAGAGGTCGTCGGCAACGCGCTGCAGAATCGTTTCGTGCAATTCCTTGCCGCTGGGGATTTGCGCAAAGGACAATTGAACAGGCCGCTTGGTCGATGCCGTTATCGTCAGCGCCAGGCCGCCGTCGCTGGTCACGCCGCCGATCAATAGCGCCGCCGAGCGCCCGACCGGCGTCAGCGATATCTGGCGGAATGCCGAACGCCGCCGCAAGGCTGCAAGCGGGATATCGACCTGCCGCAACAGGTCGCCCGGCGCGAGCACGTTGCGCTGGTCGCCAGTGACGAATTCGGCGACAGGTACTTTCCGTTCGCTGCCGCCGGACGGCCAGATGGTGCAAATGCCGTCGAGGGCCGAGGTCAGCGAGATCATCGGCCCTGCCGGCAGCGACATGCAGATGTTGCCGCCGACGGTCGCCGTCTTCCAGATCTTGAACGAGGCGAGAAAGGCGCGGCAGCACTGGTTGATCAGCGGCGCGGCGATCCAGTCCGGCGGGCAGGCCAGCGCATCGAGCTGTGCTACGGTGCAGGTTGCCGCGATGGAGAGCCCGGTCTCATTGATGGTCAGCGCCGGCCATTTCAGGTTGGTCAGATCGATCAGCCGCTTCAGATCGACCTGCGGTTCCGAGAACAGCCAGGTCCCGCCCGCCAGCCAGGCATCGCCTGCCGTCCAGGCGGGCAATTGCTCCCGTGTCGTCGGGTGCGCAACCGCGGTAATGGTGTTCAGGTCCATGGATACGCTTTCAAGCAGGTGCATCTGCGATTATGAAGTCTTGCAAGACCAGCGCCAATTGCCAATGCCGTCGGGATGGCGTTTGCATTGCGTGAAGCGAGACGCCTTTCGCAAATCAGGTGGGATTATGGACCAAACGCAGGCGATCTGGATCAAGGATCCGCTCTCTATTTTCGCCGACGGCGCGGAACGCGGCATTGTGATCAGTGGCGGCAAGATCGTCGAGCTGGTGCCGCGCGCCGGCGAACCTGCGACCGCCAATGCCACTGTATATGACGCCGGCGCCCACGTCGTGCTGCCCGGCCTGATCAACACCCATCACCATTTCTACCAGACGCTGACCCGCGCGCTGCCGGCCGCGCTCGATCGCGAACTGTTTCCGTGGCTGCAGGCGCTGTATCCGGTCTGGGCGCGGCTGACGCCGGAGGCGCTCGATCTCGGCGTCACGGTAGCGATGTCGGAATTGCTGCTGTCGGGCTGCACCACCACGACTGACCATCACTATGTTTTTCCGGCCGGGCTGGAGGATGCCGTTGATATCGAGGTCGCAGCCGCAAGGCGCCTCGGCATCCGCGTGCTGCTGACGCGCGGCTCGATGAACCGGTCGCAGAAGGATGGTGGGCTGCCGCCTGACAGCGTGGTGCAGGACGAGGACACGATTCTGGCCGACAGCGAACGTCTGGTGACAAAACATCACCAGCGCGGCGAGGCTGCGATGACGCAGATCGCACTGGCGCCATGCTCGCCGTTTTCGGTGACGACCTCGCTGATGCGCGCGACCGCCGAGCTGGCAGAGAAGCTCGACGTTCGCCTGCATACGCATCTCGCCGAGACCGAGGACGAGAACAGGTTCTGCGAGCAGATGCATGGCTACCGGCCGCTGGACTATCTCGAACAATGCGGCTGGCTCAATGCGCGGACCTGGCTGGCGCACGGCATCTTCTTCAATCCGGACGAAATGAAGCGGCTCGGCAAGGCCGGGACCGCCATCAGCCATTGCGCCTGCAGCAATCAGATCCTGGCGTCGGGCTGCTGTCCGGTCTGCGAGATGGAGGCGGCGGGGGTGCCGATCGGTCTCGGGGTCGACGGCTCGGCGTCGAACGATGCGTCCAACCTGATGCAGGAGGTCCGTGCCGCGTTCCTGCTGCAGCGGGCGCGCTACGGCGTTTCGCGCGTCAGCCACAAGGATGCGCTGCGCTGGGCCACCAAGGGCTCGGCGGCCTGCATCGGCCGTCCCGAGCTCGGCGAGATCGCGGTCGGCAAGGCGGCCGACCTCGCGCTGTTCAAGCTCGACGAGCTGCGCTTCTCCGGTCACGGCGATCCGCTCGCCGCGCTGGTGCTATGCGGCGCGCACCGCGCCGACCGGGTGATGGTCGGCGGCAACTGGGTGGTGGCGGATGGGGCGATCCCCGGGCTCGATGTGCCGGACCTGATCCGCCGCCACAGCGCCGCCGCGCGTGCGCTGCATGTGGGGTGAAGGCTGCGCCGTCATTGCGAGCGCAGCGAAGCAATCCATCTCACCACCGAAAGGAAGAATGGATTGCTTCGTCGCAAGAGCTCCTCGCAATGACGAGAACCGACTCTTAGGATTACACCCTCGCTCACTTCCCGGGAATCTTCTCGTCGATGCCCTTCACATAAAAGTTCATGCCGAGGATCTGCCCGTCATCGAGATGGGTGCCGCCCTTGCATTCGACTTCCTTGCCGTCCTGGCCGACGACCGGGCATTTGAAGGCATGCAGCTTTCCTTCAGTGAGGGCGGCTTCGGTTTCCATCGCCAGCTTCTTCACGTCGTCGGGCATGTTGGTATAGGGCGCCATGACGACGAGCTTGCTCTTCAGGCCGCCCCAGTAATCTTCCGATTTCCAGGTGCCCTCCAGCTCGGCCTTGACGCGCGCGATATAGTAGGGGCCCCAATTGTTCATGGTCGATGTGAGCTGCGCCTTCGGTCCGAACTTGATCATTTCGGAATCCTGGCCGAACGCCAGCTTGCCGCGCTCCGCCGCAATCTGCATGGCGGCCGGGCTGTCGGTGTGCTGCATGATGATGTCGGCGCCCTGGTCGAGCAGCGCCTTGGCGGCATCGGCTTCCTTGCCTGGATCGAACCATGTGTTGGCCCAGATGATCTTGACCTTGATGTTGGGATTGATCGTCTGTGCGCCAAGCATGGTGGCGTTGATGCCAGAGATGACCTCCGGGATCGGGAACGAGGCGATGTAGCCGAGCACGCCGGTCTTTGACATCTTGGCGGCGATGATGCCCTGGATGTACCGGCCTTCGTAGAATCTTCCCGAATAGGTCGATACGTTCTTGTCGCGCTTGTAGCCGGTGGCGTGTTCGAAATGCACGTTCGGGTATTTTTTGGCGACCTTCAGCGTCGGCTCCATATAGCCGAACGACGTCGTGAAGATCAGCTTGTTGCCGGCGCGCGCCAGCTGCTCGATCGAGCGTTCGGAGTCCGGACCTTCGTTGACGTTCTCCAGGAACGTGGTTTCGACCTTGTCGCCGAGTTCTTTGAGCATTTCGAGGCGTCCGAGGTCGTGCTGGTAGGTCCAGCCGAGATCGCCAACGGGTCCGAGATAGATGAATCCGACCTTGAGCTTGTCTGCGGCGGAAGCGCCGGACAGGCCCGCTCCTGTAACGAGCATCGCCGCGGCCGCTGCGATGAGAATCTTCTTCATGGAACTCTCCGTTTACTGACGGGCGGACTGTCTCTCCCGAAGCGCGGCGCCCCGTCGCGCGCGCATCAAGCATGTTTACCGGTCGGGCACGAACACGGTACCGAGCGCCGCGGGCGCGGTCGAGCCGCCGCTTCGTGCCCGTGAAATCAGGACAAGGACGATGATGGTGGCGAGATAGGGTAAGGCCGACATGAATTGCGAGGGGATGCCGACGCCCCAGCCCTGGGCATGCAGCTGCAGGATCGACACCGCGCCGAACAGATAGGCGCCGATCACGAGGCGTCCCGGCCGCCAGGACGCGAATACGACCAGCGCCAGCGCAATCCATCCGCGCCCGGCCGTCATGCCGGGAATGAAAAACGGCGTATAGGCGAGCGGCAGATAGGCGCCGGCAAGGCCCGCGCAAGCGCCGCCGAACAGCACCGCGAACAATCTGATCCTGAGCACGCCATAACCGAGCGCATGCGCGGAGGTGTGGTTGTCGCCGGCGGCACGCAGAATCAGGCCGGGCCGCGTCCTGTAGAGGAAGAACCAGACGGCAATCACCAGCGCCAGCGAAAGATACACAAAGGCGTCCTCGCCGAACAGGATGCGCCCGACCAGTGGGATATCGGTCAGGCCGGGAATGTATAGATGCGGCGCCAGCGAAATCTTTTCGCCGACGAAGCGGGAGCCGATCAGGCCGGAAAGGCCGATGCCGAGAATGGTCAGCGCGAGGCCCGTCGCGACCTGGTTGACCGCAAGCCCCAGCGTCATCAGCGCGAAGATCAGCGACATCAGCATGCCGGCAAGGATGCCGCAGAGCGCGCCGATGATGACCGAGCCGGAAAGCCAGGCGCCGCCGAAGCCGCAGGCCGCGCCGACGATCATCATGCCCTCGACGCCGAGGTTGAGCACGCCGGCGCGTTCGGTCACGAGTTCGCCGGTCGCAGCCAGCAATAGCGGCGTCGAAGCCGCGAGCACCGCGAGGATGATGGCCTCAATGAGCCCCACTGGTCACCTTTGACGTGAAGACGAGCTTGAAGCGGTAGAGGATCAGGGAGTCGCAGGCGAGTACGTAGAACAGCAGGATGCCCTGGAACACCTTGGTGACATCAAGCGGGATTTTCATTGCGATCTGCGCCTGCTCGCCGCCGATGAAGGTGAGCGCGAGGAAAAGTCCTGCAATTAATATTCCAACCGGGTTCAGCCGCCCCAGAAACGCGACGATGATCGCGGTGAAACCGTAGCCGGGCGAGATTCCGGGCTGCAGGTGCCCCACGGGCCCCGCGACCTCGATGATCCCGGCCAGGCCCGCCAGCGCGCCTGATATCGCGAAGGTCAACAGGATCAACTGGTTGGAATTGAACCCGCCGAAGCGCGCGGCACGCGGCGCGGCGCCGACGACGCGGATTTCAAAACCCGTGATGGTCTTGCTGAGCAGCACCGCGCCGGCGGCGACCACCACCAGCGCAATGATGCCGCCGAGGTGCAGCCGCCCGCCCTCGATCAGCACGGGGACGGTAGCGACCGGATCGAACTCGGCGGTGGTCGGGAAGTTGAAGCCTTTCGGGTCGCGCCAGGGACCGCGTACCAGATAGTCGAGCACGAGGTCGGCGACATAGACCAGCATCAGGCTGGTAAGGATTTCGCTGGCGCCGAACCTGACTTTGCAGATCGCGGGGATCAGGGCATAGAGCGCACCGGCCGCGGCAGCCAGCAACATCATCGCCGGCAATACCCACGGACCGGCGTCGCTGCCCTGCGTCTTCACCGCAAGCCAGCTTCCGGCCACCGCGCCGATCAGGAATTGTCCTTCGGCGCCGATGTTCCAGGCGTTGGCGAGGTAGCAGAGCGAGAGGCCGATCGCGATCATCACCAGCGGGGTTGCCTTCACTGCGATTTCCTGCAGCGAATAGCTGTCGGTGAGGGGATCGATGAAGTAGACGCCGAGCGCGGTGACCGGATTCTTGCCGAGGATCGCAAACAGGATGCTCATGGTGACGAGCGTCATGCCGATCGCGATCAACGGCGATACCAGCGCGATCGTGTTCGACCGCTCGGCGCGCTTTTCAAGCACTAGCTGCATGCGCCGCTTCCTTGTCCAGACTGCTGCCGCCCATCAAAAGACCGAGCTTCTCGCGGCTCACGGCGGCCGTCGGCAATGGCTCCGACAGCCGGCCATGGAACATCACGGCGATGCGGTCGGTGATCTCGGTGAGCTCGTCGAGGTCCTGGCTCGTCACCAGCACCGCGGCGCCGCCGGCGGCGAGATCCAGCAGCGCTTGCCGGATCACGGCAGCGGCGCCGGCGTCGACGCCCCAGGTCGGCTGGCTCACAACGAGCAACCCCGGTTTGCGCAGGATTTCGCGGCCGACGATGAACTTTTGCAGATTGCCGCCGGAGAGGCTGGCGGCCTCGGGATCGCGCCTGGCCTTGCGCACGTCGAAGGTCTCCGTCGCACGGTCGACGGCGTGAAGCGTTGCAGCGGTATTGACGAAGCCGTGTCGGACCATGCCGGAGGCGGCGTGGCCAGTCAGCAGCGCGTTCTCCGAAAGCTTCATGCGCGGCGCGGTGCCGTGGCCCAGCCGCTCCTCGGGAACGAAGGCCGCACCAAGCCTGCGCCGCTGCGTGATCGAAAGGTGCCCCGCGGCCTTTCCGTCGATGACGATGGTGCCGGGGTTATGCGCCAGCCGCTCGCCGGACAGAGCGGCGAAAAGCTCGTCCTGGCCGTTGCCGGCAACGCCGGCGATGCCCAGGATTTCACCGCCCTTGAGCTCGAAGGAGATATGTCGAAGCCGGACGCCGTGCGGATCGTCCGGCTCGAGGCTGAGGCCGTTGACGACGAGCCGCGGCGCTGTGGTTTTCGGGTGGGCGGTGGCCTTCACTTCCTTGACCTCGCCGCCAACCATCATCCGCGCGAGCGAAGCCGCTGTCTCTGCTTTGGGATTGCAGGTCGCGACCTTCTTGCCGCCGCGCAGGATGGTGGCGGTGTCGCAAAGCCGCTTAACCTCTTCCAGCTTGTGGCTGATGTAGAGGATGGCGCGCCCCTCGGCCCTGAGGCGCTCGAGCACACCAAACAGCTGGTCGGCCTCCTGCGGGGTCAGCACCGCGGTTGGTTCGTCGAGGATCAAAAATTTCGGGTCTTGCATCAGCGCGCGCACTATCTCGATGCGCTGGCGTTCGCCGACGGACAATTGCCAGACCTCGCGCCTGGGGTCGAGCGGAAGCCCGTAAACGCGGGATACTTCCTCAAGACGCGCCGAGATGTCCTTGAAGGATTCCTTGCCGTCGAGCCCGAGGGCGACGTTTTCGGCCACGGTGAGATTGTCGAACAGCGAGAAATGCTGGAACACCATGCCGATGCCACGGTTGCGGGCGTCCGACGGTCCGGAGAGGATCATCTTCTCGCCGTGCCAGCGCATCTCGCCTTCGCTCGGCTGGATCAACCCGTAGATGATTTTGACCAGCGTCGACTTGCCAGCGCCGTTTTCGCCGAGCAGCGCGTGGATCTGCTGCGGCCAGATATCGATATCGATCGCCTCATTGGCGAGGAGCGTGCCATAGCGCTTGGTCAGGCCAACCGTCTGGAGCAGCGGGATGGCATCAGCATGCAGCGCGGCGGGCGTCGAATCCAACATGCGTTGTCACGGTCAAAAGGAACGGAAGCCTCGATACTGGGCTAGTTTAGGCGGGCGCGAAGGTAGGGGAAAGCACCAGCCCCCGCGCCGAGCTATTTATCCCAAACCCCGGCATGCACCGCCGCGGCTTCCTCCTCGAGCAGCGGGCCTATCACCTCGGTTGCGCGTTGCCCGCTGGCGAAGACGTCGCGGCAGGGCAGGTTGAGCGTCGGATTTTCCGGATGGTTGCCGGTGAGATCCCGCAGCCGATGTTCGCTCAGGCCGTAGACCAGGCGGCCGATGCCAGCCCAGTAGATCGCACCCGCGCACATCGCGCAGGGCTCGGCGGACGAATACAGCGTGGCGCTGCGCAGGATATCCGGCGCAAGCGTCCTGCAGGCTTGCGTCGCCAGCAGCCGCTCGGCATGCGCCGTCGCATCACGCGACGGCATATAGCCGTTCTCGGCCTCGATCAGCACGACGCCGTTCCGATCGACGAGCAGGGCACCGAAAGGGTGATTGCCGTGGGTCACGGCGCGGCGGGCGACGTCGAACGATCGCCGCAGGAAATGCAGGTCGCGTTCCAGTTGGTTCAGCGCGGCAACATCAACCATCGGCTTGACCCGTCAATGCCCCGCCATGTGTCGCCCGATTTCGGTGAGATTGGCTTCGCTGGCGCGGGCTTCGTGGACGAACTCACCATGAAACATGACGACCAGGCGGTCGGACAGTTCCAGCAATTCGTCAAGATCCTCGCTGACCAGCAGCACGGCAGCGCCGCGATTGCGGGCCGCCATGATCTCGGCGTGGATCTGCGCCACCGCGGCGAAATCGAGCCCGAAGCAGGGATTGGCTGCGATCAGCACCTCGACCTCGCCGCCGAGTTCCCGCGCCAGCACCGCACGCTGCACGTTGCCGCCCGACAGCGCTGAAATCGGGGTATCCGGCGTGCGGGTCTTGATCTTGTAGCGCCCGATCTTGCGCTCGGCGTCTTTTCGGAAGGCCGATCGGTTGAGCCACCAGCCGCCGCTGGCAAAGGGCGCCCGGTCGAATTCGCGGAACGCGATGTTGTCGGCGACGCTCATGCCGCCGACGCAGGCATTCTTCAGCGGCTCCTCGGGGAGCAGGGACATCCGGTGCCGGCGCATTTCCTCGCGGCTTGCCGAATAGAGTTCGCCGCCGACGTGGATCTCGCCGCTTTCGGCCTGGCGCTGGCCGGCAAGCACTTCGACCAGCTGCCGCTGGCCGTTGCCGGAGACGCCGGCGATCCCGACGATTTCGCCGCCGCGCACGGTGAGCGATACGCCGTGGACGGCAATGGCGCCGGCATCGTCGAGCGCGGTGAGCCTGGTCAGCTCGAGTCGCGGCTCGCCGACCTCGCCAAGGCGCGGCGGCTGGACCGTCAACTGCTCGGCGCCGATCATGGTGCGGGCCATCTCGTCAGGCGTCAGTTCGGCGACCTTGCCGTGCCCGGCCAGCTTGCCCCGGCGCAGGATGGTCACCTCGTCGGCAAACGCCATCACCTCGCGGAATTTGTGCGTGATCATCAGGACGGTGAGATCGCCGGCCACGACCATGGCGCGCAGCATGCCCAGCACCTCATCGGCCTCGCCCGGCGTCAGCACCGAGGTCGGCTCGTCCAGGATGAGAAAGCGCCGCTTCAAATAGAGCTGCTTGAGGATTTCGCACTTCTGCCGCTCGCCGGCGGAGATGTCGGAAACCCTGGCGTCCAGCGGCACCTTGAACGGCATCCGCGACAGGAACGCGGCGAGCTCCTGCTTCTCCTTCGCCCAATCCACCACGGCAGGGACGTCGTCGCGCGCCAGCACCAGGTTTTCGGCAACCGTCATCGCTGCTACCAGCGTGAAATGCTGGTAGACCATGCCAAGCCCCAGCGCGTGCGCGTCCTTTGGGTTGGCAATCGTCTGCTCGCGGCCGCCGACCAGGACATTGCCTTCGGTCGGGTGGTAATAGCCCATGATGCATTTCACCAGCGTGCTCTTGCCGGCGCCGTTCTCGCCGAGCAGCGCGTGGAACGAGCCGGGCCGCACCTTGAGTTCGACATTGTCGAGGGCGGTAAAGTCGCCGAACCGCATGGTCATGGCGATGGCGTCGACGCCAAGCGCGCCACTGGGTAACGGCGTTTCGCCGACGATCATGACAGGGCCCCGATCAAGGCCGATGACGTCGCAACCGCGCCGAACACGCCGCCCTGCATCTTGATCATTTTCAGCGCATGATCGTGGTTGCTCTTGTCGGTCGCCGCGCAGCAATCCTCGATCAGCACGCATTCGAAGCCGCGATCGTTGGCCTCGCGCATGGTGGTATGGACGCAGACGTCGGTGGTGATTCCGGTCAGCACGATGTTCTGGATGCCGCGCAGCCGCAGCATCAGTTCGAGGTCGGTGGCGCAGAACGATCCCTTGCCGGGCTTGTCGATGATGGGTTCGCCGGGCAGCGGCGCCAGATCCGGAATGATTTCCCAGCCGGGCTCGCCGCGCACCAGCACGCGGCCGCACGGGCCGGGATCGCCGATGCCGGCGCCGATCTGCCGCGAACGCCATTGCTTGTTGGCGGGCAGGTCGGCGAGGTCCGGGCGGTGTCCTTCGCGGGTGTGGATGATGTGAAAGCCACCGGCGCGCATCACCGTCAGCAGCCGCTTGATCGGCTCGATCGGGGCCCGTGTCAGCGAGAGGTCGTAGCCCATCTTGTCGACATAGCCGCCGACGCCGCAGAAGTCAGTCTGCATGTCGATAACGATCAGCGCGGTATTTTCCGGGCGCAGATCGCCATTATAGGGCCACGCATAGGGTTCGGATTTGATGTAGCGCTCGGGCATGGCTCGCTCTCGCCTATCGGGTGATGGACAGCTCGGCCGGCGCGCCAGTCAGCGTGCGCTTCGGCGAGCAGGTGATGATCATGATGGCCAGCGTCAGGATGTAGGGCGCGGCGTTGAACAGATGATAGCCGGAGGTGACGCCGACCGACTGCAGCGCCGGCCCCAGTGCCGCCGCGCCGCCAAAGGCGAGCGACGCCCACAGGCACAGCATCGGATCCCATCGCGCGAAGATCACCAGCGCCACGGCGGTGATGCCCTGTCCGCTGGAGAGGCCCTCGTTCCAGCTTCCGGGATAGAACAGCGACAGGAACGAACCGCCGATGCCGGCGAGGAAGCCACCGACCATGGTGGCGCGCAGGCGGATCCACAGCACGGAATAACCCATCGCGCGGGCGGCATCCGAGCTTTCGCCGGCGGTGCGGATCAACAGGCCCCAGCGCGTGGTTCGAAACGCCCAAAACAGGATCGGCGCGATGGCCACCCCGATCAGGAACAGCACATTGATCCGAAGTGCCGCGCGCACCTGCGGAATGTCGCTCCACCAGCCGAAATCAATCGCCGGCAGGCGCGCGGCGGTCGGCTCGATCAGCGGCTTGCCGAGAAAGAACGCCAGCCCGGTGCCGAACAGCATCAGCGCGATACCGACGGCGATATCGTTCACCCGCGGCAGCGAGCAGATGCCGGCGTGGAGCGCGCCGAGCAGCGCGCCCGTGAGGCCGGCCGCGAGCACCCCGAGCCAGGGCGAGCCCGAGAGATAGGAGATGCCATAGGCGCTCATCGCGCCCATGATCAGCGTGCCCTCGAGGCCGAGATTGATGCGCCCAGCGCGTTCGGTGATGCATTCGCCGAGGCTGACGAACAGGAACGGCGTCGAGACGCGGATGGCGCCCCCGAGCACCGCGAGCGGGACGGTCCAGAGTCCGAGCGTTGCATCCGCCATGTCAGGATTTTCCCTTCAGGAAGCCGATCCGCCCGTACAGCGCGTCGCTGGCCAGAACGAAGACGAAGATGATCCCCTGCAGCACCAGCACGGAGGCGTCCGGCAAGCCCAGCCGCCGTTGCAACAGCCCGCCGCTGGCGCTGATGCCGCCGAGCAGGATCGCGACCGGAATGATGGCGAGCGGATTCTGCCGCGCCAGGAAGGCGACGAGGATGCCGGTGAAGCCATAACCGGCTGCGAGATTGGCGTTGGTGCGGCCTTGCACCGCGGCGACCTCGATCATGCCGGCGAGGCCGGCCGCGCCGCCGGCGAGAAAGCAGATCGTCAGGATCAATTTGCCGACGCTGAGGCCGACGATCTTTGCCGCGCGGATGTTGCCGCCGGCCACGCGCGCCGCGAAGCCGAACACGGTGTGATAGATCAGGATATAGGAGGCGAGGGCCGCGACCACGCCGAACACCAGCCCCCAATGCACGTCGGTGCCGGGAATGCTGCCGATCATGTTGGCGGCACCGATTTCGCGGGTCGAGGGCTTGTTGAGGCTGGACGGATCGCGCATCGCGCCTTCGACCAGATGATTGAGGATCGCCAGGCCGATATAGACCAGCAGCAGGCTGGAGATCGTCTCGTTGACGCCGCGGTATTGCCGGAGCGCGCCCGCCAGCGTGATCCATAGCCCGCCGCCCACAACGCCGGCGCAGACCATTGCAATTTGTACCGCCAGCGGCGGTGCCCACGGCATGGCCAGCGCGATCGAGGTCGCCGACAAGGCGCCGATCAAGAGCGCACCTTCGCCGCCGATGATGACCATGCCGAGCTGCGCGGGCAGGGCGGTACATAATGCGGTCAGGATCAAGGGTGCCGCGCGAGTCAGCGTGTTCTGCCAGGAGAACCAGGTGCCGAACGCGCCCTGATACATATAAAAGTACAGGTCGAGCGGGTTCTTGCCGAACAGGGCCACGAATACGCCGAATACACCGAGCGCGCCGACCAGCGCCGCGCCCGGGATCAGGATGTATTCAATTGATGTGCCGTAACGTTGGAGAAAACCGGGGTCCGCGGCCGGAGAGACTGCGACCGCCTCGACCGGATCCGCAGCCTCAGACGTCATGAAGTCGCTCCGATCACGCCTTCGACCAGATAGTCCATCTTCTCCAGCTCAGGGTCTTTCTGGCCGCGGTCGGTGCCGGCCGTGATCACGGCCTTGCCCTTGTTGTCCATGATCGGGCCCTTGAAGATGGTATAGCTGCCTTCGGTCAGCTTGGCCTTGATGTCGTCGGCGTGCTTGCGCGCTTCCGCCGAGACGGCCTCGCCATAGGGCGAGCATTTCACGATCTCTTCCTTCAGGCCGCCGCGATAGAAGTTTGGAATCGTTTCGCCGGCCGCGATCATCTTGACGAATTTCGGATACAGCGCTTCCCAGTTCCACTCCGCGCCGGTCAGATAGGCCTTCGGCGCCAGCGGCGACTGGTTGACGTGATAGCCGCAGACCATCGCGCCGCGGCGCGCGGCGTTCTCGACCATCGTCTTCGGGCCGTCGACGTGACAGGTGAGGACATCGACGCCCTGGTCGATCAGGCTGTTGGTGGCTTCGGCTTCCTTGACCGGCATCGACCAGTCGCCAGTGAAGATCACCTGGGTGGTCGCCTTCGGGTTGGCAAGCCTGGCGCCGAGGGTGAAGGCATTGATGTTGCGCAGCACCTGCGGGATCGGTTTCGCCGCGACGAAGCCGAGCTTGCCGCTCTTGGTCGAATAGCCGGCGACGATGCCGGAGATGTACTGGGCTTCGTCGATATAGCCGAAATAACTGCCGGCATTGGTCGGATCCTTGTCGCTCCACAACCCGCCGCAATGCTGGAAGCGAAGCTTCGGAAACTTCTTCGCCATCTTGATCATGTGCGGGTTGTAGTAGCCGAACGAGGTCGGGAACAGCAGCGATGCGCCGTCGAGGTTGATCATGGACTCGATGGTCTTTTCGACCGCGTCGGTTTCGGGGACCTTCTCTTCCTCGACCACCTTGAGGCCGGACAGCTTCTTCAGTGCCGCCGCGCCTTGCGCGTGGGCCTGGTTGTAACCGTAGTCGTCGCGCGACCCGACATAGATGAAGCCGATCGTGGTGTCGGCGGCCTGCGCGGAACGCGCACCAAGCGCCGAACCAAGCGTCAGGGCCGCGCCGCCTTGCAACAAATGCCGTCGTGAAATCCTGCCAAAATCCATTGCCTGCTCCCCTCTGGCGACTGGGTCGCCTGTCCTTTTCAGCTGCGCCGATCCGGCGGAGCTCGGGAGGGTCGTCGCAATGTTCGTGCCAGAGATGGCGCCAGGCGGATTCTGCCCTAAGTAATTGAATCTGTTTTGATGCGATCGTTCGATCGAATCTTGTGCAGTGCGTCATGTGCCCAAATGATGAGCATCATTCGCGAATTGTATGCAACGTGGTTGAGCACGCCGCCGACTTCTTAAGGCCAGCTCGACGCCTCGATCCGGTTGAGGGCGTCGGCAACTCGGGGCACGGACACGTAGTGAATCGCCTTGAGATAAGTCGGACACGCCGCTCGACCGCGCAAAGAACCTAGCCCAGTGCTGAGGATCGGAATCATCTCGGATACTCACGGGCTGCTGCGGCCCGAGGCTGAGCAGCGGCTTGCCGGCGTGGCGCATATCATCCACGCCGGCGATGTCGGTCGTGCCGATGTTCTGGCCGGACTTCGTCGGATTGCGCCTGTTACCGCGATCAGAGGAAACGTCGATACCGGCGAATGGGCCAAAGATTATCCCGACACCCTGACGTTACGGCTTAGGGAGCGTTCCTTCTACGTCTTGCATGACCTTGGGGAATTGCAGATCGATCCAGCCGCCTGTGGAATTGACGTAGTGGTTTCCGGCCACTCGCATCGTGCGCGGGTCGAAACGATTGACCGTGTGCTCTATCTAAATCCTGGAAGTGCCGGGCCGCGGCGTTTCAACCTGCCGATTACGTTGGCTACCATGGAACTAGGCGCGAGCGGCCTTCAGCCGGTCATACATGACCTTGATCGCATCGCGTGATGTGCATCCAGCGGAACTGTTCGCGCTGTCTGTGGCGATTTTGATCTTCCCTATGGTGCGCGAACTGACCTATATCGCGGCCCGGAGGGCACGAGCATGTTTGGAAAAATGCGGCGAGAGAGGAACCTGCGCGAGCGTGACGCCGCGGAAGCTCAGGCGCGCTTCGAGCGGAACGAACGCCTCGGCAAGACTATTTACGGGCGAATTGCCGATTTGAAGAAAGTGCCGCGCGAAAATCTGCCGGATGCGGTGTTCCTGCTTTTCATGCAGGCCAAGCAGCAGAGCGAGCTGATTCGGCAGGCGACAAAGGACCGCACCCGGTATGACTCCAGTTTCGACGTGATCGACGGCGATCGCGCGACTTACCTGGCGCAGGACGCGACGCATGCGGTGAGGGATCACGTCACACATCCCCAGACATTCTTCGAGGCGATCTCCGAGCAAACGCCCGACGTGCACTTCACGATCGAGCAGCAGGACGCCGTTTCGCTGGTCGCCGCGACGATCCGTGAGCAGCGGCTGGACGGAATTCTGGAAGGCTTGCGACTGGCCGGATTGTTGAACGAAGTGCCAAACCGCCGCCGCGCCGGCTCGGAGGCTGAAGGGGCGGGTTAAGTGTCCGTTCGAAGCGGTTGCCGGCCAATACTCTGCTTCGGTTGCCAGCACTGACTTGGAATCTCGCAAAGCATTTTTGGAATTTTTCCAAACTTGATGTCAGCTGACGCGAGTCGTCGATGATCGAGGCATTCTAAATCGCCGCGCACGCATTTGCGTTGCGGTCACCATGGCGCCTCTCTAAACGGAATTGCCGATAGGCCACAGGCAACCAACGCGGAGTGTGGATCTGCGGGGGCGCTGATTCACGAGCCATAAGTGTCGATCGGACGCGGAGAGCGGATCTTCGATCCATGATCTTTGCAGGTCGAGCGTGAAACCAGTTCGCGTTGGAGCAACGTGGTGTTGATGGGGGATTTTCTGGAATGGGACGTGCAGGTGGTGTTGGGACGGTAGGTCGCTTTGGTGCGACTCTGCTGGGTGGAGTGGCGTTGCTGGCGTGGTTCGAATCGCCGGCTCAATCCCAGACTTCGCAAGGCGGCAGCTCCCTTCCACCTGTTACGGTCGATGCTCCAGCGCAACAGTCGGTCCGCCGCGCGCCTGCCAAACGAAGTGACGCCAGGGTCCGATCGGCTTCACGGCGCACTACGGTGCCTGCCACCCCGCAAGCTGAAACCGTCCAGCCGCCGCCGTCGCCGCCGGGTGTCGTGCCCGCCTTTGCGGGTGGCCAGGTCGCGCAAGGCGCGCGGCTCGGAATGCTCGGCAACACCAACACCTTGAAGTCGCCGTTCAACGTGGCTGGTTATACGGACAAGTTCATCCGCGACCAGCAGGCGGCAACGGGTACGGATGCCTTGATCCTGGATCCTTCCGTGCGCAGCACCCACCCGATAGGCGGCATCGTCGATTCCTTCAACATTCGCGGCTTCCCGATCAACGAAGGCAATAATGGTGAGTTCGCGTTCGAAGGCCTTTACGGCATCGCGCCGAGCTACCGCATCTTCACCGATTACGTCGAGCGCATCGAGGTGCTCAAGGGTCCCTCGGCTGCGCTGTCGGGCATCGCACCCAACGGCGGTGTCGGCGGCGTCATCAATGTCGTGCCGAAGCGTGCGGGAGAGGACTTGACGCGCTTGACTGCGAGCTACGGTTCGGCCTCCCGGTTCGGCGGTCACTGGGACGTCGCGCGGCGCTACGGCGAGGGCCGGGAATGGGGCGTGCGCGCCAGCGGCAGCCTGCGCGGCGGCGACACGCCGATCGACCGCCAGTCTGAAACGACTGGCGTTGGAGCGCTGGCACTTGACTATCAGGGCGAACGATACCGGTCCTGGCTCTATCTCCTCGCGCAGACCGACCGATTTACCGCGCCGCAACGGCCGTTCCTCATGGCTCCCGGCCTGCAAGTGCCCAAGGCGCCGGACGGCCGGCTCAACGTGACGCAACCCTGGGAGTGGTCGCGCATCAACGATCAATCCGTCCTGTGGCGCAACGAATACGATCTAACCGATCAGGTGACGCTGTTCGCCGATGTCGGCGGATCGCACACCAATGTCGAGCGGTTCTTCGGTCTGCCGACGATCACCAGTGTGGGCGGCAACACTACCTCGACGCCGCAATTCTTCGGGCTCAGCATCGATCGGCAAACCTATGATGCCGGCGTCCGCGCGAGGTTCGATACTGGGTTCGTTCGCCATGCCGTCACCTTCCAGGGCTCGGTCTATCATGATGAATTGTTCCGGCGGACCACCAATGGCACCGCGATGACGTCGAACATCTATAGTCCGACGCTTGCGCCAACTCAGTTCGCAAACGAGATCCCCGGCCGCCCTCGGCTTTCGGAAAGCAATCTCACGGCGCTCTCGATCGCTGACACCATGTCTGTGCTCAATGAGCGCGTTCTGCTGACGCTGGGTGTCCGGCGCCAGGGCATCGAGGCGACCAACTATATTCCCAATGTCGGAACGATCGGAAATTCTTATGACAAGAGCGCGACCACCCCTGTAGTCGGGCTCGTTGTTCGTCCCCTGGAGAACGTCTCCCTGTATGCCAATTACATCGAAGGTCTAAGTCGGGGCGATATAGCGCCGTCGCAGCCGAATGTTTCCAATGGCAGCGAACTGCTCCCGCCCCACATCGCCAAACAGTACGAGGCCGGCATCAAGGTGGACTTCGGCCGGATTGCAACCACCTTCAGCGCCTTCGAGATATCGAAGGGGAGCGGCGAACTGGTGGCTGGGCGCGCCGCGGCGACCGCTGAAACGCAGGTGCGCGGGCTCGAGTTCAACGTGTTCGGCGAACTCAGGCCCGACGTTCGCATCCTCGGAGGCGTTTCGCTGCTGGACGGCACCCTCACGAAATCAGCCATCGCGACGCGGGTGGGCAATACGCCAATCGGCGTTCCAAACGTACAGGCCAATATCGGCGCCGAGTGGGATCTGCCATGGGTGAGCGGGCTCACCTTGAACGGCGCGGTCATCTACACGGGCCGGCAGTTCGTCGATGCGGACAACAAGCAGCCGATCCCGGACTGGACCCGCCTCGATCTCGGCGCCCGCTACACGACGGCGATCAACGGCAGGAAGACGGTTTTCCGCGCCAACGTTCAGAACGTGACCGGTGAAAATTACTGGTCCAGCGTGGCCTCATTCGGAACGTTCTTCCTGGGGGCACCGCGCACGTACCTCCTGTCGATGACCGTGGACATGTAGTTGCTGCACATGCTGTCGGTGGCGGAAGCGGAATGCCAAACACTTCCGCCGCGAAGCCGTTCAGCGAGCGGCCGAAATTTCGGTCGCTGACCGGTTCTCCAGGAACTGCTATTTCAAAGTACGTCAGCCAACGACTGCCCGTGCAAGTCTATATTGAGCCCCTGCAAACCTTGGTCGCTGATTTCTCCGCCCATTGCTTTCAGGCTTTCTTCACGAATCAACGACATCAGGCCGCGTCGCAAGGCAAGGAATTCCGACGACATCATCATCGATTGTTGGCGGGGCCGTTCCAGCGGAATGGGAATTTCCGCCTTGATTGAGCCGGGGCGAGCCGTCATGCAGTATACGCGGTCGGAAAGGAAGATCGCCTCGTCGATATCGTGGGTCACGAACAGGACTGAGATTTTCAGCCGTTGCCACATGTTATTGAGAATTTGCTGCATGATGACCCGCGTCTGCGCATCCAGGGCACCGAAGGGCTCATCGAGTAGAAGAACTTTCGGCCCTGTCGCCAATGCTCGCACAATACCGACGCGTTGCTTCATGCCGCCGGAAAGGCGGTCTGGGTAATGCTTTCCGAACGCCTCAAGGCCGGCCAGTCCGAGCAGGGTGCGAGCAGCTCTATCGCGACGGGAACGGTCCATGCCGCGCATCTTCAGTCCAAATTCGACGTTCTCCTGAACGGTCTTCCAAGGGAAAAGAGAATATTGCTGGAAGACCATCCCGCGTTCGGCGCTAGGACCCTTTACCTCTTCGCCGTCGACCGTGACCGTTCCAGCAGTAGGCTTCAGGAAGCCCGCGACCGCGTTCAATAGCGTGGATTTTCCGCAACCTGATGGGCCGACGATCGAAACAAATTCACCCGGCTTGACATGGATTTGGGTGTCCGTAACGGCGGCGACGGGCCCATCGATCGTCTCATAGCTCAGCGCGAAGTTCTTGACCTCGACGTGGCCTTCGGCCTCCTTTGCCTCGATCAGACTCATGTGCGTCCCCAAGGCATTGCGAGCCTTCCGGCAGACCGGATCAGCAGACTTGACGTCAGGCCGAGCACGCCGATCGCAATCATGCCGAGTGCGATGTCTGCGTACTGGACCAGCGAATAGGCTTCCCAGGTGAAATAGCCGATGCCGTACTGGCCGGAGATCATCTCAGCCGCGATCAGCGAAACCCACGCAACGCCCATCCCGACGGTAAGCCCGGTGAAAATGTGCGGAAGTGAAGCCGGGAAATACACTTCGCGAAAAATCGACGCTTCCCGTGCCCCGAGGCACCGTGCGGCCCGGACCAGCACCGGATCAACCAGAACCATGCCGTGCAGCGTATTCACCAAGATCGGGAAGAACGAACCGAGGAAAGTGATGAAGACGATGCTCTGTTCGTTGGTCGGCCACAGCATGATCGCCATCGGCACCCACGCGATCGCCGGAATCGGACGCAGGACCTCGGCAACAGGGAACACTATTTCGTGGATCAGCTTGAAGCGGCCCATGACGAGACCGAGCGGTATCGCGACAAGTGCCGCCAGCGAGAAGCCGAATATGATTCGGCGGCAGCTCAGCAGAACATGCATCAGGAATTTGGGGTCGTGGATTGCGGTTGTGAAGCTTTCGTAGACCGCAAGTGGGGAAGGGACGTTGGTGAACCGCACGAAGAACACGACGCGGTATTTCGTCAGGAGGTGCCAGACGATCAGAAATGCCACCAGCGATAGGGCGCCGATCAGCGTAGCGCGCAGACGGCCCTTGTTGAGTCGGAACCAGCGCGCGGCCAGAACGCCGACCGTGACGGGATTGTGGATCGGCTCCACGGTGGGAACCAGTTCGGCAGCGATCGCGGGTGTCTTGCGCTCCGCCGGATGCAGCGCATGCGCAGGGCTACTGCTCATGTCTTGCCTCCGCCCACGGCCGACTTCACCGCGTCTTCGAAACCAAGAACCTTGCCGTTGTTCTTTGCGGCGTAAGCTTCGGCGTCCTTCTTCAGCAGGAAGGGCGCGATATCGCCGCCGGCGACCGCAAAGAAGGCCTGGTCGGCGAACAATTTGATGCCGCGCGCCGTGTCGAAGACATAAGTGACGTTGATCTTCTTTCCCTTGGACTTGAAGTCCGCGTAGGCACCGAGCGTGCAGGTGGCGCTGCTGAACGGAAGGATGCCTTCATCTTCGACCCACACTTCGCCGGACTTGCGGGGCTCAGAAATCGGCTTCTTGCAGAACTTGTCGTCGCCGGAAATCTCGTAGTTCTTGCTGCTCGTGAGCTGGGCGGCGTAGTCCAGTTTCATGTCGGCATAGGCCTTGCGGATGTACGAGTCGTCGACCCATCTCTTTGGATCGAATTCCTTCATTCGTCCAAGGTTCTGAAGCACCTTGACATCGACTTCCGCCGCATCGATCAGGGCTGGCTTGATGGTGGGGTCGGTGGTCATGTTGCCGCTCGGACCGAGGAAGATGTAGACGACTTCCTTGCTGATGCCGGTCCATTCCGCGACTTTCTCTGCCGCCAGTTTGGGGTCGGCGCGGAGCCACCGGTTGGCGGCGATGATCGCCTTCATGTAAGCGGCGACGACTTCTGGATATTTCTCGGCGAAGTCGGTGCGGACCACGACGCCGTGCCAGGTCGGCAGGTTCGTCTCCACGCCGTCGAATATCTTGCGGGCAAATCCGCGAAACGGCAACAACTCGGCGAACGGGACAAAATCAGCGTGGGCGTCGATCTTCTTCTCCTGAAGATTCGTCGAACCGACTTCAGGACTTTGACTGACCAGCTGGAAGAAATCCGCCGGGTAGCCCCTGTCCTGCATCGCCTTCAGAACCATACCATGGGCGGCCGATCCAAAGGGGACGCTGACCAGCTTACCCTTGAGGTCCGCAAACTCATAATACGGCGAGTCCTTATGGACGACGAGACCATTGCCAGAGCCGGACATGCTGTAAGCTGCAACCGCGACCAGGCGGCTCTTGCTTTCAGGATTCTTCTCGAACGTGAACCCGTTGACGACGAGGGGATAATCTCCCATCGCACCGAACTGCAGCTTGTTGGCCATCATGCCGTTGGTGACGGGAGGACCCGAGGTGAAGTTCTGCCATTCGAGCTCGAACTTGATGTTGGCATATTTGCCGTCCGTTGGAAGGTACTTCTCCAGGAGGCGCAATTGGCGGATGACGATCCCGGTCGTCACGGTGTTGGTCGTGGTGTCCTGGGTGCCGATCCCGATTGTGACCGTCTCACCTCGGGCAGGCTGCGCGAAAGCCAAGACCACGGACGCTATGGAAATCGCTATCGAGAGTGAGTGGACTTGGCGGACCATGTTCATCCTCATTCGGTTGGAAGCACTGCACCCATGATTGGTTGGGCCAGCGTTCCAGGCAAATGCGGACTGGCCATCGGAGTAGATTAGTTGCCGTTAAAGGCCGGCTGCATACTCGTTGGGCAAATCTTCCGTGCAAAGCCGCTTACGTGTGCACCCAAGCTCAATCCGATGCCTGACCGCGCATTTCTTCCAGAATATTTGGCAGGCAGACCACGATCTGGGACCGCTTCGTCAGCACGATCCGCCTTTTCTGCATTCGCTTGAGGCTGATCGTCACCCACTGCCGGGTTGCGCCTACCATGTGCGCTAGGTCGGCGTGGGTGAAGGCAGCCGCGATAACGACCCCGTCCGGATCCTCGACGCCGTATAGTTCCATCAGGTGCAACAGAAGGTGCGCCAGCCGCTGCGTGATCGAGCGCGTTCCCAACATCTGCGCAAGCGCCGAATAGCATTTGCCCTTGAACGCAAGCCCCTCAATCAGACCGATCGCGAGATTGGGTATTTCAGTTGCAAGCGTTCGCAGTTCTTTCCCGGGAAGCTGCACGATGCTGCAATTGCTGGAGGCGACGCCGGACCACTGATGAATCCCGGTATCGAAGACCTCCGGCCCGCCCACGAAATTGCCGGCATGCCAATAGGCGAGGGTAATTTCGCGGCCGAGCGGTGAGGAATAAAACACGCGGATTCGGCCGCTTTCGATCAGGAATATACCGTCATGCTTTGCGCCCTGACTGAAGATCGTCTGCCCCCGACTGAGGACCTTGCGGCGCCCCTGTTTCAGGACGATCTCCCGCTCGCGTGGCGTCAGCTTTTCCATCAGCGACGGCGGACCGCCGATCAATTGCTGGTTCTCGGTGAGAAGCAGGGATGAGGTTGATTTGGTCGCGGCAGCCGCAGCCGCAGCCGAAGGCGAGCTTCCGCGCACCCCATTTCCAGCCTGCAGCAACATTGCCGGTCTCCAGATCACTTGAGAACTGATCTAAAAAGCAGCAATCTTCGTGCCAGATTGACCATTGCCTTGATCATTGCCGCCAAAGACGCGGGCAGAAAACACAAATAGAATCAAGGCTCGGCCAAGTGGACCAAATAGCTTTTGGGGTAGATGCCCCGGTTGTGCCCGTCCGAGAACGAAATATTCAGACCGTAGCCGAGGTCGGCGACCCCTACGATGGCGATCCCGGGGAAACCATCGGGGAAGCGTTCGTCGAAGCGTGCGCGGGTGCAATGTGCGCATTTGCAGGATAGCCGAAGCTTCTCCGCCGTAAGAGTGACCCGTGATCCGCCGCTTGCGAGCATGGATAGTGATGCGAGATCGGCGCTTACCTCGCAATTCGTTCCTTCCGCGGCAATCGGTGGTGGCATCGACATCGGCAAATCCATCCTCGGGGAAGGCTACTCTCCGAGTGATTGCACAGATAGCAACTAATTGCCGGTGTGCTCCGAACGCCGGTTTTGGAAATTACTTGCTTGTCCCGCGTCAGCATCGCGAACAGCACTTCGCAAGCATCGCGCGGGGTAGGAAAATGTTGCACCGGTCGGGAGGGATCATCGAGCCGAACCGGCTTTGGCGGGATATCCCGGGTATCGCCTCTGAAGGAGCATCCGTGCCTTCGGCCTAAAACCCATCGTACTTTTGTTGATTCTTTCCGTGATCCTGATCGGGTTGTCGTTGACTTACGTTATGTATCATTCGTTCTGATGGAGCCCCGCGAAAAATTAGAAACTAATCGACCAAGGATTGAAGTCCGTCGTTGCGACATTGTCGCTTCTCACCCAACGTTCCATCGTCGCGCAGACAAGCGCTTTTTGGCGATCGAGCTATCGAAGGAGGAGAAGAACGATGAGCGTATTTCAGAAGGAAACGGTTCTCTCGGTGAAACACTGGACCGATTCCCTGTTCAGCTTTACAGCCACGCGCGATCCGGGGTTCCGCTTTCAGAATGGACAATTTGCAATGATCGGGCTGGAGGTCGATGGACGCCCGCTTGTTCGCGCCTACAGCATGGCCAGCGCCAATCATGAGGACGCCCTCGAATTCTTCAGCATCAAGGTCAGTGATGGACCACTGACCTCGCGCCTGCAGAAGATCAAGGAGGGAGACATTATCCTCGTTGGTCGCAAGGCAACCGGTACACTCATCACCGGAAACCTTATGCCGGGAAAGCGGCTGCTGCTGCTCTCGACCGGCACCGGCATCGCGCCGTTCGCCAGCCTCATCAAGGATCCGGAAGTCTATGAGTCCTACGAGACGATCATTCTCGCCCACGGCTGCCGCCAAGTCTCCGAATTGGCCTACGGCGAACGCCTGGTGGAGAAGCTTCGACGGGATGAGTTGTTCGGACAGTTGCTCGCCGACAAGCTCATCTATTATCCGACCGTGACTCGCGAGCCGTTTCGCAACCGTGGCCGCATCACCGACCTGATCGAATCAGGCCAGATATTCAACGACGTCGGACTACCCCTGCTGGACAGGGAGACGGACCGCGTCATGTTGTGCGGCAGCCCCGGCATGTTGGAGGAACTCCGCGACATGTTCACGGAGCGCGGTTTTGTCGAAGGCAATCACAGCGAGCCGGGCCACTTCGTGATCGAGAAGGCTTTCGTCGAACGATAATGGTCGAGTCTGCCTATTTGTTGTTCAAAAGCTGACCTCGATTTCGGCAGCAGGCCCAAACAATGGGTTTCTCTCACCGGCGACAACTAATTGCTATCGCCGAAGGGACAGCCGAACAAATCTAGCACCAAGACGGCGAACACGCCGAACCAGGAGCGAGTAATGGCAATGGATGAGATCGTCGACGGGCTTTCGGAAGTTTCCTGCGATGTGCTCGTTATCGGCGGCGGAACGGCCGGGCCGATGGCCGCACTCAAGGCCAAGCTGAAAAACCCCAAGGCGAATGTTGTTCTGCTCGAAAAGGCGAACGTCAAGCGGTCGGGCGCGATCTCGATGGGAATGGACGGGTTGAACAACGCCGTCATTCCCGGTTATGCGACACCGGAGCAGTACACCAAGGAAATAACCATTGCGAATGACGGAATCGTCGACCAGAAGGCGGTCTACAAGTATGCGCAGAATTGCTACAAGATCATCGAGGAGCTCGACAGCTTCGGCATCCGCTTTCTGAAAAACGAGAATGGCGATTACGCGGTCAAGAAAGTGCACCACATCGGCACCTATGTGCTGCCGATGCCGAACGGCGAGACGGTGAAGAAAGCGATTTACCGGCAACTCCGGCGCGCGCGAATCCTGATCTCGAACCGGTATATGGCGACACGCTTGCTGACGTCGAGCGACGGGCGCGTGGCGGGAGCCATCGGCGTCAATAC
Source organism: Bradyrhizobium sp. CB3481 (assembly GCF_029714305.1). Taxonomy (NCBI): domain Bacteria; kingdom Pseudomonadati; phylum Pseudomonadota; class Alphaproteobacteria; order Hyphomicrobiales; family Nitrobacteraceae; genus Bradyrhizobium; species Bradyrhizobium sp. CB3481. Next base: position 2,981,073 of record NZ_CP121647.1, read on the forward strand.
CCGCACTGCCGAAATCCTGGTCATCAAGGCCAAGGCTGTCATCCTCTGCATGGGCGCGGCGGGACGCCTCGGGCTTCCGACCTCCGGCTATATGTTCGGTACCTACGAGAATGCCGCCAATTCAGGCGACGGCTATGCGATGGCCTATCATGCCGGCGCGGCACTCGCGAACCTCGAATGCTTCCAGATCAATCCGCTGATCAAGGATTACAACGGACCGGCCTGCGCCTATGTCGCCGGTCCCTTCGGTGCGTTCACCGCCAACAACGAAGGATCGCGCTTCATCGAATGCGATTACTGGTCGGGCCAGATGATGCTCGAGTTCTACAACGAATTATCGTCGGGCAAGGGGCCGGTGTTCCTTCAGCTGTCGCATCTTCATGAGAAAACCATCGAGGAAATCGAGTCTACGCTCCACAAGGTCGAGCGGCCGACGCGCGGGCTGTTCCAGAAGGGACGGGGTATCGACTATCGGACCGAATCGATCGAGATGCACATCTCCGAGATCGGGTTCTGTTCGGGACACAGCGCGTCCGGTGTGTTCGTCGATGATTTTGCGCGCACGACCGTGCCCGGTCTTTACGCTGCCGGCGATATGGCCAGCGTACCTCACAACTACATGCTTGGCGCTTTTACGAACGGCTCGGTCGCGGGCACCGACGCGATGGAGTTTGCGGACAATCACGACTTCGCAACGTTCGATGCCGCTGACGTTGCCAAGGAGCGGGACCGCGTGATGGCACCGACCAAGCGGGAAGACGGTATCCCGCCGAACCAGATCGAATACAAAACCCGTCGGCTCGTGAACGATTATCTGCAGCCGCCGAAGGTCACGCGCAAGTTCGAACTCGGTCAGCGCCGGTTGGCGGAGGTCCGTGAGGACATGGAGCAGCAAATGATTGCGCGCAACTCGCACGAACTGCTTCGCGCGCTCGAAACCCAGTCGATACTGGACTGTGCCGACATGGCTGCCCATGCTTCCCTTTTCCGCGAGGAAAGCCGCTGGGGCCTCTATCACCTCCGCACCGATTTCCCGGACAAGGACAACGAGAACTGGTTCTGCCACACACTTCTCAGCAAGAAGAATGGCGCGATGACCAGCGAGAAGCGGGATGTGGAGCCATACGTCGTTCCGATCGCCGACGAGGAGAAGGATCTCTACGACAAGCAACGTATCCGCGCCAGCGCGTAACGGCCCCGCAACGAAGCAACAGGAGATTTAGCAATGCCTCTCGCCAGTTATCAGACCTCTGTGCCGGTCGTCGTCGATGATGCCAAATGTATCGCGGACAAGGGATGCACCGTTTGTGTCGATGTTTGCCCGCTCGACGTGCTTCGCATCAGTGACATGACCGGAAAGGCCTTCATGGCTTATGACGAGTGCTGGTATTGCATGCCCTGCGAGGCCGATTGTCCGACTGGCGCCGTTACCGTCAACATTCCCTATCTCCTGAGGTAATTCATGTCGGGCCCTTTCGAGTCCTACGACGATCTTGAAGACGCCGACGAGCGCCTAGGGGCTGCCCATCCGGGCGAGCGCCGGGTCGCGATCATTGCGCTTGGACATTCCGGGGATCCTGCGGCCGTTGGGCATCTGACCGGCATGGTCACGGACCCCGACGCGGGGGTGCGTCAGCAGGTGGCGATGGCGCTCGGGGAGTTCGACGGCCCGGATTCGGCCGCGGCCCTGGCGAAACTGCTGGTCGATCCGGAGCAGGCGGTCGCTTCTGCAGCGGCTGACAGCATGGCTGAATTCAAGGACCCGGCATGCGCCGACGCGATATTGCCTTTGGTCAAGCACGGGCACGCGTTTGTCCGGATGGGCGCACTCCGTGCGCTGAAGGAACTACGGCGCAAGGACACGCTCAAGCCCGCGCTGGAAGCGCTCAGGGACAGCGATGCCGCGGTTCGCGTGCAGGCGATCGGCGTGATTGGCTTTTTGAAGCTCGAGGAATCGATACCCGCGCTCACTGCATCTACTGGCGACCCGGATGCCCATGTCAGGCGGGCGGCGGTTAGCGCGCTGGCGTTCTCGCAGATGAAGCCTGCGGCCGAATCGATCACCCGTACGCTTGGGGATGACGACTGGATGGTCCGCGAGATGGCTGCGGAGACTCTCGGCCTGAATGCCAACGGCTCAGTTGCAGCGGACCAATTGATCGCCGCGTTGACGGACGAGTTCTGGCAGGTACGGCTCAAGGCAATCAGAAGCCTTGGCAAGATGAAAATCGACCGGGCGGTTCATCCGATCGGAAACTGTATCACGCACGAGCAGGCAAATCTGCGCAAGGAAGCTGCAGCGGCGTTGGGAGAAATTGCCGATCCGGCAGCGGAACCGTTTCTCGTCCTGGTCGCAAATGATCCCGACCCCGAGGTCAGAAAAAATTCGCGCTGGGCGCTCCAGCAGATCGCCGCCAGGAAGGCGAGGACAAGTTCTTAGCGACCTGAATGGCGGGTACTACGTATCCAGCAAAAGTGGCGAGATGGTCCGGCGGGTAAGATACCCCGCGACACGAGGTAACTGGTTCACCACGACACAGCCCGTGCGAAGACGTGGGCTCTGGCGCGTCAAGCCCCTACAAATCGGCCGGCTCGCTGTTCAGCGACCGCGCGCACTCCCTCGCGAAAATCTGCTGTCGTGATGAGCTTCGCCTGCTCGGATAGCTCATATTCGGTCTGCGTTTTCACCCGTTCGGCAAGACCCGCGCGCATTGTCGCGGGCGTGGCCTGCACCGCCAGGAGGGCGCGGCCTCTGTGATCTCGGTTGCGAGCGCAACGGCCGCGGCGCGAAGCTCGGATTCTTGCGAAGCAGTCAGTTTTGAATTTGTGCCGGCCCAAAAATCAGCTATACCGGACATGATGATAAAGCGAAATAACATCAATATGTTAGCGCATCGATTTTGCATTGCGCCCATGATGGATTGGAGCGAGAGTTCAAGTTTTTCAAACGGTTAGAGGGCAGCGTGTGCACGACGTGTGCACCGGGAGATCAAGAAAAATCTATCGAGAGCAAGTGCGGATCGTCGCTTTTTGGGTGATGTGAGACCCGCGCGAGTTTGGGCGCGATGGAAAGTCGGGCCGCAAAGGTAGGGCGCTGATCTGCGACTTCAGAGCTGGTCGTGCTGAAGGCCGGCTGCGCTCGATGGTTATCTCTACGCCGAAGAGTTCTGCTGATCACAGTAAAGAGAAAGATTGATGTCGGGGTTCGAGTCGCTCCCCCGCTACCAACGATCCCCGCGACGTAGCCATATTGGGAAACAGGGCAGGGTTGCCGCATAGAGCGGCGAGGCGACCCTTCGATCCGAACACTCCGGTCATCCTCAGCATTGGCCTTAGTACCAGCGCCTCCGGGGCGGCTCGGGCTGGCATGCACGATGATCGCAGTCACCAGCTCACGGACGGTCGCAAACTCGGTCGGCGTGCCGTGCTTGAACTCATTGGCCAGCTCCATCACCGCGCGCTTGTAGCGGTCGAGGGCCTTGGGGTGCAGGGTGACGACGTTGTCGGTTTCCTTGGCCTCTTCGAGCCTCGCGGCGAGCGTCTTGCGCTCGGCTTCCAATTCGTTCATCCGAGGAATGAGCGCGTCCGTCGCCGTGCCCTTGACGATAAAATCGACGATCCGCTTGATCTCGCGCTCGATCTCGCCGAGGCGCCGTTCCATCCGAGTGCGCTCGGCGTTTGCCTCTTTCTTCAGCCGTTTGCGCTCGGCGTTATAGGCATCGACATATGCCGCGATCATCTCGGGGCTCGAGAGGTGCTGGCGCAATCCCTTGATCGCCAGCACCTCAATGTCGTCGAGGTAAACGCGGCGGCTATTGGTACATGAGCCACTTTCCTTGTAAGTGCTGCATTGCAGACGAACGCCTTGCGGTCAGCGCCGTTCGACGCCATACCGCCGCCGCAGCATCCACATTTGATCAGCCCGGAGAACACCCGTTTCGGCGCACGTGCCCTTTGCACGGTGGCCGGAGTGGCGCTGTGACGCCGCTCGATTTTGATCGCTTGCGCCGCCCTGAACGTCGCATCGTCAACGATCCGCAAATGTGGTACCTCGACGATTTTGTATTGATCCTTGGGGTTGGGGCGCGAGAGGCGCTTGCGCGTCACAGGGTCTTTGACCATCCGAACTTTGTTCCAAACGATGCGGCCGGCATAGAGATCATTCAGGATCATGCCGCCGCCGCGTGACACGTTGCCGTTTATAGTCGATGCACTCCATAGGCGTCCGCGCGCAGGGGGCACGCCACGCTTGTTCAGATCGTGCGCGATCTGGCGAGGCGTCTTGCCTGCGATGTAGTTGGCAAAAATCTGGCGAACGATCTCGGCCTCTTCCTCGACGATCTCCAGCTCGCCGGGCTTGCCCGGCACCGCACGATAGCCGAACGCGCGCCCACCAGCATGCCGGCCGTCGCGGATCACTCCTTCGAGCCCGCGCCGCGTATGCAGCACAAGGTTCTCAATGTACATTTCGCTCATGAGTGCACGCAGCGCACCATCGAGCTTGCCGACCTTGCCGCTCGCGGTGTGGATCGCGACACCGAGATGATCGAGGTGCTTGCGGGTCGTGTGGTAGTCAGCTTGGTCGCGGAAAAGCCGATCCATGTCCTCGGCCACAATGACATCGAATAACTGCGCCTCTGCGGCGCGCATCAATGCCTGAAAGCCGGGGCGGTTGATTGCTCCGGCGCCAGAAATCGCGCGATCCTCGAACACGATGACGACCGCCATGCCCTCGCGCGCGCATAGCTCGCGCAGCATGGCATTTTGATCCTCGATCGAGCGATCCTTTTGACGGTCGGAAGAATATCGGGCATAGCGGCGCGGATCATGGCTTCTGATCGCGGGGTCTGATGCCTTATGGGCCGCGATCTCGGCCTCATGATCCTCGCGCGCGTGCCGTTTGGCAAGTTCCCGCACATACCGGAAAACTGCCTCGTCAGGTCGATCCGGCGGTATTATAGGAGTCTCGCGCTTCATTCTCGGTGGGAGCGGTTGTCCGTCAGAGCAACATGGCGCGTAACCTGAACGCGTTCGGTTGGGTAATGCACCTTTGGTCACGTCTTGGGCGCGAAAGATGAATTCTCACGTTCTTGCTTGTGGAACTCGATGCGGCGTCCAACGACGGCTGGCAGCGCCCCGATGTGTGTAGCTCACAGATGAAGCGCCGATCTGCCGCCGCTTGGATTGAGAACGAAGTTATGGGCGAGCTTGTCCCGCCCGAGTTGGACTATCTCGTCAGGCGCTTGAGCCTGATCAATCCGGCGGCCGATGCTGCGCTCGTCGTCGAGCATGCGCGCAAAATCTATACTGCCTACCAACTCGTGCGCGGGCGTCCCGACAACCGCGGCATCAAGATCAAGGGCGATAGCAGGCCGTGGGCAGAGTCTGTAACCGCCGCGCGTGGACTAAAGGACGACCTGCATCGGCTGTTGAAAGCAGCGCGCGGCGGTTCGGAAAAGGAGTGGCAAACGGCATGGCTGGGGGTTTCCGGTCAGGCCCGGCTCGTTGCTTCGCCAATGCGTAAACCGGGCGCTGTAAAGGGCGAGCCGCCGCCGGTCGCGGGGCGCAACGAACCAGCCGTGATCGGCGGTAGGTCAGGAACGTTTGCTTTCCGTCGCTCTCCGCTCAACACACGTGAGATGAAGCTAGTGAGGGCCGAGAAATTTAGCTCGGTGATCCCGAGCGCCAAAAAATGCATCCCAAACATCGAAGCCGCTCTTGCCGAAGGCGGGTTTTCTAGCAGACGCCAAGCCGACAAACTGACCTACATCTATGTGCTGCGGGTCCGTGATGCCCATCTGGCGCTCACTGGCAGGAAAGGGCTAACTTATCGCGAGCTAAACGACGATGAAACCTTCGAACCCAAAGGCGGCTTCGCAGATGACGGCCTGATCGCGTTGGCCAAGGACATCGAACGGCAATTCCGAACCAAAATCCTCACGATTTCCCGTCTGCGAAAAAAAGAAGCCGAGATGGGAATACCTGCAGAAGAGCTGACAAACCTCAGAAAGCCTTGGGGTGAGCGCACTTCTTGAATTTGTTTAGCCCAAGACGGGGCCAAAGGTGCATTAGTCGCGCCCCATTTTTTCGGTCAGTGTCGCGCCATCCGAAGACAACTGAGGGCGCTTCATGCCGACGGTCGGCCTGATCAACGCATAGCTACGCGAAAGCCCGGGACGTTCGCCGCGTCACCGGGCTTTCTCATGTTCGGGAATTATTCTATGCACGGTCATTTTACCAACGCCGACGCCCGCGCGCAAGCTGGGGCCTATCGGCTTGCGCCGGACGCGGTCGCAATCAGCGCATTCTTGTACGCACTGTTCGCGACGGATTTTGCGCATCAGCACCCTGATGCATGGATCGAGATCGTCTGCATCGAGCCCGACGGCCCGATTAGCTACCGCTTCTACTCTGCGCATGATTTGAGGCCGATCATTGACTGCGTCGTCAAGATGAACGAGCGCGGCTACAATTGTTACCTCGGCGCTGCCCTCCGGCATGGCAACAAGCCTGAAAAAGGACGTGGCACTAAGAAGCACTTCTGCGCTGCTCGCTTTTCGTGGATCGATTGTGACAAAGCCGGTGATTACGATCGCGTTGCCGCGATTTGTCAGCATGAGCAGGTTCGGCCTGCTATCATCGTTCAGACGGGCAGCACGCCGGACTGGCGCGGTCAACTCTATTTCCTGAACCGCGAGCCACTGACCAATCCGAAAGATGTCGAGGATGCCAACACTGCGCTTCGCGATCTCTTCGGAAGTGATGACGTCCAGAACTGCGACCGCATTTTGCGCATTGGCGGTACCATCAGCTATCCGAACAAGGACAAGCGGGAGCGCGGTTACGTCATCGAGCTTACTTCGGTTCGGAGCGATGCGAACGCGCCGTCCTATAGTGTGGAAGCCTTGCGCGGGCTGCGCCAGTCAGCGCGCGCTCACGAAACCAAGAGCGAAAAGGATTTCTCTGCTGAATTTGGCTCAGCGCGCGGCATGGATAAGGTTCGCGAGCTGCTTGCGAGCGTAAGTCCGGGGCACTGGCACATTCCTATGCGCGATGCCGTGGCAGTCATGGTCGGCCTTGGCTTGTCTGACGCCGTGATTAAGATGGTTTGCGCTTCCTACTGCAAGGGCGGCTATCAGGACGCAGACTTGGCGAAGCTGATTGATACGGCTCGCGAGAAGTTCGACAAGCCGGACTTTGGCGACACCTACGACAGCGCCAAGGATAATGCGGAAAGTGCTGGCGCGGATACCTCGGGAAAGCAGGCGCGGTTTCTCACGCTGGATCAGTGGCGAGATCGCGATCTACCGACGCCCGACTACCTGTTGGGCGATGTCCTCTCCACGACCAGCCGTGCGATCATGGCGGCTCCGACCGGCTTGGGCAAGTCGAACGTTGCCATTGCTATCGGCATGCGCATGGCGGCGGGCGCGCCGTTTCTCCATTGGCATGGTCGCCGCCCGGCCAACGTACTCTATATCTACGGTGAGATGTCACGGCGGCTGCTCAAGCAGCGTCTGCTGGCAGAAGAAGCCCGCTTGCAGGGCGAGATCAGCTCCCGGGGCCGCGAGCAGTTCCAGCCAAGCGGCTTTCATGCTCTCAGCACCGAGGACGTTCCCAATTTTCAGCCGCTCAACACGCAGATCGGCCAATCGGCAATCGAGCGGGTCATAGTCGCCATGGGCGGCTGCGATTTTGTGATCTTCGACAACGTCATGTGCCTGATCTCTGGATCGATGGTCGATGAAGAGGCTTGGGCGCAGACGTTGCCATGGGTGAGATCGCTGACCAAGCGCGGCATCGGACAGCTCTGGGTCCACCATACTGGCCATGACGAAACGAAGGGCTATGGCACCAAGACGCGCGAATGGCAGATGGATGTTGCTATCCATCTCGCCAAGGTCGAGCGGCCCGATACTGATGTCTCGTTCAAGTTGGAGTTCAGGAAGGCGCGCGAGCGCACGCCGGACAACCGTCATGACTTCCAGAAGGTCAACGTGTTCCTGGTGAACGACCGATGGAACGGCGATGCACAGTCCGGTTCTCACCGTCCCAAGAAGGTGTTGCTTGGACGTCAGGTTGGTGGTGTTACCGTTGATCCCGCCGCCGACGGCGGCTTCGAGGGGCTTTGCTGGGGCGTCGGGTACAAAGAGGCGTTCAAAGACGGTCGTGGCGATGCTTCCGATGTGCGCGAAGCCCTCACGCCATTAATGCCCGCACCAGGCGAAGATCGGCGCGGTGTGGCCGATATCTTCGGGCAGGTGCGCGATCAGTGCATCGAGTTTCTGGCTGGCCGCGCTGCCGAGCGCATCTTGCTGGAAGGCGAACCTGTACTCCCGGTCGATGATCTCCGGCAGGCGCGTGAGCTGGCAATATTGATATGCTCTAGTGAACAAGCGGTTCAGACGTTCATCGATCATTGCGATATCGCTGCGCGGGACTTGTTGATGCCCCACGGCGATTTGATGATTGCGTTGTCGGTCGTCTTGCGCATCAAGCGCACGATGAACGCTCGGAGATCGATGAGCTGATCTCGGACGTGCAGAGCCGCAAGGCACGGGCTATCGAACTCGCGCGTCGCGCCGATTGGAAAAAGCGCGAGTTGTCTGCTCTTGCTTTTCAGGCGGATATAAATTCACGCGATTGACGCGTCGCTGCCACACGCCGCCCACAGTTGGGTAGCGAGATGTCGAGCAGTGCATCGTTGGATTGGGGGATGTACCCAATTCCCAGCGATCCAAGAGGCCCCCGGGGAGAAAATCTCCGGGGGCTTTTTCTTGCGCAGCCAACCCCCGCTCCGACATCATCCCTCGGGCACCGCCGCCAGCCGCAAGCCCACGCAAAGGCGCTCTCGCGCAGCGAGATACGTCGCATTGTCGCTGTAGGTGACGGCGCGGAGGCGACCGATCGTAAAATCTGGCTGCAGCGCTAGTCCAGCCTTTGCGGCAGCTCGCGCCTCATCCATCTCGCCGAGTAAGCCCAAGGCAGCAGCCAAGACAAAATGGGTTAGAGGAAAATTTCGGTTGGCGTTAAGGCTCCTTTGCAGCCAAGTGACAGCTTCGACATCCGCGCCGAGCTGCAATTTAGCTGTCCCCGCTATGTGCATCCATTGGTAAGCAGCGATATCGCGAGGGGAGAGGCGGAATGCCTCGACGACATGAGCTTCGGTCTCGGCCGAACGACCCAAGAATACTTTTGCCAAACCAGTGTAGGCGTGTGCGTCGGCCGAATTGCGATCAAGACGCAGCACTTGCTCGAATTCCGCAATCCCTCGCGATGCGCGGTTTGTAAAGATCAGGGCACCTCCTAGCGCCAAGTGACCCCATGGGTAGTCCGGGGCGAGCGAAACTGCCTTGATCGCATTCGTCTCAGCCGCCAAGAGCTGCGCAGCCCGGTCATCGGCTAACATGCCCGCACCAATCGCTAGATGGACGCGCGCCATCCCCACCAGTGCTCTATAACTTCGAGGATCGATTTCCAAAGCACGCTCAAAAAAGATGCGCGCTTGAGCGACGTACTCGAAAGTCGGCCCCTTATATGACCAAGAAAAACCTTGGAAAGTCAAATCTGTTGCATCCGGGTGCACTGAGTGTTGTGCGCGCTGCGCCTCGGCTTCGATAAGCTGGGCGTTCAGAGCGTTGGCGAGCAGTGACACGATTTCGTCCTGAGTATCGAACAGGTCGGCGACGGGTTTGTCGAACCGCTCCGCCCATATGTGGTTGGCTGTTTCAGCATCGATAAGCTGCACGTTCACCCGAAAGCGCTTGCCGCTGCGCTGCACCGATCCCTCTAGCACATACCGGACGTTCAACTCGCGGCCGACCTTTCTAAGGTCGTGCGCCTCGCCCTTATAAGCAAATGCGGTGTGGCGGCCTATCACGAATGCGTCCTTGATGCGTGACAAATCCGTGGTCAGGCTCTCGGTCACGCCATCGGCGAAATAGTCTTGTTGGTGATCGCCGCTTAGGTTGGTGAAAGGCAAAACTACGATGGAAAGACGAGGCGGCTTAGGTGCGTCTTGTGTAGCGCGTTTGATCTGGGTAGCGGGGCTAGGTCCATCGACGACCACGGCATAGGCTCGGACCAGACGAGCGATATTTTTGAGGTCCTGCTCGCCGAGATCGACGAACTCAACGCTGACCTTGCCTCGCACATGATCCATGGCAGAAGACGAGATGCAGATGCCGCCCGGCTCTGCAATGCTCTCAAGCCGGGCCGCGATGTTCACGCCATCCCCAAAGATATCGTGCGGTTCGACGATCACGTCGCCGACATTGATGCCGACGCGCAAGGCGATGCGAGCATCCTGCGCGTCGGCAGCCGTGAGTTCTCGGACGCGGTTCTGAAATTGCACGGCAGCTCGGGCAGCCTGTACGGCGCTCGGAAACTCTGCCAAGAACCCGTCGCCGGTGTTCTTTACGATGCGGCCACCGTATTCAGCGATTGCGGGATGGACCGCCTCCGTTAGCAGGGAGGTCAGCTTGGCATGTGTGGCTTCTTCATCATGGTGCATAAGCCGGGAATACCCGGCCACGTCAGCGGCCAATATCGCCGCCAACCGACGTTCAACGCGAACCGGCCGATCCTGCACCATGGCATTGGCATCCAACCTAACGCATAGTGTACGATGGATGTGAACGCTGCGCTAGGCGCGTTTGTCCGGGTAGTGGCGGTAGCAATCACGTCCCTTGATTGTTCGAGATTTTCAGGAAGCAAGTAAAATGCCCGCCGTTGTCCCAAGTGCGGTGGGCTTTTGATTTGTGAGTTCCTGAATTGTCAAACCGGATCGAGATGCCGGGGTTCATTGAGCCCCAGCTTGCCACGTTGAAGTCTAAAGCCCCCAACGGGGACCAGTGGCTTCATGAAATCAAATACGATGGCTACCGTATTCAGGTGCACCTGAACCACGGCCGCAAGAAGGTCTACACCCGCAATGGCCTAGACTGGACGAAGCGGTTCACTGAGATCGCAGGCGCGCTCGCCATCCCGGGCGAGGCTATCATCGACGGTGAAGTGGTAGTCGTCCATGAAGGTCGGACCAACTTCTCTGAGCTACAAGCGGAGTTAGCCGCAGGCAGGCAAGGTCGGCTCGTCTACTATGCTTTCGATCTGCTTTGGCGGGATGGTGACCTTCGCAGGCTGCCGCAAATCGAGCGCAAGCAGCTCTTGTTAGACTTACTGGGCGAAAACGACGTCGAACTGCCGGTGCTCTATTCCGAACACCTCGTCGGCGACGGCCAGAAGATGTTCGAGCATGCGGCCAAGCTGAGTTGGGAAGGCATCATTTCCAAGCGGACAGACGCGCCGTATCGGTCGGAGCGAAATGAGAACTGGCTGAAGATCAAGGCCGTGCACAAAGGCAAGTTTCCGGTCGTTGGTTCATTAAGGACCCGAGCGGCGTGGCGGCGCTGTACCTCGGAAAGCAAGAAGGCAAGGACCTCGTCTATATGGGGAAAGTCGGGACCGGCTGGTCTCGCACGGTCTCAAGCCAGATAAGAAAGCAGCTCGATACGGTCGTTAGCCCGAAATCAAAGCTAACAAGGTCAATCAGAAAACCGAAGGCGACGTGGGTCGAACCGAAATTCTTTGCCGACGTTGAGTACCGAGACATCACATCGGAAGGCTTGCTGCGTGCCAGTTCGTTCAAAGGACTTCATCGGAAGGATTAATCCTAGTTGCCGCACCTGTTTTGGATTGGGATAGGTGTGTGAAAATCATCCTAAGCGGGCATGGAGCGAAGAGCTGGGTTGCCAGTGTGGCGCGGGCATGCCGTGTGAGTGCGTCAGTGCAGATGGGCTTGAGGAGCCTGACATCGGTCAAGTCTTCGAAGCCGCGTCAACGCGCCATTAGCGCGGCTTGGTCTCCAAGGTGCGGTCGTGTTTGATTGATGGGCTGGGTAGGTCGAACCCGGACCTTGCGAAAGCTGAACCCGTTTTTGAGAAAGGCGAAGGTAGGCGAGCAAATGAAATGGATGCTTGTTGTCTTGGTGGGTGGCATCACTCCGGTAAACACTGACCTTGTGTTCGAAAAGTTCTCTGACTGTCTAGCCGCCGAGGAACAGATGCGGAAGCATTATGCTGATGCGTTCGAGGCTTGGGATTGGAGTGCTGCGCTTACGATAGAACGGAGACGAGATTACTCCAGAGCGCGTGAGTTGCAGGCAAAGCGACTTCTCAGCAACGTCGGTACCTGTGTGCCCCATGGCGGAGCCGGTCAGAATCCGCAACAGCCGCCATCCGCTCCGTCCGAAAGACCAGCCGCTCCTCAGCCATAGCCGCGCAGCTAAGGTACTTGTCCCGAGCCAAGCGGGAACTCGGCTTAACCTGCGAAGTTATCCCGGGCGTGACCTCTAGGAGGAGCCCAATGAAACTTCTGTTCGCAGCTCTTGGAGTAGTCAGCCTGCTCATTTCACCCGCAGTCGCTGACCCTTGGAAAGACGAAAGCGGCAAGGGACGGGGGGGCGGCGACGACCGCCGCTACGAGCGCAGCTACGGTTACTATGACCGCGAGTACAAGCAGGAATATTACCGAGGACCCTGCAACATTGAGCGGAAATGGGGTAAGCACGGGGAATACAAGGAAGAGACCAAGTGTAAGGGCTACCAGCATTGAGCCTGACGGACCTAAGCGTCCGCTTCCCTTGACATAAATCAAGCTGTTGATCGTGACTAAGTTGACGTTTGTGCAATGGCTCGGATCGACTGGACGATTGTGTTGTCCATAGCCACGCTGGCCGTATCGGCCGGCGCGATCAGTATTCTATTGTTCGCGCTGTAAGTCTTTCGGGTTCGCGAACAACATGGTTGATACCGCAAGTCCCGCAAGCGCTCCGAACAATTGGCCGATAACGAAGGCTGGCACCGATGCCGGTGCGATCCCGGAGAACGTATCGGTAAACGACCGAGCGAGCGTCACGGCTGGATTGGCGAACGAGGTGGATGCCGTGAACCAATACGCCGCCGTGATGTAGAGACCTACCAGCCACGGCACAGCGGCTCGCTGATGTCGTAACCCGCCCCGAATAACCATTACCAGTCCGAACGTCGCAACAGCTTCTGCGAACCACTGCCCGACACCTGTTCGCACCTTCTCCGCCGAGCCAAGCGCAGGCATCGCGAACATGAGGTGAGCAGCGATGGTGCCAAGCACGCCACCAGCCAGCTGACTGAGGATGTAGGCGATTGCCTCGATCAGCGAAGTCTCTCGCTTGGCAGCGAAGATCATCGTTACAGCGGGATTGAAGTGAGCGCCGGAAACCGGCCCCAAGATCGTGATCAACACGATGAGGATGGCCCCAGTCGCCAGCGAGTTCGCCAGCAGGGCAACGGCGAAATCTTTCGTCAGCGACTGGGCCATGATCCCAGAGCCGACCACTGTCGCCACAAGGAGGCAGGTGCCGAGCAGCTCCGCCGTAAGCCGCCTGCCCATTTCGCGGGTCATCAGCTTGCCTTCCCGTGACCGAACGTTGATCCTTCAGAACGCCCAATGTCCCGCAGCTTTGCGCCAAGCGTCAGCTTATCGATGCTCGTCAAGGGCAAACTGGCGAAGGTGCTGATACGGTTTTTGAGATACCGGAATGCCTCAACGAAGGCGGCTTCCTTCTCGAAATCCGCACCTTCCACTGCTGCTGGGTCTTCGACGCCCCAATGCGCCGACATTGGTTGACCGGGCCATACCGGGCAGCTTTCACCCGCCGCGTTGTCGCAGACAGTGAAGACGAAGTCCATGACCGGCGCAGCGGGGGCAGCAAACTCTTGCCAGCTTTTTGATCGCAAGCCATCGGTGGGATAATCGAACCGCGAAAGAACCCTCAACGCGAATGGGTTCACATCGGCTTTCGGCTGACTGCCAGCAGAATACGCGCGGAAGCGGGCTTCACCATCTTTGTTGAGGATCGCCTCTGCGAGGATTGAGCGCGCGGAGTTGCCCGTGCAGAGGAACAGAACGTTGTAAACGCGGTCGGCCATGCCCCCACCTCAATCGTTGCAACAGGCGGCAGCTTGCTTCTGTTCAACGCTGGGAACGCAGCAAGCGCTTTGCTTCGCATGAGCAATGCGGGCTACGTTTTCACCCGTACCGTCACCATACGTGGTGCTTTCGCCCGTCGTATGGAAGGTTTCCCATGCGATGCCAGCAGGATCATCAATCCACGACTTCTCAGATTGGGCGTAGCAGCAAGCCGTATGGCCCTGCTCGATGATGTTGCCACCCGCCTGCCGCATCCGGGCATACACGTCTTGGAGTTCGTTAGTTTCTTCCACCTGAATGCCGAGATGATCTAGGCCGGGTTTTCGGCCCCGTGTCGAGATGGCGAAGTTGACGCGAGGGTCTTCCAGCATCCATTTCGCGTAGTCTGTTTTCACCACGGATGGCTGGGCGGCAAACAGGGCGGAATAGAACCCTATGGATCGCGGAAGGTCTTCGACGGAGACGTGAACGTGCAGACGCTTCATGATTGTTCTCCTACGTGGTTGCCTTGGTTCGTTTGGAGCTAGCATTGCGCTGTGATGCGGGGCCACACGGCGCGCCACCGCAGCAGTTGTCTGTGAGAAAACTTAGCAAGTCATTCATGGTGTGATACTGCGCCGCGTAGATCATTGACCGGCCATCCCGTCGTACCGTGAGGAGGCCAGCGTTCCGCAACCGGTCGAGATGAAAGGTCAGAGTGTTGGGTGCGACACCAAGGAGGTCAGCTATCGAACCGGCGGCCATGCCGTTGGGTCCAGCCTGAACAAGCAACCGGAAGACATCGAGCCGATTGACTTGCGCGAGAGCCGCCAAGGCAGTCACAACATCACTCTTTTCCATAATTCAACGAATATCGAAATAAATGCCCTAGGTCTAGACCTCAAAAAAATAACGCCGCCCGGTTCGAAATATGTGTCCGGGCGGCGCCTTGTCTCAAACTGGGCTCTGAAATCCCAGTCGCGGAGTAAGGTGCAATGCGTGTGCCACACGGGTATGTCACGATGGGAAGAAACGGAACCCTTGGCAGGAGGCGCGCTGGACCGCACTCATCGCAACGTGCCCATTCGGCAGGCACGTCACTGTCATCATTCCGTAAAATTACTGTCGTGAACCTTCCTCGGGTTCGCGCACTTAGGTATGTTGGGCGGGGTTCTCTAATGGGTGGCGTTTCATGACGGGACATTCTGAGTTGGCGATCACGCCGCGCAACCGCTTTCTGGAAGCGGCGAAGAAAGAGCTTGCTGCGTTCGAAAAGAAAGAGCGCGAACTCCGCAAAGCGATCCGCAAGGAGCGGGTTGAAAGGCTTAGGCTTCCAATAGACAAGAGGGAGCTATTGAACTGAGGAGAGCCCGAAGTCGGGATATTACGCCGTATAAGTGAATGCACCCGGATGAGGAGCGCTAAAGCCTTGGAAGGGGTGAGCGGCCTCGGTAGCTTCCTTCATGACCTTGGACGGACCGGCATGCCGATCATCGTCCCTCTCGGCGTCAACGGGAATAGACAACCCTCTGTTAGCGAGTACTATACAGTTCCAATCAGGGTGCTGAGCAGTGCCTGTCGTATCCACATTGGAAGCGCCCCGGCGCTTGGGCGCGGGGCCGAGTAAATCTGGGGCTCCTCCTGACCCTTTC
Source organism: Bradyrhizobium sp. CB3481 (assembly GCF_029714305.1). Lineage (NCBI taxonomy): Bacteria > Pseudomonadati > Pseudomonadota > Alphaproteobacteria > Hyphomicrobiales > Nitrobacteraceae > Bradyrhizobium > Bradyrhizobium sp. CB3481. The sequence goes on from NZ_CP121647.1 coordinate 2,996,672, forward strand.
GATCGTATTGCTGAGATAATCTTCCGCATACGGCCAATATCTTGGCGCGCCCTTGCGGTCGCTTTGGCCGCTATCCTATCGGGTGCCTTTCTTCAGACGCTGGTCGTATTAACGGCGGGACCGGGCGTACCATTTGCAGGGTTCTTCCCCCTATCGGAATTGCGGCGATCCTGGCCGGGGCACCTGCCGGTATTGCCGTTAGTTTGGGATCGCTCGTTCTTGTGTGGTGGGTTTTTAGGGAGCCTCACTTCATCTTGCATGCACTTTCCGTCCAAGAGCGTACCGAGGCGGCTTGGCTGCTCGTTTGCGCTCTCATTCTCGTCGGGTTTGGCCTGTTGTGCCGGAAGTTAATCGAACGCGCGTACAACCGGCACCAATCCATGAATGTCCTCATTCGTGAGCTTGAGCACCGGAGGGCCAATACTTTCTCAGTGCTACGAGCGATTACGAAACGGACGCTTCAGCACGAGCCCGAGGCGGCGGAACGGCTGCTGCGCCGCTTCGAGGCGATCAGGAGGACAAACGATTTTCTGACAGAGCAGCCGAAAGGCACTTTGGTCACAACGATTTTCAGGAACGAATTGGAAGGAATTACCTCCGAGCAAGTGGTCCTGCACGGCGCTGATGTAATGCTTTCGGCGGAACAGTCGCGTCATCTCATTCTAATCGTGCACGAGCTTCTAACGAACGCTGTGAAATACGGCGCACTCTCCAATGCAGTAGGACAGCTTCGCATTGAATGGTCCCGCACAGAGAACGACCTGAGCATCCGGTGGGAAGAAGTCGGCGTGCCTGTCCTGTCTCAGCCGGATCGGAAAGGCTTCGGCACCAGCTTGATTGAACACTGTATTGCTTCGGTTCGTGGGTCTTGGGAGCCTACGTTCAAGCCGGATGGGTTTCGATGCGCCATTCTTTTTCCGTTATCATCGGCGCATGAGAGCAGCGATTGATCCCGTTGCCGATCCCGGAGCCTCCATGTGAAAACGCCGCCACTCGATCCACATATCGCCGACATAGCGCCCGCCGGACCAGCCCTCACCGATTATGACAAGGAGCACATGATCACGTACATGCGCTTGTTTGATGCTCATCAACAAGGCGCTAACTGGCGTGATGTCTCTCGGATCGTGCTGCGGATCGATCCGGATATCGAGGCCGATCGGGCGCGAACTGCGTTCGAGAGCCACCTCTCGCGTGCCAGATGGATGACGGAGCAGGGTTATCGTCATCTGTTGCGAAGCGGCTCCTGATCAGCGCGAGCCATCAGCGGCATCTGTGAACTGTGTGATTTTACCGGATATCTCCGATATACTGGCAGAAGATCGATCCCGCACGCGAATGCGAAGTGCAGGCCAGCGCAGGAGGGCAACCGCTCAAGTTCCCAGAGTGGTGTTGATGCGCTGAAAGAGAGTTTCAAACCTCGTCAGCGTTTCCGGCGAGAGCGTGGGCAGGAAGCTCGGATAATTCTTGAGGAGCACGGTCGCGGGAAGTCCGTGGTCATACCGTTCGACCTTCGAAACTCGTGCGAGCCTGTTGACGATGGGGTCTTTCCCGACCAAATCGGTGACCTTGAAGGAACTGGAAAACGCTTCGTTGAAAAGCCTTAGGTATTCATCTGGCGTGAATAGGTCCTCTATGTCCGCCACTTTGGTCCCGGTGATTTCGCCGATTGTGATCAGCCGCGCTCCCTTCAAGAGCCCTTGCTGCGTCAAGTTTTGGAGCCGCTGGTTTCCCTCTTTCCGGGCATCAATCAGCACGGTGAGATCGAGGTGATTTCCGAGCAATGCCACAAACGAAGGGATTAGGTCGGCCCCTCCTACCGGGATGATGGACCACTTCGGGTCCAAGCCCGTTCGTCCTGTACTCCCAAGATGGGTAGAAAGGAGATTCAGATAAGTGAAATCGGATGTGCCTTCCACAATGAGGTTATGCGGAGCGATGAAGAGATGCTGGACCATATCGTAGCCCAGCGCTCCTTGTAGAGGAAATAGCGTGTCGCGATCCGTGGACAGGACATTAGCCGTGATCCGAGAGCCCACCTCGCGGCCGCCGTCTTGGACAAGCCGCACGCGCTCCAGCTTACCCGGCTGCACCATGAACGGCGAATGGGTGGTATAGATAACCGGGCATCGCTTGCTTAGGCGATCGTCAATGAACCTGAGAAAGTCCGCCTGCGCGCGCGCGTGCAGACCGAGACCAGGTTCATCAAGGAGAATAACCACCGGCGAGTCACTGCTTTCATATTCCGAAAATGCCGCGAGAAACGAGAAAAACCAGCGAAATCCGGTGGAGCGTTCGTCAAATGACAACGAGAGCAGATGACGATTGTCGTACAATCTTATTTTCAACTCGTCCAATACCGTTTGCTGACCATTCGCGGTCTGCGTTTGCTTCAAAGTCATATCGACGTCGGTGCGTAGCTCGGGGTTGGTGCTCCAGAACGTAAGCACTTGGTGAGTTATCGCGTTTGCGATGTTTTCTAGTTCTCGCTTTCTGGTCTCATAATCTGGGTTAAGCAAATACTCGTTATCGGCCCCGCCTAGTTCTAAGAGAGAGCGTGCGGTCAATTCTCCCGGAGCAAGCTCCTCTTTTTTCTTTGCTAGTAGCTCGCGAATGTTTACCGATGCGGGGAGCTGACTGTAATCGTCGAAATAGAAGAATTTCGGCAGTCGAGGTTGGAGAAGTTCCCAAAGCCTATCGTTAACTGACGTGCACTTTCCGAGAGCCTGATCTCTCGCTTGCGTTATCTCACTGGCTAAACTTCGGTCGGCTGCAATTTTGGCCTCGTCAGTGTGCGTGCTATTGCCGAGTGTGTTGATCAGTCCATTAAGTTCATCAATGCTCGTTGGCGTCGGCGTACTCCCGAGTAAACCGCGCGCAATATGAGTGACTACCGCCGGTTCGTTTATCTCTACCGTCCACCGGAAATGATCGCTGTAGGTGCGCGAGATGGGGATCGTCGATTTTTTGAGAACACCCGAGCCAAGCACCTGTTCGATTGCTTCGAGATCATGCTTCTCGAGCTCAAATGTGCAAGTTATCGGGCAGTGCTGATTGATGTCCTTCTGGCGTCGATGTTGTTTCTCTAACCAAGCAGGGTATTGGCGCTGCGCATTAAACGTTACATTTGGTTGCGCAGGATGAAATCGATGCAGCGCCTGTAGGAACGCAGTTTTACCGGATTCGTTTTTGCCGACGACGCAGGTGACATCTGGCTGTATTGTCACGATGCCCGATTTTAGAATGTTCTTGAAGTGATCGGCCTCCACGCTCACCAGTTTCACGGCTGAATACCCCCGAAAGACACGCGTTTTTCCTCACCCGAGTGACGGGCGTTCTACCATGGGTTTATTTTGCAGTGAGCAGCAACAAGGGCCCTATCCCCATCATTTCAGGTTAGGGATATTAGCGCTGGGAAGCCCGGTGAGTTGTCGGTGGCGTTAGACGTAGCCGTATGGAAGGGACGCCACACGGACATTGCCTTGCGTTTTCAACGGCATTTCAACTGAAAGGCCGCCCTATGGGCGGCCTGTCACTGATTTGCTTCTGCCTTTTTCGCCTTTAGGGCAGCTATCCGAGGATGCGTTTTAGCTCCTCGCTTCACCGCTACGGCGACCGCCTTTTTGCTACTCGCCCTTAGCTGCCGCCTCAGCGAGTAATCTCTAAGGCATTGAAATGGGGCGCGCCCGGTTCCTGCAACGTTATTTAAGTACCACCGAAGGAGAATGCTAGCTTCAGCTTCGGTGAGCCGTTTAGCTTCATGGCCGATCTCCTTTCTCCAAAAATCGTTCAAACTGTTACCAAACGCAGCCTCTAAGTCGTGCCACGTTCGTTCCGAAAGCGCAAGATCCCGCCATTGGCCGCTGCCGTGCGCCAGTGTCCTGATCGCGACCACTGTACCTCCGCCTCTCATTATATGACTGCGGAGGGCGGCCAGTGTTCCGCCGGTGGTAAGGACATCGTCCAACAAGATGTAGGCGGCATCTTGACGCACTGCACCATCGAAGCAAGGTTGACATAGAAACCGTGGAAAATCCTTTAATTTAGTCCGGCCGACACGGGCTTTCTGGACGATTTGTGTGTCAATTTCGGCATCGAGTTCAATGCTCAGTCTAGCCATATATTGGTGTGGAAGGGCGTTTCTGACACCCCTCCTTACTGCATCTGCGCCATCTCCGTGGGGGTCGTCGAAAGGAGGGTGCGGAACCGCACATATTAGGGGAACCCCTTTAACCACAAATGGCGAGACATCATCGATAATGCGGTCTAAGACCCGATCCGACAACATATCTGCCACGATACGGTCGGCTGCGTCATAGTCGGCGGCCGTTTTGCTTTCAAATACAGTACCTTGCGAGCCTTGGCTTGAGCTCCCTGTAGCAAAGTACCATTCATATGCCCGAGGCGCCCGCACACGTAAACAGCCTCGCCGCCGGTCCATGGCTCGCGGGGATGTGGAAAACTTACAAGGGGAGGGGGCGCACCCAAGCTCGTCAACATGCCCGAATCTTGATCTGAATATGACGGGCTCGTTTAGCAGTCAGTGCTGTCTGCTCAAAGCTGTCGGCGGAAATCTTTGGTCGCTTCCAAAATGGGGGGGCCCGGCTCGCTGCACCACTTTCTTCGACTTCGTTTCCTCACACTCGCCGCAAATCCGCACGTCTCAGCTTCGTCGATCACCCACGTGTGCTGAAAAAGCGGAGTGGACCGACCACCAACGGGGGGCACGCCACCGACACCATGAACTCGATCTGTCGGGGGGATCGAAGGTAGCGCTCCCACCCTACCAACTCTACGATTGCCCACGCCAGACTACGATCTTCTACGATTTTGTACTCCAGATGGTATCGATCCGTGTCGCCCGCGATGACCTCGCTGTGTTGGGACGTAGCCGATGGCTAGCACGCGAGGACGCGCGTCGGCCAATCCTGCATCCTCAGCAGCGCCAATCGCGCGCCGGTTAGAGCCGCGCCCTTGGTCAGAAAGCGTAGAGCTTGGCGGGATTATCAACCAGGATCAGGTTGCGCGTTTTGTCGCTGCCGGCCCACACCCCGAGCAGATCAAGTAACTCGGCATCGTCGGGCTTGTGCTTCTCTGTGACGTGGGGCCAGTCACTGCCCCACACCAGCCGCTCGGGTGCTTGGGCCACGAAAGCCTGCGCAATCCGGGTGGCATCGGCATAGGGCGGTCCTTGCTCGCTGTTGAGATAAGCGCCCGCAAGCTTCACCCAGGCCCGGCCCTTGCCGACGAGGCCGGCGATCACCGCAAATGCAGGGTGGTCCGGCCCCTGTTTCGGCGGCAGCCGCCCCATATGATCGAATACGATCGGACAGGGCAGCCGGTTGAGCATGGCTGCCGTGCCGGTGATCTGGTCACCGGACATGTGCAGCTGGACGTGCCAGCCGAGATCGGCGATACGCTTTGCCAGCGGCTCGATCATGTCGATCGTGGTGACCGTGTCTTTTGGGTTCCAGACGCTGAAACGAAGTCCGCGAATGCCGCCGGCATCGAGCCGCTTCAATTCACTGTCCGCCACATCAGGATGGCACACGCCGATGCCCCGGCCGTTGACGCCAAGGCGCTTCAGCGCATCAAGCATGCAGGTGTGATCGGTGCGATGATATTTCGGCTGAACCGGAACAGCGCGCGTGGTTCCGATGCGGTGCTGATGCATCAGATAGTCATCGAGGGACGACCCTTCGGGTTTTGTCGTCTCCGGAGACGGAAAGCGCGGGTCGATGATATGGAAATGCGCGTCGCAGGCGTTCGCAGGCGCTTTGGTTTTCGGCGGCTCCGTTCCGGATGAGTTGGGAACCGCTCGGGCGTTTGCCGAAGTCGTCGCTGCCGCGCCCGCAAGCGTTGCTATGCTCGATGCGACGAATGTCCGGCGTGTCATGGCATGTTGCATAAGAGTCTCCTTTGCGTGTGACGCGCCAGTCTTATGAGCGCTGAGCATTGGCAGTACGGCGCGCATCCGCGGGGCGCGGCGTCGCCTCGCAAACGACCCCGGTCTCGACGAGGGCGTTGTAGGCGTCATCGTCGACGCCGATTTCCTCCAGCAGCTCACGATTATGCTCACCCAGCGCCGGCGCCGCAGTTCGGATGGAGCCCGGCGTCTGATCGAGGCGCGGCACGACGTGATGCATTGGGATTTGGCCCATTTCGTCATCCGGATAGTCGGCAATCACCTCGCGCGCGATGACATGGGGATCTGCCATGATCTGCGGCGTGTCGTAGATCGGGCCGATCGTGACCTCGGCCTTTTCGAAGAAGGCGACGTTTTCCGCCTGCGTCCGGACGCCGATGAACTCGCCGATGATGGCGTCAAGCTCATCGGCATGCCGCAGCCGGTCCGCATTGCTGCGGAAGCGGGGATCGTCGACCAGTTCGGCACGGCCAATCGCCCGGAACAAACGCTCGGTCATCTTCTGGATCGAACCCGACAGGCTGACGTACCGTCCGTCGCTGCAACGATAGGCATTGCGCGGCGCCGAATTGGTCGAGCGGCTGCCTGTGCGCGGCTTCACCTTGCCGGTGAGGCGGTAGTTCGCCGACTGCGGGCTCAGGATCGCGAACAGCGGGTCCAGGAGTGGCAGGTCGACGACCTGGCCGCGGCCTCCCTTCATTTCCACCTCCCGCAACGCGATCATCGCCGCCGAGGCACCGTATATTCCGGCAACGCCGTCAGCCAGGTACATCGGCGGCAAAACCGGCTCACGATCGGGAAAGCCGTTGATCGCGGCGAAGCCGGACACGCCCTCGATCACGGTGCCGAAGCCCGGCCGCTGCGCGTAAGGACCATCCTGTCCCCAGCCGGAGATGCGGATGATGACGAGCGAGGGATTGATCGCCAGCAGCGCCGCGGGCGACAGCCCCATTTTCTCCAGCACGCCCGGCCGAAAACTCTCGATAAAGATGTGCGCCGAAGGGACCAGCTTGCGGATGATCTCGACGGCACGGGCGTCGCGCAAGGAAAGGCACAGGCTCTTCTTGTTGCGGGCGTAGACCTTCCAATGTGTCTCGACGCCCTCGGTCTTCCACGCGCGCAAAGTGTCGCCTTCCGGCGGCTCGATCTTGATCACCTCGGCGCCGAAGTCGCCGAGTATCTGCGTCAGCACGTTTCCGGCGAAGAGTCGCGACATGTCGAGAACGCGAATGCCGTCGAGTGTTCCGCGCGCGTCCGGCTGATAATCGCGCTGATGGAGCCTGCTCATGTCATGCCTCCGTCTGGAAGCGGCCGGCTAGGGCGACGACGGCGCGGGCGCGTTCAAGGAAAGGTTTGTCGATCATTTGGCCGTCGAGGAGATAGGCGCCGATGCCGCTTGCCTCGGCATTCGCAGCTGCCGACACCACTTTTCTGGCCCAGGCGATTTCGTTCGCATCGGGCATGAAGATCTCGTTGGCGATCGTGATTTGGCTCGGATGGATGCAGCTCTTGCCGGCGAAGCCGTGCCTCTTCGCCGCCTTGCATTCAGCACGGTAGCCCTCAACATCCGTAACCGCCGCAAACGCGCCGTCATAGGCGGCAATGCCGGCTTCGGCGGCGGCGAGGCGTACCGCGAGCCTGATATGGGCAAGCGCCGCGCTATCGGACCGCGCGATACCGCATGGCTCAAGCAGATCTGCGTAGCCGATCTGCAAGCCCGTCACGCGTGGATGCACGGAGGCAAGCCGCGCTGCTTTGCGCAACGCCCTGAACGTCTCGATGTTGAGCAGGATCTTGAGAGGACGCACGGCCGGATTGCACACCTCGCCGCGCTCGATAGCGGCAATGGCCTGGAGGACGGTGTCTTCGTCCTGTGCCATCGGCAGGTTGATGACGTCGACGGGGAGGCCGGCAAGCGCGACCAGATCGGCCTCGAATTCTGCCGTGCCGAATGCGTTGACGCGGACGACGATCGTCTTGCCTGTCGGCGGCAAGTCGCGCAGGAACGCGGTGAGATTGGCGCGGGCCTCCGCCTTGCGGCTTTGGGCAACGGCGTCTTCCAGGTCGAACGATAATGCGTCCGCCGCGCAAGCCAGCGCCTTGCCGAATAGCTCCGGGCGGGAGGCGGGCACGAACAGCTTGCTTCGCATCACCATGATCGTCGTCCTCACGATGTCCCTCAAACGATCTTGAAGTGAGCCATCGCGATGATCGCGAGCGTCACGGTGATGGCGCCGCCAATCCGGGTCGCGACCTGTGCGAACGGCATCAATTCCATCCGTTCTGCCGCGGTCAGGATCATGACGTCGCCGGTGCCGCCGAGGCCGCTGTGGCAGGCGTTCACGATCGCGGCTTCGATCGGATACATCTTCAGCCATTTGCCGACGTAGAAGCCGGTCGCGGTCAGGGTCAGCACGGTCGCGACGATCGTGACCAGGTTGGCCGGGTGAAACGCCTCGACCAGCTCATGCCAGGGCGTGAGCGCAACCGCCGTAGAAAACAGCAGCGGGTAGGTGACGGCGGTGACGAAGAAGCGGAACACGACGCGCGCGCCTTCCTCAAGCCCAGCCGGCACGGCGCGGAGCAGCTTGACCAGCACCACGAGGAACAGCATGGCGACGGGGGCGGGCAGGCCAATCAGGCTGTGGATCAGCGTGCCGAAAACGTAGATCGCGATGCCGGTGATTCCGCCGGCCGCGACGGTGGCGACATCGATGCTCGTGACGCCCGAATGGACCCTATCATCCTTGTCGTTGGCCGCATCGTTTCCGGCCGGCTGGAGTTCACCATTTCCGGTGAGCTCGGGACGGCATCTTCCCAGCGAATTCAGGGCGCCGCAACAGATGATCGCGATCAGATTACCGAAGAACACCAGCGGCAGAATCTGGCCGAGCATGGTCCCCTGACCGAAACCGAGCGCCTCGGCATAACCGATCGACAGCGGAATGGCGCCTTCGCCGACGCCGCCAGCCATCACCGGCACGACCACATAGAGAATCGAGCGCCAGAAGCCAATGCCGCAGATCCAGCCGACCGCGCCACCAACCGCCAGTGCGGCGACCGAACCGGTGGTGAGCGGGATGAAGATCTTGACAAACCCCTGAATGAGGAAGCGGCGGTCCATACTCAGGATCGACCCCACCACGATAGCAGTGATGAAAAGATAGATGAAGTTGGTCGACTTGGTGAACATCGTGACCTGCTGCACAAGCGGGACCGGCAGAAGCTCATGTGCCACCAGGAACGACGGCAGAAAGATCGTCACCAGGGACGAGCCGCCGATGACGTTCAGGATGGGTATCCGGAGCCCAATCTCGGCGCAGGTGAAGCCGCCGAAGACGAGAACGGCGATCATGACGGTCACTTCACCGGAAATCTTGCCTTTAATCGAAAATGCCGCGATCAGGGCGAGAAGGACTAGGTAGATCGGCAAGGGGATGATGCCGACCCTGATCTCCATCAGCCGCTGAAAGACATTCGGTTCGCGCTTCTCGGTCGGCGGGGCGCCAACCTTCGCCGGGTGGACCGGGCCTGCAACCGCATTGGTAGTCATAGTTCGCTCCCTAGCTGGTCATTGCTGCGCCCGGTTGTGGACCCGGCCGTCGTGGAACCACCTTGCAGGGACGACGAGATTGCGTAAAATGCAATAATCGCAATTTTTCATGAGTAATATGCATGAAAATACCCATCGATGGCGTACAGGCATTCGTTCATGTCGCCGAGCTCGGCAGCTTCAATCGCGCCGCCGAGCATCTGTTCATCACGCAGACCGCGCTGACGCGGCGCATTCAGCGTCTTGAGGCTTTTGTCGACTTGCGGCTCCTGGATCGGACCACCCGCTCGACGGCATTGAGCCCGATGGGAAAGGAGTTTTTGCCGCTGGCGCGCCGCATCGTCGACGACCTTGTCCATGGACTCGACCGGCTGCGAACGTCATCGCGGCTCGGGGTCGGCGACGTCACGGTCGCGACGCTGCAATCTGTGGCATTCCGGCAGTTGCCATTCGCATTGCGCAGCTACGCGCGAAAATATCCAAAAAACCGTATCCATTTGCTGGAACGGTCCGGCGCGCTCGTGACGGAAGCGGTCCAACAGGGGCAGGCCGATTTCGGCATCCACATCCAGCAGGATGTCCATCCGGACCTGACCGAAGACGTGCTGATGCGGGATCCCTTTGTGCTCGTTTGTAGCCGGTCGCACCCCACAGCCAGATTCAAGAAGGTCGCATGGGCCGATCTGAAAGGCATCGATCTGATCACGCTGGGCGGAGCTAGCGGCAATCGGCGCATAGTCGAAAGTCAATTTGCAAAGGCGGGTTTGGACGCCCGTGGCCGCTTCGTGGTCGAGAGCACGCCAAGCGCGATCGCGCTTGCGCGAGCCAACGTCGGCGCTGCCATTCTTCCTGCCGCGATGAACGCGACGAACGTCACGACAGGGCTCATTGAGGTGCCACTCGTTGAGCCAGTGCTTTATCGTACGATTGCTCTGGTTCGGCGCAGGAATGAAACCCTTTCTCCGGCGGCCAATTCCCTCTACGCCATGATCAAAGCACGCTTGTCGGCGGTCAAACGAAGATCAAGTGGAGAATGACGCCCCATTTGCTGATCCTTTGCAGTCGATTGGTCGAGTCTACATTCACATAAGCTGCTCGACTGGACGCAGACCAACGCTTGTGTGCTCGAGCACATCCGAGTGCAACCCAAAGCAAACTTGCGGCGAGAACGGGCCTTCATCGGCTGTGCTGCACCACGAAACATGCCTTCGAAGGGCACGCTCCATACTACCAATCGCGGAACAACTCTTTCCACGACTCGCAAGAATGGCGCGTAAAAGGCGGCGTCTGGCGGGCTATCAAAGCGCTGCTAGGCCGGTTACGCTGCTCGCCGATAAGAAAACAGGGCTTTGGAAATAGTAGGTTTGGCGATGTAGCGGACCTCCGCTACCACGTATGACCCACTATTATGGTGGGCCTCCGGAAAGAGCCCTCCGCTGACCAGTGCGGCCAGCTTTAACCTCGACCTCGAAGCCTCCTAAGGGCCTTTCGGGTGGATGATGACACTGTGCACCAGCGACCTGAAGTCGGCGACCAACGGGCCGCGGTCATCCCCCGCGCTTGCGTGCCTTGCTATCGTGTCGGCAAGCGCATTGACAGTCTCGATGTAGCAGTCCAGCGTTGCCGGATGCAGTGAGATGGGGATAGGGGCCTCTTCGAGGGCAGCCAGTTCCGCCTCGAGGCGCAACCGCTCTTGCTTCAGCTCGGCGATCCGTTGCTTGGCATCCTCCTCGGAAATCACGTACCTGATCACGAGATCGATGTAGCGCTGACGCTCGCCTTCGATCCGGTCACGTTTCGCCTCCAGCCGCAGGCGCTCCGAGGAAGCGTTCCCCGCAAGCCGCACTCGCTCACCGTTGTAGTTGCGGACGTAAGTCTCGATGCCCGTGGGCCCTTCAACTCCTCGACCATGCCGCTGAGCACAAGTCTTTCGATATCGCGCAGGTAGATGATCCTGCGATTCGAGCAACTGCCACTCTCGCGCACAGCTGAGCAACGAATCCTGGTCTTTCCGGTCTTGCAGCGGTCGTGAACTGGCATATCTGATCCGCAACAACCGCACCGAAGAAGACCGACAGGAGATGGGGCGCCCGTCGCTACATGTGTCGCCAAATGCCCTTTCTCAGTCGTCAAAGTGTGCGCCTGCTCCCAAACGGACTGTTCGACGATCCGCAGTTGAGGCACATCAATCTCTGCCACTCCTCACGAGGGTTTGGGCGAGACAATCGTTTGCCTGTATCGGGATTCCTCACCATCCGGACCTTGTTCCAGACAATACGGCCAGCATAGAGCTCATTGAAGATGAGCCCCGTCCCGCGTTTGGCGTGGCCGTTGATCGTCGACGCATTCCATTGCCGCCATCGCGGTGGATGGATATTTTCCCGATTGAGATCCTGCGCGATCTCTCGGGGCCTGCAGTCCCACTGCGTATGCTGCAAAAAATCCCCCGGATGATCGTAGCTTCGTCTTACGATTTCGAGCTCGCCGGGTTTGCCAGGTACCGCTCGATATCCGTAGCACGCCCTCCCGCATGTCGGCCATCGCGTATCACCGGCCATGCCACGGCGGACCTTCTTCGCGCCGTCCTCGCGTTGCATCTGTCCGACGAGGCCGCGGATCCCAATCAAGATTGAGTCCGCAGTGCCATCGTGGACGGCCTGGATCTCGATTCCTTGGAAAGACAACTTTTGTGGATCCCGGCCAGGTCGTCCATATCACGTGAGAGCCGGTCCAATGCCTCTAGCTACACCATTGTGGGTATGGTCGTAAGACGGCTTGGCGCGCACGGGATGTGGGCGCACTTCTGTCTGAAAGCGGACGCGCCTGATCCCTAAAGCCTGCCAAGCTGTTTTGGCGCGCGACATTGCGTCCCGAACAACCGCTAGCGTTCTGCTGCATTCCCATTGGCCGAATCCTGCTTCGCCCATGAGAAAAGTCCACGAGCGGTATGCCACTCCATAATCCGCTTTCCCATCATGTTCCTGTCTTCCTGCCTTGCAGCACGTGCTCGACCGCGCGCAGCGTTCGCATAGCGGCCAGTGACAGCCTCCTCACTTGCCGCTGCAATCGACCAACGCCAGCAGCGGTTCGGTACGCGGGTCGCGAGATAAGTGCGGCCGGTTCCGATAGCTCGCGTACCTCTGTAGGCGCTTCTGTCCATAAAGGTACGTAAGCTCACTGTCGTTGTCGCTGGGGTGACCTTATAACAATAGTGAGATTGAAGCAGATTTGGCCAGCTTCCCAACCGGGCAGCGGCGGCCCTGCGGCAGGTCAGATCGCCGATCGGATGCTATAGTTGCTGAAACTCTTCGTGGTGCGTTTGACCCTGCGCAACATGTGACTGCAGCACCAGTTGCGAGTCTGTCTCGGCCTATATTGCTGCCGGAGTTGGCCGGACGTGCACATGCCCTTTCTGTCGAAAAGCAAACGCGCGGCTTGTCTCAAATCCGGCAACCTGTTGCAAACGCCACCTTGCGCAGGAAAACTCGAAGCAACTCGCATTGCTAGCGCTCGCCTAAATCGCGCAGGGTGAGAAGCCGCCTAAATCGCGCCAAACAATCACGAGTGCCTTTGAGTCTTGACGTGCCAAGCTGCCTTGCTGTTGCTGGCCCGACATTCCGGGCGGAGCTTCCCGCTTGCCCGTTTCACACCGACCGATTCTGCCATGCGTACGAACGGCGCTCGACGTTGATCTCGCGCGGGATCGCATACCAACCGGAAAACTGATCTCGGAAGCAAAGCTGGCGCACAACCACTTGCGCGCATCAGCCTTTTGACGAGGCCCGTTGCCACGGGAATTGCGGTGGCGATAACCAACGTCAGGTCGATCTGAACGATAAACGCGCGCTTCGCGCGGCACAATTGACATCAAGGGCTGGGTCAACGGCGAGCCGCTGCACGCGCTACATAACGCCACAATTCAACTAAAATGAAAGTCCTCAACGGGAAGGTGATTGAAACGATGTTCAGCCGGAGAGGGGATAAGGCTTGTATAGCTTCTCGAACAAACTGTTGCAAACCACATAACGCGCATGCCGAAGGTCGTCACGCGCGACCTCGCTCTGCTTGAGCTTTGTGATCTCTTCGAAAGGGACGATTTCAACGCTTATCCTGTTGAAGAAAATTTGCAAGTCATCAGCGTGGTTTCAAAGCTTGAGGTCCTGGCGAGGTTTGCCTTGACCCACAGTCACATCATGCCGCGCTATGAGGATTTGATGAAAATTGACATTTAGGGACATGATGGCGCCAGAGTTCATTCATGTTGGAAGAGCCGGTCCCAGAATTCTGCACAGGGCGATAAGTGGAGTTTCTGCCTGACAGCGGGCACGCTAGTGCCTGCGAATCAGGAGCGACGATGAGCAGACGAGCACGCCGGAATCACACACCGGCTTTCAAGGCCAAGGTGGCGCTTGCCGCCGTCAAGGGCGATCGAACCGTTGCGCAGCTTGCCAAGCAGTTCGATGTCCACCCCAATCAGGTCACGACGTGGAAGGCTCAGCTTGAAAGCAAAGCTGCCGATGCGTTCGGTGCCGGCGGGCGCCGGGGCGGAGCAACCGACGATCGACGTGAAGTCGCTGCACGCCAAGATCGGGGAGCTGACGCTGGAGAACGATTTTTTAGAAGGAGCGCTCACCAAGGCGGGATTGCTGAGCGCAAAGCGATGATCGACCGCAAGCACGATCTGTCGATCACCAGGCAGGCGGAAGTTTTGCAGATCAGCCGCGGCAGCGTTTATTACCTGCCGCGCCCGGTGCCGGACGCCGATCTCGCGATCATGCGGCATCTCGACCGGTTACATCTGGAGTTCCCTTTCGCCGGTTCGCGTATGTTGCGCGGCCTGCTGGCTGCCGAGGGGTGCAAGATCGGCCGCCGGCATGTGAAGACGCTGATGAAGCGGATGGGGATAGAGGCGCTCTTTCGCCGTCGTCGCACCACCAAGCCCGAGCCCGGCCACAAGATCTATCCATACCTGCTGCGTGGCATGGCGATCACGCGACCGAACCAGGTCTGGGCCATGGACATCACCTATATCCCCATGGAGCACGGGTTCGTTTACCTCGCTGTGGTGCTCGATTGGGCGACCCGTCGGGTCTTGTCCTGGCGGTTGTCGATCACGATGGAAGCAGCCTTCTGCGTCGAGACACTGGAGGATGCCATGGCTCGTTACGGCAAGCCGGAAATCTTCAACACGGACCAAGGCTCGCAGTTCACCGGGGCAGCCTTCACCGGCGTTCTCGCCGACAACGGCATCGCCATCAGCATGGACGGCAAGGGCGCCTGGCGGGACAACGTCTTCGTCGAGCGGCTATGGCGCAGCGTCAAATACGAGGAGGTCTACCTGCGAGCTTACGAAACTGTCGGCGAGGCTCGCAGCTCGATCGGTCGATACCTCGACTTCTACAACTGCGCATCAGAACACCCATCTGTCTAGTTGTTGAAGAGAAGAGAGTTTGCTGATTGGGATGCGATTTTGTGGGGTATCTTGGGTTCTGTCGCGCTCGTTCGGCGATAGATTGAGCAGCAGTTGTTATCAGCTCGGTGCGGGCGAAGATCCATGGGCCGTCCGAGAGCGGATGGATGGCTGCGATCTCGCCGGCTCCAGCGGCGAGCCGGAGCGTCTTGGGCGCAATCTTTAGGAGCTTTGCCGCGTTGCTCAGGTTTAGCCAGGGCTCGATCCCGTCCTCGGCGGGCTTGAACACCGGGATGTGATAGTTCGAGCGCATCGAGGTGACACGCTCGCGCGTCCAGCGATGACCGTTACCGGTCTTGAGGCCGTTGCGGTTGAGGAGGCCGGCGATCAGATCGTCATTGGCGATCAGCACCAGTTGGCGCACAGCTTCGATGATGCTGGCGGAGGTGCTGTTACGCTGCCCGCGCCGGCGCTTGGGCAGGCGTATCTCGCTGTGAACGCCGCCGACCCAGTGGATGATGAGGACAATCTCGGAGGCCATCGTCGATATCGGCCACGACCTCATGGATGAGGGTGCGCACAATCCGCTTCTTGAGGCGCGCATCCGTCGTCGGCGCATCCCAGACCGTTTTGAGGTTCGAGGCCAGAACGCCGAGCGACGCTGGATCAGCAATGGGGGTGGGCGTCGCCGCCTCATGCATGGCGATCTTGCCCTCGACCTCCGCCGCGTGAGCAAGCGCCCTGTTCCAGCGCGCTTCAAGCTCGCCCGCCACCAGCCGGTTCGCGGGATCAGCGGCATCGTATTGCCGGAAGGCCCGGTCGACGGCATAGCGCGCCGCTTCGAGGTCGCGACTGAGAGCCTCGCGCACCTGATCCCGCCGT
The DNA here is from genome assembly GCF_029714305.1 of Bradyrhizobium sp. CB3481. Lineage (NCBI taxonomy): Bacteria > Pseudomonadati > Pseudomonadota > Alphaproteobacteria > Hyphomicrobiales > Nitrobacteraceae > Bradyrhizobium > Bradyrhizobium sp. CB3481. Next base: position 3,012,443 of record NZ_CP121647.1, read on the forward strand.
TCGCTGGCCTCGTTGGCGGCAGCGGTCGCAGCGGCGATAGCGCCCGGACCGACGATCCCAAGCAGTGCTTCCTCGATTGCATCATCGACGCGCAGTCCGCCGAAGCCGATGCAGTGAGGGCCGCCATTGTCCATCCAGGCGCGGCTGCAGCTGTAGCGCGGGATATGGTGCTTCATGCCGGAGTACCGGAGTGTGAGCTTGCGACCGCAGCGCTTGCAGCGGATCAGACCGGCCAGCAGCGCGTCACCGTGCTTGGGCGCGCCGTGATGCCGACCGGTGGGAACGTTGCTGCTAACCATGGTGCGGATCGCCTCGAACCTCTCCCAGCTCACGTACCCATCGTGGGTGTTGGGCTTTAGCGCCAACCATTCGTTCCGCGCCTTGCGGCGGATCTTCACGCTCACGCCCTCGGCGCCGTATCCCGCCGCCACAGCCGTCTTACCATAGGCATAGGCGCCGCCGTAGACCGGGTTCTCAATGATCCGGTGGATGGCGGAGTAGCTCGGTCGCCGCCAGGCCGTGTCGCCGTTGGTCTGCTTCACCGGCAGATCGAGATTGTACTCGTGGAGCCAGCAGAGCGCCTGTCGCGCGCTGCCCAGCTCCTCGACCTTGTCGAACACCAGCTTGATCGCTTCCTGGACACGCCGATCCGGATCCTTCTCATAACGGTCGCCGGACTTCACGAAGCCCACCGGCGCTGCCACAACCAACTCGCCCCGGCGCGCCTTCTCGTAGCGGGCCGAGAGCGAGCGCTGGCGCAACAGATCCAGCTCGTACTCGTTGAGGCTGCCCTTGAGCCCGAGCAACAGGCGGTCGTTGCCGTGCCTTGGCGCATAGATGGTCTCCTGATCGACCAGAACGGTATCGACCACACGGCACATCTCGATGAGTTGCTGCCAATCCCGGCTGTTGCGAGCGAAGCGCGAGACCTCGCGGGCGCAAACCGCGCCAACCTTACCGAGACAGACCTCCGCCACCATTCGCTCGAAGCCTGCGCGTTGTACCCCGCCGGCGGCTGACCGACCGAGATCATCATCGATCACTTCGATCTCGGACCACCCGAACGCCGTCAGCCGGTCTCGCATGGCGTATTGCAACGCGCTGCTCTCGCGATTGTGCAACACCTGATGCGCTGAGGATTGACGCACGTAAAGAATTGCCTTGCGCGCGAGATGATGAGGCCTGACTTTGTCAGAGATCATGACCGACCTCCTTCGCGCGCGGCGTTGCCGTCGCCGCAGCGTAGTCGAGGATCAATTGCGTCATCAGGCTCGTGAGGGCCGCCCGCGCTTCTGCCGGCAGCTCCGACCATGCCGGCGCGCCGATGGCGCTGTTCAACAGGCCGCTCCCGAACAGATCCATCTGCTGCTGCGACCGCGGTTTTTGATTGTGTCGGTATCCGCTCCCTGGCATTACCGTCTGGCGTGACATGAGTCGCTCCCCGATTCTGGTCGTGAGAGCCTTTGGATGCGCCAGAAACCAGGGCAGCTGATGGCGTTCGAGCCTTCAACGCCAGATCGAGAAGCGCAGAAAGCGCGGCAATTGCATCGATGCTAACAAACGGCTGAGCTGTCAAAAGCTCAGCGTCAGGGCACGCCGTCCGGTCGAACATCCATGCTGGAACTTCCAGCCAACGATCTGCTTGCGACCCGTCCAGAGTGCAACGAAAAACGACATCATCAGCCTTGGAGACGGTCCCATGAACGCAAACTCGGCGACCAAACCAAGGATGATGCCGATATAGTACTTCGCGAAGAACGGTCCTGTGGGCGTTCTCAAACGTTGTTGTACAATGCCCGCCGACCCCATTCGAGCCTTGACGGCGCCACTCCGGATCAAGCCTACTTCAACCAACCGCCATTCCGCTTGGTGGCCTAACCCGGCAGACGCTCCACTTACCAGCTCTGGAACAGAAACAGCGATTCACATTTAATATTCGGGGTTGTACCCGAGCCCCTATACAGAAACCTCCGCGGCTCCCAAAAAAAGGGTTTCGGCGGGGGCGGGCAAGTCGCGTACGAGTCCAGGTCTTGCAGACGAGGGATAAACTGGATTTGATACTCCTGGGCTAGATCGCGCACGTTGATGCATGCAATTTGGCCACTGGAAAACGGTCCCGCGGAACGGTACACTACATTACCAACCATGACCCTAATAAACGCCTCTTTTTCCGCCGTACGATTGCGCACACAAACCTCTTTTAACGGTTTATACAACTTTAATGCTAATGCCGGTTGGGCATGGCACAATAAGCTCAATCCGATGCTGAGGATTCCGGCAGCTTGACCCAGCCATCGAGGATACTTCCAGGTATTGCATGCCCGCCGCGCCGCTAAACTGCTTTCACAGAGCTGGGTTAAGTGGAGTTTGGCCGCGGCATTATTATTGATCAGGTCGATCAGTCGCTGGATCAGCGTCATTTTGGTCTCTGCACTTCGTTGTGAGCGGGAATTAGAGAACAGCCGGCGCTGGTGCTCGTTCGCCTCACGTGTCGCAATACGATGGCTCTTACTTCGGCGGCAGTGTCTTTGATCTTTCGTCAGCTGCTGGTATCGCATGGCTCTTTGATAGCTCCATTGCAAGGCATTGTGGACGAGGAATCTCGTCACGGTGGATACAGTCTGCATCGTCTGCTCTGGCGTCTCCGATGATCCGATCGAGAGCTTGTCAGTCTTCTCAGGAGTATCGTTCGTTTTACGCGTTCGCGTCGAGGCAATTGCACAACGCGTGCCACGCGCCGCGCGAAAGAAAAAACCTTTTGATACAAAGCGCTCATCCGCGTCGGCTATATCGCAAATCCGACATCGTCGCACATCGGACACCGTCAAGCGGCAATGATGTTGTCTGCGGCGGCGCGAAGCGCACCGCTTGTCTGTGTGCCGTTCACGGCCCTTTGTGATAGAGTGATCCACGCATTCAACGTTTTCTAGTCGAACAATCTAGGGGCGTTATATTGCGATGCCGCGGCGCGGATTATTAGCCGCCGGCGAGCATGGTGCGGACCGGCCCGCCGCGAACAGCATCGCCGCGAACGCCGGCAGCCAGATACGCTGCTTGACGACAGCGCGCTTACACCACGATCCGTCCGACGGACCTGGTACATCAGCACTCCTTCTCTTCAAGTCCCGCCAGTGCTCGGCGAGAGCCCCGACAAACATCGCGACGATCAGCAGCAACCTGGCGATCAGTCCGACCGCTACGAATTTGAGGGCGACGAGGCTCATAGCTAATGCTCGCCGGCGTTGTTGATTTTCTCGATCCGGTCCGACATGCGGTCGAGCCGGCCGGTGATTTCGGGTTTGAGATCCGCGAACCCGCGCTCTACCCGGGCCACGACGGTTTCAAAGCTCCTCTTGCGGACGAACTCGTCACGCGCCCAGATCTCGATCTGGTAAAGCTTGCTGGAGAGCTGGTCCGCCTTTGCTGTGGCTTCCGCGGCCTGGCGCTTCGCCTCGGCGACCGCCTCGGCCGCTAACCGCTTATGTTCGGCGAGCGCGTCGACCGCCGCGGCGACCTTGCTGTTGGCGCTGGTAATACCATCGGATGTCCGGGTCCAGAGACCGATGCTCGTAGCCAGCGCGCCGATCGCGTCCGCGACCGATCCCCAGGTGACGACACCGTTCATTCCTTCCCCCGGTAGTCTCGCGAACGCCCTCATACCAGTCGCGGCCGCCGATGATGCGTGTTGGCCTCGGCGAATGCATCGCGGTTTTGCGCCAGGCGCGCCTTGGGATCATCGCCGGGCCTGACCTGCGGCGCGTCGATGGGCTGCATCAAGGAATCTGACGCCGGGGCAGCTCCCTTTGCACCACCTTCGGGCTTGATGCGCATCCCGCGCAGCTCATCGTTAGTGATAGCGCAAGCGCTCTCAAACCTCGCCTTGAGCTGTTCGACATAGATCGCCGTCCCTTCCTTGTCTGCGTTGGCCTGAAGTTCGATCGTCGCGGTGCGCAGCCGCGCATCAGGTCTCAGAACAAATCGCGGTTGCCCTGTGCGGGACGACGTGGTCGACGACCTCGGTGGCAGCGACAACGCCGACCGCCTCGCAACCTAGGCAGAGCGGATGGCTTGAAGATAGCGGCCGCCTTCTCCCAATGGCGATCATAGCCACGCTCATGTGAGTTCGCTCGCAATCTACCAAAAGAAAGGGCCGCTTGCGTTGCCACAAGCGGCCCGAGCCTAGTTAGCTTGGATGGTCAGTTTAGTGCGTCTGGCGTCGGAGCGCTCCGCACGAAGTGCTCGCGGAATTCGATGCGAACCCCGTCAGGGAAGCGAACCTTAATCACTGCGTCCAGCTCACCATTTTCATCGAGAGTCAACGTCATCTTCATTGCGCCCTGTCTATCTTTCCATTTGGCAATCAGGCCCTCATCGTCAGTATCGGAAGGCTGCGCCCAGGTGGACCCAAAAGAGCAGAGCTCCGTGCCCAAGGAACCACATTTGCCCCATGCCTTAACCAGCGTCCGGCCTGCGCGGTAGCGAATAACCAGGCGTCTGATCTTTGCTTCTGGAAGTTCGTTGTCCCACGTATCTGCGAAATCCTCGTCTGGTCGAGTGTCAGGCATTGAGTGCCACACATGTGGGAAATCCTCGTCTCGAGTGGCCAAAGTGTACGGCACCGAATTTGCTGGGCTAGTCTGATCGGCAAATGCTGCCCCGACCAGCGAGAGCGTGGCAAATGCGGAGAAGAGAAGCTGGCGCATGCGCGAAGTAGTCATTTGTGTCTCCATGTGACCCGTTCTATCGGGCCAGTAAGGATTTGCACGCACTAGGCCAAATGAGCTTGAATAGAAAAATGAGCGTTTAGAAGTAGATAGAAGACGCATTGCTCACTGGCTGTGCCGCAAACCCGACAATCCAGCGTCGCCAACCGCACGCGTCGGGCTCCCTACTCACCGTCTTCTGATCGGAGCGCGGCTTCGTACTTTCGCAGGTGATCGCTTATTGCATCAGCGACCTTAGGCCCACCAGCTTGTTAATTGGCGAGCACTGGTATCGACGACCAAGGATACCGACGTCGAGATTGGGTCGACCCGAAGACTTCCGCAATGCGCCGAGACAAGGTCGAGCTGTTGCGCCATCTGCCGCTGGCAGAAAGTGGACATCCCTGTGCTCGTGGTCTATGGCCTCATCGGCCGATACACGATGGCCGACTCTGCAGTCCGCTCGTTCACTGACCCGCAGTCTAGTGGGAGAGGATTGGACCTCTGGCTGATCGACTGGGGAAACCTGGCACACTGAGCGGTCGCTCTCCATCGATGATGATGTCGATGACTTGGCCAGCCATGTCGTACGATCGGCAGCAGCGATGGCAGAAGAAGCGCTGCTCGCGCCGGTACGAAATCGGTTTTATGAGGCAGTTAGGGCAATGTTCTTTGGCGTCAAGCTTCGTCCGCTTACCCGTCTCACCGTGGCCGCATCATGCCGCCTTAGAACGCGCTCTCGAGCGAACGTTCGGGGGCCCGCTTGATTTGCCGCTCGAGCCTCGCCCTGAAAGCCGGATGGCCGTAGATCGTACCGCCGACCTGCCACATTGCCGTTTCTTTTCGGAATCGCCGCCGAACCGCTTGACCAGTTTCTTGGGGATCCGCGGCGATCGATGTCGAGAGACCGACAAAAGGCGCTCGGTCGTTTCCTTGAGCGCTGAGCCGCTCCATAGCAGGCTCGCCCGCGACCAGCGACTCCGGCTCTTCGTCGGCCCACTCCAAGAACGGATTCCCCTCCACCTCCTGCGCCACGTGGGCAGAGAGATCCATGTTGGACATTTGCAGCAGCTTCATCGCCTGGATCTGCTGCGGCGTCATCACCAGCAACTGCGACTGGCGGTGCTCTAATCCCTGGTTCGGTCTCATGACAGGTGATCCCTAAAAATTGCCACTGGGCGGCAAAGCAAATCATCTCGCGGACGAGATCGGCGTTCGGCGCCTTCGCCGAAGGCGCATACGTTCGACGCAGGTCGCGGGCTGGGATTCCGTGAGGGGGCTGACCGCGCAGCCAGCCTCTACCTTGATGCTGAGCCGGGGATCCCATGGGCACCGGCATTTTTGCTCCTCGAGATTTTGTTCTCGGAAATGTTTCTCTCCAAAGTTACCGGTAACTCTTGCGCGAGCTGTGCTCTCTGTTGAATGTAGCAAGCCGCATGCAACGCCCCCTAAGACGCGTTTAAGGGTCTGATTTTACTTCGAGACCGGACACAAGTCGCGGGTCGCGCCGGCAGGGAAATGGCGGAATTGGCAGCAAGCAATTTCTGAGAGAGCCACGTCCGTGCAAAGCGCAACAAGCGGATGGTTGGGATCCCGGTAAAGATCTCAAATGACGCCGAGCGCTTCCATGGCCTCCGCAACCCGCACGAAGCTGGCAATGTTGGCGCCCAGCACATAGTCGCCTGGCGCGCCATAATCGCGGGCAGTCTCGGCGCAGCGGTCGTGAATATTGCGCATGATGGTGGCGAGCCGCGCTTCGGTCTGCTCGAATGTCCAACTATCGCGTGAGGCGTTCTGCTGCATTTCCAGCGCGGAGGTCGCCACGCCGCCGGCGTTGGCGGCTTTGCCCGGTCCGAACAACACACCAGCCTCCCGAAAGATGCGCACCGCTTCCGGCGTGCACGGCATGTTGGCGCCCTCGCCCACAGCGACGACGCCGTTGCGGACCAAGGCGCGCGCATCTTTCCCGGTCAATTCGTTCTGTATAGCGCAGGGCATGGCGACGTCGCACGGAACATCCCAGATAGACCCGCCCTCGATGTAATGCGCGCGCGCACCCTTGAGGCGCGCGTACTCAGCAATGCGCTCGCGCCCATCCTCCTTGATCTCCTTGACGAGCGCAATATTAATACCCTGCTCATCGATCACGTGCCCATTTGAATCCGAGCAGGCGACGACCTTGCCACCGAACGCGGCGATCTTTTCCATAGTATGGATGGCGACATTACCCGAGCCTGACACGACCACGCGCCTGCCGTCGAACGACTGCTTTTTCGTCGCCAGCATGCTGTGCACAAAATACGTCGCGCCATACCCGGTCGCCTCCGTGCGGGCGCGCGAGCCGCCATAGACGAGCCCCTTTCCGGTCAGAACACCTGCTTCATAACGGTTAGTCAGCCGCTTGTACTGACCGAACATGAAGCCGATCTCACGGCCGCCCACGCCGATGTCACCGGCCGGCACATCGATATCCTCGCCGAGATAGCGATGGAGTTCCGTCATGAATGATTGACAGAACCGCATGATCTCGCCTACGGAGCGTCCGCGCGGATTGAAGTCGGATCCGCCTTTCCCGCCGCCGATCGGCATGCACGTCAGCGCGTTTTTTAACGTCTGTTCGAAGCCGAGAAATTTGATGATCCCGATATTGACCAACGGGTGGAAGCGCAGTCCACCCTTGTAAGGGCCGAGCGCCGAGTTAAACTGCACCCGAAATCCGCGATTGATCCGCACCTGTCCGCTATCGTCCACCCATGGCACGCGGAAGATGATCTGACGCTCGGGCTCACAGAGCCGCACGATCAACGCATGATTGGCGTAGCGTGGATGCTTGGCCACCACGCGACCGAGACTTTCGAGGACTTCCTTTACGGCCTGATGGAATTCCTCTTCACCCGGATTTCTACGTAGAACCTCCGCAAGGATAGGCTCCAGCTTCTCATCGACATGGACCATGATAGACAGACTCCAGTTTAAGGGACAGTGAGGTGGTCGCCATACCTAGCAATAAACGGGCCGCGCACCGCGGAAGTAGAACATCAGTGAAAACAGTAAGCTCACTGGACGCGTTGTCGGCTTCCGGACACACTTGTCGAACTGGAACAAGTTCTGCCTCAGCACGCTCCAGAGCTTCTGCGCCGAGTGTCACAACAGCGAAAAGAAACGCATCGAGGCGCGCGGCTACGGCAACGCTGTCGACGATGACGGCTGGCGGACCGACCCGAAGCATCCGGCAAACAGGAGGAGATGATGCCGCTTAACGTGCCCAACGGCCAGGTGATCGCGCAAGGCGAGTCGCTGTCGGACGGCCTCGACTGCTCGCATGCCGACCTCGTGCGGCTCACCATGCCAGCGGAATGGACGCCAGCAAACCTGATATTTCAGATTCAAGCGATGGCAATGGCTATGACGACCTCTACGCGTCCGACGGCAGGGAAGTCACGGTGGTGGTGGTCCCCGGGGCCGCTGTCGTGTCGCGCATCTCGGCGACTGTTTGAAAGCGATTGCCTTCCTCCAGGTTCGCTCGGGGGCGCGGGAATATTCGGTGCCACAGGAAGTCCGGCGGTAGTTCGCTCTCGCGGTGTCGAGCGGCAATCTGGCTGAAACCCAGCCGACAGGAGAATGAGGTGTGCCGATTCTGCAATGGCGTTGCGCGCACGGTGATGCACCAGCTCAAACGCTTTCGTGCGCCGAAACAGTCGCCATTGCGCCGCTCGACGACAGCGTCGACAGCAACATCGTCCGTATCTCCGGCTGCGGCACCATCGCCTGGTTCGGCGACGGCCCGGCGATCACCAAGCGTATCATCTTCGGGCCGGGCATCGTTGTCGTACATAACCCGCCGAGGCTCGAGCTTCTGACCGATGCCGACCGCCACATCAGCGCGCTGTCGATCGGGATCTACTCCTGCCAGGGCAGCGGCAACTGGCTCGAGATTCATTTCACGTCGACCGGTGCCGCCGAGCTGTCGCGGCGCATCGATGCCATGGAGCAGCGGCTCGCCACCATTGAACGGCGGCTACGAATAACCCCCGAGCTGGGCGGCGGTTGACTGCTCTGCCGCAACCGTGCGGCAGACGCCGCCCGCGCCGGGGCTGATGACCCAACACGTCGACCGAAGGCTCACCTGCAAATCGCGGGAGGGACTAGCCTAGTCATGCCAATCAAACCGCAGAGGGCGAAAGCCCGAGCGATTTCACGGCGCGCTGCGTGCCCGACATGATGGGCGACGGCGATCGACCGCGCGACCAGGCTGCGGCGGCCTACCAGCAAATCTGGCGTGACGAGCAGTTGATCGGCGCAGTGATCAGTTGGCGAAACGTCATCGGATCGCGGCAGTCGCCGCATATCAGGAGGTGATCGCCCAATTGCCGGATGCCGTTCGGCTTGGTCTGCGGGTTCTGTGGGATTGCGGGATTATATCGGCTTGGTGTCCTCGATGTTGTCGTTCATGGCGAGGATCATCGCGATGTCGTCTCGGGGAAGCCGAGCACGTCGAGGTCGGTGGTCTGCAAATAATCCAGTTCTTCGCGCAGAAGATCGGCGTCCCAGCCGGCATCAAGCGCGAGCTGATTGTCGGCGATCAAATAAGCGCGCTTCTCGGCTTCAGCCCAGCCAGCGGTGACCATGACGGGCACCGTCGGCAGGTTCAGCGTCTCGGCGGCGAGCAGGCTGCCATGGCCGGCGATGATCAGGCTGGCCTCATCAACAAGAATTGTGAAACCGAAACGCGTGGAGGCGGTCAATGCCCTGCGCGCAGATCTGGCCGAATTGGGCATCATCGCCACGGCCGGCCTGGCAAACGTTGAGGCGCTGGTCGCGATCGCGCGGGACGAGGCAGATGCTCGCCTGTCTAGAGCGGCGCCCTGGGCTATTGCCGATGCGATCCAAGCTGCAGCCGACCAGATCGACAGGCTCGAAGCGCGCAATCTTCGTGGAGCTCAAGCGCGACGAGGACATGCGGCGGCTGACCGTCATCACCAGGACCGAACGCGGCGTCTGTTGATGCGCGGTGATGTAGGGTTCGCGACAAACTTGCTGGTTGGCAACACCGCTTTGCGGTGCTGTAGGGTTTTCAACACCGCTCTGCTGAGCTGTGCGCGCACGCTACTTCCAAACGCGCCCATTTTGCCCCTGACAGGCAGTGGCATGGCGGTTGCTAAGCTTGGCCCAACACCGTCAACATGAAGGACATGGAAAGCAGTTATGACCGCTCGAATGGATGAACTTGTCCAGACCTGGTGCCGCTCTGATGTCACTCATCAGCCCCGAGGCACGGTCCAAGAACCGCGCCTCACCTCGCGGCTCGCCGCCTGCGATGCTGCAACGACGCGCGGCAACTTCCTCGGCAGAGATGCCTCCGGTCCCGCTGCAGAGGGCGAACCGATTTTCAAGGACCCGAGAAATCTGGCGACGGCGATCGCGTCGATTCTCAGCGAACCCGAGCAAGATCACAACCGAGCGTGCCATGACCGCTGCAATTGAAATCTACACCCGCCCGGGCTGCGGTTACTGCAGCGCGGCCAAGTCGCTGCTGACCCGCAAGAAGGCGGCCTTCACCGAATTCAACATTGCCAGCGATGCGGCCTATCGCGACGAGATGTACAAGCGGGCTGGCGCACGTTCGACCTTTCCGCAGATCTTCATCGGCAACACCCATGTCGGCGGTTGCGACGAACTCTATGCGCTCGACCGCGAGGGCAAGCTCGATGATCTCTTAGCGAAGGCGTGGCCTGATGAGGGGCGATAGCACCTTCACCGCCGCTATGGTACAGATGCGCACCTCGCTTCTGCCGGAGCCGAGCCTCGAGTAGGGCATCAAGCTGGTGCGCGAGGCGGCGGAAGGCGCGGACTATGTGCTCACGCCCGAAGTGAGCAACATGATGCAGTTGAAACGCAAGGCGCTGTTCGAGCACTTGGCGACCGCAGAGGACCAAGTCGCTGAAGGCCTATCGCGCGCTCGCAGCCGAATTTACATCTTCATATCGGCTCGCTCGCGCTGCGTTTCTCGCCGGAGGAGGCGTTCAACCGCTCCTTCCTGATCGGCCCCGACGGCAACCTGCTCGCCAGCGAGCCGGGCGTGTTCCTGGCCGAGATCGATCCGGCCAACGTCGAGACCGCGCGCAGGGCTCGCTGCAGCACGGCCGCCGCTTCACGGTCGCCGACAGCGGTGAAGTAGTTACCACTAACACACGACAAGGACCGCATTCGCGTCGAATAAGGAGTTAACACCGCCGAGGGTGAGTCCGTTCACGATTCCAAACAGCTCCCACCCGCCTAATTCCTTTCAATTACCCATAATTTTTGCCTCGACCGCGGCTCCCAGACCGATGGTCAGCCGCGATAGTCCGCGCCAGATCACGCTATTTCCTGGAGGCGGATCATTGGCTCGGCCAAGTATCCTCCGAGGCGCGCGATCTCGACGACATAGTGCAAGAGCGTGCCTCGTCGAGAGCGATCGCCACCTCTGTCTTTCACCAAATGATCAAGAAGCCTGATTTCCGGATCCGTCAACGCCATCTGCGGTAGGGCACTCAGCGAGGAACGAATAAGCATCGTCATCCAGAAGACGCGCCAACTCACAATGCAGAAAACCGCGATCAAAATGACCAGACGCTGAGGTTCGCAATTTAGACTCCTCCGCCTTGCAGCCCGATTTGAGGATCTTATGGAAGACCTCGATCTTCCACCTCAACGCGTACCATTCGATCTTCTTGATGACGTCCTTGCGCTATTGGACCGGGAGATCGGTAAGGAGCTTCCACTCGATCTTCTTTCGCCGCTTCGGCCTTCCCCGCTCTTGAGCATGGATCACGGTCAAAGTGAGTGCGGGATGTTTCTTCTGCTTGCCGATCGGCGGCAGAATTCGAAGCTTGCGGAAACGAATTTCGAGAAGCGCTTCATATTGTATGATTGCCGTCCCCGGCAAGCCGATCAACACAAGTTCGCACCAGAAAATGCGTTCCAAGCTTCTCGGCCAGGCAAAACAGCTCATAGATGTCGCTCTCGCGATCACGAATATGAACGCATCGTTCAGGGGCAGCGAGAAGGTCGGTCGATTGGCGTAAATTCTCCAGCCAGCGGATGCTCTCTTTCTGCTCGATCGGAACACGTGTCGGATTGATCTTTCGCTTCAGCGCCGTCGTCCCCTTGAACTTTTTGCGTGTCCAGAACTTGATTGCCGCCAGTCCGAGCGGAAGCCCCGCGGTCGTTACGGCGAGGCTCGAATGCATCAGGATGCCGCACTGCGTGCGGCCCGCCGTCTTGCCCGTAAAGCCAATCAGATCCGGCTTCTCGCGCTTGAAGCTGAATTCCGTCGTGTCATGTTACGCGCCCGCGCGTCGCCTCGAAATGACCACAAAGAATATCCGCCTCGTTGATCCGTTCGTTGGAGAAGAAGCGATAGGCGGCCTTCGTGTTGGTCCAGTCCTGACAAACCAGCGGGATGCTTTGACCCATGTCGCTCCCCCACTTGTGCGAGCAATTTGCAGAACCGGCGGCCAAGCCGCTCATCCTTAAACTCGCATCCCGCAGCTTCCCGATCAACCCACGTCTCGATACCGGTCGTCAATCGCTGAGCACGCGTCCCCGCGCGTTCCTTCATCAAGCCCATCGAGCACCCCATGACTCCGAATCAGGTGCTCAACAATGAATCACAACAGATTCTGCCGGTTCAAGATTTTGCCCGCGGCGCGACGTTCAAACCCCGATGTCAAATGTGGGTAATTGAAAGGCCTAATTCCCACTTACAACGAAGTGCAGAGGACCAAAGCGACGCTGATCCAGCAATTGACCGCGGCAAGACTCCACCTATCCCAGCTCGTCGTAATCGTTGGTATTGGCTTGAGCTCGTCGTGCCATGCCCAACCGGCATCTGCAAAACAAGAGATTTGTCTGCGTAATCTTACGAAGGAAAAAGCCCCGATTATGGGCCTCGAGATTATGAGCCCGGACGAGTATAAGAAGCGGGGTGTTCTGTCCGAAACCATCTCCCCTGGCCAGGTTGGTTGCATTGATCTGAGGGGAGTTACGCCGACAGAGGGAACACGTTATCGAGTCTGGTTTTGGCCGCACGACGGCGGGCCGGACGTGCCTTGCAGCCCGGACCGGCCGCCCTTTTCGTCTCGCAACGAGTCGTCCATTGTCTACAATGGCTCGGGTACAAGGCCGAATTTCAAATGCGAATTGCAGCGATAGGCGGTCCTCCCGATCATGACGTTTACAGAATCCGAAGACGGGCGGATGGTTTAGAAAATGGAAAAAGAGGCTCTTGCAGGCCCCGAAATGAATAGCGACGATCAAAGCAAATGCACGCGGCGCGCAGCCTCTGGCGAAGAGGCGCAGCTCGGGCGTGAACTGGGTGGTTCGCGAGTGCTCTCTCCACCACCGGGTCCGTAGACGGCGCGATACACGACGCATCACCCGGCAGGTTTCGCTCCAACCACACTGCATCCTTCGGGGAGCAGCAGTCCGACGATGATGGGGGAGAAATCGACGGGCATTGAATTGCGCCAGCGGATTGTGTTTGCCCGCCGCTGGTCGGGCTCTGGGGGCCGGTCGCTCCCGGCTTCACCGGTCAATCAAACGCAGTCGCACTCTCGGGTTTAACAGTGGGGGTCGCTTACTTCATGGCTCTTGCTCCTGTTGGCTTCGCTCGTCATTTTGGCCTCCCATGGGTTGGCGTGTAGTAGACGTACATGCTGCCGTCCTCGTGCCACCAGAGCCGGCCCTTACGGACCAACACCTGCTCGTTGCGGACACCGTGCTCGTCGTCAATCTTGGTCATGACTGCCACGCCGTCCGGAGCGCTCTCGATCGTGAGCCAGGGCATCAGCGATCCTCCTTCTCGACAATGCGGATGACATCGCCATCTCGAAGAGAGCAGACCTCATGGACAAAGTCGCTGACCTGCTCTGGCAGCTCGGCCCCGTCAGCATCAACGATACGCTCATCGAGCTTGCCGGCGACATTTTCGACTATGATGTGGAACTTCGCCATCACAGCCTCCAATGTTGTATGCGGGCGCGAATATCCTCCGTAGCCGCTGTGTTGGTAGGTACCGCCGCTTCCTCCTCAAAGAGCGGCCGAAGATTACGGATGGACTCTTCGGGGACGTCGGGCTTGCTGAACGAAAGCCTGGACTTCCAGCGCTTTAGATGGGTTTGTGATCCGGCGATCCACGGAAGAGTTCCGTGGCCAGCTCGTACGCCCATGCAGTGGGTTGCTTGTCGGTCATGCTGCCTCCTTCGGTGCGGGGGACAGTTCATCTCTCACTTCCAATCCAAGGGAACGGCTTCCACTCCAGTGCAGTGCGGAGCGGGCTCTCGAGTGGCTCGTTCTGTCCGTTGTGGCGGTAGAGGCTCCATCTCGCCGGTTGGACTCTTCATGCTAACAAGAAACAGATATTTAGGTGAGGCCGGATCGTAAGCGCCGTCCTGGACAGTCGAACCAAAAACCCCACAGAACTCTAGCAACGCGTGCCATTCGCGGCCATTGCCGACCAAGCAGAGGCTTCCACGACAGCGGAGCGCCCTGCTGACGACAGACACCCGTCGCTGGTCCGGGGCCTTCAATGTTCGACAGAGATCTGTACCGTCGCTCTCCTGAAAATCGCGCGATAGGGGCGGCTTGCAGAAGCTGAACTTTCTTTTAAAAAGTTAGGCCACGATGTGCGACTTCGTTACGTTCGGTACTGACGGCGGCACAGCTCCTGTCAGCTTCAAGACAAGTTGCCGCAGCGCTGGGCGCCATTTCTCCAACGAATCAACAGCTTAAATAACTGGGACGCTTTTGGTACGGCGGTTGCTAGACAGATGCAGCAACACTGAGCGAGGGCTGAGTGCACGCAGACGCGCGAGAACGAGCGATGCTCTCCTTCCCTTGAACCCGTGTGCCCCGTTTCTGAGACAGAAACAAGCTCGCGCACATCGCGTGATGTAAAGGCAATCGATTGATGGAGAGCAAGGTGGCTTCCCTGAGACAAATCGCGTTCTACGGCAAGGGTGGTATCAACGCGCTAGCGGCGCTAACTGAGATGAGTCGCAAGATCCTGATCGGCCGCATTGCTCTGCTTGCATTGCTGATAACTACACCGGCTATGTCGATGGACATGAAGGCTCTGAACAAACAGATCGACGAGACCAACGCCCTCGTTGGTGATGGTTGTTCTGGCACGTTTATCGGCGAAAACCTTGTGTTGACAGCGGCGCACTGCGTTAAGGATCTTTACCGGTATGTCGACAAGGACACGGTCGGAAAGGACGGAGAAGTCGAGACAAAGAGGTACCGGATTGAAGATCCGGGGACTGTAACCCAGCATGTCTACAACGGTCCTAACATCACCGAGCGACGCATCTTCGTCTCTAAGATCGTGCTTTTTTCCGAAGAACTCGATCTTGCGCTGCTGAAGGTCGAAGGTCGGACCGGCGGGGTGGCTAAGCTCGCCTGCCAGGGTGTTGATAGAGGCGACACCGTGCTAGCCGTTGGTAACCCTTACGGGTCTTTCTACTCAAGCCTGACTAAGGGTATCGTTTCCAGCGTCAACCGAAGCTACCGCGATTTCGGTGCCAATGGTGAGCTCGGTGATACTACAGATGACGGTCGGCATGGCCTCATACAACACAATGCTGCGACTGCGCCTGGTAGCTCTGGCGGCGCTCTTTATAACAGTCGTGGTGAGCTCGTCGCTGTGCACGTCCTGGGCCGCAAAACAGGGTTTTCCTTTGATGTACCACTGGAGGACATCAAGGCCTTTCTTGGTGACGCCGTAAAGCAGGATTGCCACTAAATCCGGAAGACGGCGGGCGTCTTGGTGTTGAGTACACCGAGCGCCCGTGCGTTCCCGGATCAAAGCCCGCAACTTCTGCACTTGTGAGCCTCTCTCGCCCCCTTGCAGGACCTTCCATGTTCTCGTGTTCACGCGCGTCCGATTGAAGACGCCGATGTTCGCAAGCCGACACACTGAGGTACAAGTACTTCGCCGGCGCGGCACGACCAACGTGCTTTTCCGCATTTGCTCGCACACCTCTTCAGTGGCATGCCGGTTGCACTGAACACAGTGAAAGCGCTCGGGATTCAGACGGGCTGTTGCTCTTGTTAACGAAATCCGAGCGCATGAATGTGCTAGCGGGCACCCAGGGAGTACCTCATGCGAGTAGCCATCGTCGGAACCATGATCACACGGGCGTGATCAACCGTTTCGGTCAATCTTGTCGGGAGGAATATGACCGCGATGTGATCAAAAGGGTAGTAACGGCACTGCAGGAGGGCGGCCACGAGACGCTGCTGTCCGAAGGCGATAAAGGACTGCTCGCCGCGCTCGAGCGATTTATGCCACCCGATCCTCAAGTGAGCCCCTCCGGAATCGTCTTCAATTTGGCGAACGGGAGTTCAGGGCGAGTGCCGCTTGTCCCACGTTCCGGCCATGCTCGAGTTGGCCGGAGTCCCCTACACCGGGGCGGGCACCCTTGGAAATGGGCTGGCGCTCGACAAGGTGATCACCAAGGCGCTCATGCGCGATCGCGGCGTGCCGATGCCGAATTTTCGCGTGATGCGTCGCGGAACTGAGAGCACCAGTGACTTGCGATTCCCGGTAGTGGTAAAACGGCGTTCGGAATCCACCGGCTTCGGATTGCAGCTCGCACATGAGCCCGCTCAGTTGAGGCAGGCAGTAGAAGCGATCGTCGCGCAGTATGCGCAAGATGCGCTCGTGGATCGCGCCGCCCACGCGCGCCGCCTCCGCAGAGAACTCAATATCGCGACCGAAAAGTTCGGGGAATACGTCGGCGAACAGGCCGATATCGGACTTCCCGCCCGGCACCGAGGTATGCCGCTGACCGTGCTGGGACGTCCGAACGTCGGGCTGAGGGTCGGGAAGGGCAGGCAATCCTCGCCGACGGGGCTGAAGATCCTGAACGTTCGCCGCTCCGACGAGGCGGAATCCGAGGGCGAAATAACGACGGCTCCGATCAGGCGACGTTCTTCGTGACGAAGTCCAGATTGAAAGGCCTCAAGACGAACCTCGACGAATATGCCGAGTACGATCCTCCGGTGCGGAGGGATCTCAGTTCGAACAACCGTTTTCGCAAGATGGACAGGCCGACCAATTTCGGACTGTTTGAGAGTGGTTCCGACGAGCCGCACAAAGGCGAGACGGGAAGGTGTGGACGCAGGCGCAGCTCCAGCCGTACTTTCTCAAGGCCGCGAAGAAGCTGGACGTCGAATTCTTCGGAAGACCTACCGAGTTCGTCGAGACAGTCATCCACGGCATCGTGGCGACACCCCTCGGGCTGCAGCGGCTAGCGCGGCAGAGTGCCGCCGTCGTCGAACTCCGGAGCGCCTCTTCGGTCGCTTCAGGCTTCTTTAGCCTGGATGCCGAAGATCGCGAGATCGCGATGAGCGCGATCTCTCGTCGCATAGAGCGGGCGCCGGCGACAGCGCCAAAGGTCACGATCCTCGATACCGGAGTGAACAGGAACAATCCTCTGCTCAAGGGATCGCTTGCGGCCGCCGATTGCAGCACGGTCGAAGCCCCCCTGGGGGACTGAGGATCATTCCGGTCACGGCACGAAGATGGCGGGCCGCGCGCTGTATGGCGACCTCGAACAAGCGATATCGAAATGAGGCCCGATCGTCCTCGAGGCGAATCTGGAGTCGGTCGTCGTGACATCGCCCACTCAGCCGGCGACGGTACCTGGGCGCGACGCACTGCAACGTGCCATCGATATCGGCGAGAAGAAGTCCGCGCGCCGTGTGTACTGCTTGGCCCAAATCCCGGTCGGCGAGTCGGAGGACGGCCGTCCGACCAGCACCTCGGCCGTGCTGGACAACCTCGCATACAACGCCGGAAACGCGACCCGCCTGTTCTGCGCGGCCGTCGGCAACGCGCCCCATTCGCGAAGCCCGCCGTACCAATACGCCGATTACGAGGGCCGCAACGTACGTTTCGGAATCCAATCCCCGGCCCAGGTGGCGAACGCGCTCGCCGTGGGAGCGGTCAGCCTGAAGAGGCGGAACGGCGCTGTGACCTCGAGTCTGTTCGCCACCCGGGCCTTTTTTGGGGTCGAAGTCGGTCAGGATTTTTGCGAAGAGCCGCTTGACATGCTCGGAGGCGACATTGCCTTCGAGCTTGATGACATTGCTCGGCCGCGTTGTGACCTTGATCTCGAAGACGAGGTCCTGCAGGCGGACGAGCTTCTCGACCGCGTAAGGCCATTCGTCGGCGGGCTCGTTGAAATGGCCGCTGATGAAGAACTGTCTGGAGCGGATCGGCGAGTGGCGCTTCATCGACCACGTCCATGGGGGCGATTCATTCATTGTATCGGCTTCCGAATGATCAGTCGGCGACGACGAGGAAAACGTCTTCGATGGGGTGGAATTGGTCGGCGGAGAGACGCACGCGATACGCACCGGCTCAAGCGGCAGGTCCACGCGATGCCGATCTCCCGTGGGCCTCAATTTCACGGGTCTCGGCTTCGCGGCTTCGTCGGCGCGTTCGAGTACGCCACCGATGATCTGGACGTTTTCGGTGGCCGTCGCCTCGATGCGGACGTTCTGTCCGGAGCGGTAGGCGTGTTCGAGATACAGCGAAAAGCTTCTGCCCAAGCCCGCCCGGTAGGTTCGGGGATCCAGGTCGGCCTCGGTGAGCACGCTCCGCATGTGCCCGAAGGAGACTTCGTCGCTCTGCAGCGCGGAATGCGTGTTGGGAACGTATGTAGCGTTCACGAAGTCTAATTCCAGAGGGAGCGCCGAGACGCGAGGCACTGTGCCGTCACCTGAGACGTCCTCGCCGTCGCGCACCGTCAGCGTGGTGAGAGTGCTCCCGTCCCAGGCTGCGGATTGCACGGTCGGCTGCTCGGAGCCGATCACCGGCCGGACGCGCGGACCAGACCGGAGGTATTCCTCGGATCGGGCATTACGCTCCTGAGCGATGCGGATCTCCTCATGGAATGCATGCGCGGCGTTTGCCCGTCCCCGGTCGAGGTTCGGTAGGCCGAGTTCGAAGGTGCGCTAGAGCCCCTGGCCGGGCTCCTTCACGAACGGATAGGTCGGCAGCAGCTGATAAACCGAATCGAACGATCGCAGGACGTCCGTACCGTCGAAGGCTTTCACCGGTCCGATTTTCCAGGCGAATCCGTTGCACAGGAAACCGAGCGCGTTACCGGATCCTTTGTATGGCGTGCCGAAGCTCAGGATGGTGGTGGTCATCTTCCAGCCCTTGAGGCATTCGACGTAGTGACGGGCGACGAGCCCGCCCATGGAGTGGACGACGAAGACGACTTTCGCCTCGGAGTTTCCACTCTTTTCGCGCCACGCGTTCAGCCATGTCGGAACAATCGCGGCGAGCCTGCGCGCCGAGACCCGGTTGCTGCGACGCCAGTCGTAGGGAACGTGAAGTAGTTCTCGCCGGGAATTAGGCCGATACCTTCGGTCAATCACCGATTTGAAGTACGGGCAGATGTGTTTAAGCCGTGATGCAACTTTGATCAGGTTGTATGCTGGGGAGGGAGACAGTGAGGACAAGAGACTCGATGATCGAACGGAATATTACCTCCTGCCGATGCTCGATGAGATGTTGGTATTTGTGTTGGTATCGGTAAGGAGTCGATAAAGAAAAATCACGCGATTTCAGCTTGTTAGATGTCAATATCCATTACCTCGGACGTAATGGAATGGATGAAATTCGCATGGTAGGTTTTCCACCATGAATGCATATGCTGCCACGGCTCGAGCCGAACGATCCAAACCCCTCCATGTCGGCGACCACCTGCGCGAATGGCGCCAGCGCCGCCATTTGAGCCAGCTCGATCTGGCGGGCGATGCCGAGATATCTGCGCGTCACCTCAGCTTCGTCGAGACCGGCCGCGCTACGCCGTCGCGTGAAATGGTGCTGAAGCTCGCCGAGCGATTGGAGGTTCCCTTGCGTGAACGCAACGTGCTCCTGGTCGCCGCGGGCTTTGCGCCGGCCTTTCCGCAGCGCTCACTGGATGATCCTGCGCTGAAATCCGCGCGGCAGGCGATCGATCTGGTGCTGAAGGCGCATGAGCCCAACCCGGCGCTGGCCTATGACCGGCACTGGAATCTGGTGACGGCCAACCGCATGGTGGCACCGCTGCTCGAAGGCTTGCCGCCGCATCTGCTCGGGCAGCCCTTCAACATTTTGCGGCTCGCCTTTCATCCCGAGGGGCTGGCGCCGCGCACGGTCAACCTCGCCGAATGGAGCGCACATCTTCTGGAACGGCTGCACCGGCAGTGCGAGGCGACGGCCGATCCCGAGCTGCTCAAGCTCTATCAGGAGCTGAAGGCGTATCGGATGCCGGCGCGGTCGGGGCCGGTCTCGGCCGACAACGTCGCGATCCCCTTCAAGCTGCGCCGCAATGATGAGGTGCTGAGCTTCATCTCGACCACGATGGTGTTCGGCACGCCGGTCGACGTCACGCTGCAGGAGCTGGCGCTGGAAACATTCTTCCCCGCGGATGATCTGACGGCCGAGCGGATGCGGCAGATCGCGGCGAGTCTCACGTAATCCGTAGGATGGGTAGAGCGAAAGCGAAACCCATCAGCGTCATAAACGGTATTGATGGGTTTCGCTGCGCTCTACCCATCCTACACGGGCCGTTTACACAGCCGCGTCTCCTCCGCATAATCCCCACATGGACTCGCGCCAACATGCACAACTGCCGATCAACCCGGTCGGCGATCTCCTGCGCGGCTGGCGCAGTCGCCGCGCCATGAGCCAAGCCGATCTCGCCTTCGAGGCCGGCATTTCGATCAAGCATCTGAGCTATGTCGAAACCGGCAAGGCCGCGGGCAGCCGCGACATCCTGCTGCAATTGGCCGCCGCGCTCGGTCTGTCCTTGCGCGACCGCAACGCGCTCCTGGAAGCCGGCGGCTTCGCCCGGCAATATGGCGAGCGCGATCTATCCGCGCCCGAAGTCGCCGACGCCAGGCGCGCCATCGACCTGCTGCTGCGCCGGCACGAGCCGTTTCCGGCTGTTGTCACCGACCGCCGCTGGAACGTGATGCAAGCCAACCGCGCCGCCGCGCGGCTGATGACGATGCTGCTCGGCGAAGCGCGGATGATGCGGCCGCTCAATCACATGCGGATGTTTCTGGCTCCTGATGAACTGCGCCCGTTCGTGGTGGACTGGCCGGACGTCGCGGCAGCATTGCTGGCGCGCGCCCGCCACGAGGCGATGGCCGCGCCGCTCGATCTGGCGCTGCAATCGACATGGCGCGAGCTGCTGAAGCTGCCCGATATGCCGGCACCCAAGCTCGGCGATAGCGAGACGCCGGGTCCGCTCTGCGAGGTGCGGCTGAAGAAGGGCGATATCAGCATCGGCCTGATCGGCGCGGTGCTGACGCTCGGCACGCCGCAGGACGTCACGTTGCAGGAATTGCGCGTGGAGATGTTCATGCCGGCGGACGCCGCCACCGAGACGGCGCTCACCGCGCTCGCGGCTCAGGAGGCCTGAGCCTGCACGGCGCGGCGCTCGAAGGTCATGGCCTGCAGCACTTCGGCAAACGGGCCCTTGCGGTCGCTCAGACTCGCCATGGTCAGGCCGGCGCCATCGGCGCCGGTGCGGGTACGCGAGCGGATCAAAATCCAGTCGCCCTCCGGCGGGCGGAAGAAGTACAGGCTGATCTCGGGATTGATGAAGGTCCATTCCCGCATGTCGACGATCTGGCCGACGCCGCTGGCAAAATCCGCGGCCTGCACCGCCTGTAGCAGCGGCGTGTTGGTCTCGCCGTCGACCATCGGTACGTCGAGCCGCATCCATGCCGCCGCGGGACCCGGCTTCTCCAGCGCGCCCTCGATCAGCCGCACCGAGACGTTCTGGAAATAGCGGCTCCATTTCTGCGCAAAGGCGGGCGGCGGCGTGCCAGTTTCCGGCGCGGCGTCGGCGCCGTCCTTCGAGAATGGATCGGCCGGCGACTCGCCGCCTTGCACCGTCAACAGCGCCGTGCAGCGGCCGATCTCGACGTCGCCGTCCGTGAGTCGCACCTGGATCGTTTTGGCCTTGCGGCCGTCGCGTAGCATGTCCGTCGCTAGGCCGAAGGCGCGCAGTCCGGCCGGCCGCCACAGGTCGAAGGTGAGGCGGCGGACCGCAAAGCCGGAAGCCCCAGCAATCCGCTCGACCTCGCGCGTCATCAGCGCCGTGGTGGCGCTGCCCTGCAGCATATCGGGCGACCAGGGCCCGCCGGCGTGCTCGGTGGCGCGAAACAGGGGGCCTTCGGGCTTGAAAATGGCGGTCATTGCTTGGGCTCCGCGGTTCAGATCGGGTTACGGAGTTCTAGAAAGGCCGGCCGCACCCCACAATAACCGCGGAGGTGAAGTGATACGAGACATGCCGATATCGCCCTTGTCTCTCCGCCCGATCGGACTACCTTCCGGCGATCATTCAGCGAGGAGGCCCCGATGAGCGCCCTGAAACCCCTCACGATCGACATCGTCTCCGACGTGGTCTGCCCGTGGTGCTATATCGGCAAACGGCGGATCGAGAACGCGCTGGCGCTGGTGCCCGATGTTCCCGTCGAGGTGCGCTGGCGGCCGTTCTTCCTCAATTCCTGGGTGCCGCGCGAGGGCATCAGCCGCGACGAATATCTCACCGCCAAGTTCGGCTCGGTCGAAGCCTACAAGGGCATCGCCGGCCGCGTCGTGGCCGCCGCGGGCGAGGAGGGCCTGACCTACCGGCCCGATCTGGTGAAGCGCCAGCCCAACACCATCGATTGCCACCGCCTGATCCACTGGGCGGAAGCGCAGGGCAAGGCCGCCGAGATGAAGCAGCGCCTGATGGAATTGTATTTTCGCGATGGCGGCGATCTGACCGATGTGAACGTGCTGGTGCAGGCTGCGGCCGATGTCGGGCTGGACGCCGACGATGTGCGCAGGCGCCTCGCCACCGACGAGGATGTCACGCGGATCTCGGCTCAAGCGCAGGAGGCCTCGGACAAGGGCATCTCCGGCGTGCCGACCTTCGTCTTCGCGCAGAAGTATGCCGTCTCCGGCGCCCAGCCCGCCGAACAGCTCGCCCGCGCGATCCGGCAAGTATCGGGCGAAATCAATACACAGGCGGCGGAGTGATTTTGCGTGTCCCGGACGCGGTGCAGCGCACAGCGCTGCGCCGCAGAGCCGGGACCCAAGCCGCCGCGATGGACCCCGGATCAGCAGCGCACCGCTGCGCGCTGCGCTGCGTCCAGGGAACGAGGGACCAAGCTCCCTTTCATATATCGTTCGCGCGGTTTTCGGGCCCGTCAGGTGGATCGGTTGCGGTCTCAAGTACGTACCGTTCTTGCGAGTTCGATGAACACAACAACTGGGGAGGCGTCATGATCTACGAACTGCGAACCTACACGTTAAAGCCCGGCACGCTTGGCGACATGGTCAAGGCCGCGAGCACGATCTCGCGCGAGATCCGCAAGGACGATTACGGCAAGCTCGAAGGCTATTGGTTCACCGAGATCGGGCCGCTCAACCAGGTCCTGCATATGTGGAGCTACAACAGTTTTGACGAGCGGGCGCGGCTGCGCGCGGAGCTGGCCAAAAATCCGCGCTGGACCAATGAATATGTGGCGTTGATCCGTCCCCTTCTGGTGCGTCAGGAGGTTCGCCTGATGAATGCGGTGCGGCCGCCGGTTGCGCCGGCCTCGACCGGCAATGTCTATGAACTCCGCAACTACCGCGCCAAGGCGGCGGGCGGCCTCAAGCAATGGCTCGATGCGTTCACCGGCGTGCTGCCCGAGCGTGAAAAATATTCGAAGATCGTCGGCCTCTGGACGACTGAAGCAGGGCAGCCGAACGAGGCCTGCCACATCTGGGCCTATCCCAGCCTGAACGCCCGCACTGAGGCCCGCGGCAACGCGATGAAGGACCCCGCATGGCAGGAATTTCTCGGCAAGGGGCCGGGCTTCCTGGAGGAGATGCACTCGACCATCATGCTGCCGGCGCCGCATTCGCCGCTGCAGTGAGGAGGTCGCTCAGGCACCCTTCAAATAGTAATTCGCCCGCTTGCCGAGCGCGATCCGCCGCAGCACGCGGCGCATCGCCATCGAGGCGCGCAGCGGCTTGATCGCTGCTATCACCGTCCGATAGAACGCCAGTTTCAGCGCATCGCGCACCGGCTGCTTGCCTGGCGGCTGCTGCGGCAGGCCGATGCCGCGCAGCATCGAGTTGAAGAAGTGCAAATCGTTCGTCCGCCGCACTTCGCGCGTCTTCCAGGTGATCGCCATCGAGATCGAGAACGAGCCGGCGGTGCGCACCCAGTGCGGCCATTGGTACGGCACGTAGCAGCCGTCGCCCGCGAGCAGGTGGAATTCCATGCCGCGCGGCGCGATGCGCTCGTCGTATTTCAAATTGCGATGCTTGGTCATCGAGCGCTCGATCTCGTCGTCGGAGACGATCGAGCGGTCGGTATTGTCGAAGATCGTAAAGTATTTTTCGCCGTGGATGTGGACGAAGAAATTGTCTTCGCTGTCGAGATGAAACGGCGTCGTCGAGTTCGGCGAGGATACGAACAGGAAGCCTTCGACCTGCTCAAAGCCCGCATCGAGCAGGCTATTGAAGCCGCGGGCGCGGGCGACCGACAGCAGCGCATCCTCCAGCAGCGCCCGGTATTCCGGGAAATTCTCGACGCGCTTGAGCACCATCCAGGCCCCGGCGGTCTCGATGCTTTTCACCACTTCGACCGGGTCGAGGTCGACGGTCGGGATTGCATCCGGGTCCTGGCTGATCGCGACCTTGCCGGAATTATATTCGATCAGGTCGCGCGGCAGCTCGGACGCCAGTTGCGCGATGCGCGGCAGCGTCAGCAGCGGATGGCCGGCGAGCTTGTGGCGGATCGCGAACGGCTTTAGCGGAAAATCGCGGCGCAGCGCGTCGCGGTCGGCCGTAATCGCCGGCGCAATGGCTGTGAGCGTATTCATCTAGGATTTCTCCTGCCGTGCCCGGACGAAGTGGACGAGGCGGCGCGCCGGTTCGCGGATGGCGCCGCGCAGGCCGAGCGCTGTGCGGATCAGCGCAACCACCGGATCGTTCCGCCGCAGCGGGATCAGGACATCGCCGATCGCGAGGCGCCCGCGCCAGATCGGGTTGATCATGGGATGGTCGGGGCCCGCGGTGGAATCCACCGCCGAAATATCGGGGTCGGCACAGAGATGCCGGGTCAGATCCAGCGTCAGCTGCACGCCGGGAGAGAATTTCGCAAAGCGCTCGTCGACGCCGAGCTTGAAGTAGAAAGCGCGGCTGCGATGCCGCAGCACGATCGCTGCCGCCACCGGTGTTTCGCCGGCGCGCAAGGTGACGATCTCGCACTGGCCGGACCCGGCCAAGGCGGGGACTGCCCGGCGGATGAAGGCCGCATCGCCGTCGTCCTGGCTGAGCGCGGTGCCGCGCTGGCCTTTCCAACCGCTGGCTTCCAGCGTCAGGAATGTTTCGATGGCAATGGCTGTTTCAGCTGGCGTCCGGGCTACGTCGAAATGCACGGCGCCCTGTTCGGCGAGGCGGTTGCGCTGGCGGCGCAGCTCTTTCAGCTTCTTTGCGCCGAGCGCCTCGCGCAGCGTCTCGTCGGCGTCGGCGTTGGCATCGAGGCAGGCGCGGACATGCGATTGCAGCACGACGGGCCGCATGCCACCACGATGCAGCACGTCGGTGAAGGCCTTCATGGCGGCGCCCTCGAGCGAGGTGGCGCGGAAGATCAGCGCATGCGCGCCGGCCTGCCGTGCTTGCTGCAACAGGCCCGTCACGGCTTCCTCGGCCATGTCGGCATCGAGCAGCGGCGTGCAAAGCGTGCCGTAGGGATCGGCGCTGACCAGGGCGGGCAGGGGGATCTTGTAGGCGCGCCACATCGAGATCACGGGCACGAGACCGATCAGCGAGGCATCGCGCCATGCGCCGAGCGCGGCAGCGCCGCCGCGACCGCGCGCCGACGCGTTCACCGCCAATTCCCATTCGGGCAGATAGTAGCCGTTCGGCTCGGCGGCGCGTTCGGATAGCGCGCGCCAGTGCGTCGCGGAAACGCCGGCAAGCGCCAGCAGCGCTGCGCCGGATTCCGCCGCACGCGCATTCGCATCTGTGCTTGATGCACGATGCACCGTCGATGTGTCGGCTATGTCAGCCACTTCCCCGTATCCCCGTTCGCGACTTATGCGGCCGCCGGCGCCATTCGAGCGTCGCGGCCATCGCGTTCACGGGGCAAGGCTAGTGGAAAGAGGTGGAAAATGGCGTTGCTGAGACGCTCCGATTTGAGCGGTCGCGTTAATGGTTTGTTCAGCCTGATCGGGCCGCGCCGCCGTCACGCCACTTCGGCCGTTGCCGGAGCGGACAGGAATTTTGCTTCGAACTCGCTGGCCGGCATCGGGCGGCCGAAGCAATAGCCCTGGCCTTCCTCGCAGCCCATCCTCACGAGGAAGTCGGCGGTCGCCCGGTCCTCGATGCCTTCGGCAATGACGGAGAGGCCCAGTTGCTTGGAAAGGCCGATGGTCGAACTGACGATCGCGGCGTCATCGGGATTGGTCAGCAGGCCCAGGACGAAGGAGCGGTCGATCTTCAGCCCGTCGAGCGGAAATTTTTTGAGGTAGCTGAGGCTGGCAAAGCCGGTGCCGAAATCGTCGAACACGAGGTGAACGCCAAGCTCCTGAATCTCGCGGAACGTGTTTAGCGCGCCCTGCTCGTCGTGGAGCAGGATGTCCTCGGTGACCTCGAGCTCCAGGCTGGTCGGACTCAAACCGGTGTTGGCGAGCACCTGTGCGACCGAGATCGCGAGATCGCCGGACTCCATCTGCGAGGGCGAGAGGTTGACGCCGATGCGCAGCCGGTGCCCCGCGCGCTCCCAGGCGGCTGCCTTGGCGCAGGCGGCCTGCAGTACCCATTCGGCAATCCGCTCGGAAATCGGCGAGGTGTTGACGACAGGCATGAACTCGCCGGGCGAGACCAGGCCTCGCTGCGGATGACGCCAGCGTATCAAGGCTTCGGCGCCGACCAGGCGGCCGTCGGCCAGATGGAGTTGCGGCTGGTAGAACAGTTCGAACTCGTTGCGGTCCGCGGCCAGCGCCAGCTCGGCCTCCAATGTCAGGCGCTTCTCCAGTTCACGGCGGATGGAATCCTCGAACAGCACATAGCCGCCGCGGTTGGTGGCCTTGGCGCGGCTCAGCGCCAGATGCGCATTGCTGAGCAGTTCGTCGGCCGTCCGTCCATCGCCCGGGCAAACGGCGGCGCCGATGCTGACCTTGACGCGGAGGTGGCGGTTGCCGGCCAGCAGCGGTGCGTCAAAACTATCGCCGATCTGTTCGGCGAAGCGGCCGAGATTTTCTGCGATATCGCCCATGGGAACGGCGATGGCGAATTCGTCGCCGCTCAAGCGCGCGAGCAGACCCGTAGGTGGAATGGCCGCCGTCAGTCGCTTCGAAATGGCGCGCAGCACGAGATCGCCGCAATTGTTGCCAAGCATGTCGTTGATCTGCTGGAACCCGTCGATGCCGATCACCAGCAATGCCACCTTGCGGCCGCCCGCTTCGGCCGCGGACATTTTCGCCTCAAGCTGGTCGTGAAGCGTGTTTCGGTTGATCAGCCCCGTCAGCGTATCGTGTTCGGCCAAATATCTGATGCGTTCGGCCTCGCGCTTGCGCACCGAGATGTCGCGCAGGATCGCACCGAACTGGAATCCGTCGGTGCCCTGCCAGCCGGAGAAGCTGGCTTCGACCGGAAACACCTCGCCATTGCTGCGCCGTCCGTTGAATTCGATCACGCTTCCTGCAGCGAGTGCCGCGGCGTCCCTGATCGAAAAGGCGGCGGTTGCAACGGTTTCGTCGCGGGCGCAGATCTCGTCGAAGGGACGGCCGATCATTTCGTCGGGCTGGTAGCCGAAAATCGCCGTCGCACCGGGATTCCATTCCGTGATCATGTAGCGGGAATCCGTGCAGATCAGCCCGTCGCCCAGCGACATCGCCACGCGCTGGAAGCGGCTCTCGGCGACCCGGCCGAGCAGATTACGGATATCGATTTCGTCGAGCGCGACGGCAGCGATGTAGATGACGACGGCGATATGAAACAGCGCGGTGTCCGGAATGATCGGAAATATCGCTTGCAACAGGAATGCGGCGGCTTCCACCGCGACCGCCATTGCCAGCAGCAGCGCCACACGCTTGCCGGCGGACAGTCGGCGCCACGTTGCCAGCATGACGAGCGCAAGCAGCGCAAGGCCAGCTGCCGTGACGGCGCCGGAGGTCCATTGCAGCGCGCGGTTCTGCAGCAGCGACTCGGCGGCAAGGGCCTGCAGCACCGGGCCGGACAGGATTACGCCGTTCGGGACGCTGAAGCGGTCACCGAGTTCGAGCGCCGTGCCGCCGACGACGACCTTCTTGCCGGTCAGCTTGCGCAGCGTCGCTTCATCGCCGCGCAGGACGTCGGCATAGGCCAGCTTGGGAATCGCCGTGGTGCGGATGCTGAAGTCGATCAGGATGGGCGCGCGCTTTTCCGTATATTGTCCGGCGAGCACGGCTGCCATCGAGGGCACGAACTTGCCGTCGATCTTCTCGCCGAACGGATAACGGCGAACCAGGCCGTCCGGCCCGACCTCTACATTGACCAGGGCAGGCCATGAATGCTCGGCAAATTGTGGCAGCGGGCGGTTGACGTGAAGATTCTTCCGGTCGGCGCCGGGCTGCTGGAACGACGGCAGCACGATCGATCCGCCCGCGCTCTCCAAGGCCTCGGCGAAGTTGCGGTCGGATGCGGCGTCCGATGGCGTGGAAAAGTCGACGTCGAGCGCGATGTCCTGCGCGTCCGCCTTCTGCAGCTGCCGCAGCAGTTCGGAATGAAGCTCGCGCGGCCACGGCCAGACGCCGACCTTGTCGATTGAGGGTGCGTCGATGGCGACGACGACGACATTGCCGCTGGCCTGGCGCGATTGCCATGCGAATCTGAAGTCGGCCAGTGCATTGCGAAGCGGGCCATGCCAGCCACCTGCCGTGACGATTGCGAGCGCAATCATCACGAAAATATGCGACCGGTATCGTTTCACTGGCTCACCATTCTGGTGGTTCGGATCTAAAGGGTCTCGACGTTGAAGCCGCGGCTAGCGGCCTCTTCCATGTCCGTTGTTGCCGCGACCGCTGCCGTTAGCTCCGTTGCCACCTCCGACGGCGGCGACTTCGTTGCCGTTGCCGCCATTGCCACTGTTGGCGCCGTTGCTGTTGCCGCTGTTGGCATTGCCGCCAGCGGCAGCCGCTGCCGCGCTGGCATTGGCCCGGCCTTCGGCACTTGCAGTGGCGCCGTTTCCATTGCTGTTCTCGCCCAGGCCATTGTTGGCGGCGGCCGTCTCCAGGCCCGGAGCGGATGAGTTCCAGACCGTGCTGGGTTCGGACGAACCGCGCGAGGCGGCGCTTGCGGCAGAGCCGCCATGGGCGAGGCCGTTAGTGACGCGATGGAAATTGACCCGGACTTCGCCGATCGACGAGGGGATGCGCGTCACGCCGAGCTTTGCGGAATGAGCGTTCGCGTGCGTGTCCTGCCCATTGGACGCATGGCGCGGGGCGGCGAGACCGTTGCGTGGCACCGGCACCCGCTCGATCGAGGGGGCGCGCGGCTTGCCATGTTCGATCGGGCTGAGCGTGCCGGCGCCGCCCAGCGACAAACCGAGCTTGCCGCTGGCAAAGGCCGTCGCGTGCTGGCCCGCCATCACCTGGGCGGTCTGGCCCGACTTGAAATCGGAAACTTCGACCTGGCCGCGGATCACGTCGACGGTGGTTTTGCCGGCGTTGATGGTGACACGGAATTGCGTGCCCTTCACCACGGCGGCGAGGTAGGGCGTCTCGACCTCGAAATGCTTGACGTTGCGCTTTTCGACATCGAGCAGGATCGTACCGGCCTGCTGCACGATCGTGGTCGAAAGGCCTTCCTTCTTCTCGGCGGGGATGCCGACCACCGAATTCGGCGCGAGCATGATCATTTCCTCGCCGCGCTTGAGGAGCACGCGGCCGTTGCGGCCCGTGCGCACGGTGTCGCCCGGCTTCAGCACGTCTTCCTGCTTCAGCGATGCCTGCTGCACGTCTGAGCCGGCGAGCCAGACCTCGCCAGAGAATTTGCTGACCGTCCACGTGTCGCCATCGGCGGCAAAAGCGGCCGACGCCGCCATGACCAACGCTGCCGCAAGGGCTCTTGAGACGTGGGGAATCGCACGCATGAAACTCTCTCCGATTGCCGCTTTGTCCCAAGACGCTATCGGAAATGTTTCAACATTGAGTGAGCGAGAAGCGTGTTGTGCGCGGGGCGCGTTAACCATCCATTTACCATAAAAAACTATTAAAAATCAGATGGCTAGCAGTTCGACGCATGAGCATAGGTTCCTCTCCGTAGATGTACGGAGAAGCCCAGGTGCAACCGTCGCTGTCCGATATTGCCTGCCAGTGCTCAGCTTCGCTTGGTGGGCCGTCGCTTGTTTGCCGGCGCATGCGCAGCAGGCGAACCAGCCCGCCTACGATCCGAGGCAGACCGAAAAGCGCTTCGAGGATCAACAATCCAGCCAAGGCGCGAACGGCCGGCCTCGATTGCCATCGCCGCAATTCGCGGGGGCAACCGGGCGAGGGGATTCCCGGCCGCTGTTTGTGCTTCGGCACGTCGCGATCGCCGGCGCGGTAGCCATCCCGCAGGATCGGCTGGTGACGGCGTATCAACCCTTTCTCGGGAAACAGGTGTCGCAGGGCGATCTGGCCGCGATCGCCAGCGCGGTCAGCGACGTCTATCGTGCCGCCGGCTTTCATCTCAGCCGGGCAATCGTTCCGCCGCAGGACATCCAAGGTGGCGCGCTTCGCATCCAGGTCATCGAAGGCAGCATTACCGAGTTGACGCTGAAGGGAGACGCCGCCGGGCAATTCGGCGTCCGCGCGATGCTTGGCGCCGTGCTGGCGGAACAGCCTTCGCGGCTGGCGACGCTCGAACGGCAATTGCTGCTCATCAACGGCCGGCCCGGCGTGCGGATCGAGGATACCGCGATCGATGAGATCGGCACGGCCAGCGGCCATTTCCGCCTGATCCTCTCGGTGAAGACCTGGCATGTCTTCACGTCGTTCGGCGTCGATAATCTGGGCTCGTCGTCGGTCGGACCCTGGCAAAGCTACGGCACGGCCGCGTTCAATTCCTATCTGACGCCGGGCGACTCCTTTGTGGTCAATCTCTCGACCACACCGGGCGATGTGCGCCAGCTCGCATTCGGCCGTCTGTCTTACGAGATGCCGGTCGGCACCGATGGCGCACGCATCGGCGCGTCGGGCTATTACAGCGAAGTCTGGCCCGGCGATTACCGTCGCCTCTATAGCGACAACATCAAGACCGAGTCGTTCGAATTTCGCGGCAGCATCGTTCCGCTGCAATCGCAGAAATCCACGTTGACGCTCACCGCGGCCGCCGGCTTCACCAATTCCAACGAAAACGATGTCTTCGGCCCGATCTATGCCGATCGCATCCGCACGGCGAGCCTGACGGCGGACTACCGCCTGCAGGACAATTTCGGCGGCACCAATTATCTGACGGTGAATTATCGCCAGGGCCTCGATATCTTCGGTGCGTCGCACCGCGGCGACGACTACCTGTCGCGCGTCGGCGCATCCGGCAATTTCTCCGCATTGAATTTCTGGTTCACGCGCTACCAGGCGCTGGCGGATGCCTGGTCGCTGAAACTGGCCGCGGCCGGGCAGGCCGCGTCCGGCCCGTTGTTCACCTCGCAGCAATTCTATCTCGGCGGCCTCGCCTTCGGTCGCGGCTATGGCAGCGCCGAGATCAGCGGCGATAACGGCCTGGCGGGCTCGGTCGAATTGCGCTTCGACCAGAAGACCAGCCTGCGCTATCTCAGCGGCTATCAGCTCTACGGCTTCGTCGACAGCGGCGTTGCCTGGAATGACGGGTATCGCCCCAGCGACGGCATCACGCTCGTCTCAGCCGGTGCCGGCGTCCGCTTCTTCATGCTCGACGGCCTGCAGGCCGATATCGGCGTAGCGGCGCCGCTCAGCTATCGCGCGCCCGACAATCCGACCCGCGGCGCACGCGTGCTGCTCTCGTTGTCGAGCGCGCTGAAGCTTTGTCCGGTCCGCGCAGCGACCCGCTGCCTCTAGATCGGCTCATAGCTCTCGTTGTTGCAGGTATCCTCCGGCTCGATCTGCCTGCGATCGGCAATCACGCCATCGGAAATCTCGATCCGATAGGTCTGCGTGCCCAGCGGCTTGCCGGTCACCGAAACCACCTCGGCCTTGACGCAGGCGGTCCAGCCGGGTCCGCGGAGGTTGGGGCGCGGCTCGGATACGCGGACATTGGCCGGCTGCGAGGCCGCGGTGAAGACCGAATCCAGTTTGTCCTTCAGCAAGCGCTTGACGTTGGGCGGCGGCTCGAGCGGGGCGGCTTCGGGCACCTTGGCGCGCATGAATTCGGGCACCGGCGCGCGGATATCGGCAAAGCCACAACCCGCAAGCGCCAGCGCTGCGCCCGCCACCAGCGCTATGTGAACCCCGATCCGCCGCATCTAAGGTTGTTCTTAACCCGAAGGCTGCGTTCCGGACAGACCATTGCGGTCCTGTCAACATAACGATCTCGCGACTGTGATTCACATCACTTCGCAGGACGTTGGCTCGCGACAACATCGCCGCTGAATCGGGCTTCTTGTCACACCTCCCATCGCGCGACCGGCCTGAACCTTTGGCCTCGAGGCCGTGACCAATCGCTAACCTGTATTGTCTGGAGCTGGCATCATGTTCCGTCACACGCTGCTCAAGCTGATGATTCCCGCCGCGCTTGTCCTGGGAACACACCCGGCCTTTGCCGAGAGCCGTCTTGCACTGGTGATCGGCCAGTCCGCCTATCGCTCGGTGCCGGCGCTGCCCAATCCCGCCAATGACGCCAAGGCGGTCACGCAATTGTTGACCGATTCCGACTTCGAAGTGTCGACCGCCTCCGACCTTTCGCAGAATCAGATCCGCGAGGCGGTCAGCGAATTCGCCGGCAAGGTGGCGGCCAAGGGCGCCGACACCGTTGCCCTGATGTTTTATGCCGGCCATGGGTTGCAGGTCGACGGCGAGAATTTCCTGATCCCGGTCGATATCGACGCCAAGCGCGAGGCCGACATTCCGCTCCAGGCGGTTCGCCTCAACGACGTCCTGAACACTCTGACCTCGGTGCCGAGCCGGATGCGCATCCTGATGCTCGACGCCTGCCGCAACAATCCGTTCCCGGAATTGAAGACGGCCGGCAGCGGCCTTGCGCTGGTCGACGCCAAGGTCGGCGCGCCCGGCACGTTCCTGTCGTTCTCGACCTCGCCAGGCGCGGTTGCCGAGGACGGCAGCGGCTCCAACAGCCCGTATACGACCGCGCTGCTTGCGGCCGGACGCGAGCAGATTCCGATCGAGGAGACCTTCAAGCGGGTGCGGCTTGCGGTGAACAAGGTCACCGAGGGACGCCAGACCCCATGGGACAGCTCCTCGCTAACGGAAGATTTTCGCTTCGCGGGCGCATCGGTCGCAGGACCGAAGCCCGCCGCCGCACCCAAGAAGACCGTGGCCGAGTGGACGCGCGACCTGAACGGCAAGCCGGTCGAAGCGGCGAACGAGTTGATCGTGGCCGACGGTACCGACGAGGCCTATGAGGCGTTTGCCGGCCTCTATCCGCAGACGACGCTTGGGCGGCTGGCACGCGAGTGGCTGGTCCGGCACCGCCGCATGGTGGCGTGGAACGAGGCCGTGCTGATCAACACCGCGTCTGGATATCGCTCGTTCCTGGCGAAATTCCCCGACAGCGATCTCAGCGCGACCGCGCGCAAGCTCGAGCAGCGGCTGCGCAACCGGCCCGAGTTCACGCCGGCCGTCGCTGCGGCCAACGCCGCGATCCCGCAAAACGTCGCGCTAACCTGTCCCTGCAACGCGCAGCCGCCGCAACAGCAGCCGATCAAGGTCAATGCGCCGGTCCGGCGCGTCGAGCCTGAAACGCCGAAGAAGCGGGGCGATCGCAAGCCGCCGCGCCGGAGCGATCCGGATGATGACGACGTCGTGGTCGTCCGCCGTCCGCCCCCGCGCGTGGTGTACGACGCGCCGCCACCGCCGCCGGTCAGCATCGGCATCGGCATTGGTCTCGGTGGTTTCGGCGGCGGCCGCGGCGGCCACTATGGCGGCGGCCAGTATAGTGGCGGCTATCGCAGGGGTGGATACTGAGGTAGCGATGGGGTAATTGATCCCGCAAGCGTTGCGACACGCTTGCGGGGGTGGAATGCGAAGTCCGGTTCGTCTGCTCGCTTTCTTCATTGTCATCCTGTGCGCCTGTATCTCGCCTCCGTCCTCCGCCTGGGAGCACTGGGGCGGCGATCGCGGCGGATCGCGGTTTTCGCCACTGGGCCAGATCACGCCCGACAATGTCGATAGCCTCGTCCGCGCCTGGGAATTTCGCACCGGCGATCTCGACAGCCGCCCGCCCGAGGCGATGCGGCGCACCAAGTTTCAGGCGACCCCGCTGCTGGTCGAGGACAGCCTGATCTTCTGCTCGCCCTTCAACGAGGTCATCGCGCTCGATCCTGGTTCTGGGGCGCAGAAGTGGCGGTTCGATCCGAAAATCTCGACCAATCAGCGCCCGGCCAACCGCTACAATTGCCGCGGTGTCGCCTATTGGGTCGATGCAAAGGCCGCCGACGGCGCCGCCTGCCGCGCGCGAATCTTCATGGGCACCAATGACGCGCGCGTCATCGCGCTCGATGCGAGGTCAGGCGTGCCTTGCGCCGATTTCGGCGCGGGTGGCGAGATCAAGATCGATATCGGCATGCCGCTGGAATGGCCGGGCGAATTCCAGATCACCTCGGCGCCGGTGATCGCGCGCGATACCGTCATCGTCGGCTCGGCGATCTCGGACAACCGCCGCGTCGAGGCACCTGATGGCAGAGTGCGCGCCTTCGATGCGCGAACCGGACGCGCACGCTGGACTTTTGATCCGCTTGATCGTAGCGGCATCAGCGCAGGCCATGCCAATGTCTGGGCGCCGATGTCGGCGGACGAGGAGAGGGGCCTGGTGTTCCTGCCGACGTCCTCGCCGAGCCCGGACTTCTGGGGCGGCAAGCGGCCCGGCAATAACGCGCACGCCAACTCGGTCGTGGCGTTGCGCGCCGAGACTGGTGAATTGGTGTGGTCATATCAGACCGTGCATCACGATGTCTGGGACTACGATCTGCCGGCGCAGCCGACGCTGGCGCGGATCGATACCGGCGAGGGTCAGCGCGACGTCGTGATCCAGCCGACCAAGCAGGGATTTGTCTTCGTGCTCGACCGTGACACCGGCAAGCCGGTGTGGCCGGTGGAAGAACGCGCCGTGCCGCAGGGCGGCGCCGAGGGCGAGCAGCTCTCGCCGACGCAGCCGTTTCCGAGCCATGTGCCGCCGTTGCTGTCGCAGCAGATTTCGGCTGACGACGTGTTCGGCCTGATCCCGTTCTGGGAGCGCGAGGCCTGCCGCGCCAAGGTCGCCGCCGCGCGCAATGACGGCCTCTACACGCCGCCTTCAACGCAAGGCACGGTCGTGTTTCCGATGACGGGCGGCGGCGTGAACTGGGGCGGCGCCGCGTTCGATCCCGTCAACCAGATCCTCATCGCCAATACGACGCGGGCGATCCACCTCGTCAAATTGATCCCGCGGAGCCAGACGCAAGGCTTCGAGCCGCCGCCGGGGCATGATTTCGGTCGGCAGCAGGGCGCGCCCTTTGCGATGACCCGGGCGGTTGCGCTGTCGCCGCTGGGGCTGCTCTGCAACAAGCCGCCATGGGGCGAGATGGTCGCGGTCGATCTCAAGGGCGGCAAGATTCTCTGGCGCTCCCGCGTCGGCACAACGGAGGACCGCGCGCCGCTCGGCCTTGCGTTGCCGTTCGGCACGCCGCTGGTCAGTGGCGTTGCGATCACCGCCGGCGGTCTCATCTTCACCGGCGCGATGGATGCTTACTTGCGTGCCTTCGACGCGCGCTCGGGGCGCGAACTGTGGCAAGGGCGTCTGCCGGTGCCAGGTGTCGCCAATCCCATGACCTACATGTGGAACGACGAGCAATATGTCGCGATCGGCGCCGGCGGCCATTCGGAGTCCGGCACCACGATCGGCGACAGCGTGGTCGCATTCCGTCTGGCGCGGCCGGGGGAATCGCCCTCGCTGCGCTCGCGCACGATCGATCGGCCCGGCGGACGCTTCATGAGCGGGGCGATTGCGGTCGGGCTCGTGATCGTACTGATGGCGGCGCTCGTCTGGCGCTGGCGGCGGCGCAGGGTGGGGGTGTGACACGCGCCGCATACACGACTGTCATTCCCGCGCATGCGGGAATGCAGTACGCCGCGGCTTATCAGTCCGGTCACTGCCGTCTCTGGAATACTGGATCCTCCGCCTTCGCGGAGGATGACAGTGGAGAAGACTAGGTGCGTCCCGTGCGCCCTACAGCATCGCAAACGCGCTCGAGACCATTGCGACCGGCTTGTTGTCGGCGGCGGATAGCAGCGTGACGCGGCCGAAGCTCATGGTGCGTCCGAGGCGGACCACGCGGGCGTCGGCCAGCACGTCGGAGGCCGAGACCGCACGCATGAAGTGCGTGGTCTGGTCTACCGTGGTCATGGCGCGATAGCCGCGGTTGGCGGCGAGGTTGGCGATCACCATCGCGGTGTCGGCAAAGGCCATCAGCGCCTGGCCGGAGACCGTGCCGCCATTGCGGCACAGCCGCTCCGAGAACGGCAGGCGCAGGATCGCGCCGGGCTGCCAGTCGGCAGCGTCGCCGGATGGCGTCACGTCAAAGCGTTCGACGGACAAATTGAGATCCATCACCCATGGCGCAAATACTTCGCCGAGCACGCGCCGCGCGTCCGCGATGCCGAATTCCGCCGCTTGTGGCTCTTGTTGCATGAATGTCAGTTTCCTCATCCGTCTTGCTGTCGGCGCATTGTAATGGTCATGGCGGCGAAGGGAACAGCGGGGCCATCGACCCAAAGACGAGAGCGCTTGCGCTTGGCGGCCCCATTGGGCCGGTGCTATCTTTCCGGGCAAACGCTGAAGCGTCCGAAGGAGAGTTTCAATGAGAATGCTGAGCGCGGCCGCGGTGGTCGTATCTTTGACGGTGCCGGCCTACGCACAGATGCAGACCCCCAATATCAACCTGCTGCCGGAGACGCAGTCCAAGTCGCCTGAGGAGAAGGAGCAGGATGCGATCAAGGACAGGGCCTACAGGGACTCCTTGAAGAAGATTCCGGACGCCAAAGCCTCCTCCGATCCCTGGGGCACCGTGCGCAGCTCGGAGGCGCCCAAGGCCGCCGCGCCCGCCAAGAAGAGCAAGACCGGTAGCAGCAGCCAGTGACGGCGACAGGACGAGCGGACGAGTAGGATTCGTCCGCCGCCGCGCCTATATTAGGCCTGTCGTCATGCTGTCTGGAGTTGCGACATGGTCTTTCGCCCGCGGGATCTCGCGAGCCGGATGGCCGGCCGGCGCAAGCCGGGCGATGGCTATCTGCGCGAGACGTTTACGCTGCCGCGGGAAGAGGCCAGGGCGAAGGCGCGCGACTTCCTGAGCCGCTATCCCAAGGCCGCCTATATGAGCTCGGTGGAGAGCTGGCGCGAACTGCCCGGCGGCGACATCGAATTCACGATGCGCCGGCTCGCCAGCGCCGATTAGGTCTCATAAGCCCCTCATCGTGCACAGTGATGAGCGCCGGGTCTGGCTCGGTGCGCCTCCCCGGAATGGGGATGATGGCTGCAACTCAGCCGAAACAAGCGGCGGAATTCCACCGCGCGCCCACGATAAAGCCCCGATGCCCCGTTTTTTGCCTAATTCCGATAACTCGGTATTCAGGTGTTGAGCCTAGTATTTCTACGGACAGGAGAAATCATGGCGAGAGACCGCAAAGACCTCGGTGCCCGCAAGTTCGTCAGGGTCGACCTGCACAAGCCGGGATTTCTGATTCCGGCACCCGATGCACCTTGGATCGAATGCTATATTCTCGACATTTCCGAGAACGGGGCCTGTCTTGATGTCGGTGACCTCGCCGTCCCGAAGATGTTCGGCCTTTCGCTGACCGCGGGTGGTGAGGTGCGGCGGATCTGTAGCCTGATCTGGCGCCGGGGCGAACTGATCGGCGTCCGCTTCGTCTCCGCGAGGGAACTGCGGCAGGGGACGCCACCGGCAAGCGAGCCGGACAAGGCTTCGCGCAAGGCGCACGCCTAAAGCCCGTCAGCGCAACTTTCCGTCGATCCCCTGTAGGGTCTCCGAGATCAGGCGAATTCGGAACACCGGCTTGCTGGCTTCATCCAGCAGCTCCATCTGCCGCTCGGCATTTTCGCCAAAGTCTTCGGGAGATGCCCGCGACCATGTCGGCGTAGGCCCCGGTCATTTCGTGCGGTGCATTCAGGAAAGGCGTTAGGTTGTTGTAATTGCTGGAAAGAGTCGGGGCCGATCGCAGGAGATGCCGGAAGCGGATTATTCCCGCTCGGCTTTCTTAAGCTCCCGATCGATCCGGAGCTGCACCCGCCGGATGGCAAGCAGGTTGAGCTTGGCTTCGGTCTTCCCCGTGACGACCTTGTCGCCAATGCGGAATTGCCATTTCCAGATGCCCGGCGCGACCGCCGTTACGGTGTATTCGACGCCCTTGTGATTCATTACAAAAATCCCGCTGCGGCCCTAGCCGCTTCAAATCCAGACCTCATACTTAAAATTGCAGGCGTTAATCAATGCAACTAAATGAGATTTGCACAACCGCCGGCGCATATGGCGGCGAACGTCAGGCAAGCGCTGGAATTCCCACGCGGCCGGCGATCAGGGCGTCAGTGCCGCTGTGTCAGCATGAGGTCTATCTTAGACGAGACGCCGCGCATGGCCCAAAGGCTTTCCCCAAAAAAGCTTTGCGGCCTGGTCGACTTTAATCCAGGGCTTACGTTTTATGGAACGGCTCTCGCCGCCCGTGCGATACTGGACGCGGAAACCGCAGCGTTCCTGAACCCAACCGCGGCGACGCGGCCGAACTCCTCCCTCCCGCTGGTCTAACCCCACGTGGACGGCCGAATTCCCGTACCAGGACCGGTCCGGCCTTCCGTCAAAAGCACTGCGCCGCGCAAGCGGAATATGATCGCTTGGCGGCGCAGGCCTATTCCCCGAGTGATGCAATGTCCCAGGCAAGCATTTGGTCTGGGCGGCGGCCAAAAGGTTCAACGTCGCCCGCTATAGGTCGGGGCGATTTTGCGCGCTGAAACGGGAGTTTGGGGCGGGCCGTATCTGGTCGCTGAGGGCGGGGCGGTTCTTTGGAATTTCCCCGCCGCCGGCGACCTCGCTGCATAGCCCCATGCGGCGAGGCCGTTGGGCCGGGCGCTGCCGGCGGCGCCTATTCCTGACGTGTCGGATAAGGCTGCCGCGGCGGAATATGGGTTCGCGAGGGTGCGTCCGGGCCGCGGATGGGCTGCGGCACCCGCGAGGGTTCGGGGGTGCGGCTGAGGCTGAAGAGCCGGGTGAGCAGATGGGCACCAAGCTGTTGAGGCGTCGGCAAGGATGTGTAGGGGAAGGCGATCTGTGCGTGCATGCTGCCAACCATAGGGTTGTCCACTTGACGGACAGTTCAGACGAAACCGCAAGCACGCCTAAAATTGTAAGCGGTGCACAACTTGCAGTTCGACTTGAAGATGAGGTCTGGAAAACGATGAGGCCGCGCTTTGGCGGCCTCATCGCGAGAGCTAGCCGTCCGGCTGCTCTACATCAGGCGGCCGGGGGCTGGCGTCCGGCGCCTCTTTACTCTTGGCGGAAAGGTCGGCGGCCTTGTCGAGGAAGCCCGCGGCGACATCCGGATCCGTGGTGGCCATTGCAAATTTCAGGAAGGTTGCCGCTTGTTCACTCAGATATTTTTTACCCGGCACAATCTGGTTCCCCGTTGCTACCGCTAACCGCCGCACCCGTCCGATTACGCGCTGCGGCGGAATCCGTTCCGCGGGAACAGTACAAAAGTGAACTTTAATGGGGGAGGTGTGGCCGGCTGCCTGGAGGCGGCGTCAGTCCTTGCCTAGGAGCTTGCCGGTCTCTTTGTGGATGAGATGAAGCCGGGTGCAGGCAAGGCACACGACCGACACATAGGCATTGCGCTCGTCCTCCGGCGTGGGGTCCGGAAGCCAGTGCTGAACGTTGGTGCCCAATTGGGGGCATTTGAAGAGGATGTGACGGCCCATCCGGTTGACTAAGCAGAGCCTTTGGGCCGGGTCACTTCCGTATGATTGCGTAGTTGGGGAAGGGAAAGGCTGGATCGCTCCCGCCAGGGAAGCGGCGCCCCGGCTATCCCGAGACCATCTCGATCAGGGTCACGAAGGTTGCCGGCCAGGGGGCGGGCTCCGGACCTCCATCACGATCGGACTTTTGCCAATCGTCCCGGGCCACCCTGCCTGACGCATTCGTTGACCTTATTGTCCATCACCTCGACCTCGGCGTTGGATGGAATATTGCAGTGGCTGGTTGCGTTGGGAGGGATCGCCATCCGGCAATCAGGCCCCTTCATTTCGGCGCGGACGGCGGCGCGGCACCGATATCCGAGCGACTGTGCCTGCACCTGTCGGTTCGCTTTCTGTTCCGCTAGCGCGGCTCCATTCCAGGCTGCGAAAGCCACGCAGATTGTCGAGCCTGCGATGAAACTCCTTGCCGAGAGAGACTTCATGGGGGCACCTCCGTTTTGGAGTGAGGATGTAAAGCGTAATCCTAAAGTTGAAATTTGGACATTCGCCAAATCAGCAGGGGACGCTTGGCATTAAGGATGGGGGGGGGGACGCGGATTTCCGGTGCTGGGCGCAGGCCAGCACCAGATTTCCAAAAAGAACATATTGCGAACATAGAACAAACGTGGTACGGATTTTCCCAGACAAAAATCGCATCAAAAAAGCCTCTCGCCGCCGTTTGTCCCGCTCGCGAATCCCCGCCATAAGGAGCACGTAAGATGTCCGCCACTGCCCTGCGTATCGTTGAAGGATCCTCCATGGATAAGACCAAGGCCCTGTCTGCCGCGCTCTCCCAGATCGAGCGCCAGTTCGGCAAGGGCTCGGTGATGAAGCTGGGCAAGAACGACCGCTCGATGGACGTCGAGACGGTCTCGAGCGGCTCGCTCGGGCTCGACATCGCGCTCGGCGTCGGCGGCTTGCCGAAGGGGCGGGTGGTCGAAATCTACGGGCCGGAATCGTCGGGCAAGACCACGCTGGCGCTGCATTGCGTCGCCGAGGGACAGAAGAAGGGCGGCATCTGCGCCTTCATCGACGCCGAACACGCGCTCGATCCGGTCTATGCCCGCAAGCTCGGCGTCAACATCGACGAGCTCCTGATCTCGCAGCCCGACACCGGCGAGCAGGCGCTCGAAATCTGCGACACCTTGGTGCGCTCCGGCGCGATCGATGTGCTGGTGGTCGATTCGGTGGCCGCGCTGGTGCCGAAGGCCGAACTCGAGGGCGAGATGGGCGATGCGCTGCCCGGCCTGCAGGCACGCCTGATGAGCCAGGCGCTGCGCAAGCTCACGGCGTCGATCAACAAGTCCAACACCATGGTGATCTTCATCAACCAGATCCGCATGAAGATCGGCGTGATGTACGGCTCGCCGGAAACCACCACCGGCGGCAATGCGCTGAAATTTTACGCCTCCGTCCGCCTCGACATCCGCCGCATCGGCGCGATCAAGGAGCGCGACGAGGTGGTCGGCAACACCACCCGCGTCAAGGTGGTGAAGAACAAGCTGGCGCCGCCCTTCAAGCAGGTCGAGTTCGACATCATGTATGGCGAGGGCGTCTCCAAGATGGGCGAGATCCTCGACCTCGGCGTCAAGGCCGGCCTGGTCGAGAAGTCCGGCGCCTGGTTCTCCTATGACAGTCAGCGGCTCGGGCAGGGACGCGAGAACGCCAAGGCTTTCCTCAAGGCCAACCCCGACATGACCGCCAAGATCGAGATGGCGATCCGCCAGAACTCCGGCCTGATCGCCGAACAGATTTTGGCCGGTCCCGCCGAGCGCGATGCCGACGGCGAGGAGCCTGGCGACGACGAATAAGTTTTAGAATCGCTTTGGGGGTTAAGGCCCGAAGCGTGACAGACGGGCGCTGCGGACGTTGAGTTGCCGACGTTCGCAGCGCCCGTTTTTGTTTTGCTCGTATTGGTACTCGCATGACGCGTCTGGTCCTGACGGCTGATTCCTCCAGTGCAGGTGGCATTGCATCGGCAGGTCACGCCGATCTGGCTGTGGCGATCGAGCTTCGGATGGTCTTTGGACCGCCGCGTTCCGATGCAGATCTTGCAGCGTTTTTGGCTCCACGAACAAACCAGCAGGCGGAGTCGCACTGGCTGGATTTCATGCCACCGCAGCGCCCGCAGAAATTCGGGATGAAAGACCTCGGATTGATCGAGGTCTGCCGGCGTTTCGAAACGGTCGAACTCTGGATGGACACCGAGCCGAATGCCCAACTGGTGCTGATCTGGCTGCTCGATCATCTCGGTGCACTAGCCAAAGACCTGGGCCTCACGCTGAGGCATGTGGATGCCTCTCTCGGCGAGATAGAACCGGAGCGCCTCGCCAAAATGAAGTTTATGGGCGTTGCGATTGGCGACCATCATCTCGAGATCGCAAACTTGGCGTGGCAGGCTTTTCGGGCGCCGGCGCCGCATGCGTGGTTCGATCTCCTGGCAAAGGATTTGAGCGTCCTGCCGCAGCTTCGGCACTGCGTTGTCGAAATGCTGGAAGAACTGCCGGGGCGCGCTACTGGGCTTGGTGCGTCGGAAATGCGGATGTTGGAGTTGATCTCGGCCGGCTATGTGCAGCCGTTCGACATATTTCCCCACTACCGGGAGCGCTTTCAGCGCCGCGTGTTCGGTTATTGGGAAGCGGGGGCTCTCCTGGAAGGGCTCGCGCTTGCCCCAGTGCCTGCTGTCTCGGGTCTCACAGAGTGGCCATTCTCGCTCGAGATGCACAACGAGCGCGAGCGCCTCGTGCGCTACAAGGAAAGTCGGCTGTCGCTCACTGCGCTCGGCAAGGCAATCTTGGCCGGCAGCGAAGATTTCAGCCGGCATAACCCAATCGACCGCTGGTGGGGTGGCACACATCTCACTAACGACCGGCTGTGGCGCTGGGATCCGGTCCTGCTGGTGCCGTAGACTGTAGGATGGGTAGAGCGGAGCGAAACCCATCATCGTGCGGCTTGCGCTATAATGGATGCGATGGGTTTCGCTCTGCTCTACCCATCCTACAAAGCTATTCCGCCGCCTGCGCGTAATCCTCAACCGGCGGGCACGAGCACACCAGATTGCGGTCGCCATAGACGTTGTCGACGCGTCCGACCGGGCTCCAGTACTTGTCCGTGCGCGAGATGCCATCGGGGAAACAACCCGTGGCCCGGCTATAGGGGCGATTCCATGCATCATCGACAATGTCGTGCACGGTGTGCGGGGCGTGGCGCAAGGGCGAGGCTTCGACCTTCCAGCGGCCGATCTCGATCTCCGTAATCTCGCTTCGGATCGCGATCATGGCGTCGCAGAAACGATCCAGCTCCGCCTTGGATTCCGATTCGGTCGGCTCGATCATCAGCGTGCCCGCCACCGGGAAGCTCATGGTCGGGGCGTGGAAGCCGTAGTCGATCAGGCGCTTTGCGATGTCGTCGACGGTGACGCCGGTGGTCGTTTTCAGTGCGCGCGGATCGACGATGCATTCATGCGCGACCCGGCCCTTGGCATTCCGGTACAGCACCGGGAAATGCGGATCGAGGCGGCTTGCGATGTAGTTGGCATTCAAAATCGCGACCTCGGTGGCGCGCTGCAAACCTTCGCCCGACATCATCAGGATGTAGATGTAGGAGATGGTCAGGATCGATGCCGAGCCGAACGGTGCGGCCGACACCGGCCCCACCGGATGCGCCGTCGCGCCGTCGGTTGCGGGATGGCCCGGCAGATAGGGCGCGAGATGTGCCTTGACGCCGATCGGGCCCATGCCCGGGCCGCCGCCGCCATGCGGAATGCAGAACGTCTTGTGCAAATTGAGGTGCGAGACGTCGGCGCCGTAGTCGCCGGGTCTGGAGAGGCCGACCTGCGCGTTCATGTTGGCGCCGTCGAGATAGACCTGGCCGCCATTGCTATGAACGATGTCGCAGATCTCGGTGATGTGCTCCTCGAACACGCCATGCGTCGAGGGATAGGTGATCATCACGGCGGCAAGGTTTTTGGAGTGCTTCTCCGCCTTGGCGCGGAGATCCTCGACATCGACATCGCCGCGCGCGTTGCAGGCGGTCACCACCACCTCCATGCCGGCCATATGCGCGGACGCCGGGTTGGTGCCGTGCGCGGAGGAGGGGATGAGGCAGATGTTGCGGTGCGGCTCGCCGCGCGCCGCATGATAGGCGCGGATCGCCAGCAGCCCGGCATATTCGCCCTGCGCGCCGGAATTCGGCTGCAGCGAGATCGCGTCATAGCCGGTGATGTCGCACAGCCATTGCTCGAGCCGCTGGAACAGCGCGTGATAGCCGGCGGCCTGCTCGCGCGGCGCGAACGGATGCAGCGAACCGAATTCCGGCCAGGTCA
This sequence comes from Bradyrhizobium sp. CB3481, assembly GCF_029714305.1. Lineage (NCBI taxonomy): Bacteria > Pseudomonadati > Pseudomonadota > Alphaproteobacteria > Hyphomicrobiales > Nitrobacteraceae > Bradyrhizobium > Bradyrhizobium sp. CB3481. Next base: position 3,056,682 of record NZ_CP121647.1, read on the forward strand.
GCGGGATCATCTCGGTGGTGGCATTCAGCTTCATGGTGCAGGAGCCGAGCGGGATCATCGCGCGGTCGAGCGCGAGGTCGCGATCGCTGAGCTTGCGCATGTAGCGCAAGAGCTCGGTCTCGGAGCGGTGCGCGTGGAACACGGGATGGGTGAGGAAGGCGCTGTTGCGCTTCAGCTCCAGCGGCAGCGTCTCGCGCGCGGTCAGCTCGACCTCGGCATAGGCGAGCTTGCCGCCGAAGGCGCGCCACACCGCCTCAATGATCGCAGGCGTCGTGGTCTCGTCGATGGCGATGCCGAGGGTGCCTTCGTCAATTCCTTGGCCGATGCGAAGGTTGATCTTCTCGGCGAGCGCGCGGGCGACGATCTCGTCCTGCTTGCCGCCAGCGGCCACCGTGATCGTATCGAAGAACGCCGGCGAGGCCGGTGCAAAGCCGAGTTTTGCCAACCCCGCCGCAAGCACGACGGCGCGCCGGTGCACGGTGCGCGCGATATGCGCCAGCCCTTCCGGGCCGTGATAGATGGCGTACATCGAGGCGATCACGGCGAGCAGCACTTGCGCGGTGCAGATGTTCGAAGTGGCTTTCTCGCGGCGGATGTGCTGCTCGCGGGTCTGCAGCGCGAGGCGATAGGCCGGTGCACCCCGCGAATCCACTGAAAGCCCGACGATGCGGCCGGGCAGCGAGCGCTTCAGCGCATCGCGCACCGCCATATAGGCCGCGTGCGGGCCGCCATAGCCCATCGGCACGCCGAACCGCTGCGCCGAGCCGATCGCGATGTCGGCGCCGAGCTCGCTGGGGGAGGCGATCAGCGTGAGTGCCAAAAGATCAGCCGCCATGACGGCCAGCGCGCCCTTGGCGCGGAGCGCCGCGATCGCGGGCCGCAGGTCGCGCACGGCACCCGACGTGCCCGGATACTGCAAGAGCCCGCCGAATACGTCGGCCTTTTCGAGATCGCTGAGGGGATCGCCGACGATCACGGTCCAGCCGAGCGGCTCGGCGCGGGTGCGCACGACCGCCAGCGTCTGCGGATGCACCTCGCTATCGACAAAGAAAGCTTTGGTCTTCACCTGCGAGGCGCGTTCGGCGAGCGCCATCGCTTCGGCCGCGGCAGTGCCTTCATCGAGCAGCGAGGCGTTGGCGACGTCGAGCCCGGTGAGGTCGCAGATCATGGTCTGGAAGTTGAACAGCGCCTCCAGGCGGCCCTGGCTGATCTCCGGCTGATACGGCGTATAGGCCGTGTACCAGGCCGGATTCTCCAAAATGTTGCGCTGGATCACCGCCGGCAGGATCGTGCCGGAATAGCCTTGGCCGATCAGCGAGGTGAACACCTCGTTCTGCCCGGCCAGCTCGCGCATATGCGACAGCGCCTCGGTTTCGCTGAGCGCCGCTCCCAGATCGAGCGGCTTCTTCTGCCGGATCGAGGATGGCAGCGTCTGGCTCATCAATTCGGAGAGGCTGGCCGCGCCGACAGTTGTGAGCATCGCGCTGATGTCGCGAGGCGAGGGGCCGATATGGCGGCGCACGAAATCGGTGGCGGCTTCAGCGGTGGTTTTCAGCGGCGCGTTCATGATTATGTATCCTCAATATTGCTCGTCATGCCCCGCGAAGGCGGGGCGTCCAGTACGCCGGGAATTCAGCGAACGAGCCGAAAGGCCGCGGCGTACTGGATCGTCCGCCTGCGCGGACGATGACAGCGAGTGTGTGGTTGCCGAGTGCATCATCCTCACGCCGTATGGGCCTTGTAGGCGGCTTCATCCATCAGGCCGCCGAGTTCGCTTTTGTCTGCGATCTTCAGCTTGAAAAACCAGGCCTTGCCGCCGGCGTCGGAATTGACCAGCGCGGGCTCGGCGGCGAGCGCCTCGTTGACCTCGACCACCTCGCCCGAGATTGGCGCGTAGACGTCGCTAGCGGCCTTCACCGATTCGACGACCGCGGCGGCTTCGGCCTTCTTCAAGCTGCGGCCGACCTTGGGCAGGTCGACGAACACGACGTCGCCGAGCTGCGATTGCGCGTAGTCCGTCACCCCGATGGTGGCGACATCGCCCTCGATGCGGATCCATTCGTGGTCGGAGGTGAACAGCGTCGTCATGAAGTGGTCCTCTGTGAATCAGCGTTTATAGGTGTTGGGAACGAAGGGCATCGGCGCGACTTGCATCGGCAGGCGCTGGCCCCGCACTTCGGCGAATACTTTCGCGCCGCTCGTTGCGAGCGATGTCGGCAGATAGCCCATCGCAACCGGTGCATTGAGGCTCGGCCCGAAGCCGCCGGAGGTGACGCGGCCGATAGCCTCGCTGGAAGTGCCGTCCGCAAACAGCAGCGCGCCCTCGCGCACCGGCGCGCGGCCCTCGGCCCGCAGGCCGACGCGGCGGCGCGCGGCGCCTTTTTCGAACTGGGAAAGGATCTTGTCCGCGCCCGGGAATCCGCCGGCGCGGGCGCCGCCGCTACGGCGGCTTTTCTGCACCGACCACTCCAGCGCGCCCTCGACCGGCGTCGTCGTGCTGTCGATGTCGTGGCCGTAGAGGCAGAGGCCGGCTTCGAGCCGCAGGCTGTCGCGGGCGCCGAGACCGATTGACAGGACATCAGGATTTTGCAGCAGCATCGTCACCAGCGCCTCGGCCTGGGGGCCAGGCACCGAAATCTCAAAGCCGTCCTCGCCGGTATAGCCGGAGCGGGAGACGAAGCAGTCGAAGCCGGCGACCTTGCGCGGGCCGGCATCCATGAATTTCATCGCGGTGACGTCGGCGCCAAGCCTTGCCAGTGCCGATTCGGCCTTTGGTCCCTGCAGCGCGACCAGCGCGCGGTCGCCGAGCGAATCGATGATGCAGCTTTCGGAGAGATGCGCGCGCAAATGCGCCTCGTCCTCCTTCTTGCAGGCGGCGTTGACGACCAGAAACAGATGGTCGCCGAAATTCGCCACCATCAGGTCGTCGAGCAGGCCGCCATCGTCATTGGTGAACTGGGCGTAGCGCTGCCGTCCCGGCGCCACAGCTACAATGTCCTGCGGCACCAGCCGCTCCAGCGCCTGCGCGGCATCCTCGACCCGCCCCGATTTGGCCCGCAGCGCGAGCTGACCCATGTGGGAGACGTCGAACAGACCGGCGGCGCTGCGGGTATGGAGGTGCTCCTTGAGTACGCCGGGCGCGAATTGCACCGGCATCTCGTAGCCGGCAAACGGAACCATCTTGCCGCCGCGCGCCACATGGAGCGCGTGCAATGGTGTGCGTTTCAGGGGGGAAGCGTCGCGTGCCAGCATCGTCAAGGCCCTCACGGGTTCCGGAGACCAGTCTCCGAAAACCCATAGAAAGCCCCATCTGTCGCTGTGCCTGAGAGTATTATCCCGTCGGCGGACGCCCTGGGCATTTGGCCCGGCGTCTCTTTCCAGATGCTATTTCGTCACGCGGTCCGTTTGCCTGAGAGTTTCCGGGGCGGTTGCTCCTTCGGCGCCGGCGCTGAAGCCGATCTCTCCCGACGTGACGTCTTAACAGATATGAGGGAAACACAGGCTTGCCAAGCCTGTCAACGCAGGCGCAGCATTATCAACGGGAGTTGCGTGCCCATCTTGTGTGCTGCGGCAACCCTATGATCTGCCTGCACAGTTTCTGGACAGTGCAGGCGGCAATGTCTAAAAGCGTTCCGCCGGAAGATTAAGGTTAGTTCCGACCTGGCCCGGCCCTTTTTCCGAGTGGATGAACATGAGCGGCGTCAACGAGATCAGGTCGAAATTCTTGGATTTCTTTAGCGAGAACGGCCACGAGATCGTGGCCTCGTCGCCGCTCGTGCCGCGCAACGACCCGACCTTGATGTTCACCAATGCCGGCATGGTGCAGTTCAAGAACGTCTTTACTGGCGTCGAGAAGCGCTCCTATCAGCGCGCCACCACCTCGCAGAAATGCGTGCGCGCCGGCGGCAAGCACAACGACCTCGACAATGTCGGCTACACCGCGCGCCATCTCACCTTCTTCGAGATGCTCGGCAATTTTTCGTTCGGCGATTATTTCAAGGAGCGCGCGATCGAGCTTGCCTGGAACCTGATCACGAAGGAGTTCGGGCTGAAAAAGGACAAGCTGCTCGTCACGGTCTATCATACCGACGACGAGGCGGCGACCTACTGGAAGAAGATCGCCGGCTTTTCCGACGACCGCATTATCCGCATCCCGACCTCGGATAATTTCTGGGCGATGGGGGACACCGGCCCCTGCGGTCCCTGTTCGGAAATCTTCATCGACCGTGGCCAGCACATCTGGGGCGGTCCTCCCGGAAGCCCCGAGGAGGATGGCGACCGCTTCCTCGAATTCTGGAATCTCGTCTTCATGCAGTTCGAGCAGGTGACGCCGGACGAGCGCGTGCCGCTGCCGCGTCCCTCGATCGACACCGGCATGGGGCTGGAGCGTATGGCCTGCATCCTGCAGGGCGTCGACAGCGTGTTCGAGACCGACCTGTTCCGCAACCTGATCGAGGCGACCGCGTCGGCGCTCGGCAGCGAGCCCGAGGCGCAGACCGTCGCCTCGTTCCGCGTCATTGCGGATCATTTGCGTTCCTCGGCGTTCCTGATCGCCGACGGCGTGCTGCCTTCGAACGAGGGCCGCGGCTATGTGCTGCGCCGGATCATGCGTCGCGCGATGCGCCATGCGCAGTTGCTCGGCGCGAAAGAGCCGTTGATGCATCGCCTGGTCTGGGCGTTGGTGCGGGAGATGGGGCAGGCCTATCCGGACTTGGTGCGCGGGGAGCGGCTGATCGAGGAGACGCTGCGGCTGGAGGAGACGCGCTTCCGCAAGACGCTGGCGCGCGGCCTTGCCATCCTCGACGAGAAGAGCAGTGGCCTGAAGAAGGGCGACATGTTCGACGGCGACACCGCGTTCACGCTCTATGACACCTATGGCTTCCCGCTGGATCTCACGCAGGACGCGCTGAAGTCGCGCGGCATCAGCGTCGACCAGGCGGCGTTCACGGACGCGATGGAACGCCAGCGCGAGAAGGCGCGCGCGTCATGGGCCGGCTCCGGTGAAGCAGCGGATGAATCGGTCTGGTTCCCCTTGAGGGAAAAGCTCGGTGCGACCGAATTCCTCGGCTACGACACCGAAAGCGCCGAGGGTGTGGTGACGGCGCTGGTCAAGGACGGCAAGGAGATCGACAGCCTCAAGGCCGGCGAGACCGGCTCGATCGTGCTGAACCAGACCCCGTTCTATGCGGAGTCCGGCGGCCAGGTCGGCGACACCGGCGTGTTGACCGGCGAGGGCGGCATCAAGTTCCGCGTCACCGACACGCAGAAGAAGGCCGGCGATCTCTTCGCTCACACCGGCACCGTGGAGCAGGGCACGCTGAAGGCCGGCACCGCGCTGCAGCTTGAAGTGGATCATTCGCGCCGTTCGTCGATCCGCGCCCATCACTCGGCGACGCATCTGTTGCACGAGGCACTGCGCCAGGTGCTCGGCGACCACATCGCCCAGCGCGGCTCGCTGGTCGCGCCCGATCGTTTGCGCTTCGACTTCGTGCATCCGAAGCCGATCACGGCAGAAGAACTCGCCCGCGTCGAGGACATCGCCAACGAGGTGGTGCTGGAAAACGACGAGGTTACCACCCGCATCATGGCGGTGGACGACGCCCGCGAGGCCGGCGCGCGTGCGCTGTTCGGCGAGAAATATGGCGACGAGGTCCGCGTGGTCTCGATGGGCAAGCAGTCCCGCGAGCACGGGCAGAACGCGCTCGGCTGGTCGGTCGAACTGTGCGGCGGCACCCATGTGCGCCGCACCGGCGATATCGGCCTGATCTCGGTGACCAGCGAAAGTGCGGTCGCTTCGGGCGTCCGGCGCATCGAGGCGCTGACCGGGCGCCATGCCCGCAAGCACGCCAACGATACGATGGCGCTGGCAAAGACCGCGGCCGCCGAGCTGCGCACCTCGATTGAAGACGTGCCGGCGCGTATCGCTGCGTTGATGGAACAGAGCAAGAAGCTCGAGCGTGATCTCTCTGACGCCCGCAAGAAGCTTGCGATGGGCGGCGGCGCGTCCGCCGGCAACGGCGCCGGCGGCGTGCGCGAAGCCGGTGGCGTCAAGCTTTTGGCGCGTGCGGTCGAGGGCGTCGAGACCAAGGATCTCAAGAGCCTCGTCGATGACGGCAAGAAGCAGATCGGCTCCGGCGTCGTCGCGATCGTCGGCGTCACCGAGGACGGCAAGGCCGGCATCGTGGTCGGCGTCACCGCCGATCTCACCGCGCGCTTCAACGCGGTCGAACTGGTGCGCAAGGGCTCGGAGGTGCTCGGTGGCAAGGGCGGCGGCGGCCGGCCCGACATGGCGCAGGCCGGCGGCCCCGATGGCGCCAAGGCCAACGCGGCGCTGTCGGCGATCGAGCAGGCGATGGCTGGCGCTTAGCCGCGCGTTCTTGGGTTCAATGCACCTCGAGGAAGGATAACCTCACCCCGGTTGCGGGGGAGGTTATCTTGGATAGCAAACTGCCAGGCAGGATGTAATCCTCGTGCCATCCATCGCGCCTGCAGACGTCCGAGCGACAGAATGGCTGACGCCCTTCATTCGTCACGCTGCGGCCTAGTTCATGGTGATGTTATAGCGCATCCACGTTAATCGAACCCTCGATGAACGCGACAGCCGACGTTTGGCGTTCGGGCGAGAGGTGCAGGGATGACCCGGTGGATGATAAAGCCATCTCTATTTGCGTCGATGATCTTTGGCGCTTCGGTCTGCGTGGCGGCGGCGCAGGACGATAAGGTTTCGGTCGACATGATCGGAGTAGGGAGCATGAGTTGCGCTCACTGGCGATCCACGAAAGAGCGTGTGTTGGAGGGGACTGTCTGGATTCACGGTTTCTGGACAGGACTTAACTACGTCGCCGCGGCCAGTGGCCAAACACAGCCAAAAATCAGCATGTCCTCGATTGTTGCGGAAGTCGAAAAGGCGTGCGCGCGCAAGACATCACAGACGTTGGCCAGCGCCGTGTGGGCGACATATCTTGCGGCCACGAGATAGGGCGCATCAAACAGGGCCGATACGGCCTTTTCTCCTGCACTCAGACGATCCTGCTGCGCGGAATGCTGTGTGGCTTTGACGCTCTTACTGGAACTTAGAGGCTTGGGAAAAGTTGGCAGCACGCCAATGGAGCCTCGATCCTGGAAGAGTGACGATGATCCGCCCGATCAGCGCCGTCCTGGCGCTCACATGTCTATCTGCGCCGGCATTCGCCGAAACCTGTATTGCTTCTCGCTATGGCTATAGTGGAGGCCGAACCGCTTCGGGAGAGCGGATGAATCCAAACGCGATGACTGCGGCGCATCGCGCCCGGCCATTCGGCTCCCACGTCACGGTCACCTCACATTCCAACGGGCGAAGCGTCACCGTTCGCATAAATGATCGCGGCCCGTTCGTGAAGGGAAGGTGCATAGACCTGTCGACTGGCGCGGCTCGTGTGCTTGGCTTAGCCGGGACTGCGAAGGTCTCCCTCGCTGAGATAGACAAGCACAAGTGGGAAGCTACCCCGTAAGGGCTCAAGCCCCACGCAGCGGACGTGGTCTACGATTACGGGCGATGTCATTGCAGCCGCAATGACCCAATGCGGACCAGGAGTAGTGCAGTGCAGCGTTCTATTGCTCGACCTCTCGCTGGCAATTCGGCGTCAGAGCGCGCATAGTTGCGGTGTCACAATTCCGGATGGGTTCATCGGCGTTGATGATGTGGACTCTCCCGGTCAGCGCCGGCGATCTGCGGTTCGGACAACCGAGGTCCCGCCATGTCTGTCACGGCTTCCAGCGAAACACACCGTCAACACACCTTCAATTCTGCTGAAATGGGCGCCATCGCTCATTTGTATCGCGGCGAGGTCTACCGTTCGACGATCTGGCGAACGCGGCTCGACAACACGACCAACTGGGCGATCGTCACCATGGGCATCGCCCTCTCGACGACCTTCTCGAGCCCGGAGTCATCACCGCTGCCACTCCTGCTCGTGGGCCTGCTGATTGCCGTGTTTCTCGGCATGGAGGCGCGACGGTATCGCTACTTCAATGTCTGGCGCGCCCGAGCCCGGTGGATGGAGATGAATTTCTACGCGCCAATATTCACCGGTGAAGCCCGTGACGATAGCTGGCAGGTGATACTCGGCCACGACTACACCGCGCCCCGCCACCACATTTCGTTTATCCGCGCGGCGGGACGACGGCTGCGCCGCAACTATGTCTGGATTCTCGCCGTCCAGGTGATTGCCTATTACGGCAAGATCGCAATTCATCCGACGCCGGCGTCCACCGTAGCGGAATTTGTCGATCGTGCCGCGGTCGGACCGATTCCCGGTTGGGTCGTTCTGATGATCGGGTTTGCCTACAATTTCGGCTGGCTGGCGTTCGCGCTTGGCACGATGTGGCTCGATGGGCGTGAACACCGGGGCGACAAGGTGGCGATGGGCTAGCAACAGCGCGGCGCTGTTGGGGTTGAGGTCCGGGGTCGCAATCAGAAACCGCTGTCGTGTCGTCGTCATTGCGAGGAGCGAAGCGACGAAGCAATCCATGCTTCCGCCTTTGGAAAAATGGATTGCTTCGCTGCGCTGGCAATGACGCAGATGGATTTCAGCCCTTGCGCAGGAAGACGTAGTCGGCCGAGTAGGGGACGCTTTCATAGCTGCCTGCCTTGTAGCAGGCGCTATTGAGCCTTCCACCCACCGTGTTGATCCGTTGCACGGTTGTCACCGCGCTGAGAACACCGTTGCCACGCCGGGAAGTGACGGTGAGCTTCAGCCAGGGAATGTCCATGGCGACCTGCCCCGGGGCGGTGCCGGCGACCTGGCCGACCACTGCGCTGCCGTCGCTGTACTCCCAGTTCGGTCCGGCATAATGGCGGCCGACCGTCTTGCCGTCCTGGAAAAGCGTCGCGATCGGCTCGCGAAATACCCAAGTCAGCGTGCCGTCGGGGCCGGTCTTGCATTCGTAGACCTGCGCGCCTTCGGCATGCAGCGTGAGCACGGCAGTTTCGCCCGGCGCCGCGATGGCCTCGGGAAGCGGTGTCTGGGCAGTCGCGCTGACGAGCGACCCGGCCAGAAAGAAGACAGTGAGCGCGATGCGCTTGGTGAACGACACGGTGATGCTCCGTCGTTGTTATTGTCGGCATTGCGAGCAGCTCGCGACAAAATGCAACGCAATTTTGCGCGGAAGCGACGAAGCAATCCACCGACGCGAGGGTCCATGGATTGCTTCGCAAAGCCTGTCATCGGGTGGGCGTTCGCCCGACCCGTTGGCTCGCAACGGCGAGGGTAGGATCTTCAGCGAAAGACGGCTTACGCCGCCATCGCCTTTTCGAGGTTGGCGGCAACCTTGTCGAGAAAGCCGGTCGTGGACAGCCAGCGCTGGTCGGCGCCGACCAAGAGCGCGAGGTCCTTGGTCATGTAGCCTTCCTCGACGGTCGAGACGCAGACCTTCTCCAGCGTGTCGGCGAACTTCGCGAGCTGCGGGTTGTTGTCCAGCTTGGCGCGGTGCGCGAGGCCGCGCGTCCAGGCGAAGATCGACGCGATCGAGTTGGTCGAGGTCTCCTTGCCCTTCTGGTGCTCGCGGTAGTGGCGGGTCACCGTGCCGTGCGCGGCTTCGGCTTCCACGGTCTTGCCGTCGGGCGTCAGCAGCACCGAGGTCATCAAGCCGAGCGAGCCGTAGCCCTGCGCGACCGTATCCGACTGCACGTCGCCGTCGTAGTTCTTGCACGCCCAGACATAGCCGCCGGACCACTTCAGGGCGGAGGCCACCATGTCGTCGATCAGACGGTGTTCATAGGTCAGGCGCTTGGCCTCGAATTCCTTCTTGAACTCGCGGTCGTAGATGTCCTGGAAGATGTCCTTGAAGCGGCCGTCATAGACCTTGAGGATCGTGTTCTTGGTCGAGAGATAGACGGGGTAGCCGCGCAGCAGGCCGTAATTGAAGGAGGCGCGGGCGAAGTCGATGATGGAATCGTCGAGGTTGTACATTCCCATCGCGACTCCGGAGTCGGGGGCCTTGAACACTTCCCTCTCGATCACGGTGCCGTCCTCGCCGACGAATTTCATCGTTAACGTGCCCTTGCCGGGGAACCTAAAATCGGTGGCGCGGTACTGGTCGCCATAGGCGTGGCGGCCAATGATGATCGGCTTAGTCCAGCCGGGAACCAGGCGCGGCACGTTCTTGCAGATGATCGGCTCGCGGAAGATGCAGCCGCCGAGGATGTTGCGGATGGTGCCGTTCGGCGACTTCCACATCTCCTTGAGGCCGAACTCCTTCACCCGGGCCTCGTCCGGGGTGATGGTGGCGCATTTCACGCCGACGCCGACCTTCTTGATGGCGTTGGCGGCATCGATCGTGACCTGGTCGTTGGTCTGGTCGCGGTATTCCATTCCGAGGTCAAAATACAAAAGCTCGACATCCAGGAAGGGGGTGATCAGCTTGTCCTTGATGTACTGCCAGATGATCCGGGTCATCTCGTCGCCATCGAGTTCGACGACGGGGTTGGTCACCTTGATTTTTGCCATGACGGAGGGGGCCTTTTTCGGAAAACCGCGCGTTTCGGGCGGGGGTGGGTGATTATAGGGGGCCTATAGCACCGCAAACCGGCCGGCGAAAGCTGGTGCGGGGCCCACTTTTAGCCCATCGTTCAGGCTCGGAATGCATGGGGGCCGCATGTCCCGGACGCGGTGCAGCGCTTCTGCAGCGCTGCAGCATCCGGGGGAACGCGGCCAGCGCCTAGAACGCCGTCTGGGTCGCCGTCCCCGCCACCACATACCAGGTCACGAACAGGCCGCAGATCAGGGCGCCCGGCAGGCTGGAGCCGGTCCGCCGCCAGGTGAAGGTCGCGATCACGGCGCAGATCGCGAGCAGCGGTATGAACTGGATGGCGACGATGGTCGAGAGCGGCACGAAGCCGGGGTCGGGCAGCGGATTGAATAGCGCTCCGGTGAGCCAGAGGATCAGGTACTGCCCGCCGACAAGCACAATGAAGCCGAGCGTCAGCGCCAAAATATTGGTCAGATAGAGCGCGCCCCGTGGCGCGGCCATGGTCGAGAAATTGCGGTGCAGGACGTGCAGCGCGACGACGAAAAACGCCGTGAACGGCGCGAGATAGATCAGGAAGATCAAAAATTGCTTCGCGCTCATCAGCTTGACCGCGACGATCCAGAACCGGAAGTCGATCTTGAAGGCGAGGTCGGAAAGCCAGAGCGCGGCATAGCCGATCGCAACCGTCGCGATCGCGATCACGGCCGACGGCAGGACGATGCCGGCGCGGCTGGCGCGCTTCGGCGCAAACCGCATCAGGCCGAGTGTGATCAGGCCGTTGATGACCGCCCAGGCCAGGATCTGGTTGGTGATCCCCTGCGGCAGAACGGCGGAGGGTTTCAGGAATGTGCCGCCCAGTGCGAACGCCGGGTAATAGGTTAAGGCTGGGATAAAGGCCGACAGGATGAAGGCCGCGGTCCAGCGGCGTCCGGTCGTCGCCGCATGCTCGGGCATGGTGCCGTCGGCGATTTCAGGCAGCCGCAGGCGGGAATACATCGGCGCCTCCAGCAGCGCGTCGAAGGCGCCGATCAGGAGCGCCACAAAACCGATCAGCGCTATTCCCGTGCCGATCTCCTTACGGAACCAGATCTGGTCGCTGGCCGGGCGGGGCGTGCCGCCCTGCAGCGTCCTGGCGAACCAGTCGAGGCTGTAGCCGATCGCCTGGCGGGAGATGTGCTCGGCCGGATGGGTGATAGCAGGCGTGTAGAGCACGCGCGCGGTGCCTTCCGCGATATCGCCGTAGAGCTTGCCCGGTTCCACCGGGCCTTGCGTGCCGAACACGGCCCACAGCTTTGGGCTGGCCGTGACGTCGCGGGCCTTTTCTATGCCCCACATCAGGACCGGGAATTCCTCATACTGGGCAAAGACCAGCGCCATGTTGCGCGGCCAGTTTGGCGTGCCCTCGGCGGCGAACGGCTTGCCGGTGGAGGAGCCCTCCAGCACGATCGATTTGTAATCGTTCGGCATCGCGGTTGCTGCCGTCAGCACGGTCCAACCACCCATCGAGTGGCCCTCGAGGCCGATATTGTTCTTGTCGACGATTTCGAGGCTGCGCAGGTAGGCGAGCCCATCGGGACCGCCAAAACCGTTCGCAAAGGCGGGCGGGTCGCTGTAGCCGTGGCCGGTCTGGTCGAGCGCCAGCACAACATAGCCGTGGCGGGCGAACTCGATGGCAAAGCCGTCTTGGGTCTCGCGCGAATTGATGTAACCGTGGACCGCGAGGATGCCGGGAGCGGGGATCTGGGGCGTCGCATTCGGCGGGACGTAGAGCAGGGCGCTCATCGTGTTGCCCTTGGCGCCCTTAAACCTGACGTCCTCGATCCGGATGCCGCCGGCGGTCTGGGTGAAATGGGCGAGCACGCCGCCCAAGAGGATCAGGACCACGCCGACAATCGCCAACGACCACCTGCCGCGCATGGACGCCTCCCCAAGAAATTCCCTCGCCGTTGAAACTCGGCTTTCGGGCTGGTTTGCAGCTTCACTTTGTTTGTGATTGTTAGCCTATCCGAAAGTCTAACGCCCGCAAACGGCGGTGCGGGACCTGGGCCGGCTTGAGGCTTTGAGCGAGCTTGCGGAGAGGCTAGTAAGCCGCGCAGCGGCTTTGCGAATTGGCGCTCCATCCGAAACGCGAGCCCTCCGATTTCTAATCGTCCGCGCGTGCGGCGCGGTCATGCTTCTTCAGAGGCTTAAATCAACTTCTGAAGCCGAATCAGAAAGTGAAGGAATGTCCGGCACCGATAAATCCAAAACTGGTCTCGACCTGGCCGGACCAATTGTGATCCTCGTCGAGCCGCAGCTCGGCGAGAATATCGGCATGGCGGCGCGCGCGATGGGCAATTTCGCGCTGTCGCGGCTGCGCATCGTCAACCCGCGCGACGGCTGGCCGAACATCGCCGCGCAGCGGGCGGCGGCGGGCGCCGATCACATTCTGGAGCAGGCCGAACTGTTCGATACCGTCGAGCAGGCGGTCGCGGACCTGACCCTGCTGTTTGCCACCACCGCCCGCGCCCATGACCAAGCCAAGCCGGTGGTTGGGCCGGAAGCTGCCGCCGCTGAGATCGTGGCCCATGTCGGGGGAGGCGGCGGGGCCGGCATCCTGTTCGGCCGCGAACGCTGGGGACTGCAGAACGAGGAGGTCGCGCTCGCCAACCGGATCATCACCTTTCCGGTCAATCCGGGTTTTGCCTCGCTGAACCTCGCGCAGGCGGTACTGCTGATCGGCTACGAGTGGTTCAAGCATTCGACGGGCGGCGCGCTGCCGTTTGCGATGCCGGAACGGTCCGAGCCGGCCTCGCAGCACCAGACGCAGGCGTTCTTCGACAATCTGGTCCGCGAGCTCGACAAGGTCGAATTCCTCCGCCCGAAGGAGAAGCGCGAGACCATGCTGGTCAACCTGCGCAACATCTTTACGCGGATGGACCCGACCAAGCAGGACATGCACACGCTGCACGGCGTGGTGATGGCGATCGCGGAAGGGCGCAAGGGCCCGGCCAAGGGCGGCGTGCTTGACGGCGAGCAGGCGACCCGGCTGCGTGCGCTCCTCGCCGAGCACGGGCAGGGGGCCGCGGCGCCCGGCGACAGTTCCACCGTGCGCGGGCTTGCCCGGCTGCTCCGCCGCAACCCGACGGATGCCGAGCGGATCTTGTGGCAATCGCTGACCCGCGACCGCCGCTTCGCCGGCCAGTTCAAGCGCCAGACCCCGGTCGGGCGCCATATCCCCGATTTCGTCTCCTTCGTGCATCGGCTCGCGATCGAACTCGTCAACCCGAACGAGTCGGACGCGATCGTCGCCGACCGTGCGATGCGGAAAACATGGCTCAAGGCGCGTGATTACCGCGTCGTCGAGATGCGGGTGGCGGATGTCGAAGCGGATCTCGCGACGGAACTGGCGCGGTTGGAGAAGGCCATGGGGGCACAGGCGCGCTAGCGCCATGCCCACCATTGTCCCGGTGGCGGACGCGTAAAGCTTTGTCGGGCGCACATTCGTGCGATCGGGCGGCATGGCGCACCCAACGGTCACTGTCCCCGGGGCCACAAACGGCGTAAGCTCCCCTTGTTGGGACTAGACGCCGCAAGACGCCAATCACGGCGAGCTTTTCACCGATCTGATCCCGCTCGCATTGTCGAGCCTATGACGGCCAAGGAGCATTCAAGCGGCTGCAGTCCGATCGAAAACGCAAGAGGAGGTGTGCGATGGCTACATCTGACTGGCGTCTCGAAGGTGAATGGGTCAAGAACTGCAACTGCGCATTTGGCTGTCCGTGCGATTTCAATGCGCTGCCGACGCAAGGATATTGCAAGGGCGCGGTCGGCATGCGGATCACCAAGGGGCATTTCAAAGACACAGCGCTCGATGGTTTGGTTTTTGCGGCCGTGGTTCATTTTCCCGGCGCGCTGCACGAGGGCAATGGCCAGTTGCAGCCGATCATCGACGAGCGCGCGACAAGCGAGCAGCGCGAGGCGCTGTTCAACATCATGTCGGGCAAGTTTGCCGCCGAGGGCACGCTATTCCAGATCCTCAGCGTGATCGTGACCAAGATCCATGATCCGCTATTCGTGCCGTTTGAGTTCTCGTTCGACAAGGAAGGACGCGTTGCGCGCATGGTAGCCAAGGGCGTGCTGGAAACCGAGGTCGAGCCGATCAAGAATCCGGTGACAGGACTGCCGCACCGCATTCAGGTTGTGATGCCGGAGGGTTTCGAACACCGCGCTGCCGAGGTCGCCTCGGCCAACATCCGCTCGAACGGTGCCATTAAATTCGAAACCCAGGGCACGCACAGCTCGCTCGCAAACGTCGTGCAGACGCCCGAAGGTATCGTGGCCTAGCGGCGCGCCCGAAGCCAACGCGATGTGCCGTTCCAGCAGCGGGGCGGATTCATGACGGGGACCTGGTCACTCGAGCAGACCCTCCGGCACGATCGCCTGATCGTCGCCATCGGATTGGCGACGGTGGTTGCATTCTCCTGGGGCTATTTGCTTGCGGGCGCCGGCATCGACATGAGCATGGCCGACATGCCGATGGACCCTGAGCCGTGGTCTGCGGATCAGGCGTTGCTCATGTTCGCGATGTGGTGGGTGATGATGATCGCGATGATGGTGCCCAGCGCTGCCCCCGCGATCCTGCTGTTCGCTGCCGTCAAGCGCCGGCAGGCGGCGACGGACAGCCCCGTCATCGCAAGCTGGCTGTTTCTTGCCGGTTATCTCGTGGTCTGGGCGGGCTTCAGCGTCATTGCGGTGTTGCTGCAGTGGACGCTCGATCAGGCCGGGCTGCTGTCCGGCATGATGGCGAGCACGAGCAATGTGCTCGCCGGGGTCATCCTGATCGCGGCCGGGCTTTATCAGATGACGCCGATCAAGCGCGCCTGTCTGCGTTATTGCCAGAGCCCGTTGCTGTTCCTCTCGAGCTACTGGCAACCGGATGCGTTGGGCCCGTTGCGCATGGGTCTTCGGCACGGCGGCTATTGCGTCGGCTGCTGCTGGTTTTTGATGGCACTGCTCTTCGTCGTCGGCATCATGAATCTTGCCTGGGTCGCGGCTGTCGCGATTTATGTCGCCTTTGAGAAGCTGATGCCGCACCACCAATGGCTCAGCCGCGCCGCGGGGATAGTCCTCATCGTGGCCGGCGCCGTCGTCCTCGTGCGCGGCTACGTCGATTTTGCCCCGGCTTCGCTGTAATGCGAGCGGCGATCTCTGCGCTTCAGACCACGGCGAACTCCGCAACGCTGCCAGTCCGCTTCGGCTTTTTTGCCTTGGCCGGCCCGAATAGGTTGCTCGCCGCGAGGCCCGCGGTGTCGGCGACGGAGGGATCGCGCGAGACCATGGCGGCGACGATGGCGCCGTCGATCAATAGTGCCAACTGGTGGGCGAACATCTGTGGTTCAGTCGCGCCCATTTCGCCGGCGAGCTTTTCGATGTGCGCCAGCACGACCTTCTTGTGGCGCAGCGCGATGGTGCGGAACTGTTTTGCATGCTTGTCGTGCTCGGCGACCGCGTTGATGAAGGGGCAGCCGTAGAACCGCTCTTCGGCGAACCAGTGCTTCAGCGCCGGAAAGATCCGCTTCAATTTTGCCTGTGCGTCGCCGCCGCCATCTTCCATCGCACCGATGAACCATTCGCGCCACGCCTTGCCTTCGCTTTCCAGCACGGCGTTGACGAGGTTGGTCTTGGAGCCGAATAATTTATAGAGCGTGGTCTTGGCGGTGCCGGCCTCATCGATGATGGCGTCGATGCCTGTCGCGTTGATGCCGTTCTTGCAGAACAGATGCGTCGCCGCGCTGAGCAGGCGGCCGCGCGCCGATTCCTCGTCGCCCACCGCGAATTGCTTCTTCCTTGAAACCGATTTGGCCATGCGCGCCAGTTAAGCGAACCGCGGCGCAATCATCAAGCTGATCTTTGCGCGGAAAATAATCGCTCGCCTGCGGCAACTGCACCGCGCGTGAGCAGCCGCACGCTGATCAATTTCCGGGCAGGCACCCTTAAGCGACTTAAGACGTTCGGCTTTTGATTTCGGTCGCATCTGGCACGCTTAATGCAGGAAACAGAACGTTCGGTATCCTATCCCAGGGAGAGAAAAGATGACCGCGGTCGCCCAGAAAACAGTGCTCACCGGCTGCCTTGCGCCGATCGACAAAGGCGGGCTTGAGCAGCTCATCGCCAACGGCAAGGCCAATCCGAAGGTCATCAAGACCTTGAAGTGCAGGACGGTGGCGGAGGGCAAATTCCGCCATGCCAACTACATCCGCAACCTCGCGCCCTACATCGTCGACGAGCCGCCGGGCCTGCTCGGCGACGACACCGCGCCCAATCCGTCGGAAGCATCATTGGCCGCACTCGGCTCGTGCCTTGCGGTCGGCCTGCACGCTAACGCCGTTTACCGCGGCTGGATCGTCAACAAGCTCGAGCTCGAACTGGAAGGCGACCTCAACATCACGGCGGTGTGGGGCACCGGTGACGTCAGCGAGAAGCCGGTCGGCTTCACCGATGTTCGCGTCAAGGTCGACATGGAATGCGAGGGCATCGCGCCGGCCGAGATCGAGACGCTGGTCGCGCATGTCAAGAAGTGGTCTCCGGTCGCCAACACGTTCACGCGGCCCGTCAATCTCGAGGTCGGCATCTAGGCGAGCGCGCGTGCAAGAGGTGCGGGAGGCGAGCATGGGTTCTCTGGCGTTATCGCGGGCCGACGTTTCGGATCGTCCTGCACCTACCATTGTCGATGAGGTGGCGAGGATCGCGCGGCACGAGCTCGCGCCGCTCGCCCCCGACATCGATGCCGGCTCGGTCTATCCGGGCGATCTGCTGCGCCGCCTCGGCAAGGTCGGCGTCTGGGGCAGCCATGTGCCGCTGGAGGGCCCCGCCGATCTGCGCTGCGCGATCCAGTCGATCGCCGCACTCGGGGAGGTCTGTGGCGCCTCCGCCTTCATGGCGTGGTGCCAGATGACACTGGTTTGGTACGTCGCCAATTCCACCAACATGAAACTGGCCAGGCGTTTCGGTGACAGTTATTCGACGGGGCGTGTGCTCGGCGGCACCGGTCTTTCCAATCCCATGAAGAGTTTTTTCGGCATCGAGAAGCTGAAGCTGAAAGGGCGGAAGGTCGAAGGCGGCTACATCGTGCGCGGCGCGCTGCCCTGGGTGTCCAATCTCGGCCCCGATCATTTCTTCGGCACGATCTTCGAGCGTGAGGACGATGGCGGCGGCACCGCAAAGAGCGGGCCGGGCATCGTGATGTTCCTTGCCGACTGCGCCGATCCCGCGATCACGCTGCAGCCGTGCAAACCGTTCCTTGCGATGGACGGCACCGGCACCTATGGCGTGCAGTTCCGCGACGTCTTCGTACCGGATGAACTGATCCTGGCCGATCCGGCGGGGCCATTCATCAAAAAAATCCGCGCCGGCTTCATCCTGCTGCAGTCGGGCATGGCGCTCGGCCTGATCAAGGATTGCATCAAGATCATGGACGAGGTCGGCGCGCCGCTCGGCCACGTCAACCGCTATCTGCCGCAGCAGCCGCAGCAGTTCCGCGAACTCCATGCCGAGTTCGAGAAGGAGACGATGGCGCTGGCGAGCGATCCCTACAATGCCGACGACAGCTACTGGCGGCGCGTGATCGCGTTGCGGTTGCGCGCCGGCGATGCCAGCGTCGCCGCCGCGCATGCGGCGATGCTCCATTGCGGTGCGCGCGGCTACCTGAAGAGCCACCGCGCCCAGCGCCGGCTCCGCGAAGCCTATTTCGTCGCGATTGTTACGCCCGCCACCAAGCAGCTTCGCAAGATGCTGGCCGGCGACGAGCCGTGATTTCCGACCGACCAACCCGCAACCCAAGAACAGGAGAGGCCTGCCATGACGGACGTTCTCATTACTGCCGGCGAACTCGCGGAGTTCCTCAAGAAAGAGCCGTGTGTCGTCATCGACACCCGCAATCCCGACGCCTACAGCGCAGGCCACCTTCCCGGCGCCGTCAATGTCCATGAAATCTTCACTTACCTGGCGACCTCGACGCCGGAGGGCATTCACGAGCTGAAGACCAAGTTCGCCGACGCGTTCGGCGCGGCGGGGCTTTCCGGCAAGGAGACCGCCGTCATCTACGAGCAGTCGATGAATTCCGGCTTCGGCCAGTCCTGCCGCGGCTACTATCTGCTCACCATGCTCGGCTATCCCAAGGTCAAGGTGCTGCATGGCGGCTTCGACGCCTGGATGGCGGCGGGCCTGCCGGTGACCACAGAGGTGCCTTCGCCGGTGAAGGCATCGTTCTCGATCGTCCCTGAGGCGGGCGACATCCTGATCGACGCCAAGACCATGCTCGCGGCCGTCGGCAAGCCGGGCATTGCGATCCTCGACGTTCGCGACATCGACGAATGGATCGGCGAAAGCTCGTCGCCTTATGGGAAAGATTTCTGCCCGCGCAAGGGGCGCATCCCCGGTGCGGTCTGGCTCGAATGGTACCGTATGATGAAGCCGACCGCGGAAGGGCCGCGCTTCAAGTCCAAGAACGAAATTCTGGCGGAATGCGCCACGGTCGGCATCACGGAGACGACGCCGGTCTATCTCTACTGCTTCAAGGGCGCGCGCGCCTCGAACACGTTCCTCGCTTTGAAGAATGCTGGCGTGAAGGACGTCCGGATGTATTTCGGATCCTGGAACGAATGGTCGCGCGATCCGGCGCTGCCGATCGAGGAGGGGCTGCCGATGGAGGCGAAACTCACCAAGGCGGCGTGACGATCCGCCCGAAGTTGCAGTCCGATCCCGCGGGATCGGACTGCGTGCGGCCCTCGACGGATCAGTTCGTTCGTTCCACAAGCTGCGCACGCGACGGTGATGGTTCGAACCGATCGGCGAAATATTGCGTTTCGTTGGCCACTAGGCCTTCGCGGAATTCCATGATGCTTACGGCGTAGGAGGGGATGCCGTCATAGCTGAGTATGAATTCGGTGACCCAGAGGTCGCCGCAGCCGATGATTCGCCGGACCGCGAAGCGTTTCTTGTTGGGCTGGACAAACCGGCTCTGTTGAATGTTGCGCCGGCCGCGAATCCGCTCGCCCGATTGCGGATAATCAAGCACGGCATCCTCGCGGTAGATTTCATGCTCGGTCTCGAAATCGTTCGCATCCGAGGCGTCCCAGTGGCGCTGCAGCGCCGTCCGCACCGCTCGATCATCCATCTCGATCTCCTGCCTGCGCTTGCCGTCATCATGCCGGGAAATTGAAGTCATTGTGCTACAGGTGGCGATCGATGCGGCGGAAGCCGATGGAACCATGCCGCCGCGCCACTCTGGCGTTCCCGATATGCTCTGCGTATAATCGCGGCACAGTCGGGTGGTCGCGCAGATGTCGATGTTCTCACGCAAGTTTGCTCTCACATTCACGGCGATGCTGGGCCTGGGCGCGCCAGCGGCCCACGCGCAGGCCTCGCCGGTGAATTACTGGATCCCGGGCTGGCCGATGGGGTTCAGCGGCGCAGCAGGCGAGAGCCCGAACGCCTATGGTAGCTTTCCGAGCTTCGACTTCCGCGACCTCGGCAACGGCTCTTCCTATGCGCGCTACAATTTTTCGAACGGCTTTTTTGTCGGCAGCCAGCGCAACACCATGGGCTTCAGCAGTTTCAGCCAAAGCGCGCTCGGCGGTTTCGGCTCGATCTACAGCGAAGGCACGCAGTTCGGCTACAGCCTGAAGAATGCCGGCGGACCGCCTGTCACCTTCTATGCCGGCTTCGACACGCTGAAGTACAACACAGGCATCGGCGGCCCGTTCGCGCCGTTCGACTCCAAGTCCGGCACGCTGCCGGTTTCGAGCGCCTATGCCGGCGTCGAATTCCAGCCGACGTCCAATCTCAGCCTGTCGCTCGGGGTCGGCGTCGTTCAGCAGACGGGGCGGATCGACAGCGAGATCAATGCGCTGCCCGGTGCGTCGTCATTCTCGGTCGGCGGCCGACGCTACTAAACGCGCAGCCGTAAGTCAGGTCTGCATTACCGTCGAAGGCGCGAGCTATTGCTCTGACGACAGGCGGATCACCTGACGCCCGTCATTCATCGCCTTCAGACTGTTGACGTAGTTCTCGGGACGCTGCCAGCGATGAGGCACTTTCAATCCCATGAATTCCGCGATGCTGCCGATGAACGATGTGCAATTGGTTGTTTCGGCGTTCCAGACCGGCGAACTCGCCTGCAGTTTCTTGATGTATGCGAAAACCTTTTTTGCGTCCGGCTCATTCAAGTAAACGCGGTAACTGGCGGTGAGGTACTGCGGATCGAGATCGCCATAGCTCGCCGTGGTTTCGGACGGCACCCACATTAGGTGGCCAAGCACATACGGCACGGTGTCTCCCGCAGGAGTGAGGCCCGCGACTTCAACGGCTCGCTCGCTTGTCTTCCCGAACCATACGAAAGCATGTCCCCAACTCGCCGCCGTCCTGGCTCTGAAATCTACGTAATACGGGCCCTTTGCTGATCGCGATGCCGGCTTGCTGGGCGACTGTGGTGCCGAATTCGATTCAGTGGACGCCGCATTGGAACTAACGGCGGTCGCATTGGCGACGTCCCTGTAACCTTCCTGTATCTGGGAAATGAAACGCTCCAGGCCCGCGCGAGGATCAATCTCGCGCGCGGAAGCTGGATGGATTTCGTACTGGAGCAGGACCGTGAGTGTCAGTCCCGCAAGCAGGCATCGTCCTGATCTTTTTGGCCCATTTTCCACGGTTCGCCTTTCGCTGCCGATGAAGGTCAGGATCAACGAGCCGGGTCAGTAACGCGCATAGGGCCGCGGCGCGACGGGCGTCTTGCCGACCGGGGTCTTCCCGATTGGGGTTTTGCCAATCGGCATCTTGCCGACCTGCGCCTGTTGATAGACGGGTTGCGCACGCGGAATATCAGCCGCGCCGGCCGCGGTCACCAGGGCGAGCGTCGCACCCGCTATAATTACGATCTTCATCACAGTACTCGTCCTTTACTTTCGAGAAAGCGGGGCCGTCCGCCGCGCCCCCCTCAGCCATGCCCGCAAGCATGAATATCCGAATGCGTCCACAGTGCGGCAGGCCGGACACGTTTCGGCGATAGGTCCGTCGTGCGGCAGACATGAGACTGGCTGGAACCGAAACGGCCGCTTGCGACACGAGCCGCCGATCGCGCTCAAGCCGCTTGACTTCGGCTTCGCCGCAGAAAGCCGGCGTATCAGCCGGAGCCCTGATCAGCCACCAGCCCCACGCGCATTCGCAATCCCCAGCGCTTTGAGGCGCGAGGCCAGCGTGGTCGGCTTTATGTCGAGCATTTCTGCGGCGCCGCCGGGACCGAACACTTTGCCGGAACAGGCCGCAAGCGCGGCGAGGATGTTGGCGCGTTCGTGGGCGCGCATCTCGGCTGATGTCATGACGGCTGGGCGGCTATCTGCTTTCACGCGTGCCGCGGCGGGGAAGGGCGACACGCCTGATACATCGGGCAGGTCGATGCGCAGGCGGCCGTTCTGGGCGAGGATCGCGGCGCGCTCGATCACGTTTTGCAGCTCGCGGACGTTGCCGGGCCAGTCGTAGCGCGACAGCCGGCGCGCATCGCCTTCCGACAAGCGCAGCTCGGATTTCAGTGCCTTGCTTTCGCGCGTCAGAAAATGCTGCGCCAGAAGCGGGATGTCCTCGCGCCGCTCGCGCAGCGGTACCGATTCCACCGGGAAGACGTTGAGGCGGAAATAGAGGTCTTCGCGAAACCGGCCGCGCTGCACTTCCTGCTTGAGGTCGCGGTTGGTCGCGGCGATCACGCGCACGTCGACCGCGCGGGTGCGCTCCTCGCCGACGCGCTCGAAATTGCCCTCCTGCAGCACGCGCAAGAGTTTACCTTGCAGCTCCAGCGGGATTTCGCCGACCTCATCGAGAAACAGCGTGCCGCCGTCGGCAAGTTCGAACCGTCCGATGCGGTCGCGCATCGCGCCGGTGAAAGCGCCCCTGACATGGCCGAAGAACTCGCTCTCGAACAATTCGCGCGGGATCGCGGCGCAGTTGACGCGGATCAGCGGGCGGTCGCCGCGGCTGCTGGCCTCATGGATCGCGCGCGCGATCAACTCCTTGCCGGTACCGGACTCGCCCGTGATCATCACCGCCGCGGCGGTCGGCGCCACCAGCTTGACCTGGCGCAGCGTCTTCTGGATCGCCTCGCTCTGGCCGATGATGCCGCGCGGGTTGGTCTCGATGCGGATTTCTTCCTGCAAGTAGGCGTTTTCCAGCTCCAGCCGTTCGCGCAGGCGATCGACCTCGGCCAGCGCGGCGTGCAGCTTCTCATCGGCCTCGCGGCGCTGGCTGACGTCGCGGAACACGATGACGGCGCCGACCACGACGCCGCGGTCGCGGATCGGCGTCGAGGTATATTCGACCCAGACCGGCGTGCCGTCCTTGCGCCAGAACACCTCGCCATCGACCTGGTGCACGGCGCCGTCGCGAAATGCCGCGTAGATCGGGCAATCGTGATCGGGATAGTGCCGTCCATCATGGTGGGTGTGATGGACGATCGGGTGAATTTCCTTGCCGACCAGTTCCTCGGCGGACCAGCCCAGCATCCGCTCGGCCGCCGGATTAACGAAGGTCGTCTTGCCATCGGCGTTGACGCCGTAAATGCCTTCACCGGCGGCGCGCAGGATGAGCTGGTTCTCGCGCTCGATGTCCTGGAAGACGCGCTCGACGCGCTGCCAGGTCGCGATCCCGCCGCGCATATGGTCCTCGGCCGCGGCGTCGACGTAGCGGCGCCGGCGCGCATCGAGGTCGCTCATGGTCAGCAGCACCAGCGCGCGGCCGTCGCCCGGCACCAGCGCGCCGGCATATTCAAGCCGCAGGTTTTGGCCGGTGGCGTGGCGCGGGGTCAGCGCGTTGGTCCAGTATGCGCCCCTATCCAGCACCGCCTGCGTGAACACGATCAGCGCGGGCAATTGTCCTGAGTGCAGCGTCGAGACCTTGGTCTGCCGCAGCAAGGCGCGGTCGTAGCCGAGCAGGGTGCAGGCGGCCGGATTGGCATCGAGAATCTGGTCGGCGTGGGGATCGATCAACAACGTCGGCTCGATTGCGAACTCGAATGCGGCGGCGCGCAGTTCGGCATCCTGCGGTGGGGCGGTTGAACCGAGCGCGAGGTACATCGTGGTACTCCGAAAATTCGTAATTGAGCTACGAATTTTCGTGTATCACGAATTTTCGTAATCGCCAATCTCAGCAGAATCCCTGCGATCTCAACGCCATCGCCATCGAACGGCGCTGGCATGTGCCTTGCTTAATAAGGGGGCAACGTCGCGCAGGAGGGCTGATGTCTACCTTCGACAATCCATTCGATCCCAACCGTCGTCTTCATGCCGGTGGCTGCTCATGCGGCCGGCACCTCAGCGAAGCCGAGCACCAGGCCGCACAACTGCGGATCCAGTCCGCCATCGAGAGCGAGCAAAAGCGCTATGAGGGCGTGGTCGCCTCCGCCGTGATGCGGGCGATGTTTCCGCAGGATGCCGCACGGCGCGCATTCCTGAAATCGGTGGGAGCCGCGACGGCAGTGGCGGCGGTATCGCAGTTCTTCCCGCTCAAGACGGCGACCGAAGCGTTTGCGCAAGGAGGGCCGCTGGAAAAGAAAGACCTCAAGGTCGGCTTTATCCCGATCACCTGCGCCACGCCGATCATCATGGCGGCCCCGATGGGTTTCTACGCCAAGAACGGCTTGAACGTCGAAGTCATCAAGACCGCTGGCTGGGCGGTGATCCGCGACAAGACGCTCAACAAGGAATACGACGCCGCCCACATGCTGTCGCCGATGCCGCTCGCGATCACCATGGGCGCCGGCTCCAATCCGATCCCCTACACCATGCCGGCGGTGGAGAACATCAACGGCCAGGCGATCACGCTGTCGATCAAGCACAAGGACAAGCGCGATCCGAAGAGCTGGAAGGGTTTTAAGTTCGCGGTGCCCTTCGACTATTCGATGCACAATTACCTCTTGCGCTATTATCTCGCCGAGCACGGCCTCGATCCCGATACCGATGTGCAGATCCGCGCGGTGCCGCCGCCGGAGATGGTCGCCAATCTGCGCGCCGACAATATCGATGGCTATCTCGGCCCCGATCCGATGAACCAGCGCGCCGTCTATGACGGCGTCGGCTTCATCCACATCCTGACCAAGGACATCTGGGAAGGGCACCCGTGCTGCGCCTTCGCTGCCTCGAAGGAATTCGTCACCACGATGCCGAATACCTATGGTGCGCTGCTCAAATCGATCATCGAGGCGACCGCCTTCGCGCACAAGGCCGAGAACCGCAAGGAGATCGCCAATGCGATCGCGCCGGCGAACTATCTGAACCAGCCGCCGATCGTGCTGGAGCAGATTTTGACCGGCACCTTCGCCGACGGGCTCGGCAACATCGTCAACCAGCCGAACCGCGTCGATTTCGATCCGTTCCCGTGGCAGTCGTTTGCCGTGTGGATCATGACCCAGATGAAGCGCTGGGGGCAGATCAAGGGCGACATCGACTATGCCGGCATCGCCGCCCAAGTCTATCTCGCAACCGATGCTATCAGGCTGATGAAGGAAGCCGGGCTGACACCGCCGACGGCGACGACCAAGAGCTTTTCGGTGATGGGGAAGAATTTCGATCCGGCGAAGCCCGAGGATTATCTGGCGAGCTTCAAGATCAGGAAGGCGTCGTGATGGCAGCGGCGCAACGACATCTGCCACTGTCGTCCCGGCGAACGCCGGGACCCATGGCCCGCGGCGTTAGTAATGAAGCAAGGTCTCCAACGCCGTGCCCAAAAGAGCCGGCACGGCGTATGGGTCCCGGCGTTCGCCGGGACGACGTGCTGAGGGACCGTGCCCCATGAACGCCTCCCTCCGCTTCCGCGCAGCCGTCGTCTCGATCGCGCTGCTGGCCGCCTTCTTCGGCATCTGGCATCTCGCGACGCGCCCGACGGCGGCGGCCACCAACATGTCGCCGGAATACGCCAAGCTGATGGGGCTGACGGCAACGCAAGGCAAGTCGGCAATGCCGGGGCCACTCGATGTCGGCGCGAAATTGTGGGAGCACCTCAAGCAGCCGTTCTACGACAAGGGGCCGAACGACAAGGGGCTAGGCATCCAGCTCGGCTATTCGATCGCGCGCGTCGGCCTCGGCTATCTGCTCGCCGTGCTGATCGCGATCCCGCTCGGCTTTCTGATCGGCATGTCGCCGCTGATCAGTAGGGCGCTCGACCCGTTCATCCAGGTGCTGAAGCCGATCTCGCCGCTCGCCTGGATGCCGCTCGCGCTCTACACCATCAAGGACTCAAGCATCTCGGCAATCTTCGTGATCTTCATCTGTTCGGTCTGGCCGATGCTGCTCAACACCGCGTTCGGTGTCGCCTCGGTGCGCAAGGAGTGGATCAATGTCGCGCGCACGCTGGAAGTCGGCACCGTCAGGCGCGCCTTTACCGTGATCCTGCCGGCCGCGGCGCCGACGATCCTCACGGGCATGCGGATTTCGATCGGTATCGCCTGGCTCGTGATCGTCGCGGCCGAGATGCTCGTCGGCGGCACCGGCATCGGCTACTTCGTCTGGAACGAGTGGAACAACCTCTCGATCACCAATGTCATTATCGCCATCCTGATGATCGGCCTCGTCGGCATGCTACTCGACCAGATCCTCGCGCGGTTCACCCGCATGGTCACCTTCCCGGAATAACGCGATGACCGACAAGTTCATTTCCATCGAGGGCATCGCGCGGCGCTATCCCGGCGCGGATGGCAAAGAGACGACCGTGTTCGAGAACCTGTGGCTGGCGATGAACCGCGGCGAGTTCGGCTGCGTGATCGGCCATTCCGGCTGCGGCAAGACGACCGTGCTGAACATCCTGGCCGGGCTCGACGAGCCGAGCGAAGGCGCTGTCATCGTCGACGGACAGGCGATCGAAGGCACCAGCCTCGACCGCGCGGTGATCTTTCAGAGCCATGCGCTGCTGCCCTGGCGCACAGTGCTTGGCAACGTCGCCTATGCCGTGACCTCGAAATGGCGCAACTGGGATCGCGCCAAGGTGAAGGCGCATGCGCAGAAGTTCATCGATCTGGTCGGACTGTCGGGTTCCGAGCACAAGCGGCCGTCGGAGCTGTCCGGCGGCATGAAGCAGCGCGTCGGCATTGCGCGGGCGCTGTCGATCACGCCAAAAATCATGCTGATGGACGAACCGTTCTCGGCGCTGGATGCGCTGACCCGCGGCACGCTGCAGGATGAGGTGCGCCGGATTTGCCTGGAGACCGGGCAGACCGCGTTCATGATCACCCATGACGTCGATGAAGCGATCTATCTCGCCGACAAGATCTTTCTGATGACCAACGGCCCCGGCGCGGTGCTGGCTGAGATCGTCGAAAACCCGCTGCCGAAGGATCGCGGCCGCATCGATTTGCACCGCCATCCGCTCTACTACGCGCTGCGCAACCATATCGTCGATTTTCTGGTCAGCCGCAGCAAGACGTTTGCGGCCACGGTGACCGACCACGATCCGCGCAACGTG
This sequence comes from Bradyrhizobium sp. CB3481, assembly GCF_029714305.1. Classification (NCBI taxonomy): domain Bacteria; kingdom Pseudomonadati; phylum Pseudomonadota; class Alphaproteobacteria; order Hyphomicrobiales; family Nitrobacteraceae; genus Bradyrhizobium; species Bradyrhizobium sp. CB3481. Next base: position 3,083,670 of record NZ_CP121647.1, read on the forward strand.
CCGGTGGTGCGGATCGGCAAGCCGGAACTCATCGTGGCGTCGGCAGGCGAGGATTCCATTGAGGTGTCATGGCCGGGCTTGGCCCGGCCATCCACGTCTTCCTAAGGCGCGAGACAAGACGTAGATGCCCGGGACAAGCCCGGGCATGACGAATACACAAGGAGACGAACCATGAAACGCGAAGACCTCACCGAGAAGCTGCTCGACATCAAGCGCGAGAAGGGCTGGAGCTGGAAACATATCTGCGAAAAGATTGGCGGCTATTCGGACGTGCTGATCGTCGGCGCCATCATGGGCCAGATGAAGCTGACAAAGCCGCAGGCCGCCAACGCCGGCGAGTTGTTCGGCCTGTCTAAGGCGGAAACCGCGATGCTCAACGAAGTGCCGATGCGCGGCACCGGCACGCCGATGCCGCCGACCGATCCGTTGATCTACCGCTTCTACGAGATGGTGATGGTCAACGGCCCGGCCTGGAAGGCGCTGATCGAGGAGGAATTCGGCGACGGCATTATGTCGGCGATCGATTTCGACATGGCGATCGACCGCGTCGCCAATCCGAAGGGCGATCGCGTCAAGATCACGATGTCCGGCAAATTCCTGCCGTACAAGTATTACGGCGCGAGCGGCAACGTGCCGGAGTATGGGTTCAAGGAGGAGTGACGCATCTCTCCGCCGTCATGGCGAGCGAAGCGAAGCAATCCATACCGCGGCATAACGGAAAGGTGGATTGCTTCGTCGCTTCGCTCCTCGCAATGACGTGGAGAGCGGTTACCCAAACGCAGCCCTGATTTCCGCGATCGGGGCCATGTCGCGCACATACGTAAACGCGCCCTTGTCCTTCATCTCGCGGGCGCATCTTAGGAACGCGGCGAGCGCATAGCGCTCCATCGCGCCGCCGACGCTGATACGCTTGACGCCGGCCTCGGCGAGTTGCTGAAGCGTCAGCGTTGGATCGGCAAAGCCCATCACGAGGTTGAACGGCTTTCCGACCGACGACACCACGGTGCGGATGGTGCCGATGTCGTAGAGGCCCGGCGAATACAGGACATCGGCGCCGGCGGCCTCGAATGCCTGCAGGCGCTTGATGGTGTCGTCGAGATCCTTGCGGCCGTGCAGGAAATTTTCCGCCCGCGCGGTCAGCGTGAACGGGAAGGGAAGTTTGCGCGCCGCTTCGACCGCCGCCTGCACGCGCTCGACCGCGAGCGAGAAATCATAGATCGGCTTGTCCCGGTCGCCGGTAAAATCCTCGATCGAGCCGCCGACCGCGCCGGCCTCTGCCGTGCGCGTGATCGCTGTTGCTGCGGCCCTCGAATCGTGCGCACCGCAATTCTCGAGATCGACGCTGACGGGCAGGTCGGTGGCCTCTGCGATCGCGCGGGCATTTTCGATAATGGCATCCAGGCTGACGGTCACGCGGCCGAGCGTGTTGGCAAGCCCGAGGCTGGTGGTCGCGAGCGCCTCAAAACCCATTGCGGCGAGAAGTTTCGCGGTTCCCGCGTCCCACGGGTTGGGAATGATGAAGGCGCCGGGCCGCGCATGCAGCGCGCGAAACGCTTCGGCTTTTTCCAGCTGATTTCGCATTGCAATCTCCGCTTGCTGATGTGTCGGCGGCAAAGCTAGCGGGCTGTCGCCCATCAGCCAAATTTGTTATTTCTCTCGCTGCCATCAGGTTTTTGCATGAGCCAGAAAATGGACAGCGACGCGCTTCTCACCTTCCTGACCGTTCATCGCCGCGGCGGCATCTCGAACGCGGCGAAAGCGCTGCACCGCTCGCAGCCGGCGATCTCGCGGCGTATCGCCCTGCTCGAACGGGAGCTCGGCGTGCCGCTGTTCGAGCGCATCACCGGCCGCACCATGCTGAGCGATGCGGGGAGGGTGCTGGTGCCGTACGCCGAGCGCGCTGTGGCGGCGACGCAGGATGCCGAAAGCGCCGTGCGTGCGCTGGCGCGGCCGAATTCGGGCCCGATCGCGCTCGCCGTGGTCGGCACGCTCGCAGGCGGGCGGCTGTCGGCGGTCCTGAAGCGCTTTTCAGCCGGGCATCCCGAGGTGGATTTGAGCCTGCGCACCGCGACCAGCGCCGAGGTCAGCGACATGATCCGCCGCGGCGAGGCGACCATCGGGCTGCGTTACGACCGCGACCGCTCGCGCGATCTCGACTGCGAGCTGCTGTTTGCCGAACCCCTGCAGGTGGTGTGTGCGCCGGACCATCCGCGCGCCGGGCGCCGTGTCGCAAAACTTGCTGAGCTCCGCGGCGAGCGTTGGATCGCCTTTCCAGTGGTACCGGGCCGGCGCGAGATCACAGCCGCGCATGTCTTCGCGCTGTTTCAGACCCACGGCCTCGGCGAGATCGACTGGACGGCGGTCGACAGTCTGACCGCGCAGAAGCGATTGGTCGAAGCAGGCCTCGGCATTGCACTGCTCTCGGAGAGCAATGCGGCCGAGGAGCTGCGGCATAGGACGATCGCCACCATCGGCGTGCGCGATCTCAAGGCGAGCCACGACGTCGTCGCGGTGACACGCCGCGGCGGCTTCCTCAGCGCGGCGGCGCGGCGGCTATTGGAGATCGTCCGGAAGGAATACGGCGCGTGATCGGTCGGCCTCGCGTTCCGGTTAATGCCTGATGAAACCGCTGGGCCGCTTTTTGTCGCGGCGGTTTTCGAAATCGCCACCAGAGGTAGCTATGGACTATCCAGTCGCTTCAACTGCCGAGGTCCACCATGACATTGCGCTCGCGCCTTGCTCCCACCTGCCTTCCAGCATGCGTGAGCTTGCTGATTCTCGCCGCTCCCTCGCTCGCGCAGGCGCAAATGCCGCGGACCACCGTCATGGAGCAGATGGCCGGGTCGCGGCAGGAAGGCTGGGTGTCGGTTCAAAATTCGATCAATTATTTCGTGGCGGGACCGACCGGGGAGGGTGAAGAGGCGCAAAAACTGCGCGACCGGGCGCGGCGCACCATCTACGAAATCGCGGCCCGTGAATGCGATCTGCTCCGCGAAGTCATCGCCAGGGAATGCCGGATGGTATCGGTGTCGAGCAATATGAGCCGGCAGTACGGGCAACAGCAGCCGGAAGGCTTTACCATCAATGGTTCGATGAACTTTCAGATCACGCTGAGATAGGGCGTGATCCGAAAGCAAAATGGCGTGAGGCGTCAACTCCCCGCCTTTACCTGAGCGGCGGCCTGGATCATCAGCTCGTCCATCTTGGCGCGCACTTCCGGCGCCGAGATCGCGACGCCCTTAGCAGCAAAATCCTTCACCACCTTGTTCTGAACGTCCTGATCGCCGGCCTGTTCGAAATCGGCCGCGACCACTTCCTTGGAATAGGCCGTGGCGGCATCGCCGGCTAGTCCCAGCTTTTCCGCTGCCCAAAGACCGAGCAGCTTGTTGCGGCGGACCTCGGCCTTGAATTTCTGCTCCTCGTCGAGGGCAAATTTCTTCTCAAAACCTTCCTCGCGCTTGTCGAAAGTGGTCATTCTTCGGTTCCAATCCCCGCAAATGGTGAATTGGGCCAGCGTTGTCGCGGCCCGATCGCCTACCTAGATAGAGGGGGCGAATCGGTAAAACAACAGGCCGTTCGGCCGCAGGCAATCGGGATAAGTTGGCCCCAATCGGGCCGGGTCGATTGTGCTGGATGGGCCAATCGGATAGGTTGCCGGTAGGCGAGGTTCTTGTTCTGTTTCCGGTCGCTTAGGTTCGGGATCTTGCCTTCACGGCAGCTCCGTCGTGGTCACAAACCCTTGTCATCCGGAGCACACCAATTTCATGGATTTCAACAAAACACGGTACATCCCAATGAGCCGTCGACGCCGTATTTATGAAGGCAAGGCCAAGGTCCTGTATGAAGGCCCGGAGCCCGGAACCTTGATTCAGCACTTCAAGGATGATGCGACCGCGTTCAATGCCAAGAAACACCAGGTGATCGAGGGCAAGGGCGTCCTCAACAACCGGATTTCGGAGTACCTGTTTCAGCACCTTAACGACATCGGGGTGCCGACCCATTTCATCCGCCGCCTCAACATGCGCGAGCAGTTGATTCGCGAGGTCGAGATCGTGCCGTTGGAGGTGGTGGTCCGCAACGTCGCGGCCGGCTCGCTGTCGCAGCGCCTCGGCATCGAGGAGGGCACCCAGCTGCCGCGCTCGATCATCGAGTTCTATTACAAGAACGACCAGCTCAACGACCCCATGGTGTCGGAAGAGCACATCACCGCGTTCGGCTGGGCGACGCCGCAGGAAATCGACGACATCATGGCGCTCGCCATCCGCGTCAACGACTTCCTCACCGGCCTCTTCCTCGGCATCGGCATCCGCCTGGTCGATTTCAAGATGGAATGCGGCCGGCTCTTTGAAAACGAGATGATGCGGATCATTGTCGCCGACGAGATCTCGCCCGACTCATGCCGGCTGTGGGATATCAAGTCGAACGAAAAGCTCGACAAGGACCGTTTCCGCAGGGATCTCGGCGGCCTGCTCGAGGCCTATACCGAGGTGGCGAAGCGGCTGGGCATTCTGATGGAGAACGAGCGCCCGGCCGGCACCGGCCCGGTGCTGGTGAAGAGCTGAGCTAAGGGGCAAGTCTCGTGAAGGCACGCGTTACCGTTACGTTGAAATCCGGCATCCTGGACCCGCAGGGCAAGGCCATCGAAGGCGCGCTGAAATCGCTCGGCGTCGACGGCGTTGCCAGCGTCCGTCAGGGCAAGGTGTTCGACATCGAACTGGCAGGCGCCGACAAGGCCAAGGCGGAAGCGGCATTGAAGGATGCCGCCGACAAGCTCCTGGCGAATACGGTCATCGAGAATTACGCTATAGAGGTGAAGGCTTAGGACCAACCAACGCCTGATGTAACGCCCGGCCGCTCACAGCCATCCCGCGCGGCGGAAGCGCCAGTACAATGCGCTGCAGGCGGCGAGCATCAATCCCAGCACCATGAAGTAGCCGTACTCCCAATCCAGTTCGGGAATGTGCTTGAAATTCATGCCGTAGATTCCGGCGAGCGCCGTGGGGACGGCGATGATGGCGAGCCATGAGGCCAGCTTCTTGGAGACCGCGGTCTCCTGCGCCTGGCCAACCAGAAGGCTTGCCTCGAACGCGAACGCCAGCACCTCGCGCATTGAATCGGTGCGCTCCTGGATCGTCCTGACATGGTCGGTGACATCGCGAAACAGCGGCCGCATGGTCGAGCGCACCATCGGCAAATTGTCGTGTTCAAGCCGGCGGCAGACTTCCACCAGGGGCCCGATCGCGTTGCGCAGCCGCAGCAGATCCCGGCGCAGCATATAGAGCCGCTCGACCTGGGTCCGCGTGATGGCGTGGGCGAGCACGTAGTCTTCGATCTCCTCGACCTCTTCGTGGATCGCGTCCAGCACGGGGGAGTAATTGTCGACAATGAAATCGAGGATGGCGTAGAGAATATAGTCCTCGCCGCGCGCCAGCGCACGGGGACAGCTCTCGCAGCGCTCGCGCACCGCCGCGTATGAGGTCGATGCGCCGTGGCGCACCGAGACCAGATAGCCTTCGCCGACGAACAAATGGGTCTCGCCGAACGCTATCCGGCCCTGGATCAGTTGCGCGGTCCGCGCCACGATGAACAGGCCGTCGCCATATTGCTCGATCTTGGGGCGCTGATGGGCGTGATTGGCGTCCTCGATTGCGAGATCGTGCAGGTCGAATTGCTGCTGCACGCTCTTCAGGAGCGCGAGATCCGGCTCGTAGAGGCCGATCCAGACGACGTGACCGGGCTTGCCGCGCCAGCTCGATGCCTCCTCGATGGCGATATTGGCGATACGGCGGCCATCGACGTAAACACCGGCCGCGACGACACCATCGGAGGTCTTCGATTCAGTTGCAGATGTCGCCCGCGACGGGACGTTCATGGTTTCCATCCCTGAGCGATTGTTGTTGAGCGTGGTTTCCACGCAGGCCGTTTTGGCGACGCTAGCACTGGAAAAAACCGCGTCAAATGGTTATGTCTGTGGCCGGTCGGCGGTCTGCCGACGAATCTCCCTTCCTGCCGGAACCGCCATGAAATCAGCCGTTCTCGTCTTTCCCGGAATCAACCGCGAGCGCGACATGGCGCGCGCGCTCAAGCTCGCCTCGGGCCAGGAGGCGGCGATGGTCTGGCATGCCGAGACCGAGCTGCCCAAGGGCACTGATCTCGTGGTCGTGCCCGGCGGTTTTTCCTACGGCGATTATCTGCGCTGCGGCGCCATTGCGGCGCGGGCGCCAGTCATGGATGCGGTGCGCAAATATGCCGCCGGCGGCGGGCTGGTGCTCGGCGTTTGCAACGGCTTTCAGATCCTGTGCGAGGCGGGGCTGCTGCCGGGCGTACTGATGCGCAATGCCCGGCTGAAATTCATCTGCAAGGATGTACACCTGCGCGTCGAACGCTCCGATACGCCGTTCACGCGCGGCTACAATGCCGGCCAGGTGATCCGCGTGCCGGTCGCACATGGCGAGGGCAATTACGAGGCCGATGAGGAGACGGTGAAGCGGCTGGAAGGCGAGGGGCGGGTGCTCTATCGCTACTGCACGCCGGAGGGCGTCGTCGACGAGGAATCCAACATCAACGGCGCGGCCCAGTCGATCGCCGGTATCGTCAACGAGCGCGGCAACGTGCTCGGCATGATGCCGCACCCGGAAAACCACGTCGAAGACATCATAGGCTGCACCGACGGCCGCGGCCTTTTTGCGGGTCTCGCCGCGCATCTGGAAAAAGCCGCGTGAATTCATTCATTGGAAAACTGGCGGTCGCGCTCGCGGCACTTTCTCTGGCGACGACAGCGCATGCGCAGGACTATCCCAAGCGTCCCATTTCCATGATCGTGCCGTTCGCGGCCGGCGGCACCTCCGACGTGATCGCGCGCGTGGTCGCTGAAGAGATGAGCAAGTCGCTCGGGCAGCCGATCGTGATCGAGAACGTCGCGGGCGCCGGCGGTTCGACCGCCCTGACGCGCGCCGCACGCGCGGAAGCCGACGGCTACACCATCGCCATCGGCAATGCCGGCACCAGCGCCGCGACCTATACGATCTATCCGAAACTGCCATTCACGCCGCAATCCTTCGTGCCGATCGCGATGGTCGCAAAGACCTTCGGCATCGTCGCGCTGCGCAAGGACTTTCCCGCCAAGGACCTGCAGGAGTTCATCGCGTTCGCAAAGAAGAATCCCGGCAAGGTCAATCTCGGCCATGCCGGCGTCGGCTCCTCGAATTACCTGATCTGCAAAAGCTTCGTGCAGGCCGCCGGCATCGAGGTCCAACTCGTCGGCTATCGCGGCGCCGCACCGGCGCTGACGGATGCGATCGGCGGCCAGATCGACGGCGTCTGCGATAGCGCCGCCTCGGTGTCGCAGGCGATCGACGACAAATTGGTGAAGGGCCTCGTCGTCGGATCGACGGTGCGGCTTGCGACGCTGCCGAACCTGCCGACGTCGGCCGAGGCCGGGCTCCCCGATTTCGAGGCGCAGGGCTGGAACGGCCTGTTCGCGCCGAAGGGCACGCCGCCTGCGATCGTTGCGAAACTGAACGCCGCCGCCAAGAGCGCCGTCGAGAGCGAGGCGGTGAAGACGCGCTTCCGCGATCTCTCCACCGTCGCCCCCGATGCCAACGAGCACGCCAGCGAGGTGCTCGGGCAACTGGTGACGCGCGATGTCGAAAAATACCGGAAGCTGCTGGAAGAGAAGAAGTAGCACTCGGACATCACATGAAAAAGCCCCGCATTGCGGGGCTTTTTGCTATCGGCCGGTGGTTGAGCCCGGGCCGGTGGGTGAAAGCGTCGAGCCGCTGGGCGAGGGGTTGATGTGGGTATTTCCGGACGGATTCACGGCACTGTTGCGTCCGGCCGCCGCGCTGCCGGCGTCGTTGCTCATGCCGGTGGTCGCATTATTGCCCGCTCCACTTCCGGCAGTCGTTCCGCTGGTGGAGGATCCTGCTGCGCCGCTAGCTGCCGCGCCGCCCGTACCCGAGCTGCCGCCTGATGCGCCGCCGCCAGACTGCGCGAGCGCCACGCTGCTCGTGAATGCCAACGCCGTCATCAATCCCAATGTCGCGAGTTTCATGATTGCTCCTTTTCCTGGTCGCATAACGGCGCAACACAATGCGCGCGCATGCGTTCCTGTGTGATCAATCACAGATGGTTGCTGTTCCCTGGCGCAATTCCGCGCGTGAAACCTGGCTTGGAAACGCCACGGAAAAAACCGAAACCGGCCATCGCCATCCAATACGTTTAGCACCGATTAACAACTGAAGATTGTCCAATTGAACGTGACGCGCTATCAAGGCCACTAAGGACCGTCCACCGGTTTGACTGGAATGTGCCATGCCCGTTGCTCTCGTCGTCTTGATGCTCGACATCACACTGATCTGGCATGCGTCGAAGACTGGACGCTTGCAGCCCTGGGCCTTCATCATCCTGATGATCCCGCTGGTCGGTGCGCTCGCCTACATCGTCGTCGAACTGATACCGGAGTGGTTTGGCAGCCCCGGTGCGCAGCAGGCGCGCAGGCGGATGGCAGAGCGGCTTGATCCGGAAAAGCGCTACCGGGAGCTGTCGGACCGGCTCGCCGGCAGCGACACCATTGCCAATCGCGAGGCGCTTGCCGCCGAATGCCTGAAGATCGGGCGGTTCAACGAGGCCGAGCGGCACTATGATCACGTCCTCACGCTGCCGATGGGGAGGGAGCCGGCCTACGCGCTGGGCAAAGCGCAGGCGCAGTTCGGTCTCACGCGTCCGGCCGATGCGCTCGCGACTCTGGATGATCTGAAGAAGCACTGGCCTGATTTTGAATCGGCCGAAGGCCATCTGCTTTATGCCCGGGCCCTGGCGGAGGTCGGACGCGTCGACGAGGCGCTCGACGAATACCACGCGCTGTCAGACTATTTTCCGGGCGCCGAGGCCAGGGTTCGATACGGCATGCTGCTGCAGGTGGTGGGGCGCACCGCCGAGGCGAGGGTGGTGTTCAACGAACTGCTGCTGCAGATGCGGCGGGCGCCGAAATATCTGCGCGACGCGCAGGCCGAGTGGCTCTCGATTGCCGAAAAGCAGTTGTCGGCTTGAATCGCCCCACGGCGGGGCCCGTGACTCGGCTAGGCGCCCGACGTCAAGCTTAGCTAAGAACTGGGGTTGCTAATATGACCGATATTGTGGCCGAGCGTTCCTTCCGAGAAGCGGATTCTGGGGCATGCGTTACCGCTAGAATTTTCGCACCCGAAAGAATCAGGGAATCATCAGAGTGGTCCTGCAAGATCGAAGTCCAGGGCTTGCCGATGCCCTTCGAAAGATCACTTATCGGAGTAGATTCATTTCAGGCCTTAGAATTGGGAATAAGCCTTCTCTGTTCGCATCTGGAAAAGCACGAGCCAACTCTGGCTTTTCTGGACGGCTCAAAAGGCGATTGCGCTTTGCCGTTAATCGCATTCTGCCCTCCCTCGTTGAGGGCGGAAGTACGCCAATTCATTCGCAGCAAGATTAAAGATGATCTCGACGCGCAATAGTGAAACATCGGCAGACGGACGGGCCGATGGCGTCAGGTGGCAAGGGTGGCAGCGTCCAGCGGCTTCTTCCACTTCACGCGCTTGATCGTGCCTGAGAAGGTGAACAGCGGCCGCTCGCCGGATTTCAGGACGCCGCGCAGGAAGATCAGCGAACCGCCGGCGCGGGTGATCTCGCCCTCGCATTCGATCAGTTCGCCCTCGCGCGCCGCGTCAAGAAACTCGCAGGCGAACGCGACCGTCACGCCCGGCCCCTCCAGCACCGAGGAGGCGATGGCAAACAGGCAGTAATCGGCGAACGACATGAAGCAGCCGCCATGGACGTTGCGCATGCCGTTGAGGTGTTTTTTCTCGACCCGGAACGCGCATTGCACTTTGCCGTTCTCGTCCATGCGGTGCCAGAAAGGGCCGTTATGGGTCTCAAAACTGTCGCGGGTCCAGGTCCGCCATCCCTTGAATTCGCCCTCGGTTTCGACGTGGAGGTCGGGACGGTGCTGAAATGCATTTTTGGGTAGTTCGTTCACGAAAAAAGCCCCTTCAACCAAATGTTTGCGCCCTTAAATCCGATCCGGGAACGATGTGCAAACCTCGATCCTGCAAGGCCCCCTTCGCAAAGCTCTGGACAGGGCCGAAATGCGCCATAAAAGGCCTTTTCGCCCCCCGTCGATCTTCCTATTAAGGCACCCATGAACGAGCCCCAGATCACCCCCGAACTCGTCGCCAGCCATGGTCTCAAGCCCGACGAGTATGAGCGCATCCTCAAGCTGATCGGGCGGGTGCCGACCTTCACCGAGCTCGGGATCTTCTCGGCGATGTGGAACGAGCACTGCTCGTACAAATCCTCGCGCATCCATCTGCGGGGGCTGCCGACCAAGGCGCCCTGGGTGATCCAGGGGCCCGGCGAGAACGCCGGCGTGATCGATATCGGCGACGGGCAGGCGGTGGTCTTCAAGATGGAGAGCCACAACCACCCGAGCTATATCGAGCCCTATCAGGGCGCGACCACGGGCGTCGGCGGCATTTTGCGCGACGTCTTCACGATGGGCGCGCGGCCCATTGCCTGTCTCAACGCGCTCTCCTTCGGCGCGCCGGAGCACCCCAAGACCCGCCATTTGGTGTCGGGCGTGGTCGCCGGCGTCGGTGGCTATGGCAATTCCTTTGGCGTGCCGACAGTCGGCGGGCAGGTGCGTTTCCACACCCGCTATGACGGCAACATCCTGGTCAACGCGATGGCGGTCGGCCTCGCCGAGACCGACAAGATTTTCTATGCGGCGGCCTCCGGCGTGAACATGCCGATCGTCTATCTGGGCTCCAAGACCGGCCGCGACGGCATCCACGGCGCCTCGATGGCTTCGGCCGAGTTCGACGACAATTCCGAGGAGAAGCGTCCGACCGTGCAGGTCGGCGATCCCTTCGCCGAAAAGCTGCTGCTGGAGGCCTGCCTCGAGATCATGGAAAAGGGCTGCGTGATCGCGATCCAGGACATGGGCGCGGCCGGCCTGACCTGCTCGGCAGTCGAGATGGGCGCCAAGGGCGATCTCGGCGTCGACCTGATCCTCGATCGCGTGCCGACGCGCGAGACCGGGATGAGCGCCTACGAAATGATGCTCTCGGAAAGCCAGGAGCGCATGCTCATGGTGCTCAAGCCGGAAAAGGAAAAAGAGGCCGAGGCGATCTTCACGAAGTGGGGGCTCGATTTCGCCATCGTCGGCTACACCACGCCGAGCAAGCGTTTTGTGGTCAAGCATGGCGGCGACGTGATGGCCGATCTGCCGATCAAGGAGCTCGGCGACGAGGCGCCGGTGTATGACCGGCCGCATGTCCCGTCCGCAGTGTTGCCGGTGGTGCACGCGCGCGAGGTGAAGCCGCCGATCGGAATCATGCCGGCGCTGGAGAAGCTGATCGGCACGCCCGAACTGTGCTCGAAGCGCTGGGTGTGGGAGCAGTACGACCACGTCATTCTCGGCAATACCGTGCAGCGCCCAGGCGGCGATGCTGCGGTCGTGCGGGTCGAGGACGGGCCGAAGGGTCTCGCGCTGACCGTCGACGTGACGCCGCGCTATTGCGAGGCCGATCCGTTCGAGGGCGGCAAGCAGGCGGTGGCCGAGGCTTGGCGCAACATCACCGCGGTCGGCGGCCGCCCGCTCGCCATCACCGACAATCTCAATTTCGGCAATCCGGAGCGGCCCGAGATCATGGGCCAGTTCGTTGGCTGCCTGAAGGGCATCGGCGAAGCCTGTCGCGCGCTGGATTTTCCGGTCGTCTCCGGCAACGTCTCGCTCTACAACGAGACCAACGGCCGCGGCATCCTGCCGACGCCCTCGATCGGCGGCGTCGGCGTGCTCGACGATTTCACCAAGTCCGCCACGCTGGCGTTCAAAGCCGATGACGAAGCCATCCTGCTGATCGGCGACACCCAGGGCTGGCTCGGTCAGTCGGTCTATCTGCGTGACATCTGCGGCCGCGAAGAGGGCGCGCCGCCGCCGGTCGATCTCGCCGCCGAAAAGCGCAATGGCGATGTGGTCCGCGGCATGATCCATGCCGGTACCGCCACGGCCGTGCATGACGTCTCTGACGGCGGCCTCTTGATCGCGCTGGCCGAAATGGCGATTGCGAGCGGGATCGGTGCGCAGCTATTGGCCGCGCCAAGCTCGATCGTGCCGCACGCCTACTGGTTCGGCGAGGATCAGGCGCGCTACATCGTGACGGTGCCGGCGGCGGATGCTGGCCTCGTGCTCGCTAAGATGAAGGGCGCGGGCGTGCCCTGCGCGCGGATCGGCACGACGGGTGGGAATGCGCTTGCGGTGGCGGGCGAGGGGCAGGTCGCAGTGAGTGCGCTCAAGACCGCGTTCGAGCACTGGCTGCCGGCCTATATGAGCGGCAAGGCTTAGCAGCGACGCTCTCTCCACGTCATTGCGAGGGGCCAACGGGTCGCGCGAATGCGCGCCCGATGACAGGCTCCGCGACGAAGCAATCCGTCTTTCCCCGAGCGGAGCTATGGATTGCTTCGCTGCGCTCGCAATGACGGTGTGAGGCCGGTGCCGCTTCCCTAGAGCACCTTCGTCGCGCCAGGGATCTGCCGTAACGCGCGTGTCAGCGCCCAGCTGAACGCGACCGTCAGCACGAAGCCGGCGGTCGCCTTCACGATCGCGGGCAGGTCATAGTCGAACAGCCAATATTGCAGCCACAGCGCGATCGGGTAATGCACCAGGAACATGCCGTAGGCGTCCGACTGCATCGGATCGAGCAGCTTGGCTGTGCCCGATTGCCTGAACCTCTGGAAAAAGGCCAGGATCAGAAACAGGATGGCGACGCTGAAGACCGCGAAACAGACGGCGTAGAGTCCCTCATACCAGTTCGGCAATGGCGACGGGTTGCCCAGGATTTGGCGCTTGATGAAGATCAGCGTCCAGAGCAGGCAATACGGCACGATCGCCAGCACCATCCAGTCCCAGCTCACCTTCGCCATCCGGCCGTCTGCCGAGAGCAGGCCGCGATCCATTTGCGCAACCCCGATGCCGGCGCCGAAAAAGAAGTAGCTCGCATAGAGCATGACGCGACCGTGCTGGACCGAGAACGGCCCGAACTCGAACCAACTGCTTGGCCCGTAAATCATCAGCCCAGGGACATAGAACGCGGCGGTGACGGCCAACATGACCGCGAAGAACGCGGCGGGCCGGCGGCGGCCGTACAGCGAAAGGCGATTGATTGGATCGAGCAGGTTGGGCGACAGCCGGTGCAGGACGCAGGCGACCACGTCGAAGGCGAGCAGGACCCAGAGGAACCAGATCGGCCCGCTCGGCCACGGGCCCTTCGTGACCAGATTCCACCAGAATTCCGAAAAGCCGACCTCGGGATGGTGCCGGAGCGAGATGGCATAATAGGCGAGCGGAATGACCGTGAAGGCGCAGATCACGAACGGCAGGCCAAGCCGAAGCAGGCGGTCCGTCAGATAACTCAGCGCGCCCTTCCGCGCGATACCGGACCAGGCAAACAGCCCCGACAGGAAGAAGAACATCGCCATGAAGAAACTGTCGGTAGCGAGCACGATCATATCGAAGCCGAAGAAGGACTTCGCGTCGGTATGGCCGAAATAGGTATAGGGAATGACGGCGTGGTGGAGCAGCACTACCAGTGTCAGGAAGGTGCGGGCGCGATCGAGCGAAAGGTTTCGCGACTTTACTTGGGGCGGGGCGCTGACGTCGGCATGCCCCACGGTGGAAATCGATGTCATGCAGGCCTCCCGGCCGGGCTGTCTGGCCAAATGTTGCCGCTCGGAACCTGATTCAGCAAGGCCGATTCGTGCCAGCTAATTCGCATGTTCGTCGCTTCGGAACCGGGGGCGCAACCCGCCGTTCTCGGTAGGTCGCCATTGGGCATGGCTGTAGAGAGGCTGCGGAGCAAGCAATGACAATTCTCAAATGGGCGCTGATCTTCTTTCTGGTGTCGATAGTCGCCGGCATTCTCGGCTTCACCGGCATTTCGGCGGCGTCCGCCGATATTGCCCGCTTCCTGTTCTACGTCTTTGTCGTCATCTTCCTGGTGCTCCTGATCCTCGGGCTGACGATATTCAGGGCGTGACCGTCATTCCGGGGCGCGTCGGAGACGCGAACCCGGAATCTCGAGCTTCCGGGTTCGATGCGTTAGCATCGCCCCGGAATGACATCGGGTTCACGACGCCACTTCCTCGATCCTCACCTTGTCCGGGTAGAACGCCAGGTGCCCGGCGATCTCGGCCATGGCCGGGAAGGGCGTCTCATAGGTCCAGATCGAATTTTCGATACGTTTGCCGTTGGCATTGATGCTGAAATAGTTCGCGTCGCCCTTGTAGGGGCAGTGCGTGGTCCGCTCGGTGCGGGCCAGCAGCGCCATGTTGGCGTCCTCGCGCGGCACATATTGCACCGCCGGATAGCTGGCTTCCTTGAGCGTTAGCGCACGGGTGGTATCGGCGACGACGACGCCGTCGACCGAGACCCTGACACGCCGGGGGTTTGCCGCAATCGTGATCGGATGGTCGGGACCGGGCAATTTCATGGTTCTAGGCCTCTTTTTTGGTCAGCCCGACGTGATCGGGCGCGACGGGATCTCGCGGTGTCAAAGCGGTCGGGGCGGAATATAGTGGCGCCGGGCGTGACCTAGAAGAGCGTACGCGCTAGGTTTGGCCGTCACGGCCGCGCGAGCCGGCCGTGATTCGAAACACCTGACGGAGACATGCTGGATGCCAATGGACGCCCACGATATCGAATCGATGATCAAGGCAGCCATTCCCGATGCCGAGGTGACGATCCGCGATCTCGCAGGCGATGGCGATCACTACGCCGCGACCGTGATCTCGGAATCCTTCCGCGGCAAGTCGCGTGTGCAGCAGCACCAGATCGTCTATCAGTCGCTCAAGGGGCAGATGGGCGGCGTGCTGCACGCGCTGGCGTTGCAGACCGGAGTACCTGGCGGATCGGCAGGCTAGTCCCCCGACCGGCCAGGCGGGGGCACCGATGACGGATAATCCGCACGGCGCGATGTTTCGCGTGATCGTGCCGCATCAGCACAGCCGCGTCACCTACGCGGAGCTGTTTTTCGACCTCGTCTTCGTCTTTGCGATTACCCAGATCTCGCACACGCTGCTCGCGCACTTTACGCTGCTCGGCGCGCTGCAGGTCACGCTGCTGTTTCTCGCGGTGTGGTGGGTCTGGGTTTTCACCTCCTGGATCACCAACTGGCTCGATCCGGAGAAGACCCCGGTCCGGCTCCTGCTGTTTGCGATGATGCTGGGCGGGCTGGTGCTGTCGACGTCGATCCCGAAGGCGTTCGACGAGCGCGGCCTCTGGTTTGCCATCGCCTATGCGGCAATGCAGGTCGGCAAGACGATCTTTCTGTGGCTGTCGACGCCGGCCTCGCGCCCGCGCATCAGGATGAACGCCATCCGGATCGCGGCCTGGCTTTCGGCGTCGGCCGTCTTCTGGATCGCCGGCGGCATCGCCGAAGGCCAGCCGCGGTTGGTGCTGTGGGCCGTCGCGCTCGTCATCGAATATGTTTCACCGGCGGTGCGGTTCTGGATTCCCCGCTTTGGGGCATCCTCGGTCGCGGACTGGATGATCGAAGGTGGCCACATGGCCGAGCGCTGCGCGCTGTTCATCATCATCGCGCTCGGCGAATCCATCGTCGTGACCGGTGCGACCTTTGCCGAACTCAGCTGGACGGGCGAAAACGTTCCGGCGTTCGTCTCGGCTTTGATCGGCAGCATCGCGATGTGGTGGATCTATTTCCACATCGGCGCCGAGGCCGGCTCCGAGGAGCTTTCGAAATCGAGCGAGCCGGGCAGGCTGGCGCGCCTCGCCTATACCTATCTGCACATGCCGATCGTGGCCGGCATCGTCGTTACAGCGGTCGCGGACGAACTGGTGCTGAAGCACCCGGGCGGCCATTCCGATCTGAAGACGGTGACGAGCGCGATCGGCGGTCCCTTGCTGTTCCTGTTCGGGACCATGCTGTTCAAGCACAGCTTTCGCGGCTTTCTTCAGCTCTCGCACGGCATTGGTATCATCGCACTCTGCGCGCTTGCGTGGTTCGCCAGCGAGATGTCACCGCTGATGCTGTCGATCCTGACGACTGCGATCATGATCGTCGTTGCGACGTGGGAAACGATATCGCTGCGACCCGGCCACGCCGGGTAGCGGCTTCAATCCAGTCGCTTCAGACTTGCGTTGGTCAGTCGAGTGGTCAGTCGAGTCTTGGCCGCTTGACCGGCAACAGTGGCGGCGAATTATGCTGGTCGACGACATTTCTGAGCACAAGCGTTGAGAGCTGCACGACGAGTGCCCGAAGCCGTGCATTTTCCTCGATGAGCGCCACCCGCTCGGTATCAGCGCCATCATCCCAGTCGGTATCCGTATCATTATGAGACGGCGATCCGGCACATGGCCCGTGGCTGCTCGACGCTGGATACGCATTCCCCATGACTGACATCCCTTGAAACGAATTACCCCATGTTGCCTGAAAGGATACGGCTGAGTCCGCGTCAAAAATTGGACCTTTCGAAGGGCAAACGAGAGCGCAGATGGACCCTTTTGCGGGCGGGGCTATAAAGATGAACACTTGTTAAGAAGTTTGGTTATAGTGCGTTCCGGCAAAGGTGCGGGGACGCGCGGCGGCGTAGGCACCTTTACCAACAGACCTTGACCAGCGCGATCAACTCAGTGCCCACGGGGGTGCCGTGGCCGGGAATACGCGCCTATGAAACAGAGTGAAGCAAGAGTACGGATCATCCAGGAGTGGGACCGCTGGATTCTGACGCAAGCGATCGAGCCGGACGGGCCCACTGGAAAAGACTCGCTGAAATTCTACCACGAACTGCAGGACACCGGATCATCGCTACTCGACTTCCAGTCTCGCGGACAGGACAAGTGGCGGATCATTCACGCCTGGCTGCTCGGCGCGGACCGCTTGTCCGACGACTGGATATCGATCGCGCCGCGGATCGCGCCCACGCGCCGGATGCGACCCGATCGCCGGCGATCGTTCTGCAAGACGTGAACGGTAGAGTGCGCGGCGGCACCTCAGTCCGACGCCACAAGCGCGTGAACGGAGAACATCTGGTCGCGGTCGGTCCAGGATTCCCGCACCGACCAGGCCGACTCGCATGCCAACGCGGTGAAACGCTCGAGGCTGTATTTGTAGCTCGACTCGGTATGGATGCTTTCGCCGGGACGGAATGAAAAATTCCGTCCCATGATACGTACCGTCTGCGCCTTCTTGGCGATCAGGTGCATCTCGATGCGGTGCCGCTCGCGGTTATAGACCGAGCGGTGCATGAAGCCGGAAACATCGAAATTGCCGCCGAGCTCGCGGTTGATGCGGACCAGCACATTGAGATTGAATTTCGCAGTGACGCCGGCGGCGTCATTGTAGGCGTCATACAGCACACGCTCATTCTTCTCGAGATCGACGCCGATGATCATCTGCGCGCCGTCACCCAGGATGTCGCGCGCGCTGCGCAGGAACGCGCGCGCTTCGTGCGGTTCGAAATTGCCAAGTGTCGATCCCGGAAAGAAGCCGACCTTGGGCAGCCCTTCGATCTCGGCGGGCAGGGTGAACGGCGCGGTGAAATCGGCGGCGACCGGATAGACGCCGAGGTCGGGAAAATCCTTGCGCAAGCCGCCGGCCTGCGCGCTCAGGAAATCGCCGGAAATGTCGACCGGGACATAGGCGCTGAATTTGCAACGCTGCAGCAGGAGGCGAACCTTGGTGGTCGCGCCGGCGCCGAATTCCACCAGCGCCGCGCCCTTCGGAATGATGGAGGCGATCTCGTCGCCGCGGCTGCGCAGGATGCCGAGCTCGGTGCGCGTCGGATAATATTCCGGCAGCACCGTGATCTGCTCGAACAACTCGGAGCCTGCCGCGTCGTAGAAATATTTCGGCGACAGGCGTTTTGGAAATTTCGACAGGTTCTCGATCACGTCGCCAGCGAAGGCGGAGGTCTGCTCATCGAACTGCGTCTGGGCCAAAGCGGCGGCGTGCACATTCATGGTACTCTCCTGAACGCGCTTTCCGGCGCGCTTTGATGGTCGGAAACATCAGGCGTAATCGGCGAGGCGCAGCCCCGTGAACTGCCAGCGGTGGAAGGGATAGAAGAAGTTACGGTAGGTGATACGGCTGTGGCCGTCCGGGGTTGCAAGCGAGGAGCCGCGCAGCACCAACTGATTGACCATGAACTTGCCGTTATATTCCCCGAGCGCGCCCTCGATGGCGCGGTAGCCGGGGTAGGGCGAGTAACAACTGCGGGTCCACTGCCAGACGATGCCGAAGGCATCGTTGAGCTGGCCGGCGCGGGCGGCGACTTCCCATTCCATTTCGGTCGGCAGATGGCGGCCGGCCCAGCGCGCATAGGCGTCCGCCTCGTAATAGCTGACGTGGCAGACCGGAGCTGAGGGGTCGACCGGCTGCAGGCCGCCGAGCGTCATAATTCGCCATTCGCCGTCAACCTGCCGCCAGTGGCCGGGCGCCTGCCAGCCCTCATTGGTCGCGGTGGCAAAGCCGTCCATCAGCCACAGCGTCGCGGTGCCGTAGCCGCCGTCCTTCATGAAGGCCAGCCACTCGCCATTGGTGACGAGGTTGCGGGCGAGCCTGACCGGGCCGACGAGGGCGCGGTGCGCGGGCTTTTCATTGTCGAAATGGAAACTGTCGTCGGCATGTCCGACGGTGTGGATGCCCTCGTTGAGGGTGACCCATTCTTCGCCACCGCGATGCGATGCCGGGAAACGCCAGGACGGATCATAGGCCGGCGGGATCGGGTTCTGGGCAAAGGCGTGCAGGATGTCGGTCAGCATCAATTCCTGGTGCTGCTGCTCATGGTTGAGGCCGGTCTCGACCAGCGGGACCAATTTGGCGAGCTGCTCGTCGCTGGTGCTGTGGAAGAACTTCACCACGGCGGCATCGACATGCCGGCGATAGGCGGTGACCTCATCGGCGCTGGGGCGGGTCAGGTGGCCGCGCGCGTGGCGGGCATGCCGCGGGCCGGCGCTGACATAATAGGAATTGAATAGAAACGCGTAGTCCGGGTGGAAGGGTTGATAACCCTCGCAATGCTCGCCAAGCAGGAATTGCTCGAAGAACCAGGTGGTGTGGGCGCGATGCCACTTGGCCGGGCTGGCATCCGGCATCGACTGGATGAGCTGGTCCTCGGGGCTCAACGGGGCGGTGCGCCGCTCGGTCTCGCCGCGGACGGCGAGGTAGGCGTCGACCAAATTCTGGGCGAGGGCGCCTGAATCGGAGAAAAGTGACGGGGCGGATGGCGCGTACTCGGCGGCGGCTACTGGTTTCGTCACAGGCATCTCCGGTTAGGGGAGAGAACGTTAGGCCGGGAAACTGGTTCCGGGCGGGCAGTCCGTCCTAAATAGGGGCTCAGTTCCGGGAAAAAAGCCTTCCCCCGCTATGATATTAATGCCGTCAGACTATGGGGTGCGGGCTGGCGGGTACGCGGAGCCGGCCCCGCGCATGCCAGCTCTTCGCCATTTTACTTTGGATGAACAACGGTTTGCGCTACATATATGCGAAGTAACCGGGTTACATGGACCAGTCGGTCCGTCGGGCGAGGCCGCAGGGGGCTGAGCCGCAAAAGGAAGCCAATATGAGCATCGAGCAATTCATCGACAACGAAGTGAAGTCGAACGACGTCGTGCTGTTCATGAAGGGGACGCCGCAGTTTCCGCAGTGCGGTTTTTCCGGTCAGGTGGTGCAGATCCTCGACCATGTCGGCGTCGGCTATAAGGGCCTGAACGTCCTGGAATCCGCCGAGCTTCGCAACGGCATCAAGGAATATTCCAACTGGCCGACCATTCCGCAGCTCTACGTCAAGGGCGAGTTCATCGGCGGCTGCGACATCGTCCGCGAGATGTTCCAGGCCGGTGAATTGCAGCAGATGTTCGCCGATAAGGGCGTCACCCTCAACGCGGCGGCCTCCGCCTGAGCGTATCAGCGCGCCAGGTCGGCCAGGCGCGGCTCGAAGTCATCGTTGCCGACATCACCACAATGCGCGTTGACGCCATCGTCAACGCCGCGAACTCGTCGCTGCTTGGCGGAGGTGGTGTGGATGGGGCGATTCATGATGCAGCCGGACCCGAGCTGCTGATTGAATGTCGGACGCTGAAGGGCTGCCAGACCGGTGACGCCAAGATCACCAAAGGTTACCGGCTGCCTGCGCGACACGTGATCCATGCCGTTGGACCGATCTGGTACGGAGGTACGCGCAACGAGGATGCGCTACTCGCATCTTGCTATCGTCGCAGCATCGAGCTCTGCCAGGCGCATAGTCTTGCTTCAATTGCGTTTCCAGCCATCTCAACTGGCGTCTTCCGATTTCCGGCGGATCGGGCCGCCAAAATCGCGGTCAACACGGTGGTCGACGTGCTGTCCTCCGCGCCTCACCTGATACGCGTGGTTTTCTGCTGCTTTTCTAGGCCGAGCGGCGAATTGCATCAGGATGTCCTGGATGCCTTCGGTAGCCCTTGTCCCTGATCACGCCTCCGTTACACTCCCTCCTGAGTTCCGGGGAGAGGGGTCCAATGAATCCACGTCAAGTTCTGCGCGCGCTGGCCGTTGGCACGCTGTTGCTTGCGACGTCGCCAGTCCGCGCCGAAGGCACGTTCGACATTCCGGCCGGCGCGCATTTCAACCAGGAAAAGCTCGCAAAGATCACCGACTTCTTCAAGAACGAGGTGACGACCGGCAAGATCTCTGGCGCCAACGTCCTGATTCAACAACACGGCAAGGTGGTCTATCATGAAACCTTCGGCGTGCAGGATGTCGTCTCCAAGGCGCCGATCACCGACAAGACAATCTTCCGCCTGTCGTCGCTGACCAAGGCGATCACGTCGGTCGTGGCGATGCAATTGGTCCAGGACGGCAAGATCAAGCTCGACGATCCCGTCTCGAAATACATTCCCTCCTTCGCCAACATGAAAGTCGGCGTGGAGAAGAAGGCCGAAGACGGCACCAAAACGCTCGAACTGGTGCCGCTGGAGCGGCCGATCACCGTCCTCGACCTTTTTCGTCATACCTCCGGCATCACCTACGGCTTCTATGGCGACAGCCTGGTGCGCAAGGCCTACAAAGAGGCCAACCTCTACGCCGGCGAGTTCGACCTCGCCGAATTCGCCGAGCGGATCGCCAAGCTGCCGCTACACAACCAGCCGGGCGCGCTCTGGCAATACGGACATTCCACCGACATCCTGGCGCGGATCATGGAGATCGTGTCCGGAAAATCGCTGCTTGAGATCGAGAAGGAAAAGCTGCTCGATCCGCTCGGCATGGTCGACACGAACTTCTTTGTGACCGAGCCGGAGAGGCTGCAACGTCTCGCCCAGCCGCTGCCGAACGACAGCGATTTCCGTGTCGGCCGTCTATACCGGACCGAGGTCCGGCAGAAATGGGAATCCGCCAGCGGGGGCATGGTTTCGACCATGTCGGATTTTTCGAAATTTGCGCAGATGCTGCTCAATGGCGGATCCTTTGACGGCAAGACCTATCTCAGCCCTAAGACGTTTGAGTTGATGGCATCGGATCATGCCGGCAAGGACTCCGGGGTTGCGCGGGATTATTTCTATTTTCCCGGTGATGGTTTTGGTATGGGACTTGGGCTTGCCGTGCGCACCGATCCCGGCAACGCCAAACCGCCACCGCCGGGATCACTGGGCGAGCTAAAATGGGACGGCGCCAGCGGATGCTATATGGTGATCGACCGCAAGCAGGACCTGTTCTTCGTCGTGCTCGAGCAGACGCCGACGGAGCGGCAGCGTGTCCAGCGGACCCTGAAGCAGCTAGTCTATGAAGCGCTGGAGAACTGACGGCGGAGGTGGGCGCTGGCTTGTCGCGGCGGCGCTCGCGGTTCTCGTTCTATTCGGCTCGCCGGATGCGTTGCGCAGCGAGCCGAAGGCAGCAGACGCGCCAACCTTTTCGCGCGCGGCGCTCGACCGCGTCGGCGATTACGTTCGCAACGAGATCGCGACCGGCAAAATTCCTGGGGCAGTCCTGCTGATCCAGCAGCATGGCAAGTTGGTGGATCTTGAATGTTTCGGTGTTCGGGACCCTGCCACCAAGCAGCCGATGACGCCGGATACCATTTTCCAGATCTATTCGATGTCGAAGGCCGTCACCTCGGTCGCCGCGATGATGCTTGTGGAAGACGGCAAGCTGTCTCTCGACGATCCCGTCTCGAAATACATTCACGCCTTTGCGTACGCAAAAGTCGGCGTCGATCTTTCCGATGAGGCAGGAAAGTATCCGCTCAAGCTGGAACCCCTGAAGCGCCCGATCACGATCAGGGATCTGCTGCGGCACACTTCGGGCATCACTTACGGCTTCTTCGGCGAAACCCAGGTGCAGAAACTCTATGCCGATCCCAAACTCTACGCCGGCGACTACGACAACGCCGAATTTGCCGACCGGATCGCGTCACTGCCGCTCGCCGACCAGCCGGGAGTGCGTTGGAATTACAGCCATTCGACCGACGTGCTCGGCCGCGTCATCGAGGTGGCGTCGGGGCAGAGTCTATTTCAATTCGAGAAGCAGAGACTGTTCGATCCGCTCGGCATGTATGAGACCGAATACTTCGTCGCAGAGAAAGCCAAATGGCCACGCATCGCACAGCCATATCCGGTCGATCGTTTTCGCGTAGCCGGCATCAAGGATCCGACAGAGACGCGGCGCTGGGAATCCGGCGGCGCCGGCCTGGTCTCGACGGCCAGCGACTATGCCCGTTTCCTGCAGATGCTGCTGAACGGCGGCGAGCTGGACGGCAAGCGCTACCTTAAGCCCGAAACCGTCGCGCTGATGACGTCGGATCAGATCGGGCCTGAGACCAGGATCATTCACGATCCGTTCTACTTTCCTGGGCCTGGCAGCGGCTTCGGCCTTGGTTTTGCAGTACGTACCGCGTCTCCGCCCAACACCACCTGGCCACTCGGCGAATACCGCTGGGACGGGGCGGGCGGCAGCTTCTATTTCGTCGATCCCGTGGATGACCTGCTCGTTGTCTTCATGGTGCAGGCCCCGACCCAGGGTGGCCGGATTCAGCTCGCGCTGAAGACGATCATGTATGAGGCGCTTGGCAAAGGTCTGCGCAAAGACTGACCGGCGCCAGACTAGACCACCGCGTTGCGCGCGATCGTCTCGCGATAAAATGACGCGCTCAGTTTCGGCGTGCGGCGCTTGGTTTCGAAATCGACGTGATAGATGCCGAAGCGCTGCTCATATCCGTCCGACCATTCGAAATTGTCCATGAGGCTCCACAGAAAGTATCCCAGCACGGGCACGCCCTCAGATGTCGCGCGCTGCAACTGCGTCAGATAGTTGCGCAAGTACATGATGCGATCGACATCGTAGATCGTGCCGTCCGCCGCCGGCTTGTCACTTCCCGAGGTGCCGTTCTCGGTGATGTAGATTGACTTCACATTCCACAATTTGGCGACATGCCGCGGCACCCAGTAGATCGCCTCCGGCCCGGGCCGCAGCCAATCCGCCTTCATGTGCGGAAACGAGGCCGGGAAGGGCGCCAGCGTGAAGCCGCGTTCGCTATCGGCGGCGACGACGTAGTGGTCGGGCGTATAGACGTTCAGCCCGACGAAATCGACCGGCGATGAAATGATGCGCAAATCTTCAGGGGTGAATTTCGGCGCGTCGTTGCCGGCCTTCTCCAGATAGGCGTCGGTATATTTTCCTTCCATCATGACGGTCATGTAGCCGGCGTTGAGCTCGCGCGTTGCTATTTCGGCGGCGCGGATGTTGGTCGCCGTTTCGATGGCCGGAATGCAGCTCACGACATTCTCCGCCGGGCCGACCTTGGTGCCGCCCCGTCCCAGCGCGCGGATGGCCTGAACCGCAAGGCCGTGGCCGAGCGCGACATGATGACGGACTTGGTTCAAGGCGGATAGCGGCAGCTTGAGGCCCGGCGCATCGCCGCCGAGGCCGTGACCGAGATGGACGAGCCGGGAGCATTCGTTGATCGTGAAGAAATACTTCACCCGATCGCCGAGCTGCTGCGCGACATAGGCGGCGTAGTTCGCAAATGCCTTCGGCGTCTCGCGCGAGGTCCAGCCGCCGACGCGATCCTGCAGTGCTTGCGGCAGGTCCCAGTGATACAGCGTCGCGAACGGCTCGATGCCGTTCGCCGATAATTCGTCGATCAGTCGTTTGTAAAAATCGAGGCCCTTCGGATTGGGCGAGCCGGTCCCATCCGGAAAGACGCGCGGCCATGCAATCGAGAATCGGTAGGCCTTCGTCCCCAGCTCCTTCATCAGCCGGATGTCTTCCTTGTAGAGGTGGTAGTGGTTCGTCGCGGTATCCCCGTTGCTGTTGTCGGCAATCGTCCCGCGCGTGTGGGCGAATCGGTCCCAGATCGATGGGCCGCGACCGTCTTCGTTGACGGCGCCCTCGACCTGATAGGCGGAGGTCGCCGTGCCCCACAGAAAACCGTTTGGAAAGCCGGAAGGGGCGGGCCTGTTTCGCGGCTCGCTTTGCGCATCCGTTTGTGCCAGTCCCGACGCCGCCGGCAGCATCGGCATCCCCAGCGCCGACCAGCCTGCAATCCTGCCGAATTGCCGCCGGGAAAATCTCTTGAACGACATCATTCCACTCGCTACGCCCCGATCAATCTTGAGCAAAACAAGGCAACATTCGATGCTTTGTGTTTGATGCAATCCAGTATCACTTCTTCCGTGATCGCACGCAATTGTACGCGTGGGCGGCGTCGGTGGGTCGACAGGGCTGTTGCGCGCCGCTAAATAGGCCCATCTACGCAACGCTTTGGGAGCAGGACCAATCGGCATTCGCACGCCGCTGGCGCTTTTGTTCGTATCGCTGGGCATCGTTGTCGGGGTTTGGTGGTGGCTCGCCACTCCCGTCGCGCTGACGCGTGCGCCGATCGACGATGCGGCGAAGCTGGAATGCGTCTCCTACGCGCCGTTCCGCAACGAGCAGACGCCGCATGATCCGACGCTCATCGTCCGTCCGGAACAGATCTCGGAGGACTTGCGCGAGCTCGCCAAGGTTTCCAAATGCATCCGGACCTATTCGATCGACAACGGGCTCGACAAGGTGCCCGAGCTGGCGTCCAGGGTCGGATTGAAGGTCCTGCTCGGCATATGGCTCGGTCGCGATCGCGCCAAGAACGCCCAGCTTTGCGACATCGCGGTCTCGCTGGCGAAGGATCATCCCGCGACGGTGGCGGCGATCATCGTCGGCAGCGAAGTGCTGCTGCGCGGCGACATGACGGTGGGCGACCTTCGCCAAACCATCCAGTCGGTGAAGCCGCGCGTGAGCGTGCCGGTGACCTATGCCGATGTCTGGGAGTTCTGGCTACGCTACCGCGAAGTCGGCGCCGATGTCGATTTCGTCACCGCGCATTTCCTGCCCTATTGGGAGGACGTGCCGCCGCGCGCCGAAGACGCCGCCGCGCACGTCGACGATATCAGGAAGCAGGTGGTGGCGGCCTTTCCCGGCAAGGAGATCCTGATCGGAGAGACCGGCTGGCCGAGCTTCGGGCGGATGCGCGACGGCGCACTGGCTTCCCGCGTCAACCAGGCACGGTTCATTTCCGAGATTCTCGAGCGGGCGAGGCGGGACAAATTCCGCGTCAATCTGTTCGAGGCCTATGACGAGCCGTGGAAGCGCCGCTGGGAAGGCACGGTCGGCGGCTATTGGGGACTGTTCGACGGGACCGAGCGCAAGCTGAAATATCCGGCTGGCGTTGCCATCAGCAACTATCCGTTCTGGAAGCTGCAGATGGCGGGCGGGCTGCTGCTTTGCATCTGCATATTCACTGTGGCCATGTTCGCGCCGAAGCATCGGCCGTCGCCGCGCTTGGCCTCGTGGGTCGCGGTCGCCGTATCCGCCACATCAGGCGGGATATTGCTGGGTATCGGCGTCGACAAGATGCTCCTCGAAAGCTACGGGCTCGGCGGCTGGCTGGTTCAGGGCTTTATGCTGATGGCGGCTGTGACGGCGCCGCTGCTGTCAACGCATGCGCTGATGTCGGGGCGGTCGCTGCCGTCGTTCCTCGAGGTGTTGGGGCCGCCCAAGGGCCTGACCCCACTGTTCATGACCAACATGCTGGGTATCACGCTGATCGTGACGACGCTCATTGCAGGCGAGACCGCGCTCAGCCTGATCTTCGACGCGCGCTGGCGCGATTTTCCGTTCGCCGCCTTGACCATGGCCGTGGTGCCGTTCTGGACGCTGGCTTTCCTCAACGGTTCGAAATCCGGCGAGCGACCGCTGTCGGAAGCCGTGTTCGCCGGGCTGTTCGCGCTTTCCGCTGTTTATGTCGTCCTCAACGAAGGCTTTGAGAACTGGCAGGCGATGTGGACCGGGGCAACCTATCTCTTGCTCGGCAGTGCGCTGTGGCGGGCGCGCACGCCAGCCACAGCTTGAACCCGGCGCCTTGAGGCTAGGCCCGGCGTACGATCTCGCGAACGATGCCGACCGTCTCCTCGATCATGTCAGCGCTGATCTCGAGATAGGTGCAGGCGCGAATCCGACCGTCCATCATCGCAACCAGGATGCCGCGCTTGCGCAAGGCCTCGACCATCTTTTCGCCGGCAACGCCGGCGCCATCAGGCTTGAAGAACACCAGGTTGGTCTCGGGCTCCTGCACCTCGACGCCGTTGATCTGCGACAGGTCCCGCGCCAGAGCGCGCGCATTGGCGTGATCGTCGGCGAGGCGATCGACATGATGGTCGAGCGCGTAGACGCAGGCCGCAGCGCAGATGCCGGCCTGCCGCATCGACCCGCCGAGCCGCTGCTTCCAGCGCCAGACCTCGTCGATGAAGGCGCGGCTGCCCGCGATGACGCCGCCGATCGGCGCGCCGAGGCCTTTTGAGAAATCGATCCAGGCCGAATCCCATCCCGCGGCCATGTCGCGCGCCGATATGCCGGTCGCGACGCAGGCATTCAGCAACCGCGCGCCGTCCATGTGGGTGATGAGGCCGTTGGCCTTGGCGATCTCAACGACTTCGTCGAGCGCGGCCTTCTTCCAGATCGTGCCGCCGCCGATGTTGGCGGTCTGCTCGACGCTGACGAGGGTCTGCGGCGGCTGGTAGCGCGAGCGCGGATGCAGGGCGGCACGGAAGGTTTGCGGCGTGAACTGTCCGCCGTCACCTGGCAGTTGGGTGACTTGAAAGCCGCCGAGCGCTGCATGCGCGCCGCCTTCGCGGGCGATGATATGCGCGGTCGCATGGGCCAGAAGTTCATCGCCCGGCCGGCAATGAGCCAAGGTCGCCGCGACGTTGCACATCGTGCCCGAGGGCATGAACACGGCTGCCTCCTTACCGAGCAAGTCGGCGACCCGTTCGCACAGCAGGTTCACGGTCGGATCGTCGCCGATCTGCTCGTCGCCAACCTCCGCCCGCGCCATCGCCTCGCGCATCGCCGGTGTGGGGCGCGTCTGCGTATCCGACAGCAGGTTGATGCGGATGGGATCGGCCTTGGGATCGCGCGGGGCAGGGGTGTAGTGCATGGGGAGGGCTCACAATCTTGCGTCATGGCCGGGCTTGTCCTGGCCGTCCACGTCTTGTCTTTGCCGAAACCATAAAGGCGTGGATGCCCGGGACAAGCCCGGGCATGACGGAACAGCCATTCGCGCTCGACACGCTCAAACAAAAGGCCCCGGCAAAACCGGGGCCTTTGTATTTCGGACCGTAAAACCAATCAGCGCGAATAGAATTCGACGATCAGATGCGGCTCCATCTGCACCGCGAACGGCACGTCCGACAGCGCCGGAATGCGGGTGAACTTCGCGGTCATCTTGGAGTGATCGGCTTCGATGAAGTCGGGCACGTCGCGCTCGCCGAGCTGGCTGGCTTCCAGCACCGGGGTGAGCTGCTTGGAGGCTTCCTTGATCTCGACGAGGTCGCCGGGCTTGAGCTTGTAGCTCGGAATGTTGACGCGGCGGCCGTTCACCTTGATGTGGCCGTGGTTGATGAACTGGCGGGCGGCGAACATGGTGGCCACGAACTTGGCGCGGTAGACCACGGTGTCGAGACGGCGCTCCAACAGGCCGATCAGGTTCTCACCGGTGTCGCCCTTCATCCGGCCGGCCTCGACATAGATGCCGTGGAACTGGCGCTCGGAGATGTTGGCGTAATAGCCCTTGAGCTTCTGCTTGGCGCGGAGCTGGACGCCGAAGTCGGACAGCTTGCCCTTGCGGCGCTGGCCGTGCTGGCCGGGGCCATATTCACGGCGGTTCACGGGGCTCTTCGGGCGGCCCCAAATGTTCTGGCCCATACGGCGATCGATCTTGTATTTCGCCTCACTGCGCTTTGTCATCGCGTCCTCTGCGTAAGTTTGAGTTTTGAGGAAACGCGCCCTCCTGTGCACCGGCAGGGCCGGGGCCGACAGGTCTGCCCCCGAAAGCTCGGGGAAGACCACGGGTCGCGAAACGCATCGCGGGCCGAAACCGGCCCGCGAGCAAGCGGGGTATTAGGGAGAAACCGCGGGTCTGTCAACGAAATGCATGTCATTCCGGGGCGCGCGATAGCGCGAACCCGGAATCTCGAGATTCCGGGTTCGATGCTGCGCATCGCCCCGGAATGACTGCCAAAAGCCCGGAATGACGGCCCTAGAAGGCCGTCAGGTCGCGACCGCCCGGACCGGCTTGGGCTCGGTTTGCTGCCGGTTGGCGCGCAATTCGGCGGCAATTTCGCCGTTCAGAACCTGTTCCAGCCGGTTCAGGGCCTTGGCCATCGGGGCGGCGTCGGTAACCCGGTGATCCCAGCGCAGCACCACCTCGATGGTCTGGTCGGGCTTTTCCACCCCATAGCTCAGGACGAACGGCCCGGGGCTGACGGCATGCAGCTGGCCTGCGCCATAGGCGGCCACCGAGGTCACGCCGAAACTGCCGAAATAATTGGCCCGCTGGCGGCCGAAATTGAGCCCGATCGCCCAGAACAGGCGGCGCAGGGGCAACGGGAGGCGGGTGGTGCGCAGGATCTTGCGGAACGCCGGCACCTCGTTGATCGGGGCCGTCTTGGCGTGCCGGATCAGCGCGTCGACCTCGGCAAGCGACAATTCATCCGGGGCGGCCACCTTTTGCGGCAGCACGCAATCCTGCCCGTCCTCGACCCGGGCGACCGCCACCATCGCGACGCTGCGCGGCAGCTCGTAGAAGGCGGGCAGCGGCCATTTGACATAGAGGGTGCGCAGGATCGGCTGTTCCTTTGCCACCAGTGCGAAGGCCTTGACGAAGATCGCGGCCCAACCGGGCCGCTCGACGGCCTGGGCGCGGGCCTCCGAGAGGCCGCGGAGGTTGAGGGGGCGGGTCAGCGAAACAAAGGGCACGCGGATCGAGGCGTGCATGAGGTCGGCGACGAGGCGGCGCGGCAGTGTGATTTTTCGAACCGTTCCGCGCATGCTCTGCCCGGGTCTCCACAATAGGCAATCGAAAGGCCGGCAGGCCGCGGGGGCGGCCTGCCATAACTTCATCTAGCACGAACCCGGCAATTTGACGCCAGCCAGATCGGCCTATGGCGCCGGCTTGGCCAGCGGCTCACCGGCCTTCACGACATAAACCCCGAGCACTTTGAAGGGTTTGTCGCCGGCCTTGGCATCGTGAACGGCGCCTTCCGGAATCTGGTAGGATTCGCCCGCCTTGATTTTCACCGGCGGCTTGCCGTCGATGATGAGTTCGAGCTCGCCCTCGAGCACATAGCCGGTCTCGGCGCCCGGATGGGTATGGCGGCCGGCGGCGCCGCCGGCCGGAACTTCCGCGATCGCGGTCACGGTGTTGTAGCCAGCCGGGAAATCGAGTTTTTGCAGCGGCGTTCGCTTGATGCCGGTTTGCTGAGCGACCGCGACGCCGGCGCCAGCGAGCGCGACCACGGCCAATCCGAACAGAATTTTTCTGATCATGCATTTCTCCCTGTTCGGAGAGCCTAGCAGCGCCCGCGTGATGCTGGAAGCGGTGGACGGACAGGGCCTATCGCTTGATCCCGTCAAGGCTCGCCGCGATACCGCGCTGGAACAGCGACCAGTCGAAGCCGAGCGCCAGCGCCACATAGCCGCGCGCGATCATGGCGTTGGCCTGCTCGGCGGTGCGGGCGACGCCGCCGATCGGCACGCCGCTCTTGAGGATGCCTTCCTCGGCGCGCTTCATCAGGCCCACCACCTCGGGATCGTCGGGCAGGCCGCGCTTGTTAATGGAGGTTGCGAGGTCGCCGGGGCCGATCACCGCGAGGTCGATGCCGGGCGTTGCCATGATCTCGTCGATGCGGTCGACCGCATCGACATGCTCGATGGTGATCATGCAGATCATGTCGTCGTCCGCGGTCGCCATGTAGTCCGCCATCGAGACCCCCCAGCGGAACGGCGCGTGGAACGGGCCCCATAGCCGGTCGCCGTTCGGCGGATAGCGCACGCTGCGCACCGCTTTTTCGGCATCCGCCCGGCTGCAGATCATCGGAAAATTGATGCCGAGCGCGCCGAGATCCATCGGTGCCTTCGCCAGCGAAGGCTCGTTGGCGGCAATCCGCACCATCGGCACGCAGGGCGTGCCTGACGTCGCCGTGATCATCGCATGCGCCGAGCCAAGATCGATCGGCCCGTGCTCGAGATCGATGATGATCCAGTCGATGCCGGAGCGGCCCATGATCTGCACGGTCTGGATCGAGGGAATGGTTGCGATCGCGCCGAAGGTCGGGCGCCCCTCGCGCCAGAGCTGGCGCAAGCGGTTGAGCGGCGCGGGCTTTGCGGAGGTCACGGGGAAACTCCCTCATCAAATGATCGATTCAACGTCTGGCATCATATGAATAAATGCACCGGCTATCGAGCCGCTTTGTCTTTGGCGCATGAGCGCCGGATTCATGATTTGCGGCGCCGGCAGGCTGGACGCGGCGGTGCCCGCGAGTAGCAATCGATGCAGTCTGTCGGAATCTTGCTGAAGGAAAAGTCGGCGGTACGGCGGCTATTACGCCAGCACGCGCCCGCCGAAGAACGGCATCAGTGCGGGGGCGAGCGTGTGCGGACGCTGGGACGTGAAGATCATCTCGGCCCCGGCGTCATCGCCGGTGCGGCCGGGAGCGCCGAGCAGCGCCGAGACACGCCGCGCAATGGCCGGCGCCGGATCGATCCAGTCGACCGGCCATGGTGCGAGCTGGGTCAAGCGGTCGAGCAGCAGCGGATAATGGGTGCAGGCCAGCACGATCGTGTCGGTGCGGTCCGTGCCATCGCCGACGAAGCAGGGGGCGAGTTCGGCCGCGATATCGGAATCGCGGACATCGTTACCGCTGAGGGCGGATTCGGCGAGCGAGGCAAGTTCGCCCGATCCCACCAGGGTGACTTCGCAGCCTTGCGCAAAATCCTCGATCAGGCGTCTCGTATATTCGCGCTTCACGGTGCCCCTGGTGCCGAGCACGGACACGCGCCTGCTTTTCGAACTGGCGCAGGCCGGCTTGATCGCCGGCACGGTGCCGACGAACGGCACGCTGTAGGCGCTGCGCAGATGCGACATCACGAGCGTGGAAGCGGTATTGCAGGCGATCACCACCAGCGCGGGGGAATGCCGCGCGATCAGTTCGCCAATCAGCGGCACCACGCGGGCGATGATCTGTTCCTCGCTGTGATGGCCGTAAGGAAAGAACGCGTCGTCGGCAACATAAACGTAATGCGCGTCGGGCCTTGCCCGGACGATCTCGCGCAGGACCGTGAGGCCGCCTAGGCCGGAGTCGAAGACGAGGATTTTGGCCGGGGATGACACGCTGTGAGCTTAGTTGATCTGCGGTTACTGTTCGGTTGCTACCAAGGGCCGGCGAGGGGTCACTAAGGTTGTCGGCGGCGTTCGTGACAATTTGGAATGATTTAGTTCGGCGTGGCAAGGCCGGGAAACTGCTGGGTTGGTCGGCGGGGGCTGCCACCGGCAGCATCGGTCCGAGTATCCTAGCAGTCCTGCCAAGCGGTTGCACTATTTAGAACTTCTCCAATTTATACCCCCGTTTTGCCCCTTCACGCCATGGCTGCCGGCAGCGTATGCCAACGGCGGATCTCGTCAGCCATATTGGAAAAGCCAGCATGTCCTTCCCGAAGCTCACTCTGTTCGCCGCCCTTGCACTCGTCTCATTGGCCGCCGCCGGCACGGCAAACGCGCAGAGCGCGACCGAGATCCAGCTCAGCTACAAGGACAAGAAGTTCGATCCGGCCGAGGTCAACGCGCCGGCCAATACGCCGATCGTGATCAAGCTGAAGAATCTCGATGCCAAGGCGATGGAATTCGAGAGCAAGACCCTGAAAGTGGAGAAGGTGGTCGCCGGTTCCAGCGACGCCACCATCAATGTCCGCGCGCAGAAGCCGGGCCGCTACGAATTCTTCGACGAATATAACGAGAAGGTGGCGCGCGGCGCGCTGGTCGTGAAGTAAGGAAGAACAAGTAAGCGATCGTGATCGCCGCCCTGATCATCGTGTTCCGTGAAGTCTTCGAGGCCGGTCTGATCATCGGCATCGTGCTCGCGGTCACGCGCACGGTGCCGCACCGCAACGGATGGATCGGCGGCGGTGTTGTCGCGGGCGTGCTGGCGGCTTGCCTAATTGCGGTCTTCGCGGGCGCGCTGTCGAACCTGTTTGCCGGCATGGGGCAGGAGGTCTTCAACGCGGGCATCCTCGCGCTCGCCGTCGTGATGCTCACCTGGCACAACGTCTGGATGGCGCGGCATGGCAAGGAACTCGCCGGCGAATTGCGCGCCGCGGGGCAGGCGGTGGTCGCGGGCGAGAAATCGCTGCTGGCGCTGGCGGTCGTGGTCGGCGTAGCCGTGCTGCGCGAGGGCAGCGAGGTCGTGCTGTTCCTCTACGGCGTGCTGGCGACCGGCAACGACACCGGCTGGGGCGTGGCGGTCGGCGGCTTTGCCGGGCTGGTGCTTGGTGCGCTGGTCTGCTGGCTGACCTATGTCGGGCTGTTGCGGATTCCGCCGCGCGCGCTGTTTACCACCACGACGGTGCTGATCGCGCTGCTCGCGGCCGGCATGGCGGCGCAGGCGACCGCGTTCCTCGAACGGGCGAACTGGCTGACCGCGCTCGACAGCGTCGTCTGGGATTCGAGCTGGCTGCTGTCGGACTCCAGCCTGCTCGGCAAGGCGCTGCACACGCTGATCGGCTACACCGACCAGCCGACTGCCATGCAGCTCGTCGTCTACCTGGCGATCCTGGCCGCGACTTTTGTGCTGATGCGGCTTTACGGCAGGCCGGCGAAGACCGCGACGGCTGCGCCGGCGGAATAATCAGCTCTCGCCGAACACCCGCTTGAAGATCGTGTCGACGTGCTTGAAGTGATAGCCGAGGTCGAACTGCTCCTCGATCTCGGCATCCGTCAGGTGCTTCTTCACGTCGGGGTCTTTCTTCAGCAGCGTCTGGAAGTCGCCTTCGCCGCGCCAGACCGGCATGGCGTTGCGCTGGACGTACTTATAGGCGTCCTCGCGGCTGGCGCCCTTCTGCGTCAGCGCGATCAGGAGCCGCTGCGAATGCACGAGGCCGCCGAGGCGGTCGAGGTTCTTCTGCATGTTGGCGGGATAGACCAGCAGCTTCTCGATCAGGCCGGCAAGCCGCATCAGCGCGAAATCGAGCGTCACGGTGGCGTCGGGCCCCATCATGCGTTCGGCGGAAGAGTGCGAGATGTCGCGCTCGTGCCACAGCGCGACATTCTCCAGCGCCGGCGTCACATAGGCGCGCACCATGCGCGACAGGCCGGTCAGGTTTTCCGATAGCACCGGATTGCGCTTGTGCGGCATCGCCGACGAGCCCTTCTGGCCCTCAGAGAAGAATTCTTCCGCTTCAAGCACCTCGGTACGCTGCAAATGGCGGATTTCGATGGCGAGCCGCTCGACCGATGAAGCGATCACGCCGAGGGTGGCAAAATACATCGCGTGGCGATCACGTGGGATCACCTGGGTCGAGATCGGTTCCGGCGCCAGGCCCATGGCCTTCGCGACATGTTCTTCGACGCGCGGATCGATCTGGGCAAAGGTGCCGACGGCGCCCGAGATCGCGCAGGTCGCGACTTCCTTGCGCGCGGCGACCAGCCGCTCGCGGGCGCGGGAGAATTCCGCATAGGCATAGGCCAGCTTGAGCCCGAACGTAACAGGCTCGGCATGGATGCCGTGCGAGCGGCCAACAGTCGGGGTCATTTTGTGCTCGAAGGCGCGCTTCTTCAGCGCGGCCAGCACCTTGTCGATATCGGCGATCAGAAGATCGGCGGCGCGGACGAGCTGCACGTTCAGGCAGGTATCGAGCACGTCGGAGGACGTCATGCCCTGGTGGACGAAGCGCGCCTCAGGGCCGACGATCTCGGCCAGATGGGTCAGGAAAGCGATGACGTCGTGCTTGGTCTCGCGCTCGATCTCGTCGATCCGGGCGACGTTGAAGGTGGCGTCCTTGGCCTTGGCCCAGATCGTCTTCGCCGCTTCCTTCGGGATCACGCCCAATTCCGCCAGCGCATCAGCCGCATGCGCCTCGATCTCGAACCAGATCTTGAAGCGGGTCTGGGGCTCCCAGATGGAAGCCATTTCGGGGCGGGTATAGCGGGGGATCATCGAAAACTCCGGACGGGCAGGGGCGCGCGAGGCAATCCCCGGCCGATTTTGTTTTTACGCCGCGCTTTAGCAAATTGTGCCAGGGGAAGCCACCCGTACAGGCTCCGGAGAGGGGGAAAACCGGGGCCGAAATCCGAGGGGAAACGGCCGCCGCTACAGGCTGGCGAGCCCGCATTCCACGGCGAGGCGGACCAACTGGGCATCCGTGCGCATGCCGGTCTTGGTCTTGATCAGGTAGTGGTAGTTCTGCACGGTCTTCATGCTGAGATTGAGGTTGGCGGCGATCTGTTCCGTGGTCGCGCCGGCCGCCAGTTGCCGCAAGATCTCGATTTCCCGCTCGCCGAGCTGGTCGAGCAGCGAGTGCGAAGGGGACAGGCTTTCCATCGCCAGGACGCGGGCAATGTCGTCGCTGATCGCCTGCTCGCCGCGCATGATCGAACGGATTGCCCGGATCAGCTCGGCCGGAGCGGAGCCCTTGGTCACATAGCCGTTGGCGCCGGCATTGAAGGCCGCCTTCACCTGCGCCGCCTCGCTATGCATGCTGAAGACGAGAATGCGGGTAGCGGAACTGCGGGAGCGGATGTTCCTGATCGCTTCGAGCCCGCTGGCGCCCGGCATCGAGACGTCCATCACCACGACATCGGGGGCGTGCGCCTTGAAGGCGCGGTAGGCGTCGGCCGCATTGTCGGCCTCGGCCACCACATGGAAATCGTCCTGATGTTCGAGGACGCGGCGGTAGCCCTGCCGGACCACGGGATGGTCGTCAACGAGCAGGATCGAAATGGCGTGGGTCGAAGGGCCCTCGGCCGGGCTCTGCGACGCGGTCATCAGGCCGCAAGCGGGATCGTTGCGGCCACGCGCACCCCGCGAGTGGCGTCTGCAATCGACAGCGAGCCGCCAAGCGCGGTGATCCGCTCGCGAATGCCCGTCAGCCCGAAGCCGGTCGACGCCGCCACCTTGGCCGCATTGCCGCCGCCGTCGTCTTCGACATGGACCAGCAGTGCGTTTTCCGCGCCGCTGCGCCGCTCGATCCGCAGCACAATCTCGCGCGCCGAACTGTGCCGCAGCGAGTTGGTCAGGCATTCCTGGGCCACCCGGTAGGCCGCCGCGGCAACCGCGCCGCGGACATCGGCGAGGTCGCCCTTGAGGTCGAGCTGGATCATCGGCTGCGCGGGATTGCGCGACCGCCAGCCGTCGACGAGATCGACCAAGCAGGCCTCCAGCCCGAGTTCCTCGGCCGGCGGATGGCGCAGGCGGTTCAGCGTGTCCCGCAGGCAGGCCATGATGCGATGGGTGGCCTGCGAGATCATCCGCGCGTCCTGCGCGACCTCGTTGTTGCCGTGCTCCGGCGCGCTCGCGGCCTCGATCGTGTTGGCGAAGGCCAGGATCGCCGTCAGGTTCTGCCCGAACTCGTCGTGCAGCTCACGGGCCAGCGCGCGCCGCTCGTCACTACGGATTTCCAGCAGGCGCCGGGTCAGGGCGGCACGCTCTTCGGTGGCCAGCGCGAGGCGGTCGCCGAGTTCCCCGACGGCTTGCCCGATCATCGCCAGTTCCACCGAGCGCAAGCGTGGCAGCGGTGTCCGGTACTCGCCGCGCGCCATCTGCTGCAGCGCGGTCACGATCTGCCGCGCCGGCGCCAGCGTATGCGCAATCGCCAGCGAGGCGAGCAGGGCGATCGCGACCGCCATCAGAAGTGCGAGATGGATGTTGTCGAGCACATGCTGCCAGGCCAGCGCGATTGCGGCCTGCGGATCGGCCGTGGCCGACACGCTGCCGGCATTGGCGGCGCGCGCGCTGATGGGACGGACGACCGGGGCGTGGCCGCCAAGCACGGTATCCACGGCGGCCGCGAACCAGCGGGGCGGGGTCTGGCCGATGCCCTTGCTCTGGCCGCAGAGCGGCCTTTCGAACGCGCCCGATGGCTCGATCCGGACGCAGATGCCCGGCGAGATCAGGCTCATGGTCTGAATGGTGCGCCATTCCGCCGCCGGCACCAGCTGCTCGCGCATTCTGCTGCTGCGGAGCAATAACTCGCGCCAGTACAGCGCTTCGAGCGCGACCGAGACGCGCTCGGCGGAAGCCGACGTGGCGC
The DNA here is from genome assembly GCF_029714305.1 of Bradyrhizobium sp. CB3481. Taxonomy (NCBI): domain Bacteria; kingdom Pseudomonadati; phylum Pseudomonadota; class Alphaproteobacteria; order Hyphomicrobiales; family Nitrobacteraceae; genus Bradyrhizobium; species Bradyrhizobium sp. CB3481. The sequence goes on from NZ_CP121647.1 coordinate 3,120,302, forward strand.
GGTCGACGCTGCGATAGGCGTCGATCGTCGCCCAGATGGTGGCGGCCCCGAGGCACAGGATGACGATGATGAACAGGCGAGCGACGAGTTGAAGCACGAGGCGCATGCGATCACTCCGCGGGCGGTGCCGCCGAGCCTAACAGCACTGCCGGGCGGTGCCAATTGCAAGCAGGTCGTGAGATCAGGCTTGGGAAATTTTCCCAACAAACCCTGGGCATATCTCTTTGGACGGCGTCGTGGTGGCTGATCTAACAAGGGGGCCGATGCCGCTTTAGAGGACGGCCTGCCAGGAGCTGCGCAGCATGAGTGTCACGGCACGCGCCGAAACCGTTTCATCCGCTGACACCTCGGAGCGCAGCGTCCTCCTGCTATGGATGATCTTCACCGGCCTGTCGGTGTTCGCCTGCTTCGTTCTCTGGCGCTACGGGCTGCTTCATCTGATGGTCGTCTCGGACCGCACCTATATTTCGAGCGTCATCGCGGTCCTCTACGTCGCCACCTGCTTCCATTGCTTCTGGCGGAGCCGGGCCATCGCGCGCGAGGGCGAGATCGCGCGGCGCTGCCGCGCCGTCCTGTCGGCACCGGGCGGGGCGAGGGCGCTCGCCGATGCGCATGCGCTGCCGACGGGGATGGTGCCGGATCACATCCGCAGCCTCGTGCAAAAGGCGGAGGCGCAGACCGGAGGACGGATCGACCAGACGCTCCTGCTGCGCTCGCTCGCCGACCGCCTGCGCGGCTCCAACGGGTTTGGCGCGTTCGTCTCCGACACGCTGATGAAGCTCGGCCTGCTCGGCACCATCATCGGCTTCATCATCATGCTGGCGCCGATCGCAACGCTGGATGCGGCCGACAAGGTCGCGATGAAGTCCTCCATGGGGTTGATGAGTGATGGCATGGCGGTCGCGATGTACACGACGCTGGCCGGCCTGATCGGCTCCATCCTGGTGAAAATCCAATACTACATGCTGGATGCCGCGACCCAGCGGGTGTTTTCCGACGCCGTCGTGCTGACCGAGACGCACGTCACGCCCGCGCTGGAACGCCGTCATGATGGATGATTTCGGCCTTTATCCGCGCGAGGAGCCGTTCGATCCGCTCGGCGTGATGCTGTTCAAGGCGCTGCAGGTGATCGCGTTCCTGTTTTTCCTGGCATTGCTGGCGGCGTCGCCCGATGCCAAGGACGGCAAGATCGATTCCAAGGCCGAGTTCATCATCACCATGGACTGGCCTGATAATCACCCTGACGATCTCGACCTGTTCGTGCAGGACCCTGCCGGCAACATCGCCTGGTATCGCCGCCGCGAGGCCGGCTTCCTCACGCTCGACCGCGACGACCGCGGCGGCGCCAACGATTTCATCATTGTCAACGGCAGGAAGATCCCGTCGCCGATCCGCGAGGAGATCGTTACCGTGCGCGGCATCGTGCCAGGCGAGTACACCGTCAACGTCTCGCACTTCCAGGCCACCACCGGCCAGCCTGTCACCGTGAACGTGAAGGTCCAGAAGCTCAATCCGTCCGCGCAGGTGATCTTCGACAACAAGCTGACCGTTGACCACACCGGCCACGAAAAGACCGCGCTGCGGTTCTGGCTCGATGCGGAGGGCAAGGTGATCGACGTGCAGCAGCGGCCCAAATCGCTGATGGAGACGTTCCGGAACGTCCGCGCCAACGGCGCCGACATCGATCCGAAAACTGGTGTCAGGATGCCGCGCCGTGAGTAGCCTGCAGTCGGTCGTCCTCACGCTCTCCATCAGCTACGCGCTGGTCGGCGCGCTGCTCCTGGTCGTGCTGGTCTATGCGCGGCTGCCATGGCAGGCCAAGGCGGCGGCGGTGGTCGTGACCAGCGCGTTCTACATCGCAAGCTTCGTCGGCGTGCGGGGCCTGCTCGGCTGGGCGACCATCGACCGCCTGCCGGCCAGCTTCAAGCTCTTGCAGGTCCGCATCGTGGAGCCGCATTCGTTGGAGGGCGATCCGGGCTCGATCTATCTCTGGGTCGAGGCGCTCGACGACGGCAACCGGCCGAGCGGCATCCCGCGGGCCTACCGTCTGGCCTATACCGACCGCCTCGCGCAGAAGAGCGACAAGGCCGCCGGCGAAATCGCCGCCGGCCGGCCCCAGGGCGGCCGGGCCGCCGATTTCGGCGATGGTGGGGGCAGCCTGCTGCAGGCCGCCCGGGAATACATCACGCCGGGCACCATCCTGGACACCTCAGGCGGCGATTCCTCGACCGGCGGGGGGTTGCTGGCCACACCCCGTGACGGCGACGAGATGTCCTTTACCCCACTTCTGCCGCCCCGAATGCCACCGAAAGACGAGCAATAGGGGGTCACCGGCCGGTGTCCGGCTTTGACGAAGCCCCGCCACTCACGGATTATTGACTGACAGATATTGAAATCTGTCAGCGCGAGATGCTATATGCATTTTCGACGCCGGTGCTCGGGCGTCACCCGGCCCAATTGGTTCGGAGCCGGGGACTTGCAAAGGACTACCGTTATGACGACCCATCTCATTCATCTTGCCGCCCAAATTCAGCGCTGGCTTGACCAGAGCGTTGCCCGCCATCTGGCCGCCCAGGCTGAGCGGTTTGAACCGGCGGCGAAACATTAACTTCGCTCGGGGCACTACACGAGGCGTAGTATAGGGGAATTAGATGACCACCCGTCCGATCGCATCAAAGGTGCGCGCATGAACGAAGTCGTGGTTCTCACCCCCGAACGGATTCTGGAGGTTACCGAAGACGTTTTGCGCCGCTATGGCTTGGCCAAGGCAACGGTGGTGGACGTTGCCCGTGCGCTCGATGTCAGTCATGGCAGCGTCTACCGCCATTTCCCCAGCAAGGCCTCGCTGCGCGAAGCGGTCGCCAAGCGCTGGCTCGACCGCCTGAGCGCGCCGCTGCTCAAGATCGCCGAAAGCGAAGGCCCGGCGCCGGCGCGGCTGGAGAGCTGGCTGCGCACGATGTTTTCGATCAAGCACAAGCGGCTCAGCGACGATCCCGAGATGTTTGCGACCTACCTGGCGCTGGCGCGCGAGGCCTGCAAATCCGTAAGCTGCCACAAGGACTGCCTGGTCGATCAGATCGCAATGATCCTCGCAGATGGCGTCAAGCAGGGCGCTTTCGAGGTCGCCGACATCAAGGTGACCGCACGCGCCATCTTCGACGCCACCAGCCGCTTCCATCACCCCGCCCACGCCGAGGAATGGAAGGAGCCGGGCGCCCCGGCCCGGATCGATGCGCTGCTGGCGCTGCTGCTCAAGGGCCTGGAAGCGCCGTGCAAGCAGTGACGTTTGCGCTGAGCAAGCACTAAGAACCGTGCTCGCGTGTTGTCGGGCACGTGGAGCTATAGCCAACGCTGGGTATCGAACCTCAATCGGCCGTATAGAACGCTTCCCGAACAAGATTCGCGATCGGTCCGGAGCCGATAATCGCTGTCTGGGTCATGACCACGCCGACGACACGGTTTGCCGGATCGACCCAAAACTGCGTGCCATAGATGCCGCCCCACCCATAGCTGCCGGCCGGAAGACGGCTCTTGGCCGCAGCAGGATCGGTCACTATCCCAAAGCCCAGTGTGAAGCCCCAACCCGGCCCGCGAAGCGTCCGCATATTGCCGGTCGCGTTCTGCGTCATCTGCCGGACCGTCTCCGCGCGGAGCACCCGTCCCCCGTCGAGTTCGCCTTCGTTCAGCAGCATCTGCAGGAACCGCGCGTAGTCCCCGATAGTGCCGCTCATGCCGGCGCCGCCAGAGTTGTAAGCGGTCGGAGCGAAGGCGCGGTTCGGGTCGAATTTGGCGGTGCCCTTGGTGGGCGGGAACGGCACAGCCTCGAGTCCCACTACAGGAACATAGCCCGTCCCGAGTGCGCCCGTGACCTGTGCGGGCCGGGTCACCTGCACGAAGCTTGAGCGGATGGTTTCGGGTACGTTGAACACAAAGCTCTGGATCCGCAGGGGGGTTGCAATCCGCTCGGTCACAAAGGCTTCCAGGCTGGCTCCCGTCACCTTTTCGATGATGGCCCCGAGCACGTCGGTGGCGAGCGAGTATTCCCAGCCCGTACCAGGCTGATAGCCAAGCGGAACGGAAGCAAGACGCCGCATCGCTTCGGCCGTGGTTACGTCGGGCTGGTCCAGGCCGTCCGTCACGCGCGCTTCGCCGTATGAATTAACGAGCCGGGGATTGTTGATGAAATTGTAGGAGAACCCGGCAGTGTGGGTCAGCAGTTCGCGGATCGTCGGAGGCCTGCTCGCAGGAACCTCGGTGCCGTCCGGGCCGCGCACCCGCAGGCTGGCGAACTCGGGGAGAAAACGGCTGACCGGATCATCCAGGCCGATCTTGCCCTGCTCGACAAGGATCATCGCGGCCACTGAGGTGACAGCCTTCGTCATTGAAGCGAGGCGGAACATGTCGCTCTCGCCGATCGGCGCGGTGCTCCCGACCTCCCGAACACCGACGCTGCGGCTGTAGACTGGGCGTCCGTTTTCGAGGATCAGCACCGCAATACCCGGAGTGCTGCGACCTTCGACCAATCCCCGTAAGGCTTCATCGAGCTTTGCGTTGCGCGTCTCGGGCGAAAGAGCCAACGCAACTGGGGTGGCATAGAGCGCAAACGTTGTTACTCCTGCCCAAAGCAGTCCAATCACAAGACGACGTGAGATCATGATGTTTCCTCCCCTAGACGGTTTCTGACTGCCCATTGGTCAGCCAATCCAGATCGGAAAAATCGGAGCCTAGACGGCGCCGCGGTACTTTTGACTTGAAACCGCAAAAGCACGGTTACGAATGACCATAGGTGAGCCATCATCGGGCAATTACGCCCAGCCCGTAGGGCATTTCACGCAACACTTGCATCACGCACAAATCAACGTACCACATCCGGTCGCCGCCGGCGCAGCTGAAATACGGTAGCCGTGCTCCGAACCACGGCCATGTGGCATGGTGTACTCATGGATGGCATTGGCGCTGCGCCATGCTGGGCGGAAAGTTCATCGGGAAGGGATCTGCTCGCCAGTCGGCCTGCAGGCACCCGGCATATGATTGCAACCCGCACGCCGCCTGTTGTTTGATATCCGTCAAGGCATGCTCAGGCACGGGCGTGATAATGGATGAGGGGAGACGGCGCGTTGCGGCTGGCCATTTTTGCCGATATCCACGCCAACCGGCAGGCCTTTGCTGCCTGTCTCGATTTCGCGCGCTCCCGCGGTGCGGAGCGGATGGTCTGCCTCGGCGATATCGTTGGCTATGGCGCCGATCCGGAATGGGCGGTCGATACCGTGATGGCACTCATTGATGACGGCGCGATCGCCGTCCTCGGCAACCACGATCATGCGATCTCTACGCCGTCGGAGACGATGAATGCCGAAGCCCAGATGGCGATCGAGTGGACGCGCGGCAGGCTGAGCGTGGCGCAACGGCGTTTTCTTGCCGAACTGCCGCTGACCCGCCGCGAGGACGATCGCCTCTACGTGCATTCCGAAGCCTCGAATCCGGGGCGATGGCATTATGTGCGGGGAACCTCGGACGCGGCGCGCAGCCTGGAGGCGACCGACGCCCACGTCAGCTTCTGCGGACACATCCATCGCCCGGCGCTTTATTCGATGTCGTCGGCAGCGAAGATGACGAGCTTCATTCCGACCAATGACGTGCCGGTGCAATTGCTCGGCGGCCGCCGCTGGCTCGCCGTGCTCGGCTCCGTCGGCCAGCCGCGCGACGGCGATCCGGCAGCATCGTTTGCGATGCTCGATACGGTTTCGCGCGAGATCACCTATTGCCGGGTGCCCTATGACGTCGAGGCGGCTGCGGACCGGATACGCGCCAACGGTCTGCCGCCCTGGCTTGCCGATCGTCTGCTGATCGGGAGGTGAGGGCGATGGGCAAGTCTGCAATCGCGCCGGGGACGGTGCTCGACGGCTTCACGGTCGGGGAGTGCGTCCACCATGGAGGCATGGCGACGCTGTGGACGGTGACACATCCCGGCATCCCCGTGCCGCTATTGATGAAGGTGCCGCGGATTGCCGAGGGCGAGGACCCCGCGGCCATCGTCTCGTTCGAGATGGAGCAGATGATCCTGCCGCGGCTGGCGGGCATGCACGTGCCGGGCTGCTTCGGCACCGGCGATTTCGACCGTCAGGCCTACGTCGTCCTGGAACGTATCCCCGGTAAGACGCTGTATAGCCGCATCGACGAGCTGCCGATTCCCTATGAGGAGGCGAGGGTGCTGGGCGGCAAGATCGCGACCGCCTTGGCCGACCTGCACCGGCAGAACGTCATTCACCACGACATCAAGCCGAGTAGCATCATGTTCCGCCCCACAGGCGAATGCGTGCTGATCGATTTCGGCCTGTCGCACCACAACCAGTTGCCTGACCTGTTGCAGGAAGAATTCCGGCTGCCCTACGGCACCGCGCCCTATATGGCGCCGGAGCGCCTGCTCGGCGTGCGCGACGATCCGCGCAGCGATTTGTTTTCGCTGGGCGTGCTGCTGTATTTCTTCACCACCGGCGTGCGGCCGTTCGGCGAGAGCGAAACGCTGCGCGGCATGCGGCGCCGGCTGTGGCGCGATCCCTATCCACCACGCAAGCTCAGGAGCGACTATCCGCCATGGCTACAGGAAATCGTGCTGCGGTGCCTGGAGATCGAGCCGGTGTGGCGGCAGCCGACGGCGTCGCAACTGGCGTTCGACCTCGCCCATCCCGACCAGGTCAAGCTGACGGCGCGATCGGAGCGGATGCAGCGCGATCCGCTCTCTACGGTTTGGCGCCGCCGCTTCAACCGCGGCGTGACGTTGCCGAGGCCGAAATCCGACGTGGCGGCGCAACTGGCGTCCGGGCCGATCGTGGTCGTCGCGATCGATACCGAGGAAGCATCGGCGACGCTGAACGCGTGCCTGCGCCGGACCGCTGCACAGCTGCTCGCAACGCTGCCGTCGGCGCGGCTCGCCTGCCTGAACGTGCTGAGGCTCGGCCGCGTCACCATCGACAGGACGCTCGACGAGCAGGGCAACAACAAGCATATCGACCGCATGGTCGCGCTGCGGCACTGGGCGCAGCCGCTGGAGCTCGACGAGAGCCGGCTGACGGTGCATGTGCTGGAGGCGGTCGATCCCGCGGCGGCGATCCTGGAATTCACCCGCGTCAACAATGTCGATCACATCGTGATGGGCGCGCGGCAGAATTCGATGTTGCGCACGTTGCTAGGCAGCGTTGCCGGCAAAGTTGCCGCCGAAGCCGCCTGCAGCGTGACGGTCGTGCGCCCGCCGCGGTCGGCGGAGGTCGCTCCGCCCGAGGAAATCACATAATTGGTCCGAACTTTCGGCCCCGATCGGCCGACCAATGCTCGTTCAATCGGTTCATGTGCGAGACGGTTTATGACCAATTCGGATGCAGCGTTCCAGCGCGAGCTCGACGCCGGCGAGCGGTTGTTGTGGAGCGGCCGGCCATTGCCTGACCTTCGGATCGAATCCGGCAGTCTGCTCCACTCGCTCTTTGGGTTCGTCTTCCTGGGCATTGCGGTTGCGTCGCTGCTTGCCGCCGGCAAGGAAAGCTCCATCTTTCCGACGCTATGGACGATACCGTTTGTCGTCGTTGGCCTTTACGTGTCGGTCGGGCACTTCTTCTGGAGCGCGTTCTGTCGCCGCTACACCGAATATGCCGTGACCAACCAGCGCGTCATCGTACGCTCAAATATGCCGCGGAGAACGATTCAATCGATCGAATACCGCAAGATCCGGACGATCACGCTGACCGAGAAGTCCGACGGCAGCGGGACGATCCAGTTCGGTGAAAGCGGCGGTGCCGATGCAGGAGACGCCAGTGCAACGCGAATGGAAGCCGTCGCCGATGCGCGGCTGGTCTACAATATCATCCGTAAGGCGTCGCACCGTCTGGCCTGACGCGTCGGCGCGCTGACGGCCGATAGCGGATCAGCTTTCGACCGCACTCACTCGAGTGTTTGAACCGGCGGGGCCTTTGAGCGCGGCGAGGGAGAACTGGGGGCGCGGCCGCTCCGTTCCGCCGGTGCGGCAGCCATGGCTTCGGCCCGCGCCCCGCGCACGCTATCCCTTGACGAGTGCCTGCGGTGCCGCGACGAGCGCGAGCCTTCCAATCCCCATGAGCGCGAGATCGACGGGCCGGCCGTATAGCCGACAAAGGCGCCGGCGACGGCCCCGACCGGGCCCAGCACGACGGCGCCGGCCACGGCGCCGAGCGCCGCGTCACCCGCACGCTGCGCGAACGCGGCCGAGGGGGCGAGTGCCAGGAGCAATGCAGCGGTGGCGAGGGCCTTGATCATATCTGTGTCCCATCCATGAATGGCGGGATGCTGATCTGCCTTTATGGCGAGATGCGTAACGCTTTGTGGCCAGAGCGTGGACTTTACGGTTCCTGCCCGCCATTTCGGCGGCGTGCACGCTCCAGAATGTCGCAGACCGTGGCGGGGTTCTTATTGGTCGCGCCGCTACGAGAGCCAGGTCGGTGGAGACCGGCCATCCGCATCAAGCTGCTTCGCCGCGCGCCAGCGCCGCCGCATGGCGGATCGCGGAAATATTGGCCTTGTAGGCCTCCAACGTGCCGCCCTTGAACACCGCCGAGCCCGCGACCAGCGCGTTGGCGCCGGCGGCGGCCAGCTGGCCCGCGACGTCGGGCCCGACCCCGCCATCGACCTCGATGTCGATCGGACGTCCCGCCGTCATCGCCCTGATGTCGCTGACCTTGCCGAGCGCCGACTTGATGAAGGCCTGGCCGCCAAAGCCGGGATTGACCGACATGACGAGCACGAGGTCGATCAAATCGATGACGTATTCGATGGCGCTCGCCGGCGTGCCGGGGTTGAGCGAGACGCCGGCCTTCTTGCCGAGCGCGCGGATCGCCTGCAGCGAGCGATGCAGATGCGGGCCGGCCTCGGCGTGAACGGTGATGTGGTCGCAGCCGGCCTTGGCGAAGGCTTCGAGGTAGGGATCGCAGGGCGAGATCATCAGATGCGCATCGAATATCTTCTTCGTATGCGGCCGCATCGCCTTGATGACGTCGGGGCCGTAGGAAATGTTCGGCACGAAATGTCCGTCCATCACGTCGAGATGGATCCAGTCGGCGCCGGCCGCATCGACGGCGCGGACCTCCTCGCCAAGCTTGGCGAAATCCGCCGCCAGGATCGATGGCGCGATGACCAGGGGACGCGACGCAAATTGCTGGGACATGTGCGCTTTCCCAATCTCTTCGAGGGGAGGAAGCGCTCCGCGTAACATGCAGGCGGGCCGGGGGCAATGCGGCGGGCCGAGCTCTCCTGTGGGCGGAAAAATCTGCCGCCGCAGGCAACCATTGCCGGGTTGAACAGGCGGGGCGCAACGCAGCAAAGACTGGTTTTATTGGGTTTTTCTGCATGGCACGGCGCTTGCTGAGGAAAGCGCACGGGGTTGTTGGCCGCTTGCCGCGGCATTTGTTGGAGTTCCGCCATGTTCTTTGCTTTGGGCGCCGCCTCATCGGCGATTGATGCCCTCAAGGCGCTGACGTCGTCGACGTCGCCAAAGAAGACCGTTGACACCAGCCAGGCCTCAGAAAGCCCGTTTGTTCTCCTGTCCTCGAACACCTCGCAGATCGGCTCGGGACCCATCTCGTCGGGCCCAAGCAATGGTTCGCCCGGCAAAGGCGGCGCGTCGATATCGCCGGAAACCATGAGCGCGCTGCTCGACGCGCAAAACCAGTCCGCAGGCGCATCGGGGACGGCGTCGAAGAACCGCCACGCCGCGCTGAAGGACCTGTTCGGACAGATCGACGGCGACGGCGACGGCAAGATCAGCAAGGCGGAATTCGAAGACGCGCTTGGCGCTGGCGGCACCAATGTTGCGAACGCCGACAATGTGTTCGGCAAGCTCGATCAGGACGGCGACGGCTCGGTCAGCGTCAAGGAACTGGCGTCGGCGCTGAAGGCCAAGAAACATCACGATCGCGAGGACGACAAAGCTTCCAGCAGCGATGGCGCGGGCTCCGACCCGCTCGCGCAACTCCGCCAGGGCGCGACCACCACAACAGTGACCAATAGCGATGGTTCGGTGACGACCTCGCTGACCTATGCCGACGGATCGAAAGTGACGATGACGTCGCCGGCCTCCGGCAACTCGTCCTCTTCAGCGACGTCGTCCTACAATTTCATCGAGCAGATGATCCAGCGCGAAGCCAAGGCGATTTCGTCTGCCGCCACGGCATCGGTTTCGATGAGCGCCTGATCACGAGACCCGGCGGGATCCCTTCGGACCGCGACCTTTAATCTTGAGCATGGTCTTTTCGGAAAACCGGTACCCACTTTTCCGGACCACGCTCTAACCGAAGCGATCGCTCCACGCCGGTAGCGCACCCAGAAAGGGTAGTGCGGTCGCACTGTGAACGCCCCGCGCGATCGCCCGTGCCACCGTGTTGGCGGCCACCATGCCGAGTTCGGTCATGCCGAACAGCGGATCGACCGGCTTCTTGCCGGTCGCGGCGGCAAATACCACGTCGCCATCCGTCGTTGCATGGACAGGGTAGATGGCGCGGGCCATGCCGGTATGCGCGATCATCGCCAGCCGCTTGGCCTGCGCTTTCGTCAGCACGGCGTCCGTGACCACGACCACCAGCGTGGTGTTCTCTGCAGGCGTTACCGCCGGGCCGCCCTTCAGGCGTGCCCGCAGCATGTCCGGCGTGAACGCGGGCGGCAGTCCGCGCCCACCGAACTCGTTATCCTGCTCGAACGGCGCTGCCCAGAACCAGGGGCCGTCGCCGACGGTGACGCTGCCCACCGCATTGACCACCGCGAGCGCGCCGACGGTGACGCCGCCTTCGGTCTTTGCGGAAGCCGAGCCAAGGCCGCCCTTGAAATTGGCGGTGGTTGCGCCGAGGCCGGCGCCGACGCTGCCGAGCGCGAAATCCTCGCCCGCCGCATTCGCCGCCGCATAGGCAAGATCGCGATAGGGCGGGAAGCGGCCCCACGCCTTGTCGCCGCCGTTCAGCAGATCGAAGCAGATCGCCCCCGGCACGATCGGAATAATCGCACCGCGAACTTGAAAACCCCGGCCCTGTTCGGCGAGCCACGCCTGCACGCCGCCGGCGGCGTCGAGGCCGAGGGCCGAGCCGCCGGAAAGGGCGATGCCGTCGATCGCCTCAAGGGTACTTTCCGGCTTGAGCAGGGCATCCTCGCGGGTGCCGGGCCCGCCGCCGCGCACGTCGATCGATGCGACGGCGGGCGTGTCGAACAGAACAGCGGTGACGCCGGAGGCGATCGCTGTATCCTGGGCGTGGCCGACGCGAACGCCGGCAATATCGGTGAGCAGGTTTTTCAAGGCGTGGTCCGTGGCTTTAGCGTTGCACCCACGGATATATCAGCCGCAGAGGATGCTTCAACTGGCCAGCGCCAGGCGGAGCATCTTGGCGAGTTCTGACTTGCGATAGGGCTTTGCCAGCAGCAGCACGCCGGAATCCAGCCGGCCGTGGTGCACGATCGCGTTCTCGGTATAGCCCGAGGTGTACAGCGTCTTGAGCTTCGGCCGCCGCTTCAGCGCTTCGTCGACCAGCTGGCGGCCGTTCATCGCGCCGGGCATGATCACGTCGGTGAACAAGAGATCGACGCTGGGAACATCGTCGATGATGCGCAGGGCGTCGGAAGCATTGGCGGCTTCCAGCGTGGTGTAGCCCAGGCTCTCGATTTGGGTGATCACATAGCGCCGCACCAGCGCATCGTCTTCGACGACCAGGACTGTTTCGCTGCCGCCCTGGAGGTCGGCGGCGACCTGAGCCTCCGCGTCGGTCTGCTGCAGGCCGGTGGCCCGCGGCAAATAGAGTTTCACCGACGTGCCGTGGCCTTCCTCGCTGTAGATCTTGACGTGTCCGCCGGTCTGCTTGACGAAGCCGAACACCATGCTGAGCCCGAGGCCGGTGCCGCGGCCGACCTCCTTGGTCGTGAAGAACGGCTCGAACACGCGGTCGAGCAGCGCCGCCGGGATGCCGGCGCCTGTATCGCTGACTGCGATCATCACGTAATGGCCGGGCGTGACCTCGCTATGTATGCTCGCGTAGTTTTCGTCGAGGAAGACGTTGCTCGTCTCGAGCGCAAGCTTGCCGCCGTTAGGCATGGCGTCGCGCGCATTGATAGCCAGGTTGAGGATGGCGGTAGTGAGCTGGTTGGGATCGACCAGCGCCGTCCATGCGTCGTCGGCAAGCAGCGGCGTGATTTCGACGTGCTCGCCAAGCGTCGGGTGCAACAGTTTCGCCGTCTCCAGCACCAGCGCGTTGACGTCGATTTCGAGCGGTTTTAGCGGCTGCTTGCGGGCGAATGCCAGCAGATGCTTGGTCAGATTGGCGCCGCGTTCGGCGGCCTCGTCGATCAATCTGGTGATAGCGACGAGCTGGGGCTGGTCGGCGACCGCTTCCTCCAGAATGCCGATGGTGCCGGTGATCACGGTCAGGATGTTGTTGAAGTCGTGCGCGACGCCGCCGGTGAGCTGGCCGACCGCATCCATCTTCTGCGCGTGCCGCAACTGGGCCTCGGCGGCCTGCTTTTCGGTGAGGTCGCGGCCGATGAAGAAATGGCGGCGGACCGGCTCCGACCACGTCCCGGTCCAGTTCAGCGCGACGGCCTTGCCGTCCTTGCTGACATAGCGCGTCTCAAAATTGCGTTTGCTCCGTCCGCGCCGCCCCGTTCGCATTTCCTTACGGGTATGTTCGAGATCGTCGGGATGGATGAATTCAATCGCGTTGTGTCCGACCATCTCGGACGGCTGATAGCCCAGGATGTCGGTGACGCTCGGGCTGACCTGGATCAGGTTTCCCATGGAATCGCTGACCAGGATGAGGTCGTTCGACGATTCGAAGATGCGCCGCCGCTCTTCGGCTTCCTGGTCGAGTGCCCGCTGTGTCCGCTTGCTTTCGGTGATGTTGCGCGCCGTCTTGGAAATGCCGATGATTTTGCCTGAGGCTGCACGGATCGGCGAGATGCTCAGGGAGACCTCGATGGTGTGGCCGTCCTTGTGCACGCGCGAAGTCTCGCGGTGAGCGATCGGCTCGCCCTGGCTGGCCCGTTCGATGATATTGCGCACCTCATCGCGGCGGTCAGGCGGGACGATGATATTGATGCTGTTGCCGATGGCCTCCGCTGCGCTATACCCGAACAATCGTTCGGCCGCGCCGTTCCAGCCGGTAATGATGCCGTCCAGCGATTTGGTGATAATTGCGTCGTTGGAGGATTCCACGACCGCGCTGAAGAGGCTTTCGCGTTCGGTGCGGAGCTCCTTTTCGGAGGCGGCCTCGCGGCGCATCACTCCGAGGAGGCGGGCGAGCTTGGCCTGCAGGCCGACATTGTCGATCAGCAGCACAGCGAGCACGAAACTCGCGGCGCACAGGCCATAGATGCGGCCGAGATAGAAACCGACATCGAAGCGCGCGACGTTCAGGATTGCCGATAGTGCGATGTCGAACAGCCAAGCGCTCATCACCACCATCAGCCAGATGTCGAGCACGGAGTGCGGCCGCAGCAGCAGCAAAGCGATCAACGCCGCGAGGCTGAGACACCATACCGTCGATACCACCGCGAGCATCACCGGCGTATAGTGGCCGCCGCTCAAAAGGATCGGCAGCAGGTCGTGCTTGCCGGTGACGACCCAGGTGAACACGGCGACGGCGGCCGCGACTGCGATGACGCTCGTGATGATGGCGCCGCTGATCGAGCCGCGCATTTTCGCCTTGTCGTCCCTTGCCTTGAGCAGCGCATAGATGAGGACCAGGACCGGAAATCCGCCGTGCCAGATCATGTAGAGCCAGACGGTGGTCTGCGTGCCGGAGCCGAGCGCGCCGCCGGAGGCAAACAGGCCGGGAAAGCTCAGGGCATGAACGATCGCCGCAGCGGCGGTGAACAAATATCCGCTCGCGAGCAGCAGCATCCCGCGCGAGCGGGAAATCGCGAATTGTGAAAACAGCAGGACGGCCGTGATCAGGTCGTTGATGGCGAGCGCGGACTGGTAGCTCGCCACGAACGCCGGAACCGGAGTAAGCGGCACGCCGGCGAACGGCACGGCACAGGCGAAGAGGATAGCGGAGACGCTGACCACGGCGAGGGCGAACGTACGATCGCCTTGAGTCGCGGGCATGGTCGAGAGGAAGATGTTGCGTTCGTTACCCAATGTCGTCTCCGGCAAACTGGCAGCGAACGCGCCTGGACAAAAAGTATTATGAAATGCATCAAAGCAACGCATTCGACGGGGCGGAGATCCGGCCGGCAGCTTGGATGCCCGCGGGAATCGCATCCCTTTGATGCTACGCTAACTGTGCTTCGGCAGGAATCAATCCAAGGTTACATATTACCTGAGCGAGGCAGAAGCCGTTCCGCCGGATCTGATGCACGCGATCGAAGCAGCGCGAACCGCGTCCGGCGGTGCCGTCACGGCGTTGGCGGGATAGGTCGTCCAGGATCGTGCAAGGGCTTTCATCGAGCAAGGCGCAAGGTTAACGCTCGGCGCGCCGCAGGCCGTTGCCGTCCACCGCAACATCACGAAGCGAGACCGGCTCGGGAGCAAAGCGCCGTTGCGACAGCGGGACCGACAGGCGGCAGACGAGGCCTTCCGGGCGCCAGTCGAATTCGGCGTGGCCGCCGAGCTGCGACTCGATGCTGGCGATCACGCTTCTGGTTCCAAAGCCGCGTGATATCGGCTTCTCGACGCGCGGCCCCCCGGTTTCCACCCATGTGATCCTGAGCAGGTCCGCCTGGTCCTCCCAGCTCACTGCCAGCCGGCCCGACAGCGTCGACAGCGCGCCATACTTCGCCGAATTGGTGACGAGCTCGTGCAGCGCCAGCGCGATGGTCTGGGCCGTGGCGGGCTCGAGCCGGACCTCCGGACCGGACAGGTCGATCTGCTCGCCGGTGGAATAGGGCGCCAGCTCTTCGTCGATCAGCTTGCGTATCTCGGCGCCCTGCCAGCTCGACAGCGACAGCACAGTGTGCACCCGTGCCAGCGCGTTGATCCGCCCCTCGACCGAGCGGATGTAGGTTTTGACGTTCTCGCCGCGCGTCAGGCGGACGATGGACTGCGCGAGCGCGAGCGCGTTCTTGGCGCGATGATCGACCTCGCGCGCCAAAAGATTTTGCCGCTCCTCGGCCTGCTTGCGCTCGGTGATGTCGACGGTGACGCCGCTGACGCGGATGACGCGGCCGCCCTTGTCGGTGCTTGCCGCCGCCGTTCCCGCGCACCAGCGCACCTCGCCATTGGGTCGGACGATGCGGAATTCGGCTTCGTATGATTTGGCGCCGCGGGCGAAGCTCGCCCATGCATCGTGCAATTCCTGAACGTCGTCGGGGTGAAACAGCGCCTGGATGTTGGCCGGCGTCAGCTCGAATTTGCCGGGATCGAGGCCGAGGATCTGGTACTGGCCTTCGTCCCACATGAAGTCGCCGTTGACCCAGTCCCAGTCCCAGGACCCCATCTTGCCGGCGGCAATCGCGAGGCTGCGGCGCTGCTCGCTTTCCAGCAGACGGGCATGCGATTCCTCCAGCTCGGCGGTGCGGGCGCGAACCCGGTCTTCGAGTTCGAGGTTGAGACGTTCGAGCTGGCGGGTCTTGCGATAGAGTTCGGCGAACACCTTGATCTTGGCGCGCAGCACCTCCGGCACGACCGGCACCGGAACGTAGTCGACCGCGCCCATCTCATAGCCGCGCAGGCGGTCGATATCGCTGACCTGGATCGCGGAGATGAAGATCATCGCGGTCTTCTGGAAGCGGGGATGTTCGCGGATCATCGCGGCGAGCTCGAAGCCGTCGAGCTCCGGCATGCAGACGTCGACCAGGATGATGGCCACATCGTTCTTGAGCAGGAACTCAAGCGCTTCGCGGCCCGAGGAGGCCTTGACCAGGTTCTCGCCGAGCTCCTTCAGGATGACCTCATAGGCGAGCAGCTTCGCCGGCTGATCGTCAACCAGAAGAATGTTTACCTTCTCTTGGTCCATCATCTGCTTCCGCGTCAGCGGTGTAACCACATTCGTATGGCGAGCAATAACTGCTCGGTATTGACGGGCTTGGCGAGATAGTCCGAAGCGCCGGCCTCGAGGCATTTCTCACGGTCGCCCTTCATCGCCTTGGCGGTCAGCGCAATGATCGGCAGGCGGCCAAAGGAGGGGTTTTGCCTGATAACGCCAATGGTCTGATATCCGTCCATCTGCGGCATCATGATATCCATCAGCACGATTGCGACATTTGGGGTGGATTCGACCAGCGCGATGGCCTCATGGCCGGTCGTCGCGGTCAGCACTTTCATTCCGCGCCGTTCGAGAACGCTCGATAGTGCGAAAATGTTGCGTGCATCGTCGTCGACGAGAAGCGCGGTCTTGCCAACAAGATCCTCATCGGAACTATTGAGCTTTTCGAGCATCCTCTGCTTGTCGACCGGCAATTCCGTGATCACACGGTGCAAAAACAGCGACGTTTCGTCGAGCAGGCGTTCCGGCGACTCCACGCCCTTCACCACGATGCTTCTCGCCATGGTGTGAAGTTCCGCGTCTTCCTCGGCCGAGAGTTCCCGTCCCGTGAACACCACGACCGGCACATTCGACAGCGATTCATCGTTGCGTAGCCTGTCGAGCACCTCAAAACCGCTCATATCGGGCAGCCGCAGGTCCAGCACGACGCAGTCGCAGGGCTGGTTCCGCAGCGTCGACAACGCGTCCGCGCCGGTGTCGGCGGTGAGGATCTCGATGTCGTCATGACCGAGCAATTCGGTGATGCTCATCTGCTCGGCGGCGTTGTCCTCCACGATCAACAGGCGCTTGCGGCGCGGCTTGGCATATTCCTTGATCTGCGACAGTGCCGCGCTGACGCCCTCGGTCGTCGTCGGCTTGTTGACGAAGGAGAACGCGCCGCGCGCCAGCGCGTGCTGGCGGTCTTCGTCGAGCGTGATGATCTGCACCGGAATGTGCCGCGTCAGCGGATTGTGCTTGAGCTGGCTGAGCACCGTCCAGCCCAGCATGTCGGGCAGGAATACGTCGAGCGAAACCGCGGCCGGCTGGAACTGCTTGGCGAGTTCGAGCGCTTCGGCGCCGCGGCTCGCCACCAGCACCTTGAAGCCCTTGTCGCGCGCCAGATCGATCAGCACACGCGCATAATGCGGATCGTCCTCGACGATCAGGAGAATCGTATCGCCCGGTGCAAGGTCGAGGCGGTCGTCCGGCAATTGCTCGATGACCCGCTCCTGGGTCGCCGCGACCTGCAGTGCCGGAGGCGGCGTGAAAGGCGACGGGGCAGGGGTGCGCGGCGCGATGGTCGGGCCGGAATATTTCAGCGGCAGATAGAGCACGAAGGTAGAGCCTTTGCCGGGCGCGCTGCGCAGATGGATCTCGCCGCCGAGCAGGCTGGCGAGCTCGCGGCTGATGGCAAGGCCGAGGCCGGTGCCGCCGTATTTGCGGCTGGTGCCGGCATCCGCCTGCTGGAACGCCTCGAAGATCAGCTTCTGCTTTTCCAGCGGAATGCCGATGCCGGTGTCGGTCACCTCGAAGGCGACGACGGCCGGCGCGTGGTTGAGGATCGGGTGCTCGGCGCTCCAGCCGCCGACCGCGGACGACACGTCCAGCTTGACGCCGCCCTCCGCGGTAAACTTGAAGGCGTTCGACAACAGGTTCTTCAGCACCTGCTGCAGCCGCTTGGAGTCGGTCACCATGCTGCGCGGCAGGCTTTCGTCGACACTGATGTTGAACGAGAGGTGGCGGTTCTCGGCCTCATGCTTGAACGGCCGCCCGACGGTTTCCAGAAGGTTCGACGTCAGGATCTCCTCGGCATCGACCGTCACGGTACCGGATTCGATCTTCGACAGGTCGAGAATGTCGCTGATCAGGTTGAGCAGATCGGTGCCGGCGCCGTGGATAGTGCGGGCGAACTCGACCTGCTTGGCCGACAGATTGCCGTCCGGATTCTCGGTGAGCTGCTGGCCGAGGATCAGGATGCTGTTCAGCGGCGTACGCAGCTCGTGCGACATGTTGGCGAGGAATTCCGACTTGTACTTCGAGGTCAGCGCGAGCTCGGTCGCCTTTTCCTCGAGCGCGCGGCGGGCCTGCTCGATTTCCTGGTTCTTTCTCTCGACCTCGACGTTGCGCTCGGCAAGCTGCTGGGCCTTCTGCTCGAGCTGCTCGTTGGTCTGCTGCAATTCCTTCTGCTGGGTCTGCAGCTCGCCGGCGAGCTGCTGCGACTGCTTGAGCAGGCCCTCGGTCTGCATCGTGGCCTCGATCGAGTTGAGCACGATGCCGATGCTGTCGGTCAATTGTTCGAGGAAGGTCAGCTGCGAGGTGGTGAACGAAGAGATCGAGGAAAGCTCGATCACGGCCTTCACCTGGTTCTCGAACAAAACCGGAAACACGACGATGTTCCGCGGGACGACGCGGAACAAGGCCGAGTTGATCGGAGCGGTGCCTTCGGGGATGTTCGACACCAGCCGCTGCCGCTTGTCGAGGGCGCACTGGCCGATCAGCCCTTCGCCGAACTGTATGGCTTGCGGATGCGGATGGGCGCCGTCGCCGGCATAGGAGGAGAGCAGGCGGAGTTGCGGGCTGTCGGCGTTCTCCACCTGGTAGATCGCGCCCATATGCGCGTCGATCAGGGGCGCCAGCTCGGTCAACAGCAGCCGGCCCACGGTGGAGAGGTCGCGCAGGCCCTGCAGCATGTTGGTGAATCGGGCGAGGTTGGTCTTCAGCCAATCCTGCTCGGTATTCACCTGCGTGGTCAGGCGAAGATTGCCGATCATCGTATTGATGGTGTCCTTGAGTTCGGCCATTTCGCCGCGGGCATCGACCTGGATCGAGCGGGTTAGGTCGCCCTTGGTCACGGCGGTCGCCACCTCGGCGATCGAGCGCACCTGCGAGGTCAGGTTGGCGGCGAGCAGGTTGACGTTGCCGGTGAGGTCCTTCCAGGTGCCGGCAGCACCGGGCACGTTGGCCTGGCCGCCGAGGCGTCCCTCGACGCCGACCTCGCGCGCCACGCTGGTGACCTGATCGGCGAAAGTCGCGAGCGTGGCGGTCATGTTGTTGATGGTGTCGGCGAGGGCTGCGACCTCGCCCTTCGATTTCACCGTCAGGCTCTGCTTCAGATCGCCGTTGGCGACCGCGGTCACCACCTTGACGATGCCGCGGACCTGTTCGGTCAGGTTGGCGGCCATGAAATTGACGGTGTCGGTGAGGTCCTTCCAGGTGCCGGCGACGCCGGGCACCTGCGCCTGGCCGCCGAGCTTGCCTTCGGTGCCGACTTCGCGCGCCACGCGCGTCACTTCGCCGGCGAAGGCGTTGAGCTGGTCGACCATCGTATTGATGGTGTTCTTCAGTTCGAGGATTTCGCCCTTCACGTCGACCGTGATCTTGCGCGAGAGGTCGCCGCGCGCCACGGCGGTCGTGACTTCGGCGATGTTGCGGACCTGCGTGGTGAGGTTGGCCGCCAGGAGGTTGACGTTGTCGGTAAGGTCTTTCCAGGTGCCGCCGACGCCGGGCACCACGGCCTGGCCGCCGAGCCGGCCCTCGGTGCCGACCTCGCGCGCCACGCGCGTCACTTCGGCGGCGAAGGAGCGGAGCTGCTCGACCATCGTATTGAGGGTGTCCTTGAGCAGCAGGATTTCGCCGCGGACGTCGACCGTGATCTTCTTGGAGAGGTCGCCGCCGGCGATCGCGGTCGCGACCTCGGCGATGTTGCGGACCTGCGCGGTCAGGTTCGAGGCCATGAAGTTGACGTTGTCGGTGAGGTCCTTCCAGGTGCCGGCGACTTCAGGCACTTGGGCCTGGCCGCCGAGCTTGCCTTCGGTGCCGACCTCGCGCGCCACGCGGGTGACTTCCGAAGCGAAGGCGTTGAGCTGGTCGACCATCGTGTTGACGGTGTTCTTCAGCTCGAGAATTTCGCCCTTGACGTCGACGGTGATCTTCTTCGACAGGTCGCCCTTCGCCACCGCCGTGGTGACTTCGGCGATGTTGCGGACCTGGCCGGTGAGGTTGCCGGCCATCGAGTTGACGTTGTCGGTGAGGTCTTTCCAGGTGCCGGCGACGCCGGGCACGTTGGCCTGACCGCCCAATCGTCCCTCGGTGCCGACCTCGCGCGCCACGCGGGTCACTTCGCCCGCGAAGCGGTTGAGCTGGTCGACCATCGTGTTCAGCGTTTCCTTGAGCTGCAGGATCTCGCCGCGCACGTCGACGGTGATCTTGCGCGAGAGGTCGCCGCCGGCAATCGCGGTCGCGACTTCGGCGATGTTACGGACCTGGGCGGTGAGATTGCCGGCCATCGAGTTCACCGAGTCCGTCAAGTCCTTCCAGGTGCCGGCGACGCCGGGCACTTCGGCCTGGCCGCCGAGCTTGCCGTCGGTGCCGACCTCGCGCGCCACGCGCGTCACTTCGCCGGCGAAGGCGTTGAGCTGGTCGACCATCGTGTTGAGCGTTTCCTTCAGCTGAAGGATTTCGCCTGACACGTTGACCGTGATCTTCTTCGAAAGGTCGCCCTTCGCCACCGCGGTCGCGACTTCGGCGATGTTGCGGACCTGGGCGGTGAGGTTGCCGGCCATCGAGTTGACGTTGTCGGTGAGATCCTTCCAGGTGCCGGCGACGCCGCGCACGTTGGCCTGGCCGCCGAGCTTGCCTTCGGTGCCGACCTCGCGCGCCACGCGCGTCACTTCGCCGGCAAAAGCGTTGAGCTGGTCGACCATCGTGTTGATGGTGTCCTTCAGCTCGAGAATTTCGCCGCGCACGTCCACCGTGATCTTCTTCGACAAGTCGCCATTGGCGACCGCGGTCGTCACCTCGGCGATGTTGCGGACCTGCGCGGTCAGGTTCGACGCCATCGAGTTGACGCTCTCGGTGAGGTCCTTCCAGGTGCCGGCGACGCCGAGCACGTTGGCCTGGCCGCCGAGCCGTCCTTCAGTGCCGACCTCGCGCGCCACGCGTGTGACTTCGCCGGCGAAGGCGTTGAGCTGGTCGACCATCGTATTGAGCGTTTCCTTCAGCTGAAGGATTTCGCCCGATACGTTCACCGTGATCTTCTTGGAGAGGTCGCCGCCCGCGATGGCGGTGGCGACGTCAGCGATATTGCGGACCTGCGCCGTCAGGTTGGAGGCCATGAAGTTGACGTTGTCGGTGAGGTCCTTCCAGGTGCCGGCCACACCAGGCACCTGGGCCTGGCCGCCGAGCTTGCCTTCGGTGCCGACCTCGCGCGCCACGCGCGTCACTTCCGAGGCGAACGAGTTTAGCTGGTCGACCATCGTGTTGATGGTGTCCTTCAGCTCAAGAATCTCGCCGCGCACGTCGACCGTGATCTTGCGCGAAAGGTCGCCGCGGGCGACCGCGGTGGTGACGTTGGCGATGTTGCGGACCTGCGCGGTGAGGTTGCCGCACATCGCGTTGACCGAGTCGGTCAAATCCTTCCACGTGCCGGCGACGCCGGGCACGATCGCCTGGCCGCCGAGCTTGCCGTCGGTACCGACCTCGCGGGCGACGCGCGTCACTTCGGAAGCGAAGGAGCGGAGCTGGTCGAC
Source organism: Bradyrhizobium sp. CB3481 (assembly GCF_029714305.1). NCBI lineage: Bacteria > Pseudomonadati > Pseudomonadota > Alphaproteobacteria > Hyphomicrobiales > Nitrobacteraceae > Bradyrhizobium > Bradyrhizobium sp. CB3481. Next base: position 3,141,789 of record NZ_CP121647.1, read on the forward strand.
CATCGTGTTGATGGCTTCCTTGAGCTGCAGGATCTCGCCGCGGACGTCGACGGTGATCTTTTTCGACAAGTCGCCATTGGCGACCGCGATGGTGACCTCGGCGATGTTGCGGACCTGGCCGGTGAGGTTGTTGGCCATCGAGTTGACGCTCTCGGTGAGGTCCTTCCAGACGCCGGTCACCTCCGGCACCTGGGCCTGGCCACCGAGCTTGCCCTCGGTGCCGACCTCGCGCGCCACGCGCGTCACTTCCGAGGTGAATACGCCGAGCTGCTTGATCATCGTGTTGACGATGTTGGCCGACTGCAGGAATTCGCCGCCAAGCGGGCGGCCGTCGACGTCGAGCTGCACGGTCTGCAACAGATCGCCTTGAGCCACGGCAGCGACCGCGCGCGTGACTTCGCGGGTCGGCCACAGCAGGTCGTCGATCAGCGTGTTGACGGAGCCTTCCATGTCCGCCCACGAGCCGCTCGAAAGGTCGAATTTGACGCGTTGGCGCGTCTTGCCTTCGCGCCCCACCACCTGGCCGACGCGCTCGAGCTGCTGCGCCATGCGCTGGTTGGCGGCGACGATTTCGTTGAAGGTGTCGGCGATCTTGCCCTCGATGCCGATGTGATCGCCGGTCATGCGGACCGAGAAATCGCCCGCGCGCATCGCCTGCAGCGCGTGCAGGAGATCCTGTAGGGGATCGGCTTGTCCGTTGACGGGGGTCTTGCCTTTGGGAACGCGGCGAACAGCGGGTGATGCTTCGGGAGAAAAGTCACTCATGGTGTTTCCTCAATCGCCAGTCGCTCAAAAATTAAACGGCGAAGCGATTCCAGTCATAGAACCGGCTGCCCCTTTGCAGATCAAGTTGGAACAACGGTTAGTATGGAGAATCAATGACATGGAACCCAGCCCGGGTTCCTCAATGCGTCGGGAACCTGAAAGTTCCAATCGCGGGAAAATTATTTGGAACCTGTGAAACAAAAACGCCCCGGCGCGCCGGGGCGTTTGCGATTTTTCATCTGGGAATAAATCCGAACGTCGTCAGGAACCCTTCGGATTGATCTCGGCGTAGTTGCCCTTGGCGTCCCACTTGTAGACGACGTAGTCGATCACCTTGATGTCGCCCTTGGCATCAAAGCCGAGCTTGCCGAGCACGGTGTCCCATTCGCCGGCCTTGATGGTCTCCATCACCTTTTTCGGGTCGGTGGTCTTGGCCTTCGCCACCGCCTGCGACCACACCTGCATCGCCGCATAGGTGTAGAGGGTGTAGCCTTCCGGATCGATGTTCTTGGACTTGAACTTCTCGACGATCGCCTTCGCGGTTGCCTTGTTGCGCGGGTCGGGGCCGAAGGTGAACAGCGTGCCTTCAGCGGCGGCGCCGGTGATCGAAGCGAACTCCTTGTCGTTCATGGCGTCACCCGCCATCAACACCGTCTTGAGGCCCTGGTCGCGCATCTGGCGCAGGATCAGGCCGGCTTCCTGATGGTAGCCGCCGACGAAGACGAGATCGATGTTGTCGCGCTTCAGGCGCGAGACGATCGAGTTGAAGTCCTTGTCGCCCTTGTTGTAGGACTCGAACATCTTCTCGGTGACGCCGGCCTTGTTGAGCGCCTTCTTGGTCTCGTCGGCGAGACCCTTGCCGTAGGTGGTCTTGTCGTTGAGGATGGCGATGTTCTTGCCCTTGTAGTTCTTGACGATGTAATCGGCGGCGACCAGGCCCTGCTGGTCGTCACGGCCGCAGACGCGCGCGACGTTCCACAGCTTGCGCTCGGTGAACAGCGGGTTGGTCGAGGCCGGCGTGATCTGCAAGACGTTGCCGTCGGCATAGGCTTCGGAGGCCGGGATCGACGAGGACGAGCAGAAGTGACCGGCGACGAACGGGATCTTGGCGCTGGCGAACTTTTCCGCCACCGAGCGCGCCTGCTTGGGATCGCAGGCATCGTCGCCGACCTGCAGGGCGAGCTTCTTGCCGAGCACGCCGCCGGCGGCGTTGATGTCGGCCACCGCCTGTTCGGCGCCGTTCTTCATCTGCCGGCCGAATGCGGATTCGCCGCCCGTCATCGGGCCGGCCACTGCGATGGAGATGTCCTGCGCCAGCGCCGTTGTCGACAGCGCCAACGATGCGCCCAATGCCAGGCCGATGAGTTTCAGTGATTTCATGAGATATCCTCGCAGGTCAGTCGATTTCGGGAAATACCCGGCGGGCCGGGTACGAAAATCCCGCCCATTGTCGGCTGATTTTACGGCGAAGTCATCGGCAATTTTCGGGCAAATCCACGGCCCGTTCGCAGCATCTTGCCGCAGTTTGCCGTGTCCCGGACGCGGTGCAGCGCTTCTTCAGCGCTGCTCCGCAGAGCCGGGACCTGTCAGAGTTGGACCCCGGATCAGCAGCGCACCGCCATAGTGCGTCGAAGACGCGCGTAAACGCGCTTTCGGTGCTGCGCAGCGTCCGGGGAACGCATCCGGCGCTATTCCCGCCGGCCGCCTTCCAGATAGGCAGCGCGGATTTCCGGGCGCTGCAGCAATTCGCTGCCGGTTCCGGACAGCGTGATGAGGCCGTTGACCATGACATAGCCGCGATGGGCCAGTTTCAGGGCGTGGTTGGCGTTCTGTTCGACGATCAGGACGGTGAGGCCGTCCTGCCGGTTCAACGTCCTGATCGCATCGAAAATCTGCCGTGCGATCAGCGGCGCGAGCCCGAGCGAGGGCTCGTCCAGCATCAAAAGGCGGGGGCGGCTCATCAGTGCGCGGCCGATCGCCAGCATCTGCTGTTCGCCGCCGGACAGCGTGCCGCCGCGCTGGGTCATGCGTTCCTTGAGCCGCGGGAACAGGGCGAAGACGCGTTCCAGCCCGCTTGCCCGGTCGCTCTCGCTTGAGTCGGTCGCGTCAGCGCCCATTTGCAGGTTCTCGGCCACACTCATGCGCGGGAAGATGCGGCGGCCCTCGGGGGATTGCGCGATGCGCAGCCGGGCAATCTCATGCGTCGGCACGCCGGTAATGTCCTGGCCATCGAATTCGATGCGGCCGGAACGGGCGCGCGGCCGGCCGAAGATCGTCATCATCAGCGTCGACTTGCCGGCGCCGTTGGCCCCGATCAGCGCGACGATCTCACCGGCATTGATGTCGATATCGACGCCCTTGAGTGCCTCGATCTTGCCGTAGGCGGCGCGCAGCGAGCGGATCGCGAGCAGGGGAGTGGATGATGACATCATCTTTTCTCCCCACCGTCATGGCCGGGCTTGTCCCGGCCATCCACGTCTTTGCAGTCGGCACGAGAAGACGTGGATGCCCGGGACAAGCCCGGGCATGACGAGAATATAGAGAACGCGCTCACGTGCCGCTCTCCATCACCGCGATCGCTTCCTCCTCGTCGGTGCCGAGATAGGCGGCGATCACCTTGGGATCGTCGCGGATCTGTTTCGGCGTGCCCTCGGCGATCTTCACGCCGTGATCCATCACCACGACATGGTCGGAGATTTCCATCACCACGCTCATGTCATGCTCGATCAGGAGGATCGAGGTGCCCTGATCGGCGCGGATCGAGAGCAGCAACTCGCTCAAGGCGGCGCTCTCGCGCGCGTTCAGGCCGGCCGCCGGCTCGTCGAGGCAGAGCAGGGCGGGCTCCGTGCACATCGCCCGCGCGATCTCCAGCCGGCGCTGGTCGCCATAGGGCAGGTTGCCCGCGGCATCATCGGCGCGATCCAGCAACCCGATGCGATCGAGCCAGGTTCGCGCCAGGTCGATGGCGGCCTGTTCGGCCTGCCGCCAGGACGGCACGCCGATCAGACCGAGGAAGGTCAGCCCGGAGGCGCGCATCAACGCATTGTGCTGCGCCACCATCAGGTTCTCCAGCGCCGTCATGCCGGGGAACAGGCGGATGTTCTGGAAGGTGCGCGCGACCCGGGCGAGTTTTGCGATCCGGAAATCGTTGAGACGTTCCAGCCTCGTCACATGACCGTCATCCTGCGTCAGGCGGATGGCGCCGGAGGTCGGCTTGTAGAAGCCGGTGATGCAGTTGAACACGGTGGTCTTGCCGGCGCCGTTCGGCCCGATCAGCGCGGTGATCTTGCGCCGCTCCGCATCGAAGGAGAGGTCGTTGACGGCGACGATGCCGCCGAAGCGCATCGACAGGCGATCGACCGAGAGGATGGGAGCATCGCTCATCCGTGGCCCTCCTTGACGAGGTCGGACGAGATCGCCTGCTGGCGCTGCAGGAACACGGTCGGGGCGCGGTGGCCGATCAGGCCGCGCGGCCGCCAGATCATGAGCAGCACCATCGCCATGCCGAACACCAGCATGCGGTACTGGTCGAGCCCGCGGAACAGCTCGAAGCCGCCGATCATGGCGAGCGCGGCCAGCGCCACGCCGAGCTGCGAGCCCATGCCGCCGAGCACCACGATCGCCAGCACCAGCGCCGATTCATGGAAAGTGAAGGATTCCGGGCTGATGAAGCCCTGCCTGGTCGCGAAGAACGCGCCGGCAAAGCCTCCGAACATTGCGCCGGTCGCGAACGCGGTCAGCTTGGTCGTGGTGGTGTTGATGCCGAGCGCGCGGCAGGCGACTTCGTCCTCGCGCAGCGCCTCCCAGGCGCGGCCAATCGGCAGCCGTCGCAGTCGGATGGTGACCCAGTTGGTAAGCAGCGCCAGCGCCAGGATCAAATAGAACAGAAACACGATGCGGTGCGTCGGCGAGAACTCGATGCCGAGCAGGGCCGCCAGCCCGTCGTCGGCAGGTGTCAAGGGAATGCCAAACAGGGTCGGGCGGGGAATGCCGGTGACGCCGTTCGGCCCGCCAGTCAGGCTCTGCCAGTTGATGATGACGAGGCGGATGATCTCGCCGAAGGCGAGCGTCACGATAGCGAGATAGTCGCCGCGCAGCCGCAGCACGGGGAAGCCGAGCAGCACGCCCCAAAACGCGGCGAGGATGCCAGCTAGCGGCAGGCAGACCCAGAACGACAGCCCGAAATTGGTGGCGAGCAGCGCATAGGAATAGGCACCGACCGCGTAGAAAGCGACATAGCCGAGGTCGAGCAGGCCGGCGAGGCCGACCACCACGTTCAGTCCCCATCCGAGCATGACGTAGGTCAGCACGAGGATAGCAAGGTCGAGAATGTAGCGCTCGTTATAGAACAGCACCGGCACCAGGAACGTGAAGACCAGCAGCACCGGTGCGACCAGCCGGCCGGCCAGCGACAGCGCACTCTGTACCGACGCCGGCACCACTTTGACCGTGTCGACCGGTCCCCACCATTGCCGCAGCAACTCGATGATGATGCTGCCGCCGAACACGGCCCCGACCATGGCGGCGAGGTCGCCAAAGCGCGTCCAGTAGACCAATTGCCCTTGCGGACCTGCCTCGGTGCGCACGCCGATCATCAGCGAGAACAGTACCAGGGCCACGAAGGCGCTGATCAGCGCTTTCTTGAGGATGAAGGCGGCGCCCGGAGCGCGCGATGTTTGGACGGCGGGGTTTGCGCTCACGCTATGGCCCGTCAGACTTTTTCGACTTCGGGCCGGCCGAGCAGGCCAGTCGGAAGGAAGATCAGGACCACGATGAGAATCGAGAACGCGGCAACGTCCTTGTACTCGACCGAGAAATAGGCCGACCACAGCGTCTCGATCAGGCCGATCAAGAGGCCGCCCAGCATGGCGCCGGGCAGCGAGCCGATGCCGCCAAGCACGGCGGCGGTGAACGCCTTGATGCCGGCGACGAAGCCCATGAAGAAGTCGACCAGCCCGTAATAGAGCAGGTACATCATGCCGGCGACGGCGGCGAGCGCAGCCCCGATCACGAAGGTCATGGAGATGGTGCGGTCGACGTCGACGCCGAGCAGGGAGGCCATGGTCTGATCCTGCTCGCAGGCCCGCATGTCACGGCCGAGCCGCGTGCTGGATACCAGCCAGGTGAACAGCGCAAGCAGCACCACGGTCGTGATCACGACGATGATCTGGATATTGGAAAGCTGCACGACAAAGCCATCGGCGCCCTCATGCAGGGTATGGCCGCCGGTGATGATCGGCGGCACCGGCTTGACGCGGGCGCCTTGGGCAACTTGCGAATAATTGGTCAGTACGAATGACATACCGATCGCCGAGAGCATCGGCGCCAGGCGGAACGAGTGGCGCAGCGGCCGGTAGGCGATGCGCTCCACCGTCCAGCCATAGAGCGCCGTGATTGCCATCGACACCAGCAATACGACCAGCAGGATCAAGGGGATCGCGGTCAGGCCGAACGAGACCAGGATCAGGAAGGTGATCAGCGCAATGAAGCCGCCGATCATGAAGATGTCGCCATGGGCGAAATTGATCATGCCGACGATGCCGTAGACCATCGTGTAGCCGATGGCGATCAGGCCGTAGATCGAGCCGAGCACGAGGCCGTTGATCAGTTGCTGGGCGAAATAATCCATGCGCTGCCGTTTTTTGTATGAGGACGCGGCGAGAGCTCCGGCAGCCCATGACGACGCGTCGTGCCGTTTTCTAACAGGTGGGAACCATGGGCGGCAACAGCACTCGGTGCGGCTTAATTGGCTTGTACAGAGCTAGTTTTTGCGCAGTTGTTCCAGTGCCACGGTCCGGCCACGGCTTTGCCGTGTGAACATCGCATCGGAACCCTGGTTCCCGGCAACCATCCCGGCGGCGCTTCGTTATGTTCGTCTACGTCTAAACAACGGAGATCCCTCGATGAGCAAGATGAACCAGAACCTGGGTCAGCAGAACCAGAACCCGGGCCAGAAGCCTGGTCAGCAGCAGCAGGGCGGCGGTCAGAAGCCGGGCCAGCAGCAGCAGGATCCAGGCCGTCAGGGACAGAAGCCTAGTCAGGATCCACGGCAGATGCCGGAGTAGAGCGGCACATACCAGAACAGAAACAGAAAAGGCCCCGCCGAAAAGGTGGGGCTTTTCTTTTTGTGCGTTGCCAACTTCGTGTCCCGGACGCGGCGCAGCGCCCCTTGGCGGTGCGGCGCAGAGCCGGGACCCGGATGCAGCCGGCGCCTGGGTCCCGGCTCTGCGTCGCGTCATTTCATGCCGCGCCGCGTCCGGGACGCTAGCCTTGCCCAACTAACTCTTCAGCAAAACCAGTTCGGCGATGATCGCGTTCGCTTCCTTCACCGCATGGTTGGCCGCCGGTACGCCGCAATAGATCGCCTGCTGCAGCAGGATTTCCTTGATGTCGTCGGGCGTGAAGCCGCCCTCAGTCAGCGCCGCGCGCACGTGCAGGCGGAATTCGTCCCATTGTCCGAGCGCCACCATGGTGCCGATCACGAGCACGCGACGGGTGCGGTGGTCGAAATGCGGCCGGGTCCAGATATCGCCCCAGGCGTAACGGGTGATCAGGTCCTGGAAGTCGGTGTTGAATGCGTTGCGGTTCTTGATCGACTTGTCGACCCATTCATTGCCGAGCACTGTTCGGCGCTGCGCCATGCCGTCGTCGCGGCGTTGGTTGTCGTCCATGGTACGTTCTCTCCCCGTCATTGCGAGGAGCGAAGCGACGAAGCGATCCATATCTCGGCAAGCGGTGAAATGGATTGCTTCGCTTCGCTCGCAATGACGTCCGTGGTTGCTAGCGTTGCGTCAGAAAACCGATCACCGCGTCGGTGAAGGCGTGCGGCTGCTCGACGTTGGAAATATGCGCGGCGTCGAGGATGGTCATGCTCGCGCCGGGAATCCGGCTGCGCATGAATTCGCCGTCGGCGATCGTTGTCGACATGTCGTGGCGACCGGTGATGATGAGCGTCGGGCTCTTGATCTTGGGCAGGAGTTCGCGCTGATCCAGCGTCGACAGCGCCTCGCAGCAGGCGATGTAGCCCTCGACCGGCGTCGTCAGCATCATTGCTTTCATGTTGGCGGCGACCTGCGGCTGCCGTTCGCGGAAATCCGCCGTCAGCCAGCCGGCCAGCACGGCGTCGGCGACCGCGGCGATGCCGCCTTCCTTCACCGCCTTGATGCGGTCGTTCCAGCGCGTCGGATCCGGGTAATAGCAGGTGGTGTTGGCCAGGATGATCTTGCCGAACCGGTCGGGCGCGTTGGCCCCGAGCCATTGCCCGACCATGCCGCCCATCGACAGCCCGCACCAATGCGCTTTGGCAATGTTGAGGTCGTCGAGGATCGCCAGCACGTCGCGGCCGAAGCGTTCCAGCGAGTAGGGCCCGGGCGGCACGCCCGACTTGCCGTGGCCGCGGCGGTCGTAGCGGACGACGCGAAACACCTGCGTGAGCGCCTTCATCTGCGGCTCCCACATCTGCATGGTTGAGCCAAGCGAATTCGACAGGATCAGCGTCGGTCCGCCGTCGCGGCCTTCGACGGATACGTTGAGCAGGCATCCGTCGGCGTCGATCATCGGCATGGAGGTCTCCGGTCTCTTATTTATCGTCAAGCGAAGCGAGCAGGCGGTCGATCAGGGTCTGTGAAGCGCCCTGATAGGCCATCGGCTCGAACAATTTTGCAATCTCATCCGCACCGAGCTGCGCGGTGACCTCTGCATCTTCGCGCAACACCTCGCGCAGATGCTTCTTGTCCTTGACCGCCTTCTTGCTGGCAGCCTCGACGAGGTGATGGGCGTCGCTCTTGCCGATCTTCTCTGCGAGCCGCATCGCCACCGCTTCCGCCATGATCAGCCCATCGGTCGCATCGAGATTTCGCCGCATGCGTTCGGCGTCTACTTCCAGCCCTTCGGCGATATCGACGATCGCGGCGAGCCCGCCGGACGTGACCAGCATCAGGGTCGGCAGCGTCGGCCATTCCGCGTGCCAGGGGCCGGCGCTGCGCTCGTGCTCCTGCACCTGCGCGGCAAGGATCGTGGCGGCGAGGTTCGGCGCCATGGTGGCTGCGGCGAGCGCGCTGGCGGATGCCACCGGATTGCGCTTGTGCGGCATGGTGGAAGAGCCACCACGGCCTTCGCCCGACGGCTCGAACGCTTCGCCGACATCGGTCTGCATCATCAGCGAGACGTCGCGCGCGATCTTGCCGCAGGTGCCGGCAAGAATCGCGAATATCGAGGCGGCTTCCGCGATGCGGTCGCGGTGGGTGTGCCAGGGCGCATCAGGTAGCGGCAACTTCAGCTCCGCGGCCAGCTTTTCCGCGACCGTCAGGCCTTTGTCGCCGAGCGCGGCGAGGGTGCCGGCAGCGCCGCCGAACTGCAGCGCCAGCGTCTCGCTGCGCAGCCGCTTGAGCCGCACCCGCGAGCGGTGCAGGGCGGCGGCATATTCGGCGAGCTTCAGCCCGAACGGCATCGGCAGCGCATGCTGCAGCCAGGTGCGGGCCACCACTGGGGTATCGCGGTGCCGGCACGCCAGTCCGGCGAAGCCGGCGACTGCACGATCGAGGTCGGCGAGCAGCACATCGATACCGGCGCGAAGGCCGAGCATGGCGCCGGTATCGATCACGTCCTGGCTGGTCGCGCCCCAATGCACATAGCGTGCGGCATCCGCGTCCGCCTTTGCGACGTTGGCGGTCAGCGCCTTGACCAGGGGGATGGCAAGGTTGCCGGACCTTGTCGCGGCATCGGCCAGCCCGGCGAGGTCGAATGATTCGGCACTGCACGCATTCGTGATCGGTCCCGCGGCGCTTGTCGGAATCACTCCGGCCGCGGCTTCGGCGCGCGCCAGCGCGGCCTCGAAATCCAGCATGTTCTGCAAGGCCGCCACATCGTCGCAGACCGCGCGCATCGCGGCGCTCGACAGCATCGGGGCAAGCAATGGGGAAAGGGGCGTGCTCATCTTCCGTGCGACCTAACCACCCCGTCCAGTCAATGCCAATGGCCTTGTTGCCCTGCACTTGTTGCAAGTGCGAATTTGCGTCGCTTATCGCCCTTCCTTTTGCGCCTTGCGTGCTTTACTTGGGAGATCGGGTTAAGCGTGGATTTCAGGAGGGACCCCCATGGCGATGACGATGAACGGCGAGGTCCAGCTTGCGGCGTCGCGCGAGGCGGTGTGGGCCAAGCTGAACGATCCGGACGTGCTGAAGGCCTGCATCCCCGGCTGCGAGGAGCTGGAAAAGACTGAGGATAACGGCTTCCGCGCCACCGCCAAGATGAAGGTCGGCCCGGTCTCGGCCCGCTTCAAGGGCAAGGTCATGCTGAGCGATCTCGACCCGCCCAACGGCTACAAGATCACGGGCGAGGGCGAGGGCGGCGTCGCCGGCTTCGCCAAGGGCGGCGCGACGGTGGCGCTGTCGGAGAAGGATGGCGGCACACTCCTGAGCTACAATGTCGAGGCGCAGATCGGCGGCAAGCTGGCCCAGCTCGGACAGCGCCTGATCAACGGCGCCGCCAAGAAGCTGGCCGACGAGTTCTTCAGCAATTTCGGCAAGGCCGTGCAAGGGTGATCCGAAGGCTGGCACCACTGCCCGACACAACTGATTCCTGCCACGCCAGCCCGCCCGAACAGGCCCGTCAAGTCACTCAGGCCATGCCCCAAACGAGGGGCTCCTGAGGTTGCTCATTACCGGGATGGCCCATATTATGGGCCTTGGAATGACTATAAACACCTGCACAGCCGCCGATACGCGGCAGTGCAGCCAAGAGAGTGCTGATGGCCAAGATTTCCCTGATCGTCAACGGTAATCCCGTAAACGCCAACATCGATCCCCGTACCCTGCTGGTCCAGTTTCTGCGGGAAAATCTCCGCCTGACGGGCACCCATGTCGGCTGCGACACCTCGCAGTGCGGCGCCTGCGTCGTGCATCTCGACGGCAAGGCGGTCAAATCCTGCACCACGCTTGCGGTGATGGCCGACGGCCACGAGGTTCGCACCATCGAGGGCCTGGCCGCCGACGGCGCGCCGCTGCACCCGATGCAGGAAGCCTTCCGCGAGCATCACGGCTTGCAGTGCGGCTTCTGCACCCCCGGCATGATCATGACCGCGGTCGATATGGTCAATCGCAAGGGCCACGATCTCTCCGACGAGGTCATTCGCGAGGAGCTCGAAGGCAATCTGTGCCGCTGCACTGGCTACCAGAACATCGTCACGTCCATCGCCGCCGGCGCCAAGGCGATGGCCAAATCTGCTTAGCCGTCTCGTTCGCCTAATCGATTTCATCGCGACCCGCGATCAGGAAGTTCTCCATGTACGAATTCAAATATCATCGTCCGGCGACCGTGCGGCAGGCCGCCAATCTCCTGGTGAAGAACGAGGACGCCAAGGTGATCGCCGGCGGCCACACCCTGGTGCCGGTGATGAAGCAGCGGCTCGCCAGCCCGCCGCATCTGGTCGACCTCTCCCATATCGAAGGGTTAGACACGATCGAGATGAAGGGACGTTCGCTGGTGATCGGTGCGACGGCTACGCATGCCAATGTCGCCAACTCGGCGACCGTTCGCGAAGCCATCCCGGCGCTCGCCGAACTCGCGGGCGGAATCGGCGATCCCGCGGTGCGTCACAAGGGTACGATCGGCGGCTCGCTCGCCAACAACGATCCTACCGCGGACTATCCGGCCGCGGTGCTCGCGCTCGGCGCCACCATCGTCACCAACAAGCGCCGCCTCAAGGCGGAGGAATTCTTCCAGGGCCTGTTCACGACGGCGCTCGAGAGTGACGAGATCATCACCAAGGTGATGTTCCCGCTGCCGAAGAAGGCCGCCTACATCAAATTCCGCAACCAGGCGTCGCGTTACGCGTTGGTCGGCGTGTTCGTCGCCAAGCGGCCGTCGGACGTACGGGTGGCAGTGACCGGCGCCGGCTCGGACGGCGTGTTCCGCGCCACGGCGTTTGAGGAAGCCTTGAAGAAGCGCTTCTCGCACAAGGTGCTGGACGGCATTTCGGCTTCGGCGGAAGGGCTCAACAGCGACCTGCACGGCAGCGCCGAATATCGCGCGCACCTGATCGGCGTGCTGACGCGCCGCGCAGTCGAAGCGGCCACGGCGAAGTAGTTGCCGAATTCCGGCATATTAAGATTGGCTATCCTATGAGTACATCGGCGCTGCCCAAATCCGTCGATGGGATGCTCGAACTCCTCAACGCGCGCGGTTATTTCGCCGAGCGCTCGCTGGCCACGGTCGCCTATCTGTCGCTGCGCATGGGCCGGCCGCTGTTCCTCGAAGGCGAGGCCGGCGTCGGCAAGACCGAAATCGCAAAAGTGCTGTCGGCGGCGCTCGGGCGCAAGCTGATCCGCCTGCAATGCTATGAGGGCCTCGACGTCGCTTCCGCCGTCTACGAGTGGAGCAGCGCCGCGCAGATGATCGCGATCCGCCTGGCGGAAGCCGCTGGTGATACCGATCGGGAGCAATTGTCCTCCGACATCTTTGCCGAACGTTTTCTGATCAAACGCCCGCTGCTGCAGGCGCTTGAGCCGGACGTTGCCGGCGCGCCGGTGCTCTTGATCGACGAGCTCGACCGCGCCGACGAGGCGTTCGAGGCGTATCTCCTCGAAATCCTCAGCGACTTCCAGGTCACGATCCCCGAATTCGGCACCATCAAGGCGCCGCAGCCGCCGATCGTCATTATCACCTCGAACCGCACCCGCGAGATCCACGACGCGCTGAAGCGCCGCTGCCTCTACCACTGGGTGGATTACCCCGAGGCCGAGCGCGAGCTCGCGATCGTCAAGTCGCGGGTGCCGGGGATCTCCGCGAAATTGTCGCAGCAGGTTGTGCGGTTCGTGCAGGCGCTGCGCGACCAGGATTTCTACAAGTCGCCGGGTGTCGCCGAGACCATCGACTGGGCCACCGCGCTGACGGAGCTCGACGCCCGCTCGCTGACGCCGCAACTGGTCGGCGACACGCTGGGCGCGCTGCTCAAATACCAGGACGACATCGCGCGCATGCAGGGCGACACGCTGCAGAAGGTTTTGAAGGACGCGACGAGCGAGAATTAGCCGTCGTCATTCCGGGGCGCACGCAGTGCGAACCCGGAATCCCGAGATTGTAAGCGCGAGATTCCGGGTTCACGCTTTGCGTGCCCCGGAATGACGAGGCCGCAAGACCATGACCACCATCGATCACCTCAACCCGCCCATCGGGCATATGGCCGACAACGTCGTCGGCTTTGCCCGTGCACTTCGCGCGGCCGGGCTGCCGGTCGGGCCGGGCTCGGTGATCGACGCCCTGAGCGCGCTGCAGCTGATCGAGATCGGCCACCGCGCTGACGTCTACGCCACGCTGGAGGCGATCTTCGTCAAGCGCCACGAGCATGCGCTGATCTTCGCCCAGGCCTTCGACCTGTTCTTCCGCGCCGCCGAAGACTGGAAACATATGCTGGATTCGGTGCCGCTGCCGGACCATGCCAAGAAGAAGCCGCCACCAGCCTCGCGCCGGGTGCAGGAGGCCTTGGCGCAGCCCTCGATGCGCGAGGAAGCGCAAGAGACTGAGCAGCAGGAACTGCGGCTGTCGGTCTCCGACAAGGAGATCCTGCAGAGGAAGGATTTTGCGCAGATGAGCGCGGCGGAGATCGCCGAGGTCACCCGCGCTATCGCCAACATGAAGCTGCCGCAGGCCGAGCTGCGCACCCGCCGCTACCAGCCCGACGCCAAGGGCCTCAAGCTCGACATGCGCCGGACGCTGCGGAGCTCGTTGCGCACCGGCGGCGAGATCATCGATATCCGAAAGCTCGGCCGGATCGAGAAGCCGGCGCCGATCGTGGCGCTGCTCGATATATCCGGTTCGATGAGTGAATATACCCGCCTGTTCCTGCATTTCCTCCACGCCATCACCGACGCCCGCAAGCGCGTCTCGGTGTTCCTGTTCGGCACGCGGCTGACCAACGTGACGCGCGCGCTGCGGGCCAAGGACCCCGACGAGGCGCTGGCGAGCTGTTCGTCCTCGGTGGAAGACTGGGCCGGCGGCACTCGCATCGCCACCTCGCTGCACAGCTTCAACAAGCTATGGGGCCGCCGCGTGCTCGGGCAGGGCGCCATCGTGCTCCTGATCTCCGACGGGCTGGAGCGCGAGGCCGACGCCAAGCTCGCCTTCGAGATGGACCGGCTGCATCGCTCCTGCCGCCGCCTGATTTGGCTCAATCCGCTGCTCCGCTACAGCGGTTTTGAGGCCAAGGCGCAGGGCATCAAAATGATGCTGCCCCACGTTGACGAATTCCGCCCGGTGCATAACTTGACCTCGATGGAAGGGCTGATCGAGGCGCTTTCGGCGCCGCCCCCGCCGCACCACATGAGCCGCATCCGCTCGGCCGCATGAAGGAGGTTTCTCCGATGCTCAACCGCGACGAAGACATTCTGCAGGCCGCCGAGAACTGGCAGAAGGCCGGCCATGGCGTGGCGCTCGCCACCGTGGTCGAGACCTGGGGCTCGGCGCCGCGGCCGGCCGGCTCCAACCTCGTCATCAACGATGACGGCACGTTTCTGGGCTCCGTTTCCGGCGGCTGCGTCGAGGGCGCCGTCGTTACCGAGGCGCTCGACGTGATCGCCAGCGGCAAGCCCAAGATGCTGGAATTCGGCGTCGCCGACGAGACCGCCTGGAATGTCGGTCTGTCCTGCGGCGGCACCATCCGCGTCTTTGTCGAGAAGGTGGGCCAATCGTGAAGCTCGATACACTCACGCAGGTCAACGCCGAGCGCGCCGCGCGCCGCCCAGTCATCGTGGTCACCGATGTCGCCACGGGCGATCAGCGGCTGGTCAAGGCCAAGGACATCGCCACCGATCCGCTCGCGGGCGAGCTTTCAAAGCAGCTCCGCATGGGCAAGAGCGCCATGATTGAGAGCGGCGGCAAGAAGCTATTCCTCAATGTCTACGCGCCGACCGCGAAGCTCGTGATCGTCGGCGCGGTCCATATCAGCCAGGCGCTGGCGCCGCTCGCCCGCTCACTCGACTACGACGTGACCGTCGTCGACCCGCGCACCGCCTTTGCCAGCCCCGAGCGGTTTCCGGACGTGCCGCTGATCGCCGAATGGCCTGACGTGGCGCTGCCGCCGCTCAACATCGATCACTACACGGCGTTCGTCGCGCTGACGCATGATCCCAAGATCGACGATCCGGCACTGCTGCACGCCTTCGAACGCGACTGCTTCTATATCGGCGCGCTCGGCTCGCGAAAGACCCATGCCAAGCGGGCGGAGCGGCTGAAGGGGCTAGGTGCTGATGACGCCGACATCGCACGCATCCATGCGCCGATCGGGCTTTCGATCGGCGCGGTCTCGCCGTCGGAGATCGCAGTCGCGATCATGGCCGAGATCACCGCGGAGTTGCGGCTGCCGAAAGAAACCGCGAAGGTGCAGGCAGCATGAAATTCGGTCCCGCCAGTCCGGCCGACGCGATTGGCGGCGTCACCGTGCACACGCTGCGGCAGGGATCGCTGGTGCTGAAGAAAGGCACCACGATTGGACCTGCCGAGGTCGAGGCGCTCAATAAAGCCGGCGTCAAGGAAATCGTCGTGGTGCGTCTGGAGGAGGGCGACGTCTCCGAGGACGAAGCCGCCGCCAGCATCGCGAAAGCCGTCGCGGGCGAGGGCGTCACGGTAGAACGCGCCTTTACCGGCCGCGCCAATCTGTTTGCGGCACGCGCCGGCGTGCTGGTGGTGGACCGCGCCGCGGTCGACCGCATCAACGGCGTCGACGAGGCCATCACCTTTGCGACGCTCGCCGCCTTCAAGCCGGTGGTTGAGGGCGAGATGATCGCGACCGTCAAGCTGATCCCGTTCGGCGTCGAGGGAAAGCTGCGCGATGCTGCCGTCAAAGTCGCGGGCAAGGACACGCTGCGGATCGCGCCTTACGTGATCAAGCGTGTGGGCGTGGTCTCGACATTGCTGCCGGGGCTCGCGTCAAAGGTGATCGACAAGACCTTGCGCGTGACGGCGGAGCGGCTCGCACCTGCGGGTGCGACCATCATCGCCGAACGTCGCGTGCCGCATGACGAGGCGGCGCTCGCTGCTTCCATCAAGGAGCTACTCGGCCTCGGCGCCGAGCTTGTGATCGTGTTCGGCGCCTCCGCGATCGCCGACCGCCGCGACGTCATTCCGGCTGCGATCACGGAAGTTGGCGGCAAAATCGAGCATTTCGGCATGCCGGTCGATCCCGGCAATCTCTTGCTGATCGGCAGCGCCGGCGACGTGCCGGTGCTGGGCGCCCCGGGCTGCGCGCGCTCGCCGGTGGAGAACGGTTTTGACTGGGTGTTGATGCGGCTGCTCGCCGGGCTAAAGGTGACGCGCGCCGAGCTCACCGGCATGGGCGTCGGCGGCCTGTTGATGGAAATCGTCACCCGGCCGCAGCCCCGCACCAATCTCGAGGGCGAGGCCAACCGCAACGTTACTGCCGTCGTGCTCGCCGCCGGCCGCTCGACGCGGATGGGCGGCCCGAACAAGCTGCTCGCGGAAATCGACGGCAGGAAGCTGGTGCGGATCGTCGCCGAGCAGGCACTGGCCTCGAAGGCGAGCGAGGTGCTCGTCGTCATCGGCCACCAGGCCGAACTGGTCGAGCAGGTCTTGGCGGGGCTGAACGTCAAATTCGTTCGCAATCCCGATTTCGCCGGCGGCCTCGCGTCCTCGGTGAAGGCCGGCATCGCGGCGGTGCCAGACAATGCCGACGGCGCGATCGTCTGCCTCGGCGACATGCCGCTAATCTCGGCAAAACTGATCGACCAGCTGATCGAAACCTTCGCGCCGGACCGCGGCCATCTCATCGCCGTTCCCGTTAGCGAGGGGCGCCGCGGCAATCCCGTGCTGTGGTCGCGGCGTTTCTTCAAGGAATTGATGACGCTCGACGGCGACGTCGGCGCGCGGCACCTGATTGCCAAGCATGCCGAGGCCGTGGCTGAAGTTCCCGTGGACGGCCAGAGCGCGTTTCTCGACATCGATACGCCGCAAGCATTGGAAGCAGCACGAGGAGCGTGAGCCATTCACGGCTGTCGTCCCGGCCTTGAGCCGGGACCCATAGCCACCGTCGTTGATGGTTGCGACGGGCTGAGGCCACTGCCCGGGCTCTAGCCAGGTCATCCTGTGGTTATGGGTCCCGGCGTTCGCCGGGACGACGCCGCGGATTCCTCCATTCACCAACTGGAAACTCCCCCGCCTTAGATTCTGCCGTGTTACCTCGGGGGAGGGGCATTTGATTGTTTCGAACGTGGCGGCAAAGCGCCGCGCGCTCTTTATCCTTGCGCTGGCGCTGATACTGGGCGCCTCGGGCCTCATCAGCAGGACGTGGGCGGCCGGCGCCTTCGCGGTCGGCAAATGCGGCGCCTATGGCCAGGCCTATGACTATCCTGCCGAGGCGGACGCGCGCGCTGCGGCGCTCAGGCAATGCAAGGGCGCCTGCGCCGCCGTCACCATGAAGCGGGCCTGCGCCGCGCTTGCCATCGACATGACCAACCCGTGCGGCCCGCATGGCTACGCGGTGAAGCCGAGAATTTCGAGCTCGCTCAACGCGGCGACCAAGAAGTGTTATGAATTCGGCGGCAAGGAATGCGTCATCCGCGCCTGGGCCTGCGACGCGAAGGGGTAAAGCTGCTATCGTCATTCCGGGGCGCGCGCAGCGCGAACCCGCAATCTCGAGATTCCGGGTCTGGTCCTTCGGACCATCCCGGAATGACATCGGGAGACATCATGCAATTCGACACCAAGATCGCGGTCGTGATCCGGGCCGACCTCGAAGCCTGGCAGAAGCTCAACGTCGCGTCCTTTCTCGCCGGCGGCATCGCGGCGGCGTTTCCCGAATGCATTGGCGAGCCCTATGGCGACGCTTCGGGCACGCAATACCTGTCGCTGATCGGCCAGCCGATTCTGATCTACGGCGCCGACCGGGCGGCGCTGTCCCGCGCGTTGGAGCGCTCGCTCGCCCGCAACGTCACGCCGGCGGTCTATACTGAGGACATGTTCAAGACCACGCATGACGCCGCCAACCGCGAGGTGGTTCGGGCCGTGATCCGCGCCGAACTCAACCTGGTCGGCATCGCCATGCGCGCCGAGCGCAAGGTGATCGACAAGATCGTCGATGGGCTGAAATTTCACAGCTAGTGCCATCGCGGCGGACCGCCGCAATACGCCCAGTGGCAGCGCTTCCATGGCGACCTCGAACTCCGCTATGATGCGGGCCGAATGGTCTTGGCATACGCTTTTGCGCGCCCCGCGTCACCGGATTGCGATCAATAAAAAAGG
Source organism: Bradyrhizobium sp. CB3481 (assembly GCF_029714305.1). Taxonomy (NCBI): domain Bacteria; kingdom Pseudomonadati; phylum Pseudomonadota; class Alphaproteobacteria; order Hyphomicrobiales; family Nitrobacteraceae; genus Bradyrhizobium; species Bradyrhizobium sp. CB3481. The sequence goes on from NZ_CP121647.1 coordinate 3,159,804, forward strand.
AGTAAGCCCATGAAACGCCGTACGTTCCTCAAAGGCGGCGCCGTGGCCGGCGCGGCGACGCTGGTTGCGGCACCCGCGATCGCGCAAACCTCGCCCGAGATCAAGTGGCGGCTGACCTCGAGCTTTCCGAAGTCGCTCGATACCATCTACGGCACGGCGCAGACCTTTGCGAAATACGTCGCCGATGCCACCGACAACAAGTTTCAGATCCAGACCTTTGCGGCCGGCGAGATCGTGCCCGGCCTGCAGGCGCTCGATGCCGTCAGCTCGGCGACCGTCGAGATGGCGCAGACGCCGCTCTATTTCTACATCGGCAAGGAGCCGGCGCTGACCTACGCGACCGGCGCGCCGTTCGGCATGAATCATCGTCACCAGCATTCCTGGTGGTCGTTCGGCGGCGGCGCCGACCTCACCAACGAGGCGCTGAAGCCGTTCAAGGCCCATGCGATCCTCTGCGGCAATTCCGGCACGCAGATGGGCGGTTGGTTCCGCAAGGAGATCAAGACGCCCGAGGATCTCAAGGGCCTCAAATTCCGCATTGCCGGCATGGGCGGCCATGTCTTGGCAAGACTGGGCGTTGTGCCGCAGCAGATCGCGGGCGGCGACGTTTATCCGGCGCTCGAGCGCGGCACCATCGATGCCGCGGAGTTCGTCGGCCCCTATGACGACGAGAAGCTCGGCTTCTACAAGGTCGCAAAGTACTATTACTTCCCCGGCTGGTGGGAAGGCGGGGCGATGCTGCACGTCGTCGTGAACGACGAGAAGTGGAACGCGTTGCCCAAGCAATATCAGGCGATCGTCAACCAGGCAGCTTCGGCGGCGGGCGCGTGGATGATCGAGAAATACGACAGCGTCAATCCGGCCGCGCTGAAGCGGCTCGTCGCCGGCGGTGCGGAGCTGCGCGCCTTCCCGCAGCCGGTCATGGAGGCCTGCCACAAGGCGACGCAGGATCACCTGAACGAGATCGCCGAGAAGAACCCGCTGTTCAAGAAGACCAAGGAGAGCCACGACGCCTATATGAAGGAAGTGCTCTTCTACACGCAGATCGCGGAAAACTATTACGACAATTATCTGCTCAGCAAGACGCGCAAGGGCTGAGGTCGCGATAGCATGTGAGACGCCAATGGCGAAGCGAACACGACTGCCGACGATAGTGCTGTGCCGCAGCATGACAACCCATCCTTCGACGGAGGAGCACCCTGAAGCCAGATTCGAGCTGGAGGCGGAGACCGGCGAGATTTTTGAGGTTAATTTTTCGCTTCGTGGAATCCTGAGCACAGTCGTGATGGCTCACGGCTGGTCTCGTTTGAGAGAGGAGCTTGCTCAACTGGAACCGCCGACCAAAATCTAGCTCTTGGCGTCGACTACCGTCATCACCTGATGCGCCGGCGCCGTGCCTCAGAGGACTACTTTTGCCGGTCTTGCAGCACGCGCGCAAAGCGCAAATACTCTCCCAGTTGGATTCCCGGAAGGGGAGTCCGGCCAAGAAAGCCCGGGAGCGGGCAACAGGGAGAGAACGTCATGACTTGGGAAGCCGGGGGCAGTTCGGCTGATGGCAGCCATTTCGACACCAATCGGCGCAGGTTTCTGGGTGGCTCGGCGCTGGCGGCGCTAGGCGCCGCGATCGGCGGCACGCTGCCGCTTTCGCGCGACGGATTTGGCATTCCACAGGCCCATGCGCAGGCAGCTCCTGCGCCCGCCAAGGGGCCGCAATATCTGAAATTCCCCGGCAAGAACGAAGGGCTGGTCGTGCTCGGCGAAAAGCCGCTGGTTGCCGAGACGCCGGAAAGCCTGCTCGACGACGACACCACGCCGATCGAGAAATTCTACATCCGCAACAACGGGCAGATCCCCGAGGAGGCCAAGGACCCCGAGGCCTGGAAGATCACCATCGACGGCGAGGTCAACAACAAGATCGAGATCACGCTCGGCGAACTGAAGTCGAAGTACAAGCCGGTCACGCGCCGCATGGTGCTGGAATGCGGCGGCAACGGCCGCGCCGGTTTCTCGCCGCCGGCGCGCGGCAACCAGTGGACCAACGGCGGCGCCGGCTGCGCCGAATGGACCGGCGTGCCGCTCGCCGATCTCCTCAAGAAGGCCGGCCTCAAACCGACAGCGAAATACACCGCCCATTACGCCGCCGATTTGCATCTGTCGGGCGAGGCCGGCAAGCCAAGCCTCTCGCGCGGGGTGCGCATCGAGAAGGCGATGGACCCGAACACGATGATCGTGTGGGCCATGAACGGCAAGCCGCTGCCGAACATCCATGGTGGGCCGGTGCGGCTGATCGTGCCGGGCTGGGCCGGCTCGGCCTCGCAGAAATGGCTGACGCGCATCACCATCCGCGACCGCGAGCATGACGGCCCCGGCATGACAGAGTTTTCCTATCGCACCGCGATCAAGCCGATGGTGCCGGGGGCCAAGGCCGATCCGGCCAACTTCCGTATCCTGGAATCGATGCCGGTGCGCTCGATCATCACCAATCCGGCGAACGGCGCAAAATTCGCCGCCGGCACCAAGGAGCTGAAACTGCGCGGCGCCTCCTGGGCCGGCGATCTCACGGTGAAGCAGGTCGACGTCTCGCTTGATTTCGGCGCGAGCTGGCAGCGCGTCACGCTCGAGAAGCCGAAGAACAAGTATGACTGGCAGCGTTGGACCGCGACGGTGAAATTGCCGACCGACGGCTATTTCGAGATCTGGGCGCGCGCCACCGATTCCAAGGGCGCGATGCAGCCGCATCAGGCCGGTTTCTGGAATCCGCAAGGCTATGGCGGCAACGCCATGCACCGCATCGCCGTGCTGGTCGGATGATGCAGCGCCTTGTGTGGTTAGCGCTGGCCGGTGCGCTCTGGATCGCGCCCGCCATGGCGCAGCAGGCCTTCACGCCGCGCGACGAAAGTCCAGAGGAGTTCGTGGCGGGCGCGGGGCGCAACGAGACCTTCTATGCCTGCACCGCTTGCCATGGCTTCAAGCTCGTGGCGCAGCAAGGCATGACGCGCGCGCAGTGGGAGGATTCGATCAACCTGATGATCCGCCGCCACGGCATGCCGCCGCTTGATGAGAAGGATCGCGAGATGGTCCTCAACTATCTCGAGACCGCCTATCCGCCGCGTGCGCCGGCGGGCAGGGGAGGTTTTGTAAATCCGTTCGCCAAGTGAGCGGGTAAGATTCGCGGTTGGCGACGAACTCGATTCGCAAGAAGCGGAGTGCATGCGTATTTGACGTTACAGCCATGTGACGGCGCCGGGCCTTGTTAACCCGTGAGGTACAAAATTGATGCATGATTGCGAGGTATTTGGTCTCGCAATGTCGGCACCAATACCTATCTCTCCGATCAGGGAAGGAATTCGCCCAGGGACAACTCCGATTAAAGGAGCCATCCATGGCGAACGTACTCACCACTGGGGCCTGGTTTTTTGCCCCGACCAAAAAGCCCTCATTTCTCTCTCGATTGTTGCGCGTTCATCTCGAAGCCCGGCAGCGGCAGGCTGACCGTGTGGTCGAGCAGTACCTTGCTACCCACGGCCGGACGTTGACCGACGATGCCGAGCGCGCGATCGGAAATCTGCTCGCCAACGGGGCGCGTCGGCCATGATCACGTTCATCCTCGCGCAGCTCGCAACCTCGCTGACCCGCTTCGGCAAAGAGGCGCTTGCGACCTGGCACGAAGCCCAGGAGCTTCGCCGTCGGATGTCCAGACCGACCGAAGAATAGCCGGCCTGGTGCGGGTACCAACCTGACGCCGCGGTTCTGATTCCATCAGAGCCGTCGGCGTCGCCGCCTCTCTTGACGCGGTTGCGCTTCCGGCCAGAATGGGAGGCAGCTTGTGCCGGGAGGCGGCCATATGAGATTTTTGATCACCGCGTCGGATACGGCAGGAAACGTCACACTCAACCGGGAGTCTGCTCCGGCCGCGTTGAAGAAGGCCGCCGAATTGATCTCGGACGGCTGCTGGAACGTCGAGATCGTGACTCCTGACGGCGCGACTTTTCATTCCGGCGAGTTCGATCAGTTGCGAGAGCGCGTCAGTACGCCGGCGCCGATCTATCGCTGATACACAATCTCGTAGCCGCTTAGCTCGCTCCTAGCCGCTTAGCTCGACGATGCGCTGACGTAGGAATGCTGGCGACGACGGCGACGAGCACGATGGCATTGGACAGCATGCCGCCCCGCATCGGCATCGCCGGCATCGCGCGCGCAGAGCTGGGCATTCCACCGCTGCATGAACCAGCCACGGCCCCAGAACGCAAGGGCCGCGATCTCTCAGCGTAGCGGTGTGTTCAGCCGCTCGCCGATCACCTGGTAGAGCCGTGACGCGATCACGGCCAACAGCGTCGACGCAATCAGGAGCGTGGTGCCGAGCCACAGCAGGCTTGCGACCAGTCCGGCCAGGGTCCCCGGCGCCGCCCAGACCCAGGCCTTTAGCAGGGACACTCCGGCGAGACCGAGCAGCGCTACCGGAATGAACGGCAGGATCGTAACCGCAATGGCGTACCAGATCTGATTGCGTGTATCGCTGATCGCATTTTGCCAGCCGGCTCCCGGCGCATCGACAGCCATCGCCGGAAAAAGCACGAGAAGTTGCTGGAGCACAAGCCAGGCGACAGTGCTTGCAGTCCTCGAGATCCAAGGATCAAGGCCGGCAGGAGGTCGACCGACGTAATAGACAGGTCCCTTTGTCTCCGCGAGGGCGGCCAGAATGGCCGGAAAACTCGCCAGAACGACACACACCGCGAACCAGCCGAAGAACATTTGAAAGCGCGGGCTGGACGGTGTGAAATCATATCGGATTGGCTCCTCGCCGAGGAGCACAAAACGGTGCATCGCGAGGAAGAACGGCGTCAGCAGGAAGCAAAGTCCGACCAGGATTGCCAGCCGGATGGCTGCCCTGCCGAGTGGATCATACGTCAGCCGTATCGGCCCGACCGCCGCCACAACGCTTCCCACCGAAAGGATCAGAAAGGCAAACAGGGCAGGCCGCCAAGCCTTTCGCAGCACATGGCACAAATCCCAGTAAGCCCAGAACAATGCGGTGATGATGGAGGGGCGGGGGCGATCCATGCGGGACTCTTGCGGCAACGGCCGGCATCATTATCCGGGCGCAACCTTAAGGAGATGCTCGCAGGCATCGTTAACACTGCATGAGAGTCGCGCGAAAAATCCGATCCGCTCGCGATGACGTGGAGAGGGCAGGCCTGCATCCTTCGGGATGCAGCGCAAGGACGCTTGCAGGATGAGTGTGGGATCCTCATGGAGCTCGGCAATGTCGCGCGTCTCCAAACCACGAGGCTGCTGCGATCGCCCGCGCGTACAAGCGCATCGCGCCTTCCGGCGACAATAATGGACAGGCCGCCGCAGTAGGGCGGAGACCCCGCATATGTGGGATGTCGGAGCCGACGGGAGCCGCGCCAAAATCACCCCACGCGGCGACCGGACCCAATGGCCGGTCACGCCCATGTGAAAGCCCGCGCTGTGCTTGAAGTTGACAATGACTGACCAGTCAGTCATAAATTCCACATGACAAAGGAAGCCACCAGAAGCGTGCGAAAATCAGCTGCAAAACCCGCCGGCCGCCGAGCCAGGATGAGCGCGCCGGCTGTGTTGAACCCGCACCCGAAGCCCGCCTCCAACCGCGCCGAACGGGCTGCCGAGCGGCGCGGGGCGATCATCGAGGCGGCGATGGACGAGTTCATCGCCCGCGGCTTTGCGGCGACGCGGATCGACGACATCGCAAGGCGCGCCGGCGTCGCCAAGGGCACGATCTACCTGCACTTCAAGGACAAGGAATCGATGTTCGAGGAACTGATCCGCACCGCCATCGTTCCGATGATCAGCCGTCTCTGGGCGACGCCGCCCAAGCCAGATGCATCCGTGCGCGACCTGATGGAGGGGTTTGCCCGCACCTTCATCGAGGAGGTGGCGACCACACGGCGCGGCGATCTCGTGCGGCTGATCGTGGCCGAGGGGCCGCGATTTCCTGAGGTGGCCGACTTCTATTACCGCGAAGTGGTGTCGCGGGGGCTCGCCGGCATGCGCGCCCTGATCGAGCTCGGCATTGCGCGCGGCGAGATCCGGCACAGCAACCTCGTGCAGTTTCCACAGATCGTGGTCGCGCCGGCGCTGATCGCGGTGATCTGGCAGAGCCTTTTTGCGCGGCACGCGCCGCTCGACGCGATCGCGATGTTCCGTGTTCATCTCGATTTGATTTTTGGCGAACGGAGAGCGGCATGATTGCGTCGCGGACGATAACGATCCTGGCCGCGCTGACGCTCGCCGCCACGCTTGCGGGCTGCAAGGAGCGCAGGGATCCGGGCTTTCAGGGCTGGGTGGAAGCCGACATGATCTTTGTCAGCCCGGACGAGAGCGGCCGTGTCATCAAGCTCAATGTGCGCGAGGGTGACGAGGTCAAGCCCGGCGACCATCTCTATTCCGTCGATGACGATCTGCAGCAGGCGGACCTCAACCAGAACAAGGCGACGCTCTCCAATGCGCAGCAGACGTTTGATCGCGCGGCCTCGCTGAGCAAGACCGGATCGGGCACGCAAGCCAATTTGGATTCCGCAACCTCGGCGTTGCGCGTGGCGGAAGCCCGCGTCAACACCTCGCAAACTCGCCTTGCGCGGCGCAGCGGTTTCGCGCCGGTCGGCGGCACGGTCCAGCAGATCTATTTCCGCGAAGGCGAGATGGTCCCGGCGCAGCGGCCGGTGCTGTCGATCATGCCGCCCGGCAACATGAAGATCCGCTTCTTCGTGCCGGAGACCGAATTGCCGAAGCTTGCGATCGGCGACGAGGTGAGGGTGACTTGCGACAATTGCGCGGCCGATCTCACCGCCAAGATCTACTTCATCGCGACGACGGCGGAATATACCCCGCCGGTCATCTACAGCCTCGATGAACGCAACAAGCTGGTCTACTTGATCCAGGCGCGGCCGAGCCGGCCCGATGTGTTGCGTGTCGGCCAGCCGATCAGCGTGTTCCTCAATCCAAGGACGCCGGTGGCGAACAAGCGATGAATGCAGCGCCCGCATCAGCCCCCGATATCGCCATCAACGTTGAAGGTCTTTCAAAATCCTTCGGCGGCCGCGAGGTCGTGCACGACCTTTCGATGCAGGTGAAGCGCGGCTCGATCTACGGCTTCCTCGGCCCCAACGGCTCCGGCAAGACCACGACGATCCGCATGCTGTGCGGGCTGCTGACGCCTGACGCCGGCGAGGGCACCTGCCTCGGCTACGACATCCGCCGCGACGCCGACAAGATCAAGCGCCTGGTCGGCTACATGACGCAGCGCTTCAGCCTTTATCAGGATCTCTCGGTGCGAGAAAACCTCGAATTCGTTGCGCGGCTCTACGGCCTGCGCGACGCGCGCGGCGCAGCAGGCGATATGATCCGCCGCATCGGCCTGAGCGGTCGCGAGGAGCAGCTTGCCGGCGAGCTTTCGGGCGGCTGGAAGCAGCGGCTGGCGCTCGGCGCCTGCACGCTGCCCAATCCGCAATTGCTGCTGCTCGACGAGCCGACTGCCGGCGTCGACCCCAAGGCGCGGCGCGACTTCTGGAACGAGATCCACGCGCTCGCCGCCGAAGGGCTGACGGTGCTGGTCTCCACCCACTACATGGACGAGGCCGAGCGCTGCCATGAGATCGCTTATATCGCCTATGGCCACCTCCTGGCGCATGGTACGGTCGACGAGGTGATCGCCAAATCGGCGCTCTCGACCTGGACGGTCTCCGGCGATGAGCTCAACGGGCTTGCTTCCGAGCTCACCGGCAAGCCCGGCGTCGACATGGTGGCGCCGTTCGGCACCAGCCTGCACGTTTCGGGCCGCGACAAGGTCGCGCTTGAGGCTACGATCGCGCCTTATCGCGACAACAAGGGATGGCACTGGCAGGATAGCGAGCCGTCGCTGGAAGATGTGTTCATCGACCTCATGAACCGCTCGAAGGACAATTTCCAATGAGTGCGACCGACGCTGTTTCCGCCGGCGAGGCAAGGGAACCGGCCTTCGGTTTCTGGCGGCGCAGCTACGCGATGCTGGTCAAGGAGTTCATCCAGCTTCGCCGCGACCGCGTCTCTTTTGCGATGATCGTGATGATCCCGGTCATGCAATTGCTGTTGTTCGGCTACGCCATCAACACCACGCCGCGCCATCTGCCGACGGCGGTCTTGATCCAGGAGGACAGCGATCTGGCGCGCTCGGTGCTGAAGGCGCTGGAGAATACCAGCTACTTCCGCTTCACCCGCGAGGTGCACAGCGTCGCCGAGTTCGACGAGCTCCTGCAGTCCGGCAAGGTGCTGTTCGGAGTCGAAATCCCGCGCGGCTTCGAGCGGGCGGTGCGGCGCGGCGACAAGCCGGCGCTGCTGGTCGCGGCGGATGCGACCGATCCCGTCGCCGCCAGCGCGGCGCTCGGATCGCTCGGCGTCCTGGTGCAGACCGCGCTCGCCCATGACCTTCACATCGGCGATCCGCCCGCGATGCCGTTCGAGATCCGGGCGCATGCCCGCTACAACCCGGCCGCCGAATCCCGGCTCAACATCGTGCCGGGCCTGGTCGGCACCATCCTGACCATGACCATGCTGATCTTCACCGCGCTGTCGGTGACGCGCGAAATCGAGCGCGGCACCATGGAGAGCCTGCTGTCGATGCCGATCAAGCCGGTCGAGGTGATGTTCGGCAAAATCATCCCCTACGTGATCGTCGGCTTCATCCAGGCCTCATTGATCGTCAGCATCGGGGTGCTGTTGTTCGGCGTTCCGATTCTCGGCAGCGTGGTGCTGCTGGCGCTGCTGACGACGCTATTTATCACCACCAACCTGTCGATCGGCTACACCTTCTCCACCATCGTGCAGAACCAGTTGCAGGCGATGCAGATGTCGATGATGTTCTTCCTGCCCAGCATCTTGTTGTCCGGCTTCATGTTTCCGTTCGCGGGAATGCCGGTCTGGGCGCAGTATCTCGGCGAAGCGCTGCCGCTGACCCATTACATCCGCATCGTCCGCGCCATCATGCTGAAGGGCGCCGTCCCGTCCAACCTGCAATACGACACGATTGCACTGATTGTACTGATGCTGGTGGCGATGACGATCGCCGTGACACGCTTCCGTCGCACGCTGGATTGAGGTTATAAAGACTCGCGGCGCAAGCACGGCGGCGATTTTACCCGTCACTGCGAGGAGCGAAGCGACGAAGCAATCCATCTATCCACGAGGAGAGACATGGATTGCTTCGCTCCGCTCGCAATGACGGTTGAAACTTCATCGTGAGAGATTGAAGGCCGGCAGGTGAGGTGATGACGGGGTTCCGGGGCAAGAAGACAAAAGACCAAGACACCGGAGTGTCGGCCGACTTCCAGCGGGCGCTGACGCAGGAAGTGATGGCGACCGAGCTGCTCCGCATCAAGGCGCTGATCGGAACGACCGTTCTGTTGTCCGCGATCCTCTGGACCGTCTACTTCTTTGCGCCCGAGAAGATGAGCCAGGTCTGGCACGGCAATCTCAAGCCGCACTATCTTTATTCGGTGATGGTGCCCTTCGTCCTGTTCGAGCTTTGGGTGCACGGGGCGATCACCAGGCATATGCGCGAGGGCCGCGACCTGCCGCTGTTCCGGCGCTATCTCGGTGCGCTGATCGAGACGTCGATGCCGACGGCCGCGCTGGCGCTTCATATCAACAGCATGGGATCGGTGGCCGCGCTCGGCTTCGTGGTCCCGATGACCTATTTCATCTTCATCATCCTCTCGACGCTACGGCTGGACTTCTGGCTCTCCACCTTCACCGGCTTCGTCGCGGCGGCGGAGCTGCTGGCGATGGCGATCTTCTATCACCCGGACCCCAGCCAGGATACCAGCGTCCTCTATCACGCTGCACGCAGCATGATCTTGTTGATCTGCGGTGTGCTCGCGGGCGCCGTCGGGCACCAGTTGCGGCGCCAGTTCGAGAAGAGCATCATGGCGGCGACCGCGCGCGACCGCATCACCAATCTGTTCGGCCAGCACGTCTCGCCGCAGGTGGTCGAGCGCCTGATGGCCGAGGGCACCAAAACCGATAGCGACATCCGCCGCGTCGCCGTGATGTTCGTCGACTTCCGCAGCTTCACGGCGGGCGCGCGCACCCGCACGCCGCAGGAAGTGGTTGATCGACTCGACGGCGCCTTTGCCATCCTGGTCGATATCCTCGACCGCCATGGCGGCATCGTGAACAAGTTTCTCGGCGACGGATTTTTGGCACTGTTCGGCGCTCCGCTGGAGGCGCCGGAGCCCGCGCACCGGGCCGTGGCTGCCGCGCGCGAAATGCTGGAAGCCAATGCGCGGGTCAACGAGGCGACGAGCTGGCCGCTGCGCATCGGCATCGGCATACACCTCGGCGAAGTCGTCGCCGGCAGCATCGGCTCGCCCAGGCGAAAGGAATACACCGTGATCGGCGACACCGTGAATTTCGCCTCGCGGCTTGAGGCACTCAACAAGGACTTCAATTCGCAATTTCTGATCTCGGAGGCGGTGCACGATGCGCTCGGCGACGCCTGCAGAGATGCCGTCTCGCTCGGCGAGGTCGAGGTCAGGGGCTATGAGCGGCCGATGGCCGTGTGGCGGCTGGGATAAGGGAGTAGCGAGATGCAACGGCGTTATATCACCGTCGACGTTTTCACCGACCGTGCCTTCGGCGGCAATCCGCTCGCCGTGGTGCTCGACGCCGGCGGGCTGTCGACCGAACAGATGCAGGCGATCGCGCGAGAATTCAATTATTCGGAAACGACCTTTGTGCTGCCGCCGCGCGATACCGCGCACGACGCGCAGGTCCGCATCTTCACCGTGAACCGCGAAATACCCTTTGCCGGTCATCCAAATGTTGGCACCGCCTTCGTGCTGGCGACACTGGCTGCAAAGCCGCCGGCGCGGCTCCTGTTCGAGGAGGAGGCCGGCCTGGTGCCGGTCGAGATCGCGACCGAGCAAGGCAGGGTCGCCAGCACCGAGTTCACGGCGCCGCAGCCGTTGAAGCGGATGTCGCATGTCAGCACTGACGAGGCTGCGGCTCTGCTTTCATTATCGGCGAGCGATGTGAAGATCGACCGGCACCCGCCGCAGGTCATCTCCGTGGGGCTATCCTTTATCGCGGTCGAACTTGCCTCGCGCGAAGCGCTACGCCGGGCGAAGCCGAATGCTGCGGCGTTCGAGAAGACGTTTCCGTGCGACGGCAGCGACGCCGTCTACTTCTATACGCGCGACGTAACGTCGGGCGAAAAGCCCTGCGACTTGCAGGCGCGCATGTTCCATCCCGGCTCGAGCGGCCTGTCGGAAGACCCTGCCACCGGAAGCGCGACGGCGGCGGCCGCGGCGCTGCTCGCCGATCTCGACGATACCAGGGACGGCGAACTGAAATTGAAGATCGGGCAGGGCGTCGACATGGGCCGGCCAAGCCTGCTGCTGACCCGCGTCCGCAAGCAGGGCGGAAAGGTCGCTTCCATTCATGTCGGCGGCGCCTGCGTGAAGATGATGGAGGGAACGTTCCACCTTGAGGGGAAGGGGTGAGAGTCGGGTGTTGCCGCAAACACAACCGTCATGCCCGGGCTTGACCCGGGCATCCACGCCTTCCTCGCTATGCGGCTGCAAAGACGTGGATGGCCGGGACAAGCCCGGCCATGACGGAGAGACGCTCACACCTGCGGCGCGACCAGGTTCTCCACCTTCACGCCATCGCGCTCCTCGATAATCTCCGCGATCCAATGCCGGTGGCAATGGGTGTGGTCGCGCTCATAGCAGAGAATGCAGACCGGCCCCGCCTGCTTAACGAGCGCGGACAGCTCGTCGAGCTCCTCCTTGGCCTGCGCCGTCTTCAGATGCTTGGAATAGATCCGGTGCAGCACATCGAACTTGCCGCTGCGCGCGGCCTCGCGGCCCTCCTTCGGCGTGCCCAGCCCCTTCAGATGCAGGTAGGCGATGCCGCGCTCATCGAGCCCTGCAGCCAGTTGATTCTTGGAAAAGCCCGGCCGCCGCGAAGAGGCCACGGCGCGCACGTCGACCAAAAGCTTGACGCCGGCCTGTTCCAATTCGTCGAGCACGGCCTTGGCCGGCGTCTGCTCATAACCGATCGTGAAGAGGCGTTTGGTCCTGCGGGCCATATCGATATCCACGGCGCTGATCTCCTGCCAAGCTAGGGTCGCGCGAAGAGGATTGCCATATCACGCGTTGCCGCCGGATGCGCCATATCGCATAGTCCCCTTAAAGAGCCTGCGAAAAGGCTCATCTGCGGGGGAATACAATGAACCGATTTGGCCGGATGCTCACACCGCTGCTCGCACTGCTCGTTTGCGGCGCTGCAACAGCGCAGGCGCAATCCAGCTATCCTGATCGTCCAGTAAAGATCATCGTCCCGATCGGTCCCGGTGGCAGCTACGACCTGGTCGGGCGGCAGCTTGCGGATGCGCTATCCAAGCGGATGGGGCAGGCCTTTGTGCTCGAGAACAAGCCGGGCGCCGGCACCGTCGTCGGCACGCAGGCGGCTGCTACGGCCGAGCCGGACGGCTACACGCTGGTGGTCGGCGGCCTCTCCAACATGGCGTTCAACTCGGCGCTCTATTCCAAGCTCGGCTACGATCCGCGCAAGGATTTTGTCCCGGTCGCGCTGATCTACAAGTTCGGCTACGTCATGGTCGCTCGCAAGGATCTGCCGCATGCGAGGCTGCCGGACATCGTCGCGGCGGCAAAAGCCAATCCGGGCTCGATCTCGGTCGCGACGGCCGGCGTCGGCACCGGCCAGCATCTGGTGGCGGCGGCGTTCATGAAGGCGGCCGGCGTGAAGTTTCAGGAGATACCCTACAAGGGCTCGCCGCCGGCCTTCACCGACCTGCTCGCCGGCCGCATCGACCTGTTTTTCGATTCCAATTCCGCCGGGCTGCCTTACGTGCAATCGGGGCAGGCCAAGGGCATCGCGGTGCTGTCGTCAAAACGGAGTCCGCTGGCGCCTGATGTGCCGACGATGTCGGAAGCCGGCGTCTCCGGCCTCGACGTCGATTCCTGGCTCGGCATCTTTGCGCCTGCCAAGACGCCGCCGGAGACAATCGCAAAACTACGCCGCGAAATCCGCGCCACGCTGCCCGAACTCAAGGAGCGCTTTGAGAAGAGCGGCGGGGAGGTATGGGACCTCGCCGACGACAAGCTCGATGCCTTCGTCGCCTCCGAATACGAGAACTGGACCAGGCTGATCCGCGAAGCCGGCATAAGGCTGGATTGACGCGCCAAGGTGGCCTGCATGGTTCGAGACGCCGCTTCGCGGCTCCTCACCATGAGGATCTGAGACCTCGTCCTGAGGAGCGGCCATCAGGCCGCGTCTCGAAGGACGAAAACCACGACCAGCTACTTCACGCGCTCGATCAATTCCATCGCGCCGGCCGGCGCGCGGATCTTGCCTTCGTGGATCACGTAGGCGAACACGTCGCGCGGCATCTTCTTCGGCTTGGCCTTGTCGACGCGCGGCAAATCGTCGGGCTCGCCGCCGCCGGCCCAGTCCTGAAAGCGCTTGGCCCAGGCGTCGAGCTGCTTTGGCGGATAGCAGGTCTTGATCTCGTCATTGCCCTTTTGCAGCCGCGCATAGACGAAGTCGCTGGCCACATCGGCAATCGCCGGATACTTGCCGTGCTCGGCGAACACGACGGGCGTCTCGAACTGGCGCAGCAGCGCGATGAACTCCGGCACGCAAAAGCTGTCATGCCGCACCTCGACCACATGGCGCAGCGCGCGCCCTTCGAGCTTGCGCGGCAACAGTTCGAGGAATTTCCCGAAATCGGCTTCGTCGAATTTTTTGGTCGGCGCGAACTGCCAGAGCACCGGTCCGAGCCGGTCGCCGAGCTCCAGCACGCCGGAATCGTAGAAGCGTTTGACGGAATCGCCGGCCTCCGCCAGCACACGGCGATTGGTCGCGAAGCGTGGTCCCTTCAACGAGAACACGAAACCGTCGGGCACCTCACGCGCCCATTTGCGAAAGCTCTCCGGCTTCTGCGAGCCGTAATAGGTGCCGTTGATCTCGATCGAGGTCAGTTTCGACGCGGCGTAGGATAGCTCCTTCGCCTGTGCGAGCTTCTCCGGATAGAAGACGCCGCGCCACGGCTCAAACGTCCAGCCGCCGATGCCGATATAGATGTTGCCGCTGTTTTTCGCGGTCGATTTTGCTGGCTTGCTCACGGGGATGGCTCATCGGGAAATGGGAGGAGGGGCTGAGCGATATTAGCTAAGCCGGTCCTGAATGGCCAGATTGTCGCAGCGGCGGCGAGCCTTTGGAAAATCCGGGATGAAGGCGAGGCGTGAATTCCGCCGAGCGGGACTGAACTGCAAGTCGCAAGGCCCGCCGCCACACAATCCGACTTCGAAGACACACCTTCGATCCTTTCGGTTCTCCGCGCGCCAAATTGGTTGTTCGCGAATCGCTCGCCGGTATCATCACGGCGCTGATTCCTGAGGTGATTTCGCTTTCCTTCGTCTCGGGCGTCGATCCCAAGGTGGCATTGGTCGCTTCTATCATGTTGTGTCTCGTGATGTTCGTGCTCGGCGGCAGGCCCGCCATGGTGACCGCCGCCGCCGGCTCGATCGGACCGATGGTGAAGCTGCTCGGCGTCGCTAACATCGCCGCCGGCTTCCATGGCGGCGGCGGCGGCCGCGCGATGATCACCCAGACCGTCGTCAACGTGAAGATGGGCAGGGCCGCACCTGCATTTCGACCGCGGTCGCCGCCATCCAGCGCAGCTCTACGTTTCACCAGCGACTCACCGGCCAGCTTGGCGCGCGAATTGCAGCGTTGCAGGACGAAAGGATCTATCGATGACCATCTTGCAGTGGATATCGACCATCACCAAGGCGATCATGCAGACCTGGGCCGGACGTTACCGGCCGGAACGGCATTACATGCGCGGCGCCGGACCTGCGTCGCAGCGCAGCCAGCGCCAGGGATCGCAGGCATGATTGCTCGAAAAAGAGGCTCCGGAAAACCGGAGCCTCATGGCTGTTGTCCGAACCGGTCGGTATCTCAGCGTTTGCCCTGTGACGGCGGTGCTTTGCCCGCCAGCCCCTTGAAGGGATCCAGGGTTTGCTTCGCGAGCCGAGTGTGGAGGTCGCAGATCTTCTGTGACTCCGCGACCGAGGTCTCATAGGCCCGTTTCACGAATTCGCTTTGCACGGTCATCGCCTTGTCAAGCGAGCGCGCGCCGCTGAGTTGCTCGACGAACGAGCCGAACTCTTCGATCGATTTTCGCGTGTAGTCGCGATAGGCATTCGCAATCGTCTGCAGGCTCACCGGTGCCGGCTCGGCTGACGGGGCCGGCGTGGGCTCGGTCGACGCAGGCTCGGCCGGCGAAGGAGCTGCCTCCGGCGCGGTCGCGGGCGCAACATCCTCGACCGGTGCAACAGCCTCGACCGGCGCGACAGTCTCGACCGGCTCGGCAACAGGTGGGGCTTGATCCACCGGCGGGCTTTCGACGATGGCTTGCTCCGGCTCCGATTGCAGGCTCAGGTCCGGGCTTTGCGGCTCGACAGGTTCCGAGGTCTGCAACTCGACCGGTGCCGAGGTCTGCCGGGCGTCCGCCTTCTTCTTGCGTTCGCCTTTCCCCTTGCGCCGTTTGCCGGCCGATTTGGTGTCATCTGTCGTCGACATTGCTTTCCCCTATTCCCTGTCAAATCAAAGGTCGAGACTCCGCCTTGTTTACGCTGGAATCGCGGTTCTTGCTTGTCACTTGCGCGGCAGTCGCGTGGTGAGATTTTGAACGTCGGCATTTTCGGCCGATTTTGGCGGCGGTTGGCGTCGGGCCTATTCCTCGCCGCGCTTTTTCCGTGATAACAGTTCCCGGTCAGGTGGGGATAATAGACTATGAATTCGCAATCAGTCGCTGGTCTTTTGGGAGCCATCGTCGCGTCGATTGTGATGGTGGTGGCAATCGCGTACGGGCCGATCGGCCAGTATGGAAAGCCCGCCAAGCCGGCCAACGTCCAGCAGACCGCGCCCGCGCCGGTTCCCGCGGCGCCAGCCCCGCGCGGGCCGGTGATTCGCGAGGTACCAAATTAGGTGATGTCCTTGCGGAATGCTTGGGGCGTTCCTATCTAGCCTCTAACGGCGACGTTGACGCGTAAAAGCTCCGGCGCTGGGACGACCATGAATAGCTTGGCTGCGCCGGATGTACGCGCGCCTCCTGTTCGTGGTCGTTGGCATTTTCAGAGCATTTTCAAGCAGCGCAGGTCTCCGGATCCGACCCCGGCAAGGCGGCTGATTCGCCGGCGCCGTACCGGGCCGGATCGTTTTCGCCTCGTTTTTCACCGTCTGGTCACCTCGTTCTCCAAGCTCGCCTTGGCATGTCAACCGGCTGCGGATATACGCTGCCGGTCATGAATCAAGCCATCAAACCGGGCTCCGAAACCCCGTCGCAGGCCGGTTTGCCTGAGCTCTCGGTCGTTGTCCCGACCTTCAACGAGCGCGACAACGTCACCGTGCTGTACCGGCGGCTGGAGGCCACGTTGGCCGGCACTGCCTGGGAAGTGGTCTTTGTCGACGACAATTCGCCCGACGGAACCTGGGACGTGGTGCGCGGGCTGGCGCGGAAGGATTCCCGCGTCCGCTGCATCCGCAGGATCGGACGGCGCGGACTGTCGGGGGCGTGCATCGAAGGCATTTTGGCCTCCAGCGCGCCCTACGCGGCGGTGATCGACGCCGACCTCCAGCATGACGAGACCCAGCTGCCGAAAATGGTCGCACTGCTCCGCAGTGGCGAGGCCGAGCTCGTGGTCGGCAGCCGCTACATCGAGGGCGGCAGCGCCGATAGTTTCAACAAGCAGCGGGCCGGCGCCAGTCAGCTTGCGACCGAGGTCGCCAAGCGGGCGCTGAAGGTCGAGATCGCCGATCCCATGAGCGGCTTCTTCATGATCCGCCGCGACCGTTTCGAGCAACTGGCGCCGCAACTCTCGACGCAGGGCTTCAAGATCCTGCTCGACGTCATCGCGACCGCGCAAGGCAAGCTCAAGACCGTCGAAATTCCCTACGCCTTCGGCTCGCGCCAGCACGGCGAGAGCAAGCTCGATTCCATGGTGGCGCTGGACTTCCTCGGCCTGGTGCTCGCCAAGCTGACGCACGACGTGGTTTCGCTGCGCTTCCTCTTGTTCGCGATGGTCGGCGGCACCGGCCTTGTGGTGCATCTAGTGGCGCTGTTCATCGCGCATGAAATCTTCCGGGAGCCGTTTGCCGAGGCGCAGGCCGCCGGCGCGCTGGTCGCCATGACCAGCAATTTCATCCTGAACAACTTCCTGACCTATCGCGACCAGCGGCTGAAGGGGTTTGCGATCCTGCGCGGTCTGTTGCTGTTCTATCTGGTTTGCGGCGTCGGACTGCTCGCCAATGTCGGCGTCGCCTTCGCGGTCTTCGACCAGGAGCCGATCTGGTGGCTCGCGGGCCTTGCCGGCGCGCTGATGGGCGTGGTCTGGAATTACGCGATGTCGGGCCTGTTCGTCTGGCGCAAGCGATGATCGATGGCGCTTTCGAGCGAAAGCCCTCGGACGTGATCTGAGGGTCAGTACCGGTTCGCGCGAAGGATGATGAGATGACGCGTGCCCCTCACACTCCACTGTCGTCGCCCGGCCTGACCGGGCGATCCAGTACGCCGCGGCCTTTCGATCTGATCGCAGGCTTCCCGGCGTACTGGATCCCCGCTTTCGCGGGGATGACGGGTAGTGGGTGGGACAGACTGGAGCCCAATCCTGATGCAATCAGGACCGCCAGGGCTTCAAAATGACCTCGAACGAGGCGCGGGTAGCCCTTAATACGAGTCTGGCGATTCTGGCGCTGGTGGCGCTACGCCTGATCGCCGCCTGGTTTACCCCGATCAGCTTCGACGAGGCCTATTACTGGATGTGGTCGAAGCATCTGGCCGGCGGCTACTACGATCATCCGCCGATGGTCGCCGTCGTGATCCGGCTCGGCACCATGATTGCCGGCGATACCGAGTTCGGGGTGCGGCTGGTGTCGATCCTGCTCGCGCTGCCGATGAGCTGGGCGATCTATCAGGCGGCCGCCATCCTGTTCGGCAGCCGCCGTGTCGCCGCCTCGTCTGCAATGCTGCTCAACATCACGCTGATGGCCGCGGTCGGCACCATGATCGTGACGCCGGATGCACCGCTCCTGGTGGCTTCCAGCCTGCTGTTGTTCGCGCTCGCCAAGGTGCTGCAGACCGGTCAAGGCGCGTGGTGGCTTGCGGTCGGCGCCGCCGCCGGCTGTGCGCTGCTGTCAAAATACACCGCGCTGTTCTTCGGGCCCGCCATCCTGATCTGGCTGGTCGCGGTCCCCAAGCTGCGGCATTGGCTGATCTCGCCTTGGCTTTATCTCGGCGGGCTTGTCGCGCTGCTGCTGTTCGCGCCGGTCATTCTCTGGAACGCCGACCATCATTGGGTTTCCTTCATCAAGCAGATGGGGCGGGCGCGGATCGAGGATTTCCGCCCGGTCTACATTGCCGAACTGGTTCCGACGCAGATCGCGTTTGCGACGCCGCTGGTCTGGATGCTGGGCACGATGGGGCTTTATGCGCTGCTCCGCCGCCGCGCCGGTGCGCTGCCGGCGCGGGCGCTCGTGAATACGATGTTCTGGATCATCGTCGCCTATTTCGTCTGGCATTCGCTGCATGCCCGCGTCGAGGCCAACTGGTTCGCGCCGGTCTACCCGGCGTTTGCGATCGCCGCGGCGGTTGCGGCGCATCTCGTGCAATGGCCGCCACGCTGGCAGAGCCTGGCCGATTTCTGCCGGCGCTGGGCGGCACCTAGCGGCATCGTGTTGTTCGTGGCTTTGGTCGTGCAGGCCGACACTGGGCTGCTGTCGGGCTATCGCCGCGACGCCACCGTGCGTAGCATCGGCATCGGCTGGCGCGAAACGGCGGCCGAGATCGAGGCGGCGAGGGCGCGAACGGGTGCGACCTGCGTGCTGGCCTCGGATTACGGCACCACCGGCTGGCTCGCCTTCCATCTGCCAAAGGGCACCTGCGTGGCGCAGCAGAGCCAGCGCATCCGCTGGGTCAACATGCCCGAGCCGGATGCGGCGCAGCTTGCCGGCCCTCTGCTCTATGCGCGCGAGGTTTTCCCGGGCGAGGACGAGATGAGCGGCTCGTTCGCAAGCGTCGAGAAGGTCGGCGACGTCGAGCGCAGGCGCGGCCCGCTCGTTATCGAGACCTATGCGCTGTATCTACTGCGCGGGCCGAAGGGCGACGTGCTCGACCATACGCCACCGCCGGAAATGATGAAGTAGGCGGCGGGGCCGTTCACTCGGCGGCGTCGGATCGCGTGTGCTGGTTGACCGCCGGGTGCTCGTTCCGCCACAGCCAGACCGCAAGCGAGCCCGACCTGCCGCGAATCTGCGCCTCGACGGGGCCGGTCAGGCTTCCGGTCTTCAACCGGGCGCCGGTGCGTTCCGCCGCGCCGCGCAGCGTATCGCTCAGCGCCAGCCGGACGTCATGGCGCGCCGCCACTTCCATCAGCCGGCTCGCCACGTTCACGGTGTCGCCGGTTGCGGTGATGTGCTGGTGGTTGCGGCCGCCGAGCCGGGAGGCGACGATCGGTCCGAAATGCGCGCCGATCTTGAAGCCGATACGTAGAGCGATTTGCGGCGGCAACGCCGCAATCCAGCGTTCGGTCTTGACGCAGAGCGCGATTGAACATTGCGCCGCGCGCGCCGCGTCGTCCGCCGCGGCTTCCGGCAGGCCGAACAGGATCATGGCGCCGTCGCCGAGGAAGCTCGTGATCACGCCGCCGCAGCGTGTCACTTCCTTGTCGACCAGGGCGTGAAACTCCTGCAGAAGGCCGCGCGTGGCGTCGGGATCGAGCGTTTCGCTGAGCGAGGTAAAGCCGGACAGATCGACAAACACGACGGCGGCGTCCTGCCTGACCGGCGCCAGCAGGAAGTCGGGATCGCGCGTCAGCCACTGCTGCAGGCCCGGCGTATGGAATTGTTCGAGCAGCTTGTTTTGCGCGGCGAGATGCTGGGCGCTGTGCCGGCCCGACCAGAGCTGGATGCCGCCGAACAGCATCAGTGGCGGCGCTGAAGCGGCGATGGTCACCGCGGCGTTGAGCCATTGACCGTGCGCAAAGGCGATCGCATTGGCGGCCGCCCATGCCAGCAGCACCGCGCTCACCGCAACCAGACCGACGGCGTTTCGCCGCCAGGCCAATAGCCCGACCAGCAGCATGGGCAGCAGGATCGTCGTCGCGGCGTCGATAATGCGAACCCGCCGATCACGCACGATACCGTCGCCTGCCAGCAGATGCGTGATCGCGGTTGCGATGATTTCCACGCCCGGCATCAGCGAGTCGAACGGCGTCGGAAAGAAGTCGCCGGCGCCGGTCGCGGTGGCGCCGAGGACGACGATCTTGCCTTGAATGGCTTCCTTGTCGACGTGGCCCTCGATCAGGTTAGCGGCACTGATGGTGCGAATGGTGTGGCGCGGACCGTAATAGGAAATCGGCAGCGCATAGTCTGCAGCCGTCAGGATCGGCCGGTCGCCGAACCTGAGGCGGTCGGGTTCAATCGTCAGCTTGTCGCCGATTGCGATCGAGGCGACGCGGAGCGGAAACGACAATTCGATATTGTCCCGCGTCCGGAACAGCATCGGCACCGACAGCGGCGTGCCGGTCTGGCCCGTCGCCACATTGGCAACGCCGACTTCCGCGCGCTCAACAAATGCTGGCAGCGGCAGCAGGAAGCGGCTGGCCTTCGGCAGGCCGGCCAGCGGCCCCTCGCTCTCTTCCGACGGTTGGACGGTGTTCGGGAATACGGCCGCTGCCGCGAGCACGGTCGGGCGCGCTGCGAACGCTTTCGCGAGGGCCGCATCGCCCTCGGCAGGGCCCTTGTCGATCAGCAGCAGATCGACGGCAATGACTTTCGGCTCCAGCCGTGCGATCGCCTCGACGATCTCGGCTATCTCTGCGCGCGGCAGCGGATAGGCACCGGCGAGCTTGACGATGGTGTCGTCGATCGCAACGATGGTGACGAGGTCCGGCGGCGCCTTTATGCCGCGCGTCAGCGTTCGCGCGTCGGTCAGTGCCGACTCGAGCCGGTCGAGAAAGCGCAAATAGCCGTTCGAATGGCCGAGCCATATCGCGCCTGCCCACAATCCCGTGCAGAGCAACGCAACCAGAATATGAAGACGTCGATGGCTCATTCGTGCGTTTCTTCCGTCCTGGTCTTCTATTGCCCCAGCCTTTTATTGTCCGAGCCTTGCCATCAGTGCCGCAACGCGCGCCGCGCCCCAGCGTTTGACGACCAGATCGCCCGATGTCTCGACGTCGACGCCCTCGCCGGGGCCGAGCAAGACGCTGCCGCGGCCGGCTGAGCGCGCGACGCTGACGCGGCCGTCGACGACAAAGACGGACGTTTTTCCGCTCTCGGCATCGACGGCCCATTTGGTGCCGCGCACCGCGGCAATCGCCTGCGGCGTCACCACGTTGAACCGCGTGCGGCCCGGCTTCTTCGGCACTTCGACCAGCAAGGCCTTGTTGCTGAGCTCGACGGAATCGACATGGCCATCGCGGTTGCGATCCCTGAGCTCGAACTTAGCACCGCTCTCGGCCACGATTGTGATAGCTGCTTCACACTGCAAGGTTTGGGTTCCCTGGGCGGTCGGCGTGGACGTGCAGCCTGATATTGCCGGCTGCGCCGCCGCAGCCCCGGCGAGCAGCAGCAGGGTGCCCGCGAAGGCAATGGATCCGGCGCGTGCCAGCGTTATTGTCATGGCAGCTTCCCCTGGGTACGGACGAATACAGCGAAGAAGGGCCTGATACGGTACCGTATCAGGCCCGTTCTCCAGCGCAAAGCCAATGGCCGGCGTTAATGTGTCTGCGCCCGGCGATTAAGGTTCGGCGATGGCTGCAATGCGAGAAAGCAGGCCTAAACGTCGCCAAAACGGCGTGAAACCGGGGGTTTAACACCGGATTTTTACCCGCCGCTGTCGGCGAAGCCGGGGGTTGAAACGTCTTCCAATCATCCAAACGCAACAGGAGGCGTTCCCATGTCCGGTTCCACCCTGAAGCCCGCCGCCGAACTCGCACGCGCAAACGCCGTGCGCTTTCCCAACGAGAGCGCCGAGTATCGCCGCGCCCGCGAGCAATTGCTCGCCGAGGAGATTGAGCTGCGCCGTCATATCGAACGCGTCGCCGCGTTGCGCCGCGCGCTGCCGCCGGGCGGTGTGGTGACGAAGAACTATGAATTCGAAGGCGAGGGCGGCAAGACCACGCTGTCGGACCTGTTCGGCAACAAGCAGACGCTGGTGATCTACAGCTACATGTTCGGCCCGCAGCGCGAACAGCCGTGCCCGATGTGCACATCCTTCATGAGCACCTGGCAAGCAAAGCTGCCCGATGTCGAACAGCGCATCGCCTTCGTGTTCGTGGCGCGCTCGCCGATCGCGCGGCTGATCGAGGCGAAGAAGGCGCGCGGCTGGACACGGCATCGGATCTATTCAGATGCGTCGGGCGACTTCACGCGCGACTATGTCAGCGCGGCGGATGCGGACGTGCCCGGCTACAACGTGTTCACGCGGCGCGACGGCAGCATCCGGCATTTCTGGTCGGGTGAAATGGGAGCATCGACCGCCGATCCCGGACAGGACCCGCGCGGTGCGCCCGATTTCGATCCGCTGTGGACCATCCTCGACACCACGCCGGAAGGGCGCGGCAAGGATTGGTATCCGCAGTTGCGCTATTAGGTAAGCTTCTCATGGTGAGGAGTGCCACCGGGTCCGCGCGAAGCGCGGCCCGATGACAGGCTCCGCGCGTCTCCGGACGATGCTTCGCATCGCCGGGCGAACCATGAAGCCCCGGTTGTGGCCTACATCCTTCGAGACGCCCGCTTTGCGGGCTCCTCAGGATGAGGAGTTAGCGCGGCCGTGACGCAGGAAACTTAGCGCGCCCGACGCGTGGAAATTGTGCGCACTATTTACAAATCCGGAAATTGATGTATGTGATCGCGCGCTTCCGCGATCCATGGAAAGACGATGCTTCGTTTAGACACCAACCCGTCACGTTATGCAGGCCGGCCGGTCGTCCGGCGCGGTCGTGCCATGGCGTGCGTCGTTGGCGTATGTTCGAATTACGCAGCGTTCCGCCAGGAAACACCGTCAGTGTAACGCGGCAGCGGGTCTCCCTCTGCCGCCATGGCAGGGAACGATCCGCGGCAGTGCCACTCGTGGCAAGCTCGACCTCATAATTGCTCCCTGCCTGCAAACCCGATCGTCCCATGTCGCGACTGACGTGGGGCACGCCGAAGATCCGGACCGGATTTCGGCGTATACTATTGCAAGTGAAGGAGAATGAGATGCGATCCGACCCCTTTCAGGAGCGCGCCCGCGCCTTGGCCGTCGAGGCCGGGCTCGATCCCGATGCGAAGATCGACCGTCCTGGGCAGCGGCCGATGCCGACCTGGTGCCTGTTTCGCGATGCCGCGCGCAAGGAAAAGCTGGCGCGCGATGCGGAGGCGGTTGCCGGCGACATCGCGATGAAGCCGCAGGCGGCGCAATACCAGAACAGCCCGCTGAAGATCTTCGGCACGCACGAGGACGCGACGATCGCGCAGATGCGCAACTGCATGTCGGTCGGCAACGCGGTTGCCGGCGTGATTTGCGCGGACGGCCATCTCGCTATGCCCAGCCGGTCGGCGGCGTGATTGCTTATGAGAAGCAGATCAGCATCTCCGGCGTCGGCTTCGACATCGGCTGCGGCAACATGGCCGTGCGGCTCGATACGCCGTTCAGCCAGATCGAGAACAATGTCGGCACCATCATCAAGGATGTGCACAGCGTGATCTCGTTCGGCGTTGGACGCACCAACGACGAGCGTGTCGAGCATGCGCTGTTCGACGACGACGACGCATGGCGCGAATCCGACATGGGCGCCTACCGGCAGAAGGCGGTCTCGCAGCTCGGCACCGTCGGATCGGGCAACCACTATGTTGACCTCCTGCGCGACGAGGAAGGCTTCGTCTGGATCGGCGTGCATTTCGGCAGCCGCGGTCTCGGCCACACCAGCGCGACCCGCTACCTCAAGGCCGCGGGCGGCAAGGACGGCATGAACGTGCCGCCCGCCGTGATCGACGAGGACAGCGAGATCGGGCGGCGCTACATCGCGGCGATGCAGCTCGCCGGCCGCTACTCCTATGCCGGCCGCGAATGGGTGATCGAGCGCGTGCGCAAAATCATCGGCGGCGAGGTCACCGACATGGTGCACAACCACCACAATTATGCGTGGCGCGAGAACCATGGCGGCAAGGATCTGTGGGTGGTGCGCAAGGGCGCAACGCCGGCATTTCCCGGCCAGCGCGGCTTCATCGGTGGATCGATGGGCGATGACGCTGTGATCGTCGAGGGCGTCGATAGTGAGGAGGCGAAGGCTTCGCTCTATTCGACCGTGCACGGCGCTGGACGCTTGTTCGGCCGCAAGGAGGCCAAGCGGCGGTTCACGCGCGCCGAGATGGACGCGTGGCTGCAATCGCGAGGTGTCACGTTGATTGGAGCCGATCTCGACGAAAGCCCGATGGCCTATCGCCGGCTGCCGGAAGTGCTGGCCGAGCACGCCGGCTCGATCCGGGTGCAGCACACGCTGCGGCCTTTCGCGGTGGCGATGGCCGGCGAGAACGAGTTCGATCCGTTCAAGGATTGAGGCTTAACTTGGTCCAATATGGGACATCCGGCCTGACCTCGCGCCGGATGTCCCTGAAAAGGCCCAATCCCCGGAGCGTTACGGGGATAATTTCTCCAATAGTTCCAGATATTTGAAGCCGCCTTAGTTCCGCCCGCGTTTAAGCCGGATTTAACTAAAATTCGCCTTAATGACGCTCTGTGCCTCTGCGAGATGCTGCTGGGGGCCCTCGGGACGGCGGCATCAATGGGGGACTTGGTGGAATTGTTCTGGGCGTTGTGTGAATGAGTAAGCGTACGCGTGCGTTCGGCCCTGCGGCCCACAACCGCAGGAAATCCTCTCGTAAAGCTATTCCCCAATATTTCCTCGGCGGTGTCGCGGTCACTGGCCTCGTGCTGGGCTGCGCCTGGACCGTCTACACCAACGTGATCGGCGCCAGCATCTATCCGTCGGTGAACGGTGCGGCGTACGACGCGCCCGTCGCCAACAATACGACGATGATCGCCGCTCGGGCGCAGCCGGCCTTCAATGAAATATTCGCCTCGTTCGAACAGCGCCCGCTGGTGATGCCGGCGCCGGAGAATGTCGCAAGCTCGCTGATGTTCAACGAAAGGTTCGCCGCTGCAGCGGCGCAGGGCGAGCCCTCGCGTGCGGGTGAGGCGAGGCCGGTCGAAACGACGAAACTGGCGGAAGCTTCGCCGCCGGCTGCCGCGCCAAAGGCCGTCGAGGCGCCCAAGCGCGCGGAAACGCCGAAGCCGAAGGCACCGGCGACCCAGCTCGCGCTCAATGTGCCGGCCGCGGCGCCGCAGGAGCCGGCGAAAGCATCGGGCAATCCGATCCGCGACATGGCGCAGCGCGCCAAGGCGGCGGTCATGTCGATCGGTTCGGGCGACCGGATCAACATGGTCGAGAAGCTGTGGGGCAAGCCGCAATCGAACTCGCTATTGGCCTATGCCTCGGCCGATGCCAGCGTCACCGGCAGCATCATCGATACGCGCAGCCAGAACCCGATGCTCGGCGGCTCGCCGCCCTATGATCGGCAGACGGCGGTCTACGACATTTCCGCGAAGATGGTCTATCTGCCCGACGGCACCAGGCTCGAGGCGCATTCCGGCCTCGGCTCCAGGATGGACGACGTTCGTTCCGCGCATGTGCGGATGCAGGGCGTGACGCCGCCGCACATTTATGAGCTGAAGCCGCGCGAAGCGCTGTTTCACGGTGTGCCGGCACTGCGGCTGACGCCGCTCGGCGGTCAGGACAAGATCTTCAACCGCGACGGACTGCTCGCTCACACCTACATGCTCGGGCCGAGCGGACAATCCAACGGCTGCGTCTCCTTCAAGGACTATTACGCCTTCCTCGACGCCTACAAGAACAAGGGCATCCGTCGTCTCGCGGTGCTGGCGAAGGTCCAGTAGG
This sequence comes from Bradyrhizobium sp. CB3481, assembly GCF_029714305.1. NCBI lineage: Bacteria > Pseudomonadati > Pseudomonadota > Alphaproteobacteria > Hyphomicrobiales > Nitrobacteraceae > Bradyrhizobium > Bradyrhizobium sp. CB3481. The sequence goes on from NZ_CP121647.1 coordinate 3,185,852, forward strand.
TCGTAAAAGCGGATATTTCGTAGGATGGGTAGAGCGAAGCGAAACCCATCATCGTTCCGCATGCGCGGTTGTAAGTGATGGGTTTCGCTTTCGCTCTACCCATCCTACGCGCAGACCTCTCTGGAACGAGCCTCGATTGTGGTTATATTGGCTGACCCAGCGTGAGTCTTTCGCGCTCGCAGCCAATCTGGCGGGAAACAACATGTGTTCCGCAATGCTCGTCGAAACTCCACCGCACATCGAGACTGAAGCCTTCGTCGATGCCGGCGCGGCCGTTGCCCGTATCGAGGAAATCTACGAGCGCAATACCCGGTTCCTTCGCGACCGGTTTGAAGCCTATGTCAATGGCGGGACGTTCGCGACGCGCGTGCGCGCCTGCTATCCGTTCGTGCGGATGACGACGGCGACCCATGCGCGGCTCGATTCGCGCCTCGCTTACGGCTTTGTCGCGGGACCGGGCGTGCACGAGACCAGTGTGACGCGCCCGGATATTTTCCGCACCTATTTCACCGAGCAGATCGAGCTGCTCGTGAAGAATCACGGCGTGCCGGTCGAGATCGGCGAGTCCAACGAGCCGATTCCGATACATTTCGCCTATCGGCGCGACATCAACATCGAGGCGGCGCTGACGATTGCCGACAGCTCGGCCTTTACGCGAACGCTGCGCGACGTGTTCGACACGCCCGACCTTGGCGCGATGGACGATGCGATCGTCGACGGCACGTTCGAGCTGCCCCCCGGCGCGCCGGAGCCGCTGTCGCTGTTTCGTGCGGCGCGGGTCGATTACTCGCTGCGCCGGCTTTATCACTACACCGGCACCGATCCCGAGCATTTCCAGAATTTCGTGATCTTCACGAACTACCAGTTCTATGTCGATGCCTTCGTGCAATTGTGCCAGCAACGGCTCGCATCGGGCGACGTCGGCCCCGAGGCGTTCGTTGCACCCGGCAATACGATCACGCGCAATGCACGCCTTGGCGGCGGCACGACCGGGACGGCGCTCGAGCGTAGCCCGCAGATGCCTGCCTTTCATCTCGTCGAGCCCGGCTATCGCGGCATTACCCTGATCAATATCGGCACCGGCCCGTCCAATGCGCGCAACGTCACCGACCACGTCGCCGTGTTGCGGCCGCATGCCTGGCTGATGGTGGGGCATTGCGCCGGCCTTCGGAATACGCAGCGGCTTGGCGACTACGTGCTCGCGCATGGTTACGTCCGCGAGGATCACGTGCTCGATCACGAGCTGCCGCTCTGGGTCCCGATCCCGGCGCTCGCCGAGATGCAGGTGGCGCTCGAGGAGGCGGTCGGCGAGGTGACCGGGCTGACCGGCTTCGAGCTCAAACGGGTGATGCGCACCGGGACGGTCGCAAGCGTCGACAACAGAAATTGGGAAATCAGCGGCCCGTCGGTCATCAGGCGGTTGTCGCAATCGCGCGCTGTCGCGCTCGACATGGAGTCCGCAGCGATCGCCGCCAACGGCTATCGCTTCCGCGTGCCCTACGGCACCTTGCTATGCGTCTCCGACAAGCCGCTGCATGGCGAGATCAAGCTCGCCGGCATGGCCAGCGAATTCTACCGCCGGCGCGTCGGTCAGCATCTGGAGATCGGCCTGAAGGCACTCGAACGGCTCAAGCATCAGGAATCCGAGCGGCTGCATTCGCGCAAGCTCAGAAGTTTTGCGGAAGTCGCATTTCAGTAGTGCGACCTTCAAGTGCGTAGTGCGTAGGGTGGGCAAAGCGGCTTGTCCGCCGTAGCTTGAAGAGCGAAGGCGGAAGCGTGCCCACCATTTGGAAGCGCGCTCGCCGATGGATGGTGGGCACGTCGCTGACGCTCCTTTGCCCACCCTACGAAGCTACGAGGTTGGTTAACGCTGTGATGGTGACGACACAGCGTCTGCGTGATCATAAAAAAATCTCGTCAGCACTCTTGCAACTGAAAGATGTTTCGTTTATTGACCCGCTCCTTCGCTTTGGCCATGTGTTCGGGCTCGTTGTGATCCCGACTGGCGCGGGCCGGTCTTCGGTTTCGTGTTCCGCCTGGTGAAGACGCGATAGTAGCTCAGCGGCAGAGCGTCGGGGTGACCCGAAGGTCGCCGGTTCGATTCCGGTCTATCACACCACAAAGGATAGCTCAGTTTGGTAGAGCAGATGAATGTGAATCATCCTGTCACGGGTTCGAATCCCGTTCCAGCGCTCCGTTTCAGCCTGATAAGCTGATACCTCTGAAGGGGACCGGACGCGCGCTTCAGTCGCAGTCCGGCCGCATTGCCGCAAGGCTTTTCGTCCGAACCTAGACACTGTGAGACCGGCTTTGCGCCGCGGTGGATACCGCTTGCGTTGATGCCGGGTGGCAACGTTTGGCCGCGCGACGCAAGTCGTGCGATCGACCGCGTGCGCCCGTCATTGCGCAAGCTTAAACCCGGCCCGCCGAGCTTCCAGGAAGCGTCGTCTGCGTCCTCACGTCCTTTGCAAAACGAAACCCGCACTTCGACCTCTTCAGGGCCGGAGCGCAAACCATGGAGGCGTGCCGTGACCTGGCATTTGCTGATGAAGACGCTGACGGTGAAGGATGGCGAGCGCGCGTTGCTGACGCGTAACGGCAGGCTCGAGCGCGTACTCGAACCCGGCCGTCACCTCTTGTTCGATCTGCGCCGTCAGTTGACGGCGGAGATCTTCAACGTCGTGCGCACCGAATTCCCCGCGGAGCGTTACGCGGTGCTGAAGGCCGCGCGGCCTGATCTCGCCGCCGAGCTGTTCGAGGCGGTGGAGACGAAGGCGAACGAGATCGCGATCGTCAGCCTCGACGGCCGTCCGGTGCACCTGATGACGCCCTGGCAGGCGCGCGTCTACTGGAAGGTCGCGACCTCCATCGATGTCGAGCGCATCGATGTGAGCCGTGATCCCCGCGTGACCGAGCGCCATCTGGCGATGATCGAACGCAACCGTCCGACCATCGTGACGGAGGCGGTGGTCGAGAACCACGAGGCTGGTCTGCTCTACGTCGAGGGCCGGCTGGTGGAGCGGCTCGCGCCCGGCCGGCACGCGTTCTGGATCGCCGGCCGCAAGATCGAGGTCAAGCGCCTCGACCTGCGTCCGCAGGCGGTCGAGATCACCGCGCAGGAAATGCTGACCAAGGATCGCATCGCGCTGCGTGTGACCCTGACGGCATTCCGCCGGATCGTCGACCCCGAGCGCGTGGTCGCTGCCGTGCCCGACGTGGATGCGTGGCTGTACCGCCTGGTGCAGTTCGCGATCCGCGAGGCGGTCGCCGGCCGCACGCTCGACGAGGTGCTGTCGGCGAAGGCGGCGCTGGATGCGGAGCTGCGCGACTATGTCCGCGACCGCGTCGCGGACAGCGGCGTGGAGGTCACGGAGCTCGGCGTGAAGGACGTGATCCTGCCCGGCGAGATCCGCGAGCTCGTCAATAAGGTGGTGGAGGCGGAGCGGGTCGCCAAGGCGAACCTGATCCGCCGTCAGGAAGAGACCGCGGCGACGCGCTCGCTTCTGAACACCGCCAAGCTGATGGAGGAGAACCCGCTGCTGCTGCGGCTCAAGGAGCTGGAGTCGCTGGAGCGGCTGGTCGAGAAGGTCGGCCGGATCGACCTGCATGCAGGCGACGGGCAGGGCCTCGACGCGCTGCTGAGCAAGCTGGTCCGCATCAAGTCGGCGGAGAACGCATGACAAAACAGAAGGGCCGCCCATGGACGGCCCTTCGCAAGGGCATCACATGACAATAGGAGCCGGTTATGGCTGAGATCTATTGGAGAGCGGACAACATTGCCACCATCGCCGGCTTCCTCTCGGCTGCCGAATGCGACGACTATATCAGGCTCGGCGAAGCGACCGGCTTCGAAGAGGCACCGATCACCACCGCGCGGGGGATGATCATGATGAAGGACGTGCGCAACAACGACCGGGTGATGATTGACGATCCAGCGCGGGCGCTGGCGCTTTATCAGCGTCTCTCGGACGATCTGGCGCCGCGCTTTCAGCGGACATGGACACCGGTGGCGTTCAACGAGCGGCTTCGGCTCTATCGCTACGATATCGGGCAGCAGTTCGATTGGCATCGTGACGGCTACTTCCAGAGGCCGAACGGCGAACGCAGCTTCTTCACGTTCATGGTCTACCTGAACGACGACTTCGACGGTGGCGCGACGTCGTTCAGCGACGATGGCTTCGGCTTCTCGACCGGCGGAATGCTGCGCATCACGCCGGCGAAAGGCATGGGGCTGCTGTTCCACCACCCGATTCTGCATCGCGGCGATCCCGTTACGACGGGACGCAAATACGTGTTGCGAACGGACGTGATGTATCGCCGTGCGGCGGCCGCATGACGGCAATTGTCCCCCTGGAATGACAGGCGGAGACATTTGATTCAAACAAAGAGTGCGCGGTTTGCGCCGCGCCCTCTGTCATCAGCCGCGTCGGCATGATCTTCTTTTCCCGCGACGCCGGCGACAACGGCAAGCCGCCGGCCATCCGTTACGAGCGGATCGGGACGGTGGTGCGCTGACAGCACGTGCGCAAATCCGGCAGCGATGCCGGGGTTTGCGTTTACCCAGTCGGTTCTACTTCTCGTTCTTGCTCGAAATCCACGCGCCGAAATTGGAACTTCGCGCACTGTTACCGTATTACCCATGCGCATTTTGCGGGTTGCGTCCGGCGGTCCGTTTGCATCTAACTCCCTTAGGCTCTGCAAGCAGAAAGTCTGCGCGCAGCCGGGCGTTTGGAATTTGGTAGCGTGCCAGCGTGTTTGTGCGAGTAGAGAGCAAATTTAATCGATGTTGAGACGATCGTTTCGCGATTCTCCAAATGGAGGACGCCGTAGACGCGTCACCGCGGGTATGTCGCAGTGATGCCTCACGGCGGAATGGGCAACCGCCTTCTCGCAGCATTGCCTGCGCCGGATCTCGGTCTGCTAGAACCCGATCTTGAGATGATCGCGCTCAATCAGGACGGGGTCGTTTCGCGGGCAGGTGACGCTATCGACTATGTTCTCTTCCCGAACAACGGCGCCATCACGTTGATGATCGACATGGCGGACGGACACACGGTGGCCACTGCGGCCATTGGACGTGAGGGAGCCGTCGGCCTGCTTTCGGTGCTCGGGCCATCACCTTCGGCGATTACGGCTGTCGTACGCGCGACCGGCACCGCCTTCCGGATCCCGGCATCGCGGTTTTACGGCGCATTCAACCGCAGTCCAGCGATCAGGCGCATGGTTCAAACTCACATCCGGGCGCTGTTGATACAGTTCCAGCTCGGTCTGGCCTGCAATGCGCTGCACCCTGTCCAGGCCCGCATGGCGCGCTGGCTGCTTCAGCTGCGTGATCGCGTCGACCATGATGCGCTCCCGCTCACCCAGCACGCGCTCTCGCAAATGCTCGGTGTGCGGCGTACGACCGTGACGCTCGTGATGCGTAATCTGCGTGCGCGCGGCGCGATCAGGTCAGATCGGCGCGGCCTGATCGAGATCAACCGGGCGCGGCTCGCGGCCGCCGCTTGCGAGTGCCACAACGCCATGCGCCTCGAAGTAGAGGAGATATTCTCGTCGAATTCGGCTCAATCTCGCGCGGCGGTTCTGCCCGAAGTCAAATCGCGTGATGCGATGTGAAGGCGCTTCGCGCCGCCGACTGACCTTCCACCTTGGACTTGCGGCTATCATGTTGGGGAAAGCCGATCGAGCGGATCGCCCACCGATCAGGTTCTCTGCCGCAAATCATGTTCACGTGCTGACCGAGATGCCGCCTCGAGTCTTGCAATCTCTCGCAGTACCTTCGCGGTTTGGCGCAGCTCCTTGCGCTCCGGACCCGGCTTTAGCCGTCGTGCCTCATCAAGTATGTCCTTGGCCTGCAACAGCCAGGTGGATGTCTCGCTTGAATTGTCCGTGCGCGGCATAACGTCCCCTCCGTCCCGACCATCATCTGATCAGCGTGAAACCATTACGCAGTGGCGCTCGCGTGATGATGCTGCACTCCGATGACTGGCTCCTCGACCCAGGCTTCGCGCGCAAACCACGGGTGATCGGTATGACAGATCACGCAACGGGTGCGCGAGAAGAATACCGGCCGGCGGCCGAAGCTTTCACGATCAGTCCTGATACCGGTGGGAATCGCATGTCCAGTTTGCGGACATTTGACCATCACCATACCCATGTCGCTCTCCCTGTGATTGCCTAGATTGTTGGCGCGAAGAGCACCGGCCGGTTGGATTGCCCTTGTCGGTGCGGCTTTACTGGGGGGCATCGCGCACCTCGTTCGGTCGAGCAGTGCTGGTGGGGCTTGTGCTCGCCGGGCTGTCCAACCGGCCGGATCCTCGTCGAACGTCCTGGACGTGAATTGAGCAGGCTCGCTAGCCGGCCTGGTGGAACACCTTGCTGAAGTGCTTCCTGATCGGTTCACCCGTTTCGGTCGCAAGCTTCTGTGCAAGTGTCCACAATTCCCTGTTCTGATCGGAAGCGGCGACGATGGCCTTGCGTGCTTGCTCCGCGGACAAGGTGAGAACATCGGTCGCCGACTTGCTGCCGCACAGATGGATCATGAAATCCAGCGTGGAGGCGGTGTTGGCGTTTGAGAGTTCAAACACCTTCAGCCCGTAGTCGGTCGCGCTTTTGGCGTTGCTTGAATAGGTCTCGCACAGCGCTTCCGTCATCTTCTCCGACGCGGCCTTGATCTTCTCGAAGCCTTCCTGTGTGCGGGCGAGGACCTGTTCGCTGCCGGCCATGCCGGGCAAGGCCATCTTGGAGAAGTCCGGCAGCGGCATTCCGAAGAGATTGGTTCCGTTCGCTTTGGTTCCGTTTGTCGTCACTTTCATTTCGCTTTCACTCACGCGACATTACTCCTTCCAAGCGAAAGCATTCTCCGCGACGCTCGTTTGCGTCACGAGAGCTCACGCTCCGTGTTCGATCAGATTTTGGATGAGCTTTGATTTAGCCCCTTACCCGTTATCGACTTTGGGCCAAGAGAAGCGAAACGTCGGTTCGAATTGCGACTCTCGCTGAATATTTTTTTGAGCTTGTCAACACAAACGATCGTATATTTATGTCGAACTGTGCATAACAAGGATATTTCAGGCCGAAGCCGATCTTTTCCTCAGCGTAGCGTTGCAAGGGAGGCGTCGGCATTCGCCGTGTTATGGCAACATTGTTGTTCCAAGCAAAAACCCCGGCATCGCTGCCGGGGTTCTGCATTCTTGTGATTGCCTTGAGTGGTTGGCCTTAGAAGTCCATGCCGCCCATGCCGCCGCCCGGGGGCATGCCGGCCGCCGGAGCGTTCTTCTTCGGCAGTTCGGCGATCATGGCTTCGGTGGTGATCAGGAGAGCCGCGACCGAGGACGCGTTCTGGATCGCGGTGCGGACCACCTTGGTCGGGTCGATGATGCCCTTGGAGACCAGGTTGCCGTACTCGCCGGTCTGCGAGTCGAAGCCGTAGTTGTACTGCTCCTTCTCGAGGATCTTGCCGACGATGACGGAGCCGTCTTCACCGGCGTTGACCGCGATCTGGCGGGCCGGTGCGGACAGCGCCTTGCGCACGATCTCGACGCCGGTCTTCTGGTCGTCGTTCTGGGTCTTGATGCGCTTGAGCTGCTCGGAGGCGCGGAGCAGGGCGACGCCGCCGCCCGGCACGATGCCTTCTTCAACAGCCGCGCGGGTCGCATGCATCGCGTCATCCACGCGATCCTTGCGCTCCTTCACCTCGACCTCGGTCGCGCCGCCGACGCGGATCACCGCGACGCCGCCCGCGAGCTTGGCCAGACGCTCCTGCAGCTTCTCACGGTCGTAGTCCGAGGTGGTTTCCTCGATCTGCGCCTTGATCTGGGCAACGCGGGCCTCGATATCGGCCTTCTTGCCGGCGCCGTTGACGATCGTGGTGTTTTCCTTGTCGATCATCACCTTCTTGGCGCGGCCGAGCATCTGCAGCGTGACGTTCTCGAGCTTGATGCCGAGATCTTCCGAGATCGCCTGGCCGCCGGTCAGGATCGCGATGTCCTGCAGCATGGCCTTGCGGCGATCGCCGAAGCCCGGAGCCTTGACGGCCGCGACCTTCAGGCCGCCACGCAGACGGTTGACGACGAGGGTGGCGAGGGCTTCGCCTTCGACGTCTTCGGCGACGATGACCAGCGGCTTGCCGGTCTGCACCACGGCTTCCAGCAGCGGCAGCAGCTCGTTCAGCGAGGACAGCTTCTTCTCGTTGATCAGGATGTAGGCGTCTTCCATCTCAACGCGCATCTTGTCGGCGTTGGTGACGAAGTAGGGCGAGATGTAGCCGCGGTCGAACTGCATGCCCTCGACGACGTCGAGTTCGGTCTCAAGCGACTTGGCTTCTTCAACCGTGATGACGCCCTCGTTGCCGACCTTCTTCATGGCGTCGGCGAGGAACTTGCCGATTTCGGCGTCGCCGTTGGCCGAGATGGTGCCGACCTGGGCGATTTCCTCGTTCGAGGTGACCTTCTTGGAGTTCTTCTCGAGGTCGGCGACCACGGCTTCCACCGCGAGGTCGATACCGCGCTTGAGATCCATCGGGTTCATGCCGGCGGCAACCGACTTGGCGCCTTCACGGACGATCGCAGCCGCGAGCACGGTCGCGGTGGTGGTGCCGTCGCCGGCCGCATCGGCGGACTTGGAGGCGACTTCGCGCACCATCTGCGCACCCATGTTCTCGAACTTGTCGTCGAGCTCGATCTCCTTGGCGACGGTGACGCCGTCCTTGGTGATGCGGGGCGCGCCGAACGACTTGTCGAGCACGACGTTGCGGCCCTTCGGACCGAGCGTGACCTTCACGGCATTGGCGAGGATGTCGACGCCGCGCAGCATGCGGTCGCGGGCATCAACGCCGAATTTGACTTCTTTGGCTGACATATCTGGTTTCCCTGAGTTGATCTTTGTTTCTCACCCTTTGAGGGGAGGCGCCTTGCGGCGCTCCTCAGGGTGAGCGTGGCAGGCGAAGGATTAGGCGGCCTTCTTCTTGGAGGCGGGCAGGTCGAGCACGCCCATGATGTCGGACTCCTTCATGATCAGGAGCTCCTGGCCGTCGATTTTGACCTCGGTGCCCGACCACTTGCCGAACAGCACGCGGTCGCCGACCTTGAGGTCGATCGGGATCAGCTTGCCGGCTTCGTCGCGGCCACCCGGGCCCACGGCGACGATTTCGCCCTGGGAGGGCTTTTCCTTGGCACTGTCCGGAATGATGATGCCGCCAGCGGTCTTCTCTTCTGCGTCGATGCGCTTGACCACGACGCGGTCGTGAAGCGGACGGAATGTCATGCAGTCCTCCTAAACGTCTGGAAATGTTGTCGAATTCTGGATTGTTAGCAGTCCGCACCGGCGAGTGCCAATGCGGCTGCGGCAGATTTAGGCCAGACTTGTTTGGGGGACAAGGGCTTCTAGCAGAAAAATTAGCACTCAAATATCTCGTCTGCCAAATTTCTCCGGCATGCTTAACGCCCGACCGGTCACCGCCCGATCCCGTATTAGCACGTGGGCTAAGCTGCTGCTAATGCTGGAATTTTCAACACATCATTAAACATTTAGGCTTGTGATGGGTTGGTAGCGTGCGTCACAATTCTCTCATGTGAGCGCATCTCCGCCGGGGTGGCTCGGTGCCACCACGACAATGCGCTCCAGAAATGGAGGTACAGGCATGGTCTCGCGGGTTGGTGTTTCCGACGACTTCCGGAAACAGGTGCTGGGTTACGGGCTGACGACGGCGCAAATCCTCTATCGGATGCCGGACCACCCTTCATTGCTGCAGACCTATGTCTGGCAGAACTACGATCTCTTTCCAAAATTCCCGGCGCTGAAGGACTTCCTCGCTTTCTGGCAGGAGAAGCTTGATGGCCCGCTGTATTCCGTGACCGTCGCCCATTCCAGGCTGATCAAGCCGGCCGAGCTGCGCGCGGTCGACGGGGTGTTTCAGCTGCATTGATTGGGCGGCGTAGGGTGGGTTAGCGCAGCGTAACCCACCATGCTTCTGCGTGCCGCAGCGCTGCGGTGGGTTACGCCTTCGGCTAACCCACCCTACGCAGGCGAATTCGTGTTAGCTTCCGCGATAAACAAAAAGGGAGGCACAAATGGCCAGGAAGAAAGTGACATCACGGCCCGCGGCACAGCCCGCCGTGAAGAAAAAATGGTCGGGCCACAAGGCATCAGCCAAGTCCTCGGCCCGCAAGACCATCAAATCCAAGGCGCGCGTGTCGAAGGCCAAGCCCGCTAAGAAGGCGCGGCCGAAGCAGACCATCGCCATCAGCCATCACCGCGAAGAGGATTTCAAAGCCGACGGCCTGCGCACTTACGCAAAGTACCGCGACCTCGGCATCAAGGATGCGACCCATGGCCTGGCGCAGGCGCATGTGATCCGCCTGCAGGGTCCGTGCAATCCGGCGGAAGTTTCCAAGCTGCATTACCACGACGTCGAATTCCAGATGGTCTACGTGCTCAAGGGCTGGGTGAAGACCTACATGGAAGGGCAAGGCGAGACGCTGATGAAAGAGGGCAGCGCCTGGACCCAGCCGCCGCGCATCAAACACCTGATCATGGATTATTCCGACGACGTGGAACTGCTGGAAGTGATCTTGCCGGCGGATTTCAAGACGGTGGAGTTGGCGTCGTAAGGGACGTGCGTTTACCTACGCTCGTCGTGCCCGGGCTTGACCCAGGCATCCACGTCTTACTTTCTCGTCGGTCAGAACAAGAACGTGGATGGCCGGGACAAGCCCGGCCATGACGGCAATCTATGTGAGAACCCCCACCACCGCGCCCATCAAACACGTCGTGATCGTCCCCGATACGATCGACTTCAATCCCAGCGCGTTGATTTCCTCGCGGCGCTCCGGCGCCATGGTGCCGAGGCCGCCGATCATGATGCCGAGGCTGGCGAAGTTGGCGAAGCCGCACATCGCATAGAGCATGATCAGCCGCGAGCGCGGATCGAGCGCCTCAGCGCCGAGTTTTGACAATTCGAGATAGGCGATCAGCTCGTTGAGCACGGTCTTGGTGCCCATCAGGCTTCCGGCCGTGATGGCCTGCGGCCAGGGCAGGCCGATCAGCCAGCAGACCGGCGCCATCAAATAGCCGAGCAGCCGCTGCAGCGAAATTTTTGCGCCGCCAATCTCGGGCAACAGGCCGAGAATGGCATTAGCGAGATAGACCAGCGCCACCAGCACCAAAAGCATCGCGACGATGTTGAGGAGCAGTTCGAGTCCCGCGGTGGTGCCCTTGACGATGGCATCCATGGTCGAGGACGTCTGCATATCAGGATCTTCCAATGATCCGCCGGTGCGCTTGTCCGATGTTTCCGGCACCATGATCAGGCTGACCAGGATCGCCGCTGGCGCGCCAAGCACCGATGCGATCACGAAATGCGCGGCAGCATCCGGAATCAGCGGCGCCAGGAAGGTGGCATAGAGCACCAGCACGGTGCCGGCGATGCCGGCCATGCCGCCGGTCATCACCAGGAACAATTCGCTGCGCGTCAGCTGCGCCAGATAGGGGCGGATGAACAGCGGCGCCTCGACCATGCCGAGAAAGATATTGGCCGCGGTGGACAGCCCGACTGCGCCGCCGACGCCGAGCGTGCGCTCTAGCAGCCACGCCATGCCGCGCACGATCGGCGGTAGCACGCGCCAATAGAACAGCAGCGTGGTCAGGACGCTCATAACAAGAACGATCGGCAATGCCTGGAACGCCAGTACGAAATCCGCGCCCGGCGCCTTGAGATCGAACGGCAGCGCGCCGCCGCCGATATAGCCGAACACGAAGGAGGTGCCCGCGCGCGTCGCCGCCGAGATGGTGTTGACCGCATCGTTGATGGCGCCGAATGCTTTTGCCACCGGCGGCAGCTTGAGCAGCACCAGCGCGGTGACGATGGTGGTGGCAAGGCCGATGGCCGCCTGCCGCAGCGAGACCGCGCGGCGGTTTTCACTGAGCGCCCACGCGATGGCCAATAGCGCCAGCACGCCAAACGCCGATTGTAGCTGCAGCATGGATCCCCCGAAGCCCCTGACGGGATTATGCCAGCGCCGCAAGATTGTGAAACCCCCAACTCGTGTCCCGGACGCGGTGCAGCGCCACTTGACGCTGCGCCGCAGAGCCGGGACCCATCTCGCGCATGGAAATAGGTCCCGGCTCAGCAGCGCGGCACTTCGCGCCGCGCTGCGTCCGGGACACGGTACCTATCCGCGCCTCGCCATTGACAACCATGCCGCGCTCGGCCACCCGTCTCCGCCATGTCCTCGACGCTACCGGTGGGTGCCCGCGAACTGCTCAGGCACGGGCCGTTCCTGTTTTTCCTGCTGTCGCGCAGCCTTTCGCGCTTCTCCAGCCAGATCGCCGCGGTCGCGATCGGCTGGCAGATCTATGACCTCACCGGCAGTGCCTTCGATCTCGGCATGGTCGGGCTGGTGCAGTTCCTGCCCACGGCGCTGCTGGTTTTCGTGGCCGGCCATGCCGCCGATCGCTTCGAGCGCAAGCGCGTGGTGCAGCTTTGCCAGATCGCCGAAGCCATGACGGCGCTGTTCCTGGCGGTCTCGACCTTTGCCGGCTGGCTCAACGAGGTGCAGATCTTCATCGCGACCTTCGTGATTGGGATCGCCGGCGCGTTCGAGAGTCCGGCTACGGCCGCGCTGCTGCCGCTGATCGCGCCAAAGGGCTCGCTGCAGCGGGCCACTGCGATTTCCTCCGGCGCTGCTCAGATCGCGACCATCACCGGGCCAGCGCTCGGCGGTCTCGCGTACGTCCTTGCGCCGAGCCTGCCTTATCTCGTCATCGTCGTATTCTGGCTGGCGGGCGCAGTCCTCACCGGCTTCATCCAGGCGGAACGGCAGGAGCTTTCGAAGCCCGACACGACGTCGGACGACGTGTACGCGGGCGTCCGTTTCATCCGCAACAACCCGGCGATTCTCGGCACCATCTCGCTCGACCTGTTCGCGGTGCTGCTCGGCGGCGTCACCGCGCTATTGCCGATCTATGCGCGCGACATCCTGCAGACCGGCCCGCTCGGGCTCGGTATCCTGCGCGCCGCGCCCGCGGTCGGCGCGCTTCTGATGACCGCCTATCTCGCCCGCCACACCATCAACCGCCATGTCGGTCTGCGGATGTTTCAGGCCGTGATCGTGTTCGGCGCAGCAACGGTGATATTTGCGCTCTCGCAGTGGATGTGGCTGTCGGTGCTGGCGCTGGCGCTGCTCGGCGCCGCCGACACGATCAGCGTCGTGATCCGCTTCTCGCTGGTGCAGCTAGCGACGCCCGATGAGATGCGCGGCCGCGTCGGCGCGGTCAATTTCCTGTTCATCAATGCCAGCAACCAGCTCGGCCAGTTCGAAAGCGGCGTCACCGCCGCGCTGTTCGGCACCGTGCCGGCCGCCGTCATCGGCGGCGTCGGCACCATCGCGGTCGCGCTGCTCTGGATGAAGCTGTTCCCGTCGCTGCGCAAGGTGGAGCGGCTGGAGTAGGGCGGCGGTTAGAAAGACCCAAGCATTGAACCTAAGGCGACCACGGCAGCCAGCGCAATGACCGGCCCAACGATATTGGCCATCACCATATCGAAGTAGCTGTCGCGATGGGTCGAGCCGCAGACCGCAAGCAGCGTCACGACGGCGCCGTTGTGCGGCAGGCTGTCGAGCGTGCCGGAGCCGATCACGGCAATGCGGTGCATGAGCCCCGGATCGATGTGGGCCGTCCTGGCAATTTGCAGGTAGGTGTCGCCGAGAGCATCGAGCGCGATGGTCAATCCGCCGGAAGCCGAGCCGGTCAGCGCGGCAAGGACATTCGTGGCGATCGCCAGAGAGACGAGAGGTCCGCCGGAGATCGACAGCACCCAGTCGCGCACCAACGCAAAGGCCGGCAGCGCCGCGACGACAGCGCCGAAGCCGACCAGGCTTGCCACGCTGAAAATCGGCAGCACCGACGCGTTTGCGCCGGCATCCATGCTCGCCCGGACATCTGCCAGACGGGCCCGATTGAGCGCAATGAGGGTCACCGTGGCGGTGGCGAGCGCGACCGCAACCGACCATACCCCGGCCACGCCCGCAAGCGATGTCCCGCCCCAACGCGCCTCCCCAAGAAACGAGAAGTCGAGGCGTGGCAGGATCACGGCCGACATCAGAAGGTTCACGCCGACGACGACGAGGATCGGGATGACGGCCGTGGCGATTGGCGGCAGCACCTCGCTGCGCTTGCCATGGGTTATTTCGGCTGGATCGAATTCATGGGACGATGTGGCGCGTTCCCGGATGAATTGATCGTCAGCAACATTGCCGGCAGAGGCCTCGGCATCTCTGCCATAGCCTTCGCCGGACTTGCGCGCCGATGCCTCGGCGCGGCCGAGCCACCATAGCCCGAAGGCGAGCATGATTACCGAAGCGATCACGCCCAATCCGGGCGCGGCGAATGGCGTCGTGCCAAAGAAAGGCATCGGGATGGTGTTTTGGATCGCCGGCGTTCCGGGCATGGCTGACATCGTGAAGGTGGACGTGCCCAAAGCAATGGCGGCCGGCATGAGCCGATGCGGGATGTCAGCGACACGAAACAATTCCCGGGCCATCGGCGCCAACACGAAAAAGGCGACGAACAGGCTCACGCCGCCGTAAGTGACGAGCGCGCCCGCAAGGACGACAGCAAGGATCGCCCGGCGCTGTCCCAGCCTGCTGCTGATGAAACGGGCGATGGCAAGGACCGACCCGCTGTCGTCCATCAGCTTGCCGAACAGCGCGCCCAAGAGAAATATCGGGAAGAATTGCGCAATGAAGTTCGCAGCACTGCCCATGAACGTCTGGGTCCAATGGGCGAGCAGGGGCTCCCCGGCGAAGGCCGCAGCGACGATCGCCACGGCCGGCGCGAGCAGGAGCACGCTCCATCCGCGGAACGACAACCAGACAAGGAGGCCAAGGGCAACAAGGATTCCGACGAGACCCATGCCGTCAAACCTCTTGCCGTCAAACGTGCTGTAACAGGATGTCCAGATCGACCGACGAACGCTGGCCGATGTTCTGGCCGTTCGCCGCAAGGAAGGCCTCCGCTGCATGGCGGCCTTCGTCGCGCAGCATGCAAAGGAAATCCCATTCGGCGTTGAACTTCGAGGATGCGCCGAGGTCAGCCAGCACCTTGCTGGTGATGAGATGGATGCGCATCTCGGCCCATTTGCGCCCCTCGGAGCTTCCGGCATCCACGACCTGTCGGAGCAGTGCGATCATGCGCAGCTCCTTGAGCAGCGTCGCGTTGAACGAGACCTCGTTCAATCGATCGAGGATTTCGCGCGCCGAGCGCGGTATGCCTTGCCGTTCGACCGGATTGACGGCCACGAGAAGCGTGTCGTGCGAATCGCACTCGCGTACCAGCGGCGTGATCGTCGGGTTGCCGGCGTAGCCACCGTCCCAATAAGGCTCGCCATCGATCTCGATCGCGCGGAATAGCGTTGGCAGGCAGGCGGAAGCGAGCAGGACATCGGGTGTCAGCTCGGCGTTGCGAAACACGCGTCCGCGACCGGTGTGAACGTTGGTGGCCGTCACGAACAACCGGATCGGAGAGTTCGCGACCTGGCCGAAATCGACGGACTCGGCGAGAACCTGATGCAGCGGGTTGGCGCGGGATAGATTCAGGTCATAAGGCGAGAACACGCGGCTTGCCATATCGAAGGCGAGATAGAACGGCGACGTATCAAGTGTCCAGCGGCCGAGCACGACGTCCAGCGGGGTCCGCCTGATCGGGCTGAATCGCGCCGAGTCGGCGACCCGCCGCCAGAACGCCTGCAACGCAGACTTGGCGCCGGCGGGGCCGTCGTTCTTGAAACCCGCCGCCAGCACCACCGCGTTCATCGCGCCTGCCGAGGTGCCCGATATACCCTCGATGCGCAGCCATGGCTCATCCATCAGCCGATCGAGTACACCCCAGGTAAATGCGCCGTGCGATCCGCCGCCCTGCAGCGCAAGATCGACAAGTACGGGATCGCGCCCCTCGCGCCGTCGCGGTTCCTTCGAGGACATGGCGAGCTCCGACTACTGTGCGAGCGCGTCGCGGGCCGCAGAGACCATACACCACGCCGATCGAGCGGCCATTTTCACAATTACGAGATGTATGGCGTCCGCTGCGGCTGAGTAAGCGGGATTGTCATATGTGGCTTCAACGCCGGGTTTGATGCGCCTCTCTCCGGTGGTAGCATGCTGGTCAGACTGCTACCGGCGGACGAGCGAGGCGCCGATGCGCGAATTTAGGAAAAAGGATCTGCTGATTTTCGTCGTATGCTTGATGCTGGGCGCCGCGCTCATCGGGCTGGGAATGGCCTATGTGATCCAGCTCAAGCAGCGCATTTTTTCGAGCGGTCAGACCACCAAGCAAAGTGAGGTCGGGCTCGTGCGCAGCGATGATTTTCCGGAAATGGATGTCCAACTGGTGGACGTCGATCCGGCAGTCTCGACCGAGACTGCCGGACATGCGCTGCGCAGTTTCCTGCGCTAACGCCTGCAGGGCGCGGGCGCTTAGCCCCGCCCGACGAACGGCATCTTGGTTGCCATCACCGTCATGAACAGAACGTTGGCATCGAGCGGCAGGCCGGCCATGTAGGCCACGGCATCGCCGACCGCCTTCGCATCCATGCGCGGTTCGTGCTTCATCGTGCCGTCGGGCTGCATCACGCCGGGGCCGGCGACCATGCGGTCCGTCATCGGGGTGGCGGCATTGCCGATATCGACCTGGCCGACGGCGATGTCGTACATGCGGCCGTCGAGATTGGAGGCCTTCGTCAGGCCGGTGATCGCGTGCTTGGTCGAGGTATAGGCCGCGGAGAACGGGCGCGGGGCGTGCGCCGAGATCGAGCCGTTGTTGATGATGCGGCCGCCGCGCGGGTTCTGGTCCTTCATGATGCGGAAGGCGTGCTGGGTGCACAGGAACGGGCCGGTGAGGTTGGTGTTCACCACCGCCTGCCACTGCTCCAGGCTGAGGTCCTCGAAATTGACCGGCGGCGCGCCCATGCCGGCATTGTTGAAGAGCACGTCGAGCCGGCCATAGGTGTCCTTCACCTTGGCGAACAGCGCCGCGATCGACTCCGGCTTGGTCATGTCGGCGGAAACGCACATGCTCTTGCCGACATTGTCGCCGAGCTTCTTGGTCTCCTCCAGCATCTCCATGCGGCGTCCGGCGAGCACCACGGTGTAGCCGGCATTCATCAGCGCCAACGATGCGGCGCGTCCGACACCGGTGCCTGCACCCGTGACGAGTGCGATCTTGTTGGTTGCGTCGGCCATTATTTCCTCGCCTTCAGTTCTTGGTTTCTGTTTCGGATTTGTAGGGTGGTCTCGGAATATTCTGATGCGCCGCGCGCAGCGCCGCCGACCAGCGCGAGCGCAGGTCGTGGAAATAGGGCTCGCCCGCCTCGATGCGGTGGTTGAGATCGGCCTCGCAGGCATCCGTGCGCACCACCAGCACGTCGATCGGCAGGCCGACGCCGAGGTTGGAGCGCATCGTCGAATCCATCGAGATCAGGCCGGTCTTCAGCGCCTCATACAATTCGACGTCGTAATGCATCGCGCGGTCGAGCACCGGCTTGCCGTATTTGTGCTCACCGATCTGCAAGTACGGCGTGTCGGTGGTGCATTCGATGAAATTGCCGGCGGTGTAGACCATGAACAGCCGCATTCGCGAGCCCTTGATCTGGCCGCCGAACAGGAAGGAGACGTCAAACGAGACGTCTTCGGACCGCAGCGCCGGGCCTTCGGTGGCATGGACCATGCGGATCGCCCGCCCGATGCGCTGCGCCGCCTGGAACATGGTCGGCGCGTTCATCAGCGTCTCGACCTCGCCGGTGTTGGGGTCTTCGATGCCCTCGGTCAGCGTCGACAGCACGGACTGGCTGATCGCCAGATTGCCGGCTGAGGCAATCGCCATAATGCGCTCGCCGGGCTTTGAGAAAATATGCAGCTTGCGGAAGGTCGAGACATTGTCGAGGCCGGCATTGGTGCGGGTATCCGCGATCATGACGAGACCGTCCCGCACCAGAATTCCGCAACAATAGGTCATTCCAAGTCCCCGAATGCATTCATTTTCGGCGCCAAACTAGTAGCCAATTTCGATGGGGCATCCAACCCCAAATCCCGTGGCGCGGCATGCTCCGGGTAGGTACCATGTCCCATCAAAAGGCGGGGGGAGACATGCGGAAATCAGCTCTGGCGGCGGGGATGCTCCTGTTCGGCAGCGCCCACACGCTGGCCGGTCCCTGGGAAGACGGCATGGTGGCCTATAATCGCGGCGACTACCTGCCCGCGATCCGCCTGTTCCGCCCGCTGGCCGAACAGGGCAATCCGAAGGCGCAAACCCAGATCGGAACCATGTATCGCAAGGGCGAGGGCACGGCGCCGAGCCTAGCCCGCGCCTTCATGTGGTTCAGCGTCGCCGCCAGGCGTGGCGATGCCAAGGCCAAAGCCGGCTTGCGCGAAGTGTCGAAGACGATGTCGCCGGCGGAAATGTCGCAGGCGAAGGCCATGGCGGATGTTTGCGCGGCATCGAACTATCGCGCCTGCGAATATTGACTTACGTCCGCCGCCTCCTGCACGCTGTGCCTTCATAACAACAAGAAGCATTGGGGAGGCCATCATGCGCGCCAAGCGGCTATCACGCCAACTCACCGTCTCGATGGCTGCCCTCTGTGCCGCCTTGCTCACGGCCGTCCCCGCCATGGCACAAAAGAAGGGCGGCACGCTCAGGCTCTATCACAACGACAATCCGCCCTCGACCTCACTGCACGAGGAAGCGACGATCGCTTCGGTGACGCCGTTTGCGGCGATCTTCAATAACCTCGTCGTGTTCGATCCGGCCAAGGTGCATGAGAGCATCGATACGGTCATTCCCGATCTCGCCGAAAGCTGGTCGTGGGATTCCAGCAACACGAAGCTGACGTTCAAGCTTCGGCAGGGCGTGAAATGGCACGACGGCCAGCCGTTCACTGCAAAGGACGTGCAGTGCACTTGGCGGATGCTGATCGGCAAGGGCGGGGATACCAAGGACTTTCACCGCAACCCGCGCAAGGTCTGGTACACGAAGCTGCAGGATGTCAGCATCAACGGCGATTATGAGGCGACCTTCGAGCTGAGCGAGGCGCAGCCGAGCCTGCCGGTGCTGCTGGCGAGCGCGTTCTCGCCGGTCTATCCCTGTCACGTGCCGCAGCAGGTGATGCGCACCAAGCCCATCGGCACCGGTCCGTTCAAATTCGTGGAGTTCAAGCGCGGCGAGTCCGTGCGCCTGGTGCGCAATCCTGATTACTGGAAAAAGGACCGTCCTTATCTCGACGAGATCACGTTCCGGATGATCGACAGCCGCGCCACCCGCATGCTGGCGTTTGCCACCGGCGAATACGACATTACTTTCCCTTCCGACGTCAGCGTTCCCCTAATGAAGGACGTCAAGGCACGTGCGCCGAATGCGATCTGCGAAATGACCACGACGGGGACGCTGATCAACCTGATGGTCAACCGCGTCAACCCGCCGTTCGACAATCCGGACATCCGAAAGGCGATGTCGCTGGCGCTGGACCGCAAGCCGTTCAATACGATCTTGATGGAGGGGCTGGCGCGCATGGGCGGGGCGATGTTGGCGCAGCCCGAGGGCGAATGGGGCATGCCGCCGGAAATGCTGTCGCAACTTCCCGGCTACGGTTCGGATACCGAAAAGAACATCGCCGAGGCGCAGGCCATCATGCAGAAGCTCGGCTACAGCGATGCAAAGCCGCTATCGATCAAGATCCAGACTCGAAACCTGCCGACCTATCGCGATCCCGCGGTGATCCTGATCGACCAGCTCAAGAAGATCTACATCGTCGGCGAGCTCGACATCCTCGACACACCGCGCTGGTACGCAAGGCTCGCCAAGAAGGATTACACGATAGGGCTGAACGTTACCGGCGTCAGCGTCGACGATCCCGACGGCAATATCGTCGAGAACTATTCCTGCAAGTCGGAGCGCAACTACACCCAGTATTGCAATGCCGAGGTCGACCGTCTGCTGGCGGCGCAATCGAGCGAGCTCGACAGGGAAAAGCGTAAGAAGATGGTCTGGGAGATCGAGCGGCTGCTGGTCGAGGATGCCGCGCGGCCCGTCATCCTGCACTCCTCGGCCGGCAATTGCTGGCAGCCCCACGTGAAGAATTTCCGCCCCCACGCCAACAGCCAGTACAACAATCTGCGGTTCGAGGATGTGTGGTTGGATAAGTGACGGCCGAACGGCTAATCGAATCGAATATTAGAGGTCTTGATAACCGTTCGCCATCGTTCGGAAGCAGATTTGAGCAGCTCGCTAGCTTCTGCACCGGTACTTCCGATCGGCTCCAAGGCCTGCGCTTGCAGCCGTGCTTGCAGATCGGGGGATTGCATGGCGTGCCGTACCTCGCGCTCGAGCCGCGCGCGGATCGGCTCCGGAACGCCCTTGGGCGCTAGCATCACCATGCAGAAGCGCGCCTCAAATCCCGGGTAGCCGCTCTCCGCGACAGTGGGGACATCCGGCATGAATGACGTCTGCTGTCCACTGGATATCGCAAGTGCTTTCAATCGTCCTTCACGCGCGACCTGTGCCACGCCGGGGGTGGCGAGAAAGCCAGCCAGTATCTGTCCGCCCACCACACCCATCACGACCTCGGCGTTACCCTTGTAGGGCACGTGGATCGCTTCAAATCCCGCATGCTGCCTAAAATACTCCATTGTCAGGTGCCCAGGATCGCCGCGCCCGCCACCGCTCCCGTAAAGCAGTGGGCGGTCCTTGCTCTTTGCGTATGCGACGAATTCCGTCACTGAAGCCACCGGAACGGAGGGGTGTACGACGAGCGTGAGCGAGAACCTTGCGACCGCGGAGATCGGCTCAAAATCTCTGACCGGATCGAACGGCAGCTTGGCATATAATGTCGGATGCGCCGTAAGCGGCGTGTCGAGCACGAACAATAGGGTGTAGCCGTCCGGCTCTGCCTTGGCGACGGCATCTGTTCCGATGTTACCCGAAGCACCGGGCCGATTTTCCACCACGAACGCCTGCTTGAAGCTGAGGGCGAGCTTTTCTGCCAGCAAGCGCGCGGTCATGTCCAGCGGGCCGCCGGCTGGGAAAGGTACCACGATCTTGATGGTCCTCGAGGGATAGTCCTGCGCCGAGGCAGCGCTGATCGATGCAACTGTGATCATCACTACAACGCTGGTTAGCGTCGTCAGTAATCTCAGGGCTGATGCGGACATTGCAGACTTCCGGTCGCTCGCAAGCATGATCCGTCGTCGAACCTTGCGCGGCGCAGACATATCTGTCCAATTCTGATATGTGACCCAGGCATAACCGTTTTGATAGGTATGTGTGTCATGCAGTGGGCTGATCGGGTTGGACGGCGTCTCAAGTTACGTGACTTGCATATCTTGCTCGCTGTCGTGCAACACGGCAGCATGGCGAGAGCTGCGGCCGAACTGGCGGTTTCGCAGCCAGCCGTCTCGAAGGCGATTGCTGACATGGAGCATGCGCTGGGGCTTCGCCTGCTTGATCGCGGGCGCAACGGGGTTGAGCCGACGGCTTATGGCCAAGCTCTCGTGGCACGGGGCCGGACGATTTTCGACGAACTGAAGAAGGGGGTTGAGGAACTCGCTTTTCTCACCGACCCTACGGTCGGAAATCTGCGCATCGCAAGCACCGAGGGCATCGCCGCCGGGTTTTTGCCGGCGGTCATTGAGAATTTCTCGCGCGAGCAGCCCCGTGTCCGCCTCGATGTTGCACAAGCGGTCATGAATGCGCAGCACTATCGCGATTTGCGCGAGCGCAGCATCGATCTGCTGCTGGGCCGCATCCCGACCCAGTTCGATGAGGAAGATCTCGACGTCGATACCGTATACGACGATCCGGTGGTCGTCGTCGCAAGCCGCCGGAGCAAATGGGCACGATTACGGCGGGTTGTGCTTGCCGAACTGACGGATGACCGCTGGGTCCTCCCGCCCGCAGATACAATGGCAGGTATTCTTGCCGCCGAGTGGTTTCGTGCTTGCAACATTGAACTGCCGCGCGCCTGCATCACAACACTTTCCATTCATCTGTGTTGCCGACTGGCAGCTACCGGACAATTCGTGACGACGCTTCCAACATCAGTCCTGCGTACCGCGGATCTCGCTCAGGTTTTCAAGGTGCTTCCGATCAAGTTACCCGTGCAGCGGCGTCCGGTGGGGATTGTGACATTGAAGAATCGGACTCTCAGTCCCGTCGCAAAGCTCTTTATTGAGTGCGCTCACAGAACGGCGGAGCAACAAGTGAAGCGCGTGAAACATTGATGCAGTCAGTGCCATGAGCTTCAATAGGCCGGCGCGATACGGCCTTACGACTGCGACTGGCTTTGCCACTGACCCGGCCGTCCGGCCTGTTCGACCTTCACCGCGACCGTCAGCGTCTCGTTGCCGCCGCCATAGCGGGTGCCGCGCACGGGGGCGGCGCCGAGGTAATCGAGCCCGATGGCGACGCGGGCGTGCGCGTCCGTCGTGCAGATGCCGTTGGCGGTGTCGAAGCCGACCCAGCCGAGATCGGGCACATGGGCTTCGGCCCAGGCGTGGCCCGCCTGCTGATGAATCGTTCCGTCGGCGCGCAGAAGATGACCTGAGACGAACCGGGCCGGCACGCCGCCGGAGCGGGCGCAGGCGATGAAGATGTGGGCGTAGTCCTGGCAGACCCCGCGCTTGAGCCCGAAGGCCTCCGCCGCCGACGTGCCCGAATTGGTCGGGTCCTCGTCGAACGTCATGTGCTCGTTGATCTGCATCATCAGCGCGTGCAGGAAGCCGAGCACATCACCATCGGATTCTGCGCGCAGCTCGCGGGCAAACGTCGCCATTGCCGGATTGACCGTGGTCAGGCCGGTCTGGCGCAGGAACAGGCCTGCCGGGAAGCGCTCGTCGGTGCCGCGCAGCACGCCGCCGGTGTCGTGGGTCTCGATCAGCCCCTCGACATGGATGGTGAGGTCGGCGATCGATCCATAGGTGAGGACATGGGTGACGTTGCCGAACGCGTCCTGGTGCATGTCGAGCCGCGAATCGGTCGAGACGCCGATCTGCCATTCGGCGACATATTGTCCGTCATGGCTGCCGGGCGTCATGCGCAGGATCTGGATCACGCCCGAGGCGGCCGGCTCGTAGCGATAGGTCGTGGTATGGGCAATTCGCAGGCGCATGGCTTACCGCTATTTCTCTCCGTCATTCCGGGGCGCGCAGCGAACCCGGAATCTCGAGATTCCGGGTCTGGTCCTGCGGACCATCCCGGAATGACGACTTCAAATCAAATACTGCCTGGTGATGATCTCACCCAGCCGCGAATTGTCGGCGATAAACTCCTGGATGAATTCATGCACGCCGTGCTGGAAGATATCGTCCATATGGCTGTGTTCAAGCCGGTTACGCACGCCGCGGGCATGGCGCTGGGACGGGCCCTGGCGGCCATAGGCGACGCCGATCTGGTCGAGATTGCGCACGAGGTTGCTGTAGCAGCTCGCCAGCGAGCGCGGCAGCGTGTCGTTGAGGATCAGGAGATCGGCGATCAGCCACGGCTTCAGCGTCTCGCGGTAGACCCAGTGATAGGCGGTCGTTGCCGACACCGATCGCAGGATCGAGGTCCACTGGTAATAATCCAGGGGGCCGCCGACATGCTCCTCCTCGGGCAGCAGCACATGGTATTTCACGTCGAGAATGCGGGCGGTGTTGTCGGCGCGCTCCAGATGCACGCCCAGCCGCGAAAACCAGTAGGCGTCGTTGCGCAGCATGGTGCGGTAGGCCGAGCCGTCGAAGCGCAGCGAGGTCTCCTGCACGAAACGGAGAAACCGCGCCAGTTCCTCGCGGCTCGAGGTGCCCTTGCCCCAGACCTCCTGCAATTCGATCCAGGCCGAGTTGATGGTGTCCCACATCTCGCTCGTTAGCGCGGTACGGACCGAGCGCGAGTTCAGCCGCGCCGCCTCGATGCAGTTCTTGATCGAGGATGGATTGGACGGCGAGAACGCCAGGTATTCGACGACGTTCTGCTCGTTGGCTTCGAGATAGGCTTCGAAGAAGCTCTCGCTGACGCCGGCGGTCAAAAGCGCCGATTCCCACTCATTGGTCTTGCCGATATAGGCGGCGGGCAGCGCGGTGACGCGCAAGGTCGCGTCTATGGTGCGCGCGATATATTCGGCGCGCTCGACATAGCGGGCCAGCCAGTACAGGTTTTCGGCGGTGCGCGACAGCATCTCTATTCGTCCAGTATCCAGGTGTCCTTGGTGCCGCCGCCCTGGCTGGAATTGACCACCAGTGAGCCTTCCTTCAGCGCCACCCGCGTCAGCCCGCCCGGCACGATGGTGACGTGCTTGCTCCCCGTCAGCACGAACGGCCGCAGGTCGACATGGCGAGGCGCGAGGCCGGAAGCGGTGCAGGTCGGGCAAGTCGAGAGCGCCAGCGTCGGCTGGGCGATAAAGCCTTCCGGCTCGCGCTTGAGCTTGTCGCGGAACGCCTCGATCGTCGCCTTGGTCGCGGCGGGGCCGATCAGCATGCCGTAGCCGCCGGAGCCGTGCACTTCCTTGACGACCAGCTCGTCCAGATTGTCGAGCACGTAGGCGAGATCCTTCGGCTCGCGGCAGCGCCAGGTCGGCACGTTCTTCAGGATCGGCTCCTCGCCGAGATAGAATTTTACGATATCAGGCATATAGGAATAGATCGCCTTGTCGTCGGCGATCCCGGTGCCGACCGCGTTCGCCAGCGTGATGTTGCCGGCGGCATAGGCCGACATCAGGCCGGGAACGCCGAGCGTCGAATCCGGCCGGAAGGTCAGGGGATCGAGGAAATCGTCATCGACGCGGCGGTAGATCACGTCGACGCGCTTCAGCCCTTCGGTGGTGCGCATGAACACCTCGTCGCTCTTGACGATGAGGTCTCGCCCCTCGACCAGCTCGATGCCGAGCTTGTCGGCGAGGAAGGAGTGTTCGTAATATGCGGAGTTGTAGATGCCGGGCGTCATCAGCGCGACCGTCGGCTCCGCCGAGGCGGAGAGCGGCGCCACCGAGCGCAGCGCGGCGAGCAGCTCATCCGGATAGCGCTCCACCGGCGCGACGCGGTGGCGGGCGAACAGGTCCGGAAACAGCCGCATCATGATTTCGCGGTTTTCCAGCATGTAGGACACGCCGGAAGGCGTGCGTGCATTGTCCTCCAGCACGATGAAATTCTCGGCGTCGACCCGGACGATGTCGATGCCGGCGATGTGCACGTAGACATCGTGCGGCACGCTCTGGCCGTTCATCTCGGGACGGAAGACCGGGTTCTGGAAGATCAGGTCGTCGGGAATGATGTTGGCGCGCAGGATGTCGCGGCCGTGATAGATGTCGCGCAGGAACATGTTGAGCGCGCGGACCCGCTGCTTCAGGCCCCTTTCCAGCACCGTCCATTCCTTGCCCGACATGATCCGCGGGATCACGTCGAACGGGATCAGCCGTTCCTGGGCTTCGGCGTCGCCATAGACGGCAAAGGTGATGCCGATCCGGCGGAACAAGAGTTCCGCTTCCTGGCGGCGATATTCCAGCGCCTCCGGCGGCGTCTCCTTTAGCCAGCGGGAGAGCTCCTGATAGGCGGGGCGGAGGTCACCGCCGGGCCCGTTCATTTCATCAAAGGCTACTGCCATAAATCCTGACTATCCCCCGAAGCCATGCGGCACAGTGCATGACTTCACGGGATGGTAGCAAGGCTCGGGCCAGCGCGATATGCATTGGCCAGCGGCATTTCGTGGGGGTAGCCGGCCGCGCTGCCCTAAAAAAGGGCTGCCGGGTGCTTATTTCGGCAGCAAAGCCCCGTGACTTCAATGCGTTGCTTGCGCAAAGTACCGGGAGAGGTGGGGAAAAGTCATGAGCGAGATCGTCACGGCGGGTATTCTGGTCATTGGCGACGAGATCCTGTCCGGCCGGACCAAGGACAAGAATATCGGCTTCATCGCCGAATACCTGACCAATATCGGCATCGACCTTAGGGAAGTCCGCATCGTCGCCGACGACGAGAGCGATATTGTCGACGCTCTTAATGCACTGCGGAAGCGCTACACCTACGTCTTTACCACCGGCGGCATCGGGCCGACTCATGACGACATTACCGCCGACAGCGTCGCCAAGGCGTTCGGCGTTCCGATCGACCATCACCCCGAGGTGGTGGCGCGCTTCCGTGAGCGCTGGAGCGAGCAAGATCTGAACGAGGCGCGGCTGCGGATGGCCCGGGTGCCCGACGGCGCCGAGCTGATCCAGAGCGCCACCATCCTGGCGCCCGGCTTCAAGCTCGGCAACGTCATCGTGATGGCCGGCATCCCCTCGATCATGCAGGCGATGATGGACATCGTCGCGCCCAAGCTGAAGTCCGGCGTGCGGATGCTCTCGGATTCGGTCCGTGCCAATGCGCGGGAAGGCGACATCGGCGGGCCGCTGCGGGAGATCGCGATCGCCCATCCCGACACCATCATCGGCAGCTATCCGTTCATGGACGAGGACAAGAAGCCCAACACCAACCTCGTCGTCCGCTCGCGCGACCCCGAAAAGCTCAACGCCGCAATGGCCGCGGTGAAGGAAATGCTGGCGGGATTGAACGTGGCGCGCTAGTGCACGATGATTTTTTGGTTGGATGAGTTTAGCCGCAGGCGCGCTTCACCTCTCCCGCTTGCGGGGAGGTCGGCGCGAAGCGCCGGGTGGGGGCTCTCTCCACTCGGGCAGTATCGCCTGCGGAGACACCCCCACCCCAACCCTCCCCCGCAAGCGGGAGAGGGAGCGCACCATCTCCGCGGCCGCAATCAAATCTAATTTCATGATGCGCTAGCAGGCCGGCAAGACGAGGCGAACCAAGATGGCAGACAACAATTCCGAACCGAACGCCGAGGCGCGGGCCGGCCGGCCCTTTCCGGTCTCCTGGGATCAGTTTCACCGGGACTGCCGGGCGCTGACCTGGCGGCTCAACGAGGTCGGGCCGTTTCATGCTGTTATCGCGATCACCCGCGGCGGGCTTGTGCCGGCCGCGATCGTGGCGCGCGAACTCGGCCTGCGCGTGATCGATACCGTCTGCATTGCGAGCTACGACCACACCAGCCAGGGCGACCTGCAGGTGCTCAAGGGCGTATCTGCCGACGTCGCCAGGCTCGGCGGCGGCACCGGCAAGGGGCTGTTGATCGTCGACGACCTCGTCGATACCGGCGCGACCGGGCGGATGGTGCGCCAGATGCTGCCCGACGCGCATTTCGCCACTGTCTACGCCAAGCCAAAGGGCAAGCCGCTGGTCGATACGTTTATTACCGAAGTGTCGCAGGATACCTGGATCCATTTTCCCTGGGACACCGCGCTGTCGTACCAGCCGCCGATCCGGTCGTGAGCAAGGCGAATAGGGAGTAGCGAATAGCGAGTGGTGAAAGGTACTATTCGCTATTCGCTATTCGCTATTCGCTACTCGCCATTCGCGTCCCGCCACATGCCCCTGCAAAACCGCGTCATCCCCACCGGCGACATCATCGCCACCCCACATCGCGGCCTGTTCACCGGCAACCGCGGCATCATCCACGATCCCGCGACGAAAACCTTGCTGAAAAAGCGCTGGTCCAGCCCGGCGTGGATCACCTGTCTGTGCGAGTTCAGGGGCTGGCGGCGGCCGGTGATGGGCCGGCGGAGCTGGACTGAGCTGTTCTTTCTCGATGAGGCCACCGCCTTCGCCGCCGGCCACCGCCCATGCTTCTTCTGCCGCCGCGACGATGCCAACCGCTTTCGCGCCGCCTGGGAAGAGGGCAATGGCGTGACGGATGTTCGTGCGCGGGAAATGGACGCCGTGCTGCACCGGGAGCGGCTCGAGCGTGGCAGCAAGAGATTGCACCCGTTGCCGGTGCCGGTAGAGAAGCTGCCTGACGGCGCGATGGTGGTGCGGGGAGACTACAGTTTCCTGATCGTGCAGGGCAGGGCGCTGCAGTGGTCGATGGAGGGTTATCGTAAGGCGGACGGCGCGATTGAGGACGCGCTGTTGCTGACGCCGCCTTCAACGCTGCGCGCGTTGGGCGCCGGGTATCGGCCGGTGCTGCATCAGAGCGCGGTCGAAGCTTAGCGTAGCCATCGATGCTCTATCCGTCGTCATGCCCGGGCTTGTCCCGGGCATCCACGTCTTCCTTTTCCACAACAGGCAAAGACGTGGATGGCCGGGACAAGCCCGGCCATGACGATGATTGCCGCAGCCGCTTAACCCAACTTCTGCCGCGCCAGCTTCGCGCCCGCGCCGAGCGCTATCAGCTTCGCCTCCGCAATATCCCGCCGCATCGGCGCCATGCCGCAATTGGTGGTGGCGACGATATTGCTGAGCGGCACGAATTTCGCGACCGCCTCAATCACCTTCACCACATCCTCGGCGGTCTCGACCGTATCGCTGGCCACATCAATGACGCCGGCTTGCACGACCTTGCCGGGCAGCAGCGCCAGCAGATCCAGCGGCACCTTCGAATTGCGGCACTCGATTGCTACCTGCTGGATCGGGCTTTTCGCGATCGCCGGGAAAATATCCTCGTACTGCCGCCATTCGCTGCCGAGCGTCTGTTTCCAGTCGGTATTGGCCTTGATGCCGTAGCCGTAGCAGATGTGGACGGCGGTGGTGCAGGTCAGGCCTTCGGCGGCGCGCTCCAGTGCCTTGATGCCCCAGTCGGAGACCTCGTCCATGAAAACGTTGAAGGCGGGCTCGTCGAACTGGATCACGTCGACGCCGTCGGCCTGCAATGCCTTGGCCTCGGCATTCAGCAGTTCGGCAAAGGCGAACGCCATCTTGACCTTGTCGCCGTAATATTTGTCCGCGACGGTGTCGGCGATGGTCATCGGGCCGGGCAGGGTGAATTTAAGCTTGCGCGTGGTGTGGCTGCGGGCGACCCGGGCTTCATCGGCATGGACGCGGCCCTTCAGCGTCAGCGGCGCCGTCACCTGCGGCACCATCGCCTTGTAGCGATCATTCCGGATGCCCATCTCGACCTTGTGGGCGAAATCGATGCCCTCGACCTTCTCCAGGAAGCCATGGACGAAATGCTGGCGGGCCTGCTCGCCCTCGGTGACGATGTCGACGCCGGCATCCTCCTGCAGCTTTACCGCCAGCATGGTGGCGTCGCGCTTGGCGCGGGCCAATTCGTCGCCCTTCGATTTCCAGGGCGCCCACAGCATGTTGGGCTCGGCCAGCCATTCCGGCTTCGGCAGCGAGCCTGCGATCGTGGTTGGAAACAGCATGGGAGCCTCCCGTTCAGTTCTGATTGAGCGCCTGTCTGCCATGTCTTAGGATCGAGGTACAGAACAACAAAAGTCGCCGCCCTGGGGAATATTCTCCGTGACCGGCAGCTAGGGGAGCCATGATCGACCTGCATTACGCGCCGACGCCGAATGGCTGGAAGATCGCGATCATGCTGGAGGAACTTGGGCTTCCCTATCGGGTCATTCCGGTCAACATCCGCGCCGGCGAGCAGTTCAGGCCGGAATTTTTGGCGATCAGCCCGAATAACCGGATTCCGGCCATCGTGGACCGCGAGCCCGCCGACGGCGGTGAGCCGATCTCCATATTCGAGACCGGGGCGATCCTGATCTATCTCGCCGACAAGACCGGGCGCTTCCTGCCGACGGAAACGCGGGCGCGGTCCCGCGTCATGGAATGGCTGATGTGGCAGATGAGTGGGCTGGGGCCCATGCTCGGCCAGCACGGCCATTTTGCGCTCTATGCGGCGGAAAAGATCCCCTATGCGATCGAGCGCTACCGCGATGAGGCGGCACGGCTCTACGGCGTGCTCGACCGCCAGCTCGGCAAGACCGGCGCCTATGTCGCCGGCGATTACTCGATCGCCGACATCGCCTGCTTCCCATGGACCATGACCCACAAGGCGCAGGGCTTTACGCTCGACGATTACCCGAACGTCAAGCGCTGGTACGCCGAGGTCCGCGCCCGGCCGCAGATGCAGGCGGGGCTGGCAATTGGCAAGTTCGTCAAGGAGCCGTTCGACGAGGAAGCGCGGCGGAATATGTTTGGGGCGCGAGCGAAGGAGCTGGCGGAGAGGAAGTGACACTCTATCCCCTCATGGTGAGGAGCGCAGAACGCGCGTCTCGAACCATGAGGCCACAGACGGGCCTGCATCCTTCGAGACGCCGCTGCGCGGCTCCTCAGGACGAGGGTCAACAACAAAAGGAAAACACCCATGCTCGAATTCTTCTTCGACTGTTCCAGTCCCTGGACCTATCTCGCCTTCCACAACATCCAGCCGCTCGCAAAAGAGCTCGGCGTCGAGATCAACTGGCGGCCGATCCTGGTTGGCGGCATCTTCAACACAGTGAACCCCAGCGTCTACGCCGCGCGAGAGACGCCGGTGCCGCTCAAGGCGCGCTACATGAAGAAGGACCTCGCCGACTGGGCGCGTTCCGCTGGGCTCACGATCAAGATGCCGCCGACGGTGTTTCCGGTGAACAGCGTCAAGGCGATGCGCGGCTGCATCTGGCTCGGCAACAAGGACATGGTGCCGTTCGCGCGCGCGGTGTTCGAGACTTATTGGGGCGACGACAAGGACATCTCGCAGGACTCCGTGTTGACGGAGATCTGCAAGAAGGTCGGCATCGACCATGTGAAGTTTTTCGAGGGTATCGGCCAGCAGGCGATCAAGGATCAGCTCAAGGCTAATACCGATGAGGTGATGGCGCGCGGCGGATTCGGGTCGCCGACCATCTTCGTCGGCAAGACCGACATGTATTTCGGCAATGACCGCATGCCCTTGATCCGCGAGGCGCTCGAGCGGCTGAAGGTGCAGGCCGCCTGATGCCGCGCGCCGTCGTCTGCCGCGAGCTCGGGCCGCCCGAGAATCTGCGCCTGGAAACATTTGCACCCGCGCCGCTGGCGCCCGGGCAGGTGCGCGTCGCCATTCGGGCCGCCGGGCTGAATTTCCCCGACGTGCTGATGGTGGCGGGCGAATATCAGCTCAAGCCGCCGCTGCCGTTCACCCCGGGCATGGAGGCCGCGGGTGATATTGTCGAGGTCCACGCGGCGGAAGGTGTCGCCGTGGGCGACCGCGTGATCGTCAGGATGCGGCACGGCGCCTATTGCGACGAGGCCGTCGCCACGCCCTCGCAGCTCACCAAACTGCCCTCGACCTTCGACTATGCCGAGGGCGCGACATTCCTGGCCGGCCACGGCACGGCGTATCATGCGCTGATCGACCGCGGGCAGCTGCGGGCCGGCGAGGTGCTGCTGGTGCATGGCGCCGGCGGCGGCGTCGGGCTCGCCGCCGTCGAGATCGGCAAGATGCTGGGGGCGACCGTCATCGCCACGGCCTCAAGCGACGAGAAGCTGGCGATTGCCAAAGCGAGGGGCGCCGACCATCTCGTCCGCTACGATCGTGAGCCATTCCGCGATGCCGTCAAGCGCATCACAGATGGGCGAGGCGTCGACGTCGTGTTCGATCCGGTCGGTGGCGAAGTATTCGAAAACTCGATGCGCTGCATCAACTGGGGCGCGCGGCTTCTGATCATCGGCTTCACCGGCGGCATCGGCCTTGCGAAGACGAATCTGTTGATGATCAAGGGCGCGAGCGTGCTCGGCGTCCGCGCCGGCGAGGCGGTGCGGCGAAACCCCGCGCTCGGCGAGGTCAGGATCAAGGCGCTGACGGAATGGGCGGAAGCCGGAAAGATCCGCCCCAACGTCTCGCACCGCCTGCCGCTGGAAGACTACGCCCAGGCGATGCGGCTGTTGATCGAGCGCAAGGCGATCGGTCGGGTGGCGCTGGTGATGGGGTGACTCTCTCCGTCGTCCCCGCGAAGGCGGGGACCCATACCGCGTGATCTACCGAGAAGGCAAACTGGCGGACGTCCGTCGCAAAACTAAAGCCGGTGGGTATGGGTCCCGGCTCGCGCTCGCGTTGCTCGCTTGGCCGGGACGACAGCGCTGACATCGTGGGCAAAGCGAAGCGTGCCCGTTGTCGCCGCAAAAGAGGTGGGCACGTCGCTTGCGCTCCTCTGCCCACCCTACGATGACTGTCATGCTCCGCGCATGCGGGGCATCCAGTACGCCGCGGCCGATCGATTTAAGCACCAGCGCCTCTGGAATACTGGATCACCCGCATTCGCGGGTGATGACGGGAGAGGTAAATTTCTCATCCTGCAAGAACGCAATCGTCTGTGCGATCGCGGTGCTATTTCGCACCAGCCAAGGATGTGAGGAGGGGATCACGATGTGATCCGCCATTCCTTCAAGTTTGGTGTTGGCAATCGACACCCGTCCGTCATGCGGCTTTGGCAGAAACCGTGACGCGATTGGATAGATCGAGCGGTTTCCGGCGATGATGCCGACGGGATAATCGACCGGCGGAAACAGCGCATTGATTGCATCATCTCGCAGCGTGCCGAGCTGCTGTCCCGCCGGTCCGAAAAAGGCGCGGTAGAGCCTGAGATGCCCGAGGCGATCGGCGATCTCGCTGCCGCTGTTCGGCGTGCCAAGCATGACGACGCGGCCCAAAGCTTCAGGCCGATGCCTCGCGATATACACGCGCGCGAGCAAGCCGCCCATGGAATGGCAGACGAAATGGACGGAGCCGTCGACCCGATCGGCAAACCGTTGAATGGAGGGATGGATGTCCTCCGCCAGCCCTTCAAGCGCCTTGCGGCGGCTGGCATAGTCCAGATTGTGAGTAGCGAAGCCGGCGGCTTCCAGCGCCGCCTGCATTTTCCGAAACGATCGTGCCGTTCTGCTGATGCCGTGCAGCAGGACGACGCCGTGAATACACTCGGTCATTCCGGGGCGATGCGGAGCATCGAACCCGGAATCTCGAGATCCCGGGTCTGGCGCTGACGCACCATCCCGGGATGACTGCTTCGCAGTCACTTGTACTCCCGCTCGTGCCACCACGGGAAATAATCCGGCATGTCGCTCGACACCTTGTTCTTGAACTGCGCCGGGCGCTTTTCCAGGAACGAGACCACGCCTTCCTTGACGTCATCCGAGCGGCCGCGGGCGTAGATGCCGCGGCTGTCGATCTTGTGGGCTTCCATCGGATCGTCGGCGCCGAGCATGCGCCACATCATCTGCCGGATCAACGCCACCGAAACCGGCGCGGTCTTGGCGGCGAATTCCTTGGCGAGGGCGCGAGCGGTCGCCAACAGCTCATCCGGCGGCACCACCTTGCTGACGAGGCGGCCGGCGAGCGCTTCCTGCGCCGGGAAGACACGGCCCGAGTAGCACCATTCCAGCGCCTGCGAGATGCCGACGATGCGCGGCAGGAACCAGCTCGAGGCGGCCTCCGGCACGATGCCGCGCTGGGAGAACACGAAGCCGAAGCGCGCCGCTTCGGAGGCGATGCGGATATCCATCGCGAGCTGCATGGTGACGCCGATGCCGACGGCAGGGCCGTTCACCGCCGCGATCACAGGCTTCAGGCACTTGAAGATCCGCAGCGTCACCTGGCCGCCGCCATCGCGCACCTGCGGATCGCTGTAATCCACCGCACCGCTGGCGAGCCGCTTGACCGGCCCGCGCCGCGCGTCGCGGTCGAACGTATTGGCGCCGGAAGAGAGATCAGCGCCGGCGCAGAAGCCGCGGCCTGCACCTGTGACGATGATGGCGCGGACATTGTCGTCCTTGTCGGCGGCATCGAAGGCGTCGATCAGCTCCTGCTGCATGGCGGCGTTGAAGGCGTTGAGCTTGTCGGGCCGGTTCAGCGTGATCGTGAGGATCTGATCGTCGACCTCGTACTTGATGGTCTCATACGCCATGGGTGTTTCCTTCGTTTATATTTTCTTGCGCTGCTGCTTGATGCATCGTCATGCCCCGGGCTAAAGCGCAAAGCGCGTCTTTGCGCAAGATGTCCCCGGGCATCCACGTCTTTCTATTCATCGGACACCGTAAAGACGTGGATGGCCGGGACAAGACCGGCCATGACGGCGAGATCAGACTTACATCTTCGGCGGCGTCGGCCACGGGCGCTGCGGGCCGCGGAGGCCTTCGAACGCCTTGGCCATGCCGAGCACGCCGAGATCGTCGAAGCGGCGGCCGATGATCTGCACGCCGATCGGGAAACCGTTCTTGTCGTACCCGCCATTGATCGAGATGGCGGGGTTCTCCGACATATTCCACGGCACGGTATAGCAGATGTGCTCGAACGGCCTGTCGGGATCGTTGATCGGGGAAGCGAACTCGGCGGGGAAGTTCACCACCGGCGATACCGGCGAAATCACGTAGTCGAATTCGCAGAACAGTTTTGCCGCGGCAGCGCGGATCGCCATCGTCGCGTTGAAACCCCTGATGACGTCCACGCCGGAAAGTTTTGCGCCGGCTTCCGCCCATTTGTGGATATAGGGCAGCGCCTTGTTGCGTTCCTCGAGCGTGAGCTTTGACAGATCGTCCCACATCCGGGCGCGCCAGAAATTGTCGAGCCCGTCGAGCATCTCGCGGGTCAGGATGCCGTCGACTTCCGTCACCACGGCACCGGCAGATTCGAACGCCTTGGCCGCCTTGACGGCAACGCTGCGCACTTCGCTCTCGAGCGCCTGGCCGGTGCCGGCGTCGAGCATCAGGCCGATACGCAGCTTGCGCGGCGACTTGTCGTGCGCCTTCCAGTTGATGGTGTCGGCCGGCAGACTCATGCCGTCGCGGCGGTCCGGTTTCGCCAGCACGCACATCATCAGTGCTGCGTCGTCAACGGTGCGCGTCATCGGCCCCGCGACGCGGCCGACATAGGGCGGATCGATCGGAATGCGGCCGAGGCTCGGCTTTAGCGCGACGAGGCCGCACCACGAAGCCGGGAGCCGCACTGAGCCGCCGATGTCGGTGCCGAGATGCAGCGGCCCGTAACCGGCGGCGGCCGCGGCGCCCGCGCCTGCGGAAGAGCCGCCGGGGTTCTTGCTGAGATCCCAGGGATTGCGGGTGAGGGGATGGAAACTGGAAAGGCCCGACGACAGCATGCCGTAATCCGGCATCGTCGTTTTGGCGAAGATGATCGCGCCGGATTCGCGTAGGCGCGCGGCGGGCGGCGCATCCTTCTCGGCTGGGACCAGCCTGACGCTGGCGGCGCCGAGCGGAATCGGCTGGCCCTTGGTGGCGATGTTGTCCTTGATCGTGACAGGCACGCCGTCGAGCGAGCCGGCGGGTTCGCCAAGCTGCCAGCGGTCGGTCGAAGCCTTTGCGGCGGCGCGCGCGCCGTCGGGATCGTACAGATACAGCGCCTTGATGTGCGGCTCCCACGCCGCGACATGCGCGATGATTTCCTCCAGCACTTCCGAGGGCGAGAACTGCTTGGCGCGATAACCCGCGATCAGGTCGGTCGCGGACAGGTCATGCAGCGAGGTGATCTCTTCTTCGGCGGCTGGGTTATGCATGCGAACCTACCGGGAGACGGGTTTCGATGATGCGGGCGAACACGCTGGCGCCGATCGGCAGGATCTTGTCGTCGAGCACATAGCCGGGATTATGCACCGGCACCGAGCCGTCATGACCGATCCAGAAATAGGCGCCGGGCACCACCTGCATCATGTCGGCGAAATCCTCGCTGCCCATCTTCGGCGTCGCCCGCGTGAACACGTTGGCCGGATCGACGATCGTCTTCGCGGCTTCCTCGACCACCCTGGACTGTTCTTCCTCGTTAACGAGCACGCTGAAGCCATCGCGGATGTCGACGGATATTTCGCAGTCGAAGGTCGCGGCGATGCCGGCGCTGATCGCCCGCATGCGTTCGCGGATCAGCGCGCGCACGCCATCGTCGAACGCGCGCACCGTGCCGCACAGTTTCGCATCGCCGGGGATGACGTTATAGGCCGAGCCTGCGTGAATCTGGGTGATCGAGAGCACCGCCGCCTTCAACGGATCGACGTTGCGGCTGACGATGGTCTGCAGCGCCTGCGCCAGCGTGGTCGCGATCACCACCCCGTCCTTGGAGCGCTCCGGCATCGCGCCATGCGCGCCATAGCCGTTGATGGTGATATCGAAGAAGTCGGCTCCGGCCATCGCCGGGCCCGGCAGGATCGCGATCTCGCCATGGTTGAGGTCGGGGGCGTTGTGCAGGCCATAGACCTCGTCGCACGGGAATTTCTGGAACAGGCCGTCCTTGATCATGGCGCGGGCGCCGCCAAGGCCTTCCTCGGCCGGCTGGAAGATGAAATGCACGGTGCCGTCGAAATTTTTGGTCTCGGCCAGATAGCGCGCGGTGCCGAGCAACATGGTGGTGTGGCCGTCATGGCCGCAGCCGTGGAAGCGGCCGGGAATGGTCGAGCGCCATTTCAGGTTGGTGTTCTCCTCCATCGGCAGCGCGTCCATGTCGGCGCGCAGGCCGATGCGCTTGGTGCCGCTGCCCTTGCCCTTGAGCACGCCGATCACGCCGGTGCCGCCGAGGCCGCGATGCACCTCGATGCCCCAGCCCTTCAGCTTCTCGGCAACGATGCCGGAGGTGCGCACTTCCTCGAAGCCGATCTCGGGATGGGCATGCAGATCGCGCCTGATGGCGGTGAGTTCCTCGGCGTAGCCGTCGATGCGTTCGATGGTGGGCATATGTCTGTTATCCCGTGACTGACGATGGTGAAGTTGATAGGGCGGATGGCGTGAAGGCGGGGCCGTTCGGCTTGATCCGGATGCCCGGACGCAGCCGCGTCCAGGGCAGCGTCGCCGTGTCGGCCGGCATCGCGCCGGGTGCGGCGCAGATCAACAGCGTTTCGGCGATTGGCTCGAAATCGGCGCGGAAGTGCACCGAGCTCTTGTTGACAAGGATTTTCTGCTCGGTCGGCTCGATGCCGACATAGCGGTACATCGCTTGGTCCGCAAGCTGCGCCTTGTAGGAGCCGACCACAACCCTGATATCGCCAATGCGCAGGCAGGCCGACGGCCCCATGTCCATATCGCGGCCGCCGTAATAGGGACCGGGCGCCACGAACTGACCATCGGATAATTTTTCGACGACGAAGGTTTCGTGGTAGGGCGCATCGCCCGGAATGCCGGATTTGCCGCCAAGCGACAGCGTCACCGTGGCGCCGACGCCGGCGGCATGCGCTGATTTCGCCGAGGTCGGATCATAGATCACCCCTAGCGCGGCGCCGGAGGCCTTGTTGCGCACCAGCGCGCGCAGCATGCCCGTGGTGTCGGAATCGCCGCCTGCGCCGGGATTGTCCTGGGTGTCGGCGATGATGATCGGCTTCTTCGCGGTTTTCGCCAACTCCATCGCAAGGCGCACGCCGTCATCGGGCGAATAGATGCGGCCGTCGAAATCGTCCTCGTGGCTCTCGACAAGGGCCGCGATCTTGTCGGCAGCGGCATCCGCGTCGGCCTGGGTCTTGCCATAGGCGAACACGCTCGGCCCGCAATGAGCAAAGTCCGCGGCCGGAAAGCCCGGCGCAAACGACAGCGTCGGCACGTCATCGTTTTCGAGCGCGGCGAGCTTTTCATAGATGCCCTTGGTCGGCTGGTCGTTGGTGCATTGCCAGGAGATCGGGATCAGGAACGGCAATTGTCGGAACGCTTTTGCCAAACGCATCTTCGACTTCAGCAGCAGCGCGAGGTGCCTTGCGCAGGCGCGGCCAGTGTCGGCCATGTCGACATGGGGATAGGTGCGGTAGGCGATCAGCGCGTCAGCATGCGCGATCATCTCCGGCGAGACGTTGGCGTGGAGGTCGAGGCTTGCGACCAGCGGTAAGTCCGGGCCGATCACCTTGCGCACACGGGCGAGGATTTCGCCTTCGCCGTCGTCGTAATGTTCGGTCACCATCGCGCCGTGCAGATCGAGATAGACGGCATCGATCGGTCCGGCATTGGCGATGCCGCTGGTCATCTCCTTCATGATGCGCTCGAACGCATCCCGGGTGACATGCGCGCAGGGGCTCGCCGCCGCCGAGACGGTCGGGACCAGCTCCCAGCCATTGGCTTCGGCCGACTCGACGAAGCCGGCGAGGCCAACGTTGATCTTGCGCATGACCTTGAGCACGCCAGCACCGTGCGCCATCGCCGGCCAGCCGCCGCCATGAACAAAGTCCTGATAAGTCGCCTTGGTCGGCGCGAAAGTATTGGTCTCATGCAGAAAGCCGCCGACGGCGATGCGGGTCATTTTTTCTCAGCCGGTTCTTGGTTGGGGGACGTTAAGCGGGACATCGTGGCAAGTGCAAGGATTGAAGCAATTCCGTTTTGCATGCCGCGTGGGCGTTAGTAATTGTCTTGCACCGCAATTAACCCCGTCATTGCGAGGAGCGTAGCGACGAAGCAATCCATAGCTCCACAAGCGGAGGCATGGATTGCTTCGCTTCGCTCGCAATGACGGGGAGAGAGCCTTGGCGTCACTCCGCCGCCACCTCAACCGGCCGGAAATTCGCAAAATCCCAGCCGCGTCCCGGCGCGGCATCCAGCAGCGCCTTGGTATAGGCCTGTTGCGGGTGTGTCAGCACCTCTGCGGCCGGTCCCTGTTCCACGATCCGGCCATGCTGCATCACGGCGACGTCGTCGCAGATCTGCGCGGCGACACGCAGGTCATGGGTGATGAACAGAAGTGCAATACCCAGCCGCTGTTGGATTTCGTCGAGCAGTTCGAGCACCTGCGCCTGCACGGAGACGTCGAGCGCCGACACCGCCTCGTCCGCGACGAGAACATCGGGATCGAGCGCGAGCGCGCGGGCAATCGCGATGCGCTGGCGTTGGCCGCCGGAGAACTGGTGCGGATAGCGCGAGACCGCATCGGCCGGCAGATCGACCAGCTCGAGCAGTTCGCGCGCCTTCGCCAAGGCCTCCGCGCGCGGCATGCCGTAATTGATCGGGCCTTCGGCGATGGTCTCGCCGACGGTGACGCGCGGATTGAGCGAGCGATAAGGGTCCTGGAAGATGATCTGGATCTTCTTGCGGTGCGGCTGCAACAAACGCCGCGACAGGTCGGAAATTTCGCGGCCGGCAAGCCGCACGCCGCCGGACGTCGGATCGATCAGGCGGACGATGCAGCGCGCCACCGTCGACTTGCCCGAGCCGCTCTCGCCGACGATGCCGAGCGTGCGGCCCTTGCGCAGCGTTAGCGTGACGTCCTTGGCGGCGGCGACTTCGCGCGGCTTTCCGAGGAAGGAACGCTCGCGATAGACCTTACCGAGCTCATTGGCTTCCAGCACCACGGGTTCGTTGGTTTCCGCCCGCGGCGGGCGCGGCACCAGGCTCGGCACCGCCGAGAGCAGGTTGCGGGTATATTCCATCGTCGGCGTGCGCAGGATGGTATCGAGCGTGCCGGTCTCGACCAGCCGGCCGTAGCGCATGACAGCGACGCGGTCGGCGATTTCGGCCACCACGCCCATGTCGTGGGTGATGAACAGCACGGCGGTGCCGTGGTCGCGCTGCAGGTCGCGGATCAAAGTGAGGATCTGCTTCTGCGTAGTGACGTCGAGCGCGGTGGTCGGCTCGTCGGCGATCAGGAGTTTCGGCTCTAACACCAGCGCCATCGCGATCATGATGCGCTGGCGCTGGCCGCCGGACAGCCGGTGCGGGTAGGAGGCGAAGATGCGCTCCACGTCGGGCAGCCGGACATGCTCCATCATCGCCAGAATCTTCTGGCGCCGCGCCCGCGCGTCGAGATTGGTATGGACGCGCAACACCTCGTCGATCTGGCGGCCGACCGGCACGACCGGGTTGAGCGCCGTCATCGGCTCCTGAAAGATCATCGCCATCCGCGTGGCGCGCAGTTCGCGCAAGCGGCGGTCGGAGGCGGTCAGCAGCTCCTCGCCGACTAGCTTGACGTTGCCGCCGGCCGGGGTCAGCGCGCCCTTTTGCAGGAGCCCCATCACGGTCAGCGAGGTCACGGATTTGCCGGAGCCGCTTTCGCCGACCACGCACAGCGTCTCGCCCGCGCGCACCTGCAGGGAGACGCCGTCGATGATGCGCGGGCCGCCGGGTTTCTTGCCGAGGCTGACGACGAGATTGTCGATGTCGAGAACGGTGTCGGTCATTTCGTGTTTCTTAGCGCCATGTATGAAGGGAGCGGAGCGACGATGTTTCGGGTCGTCATTCCGGGATGGTGCGCCAGCACCAGACCCGGAATCTCGAGATCCTCAGGTGCGCAATTGCGCACCGTAGTTCGCTTCGCGCCCCGGGATGACGGTTTCGATTGCATCGAAGCCGTCATTTCCCAGCCTCCCGCTGCTTCATGCGCGGATCGAGCGCATCGCGGGCGGCGTCGCCGATCAGATTGACGCTGAGGATCGCGATCGACAGCAGCAAGCCCGGCCAGAAGATCAGCGACGGCTTGACCTGGAAGTAGGCACGGCCCTCGGCCATGATGTTGCCCCAGGTCGGCGTTTCCGGAGAGATGCCGGCGCCGAGGAAGGACAGGATCGCCTCGGTGAGAATGGCTGACGCGGCGACGTACGTGCCTTGCACGATCAGCGGCGCCACCGTGTTCGGCATCAGATGCCGCCACATGATCTTGGGCAGGCTGCTGCCGACCGAGATCGCAGCCTCCACATAGGGCTCTTCGCGGGCGGAGAGCACGACGGAGCGCACCAGCCGCGCGACGCGCGGAATTTCGGGAATGGTGATCGCCACCATCACCGTCATCAGGCTGGCCCCGGACAGCGACACCACGGCGATCGCGAGCAGGATGGAGGGGATCGCCATCAGGCCGTCCATCACCCGCATCATCACGGCGTCGACCCATTTGAAGAAACCGGAGACGAGGCCGATCACGAGGCCGATGCCGATCGAGAAGATCGCTGCGCCAAGGCCGATCAGGAGCGAGATGCGGCCGCCATAGATGATGCGTGACAGCAAGTCGCGGCCAAACGCATCGGTGCCGAGCAGGAATTGCGCGCTCGACGGTTTCAGCCGCTGCGCCGGCGCCAGTAATTGCGGATCGTGCGGCGCGAGCAGGGGCGCTGCGATCGCCATCGCGATAACAAGCCCAAGGCAGATGGTCGCGCCTGCGATGATCGGCGTTGCCGTGAGAAATCCCAGTTTCGGCCGGAACGGCGTGGTGACCGGGATTGACGGTTCGGGAAGGGTATCGATCGCCATCAGGTGCGAGCCTCAATAACGAATTCTGGGATCAAGCAGGGTGTAGGCGACGTCGATCAGGAGATTGACGGTGACGTAGATCAGCGACGTCAGCAGGATCATCGCCTGGATGACCGGATAATCGCGCGCCAGCACCGCATCGACGGTGAGGCGGCCGATGCCCGGCAGGTTGAACACGCTCTCGGTGACGACCACGCCGGAAATCAGAAGCGCAAAGCCGGTGCCGATCACGGTGATGACGGGCACGGCGGCGTTGCGCAGCGCGTGACGCAGCAGGACGCCGGTCTCGCTGATGCCCTTGGCGCGCGCGGTGCGGACGTAATCCTCGCCAAGCACGTCCAGCATCGCCGCTCGCGTCATGCGCGCGATCAGTGCGACATAGATAAAGGAGAGCGTGCAGGTCGGCAGGATGATGCGCTCGAAGAACGGGCCGAAGCCCGCGGTGATGCTACGGAAACCCTGCACCGGCACCCAGCGCAGCTCGATCGCAAAAATCTGGATCAGCATGTAGCCGATCACGAATACCGGCACGGAGAAGCCGACCACCGACAGGCCCATCACGAAGCGGTCGATCCAGGTACCGTGCTTCCAGGCCGCGATCACGCCGAGCGGCACGGCGACCAGGATGGCTAATACGATGGTGGAAAGCGCAATCGAGATCGACGGCTCGATGCGCGTGCCGATCAATTTCAGCACGGGCACGTTCGAAATCAGCGACGTGCCGAGGTCGCCCTGCAACAGCCGGCCGATCCAGGTGAAGAACTGGGTGTAGAGCGGTTCATTGAGGCCGAGCGTGGTGCGAATGCGCTCGAGCTGTTCGGGCGTCGCATTGTCCCCGGCCAGGATCGCGGCGGGATCGCCGGGCGTCAACCGCAGCAGAAGAAATACAAACAGCGCGACCACGCCCATCACGGGAATGGCGGCGAGAATGCGGCGAAGCAGATATCCGAGCATCTTGATCCGTCAGTTGTGGGTGAATTGGGCAGCGCCGGTGCTGAACGTGATGTCCACGCCGCCAGCGTAGCAGTTCAGCAAGTCCCGTGCCATCGCGCCTGCGTTTTTTGCGGTGCAGCTAGGCGAGTGCCTGTGAGTGATCGAGAGTGCGTGCGTCATTCTCGCTGTCATTCCGGGATGGTCCGAAGGACCAGACCCGGAATCTCGAGATTCCGGGTTCGATGCTGCGCATCGCCCCGGAATGACGGCTTCGCCATCACTCCAGCGTCGCCAACAGCCCCGCCATCAGGCGGCCGCGCTCGGCGAGGCTGTCGACCTCGATATGCTCATTCAGCGTATGGGCGTCGGCGCCGCGGACCCCGAGCCCGTCGAGCGTTGGGATGCCCATCGCGCCGGTGAAATTGCCGTCGGACCCGCCGCCGGCGCTGCCATGGGGCAGTTCAAGGCCAAGCTGCGCGGCAATGCCGCGTGCCTTTTCGTATAAAGCCATGGTGCCGGCATCGGGTTCCCACACCGGGCGGGTCACGCCGCGCGTTACCGTGAAGGTCACGTCGTTGCTGGTGCCTGAGAGCGCCAGCATGCGCTCGACGCCGCGGTCGAGATCTTGCTGGCGCTTGGCCATGCTCAGCGCCTCGCCGGTGCAGGTGGTGGCGACGCAATTGACCCATTGGCCGCCGTGCACGATGCCGACCGAGAATGTGCAATCTTCGGTCGTCATGCCGTCGATCGCTATAATCTGGCGTGCGAATTCGCGGATCGCG
The DNA here is from genome assembly GCF_029714305.1 of Bradyrhizobium sp. CB3481. Classification (NCBI taxonomy): domain Bacteria; kingdom Pseudomonadati; phylum Pseudomonadota; class Alphaproteobacteria; order Hyphomicrobiales; family Nitrobacteraceae; genus Bradyrhizobium; species Bradyrhizobium sp. CB3481. The sequence goes on from NZ_CP121647.1 coordinate 3,228,522, forward strand.
GAGCGCCCCGAGGAGAGCGTCGCGCCGGCATGGCTCGGCTTGCCGACCGCTTCCAGATTGAAGCGCGCAATCGCGTAGCGCCCGGTGACGACGCCGTTGTTGGGCCGTCCAGGCTCCGGCACCAGCACATATTTGTTGCGTGCCGCTTCCGCCTCGATGATATCGCGGGTCGAGGGCGTGCCGACTTCCTCGTCCGGCGTGAACAGCACGGTGATCGGCAGCGGCGTGGTGAAGGCGGCGCGCGCCAGTTGCCGGATCGCCTCCAGCGACAGGTAGTTGCCGCCCTTCATGTCGAAGATGCCGGGGCCGAAGCATTTGTTGCCCTCGCGCCGCCATTGCAGCTTCTCGATGGTGCCGACGGGATGGACGGTATCCATGTGCCCGGCGATCAGGATGCCGGGCTCGCCTTGCCTTGGGTGAGGGAAGCGGGCGCGGACGCAGCCGGCAAAACCCTGGCGGCCGGCGATGCGCTCGATGGTCGCACCCATGATCGCCATGTCGCGGGCGGCGAGGTCGAGCATGCGCTCGACGGCGCTCTTGTCCCAGGTCGGGCTTTCGCATTCCACCCAGCTCCGCAATCCCTGCAACATGGCTTCGGAATCAAAGGGAAGATTGGCTGGGTTCATGGACTTCTCTCAGTTTTCTTATGTTGGTTAGCGAACGACCGGCGTCGCCCGCGGGCGGCTTACGAGAATGATCTCGGGCGCATTTGTAAAGTGAAAGATGAGCGCATGGGTGCACCGCATTGGGCAACGGCCACGCGATTAAGCCGATTGACGCGCCGCGTGCTTGGTGCAAGTCTCAAATAGTCAGGATTTACAGCGTGTTAGTTCGCCCAAATAACGAACCGCATGCATAATGAATCAGCGGACTTTGACCAGTTTCACGTCAGGAGAGATCGAATGTTCCCCATCATGCGCCGGAAACGTCCCACGATAGCATCGGCACTGTCTGCGCTCGCGTTGTCGGTGGCGCTGACATCGCTGGGCGCGATGTCGGAAGCCGTGGCGGCCGGCAAGAAGACCGTCACCGCCGTGATGCACTCCGACCTGCGCGTCATCGATCCCGGCTTCACCACCGCCTACATCACGCGCGACCATGGCTACATGGTCTACGACACGCTGCTGGCGACCGATTCCAGTTTCAAGATCCAGCCGCAGATGGCGGACTGGAAAGTCTCAGACGACAAGCTGACCTACACCTTCACCTTGCGCGATGGCCTGAAGTGGCATGACGGCGCGCCGGTGACGGCAGAGGATTGCGTCGCTTCGCTGAAGCGCTGGGGCCGCAACGACGCGATGGGCCAGAAGCTGATGGACTTCACCGCCAGCCTCGACGTCGTCGACGCCAAGACGTTTACGCTCAAGCTGAAGGAGCCCTATGGCCTGGTGCTGGAGTCCATCGGCAAGCCGTCGTCCTACACGCCGTTCATGATGCCGAAGCGGCTCGCGGAGACGCCGGCCGGCCAGCAGATCAAGGAGCAGATCGGCTCCGGTCCGTTCAAATTCGTTCAGGCGGAATTCCAGCCTGGCGTCAAAGCCGTCTATGAAAAGTTCGCCGATTATGTGCCGCGTAAGGAGCCGCCGAGCTGGACCGCGGGCGGCAAGGTGGTGAAGGTCGATCGTGTCGAATGGATCACGATGCCGGATGCGCAGACCGCGGTTAACGCGCTGCAATCGGGCGACATCGACTTCATGGAGAATTTGCCGTTCGATCTCTTGCCGGTGCTCGAGGCGAACCAGGACATCAAGATCGACGTCCTGAATAAGTTCGGCTTCCAGACCCTGGGCCGGATGAACTTCCTTTATCCGCCTTTCGACAACGTGAAGGTTCGACGCGCTGCCTTCCTGGCCATGAAGCAGAAAGATGTGCTCGATGCGCTGGTCGGCAATGAGAAGTATCAAAAGACCTGCGGTGCGATCTTCGTCTGTGGGACGCCGCTGGAGACCGATGTCGGTGGCGAGACCTTGGTCAAGGGCAACGCCATGGCGGAGGCGAAGAAGCTGCTCGCCGAGTCCGGCTATGACGGCACGCCTGTTGTCATCATGGCGCCCGGCGACGTCGTGACGCTGAAGGCGCAGCCGATCGTCGCGGCGCAGTTGCTTCGCGAAGCCGGCTTCAAGGTGGATCTGCAGGCCACCGACTGGCAGACCGTGGTCACCCGCCGCGCCAGCCAGAAGCCGCCGAAGGAAGGCGGCTGGAACATGTTCTTCACCAACTGGGTTGCGGCCGACGTCTCCAATCCCGTGGCCAACGCCTCGGTCGGCGGCCGTGGCAAGAACGGCGGCTGGTTCGGCTGGGCCGAAGACGCCAAGATCGAAGAGCTGCGCGACAAGTTTGCGCGTTCCGGTTCCGCGGACGAACAGAAGAAGATTGCCGCCGAACTCCAGAAGCGTGCCTATGAACAGGTGATCTACATCCCGCTCGGCCAGTACACGATCCCGAGCGGCTGGCGCAAATCGCTGACCGGCATCGTCGACGGCCCCGCGACCCCGGTGTTCTGGAACATCGACAAGAGCGAGTAGGGCGTAACAGCACTAAACCCTGATGATGTGAGGTTTGATTGCGACCACTGAGAAGGTGCGCTCCCTCTCCCGCTTGCGGGGGAGGGCTGGGGTGGGGTGTCTCCACGGAGAGACTGCCCAAGAGGAGAGAGCCCCCACCCGGCGCTTCGCGCCGACCTCCCCGCAAGCGGGAGAGGTGGGCGGGCCGGCTGCTAAAGCGATCTAACCAGAATCATCTTCAGGTCGAACGACAAACGCGACGGAGGTTTTGTCCTCCGTCGCGTTTCGCTATTCAGAAGCGCAAGTCAGCAATGACTATCTCGCTCTAGTTCCGGGCCGTCGCTCAGAAACGGCGGTTGAATCCGCGGCGCTTGCGATTGCTCCAAGTCCTCATCTTCGGGTAGTTCACGTCCGTCCGCGGCGGGCTTATCCAGGGCGTCTTCGGCCATTCGTCATGCTCCATTTTGTGCATGACAACATTTTCGAGTGCGTTGCGTTCCTCACGCCGGATGCGCCGCGATATGTTCCAGCAACAATTCGTTCACCCGCTCGGGCACCTGATCGGCCGCAAAATGCCCGACGTCAGGTAACACTTCGAAGCGGTAGGGCGCGGCGATGAAATCGACCGTGCCTTCGGCGGCGGTGCGGCCGACGGTGTCGTCGGCATCGCCCCAGATATAGAGCGTCGGCACGCGGATCGGGCCGAGCGGGCCGCGGATCGCCCCGCGCGCGCGATACCACGCGAGCGCCGCTTCCATCGCCTCCTTGTTGCCGAGCACGGCAAGGTGCCGCGCAATGGCTTCATGGGGAACGCCGTTGGCGGCGAGGCGCTCGCGCAGCCATCTGGCATCGTCCGCCAGCACGATATCGGCGGCATCCGGTTCCAGAAACGCCTTGTGGTGCCTCGAGCGCTGCGCCTGCTCGCGGTCGCTTGCCAGCGCGCGGTTGAAGGCGTTCGGGTGCGGCCGCGAAAGAATGGTGAGCGAAGCCAGCCGCGCATGATGGCGGTCGGCGATGCCCCAGGCGATGCTGCCGCCCCAGTCATGGCCGACGAGGTGAAAGCGCGCCTCGCCATAGCCGCAGGCCGCCGCGATCGCCATCGCGTCGTCCATCAGGCGGTCGATCAGGTAGTGCGAAAACTCGCGCGGATCGGGCCGGGCTCCCGGCGAATAGCCACGCTGGCTGGGCGCGATGGCGCGGTAGCCCATGTCGCCGAGCGCCGTGACCTGGGCGCGCCAGCAATGCATCGATTCCGCAAAACCGTGCAGCAGCAGCACCAGCGGCGCGCCGGGCGCGCCCGCGGTGATGGCGTCGAAGACGAGATGCGGCGCGATGGCGATTTTCTCGCTGACGGGCATGCGGCGATCCTGGAGGGACAATCGGGCCGATCCATGGTCGGCGCCATTTCAGGAGGGCCTATCGCATGTGCGGTCTTGTATGGGGTTGGGCGTCTCCACAAACTCGTCATGGCCGGGCTTGTCCCAGCCATCCACGATCTTTCTCGCGGCGCGAAGAACGTGGATGCCCGGGACCAGCCCGGGCATGACGATGCGGCAACACCCACGCACGCTCTCCAAGGCCATTATGCGATCACCCTGCCTATTTCGGCGGGGGGCCGCAATTGTGCAAGGCGGGAAAAGTGCTGTATTGGAGGCCGCTACCTGAGGCCCGAAGGGACGGAACGTTTGCATTATCTGAGGTCCATACTGTTCGATGCCGCCGTGGTGATCCTGACGGTGCTCGTTTCGCTGTCGGTGCCGTTCATGGCGCTGTTCAACGCGAGCAGCAAAACGGTTCGTGCCGTTTCCCAGGTATGGGTCAATGGCATCATGTTCCTGATGAAATACGTGATCGGGCTGGACTACCGCGTCGAGGGGCGCGAGCACGTCCCCGACGGCGCCTGCATCATCGCCTGCAATCATCAATCGCTGTGGGAGACGGCGGCGCTCTGCGCGATCTTTCCCGACGCCAGCATCGTCGCCAAGAAGGAGTTGCGGAAGCTGCCGCTGGTCGGCTGGTTCCTTGCGCGCTATCCGATGATCCTGGTCGATCGCTCGGCCGGCCGCCACGCGCTGCGCCAGATGGTCGACGAAGCAAGGCGCGCGGCCGGCGAGGGACGCAAAGTGCTGCTGTTTCCGCAAGGCACGCGCCAGGCGATCGATGAGCCGGTGAAATTCCACTCCGCCGGCATCTCCGCGCTCTACGCCAATCTCGAAGTGCCCGTGGTGCCGGCGGCGTGCAATTCGGGCCTGTTCTGGGGCAAGAAGACCCTGCTCATGCACTCAGGGACCATCACGCTATCCTTCCTGCCGCCGATCGCGCCCGGACTGCCGCGCAAGGAATTTCAGGAGAAGATGGAGCGGGCGATTGCGGAGGAGGCGAGCCGTTTGCTCACGGTGAGTGAGGCGAAGGTACGCTAGGATGTGGACTACTTGTCGCGGTAGTTTTCCTCTTTTTGCGATGGATGGAGTCTCGACAGGGTGAAAGCGAGGCCGCACGTTCTATGTCGGCTAGTAGCCCTCAGCCGAACTGGCTTTGAGCGGCCGAAAGGCCGCTCTCAGAGGAGAACCGGACCTGACGAGATGAGCGGCCGGACCGCCGCTTTTGACTCGAAGCAGAACTTCGATGCGTTGACTCAAACTCAAGAAGCGTGCCGAACAGCTTGCTCTGAACGAGCCGTTCGCGCCTGCTGATCTAACCACGGCAATTTCTGAGCTTCTCAACCAAATCCCGCCACCGCACGAATAATGCTCGCGTCAATTGAAAGTGCCCCTTCGCTGCATACGCTAGAGATAGAGGTATGACGCAAGATCAATCTCGACGGATCTGGAAACCGGGCGGATTGGCTTATTAGGTCTGGATCGCTGCTACACTATCCGGCACTGCCAGCCTATTAGAGGGATGATCCGCCACGCGCGGTGATCACCCGTTCACATACCCATTTACGTACGAACTAGATTGTAACTGCGCACGTACTTCAATCCGGTTGTGAGGGCTCAAGTCATGACGAAGCAATTTCCGAGGCGCATCATGACCGATGTGCTCGTCGTCTTAGTATCTGCAGTGATGATCACGATTGCAGCGGCATCTATGAGCGAGCCCATTGTGGCCGGCATCGCTGCTTCTATTCCGAGCCCATTCCATCTTGCGATGGAAAGGCCAATCGCAACCGCTGAATCGAGTACTCCGAAGCTGGCCCACGCGCGACCGAGATGCCGGCTTCGTGCCGCTCCTCTGCAATGGAACGTCGACTGGCTTTTCCGGCTGCCCACGGCTCCCGGTTAACGGTCCCTCTACAGAGACGAAGCAGCTCATCGCTGCCAAGATAAAATTTATGGGTGTGAGCGATTTCACACACGTAGCGTGATCTACCGATTAATTTTCGAGTGGTTTGCCAGGACGTCTACTAGTCGGGGAAGAGCGAAGTGATCGGCCTTCGATCGAAACATCGCAACTGACCCCTAACGGAATTCCGGAACCGCGCCCCGGACCGGATGACCGTCAGCACCTCGTCGGGTAGACGGGCTGCCTAAGCTCCCGAACGGGAACGGGTGCGCGCATGACCCGGAAGCTCGCCGCCATCATCGCCGCCGACGTTGTCAGCTACAGCCGGCTGATGGGTGTCGACGAGGCCGAGACCTTGGCGGCGCTCAAGACGCATCGACGAGATTTGATCGACCCGAACATTGCCGAGCATCAGGGCCGCATAGTCAAGACAACTGGGGATGGCCTTCTGATCGAATTCCCGAGCGTGATCGAAGCCGTCCAATGTGCGGTCGAGGTCCAGCGCGCGATGCAACAGCGTAATTCAGACGTGCCGGCGGACCATCGCATCGAGTTCCGCGTCGGCATCAATCTCGGGGACATCATCATTGACGGCGACGATATTTATGGCGATGGCGTTAACGTTGCGGCACGGCTCGAAGGCCTCGCCGAAGCTAATGGGATATGCGTAAGCAGAGTCGTACACGATCAGGTGCGCGACAAGCTGGGTCTGGGCTTCGAGGATCTAGGCGAACGGCAGCTCAAAAACATCGCCCGCCCGGTCCGCGTCTTCCGGATTGCAACCCCGGACGTCGGACCGCGGACGCAATCGGCAAACCCCGCACTCGCGATGCCGACCAAACCGTCGATTGCCGTATTGCCTTTCACCAACATGAGCGGGGATCCAGAACAGGACTACTTTGCCGATGGAATGGTCGAGGACATCATCACGGCGCTATCTCATTTCAAGGCACTGTTCGTCATCGCCCGCAACTCCAGCTTCACATACAAGGGGCGCGCCGTTGACATGAAGCTAGTCGGGCGTGAGCTAGGAGTGCGCTATGTGTTGGAAGGAAGCGTTCGCAAGGCCGCAAATCGGGTGCGCATCACGGGTCAGCTTGTCGACACCGCAACTGGTGCGCATCTTTGGGCGAACCGGTTTGATGGTGGGATCGGCGACATTTTCGATCTCCAGGACCAGGTGACGGAGAGCATTGTCGGAGCAATAGCGCCGGCGGTTGAAAAAGCCGAGATAGAGCGCGCCAGATGCAAGCCGACTGAGCGTCTCGACGCCTATGAACACTACTTGCGCGGTTTATCTAAGTCTTATCAAGATTCCAGTCAGCAGGCGTGCAGTGAAGCACTTCACCTATTTTACAGCGCGATCAAGCTCGACCCAGATTTTGCGACAGCCTACGCTCGTGCCGCCTTTTGCTATGCCAATGCCAAGGCCTTTGGCTGGCTTTCACTCACGCCGGAAAAGGTTGCCGAGGTATCGCGGCTCGCTCAGCGGGCGGTTGAGTTGGGTAGGGATGATGCGATCGCGCTCGCTGATAGCGGATGGGCATTGGCATATGTTGTTCGCGATCTCGATCGAGGCGCCGCTTTGATCGATCGCGCGCTTGCGCTTAATTCCAATGTGGCCGAGGCGTGGGATTGCGGTGGCTGGGTGAAGAATTGGCTCGGCGAGTACGAGCTAGCGATCGAGCGCTTCACGCGTGCCATACGCCTGAGCCCACTTGATCCGTGGATCGCACCGATGCGAGCTGGGACTGCGCATGCACATTTCTTTCTGAGTCGTTATGATGAAGCGGCATCGTGGGCGGCAATGGCGTTGCAGGACAATCCAAACTCCCAACCGCTACTTCGTATTGGCGCTGCGAGCAATGCGATGGCGGGACGGCTGGGTCAAGCGAAGAAGGCGATCGTGCGCCTGCGCCAACTCAATCCTACACTGCGGGTTTCCAACCTCAAAAGCGTGCTGGGACCTTATCGGCGTGCCGAAGACATCTCGCGATACGAAGAAGCATTGCGGCGTGCCGGGCTCCCCAAATGATGAGGAAGGAAGCCTTCCGGCTCTTTCGAGAGTTCGATTATTCGGAGGTTGCGATGTGCGCATCTTCCCCACACCGGATGGCGAGACGGGCCATAGAGAGGTGCGGCATTTCGGCCGGTGGTTCTATGTTGGTGATGGATGCATGGAATCGGTTCACATCTAGTCAACCCAAAGAGGAGCAGCGCTTGATTTTGATCACGCTGCCAGAGGGTCTCGACAGCCCGCCCAAATTCCAACTCTAGGAATTGCCGTCGAGTTGGTCGGATGAGCAATCGGATGTCCCAATTGGCCCATCTGCGACCTTGGAGAGTGTTCGCTCTGGGGCCGCTGTTAGAGTTGACCAGACTTCAGTCGGCCAGCCGCTTAATGAGTACATGTCTTATCTCGCGCGGCGCGCCGCGAGCCAGCCTGCGAACGGCGCGAGGAATGCCAGGCACCACGTGTACTGCGCAACCTCCGGCGCGACGACGGCGGCAGCCGTTCCCAGGACGAACACGATCACCGGAAACAGCGCCGTCGTCAGCAAGTGCGGATCCCTCCGACCCCCGAGCGCAAGCACCCACAGCACCGCATTCAGCGCGGCGATGGTGGTCAGATGAACCCCGTAGAGGACAGCCAGCACGCCATCGAGCCGATAGGTGCCGTAGAGTCCGTTCGTCACCGGCAGCAGGATGATCGAGAGCAGAAAAAACAGATTAAGAAACACCACGCCGCGGCCGCCCTCCGGCGCAACCGCGAGCCGCCGATGATGGCTGAACCAGAACATGCCGGCGACGATGAAGCTGATCATCAGCGCGATGACCGGCTGCGCATAGACGCGCATCAGGTCGTGCCAGTCCGGCGCCTCTTTGAAGCTGGATGCCTTGGGCAGGTCATAGGCGAGCAGCGTCATGGCAACGCCAAAGATGGTGTTGCTCAGCATCTCCAGCCGACGCATTTCGAACAGGCCGGTTTGCGGCAAGGTGGTCCCCCAGATTTTTCTTAATCGTCCGTCTCGAACCTCGGCATCATCCAGTATCAGCCCGTTGATGGCTGCGCGAGCCTGGGCTCGACCGGGTGCTGGTCTGAAAACCGCTGATGGGCCAATCCAGAGCCAGCGACGATACTATCTCACATTGCTTGTAATCTGGCTCACACGCTGTGCTTCGACACTCGTTTACGCTGATCGGTGCGACCATTCTGAGTATCCGCCACAACGCCGTAGGAGGACGAGATGGACGACCCAATCCTGTACTGGAATGCCGTTTCCCTCGAATGCAATCGGCGCGACCACACCGGGGTCATGGCGGCCCGCAACCAGCGCGGACCGACACTATCCTCCCGGGCGCTCGCCATCGTCCACATTGCTATGCACGATGCCTATGTGCTGACGCAAGCCGGTCTGGGCACGCCTGTCGCCAAGAACGATCCCTATCTCCCGCCCGCACAGCGTCCGGCTTTCTCTGCCGGGGTCAGCACGACGGCTACAGCCGCCGTTGCCGTGGCGGCGGCGGCATCGGTTACGTTGCTCAATCTTTATCCGAGCTTTACCGGTTTCATCAACGACGAGTACGCACGCTTCTCTTCGATGTGGGGTCCTGATGACGCCGGCCATCGCTTTGGCGCCGCTGTTGGTCAGGCGGTGCTTGCGTTGCGCCAGGGTGACGGCGCGCAGCCCGATCCTGACGACGCGATCCCGGATTACATGTATTCGGCCGGTCCTGGCCGGCATCGACCCGACCCGCTTAATCCAGGACAGGGATTCCTCGGACCACGCTATGGCTTTGTTCGCCCGTTCGCGATCAGCAGCTTCCATCCGCTTGCCCCTTATCCGCCCATCGGCAGTGCGGACTATGCGTTGCATCAGGCCCAGGTTTACACCAAAGGCGCCGCCGCCGCGTCAGCCGTCGTGGATCGGACGCCGCTCGAAACTTTGGTCGGCACGTATTGGGCCTATGACGGCGCAAAGGAGATCGGCACGCCACCCCGCCTGTACAATCAAATTGTCAGGTTGATTGCGGCGGCCAAGGGATTGTCTACCGAGCAGAATGCGCGGTTGTTCCTGCTCATCAACATCGCCATGGCGGACGCGGGCATCCTGGCCTGGTTCTACAAATACCTCTACGACCTCTGGCGGCCGGTCGTCGGCATCCGTGAGTACGATGCGAGCATGGGCCCCAGCGCCACAAAAGGCGGGATCATGTTCGACCCGGCTTGCGACCCGTTCTGGCGACCGCTCGGTGCGCCGAAGACCAACGTCATCGACGAGCGCATCCGCAGCTTTACGCCGCCGTTCCCGTCGTATCCCTCCGGTCATGCTACGTTCGGCGCGGCCGGCTTCCATGCGGCGCGCCTCTATCTCCAGTCAGTCGGTAAGGGCACGATCAATGCCGACGGCACGGACGACTTCACCTTTCAGTTCGTTTCGGATGAGATCAATGGCAAGAGCATCGATCCGGATGATACGGTGCGCGCGCGTCATATGCGTAGCTATGCGGGGTTGCACGAGGCAATCTTCGAGAATGCGCTTAGCCGCGTCTTCCTTGGCGTCCATTGGCGTTTCGATGGAACGACCGGCACTGACCCTGCATCGATGCTGGCAGCTACCGACAACATCGGCGGTGTTCCGCTGGGGCTCGCCATCGCCGCGGACATATTCGGCCAAGCTAACCTAAGGCCGTCGCCGTCCAGCGTGAAGCCGCCACCTTTCGACGCCACGCCCTGACACAGGAGGCGGGGAGTCTCAAAAGAGAAAATTCACCGAGGCATCTCTTTTGGTCCTGTCCGCATCCGATCGTCATCTGCGAATTGCGGCATCCGGTTTGGCGCACCGAATCGGCTGCCGCATCTATGCGCGCTGTGACCCTCGAATAGCGGTCCATTTCGCCGCGGATGAGCGCGGCGCTCCCTTGCCTCACCAGTCCGCCTTCGCCCTGCGGGCTTTCGGCGCGGCAGCCTTCGCGAGCGAAGGCTGGTGCGGGCGGTGGGACTCGAACCCACACGACGTTGCCATCGAGGGATTTTAAGTCCCTTGCGTCTACCAGTTCCGCCACGTCCGCTTTACTCAGGAGATCAGATACTTAGCGCCTTTATTGGAGAAGTAAAATCGGCATGTTCTCCGGCCATGCGCAGGCTTTGCTTTAAGCGAGGGCGGTTGCCAAAGCAAAGCCTCAATGCGGACACTTTGGCCCTGTTTTAGGCAATCTCAATACTATCCGCTTAGGCGAGGGTCGATGCCGATATCGCTGCTCCACGACAGGTCATTCAAAGGCTGCCTTGCCGCGCTGGCGCTGGTTGCGCTGGGGGCTGGCCTGTCCGGCTGCGCCGGGATGAGCGACACGATCGCCCCGGCCTTCGCCGATCCCGCCAAATACGATCTCTACGATTGCAAGCAGCTCGAGCCGGAGCGCAAGAAGCTTGCCGCACGTACGGCGGAATTGCAGGGGCTGATGACCAAGGCGGAAACCGGCGTCGCCGGTCCGATGGTCGCGGAGCTCGCCTACCGCAATGAATACATTGCGCTACGCGGACAGTCGAAGCTGGCCGATGAAGCCTGGCAGAAGAACAGGTGCGTGGAATCGGCGCCGGAGGCGCCGCCGACCGCTGCAACTCCGTCGGGCAAGGCCGGCCGTACGAAGGCGAAGCGGGCGGCGAATTAGACTTCGATGAGATGATGCCCGGTCCTTCGCCTGCAACATTAGCCCTTGACGGCTACTGTGCATGGGGTTGTTTTCGATATTTTTTGTTTTAGGCGGTCAACGGGGCCTCGGGCCGGACCCGATCTCATCCGTCGGAGCTGGAATTCCGCTCACACCCGCCAGTTGTAGATCCAATCCTGTCGCGCCAGCATGCGCGTAGGGCCCATCGCCTTGATGGCGAGGTCACGCGCCAGCGCCAGCGGGCCGGTGAGATGGTAGATGCGTCCCTGTTGCCACGCCGTGCGCTGCACCCGCTGCACGCGGCCGCGCCGCAAACGGCCGTAGTGCTCCAGTGCGGCCGTGATGCCGGCGGCAGTGCTGCCTGGGGCTTCGCTGAGGCATTTGGCAAGCACGGCGGCGTCCTCGATTGCCATGCCGGCGCCCTGGGCGGCGAACGGCAGCATCGCATGCGCGGCGTCGCCGAGCAGCGCGACTGCGCCGTCCGTCCATTTGCCGAGGTCGGGCAGGGTGAACAGGGCCCACCGCCGCCAGTCGTCGACGGCGCCGAGCAGCATGCGCGCCGTCGCAGGCCAGCCCGGGGAGGCGAATGCACCCTTGAGCTCGTTGGCCTCGCCGGGGGCGCTCCAGCCCGGCCGGTTCCAGGTTCCCGGCACGATCGCGACCACGTTGATCTGCCGCGCCGCCGAGATCGGGTAGGCGACCAGATGCGCATCCGGGCCCATCCAGAGCTGGACCCGCGGGGCGGTATATTCGCGCGGCAGCGTCGTCGCATCGAGGGTTCCGCGCCAGGCGATCAGGCCGGAAAATTGCGGCTGGACGTTTGGGAACAGGTGGTTTCGCACCGCTGACCAGATGCCGTCGGCGCCGACCAGTGCCGCCGCCAGCTCCTGCTGCCGTGTGTCACCGCGGCGCTGCACGACCGTCAACCCCTTGGCATGCGAGGTCACGTCCTCGAACTGGCAGCCGAGCCGCAGGTCGATGTCCGGATGGTCGCCGACCGCTGCGGCCAGCGCCGCCTGCAGGTCGGCCCGGTGCATCACCCAATAGGGCGCACCGGCGCGCTGGCCGGCGGCCTCGCCGAGCGGCACGCGCACGATCTCGCCGCCCGCCCGCGCGCTCATGACGTTGATGGCCTCGGGGGTTACGGCGCGCGGGGCGAGCCGCGCGCGCAGGCCGAGATCAACAAGGATTCGGCTGGCATTGGGCGAAAGTTGCAGACCGGCGCCGGCTTCCTCCAGCCGTTCGGTTTTCTCCAGGATGATGACGCGAAAGCCCTTCGCCGCGAGCGAAAGCGCTGCCGTCAGTCCCCCGATCCCGGCACCAGCAACGATGATGGTGCGCGCGGCAGCCACCGAAGGGTCAGGCGACCTTGTCCTTCAGGACGCATTCCGGAGGCCGGGCTTCGCCTGCGCCGAGGTCGGCGGCAAAGCGGTACAGCGTCGAGCAGTACGGGCAGATGATTTCGTTGTCGTTGCCGAGGTCCAGGAACACGTGCGGATGGTCGAACGGCGGGTTGGCGCCCACGCACATGAATTCCTGCGAGCCGATCTCGATTACCGAGACGCCGGCGTCGTTGTGGAAATGCGGGACGACATGGTCGGACATCAGTTTCACCTTGGATAGCAACGGTAGGCGGACGCAATCAACGCGATGCGGCAAACCCGAAACGCCGCGCACCATAGTGGGGGGTGCCGATGATTCCTAGAGCCGTTGGTGATCGATTCCTGGAGGTCCCCACCGCAACTTTGCTCATGCAAATTCGACACAATCTTGTCGTCGGAGAAAAGCCCTTCTTTCGTCGGGGCAGTTGTGTCTTAAAAACGGCACACCATCTTGAGATTGACGAAAACATTAGGCTTTTTTGGATGAGGCGATTGCGGCTCGGTTCGGCTCTGGCAGGGGTGGCACTCAGCGTGGCGGTGTGCGCGGCGCTGTGGCCGCATGCCCGCGAGGCCGGCGCCATCCTGGCGGCGCAGGACGACCCCGCGGTGCTGTCCGATATCCACATCAATTCCGCCCTGCGGAGCAATCAGGCACTGGTCGCCCAACATATCGAGGCCGCGCTCGCGGAAGGCGATGCCGATCTCGCGAGCAGCTTCGTCGAGCTCGCCCGTGACAAGGGCATTGCCGTCAGCGACGAATTGTCGAAGCGCGTCAGCGACGCCGTTACTGATGCCGGCTCGGCATCGCATTTCGCCAAGCGCTTTGCCACGGGTCTCGTAACCGGCAATGCCGATGACGTCGCGAGCCTGTCGGGCACGGTCGCCGGCGATCTCTTCGTGTTCGGCGACATCAGGGACGTCGTGCGCGAGGGCAAGCATCTGGCGACCGGTGAAGAGGTGGATCGGCTGGTGCTCGGTCTTGCGACAGTGGGACTTGCGGTCACCGCCGCGACCTACGTTTCCGTCGGCGGCTTTGGTCCGGTTCGCGCCGGCCTCTCGATGGTCAAGGATGCCCGCAAGGTCGGGCGGCTGGGCGAGGGGTTGACGCAGTGGGCCGGCCGCTCCGCGCGCGAGGTGGTCGATGCGCCCTTGTTGCAGCAGGCGGTTGCAAAGGGCTCGGTATTGCGGCCCGGTGAGACCGCCAGCGCGATCAAGGCGGCGTTCCGTGCCGAGAAGGCCGGTGCGCTGGTGCGGCTCGCAAAGGACGTCGGACGCGTCGGCGAGAAGGCCGGCACGCGCGGCGCGCTCGACACGCTGCGCATCGCGCAAGGGCCGAAGGATGTCGCCCGCGCCGCGCGGCTGGCCGAATCCAAGGGCGGCCAGACCCGCGCGATTCTCAAGGTGCTCGGCCGCGGCGCGCTACTGCTCGCCGCCGGCGCCTTCAATCTGACGATGTGGATCTTCGGTGCGCTGCTGGCGTTGTTTGGTTTCCTGTCATCGATCAAGGCGACGACCGAGCGGGCCACCGAAGCCTGGCTGCGTCGAAGCAAGGCGCGCCGGTTACGAAGGCAGGCAGCGGCGGCACCCTTGCCGTCGGACCCGGCTCTGGTAGGCGCTGCCCTGCAGGGCTAAACTTGCAGCATCGCAAGCCCGCTTCTTTCGATCCCCCAAAAATGGAACTGATGATGCCGAGCTTTCACAACGGCGCTGTCGAAATTGCCTATCTCGATGAGGGGGAGGGCGATCCGATCGTCCTGGTGCACGGCTTTGCCTCCAGCAAGAACGTGAACTGGGTCTATCCGACCTGGGTTTCCGATCTGAGAAAGGACGGCCGCCGCGTCATCGCGCTCGACAATCGCGGCCACGGCGACTCGGAAAAGCTGTACGACATCGCCGACTATGAAATCGCGATCATGGCAGGCGATGTCATCGCGCTGCTCGATCATCTCGGCATCGAGCGCGCCGATATCATGGGCTATTCGCTGGGCTCGCGGATGACGGCGATACTGGCGCGCGAACAGCCACAGCGGCTGCGCTCGGCGATTTTCGGCGGCATCGGGATCGGGCTGATCGAAGGCGGCGGGCCCGGCGAGAGCGTGGCACTGGCGCTGGAGGCGCCGTCGCTTGAGGACGTCACCGATCCGGTGGGGCGGACTTTTCGCGCCTTTGCCGACCAGACCCGCTCCGACCGCCGCGCGCTGGCCGCCTGCCTGCGCGGCTCACGGCGGCTGATGACGGCGGAAGAGGCCGCCGCGATCGACGTACCGGTGCTGATCGCAGTCGGCACCAAGGATGAGATCGCGGGCTCAGCCGCGGCGCTCGGGGAAATCATTCCGGGCGCCGAGGTGCTCGACATTCCGAACCGCGACCACATGCGCGCGGTCGGGGACAAGGTCTACAAGGCCGGCGTCACCGACTTCCTGTCGCGCCGGCAATGAACGGTCGCGCGACGCGGCTTCGCCGGTGACGAGCCTGACGGCCGCGATCAGCACTACCGTGGTCGTCAGCCACGCCATCCGCGCGCCATAGCGATCGTGCGGGCCGGATATCACGGCACAGATGAACGCATTGCCGAGCACGGCTGATGTGATCGTGCCGGCGAGCAGCGTGAGATCGTCGAGCGGCCGGCGCAGCGTGCCATGGCCGAACAGAACAGCGGCCAGGAGCAGTGATGCCAGTGCGACGGGAATGTGGACCCCGTTGATCGCGGTGAAGTCGAACCGCCAGCGCTGCTGTTGTGCCGCGCGCATCGGCTTCACTTGCGCAGGCAGAAAACGTTCGATGATGCCGTAGGTATGGCCGAGCCAGACGCCGACGCCTTCGCCGGTGCCGACCTGCATCAATTGTTGCGCGGTGCCCGTCAGCGCCGCCTTGGCCTGCCAGGCCGGATATTCGGCCAGCGAATGCAGGACGATCTGGCTCATCTCGTCGCTCATGCCCTGAAAGCGGCCGAGCGTGTTGAACATGCTGTTGCCCCACAGGAACTGATCGGCGGTGGCGGGAAGCTGGTCGCGATAGGGGCAGAGTTTGAATCGCTGCGCCTGACAATGATCGCGCAAATATTGCGCGACGATGCCATCCTGCAGCATCCGGCCGAACGCGACGCCGTAACCGCCGGGCGTCCACGCCAGTTTTCCGGACAACGCAAAATTGGTCGACAGCAACAGCACGGCGCCGGCAACGATGGTGAGGCAGCCCTGCGTCAAGCCGGAAACGGAAATTCGCCCGCGCAGAAAAGGGCGCATGATCCAGCCGACGCAGCACAGCCCGAGCAGAACCCCGAGCGTCGCGCTATGCGATGCGGCGGCAAAGGCAGTGAAGCCGAACAACAGGCATTTTTCCGGGATTGAGGTCCGCTTGTCCTGCGCGATCAAGATATAGAGCGCCAGTACGGCAAGGCCGGCAAAAATGTCGGTGAAGAGCGTGCTGACCAGCCAGGGCAGCGAGGTGGTCAACGCCAGTGCGAGGCTCATGGCGAGCAGCCGCAACGGCTGTAGCATGCCGAGCACGCGCAGCAGGAGCTGCAGGATCCACAGCGTCGCCAGCGCCTGGATGCCGAGATTGATCCAGAAGCTCGAATCCTCGCCGAAATGAAGATAGAGCCCGAACGTCGTCGAGCGGCTCGGCACCAGATAGCCCTCATACCAGCGGGCCAAATAGCCGCCGGTATCCCACTGGAGCAGGGGGTAGCCATTCCATAGCGCGGGGGCCAGCAACATCAATGGAATGGCGATGGTCGCGATCCAGGCCGACCGCGAAGCCGCGGCGGTCCGCGCCTGCAATATCTGCGTGCTGATCTGACTTTCCCCCATCAGGTCCCAGCATCCGGGAATGGCTGGCCGGCCGAAATTGACCAATAGTCGGACATGATCCGGCTTGATTTCCGGAATTGATTGACCACCTTGAACTAGCCCGAATGGCGTTCGGCAGCGGTTTACTTTGCCGAGGCCCGCCCGGGACAGAAGCCCGGCCGCCGTGCTATCATATCGGTCAACCGAACGAATTTGCGAGAGCCATCATGGCAGTGCATCAGGTCAATCCGCAAGCATCGAAGCTCGCCGCGCTCGATCCGATCTGGGACCGGATCCGTGGCGAGGCGGAGGACATCGTCCGCCGCGAGCCCGAGCTTGCTTCCTTCATCTATTCGACCGTGCTGCACCACGACCGCCTCGAAGATTCGGTGGTGCATCGTCTCGCTGAGCGGCTCGATCATTCGGCGCTGTCGGGCGATCTGATCCGCCAGACCTATGACGAGGCGCTGCGCGACGAGCCCGATCTCGGCAACGCGTTCCGCGCCGATCTGGTCGCGGTCTACGACCGCGATCCCGCAACCTCGCGCTTCATCGATCCCTTGCTCTACTTCAAGGGATTTCACGCGCTGCAGACCCATCGTCTGGCGTACTGGCTCTATCAAAAGGGCCGCAAGGATTTTGCCTATTACCTGCAGAGCCGTTCGTCGGCGGTGTTTCAGACCGACATCAATCCCGCCGCCAGGATCGGGCGCGGTATTTTCCTAGATCACGCGACCGGTTTCGTCTGCGGTGAGACCGCTGTCATCGACGACGACGTTTCGATTCTGCACGGCGTCACGCTCGGCGGTACCGGCAAGGAGAACGAAGACCGTCATCCGAAGATCAGGCGCGGCGTGCTGATCGGGGCGGGCGCGAAGATTCTCGGCAATATCGAGATCGGCCACTGCGCGCGCATTGCCGCGGGTTCGGTGGTGGTCAAGCCGGTGCCGCATAACGTCACGGTGGCCGGCGTTCCCGCCAAGATCGTGGGCGAAGCCGGCTGTGCGGAGCCGTCGCGCACGATGGATCAGATGCTCGGCGCCATCGGGCTTTGATTTTCCACGCTTTCTCCCAGCCGTATTTGTGAACTTACGGCTGGTAGTCTGTGTCGTCTCGTCCTAAAAACCTCCCGGAAATTCAGTGAATCCGATGGAGACCGCCGTGGACGTTCAGGAAGTCAGGAAGCTCGACGCATATCTCAAGCGCGTATTCGGCAATCCCAAGATCCGTGTCGTGCCGCGGCCGAAAAAGGACGACTCCGCGGAAGTCTATATCGGCGAGGAGTTCGTCGGCGTGCTGTTCGTCGATGACGAGGACGACGATCGCTCGTTCCAGTTTCAGATGGCGATCCTCGAGGAGGATCTGGCCGACATCGGCTGAGGCTGCACATTCGCGCCTAGCGCAAGCGTCGTAGGGTGGGCAAAGGCGCGAGCGCCGTGCCCACCATTTTTCTATCGCATGGCTGCGTGATTGGTGAGCACGCTCCGCTCTGCCCACCCTACATCCGATGCTAGGCGTCCACTATCCCCTTGGCCCGCGCATCTGCGCCGTCAGGCGGTCCATCGCATTTGCGACGTCGCGCCATTGCGACAGCCAGCTCCGGGGAAAGCGGAACGTCAGGTCGGCGCCGTCGACGCGGCGCTCGCTCAGGCACATGCCGGGCGTCAGGCCGTCGCGGGTGCAGCGTGCGTTGAACCCGGGCGCGGCGGCGGAAAACAGATCCTCGTTGGCATAAGGCGAGCCGTCGCGAAAGGCGCGCATCGTCAATCCGTCATTGATCGGCGTCGCTGCCTGATCGAGGTAACGCGGATAGATCGTGCGGACCCGCATATCCGGCGCCAGCAGCGCATCGTGGTGAGCCGATATCGAGACGAAGATTCGGTCGATCGGCTGTACCTTGTCCTCGATCGTGTCGGCGCTGACGTGCTTTGGCGCATCCGGCGCTTCAAGCGACGGGAAAACAAAGCCGAGGTCGACGCGTTCCTGCGGACCTGAATGGCGCTGGATCTTGCGACGGATCGCAGACGTCGGCACGTTGAAGAGCGTAGCGCCGACGCTGACCGGCAGCCGGTCCGGACCGCCGGCCGGACGCGCAACCCAGGTCGGCCACAACAAATAGGCGACCAGCGCAATGGCGCCCGCGGCGATGGTCACCGCAACCATGATCAGGATCATGTGCGAGCGCGGGTCCCTGCGGGTGTCGCGGGCGAGGTGCTGGGCCGTCGAAAGCAGGGTCATGAACGAAGCGTCGATCGATGGTGGAACACGCGAATCACTTGGCGAATATGCCATGAGGCCGGCGATTTCCGCATGATTTCGCAGGGTTTCCGGCCACGGCAGCCATGCGTAAACCGGGCTTCCGCGCTCACCTGTTAACCTTTCCTTAAGGATGCTGTGGCGGCGGCCGGGCAATTTTGCGAAAGCAGGGCGCGGTTTGTTGAGTTGCGGGAAGTTTGTCATGTCGCCCGATGCGTTGAATTCCCTGTTCGCCCTTTGCATCGGCTTTGCGTTCGCAGGCGCGCTCGCCAGCGGCTACCAGGCGATGGCGGCGCGGCCGGCGGGATTCGGCCTGCTTGGCGAAGGCGTGGCGCCGAAGACGTTTGCGGCGGTGCCGTTTCTGGTCTTTGCCGCACCATTCATCATCATGCGCAACACCCTACGCGGCGCAAAGATCGAGCGTCGCCGTTTCGAATTCGTGATGATGGCGACGGTGCTCGCGGGGTTCTGGAGCATGATGTCCGGCACGTTCTTCATCATGACGCTGCGCGCCGCGGGCCTTTTGGTCTGAGCCTGCTCGCTTGATCCCCTGCCAGCGGCTGTGCCAAGGTCTCCGTCAACGGAGACCTTTTTGTCATGGCGATTTATGAACTCGACGGGCAGGGGCCCGAGCTTCCTGCGGACGGCAACTATTTCATCGCAGATACCGCGACCGTGATCGGCAAGGTGCGCCTGCTGGACCAGGCCAGCGTGTGGTTCGGCGCGGTGCTGCGCGGCGACAATGAATGGATCGAGATCGGCGAAGGCTCCAACGTGCAGGACAATTGCACCTGTCACACCGATCCCGGCTTCCCGCTGACCATCGGCAAGAACTGCACCGTCGGCCACAACGTCATCCTGCACGGCTGCACGCTGGAAGACGATGCGCTGGTTGGCATGGGATCGATCGTGATGAACGGCGCGCGGATCCGCCGCGGCAGCGTTGTCGGCGCGGGATCGGTCATTACCGAAGGCAAGGAATACCCCGAATATTCGCTGATCATCGGCTCGCCCGCGCGCGCGATCCGCACGCTGACACCCGAGCAGGCGACCGCGATGGGACGTGCCGCAAAATCCTACCAGCGCAATGGGCCGCGATTCAAAAACGGATTGAAGAAGATCGGCTGAGGACGCCAGTGCACATCTGACATTCCTCGAGCGTGCTCAGGTATCTTCGCCCTCGTTTGCCTCGCGGGCGCCGGCAACCTTTTCATGACCGGCGGCCCAGAGGGCGTGCTCCTCGCTGCCGTCCCGATATGGATTGGCCTCCGCCGGAATGTTCTGGCGCGCGGCGCGCTCGCCCTGCTCGAATGGGTCCGGGTCTGAATTCATGACGACGTCCTTCCGCTTCGCGCGCGTGTCTTCTTCGGCGTCTCGTCCTTCGAAAGCCGGGCGCTCTTTCGCAGCGCATCCTTGAGGTCGATCGGAATGCCGTGCTTCTTGAGCAGGTCGGCAAAGGCCTCGTCGGCCAATTCCTGAAATGTCGCCATCCGGTCGCGGCCAAGCTGCGTGAGCTTGTCGAGGGTGTCGTCGTCGAAAGCGATCAATTTGCGCAAGGCGAGACCACTCCGGACCATCGAGCGGATGTGAATGAATGATCCGGCGCGGGAATCGTTCCGGCCGGAACAAGGCCACGGGTGCAGTCGTTGCCCCGTAAAGTTACTCCGTAAAGGAGATTTCCGATGAAGCTGGCGTCTATAGTCGCCGCAGTTGCGGCTATCACAATCCTGACATCCCCGGTGTCGTCGTTTGCACAGAGCGCGGGCGGATCATCGGCCGGCAGCAGTAGCGGTAGCGCCGCCGGTTCACCGAGCGCGGGCTCGGCCGGCGCGGGCGCACAAGGCGTTACTGGCGCGCCAGCGGCTCCTACAAGTCCCGGCGCGTTGAACAACAATGCGGGCGGAGATCGAGGCGGAGCAGCGAACCCGTCCAGGCTGGCCTCGCCGCCTCCGCCTGGCACCAACTCTGCCGGCACTGCCCAGTCGTCAGGCGGGGGAGTGACGACGGGCTCTGCAAGATCGGACAGAACGGGTGCTGACGCTGCGATCAACGAAGAAAACAAGACGGTAGACCGCAAGATCAAGAGTATTTGCCGCGGCTGCTAACAACCGCGCCCGAGCGACGTCCGGTCGCAGGGCGGCGTGCCAAATAGCACCAGCCATCTCCGAGAATCCGTTCTAGATTTGCCTTGGGATCCACGAGGATCCGACGCCGAAAGCGTCGAGCACTTCGAGGGCAAATCGCGGGCGAGCCGTTCGGTATCTTCCAGAAACTGTAGTCGTTTGTCGAACCCATCCGCGGGTGTGCCCCCATCGCATCGGGGGATGTCGAACATGCTCACAGTCCCGGCTTTGACGTTTGTACTTATCTGCATTGTGATTGGCTTAGGTGCGGCGTTCATCTGGATGTTCTGGGAGATCGAACAGAGGATGGCGAAGCTGCATCAAATATCCAAGCCGCATCGCAAGAGCGATCGCGCCGCGTAGCCGGCTTCGACGGTGTGGCGCGCATGTACCACGCCACGATCGGTGATCGTCGACACCGGGCGTCAGATCGCATTTTCCGAAAAATTGCACATATTTTTTGATGCATCCTTAGATAGTCGCCTGCGACGTTGCGGTTCCGCGCGTGGAACCCGCGCATGCCTGACAAAGAATTTGTGGAGAGGAAAGCCTTGCGGTGCCGCCTTAAGCGGATGGTGGTTCGATGATTGTCTCATCCACGTCCTGTCTCTCGTCAGCCATCAAATTGTGCACCAGGGATTTTCGAGCTTCCGTCAGCGCGATCGCGTTGTTGTGGGGCCTTGGCTGCGGGCAGCCGGTGATGGCGCAATCGCTGCCGAGCGGCGGCACGGTGGTCAGCGGGAGCGTTGCGATCGGCTCGACGTCGCCGAGCAATCTGACGGTCATCCAGTCAAGCCGCACCGGCATCGTCAACTGGTCGAATTTTTCGGTCGGGCATGGCTACCAGGTTCAGTTCAACAACGGCAGCGGGGCGACGCTCAACCGCGTGACCGGCAACGTGCCCTCGTCGATCAACGGCGTCGTGTCGGCAACTGGCTCGGTCTATCTCGTCAATCCGTCGGGGGTCGTGGTCGGGCCGACCGGCGTGGTGAAAACCGGCGGCAGCTTCGTCGCTTCGACGCTGGATGTGAAGGATGCGGATTTCCGCGCCGGTGGGGCGCTGACCTTCAGCGGTAGCAGCAAAGCTTCGGTGGTGAATCTCGGCAAGATCGGCTCGTCGAAGGGCGACGTCGTTCTGGTCGCGCGTCAAGTTCGCAACGAGGGCTCGCTGAGCGCACGCAACGGCACGGCCGCGATGGCGTCCGGCAGCGAGGTGCTGCTGAGCGACGGCTCGCTCGGCAACGGCAAAGTCCTGGTTCGGCGTTCCGCGCCGGACGGCGAGATCCGCAACAGCGGCGCGATCCGCGCCACCGAAGTGGAATTGCGTGCCAATGGCGGCAACATCTACGCGCTGGCCGGCAATGCCGGTCGCGCGATCTCGGCGACCGGTATTGCCAACAAGGGCGGGCGCATTTTCCTCACTTCCGAGGGCGGTTCGGTCAATGTGACGCAGAAGGTCGTCGCTCGGCGTCTGCAGGCCGATACGGCGTCGCGGCGCTCGTCTATCGGCGGCGATGTCGTTATCAGCGGCGACAGGGTCGCGGTCGGCGCCACGGTCGCAGCGAAGGGCGACGGCGGCGCAGGCGGGACCGTGGTGGTGACCGGCAATGACGTCACCCTGACCTCGGCCGCGCGGATCGACGCCAGCGGAAAGTCCGGCGGCACCGTGCTGATCGGCGGCGACCGTGCCGGCGGAGTGGACGCTACGCGAAAATTTCTGCCGCAGGCCGTCGCCAATGCACAGACCACGACGATCGAGGTGGGCGCGACGATTACGGCGGACGGCACGTCGGGCGCCGGCGGCAATGTCGTGGTGTGGTCGGATGGCACGACGTCGTTCGGCGGCACGATCAGCGCAAGGGGACTGCGCGGCGGCTTCATCGAGACTTCCGGGCATACGTTCGATTTCGCCGGCGGCAGCGTCAATGCCGGCGTCGGCGGCACCTGGCTGCTCGATCCGGTCGATCTCACGATCGATGCGACGCTGGCCGGCACCATCGCCACCGCGCTCGATGGGGGCAGCAACGTCACCCAGGAGACCAACGCGGCCGGCAGCGGCGGCAGTGGCGACATAACGGTGGCGAGCGGGATCAACTGGTCGACCAGCGCGACGCTGACGCTGAGCGCCTATCGCAACATCGCGGTCAACGCCAACATCGCGAGCACCGGCGGCGGCGGTGTCGTGCTGCGCGCCGACAATGCCGGCACGGGCGCCGGCACCGTGACGTTCGGCGGCGGGCAGGTGTCGACCGCGGGAGCGGTCTCGATCTACTACAATCCGACCGGCAGCAGTTCGACCGTCAACACGACGAAATACACGGCGCCGACGCAGACGAATTTCAGTGGCAATGTCACCGGCGGCGCCACGCTCAAGACGTACATGCTGATCAACAATGTATTCGACCTGCAGAATATGAAGAACAGCCTCACCGGCACCTATGCCCTCGGCCGCGACATCGACGCGAGCATCACGTCCGGCTGGAACAGCGGCTCAGGCTTCGATTCGATCGGCGCCGGGGCGAGCTTCAACGGAAGCTTGAATGGCGAGGGCCACACGATCTCCGGCCTCTTCATTAATCGGCCGTCAAGCCAAAACGTCGGGCTGATCGGCTATCTCAGCACCAGCGGCACGGTGAGCAACGTTGGCGTCATCGGTGCGACCGTCAGTGGCAGGACTGCTGTCGGCGCGATCGTCGGCACGAACTGGGGGGCGGTCGCGAATGTCTACTCGAGCGGATCGGTCACCGCCACCGAAGCCGGCGCCGGCGGGCTCGTCGGCTACAACTTTCAGACCGTGTCGAATGCCTATTCGAACAGCGCCGTGAGCGGACCGCTCTACGTCGGCGGCGCTATCGGGCTGAACAATGTCGGTGCCGGCAATACCGCCGGCTTGCTATCGCAGGTCTATGCGACGGGCGCTGTGACCGGTACAGGCACCGGTCCAAGCTCTATCGGCGGCTTCGTCGGCTTCAACGGCGGCACAATCACGGCGTCCTACTGGGACAGCTACACCAGCGGACAGACGCTCGCCATCGGCACCGGTTCGGGCAGCGTAACGGCCGTGACCAGCGACCCCGCACAATCAGCCGCAGCCAATTACGCCTTCAAGCAGAGCGCCTATGGTAGCTTCAGCTTTCCCGGAACGGGCGCGGCCGGCTGGTTCATGATCGATGGCCAGACCCGGCCGTTCGGCCGTTGGGAACACCAAACCACCATCACTAACGCGCATCAGCTCCAGTTGATGGCGATGAATCTCGGCGCGAGCTACACGCTGGCGGCCAATATCGACCTGGGCTCCAGCCTCGCACCGGTCAACGGCAAATATCCCGGCATGTGGTCGTCGGCGGGCTTCGTTCCGATCGGCAGCACCGCCGCGAATTTCACCGGAGGGTTCAACGGCCGGGGGTATACCGTTGCTAACCTGACCATCAATCGGCCGACCACCGACGACGTCGGACTGTTTGGCTATGTCGGTGCGGGCGTAACGGTGCAGGACGTCGGTCTGCAGGGCGCCTCTGTGACCGGCTCGAACCATGTCGGAGCGCTGGCCGGCACCAACGCCGGCACCATCACGCGTTCCTATGCGAGTGGCGTGGTGAACGGCACCGGCAGTTATATTGGCGGGCTGGTCGGGTACAACGTCGGCACGGGCAGCAACGTCACGCAATCCTACGCCACCGCGACGGTGGGCAGCCCCAACTTTTATGTCGGCGGGCTGGTCGGCTACAATGATGGCGCGATCTCGCAGGTCTACGCCGTCGGCGCGGTCAGCGGCAGGTACGCCGGAGGCCTTGTCGGCAACAATAGCGGCACGATTGCCCAGGCCTACGCGGCTGGGGCGGTAAGCGGCACGACCCCCGGCGGGCTGGTCGGCAATAACGGCGGCACGATCAGCCAATCCTATTTTGACACGGTGACGACAGGCCGGAACGCCGCCATCGGAAACGGAGCCGTCAACGGCGGGATCGGCCTGACGACCAGCCAGATGCAGGATTCTGCCAACTATGCAACGACGTATGCTGGTTGGGACTTCACCAACGTCTGGTCGGCGCCGAGCGCCGGCTATTATCCGCAGCTCTACGGCGTCAACCATGTCCTGCGCGTCGATCCCGCCAATGCCTCGCGGGCCTATGGCGATGCCAACCCGGCTCTCACCTACACATCCTATGGCTTGCACGCAGGCGACACGTCAGCCATCCTCTCCGGTCTTTCGCTGTCGACGGCAGCGACGACGACGTCCAATGTCGGCAGCTATGCGATCACTGCGGGCGGAAGCGTCATCAGCACCACCGGGCAGGCCTATCGCCTGATCCAGGCGCCGGCCACGCTGACAGTCACACCGCGCGCCATCACGGTGGCGGCGGAGGCCAAGAACCGTGCCTATGGCGACGCCAATCCGGCGCTGACCTGGCAGGTCGGCGGCGCGGGCCTCGTCAACGGCGATACGCTGTCGGGCGCGCTGGCGACGTCGGCCACGACGACGAGCAACATCGGCACTTACGGCATCACCCAAGGCACGCTGGCGGCGAGCAGCAACTACGCGCTGAGCTACACCAGCGCCAACCTGACGGTGACACCGCGTGCGATCACCGTCACGGCCGAAGCCAAGAGCCGTGCCTATGGCGATGTCAATCCGCCATTGACCTGGCAGGTCGGCGGCGCGGGCCTTGTTAACGGCGATACGCTGTCGGGCGCGCTGGCGACGTCGGCCACGACGACGAGCAACATCGGCACCTACGGTATCACCCAAGGCACGCTGGCGGCGAGCAGCAACTACGCGCTGAGCTACACCAGCGCCAACCTGACGGTGACACCGCGTGCGATCACCGTCACGGCCGAAGCCAAGAGCCGTGCCTATGGCGATGTCAATCCAACGCTGACTTATCAAGTCGGTGGCGCAGGCCTCGCCAATGGCGATACGCTGTCAGGCGCGCTCGCGACATCGGCGACGGCAGCGAGCAATGTCGGCACCTACGGGATCACGCAAGGCACGCTGGCGGCAAGCGGCAATTACGCGCTGAGCTACACGGGCGCCAACCTGACAGTGACGCCGCGCGCGATCACGGTGACGGCCGAGGCCAAGAGCCGCGCCTATGGCGATACCAATCCCGCGCTGACCTATCAGGTCGGTGGTGCAGGCCTCGTCAATGGCGACACGCTGTCCGGCGCACTCGCGACATCGGCGACGGCAGCGAGCAATGTCGGCACCTACGGGATCACGCAAGGCACGCTGGCGGCAAGCAGCAATTACGCGCTGAGCTACACGGGCGCCAACCTGATAGTGACGCCGCGCGCGATCACCGTCACGGCCGAAGCCAAGAGCCGCACCTATGGCGACACCAATCCGGCGCTGACCTGGCAGGTCGGCGGTGCAGGCTTGGTCAATGGCGACACATTGTCGGGCGGGCTGGCGACATCGGCGACGTCAACCAGCAATGTCGGTGCCTACGGGATCGGGCAGGGCACGCTCGCGGCCTCGGCCAACTATGCGCTGAACTATACGAGCGCGAACCTCACGGTGACGCCGCGTGCGATCACGGTGACGGCCGAAGCCAAGAGCCGCACCTATGGCGACGCCAATCCGGCGCTGACCTGGCAGGTCGGCGGCGCAGGCCTCGTCAATGGCGATACCTTGTCTGGCGCGCTGGCGACCTCGGCGACGACAGCCAGCAATGTGGGTACCTACGGCATCACGCAAGGCACGCTCGCAGCATCTAGCAACTACACGGTATCCTCGTTCACGGGCGGCAGCCTCACGGTGTCGCCGCGTGCGATCACGGTGACGGCTGACGCCAAGAGCCGCGCCTATGGCGATGCCAATCCTGCTCTGACCTGGCGGGTCGGCGGCGCGGGCCTTGCTAACGGCGATACGCTATCGGGCCTGCTCGCGACATCGGCGACCACATCCAGCGCGGCCGGTATCTACGGCATCACGCAAGGTACGCTCGCGGCGTCATCGAATTATGCCTTCTCCTTCGTCGGGGCGAACCTCACGGTTACGCCGGCAGCCGCGCCGCGTGTGCCGACCGCAGAGCTCACCTCCTATGTGAGGTCGCGGGTGTCTCTGCCTGCGCCACAGCCGCTCGAGCAGATGCGGATTCCTGAAAGCCTCGAGCCGTCTCCTTCCGCAATCACCTGCAATTCCAGGCAGTGTCTTGAATTGCCTCATCCCCATAATCGGCGGATCGGCACGCGCGCCAGATTCGTCGATACGACAGTCAGTCGCGATCGGTTGCCTGCGTTTGCCGACAATTGATTCGGGCGGCGAGGCCGCACGCATCGCGCGAGGAGATCGAAAATTCGTCTTTTCGGAAGTGGCGTTTGCGCTTCCGATAAAGGCCCCACGCGCATCTTCACACGCAATAGTTGGTGCTTTCGACAGCGCTGCAATTTACACGTTGTAGTTCTGCCACATATGGAACTCAACTTAAACCGTTATTAAGCGATCAACCATATTGATTGACTCATTCATTGTTCGCCGTGTGTGCGACAGAACGTCGGAACGTGCAGACTCATGCGAACTCACTCGTCGGCACCACAAGGCCCATGCGGGCTGTGGTCGTCATGATGCCGCGACTTCCCCAACAACTCGAAGCGCGCGCGGCGCGTCATGCGCGCGGCATCGGCGTCGGTTGCGCGCTGATGATGGCCTGCGCCGTTGCTGCCGCGCCTGACGGTGTTGCGCAGGCGCAGGTGGTGGAGCGCAATCTTCCGCCGGAGTCGCCGCGCCGCGCGAGCGCGATCAAGCTCGGCACCGATGATCTTCTGAAGAGCGATGACGCGACGCCGCTCGGCGTGAATCTTCAAGGCATCATCCTGGTCGGTGCAGACGCCAACGCAAAACCGGCTGCTGCTGCGAAGGGTATCGATGTCAGTCAGGTCAGCGGCATCGATACCGCCGGCCTGCGCGAGCAGCTCACGCCGTTCCTGGATCGCCCGCTCAGCCGCAAGCTGATTGCCGAAGTGCAGGCAAAGGTGGCCGCTGTCTACCGCGAAGCCGGGCGGCCGTTCGTATCGATCACGCTGCCGCCGCAGGAAGTATCGACCGGTCTGCTTCAGTTACGCGTGATCGCGTTCAAGGTCGCCGGCATCAAAGTGACGGGCGCCGCGCCCGAAAACTATCCGCAAAACCGCATCCGCCTCGTTCCCGGCCAGGAGATCGATGCACGCAAGCTCGAGACCGATCTCGACTGGGCCAACCGCAATCCGTTTCGCCAGGTCGAAGCGGTGTTCGGCCCGGGCAAGGATCTCGGCATGACCGACGTCAACATCCAGGTGACGGACCGCAAGCCGTGGCAGGTTTATGCCGGCTACGCCAACAGCGGCACACGCGCGACCGACCGTAACCGCTATTATGTCGGCGCCAACGGGGCGCCGTCAGCCGATATCTTCGCATCCTATCAGCTCACCGGCAGCGGCAATTTCTGGGTCGATGATGGCCTGTTCAACCGGCCCGACGATGCCAAATATGTCAGTCAGGCGGGAAGGCTGCTCACGCCGCTTGGACTGCGCACCAGCCTCGAAGTCGTCGGCGATCACGTGCTGACCAATGAGAGGCCGAACGATCTTTTCCGGATCAAGACGCAGACGAGCCAGGCCTCAGTCATCGTTCGCACCGCGCTCTCCAACTTCGCACCGCCGGCGACCGGCGATCTGCTCGGCGGCGTCGAGCTCAAGCACCAGCTGCGCACGACCATCTTCGACGGCACGCCGGTCGCCGAAGGCAGAGCCGACGTCGCACAATTGGTGGTGGGGTGGAACGGGCGCTGGTCGGACAATCTGGGCAGCAACACGCTCGACGTTCGTCTCAAGTCCAATCCCGGCGGCATTCTCTCCGGTAACAATTCGGGGGCCTGGAGCGCCTTCACCAATGGACGCGTCACCGATGTGCAGACCAATCTCGTCACCCTCGAATATGGCCGCGTGACACCGCTGCCGAAGGGCTTATCGCTGAAGTCGGAAGTCACCGTGCTCGCATCATCCAAGCCGCTTCCGGACACCGAGCGTGTCTCGCTCGGCGGCATCAGCACCGTGCGCGGCTATGTGAGCGAAGACGGCGTGGTCGACCAGGCACTGATCCTGCGCAACTCCCTCTATTTCTCCATGCCCAGCATGCCGTCCTGGATGCCCGGCACGCTGGCGCCGTTCCTCCTGGCTGACGTCGGGTGGGGGCGAGACCTGTTGTCCAAACGCGACACCACCTTGTCGTCGCTCGGGGCCGGACTGGATTTTGCGGCGGGCGCGAACTTCAATTCCAAACTGCTGGCGGCGCGGGCGATGAGTGATGGGCAATATAGCCGGGCCGGTTCCTGGCGTGTATCGGTGCAGGCCTCGATGAGCTATTGAGGACATCACCGATTTCAGCTCGAGCGTACACTCATAAAACGCCAAGTCGCGTCAGCTTTCGGGCGAACCGGACGTAGAGCTAACATCACCGAATGACCGAGTCTGACAAAGCGGACATCGAGCCAAGCCCGGTCGCATTGAAATGAAAACAAAAAAGCCCCGGCAAAGGCCGAGGCTTCTGATTCTTAGCGGATCGATCGATGAAAATAGATCAGTACTTCGCGACCACGGGGCCGCCGAACGTGTAGTTGATGCGGATCGTTCCTATGTCGATGTTCTGCCGGATGTTGTCGCTCCGCGTGACCGCAATCGCCGACTGCGGGAACGTCACGTTGGAGTTGCCCATGAACAGGTGGTCGTATTCGACGGCAACCGACCAGCGCGGCGCAAAACCGATTTCAATTCCGGCCCCGACGGTGCCGCCCCAGCGGGTGTCGCTTGCCTGATTGAACGGGACGCCGGCGGCGGCGAAGCCGTTTCCTACCGGAAAGAAGCTGCTATATTTGTTATTGGTGACCGCAGCGCCGCCCTTGACGTACAGCAGAACGCTGTTGAAGACCGGTGAACAGACCGAGGGCGTCGACCTTGGTCTGGTTCACGTACGGAATGAGCGCGGTCAGGCTCGAATTCGCTCCCTTCAAATTGGCCCAATCGCCCTGGGCCTCGACGCCGAACACCCAATTGGCGGCCTGCCAGCGATAGCCGATCTGGCCTCCGGCGAGGCCGCCGGTTGCATCGTGACAGCCTTCGCTCGGGGTATTGGCAATCGGAAGGCCGGCAACGCTGGTGAGCGTGTAGCATTCGCGGCTCAGGGCGCCCCCGCCGTTGACGCCGACGTAGAAGCCGCCCCAATTGTAGATCGGTGCGATCACCGGAGGCGCCTTGGTGTAGACCTTGGCGGGAAGATCGGCAGCGGAAGCTGTGCCCGAAAAGCCAGCCATCGACGCAAGCACAAAACCCGCCACTGCAAGACGACGCATTCCAAGTCCCCAGTGCAATCGAAAATGGTAATGCGTTCTGGCATGGACCCGTCAAGTGCGCCAGACTACCTCACTTCCAGGTTGCAGCTTTCTGTGATGTGTTGTGAGAATGCCTCAAGCGCCCGCAGCGAACTTCCATCCGACGAAACGCCTGCTATTAGCCCTTCTCTGACCTGGCAAATGTCCGAGTTGAGTCCGGAAGGCAGACCCAATCGGACATTGGCCAAAGTCGCTGTCGCGAGCGATTTTATGAGTTCACGGCCTCAGCTCAACACGCCGTACTTCTTGAACCAGGCCTGCATCTGCGACCAGGCATCTTCCGCTGCGTCCTTGCGATAACTCGGGCGATAGTCGGCGTGGAAGCCGTGTGGGGCGCCAGGGTAGATCTTGAACTCGGCGGTCTTCTTGTCTGCCGCCAGCGCCGCCTTGAAGGCTTCCACCTGGGCCACCGGAATCCCGGTGTCGGCCCCGCCGTAGAGGCCGAGGACGGGCGCCTTCATCTCGGCTACGAGCTGGGTCGGGCTCTTCGGCCAGGCCGGGTTGGGCGGATCGACCAGCGAGCCATAGAACGCGGCGCCGGCCTTGAGCGCTCCGCTATGGGCGGCATATTCCCAGACCGTCCGCCCGCCGCGGCAGAACCCGATGATGGCGAGCCGCGAGGTATCGCCACCTTGCGACTTGGCCCAGGCCACGGTGCTGTCGAGGTCGGACAACAGCTCGGCGTCCGGTTTTGAGTTTACGAGCGGCATGAGCTGCGGTATTTCGCTGACCTTCGTTAGGTCGCCCTTGCGGAAATAGTAGTCGGGCGCTACCGCGAGCGCGCCCAGTTTGGCGAGGCGCCGCGTCACGTCCTTGATGTATTCGTGCAGACCGAAAACCTCCATCGCCACCAGCACCACCGGCGGGTTGCCGACGCCGGCCGGCCGCGCGAAATAGCCGGGCATCTCGCCATCCGGGACCTTGATCTTGGCCTCGCCGTCGGTGAGGCCGCCGGTATCCGTCTTGATCGCGTCGGCGCGCACCGGCCCAGCCGCCAGCGTGTAGCCTGCGGTCACCGCGGCGGATGCGGTCATGAAGCCGCGGCGCGAGAATGGCGCGACCTTGGTCAGTCCGATGACATCCGAGGCTAGCTGGGGTTCGGCGCTCATTGGCAAGTCCTCCTTTTTGGGAGGCGCATTCAGCTTGCAAACGGGCGCGAACACAAATCACCTGCTTGCGAGACAGCCGTCGGTTTGGGGAGTGCAAGCGTCCGAAAACCGGACAAAAAACAAGGCCGTCGACGCAGTATACCGTCAACGACCTTGCCAGCCCCGGACATTGAAATCGGCTCACGCCATCCGGTGAGTTTCAGCATGACCGGGAATCCTGCGGGGATGTGTGAACCAGTTCACAAAGGTGCAAAAAAGTTCCGTCAACGATATCTTAACGGTGGAAAGTATCCCGCCGGCCAGGGCGCGGCGGGATGGCCGGACCTTTGAGGGGACCATACTGGCGCGGCCGACGCAGGATATCGGCTCCGCGGAGTGGGGATAGGTCGTCAGGCGCCGCGGGGGGCAGCTATCCGCGCGTCCTGGCACGGCCGCGGTTGGCCGACCTGCTGGCGCGCGGCTTTGCCTTGGCCGCACGCTTGCGCGGGGAGGAAGCGGCGTCGGGTTCGGATGCCTGCGCACTGGCAAAGGATTGCCGCAGCCCATCGACCGCTTCCGTCAGCGTTCCCAGTTGCTCGGAAAGCTTCTTGGTATCGGCCTGCTGCGCGGCAAGCAGGCGGCGCACCGTCAACAGCTGGTCCTGCACCATCTGCAACTGGTCGATCGATTCCTGCTGTGTCGCTTCCAATCCCTTGGT
This sequence comes from Bradyrhizobium sp. CB3481, assembly GCF_029714305.1. Classification (NCBI taxonomy): domain Bacteria; kingdom Pseudomonadati; phylum Pseudomonadota; class Alphaproteobacteria; order Hyphomicrobiales; family Nitrobacteraceae; genus Bradyrhizobium; species Bradyrhizobium sp. CB3481. The sequence continues at coordinate 3,260,707 of NZ_CP121647.1, forward strand.
CTTCTCGACCAGCTGCTCGGATGCCTGCGTGGCGCGTGCCTGCAATTGCCGGGCCGCAACCGCGCGATCGGTCTCGGGCGCGCTGCCGGTATAGGCCCGCCAGAGGGCGATAGAACTAACGCCAAGTACAACAGCAATAAGAGCCACAGCGGCGATCGCAATCGGCTGGCCGCCGAAACGCGCGATGGGGCTAGCACTCCGGGGGCCGAGTTCGATCATGCGACTCCAAATCCGGACGTGATTCCAAAGTTCCAAACTAGCACAGGCCGGACTCGGCCAAAACCCGGGATTTATCTGATAGAGCCGGACAGACTTGGGATTGCGGGGGCCTTGGGATTGCGGACTTGGGATTGCAGGCAAAATCTCGTTCGCCCCGGGGGCGGGCGGGAATGGCTCCGGCCGGGGATGCCCCCGCTAGCGCATCCGCCCCCGGATGAACTGACCGGCGAATGCCAGCGCGCGACGACCGTCCTCGAGATGGGCATTCCAGACCGGCCACGCATGGATCATGTGAGGCCAGATTTGCAGCGTCACATCGACGTCGGCCGCTCCCGCGGCCTCGGCAAGCCGCGTGGCGTCGGCGAGCAATGTCTCGGCCGATCCGACCTGAATAAGGCACGGTGGAAAACCCCTTAAGTCGGCGACCAAGGGCGAGATCAGCGGGTCCCGGCGATCGTTCGACGGCGGCACATAGGCGTCCGCGAGTTCGTCGAGATAGGCCTTGTGGATCAGCGGATCGACGGCGTCCTTGGTCTGCAGCGTGCTGCCCGACATCGTGAGGTCGGTCCAGGGGGAGAGGAGCCAGGCGCACGCCGGCAGTTCTTCGTTGGCTGCGCGCAGGCGATTGATCAGACCGAGCGTCAGGTTGCCGCCGGCGCTGTCGCCGCCGACGGCAATGCTTGATGCGGCAATGCCCTGCCGGCGCAGAAAGCGCCATGCGGCGAGGGCGTCTTCATGGGCGGCCGGGTAGGGATGTTCTGGTGCGAGCCGATATTCGATCGCCAGCGTGCGCGTGCCCGCCGCGCGCCCGGCCTCCGTCACCAGACGGCGGTGGCTCAGAATCGAACCGGAGCAGTACCCGCCGCCATGGAAATACAGCAGCACGCGCGAAGGCTCGCTGCCGGGAACGATCGACCACTCGCCGGCGACGCCGTCGCAATCGACCGCCTCGCATCGGACGTCCGACGCCACCGGCCAGGTCGATCCGACTTCGTCGAGACGTTCACGTCGTTCCGACCAGCCGACCGGCCGTGGTTTTGAGGTCAGCAATTTGCGGATGGCGTCGATTTCGCGCTCGGCCATGTCGCCCTCCCGCGCTACAACAGCCCGCGATAGATGCCGGGCTCGGAGCCCTCGATCGGTATCGCGCCGACCGCCTTTGCATAGAATTCGGCAGGGCCGACGCCGCCGATGATGGCGTAGCCATATCCCTGCTGCTTCATGGCCTCGAGGCAGTTGAACAGCAGGGCCTTGCCGATCCCGTGCTTCCTTTCGTTCGGGTCGACGCCGGTGGGCCCGAAGAAGTTGGGGCAGGTTGCGTCATGGCAGGCGAACCCCAAAATGGTCTTTTGCCTGATCGCGATGAAGCAGGAGACCGGTTGCCGGGAAAACGCCACTTCGACTTCGCTGGCCCAGGCCTCGCTAAAATTCTGCCGGACCCAGGCGACCACCTTGTGCTTTTCCGGCGCCAGCGCCCGCCGTGTCGTGATGCCCGCCTTGCCGAGGCGCTCAAACGCGTCGTGGGGGGAAGGCAGGGCATAAAGCTTGACGAGCATATCCATCGGGCGACGGCTTTCCTTCCAGAATTCGGCCGGCGCATTATCGCGGTTGGGCGCGCCCGCGTAAATCTCTGGCCCGGGCTTTGAGGCGGGCCGGGATCCTTCCTTTGGCTACGGCGGCCGGGGGACCACCTTGGCCAAAAATTTTTAGCATCCCGCTTGAAACCAAATCGGGGTTTTCCAATTTTTTTTGCTGCCGCCGCTGGGCGGTCCGGGCGCCTGATGGGCCCGGTCTGGAGACGGGCACCGGTCGTGTCCGGTGCCGCTCGTAACCAACTTGCTCCATGGAGGATTTGGCTATGCGCACATACGACTTCTCACCCCTCTGGCGTTCGACCATCGGCTTCGACCGCCTTTTCGACCTCGTTGAGACCGCGCAACGCGCCGGCGAGGATAACTACCCTCCCTACAACATCGAACGGCTGGGCGAGGATCGCTATCAAATCTCGCTTGCCGTGGCCGGCTTCGCCGCCGACGAGATCTCCGTGACCGCCGAGCAGAACACGGTGACGATCGAAGGTCGCAAGTCCGAGAAGGAACAGCGCGAATATCTTTATCAGGGAATCTCCGCGCGGCCCTTCAAGCGTCAGTTCAGCCTTGCTGACCATGTGCAGGTAAAGAGCGCGTCGTTCGAGCACGGCCTGCTGCGGATCGAACTGTTCCGGGAAGTGCCGGAGGCGATGAAGCCGCGCCGCATCGCTATCAACGGTGCTGCGCCGAACAACGTGCAGCAGATCGAGGCGAAGGCGGCTTAAGCCCGCAGCGCTTCGAAGGATCGGAAGCCCCCGCCCGAACATTGCGGGCGGGAGGCGTTTCGCACCTTTTGGGGAGGATAGACCAATGATCGAGCGAGCAGACAATGTGTTTGATCTGAATGCCGTGCTGCATCCGGGGACCGTATTCGATCACCCGCGTGACGTGGTCGCCGACGCGACGCTTTCGCTCGCCGAAAAGCGCGCGATCCTGGCGTCCTGGGCATCGGATGCCGCGGCAGTGACTTCAAATCCCGCGCTGCGCGAGCTGGCGGGCACGAGACGCATCGTGACGATCGATGAGATTCTCGAAGCGCTCGCGATGCTCGACCACAAACCGCCGGGACCGCCCGGCGGCAAGCCGATGCGCCAGAAATCGACCTCGCGCGTGGCGCTAGCAGCGTAGCCATCAAGATCAGTGCGAAAACCCGACGACCCACAGCGGGCCGTCCTAATTCCGCGCCCCGAGGGCAGTGAGCCAGTTTTGTGGCAGCCTTGCTCACTGGAAAATGGGCGGCCCGGGGCGCATATTTCGAGAATGACAATTGTCCGATGCGATTGTGGCGCTGAGTACCAACGCACTGAGGAAAAGTTCTTGGTACCGCACACCGGTCACGCATCCTGTAAAGTATGCGGGGCTACGTTGGAGTCATGGTCCGAAAGCACCCACGTTCCCACATTCGATCTGGTCAAACGTCCAGACGAAAAGCCGGTTTGATCCTCACCCCACTTGCGGGTTGCCGATTTCTCACAGGTCGTTGGGAACGATCTACACCCAAAGGCGTAGGAATCGGGTGGCGTCGCCTAAGGCGCCACCCAGGGACTCCAGTTCTTTGTGCCGTCGTGCCGACTCCCGGGCTGGAGCTACCTTGGAGCTACGCGCCCTTTGACGGCTTCGGCGATCCCGGCATCACGAACATCTGCCGCAGCAGTTGGATCACAGCTGGCATGCCTGGCAAAACGGTGCAGCGCTAACCCACATCGGAAAACCGGAGCAGAAGGGGTAAATCCCCGATGCTCCATACCCGAGGAGTAACACCATGACCGCCTACATCTCCGAGGATTTTGCCACCAAATTGATTGACTGTCCCTTCGCGATCATCGGCAACACGATGCCGCCCCGAGATCCTAATGAAGACGGAGAGGACGAGGATGAAGAGGATGAAGAGAATGAGGAGGACAGCGACGACGAGCAGCCGGTGGTGCGCGAGCCGGACGAGGACTAGAGCAGAACGTTCTTAGGATTGAGGTATAGCCCGAGTTTCTCACCTTCTGGCTCCGTCACATCGTCGATATGACGAGGTACTTCGCGGTTAGCCTGTATTCCTGGCCGCTTCAGCTAGCATGACGTCAAGCTGGCCTTTGAGTCCCCAGGCTGTATCATTTCCCGAGACACTTTTGCCACCGGGCGAGCTCACAGGCAGCCAACAGCGTTAGTCTTTGTGTGGCACCGGTCTAATGCAGGTTTTGCGGTTGGGGGCTTTTGGCCGCGCTAGCTTGATGAGATGCATGACAACGGCGCGCCGCGCCGGAACGGCCGCACAAAAAAGTTGCGGCCAGGCTTTGGGGGAAGCCTGGCCGCGCGCGAACCGGTCTGGGACGGGGAGGGGTGGGGATGTGACCGGGTCGCGGGTTCGTAAAATCCTTGGTTTCGTTATCGGTCGCGTGACGAGGCGGTAGCGACCGCCGGGCGGCTGTCACCGAGCGAGACCCAGACATTAGGATCGCTCTGCGACTGGCGCTTGACGAAGCGGTAGCCGGTCTCGGTCCAGGCCAGGACGTTTTCGTTCTGGTTGTCGAGCACGAACTCGCCCTTGTCGGTCTTCACCGTCAGCACCGCGTGGCCTTCGCCCTTCTTGTCGCGCACCACCGTGATCAGCAGCGCCTCGCGCGGCCATCCGGCGTCGACCAGCATCTTGCGCTTCAGAAGCACATAGTCCTCGCAGTCACCGTAACCGTCCGTCGGCAACGACCACTTCTCGATCACGCCCCAGTGATCCATGTCGGTGATCGGCTTGACGGTCTCGTTGACCCACTTGTTGACCCGCAAGAGATCGCGCCATGCCGTCTGCGACAGCACGATGTCGCGCGGCTGCGAAGTGCCACCGCGGCATTCGCTGGCGTTTTCAGCGCAGAATTCGACCCAGCCGATCGGCGCACGTGCGGTTTCGCCCAAGCTGGCATAGAGCACGTCGCCGGCTTTCGCCGAGACGCACATCGAAGCGCTTATCCCTAAAAGGGCGGCAATAACAGCCAGTCCCTTTCCCCGTCCCCTGAATGACATCGTGGCCCCCGTTTTTTGTTGGGACCATCTTTCGCACAGAGGATTTGCGCTGCGGCTAAGTCAGGCAAGTACATTTGATGCGAATGCCAGTAAAGCAAGCCACCAATTCGAAACTATGCTTGCATCGAGCCCGACTAAAATTTGAAACAACTGCAATTGATTCAAATTTTATCTATTAACGCCTGCGGCGCTGGAACTGCAGGCGTTGGTGACGGAAAAGCGGACGGCATTAACCGACTTTGGCCGGTGCCAAACAGCGAAAAGGCGGCATCCGATCGCGCGGATACCGCCTTTGAGGCTGAAAAATCAGGGCTTTTTGACGGCTGGCGCTTTACCGCGCGGTAACTGCGTCTTCGAGCGTCTCGGCGACCTGCTCATGGACGAACTCGAGCGCAAAGCCTTCCTCGAGGTTTCGCACCACGCGGGATTGGACTTTGCCGAGCATGACCAGGGATTTCAGGGGCGGGCGGTTCTCCGCGGCGATCGCGGCGCCCGACAGCGACAGGTCGATGATGCGGCAGGTCATCTTGCTGCCGTCCTCGAGGGTCAGGAGCGCGATCGGGTTGCGCGGCACGATACGGTCGTGGCGGCGGTCTTCCGGCAGGTTGAGGATATCGCGGTTGGCGAGCCAGGTGAGCTGGGCGGCCAGCTTGTCGCGCTTGCGCGCGGTCGCCCCGACCGTCATGGCAAAGCCGTTGTCGATGATGCGGGTGATCTTGCCCTCGACGCGGCCGATATGGTCGAGATAGGCGATCACGCGGTCGCCGACATTGCCGATGCCCGGTGCCAGCAGCGCAAGGCCGCCCGGCGACATGTTAATAATCTGGCAAGGAAATTCACGGCGATCCGGCAGCATGTAGCGGCCGAGCAGGTGGACCTTGACGCGCTGAAAGCGCCGCCGCTCCTCTGCGGACGGGACCGTGCTTGTTTTCTTTTGCGCAAACGACATTCTTCGCCACCAGACAGCCGGTCTTTCGGCGTCGCCAAGACCCTAAGGCCGACAGGGTTAACGATGTGTTAGCAGCGGTTGCAGGAAGCGCTCAAGATTACGAGACGGACAATTTGGCGCGACCGCATGGCGTGCAAGCCACGATCGTCGCGATTACTTCTGCTCGAGCTGATTGAGATCCTGCTTGATCGTCTTCAGAAGCTGCTCCAGACGAGGAGATTGTTCTTCGCTGCGTTGTTTCGGTAGCATTACAATTACCTGCCGCGCCCGGTCGAACCGGGCCAAAGGCCAGCGAACGGAGGAAAAATGCCCGGAGTAAAGCGCGAGCGAGACGGCAAAGTCGGCATTCTGACATTGGACGAGCCGGCGAGCCTGAATGCAATGACGCCTGATCTGTTGGGCGATCTCGCCACCGCCATTGCCGAGACGACCGGCGATCCAGAGGTGAGGGCGCTGGTGCTGACGGGCGCCGGCCGCGGCTTCTGCTCGGGCCAGAATCTGAAGGCCGCGCAGATCCTCGGCGACGATATCGCGGCCGGCGTGATGAAATATTACTGGCCAACGTTCAAGGCGATGCGCGAATGCCGCGTGCCGATCGTGGTCGCCGTCAATGGCGTGGCCGCGGGCGGCGGGTTCAGCCTTGCGATGGCCGGCGACATGATCGTCGCTGCGCGTTCGGCGCGCTTCATCCAGGTCTTCAGCCGCATCGCGCTGGTCCCCGATCTCGGTTCGACCTGGCTGTTGCCGCGCCTCGTCGGTCGGCAGCGCGCGCTCGAATTGATGATGACGAACGAGCCGCTCTCGGCCGATCAGGCCAGGGAGTGGGGATTGGTCCGCGAGGTATTTGACGACGCGGCGCTGGCCGATGGTGCACTTGAACTGGCGCGCAGGCTTGCGACCGGACCGACGCGGGCGCTGGTCGCGACGCGCCGCCTGATCGATGAGAGCGAGCACGCGAGCTATGCCGACCAATTCCGCCGCGAGATCGAGACCCAGGCAGAGATTCGCCTGAGCGCTGATGCCTTGGAAGGGCGCAATGCGTTTCTCGAGAAGCGCGCGGCCCTGTTCACCGGACGCTGAGGAGGGACCACGCAACATCAAGCTCGAGTACAGTTGCCGATCGCATAGCAAAATGACGGGCAACTGGTGGGCGCGCTATACGCGGGCTCCGATGGAACTTTCAATTCGGCTGGATCGTTGTTTGGTTGGCTAACCAACAAGGCTCCATGTCCAAATGGCTTAACCAGTTTCTGTTTGGAGTTTGGGGTCTTCTGCTGATCCCGCTGATCGTGCCTATCCTTGGAAAATGGCTGGCCGAAAATGTCTTCTCCGATCCTAACGCGGCGGCTACGACCGTTTTTGAAGACTTTCTCGCACTGGACCGCCAGCGTTGGTTCAAATTCGCCTTGGTTTTCTGGACCGGTGTCGTCCTTGGCGTCTCATTAGAGTGGCTAAACCGGAAGTCGGATGAAAAGCGAGCTTCCGAGCTCCGGAGCCTTGGCTCTAAATTTCGCAGTCTTTCAGATAGCCTCAAAAATCGGACCACGTCAGGCTGGCCGGACAATGTGCCTGATCTCAAACCGGCAATTACGTCTGCATTTGGCTCCGCCAGGAAATTTCATCTGTGGGCTCCGGACGAGCACGTGTACCAACTACCCGACGCGTCGTTCCTTTGTGAATACTTCAGATCTGTCGGCAAGCTGCTAGAGGACGGACAATTCGACAAGGCGAACAGAGAGGCGCTCTCCTGGAAGCCATTCCTCGATAACGTGACGCTGTCTTGAGCTTCGGCCGTGGTCCAACCGAACCGGGGCTGTGTGCCTGGTAAGCTCACGCCCACGCTCAGCCGACCTGGCCCACAAACTGCTGCAGCTCCGGCGTCCGCGGCGCGGCGAATACTTCCTTTGGCACGCCTTCCTCATGCACCTTGCCGTGGTGCATGAAAACGAGCTTGGTGCCGACGTCGCGGGCGAAGCGCATTTCATGCGTCACCAGAATGAGCGTCATGCCTTCGCGCGCCAATTGCTCGACCACGCGCAAGACCTCGTTGACCAGCTCGGGATCGAGCGCGGAGGTGATCTCGTCGCACAGCAGGACTTTTGGCCGCATCGCCAGCGAGCGGGCGATGGCGACGCGCTGCTGCTGGCCGCCGGAGAGTTCGCTCGGATAGGCGTCCATCTTTTCCGACAGGCCGACCTTGGCCAGCACCTCGGCGGCGGTGGCGCGGGCTTCCGCCTTTGACACCTTGTTGACGACGGTCGGTGCCAACATGACGTTCTCGGCCGCCGTCAGGTGCGGAAACAGATTGAACTGCTGGAACACCATGCCGACATGGCGGCGCAGCTCGCGCAGATTGGTGGCGGCGCCGCCGACTTCGATGCCGTCGGCGACGATGCTGCCGGACTGATAGGTCTCGAGACCATTGATGCAGCGGAGCAGGGTGCTCTTGCCCGAGCCGGAGCGACCGATGATCGCGACCACGTCGCCCTTGGCGATGTCGAGCGAGACGCCTTTCAGCACCTCATTCGCGCCAAAACTCTTCCTGACGTCACGAATGCTAACGAGCGACATTGAGGCGGCCTTCGATTTTCTTCGCCCACCAGGACAGCGGGAAACACAGGCAGAAATAGATCAGCGCGACCAGCGAGTAGACCAGGAACGGCCGGAAGGTCGCGTTGTTGAGCATGGTGCCGGCCTTGGTCAGTTCGACGAAGCCGATGATCGAGGCGAGCGCGGTGCCCTTGATCACCTGCACCGAGAAGCCGACGGTTGGCGCCACCGCGATGCGCGAGGCCTGCGGCAGGATAACATAGCGCATCTGCTCGATGTAACTCAGCGCAAGGCTGGAGGAGGCCTCCCACTGGCCCTTGGGTATCGACTCGACGCAGCCGCGCCAGATCTCGGCCAGGAACGCGCTGGTCCAGAACGTTAGCGCCAGCGTCGCCGCCGCCCACGGCGAGACCTCGACGCCGAACAGCGCAATGCCGAAGAAGAACAGGAACAGCTGCATCAGAAGCGGCGTGCCCTGGAAGAACTCGATGTAGACCTTGGTGAACCATTCCAGCGGCGCGATCCGCGACGTCCGCATGAACAAGAGGATCAGGCCGACGATCCCGCCGCAGACAAACGCGATCAGCGACAGCACGATCGTCCATTGCGTGGCGACCAGGAGGTTCGACAGGATGTCCCAGAAGCTGAACTGCAGCATGGGTTCACCTCGCCTTGAAGATGACGCGGCCGAGCGCGCGCAGCGCGGCGCGCATCAGCATTGCGAGTACGAGGTAGGCGAGCGCGACCAGCAGGTAGACCTCGAAGTTCCGGAAGTTCCGCGACGCCACGAAGTTGGCGGCATAGGTCAGGTCTTCCGCCGAGATCTGCGACACCACCGCCGAACCCAACATCACGATGATGATCTGCGACGACAGCGCCGGATAGATTTTCCGGAACGCCTGGTTGAGCACGATGTGGCGCAGCACCTCCCATTTGGTCATGGCGAGGCTGAGGCCGGCTTCGACATGTCCTTTAGGGACCGCCTCGATGCCGGCGCGGATGATCTCGGTCGAATAGGCGCCGAGATTGATGACCATGGCGAGGAAGGCCGCGGTGGTTTCGCTGAGCTTCAGCCCGAGCGCCGGCAGGCCAAAGAAGATGAAGAACAACTGCACGATGAACGGCGTGTTGCGGATCAATTCCACATACACCGCGACGATGCGGCCGAGCCAAACGGGTCCGAACGTGCGCGCCGCGGCGCCCGCGGTGCCGACGGCGATGCCGGCGACGGTCGACACGATCGTCAGCACGATCGTGAAGACCAGCCCGTACAGCAGCACGTTCCAGTAGGGCAGCAGTTCGGCGAATTGCAGCTTGTAGGACACTCGGGCGCCCCGGCCTTACGTCAGAAGCCGGGCGGCAATGGCGCTTTCAGCCATTTCTCCGACAGTTTGCCGATCTCGCCCGATGCCTTGGCCTTGGTGATGATCTCGTTGACCTTGGCGAGCAGCGCCGGCTCGTTCTTGTTGAGCCCGACATAGCAGGGGCTGTCCTTGATTACGAATTTCAGCGTCGGCGCGCGGGCAGGGACCTTTTCGGCGATCGCAGCCGCAACCGTGTTGCCGGTGGCGATCAGATCGACCTGGCCGGAGACGAACGCGGCGATGGTGGCGTTGTTATCCTCGAAGCGCTTCACCGTCGCATCCGGCGGCACCATGGCCGTCAATGCCTGCTCCTCGATCGCGCCACGGGTGGCGCCGATCGTCTTGCCCTTGAGGTCGGCAGCGCTCGTAACCGCGATCGCCTTGGTGCCGAACACGGCCGAGAAGAACGGCGCATAGGCGATCGAGAAGTCGATGACCTTTTCGCGCTCCTCGTTCTTGCCGAGGCTGGAGATGACGAGGTCGGCCTTGTTGGTCTGCAGGTAGGGGATGCGGTTGGCGCTGGTCACCGGAATGATCTCGGTCTTCACCCCGAGTTCCTTGCCGATCAGGTTGGCCATATCGATGTCGTAGCCCTGCGGCTTGAGATCGAGCCCGGCCGAGCCGAACGGTGCGAAATCCTGCGGCACCGCGATCTTGATCACCTTCGATTTCATGATGTTATCGAGGGCGTCGGCATGGGCTTGCGTCGCCACCGCGGCAGTCACGAGTGCGGCGGCAAGCATCAATCTCTTGAACAACATACTAAAGGTCTCCGAGGTTACGTCGAATACGCGCCCTGCGAGATGTTCTCTCGGTGCGTATCATCAGGCGATGTGGCCCGGCTCCACGTCGTGATTCGACCCTGCCTCACGCCTCGCATTTAGGCAATGCTTGGCCGTGCTTTTTTTGGAGGCTGTTTGTGAAGCGTTTTCGAGCATGGTCGCGAGACCGTGCGGTGTCAGAGAACCGGCGGTTCGTGATTACCGCAGGCCTTCATAGACCATGAAGCCGCGGGCGATCGCGAGCTTGCGCAAGGCGCGGGGGACGAGCTTTTGCGGCGTGTGCAAATAGCGCCACGACGTCAGCTTGAAATTGCTGATCGTGCCGAGGTCGTCTTCAAACGGCGCCAACAATCCGGTCAGGCTGATCGGCGCATGCGCCCGGTTGTTGAAGGGCAGCAGCAACAACTCCAGATGTGCCGTCTTGCCTTCGTCCGAGACCGCGGTGACGCCGGCAACCGCCGGCAGCATTTCTTCCGCGACATAGGTGATGATGTCCTCGATCTCGCGGCGGCTGTCGTCGGCGAACAGCGTCGAAAAACTGGCGTCCTTGAGGTCGCGGCCGAGCAGGGCGCTGACCCGCGTTCCGGCGACGCGAAACGGATAGCCGGCCTCGTTGTCGTAAGACAGCACGAAGATGTCGCCGAGCAGCTCGCGCACCGCCCCCGGCTCGATCTCGCTGCGGTCCGGCGCCCGGGCATCGCCGCGCTTCGCATTCCAATAGGCGAAGAACTCGCGGCTCGATGGGTGTTTCATGTCCTTGTCCTTCGCCCCCGGGTTGCTTGCCGCGAGACATTTCTGTCCCGCTTTTGCGCAACACGCCTTCCCTTGGCTGTTGTGCAGGAGGGGCTTTGCAGCGTCCATGCCGTTGAGCCGATTTGGCCTCGCCGGACGCGGCTTTGCGTTGTTAACGTTAAATTAACTATGAGGTTGGCGAGGGCGGGTCGCCGCGCATAGGGTGGAACGCATCGGACGGCGCCGGCTTATCTCAGGGTAACTCCGGCGCAGTTGGTACACAGTGGCGTCAAACAGTTTGGTCATCGCGCGGGGAGGGGTGGGGATGTAATCCTCCGCTCCTGGGGCGTGAGAAGATCAGCAGGACAAGGGAGGATGTTCTCAGCATCCTCCCTTTTTCGTTTTCGGATGGAGCACATTTCGTGCCCCGGACGCGGCGCAGCGCCTCTTGGCGGTGCGACGCAGAGCCGAGGCCTAAAAGCTTCTGGGTCCCGGCTCTGCGTCGCGTCACTTCGTGCCGCGCCGCGTCCGGGACACGAAAGCTGTGTTTGCGCACTTGCGCAGGGCGGGCAAAGCCGCCTATCTGGACCCATACGCCTTCAAGCCCAGCTAAGGTCCTGGTCCCCTTGGAATCCCAGCCCTACTCCTCCGATGTTGAGCCGCCGGCCGCGCCGCATGAGCCGATCCTGACGCTGCCGGGTGCGCTGACGGCCTATATCGCGCTGATCGCCATCATTCACTTGCGGGTGCTGCTGCCGGCGGAGCTGGAGAACTGGACCATCGACGTGTTCGGTTTCATCCCGAAGCGCTACGATTCCACGCTGCTCAAAATTACCTTTCCCGGCGGAGCGGGCGCCAAGGTCTGGACCTTCGTCACCTATTCGCTGCTGCACGCCAATCTCAGCCATATCGGCTTCAACGTCCTGTGGCTGCTGCCGTTCGGCAGCGCGCTGGCGCGCCGGTTCGGCCCCGTCAGGTTCTTCACGTTCATGGCGGTGACGGCGGCGGCGGGCGCGTTGGCGCATCTCGTCACCCATGAGCACGCGATCGCGCCGATGATCGGCGCCTCGGCCTCGGTTTCGGGCGCCATGGCCGCCGCCATCCGCTTTGCCTTCGTACGTGGAAGCTTTCTTTCGCTCCGGCGGGGCGATGCGGACGCCGCCGCCAAGGTTCCGGCGCTGTCGTTGTCCCGTGCACTGCGCAACCCGCGGGTGCTCGGATTTCTGGCGGTGTGGTTTGGCGTCAACATCATCTTCGGCCTGGGCTCGATTTCGATCGGTGCCGAGGGTGCCACTGTTGCATGGCAGGCGCATATCGGCGGGTTTCTTGCCGGCCTGATGTTGTTTTCGCTGTTCGATCCGGTGCCGCACGGCATGCCGCACGCGGCATCGCCGGACGAGTCCGGCCGCGTCTGATCGCCGCTTGCGGCGAGGGGCGATTTCATTCATCATCCACTACAAAAGTTGTACGCAAGCCAATGCCGCTGCGACGCCATGGCAGCCGCGCTTGCTGGCCGTGCCCCGAAACGAAACCGGCGCGGAACTGTTGATTGAAGACTCGCGAACAAGTCGGGCCCTCGGGCGCGAACGGATTCAGGAGGCGACAATGACGGTACGTTCAATTCTCGACACCAAGGGCCATCAGATCACGAGCGTCGAGCCGGACGCCAAGCTTTCGGCTGCGATCAAGATCCTCAGCGAGCGCAAGATCGGCGCGGTGCTGGTGATGAACGACGGGCGGCTCGAAGGAATTTTGTCGGAGCGCGACATCGTTCGCGTGCTGGGCGAGCGCGGCGCCAGGGTGCTGGAGGAACCGGTCGGTGCCGTCATGACGCGGAAGGTCGTGAGCTGCCGCGAGTCGGATACCGTCGCAGGGATCATGGAAATGATGACGATCGGCAAGTTCCGCCATTTGCCGGTCGTCGAGAACGGCAAGGTGGTGGGCCTGATTTCGATCGGTGACATCGTCAAGCGCCGCGTCCAGGAATACGAGGCCGAGCAGGAAGCGCTGCGCGACTACATCAAGACGGCTTGATCGCTATTCCTTGTCCGCCTTGTCGACCGGCGGTTCGGCTACGGCAGCCTGCGGCGCCAGAATATGGATCGCCTCCTGGATCGAATCGATCGCGCGCTCGGCCGCCTTGACGCCATGGGCGATCAGGTCGTCGGCACGGTGGAAATCGAACCAGCCGATCTTGCCGACGCGGGGCGAGATCAGGAGATCGGGCGGGTCGCCGGCAAGCCGGGCGCGGGTGATGCGGTCCTGCATGATGTTGAAGGCATCGACCATCACCGAGGAGATGCCCGGCCGTCCGCCGCCGCCGAAGAACTCTCGCTTCATCGTGCGCTCGGCCGAGAAGAACTTTCCGATGCCGCGCCGGCGCGGCTCCGGCTCGGCTGCCACCTCGGGCATCACCGATACCGAAACGCTGGGCACGGCGCCATGCGAATAGATCGTGGTGGAGTGCGCGAAGACGTCGCTGGAAAGATTGGCGGCGATGACGATTTCGGCGCCGAGCGCGCGCGCCGCCGACACCGGCACCGGATTGACCAGCGCGCCGTCGACCAGCCAGCGGTCACCCACCAATACCGGCGAAAAAATTCCAGGCAGCGCGTAGGAGGCGCGCATCGCGTCCACCATCGGGCCATGGGTCAGCCAGATCTCGTGGCCCGTACGCACCTCGGTCGCTACCGTGGCAAATTTCACCGGCAACTCCTCGATCAGGCTCTGGCCGAGCGCGGTCTCCAGTTCGGCCGCGAGCTTGGCGCCGCCGATCAGGCCGGAGCCGTTCAGGCGGATGTCGAGGTAGGATAGGACGGTTCGCGGCTGCAGGCTGCGCGCCCATTCCTCCAGCGTATCGAGGTGTCCGGCGGCATAGGCACCGCCGACCACGGCGCCGATCGACGTTCCGACCACGACATTGGGCATGATTCCATGGGCGGCCAGCGTCCGGACGATGCCGATATGGGCAAAGCCGCGCGCGGCGCCGCCGCCCAGCGCCAGCCCGATCACCGGCCGGCGAATGCTGCCGAGCCCCACTTTGTCCTGGGCTTTCTCCTGGGCGTCAGCACCCTTTTGGCCGCGGCCCATCCAGCTATCCAACACGCAAAACTCTCCTGCGGCTGCAAAGGATATTCGCCGCGGCGCGGTCGCGCCAGAACTGCCTATTCCGATCCGGAGGCATGGTTTACGCCCCGAGGAAGCCGGCCTAGGCGGGGAATGTGACTGGACCACGACCGCCGCATTAACATTGGGTACCGGGGGCGGTTCCGGCCCCCGTAGCTACCCGGACTGCGGCGCCGGAGGCTTGAATTCGCCGCGTTTTCGGTGAAAAGCATGGCCATGATTTCGGGCGATCACGGTATCGTTGGGAGCGGGCGGGCCGGATGGCCTTTCCCGGCGCTGGCGCTTGCCTGGACGCTGCTGCTTCCGTCGGCCGCCTCGGCCCAGTGGTTCTCGGATCGCCCGCCGCCGGTGCCGCCGGCCGCCGTTCCCGAAAGCCAGTCCGGGCCTGCCATGAACCTGGCGCCGCCATCGGATACGAGGGGGCTGCCGCCGCTTTCCACACCGCTGACCCAGCCGACCCTCGTTCAGCCGCAGGTTACCGCGGTGCCGCCGGTCGTACCGCCGCCTGCGGCGGCAACCCCCAACCAAGCCGTGCTGTCGCTGAACGCGCGCTATGGCAAGGACCTGCCTGTTATCAACGGCGGGCTGGTGTGGCGGGTCTTCGCTGACAAGCCCGACGATACCGGCACGTTCAAGCTGATCCGCGAGGAGCGCGGCGCGACGCCGAACATCGTGCTGCCGCCCGGCAATTACGTCGTTCACGTCGCCCTTGGTCTCGTCAGCGCGGTACGTGCCGTGAACCTGAAGGCGGAGACCGACCGTGTCTCCTTCGTGCTGCCGGCCGGCGGGCTGCGTATCGAAGGTCGCGTCGGCTCCAGCAAGATTCCGCCGAACCAGATTTCATTCGCCCTCTACAAGGGCAGCCAGTTCGAGGGCGGCGCCGAGCGCTCCTCTTTCATCCCCAACGTCGCCGCCGGCGACGTCGCGCTGCTGCCGGAGGGCACCTATTACATCATCTCCAACTATGGCGACGCCAACTCCGTCGTGCGCTCCGACATCCGCGTCCAGGCCGGCAAGCTGACCGACGTCACGGTTTCCCACCGCGCCGCGGTGATCACGCTGAAACTCGTCGGCGACAAGGGCGGCGAAGCGCTCGCCAACACCGCATGGTCGGTGATCACGCCGGGTGGCGACGTCATCAAGGAATCGATCGGCGCGTTCCCGCGCGTGGTGCTGTCTGAGGGCGAATACCGCGCCATCGCCAAGAACGAAGGCAAGGTGTTCGAGCGATCTTTCAACGTCGTCAACGGTGTCGATGCCGAGGTCGAGGTCATCGCGCGCTAGCCGCGGGATGGGTTGGCGGTACACCGCCGGGCTGTCTGGATAAAAAATCGCAAAACAACCCCATGCAAAGTAGAATTTGCCCCGGTTGCCGGCCCCACGCCGCTTGCATCTGAGACACGAGAGGTCCGCCGTTGCCGCGGCGTGTCGGCCTCAAAACCGCGTCACGATATCGGACAGTGCGGGGCGAGGGCGGTCCTCGGCGGGCTTTGCCGGCGTGCCGATATGGATGAAGCCGGCGAGCTTTTCATCCGCCTTCAATCCGAGCCCGTCCAGCACGTCACGGTCGAACGCGAACCAGCCGGTCAGCCAGTTGGCGCCATAGCCAAGCGCGGTAGCGGCTGTGACGATGTTCATCGCGCTGGCTCCGGCGGACAATTCCTGCTCCCAAGCCGGCACCTTTGGATGCGGCCTTGTGAAGCTGACCACCGCGATCACCAGCGGCGCGTCCATCAGCCGGCGCTTCTCGATCTCGATATCGGCTGTGGGGGCGGACGGATTCTTCTTTGCGAATACCCGCGCGATGATGTCGCCAGCCCGTGCGCGCGCGTCGCCCTCGAACACGATGAAGCGCCACGGCGCCAGCTTGCCGTGGTCCGGCACCCGCGCGCCGATGGTCAGGATGGTATCGAGTTCGGAGGGCGACGGGCCGGGGCCGCTCATCTCGCGGGGTTTTACGGAGCGGCGGATCTTCAGGAGTTCGATAGCATCTAGCACAAGGGTCTCTTTCGTCGGAACGGGCTGTGCCAGAGATAATGGCACAGCCCGTCCAGCGAAAGCCGATTTAGACCGATTATGATCAGGCCGCCGCCCGCGCCCGCTTCGCGTCCGGCGGGGTCGCTTCCTCGACGAGGGCGGCTATCGCCTCATCGGTCGGCATCACCTTCTGCCCGTCGCTGCCGAGCCGGCGAACCGAGACGGTGTGGGTCTCGGCTTCCTTCTTGCCGACGACGAGCAGGGCAGGGATTTTTGCCAGCGAGTGCTCGCGGACCTTGTAGTTGATCTTCTCGTTGCGCAGGTCGATCTCGACGCGAAGGCCTGCGCGCCGCGCGGCGGCGGCAACCACCTTGGCGTATTCGTCGCCCTCCGAAGTGATGGTCGTGACCACCACCTGGGTCGGCGAGAGCCAGAGCGGGAAGTTGCCGGCAAAGTGCTCGATCAGGATGCCGATGAAGCGCTCCATCGAGCCGCAGATCGCGCGATGCACCATCACCGGCGCCTTCTTCGAGCCGTCGGCGTCGATGTAGAACGCGCCGAAGCGCTCCGGCAGGTTGAAGTCGACCTGTGTGGTGCCGCATTGCCAGTCGCGGCCGATGGCGTCACGCAGCACATATTCGAACTTCGGCCCGTAGAACGCACCTTCGCCCGGATTGATCGCGGTCTTGATGCGGTTGCTGCCGCTGGCCTGAATTTCCGCAAGCACGGTCGCCATCACGCGCTCGGCGTGCTCCCACATCTCGTCGGTGCCGACGCGCTTCTCCGGCCGGGTCGAGAGTTTCACCGTCAGCTCGCCGTCGAAGCCGAAATCGGCGTAGGTCGACAGGATCAGCTCGTTGATCTTGAGGCACTCTTCCGCAAGCTGCGCCTCGGTGCAGAACACATGGGCGTCGTCCTGGGTGAAGCCGCGCACGCGCATCAGGCCGTGCATGGCGCCCGACGCCTCATAGCGATGCACCACGCCGAACTCGGCGAGGCGCAACGGCAGGTCGCGGTAGCTCTTCAGACCGTGCTTGAAGATCTGCACATGGCCGGGGCAGTTCATCGGTTTGAGCGCAAACCAGCGCTTGTCCTCGGCCTCGTCGCCGGCCGACTGCGCCGCGAACATGTTCTCGCGATACCAGTCCCAATGGCCTGAGGTTTCCCACAACACCTTGTCGAGGATCTGCGGCGCGTTGACCTCGTCATAGTCGCCGGTCAGGCGCCGCCGCATATAGGCGATCAGGGCCTGGAAGATGGTCCAGCCCTTCGGGTGCCAGAACACCACGCCGGGGCCTTCCTCCTGGAAGTGGAACAGGTCGAGCTCGCGGCCGAGCTTGCGGTGGTCGCGCTTCTCGGCTTCCTCGATCTGCTTGAGGTAAGCATCGAGCTCTTCCTGCCTGGCGAAGGCGGTGCCGTAGATGCGCGTCAGCATCGGGTTGTTGGCGTCGCCGCGCCAATAGGCGCCCGCCACCTTCATCAGCTTGAAGGCGCCTCCGATCTTGCCGGTCGAGTTCATGTGCGGGCCGCGGCATAGGTCGAACCAGTCGCCCTGGAAATAGATCTTGATCGGCTCGTCGCCGGGAATGGCGTCGACCAGCTCAACCTTGAAGGCTTCGCCCTTGTCGCGAAACACCTGCTTGGTCTTCTCGCGGTCCCACACCTGCTTGGTGAAGGGCTTGTCGTGCGCGATGATCTCGCGCATCCGCTTTTCGATCGCGGTGAAGTCTTCCGGCGTGAATGGTTCGTTGCGGAAGAAGTCGTAATAGAAACCGTTCTCGATGACGGGGCCGATCGTGACCTGCGTGCCCGGCCACAGCGACTGCACCGCTTCGGCCAGCACGTGCGCGCAGTCATGCCGGATTAGCTCCAGCGCGCGCGGATCCTCGCGGTTGATCAGCTCGAGCCTGGCATCCTGCGAGATCGGGTCGTTGAGATCGGTCACCACGCCGTCGAGCGCCATTGCCACCGTGCGCTTGGCAAGGGAAGGCGAGATACCCTTGGCGATGTCGAAGCCGGTGGTGCCCTTGGCGTAGTCGCGTTTCGCGCCGTCGGGGAAGGTAACTGTGATTTTTTCCAAGGGTTCGGCCGGTTTGAGATTGGCGAGGCCAAACTGGAAGCCCGATGGGGGCGTATTCTGGTCAGGCATTGTCGTCTCCTAGAGCTCACTCCTGCGAACGAGCGCAGGTAAGCGGGAAGCAGCAGCGGTATAGCAGGGGATTCGGCTCCTGCAATCGGGCAATATCGAGAAAATCGCGCGGAACGCCGGTCACAGAGAGCGGCGGGGCTGTGGATTGCCTGTGACGTCACATACAATGCGGTCCGCCGCTGGGCATTGCCGGGTTGCCTTGCATTGTTTAGCCTTTCGCTTTGCCCATTCGCCAAAATCGTTCCAGCCCGATGATGTTTCGCCTTTTTCTCTTCGCCGCCCTGTTGACGATGTCAGGCGAATTGCGCGCTGAAACGGCGGCCGAGAAGGCCGGGTTCGCACCGCGGCTGCTGATCTACAACGCCAGGGGGCCGGCCAATTCCTGCGGCGCGGGCTGCGACCGCTGGATCGCGATCGAGGGCCAGGTCGATGTCGGCGCGGCGGCGCGGGTCGCCCGGTTCCTGCGCGACGCCAAGGACACCACGCGCCCGATCTATTTCCATTCGCCCGGCGGTTCGGTCAGGCCGTCCTATGTCATCGCCCGGATGCTGCGCGGCAGGAAGGCGGTTGCCCGGATCGGCCGCACCCTCGCTGCCGCCTGCGCATCGGGAACGCAGGTCGACGCTGCCTGCGTCAAGATCAAGAGCGCCGGCGGCGAGATCGAGGCCGAACTGACGACGCGCAACGCGATGTGCAATTCGGCCTGCGGCTACCAGTTTCTCGGCGCCACGACCCGTGAGGTCGCGCCCGATGCCGTGATGGCCGTGCATAACTCCAAGCTGACGCTGGTCGTTCACGGGCAGGTCTCGGCGCAGCAGATGGCCGAATTCAAGCAGCGCGGCATGGCCAACGCCGATCGCGAGCGCGCCGCCTTCGTCACCTCGATGGGTGTCAGCCGCGAGCTGGATGACCTGATCAAGACGGTGAAGTTCGAGACCCTGCACGTCTTGACGCGCGCCGAGCTCTATCGCTTCGGCATCGACAAGCGTTCCCTGCTCGAAACGCCCTGGACGTTCGAAACCGCAGCCCGCCCCTACGTGCGCAAGCTGGCCACGGCGAGGCAGGGCGACGGCGCGGCGTTCCGGTCGATGGAATGGCGTTTGTTCTGCGAGGCCAAGACCCGCGCCAGGCTGATGTTCGTCCGGGAGTCTGCCGAGGACGCCGGCAACAGGACGGTGATGCTGATGGCCGGCCCACAAAAGTCCATTGCTTTCGGCAAGTATCCCGCGCGCGTCGGCAAGTACGAGGTCTGGAGCGATATCGTCGCGCCCGAGGCCATGCAGGCGATGCTGGCCGCCTCCCGCCTGCAGATGGGCGAGGGCAGCCCCGCGGCGGAAGGCAAGACCAGCGTTTCGACATTCGACATCGATACGCTTGGCCTCGAAGGGGCGTGGACGCGGCTGCTGGCATCGTGCCCGGCCGACAGTCCGCGGCCTGCGGCGGCATCCACCAATCTCAACGCGGCACCCCCCGCAGCCACCGCTACTCCCGCCAAGTAAGCGCAAGGCGCGAAATCGATCGGCGGCCATGCATTTGGATGCAGTTGCATTAAAATTGCCAGCTGCTATAGGCGCGGCGTGAAGTCATTTGCGCCCACCGCCCTGATGCTCGGCAACATCGTCACCGGCTGCTCGGTGCTGGCGCCGGCGGGCATGCTGGTCGAATTGTCTGCTGGACTCGACGTTTCGATTCGCACCGCCGGGCTTCTGATCACCTTCGGCGCGATCGTGCTCTGCATCGGCTCGCCGGTCACGGCCTGGCTGACCTCCAGGATCGAGCGCCGCGCCTTGTTGATGGCGACGATCGGTGTGCTCGCCGTCGGCAATCTCGCTTCGGCCCTGTCGTCTGATTACGCCAGCCTGCTGGCGATCCGCCTCGTCATGCTCGCCATCGGCGCGCTTTACACCCCGCAGGCCGCCGGCACCGCGGCGCTGATCGTGCCGCCGGAAAAACGCGGCGGCGCCATTGCCTATATTTTTCTCGGCTGGTCGCTGGCGGCGGCCGTGGGCCTGCCCTCGATCACCTTCGTCGCCAGCCGCTATGGCTGGCAGGCGGTTTACGGTGTGATCGGCGCGATGAGCTGCGCCAGCTTTCTGCTGCTGGCGTGGCGCCTGCCGCGCGGGCTGATCGGCGCGCCGGTCGACCTCAAGACTTGGGCCGCGATCGGCCGCAACCCGATGATCCTTTTGCTGCTGTTGATCACGACGCTGCAGATGGCCGGCCAGTTCGTGGTGTTCACCTATATGGGGCCGCTGCTGGCGCGGCTGACCGGCGCCGGCCCGGATCCGATCGCGCTGGTGTTTGCCTGCTATGGCGTATGCGGCGTGATCGGCACGGCGATCGCAAGCCGCATCGTCGATTCGTGGGGCGCCTGGAAGACGTCCATGCTGTTCACCTCGGTGTTGCTGGCGGGCCTCGCCGGCTGGGCGCTCAGCGCAGGCATCTATCCGCTGATGGCGGTTTCCGTCGCGATCTGGGGCATCGGGTTTGCTTCCACCAATTCGATGCAGCAGGTGAGGCTGGTCGGCGCCGCGCCTGCGCTGGCCTCCGCCTCAGTGTCGCTCAATACATCGGTGCTCTATATCGGGCAGGCCATCGGCTCGGCGATCGGCGGCTTTCTCTACGCGCGCGATCTGCTCTATGCCTCCGGCTATGTCGCCACCGCTTTCGTCGCGCTTGCGGTTATGATGGTGATCGTGACGAGGCCGCGGAAGGCCTAGTTCAAGGTCGCAGCATTAGGCCGCTATCGGTTCGCGTAGGGCGCGCTGGCGATCCGCGTCAGCGCGGGCGTTGCCGCCATCTTGACCAGCACGTCCTTGACCGGATGCTCGGTCCAGGCCTGGGTCACGTAATCGCGGTGCGTGATGCCGTCAGGCGTCTGCACGAACACGACGCTGCCGGGGCGAAGCGGCCCATCCATGCTCTCGGTGACGGTGATGCCGCGGTCGCGGAGCATCTGCATCAGCTCCAGATCGTGCCGCTTAGTGTAGCGGGTGTAGGAAGAGACGAAGAAGCCGGTCCGGTTCTTCTCGATCCAGGAGGCGAACTTGTCGAGCTCGCCATAGACGGCGTCGAGCAGGAATACGCCGCGGACGCGATTGGGAAGGCCACCGACCTCGAGGCTCCAGGCGGTCGGCAGGAAGCCGCCGCTATAGCCGACGATCACGATCGGCAGGTTCGCAAAGGCCTGTGCCGATTTCGGATCGCCATAGAGGCGGGCGAGGTGGCCCGCCGATTCATCGATGAAGCGCTTGAGGCCGCCCGGCTGCCAGAACTTGCCGGCCGAGGAGTCGGCGGCATTCACCGCCATCTGGGGCGCGAGCAGCACGGCGTTGGCGCCGGAATCGGAGATCTGCTGCGGCACCAATTGCCGGTCGCGAACGTCGCGCTCCAGCGTCGCGCCATTGCCGTGGAAGAACACCACGATCACGCCGGGCTTTTTGAGGTCGAATGATTCAGGGACATGCACCAGCACGCGGCTGTCATTGTAGGTCTCGTCCTGCCAATAGACCCGCCCGTTAAAGCTCTTGTGTCCCTTGCGCTCGCCCTTGGTGATGTTGAGGAAGGGCTCTTCGGAGCGTGGATTGGTGCCGAAATAGGGGAAGGCGGAGGACTTCATGCTGACAAGCGCGGTCAATTCCTCGCGCTCAGGTCGCGGCAGGGTCAGCGTCGGCGTCAGCGAGGCGACCCGCACCTGTTCGGTGCGCACGGCGCGCGGCTCCGGCGCAAGCGCGACCTGGCGGTGAAGCTGCAGCAGGCTTTCGCTGCCAGTCGGGAAACGATCGGCGAATTGCGGCTGCGGGAAGCGGTCTTCGAACGTGTCGGCTGAAGCCTGTGGCGAAGCCTGTGCCTTGGACTTGCCGGCGTGCGATTTGGCGCCGTCGGTGTTCGCGGCCAGCATGCCGGCATCGGGCGCCTTGCCGCATTGAACGAGGGCGAAGGACAGCGGCACAACCAGCGCAGCCATGGCAACCCAGTGCCATCGTCGTTGCAGGACGTGGCGCAGCACGATAGATCGCGCCGGCCGGACGGCATGATCTATCGTCTGGAATTTCGGATTAGCTCCGACCATCCACCCCAATGTCCCAAGATCCACCGTCAACCAGCGTAAACCCGTACGCGTTTAGGCGACGCTAAGCGTCCGGAAAAACTCCCCACTTCCGGACGCCCCAAGAGACCACGCAATCGTGTCCCGATTGTGGGACCGCCACGATGTTTTCGCAATCCAGTAGTCCCACGGTGGCGCTTGGCGGTACCATGAGACCTATTTTGTCTTTCAATTTAAACCCTTGTTAACACTGCTTGAATTGGGAGGCTTCAGCCTGCACGATGCAGTTGTGGCTGCGGGCGCTTGAGGGTGGGTCCGAGATGGCGGCATCAGAAACGGGGACTTGGTCCGGCCCGCTCTCCGGAGGCGGCTCCACGGTTTCAGTGCTGGTGGCGGTTGCCATTGTCGTTGCCGACATGGTCGGTGTCGGCGTCTTCACCAGCCTCGGTTTTCAGGTCAAGGACATCCCGTCGGGCTTCTCGATCCTGCTGCTGTGGACCGTCGGCGGCATCGTCGCGTTATGCGGGGTGTTTTCCTATGGCGAGCTCGGCGCGATGTTTCCGCGCTCGAGCGGCGAGTACAATTTTCTCGGCCGGGCCTATCATCCGGCCTTCGGTTTTGTGGCGGGGTGGGTCTCGGCGACCGTCGGCTTCGCAGCACCGGTCGCGCTCGCTGCCATGGCATTCGGCGAGTACGGCAAGTCGGTATTTCCGGATGCGCCGCCGCTGGCGCTTGCGGTCGGCGTGGTCTGGCTGGTGTCGCTCGTGCAACTGGCCGGCATCAGGCATTCCTCGACCTTTCAGCTGGTCGCTACCGTCCTGAAGGTGGTGCTGATCGTGGCTTTCCTGGCCTGCGGCTTCGTGATCGGCACGGCGCAGCCGACCTCGTTTGCGCCGCAGGCCGCCGACTTCACCCACATCGTCAGCGCCCCGTTCGCGATCAGCCTCGTTTTCGTAATGTATTCCTTCTCGGGGTGGAATGCGGCGACCTACATCATCGGCGAGGTGAGACTGCCCGAGCGCAACGTGCCGCGGGCGATGCTGATCGGCACGCTGATCGTGCTCGTGCTGTACGTCGCGCTCAACGCAGTGTTCCTGCATACCGCGCCGATCGACAGGCTTGCGGGCCAGCTCGACGTTGCCCGCATTTCCGGCAGCTACATTTTCGGCGAGTTCGGCGGGCGCATCGTCGGCGCGATGATCTGCTTCGGGCTGATCTCCTCGATCAGCGCGATGATGTGGATCGGGCCGCGCGTCATGATGACGATGGGCGAGGATATTCCGGTGCTGCGCCTGTTCGCCCGGAGGTCGACCGGCGGCGCGCCGGCCTATGCGATTCTTTTCCAACTGACGGTCGCGAGCCTGATGCTGTTCACGCGGAGTTTTGAGGCGGTGCTCGAATTCATTCAGTTCTCGCTGCTGTTCTGCTCGTTCTTCACCGTGCTCGGCGTCATCAAGCTGCGCATCACGCATCCTGATCTGCCACGGCCCTACCGCGCCTGGGGCTACCCGGTGACGCCGCTGGTTTTCCTGCTCGTGACCGGCTTCATGATGTACTATCTCTTGAAGGAACAGCCGCTGCGCTCATTCCTCGGTCTTCTGATCATGTCGTCGGGTCTGTTAATTTACGCCGTCTTCCGCAAGCGGACAGATCAGGTCGCGGCAGCCGCCTTGGGCAGCGAATGAACATGCTGCATTCCCTGAGAATGGCAACGCTTGCTGCCGTCATGCTGCTGGCCGCCGTGGCTGGCGCCTATGCCCAGACCGCCACGCTGGACGACACCGCGAAATTCCTGGCGGGCATGATGCCCTCGGCGGATTCGCCGCTCCAGGCGCTCACGAAGGAAGCGGCCTGGCAGCGCCACGCCAAATTCTTCGATAGCGCGTTCGGCCAGCTCGAGCAGCGCCAGCTATCGCGGATCCGCGCCTGGGCCGATTCCAATCTGGCGGCGCCGAAGCCGACGATGTTCTACATGTTCTCGGGGCCGGACTTCCTCTACGCGAACGCCTTTCATCCGAAGGCGTCGACCTACGTGCTGAGCGCGCTCGAGCCGGTCGGCTCGGTCCCCGACCTGACAAGACTGTCGCGCGGCGGCGTCGCATCGGCGCTCTACAATGTCGAACGCTCGCTCTCATCAATCCTGAGCTTCAGCTTCTTCATTACCAAGCAGATGAAGACCGATCTGCAGGCCGGCCAGATCAGCGGCACCTTGCCGATCCTCTACGTGTTCCTGGCGCGTTCGGGCATGACGGTCAAAAGCGTCACGCCGGTCTCGCTCGACGACAAGGGCGCGGCCTACTTCGCCGGCGAAAATCCCGGCCCCAACGCCGTGCGCGGCGTGCGCCTCATGTTCGCAGGCCCCGAGGGGCAGGAAAAGACGCTGTATTACTTCTCGACCGATCTTTCCAATTCCGGCGTGAAGGCGAGCGGCTTCCTGAAATTCTGCGAGACACTCGCGCCCGGCAACAGCCTGATCAAGAGCGCGTCGTACCTGCTGCATTCCGGCAATTTCACCACCGTGCGCAACTTCCTGCTCAACAACAGCGCCACCATCATCCAGGACGATTCCGGAATTCCGCTTGGCTATTACAGCACGAAGAAATGGCGTCTGTTCCCGTTCGGCCGCTATCTCGGGCCGATCGACAAATTTCCGGGGCGCTATCAGGAATCCTACGCCGCACTGTTTCGCCGTGCGCAGCCGATCGATTTCGGCATCGGCTATCGCTGGCGCACGCCTGAAACGAATGTGCTGCTGTCGGTGAGATTGCCCGATGACGGATCGCCTGCCATCGACGCCACGACATCGGCCGAGGCGCCGGTACCATCGCCGCGTCCGCATAAGCCGCGGACGCCGGCCTACATAGGATCGCGGCCGCTGCCGGATTGGTGGCCGCAGCGCGGGGATGGATTTTTCTTCTGGCGCTAGGCGGCTACGAGAGACGATACGAAATGGCTTCGCCATCATAACCATCGTCCTGCGTCGGCCGCCCAAACAAAACATCGAAAACAACCCCATGCAAAGTAGCCGTCAAGGGCCGGCGGAGTGGGACTGAACCCAATCTCGCTGGGCGCTGGGGGGCCGCACTATGGAACCGGACGCATGAAGGGGCTTGACTTCGTTTTCATCTAGTCATCTATATGACTATATGAATAACCTCGACGAGCGCCTTCCGCGCTATCAGCGCTTGCGCGACGACCTCGCCGCGCGGATCAACCGCAATGAATGGCGGCCGGGCGAGCCGATACCGTCTGAGGCCGAGCTTGCCGCGCACTATGGCGTTGCAATCGGCACCGTCCGCAAGGCGATCGATCAACTCGTCAGCGACACTGTGCTGGAGCGACAGCAGGGCCGTGGCACCTTTGTCCGCCGGGCGCGCTTTAATTCGTCGCTATTTCGATTCTTTCGCTTTCAGTCCGAAAGCGGTGAGCGACGTGTGCCGCAAAGCCGGATTCTGCATCGGAAGTGCGTGCCGGCGACGAGCGCGGTCGCCTCCGCTCTGCGCCTTCCCGTCGGAGAGCAAGTGATCAACCTGTCGCGCCTGCGGTTGATCGACGACGTTCCGCTGCTTGCCGAGGAGATTTGGCTGCAGAAATCGCGCTTCGCGCCGGTCCTCGATATCGACCCGTCCGAGTTCGGTGACCTGCTTTATCCGCTCTACGAGGACCGCTGCGGCCAGGTCGTGGTGTCGGCGGAGGAAATCCTCACCGTCGAGACCGCCAACGAGATGCAGGCTCGTCTGCTGAGGCTCGAGGCCGATGCACCGCTCATCGTTATCGAACGCCTCGCGCTCGATTTGGAGCGGCGACCTATCGAATGGCGGCGGTCGCGCGGACCGGCGGACCGCTTCCGCTATCACGTCGAGATCCGCTGACGGGCGGCTTCAGTAACAACAAAAACGAATTCAGGGGGAGAAACGATGACAAACTGGTACAGCGAAAGCTCGCCGCTGGAGCGGCGCACGTTTTGGGCAAGCTTTGGCGGATGGGCGCTGGATGCGCTCGACGTACAGATGTTCAGCCTGGCGATTCCTGCGCTGATCGCGGCATTCGGCATCAGTAAGGCCGATGCCGGGCTGCTCGGCTCCGTCACGCTATTCTTCGGTGCGTTCGGTGGCTGGCTCGGTGGCGCGCTTGGCGATCGTTTCGGGCGCGTCAAGGCGCTCCAGATCACCATTGCGACCTTTGCACTGGCGACCTTCGCCTGCGCGTTTGCGACGAGCTACACGCAACTCCTGGTGCTGAAGGCGATCCAGGGGCTTGGGTTCGGCGCGGAATGGGCCTGCGGCGCAGTCTTGATGGCCGAGATCATCCGCCCCGAAAACCGCGGCAAAGCGCTAGGCACCGTGCAAAGTGCCTGGGCTGTGGGATGGGGCGCGGCGGTCCTTCTATCCGCGCTGGTGTTCACCTATGCGCCGGCCGAGTTCGCCTGGCGTATTCTGTTCGCATTGGGGCTGTTGCCGGCGCTGCTCATCATCTTCGTCCGACGCGGCCTCAAGGAGCCGCAACGCTTTGGTTCGAGCGAAGCCAAAGCGCCATTCCTTAAAACGGTCTCCGGCATCTTTCACCGCGACGTGCTGCGTGCAACGCTGATCGGCGGATTGTTCGGCACCGGTGCCCATGGCGGATATGCCGCGCTGACGACGTTCCTGCCAACCTATTTGCGCGAGGTGCGGCAATTGTCGGTGCTCGGCTCCAGCGGTTATCTCGCCGTCATCATCGTCGCTTTCTTCTGCGGCTGCGTAACGAGCGGGATCATCAGCGACCGCATCGGCCGGCGCGCCAATGTCGCGCTCTTTGCCACGGCCTGCATCGTCACGGTGTTGGTCTACATCTTCGCACCGCTGACCAACTCCCAGATGCTGGTACTTGGTTTCCCCTTGGGCTTCTTCTCCGCAGGCATCCCCGCCAGCATGGCCGCGCTGTTCAGCGAGCTCTATCCGGCGGGTGTGCGGGGCACGGGTGTAGGTTTCTGCTACAATTTCGGCCGCATCATCTCGGCGGCGTTTCCATTCCTGGTTGGCTTCCTCGGCGAACGCATCGGGCTCGGACCGGCGATCGGCATCGATGCTGCGCTCGCCTATTCGCTGGTGCTGATCGCCGTGCTGATGTTGCCGGAAACCCGCGGCAAGGTCTTCGAGCAGGCCACCGCTGTGACGCGCGCCTAAACTTCAATGCGGAAAGACCGACATGATATCTCGCCGGCGCGGATTGACGCGCCGGCAGTTCAGCACGGGCTCGCCTGTGCCTTCGCCGCTGTCCCCAATTCTCGGCGGAGCCGACGCTGAGATGACATTGGCTACGATCGACACGCATGCGCATGTCTTTCATCGCCGCCTGAGGCTTGCGCCGGCACGCCGGTACGCGCCGGACTACGACGCTCCACTGCATCTGTATTTGCAAGAACTCGACCGCAACGGCATCAGCAATGGGGTGCTGGTGCAGCCGAGTTTCCTTGGGACGGATAACTCCTATCTCGTCGAAAGCCTCAGGGAGGCCGGTGGTCGACTGCGCGGTATTGCGGTCGTCGATCCCGCGACTTCCAACGAGGAGCTTCGCGCGCTCGACCGCGTAGGCGTCGTGGGCGTGCGCCTCAATCTGGTTGGAAAGCGGTTGCCCGATCTCGTCGCGCCGGAATGGAGGGCATTTCTGAAGTCGGTCAAGACGATGGGCTGGCAGGTCGAGGTTCAGAGCAATGCGTCCGATCTGGCCATGTTGGCGCCGCAGCTACTAGATGAAGGAGTTGCTGTTGTGCTCGATCATTATGGGTTGCCAGACCCCAAGCTCGGCGTTGCCGATCCGGGCTTTCAATCGATATTGAAGCTCGGTGCATCGAGACGCGTCTGGGTCAAGATCTCCGCTCCGTACCGGCACGGAGAGGCGGGCGAGAATCTCGCCAGAAAAGCCTATCCGCTGCTGCGCGAAGCTTACGGGGTCGATCGCTTGCTCTGGGGCAGCGACTGGCCACACACGCAGTTCGAGGCCACACAGAACTATGCAAAGAACCTTCGCTTCCTGGACAATCTCGTGAGCGATGCCGGCGAACGCGCCGAACTGCTGGTTGCTTCGAGGGGCTTGTTCCGCTTTCAGCACGGAATTGGGGGCGCCTCGTCCAAGCGGCGGAATCCATGCTGATCGCAATCACGAAGCGTTGACGCCGCGCCAGCGTCCGTAGCGCCACGGCAGATACCATCGCGCACCCGGCGGTGTCGTCAGCGGCACGTTGTCGATGCCGGATGTGCCCCAGGGGTGGCAGCGCAACAGGCGCGCCAGCGTCATCCAACCGCCGGCCCACAGGCCGAAGCGCTCGATCGCTTCATCACCATACACAGAGCATGTCGGCAGATGCCGGCAGTTGTAGCCGACCAGCAGCGACAGCGTGTGGCGATAGATCCAGATCAACGCGCGGCCTGCATTTCGCGGCAGCCGACGGACTGTGTTGGCACAATCCATGCACTGTTTTTGCGGTGAGGTTGAATGATCTGCCGGTGCCATGCAGCGCTATGTACGTAGTTTTGCGGGAGTTCCAAAGCGAGGAACTCAATTCGTGCAGATATTTAGCCACACTTAGCAATTATCGCACTGCAAACGAACGCTGCAAGCCAAGGTATAATGGACGGCACACGTCAGCACAGTTACCGTTTTCGTACGGATCGATGACAGAATCGTATCGCGCTAAAATGGGGCTGTTGCTGCGAGTCGTAGACCGGGCTTGGGGGAAGGAACCAAATTGAGCTTTGTGACCTCGCTGAAATTCCGCGGATGGGCTCTTCTCGGTGCCGCCGCCTTTTGTCTCGCATTGCCGAGCGCGATCACGACGCTGGGCAATTCGGCACACGCCGGTGGAACCCTCGAAGAGCGCAAGCAGCCGATGCATTTCAAGTGGAATGCGTGCCAGCCGGATTGCAAGGGCTGGGTCTCCGCCGTCGGCATCGTCACATCGGATAGCCCGCGCGAGTTCGACGAATTCGCCAAGGGACGCCAGCTTGCCGGCGCGACCATCGTGCTGGATTCCAGTGGTGGCTCGGTCAATGATTCGATCACGCTCGGCCGGCGGTTCCGCAGCCTCGGCGCGCTGACTACCGTCGGTGCCACCGTGCGCACGCAGACGCCAAATGGC
Organism: Bradyrhizobium sp. CB3481; assembly: GCF_029714305.1. Taxonomy (NCBI): domain Bacteria; kingdom Pseudomonadati; phylum Pseudomonadota; class Alphaproteobacteria; order Hyphomicrobiales; family Nitrobacteraceae; genus Bradyrhizobium; species Bradyrhizobium sp. CB3481. Next base: position 3,290,315 of record NZ_CP121647.1, read on the forward strand.
GAGCGTGCCAGCGTGACGCCGGAAGCCTATTGCGAGTCGATGTGCGTGTTCCTGCTGCTTGGCGGCAAAACCCGTTACGTGCCGCCGGTCGCGCATGTCCGCGTGCACCAGATCTGGATGGGCGACCGCGCCGACGATGCCAAGGCATCGAGCTACTCCGCGCAGGATCTGATGATCGTCCAGCGCGACATCGGCCGCCTGACCAAATACACGTTCGACATGGGCGGAACCGGCGATTTGCTGTCGCTCGCGCTCAGCGTGCCGCCGTGGGAAGATCTCCACGAATTGTCGCGCATCGAGTTGCGCTCGGCCAATCTCACCACGACCGAGGTGGCCGCGGACGTCTTCCCGCAAGACAATGCGGGCGTGCCGATGGCGGAAGCCAAGCCGTCCAAGCCGCAGGACCGGTTCGTCAGCTCCGCTGTCGAAGGCGAGACGCCGGCCCAGGGCAAATCGACCAAAACCGCCGAAGCCGCGGTTCCGACCGGCGGCAATGCGACTGCCCCGGCGCAGCCGCCGGCCCCGCCACAGAAGTAGGCTATATCCGCAACGACGGTGTCATCGCCCGGCTTGACCGGGCGACCCGGTATTCCAGAGACGTCAGCGATCGATCGAGAATTCCCGGCGTACTGGATACCCCGCCTTCGCGGGGTATGACGACCTGTATGTGGGACGACGGCGTGCGGGGGCGCCTACGCCTGCGCTGTCTGCTTGGTCCTGGCTTCGATCTGGCCGATGGCGTCGACCACGGCGTCGAAGGTCAGCATGGTCGAGGCATGGCGGGCCTTGTAGTCGCGCACCGGCTCAAGCAGGGCGATGTCGGCCCATTTGCCCTGCGGCGGACTGCCGTTTTCCTTCAGCATCTTGCGGACAGTTTCTCGCAGGTCACGTAACTCCTCAGCCGTCGAGCCGACCACGTGGCGTGCCATGATCGAGGAGGAGGCCTGGCCGAGCGCGCAGGCCTTCACGTCATGCGCGAAGTCGGAGACCACGGGGCCATCCATCTTGAGATCGATCTTGACGGTCGAGCCGCACAGCTTGGAATGGGCGGTGGCGCTGGCGTGGGGGTCAGAAAGGCGGCCGAGGCGGGGAATATTGCCCGCCAGTTCGATGATCCGCTTGTTGTAGATGTCATTCAGCATGTGAGTAGGTGTCCGGGGCGGCGCTCCGAGCGCCCTTGTCCGAGCCCTTGGCGGCCGGGTTTCATCGTCCTATATATGGACAGGAACGGCGGAAAAACAGCCTGGCCGTTTTCTTTGGGCGAGCTGGCAAGGAAACCGGCCCCGCCTGCTTACGTGTTGTGGATGGGACTCAGGCGCCCGGCGGTCCAGCCGCCCCGTCTGCCCGGTGACACTCCGGTCCTTGGGGCCGGTCGAACGGAGAAGACATGGACGCATTGATCAAAACCCTCCGCCCCGGCAAGCCGTCTGACGCTAAGCCTTCCGACGTCAAATCGCCCGATGTAGCCCCGGATACCCGTCCCACCGAGCTCGATCCCGCCGAGTTCCTGGCCGCCGCCGTCCGCGCCGACCTGCCGCGCCCCTCGCGCGCGGAGGCCGAGCACGCCGTGCAGACGCTGCTGAGCTATATCGGCGAGAACCCCTCGCGCGAGGGCCTTCTGGATACGCCGCGCCGTGTGGTCGAAGCGTTCGACGAGCTCTATCAGGGCTACCATCAGTGCCCGGCCGAGGTGCTGGATCGCACGTTTGGCGAGACGGCCGGCTACGACGATTTCGTCCTGGTTCGCGACATCGAATTCACCTCGCAATGCGAGCACCACATGATGCCGTTCTACGGCAAGGCGCATATCGCCTATACGCCGGTGGAGCGGGTGGTGGGATTGTCCAAGCTGGCCCGGCTCACCGATATCTTCGCCCGCCGCCTGCAGACCCAGGAGCACCTGACCGCGCAGATCGCGGCCGCGATCGACGAGGTCCTGAAGCCGCGCGGCGTTGCCGTGCTGATCGAGGCGGAGCATACCTGCATGTCGGTGCGCGGCGTCGCCAAGCATGGCGCGATGACGTTCACCAGCCGCTTCACCGGCATGTTCCGCGACAATCCGGCGGAGCAGCAGCGTTTCCTGTCCCTGGTGCGAGGCCCCAACCGGTAACCTCGCTTAACTTTCCGCGAGGATAACCCGTGTCCCCATCCGCAGATGCCAATGAGCGCGAAGAGGGGCTGACTTTTCAGCCCAAATTCGACGCGTCCGGCCTCGTGACCTGCGTCGCGACCGATGCCGCGACCGGCGACGTGCTGATGGTCGCGCACATGAACGAGGAAGCGCTGCGCAAGACCATCGCGAGCGGCGACGCCTGGTACTTCAGCCGTTCGCGCAATGCGTTGTGGCGAAAAGGTGAGACGTCCGGTCAGACCCAGCGCGTGGTCGAGATGCGGATGGATTGCGATCAGGACGCGATCTGGATCCGCGTCGAGCAGCAGGGCGCCGCGTGTCACACCGGCCGGCATTCATGTTTCTATCGCAAGGTCGAGGCGATCGACGGTGACACACGCTTGTCGTTTGTTGACGCCGAGCGGCAGTTCGATCCGGAGAAAGTCTATCCCAGATGATTCCGTCATTCCGGGTTCGCATCTTCGATGCGCCCCGGAATGACGGAGCGGGTTGCTTTAACCCGCCATTAACCATACTAGCCGCAGTCTCAACCCGCATCGGCGCTGATTGCCAGCGCCGTGAGAGCCCGCGCGAGTTATCGCGAGGAACGGGGCGACTTGAGACATGGCGATCGACACGATAAGCGCCACGGCTGCGGCAGGTGTCGATCCCGCGCGCGCCAAGATCGCCGGCTCGATCAAGCAGGCGGCGTCCACCACCGGCGCCAGCTTTGAATATCTGCTCGCCACCGCGAAGATGGAATCCAATTTCAATCCGAAAGCCGCGGCGACCACCTCGTCGGCGCGCGGGCTGTTTCAGTTCATCGACCAGACCTGGCTTGGCACGGTGAAGGAGGCGGGCGCCCATCTCGGCTACGACAAATATTCTGATGCCATCACCAGGGATTCCGACGGCCGCTATTCGGTAAGCGATCCCGATATGAAGGCCGCGATCATGCGGCTGCGCGACGATCCCGACGCCGCCTCGCAGATGGCGGCGGTTCTCACCCAATCCAACAGCTTCAAGCTGACTGGCAAGATCGGCCGCCGTCCGAACGATGCCGAACTCTATATGGCGCATTTCATGGGAGTCGGCGGCGCCGGCAAGCTGATCCAGAGCGCCGAGGACAATCCAAACGCCTCCGCAGCGCGGATGTTTCCGAACGCGGCCGCTGCCAACCAGTCGATCTTCTATGATCGCTCGGGACGCTCGCGCAGCGTCTCCGAGGTCTATTCGGTGCTGAGCACGCGCTATGCTGCCGCCGCCAACTCTTCGGCAACACGAACCGCGATGGCGGCTGCCGGCGGCGATCTGCCCAGGCGCGTCACCGTCGCAAGCGCTACGCCTGCGGCGACGGCGATCGACAACGCCGCCTATCTCGCAAGCTTTCCGGATTCGCGGGCAGTAACCCCCGTCGCGGCAACGTTGCAGACCGCGTCGGCGCCGTCCGAACCGATGTTCCGCTCGCTGTTCCAGGCCGGCGAACGCACGCAGCCGATCTCGCCGACGGTTCAGGAATTGTGGGGCAAGGTCGCCTCGGCAACGCCGGAAGTCCGCGCACCCGACCGGCTCGACCTCTTCAGCGACCGCAGCGGCACCTTCAGCAGCTGACCGAAAAAGGCGGCGAGCAAATGGGCTTGCCCCACGCGCCGGCTGGCATGCGGTCTTCCAAATATTAATGAGGCGTTGTCGCGCCCTTAACAAAACGTCAATAAAACCAGCTGTTTATGGTGAACCCTTTGTTAAGCGTCATGGTTTATTTTTTCTAATAGTGGCATCGCGTTCCGGTGTCGTTTGAGGTTGCGTAAGCCAGGACCATGATCGTTCGGCAGTTCATCACTTGGATTCGTACCGCTCCGGCAGGCGAGCGGGCAGAGGCGACGCGGGCATTGGCGCGGGCCTGGTTGATTTCAGATCTCAGCGAGGACGATCGCATCGCCGCCGAAGGCGCGCTGCTGATGTTGCTCGATGATCCCTCGCCTTTGGTGCGCCAGGCGATGTCGGAAGTGTTTTCGCGCAGCTTGGAGGCGCCGGCCGCGATCGTGCAGGCGCTCGCGCTGGACCAGACTTCGATCGCGCTGCCGGTGCTCGAACATTCGCCGCTGCTGATCGACGCCGACCTCGTCGACATCGTCGCCACCGGCAACAGCGACATGCAATGCGCAATCGCCCGCCGCATCAATTTGCCGCCCTCGGTGTCCGCCGCGATTGCCGAAGTCGGTTCGGCCGCCGCCGCGCTCGAGCTCATTGAAAACGCTTATGCCGAACTGGCGCCGTTCTCCTGGGACCGCATCGTCGAACGTCACGGCCATCTCGCCGCGATCAGGGAATCGATGCTGGTACTGGAAGGCCTGCCGGCCGCGACCCGCGCCGCGCTGGTCGCGAAACTCTCCGATACGCTGGCGCAATTCGTCGTCGCGCGTAACTGGCTCAGCGCCGACCGGGCAGGGCGGCTGGCCAGCGAGGCGCGCGAGCGTTCGGCCCTCAATATCGCGGCGCGTTCGCGCGGCGAGGACATGGCCGGCCTCGTACAGCATCTGCGCGCCACCAACCAATTGACCGCCGGCCTGATCCTGCGTGCGCTGCTGTCGAGCAACCTCGAACTGTTCGAGGCGGCGCTGGCCGAACTCGCCGACCTGCCGATGGCCCGCGTCACCGCGCTGTTGCACGACCGCGGCGGTGCCAGCCTGCAGGCGCTCCTGATCCGCGCCGGCCTGCCGGAATCGACCTTCGCGGCGTTTCGCGTGGCGCTCGAGGCCAGCCGCGAAACCGGCTATGTCGATACGCTCGGCGGCGCCGCGCGCCTGCGCCGCCGCATGGTCGAGCGCGTGCTGACGCATTGCGAGACCGACGGCAAGTCCGCCGAGCCGCTGCTGATCCTGCTGCGGCGCTTTGCAACCGAATCCGCGCGCGAGGAAGCTCGTGCGTTCTGCGAGGAACTGGTCGCCGATGAAGCCTTCGTGCCGGCCCCGCGCGATCTGATCGCGGCGTAAGATCCGAGATGCCGTAGGGTGGGCAAAGCGCAGCTTGCCCACCATCTCAACCGCGCAAGAATTGGTGGGCACGCTTCGCTTTGCCCACCCTACGGCACTGCCGCTACATATTTATGGTCGTCCCTGCGAACGCAGGGACCCATACGCCGTGGCTTATCCGCAGGGCAATGTGGCAGTTACCTTCAAAAATAATCAGCGCTGGTGGTTATGGGTCCCTGCGTTCGCAGGGACGACGCGTTGAAAGACCGTTGCCTACTCCGCCGGAACGATGCTCGGCGCCAGGATCGCTTCGAGATGCTCGGGGCGGTCGCGGTTGACCTTGAGCAAAAATTCATCCGCCACGCCGCGGAGCTGCCGGCTCAGCTTGCCCGCCATGACAGCCGTATCGAGCTTGGTGCGTTCGCGCACGATCGCCTGGACGGCATTGATGTGATGGGTGATCAGCTCCTCGGGGACCTGGTCGAGGTCGGGGGCATGCTCGATGATGCGGCAGAGGCTTTCGGCGGCGGCGGCGGCCGAAGGGAAGCCGAACGTGGCGGCGTCGCCCTTGATGTCATGGGCGGCGCGAAACAGCTCTTCGCGGTTCTCGATGGTGAAGCCATTGCGGAGAACGGTCGCATGGGCGGCCGAGAGGCGGTCGGCCTCGATCGTCATCCAGTTCTTGAATTCGCCTGACAGCTCGGCGAGCGCCTTTTCCGCGCGGCCGACCGGATCGTCGAGATCGGACTCGGGAACGCGCAGCAGCACCTTGCGCAGCGGATTGGGCTGCGTGATCACGTGGTGATCGGCGAACGACTTGATCTGTATCGTTCCCGGCTTTTGCGTTCCTGGCTTTTCCTTCGCCATGATGGTGTGTCTCCAGGCCAGTGCTCAGATGTTGGACCGCGCCTTGTCGAGCAGCGACGGCTGCTGCAGCACTTCCATCTCGCCGCCGACGCGCCGTTCGGGGCCGATATAGGCATTGTTGATGTTGCGCCGTCGGTCCGGGCCGAAATAGGTCTTGGTCTTGATGAAGGGGCGGGGATTGGCGACGACGTTGAGGATGCGCTGGTAGAGCCCCTTGGCCGAAATCGGCTTGGCCAGGAACTCGGTGACGCCGGCATCGCGCGCGACCGTCACCCGCCGCTTCTCCGAATGCCCGGTCAGCATGATGATCGGGGCGTAAGGATTACCCTTGCCCTCCGGCTGGCGGATCATCTGCGCGAGCTCGAGCCCGTCGAAGATCGGCATCGCCCAATCGGTGATGACGATGTCGGGCACATAGTGGCTGTACATTTCCAGCGCGGTCGCGCCGTCCTCGGCCTCATAGACCTCGCGCGCGCCGAACGAATGCAGCAGCGTGCGCAGGATGCGACGCATATGCGGATTGTCGTCGCAAATCAGAAATCGCAGCTTGTTGAAGTCAATGCGATACATGGTCCGGTCCGGCCAGCAAACGGTATACTGGCGTTAACCATATCGCGGCGGCCGTTAAGGAATGGTTGCGAGGAGCGCCATTGATGGCCAAGCGGCACGATCTCCCCACACGGTCGTCCCTGCGAACGCAGGGACCCATACGCCGCGGCTTCTCGGTGTTGGCTGATATTCAACCAACATCGTTCGTCCCCGCTGAAGCCTGTGGGTATGGGTCCCGGCTCAAGGCCGGGACGACGGTGGTCAGTACCCGAACTGCTCGCGCAAAATGCGTTCCTCGAGGCTGTGGCCGGGGTCGAACAGCATCCGCATCGAGATCGTCTTGTCGGACAAAACCTCGACACGGCGGACGTCGCGCACGTCGTCATGGTCGGCGGCCGCCGCGACCGGCCGCTTCTCGCCCTCCAGCACCTCGATCACCACGAAGGCGGAGTTGGGGAGCAGGGCGCCGCGCCCGCGGCGCGGGCGGAACGCGCTGATCGGGGTCAGCGCCAGCAGCGCGGCGTTGATCGGCAGGATCGGGCCCTGTGCCGAGAGATTGTAGGCCGTCGAGCCGGCCGGCGTCGCCACCAGGATGCCGTCGGCAATCAATTCCGGCATCCGCTCGTGCTCGTCGATCAGGATGCGCAAATGCGCGGCCTGGTTAGTCTGGCGGAACAGCGCGACCTCGTTGATGGCGTGATGCAGATGCACCGCGCCATGGACGTCGGTGGCGCGCATCAGGAGCGGATTGATCAGGGATTCCCGCGCCGCCGCCAGGCGGGTGTGCAAATCGTGGGTGGTGAATTCGTTCATCAGGAAGCCGACGGTGCCGCGATGCATGCCGTAGATCGGCTTTCCCGTGCGCATGTGGGCGTGCAGCGTCTGCAGCATCAAGCCGTCGCCACCAAGCGCCACCACGACGTCGGCGTCGTCGGCCGCATGGTTGCCGTAGAGCTTGGTGAGCTGCGCCAGTGCGGCCTGCGCCTCATCGCCTGGGCTCGCGACAAAGGCGATCCGTTCGTATCGCTTGGGGGTGGCCATCGGACGAGCTCTTATGGCGCCGGATTGCGCCGCGCTCGTCTATACACCTTGGGCAGGCTTGTCGAGATGGTTGGGCGTCTGTTTCACGCCGGTAACGTAAACCGGCGGTCATCGGGGCATCATTTTTCCTGCAAGGTCCGGATCGGGTCCCAATCCGCTTCGGGCGGATTTTGGGCCAATTCCCGCGCCCGCGCCGCAAACAGGGATGCCGGGCGGTCGATCTCGGCCGAACGGGCGAAACATTGCGCCGCGGCTTCGAATTCGCGGGCCCGCCAATGCGCCAGCCCTTCAGCATAATTGTCGATCATGGCCTGCTGGGTGGTGGTCAGCTCCGCCGCTCGCGCCAGCAACTGGTAGATTTTCAGCGCACCCGTCCGCCCCTTGACCCTGATGGCGTCGAGCTCGCGCCAGGCGAAGTCATCGCCAGCCAATGCAACCGTGGTCTCGGAGGCGATGATTGTCGTGCCGTAGAACTTGTTGGCGCCCTCCAGCCGCGAGGCCAGGTTCACCGCATCGCTCATGACCGAGTAATTGAAGCGCCGCCGCGATCCGAAATTGCCGACCAGCGCCTCGCCGGAATTGATGCCAATCCGCTGCGCGAGCTTGTAGCCCTGGAACAGCGGCGAGGTCGTATTGAGCTCGGCCAGCTGCGTGCAGCAATCGAGTGCCGCGCGCGCCGCATTGGCGGCATGGTCGGGATCGTCTGCCGGCGCGCCGAACACGGCGACGACGGAGTCGCCGATATATTTGTCGACATAGCCGCCATGGCGCTCGATGACGTCGGTCATCGCCGAAAGATATTCGTTCATCAGCTCCATCAGCCCGTCCGGCGACATCTTTTCCGCGATCAGCGAAAACCCTTCGATGTCGGAGAAGAACACGGTGACGTTGCGGGTTTCGCCGCCGAGCTCGGGCAATTTGTTCGACGACAGCATCCGGTTGATGACATGCGGAGCGAGATAGAGCGCAAAACTCTTCTGCAAGAGGCGGCGGTCCTTGTCGGCGACGACAAAACGGAAGCCGATGGTGGCGGCGAGCGCAAACAGGCTGGCCAGGAAAGGCTCGGCAACCGGCAACGCCAGCGACTGGTTGAAGGCGATGGTGGCGCCGGCAAGGCTGGCAACGATCACGGCTGCCCAGGCCAGCGCTGCACTGAGCGGCCTGAGGCGCCATGCGGCGATCGCCGCGAGCGAGGCAAACAAAACGGAGATCAGGATACGGACCAGCGGGCCGGGCTCGACCACGGCATTGCGCTGGATCAGGTTGTTGACGGCGGTCGCATGGATATAGACGCCCGCGATGGTGCTGATCCGGTAGCCGGCAGTGACCGGCGTGGTCTCGGCCGCGCAGCGCGGCGTGCGCGCGCCTTCGATGCCGGTCGCAAAGCGCTTGGAGGTCTGCCTGCGGTCCTCGATGTCGAGGACGCTGCCGAAGATGACGACCTTTCCGGCGAACCAACGCTTGAAGTAATCCTTGTCGTTCTTGACGGCGCAGGCGCGCAAATCCGCAAAGGAGAAGGTCGGAATGTCGTCGGCGCCGCCCTCGAAATTCAGCGTCATCGTATCAGGCACGCGGCCGGGCACCTGATAGCCCGCCAGCGTCATCCGGCCGCTCGCATCGAATTCCGGCGCGGCGCCCAGCGCCCGTGATGCCAGCTCGACCGCCATCGAGGGCATCCTGGTGCCGTTGACGGCAAAGCTCAGCGGCAGGCGGCGCACGATGTCGTCTTGATCGCTGAAAACGTTGAGCGGCCTGATGTTCAGGTGCTGGCGCACCGCGACGCGCTGGCCGGGCGACGGCCTGACCGGCTGGTTGCCGCCGAGGATTTCGCCCAGCACCACCTTGCCGTTCACGGAAGCCGTGGCTAGCGCCCGCAAAAAGTCGCGATCGAAGCCGCGGACCTTTTCGCCCAGCAGGCCTTCGCCGAATGGCAGCTCCGATTGCTCGAGCGAGCGCTCGATCACCACGTCGAAGCCGGCGACCTTGGCGCCGCCTTCGAGGGTTGCCGTCAGCACGCGGCCGATCTCGCCGGTCCAGGTCAACATCGGCGAACCCTTGAACGGCGCCGTGCGCAGGCTCTCTTCGTCGATCGCGACGACCACGGCCGGGGAGGTGGCGGGGTCCTGCCGGCGGCCGAACATCTCCCAGCGCAGGGCGGTGAGGATATCGAGCGAGAGCCCGCGGATCGGCCTGACCACGGGAGAGACCGAAGCCGCCGCGCACACCAGCGCGATCGCGGCAACGACCATCCTGTTGCGCGTGCTGCGCCGTATCCTCAAGAGCGCAGGTCCGTCACGCCTATTCCATCCGCAGCAGGCGGCCGACGATCGGTGTCGCGCCGGGCTTGGCCTGCGCGTCTACGCGGAACACGATTTGCGACGACTTGAAGCTGGCAGCGTAGAGACCGCCCGGAACCAGGGCTACGTTCTCATTGGCGAAGTCGAAGAATTTGCCCTTGAGCTGGGTGCCGCCGAGATTGATCTGTTGCCGCTCTCCCGGAACATCGAGCCGCCGTACGGTCAGCGTCCCGCGGCCTTTGGCTTCGACCAGGGGTGACGAACCGTAGAGCGTGAGCTGCGGCTCCGGCAGCGCCTTGGTGTCGACGCTGCGCAGCACGGTCGCTGCGACCGCTCGGGTTTCACGCGAGGTCGCGTTCATCTGACTCGGATCGCATTCGGTCTTCTCGACCAGAAGGCCGGCGTCCACGACGGTGCTCTCCTCGGTGCCGACCGTCACGGTACCGGCGCCGTTGATCGTCTCGCGCCGGCAGGACTTCAGATAGCTGAGAACGAGGGAGCCGCCGTCGCCGATCTTGATGACGGATTTCGGCGTCACATAGTCCATGAACTCCGCGCCGGTCACCTTGCCTTTGATGTCCTCGACGACCGCAACCGGCGACTGGGCCGCGGCGGGACAAGCCAGCGCGACAAGGCCGAGGCAGACAGCAATCGTACGTTTCATCGTATAAATCCCCATTGAAAAGCGCAGGTTCATTAGTCGCGCCAGCGCCAGAACGGTTTCATGGATGGATCGAAAATATTGGCCGTTATACTTGGCGCCTTCCCGGCGGAGCCGACCGATAGCACCTAACCGCTGAGGGGGACAACCACCGGACGTGGCGGCCATTTTCTCAGGGGAAGCTGTCGGGATTGTGATTTTCGGGCAGGTTCCTGCGTGTTGTGCACGACTGCCCGGTTGTCGCAGTGTTGCACCAGAATCCGAACGGACGATTTGGCGCGGTGCGCAGGGAGCAGACGACATGACTTTTCGACCAGGGGCGCCGCTGCGCCTCGCCACCATGCTTTTGATCCTGAGCTGCCCCCTTGCGGCCCGCGCCGAAGACCCGGCGCCGCAGCCTTCGGCGACGGCCTCGCCATCTCCTCCCGGTCAGAAGGGCGGACCGGCGCGCGGGACCTCGGCAGCTCCGACGCCCACAGCCGATCAGCATCGCCTGCCGCCCGATTCCACCACCAAGCACGCGTTGGCGCTGCCCGGCCGCACGCTCAACTTCACCGCCACCGCAGGTTCGATCCGGCTGTTCGACGACAAGGGTGAGCCGCAGGCCGACATCGTCTATACGTCCTACCAGCTCGACGGCGGCAACCGCGAGGGCCGCCCGGTGACGTTCTTCTTCAATGGCGGCCCCGGCGCGTCCTCGGCCTGGCTGCAGTTCGGCGATGCCGGGCCATGGCGCGTGTCGATCGGGGGCGAGGGCGCGGTGTCGTCGGCGACACCTGATCTGTTGCCTAATGCCGAGACCTGGCTCGACTTCACCGATCTCGTCTTCATCGATCCCGTCGGCACCGGCTATAGCCGCTTCGTTGCGTCAGGGGATGACGCACGCAAGCGCTTCTATTCCGTCGATGGTGACGTCAGCGCGGTCGCGCTGGTGATCCGGCGATGGCTGGAGAAATACGATCGCCTGCTGTCGCCGAAATTCGTCGTTGGCGAAAGCTATGGTGGCATCCGCGGCCCGAAAGTGGTGCGCAACCTGCAGACCCAGCAGGGCGTCGGCGTGCGCGGGCTGATCCTGGTTTCACCGCTGTTCGATTATCGCGATTTTTCCGGCTCGAGCATCCTGCAATACATGTACACGCTGCCGAGCATGGCGGCGGTGGCGCGCGAGGCGAAGGGAGAAGCCAAGGTGACGCGCGCCGATCTCGCCGACGTCGAGCAATACGCGCAAGGCGAGTTTCTGAGCGACCTCATCAAGGGACAGGCGGACAGCGTGGCGTCGACGCGGCTCGCCGACAAGGTGGCGTCATTGACCGGCATCGATCAGCCGGTGAGCCGCCGGCTTGCGGGGCGGTTCGAAGTCGGCGAATTCCGCCGCGAATTCGATCGCCGCAACGGCCGCGTCACAGGGCGCTACGATGCCTCGGTGTCCGGCTTCGATCCTTATCCGGATTCGAGCTACTGGCATTTCGGCGATCCGTCCGGCGACAGCCTGATGGCGCCGCTGACGAGCGCGGCCGTCGACCTCACCACGCGCAAGCTGAACTGGCGTCCGGACGGCTCGTATCATCTGCTCAACGAGGCCGTGTACAAGGCCTGGGATTTCGGCCGCGGACCGGCCGAGTCGATCTCGCAGCTTCGCCAGATCCTCGCGCTCGATCCGAACATGAAACTGCTGGTCGGCCACGGGCTCTTCGATCTCGCCACGCCGTATTTTGCCTCGAAGGTGATGCTCGACCAGTTGCCGGCCTATGCAAGGTCGGACCGCGTCAAGCTCGTCGTCTATCCCGGCGGCCACATGTTCTATTCGCGCGACGCCACGCGTCAGGCTTTTCGCGCGGAAGTCGAGGAGGCGATGAAGTGAGGCAAAAGAAAAGCGGCGCAGTCTGAAGACTGCGCCGGTTGTTATCTCCGTCATTGCGAGCGAAGCGAAGCAATCCACATCGCGGCATAACGGATAGATGGATTGCTTCGTCGCTGCGCTCCTCGCAATGACGCGGAGAGACTAACGCCTCAGTAGACCAGTCCCGTGCCCGGCGGCTTTTCAAGCGCAGCCGCCAGCGAGCGATATTCTTCGCTCGAGGTGCCCGCGAGCTGCGCTATCTTGTTCAGGTGATATTGCGCCTGATCGCGGTTGCCCTGCTCGACCTGCCACAGGCCATAATACTGCCAGGTCTTGACGTGGGTCGGATCGGCCTTGAGCGCGCGCTCGTACCACACTTGCGAAACCTTGTAGTCGCCGAGCTGGCGATAGGAGTAGCCAATCAGGTTGGCGACGGCGGCGGTGTCGTCACGGCCGAGCGCCTTGAGCTGCGCGATCGCCGAAGCATAGTCGTGGCGCTCGTAAATCGCGGCATAGGCGGCGCGATAGCCGTCGGCGAATGCGGTCTGTTCGCTGCCCGGACGCGCTTCGGATTTCTTTTTCTTCTTGTCCGGCGGCGGCGGATCGTTGTCGGGTGCTGCGTAGACGGCGGTCACGACAGGAGCTGCCGCAAGCGTGAGTGACAACATTGCGAGAGTCAAAAGTCTGATCGCGAATTTGTTCATGCAAGTCTCCTGATGCCGGTTCGGCGATCCTACACCGAAGGCCGTTGGTTGGAACCCCTGGCGCCCAAGAACATTCCCGAGAACATTCCAAAGAACCTTCCCCGCGCCCTTCACCTCGATTTCGCCAATTTTCATCGGCGTCCCGTGATCAAGCGGACATGATGAAGATGTCATTCAGATGAACGAACGCTTCAGGAGGGGTTCAGTGCGGGGCCGCTAGCGTCGCCTGCATGATCGGCGAGCCCGGCTATCAACCGGAAAATGCCCGCAGGTCTCTCATGGGGCGGGACACAGAGACAGAAAGAGGAAGACAACCATGCTCAAGACCATTTCCGCAGCGCTCGTTGCCGTTTCCGTTCTCGCCGCACCCGCACTTGCAGGTACCGCGGGTAAGACTGCACAGGCCCCGGCGAACAAGACCACGCAAATTCCTGCGGACAAGGCCGCACAGGCTCCAGCCGTCAAGACGGAGCAGGGCAAGGCGCTGAATGCCAACGCCAAGATGGACCGCCATCACAAGCAAATGAGTGCGCACAAGGTGAAAGGAAAATCACACGCTGCCGCCAAGCACGTGAAGCCCGCCGCAAAGCGTAGCTGAATCTGATTCGCCGGCGCGCGTTTTCGCCCCCATTGCCCCAGCGCCGGCGAATATCAGGCCAGCCCACGCGCCATTTGCTTCGCTAATGGCGGTGGGCTGGCGCTGCTCAATTTTTCGCGAGTGGTGCGAAGAGATAACCGAGTTGCGAATTCCAATCTTGCGCCAAGCAGTCTAAGAGACGGCGAATTGGAGGCAGGGGAAGACTTCGCTTGGGGCGTTCAGTCAAAATTGCGATGATCGTATTGCTGCCGGCCACGCTTTCGGCATGCGCCGCCGTTGATGAAAGCAAGCCGATCACGTTCACCGAGGATCGCGGCGTTTCCAGCCAGCCGTTTCCGAAGAATTACCGCACCGAAGTGCAGTCATTCCTGCGGACCTATCTCAACGATCCCGTCGGCGTGCGCGACGCCGTTATGGCCGAACCGGTCGAGCGCGTGATCGGAGGACGGCAGCGCTATGTCGCCTGTGTCAGGTTCTCGGCCCGCGAATCCGATGGCGGCTACCGCGAGCCGCACGAGCGCGCCATTCTGTTTGTCGATGGCCGGCTCGATCGCATCGTTGAAAACGCCGCTGAGCCTTGTGCAGGCCTAGCCTACGCGCCATTTCCGGAACTGGAGAAGATGACGCGCTAGCGTTCAGGCGCGTCACATTCAGAAGGCGACGAGATCTGATCGGCCGGTGCATCCGGCAGATCCTTTCCAATGTGATTGCCCGCTCGCTCTACACGAGAGTGTGATGGGGCATATCGCATGCGATTAAATCGGATGGATTGACGGCGGGCGATCCGGCAATTATACCGCATGCGATCTAATCGTATAAGATAAATGTGGAGAGAGCCATGTCCCAGCCCGCTAACCCTGATCGCCGCCGTTTGCTTGGCGCTGCCGCCCTGGCGCTTGTGGCAGGGCCGTTCCTTTCGGGCGGCCGCCTGTTTGCGCAGTCCGGCGCGGTCAAGCCGGGCTCCCACACCTCGTTTGGCACCCTGAAACAGGTCGAGGCCGGCGTCCTCAATGTCGGCTATGCCGAGGCCGGACCTGCCGAGGGTCCCGCCGTCATTCTTCTGCACGGCTGGCCGTACGATATCCATGCGTTCGTCGATGTGGTGCCGCTGCTGGCGTCGGCAGGTTTCCGGGTAATCGCGCCGCATCTGCGCGGCTATGGCACGACGCGCTTCCTTGCGGCGGATACGCCGCGCAACGGCCAGCAGGGTGCGCTCGCCACCGACGTGATTGCCCTGATGGACGCGCTGAAGATCGACAAGGCGCTCGTGGCGGGCTTCGACTGGGGCGCGCGGACCGCCGACATCGTTGCGGCGATCTGGCCTGAGCGCGTCAAGGCGCTGGTTTCGGTCAGCGGTTACCTGATCGGCAGCCAGGAGGCCAACAGCACGCCGCTGCCGCCGTCGGCCGAGTTGCAATGGTGGTACCAGTATTATTTTGCCACCGAGCGGGGCCGGCTCGGCTACGAGAAGTACCGACGCGAGTTCTCCAAACTGATCTGGCAGCTTGCCTCGCCGAAGTGGACGTTCGACGACGCCACGTTCGAGCGCAGCGCGGCGTCCTTCGACAACCCCGACCACGTCGCCATCGTGATCCACAATTATCGCTGGCGGCTCGGTCTTGCCCCCGGCGAGGCCAGGTTCGACGAGCTGGAAAAACGCCTCGCTGAATTTCCCGTCATCACGGTCCCGACCATCACCCTGGAGGGCGACGCCAACGGCGCGCCGCATCCGGACCCCAAGGCCTACGCCAAGAAGTTTTCCGGCAAATACGCCCACCGCCTGGTCACCGGGGGCATCGGACATAACCTGCCGCAGGAAGCACCGCGGGCATTTGCCGATGCCATTATCGAAGTGGCGCGCGGCTGACGGCAAAGCGCCGCCTGAGGCAGGCCGCTGTGCGGCCTGCCGGCTGGCCTTCTTCGGGCGTTCCAAAGGCGGAACCGTGAAGGAAATCGGATCACTTTTCGGCGAGACGTGAACCTTGCCTTAGTCATTCCGAACACATGTACGGGCGGAAAACCGCGCCCTTAACGGGGAAAAAGCCCCGTATGCGAGGAACCAAAACGATTTGTTGCCCTGAGGTCACGCCGACGCGCCATCCGGTCGCGGGCAATTGCCGCAAAGCAACCTAAATGAGGTCACGTTGTTTGGATTGGTATCCGCAACGTCTGTAACGGGGATTAGTAGATGAAGAAGATTCTGCTCGGCACTGCCGCGCTGGTCGCCTTGGCTGCGCCGGCTTTCGCGGCCGATATGCCGCCGCGGCCTTACACCAAGGCGCCTGCCTACACGGCGCCTCAGGTCGTCTACAACTGGACCGGTTTTTATGTCGGCGGCCATGTCGGCGGCGCGTTTGCAGGTAACAACTCCTTGCAAGGCAGCGACGCCCGCTTCCTGGGCGGCGTCCAGGGCGGATTCGACTATCAGTTCGCACCGAACTGGGTGATGGGCGCCGAGGCCCAGTATAGCTGGCTGTCCGGCGGCAATAACAATGGCACGCTGTTTCCGGGCGGCACGCTCGTGACCTCGAATACCGACCAGCTCGGTTCGGTAACGGGCCGGCTCGGCTACACCTGGGGCCCGGCGCTGCTCTATGCCAAGGGCGGTTACGCCTGGCGCGACGGCAACAATCTCGGCGTGACGGTGGCCGGGGTGCCGCAGGGCTTCACGACCAACGGCAACCACAAGGACGGCTACACGGTCGGCGGCGGTCTTGAATACATGTTCGCCCCGAACTGGTCGGCCAAGGCCGAGTACCAGTATTACAATTTCGGCGATACGACCTTCACCACCGGTCCCGCCGATATCGCCGGCCGCAGCTTCCGCAACGACGAGCACACGGCCAAGGTCGGCGTGAACTACCGGTTCGGCTGGGGTGGTCCGGCCGTCGGCAAATATTGATACGCTGCGTATCGACATGAAAAAGGCCGGCGCTGCGCCGGCCTTTTTTGTTTCGGAGGTTTGTTGGATCGACGCGGCCGTGCCGGCAACTTTTTCGGCGCCTGCGAAAAAATTTTGCGCTGCATGCAACTTTTCGTCACGATCCGATATTATGTTTCCGGCCGGCTGGTGGGACCACAAACATGCGTGCTTTTGCGTTAGGGCTGATCATTTCCGCAGCGGCGTTTCCGTGCCTTGCTCAAACCGTCCTGAAATCTGAACCGCTTATCCTTGCTCCCTACGAAGTCGCATTCGTGCAGGACCCCGCGTGCGGGGTCGGCAAGGTGCGCAAGGTGACCGGTGCGATCCGGGGACTGCAGCGGCGCAAGGCCTGTGTCACTCTGGCTTCGGAGCAGGCGTCGCTGGTCTCGGCGACGCCCTAGAAACGATTTACCGCCTCGGATGTCGTCCCGGCAACGGGACCCATACGCCGAGAGGCGTGCTTTGTGCGCCGGCCTGCCGACGTCACTCCTTATTATGATGCCAATTGCAATTCCGTCAGTGCTTCGCGCTCGGCGTCGGCCTTGTTGCGGGCGGGGTCTTCATGCGGCTCGAGCTGGCATGGCTTGATCTCGTAATCGTGGTCCAGCACCGGATGGGGGCCAGTACTGTCTTCGCCGGAAACGACATCGACCACGAGGCCGCTCTTCTGGGCGATCTTCCAGACGTCGGCGGCGGTGGGATAGGCCTTGCTCAGCTTGGCATCGTTCGAGAACAGCGCGTAGGGCATTGCTAGCTCCGGTAAAAACGGTCAACGCGGAAGCGGGGTCCGGGTTTCCGCCATTCCAACGGCTGTTTCGGGAGCAAATTGGCTCGTTTCGGCCCATTTTCGTGGAGTCTCTGAGTCTTTAACGAGCCGTAAACGGCCGAAAAAAGAATCCCCGAGACTCGTCAGCCAGAATCGCCGGATGTTCCCGGCCATGAGAACGAGCCTTCATACCTCCGGCCAGTACGTTCACCTCAAGGTGACTGCATGCCTGCTGGTCGCCTGCGTGGCGAACGTGGCGCTGGTATGCGCCTGGCTCTAGCCCCGGTCGATTCTTTGGCCAATTGACGGCTGCCCCATTACGCTGGACTTGTAACGCCGAGAGCCGGCTAGCGGCCAGGGCAGGGGTAGGAAATGATCGAAACGCTGAAGCAGCGGGTCAACAACGATCCAGGCCTGGTCCGGCGCGGCCGCTACCTGACCACCAATTTCCTTCTCGAAGTCGGCGCAACACCCTGGATGATCTCAATCTTCGAGGGCCGTATCGTTTCGGTGACGCAAGGGCCCTTCGTGATGCCGTCGTCCTCCTTTGCGCTGCGGGCGTCGGAAGAGGAATGGGGGAAGTTCTGGAGCAGGCGCCCGCCGCCGGGCTCCAACGACCTGATGGCGCTGATCAAGCGGCGCACGCTGAAGGCCGAGGGCAATCTGCAGGTCTTCATGTCCCATCTGTGCTACTTCAAGGAAGCCCTTGCCAAGCTGCGCGAAGGAGCTGCCGCATGAGCGCGAGATTCGAGCCGGTTACCGGCCGCTACATGCACCTTGATCTGTTCGGCCGGCCGCACCGGATCTACGTCGAGGAAGCCGGCGAGGGGACGCCGCTATTGTGCCTCCACACCGCGGGCAGCGACGGGCGGCAATATCGCGGCCTGATGAACGACCCGCGTGTCACAAAGGATCATCGTGTGATCGCCTTCGACATGCCCTGGCACGGCAAATCCTCGCCGCCGGCCGGCTGGCATGATGAGGAGTATCAACTCACCTCGGCGCACTACACGACCATGGTGCTGGAGATTTCGGCAGCCCTTGGCCTCGACAAACCGATCCTGATCGGCTGTTCGATCGGCGGCCGCATCGCGCTGCATCTGGCGCTCGAACACCCGGAGCGATTTCGCGCCATCATCGGCCTGCAGGCCGGCGCGCATGTCGATCCCTATTATGACCTCAACTTCCTGCATCGGGCGGACGTGCATGGCGGCGAAGTCTGTGGCGCCATCGTCTCCGGCCTTGTCGGCCCGGATGCGCCGGACAAGGAACGTTGGGAGACGCTGTGGCATTACATGCAGGGCGGTCCCGGCGTGTTCAAAGGCGATCTTTATTTCTACAAGCTGGACGGGGATATCCGCGACCGGGTCGCGCAGATCGATACGAGGCATTGCCCGCTCTATCTCCTGTCCGGCGAGTACGACTATTCCTGCACGCCGGAGGAAACGATGGATGTGGCAAGCAGCATTCCCGGCTGCCACGTCACCATCATGAAGGGGCTCGGCCACTTTCCGATGAGCGAAGACCCGCAGACGTTTCTGGCGTATCTGCTGCCGGTGCTGGAGAAGATTGGGAGGAATTAGCTTTGCGCGAAGCGAATGCTATTTACCCGGCCGCGTCGGTGGATGGCCTTCCCGGAGCGCCTCGTGGACTTTGGCCATGGTCGCGGTGCAATAGGCCTCGCGCTCGCGGTTGAAACGCTCCTGATGGGCACGGAAATTGGCAACCCGCGCCTTGATCTCGGATTGGAAATCGTCGCGCAGGTCGACACGTGGGAGCGGGGTTGGCCGCGATAGCTCCCGCGGCATTTCCGTTGATGCCGGGACAGGAGCAGGAGCGGTGGAAGTCGGCATCTTTTGCGCGAGCAGGGCGGCGATCTCGGCAAGCGGCGCGGGCTCGGCGGTCGATTCGGATGTCTCGATTGTCACGACTGCAGCCGAGGCCGTCATCGTTTTCACGGCTTCCGGCGGCTTACCGGTTACCGATTGAACGAACGCCATCGTCTGCGCGATCAGGAGATCGCGTTCTCTCATCCATTTCATGGAAAAGCCCTCGGCCTAAATCCACTCCATCAAACGGCTTTTGTGGAATCAAGCCGTCGCGGAAGGAGCGGTGGATAAGTGCCGCGGTTTTGCGCGCAAGGTGACAAAACGGTGACAGTCATGACCAGCAGCGTGCACTGGACGGCGGCTGTCAACGCTCGCGCGGATTCGGGTTCAGGACAAAGGGCGCGCCGATCACACGCACGGGCGGCTGGTCCGCGACATATATGATCCGCTTGTCCGCACCCTCGGTGCGCACGCTCGACCGGTCGGCGAGCCGGACCTGTTTGGTATCGTCAAATCCCAACAGGCTGGCGCCGCCTGCAACGGTCACGCTGATGAAGGTGACCACGGCGAGCAGAACCATATTGCAGTTTTCTTCGCGAATTCGCATGCGAGGAAAACGGGCCAGGGAAGGGATGGTTCCAGCCGGCAAAGCCGCGTCCGTCGGGTCACGCGTGGACGGCCATCAGGACAAAACAGGCAAGACTTTTCAAGCGAGCGTCACCGGTGAGGCGACATCACGTCATGCATGTGATGATGAAGGACATATGACGGTCTGCCATTCAGACCACGCCCGGTTGTATCGAAGGGGAGAGTGAGGGCAGCCGCGCGCGACAACAGAGTTGTACCAGGGCATACTGCTCACATCGCATGGCAGGAATGTCGTGCAGGACACGACAAGTTGTGCGCGCCAAGATTGAATCTGTCGTAGACAGCTGCCGCAATCAATTAAGCTGCGCCGGTAAATGAAAATTCCCCTTGATCCGAAGAGCCAGATTCAATGGCCGGTCGGTGAAGAGTTCTCGCCCGAATTTCAGAGGCTGCTCGGCGCGGCCCAGGAAGGCGGCTCGATGGTCGCCGAATGCCTCCTTGTCGCCGGCCGATTAGACCCGGCCGACTACGCCGATTCCTGGCATCGGGAATGGACAGGGATCGCCGATCGTAGTCGCGAGCGCGCCGATGCAGCCTTCGCGCGCGGCCACGTGCCAACGGCCCAGGGCAACTGGCTTCGCGCCATCAACTATTATCAGGCGTCGATGTTCGCGTTGGACGACGGCGAGAAGCGGAAGGCGGCGCTCGAAGCGATGCGCGCCTGTGCTCGCCGGCATATCGCGCATTTGGCGCCGGCGGGCGAAGTGGTGGAGATTCCCTGGCAGGAACGGCGCGCCCTGGAGGGTTACTTCCTTCCCGCCAGCAGCTCCGGTCGGACCCCTGTGATCGTGTGCATGGGCGATCCCGGACATTACAAGGAAGAATATCTCTTCAAGGTGGCGCGTCACGCCCGCGAGCGCGGCCTGTCCTTGCTGGCCGTGGATCTCCTCGGCTCTGCGACGGACAGCGAATTCGGCGAGATGATCGGTCGTCCCGGTTTGGAAACGTCGGTCAGTTCGGTGGTGGACTACCTGACGACGCGGGATGATGTCGACGAGCGGCGGATCGCCGTGCTCGGCGATGGCGCTGGATCGTCCTTCGTGGCGCGGGGCGTCGCACTCGAGAGCCGCTTTGCCGCGGTGGTCTGCGACGGCGGGATCTGGGACATGCACGAGCACGCCTTCCTGATGAATCGTCTCTCGCCAGCCGGGACGGAAGGCGGGGGATTCGAACGGAGGTGGCCCGTGCGCCGCTTCCATTGCCCGGTTCTGGTCACCATGGGCGGGCAGGGCTGGCTGGAAAGCGGCATGGTCGCCGATCTGTTCGAGCGGCTGAGGGCTCGTCACCCCGGAATTTCGTTGAAGATTTTCGAAAGCTCGGAAACGGCCGCAGCCCAGGGCCATTGCGACAACCCAACGCTGGCCAATGAATTCATCTTCGACTGGCTCGCCGATCGCCTCGAAGCGGTGCCAGCCTGACGTGCCAGACGAATCAGAGGCCCATCTCGACCTTCAGGCAGGCCTTCTCAAGCCGGCTCTTGAGCGAGGCGAGCTTGTTGGTGAACTCGCTGAGCTCGCGTTCGCTAAATTCGCCGAAAATGAAATTGTTCAGCTCCTCCTGCTGAGAAGCCAGACCGGCGATGTACTTATATGTCTTGTCCGTCAGAGACATCTGCACGACACGGGCATCGTCGTCCGAGGTCTTCCGCCGCATGAAGCCCTTCTTCTCCAGCATTTTCGACTGGGTGGTCACGAATGACGGGTCGACATGAAGCATCTTTGACACGGCCTTCACGGAGACACCTTCGCCCTGGTCCAGATCAGCCAGGGCCATCAGAATCATCCATTGCGGCCCGCTGACGCCGAGCGTCTTCGCCCAGAAGTAGCGAATCTCCTGAAGGTGCACGTTGATGGCGGCGATCTCCCAGGCGAACTGCCGGGCAATATCGTGATTCTTTCCGCCGGCCTCATGCGGCCCTCCGCGCTTGGCGCGGCTCGGCGAGTCCATTCCCTTGCGGGGTTCCTGTCCCATGTCGCCTTCTTGTTCAGGCCTGCCCGAAGCAGCTTAGCTGATTTAATAACAAATCCATCCTGTTGGGGAGAGTTCGCGCGCGTTTTCGAAAGAAATTGCGCCTGGGGCTGTGTGGCGCCGGCGACACAGTCGGTCCGCGTCGATATAGCTGAGTTCATAAAGTATTTTGATTAAGTAAATTGCGCATGCATAGTTCTGAGGACGGTCAGGGGGGTCCTCGACCGTCCCGTTTTGGTGGTTCGCTCAAGTCCCTCGCGTTCCTGCGGGTGTGTCCGAAGACGCGAAACGACTGGGCGGTTTTCGAAAGGCGAGGGTGGATCTTCCTCTGGGGGAACAGCCACGGCTCCGCCCTCGCCTTGTTAGAGCAACTTGGAGGTTTAACATGAACTTGATCAAGAGCCTTGTTCTCGGCTCAGCGGCGGGCCTCGTCGCGCTGAGCGGAGCGCAGGCTGCCGATCTTCCCGTCAAGGCCAAGGCGGTGGAATACGTCAGGGTCTGCTCCCTGTACGGCGCGGGCTTCTTCTACATCCCGGGCACCGATACCTGCATCAAGCTGGGCGGTTATCTGCGCGTCGACACCACGTTCAACGGCGGCGTCTACGGCAGCCCGGCATGGAACGGCGATATCGGCCAGGGCAACCGCTACCGCGACTACTTCTCGGCCCGTTCGCGTCTTGCGCTGACGGTCGATACCCGTACAGCCACTGAATACGGCGTTGTCCGCACCTTCGGTCAGGCCAACATCCAGTTCACCACGCTCGGCAACAACACCTTCAATCCGAACTCGCTGGCGACCAACCTCGGCAACAATGCCAACCTGCTCGACTCCGCGGGCTCCGGCTACGTCGCCGTCGACCAGATCTTCCTGCAGTTCGCTGGCTTCACCTTCGGTAAGTCGGTTTCGGCCTTTGCCACGCCGTGGAACGGCTATCCGGGCAACAACAACTCGAACCTGATGGGCGGTCACGACAGCGTCACGGGTGTGAACAACATCCAGTACACCGCCCAGTTCGGCAACGGCGTGTCGGGCACCATCGGTCTGGATGAGCCGACCGTGTACAACCGCACCTCGCTGCTGAACCTCAGCGTGCCCGGTGGTTTTGCTACGGCTGGCGCTCAGTCCTACGGTGGCGTGCATGCTCCCGACATCGTCGGCAACATCCGCGTCGATCAGGCCTGGGGTCTGTTCCAGGTGTCGGGTATGGCGCACCTCGTGAACGCTTCCTACAACGTCCTCGGCGCCGGCGGCGTTCCGACGGCTCTGTCGGAAATCAACGGCCACCCCGAAGACAAGTGGGGCGGTGCTGTGATGGCCGCGTTGCAGATCAAGAACCTGCCGACCGGCGCGGGCGACGACATCAAGATCGACGCCACCTACGCCAAGGGCGCCACCAAGCAGGTGGTCTCCACGAGCGGCGCTTCGCCGAGCTTCGTGATGTTCGGTGATACCGGCCGCGCTGGTGCTTACCAGAGCGTCGGCTTCGGCCAGACAGCTGACGGTGTATTCCTGCCTGGTGCCACCGATGGCATCAAGCTGGTCGATGCCTGGGGTATCCGTGGTGCGTTCAACCACAACTGGGATCCCTACTGGTCGACCAGCCTCTGGGGCAGCTACGGTCAGGTGCGTTACGGCGGCAGCGCTCTGGATATCACCTCGGCAAGGGGTGCCTGGTGCGCCAACTACGTCGCTGGCAAGGCCGTGTCTGCAGATTTCTCGTGCAACCCGGACTTCAACTTTGCCCAGGTCGGTCTGACCACCCGCTGGACTCCCGTCAAGAACCTGACGTTCTCGGCCGAAGTCGGTGCGTTCTTCCTCGACCAGAAGATGAACGGTGCGGCCACCCTGGCGGCCACGGCTCCCAAGCCGTCCACCGTTTACGAGTTCAAGGACCAGAGCACTGTGTTCCTGAACGTTCGCGCCCAGCGCAACTTCTGATCCGATCGTCAGATCGCGCTACGACAACGACCCCAGCGGGAAGCCGCTGGGGTTATTTTTTTGATGCGCGGCCTTGGCGCGCAGCTTTGCGGAAATAGATCGTGCATGGCGCCGTCATGCGATCACGGATGACAAACGATCACGGATGACAAACGCTTGAAGCGTTCAAAAAATCAAAAAATATGATTTACTCATGTAATTGCATAATCTAATGTGCTTTCAGGGTAGCCAATGAAATTCCTTGGCCGCCTTCTGATAAACCTCCGAAACCTCCGGCAATGCCCTGCCGGAGGTTTTAACTTTCGGGAACAACCGTTTCCTTGTTCCGGCGTTGCCGTCCGGATCCTGTGAACGTCGGCGGGAAGGTACGCGTCAGGAAGTTTTCCCGCGGCGCAGGTATCGGCCGTGGGTTCTGGCCCTTTGCGAACAAGTCTGGTATTTGAGCCGCCAAAAGTCGGCCTCATGCGGCGGAAATGTCCGCCGCGCATAGACGCTTTAAAACATTAGCCGGTTTAGCTCAGCGGTAGAGCAGCGGTTTTGTAAACCGAAGGTCGGGAGTTCAATCCTCTCAACCGGCACCACCGCCCAGCCGTTGAGGCGAGACTTCCTCATCCTTCAGTTCTTTTCGTAGCGGTGAAGGCGGCTCGGCAGCTGCCTTCATCGCATTCGATTCGACAAAGGGACGAGGCGCTTTCGATTTCGGTTGTGCGATCTCTCCTCAGATGTGAAGTTCCCTCTGCTTGTCATTTGAAGCATCGGGAGAAATTCTGCCAACCACCGCTCCGGCGCCAGCGCTGCGGAGCCGGTTCGGAAGTGTCGACCTGACAAAGGCTTCCGACTGGTGTTTGATGATCTGATACAGCGAGCAGGGGGCGTATGTTCGGAATTCTGGGGCTGGGGTTTTTGCTGGGCATGCAGCATGCGCTCGAGGCCGATCACATCGCCGCTGTCTCCAGCATCGCCGCGCGCCGCAGCCATGTCGCAGACATCGTCAAGCACGGGCTGACCTGGGGGCTCGGCCACACGCTGACGCTGTTCGTCTTCGCTGGCGCTGCGATCCTGCTGGGCCGCGCGATTCCGGAAACTGTCGCACGGCCGCTCGAGACCGCGGTCGGCTTGATGTTGGTCGGTCTTGGCGTCCATGTGCTGTGGCGCCTGTGGCGCGACCGCGTGCATTTTCACCGGCACGGCCATGCCGACGGCACCGTGCATTTCCATGCCCACAGCCACGCCGGCGAGACCGCGCCGCATGCCCGCAACGTCCATGCGCACGACCACGGCTTCCGCTGGCGCACGCTCCTGGTCGGCCTGATGCACGGCATGGCGGGCTCGGCCGCGCTGCTCGTGCTTGCGGTGACGCAGGCCTCCAGCCCGATGGCCGGGCTCGGCTATATCGCGCTGTTCGGCATCGGCTCGATGATCGGCATGGGGGCGCTGTCGACGGTGATCGCGGTGCCGCTGGCGATCTCGGCCCGCTCGCTCACCTGGGCCAATCGCGCCTTGCAGGGCGCCGTCGGCCTTGCCACCGTCGCGATAGGTATTACGACGGTGGTCGAGACTGTCGCGGCCTGACGCGGCATCGCCGCGGGCGGAAAACGATAAAAAGTTTGGAGAGGAACGAGGGAATGAAGCGTCGAGATTTCCTGGCGGGAAGTGCGGCGTCGTCGCTGGCGGCGATCACGGGCAAGGTGTTCGCGCAGACCGGGCCGCTGACAAAAATCATCTTTCCCTTTGCGGCCGGCGGCGGCGGCGACGCGCTTTGCCGGTTGCTGGCGCAACACATCGCGCCTTCGCTTGACCGCAACATGATCGTGGAAAACCGCACCGGCGGCGACGGCCTGATCGGCATCAAGGCGGTCAAGGGCGCCAGCCCCGACGGCACGACCATTCTCGTCACCACGGGGCCGACGATGTATCTGCTGCCGATGGTCGAGACGACGCCGAGCTTCGACGCGGCAAAGGATTTCGTTCCGGTCAGCCAGCTCGTGCGGTTCGAATTCTGCGTGTTCGTGGGCAAGGCCGTCCCGCCCGAGGTCAAGGATTTCAAGCAATTCGTCGCCTGGCTGAAGGCCAATCCGGATAACGCCACCTTCGGCGTGCCGTCTAACGGCACCATTCCGCATTTCACCGGTTCGCGGCTCGAAGAGGCGCTCGGCCTCAAGCTGACCCGCGTGGCCTATCGCGGCAGCGCGCCGATCATCAACGATCTCGTCGGCGGCCACATGCCGTTCGCGATTTCGACGCTGACCGACGCCATCCCGCAGCATCGCGCGGGCAACATCCGGATTCTCGCGGTCGGCAGCGCGCAGCGTTCGCCGTTCCTGCCCGAGGCGCCGACGCTGCGGGAGAGCGGCGTCGATCTGGTGGCGGATGGCTGGTACGGCATGTGGCTGCCGGCAGGCGCTTCGCCCGACTTTGCGAAGAAGCTGAGCGAGGCGGTCGCCGCCGCGCTTGGCAAGGCCGAGGTCAAGGAAAAGCTTGCGGCAATCGGCCTGATCCCGGTCGGCTCGACGCCGGAGGGCCTGACGCAGGAACTCGCCGCCAACACCGCGTTCTGGCAGCCGATCGTCAAGGCGACGGGGTACAAGATCACGAATTGAACCGAACCGGCATCCAGTCGGTAAAATTGACGCAAGTCACCGGCGGTTCCAGACACTACTTACCTTCGTTAGCGCCCTGAATTCCCACCTGATTTCCATTGCCTCACCTTTGATGGGTTAGAACCTGCCATGCCTTTGCTTTGACTTGATAAGAATCTCCAAGTCTAACTACCATGTCTCTGATGGAAGTTGGGGCATTGAAGCAAATGCGCTGGGTCTTGGATCGACCTGCGGCGCCTGTAGAAAGCAAAAGGGATAAGCACCGCATGGGTTCATATTTTCGGCGGCAGCTTGCGGATTACGTTGAATATCATCGCGACCCCTGGAATTGCGCGATGCACGTCTTCGGCATCCTGTTCTTGTTCCAGGCCGCAGTTCTTCCGCTCAGCTTGTGGCCAATCACAATATTGGGGTTCCAGACCAGCGCGGCGGCCATTGCTGTCATACCGGTGCTCATCTACTGGTTCCTACTCGACTTCGCGCTTGGAGCCGCCATCCTTGCAGCCGCAATCGTGTTGCTTTCGGCGGCTGGCGCGATCGTCGGTCATGTGACGACCGCCGGGATGTGGTCACTGACAGCCGTTCTGATCGTTATTGGTGTCTCGGCGCAGATTGTCGGGCATCGCGTGTTTGAGCAGCGGCAGCCGGCGCTGGTCGATAATCCGACGCACCTCTTGCTTGGACCAATGTTTGTCATGGCGAAGTTGTTTATCGCGCTGGGCTTTCGGCGCGATCTCGCCCTGATCATCCAGGGGCACACGCAAGTCGTACAATCCTGATTGCGAATTTTCAGCTTGAACGCCATTAGCATGACACACGTGCTGGTCACAGGCGGCAGTGGTTTTATCGGAAAGCATCTCGTCGCGGCGTTGATTGCGAAGGGAGAGCGGGTGAGGGCGCTCGACCTTCAGCCGCCGTCTCGCATTCTGCCGCAGGTTGAGCATATCAGCGGATCAGTGCTCGATCGCGACTTGGTGCACCGGGCGATGGAGGGGGTCGAACAAGTCTATCACCTTGCCGGCCTGCCCGGCATGTGGCTACCCCGGAAGGCCGATTTTCACACCGTCAATTGCGGCGGCACCGAGATCGTGATTGAGACGGCGCGTCAGCGCGGCATCAAGCGCTTGCTGCACTGTTCGACGGAATCGATTCTATTCCGTGCCTCACCGTCGATGGTCCCTGTTCCCGATGATGCGTTGCTCCCCGATGACATGCCGGGTCCATATACGCGCTCGAAGATGCTGGCCGATCGTCTCGCCCTGCAGGCGGCCGCCTCCGGTTATCCGGTGGTTATCGGCTGTCCCACCATGCCGATCGGGCCGCACGACCACAATGTTACCCCGCCGACGGCGATGCTCCGGTATTTCCTCGATCGACGCCTTCAACTGCATCTTGATTTCGTCGTGAACCTCGTCGATGTGCGCGACGCGGCCGAAGGGCTGATCCTTGCGATGGAGCGCGGACAGGCCGGACATCGCTACGTTCTCGGCGGCGAAAGCATGCGGCTAGAGCAGATCCTGGAAATCATGGCCGAAATCAGCGGCCGTCGCGCCCGGCGCATTCAGGTGAACGGCAAGGTCGCCGAAATGGTCACGGCCGTGCTGGAATTCATTGCCGATCACGTGACGCGCCGGTCTCCATCCGGCACGGCCGAAGGCGTTCGCATCGCATTGCGAGCGGGGGCCTTGTCGATCGAAAAAGCGCAACGCGAGCTGGGCTATGCGCCAGGCCCGGTCGAGCCCGTGTTGCGGGAAACCATTGCGCATCTGCTTGGTGCAGGTGACAATCAGCGCGAATGGAGTCCAACGGCCAACACGCGCCCTCGGACGTTTGACGCCAAGCCCCGGCTTGACGGCTGACTCGAACCTGATGCGGTCCGCAATATCATGAACAATCTCAGTCAAGGAGTGGCTTTCGTCCTGAGCGGCTGGACAACGACGTGGCCCACGCAGTTGCTCGCCATCATCTGGATCCTGTGGGTGAGCAGCTGGGTCGCGGCGTCATTCTGGTCCGGTCAGACCAAGAAGAATGTGATGAGCTCGGACTCGCTCAAGTACCGCTCCCTCATTTACCTGGGAGCTATACTGTTCTTGCCATTGACCGGAAAGCTCCTGGGGGAAAAGCCGCTCTGGCAGTTTGGCAGCACTGGAATCTACCTGCTGACGTGTCTCGTGCTTGCCGGGATATCGTTCACATGGTGGGGGAGGCTTCATCTCGGAAGGTTCTGGTCGAACGCGATCACGCACAAGGAAGGCCACCAGGTCATTGACACCGGTCCCTACGGGCTGGTGCGGCACCCGATCTATACCGGGCTGATCGCGGGGATGCTGGTAACGGGGATTGCGGTCGGAACCGTGACCGCGATGCTGGGGGCGGCGCTTATCTCGCTCGGCATGGCGCTCAAGGCGCGCATGGAGGAAGGCTTCCTCACGGCTGAACTTGGCGAAGACGCCTATGGCGCATATTGCCGTCGCGTCCCGATGCTGATTCCGTTCACCTGATTGGCTGCATACTACCGCTTCGGTCGCGCCGCCATCGAGGTTGCGACAGGGGCGGCAAGACGGCGTGGAATCAAGACCCGCTGGCCGATCGGCAGCGGGGTACCCTCCGAATACTGATTGGCTTGGGTCAGAGACCACAGCGGTACCTGGTTGAATGCCGCGAGCTTCTCCAGCGTGTCGCCCGACCGCGTCATTTGCGGCATGCCGCTGTCCCATAGTTCAACCGGTGCATCGGGAGGGACCACGTAGCGAAGCGGCATCGCTTCTCCACCGGCAGGGGCAGGGATCGCCGCGAGTTGCGCAATCGCCGCCACCAATTGCTGGTGGATTGAATCCATCTTGTCGATGTTGATGTGGGTGACTTCCTCGTGCTGTTTCAGGTCGAAGCTGGCGTAGTGTCCCTGATAGCCTGGCTCCGCCACCACATCGCCGCCGCCCAATACGCTGTCCGACAGGAAAACGTTGATGAACCGCTCGACGTTCAGCGGCACCTTAGGGGTTGCGTGGGCCGGATCGATGGTGACGACGAGGCTCACCTGGATATTTTCGGCCTTCAGGATTCCCGCGAACGTCACGGCGCAAAGTCCGCCCATCGAATGACCGATCAGGACGATCGGGGCGGCATTCTCTCTGTAGTCACG
The DNA here is from genome assembly GCF_029714305.1 of Bradyrhizobium sp. CB3481. Taxonomy (NCBI): domain Bacteria; kingdom Pseudomonadati; phylum Pseudomonadota; class Alphaproteobacteria; order Hyphomicrobiales; family Nitrobacteraceae; genus Bradyrhizobium; species Bradyrhizobium sp. CB3481. The sequence continues at coordinate 3,319,769 of NZ_CP121647.1, forward strand.
GATCGCCTGATCGGCGATCAGCCGGCAAATGGTGAATTCGTAGACGTCGGCCCGGATACCGGCTGCCTGGAGGCGCTCGGTCAGGCGGTCCATCCCGCGCGAAAAGATCGGGCCGAGGGCGCCCCGGAACAGGTAGACGCGCGGCGGTGGCTGGGTCGCGACCGGCGGCGCCGGCGGGGCAGACGTCGTAGCCGCATCGGACGACCGCGGGGCCGGACCGGCCTGCGCCGGATCGCAACTGAGCGAGAAGACGAAGGTGGAAAGGGCCGTCCAGATCGCCACGGCGGCAACCTGCGTCGGACTGCTCATGCGCGCTCCATTCGCGATTCCAAGCGTAAGTACACCCCAACGCGCCCAGCCGCGTAGGGTGATCTATCGTCGAGGAATAGGCAGAATTTGCGGCACGCGGGGGCTTCGGCGACAGTTCTGGAACCCGGCGGGTCGCGCTACTGACGTACCGCCGCCGTGTTGGCGATCCCAGCGCGCGCCGCGCCGGCCGCGCCAGGCTGCCGCGGCTTCTGGATACGCGACGCCGGCGCAGATCGGCCGAAGACGACCGCGTCGATCTCGCTGATCACCTTCCGCTGCATGATCTGGTTCTTCTCGATCGACATGTGCCCGACGCCGGGAACGTCCTGGACGTTGATATTCTCGAGCTTGCCCTGCAATTGCGCGGTCCTCGCGACCGGCTCGCCGTTGCCGTTGGCGATGTAGAAGTTGACGTAACGTCCCACCCGTCCGGAGAGCTTGGTGCGAAACACCGAGTCCAGGCCGATGGCCAGCTTCACCGGCGCGCCAAGCTGATCCAGCCTGGCGACCATGTCGGGCAGCGCGGTCGCGCCCGAGGAATGGCCGACCAGGATGATCGTTTTGATCCGGCCGCTCTTGTATGCGAGGGCCGCTTCGTCGGCGAGCGACGACCATGAGGCGAAGTTCGCGACGGTAACCGGGATGCCTTGCGCGCGCAGTTGTGCCGCAATGTCATCCAGTCCCAGCGAAAAGATATTGAGCACGCCGCGGAGCAGATACACGTGCGCAGTCGAGGCCGCAGATACCGAATTCGGTGCTGCCGATGCGGGACACGCGCCGATCAGCAGGAGCAGCAGGAGCGCGATCGCATGCACGCGAGGCCACGATCCCTGGCCGGGAAGGGATAACCAGCGACGATATGGCCTCATTGCGCTCCTCGACGAACTGCGAAATGTTTGCCGGACGGTAGCGCCCGTGCGTTCGGAACTGCAACAAATGTGGCGTAAGCGGCTGCAATTTACCGATAGGACGTGTCTCCGCCGCAACACCAGCTCCAACATTCTTTACGGTTTTCGCCGGGTGGCCAGGCAGGACGAAGTCGGGCCTTGGGGCGATAATGCTGAGAGATTCTGGTCGTTGGAACTGCGAGGGCCGAAGGCGCTCCTTCATTCAGAGATCGTCATTCAGAGATCGTGCGATGAGCGGTACCGAAGCGCAACAGACGATCACTATCGAATGCCAAAAGGCAAAATGAAATGAGGGAACCGGCCAGACTCAAGTTAGAGTCCGTGCAGTTGGAATTTGGCAGGGGGGCTGCAATGCCATACTTCAATTTTGATCTCGTCATCGGTGCAGAGTTCAAAAACCAGGGCGGCATGTTTCTTGAAAATAGGGAAAACGCGATCGACAAGGCGGAGAGCCTCGCAAGCGAGCTTTGTATCGTTCGTCCAGACCTGTGTTCCACCGGCTGTGCCGTGCGTGTGACCGACGGAGACTCTAACGAACTCTACCGCACTCCGCTCGAGGTTAGCGGCCGCGGATGAAATCGCGCCGCCGTGCACGATGCGCGCGCAATCGAGATCGATTGTTCCGCAGATTACGGCAAGGGCATTAGTTGAGTGGGCAGCGATTTCTTGCCCAAGGGGCAGCCCGTTTTTCCACCGGGGGTCTCAACCTGAGCCAGAGATTTGTTGGAATGGTTCGGATCAGATGCCAATGGCCCGGTCGCATTCATAGACGCTGCTGCGGCAGCGTTTGGTGGCCATTTCACGTAGCTATCGGCGGCGAATGCAAGGGCGAACACGGTGAAAAGCCCGACCACCGCTATGGTGCCCATTCCCTGCCGATCTATTTGGCTGGTGAACAACGGCATCGCTGGTCTCCCGAAACCGGGTTTGCAGCGGCTTAGATCAATCCGGCCATTTCAAATGTGAACCATCTCACGTTTCACGCTCATTTGATGCGTACGGATCTAAAGCGCGATGACGATCCAAATTTCATCGCGCTTTGGGGCAGGCGTCGTACCGACGAAAAAATGGCCCCTGGAAGGGGCCATTTTCACTCTGTGCTAGTCATCCCAGTAGTGACGCCGGATCACGACATCCCGGTCGCGGTAGTAGTTGCGGTGGTACCAGCCGCGGTGCAAGCCGCGATCGTGCTCATAAAATCCGAAGCGCGGACCACCGTAGTAGCGGTCGCCGTAGTAATCGCGATCACCGCCCACATAGACGCCAAAGCCGCCTGCGCTTGCTGCCGTGGGCACGCCAACGGCGAGGGTCGCCAAAGCGGCCAGCACGTAAGAAAGCTTCCTCATTGTTCCTCTCCACTCGTTGTTGCCTGAGGAAAAACGAATGCCCGGGTTGTCTGTTGCAGGGAACCGCAAGAAACTTTCTTGAACGCGTATTCACCATCATTGCATGAGGTTCATGGCGGAGGTGGCGCTGCGATCCGCGCGCGGATGGCGGCAAGTTCGGTTTCGTCCCAGATGCCGATCAGCACGCCGTTCTTCACCTGCAACTGCTGGGCGGCATAGGCGGCGATCTTCGCATTCGGCGTCGTGATGTGCATTTTCGGATGCAGCGCCCAGTCGAACAACTCCGATTGCAGCCGCGCCACGATCTCGGCGCAGGCGGGATCGGCGCCGCGGTCATTAAACTCCTGCGGGTCGGTTTCGAGGTCGTAGAGCATCGGCCGGAAGCCGGAGGCGTGGATGAATTTCCAGCGGCCGTCGAACACCATGAACAGGCGGCAGCGCTCGATCGGCTGGTTCAGCATCACGCGAACATCCTGCATGGCGTAGTCGTATTCGGAGAACACGATCCTGCGCCAGTCGGGCGGCTTGCCACCGTGCAGCAGCGGCAGCAGCGAGCGGCCCTCCAGGATGTGATCGGGCGGGGTGGCGCCGAAATAGTCGATAAAGGTCGGGGCGAGGTCGATCGCCTCGACCAGCGCATCGCTTACCGTGCCGCGCGTGGCGTCGGCGGCGGGCGAGGGATCGATCACGATCAGCGGTATCTTGGCCGATTGCTCGTGGAACAGATCCTTCTCGCCCATCCAGTGATCGCCGAGATAGTCGCCATGGTCCGATGTGAACACGATCATGGTCGTCTCGAGCAGACCACGCGCTTCGAGGAAGCGCATCAAGACGCCCATCTGGTCGTCGATCTGTTTGATCAGGCCCATATAGGTCGGGATGACCTTTTCGCGCGCCTCGTTGCGCGACATGTTGCGGGAGTAGCGCATGTCCATATAGGCGGCGAACACTGGATGGGCGTTAGCGCGCTCCTCCTGCGAGCGGATCACCGGCTGCACGTCCTGCGGGCCATACATGCTGGCGTAGGGCTCCGGCGCGATATAGGGCCAGTGCGGCTTGATGTAGGACAGATGCAGGCACCAGGGCCGGCCGTCGTCCTCGGCTTCCGCGATGAACTCCATCGCGCGCCGCGTCATATAGGGCGTCTCGGAATGCTCGTCCGGCACCCGCGCGGCCTTGTCGGCATGCACCAGCAGCCAGCCGTTCTGCAGGGAGCCGTCGTCGGCCTCGGCGGAATTGGCCCAGTGCTCCCAGGGATTGGGCGCGTCATAGCCGTGCTGGCGCAGGTAATCGTCGTAGGCCGGGCGCGGCCGCCCCGTGGGATGCAGGCCGTCGTCGCGCTCATAGGGCTCGAAGCCGCATTCCGAGACGTGCACGCCGATGATCGAGTCCGCGGGGATGCCGAGATTCTTCAACCCTTCGAGGTCGGGCGCCATATGCGTCTTGCCGACCAGGACGTTGCGCACGCCGATCTTCTTCAGGTGATCGCCGAGCGTCGGCTCGCCGACGCGGAGCGGCCAGCCGTTCCAGTGCGAGCCGTGCGAGCGCATGTAGCGGCCGGTATAGAACGACATCCGCGACGGGCCGCAGATCGGCGACTGCACATAGGCGTTCTTGAACAGCACGCCGCGCTTGGCCATGGCGTCGATGTTCGGCGTCTTCAGCACGGGGTGGCCGGTACAGCCGAGATAGTCGTAGCGAAGCTGGTCGCACATGATCCAGAGCACGTTCTTCGCAGGCGTTTTGGGCGTCATCTCGGGCATTTCGGTTGGGACGGGGAGAGGGGTGGGATGGTGCGGTATCGCGGTCCAGATAACAATCGCGCGGGCGGCCGGTAAAGCGCCGTTAACGAATGGATAGCGCCATTTCTCGCAATTGAGCGGCGATCCAGCCTCGTACGTTAGCCTTACCTGCAGTTTGGCCTGATGCCTTAACCCTTGAAGGGCTGAGTTGCATTAAATTGGGACGTGAGGAAACCGGGGTCCGAGCGATGCGTATCGGCGTCACACTGGCACTTTTCATCGCGACGACGTCGTCGGCTCTGGCCGGCGGCGGCTTTGAGATCGTGATTCCGGGCCGCCCCGGGGTGCCCGTCATCATTAACGGCGTCGACGCCTCCTATGCCGTGGTCGAGGGCGACTGGGGCCTTGCCAAGCGTACCCATGTCCAGCCGACCATCTATGGCGGCCGCTATATCGATCCGGTCCCGAACGTCGGCCACTATTATCCGAGCGCCGGCCGCATGCCCGGTTATGGCCGCCTGGAGATCGAGCCGCCGGCGAACCGGAAATTGCCGCAGCCGGCCGAGAGCTATCACCAGTCCTGGTCGGCGCAGTCGGCGCCGCTGCCGGCGCAGTCCAACGTGCCGGCCGATCCGCCCGCGATCATCTACGCGCCGGAGTTCGACCGGCGCGGGCCGCACAACCTTCCACGTTAAGAAGAGCAAACAAGATACCGACAGGAGAGAGTAATGCGTCAGATACTTAAAGGATTGATCGCGGCAGTTGCCGTGATGGTCGCAGCGCCCGCGATGGCCTGCGGCTACGCCCCGTGCGCCGCGCCGATCTATGCCGCGCCAGCGGTCAGCTACGGCTATGCGGGCTGCGGCCCCTGTGGCGGCTGGGTGCGCGAGCGTCTGCCCGATCCGGAGCAGCAATATTATTGGGTCAACCAGGGCCCGACCTATACCGGTCCCGGCAATTTCGCGCCGTATCCGGTCTATCGCGAAGGCACCATCTCCGGCTACGGCTATGGCTACAACCGGCCGTATTATCGCGCGCACCGCCATTATCACGGCCACCGCTACAGCTATTCCGGCCGCTACTACCAAGGCCGGCCGGTGCTGCGCCGTTACTACTGATCCAACGGTAGTTTGAAAGCTTCAGCGCCCGTTCGCCTCGCGAGCGGGCGTTTTTCATTTCATCAGTCCGAGTCTGCTCGCGCCGATATAAAGTGCCAGCACCGCGGCGTTGGAGACGTTGAGGCTCTTGATCTCGCCGGGCATGTCGAGCCGTGCCACCACGCGGCAGGTCTCGCGGGTCAATTGCCGCAGGCCCTTGCCCTCGGCCCCCAGCACCAGCGCGAGGGGCTGCTGCAACGTGACCGCGCCGAGATCCTCGGTCCCCTCGCTGTCGAGCCCGACGGTCATGAAGCCGCGGTCGTTCAGCTCGGTCAGCGCGCGGGCGAGATTTTGCACCGTCACCAACGGCACCAATTCCAGCGCGCCGGAGGCGGATTTCGCCAGCACGCCGGTGGCCTCCGGGCTGTGGCGGGCGGTCGTGACGATGGCCTTGACCGCAAACGCCGCTGCCGAGCGCATGATCGCGCCGACATTGTGCGGATCGGTGATCTGGTCGAGCACCAGCACGATGCCCTCTTGCGGCAGCGTATCGATATCGGGCGAGGGCAGGGGATCGGCCTCCGCCAGCATCCCCTGATGCACGGCGTCGGGGCCGAGCCGCTGGTCGATGACGCTCGGGCGGACGATCTCGGGGGCGACGCGGGTCTCGATATGCTCGTCCGCCAGCCGCCGGGCGGCGTTTTCGGTCAGGAACAGCTTTCGGATCCGCCGCTCCGGGTTGGCGAGCGCCGCCGAGACGGTGTGCCAGCCATAGAGAATCATCGGCCCGTCGGTGCCGAAATCGCGCTCGCGCCGGTCGGCGGAACGGGCGAATTTCCGGCCTTTTTCAAAGGGTTTGCCGCCACCCCGGCGAAATGGCGGCTTTCGGTCGCGATCGCTCATGGGGAGCTTGTGTCACGCGCGCCCGAATATGGCAATTTGCCCCCTTCGAGGGCATTTTTGGTGCTCCGCCTTGGTTGACTTTGCCACCCCCCTTCGCCCATAAACGCGCCGGCCGCAGCCGGTTTGATCCGCGCTTTCGGCCTCAGCGCCATTTCCATGGTCCGGTCCTCCGCCACTCGGGCGGCCGGTTCCTGACGCTGACGGACGGGGAAGTGTCCCGAGTGGCAAAGGGAGCTGACTGTAAATCAGCCGCCGTATGGCTTCGAAGGTTCGAGTCCTTCCTTCCCCACCATCCTGCTTCGCGCCACGGCGCTTCGCAGGATTGCAGCCTTCCCGACCGCGAAGCAGGATGCCCTCCGAAGCCTTGGCGAAGGAGGGCCGCCTCAAATGCATTATGTCTATCTGCTGCAAAGCGAGCGTTTTTCCGACCAATGCTATGTCGGAATGGCGTCCGACGTTCAGAGGCGACTCTCCGACCACAATGCAGGCAAATCTCCACACACTTCGAAGTTTCTTCCCTGGAGATTAGTTACATACATTGCCTTCTCCGACGAACAAAAGGCTCGCACGTTCGAGCGATGTCTCAAGTCAGGGTCAGGGCACGCATTTGCTAGAAAACGGCTCTGGTTGCCACAACTGCCGCGCCGAAGCCCATCGGGCGTAGGCGGGCTGTGGCCGCGAGCTACGGCTCAGCAAGCCATCCTTCGCTTTCCACATCCGTCGTTGTTGCCGTCTGCGCTCGCTCCGCACCTCACCCCTCCTGCGCCGTTTCCGGCAGCGCCTCGCCCGGCAGATAGAGCCTGATCGGCCTGATCTCATAAACCGCGGATGGATTGACGCGGTGCAGGTCGCGGGCAATGGCGATTGCGGCGTCCGCATCGGCGCAGTTCACCACATAGAGGCCGAGCAACTGCTCTTTGGTCTCGGCGAACGGCCCATCGATCACCATGCCGTTGCCCGGTCCGCGCAGGGTGCGGGCCTCCGCCGTGCCGCCGAGCCGCGCCGCGGGACCGAGCAGCTTGCCGGCGTTGAGCCGGTCATGCACCGCGAGCAGGCCGGTCATCACGGCCGCGTCTTCCTGCGGCGTCCAGGACATCACCTCGGCTTCGACGTGGTAGGCGAGAATGGCGTAGAGCATCATGTTCTCCTTGATCGGGGCTTGGGGCGGAGCGGCCTCTCCTTAAAGGACGATTTTGCTCCTTTCATCCCGACAAATGGCCGCGACGAAACATTCCGGAAACACGATAGTTCGGATTGCCCTTGAACGCGGCACGGCGGGTTCCCGACTGATGAGCAGAACGCGAGATAGCGCGCAGCAGTCAAGGAGACGGTCATGCGACGCCAGCCAGCCACGATCATCTGCGATGCCGAACGGCTCTACGCACCGTCAGCTTCGTCGCAGGCCGGCGATTGGCACGACGTTTCCGGCCACCACCGCTACTACGGCAGCTCCGCCATCAATGGTGGCGAGCGCCTCGCCGAGAGCCGCCGCGGTAGCCGGCCGCCCTGGATCGGTTTCTGCGGCGCTTGATCGCCAAATAAAAAGGCGCGGCGGGATGGCTCCCGTCGCGCCCCAATTGTTGTCTCGCTGGCCAGGGCTGAGAGCGCCCCGATGCCAGGCCGGATTAGAGCCTAGCGGGCGATCCCAGCGAGGTGACAGCGCTTGGTATAAGACACTGGATCACCTCCTTTCGTTGTTGGTGGAAACATCAATATAGACAGCGAATCTGTCCCTGTTAAGGGGCCTCGCCGGGCCGAAGGATGGTCCAAAAGGGGCTTGGATGGGGCGCGCGTGGGGCGGGTTGAGACCGGCTGCATGGCGTGTTAGGTCAACGCCCGCGCGGGTGTAGCTCAATGGTAGAGCAGCAGCCTTCCAAGCTGAATACGAGGGTTCGATTCCCTTCACCCGCTCCAGCCTTTTCAAAGACTTAGAGACTTGGCGAGAGGTCGGATTTCATTCCGACGATTGGGCTGCCTTGCACGTCTCACGCTCGCTTTCCGATCAATTGTTTCGCGCATCGCCTGGCTTTGCCGCCCAGATCGTGTTTGCCGCCGCGATGCCTGCGTTGCCGCCTCCACAGAGCGCTGCATGGCCATGGTGTCGCGCCAGCCGGGAAGTTTTTTTCGAACCTCGCCCAAGGATTCCGGCGTCTCATTCGTCAGAGTTCATGAACGCCCGGAAAATCTCTTTCCGGTACCCTCGGCTGACGAGTGAAAACACCATGGTAGTGACAAAGCGCATCCGATCGCGGTCCTGGACGGGACTGGCCGAGGGACCGGGTCATGGTCCCGATTGTCCTGCTCAATACTTTCGTCCCTGAGGAAAGAGCATGGGGCGCGCCATTCAGCTTATGAGCGCAGAGGCGACTGAGCCGCCGGATGACGGCGCGACGGACGACGACCTCGTCAGTCTGGCCATACAGGGCAACCGTGCCGCCTTCGAAGCCTTGTTGCGGCGTCACTACGACCTCATGCACCGCATCGCGTGGCGCATGACCGGCTCCCAGGCGGACGCGCAGGACATTTGCCAGGATGTCTGCTGCGCACTGGTGGAACGGATCGCGTCATTCAGGGGCGAGGCGAAGTTCACGACCTGGCTGGTCGGTATCGTGCGCAACGCCTGCCACGACCACCATCGGCGTCATTCGACGTTGACGCGCCTGAAAGGCCATCTCGCCGTGCTTGCCGAAATGGCGACGCCGCCGGATGGCCGGGATTTGTTTCGTCGCAGCTGGCTCGCAAGCGAGCTGGCGCGGCTTTCGCCGCTGCTGCGGGAGACGGTCGTGCTCGTGGTCGGCGAAGGCATGACGCACGCGGAGGCGGCCACGGCGCTCGGCGTCTCCGAGTCGACCATCTCCGGCCGCATGCACGAGGTGAGGCGGCAGGCAGGTCTCGCGAAGGACATTGGCGATGAGTTCTGATCACGACATCATGCGTTTGCCCGACCCGCCGCCGCCAGCGCCGGACGCGCGTGCGGCGGCCATGCAACAGGCGCTGCTGCGCTTCGATCAAAAAAGCGCCGAGGAAAAAACGCCGACGACGGCCAAGGAATGCCGACCGACATCCGTCTCATCGAGCGAACCGCCGCGCCCTTGCGGCGGTCACGCGAGAGGTTTGTCATGAAGCGCACGCGATATCTCCTGGCCGCCAGCTTGGCCTGCATTGTTGCCGGATCGGGCGCCTATCTCCATCTCATGCGGCCGCCGCAGTTGCAGCGCGCGCAATTGCAGGTCGCCGCTGCGCCTGTCGAACAGAAGGTGGCGAGCAACGACGTCGCTCAAGCGCCTTCGACCGTGCAAGAAAAGAGGGAAAGCGAAGGTGAGGCCCGCTTACGAACGCATATCCAGACCGCTACTCCGGCCGCAAAGCCCAACCAGGAAGCCGCCGCGCCTCCGGTTGCGGCGGCGCCGCCTCCCGCCAAGCCGAATGCGGAAAATAAGGTCGCCGGCGGGATTGCTCCGCAGGCCTCTTCCACGAGGGCGCCCGGCCGGGTGCCGGCTCCCGTGCAGGGAATGGCGCCGCTTGTCGACGGCCGTAGCCGCCTTGCGGAGCGGACTGATCACAGCTCCACGCGCCCGCCGCCATTAGCATTTGCGCAGCCGATGGGGCGGGCCGACGCCTTGCTGGACCACACCCGGCGCGAGCACGTTCCTGATGCGTCCGAGCCTGTTGGCCGCGACAAGTTTGCGAATGCGCCGGAAAACGCCTTCAAGATCGCGCGCGATGTGCCCGTCTCGACGTTCTCCATTGATGTCGATACGGCGTCATACGCGTTCGTCCGCGGACAGCTCAACCGCAACATCCTGCCGCCGCCCGCGTCGGTTCGGACCGAGGAACTGATCAACTACTTCCCCTATGCCTACGAAGCGCCGGCATCGGCGAACGAGCCGTTCCGCGCCAACGTTGCCGTGTTTCCGAATCCCTGGGCGGAGGGCCGCAAGCTCATTCGCGTCGGCATCAAGGGTTATGCGCTGCAACAGGCAAACCGGCCGCGCGCCAATCTGGTTTTCCTGATCGATACGTCGGGCTCGATGGAGCCGCAGAACCGGCTGCCGCTCGTCAAGCAGTCGCTCGCTATGCTCGTGACCCAGCTGCAACCCGAGGACCGCATCGCGATCGTGACCTATGCTGGAAATGCCGGCACGGCGCTTGAACCCACGTCCGTGTCCGAGAAGGCGAAAATCCTGGCGACGATCGATCGGCTCGAGGCGCACGGCAGCACGGCGGGCGCCGAGGGCATCCGGCAGGCCTATGCGCTTGCGGAGCAGAACTTTGACGCGGGCGGCGTCAACCGCGTCATTCTCGCCACCGACGGCGACTTCAATGTCGGAATCACCAACCCTGATGAATTGAAGGGTTTCGTCGAGCGTCAGCGCGAAAAGGGCATTTTCCTGTCCGTGCTCGGCGTCGGTGCCGGCAATTACAACGACGCGCTGGCGCAGTCGCTGGCGCAGAACGGCAACGGCGTCGCCGCTTACATCGATACGATCAACGAGGCGCGCAAGGTGCTGGTCGAAGAGGCGAGCTCAACGCTGTTTCCGATCGGCAAGGATGTGAAGATCCAGGTCGAGTTCAATCCGGCGACCGTCGCCGAATATCGGCTCATCGGCTACGAGACGCGGCTGCTCAACCGCGCCGATTTCGCAAACGACAAGGTCGATGCCGGCGATGTCGGCTCGGGGCAAACCGTGACGGCGCTCTACGACATCGTCCCTGTCGGCGGGCCCCGCGTGGTCGATGATCTCAGATACGGCGCGCAGGCCCCGGCGAGCGGCGCGCCATCGCAGGCCGAGTATGCCTTCGTCAAGATCCGCTACAAGCTGCCGCGATCCGATCAAAGCGTGCTGATCACTACACCCATCGATCGCGCATCGGAGCATGGCCGCTTCGAGGACGCGCCGCTCGATGCCCGCTTTGCAACCAGTGTGGCCGCATTCGCTGAGATTCTACGTGGCGGAAAGCACACCGGCCAGTTCGGCTATGACGACGTGCTGCGTATTGCGTCGGCGGCGCGCGGCGACGATCCCTACGGATATCGCTCCGAGTTCCTTCAACTGGTACGCGCCGCCAAAACGGCGAGTGCCATGCGGCCGCTGCGACCGTGATCAGCTTTTGATTTGAGCCAGTGCGTCCATTTGGTGCAACGGAGGAAAAGTTGAGCCGCCTCCGGCCCTCCGAACCCGCCTCGGGCACATCCATGAATGTCAGACCGAAAGTTCGGCTGGCGTCATTGGTGCTCGTGGCGGCCATGGGCACCGTGGTGCGCGCCGGTTTCATCTTCGGTGCTAAACGAAAGATCGGCGGAGAAACTCTGTCAGTGGACGGGCGGGAAGGGGGCGGGCGCACGGAATGAATGCGTCGTCTGCCTGGCATGCGGCGGCCGCGGAAACCAACGCAGCTTGTGGCTCAGCCTCGATAAGCCTCGCCCGAGCGCGCACTTCAGCGCTGTTAGATTCGGCCGCCGTAGCGCCGTGTGATTCTGCGCCTTTGGTGTTTGTTGCGCGCTCGGGCTTATCCACCCGCAGCTTTACGGAGGACGTAGGGCCCGAAGCCTGCGTCGGATAATATCCTGTAATTTCAAAGGCCTATTGCAGTCGCTCACGTTTTGGTGACGTGGCAATTATGCAACAAGCGCCTACAAAACGGGCCGGCTGAGCCGTCGCGAAGCTGTCTTTTGTTGCTTGTTCGGAACTGTTCGTTTCATATCGTTGGCGCGACGGAGGGGGGCATCCCGAGGTCGTCCCGTTTTAGGTGGTTCGCTTAAGTCCCTCGCGTTCATGCGGGAGTGTCCGAAGGCGCGAAGTGGCTAAGCGGGTTTCAGGGGACAAGGGAACCAACCTTAGGGTGTTTCACCCAGCGGATCCGGAACCTTCCCTACAGAGCAACTTGGAGGTTTAACATGAAGATGGTTAAGAGCCTTATCCTCGGCTCAGCGGCGGGTTTGATCGCCATGGGCGGAGCACAGGCGGCCGATCTTCCCGTCAAGGCCAAAGCGGTCGAGTACGTGAGGATCTGCTCCCTGTACGGCGCGGGTTTCTTCTATATCCCGGGCACCGACACCTGCCTTAAGCTGGGTGGTTATCTGCGCGTCGACACCACGTTCAACGGTGGCATCTACGGTGGTCCCGCGTGGAGCGGCGACATCGGCCAGGGCAACCGCTATCGTGACTACTTCGCGGCTCGTTCGCGTCTTTCGCTGACGGTCGATACCCGCACTGCCACTGAATACGGCGTTGTCCGCACCTTCGGTCAGGCCAACATCCAGTTCAGCACGCTGGGCAACAACACGTTCAATCCGAACTCGCTGGCGACCAACCTCGGCAACAACACCAACCTGCTCGACTCTGCAGGCTCGGGCTACGTCGCCGTTGACCAGATCTTCCTGCAGTTCGCCGGCTTCACCTTCGGTAAGTCGGTTTCGGCCTTCGCTTCGCCTTGGAACGGCTATCCGGGCAACAACAACTCGTTCCTGATGGGCGGTCCCGACTACGTGACCGGCGTCAACAACATCCAGTACACCGTTCAGTTCGGCAATGGCGTGTCGGGCACCATCGGCCTGGATGAGCCGACCGTGTACAACCGCACCTCGCTGCTGAACCTCTCGAGCGGACTCGGCGGCTTCTCCACGGCCGGCGCGCAAGCCTACGGCGGCGTGCATTCTCCCGACATCGTCGGCAACATCCGTGTCGATCAGGCCTGGGGTCTGTTCCAGATCGGCGGTTTGGCGCACCTCGTGAACGCTTCCTACAACAACCTCAACGCCAACGGCACTCCGAATAACCTCTCGGAAATCAGCGGCCACCCCGAAGACAAGTGGGGCGGTGCTGTGATGGCTGCGTTGCAGATCAAGAATCTGCCGACCGGCCCCGGCGACGACTTCAAGATCGACGCCACCTACGCCAAGGGCTCCACGAAGTCGGTGGTCTCCACGAGCGGTGCCTCGCCGAGCTTCACGATGTTCGGTGATACCGGCCGCGTTGGTGCTTACCAGAGCATCGGCTTTGGTCAGACCGCTGATGGTGTGTACCTGCCTGGCGCCACCGACGGCATCAAGCTCGTCGATGCATGGGGTATCCGTGGTGCGTTCAACCACAACTGGGATCCCTACTGGTCGACCAGCCTCTGGGGCAGCTACGGTCAGGTGCGCTACGGTGGTAACGCTCTCGACATCACCTCGGCGAAGGGTGCCTGGTGCGCCAACTACAACACCGGCAAGGCCGTGTCTGCAGACTACTCCTGCAACCCGGACTTCAACTTCGCCCAGGTTGGTGTGGTCACCCGCTGGACTCCCGTCAAGAACCTGACGTTCTCGGCTGAAGTCGGTGCGTTCTTCCTCGACCAGAAGTTCACCGGTGCCGCCACTCTGACGCCGACGGCTCCGAAGCCGACCGCCGTCTACGAGTTCCGCGATCAGAGCACCGTGTTCCTGAACGTTCGCGCTCAGCGTAACTTCTGATCCCGAAAGACTTGAAACACTAGGAGAACCCCCGGCAGGCAACTGCCGGGGGTTTTTCATTGCGCCTTTACATTTGCGCGCATGTGCAGTGCGGTTGCGCACTCGCAACGATCAACGGCCGATTCCCGGCCTTCCGCGCTCGAACAAACGGCGATAGTAGCTATGTCACACGGAGCGCCTAGACTCGCCATAATATCACTCCGATTGAGACGCATTGTCGGCGAGTAGGGTTGAAAACCTGCACGTCTGCGCAACGCGCACAATAAGAAAAAAATATGGGCAAGGGACACAAGGGGGGACCGCAATGCGGGCTAATACCGATTCTCGTCTTCAAATTGGGCATATATCGCGGCTTTGGACCGCGCGCGCCGTTCGCCGGCTGTTTGCCGCGCCTTTCCGCCAGGCGGCCGCGGCGCTGATGCTGGCTGCGGTGGCGGCGCCGGCGTTAACGGATAAGGCAAGGGCCGCGCCGGGCGATAATGAGATCCGGATCGGCAACACCGTGCCCTACACCGGACCGGCCTCCGCCTATGGCGTGATCGGCAAGGTGCTGGCGGCCTATTTCGACAAGGTCAACGCCGAGGGTGGAATCAAAGGCCGCAAGATCAACTTCATTTCCTATGACGACGCCTACAATCCGACCAAGACGATGGAGGCGACCCGCAAGCTCGTCGAGGAAGACAACGTTCTCTTCATTCTCGCGGGCCTCGGCACCAACACCAGCCAGGCCGTCCATCCCTATTTGAACTCGAGGAAGATCCCGCAGCTCTTCGTCGCCTCGGGCGCGACGATGTGGGACCAGCCGCGCGAGTTTCCCTGGACCATGGGCTTCCTGCCCAGCTACCAGACCGAAGCCCACATCTATTCGCAGTACATCCTGGAGAACCATCCGCGCGGCAAGATCGCGGTGCTCTATCAGGACGACGGCTTCGGCAAGGACTATCTGAAAGGCCTGAGAGACGGCCTCGGCGGCAAGGTTCCGATCGTGGCTGAAGCGCCTTACAAGGTGACGGACGTCAACATCGATGCCCAGATCGCCAAGCTGAAGGCCTCGGGCGCCGACATCTTCATGCAGTTCACCACGCCGAAATTCGCCACCATGGCGATCAAGCGAAATGCCGAGATCGGGTGGAAGCCGATCCATTTCCTCGCTTCAGTGTCCGAATCGGTGTCGGCCGTGATGGCGCCGGCCGGCGTGGAAAACGCCGAGGGTATCATTTCGGCGATGTACCGCGTGGAGGGCGAGGACGCGCAGTCCGCGGGACCGGCAGCGTTCCGGGAGTGGAGCGCCTTCATGGAGCGCTATGTCCCGAGCGTCAGCAAGTCGAACGGCCAGGCGGTCTACGGCTATCTGAACGCCAAGCTCATCGTCGAAGTCCTGAAAATGTGCGGCGACGACTTCTCGCGCGAGAACATCATGAAGCAGGCCCGCTCGATCAAAGGCCTGCAGCTTCCGATGATGGTGCCGGGCATCCTGATCAACACCAGCCCGTCGGACCATGCCACGATCGAGCAGATGCGCCTGATGCGCTTCACAGGCGGTCACTGGCAGTTCTTCGGGCCGGTGCGCAGCGGCATCGATCCGGGCACCGTCAGCGATTCCTTCAAGACGCTGTTCAAGTACGGCACCGCGACCAAGCGCGATCTGGCCAATCAGCTCAACGCGAACACGGTGAGCTTGATGACCGGCTCGTTCGGCTCCACCTATGCCCAGATGGGCGCAGACCTCGCCTCGGTGCTCGACAACGGCACCAGCTTGCGCATCCTTCCCGTGATGGGCCGCGGCTCGGTGCAGGCGGTGGCGGACATTCTGCTGCTGCGCGGCGTCGATGCCGGCATCGTGCGCAAGGACACGCTGGCCTATCTCGACCGCAAGGACTTCGCCAAGGACATCCGCAACCAGTTTGTTTATGTGGCGAAGATGTTCAACGAGGAAATGCATATCCTTGCGCCGCGGACGATTGCCAATGTGCGCGACCTCGACGGCAAGACCGTGGTCGTCGATCTGCCTGACAGTTCGACCTTCGTGACTGCGATCAACGTGTTCGAGCGTCTCGGCATCAGGCCGCACTTGGTCTACCAGGAGCCTCGTTTGGCGGTGGACATGCTGCGCAAGGGCGAAGTCGACGCCATCGTGGCGATTGAAGGCAAGCCGGTGCAATGGCTGAACCAGATCACCGACCGCAACCTGCATCTGGTGCCGGTCGACTACGCCAAGACGCTGCAGGAGGAATATCTGCCGTCCAAGCTGTCTTCGCAGGACTACCCGAACCTGGTGGCGGATGGCAGCTCGGTCGAGACGGTTTCGGCCGAGGCGGTGCTGGCCTCGTATAATTGGGCGCCAAACAGCGATCGCTACCGCCGTCTGGCGCTGCTCGTGGATACCATGTTCGACAAGGTTGCGCAGTTGCAGCGGCCGCCATTCCATCCGAAGTGGAAGGAAATGGCTCCGCGCGCGACGGTGGCCGGCTGGACCCGCTTCAAGGCCGCACAGGAATGGCTCGACCGCAACATGCCGGCAAGCGCGTCCGTGTCCGCGGCATCGGGTGCCGTGCCGCCGCCGGCTGCCGCCACGCTCTCTCCGCAGGAACGCGATCCGCTCTATCGCGAATTCCTGGAGTGGCGCGCCAACCGCGCCAAGGCGGCCGGTAGCCGATAATCGCGACTGCCACGGCAGGGATATCGAGATAAAGATGACGAGACGGCCCGCCGCATGGCGGGCCGTCCTGTTTTGATCGCGCGTTAAAGATTGAAGTCATCATCGCACAACCGAAGCGTGCAATGACCCGGTAACGCTAATGCCCCAAATTGTCGCGATCGAACACACGATCGACTAACTGTGCGGCACGCCTGGACTTGCCACAAAATCAGTCCGATTGAGATACAATGTTGACGAGTAGCGTTCAAACGCTACCCGTCTAAGCAACGCGCAAAAAACATGGGTGTGAAAACATAGGGGGGACCGCCATGCGGGCCAGGATCGATTCGCGTCGACAGATCACGCAAATGTTGCGATCCCGGTTGGGCGCGCGCCGGCTGTGCGCCGCGTCACGGCGCAGCCTGGCGGCACTTGCACTCGCCGCCATGGCAGGAGCGACGTTCAGCACGCAAGGCGTCGCCGCGCCCCCGGCCGGCAACGAAATCCGGATCGGCAATACCGCGCCGTATACTGGTCCGGCTTCGGCCTACGGTGTCATCGCCAAGGTGGTCGCGGCCTATTTCGAGAAGACCAACGCCGAGGGTGGCATCAACGGCCGCAAGGTCAATATGATCACCTACGACGACGCGTATGAGCCCACCAAGACGATGGAGGCGATCCGCAAGCTCGTCGAAGAGGACCAGGTTCTTCTTGCGTTGGGGACGATCGGCACCAACACCAACGCGGCGATCCAGCCCTATTTGAACGCGAAGAAGGTGCCGCATCTCTTCGCCCTGTCGGGCGCTGCGGCCTGGGATCAGCCGCGGGAGTTTCCCTGGACTGTCGGCTTCCTGCCGAGCTACGCGGCCGAAGCGCAGATCTATGCGCAGTATCTGCTGGAGAACCATCCGCGCAGCAAGATCGCCGTCCTCTATCAGGACGACGGCATGGGCAAGGAGTACCTCAAAGGCCTGAAGGACGGCCTCGGCGGCAAGATTCCGATCGTGGCCGAGGCGCCCTACAAGGTGGCCGATACCACCATCGACGCCCAGATCGCCAAGCTCAAGGCCTCCGGCGCCGACGTCCTCATCGAGTTCACCACACCGAAATTCGCGGTCATGGCGATCCGGCGGGCCGCCGAACTCGGATGGAAGCCGCTGCAGTTCGCCGCCTCCATCTCCAATTCGTACTCGGCCGTGATCCAGCCGGCAGGCGCGCAAAATGCGGAAGGCCTGATGTCGGCGGCCTACCGGCTCGAGGGCGAGGACTCGGCCGCGGCCGGCGACGCGGTGTTCCGCGAATGGACCGCCTTCATGCAGCGCTATGTGCCGAGCGTCAGCAAGACCAACGGCCAGGCCGTCCTGGGCTATCTGGTCGGCAAGCTGACGGTCGAGGTCTTGAAGAACTGCGGCGACGACTTGTCGCGCGAGAACATCATCCGCCAGGCGCGCGGGCTGAAGGGCATCCAGCTTCCGATGATGGTGCAGGGCATCCTGATCAATACCAGCCCGTCCGACCACGCGCCGATCGAGCAGATGCGGATGATGCGCTTCACGGGCGGCCAGTGGCAGCACTTTGGCCCGGTGCGCAGTGGCGTCGATGCGGGCGCGGTCAGCGATTCCTTCAAGACGCTGTTCAAGTATGGCACCGCGACCAAGCGCGACCTTGCCAACCAGCTCAACGCCAACACCGTGAGCTTGATGACCGGCTCGTTCGGCTCGACCTATGCGCAGGTCGGCGCCGATCTCGCCTCCGTGCTCGACAACGGTACGGCGCTGCGCATCCTTCCCGTGATGGGCCGTGGCTCGGTGCAGGCGGTGGCGGACATTCTCTTGCTGCGCGGCGTCGATGCCGGCATCGTGCGCAAGGACACGCTGGCCTATCTCGACCGCAAGGATTTTGCCAAGGACATTCGCAACCAGTTCGTCTATGTGGCGAAGATGTTCAACGAGGAAATGCACGTCCTCGCGCCGAGATCGATTACCAATGTGCGCGATCTCGACGGCAAGACCGTCGTGGTCGATCTGCCCGACAGCTCGACCTTCGTGACCGCGATCAACGTGTTCGAGCGTCTCGGCATCCGGCCGCATTTGATCTACCAGGAGCCGCGGCTCGCCGTGGACATGCTGCGCAAGGGCGAGGTCGATGCCATCGTGGCGATCGAGGGCAAGCCGTTGCAATGGCTCAACCAGGTCAACGACCGCAACCTGCATCTGGTGCCGGTCGACTATGCCAAGACGCTGCAGGAGGAATATCTGCCCTCCAAGCTGTCCTCGCAGGACTATCCGGGCCTCGTGCCCGAGGGAGGCTTGGTCGAAACGGTTGCGGCGGAAGCCGTATTGGCGTCGTACAACTGGGCGCCGAACAGCGACCGCTATCGCCGGCTGGCGCTCCTCGTCGACACCATGTTCGACAAGGTCGCGCAGTTGCAGCGGCCGCCGTTCCATCCGAAGTGGAAGGAAATGGCGCCGCGCGCGACGGTCGCCGGCTGGACCCGCTTCAAGGCGGCGCAGGAATGGCTCGACCGCAACATGCCGCTGGCGTCAGGCTCGGCCGTCTCGTCAGCATCCGCCGCCGTGCCGGCGCTCCCGTCCGCTGTCCTTTCTCCGCAGGAACGCGATCCGCTCTATCGCGAATTCCTGGAGTGGCGCGCCAACCGCGCCAAGGCAACCGGCAACCGGTAGTCACGGCTGCCACGATTCGGCGACGGAACGGCCCGCCAGTTGGCGGGCCGCCTTATTTTGGCCCACACCGCCTGTTTTGTGCCGCGCCATCGCACCGGCTAATGCCAATTTCGCGAATCCAAATAGGGAACGAATTTGCGCAACCGCCGCGCGCATGACAGCGCGCGTGCGACAGCGTGCGATTTTGGTAACGCAAGGGCCTAAAATTGTCGCGGCCGAGCACACGATCGACTAACTGCGTGACGTGTCTGGGCTTGACACAAAAGCAATCCAATTGAGACACAATGTCTCCGAGTGGGCCTGAAACGGTACATTTTCGCAGCTCGAAAAATCACACAATCGAATTGCTCAAAGGGGGCAGGATGCGGGTTTTGATGAATACTCGTGGGGCGGGGCAATGGTCCGGGTCGGGGGCCCGTGACGTCCTACGTCGGCTTTTCACTGCGCCGCGGCGCAGCGCAGTGGCGGCAGTGGCGCTCGCCGCCATGGCGGGAGCGACGTTCGCCACGCAGGGCCTGGCGGCACCGCCGACCAGCAACGAAATTCGCATCGGCGTCACGTCGCCCCTGACCGGTCCAGCCTCCGCCTATGGCGTCATCGCCAAGGTGATCGCGGCCTATATGGACAAGGTCAACGCCGAAGGCGGCATCAACGGCCGCAAGGTCAACATGATCATCTATGACGACGGCTATGAGCCGACCAAGGTCATGGAGGCGACCCGCAAGCTCGTCGAAGAGGACCAGGTCCTCTTCACCTTGGCGACCGTCGGTACCAACACCAACGCGGCGATCCAGCCCTATCTGAATTCAAAGAAGGTCCCGCAGCTCTTTGCCTTGTCGGGTGCTGCGGCCTGGGACCAGCCGCAGGAGTTTCCCTGGACCATGGGCTTCCTGCCGACTTACGCGGCTGAAGCCCAGATCTATGCGCAGTATCTCCTGGAGAACCATCCGCGGAGCCGAATCGCCGTCCTCTATCAGGACGACGGCATGGGCAAGGAATACCTGAAGGGCCTGAAGGACGGCCTTAGCGGCAAGATTCCGGTCGTGGCCGAGGCGCCCTACAAGGTCACCGACGCCAACATCGACCCGCAGATCGCCAAGCTGAAGGCCTCGAATGCCGACGTCTTCATCCAGTTCACCACGCCCAAATTTGCGACGATGGCAATCCGGCGAAGCGTCGAGCTCGGCTGGCGGCCGAACCAGTTCGTTGCGTCGGTGTCCAATTCCTATTCGGCGGTGATCCAGCCGGCGGGCGCGCAAAACGCGGAAGGCCTGATGTCGGCGGCCTACCGGCTCGAGGGCGAAGACTCGGCCGCGGCCGGCGACGCCGTGTTCCGCGAATGGACCGCCTTCATGCAGCGCTATGTGCCGAGCGTCAGCAAGGTCAACGGCCAGGCCGTTCTCGGCTACCTGGTCGGCCGATCGGTGGTCGAGGTGCTGAAGAACTGCGGCGACGACTTGTCGCGCGAGAACATCATGAAGCAGGCCCGCGGGCTCAAGGGCATCCAGCTTCCGATGATGGTGCAGGGCATCCTGATCAACACCAGCCCATCCGACCATGCCCCGATCGAGCAAATGCGGATGATGCGCTTCACCAACGGCCAGTGGCAGCACTTCGGGCCGGTGCGCAGCGGCATTGATCCGGGCGCGGTCAGCGATTCCTTCAAGACCATCTTCAAGTACGGCACTGCCACCAAGCGCGACCTGGCCAACCAGCTCAACGCCAATACCGTGAGCTTGATGACCGGCTCGTTCGGCTCGACCTATGCGCAGGTCGGCGCCGATCTCGCTTCCGTGCTCGACAATGGCACGGCGCTGCGCATCCTTCCGGTGATGGGCCGGGGCTCGGTGCAGGCGGTCTCGGACATCCTGCTGCTGCGCGGCGTCGACGCTGGCATCGTCCGCAAGGACACGCTGGCCTATCTCGACCGCAAGGATTTTGCCAAGGACATCCGTAACCAGTTCGTCTATGTGGCGAAGATGTTCAATGAGGAGATGCACGTCCTTGCGCCGAGGAGCATCACCAACATGCGCGACCTCGACGGCAAGACCGTGGTGGTCGATCTGCCCGACAGCTCGACCTTCGTCACCGCGATCAACGTGTTCGAGCGTCTCAACATCAGGCCGCATCTGATCTATCAGGAGCCGCGCCTGGCGTTGGACATGCTGCGCAAGGGCGAGGTCGACGCGATCGTGGCGATCGAAGGCAAGCCGCTGCAGTGGCTGAACCAGGTCACCGATCGCAACCTGCATCTGGTTCCGGTCGACTACGCCAAGAACCTGCAGGAAGAGTACCTGCCTTCCAAGCTGTCCTCGCAGGACTATCCGGGCCTCGTGCCTGAGGGCGGCTTTGTCGAGACGATCTCGGCCGAAGCGGTGCTGGCCTCTTACAACTGGGCCCCGAACAGCGACCGTTACCGTCGCCTGGCGCTGCTGGTCGACACCATGTTCGACAAGGTCGCGCAGTTGCAGCGGCCGCCGTTCCATCCGAAGTGGAAGGAAATGGCGCTGCGCGCGACGGTATCCGGCTGGACCCGCTTCAAGGCGGCGCAGGAATGGCTCGACCGCAACATGCCGCTGGCGTCAGGCGCTACCGTCTCGTCGGCATCCGCCGCTGTGCCGCCACCGCCGCCGTCGGCTGCGCCGGCTGCCACCGCGTTCTCTCCGCAGGACCGCGATCCGCTCTATCGCGAATTCCTTGAGTGGCGCGCCAACCGCTCCAAGGCCGGAGCGCCTCGCTAATTGCGGGTAACTAGGTTGCAACGACAAGACGGCCCGCTTCGGCGGGCCGTCGCTTTTTTGGGGGAGGCTGGCGGTCACTGCCTGGAACGCTGCGACCATCGGCTCTCCAGCCTGCGGGTTTCATTCGGCCGGTGAGGCGGCAAAGGCGGCGAATGGATGGCGTTATGCCGACAACGCAGGGCTCAGCCGTATAAAATAGTGTATCGGCAAGCAGCATAGCGCCGGACATGGTCCCGCGCCGCCATACCAAAAGCTTTTCGGAGGAAATTCATGTCGGCTCTGCCACTTTCGGGCATCAAGATTCTCGACCTGACGCGGGTGCTCGCGGGCCCGCTGTCGGCGCAGATGCTCGCCGATCTCGGCGCCGAGGTGATCAAGATCGAGCGCCCCGGCGGCGGTGACGATGCCCGCGCCTTCGGCCCGCCCTACCTGAAAGACCCTGAGGGCAAGGCCAACAACAACAACTCGTTCTACCTCTGCGCCAACCGCAACAAGAAATCCGTCACCGTCAACATCGCGACGGCGGAAGGCCAGGACATCGTCCGCGAGCTCGCCAAGAACTGCGACGTGATGATGGAGAATTACAAGGTCGGCGATCTCAAGCGCTACCGGCTCGATTATGAATCGATCAAGGCGATCAACCCCGGCATCATCTATTGCTCGGTGACCGGCTTCGGCCAGACCGGCCCTTACGCGCCGCGCGCCGGCTATGACGCAATCCTGCAGGCGATGGGCGGCTTAATGAGCGTCACCGGCCATATCGACGGCGAGCCCGGCGCCGGACCGATGAAGGTCGGCCCCTCGATCGTCGATTACATGACCGGCATGAATTCCTCGATCGGCATTCTCGCCGCGCTCTACCACCGCAAGGCCAATGGCGGGGAGGGGCAGCATGTCGACGTCTGCCTGATGGATACAGTGATCGCTTCACTGTCGCATTGGCTGCAGATCTACCTCGTCAACGGCCAGACCCCGCCGCGCCGCGGCACCTGGGGCAATGGCGGCATGCCTGCCGGGGTGTTCCGTTGCACCGATGGCGAGCTGATGCTGGTGGTCGGCAATGACGGCCAGTTCCAGCGCACTTGCGCCGTGCTGGGCGCGCCCGAGCTCGCGACCGATCCGCGCTTCCTCAAGAACAACGACCGCGTCGTGCACGGCAAGGAGATCATGGCGATCTTCGCTGGGCTGTTCCTGAAAAAGCCCGTGGCGTATTGGCTGGAAGAGCTGGAGAAGGCCGGTGTGCCCTCCGGTCCGATCAACAATTTCGAGCAGGTCTTCAACGACCCGCACGTCCAAGCGCGCGGCATGCGAGTCAAGGCCAATCACCCCTTCGAGCCCGATCTGTCGCTGATCCGCAACGCCATCACCTTCTCCGGCACCCCGGTGAAGGAATATCGCGCGCCGCCGCTGCTCGGGGCCGATACGAAAGACGTGCTGGCGACGATCGGCTACGACGCCGCGAAGGTGGAGGCGTTGAAGGAGAAGAAGATCGTCTGATCTTCTCTCCGTCAGCGCAGGCCCTGCTGATTTATCAGGATCCTGTGGATCTGGATGAACTCCGGCAGCTCGATCAGGAATTCCGGATCGCGGTCCAGATGATGCACCTTGGTCGGTTCGCCCTTGGTGAAGGCGGTCATCGATTGAAGGTCGCTCCAGTAGGAGATTGTCGTGAACCAGCTCTCCTGGTCACGGTCCTCCCGGAACAGCTGCACACCCAGCGCCGTCTTCTCCAGTGGCGGAATTCCTTCCGCTCGGATGTAGGCTTCATAAGCGTCGGCGATTTCTGGCTGCGTGCGGCCGCGCCAAATGCGGGCGATGGTCGGCTGGGTCGGCATCGGCTTCTCCGTCCTGAGCTTGGTCCGCCATAACGGCCGAGCCGTCTGGCACGTTCCCGGTCGAAGGAGCCAGGATGCAAGAAGGCCGCCCCAACCGGCGGCCTCCTTAAATCATCGTCCGCACCGGTTAGCGCTTCTGCTGCGCATCCGCGACGGCGCCCCGCATCTGCGTCGCCACCGTCAGGTCACCGATCTTCTTTCCCATATCCCGTCCGGCTTCGGTGGAGAAGCGGTAGTGGAAACCGGCAAAGATGCGGGCGCTGGAAACCTCGTTGCTATAGTCCTGCAGCCGCGTCCATTTGCGCGTGACGCCGGCCGCGGTCGGGCTGGTCAGCGTGATCTCGCCGACCTCGTCGCCCACGATATTCTGCAAAACCGTGGCAACGGTGCTGGAGATGATGCAATGGGCGCAGGGGTATTCCGGGTGCATTGGCGTTGTGCCGAGCGGCTGCCATGAGGCCTCGCGCGGGGTCGCCGGGTTCGACGTGAGGTCAGCATTCCGGATGGCCGTGATGGGACGCCAGAGATTGTAGGCATATTTGGCATCGAACACCGCGATGAAGGCGTCGGCGGTGGCGATCGAGGTCAGTGCGTAGAGGCGGGCACAGTCGACCAGGTCCATCTTCCTGTTGGTAGCGATCTGGCGGACGATCGCATTATAGGTCCGGGGTCCCGTGAACAACCAGAAGCGGGCGATCGTCGTCTGCTCAGGCGAGCGCTTGGCGCTGACGCTGCTGCCGATCTCGCGGATTTCGTTCAGATCTCGCGTCCAGGTTTCCGACGTCAGCGCGGGAGGCGGCGGGGCGCGAAACTGCGACGCGCTGGCCATCACGAACGGCCTGACCTTCGGGCTCGTGGACTCGATCGGTATCGTGGTCGGCACATAGACACCGGCCGTGGTGGCGGGGCGATAATCTTCCGGTGTCTTGCTACCGTCATTTTCCCGCAACGCGATCACTCCGGCGGCGGCCTGTTTGCCGAGTTCGATACCTTTCGATCTCGCCTCATTGTCGGCGATCCCGGCAAGCGAGGCCGCAAGCGCAGCATCGAGATCCGTCTTCTTGTCGGGATGCTGCGCCAGCAGCACGTCATGGGCCGCTGCCGCGGCCGCCGCTTCCCTTGACGTGGCCTTATCGGCGGTGAGGTTGAGCTTATAAGGTGCGTAGCGCCGCTCGATGGCATTGACCGCTTCGAACATCGCGATGTGCAGCATCGCCTGTCCACGGCTATTCGGCGCGTTCAGCAGTTGCTTTTCGGCGGCGAGGGCGTCGGCCTTGGCGTTCCAGTCCATGATGACGTCGCCGCGGGCGACGGTGGCAAACAGCGTGGCGGCGAGCACGCTGCCGACCAGAAGGGCCTGGGGAAATCCTGATCCTGGCTTCATGGGAACTCTCCTGCATGTCGCCCGCGGAAAGTCGGGCTTCTCGGAAAAGTCCCACATTCACGGGCACGGCAGCCGTGAAGATCGGGTGAAATTGTGCTGAAATGCGCTGGACTGCCCGTGAACCCGGGCCTGCCAGCGCATCACAAACATGGCCGATATCAAGAGCTATCGCTTTGGTCCATTCCTGGTCGATCGCCGATCGGCCTGCTTGCGCCGCGAGGGCATCGCCGTCCCGCTGCGGCCAAAATCCTTCGATGTGCTGGTGTATCTCGCGCAGCACCCCGGCCGGCTCGTTGCGAAGGCGGAGTTGATCGACAACGTCTGGCAGAACGTCAACGTCACGTCGAACTCGGTGGTTCAGTGCATCAAGGAGGTCCGCCAGGCGCTGCAGGACGACAGCCAGGCGATCATCGAAACCGTCTCGAAGCGCGGTTATCTGTTTGCGCCACCGGTTATCGCCGTCGACAGCGACGGCGAACATGCTTCGAGCGCAAGCACTACGGCGATCGACACCGATGCAAGCCGCGCGCTGCCGTTACCCGATCGTCCCTCGATCGCGGTGCTGCCGTTCGACAACATGAGCGGCGATCCGGACCAGGAGCACTTCGCCGACGGCATATCGGAAGATCTGATCACCGGGCTGTCGCGCGTCCGCTGGCTATTCGTCATCGCCCGCAACTCGACCTTCGTTTACAAGGGCCGCGCCGTCGATATCAGGGACATCGCGGCGAAGCTCGGCGTCCGCTATGTGCTTGAAGGCAGCGTGCGCCGGGCCGGCCAGCGGCTCCGCGTCAGTGCGCAGCTGATTGATGCGATAACGGGCGGCCATCATTGGGCCGAGCAATACGACCGCGAGCTCGGCGACATCTTCGCGATACAGGACGAGATCACCAGCAGCGTGATCGCCTCGATCCAGCCGCGCCTGCTCGCAGCAGAGGGTGTTCGCGCGTTGTCACGCTCGCCGGGCGATCTTGGCGCATGGGAGCTGGTGGCGCGCGCACAAACCCATGTCTGGCGGCTGACCCGATCGGACAATGAAGCCGCGATCGAAGCGCTCAATCGCGCTGTCGAAGCCTATCCGGACTACGCGCCCGCGCGGAGCCTGCTTGGCTTCTGCCTGGTGTTCTCGGCGCATAATGGCTGGATCGATCGCGACCAGGGCTTGCAGGCCGCCCGTCCGCATATCGTCCGCGCGATTGCGCTCGACGATTGCGACCCCTGGGCGCAGATCGCGCTCGGCTATTGGTCGATGATGGCGTGGCGCACCGAGGAATCGCTCGCCGCGTTCCGGCGGGCCGTCGTCCTCAATCCGAGTTCGGCAGCCGCGCATTGCTATCTCAGTCACGGGCTCGCCTTTTCGGGAAGGTGCGATGAAGCGATTGCGCACGGCAGGGAAGCGATCCGGCTGAGCCCGCTAGACCCGGACACGGCCATGTTTCTCGGCGGCATTACCGTCGCCAATTATCTCGCCGGCCGATATGCCGAGGCCTTTGAGACATCGGAACAGCTGTTGCGGCTGCGCCCGGGCTTTCATGGCGCGCAACGCCTGCGCTGCGCGAGCCTGGCCCAGATGGGGAGGGTGGAGGAGGCCCGGCAATCGCTCGCGGCCCTGCGCCTTGAGCAGCCCCAGCTCTCGATCGACTGGATCAAATCCAGCGTGCCCTATCAGACGCCTGAACTGATGGAACACTTCCTCGCGGGAATGCGCAGGGCCGGGCTGACATGAGGCCGGCGACAAAGTGCGTAGGGTGGGCAAAGAGCGCCAGCGACATGCTCACCATCCACCACCGAGCGTGCTGCTTGAGGGTGGCACGCTTTCCGCCTTCGCTCTCTGAGCTAGGTGAGACAAGGCGCTTTGCCGACCTCTACGATTTTCAATCCTCATGGTGAGCAGGCGCGTCAGCGCCGTCTCGAACCATGTGGCCACAGTCGGGCCTGCATCCTTCGAGACGCGGCGAAGACGCCGCTCCTCAGGATGAGGTCGAACATTTTGCCCGACGGGCAAATAATTTCCGATTTTCGGAAATGGCGTCAAGCTGCAAATTTCCGAGAATCAGAAATATTTCGCTTCCGTTTTCACCCAAATCAGCGGCATAACTGCGCCCGTCTCACCGCGGGATGAGGGGCGTTGGCCATCGTCACTGACGCGCGGGGAGATGCGATGGACGCCGATGCCGTAACTGACGAGTCTGGCTGAGGCGTACGGTGAAGTCGTGTGGTTCTGGCGCCGTGGTGCTGGCGTTAAGCCCGAAGGTAGCGAAAGCCGCTCGCGGGCGACGGAGGCAAAAGAGCCGTTCTCCGGGAAGAGCACGAAGTAAACCGTAAAGCCATTGCGCAGGGAAGGCCGGGATGCTCCCGCCGAACCTGTATGCTCGTGTGCATGCTTTTTGCTATGCGCAACCGCACACGAGACCGCGGGTGCGGCGCGCGCCCGGTCTTCCCTGCGCCCTCACAATGAAGAGGGCGGGAAAGTTTCAGCAAGCCTCGGGCAATCCATGTCGCGAGATTGCCGCCTTATACCCAGTTGTCGTCACCCGCGCAGGCGGGTGATCCAGTATTCCAGAGACACCGATGATAGAACCGAGAAGCCGCGGCGTACTGGATCCCCCGCCTGCGCGGGGGACGACGGCTGTGTGCGCCGCTAGCAGCGTTCGCAATGACGGCTCAGAGGTCCTGCCGTGTCAGCCGTCCTTGCGGCATCGCCGACCGAGCAGGCGCCTTCTTCGCCGTAGCTTCGCCACCCGTCAGCGCCATCACCGAGACCGCGACCACGCGGTCGACGATGGCATCCACGTCATTGAGGTCGCATTGGCCTTCCGACAGCCGGATCAGCCGCTCCTTTTCCCGGATGGTGTGATGCGACATCGCGAGCGCAAAGTGCAGGCCCCAGTAGAGATCGGCGTCATCACGGCCCGGCATCGCCCGGCGCATCGCGGCGATGAATTTCCGCAAGTGATCGACCTCGCGGTTCTTGATGCGACGGATCGGCGGCACCGATTCAATCGAGGCACGGATCATGAAGCGCGCGGCAGTCGAGCCCTCGCGGTCCGGGCCGAGGCAGCCGCGCAGGGTGGGGCCGACCAGCGCGTGCAAAATGGCGTCGATCGGGGCGCGGCCGCCGCCCTTTTCCTCCGCCAGTTTCAACTCGTTGAGCCGCTCGCGGTTGGTGGCAAGGCTGCGGGTGACGAAGAGTTCGGCGATCAGTTCGTCCTTGGAACCGAAATGATAGTTCACCGCGGCCAGGTTGACGTTCGCCTCCGCGACGATGTCGCGCAGCGTCACGTCGCCGAAGCCGCGATCGGCATAAAGCTTTTCCGCGGCGGCAAGGATGGCAGACCGGGTCCGATCGCTGGACATACCTGGCTCCCATTCGGGGAGTTGCAATTCAAACAGTTGTATGAAACTATCGTTTGAAGGACCGGAAATGTCAAGAACGTCTGCAAACGTTTCGCATCTCCGGCAGGCCGACATTGTCAGCGGCATCTGCAAAATGGCTTGCGGGCCATCGGCGGCGGGCGGACAGTTGCGGCGCAACGGTTTCAGAACGAGGACGAGGAGCGCCCCATGAATTTCGACATGTCAGAGAAGCAGAAGGAATGGCTGAACCGCGTGCGCGCGTTCATGAACGCGCATGTTCGTCCCGCGGTGCCGATCTACAAGCAGCAGGACGCCGAGGGCGAGCGCTGGAAGGTGATTCCGGTCCTGGAAGAGCTGAAGAAGAAGGCGCGCGCCGAAGGCCTCTGGAACATGTTCATGCCGCCGAACGCGCATGAGGACGACGAATTCCGCGGTGCGGGATTGACCAACCTGGAATACGCGCCGCTCTCCGAGGAGATGGGTCGCATCTCCTGGGCTTCCGAGGTGTTCAACTGCTCGGCGCCCGATACCGGCAACATGGAAGTGTTCATGCGCTATGGCACCAAGGAGCAGAAGCGCAAATGGCTGCGTCCCCTGATGGACGGCGAAATCCGTTCCGCCTTCCTGATGACCGAGCCCGCGGTTGCCTCCTCTGATGCCACCAACATCGAAACCCGCATCGAGAGCGACGGCGACCATTACGTCATCAATGGCCGCAAATGGTGGTCATCCGGCGTCGGCGATCCCCGCTGCAAGGTCGCGATCCTGATGGGCAAGACCGATCCGAAAGCCGCAAAGCACCAGCAGCAGTCGCAGATCCTGGTGCCGCTCGACACGCCCGGCATCAAGGTCGAAAAAATGCTGCCGGTGTTCGGCTTCGACGATGCGCCGCACGGCCATGCCCAGGTGCTGCTTGAGAACGTTCGCATTCCCAAGGCCAACATCCTGCTCGGCGAGGGCCGTGGTTTCGAGATCGCGCAGGGCCGTCTCGGCCCGGGCCGCATCCATCACTGCATGCGCACCATCGGCAAGGCCGAGGAGGCGCTGGAGAAGATGGTGCGGCGGCTTTCCTCGCGCACCGCGTTCGGCAAGAAGATCATCGAACATTCGGTCTGGGAGCAGCGCATCGCGGAAGCCCGTATCGATATCGAGATGAACCGCTTGCTGTGCCTCAAGGCCGCCGACATGATGGACAAGGTCGGCAACAAGACCGCGCAGCTCGAGATCGCCATGATCAAGGTGGCGGCGCCGAACATGGCGCTCAAGATCATCGATAACGCTATACAGGCGTTCGGCGGCGGCGGCGTCTCCGACGACGCTGGCCTGGCGGTCGAGTACGCCCATGTGCGCACGCTGCGGCTCGCGGACGGTCCTGACGAGGTGCATAACCGCGCCATTGCCAGACTTGAACTTCGGAAGTATGCAAACGCTACGAACCATTAATAAGGGGAGGGCGGACGCAACGCTCTCTCAGCCGTCATTCCGGGATGGTCCGAAGGACCAGACCCGGAATCTCGAGATTCCGGGTTCGATGCTTCGCATCGCCCCGGAATGACGGACAATAAAGTAAGGGAGCGTCATCGTGGCGGACGGCGTCAGGAAAGACGAAGAGTTCTCAGGGACAAAGGAAGTCGAGGAGCGCCATCGCATCAACGAGGCGAACCTCGATGGCTGGATGCGCGAGCATGTCGAAGGCTATCAGGGGCCGTTGAAAGTCCTGCAGTTCAAGGGCGGCCAGTCCAACCCGACCTACAAGCTGGAAACGTCGTCGCGATCCTACGTGATGCGCCGAAAGCCGTTCGGCAAATTGCTGCCGTCGGCGCATGCGGTCGACCGCGAATTCCGTGTCATCGCGGCGCTCGGCAAGCAGGGCTTTCCGGTCGCGAAGGCTTATGCGCTGTGCACCGATGATGCCGTGATCGGCGCGGCCTTCTACATCATGTCGATGGAAGAGGGCCGGGTGTTCTGGGATCCGACGCTGCCGAGCCAGACCCCGGATAACAGGCGAAAGATCTTCACCAGCAAGATCGAAACGCTGGCAAAACTCCACGTCTTCAATCCGGAAGCGATCGGGCTTGGCGACTTCGGCAAGCCCGGCAATTATTTCGCGCGTCAGATCGACCGCTGGACCAAGCAGTACCGCGCCTCCGAGACGCAGCACATTCCGGAATTCGAGAAGGTCGCCGAATGGCTGCCGCGGACGGTGCCGGGGCAGGCGCGGATTTCAATCGTCCACGGCGACTATCGCCTCGACAACATGATTTTCCACGTGACGGAACCGCGCGTGCAGGCGGTGCTGGACTGGGAACTGTCGACGCTCGGCGATCCCATGGCCGACTTCACCTATCTCTTGATGCAGTGGACCATGCCGGGCCTCGCTGGCGCCGATCTCAAGGCGCTCAACATCCCGAGCGTGGAAGAAGCCGCGCAGATCTACTGCGACGTCACCGGCATGGAAGTGCCCGATCTGAACTGGTACTTCGCCTACAACATGTTCCGCCTCGCCGGCATCACGCAGGGTATCGCGGGACGGATCCGCGACGGCACCGCGGCCAATGCCAAGGCGCTGGAGTCGGCGGCGCGCACCGTGCCGCTGTCGAAATCTTCCTGGGAATACGCTCAGAAGGCCGGCGCGACTTAACCCTACTGCGTCATAGCAAAACCTCATCCTGAGGAGCCCGCGAGAAGCGGGCGTCTCGAAGGATGTAGGCCACAGACGGGGCCTCATGGTTCGAGACGCGCGTTCCGCGCTCCTCACCATGAGGGAATCCACTTGGCTCTGTCCCCAAATATTCGCGGCAGCCTGCTTATGGCGGTGTCCATGGCCGCGTTCACCGCGAACGACTCCATCACCAAAGTGGTGTCGTCCGAGATGAACTTCGGCCAGGTGATCCTGGTGCGCGGGCTGTTCGCGATGGTGCTGGTCGCGGCCTTCGCATGGTATCAGGACGCGTTGCGCCCGCTGCGGACGCTGATGATCAAGCCGGTGGTGCTGCGCGTCATCGGCGAGATCGGCGGCACGCTCGCGTTCATGGTCGCGCTGGTGCATCTACCGCTCGCCAACACTTCGGCGATCCTCCAGGCGCTGCCACTTGCGATCACGCTCGGCGCCGCGGTGATTTTCGGCGAGCCGGTCGGCTGGCGGCGCTGGTCGGCGATCGCGGCCGGCTTCATCGGCGTGCTGGTCATCGTGCGGCCGGGGCTTGCCGGCTTCAGCCAGTACTCGCTGTTCGCATTGGTGTCGGTTGCCTTCTGCACGCTGCGTGACCTCGCGACGCGGCGGATCCCCGCGAAGATCCCGTCGCTGTTCATCACCTTGCTGACGACGGTGACGGTAACGAGCGCCGGCGGCGTCATCCTCGTTCCGCTCGGTGGCTGGAGCCCGCCGTCGGCCACCGCGCTCGGCCTGCAGGCGTTAGCCGCGGTGCTGCTCTTGATCGGCTATCAATGCATCATCTCGGCACTGCGCACCGGCGACATCTCGGCGGTGGCGCCGTTCCGCTATTCCGCGCTGCTATGGGCGATGTCGCTCGGTTATCTCGTGTTCGGTGACGTGCCCGACGCGATGATGGTGACGGGCGCCGCGACCATCGTCGCCTCCGGCCTCTACGCCTTCTACCGCGAGCGCATCCGCCACCGCGCGCTGGCGGCGGAATCCTCCGGCTCGCCGCCGGAGGGGGTGTGATCGTGATGGCGTCCGTCATTGCGAGCGAAGCGAAGCAATCCATCGCGCCGCATATGCGGAGAGATGGATTGCTTCGTCGCTTCGCTCCTCGCAATGACGAACTAAACCGGCTTGCCCGTATACGGCATCGACGCAGTAAGGCCGCCGTCGACCGGGATCGCCTGGCCGTTGACGTAGGACGCCTCATCGCTCGCAAGGAACAAACCCATCGCCGCGAGCTCGTGCGGCTGGCCGGCGCGCTTCAAGGGATTGAGCTGGCCGATCTTGTCTTGGGTGCCGCGCTCCTTGGCGCGGTCGAACACCGGCTTGGTCATGCCGGTCTCGATCAGGCCGGGGCAAACCGCGTTGATGCGCACGCCGGTGCCAGACAGCGAGTAGGCGGTTGTCTGCACCAGGCTGATGACGCCGGCCTTGCTGGCGCCATAGGGGTGACCGCTGGCGCCGGCCTTGAGCCCCGCGACCGAGGCGGTGCAGACGATCGAGCCGGACTTCTGCTTGATCATGTGCGGCATCGAATGCTTGATCGCCAGAAACGGCCCGATCAGATTGACGCGCAGCACTTCCTGCCAGTGTTCGACGGTCTGCTCGGCGAGCGGCACCAGCCCGCCGCTGACGCCGGCATTGGCCCAGATCGCATCGAGCCGGCCATAGTTCGCCACCGCCTTGTCGATGAACGCCTTCACGTCCGCTTCCGAGCCGGCATCGGCCATGACGGCCTCGACGGTGCCGCCGGCATCACTGACCAGCTTGGCGGTCTCCTTCACGCCGTCAGTCTTGTCGACGATGATGAGCTTCGCGCCTTCTTTGGAGAACAGCACCGACGCAGCGCGCCCGATGCCGCTTCCAGCACCGGTAATGACGACGGATTTGCCTTCGAGGCGGCCCATGAGTCTCTCCCTGCAGTGTTATGCGCGTCGGCG
Source organism: Bradyrhizobium sp. CB3481 (assembly GCF_029714305.1). NCBI lineage: Bacteria > Pseudomonadati > Pseudomonadota > Alphaproteobacteria > Hyphomicrobiales > Nitrobacteraceae > Bradyrhizobium > Bradyrhizobium sp. CB3481. The sequence continues at coordinate 3,352,774 of NZ_CP121647.1, forward strand.
TCTGCCGCCTTGCGGAATTCAAACAGAATTTCAAACGTCAAGTCACTTGAGGCGATGAGTGCTCTGACGTACAGCGTCAACGAACAGTATTGAAGGGACGTTGCGATGTCCAATGCAGACAGACCGCGGATGACGACGACGCGATGGTGGTGGGTTCGCCACGCGCCGGTGCGCGAAGACAATGGCTGCATCTACGGGCAGAAGGATCTCGGCTGCGACTGTAGCGATCGCATTGTGTTCGAGGCGGTCGGAAAAATCCTGCCGCGTGGCGCGGTCTGGTATGCAAGCAACCTGAAGCGCACGCACCAGACCGCAGCAGCGATCTGGGCCTCGGGCTTTCCGAAGCCGTCGGATATGCCGCATGTGAACGCGTTCGCCGAGCAGCATCTTGGCGAACTGCAGGGCATGAATCGCGCGGCATTTTACGCGAGCCTGCCGGCCGGCCGCCATTGGCTTACCGGTGTTGACGAAGCCGCACCCGGCGGCGAGAGTTTCATGGATCTCTATAACCGCGCCTGCGCCGCCATCGAGCGCATCAACGCCGAGCACGCGGGAAGGGACATCATCGCCGTCGCGCACGGCGGCACGATCCGGGCGGCCATCGGTCTTGCGCTCGGCGGCCAGCCGGAGAAAGGCCTCGCCTTCGATATCGACAATTGCTCGGTCACGCGGCTCGATCATCTCTCGAGCGCCACTTACACCGGCTGGTGGCTGCCGATGGTGAACCAGCAGCCCTGGATCGCCGACGCCTCGCACAACGCGATGCATCAGCCGGCAGGCCCGGAGGTCGCGCCGCCGGAAACGAAGCTCGCTTGAGCCTTGAGTTGTCGCGGGCCGTAAAGGCTGCTTAGTTCGAATTCAAGACCAATCCGGCATCGCGCCGGATCAACATCGGGGAGAGAGACATGAGCTTGTTCGACATGACCGGGAAAGTCGCCGTCATCACCGGCTCCACGCGCGGCATCGGTCGCGCCATTGCCGAACGCATGGCCGAGCACGGCGCCAAGGTCGTAATCTCCTCGCGCAAGCAGGACGTCTGCGATCAGGTCGCCAAGGAGGTCAACGAAAAGTTCGGCAAGGGCACGGCGGTTGCGATCGCCGCCAACATCTCGAACAAGGAAAACCTGCAGAACCTCGTCGACCAATCCAATCGCGCCTTCGGCAAGATCGACGTGCTGGTCTGCAACGCCGCGTCCAATCCCTATTATGGTTCGCTCGCCGGCATCTCCGACGATCAATTCCGAAAAATTCTCGACAACAACATTGTTGCCAACAACTGGCTGATCAACATGGTGGTGCCGCAGATGATCGAGTGCAAGGACGGCTCGATCATCATCGTCTCCTCGATCGGCGGCCTGAAAGGCTCGACCGTGCTCGGCGCCTACGCGATTTCGAAGGCGGCCGACATGCAGCTCGCGCGCAACCTCGCCTGCGAATACGGTAAGCATAACATCCGCGTGAACTGCATCGCGCCGGGCCTGATCAAGACCGATTTCGCCAAGGCGCTGTGGGACAATCCGGAGACGCTGAAGGCATCCACCGCGCGCTCGCCACTGCTGCGCATCGGCGTGCCCGACGAGATCGCGGGCGCTGCAGTGCTGATGGGATCGAAGGCCGGCGACTTCATGACGGGGCAGACCATCGTGATCGACGGCGGCGCGACGATCAGTTGAGGTGAGCGGACACGCCTGCCACGGATTCGGTGTCATCGTCCGCGAAGGCGGACGATCCAGTAAACGCAACCGTCTCGGTTCTCATGACCGTCGCTGCGTACTGGATGCCCCGCCTTCGCGGGGCATGACAGTGGAGGATGCGCCGCGTAGACCTCACTCCACCGCCGCGTACACCAGATCCCGCAGCAGGTTGCGGATATATTCGCGCTGGCCGGGGCCCTGCATCATGAACACCGTGAACAGGTCCTCCGCCGGATCGATGAAGAAGAACGTGCCGGCCATGCCGCTCCAGAAGAACTGACTGAGCGAGCCTGGGAAGGGCGCGACGCCGCGCTGGGTGCGAACGGCGAAGCCGAGGCCGAACCCGTGGCCGGCCGGCATCAGCGGCGAGTCCACCTTCACATTGGGCGCGAGATGATCCGACGCCATCAGCTCCAGCGTCTTGCGGCCGATGATCCTGTTGCCGTCGAGCGTGCCGCCGCTCAGCAGCATCTGGCAGAACCGCGCATAGTCCATCGTGGTCGAGACCAGCCCGCCGCCACCGGATTCCATCGCCGGCTTCTCGAGCATGTTGAAGAGCTGCACCTTGTCGCCGTTCCATGGATCGTTCGCGAACGGTTCGGCAAGACGGGCCGCGTTGGCTTCCGGGGTATGGAACGCGGTCTCGGCCATCTGCAGCGGCGCCAGGATGCGTTCGGTGAGGAACGCGCCGAGCGACTTGCCGGAGACGACCTCGATGATCCGGCCGAGCACGTCGGTCGAGCGGCTGTAGTTCCATTCCGCGCCCGGCTGGCAGATCAGCGGCATGCCGGCGATCATGGTGGCGTGCTCGGCATTGGTGATCTTGCGGCTGCGCAGCCGCGACTGCTGGTAGAGCTGCTGGACCAGGCCGTTGCCGGTGTGATCGTAGGTCAGGCCGGAAGTGTGCCGCAACAGGTCCTGCACGGTCATCTGCCGCTTCGCCGGTACGAGATCGAGCTTGCCATTATTCTCGACGCCGACCTGCTGGTCGGCAAACTCCGGAATGAATTTGGCGACGGGATCGCCGAGGATGAAATGGCCGTCCTCAACCAGCATCATGATGCCGATCGAGACGATCGGTTTGGTCATCGAGAAGATGCGGAAGATGCTGTCATGCGCCATCGGCGCGGAGGCGGCCGGGCTCTGGCGGCCGATGGCATCGAACCAGCCGATCTGGCCGCGCCGCGCCACCATGACCGTGGCACCGGGCAGGGTTCCCTTGTCGACCTCGCGCTTGAAGGCGTCGGACATCCGTTGCAGGCGGGCGGTCGAGAGGCCGATCGTTTCGGGCTTGGCATCGGGGAGAGCAGGGGTCCGGGGGGCGGATGCTTGCCGAGCGGCAGTCTGCGCGTTCATGGTCTCTCCCGTGGCGCTTGTTGTTGTAAGGAGAGCAAAGTCTGGCGCATAAGCCCCGCTTTGGATAGGCGGAAAGCCGCTTCGCCCTTGCATTCGGGGTATGCCCTATGCTTGAAACGGCGCGCGAACCGGCGCACGTCGCCGGTCCCTGCAGGAGTGTAGCTCAATTGGTAGAGCACCGGTCTCCAAAACCGGGGGTCGCAGGTTCGAGCCCTGCCACTCCTGCCAGCTAAATCAAGCACTTAAGCCAGGTTTCATCCACGCGCGGCGAGATTCTGCCAGCGGCAAATCGCGCGCCTAACGGGCACCGACAACTGCCTTTTCAGCCGGCCGGGCAGGCTCGCCCGCAGGCGCCCTGGACTCGCCGAGGGGTGGCTGCCTGTGCGCAGGAGATTGGGCGTGGTGGGCCTTTTCGACCCGCTTCGACCATGACCGGTAATAGGCAACGCCCGTCATGATCGCGATTCCGGCGGTTCCGACCAGGAGTTGAGCGACGATCCCGTCGGACGTCATCTTCAGGAAGAAGTAGCCGATGAATGCCAGGTAGATGCCGACGGCAAACACTTCGAGGGATTGCTGGCCGCATTTGATCATCGGCTTCCAGATGGCAGCCTGAAGTCCCTTCGCATCGATGGCTATCAATCGCGTGCCGAGCACGATCACGATGGCGAGGTGGAGGAAGCGATAGGGCGCCAGATTGGTCTTGTCGTTCGGGTTGAAGGTTTCGAACAGCGCGGGCGGGAACAGTTTCTGCAGGTCCGGTATCAATCCGGCCAGCGTCATGACGGCTGCAAAGACCAGATAGGCGACCCCGATCACCGGGACCAGCCTCGAGCGCACCAGGAAGTGCACCGTCTTGGCCCCGCCCAGCGCCAGCCATGCGCCGAGCACGAACAGAAGCTGCCATGCGAACGGGTTAAAATACCAAACCCCCGCTGGATAGGACGGCAGGTTCCAGCCGAATTGCCTTGCAGCGAAATATAGTAGCACCGATCCGAGCATCACCCAGTCGCGGTGGCGGAGCATCAACCAGAGCACCGGCGGAAAGGCGCCCATCAGGACGACGTAGAGCGGCAGCACGTCGAGGTTCAATGGCTTGTATCGGAGCAGCAGCCCCTGCGTGATGGCTTCGACCGGGGCGTTCAGCAAAGGGGCAACGTTGAAGCGATCAATGAGGTCGGGCGCGTTGAAGCTGTTGGCGAGGAGATGGACGGAAGCCAGGTAGAATACGAACAGCAGCATATGCGCGGTGTAGATCTGCCACACGCGCCGCAATAGCCGGGTCGTCCCGAAGACGAAGCCGCCTTCGAGCATCCGCCTGCCGAAAACGAGCGCCGAAGTGTAACCGGAGATGAATACGAACAGGTCGGCGCCGTCGCTGAAGCCGTAATTTCGGAACGAGAACCAGGCCAGTACGCTGGTAGAAACATGGCCAAGAAACATCAGCCAGTTGGCGAGGCCGCGGAACAGGTCCAGCCGCAAATCCCGCGTCGATGGTGGAAGTGCAAGCTCGACCCGCATTTTCAGTCCACGTCCGAGAGCTCCGAGTTCGAAACACCTCAGCAAATGCTCAAGGTGCAATCTTAGGCGCGCCGTCGAAACGGGTGCTTGAGCCAAGTCAAACTGACGGGCGGGGGCTTGGCGCCCTCTCACAGGCAGCCCATCAATGCCCTGCATCGCTGACACGCTCTCAAAACGATGCTCCCAATCGCGGCGCCGGCCGGCGTCGCCCGCGAGTTTTTGGCGCGGTCAGGAAACCTTCCACGAACTTCGTTCGTTGCATTTTCGCGTGAGGCCTGCCGCGCCAGTTGAGGAGGTGGGAAGGCCAATGGGCGTGCTTTGGCGGATCGTGAAAGCCGCTGTCTCGGGCTATGTGGCAAACGATGCCCTCAGCCGTGGCGCTTCCATCGCCTTCTATGCCGCCACGTCGCTGGCGCCTGTGCTTCTGATCGTCGTTGCGATCGCCGGCCTGGCGTTTGGGCAAGACGCGGCCCGCGCCGCTATCAGTGAAGAGCTCGGCCGATTGCTGGGGCCGTCCGGCGGCGACTTCATCAAATCCATCCTTGCCCGATCGAGCGATCCGACGTCCGGCGCGACCGCGACCATTGTTGGCGTCGTCACGGTGCTGATAACGGCATCCGGCGTCTTCGGCGAGATGCGCACGGCGTTGAACTTAACGTTCAAGGCGAAGCCAGCTGCCGAGCCGATCTTCTCGCTGATCCGCAGCCGGGCCGCCAGCCTTGGTCTCGTGGCTGCGCTCGGCTTCATGCTGATCGTCTCATTGGCGGCGAGCACCGCGCTGTCGGCGCTGGAACAATGGTCTGCCGGCAAGGCGGTGCTCAGTGCGGTGAACACGTTCGTGTCGCTGGCCATCTTCACCCTGCTGTTCGCAGCAATCTACAGGGTGATGCCCGATACGACGATCTCCTGGCGTCACCTGCTGCTGGGCGCATTTGTCACAGCCGTGCTGTTCACCGTCGGTAAATCGCTGATCGGCTGGTACCTGGGTCAAGCGGCGCCCAGCTCGACCTACGGCGCGGCCGGCGCGTTAATCGTCCTGATGTTCTGGGTCTACTACTCCGCACAGATATTCCTGTTCGGTGCAGAACTGACCAAAGCGATCTTTGATGCACGCCATCCGGCGGCGCACGAGGAGGGCGAGGAACAATTCGATATCGCCTGAGTTCGCTTGAAAACGACACGAACCAAGAGGGCGGTGACGATATGACACGATCCGTAGAGGAGCTTCGACGGGATTCCGAGCAGAGCCGCGCAGAGCTTGCGGCAACCGTCGACCGGCTGAGAGAGCAGATCGCGGATACGGCGGAAGACATCCGCTACAAGGTCTCTCCAGAGCACATCAAGGCCGAGGTGAGTGGCTTCATCAGTCATAAGACGCATAGCTGGCTGGATGCGCTGAAGCAGCAGGCCATGGACAACCCGATGCAGGCCGTTGCTGCCGGCACGGCGGTTGCCGTCCCGGTGCTGCGTCTCGCCCGCGGTTTCCCGCTGCCGCTCCTGATGATCGGCGCCGGCCTTGCACTGAGCTCAAAGACCGTTCGCGACCGCGCCGCGGAGGCTGCGGAGCCCGCCCTTGAGAAGGTTAGGGAGGTCTTCGAGGAGACCACCGAACACGCGCAATCGCTCGGCGAGGGGATGAAGAAGGTGATGTCGCACGCCGAGCGTCAGGCCGCCGGCATGGCCGACGAGACTCAATCAACCGCGGACGGAATGGCAGATACGGCGAGCGGAATGGCTGGTGATTTGAGGGATCGCGCGACGCAAGCCGCCGACGCCGTTGCCAGTAAGGTCCGGTCCGGCATGGACGCCGCTTCAGAGATGGCGAAGGAGCGAATGGAGCAGGTTCGCTCGACGGCGACGGCAGCTCCTGAGACGGCCAGCAAGGTGATCCGCGACAACGCAGCCTTGATCGGCGGCCTCGGCGTCGCGATCGGCGCGATCATTGCCGCGTCCCTTCCCAGTACAAGGGCTGAGGCACAGGTCATCGGAAAGGCGAGCGACAACGTCAAGCGTGCTGCGGGCACGGCGGCACAATCCGGTTTCGAAGCTGCCAAAGAAGCCGCGCTTTCTGCTGCCGAGGCTGCGGCCAAAAGCGTTTCCGACGCAGACCTCGGCGGGCACGCCAGCCGTATCACCGAAGGCGTGACTGAAAGACTCAAAGAGGTGGCCGACGATGTCGTGACGACGGCCTTCGATCCTTCCCAAACCCAGAACGAACACAATTAAAGAGGCCGTCATGAGCGATATGGATATTAACACCCGCAACAAGAATTTTACCCAGAACGACCAGGACACCGGCGCGCCGCAGAATCTCAAGGATCAGGTGGCCGATGCGGGCGCCGAGATGAAGCAGCGTGCAGGCGATGCGCTGAGGTCGTCGACCGATACGGCCCGCGAGAAATTCAAGGAAGCAGCGGACGCCGCCAAGGGCGCGGTGGCCGGAGCTGCGGACGGCTTGCAGGATCAGGCGCGCGAACAGCAGCGCTCGGGCGCCGACTTTGTCGGCAAGCTTGCTGGCGACATCAGGGAGGCCGCCCGCGCATTCGAAAACGACGTGCCGTTCGCCGCCCGCGGCATCAATTCGGCCGCCGACTATGTCGACGAAGCCGCGGACAAGATCCGCAACGGGAGCTTCCGGGACATCGTCGATGGCGCGACGGATTTTGCGAAGCGACAGCCGGCGGCGTTTCTGGGTCTGTCGGTGCTGGCCGGTTTCGCGGCGGTGCGCTTCCTGAAGGCATCGGGTGGCGTGAGCTCATCAGATCAGGGCGCGTCGTCTTCGTACACGCCTTCATCGTACAACCCATCCTCATCCTACAGCTCGGGATCCTACAAGAGTGAGGCGTCATGAGCACGAAAACCGATCTTCGGACAATCTCGCATCTCTTCGGCGATGCGCTGTCGCAATTTTCAAAGCTGTTCCAGAATGAGATCGATCTCGCCAAGGCCGAGCTCGGCGAGAAGGTCCAGCAAATCGGTAGCGCCGCCGGCCTTATCGCCGCCGGCGCGGTGCTGGTCATTCCCGCGATCGTCATGGCGCTGTTCGCACTGTCGGCAGCCTTGATCGCCGGCGGATGGTCGCAGCCGGTTGCTTATCTGATCTCCGCGATCGTCGCCGCGGTGCTCGCAGGCATCCTGTTTGCGGTCGGTATGAGCCGGCTCGACGCACGTCATCTGGCGCCGCGAGAGACGCTGCGCCAGCTCGAAAAGGACAGGGAGACGGTGAAGGGAATGGTGCGATGAAGGGCTCACAGGAAAGTTTCATCGATGGTCTGTCCACGGCCGTTCGGGAAAACCCGCTCGCGGCGGCTCTGATTGGCGGTGGCGCGCTGTGGCTGCTGATCGGCAGCGACCGGCTGAAGAACGCCGCCGGCTCGGTGAAGTCGGCGGCTGCGCCGCTCGCCGATCTCGGGGCGCGAACCGGAAGATCGGCTGCATCAAGCTGGGAGGACACTTACGGCTCGATGCGGGATCATGCCTCCCGGATGCAGGATGACGCCTCGCGCGGCCTCAACGAGACGATGCGCCGTGCCCGAACCACCGCTTCCGGGACGATGTCGGGCGCAGCCGAAACGATGAGCGAGCGTTTCGACGACGGCGTGGCCGGCGCACGGGAGATGTTCGATCGGCTGGGCCGGGCGCTGCCGCGGAAGGAGACCTTCATGCAGGCGCAATCCTCGCTTTCCGACCTCCTGGAACGGCAACCACTGGTGCTCGGGGCGGTCGGCCTTGCGATCGGCGCCACCGTGGCGGGCGCGATGGCGAGGTCCCGTATCGAGGACGAGTGGGCCGGGAACCTGAGCGACGATCTGAAGGCGGACCTGAATAAGCGGGCCGGGGCTGTCACGCAAAGTGTCCGGGAGGGTGCCGATACACTCAAAGCGGAGCTTGCGGATGCCGGCGCCGAGTATGCTGACCGGGTCAAACAGGCCGGCCAGGACGCCCTGGATGCTGCCCGGGAAAAGGTCAGCCAGGACAACGGGCCCGCCCCAGTCGTTTAAATAGATAGCCCGGTCAAATACTTGGCCGGGTTATCTACTTCAGAGCCTAGCTGAAGAACGCGGAAAGCACCGCAATGTCCGAATGGGCGGGGATCTCGCCGCGCAGATCGGCATCGATCACGCGCCGGCACGCATCGATTGTGATGGTGTCGCCGAGATCGTTCGCCGCATCGAGAACGGTCCAGGCGGTCTCGCCCGAAAATCTCTCTTGGTCCTGCCCTAACAGCGCCATAGCCATTCCCTCGTTACCCCTCTTATCGATCATGAGGATAATGGACAGGCTTTAAGATCAGGATCGCGCTGTCATGAGGATTTGACGGGAGCCGTTACCCGCGATTAACCAGTGGCTTTCCCCGATCCGGGCCAAATTGGCAGGAAATGGGCCCGCTGCACCCCGTACCTTGACCTTTTGCCCTTCTGCCAGTAGATACCCGCTACCTGCTGCCGGCCCGTTCGACGGATATCCGGCGCGGCTCTGAATTCCCCCGAACAATCGAGCCCGCTTTGCGGCTCATCCTTCGAGAGAGGGCTGGGCGTAATAGGGCTGTTCGGATTCGCGTTAAATCACAATCGTCTCACGAAGGATGCGGTAACTAACGATGGCTTTCAGCCCGTTCAAATTCCTGCAGGAAGTGCGCTCGGAGACCGCCAAGGTCACCTGGCCGACCCGCCGCGAGACGACGATCACCACGATCATGGTGTTCGTGATGGTTGCCTTGGCTTCGATCTTCTTCTTCACCTCGGATTTGATCATCCGCTACGTCGTCACTTTCCTGCTGGGCGTCCACTGATGAGCACCGGAACCCTTACGATGGACAAGCGCTGGTATATCGTTCACGCCTATTCGAATTTTGAGAAGAAGGTGGCGGAATCGATCCGCGAGCAGGCGAAGCAGCGCGGCCTGGAGGAACTGTTCGACCAGATTCTGGTGCCGACCGAAAAGGTTACCGAGGTGCGCCGCGGCCGCAAGATCGACGCCGAGCGCAAGTTCTTCCCGGGCTATGTGCTGGTGAAGATGAAGCTGACCGACGAGGCGTTCCATCTCATCAAGAACACGCCCAAGGTGACCGGCTTCCTCGGCGCCGAAAACAAGCCGATGCCGATCTCGGAGTCCGAGGCGATGCGGATCCTGCACCAGGTGCAGGAAGGCGTCGAACGTCCGAAGGCATCGGTGTCGTTCGAAATCGGCGAGAACGTGCGGGTGGCCGATGGCCCGTTTGCCTCGTTCTCCGGCGTGGTTGAAGAAATTGACGAAGCGCGCTCGCGCGTGAAGGTCGCAGTGTCGATCTTCGGCCGCGCCACGCCCGTCGAACTGGAATTCGGTCAGGTCGAGAAGGTCTGATCGGAAGCGCGAGGCCTGTCCTCGCGTCAATGAGGCCGTGGGAGGAAAGGGCGGTTGCCAGCCGCGCTTGAACCGAACCACGGAACCTGAACCAGCCGGCGACCTGCCGGCGCAACAGGAGTGATACATGGCAAAGAAAGTGACCGGATACCTGAAGCTTCAGGTCCCGGCCGGTGCGGCGAATCCTTCGCCCCCGATCGGTCCCGCGCTTGGTCAGCGCGGTCTCAACATCATGGAATTCTGCAAGGCGTTCAACGCCCAGACGCAGAAGGAAGAAAAGAACACCCCGATTCCGGTGATCATCACCATCTATGCGGACCGTTCCTTCACCTTCGAGATGAAGACGCCGCCGATGTCCCACTTCCTCAAGCAGGCCGCCAAGATCCAGTCCGGTTCGAAAGCCCCGGGCCGCGACAAGGCCGGCAAGGTGACGAAAGCGCAGGTGCGCGAGATCGCCGAGAAGAAGATGAAGGATCTCAATTGCGATACCATCGAATCGGCCATGAAGATGGTCGAGGGCTCCGCCCGTTCGATGGGTCTGGAAGTTGCGGGGTAACGGACCATGGCAATCGGAAAACGTTTGAAGAAGGTCCGCGAAGGCATCGACCGCGAGAAGCTCTACCCGCTCGCGGATGCCATCAAGATGGTCAAGGAACGCGCCACGTCGAAGTTCGACGAGACGATCGAGATCGCGATCAATCTCGGCGTCGACCCGCGTCACGCCGACCAGATGGTCCGCGGCGTCGTCAACCTGCCGAACGGCACCGGCCGCACGTTGCGCGTCGGCGTGTTTGCTCGCGGCGCCAAGGCGGAAGAAGCCAAGGCTGCGGGTGCTGACGTCGTCGGCGCCGAAGACCTGGTCGAGAAGGTGCAGGGCGGCAACATCGATTTCGATCGCTGCATCGCCACCCCCGACATGATGCCGCTGGTCGGCCGCCTCGGTAAGGTGCTCGGTCCGCGCGGCATGATGCCGAATCCGAAGATCGGCACCGTGACGATGGACGTCACCTCGGCCGTGAAGGGCGCCAAGGGCGGCTCGGTCGAATTCCGCGTCGAGAAGGCCGGCATCGTGCAGGCCGGTGTCGGCAAGGCGTCGTTCTCCGAGGAAAAGCTGGTGCAGAACGTCAAGGCGCTGGCGGATGCGGTGTCCAAGGCCAAGCCGGCCGGCGCCAAGGGCACCTACATCCAGCGCGTGGCGGTCTCCTCCACCATGGGCCCGGGCGTCAAGGTCGAGCCCGGCACACTGCTCGGCTAGTTCGTTGGAACTAACGTGAATAGAAAGGGCGGAATCGGATCACCGATTCCGCCCTTTGCGTTTGATGTGGCCTTTGCGTAATCGTCGCAGCGCCGGACTGGTAAGAGCGCCGGACTGGTAAGAAAGAATAACAAATGCCCGAGAAGGTCCTGATCTATTCGCGCTTTCCAAAGGCCCAGATGGAGCGTTTCGGCGAACGGTTTGAACTGCTGAACGCCGCTGGCAAGCCGCCCAATGAAGTGTTCCCGGCCGACCAGCTGGCCGACATTCGCGCGATGATCACCGCGGGCGGTACGCCGCTTCGCGGCGAAGCGATGGACATGCTGCCCAAGCTCGGCGCGATCATTTGCTACGGCACCGGTTATGACGGTGTCGATCTGGCTGCGGCGGCGAAGCGCAACATCGCGGTCGGCCACAGCCCCGGCGCGAATGCAGCCTCGGTCGCCGACATCGCGGTGACGCTGATGCTGGCCACGACGCGAAGGCTGCTGGTGGCTGATGATTACGTGCGCGGCGGGAGCTGGGCGGCGGCGAAACCTTCGCCGATGATGCGCCCGCAGGCCGGGATGCCCGGCCGAAAAATCGGCATCTACGGCATGGGCGAGATCGGCCGCAAGATCGCCGCGCGCGTCGCCGCCTTCGAGACCGAAGTCGGCTATTTCAGCCGCAGCAAGCACGATGTGCCGTATCAATATTTTCCGAGCCTCGATGCGCTGGCCGAATGGTGCAGCGTGCTGATGATCGCGGTGCGGGCGGGCGCGGATACCCATCACGTCGTCAATGCCGATATCCTGCGCAGGCTTGGCAAGGACGGTTACGTCGTCAACATCTCGCGCGGCTCGGTGATCGACCAGGCAGCGCTGGTCGCGGCGCTGACGGATCAGACGATTGCCGGCGCGGGCCTCGACGTCTACGCCAAGGAGCCGCATGCGCCGGATGCGCTGACCGCGCTGCCGAATGTGGTGCTGTCGCCGCATATCGGCGGCCACACGCTGGAATCGCATGTGGCGATGCAGAACTGCGTGCTGGAAAATCTCGAAGCGTTCTTTGCCGGCAAGCCGCTCGCTTACCCCGTGACCAGCTGATCCATGCGGGATTTGCTGATGGGTCGCACTGCGTTCTCAGCGGCGGGCGAGATCTTCAAGGTACGCGCACAGCATGTCGGCCACGGCGTCGGCGTAAGTCTCGATCTCCGCGGAAGTTCGGGGACTTTCCGAAAACTGTTTCCCGACCGCGCTGAGCGTCGTCGTGATCAGCTCGCCGGCCAGTATACGCGTCGCCTCTGAGGCTTCGGGCAGGGCTTCCTGCATGAATGCCTCGACAATGCGGTCGCCTGAGGCCCTCGCTTCGCGGGCTTCCGGGGCATCGCGATAGAGCGGGGCAGCGTCATCGAGTGCGACACGCACCGCGGCCTCATCGCATTCCGAGCGGATGAAGGTGTGAACCAGCGTGCGTAGCCGTTCGAGCGGCGGCCTGCCGGCGTCCTCGAGGATGCCGCGCAGCAATTCGGTCGTCTGCCGCCACTCATCGCTTTGCAGCCGGAACAGGATCGCGGCCTTGTTCGGGAAGTACTGGTACAGCGATCCGACGCTGACGCCGGCCCTCTCGGCGACCCGCGCAGTGGTGAAGCGCTGCGCGCCTTCCTTCGCCAAAACCTGAACAGCAGCATCCAGGATCGCCGCGACGAGCTCGGTCGAGCGGGCCTGTTGCGGCCGTTTTCGCGAGGAAACTGAAGGGCTTCGACGATCGGTCATGGGGCTCTGCGGGAATGCGATTAGAAAATGCGAATGATTAGTCGTATTTCTGGACCGGCGCAAGGACGCGCTCACCCCCTGACTGGAGACCTGCATGACCACCCTGACCACCAGCCCGCTTAAGCCCCTGCTGGATCGCCTGTTCGAGGAGGCCGATGCGGCCTCGGCGGAGACCGAGGCGGCTGTGGCCGATCTCTCGGACGACGCGCGGGCGCGCCTGATGCGGAGCAAGACCGACTACCGCGACCTCTATCGGCGCCTGAAGAATGCGCCGCTTCCGATCTCGCGAGAGACCGGCGCGCTGCTGTATATGCTGGCGCGAAGCAACCGCGCACGGACGATCGTCGAGTTCGGGACCTCGTTCGGGATCTCGACCCTGCATCTTGCCGCAGCGCTCAAGGACAATGGCGGCGGCCGCCTGATCACCACGGAGTTCGAGCCGTCCAAGGTGGCGCGGGCCCGCGATAACCTGATGGCTGGCGGTCTTGTCGATCTCGTTGAGATCCGGGAAGGGGACGCCCTGCAGACGCTCGGCGTCGATCTCCCCGATACGATCGACCTGCTGCTGCTCGACGGTGCCAAGGCGCTCTATCCGGACATCTTGAGCCTGGTCGAGAGCCGCCTCCGGCCCGGCGCATTGATCGTCGCCGACAACGCCGATAACAGCCCAGACTACCTGGCACGCGTGCGCGCGCCAACTGGCGGCTACATGTCCACGCCCTTCGGCGAGGACGTCGAGCTATCCATGCGGATCGGTTCCTGCTGACCGGTCCGGCCTTCAACGCGGCAGATGGCGCAGCTTGTCGGGATTGCGGACGATATAGATCGCGGCAATCTTGTCGCCTGCTATCGCCATGCTCATGGTGTTGTCGAGCTCACCGTCCAGATAGAGCAGGGCGCCGGCGGCGCCGTTGATCATGGCGGGCTCGATGCGCATGTCGTGACCGGCGTTCTTGGCGGCAATGCCGATGAAGAAGCGCGCAATCCTGTCCGGTCCAATGATCGGATTGCGGGCCGCGGTCTTGCGGCCGCCGCCGTCGGTCAGCGCCACCGCATCCTCGCGCAGCAGTGCGGCAAGCTGTGCAACATTGCCGCTGGCGACGGCCTCGCTGAAGGCCTGCAGCAGGCGAGCGTGATTGTCGGGCGCCCGTACCGGCGCGGGACGATTGTCGCGCACGGCACGGCGGGCGCGGGAGGCCAGTTGCCGGCAGGACGCTTCGGTGCGGTCGAGCATCGTGGCGACTTCGGAAAACGGCGTGTCGAACACGTCGTGCAGCAGGAAGGCTGCGCGTTCCATCGGCGACAGCCGGTCGAGTGCCAGCAGCAGCGCGAATGAAAGGTCGTCGGCGAGCTCGGTCGCGGCATCGGCCGACAGGCCCTCCGCATCGAACACCGGCTCGGGCAGCCATGGCCCGACATAGATCTCGCGCTGCGCCTTTGCGCTTTTCAGGCGGTCGAGACAGAGCCGGGTTACCACGGTGACGAGAAAGGCTTCCGGATTGTGGACGTCCTTTGCGCCGGTAAAGCGCAAATAGGCATCCTGCACGACGTCTTCGGCGTCGCTGCGGCTGCCGAGCATGCGATAGGCGAGCCCGAGCAGGCGCCCGCGATGGGGCGCCAGCGGGTCGTTGTCATGCGGCTTGTTTGACGACGTCGACATTATGCCCACTCACGGTGACGCGGCGGCACTCCTTGGCATAGCCGAGCCCTGCCTTCACCATCGGAAACATCCGGCCGAGTTGCAGCCCCATCGTCAAGTCTATTACGCCTTTCTTGCCCCATTGCGCCTTCACGGCATCGCGAAATTCCTCATCATTGGTCGAGCGGCGCACCACCGCGTCGGCAAACCGGAAAGCGAGCGTGGTCGCTTCATTCATCGCCCTGGCGTCGCGGCGGAGCACCGCCTCGATCTGGTCTTTGGCCATGCCGGCTTCCAGCGCCATGTCGACGACGAGTTGCGTGCAGGGGCCGCAATCCTCGGCCATCGCTCCGACGATCTTGGCGGCGAAGCTCGCCTCGACCGGGACCGCCTCGCGATGGGCGGCGGCCTTCATCAGCGGCGCGAATTTGAAGAAGGCGGTGGGGGATTCGTTCAGCAGCGTTTCGAGATAGGTGACGTCGTATCCGTACCGTTTGGCAAAGGCGCGCAGGCTACGGCGCGCGATCCAACTACGCATGATGTTCTCCTTGGTTGGGGAAGGCGGAATAAAGGGCGGCTGCCGACGGCAGCACGATCGCGAGGAGATCGAAGACGGGGTAATGGCTATGGCCGCCCGCCAGGATCGCGATATGCAACAGGGCGTGGACGGCAAGGAACCCGGCACCCGCGACAGCTGCCGGCCAGTACCGCGGACGCCATGCCCGCGCGGCGAGCGCGAAGCCCGCCACAAGGAACGCGGCTCCAATGTCCTGGACGAAATGTGGGTTAAAGGGCCCGGTGTCCGGCACGCCGGGCACGGTCTGGTACCAGAACGGGCCGGCCAAGAGCATGATGAGCCCGTTCAGGACCGTGGGAATTGCGAGAATGGCCGCGAGCTGACGCCGCATAGGAACCTCCTGCGGCCAAGACGAGCCAGGCAGGGCGAGTGTGACAGGGCGCATTACAAAAATGCGGGTTCCAGACCGATTTTTTTCTCGGGCCGGCCGGCAAACTGGTGTGAAATTTGCCCTTGGCAAGCCGGTCAAGACTCGTTAAACAATGGGCTTCCGGGCGTGCTGGCTGTTGCTGGCACGTCCGTGCTCGCATTCCGAAAACTCGTTACGGTAGGAGATCATTCCTTTCAGGACATCCGCATGGATTGCTCGAAAGGAAGGAAAATCCATCGTTTCGGTGGTGTGCGGCAGGGGTTTTTCGGCATGCCGAAGTGCCTCGATCCTGTCCGAGACTGCAGGCGCCCCAAGGGAAATTTTGCATGGAAATGCAAGTTTCTTCAACGGCTTAATTTTACGGCCTGCATAGACGGGTGAAGACCGGATTTCGCCTGACGCCGCCTTCCGCGGCGCGCTGGCTGATTTTTGGTTCGAACCTCGACACACCGCGCCATCTGGTTCGGGAGGGCAGGCTTTAAAGATGTCGTCTGCCCGGCGTGTCCTGAGGACTGGTGTCTTGAGGTCAGGTTTTGGGTGAGACGATGGGTGCAACCCGGTGGTCTCGCTCGCGCGAAGGCCGCCAACCGGAGAGAGCTTGCTGTGGAAAGAGCGGCAAAAAAGGACGCGGTCGATCAGCTCAACGGGGTCTTTAAGACCACGAGCGTCGCGATCGTCGCCCACTATTCCGGCCTCACCGTGGCCCAGATGCAGAAGCTGCGCATGCAGATGAAGCAGGCGGGTGCGTCGGTGAAGGTCTCGAAAAACCGTCTCGCCAAAATTGCTCTTGAAGGCACTGACGTCGTTGCCATCGGCTCCCTTCTGAAGGGGCCGACCGTGATCGCCACTTCGAACGATCCGGTAGCGGCGCCGAAGGTTGCCGTCGAATTCGCCAAGACGAACGGGCGGTTCGTCATTCTCGGCGGCTCGATGGGTAAAACCGTCCTGGATGTGAACGGCGTGAAGGCGCTTGCCTCGCTGCCGTCGCTGGACGAACTGCGCGGCAAGCTTGTCGGCCTCCTGGTGGCGCCGGCGACCAAGCTCGCTCAGCTCTCCAATGCGCCCGCAGCCAAGCTCGCGCGCGTCATTCAGGCTCATGCCTCAAAGGGCGAAGCGGCCTGACCCTTCGCTAATCTCAAACCTGGTTCGAAACCAAACGTTTAAGGAAAAAGATCAATGGCTGACTTGCAGAAAATCGTCGACGACCTCTCGAGCCTCACCGTGCTCGAAGCCGCCGAGCTCGCGAAGCTCCTCGAAGAAAAGTGGGGCGTTTCCGCCGCTGCCGCTGTTGCCGTTGCCGCCCCGGGCGGCGGTGGCGCTGCTGCTGCTCCGGCTGAAGAGAAGACCGACTTCACGGTCGTGCTGGCTGCCGCTGGCGACAAGAAGATCGAGGTCATCAAGGAAGTCCGCGCCATCACCGGTCTCGGCCTGAAGGAAGCCAAGGACCTCGTCGAAGGCGCTCCGAAGCCGCTGAAGGAAGGCGTGAACAAGGAAGAAGCCGACAAGATCAAGGCCCAGCTCGAAAAGGCTGGCGCGAAGGTTGAGCTGAAGTAACGCAAGTTACTTCGGCGAAATCCCGGGCAAGCGTCAGCGAGACCCGGGATCTGTCCAAAGTTGGTGCGATGGGGTAACCCAAAGCTCGGCGTACACAGAAAAGTGTGGGGATTCGCGGGGTTAGCCCCTCGAATCTCCACGATTCCGCCCCATATCGGGGAGGCAGCAGGAAAAATACGGCAGGCGGCGGGGACGGCAGGGTGTTCCTGATGTAAGCCGTTGGGAGACAGTCAGATTTCGGGCTTTTTCAGTCCGTGAAGCGACCAGTTAGGACGGGCGGGTGCAGTCATGTGCCCCGCGCGTCGTTTTGCGTTTTGAAGGTCTAAAGCGCGGGTTCAGGATTAAATTCCTGAAATTGGGCTTTGTTCCTTTAGGCGATTCGACAATTCAACCCGGGGGCGATGGCAGTCGCGCTTCGGAAGGTTCGCCCCAAAGGGCGACGAAAATGAGAGGCCACGATGGCGCAGCAGACATTCACCGGTCGCAAACGCGTTCGCAAGTTCTTCGGACACATCAAGGAAGTAGCCGAGATGCCGAACCTCATCGAGGTTCAGAAGGCGTCGTATGACCAGTTCCTGATGGTCGACGAACCGCAGGGCGGCCGGCTGGACGAGGGCTTGCAGGCGGTGTTCCGCTCGGTGTTCCCGATCTCGGATTTCTCCGGCACCTCGATGCTCGAATTCGTCCGCTACGAGTTCGAGCCGCCGAAATATGACGTCGACGAGTGCCGCCAGCGCGGTATGACCTATGCTGCGCCGCTCAAGGTGACGCTGCGCCTGATCGTGTTCGATATCGACGAGGAAACCGGCGCCAAATCGGTCAAGGACATCAAGGAGCAGGACGTCTACATGGGCGACATTCCGCTCATGACGATGAACGGCACCTTCGTCGTCAACGGCACCGAGCGCGTCATCGTCTCGCAGATGCACCGTTCGCCCGGCGTGTTCTTCGACCACGATAAGGGCAAGACCCATTCGTCCGGCAAGCTGTTGTTTGCCGCGCGCGTGATTCCGTATCGCGGTTCCTGGCTCGACATCGAGTTCGACGCCAAGGACATCGTGTTCGCGCGCATCGACCGCCGCCGCAAGATTCCCGTGACCTCGCTGATGTACGCGCTCGGTCTCGACGGCGAGCAGATCCTTTCGACCTTCTACAAGAAGATCAGCTACAAGCGCGCCAAGGACGGCTGGCGCGTGCCGTTCGACGCCAACCGTTTCCGCGGCTATTCCACGGTCAACGACCTGATCGACGCGGATAGCGGCAAGGTCGTGCTCGAGGCTGGCAAGAAGCTCACCGTGCGCGCTGCCCGCCAGCTCCAGGAGAAGGGGCTGAAGGCGCTGCGCATGTCGGATGAGGAGCTGGTCGGCAACTACGTCGCCGAGGACCTCGTCAATCCGAAGACTGGCGAAATCCACGCGGAAGCCGGTGAAGAGATCACCGACAAGCTGCTGAAGGCGCTCAACGAGCAGGGCTACAAGGAGCTGCCGCTGCTCGACATCGACCACGTCAATGTCGGCGCCTACATCCGCAACACGCTGAATGCCGACAAGAACATGACGCGTGAGGACGCGCTGTTCGACATCTACCGGGTGATGCGTCCGGGCGAGCCGCCGACGCTCGATTCGGCGCAGGCCATGTTCCAGTCGCTGTTCTTCGACGCCGAGCGTTACGACCTGTCCGCGGTCGGCCGCGTCAAGATGAACATGCGCCTCGAGCTCGACGCGCCCGACACGCACCGCACGCTGCGAAAGGAAGACATTCTGGCCGTCATCAAGACGCTGGTCGACCTGCGCGACGGCAAGGGCGAGATCGACGACATCGACCACCTCGGCAACCGCCGTGTGCGCTCGGTCGGCGAGCTGATGGAGAACCAGTACCGCATCGGTCTCTTGCGCATGGAGCGCGCCATCAAGGAGCGCATGTCGAGCGTCGACATCGATACCGTGATGCCGCAGGACCTGATCAACGCGAAACCCGCCGCGGCGGCCGTGCGCGAGTTCTTCGGCTCCTCGCAGCTCTCGCAGTTCATGGACCAGACCAACCCGCTGTCGGAGATCACCCACAAGCGGCGCCTGTCGGCGCTTGGCCCGGGCGGTCTGACCCGCGAGCGCGCCGGCTTCGAGGTGCGCGACGTGCATCCGACGCATTACGGCCGCATCTGCCCGATCGAGACGCCGGAAGGTCCGAACATCGGCCTGATCAACTCGCTGGCGACGTTCGCGCGCGTCAACAAGTACGGTTTCGTCGAGACTCCCTATCGCAAGGTGAAGGACGGCCGCGTCACCGACGAGGTCGTGTATCTCTCGGCGATGGAGGAGGGCCGTTATCGCGTCGCGCAGGCCAACGTGCCGCTCGACGCCAAGGGCCGCTTCACCGAAGACCTGATCGTCTGCCGTCACGCCGGCGAAGTGCTGCCGATCACGCCCGACAAGGTCGACTACATGGACGTGTCGCCGAAGCAGCTCGTTTCGGTCGCCGCGGCGCTAATCCCGTTCCTCGAGAATGACGACGCCAACCGCGCGCTGATGGGCTCGAACATGCAGCGCCAGGCGGTGCCGCTGGTTCGCGCCGAGGCGCCGTTCGTCGGCACCGGCATGGAAGGCGTGGTGGCGAGGGACTCCGGCGCTGCGATCGCCGCACGGCGCTCGGGCGTGATCGACCAGATCGACGCCACCCGCGTCGTTATCCGCGCTACCGAAGATCTCGATCCCACCAAGTCGGGCGTCGATATCTATCGTCTGATGAAGTACCAGCGCTCCAACCAGTCGACCTGCATCAACCAGCGTCCGCTGGTGAAGGTCGGCGACATCGTCAAGAAGGGCGACATCATCGCCGACGGTCCCTCGACCGATCTCGGCGAGCTCGCGCTCGGCCGCAACGTGCTGGTCGCGTTCATGCCGTGGAACGGCTACAACTTCGAAGACTCGATCCTGCTCTCCGAAAGAATCGTGAAGGACGACGTCTTCACCTCGATCCACATCGAGGAGTTCGAGGTGATGGCCCGCGACACCAAGCTCGGACCTGAGGAAATCACCCGCGACATTCCGAACGTTTCGGAAGAAGCGCTGAAGAACCTCGACGAAGCCGGCATCGTCTATATCGGCGCGGAAGTGCGCGCCGGCGACATCCTGGTCGGCAAGATCACGCCGAAGGGCGAAAGCCCGATGACGCCGGAGGAAAAGCTCCTGCGCGCCATCTTCGGCGAAAAGGCCTCCGACGTCCGCGATACCTCGCTCCGCGTGCCTCCGGGCGTGCAGGGCACGATCGTGGAAGTGCGCGTGTTCAACCGTCACGGCGTCGACAAGGACGAGCGTGCGCTGGCGATCGAGCGCGAAGAGATCGAGCGTCTGGCCAAGGACCGCGACGACGAGCAGGCGATTCTCGACCGTAACGTCTACGGCCGCCTCGCCGACCTCCTGGAAAACCGCCAGGGCATCGCAGGTCCGAAGGGCTTCAAGAAGGACACCAAGATCACGCGCGCCGTGCTCGAGGAGTACCCGAAGTCGCAGTGGTGGATGTTCGCCTCGCCGAACGACAAGCTGATGGCCGAAATCGAGGCGATGCGTAAGCAGTACGACGAGTCGAAGAAGGGCCTCGAACAGCGCTTCCTCGACAAGGTCGAAAAGCTGCAGCGCGGCGACGAGCTGCCGCCCGGCGTGATGAAGATGGTCAAGGTCTTCGTCGCGGTGAAGCGCAAGATCCAGCCCGGCGACAAGATGGCCGGCCGTCACGGCAACAAGGGCGTGGTGTCCAAGATCGTGCCGATCGAGGACATGCCGTTCCTCGAGGACGGCACGCACGCGGACATCGTGCTCAATCCGCTCGGCGTGCCCTCGCGCATGAACGTCGGCCAGATTCTGGAGACGCATCTCGGCTGGGCATGTGCCGGTCTCGGCAAGCGTATCGGCCAGACCATCGACGGCTATTATCAGAAGCAGGATCTCAAGCCGCTGCGCGAGACCCTGAAGAAGATCTATGGCGACGATGAAACCATCAAGTCGTTGAACGACAACGAGCTGATGGAGCTTGGCAAGAACCTGAGCCACGGCGTGCCGATCGCCACCCCGGTGTTCGACGGCGCCAAGGAAGCCGACATCGAGGAGATGCTCAAGCTCGCGGGCTTCGACGCCTCCGGCCAGTCGACCGTCTATGACGGCCGCACCGGCGATGCCTTCGATCGCAAGGTGACAGTCGGCTACATCTACATGCTCAAGCTGCACCATCTGGTTGACGACAAGATCCACGCGCGTTCGATCGGTCCGTACTCGCTCGTCACCCAGCAGCCGCTGGGCGGCAAGGCGCAGTTCGGCGGCCAGCGCTTCGGCGAAATGGAGGTGTGGGCGCTGGAAGCTTACGGCGCGGCCTACACGCTGCAGGAAATGCTGACCGTGAAGTCGGACGACGTCGCCGGCCGTACCAAGGTGTACGAGGCGATCGTGCGTGGCGACGACACGTTCGAGGCGGGTATTCCGGAATCGTTCAACGTGCTGGTCAAGGAAATGCGCTCGCTCGGCCTCAACGTCGACCTGCACAACTCCAAGATGGGACCGGCACCGACATCAGAGGCGGCCGAGTAACGCAGAAGATTCCATGTCCGGCCCGGGCGCGAGGAACGCTTCGCACAAGGGCCGGACATTCGCGCTCCGCTCGGACGTTGAGCGGGTCGCGCCTGAGAAGAATTTCGAATTTGCTGCCGGTGACGATCGGCACGCGAGGAGAAGACGATGAACCAAGAAATTATGAATCTCTTCAATCCGACGACCCCGGCCCAGGTCTTCGACCAGATCCGGATCTCGATTGCGTCCCCGGAGAAGATTCTGTCCTGGTCCTACGGCGAGATCAAAAAGCCGGAGACCATCAACTACCGGACCTTCAAGCCGGAGCGCGACGGCCTGTTCTGCGCCCGCATCTTCGGGCCGATCAAGGACTACGAGTGCTTGTGCGGCAAGTACAAGCGGATGAAGTACAAGGGCATCATCTGCGAAAAGTGCTCGGTCGAGGTGACGCTGTCGCGCGTCCGTCGCGAGCGCATGGGTCACATCGAGCTGGCTGCGCCGGTCGCCCACATCTGGTTCCTGAAGTCGCTGCCGTCCCGCATCGGCCTTCTGCTCGACATGACGCTGAAGGATCTCGAGCGCATCCTGTACTTCGAATATTACGTCGTGCTGGAGCCGGGCCTGACCGCGCTCAAGGACCGTCAGCTGCTGTCGGAAGACGAGTACCTGAAGGCGCAGGACGAATACGGCCAGGATTCGTTCACCGCCATGATCGGCGCCGAAGCGATCCGCGAGCTTTTGAAGGGGCTTGAGCTCGAAAAGCTCGAGCAGTCGCTGCGCGCGGAGATGCAGGAGACCGAGTCCGACATCAAGCACAAGAAGCTCGCCAAGCGGCTGAAGATCGTCGAGGCGTTCCGCTATTCCGGCAACAAGCCGGAATGGATGATCCTGACCGTGGTGCCGGTGATTCCGCCGGATCTGCGTCCGTTGGTGCCGCTCGACGGCGGCCGCTTTGCGACGTCTGATCTCAACGACCTCTATCGCCGCGTCATCAACCGCAACAACCGCTTGAAGCGGCTGATGGAGCTGCGCGCGCCCGACATCATCATCCGCAACGAAAAGCGCATGCTGCAGGAGGCCGTCGACGCGCTGTTCGACAACGGCCGCCGCGGCCGCGTCATCACCGGCGCCAACAAGCGTCCGCTGAAGTCGCTGGCCGACATGCTCAAGGGCAAGCAGGGCCGCTTCCGCCAGAACCTGCTCGGCAAGCGCGTCGACTATTCCGGACGTTCGGTGATCGTGGTCGGTCCCGAGCTGCGTCTGCATCAGTGCGGCCTGCCGAAGAAGATGGCGCTCGAACTGTTCAAGCCGTTCATCTATTCGCGGCTCGACGCCAAGGGCCTGTCCACCACCGTGAAGCAGGCCAAGAAGCTGGTCGAGAAGGAGCGTCCGGAGGTCTGGGATATCCTCGACGAGGTGATCCGCGAGCATCCGGTGCTGCTCAACCGCGCGCCGACGCTGCATCGCCTCGGCATCCAGGCGTTCGAGCCGGTCTTGATCGAGGGCAAGGCCATCCAGCTCCACCCGCTGGTCTGCGCCGCGTTCAACGCCGACTTCGACGGCGACCAGATGGCCGTGCACGTTCCGCTGTCGCTCGAAGCGCAGCTCGAAGCGCGCGTCCTGATGATGTCGACCAACAACATCCTGCATCCCGCGAACGGTCAGCCGATCATCGTGCCGTCGCAGGACATCGTGCTCGGCCTCTATTATCTCTCGATCATGCGTGAAGGCCTGCCCGGCGAGGGCAAGATCTTCGGCGACATGGCCGATCTCGAGCACGCCCTGCACTCGAAGGTCATCCACCTCCACACCAAGATCAAATTCCGGTGGGAGGGCACCGACGAGGAAGGCAAGCCGGCCAAGCGCTGGATCGAGACCACGGCTGGCCGCGTCATGCTCGGCAACGTGCTGCCGAAGCATCCGCGGATTTCGTACGACATCATCAACAAGCTGATGACCAAGCGCGAAATCTCCGGCGTGATCGATCAAGTCTATCGTCACTGCGGCCAGAAGGAGACGGTGATCTTCTGCGACCGCATCATGGCGCTCGGCTTCTACAATGCGTTCAAGGCCGGCATCTCGTTCGGCAAGGACGACATGGTGGTGCCGCAAGGCAAGTGGAAGATCGTCGACGCCACCCGTACGCTCGCCAAGGATTTCGAGCAGCAGTACAACGACGGTCTGATCACCCATGGTGAGAAGTACAACAAGGTCGTGGACGCCTGGTCGAAGGCGAGCGAAGAGATCGCGAAAGCGATGATGAAGGAGATTTCCGTCACCAAGAAGAATGCCCAGGGTGCGGATGCCGACATCAACTCGATCTACATGATGGCGCATTCGGGCGCGCGCGGTTCGCCGGCCCAGATGCGTCAGCTCGCCGGCATGCGCGGCCTGATGGCGAAACCGTCGGGCGAGATCATCGAGACGCCGATCATTTCCAACTTCAAGGAAGGCCTCTCGGTGCTCGAGTACTTCAACTCGACCCACGGCGCCCGCAAGGGCCTCGCGGACACCGCGTTGAAGACCGCGAACTCCGGCTACCTGACCCGCCGTCTGGTCGACGTCGCGCAGGACTGCATCATCACGCAGGACGATTGCGGCACCAAGCTCGGCATCAAGATGCGCGCCATCGTTGACGCCGGCACGGTTGTCGCTTCGCTGGCCTCGCGCATTCTCGGCCGCACTGCCGGAGAGGACCTGCGCGATCCCGCGACCAACAAGGTCGTGGTCAAGCGCGGCACGCTGATGGAGGAGTCGCATGTCGACGCCATCCAGCAGGCCGGCATCCAGGAGGTGAAGATCCGCTCGGCGCTGACCTGCGAGCTCGTCAACGGCATCTGCGGCAAGTGTTATGGCCGCGATCTGGCCCGCGGCACGCCGGTCAACCACGGCGAGGCGGTCGGTGTCATCGCCGCGCAGTCGATCGGCGAGCCCGGCACGCAGCTGACGATGCGTACGTTCCACATCGGCGGCGCGGCGCAGATCAACGAGCAGTCGTTCGTCGAGTCGAACTTCGAGGGCAAGGTCACCATCAAGAACAAGGCTATCGCCCGCAACAGCGAAGGTCACTTGATCGCGATGGTGCGCAACATGGTCGTTGCCATCGTCGACGGTGACGGGACCGAACGTGCGACCCACCGCATCCAGTACGGCGCGCGTATGCACGTCGACGACGGCGACATGGTCAAGCGCGGCCAGCGCATCGCGGAATGGGATCCGTACACCCGTCCGATCCTCACCGAAGTCGAGGGCACCATCGCCTTCGAGGACCTGGTGGAAGGACAGTCGATCTCGGAAACGCTCGACGAATCCACCGGTATCGCCAAGCGCGTCGTCATCGACTGGCGTGCGTCGCGCGGCGGCTCGGATCTGCGTCCGGCGATCGTCGTCAAGGGCAAGGACGGCAAGGTGCTCAAGCTGGCGCGTGGCGGCGACGCCCGCTACATGCTGTCGGTCGACGCCATCCTGTCGGTGGACCTCAACGCCAAGGTCAAGGCAGGCGACATCCTGGCGCGTATCTCCACCGAGAGCGCCAAGACGCGTGACATCACCGGCGGTCTGCCGCGGGTGGCCGAACTGTTCGAGGCCCGCAAGCCGAAGGACGCGGCGATCATCGCGGAAATCGCCGGCACCATCCGCTTCGGCCGCGACTACAAGAACAAGCGTCGCATCTCGATCGAGCCGATGGACAAGACCGAGGAGACGCGCGAGTACCTGATCCCGAAGGGCAAGCACATCCATCTGCAGGACGGCGACATCGTCGAAAAGGGCGATTTCATCGTCGAAGGCAATCCGGCGCCGCACGACATCCTGGCGATCAAGGGCATCGAGGAACTCGCTGCCTATCTGGTCAACGAAATACAGGAGGTCTACCGGCTGCAGGGCGTGCTCATCAACGACAAGCACATCGAGGTGATTGTCCGTCAGATGCTGCAGAAGGTCGAGATCACCGACCAGGGCGACACCGACATGATCTCGGGCGAGCAGGTCGACAAGATCGAGTTCGATGCGCTCAACCTGAAGGCCAAGGAAGAGGGCAAGAAGCCCGCCACGGGAACGCCGGTTCTGCTCGGCATCACCAAGGCGAGCCTGCAGACCCGCTCGTTCTTCTCGGCGGCCTCGTTCCAGGAGACCACCCGCGTGCTCACCGAAGCCGCCGTCAACGGCAAGGTGGACCCGCTGGAAGGCCTCAAGGAGAACGTCATTGTCGGCCGGCTGATCCCGGCGGGCACCGGCGCCTCGATGGCCAAGATCCGCGAAGTCGCGATGAAGCGCGATCGCCTGATCCTCGACGAGCGCGAGAAGCAGGCCGCGATCGTGCCGACGGCTCCGGAAGCGGAACCGCTGGCGCTGCCGCCGGCGGAATAAAAGTTCCGTCCAATCAACAAGAAAGCCGGCCGCGAGGCCGGCTTTTTCTTTTGCCGGGCATGGGTGGCGGGCTTCACCCGGTCGGGTGACGCCTGCTATCAAGTGAGCGAACGGCGTCCTGCCCGTAATGGTAATGTTTGCAAGTGCCCATCAGCGACTCGGCTCATCGTGAAGCTCTGATCGACCGCATCTACGAGGCGGGTCTCATTCCCTCCCTCTGGCCGGCCCTGCTCGGCGAGCTCGGCGCGGCGGTCGGCGGCAACGGCGGTTTTCTGTTCGGCGTGCGTGACGGATATGTCAGCGCGGTCAACTCAGTCGAATACGATCATATGATGCCGATCTTCCTGAAGGAGGGATGGAGCGAGCGCGATCCGCTTCTGCCGCGCGCCATCGCCGTCAACCGTGCCGGCTTCGTCACGGATTATGATCTTCTCTCGGAAGAGGAAATCGCGACCAACGAGGTCTATTGCAATTTCTATCGCAAGCACGGCATCGGCTACCGGGCCGGGACGCTCATTCCGATGCCGATAGGCGATTCGATCGCGATCGTGCTGCCCCGGCATCAGGATAAAGGCCCCGTGCCGCAGGAAGTCGTCAATCTGCTGGATGGCTTGCGGCCGCATCTGGCCCGCGCCTCGCTTGCCGCAAACCGCTTCGGCTTCGAGCGCGCGCGGGCGCAGGTCGACGCATTGCAGGCACTGGGCCTGCCGGGCGCGGTGCTGCGCGGCCCGGGGCGGCTGTTTGCCGCGAACGGCCTGTTCGATGCGCTGATTCCTTCGCTGTTTCAGGATCGCGCCCAGCGCGTGACGATCGCGGATGCCGCGGCCGATGCGCTGCTCGCCGAAGCGCTCGATACGCTGTCCCTTGCCGGCAGCCGCGCCGTGAAGTCGATCGCGGTCGCCGCCACAGCGGCGCACGTGCCGATGGTGCTGCATGTCGTTCCCGTACGCGGCTCGGCGCGGGATATCTTCACGCAGGCCAGCGCGTTGTTGGTGGTGACGCCGGTCGACCGTGCTGCGGTGCCGACCGCGGAAGTCCTGCAAGGCCTGTTCGACCTGACGCCGGCGGAAGCGCGGGTGGCCCGGGGCATCGGCCAGGCCGCAACCATCGATGCGCTCGCCGACGCAACCGGCGTCAATCGGGAAACGGTGCGCAGCCAGCTCAAGGCCGTGCTGTCGAAGACCGGCCTGTCGCGCCAGCAGGAACTGGTCAGCCTGCTTGCCGGCAAGGCGTTACCGGGCGGCTAAATGGCCCGCGCTTCGGTCGCGGCTGGCCAGTTCCTCGTGGGCGCATAAGGCTTCCGCAAGAATACGGTGGGAAGACAAATCGCTGGCACAAGCCGGCCTTTTTGCTGCTTTGTTTCATTGCTGCGTTGCGGGGGGCCTGCTTTGTTCATCTTCCCTTCAGGGTGAAAAGCGCTTTTGCTAATGCGGTTTAGACCGGCTGATTTCCCATAGGCAGGGGGGCCGGAGGGCGACGGAAACGACATGTTGGACCTTGCAATTGTAGGCGGCGGCCCGGGCGGGCTGATGAGCGCTTGGTATTTGAAGAAAAAGCTCGGCGATCTCTGCCGCGTCACCATCTACGAGGCATCCGACCGGCTCGGGGGCAAGATCGTCTCGCGCAAGTTCGATTCCGCGCCGGCGATGTATGAGGCCGGCGTCGCCGAAATCTACGATTATTCGATGACCGGGCCGGATCCCCTGCGGGAACTGATCCAGCATTTCGGCCTGCAGACCATCCCGATGGACGCCGAGCAGGTGCATCTCGACGGGGAGCTGCTCGGCGACGTGCCGGGCATGCGCCGCAAATATGGCGAGAAGACCGCGGCGGCGATCGAGGCGTTCCGCAAGCGCTGCACCGAGATGGTGTCGCCGGTTGAATATTACGAGGGCGTCGGTGCCCACGACAACGAGCACCCCTGGGCCTACATGACCTGCGAGGAGGTGCTGGACAAGGAAGTCGCTGATCCGACCGCCAAGCGCTTCTTCAAGGTGATGGCGCGCTCCGATATCGCGACCGAGAGCCACAATACCAATGGCCTGAATGCGCTGAAGAACTTCGTGATGGATATCGACGGCTATATCGGCCTGTACTCGATCCAGAACGGCAATGAGCAGTTGATCGACTGCCTGCGCTCGGAAGTCGATGCTGACATTCAGCTCAATCACCGCGTGCTCAAGGTCGGCAAGACTTCTGCCGGCCGCTATCAGCTCAGCATGATGAACGGGAAGGGGCCGGAGGTCAGGGATTTCGACCTCGTGCTGATGTGCCTGCCGCATTCCTGGCTCGCCACCATGCGCTGGGATGGCGAAGATCTGCGCAAGTCGATGGTCAAGCACGTCGCCTATTTCGACCGTCCGGCGCACTATCTGCGAGTTTCGATCCTGTTCGACGAACCGTTCTGGGGCGAGAAGATCCCCGGCGCCTGGTTCATGTCGGAAGCGTTCGGCGGCTGCTGCGTCTACAATGAGGGCGCCCGCCACGACGTCGGCAAGCACGGCGTGCTGAACTGGCTGATCGCGGGCTCGGACGCGCTCGCCTTTGCCAATCTCAGCGACCAGGAACTGATCGACGCTGCGTTGAAGTCGCTGCCGCCCTCGCTCGGCAATGCGCGCGATCATTTCATGGAAGGCAAGATCCACCGCTGGCTGTCGTCGGTGAACGCGCTGCCCGGCGGCCTGCCGGTGCGCGACGTCATGACCAACCACCGGCCCGAGCCGAAGGAGCATCCCGGGATCGTCGTGGTCGGCGACTATCTGTTCGATTCGACGCTGAACGGCCTGCTCGATTCCTCCGATGCCGCCACCGACATCATCCTGACTGAGATGATGCGACTGCGCCGCGCCCGCGCGCAGCGGGGCGAGCCGTCGTCCGACAAGATCGACCGCGACTATTTCGAGAATTACCGAGGCGTCGGGCCCTACAGTGAGGTCTGGAGCCGGTTCACCGATCCGGACTATCTGACTGATTTGATCAAGATCGTCTGGAACAGGGCCAAGGGTTACAAGCTGCTCGTGGCCGGCTCCGCCAGCGGCGAACTGGTCGGTGCGCTGCGCGAACGCGGCATCGATGCCTGGGGTATCGAGAACAACAAGGCGATCCACGCCAAAACGCCGAAGGCGCTCAAAAAGTTCAACAAGCTCGGCTCGATCGTCGACATGCCGTTCAAGGACGATTCGTTCGATTTCGTTTTCGAGACCAGCCTGTGCCACGTGTCGGAGAAGCAGGTCCCGCGGGCGGTGCGCGAGCTCAACCGCGTCGTCAAGACCGGGCTGGTGTTCGGCTCGGTGACCTCGGACATGGCTCCCGCGCTGATCGACCGCTACGACCTGCTGCGCGGCGTCAAGAAGCTCGGTACCTGGTGGGAATGGTCCGAACTGTTCTTCGGCAACGGGTTCGACCTTGCGATGCACCGCCGCGACTGCACCGACGCGGTGTGGGCGGCGACGCTGGCGGCCAACAAGGGGCCGGGGCAGTGGTACGCCGACGCCGACAGCCTGCGCTATTCGTTCTTCGACAAGGTCGAATCCGAGGAAGATTAAGCGGCTCGGCCGGTTCTGATCGGACCGGCCGTTCCATTTGTTTTGCCGAATTCATTCTGATCGCATAGAATCGGCGCGGTAGCGTTTTGCGCTGCCGCGTTCGATTTGCGGTCATGCCGGCCGTGCAGCATCGGTTGGTTTCATGGCGCCCAAGCCTCCTTCCTCGGATGATCGGAATCCCGTTCCCGCGGACGATCCTGAACTTGCGAAGAAACTTGCTGCCGAGGCGGCTGCCGCCCCCATTGCCGCCGGCAAGACGGCCGGCGCGCCTCCCGACGATGACAAGGACGAGGAAGACGACAAGCTGGAGCTCGACGACGATGATGATGACGAGGACCTCGTCGTCTTCACCGCCAAGGAAGCCGCCGGCGCAATGGCGACCATCGTCGGCTTTGTCAGGCCATATCTCGGCAACTATCGGAGGCTGTTCGCGTTCGTGACTTTCGGCGTCCTCGTCGAGACGCTGTTCAACGTCATCATGCCGCTGAGCCTGAAATTTCTGATCGACGACGCGCTCGGCGAAGAGGATTTTCAGGCGCTTTACAAGATTCTCGGCGTGCTCGCGGTTGCCGGCATCATCACCTCGATCATTGCGGTCTGGTACGAGCGCTGGGATGCGCGGCTCGCCGCCTGCATCATTGCCGACGTGCGGACGCGGCTGTTCGAGCACGTCCAGAACCTGCCGTCGTCGTACTTTGCCCGCACCAAGCGCGGCGAGATTCTCTCGCGCTTCTCGATCGACCTGGCCGCCTTTGAAGGCTCGGTCAAGAGCTTCGCCAACAGCGCCGCTTTGCCGTTCTTCGAGCTGATCGCCGGCATCGTCCTGATGCTGTTCCTGAACTGGCAGCTCGCGGCAGTGGCGCTCCTGGTGTTTCCGATCACGCTGATCGGGCCACGGATCCTCACGCCGAAAGCGGTGCAGGCGAATTACGAGCAGAAGCTGAACGAGGCGGCGCTGCTCGCCACGGTGCAGGAAAACGTGGCGGCGCAGGCGGTGGTCAAGGCATTCAGCCTGCAGCGCCGCACGCTCGGCTGGTTCACCATGCGCAACCAGGATGTGCGCATCAAGACGGCGTCCGCCGTGTTCCTGTCGACCATGGTGGAGCGAACCGTCACGATTTCCGTGTTGTTGCTGCACCTCGTGGTGCTGGCGATCGGCGCCTATCTCGCCACCAAGGGCCAGATCACCATCGGCACCTTCGTCACCTTCGAGAGCGCGTTCTGGGAGGTGTCCTACAACATCGCCCACCTGATGCATTTCATACCGGTGTCGATCCAGTCGGCGGCGGCCGTGCGGCATATCCAGGAACTGCTGGACGAGCCGACCCGCGGCGCCGATCGCCCGGGCGCGCCCGATTTGCCGCCGCTCACCAACGACATCTCCTTCGAGCGCGTCACCTTTGCCTATGAAGGCAGCGATACGCCGGTGCTCGACAATTTCAGCCTCAAGCTCAATGTCGGCAAGCGCATCGCAATCGTCGGTCCGAGCGGTTCCGGCAAGAGCACGCTGCTCAACCTGATCCTGCGCCTTTACACGCCGGACGAGGGCAGGGTAGCGATCGACGGCGTCGACATCCGCCGCGTCACCCGCGAATCGCTGCGCCGGGGCATGGCGATCGTTTTCCAGGAGAACATGCTGTTCAACATGTCGCTCCGCGAAAACATCCGGCTCGGCAAGGAAGGCGCGACCGACGAAGAGGTCGAGGAAGCCGCGCGCAAGGCCGAGATCCACCGCTACATCATGAGCCTGCCGCAGAAATACGACACGCCGGTCGGCGAGCGCGGCGACACGCTGTCGGGCGGCCAGCGCCAACGCATCGCGATCGCGCGCGCCATCATCCGCAATCCCTCGCTGCTGCTGCTGGATGAGGCGACCTCGGCGCTGGACCAGACCACGGAAGCCGCGATCAACCGCACGCTTCTGAACGTGGCGGAGGGGCGCACCATGATCTGGTCGACCCACCGCCTGACCTCGGTGGTCGAGATGGACGAGATCATCGTGATCTCAGGCGGCAAGGCGATCGAGCGCGGCTCGCATGCCCAGTTGCTGGCGGCGGGCGGCGTCTATCGCAAGCTCTGGGATGACCAGGGCCACACCCCGCACAACGCCGCGTCTCACGCCGACGACGACAATGGGGATGATGACGACGAGGATGATGACGAGGAGTAGTCCAGGCTGCCGCGACCAGGAAATGTCAGGCGAGAATCGTAATGAAGGTTGTGGGGCAGATTGAGAGCGTTTGGCGCTACCCGGTAAAGAGCATGCCGGGCGAATCGCTGACCGAGGCTTATGTCAGCTTTGCCGGCGTGCTCGGCGATCGGCTCTACGCTGTCCATCACGCGACCGCGCCCGAGGCTTTTCCATTCCTCACCGCACGCAGCAGGAAGGAGATGCTGCGCTTTCGCCCGAAGTTTCGCCATCCCGAGCGGACGCTTGCACCGGGCAATCTGACCGCCGCGGAAACCCGTGGTCCCGGCCTGACACCGCTATTTCCTTCCAGTGACGATCTGGCGCTCGAGATCGAAGCGCCGAACGGAAAGACCCTGTCAGCGTCCGATCCGGCGCTGCCGGGTCTGATCGGCGGCGATCAACTCAACGCTTCCGACCTGACCGTCATACGCTCGGACCGCGCTATAACGGACTGTCGCCCGCTGTCGCTACTTGCGACCCAGACAATTGATGGAATAGGCCGAGCGGTGGGCCTGACGCTCGACAAGCGCCGCTTCCGCGAAAACCTCTATGTCGATCTCATTTCCGGTGAAAGCTTTGGCGAAGACGAATTCGTCGGCCGGCAACTGCGGATCGGTCCGAAACTGACGGTCCACATTCTGGAGCGCGATATCCGCTGTCGCATGATCAGCATTGATCCTGACACGCTCGACGAGAACCCCGATATTTTGCGCCATGTCGCAAAGCATCATGACGGGACCGCCGGCGTCTACGCCGCCGTGCTGGTGGAGGGGCTCGTTCGTCCGGGTGACGAGATCGTCCTTCTGGACTAGCTCGGCATCTGCGACACGCGCAACGGCATGTGCTGCACGCCGCAGCCGGTCAGGCCGACGACGACAATGAGGACGAGGAGGAGTGAGCAGGGCGGTTTGAGCCCGTGCTGATCCTGCTACGCATCCGCCGAAGAGCGCCTTCGCCGAACCAGGCCAGGAAACGCGCCCAGCGCTGCGCCTGCCAGTACAGCCCGTTCTCGACCGTGACCTTGCGGAAGCTGATCGCTTTTCCCATCGACCAGGCATCGCAGGCCTGCTTGACCGGATCGTCGTAATAGGAGGCGATCTTGTCCTCGCCCATGCCCTCGCTCGCAAGCCAGGCCGGGATGTGGACGTTGCAGAGCTGCGCGACGTCGGTGAATACCTTGTCGGTGCCGGTGCCGGTTACCGGGCAGGTCGCCGCAAAGGCGTCGCCGACCAGGACGATCCCGGGCCGGCGGTAGCCGGTGGATACATAGAGGTCGGCCGGCCGGATCTTGACGTCGCCCGCAACGGCATATTCGCCGGTGATCCGCCGCAGCCGGGGCAGCGCGGCGTTCATCGTCTCGACCGGACGACGCCGCATCTCGCGCAGCCAGGGATCGTCGACCTCGCGGTAGACGAACAGGTTGGCCCGCATCCGGTTCTCAATAGGGAACAGCGTCACATAGGCGACGCGCCTCTTTGCCCGTTCGGAAAAGTAGGTCAGGGCGGGAAACGCGAAGGCCGGCCGGCCGACTGGCACGACATCAAACCCGACCGAGATGGAATGGCTGGCGCTGATCACCTGGCGCTCGATGCCGAGATTGCGGCGCAGCCCGATACTGAGCCCGTTGGCCAGCACCACCAGCCGCGCCGAGATCACCTCGCCGGTGGACAACGTCACCTTCTGGCGCTCGGCGCTGGTCGAGACGTCGACCGCCTTGGCGAAAATGAGCTCGGCGGGAGGGGGGATTTCGGCCCTGATCGCGGCGATCAGCGCATCGTACATGATGCCGTATTGGCGGCTCGGCTTCTTGTCGAGCAGGTAGCCGAATCGCGCGATCCAGTTTTCGCCGTCATGGGTGGCCGAGCGCAGCACCGAATCGGCGATTCCGGTCGCATAGAAGCGGTCGACCTGCTCCTCGCCGCTGATTTTTTCGACGCGAAAGTCAAAGGGATAGGTCTGGTGCGGGTCGATCAGAACCGTCGCAATTCCCGCGCGTCCGAGCATGGCGGCGGCGGTCGAGCCGGCGAGGCCGCCCCCGATGATCGCAATGTCGGTGTATCTCATCTGGAATCTCACCCGGGTGCGACACTTTTGCACCCGGAAAGGCAAACAAATGCTTAGCTGGGAAAAACTGGAACCAATATTGCCGGTTTGGACGTATATTTATCCGGGTAAAATAACTTGATCCGGGGTGCTGCGGTGGGTGGCACGATGTTGTTTCGGACTTTCCGAATTTGCGGCAAGCACTGAATCCGCAGGCGGCATAGGCATTTCCAGCGTTCTCCTTTTGCTTGACTTAGCTATCCACCGCTTATAGAAGACGGCCACTTAACGACAGGCGGTGAGCAACGCCAGCGTCGGAACGGAACACCCATCAAATCCTTATTGGACTGAGACGGGCACCAACCTCGACGAATGCCGCTCAAACGCTGTCGATCATACTGCTAGGCAATGCCAGGACGATTTTAGTTCTCTTGAGCACGTCCTCTTGAGAGTGAACTCGGATGCATGATCTCGATGGCGGGCCGGACAGCGAAAGCTGATCGGCCTTCAATTGCGGTCCTCTGTGGCGTCGAAGCGCTTTCCGCTCAGCAAATGGGTGGTTGGCGCGATTTCGTTTTGCGTGAATGTTTTTTCGCGCGAGGCGGGCCGAACGGAACGGCTAGTTCCGAGAAGAATTTGCGAAAGCCATTCAAGGTTTCGCGTGAACTAAAGGGTGAAGGCTACATGCCGACGATCAACCAGCTGATCGCAAATCCGCGTACGGTACAGAAGTCGCGCAAGAAGGTGCCGGCGCTGCAGCAGTCGCCGCAAAAGCGCGGCGTTTGCACGCGCGTCTACACCACGACCCCGAAGAAGCCGAACTCGGCGCTTCGTAAGGTCGCCAAGGTGCGCCTGACCAACGGCTTCGAGGTGATCGGCTACATCCCGGGTGAAGGCCATAACCTGCAGGAGCACTCGGTGGTCATGATCCGCGGCGGCCGCGTCAAGGACTTGCCGGGCGTGCGCTACCACATCCTCCGCGGCGTCCTCGATACCCAGGGCGTCAAGAACCGTAAGCAGCGCCGTTCGAAGTACGGCGCGAAGCGTCCGAAGTAAGCGGGAACTGACCAGATGTCTCGTCGCCATTCTGCCGAAAAGCGTGAAGTCAACCCGGATCCGAAGTTCGGGAACATCATCATTACGAAGTTCATGAACTCGATCATGTACGACGGCAAGAAGTCCGCCGCCGAAAACATCGTCTACGGCGCGCTTGCCATGATCGAGGCCAAGACCAAGCAGGGGCCGCTCACCGTGTTCGAGCAGGCGCTGGAAAACGTCATGCCGACCATCGAGGTGCGGTCGCGTCGTGTCGGTGGCGCCACCTACCAGGTGCCGGTCGAGGTGCGCTCGGTTCGCCGCCAGGCGTTGGGCATTCGCTGGCTGATCACTGCAGCGCGTGAGCGCAACGAAAAGACGATGACGGAGCGGCTCTCGGCCGAGTTGCTCGACGCATCGAACAACCGGGGGAACGCCGTCAAGAAGCGTGAAGACGTGCACCGGATGGCGGAAGCCAACCGTGCGTTCTCGCATTATCGCTGGTAACGGCGAAGACCGGATTTAAGGAACAACCCATGCCCCGCCAACATGCCATCGAGGACTACCGCAACTTCGGTATCATGGCGCATATCGACGCCGGCAAGACCACGACCACCGAACGCATCCTCTATTACACCGGCAAGAGCCACAAGATCGGCGAAGTGCACGAAGGTGCCGCGACGATGGACTGGATGGAGCAGGAGCAGGAGCGTGGCATCACGATCACCTCGGCTGCGACCACCGCGTTCTGGAACGGCAAGCGTCTGAACATCATCGACACTCCCGGCCACGTCGACTTCACCATCGAAGTCGAACGTTCGCTGCGCGTGCTCGACGGCGCCGTATGCGTGCTCGATAGCAACCAGGGCGTCGAGCCGCAGACCGAAACGGTCTGGCGCCAGGGCGACAAGTACAAGGTTCCGCGCATCGTCTTCGCCAACAAGATGGACAAGACCGGTGCCGACTTCTTCAAATGTCTCGCCGACATCGTCGACCGCCTCGGCGCCAAGCCGATCGCGATCCAGCTCCCGATCGGTGCCGAGAACAACTTCAAGGGTCTCGTCGACCTCGTGAAGATGCAGGGCATCATCTGGAACGATGAATCGCTCGGTGCCAAGTTCGACTATGTCGACATCCCGGCCGACCTCGTCGACCAGGCCAAGGAATACCGCGAGAAGATGGTGGAAGCCGCCGTCGAGCTCGACGACGATGCCATGGCCGCCTATCTCGACGGCAAGGAGCCGGATGAGGCGACGCTGAAGCGCCTGATCCGCAAGGCGGTGCTGACCGGCGCGTTCTATCCCGTGCTGTGCGGCTCGGCCTTCAAGAACAAGGGCGTGCAGCCGCTGCTCGACGCCGTCGTCGACTATCTGCCGTCGCCGCTCGACGTGCCCGCGATCAAGGGCACCGACGACAAGGGCAACGAGGTCGTGCGCAAGGCGGACGACAAGGAGCCGCTGTCGCTGCTCGCGTTCAAGATCATGGACGACCCGTTCGTCGGCACCATCACCTTCTGCCGCATCTACTCCGGCATCCTGCAGTCGGGCACTGGCGTCGTGAACTCGACCCGCGAGAAGAAGGAACGTATCGGCCGCATGCTGTTGATGCATGCGAACAACCGTGAAGACATCAAGGAAGCCTATGCCGGCGACATCGTCGCGCTGGCCGGCCTGAAGGAAGCGCGCACCGGCGATACGCTGTGCGATCCGACCCATCAGGTCATCCTTGAAAAGATGGAATTCCCGGAGCCGGTGATCGAGATCGCGATCGAGCCGAAGTCGAAGGCCGACCAGGAAAAGCTGGGCGTGGCGCTGGCCAAGCTCGCCGCGGAGGATCCGTCCTTCCGCGTGTCGACCGATCACGAGTCCGGCCAGACCATCCTCAAGGGCATGGGCGAACTGCATCTCGACATCAAGGTCGACATCCTCAAGCGCACCTACAAGGTCGACGCCAATATCGGCGCGCCGCAGGTGGCGTTCCGTGAGCGTGTTACCAAGCGCGTCGAGCACAGCTACACCCACAAGAAGCAGACCGGCGGTACCGGTCAGTTCGCGGCCGTGACGATCATCGTCGAGCCGAACGAGCCCGGTAAGGGTTACGAGTTCGAGTCGAAGATCGTCGGCGGCGCGGTGCCGAAGGAATACATCCCCGGCGTCGAAAAGGGGCTGGAAAGCGTGCTTTCGTCCGGCGTGGTCGCGGGCTTCCCCGTGGTCGACGTCAAGGTGCAGCTGATCGACGGCAAGTATCACGACGTCGACTCGTCGGCACTGGCCTTCGAAATTGCCACGCGGGCCTGCTTCCGCGAGGCGCTGCAGATGGGCAAGTCCGTTCTGCTCGAGCCGATCATGAAGGTCGAGGTGGTGACCCCGGAAGACTATACCGGTTCGGTCATCGGCGACCTGAATTCCCGGCGCGGTCAGATCCAGGGCCAGGACATGCGTGGCAACGCCAACGTCATCAACGCGATGGTGCCGCTCATGAACATGTTCGGGTACGTGAATAACCTGCGCTCGATGAGCCAGGGACGCGCGACCTTCACGATGCAATTCGATCACTACGCCGAAGCACCGGCGAACGTGTCGGCAGAAGTCCAGAAGAAGTTTGCCTGATTGTCGTTGGTTGCAACTAACGACTGAACGGAGAGTCAAATGGCCAAAGCAAAGTTTGAACGTACTAAACCGCACTGCAACATCGGAACCATCGGTCACGTCGACCATGGCAAGACCTCGCTGACCGCAGCGATCACCAAGGTGCTGGCTGAAACCGGCGGTGCGACGTTCACGGCGTACGACCAGATCGACAAGGCGCCGGAAGAGAAGGCGCGCGGCATCACGATCTCGACCGCTCACGTCGAGTACGAGACCACCAACCGCCACTATGCGCACGTCGACTGCCCCGGCCATGCCGACTACGTGAAGAACATGATCACCGGTGCGGCGCAGATGGACGGCGCCATCCTGGTTGTGTCGGCCGCTGACGGCCCGATGCCGCAGACCCGCGAGCACATCCTGCTCGCCCGTCAGGTCGGCGTGCCCGCGCTCGTCGTGTTCCTCAACAAGTGCGACATGGTCGACGATCCGGAACTTCTCGAGCTCGTCGAGCTCGAAGTCCGCGAGCTGCTCTCGAAGTACGAATTCCCGGGCGACAAGATCCCGATCATCAAGGGCTCGGCGCTCGCCGCTCTCGAAGACAAGGACAAGAAGCTCGGCCACGACGCCATCCTTGAGCTGATGCGCAATGTCGACGAATACATCCCGCAGCCGGAGCGTCCGATCGACCAGCCGTTCCTGATGCCGGTGGAAGACGTGTTCTCGATCTCGGGCCGCGGCACCGTCGTCACCGGCCGTGTCGAGCGCGGCGTGATCAAGGTCGGCGAGGAAATCGAAATCGTCGGTCTGCGCGACACCCAGAAGACCATCGTCACGGGCGTCGAAATGTTCCGCAAGCTGCTCGATCAGGGCCAGGCCGGCGACAACATCGGCGCGCTGCTCCGCGGCACCAAGCGCGAGGAAGTCGAGCGTGGCCAGGTGCTGGCGAAGCCGGGTTCGGTCAAGCCGCACACCAAGTTCAAGGCTGAGGCCTACATCCTGACCAAGGAAGAGGGCGGTCGTCACACCCCGTTCTTCACCAACTACCGGCCCCAGTTCTACTTCCGCACCACCGACGTGACCGGCGTTGTGCACCTGCCCGAAGGCACCGAGATGGTGATGCCGGGCGACAACATCGCGATGGAAGTGCACCTGATCGTGCCGATCGCGATGGAAGAAAAGCTGCGCTTCGCGATCCGCGAGGGCGGCCGCACCGTCGGCGCCGGCGTCGTCGCCGCCATCATTGAGTAAAAGCGAATAGGGAATAGCGAGTAGCGAGTGGACCTGATCCATTCGCTGCTTGCCGCTCACCACTCGCACTACGCGACAAAGAAAGACAAACGGCAATGAACGGCCAAAATATTCGCATCCGTCTCAAGGCGTTCGACCATCGTATCCTCGATACGTCGACCCGCGAGATCGTGAACACGGCGAAACGTACCGGTGCCCAGGTTCGCGGACCGATTCCGCTGCCCACCCGCATCGAGAAGTTCACCGTCAACCGTTCGCCGCACGTCGACAAGAAGAGCCGTGAGCAATTCGAGATGCGCACCCACAAGCGCCTGCTCGACATTGTCGACCCGACCCCGCAGACCGTCGATGCGCTGATGAAGCTCGACCTGGCCGCCGGTGTCGACGTCGAGATCAAGCTCTAATTTTCAGAAGCGTCCGACGTTAGCGGACAGAAAGAACAGGAAGCACGCCGATGCGCTCCGGAGTGATCGCACAAAAGGTCGGGATGACGCGGGTCTTTACGGAGACCGGCGAACATATCCCCGTGACCGTGCTCAAGCTGGGCAATTGCCAGGTGCTGGGCCACCGCACGACCGAGAAGAACGGTTACGTTGCGCTGCAGCTCGGTGCGGGTACCCGCAAGACCGTCTATTTGCCGAAGGCAGAACGCGGCCAGTTCGCGGTCGCCAAGGTCGAGCCGAAGCGGAAGGTCACCGAGTTTCGCGTGTCGGAAGACGCGCTGATCCCGGTCGGCGCCGAGATTCAGGCCGACCATTTCGTCGTCGGCCAGTTCGTCGACGTCACCGGCACCTCGGTCGGTAAGGGATTTGCCGGCGGCATGAAGCGCTGGAATTTCGGCGGTCTGCGCGCCACCCACGGCGTCTCGATCTCGCACCGTTCGATCGGTTCGACCGGCGGCCGTCAGGATCCCGGCAAGACCTTCAAGAACAAGAAGATGCCCGGTCATATGGGCGTCGACCGCATCACCACGCTGAACCTGCGCGTGGTGCAGACCGATGTCGAGCGCGGCCTGATCCTCGTCGAAGGCGCCGTTCCCGGCTCCAAGGGCGGCTGGATCGCGGTGCGCGACGCCATCAAGAAGCCGTTGCCGAAGGACGCTCCGAAGCCCGGCAAGTTCAAGGTCGCCGGCGGCGAGCAGGCTCAGGCTCCGGCCGAGCAGGAGGGCGCGTGAGATGGAACTGAAAGTCACGACCCTTGAAGGCAAGGAAGCCGGATCGGTCCAGCTCTCGGACGCGATCTTCGGTCTTGAGCCGCGCGCCGACATCATCCAGCGTTGCGTGCAGTGGCAGCTCAACAAGCGCCAGGCCGGAACGCACAAGGCGCAGGGCCGCGCCGACGTCTGGCGCACCGGCAAGAAGATGTACAAGCAGAAGGGCACCGGCGGTGCCCGTCACGGCTCGGCCCGCGTGCCGCAGTTCCGCGGCGGTGGCCGTGCGTTCGGTCCCGTCGTTCGCTCGCACGCGACCGACCTGCCGAAGAAGGTGCGGGCGCTCGCGCTCAAGCACGCTTTGTCGGCAAAGGCCAAGGACGGCGGGCTGATCGTGATCGACAACGCCCAGGTCAAGGAAGCCAAGACCAAGGCTTTGGTCGGCCACTTCTCCGGCCTCGGCCTGACCAATGCGCTGATCATCGACGGCGCCGAGCTGAACGCCGGTTTCGCGACCGCGGCCCGCAACATTCCGAATATCGACGTGCTGCCGATCCAGGGCATCAACGTCTATGACATTCTGCGTCGTCAGAAGCTGGTGCTGACGAAGGCGGCAGTCGATGCGCTGGAGGCGCGCTTCAAATGAAGAATATCGATCCGCGCCATTACGACGTGATCGTCGCACCCGTCATCACCGAAAAGGCGACGGTGGCGTCCGAGCACAACAAGGTCGTGTTCAAGGTCGCCAACAAGGCGACCAAGCCGCAAATCAAGGAAGCCGTCGAGAAGCTGTTCGACGTCAAGGTGAAGAGCGTGAACACGCTGGTCCGCAAGGGCAAGACCAAGGTGTTCCGCGGCAATTTCGGTTCGCAGTCGGACGTGAAGCGGGCGGTCGTCACCCTCGAAGAGGGCCACCGCATCGATGTCACCACCGGACTATAAGGCGACTTAGCGATGGCATTGAAAACATACAATCCGACGACGCCGGGCCAGCGCCAGCTGGTGATGGTCGACCGTTCGGCCCTCTACAAGGGCAAGCCGGTGAAGGCGCTGACCGAGGGCAAGCTCGGCAATGGCGGCCGCAACAACACCGGCCGCATCACCGTGCGCTTCCGCGGCGGCGGCCACAAGAAGGCCTATCGCCTGGTCGACTTCAAGCGCGACAAGGTCGATGTCCCCGCCGTCGTCGAGCGGCTGGAGTACGATCCGAACCGCACCGCGTTCATCGCGCTGATCAAGTATCAGGACGGCGAGCAGGCCTATATCCTCGCGCCGCAGCGGCTCGCTGCGGGCGATACCGTCGTCGCCGGCAACCATGTCGACGTGAAGCCGGGCAATGTCATGCCGCTCGGCAACATGCCGGTCGGCACCATCGTCCACAACATCGAGATGAAGATCGGCAAGGGCGGCCAGATCGCGCGTTCGGCCGGTACTTACGCCCAGATCGTCGGCCGCGACCAGGACTACGTCATTCTGCGCCTGAACTCGGGCGAGCAGCGCCTGGTGCACGGCCGCTGCCGCGGCACCATCGGCGCGGTGTCGAACCCCGATCACATGAACATCTCGATCGGCAAGGCCGGCCGCACCCGCTGGCTCGGCTGGCGTCCGCATAACCGCGGCGTCGTCATGAACCCGATCGATCACCCGCATGGCGGCGGCGAAGGCCGCACCTCGGGCGGCCGTCACCCGGTCACCCCGTGGGGCAAGCCGACCAAGGGCAAGAAGACGCGGTCGAACAAGTCGACCAACCGATTCATCCTCCTAAGCCGCCACAAGCGGAAGAAGTAAGGAACGCCGGACATGGTTCGTTCAGTCTGGAAAGGCCCGTTCGTGGAAGCCTCTGTGCTCAAGAAGGCAGATGCTGCACGCGCGTCCGGCCGTCACGACGTCATCAAGATCTGGAGCCGCCGCTCGACCATCCTGCCGCAGTTCGTCGGCCTGACGTTCGGCGTCTACAACGGCCAGAAGCACGTGCCGGTCTCGGTCAACGAGGAAATGGTGGGTCACAAGTTCGGCGAGTTCTCGCCGACCCGTACCTTCCATGGCCACTCGGGCGACAAGAAAGCCAAGAAGGCTTGAGGAATAGACGATGAGCAAACCAAAGCGCGAACGTAGCCTCGCGGACAACGAGGCCAAGGCGGTTGCCCGGATGCTGCGCGTCAGCCCGCAGAAGCTCAATCTTGTCGCGCAGCTGATCCGCGGCCGGAAGGCGTCGGCGGCGCTGGCCGACCTGCAGTTCTCGCGCAAGCGGATCGCGGTCGACGTCAAGAAGTGCCTGGAATCGGCGATCGCGAACGCCGAGAACAACCATGACCTCGAGGTCGACGATCTCGTCGTCGCCGAGGCCCATGTCGGCAACGGCATCGTCATGAAGCGCTTTTCGCCGCGCGGCCGTGGCCGCTCGGGCCGTATCTATAAACCGTTCTCGCACCTGACCATCGTGGTTCGTCAGGTCGAGGCCGAGGCAAGCGCTTAAAGCGCGCAGGAGAAAACGATGGGTCAAAAGATCAATCCAATCGGGCTGCGTCTCGGCATCAACCGCACCTGGGATTCGCGCTGGTTCGCCGGCAAGAGCGAGTACGGCAAGCTGCTGCATGAGGACGTCAAGATCCGCGAGATCCTGCACAAGGAGCTCAAGCAGGCGGCCGTCGCCCGCATCGTGATCGAGCGCCCGCACAAGAAGTGCCGCGTGACGATCCACTCGGCGCGTCCCGGCGTCGTGATCGGCAAGAAGGGCGCAGACATCGACAAGCTGCGCAAGCGCGTTGCCGACATCACGGCTTCCGACGTCGTCATCAACATCGTCGAAATCCGCAAGCCGGAGCTCGACGCCACGCTGGTCGCCGAATCGATCGCCCAGCAGCTCGAGCGCCGCGTCGCGTTCCGCCGCGCCATGAAGCGGGCGGTGCAGTC
Source organism: Bradyrhizobium sp. CB3481 (assembly GCF_029714305.1). Lineage (NCBI taxonomy): Bacteria > Pseudomonadati > Pseudomonadota > Alphaproteobacteria > Hyphomicrobiales > Nitrobacteraceae > Bradyrhizobium > Bradyrhizobium sp. CB3481. Next base: position 3,395,477 of record NZ_CP121647.1, read on the forward strand.
GGCGATGCGCCTCGGCGCCGAGGGCATCCGCATCAACTGCTCGGGCCGTCTCGGCGGCGCTGAAATCGCGCGCATGGAGTGGTACCGCGAGGGCCGCGTGCCGCTGCACACGCTGCGCGCCGACGTCGATTACGGTGTGGCGACCGCGTTCACGACCTTCGGCACCTGCGGCGTCAAGGTCTGGATCTTCAAGGGCGAGATCCTCGAGCACGATCCGATGGCCCAGGACAAGAAGATGGCCGAGGGCGAGGGCGGTGGCTCGCGTCCGCGCCGTGACGCTGCCGCAGCGTGAGAAATAGAGAAGGTTTGAGGGCTTAAAGCCATGATGCAACCAAAGAAAACGAAGTTCCGGAAGGCGCATAAGGGCCGTATCCACGGCGTTGCGTCTTCGGGTGCGACGTTGTCGTTCGGTCAGTTCGGCCTGAAGGCGATGGCGCCCGAGCGCGTCACCGCCCGTCAGATCGAAGCCGCGCGCCGCGCGCTGACCCGTCACATGAAGCGCGCCGGCCGTGTCTGGATCCGCGTATTTCCCGACGTGCCGGTGTCGAAGAAGCCCGCCGAAGTCCGCATGGGCTCGGGCAAGGGCACGCCGGAATTGTGGGTGGCGCGGGTCAAGCCGGGCCGCGTGATCTTCGAGATCGACGGCGTCAACGTGCAGACCGCGAAGGAAGCGCTGACGCTCGCCGCCGCCAAGCTGCCGATCAAGACGCGCTTCGTCGCGCGCATTGCGGAGTAACGTCATGGCCCCGATGAAAGTGGAAGACATCCGCGCGATGAGCGACGACCAGAGGGAGGACGCGGTCCTCAATCTGAAGAAGGAGCGCTTCAATCTGCGTTTCCAGCGCGCCACCGGGCAGCTGGAGAACACCTCGCGCTTGCGCGAAGCGCGCCGCGATATCGCCCGTATCAAGACCATCGCCGCGCAGCTTCGCGCGAAGAAGAAGTAAGAGGCCGCCAATGCCGAAACGTACCCTTCAGGGCGTTGTCGTGAGCGACAAGCAAGCCAAGACGGTGGTGGTGCGCGTCGATCGCCGCTTCACCCATCCGATCTACAAGAAGACGATCCGCCGCTCCAAGAACTACCACGCGCACGACGAGAACAACGAGTTCAAGCCGGGCGACATGGTGTGGATCGAGGAAAGCAAGCCGATCTCGAAGTTGAAGCGCTGGACCGTGGTCCGGGGCGAGCAGAAGAAAACCGCCTGATAATTTCGGCTTGGCCGAGATCATTCAGGAAAAATTTTGAGCGCGATAGAGCGCAGAAAGAGGACGAGGTGCATCAATGATTCAGATGCAGACCAACCTCGACGTGGCCGACAATTCAGGCGCACGCCGTGTCATGTGCATCAAGGTGCTGGGGGGCTCCAAGCGCCGCTATGCCACCGTGGGCGACGTTATCGTCGTTTCGATCAAGGAAGCGATCCCGCGCGGTAAGGTGAAGAAGGGCGACGTGATGAAGGCCGTCGTGGTGCGGGTCCGGAAGGACATCCGCCGCGCCGACGGCTCGGTCATCCGCTTCGACCGCAACGCCGCCGTCCTGATCAACAACCAGTCGGAGCCGGTCGGCACCCGCATCTTCGGGCCGGTGCCGCGCGAGCTGCGCGCCAAGAACCACATGAAGATCATCTCGCTTGCGCCGGAGGTGCTGTGATGGCTGCCAAGATCCGCAAGGGTGACAAGGTCATGGTGCTGACCGGCCGCGACAAGGGCCGGACCGGCGAAGTCTATGAGGTCCGCCCCGCCGACAACACGGCGCTGGTGCGTGGCATCAACATGGTGAAGCGTCACCAGAAGCAGACCCAGAACCAGGAAGGCGGCATCATCTCCAAGGAGTCGCCGATCCACCTGTCCAACATCGCCTATGTCGGCAAGGACGGAAAGCCGACCCGCGTGGGCTTCAAGATTCAGGCTGATGGCAAGAAGGTACGCATTGCCAAGAGCTCGGGAGCAGAGATCGATGGCTGATACCGCTTACGTGCCGCGCCTGCGCGCGGAGTATGACCGGACGATTCGTGGCCAGCTGACTGAGAAGTTCGGCTACGCCAACGTCATGCAGGTGCCGCGGCTGGACAAGGTCGTGCTCAACATGGGCGTCGGCGACGCGGTCAATGACCGCAAGAAGGCCGAGGTCGCCGCCGGCGAGCTGTCGATGATCGCCGGCCAGAAGGCCGTCGTGACTTATTCGCGGATCGCGATCTCGACCTTTAAGCTGCGCGAGAACCAGCCGATCGGCTGCAAGGTCACGCTGCGCAAGGCGCGGATGTACGAGTTCATCGACCGCCTGGTGACGGTGGCGCTGCCGCGCGTGCGGGACTTCCGTGGCCTCAACCCGAAGAGCTTCGACGGCCGCGGCAACTATTCGCTCGGCATCAAGGAGCACATCATTTTCCCCGAAATCGATTTCGACAAGGTTTCGGAAGCCCGCGGCATGGACATCACGGTCTGTACCACGGCCAAGACCGACGACGAGGCGCGCGCCTTGTTGACCGCTTTCAATTTCCCGTTCCGGCAGTGAGACGCCCGTAAAGCCTCTCAAACGCGGAAACCCAGGAGCCAAGCATGGCAAAGAAGAGTTCGATCGAGAAGAACAACCGGCGCAAGCGGATGGCCAAGAACGCCGCGCCTGCGCGCGCGAAGCTGAAGGCGATCATCGCCGACAAGACCAAGCCGATGGAAGAGCGGTTCGCGGCGACGCTGAAGCTCGCCCAGCTGCCGCGCAACTCGTCGACGACCCGGATCCGCAACCGCTGCGAGCTGACCGGCCGTCCGCGCTCGAACTACCGCAAGAACAAGCTCTCGCGCATCGCGCTGCGTGAACTCGGCTCCAAGGGCCTGGTTCCCGGGCTCGTGAAGTCGAGCTGGTAAGGAGGGTCGGCAAGATGTCAACGCACGATCCAATCTCCGATCTGATCACCCGCATCCGCAACGCGCAGATGCGCTCGAAGTCCAAGGTCTCCAGCCCGGGCTCGAAGATGCGCGCCAGCGTGCTCGAGGTGCTGAAGAGCGAAGGCTATATTCGCGGCTATGCCAGCGTCGAGCACGCTTCGGGCCGCAGCGAGCTCGAGATCGAGCTGAAGTATTTCGACGGCGAGCCGGTCATCCGCGAGATCGAGCGGGTGTCCAAGCCGGGCCGCCGGGTTTACGCCTCGGTGAAGAACCTGCCGCGGGTGAACAACGGTCTCGGCATTTCGGTGTTGTCGACGCCGAAGGGAATCATGGCTGACCACGACGCGCGCGACGCGAATGTGGGCGGCGAAGTTCTCTTCACGGTGTTCTGAGGAAGGATTTTTAGCCATGTCACGTGTTGGCAAGCGGCCTGTGGCGATCCCGTCCGGTGTGACGGCGACCGTCGAAGGGCAGACCGTCAAGGTGAAGGGCCCGAAGGGCCAGCTTCAGTTCGTCGTGCATGACGACGTCGAGGTGAAGTTCGAGAGCGGTGCGGTCAAGGTCGCGCCGAAGTTCAAGACCAACCGCGCCCAGGCCATGTACGGCACCGCGCGCGCCCAGGTCGCGAACCTCGTCGAGGGCGTCACCAAGGGTTTTGAGAAGAAGCTCGAGATCACCGGCGTCGGCTACCGCGCTGCGATGCAGGGCAAGAATCTGCAGCTTGCGCTCGGCTACAGCCACGACGTCGTCTACGCGATCCCGGAAGGCATCACCATCGCGGTGCCGAAGCCGACGGAGATCACGATCACGGGCACCGATTCCCAGCGCGTCGGGCAGGTTGCCGCCGAGATCCGCGCCTACCGTCCGCCGGAGCCCTACAAGGGCAAGGGCGTGAAGTACGCCAACGAATTCATCTTCCGCAAGGAAGGCAAGAAGAAGTAACGGAGCCGGTCATGTCACTGAAGGTCACGAATGCCCGGCGCAAGCAGCGCGTGCGCAACGCGCTGCGCCGGTCCGCCAATGGACGCCCGCGTCTGTCGGTGTTCCGTTCGTCGAAGCACATCTACGCCCAGGTCATCGACGACCTGAAGGGCGAAACGCTGGCTTCCGCCTCGTCGCTGGAAAAGACCATGCGCGAGAGCGGCAACACGGGCGCCAACATCGATGCGGCCAAGGCCGTCGGCAAGCTGCTGGCGGAACGCGCCGTGAAGAACGGCGTCAAGGAAGTGATTTTCGATCGCGGTCAGTATCTCTATCACGGGCGCGTCAAGGCGCTTGCCGATGCGGCCCGCGAGAGCGGATTGAGCTTCTAACGGTTTTGGACATTTACGAGGACAGGGGCTTTCTTCCCCTAAAGATTGGAAAACACCATGGCAGGTGAACGCGAACGCGGCGGACGCGAACGGAGCAGGGATCGCGAGGAGCGCGACAGCGAGTTCGTCGACAAGCTCGTCCACATCAATCGCGTGGCGAAGGTCGTCAAGGGCGGCAAGCGCTTCGGCTTTGCGGCGCTGGTCGTGATCGGCGACCAGAAGGGCCGGGTCGGTTTCGGCCACGGCAAGGCGCGCGAAGTGCCCGAGGCGATCCGCAAGGCGACCGAATCGGCGAAGCGCAACCTGACGCGAGTGGCGTTGCGCGAAGGCCGTACGCTGCATCACGACATCGCCGGCCGCCACGGCGCCGGCCGCGTCTATCTGCGCGCCGCTCCGGCCGGTACCGGCATCATCGCTGGCGGCCCGATGCGCGCGGTGTTCGAAACGCTCGGCATCCAGGATGTGGTGGCGAAGTCGATCGGCTCGTCGAATCCCTACAACATGGTTCGCGCGACCTTCGACGCGCTGAAGCATCAGGATTCGCCGCGTTCGGTGGCGGCGCGCCGCAATATCAAGGTGTCCACGCTGCAGTCGCGCCGCGTCGGCGGCGACGCTGAAGCGGTGGCTGAATAACCGGCGCTTCCAAAGCGCTTTTTGGAGTTAAGACGATGGCCAAGGCCGCAAAGACGATCAAGGTCGAGCAGACCGGCAGCGCGATCCGCCGCCACCACTCGCAGCGTTCCACGCTGATCGGCCTCAAGCTCAACAAGATCGGCCGTGTTGCCGAGCTTCCGGATACGCCGGAAGTTCGCGGCATGATCACCAAGGTCCAGCATCTCGTCCGCGTGGTCGGCGAGAAGTAAGTCAGACAGAGAGGGCATGATCCCGAACAGCGGGGACCGGGTTCCGGTCAAGATCATGCTCAAAGGATAAGGACGCTAACGATGAAGCTCAGCGATATCGCCGACAATCCGGGCTCGCGCAAGAAGCGCATGCGCGTCGGCCGCGGCATCGGTTCCGGCAAGGGCAAGCAGTCCGGCCGCGGCGGCAAGGGCCAGACCGCGCGTTCGGGCGTGCGCATCAAGGGTTTTGAGGGCGGCCAGATGCCGATGCATCGCCGCCTGCCGAAGCGCGGCTTTAACAACATCTTCCGGCTCGAATTCGCCGAGATCAATCTCGATCGCCTGCAGGACGCGATCGACGCCAAGCTGATCGACACCAAGGAAACCGTGACCGCCGAATCGCTGGTCAAGGCCGGCGTGATCCGCCGCGCCAAGGACGGCGTGCGGCTGCTCGGCCGCGGCGAACTCAAGGCCAAGCTCGCGATCGAGGTGTACGGCGCCTCGAAGTCCGCGGTTGCGGCGGTCGAGAAGGCCGGCGGCACGGTGAAGATCCTGGCCCCGGCCAAGGAAGAAGGCGAGGCGGCGTAACATCTGCGTCATTGCCCGCAAATGGGCAGACGATCCGCACCGCGGAATGATGGACTTATCGAAGCCGAGCACCAAATAATGTCCGGCGTCTGCCGATGGCCCCGGAGCGGGCCTCGGCCTCGGAGGCGACGGGAGAAAGCCTGAACATGGTCTCAGCAGCAGAACAACTTGCCGCCAACCTCAATTTCGGCGCTCTGGCGAAGGCCGACGAACTGAAGAAGCGCATCTGGTTTACGCTGGGTGCGCTGCTTGTTTATCGGCTGGGCACCTATATCCCGCTGCCCGGCATCGATCCCGCGATCTGGGAACAGGTGTTCAAGTCGCAGGCCGGCGGTATTCTCGGCATGTTCAACATGTTCGCCGGCGGTGGCATCCACCGCATGGCGATCTTTGCGCTGAACATCATGCCGTACATCTCGGCATCGATCATCATCCAGCTCCTCACCACGGTTTCGCCGCAACTCGAAGCGCTGAAGAAGGAAGGCGAGGCCGGCCGCAAGACGCTGAACCAGTACACGCGCTATTTGACGGTGATCCTCGCCGCGTTTCAGTCCTACGGCATCGCCGTCGGCCTGCAGGGCGCCGGCAACGTGGTCAGCGACCCCGGCATCTTCTTCCTGCTCTCCACCACGATCACGCTGACCGGCGGCACCATGTTCCTGATGTGGCTCGGCGAGCAGATCACCTCGCGCGGCATCGGCAACGGCATCTCGCTGATCATCTTGGCCGGCATCGTGGCCGAATTGCCCTCGGCGCTCGCCAACATGCTGGAACTGGGCCGCCAGGGCGCGCTGTCGACCGGCCTGATCCTGATCGTCATCGTGATGGCGGTCGCCGTGATCGCCTTCATCGTGTTCATGGAGCGCGCGCAGCGCCGGCTCTTGATCCAGTATCCGAAGCGCCAGGTCGGCAACAAGATGTTCGAGGGCCAGTCCTCGCATCTGCCGCTCAAGCTCAACACCTCGGGCGTGATTCCGCCGATCTTCGCCTCGTCGCTGCTGCTGCTGCCGGCGACGGTCGCGAACTTCAACGCCGGCAAGGGACCGGAATGGTTCCAGTGGCTCAACACGCAGCTCAGCCACGGTCGCCCGCTGTTCCTGTTCCTTTATCTGGCGCTGATCGTGTTCTTCGCCTTCTTCTATACGGCGATCGTATTCAACCCGACCGAGACCGCCGACAATCTGAAGAAGCATGGTGGCTTCATTCCCGGCATCCGCCCGGGCGAGCGCACCGCCGAATATATCGACTACGTGCTGTCCCGCGTCACCGTGCTCGGTGCGATCTATCTTGCGATCGTCTGTCTGATTCCCGAGATCCTGATTTCCTATGCGTCGGTGCCGTTCTATTTCGGCGGCACCTCGCTTCTGATCGTCGTCAGCGTGACCATGGATACGGTGGCGCAGGTGCAGGGTTATCTGCTCGCCCATCAGTATGAAGGGCTGATCAGGAAGTCCAAGCTGCGGGGCCGTCGCCGCTGATCAGCGGCCACGCATGGTCTGAAATTTCAATAAAGGTGTGCGGGGTTTCGCTCACCAAGCCGGGGGGCGAATAGTCATGAGATTGATCCTTTTGGGGCCGCCGGGGTCGGGGAAGGGTACCCAGGCGCAGCGGCTGGTGCATCGCTACGGGATCGTGCAGCTCTCGACCGGCGAGATGCTGCGCGCGGCGGTAGCCGCCGAGACGCCGGTCGGGCTGAAGGCCAAGGACCTTATGGCCAATGGCCAGCTGGTGCCTGATGAGATCGTGGTCGGAATCATTTCCGACCGCATCGACCAGCCCGATGCCGCCAAAGGTTTTGTTCTTGACGGCTTCCCGCGGACGGTGCCGCAGGCCGAGGCACTCGATGAACTCCTGAAGAAGAAGCATCTGCGCCTCGACGCGGTGGTCGAGCTGCGCGTCAACGAGAGCGCGCTGCTGCAGCGCGTCGAAACCCGCGTCGCCGAGATGCGCGCGCGCGGCGAGGAGGTCCGTGTTGACGACACGCCGGAAGTGCTGACCAAGCGATTGGCCGCCTACCGGTCGCAGACCGAGCCGCTGATCCACTACTATTCGGAGCGGCGCAAGCTCGCCACCGTCGACGGCATGATGTCCATCGAGCAGGTGACCCGCGAGGTTAACCGGATCCTGTCCGCCGTCGGTGCGCTGGAACCCAAGGCGGCGCCGGCCCGGAAGGCCAAGGGAGCCGCCAGGAAGAGCGCCAAGCCAGCCGCTAGATTGGCGGCCAAACCAGCCAAAAAGGCCCGTAAGGTCGCCAAAACGGCCTCGAAGGGGGGCAAGAAAGCCGGCCGGAAGGCTGCTGCGGCGGTCAAGGGGCGGGGAGCTGGCAAGGCCAGGAAGGCGGCCAAAAGGGCTGTCCCGAAGGCGGCCAAGAAAGTCACGAAAAAGCGAGCTAAACGCTAGAATCGGTTGACGAAACCCGTTTGAATCCCTTAATAAGCCCCGCATCCAGATCGGATAGTTTTCAGACGATGCCGGGCCCCGGGAAACCAAGGGGTTAGGGCGTCGTGTTCGCGTTTGTGGACACCTGCCCGAGCGAAGCAAGACAAGGCGCGCGAGCGTCTTAACCGAAATGTCCGGCCCGGTGGCCGGCGACAGGAGAGAATTCCGTGGCCCGTATTGCCGGCGTCAATATCCCGACCAACAAGCGCGTCCTGATCGCGCTCCAGTACATCCATGGCATCGGCCAGAAGAACGCCGCCGACATCATGGATAAGGTGAAGATCCCGCTGGATCGTCGTGTCAGCCAGCTGAGCGACCAGGAAGTCCTGCAAATCCGCGAAGTGATCGACCGCGATTATCTCGTCGAAGGCGACCTTCGCCGTGAGACCGGCATCAACATCAAGCGCCTGATGGACCTCGGCTGCTATCGCGGCTTGCGTCATCGCCGCGGCCTGCCGGTGCGCGGCCAGCGCACCCACACCAATGCGCGCACGCGCAAGGGCCCGGCCAAGGCGATCGCCGGCAAGAAGAAGTAAGTTTCGCGAATAGCGAAATAGGGAGTGGCGAATAGTTCTGTTCGCTACTGGCCATTCGCCACTCGCTTTTTTTCGGTGTAGCCGCTGGCAGTACGGCGGCGTTTGAGATCACAGGAAGGTTTTAGGATAATGGGCAAGGAAGCCACCCGCGTACGCCGCCGCGAACGCAAGAACATCGCCTCCGGCATCGCGCACGTGAATTCGTCGTTCAACAACACGACCATCACCATCACCGACGCGCAGGGCAACACCATCGCCTGGTCGTCGGCCGGCACGATGGGCTTCAAGGGCTCGCGCAAGTCGACCCCCTATGCCGCACAGGTCGCGGCGGAAGACGTTTCCAAGAAGGCGCAGGAACACGGCATGCGCACGCTGGAAGTGGAAGTTGCCGGCCCCGGTTCGGGCCGCGAATCGGCGCTTCGCGCGCTGCAGGCTGCGGGCTTCACCGTGACGTCGATCCGCGACGTCACCACGATCCCGCACAATGGTTGCCGTCCGCGCAAGCGCCGGCGGGTTTGATGTTCGATTGCGGGCGGTTCTGCCGCCCGCAATTGTTTTTGGAATTTTCCGCGGACTGATCCGCGATCTCCAACGCCAGTGATCGGATTACCATCGACTGGCCCATGGGTGACAAAGTGACGATCCAGAAAAATTGGCAAGAACTGATTCGACCGAACAAGCTGCAGGTGACGGCGGGCTCCGACGCGAGCCGGTTTGCCACCGTCGTCGCCGAGCCGCTCGAGCGCGGTTTCGGCCAGACGCTCGGTAACGCGCTGCGCCGCATCCTGCTGTCGTCGCTGCAGGGCGCCGCCGTGCAGTCGGTGCACATCGACGGCGTGCTGCACGAGTTCTCCTCGATCGCGGGCGTTCGCGAGGATGTCACCGACATCGTGCTCAATATCAAGGACATCTCGATCAAGATGCAGGGCGAAGGCCCCAAGCGCATGGTCGTGAAGAAGTCGGGCCCGGGTGTCGTCACCGCCGGCGACATCCAGACCGTCGGCGACATCGTCGTGCTCAACCCCGACCTGCAGCTCTGCACGCTGGACGAGGGCGCGGAAATCCGCATGGAGTTCACGGTCGCCGCCGGCAAGGGCTATGTCGCCGCCGAGCGCAACCGTCCCGAGGACGCGCCGATCGGCCTGATCCCGGTCGACAGCCTGTTCTCGCCCGTGCGCAAGGTCTCCTACAAGGTCGAGAACACCCGCGAGGGCCAGATCCTCGACTACGACAAGCTGACCATGACGATCGAGACCAACGGCGCGATCACGCCGGAGGACGCGGTGGCCTATGCCGCTCGCATCCTGCAGGATCAGCTCAACGTGTTCGTGAACTTCGAAGAGCCGCGCAAGGAAGTCGCGCAGGAGATCATCCCGGATCTCGCCTTCAATCCGGCCTTCCTCAAGAAGGTGGACGAGCTCGAGCTGTCGGTGCGTTCGGCCAACTGCCTGAAGAACGACAACATCGTCTATATCGGCGACCTCGTGCAGAAGAGCGAAGCGGAAATGCTCCGCACCCCGAACTTCGGCCGCAAGTCGCTGAACGAGATCAAGGAAGTGCTGGCCCAGATGGGTCTGCATCTTGGCATGGAAGTGCCGGGCTGGCCGCCGGAGAACATCGACGAGCTGGCCAAGCGCTTCGAGGATCACTACTGAGTTTTCGTCATTCCGGGGCGCGCGAAAGCGCGAACCCGGAATCTCGAGATTCCGGATCGCCGCTTCGCGACGTCCGGAATGACTGGGGCGAACGCAGGAAGCCCACCTGAGAAACTTGTCGCTGAACCACCGCGACAGAATTGAAGAAGGAATAGTCCAATGCGTCACGGCAAGGTTCACCGCAAGCTCAACCGCACCGCCGAGCATCGCCGCGCGATGTTCGCCAATATGTGCGCCGCGCTGATCAAGCACGAGCAGATCGTCACCACGCTGCCCAAGGCCAAGGAGCTCCGCCCGATCGTGGAGAAGCTCGTCACCCTCGGCAAGAAGGGTGGTCTCTCCATGCGCCGCCAGGCGATCTCCGAGATGCGTGACAAGGACCAGGTCAAGAAGCTGTTCGACACGCTGGCGCCCCGCTACAAGGACCGCCAGGGCGGCTACACCCGCATCATCAAGGCCGGCTTCCGCTACGGCGACAATGCCCCGATGGCTGTGATCGAGTTCGTCGACCGCGACGTCGACGCCAAGGGCCAGGATTCCGGCCCGGTGCAGGAAAAGGCGGCCGACGAAGCGGCGTAAGCCTTTCGGACCGGTTCAGTCAAAAGCGGCGCTTCGGCGCCGCTTTTTTGTTGGCTGGCGCACCCCGCGCCGTCATCACTGCGTGATGACATAGGAACCGCGCCGGGCCACCAAGCGTTGACGTCCCATGAGTAGAGCTTTCGTCAAGGAAACTGCGGACGTCGAGGATCTGCCTGACCGGCCGATCTCCGATCTTCCGAATGACGTCACGGCTGAAGGTCTGGACCGGATCGAGCAGGCGTTGGCCGCTGCCGAGGCGAACCAGGCTGCGGCGCAATCCGCCGGTGATAGCGCGGCCTTGGCCAGCGCGCGCCGCGATCTCCGCTACTGGAGTGCGCGCCGCGCCACCGCGAAGGTCGCCCCTGAACCCGCGGACAATTCGGTCGTGCGGCTCGGCCACACCGTCACCATCGTGCGCGAGGATGACCGCCGGCAGACCTTCCGTATTGTCGGGGAAGACGAAGCGGATCCCGCGCACGGCACGATCTCGCACGCCGCGCCGCTGGCGCGCGCGCTGTTCGGCAAGGCGATCGGCGATGTCGTCGCCATCGCCGGAGGCGAGGCGGAGATCCTGGAAATCCGGTGATCTGCAAAACCATCCGGCGAGTGAAGATGTCAGCCTATGTCATTTCTGAAGTCGGCGAGGTGCGCGACGCGGCAGCATTCGAGGCCTATCGAACCATCGCGGCGAAAGCGATCGCGGCCTATGGCGGGCGCTATCTGATCCGTGGCGGCGCGGCAAATGTGGTCGAAGGCGTCCCGCCGCCGAAGACTATTATTGTCGTCGAATTTGCGACGATGAATCGATTGCGCGAATGGTACGCCTCGCCGGAATATGCCGAAGCATTGAAGCTGCGGCAGGATGCGTTCGATCGGCGACTGATCTTTGTCGAGGGCCTGTCGCCGGCGTGAGGTGAATTGCGGCTGGCGGCTCCGATGCCGTACGGCCAGTGCCATATCGTTGCATATTCAACGCGTTGCGGCGCCGAATTCTTGCCGGAACAACACGCTGGAAAATCTGTTTCCTCGAAAGCCGCGCTGATGCGGTTTGAGGAGGAACTAGATGAAGAAGCTGTTCATACTTGCGGCGGCAGCGTCGCTGGTTGCGACGATGGCCAATGCGCAGACGACCATCACCACCGAGACCACGACCGGTACCGCCGGCGCGGCAGTTCGGATCGAGCCGGAATACCGCACGAGGATCAAGAGCTACGTGACGGAGCACAAGATCCGTCCGGTCGAAACGCGCGAGCGGATTGTGGTTGGCGCCCAGGTGCCGACAGATGTCGAGCTAGCGCCGGTGCCTTCGGACTGGGGTCCGTCGGTGACGAAGTATCGCTACGTCTATTCGAACAACCGCGTGATGCTGGTCGATCCGGCCACGCGTACCGTGGTGCATGAGATCGATTGAGGCAGTCTCGTCGCTCCATGCAAAAAGGGCCGCCATTTTCGGCGGCCCTTTTCATTTGGTGCGTCACCAGTGATGCCAGTGACGTCGATGGTAGAAACGCGGACCGTAGAACCGCGGGCCGCCATAGTAAGCGTAAGCGGGCCGAATCACGCGGCGGTAGCGAACGACGGGATAGTAGGGTTCGCTGTAATAACCACCGTAATAGGCCGGCGCATAGCCGCCGTAATAGCCGGGGTAGTAGCCGTCATAGTAGCCGTAGCCGGGACCATAGGCGTAGGCGTTCGAAGCCAACCCGCCGATCACGGCGCCCGCGATCAGTCCGCCAGCCAAAGCGCCGCCCCAGCCCCAGCCCCCTCCGCGCCAGTGGGCTTCCGCTGGCGAAGGTGCCGTTACCGCCGTCAAGCCCAGGACCGCTGCTGCGGCCAAAGCCAAAGGTGCCTTCCTCATGACCAACTCCTTTCCGTAGTCTGACAGTCGCTAAACACTTTCGGGTGAAGTTCGTTTCTCAGGGCGCTCGTCGCCAATGCGCTACTGCCAAATTTAACTTTGATGAACATGCGTTCAGGGCGACGCGGGCCATCTGCCGACAAGAATCGTCAAGATCCGAGCCGTTTGGAACTCAAGGCTGCGTGAGCCGGCCCGATCTGGCTGCGGCGAAATCGCCGGGCACTGCTAATGCCGGTCACCGTGTTTTTGGATTTACTAGGAAAGGTTGCGTTCAATCCATAGAGGCCGAATCCTCGCCGTCTTAATCAAAAGCGCGAAAACCCGGCCGAGAGGCCATCGGCGGCTGGCGGCCGAGCCACGCGATATCGGGGATGGGGCGGGCCGTCTCCGGATTAGCGCCGAGCAGCGCCTCGATCTCGCGGGCGACCGCGAGCGTCGCGGCATCGCCGCCGCGCGGGCCGACGATCTGGATGCCGAACGGCAGTCCGGCGCCGTCGCGGCCAGCCGGTATCGCCACCGCCGGATGCCCGGCATTGGTCACTGCATAGGCCATCGCCAGCCAGTGGAAATAGGTTTTCGTCGCTACGCCGTCGATCATGGCCGGGTAGAGCTCCGACCACGGCCGCGGGGAGATCGTGACCGCCGGGGCGATGACGAAATCGTGCTGGCCGAAGAACTGCTGCCAGTTTCGATAGAGCGTCGTTTGCAGCGAGAGCGCGCGCGCGACATCAAGGGCGGAATATCCCAGGCCCTCGGCGACGTTGTCGCGAATATTGGGACCGACCTTGTCGGGGTGTTTCTCGACGAGGTCGCGGTGGCGACCAAGGAACGCGACGGCGCGCAAGACCCGGAACACTTCGTCGGCATGGCTGCAGTCCGGATGCGTCCATTCGAGGCTGCGGAACGTCGATCCGAAGGTAGCGATCTTCTTCCTGAACGTCTCGGCGATGGCGCGCTCGGTCGGCGCAAAGCCGAAATCGGTCGTCGCCGCGATCCGCAAGGTGGCGAGATCGACCGGAGGCGGATTGCGATAGGCCGTGGTCACCGGCGTGCCGCCGGCATGCAGGATCGCCGACAGCGGATCGCGTGCGTCACGGTCCAGCATGCAGGACAGCATCAGGCAGGCGTCCGACACGTTTCTCGCCATCGGGCCGAGCTGCGAGATCTGCAGCCAGGCCATGTTGCGGCTGTTGCTGGCGATCAGCCCGGGCGAGGGGCGGAAGCCAACGACGCCGCAGAACGCGGCGGGATTTCTGACCGAACCGCCGGTGTCCGAGCCGGTCGCCAGCGGCACCATGCCCGCGGCGAGCGCCACCGCCGATCCGCCGGACGAGCCGGCGGCGGAGCGTTCGGGATCGAACGGATTGCCGGTCGCGCCATGAAGCGCGTTGCGGGTGTTGCCGCCCGCGCCCCATTCGGGGACGTTGGTCTTGCCGACGACGATGGCGCCGGCCCGTTTGAGCATCGCGACGATCGCCTCGTCGGCCGCCGCGATATTGTCGGCGAACAGCACGCTGCCGAAACTGGTCGGCAGCCCCTTGGCGTCGATCAGGTCCTTCACGCCGAGCGCTAGCCCGTGCAGGGGCCCGAGCTCGTCGCCGCGCATCACCGCGGCCTCGCTTTCCCGCGCCGCCACGCGCGCCGTATCGAACGCGCGCGCGATGATCGCATTGACGGCAGGATCGACCTTCTCGATCCGACCGATGCAACTGTCCATGAGTTCGACCGGCGAAAGCTTGCGCTCGCCGATCAGCGCCCGCGCCGTGACGGCGGGCAGATCGCACGGCTCCGTCATCTCAGAACTACTCTTCCTTGATGCCGCCCTGGCGGGCCAGCTCCTTCATCTCGGCGGTTTCCTTGGCGATAAATCCCGGCCAGTCCGAATAGCGCTTGAAGCCGGGCTCATAGCCGACCTTCTGGAAGCGCTCGATCACCGAAGGGCTCGCGATCGCCTCTTCCAGCGTCGAGGCCAGCCGGTCGCGAATGGCCGGCGGCGTCCCCTTGGGCACCACGACAGTGCCCCATGAGACAAGGTCGATATTGGAATAACCGAGCTCAGCGAGCGTCGGAACATCAGGGAGGAACTGCGAGCGCTTGGCGGAGAACACCGCCAGCGGGCGAACCGTGCCGGCTTCGATCTGCGGCCTGATCGCGATCACGGTATCGACGTGGTACTCGATGTGCTTGCCGATCAAATCGTTCATCGCTGGCGCGCTGCCGCGATAGGGCAGGTGCACCATCTTGATGCCGGCACTCGACTTGAACAGCTCGCCGGCAAAATGCGAAATGGTCGCCACGCCAAACGACGCCAGCGACAGCTTGTCGGGATTGGCCTTGGCGGCCGCGACCAGCGCCGCAACGTCCTTGATCGGATTGTCGCGATGGGTGACCAGCACCATCGTGATGGTGCCGGTCTGGGCGATCGGCTCGAAATCCTTCGCGCTGTCATACGGCACGTTCTCCTTCACCGCATTCTGCAAGGTGAAGGTCGAATTCGAGCTGGAGAACAGGGTGTATCCATCGGGAGCCGCGATGGCGACCTCCTTGGCGGCGATCGTGGTGCCGCCGCCGGGGCGATTGATCACGATCACGGGCTTGCCGAGGCGCGTCTCGAGCTCGCCGGCAATGATCCGCCCGACGACATCGGAGGCCCCGCCCGCCGGGAAGGGCACGATCAGCTGCAGCGGCTTTTCGGGATAGTTGGCTTGCGCCATTGCGATCGACGGACACACCGCCACACAGGCCGACGCAATCGCGGCCGCCAGAAACTTACGCACCATGTCGAAACAGGCCTCCTGTCTTGCTTAACCCCCGGCAATTCGCGCCGGGGTTTTTGCCGACAGGCCATCCCGGATCGATGGCAACAGCGTTCCCTAAATCGATTTCTCGATCAACCCTGTTGTTTGGTCGCTACCATCCCTCCAGCACGATCTTGCCGCGCGACTTGCCGCTTTCCAAAAGCGCATGTGCCCGTTTCAGGTTAGCTGCGTTGATGGTACCGAAAGTCTGATCGAGCGTGGTGCGCAGCACGCCTTTGTCGAGCAGATCTGCCACATCGTTGAGCAGATGATGCTGGGCGATCATATCAGGCGTCTGGAACGAGGAGCGCGTGAACATCGATTCCCAGTGCACCGAGATCGCCTTGCCCTTGAAGGCGGACATGGTGAATTCCGGGGGATCGTCGATCAGGCCGAACTTGCCCTGCGGCGCCATGAACTCGGCGATGCTCTTATAGTGCTGATCGGTGAAGGTGAGGCTCGCGACGAGCGCGACCGGCGGCAGCTTCAGCTTCTCGATCTGCTCCTTCATCGGCTTGCCATGATCGATCACGGCATGGGCGCCGAGATCGAGGCACCATTTTTGCGATTCGGGCCGTGTGGCGGTGGCGACGACGGTGAGGCCGGTGAGGCGGCGCGCAAGCTGGATCAGGATCGAGCCGACGCCCCCGGCGCCGCCGATGATCAGCAGCGTGCGCGGATCGAGGCTCTTGCCCGGCACGGCGCCGAGCCGGTCGAACAGCAATTCCCAGGCGGTGATCGAGGTCAGCGGCAGCGCCGCGGCCTGTGCGAACGACAGCGATTTCGGCTTGCGGCCGACGATGCGCTCGTCGACCAGATGATATTCCGCATTGGTGCCCTGACGCAGGATTGAGCCGGCGTAAAACACTTCGTCGCCCGGCTTGAACAGGGTGACGTCGGGACCGACGGCATCGACGATGCCGGCTGCGTCATAGCCCAAAATTTTGGTCTCGCCCTCCGGCGGGGCGGCGCGCTTGCGCACCTTGTAATCGACCGGGTTGGCGGAGATCGCTCTTATGGCGACGCGGATGTCGCGGCCAGCCGGTTCCGGCTTGGCGGCCTCGAAATCGATCAGCGCATTGGCATCCTCGATGGGGAGCGATTTGCGGTATCCGACGGCTTTCATGTCCGTGTCTCCTTGTTGGAAGTGTTGGTTTCCTACCTGTCGTGCTGGCATCCAATTGGCAAGTACTGTAAATTCGGGGAACTAGTCCCTGTTTGGATACTATTGGAAAAAATCCCGGGAAAACCTCATGAAGCGGCGAGATTTTGCCCGACGGCCGGGCTGTGCGGTGGAAGCCACGCTCGACCTGATCGACGGCAAGTGGAAGGGCGTGATCCTGTTTCATCTCCTGGCCGGCACCCAGCGCTTTGGGGAGTTGCGGCGGCGGATGCCTGGGATTACCCAGCGCATGCTGACCAAGCAGCTCCGCGCGCTCGAGGAGGACGGGCTGGTGATCCGAAAAGTCTACGCCGAGGTGCCGCCGCGGGTCGAATATACGCTGTCCGAGATCGGCGAGAGCCTGCGTCCCGTCATCGAGACGCTCAGGGCCTGGGGCGAGAGCCACCAGCAACGGCTATCCTGTGGGCCCGCGCCCGACGCCGTCAAAGCATCCGATCGCGCCGCGTAGAAGCCGTTATTGTGTACCGCTTTATCTTCTATCGTTGCCGCCCCGCATCTATATGTGTGGCGCTCATTCCCAGGGTTTTCGAGATGAATTTGATCCGCTCCGCCGTTCTGCTGCTGGCTTCCGTCGTCGTTGCAACGCCGGCACTGGCGCAGGACCGCCGCGTGCCGTCCTCCGGCGCCGAGCTGCGGCTGTCCTACGCGCCGATCGTGCAGCGCGTCCAGCCGGCCGTGGTGAACGTCTATGCTGCGAAGACTGTGCAGAACCGCAATCCGCTGCTCGACGACCCGATCTTCCGCCGCTTCTTCGGCGTGCCCGGCCAGCAGCCCGAGCAGATGCAGCGTTCGCTCGGCTCGGGCGTGATGGTCGACCCGGCCGGGCTCGTCGTCACCAACAACCACGTCATCGAGGGGGCCGACCAGGTCAAGATCTCGCTCGCCGACAAGCGCGAGTTCGAGGCCGAGATCGTGCTCAAGGATAGCCGCACGGATCTCGCCGTGCTGCGCGTCAAGGATGGCAGGGAGAAGTTTGCGACGCTGGACTTCGCTAATTCCGACGAGCTTCTGGTCGGCGACGTTGTGCTTGCGATCGGCAACCCCTTCGGCGTCGGCCAGACCGTGACCCACGGCATCGTCTCGGCGCTGGCGCGCACGCAGGTCGGCATCACCGACTACCAGTTCTTCATCCAGACCGATGCCGCGATCAATCCCGGCAATTCCGGCGGCGCGCTAGTCGACATGACCGGCAAGCTGGTCGGCATCAACACCGCGATCTTCTCGCGCTCCGGCGGCTCGCAGGGCATCGGCTTTGCAATTCCTGCCAACATGGTCCGCGTCGTCGTGGCCTCCGCCAAGAGCGGTGGCAAGGCGGTCAAGCGGCCGTGGCTCGGCGCCAAGCTGCAGGCGGTGACGCCCGAGATCGCCGAGACGCTAGGGCTGAAGCTCCCGAACGGCGCGCTGGTCGCCAATGTTTCGCCGAACAGCCCGGCGGCGCGCGCCGGACTGAAGCCGTCGGATTTGATCGTCGCGGTCGAAAGCCAGACGATCGACGATCCGAACGCGTTCGATTACCGCTTCGCGACCCGGCCGCTCGGCGGCGCGGCGCAGATTGACGTGCAGCGCGGCGGCAAGACCGTCAAGCTGACGGTGCCGCTGGAGACGGCGCCCGACAGCAACCGCGACGAGATCGTGCTCACCGGGCGCTCGCCGTTCCAGGGCGCCAAGGTCGCCAATATCTCGCCGGCGGTTGCCGACGAACTGCGTCTGGATTCGCAGACCGAGGGCGTCGTCGTGATCGACCTCGCGGACGGCGGCACGGCCGCCAGCGTCGGCTTCCAGAAGGGCGACATCATCCTGGCCGTCAACAACCAGAAGATCGCCAAGACCAGCGACCTCGACAAGGTATCGAAGGCCGGCTCCAGGCTATGGCGCATCGTCGTGGTGCGTGGCGGCCAGCAGATCAACGTGACATTGGGCGGATGAGTCCGAAGCAGCCCCGCGAAGCACCGAACCTCTTTGCCGCGGCAGGGATGGAAGAGGATGCGCCGCGTCCGCTTCCCGACCGGCTGCGCCCGCGTTCGCTCGCTGATGTCGTCGGGCAGGACCACATCCTCGGCCCCGACGGTGCGCTGACGCGCATGCTGGAGACGCGCACGCTCGGCTCGCTGGTGTTCTGGGGACCGCCCGGCACCGGCAAGACTACGGTGGCGCGGCTTCTGGCTGACGCCACCGAATTGCATTTCGAGCAGATTTCCGCGGTATTTTCCGGTGTCGCGGACCTCAAGAAGGTATTCGACGCGGCGCGGGCCCGGCGCGAGATGGGCAAGGGCACGCTGCTGTTCGTCGACGAGGTGCATCGCTTTAACCGCGCGCAGCAGGATTCGTTTCTGCCCGTGATGGAAGACGGCACTGTGGTGCTGGTCGGCGCCACCACGGAAAACCCGTCCTTCGAGCTCAACGCGGCGCTTCTGTCGCGGGCTCGGGTGCTGGTGTTCCATTCGCTTGACGCTGCCGCGATCGAAAAGCTCTATGCCCATGCCGAGAAGGTCGAGGGCCGCAAACTGCCGCTCGATGCCGAGGCGCGCGCCGTGCTGGTGCGGATGGCCGATGGCGACGGCCGCGCCGCGCTGACCTTGGCCGAAGAAGTCTGGCGCGCCGCGCGCAAGAACGAAATCTTCAACGCGGCGCAGTTGCAGGAAATCCTGCAGCGCCGTGCGCCGATCTACGACAAGTCCGCCGATGGCCATTACAACCTGATCTCGGCGCTGCATAAATCGGTGCGCGGCTCCGATCCGGATGCCGCGCTATACTATCTCGCGCGGATGCTGGATGCCGGCGAGGACCCGCTGTTCCTGGCGCGGCGCGTGGTGCGCATGGCGGTCGAGGACATCGGGCTTGCCGATCCGCAGGCGCTCGTCATCTGCAACGCCGCCAAGGATGCGTTTGACTTCCTCGGCCATCCCGAGGGCGAGCTCGCGATCGCGCAGGCCGTGATCTATCTCGCCACCGCGCCGAAATCGAATGCCGCCTACAAGGCCTTTGGCGCGGCGATGCGCACGGCGAAGGAGGGCGGTTCGCTGCTGCCGCCAAAGCATATTCTGAACTCGCCGACCAAGCTGATGAAGTCGGAAGGCTATGGCGCGGGCTACGAATATGATCACGACGCGCCGGATGCCTTTTCCGGACAAGACTATTTTCCGGAAGCGCTCGGACGGCAGACCTTCTACGATCCACCGGACCGCGGTTTTGAGCGGGAAATCCGCAAGCGGCTGGATTACTGGGCCAAGCTGCGCAGGGAACGAGGCCAGCAAGAATGAAATGTCTAGTGAAGCATTTTGGCCGGATCACCGGAGCAGCCGCCTTCGTTGTGGCAATGGCGCTGCCTGCCGCTGCCGAGACCGTCGAGGTGGCGCCCGGCGTGCAGGT
This sequence comes from Bradyrhizobium sp. CB3481, assembly GCF_029714305.1. Lineage (NCBI taxonomy): Bacteria > Pseudomonadati > Pseudomonadota > Alphaproteobacteria > Hyphomicrobiales > Nitrobacteraceae > Bradyrhizobium > Bradyrhizobium sp. CB3481. The sequence goes on from NZ_CP121647.1 coordinate 3,415,523, forward strand.
GACGAAGCGGAGCTATTCCGCGCCGACCAACGAGCAGCCGTTCTTTGGATTTGCCGACAAGAACGCGGAAGAGAAGGCGGGCGACGAGAAATTCGTCAGCGCCATCGTCGCCGCGACTGGCACCCGCGAGAAGGCGTTCCAGGAAATCACCATGCGCGCATGGCGGGCGCTCAACACCGGCAAGATCCACGAGGCCGCGCTGCGATTCAATCAGGCGTTCCTGATCTCTCCGGCGGAGAGCGCCGTCTATCACGGCTTTGCCGTGGTCGCGCAATTTCGCTTCAACGACTTCGAAGCATCGGATGAATTGTTCAAGATCGCGCTCAAGCAGCCAGATCCGGTGAAGGCGTTGCGCGCCGATTATGGTCGCATGCTCTTGATCGCCAAGCGCCCGCGCGACGCCGAGCCGGTGCTGGAGCAGGCGGTCAAGGATGCGCCTGACTTCGGCGATGCCTGGACCAATCTAGCCGTAGCGCGTTTCCAGAACGGCAATGCCCCGGCGGCCTGCGCGGCGGTGGAGGAGGCGCTGAAGCGTCGTCCAACCAACAATTCCAGCCAGGACCTGATGACGGTGAAGAATCTCGCGCAGTGTAAGTAGCTGTTGCAGTGTCGCCGTCTACTTGTTCGCTACTATCCGGACTCCGCCGAGCTTGCGCTGTTGAACGAGGTCGACAAATCGAATGTAGGACTCGTGAAATGCATCGTGTCCCACGGGTGTTCCGGACTGCCTCGCTTCCTCGCGCAGCCGTTGGTACATGGCGAGCCGTTCTTTGAGTATCGGCCTCCATTCCTCCGTCAAGTCAGTGACCGAAAGCACCGTCAAGCCGACGCCCTCGACCAGGTGCCGGTAGTCCGGAATCGAACGGAGCGGCTGAATTGCCATCCCGTCCCACATCAGTTGCACGTCGGCGGCTGCGAGCGGTTGGTTGGCTACCCAGTCTGTGAAGGCCAATCGGCCGCCAGGCTTCAGAATGCGTCTGGCTTCTGCCAGTGCCTTCTTCACATCCGGGACGTGACAGAATGATTCCTGGCTGACGACCGCATCGACGCTCGCATCGGCCAGCGGAGCGTCCATCACGTTGCCCTCAACGATCCGCGCCGTCTCCTGAAGGCCCACCATTTGGGTCAGCTCTTGCGCGCCTGCAGCGCGCACAGGCGTGAATTCGACACCAGTAACGTCGGCTCCGTATTTGTGTGCGAGATAGCGTACGGTCCCGCCAAGGCCGGCGCAAAAGTCGGCGGCGGCCGTTCCGGGACCGATCTGCGCCGCTCGCGCCAGTTCGTCCGTGGCGTTGAGACCACCATAGTGGTCCTGATCGTGCGCATATAGGTCCTCAGGGCGCAGGTTGTCGAGATGACCGTGGCTTGCGCGCAGTTTGGCGACGATGATATCGCGCGAGATCGGATGACGATTATAGAAATAAAACAATTGCGAGGAGGTGTCGTTCATCAAGCCCGCTCCAAAGTTTCAGATAAACGGCCTGGAGATGACGCCGCTTCGAAGCGCCAATGCCAGATCAATAAATAGATTCCTGTGACCTCAGGCTAAACTCCGAAGATCATATCAAGTCAGAGGAGGGCGATGCTAGGGTCCGCTAGCGACTATCCTCGCCGAGCACGAGATCGATCGTGTGCCCGGCGATCTTGCGCAACTGGGCCTCGTCGCCGAATGCGCGTTCGAGCACGGCTAGGCCGCGCGTAACCGTCGCGATGTGGAGCGCCGCCGTCGCGGGCACCCCGCTAAACTCGCCGCGCTTTTTGCCCTCAGCAAAAGCTTCCTCGATGAGACTGGTGGCGCGCGCCACCAGATCCGCAAAAGCCTGGCGCGCATTCTCATCCAGCCCTTCACCGTCACCCGATGCGAGCTCCATCAGCCCGCGCGTGGTCGGACATCCGCGGGGCGGGGAGCCGGAACGAAAATTCTTGATCGTGACGTCGAAGAATGCCGTGAGCCGCTCGCGCAACGTACCCGAGCCGAGCGCCTTTTGCAGCGTGGCGAGATATTTTCTCGCGTAACGCTCATAGGCGCAGAGAAACAGCGCCTCCTTGCTGCCGAAGGCATTGTAAAGACTGCCGCGCTGGACGCCCGCGTCGCGCGCGATGTCCGACAACGACGTGCCGCGCACGCCCTTGCGCCAGAACTGCTCAAACGCGATCCGCAGGACGTCGTCATGGTCAAACTCGCGCGGCCTCAAATCTAGCTCCTTTGTCTCAACGTGCGGGTGCCTTTGCTGCCAGATAGTATTTGACGCGTCGTCAACAATGTGTTTTTGATATCGTGTCAAAAACTACTGATAGTTCATTTCGCCCATGAAGTGAACCACCCGCGCCGGGATCGCCGCGCGGGATGCGAAAGGATTTGCGATGCCTCTCATTCACATCTCGCTACGCGCCGGCAAGCCGGAGGCCTACCGGCAGGCAATCTTCGACAGCCTCTACCGCGCGATGCGCGAGGCGCTCCACGTGCCCGAAGACGATCAGTTCATGACCATCACCGAGCACGATGCGGCGAACTTCCGCTATGGCAATGCCTTCGGCATCAAGCGTAGCGACGATCTCGTCTACATCCAGATCACCGTGTTCGACGCGCGTACATCAGAGCAGAAACACGCGCTGTTCCAGCGGATCGCGCAACTGCTCGGCGACCGTCCCGGCATCCGGCCGGAGGACATATTCGTGAACATCCTCGCTTCAGCGAAAGAGAACTGGTCCGTAGGCCACGGCCTCGCGCAATTCGCGTGAGGCGGCTTGTCGTCCCCCCGCGCAGGCGGGGGACCCAATACGCCGCGGCTTCTCAATTAATCACGGCTGTCTCTGGAATACTGGGTCACCCGCCCCAGTGCGCAATTGCGCACAAGGCGGGTGACGACGAACGTCGGCCGCCGGCGGTCTACTTCCCCGTCTTCACGAATTCCAGAATCTCGTCGGCAAGACGGCCTTCCACCGCATTGATCGCATACACTTCCGACATATGGCTGTGCTGCTGAAGCATGGTTGCGCGGGCGCAGCCGTTCGGCCCCTTGCAGCTTGCCTGCTTTAGGAGATTGAACTGCTCGACGAAGCGCGGCGGGTCGAGTTCGGCGGCGGCGATCATCAGCGGGATCTTTGTCGCGAGCAGGCCCTGCAGCGAGGAGCGTTCCGCATAGCGCGACGGGTCGGAGCCGAAATAGGCGATCTCGCCGTCGCCCATCGGCGAGGCGCCCATTTCATAAAGTCCCGACACCATCACGGCGCCGGCAAGACCGCCGTCCTGCACCTTGTGGAATTCGGGGTGCGAGACGTAATTCGCGACATGGATCGCGCCGGCCGAGTGCCCCATCAGATAGATGCGCGCGGGATCGCCGCCGCGCTCGCCGATCTTGGCGGCAACCCAGGCCACGATCGCGGCGATATCTTCGGCGCCGGCCGGGTAGGGCGATTGCGGCGCCAGGCGGTAGGTGGCATTGACGCCGACGAAGCCGTTATTGACGGCCCACAGCATGATGTTGTCGTAGAACGGGCTGCCGGGTGTGCGCTTGTTGCCGGCAATAAAACCGCCGCCATGGATGAAGATCAGCACCGGCCGTGCCGATGAACCGGTCTCCTGCGTGAAGACATCGAGCAGATGGCGGTCGGCCTGGCCGTATTGGATGTCCCGCTCGATCTTGATGCCCTGATAGGGTTCCTTCTGCTGCAGCGGTGCGAAGATCGCAGCCGTCTTCGGCGGGTCGATGACGCGGCCGAGTTCGAGCAGTTTCCAGGCGAGATCTTCCGACATCGGGACTTGCTGAGCGGAGGCTGCGCTTGCGAGGAGGGCTGCAACCGCCGTCAATGCGGTTCTCGAAAAGGCCATCGGGGAAACTCCCTTCGTCGTCCGTGTCGGGCGGAACATGGCCGATCTTGGGACGGATTTGTAGTAGTTTCGCTGCGACGATCCGTTGCGTTGCGGACCGTAACGAAAAGCGAGATGAAATGCCCGCGATCGGATATTTACTATTTACGTAACTCGTAAATCCTGTTACCTTGCTTGGCGATGATCGTCAGCTATCGGGACAAGCGCACGGAGCGGTTTGCCTCAGGACGTCACGTCAAGGAGTTCTCCGGCTTCGCGCGACAGGCCGAGATGCGGCTTGATCGACTGGACGCAGCGACCAGCCTGGCTGATTTGGCTGCGCTGCCCGGCAACCGTCTGGAAGCACTCAGAGGCGATCGCGCTGGATTGTATTCGATCCGCATCAATGATCAGTGGCGAATATGCTTTGCCTGGCCGGAAGGATCATCCGGTCCGATAGAGGTAGAGATCGTCGATTATCACTAGGGAAAGACCATAATGCCTCGCTCACCCATTCATCCCGGCGAACATCTCGCTGAAGAGCTGAACGAGCTTGGAATCACCGCTGCGGAACTGTCGCGTCAGATCGACGTGCCGGTAAACCGGATTACCGGCATCATTCACGGTCAGCGCGGCATCACCGCCGACACCGCACTGCGCCTGGGGCACTGGTTTGGCAACAGCCCGCAATTCTGGATGAACCTGCAGCAGCTCTACGAATTGCGTCTTGCTGAAAATGAAGTTGGTGCGGAAATCGCAGCGTTGCCGCGCCGCGCCGGTCGAACGGCGTCGCGCCAGGGCAGGAGCTAGATCGTCATGAGCCGTCGCGTCAAAAGACCTCTCGCGAAATCCCATGCGCCGGGCGATCGTCCCAAGGGGGATCGCCTCAAGGGCGCGCGCCCGTTTCGCGGAGCGCAGAGCGATCGCCCAGCGCCGCATCGTCAGGGCGCTAAATCGCAGCGCTTTGCCGAGCCGCGGCGGGACAAGCCGTCCCATGCACCGGCCGAGCCCGAGGCGGCAAAAGCCGAGCCGCCACCGCTGCCGACAAAAGTCCAGACGGTCGTCGTCACACCGGACGAAAACAACATGCGCGTCGACCGCTTCCTCGAGGCGCGCTTCCCCGGCCTGTCGTTCTCCCACATCCAGCGCATCGTCCGGAAGGGCGAGCTGCGCGTCAACGGCAAGCGCGCCGACAGCAAGGACCGGCTGGAGGAAGGCCAGAGCGTGCGCATTCCGCCGCTGCGGCTTGACGCGCCGAGGGGCGCGGGCCCGCTCTCGGAGGCCGCAACCAAGACGCTGCAGGCGCTGAAGGAGATGACGATTTACGAGGACGCCGACGTTCTCGTCTTGAACAAGCCTGCCGGGCTCGCCGTCCAGGGTGGCTCGGGCATCACGCGCAATGTCGACCAGATGCTGGAGGTAATGCGCGATGCCAAGGGGCAGAAGCCGCGGCTGGTGCACCGGCTGGATCGCGAGACATCCGGCTGCCTTCTGATCGCAAAGACCCGCTTTGCCGCCACCGCGCTGACCGGTTCGTTCCGCCACCGCTCGGCGCGAAAAATCTACTGGGCGCTGGTCGCCGGTGTGCCGAAGCCGAAGCAGGGTCGCATCTCGACCTACCTCGCCAAGGAAGAGAGCGAAGAAGACAGCATCATGCGGATCGCCAGGCATGGCGAGGAGGGTGCCAGCCACGCGGTGACTTATTATGCCGTGGTCGAGACCTCGGCGCAAAAACTGGCCTGGGTGTCGCTGAAGCCGGTCACCGGGCGCACCCATCAATTGCGTGCCCACATGGCGCATATCGACCACGCCATCATCGGCGACCCCAAATATTTCAACAAGGAGAACTGGGATCTGCCGGGCGGCCTGCAAAACCGGCTGCATCTGCTTGCGCGCCGGCTGGTGATTCCGCACCCGCGCGGCGGCGTGATCGACGTCAGCGCGCCACTGCCGCCGCACATGCTGCAATCCTGGAATCTGCTCGGGCTCGAGGCCGACCGCTTCGATCCGATCGAGAACGCGCCGGAGGAATAGGACCGCCTTCATCGTTGGCGTGCAGCAATATCGATCAAAGCGGCGTCGCGCGGTTCCGCTAGTCTGCGCGATGCAGCTGTTCGGAAAGGCTTTGCTCATGACCCGCCATTGGCTCGGCGCGGCGCTTCTCGCCTGTGTTCTTGTTATCTCGACGGGCGCGGAAGCCCAAACGCTGGTCCTGAACGGAGGCAGCGTCTACGCCTCGCCAGAAGCCGCGCCGATCTCCAACGCCGTCATCGTGACATCGGCGGGCGTCATCACGGCCGTCGGACGAGCCGGTGAGATTCAGGTTCCGCCCGACGCGCGTGTGATCGACTGCACCGGCAAGACCGTCGTCGCCGGCTTCTGGAACAGCCACGTCCATTTCACCGAAGCCGTGTGGCGGAACGCCAGCAGCGCGCCGGCGGCGCCGCTTACGGCGCACATGCAGGCAATGCTGACGCGCTGGGGTTTTACCACCGTCTGGGACATCGGCTCCAACACCGACGACTCGCTGGCGCTGCGCCGCCGCGTCCATGCGGACGAAATCCCCGGTCCCAACATTTTTCTTGCCGGCAACATTTTTCCCAAAGACGGCCATCCGGCCTATCTGCCGGCCAGCGTTCAGCTACCCGAGGCGGCGACGCCGGAGCAGGCGGCGGAAATGGCGCGGAACTACCTGCGGATGGGCCTCGACGGCATCAAGCTGTTCACCGGATCCTACAAGGGCGAAGACAAGCCTGTCGTGAACATGGACGCGGCCATTGCCAAGGCCGCGGTCGATGTCGCGCATGTGCAGGGCAAACCGGTATTCGCGCATCCGCAGAACACAGCCGGTATCGAGGTCGTGATTGCCGCAGGCGTCGACGTGATGGCACACACGGTTGCGAGGCAGCCGGGCTATCCTGCCGAGCAACTCGCGCGCTTCAAACAGCAGGGGATCGCGCTGACCCCGACATTGTCGCTGTTTGCAAAACTGCCCGTGCCGCCCGAGATCGCCGCGCGCATCGTCGACAACATTGTCGGCCAGCTCAGGAGCTTTTCGGAAAACGGCAGCACGGTGCTGTTCGGCACTGATGTCGGCTACATCCAGCTCTACGACACCACGCTGGAATACAAACTAATGCGCCGGGCGCTGTCGGAGCGGCAGGTGCTGGCGTCGCTGACGACCAACCCGGCGAGCTATTTCAAGGCGGCGAAGAAGGGGCGGATCGAGAAGGAGTTCGATGCCGATCTCGTCGTGCTCGACGGCGATCCGATCGCCGATGTCCGGAACCTCGCCAAAGTCGCCACCACGATCCGGGCCGGCAAGGTGATCTATCAGAAGCCCTGAGGCATCACCCCCAAATCAAGACCCCAAGTCGAGGGAACCTAGCCAAACCAATCTCACGATTGATCGTTGCAACGGCCTCATCAGCTTTATTTGCGTCCACCGTTATCGTATTGTCAGCGCTGAATTTTCCCTCGATATTGGCAAGCTGAAATCACGACATGCGTGAATTATTCGATGAAGTCGCCGGACAGTCGCCGCTCGACCCGCAGGAGGCGGTGCGTCGCGCCACGCGCGCGCCGCAGCGCAAGCGGTTCTACAAAGAGGCTGATATCGCTGAGGCCGATGGCGGCTTTGCCGTGACGCTGGATGGCAGGCCGATCCGCACGCCGTCCGGCCGCCAGGTCGTTGCGCCGACCAGTAGCATTGCCGAAGCAATCGCGGCCGAATGGAACGCGCAGGGCGAGACCATCGATCCCCTGACCATGCCGCTGACGCGTTTTGCCAACTCGGTCGGCGAGGTCACCGATCGCGTCGATGCCGTGGCCGACGATGTCGAAAAATATCTCGGCACCGATCTGCTGTTCTACCGCGCCGGCCATCCCGAGGCGCTGGTCGCCCGCGAGGCCGCCTATTGGGATCCGGTGCTGGCCTGGGCCGCAAGCCAACTCGGCGCCCACTTCATCCTGTCCGAGGGGATCGTGCATGTGACGCAGCCGGAGCAGGCGATCAAGGCCGCGCGGAGTGTCTTCCCGGCCGACCCTTGGTCGGTGGCGGCACTGCACGTGGTGACGACGGTGACGGGCTCGGCCTTGTTGGCGCTGGCGCTATTTCGTGGCGCCATGGACTCCGACGAGGTCTGGGCGGCCGCTCATGTCGACGATGACTGGAACGTCGAGAAATGGGGCGTCGACGAGGAGGTCGCCGCCCGCCGGGCGGCCAGATTCATCGATTTCCGGGCTGCGGTGACCATTTTGGACGCCCTGAAGGCCTGATCGCCCCGGGCCGGTTCGAGCCGGTTAAGGAGAGGTTTACGGCGCCGGGTTAGCCTTCCTGACCCTGGCCGAGACCTCAAACTATGGCGATTTCGATCAATCCCGTTTTGCCGGTGCTGGCGGCCCAAGAGGCCGGCAGCATTGCGCCCGAGCTCGTGCTGCAGCCGGGCAGCGTCGTCAACGCCCAGGTCCTGAAAGTGCTGTCTGCCGATCTGGTGCGGATTGCGATCGCCAGCCTCTCAATCGATGTCGCTACCGAAATTCCGCTGCAGCAGGGCCAGAGCCTGCAGCTTGCGGTCACGCAAACCAAGGACGGCATTCGCCTCGCGGTGGTCGGGCAGGGCGGCGATGCGCACGATGCGGTCACGCTGTCGCCCGACGCGCTGGCCGATCTCCCCGTCAATCAGCCGGCCGTTGCGGCCCCGAAGATCGTGCTGACGCCGGCGGAGCGCGCCGCCGTCTTCGCCGCGGCGCAGGCTGCCGTCAGCGAACAGGACAGCCTGGCCCCCTTGTTTGCCAATCTCGGCGCCGCCGTCTCCTCCAGCAGCCTGCCACCAAAACTGCGCGAGGCGATCGCGCAGGTGCTGGCGCAACAAACCAGTCTCGATCAGAACCTCGACGGCGGCGACATCAAGACGGCGTTCCAGAAGTCCGGAATTTTTCTCGAGGCGTCGCTCGCGGCGGGGACGGTCCCGCAGAATGGCGTGCCCGATCTGAAGGCCGCGCTGATCGTGCTGCGCCAGACGCTGCAGTCGGCGCTCGGGCTCAATGCGACGCCGGCATCGCCCGCCGTACCGGCAGCGCCAACCGGGGCGCATCCAACCGCACAGCCCCAGGCGCTGCCCCAGGTCTCCACCGCGACTTCTGCGCCGCCTTTGGCGCCTAACATCGACGCGTCGGAAATTCTGCCGCCACAGGCGCGATTGCCCGCCGGAGACGCGCTGGCGCCGCAGGCCGCGAGAGGCGCCCTGGCGCCGGGTGCCGAACATTCGGCAGGGGCGACGCTGAACCTGCTGCGGGAAGCGCTGCATGAACTCGGCATTCCCATGCGGACAGCCGCTGCCGTGCCGCGGGACATGCGCGGTGGCGATGTGACCTTCCAGACCAACACACCGCCGCCACCGGTCCGTGGCGCGCCGCCGGCCGTGCAGCCGATCGCTACCCCGACACTTCAGCCGCAAGCGCCGCTCGAAGCGACCGCGCATCATCTGCTCGACGATACCGATGCCGCGATTGCACGGCAGACCTTGCTGCAGGTCGCATCCCTCCCGGACCGCGTCGACACATCCTCGCCTCGGCTGGACGCAACGGCGCCGCGCTGGCATTTCGAAATCCCGTTCGCAACGCCGCAAGGCACGGCGATGGCGCAGTTCGAGATCTCGCGCGACGGCGGCCACGAGGACGTCGAGGCGGCCAAACGGGTCTGGCGCGCGCGCTTTTCGCTCGACGTCGAGCCGGCAGGGCCGGTGCACGCGCTGATCTCGCTCAGCGGCGACAAGACATCGGTGCGGCTCTGGGCGGAACGGCCAGCAACGGCAGAACAGTTGCGCGCGGGATCGTCTCAGCTCAGCCAGGCGCTCAGCCGCGCCGAATTGCAACCCGGCGATATCGTGATCCGCGACGGCGCGCCGCCGCAGGCCGCGCCTGCCGCGCGTGCCGGCCATTTCCTGGACCGCGCGCTATGAGTGTCGACACCAAGAACAAGCTTGCGGTCGCGCTGCATTACGACAAGACGGGTGCGCCGCGCGTCGTCGCCAAGGGCAAGGGCACGATCGGCGCCAGGATCGTCGATCTCGCCAAGGAGCATGACATTCCGATCGAGGAGAACGAGGTGCTGGCGGCCGCGCTGTCGCATGTCGAGATCGGCGACGAAATTCCTCCCGAGCTCTACAAGGCGGTCGCCGAAGTCCTGATCTTCGTGCTGCGGCTGTCGGGGCGGATCCGCTAGGCCTGTACCCAAAAGAGCGATGTCGGATTCCGAGGACCGGCCGCGCTTTCGGCGAGGCGGTGGCCGTACCATCTCACGGGATTATGACGGAACGTAGCTCGAAAACCTGCATTTACCGTCGCCGAAGCAATCCGCTTTGGCACCAAACGAGGAAACGCCCATGAGGAAAACCGTTCGCGTCGTGGGAGTTACGATATCTGCTCTCGTGCTGGCATATGGCGCCGTCAGCGCGATGGCACAGGCCCAGCCAAGCCAACAGGCTCAACCCCATAGCATGGATCAGCAAGAAGTCGGTACGACGGGGCAAGGTGGTATGGGGCAAGGCGGTATGATGTCTGGAGGCATGATGGGTCGCGGCATGATGGGCCGTGGAATGATGGGTGGCCACATGGGGTCTCCGATGATGTTCCGCATGATGTTCGCTCTGATGGACGATGGCGACGGGCAGATCTCATTGCAGGAGTTTCAAGCGGCCCATGAGAGGATTTTCAAAGCGATGGACAGCAACAAGGACGGCCAAGTGACGATGGAGGAGATGCAAGCCTTCATGCACGGGCAGCCCAGGACATCAGCTTCGCACCAGTAGTGCCGGCTCAGGACGTGGATGCTGTACCTCAGCGGCGTAAGGCTGGTCTGAATGATCATTCGCCTTTTGGCGCCTAGACGACCCTCAGGCGATGCCGCTTTTGCGCTGCTGTTGAGCCTAAAACCAAGCGCTTGATACAGAGGTACACGCCCTGGATCGGTTCCTGCTATTGTCATAGTTTCTCCACGATGCCATCAGCATCGTCGCGCCGTTTCCTCAACCAGCGTCGGACATTCCTCGTGATCAATCGCCGCTATGCGCTCGGTCTTCTTGCCGCGACCCCGCTCATGCCCGCGCGTGCCCTTGCCAACGTCTCCTATCAGCGCAGCGAGTTTCGCGACGATCTCTCCCGGCGCTTCTTCGATCTCGGCACGGTCGGAACCTTCGTGGCCTACAAGGTGGACGACTACCTGATCATCGCCAGCGACAAGGTTCGCTCGGGCGAGGGGAGGCCGCCGGCTTCGACCTTCAAGATTCCGAACTCGGTCATCGCACTCGAGACCGGCGTGGTCGAGGACCCCGACAAGGACGTCTTCAAATGGGATGGCGTGACGCGCAGCATCGAGGCCTGGAACAAGGACCATACACTGCGCTCGGCGATCGCGGTCTCCGCCGTGCCGGTCTATCAGGAAATCGCCCGCCGCATCGGCGCGGAGCGCATGCAGAAATATCTCGACCTGTTCGACTACGGCAACCATGACATCGGCGGCGGCATCGATCAGTTTTGGCTATCAGGCAATCTGCGCATCGATCCGATCCAGCAGATCGATTTCGTCGACCGGCTGCGGCGCGGCGTGCTGCCGATCGGCAAGCGCAGCCAGGAGCTGACGCGCGACATCCTGCCGGTGACGAAAATCAATGATGCCACCATCCGCGCCAAGAGCGGATTGCTCGGCGCGGAGCAGGGATCACTGGGCTGGATGGTCGGCTGGGCCGAGAAGGGCAGCCAGCAGACCGTGTTCGCGATGAACATGGACTGCAAGGAGCCAAGCCACGTCGCGGCGCGCATGACGGTCGTGCAGCAATGCCTCGCCGATCTCGTGGCGATCTGATCCGCCGGTTAGCGCCGGTTCAGCGTGAGCGAGACGGCCGTAATGTTGGCGCCCTGCGGCTGGATCGAGACCGTCTGACGGCCGCCACGCGTGGTCAATGACAGGTTGGCCGAGAAGCTGTCGCCTCTGGCCGCCGCCTCGACATGATCACCGGACGCCCGTCCGGAAAGCGTCCCGGAGGCGTTGCGGCTTGCTTCGCTCCATGATCCCGAGATCGCACCGCCGCGATATTCGACCTCGCTTGCGAGATCGAAATTGTAGCTCGGGCTGGCGCATCTCAGATTGAGCCGGAGCTGCTCGCCGCTGCCGGCGACATCATATGCCGCGCGGCAACGCAATTCTTCGCGCTGTCCGTCGCTGGTGCTGAGCACGCCGCCGCCGGACCATGAACCCGCCATGGCGAGGAAAGGCGAGGCCGGCACGGCCAGCGCGACGCCGCTGGGCAGGCTGAGCGACGCCAGGAGCAGCGCTGTTCGCGTGAGATTGGATCGATACATCGGATGGCCTCCGTTTCGGTTTGGGCAATCAACGTCCCAAGCCATCCGCGGCTCTATGGTTCCACTGCCGCCACACGTTTGTGAAGCAAGGTTCCGCCTGCAGACGAATTAGCCGAGCTTGAGCAGCGCCTGCAAAAATTCGCTCACCGCCTTCTGCGCTTCCTTTGCTGTGGCCGGATTGCCGCCGACATGCGGGTTGAGCGCGATGCATTCATCCTTGTAGGTGAAGGGCGCTTTCGTATCATCGTTCATCAACACGCCGCCTTCGCCTTCCCGGATGCGGCAGTTGCGCGCCGACTGCGCGTTGGCTGAGATGGCGACGGTGCTGACGCCGAGCAGGCCGGAATCGAAGCCATGTGCGGAATCCGGATATTCGGTCAGCGCGACATCGCGATTGGCTTCCTGCAGGCGGGCGAGATAGGCCTTGCAGGTGGCGACCGGGTTATAGTCGTCGGGTGTGCCGTGAAAGATCCGGATCGGCCGTGCGACGGTCTCGGTGTCGGTGGCGTAGGTGGTCGAGCAATCCGGATAGAACGGAATGTAAGCGGCGAACTGCGCGCCTGATCTGTTCCACGTCTTGTGGAAGCGTTCGAGGCTGGCATAGAGCGCGGCCTGTCCGCCGCGCGAAAATCCCATCAGCACGATGCGATCGGCGTCGACGCGCGGATGTTTGGCGAGGATTTCCAGCGCGCGATAGATGTCGATGATGAAATTGAGCCGGCCGAGCAGGGCCTGATTGGGGCCGACTGCCGTGAGCCCGCGGCCGCTGAAGCCGTCGATCACAAAGGTCGAGACTCCCATCGCATTGAAGTGGCGCACCCAAGGATCCATTCCGGCGCCGACGCCGCTGGAGCCATGCATCAGCACGATCGCGGGGAGCCTGCCCGTTCCTTGCGCGATGCGGAATTCGCCGGCAACGGTGACCTGCTTGCCGCTGGCATCGCCGCTCAGAAACTGCTGATCGGAAATCGTCAGCGAAGGGATCGCGTAGATCTCGGTGCGAACAGCAACGTCCTTCGGCAAGGATTGCGCCGACGTTTCGATGCAGGTGACCAACAATCCCGTGCAGAACGCCGCAGCCGCAGCGGTGAAGCGCCAGTTCGCCAGCATAAAGTCCCCCCATATTTTGTCGCCGTCATGCGACGGCTTTGGAGGGACTACAACAAGCCAACAATAGGCTGTCAATTCGTTGGCTTGCCGATCCGCCCGAGATGCGTGAGGGAAAAGCCGGCTGCATATTTCAGCCCATAGCCGAGCGCGCGGTCGAAGCCGATATGGGCCAGCCAGATCATCGCGATCGAAAGGATCAGCGGCGAGGCGGTGGCAAAGCCTGTTGTCATCATCGCCATCGGCGCCAGGTAGCTGTGGACGGCGTTGTAGATCATGGCGCCGAACCGCGGTCCGCTCAGATAGCCAGCAAAGCTCAGATCAGGAACGAAGAACAGGGACGCGTAGACCCACCAGTCGCCGTCCCAGACATAGTAAAGCAGCGTCATTCCGATAAAGAGCGCTAATCCTTCCAGCCGAAGCACCGTTCGCACGCCCCCCGTGGCGGCGCCCGAGGCGTCGGCGCTAGCAATTTCGGTCATTCCGATCCCCATGGTCAGGATGCGCATATAGGGGCCGCGCCACGGCGGTACCAGAGGCGGGAAGGGGTGTTTCCTGTCTCGAAAATGCCGTGTTAGAAGGCCTCTCAAAGTGGCACCTGAGCGGGCGGAAGCAGCATGAAGGATATTCTGGACACCCTCGAGGCACGGCGCGCCGGCGCCAAGCTTGGCGGCGGCGAAAAGCGCATCGAGGCGCAGCACGCCCGCGGAAAATTGACCGCGCGGGAGCGCATCGAGCTGCTGCTGGACAAGGGCTCGTTCGAGGAATTCGACATGTTCGTCGAGCACCGCTCGACCGAATTCGGCATGGAAAAGACCAAAGTGCCGGGCGACGGCGTCGTCACCGGCTGGGGTACGGTGAACGGCCGCAAGACCTTTGTCTTCGCCAAGGATTTTACCGTGTTCGGCGGCTCGCTGTCGGAAACCCACGCGCTGAAAATCACAAAGCTGCAGGACATGGCGATGAAGGCGCGGGCGCCGATCATCGGCCTCTATGACGCCGGCGGCGCGCGCATCCAGGAGGGCGTCGCCGCGCTTGCGGGCTATTCCTATGTATTCCGCCGCAACGTCATCGCCTCGGGCGTGATCCCGCAGATCTCCGTCATCATGGGTCCCTGCGCCGGCGGCGACGTCTATTCGCCGGCGATGACTGACTTCATCTTCATGGTGAAGAACACCAGCTACATGTTCGTCACCGGTCCCGACGTGGTGAAGACCGTGACCAACGAGGTGGTGACGGCGGAAGAGCTCGGCGGCGCCTCAGTGCACGCGGCGCGCTCTTCGATTGCGGACGGCGCGTTCGAGAACGACGTCGAGACGCTCTTGCAGATGCGCCGCCTGATCGACTTCCTGCCCTCCAACAACACCGACGGTGTGCCGGAATGGCCGAGCTTTGACGACGTCGGCCGGGTCGATATGTCCCTGGACACGCTGATCCCCGACAATCCGAACAAGCCTTACGACATGAAGGAGTTGATCTTTAAGGTCGTGGACGAGGGCGACTTCTTCGAGATCTCGGAAGCTTTTGCCAAGAACATCGTCACCGGCTTCGGCCGCATTGCGGGGCGCACTGTGGGTTTCGTCGCCAACCAGCCGATGGTGCTGGCGGGCGTGCTCGATAGTGACGCCTCGCGCAAGGCGGCGCGCTTTGTCCGCTTCTGCGACGCTTTCAACATCCCGATCGTGACGTTCGTGGACGTGCCGGGCTTTTTGCCGGGCACCGCGCAGGAATATGGCGGCCTGATCAAGCACGGCGCGAAACTGCTGTTCGCCTATTCGCAGTGCACGGTGCCGCTCGTCACCGTCATCACCCGCAAAGCCTATGGCGGCGCCTTCGACGTCATGGCGTCAAAGGAAATCGGCGCCGATATGAACTACGCCTGGCCGACCGCGCAGATCGCGGTGATGGGCGCCAAGGGCGCGGTGGAAATCATCTTCCGCAGCGACATGAACGATCCCGAGGCGATCGCCAAGCGCACCAAGGAATACGAGGACCGCTTCCTGTCACCCTTCATCGCGGCCGAGCGCGGCTACATCGACGACGTCATCATGCCGCATTCGACCCGGCGCCGCATCGCGCGGGCGCTGGCGATGCTGAGAGACAAGAAGGTGGAAATGCCAGCGAAGAAGCACGACAATTTGCCGTTGTAGGCACATGGGTAGGGTGGGTTAGTTAGGCGAAGCCGTAACCCACCAAAGTCTCGACGCGGTCGGTTCGGCTGGTGGGTTACGCCTTCGGCTAACCCACCCTACGAAGCTTCGGCGCTACGCCGCCTTCTGCTTCTTGAACGCTTCCTCTGCGCGCTTCTTCAGCTCCGCCGGCGACACGTCCTCGATATGCGTGCCGAAGAACCAGCTGTTGCCGGCGGCATCCTTCACGCCGCCGCTGCGATCGCCGTAGAATTGATCCGCCGGCTCCATGATCGAGGTGGCGCCGGCTTTGATCGCGCGCTGATAGGCGGCATCGACGTCGGGCACGTAGAGATACAGCATCACGGGCATGGCTTTGACCTGCTCGGAGGCGTCGGAGATCATCACCATGGAATCTCCGACCTTGAGCGTCGCATGCATCACCGTGCCGTCGGGCCGCAAGGTCGGCTCATGATCATGCTGGGCGCCGAGTGCCTGTTCCATGAAGCTGATGGTCTTCTTCGCGCCCTCGACGATGAGGTAGGGGGTCACGGTGTGAAACCCTTTCGGGATCGGTTTTACTTTCGCAGCCATGGGCAGTCTCCTGTGGCGTTGAACGAACCGGAAATAACGCGGGGCGAGCAGATCGGTTTGCTGCAACCGATGGCTAAATTATCCGTTCGAAATGGCTCTGCGCCGATGGATCTGGCAAGGGTTCCGCATGTGTCTGCACGCCTGACCCAGCTGCGATCAGCGTGATCGATCCGCCGCCGCGAAATGCGCCAATTGGTCTGCGTGCGCCTTCACGAAAGCCGGTCGGGCCGTGGCGCGTGCCATGTAGTCACGGCAGGCGGGATGGCCCGCCAGGCCGTCGAAGCGGTCGATGGGGCGCAGCACGTCGGACATGAGGATGTCGGCGACGGAGAAGGACCCCGCCAGCCATTCGCGTCGTGCCAGCACCGGTTCCAGGTACTTGAGCCGGATCTTGAGGAACTCGTCCAAAAACTTCGATGCCGGCTCGCCCATGAACTTGAACATGACCCAGGGCAGGCCCGCCATCTCGACCGAATTCAGCGCAGCGAACACCCATTTGGTCACCTCGCTGCGGCCACGCGGGTCGGCTGGCATCAGCGCCGAACTCAGTTCGCCCAGATGGAGCAGGATCGCGCCGCTCTCGAAGATCGAGATGTCGCCATCGGTCAGCCACGGGACTTGCCCGAACGGCTGGTGCGCGAAATGCTCTGGCCCCCGGTCGCCGAATGGAACGCTGTTGACGCGGTAGGGCAGGCGCGCCTCTTCCAGCGCCCAGCGCACGCGAAGGTCGCGCACAAGACCCCGCGGCATCTCGGGAACCCAATCGAAGGTGGTCAGCGTCAGGTCG
The DNA here is from genome assembly GCF_029714305.1 of Bradyrhizobium sp. CB3481. Lineage (NCBI taxonomy): Bacteria > Pseudomonadati > Pseudomonadota > Alphaproteobacteria > Hyphomicrobiales > Nitrobacteraceae > Bradyrhizobium > Bradyrhizobium sp. CB3481. The sequence goes on from NZ_CP121647.1 coordinate 3,432,312, forward strand.
GCCATTCGGTGTCTCCATGTCTTGTTCATGCATAGGACGGGCTAAGGGCTCGCCTTCCGACAGCGGCGACAGGTTTTTTCGCCGCGCCGTAGGATGGATGGAGGCGATGCGACGGTCGCAGTGTCGGCGTTTGAACGTGGAAAGTACCGACGAGAGAGGGGCAACAGCCTTCCGCCCGTTGTCAATCTTGGCGCGAATTTTGCTCCTGTAGCAGCCTAAGCATGCTCTGCGTGGTTTTGGCAGGAATCTTCTGCCGCTGCAGCTGGTCATGGGGCAGATTTTGCCTGGAGGAAAGTGATGGCGGTGTCTTCGGTTGCAGGTGGCCTGTTTACACAGAACCCCCTGATGAAGGGGCGGCATGCGCCGGACCTGTCCGCGCCTTTCGCGCTGAGCCAGGACGATAGGCAGGTGCTATCGATGCGAGGCATGAGCGAGGGCCAGCAGGATGCGGTCAGTTCGCTCTACGCCAAGGCGCACTCTGCCGTTCAGGGCGGCCAGGGCAGGGGTTTCCTGGCGTCACTGGACACGCAATCACTGGCCTTGTTGCAGCAGGCGGCGAGCCTCGCTGCGCCCGTCAATGTTTCCACGCTTACGGAAGAGGGCGCCGAGAATCTGTTGCTGGCGCCTACCGAGGCGGTCGATCTCAACGGTGACGGCATGATCCAGGTCGGCGCGGCGCTGACATCCTCGTTTCCGCCCGTCAATGCCTCACCGGAGCTGCGTGCGGCCTGGGAGAAGACGGCTTCCGGCATGAACGAGAAAGACGCATTGACGCTGTCATTCAAGCTGAGTGGTGTGTCCACCAGCCTCGAGGGCGGCAGCGTAAAGGGACAGGATTTTTCCGGCGATTTTGACTGGAACGGCTATGTGCAGAAATTGATCGCCAGCAACGACATGTCGAAACCCTACAATAGCCCGGAGCAATACCAGAAGGTTAGTGATCAGCTTCTCAGCTTCTGGGCGGCGCTGAAGGAGCAGGGACTGGCCTGATTTCGGGCGCAGCATACGTCGGCGGCCCGATGATCACTGACCGAGCGTCGTGAGCTTGCCTTGCTTGGCCGCCTCGACGGCCCGCCTAACGCGACACCAGCGGCACGAAATCGTATTCGCCGACGCCTTGCAGGACCAGGAAGGTGAGCGAGGTCGTACCGGCGTTGGTCACCAGATGCGGCCGCGTCGGCCTGACGACATAGACCTCGCCCGGCTTCAGGTTCACTTCCTCTTTCGGCTCCGCATCTGCCCTTCAAGAATATAGAACGTATCGGAGACCTTGCTGTGGGTGTGCCACGGCACCTTCTGGGTTGCAGAGAGCTGCAGCTCCATGATGCGAAAGCCGGGACGCGTGGCGTGTTCGGCACGGCGCTCGACCTCGTAAAGATGGCTGGCGTCCTTGACTGGCTGCGGCTTGTTCATGACGATCTCCTTGTCGTCCGCCCCCATCGCCGCGCGATGATAGCCGAAACCGGAGCCGCAGGGTGGCGCAAAGGCGCAACAGCGCCGTGCCCACCATTTTTCGAACCGCAGCCGTTTATTTATTCTGGGGGGCTTCGCTTCGCTCAGCTCACCCTACGAAGCTGGCCACCCCACGAAACAGTCACTCCATCTCTTGGCGCTTGCGCTGCTCGCCCTCGCGCAGCCTTTGCGCGATCGCGGATCGCCGCGGGATCAGCGCAGCTTCATCGGCGAGCCGCTGCGCCAGATCGGCATGATATTGCTGCACGACGTCGAGCACCGCGTCCTTGGCGAGCTGGCGGTGGTAGTCGGCCAGGAATTTGTGCAGATCAGCGAGTTCGTCGTCATCCATAGCTATCGCGCCTCAGCCGCGATGGCGGGATTATACTGCAAGCTGTTGATCCTACACCAGCTTTTCCCGCTGCGGGCAGCGCGTCGATCGGAAGAATAGGCGCCAAGCCACTGAGCGCCCTTTGTTAACCACTTGTTAACCATAACGCCGCTAGCCTCAGGTCACTATCCGGTCATGATCAGCCGATTCCAGCGCGGTTCGTTCGAGGAGAACAGCCGATGTCCGTTGAGATTCTGACCTATGCAGCCCTGGCCGCCCGCCTGAACATCTCGGTGGCGGCCGCCCGTTCGCTTGCCCGCAGGCTCCGGCTGCCGCGGTCGCTTTCGGACGATGGCAGGGCCCTGGTGAACGTTGATTTCGCTGAAGTCAGGCACAAGCCTCAGCCACCGGTTGGTCACCGGGCGGGCGAGGCCGCTCAATTGAGGGCACTTGTCGGGACGCTGCAGGCGGAGATCGCGCAGCTGGAAGCCAGAGCAGCCGGTCATCGCGCCGATTTTGAACACGAACGCGAGCGCGCCGATCGCCTGGTGACCGAACTGATGCAGATGACAGCCGAGACCAAGGCCGCCAGGGAGGCGGCGGCGCGGCTTGAGGGTGAGGTGACAGCGCTGCGGACCGCCCTCCATGCTGGCGGTTCCAGCGAGAATCACGGACATTCTGCGCGCCGGGTCGGTCATCTGGCGGCAAGCCTGGTAGAGTCGGACCGCAAGGCGGCGCGTAGGTAGCAATCTCTTTTTTCTCATTCCGCGGTTTGGCGGAGCAACCGTGGGGCAAAAATGACTGGCACCGACATCCGCGAGCTGAGGGCCCGTATCATCGTATTCGGGGTCGGCGGCGCCGGGGGCAATGCCGTCAACAACATGATCGACGCCGGACTTGAAGGCGTCGAGTTCATCGTCGCCAACACCGACGCACAGGCGCTCACCAGCTCCAAGGCCCAGCGCGTCATCCAGATGGGGACGCAGGTGACCGGCGGCCTCGGCGCCGGTGCGCAGCCCGATATCGGCCGCGCTGCAGCCGAAGAGACCATCGATGAGATCCGCGATCACCTGACCGGCGCCCACATGGTGTTCATCACCGCCGGCATGGGCGGCGGTACCGGCACCGGCGCCGCGCCCGTCATCGCCAAGGCCGCGCGCGACCTCGGCATTCTCACCATCGGCGTCGTCACCAAGCCGTTCCAGTTCGAGGGCCAGCGCCGCATGCGCTATGCCGAAGCCGGCATTGCCGAGCTGTTGAAGGCGGTCGACACGCTCCTGATCATTCCGAACCAGAACCTGTTCCGCGTTGCCAATGAGAAGACCACCTTTTCCGACGCGTTTGCGATGGCCGATCAGGTGCTCTATTCGGGCGTTGCCTGCATCAGCGACCTCATCGTCAAGGAAGGCCTGATCAATCTCGATTTCGCCGACGTCCTTTCGGTGATGCGCGAGAAGGGCAAGGCGATGATGGGCAGGGGCGAGGCTTCCGGCGACAAGCGCGTGCTCAATGCCGCCATCGCCGCGATCTCCAACCCGCTGATCGAAAATCCCTCGATCAAGCGCGCCAGCGGCCTGATCGTCTCCATCACCGGCGGGCGCGACCTGACGCTGTTCGAAGTCGACGAAGCTGCGACGCGCATCCGCGACGAGGCCGATCCGGATGCCAACATCATCGTCGGCGCCACCTTCGATGCCGATCTCGATGGGGTCGTCCGCGTCTCTGTCGTGGCGACCGGCATCGACAATCTCGATGCGGCTGGCGCGGCGCATCAGGCGGAAGGCATGCTGTCGGACCTCGCCGGCCGGCTGAGCCACGACCGGCGCCGCATTGCCGATCGCGTGCCGCCGCCGTCGGTCCCCACGGCCCGCCACCTCGAAGCGCGAATGGGGGTCGCGGAACATTTGCGGCCGGCACCGTCGCAACGCCTCGATTCATTCGGCCGGGCGGCGCCCGTGCGCACGCCTGTCGAGGAAAAGGTGCTCGATATCCCGCCCTTCCTCGGCCGCAAGTCGTCCTGACGGGCAGCCGGCATCCGTTGTCGGCGCGGCCCGCGTCCAGTAGCATCCAGCCGTTTCACGGTATCACCATCGGCTAGTGGTTCGTGCGGCGGAAGCAACTGACGCATGGGTGCTCGATCTTGAATTCGATAGTTGAGGACGATCCCGCCGACGAGATTGCCGAGATCGAGGCGCGGCTCGAGCGGCTCGCCGAAGCCGCCGAGCGGTGCCGGAAGTTCATTCTGGCTTCCAAGGCGGCGATCGCCGGCGGTTTCGCGCTGCTGCTCGTGACGATGCTCGGGCTGTTCGCCGCCGGTCAGACCGCAGCACTTGGGTCGATTGCTCTGGTGCTCGGCGGTATCGTCTCGCTCGGATCGAATGTCAGCACGCTGCGCCAGACCATGGATGCGATCAGCGCCGCCGAAGTTTTGCGTTCGAACCTGATCGGCCGGATCGATCTGCGTGTGGTCGCGGACAGTCCGATGAAGCTGATGTGATGCGCCAGCACCGTGATCTCGACGGAGGAACCTGAAGGCTGATGCCCAAAATCAGCCCTATACCAGCCTTGCTTTAGTCAAAACGGCGGTACGGAGTAGTCTACATTCCGACGATCGCCCGTCCAGTTGACGGCAAAACTGGCAGGAGGCCACTCATGGATTCCTCGGCGACTATCAGCCCAACTGATTCGCGCGACGTTAGTCCGGGACTATCTACGCAAGACGCGGAGCTGGTCGCGCGTGCCGATCAACGGCTCGCGCATGCTTATGAACAGATCGCTCTCGCGGATGAGCAGCTCGCGCGCGTCAATGAACAGATTTCCAAGTTGGAGAACGATGGCGCGCGGAAGAACAGCTCGCGTCGATCATCGCGTGGCAGACCGGCGCTACGCGGCTTTATCGGTCTGTTGCTGACAGCGGGCATCTGTACCGCTGCGTTCGCCTGGCATTCCTATGGTGACGCGGCGAGGCCGATGATCGCGCAGTGGGCGCCGCAACTGGCCGCAGCTTCGTCGTTGCCCTCGGAAACACCGAAGGTCGCCGCCGACAAGCCGCCAGCGGTTCAGCTGGCTGCGGCGGATGCGGCCATTTCGCAATTGCCAGCTCCGGCTCAAACCGCGGCACAGGACGCGGTGAACCCGATTGCTCCCGAGACCGCACAATTGCTTCAGACGATGGCGCGCGATCTCGCAAGCATGAGGCAAGAGATCGAGCAGCTCAAGGCTGGCCAGGAAGTATTGGCCCGCGAAACGGCTGAGAATGCCGAGCAACTCAAGGAGAGCCGGGAGCAAACGGCGCGCGCGATTGCAGCTGTTTCCGAACAGAATCTGCGCCGGTCGTCAGTGGCTCCGCCGCCGCCGGCTGCCGGCCCGCCGCGCAAGCCAGTGTCAGCGCTTGCCCCAACAGAGGTTAGAACGCAAGCACGCCCGCCGGTGAGATTGCAGCCTCGGCAACAATAGGCTTCATGGTCGCAGGCCGAAGGCTAACGTTCTTGGGCCCGCAGCGATTGTGAACGTGCTTTGATATTGTATGGCGGACCGCATGATCGCGAAGATCTTGCTGCTGCTCGTGCTGTTCATGGTTGCGGTCGCGCATGAAGTGGCCGCACAGGACACTGACTGCGTCCGCGAACGGGCCGCCATGGTCGAAACCGTCAGCGCCTACGCCCGATCCCACGCCAACGCCCTGGGCCAGGACGGGCTGTCAGATAGAGTTCTTGAGGCCTTGCGGCGCACGAAACGCCATCTGTTCATCTCAGAGCGGTCCTGCTCCACCGCATACGCCGACACACCGCTTTCGATCGGCCACGGCCAGACCATATCGCAACCGCTCATCGTCGCCCTGATGACGGAGTTGGCTGCAGTTGCGCCCGATCACGTCGTGCTCGAGATCGGCACGGGTTCGGGCTATCAGGCCGCCATCCTGGCACACCTGGCGCGGAAGGTCTGCACCATCGAGATCATCCCGTCATTGGCCGAGGCTGCCGCGAAATCGCTCCGGGACGCTGGGTATGACAATGTGAGCGTCAAGCTCGGCGACGGCTTCGTCGGTTGGCCGGAATGCGGTCCTTTCGACGCCATCGTGGTGACCGCCGCACTTGGTGAGGTGCCGCCGCCACTGATCGAGCAGCTCAAAGTGGGTGGCCGGCTCGTCATGCCGGTGGGAGCCGCCTACGCCTCGCAGCACCTCACCGTTGTCGAAAAATCGGCTCCCGACAGGACGACGGCGCGCGCCGTCGCGCTCGTGCGGTTTGTGCCTTTTACGCGTTCAAAGAAATAGGAGCCGGTTGGACACACCGGAAGCTGGGGGTCAAGCGGCTGGTGCCCTGGGGACGTGACCGCACATTTCGGAAATTGTGATCGCATGCAACCGACTGGAAAGAAGGCCTCCAGCATTTACATTGAGGGTGGATGATCGAGGGAACAACACGATGTCGGCGGCGCCAGAAGTCGAATCCGCGGACGTGAACATCCGCTCACGCGCAATCAGTACCATTGTGCTTGGCTTTGCGGCCGACCCGATGGCGCGCTGGGTTTGGCCTGATGCGTCCGAATACCTCAGAATAACGCCTCGGTTCTTCGATGCCTTCGGCGGTCGGGCTTTCGAGCATGGCACAGCCTACATCACTCCTGGGGCGCGTGCTGCCGCGTTGTGGCTGCCACCAGGCATCGAGCCGGACCAGGCTGAAATGGACGCCATCATGGAGGGGTCCCTGCGCCCGGAGATATCAGAGGATATCACAGCCCTGATAAACGGAATGGCCGAACATCATCCGTCCGAGCCCCATTGGTATCTGCCTCTTGTCGCCGCCGATCCGAGCTGGATCGGGCAAGGGCTCGGCACGCAGCTGATGAAACATGCGCTTCGACGCTGCGACGAGGAGGGTGTCGCGGCCTATCTCGAAAGCTCGAACCCGCGCAACATTTCCTTCTATCAACGCCTCGGGTTCAAAATCACCGGCCGAATCCAGAGCGGCTCTTCTCCCGTGCTGACGCCGATGCTGCGGCCGGCCAGCAAAATGGGTTAGCCCTTCTGGCGCTTCTTGCTGCGCTCCGCGCTGCACGCTCTGCGGTAAGCACAGCTGAGTTCGGACGCAGAGTGAGAGTGGAGGTTTACACGTGTCGTGCGACAGGCCCGTGTCATCAAGACCACGGCCAACTGCTGGTCGTACACATTTTCCAGCTCTCGGAAAATCGTAGTGTAAAATACCATCATCGAGCTAGCGCGCCACCGACTAGAGTCGAAAGCCCAAATAAAGTGCGCCAATCTGTCCCGGCGTTCGGATATGGCGGAAGCCGGGCGATGCGATACCTTCCTTGAAAAATCAAGGAGGAGATATGCCCCTAAAATTAAACCGCCGTCATTTCATTGCCGCCGGTTCGGCCGCCGCCGCGATGCCGTTCCTTGGCCGCGGCGCCTCCGCGCAAGGCACGTGGCCGTCGCGCAATATCCGCATGGTCTGCAGCTATCCGGCGGGTGGACAGACCGACCTCTTGGCGCGCGCCTTCGGCGATTACATCGCAAGGCAGGTCGGACAGAACGTCGTCAATGAAAACAAGGCGGGTGCCTCCGGCTCGATCGGCGCGGCGGAGGTTGCACGCGCGGCGCCGGACGGTCACACCATCCTGTGCTCGATCTCGGCCACTTATGTGATGAACCGGGTGATGATGAAGAATCCCGGCTACGACATGGACAAGGACCTGACGCTCGTCAGCGTCATTCCGGGTGCCGGGCTTTTGCTGATTGCGAGCAAGGCGTCCGGCGTCAAAACACTGGACGATTTCGTCACGTTCGCGCGCAAGAAGGGCCAGGTGAATTTCGGCACCTATAGTGCCGGCTCGGCGCCGCACATGACGATCAACGAGCTCAACAAGCAGTATGGCCTGAAGATCGAGCCGATCCACTACCGCGGCGAAGCGCCGATGTGGACGGGTTTGATGGACGGCACGCTCGATGCCGCGATGGGCAGCTACACGGCCGCACAGGCCGTGCTGCAGAGTAATAACGGGGTGGTGTTCGGCGTGCATTCGAAGAAGGTGGCCGCGATCTCCGACGTCAAGACGCTGCCCGAGCAGGGCGCGACATCGAAGTTCTTTACTCTTAGCGGCTTCACCGGCTGGGCAGTACCGAAGGCGACGCCGCAGCCGATCGTCGAGCGGCTCTCCGAACTCTGTGTCGCCGCCAACAACGACCCGAAGGTGAAGGAGGTCCTGGCAACGTTTGCGCTGGAGCCGGCGATCGGCACCAAGGAAAGCAATGCGCTGTACCAGCGCGAACTGTCGTCCTGGATCGAGAGCGCGCAGGCGCTCGGGCTGGAGCCGGCGTAGTTTGGCTTCGTAGGGTGGGTTAGCGAAGCGTAACCCACCAAGGTCTCAACGCGCGGATAGCCCTGCGGTGGGTTACGCCTTCGGCTACTAACCCACCCTACGAAGCGCCAATCCCTCACTTCATCCCCATGCAGCTCGCGTAAAACGTCGTCGTCGCCGGCCAGTCCGAGAACATGCCGCGCACGCCGACCTGCCTGGCCAGCACGTCCAGCACCGTCAGCGTGTCGCCATCGCGGTCGATCGCGGCCCGGATCGGGCGGTGATAGAAGCCGCCGCCCTTGTGCAGCGGGCCGTCGCGTTCCAGCGACCAGCCGATCAGGTCGAGGCCCGCCGCCTTCGCCGCCTTGGCGTATTCGGACGGCACGATTTCCTTGTTGCCGTTCAGCGTCAGCATCATCGGGATCGGCGGCCCCAGGATCGCGACGCCCTGCGCCTTCAATTCCGCCATCGACGGTTTCCAGGTCTCCGGCTTACTCGGATCGAGACCCCGCTTCTCGTAGCGCTCTTCGAGGTAGACCGCCTGCTTGGCGAATTCCGGCTCGGTCTTCACCCAATAGAGCACGTCGCCGAGATCGAAGCTTTGCGCAAATACATCACCTGGCGGAATGCCGGCCTTCTTGTAGGCCGCGATCATCTGGCTCGCATATTTCTCCTGCGTGTAGTCGCCATCGAACGGCATCGACACTTCCGGCGCCTTCAATTCTGGCGTGAATTTGGCGCCGAGGCTTTTGATCAGCGCGATGCTCTCGTCATGCGTCATCAGCGTGCCGGAATTGGCATAGAGGTCGGTGCGCCAGCGCGGCGTGCCGTTCTGGTATTCCTCCGGTGTCTTCGCATCGGGATTGAAGCCGTCCATCTTGGCCGAGAGCCGGCGGAAGTCGGCGAGCGTGATGTCGGAGGTGCAGCATTTTGCCGATGCCTTCTTGCCGGTGGCGGGATCGGCCGGGCTGAAGGGCTGGGTGCATTTGGCGGCAAGCTCCGGCACTGTCAGGATGTTGGTCGTGGTGTGCAGGTCGCATTGCGAGTGGCGGCAGACCAGTTCGCGGTCCCTGGTGAACGTCACGTCGCATTCGATGATGCCGGCGCCCATCCGGGCGGCCGCCATATAGGATTCCCTGGTATGCTCCGGAAATTCCAGCGCGGCGCCGCGGTGGCCGATGGAAAAGTCGGTCTTGCGAAATGGCCCGGTACATTGCGCGAGCTGCGTCTTCAGCGGACCGTCCTTCATCTTATCGACGAGATAGAATGGCCGCGGCCCGACCTGCGGCTCGCGGGGCAGGGCAATGTCCTCTGCCGCCGCAGGCATGGCCGCCGCCAGTAGGCAGAGCGCGGACAGAAGCAGGGAGCGATGGCTGGTGGGCATAGGTGGCACCTCGGATAACGCGTTGCGCGCGGCCTTGATATCACAGAGCATGTGACAGTTGTGAGTGGAGAGGTGCCGTTGCCTCGTAGGGTGAGTTAGCGAAGCGTAACCCACCGACAACGATTGCCGCATCTTGCGCCATCGGTGGGTTACGCTTCGCTAACCCACCCTACGAAAATAATCGAGGGAGAAACCAAAATGCCCGCAGCCTGTTTCGTCGTCCGCGCCACCGTCCCGGACCCCACCAAACGAGAGGCGTTCGACTCCTGGTATTCGCGCGAACATTTGCCGGATGCGCTGAAATCGTTCGGCGCAGCAAAGGCGTGGCGCTATTGGAGCGCCAGCGACTCGTCGCAGCATGTGGCGATGTACCAATTTCCCGACAAGGCTGCGCTCGATCGGGCGACCGAAGGGCCGGAGATGAAGCGCCTGGTCGCCGACTTCAACCGCGATTGGCCGGACGTGACGCGCACGCGGGAGGTGCTCGTTCTGGCCGAGGAGCTTGTGGCGTAAACGGGATTTGTTCGATCTGCAGAAATGTCGCAAGGACGGCGAATGTTCCGACGCGAGCAACAGCGCGCGAAAATAATTTTCGATCGAGTCCGTTCGCGACAAAGCTGAACACGTAATTCAGCACGTGTTCATCTACATGGATCGAAACTCATCTTCTCTCGCACACAGCAGACGGAGGAGGAGATGTGATGGAACGCCGCCACTTTCTGAAACTCGCCTTTGGATTTGCCGCCGGTGGCGTCGCGCTTGCCGCGAGCGCACAGGCTGCTCCGCTGATGCCGGCGCCGCTCGCCGATGATGCCAAACTCCCCCCTGACAAGGATGTTCAGCCTGCTGTCACCAGCGGTGAAGAGGTCGAGCAACTCACGCCCGAGGAAGTGCGCTGGGGCCGCGGCCGTCATCGCGGCTGGGGCCGTCGTCACTGGGGCTGGCGCCGCCGGCACTGGGGATGGCGCCGTCGCCGCTGGCGTCGCAGGTATTGGGGCTGGCATCGCCGCCGTCGCTGGCGTCGCCGCTACTGGCGCCGTCGTCGTTACTACTGGTAACGTACCGCCTGAGACTGTCGGAACAAGAAAAGGAAAAGCCCCGCGCGAGCGGGGCTTTTGTCGTTGCTTGAAAAGAAAATCAGTAAACGCGGCAGCGTCCATAACGCCACACCGTGCCGGGAGGGCACACGCGGCCGGGCCGCACCACGACGACCGGAGCCGGCGCCACGACCACCGGGGCCGGACGAACGATCACGGCCCGGCGATTGGGTTGGCAACCACCATAGGGGCCACGGTGCCAGCCGGGACCGCATCCGCCCGCGGCTTCCGCCGCGCTGAAGCTGGCAACGGTGCCCAGGGCCAAAATTGCTGCAAAAAGGTACTTCATGTTTTCTCCCGTTCTTGGCCGCAAGGCGGCACGGTCGGAACCTAGTCACGAACGTCTGAATGGAACATGAATGTCGTGATTTGTCATCGCCCCACAATCATGGGGCTGCGGCCAAAAATCCGAGCAGCAACTCGCGGTATCTGTCCGGCGCCTCCAGAAATACCAGATGGCCGGTATTCGCGATCACTTCGGCCCGGCCGTTTGCCATCCTGCCGGCAAGCGCTTTGGCGAGCTCGGCATTCTGGCCCATCTTCCCGCGCAGCGCTTCCGGCGCATTGGCTCTTCCAGGTGCATTGTGGTCGTCGGCGCCCATCACGAACAGCGTCGGCTGGGCGATCAGCGGAATCTCGTGCGCCACCGGCTCGCGATAGATCATCTGCGCCGAGCTGACGAAGGCACGCAGCCAGCGCAGATATTCAGCACTGGCCTTGATGTTGAAACGCGCATCGATGAAGGGGGTGACCTGCTCGGGCGGTAGCTTCAACGCGTAATTGGTCTCGAGCTGCTTGCGGTAGCCGTCGGCCGTAAGCTTGTCTTCGTTCTCCAGAATCTTTTCGGTCGGCGTCGGCGGCACGTAGAGGCGGTAGTCCTCCAGGCCGATCGGCGCGGTCAGCACCAGATGGGCGACCCTGTCGGGATAGGCGCGTGCGATCCGCACGCCGAGCATGCTGCCGAGCGAATGCGCCACGATGTCGGCTTTGGCAATCTGCAGATGGTCGAGCAGCGCGATCGTGTTGCGCGCCAGCGTATCGAAGTGTAGCTCGCCCTGTGGTTTTGAGGATTTGCCGAATCCGATCTGGTCCGGCACCACCACGCGATAGCCGGCCTCGCTCAAGGTCTTGATAACAGGCGCCCAGTAGCTCGATGGAAAATTGCGGCCGTGCAGCAGCACCACGCTGCGCCCGTTCGGCTGCGCCGGCGCAATGTCCATATAGGCCATCCGCACCTGCTCGCCGTCGTTCGCCAGCGGCAGCAAATGGACCGGGTAGGGATAGGCAAAGCCCTCGAGTGCGATGCCATAGGGCTCGCGCGCTGCAGGTTCGGCCGCGTGCGCGCAGGAGAGGCCGCCCACGATGAGAGAAAAGCAGATCATGATGACATGTCGCATCGCAGGCTCCGTCTCCGGAAGATGCGGCCTTATTGATGCGATGGACGCGTGCGGTAAAGCCGGTGCTGCTTCACGTTTTGGCGAGAGCGGTCCCCTTCATGGTGAGGAGGCGCGCAGCGCCGTCTCGAACCATGCAGGCCCGACTGGGGCTTTCATCCTTCGAGACGCCGCTGACGCGACTCCTCCGGATGAGGGGAGAGATTCGGGCGCTCCGCTATATCGACGTCGTTGCGAGCGCAGCGAAGCAATCCATCTATCCCCGAGCCGAGACGCGGATTGTTTCGCTGCGCTCGCAATGACGAAACTGGTCCGAGGGCGGGTTCGTATGAGCATCAGTCCGCTTTCAGCATGGCGCTGAAATCACCCTTCGTGTCCGTCGTATGCAGGTGCTTCAATTCGCCATTGTCGTCGATCAGGTAGTAGTGGTTGCCGCTGATGCCTTTCTCGTTTCGCATGCCGCGGAAGACGATGAGGCGGCTGTCTGCGCGGCTGACCACGGGCTTGAACTCTTCAGACACATTGCCCCAATCGGATACGACGAAGTGCTGCGTGATCCGCCCGGTGCGGACGTCGAGGAAGGTCGGGGCCTGGCATTCGGTGCCGCAGGGCAGGATCACGACGATGAAACGCCCGCCGGCGTTGATCTTGTCGTCTTCCATCGCCCCGCGATAGGTTTCGCTGCGGTCACGCCAGAATTCATGGTCAAGCCGCGGCTTGGCGCGCTTGCCGGCATAGACCTTCAGCTTGTGATCGCTGAATTTGGGCAGCTCCTCCGCCGAGGCGGGCAGGGCGTAGCATGCCACCACCATCGCGGCGGCAAGGGTTCGAAGCAAATGGTTCATGAAAATCTCGTCTGAAACGCAAAGGTCCCCCTTGGTCTCTGCTTCCGCCGGAAAAGTTCAAGAATGCTGCAGCGGCAAGGGCGCAGATGTGCGGTCTTTGGTCGCGATGCAGGGCACGGCAGAACGTCCTAGGTTAGCTGTACGATGATACACGTTCTCCAAATCGATCCGCGCATTGCGCGCCGCTGCCTGCACGCCGGACGCCTCCAAGCAGGAGCTTAGCCGGACGGTAGCTTTTGCCGTCCGGATATCCCTCTCGTTCATCAACAAATTTGATGTGTGGCTCTTCCGTGAGGAAAGCCCAAACAAGGAGGCATGTCGTGAACAATCCCTCTATTCCGGACGTCACCCTTCCGGCGTCTGATCATCGGCGTTTGGAACGGCTTGCGCGGGTCGGCGCCGACCAAGGCGATAACGATGCACGTTTTCTGTTGAGTGAAATCAACCGTGCGGAAATCGTCCCCGATCGGGCAGCCAGGTTGGACAGCATCGTCACCATGGGTTCGTGGGTGACGTTCTGGGTGAGTTGGGGCTTCCCCCCTGCGACGAGGCGACTGGTGTACCCCGAAGACTACACATCCGAGAGAACCCAGATTCCCGTGATGTCGCCGTTGGGTGCAGCGCTGGTGGGGCTGAAGGTCGGAAGCGAAATCCCCTTCTTCACCGCTGGCCGCACCAGCGTGGTCAGGGTCGAACGCGTCAGTCGAGGTGGTCCGAATGATGTTGTCAGGGCTCTGTTTTGCAATCCGGTGGTCAAGGGCAAAAAGCCCTTTGATGATGATCCGGGGCCATCGGCAGCTTAGGAAAGGAGAGAAGGTGATGAATAAGACTAATCGCAAGGGCAAGCCTGAATTCGCGTTGCCGCCCATCACCGTGATTGAGGATGAGGCCAGGCGCCTGAATGCCCTGGCCAGTTCGAGCGCGGTGCTTTTTCCGCGCGTGGCCCATTTCCTTGCACAGGAGATGGAGCGTGCAAGCGTGGTGGCGAACAATTCCGATCTGCGCGACGTGGTACGCATGGGCTCGCAGGTCCGGTATTGCGATGACAAGACCGGCGAAGTCCGGGATGTAGTGTTGGTGTATCCGCACGAAGCGGACATAACGCTAAAACGCGTTTCGGTTCTTACGCCGGTTGGAGCTGCGTTGATCGGTCTATCGGTTGGCCAGGCGATCGAGTTTCACACGCCGGGCCACAACAAGCGGTCCTTGACCGTACTAAGCGTGTCCAACTGAAGGAGCCGATTTCAGGCGCCGTGTTCGTTATGCCGGCTCGCTCCCGAACAGCCCAGCAAAGCGCTTTTCGCCGGTGCGGGTGAAATTGACGACGCGGCTGCCCGGCGCGGTATCGCGTGCCGCCCAGTTCAATTCGGTGAAGCGGTTCATCACGGCGGCGCCGAGGGTGCCGGCGAGATGGTGACGGCGCTCGCTCCAGTCGAGGCAAGCCTTGCACACCGGACGGCGCGGATGCGCCAGCGCATCGGTATCGATCTGCAACGCCTCGGCCATGAAGCGCTTGCCTTCGCCGGTCAGCTCGATCGCCTGCTTGGTCTGCCGCACCAGTTTCTGCCGGCGCAGGCTGTCGAGCATCTGCACGCCAAGATCGCCGGCGAGATGGTCGTAGCAGATCCGCGCCCGCCGCAGCGCCGGCTCCTTCGGCCCCGTGCGCACGCGGGTATGGCCGGCGCGCTCGGCGAGGCCGGCGAGCCCTTCCAGCACATGCGCGACATCGGGGCCGGTGAGGCGGTAATAGCGGTGCCGGCCCTGTTTCTCCGGCTCGATCAGCCCGCCGGCCTCGAGCTTGGAGAGATGCGAGCTGGCGGTCTGCGGCGTGATGCCGGCCTGCTGCGCGAGTTCGCTTGCCGTCAGCGCGCGGCCGGTCATCAGCGCGGTCAGCATGTTGGCGCGCGCGGGATCGCCGACCAGCGAAGCGACCACGGCAATGTCGGGACCTGCTTTCATAGTTCGATGATAGCCGAAGCATCGAGGTCAGGCAAGCGGGTATTGTGTGCTCTCAGAAAGTTGCTCCGTCATTGCGAGCGCAGCGAAGCAATCCATGCCGCCGCAAGCGGAGGAATGGATTGCTTCGTCGCTTCGCTTCTCGCAATGACAGTCCAAGCATAGGAGAACATCATGACCGTCACCGTCTTCATCCGCTACCAGCTCGATCCCTTCAAGCGCGCGCTGTTCGAGCAGTATTCGAAGAACTGGCTCACCATCATCCCGAGATGCGGCGGCGATCTGCTCGGCTATTGGATGCCGCACGAGGGCACCAACAACATTGCGTTCGCGCTGATCTCGTTCGACAGCCTGGCGGCGTATGAAAGCTACCGAGCGCGGCTGCGCGCCGACAGCGAAGGCATGGCCAACTTTAATTTCGCCGAGGAGCACAAGTTCATTCTGGCCGAAGAGCGGACATTCCTGCGCCAGGTCGTGGCGTGACGTCTGGCGCAACAGGCGCTGCAGTCTTATCTACGCGGCGCCAACGAACACCGGAGGGAAACGACCCATGCTGACAACTGCTGACAAGCGCGCCGCATTCAGGAAATTGCACGAGAGCGGATGCTTCATCATCCCAAATCCCTTCGATGTCGGCAGCGCAAAGGCCCTGCAGCATCTCGGCTTCAAGGCGCTGGCCTCCACCAGCGCCGGCTTTGCCTGGACGCTCGGCAAGCCCGACAATCGCGTCACCGTCGACGACGTCTGCAACCATCTCGCCGCGATCTCCGCGGCGGTCGATATCCCCGTCAATGCCGATTTCGAGGACGGCTTTGCCCATGAGCCCGACAAGGTCGGCGTCAATGTCGCCCGCGCGGTGGAGACCGGCGTCGCCGGCCTGTCGATCGAGGACTATACCGGCGACAACGCCAAGCCGCTGTTCGATCGCGCGCTGGCGGTCGATCGCATCAAGGCGGCGCGCCATGCGATCGACGCCGACAACAGCGGCGTCCTGCTCACCGGCCGCTGCGAGGCGTTCTTGCGCGGACAGAAGGATCTCAAGCTCGTGATCGACCGGCTCACCGCCTATGCCGAGGCCGGCGCCGATTGCCTCTACGCGCCGGGCATTTCGACGGCTGAGGAAATATCAGCCGTCGTGAAGGCGGTGCATCCGAAGCCGGTCAACCTTCTGGTCGGCGCGGCCGGACCGTCGCTGAAGGCGGCGTCCGATCTCGGCGTGCGCCGCATCAGCGTCGGCGGCGCGCTGGCGCGGATGGCATGGGCCGGCTTCATGAAGGCGTCAAAGGAGATGGCGGAGAAGGGCAGCTTTGGCGAGTTCGCCAACGGCTATTCCGGCGGCGAACTCAACAAGATGTTTGGCTAGGCGAACACGGATCGAAAAACAGCGGGCCGTTTGGCCCGCTGCTCGTTGCTTCAAAGATCAACTCTTACTGCTTGGCGCGATCGACCTCGGTGCCCGTCGGGTTCGGTGAGGCCGGCGTCGGACGATTGGTCGCGGCGCCCGTGGTCGTTCCCGGCTCGGTGTTGGCCTTCGGCGTTACGTCACGCATGCCGGGAGGCGCGGCCGGATTGGCCGGGGTAGTCTGCGCGGTCTGGTTCGGCGGCGACGTGCCGGCCTGGTTCACGGTGGTGTTGTTCAGGCCATAGAACAGCGCGCCGAGCACGACGGCGATGGCAACGGCAAACATCGCGACCTTCGCGCCGGAGGGCGCCCCTTCGCCGAGCGCGGGATCGGGCTGCAACTCATTATCGAGGCTGTTGAGCTGGGCCTGACGGCGGATTTCTTCATCACTCAGGCCGGTACGGTAGGGATCGTTCGGGTTGGGTTGGTATGCCATGAATGGGTTCCTCCGTTAGCATCCCAAAGCTAAGTATTGGCGCGCGCGGATGTTCCGCGCCAAAGTTGCAACCCCGTAATGTTGGAACCTGTGATTCCCCATTGGTTCCGAATGTGAGGTTGCCATATCGAGCCTGCCGCCCGGCGAAGCAGCGCTAGTGTCTACGTTCCCCGGATGCTGCGCAGCGCGTAGCGGTGCGCTGCTGATCTGGGGTCCATTGTTGCCATGGGTCCCGGCTCTGCGGAGCACCGCTGCGCGCTGCACCGCGTCCGGGACATGATCATTTGCGTCGCGCCTTTGCGACTTCATCCGCCGCCACCAGCGGCGCTGCATTGCCCCAGGCATTGCGGATGTAGTTAGTGACATCCGCGATCTCCTGGTCGGTCATCTTCGCCGCGTAGCCCGGCATCGAACCCTTGTTCGGCGCGCGCGGCGTCGTCACGGTCTCGGCGCCGTCGAGAATGATGCGCAGCGTGCTCGTGGCGTCAGCCGATTGCAGATTGGCGTTGCCCGGCAGTGGCGGATAGATCCGCGGCGCGCCCGAGCCGTCCTCCTCGTGGCAGGCGACGCAGGCGCCGTTGTAGAGTTTTTGGCCAGCGGCCATCTGCGCCGGCGAGGGCGGAGTGGTCGTCGGCTCCGGCACACCGGCCGGCAGGCTTTTCAGGTACACCGCGATGGAGCGGACATCCGCTTCGCTCATTTTCGACGTCGAGTTGACCACGACTTCCGACATCAACTGGCCGGCATGGCTTTTCGCGTTGCGTCCGCTCTGCAGATATTCGGTGATGTCGTCCACGCTCCAGCTCTTCAGGCCGCTACGCTCGGCGCCGTCCAGCCGCGGCGCGAACATGCCTTGCACGATGCCGCCAGCCAACCTCTGGCTGCGGCCGCGCCTGTCGGCGCCGAACATGTTTTTCGGCGTATGGCAGGCGCCGCAATGCGCGACGCCTTCGACCAGATAGCGGCCTCTGTTCCACTCTGCGCTCTTGGTCTGGTCCGGCATCAAGATGCCCGGCTTGAAGAACAGCCAGTTCCAGCCGCGCATCACCAAGCGGTAGTTGAACGGAAAGCGCAGCTCCGGAGGGCGCGGCGGATTGTTCACCGGCGTCAGTGTCGCGAGGTAGGCGCGGATCGCAAAAATGTCCTGCCGCGTCAGCTTCGAAAAATTCGGATACGGGAAGGCCGGGTAATAGCGCGAGCCGTCACGCGCGACGCCGAAACGAAGCGCGTGGTAGAAATCCTCGTCGCTCCATGCGCCGAGCCCGGTCTCGCGATCCGGCGTCAGGTTGGGGGCATAGATGCCGCCGAACGGCGTATCGATCCGCTTTCCCCCGGCAAACGGCCTGTTCGGTTCGGCGGTGTGGCAGCTTGCACAGTCGCCGGCCACGGTCAGCGCCTTGCCGCGCGCGATATCCTCAGTGGTCGGTTCTGCCTTGGGTTCAGCACTGGATTGAGCTTGGCCGCCGACAGCGGCGAATGCAGTGCACAAAAATACGCCGGCGAGAATCGTCCGCATGGGTCCCTGCACCATATGGCCTCCGGGGGCGTTATAGCGCGAAAGAGGAGCGAGGAGGGACGTCATGCCATTTCGCGCGGGGGCTTCCAGACGACACAAACCGAAATGCCCCGCCGTTATTCCCGGCACGAAATTGCGATCTTTCGAACTGCGGCTTCGAAGCCGAGATTTGTGCTGCGCGCGCGGAAAAATCCGACATAGACTGGTTCTAACAAGCAGAGATGACTAGCTAAAAAACAGTCGTCGCGATCAAGGCTCACCGGCAAAGAGGGCTGCAATGGGAATCAACCAGGGTCCGATCAGTCTCGATCAGAAGTACACGCAAGGGACCGGCCACGTCTTCCTCACCGGTATCCAGGCGCTGGTTCGCCTGCCGATGGCGCAGATCCGCCGCGACCGCGCGATGGGGCTGAACACCGCCGGCTTCATCTCCGGCTACCGCGGCTCGCCGCTCGGCGGTTACGATCAGCAGCTGTTCGCCGCGCGAAAACATCTCGAGCAGTACAACATCAAGTTCCAACCCGGCGTGAACGAGGACCTCGCGGCGACCGCAATATGGGGTTCGCAGCAGCTCAACCTCTCGCCCGGCGCCAAATATGATGGCGTGGTCGGCATCTGGTACGGCAAGGGCCCCGGCGTCGACCGCTGCGGCGACGTGTTCCGCCACGGCAACACGGCCGGCTCAGCGAAAAACGGCGGCGTGCTCTGCCTTGCCGGCGACGACCACGGCGCAAAATCCTCCACCGTCCCGCATCAGTCGGACCACGCCTTCATCTCCGCCCTGATGCCTTATCTCTACCCCTCCAGCATCCATGAAATGATCGAGATGGGCCTTTTGGGTATCGCGATGTCGCGCTACTCCGGCTGCTGGGTCGGCATGAAGGTGATCACCGAGACGGTGGAGACCACCGCCGAGATCGACCTCACCGATGAGATGAAGCCTTTTATCATTCCCTCCGATTTCGAGATGCCGCCGGGCGGCCTCAATCTGCGCTGGCCCGATGACCGCTTTGCCCAGGATTTGCGCCTGCAGGACT
Source organism: Bradyrhizobium sp. CB3481 (assembly GCF_029714305.1). Classification (NCBI taxonomy): domain Bacteria; kingdom Pseudomonadati; phylum Pseudomonadota; class Alphaproteobacteria; order Hyphomicrobiales; family Nitrobacteraceae; genus Bradyrhizobium; species Bradyrhizobium sp. CB3481. Next base: position 3,451,465 of record NZ_CP121647.1, read on the forward strand.
ACAAGGGCTACGCCGCGATCGCCTTTGCCCGCGCCAACAAGATCAACCGCATCACCATGGATTCGCCGAACGCCCGCTACGGCATCATGGCATCAGGCAAGAGCTACGAGGACATCCGCCAGGCGTTGCGCGAGCTCGGGATCACCGAGGAGATCGCCGCCAAGATCGGGCTCAGGCTCTACAAGATCGGTATGCCCTGGCCGTTGGAGCCGGAAGGCGTGCGCAATTTCGCCGTCGGCCTCGAGGAAATCTTCATCATCGAGGAGCGCCGCGAGATCGTCGAGAACCAGGTCAAGCAGGAGCTGTTCAACTGGCGCGACGACGTCCGCCCGCGCATCGTCGGTAAGATGGACGACCACGACAAGCGCTTCCTCACCTTCGCTGCCGAACTTAGCGTCGCTTCGCTGGCGAGCTCGCTGACCGAGCGCCTGCTTCGACTTAACCTCAATCCCGAAATCGCCGCGATGCTTCGCGCCAAGGCCGACTGGTTCAATGGCCGACAGGCGACTCAGATGCAGGCGGTCGCGCCGGTCACCCGCACGCCGTATTTCTGCTCGGGCTGTCCGCACAACACCTCGACCAAGGTGCCGGAAGGCAGCCGCGCCTTTGCCGGCATCGGCTGCCACTTCATGGCGCTATGGATGGACCGCAACACCGAGACCTACACCCATATGGGAGGCGAGGGCGTGCCGTGGGTCGGCGTTGCACCCTTCACCAAGGAAGAGCACGTCTTCGCCAATCTCGGCGACGGCACCTATTTCCATTCCGGCAGCCTTGCGATCCGCCAGGCGATCGCCTCGGGCGCCAACATCACCTACAAGATCCTCTATAACGACGCGACCGCCATGACCGGCGGTCAGCATGTCGACGGCGAATTGTCGCCACAGCAGATCACCTTCCAGCTTCACAGCGAAGGCATCCGCAATATTTATCTCGTCTCGGAGAATCCGCACCTTTATCCCACGTCCGACATCGCACCCGGCGTCATCACACGTCACCGCGACGAGCTCGACGCCGTCATGAAGGAGTGCCGCGAGATCAAGGGCACCTCGGCCATCGTCTTCGTGCAGACCTGCGCCGCCGAAAAGCGCCGCCGCCGCAAGCGCGGCCTGATGGAAGACCCGGCGCGCCGCGTTATGATCAATCCGGCCGTCTGCGAAGGCTGCGGCGATTGCTCGGTGCAGTCGAACTGTATTTCGGTCGAGCCGCTGGAGACCGAGCTGGGCCGCAAGCGCACCATCAACCAGTCGACCTGCAACAAGGACTATTCGTGCCTGAAGGGCTTTTGCCCGTCCTTCGTCACCATCGACGGCGGCAAGCCGCGCCGCCGCGCGCCGGCCAGCCTTGATAGTTCAGGTCTTGGCGATATCGGCGATCTGCCGGAGCCGGCCTCGTTGCCGTCGCTGGAGCGCCCCTACAACATCGCGGTCGGCGGCGTCGGCGGCACCGGCGTGCTGACCATCGGCGCGCTGCTCGGCATGGCCGCGCATATCGAGGGCAAGGCCAGCATGATCCTCGACATGTCGGGCCTGGCACAAAAGGGCGGGGCGGTGCTCAGCCACGTTCGCCTCTCCGAACACACCGCCGACGTCACCTGTTCGCGCATCGTCACCGGCACCGCCGATCTCGTGATGGCGGCCGATGAGGTGGTGGCGGTATCGAAGGATATGGTGACGCTGTGCGAGTCCACCCGCACCGTGGGCATCATCAACAGCCACGTCATTCCAACCGCGGATTTCATCCTCAACCGCGACTTCAATTTCCAGACCCGCAAGCTCAACTCGGTGCTGGAGACCGAGCTGCGCAGGGATTCGTCCTTCTTCGATTTCACCACGCCGGCTGAAGCATTGTTAGGGGACTCCATCGCCACCAACATCATGATGCTGGGCTATGCCTATCAGCGCGGCCTGCTGCCGCTGTCGGCGAAGGCGATTCTGCAGGCGATCGAGGTCAACGGCGTCTCCATCAAGATGAACACGCAGGCGTTCCAGCTCGGCCGGCTCGCTGCCGCCGACCCGGCGCGGTTCAAGGAGATGATGAAGGATCACGACGCCGTCGTCCCGGCGAAGACGCTTGATGCGATGTCACTCGACGAGATCATCACGCATCGGATGGGCCTCTTGACGGACTATCAGAGCGCGCGATTGGCCAAGCGCTACCGCAAGCTGGTCGACCGGGTGCGCAATGCCGCCACCGATGGCGGTTACGGCGAGGCACTGCCGCGCGCGGTTGCCATCAACTACGCCAAGCTTCTCGCCTACAAGGACGAGTACGAAGTCGCGCGTCTCTTCACCGACGGAAAGTTCGAACAGCAGCTCCGCGACCAGTTCGAAGGCGACTTCAAGTTCAGCTTCAACCTCGCACCGCCGATCCTCGGTGGGCCTAAGGATGCGCTGGGCCGGCCGAAGAAGCGCGCCTTCGGCGCGTGGATGATGCCGGTGTTCCGGACATTGGCAAAACTGCGCATCCTGCGCGGCACACCGCTCGACATTTTTGGCTACTCGGCCGACCGCAAGCTGGAGCGGGAGTTGATCGCAGCCTACGAGAAGGACGTCGAAACGGCACTCGGCCTGTTGTCGCCCGTCACGCACGACACCGCCGTCGAGTTGCTTTCGCTGCCCGATCGCATCCGCGGTTACGGCCCGGTCAAGGAGAAGGCGGTCGCGGACGCCAAGGCACGCCACGCTCAACTCACCGCCGATCTCGCCAACCCGCCGCCCGCGCCGAGGCAGTTAGCGGCGGAATGATCGAGTAGGGTGGGCAAAGGAGCGCAAGCGACGTGCCCACCATCGATCACTGAGTATGCCGCCAGATGGTGGGCACCCTGTCGCTTTGCCCACCCTACGGCAGCGGTGATTGTGACTGCCCGACGGGCAAATCACTTCCGATTTTCAGAAATTATGTCAAGCCAGGAATTTCTGAGAATCAGAAATATTCCGCTTCCGTTTTCACCCAAATCAGCGGCATAAATACCGCCGTCTCACCGCAGGATGAGGGGCGTTGGCCATCGTCACTGACGCGCGGGGAGATGCGATGGACGCCGAGGCCGTAACTGACGAGTGTGGCTGAGGCGTACGGTGAAGTCGTGTGGTTCTGGCGCCGTGGTGCTGGCGTTAAGCTCTCAAGACGCGAAAGCTGCTTGCGGGCGACGGAGGCAAAAGAGCCGTTCTCCGGGAAGAGCACGAAGTAAGCCGTAAAGCCATTGCGCAGGGAAGGCCGGGATGCTTCCGCCGAACCTGTATGCTCGTGTGCACCTCTTGCTATGCGCATAATAGCACACGAGACCGCGGGTGCGGCGCGCACCCGGTCTTCCCTGCGCCCTCAGATTGGAGGGGGCGAAAGTTATCAGGCAAACCTCGGGCAAATCATGTCGCGAGAACGCAGCCTCATATTCAGTTGTCATCCCCGCGAAGGCGGGGATCCAGTACGCCGCGGCTTATCGGTTCAATCACTGACGTCTCTGGAATACTGGATCCCCGCCTGCGCGGGGATGACGGCCGTGTAATGCGGCTCTCACACGGGCCCACCGACTTGAGTCCAGTCGCTACCGTCTCGCCCTGCGGAATATCATGGCGCTTGCCAAGGCCGGTCCGACAGGCCAGAAAAAACCATGAAGAAGAAACGCCAGCGGAGATCGATTTGACTATCAAGGGCAAAGCCTACATCGCCGGGATCTATGAGCATCCCACCCGGCACGCACCCGATAAATCCACCGCACAGCTCCATGCCGAGGTCGCCAAAGGCGCGATCGAGGATGCCGGCCTGACCAAGGACGACATCGACGGCTACTTCATGGCCGGCGATGCGCCGGGCGGGCTGTGGCCGATGGTCGATTATCTCGGCCTCAACACGAAAAAACTCCGCCATGTCGATTCCACCGAGACCGGCGGCTGTTCCTATCTGATCCATCTCGGCCACGCTGCCGAGGCGATCGCCGCCGGCAAATGCTCGGTGGCGCTGGTGACGCTCGCCGGCAAGCCGCGCACCGGCCCGATGCCGGCGCGCGCGGCCGGAGCGGAGGCCGATTTCGAGGCCGCCTATGGCGCGACCACCCACAACGCCTACGGCATGTGTGCCATGCGCCACATGCACGACTACGGCACTACCAGCGAGCAGCTCGCCTGGATCAAGGTCGCGGCTTCCCACCACGCCCAGTACAACCCGCATGCGATGCTGAAGGAGGTTGTTACGGTCGAGGACGTCATCAACTCGCCGATGATTTCCGATCCGTTGCATCGCATGGATTGCTGCGTCGTCACCGATGGCGGCGGTGCGATGATCGTGACCACGCCGGAGATCGCCAAGAGCCTGAAGAAGCCGCTGGTGCGCCTGATCGGCCATGGCGAGGCGATGAAGGGCCCGCGCGGCGGCAAGGATCTCGATCTCACTTATTCCGCCGGCGTCTGGTCCGGCCCGCGTGCATTCGAGGAAGCGGGCGTAGCGCCGAAGGACATCAAATACGCTTCGATCTATGACAGTTTCACCATCACGGTGCTGATGCAGCTCGAAGACCTCGGCTTCTGCAAGAAGGGCGAGGGCGGCAAGTTCGTCGCCGACGGCAATCTCATTTCGGGCGTCGGCAAGCTGCCGTTCAACACCGACGGCGGCGGCCTCTGCAGCAACCATCCGGTCAACCGCGGCGGCATGACGAAAGTCCTCGAAGCCGTCAGGCAATTGCGCGGCGAAGCGCATCCGAAAGTGCAGGTGCCAAATTGCGATCTCGCGATCGCGCACGGCACCGGCGGACTCCTTGGCGTGCGTCACGCCGCCTCGACCTGCATTCTGGAGCGCGTGTGATGGCTGAAGCAAAGAAGTATCCAGCACCGGTGACCAATCCGGAAACCGCGCCGTTCTGGGAAGCGGCGAAGGCCGGCAAGTTCATCATCAAGCGCTGCACCGCCTGCGGCGAGCGGCACTATTTCCCGCGCTCGATCTGCCCGTTCTGCGCCTCCGACAAGACCGAGTGGGAGGAGGCGTCCGGCGAAGCGACGATCTACACCTATAGCCTGATGCGGAAGTCACCGACCGGTCCGTACGCGATCGCCTATGTCACGCTGAAGGAAGGCCCGTCGCTGCAGACCAACATCGTCGACTGCGATCTGGAAAAACTGAAGATCGGCCAGAAGGTGAAGCTGGTGTGGAAGCCGACGGAAGGCGCGCCATTGCCGTTCTTCACCGCGGCCTAAAAAGTACCTTCCCCCCTTGCGGGGGAAGGTGGCGCGAAGCGCCGGATGAGGGGTTCTCTCCACGAGGGAGATGCGTTTGTGGAAGCAACCCCTCTCCCAATCGAGTTTGTGTTCGACGCCGGCGTAGCCCTCTCCCGCAAGGGGAGAGGGCGCTGCAACGGGCACCGCAAACAAGAGTTCGGAGGAACAACCGAAATGCCGATCAACTACGAACAACTGATGGCCCTGAAAAACCTCGGCCAGAAATATGCCTATACCGACCGCGAGGTGATGCTCTACGCCTACGGCATCGGTATGGGCGCCGATCCGATGGACGAAAAAGAACTCGCCTATGTCAACGAGGGCACCTTCACCCCGCGTCCGCTGAAGGTGGTGCCGACCTTCGCGTCAGTCGCGGCTTGGGGCTCGAATCCCGGCGAGATGAATCTGAACCGCGTGATGGTGGTCGACGGCGAGCGCGACATCACCTTCCACAGGCCGTTGCCGAGTGCGGCGAAGATCACCGCCGACTCGACCGTGCTCGACGTGTTCGACAAGGGCAAAGACAAGGGCGCCGTCATCCGTCACCAGACCGTGCTGAAGGACGAGAACGGAGAGAAGCTGGCAACACTGGTCGCCTCGCGCTTCGCCCGCGGCGACGGCGGCTTTGGCGGGCCTTCGGAAGGCCAGCCCGAACCGCACAAGGTGCCGGAGCGCGCGCCGGACAAGATCGTCGACATCACGACGCGGCCGGACCAGGCGCTGGTCTACCGCCTGTGCGGCGACCGCAATCCGCTGCACTCCGATCCCGAGTTTGCGAGGAAGGCCGGCTTCCCGCGGCCGATCCTGCACGGCATGTGCACCTACGGCATCACCTGCCGCGGCGTGCTGCAGACCTACGCCGACTACGATCCATCCGCCTTCAAGCAGCACGTCGCGCGCTTCTCCTCGCCGGTCTATCCCGGCGAGACCGTGACGATGGAATTGTGGAAGGACGGCAACATCGTCTCGTTCGAAGCCAAGGTGAAGGCGAGGGGCGTGACGGTGATCAAGAGCGGGAAGACGGTGCTGGGATAGGTCTCGTGCCCCGGATGCAGCGCAGCACGCAAGTGGTGCGCTGCTGAGCCGGGGCCCACGCCGGCCATAGGTCCCGGCTCAGCGAAGCAGCGTTTCACGCTGCATCGCGTCCGGGACACGAGAACGGAAAACAAAACGGGAGAACACCATGGGATTACTCGACGGCAAGGTCGCCATCATCACCGGCGCCGGCGGCGGGCTCGGTGAAGCCTATGCAAAGCTATTCGCGCGCGAGGGCGCGGCGGTTGTGGTCAACGATCTCGGCGGGCCGCGCGACGGCTCCGGCGCCGACGTGTCGATGGCGCAGAAGGTGGTCAATGCGATCAAAGAAGAGGGCGGCCGCGCGGTCGCCAACGGCGCGGACATCTCGACCATCGCGGGCGGGCAATCGGTGTTCGACGACGCCATCAAGAATTTCGGCCGCGCCGACATCTTGGTGAACAATGCCGGCATCCTGCTCGACGAGACGTTTGCGAAAGCCAAGGAAGCCAACTGGGACAAGGTGATCAAGGTGCACCTCAAGGGCACCTTCTGCTGCACCCAGCCGGTGTTCAAATGGATGCGCGAAAACGGCGGCGGCGTCATCGTCAACACGTCCTCGACGTCGGGCCTGATCGGCAATTTCGGCCAGAGCAATTACGGCGCCGCCAAGGGCGGTATCTGGGGACTGTCGAACGTGCTGGCGATCGAGGGCCGCAAGTACAACATCCGGATCTGGACGCTCGCCCCGGGCGCGCTGACCCGCATGACCGCCGACCTGCCGCGCTACAAGGAAAATCCCGGCGCGGCGCTCGGCCCTGACGGCATCGCCCCGGCGGTGCTCTACATGGTCAGCGATCTCTCGGGCGACCAGACCGGCAAGGTGCTCGGCGTCTCCGGCCCGCGCGGCGTGCGCGAGATGCGGATGATGGAGATGGAAGGCTGGAAGCCGCCGTTCACGGGCTGGAAGGCCGAGGATATCGTGACCCACGCCAAGGAGATCTTTTTCTCCGAAGAGCAGATCAAGATGGGCGCGCGTAGGTTCTGATTTGCCGGTGATGGAGGTGCCATGCTCGCATTGCGGCCCGCGCGCCCCGAGGAAGGTGCAGAGCTCACCGAGCTGTGCCTGCGCTCCAAGGCGGTGTGGGGCTATGACGATGCGTTCATGGCGGCGTGCCGCAAGGAGCTCACGTTGACGCCGGCCAGCATCCGGGCGTCGCAGGTGCAGGTGGCCGAACTCGACGGCCGCCTCGCCGGGATCGCCGAGGTGAAATCCGCAGGCCGCACAGCCCAGCTCGAAAAGCTGTTCGTCGAGCCGGCCATGCTCCGGACCGGAACGGGCCGAAGGCTGCTCGATTGGGCCAAGGCGGCAGCCCGCGCCGCGGGCGCCACGGCGCTGGTCATCGAGGCGGACCCCGATGCCGCCGAATTTTACCGCCGCATGGGGGCGGTTGATGACGGCCTTGTTCCATCGGGCTCGATCCCCGGCAGGCTGATTCCGCGGCTCAATCTGCTGCTTTGAGGGGGAGGTCGGTGATGCTATCCAAGACCGGAATATTCCGTCCCTAAGCCCCTGCAAAGAAGGTAATCATGAAGCTCACCGCCCAGGCCGCAGGCACCTTTGCGATCGCCCCGACGCCGTTCCACGAGGACGGCCGGATCGACGAGAAATCGATCGACCGGCTAACCGATTTCTACGCCGAAGTCGGCTGCGACGGCGTCACCGTACTCGGCATTCTGGGTGAGGCGCCGAAGCTCGACGCAGCCGAGGCGGAGCAGGTCGCGGTTCGCTTCGTCAAGCGCGCCAAGAACATGCAGATCATCGTCGGCGTCTCGGCGCCGGGTTTTGCCTCAATGCGCTCGCTCGCGAAAGCATCGATGGATGCCGGCGCCGCCGGCGTCATGATCGCGCCGCCGCCGCATTTGCGCACCGACGATCAGATCACGGGCTATTTCAAGCAGGCGCAGGAAGCGATCGGCGACGAGATTCCCTGGGTGCTGCAGGATTATCCGCTGACGCTCAACGTCATCTTCACCCCGGCCGTGATCCGCAAGATCGTGATGGATTCACCGTCCTGCGTGATGCTCAAGCATGAGGACTGGCCGGGCCTGGAGAAGATCACGACGCTGCGCAACTTCCAGAAGGACGGCTCGCTGCGGCCGCTCTCGATCCTGGTCGGCAATGGCGGCCTGTTCCTCGATTTTGAGATGGAGCGCGGCGCCGACGGCGCCATGACCGGTTACGCTTTCCCGGAACTGTTGATCGACGTCGTCAAGCTGTCGAAGGCCGGCAAGCGCGACGCGGCGCACGACCTGTTCGATGCGCATCTGCCGCTGATCCGCTACGAGCAGCAGCCGGGTGCGGGACTTTCCGTACGCAAATACGTGCTGCAGAAGCGCGGCATCATTTCCTCCAGCGCGCAGCGCAAGCCCGGCGCAACGATCACGGCGACTGCGAAGGCTGAGGTCGACTATCTGTTGTCGCGCGTGGCGCGCGTCGACCGCCGCGCCAATCTGCAACCCCAATCCAGCGCGGCGGGTTAGTCACATGGCTGAAACCGTCGCCCCGCGCCCTGCCTCCACCATCCTGCTGCTGCGCGACAGCGCCGAGCGCAAGGAGATCGAGGTCTTCATGATGGTTCGCCATTATGAGATCGACTTCAATTCCGGCGCGCTGGTGTTTCCCGGCGGCAGCGTCGACAAGGGCGACAAGGAGATCATCGCGAACCCTGCGCTCTATTCGGGCGGCGAGGGGCTCGATGAGGTCACGCTCAGCTTCCGCATCGCCGCGATCCGTGAAACGTTTGAGGAAAGCGGCATCTTGCTGGCGCGGCCGAAGGGATCGCAGGCGCTGGTCGAGGCCAGGCGCGCCAGCGAGATCGAAGCGGCGCATCGTGCCGACCTCTGCGACGGCAAGATCACCTTCCTGAAGGTGCTCGCCGACAACGGCATGGTGCTGGCGCTCGATGAGCTCGTACCCTATGCGCACTGGATCACGCCGGAGGGCATGCCGAAGCGGTTCGACACCTGGTTCTTCCTCGCCGCCGCGCCGCCCGAACAGGTCGGCGCCCATGACGGCAAGGAATCCACCGACTCGATCTGGGTCTCGCCGCGCGAGGCGCTGGAAGGCGGCGAGACCGGGCGCTTCAAGCTGCCGTTCCCGACCACGCGCAACCTGATCAAGCTCGGCAAGCACGCGAGCGTGGCGTCGGCGCTCGATGACTCCAGAGGCAAATCGATCGTCACGGTGACGCCGGTCATGACCAGGAACAATGGCGGCCGGCAGCTCCGCATTCCGATCGAGGCGGGCTACGACGGCGACGTGTTCGAGGTCGGCTCGGTCGGCTGAGTCGGCTGCATCCACACTTCGTCGTGCACCGAAGTATTGCGGCGCTGACAGGCTGTAATGTCCGGTCCTGATATTGATCGAGACCGGGTCGGAGACATGGGTAAGGAGCAGCATACGGGTATCGCGAGCGAACTGGCGCTGCTGCTGGTGCTCGCGACGCTGTGGGGCGCTTCCTACACATTCCTGAAGGTGGCGGTGGCAACGATCCCGCCGGTCACGCTGATTGCAGGCCGCACCCTGATCGCCGGACTGCTGCTGATCGCGATCATGCGCTGGCGCGGGATTGCCTTGCCGGCGGATGCCGCGAACTGGCGGCGCTTCCTGTTCCAGGCCTGTCTCAACAGCGTCATTCCCTGGACCATGGTGGCCTGGGGCACCCGAGCGCTGGATGCCGGGGTCGCAACCATCCTGAACTCGACGGCGCCGATCTTCACGTTCTTCCTGACCTTCGCGATCACCCGCCACGAGCCGGTGACGTTTCGTAAGCTGGTCGGCGTCGCCGCGGGGATGCTGGGCATCTGTCTGATCGTCGGCGTGCAGGCGCTGGCGGGGCTGGGCGAGCAACTGGCCGCGCAGATCGTCCTGTTGCTGGCCGCCGTCTGCTACGCGGGAGCGGCGATCTTCGGCCGCGCCTTCAGGGATCTCGATCCGATGACGCCGGCCGCGGGATCGCTGCTCTGCGGCGCCGCGGTCCTGATCCCGCTGAGCGTGGTGGTGGACCGGCCATGGACGCTGGCGCCGTCGACGAATTCGCTCCTGGCGCTATTGGGGCTCGCGGTGTTCTCCACGGCATTCGCCTTCGTGATCTACTTCCGTCTGATCCAGACGCTTGGTTCGGTCGGCGCTACCGCGCAGGCCTATCTGCGCGTGCCGATCGGCGTCGCGGTGGGGGTGCTGTTCCTCGGCGAGCAGCTCAGCCCGACGGTCTGGATCGGGCTTGGCTGCGTCGTCGTCGGTGTCGCCGCGATGACGATCCCCGCGCGCAAGTCGCCCCGCGCCGCCGCCTGAACGCGCCATACGGTGCAAAATTGCGGCGATAGTGGCCGCCAAGCCGGCCCAGGCGCGGCCTGGGACGGGGTTCGGCCCGGCTTTACCATCGTTCCCGGCATGTTCCCTAAGCCCCGAAAGGCGTTGTATATACTAGGCCGACTGGAGCCCGGCCCCGACCACATGACCGCTGAAACGCCGAATTCGACGCCGCCGCGATCGTTCTCGCTTTCGATCGGCCAACTGACCTTCGGCAGCTTCATGCTGGTGCTGGCGGTGATCATCATCACCTCGACCGCCAGCGTCATCGCCATCCGCCACATCGATTCGACCTTTGCCGAGTTGCAGCGGCTGCAGGCCGTCGGCGATCTCGCCGAAGATATCGACCGCCGCATGAACGAGTTGCGGCTGGCGGCGCGGGATTTCGTCACCGACCCCGGCAACCAGTCGCTCCAGGTCGGCGAGGCCGCGACCGCGCTCGGCGAGGTGCTGAAGAAGACCAGGCTGGAGCTTGCTCCCGAGCAGCAGGACATGATCGACGGCGTCACCGAGCGCCTGTCGACCTACCGCAGCGGGATCGAGCGGATTTCCGCGCTGATCAACCGCCGCGCCGAAATGATCGTGGCGCTTCCACCGCTGCGTGAGCAGTTCGACGCGGCGATTGCCGAGTCCACCGATCTTCATCTGGCGGCGAGCCTGTCCCAGACCCAGAGCCGCATCGCCTCGGCGCTATTGGCGCATAACCCCTCCGCGGCCGAACAGGCGGCGGAGAGCATGCGCTCGATGACGATCGCGGACCCGAAGCTGCGCGGCATTGTCGACGATTATGCGCTGGCGATCGCCAACATATCGATCCGCGAACGGCAGATATCCGACATCGACCGGGAAGTGCTGGGTGCCGAGGGCCGCCTGATCCAGCGCGTGACGGAACTATTGCGCGACGTCAGCGAGCGGCGGGGGCGTGTCCTCTCCCGCGATTTCGCCAGGACGCTGAGCGAGGCGAAGTGGCAGAGCATCGTGCTCGGCACCGCCGGCGTCCTGATCGGGCTGTTCGCCTCGCTGCTGGTGGTTCGCCGCACCGTCCGCCCGCTGGCCGCGATTGCTGGCTCGATCCGCGCGGTCGCCGGCGGCGAAAAGAACGCCTCGATCCCGGCGACAGACGTCGACAACGAGATCGGCGACATCGCCCGGGCCGCCGAAGTATTCCGGCAGACGCTGGTCGATGCCGATGCGGCGCGCGAGGCGGCGGTGCGCGCGCTCGCCGAGCAGCGGCTTGCGGAGGAGAGCTACCGCAAGCTGTTCGAATCCTCGGTCGACGGAATTTACGTCACGACGCCAAGCGGAGCGCTGCTGAATGCCAACCCGGCGCTGGCGCGGATGATGGGCTATGCCGCGCCGCAGGATCTGATGAGCGGCATCGGCGACATTGCGGAAGGTGTCTATGTCCATCCCGAGGCGCGGGCGGAATATGAGCGGCTGATGCAGCGCGACGGCATGGTGCGCGAATACGAATATCAGGTTCGCACGCGCACCGGCTCGGTGCTCTGGCTCTCCGACAGCGCGAGCGCCGTGCACAACGAGGCCGGCGTCATCATCCGCTACGAGGGAACGGTGCGCGACATCACCGACCAGAAGCGCGCCGAGGATGCGATCGCCGAAGGCCGCCGCTTGCTGCAAATGGTGATCGATACCGTACCCGCCGTCATCAACGTCAAGGACAAGAAGCTCCGCTATGTCCTGATGAACCGCTATATGGCCGGCATATTCGGCGTCGAGCCGAGCGATGCGATCGGACGTACCACGGCCGAACTGATGTCGCGCTACGGCGCGGAAAAGACCGACGAGCCCGACAAGCGGGTGCTGGCGGTCGGCAAGGAGCTCGGCTTCTACGAGGAGGAATACCGCGATTCCTCCGGCCAGATGCGGCAATGGCTGGTCAACAAGCTGCCGATCCTGGATGGGGCCGGCGAGATCGAGAACATCGTGACGGTCGCGCTGGACATCGGCGAGCGCAAGCGCGTTGAGTCCGAGATGCGCAAGGCCAAGGATGCGGCCGAAGGGGCGCTGCGTAACCTGCGCGAGACGCAGAATTCGCTGATCGAGGCGGAAAAGCTCGCGGCATTGGGTCGGCTGGTGGCCGGCGTCGCCCACGAGGTCAACAATCCCGTCGGCATCAGCCTGACGGTCGCGTCCGCGCTGGAACGCAAGACGTCGAACTTCGCGGCCGAGGTTGCCCGTGGCGAACTGCGGCGCTCCAGCCTGAACGATTTTCTCGACACCAGCCGTAACGCATCGTCACAGCTCGTCGCCAATCTCAATCGCGCCGCCGAGCTGATCCAGTCATTCAAGCAGGTTGCCGCCGATCGTAACTATTCGGACCAGCGCACCTTCGATCTCGGCGATCTCACCGAGCAGGTGGTGATGAGCCTGCGTCCGGGCCTGCGCAAACACAATCTGACGCTCAATGTCGAGTGTCAGCCCAATCTGATGATGAACAGCTATCCTGGGCCGTACGGACAGGTGCTCACCAACCTGTTCCTCAATTCGGTGGCGCATGCGTTTCCGGACGGCAAGCCCGGCACAGTCGACATCCAGGTGCGCGAGTCCGGCAAGGACAATGTCGAGGTGATCTTTTCCGACAATGGATGCGGCATGAGCCTCGACGTCCGCCGCCGCGCCTTCGATCCATTCTTCACCACACGCCGCGATCAGGGCGGCACCGGGCTTGGCCTGCACATCGTCTACAGCATCGTGACGACGCGGCTCGGCGGTCGGCTCGATCTTGATTCCGAACCGGGCGGCGGCACCCGTATCCAGATGATCCTGCCGCGCACCGCGCCGCTGGAGCAGGCGGCGGAGTAGGCGGGCAGGCCGCCTTGGTTGACCGTTGCGCTAGTTGATATCCGCCAGCTTGTGCAGCGTGGCGCCGAAAATCTGGCTGGCTTTGCCGACGAGCGCGGTTCCATTCATGGTAGCGCGGGTGTCGCTGAAGGTGCCGGATACGCCGATGCCGACCGGATTGGGTCCGCCGAACAGCGGATTGTCGTTGTCGCGCGGGGTAGTGTGACGCTGCACCAGCACCTCGCCTTTGAAGGTATCGCCCTTCACGGTGTAGCTGCCGGTATAAAATAGATAGGCGTCGCCGCCGAGAATCTGGCCATCCCGGAACAGAATAACGCCACTGCCCTTGCCGATGCGCCCATCCAGCAGGGTGACGTGGATCGAATACAGCCCGTTCTTCATGACGTCCCAAGTGCCGGCCGCAGCGCCCACCGAGGCCAGTCAAGGAGTTATGCCAAAGCGCGGCCGGCACCGTCAACGCGTCAGGTTGACTGCCCAGTTCCCGCGCAGGCGGCAAACCACCAACCATGTCACGCCGGCGTGACACTGGGATGACGGCGACTCAGCTTGGCCCGCGAAATGCATAGCTTGTTGCAGCACCGGCTGGTTGGTGCTGGAGCACGAGAAACAGGTGACCAACTGGATGAGTTCCGGCGGCCACGTGCCGTCTTCATACGCAGCGAATCGCAACCATCAAACCATGGGCCGCCATCGCGCGGGCCGCTGGAAAAAGCTGCTGATCGTCGGCGGGATGTTGCTGATCACGCCGCTGACCTTCGCGCCCGGCGAGGCCCGCGATCCCGATGGCCGTTACGCCAACTCACCGCTCAAGCAGTGGTTCGACAGCTTGAGAAGCGGGAAGGGGCCATGCTGCTCCGACGCGGACGGCAGTGCCGTCAGCGACGTGGATTGGGAATCCAAAGGCGGGCACTACCGCGTTCGCATCGATAGCGAATGGTATGACGTGCCGGATGACGCCGTCATCACCGAGCCGAACCGGGTCGGAAGAACCATGGTCTGGCCGGTTCGCGGCTATCAGGGATTGAGCATCCGCTGCTTCATGCCGGGCAGCATGACGTAAAGCGAGCACTGACGGCCGACACGCCAAAGCGCGTCACGCATATTTCTTGTCGCGCTCGAGCAGCTCGATCGAAATGCCCTGCGGCCCGCGGATGAAGCAGATGCGGACGCCGGGCCGGATGGTGGTTGGTTCCTTCGTGAACTCGACGCCCTTGGCCTTGATCTCGGCGGCGACCGCGTCGATGTCCTTTACCGTCAGTCCGAAATGATCGAGCCCCTGATAGGGCGTCACTGGTGGGCTGTTGACGCCATCGCCGGCGGTGACGGGTGCGATGAAGACATTGGCGCCGCCGAGCTTGACGTCGATCCGCCCCGGCGCGCGAATGATCTCGCCGCCGAGAATATCTTGCAGCCATGTGGCGGTCGCCTCGGGGTCAGGACTGCGCAAATGAACATGGTCCCAGATAACGGTCGGCATCTTGGTCTCCCCATTGTTGTTGTTGCGGCCGCTGAAGGCCGGCTGCGGCCAGCCGATCCAGCCGCCGGGCACAATCCATCTTGCAAGAATCCATGTTGCAGGCCCGTAGGCTGCATTCTGCAAACTTGCGCCGTCGCCGCAATATCGTCGAGGTGGCATGGAACCATTTCCTCCCCGGATGATTGTTGACGGGCGGCGGGATCCCGTAAGCGGCAGTCGTAGCAAAAGCCGTACGGAAAACGCCCGTAGGGCTTTTTTCATGCGCGGCGCGGCGATCGCCGGCGCCGCCGGGTGAGGACACGGCTATGAGAATCGCCGGGTGGTCGTTCGGGAAGCCCGAAGTGCGGCTCGCCGTGCTGCCAGCCATCGCCATTGCTGGATGCACCATCTGGCTGATGATTCCACAGGCAAGCGATGCCGAGAGCCATTCCGCGGCGACGCCGCCTGAAGTGAGCCGCCTCTCGCAAGACGCCTCCCGCGCGGACGACACGGCTGCGACTCAGGCGACGCTGTCGGGCACGCCACCATCATCGGCAGTACCCGCCGATGCCAATCCGGCCACCGCCGCTGCGCCGGTGGATATCGCCCCGGCGGAAACGACGATGCCCGGATCGCCGCTCGACGGTCTGAGAATCGTCTCGCAATCGTGGCGCAGGGGTGGGCTCGGCTCGAAAGCGCTGGTGACTTTCACGCTTCGCAATGCCAACGAATATGCCGTGAAGGACATCGAGATTGCCTGCACCTTCACCCGGCGCGATGGCAGCCACCTGACTGACCGCCGGCGCATCATTCCCGATACCGTGAACATGAAGAGCCGGAAGCGATATGCCGGCCTGCTGGTCGGGTTCGTCAACGTCAACGCAAATAAGGCGAAATGTTCACTGGTAACGGCCAGCCGTATTTAACCCTGCGCGCCAGAACTTCGCGCGCCACCCCGGAAAATCTGACCCGCGCCTTTGAACCTTGCCGGTTGAGCAGGAACTAATCTCTATATCGCCCGTTGGGGCGGTTGAACCGCGCGTGGCTCGCGCGGGGGGAGCGAGACCAATGCCCATTGCCCGTTATTTCCTGTTTGTCGGCGGCGTGCTGCTCGCCTTGCTGGTGGCGATCGACGCGCTATTCCCGCAACAGCAGCCGGCGGTGGTCAGCCAGGCCGTCCCCTCCATCGACAAGACCGTCGTGCGTATCCGCTCGGACCAGAAGCTGCCGGAGCGCGTGGTCTATGACACCAGCCTTCCGACCATTGTCCCACCGGTGGTGACGGCGAAGGCCGCCACACCGCCCGCGCCGGCCGCTACCCCTGTCGCGGTCGATGTCCCGGCCCAGGCCCGGATGAGGGAGACATTTGCCCAACTCGTCCCGGAAGCAAAGAAGCCCGAGCCGCAGGTCCAACAGCGCAAGCGCAAGGTGGCCAGAGTTCGTCAAGCGCCGATGCAGTTCGCGCAACCGCCGCAAATGCGGGTCGCGCAGCAGTCGCATTTCGGCTTCTTCGGTGGTGGTCCGAGCTGGAATTCCACCTGGTAGAGCACGCCGCGCTGTTTAGCGCGGCAGCTTCGGTATCTTGTCCGCAAAACCATTGAAGCAGGTCAACCGCTCGTCCTCCTCCTTGACGTGGCGACAGTCGCTGATGCTTTTCGCCGCCGCCGCCTTCGCTTTGGGCTGTGGCGTGTAGACGGCGTCATAGCAATTCAGGCGTTCCTTGGTGCCATCGTCGATATCCTGGCAGGCCTGCAGTTTTTGGGCGGCCGAAAGAGGTTTGGCCGGAGCTTCCTTCTTGCCCGCTGCCGCCTTCTTGGATCCGACCTGAACCAGGGGCTTGCCGCCGACGGTGGGAGGTTCGGCGGGGGCCGCGGTTTGCGCAAAGGCTGCGGCAGGATACAGCACCGCAAGCGCCAGTATGATTTTTCTCATTTGAAATGTCCGAATAGCCGTTAGCGACGCGCGCGCCTGGAGAGACCATCACTCCCGACCTCGGAATCGAAATCCCGCTCGGCGCCAGCGATCTCTAGCACCATCCCCGCGCGTCTGTCTAACCCGTTGATTTAATGGCTTTTCGAATCCACCGGCGGCAGACCGTAGGCTGTCGGGGGATATTTTGTGACCTCTGGTCGTGGGGATTTGACAGCCTGCCCCCGGCGGAGAGGCATCCGCCGGCATCAAACTTGTGCTCTATTGGACCGGCCTCGGCGTGCTCCTGAAGGCCGCCGGAGGTATTTGGTCCCAGGGAGTGCACCATGTCCGATCAGCAACGCCGCGCGTTTCTCGCCGCCGCAGGCATCGCCTCGCTGGCGGCGCTGGGCGCGGCCCGGTCGGCCGCCGCGGGCGATCCAAGCTTCATGAATAACGTTCCGGACCCGACGCTGGCGGGCAAGGATCTGCCGACCTTCAAATTCGCGCTCGAGAAGTCCGACGGCAAGGTCATCGGCAACAGCTACGGCAAGGAGGCGACGGTGACGCAACTGCCGATCTCCAAGGGGATCGCGGGGGTTTCGATGCGGCTGGAGCCCGGCGCGATGCGCGAGCTGCACTGGCACGCCACCGCCGCCGAATGGGCATTCGTCCTCGAGGGGCGGGTCCGCACCACCGTCGTCGATCCGAGCGGCCTTGCCGAGACCAACGATTTCGACCCCGGCGACGTCTGGTACTTTCCGCGCGGCCACGGCCACATGCTGCAATGCCTTGATGACAGGCCCTGTCACTTCATCCTGATTTTCGACAACGGCTATTTCTCCGAGTTCGGCACCTTCAGCATCACCGACTGGGTCGGACACACGCCACCGGCGCTGCTGGCCAAGAATTTCGGCCTGCCCGAGGCGACGTTTGCCAATTTCCCAAAGGCAGAGGTGTATTTCGCGCGCGGCAAGCCGCCGCCGGCAGCGCCTTCTGCGCCGTTGCAAGGCTGGAAGCTGCCGCCCGAGACCCACAAATACCGGCTGCTGGCACAGCCGCCGCACGCTACCTATCCGGGCGGCCGCGAGTGGCGCGTCGATTCCAGCCGCTTCCCGATCGCGAAGACGATCACGGGCGTCATCCTCGATCTCGATCCCGGTGCGCTGAGAACGCTGCACTGGCATCCGAACGCCGACGAATGGCAATACGTGATTGATGGTGAGGTGAGTGTCACTCTGTTCGGCTCGCACGGACGCTTCCGGACCGAGCGATTGGAGAAGGGCGATGTCGGCTACATCCCGCAGGGCTATGGTCATTCGATCGAGAATGTCGGCAGCCGCGTCGCGCGGATTTTGATCGGATTCAACGCCGGGATCTATGAGACCATCGACCTGTCGCAATGGATCGCGGCAAATCCGAAGGATGTGCTCG
Source organism: Bradyrhizobium sp. CB3481 (assembly GCF_029714305.1). Lineage (NCBI taxonomy): Bacteria > Pseudomonadati > Pseudomonadota > Alphaproteobacteria > Hyphomicrobiales > Nitrobacteraceae > Bradyrhizobium > Bradyrhizobium sp. CB3481. The sequence continues at coordinate 3,469,682 of NZ_CP121647.1, forward strand.
CAACGAATTTCGGCCAGCCGGCCGAACTGTTCGGGAAATTTCCCGACCGCGACGTGTTCATAGCGGCAAAAGACGGGAGCAGGTAGGGAAAGAGCGCTGAACGCTTCCGGAGGAGATGACCGCTCTCGCGTTCAGCGTATCTACAAGTGCGATGACGGATTTAACGCAGCCGATAAGCGTCAAATGCGTGAGCCAGGAATACACCGATGCTCACGAAGACGAGGACTGCTGTTACGACTTCTGTCATAGCCTTCCTCCCTGCATTGTCATGCCGACAAGGGCACGCTTGAGGAATTCGCGGTAAATGAGGTTCAGGACCGATACCAACATGATCTAACCCCGCTGTTCGACTGGCTGGACCGTAGCGGCCCTTTGTTTCGGGAGCGTTTCGCGGCGCGGGAGAATGGTTTCGTCGCGCGCCCGGGCGATCACAGAATCGCGACGGAACCGGAACGATCGATTCCTGTGAAGGATCTGGCTGTTACCCGCCCTTTTCTCGCCATGGTAATTCAGGAGACGTGCGGGGCCGGTGCTCAGGGGCGGGTTCCCAAAAGGTCCTACGTGATCGTCCGACAATTGCAGCAACACGAGACTTCTGCGTCCCGCCGTACATTCCTGCGCGGGGTGGTTTCCTCGGCCAGCGTGCTTGCGCTCGGCGGATGCACCAGCATGGCCGCGACCGGCGCGCGTTACGACGCCGCGTCGCTCTCGGCGGAGCCGACATTGCTCGTCGCGACCACGCGCAAGCCGGTGAACGGCGGGCGCACGAAGCCGTGGTTCGGGCCGGAGCGCGCGACAAGGATGACCGTCGCCCGCGCGAAGCTGGTGCCGCCCGACGAGAGCCGTTTCTCACTCGCCGCGGCCGGTCTCGGCGACTGGCGCCTAGATGCAATCGAGCCTGCCGGCGACATCAGCGATCTCCTGACCGGTGGCGACGTTCTGATCTACGTGCACGGTTTCAAGCAGACATTCGAGACCGCAGCGCTCGATGCCGCGCATCTTGCCGACGGCATCAAATTCCGCGGCCAGACCATGGCATTCTCCTGGCCGTCAAAGGCGGGGCTGTTCGATTATGCCTATGATCGCGACAGTGCGATGTGGTCCCGCGACGATTTCGAGCGCGTGCTCAATTCCGTGGTCACGAGCCCGAGCGCCGGACGCGTTCACATCGTCGCGCACAGCATGGGCACCATGCTCACGCTTGAGAGCCTGCGACAGCTCTATGCGCGACATGGCGATACCGTTTCGGACAGGATTGGCGCCGTGGTGTTCGCCTCGCCGGATATCGACATGGACGTATTCTCGTCTTCGGTTACCCGCATGGGGCCGCTCGGCCGCAAGATCACCGTCGTTGCCGCGACCAACGACCGCGCGCTGGCGCTGTCGGGGCGGCTGGCCGGCGGGATGACGCGGGTCGGCGCCGCCGAGAAGGCCGCCATCGAGCGGCTCGGGGTGCGCGTCATCGATGCATCCGATGCCGGGTGGGGCATCATCAACCACGATCTGTTCCTGTCCAACGCCGAGGTGCGGCGGGTGATACGCCGCTCGATTGATACGTCGGCGGCGTAAGTCCAGGTCCACTCATATCTGTGGCGCTGTGAAGGGCCACAACTCAAGCTAGAAGGCAACATGATCGCGACAGCCTGTTGCCATCGAGTGGCCGCCGCAACGTCACGTCGTCGTCACCCTTAATCTCGCCAAATTGAAGGAACATTTGTTCGTCGCCGGCACGATGGTGCCCAGTCTCGCCTTGAATCGCTAACGCTCGAACCACACAACGATAACAACGCCGACCGGTTGTCGGCGCGTGATGCTGTGCGCGTTCGACCAGGGCGATATGGGCGCCTGCCGGCGATCCTAATTGTTCGGTTGTTACAGGGGAGTTATAAAAATCATGCGTCAAACAACATCGAAGGTCGGGGCACTTGTGGCGGGTATCGCAGGTCTCACGCTGCTCGCGGGCGTTACCGCGGCCAACGCACAGAGCACTGGCATCGCCGCTTGCGACGAATTCCTGACCAAGTACGACGCTTGCGTCGGCTCCAAGGTCCCCGAGGCGCAGCGCGCGACGTTCAAGACCCAGATCGACCAGACGCGCAAGGTGTGGGTCGACATGGCCAAGAACCCGTCGACCAAGGCGACGATGGAAGCGACCTGCAAGCAGACGATGGATGCGACGAAGGCTTCGCTCACCGCGTATGGCTGCTCGTTCTGATCGGCACTTGCTCTGCTGAAAAGGAGCGGCCCCCCAAGTGAAAGCCGCTCCTTGACGGCGATGCGAGGACGGGCGACCCGGCGCGATGTTGGCCGCGCCGGGGCTTCCGGACCGCCGATCGAAACGGCATCTCCAGCGCATGCGCACGGTCCACGATGAGGCGAGCGTCCGTCCGGACGCCGTCGACGAACCTCCCGGCATTAACCTCTTGTTAACCATAACGCCCCACCATTGCCTCTCCGTAGAGAGTCGCCACGGACCCTCGTCCTAAGGCGCGAAATTGATCGTTCATCTTGGGGGCGGGCAAAAGCTCGTGGGGCTCCAAGGAGTAACGTCATGTCATCCTCCGTACGAGATCACGTAAGCCTGCTTTCGGAATTCGTCCCTGCGATATTCGGTGCGCTCGCGTTGGGTGTCCCGATTGCAATCGCGATTATTTGGATTTGTTCGTGAGGGGTGAAACGCCGGTCTCTTGGCCGGCCATCGAAGCTGTCTAGCCAGCATCGACGAAGCTGGTCGCGCAGGGCTGCGACTGGCCACTGCGTCGTTACGATGCTACCGTCCGGGAGCCGGTCAACAGGGGGCTGAGTTGCTTCCAGACGTTCTCGACCTTCATGGCCATGATTTGCCACGTAGCGCATTGCTTCGTGTGAACAATGCCAGTGTCCGTGAGACTTCGTTGCTGACGGCGGAGCGGTTCGACCGAATGATCGGCGCCGCCGGCATCGCGACGTTCATCGAGCCCGGTCAGGCATTTCTTCTCGCATTTGAACAGGCGGACGATTACGACGGCATCCACTTCAAGTGGTTTCGGAGCCGTTATGGGCGGTTTCTGTACGTCGACCGCGTCGTCGTCGCCGAGGAGGAGCGGGGCCGGGGGCTGGGCCGGACATTGTACGCCGACCTGTTCACGCGGGCCGGGCAGCTTGGCCACGATCGCATTGTCTGCGAGATCAACATGCAGCCGCCGAATCCCGGCTCGGACCGATTTCACGCGGCGCAAGGGTTTTGCGAAGTCGGCCGGGCAACGCTCGACGATGGAGCGAAGACCGTCCGCTACCTTCTCTGGTGTCGAAATTGACCGCGCCTTGCAAAATCGTGGTGGCCGGCGGGCATGGACATATGGGCCAGGCAGTCGTTTCCAACCTGCGCGATGAACCTGCCTTTCTTCACGTTGGCAATCTGGGGCGCTGCGGAAGCAGCGGCGACGGGGTTATCAACCTCGCCACCGCGCTTGATGTCGCGGATGTGATTATTGATTTTACGACGGGTGAGGCGGCAACCGCGTTATCGGAAGCATGCGCGGCAAGAGGCGGACCTGCGCTGGTGATCGGCGCCACGGGTTTTACGCCGGAGCAGCTCGGCCGAATCAGGAACGCGGCGCGCAGCATCGCGATTGTGCGTTCCGGCAACTTTTCGCTTGGCGTCAACATGCTGGTTGGCCTGGTCAGGCAGCGCAGGTCTTCCCGCGCGAGACATGGGACATCGAAATTTTCGAGGCCCATCATCGCCGCAAGGTCGATGCGCCTTCCGGAACCGCATTGATGCTGGGCGAAGCCGCCGCGCAAGGCCGCGGCGTTTGCCTCGCTTCCGTGGAGCGGCGCGGCCGGGATGGCGTCAGTGGTGAGCGCCCGATGGGCGAGATCGGCTTTGCGGTCATGCGGGGCGGGGCATCGTCGGTGAGCACAGCGTTACGTTCGCCGCGGCCGACGAGGTTGTGACCCTTTCACATCAGGCGCTCGATCGCAGCATGTTCGCGCACGGCGCGCTGGCGGCCGCGCGCTGGCTGATCGGGCGTGCGCCGGGTGAGTATGACATGCAGGATGTGCTGGGCTTGAAGCGTTACTAAAGAAAGCGGGGGGCCACCTCAAAGAGAAACGCGCGGGCTTCTTCCAATTCAGCGGGGGGAATCGGAACCGGATACTTTTCCGGATCGGGGGCGTGCCGGTAGCAGTTCGCGGTACGAAACATCAGCCGCCAATACGTCCAATCTGGCCCCAGAGAGGCCTTTAACGCACTTTCTCCACCGGCCAACCTCCGCACCAGTTCCGCCGACCTGAAAATATCGTGCCAATTGTCTGCCCGCGTCAGATGCGAGAACAGCGCGGCACGCTTGTCGTCAGCATCGGCTTCCCGTAGCCAGCGCTGTACGGACGACTCCGATGCGGTTGGTGTTGCGGAGATAGCCGCCGGCGTTCGATCTCGTGTTCTTTCCAGGTTCAAGGTGAGCTTGGCAGAAGCAGCGGAAAGAATAGGTATGCGCTTCCCTGCGGCATCGAATTTCAAGACAAGACCAATGCCGAGCGGCCTGGCGTCCCTGTGGATGAGAATAGCTGCCCCGTTCAGACGCTCAACGATCCGCCTGGCATCGCGCGTAACATCTGCCGCCTTGATGATCGATGCCCATGCCTTGGTCCGAAGCAGCGAAACAACTACGCCGTCGCCGGCCAGATAGTCCTCGATCCAAGGGTCGAATGGCGGTCGAAGAACTTCGCGGGCATCGTCGATGTCAATCGTTTCGCCTTTGAGCTCGATCGCCCATCCTTCCGCGTTCTTCATTGCAGCCCCCCACTGTACTGGCATGTCCGCACCGGTCGTCGACTCGGTCGAGCAACGTCAACAGCGTACAAGGTGCACGCAATTTCGGGTCTAAATTGGAATGAGAGGGAGGGATTGTCTGCAAGCGGCGAGGAAATGGCGCGCTCGGAGAGATTCGAACTCCCGACCCTCGGAATCGAAATCCGATGCTCTATCCAGCTGAGCTACGAGCGCCTCGCGCTGGCTCGTATCAGACTTGGTCTGATAGAGCCAGCCGCTCGATCCTAGTAGCAGGGATGCCGGCGGCGGTCCTGGCCGATATAGGCGGCGGCGCTCTGACGGCACAGGACCGTCGAGGGACCATCGTAGTAGGCAAAGGTGCCGGGTTGCGGGCCGGGGCCGTAATTGTGGAGGAAGCTGATCGGGTAGGGCAGGCCCCAATTGTGAAGGTGGTACCGATTATGGCGGGCATCCGCCAGGGTGGGGGCCAGGACCGCGATCGAGAGGAGGGCCGTGGCAACGCAAAACTTCGTTTTGGTCATTTCGATTCTCCGGAAGTCCCACTGGACGATCGCACTTTCGGGCGGGATGCCCGTTTGCGTGAAGAAAGTACGTCAAAACAACAAGATAGAGGCGTGGCCTCCGATTCGGTCGAAGCTGTTCCCTCTCATATTGTGCCTGATCCGGCCCCGTATTCTAGGAGAAGCGGGAGGAAAAGCTGCGGAAAAACCACCTTAACCCGCCCCTTTTTGGCCTCAAGGGATGCTTAACGAATTCCCAACACAGTCCGGCCAAACTTTTGCTGTCCGGTCCCTGAGCTAGCGGGCCGAGCTATCCCGAATGTGACGAGGCTACCCGGTTCCCGATCGACCCATGCGCATCACGCCCCTTGCCTTGCTGTTCCTCTCGCTCGCGGTTGCGAGCCCGGCGCGCGCCGATCTGCACATCACGCGCGATCACGGCGGCTATGTCGAGGAATACAAGACCAAGTACAAGCGAATCCGCGACCGCAAGGAGCGGGTGATCATCGACGGCATCTGCAATTCGGCCTGCACGCTGGTGTTCGGCATCGTGCCGATGAACAAGATTTGCGTTACGCCGAAAGCGAGCCTCGGCTTCCACCAGGCCTATTACGACAAGGCCTTCACCTTCGGCATCAAGGTCACGAGCCTGGAGGGGACGTCGGATCTGATGTCCTATTACCCCGATACGGTGAAGGACTGGATCCGCAGGAATGGCGGGCTCACCACCGAGATGAAGAAGATCAAGAACGGCACCGAGCTCTGGAAGATCGTCGATCCCTGCCCGGAAGAGTGGTGAGGCGCAGCGGGTTCTGCACCGGCGTCAATCTTTCCGGTTGGGCTCTCCATCCGCGATCAGCAAGACCGACACCTTCGATTTGCGGAGCACGGCGGCAGCGACGCTGCCAAAGCTCAGCAAATCCCCCTGGATCCGGTCAACACCCAGTACGACGAGGTTGGCGCTGCTTGTCCTGATTTCCTGAAGGATGGCCTCTTCAGGAGCCGCACTTGCGCGCAACGTTGTGTTCACGTTGACATCATAACGGGCCGCTGCCGCCGCGGCGTCCTTCAGGATGCTCTCCTCATTGGCGAGTGACATGCTGGCGCTATTCCGGCGCGTGCCCTTGTCCCGTGTCGTGGACACATAAACCACGTTCAGTGGATGCGTGCTCAAGCGCGCCAGTGCGACCGCAACCTCCCCGCCCCGTCGCGATACCGCGCTGCCGGAAACCGCAACGAGTATCTTGAACTCCGCCTTGGCGGGCTGCCTCAGGTGGATACCCTTTGCCGCAACGAGCGCAATTGGCCCCTTGAACCTTGAAGTCGCGTCTTCGACCTTCTTGTCGAAACCGTCCTTGCCCAGGACATTCTCTACTCCGACGACGAGAAGATCGAAGCCCTTTCGCGCCTCTTCCACAACGGCGTCGGTGGTCCTTTCGGCCCGGGCGCGCGTCGTGACCTCGACGTCGTGGATGTTCATCTGATCGGCTTCCGCGCTTGCGGTGGCCGCTTTCCTGACGACGGTCTCGTGGCTCTCCGCATCCTCGCGCCTTCCTTCCTGCTGCTTTGCCCGGGCACCCACATGCAGAACCGTAATCGGCAGTCCGCGCTCTCCCGCGAGAAGGCCGGCGACATGAGCCGCGAATTTCGCGTTCGCGCTCTCGTCCACCGCCAGCAGCAGGCGCTCGAGATTGGTGACAAAGCCCTTTTGTTCGAACTTCTCGCGCTCGAGCCGCACTTTCTCGTCATCGCCGAGCGGCAGGCGGGAAAGCGCGGCACGAAGCATCGGCGGCATCGCCATTGTCGTGAGGATTGCCATCGTCACGATCATCGAGAACAGGTTTTGGCTGAGCATGCCCATCGAAAGACCGATGGTTGCGATGATGACCTCGGTTGAGCCGCGCGCATTCATACCGCTTGCGAGCGCGTAGGATTCCTTTCGCGTAAGGCCGCCAAGCGCGCCGCCAGCGAAAGCGCCGCCGAATTTTCCGATGCTGGCAATCAGCACCAGTGCGATCGTCAGCAGCAGCAGGTTGGGGTCCCTGAGCACGGTCAGGTCTGCGCTCAACCCGGCCAGGCCGAAGAACACCGGCATGAACAGGCTGGAGATCAAGCCACGCAGCCGCTCGTCGATTTGGCGGGTAAGTATCGGCGATTCCCCGACCAGAACGCCGGCAACGAATGCGCCGAGCACGGTGTGAACGCCGATCAGGTGCGTGATCATCGCCATCGCGCTCATCAGCAACAGGATCACGGTGATGACCGCTGCCGAGCTCACGAGATAATCGTTGGTCCAGCGGATCAAGCGAAACGCCAGTCGCCGGCCGATCGTGAAACTGACCGCGAGGAAGGCGAGGGTGCCGAGCACGGCCTGGCTGACGGAAAAAATATCAAGCGTGCCGTGCGATGCCAGGCTGAAGATCATGGCGATGATGATCCAGCCGATGGTGTCGTCGATTATTGCTGTGGCAACAATGATCTGACCGACGTTGCGCCGCATGAAGTTCATTTCGCGCACGACGACCGCAACGATTTTCACCGACGAAATCGACAGTGCGGTGCCGAGAAACAGCGAAGCTACGAGACGGGACTCCGGATGCGGAAGCAGGCTCTGCGGCAGGAGCTGGCCGAGCGAGAAGCCGCAGACGAATGGAACCACGATTCCCGCGATCGATATCGTGGCGGCGGCCCGGCCGACCTTGCGGACAAGCTTGAGGTCCGTTTCCATGCCGGTCAGCAGCAACAGCAACAATATCCCGAACTGCGCGATGCCCTCGATCAGCGCTTTCTGTTCCGGCGAGGGGGGAAAGATTGCGGTGTGCGCAGCCGGCCAGAGCCATCCGAACAGGGAGGGGCCGAGCAACAGGCCACCCAACAGTTCCCCCATCACCGATGGCTGGCCGATCCGCTGCATCAGTTCGCCGAGCCCGCGGCCAACCACTATCAGGAGCGCGATCTGGGCGAGCAGCAGGAATTCGGACGGGCGGGTGGATTTTTCGCCAGCGGCGTCGGCGAGGGTCGTCGTCAGCAAGCATGCAGCGAACGCCAACAACACTATCTGCAGCCGCCGTCCCGCCGCCATCCTTGATCCCCGACGCGCCGATTGCGCAATTTCATCAGGTTCCGAACCTTCCGGGGGTCAATTGCGTTCATTCCGATTGGTTTCACCAGACGACGGGCCTGGCACTCCATCAGGCGCGGCGAATGCGAATTTCATTAACGGTGATTCATGGGCAAGAAAGCTGCGTCTACGGCGGTCGACATCCAAACCGCAAAAGTCGCCGACAGTGCCAAGAAGCTGAAAGAGAGCTCGGTCCGGATCGAGGACAGCGCCGATCGCCGCACCGAACTCGCGTCCAACCGCACCGCGTTGGCGGCCGAGCGGACCTATAGTGCCTGGATCAGAACCGGGCTGTTTGCGCTCGCAAGCGGCGCAGGCGCGAAGACCGTGCTCACCGGTCTGATGCCGGCCTGGATCATCCAGATCAACGGAAGCGCGTTGATCGTCTTCAGTATCTTCTGTTACGTCGCTGCCGTGTGGCGTTTCATCCATTCGGGCGCTGCCCGGCCAGCGCCCGACGTACCACGCATCGACGCGCGAATATTGACGGCGATGAGCGGATTCCTTTCGATCATTTCGATGGTAGCGCTGGTGGGGCTCTGGCTGGAGTACTAGTCACCACGTGATGAATCGACACGCGGTTCATCCGCTCGTTGATCTCGTTCCTGGTTCGAAATCTTCGATATGACAGACTTCAGCATGTAGTCACGCCGTGGTCCGGCGCGATCAGTCCTTGCCGCATGGCACATGATCGGGCAACAGGGACGCCAGATGACCGGCGACTTCGAAAAAATTGCCGCACGCGCGGCGCCCGCGATCTTTGTCGTGCTGTGGAGCACCGGCTTCATCGGCACCAAATATGCACTTGGTGGCGCCGAGCCGCTGACCTATCTCGCGATCCGCATGGCCTGCGTCGTCGGGCTGATGGCGATCATCGTCGCGGTCGCGCGGCCACGCTGGCCTGATCGCATCGGTATCGCGCACAGCGCGGTTGCCGGCGTTCTGGTGCACGGCATCTATCTCGGCGGCACCGCGATCGCAATCGCCCATTCCATTCCGGCCGGGCTCTCGGCTTTGATCCCGGGGCTGCAGCCGATTCTTACCTCGACCATTGCGAGCCGTTGGCTCGGTGAGCGCGTCACGCCGCTGCAATGGGGCGGATTGCTGCTTGGGCTCGCCGGCGTCGGGCTGATCCTGCATGACCGGCCGATGGGCGGCGAGGCGGGCTGGGGCTGGTTCGCCTCGGCGGTCTCGCTAGTCAGCATCACCCTGGGGACGCTCTACCAGCGGCGCTATTGCAGCGCGATCGACTGGCGGTCCGGCAATCTCGTGCAATACGTCGCGGTGACGATCTTCTTCGGCCTCGGCGCCTGGCTATTCGAGACCAATGTGGTGCACTGGACCACCGAGTTCATCCTGGCGCTGGCCTGGCTTGCGGTCGTCCTGTCGATCGGATCGATCGGGCTGCTCTATTGGCTGATCCGCCGCTCGGCCGCGACGTCGGTAGCAAGCCTGTTCTATCTGGTGCCGGCGGTGACCTCGCTGATGGCCTTTGTCCTGTTCGGCGAGCGGCTCGACGCCGTCTCGGTCGCCGGTATGGCCGCCTGCGCAGCCGCGGTGCTGCTGGTCAACCGCCGCTCAGTTTGAAGTAGAGGGTTCCGGCGCCATACACGCATAAATTTCATGAGACATGTCAGTAGTTTCCCTGAGTTGTGGCCATTAAGGCGATCGTAAGCAAAACGAGGCAGATTGGGCCCGGTTTTGGGGGATTTCTCATTATGACCACGCGTTCCAAGTTTCTGCCGGCACTCAAGCTGCGGCTCGGCACCAAGGCTGTGATCTCCGCCATTCTCCTGATTGCGGTAAATACCGCGCTGGTGGTGGGAGCGGCCCATTGGTCGCTGACCTCTGAGTTCGGCGACCGGGCGCTCCGCGACATCGAGATCAACCTCCGTACGCTGGGTCTGGCGTTCGCCGAGACCTACAGCGACGCCAAGATCACGATCAAGGACGGGGCCGTCGCCCGCGCCGAAATTTCCAAGATGCCCGAATTCAAGGACCACGCGATCGTCGACCGCGCCGTGGGCTATACCGGCGGCAACGCCACGCTGTTCGTTTATGACGAGGCGAGCAATCAGTTTGTTCGCCGCACCACCAATGTGAAGAAGGAGAACGGCGACCGCGCCGTCGGCACCCAGCTCGCGCCCGACCATCCCGGGCAGGCGGTGGTGCGCCGGGGCGAGGCCTATCGGGGCCCGGCGACGCTGTTCGGCAAGACCTTCATGACGGCCTATTATCCGATCATGAATTCGGCCGGCAAGGTGATCGGCCTTCTCTATGTCGGTATTCCGATGGCGCACTACGAGACCATGCTCTCGCACGCCATCCAGAACATGGCGATCGCCGCCGGCATCGCCGCGTTAGTGGTGATGCTGCTGACCCTGCTGCTCGTCCGTCGCGTGACCAAGCCGCTGACCTCGGTCACGGCTTCGCTCACTGCGATCGCAAATGGCAAGGCCGATGTCGAGATCGCCAGCGATGACCGGACGGACGAGATCGGCGAAATTGCGCGCAGTCTCGTGATCTTCAGGAGCAACTCGCTCGAGCGCCGGCGCATGCGCGAGGAACAGACTGCGGCTGCTGTGGCCTCGGCCGAGCAGCGCAAGGGCGAACTGCGCGGCTTCGTCGAAGAGTTCCAAACCAGCGTCGGCAGCATCATCGACAAGGTGATGAACGCCTCCGGCGAATTCGAGCGCGTCGCACGCCAGCTCACCGAAACCGCGCGCACCACCGCGAGCCTGTCGGGCAAGTCGGCCGGCGCGTCCGAGACGGCCTCCGAGCACGTCCGCACCGCGGCAACGGCTTCCGACGAGCTTTCCAGCTCGATCGCCGAAATCACCCGCCGCGTGCAGGAATCGAATGGTATCGCCGCTGACGCCGTCAAGCAGGCGGCGGCCACCGACCAGCGCATCAACGAATTGTCAGAAGCCGGCGCCCGGATCGGTGACGTGGTGAAGCTGATCACCTCGATTGCCGAGCAGACCAACCTCCTGGCCCTCAACGCCACCATCGAAGCGGCGCGGGCGGGCGATGCCGGCCGCGGCTTTGCCGTGGTGGCGCAGGAGGTCAAGAGTCTCGCCGGCCAGACCGCGAAGGCGACCGAGGAGATTTCCAGCCAGATCGGCAGCATGCAGCTGGCGACTGAAGAGTCGGTCAGCGCCATCAAGGCGATCGGCCAGACCATCGAGCGCATCAGCGATATCGCCACCTCGATTTCGGCGGCGGTGGAGCAGCAGCGCGGCGCGACCCAGAACATTGCCCAGAGCGTTCGCGCGGCCGCCAGCGGCACGGCCGATGTCGCGGCCAACATCCGCAACGCAGCGCAGGGCGCCGAGGAGACCGGCGAGACGTCGAGCCAGATGTTTGCATCGGCGCAGAATCTGTCGAGCGAGAGTCTGCATCTGAAGGCCGAGGTCGATAAATTCCTCGACCGCGTCCGCGCCGCCTGAGCCGCGGCGGCGCACCGCCGCCGCTGAAACCTGAAGCTTCCGCATTCGTAGTTTGCCTATACTTGCGAATGTTTGCCCTCGCTGACGGGCCGGAGGCTTTCCGTGAACCGATACGCCGCGCTCTATCTGGTGACGCTGCTCGTCATCGTGCCGCTCGATTTTCTGTTCCTTGGCGTCATCGCCAAGGACTTCTTCACCTCAGAGGTCGGCAATATGCTGGGCGAGATCAGGCCCGTGCCGGCGGTTCTGTTCTATCTGCTCTATGTGGCGGGTACCGTGATCTTCGTCAGCGGCGGAGCAGGGGCCTCGTGGCCATCGACGCTGCTCTATGGCGCGCTGTTCGGCTTGTTTTGCTACGCGACGTTCGACTTTACGGCACTGGCGCTGCTCAAGCACTGGAGCTGGAAGGTAGCGGTCGTCGATGTCGCGTGGGGAGCGGCGGTAACGGCGATCGCGTCGACCGCCGGATTATTGGTGGCGGATTGGGTGGGCGCCAAGACCTAGGCTGTCGTTCCGGGGCGATGCGTAAGCATCGAACCCGGAACCTCGAGATCCCGGGTCTGGTGCTAGCGCACCATCCCGGGATGACGGTTGCGATTGCTCTGCAATCGCAACCGTCACTTCGGCTGCGGCACGATCCGGATGTACGGCTTCGGCGATTTCCAGCCTTGCGGATAGATCGTCTTCGCCTCGTCGTCGGATACCGAGCCCGCGATAATGACGTCCTCGCCCTGTTTCCAGTCGGCCGGCGTCGCGACACGGTGCTTGGCGGTCATCTGCAGCGAGTCGATCGCCCGCAGGATTTCCGCGAAATTGCGGCCGGTGGTCATCGGATAGACCAGCACCAGCTTGATCTTCTTGTCCGGTCCGATGACGAAGACGTTGCGGACGGTCTGGTTGTCGGCGGGCGTGCGCGTCAGCGGATCGCCCGAGGTCGAGGCCGGCAGCATGTCGTAGAGCTTGGAGACATTGAAATCGGTGTCCCCGATCATCGGATAGTTCGGCGCCGCGCCCTGCGTCTCCTTGATGTCTTCGGACCACTTCGAATGCCGATCGACCGGATCGACGCTAAGCCCCATCAGCTTGACGCCGCGCTTGTCGAATTCCGGCTTCAACTTCGCGAGAGCGCCGAGCTCAGTGGTGCAAACCGGGGTGAAATCCTTCGGGTGCGAGAACAGCAGCGCCCAGCTATTGCCGATCCAGTCGTGGAACTTGATTTTGCCTTCCGTGGTCTCGGCTTCGAAATCGGGGGCAGTTGCGCCAATCTGGAGTGCCATGATGTGACCTCATCTTGTTCTAGTTACAGAAGAATTTGTCTTTGACAGTATAGGAGCGTGAAGCGGTTAAGTGAACCGGTTAGCGTAAAAGGTGAGATCCTTCTCCGCGAGCCCGGAACTCCTAGCATCTTCTTTTGGACCGCGCCTCTGCGATGAAACGAACCGCTCCGCTCCTGCATTCGAGGGAGGTTGCCAGGCTTTGGCGATAACCTACGGCCTGATCGCGATCTTTTCATCACCGTTCCAGCTTTTTGCCGTCGCTGCCCCGATATTGCCTTTTATCGCCCCCATCACGCCGGGCCGCTTTGCAGGCGGGGTGCATTGGCCTGAACCGTGACCGACCTCACAGCGACCAATTGGCAACCATCTAACAATCTCGGCATGCGGGATTTGAATCGTTAACCGCTCGTTCATGCCCGGTATGGAAATTCTGGACTGAAATTAGAAATTGAGAAGTGCAATTATGTCTGCCCCGACTACCGCTGAAATCACCAGCGCCCTGCAACCCTCCTGCTGCCAGACCGCTGCCCATGCGCTCACCATCGTGCGCGACGGCGTGATCACTGGCGAAGGCCCTACCACCAAGGGCCGCATCCATTTTTCCCGCGCACTCGATGCCGATGACGCCGCCTGGTGCGCGCGCATCCTGACCGCGAGCGCGGTCGTGCACGAGCCGCTCAGCCGCGCCGAGATCGAAGTGCTGTTCGAGATCAGCGACGCCGCTGCCGAGCGCACCGACGACGGCCGTTTCGACGATCTTCTGGCCAAGGCAGTTGCCCATCATGCGGCTTCCGAGTCCGGGCTGCCGGTGCCGCCGCGCACGGTCGCGCTGTCGCCGGATACCGATATCGAGAGCTGGGCGCCGACCAAGGCGGCCAATGTCGACACCAAGGTGCTGGAGTGGATTGCCAGCCAGATGCGCGGCAAGCGCCACAGCAACCAGCGCCTTGCCGCGCTGGTGGCAACCCTGATCGGCGTCGCTGCGCTGCCGCTCGCGCAACTGCCGGGCATGCTGGATATGGGAATGCTGTAAGTTCATCCGGCGATCATCGATTTCAGGACGGCGGGGCAGGGCCTCGCCGTTTTTATTTCGTAGGATGGCTGGAGCGCAGCGATACCAATCAATCCCCACGCGGTGAGATGATGGGTTTCGCTGCGCTATCCATCCGAGCTGTCATCCTCCGCGCAGGCGGAGGATCCAGTACGCCGCGGCTTCTCGATTCAATCAATGCTGTCTCTGGAATACTGGATCGTCCGCTTTCGCGGACGATGACAGCTGAATGTGAGGCCGCCTTCTCGCGAGATGGTGACGCCCTTTGTCCATCCACGACTTCGCAGTGTAGTCCGTATGAGCGTCGCGATATGCGGGGATGCAGTTCGACCGGATTTCGCTGCACTCATCCGGGCTAGCGGCCCCGCGCTATTTCCCCGCTGTCTTCTGCTTGCCGTCGCCCGCTTCCAGCCCCAATGTGCGGCCCGGAAAACCTGCGGCATCGAAATAGCGCTGCGAACCGATACGCTGGAAGTTCAGCACGGTGCGGAGGCCGTTCGCCGCCGGCTTCGAACTCACGGTGCCGGAGGAGGCTTTTGGCGTAACGCCGTTCGGCATCGCTTCGGTCATGACGCGGCCGAGCAGCTTGCCTTTGGCCTTTTGCGTGAGGCCTAACAGCTTCGCCGCGGTGGCGCCGACGTCGGCATTGCTGACGGGGAGGGGATCGATGTAGCCCGCTTTGAAGTCGGGCCCGATCGCCGCCGTGAAGTTCAAGGTGTCGCCGCGGCTGAAGCTGCCATGCATGCCCTGGCCCTGGCGCAGCACGGTGTCCGCAATGTGAACCGAGCAATTGGTGGGCACGTCGCAGCCCGACGACCAGGAGCGGAAATTGACCACGATCGACGGGTGCGGCACCACCGCCTTGCCCTTCAGGCCGAGCTGCGACATCGGCAGCGTGCCCGGGAAACTGCCGAACTCGTCGTCGACGAAGATGCCGCTGACGTAATCCTGCGCCAGCAGCGCCTTGATGACGCGATCTGCAAGCTTGCGGTCCTTGCCGGGGATATAGATCAAATCCGAGCCGCCATTGGTCGCGACCACGACATCGGGCTTGGTGGGATCCTTACCGAGCAAACCGTTGCCGGCACGGGGATGCGCGTTATCGGCGACGTGGGCGTTTTTATCGTTGGGATCGAACAGCGGCAGGTCGAGCGCCTTGGCCAGATCAATGGCGACAAAGCCCATGGGGAGGAAATCCTTCGGCGTATCCTCATAGGAGATTTTTGCCGCGGGACTGGTCTTGCTCTCTTTTGAGATCGTCGAAAAACCGTGATCGGAGGAGACGATGATATTGGTCGACGCGGCAAGCCCGAGCTCGTCCAGCGCCTTGCGGATCTGGGCGAGGTTATTGTCGGCGTTCTTGATGCCGGCCATCGAGGTCGGCCCGTTGATGCCGGGCGTGATGGTGTTGAGGCTGTCGCCGGTATTGTGCTGGCTGCCGTCGGGGTCGCGCGACCAGAACACCAGCACGAACGGCTTGTTGCGCGCCTTGAACATCGGCAGCACGACTTTGGCGGCGACGTCGGCCATGTAGGCCTGCTGCGCGACATTGGCGCTGGTCGTGCCGGGCGTCTTGGCGTCGCCGGCCTTGGCATTCTCGCCGCGCGAGGGCGTCTCGTGCGGCAGGCCCGCCTTGGTCAGCGCTTCCTTCATTTCATCCGACAGCGGCACGCCGTTCTTGCCGCCGGTGGCATCGTCGATGATGACCGAATGCAGGCCGGCGGTGCCGACCTTGTCGGTATGGTCGAAGATGAAGGTCGGACCATGCTTGCCGATGGCCGCGGTGCTAAAACCCTTTTCGCGCGCCATCTTCAGCAGCGTCTCTTCGTTCAGATAGTCGCCGCCGAAATGCTCGTCGACCTCGAGCAGGACGGGATTGACTTCGAGGAACGGGGTGACGGTGTTGTTGGAATGGGCAATCGGGCGGGCGGTATAGATCGTGTTGCTGAAGGTGCCGGTATCGCCGAGGTAATGGCCGCTGGCCATCGCCGAGCCATTGGCCATGGTGAAGGTCGGAAACAACGAATGCGAGTTCTGGAAATTGACGCCCTTGTCGCGCAACTCCGCCATGGCGGGGGCCGTCTGCGGCGTCACGATGCGTCCGCGCAGGCCGTCCGGCACGAACAGGATCAGGTTGCGCGGGGTGGCGTTTTGCGCCGAGGCGGCGCTTGCGGTCAGCGCAACTAGGCCGGCGGTCAGCAGTATGATTGTGCGGCGCATAAATTCTCCCCCTCGAGGAAAGCGGTTGTCGGCGGTCCGCCGTCGCTCCCGTCTAATTTCGCTCTGCGACAGGATTGTTACATTGTGCGGAACCGGCCTCAAGGGTGGAGAGGGGCGGCTTTGGCCATGCCAACGGAAACATTGCTGCCTGACGCCGTTCTTGGTTGGAAGGAGGCCGTCATGAGCAAGTTCCAACAGAAGGCCGAGGCTCAGGCCAAACAGATCATCGGGCAAATGCTCGGGGATCAGCTGCTGGTGGAAGAAGCGAAGGAGCAGCAACGTCTGGCGACCGAGCCGGGCGGTGATCACCACGATCAAGGCATCATCCGCGACGAGCGCGGACAAGAGCAGCCCAAAGACAAGGAACGCGCCCAGCGAGTGAGCCGGGTGGACAAAGGCAGCGATCCACCGGGAAAGAAGGGCAAGAACGGGGAAACTGCCTCTGGGCGTACGGGATCAGCGACCGACCAGGGGACGGTCTGACCCCCACAAAACAAATCGCACAAAAGAAAAGAGGCGGCCGACGGCCGCCTCTCGAGTATCATGTGCGTTCTCGTTACTGACAGATGTGGCGTCGGCCGTCGTCGCCCATGAACGTCGTGCCGGGCTGACAGACGAAGCCGCTGTTGTAGCCGCCGTAATAACGACGTCCGTAATAGCCGTCATTATAGGCGTAGACGTCGTTTCTAAACGGTGCGGTCGCGATCGCGCCGGCCGTGCCGACCGCGCCGCCGACAACGCCGGCGGCTACGTCAGCCGGCCAGAATCCGCTGTTGTAATGATGATAGACCCGTTGCTGGGTTTGCGTGTTACGGATGGCGTCGGACCTTCCGTGAGAGTCCTGCGCCAGCGCCGGCGCCGCGAGCGCCGTGGAAAGAACTGCGGCTGCGGTCAGGAACTTCAAGTTCATCATGTGCCTCCGTTTGCAGTGACGTGAGGCCAACAAATAGCGATAGCGGCCGTTCCGATATCGTGGTGGCAGCTTTTCAAACGGATGTGAGGTTTCAGTTCCGGTTTCATGCGCTGAACATGCAACCATCGTTCCCGTCGGATCGATTGGGCGTTAGGCTGGCTGCCGCTCGGATCGTACCCGGTGCCAGACCGGATACGCCAGCCAGAATCCGAGCAGCGCTACCAACGCAGCCACGCCGGCGCTCAAGGCAACGCTTGTGCTTTCCGTCGTCTTGAAGAACACCACGGCAACGTCGGAGGAGATGCCAATGGCGAGCGGGATCGAGGCGGCGATGACGAGGCGCGAGCCGATCTTGAAAAACTCGGAATCGTCCTCGCCCTGGAAGCCGAGGCGGTGGACCGCGGCGGGCGTCATCAGCAGGACGACGGCCAGCGCGACGGCGCACAGTCCGGCGCAGTGAATGTACTTGAAGAGTGCGGGCAGTTCGTTGAACGCCTTCGTCAGGGTCGCGACGAGCTGGAAGCCGAGCAAGGCCTGACCGCCTGGGATTATGACGCGCGCTTCCGTCAGCATCTGCTCGATCTTGGTCTTCAGCGGCGTCGCTTTCGAAGTTTCCTGCATGGGCTTTTTCCGATCCCGTTTCAGCGCAAAGCCTAGTCCGTAAAGTAGCGCGAGACCGACCACTGTGAAGGAAGTGCCGATCGCGACTCCCAGGGGACGGCCGAACAAATGCTCGAAGATCACAAAGGCGGATATCCCGAGCCCGACCGTCAGCGGCAATAAACTGGCGCCTGCCAGCAGCGTCGCGGCATCGATTGCGGCCCGCCGGCTCTCGCCGCGGAAAATGATCTGGTGAAACAGCGAAGGGGCGATCAGAAGGCTGATGCTGATCAGCATCAGCACGAGCCCTGCGTTATGAATGAGCTGGCTCTCTGCGGAAATCTCCGGAAAGCGTTCCTGAAACACGGCTTCGAACTGGAATCCGAACAGAACTTGGGCGCCAAGGATCAGGAGCCTTGATTCATCCAGGGCAGTCTTCAACCGGCTGTCGATATCCATTGGGGTCCTCCGCCCATCAACAATCCTGTCATTGCCGGGTTCCTGGGTGGCTTGGGCCGGACCGGTCGGGAACGATGTCGCGCAGCGTCCATTGAGGGGATGGAAGGCCGGCGCCAAAACGCCGCGGCGGCTGATCGCATGCGAGGTTTCCGATGAAAAGCAAACGCGTCGGCGCCGATGAGGAGGCCCAGGTCCATGTCGTGGTTTTGGATACCGGCGAGGAAGCGTTCGGTGCGCTGAGCCGCTTCGTCAACGAAGCGAACATTTCCGCGGCCTCTCTGACCGCGATTGGCGCTTTCAAGCGGGCGACCGTCGGTTGGTTTGATGTTGCTTCGAAGAGCTATCGCAAGATCGAGGTCAACGAACAGTGCGAGGTTCTGAGCGCGATCGGAGACGTCGCCGTCGGCGATGACGGTAAGTCCAGCCTTCATGTCCATATCGTGCTCGGGCTTGCCGACGGCTCGACCCGCGGCGGCCACCTGCTGGCAGGCACGGTGAGGCCCACGCTGGAGGTGATTCTGACCGAAGTTCCGTCAACGCTACGACGAAGGAGGAGGGCGGAGCTAGGCATCGCACTGATTGATCTTGGAAGCGGGTGAAACGGGATGTGGCCCTGCGTCGCGCACCGCTGGGGCTTGCGATCTTTCTCGGATCATTTCGGCGCTTCGCGGCGGGCCAATCCGAAACCGGTCCAGTGCCGCAGCAGACGCTCGACCGCGGCGCCGATTGCAAGGCCCGCGATCACGTCGGTGGTCCAGTGCGCCAAAAGCACGATCCGTGTCAAAACCAAACCGGCCCCAAGTGACCAGACCAGATTGCGTTTGCCTGAAGGCAGCACGGTCGCCGCTGAAGCCATCGCGCCGACATGGATCGCATGGCCCGACGGGAAGGCGTCGTCCGGCTTTCCCGAGAAGGGCACGCCGTGCAGATGGCCGCGGATCATCACGCGGTCGGGCCGTTTCTGGTCAAAGATCGATTTGAGCAGATGCGGCAGGAGCGTTACCGCGACCGTCGTGAGCAGGATATGATTGCTGCTGGTGCGGGCCTGCTCGCTGTTTCGCCTGCAGTACAGCCACCAGGCGATTGCGAGCGCGCAAACGACATGCTCGTCGGCGCCCCAGGTCAGAATCTTCGAGAGCTGTTCGACCTGCGGGCTGGCATGATCGGCAATCCGCTCCGCGATCTCGATGTCGGCTCGGGTCGGCCGTATGCGAAACAACGCCATCGTCCGCCTTGTCGCCTGTCCAGACAAAAGGAGCCCCGCCAACCCCGTCGATGGGATTTTTCGCGGGGCTCTAGTTCGACGTTGCGGGGGAGGAAACGCCGATGCGGGAAAAACCCAAAGTGCGGCCGATCGTTCCTGCAACGGGGTGGTTCCGGAGTTCGGGAAATGCCTGCGTCAATGCCGAAACTGGAACGAAGCGCTTTGGTAAAACGCCCGCCGAGGTAGTAATTTTACGTGACCGAACAAATATTTGCACTGATCACCGCAACGTAAGCAAACGTTTAGCGGCTGCCCGTAAAATACCGGCATCAATATTTGCATTAACCTCTGGTTAGTCATGCGCCTTCTGCCGATGAAAGAGCCGGACAGGTCCTGGCGAGCGATCAAGGGCCAATGGAAGAAGGACGCTGAAAGCGTCGGCGAAGACTTTTCGACATTTTCGACGGGAATCTTCGGAGCCTACGACGCCCTGACCAAGGACGGCGACAATCCCAACCTTCATTGCCTTTCCGACGGCGAGCGGGTCCATGCGGCCTGCCAGGTCAGCCGCCTGATGATGAGCAAGTTTCCCAACCCGATCCTGCGCGCGCGCTTCATCGTGGTGTCGCCGATCTACGAGCTGGGGATCGCGGACGCCTCGCAATATGCCCAGATGATGGTCGCGCTGTTCTCCGGCATCGTCTGGCTGTCGCGGGACACGATGAGCGCAAGCCATATCCGCTTCTTCCTGAAGAGCCCCGGGGATGCGCAGTTCTTTGCGGCGCTGCGGGCTTCGGCGCCTGGCTCGCTGTTCTCGGAGTTCACGATCGGCGGCGCGCTGATCGAATGCAGTCTCAAGGAAGCTGAGGTGGCTGAACCCGCCTGATTCTCAGGCCGCCTTTACCTTTCGATAACTGGCTTTGCTAACGCCCTCTTGGGTTGTGCTCCCTACAAGAAGCGCCTGTGGGGGCAGCGAAAATGCTAAAACGTTCATCGCTAGACGTCGCCGCGCAGAGCCGTGCCGGCATGCCGTGGCGGGCTCGGCTCGGGGCCATCCAATGGCTGATCCTGAGCGCGGGGACGCTGGTGCTCGCGATCATGCTCGGCACCTTCTATTTCGCGATGCAGTACCGCGAACGGGCCCTGGAAGTTGCCGAGCGCGGGCTCAACAATACAGCGCTGCTATTGTCGCGGCATTTCGACCAGCAGCTGAGCGATCTCCAGCACGTGCACGAGGACGTCGTCGCCGGCATGTATGCCGACGGCATAGATACGGCCGACGAATTCGAACAGCGAATGTCAAGCTTGAGTGCGCACGAGATGCTGCGCGCAAAACTCGCAACGCTGCCGCATGTCGGTGCGCTTAACCTGTGGAACGCCAAGGGGTGGCTGATCAATTCCTCGGAAATGTGGCCGGTGCCCGACGTGAGCATTTCGGACCGCCAGTATTTCAAGGATTTCCGGTCGGGTCGGCCGATGCCCGATGTAATCGTCGAGCCAGTGGTCAGCAAGGTAACGAAGAACTGGACTACGCTGTTCGCGCGCAAGATCGCCGGCCGCAACGGCGAGATCATCGGTTTCGCCAGCCGCGGCGTCGAGCCTTCGCATTTTGATGCGTTTGTCGGATCGCTGGAGTTGGGCAGCGATACGGCGATCTCGATGATTCACCGGAGCGGCACCATCATCGCCCGCTACCCCAAGGACGACAGCCTGATCGGCTTCAATGTTGCCGGCACCGAGGCGTTTGAACGCGCACTGGCGGTCGACGGCAATCTCTCCGGACGCTTCACTAGCGCGAGGCTGTCGGAGGACAAGGTCGGCGCGGTCAAATCCCTCAAGCATTTTCCGATCCTGATCGTCGCGACCACACGGACAGCGACGGCGCTTGCCGACTGGCGGGCGCAGACCAGGCTGCAGTTCTTCGCCGCGACGCTGGCGATCGTCGTCGTGATCGTCATGGTCTTCCTGATCGTGCGCCAGCTCCGCCGCCAGCATGCCGCCGCGCAGGCGAAGCTTTCCGAGAAGAGCCAGCACCTCGACGCCGCGATCAACAACATGACGCAGGGCTTGCTGCTGTTCGATTCCACCGGCCGCCTGGTGATCTGCAACCGCCGCTATATCGACATGTTCAACCTGTCGCCCGACGTCGTCAAACCGGGTTGCGATCTGCGCGACCTGATCCGCCATCGCCAGGAACGTGGCTCTTTCGTCGGCGATGTCGACGCCTATTGCGCGCGCTTTCTCGATCCCGATGGCAGCCTGGTTCAGGACACCGTGACCTCGACGCCCGACGGGCGCACGATCCGCCTGATCTTCAAGCGGTCGCCGGACGGCGGCTGGGCCACCACGCTAGAGGACGTCACCGAGGGGCGGCGCGATCAGGCGAGGATCGAGCATCTTGCCCATTACGACGCGCTGACCAATTTGCCGAACCGGACCCTGTTCCAGCGTCACGCCGAAGGCTTGTTGCTGGAAACCGAGGGGCGGCAGTTTGCGATCCTCTATATCGACGTCGACGAGTTCAAGCGGATCAACGACACGCTGGGCCATCTGATCGGCGACGAGTTCCTCAAAGGCGTGGCGGAGCGGCTGCGGCAGTCGGTCGGCCCCGACGACTTCATCGCGCGCCTCGGCGGCGATGAATTCGCCATCCTTCAGAACGGGGTTGATAGCGCTGAAGACGTGCATGTGCTGGTGACGCGGATCTATTCTGCGCTGCGCACGCCGTTCGATTGCGACGGCCATCAGCTCTCCAGCGACGCCAGCATCGGCATCGCGATCGCTCCGCGCGACGGCTCGGATCTGCTCGACCTGCTGAAGAACGCTGACCTTGCGATGTATGCGGCGAAGGCAGCGGGGCGCAGGACCTATCGCTTCTTCGACCCCGAGATGGAGCAGGAGGCCAATCACCGCCGCGAGCTGGAGGCCGATCTGCGCGAAGCCCTGGCGCATGGTGGTTTCGAATTGCACTATCAGCCGCAGGTCGATCTCGGCAGCGACCGCGTCACCGGCTGCGAGGCGCTTTTGCGCTGGCGCCATCCGCTGCGCGGCATGGTCTCGCCAGCCGATTTCGTGCCGGTCGCCGAGGAGACCGGCCTGATCGAGGAGATCGGGCAGTTTGTGCTGCGCACCGCCTGTGCCGAGGCAGCAAAGTGGCCAGCGCATGTCCGCATCGCCGTCAACGTCTCGCCGGTCCAGTTCCGTTCCGACACGCTGTCGCTGAAGGTGGCCGCCGCGCTCACCGAGAGCGGGCTCGATCCGCGCCGGCTCGAGCTGGAGATCACCGAAGCCGTGCTGATCGCCGACGACGATGCGGCGCTGGCGACGCTGAACCAGCTCCGCGCGCTCGGCATTCACATCGCGCTCGACGATTTCGGCACCGGCTATTCGTCGCTGCAATATCTGCAGCGTTTTCCGTTCGACAAGATCAAGATCGATCGCTCCTTCGTCAAGGAAGTGACGCGCAACTCCTCGTCGGCCTCGATCATCCGCGCAGTGGTCAGCATCGCCGCCGATCGCCACATGGTCACGACGGCAGAGGGCGTCGAGACGACGCAGCAGCGCGAGACCGTACAGAATCTCGGCTGCACCCAGATGCAGGGTTATCTGTTCAGTGCGGCGCGTCCGGCTGAGGAAGTCCGCGCGCTGCTGGGAGCGGGAGAGGGCGCCGTTGAGGCCGCGGCGTGAAGCGTTCGCTTCGGCTTATGCCTGCGGCCGGGCCTCTGAGATTGCCTTCCTGAGAATTCGCGACAGCAGCTCCACCGAATAGGGTTTCTGAATCAGCTCGAAGCCACGATGGGCGCTCTCGGCGAGCACGTTGCTGTAGCCGCTGGTCAGGACCACGGGCAGGCCGGGATAGCGCTCGCGTATGATGCCGGCGAGCTCGACGCCGTTCATGCCGGGCATGATGACGTCGGAAAACACCAGGTCGGCGGAGAACTCGTCCTGGGCGAGGATCGCGAGCGCGGCGTCCGCGCTGGCGACGCGGCGAACGGTGTAGCCGAGGTCTTCGAGCAGCTCGGTGGAGAACTGGCCGACGTCGTCATTGTCCTCAACCACCAGCACGCGGTAGCCGCGGCCGCGCGTGGCGGGTTCGCTGCCGGTCGCCGCCGCCTGCACGGCATCGGCCGGCGCCGGGGCCTGCGGCAGGTAGATCGTGAAAGTTGCGCCCTCGCCAGGCTCGCTCATAACAGCGATGTCGCCGTCGGACTGCTTGGCAAAACCGAAGGCTTGGCTGAGCCCGAGGCCGGTACCCTTGCCGACTTCCTTGGTGGTGAAGAACGGCTCGAAGATGGTCTCGAGCAGGGCGGACGGGATGCCGATGCCGGTGTCGGTCACGGTGATGGCGACGAAGTCGCCGCTGCGGGCGGGCTGGGCGCGCAGCGGCGGAATCGCGTTCACCTTGCGGACCTGGATGGTCAGGTGGCCCTCGCTGTCCATGGCATCGCGGCTGTTGACGGCGAGGTTCATCAACGCCGTCTCGAACTGCGCGACGTCGGCGATCGCAAAACAGTTGAGATCGGCAATGTCGACATCGATCCTGATGCGGGCGCCGACGAGGGGCCGGATCAACTGCGCGACTGATTCAACCTGGGTGCCGACATTGAACACCTGCGGCTTGAGCGGCTGGCGGCGCGCGAACGCCAGTAGTTGCCCGGTCAGCTTGGAGGCGCGCTCCACGGTCTCGCCGATCGCGTCGATGTAGCGCCGGCGGCGCTCTTCGGGCAGCTCGCGGCGGCGGAGGAAGTCGGTCGCGGAGCGGATGATGGTCAAGAGGTTGTTGAAATCGTGCGCGACGCCGCCGGTCAATTGCCCGACCGCTTCCATCTTCTGTGATTGGCGTAGCGCCTCCTCGCCCTGGCGGCGCTCGGTGACGTCGATGGCTTCGGGCACCGCGCCGATCACGGTGCCATGGCGGTCGTGCAGCGGGCGCATCGCGAAGTCGAAATAGCGGTCGCCGATCGGCAGATGCAGCAGCATCTCGATCCCGACCTCTTCGCCGCGCATCGCGGCAATGAAGGCGTTGTGAACGGCATCGCGCATGCCTGGCGTCGCGGAGAACCATGGCGTGTCCCAGAACGGCTGGCCGACCACCGCGCTCGCCTCGTGGCGGATGCCGGCGAGCGCCGTGCGGTTGGCATAGAGCACGTCGCCATGCTGGTTGAGCAGCGCCTGATATTGATGGCTGGTCTCGAAGATTGCCCGCATCTGGGCTTCGCTGGACTCGAGCTGCGCGGTGCGCTCGGTGATCCGCATCTCGAGGGTTTCGTTCAACCGGCGCAGATCATGCTCGGCCTGTTTCGCCGCGGTGACGTCGTGGGCGACGCCGATGAAGCCGATATGATTGCCGTTCGGGTCCCAGCGCGGCTGGGATTCCGAGCGCAGCCAGCGCCATTCGCCGTCGGCGCGCTGGTAGCGGGCTTCCAGCACGAACGGCTTGAGCGAGGCCTCGCCTGCAATCGACTCCTGCACCACACGCGTCATGTCGTCCGGATGCAGCCGCTTGCGCCAATCGAATGTGATCGCCTCCTCAAACGGCAGGCCGAGGAAATCGACATAGGCCTGGTTGGCAAAGGAGCGGGTGCGGTCGAGCTTGGTGACCCAGATCGGCACCGGCGCAGAGTTGGCGATCAGGCGGAAGCGCTCCTCGCTTTCGCGCAAAGTCTCCCGCGCCATCATTTGCGCGGTGACGTCGAGATCGGCGCCGACCAGGCGTAGCGCGTGGCCGTCGCGTTCGCGCTCTATCTTGGCGACGACGCGGATCCAGCGGACCGTGCCGTCATTCGGCCGCACGATGCGGTATTCGGCCGAATAGTCCTCGCTATCGCTCTTCAGCACGTTGAACAAATGCTGGACCGTTCGCTCGCGATCGTCGGGATGGATTCGGCTGACCCATTCCTCATAGGTTTCATTGGCCGCCTCGGGCGGCAGCCCGTGCACCAGGAGATATTCGGGAGAGCGGCGATTCCTGACGCCGTCACGGAAATCGATTTCGAGGCCGCCAACGCCGGCGATACGCTGGATGCGCGCGAGCTCCGCCTCGCGCGCCTGCAGGTCGCGATGGACTCTGTCACGCTCGTTTGCGATTTCCTGCAGATGTTGCCGCAAGCGTTGGGCGGCGGCAGCATCGGCCAGGACGTTCGAACTATCGGAAGGGGTCATGCGTGCCGGCAACCTCTGCCAGCACTTTCACACAGGACGCGGCGGATTTTCCAGCTTCATTTGCTCTTGGACGGCGATCTGCAGTTGTAGGCCCGCCGGAACCCGGCCGCCTGCGCGTCGTCCTCGGAGCAGAACCAGCGATCCTGTTTCAACCCGGGATAGGAGCGGCAGCCCTGCAGATGATAGATGCCGAGGTTCCCGGTGACGCGCGCACGCACCGCATATTTGCCCTTGATGGGGCAGCCCGGCGGCATCGCCCGATCGTCGGGGAACATGGCCTCGCGGATTTCGCGGTCGCGGTCGGCGCGGCATGCGGCCCCAAGCAGGGCACCGTCCTGCTTGCCCGCGCGGAACTCGCGCGGCGCGACGAAGCAACCCTTCCAGAGGCCCTGGCGATCGTCCCGGGCGCGGGCTTCATCCGCCTTGAAGCGTCCGCTTGCGGAGGTTTCGATGTTCAGCGCAAAACCCCTTTGGACCAGCGATTGGCTCAGGCTGGTGGTCTCGCCCTCGATCTTGCAGACGCCGATGCGTCGTTTCTTGTAGGTCTGATCGACGCCCAAATCATCACAGCGGACCTGCTTGCCGTTGATCAACGTGCTCAGCTGATCTCGCGCCTCGATCCCGCAGGTCCAGACGTCGGCTTGCTCATCGATGCAGAGCTGGTCGATGGTCGGCACATCGACGCCGTCGAGCCGGAAGGTGACGTTACCGACTTGAAGCGTACTGCCATCCCGGACGATGGCGGTGGCGGCCGAACCCTGGCTGGTCGGAAGGACGATCGACAGCAACGCCGTAAACAAGAAAATTCGTGACCGCATCTGTTTCATTTCAAATCAATTTCCACCGCAGTCGCCTTCTAGCATAAGGCGGTGTGATTGAACCTAGACACTCGTGCTAATCGACCTGTCGAGGGACTTGGGGAAAGCTGTCGCTAATTATGCCACCACATCGAACGGCGCCATTGACTTCGTGAGAACAAAATAAGAACATGCGCGCCGTCTCCCAATATGGAATTGCCGCCATGTCATCCTCTTCACGGCCGAAATTTGAAGAGGGCGATGAGCTGGAATCCGCTGTAGATCAGGCCATTTCCGCCTGCGGCGGCAACATGCGGGCGACGATCCGGGCGCTGATCGTGGCCAACGAATATCTGGAATCGGAGGTCGCCGAGCTGATGAAGGCGGTATCCCGCGCCTACGCACGCGGACGGTTCAATTCCTATTCGGGGTGAGTGGCTGGAAGCCGCGCCACCAAGCCGATACGAGACCGTTGCCTCCATCGATTTTTGCTGTACGACAAGTGGGTTGCCCGCGTCCCGCAATTCTATTGCGGGGGAAGATCCTGCCCTAGAGCTCAAGCAAGAAGAACATGTTCAAGAGAATTCTGATCGCAAATCGCGGCGAGATCGCCTGCCGGGTCATCAAGACTGCGCGGCGGATGGGGATCGAGACGGTCGCGGTATATTCCGAGGCCGACCGCGATGCGCTGCATGTCGAGATGGCTGACGAGGCCGTGCTGATCGGCCCGCCGGCGGCTGCCGAGAGTTATCTTCTGATCGATGGGATCGTCGAAGCCTGCCGCAAGACCGGCGCGCAGGCGGTGCATCCCGGCTACGGCTTTCTGTCCGAACGCGAGGCGTTTCCGCGCGCGCTCGAAAAAGCCGGCATCGTCTTCATCGGTCCGAACCCCGGCGCCATCGCCGCGATGGGCGACAAGATCGAATCCAAGAAGGCCGCCGCGAAGGCGAAAGTGTCGACGGTGCCGGGCCATCTCGGCGTCATCGAGGACGACAAGCACGCGGTGAAGATCGCCGACGAGATCGGCTATCCCGTGATGATCAAGGCCTCCGCCGGCGGCGGCGGCAAGGGCATGCGAATCGCGCATTCGAAGGCCGAGGTCGCCGAAGGTTTCAATCTCGCCAAGGCCGAGGCCAAGTCATCCTTCGGCGACGACCGCGTCTTCATCGAAAAGTTCATCGTCGACCCCCGCCACATCGAAATCCAGGTGCTGGGCGACAAGCATGGCAACGTGATCCATCTCGGCGAACGCGAATGCTCGATCCAGCGCCGCAACCAGAAGGTTATCGAGGAGGCGCCGTCGCCGCTGCTCGACGAGACCACCCGCCGCAAGATGGGCGAGCAGGCGGTGGCGCTGGCCAAGGCCGTGAATTACGATTCCGCCGGCACCGTCGAATTCGTCGCCGGCCAGGACAAGAGCTTCTACTTCCTGGAAATGAACACCCGTCTGCAGGTCGAGCATCCCGTCACCGAACTGATCACCGGCATCGACCTCGTCGAGCAGATGATCCGTGTCGCCGCCGGCGAGAAGCTGTCGATCGCGCAGAAAGACGTCACGCTGACCGGCTGGGCAGTGGAATCGCGCGTTTATGCCGAAGACCCGTTCCGCAACTTCCTGCCGTCGATCGGCCGTCTGGTGAAATACCGTCCGCCGGCGGAAGCAAGCCTGGACGGCGTCACCGTCCGCAACGATACCGGCGTGCAGGAAGGCGGCGAGATCTCCATCCACTACGATCCGATGATCGCCAAGCTGGTCACGCACGCGCCGTCACGCGCCGCGGCGATCGAGGCGCAGTCCACCGCGCTCGACGCGTTCTACGTCGACGGGATCAGGCACAACATCCCGTTCCTGTCGGCGCTGATGAATCATCCGCGCTGGCGCGAGGGCAAGCTCTCCACCGGCTTCATTTCGGAGGAATTCCCGAAGGGCTTTGCGGCGCGCGCGCCGGAAGGCGAGGTGGCGCGGCGGCTGGCGGCCGTGGGGGCCGCGATCGATCACGTGCTCGGCGAGCGCAAGCGGCAGATTTCCGGGCAGCTAACCGGCCGTCTGGTGCAACGCGAACGCCGCCGCGCGGTGTGGCTCGACCGTGATGAAATCGGGCTCGACGTGGCCCGTGAAGCCGATGGCATCGCGGTGCGCTTCATCGGCGCCGATGGCCTGCCGGGCAATCCGCACAATCTGGTCTCTAGCTGGACGCCGGGCGAGCCGGTCTGGCAGGGCACGATCGACGGCCATTTCGTCGCGATGCAGGTGCGGGCGATCCCGAACGGCTTCCGCCTCGCGCATCAGGGCTATGAAGTCGCGGTCAACGTCTTTACCGAGAGCGAGGCGACGGCCGCGCGGCTGATGCCGGTGACGTCGGCGGCCGACACCGGCAAGAAGCTGCTCTGTCCGATGCCCGGCCTCGTGGTCTCGATTGCCGTGAGCGAAGGGCAGGAGGTCAAGTCCGGCGAGACGCTGGCCGTCGTCGAAGCCATGAAGATGCAGAACGTGCTGCGCGCCGAGCGCGACGGCACGGTGAAGAAGATCCACGCCGCCGCCGGCGCGACGCTGGCGGTGGATGCATTGATCCTGGAGTTTGCGTAAGCTTAACCGCGTCATTGCGAGCGCAGCGAAGCAATCCATCGCGCGGCAAAGGAAGTATGGATTGCTTCGTCGCTGCGCTCCTCGCAATGACGAAGGAGGAGCCTTGTGATGTCCTTCCACAAACGCCGCGAAGCCTTGCGCGCCATCCTCGCCGGCTCCACCTGCATCCGGCCGGGATCGGTCTATGACGCGACCTCGATCCGCATTGCCGAGGACCTCGGCTTTGAGCTCGGCATGTTCGGCGGCTCGGTGGCCTCGCTGGTCGTGCTCGGAGATCCCGATATTGCCCTGATCACGCTGACCGAACTTGCCGAGCAGATGCGCCGGATGTCGCGCGCTTCGAGCCTGCCGGTGCTGGTCGATGCCGACCACGGCTATGGCAACGCGCTCAATGTCCGCCGCACCGTTCAGGAGCTCGAGGCCGCCGGCGCGGCCGGGCTGACGATCGAGGATACGCTGCTGCCGCAGGCGTTCGGACAGGCCGGCATGCAGTTGATCCCGCTGGAGGAGGGCGTCGGCAAAATGAAGGCCGCGCTCGATGGGCGCAGCGATCCATCGCTGGTCGTCATGGGCCGCACCGGCGCGGTCTCCATCACCGGCTCGACGACGCCATCGCGCGGGCGAAGGCCTATGAGGCGACCGGCGTCGACGCGCTGTTCTTCACCGGCATCAAGCGCCGCGGCGAGCTGGAAGCACTCTCTGCCGCAACGAAACTGCCGATCGTGCTCGGTGGCGCGCCGGAAGAGATGACCGCGCTTGACTATCTCACAGGCCAGCGCGTGCGGATCGCGCTGCAGGGGCACGCGCCGTTCGCGGCCGCGACCCAAGCCGTCTATGATACGCTGAAGGCGCTGCGCGAGGGCACTTCGCCGAAGAATCTCAGGGGTCTCGCATCTGCAGAACTCACGGGACGCGCGATGCGCGAGAACGACACGAAGGCGCGCAGCGCCGCGTTTCTGGGCTTGAAGAAATAGATGAGCGAACAGGTCCGCCACGTCACAATCCGCGGCCGGGTACAGGGCGTCGGCTATCGTGCGTGGGTGGAGGATGAGGCGACTGCGCGGGGGCTGGAGGGCTGGGTGCGCAACCGCCGGGACAGCAGCGTCGAGGCCGTGTTCGCCGGGCCGGACGATGTCGTGACTGATATGGTCGCCGCCTGCCGGCGCGGACCTTCCTCGGCGCGGGTCGACGCGGTTCAGGACGAAGCCGCCGGCCCCGACATGCTGGGGCTGCGGCGGGCAGGGGAAGACTTCTCAGTGCTGCCGACGATCTGAGCTTCCCGATGCGCGGACAGGCGCATCGCCGCATGCTATCATCCGATCGCCAAGTCCGCGCACAGCATTCAGGCGAGTCAGGGAGAAGCTGACATGACCAACGCCTTCATTGCCGTTGTCGTAGCGATCGCCATTTGGTGGACAGCGAACGCCGCCGCGCAGACCGCGGAGCCGCAGCCTGCGGCGAAACTCGTGGTCGATGCTCCGTTACCCGAGCCGTTGAGCCGCGGCGTCGTGTTCATCCAGTACCGCACCGAAAACCTCCAGGTCGTCCCGGTGTTTGGCGCGAACGCGCTCGATGTTTCGCCCCGCATCGGGCACCTGCATGTGGCAATCGATGGCGCGTCCTGGGTCTGGGCCGAAACCAGCGGCGGGCCGATCATTATCGCCGGTCTTCCCGAGGGAGAGCACAAGGTCGAGATCACGCCCGTCAACGCCAACCATCAGCCGGTGGGCCAAAGCGCCGTCCTCGAATTCGTGATCCCCGCGCGAATGGCGACGAAATAGGGACGATGGCGGGCGTTGCTACCGGCTTCGAGGTGCCCAAGCTGCGGGGCGGGCAGACGGGCGCTTGATGCGATATCTGGCCGAAAACGCAACCACGAGCTGAGCGAAACGCCGCGCTCATTGAAACGTGGCGCAGACCTGTGCGTTGATGCTCCAAGTACGGCAAAGGTGGAGCGTGGCCCATGGCATCCATCCGATACATTGTGACGAACATCGATCGATCGGTCGAATTCTATCGCGATAAACTCGAGTTCGCGGTGGATATGCATAGTCCCGGCAAGTTCGCGGCGCTGATATGCGATGATCTGACGCTCTACTTGAGCGCACCGGGCGCGGGGAGTGGAGGAACCGCCGGCGGCAATCCGGAGCCCGGTGGCTGGAACCGGTTCATGATCATTACGAAAGACATCGACGGCCTCGTTGGCCGGCTGAACGCTGGCGGGGCCAAATTTAGAGGAGAAATCAGCGAAGCGGGAGCCGGTCGTGCCAGGCTTCTGGAGGATCCGTCGGGTAACCTGATTGAGCTGTTTGAATTCAAGAAGAAATAACAGACGTCACTGCGTCTCTGCCGCCCGCTGATGGCTAAGCGCGCCTAGAACAAACCCGGGCTCAGATCGAGGCCGTAGGTCAGCATCAGCAGGGCAACGAACAGGCCGGCCGCGCAAAAAAGCACGAGCTGCTTGAGAATCTCGACGTCGTTGATGGTGCCAATGACGCGCGAAAACGCCCGTGTGATAGCGGTCATCATGACCCTCCATGCGTTCTGGCGCCCGAGCCATGATAGCGCGGCAGGCTCCGCATGGATGTGATCTGGTCCACCTGCCGGCCCTTAATCGAGCGGCTCGGGCATTTGCTGCCGAAGGTTTCGCGCTAATGCGCGCGCTCACCGGCCGCGACCTTGCCGTCGTGCTGGATCGAGCCGCTCTCGACATATTGCAGATTGACCGAAGAATAGACGACGCTGCGGTTGCGGCCGAGGCGCTTGGCTTCATAGAGCGCGGTATCGGCTTCGCCGACCAGCGCGGCCTCGTCGATCGTCGCGTGCATCTTGGTGGCGACGCCGGCACTGATAGTGATGTACCCGCGGCTGGACGCCGTGTTCGGAATACCCAGGGCACGCACCGTGAGGCGGATCGCTTCGGCGACCTTCAAGGCCTCCTCTTCCGTGGCGTGCGGCAGCACGATGGCAAATTCCTCGCCGCCATAGCGGGCGGACAGGCCCGACGTGTCGCGCGTCGCGTTCCCGATGGCCTTGGCGACCGCCTGCAGGCAGCGGTCGCCGGCCTGATGGCCGTAGGTGTCGTTGTAGCCCTTGAAATTGTCGATATCGAACAGCAGCACCGCAATTTCTTCGCAAGCCTCGTATTCGCGCCGCAGGAAACTGTCGAAGGTCCGGCGGTTCGTCAGCCCGGTCAATCCGTCGGTCGCGGCAAGCTGGGTGAGGCGGCGGTTGAGCTGCGTTAGCTCGTCTTCCATCCGCTTGCGTTCGGTGACGTCGCGGATCACGCAAAGAAACTCCTTGCTCTTGGCACTGCCGGTCTCCCGCGCCAGCTTGAATTTGCTCTCGACCCAGGCCAGCGTTCCATCGCCGCGATAGTGCCGGAATACGACCGTGCTGACGCCGGCCGTATCGCCAAGCCGCGTGGTGGCCTGCATGACGCTTTCTCGGTCTTCGGGCGGGACCAGAGCAAAGCACGATTTTCCGATCAGGTCCTTTGCGCGCAGCCCAAGTACCGGCTCGACGGAACGGGAGACATAACGCAGCAGGCTATTGGCATCGATGACGATAATGATGTCGGCGATATTGTCCGCCAGTAGCCGATAATGCGCCTCGCGTTCCCGCAGTGTGCGCTCGATCTTGTTGCGGAAGCGGAATTGCAGGGCAAGTACCGCCGCCAGCATCAGGACCATGTTCAGCAGCACACCGGCGACGATGGCGTCGGTGCGCAACCCCTTCCACCATTCGGCAAGCAGCGAGTGTTCCGACATGGCGACAGTGACCACCATGGGATAGTTCGGCGTTTGCTCATAGCCGAGGTGTTTTACGATGCCGTCGAAGGGCGAGATGATCTTGTAGTAGCCGACCGGGCTCTGCTTGAGATGCTTGGTGAACAGGGCGGTCCTGGAAAGATTCGTGCTCCGATCGGCCTGCGGCCAGCGTATCAGCAGCGTGCCATCGTTTCGTATAAGGCTGATGCCGCCGTCCGGGCCTAACTGGAACGTCCGATAAAAGCCGTTGAAGTACTCCCTGTCGATCGCCGCGGCGACGACCCCGCCGAAGCTGCCGTCGACCTTGGTGATGCGTTTCGACAGGACGATCATCGAAGATTGCCCGTCGCCAGGGGACTGCAGCAACTCGCTGATCCGAAGCGCGCTGTCCGGCGTGTCGCGATGGTAGGCGAAATATTCGCGGTCCGAGATGGTATGGCGCGGCAGTTCCGCCAATGACGAATAGGTCCAGTTGCCCTTGGCGTCGGCGGCGCCGATGCCGCGCAATTGCGGCAGCGTTTTCGCCGTGTCCGCCAGGTATCTGTTGAACCGGTCCGGCTCGGGATTCCTGTATTTCAGCAGATCGACCATTCCCGCCATCGCGATGTCGACCGCCTGCATGGTGTGCGAGGCATGTTCGGAAAGCGAATGAGCGAGGTTCTGGATGTCGGCGCCGCCGCTCGACAACGCCGCTTTCTTGGCGTCGAGCGCCTTCCAGGCCATGACGCCCAGCACGCAGGCCGTCATGACGAGCGCAAAGATGATGACCACGGCGGTCGATGTCACCCGTCGCAGCGGCCCGCCGGGGTCTGGGAGATCTCGATGGGGCATTTCGTGCCTTGATGACCGTGCCGGACCTCGTTGCCGCCGGTGCGCGTGGAGGAATCTTAGGACGCGACCGGTACCGAGTGGTTAACGGCTCGGCCGGGAAAACACGGAACCAGACGAGCGAATTGGGTTCCATCGGGGGAACCTCGGCGCGGGCCGGCCGCGACGGACTGGACGGGCGACAAGGCTTGACATCTGTCCAGTTCCGTCAGATATTTCTGTTATGACAGAAATAACCGACAAGAAGAAACTCCCGGCCGTCGTCGAACGGTTCATCCTGCACTGGGGCGACATGGGAGACGAGTGGGGCGTCAACCGCTCCGTCAGCCAGATCCACGGCCTGCTTTATCTGGCCGAGGCGCCGATGACAGCGGAGGACATCGCCGAGACGCTCGGCATGGCGCGCTCCAACGTCTCCAATTCGATCAAGGAGCTGCTGGCCTGGAATCTGATTCGCCGGGTGCCGATCCTCGGCGACCGCCGCGATCATTTCGAGGCGGAAACCGACATCTGGGAAGTGGCGGCGCGGATCGCCGCCGGCCGCAAGGAGCGCGAGATAGATCCCGCCGTCGATGCGCTGCGCGCCTGCGTTTCCGACGCGGCCGATGATCCGACCATCAGCCCGGTCGCCGCCAAGCGGCTGAAGGAGATGCTGGCTTTCACCGAGCTGGTCGACCGCTGGTACACGCAGATGCTGAACGTGCCGCGGCCGCGGCTGGTCGCGTTGATCAAGCTTGGCGAGAAGATCGTCAGCTTCCTGCCGGCGGGAAAAACAAGTAGGGCAGAGGGGCAAAGCAGGAGTGTGTGATGGCGTCCACGAGAATACCAAGGTCTCTCGCAACTTCCGCCTCGAACACCATCCTGCTCGCGACCATCGCTTCCACGATCTCTTGCCCGACGAGGCATGGGGCCGTCTGCCGCTGGCGATCTGGCGACGCTTCTCAAAACGTTTTGCCGACGGCGAGACCGTTGTCTATGTCGGCACCATCGAGGAAGCGAGCTTCACACCGATCGGCTGGTGGCTGGCGCAGCTCGCGCGCGTCATCGGCGGGCCGCTGCCGCTATGCCGGGAGACCGGCGGTCCCATGGTGGTGACGGTGACGGAAGCGAGCGGCGGCCAGATCTGGACCCGTATCTGCGCGCATAGCGACGGATTTCCGCAGGTCATTCACTCCGCAAAACGTTTCGCCGGGCCGACCGGGCTGGAAGAATATGTCGGCTACGGCGTCAGCATGGCGCTGACGATCTCGGTCGAGCGCGAGGCGCTGGTGTTTCGCAGCGTCGGCTACTCGCTGCAGATTGGGCCGCTGCGCCTGCCGCTGCCGTCTTGGCTGACGCCTGGCGATCTCACCGTGACCCATTCCGATCTCGGCGGCGGCGCCTTCCGCTTCTCGCTCGATATCGTTCATCCGCGCTTCGGAAAACTCATTCGTCAGTCCGCCGTGTTCGTGGAGGCCGCACCATGACGTCGCTGCTTTGGACCCTGATCGCCATTCAGATTGCGATGGGCGTGTTCGACACGTTCTATCACCATGAGCTGACCGAGCGGCTCGCCTGGCGTCCCTCGCAGCGCTACGAGCTTCAGCTCCATGCCGTGCGCAACATGTTTTATGCGCTGCTGTTCCTGGTGCTCGGCTGGCTAGAGGTGCACGGCGTCTTCGCCATTCTCATCATGGCCATTCTGGTCGCCGAGATCGTCATCACGCTGATGGATTTCGTCGAGGAGGACATGAGCAGGAAACTGCCGGCCAGCGAGCGCATCAACCACACGCTGCTCGCGATCAACTACGGCGCCATCCTGGTGCTGCTCCTGCCGGTCCTGATCGGCTGGGCGGCGCAGCCGACCGGGGTTAAATCGGCTTATGACGGCTGGCTCAGCCTGGCCGCTGCAGCGGCGGCCGCAGGCGCCGCACTATGCGGCCTGCGCGATTTCGCCGCGGCGAAGCGCCTTGCGCGCATGACCTGCGGGCCTGCGGCAAAGCTGGTCGAAAAGCTCCCGGCGCGGCAGACGGTGCTGGTCACCGGCGCCACCGGCTTCATCGGCAGCCGCCTGGTCGCTGGCCTCAGCGGCGCGGGACATCAGGTGATCGCGCTAGTGCGCAATCCCGCGAAGGCCGACATGCTGCCGCCACCGATCACGCTGATCACGAGCCTTGACCAGCTTCCCGCAGACACCAGGATCGATGCGATCGTCAATCTTGCCGGCGAGCCGATCGGCAACGGGCTGTGGACCGAGGTCAAGCGCCGCAGGATTCTGGAGTCCCGCATCAAGATGACCCGCGACGTCCTCGGTCTGATCGCGCGGCTCGAACGCAAGCCGAAGGTTCTGGTCTCGGGCTCGGCAATCGGCTGGTACGGACTGTGGCAGGACCAGGTGTTGACGGAATCGGCCAAGTCGCACGCCTGCTTCAGCCACGAGCTCTGCGAGGCCTGGGAGAACGCCGCGCGGCCGGCGGAAGACCAGGGCGTGCGCGTCGTCTATCTGCGCATCGGCCTCGTGATCGGCACCGACGGCGGTTTCATCACGCGGATGCTGACGCCGTTCGAGTTCGGCCTTGGCGGGCCGCTGGGTTCGGGAAGGCAGTGGATGTCCTGGATCGAGCGCGACGATCTGATCCGCCTGATCGCCCATGTGATCGTGCACGAGGAAATCGCCGGCCCGGTCAATGCGACGGCGCCGATCCCGGTCACCAATCTGAAATTCACTGAAGAGCTCGGCCGCAGGCTGCGCCGTCCGGCGTTCTTCCGCATTCCCGATCCGCTGTTGCGCCGAGTGGGCGGCGACTTCGCCAGCGAATTGCTGCTGGGCGGTCAGCGCGTGTTGCCGAACAAGGCGCTGAGCAACGGTTTTGTATTTCGGCACGAAACGCTGCGCAGCGCCTTCGAAGCGATCCTGTGAGGACGGTGGATCAGCGCGGCAGTTTTGCGATCGCCTGGCTGAGTTCGTGGATTTCGTAGGGCTTGCGCAGGATGGGAAAGTCGCCGCGCACGTTCAGCGCCGCATCGCTGTAACCGCTGGTCAAGAGGATCGGCAGCCTGGGCCGCACCGCTTTCAGGTGGCGGGCAAGACCGAGGCCGTCCATCTTGCCGGGCATCACGATGTCGGAGAAGACGAGGTCTATGCCGTCGAGTTCGAGTTCGCGCAGCGCGGCTTCGGCATTTGCCACCCGGCGGACGGTGTAGCCGAGCTGTTCGAGCAAGCCGGTGCTGACGGCGGCAACGTCAGGATTGTCCTCGACCAGCAGTACGGTGCCGCTGCCGCCGGTTTCGACCGCGTTGACGTCCTCGGCCGCAGGCGGCCCGTTCTTCCGCGGCAGCAGCATCGTCATCCTGGAGCCCTTGCCGAGCTCGCTCGTCACCTTGACCGTGCCGCCGGCCTGATGCGCGAAGCCATGAACCTGCGACAGGCCCAGACCGGTGCCCTTGCCGATCGGCTTGGTGGTGAAGAACGGGTCGAAAATCTTGCCGAGCACATCGGGCGCGATGCCGCTGCCGGTGTCCTTCACCGAGATTGCGACATGGCCGCTCGTATCGGCTTCGCCGGCGGACGTCTCGTTGTGCGCCGAGATCGTGATGACACCGCCGCCGGCCATCGCGTCACGCGCATTGATCACAAGATTGACAAGGGCCGTCTCGAATTCGGTAACGTCGACCATGACCGGCCAGATGCCCGGTCCGACGTCGAACCTCAGGGTCACCGCGCTGCCGACGGCGGCATCGAGCACTTCACGTACCGCGTCGATCCGCTCGGCGACGTCGACCGCCTGCGGATTGACGCTCTGCCGACGCGCGAATGTCAGCAACTGGCTGGTCAGCGAAGCGCCGCGCTTGGTCGCTGCCTCGATCGCCGACAGCGCCCGCTGGCATTTGGCGTCATCGCCGACCACTTTCTTCAGCGTGTGCAGGCTGCCGCTGATGATCATCAGGAGATTGTTGAAGTCGTGAGCGACGCCGCCGGTCAGCTGGCCGAGCGCGTCAAGCTTCTGCGATTCCGCCAGCTGCTTGTGCATCTGCTCGAGCTTGAGCTGGGCATCGCGGCGCTCGGTGATGTCGCGGGTGATCTTGGCGAAGCCGACGAGGCGGCCGTCTTCATAGATGGGATCGATGACGACGCTGGCCCAGAAGAACGTGCCGTCCTTGCGGACGCGCCAGCCTTCGTCCTCGTAGCGGCCCTGTTCCCGGGCAATGCGAAGCGCGCGGGCCGGCTTGCCGTTGGCACGGTCGACGTCGGTATAGAAGCGGGAAAAGTGCTGCCCGATGATCTCGGTGGGAGCGTAGCCTTTGATCCGCTCGCCGCCGATGTTCCAGCTCGTGATGACACCGGTCGGATCCAGCATGTAAAGCGCGTAGTCGGCAACACCTTCAACCAGGAGTCGGAAATTACGTTCGCTTTCGAGCAAATCCCTTTGCCGCTGCTGATCCTTCTTCGACATCCGACCTGCCCATTTAACTGGCGCAAACGCGTGTCGCGCCGATTGGTTCCATGGCAGTTGGGCTTTTTAACGAAATGGTGGGTTACCGCCCGGCGGCCACGCCTTTGAAGGTCGCCGCCAGCGTCCGGAGGGCCATCCGCTTGGCCGGATCGCTGACCTTTGAATGCAGCATCACCTTGGAGGAGGGCAGGCGCGGGAGCCCCTCGGCCGGCCCGATATCGACCAGGCCCGGCGGCGCGATCCGGCGGGCCAGCGGCGCGACGGCGAGGCCGGCCAATGCGGCGGCGACCACCGCAGTGACGCCGCCGCCGATGAAACTTTCGTTCCAGGCGATGCCGGCCTTGTCCAAGGCGCGGACGGCGAGGGCACGCACGCCGCAGGGCGGCGCCAGCGTGGCCAGCGGCAGCGTTTCGCCGCGGCGCCAGGCCAGGCGTTTGGTGGCGAACCAGCCGAAACTGTCTTCCGCGAGCTTCTCGCCGCCGCGGCGGCTGCCTTCCTGCCGCACCACCACGGCGTCAAGTTCACCGGCATCGTAGGCGTCCAGCATCTGGCGCGAAAAGCCGATCGTCACGGAAAGCGCCAGTTGCGATGACATCGCATGCAGGTGTTCCAGCAGCGGCACCAGTTCGCCACCGGCGGCGTGATCGCTTATCCCGAGCGATAATTGCTGGCGCGCCGGCGCATCGCCCGACAGCGCCCGGTCATGCGCCTCCATCAATGCGCGGGCATGGGGCAGGAACGCGGCGCCCTCAGCGGTCAACGCCACCGCGCGCGGTGAACGCTCGACCAGCCGCTTGCCGGTCACACTCTCCAGCCGCTGCAGCTTCATGCTGACCGCGGCCTGCGTGGTGCCGAGCGCTTCCGCCGCGCGCGTAAAGCCCTGCAGCTCGGCGACCCGCAGGAACGCCTGCACCGTATCGATGTCCAGCAGGCTCATAGCATCATCACCGTTCGTTATCATTGATATGAGAAGAGATAAGATACCAAAATGATGGAGGCGCGTCTAGATTTCGGGGGAGCGCAAATGTCAGCGCGGCCAGAGAAGGAGAAAGACCATGCCGCTCATTACCGTTACCTATTCCACCGTTCGCAAGACGCCGGCGCTGAAGGCCGAGATCGCTTCCGCCGTCAGCGATCTCACCGCGCAAATCCTGCGCAAGGACCCGAAGGTCACCGCCGTCATCGTGAAGGCTGTCGACGCCGCCGACTGGTTCGCCGGCGGCAAGTCGCTCGCCGAGCAGAGCCTCGCGAGCTTCTGGCTCGACGTTCACGTCAGCGAGGGCACCAACACCAAGGACGAGAAGGCGGCCTATCTCGCCGCGCTGTTCCAGCGCATGGGCGAGCTGCTCGGACCGCTGCACGAGGAGAGCTACGCCCATGTCGACGAGGTGAAGGGCGACGCCTACGGTTTCGGCGGGCTGACCCAGGAGCGCCGCTATATCGCAGCGAAGCTCGAAGTCGCACGGAAGGCGACCTGAACCTCGTCGGCGGGCAATGCGTCACGCCCTTAACAAGCCGAGCACGGCCGCCGTCGCGGCGACAGCCGAGAGTGCGATGACGGTTGCCCGCCAGAGCAATTGTTGCCGGGCCGCGCGCCGATCCTGGAACGCCAGCCAGTCCCGGACAAAGCCGGCCGGAACGTCGAGCACGACGTTCCGCCGGTTGGGATGCCGGGTTTCGTGATCAACGAGCATGGCCCGGACGTTCGCCACGCCCAGGCGGTCGAGTTCGCAATTCCATTGCAGGGCGTTGGCGTTGTTGGTCCACCGGTTCTCGAAGGGAAGCCTGTGCGACGTCATCGCGACCTCCTCTGCACAACCGTGCCTGCCTCTGGATATGTGGCGCAGATCGCTGCCGCGGAAGACCTTGCGGCAGCGCAGCGGTTGTTTCAGGGGGTCGCTTCCGGCAGGCGCGCACTGGTTGCCCCGAACACCTGTTCAAAAGCCTGCCGGAGCGCGACGTCGACGTCCTCCATCGTCACGGGCAGGCCGAGATCGACCAGCGAGGTGACGCCGTAGCGCGGGTCGGCGACGCCGCAGGGCACGATGGCGGAGAAATGCGACAGGTCCGGCTCGACATTGATGGCAATACCGTGGAACGACACCCAGCGACGCAGCCGCACGCCGATCGCGGCGATCTTGTCCTCGTAGCCAACCCCCTTGTCCGGGCGCCTGACCCAGACCCCGACGCGATCTTCGCGCCGCTCGCCGCGGACGTTGAAGGCGTCAAGCGTGCGGATGATCCATTCTTCCAGGCCCGCCACATAGGCGCGCACGTCGGGCCGCCGCCGCTTCAGGTCGAGCATGACATAGGCCACCCGCTGGCCGGGCCCGTGATAGGTGAGCTGGCCGCCCCGGCCGGTGGTGAACAGCGGAAAGCGCGGGTCGAGCAGGTCGGTCGGTTTGCCGCTGGTGCCGGACGTGTAGAGCGGGGGATGCTCCAAAAGCCAGACCAGCTCGGTCGCCTTTCCCTCGGCGATCGCGGCAGCGCGGGCCTCCATCTCGGCCACGGTCTCGCGGTAGGGCGCGGAACCGGCCGAAATCCGCCATTCGACCTCGCCGCCGCCCTGGGCACGCGCGAATGTCGTCAAATCAAGGCTTTGGCGGTCATTAACCATTGGCTAACCATAACGTGGTCAGGTGGAACCACAGCAATCTAGTCCCTCTGTGGCGGTTCAGAAGTGGCGACCCTCGATAAAGTCAGCGTCAATCTCATGGTGGTGCTCGGCACCACGACCATGCCCATCCACCAGGTGATGCGGCTCTCCCGCGGCGCCATCATCGAACTGGACGCCACCGAGGCGGATGAGGTCAAGATCCTCGCCAACAACCTGCCGGTGGCTTCCGGCGTCGTCCTGGTGGACCGCAACCGCATCGCGGTCGAAGTCAAGCAGATGCTGCCGAAATCCCCTGATGTCAGGTAGTTATCGGAGCACAAAACTTCCTTGTCCCCCCATCCCTGATTTGTTACATCGGCGCCGTTGATCCGGCCGGAGCTTCATCCAGCCGGTGTCCCAAGCGCTCGTGGCGGAATTGGTAGACGCGCTGCCTTGAGGTGGCAGTGAGTAAAATCGTGGGGGTTCGAGTCCCTCCGAGCGCACCAACGGCAATAAGCCGTTGATACAAAAAGTATTTCCGCGACTTCTCACTCCCACATTGTTACTCACGGCGGAACGCTGGTACTTTGTCCCGCGCAAATACCCCTGCTTGATCTCACGTTTTGGTCCAGTGGCTGCTCTTTCGGTCGTCGCGTCTTCATTTGAATCAACGCCCCGCGAAGGAAAACTGCTATTTGCTGACGAGAGGGCACTGGCGTAGCCCAGCGTAGAAATCGGCGGGCTATTGCCCTTATCCGTGAGCGCGGCACGGTCTCCAAAGGCTCGGGCGGCCGCGGCGCCCGCAGTCAGCGCTTGCGCTTGACGACCTTCCTCGTGCTGCGAGCCTTCGGCGCGGGTGGCGTCAGGCCGTAGCGTCTGCCGCGACTAGGTTGCAAGGTTCGAGATGTCTGTCGCAACAGTCATTCATCAGCAAGGCGATCAACCGTGCGACAAGATTAGCGAGTGCCCGTCGTCAGCAAGCCGACCAAGAGAGGTCCCCCGGGAGCATCGTCCTACTTGTATGCCCAGACGCCACTCACAAGAATGCAACCTGATTGCTTGTCTCGCATTATCTGAAACTGTTGAGGGTCGAACCCAGGGGTTTGGGAGTTGCTGACATTCGGGGGCTTATGTTCGACGGTTGGTTCTTCACGCCGTGAGGTACAGCGCGCAGATCAATTGATCCCGTCCCTTGCGCATCGTGAGATCGGACAGCAGGGCGAGCGAAATGGACGCCTCAGCTCAACGCGTGCCCGGCTAATCCGTAGACCCACGATTCGTTTTCCTTTCGGTTGAGAAATCGGCGCCCTTTGGACATGGTCGTGACAGTGTCGATCATACCGAGACGGCTCTGCTGAAGGAAGTCGGCAAACGGACCCGTCTGCTCCCGCGTATCGACCCGGGCGAACCGTCCGACGAGATCTTTGAGATGCACGGCCGTGAGATGGATCGCGTCACGATCATTGCTGGCGACGATCGGGCCGATCACGTGACCACGTCCGAATTCGCGCTGCATGGAATAGCCGGAGATCTCCCCGCCGCGGCGCAGAACGCAAATTGACGCGCCCTCTGAAAGCAATGCAAGCAACCTCTGACGGCTTGTTCCGAATGCTCGCTCATCCAGTGCTGCGATTTCTTCAACATTCTGCGCGGCCAGCGATGTCAATTCACCGTCCAGAACTGGCACTGGCGGGACGGGTGACATGACCTCACCCTGCCACTGATACACGACTGCTTCCTTCCTGAAGCCCAGCGAAAGGTAAAGATGATAGGCTGCGTCGGTCGAGTTCAGGCTCAAATTCCGCTCGCCACACCGCTCAAACACCTGCTTCATGAGCCAGCGGCCAGTACCTTGTGCCTGGGTACGGGGCGATGTGATCACCAAACCGACGGTGGCGAATTCGCGCCCATGGGGGAACCACATCGCGCTGCCGAAAACGCGCCCGATGCCATCAACAGCGACGATGCCTTGTCCGGCGCGTCGCAGGAAATCCCAGTCCTTGGGCCGATGTGGCCAGCCAACCGCGATGGAAAGAGCATGCAGTAGCTTCACATCAACGTCGTTGATGTCCCTCGCGGCCAGTTCAAACGACTTTACGCGTACCGTTCGCCCCATTTCAATTCGTCCGTTCTTCTCGCGGATGCTGGTCTCTGGCACATCGCGCCTTTTGTCCTCCCACGACAATAGGGCAGCAGGCTATTTCGCCACAGTATTGCACGGAAACCCAGCAGGTTTCCCCTGTTTGGGCCGTCTTTTCGAAATCTTCGGCTTGTATTGCATCGCAATTCGGCAGGGAAAGCTCCGGCTTGCAGCTACCCTCTCGATGTTCGGCAAATCGTGCAGGCAGAGTGGGCCGCCGTGAAGGCTCGCGCGAGGCTAATCGCTTTTCCCGGCGTCGTCGACATGCCGAGGAAGACAGGGGCGTGCATCGATGGCATTTCTGTTCAATTCTGATTCTGCCAGGGGGGCAGTCTTCCGCCAGGCTTTTGCGCGCGAGCTCCCCGATCTGGAATTCTACCATTGTAGCGAATCTATCGACCCGGAGAAGATACGCTACCTGCTGACCTGGAATGTGCCGGACGACGTCTCGCGCTTTCGTAATCTGGAAGTGCTCTTTTCGCTCGGCGCGGGGGTTGATCAGTTCAAGGCGGAGGCGATACCCGGCCACGTGAAACTCGTGCGCATGGTCGAGGATGGCATCATACGCATGATGCAGGAATACGTCGTCCTTGGCGTGCTGACCCTCCACCGCGACATGCTTGCATATCGCGAGCAGCAGAGCAGGGGCCTTTGGCAAGCTCTTGCAACGTCCCAGGTGACTGATCGGCGTGTGGGCTTCCTGGGCCTTGGGATGCTGGCGCAAACTGCGATCGATCGCTTGAAGCCATTTGGATTTCCCCTTGCCGCGTGGAGTCGCAGCAAGAACGTGGTCGAGGGTGTCACCTGCTTCCATGGCGAGGATCAGCTCGGCGACTTTCTGCAAGGAACGGATATCCTCGTCTGTCTTCTGCCCCTGACGGAGCAAACGAGCGGTATCCTGAACTCAAGGCTCTTTTCGCTGTTGCCAGCGGGAGCGAGGCTGCTGCATGTCGGCCGCGGCCCGCAGCTTGACCAAAACGCACTCATCGAGGCGCTCGACAGCGGGCACCTGGCGGCAGCGATGCTTGACGTCACCGATCCCGAGCCGCTGCCAGAAGGCCATCCTCTTTGGTCCCATCCGAAGGTGATCATCACGCCGCATATCGCATCCGTGACGCAACCGCATACGGCAGCACAAGCCGTCATAGAAAACATCCGGCGCCACCGTGCTGGACGCAATCCGGTCGGCCTTGTCGACCGAACCCTCGGCTACTAACAGGAAAATCCATGTCACTTCTGATCAGCATCGACACTAATCCGGATTTCGCACCGAAGAACGCTGTGCCCGCTCCGGAACGGCTCATTTCAGGTAACCCATCATTCAAGACCTGGGCGCAAGACGCTTCGAAGAGCGACAAGGTGCTGACCGGCGTCTGGGAAGCTACGCCCGGCGAGACTCATTCCATCAAGGGCACGACCTGCGAGTTCTGTCACATCATTTCGGGTCTTGTCGAAATTGAGGAAAAGGGCGGTGAGACGAAGACTTACCGGGCTGGCGACAGCTTTGTGATGAAACCGGGCTTTGTCGGGGTCTGGCGCACGATCGAGACAGTGCGAAAGATCTACGTCTGCCATTACGACTGAGGGCGATGCTCGGATCGGCCCCGAGGCATCCGTCAGAATAATCGACGTGCGAGGCCGCGTCTGA
Organism: Bradyrhizobium sp. CB3481; assembly: GCF_029714305.1. Taxonomy (NCBI): domain Bacteria; kingdom Pseudomonadati; phylum Pseudomonadota; class Alphaproteobacteria; order Hyphomicrobiales; family Nitrobacteraceae; genus Bradyrhizobium; species Bradyrhizobium sp. CB3481. Next base: position 3,514,211 of record NZ_CP121647.1, read on the forward strand.
CCACATTGAACGACCGTCAGACCATTCATTCTCAATGAAAAATGCGGCGTGCGGTCCTGTATTGCTCGGATGAGCCGCCTTGTCTCGCCAATTGCAAATCCAAGTAGCGTTGGCAGGTTTGGCCAAAAAGCAAAGGAATAAGTCCATGATAGCATTGAAGGACAGAGAACTGTTTCGCCAACAGGCGCTGATCGGTGGCAATTGGCGGGATGCGAGTACGAAAGCTACCGTCGATGTGATCGATCCCGCTAGCCAGAAAGTGCTTGGCACCATACCCGACATGGGGCGTGACGAGACCAGGGCAGCAATCAACGCCGCCGCTGATGCGTTCAAACGTTGGAAGACCAGGTCTCATGCAGAACGTGCAGCGCTGCTGGAGCGTTGGTATGAGCTCATGCGACGTCATGAGCAGGATCTGGCGCTTCTGCTGACGCTGGAACAAGGCAAGCCGCTTGCTGAATCGCTCGGAGAAATCCGTTACGGGGGATCCTTCGTCAAATGGTTTGCGGAAGAGGCTCGCCGGATCAATGGATCGACAATCCCGGCGCCCACGATCGATCGCCGCATTCTGGTTCTGAAAGAGCCGGTCGGCGTCTGCGGAATCATCACGCCATGGAATTTCCCCAATGCGATGATTACGCGCAAAGTGGCGCCTGCTCTTGCCGCGGGCTGCACCGTGGTCATCAAGCCCTCTGAATTCACGCCCTTTTCGGCCCTCGCGATCGGTGTTCTGGCGGAGCGGGCGGGAATTCCCGCGGGCGTGATCAACATCGTGACCGGCATGCCGGCGGAAATCGGCAAGGAGCTGATGGCCAATGAAGCCGTTCGCAAGATCTCGTTCACCGGATCGACCCGCGTGGGCGCGCTGCTGATGAAAGGCGCCGCCGACAACGTCAAGAAGCTCAGCCTCGAGCTCGGCGGCAATGCGCCGTTCATCGTCTTTGACGATGCCGATCTCGACCGGGCCGTCGAGGGCGCGATTGCATCGAAGTTCCGCAATGGTGGACAGACGTGCGTCTGCTGCAATCGCATTCTCGTGCAATCAGGCATTTACGACGCCTTCGCACAGAAGCTCGCCAGCCGGGTCGCGAAAATGAAGGTCGGCGCCGGCACGGAAGAGGGGGTCGCAATCGGGCCTATGATCAATGGCGCGGCGATCGAAAAGATCAGGCGGCACGTCACCGACGCGCTGGACAAGGGCGCGAAGATCATCGCGCAGAGTGAAACGGTGCCGGAAGATCGGCAGTATGCGCGCCCTATCGTGCTTGGTGGCGCGACGACTGAGATGCTGCTCGCTTCGGAGGAGACTTTCGGTCCGGTCGCACCGCTCTTTCGCTTCGAGACGGAGGACGAGGCGATTGCGATCGCAAATGGCACGCCGTTCGGCCTTGCCGCATATTTCTACACTGAGAACCTCAAGCGCTCATGGCGTGTTGCCGAGGCTCTGGAGTTCGGCATGGTCGGCCTGAACACCGGCCTGATCTCGACGGAGGTTGCGCCTTTCGGCGGTGTAAAGCAGTCGGGATTGGGACGTGAAGGCTCCCAGCTCGGGATAGACGAATATCTCGAGATCAAGGCGCTCCATGTCGGGGGGTTGGACTGAGCGATCCTTCGGACCGGTAGCTGAAACAAGAAAGGGGGCGGTCGAACCGCCCCCCTTTCTTCTTCACAAATGCATCGATCGTTATTGCAGCTTAAGACCTAGAGCGCTGCGAACGATCGCGAAAGAAATAAGCTTCACGCGCTCTTACGAAACGGCTCCAAGCCGACTGCCGCGGCCAGCCCCCCGATGTCAGCGACCTCGGTGTATTCATAGAAGGGATTCGCGGGCTCGTGACCGCGGTTCACCCAGACCTTGCTCTTGATGCCCAAGTCATAGGCCGTCATCAGGTCGTAGCGGAACGAGGATGAGACGTGGGTGATGTCTTCCGGACCGCAGCCCAGCTTGTCAAACATGTACTCAAAGCCCTTCATGTGCGGCTTGTAGGCGCCGGTTTCCTCGGCCGTGATCACCGTGTGGAAGGGCGCGCCGAGCTTCTCCACGTTCGACATGATGAGGTTCTTCATGGAGTTCGACAGGATGACCAGGGGAATCTCCCTCGCAACTTTGGCCAGACCCGCCGGGACGTCAGGATGTGGGCCCCATGTGTGGATCTCTTCGTTGATGCGCTGGGCATCCTCCGGCCGAAATACAACACCATTGCGCTTGCACGTACGCTCTACCGAATTATGCACGACCTCGAAGTACGGTTTCCACGCGCCAAGAACCTCGTCCAGGCGATAGGCAGCGAAATCCTTGATGAAATTTGCCATCGTCGTGGCGGGAAGCTGGGAGCCGTAGACTCTCCTTGCCGCACCGGCCATGTCGAAATTCGTCAGCGTGCCGTAGCAATCGAAGGTGATGTATTTCGGTCGGAACTTCGTCATGACGTGGAATCCTCCAATCCTCTCGGCACTGCGTGCCGGTACGACAAGCATCATAATGATCATCTCGCATGATAAAGCGCCGCTTTCGCGGGAGCCGGAAGCAGATTGTGTCGTATCGGGTCGAAGCTTTGGCAGAGAGTTGCGCCGGGCAACCTTTCGAATTGAGCAGCACCGCCAGGCGCTGGACCTGCTCCGGCATTAGATGCGGCGTCAATCACCAATGAAAGTCAAAACTCCTTTGATCCAGGCTCAGCTTGGGAGGAACTGCTGGCCTCGATATCCTAATTTGTTTTCGGGTTGATATGGAGGTCGACATGTTAAGCAATTCGCTGATCGAGCTGGATCGCGCGCATCTGGTTCACCCGGTCGCATCCTACCGAAGCCATGAGGCGTTAGGTGTGCGGATGTTAAAATCGGCGAAGGGCGCGACCCTGACCGATGCCTCGGGACGCCAATTGCTCGACGGGTTCGCCGGCCTGTGGTGTGTCAACGCCGGGTACGGACAAGATAGCATCGTTGAAGCGGCGGCGAGGCAGCTCCGCGAACTGCCTTATGCGACGGGCTATTTCGGACTAGGCTCCGAGCCGGCTATCCGGCTGGCCGCCAGGCTGGCCGAATTGGCGCCCGGTGATCTGAACCATGTCTATTTCACCTTGGGTGGCTCGGATGCCGTCGACAGCACGATCCGATTCATCCGGTACTATTATCATTCCAAGGGTACACCACAGAAGGACCAGTTCATTTCCGTCGAGCACGGCTACCATGGATCGTCGACCGCGGGGTCTGGCTTGACCGCGTTGCCCGCTTTTCACACGGGTTTTGGAGTACCCTATAGCTGGCAGCACAAGATTCCCTCGCACTATGCCTATCGCAATCCGATTGGTACCCATCCCCCGGCGATCATTGCTGCGTCGGTCGCGGCCCTGCGGGCCAAGATCGCCGAGCTCGGAGCTGATCGCGTTGCTGCCTTCTATGTCGAGCCGATCCAGGGCTCGGGAGGCGTCCTCGTTCCGCCGCCGTCGTGGCTGAAGGAAATGCACGCTGTTTGCAAGGAGCACGATATTCTGTTCGTTGCCGATGAGGTTATCACCGGCTTTGGCCGTGTCGGTCCGCTCTTCGCCTGTGAAGAGGATGACGTCGTGCCGGATCTCATGACCACGGCAAAGGGGCTGACCTCGGGCTACGTGCCGATGGGGGCCGTTCTGATGTCCGACCGCGTCTACGACTCGATTGCCAATGGTGCCGGCAAGACGGCCGTCGGCCACGGCTACACCTATTCCGCACACCCTGTCAGCGCAGCCGTCGGGCTTGCGTGCCTTGACCTCTACGAAAACGGCTTGCTGGAGAACGGCCGGAACGCCGGGCACCGCCTGATGGAAGGCCTTCGCGCGTTGGCCGATCATCCGCTCGTCGGAGATGTCCGCGGTCGTGGCATGCTCGCCGCAATCGAGCTTGTCACCGACAAGGAACGTAAGACGCCCCTGCCGGTGGCGGCCGATCCTGCGCGCCGCATTTTCGACCGCGCATGGGACAACGGCCTCGTCATCCGCGCCTTTGCCCAGGGCGTGCTGGGCTATGCCCCGCCGCTCTGCTGCACGGCTGCGGACATCGATGGCATCATTGAACGGACCAAGACCACGCTCGACCAGACGCTCGAAGACAGTGACGTGCGCGCGGCGATGAAAGGATAATCACCGCTGTTCCTCAGCTACTGAAGATGCTTTCAAGCGGCAGATGGGATTTCACGATGGGGGATTTCAGCACGACAAAGCTGAAGTATTTGTCGATGCCGATATCCATCTCCACGAGGCGTTCCATGACCGCCTGGTATTCGCTGATCCCTGCCGTGATGAATTTTACTAGATAGTCGTACCCACCCGAAACGAGATGGCATTCGACGACGGAATCGATCTTCTCGATCGTCGTGAGAAAGCGAGCGAAATCGATCTGCCGATGATTCTTCAGGGTGATTTCGGCAAACACGGTCAGAGTTTGGCCGAGCTTGGAGACGTCGATCTGGGCGGAATAGCCGGTGATGAACCCCTCTGTCTGGAGCCTCTTGACGCGCATCAGACACGGGCTAGGCGAAAGGTTTATCAGCTCCGAGAGCTCGACGTTGGAAATCCGCCCGTTCTTCTGCAGTTCGCATAAAATCCGGATGTCGATCTTATCGAGCTTCATAGCAGGGCCATGGGATAGGGGCGACAACGGCGTCAAGGCTTTGATGCTTCAGCGTCATTCGCATTGTCATAGCACCAACCGGTATCTTTTCCCACCGGGGCGGACGACTGGATCTTAGAACTCGCTGACCTTGCCCCAGGCGCTCATTTTCAGCCGCTCCGGCCTGTAGGGGCGCGGGTCGACGATCGGTGCGCTACCCGTAATGATGTCGGCGATCATATGTCCCGCGCCGGGACCAATCCCGAAACCGTGACCGCTGAATCCCGCCGCAAGGATGAAGCCTGGAATTGACTCAATCTCACCGATTGCCGGAATGCCGTCCGGCGTACTGTCAATGTAGCCGGCCCAGATGTTTGAGATTGCGACGTCCCGGAGTTTGGGCACCAACTGGCAAGCTCGTTGATGTGTCAGCCGAATCTGCCTCATGTCGGGACGGGGACTAAGTATCCTGTTCAGCTCCATCGGAGTCACCTCATCGAGCGCCCATTTCGCCAAGGTTTCATGGCCTTGCCGAAAGCCTTCGAAGGCCCCAGGGGCAAGACTTCGCCACCGTCGTGCGAACATGGGTAGGAATTCGCGGCCGAACCTTAACTGCTGCGGCGTGGGATCGAATCGCGCGCGCCCGCTGATTGCCAGCGTGTATCCGCCGTTGCCACGCCGCGTGAGCGACGCCAGCGCAGTGTGCAGGGCATCAGGCAGGCCGGCCGCGCCAGGAGCCACGGCGAGAATGGACTGGCGCACGGACGCCTGTGGGAAGCGAATTCCGAGCTGGTTGCAGAATGAAGAAGCCCACGCGCCTCCTGCCATGACTACTGTCTTCGTCCGAATCGTGCCCGCTTCGGTCACCACGCCGCTGACCCGGCCGGCGCTGAGCTCTACGCCGCGAGCCGCGCAATGCTGGTGCACCGTGCCACCCGCCGCCATGATCGCACGCGCGGCGATGGGCACGGCCTTTGAGGTATCTGCCGTTCCGTCGGTTGGAGAGAAGACGCCGCCTTTCCACTTGCGGCCCGTCGTCTTGCCTCTCTCGCTCGCCTCTTCCGCGCTCAGCATGTGTGTCGTAACGCCGGCGGTCGTGGCGAAATCGCGCCACTTTGCCCAGCCTGCCAGCTCTTTTTCGTCGTTCGACAAATACAGAAGGCCGCAGCGGCGGAAACCCGTATCTTCACCGGTCTCCTGGGCAACTCGTTCCCAGAGATCGAGGCTCTTGGTCGCAATTGGCAGCTCGCGCGCGTCGCGGTTCTGCTGGCGGCACCATCCCCAGTTGCGGCTGGACTGCTCGGCAGCAACACGGCCCTTTTCAAGCAACGCGACCTTAACGCCGCGACGGGCGAGATAGTAGCTCGTGAACACCCCCACCACTCCGCCGCCGATGACGACGACGTCTGCCTCTTGAGGCAGGGTTGGACTGGATTCGATATGCATGAGCGGCGCGCTCATTGGGCGAGGACCTCCCGTGGTTGCGGTATCGTAACGGGGGAAGTGCGGCAGCCCCCGCGGACTTTCGCGATTGGACGGAATATCCTGCGGTTTGCCGCCTTGGACACAGGCTATTATTGCGAGAATACTTGGCTTGCACCGCAGGTCGCAGTGTGGAGACCGAAGCACACCATCCGCAATCGGGGAGGCCACGAGACAAGTAAGCATTGATCCGGCGCGCGTCAGCGGGTCTCGCGATGCAGACTGAAATGCCAAATCGGACTTCGTTTTCAGAAGTTCGTGCTGCCCGGATGCCGCGTTTCGGCGACTCCAGGGTGATTGAAGTCGTCAAAATCGGGAGAACCATTCAAGCTCGATCGAAACCATTCAAGCTCGATCAATAGGTCGATGTCCGAGGAGGCGAACTGCATGAGCCTTGTCCAGGAGCAGACCTTGGTGGAAGCGATAGAGCTGCCGATGCTCTATCGGCTTCCTCGCGGTGGCGGTGGCCAACCTTGCCGGCGCTACGATCTGAGCATCCGCTCTTGCTTATTGCGCAAGCGGGCCTGAATCATGTCCCGGCTTCCAATGAAGGAATGGCAATTTGAGCGGCGAATTGTTGAGCTGTCCAGGGAGCGCGGGGACGCGAGGAGCCGAAGGCCCGGCCCGCATCAGCAAGATCGGACCAGCTTGAAAGGGGAGGATTGCCTTATGGGCTCTGGCATCCAGGCTGTAACCCCCGCCGATGTGGCGCTCTCGGTGCGCGACCTGACCGTAAGTCTGCCGGGAAGAATGGAGCGGGCCTACGCCGTCGAAAACATCTCCTTCGATCTGAAGCGTGGTCAGATCCTGTGTATCATCGGTGAATCTGGATCGGGTAAGTCGGTTACCGCCAATGCGATCATGGGGCTCCTGCCGAAGGTGATCCGTGTCTCTTCGGGTGCGATCCACCTCGATGGAATGAACATCGTCGGCCTCTCGCCCGACAAACTCCGCAGCCTTCGCGGCCGGGTCGTGTCGATGATCTTTCAGGACCCTCTCTCAGCGCTCAACCCACTGATGACCGTGGGTGCGCAGATCGAGGAGGTGATGGCGGCGCACGATGTTGGGACGCCGAAATCCCGTCGCAGCCGAGCCATCGAGCTGTTGAGTGAAGTGGGCCTGCCCGATCCGCAGCTGATGTATCACCAGTACCCATTCCGGCTTTCGGGCGGGCAGCGGCAGCGGGTGATGATCGCCATGGCCCTGGCTCTCGAGCCCGCGATCCTGATTGCGGACGAGCCGACCACCGCGCTGGACGTGACGACCCAGGCGCAGATCCTTCAGTTGATCCGCGACATTCAGCGCCGCAAGGGAATGAGCGTCATGTTCATCACCCATGACTTCGGGGTTGTGGCGGAAATTGCCGATTACGTCGTCGTGATGGAGAAGGGCCATTGCGTGGAGCAGGGCAGCGCCGAGCAGGTCCTGAAGTCACCTAGCCATCTCTATACGCGACGCCTGATCGCGGCCGTGCCGCATCTGACCGGCAAGGACCGTGTTCCGTTGCAAGCCGCGGACCGGTTATCGATCCTTAAGGTTGAATGCCTGGCAAAAACCTATCGCAGCGGCAGCGCGCTGTTCGGCAAGCGGCGCATCGTGCCCGCGGTCAACGGCGTGACGTTCGATCTCACGTCGGGCCGCACGCTGGGCGTTGTCGGGGAAAGCGGTTCGGGCAAATCATCGCTCGGACGGCTGCTGATCAAGCTCATGGCGTGCGATAGCGGTTCGCTTGTGTTCGAGGGCCACGACATCGCTAGGCTTTCCGAAGCCGAGTTTCGGTCGCTGCGGCCAAAAATCCAGATGATCTTCCAGGATCCCTTTGCGTCGCTCAATCCGCGATCAACGGTCGGGCACATCCTCACAGTTGGTCCGGTCGCGCATGGGATGCCCTACAATGAGGCTTGTGAGCGGGCTCGGGAACTCCTGTCCCATGTCGGGCTGGATTCAGGCGCCTTTGACCGCTATCCCCACGAGTTCTCCGGCGGTCAGCGTCAGCGCATTGGCATCGCAAGGGCGCTGATGTTCAAGCCGAAATTGCTGATTGCCGACGAAGCGGTCTCTGCGCTCGACGTGTCGATCCAGGCCCAGATCTTGAAGCTGCTGGACCAGATTCAGCGGGAGACGGGCGTCTCTATGATTTTCATCACCCATGACCTGCGCGTCGCAAGCCAGATCTGCGATGAAATCGCCGTCATGCATCGCGGACAGATCGTCGAGCGCGGACCGCCGTCCCAAATCTTCCTCGAGCCGAAATCCAGCTACACGCGAGAACTGGTGGCAGCGATCCCCGGCGAGCAGCACGGGAGCATGCCTCGAGACGAAGGCCACGTCGGACACCACAAGGGAGGAGAGACGTTATGACCAAGCGTTCTGCGACTTCGAACTACTCGCGGCGCGATGCTCTGCGAATGGTGGCGATCGGCGGAGCTGCCAGCGTCTTCGCGCCAAATCTCTTGGGCAAGCCTGCCCTTGCTCGCACTTCTACAGCAAAGCCGACCGGCCGCGTGATCGTCGGACTCGGTCAAGAGCCAACTGTATTCAATCCGCTGATGGCACACATTGAAGTCGATGATGGCGTGCATTTCTCGGTTTTCGACGCGCTTTTCCGCATCGATCCACAAGGCGTCATTCAGCCCAACCTCGCCGTGGAAGTGCCGAACCAAAAGAACGGCGGCATTTCGGAGGACGGCCTCAAATGGCGTATTCGTTTGCGTGACGATGTCCGTTGGCATGACGGCAAGCCTTTCAGCGCCGAGGATGTGAAGTTCACCCTCGAACTGATCATGAACCCCAACTTCCGGAGTTGGCGCACGGCCGGCCATGCGCTCGTGCGCGACATCACGGTGATCTCGCCCACGGAGATCTCGTGGCGAATGGAAGAGGCCTTTGCGCCATACTTGTCGTTCCTGACCGAAACCTTCATCGTCCCCAAGCACATCCTCGAGAAGGAGGCCAATCCAAGCAACGCCGCCTTCAATCAGGCCCCGGTCGGCACCGGCGCATTCAAGTGGGGCAAGCGGGTCCCGGGCGATCATCTTGAGCTCGTGGCTAACCTCGAATATTTCGGTGAAGGCCCTCACATCGAGAGGCTGGTCTTCAAATACATTCCCGATCTCACCGTCCTCTACACTCAGTTCAAGAGCGGCGATGTGGATCTCGTGGGGCAGCCTTACATCACCCCTGACCATTATCGGGAAGCCAAGACGCTGCCGAACCGCGTTGTGACCCTGGTTCCAAGGGCCTCATTCGAGTCCTTTTACCTGAATCTCGAGCGTCCCCAGTTCAAGGAACTGGCGGTTCGCGAGGCGCTCTACGCGGCGATCGACAAGGAGGCGATCATCCAGGGACTCTATTACGGAGTGCCGGCGCCGACGGAAACCTTCATGCCGAAGCAATCCTTGTACTACAACCCCAACCTGCCGGCACACGAGTATAATCTGGACCGCGCGCGCAAGATCCTCGACAAGGCCGGCTGGGTGCCCGGACGGGATGGCATTCGCGCCAAAGGCGGCGTCCGCCTGTCCTTCGCCAACTCGACCACGTCAGGAGATCCGCTTCGCGAGCAGGCGCAGCAGTTCCTGCAGCAGACATTTGCACAGTTAGGTGTCGAGATGAAGATATCGAACTTGCCTGCCGCCGTGATGTGGGGCGAGTTCTGGCAGCAATCGCAATTCGATTCCGTGATCGTCGGCAGCACGTATCTGATCGGGGCAGACCCGGACGTTACCAATCGCCTGCACTCACGTTCGATCGCCGCAAAGGGCGGGCGTGGTTCGAACAACGCGCAATACGCCAATCCGGAAGTCGATGCCTTGCTCGACAAGGGAGCTCGCACCTTCGATCCGGAAGCGCGGCGCGCGATCTATCATCGCGTACAAGAGCTTGTCCGTCAGGACCTGCCGTTCCTTCCGCTGTACCAGAGCAATTCGGTCCAGGGTCAAAAGAAGGGGATTTCGGGGGTCATGCCAAACGGCAACACGCGCACGGAATCCTGGAACGCGCTGGCTTGGCATTGGGCGAGTTGACGTATCGACGCCCGAGGCCGGCCTAGCCAGGTGCGGCGACCGACTGGCCCTATCAAGGTAAAATGGAGACTCGAATGTCGGGATTCCTGCTCAATCGTCTCTCGCAAAGCATCGTGCTGCTGGTGATCGTCTCGATCATCGGCTTTACGGTTCTCAATCTCATGCCGGGCGGTCCTCTTGCGCAATTCGGGCTTGATCCCGGCATGACCCAGAAGGACGTGGAGCGACTTGCAGAGCAGCTAGGGCTGAACCGGCCGCTATGGATTCAGTACCTCGACTGGGCTTGGCGGTTAATTCAGGGTGACTGGGGACACTCCTTCCGGGACGGCTCTTCGGTGTTGACGGTGATTGGACGGCATCTGTCGGCGACGCTGCTGCTCATGGGGACGTCTACCGCACTTGCGATCGCGATTGGCTCCTGGATTGGCATCCGCGGCGCCACCCACCGCTATTCTCTCTTCGACTATTGCGCGACGGTCGGTGCCATGGTCGCGCTGTCGGTCCCAACCTTCTGGTTCGGCCTCATCGGCATCTACATCTTCACGCTGAAACTCGGTTGGGTTCCTGCAGGCAACATGTACACGATCGGCGACGGCTCGGTGCTGGACTATCTGCATCACCTGATCTTGCCGAGCTTGGTGCTGTCGCTGGTTCATGTCGCGATCTGGAGCCGTTACATGCGCACGGCGACACTCGACGCGCTAAGCCAGGATTTCATCAAGACGGCTCGCGCCAAGGGCGTAAGCGAGCGCCGCATCTTGCTGAAACATGTGGTCGGCAATGCGCTGTTGCCGATGATCACGCTGGCAGGGATGCAACTGCCCAGCATTCTGACCGGCGCATTGGTTACCGAGACGGTCTTTACTTGGCCGGGAATGGGCCGGTTGTTCCTCGATAGCCTCGGTTATAGCGACTATCCGGTCGTAATGGGCCTACTGATATTCTCAGCCATCCTGGTCGTGCTGGGCAATCTGGTCGCAGACATCGTCATCGCTACCGTCGACCCGCGCATCCGCCTGGCCTGAGCCCGCGGACCCACGCCTGTTAACAGGAGGCAGCAGATATGACCGCCATTGCCGTCCATGCAACTCCAACTCGCTGGTGGCACAGCCGCGCGGTGTACCGCTTCATGCGTCATCATCTGGCGCTCGTGGGGATCGCGATGATCACCCTGCTTGTGTTGGCGTGCGCCATCGGTCCCTATGTGTTGCCATACGACTCGCTCCAGATCGATCTGCGCGCCCGCTTTGCTCCACCTCTCAGCGGTAATCACTATTTCGGCACTGACCCGCTTGGGCGTGATTTGGCGGCGCGGCTATTGATGGCCGGGCAGGTCTCGCTGCTGGTGGGATTCTCGGCGATGCTGCTGTCGACGCTGATCGGCACGCTGGTCGGCGTGACGGCGGGCTATCGGGGAGGCTGGGTCGGGGCGGCGCTGATGCGCACGGTGGACGGCTTCCTTTCCTATCCCTCGATCTTCCTCGTCCTGGCCCTGGCCGCAACACTGCGGCCCAGCGCGGTGATGATCACCGTGATCATTGCCGTCACGAGCTGGATGGAGACCGCCAGAATCGTCGAAGCCGAGGTCCGTTCGCTGCGCGAGCGCGAGTTTGTCCAGGCTGCGCGCATGGTGGGGCTGAGCCGCAGGCATATCATGTTCCGCGAGATCCTGCCCAATGCGATGGGCCCAATCATCGTCGCCGCGAGCCTGGCGGTCGCCCGCGCCATTCTTCTGGAAGCCTATATCAGTTTTCTCGGCTACGGAATCCAGCCGCCGATGCCGAGCTGGGGCAACATGCTCAATGGCGCCCAGCAATATTTGGCCAGCGCTCCATGGCTCGCCATCATTCCCGGTGCGGCGATTACGATCGCGGTGACCAGCTTCAACTTCATCGGCGACGGCTTGCGAGATGCCCTCGACGTTCGAGACGATCACATTTGACGATTTGAGCCGAGCCACAGTTGGATATTTGAGAAGCAAACGCCATGCACGCGCCCAGAATTGAAGAGAAGGCGACGCCCTACTGGTGGGAAGCCGCCCCGCTCAAGCCGCTGCCTCAGCAAGCCTTGCCCAAGAAGCTCGACGTGCTGATCGTGGGCGCCGGCTATGCCGGGCTCTCGGCCGGGTTGGCGCTGGCGCGCGAAGGACGCTCGGTTGCTGCCTTTGATGCAATGGATCCCGGGGAGGGCGCTTCGACGCGCAACGGTGGAATCACCAGCGGAAGCATTCGGCCGGATTACGCGACGATCTCTCGACGGTTCGGCGAAGAGAAGGCGCTGGCGATCGAGGCGGAAGGCAAGACCGCACGCGAATTCCTGTACGATCTGATCAAGACGGAAGGGCTCGCGTGCGACTTCCAGCCGGTGGGCCAGTTCAAGGGCGCATTCGGATATGAGCAATACGAAACCATGGCGCGCAGCGCGGAGGCGCTGGCGAAGAAGCTTGGGATCGAGGCCTACGCCGTCCCCTATGCCGAGCAGCGCAATTACATCGGCACCGATGTCTACCGCGGCGGCACGGTTCGGATGGACATCGGCGGGCTGCATCCGGCGAAGTTTCACTCTGAACTCCTTCGAGTGGCGCTGGCTTCGGGGTTGACCGTCCGTGCGCGAACACCGGTCGTTTCAATAAAGAGGAACGGCTCCGGATTCCGCGTCGTGACCGCGGCCGGTTCGGTGCAGGCGCGTCAGGTGCTGGTTTGTACGAACGGCTACACCGATGGTGCCGTGCCCTTCCTGCGCCGGAGGCTGGTCCCGGTTCGCAGCCGGATCATTGCGACCGAGGAGCTCGCGCCCGAAGTCATGGCACGGCTGATGCCAAAACGCATGATGATTATCGAGAACCGACAGGTCGGCTTCTATTACCGGCCCTCACCCGATGGCAGACGCATCCTGCTGGGCGGACGTGACAGCTCCCGCGCCGGCGATCCGGTGGCTCCGAAGCTGCTTCTGCGCAAGGGCCTGGTAAATCTGTTTCCGGAACTGGAGGGCGTTCGCCCCTCACATAGCTGGTTCGGCAATGTGGCCATGAACCGCGACATGCTGCCCCGCATCTTCGAGAAGGACGGCATCGTCTATGCCACCGGCTTCTGCGGTTCGGGCGTGGTCTGGGCGCCGTGGATCGGCATGCATGCGGCTTACAAGCTCATGGGACATGACGAGCGGGCGCGCACTGCCTTTGACTTCCGTCCACCGGCGTTCATCCCGTTCTATCGGGGCAATCCGTGGTTCATGCCTGCCTTCATCCAGGGCTATCGGATGCGCGATCGTATTGCGCTGTGGCGCGCCAGCCGCTGACAGCAGATTGGGCGTCGAGGCGCATCATCAATGAAATACTCTGCCGAACTTCGCTCGAGTCTGATTGCGTAATGCTGTCGGGCCCAAGGTACGCTGAGGCCATCGCCCGTCGGGCACTGGCGAGTAGCCCGGCAACCCGAACAAGAGACGTTGACCGATCATGACAAACGCAGCTCACCAGGCCGGAGATCGTGTCAATGAGGACGTGGTCCTGCTGCCATTCGCCAGATCGCATCTGGAGGGCGCGCTAAAACTATCGCAAGAGATGTCCTGGCCCTATCGGATCGAGGATTGGGAAGTCGCGCAGCAGTTGGGTCGCGGTTTTGTTCTGCAGCGCGCCGGTGTGGTGATTGGGACCGCGTGCTGGTGGCCCTACGGCGAGACCCATGCTTCAGCCGGGATGATCATCGTCTCGAAAGCTGCTCAGGGACGCGGTTACGGGGCCCGACTGATGGACGCGCTGCTCGCCGCGGCACGACCACGGATCATCACGCTGAATTCGACGACCGAAGGCATGGCGCTTTACCAGCGCCGCGGCTTCGTCCCCATCGGGGTCATCCACCAGCATCAGGGAATTCCGAGGGAGCGACATGAGGCGCCGCTGCCGTGCTTCGTCAGGGCAATGGCTCCGGCCGATTTTGAAGCGATCGTGAGCCTCGATCAGGAGGCCACCGGCTGGACCAGACGCGAGATGTTGAATCGGCTGGTGGTGGTCGGCGACGGCTATGTCTTCATGCGTGACGGCGTACCCCGCGGCTACGCCATTTCACGTCATTTCGGCCGCGGGCATGTCATCGGTCCTGTGGTTGCAAAAAGCCGGACCGATGCACACGCCTTGATCGAGGCCGCGCTCGCGCATCTCGGGCGCGTGTTCGTGCGGATCGATATCTCTACCGCCGCGCAACTCGGGGACTGGCTCGAAGGCATCGGGCTGCCGAAGGTCGGCGACGCCACCACCATGGTTCTTGGAACGCAGATGCCATCGAGCGGGCCGGCGCGCATGTTCGCGCTCGCCAACCAGTCATTCGGCTAGGAGACATCGGGATGCCGCGCTTGGAGATGCAGGGAACGGATATCCCGGACGCTGGACCTGGCGAGGCGACCAAGACGCTCGGCGCGCTGGCGACCCCGGCCCTCCTGCTCGACAGAGACCGGCTGGATCGCAATCTCACCGGTCTGTCATCTCGCATGGCTGCGCGAGGTGTCGTGCTGCGTTCCCACATGAAAACCGCGAAATCCATTGACGTCGCCCGACGCGCCTATCGGTCCGAGCCGGGGCCAATCACTGTCTCGACCTTGGCGGAGGCCGAGTACTTTGCGCGGCACGGTTTCCGGGACATGACCTATGCCGTGGGTCTGGCACCGCATACCGCCGAGAGAGCAATGCGTCTCCGGAGAGCAGGAATCGACCTCAAGGTGCTGCTCGATTCGCCCGAGCAGGCTACGATGCTCGGCGCGGCTGGTCGCGCAACTGGTGTGACGCCGTCCGCCTTCATCGAGATCGACTGCGACGGTCACCGCGGCGGGCTGACCGCTGAGGATTCCAAGCTCATCGTCGTCGCGGCCGCCCTGGTTGAGGCGGGCGTCAGGCTCGCCGGCATTCTCACCCATGCCGGCGAATCCTACAGCCTCTGTGCGCCCGACGCCCTTGTCGCGGCTGCGGAGAACGAGCGCGCCGTTGCCGTCGCCGCCGCAACGAGGTTGCGGGCGGCGGGGCATGAGTGTCCAGTCGTAAGCGTCGGCTCGACGCCGACCGCCCATTTCACCGAAGACCTGACTGGCGTTACGGAGATGCGGGCTGGCGTCTACATGTTCTTCGATCTGGTGATGCTCGGTGTCGGCGTCTGCACCGTCAACGATATCGCGATCTCTGTTCTTGCTACCGTGATCGGCACGAAGCCGGAGAAAGGCTGGATTCTGGTTGACGCCGGCTGGATGGCCCTGTCGCGCGATCGTGGCACGGCGGCGCAGAGGGTCGATCAGGGTTACGGTCTCGTCTGCGATGTGTCCGGCAACGTCTATTCCGACCTGATCGTCGCGCAAGCCAGCCAGGAACACGGCATTCTCGCCATCAGGTCCGGATCTGGCGAAGCTTTGCCGGATCTTCCTATCGGCACGAAGATCAGAATCCTGCCCAATCACGCCTGCGCGACGGCGTCGCAACACGAGCTGTACAATGTCGTCTCTGCCGGCAGCGACACGATCGAAGCACGATGGCCGCGGATGCGCGGCTGGTAGGACTGGCCGGCCATTCCCGGCAACCCCGGCCCCCTGGTTCCTGCCGCTGATCGGCGCCTATTACCGGATCAAGGATCGCTTCCAATGACCTCGCCCCTTCGACACCTGACAGAAGCCGGATTCCTCGGAAAATTCTACATCGACGGCGAATGGCGGAAGCCGATCGGATCAGTCGTGGCCGCAGCAACCGTCGTCAATCCGGCGACGGAGCAGCCGATCGCCGACGTCGCGCTCGGCGATGACGATGATGTGGACTGCGCGATCGCAGCCGCCAGGCGAGCCTTCGCCGGCTGGTCCATGACACCGCCTGCTGAGAGAGCGGCGCTGCTCGACCGGATGCACGCTTTGCTCCTTGAGCGTCTGGAGCTGTTCGCGCAGGCGCTTACCTGCGAGATGGGAGCTGCGATCACCTATGCGCGCCGCGCTCAGGTGCCGTTGGCCGCCGAACATATCCGCGTCGCCCGCGACAATCTCGCGAATTATCCGTTCATCGCCGCGCGCGGCAGCACCGCGATCATGCGCGAGGCAATCGGCGTCTGCGGCCTCATCACGCCGTGGAACTGGCCTCTCTACCAGATCACCGCCAAGGTCGGTCCGGCGCTCGCGGCTGGCTGCACGGTGGTGTTGAAGCCTAGCGAGCTGTCGCCGCTGAGTGCGTTGCTGTTCGCTGAGGTGATGGACGACGCCGGCTGTCCGCCCGGCGTATTCAATCTCGTCAATGGGACAGGTCCAATCGTGGGTGCCGCTCTGGCATCGCATCCGCAGGTCGACATGATCTCGATCACCGGCTCGACGAGGGCCGGCGTTCTCGTCGCGCAAGCGGCGGCGCCCACGGTCAAGCGCGTCGCCCAGGAGCTCGGCGGAAAATCGCCGAACATCATCTTGCCGGACGCCGATCTCAGCCGTGCCGTTCCGCTCGGCGTCGGCGCCGCCTTCCGCAATCTCGGCCAATCCTGCAGCGCGCCGACGCGCATGCTCGTGTCTCGCTCACACATGGAAGAGGTCGAGACTTTGGCGGCAGCGGCCGCTTCGGAACTGATGGTCGGCGATCCCCTTGCCGAAAGCACGACCCATGGCCCGATCGCTAACCGGCCGCAGTTCGAGCGCGTGCAGACCATGATCGGCGTCGGCCTGGAAGAAGGCGCCAAGCTCGTCATCGGCGGGCCGGGGCGGCCCGGCGACCTTCAGATTGGCTTCTATGCGCAGCCGACCATTTTCTCGAACGTCCGTCCCGACATGAGAATCGCGCAGGAGGAGATCTTCGGCCCGGTGCTGTCGATCATTCCCTACGACACTGTGGACGAGGCGATCGCGATCGCCAATGACACCGTCTACGGTCTCGGCGCCCATGTGCAGGGCACTGATATGGAGAGGGTCCGGACAATCGCCGGGCGGATCCAGTCGGGTCAAGTGCATCTTAATTATCCCGACTGGGACCCCAACGCACCTTTCGGCGGCTACAAGCGCTCCGGCAACGGTCGCGAATACGGCCTCGAGGGCATGGAGGAGTATCTCGAGACCAAGGCCGTCCTCGGATTTTACCGATGAATGCTGCGGTAACGTCGGGCTTGAGCAGCTTCGTTCAATCAAGCGGCCAAAAACCCGAACATCTTGCGAAGTCCTAGATGATTTCAGCACATTCTATCGCGCGCAGGATGCGATGAAGGGCTGATCGGAAGTTTGCTTCCGCATTCCTGGCAGCCGAGGGTCGTTGGAACATGTCGCCCCACGTCGAGCGCATTCACAGCGATGAGCGTCTTCCGGCCGCGGCCGACGTCGTTATCGTCGGCGGCGGCATCCTCGGCTCTACCGCCGCCTATTACCTGGCGAAGCGCCGCCTCTCTGTGGCGCTCCTCGAGAAGGGCCACATCGCCTGTGAACAATCGAGCCGAAACTGGGGTTGGTGCCGCCAGCAGAACCGCGACCGGCGCGAACTGCCGCTCTCGGTGATCTCCATGCGGCTGTGGGACGAACTCACGCGCGATATTAATCGGGACCTCGGCTTTCGACGCTGCGGTCTCGTCTATGCGACACACGACGAGGCTGTGCTCGCCGGCTGGGAACGGTGGCGCGAGGTCGCCAGGGAATACGACGTCGACACCCGCATGCTGAGCCGGGCGGAGGTGGCCGAGCGCGTCCCCGAAGCGCGCGACAAATGGGTCGGCGGGACCTATTCGGAGCGGGACGGTAAGGCTGAACCTGCGCTCGCCGCGCCGGCGATCGCCGATGCGGCCAGAGTTCTGGGCGCCACGATCCACCAGGGTTGCGCCGCGCGGGCGTTCGACTCGGCCAATGGCAAGATTGCGGGCGTACACACGGAAAAGGGCTATATCAGAACCAGCGCGGTGCTGTGCGCCGCCGGCGCCTGGTCCTCGCGCTTCCTTCGGCCGCTCGGGATCAGTTTCCCCCAAGCGAGCATCCGGCAGACCGCGCTGCGTTCTACCCCGACAATCAACATAGGCGAGGCGGTCTCCACACCCTACTGCACGATCACGCGCCGACTGGACGGCAGCTACACGCTCGCGATCAGCGGCAAGGCGAACCTCGAAATTACGCCTCAGGCTATCAGATATAGCCGGGAATTCATGCCGCAATTCTTGCGTCGCCTAAAGAACGTCAGGCTCGGCGTCGGCCAATCGTTCGTTTCGGGGCCGGATTCAATGCCGGCGTTGCTGAGCAACGACGATCGGATCTTCGAACAGAATCGCGTGCTGGATCCTCCGCCGTTGAATTGGCTGGTGAGCCAAGTGGTGGAGAGTGTCCGGAAAACCTTTCCCCAACTCGGCGAGCTAGAGATCGATAGCGCCTGGGGCGGCTTCGTCGATTGCACGCCGGACGCAGTGCCTGTGGTATCGCAGGTGGAACGGGTGAAAGGCCTGGTTCTCGCGGCGGGCTGCTCGGGTCACGGCTTCGGTTTGGGCCCGGGGCTCGGCTATCTGGCCGCAGAGCTTGTCGTCAACGATACGCCTTGCGTTGATCCCACACCATTCCGGCTGTCGCGTCTCGTCGACGGCTCGAAGCTGGACATCGCCGCCATCTGAAGATCGAGCCGGAAGTCATCCCTGACGCGTACCGTGGCGAGCAAAGGATTCGGAACTGTGCTCGAAGATCCTCATCTGCGTGCGGGACGTAATGTTCATCGCAGACGGCTACTTTCAAGGCCCGCGGCCGAGAGTCTCTGTCTGCCATGCTCCCGATCGAACAGGTCGCGGCCTGATCGCGATTTAGCAGTCCTTAAGGGGCGTTTCCTCCCCAACTTGAGCCACTCCTTCGGAGTGGCTCTTTCTATATGGACAAGACGATTTGGCTGATCGAGGTGCATCGGTCGAAGACCCACCGCTTGGAAAACATCGCCAACTCGCCGGCTATGGTTCAACGGCAGACTTCTCTCCCAATGGGCAAACGATCGCGCCGGCGTTCATGATGTCCGCCGGATCAAAGGCGGTCTTGATCCGGCGCATCGCCGCGATACGCCCAACGTCACTGTACCGCTCCAGAAGGTGCTTCTTGAACCGACCGACGCCATGCTCCGCGCTGAACGTGCCGCCGAGCGCCGCCGCCGTGTCGTAGAGTTGCAGCGACAGGCTGCTTTCGATCCGTTTGGTGAACTCCATCCGGTCGACGTCGGGCGGAACGAGCACGTTGTAGTGCAGATTGCCGTCGCCGACGTGTCCGTAGACGGACAGCTCAAGGTCGGCGTCGTATGACCGCACCTGCGAGTCGGCTAAATCCAGAAAGCGCTGAATGGCGGAAAGCGGTACGGAAATGTCGTGCTTGACCCCCATTCCGGCGCTTCTCGCCCTCGGGGATCGTCTCGCGGACCCGCCACATCGCAGTCCGCTGCGATCCGCTCTGGGCCAGAAAGGCGTCCTCGATCCATCCGGCCTCGATGGCCTCGGCCAGAACGGCTTCCATCAGTTCGTCGAGATCGAGATGGCGCGAGGAAGAGGCGAACTCGGCGAGTACGGCGCCTCCCGAGCCGGGGCGGACCGAGGGCGGGCTGGTCATAGCTTCGGTCGCGAGGGCGATCGATCGGGCCGTCATGAATTCGAACGTGTTCAGCAGCTCCGCGGATTCGCGACGGACCAGGGCGAGAAGCTCGGCGAGCGGCGCGCCACTAGAGAGCTTGAGCCAGGCGGTCGTGCGGCGGGTCGGCATGGGCGCGAGACGCAATACCGCGCCAGTGACGATGCCCAGAGTTCCTTCGCTTCCGACGAAGCACTGCTTGATGTCGTAACCCGTATTATTCTTCCGCAGTTTGCGCATGTCCGAAACCACGGTGCCGTCCGACAGGACCGCCTCGATCCCGAGCAGCAGATCGCGAGTCATCCCGTACCTAACGACTGACAGCCCGCCAGCGTTCGTCCCGATGTTGCCGCCGATCCGGCAACTGCCTTCCGCGCCGAGGCTGAGCGGCAACAGAAGCCCGGCCGTTGCCGCAGCGTCCTGTACATTTTTCAGGATGGCGCCAGCGTCAACAGAGATGCTCATGGAGACGGGATCGAGCTCGCGGATTTTGTCCATTCGCTCGAGGCTTACGATGATCTGCCGTCCGGAAGCGTCCGGCGTCGCACCGCCGCAGTAGCTGGTATTGCCGCCCTGCGGAACGACACCGATGCCTAGTCGCCCCGCCAACCGCACGACAGCGACGACCTGCTCCGTCGTCGCCGGCCTCAATACGGCAAGCGTGGACCCTGTGAAGAGCTGGCGTTGATCTGTCGTATATGCGGCTATCCGCTCCGGATCATCAACGACGCCTCCGCAGTCCAGGAGATTCCGAAAGGCGTGAACATGTTGCAGGTGGGACATGCTTTAGTTTCCGATTGGCATCGGATCATCTTTGCGCGTTTGTTCCGCATTGCTTGCTGTTCGGTGCTCATTCCGAAGAGATCAATGCCGAAACGTCGTCATGTTCGGCAGTTTGCGCCGCAGGCGAACTTTGGAGGCTCTACGGCTACCTGTTCCGGAGCGAGTTCGGTTCATTCGTGGACCAGTGGACTCTCTTCGGCATCGGGTTGGGCCGAAAAGGCGAATCCATCCCGCAAGCTCAGTAGCAGGCAGACATCAATCCAAGTCGCGGATATTGCCGGTCGATTGCAGTCACTTCGTTTCGCATCTGTATGATGATCCAATCCCGGATCTCGGCGGCAATGGGCCGCATGGACCGGTTGCGGGGCGGCAAGAACTCGCAGAAGCGTCGCGTGGTGGCCAGTGTATCGGAGGCCGGCACCAGTGCGCCAGTCAAAAGCCAATGCGAGGTCACCGTCAGCCAGCCGAGCGCGATGCCCTGGCCGAGCAGGGCGGCCTGCACCACCACGGCATAATCGGTGAAGCTCAACCCCTTGGCCACGCCGCGGCGCCCGGTCAGAAGCGATGCGTAATCCGCGGCCCAGTCACCCGGCGTCTCGGCGAGACGGATGATGGTGTTGCCCTCAGCGGGATCGGTCTCCCCGAGATAGCCAGGGCTGCACATCGGGAGCATGACCTCCTTCATCACCAGCGTGCCGCCGGACGACGGCTCGTCGCGATCGCGGAAGCGCATGCCGAGATCGACATTCTCCACCGGTCCGCGCAACGCGCCGGAGATGAGTTGGAAGCGGAGGTCGACTTGCGGAAACTGCTTCTGCAGCTTGTCGATGCGCGGCATCAGCCAGTGCGTGGTGAAGGCGGAGGAGACCGACAGCGTCACCGTCTCGGTGCCCTTGCGGCGGCGCTCGATCTCGACGAGCCCGCTCTCGATGCTGCGGAAGCCTTCCAGCACCCGGCGATAGAGCAGCTCGCCTTCCTCGGTGAGCACGGCGCGGCCCGCCTTGCGATCGAACAGGCGAACGCCGAGATGCTCCTCGAGCTGGCCGAGCATGCGGCTCACCGCCGGCTGCGTGACGTTCAGTTCTGCGGCGGCGGCGGTGAAGCTGCCGTTGCGCGCCGCTGCGTCGAAGACGAACAGGGCATTACTCGAAGGAAGCATCCGGCGCAGCTCGGGCATAACGCCATGTTATGAGCGCGGTGAGAATTTGGCAATTGCCGAGTTTTGCCAAGTCTGGTGTCATTAACGTGACAGCCTAAAGACAGGGCTCGCGAGCGAAGAGTTGGTGCGGCGCACCCTCGATCCGCGATTGGTCAATGTCCCTGTCTATAAAGCAGGCTTATGGCGTGCAGTGAGGCACGCCAGCTAGGGACATGGCGAGGTCGATCGTTGGGCAAGCGAGCGGAAAGCGTCGAGATCAGGTCAGCCAGCAAGGCCTATGGCGCCGTTCGCGCCCTCGACGACGTTTCGCTCAATGTCGGCGCCGGTGAGTTCGTCTCGCTGCTCGGCCCCTCCGGCTCCGGCAAGACCACGCTGCTCGGCATTCTCGGCGGCTTCATCCTGCCGACGTCGGGCACCATTCACTTCGGCGGCCGCGACGTCACCTGGATGCCGCCGCACAAGCGCGATATCGGCGTGGTATTCCAGAACTACGCGCTGTTCCCGCATATGAGCGTCGGCGAGAACGTCGCCTTTCCCCTTCGCGCGCGGCGCCTGCCGAAATCCTCGTGGCCGGAGAAGGTGCGCGCGGCGCTCAGCATGGTCGGCCTCGCCGGCTATGAGGCGCGTGGCATCGCACAGCTCTCCGGCGGCCAGCGCCAGCGCGTGGCCCTCGCACGCGCCATGATCTTTGAGCCGCGCCTGATCCTGATGGACGAGCCGCTCTCCGCGCTCGACAAGCAACTGCGCGAATCCATGCAGATCGAGCTGCGCGCGCTGCACAAGCGTATCGGCGCCACCATTATTTACGTCACCCATGATCAGCGCGAGGCGCTGACCATGAGCGACCGCGTCGCCGTCATGAAGGATGGCCGGCTGATCCAGATCGACGAGCCGGCGCGGCTGCACGATCATCCGGCCGATTCTTTCGTCGCCAGCTTCATCGGGGAAGCGACGATGCTGCCGGTCCGCCGCGTCGATGCCTCAAGCGTCGCGCTCGGCAATGCCTTGCTGCGCAGCGCACGCGCCATTCCCGATGGCGATGACCTGATGCTGGCCGTGCACAGCGAGAAGCTGCTGATCGACGACGGCGCGCAGGATGCCGTCTGCAACCGGCTGACCGGGACCGTCACCGACATCGTCTACCAGGGCGAGAGCCTGCGCATTTTCCTCGCGCTCGCCGACGGCATCGCGCTCAGCCTGCGCCAGCCGAGCTACCACCAGGCCTATCACCGCATTCCGCCACTCGGCGGCAGCCTCACCGTCACGCTCCACCCCGAGGACACGATTGTCGTCCCCAGGGTGGGGGACTGAACAAAAGCCTCATCCAACCCGAGAGAAGAAACGACATGTCGACCCAAGCCGCGTTCAGCAATTTCAAGGTCCTCACCTTCGACGTCGTCGGCACCTTAATCGATTTCGAGACCGGCGTGCTCTCCGCGGTGCGCAGGATCTCGGGCAAGACGCCGGCCGAGCTCAGCGACGAGCAGATCTTCGAGCCTTACAAGCGCGGCCGCGACAAGCACTATGAGCGCTCCAGCGAGGCGATGTTCCACGTCTATCGCCATCTCGCCACGGAGCTAGGGCTACCCGCCGACGACGCTGCCTGCGATATGTTCCAGCTTTCGGTGCTGCGCTGGGGGCCGTTCGCGGATTCGGTCGAGGCGCTGAAACGCCTGCGCACAAAGTTCCGCCTGGTCGCGATGACCAATGCCGACCGCGTCGCGCTGTCCTGCTACGCGCACGCGCTCGGCAATCCCTTCGACGACACCGTCTGCGCCGACGATACCGGCGTGGCAAAACCCAATCCGGAATTCTTCGCCTACAACAAGGGCCGCCAGTCAGCCTTCGGCTACAAGCAGTCCGATATCCTGCACGTCGCGCAGAGCCAGTATCACGACATCGGGATCGCGCGGAAGCTCGGCTACAAGGTGTGCTGGATCGAGCGCCGTCAGGGCATCGCCGGCTTCGGCGGCACGCCGGCGGTGGAGACGCTGACCAAGCCGGACTTCCATTTCCCGACGCTGAAGGCGCTTGCCGACACTGCGATCGGTCCGGCGGCGTAACGGATGAGCGGCGGCATGACATGGAACTGGCGTGCGATGCCATCGGCCAATTCGCTGTGGGAAGCCACGGCGGAGCCGGCGCGCGACTATCCCGTGCTGTCGGGCGAGCAACAGGCGGATGTGGTGATCATCGGAGCCGGCTATACCGGCCTCTCCGCGGCGCACCACATCGCGAAGAGCGGCTTGTCACCCGTCGTGCTCGAGGCCAACCGTCCCGGATGGGGTGCGAGCGGGCGCAATGGCGGGGTGATCACCGCAAAGTTTCGCCTCTCGTTCCGCGACGTCGACGCCGTGCACGGCCGCGCTATGGCGCGGCGCATGTACGAGATCGCACATGAATCGACCGACATGGTCGAGGAGCTCGTCTCCGAGTTCGGCATCACCAGCGCGAATCTGACGCGCACTGGTCAGGTCAAGGCAGCCCACAACGAGATGACGTTGAAGGCCGCGATCGACGAAGCCAACTGGATGACGCGCGAGATGGGCTCGGACGCGGTCCGCATCCTCGACAAGAACAGCGTGCGCGAGGAGACCGGCTCCGACGCCTTCGTCGGCGGCGTGCTCAATCCTGGCTCGGGCGGCATCCATCCGCTGAACTATCTGCTCGGCCTCGCCGACGGCGTGGCGCGCCGCGGCGTGCCCATCTTCCAACAGTCGCCGGTCATCAAGCTGCGGCGCGAGAACGGCGGCATCCTCGCCGAGACGCCGCAAGGCGCCGTGCGCGCAAAACAGGCGATCATCGCCACCAACAGCTACTCCGACCTGACCAGTGCGACGGCGCATCTGCAGCGCACGCTGATCCCGTTTCGCAGCGCCATGATCGCAACCGAGCGGCTCCCCGGCAATCTCGCAGGGCGGCTGATGCCGACGGGGCGTACCTATACCGAGACCAAGCGCATGATGCGTTGGTTCCGCATGGTCGACAACCGCGTCATCTTCGGTGGCCGCGGCGCCTTCGGCAAGCAGGACTCTCAAGCCGCGTTCGACGCCTTGCGCAATGCGATGGTCGGCATCTTCCACGATCTCGCCGACGTTCCGGTCGCATACAAATGGTCGGGCCTCGTGGCGATGACGCTGGACTCGGTGCCGCATATCGGCAGGCTCGACGACCGCACGCTGTTCTCGGTCGGCTACAACGGCGCCGGCGTTGCGATGGCGAGCCTGATGGGCCGCTATCTCGCCGCCTTCGTGCGCGGCGAGACGCCCGACGTCGGCCTGCTCGATGCACGGCGCATGAAGGCGATTCCGTTCTATCCGCTGCGCGAGCCCGCCGTGCGCATGGTTGCCGGCTGGTACCAGTTTCTCGATGCGATCGGTCAGTGAGATCATTTGGCGATGGAGGAGGCGAGGATGAATATGAAGCGAAATTTTGGAGTGGGCTGCGCTCTGCTGGGCGCAATCGGATTTGCCACCGCGGCTGATGCGGCCGAGCAGATCACCTTCGTCTCGCAGGGCGGCGCCTATCAGCAGGCGCAGACGGTGGCGATCCTTGACCCCTCCGCCAAGAAACTCGGCATCACCATCAACCAGGACTCGATTCCCGACGCCTGGCCCGCGATCAAGACGCAGGTCGGCAGCGGCAAGCCGATCTGGGATGTCGTCGACACCCCGACCGGCAACTGCCTGCGCGGCGGCGAGCAGGGGCTGATGGAGAAGCTCGACTTTTCGAAGATTCCAAACGGCGCGGCGATGCCGGAGGCCTATCGCAGTCCCTATTCGGTGTCCTACGAGTTCTATTCCAGCGTGCTGTCCTACAGCCAGAAGACCTTCCCGAAGAACGCGCCGAACAGCTGGGCCGATTTCTGGGACGTCAGGAAATTCCCTGGTCGCCGCGCGCTGCGCAACCACCCGTTCGCGACGCTCGAGGCGGCGCTGATGGCCGACGGCGTCGCGCCCGACAAGCTCTACCCGCTCGACGTCGACCGCGCCTTCAAGAAGCTGGAAGAGATCAAGCCGCACATCACGGTGTGGTGGACCTCGGGCGCGCAGTCGGCGCAGCTGCTCAATGACGGCGAGGTCGACATGGAGATGGCCTGGAACGGCCGCGTCAGCGCGGTGGCCAAGGAAGGCGCAAAGGTCGCCTACACCTATAACCAGGGCATCCTGCAGAGCACTTCGCTCTGCATCCTCAAGGGCGCGCCGAATCTGGAAACCGCGGTGAAGTTCCTCAACGAGGCCGTCGATCCCGTTCATCAGGCCAATCTGCCGCTGCATATCGACTACGGCCCGGGCAATCCCAAGGCGTTCGAGACCAATGTGATCAAGCCCGAGCGCGCCGCGCAATTGCCGAGCGAGCCAGCCAATGCCGCCATGCAGGCGCTGATGTCCTATGCCTGGTGGTCCTCGCCCGCGGGCGAAGCCGCCGAGAAGCGCTGGGCGTCGTTCATGCAGAAGTAAGGCGAGGCAGCGTTGATGACATCCGTGCCAGATCCCTCCCAAAAGCATCAGCGCCGCGAGCACGGCCTGATGCTGGCATTGGTGTCGCCGGCGCTGCTGGTGATCCTGGCCCTGATCGTGCTGCCGGTCGGCTGGCTCGCCTGGCAGTCGGTCTATCATGACGGCTTCACGCTGGAGAACTATCGCCGCGTCTTCACGGAAGACGTCTACTGGCGCACCTTTGCGCTGACCTTCGAGATCAGCCTCGCGGTCACCTTTATCGCGCTGCTGCTCGGCTATCCCGTGGCATATCTCGCCGATTCGGTGCCCAAGGGGTGGAGCATCCTGATCCTGTCGCTGGTGGTGCTGCCGTTCTGGACCAGCGTGCTGGTGCGCGCCTATGCCTGGCTGGCGCTGCTGCAGCGCACCGGCGTGATCAACCAGTTCCTGCGTTATGTCGATGTGATCTCCGAGCCGCTCGCGCTAGTCCACAATACGTTCGGCACGGTGGTCGCGACCGTGCACATCCTGCTGCCGTTCATGGTGTTGCCGCTCTATGCCACCATGCAGAAGATTCCGAACGATCTGATGCAGGCCGGTGCCAGCCTGGGCGCGAGCCCGTCGCTGACCTTCATGCGCGTGTTCCTGCCATTGTCGCTGCCGGGCGTGCTGGCCGGCTGCACCATGGTGTTCGTGCTGTGCCTCGGCTTCTACATCACGCCGGAATTGCTCGGCGGCGGACGCACCGTGATGGTGTCGATGCTGGTGAGCCGCAACGTCGAGCTCTACAACCAGTTTGGCGCGGCGAGCGCGGTTGCCGTGGTGCTGCTCCTGAGCGTGCTCGCGATCTTCTTCGTCGTCAGCCGCTTCATCTCCCTCGATCGCGTCTTGGGGCAGAAATGATGCGCGCCTCGCCCGCACGGATTGCCCTCTACGTTATCAGCGCGCTGGTGCTGGTCTATTTGATCATCCCCGTTCTGATCATCGCGCCGATCTCGTTCTCCAGCGCGCGCTTTCTGACCTTCCCGCCGCCGTCCTTCTCGCTGCGCTGGTATCAGCAATACTTCTCAAATCCCGCCTGGATGCAGGCGACGCGGGTGACGCTGACGGTCGCGCTCCTCACCGTCGTGATCGCGACCCCGTTCGGCGTGGCCGCCGCCTATGCCGTCAGCCAGTCGAAGCTGCGGATCATGCGCCTCATCCACATGGCGCTGCTGCTGCCGTTGGTGGTGCCGATCATCATCACCGCGGTCGGCATCTTCTTCGTCTATGCCAAGATCGGCCTGGTCGCGACCATGCCCGGCCTCGTGCTGGCCAACGTAATGCTAGGCCTGCCCTATGTCGTCATCTCCGTCCTCGCGGGCCTGCAGAGCTTCGACCCCGCGCAGGAGATGGTGGCGCGCAGCCTCGGCATGAACCGCCTGCGCAGCTTCTTCGCGGTGACGCTGCCGCAGATCAAGTCCAGCGTGGTCGCCGGCGGTATCTTCGCCTTCATCTCGGCCATGGACGAGACCATCGTCGCGCTGTTCATCTCCGGCGGCCAGTACCAGCCCTTGACCAAACGGATGTTCACGGCATTACGCGACGAGATCGATCCGACCATCGCCGCCATCTCCACGCTGATGACTGCAGCCTCGTTCATGCTGGTTCTGCTCGCCAGCGCACGGCAGGGGAAGAATGCGTAGCGCAGCGGGGCGTTCGCGAGGGCCAGGTTCGACCCGAGTTCGCTCTCCATATGAGCCGAACAAAGTCGCGTTCAAGCGCACGCCTTGGAAGGCTCTCCCCGTTGCAGCGTCGCTTCCAGGCGGCCGACTCCACCAAGTGCGTGGGAGGGTTTACGTGCGCCCGACCAGTGGATACCGCTTGGGACAGCTGAGCTGACGCGGAGTCCGGTCAGCGTGCACTGTGGGTGCCAGAATTCCGCTTAGACGAACGCCGCTCTCCCCACCTCCAGCTCAACGGTTACCAAGTCTAGCAACGAAAGCCAGCCGGCCGGAGGTTTAGGAGAGGCGGCTTGATCCCAATTGAAAAGCTCTCAAGGGCTTGAAAGGTCCCTTATCGATTGCCGAGCTCCGATAAGTGATTGAGATTGCAGCAAATGCGACCGCCCTCCGAGCGCACCAAGCGGCATAAGTCCTTGATGCGAAAAACGATTCGCCAAAACTTATTCCCACATTGTTACCCACAAGGAACGTTAGTACTGTTCTGTAGAGTTCCTTTTTCCGCGTGCGTCTCGCTCCTGTCTAGCGCGTCTCGTGGTCATCGCAGTTTTGTTTGAACGACGCGCCCGCATCTGAAAACCATGATTTGCTCAGGAGAGGGCAGGGGCGTAGCCCAGCGTAGAAATCGGCGGGCCGGAATTCTTGCGGCGGTTTGCAGGTTTGGTCAGCAAGGGTTCTGTCGCCGAACATCGAGGCCTCCCGACGCCATGCGGATAGCTGGGAATGTCTGCAAATGGGGCCCATTGCGGACCCCGGGTCGCATCCGGTGTATTTGGCGGGCTAAGTAGGAATCGCTTCTATCACGCTTTGATGTGTCCCTGTTGGATGGACCTGCGAAAGTGCGAAGCCGGATTTCGCGAGAATTCGGGCGAACTCACCTCGACTACGCTCGACACCGCCAGTGACGGTCAGCATCAGAAGGTCCATGAGCTTTCCGTGATGCGGCGTGTTTCCGTCCGGCAACACGGCTTCAACGATTAGCAATCGCGCTTCGGAAGACATCGCCTCACGGCATTTTCGCAGGATCGTAACGGAATCATCATCGTTCCAATCGTGCAGCACGTGCCCTAGCACGTAGACATCATGGCCAGGCGGGACATGTTCGAAGAAGTTTCCACCCTGGAACGCGCAGCGTGCGTCAAGCCCTGAGGAAGCGAGGAATTCGCGCGCGGCTCTCGCCGTTTCCGGCAAGTCGAACAAGATCCCGCGCATTTGTGGCTGATCCTTCAGGATGGCGTTCAGTAGCGCGCCCTTCCCACCGCCGACGTCGACGATGCTTTTGAACTGTGAAAAATCACAGGCGGCGGCGACAGCGGATGCGACCGCTCCATGCATGCCGATCATCGCATCATTAAAGCGGGCGCTGTGTAGGGGCTCGTCGGCAAGAAAGCCGAACAGATCCTTTCCAAACGCAGCCTTCATGCCCGATTCACCCGTTCGCAGCGCCTGCAGGAACTGATCCCAGGCTTTCCACTGCCAGGAGCCTGCAATCGTCAGGATCGTGGCGCGTGCCGAGCCCGGCGCACCCTCGCGTAACGCATCGCCGAGCGTTGTCGTCATGAACTGGCCATTCCACGTTTCCTCGATCAGGCCGCAGCTTGCCAGCGCCCGCAGCAGCCGGAAGAGCGACGGGGCATGCGTGCCGGTTCTGACTGCGAGTTCAGCCACCGAACACGGTCCGTCCGCCAGAATGTCGGCGATCCCGAGTTCGGCCGCAGCATAGACGGCGCGTGCTTGCCATATCGCCACGCCCATCTGGATCAGTTGAACGTGAGGGGGGACACCTGCCGGCGGAAGTGCTTGCGCGTCTGGTACATTGCTGTCGAGTTGGGAAACGACGGCCACCATTATTCCTCACCTCCCGACTTCTTGGGCGCGTGCAAAAGGCGCAATGAGATCACCCGACTTCAATTCCGGCGGATACAGGATCACTTGTTTGCCCGGCTGCTTGAATTGCTCGAGGTCATTGCCTTTGATGTGCTGGTACTGGATCGTCAAGATGCGGGTTTTTTCCCATTCGCCGAGCGGCCCGAATTTCACCTCCCCTACGATAGTATTGAACCGCGCCTCGTGCAGGTACGCCGCAAGTTTCGCCTGATCGAAGCCGCCGGTGGCCGTCACTGCCGCCCCGAGAATCTGCAGCGAAGCGTAGGCAAACGGCGCCAGAAAGTATCCGAGCTTGTCGACGCCTGCTCCGGCCGCACGCTCCTGGTAGCGGCGCAGGAAGTCGTCAACGCCGGGGAATTTCATGGTCGGCTCGGGGACGTAGTTATCGTTGGTGACAATACCGTTGAGCGCCGAACCAAATTGCGCTTTCACGGCGGCGAAGGACAGGCCGATCATCGCGCCTCCAAACATCTTCGGCCGGTAATCCAGTTCGTTCACGCTGCGCACAATGCCGGCGGAATCAGCCGGATAGGACGCCACAAACACGATGTCGGGATTTCTTGCCTGAATGGTGCGAACGATTTGCGTGAAGTCGGCGGTATTTGGCGGATAACTGCCATCGTACACAATTGTCAGACCCGCTTGCCCGATGTTGGCGCGGGCGCCCGCGAGGACGTTCTTTGAAAACTCCGCATCCGCCCCGACTATGGCAACGGTCCGAGGTCGCGGGGTCATACGCATTGCAACGTCGAAGAAGCCGGTCGAGAGGCTGCGCTTGGATTCTGGACCATTCGGCAGGATCTGAAAATACCGATCGTATTTGAAGCCGTCGTTCACGCCGGTGCCAAACAGCGCCATGTACACCCGCTTTCTTTCAATCACCATCGGCATCGTCGGGGCGATCTGGTTGGTGGCGAAGGGAGAGACGAGTAGATCGACCTTATCGACGTCGATCAGCTTGGCATAGAGAGCGGGCACATTGGCGGGATTGCTCTGATCATCGTAGTAGACGAGCTCGACCGGCCGCCCGATCAGGCCCCCCTTTGCGTTAACCTCGTCCTTCCAGACCTCCATGGCCAGCAGACACTGCCTGCCGCCAGGCGCAAGCGGTCCCGTCAGCGACATTCCGAAGCCTATCCGGATAGGGTCGGCGGCCAATGCCGTTCCATTACCAAGCGTGATCGCCAGGGGCATCGAGGCGACCACAGTCAGCAGCCGGCGGCGATTTACAGAGTTCCAGAGTACGGTCATACTTTGCCTCCATTTGGAAGAAAATTAGCGATCTGATAGCTTTATGAAATCTCTCATGTTTCTTGATAATGATAAGAGCAGCGGTGGGGGCGCGCTTTAGGGAGGGATTTGCGAAGCCTTTGGATTTTCTGGAATTGTGTTTGGAATAGTCCCGCGGCGAGCATTGGGCCCGCAGCTGAACGAAAGAACCTGGTTAGTGAGCGAGGCGAGGACTCATGCTCTATTTCGATCGCTTTTGTCTGGATTCCGGCCGCCGTGAGCTGACGCGCGACGGAAGCCCCGTGGCCGTCGAGCCCAAGGTTTTCGATCTGATTGCCTGCCTCGTTGAGCAGCGTGACCGGGTCGTCAGCAGGGATGACCTGATCGGTTTCGTCTGGGATGGCCGCATCGTGTCCGATTCTGCGCTTGCGACCTGTATCAACGCGGCGCGCGCGGCACTTGGTGACAGTGGTGAGGAGCAGCGGCTTATCAAGACCCTTCCGCGCAAGGGTTTCCGTTTCATCGGCACGGTCCGGGATGCCGATGCCAAACATCCGATCACCGTTCCACAGGACGGGCAGACTCGTGTGCCACCTACCGACCGGCCATCGATTGCCGTGCTCCCTTTTCAGAACATGAGCAGCGATCCGGAGCAGGAGTACTTCGCCGATGGTGTCGTCTCCGACATTATCGCCGGACTGGCACGGATGAAATGGCTTTTCGTTATTTCACGCAATTCGAGCTTTGTTTACAAGCATCGCGAGGCCGACGTGAAGCAAGTCGGCCGCGAACTGGGCGTGCGATATGTGCTCGAAGGCAGCATTCGCAAAGCTGGATCCCGGGTGCGCATTGTCGCACACCTGATCGACGCAGCCAGCGGAGCTCATGTCTGGGTCGAGCGCTATGATTGCGAGCTGGATGACATTTTTGCGCTGCAGGATGATATCTCCGGACAGGTCGTCGGCGCGATCGAACCCAGTTTGCGTGATGCCGAAGCAAGCCGCTTGCGACGTCAACGACCCGAAAGTCTGGAAGCCTATGATCTGGTGCTGCGCGCGCAGCCGTTTGCCTACAGCCATCTCGCAGATGACGCCGCAATAGCGATACCTCTACTCAACAAGGCATTGGCGATTGAACCGGACTATGCGGCAGCCCATGCCCCGCTTGCTCTCTGCCATCATAGCCGCTTCAGCCGGGCTGGGCTCAACGAGGCAGATCGCACCCTGGCGATCCAGCACGCCCACGCTGCGATCGCCTGCGGGGCAGACGACGCGGCGGCGCTCGGCGTTGCCGGGTTCGTCATCGCACTGGATGCCCATGACCGCGCGACAGCGCTGAAAGCGTTTGAGCGGGCGCTCGCACTCAGCAATTCGAACTTCTTTGCACTCTGTTCCAGTGCTCTTGCGCTATCATGGATGGGAACCACCGAGATCGCAATCGATCGCGCAAAGCGCGCGCTGCGGCTCAGTCCATTCGATCCTCTAAATTACCTTTCCTACAATGCGCTTGCGATCTCTTATTTGCACACACGGCAATTCGATGAAGCCCGCGACGTCGCGGCACGTTCGGTTGAGCTCAACCCGCGTTTCAGCGTCTCTCGCGCGTTCCTGGTCGCGGCGCTTTCCCGCCTTGGTCGTGTCGATGAGGCAAATGAGGAAGCGCGCCGCCTGCTCGAGATCGATTCAGGCTTTTCGATCCGGCGTTTTTCTGTGACCGTCGATATAGAACCCGCGGTCTTCAAGCCGATTGCCGAAGCATGGCAGCAGACTGGTCTGCCGGCGGGTTGAAAAAACGGTCCGCTTTTGGACCCAAAGCGGACTTCGATGAATTGTCTCTCGTTGAACGACAAAGATGGGTCAGCCTGAATGAGGGCCGGGGAATTTTACTCGAAAGTCAAGCGGACGCATCCCTCCGTGCCGTCTGAAAAATTTCACGAAATTCGTTGGCTCACTGAAGCCTAGCTCTGCGGCAATTGCTTCAACCGTGAGACCGGTGTGTGCCAGCAAGCGTTTAGCTTCCAAGATTAGGCGTTGCTCTATCAGAGATTTGGGCGAGCAATCGCTCGCCATCATGCAAGCTCGCCGGAGAGACTTCGCCGAGCAACCGATTGCTTCCGCGTAGTCCTCAACGGTCCGCGTTTGTGTGAACTTCGCCTCGAGAGCTTGACGGAATCTCTGGAATATCATGCTAAGACTATCGGTCATGCGGCGCGCGTCGCACTTGAGGTAATAGATTGCGATCGTGAGGAGCACTGCATGCAGGAGGTGCTGGAGGATAGTGGCCGATAGCTTCGAGCCATCTGCTTTACTATACGCTCGCTGTATGGCCGACATGACGCTGACGACGCTTTCCAATGCATCAGGCTGAAGATCCGTCACGTCTTCAGGAACGATATCATCGATCAAGGGTCCAAATGCTGCTCCGTCCGGCGCTGGAATCGCGGGAAAGAGGAATTCTGACGTGAAGAGTAGGACATCCGCCTCTAGTGCTTGTCCGAGGACGAACTGCTGAACCTGTCCGGGGCGGGCATGGACTAGCGTGCCTGCCTTGCACCTCACACGACGAAAATCGAGGAAGTGATCCCCGCTGCCGGAAGTGAATAGCATCAACAAATGAAAACCGGGCCGCTGCGGCGAGGCAAAGTGGCTAGGCGGTACGCGTCCTAAAAGCTCAGATAAGCATAATGATTCAATGCCAAGCTCCGGAAACTTGGGATTGGCGTAGTCGACTCCCAATATGGACTGTTGCGGCAAACCTTGCATGGCGCGAGCCTGTCCATTTTTGACCATCGATTGGTATCACCTTGACCTGTCGAGGTGCAACGGAGGCAGTCATTGTAGATCGTAGAAACCCGGGCCTAACTGCATCGTTCTCAGGAGAAAGCCATGATCTGGAGCCCTTCTTTCCGACAATTGATGATCGCCACCGGTCTCATTTTCACTCTAGGAACGGTCAATCTGCACGCAGAGCAAAAGTCAGATATCGAAGCCGTCACAGCGGCCAATCTTGCTTTCGATACGGCCCTGTCGGCCCGCGACATCGATGCGATGGAAAGGGTTTGGGCGGCTGAGCCCTACGTCATTGCCGTGCATCCAGCCAGCAAAGCTTTGATTGTCGGATGGGATGCGGTCCGCAAGAGCTGGGAGGCGACTTTTGGTCGCTTCGCCGAGATTTCAGTATCGATGAAAGAGCCGCAAATCCACGTCGCCCAGAACGTGGCGTGGGTTGTCGGAATGGAGAGTGTTCAAGGGAAGTCCAAGAACGGGGAGGCCGTGAGCTTCATGGCCTTCACAACCAATATGTACGAAAAACGGAAAGGGCGTTGGTTGATGGTGCTGCACACCACGTCGCGAGTTCCGCAATAGCTCAAACGACACGTCCGCAGCGCCAGACCATTGCCGCCGACCAATCTGGCCACGCACTTCCGCTTCTGGCCGATTTTGTTGCAGAAGTCGGGAGGATCGACGCTCTCAGCCGAGGCTGAGATCTGAAAATTTGGCTCGCGATCTCTTGGCCGCCTGCCCGGCATGGGCTGCGGAGACGCCCGGGCACTGATGCCTGACGCAACCAACGCGACGGACGCCACTTACGCAACGCATGGTGCGGCCGTGTCGGGTGGATGGAGCGCCAGCTTGGCAAAGCGACGAAGGTTCTGAGCGATTGCTGCAAGCGTAAATTCGAACCGCGCGCCGGCCGGTCCGCGCAGTCTCAGGCGGCCGAGCCGCAGGATCCGCTTCAGGTGCGCAAACAGCATCTCAACCTTCTTGCGATCTCGTCAGGTCTGATCGTAGGCAGGCGTCTTGGCGATCGCGCGGGCGACATCGCGCGCTGCCTCGTGCACGTGGCGTGTGATCTTCCGGCTCGGCGAGTTTGGACAGCATTTGGACTTGAGCGGGCAGTCGCGGCAATCGGCGACACGCGAGAAATACGAGATAGCGTCATCTCCGCGTGGTCCGCGTGCTCCACTTGAGCGCGGTAGGATCTTGCCGCTGGGGCAGAAATATTGATCGCGCGCCTCGTCATAGATGAAATCGTCGCGGCTGAACGTGCCGTCGTCGCGCTGTGACTTGTCGATCACCGGGATGTGGGGCGCGATCCCCTTCACATCGACCAGGAAGTGGAGATTT
Organism: Bradyrhizobium sp. CB3481; assembly: GCF_029714305.1. Lineage (NCBI taxonomy): Bacteria > Pseudomonadati > Pseudomonadota > Alphaproteobacteria > Hyphomicrobiales > Nitrobacteraceae > Bradyrhizobium > Bradyrhizobium sp. CB3481. The sequence continues at coordinate 3,549,212 of NZ_CP121647.1, forward strand.
TGGGCCGCGCCGTAGGCCGTATCCGCGACGAGCCAGTCGGGTTTGATGCCGAACGTCTTCTCAGTCCTTTCGATCATCGTCTGGGATGCGCCAACCTCGGATTGGCGGATCGCCCGGGACGCTTCGACATCCATGATAATACCGAACTTGATGTCGATGAGGTAATTGTCGGCGTAGGCGAAGAACGCGGCGTTGCGCAGTGCGCCAGTCCACTGCGCGGCTGGGTCGGACGGCGCGACAAACTTCGGCACGACGTCGGTCGCACGACCCCATGCTGGATCGTCGAGATTGGCGAGGTAGTCCTGAACGGCGCGCCTAGCCCTCGTCGGGTCGATGTCGAGGCTCCATTTATCGCCCGGCGTCGAGCGGCACTTATTGGCGTCCGCCGCGATCAAGCTGGCATCGACGGCGAAACCATTGCCGCCGACAAGGCCAGCTTTGATGCACGAAACGACGACGTGTTCGAAGACATGACGAAAGACATCATGATCGCGAAAGCGCTCGTTGCGGGCGCGCGTGAATGCCGAGTGATCCGGGATCCTGTCTTCTATGCCAAGGCCGCAGAACCAGCGATAGGCGAGATTGAGCTGAACCTCGCGGCATAGTGCGCGCTCCGAGCGGATCGCGAATACGTAGCCAAGGATGAGCATCCGGATCATCAGCTCTGGATCGACCGAGGGTCGACCAGTGTTGGAGTAATGCGGCGCAAGCTCGACGCGCACCCACGAGAGATCGAGAACTGCCGCAATTTGCCGAACCTGATGGTCGTCCGGCACTACGGCCTCGAGGTCGAACGCATAGAACAGTTGACCCTGCTCACCCTTGCACCGCCCCATCATCGAAACTCTCCGTCGATGGCCGCTTCACCTCGACGGAATCACGGTTCGCTCGGCTCCTCAAGACAGTTCTGCAACAAAATCGGCCCATCAGAGAAGTGACCGCGGCTCTCGGTCTGCTCAATGGGTACAGCCGACTAGTTTTGCTCCGATTGAGTTCTTCGCATTGTGACCCAACTCGGACTTAACAAACCTCCTTACATATCTCCGCCGTCGATCTCAGAAATTTGCATCCGCCCACGTGAGCCGGTTCACATCCACCGCGCACGTTTGATTCCACCGTCAGCTGGGGCACTTTCAACGTGTGCCTCGGGGGCAAATTGCACACACTAGGAGGGAATGCCATGAGATCAAATTACAAAGTGTGAACAGCACAACAGGCGAGAACCGTGGAGAGAAGTCGATGAGTCTTTATCTTTCACCAATGTTCTACGGCATTGAGGACCATGTTGCCCCGCACATCTCGAAGCCGTTCGCCGTTCGGGTTTACTACCCAACTGACGACGACTTACTACTCGGAGCACCTCTGCTAAGCGGGCCGCACCCTTTAGTTATATTTGCGCATGGACAACGCAGTAGCTTCACTATGCCCAAAATGTGCCCGGAGGACTACACTAGGGACCATCGCCGCTGGGGAGTGGTGCTCGGCGGGATCGCACGGTCGGGCTACGTGGTGGCCGTACCGGACTTGTCGGACGTGTTCTCCTCGGGCGTCGAAAGCGTCGTTGCACGCATCGATCAGACCATCGACTGGATGCGAACCCAGTGGCACGGTCGCCGCACAATACTGACCAATCCTGTCATCGAGGGCCGTGCGATTTCGCAGGTCCCTTCCCAAGCGGCTGACCTTGATGCTCCGCCCTCCGATGTTCAAGAAGCGAAACTAGCGGCCCGCGTTCACATACCGCCGCCGGTCTTTCCAGGTAATCCGACGCCGCTCGCCTTAGTCGGTCATTCGTGGGGAACTCGCGCGGTTTGTACATACGCCGCGACACATAGCGGCGTCGCTGCCGCGGTAACCATCGCCGCCACGTTCGACGACAACACGTCGGTCCCGAACATCATTGGGGCCGGGATTCCTACGCTAATGATATGTGGCAAAGCCGTCGAAGAAAGTATGAATTTTGCTCCGATGGATTCAATCTGGCCGGAGTTGCCCACGCCGAAATATCAAACCGCGTTTCAGGGAGTGGGGCATTGGGATTGGTTCGGCCGCTTCGGCGCCATCCGCCGGTGCGATGGCACGCCGCCGACTTGGCGAGAAACCGGCCACATCGCAAGTGAGCTGATCGCCGGCTTCCTGGCCCGTCATGTGGCTCGCGTGGCGTTTCCGCCGCCTGACCTGGTGCCAATTCCGCTACTCAGACCAAACCACTTGCCATGGTACGACATCGGAAGCGCCATCCAAATGCGCTGGGACGTTCCAGGCGAGAATTTCGATACGCTTCCTTCCACCGGCGATGGCATTCTCGGCCTCTGGACCGAAACACCGCCTTGGTAGGAACTTCGAAGAAAAGGGCGCACAGCTGGGCGCGTCTCTCTTGAGTTGCTGCACCTCGCACGGAGGTAGACGTCAGCAGTGAAGACGAACTGCTCGACGACGGCCGCTATTGGGCCCTCAGCCGAACTGCCTTTGAGCGGCCGCAAGGACCGCTCCCAGAACCGGACCTGACGAGATGGGTGGCCGGACCGCCGCTGGTGACCCCTAGCTGGTGACCCCTACAGGAAGTCGGCCTCTGGGCAATGATGCGTCTGGTCGTGCCGACCATCCCATCCTTACTCGGCAGAAATCGCACGATCATTCGGCGGATCGGATGCCCCGCGGGTCGATACCCCTGTTCGAGGCGACGTAGTCGATCTCGCCGCGCGTAGTACCGATATCCATTAGCTCCCTGTCGCTTAGGTCGCACAAGTTGGCTATCAACCTCTGGCGTTTGCGCCGTTCCTGAAACGCGCCCCAATATGTCATGAAAAAACTGGAGACGCGCTGGGTCGATACGGCCGACTGTCCCAACCCACCATAGGTCGTGCTCATGGCGGAATCTCCTGGGTGTTATTTCTACCTGGACGAGGGTACCAAGGCATGAGCGAGCGCGCTTGACATTCGGCTTACATTTTCCTTACCGGCGGCTTATTCTTTGCGTTCCAAGCGGTGCTAGAGGCCCCGACGATCGGAGGCCGCCTGAGGGATTGGCAGCTTGCGCTATCTCTTCGAGGAGTACGCAATCGACACTGACCGGCGCGAGCTGCATCGCGGGGCGGACGTCGTCTCCGTCGCGCCACAGGTTTTTGACCTGCTCGACTACCTGATCCGCAACAGGGAGCGCGTCGTCAGTAAAGACGACTTCATCAATGCCATTTGGAACGGCCGTATCGTGTCCGATGCGGCTGCTAGTTGCTTATTAGCCTTCTGGGCAATGCTGAGCGCATAATCGACGATTTCCCAGGATTTCGTGTTCGTGTCCGTATAGAGCCATCCCGGCTCGGCCGTGCATAGAATGATCCGCGATCCCGGCAGCAATTCCTTCGACCTAGCAATGGTGGTGAAGTAGTCGGCCTGCGGCTGATCCATATCCTCCGCTAGTTGGATATCCATTCCCCAAAGCCACCATGTCTCAGTGAGCTGAATGGCGAAGTAACTTCGCCTTTGTTGGGAACGCCAGTTGCCAAAGTGGGTTTTTCGCTCAGGCGTGAAATATGCAAGGAATTGAACCAGGCCGTCGTACCAGTCGTGATTGCCTGGTATTGCGAACAGCGAAACGCCTTCGTGGTCTTTCCTGTCATGGTCGGGAAAAGCCCACGAATAAGGCTGCCAGAGCTGATTGCGGTAGGTCTGGGCGTTTGCAAGAGGATAGACTTCGTCGCCGCCCATGATGAGCATTTGACCGCGAGGCAGCTTGTCGCCATCGAACTCCCATTCCTTGCGTGCCAGCACGCAGGCGACCGCAAACGTACTATCGAAGCCGTCACCGAGATCAGCTACAAAGTCGAACCAAACAGGACCGTCCCGATTTGGATTGAGTGTACCGACCGGTGCTGTGGCGCGCTTGAGATGTTCCTCCGGAGCCTGGGTATCCAGCGCGGCCACGATCAGCCGGCGGTCGGCGTACTGACCGAACATTGCTGATGTGATGACATTGTTCAGAAGACGCAACAGGAGGATCGGATTGAACCAATGGACCATCTTGGGATAGGTCCTGTAATCCTTCAAATATTGGGCGCCTCTGCGTCGAGAGCTAAGCAGGTTCAGAATCGATGAGAGCAATCCGCGAAACATTTCTTGGAGTCCTCCGGGCATAAGCGGGGCAAGAAAATCTCATTCGCAATGGGTAGAAGATCAGCGCGGCACCGCGCCGTTCTCCAACGTACGCCACCGAACCGGTTGCTGTTGGGAATAATATTGGCACACTTTCCGGTTGTCTGGCCAGAAACTTCTCTGCTAGCCTTAGCTTCGGATTGTGGAGCTTGGCGTCGCTCACGTGATGATCTTTTCCGATCTAACGGAATGGCGGATAATGCATCATCAATTGGAAATGGAATTGAAGCTCGTACATTCGGCACATTGACGCTGCAACTGCCGCGTATCAGAGTATTGACCTTTGATTTTTTGTTGCATCATTACTTCATGGCTCATTCGCAATTGCACATGAGGGGGCATTATGGATTTGGCAATTTTTCGAAACTGTCAGCGGATTTTTTCAATAGCTCTGCTCGGACTCGGCAGCTGTGCGATCAATCCAGTCACCGACGATTACGCCCACATATCCGCTTCAAACATCGCAAGGCAGGTTCGTTGCGAGGCCCGGCAAGCAGTGATTGATGCGACGATTGGCTTCCTAGCCGACAGGACCAACAACGAAAACAAGAACAAGGTCGATGATCATTCCCATGCAATCGGCTTGTGGTTGAGGGACCATCCCGAAGCGATCACAACGTTCGACCCTTCGCAGCTGACAGGCTTCGCGCGTACCGTTGTTCAACTGATCTATGGCATAGGCATTGCCTATTATTACGATCTAACTGGTCTGGAGACAAACAACATCGATCCGACGGCCAACCTGATCCGGCCAACGCCGCTGACTTCCCTTGTGACGCTTAACCTAACCGGCAATTTCGACCGGCAACGGCAGAATGAGTGGACCTTCACCATCACCGACAAGTTTGGCGACCTCGTCCAAAAAACCAGCGAAAGCTATTGCACAGGTCACTTGGTCAGGACTGAAAACTTTGTCTACCCGATTGCCGGCAAGGTCGGCCTCGCGAAGATGATCAAGGAATTCACCTTGATGAGCCTTTTCGAGAATCTGGATGCGCTCAACAAGGACGTGGTCGCCGTGAAGGATGGCCCGCCCAGCATGGTGCAGCAGTTGCTCTTCACCACCACGATCGGTGGGGGCGCCACTCCGAAGATTGTCTTCGCGCCGTCCGGCCCGAACGTGCAGGTCAGCGAGGCCACCTTCCCAGTGACGGTGTCACGGAAGGACACGCATCAACTGACCGTGGGCCTCTATCTCGACAAGGGCGAGGCCAAGAAGCTGGGCGGCGTGCGCACTACCCTCATCGGCGGTTCGCTTCTGACGGCGTCGGGCGGACGGGCGCAACAAGGGGCGGCTAATGCGGTTCAACAGTTCCTCGCGCTGAAGATTTTCAAAGCACCATTTTGAGGGAGGAGGCAGCGATGGCCGTCAAAGCGAAGAAAGGCAGCAAGGCGAAGAAGGCTCGCAAGACAAAGGCTCGAAAAGTGAAGAAGGTCGCGGTTGGCAAACCTGCACGCCCGGGAGGAACTCACGTCGACTTCGGTCTGCACGGTCTAGGAAAAATCATGCGTGCGGTCCACGACGCGGGACTGGTCGACAAGCTCAATGATCACCTTGGAAAGCCGAGGCAGTTCGCGAAGGTGAGCCGGAAGACCCTGACCGAAATCAAAACCTTCGTGAACTCGGAGAAGAAGCTGTCTGGGCTGGCCGAGGAGATCGACAAGTGCGACTGCCCGGCCTGGGATCCGGGCTGCGTGTACATACCCGGCTGAGCGGCTGAGATAACATCCCTTGATCGGCTGTGAGTGTGTTCCAGTGGGAGTTTCGTGAGACCTGCAAACGGCTCGATCGCCGCGCCGACGGCGTGGCGAAATTTTCCGCCGCAGTAGACCGGGCCGCGAGCGTCTCTGATGCTTGCCGCACGGGCAACCGCGTGCCCTGACGCTTCGACTGCCCTTCCGCGAGGGACCGAAGGCCGGGCGCGCTTGCGCGTAGACCCCGGTCGGGTCCACCGACGCGTCCGGCGAGACTTCGATGATGACACCTGCTATTTCCCGAAATTTCGGAAGAGAGCCAAAGGATTGCAAATACGCATTCGGTGGAGTCCGGCCTTGGAAAAGAATGCTGAGACAGGAAATTCCTTGCGGCCGGGCTGTATCGAGACAGCCCTACTGCCGCGTATTGGAGATCGACGCACAATGGGGGATAGCCCTGAAACGCAATAGGACTGCGCTAGGATGCGAGAGGCGGAGAGGGAGGGGAGGGCCGGCCGTAAGAGCTTTGACAAGCGTAGCGGAGCAATAGACGAGCTTCGGTGAAGCTACAACGGTGCCCGTGCGCAATTGGGCTATGCCGATACCGCAGTTCGCGGTAATGTCCGTCCGTCACAATCCCTGCGTGAGACTATGCTCAGTGGGGCAGCTCGAGCGACAGGTCTTCTGGGAGGTCAGCAATGGAAGCATTGATCAAACAAGCTCAGGCTGCAACTGACGAATTACTCGAAAAGGACGAGGATGAACTATTTGAGCGGCTAGCGGTGAACCTGCGAGCAATAGCCCAAGAGCCTGCGCAGAGTGGTAAGTTTGAACTCAACGCTAGTCTCGACGTCGAAAAGCTCGGTCCTCTCGACGGGCTTGCTGACCTTGGGAAGCGGTACTTCCAAAACGTGGAGGCGCAGATTCACTCGGTCGTATGTGGGGCGGCCGACTCGCAAACGCGTGCGCAACTCGCTAACAGCTTTGGACTCGGTCGAGAGGCAGTCGCCGCGACCATTGCGGCTCTTCTCGTGTCACAGGTAGGTTTTGCTCCAGCTGTGGCGGCGGTGTTGGGCACCCTTACCATCCGCATTTTCTTCGATCCCGCCCACAAAACGATGTGCGAGAAGTGGAGCGAGAGGATTGAAGGAATGAAGCGAGCTTAGTGGCGATGGGGCTAGTCTACCAACGCTCTGGCAACGACGATCCGGCTACCCACGTTTTCATAGCCGGGGTGGATGCGTACCCTTGGATACGGAACGTCCGTGCCGAATACGAGCCTCTCACATTTTGTTGTCGGTCAGCGCTCGCCTTTTACGATTGGGTGATCAACAACTACAGGAACCGAACAGCGCCCTTGAGCTCGGTGCGGCTCCTCCTGTCGCCAAATGAACATTCTCGCTTGGAAGGGAGGAGTGTTCCGGGAATGAAACCGGCGACAATGGCTAACTTCCTGGATGATTGTGCGTCTTGGGCATCATCGCTCAGAAGTAACAAAGACAATATCGGGATTTTTCTTTTCAGCGGGCACGGCATCGGCGTCGGATTCGACCGAAGAGTCTTGACCCTTGAAGATTTCGGGAAATTCGAGGTCGCACCTTTTCAAGGTAGTGTCAGCCTGGACAATATATATGCCGGTTTGGCCCCCAATGAGAGAAGCCCGGAGATAGCGCGGAAGCAGTTCTACTTCATAGATGCGGGCTCGGGGGAATGGCCCATTCCCGATCACTTGGAGCGCAATGCTACCCATATCTTTCCGGTAGGGTTTACGTCGGTGCGCGACGATCGCGAGGCGTCGCTCTTCTTTGCGTCAGCTCCTGGGGGCTTTGCCTACGCGAAAGCTGATGAGCTAACTCTTTTTGTTCGGGCACTTCTTAGCTGTTTGAACGGCCAAGGCGCGGAACTCTCTCGCGGCCAGGCTGGCTACGCGCCTAATTCGTGGGTTGTTACAAGCGCGTCGCTGACATCGGGGCTGCAGGCAAAGGCAAAAGCGGATCAGGAGGGAACCGGCCTTCCTGTCAGTTTCGTGACCAACGGAAGTATCGGCAGCGCGGTCCTTCACGAGTGCCCTACAGCTCCAATCGTTCCGGTATCGGTTCGCAGCGAAGATGCACCAAAAGAGTTTCATCTCGAAATCGTCAGTCTAGAAGGCGACGATGACCACGTCCCGATACCGCAGTATTACGATGGTTCAACGTCGCCCAAGTTCACCATCGATCTGCCGGCCGGAATGTACCGCTTCCGAGTGCGAATCGCCGGCAGAGAGAAGTTTCGCTCGAGCCAATTTGTTTTCGTTCAACCGCCTGAAATCATCTTCCCGATATGAACGACAGCACAGTGGGCCTAGTAATTGACAACCGTGCCGCGTTGCGCGGCGAGCCAGGCCTGCACGCATTCATTACGGGCGTTAGCGATTATCCCTATCTGCCAATAGCTACGCGCGAGAACCAAGCGGACCATTCCGAGCCGCACTATGGTTTAAGGCAGCTGGCGTCACCAGCGCTGAGCGCCTACCGTTTAGCGCGCGCATTGCTGCTATGGGCGCCAAGCCTAACTGTTCCTATTGCAACTGTAAGGCTGCTTCTCGCACCGTCTAACGATGAACGCCTCCTTGAAATGCGCCTCGCTCGCCGTGCAGCGCCTGCTACTTGGGACAACTTCGCCATTGAGGCCAAGGCTTGGCGTCAGGATGTTGCCACCCATAGGGAGAATGTTGGCTTATTTTATTTCGGTGGGCATGGACTGCAAAGGTACGTCAACGACCAGATCTTGCTTCTCAAGGACTTCGGTGATGGGAAGGGTGCGCCCCTCAACCATGGTGTGGATTCCCAACGCCTGCTTCGCGGAATGGCTCCATCAGACCATTATCCGGAGATGGGGCGCCGGCAGCTGTTCTTGTTCGACGCTTGCCGCAACACACCACCCGCCGCTCTAGAGAGGGACGTCGAGAGAGTCCGCGACATCTGGGCGATCCATAAGACAGAGGTGGACAGCCGGAGTTGCGCGATTTTTTATGCTACGAGTCCCGGATATTCGAGCTATGCGAACCGTGGGGATAAAACGGTCTTTGTCCGCGCATTTATCAACGCGGTAAACGGTGTTGGCGCCGAAAGGAGCGGTGGATTCATTAGTGACAGAGCGGCATGGACGGTCAGCGCCACCGGAATGGCAAACGCAATCGCGGAGCTTATTAAGAATGACCCAACGCCGTTTAGTAAGGACCAGGACATGGTGCCATTGGGCGCCCGTTCGGATTTTATTTTCCGAGAATTCAAACGCGCTCCGCGAGTGAAGTTCACCATCCGCGTAAGTCCGGCGAAGGACCACAAGCGGGCGCGACTCGCTCTCAAGGACGATCGGGCTGGTTTAGTCTGTGAAACGGGCGCACCGATTGCTCCATATCCTTTCGAACGAGTGTTGAATGCGGGAATCTACCTGAGTGAGCTTCAGCTTGAACTATCGGAAGAGCGGACATCGCCCGTTCAAGTGCGCGCCTTCGAGGTGCATCCGCTTAGGCGCTCGGTGTTGTTGCGATCAGGTCAGTAACTTGACCGGTGCTTTCGCGGTCTGGAGGAAGGCCGGTTGCTCAACCGGCGGCAATTCAACAAACGATGTTAGCTTGAGAGCCTCGTGCTGAGTGAGCTTGTGGCTGTGGCCCTGCCTGCGGCACGAAAAACCTCTCCCCGAGATCTGAAGAGGTAACTTTCGCGTCGAGCCGATGCGCTACTTGTTGCACATATTAACCTCCAGCGGCAGGCCGGCGCACTCAAGCTAGGTAGTCGCGAGCCAGCGCGCAAGGTTCACTTGCAGGCACGTGACTCACCCAAGCCAAGCTTATCTCGCTGAAATTGCACAAAATAGCTTGCCCGAGCCCGATCTTTGTTAAAGCCATCAACCACCTCGATTTCAAGCCTTCCGAACCAATCCCGCAGCTCGGCCGGCTTGGCGCACTGCACATAAGGGATCATTGGCAGCGTTTTCTCTCCTGGACTCTCAGGATTTCCCATCGCTACCAATGCTTTTTCGAAACCAGGGCTTTTTGCCGCACCGAAATCCTTCCAATCCTCCGCGTGAGTGAGGGTTCTCGACGTTGACCAAACCTGGTGGCCGTCGGCTCCCAATCCTATGATGCGATAGCTAACGTCTATGGCGCCGTCCGGTTTTCGTGCGAAGTTACGAACGACAAATCCCAGAGGAAGAAGGAAGTCACCGGCGCTAGTTGCGCTGATGACGTTTTCCGCCCGGAGCTCACGTACTTTCGGACGGCAGAGTCTCAGCGCGCGCACTCTCATCCCGATTGCGCTTGCGCGGCGTGGTCGCGTTTCTCGGGTTAATGCGGCCACGCTTCCCGTTTCAAGATCGCCCGATCAGAGCGGCAGGGACAAACATCCGATTTGCTGTGTGGCGCGCGGCAAATGATGGTGCTACGAATGGCCAAGTATTGAGCGCCGGCTTGCGATCCAGATGCCTATTTCAGTGACTTAATGTAATCCGCTAGTTTGTTTGTGGCAGCGAGCGTTTCCCGACTGAGCCTAGAATATTCTTTGGCCATTTGTTCCAACGCTGCCAATTCCTCCGGGCTGGTCGGCCGACTAATGCTACGCAGTTGAACCAAAATGGAGGCTCTGCCGGAAAGAGCTTGTTGCAAGGTGCTATAAGCCTCTTCCAGCACAAAATCACTCCGGGTGCTTCCAAGGCTCTCTAAGAGAGTATTCACTTGGGTGCCGACCTCTGCGATCTGAGTGATAACGGCGTCCCAACCGCGATCCGACGGGTTCTTCAAGTATTCTTGGATTCGGTTGGAGAAGCTGAAATTACTCGCATGCACCAGCGTCAATAACTTCTTCCTAAGCTCAATCAGTTCCGCATGAGTCCTTCTCGCCGCGACGGCGTCATATCCTTGTGTACCTAGCTGCGAAATGTGAGCGACGCTGTCGCCTAGCTTGGCAATTGATTCAGCGGCTTTGCTCAGGAATTCTGCGGCAGCGGCAATCGCAGGTATGGATAGTCCTGCAGCCTTGGATACCTCGCGAGTAGTGGGAATAGCCAAAGCCGCCAGCCCAAACAAGAACATCCTCCTTCCGACAATTAAGTGCATGGTAACTGCTCCAACGGTTGCTGTTTGGAACCTATGCAATCAACGCATGCTAAGTCACCGCGTAGGACGTGCAATAAGAATTTGAGGTCACTCACATCGGCTTAGTTGCTTTCCGAAGACCGGACGCCGAAAATTCCCGGGAAAAGACTGGCCGCGCTTGGCAGAAGCGGGGAAGGCCCCTATATTTTAAGGGTGACCTTCCGAGTCTTCATAGACGACAACTTCCACTACCAAGACGAAAGCGAACGGGTCACGCACGGGCTGTTCGAAACGGCCCCCGAAGCTATCGCGGCCTGCCAGTCCATCGTAGATGACTTCCTAGCGGGTGCATTCGAGCCAGGCATGTCCGCTACGGCCCTGTACGGCCTCTACACTGGTTTTGGCGAAGACCCCTTCTTGTGGCCACTGATCCCACAGCCGCACCAGTGACCTTCTCAGCGTGGCGGTATGCCCGTGCGCGGTGTGAGGAAATAGCGGGCTAGGGCGCCTCACCAATAGCCGCAACTTCGGACGGTCTCCTTGTCGTGCATTGCCCGCGCGACGTGTCGCCTCCTGCGGGTTCAAGTTCGCATGCCAGCCATTATTCGGTTGCGACTTGGGTCAAATCCTCACTCGTTTACTTTGATCCCGTACAAAGCACTTCATACATGCTATAGCCGCATTTATTTCCGCCGTAGGTAGTCAATTGCCTCACGGAGTAGGATGCGCATCGCTCCCTGGCCCAGCTTTCTGGAGGAACATAGCAATACAAGTAAACGTCATGGGGTTGGCAAGCACGCTCGTACTCGCCCGTGCAAATTCGATATGGTCGCGTGATTGCTTGAGGGGTTGGTGTCGTACTAGCCAACTGGGGCGCGATTCTTGTAATGCATTGCGCATACAGGCGATAACCGTCAATACGTTTGTCTTCTGGAATCAAAAGAAGATAGTCCGTAGCGCTGCGCAAGACTTGGCGCGAGGCTTCGTCCGCGTATAGGGCTCCCAGCGAGTCGATAATCTTCGAATCAAGGTTGATGTTCTGCGTCATGTTGCAAGCTCTCAGGTCCCGGCCAAAGTCGTCAGGGCTCGGAAGACCTTGGGCTAGAGCCTTTGAGCAAATCAAAAGCAGCGATAATATTGCGACTTTTCCCGGGGGGAGAAGTTTTGCTTTCATGTTATCGTACCCCCGACGACTCGGCCTTCGGCTTCCGGCCTAGGAATGTCTGAACTGCCTCCGCAAGTTGAGTTAGCACCAAAATCACGAGAGACGTGCTAAAGCCAAAAATAAAAGGCAACAGAAGGAAAACTGCCTCTTGAGCAATGTCAATCGCCCCAAGCTTCGGATCATAAAAAACTGATGGTCTCCAAGCGAGCTTGCAAAACTTTACGAATTCCGGGAAACCAAATGGAAGGCTTAGAACCACTCCGAAGAGTGCGCCGAGTGAGATACGCAAGGACATCAGTCGAATATTGGTTAGATCGAACGTAATGTCATCTTGAAGGGATAGCGCGTTCATGCCTATGAAAGCTGATGCGCCAATTGCTCCCAAGCTAACCAACCAGATTAAGTAATCAATGAACAAAAAGTATTCGGGCCAATCCACCGCATTCATAATTACCATGGCGAGCACAAGGGATAATACTGCAAATCCCAAGAAATAGACAGGCAACCACGCTGCGACCCACGGCGTTTCCCCCATTAGAAACTTTCTTCTCATTGCAGGGGTGAAGATACGGAAGATCGCTTGCGTCCGGGCTTCTACCTTGGCCCATTCCTCCGCAGTTGGCATTCTGCCTCTAGGATCGGGATGAAGCCCGCTCAAATCTCCCATAGTCAACGCGTCGATGTTCGACGTATCGATCGGAACTGCTTCGGCATATAGAAATTCTTGCAATTTCTTTAAACGAACAAGATGCCGGTAAAACGTTTCGTCCCTTATCGCTAGCGCAAGATCATCCAATTCCTTTTGCCTATCGTCGGCAATATCGTGAACGTCAGCCATGCAAACGCCCTCCCCAAAAGCGTCAACCATAGCGCACAAAATGTGATCGACGCAATCATACTTGCAGCGGAACGGCCTCGAGGCCAAGAGTGGGCATCCGCGGGGGGTATGCAATCTTTGCAACTTTGAGGGCCAAGACCGGCGGGTGGTAAAATTCACACATCCGCAAAATGAGCGTACCCGGCCTCGTCCATCTGGCGATCGTCAAAGCAGGGCTATCGCTCCTCCGGCAGCAAAACCAACAGAGAATTGAAGCTTGCTTCCGGTCACGAGATCATCGAAGTTGCCCAAAGTCATTGCATTTCGATGCAAGAATACATTGGGGCTTCCCCGGTTGAACGAACGCGTAATCGGCCGACTTTGCCGATATTTTGCCGGAGAAGATCGCAGGCTGACCGTCCTTGGTGATGATAAGCATCGGACTAATCCGCAAGCGTCTTGGCAGGTCTAGAGCTTTCAAATCGTTTTGCAGATTCTTGTATTTTTCAAATCGTCTGGATCGCCAATACTCTCGAAGTAAGTACAGTCGGGGCATCAACTGGTTGTCTTCGTTATCGAAAGCCGACTCAAGAAGAGATGTGGCGTCCGCTCCAGATTTCAGCTCTGGATGCTCGGCCAACAGTTTTCCAAGTTCAAACCTAAGTTCTTTCGATGGAGCGCGCGACAGCGTCTCACTCAGGGTATCGACGGCTTCTTGCAATTGTCCTCCATCAGAGAGAATGCGAGCGAGACGCAGCGCAATCGGAGTGACTGTGTTGTTCAGTTCATATGCGCGCTTAATTGCCAGCAAGGCTCTTGCGTCTTGATTAACTTCAGTCCGAAAGCGAGCTTCTGCTTGAAGGACGAACGGATCGGCCTCCGACCGTGAGCGCGCAATCATCAAAGCCTTCTCAATGTCTTGAATCTTGTTTGCAATCGCGCGATCGGTGAGGCTTCCTTGCGAAGCGCTCTTCAATAAGTCTACAAGCTCGTCAATCTGAATGTTGAGTCCTAACGTGTAATCCCGCGCTCCTTTCGATCTTATCTGATTGAGAACCGCATTGGCATCTGAGCGAAGATGGGACTTCTTGACCTCGTTATTCGCTCTATTCGCCATGTGACGCAAGATATTGGCTTTGGTATTGAGTTTGCCCTTTGTCCAAGTGCCGGGCTCATCATCCGCAGCGAGCGACCGGTTTATGAAATCCAATGCAACATTTAAATCTCCGTCCGAATGTTGGGTCTCAAACACAGCCCTCTGATGCAGAATGAAAGAGTCGCCACCGGTGATCTCCAATCCCGCATCTAACAGCTCACGCGCTAGGTCTCCGTTAGAGAAGATACTGCGCAGAGTTGCGTCATGCATGAGGGTTTCGAACGCTTCATTATCTGCAAGGTAGTCGCGGTTGATTCCCTTTAGTAGACGAAGCAGTGCATCATATTTCTGCTTTTGAGTCGTAAGCACTTTATCGAACACAATCTCTGCAATCCTTTGGTGCCTCGCTCGATAGAGGTGATCACCGCCATATTTGTCAGTGCTTACGAAGACAACGTTTTTCAAGGGGCCTAATCAGCCGTGCGTTAAATTCGTCAAAAGATACCCCGCCGATTCGTGAGATAAGACCGGCTCGTAGATCGGCGCCCAATCTCTGAAAAGTGCATATATCGAGGTAAAGAAGTTGCGCCTCTATCGGTATTATCCGGTTATATTCGTCGATCACAATGTCTTCGAACGACTTCCCCTTTGTAGCTTCATGCAGGGCTACAAGTATCTGGCGATCCAGTTTCTGCTCTATGATGTCCCTGCACTCTTCGTCGGTTTTATCCGACATTATGCCCAGCGCATTTGACGATCTTAGCTTTGCCACTAATTCGGTTACTTCACTCCGATTTAGCCGCGTAAGCTCTTCCTCAAAATTGACGTAGCGTTCAAGTTTATCGCAGCGGGCATTCCATTCGTTGTGTCGTTCCGCAATAATGACTGTGAGTGGTAGTTTATCTGCGCGAGCGCTTTGTAACACCTCCTCGATCTCATCGACGTGATAGGCAGCGCGATCAACGAAAAGAAATATCCGTGAAGAAGTAAGAGTTCGGATGTCGCTAAGTGCGCTATAACGGAGTGCGCCGGTTCGACGATGATAAAGGCAAAGGCAGTCAAATTGCGTGGCTGCCTCCCATGCAAGCCTTCGAAGAAAGACGTATTTTCCCGATCCCGCAGCGCTTTTGATCACGCAAAGCTCCACCGTAGCAGAGCCGTCCTCGACGCGGAAAAACATATCTGACAAGAGCGCGTCCGTCTTCTTCGAACGGCGAACGTCCAGGTTGTTTACGATTGGGTAGAATCCAAGCGGAACACCTTCGTAGAAGTCGGTCTTCTTACCTTCGCCGATGGGCACCCATGAAGGCCGGACCAACTTTCTCTGAGCTTCAAGCGGAGTTGGCCGCAGCTAGGCAAGGTCTATGCTTTCGATCTCCTCTGGCGGGATGGCGACCTTCGCAAGCTGCCGCAGATCGAGCGCAAGCAGCTTCTGTTGGACTTGCTAGACGCCTCGCTGGCAAAGGCCGCCGGCGATATAGGCACCACGATCTTCCATCCTGTCGGCACCGCCAAGATGGGCACGCCGAATGATCCCATGGCTGTCGTCGACGAGCGGTTGCGGTTTCTTCCGATCTGCGGAGAGCCGGGGCCAAGTCTTGCGAGGAACTAGAAAAGCGTCAGATAGCGTCCCACTGCTCAACCACGAGCGGAGCCTTGTAAGTCGCCATCACTTCGGTCGGATTGATCGACATCGATGCGGTTGTCGCTTGCAATGGCGTAATGGTATGCGACCACGCAATCGATGCTGCAACCGCAATCCCGATGCCCATTATGCCCGTTGAGAAGAATAGCTTGAACATGACGGCAACCCCTTGAGCTAGTGATCATGCGATCATGAGCCGGTGGGGTTTCCGGACTATGGCGTGGGCTCCCAGAAATGATGTCGAGTTCAATTGTTGTATTTCGTAGGGCCTGCCCAAGATTTCGTCCCACGCCGCAGACGAAACAGCTTCACCGAGCCGTGACCAGTTGCCGACGAAGTGGTGTTGGTCCAGCACGCGCCCGCCGCGCGGGTGTTGCGGTGGGCTGACCTGGGAGATCCGATCATGTCCTACGTGTCATTCCTCAATACTGCCGATATGCCATCTGAGCAGACTCCTTCATCTCGGCTACAAACTGGCGAACGTTCATGCTTACCGCCCGCATAGTTTGCCAAGCCGCAGTGGCCTTAAGCCAGCCCTTCGCTTTTTCGAAATTTGTGTAAGCCCAGCGGAAGGCTGGAATTATCATGAGCTTGTCTCGAGTAAGCCTGAACAGGCGCTCGACCAGCACGAGCTTTAGAAGTTCGCCGATGACAAGCGTTGCGATGCTGCTCATCATTTGCCCCGTAGCAGCCAGATAAGCCGCGACGGGTTTTACCGGTTCCAAAATGACTACGGGAACCGCAAACAACGCGAGCGAGGGATACGGTCGCAAGGATCTGACCCAGGCACACACTCGCCTCAGCACCACCCGTCTCGAAAGCCAGTGCGCAATTGGCTTGGCGATTGTCATGAAGATCGCGTCCGCCAGAAAATACAGGGCGGCCAGGATATAGCTGACGGGCTGTAAAATTCGCTTCACGCCAAATCTCCGAGCAGATCTCAACCTGCGAGGAGGGGGGATGGTTTCACTGCAAGAGTAGCCCGACAAGAGCGATCTATAGGTGACGCGGCGTCCACCCCTGGTGAACCCGGGGGCGCGGAAGCTGCTGCATCAATTCGCCGCGCAGCATCAACGCGTTCATGAACCTAACAGAGGGGCTTCAGCGTTGTGGGTAAGGGGCAACAACAAGGAAAAAGAGGCAACAATGCACATCCGCAAAGCCATTTTGGGTGCAGCGAGCGCACTAGCTCTTGCTTCACCTGCAGGGGCGTCCGATCTGCCGGTAGCTCCCTATGTTAATGTGCCGAGTTATGAGCGGTACACTCATACGTACGAGTATCGAACCGCACATCCTGTGGTAGTGGCGGAGCCAGCTCCGGTCGCTTCCGAAACCATCATCATTCGCCGGCCCGTGGCTGTGGCACCGCGAGTGGTGGTTGACGAATACCCCGTCTATTCGGCGCCGCGGGTGTATGTGGCACCTCCCGTGTATGCTTACGCGGGGCCGGGCTGGCGGCACGGATGGCATCATCGGCACCACTTTCACGGCGATTGGTGAGCTTATGAGTTAGATAGGGACGCCGCACACCTTAGACTCGGGCATCCGAACTGAAGTGCGATCGGCTAACCTTTGGTGTGGCCGACGACCGGCGGCGATGCCGCGATACTGGTTCAGCCATCGGGAAGAGCTGAACGCTCCAAGAGCCTCAGCTCTGAGCGCCTCGAGTTGGGACTTCATGGTGCGCCTCGGAAATTGCTTCGTCATAACTTGAGCCCTCCACAACCGAATTGAAGTACGTGCGCAGTTACAATCTAGTTCGTACGTAAATGGGTATGTGAACGGGTCCTCACCGCGCGTGGCGGATCATCCCTCAAATAGGCTGGCAATCCCGGATAGTGAAGCAGCGATCCAGACGTAATAAGCCAAGCCGGACGGTTTCCAAGTCAGTCGCTGCTCCTCAATCTCGAGTCAGCATGCCACGAAGGTGCACTTTCAATTAGCGTGAGCGCGGCCGGCTCCGCCATCGGCGCGCCAATTGGCCAACCGCCGGACTTGGCCGATCACTTGATCGATTTCGCGCTTTACGGCACTGCACAGCGCACCAAGCTATATGAGTTGCTGGTGACACAGGAGGCGTCAGCGACGAGGCGGTCTGCGAGCCCTCATAGGTGGACGCCAGTCAGGCCGCTCGATCTACCGGCAACCCGACATTTGCCGAGTGCAGACTGCGGGTGAGCTGACCCGCCATTCCCGCCATTGCACTGTTGCTCGATCGCGCCGGTGCTTGTTTGCCGGGTGCTAGAGCACCTCCGCGCGAACTTGGGCCACGCCACGGTCTGTGATTCCCAAGCTGCGAGCAGCAGCGCGCGAAAGATCGAGGACGCGGCCTCGAACCCAAGGTCCTCGGTCGTTAATACGGACGACTACGGATTTGTTGTTCGTCGTAGCGGTGACACGAACCCTCGCGCCGAATGGCAAGCTGCGGTGCGCAGCGGTCAGCGCGTCTCGATCGAACGAGGAGCCGCTCGCCGTTTTCCTCTTTAAGTATGAATAGTAGGACGCTTTTCCGGAAAACGAGCGGTTGAAAGATCGAGATGTCGAACGACGCGACGGACGGTAAGTCCGCTCTCCTTTTGCCGAAGGTTGCTCTTGCAGATCTTGCTTGCTCTCGGTGGGCGGCTCGGGAGCTGGCTCCGCGTGGGCCTTAGGAATGATGGACCATCTATCGTCGAAGGACTGCGCTGCAGTAGGAGTTACCTGTAGCACCATCCAAGAAGCGACTGCAGTAATCGCGAGTATTCCAAAATGAAGCGTACGCATGACAGGCCTCAAAAACAAAATGCACGGATGAACAATGCAAATTGGTGAGGCGGTGTTCCCGCGCGCGGATGGTCGCGGCGGTGAGCGGTTAAGCGATACCAATAAGGCCGGTCGAGCCGCGGCAAAATGCCAAAACGACGCATGAAGCCTGATGCCATCAGGTCACAGTGCTGAGGATATTGGCCGATTGTCAGCCGACGTGCAGACACCGATAGTTCAGCTGGTAGCTTTCGTTGCAATGCAGCGGCGTCGGCGGTGCGGACTCGTGGAAGGTGCCCTCCAAGCTTGAAGCGGGTCCGCCCTTTTCCCAAGCCGCCGGAGATCTCAGAGCAAGCTGAAGACCTACGAGACATCATTGGGCTTTTTCGACCTGGCGATAGCGGCGCCTTCGATGAAGGCGGCTTTGGAAGCCTGGGGCGCGGACAGCAATCTCTTTCACCAGGGCGCGGCGAAACAAAGTGAGGATCCCGACGTAATCGCAGCGACGATGGCGGCGCCGGGCGTCGTTTTGAAACGGCCCGTCGGATCCAGCGGACCCTTCATGGAGCACGCCGAATTGCCTACTGATCTCACCGGCGACCGCGGTTCGAAGAGGTCAGACCGCAAGTCCCAGGGCCGTCAGGCACACAAGCCTTCGAGGCGAGGCAACGACGACGCGGCTGATCGGAAGGCCGCACGCGCTTTCGAGAAGGAGCAGGATCGCCGCGCGCGCGAGCAAGCGAAGGAAGAAGCGGCCCTGGAGAAGGAGCGCGAGCGGCGGCAGCATGCCATCGACAAGGCGCAAGGCGCCTTGGACACAGCCCGTCGAAAGCATGACGAGAGAGTAGCAGGCATTCGGGCGGAACTCGAGGCTCTCGAGGAGGAATCGCAGACCGAAGAGGCGCGTTGGCAGAAGGAAATGGCGCGACTGCAAGCTGCGTTGCGGCGGGCGCGAGGGTAAGCCGCCCCTCTGCCAGGAGGACACTGTGAACGGGCGTGGAAAAGGCCGGATGCCGATTTCGGCAGCAGAAGCCTTACTGCAGCGCATGCTCGACCAGATCGGAGAAAGCTTATTCGGGGAAGGGCCATTCGGAGCATTCCTGCGTGAACGCAGGCCGCCCCTGAAACTTCCGCTCCTTACTTCCGTTGACTCCCCGGCCATAACTCGGCTTGGCCCTTGTAACCTGTTGCGTTGGAGTTTCCCGGTGCCGGCATCCCGACCCTATTGGAAGGGCTATCTGAAACTGTCCTTCGTGTCGTGTCCTATCGCGCTCTACCCCGCAATCTCGGCGGCGGAGCGGATCTCCTTTCGGCAGATTAACCGGCGCACGGGCCATCGCCTCAAACAGAAACTCTTCGATTCCGTTACGGGAGAAGCGGTAGAGACAGCCGACAAGGCGCGCGGCTATGAGGTCGGCGAAAACGACTTTCTGCTAGTCGAAGACCGAGAGCTTGCGCAGGCGCGACATCAGCGGCGGGCCCCTGGTGAGGTGGAGCTTGTCACGCCGGCTCACTGTGAAAGCCCGCCAACCGTCCCCGTCAGCCTGCACGACGATGCTGCCAAAGCGGGCGCCGCTGACGATGATGAAGAGGAGGAGCAGGAGGAAACCATCACTTTCCCGCGGCCGCAGAATACGCGCACGATCGAAATAGAGCGCTTCCTTCCGGCCGGGCAGATCGATGTGCGGTATTTCGAGAAGCCGTACTACATCCTGCCTCGCGAGGAGATCAGTCAGGAATCTTTTGCGGTGATCCGAGATGCGATGAGCCGGGAGGCGGTTAGCGGCTTGGCTCGCATAGTGCTGTCCTCACGCGAGCGGCCGTTTCTGCTCGAGCCGATGGGCCGAGGCCTTCGCGGCGTAACGCTGCGCTTCGCACACGAGGTCCGAAACGATTCGGAATATTTTAGCGAGATTCCCGAGATGAAGCTTCCGCCCGAAATGATGAAGCTCGCGCAGCACATCATCCGGACCAAGTCAGCCGATTTCGATCCCAGTATGCTGGAGGATCACTATCGCAGCGCGCTCGTGCGCATCCTGCGTAAGAAGCAGGCGAAACGCCCTGCGAAGATCCCTCCGGTCAAGCCCTCACGCGAGAACGTCGTCAACCTCATGGATGCGCTCCGCCGAAGCCTTGCAGCGGAGCGCTCGCCAAAGCCTGCTACCCGTGGCGGCTCCCGAAAGCGGACCACTGCAGGCCGCGGCACGCGACAGCGCAGGACCGGTTGACCCAACGCGATGATACCTCTCCAGCCGATCGTTTGGACCAGAGCTCACCTGCGGCTTGTCTGATACTAGGTACGGCAGCCCGGCACTTTAGGCCTCTATTAGGAACCGCCCCTGCTCAGGAAAGTTCATCCACAGGAGGTGGCGTATTGCTAGTCGATTCACCCGATGCCGCGCAGACGATCGTCGATCCGCGTGATGCGGCCGAATCTGTTGGCCTAAGATACGTGTCCGACGATCAGCCCGGAATTCGACGCAAGAAGGCGGGGACCGGATTCAGCTACGTACGACCCGACGGCTCGAAGCTGACCGGACCTGACGCGCTGAAGCGGATCAAGGCACTCGCGATCCCGCCAGCATGGACCGACGTGTGGATATGCCCTTCTGCAGATGGCCACATCCAGGCAACCGGCCGAGACGCAAAAGGACGTAAGCAGTATCGCTACCATGCCCGCTTCCGCGAAGTGCGCGAAAGCACAAAGTATGAACGTGTGGTCGCATTTGCGGACGCACTTCCTTCCATTAGGCACACCGTGCGCGAGCACATGGCATTGCGCGGCTTGCCACGCGAAAAAGTCCTGGCAACCGTCGTGCATCTCCTGGAGACCACGTTGATACGTGTAGGCAATGACGATTACGCCAGGCAGAACAACAGCTATGGCCTGACGACGTTGAAGAACCGGCACGTGGCGGTCGAGGGAAGTGAGGTTCGCTTTCGATTCACGGGCAAGGGAGGCAAACAATGGTCGCCGCGCGTACGAGACCGGCGCATCGCCAAGATCATCAGGGCCTGTCAGGAGCTCCCTGGACAGGAACTGCTTCAATATATCGATGAGCAGGGTAATTGCCAGGACGTCACGTCGACAGACGTAAACGAGTATCTCAAGGCAATTACCGGAAAAGATATCACGGCAAAGGATTTCCGAACCTGGGCAGGAACGGTGCTGGCGGCCATGACCCTGAGCGAACTTCAGAGCTTCGACAACGCCGCGCAGGCCAAGCGCAATCTGCGCAATGCAATCGAAAAAGTCTCCGCGCGGCTCGGCAACACACCGACGATCTGCAGGAAATGCTACATTCACCCGGAGGTACTTAACTCTTACATGGATGGAAATTTGGTCCTTGAGATCAAGTCACAGGTCGAGAATGAGCTTCGGAGTGCTGTCGAAAACATGAAGCCCGAGGAAGCAGCCGTGCTCGCCTTACTCCGCGGGCGACTAGCCAAGCAGGCAGAGCAGTCGGAACACGCCGATATCAAACAGTCGTCCAGCAAGCGGCGTGCGCACGCTGCATGAGTTGGACCATAGTTGGCGGAGGACCCCGCATAAGTATCTCTCTTGCAGATCAGTAGCAGGATGCGCAGGAGAGATTGTTTACCGACGCCGCTTAATATGCCTCATGAGCTGTGGCAGGCTCATCGCATTCAATACGCGATCCGCCGGTACGCCGCCTTTGCGGGCCATCTCGACGCCCCAGTGCATATGATCGAGCTCTCGGATCGAGTGGGCATCCGGATTGATGCTCAACATGCAACCGAAATCGAGGGCAGCCTGATGCCAGCGCCAGTCGAGATCGAGTCTCCAGGGATGAGCGTTGATCTCTACAGCCACGCCGTACCGCGCGCAGGCGCGCAGTACCTTTTCGATATCGATGTCGTAGCCTGGACGGCGCATGAGCTGACGTCCGGTCATATGACCCAGGATCGTGGTGTGTGGATTCGAGATCGCACGGAGCAGGCGGGCGGTCTGTGCTTTCCGGTCGAGCTTAAAACGGCCATGAACACTCGCGACGACGAAGTCGAATCTACTAAGAATTTCATCAGGGTAGTCGAGGGAGCCGTCGGCTAAGATATCGGACTCGATGCCCTTGAGGATCCGGAATTCTTTGCCGAAGCTCTTGTTGAGCCGGTCGGCTTCGCGGTGCTGCACCTCGATCTCCTCAAGCGAGAGTCCGCCTGCGTAATGCGCTGACTGCGAGTGATCCGCCACGCCGAAATACTGGAAGCCGCGCTTGCGCGTGGCCGTCGCCATTGTCTCCAGTGTCTCAGTCCCGTCAGAGGCATCCGTGTGACAATGCAGGATGCCACGCAGATCGCGATCGGCGATCAACTTTGGGAGGTTGCCCTTTAGCGCACGCTCTATTTCGCCGCGCCCTTCGCGAAGCTCCGGCTCGACGAATGGAAGGCCGAGTGCGCCATAGATTTCCTCTTCCTTCGCAGCCACCAGACGCCGACCCATTCTCAGCCCGTTCGCCTCAAGCTTCATTCCCTTATCCTCTGCTAGCGCCCGAAGCTGATCAAGGTGATCCCTCGATCCTGTTGCATGAAGCAGGATCGCGCCGAAGTGTTTCCGGTCCGTGACATGGACTGTGAGTCTGTCCGACTCCAGAGCGGTAGGCCCGTCCTCCGCATCGGGCGCTACGGCGACAAGAGCGAGATCGCCCACCAATTCGCACCCACGCCGGAAATCGCCAGCGATGGTGACATGCCTTAGATTGGGCCGCGTCTCCTGAAGCGATGCCTTCGCATGTTCAAGGAGAGCGGCCGCGCGGTGCAGATGCAGCCGGCCGTCGCCGCTTTTGGCGATGGCCAGATTCTGCAGGATCTTGGCCTGCAATGAGGCGCCAAGCCCCTTGGCCCTCTTGATGCGGTCGCCCTTGGCCGCAGCCTCGAGTTCCGCAAGAGAGGTGATGCCGAGGTCCTTGTAAAGCCGAAGCACCTTCTCGGGCCGCAAGCCCGGTACCGTTAGCATCTCAAGAACGCCGGCTGGAATTTCCTTTCGGAGCTTGTCGAGGCTCGGATGCGCTCCCGTCCGATGCAGCTTTTTGATGATATCGGCGATAGCTTCTCCCACTCCGGGGATTTCGGTGAGGCGATCCTCCTCGACGAGCACATGGAGCGGGACCGCAAGCGCGGAAAGACTGTCCGCAGCGCGGGAGTAGGCCTTTGCACGATATGGATTGCCGCCGCGCAAAGCAGTTCGCTGCGCATATTCCCGTAGCAGCCTTGCGACTGTCTGGCTGTCGGCAACCATCACCCGACTCGTCTGCCGCCGGACAGCCCCATTCTTCCCGCGGTGAACCCAATTCTTCGCGGGCGCCGCTTCCCTTGACAATTTTGCCAAGCCCATCAATCGAGCGATTTCTCGAGCTTTTGCGCCACCCGAAAGTCATCCATGTGATGTAGGTTCGGGCCATACGCGGCTTCCTTCGTCAGAAGGTGATAGATCCTTGCTGTGGCAACCTGAAGTGGCCTCATCCGTCCTACGGGCATCGCCCGAGCGTTGCAAAGAGCTCGCATAGCATGGGCCCGGAAATAGTGAAACGCGTCCGACATGCGGATCCAACGTCGGTCGGGGATTTTAGTTCTTCCGGCCACCCGTCCAGGAACCCCGCGGAGATCACCTGGTTGAAAGGGCATGACAAGAGTTCTCTACGAAAGCGCCAACGGTGACGTCTGGCGGCTGGTCCGCGATCCGCAATCGGGGGTCGCTAAGATAGAACACGAGCCGAATGCCAGCTCGGGGGGACGCGCGTCCCTGATCGAAATTGGAAAATTCCTTCGAGCTGGCGCCAACGGTCCCGAACACCAAGCGCTACTCCAGTTGATCGGCTCCCTGGTCGACGACTGACGAGCCTCAGGAAGGCTCGGACGGGCGTCGCCTGAACGGTTTCGGAATTGCCCGATTTGGATAGCTGTCTAAACTGGGTTTAACGCAGCCGCACCGCGAACCATGTTCTTCTTTTTCTCGAACCGTCTAGGCTGTTTGGGGTCGCTGCTGATCTCAGCTGTTGTCACGGTCGGGCTGCTTTTCATGTTGGGGCTGCTGCGCTTCTGAACAGGCATTTGCAATGCGCCAAATGCGTCGAGAGCGCTGAACATCTTTCATTAAAGGCACCGCAAAGGAGATCCAAGATACCCTTCACGATTACGCAGGCCGGTACGGCTAAGCAAGAAACCAACATCGGAGCGCGATCGATAAGAACAAAGTCTATCTGGTCCAGTGACAGATTACGTCTTCTAGTGAGGGGGATCGATGGGGACCCAAGCAACCCACTCGCCGTCCTCGTCCGTAACCAAAATCGCGAAGCTGCGATTTCTAAGTTGCGGACGATCGTCCCACAGCCGTTTCGCGACTCTTTCTGCCGTATCATTATCAGGAGACAATGGCCACCTTCGTCAGCGGCAGTCTTCGAATCTACCAAGTCAAAGTGGTAACGTGGCATAGAGGATTGTTCGCGTTCGCGGACCGATGCGGTGAGGATAAATTTGCTGCTGATCGCCGGTGTGGGCTGATGCTGTTTCTAATCCATAACAAATGTTGCAGCTGACATGCACAGCGACCGAATATTGTCTTCCAAGTTAGCGAATGCGCATCCCATGGTCGCGCTGAAATTGCGAGACGACCGCTGCGGCGCATTGTCAGCTGAACCAGCTATATACATCTGGCTCTGAAAAGAGGTGACGAGGGTGTGTCCTACGCTCAGGCGACCAGGCTGCGATCCCCGTAGACCTCTGACGACAAAGCAGTCGAATAGATGCGGTGCCCTTAGGGCGACAAGCGGGCTCATCGAGGCTGGAGGAAATCTCGACGAGCCCGCAGACGCCGCGCCGCTAGTTCCCCGACCAGCCTACGGTTCCACCTAGCGACCTGTCCGTCAGTGCGCTTTCGGACATTTCCGCTGAAATAGCCGCACTGTGGCAATGCAGTCGCACCGATGATGCCTTTCGCCCTAGCTTGCCGCTCCTTCGAAATCGCTCCTTGTGGAAATGACCAACGTTCCTATGCCGGCGACAACTTTGGTTCTCTCTTTCTCCGAGGGCAGTTTCGTACCCGGCTGCTAGCGAGAGCACAGGTCCTACCTGCTCGAGGTCTTCTTTGAGGTCAATGACTTCGCGGTCTCTAGATGCTTCTGTAGAACCGCAATATTCCCCTTCGCATACTCCCCGGCAGGATCGGCGTTTTTTGACGCTTTCTTATACTCTGCGATATCCTTCTGATGGTCGGCGACCATATGAGCTGCGAAATCGCGATCGAACTTTGGCCCGGACATTTTTGACATTTTTTCGTAATCAGCCTTTTGCTTCGCATTCGGGCCGCCCG
Organism: Bradyrhizobium sp. CB3481; assembly: GCF_029714305.1. Lineage (NCBI taxonomy): Bacteria > Pseudomonadati > Pseudomonadota > Alphaproteobacteria > Hyphomicrobiales > Nitrobacteraceae > Bradyrhizobium > Bradyrhizobium sp. CB3481. The sequence goes on from NZ_CP121647.1 coordinate 3,574,928, forward strand.
GCGGCGTCACGCCCATGGACTTTGCTACGTCGATGGCCTTCTCATTTGCTGCTGTGTGGTCGGCCTGCAGCATCTGGCCGAAGTTCTTCACATTTTCGCTCTGGCCGTTCTGTTGCGCCAGTTTCCCCATCTCGACTTCGGCGTAGTTGCCTTGAATGGCTTTCTTCAGGAAGGACTGGCTCGGCTTTTCCGCAGCGGAGGCGGAAGTTGCAAGAAGGAGTGTGAGAAAAGTGAGTGCTGTACCCTTCATGGGAAGTATCCTTGTTTGATTGTCAGTGTGGCCATCAAATAAGGATAGTCGAGCGTCGTTCCACTTTTGCGTGCAGAACTGCATCAAGACCTGCTGAAATGCCCTGAAACCCAGAAGTCGCGGGTCAGTGAAGCGGGAACTTGCTCGGATGAAGAGGGTTCTTCCTGACTATGGGCACTTTTGCCCCGCGAGCGCGTGAACTGGCGCGTGCCGCGCGGACAGATCATGGTCATCACTGCAGACGTCCATGGTCGTCAACTGAAGAGCCGATAAAAGCCCGGCCGGACACACATGTGCCCCGCCGCGGCACGGGAGGTTCGCATGTGCGATTTGTGCCGCGAGCTGGACTATAAGATCGAAGCCTGCCGCAGCTTGGAAAGTTCAACTAACGACGAGCTAACGCGCGAAGCCGTCGCTGACCTCATCAGGAAATACGAGGAAGACAAAGCCAAGCTCCATCCAGACCAGTCGAGCGAAGCATCGCGAAGTTGACTCAATTAGCAGTGTCCAGTCCTGCGCAAGTCTTTGCTCGGGGATAGAACGCGGATGGCCGGCCGGATCGCTTTAAATCAAATAGCGCCTAGCATCGAACGGCCTTAAAAGACTTTGGATTGTTAGAATGCGAGACTTTGAAAGAGCCGCTTCGAACACGGGCGGAAGCGTTTGCGTGTCGTGGCTCGCAGGAACCAAAGCATACGTAATGCTTTTAATGCCTGGGCGAAAAGCTGCCCTCGCCGAATGCGGCCGGGATTTCTCATGAGCAGGCCCAAAGTTGAGAGGCTGGCCCTGACGGCCGCAAGCCTTCGGCATTCCGCGGTGCTGGAAGGTAAGCCCTTTCCGCTTGGGGCAACCTGGGACGGCCTTGGTGTTAATTTCGCGCTGTTTTCGGCTCATGCGACGAAGGTCGAGCTCTGCCTCTTCGATGACAGCGGAAAGAAGGAGATCGAACGCATCGAGCTGCCAGAATACACCGACGAAGTCTGGCACGGCTATTTACCGACCGCACGACCGGGTACGGTCTACGCCTATCGGGTCCACGGCCCTTACGAGCCCGATGCGGGGCACCGTTTCAATCCGAACAAGCTGGTGATTGATCCTTATGCGAAGCAGCTCGTGGGGGCGCTGCGTTGGGGGCCGGAGTTATTCGGTTATGAGCTCGGTCACTCAGAGAAGGATAAGTCTTTCGATTCACGCGACAGCGCGCGCCTTATGCAAAAATGTCGCGTGATCGACCCCGCCTTCACCTGGGGCCGTGCGGCAAAGCCTGAGGTGTCCTGGGATCGCACTACCTTTTATGAGATGCACGTCAAAGGCTTTACCCAGAGCCATCCGCTTGTGCCGGAAGGCGACCGCGGTACCTTCGCCGGACTTTGCGATCCCCATATCCCTGCCTATCTTCGAGCGCTTGGGATCACGAGCGCTGAATTTCTACCCATCCATGCTTTTGTTGACGATAGTTACCTTGCAGATAAGGGCCTGCGAAACTATTGGGGCTATAATTCGCTTGCGTTTTTCGCGCCAGAGCCGCGCTACCTCAAGACGCCTTTTGCGAATGAGTTCAAGGAAGCCGTCAATCAATTCCATGCCCATGGTATCGAGGTGATTCTCGACGTTGTCTACAATCACACTGCCGAAGGCAACGAACTCGGGCCGACGCTGTCCTTCAAAGGCATCGATAATGCGAGCTATTATCGCCTGCTTCCAGATCAAAAGCGCTACTACATCAATGATACCGGTACCGGAAATACGGTAAACTTGTCGTACCCGCGCGTGCTCCAGATGGTCGCGGACAGCCTACGCTACTGGGCGACCGAAATGCGCGTGGATGGCTTCCGCTTCGACCTTGCAACCATTCTCGCGAGGGAGCCCTACGGCTTCGATGAAGGCGGCGGCTTTCTGGATGCCTGCCGGCAGGATCCGGTCCTTTCGTCAGTCAAGCTGATCGCCGAGCCCTGGGATATAGGACCGGGCGGCTATCAGGTCGGCCAATTTCCCCCTGGATGGGCGGAATGGAATGATAAATTTAGGGATGCGGTGCGGCGCTTTTGGAAAGGGGATGAAGGCATGGCGCCCGAATTTGCGCGGCGCATCACCGCTTCGGGCGACCTCTTCAACAAGCGGGGCCGCAGGCCATGGTCATCCATCAACTTCGTTACGGCGCATGACGGGTTCACCCTAAACGATGTCGTTTCCTATAATGATAAACACAACGAGGCCAACGGCGAAGACAATCGCGACGGACACTCGGACAATCACTCCTGGAATCACGGCGCAGAAGGGCCGACCTCTGATCCAGAGATCACCAAGCTTCGCGAGCGGCAAAAACGCAATCTTCTCGCGACGATGCTGCTGTCGCACGGGACCCCGATGATCCTCGCGGGTGACGAGTTTGGTCACACCCAGCGTGGTAACAACAATGCCTATGCCCAGGACAATGATACCACATGGCTCAACTGGCTCGGGATTTCGGCCGAAGGCCGAGCCTTGCGGGAATTCGTCCGCAAGTTGATCGCGACGCGGCAGGCCTTTCCGATCCTGCACCGTTCAAGATTTGTCATCGGCAACGTCAATGAAGATCTGGACGTCAAGGACGTAAGCTGGCTCGCTCCGAGCGGCCGGGAGATGACAACGGAGGATTGGGAAAATCCGGCCACGCGATGTTTCGGTATGCTGCTCGACGGAAGAGCGCAGGAAACCGGTGTCAAACGGCAAGGTTCGGATGCAACGCTGCTGCTTATCTATAACGCGCATCATGATTTAGTCGAATTCGTCTTGCCCGAAGTGCCACAGGGCCGAGCCTGGGTCGGGCTCATTGATACGCATGCACCGGATGTGACGGTGACGGTTTATCATTTTGGCCACCGCCTAAACGCCGCTGGCCGATCAATGCTGGCGCTCGGCCTCGCGACGGAAGAGACAATGACGCGACGGCTCCGCCAGGGTCTGAGTGCCATCATGGACATTGCCGAGTTTCCACTTACGGTCTAGCCCACGCCTCCTTCTTCGAGAACGCGCAGGACGCCTTGCAGTGGCACGGAAATCCAAGCCGGCCGGTAGGAAAGCTCGTATTCGACCTCATAGAGCGCCTTTTCGAGCAAAAAGAAATTCAACATCGCTTTCGTATCCTCAGTGCGGTCGGGCCACAGAACCGAAGCGCCCATCGCCTCCTGATAAGAGCTCAGAAAGCCGTCTGTGGACTGCTGGCGCCATGTGAACAGCGCTCGCGACGTCGGTGGGTTGAGCTTTTCTGATTTCTGTCTCTGCTGCTTCGAGGCCATGGCGGCGTAATCCAGTGAGCGTAACACACCTGCGACATCGCGCGCAGCGGGAGCCTTGCGCCTCCGCTCTGCCAAGGGTCGGCTGGGCTCGCCCTCGAAGTCAATGATGATCGCGTCCTCATTGGCTACAAGGACCTGGCCCAAATGCAAATCGCCGTGATGGCGTATCTTGCAGCGGCCCAGCGAAGGACGGATGAGGTCAGCTGCGTAATCATGCAGTCTGGGTTTGAACTGAAGCAGGCGCTCCATGAGGGGGCGGTCGTCTATGTCCAGCGACGATCCCTCCAACCTGTCAAAGATGCGAGCCGAGCGCTCCATGACATCGCCCACCCAAAAATCGAGATCGCCTTCGTCGATCGGCTCAGGCTTGAACGGGAGTACATCGTCGCGGCTCGCCAAGGAGCGATGCATCTCCGCCACACGACATCCCAGACGCCGTACCCACTGAAGATAATCCCGCCGTGCGGTGATCGCGCTGTCGCGTTCTTCAGAGCCTTCTGCAATTGAATCGAGGTAAATGTTGAGGCGCTCGGCCGACCAGGTCCAGGCATCACCGCGGTTCGGGACAAATGCGTGGACGATACCTAGGGCGTAGCTCGTGGAAGTATGAGCAGCCTCGAGGTGGCCGAGCAGCGCAGGCGTATGGGGAAAATTCGCCGCCTCGGTCAGAAAATGTCCCATCTCAACTTCAGGGTTTTGGCCGGGCTCGATTTGGCGATACAGCTTGACCACATAGTCCTGGTCAACCAACGCAGTACTGTTGGATTGCTCGCCGGCAATGGCCCGGACCCGGGATGGAGTGTTCGGTGGCTGGCTCCCGAGTTTGCTCGTGGGCTTGAAATCCAGCCGCCAACCCGAGCCGGCAATGGAAGCCTCGCGCCGAAGGTGATCAAGGAGCCGCCGGATGAAAGCCGGATCCGCAGCGACGTCGCACAGCAGTCCTTCGCGCTCGCCCTGGTGCAAGCGAGCCACGATGGATTTGTCCAGCTCGGGACCGGCCTCAACGGACCAGTCGACCCGTAAGGGCAGGAGATAGCGGGCGCGATGGTTGGTCTCGATAACGACGAAGGTGGTTGAATCCGCGGCGAAAGGAAGGCTTGCAATGATCTTTGGCTTGATTCGTCTTTCGGAGTTGCCGGGGAACCACCTGGCTTTGGCGAGAAAGGCAGGAAGAAAATGTCTTTCGAGAGCTTCGGTTACCTCGCTGTTCGCCACCCATGAAGAAGCTTCTGGTATTTCCAAGAATGCGAGGTGCTCACCGGTAGTGCCCATGTCCGTTATCCCAAGCACCGGAAAAGCAGCACAGGATCGTGCACGGGATCGATCCAAAGCCGCATACCGCCATGGGCGACGGGTGAGGTCGGACCAGATTTCAGGTTTTCGAGCGCGGTCACGGGCTTCAAGTCGCCATGGCCTAGCCGTACCTGCACATCACCGAGCGGAAGCCAGAATTCTCGGAAACCGCCTGTCAATGCGATGACCGCTACAACTACGTTTGTCTGATCGGCGGAATGTTTGACGTAGGCGATGACCGAGTTGTCCTCCACGGGCAGGAACCGGATTGCGGAGGTCTGTTGCAGTGCCGGGTTTTCGCGCCGGATACGATTGATCTGGGCGATATAGGGCTTGATATTTCCGGGCTTGTCCCGATCGCGGTATTTCAGCTCGTATTTTTCGGAATTGAGATATTCCTCGCGGCCCGGTATCGGCTCATGCTCAAGAAGTTCGAAACCGTTATAGATGCCGTAGTTGCTCGATAATGTTGCAGCCAGCGCAAGCCGCGTCTTGAACATCCATGGCTCGCCGCGCTGAAGGTGGTACGGCAGGATGTCGGGCGTGCTAACAAAAAAATTAGGACGATAAAACTCGCGCTCGGGGTAGCCCGCGAGCTCGTTCACATATTGCTCGATCTCCCATCTTTCTGTTCGCCACGTAAAGTAGCTGTAGGACTGCGTGAAGCCGAGCTTGGCAAGCCCCTTCATCACTTTGGGCCTGGTGAATGCCTCTGAGAGGAAAAGCACGTCAGGATCGCGCGCTTGCACTTCCTTGATCAGCCATTCCCAAAAGCGAAACGGTTTGGTGTGGGGGTTGTCGACACGAAAGATCTTGACGCCCTGCGAGACCCAGAACAGCACGACATCGCGCAAGGCCCGGTACAACCCTTCAACATCGTCCGACTCGAAATCGACATTCACAATGTCTTCGTATTTCTTTGGAGGGTTCTCCGCGTATTTCATCGAGCCATCTGGACGGCGTTTGAACCATTCCGGATGCTGCTTGAGCCAGGGGTGATCCGGTGAACATTGGATAGCGAAGTCGAGAGCAACCTCCATGCCGGCGGCCGCGCATGCCGCAACAAACCGACGAAACTCCTTCAGGCTTCCGAGCTCCGGATGGATGGCATCGTGTCCGCCCTCATCTGAGCCAATCGCGTAAAAGCTGCCCGGGTCACCATCTTCGGCTTTGAGAGAATTGTTGCGTCCCTTGCGATTCGTGCGTCCAATCGGGTGGATGGGCGTCAAATAGATGACGTCGAAGCCCATAGCCTGAATGTCGAGAAGACGATTGATGCAATCGTTCCAGGTGCCATGTTGTCCTGGCTGAGGACTTTGGCTGCGAGGCACCATTTCGTACCAGGAGCTGCAGCGGGCCTTGGGCCTATCGACGATGAGTGTAAGAGGCTTCGACCGAGTGAGATCCGTCCGATCTTGCGCTTCGGCCATTGCTTTTTTAAGGTCATCGGCGAGCAGGCTCTCGCACTTGCCCGACTGTAAGAAGCTCTCAGATGCACGCGCAATCTTTGCTGTGACTTCCTGACCGCCGCTTAGAGCCCGCGTAAGCAGGGAAGCCCCCTCCATAGCGTCAACTTCTGTCGCCACATTGGCGTTGCGTTTTTGCTCAAAGCCATGTCGCCAGGTCGCGAATTCGTCAGTCCACGCCTCGATCGCGTAGCTGTAACGGCCGGTCTTCTCAGGCACGAAGGATCCCACCCAGCGGTCATTGCCATGGTGAATCATGACGGTCCGCTGCCAATCGGCGTCCGGCTCGCGGCGCCATATCAAGGCGGCGGAAACGACATCATGACCGTGGCGATAGATATCGGCCCAAACTTCGACGTTCTCGCCCACGATCCGTTTAACTGGAAAGCGGCCGCAATCAATTGAGGGGAAGATTTCCTCGATATGAAAAGCCTGCTTTACAGGAGCGCTCATGGCATGATGGGGACACAGCATCACAGAGACTTACGTACGAATGCTGGAAGTGCCGGATTGTTCCCGTGTGCTCGCGGTACCACAGGAAGGAACTATTGGGGCATCGCAAGGTTAGAGCTTGCGGACGTCTTCGACGACGCATTGAACGACCAGAAGCGCTCGAAATACGAGTTGCCTCAAGTCAGTGTTGTCCCCTTGCCACCGCTCCTTCGAACGAACTGCTTGCGACGGGTGAATGTGCCCTGCCAAACAGTGCGTGGCTGCGTTCGTCCACAGATCGGCAACTTGAAAAGGAGGGCGCAGACGTGCCGGCTCATGGTGGTACATGTCCCATGATGCGATGCCTCAGCGTGGGCCTGAACGCAACGGGCGCAGTCTCGAGGCAAGGCGGAGAATTGCCCGTTCCTATTGCGCGCGGCACAATTCTGAGCAACGCAGCCCCTCGATCCCGGGAGCCTGTCTCTACCTATCGCGCCCTTCGCGAGACGTGCTCGCGCAGCGGGCCGGCGGGGAGCAACTGGGCTTGTTCGCGCAGGGCCTTTGCTTCTTCGGCTAGGTCATTGAGAGTTTGGTTCTGCCGGAAAGGCAAAGGCTGATCACCATGCGTTGGCCGTCCATTGCATGAGAAATGTGAGAGCGCGATGGCGCGTTCTCATCATCGATGGATGCTAAAGGCCGCGCGGTGATGAGAGAAGTGTGCGCGTTAGAACGAGCTCGGACATAACAAAGAATATCTGCTCAATATTTTGTTTATTACGGCTCAGCTGCGGACGCGCAGTGAACTAGGCGCCGGGGGGCGGCAAGTCGCCAGCATATCGATTCACGACAAGATCTGGTGATTGCTCCTCGGCAGTGGTGATGAATAGCTCCGCATCGCCGAAATGCCGGATACGGCACCATATGCCCGGCCGACATGCAAGACTCGCGTGTGGTCGAGAAGGGCTTGTGACCGCGGCGGCGCCGGCCCGCCCTGTCCAACCTGCAACAGAACCGATCCGGCGGAAGAGGTCCGGTTCGATCTCGCCTTGCTCGAAATCGGAAAGAAAGATGCCGTCAACGCGTCGTGCTAGCAACCGCGCTAGATTGTTCATACGTAGATGTTAGATGTAACGGCAGTGAACGAAGGTCCTCGCCCTGCATGGCGAGGATGTCGAAGGCGTAAACGTAAAGATGTATCTCGTCATTGTGCTTGCGGTTATGCAGGCCATTGAAATCGGATCGGCCGTCGACGCCGAAGAGCACGGCCTCGCCGTCGATGCGGTTGCGACGCGCGGCCTCGGTGATCAGCGGAAAGCGGTCGCTCCAATCGTTGCCGTTGCGGGTGAACAGCCGCACGCGCTTGCCCTCGCATTGAATGATCAGCCGATAGCCGTCGTGCTTAATTTCGTGGATCCAATCGGCGCCGGCCGGCACCTTTGTCCCCTGGGTGGGGATGCAGGGCTCGTAAACGGGTTCTCGCATGCGGGAAAAATAGCTTTCCGGATAGAAATGCGAATCTAGATTTACGCTAGGCGAAGCGTTAGTTGCCGCCGATCAGGTGCGGCACGGCGCTCAACAAAATTTATGAGCGAAGGCGGCGGTTCGCACGTCTTTAGATCGCGGTGCCTGGCGCAGTTCGCGGACGACATCTTCGGAAAAAATCTTCTGACCATCGCTCAGTCCTGTTGCGGGCGACCACGTCCCAATCGGACCTAACTTCGGACCACTGAGGTACCTCCCAATAGACGGACGTTCAGCGGGAAATTGCGGTAATTGGTTGGTCATCGGCCGCTCGCTTTCGCGTTGCCGCGGTTGAAATGAGGCTGCCCCGCAGTCCATTCGCGCAGTTCGGCGTGCAAAGTTCACCCCTGTTCGCGATATAGAGGCCCGTTTTTTCCAAGTTGATGCTTAGGAGGCGCCGATGTCGCGTTACTATTTTGACATCCGCGACGGTGAAGACTTCACCAAAGATGACGAGGGGATAGAGTTGCCGGGAATTGCGGACGCCCAATTAGAGGCCGCCGCAGCCTTGGCAGAAATTTGCAAGGACTTTCATACGAAAGATCCCAACCCATTGGGGTATCCCTTGTCCGTTGAGGTTAGAGATTCGAACGGCCGCCCCATGCTGGAATTAGCGTTTCGGTTTGTCGCGCGCCATTAGAATTAGTCGCGAGATGCGCAGCCCCATTGAGCCGAGACGCAGGCTCTGGCAGGCTGCACGATCAGTATCACTCTCTAATTTTTTCCCAGCGATGAGCTTGCGCCTTCGGGAAGAAAAGGAACCGGAAACATTGTGCCGCGTTGCTAGCGCAACAGGAGGTATCGCGGGATGGCGACGGCAAAGAAGAAATCCAGCCGCGGGCGCAAGCAGGACCGGGCGCGCGTGGCGGGCGGTCAAAATTATGAGGTGCGCTATGAGGCAAAGAAGACGGGACGATCGGCGAGCGCGGTAAAGAAGGCGGTCAAGAAGGTTGGCAGCAGCCGGAAGCGCCTTGAGCGGCAGCTTGGACGTTAGGAACGCCAGTCAGGGAAGTGGGTTGACCCGCGTCGCATCTTCACCCGATGCGACACCTCAGCCCGAGAAGGGGCCTCAGCGGACGATCTGAGGCCCTTTTCTTTTGGACGGGGAAAGTCATGCAGTACTGTGTGCGGTGTGACAACAATCGCTGGGTTTGTGAGAACCATCCCGATCGTCCGTTCTTAGGCGAGAAGGCTTGCGATTGCGGTGGCGCCGGCGCGCCCTGTCCGACCTGCAACAGAACCGATCCGACGGATCCGTCTGAGATTCCGGCAATGCCTCCCGGCTTCACCCCAACAAGGGATTAGCCCTTCTTCCATTGACTTTGATCAAGGCCTTTCGTTCGGTAGTCCGCCTCCATTGCGCATGAGTTCGCCTGAAGAGAAGCCTTCGCCGCCGGCGTCCCACCTGAGGCGCATGCTTGAGGCCGATGCTGCCGATCGGGCGATCATCGAAAAGCTGCGCCGTAAGCTCGATTGATCAAAAAAATACGGCCCTGACGGGAGCTCTAATCACGTCAGAACCGTCAGTGATCCCGAGCTTGCGCAGCGGGACCATTTTAGTTTGTGAGTGTGTCCCACCATGCGAGGGGACAATGACTTAAATCGGCGTGCTGCACTGTCGTTCCTAGCTTGTTGCTGCAAAAGCAGAACGTTACGAAGGTATTTAGGCACTATCTATTTTCGAGCGTTTTGAGCGTTCTTGAAAAGTTCTGCCTCCCGATAAAATTAAACCGCTGGTGCTACGATCGCCCGACACGCATACTGTTTCCGTCACCGCGTTGTCCCGGGCATCTATCGGTGATGAGAACGCCGATAGCGCTCCCGCCTAGCCAAGCGGCAGGGGATGGAGATGAGCTATGGAGCGTATTAATCCGCCTCAGTTCGACGAACGGCATCCAGCCGAGCACGCGCAGCAAGCTTGTACGCAAGGTTATCGCGCCTTCATTTTGGGTGATGACGGCCATGTTGAAGGTCGTGTCGATCTGCAATGTAGCAGTGATAGCGAAGCCATCAGGATGGCACGGCAACTCGTTGACGGGCATGACGTCGAGTTATGGCAACTGGATCGGAAGATCGAGACATTCAGCCACGTTTCAACTCCCCACCGAAAGACTGAGCCGGTCAGTCCTCGTCACGTTCGCTAATTTCGGTCTCGGCGCGGAGCCAGAACTCCAAGTCCCGGCCTTCCGGGCACCCGTTCTGCTCCCAAAGCTCGCGGGCGCGGGCCCTGATCTCATCCTGGGTTCGGCGCGCGGCTCGACGCTGCCGCAGCTTAGCTCTCAGATCCCCAACGAACTGAAGCAATCGCTGTACGGTCGTCTGGTCGGTAATCCTGCTGGCGAGCCGGTTGGCTTGCTCGATTTTGCGCTCTAGTTCGCGGGGATCGATCTCGCTGGAATTCATTGATCATCCTCCGTCTAATATGACGGTTGATGACGGGGATTAGTTCATGTGGGCGGGTGCTCGCGCCTGAAATGGTTGATCGGCGCTGCCACTAAAGGCGAAAAGGCTCTGGGGAACTTGTTCCCCGGAACAGAAGTTCCCCTGAGCGGGCTGGGAGGAACTCATGCAAGCAGCCATTGATCACGTCACGCACACATACGGATGATGGTCAATCTTACACCCGCACAGGAGCGCAAGGCCCGCGATAAAGTGACCACCTTCCTTGTCGACAAGGCAGGTACTGAACACACGCTAGGGCTTCCTCAAGAAGTGAGTGTCCGGCGGAATGTAGGATGGATCGTGCCCAGAAACCATTACGACATTCAGCCCCGGAAATTGGCGCTTCGCATATTGCGCAAGTTGGACGCCGGATCATTCCCTGAGTATTCGCTAATAGCCACGTTCAAGCCGTTGCACGCCGCATTGGCCCAGCCGGAGCTGTTTGCCAACACCGTGATTGAGTGGATCGATCAATCCAGTCCAGCTGTTAAGAGGCTCGTAGGATCGCTGCAGAAGCAATACGTCTAATGATGACGCATGAATGCCGCGCTTCAAGGTGGCATTGAAGAGTTGCCGTCTGACAGAAGGTTCATCGCGATGCTTCTAAGAGAAGGGTTCAGCCGCACGTCCTCCTTATCGCTGGGCAATTTGGGCGCGGAGTCTTGATCGTCTCAGCGGTTGGGTTGGCGGGATAGCGCAGAGGCGAAGCATCACTAGGCCGGCTGGATGCACTCGACCGCCATGGCGTCTGCTATTAGGCATTCGACCATCGGGGCATGTGCACGGACGCGCGGTGGAATAATAGGCCTTCCGGCTGGCGGCCGACGATTAGCGCGGCGATGCCGCGCCTGAAGTGCCTCCACCCTCTGGTTGCTCCCGGTCGGCGGTGATCGATCTACAAGATTCCGCGAGACCATCCGGGAGATGAACAAGGTCGCGATCGGCCGCGTGGTCTTGACCAATCGCGAGCACATCATTGCGCTTGAGCCGCTGGATAAAGGGCTGGTCGGTACCTTGTTACGCTACCCCTACGAAGTGCGCTCCGAACAGGAGTATTTCGATGACATCCAGGACGTCAAAGTTACGAGGGACATGCTCGATCTCGCCAGGCATATCGTGAACCAGAAGTCTGGACGTTTCGAGCCGGAGAAATTTGAGGATCAGTACGAAACAGCCCTGATCGACCTCATCAACCAGAAGCGTGCCGGCAAGCCGATCACGTCAAAGGAGCGGCCGCGCGGCGAAAACGTGGTCGATCTGATGAAGGCATTGCGACGAAGCGTCGGCGGGGCTGCGGCCGAAACGAACGCTACGAAGAAGCCGGTGAAGACGCCGCGCAAGGCGGCAGCCGGACAGAAGGAAATGTTGATGCCGATCGCCGGCAAAAACGGCGGCAAGAAAGCCGGCAGCCAGGCCGCAGCGCAAGTCCGCCTGATTGGGATACCGCGTGATCGGAGAAACGCGCAATTCGTCGGCGATCATCGGCGGCCGGCTCGATATCGTCGAGACAACAGTCACCCGGACGCCGCGGCGCTGTACCGCTTCGATCAGTGAGCGGAAGTCGCCGTCGCCCGAGAAACTGGATCATCTGATCGATATTCCCGGCGAGCTCCACGGCGTTGACGGCGAGCTCGATAGCCGTGTTACCCTTGAGCTTGCGGTGACCACACCTAGTCCGTCGGTCAGTCGCATTGGTCGTTAGTCCTGCTGATGAGGCACTCCGACGACGACAATCCATTCGCGGCAGTCGGCTCGTCCCCGAACAGGCTTGGTCGAGGCGTTCGTACCCAGTTCAGTCGCGCCAAGGAGGTTGTTGTTACCCTGCTACGCGGATGCAATTGGCGGGCTGTCGGCACTCTCCGAGCCGCCCAGAGCAGCGCCGACGTCTCGTGGGTCCCCCCGGGGACTGAAGGCCCGCCGAGGCCCTGGTCCGGCGGGCGGAGTTTCAGGCGGCTGCAGCCGGTGATCATAGCACCGAGACTGCAAGCAATGTCGGGCGCGCGATGTTCGCCGACGCCGGGATCTCGGGGTTCAAGAGCTGAACGACGGTGCCGTGAACTCGTGTGGCACCGGCGCGAGCCAATATGGGCGTCTGCGGCGGCCTCAGCGTATCGACCTTCAAGGTGTTGACGCCCGCATTCCACGTCATCCATGGCATCGACTCGAGATGGGGAATCGGCGGGAGCGCGATCTTCTTTTCGAAGGCGTCGGCCGCAGCAGGTTTGCCCGGCATACGATCCATTCCCCAGGCCGGCAGCGACGGCAGCATGAGTAGCGCAGCCATCGACGCCGCGAGTATCCGCCGCACCAGGCGTTGCGCGGGGACCATCTGGGATTTCTCCGCCCGAGCGGAGATAATGGTGTGATCGGCGATCATCTCATCCTCCTATCGTTCGAAAAAGACTGATCCAGGCGATCGTGGTGCAGCTCAGGGTGAACATCAGCCAGTGCACGGCGGCCGCGCCATTCCTACGCAGCCTTCGCTGAAGATTTCTGCTCATCTGAAAGCTCCTAATTGTCGATCTGTCCTTTCCTGGTTCGAGGGATAGGTCTGTTGGCTTGTCCGCCAAGCTAGAAGTCCATCGGCGGCGCGGCCGGGGCTTCCGCCTTCTTCGGTTTCTCGGCGACGAGCGCCTCGGTGGTGATCAGGAGCGCGGCGATAGACGCGGCATCCTGCAAGGCCGTGCGAACCACCTTGGCCGGGTCGATCACGCCGGCCCGCACCAGATCCTGGTACTCGCCGGTCGCCGCGTTGAAGCCCCAATTGTAGTCACTTTTCTCAATCAGCTTGCCGACTATCAGCGAGCCGTCTTCTCCGGCATTCTCGACGATCTGCCGGGCCGGCATCTGGATCGCGCGCCGCACGATGTCGACGCCGGCTTTTTGGTCGGCGTTGGCGGTCTTGACGCGTTCAAGCGCCTTGAGCGCGCGCAATAGCGCCACCCCGCCGCCCGGCAGGACGCCTTCTTCCACCGCGGCGCGCGTCGCATGCATCGCATCGTCAACGCGATCCTTACGCTCCTTGACCTCGACTTCCGTGGCGCCGCCGACCCGGATCACGGCGACGCCGCCGGCGAGCTTGGCAAGCCGCTCCTGCAGCTTTTCGCGATCGTAATCCGATGTGGTCTCCTCGATCTGCAGCTTGATCTGGGCAACGCGCGCCTCGATGTCCTTCTTGGCGCCGGCGCCGTTGACGATGGTGGTATTCTCCTTGTCGATTACCACCTTCTTGGCCCGGCCGAGCACGTTGAGCGTGACGTTCTCGAGCTTGATGCCGAGATCTTCGGCGATCATTGTGCCACCGGTGAGGATCGCGATGTCCTCCAGCATCGCCTTGCGGCGATCGCCGAAGCCCGGCGCCTTGACGGCTGCGATCTTCAGCCCGCCGCGCAGCTTGTTGACGACCAGAGTCGCCAGCGCCTCGCCTTCGATGTCCTCGGCGATGATCAGCAGCGGCTTGCCCGACTGCACCGCCGACTCGAGCAGCGGCAGCATCGATTGCAGTGCGGACAGCTTCTTCTCATGGATCAGGATGTAAGGGTCTTCGAGCTCGGCCCGCATCTTTTCGGCATTGGTGACGAAATAAGGCGAGATGTAGCCGCGGTCGAACTGCATGCCCTCGACCACCTCCAACTCCGTATTGAGGCTCTTTGCCTCCTCCACCGTAATGACGCCTTCATTGCCGACTTTCTGCATGGCCTCGGCAAGGAAGCGGCCGATCTCGGTGTCGCCATTCGCCGAGATCGTGGCGACCTGGGCGATCTCGTCGTTCGCGGTGACCTTCTTGGCGTGCGATCGGAGATCCTTGACGATCGCCTCGACCGCGAGGTCGATGCCGCGCTTGAGGTCCATCGGGTTCATGCCCGCAGCAACGGATTTCGCGCCTTCCTTGACGATCGATTGCGCCAGCACGGTCGCGGTCGTCGTGCCGTCGCCGGCGATGTCGCTGGTTTTGGACGCCACCTCGCGAACCATCTGCGCGCCCATGTTCTCAAACTTGTCTTCGAGCTCGATTTCCTTGGCGACCGTGACACCGTCCTTGGTGATGCGCGGCGCGCCAAAGGATTTGTCCAGCACCACGTTGCGCCCTTTCGGCCCGAGTGTCACCTTGACGGCGTTTGCCAGCGTATCGACGCCGCGCAGCATGCGGTCGCGCGCTTCCGTTGAGAATTTTACCTCCTTGGCAGCCATGACGTTCTCTCCTTTCCCCTTCAATGACTGTCAGCGCTTCAAGCGACTTTCTTCGTTGCGGAGCTCTTCTCGACCACACCCAGCAGGTCGCTCTCTTTCATGATGAGAAGTTCTTTGCCGTCGATCTTGACCTCCGTACCAGACCATTTGCCGAAAAGGACCCGATCGCCAGGCTTCACGTCGAGCGGCATCAATTGGCCCAGTTCGTTACGGCCTCCCGGACCGGCGGCGATCACCTCGCCCTCCTGCGGCTTTTCCTTCGCGGTGTCCGGAATGATGAT
Source organism: Bradyrhizobium sp. CB3481 (assembly GCF_029714305.1). Classification (NCBI taxonomy): domain Bacteria; kingdom Pseudomonadati; phylum Pseudomonadota; class Alphaproteobacteria; order Hyphomicrobiales; family Nitrobacteraceae; genus Bradyrhizobium; species Bradyrhizobium sp. CB3481. The sequence continues at coordinate 3,590,082 of NZ_CP121647.1, forward strand.
GCCGCCGGCAGTCCTCTCCTCGGCATCGATGCGTCGCACCAGAACGCGATCGTGCAATGGACGGAAATGCATGCACATCCTCCCTGCAACTCAGCAATGTCATCAGAACCGGGGCCGTAACCGGCCCTCCGGCAAAATCGACCTAGGCGCGGCAAAGCTGAGGTCAAGAGGAGTTACGCAAATTTTTTCGACACCGCCGGCAGAAGTTTCCGCGACGACGTTGCCGCGACACCGCGGAGCCGTCACCTGGGTGATCTCAGGCGGGACGGCGCGGCTCTCCTTGCCGATTTTCCGCAGTGCCACAGGTCCGTCCCTTCAATTTACGCGGCTTACGCCGCCGTGGACGCTTCCGGGGCCGTGTCCATGGAGGGCGGCCGAACACGCAGCGAGTGCCGATAGCCGGAGCTGGGCGTCGGAAGCCTGCGAAGCATCCTCTGGTAGATTCGGCCGTACTCCGCCGCCATGCGGGCGGAGGAGAAACGTTCCTCGAACCGGGCGCGGACGGCCTTGCGGTTGAGATGCAGCAATCCGGGAACGGCGCGCACCGCCTCGTTGACGTCGGACACGATGCGTCCGGTCAGTCCGTCCTCGACGATTTCCGGGACCGACCCGCAACGGAAGGCGAGCACCGGCGTGCCGCAGGCCATGGCTTCAATCATGACCAGGCCGAATGGCTCCGGCCAGTCGATTGGGAAGAGCAGCGCGGCCGCTTCGCCGAGAAATTCGCCTTTAGCGTTCTCATTGATCTCGCCGATGAACTCAATTCCCGGTTCGTTCAGCATCGGGGCGATGACGCCGCGGAAGTAGGCGTCGTCGGCTTTGTCAACCTTCGCCGCTATCTTGAGCGGAAGGCCGGCTGCCCGCGCAATCGCGATGGCACGGTCGGGACGTTTCTCCGGTGAGATCCGGCCGAGAAACGCCAGATGGCCGCCTTTCGGATTGTAGCTCGGAATGTGCAGATCGAGCGGAAGGCCATGATAGACCGTCGCCACGAAGTTCGCGCCTGGAAGCGGCGACCGCTGCGCGTTCGAAATCGAAACCAGCGGCATGTCCGCAAACCGGCGGTAGAATGGCATATGATCCGGAAGATCCTGCCTGCCGTGCAGCGTGGTCAGCGTCCGGCCGCGTTCAGATCGGAACAGCGGAAAATGCAGATAGTCGGTGTGGAAATGGAGAATGTCGAACTGGTCGGCGCGCTCGCGCACCTTGTCGAGCATGATCATCTGGTGGGGAAGAGCGTCGCGGACGTCGGGGTCGAGGCGCAGCGCGCGAGGCGTGCAGGGGACGAGCTCGGCGGAGGTGATGGAATCCTCGCTCGCGAACAGCGTCACCTGGTGGCCTTGTCGGACCAACTCCTCGGTCAGCCAGGAAACGACCCGCTCCGTTCCCCCATAGAGACGGGGCGGGACGCTCTCGAATAGCGGGGCTATCTGTGCAATCCTCATTTCTGTCTCTCCGGAATAGCCGCTGCGCCAGACGGGGGCCTCTATCCGCTGGGAAAGCCAGGAGACAATCCATCCAAGCGAGCCCCGATCGCGCCCCTGATCTTTTGTAGTGCGCGAACCTCGATCTGGCGGACGCGCTCGCGTGACACGCCGAAAGTGGCGGCGAGCTCCTCCATGGTCTTCGGCTGTTCGGCCAGGAATCGCGCGCCGACGATATGGCGCTCGCGGGGGTTAAGGAGCGCAAGCGCGTCGTCCAGTGCGCTCCTTACCCGGTTGCGATCCTCCGTTTCCGATAGCAGCGTTTCCGGGTCCGGGGCCGGATCAATCAGCCAGTCCTGGATTTCTTCGGACCCGTCCTCCCGAGTCATGGGCAGGTTGAGCGAAGTATCACCCCGGATCCTCCCATTCATCTCGACGACCTCACGCGGAGCTACTTTCAGTTCGCCGGCGATATATTCGGCCTGCTCCGGCGATAGGTCGACGTCCTCGCTTGCAGAAATCCGGTTCTTGAGTTTTCGCAGGTTGAAGAACAGCTTCTTCTGGGCTGCAGTGGTGCCTATTTTCACCAGCGACCAGGACCTGAGAATGTATTCGTGGACTGTCGCCTTGATCCACCACATCGCATACGTCGCGAGCCGAACGCCTTTGTCCGGCTGGAAGCGCTTCACCGCCAGCATCAAGCCGACATTCGCCTCCGAGATCAGGTCGGCGACGGGAAGGCCATAGCCGCGATACCGCAGCGCCAGCTTGGCGGCCAACCGGAGGTGACTTGTGACCAGGCGATAGGCCGCTTCGCGATCGCCGTGCTCGCGCCAGCGGCGCGCGTATATTGCTTCCTCGGTGGCGCCCAACAGCGGAAACTTGCGAATGGTGGTCAGGTAGCGGGACAGCCCGCCTTCCGAACGGATCGCGGGCAGATTCGATAGGGCTGAAAGGGTGCTCATTTCCAATTCCTCCTCGGAGCAAAGTGGGTGAGCTACCGAGCATCCGCCTGGACCCGGAAGCGGCGCCCAAGCGCGTCATGCCGGCGGCGTCCACAGAATGTCGAAGCCTGCGGATTGTTCCCTTCGGATTTGTTTGAAAGTTGAGGCCGGTCAGCGCGGCATCGGATCCGCGGCCGTGATGACCTCGCGGCGGCTTAGGCAGCCTGTGCGGTCATAGGCGCCGCGCTCTCCGCCGTCGCGGTGCCGCGCTCGAGCGCCAGCAGCGCCAGCTCGACCTCGTGAAGGCGGGAGGGCCGGCCACCTCCGGCATGCGTTCGTTGGTCGCCTGATCGATCAAATATTCGGCCCATGCCCAATCGATCAGGATCGAGCGCTTCGCATCGATCGAAAGGCCGGCATCGCGCACTACCGCCATCGGCGAACTCCAAGCTTCCTCGCCGCGCCGATCCTGCCGGGCTTCCGCGCCGGCGACGGCCTCGTCATAGCTCTCGGGAGGGAACCTAATCCGAGGCGTTTGAGGGTCTCATCGGAGAAGGCATGCTTCATCCCGCGGCGCACCGACTGTCGCTGATTTGAGTCAGGCTCGGTTGCGTTCTCGACGACATAGGGGACTCGCTGACTTTCGGCATAACGGATCGCCGCCCGGAGCGTCGGGAAGCTGAGCTCGACGGTCGCGAGCGGGTCGTCGTCGCCGGTCCAACCCATCAGCGGCTGAGGGAGCGCTGCGGCGCTCGAAGGTAAGCCGCCAGCCCTTGCTGCGGGCCGTTCCCGAGGTCATTGCTGACCGCTCGGGCCGAAAGATGCGGGCTACCGCATTCCGTGGGAACGGCGATGGGGTCAAGCGCCTGTCCGGCGTGTGATTGTCGTTGGCGGCGCATGCCGCCTCTGGTGTGGTCTCGTTCACTCCATCGATCGTGGCCATCTTCTCCCTCCCATTTCTGGCGAAGGAAAATCGCTCGCGGCTCGGCATCTATCAAGCCGCGCGCATCATTCATCTGTGCAGGTGGGCCTCCGGTCAGGAGCACCCCTTGCAGATGTCCGGTACAATGTCCTCGGCGCGAAAAGGCCGGCTCGCGCCGGTCGCGCGGTTGGACCCTGTGCTCCGGCCACCGGACAGCGTCCGCTCCGGTGCCTCGCTCTGGACGACCGCGTTCGAACCGCCATACTGCTTCGGCTTCTTTTGCTGGGCGCCGATTGCTTCGCTTGCGCTGAGCAGCATGGCGAATACGACGGCAACTGCGAGTAAACCGCGCATCATTCTCCTCCCAACATTAGCTGTTGCGAGGAGAGAGCCTGATGCGCAGGTTCCTGGATGACGCCGCTATCCGGCCAGCCAGCCGCTGCAACAGACGGGTAACTCCCGTGCTCCAACGAAGCACAGATTGGGCGTGATATGTCGTCTTCATGACCACATCCTCCTGAAAGCAACGTGGATTCCACAGCGCCTTCCCCTTGAGGGGCCGGCGTGCCAATCCTGCTCAGGCCTTGGCAGCGGCCGATTTAGGTCGGCTGCGCGCGGCGTCAAGATCCTGGCGTCAAGAGGTGTGACGTTCGGACGCGCCGCCCTCTTTTGGAGACCGGCCGCGGGCAGTAAAAAATGTAAATGCCCGTGCCGGTTGCAGCCTTGAAATCAAACCGGCTCCTTCTAATTCTTGTAGTGCCACAAGTGTGGCGCCGGATGCCGTCAGGGTCCGGCCAAGGCCGCCGGAAATATCCCGGCGGCGCTCCTATCCATGTTGCTCAAGAGGAGGATATGGCTATGAGAACCTACGATCTGTCCCCGTTCTGGCGTTCGACCGTTGGGTTTGATCGCCTGCTCGACCTCGTCAACGACACGATGAACGACAGCGACAATTATCCGTTGTACGACATCGAGCGTACCGGCGAGGACCAGTACCAGATTTCGCTGGCGCTGGCCGGCTTCAGCCCGGAGGAGATCATCATCACCGCGGAGCAATCGACGCTCACGGTTGAGGGCCGTAAGGCCAACAAGGGTGATCACAACTACCTGTATCAGGGCATCTCGATGCGGCCGTTCCGCCGTGTCTTTAACCTGGCGGACTATGTCCAGGTCAAGGATGCGACGTTCGACAACGGCATGCTCAAGATCGTTCTGATCCGCGAGTTGCCCGAGGCGATGAAGCCGCGTCGCATCGCGATCGAAACCGCCGGCAACGACAACCAGCAAATCGAACAGAAGCAGGCCGCCTGACGCAATTCCCGGCAAGGCTGTCGAACTGCCTGTGCGGGGCTTGGTCGCGCGCAGGTGAGGTCTGTCCAGTGAACATGATGAACAGAAAGGAGGATATCTATGGCACTACGTGATCTCATTCCGTGGAATGACGGCTCTCGTGATCTGAGCCTGCACCGCAACGAGCCCACTCCGTTCCTCGCGCTTCACCGCGAGATGAATCGGCTGTTCGACGATGCGTTCCGCTCGTTCGACATCGCTCCGTTCAGCTCCCAGGCGATGGGCTGGCCGAAGCTCGAGGTCAACGAGACCGAAAAGGAAGTCAAGGTTATCGCTGAACTTCCCGGTCTCGAAGAGAAGGACGTCAACGTCGAACTGAGGAGCGGCATGTTGACGATCAGCGGTGAGAAGAAGAGCGAGACCGAAGATAAGGAGCGCCGCTTCAGCGAGCGCTACTACGGGCGCTTCGAGCGTTCGATCCCGGTCGATGATATCGATCAGGATAAGGTCGGAGCGGCGTTCAAGAATGGCGTTCTCACCGTAACGCTGCCGAAGCTACCTACCGCGCAGCAGAACGTGAAACGGATCGCCATCAACGGCAAGTAACCGCGGGGGCGGGCGGGAGCAATCCGCTCTCGCCCGCGTCGAGGGTGCTGCCAACAACGATACAGGTCAATCGAGCTCGCTCTGGATCGGACGAGGCGCACTGACCTGTGCAACAGAGGAAATTGAAAAGGAGACAAATGTAAGGAGTTGCAACCATGAACACCGTCTGGAAAAAGGACATGATCGCTGATGTGGTCAACCTTGTAATCGGTCTGGGCTTGTTTGTGTCGCCATGGGCCTTCGGGTTCGCCGCTGAAAGTCCCACGAACTGGAATGCCTGGTTGAGCGGCATCCTGATCGCTGCGCTGGCCGTAGCAGCGCTGGCGATCTTCGCCGAATGGCAGGAGTGGATAGCTCTTGCCGCCGGCGTTTGGGTCGCCGTGTCGCCTTGGGTGCTGCACTTCTCGGCCAAGGCAACGGTCACACCGCTCCATGTCATCGCCGGAATCCTGGTGGCGGCTGTTGCTGCTTTGCGAGTCTGGCAACTGCACCAGAGCCATCCGCGTGTGACGGCCTGACGCTCCGCGAGGGGAGGTTGCTGCCAGCTTCCCTTCGCATTTTATCTGCTCGACAGCGCCATTTTTGCTGACCAAGCTTGTTGCCCGCGAGATGAACGATGATGGGTGCTGCAGTGAAAGGGAACACGCCAGTAGCTTCTCGGTCGGCCGTTGCGCCAAGCGGAGAAGCCGTGCTGCTGACTTCGTGCATGTACACGCTTGATAAGAAGCGTCGCCGAGTCCCTGCGGGCCTTACCCCCGAGGAGACGACCGAATTCGAACTCAGCGGAGCAGGACAAGACGCCCGTTGCATATTTTCTGGAACAAACGCCGGCCGACATCGATGCGCCGAAATACCTCCCTGGTGATGCAAAGGACGTTGTCGTTGCCAAAGCTCGTTTCGATGAAGGTTCTGGTGTGTTCTGGCTAGGTGGCCGTCACTGTGAATTCTGCACCAACGATATATTCGGAGCGCGCCTCAAGATCGTTGAGGTGCCGATGGGCACCTGAGCGACGCAGGCATCGCAATATGGAACATATTCCTATAGCGGCCAAATCGGTCTCACCACCAAAGCTAAAGCGGGCACACGTGGGGTTGTCTCACGAACGACGCGGACTTCTGCTGTTGGCCCATCGCCGACCTTCGTTCGGAAGGCCGCGATGTCCGCTCCCGGGAGATGAGGGGACAAGGTCAGGCAAGCTGCCGAGGTCGGCTTGTGCGACCATCGCCAACACAAATCGAGGTTTGCAACTGGCCGACAACCGAGCGAAACAGCGGAGATACGAAGTTCATGATTTCCATCCGCCGGTTCGGCTTAGAAGTCAGGCTGAAACGAACTCTTCGGCTCGAAATGCACCAAACGTCTTTGTCCACTCCGGCAAGCCATTGAAATTGCAGTAAATGCGACCGCCCTCCGAGCGCACCAGCCCAAATATCTTCGAATCGGTCGAACCGGACCTGCCGAGCGATGGCTCGCCATGGCGAGGTGACCGGCTGAACTAACCGGCAGGGCTGTGCAGTTCCCGAAGGGAATTTGCCAGTGAAAAGAGGTCTTTCCCGGTTGGTTCAGACCGAACGGTGGTTCAACGCTTCCACCACCACCTGAAATAGGCAAACAGCATGGCGCCGGCGATCATTGCGCCGCCCGGCCTGATCGCGAGCGCGAGGATCACCGCCAGCAGGATCACCAGCGCCGTGACGTACCACGGCTGTCTCTTTTTGGGTGTCGCCACCGGTCTCGCCGGGGCAGCTGCCTGCGGGCCGGCGGCGCGCGGCGCGCCCCACGGCGACGATGGGGGGACGTTGGGCGGGCGCGACATGCTGGGCGCCGCGGTGCGCGCCTGTGCGGCTCGGGCCTCGGCGGCTCGCTTCTTTTCTTCCTGTCGCGCCAGCGCAACCAGCACCGGGTCGGGTGGTGGAGGCGGCCGCTCGGCGGGATTCCATTGCCGGCCGGGCGGCGTCTGGCCGGCGCTTGCTGCCTTGCGGAATGCGGCGCGGGTCGGAAGCCGCTCGGAGCGGGTGGGGGCGTACTGTGCGGCGAGGCGCTGCGCCCGCTGCAGCAAGGGCGTGCCACTTTCCGCATCGACCATCATGGCGAAATGGCCGAAGCCTAGCAGGGATCGGATCAAGTCCTTGCCGGGGCCGAAATGCTTGCCATCAGGCCCGTGGCGCTCGACTTGCTGCAGCACGGCGCGGTAACGGCGCAGCAGGTCGCGCGGCACGGCCACGGCCTCGTTGACCGTGAGGCCGGTAACCTCCTGGCGCGTCGAGCGGCGCATCACCCGCGTCTTGTCCGGATGAATCCTGAACCCTTCGGCCTCGACAATGCCGTGCACCGCCTTGAGCAGGGTGCCGATCTTTTTTACCGCTTCGCCCGAGCAGGAAAAGGTCAGATCGTCGGCATAGCGGCTGTAGACAAAGCCGAGCGTGCGCGCGAGGCCCATGAGGCGCCGGTCGAGCCTGCGGCAGATCAGGTTGGTGATCGCCGGGCTCGTCGGTGCGCCCTGCGGCAGCAGCCGCGGGCCGTCGGCGATGAAGTGGCGCTCGCCGTCGAGCGTCACTTCATCGACCATTGGCTCGGTGCACAACAGCGCGAGCGGAATCGCGACCGCTTCAGCATAGCCCAGGCCCTCGAACAGACCCTTGACGCGGGCGTAGGTCAGGGTCGGGAAGAAATCCTTGAGGTCGAGATTGATCACCACGTCGCGGCCGACATGGTTGCGCGCATTGGTCAGGATCGAGCGCTGCGGCGCAAAGCCGTGCGCGGCATCATGCAGCGGCGCCCGCGCGAGGATGTTGTCCAGAACCCAGTACTGCGCGCGCTTGAGGCGTGGCATCGGCGCCGAGATCAACCGCTCGCCGCCGCTCTTCTTGGGGATCGTGAAGCGCTGATAGTGATTGACCGACGCCACCTTCCTGTTGAATGCGAGGAAGCGCAGCTCGCCCAGCGGTATGCCCATCGCGTCAGCCAGCGCCTTGGCATCGGCGAGCGGCGGCAAGCCGTCGCGCAACGGCGTGGTGGTCGTGCGGCTGTGAAGGCCACGCGAGACATCCTCGCCAAGGTAGAGCACATCGCGCTTGCGGCGTTCAAACCAGGCAAACGCCCGCGTCTGTCGCGCCTCGGCGTTGCGACGCTTCGTCTCCTGCCGTCGCGCCATCGCTTCGGCCTTGCGGCGCTTGTGCATTTCCTTGAGCGCGCGTACGGGATCGCCGAGGGCGGCATTCTGACGCTGCAATTCGCTGAGCTCGCGCATCGCCTCTGCACGCGCGCGTATCGCGTCCGCAGCAGGCGCCGGCTCGTTTTCGCCGTCGGGCCAGAAACCAAGGCGGATCATCTCCTCGAGGATGACCTCGTCCTTCGACGACTGGCGGATACGGTCGTAGAGTTCCTGGCGCGTCAGCGTGCCGGGAGAAACTGTCTCGGTCACGCGGCCAGCCCTCCGGTCAGGAACGTGGCGGCGGCCACGCGGAGGAGGGGGATCGGAAAGGGCGCAGGCCGGATTGCCTTCGTCTCATCCAAGAACTGGATCGATCCACTCGACGCCGGGGCGTCCACCCATACGCAATTGGGTTCAAAGAACCCATTCTGCGATTGCGTATGGGTGGACTGCCCCGGCCCAGTGAAGATCGGGCCAGTGACGCATGCATGGTCATGGTGCAAGGACGGCGATACGCCGCCCGGGTTGCAAGGTCCTGACCAGCCTGCGCCCTTCCGATTACTGTGATACGCGAATTGCCGTCTCCGGTTCAAGCCGGGTCTGATGGCGGCCTTCATGTCGCTCATGTGGCGTGTCCATCCTGGGCGACGCCCTCGACCTGGGCATGGAAGATCCGGCGCAGCGCCAGCATGTGCTCGCAAGGGCCGCGCGCCATCTTGTTGTGGCCGTAGAAATGACAGCTGCAGCGCGCCTCGACGAGACGGTCGTCGTCGTCGATGACGAGGCTCACTTGCTCGGTGCGGGCGTTGTCGAGCACGCTGCCGTTGACGGCGCGAGCGCGTTGGTTGCGATCAATGCTGCCGATCGTCACGAGGTTGGCGTTGATCAGGCGGTCGGCCTTCTCCTCCTGCGGGCTCGCGAAGCGCAGCTGCGCAGGCGACAGCGGCTCGCGCGTCAGTTCGCGCAGGCGGTAGAGCGACTTGTCGAGGTCGAACATGACGCGTCCCGCCTGGGTGTAGGCCATAAGCGCTGCATGCACGAGCGTCTGGTCAACGCCGGTCCAGCGCGCCAGCTCGGCGGCGGTCGCCGCATGGGACTTGCCGAGCGCCGCGAAAATGCGTTGGGCGGTGTCGTTGTCGACCTTGTGGCGCGGCGCGAGCAGGTCGAACTGCCCGGCGGACGACCAGTCGTTCGCGGTCCAGCCGGACAGACCGAGCGTGAAGCGCAGACCGCCGAAATCGACGACGAAGAACGATGGCAGGCCGCTCTGGGTCAGATGCACGCGCACCGACCGCGCCAGCGGCAGCGCCCGCCCCAGGATCGCAAGCCTTCGCCGGCCCCAAATGCGGATCTCGGCAGGGTCCTTGCCGCGATAGATCGAGCGGCGGAAGGTGAGCTTGTCGTGCCACGGCTCGATGACCACCTCCACGGGCGCATCCGGCTTCAGCACAAAGCGCAGCGAGCGCGGACCTGCCTTTTCCTTTTTCTGCGCAAGGCGGGTGAGAATGTTGGCCATGTCCACCGGATGCAGGTCGAACACATGCGCCGGCAGAGTCATGGCGCTCGACACCTGCAGGAAGCCGCGCACCCAGCTGTCCGGCAGGTCGATCTTCTCCTCGCGGAAGTCGAGGTCGTCGCCGGTCTGCACCTCGAAGCCGGAGGGATCGATGGTGAGCGTGGTGTCGCGATAAGAGCGGATCTTCTGGAATTCGTCGTAGAGGGCGTGGCTGTAGTCGATGTTAGTGGTGCCGAATGCCATCTCGCCGAGGCTCTCGAACACGTCGTGGTCGCATGACAGCCGCCCGTAGCTCGATTCGTCGAGGCTGAAGCACTCGAAGAAGATCTCGTCCGGATGCACGGTGATGACAGGATCGAGCACGATCCAGGCGTCGCGGTTCTGCTTGTAGAGGTAGTTGAAATAGGCCTGCCGCGCCGTCCAGAACGGCTTCATCAGCCGATCGTGTGCGCGGTCGAGGCCGCGGATACGGTCCTGCAATTCCGCGATGCGCGGCTTGAGCGCTGCAGACTGCGCCGTCGCCTCGGCGAGGAAGTTGGCCTCGTTCTGTCTCAGCCACTCGAAATAGGCGGTACGGTCGCGCGGCTTGAAGCGCAGGTCCGATACGACGACATGATGCAGTGCGGAGATTGCCTCGCGGAACGCGAGATGGCGCGCGACCTTGCCGGTGAAGAAGGTCGGCTGGCGCAGCGTGTCCGGCGCGAAGGCGAACGACGACGAGGCGGCGTCTGACGAGGCGCTGGTGCTGCCGAGAAATCGATAGGCGAAATTCATGCGGCGTTTCCGCTGGCTTGCGAGCCGCCGACCGGCGGCGTGCGGCCGGCGCGCGCCACGGTGACAGGCAGAGGGAGGTCCGGCCAGGCACGGGCGATGTCGCGCAGGATCATCAGCGCCGGCGCCTTGTCGCGCAGGGTCACGCTGAGCGTGAAGTCGTGCAGCAACTGCGCGATATCAGCGGCGCGGTCCTTGTTCGCCAGCGCCTCGTTGCGCAGTGCCGTGAAGATCCGGTCCTTGGCGATGCGGCCGCGGTTGATCTGCATCAGGATGATGCGGGCCTGGGTGAGGAATTTGGCGAAGATCGCAGCATCCGCGAGCGAATTTCCTGTTATCAGCTCGGTGACGAAGAGGTGAAAGCTGCCAGAAGGGTGTTCGAGCACGCGCCCCAGCACCTCGGCTACATCGCCCTCGGCGAGACTGCGCCGGAGCAGCAGGCGGGCGCCGTCCTGCACCGATGGCACGGTCGAGTCCGCCATGACGGCCAGCGCCGCCGCCGGCAGCGCGTCGCTGGGCCATGCTGTAAGGCGGTTCACCGCGGTCGTTCGTACATCGTCCCATTCGCTCTCGACCAGCAGCACGGCATTCTGCGGGTCGGCGCGGAAACGGGCCTCGTCGGCTGCAAACGCTTGAAGCGCGAAGCGGCGCACGGCAGCGAACGGATGGTTGCCGAGGCGGGCAAGCTGGCGGACCGAGAAGCGCTGTGGATTGCGGCTCTCCAGCAGCTTTGCGCCCATCATGCGCGCGCCGCCGGCGCGTGCCTGCAGCAGTCGCCACAGCGTGCCGTCGTCGATGGCGGCCGCCGCTTGCGGCAAGGCATCTGCGAACAGTATGACCATGTCGGCGGCATGGCCCTCGATCGGCTCGGCGCGGAAGAAGCCGGCCATCAGCATATCGCGCAACCGGATGGCATAGGTTTCGTCGGTCGCCGCAAGGCGCGCGACCAGCGGCCGCGCTGCCGCTCGCAGCCCGGCTTGGGCGCCGGTGGCCGCCAGCGTGATGCCGTCGCGATGCTGCGCGAGGGCGTCGTCGTCGAGCCGTGCTAGCAGGGCCATCGAGGCAATGCGGATTTCCGGTGCATCAGCCTGCAGGATTGCCTGCCAAAACGCCGCCGGCAGGTCGCCAGGCCGCGTCGGGGTCACGGCGATGAGCTGGATGCTGGCTGCCTGGACCTCGGGGCTGGCGTGGCCGGTCAGGCTTTCGATGATCTCCGGCTGCAGCGGGCAATCGCGATCGGGCCATAGCTGTGGCAGAAGTGCAAGGGCGGCCGTGAGGCCGGCGCGCGTGGGGTCGTCGAGTTCGGGCGGCAACAGCGCAAGCCAGGCCGCGAACGCTTCCGTCGCGCGGGCGCGCTGGTCCCGCGAGGGCGCGCGGTCGCGCAGCCAGCCGCGCGTCCGGCCTTGCACATGGTCGTGCGGGCTCGTCAGGGCGGTGCGGGCGAGCGCGGGGTCGGCCCACGGCCAGTCGGCGCGCTCGTCGATGGCGCGGATGGCGAGGTCGCGCATTTCCGGTGCGGTCGCCTCGAGCAGGGCGGCGATCAACGCCGCCTCGGCCTTGCCGGCATCGATCAGCCGCCGCGCGATCGATGCCGCGAGCGCGGTGACCTCCGGATACGGCGAGGCCAGCAGGCCGCCGATCGCGGCCGCGTCCATCGCTTCAGGCCGCGGCGGGCCCTGCCGCAGCGCCTCGGCCGCGAAGCGCGCCGCCGCGTGATTGCGTGCCGATGTCGCGATGCGCAGCAGCCGCTGCGGCTGGGCATCCCATAGCGCGGGGAACGCTTCCTCACGCCGGTTCGGTGCACGCGCGCCGACATGGCGATGCGTGAGCGCGTTGGGATTGAAGCGGCTGGTCTCAGCTGAGGCATGCAGCAGGTGGCTGACGCTCCAGACCCGGCTCAGCGCCTCGCTGGCATGCGGGGCAGGCTGATAGCGGCCGTCGATGCGGACATACTCGGTCCATGTCGCCGGCTTGCCGCCGTCGGCATCGGTGAAGGCGAGGAGGAGCTCGCTCGCCATCGCCGTGAAGGCATCCTGTCCGAGTTCGGCGCGCTTGCGCAGCATGCGCCAGGCGCGCCGCTTGAAGTAGAGCAGGGTCTGGTCGGATAGCGCGATGCGCGGATTAGCGCTTCCCAATTCCTCGCTGAGCTTCAGCACCTGGCGCGAACCGGGCACCCAGACGCGGTCATTATAGACGCGGCCGCGACGGTACATCGGCGTCGCCAGCTCGAACTGCCGCGCCGTTGCGGCGAACAGCGGACCGTCGTCGGTGAGGTCGGCATATTTGAACAGGCGCCGCAGCACCTGGACAAAAGGCGGGCGGGGGGTCATTGCGCGCACGGCCGCGAGCAGCGTCTTGCGCGCCGCGCCGTCGGCGAGCGCATGGTGGGCAAGGGCGATGAGGAACTGATTGGCGAAGCCCGGATGTGCTGAGCTCGCCGCCAGCAGGGCCTGCAGCAGCCCCGCGCCATCGCCGTTGGTCAGCGCCATCTCGATGTCTTGTGTCGCCGCGGCATCCGTCGTTCGCGGCAACGACAGCCGTGGCGGCTGCCGCCGCTCGCCCATCAGTTCGCTGGCCAGCGCATAGGCAGCGTAGTCGCGAGTCACGAAACTGACATTGACGTCGGCGCAGCTACGCAGCAGATCGACGGCATCAGCACCGCCACAGCGCGCCAGCGCATAGACGAGGCTGTAACTTGCGTTCGCCGCGCCGACCTTCTCGGCGATGGCGGCGAGTTGGGGATAGGCGGCGGCCAGCCGGATCAAGCCGAGGCGCCAGAACAGCCGGTCGCGTTCCGTGTCAGGCCATACACTGCGCGCACAGATCGCGAGCTTCTTGAGTAGCTCCGTGTTGCGTCCGTCGGCAGCGGGGCCTGTGTCGAGAACCGCCAGCGGTGGTGTGTCACCGTCGATGCGGCGATAACCGCCGTTGATCTTGGACACCACGACGCTATCGAACAGCTTTTCGGCGTTCGAGCGGGTGACCGGCGACGAAGTCTTCGTGCCATCCCTTAATGAGGTGCCGCGACGGCCATATCTGAAATTAACGAGATAGCGTGCGTCGTCCGGGCGTTCGAGATCGACCAGATCGACTTCATAGAGCTTGTCTGATCTGCCCTCCTTCATCCAGAGGCGAACGGAACGGACGACTTGCATGCACGACCCTGGATTGTCGGGGCGGCTAACATGGCAAGACAGGCGCGCCGGGTCAACGGCGATTGGTGCGACGGAATATGGCGATGCTGTAGGTCGCAGATTGTGGAATGACGACGTCGCCGGTTTGGCCCATCAGCGATTTGCATTGCGCCGGTATTGGCGGAAAAGCCAAGATCTAGCGCGCCTCACTCAAGCGGCCCCGATCCATGGGGTACACCGGCCCCCGAACCGCATCTAACGTCTTTGCCCATCTGAATGACGTATTGAAATTGCAAACATCATCTCCGCCATCCGAGCGCGCCGACGGCGTAAATCGTTGATACGAAAAAGCATTCGTGAGCGCATTCCTATGATGTCGGCCCGCGCACTCCCCCGTCATTGCTGTCGCGAGGGCCGCAAGGCTTCGACAACATCAGCTTTCATTTTGGCCTCTCGATCCAATCGCTCCATTTTTAAGCGCTCGCGGTTTTCTTGAATGGATTGTTGCTCCTTCGCGTAGTCAGTGATGGCCTTCTTGCATTCGATCTTCTTGAATGCTGCGTTCGCATCGCGCAGGGCGCGAGTAGCATGAAATGTTCTCATTCAACCTCTCTTGCAGACAAGTAATACGATAAGAAAAAAGCGTCGGACTGGCGTCCGTTCATGTCCCGAGCTATCGCCGGACCCTGCCTTTCTTGGAACGGTCAACCCGAACGCGATTAAATTCTTCTGGCCCGTTGAGCAGCTCTCGCTTGCGGGTAGCCCTGTCGTCGGCTTCGGCTGTGGCGTCGCCCACAATGTCGATCGTGTCAGCAGCCATCTTGCGAGCGCGCCGCCGTTGGCCACCGCCAAACCGGCGCCCGTCTTCTCTGATTGTGAGACCTAGTTCGACCAAGCGGCCAAGCGCCTCCGACAGCGTGGGCCTTTCGGGCTGGTGCTCCGCCCATTTGATTATTGCCGCTCGCAGCGTTGGGGTTGGCCGGAAGCCCATGAGGGGTTCGAGGCTCGGACGCTTCTTGGACTTACTGGTCATCTGCAGCGCAGGGTGACTGGGGTCAACGACATTAACACCCGCTGTTTGATATCGGCCAAACTATGCAGCTGTATAACGGGCGGTGTCTGTATCTGTTCCCACAGAACCTGCGATCGCGATGGTCAGTAGGAGTATCAGAAACTCGCTGCCGCGGTTCCAGCGCGATTAGGGCCAATCGGACCGGGAGCGAGACGCACAATCGGTAAGAAGCTAGTTCACGCGAAGTTGGCGTCCTTGATTGTAAACCAACTTCCAAATCTCAGTTGCGTCTTCTGAACTCAGGTTGCGTGCAAAAAGCTTTTTGGCGACTTCATTCGCAAAGCCGTCGCCGTCTGGCGGCTCTCGGGGAATGATCCGATAGCGATCCAACGAGGGGTTTCTCGGCATTGCCGTTACTAGCCGTCGGCAAATGCTTGCAGCCACGGCAACGCCATCCGCCGTACCTATGCCTTTCACGTCAAGCAGGACTTGCACGATGATTCGTTCCGCTTTGCCCGCATCTATTCGAAGCTCTGACACTTCAGCCTCCTTTCAGAGGAAGCCGCCGCTTGTGCCCACGCCGACCCGGCGTAACACCACGCGACGATTTGTAGTCGAAATATTCTCTCACAAGCTCGGTGAGGGTGGCGTTCGGCCACAGTCCGGGGTTTGCGTCGCTCGGGGCGCCTATTTCTTTTTGCCGGAGCCCAGGGTGGGTTGCCAGCCTCCGATCTTCTGGCTGGGCGCCGCGGCAATCACCTTGATCTTCTCTTTCTTCGGTTTCTTGACTTCCCGGTTGCCTCGCCGCTCGCCTTTGGACATATCGATCTCCTGCTGACTTTCGAGATGATTGAATTCGTCTTCCAAAATAACCTGCCCGCGCGGGGTGCAGATCCTCACGTCCAGATAGCCCTGGCGCAGGAGCTGCCTGGCCTTCCTGACGGCCGCCGCCGCCGTGGCGCGGCGGAGATTTTCGCGAAGGCCTTCACGATTACCGCCAACCAGGTATTTCAGTTCCGACCGCCCGGAGGCAGCCCGCGCTTTTGTTCGTGATGCGTCCGCCTTGCGGGAACAATCGCCGGCGCGTCTCGAAACCATTCTAGGCATGGAGGACGGCCGCTGCGATCACAAGGATCGCGAGCAAAAACGGGACGACAATGGGCGGCACGACCCACTCGGCGAGACGAAATTGCTGCAAGAGAATGCTCCTGCTCTTCTCGGCGGGAGCGCGCGGCCCTCAGTCACCGGTGGATGCCACGAAAATGCGGTGATAGCTGACCCTACGCTGATATTCCCTCGATAGCGAGCGCCAAAGCACTTTGCGTCGACCGCGGCATGAGCGCGCAGGTCGCGACCAGAGCCCCTTATTGGCCGTGTGGCAAGAAAGTGATGGCTATTGAGATGGAAGGGGCGCATGCTGCATTTCGAGCAATACCGGGCGCAGGCGTTTTCGAGAAAGGCAGGCGCACGTGACTATCGTGTCCAAACGCGAAGTCGTCACTTTCACGCACCCGTTCCGGATCAGAGGCATCGATCGCCTGTTGCCGGCAGGCGACTACGAGGTCGTCACCGATGACGAGGCAATCGACGGACTATCGTTCGCGGCGTTCCGCCGCGTCGCCACCATGATCATGGTGCCGGCGAAGGACTCCCGCGGCCTTGCGATGGAGATGATCTCGATTGGCACGAGCGATCTGGCTGACGCGCAACGCATCGATGCGAGTGCTTCCAATGGCTGACAAGCCGCTCGACCTCGACAGCCACCGCGGCATGATGGCTCAGAAGGCGACCGACCTGCGCCGTGCGCTGGGCGAGGTGGAGACCCATGCGCTGGAGCTGCGCGAACGCCAGGCGGAGATCGAACATCACCTGTTGTCGATTCCTGCCGCATCGTGGGCGGAGGCTGCCGTCAAGGCGCGCTACGTCCTCAAGCTGTATGCCGCAGGGCTGCCGCCCGACGACACACTGCATCGCGACCTCGTCGCCGCCATCCTTGAGGATTTTGCCCGGCTCACCAAGCAGGATTGAAGGAGGGAAGACACATGACGCTCCTGCGCGGTCGCTTCATCGGCTATGAATACGACAGGATGGTCGTCCTGTTCTCGATGCTCGACGGAGAGAGGGAGGTCCCCTGCGCAATCTCGACCTCCGCCATGGATGAACTTGAGGGTGTGGTGCGTGCGAGAGCAGGCGAGCGCGAGGCTCAATTCATGCGGCTGCGTGAGTGCATCGAAATCTGCGCCGACGGAAAATATCAGGCGAGCGAGCTCGAGGGAGCGCCGGCCGGCATCATCCTGCGCAGCATCGATTTCAGGAAACAGCGATAGCGGAATCCCTCCGCACCGTTTGACATACCCAACGCAGCCGGAACCAAGTTACTGATGGCTGCAATCGGAGCCTGACACCGCACTCCGAGAGATGGTGCTACTACACACTTACGACCGACCAAGAACGTGCTGTACAGCACTATGCCAATAGTCTAGCGTCCAACTAGAGGCAGCGGTTGCTGATCTCAAAGCTGTCCATGAAGCAGTGACGTCCGAAGTCGCTGCTCGTCTCTTAGCGGCAGCTATCGTGCCATCGGAAGGCGCAATCTCATATTCTGGATGCTTTTGCGAAGCGCGGATGCGAGCAGCTCTGCGGCTGCAGCGCTCGTGCACAATCAAAGGAGACCGTCATGAGAGTGCCGGCAATTTTGCAGGGTGAAGCGCGGACCCGGCTCCTCCAAGGTATGGCGTTCGGCGCTGTTGCGGCGGTGACGATCGGATTTATGTGGGGCGGCTGGGTCACCGGCGGTACTGCCACGGCGATGAGTTCGATGGCAGAGAGCAAAGGTCGAATGTCGGTCCTGGTCCCGATGTGCGTCGCCCAGTTCACCGCGGCAGATGGCGCCGTTGCCAAGTTTAAAGCGGCGGGACCCTATTCGAGGGATAATATCATAGGCGAGTTTGTGAAGAACGTTGCCTCCACGAGCATGGACTATTCATTCGCCCGGGCCTGCGCAGCCGGCGTGGAGGCCGAACTCTCAAAAGCGGCGACAAAGAGCTGAGCAATAGCGTCACCAGGCGTGGCATCTGGCAAAATGGATAGTCACAGATTGGGACAGCGTTCTTATCTTATGTACTGCCTGTTGGCAGTCGTTCTGCTTGGTTGTTACGTGCTGTTCGCCGGCTTCCAGGAGGACAATTCCGCAACGATGGCGCCGAATTTGACCCTCATTCGATGACGTGTCGGGATGCCGACTTCTTCCGTTTCTTCTTGGCTAAGGGGGCGTCGGGCTGATTGCGCTTTTCTTCGATCTGTCTTGCTTCCTCGGCTTCCCGCAAGGTTCGCAGGCGCGCCATGTTCCGGCGAACCGCAATGGCTTGCCGTTCGACATCGACCAACGCCTTCTTTCCATCTTCGGCTGCGATCTTCAGGCGATTTGCTCTCGCAATGCTTTCAGGGGAAGGTTCGCCCGATTTTCTGCTAACCATGTTCTTCCCCTCAAGTTCACGACGAAAACCCGCTCAACCCTTGGGCCGAGCGGGCACAGCGCTTTCCAGTACATCCGTGGAAAACGCCACGAGCCTCAGGCGAGCGAGAGATTGTCCGCGCTCACCTTGCCCCGCATCCTGTCGGTCTTTATTTCGAAAGTGACCTTTTGGCCTTCGGCCAAGCCCGCGAGGCCAGCGCGCTCGACCGCGCTGATATGCACGAACACGTCACTGCCGCCGTCATCGGGCTGAATAAACCCGAAGCCTTTCTGGCCATTGAACCACTTCACGGTACCTGTTGTCATTCTCTTCTCCAAAGGCAGCTCACACGCCAATCGTCCGAGCAGATTCACTTTCATCGATGTCTTTGGAAAAGGAGCCCGCGGGCGCATTCAACAAGGCACAGCGGCTGATCGAATAAAACCCAACATATACCCATTCCGGGGTGTTGCAATGGGCGCAGCCAAAATAAATCCCGCCACAGAGGTCAACGTACATTCTCTTCGACGGTTTAAAATCAGGCCCCGCTTTTGCGATGCCGCGTTTGCCGTGTGCCCGTTTACGGCAGGTTTTCCCGCAGGATCAACTCGGTGCGTGAACGCGTTGTGGCGTCCTGCGCCGGGCGTCCGGCGCGCAGATTGGCGAAGATCGTCATGCAGTCCATCAGCGATGATTGCGGGTTTTGGGTGATGACGGCATCCATCGTGCCGTCGATCAGCATTTCGCGCGTGTCCGGCGACAGGCCGTGGCCGACGAACACGACGTCGCGCTGCCGGCCGGCTTCCTTGAGCGCGCGGCCGATGCCGTCGGCGCCGCCGCCGATATTGTAGATGCCGGCAAGGCCGGAATGCTGCGCCAGCAGCAATTTGGTCTGGCGATAATTGTTGGCCGCATCGTCATGGCCTTCGCGCAAGCCCACGACCTTGATCTCGGGAAACTGCTCCTCGAACAGATGCATGAAGCCCATCTCGCGCTCTTCATGGGCGCGATAGCTGCGGCTGCCCGCGATCATCGCTACCTTTGCCGATCGGCCGCCGATGAAGCGTGCGATCAGATAGCCCGCGGTCCGTCCGGCTGAGCGATTGTCGAGGCCGACATAGGCGACACGGCGCGTATTGGCGATGTCAGAGATCAGCGTGACCGTCGGCACGTCGCGCTCGGCCAGCAGGTCGACGGCTTCGCGCACCGCCGGATGTTCGATTGCCATGAACACGATGCCGTCGACTTCGCGCCCGACCCGGCGCAGCTCCTGCGCCAAAAGATCGGGCTTCAGGCTTTCGATCTGCTCGACGCGGGCGCGCATGTTGAAGGATGCGAACTGGTCCTGAGATGAGCCGATCAGACGGCTCAGCATGTTGAGAAAGCGGTTGGTGCCGGCCGGCAGCACGAAGGCGAGACGCCACGGTTTCAGCGCCTGCGCCGGCAGCGCGCCATCCGCGACATAGCCGAGTTCGCTCGCCGCCTTCAAAACCCGCTGCACCGTCGTCGCGCGCACGCCAGGCCGCTGGTTCAGCACGCGATCGACGGTCGCGGTCGATACGCCGGACAGGCTGGCGACGTCGTCGATCCGCGCCAAACGGCGTCGGCGTGGCGGCTCGATCGTCGATTCAGTCATCGCGAAAGTCCTCCGTCGTCAGCGGTAAATGACATCAAAAACCATCAATAAATGAGTTTGACGGCCATCATTAGCGGTCTCTATCGTTCCTGCAGCCGTCCGGCAAGGGCTCAACAAGCCGGCCAAATCAGAAAAAGGGAGGAAGATCATGTCCAAGGTGAGCCGACGCGCCGTTCTTCGCGCACTCGCGAGCGCTCCCGCCGTCTCCGTGCTGGGCGCGCCGATGATCGCGCGGGCCGCCGAGATCGAGCTGCGTTACGGCAACAACCTTCCGTCTTCCCATCCGCTCAATGTCCGTTCCCAGGAGGCGGCCGACCGGGTCAAGGAAAAGACCGGCGGCCGCGTCGAGATCAAGATCTTCCCGAACAACCAGCTCGGCGGCGATACCGACATGCTGAGTCAGGTGCGCTCGGGCGGCATCACCTTCTTCACGCCGTCGGCGCTGGTCATCGCGACCCTGGTGCCGGTGGCGGCGATCAACGCGGTGGGCTTTGCGTTCGCTGATTACGGTCAGGTCTGGAAGGCCATGGACGGTGCGCTCGGCGCCCATGTCCGCGCCGCCATCGAGAAGGTCAACCTGCACGCCTTCGAAAAGATCTGGGACAACGGCTTTCGCCAGATGACATCGAGCGCCAAGCCGATCGAGACCGCGAAAGACATGGCGGGGCTGAAGATCCGCGTCCCGGTCAGTCCGCTTAGCCTGTCGATGTTCAAGGCGCTCGATTCAGCGCCGACCAGCCTGCAATTCAGCGAGGTCTATACCTCGCTGCAGACCAAGATCGTGGACGCGCAGGAAAATCCGCTTTCGATCATCCAGGTGGCCAAGCTTTACGAGGTGCAGAAGTTCTGTGCGCTCAGCAATCACATCTGGGACGGTTTTTGGTTCGTCGCCAACGGCCGCGCCTGGAAAGGACTGCCCGACGACGTCAGGGGGATCATCACCGAAGCGATCAACGACGCCGGCATGAAGCAGCGCGAGGACGTCAAGGCGCTGAACGACTCGGTGCAGGCCGACCTGCAGGCCAAAGGCCTCGCCTTCAACAAGACAAACCCGGATTCCTTCCGCGCCAAGCTGCGCGAAGCCGGCTTCTACAAGGAGTGGAAGGAGAAGTTCGGCGCGGAGGCCTGGGGCCTGCTGGAGAAGGAGGTCGGCGCGCTCGCCTGACCGTATCGCCGAACTGCCTGAGGAGTTCCGCATGGACAGTCATGCCGTTGCGCTTCCGGCGCCGGGCCTGCCGGCGTCTGCCGCGATCCGCCTTGGTCAAGCCATCGAGACGGCGATCGGCGCCGTCGTCGAGGCCGTTGCCGCCGTCATCCTGGTCGCCGAGATCATCATCCTCGGCGCCGGCGTGATCGCGCGCTATGTGCTGCATGCGCCGCTGGTCTGGTCGGATGAACTCGCTTCGATCCTGTTCCTGTGGTTGTCGATGCTGGGCGCCGTGATCGCGCTTCGCCGCGGCGAGCATATGCGGATGACCGGCATCGTCGCCCGCGTCACGCCGCAGACACGCGCGCTGCTGGAAGCGGTGGCGCTCGCGGCCTCGATCGCGATCCTGCTGCTGATGCTTCCGCACGCAATCGAGTATACGCAGGAAGAAAGTTTTGTGGTGACGCCGGCGCTGGAGATCGTGAACTCCTGGCGCGCTGCTGCCATCCCGACCGGCATCGCGTTGATGCTGCTGGCCGCGGTGCTGCGCCTCGTGCGCACCACTGCGTTGCGGCCAGCATTGGTCGCGGTCGCGCTGACCGCTTTGTTGATCGCGCTGTTCTGGGCCGCGGGGCCGATGCTGAAGCCGCTCGGCAAGCTCAATCTCGTGATCTTCTTCGTCGGCGTGGTCGGGTTCAACGTGTTCGCCGGCGTGCCGATCGCGTTCTCCTTTGCGCTGGCGACCTTCGGCTATCTCTCGCTGACCACCTCCACGCCGATGCTGGTGATGGTCGGCCGGCTCGACGAAGGCATGGGCCATCTGGTGTTGCTGGCGGTGCCGCTGTTCATCTTCCTGGGAAGCCTGATCGGGATGACCGGAATGGCGACCGCCATGATCCAGTGCCTCTCGGCGCTGCTGGGTCACGTCAGGGGCGGGCTGTCCTATGTGCTGATCGGCGCGATGTACCTGGTCTCGGGCATCTCGGGCTCGAAGATCGCCGACATGGCGGCGATCGCGCCGGTGCTGTTCCCGGAGATGCAGAAGCGCGGCGCCAAGCCCGGCGACCTCGTCGCGCTGTTGTCGGCGACCGGCGCGCAAACTGAAACCATTCCGCCGTCGATCGTGCTGATCACGATCGGCTCGGTGACCGGCGTCTCGATCGCGGCGCTGTTCACCGGCGGTCTATTGCCGGCGTTGGTGCTCGGCGTCGCACTCTGCGCGGTGGTCTGGTGGCGCTATCGCAACGAAGACCTCAGCCATGTCGTCCGCCAATCCTGGCGCGAGACCGGGTACCTCGCGCTGATCGCGTTGCCGGCCATCGCGCTACCTTTCGTGATCCGCTTCGCGGTAGTCGAAGGCGTCGCGACGGCGACCGAGGTGTCCACGATCGGCATTGCCTATGCGGTCATTGTCGGGCTTCTGGTCTATCGGCAGTTCGACTGGCGGCGATTGCCGGCGATCCTGGTCGAGACGGCGGCGCTCACCGGGGCGATCGTCTTCATCATCGGCTGCGCCACCGCGATGGCCTGGGGCCTGACGCAATCCGGTTTCTCGAAAAACCTTGCCGATGCGATGGCCGCGATTCCCGGCGGAGCCTGGGGCTTTCTTGCTATCTCGATCCTGGCCTTCGTCATTCTCGGCAGCATTCTCGAGGGTATTCCGGCGATCGTGCTGTTCGGGCCGTTGCTGTTTCCGATCGCCAAGCAGGCCGGCGTGCACGAGGTGCATTACGCGATGGTGGTGATCTTCGCGATGGGCGTCGGCCTGTTCTCGCCGCCGTTCGGCGTCGGCTATTACGGCGCCTGCGCGATCAGCAAGATCAATCCCGACGAGGGCCTGCGCTACATCTGGGCTTATGTGCTGGCACTGCTGGCAGGGCTCATCGTGGTCGCCGCTGTCCCCTGGATCTCGATCGGCTTCCTGAACTGAAATGATTGTCTGCGGAAAGGTTACCTCATGAGCCGCTTTTTCGGCGAAATACGTCAGGCCGGATATGTCGTGCCTGACATCGAGGCGGCGATGGACTACTGGTCGCGCGTGCTTGGCGTCGGTCCGTTCTTCTACAATGAACGGGTGCCGATCAAGAACTACCGCTACCGTGGCGAAAGCTACGAGCCGCACAATTCGGTCGCGCTCGCCAATTCCGGTCCACTGCAGATCGAGCTGATCCAGTGCCGTAACGACGTGCCGTCGATGTATCGCGACTTCACAGAGGCCGGTCATTCCGGACTGCAGCACGTCGCCTACTGGACGGAAAACTACGACGCCGATCTCAAGCGCTTGCTCGCGCAGGGCTTCAAACCTGTCATGAGCGGCGAGGTTGGCGAGCGCGGCCGCTTCATCTATTTTGACACGCACTATCATCCGGGCACCGTGATCGAGCTTTCGGAAGTGCAGGGGCCGAAAGGCAAGATGTTCCGCATGATTCGCGAGGCTTCCGCGAACTGGGACGGCAGGGATCCGGTGCGGCCGTTCCCCGACCTCAGCAGGCTCTGACATGGCAAGCGTTGCGTCCGACCGGCTCGAGGCGAGCTATCTGATCGAGACGCCGCTCGATCCGACTGATGTCGCCGACGTGATGGCGGGCGAGCAGTCCTGCGGCACCTTTACCCGTGTCGAGGGCGAGACCGATGCGCTGCGCGAGCGCGCACGCGCAATCGTCGCCGCGATCGAAGAGCTGCCGTCAGCCGAGACGCCGAGCCTGCCGAACGCGTGGCTGTCGCGCAAAGGCGCGCATGGCCCCTACCGCAGGGCGCGCGTCACGATTTCGTTTCCTTGCGCGAATGTCGGCGCCAATCTGGCGACGCTGGCATCGATCGTGGCGGGCAATCTCTACGATCTCGGCGAGATCACGGGCCTCAAGCTTGATACGATCACGCTGCCTGCGGCCTACCGCATGCGGTTCGCGTTACCGAAGCAAGGCATCGCAGGAACACGCGATCTGACCGGCGTGGGGCAGGGGCCGCTGGTCGGCTCGATCATCAAGCCGAATGTCGGCTTGAGCGCCGAGGAAACCGCCGCTTTGGTCGGGCGGCTCTGTGCCGCGGGCATCGACTTCATCAAGGACGACGAGATCTCGGCTGACCCGGAGCATGCGCCGCTGGCGCAGCGCATTCCGGCCGTGATGGCGGCGGTGAAGCGGCACCAGGACGCCACGGGCAAGCACGTGATGATCGCGTTCAACATTACCGGCGAGACCGATGCGATGCGCCGTCATGCCGACCTGATCGCCCGTCACGGCGGGAGCTGCGCGATGGTGTCCTTGAACTGGTGCGGCTTCTCCGCGGTCGAAACCCTGCGGAGGTCTACCGATCTCGCGCTGCATGGCCACCGCAACGGTTTTGGCGCGTTCTCGCGCCATCCGCTGCTCGGCATCTCCTTCCAGGCCTATCAGACGCTGTGGCGTCTTGCCGGCGTCGACCACATGCATGTGCACGGGCTGCGGGGCAAGTTCGCGCAAGCCGACGAGGAAGTGATCTCGTCCGCAAAGGATTGCGTGACGCCGCTGACTGCCGGCGCCGACGACCGGGTGATGCCGGCGTTCTCGTCCGGGCAATGGGCCGGCACGGCGCCGGCGACGTTCGATGCAACCGGGCACACTGACCTGCTGTTTATGGCTGGCGGCGGCATCATGGCCCACCCCGGCGGACCTGCGGCCGGCGTCGCCAGCATCCGCCAGGCCTGGGACGCCGTGACCGCGGGCATCCCACTTGATCAGGCGGCGCGTGGGCATGCCGAGTTGCGCCAGGCCATCGAAATGTTCGGTAAGGCGAAGTGAGCACGGTGCAAGCAACGCGGCCGCGCTTCGGCTGGTACGGTGACGATTTCACCGGCGCCACTGACACGCTGGCAACCTGGGCCGAGCACGGCTATCGCGCGCTGTTGTTCCTGCGCGCGCCGACCGCAGCCCAGCTCGCCGCCGTCGGTCCGCTCGATGCGATCGGGCTTGCCGGTGCGACCCGTGCGATGTTGCCCACGGCTGCGAAGATCGAGCTCGACAAGGCCGGCTGCCTCTTCGCTGCGCTTGGCGTCGAGCTGCTGCACTACAAATGCTGCTCGACCTTTGATAGCGCGCCCGATGTCGGCAGCATCGGCATCGCCGTGCAGACGTTGCGGCGGCATTTCCCCAATGCGTTGCTGCCGATCATCGGCGGCCAGCCCAATCTCGGCCGCTATTGCCTGTTCGGCCACCTGTTCGCGGCGGCCGGGACCGGCGGCACCGTGCACCGCATCGATCGCCATCCGACCATGAGCGTGCATCCGGTGACCCCGATGGGCGAGGCCGATCTGCGCCGGCATCTAGCCGCGCAGGGGCTTCAGCGCGTCGCGATGCTGGACTATCGCGCCTATCAGGGCGTCGAGACCTCGGCGCTGCTGGACGCCTGTCTGGCCGAGCAGCCGGAGGCGGTGCTGTTCGATGTTGCCGCGGAGGCTGATCTCGCCGTGATCGGACGGCTGATCGCGGACCGGATCGCCGCCGGGCCGATGCTGGCGGTCGGCCCGAGCTCGGTCGCACGCGCGCTTGCGGCGGCAAGCGACATGCGTCCAACCGATACACCGGTGCCCGGCATATCTTCCCGCCGGGATGGTGCGGTGCTCGCTTTGGTCGGGAGCCTGTCGCCGGTGACGCGGGCGCAGGTCGAGGCTGCGGAGGGCTATCAGCGTATCGATGTCGATCCGGTCAGGCTGCTCACGGAGTTCGGCTATTTGCAGTCGCTCCGCCGGCAAGCGGAGGCAGGCCTTGCGGCGGGGAATGTGATGATGGTGACGGACCCTGCACAGGCGGCGCCGGCGCAGATGGAGCGGGTCGCTGCTGCCACCGGGATGCTGCTGAGCGCCGTGCTCTCGGAAACGCAGGTCTCGCGGGTCGTGGTCGCAGGCGGCGATACGTCGAGCCATGCGGTGGCCGCGCTCGACATCTGGGGCCTGTCCTATCGTGCTGCCATGGTACCGGGGGCGCCACTGTGCCGGGTGCATAGCGATGATCCGCGGCTCGACGGCCTCGATATTATCTTGAAGGGCGGCCAGATGGGGCCGCCGAGCTTCTTTGTGGATGCCGCACGTCGGTGAGCCGGCGCGTCGCGGCGCGGCCGATCACACCGGCGAGGACACCAGCAGCCAAGCACCGGCGGCGACACATGCGATGCCGGCAGCGCGCGCGATCCATCGTCCGATCGGCGTCAATTTCTCCAAGAGGACAAGCAGCGACAACAGCGCAATCCAGAGCACGTTCATCACCCCGACCACGAACAACAGCGCCATCAAGACCCAGCAGCAGCCGACGCAATAGGCGCCGTGCCGAAGCCCCAGCAGCACGCAGCCTCGCAGATCGTCGCGAAAGCCGCCGTGGCGCATCAGGAAGTGAAGCGGCGACTGGCATTGGGCGAGACAGACGTCCTTGAGCGGTGTCCATTGATAGACGCCGGCCGCGACCAAGATGGTTGCGCCGAGGAGGTTGCCAGCGATCGCCATCTGCGAATCCAAGAGGGCCGCCCGCTCAATCACCCATTGCAGAACGGTGGCGGCAAGCGAAAAGCTGCACCAGGCGAGGAGATAACCGGCCGCGAACCAGCCGGTCGCGGCGTACGGCTTGCCTTCCGATTTCCACCGCCGGCCTACCCGGGCATACATCAGGATCATGGGCGCCGCCGAGGGCGCCATCATTCCGACCATCATCACCGCCCACATCAGGAACACATAGGCGAACTCGATCGCGCGCCATGGCTCGTTGGCCGGCAGCATGATTCCGATTCCGGCCGGGATCATGCGAAACCCGGTCATGTCCATGCCGCTCATGTCCATGTCGCGGGCGAGCCAGAGCACATAACTCCATGCCAGCGCGACAATGATGCCGATCGCGCCGCCGATGAGCCAACGGTCGCGCCGAAGCACGGTTTCGAGGGTGCTGTCGGTCATTTGCGGTTGATGTTGCCGGCCTTTGCCGCAGGACCGGCATCAGGGGGTGCATCAGGCCTGGTTCGACCAGCGGATCGGCGCATAGAGGCCATTCTTGCCGGAATTGTCCCAGCGCATGCCGTGATCGCTGTACGTATTGCCGGCGGCGCCGACGGCCATCACCATGTTGTCGGGGCTGACGGGATGGCCGATGTTCGCCCACATCTCGCCGCTCGGATGCATGGTCGGCAACGGATCGACAGACATGTGCAGAATGCCTGGAATTTCCGCGGACCGCGTCTTGCCCTCGATCCGGAACGTGATCGGGACCTTCCTCACGCCGAGGTTCTTGCTGATCAGCGGCGTGAACGCGGCCATCGGACCACCGGCGGCGCCGGTGAAGATCGCAGCCAGGGCCTCGGTCTGCGCATCGTTGGCGCGCTGATCGATATAGGCGGCGACCGACCAATCGCCGTCTGCCATGACGCCCGGCGCGTGGAGGATGACCAGGACATTGAATCCGTCGAGCACGACGTCGCCATAGCGGCCGCTTTCGACGTGGAAGATCAGCGGTACGTTGCAGAAGCCCTCGGTCGGCCGCGCGGTCAACGGCGGGGCCGCCGACACCAGGCAGGGACACACGATGCTGCAGCTGCAATTCTCGAAATAGTCACCGGAAAGGTGCCAAGGGACATCCGCCATCGCTCTCTCCCCCGCTAGGCCGCATCAGATAGATCGCTTTCGAAGGAACTACGTGTGGTTGAAAATTACGCCGCGCCGGAAGGGACCGCAAGGCGAATCGACCATTGGAAGATGCCGGGGGAAGGCCAGACAGGCCGTGGCGGCCTCCGTCGCGGGAATTCCCGCCGGCCTGCCTACCGATCACCGATTTGAGGAAGTCAAACATGCATGCATTCTGCTTTGAAGACCGATCTCGCGAGCGGAGACATCAGGAATATGAAGGCTTGGCCAGCTCCTTGGACGCTCCGCGGATCGTGACTGCACGATCGATTGCAGCGCCGCTTACGGCTGCTTGTTCGAACCCTGAGGCGAGAGCGGGACTCGGAAGGTCCGCAGCCGTGCAAGCTCGGGAAAGCTGTCCGCGGCAGCGACCGAGACCAGCCCTACGACCGCGGCCGGGACCTCTTTGCTGACCAGCCGGCTGATCGCCGTGGTTTGGCCCTTGCTCAGCTGGACGTCGAGCGCGCCCGCCGCCGCCACCGCCGTCCTGACCCGGCCGATCGATGACTCGGAATATCTGTCGTCGATCGCGATGGTCTTGCCGGCGAGGTCGGAGACCGACTTGATGTCGGGACCTGTGACCAGAATGGCCACGAGGGTGTCCAGCGATGCATCCAGCGTCGGGACCGTCATTCGTTCCGCGACGGCGGAGGCGGCCGCCACCTGCTGTTCTGTCGCGCGGGTCTGTGGGACATCGATCGTTGATGGCGGATCAGCGGCGCGTGCACGATCGGCTTCGGAGGCCGCAGCGTTGCCTGTTGTCTGCTGGCTCGTTTGCGGAGAAGGGACCGGCAGCGGAACGGGAGGCGCGGCTTTCGCTGCCTTGGCTGGCTTCGGCCCCCGGCGAATGGTGTGGTTCGAAGGCGATCGGGCGGGCCCGTCACCGCGCCAGGCAACGGTGGATACTGGTTTTGCCGGGGCAGAATCGTTGTCGTGTCCGTCGGGTTCAATCGGCACAGGAACCGCGGTCAGGCAGGGCAGCGGGTTCAGGCCGGCGCATGATAACTGTGGCGATGGTTGGTTGCTGCAACCGGCCAGAGCCATAGCCAGCGCGCAAATGGCAAGCGTCCTCAATCGATCCTCCTGACGAGGTTGAGTGGGGCCCGCAATTCTTGCGGCTTGAGAAATGGTGCGCTGGAACGTCAATCATTGATGCAAAACCGTTAAGCGCACATTAAGCCTCGCGGCGTGCAGCGCGACGCGCCGGCAGGGCCAGCACGTGGGCAGGTCTGTCTCTATTCACAAGTTCGCCTTCTAGTTGCTTTGTTCGGCGCGGGATTTCGCCACGAATCGGTCGCCATGCTCGCGCGGCCTGGGGGCTATTCATTGAGTCATGGAGATCGCCTATGGCGAGCATCGAACGACTTCACAGAACTGCGCCGCTGGACTTGGCCAAACTCGAGGAAGATGTCGTCGGGAGCCTTCCCGCGATCAGGGCAGCTCCATCGGAGCCAATGCCCGACTACGTCGAACACGAAGAGGGCATTACGCGCGTTGGCGCGCTGAGTGCCGAAGCTGTGGTGCGCGACTATGAAGCCGCCGCCAAGGAAATCGAAGCCATGGGGGCAGAGCTGATCAGCGCCGCGAAGAGATGCGAGGCGATGACCGCTGAGGTGCACAATGCCATTGCCTTCATGCGCGATACCGCAGCCTCCTATCGTGAGGAAGCCAAGAAGATCTTCAAGCGCATCGAAGAATGCGCGATCTTTACCGAGCAGGTTCGCAAGACCTGCGAGAGCGTCAAGCTCAAGATGATCGAAGGCAAAGCATAGTCGGAACATCCGTTCGCCGTCCTCACAGGAGGGCGATGTTTTTCAAATAGCGTGTGTCAATTGCGGTACATGTCCGGGCCGCGAATCAGCCTAATTTGCAGCTCCTCCCTGACCTCACACCCGCCGCAAATGGCGGGTCCTCTTCTGCAGTACCCGACAGTCAAAACAGCGCTGCTCGCGACGGCAGTTGCCGGTCAGACGGGGCCGTACCCGGTTTGTCGTGGCTTGGTATGCTCTGGTGGTCTGACGTTCTCCCCGCGTGCAACCGCAACGTGGCGGTTCGGTGTACTGCAATCGGTTCTGCGCGCATGCTGCGTGTCCGCAATGACACGAACCGCGAATCCTTTGCTGCCTGCTGCGTTGATACTCCTACCGTCGTACCTGCAGCGTAAGCTAAGAAGGCCGGCCGGCGGCTGATTGTACCGTTCGGCGCTTCCAAGACCTCCCCGGAGCCTCTTCTATGTTATTTCTGAGCTACGCCTATCGAGTCCTCTCCAACTTCGTGTTCCTGGCGCTGGTCTATTTCGCTCTCAATTTCCTCGAAAAGTATCAGCACCGCGTGGTAGTCGCGGTGCTCGTGTTGATCTACGCCAGCATGCATGCGGCGTCGGCGCTGCGGTCGTTTCACTTCTTCCAGCGCATCGAACGGCTGGAACTGGAGGCGCGCCGTCTGGTGGCGGCGCTGGGCGAGGGACCCAATTCGACATCGACGCGCAAGCAGGTGATCACCGAGGTCAGCGCACTCCGCCAAGCCGGCGAGATCAAGGCCTATATCGACCTGATGTTTCTCGCCATCGTGATCCTGCTGTGCATCGCCAAGATCGTGGCCAACTGAGTTGTCATCCGATTGCCGGGCGTGCGAGGGACCTGGTCTGGAAAATCAATCAAAACAAATGATTAGAGTTCAGCGCTGACCCGATCGGGCAGGGCCGCAAACGCTCAGCGCTTTTTCAGGCCGGCCACCCGCGTCGTCCGCTTGACCTCTTTCGCGGGCTTGGCGGCCGCTCCGCGGCCGCCGCCTTGGGGCGTCTGGGTGGCTAGTCCGGTAGTCGCAGGCTCGGCTGCTGCCGCGTGCCCGCGACGGCGAGATTTCCCGTCAAGCTTTGCCGAGACCTCGGTTGAACGCGCCTGCGCCACCGGCGTCGCCCGTCGCGCGGACCAAGCCAGCAGGGTCAGCCGTGCAGATTCCGGCATTTTGAAAATGTCCGCCGCCGGAACCGGTAGCGCGGCTAGCGTCGTGCCCGGCAGCAATGCCGCCTTGCGCGGCCATGGCGCAACCGGCGGCAGCGGGACGCCGCGCCCACGGCGCGGCGCGCCGAGATTGCTCGTGTGCCAATCGAGATTGGACAGGGCCGCGGCGGGCAGCACAGCACCGCCGGCCAACGCGAACTTCGGGACCTTCGGCCAGCGCGATGTCGCCACCACCTCCGACGCCGGGTGCAACTGCCATTGCTGCGGCTCGGTCGGTGTAGCCGGGCGCTCGGCTGTCGCCGGCACCACGTGGACGATGCGATAGCCGCGCGCCTTCATTTCACGCAGGATCCGCGGCAGCGCCGCGACCGTGCGCGGCTGGATGTCATGCAGCAGCAGGATGCCCTTGCCCTTTTTCTCCAGCCGCTGCATCGCGAGTTCATAGACACGGTTGGCTGTGACGTCGCGCCAGTCGTCGGCGGGGAAATCCGCACTCCAGAGCTGAAGCCCCTTGGCTGCGGCATAGTCCTCGATCTCGTCGGTGCGGCGCAGGCCGGGAATGCGTAGGAAGGGCGACAGCCCGCCGCCGTCGCCGAGCGCTGCGGTCACCGACGCGATACCTTGCTCGATCTCCTGCTTGGAGCGGTCGAACGGCAGCCGATCCATGCCGGTTGGATGGTTCTGGGTGTGGGTGCCGACCGTGTGGCCGGCATCGCGCACCTTGCGCACGCCTTCGGGATTGGCACGGGCCTGGCTTCCGACCAGGAAGAAGGTCGCCTTGGCGCAGTGGGCGGCGAGAATGTTGAGAATCTCGTTGCTGTATTTCGGCAGCGGACCGTCGTCGAAGGTCAGCACCACCTCATGGTCCTGGAGCGGCAGCGTCTTGCCGTATTGCATGGTGCCGATGATCGGATGGGCGCGAGGATCGACCACGAGGGTACGCGACGTGCCGATGGCGTCGGGATGGCCCGGGCAATCGGCAGCCGATGCCGTCTGCGCGGCAACGGAGGCCAAAAGGCCCAGGCACAAACCCATGCACGGGGCGGTCCAAGGCCGCCGCCGAAGCTCCCCAAATACACTAACGATCATCGAACCCCGGCTTCATTTCGAGAGCACGCAGCGGCTTATAACTGGCGTCATGAATGCCGCCTTAATCTCCTGAATTCTAGACTTAATTTTGGATTGCGAGCGTGATCCGGCTGACAGAGCGGCGCCAACCAAAAACTTCGTGATCTAATGTGCTTTGCCGGACACGGTTTTGGCTCCGGCCGGAACGAGATGGACCACGCGGTAATGATTGTCGCGGAGGTAGCGCAGGAAGGCCGGCAACATGGCGGCCGTCTGCGCTTTGGGATCATGCAGCAGGATGATGCCCTTGCGGGCAACCTGTAGCCGCTCGGTGAGCAGTTTTAGTTGCTGCGCCGGCGTCATCGGCGTCCAGTCGCTGGCCCACAGATCCGCGCCGAACACGGCAATGCCGCGCTTTTGCAGCGCCTCCAACGTGGCTGGCGTCGCTTCGAAATAAGGGAAGCGGAAGAACGGTGTCGTCGGCGTCGTCGTGGCGGCCCCGTTGAGCGCGGTCTCGACCGCCGCGATGCCCTTGTCGATCTCGCCGATGGCTGCATCGGGCTTTAAGTATTTCAGGTTGGGATGAGCAAAGCTGTGGTGCGCGATGGTATGGCCCTCGGCCGCCATTCGTCGCACCAGTTCAGGATGTGCTGCGGCGTTCCTTCCGATCAGGAAGAAGGTGGCGCGCACGCATTCCTGCGCCAGCGCGGCCAGGATTTTCCGGTCCGTCGGCGGCCATGGCCCATCGTCGAAGGTCAGCACCACCTCGCGGTCTTCGAGCGGGAGCGTCTGGGAGAAGCTCTTGAGGCCGACGCGGGGAAAGGTCGCAGCGTCCACGGTAAGAACGCGCGAGGTGCCGAGCGCGTCCTTGCGGGGACATTCGCCGGCCCAGGCCCCCGCCACGAAGGTGATCGATGCCGCAGCCGCCATGCACAGCACGTCGCGTAAATATCGGGTCATTTGCACTTGGACATATTTGGCATTGCGCTTTGTGTCGTCGATTGGGTAAGCGTGCAACGTAATCAGACAAGTTCCCGCAATCTGTCAAACCGGCGAGGCGCGGCATGGCCGAGAATATCGACGTTGCCCAAGCCGAGGCGCTGCCAGCGCAAGGCTCCGTGCTCGACCGTCTCCTGATGCGGGACGAGGAGGGGCAGCTTCGTCACGAGTTTGTCGAGGAGATCACGCGCTCCATCCACGCCGCCGACCGGCCGCTGCTATGTGAGGTGGTGGCGGAACTGCACGAGGCCGATCTCGGCGATTTGATCGCGGCGCTCGAACCTGAAGATCGCGTCACCCTCGTCGAGATCACCGGCACCGATTTCGACTTCTCGGCGCTGAACGAGGTCGACGACGCCGTCCGCGAGGAGATCCTCGAGGAACTCGAACCGGAGACGGTCGCCGAGGGCGTCCGCGAGCTGGAATCCGACGACGCCGTCGAACTGCTCGAAGGCCTGGACGAGGAGGACAAGGAGGAGATCCTCGACAAGCTGCCGCCGGCTGAGCGCGAGCCGCTGGAGCGCAGCCTGCTTTATCCGGAGAATTCCGCAGGCCGGCGGATGAGCTCCGAGTTCATCGCGGTGCCGCCGGACTGGACCGTCGGGCAGGCGATCGACTACATGCGCGACACGCCCGATCTGCCCGACCGCTTCTACGAGATCTACGCTGTTGATGCCGACAAGCACTGGCAGGGCGCGGTTTCGCTCGACACGCTTTTACGCGCGCGCCGGCCGGTGCAACTCGCCGAGCTGATCGACGAAGACCGCCGCCGCGTCTCGGTGCTGGACGACCAGGAAGAGGTCGCGCGGATGTTCGGCAAATACAATCTGGTCGCAGCCCCCGTGGTCGACACCACCAACCGGCTGGTCGGCGTCATCACCATCGACGACGTCGTCGACGTCATCGAGGAAGAGGCGGATGAGGACCTGAAGGCGCTCGGCGGCGTCACCAGCGACGAAGAATTGTCCGACAATGTCTGGACCATCGCGCGCGGCCGCTTCAACTGGCTGCTGGTCAACCTCGCGACCGCGTTCCTCGCATCCTCCGTGCTCGGTCTGTTTGAAGGCCAGCTCGAAAAAATGGTGGCGCTCGCGGTGCTGGCGCCGATCGTGGCGAGCCAGGGCGGCAATGCCGCGACCCAGACCATGACGGTGGCAGTGCGAGCGTTGGCGACCCGCGAACTCGGCTCGAATAATGCGTTCCGCGTCGTCTTGCGCGAGGCGATGGTCGGCCTCGTCAACGGGCTGGCCTTCGCCATCATCACCGGCGTGGCCGCGGTGGCCTGGTTCAAGATCCCTGGCCTCGGCGTCGTGATCGGTCTTGCCATCATCTGCAACCTGGTCGCCGGCGCGCTCGGCGGCATCCTGATCCCGATGGTGCTGGAACGGGTCCGCGCCGATCCGGCGGTGGCATCCGGAACCTTTGTCACCACCATCACCGACGTGGTCGGCTTCTTCTCTTTCCTCGGCATCGCCACGTTGTGGTTCGGGCTGAAGTAATCCGGGCAGGCGCCATATTTATCGTTAATCGCGCCTTAACGCGCTTGGCCCATGATGTTGGCTCACGGGGTCAACATGCAGCGCTTGCGACTGAAAGCGGACGGACGGATCGTCGAACTGCGGGACGGGCAGGAGTTCCCGCTCGCGCCGGCGCTTGTCGAGACGACCGCGGCTCCGGCCCCCTGCGAAACTGCGCCGCTGCCGGCGGTGCGCGATCTGCGCCGCCGTGCCCAACTGACGCAGCTCGAATTCGCGGCAAGGCTTGGCGTGCCCGTGGAAACGATCCGGAACTGGGAGCAGGGCAAGCGCGTGCCCCGCGGACCGGCGCGGGCGCTCCTCGCGGTGATCGCCCATTCGCCGGAGACCGTCTTCGCTGCGCTCGCACCGGAACAAGCGCCCGCCTAGTCATTCTGGTCTACCAGAGATCGATGCGTGGCATGCGCTCGCGCACCGCGGTAGCTGTTGGCACGGCTGTTTCCGCAGCCCATAATGGGGCTGATTTCGCGGATGCAACCGATGCTGTTTGTCGAAGCCAATGGCGCAAAGATTCCGGCGATTGGGCTGGGCACTTGGGAGCTGCGCGGCCGCACCTGCGCGCGGATCGTCGAGCAGGCGCTGCGGCTCGGCTATCGCCACATCGACACCGCCCAGATGTACGACAACGAGCGCGAGGTCGGCGAGGGCCTGCGCGCCGCCGGCGTCAAGCGCGACCAGGTCTTCATCACCACCAAGGTCTGGCCGTCGCATTTCGCGCCCCATGATCTGGAACGCTCCGCCAAGGAAAGCCTGGTGCGGCTGCGCTTGACCGAGGTCGATTTGCTGCTGCTGCACTGGCCGAACCCGCAGGTGCCGCTGGTCGAGACGCTGGGCGGGCTGGCGCGGGTCAAGCGGCAGGGGCTCGCGCGGCATATCGGCGTGTCCAACTTCACGGTCGCCCTGATCGAGGAGGCGATTGCCGCGTGTTCCGAACCTCTGGTGTGCGACCAGGTCGAATACCATCCCTATCTCGACCAGACCAAGGTGAAGGACGCCTGCGCCCGTCACGGCATGGCGGTGGTCGCCTATAATCCGCTTGCCAAGGGCCGTATCAAGAACGACCGCGCGCTTTTGCGGATCGGCGACCGCTATCGCAAGACGGCGGCACAGATCGGCTTGCGCTGGCTGGTACAGCAGGACGTCGCGGCGATCCCGCGCACGTCCAGGCTCGAGCGGCTTTCCGAAAACATCGAGATCTTCGATTTCGAGCTGTCGGATGAAGACATGCAGGAGCTTTCCGCCATGGGCAGCTCGAGCGGCCGGCTCACCGATTTCGGCTTTGCGCCGAAATGGGATTGAGAGGGTGCGCCGCCCGACGCTATGCTGGCGGATATTTAGGGACTTACCGGACATCGTTGCGATCCGATGGAGCTGCGGCGGATCATATCCTCTGACATCACGGCGTCGGCGGTTGCGCATGTGTCGCTGCTGACGCTGCTCGTGCTGTTTTCCGAGGTGCATCCGTTCGGCGCGGTGACCGCCGAACAGATCCCGGTCGAGATCGTGACGCCACAGGACGTTCCCGAGCAGCCGAACCCGCCTGAACAACAGGCGGCCGAGACCAGGCCGGAGTCGCCACCTGATTTCTCGTCGGCTGACAAGCCTGCCGCGGCATCTCCACCGCCAGCCGCACAGCCTGTACCCGTCACACAACCTGCGCCAGCCGCACGGCCGCAGAAGCAGGCGGCACTCGCCACGCCACCTGCGCCCCAGCCGGCGCCTCCGCCGCCATCGCAGCCGGCGGCCCCGGCCTACAAGCAGCCCGAGCCGGATGTCTCGATCAAATATCAGGTGCTGCTCGGCCTGCCGCCCGACCTCTCGCCAATGCCGCTGACATCAGCACAACCCCACAACAAGGGCGACGATGCCTTCGATGGTCCGGCGACCGAGGCCGCCGATCTATCGAGCAGCGTCGTTGCGGAATTCCGGCGGCATCTGAAGACCTGTTCGAAACTGCCGGCCTCGCTGGACGGCAATGATGATGTCAGGGTCAAGCTGCGCGTCTTGATGACGCCGGACGGAAGGCTCGCCGCGGACCCGATCCTGATCGAGGCCAGCGCCTCCATGAAGGGACCGCTACTGATGCAGGGCGCGATCCGCGCGTTGCAGGCGTGCCAACCCTACGGGATGCTGCCGGCGGACCGCTACGGCGAGTGGAAGGTGATCGACCTCAGCTTTACGCCGCAGGATTTCAGCAGCTGACGAGGATCGCAGCCGCCCGGATGCCGGGCGGCCTTGAACCTTTGTACCTCAGCCATCGTGCAGAGCGCGCCGGATCGCCAGTTCGACCGGGGAATAATCGCCGTCTTTCCGTTCGAGCTGAAAAGGCTCGGCGGGATGCAGCGGCGGCTGCGCCATGAAGCGCGGCGATGATCCGCGATGCGGCTGGGCGGCGTGGATCAGGAAAGGATGACACAGATAGACCGTGCCTGCTTCGCCGGTCGCCAGCGCTTCCGGATGATCGGCCGACACGTCCTTGAGCATCAGATGCGACATGCCGGCTTCCCCGGCAGGCCGGAGCAGCCGCGCCATATCGAGGTGCGAACCGACCCTTATCCGCGTCGGTGCATCCGCTTCACGGATGTCGGAAAACAGGAACAGCATCAGTAGCGCGCGGCCGCGCGAGGTGACGTTCACCCGCCATGAGGAGAAATCGTTCCGCTCATTTGGATCATCCGATGGGCCGGGGAAGCTGAGATCGACGTGCCAACCGGTGTCACCGGGATCGTCCGCGTGCGGGAAGCGAACAGGAAAACTGCCGAGGTCACCGCGCGGAAGCCAGCGGCCGCGGCCGACCAGCTGGTCGAAGGCCGCGTGGAGCACGGGCGTGTTGACGGCTTGCCGGAACGGCTCCTGTCCGTAATAGCCGAGCCGCACGACGGGTCGCGTCCATGTCCTGCTGTCGTAGGGGTCGCATCCCGTGTCGCGCCAGAGGACGGCGCGTCCTTCGTCGGCAAGTCGGCGAGGGAAGGCGTCGTCCAGCCGGACAAATCCGTCTTGGACAAATTGGTTGATTTGCGCGTCGCTGAGTGCGCGCGGTCGTGCAGATGTAGTCGTAGGCATGAAATCCTCATATCGCCTGGCCAGCCGGTATCACCTCGCATGGCGAGGCTAGCGGCGGCTCATTTCGGTCCTTGAACGCGCCATTGCATAAAATGGCAGGCGCATCCGTTCGCCCGCCGGAGCGGGGCCAGCCGTTAGCGGCTGAGGAAAAAGACCGAAGCGAAATTGACGCGGATCATCATCATGGTGACGGGCAATAACATGTACGGCCGGAGGCGGCAATTAAATGGAACCATGACCTACAAAGCGGTATGATACGAAATGATGTGGTCCGAGAGCCCTGGCAGGACGTTGCTGGCGGGACGTTGAAAGGCAACCGATCAACAGGGCGGCGAGCCATTAACGGGGGCAATCTCGCGGCCCATTCATTGGCGGGAGACGAGCATGACATTCATATGGCTTGGTGTGCTCCTTGTTCTCGGCGGCGTGTTGCAGATGGCATATCAGCCCATCTGGCGTGGCCGGCTAAGCGGTAGAAGGCGACTTCGCGCCGGGCAACCCGGCGACACCTTGGAACCAGAAAGACCGGCTGGCGGCTTTGGGTTCAAATCGAATTGGCCCGGCCTTGCACTCGTCGCGCTTGGCGGCGCCTCCCTGCTGGCCGGGGCAGCTATCTGAATCCGAACTGATTGCACGAGCAGGTTCGCTTGAAGCGCTCTAGCGGCCCATCGCCCGCCAGGCGTTCGATGCGAACTGTCGCCGCCAGGTAACGATGACGACGAGCGCGGTCGTTACCAGCAGCACCCAGGGGCTGACGAACCAGCCGAGATAGCCGAGCGCGAAGAAGAAGGCGCGCTGGCCGCGGTTGAAGTGCCGCCCCGCCGCCTCGAACAGGCGCGTCGTGCGCATCACATGGCTCTCCGCTTCTGCGGTGTCGCGCTGTGACGAGGGCGGCATCGCGCCGAGCAGGATCGCGACATAGTTGAACAGGCGATACGACCAGGCGAATTTGAAGAAGGCATAGATGAAGATCAGGATCAGCCCGACGCATTTGATCTCCCACAGCGCCGGCGAGGGGCTGAGATTGACCGGCAGCTCGCGCAGCACCGCGAGGGCGTCGTTGGTCGCGCGCAAAAGCGCCAGCGCGCCGCCGATCGCGAACAGGCTGGTCGAGGCGAAGAAGGCGGTACCGTTCTGCAGCGAGGCCATGATCTGCATGTCGACCATGCGCGCCTCGCGATCGAGCATGTTGCGCACCCAGACCTCGCGATAGGCGTTCATCCGCGCCGACAGGCTGTCGCGGCCGTAGGCCGTGTGCTCGAGCGTAAAGCCGTAGACCAGCCATTCGACGACGAAAAACGCGACGGCGGCGATATCGACCCAATAAGCGGCCATGTGGCGGCATCTCCGAGGATGGCTTGGCAAGCATCGTGATGTACAGGTTGAACGTGTGCGGTGCACTATGGCAAGATGCGGGTTCCAACAGGATTTCCCCCGCAAATGTTGAAACTGGTCATCGGCAACAAGAACTATTCGTCATGGTCGATGCGGCCATGGCTGGCGCTGCGCGCCAATGAAATTCCGTTCGAGGAAGTGTTCATTCCGCTCTACACCAACGACAAGGCCGACAAAGACCGGATCCTGAGCTTTTCGGATTCCGGCAAGGTGCCGGCCCTGATCGATGGCGACGTCACGGTGTGGGATTCGCTTTCGATCATCGAGTATCTCGCGGAGAAGTATCCGCAGGCGAAGCTATGGCCGGATGACCCCGCCCGCCGCGCGCATGCGCGCTCGATTTCGGCGGAAATGCATTCCGGCTTCCTGCCGCTGCGCAACGAATGCGGCATGAACCTGCACCGTCCTGTCGGCGCGATCGATCTGTCGGACGACGCGTGCGCCAACGTGGCGCGCGTGCAGGAGATCTGGGCCGACTGCCATCGCCGTTACGGCAAGGACGGGCCCTTCCTGTTCGGTGCGTTCGGCGGGGCGGATGCGATGTTCGCGCCGGTCGTGCACCGCTTTCGCACCTACGCGATTGAGGTGAGGGGCGAGGCGGGTCACTACTACGATGCGATGATGTCGCTGCCGGCGTTTCAGGAATGGACCCGCGCCGGTCTCGCCGAAACGCTCGTGATCGAGCGGTTCGAGACGGTCTGATTTAGGGCAGGGATCTGTGGCTGGGCCGGGAGGGTGACGGCGCCCGGCGGCCCGCCGCGTTCGGTGAATTCCCGGCCGAGGTGTCCGATATTGGGAAAACCGTCTGGCGGGCCGGGCGCCCGGTTTCCCGGGAACTCTCAAAAATTACCGCTTACTGCCCTGAAAAATATGCAGAATTTACCTGCGTGCCATGTCTCGATGCTGCTGGCTTTTGGGCCGGCGGCTGTGCTAGGTTGCCGCAGGGTTCTCAAGTCGGCCGAAAGCTAGCGGGACCGTGAGCGCGGCCGGCGTTCTTGCGTAATGGAGAGGGCGTTGAAGCATAAGTACTCCGTTGGAGAGACTGTCTATTTTACTGCCAGCAATGTTGCCCGTCCGGCCGCCAGCGGCACCTATGAGGTCGTCCGGCTGCTGCCGACCGATGGCGACGACTGCCAGTATCGCATCAAAAGCTCGACCGAAGCTTTCGAACGGGTCGCCAAGGAAAGCCAGCTCGCGATTTCCTGAATCAGTTGTGTGCAAGCCGCCTGCTGACGGAGTTCCATTCTAAACGCCGTCAAAAGGCCCCGTTCGCAGAACCATTCTGCCGAAAAGCGAATGCGAGAAAGACGCATTCGCGTTTCGATTGCGATTGATGCTGCGTTGAGGGACACCGCGCATGAACTGGGACTGGGCTGTCTCGCTGGATCAGATCTGGCGCTCGTCGAACCTTCCATTGTACCTGACGCTGGCCACGGCCGGATTTGTCGGGATCGTCGTTCTGATCACCCTGTTGCGCTCGGAGAGGTCCGCGGCCAACGGTGTGCTGGCGCTTGTCACGCTGCTTGCAGTTGGGGTCGCGAGCGCGATGACCTTCCGCGGCCTCGGCGCGGCGCCCGTGCCGCAGCAGGCCGAGGTGCGTCCGGTCCAGACGGCGACCGCTCCGTTGCCGCAGCTTTCATGCATCGATGAACTCGCCGGCGATGCCGTGCTGGCCGCGTGCGAGAAGGTGCTGTTCGGTTCGGCCGAGTCGGTCGCCGCGGCCGTGGCTTACGCGGCCTCTCAGATCACGCTGCTGACTTCGCTGGGTGATGTCGCCACCGCGAACAAGGGGGGCGGCTCCGATCTGGTGGCGCTGCGCCGCGCCGTCGAGCGCGATCGATATGGGTTGATGGCCTATGTGCTGATGGCGCGCGACCGCTGCACGCCGACGTCCTGCCGTGCGTTTCGCTCGCTGACCGAGACGCGGCAGATCGCCGCCAATATGGAAGATCGCGTCTACGAAAGCCTGATCATGCGTTATGCGTCCTCCTGGAACGCGCCGGGCCAGAACGGAGCCGGCCTGGTTGCCGCGCTGCCGCCGTCCGCGCCCACGGGTAAGCCGACCAACGCCGAATTCCCGACCTCGGCCTCCACCCCGCCGGTCAGCATCATGACGCCTGAGCCGCCGGCAAAGCCGTCGCCCGCGGCAGCCGCTGCGCCGGCGTCGCCGCCCCCGCCGCGTTCGGCCACGGCGGCAACGCCGCCGGCGCCCGCACCATCACCCACGGCCGCAGCCGCCAAGAAACCGCCGCCGGCGCCGAAGCGGCCTTCCGCTGCACCGGTGCAACTCGCACCGTCGGGGCAGGCCGCGTCTGAAAACGAGCAGTGATCTCCACAGGGAGTGATCTTTTCAAAGCGCGCACCGCCCGCTAAATCGGCATGATCATGCCGCTTCATCTCATCAAGCTTGCCGTCGGCTGCGAGTCGGTCAAGGAACTCAAAGGCTGGGTCGCCGACCGCATGGCAACCGCCAAGAAAAAGGGCCTGCCGATCCGTCACGTTCATGTCACCCGGATGACCCCGAAGCGCGACGCGGAAATCCTTGCCGGCGGTTCGCTCTACTGGGTGATCAAGGGCGAGATCGCCGCGCGTGAAAAGATCGTCGCGATCGAGCCGTTCCGCGACAAGGACGGCATCGGACGCTGCCGCCTGGTGATGCAGCCCAAGGTGTTCGCCGTCTCGCCGCGGCCGATGCGCCCGTTCCAGGGCTGGCGCTATCTGACGGCGGATGCCGCGCCGCCGGACCTCACCAAATCCTCCGCTGCCAGCGTGGCGGCGATGCCGGAGCCGATGCGGCGCGAACTGCGCGATCTCGGTCTGCTTTAGCGCTTACAGCGCCGTCGATGTGACGATGTGCAGCCGAAGCCATTCGGACGGCGGCATTTCGGTCGCCCGGTTCGTCTCCGAAATACGGTCGACGATGTCGAGCAGTTCCGGCTCGACCCCCATCTCCTTGAGGTAGCGGCGGAACTGATCGCCGAACAGCGCGGTCAGGCCCTGGCGCCGCTCCTCGGAGACGTTGGGCGCCAAGCGATTATGAATCGACATGCTGCCCAGGATCATCCTCGTGCCGGCGGGCAGGGTGCGATGTACGCCGCCGGCCAGCGTCAGCACGCAGGCCAGATCGCAGCGCGTGCCCGTCAGCGTCACCTTGGCCTCAAGCGGCCCGCCCGAGCGCTTGAGCGCGAAGCACTCGGCTTCGCTCTTCCCGTTGCAGGCCACGACGTCGGTCGTGCCCGCTGTCGTGTCGATGCCGTGGTCGCGCAGGATGCGCCCGAGACTTGCCGCGACGTTGAGGTTGGAATCGCCCCAGGCGTGGATGATCACAGGAAGCTTGCGCCCGGCCTGGCGGTCGAGGATCGCGATCAGCCGCTTGTGGGTGTCCCATTGCACGGTGCCTTCGGCGGCGATCCATTCGGAGCAGCCTTTGCCACAGGCGCCATCTGCACCGTGCGCGACATAAAAGATCATGGCATCGACCGGCGAACCGATGCCGCCGACCGCCGGCCGTCGCGGGTCCTGGGCCTGCGCGGCACCGGCCGCGAGCAGGCCGATCAGGCTTCCGAGGATCGCAGCGCGTAGCGACATGGGGCGCTCCTGCAGCCGGTAAGTCCTTTGTGACGGGATTTTCGATCCCGCGACGGCAGCGCGCAAGCAGCCCCGGCGGCTTACACGCCGATGTTATCGATCAGGCGGGTGGCGCCGAGTTTCGCCGCAACGAGGAGCCGCACCGGCCCGTCCTTCATCGACGCGATCGGGGCCAGCGTCGCCGCGTGGCGGGCTTCGAAATAGTCCAGCGCGAAACCGGCGGCGGTGATCTCTTCGCGGCCGGCGGCCATCGCGGCCTCGAAGTCGCCGCCAGCCTTCAGCCGTTTGGCGGTTTCCTTCATGGTCCGGTAGAGCGTCGGCGCAACCTGCCGCTCCTCGGCCGACAGGTAGACGTTGCGCGAGGACATCGCGAGCCCGTCGCGCTCGCGCACGGTGCGCGAGCCGATCACCTTCACGCCGAGGTCGAGGTCGCCGGCCATCTGGGTCACGACCCGCAATTGCTGAAAGTCCTTCTCGCCGAAGATCGCAACGTCCGGCCGGACCTGCGTGAACAGCTTGCCGACCACGGTGGCGACGCCGCCGAAGAAATGCGGCCGGAAACGATCCTCCAGCCCGACGGTGGCCGGACCTTCCGGCACGATCCGGGTGGCGAAGCCGTCCGGGTACATCGCCTTGACGTCCGGATTCCAGATCAGGTCGGTTTTCTCCTCCGTGAGCCGGGCGAGGTCGGCCTTCCAGGTGCGTGGGTATGAGCCGAAATCCTCCGTGGGCGCGAACTGCGTCGGGTTGATGAAGATCGAGACGACGACTTTCTGCGCGCGCTGCTTGGCGAGCCGCACCAGCGACACATGCCCGTCATGGAGCGCACCCATGGTCGGCACCAGTGCGACGGCGGCCTTTCGGGCGCGCAAGGCCTCGACGGCACGGCGCAATGCGGGAACGGTACGGACGACCATAGGACTTCGCGACATCTGGCTTGGATCTCTCGCAGCGTGTGACGGGGTGAGGGGGCGGGGGCCCCGATCGGTTCGGCGGGTGCGCCGACCTTATAAGGCCGGCGCATTGCCGCCAAGGTTGCGCTGAGATGGCAAGCCTGAGGCGGCAGAGCGCCAAGATAGGCACACGTCCCAACCGCTGTTGGTGGCCGGTCACTGCGACGGAACGAAAACCGCACCATCGGGATTCATGATTAAGACACACCACGCGCGAATTGAATGCGTCGCCACGCATTTCACTTGACGGGCAGTCGCGCGTGATTTGAAGATATCGTGCGGGGGTTGAGTCATGTTGCTGCAAGCGAGTCAGGGTCAATCGGGTTCGGCGCATGTCGTCGTGCTCGGCAATGAAAAGGGTGGTTCGGGAAAATCCACCACCGCCCTGCATATCGCTGTTGCCCTGATGAAGGCCGGACAGCGCGTCGCCACCATCGATCTCGACTGCCGCCAGAAGAGTTTCACCCGCTACATCGCCAACCGGAACGCGTGGGCCCGCCGCACCGGCCTCGACCTCGAAATCCCGGTGCACTACTGCATCAAGCTCGGCGAGACGATGCAGATCGCCGACAACGAGAATTCCGAGTTCCAGCAATTCGCCGAGGCGGTCGGCGCGGTCGAGCGCGCCTTCGATTTCATCGTCATCGATACCCCGGGATCGGACTCCTATCTAATGCGGCTGGCGCATTCGATGGCCGACACGCTGGTGACCCCGATCAACGACAGCTTCCTCGATTTCGACGTGCTCGGCACCGTCGACCCCGCGACCTATACCGTGACCGGGGAGAGTCACTATGCGGAGATG
Source organism: Bradyrhizobium sp. CB3481 (assembly GCF_029714305.1). Taxonomy (NCBI): domain Bacteria; kingdom Pseudomonadati; phylum Pseudomonadota; class Alphaproteobacteria; order Hyphomicrobiales; family Nitrobacteraceae; genus Bradyrhizobium; species Bradyrhizobium sp. CB3481. Next base: position 3,634,100 of record NZ_CP121647.1, read on the forward strand.
GTCCGCGATGTCAGGCGCAAGCGCCGCCAGCTCGACGGCGCCACCACCGACTGGATCGTGGTCCGTAACCGCCTGTCGATGATCGGCTCGCGGAACAAGCAGCTGGTCGCCGACAGCCTGAAGGACCTGTCGCTGCGGCTCGGCTTCCGTTCGATCGACGGCTTTGCCGAGCGGGTCGTCTACCGCGAATTCTTCCCGCGCGGCCTGACGGCGCTGGACGATATCGACGAGGCGACCCTCGGCACGCGGCCGAGCATGGGCCATGTGACGGCGCGCGAGGAGGTGACCAGCCTGTTGCGCCAGCTCAAGCTGCCGCTCGACGAGCGCGGCCGCCGCCGGGCCGCCAACCGGGCCGAATGGTTCACCCAGGTCGACAAGCCGCTCGAAGTCGACGACGTGATCGGCGACATCATCAGCGCCTGACCGGCTTGCCGGCCTACCGCGGCTGGATCACCGTCATCTTGAACGGACCGGCGTGTGCTGCGGCATGCGCGACCGCCTCGTTGGCGCGCTCGAGCGCAAATGCGGTGACCTCGAACTGGCCGAGGTCGATCAGGCCGGCGCGGATCAGGCCGGTCATCAGCACCGCGGCATGCGGCGGGTACATCCATTGCCCGTGCACGGTGATGCAGTTCCGCATCATCCATGAATACGGCAGGTCGAAACCGCTGCCGACGCCACCCATCAGCACCACCCGTCCGTACGGCCGCACCGCCATGACCGCCGTCCGCACCTGCACCGCGTTGGCCGCGGGCGGGAGGATGTCGAGCACACAGTCGATCGGGCCGGGCGCCGCCTGCAGAATGCGCGCACGATCGTCCGCCTCGTCGCCGCGCATCGGCACGGTCCGGACGCGGCCGCCGAACCGCCGGGTCAGCGCGGCCAGCGCCTGCTCGTTGCGTCCGGTTGCGACCACGCAGCTCGCTCCCATGGCCAAGGCGACCGCGACCGCCGCGCTGCCAAAACTGCCGGTGGCGCCGTTGACCAGCACGATCTCTCCGGCGCGCAGCTCCGCGGCCAGGAATCCGCCATAGGGAACGAGCAGGGTGCCGAGCGCGCACCATCGGGCCGCGTCCTTATCCGCGATGGTCCCGATCGGAACCGCGTTCTCGGTCGGCACGCGCATCTGCTCGGCCCAGGCGCCGTCGTGAAAGTATCGTTGCAAGCGCAGGCCGCTCTCGCTGCCGACGGTGAGGCCCTGCAGCGCGATGTCGGGCGACAGCGCATTGTCGCGCGAGCGCACCGTCGGATCGCAATAGACCCAGTCGCCCGGACTGAGCCGGGTCGCATCGGGGCCGGTGGCGCTGACGCGGCCGATCGCGCCGGGGCCGGGCACCATGGGCAGTTCCATCAGGTATTTCCGCTCGCCGCTGAGCACCTCGCCGGCGTAGGCCAGCACGCGGCTCGCCATCACATCGACAATGACCTCGCCGGTGCCGAGCTTCGGGGCGGGCACGGTTTCGATCGCAAGCGGCGATCCGAGCGCATTCAGAACGGCAGCCTTCATGGCCTCTCCTCGTTTCGGTGAAGCCGCATTGTCGGCAAGCTTCGCGGGTCCAACAAGACCTGGTATTATCCTAGGACTGTTAGACCCTTTCTCAGGACCCCGCGCATGGCGGCATCGATGGCCAATTCGAGGCAGAGCGAACTCGGCGACTTCCTGCGGTCGCGGCGGCAGAAGCTGACGCCGAAGACGGTCGGCTTGCCGGTTGGCCGGCGGCGACGCACGCCAGGGCTGCGGCGGGAGGAGGTGGCTGAACTCGCCGGCATCGGCGTCGACTGGTACATCCGTCTCGAGCAGGGACGTTCCGTCAGTCCTTCGGCTGCGACGATCGACGCGCTGGCGCGCGCGCTGCGGTTGACCAAGGCCGAACACCGGCATCTGAAGGAGCTGACGCAAAATGCCGATCGGCGTGCGTTCGCCCGCGAGAGCGTTCCCGCCGCCATCCTGCGCACGGTCGAGCAGCTCAATTTGCCGGCCTACGTCACTGGCCGGCGCTGGGATGTGCTCGCCTGGAATACGCCCGCCGACGCGATCTTTGCCTTCAGCCGCCTTGCGGATGCCGATCGCAACAGCCTGCTCTCGGTGCTGACCAATCCGGCAACGCGGCGCCTGTTCGGCGCATCATGGGCGGATGAGGCGAGGCGCATGGTCGCGCAGTTCCGGGCGACACACGACCTCTGGGCCGGCGATCCCGCCTTCCGCGATCTGTTGGCGCGGCTTCAGGAAGGCTGTCCCGAATTTGCAGGTTGGTGGGAGGCCCATGACGTCAGTGGAGTTGCGGCCGGCCGGAAGTCCTTGATCCATCCCAAAAAGGGCCGGCTCAAGCTGGAGTATGTGAGCTTTCAGGCCAATGACGACCCAGCGCTGAAGCTGGTCATCTACACGGCGGTGTAGCGCCGGTATTGTTCCACCTTGCGGGTTTTTTGGGAACCGGGAGGGCAGCATCCCGTTTTCATTAGACTTTTATCCAGCGGTCGAACCAAAGCTTGAGAGGAGGCGTCGTAAGTAAAAACGGGGTCAATTTGTGGGGATTGAGCGGTGCCCAATATCTGGGTGCGCCGCACAATGATCAGGCGGTCAACACACAACATTTGGCCTTTATGTCACGCCATCGTGACATATATCATCAACAAGGGACCGAAAGAGTCTCAAACAGGGATGGCCCCTCGCAGGGCTCGAGGACGACAATGAAACGTGGAATTCTGGTTCTGCTTTCACTCTCGGTGCTGGTCGCCGTCGCGTATTTCACCGCGAGCAAGTGGGCGATCCGTCACGAGACGATCGCCTTCCACGATCCAGGCCGCGACAACCGCCTTGTCGCCGTGCAGATCGCGGTTCGCCGCGACAAGGAGATGCAGGCCAATGCCGGCCTGATCAAGCTGCCGGTTGCGATCCTCAACCATGGCAACACCGTCAAGAACACCGAGTATTCCTTCCTCGCGAACATCTTCGCCGCGCGCGGCTATCTCACCATCAGCCCACAGCACGATCTGCCGACCGATCCGCCGATGGTGACCAAGATCGGTGAGCCCTATGTCGGCCGCCTGCCGCAGATTCAGCGCGGCGTCGCCAACATCCATTTCGCCATTTACGAAATGAAGAAGATCCAGCCCAATGCCGACTATGAAAAGGTGACGATGGTCGGCCATTCGATGGGCGGCGACATCTCGATGTATTTCGCCAAGGAGTTTCCCGACGAGATCAAGAAGGTCGTGACGCTCGACAATCTGCGCGTGCCGTTCCTGACCGACGGCAAGTTCAAGATCCTGTCGTTCCGGTCCAAGGATACGCATTTCAAGGCGGACCCCGGCGTCGTGCCCGACGACGAGCAGTGCGAGCAGGCCGGCATCACTGTCGTGAACACAGGCTTCCAGCACAACGACATGCGCGACACCGGCCCGGAGGCGGCCAAGTCTTCGATCCAGTCGATGCTCGACAAGTTCCTGGACGAGTCCGACAAGAGCGGCGCGTTGAAGCCGGTGCCGACCAAGGTGCCGGACGTGCTGAGCAGCAGCCCTGGCCCCGTGCCGCTTTCGACCCCGCTGGCCAGCAATCCGCAGCCGAAGAACAAGCCGGTCACGAACTAGGCTGCCGTCGCGCAATCGCCGCTGCGCCGCACGACGGCGCATTGACCGGCACCTCCAGCCGTCCCACATAAGGCTTGCTGCTACCCTGCGAGCACTTATGGCTGGCGAGCCCACCAAACCGAAATCAGCAGGCGACGTCGCCTCGACAAAAGCACGTCAAGACGGTTCGTTGCCTGAGGCCAAGCCGTCGACATCGGAGGATATCGCCGCCTTCGTGGCGAAGGCGCGCGCGATGTCGCCGCATGCGGCGGGCGGGCGGGGGCGGCTGGTGTTCGCACTTGACGCCACCATGAGCCGGCAGCCGACCTGGGACATGGCCTGCGCGCTGCAGGCCGACATGTTTCGCGAGGCGGCGTCGCTCGGCAGCCTCGACATCCGCCTGGTCTATTACCGCGGCTTCAATGAATGTCGCGCGACGGGATGGATCTCCGACTCGGCGCAGCTGGCGAGGTTGATGGGCAGGATCGACTGTCAGGGCGGCAACACCCAGATCGGCAAGGTGCTGTCGGAGGCGCGCCGTGAAGCGGTGGCGTCAGGCGTGCGCGCCGTGGTGTTTGTCGGCGACGCCATGGAGGAATCGGTCGACGATCTCTGTGCCAAGGCCGGTGAGCTCGGCCTGCTCAAGGTCCCCGTCTTCATGTTTCAGGAGGGCCATGATCCCATCGCCGAGCAGGCGTTCCGCGAGATCGCACGGCTCACCGGCGGCGCGTGGTGCAGGTTCGATCCCGGCGCCGCGGCGCAGCTGCGTGAGCTCTTGCGCGCCGCCGCTGCCTATGCCGCCGGTGGGCGCGAGGCGCTGCTGCGTCTGGCGAAAACGACCGGCGGAGCGGCCGCGCTGATCGGCCAGATGAAGTGATTACGACTTTGGTTGCCGCGGTGCGGGGCACCATGCTTTTCGGCGCCAGCAAGGCTATATTGGCATCATGCCAACCCTGGTTGCCGGCGTCGTCGCCGTAGTCGTTCTGTATTTGCTGCTGCAGATGTTTCGCGCGGCCAATCCGGTCGTGCTCGCGCGCGCCATCAAGATCGTGGGCGGCGTGCTGTCGCTGGCCGTTGCGGCCTATACCGGCTTGCGCGGCGAGCTTGCCGTTGCCATCCCCCTCGGCATTTTCGGCGCCGGCCTGCTCGGCTGGTCACCGTTCGGCCCGGGCAGCTTCGGCAATATCGGCGGGATTTTTGGCGGCGGCGCGCAGCGCTCGTCAGGGCAAGCCTCGCGCGTTCGCTCGCAGTTTCTGGAGATGATGCTCGATCACGACAGTGGCGAATTGTCCGGGCGGATCGTCGATGGGCCGAACGCAGGCCACTCGCTCGACGAATTCGACCTGTCGCAATTGCTCGCGATGGCCGCCGCCTTCGATGCCGAGAGCGTCGCCTTACTTGAAAGCTATCTTGACCGCCGGTTTCCCGCTTGGCGTCAGAACGCGCAAGGCGACACGGCAGGGGGGCAGCGCCGTACGGCGGCGAGCGGAAAAATGACGAATGAGGAGGCCTATCAGATCCTTGGCCTGCAGCCGGGCGCGGGGCGCGACGACATCACCCGGGCGCACCGCACCCTGATGAAGAAACTGCATCCCGACCAGGGGGGCTCGACGTATCTCGCTGCCCGCGTAAACGAGGCCAAGGATACCCTTCTTCGCACGCATCTCTAGCTAACTCCGGCTCACGCCACCGACGCTACAAACCGCGAGTTGCTGCTGTTCTCTGATTGAGGCCCCGTATCGCCCGCCGTTGTCCGGCGTGGTCGATCTCTTCGTTGCAAGGAACCTAGCGGCAAATTCTTGACGAGAAGTTTTCGTTTGGCGCGTTGTGCAAGATCACGCGCGCGTCGCCGCTGCTGTGCCTGGAAAACAACAAAGCCGGCGCTTGCGGCGCCGGCTTTGCGAACTCCAAAAGAAAAATCGTGATCAGTTGCGAACGGTCATGCAGGAGATGTCGGCGCGCTTGAGGGCCTTGCACACGGCTTCAGCCTGATCGCGGTCGAGACCGGCGAAGCGGGCGCGGTAGAGCGTGCGGTGATCCTTGGCGACGACGGTTTCGGTGAAGGGCTCGGCCTTGCTGAGCAGGCTGCTCGCCTTGCTCCGGACGAGATCGATCCGCTGCTTGGCTTCGTTTTCGCTTTCGAGCGCGCCGACCTGGACGATCCAGCCGGTGCGTACCACCGCCGGCTTGGCCGCCTCGCTCGGCGGCGCGGCCACGGGCTGCGCCCGCGGCGCCGGATCGGCAAAGGCGAGCGCCTGCGTGTGCGGGGTCGTTGAGGGCGCCTGCGTCAGGCTAGAAGCAGGCAACACACCGAGCACGCCGTTACCGGTGCCGTGACCTGCCGGCTGCGGCGGCATGGCTGCCCGGAGGGCTTCCTTGGCAGCTTCCGCCTTGGTCTCCGCGGCCTTTTCGACGACGGCGCTGGAGGTTTCGGCGACTTCGGGACGCGCCGGAATGGCGTTGGTGACTGGCGGGGCTACCGGCTGCGAGGGTCCGGCGGCCGCCAGTTTCATCGGGCCGGCCTTGACCTGAACGGTCTTGACCTTGACCGGCTTCATCGGTTCGGCCGAGCCCGGGATCGCCGAGATTTGTTGGGTCTGGATGACGCCGCTGGTCAGCGGGGCCGGTTCGGGCTTGGCCTGCGGCTCGACCTTGGCGGGCGGCGCGGGAAGAGCCGCGGCGGCGGCGGCCATCAGCGACGGCTTTGCCGGCCCGATCGAGCGGGTCGTTGGCATGGCTGGCTCGGACTGGGCTACCTCAGCCATCACCCGCGAAGGCGCGGTTTCGGCTTCCGCCACGTCGACGGCGCCGTCAGCGGAAGGATTGCGCTCGGTGATCGCGGCAACCGTGCGCTTGGTCGCGGCCTTGTCCAGGTTCTCGGCGAGCAGGTTGCGCATGATGGAGTCGCGCGAGCCGCCGCTGCGGCCGCCCAGCACGACGCCGACGAGGTGCCGGTTGCCGCGGCGCATCGAGCTGACGAGGTTGAAGCCGGAGGCGCGGGTGTAGCCGGTCTTGATGCCGTCGATGCCTTCGACATTGCCGAGCAGACGATTGTGATTGCGGATCGCCTGTCCGCGATAATTGAACACCGAGGTCGCGAAATAGCGGTAGTAGCGCGGAAAGCGGTCCTGAATCGCGCGGCCGAGGGTGGCCTGGTCGCGTGCGGTGGTCAGCTGTTCGTCGTTGGGCAGGCCGGACGCGTTGCGATAGGTAGTCTTGCTCATGCCGAGTGCGCGCGCCTTGCGCGTCATCAGCCTGGCGAATTCGGTTTCATCGCCGGCGATGGCCTCGGCGATCACGACGGCGGCGTCGTTGGCGGAACGCGTCACCAAGCCCTTGATGGCGTCCTCGACCCGCAGCGTCTGGCCGGGCTTTAAGCCAAGCTTGGTCGGCGCCTGTTCGGAGGCGTGCTCGGACACGTCCATTTCGGTGTCGAGCTTCATCTTGCCGGATTCGAGACGCTCGAACAGCAGATAGAGCGTCATGATCTTGGTCAGCGATGCCGGGCGCCGGATACCGTCGGGGTTGTTGGAGCTGAGGACGGCGCCGGAATTGCCGTCGACGATGATCGAGGAGAATTGCGGACTGTAGCTTTCCCGCACGACGTGATGGTGGCGGCGGTGCTTGTAGCGGCGCGCTTCGGCGCTCTCGCTCGAGATCAGGATCGTGGTCGTGAAGGTAATCAGTCCGAGGGCGCACACGCGCAAAGCGCGTGAGGAAGCCAAGGTTGTACGAAGCATTTACTTCCCCGTCCCAATTTCTGTCTTGATCACCGGCTCGTGAGGCAAAATTGTGCCCAACGGCCGCTGATGCTTTCCCGTTCGAAGTGCCGGTCCGGCTTTGATGGATGGCCGGCTCGGCCGATCAGGTCGCTGTTCTAGCTAAGTTGCTGTTCACAAACGACATTCATGTCGTCTGTCGGAAGGCGAACATGTCCAGGAATCAGGTTAGGCGGAGCGAGTTTCCAAAAGATTAATTAAGCGTTGCGTAAGACCCTGGGATTTTCCGCTAATACGCCACATTTGTGCGACGCACAACAATTCTTGACTTTATTGTGCAGTGCACATATATGTGATGTGTCAGGGAGCCGGGACCTCCCGGCAATCGGTTTGCACCTGCAGTCTGGGAAAGGACTCCATTGATGGTCAAGGTTGAAGACATTCAGAACTACGGCAAAGAGCATCTTGAAACGGTTGCCGCTTCCGCGAGCAACCTGCAGAGCGGCGTTCAGGCGATTGCGACCGCCTACGGCGACTACGCCAAGAAGTCGTTCGAAGATACCAAGTCGTTCGTCGAGAAGCTCTCCGGCGTGAAGTCGCTGGACAAGGCGCTCGAGGCGCAGACGGAATTCGCGCGCTCGTCCTACGAATCCTTTGTTGCGGAAGCGCAGAAGATCGCGGGCCTCTACACCGATCTCGCCAAGCAGACGTTCAAGCCCTACGAAGGCCTGGTCTCGAAGTACACCTCGGCCGGACACTAAGCCGTTCGCTTTCCGAGAAAAGACAACAAAAAGCCCGGCCGTTGCGGCCGGGCTTTTTTCTTGGCTCGTTTCTTCTTGCGCTCGCGTTTATTTATAGACGCGCAGCTTGGCCAGCGATTGGCCGATCGAGTTGAACACGGACAAGGTTTGGTTGGGGTCGGTGATGTGGAAGTACTTATCCGTACCGCTGGCGCATTGCTTGAGCACGGCAGACTCGCCATCCCCGCCGGTATCGACCTGGACCGTGTAGATTGTGATGTTCGCCGCCTTGGCGTTGGCGCACAGGATCTTCTGACGGGCGTCGATCGAAGAGGCGCTCGTGTACCAACGATTCTGCGTGTTCAGGCCGTCCGACAAGAGGACGATCGCCTCCTTGTAGGAATAGTTGCTAGTGTCCTTGGCCGGGGCATTGAACGGCGCGGTGGTGCCGAGCGTCAGCCAACCCCAAGCCAGTCCGATGCCCTGGTTGGTGTTGCCTGTCGGGTCGAGGTTGTCGATCGCCGTCTTGAGCGAGGACCAGTTGGAGCTGAGCGGCACGACCGGCTGCACGTAGGACGAACTGCCGATCTTGCAGTAGTTCGTACTCCCTGAGGTGTACTCTTCAGCCACAACCATCGTAGGCGCATTGCTGGACGTCGGCTCCGTATTCTTGGTGTCGTAGTCCTGGTCGCGGTCAGTGACGCAGCCGTTCCACTTGGTACGGTCCGGTGTCCAGGTTTTGCCGTTGTACTTGCAGGTCGCGCGGTCTGTGTAGGTGTTCTTGCTGCAGGTGCCCCAGGTGTTGGTCGCGGACTGAGTGTCCCAGATCGACCAGTCGATCCAACTCGAATTGTAGAAACTGCTGCCAATGTTGACGTCCTTGGCGAAGGGAACCAGCGAGATATAGATGTCACCAGGATTCTTTTGCAGCGCGCTCAACTGATCGACCAGTGCCTTGGCGGCGGTCTGCATCGCCGGCATCTTGCCGCTGCTGGCCATCGATCCCGTTACGTCGAGCACCATTGCCACCCGCATCCGGACGTTGCCCCAGGCCGAGGTGGAGCTGCTCTTAAAGTCCATGGTCGGGAAGCCGACGACCCGCATGAAACCGGTCTCGATATTGCCGGACCCGTTGACCACGATGGTCGACCCGTTGCCGGATTGCTGCGTATAGCTCGCCGTGATCGCGATCGATTTGGTTTCGTTGTTGGTAAAGAGGGCCCTGAAATACGCGTCCGCCTTGTCCGCGATCTGCGAGGTGTTGATCGTGCCCTCGGTCAGGTCCTTCGCCAGCATAAGGGCGGTTGAGTCGAGGGCGGCCTGCATCGCGGAACGGGCGTTGTTGGCGCGGGTATAATCGACCGCGGCCCCGACGAAGCTGATGATCGGAATGACCGCGATTCCAAACAGGATAGCGATGTTGCCTTCATTGGCGCCGGCGAACCGACGGCCGGCCGCGCGAATGCGACCGAAAACGTGTGTATCGAGCATGGCTTTCACCGCAGATGTGATTTCTGCGGGCATTTCCGCCCGATGCCGCTAAACAGGCGGTAAACCGGTTCCGCCAAAAACGGGTCAAAGCCGCTGCATCGCCGGACCGGCCGCCAAAAAGCGACCGGTATCCTCAACCGCGCCTAAACGGGGCCACGGGTCCTTTGTCAAATCCGGCAGAAACGATTAACCTTGAAGCGGATAGCCGAGCCGGGAATCGGGCTGGCCGAGGAGCGCGCAAGGGCGGTGTCAACGCGCTTGCGGCGATCAGGCGGCGGACCCATATTCCAGGTGCCGATCCGGCCACGGGTCGGATCGGGAGCGGCGATCTGGAAAAAGGCGTTGCCGGGTACTTGGCGGCGGCTCACGGCAGAGCCGACCCGCGGGTACGCTGGTATGCGCTGTCCGGTCACCCCTTTTGGAATCTCGAACGCCTGAGCCATGTTGCAGTCAACCTTCAAAGCTTGTTCGTCCGTGCCGGCAACGTCATCTGCTTCTGCTCCGCGAATGAGCAATGACGAGAACCGCAACAGCGGAACCGGCGGGCCGTCGACGTCGGTCATCACCAAGGTCAAGCCGAAGACGAAGCGGCCGAACCTCTACCGTGTCCTCATCCTGAACGACGACTACACGCCGATGGAATTCGTCGTTCACGTGCTGGAGAAATTCTTCCAGAAGGACGTCGAGGCGGCCACCAAGATCATGCTCCATGTCCATCATCATGGGATCGGCGAGTGCGGCGTGTTCACCTATGAGATCGCCGAGACCAAGGTCACGCAGGTGATGGATTTCGCGCGCAAGCACCAGCACCCGCTGCAATGCGTGATGGAAAAGAAGTAGCGGCGCACGGCGCGCGACCCGGCCGCTAGACGAGGAACGGGTCTTGCATTGATTGCTGACGGAAGCCGATCGTATTCCCGGTAATTTTTCGGGGGAGGGGTAGCCGCGTGGCGCAGGTGTGGTCGGGAATTTAGAGGAAAACCACGCTTGCGGAACCAGTCTTTCGCCACGATCGTTTGTAACTATATGACACTATGTGACAGGGGATGACGAAGGTTGTTGTTGCCTCACCGGGTAATGGCGATCATGATGACCGGGGGCCATAGAGGACGCGAATGCCAACTTTTTCCCAAAGCCTTGAACAATCCCTGCATCGTGCGCTGGCGATTGCAAACGAGCGTCATCACCAATATGCGACGCTCGAACATCTTCTGCTGTCGCTGATCGATGACTCGGATGCGGCGGCGGTGATGCGTGCCTGCAGCGTCGATCTCGACAAGCTGCGCACCAGCCTCGTCAACTATCTCGAGACCGAGTTCGAAAACCTGGTGACTGATGGCGCCGACGACGCCAAGCCGACCGCCGGATTCCAGCGCGTGATTCAGCGCGCGGTGATTCACGTCCAGTCTTCCGGTCGCGAAGAAGTGACCGGCGCCAACGTGCTGATCGCGATTTTCGCGGAGCGCGAAAGCCACGCTGCGTACTTCCTGCAGGAGCAGGACATGACGCGATATGATGCTGTGAACTATATCAGCCACGGCATCGCCAAGCGGCCGGGCGTCTCCGAAGCGCGGCCCGTTCGCGGCGTCGACGAGGAGACCGAGACCAAGGGCAACGAGGACGCCAAGAAGAAGGGCGAGGCGCTCGAAACCTATTGCGTCAACCTCAACAAGAAGGCGCGCGACGGCAAGATCGATCCGGTGATCGGACGCAATTCCGAAATCAACCGGGCGATCCAGGTGCTGTGCCGCCGGCAGAAGAACAATCCGCTGTTCGTGGGCGAAGCCGGCGTCGGCAAGACCGCGATCGCCGAAGGCCTCGCCAAGCGCATCGTCGATTCCGAGGTGCCGGAAGTGCTGGCCGCTGCCACCGTATTCTCGCTCGATATGGGCACGTTGCTGGCCGGCACCCGCTACCGCGGCGATTTCGAAGAGCGCTTGAAGCAGGTGTTGAAGGAACTGGAGGCGCATCCAAACGCCATCCTGTTCATCGACGAGATCCACACCGTGATCGGGGCGGGCGCTACGTCAGGCGGCGCGATGGACGCCTCCAACCTGCTCAAGCCGGCGCTAGCGTCGGGCACGATCCGCTGCATGGGCTCGACGACCTACAAGGAATATCGTCAGCATTTCGAGAAGGACCGCGCGCTGGTGCGGCGCTTCCAGAAGATCGACGTCAACGAGCCGACGGTGGAAGACGCCATTGCGATCCTCAAGGGCTTGAAGCCCTATTTCGAGGACTACCATCGGCTGAAATACACCAACGAGGCGATCGAGGCGGCGGTGCAATTGTCGTCGCGCTACATTCACGACCGCAAGCTGCCGGACAAGGCGATCGACGTGATCGACGAGTCGGGCGCGGCGCAGATGCTGGTCGCCGAGAACCGGCGCAAGAAGACCATCGGCATCAAGGAGATCGAGACGACGATCGCGACCATGGCGCGGATTCCGCCCAAGAGCGTGTCGAAGGACGATGCCGAGGTGCTCAAGCATCTCGAGCAGACGCTTAAGCGCGTCGTGTTCGGTCAGGACAAGGCGATCGAGTCGCTCTCGGCGTCGATCAAGCTGGCGCGCGCCGGCTTGCGCGAGCCGGAGAAGCCGATCGGCTCCTACCTGTTCTCCGGCCCGACCGGCGTCGGCAAGACCGAGGTTGCAAAACAGCTTGCGGCCTCGCTCGGCGTCGAGCTGCTGCGCTTCGACATGTCCGAATATATGGAGCGGCACACGGTGTCGCGCCTGATCGGCGCGCCTCCCGGCTATGTCGGCTTCGACCAGGGCGGCCTTCTGACCGACGGCGTGGACCAGCATCCGCATTGCGTGGTGCTGCTCGACGAAATCGAGAAGGCGCACCCGGATCTCTACAACGTGCTGCTGCAGATCATGGATCATGGCCGGCTGACCGACCACAACGGCAAGCAGGTCAACTTCCGCAACGTGATCCTGATCATGACCACGAATGCGGGCGCCGCCGACCTCGCGCGCCAGGCGTTTGGCTTCACGCGCAACAAGCGGGAAGGCGACGACCATGAGGCGATCAATCGCCAGTTCGCGCCGGAATTCCGCAATCGGCTGGACGCGATCGTCTCGTTCGCCCACCTCAACGCCGACGTCATCGGCATGGTGGTCGAGAAGTTCGTGCTGCAGCTCGAGGCGCAGCTCGCCGACCGCGACGTCACCATCGAGCTGTCGGAGCCCGCCAAGGCCTGGCTGATCGAGCATGGCTATGATGAGCAGATGGGCGCGCGGCCGATGGCCCGCGTGATCCAGGAGCACATCAAGAAGCCGCTGGCCGACGAGGTGCTGTTCGGTCAGCTCAAGGGCGGCGGCCACGTCCGCGTCGTGCTGGTCAAGGATGCCGAGAACAAGGACAAGATCGGCTTCGAGTTCGTCGAGGGCCCGGTCACGCCGAAGCCGGAGAAGCTGCCGGTGGCGCGCAAGCGCAAGCCGAAGTCGGGCGGTCCCAACAATGGCGGCGGTGGTGGCGGCTCCAAGGGGCCGGCCTCCAAGGGGCCGCTGGTCAAGGTGTAAGCGGCTTCAATTCGAAACCAAGAGCCGGCGTGTCGCAAGACCGCCGGCTTTTTGCTGTGCCTAGAGCAAGTTTCAACTGCGTTGAATCATGCTCGTCGGTCATCTCTTTGTTTTGAGCATGATCTTTTCGGAAAACCGGTACCCACTTTTCCGGATCATGCTCTAGCTGCCCGGCCAGACCAGCGCCTGGGCGGCCACGACATGCTCGCCGTTGAACGTCAGGGCGGGTGAGCCGTACAAGACGTAGCCGAGCTCGATGGCCTCCGAAACGCGCCGGCAGAAGGTGGCGTCATCCTTGCCGGTCAGGAGGCGATAGACGGGCAGGTCATCTGGCGGTTTTGTAGACATGCGAACTCCACCGTGGTGGCTGCGGCAGTGCAGGCTGTCTGTTGTATCACGTATCGCCGCAGGCGTTCAGCGCTCGCCGAGCAGCTCGTCGATCCGGCGCTGGAGCTGTCGCTTCTTGATCTCGCTCCGGCGCAGCCGCTCTTCGAGATCGGAGGCGGGCGGGGCCGGGCTTTCGCCCCTGAATGCGACGCCGACGAAATTGTCGCGCCACCAGATCACCTTGGCCAGAAAAGAGCGGCCCTTGCGCGCGATGCGCAGCGAAAGCTGCTCCCTGGGCAACTGGAAGTCATTGCTGAACTCGATGGTCGCGCCCTTGTCGGAGATGTTGCGGACGATGCATTCGTGCGTCGTGCCGCGTTCGCCGATTTCGGCGACGCCGCCATACATCACCTTATCGCGCACGCTCTCGCGCCGGTCCTGCATTGAAAGTCTCCCAACAAAGTGAGGAGACTTTTACCGCGCTTTGTTGTGCGAAAAAGTCCGGCGAGGGCAAAATGCGGCATTAACGTAAATTAACGGCGGCGCCGATGGCGCGGAATTAGAGGCAATTGCAGCGCAAAACGCGGCATTTCGCCCGGCGGCGGATCCACCTGCAAGCGACGATCGTTAACGGACGTTTTGATCGCCACGCGCTCTCGGAGTGCAGATTGCCATGCCAAGAGGACGGTTGCTTCGCGCCCTATCCTGCACGGTCTTGCTGTTGTCCGCCTCGGCGAAGGCGCCGGCTGAGGACGCGGGCGAGGCCACGCGCTCGAGCGCAGTGGCAATTCAAAAGGTGGATGCATCGGCGCGCGAAAGCGGGGCGCGCGAGGCGATGTGCCTGATGATCGAATCGGCGGCGCGGGAGTCGAACCTGCCGCTGGAGTTTTTCGCGCGCGTGATCTGGCAGGAAAGCCGCTTTCAGCCGGACGCGGTGGGGCCGGTGACGCGCAGCGGCCAGCGCGCGCAGGGCATTGCGCAATTCATGCCTGGCACGGCCAGCGAACGCGGTTTGCTCGATCCCCTCAATCCGGTGCAGGCGTTGCCGAAGTCCGCGGAGTTCTTGGCCGAGCTGCGCGAGCAGTTCGGCAATCTCGGCCTCGCCGCGGCGGCCTACAATGCCGGCCCGCGCCGGGTGCAGGAATGGCTTGCCGGCACCGGGCCGATGCCGCAGGAGACGCGCAACTATGTGCTCGCCATCACCGGCTCCACGGTGGAGGATTGGGCGAAGGCGGAGAAGAGGGGCAAGGCGCCCGAACCACGCCGGGCATCGAGCTGCCGCGAATTGATGGCATTGCTGAAGCAGGCGCCCAATCCCTTTGTTGCCGGGCTGGAGCAGCGCGTGACGCTCGCCGCCGCCAAGTTATGGGGCGTGCAACTCGCCGCCGGCTTTTCCCGCGACAAGGCGCTGGCGATGTATGGCCGCGCGGTCTCGCGCCTTTCGAGCGTGATCGGCAATCGCGACCCCTCGATCCTCACCTCGCGCCTGCGCAGCCGCGGCCCGGCGACGTTCTACCAGGTGCGCTTCGGCGCCGACACCCGCGGCGAAGCCGACGGCCTCTGCAACAGCATCCGAAAAGCCGGCGGGGCGTGTTTTGTGCTGAGGAACAGGGGCGTGGCGGGGTGAAGCTACTAGCTCCGTCATTCCGGGGCGATGCGCAGCATCGAGCCCGGAATCTCGAGATTCCCCGGTGCGCAATTGCGCACCTGAGGTCTGGTCCTTCGGACTATCCCGGAATGACAAAGGCAACTGATTGCATAGCCGCCCTGAGCCGCGCTTGGTTGACGCAGGCTGCTTTCGCCCGCCCTATGCCCGTGAGACTCTCACTCTGATCCCGGTCGCCCGTGGCGCTACCTCCACTCTCTTCCCCCCAATGGAAAAGCCCCATCCGCGCCTTCGCGTGGGGCATGAGTTCGGTTGCCTCCACCGTGCTGACGCTGGTGCTGTTTGCGACCTATCTCGGCATCGGCGCGCTTGCGCATGACAGCCATTTCAGCCTCGGCTGGGTGCTCGGTTCGACGGTGCTGGTCTGGGCCGGGCCGGCGCAGATCATCCTGATCTCGACGCTGGGCTCCGGCGCAACCGCGGTGCAGGCGGCGGTTGCGGTGACGTTGAGCGCCATCCGGCTGTTTCCGATGGTGGTCTCGGTGCTGCCGCTGGTGAAGACGCCCAGGACGAGGCGCCGGCATCTCATGCTGGTGACGCATTTCATCGCGGTGACATTGTGGGTCGAGTGCTACCGGCTGCTGCCAAAAGTGCCGCGCGAGCGGCGCATCGCGTTCACGCACGGGCTCGGCTGCGGGCTTCTCATGGTCTGCATGGTCGCGACCACGCTCGGCTATGGCCTCGCCGCCAACCTGCCGCCGCTGTTTGCAGCCGCGATCCTGCTGCTGACGCCGCTGGCGTTCCTGCTGTCGACCGCGCGCAACTGCAAGGAGATATCCGATGTGCTGGCGCTGGTGTTGGGGCTCGCGCTGTTTCCGCTGATCTCGATGCTGCATACCGGCGTCGACATCCTGATCAGCGGTATCACCGCCGGTACCATCGCCTACGGCGCGCACTGGTGGCGGGAGAGGGCGCGGGCATGAGCGAATTCTTCGGCAGTCCCCATGCACTGTTGGTGCTGGTCCTTGCGGGCTTCCTGCCCAACGAGATCTGGCGCATGGCCGGGCTGTGGTTCGGCGCCAGCGTCGATGAAGGCTCCGAAATCCTGGTGTGGGTGAGGGCGGTGGCGACCGCGATCCTCGCCGGCGTCATCGCGCAGATCCTGGTGCAGCCGCCGGGCGCGCTGGCCGGCGTGCCGGACTGGCTGCGCTATGGCGCAGTCGCGGGCGGCTTTGCGGTGTTCATGCTGACGCGGCGCTCGATCTTTGCCGGCGTGGTCGCAGGTGAGGTGTTTCTGGTGGCCGGGAAGTGGTGGCTCGGTTGATTGCAGGCAGCCGATAATCGGCTACTGTCCTGCGCATAAGAAACGCCGAGGAAACGCAAATGAACTGGCTGAAACTGCCGGCGCTGGCCTGCGCGCTGGTCTTCGCGATGCCGCAAGCCCATGCAGCGGAATATCCGGTGCGGCCGATCAAGCTGATCGTGCCCTATGCCGCGGGCGGGCCGACCGATGTGCTGGGACGCATGGTCGGCGAATATCTGGCCCGCGATTTGAAGCAGGCGGTCGTGGTCGAGAACAAGGCCGGCGCGCAGGGCGCGATCGGCGCGGAGGCGGCGGCGCGTTCCGAGCCCGATGGCTACACGCTGTTCTTCACGGCGGCCTCGATCTTCGTGCTCAACCCGCTGCTCTACAAGAAACTTCCCTACGACCCGCAGAAAGATCTCCGCCTGCTCGCGCTGGTCACGGACCTGCCCGTGGTGATGGAGGTGCATCCTTCCGTGCCTGCCAAGACGGTTGCCGAGTTCATAGCCTACGCCAAGCAGAATCCGGGAAAGCTGAATTTCGGATCGGCGGGTACCGGCGGCACCATTCATCTGGCCGGAGAGATGTTCAAGCAGATGACCGGCGTCGACATGGTCCATGTCGCCTACAAGGGCGCGGGGCCGGCGCTGACCGACCTGCTATCGGGCAACATCCAGTTGATGTTCGACACGCTCGGCACTGCGCTGCCGCCGGTCAAGGGCGGCTTGCTGCGGCCGTTGGCGGTCTCCTCGGCGCAGCGGATTCCTGAACTGCCCGACGTTCCCACCATGGCCGAAAGCGGCTATCCGGAGTATGGCGTCAGCGTCTGGTATGGTGTGGCGGCGCCGGCCAAATTGCCTGACGATATCGCGCAGAAGCTCACTGCCGGCCTCAACAAGGCGCTCGGTGACGATGCGTTCCGCGCCTCGCTCGACAAGGTCGGCTTCCCGCCGCTGCGGCCGCAGAGCCAGGCCGAGATCGATAAATTCGTCGCGACCGATCGCGCGCGGTGGGCGGGCGTGATAAAAGCGCTCAACATTTCACTGGATTAAATCGAGAATGGTTCGAGAAAGCGAAGTACGCGAGGGCGAAGTCATTGTCGACATGCCGCCGGCCCGCGATGCCGGGCTGGTCTTCATCGGCCGCATCCGCACGCCCTGGAAGTCACGGCTGGAGACGCCGCGGCAGGGCCGTCATGACGGCCCGGTCTGCAGGCTCGAAATTTTCGAACCCTGGGTGCCCGCGATCAAGGGCGTCGACTTCTACGAAAACCTCGAAGTGATCTACTGGCTGCACCAGTCGCGCCGTGACATGGTGCTGCAAAGCCCGAAGAACAACCAGAAAACCCGCGGCACCTTCTCGCTGCGCTCGCCGGTGCGACCGAACCCGATCGGCACCTCGATCGTGAAATTCGTGAAGATCGAGGGCAATGCCATCCTGGTGCGCGGCCTCGATTGTCTCGACGAGACGCCGCTCCTCGACGTCAAGCCCGACCGCTGCGAGTTCACCCCGCTGGCGCCCCCGCAGCCGGGGGATTTCCAGACGGAGTAGGGATCACCCCAGCGCCGCGGCCAGCTTGGTCGCATTTTCCTCCAGCACCTTCACATCTTCCTTGCGGCTGGCGGGCGGCAATAGCGCGACGCCGTCATGGCGCGGCATTACGTGCATGTGCAGGTGAAACACCACTTGGCCACCGGCCGGTTCGTTGAATTGCTGCACGGTGATGCCGTCGGCGTTGAAGGCCTTCATCGCGGCGGCGGCGATCTTGTGGACGGCGCGGGCGACGTGGGCGTAGTCGTCGGGCGCGATGTCGAGAATATTGCGGGCGGGCGCCTTCGGGATAACAAGTGTATGGCCGGGCGAACGCGGCATGATGTCGAGAAACGCCAGCACATGCTCGTCCTCATAGACCTTGTGGCAGGAGAATTCGCCGCGCAGAATTTTTGCGAAGGGGTTGTTGGTGTCGTAGGCGGGCATGGCTTCTTCCCTCAGGGTTCGTCTCAATTTCACGTCGCTCGCCGGGCAGGTCAAGCTTCGTCGGCGGTCTTGCGGAACGGTCCGGCTTCCGTCAGTTCGCGGCCGACCTCGGCGACATAGGCGCGCTCGCGCTTGAGGTAATCGGCAATCGCTCGGCGTAGATCGGGATCGGCGATGAAATGCGCGGAGTAGGTGGTTTGTGGCAGATAGCCGCGCGCCAGCTTGTGCTCGCCCTGCGCGCCGGCCTCGACGATTTTCAGGCCGCGCTGGATCGCGAAATCGATCGCCTGGTAGTAGCAGACCTCGAAATGCAGGAAGGGGTGGTGCTCGACCGCGCCCCAGTTGCGGCCGAACAGCGTATCGGAGCCGATGAAATTGATGGCGCCGGCGATCCAGCGGCCGTTGCGCCTGGCCATCACCAGGAGGACGTCGCGGCTCATGCTCTCGCCGATCAGTGAGAAGAATTTTCGCGTCAAGTACGGCCGGCCCCATTTTCGCGAGCCGGTCTCCATGTAGAACGTGAAGAAGGCGTCCCAGGCTTCCTCGGTGATGTCGCTGCCGGTCAGATGGTGGATCGTGATCCCGGCCGAGATCGCCTCGCGCCGTTCGCGCTTGATCGCCTTGCGATGGCGCGAGTTCAGCGAGGTCAGGAAATCGTCGAACGTGGCGTAACCTTCATTGTGCCAGTGAAACTGCTGGTCGTTCCGCTGCAGGAAGCCGTGCGCCCCCAACAGCTTTGCTTCCGCCTCGCGGGCAAACGTCACGTGCACGGAGGAGGCGCCGGTGGCGTCGCACAGCGCCATCAGCCCGCGCGCAAGTGCCGAGCCGATCTGCTCGCGGTCGACGCCGTCGCGGATCAGCAGCCGCGGTCCGGTCGCCGGCGTGAACGGCACCGAAACCTGCAGCTTCGGATAATAGCGCCCGCCGGCGCGCTCATAGGCGTCCGCCCAGCCGCGGTCGAAGACATATTCGCCCTGCGAGTGCGATTTCAGATAGCAGGGCACGACGCCGACAATGTCGCCGCCAAGCCGCGCCAGAAGATGCCGGGCCGCCCAGCCGGTGCGCGGGCTGGCCGAGCCCGAGGCCTCGGCGGCTGCGAAAAACGCGTGCGAAACAAAGGGGTTATAGGCCGGCTTTGAAACCGCGCAGGAGTGGATCTCGCGCGGGGCCAGCGTATCGAGCTGTTCGAGCCCGTTTGGGTCGCCGGCCGGATTGGCGCAAGCGTCCCATTCCGCAGCCGGGATGTCGGTGGCGGAGGGGACGGCTTCGAGGGTGATTTCGGATGATGCCATCTAGAAATTCAAACCGGTCCCATCATGCGATCAGCCATCGCCATGGTGACCAACGCCCCTGCAAAGATCGTGCATCGGCGGCGCGAGTTCAAGGTGGGCGGCCGCGCATCAGGTTCCCGGCAGGAACCCTTCGAAAATCATCTGGTCGGCATAGCGCGCGGCGCGGGCGCGCTGTTCCGGCGTGCGCACGGTCCAGGTCAAGAGCGGCAGGCCGAAGATGTTGTGCGCGATCCAGGGCGCCGCGGCGGGCAATTCGTCCACCCAATAGGCGACGAAATGCGGCCGGCTTCTGAACGCATGGCGCAGATGCGTCATGCCGCGGCGCTGTTCGGCAGAGGCTTCCGGCCATTCTTCGGCGGTATATTCGCGCTCCGCCACGATGCCGCGGGCGCGGCCGGGGATCAATTCGCGTAGCGCCACCACCTGGTCCGGATCGAAGGACATGCCGACCGCTGGGCCGTCATAGGCGGCGAGCACCTCCGCCATCCGCTTCACCAGCCGGCGGTCGCCGTCAAAATGACTTTTGACCTCGATTACCAGCGGCACGCGGCCCGCGACGAGGGCGCAGAGGTCGCCGAGCGTCATCATCCGCTCCGGCGTGTTTTTGAACGTGACGGCCTTGAGCTCGGCGGCGGTCTTGCCGAGCAGCGCGCCGGAGCCCTCGGTGAGGCGGCCGAGCGCATTGTCATGATGCACCATCGCTTCGCCGTCGGACGACAGCTGGATGTCGCATTCAATGGCGAAATTGCCGTCGACGGCGGCCTGCGCGGCGGCGGGCATGTTCTCGACGATGCCGCGGGAAATGTCGTGCAGGCCACGATGGGCGACCGGCCGAGCCGTCAGCCAGTCCGGCGCGCGCATGGGAAGGCGCTCCGCTCAGGCCACTTCGAAGATCGCGTCCACCTCGACGGCGGCATCGGCGGGCAGCGAAGCGACGCCGACGGTGGTGCGGGCGTGCCGGCCCTTGTCGCCGAAGGCGGTGACCATCAGGTCGGAGGCGCCGTTGAGCACCTTCGGGCCGTCGAGGAAGTCGGGCGCGGAATTGATGAAGCCGCCAAGCCGGACCACGCGCACGACCTTGTCGAGGTCGCCGAGCGCGGCCTTGACCTGAGCCAGCAGGTTGACGCCGCAGCCCTGGGCCGCCGCATAACCCTGTTCGATGGTGACGCCGGCCCCTAGCTTGCCCTTGGCGATCAGCTGGCCTTCCGCATTGGCGCAGACCTGGCCGGAGACGAACAGCAGATTACCGGAGCGGACAAAGCCGACATAGTTCGCCATGGGGGTGCGCGGCTCGTTCAGCACGATGCCTTTTTCCGCCAGCTTCTGTTCGACCGTACCCGCCATGTTCTTGTCCCCACTTGAGATGTGACTGTTTCTGACCCGCGATCAGGCCGCACTGTTTCGCGCATCGCGCCGCTTGTTGCAAGCGAGGCAGAATTTACCGGCGCGCCACCATTGGCGAGCGCAAATCCCCGTAAAAGTGCCGGAAAGCAAGCCTTCCCGGCGTCAAATTCCCGCGTTTCCGGAGCGTGCCCTAGTTGCGACGCAATGGAGCCATCACTAATGTAGCGAATCTCCATCGAGGAAAATACAGGACATGGCTCGCTCGTTTCCGGTTCGTGCTTTGGTGCTCTCGGCTGCGGCTGTTGTGCTCTCACCCTTCGGAGGCGAACCGGCGCTGGCCGGCGCCGGCGGGCCGTTTCTCTCCCATCAGGCGCTCTACGAGCTGAAGCTGGTCAAGTCGCGCGGAACGAATGCGATCTCAGGCGCGCGCGGCCGCATCCTCTACAATTTCTCGGGCAGCGCCTGCGAAGGCTACACATCCGATTTCCGCCAGGTATCGGAACTCGACAGCGGCGAGGGCAAGCTGACGCTGAGCGATCTGCGTTCGCATTCCTGGGAGGACGGAGCCGGCAAGAGCTATCGCTTCAAGATCGACACGCGGATGAACGACGCCGAGTCCCCGCCGGTCGACGGCATCGCGGAGCGGGTCGGCGACCGTATCAAGGTCAAGCTGAAACAGCCGGTCAACAAGACGTTCGACCTCGACGGCAAGATCGTGTTTCCGACCGAGCAGATCCAGCACATCATCGCCGCTGCCCGCGAAGGCAAATCGGTGCTGGAGCTGATGGTCTATGACGGCTCCGATAATGGCGAGAAGGTCTACAACACGCTCTCGGTGATCGGGCAGCCGATCCCGGGCACCCGCAACATCACGACGCCCGATCCGTCGACCGACAACGACCAGATGAAGGCGCTGACCCGCTGGCCGGTGACCGTGAGCTATTACGACCGCGACGCCAAGGCGAAGGAAGGCGAGCAGACGCCGGTCTACGCGATGTCGTTCGAATTGTTCGAGAACGGCGTCTCCCGCGCGCTGGTGCTCGATTACAACGATTTCGTGATCGCCGGCGCGATGGGCCGCTTCGACGTCCGGGACGCCAAGCCGTGCAAATGACGGCTCCGTCGAACCGCGCGCCGGGAGACTGCGCGGGGGCGTCTCAAACGTTCAGTTGATTTCATCCGCGCGTAAAGTCGCCGGGCTTCAATCCGAGCGCTTTGACTGCTGGCTCCGGAAGCGGCCCCCAGGCTTCGACCCTTTCGTTCGGGGCCATCATTGCTGCGATAACTGCCTCGGCCTTTGCCGGGTCGCGTTCAGCCACATAGTAGACCGAGCGAACGGGCGCACCGCCTCCCAACGGTTCAGTTGTTACGAGGACAACGTGACCATTTGCCATGCCTTTTAATATATGACTGAATGGTGCCGTTTCCACGATGGTAAAGGCCGCCCGCGAGCGCGGTGCAGCAACGGACATGCGAGATGGGCGCGTCCATCTTGTATTGTTCCGGACCAGCACCAATTACGAATTGTGGGATGCAGAATCGCTCCGGGAGCGAGGACGTGGCCAGCAAAAAAATGGCGGACGGAGGACTTCCGGTCATCGCGCGCTTTGAGGTGCGCCACCGCAATTATATCGCGCCTGACGGCTCGATTAAGCGGCCGCTCCCCGCATTCGCCTCCGATGCCGGCCTCCTCACTGCGCTCTATCGAGCGATGATGCTGCTGCGCAACTTTGACCGAAAGGCTGTTGCATTGCAGCGCACCGGCCGGCTTGGGACCTATGCCGTTTCGCTCGGCCAGGAGGCGGTATCGGTTGGCGTAGCCAGTGCGATGCGCGAAGAGGACGTTCTGTTGCCCTCTTATCGTGACAATGGCGCGCTGATCTGGCGAGGGGTCAAGCTCGAGGAAATTCTGCTGTTCTGGGGTGGGGACGAGCGCGGCAATTGCTTCTCTGGACCTCTCGAGGATTTCCCGTTCTGCGTTCCAGTGGGATCGCAGGCGCCGCAAGCCGCGGGCGTTGCCTATGCCTTCAAGCTGCGCAAGCAGCCGCGTGTCGCCGTGTGCATGTTCGGCGATGGCGCCACCTCGAAGGGTGACGTCTACGAGGCGATGAATTTCGCCGGGGTGCACAAGCTGCCGGTCGTGTTCGTCGCCACCAACAATCAATGGGCTATTTCGGTCCCGTTGCGGCTACAGACCGGTTGCGAAACACTGGCGCAGAAAGCCATTGCGGCTGGCTTTATCGGCGAGGAGGTGGACGGCAGCGATGTTGTGGCGATACGCGCCGCGGCCGAAGCTGCCATCGCCGCCGCCCGTGACGGCCAGGGCCCGCGCTTCATCGAGGCGGTCACCTACCGGCTCGGCGATCACACGACCTCCGATGATGCGCTACGCTATCGTTCGGCTGACGAAGTCCAGGCTCGCTGGAAGGAAGAGCCGATTACGCGCCTGAGGAGCTATCTCGTCGGTCAAAAAATGTGGAGCAAGGCGCAGGAAGAACAGCTCGCCGCGGAGTGTCATGAGCGCGTCGAGGCGGCGGTCGAGCGCTACCTGGCAACCGAGCCACGCCGGCCCGAATCCATGTTCGATCATCTCTATGCCGATCTGCCTGAGGTCTACGCCGCGCAGCGCCGTGAACTTGCGGGAGATGGCGATGTCTGAGGTGACGTTGGTCGAAGCCGTCAATCTGGCGCTCGCCCGCGCGATGGAGGATGATCCTGATGTCGTCGTGCTCGGCGAAGATGTCGGCATCAATGGGGGAGTCTTCCGCGCGACCGTGGGGCTGCAAGCGCGTTTCGGCCCGGAGCGCGTCCTCGATACGCCGCTTGCCGAACTCCTGATCAGCGGGCTCTGCGTTGGCATGGCGGCGCAAGGGTTGAAGCCTGTTGGCGAGATCCAGTTCATGGGATTTCTGTATCCCTGCATCGATCAATTGGTGAACCACGCATCCCGAATCCGCAACCGCACCCAGGGGCGGCTCACCTGTCCAATGGTTCTGCGCACGCCGCATGGCGCCGGCATTCGCGCCCCCGAGCATCATTCCGAAAGCACCGAGGCGATGCTCGCCCATATTCCCGGCTTGCGCGTTGTCATTCCCTCGTCGCCGGAGCGTGCTTACGGACTGCTGCTCGCCGCGATCCGCGATCCCGATCCGGTAGTGTTTCTGGAGCCGACCCGCATCTACCGCGCGGCGAAAGGCGAAGTGGACGACAACGGCGAGGCCTTGCCGCTGGATGTCGCCTTTGTCCTGCGGGAAGGCCGTGACGTCACGCTGATAAGCTGGGGTGCGATGCTGAAGGAAACCATGGCGGGGGCCGACGCGCTGGTTGCTGACGGCATCGCCGCCGAGGTCATCGATCTCGCCACGCTCAAGCCCTACGATGAAGCCACGGTGCTCGGTTCGGTCGCAAAAACCGGACGTTGCGTCATTGTGCACGAGGCGACGCGCACCGGCGGATTCGGAGCCGAGATCGCCGCGCTGATCGCCGAGCGAGCCCTGACTTCGCTGCTCGCACCTGTGGCTCGCGTCACGGGCTACGACACGGTGATTCCGATGGCGCGGCTTGAGCAGCATATGATGCCATCGGTCGGTCGTATCGTCACGGCCGCGCGAAAGGCCTGCCAGTACAGTTGATTTCCAGCGGACTTGTCCCATGCGCCAGTTCGTATTGCCGGATCTGGGAGAGGGCCTCGAAGAGGCGGAGATCGTGAACTGGTATGTCAACGAAGGCGATCACGTCGTCACCGATCAGCCGTTGGTTTCCGTCGAGACTGACAAGGCCGTCGTCGAAGTGCCGTCGCCGTCGAGCGGACGTATCCAGCACCTGTTCGGCGCCAAGGGAGATGTCGTCAAGGTCGGCGCGCCACTCGTGGAGTTTGCTGAAGGTCCCGAGCAAGATACCGGTACAATCGTCGGCGAACTAGGCCCTGGCGAGTCACTGGTTGCAGCAGCAACACCTTCCAGGCGAACGGCCGAACAGAAGGGGCAGGTTTTTCCGGCGGTACGTGCGCTCGCACGCAAGCTCGATGTCGATCTCGATCTCGTCGAAGCCACCGGCCCCGACGGCACCATCACGCGTGGGGATGTAGAACGTGCTGCAAGGAGTTTGTCCCAAAGCGGGCCTGCCGAACCCTTGCGCGGTTTGCGGCGCGCGATGGCCCAGCGCATGACGGCGGCTCATGCCGAGATCGTCCCGGCCGGTGTCACCGATGAGGCCGATATCGACGATTGGCGAACCGGTGAGGATGTGACGATCCGACTGGTGCGCGCGATCGCTGCCGCCTGCAAGGCTGAGCCTGCGCTCAATGCCTGGTACAATTCCGGCGCGGGTGAACGGCGTCTGATCGATCGCATCGATCTCGGCATCGCCGTTGATACCGGGGGCGGCCTTATCGTTCCTGTGTTGCGCAATGTCGCAGAGCGGGATGTATCAGACCTGCGGACCGGGCTTGACCGGATGCGGGCTGACGCCGTCGCGCGCTCGATACCTCCGGGAGAGCTGCGCGGAGCGACGATTACACTGTCGAACTTTGGGATGATCGGAGGCCGTTTCGCAAGTCTGATCGTCGTACCGCCACAAGTGGCGATCATAGGCGCCGGTCGGATTACCCAAGGGGTGGTTGCGTACCGAGGCCAGCCGGCGGTGAGGCGCGTGCTGCCATTGTCGCTGACTTTCGACCATCGCGTCGTGACAGGCGGCGAAGCTGCTCGCTTCCTGGTAGCGCTCAAGGCGGACCTTGAGCAGTTTTCGTGAGACAGCCGCGCGGGCGGGGCTGTATGGGCATATTGAGATTCGACAAGGATACCTCCATATCATTTCGATAAGGGAGTCCTTGCTGTGCAGAACGTACAGGCGACTCTTGCTGCGGTCGCCGCCGCGGTAGCCCTGGCTGTTTCCTCCCTTGCCGCCGCGGCGGGGGAGAACGACGGCAAGCTCGCGCTGACTATTTCCGTGGACGGAGCGATCGGACCGGCGACGGCCCGTTACGTCAAAGACGCGCTGACCAAGGCAGCCGAGCGGCGTGCCGAGGTTGTCGTTCTGCGCATGAATACGCCGGGCGGCCTCGCAACCAGCATGCGCGAGATTATCGCAGACGTGCTGGCCTCGCGCGTGCCCGTCATCGGCTACGTTGCGCCGTCCGGGGCCCATGCGGCCAGCGCCGGAACCTACATCCTCTACGCCACGCATATCGCGGCGATGGCGCCGGGCACCAATCTCGGAGCGGCGACGCCGGTGCAGATTGGCGGACCGCTGCCGGGCCTGCCGGACGCTACCCCTGACAAGAGCGACAAGGAGAAGAAGGACGGCAAGGACGAGAAGCCGAAGACGAAGGACTCTATGATGGCGAAGGCGACCAACGATGCCGTCGCCTTGATCCGCAGTCTTGCCGAGTTACGCGGCCGCAATGCCGATTGGGCGGAGAAGGCGGTGCGGGAGGCCGCCAGTCTTTCCGCCAATGCCGCATTGCAGGAGAAAGTCATCGACCTCATCGCGCGCGATCAGGACGAACTGCTCAGGCAGATCGATGGTCGCGCGGTCGAGATCGCGGGCGAGACGCGGCATCTGGCGACGAGGGACGCCGCGCGTGAAGCGATGGATGCTGGATGGATCGTACGATTTCTCAGGGTGATCACCGATCCCAACATTGCTTTCATTCTGATGCTGGTCGGCATCTACGGCCTGATTTTCGAACTTTCTTCGCCTGGTGCGGTCGCGCCCGGAGTGATCGGCACGATCTGTCTGCTGCTAGGCCTTTATGCGCTCAATATGCTGCCTATCAACTATGCGGGCCTCGGCCTGATCCTGTTAGGGATCACGCTCCTGGTCATCGAAGCCTTCAACCCGACCGTGGTGCTCGGTCTTGGCGGGATCATCGCATTCGTGCTCGGAGCAGTGATGCTGTTCGAGATCGAAGCGCCCGGATACCACCTGTCATGGTGGACCATCGGCATCGCGGCGGCGATATTTATCGGCTTGATTTTGGTCGTACTCGGTTCGCTTTGGCGCGCTCGAAAAGGTCCCGTACGGCTCGGCGCGCAAGCCATGCGCGGGCTGTCAGCCGAAATCCTCGACTGGTCCGAGAGCGAAGGCCACGTCTTCACCCAGGGCGAGCGCTGGCAGGCCCGCGGCACCGAAACCTTCAAGCCCGGTGACGTGGTCGAGGTGGCCAACGTCGTCGATTTGACGCTCGTCGTACGCCGGCCGGTACTGACCGCCCGCAAAGGAGGTACGTGATGATGCTTGATTACTTGACTTATGGGGCGCTGGCGATCGCCGTGGTCCTGTTTCTGTCCTCCGCCATTCGCATCCTGCGGGAATACGAGCGAGGCGTCGTGTTCACGCTCGGTCGCTTCACCGGTGTGAAGGGTCCGGGATTCATCATCCTGATTCCGGTCGTGCAGCAGATGGTGAAGGTCGATCTCAGGGTGATGGTGCAGGTCGTGCCGCCCCAGGACGTGATTTCGCGCGACAACGTTTCAGTGAAGGTCAATGCCGTTCTTTACTTCCGCATCATCGATCCCGAGCGCGCCATCATCAAGGTCGGCGATTACATGTCCGCGACCAGCCAGCTGGCGCAGACCACACTGCGCTCGGTGCTGGGCAAGCACGAACTGGATGAGATGCTTGCCGAACGGGACCGGCTTAACGCCGACGTCCAGGAGATCCTCGATCAGCAGACCGATGTCTGGGGCATCAAGGTCACCACCGTCGAGATCAAGGATGTCGATCTCAATGAAACCATGGTGCGCGCGATTGCCAAGCAGGCCGAGGCGGAGCGGTTGCGGCGCGCCAAAGTGATCAATGCGATGGGCGAGCAGCAAGCCGCCGAGAAGCTCGTCGAGGCCGGCCTGACGCTGGCGCGGGAGCCGCAGGCGATGCAATTGCGCTATTTCGCGGCGCTGCACGACATTGCCGGCGAGCGATCCTCGACCGTGGTGTTTCCGCTGCCGATGGACTTGCTCGGCCATGTGACAGGGAGGCGGAGCGAAGCGACTTGACTGTGGTCGTTTGTCGAAAGCCATTTGCTGCTGCCGACCGAAGGGCCGGGAGCGCTGATCGATGCCGCCGAACATTCGGTTGGAAGGTTCGGCGGCATCTGACAACCAGGGAGAGCCACGATGGCAACTTATGTTGTACTTGGCAACTTCACCGACCAGGGAATCCGCAATGCCAAGGAATCGCCGAGGCGGGCCGAGGCTTTCAAGAAGACGGCCGAGACCTTCGGAGTGACCGTAAAAGAGCTGTTCTGGACCCAGGGTCGGTATGACGTTGTGACAATCCTCGAGGCGCCCGACGAATTTGCCGCCATGACGCTTAGTTTGAGTCTTGGCGCCTTGGGCAATGTTCGCACCGAGTCGTTGCGAGCCTTCTCGGCGGCGGACATGACGAAGGTTGTCGAGAAGATGCTCTGACGGCGGCGGACAGGCTGCCGTCAGCGGTCATTACCTCAGCGGCAAAAACAGCTCCGCGACCGCCTCATGTTCCGGCACGTCCGGGAAGAACGAAAGCCGCTGGCAATAGATCGGGAAGTCGCGTGTTTCCTCGCCGCTGGCCGGAAGCCAGTCGCGATAAAGGTAGAGTGCGGCGGGTTCCAGATTGTCGGTGTTGCCGACGACGCGCAGCACTGCGCAACGTCCGCCTGGGATCTCGCCGGCTCTGACCTGCTCGCCGTTCGTCTCGATCGGCTGGTCGGTCCCGACACAAAGGTCCACGCTATAATCGGCAGGCGACGCAGGACGCCGCTCGGAACGCCAGACATTGAAGGTCGGACTTGTCTTGGGGTGCAGGCCAGCGGCCTTGCGCCACGTGATAAACCGCTGGATGGTGGCGCCGAGCGTCGCCGGGTCGCCCCGATGCTCCATGATCGCCACCGGCGTGGCAGGCACATCACGAATCGTCACGTCGTCGGTAGTAAAAGTTCTCTGCATGAGCTTGCTCCTGGCGTTGTCGAGAGGCCCGAAGGCCGCAAGCCACGGCTCCCAGTCGGGAGACTTCCGGAACGACGAAGGGGATTGCCCGAACCGTTGCCGAAAGGCGCGGGCGAAGGCATCCGGTGCATCGTAACCGGCATCCATCGCTATATCAGTGACGCTTTGGGCATCCCCGTAGGCCAGCCGGTACGAAGCGCGCTTCATGCGGGCGAGCTGGATATAGCGATGCACGGACAGACCGAAGGTCGCCGTGAACTGCCGGTGGAAATGATATTTCGAGTAGGCTGCGACGCTGCTCAGCGCGTCCAGGTCCAGATCGTCGTCCAGATGCCGGTCTATGTGATCCAGCACCCGCTGCATCCGGGCATGGTAGTTTTGAAGCGCCGCCTTCATCGTTCTTTCCTTCGTGGCAGCACCAGTTAAGCGTACGTAGACATGACGTGCTCGACCGATCTTGCGGTTTGTCACGCTCGCAGTTCATCGCCAAGGACGGTTTACGGGCACGCCCAATTTATGGATGAGAGGCTCTGCCGCGAGCGCAATCTGATCGAGCGGTTCTTTTCCAAGCTGAAGCACTTTCCGCCGTTCCGCCATACGCCATGACAAACTCGCCGCCATTTTCTCGCCATGTTCCAGCTCGCCTCGTTGCGGCCGTGACGGCGCGCTTAAGAGCCTACGGCCTTGCCTGTGCGAGAGCGCTGGCCGAGAGCGCCGGACCCGGCTACGCTTGCTGCTCATCACGCACGTCAGGGAGGCGCAAACATGAGCAAGATCGAGAAACTTCGACCGAGCGGACTTCACAACAATCCGGCTTACTCCCACGCCGTCACGGCTTCCGGCGCGCGCACCATCTATCTCTCGGGGCAGGTCTCCACCGACGAGGAGGGACGGGTGGTCGGCGAGGGCGATATCGCCGCGCAGACCACGCAGGTGATGACCAACATCGGCCTGGCGCTGAAGGCCGCCGGCGCCAGCTATGGCGACATCGTGAAGATTACGACCTATGTCGTCGGTTACAAGCCGGAACTTCGCCCCGTCATCGGCAAGGCGCGCTCGGCCTTCTTTGAAGGCATGGACCCGCCTGCAAGCACGCTCGTCGGCGTCTCAGCGCTGGCGGCGCCGGAATGGCTGATCGAGATCGAGGCGGTGGCCGTGGTGGACTGACGCCGTCTCCGTCATTGCGAGGAGCGAAGCGACGAAGCAATCCAGCTATGCCCGTGCGGTGAGGTGGATTGCTTCGCGGAGCCTGTCATCGGGCGCGCATTCGCGCGACCCGTTGGCTCGCAATGACGGGGAGAGAGCGGATTACTCTTCCTTCTCGTCTTCCTTCGCCGGTCCCTTGTAGGCAATGCCCCTGATAACAGCGGCATTGCCGAACTTCTTCCGCAAATCGTCCATCGCGCGTTCGGCATGGGCGGAGCGGCGGTCGAGCATGTCGCTGTCGTCGCTCCGCGATCCCTCGCGCAGCGCGCTAACGCCGGTACCCATCAGGCGAAACGCCGTGCCGTCGATTTCCTTCGCCAGCATTTCGCGCGACACCGCAAAGATTTTTGCGGCGAGCTGGGTCGGCGCCTGGATCGATTGCGAGCGGGTGCGCTGGCGGAAATCGGCGGTCTTCAGCTTCAGCGTGATGGTGCAGCCTGCGAGATTGCCATTCTTCAGCCGCGTCGACACTTTTTCCGACAGCCGCCACAACAGCCGTTCCAGCGTCGAAAAATCCCGGATGTCGGTCTCAAAGGTGGTCTCACTCGAAATTGTCTTGGCGCCGCGGTCCGGCATCACGCTGCGGTCGTCGATGCCGCGCGCCAGCCGCCAAAGCCGCCGGCCTTCGCCACCGAACTGCTTCATCAGTTCGACCTCGTCGGCGCGCTGCAGGTCGGCAATGCTGCGAAAACCCCGCTGCAGCAGCTTTTCCTGGGTCGCGGGGCCGACGCCGTAGATGAAGCCGACCGGCTTGTCCGCCAGCATCTCTCTCGCCTCATCCTGGTCGAGGGCAGCAAAGCCGCGCGGCTTGTCGAGATCGGAGGCGATCTTGGCTAAGAATTTATTACAGGACAGGCCGACCGAAACGGTGATGCCGATGTCGCGCTCGACGTCGCGGGCAAAGCGCGCCAGCACCTTGGCCGGGATCATTCCGTGGACGCGCTGGGTGCCGGAAAGATCGAGGAACGCCTCGTCGATCGAGAGCGGTTCCACCAGCGGCGTCAGTGTCTGCATGGCATGCCGCACCTCGCGGCCGACGCGGACATATTTCGCCATGTCGGGCGGAATCACCGCCGCCTGCGGGCAGAGCTCCAGCGCCTTGAACATCGGCATCGCCGAGCGCACGCCGTAGGTGCGCGAGACGTAGCAGGCGGCCGACACCACGCCGCGCTTGCCGCCGCCGATGATCACGGGCCTGTCGGCGAGTTCCGGATTGTCGCGCTTCTCCACCGTGGCGTAGAACGCATCGCAATCGATATGCGCCAGCGTCAGCGCGGGCAGGGCGTGGTGGCGGACGAGGCGCGGGGAACCGCACGCGCTGCAGCGCTTTACCTTGATATCGAGGTCGCCGAGACAATCCCGGCAAAAGGCGCGCGGACCATCTGGTGCTCCCATTCCGCAGTTCGCACGCATCTGCCGCACCACCTTATGCGAACTGCGGAATGATGAGGAGCACCAGCAAATTTATGTTTTCCAGTGCGGCTTTGAGAATTTGAAGTTCCTACGAAGAGGTTACCGCGAGTCTGGTAGGAACTTCAAATTCGCCGCACTGGTGTTGGCGCCGGTGCGCTCACGGCACGTCGCGCTCCCAGTGCGGGTCGCCGAGCACCTCGCGGGCCGCGGCGATGTTGGTTGGATGCAGTTGCGAAGCGTTCGCAAACGCCTTCACGGTGGTGTCGTCGCGCAGCACGAAATCGAGCACCGAGGCCAGAAATTGCGGATCCGCCGCCGCGGTGCGCAGCGTCTCCGGACCGATGCCGGTTTCGGCCAAAAAAAGGCCCAGCCGCTCGGGGTCGCCGGCGATGAAACTCAGCGCCTGAACTGCAACGATTTCAGCCACTTCGCGTGGGTTGTGAACAGGCTTTTTCAACAGACGATTTGCCTTTCCGTTAACTTCTGGGCTCTAATTTGGAACCATCATGCCCGAGTCTACGTGGTGTGTTCAATAATTGGACCGCTGCGTAAAACTTGGCGCATCGATTTAACCGCTTAGAGCGAATCTGGCGCTAGTTTGAATTCACTTTTCGGCAAGCGGGGCGGTGCCGAAGGACTGGAAGGCCGGACTTGTTTCCTGAGATGAGGGGAGGGACGGGATGGCAAAAACCGTCCTGATCGTGGAGGACAACGAGCTTAACATGAAGCTCTTTCGCGACCTGTTGGAAGCGCACGGCTATCAGACTTCGGGCACCAGCAACGGTTTTGAGGCGCTCGATCTCGTTCGCAAGCTGCGCCCCGACCTGATCCTGATGGATATCCAGCTTCCGCAGGTCTCGGGGCTCGAAGTGACGCGCTGGATCAAGGACGATCCGGAGCTGCGCGCCATTCCGGTGGTCGCCGTCACCGCCTTCGCGATGAAGGGCGACGAAGAACGCATCCGCGAGGGCGGCTGCGAGGCGTATCTGTCCAAGCCAATTTCCGTCGGCAAGTTCATTGAAACGGTGCGGCGTTTTATCGGGTAGGAATGGAGTTTCAATGTCTGCGCGTATCCTTGTCGTCGATGACGTTCCAGCGAACGTCAAGCTGCTGGAGGCCCGTTTGTCGGCCGAATATTTCGACGTGCTGACGGCTTGCAACGGCGCCGAGGCGCTCGATCTCTGCTCGCGCTCGGAATGCGATATCATCCTGCTCGACGTCATGATGCCCGACATGGACGGCTTCGAGGTCTGCCGCCGCCTGAAGTCCAACCCGGCGACCCATTTCATCCCCGTCGTGATCGTCACGGCACTGGACAGCCCGTCCGATCGCGTCCGCGGGCTGGAAGCCGGTGCCGACGACTTTCTCACCAAGCCGGTGTCCGACGTCGTTCTGATCGCGCGCGTTCGCTCGCTGACGCGGCTGAAGATGATGACGGACGAGCTGCGCATGCGCGCCATCACCTCGCTCGAAATCGGCATGGCAGCGCCCGAGCGCAGCGCGATCGCCGACAAGGGCATGGGCGGGCGGATCCTTCTGGTCGATGACCGGCCGTCGTCCTACGAGCGGCTGGCGCCGATCCTCTCCGCCGAGCACACCGTCGACGTCGAGGTCAATCCGGCCGAAGCACTGTTTCATGCCGCCGAGGGCAATTACGATCTCTTGATCGTCTCGCTCAGCCTGGAAAACTATGACGGCCTGCGGCTATGCAGCCAGGCGCGCTCGCTGGAGCGCACCCGGCAGTTGCCGATCCTGGCGATCTCCGATGCCGACAACAATGCGCGGCTGCTGCGCGGGCTGGAGATCGGCGTCAACGACTATCTGCTGCGCCCGGTCGACAAGAACGAACTATTGGCGCGGGCGCGCACCCAGATCCGCAAGCGGCGCTACACCGATCATCTGCGCGACAACGTGCAGAACTCGATCGAAATGGCGATCACCGACGCGCTGACCGGGCTGCATAACCGCCGCTACATGGAAAGCCATCTGGCGACGCTCGGCGAGCAGGCCTCCAGCCGCGCCAAGCCGCTCTCGCTGATGATCCTCGACATCGACTACTTCAAATCCATCAACGACACCTACGGCCACGATGCCGGCGACGACGTGCTGCGCGAATTCGCCGTGCGCATCCGCAAGTCGATCCGCGGCATCGATCTCGCCTGCCGCTACGGCGGCGAAGAATTCGTCATCGTGATGCCGGAAACCGACATGCAGGTCGCAAGCCTGATCGCCGAGCGCCTGCGCCGCTCGATCGCCAGCGAGACCTTTGCCGTCAACAAGGGCACCAAGCGGATCGACGTCACGATCTCGATCGGCCTGGCGACGCTCGACCGCAAGGGCGAGCCGGTCGCCGACGTCCTCAAGCGCGCCGACACCGCGCTCTACCGCGCCAAGAATGACGGGCGGAACAGGGTCGTTTCGGCGGCGGCGTAGTTGCGGTGGTGCACTTAAGCATCCGCACAAAGACTGTCATCACCCGCGCATGCGGGTGATCCAGTATTCCAGAGACGGTAGTGAATGAACCGAACGGCCGCGGCGTACTGGATCCCCCGCCTTCGCGGGGATGACGACTGCCAGTGCGGTTAGATGGTCGTCGCGGTTGCCTCACGCCGACACCCGCATCCCCTCTGCGCGCTGCTTCACCGCCTCATAGGCCAGTCGCTTGAACTCGAACGCGAACGGGTGGACGAACGACATCTGGCGCTGCGCCATCATCACGCCGGCGATGTTGCGCTTCGGCGAGATCCACCACTGCGTGCCGGCGACGCCGCCCCAATAGAGCTCGCCCGGGGCATCGGGGTGATCGAACGGTGACGGCTGCAAGATCATTCCGCCCGCGAGGCTGAAGCCCTTGCCCGGCTGCTCTCCGAGCAGCGCAAAGCGGATCCACTGTCCCTCCGGTAATTGGTTGGTCGTCATCTGCGCGATCGTCTCCGGCTTGAGCAGGGTCGGGCCGCCGGGCAGCAGGCTGCGGATCAAGGCGACCATGTCATGCAGCGTCGAAACCAGCCCGCCGCCGCCGCTGAGCCTTGCGATCGGGCGGAGATAAGCACCGGGGAAGGGCGCGTTGTCGGTCCTGGTCAATCCCGGTTTCATCGGCTCCATCAGGTCGGCGCCGGCGTAGTACGCAACGAGCCGTCCGTGATCCTTTTCCGGCACGACAAAGCCGGTATCGACCATGCCGAGCGAAGCAAAAATCCGCGCCTGGATGAACTGGTCAAAGCGCTGCCCGCTGATCATCTCGACCAGCCGCGACAGCACGTCAGTGGCGAGCGAATATTCCCAGGACGTGCCGGGATGATAGATCAGCGGCATGTCGGCCAGCACGTCCACCATCTGCGCCAGCGTCGTTCGCGGGTCATGCACGCCGCGCTCGTTCAGCGCCTTGTAGATCAGCGTGCCCGGATCGAAGAAGCCGTAGCTCAGGCCCGAACTGTGGGTCAGGAGATGACGGATGGTGATCGAGCCCTTCGCCGGTTCGGTGTCATCAAGCGAGGTGGCACCCGGTCGCAATACTTTGCGATTTCCGAGCTGCGGAATAAATTTTTCGATTGGGTCGTCGAGCCCAAGCTTGCCGTCCTCGAACAGCAGCAGCACCGCGCAGGAAGTGACCAGCTTGGTGTTGGAAAAGACGCGGAAGATATGGTCGGTGCGCAACGGCACCTGCGCTTCCTTGTCGGCCCATCCGACACAATTCACGTCGGCAAGTTCGCGCCCGACCATGACGGCCCAGGAAATGCCTGACAGCAGGTTGTTGTCGATATAGCGCTGCATCGCCGCGCGGGCCGGTTTGAAGTCGTAACCATCGGCGGTCACTTTCAGGTCTTCCATTTTCGCTCCCGTGTCGCCGTGTTTTGCGCGGCTCTATTTTTTATGTCGTCCCGGCGAAGGCCGGGACCCATAACCACGAACGCTGATTGTAGCAGAGGATAACCACCACATTGCTCAATTGAAAGGCCGCGGCGTATGGGTCCCTGCGTTCGCAGGGACGACAGTGGAGAGCGCCTTAAGAGATCGGTCCTGATTGCCGTTTCTTTGCCGCGCTCCCGCCCACTTTCACTCCGGCATTCCTCAGCAGCACCGTTGCCGCTTCCTTGGCCGCGCGGGCCATCGCGGGATCGTTGCGCACCAGATCCTGCGCGATCGAGCCGTCGACGAGCAAAGCGAGCTGGGTCGCCAGCGCTTCCGCATCCTTGACGCCGAGCTGCATCAGCAGGTCGCGAAACCAGAGGCGGCGGCTTTCCTTGAAGGCGACCGCAACCTTGCGCACCGCGCGGTCTTCGCCGAGCTCGGCGACCGCGTTGACGAAGGGGCAGCCGCGAAAATCCTTGGCCGAAAAGCGCCGCTCCAGCGAATCGAAGGTACCGAGAATCTGTTCCACCGGCGATTTGTCAGACGGGCGCGGGGCGACGAAGCGTCGTGCCAGATAGGCCGAGATCAGCGCATCCTTCGACGGAAAGTGATTGTACAGCGTGCGCTTGCTGATGCCGATTTCGGCCGCGATGGTATCGACGCCAACGGCGCGAATACCCTGCAGATAGAACAGCCTGTCCGCGGTTTCGAGAATGCGGTCCTTCATGTCGGGTTTGGCGGGCAGGGTAGCCATGCGAATGTGCGGGTCGCCTTTGCTTGACAGCTCGTCTCCCTTATAGCCTAAGTACACAGGTCTGTGTACCCATTTCAGATGTCAATTGCAGGACGCGGCATTCGAATCGCGCACCTTGGGGAGAACAAAAACAATGGCCCTGCTGCAAATCCTGCGTCCAACGTTGCCGATTCTAATCGGAGCGTCCCTCATGCTGACGATCAGCATGGGCCTGCGGCAATCGCTCGGCCTTTTCATGCAGCCGCTGACGCAGGACATCAGGATTTCGGTTTCCGATTTCACGCTGGCGCTCGCCGTGCAAAACCTCGCCTGGGGCTTTTTGCAACCGCTCGCCGGCGCGCTGACGGTGCGCTACGGTTTTCGCGCCATCATGGTGGTGGGCGCGCTGCTTTATGTCGCCGGATTGGCGTTGATGGCCGGCGCCAACGGCCTTCTCAGCGTCATGATCGGCGGCGGCGTGCTGATCGGCATGTCGCTGGCCTGCACCGCGGCGGCGATCGCCATGTCGGTTGCGGCCCGCGCGGTGCCGGCATCGGTGCGCTCGACCGTGCTCGGCCTGGTCTCGGGCGTGGGATCGCTGGGCGCGCTCCTGTCAGCGCCGATCGGACAGATCCTTAACGAGGGCTATGGCTGGCGAATGGGGCTTGTCGGCTTCGTGGTGCTGTCGCTCTTGATGACTCCGGCCGCGTGGTACGCGGGCAAGGTGGACAGGATCCCGCTGCCCAAGCCCGCCGATGACGAGATCGACGACGCGTCAGCGGCGGTCGCGACGAAGATGGCATTCTCCAATGCGTCCTTCGTGGTGATGACCGGCGCCTATTTCGTCTGCGGCATGCAACTCGTCTTCCTTACCACGCATCTGCCGTCTTATCTGGCGATCTGCGGCATGGACCCGATGCTGAGCGCGCAGACGCTCGGCATGATCGGCGGCTTCAACGTGCTCGGCAGCATCTTCTTCGGCTGGGCCGGCCAGCGCTGGAACAAGCTGGCGCTGCTCGGCGGCATCTACATCCTGCGCTCGATCGCGCTCGCCTGGTACTTCACGCTGCCGCCGACACAGGCGACGACGCTATTGTTCGGCGCCATCATGGGGTTTCTGTGGATGGGCGTCGGCCCGCTGGTCGCGGGCGCGGTCGCCGAGATGTTCGGCCTGAAATGGCAGGCGATGATCCAGGGGCTCGCCTTCATGAGCCATCAGATCGGCAGCTTCCTCGGCGCCTACGGGGGCGGGGTGCTCTATGACGCGCTCGGCTCCTACACCATGGCATGGCGGATCGGCGTCGCGCTGGGCCTTGCCGGCGGTATCATCCAGGTCGCCTTCGCGCTGATCCGGCCGGGCCGGCCGCCGCAGATGCAGGCGGCGTAATCCATCCGTTTGCGAGGTGTGCGCTCTTGTCCCGTCCCGATTGTCACAATGCGTTGATGTGCATCGCGTATGAAGACCAAGTGCCTCGCTAGAGAAGCCAAGTAACAACCGAGTAGAGTAACGAGGGCGGATGTACCCCTCGTAAGACTAAAGGCCTCCAGCGACATCGCGGAGGCTTTTTGCTTTTCCGTCGACGCGCCGCCAGAATCAAAAACGGGGCCCGAATGGGCCCCGTTCAAAACCGTCCGCAATAGCTTGCGACGTTACTTGATCTTCGCTTCCTTGAACTCGACGTGCTTGCGCGCGACCGGGTCGTACTTCTTCTTGACCAGCTTGTCGGTCATGGTGCGCGAATTCTTCTTGGCGACGTAATAGAAGCCGGTATCCGCCGAGGAAACGAGCTTGACCTTG
Organism: Bradyrhizobium sp. CB3481; assembly: GCF_029714305.1. Classification (NCBI taxonomy): domain Bacteria; kingdom Pseudomonadati; phylum Pseudomonadota; class Alphaproteobacteria; order Hyphomicrobiales; family Nitrobacteraceae; genus Bradyrhizobium; species Bradyrhizobium sp. CB3481. The sequence goes on from NZ_CP121647.1 coordinate 3,671,926, forward strand.
ATGGTGACCGCTTTGGCCATGTTCAGAACCTCAAAATAGGGGGTGTCAGCGCCGGCCAAACCGGCCTGCAGTTGCCGCGCAACCTAGCCTCTGATCGCCCAAAGTCAAGGTTTTCGGGGCAAAAACCGCCCCGATCCGGGGTGATTAACCCTCAAAGAACCGGTTTTTTGGCCTCGGCAGCCCCAAATTCTCCCGCAGCGTCCGGCCCTCGTATTCTTTGCGGAAAATACCGCGCTTCTGCAGTTCCGGAATCACCTTGTCGACGAAGTCGTCGAGCCCGGCGGGCAGGAACGGGAACATGATGTTGAAACCATCGCTGCCGCGGCTCGTCAGCCAGTCCTCCATCTGGTCGGCGATGGTTTTGGGCGTGCCGACAAAGGAGAGGCCGCCGTAGCCGCCGACGCGCTGGGCGAGCTGGCGCACCGTGAGCTTGTCGCGCGCGGCAAGATCGATCAGGCGCTGGCGGCCGCTCTTGCTGGCGTTGGTCTCGGGGATCGGCGGCAATTGCCCGTCCGGATCGAAGCCGGAGGCATCGGTGCCGAGTTGCACCGAGAGCGAGGCGATGGCGCTGTCGTAATGCACCCTGCTGTCGAGCAGCGCGCGCTTCTCCTTGGCTTCCTCGACGCTGTCGCCGACCACGACGAAGGCGCCGGGAAGGATCTTCAGATGCTCGGGATCGCGGCCGACCTTCTCCATGCGGCCCTTGATGTCGGCATAGAGCTTCTGCCCGTCGGCAAGGCTGCCGCCGCCGGTGAACACGGCTTCCGCCGTCTCCGCTGCCAGCTGCTTGCCGTCCTCGGAGGCGCCGGCCTGCACGATCAGTGGCCAGCCCTGCACGGGGCGGGCGATGTTGAGCGGCCCGCGCACGGAGAGATATTTGCCCTTGTGATTGAGCACATGCATTTTGGCGGGATCGAAATAGAGCCCCCTTTCGACGTCGCGCACGAAAGCGTCGTCGGCAAAGGAATCCCACAGACCGGTGACGACGTCATAGAATTCGCGCGCCCGCTTGTAGCGCTCGGCGTGCTCCATGTGGTCGTCGAGCCCGAAATTCAGCGCCGCGTCCGGATTGGAGGTGGTGACGATATTCCACCCCGCACGGCCACCCGAGATATGGTCGAGTGAGGCGAAGCGCCGCGCGACGTGATAGGGCTCGTCGAAGGTGGTCGATCCCGTCGCGATCAGGCCGATATGCTCGGTGGCGCCGGCCAGCGCTGACAATAGCGTGAACGGCTCGAACGAGGTGACGGTGTGGCTGGGCTTGAGCGCATCGATCGGCATGTTCAACACGGCGAGGTGGTCGGCCATGAAGAAGGCGTCGAACTTGCCTGCCTCCAGCTTCTGGATCAATTGCCTGATGCGCGGGAAATTGAAATTGGCGTCGGGCCAGGCGCCCGGATAGCGCCATGCGCCGGTATGGATGGAGACCGGCCGCATGAACGCGCCGAGCTTGAGTTGCCGCTGTGCCATCGCCCCGTTTCCGTCGCTGTTGTTGTTGGGAAAGAGATAGGCACGGGCGAGAGCGGCGCCAGCGGGCAGCGCCGAGAAGAATTTTGCAATTTAAGGGATTGGGAGAGGATATTTGCCGTGACGCCAATACCGTCATTGCGAGGAGCGCCAGCGACGAAGCAATCCATGTCTCAGCTTGCGGAGAGATGGATTGCTTCGCTTCGCTCGCAATGACGAGAAGAGGGCGCGTGGCCCTTACGCCCCCAGCACGTCCTTCTGCATCTTGCCGCCGTAGAAATGGAAGAACGGCACCGGCGCGTCGTGGCGCAGCGGGCCGGTCGCAAGGCGGCTGTCGAGTTCGGCGAGCACGTTCTTGGTCATCGCATGCGCGTCGGCGAGCGGCTGCGAGCCGATCTCGACCCATACCAGCTCGACCAGTTCGGCATCGGCGTGGATCACGCCTTCGACGCGGTGCGCGATCGCCGATGCATCGGCGGTGAAGAAGCGCGTATCGAAGCGGCGGACGCGGCCGGGCGGGGTGATCGCGCGCGCGATCAGGAACAGCCCGGACGGATCGGGCAGCAGGCCCGCCTCGGCAAACGGCTGCCAGGCGCCGTCGAGCGTCACTTTCTTGTCGACCTTGCAGCCGAGGCAGAGACCGGTTTCCTCGCAGGCCTCGCGGATCGCGGCTACCGCCAGCGCGCGCGCCCGCGATGGCGTGATTTTCGGGCTGCCCTTGAGGAGATTGGCCTCGAGCTCAGGTGAAATCGGCGCGGCGACCGGCACGCGATTGTCTGACTTGTCGACGCGGCCGCCAGGGAAGACATACTTGCCCGGCATGAACACGACCTTGTCGTGGCGCTTGCCGACCAGCACCTTCGGCTTTGCGCCGGAGCGGTCGATCAGGATCAGCGTGGCTGCGTCCTTGGGCCGAAAGTAAGGATGGTGGTCGGCCTCTTTTCCTTCTTGTACATCAGTCGCAGCGTCGCTCATTCCACCCCCATTGTTGATGCTCCTGTCGCCTGTGGTCCAGCTAGACCGGAGGAATGTCGCTCGGCGCATTTTCGTCAAAGCCATGCATGCGCAGCGCCCACTGGATGCCGACGACGGCGCCCTTGATCGGCTGCAGCAGCGCGAGCGACGAGACGAATGTCGCCGGCAGATACATCGAGAGCTGCAGCCACACGGCCGGCGAATAATTGGTCTCGATCCACAGCACCGCCGGTACCACGATATGGCCGACGATGACGATGACGAGATAGGCCGGCAAATCGTCGGCGCGATGCGGGGTGAAATCGAGGCCGCATTTTGAGCAATTATCTGATGTCTTCAGAAAGGCGCGAAACAGCTTGCCTTCACCGCAGCGCGGGCAGCGGCAGCGGAAGCCGCGCTTCATCGCGGTCCAGACATCGCGCTTCTCGGCCTGCACGGTGTCCCGGGTCCAGACTGTCGTCGCAGTGTTCACCGTTTCCATGACTTGCCTTTCTTCGATTTGCCGGACTTGAATTTACCAGACTTGGTTTTGCCCGACGTTTCCTTGCGCGCTTTGCCAACCTTCTCGCGCGGGCTGCGGCCCGGACGCGATTTCGAAAGCGCGTTCGTACCGTCGCGTTTTCTGCCGCGCGGAATGAACTTGCCTTCCACTTTGCCTTCCGACAGCAGCTCGAACCGCAACGCGCCGGCTACCGGTGCAGCTTCTACCAGACGCACGTCGACAACGTCACCCAGCCGATGCATGGCACCGCTGCGTGAGCCGACGAGCGCGTGGCGCGTCTCGTCATAGTTGAAGTATTCGGTGCCGAGCGTGCGGATCGGGATCAGCCCGTCGGCGCCGGTATCCGATAACTTCACAAACAGTCCGGCGCGGGTCACGCCGGAAATCCGCCCCTGAAACGTCGCGCCGATGCGATCGGCGAGGAAATGCGCGATCAGCCGATCGGCGGTCTCGCGTTCGGCCTTCATGGCGCGGCGTTCGGTCAGCGAAATCTGTGCCGCAACCTCGCTCAAGCTCTCCAGCGTCTCGTTGTCCGGCAACGCGCCTTCGCCAAGGCCCAGCGCGCGGATCAGTGCGCGATGCACGATCAGATCGGCGTATCGCCTGATCGGGGAAGTAAAATGCGCATAGCGGCGCAGGTTGAGGCCGAAATGGCCGTAATTTTCCGCCGAATATTCCGCCTGCGCCTGCGAGCGCAGCACCACCTCGTTCACCAGCGGCTCGTAATCCTCGCCGCGGACCTGGCCGAGCACGCGGTTGAACAGGGAAGGGCGCAGGGCACCACTCTTCGCGAACGGCAGATCGAGCGTCTTCAGGAATTCCTGAAGGTTGTGAACCTTCTCCTGGGTCGGCTCGTCATGCACCCGATAGATAAGCGGCAACCCCTTCTTTTCAAGCATTTCCGCCGCCGCGACGTTGGCGAGGATCATAAATTCCTCGATCAGCCGGTGCGCGTCGAGACGCTCAGGCACGATGACGCGATCGACGGTGCCGTCGGGCTTGAGGAGGATTTTTCGTTCGGGCAGATCGAGGTCGAGCGGATCGCGCTCATCGCGCGCGAGTTTTACGAGCGCATAGGCCGCGTAGAGCGGTTTGAGGATCGGCTCCAGCAGCGGGCCGGTGGTGTCGTCAGGGCGTCCATCAATCGCGGCCTGCGCCTGCGCGTAATGCAGTTTTGCAGCCGAGCGCATCAGCACGCGATGAAAACTGTGCGAGCGCTTGCGGCCATCAGGGCCGATCACGAGGCGCACCGCGAGCGCGCCGCGTGGCTCGCCCGGCACCAGCGAGCAGAGATCGTTTGAGATACGCTCAGGCAGCATCGGCACCACGCGGTCGGGGAAGTACACCGAGTTGCCGCGCATCAGCGCGTCACGGTCGAGCGCCGAGCCTGGCCGCACATAAAAGGCAACGTCGGCGATCGCGACGTGGACGATGTAGCCGCCCTTGTTGTTCGGATCAGGATCGGTGATGGCGTGTACTGCGTCGTCATGATCCTTCGCGTCGGGCGGATCGATGGTGACCAGCGGCACGTCGCGCCAGTCCTCACGTCCTTTCAACTCGGCGGCTTGGGCGTCCTCGGCTTCGCGCAGCGCGGATGGCGAAAACGCCTGCGGAATTTCGTGGGCGTGAATCGCGATCAAGCTGATCGCCTTCTCACTTGACAGCGAGCCGAGCCGCTCCTTCACCTTGCCGGAGGCGAGGCCATAGCCGCGCGAGCGCAACAGATCGACGCTGACGAGGTCACCGTCCTCGGCGCCGCCGGTATCCGACGGCGCGATGTTCAATTCACGGCCGGCCTGCTTCTTGTCGACGGGAACGAGCAGGCCGCCGCCACCAGGCAGTTTGCGGAAGATGCCGAGCAGGCGCGTCCGGGCTTGATCGATGATCTTGATGATGCGGCCGCGATAGGGGGCGCCTTCGCCATCATCAGCCTTTTCGATCCGCAACAGGGCCCGGTCGCCGACGCCGGCAGCTATGCCCGGTTGCAGACGGCGCGGGACGTGGATGCGGATCTTCGGCGCGGGACCGCTTTCCTCGGTGTCCCATTCGGTGGGAGCAGCGAGCAATTCACCGTCGGTATCGCGGCCGGTGATGTCGGCGATCACCGTTGGGGGCAGCAGAGCCGTCTCGTGGATTTTCCGCCCGCGCTTGGCAATGGCGCCCTCGTCGGCGAGCTCGCGCAGCATGCGCTTCAGCTCAGCGCGGTCGGCATTCTTCAGCCCGAACTCGCGGGCGATCTCGCGGGTGCCGATCTTGCCGGGATGGGCACGGATATAGGCAACGATGGCGTCCCGGCTCGGAAAGCCATGGTCGTGTTTTTTCTTCACTTATCCCCGGGCCTTGCCCGCACTTTTCTTGGCGGGCGTTTTGGATGATTTGGCGGGCTTGGCCGCCGAAGTCTTGGCGGCGGACGCGACCGGCGCGCGCGCCTTGCTGACGGAATCCGATTTCGGCTTTGTCGCAGCCTTCTTCGCCACGGTTTTCTTGGCCGGCTTTGGCGTATCCGGATCGGCCGGCTTCTCTGCCGACTTGTTCTCTGCCGACTTGGCGGCCTTCTTCGGCGCAGCCTTCTTGGCCGGGCGCTTGGTCTTGCCGCCGCCCTTGGCAGCACGCTCGTCGATCAGCGCGATGGCTTCGGCCAGCGTGATCGTCTCCGGCGTCTTGTCGCTGGGGATCGTCGCATTGACGCCGCCGGCGGTGACATAGGCACCATAGCGGCCGTTCTTCACGGCGACGCCGCCAAGGCTCGGATGCTCGCCGAGCGGCTTGCCGGGGTCGGCGCCGAAGCGGCGGCCGCTTGGGCCCTTGGCTACCTTCTCGGCGATCAGCGTCACCGCGCGGTTGAGGCCGATGTCGAACACTTCGTCGCCGGCTTCGAGGCTCGCATAGGTCTTTTCGTGACGCACGAACGGGCCGAAGCGGCCGATGCCCGCCGTGATCGGCTCGCCGGTTTCCGGATGCTTTCCGATTTCTCGCGGCAGCGACAACAGCTTCAGCGCCAGATCCAGCTCCATGTCGCCGGGCGACATGTTTTTCGGAATGCCGGCGCGCTTGGGTTTTTCGCCTTCCGGATAGTCCTTCTGCTCGCCGAGCTGGATGTAGGGGCCGAAGCGTCCGGCCTTCACCGTCACGTCCAGATCGGTCTCGGGATCCTTTCCGAGCACGCGATCGGCGCTGGCTTCGCTATCGGCGGCCAGCGGGCGGGTGTAGCGGCATTCCGGATAATTCGAGCAGCCGACGAAGGCGCCGAACTTGCCGGCCTTCAGATTGAGTCGGCCGGTGCCGCAGGTCGGGCATTGCCTGATATCGCCGCCATCGGCGCGCGGCGGGTAGATGTGCGGCCCCAGCATGTCGTCGAGCGCATCGAGCACCTCGGCAACACGGAGATCCTTGATGTCGTTGACCGCGCCGATGAACCCGATCCAGAAATCCTGCAGCACCTGCTGCCAGGAAATCTCGTTGTTGGAGATGCGGTCGAGCTGCTCCTCCAGCGCCGCTGTGAAATCATATTCGACATAGCGCGCGAAGAAGTTCTCGAGGAAGGCGACGACGACGCGGCCCTTGTCCTCGCCATGCAGCCGCTTCTTCTCCAGCTTGACGTAGCCGCGGTCTTTCAGCACCTGCAGGATCGAGGCGTAGGTCGAGGGGCGGCCGATGCCGAGTTCTTCCATCCGCTTGACCAGCGACGCCTCGGAGAAGCGCGGCGGCGGTTCGGTGAAATGCTGGGTGACGGCTAGCGCCTGCCGTTTCAAGGGTTCGCCCTGGCTCATGGCGGGGAGGCGGCGCGAATCCTCGTCCTCCTCGTCGTCACGGCCTTCCTGGTAAAGCGCGAGGAAGCCGTCGAACTTGATGACCTGGCCTGAGGCGCGCAGCTCCAGCACCCGGGAGCCTGCTTTCGCAGCGATATCCACGGTGGTGCGTTCGAGTTCGGCCGATTCCATCTGGCTCGCGATGGTGCGAATCCAGATCAGTTCATAGAGTTTGGCCTGGTCGGGATCGAGGCGGCGGCGCATGTCGGCCGGGCGGCGCGACAGGTCGGTCGGGCGGATCGCCTCGTGCGCCTCCTGGGCATTCTTGGCCTTGGCCTGGTACTGGCGCGGCGCGTCAGGCACGTAGGCCTTGCCGTAATCATCGCCGATAACCTTGCGCGCCTGGGTGATCGCTGAGCCGTCGATCTGCACGCCGTCGGTTCGCATATAGGTGATGAGGCCGGTGGTCTCGCCGCCGATATCGATGCCCTCATAGAGCCGCTGCGCGATCCGCATGGTGTGCGCCGGCGCAAAGCCGAGCTTGCGGCTGGCTTCCTGCTGCAGCGTCGAGGTGGTGAAAGGCGCCTGCGGATTGCGGCGCGCGGGCTTTGCCTCGACGGTCGAGACCGTGAAGTTGGCGGCTTCAATGGCCTTCTTGAGGTCTTCGGCCTCGGCGCCGGAGCCGATGTCGAGGCGCTGGATCTTCTTGCCGTCGGCGCCGACGAGGCGCGCCTCAAACGCGTCGCCGCGCGGCGTGGTCAGTGTCGCCACCAGCGACCAGTATTCGCGGGGCACGAATTTTTCGATTTCGAGCTCGCGGTCGCAGACCAGCCGCAGCGCCACCGACTGCACGCGACCAGCCGAGCGTGCGCCCGGCAGCTTGCGCCACAGCACGGGCGACAGCGTGAAGCCGACCAGATAGTCCAGCGCGCGGCGCGCCATGTAGGCGTCGACCAGTGCACCGTCGATCTGGCGCGGCGCCTTCATCGCGTCGGTCACGGCCTGCTTAGTGATGGCGTTGAACACCACGCGCTCGATCTTCTGATCTTTCAGCGCGCGCTTCTCCTTCATCACCTCCAGCACGTGCCAGGAGATCGCTTCGCCCTCGCGATCAGGGTCGGTTGCGAGAATCAGCCGGTCGGCGCCCTTCAGGGCCTTCGCGATGTCGTTGAGTCGGCTCGCTGCCTTCGGATCGACCTCCCAGATCATCTGGAAATTGGCCTCCGGGTCGACGGAACCATTTTTGGCGGGGAGGTCGCGGACATGGCCGAACGAGGCCAGAACCTCGTAGGAGGCGCCCAAATACTTATTGATCGTCTTGGCTTTCGCCGGCGACTCCACGATGACGATATTCATGTCATTCCAAGGGCTTACGGGAAAAGATAAAGGCGGGTTCCACGAGACTCGCGGCCCACCGATTGGACCCGAACATGGGTGGTGAGGCGGCCCCTGTCAAATCAGCAAATGCTGCGAGGGAACTTTTTGGGGCGACTTAATATCTAGTGAGTTGCGAAATACGCCCTAGAGTTGCGCCCACAAAGGGGCTATTTCTGGACCATACTTTGTATCTTGGGATGCAAGTTTTTTGAGCAAAGCTGCGGGCGGCCGGAAGCGTAAGGCTTCAGGCAAGAAACCGGACTCGCCAACCGAAGATCATGAAAGAGGTGGGGAAGGCGGTCCTGACGAGGCCGTGGCCTTCATTGCCGAAACCGTTGCCGAACTGGTCAAGCTGGCCGAGCGCCACCGGCTCGAGGTGCTCAGCCATTTGCTTGGCATGGCGCAGCTCGAAGCGGAAGAGCGCCTGCGTACCAGGAGCAAACACAAGCTGTCGTGAGAGGGCGCTTCGAGCACTTCTCCCTCTCCCCGTTCTTACGGGGAGAGGGTCGGGGTGAGGGGCTATCTCCGCGCGCTCAATGCCAGCGAGTATGTAGAAGCAGCCCCTCACCCCGACCCTCTCCCCGCGAAAGAGCGGGGAGAGGGAGAAGAACCTACTTAAGCCATCGCGCGCCTGCCTTGCTTTCCCGACGGCCGCGGCTTCAGCGCGACATCCGCCGCGCCCAATAGCCGTCCGTCCTGCGAATGGAGTTCGAGCTTGCGAACCGGGCGGCCCTTTGCCTTGTCAACCAGGATAGTGGCGATCTCCTCCGGGCGCGCGTCGAATTCCTCGCTCCATTGCCGCAACGCGACCAGGATCGGGAAGACCCCACGGCCTTTCGGCGTCAGCAGATATTCCTGATAGGCGCTGCCGTCGGAGGCTGGCGCCGTCTTGAGGATGCCCTGATCGACCAGCGCGCGCAGCCGCACCGCGAGGATGTTCTTCGCAAGCCCGAGCTTCTTCTGGAATTCGCCGAAGCGGCTGACGCCAAACAGCGCCTCGCGGATGATCAGCATCGACCACCAATCGCCGAGTGCGTCCAGCGAGCGCGCGATCGGGCAATCGTCACGCTGGAAGCTTGTGCGTTTCACCATGACGGGCTCCCTCGAAAGCAGACGGATCACAGCCTTGTGTAGTTGCAACATTAAACCGAATGCCCTAGCTAAAGCAATCTGGTTTAATTATGCAACCACCGGAGACCGCCATGAGGCTTGCGAACAAGACGGCATTGATCACAGGGGGCAATAGCGGCATCGGGCTTGCGACCGCAAAGCTGTTCGTGGCCGAAGGCGCGCGGGTGGTCATCACCGGACGAAATCAGGCGACGCTCGACGCCGCCGCCAAGGAACTGGGTCCAAATGCGCTCGCGCTGGCGGCGGATACGACCGACGTTGCCGCCACCGCCGCCGCAATCGGAAAGGGAGCCGACAAGTTCGGTAAATACGACATCCTGTTTGCCAACGCCGGGATCGCCGGCGGCACGCCGCTGGGCGCTGCCACCGTCGAAACATTTGAGAAAGTCATCAGCACCAACCTCACCGGCGTGTTCTTCACCGTGCAATCCGCGCTGCCGCATCTGAATGACAACGCCTCGATCGTTCTCAACGGCTCGGTGATCTCAGTGCTCGGCAATCCCGGCTATTCGGCCTATGGCGCGGCCAAGGCCGGCGTCCGCGCGATGGCGCGGATCATGGCCTCGGAACTGTCGCCGCGCGGCATCCGCGTCAATGTGGTGGCGCCCGGCGCGATCCGCACGCCGCTCTGGGGCCCGGCGATTGCGACGCCGGAAGCGGAAAGGGCGTTCGAGAAGCGCATCGCACTGTCGACGCCGCTCGGCCGCCTCGGCGAAACCGACCATGTGGCAAAGACGGTGCTGTTCCTGGCATCGGACGATTCCGCCCATGTGCAGGGGCAGGAGCTATTCGTCGACGGCGGCGCCACGGCCTCTCCGAGCGGCGCGCCGATCTATCGGGGGTAGGGCTCACCGCCGCAAATTGACCTCCGGCCAATCCGCGCGCCCTGCGACGGATTGGCGCTGGGCCGGAAAGGCGCATTGAACGTTGGCGGCGATTGCCGGACATTCGAAACAAAGGAGTCTTTTGACCGGAGAGAACTGGAGAGCAGCAGTCATGCCGAAACAGGTCGGCGTCTCCTCGTCCGTCTCGCAGCAATCGGACAGCGCGCAATTTACTTCAATTGCGTTGTTCTCCGGCATCGGCCTTTTGATTTCCCTCGTCATCGTGCTCTGCCGCATGCACGGCATCTTCTGATCCGCTCTGCCGGTCATAGAAAGGTGGCTGCCGTCGGCGGGCGACGGCAGCCGACTTGTCTCAACTCACGCGGCGTGAAGATCGGCTGCCGCCTTCAGTGCGCCCGCCACCGCCTTTTCGCGATGCTCGGGGCCGACCTTGATACCATCGGCGGAAATGAATTCCGGATTGTTGATGCCGATGAAGCCGAACACCCAGCGCAGATAGGTTTCGAGGTGCTCGCCGGCCGCCGCCGGCGTGCCCGAGCCGTAATAGCCGCCGCGCGAGATCGCGACGATGACGCGCTTGCCGCCGGCAAGCCCTTCGACGCCCTGCGCGCCGTATTTAAATGTCTTGCCCGCGACCAAGATGCGATCGATCCAGGCCTTGAGCTGGCTCGGAACGCTGAAATTGTACATCGGAGCCCCGATCACGACGATGTCGGCGGCGAGGAACTCGTCCAGCACGGCCTGTCCCGTGGCGAGGTCCTCGCGCACCGACGGCTCGGGTGCGGCGCCTTGGCCGGCGGCGAGGTGCAGGCCGCTGAGGTGGCCGAGCGGCGTCGCCGTGACGTCGCGATACACGGTTTCAAGCCCGGGATTGGCCTGGCGCAGCCGCTCGACGATGGCCGCGGAAACCTGGCGGCTGACGGAGTGGGGGCCAAGGACGCTGGAATCGAGATGCAGGAGTTTCATGGTAGGGTCACCTTCATGGTATCGGTTTGTAACTGGCGCTATATGAGTGACCGTGGCATAACCCCGCAAGAACGCACATTTTTTACACCCGAGCACAGCCATGAGACCCGAGCACATCAATGTTCCTGCCTTGCCGCCCCGCGGTCACGACGGGGAAAACTGCCGCGCCGTGGCGTCGGTGCTGGCGCGGGTCGGCGACAAATGGAGCGTGTTCGTGATCATGATGCTGATCGACGGGCCGCAGCGCTTCAACGAGCTCAAGCGCAAGATCGGCGGCATCTCGCAGCGGATGCTGACGCTCACACTGCGTGGGCTGGAGCGCGATGGTCTCGTCACGCGCACGATCTTTCCGACGATCCCGCCGCGGGTTGATTACGAGCTGACCGATCTTGGCCGCGGTCTGGCCGAGCCCGTGCAGGCGCTTGGCAAATGGGCGTTCGAGCACCTGCCGGAGATCGAGGGCGCGCGGACCAGTTTCGACGCGCGCAATCTAAGGGATTAGACCCTGATCCGATCGGGTTCAGCCGATCGCCTGGCTACGCGTTCCCCCTTGACGGCTACTGTGCATGGGGTTGTTTTCGATATTTTGTTTGGGCGTGCCTTAGACTAGCGACACCAGCCCGCCGCCGTGGCGCTCCAGCCGGCCGGCAAGTTCGAGCTCCAGCAGCACGGTGCGCACCAGCGCGGCTGATAGCCCCGACATCCGGATCAGATCGTCGAGGCTGATCGGGCTTGGCCCGAGCAGCGCAACGATGCGCTCGCGCTGGTCCGGATCGGTGTCGAAGTCGAGCGGCTCGTCATCGCCTTCGCGCGCCGTGAGCACGATCGGCCGCTCCATGATCGGGGCAATGGCATTGATGACGTCACCGGCTTCGGTGACCAGCGCCGCGCCCTGCTTGATCAGATCATTGGTGCCGGCGGCGCGCGGATCCAGCGGCGAGCCCGGCACGGCAAACACTTCGCGGCCCTGTTCGGCCGCCATCCGCGCCGTGATCAGCGAGCCGGAGCGGTGCGCGGCCTCGATCACGACGACACCGAGCGAGGCGCCCGAGATCAGGCGGTTGCGGCGGGGAAAGTCGCGGGCGCGCGGCACGTGGCCGAGCGGCATTTCCGAGATCGCGCCGCCGCATTCGAGCAGCGCCGCGAGCAGATCGTCGTGCTCCGGCGGATAGATCCGGTCGTGGCCGCCGGCCAGCACCGCGACCGTGCCGCTCTCGATCGTGGTGCGATGCGCGGCCTGGTCGATGCCGCGCGCCAGGCCCGAGATGACGACAAAGCCGGCGTCGCCGAGATCGCGCGCCAGCTTGCCGGCGAATTTCAGCCCGGCGCCGGAAGCGTTGCGCGAGCCGACGATGGCGATCATCGGCCGCATCAGCGTATCGGGATGGCCGCGCACGCCGAGCAAAGGCGGCGGGTCATCGAGCGCCGCCAGCCGCGGCGGATAGGCGACTTCGCCTGGCGCCACCAGCGAAACGCCGATCTTCCTGCTCGCGGCGATTTCTGCTCGCGCGTCGTCCTCGCTGCAGATGCGCTGCGAACGCTGAGCCCCGCCGCGCCGCGCCAGATCGGGCAGCCGCTCCAGCGCCGCCCGCGCAGAGCCGAAATGGGCGATCAGCGAGTTGAAGGTGCGCGGGCCGACATTGTCGGAGCGGATCAGCCGCAGCCGGTCGATACGATCGGCATCGGTGAGGTGAAGTATCTGGTAGGAGCGGTCATGCATGCTAGTGCAGCTTTGCCCAACCTGAGATTGTGATCAACCTGTTTCAAGCGACCCTCATGGCCGGACTTGACCCGGACGTCCGTGCCTTCTCCAATGCCGCTGATCCGTACCTAGCACGCCCCACGGTAGAAAGTGTGTTCCCATGATCTCGCTCGCCGAACTCCAGCGCCGCATCGAAGCCGGCGATCTCTCCGCCGATGCCGCAATCCAGCAGTCTCTGGAAGCCATCGCCGCGCAGGACAAAACGATTGGCGCCTTCGTTTGCCACCGTCTGGCGGCTCATGCACCGAGCGACGGCCCGCTGCGCGGAATTGCTGTCGGCATCAAGGACATCATTGATACGGCCAACTTCTCCACCGAAATGGGCTCGCCAATCTATCGCGGCTTTCATCCGCGCGCGGACGCGCCAGTCGTCGCCATGCTCAAGCTGGCCGGCGCGACCATCATCGGCAAGACCACCACCACCGCGTTCGCCTCGATCGATCCAACACCGACGCTCAATCCGCACAACCACGGCCATACGCCCGGCGGATCATCATCGGGATCAGCGGCCGCGGTCGCAGCCGGCATGATCCCGCTGGCGCTGGGCACGCAGACCGGCGGCTCGGTGATCCGCCCCGCCTCGTTCTGCGGTGTCGCTGCCATCAAGCCGTCCTACCGTTTGCTGCCGACGGTCGGTGTCAAATGCTACTCGTGGACGCTCGATACGGTCGGCCTGTTCGCGGCCGGCGTCGATGACGTGGCGCGCGGACTTGCTGGGATGACCGGCCGGCCTGAATTGCTCCTGCCGCCGGACATTCCGACACCGCGCATCGGCGTGGTGACCCAGGATTTCGCAGGTAGCCCGGAGGCGTCAGGCGGAGAGGCGCTGCAGACCGCCGCGCGCGCGGCGGAACGCGCCGGTGCCACTGTGCATGGGGTTGATTTGCCGGAAATTGTCGCGGAGGCTTGGCGCGCACATCCAGTGATCCAGGAATTCGAGGCGCACCAGGCGCTCGCCTGGGAGTATCGCGAACATTACGACGCAATGGCGCCGCTGTTGCGCGCCAAGCTTGATGAAAGCAAGGGCACGCCGCACGCCGCCTATGATGCGGCGGTTGCCGTCGCGCACCGCGCCAGACAGGCGCTGGAAACAGTGTTCGACGAGATCGACGTGCTGCTGACCTTGTCCGCGCCGGGCGCGGCGCCCAAGGGATTGGGTTCGACCGGCGACGCCCGTTACAACCGTCTGTGGACGCTGATGGGCGTTCCTTGTGTCAACGTCCCGGCCTTTGTGGCCGAAGGCAATCTGCCCGTGGGTGTGCAGGTGATCGCGAAACATGGTGCTGATGCCAGGGCGCTGGCGGCAGCGCGGTTTGTCGAGCGGGCGATCGCGCGCCAGTAAAGCCTACTTCGCTCCGATCCGCCCCTCGGTGCCCGCCTGCAGCCGCTTGATGTTCTCGCTGTGCTTCCAGAACAAGAGCAGCGTCAGGACAACGAACAGCGAGGCCAGCGCGGGGTGGCCGAACCACCACAGGAATAGCGGCGTCACGAAGGCGGCGATCAGTGCCGACAGCGACGAATAGCGCGAGGTGAGGGCGGTCGCCAGCCAGATCAGGCAGAAGATCACGGCGGCCGGCCAGAACAGGCCGATCAGGACGCCGATGTAGGTGGCAACGCCCTTGCCGCCCTGGAATTTCAGCCAGACCGGAAAGAGGTGGCCGAGGAAGGCGCCAAGCGCCGCGAGCATTGCTGCATTGGCGCCGCCCAGATAACCCGCGATGACGACCGCGACCGTGCCCTTGAGCGCGTCCCCGATCAGCGTTGCCGCGGCGAGGCCCTTGCGGCCGGTGCGAAGCACGTTGGTGGCGCCGATATTGCCGGAGCCGATCGAGCGCAAATCCTCCGTGCCGGCGAGCTTGGTCAGCACCAGGCCGAACGGGATCGAGCCGAGAAGATAGCCGATCAGGAAGGCGACGATGAGCAATGCATCAGACATCGACGTGGCTCCTATCGCGGCAGCGTATACCGGGCACTAGACGTGCTCATAGACGGTGCGGCCGCCCACGATAGTACGCACGACGCGTCCCGAGAAGCGGGCTTCGTCGAACGGGGTGTTCTTGCACTGCGATTTGAGGTCGGCCGGATCGAGGATCCAGGGCGTATCGGGATCGATGACGATGACATCGGCCGGGGAACCGGCCCGCAGCGTGCCGCCGGGAAGACCGAGCAGTTCGGCCGGGCGGGTCGACATCGCCCGGATCAGCGTCTTGAAATCCATCTCGCCGTTATGAACAAGCCGCAGCGCCGCCGGCAGCATGGTCTGCAGCCCGACCGCGCCCGAGGCCGCTTCGGCAAACGGCAGTCGCTTGACCTCGACGTCCTGCGGATTGTGGTCGGACATGATCACATCGATCAGGCCGGAGGCGACGGCGGCAACCAGCGCCGTGCGATCCTCTTCGGTGCGCAGCGGCGGCGACAGTTTCAGGAACGTGCGGTAGGGACCGATGTCGTTTTCGTTCAGCGTGACATGGTTGATCGACACCGAGGCGCTGACGTCGAGCCCCGCCTCGCGGGCGCGCTTCAGAATTTCCAGCGACTCCATCGAGGACAGCGAGGCGGCGTGATAGCGCCCGCCGGTCAGCGCGACCAGGCGCATGTCGCGTTCGAGCATGACCGCTTCGGCGGCATTAGGAATGCCGGCCAGGCCGAGCCTTGCGGCGAACTCGCCCTCGTTCATCACGCCCTCGCCGACGAGGTCGGGGTCCTCGGTGTGGTGCACGATCAGCGCATCGAAGTCGCGCGCATAGGTGAGGGCGCGGCGCATCACCTGGGCATTGGTGACGCTCTTGTCGCCGTCGGTGAAGGCAACCGCGCCGGCCGCCTTGAGCAGCCCGATCTCGGTCATCTCCTCGCCGCGCAGGCCTTTGGTCAACGCCGCCATCGGGTGGATGTTGACGATGGCGGTGTCGCGGGCGCGGCGCAGCACGAAGTCGACGGTGGCCGAATTGTCGATGACGGGCGAAGTATCCGGCTGGCAGATGATGCTGGTGATGCCGCCGGCGGCCGCCGCTTGGCTGGCGGAGGCAAAGGTTTCGCGGTGGCTGGCGCCGGGCTCACCGACAAAGGCGCGCATGTCGATCAGCCCGGGCGCGACGATCTTGCCGGCGCAGTTGATGATGTCGGTGCCCTCGGGCACGCCGGCCGCGCCGATGCCACGCTTACTGTCACGGATCGTGCCGTCGGCAATCAAGACGTCGCCGGGGCCGTCAAAATCCCTGGAGGGATCGACGACGCGGGCATTGGCCAGCAGGATCGGGCGGCGTTCTGTCAGCATGATGTTACGCATTCGGCAGGTTGCGGGCGAGCGCTTCGAGCACCGCCATCCGCACCGCCACTCCCATTTCTACCTGTTCACGGATCAGCGATTGCGCGCCATCCGCCACCAGCGAGTCGATCTCCACACCGCGGTTCATCGGACCCGGATGCATCACCAGCGCGTCCGGCTTGGCGTAGGACAGCTTCTTCTGGTCGAGGCCGAAATAGTGGAAGTATTCCTGGCTCGACGGCACGAACGAGCCATTCATGCGCTCGCGCTGCAGACGCAGCATCATCACGATGTCGGCACCATTGAGGCCCTCGCGCATGTCGCGCGCAACCTCGACGCCCATCCGCTCGATGCCGCGCGGCAGGAGCGTGGAGGGAGCGACGACGCGGACGCGGGCGCCCATGGTGTTGAGCAGCAGGATGTTGGAGCGTGCCACCCGTGAATGCATCACGTCGCCGCAGATCGCGATCACGAGCCCTTCGAGCCGGCCCTTGTTACGGCGGATGGTCAGCGCATCCAGCAGTGCCTGCGTCGGATGTTCGTGGGCACCGTCGCCGGCATTGATCACGGAACCGTCAACCTTGCGCGCCAGCAGTTCCACGGCGCCGGAGGCGTGATGCCGCACCACCAGGATATCCGGGTGCATGGCGTTCAGCGTCACCGCCGTGTCCATCAGCGTCTCGCCCTTGCGGATCGAGGACGAGGATACCGACATGTTCATGACGTCGGCGCCGAGCCGCTTTCCGGCCAGCTCGAACGAGGATTGCGTGCGGGTGGAAGCCTCGAAAAACAGGTTCACCTGGGTGCGACCGCGCAAAGAGGTGCGCTTTTTGTCCACCTGGCGATTGAGCTCGACATATTCCTCGGAAAGGTCGAGCAGGCCGGTAATGTCGGCAGCGGAAAGCCCCTCGATTCCCAGCAGATGCCGGTGCCCGAGGACGAATGTCGATTTCGATATAGGGGTCATTAAAGCCAGAGCTATAGGTGCAGATGCCGGGCAGGGCAAGCCTCAAATCCGCCTGCCGGACTTATCCACTAGGGCTTCCGCGGCCGGCCGGTGTTCCCCGGAGGTGGTTTTCCGCTAGGGTGAGCGAGGGGCATCGGAGCCACGAAGAAAGTGCGGGATTTCGCTCACTCCAACCGGATCAACTTCGCGGCGCTGACAATGTCCGGCAGCGGTGCGGTAAGGCGCGCGGCGCTCGCCCTGGTGTTCGCAGCCATCTACGCTGCGAGCACCACCGCACACGCGCAAAAGCTGCCCGGCGGATTCGTCTACCTGCGCGATATCGATCCCTCCATCATCCAGGACATCCGCTACGCCAGCGCCAACAATTTCGTTGGCCGTCCGCTCCGCGGATATCAGGCCGCCGAATGCGTGGTGAAGCGCGAGGTCGGCCTGCTGCTCAAGAGCGTGCAGCAAGAGCTCGCGCTGCAGAACCTGTCGCTGAAGATGTTCGATTGCTACCGCCCGGCGCGCGCGGTGGCCGACATGGTGGCGTGGTCGCGCGACGGCAAGGAAACGCCGGCGCAGAAGCGCTACAATCCCTCGTTCAGCAAGGCCGACCTGTTTCGCTTAGGCTATATCGCCGCGCGTTCCGGCCATTCCACCGGGGCCGCGCTCGACCTGACACTGGTCGATCTGAAGGCCGACAATTCGGGCGTCTTCGATCCCGGCAAGGGCTACGCCGACTGTACCGCCAACGTGAACCTGCGCGCGCCGGAGGGCAGTGTCGACATGGGCACCGGCTATGATTGCTCCGACGTCAAGGCCAACACATCGGCGAAATCCATCACGGCACTCCAGCGCCGCTGGCGGGAGAAGCTGGTTCTGGTGATGGCGCGGCGCGGATTTGTGAACTATTCGAAGGAATGGTGGCACTTCTCGCTGCCTGGAGCAGGCGGTCAGGCCCATGATTTCCCGATACAGCGGCGATAGTGCAGGATTTGCTCAAATCCAAAGCATTTTCGCAAGACGACGCTAGCCATCGCAAAAGTAGTTGAGCGCTCGTTGAACACTCCTTAATTGCCGACACGCGATGTACGGGCAACACGAGGAGCACAAGGCATGCGTCTCGCAGGCATTTTAATTGCTGCCGTCGGCGTGGCCGGCTTCGCCGCCTACGACCAGTATGACAAGCGCGTAAATTTCAAGCGCGTCGATGCGCGCATCAGCGCCGTCAACGAGCAATGCTACATGGAAAAAGTCACGCGTGAGGTAATCACAAAGACGACGTCGACCTCCGACCTCTTGCGTTGCGAACTTGCGCAAGTCCTGACGCGCGAGCATCCGAAGTGGCAGGGTTATACGGTCAAGCACAAGATCGAGATTCGCTTTGCCTTTATCTCCCCGGTCGATGGCGCAACGCATACATCGAGCCTCGAGATGTCGAGCTTCCCCAATGGCCGGCCGCTGCGCGCCGGCGAGGTCCTTCCGGTTCTGGCTTCCAAGACCAAGGCGGACAAGACGCGCGCGATCTGACCTGCGCTGCCGCCCGGCATCGTACGGCACCCGCGCGAACGATTGGCGGCGTATACGGCGCGGGCGCCATGCCCCAGGCATGACCATCTAGCAGTAATCGTTTTTTCGCTGCCCTCGGCGGGCAAGCCGGCCTATGATTTCTCGATTACGCCGGGAAAATGATTCACAGGTTCCAGGATCAGACATGAGCCAGGCAACGTTCGCGACCCACGAGGTCTTCAACCAGTCGCCGCCCTTCTGCGATGTCGATCTCTATGCGGCCGACCGGCCGCTGGTTGACGCTGTCGCTGCCAATGGCGGCGCTGCCGCTGAGGAGGAATTGTCTGAATTCGGCAGACATTGGGGCTCGGCGGCGATGGCCGAGCGGGGCCGTCTCGCCAATGAGAACACGCCGAAACTGCGCACCTTCGATTCGAGGGGCCATCGCCGTGACGAGGTCGAATTTCATCCGGCCTATCATGAGCTGATGGCGCACTCCGCGCATGCCGGGGTGCATAATTCGACCTGGACGTCCCTGGGCAAGCCGGCGGGGGGCGCGTCGGAAGTGATACGCGCGGCAAAATTCTACATCGCCGCGCAGGTCGAGACCGGGCATCTTTGTCCGATCACCATGACACGGGCCTCGGTCGCCGCGCTGGCGGAGCAGCCGGATCTCTTGGCCCGGGTGATGCCCGTGCTGGGAACGCGGTCCTACGATCCGGCCTTTGCGCCGTGGTGGACCAAGCGCGGCATGACGCTCGGCATGGGAATGACCGAGAAGCAGGGCGGCACCGACGTGCGTTCCAACATGACGTGGGCGGAGCGCGACGGAAATGCCTATCAGATCACCGGCCACAAATGGTTCATGTCGGCGCCAATGTGCGACGCCTTCTTGGTGCTGGCGCAGGCCGAGGAGGGCCTGAGCTGTTTCCTGATGCCCCGCTTCACGCCCGACGGCGCGGTCAACGCGATCAGGTTCCAGCGGCTGAAGGACAAGCTCGGCAACCGGTCCAATGCTTCGTCCGAGGTCGAGTTTCACGGCGCCTATGCCGAGCGCGTCGGCGCCGAGGGCAAGGGCATCCGCACCATCATCCAGATGGTGCAGCTTACGCGGCAGGACTGCGCGATCGCCTCCGCCGGACTGATGCGCTCGGGCCTTGCGCATGCGCTGCATCATGCGCGGCATCGCAGCGTGTTCCAAAAACACCTTGCCGATCAACCGCTGATGCAGGCGGTGTTGTCGGACATGGCGCTGCATGTCGAGGCAACGGTCGCGCTGGTGATGCGGCTGTGCCGTTCGTTCGACCGTTCGCCTTTCGATACCAGGGAAGCCACCTATATGCGGCTGCTGACGCCCGCCATCAAATACTGGGTCTGCAAGAGCGCGCCCGCCTTTCTCTATGAAGCGATGGAGTGCCTCGGCGGCAATGGCTATGTGGAGGAGGGCATTCTGGCGCGGCATTACCGGGAATCCCCGGTGAACGCGATCTGGGAAGGCTCGGGCAATGTCATGTGCCTCGACGTGCTCCGCGCGGTGTCGCGTGAGCCGGAGGCGGCGGCCGGCATCGTGCATGAGCTGACCGGCGAGACGCTTGGCCTGCCGGGCGCGGTCGAAGCAACCAGCTTCATCGGCAAGGCATTCTGCCGGCCGGACAACGAACGTGTGGCGCGGCTGGCGGTCGAGAAGCTAGCGCTACTGGCGGCCTCAGCCGCACTCAATGCGGTATCGCCCCGCCATGCCGAACTGTTCGCGGCCACGCGGCTTGCCGGCAATCACGCCGGCATGTATGGCGCGGTTGATCTCGCTCCCGAAGATATTCGCGGCCTGCTGGAGCGGGTGCTGCCTTGACCACAACATCAGCCGTCATGGCCGGGCTTGTCACGGCCATCCACGTTCTTCCTGGCCGCGGCCACGTGGATGCCCGGGTCGAGCCCGGGTATGACGACGAGAGATAGTCTCCCTAGTCACGAGAATCGTTTGATGGACTCACTTACGTCAGCAACTGCGGTTGCAGCCCAGCCAGCTACCTCCGATCCGCGGCCGCCACGCGTCTGGAAATTCTGGGGCACCGCGCTGTGGGGCCTGTTCATCTTCGCCGCCATGTTCCTCGGGCAGCTTGCGGTCATCATCTATTTCGTGCTGCGCCAAGGCGGATCATTCGATGTCGCCGAGGCGATCCGGGTCGTTGGTGGCGGCCTCACCATCTCGCTCTCGGTGATCCTCGGATTACCCGCCGTGTTGCTGGCGACCTGGGTCGCGATCCGTCCGACCCGGATATCCTTTACCGACTATCTAGGCCTGCGCTTGACCTCATGGCGCAATTTCTTCATCGGTCTTGCGGCGCTCGCCATCCTGGTCGGCGGTTGGGACCTGCTGTCGCGGGCGCTCGGGCGTGAGGTGACGTCGGGCTTCATGGGCGAGGTGCTGAAGTCCGCACAGGCCGACGGCGCGCTGTGGCTGCTGGTGATCGCGTTTACCGTCGCGGCGCCGATGTGGGAGGAAATCTTTGCCCGCGGCTTCCTCTACCGCGGCTGGTCGGAATCAAAACTCGGCGTCGCCGGCGCCATCTTCCTGTCGTCGCTGGCCTGGACCTCGCTGCATCTGCAGTACGACTGGTTCTTCTTCGGCGAGGTGTTTTCGATCGGACTTCTGCTGGGATACCTCCGCTACCGCACGGGCTCGACCTGGCTGACGATCGTCCTGCACGGCATCAACAATCTGGCCGCGACGATCCAAACGTTTTGGCTAGCGGGCTGATCGCTGGTATGGGGTAGAAGTTAACCCCATTCGCGCCGTGAGGTTGTTGCCAGGCGATGCAGGATTCTCGTGATCGAAATCGTCCGGTCGCACTGACGGCGCAAGCGCCCAAAACCTGGGACTTCATGGAAACCACGTTTGTCGCCTTGGTCGCCTATGCGGTCTTCGGGCTTACATCAGGGCTTTCGCTGATCTTCATCATTCTGGTCACACGGGATGGCGCTGAAGCATTCTCTCTCGCGCAGCTTGACGAGTTCGCGATGCAGGGGGCTGGTATGGCGCTGCCTTGATTGTCGCCTGTCCGCCAACCCTTGCAGTGCTTTGGGTCGCGATACGTATGGCGGGCCGGCAGTTCTCCGAATATCTCGCGCTGAATTGGCCAAGCCACGACGAACTTATGAGCTCCTTCGCAGTCGCGGTCATCCTCGTGCTGGCGCAGATGGTGCTGTGGTCCGGTGGACAGTCGGCCAATCCGCTTTTCACGGTCAAGGGAGCAGGCGGTTTGCTCGTCCTGCTGATCGGCGGCTGCATCGCCGGGCCGATCATGGAAGAATTCGTCTTCCGCGGCTTCATGTTTCGCGGCTGGTCGGAATCCTTTCTCGGTCCGATCGGCGCTATTGTGCTGACGTCAGCGTTGTGGGGGATGTATCACACCCAATACGATTGGTCGGGCCGCTTATGGATATTCGTTGTGGGTCTCGTGCTCTGCACGTTTCGTTGGCGCAGCGGTTCAACCTGGCTGGCGGTGGTCGTTCACTCAGGCTTGAATATGTTCATTTTCTTCACGTCAAGGCTGTACGCCTAGGTCCCCGTCGTCGCCACCGCAATCGCGATCGGCATCGTCACCGCGGCTAGGATGGTCTGCAGCGTGATAATTTGGGCGAGTAGCGGGGCGTCGCCGCCCATTTGCCGCGCCAGCACGTAGGCGCTCGATGCGGTCGGGACCGCTGAGCAAATTGTCACGACGGCGAGGTTGGAGCCAGTTACGCCAAACTGCAACGCCAGGGCGACGGCGATCGCCGGCATCAGCACCAGCTTGAGGAACACTGCGACGCCAGCGGCGAGGCTTGGCCTGAACAGGCCTTCGAGATGCAAGCCGGCGCCAGTCACCAATAGGCCGATGGCGAGGGAGGAACGGCCGAGAGCGTCCGCCACCTCGTGCCAGAGTTTTGGCAGCGGAATGTGGGTGACGTTGAGCGCCAGCCCGACGGCGCAGGCCCAGATCAGGGGATTGCCCGCCACCGTCAGGACGATCGAACCGGCCGAGCGCTTTTCCGGCGACGCGTAATGGGCCAGCACGGTCACACTGAGCACGTTGACCAGCGGTACGATGGCGATCATCGCGACCGATGCGATCGCCAGCCCGAGATTGCCGAACAGACTGCCGGCGACGGAGAGCCCCACATAGGTCTGCCAGCGTGTTGAGCCCTGGAATATCGAGCTGAACGCCGGACCATCTATAGCGGCGCGCGCGAGCAGCGGGCGCAGCGCCAGACACAGCAGCGATACCGCGAGCGCCGACAGCAGCAGCGCGCCGCCGACGCCGCCAACTGGCACCGTGCTCAGATCGGCCTTGACCAAAGTCTGGATCAGAAAGACCGGGAGCAGCACGTAGTAGGTTAGCCGCTCCAGCCCGTGCCAATGGGTGTCGAGCCGCATCAGTGTCCGCTTCAGGATGAAGCCGAGCACGATCAGAAAAAATACCGGCAGCAGGGCCGCGATGACGACCGCCATTCCTATGCGTCTCCGCGCAGCTTCTTGAGCCGGTCCAGCGCACCCTGCAGGATGAAGATCGCGGCATGCTCGTCGATCACGTCGGCGCGGCGGGCGCGGGAGACGTCCATCCCGATCAGTTCGCGCTCGACGGCCGCGGTCGAAAGCCGCTCGTCCCACAGTCCGATCGCGAGGTCCGTGAGGTTGGAGAGGTTGCGGGCGAAGGCGCGGGTCGACTGCGCGCGCGGCCCCTCGCTGCCGTCCATGTTGATGGGCAGGCCGAGCACGAAGCCGGCCGCATGGCGTTCGCCCGATATTGCCAATAGCCGCGCGGCGTCGGCCTTGAAGGCCTTGCGCTGGATCGTTTCGACACCGGTCGCGAGCCTGCGGTCGGGATCGGACACGGCGACGCCGATGGTCTTGGTGCCGAGATCGAGACCGATCAGGGCGCCACGCGCGGGCCAATGCGTGACGGCATCGATCAGGGGGAGGATAGGGGCGGGCATGACGTCGCATACCACCGGCGCGTGATGCGCGCAAAGCGGATGGCGGCGCAGCGTCCATGCGAGAACGTCACGTCTGGTATCGCCTGGGTTTCAGGTGCGGTTCAATCGCGCCGCCGATCGGGCGGCTGCGTCAATCGTCGGGCTTTTCAAAGTTAATGACACCGGTCCTGGGGTCGGCGTGAAATTCCATTTTCTGACCGTTCTTCATGCCTTCGCCTTCCCAGCGCCCATCGTCGACTTCAAGTTTGGTGACCTGGGTGTAGCCCGCGTTGAGGACTTTCTCGATGACCTGCTGCGCCGGCATCCAGTCGGCCGCGGGCTGGTCAGCCAATGCGACGTTTGAAGAGCCTGCAGCAAAGACTGCAGCCAAACCAGCAGCAATGAATTTGTTCATGGCGATCTCCCTGGCTATCTCCCGGGCGTTGCCGGGAACTGGCGACGCTTCTTTTTGGCTTTCTTCTCGGTCTTCAAAACCTCGGCCTGGGCCCGGTAGCCACGCGCCATATTCAGAAAACTGCCCGCGACCTGCTCGTCCGAGGCGGACCTCGCCATGCGTTCAGCCTTGTCGGCCTGCTTTCGAAAGAATTTGGTTTCCTTCATCGTCGCTTCGCCCAGGCAACTGAGAGGGGCGGCCGGCTGGCTGGAAGCTCAGCTACGGCGCAGATCACGTGCGGCAACTCGGAAGATGCCGCACCGTTCCCTCGCGATGGGTGTTACCGGATCGTAACCGGGTTGATCATGCTCTGCACGCCGCCCTTGAAGCGCGGCTGGCCGAGCAACACTGGTATGTCAGGCGGCGATGACCTCGCCATGGACGTTCAGGCAGGACGCAAAGCCCTGCAGGGCGCTGTATTGGTGAGTGGTGCGGCGGGTGATGAAGAGCGTCTCGACGCGCGCTTGCGCCGGGCTCAGCGCGTGGACATTGACGCTGTCATTGCGTTCGACCACGGCGCGCGGCAGCAGCGTCACGCCCATGTCAGCGGCAACGCAGCCGACCATGCCGTCAAGCGTGCCGAGCTCGAACCGCGTGGCCGATGGCCAGCCGAATTCCGAAAACACCTGCTCGAGCCGCTGGCGGTAGGTGCAGCCGGTGCGGAACACTAGCGCGGTCGGGCCCGAACCTGGCGTGCCCGCGCGCAGAGCGGCAAGGCTTTGCCAGCGCCGCGCCGTGACGAGCACCAGTTCTTCGCGGAAGGCGACGGTCGCATTGAGTTCGGCGTGCTCGATCGGGCCGGCCACAAACGCGCCGTCGAACGTGCCGTTGAGCACGCCGGCGACGAGCTCGGCCGTTGTCGAGGTGCGCAGGCTCAATTGCACAGCCGGGAAGCGGCGATGGAATTCGGCGAGCAAAGCGGGCAGGCGGACAGCCGCCGTCGTCTCCATCGAGCCGATCGCAAGCGGTCCCTTCGGCTCGCCGTCGTCGCGCGCGGCGAGCAGCGCCTCGCGCGACAGCGCCGCCATCCGGTCCGCATAGGGCAGCAGGCGGCGGCCCGCGCCGGTCAGCGTCATGCCGCGGCTGTGCCGCTCGAACAAAGTGGTGCCGATCTCGGCTTCCAGCGCCTTGACGCGCTGGGTGACATTGGACTGCACGGTGTTGAGCTCGTCGGCGGCGCGGGTGATGCCGCCGAGCCGCGCGACGGCCGAAAAGGTCTGGAGGTCGCTCAATTCCATGATGCGTATCGTTTCATTTTAGAGATCGTAGCATTCTCTAGTATTCACTTTTATAGAAGGGTAGATCGGATTAGGATCGCTGTCCAGACGAGGGAGCGAGCGCATGCCGATCAGCACCGATTTGACGGCACTTCTGGGCATTCGACATCCGGTCCTGCTGGCGCCGATGGATACGATCTCAGGCAGCCGGCTAACCCGGGCGGTGAGTGAAGCCGGCGGATTTGGCATCCTTGGCGGCGGCTATGGAGATCGCGCCAGGCTCGAAGCCGAGAGCGCAAAGCTGAAAGATTTTGCCGGGCCGTTCGGCATCGGCTTCATCACCTGGAGCCTTGCGCAGAAACCCGAACTTCTCGATATCGCGCTCGACGCCAATCCGTGCGCGATCATGCTGTCGTTCGGCGATCCCGCGCCATTCGCGCCAAAGATCAAGGCGGCGCGTACGTTGCTGATCTGCCAGGTCCAGAACGAGGAGATGGCGCGTCAAGCGCTCGATGCCGGCGCCGACGTTTTGATTGCGCAGGGAACCGAGGCGGGTGGACACGGCGCCTCGCGGACCACGCTCGATATCGTGCCTGCGATCGTCGATCTGGCGGCCGGACGCGTCCCGGTCGTCGCCGCCGGCGGTCTTGCCGACGGGCGAGGGTTGGCTGCGATGCTGATGTTGGGAGCGTCGGGCGTGCTGATGGGTACGCGCTTCTATGCGAGCGTCGAGGCCGACGGCGCCGAGCGGGCAAAGCAATTGATATGTGCGGCCAACAGCGGCGAGACGGTGCGCGGCGTGGTGTTCGACTGGTCGCGACAGCTGTTGTGGCCGGCGCCATTCACCGCGCGCTCGCTGATCAACGACCATGTGCGAGCCTGGACCGGCCGCGAGATCGAGCTGATGCAGCGTGCGGAGCAGATTGCGGCGGACTATGCCGCAGCGAAAGCGGCCGGCAACTTTGATGTCGCCGCCGTCTTCGCCGGTGAATCCGCAGGGCTGATCCATGACATTCCGCCGGCGGCCGTGATCGTCGGCAGGATCATTAGCGAGGCGGAGCAGATATTGAGCGGACGGCGCAACTCCGTCGCTGCCTGATTTCCATCCACCTTCAATTCACAAGCGAGCAGAAACCATGTGGCCAGACCGCCGGATCATCGACCTCTTCAAGACAGAATTTCCGATCGTGCAGGCGCCGATGGCGGGCATCATGGATGCCGAGCTGGTGATCGCGGCGGCGCAGGGCGGGGCGCTGGGCTCGCTGCCCTGCGCGATGTTCACCGCCGAGAAGGCCCGCGAGCAGGTCAACATCATCCGCCAGCGCGTGTCTGCGCCGGTCAACATGAACTTCTTCTGCCACAAGACGGTTGATGCCGATCCCGCGCGCGAGGCCGGCTGGAAGGCGCGGCTCGGCGCCTACTACAAGGAGCTGGGCATCGATCCTGCCGCCCCGATCAGCGCCGCCAACCGTGCGCCGTTCGACGAGGCAGTGTGCGCGGTGGTGGAGGAATTGAGGCCGAAAGTCGTCAGCTTCCATTTCGGCCTGCCGGATGCCGCGCTGGTCAAACGCGTCAAGGCGGCCGGTGCCATCGTGATGTCGTCGGCGACCATCGTGAAGGAAGCGATCTGGCTGGAGGAGAACGGCGCCGACGTCATCATCGCACAGGGCGCGGAGGCCGGCGGCCACCGCGGCATGTTCCTGACCGACAACATATCCGAGCAGCCCGGCACCTTTGCACTGGTGCCGCAGGTGGTCGATGCGGTGAAGGTGCCTGTCATCGCAGCCGGCGGCATCGCCGACGGGCGCGGCATTGCGGCGGCGTTCGCGCTCGGCGCCTCCGGCGTGCAGATCGGCAGCGCCTATCTGCGCTGTCCGGAATCCAAGGTGAGCGGACCTGTGCGCGCCGCGCTGGCCCAGGCGCACGACGATTCCACCGTGATCACCAACGTCATGACCGGCCGGCCCGCGCGCGGGGTCGCCAATCGCGTCATGCGCGAGGTTGGCCCGATCTCGCCGGACGCGCCGGCATTCCCGCATGCCGCCACCGCGCTCGGACCGCTGAAGGCCGCGGCCGAAAAGCTCGGCAAGGTCGATTTCACCAACCTCTGGGCCGGGCAGGCGATACGGCTGGGGCGCGAGATGCCGGCAGCCGAACTCACCCGCTCGCTGGCAGGCGCTGCGCTGGCGCGGCTGGCTGCGCTGGGCGGGTAGGGCGGGCACCTGCCGCTACAGCGCGTGGACCCAGGCTTCGGGATAGAGCGCGTAGGCGGCGCTGCCTCGCCGCGCGAGGTGCGAGAATGCCGGGAAATGTAGATGCATTCCGGCGATCAGGATGCCATCGGTGGCGACGCGGTCGAACATGCGTTTTCGTGAGGCCGCAGCCGCAGCGAGGTCGGTATCGAAGGCCATGCCGGCTTCCGGAAATGCGGTCTGCACTTCCGGCACGTGCACCGTGTCGCCCCAGATCATCAGCTGCTCGTTGCCTGACGCGATCAGATAGGCGGTGTGGCCGGGCGTATGTCCAAGGCTGGGCACGGCGGTGACGCCGGGGAATACCTCGCCCTCGCTGAACAGCCGCGTCCTGTTCTTGTAGGGCGCGACCTGCTCACGCCCGGCGAGAAAATAGAGCTTTGCCGATCGTTCGTCGACCCTGGCCATCGCGCCGTCGTCGAACCAATGCGCCAGCTCGTTCTCGTGCATCACAAGCTCGGCGTTCGGAAACAGGAGCTGCCCGTTCGACATGTCGACCAGGCCAGCGGAATGATCGGGGTGCATATGGGTCAGCAGAACCGTATCGATCGCTTTAGGGTCGATCCCGGCTGCCGCGAGGCTGCGTTGCACGAAGCCGGCGGTCGGCTGCAGATAGTTGCCCGATCCGGTGTCGACGAGCGCCATGCGGCCTTTGGAATGGATCAGGAAGGTATTGACGCTGGTTCGCCGCGCCGGACGAAAAGCGTCGGTAAGGATTTTGCGCGCCTGTTCGAGATCGACGTTGCGCATCACGTCGAGCGTGCCGTCCAGATAGCCGTCGCTGATGGCGGTGATGACGATGTCTCCGATGCGGCGATGATAAACGCCGGCAATCTGCTGTGCGGGCTGCGGATGCATTGGGAAAACCTCGCGGCATGAGCGGGACGGGTTCGGTCAGGCGCCGACCGATCGCAGGAAGTCATCGATCGTCTCGAACAGCAGATCGGGGGTTTGCACCGCCATGTAGTGGCCGGTGCGGATCTCCGTGTAGCGGGCGCCGGGAATGGTCTTGGCCACGACTTGCGCCAGCGGCGGCGGGCGGACGCGGTCCAGGTTGCCGCCGATCACGAGGACCGGACAGTTCAGCCGGGCAAGGTCGTCCTGCATGTCCGCCGACGCCAGCATTCGCCAGATCGTCGCGTAGCTCGAGGGGTCGTTGCCGAGCCATCGCCTGCGGAATCGCTCGAACCGGGCGACGTCGCCGCGAAGCTCCGGCGCGTAGCCATTCAGCATGGCATCCTCGACCGCGACGGCCATGCCGGCGGCCTCGATCCTGGCGAGGCGTTCGAGGGCGGGTGCCCGGCGTTCCGCAGCGATGCCGGTGGCCGGGCTGCCGACCGCGACAGCGCTGGTACGCGCCGGGTAACGGGCGGCGAAATGCAGGGCGATCGCACCGCCGACGGCAATGCCTGCCAGTGCCACCTTGCCCGCAATGCCGAAGTGATCGAGCAGGCCAGCGATGTCGCCGGCCATGGTATCGAGAGTAAGCTCGCCACGGACCTTCTGCGACAAGCCGGCGCCGCGGGTATCATAACGAAGGACGCGGCGGGATCCGGCGAAGCGCGACGCGACCTCGTCCCAGCTTTCGAGCGAGCCGCCCATTTCATGGACCAGCACCAGCGTGCGGTCGCCGGCGCCACTCAGTTCGCAGCGCAGGGCGACGCCATTGGCTTCGACGAAATCCATGCTTCGCTCCCGGTATCCTTTTGATCTTTTTTGTTATCACCCGGCGAGCGAGGGCCCGTCGACCTCAAGATACGAGGTCCACGATAGCGAAGGCGGTATGAATCTCAAATCGTGAAGGGAGCAGGTGGAGGTCGATTTTTAGGCGATGGGCGAGCCGCATGGCCGGCGCGACCAAGGCGCACGGATAGCGGGGCTCCGAACCAGCCGGGCTGCTCGAACGCCTGGTGCTTCTGGCTGCTAATGCGCCGGCTCGTCGCGTCTGACGTCGAGATGTTCCGCCGCCAGCGACCGGTAATGCGCGGCCATCTCCTTGTAATGCTGCCTGGAGATCGGATCGGTCGCGCTTTCGGCGCGGCGTTCGAACATTTCCGCCTTTTCTTGCAGGATCTTAGCCTGGGACATGGCTCTGCTCCCGTTCGGTCAGGTCAAACAGACGAGATAGACGATCGCGATACCGAGCACGGTCCCGATGGACCACAGGGCGGGATCCCAGCTTTCCGACCCGGCATTGTCATTTTCGATGGTCGACATGACACGGCCTCCCGATGTTCTGGCCGCGACTACATTCCCCGTCTGTTTCAGGACGACTACGTCATGGGCTAGAAATGGTTTCGTCAGGCGTTTTTGCGAGGGAATCGGCGCCTCGCACACGAAAACTTGTCTGTTGGGACAGGGACGCCGAGGGGCCGCTGCAGGCTGTTCCCACCGGTTGCGGCGCAAAAGCGGCCTCTGCTATACGGCAGGTGCGAAATCTCCGTTTGAGGCCTATATTAATGTCCGTTGATGCCGCTACCGTTCGCCGCATCGCGCATCTGGCGCGGATTGCGGTCACCGACGCCGAGGTTCCCCACCTGCAGAGCGAGTTGAACGCCATGCTGGCCTTTGTGGAGCAGCTTTCGGAGGTGAATATCGACGGCGTCGAGCCAATGACCTCGGTGACCCCGATGAAAATGAAGAAGCGGGCCGACGTGGTCAATGACGGCGAAATTCCCGACGACATCGTGGGGAATGCGCCGGAAACGCAAAACCATTTTTTCCTGGTGCCGAAGGTGGTGGAATAAACCCTATCCTTGCTTGAGATCGGAAGTCCGATGTGTCTGCTCTGCGACGATGAAAAGGCCTATCAGGCCTACATGAATTACCTCGACGCGATGGAGCGGCAGGGCAAGGCTGCCGATCCCGACAAGTCTGTCGATGCCGTGCTCGATCAGCTCGAGGCCGCGGACAAGGCGCGTGCCCAGGAATCGAATAGTCCCGCCAACGACAAGACGCTTTCTCCTTTCTTCTGCAGCCCGATCAATAAATGACCGACCTGACATCTCTGACGATCGCGGAGGCCCGCGAGGGCCTCGCGGCTAAGTCTTTCACCTCGCTTGAACTGACGGATGCGCATCTTGCCGCCATCGAAGCGGCGCGCTCGCTCAATGCCTTCGTGCTGGAAACGCCCGACAAGGCCCGCGACATGGCGCGCGCGGTCGATGCGAAGATCGCCAAGGGCGAGGGCGGCCCGCTCGCCGGCATTCCGCTCGGCATCAAGGACCTGTTCGCAACGAAAGACGTGCGCACCACCGCGTGCTCGAAGATTCTCGGCAATTTCGTGCCGCCCTACGAATCCACGGTGACATCGCAGCTCTGGCGCGATGGCGCTGTCATGCTCGGCAAGCTCAACAATGACGAGTTCGCGATGGGCTCGTCGAACGAGACCTCGTGCTTCGGCCCAGTGGTCAACCCGTGGCGGCGCGAAGGCTCCAACACCACGCTGGTGCCGGGCGGCTCCTCCGGCGGCTCGGCGTCCGCCGTAGCGGCATTGCTGTGCATGGGCGCGACCGCGACCGATACCGGCGGCTCGATCCGCCAGCCCGCCGCCTTTACTGCGACCGTCGGCGTCAAGCCGACCTACGGCCGCTGCTCGCGCTGGGGCATCGTGGCGTTCGCATCCTCGCTCGACCAGGCGGGCCCGATCGCGCGCACGGTGCGTGATTCCGCGATCCTGATGCGCTCGATGGCCGGCCACGATCCGAAGGACACGACATCAGTCGATATTGCCGTGCCCGATTATGAGGCCGCGATCGGCAAATCCGTGAAGGGCATGAAGATCGGCATCCCCAAGGAGTATCGCCTCGACGGCATGCCGGCGGAGATCGAAAAGCTCTGGACCGAGGGCGCGGCATGGCTGAAGGCGGCTGGCGCCGAGCTGGTCGAGGTGTCGCTGCCGCACACCAAATACGCGCTGCCGGCCTATTACATCGTGGCGCCGGCGGAAGCCTCATCCAACCTCGCGCGCTACGATGGCGTGCGTTATGGCCTGCGCGAGCAGGGGCGCAACATCATCGACATGTACGAGAACACGCGCGCCGAAGGCTTTGGCCATGAAGTGCGCCGGCGCGTCATGATCGGCACTTACGTACTCTCCGCCGGCTATTACGACGCCTATTATCTGCGCGCGCAAAAAGTCCGTACGCTGATCAAGAAGGATTTTGAGGACTGCTTCGCCAAGGGTGTCAGTGCGATCCTGACGCCGGCGACGCCGTCGGCGGCGTTCGGTGTTGGCGAGAAAGGCGGTGCCGATCCGGTCGAGATGTATCTCAACGACATTTTTACGGTGACGGTGAACATGGCGGGGCTGCCCGGCATTGCCGTGCCCGCCGGCAAGGACGCGCAGGGCCTGCCGCTCGGCCTGCAACTGATCGGCCGTCCGTTCGACGAGGAGACGCTGTTCTCGCTCGGCGCGGTCGTGGAGCAGGCGGCCGGTCGCTTTACGCCGCAACGCTGGTGGTAGCGATGGCCGATTTCCGCGCCAGCCTCACGGACGCGACGCCCGCATCGGGGTTGGAACCGCCGCTGGCTGCGCTGTGGTGGGCGGCCAAGGGCGATTGGGATCGGGCGCACAAGATCGTGCAGGACGAAGCCGGCGCCGATGCCGCCTGGGTGCACGCCTATCTGCACCGTGTCGAAGGCGATCTCGGCAATGCCGGCTACTGGTACCGGCAGGCGGGCCAGCCGGTCGCGAAGGATTCTCTGGAAGCCGAATGGGAGCGGATCGTATCCGCGCTGCTCGGGAGTGGAAAAGCATGAACGCGTCAGTCAGACAGGGCAAACTGATCAAGGGCCAGACCGGCGACTGGGAGGTCGTGATCGGGATGGAGGTGCACGCCCAGGTCACCTCGACGTCAAAACTGTTCTCCGGCGCTTCGACCGAATTCGGCGGCGAGCCCAACAGCCATGTGTCGCTGGTCGACGCGGCGATGCCGGGCATGCTGCCCGTGATCAACGAGGAATGCGTGCGGCAGGCCGTGCGCACCGGGCTTGGTCTCAACGCAGAGATCAACCTGCGCTCGGTGTTCGATCGCAAGAACTATTTCTATCCGGACTCGCCGCAGGGCTACCAGATCAGCCAGTACAAGTCGCCTGTGGTCGGCGAGGGCGAGGTCACGGTCGAGCTCGATGGCGGCAAGACGGCGACCATCGGGATCGAGCGGCTGCATCTGGAACAGGATGCCGGCAAATTGCTGCACGACCAGTCGCCGTCGATGACGTTTGTCGACCTCAACCGCTGCGGCGTGGCGCTGATGGAGATCGTCTCGAAACCCGACATTCGCGATGCCGAGCAGGCCAAGGCCTACGTGACCAAGCTGCGCTCGATCCTGCGCTATCTCGGCACCTGCGACGGCGACATGGAGAAGGGCTCGCTGCGCGCCGATGTGAACGTTTCCGTGCGTAAGCCCGGCGGACCGCTCGGCACCCGCTGCGAAATCAAGAACATGAACTCGATTAACTTTATCGGCCAGGCGATCGAGTACGAGGCGCGGCGCCAGATCGAGATCATCGAGGAGGGCGGCGCGATTGATCAGGAAACGCGCCTGTTCGACCCCAACAAGGGCGAAACGCGCTCGATGCGCTCCAAGGAGGAGGCGCACGATTATCGTTACTTCCCGGATCCGGACCTGCTGCCGCTCGAGTTCACGCAAGCCTATGTCGATGAGCTGAAGGCGGAGCTGCCGGAACTGCCGGACCAGAAGAAGGCGCGCTTCATCGAGAGCCTCGGCCTGTCGCCCTACGATGCCGGCGTGCTGGTCGCCGAGCGCGAGAGCGCGGAATTCTATGAGGCCGTGCTCGAAGGGATCGCCGACAAGGCGCGCGACGGCAAGCTCGCGGCCAACTGGGTGATCAACGAGTTGTTCGGCCGTCTGAACAAGGAAGGCCATGGCATTGGGGATTCGCCAGTATCGGCGGCGCAGCTGGCGGCGATCGTCAGCCTGATCGGCGAGGGCACGATCTCGGGCAAGATCGCAAAAGACCTGTTCGAGATCGTCTGGACCGAAGGCGGCGACCCGCGCGAACTGGTCGAAACGCGCGGCATGAAGCAGGTCACCGATCTCGGCGCGATTGAGAAGGTGGTCGATGAGATCATCGCGGCCAATCCGGACAAGGTCGCGCAGGCGAAGGCCAAGCCGCAGCTCGCCGGCTGGTTTGTCGGCCAAGTGATGAAGCAGTCCGGCGGCAAGGCCAATCCGCAGGCGGTCAACGACCTCTTGAAGACGAAGCTCGGCATCTGAATCGTCCCGTAACGGGACACGCTTGCGACATCGGCGACGTCGCGATCGATGCGCACATGCGTGCATCGATCGTCATCGCGATCCAAAACGTGAGCGTCGCGACCGCAAGCAGCTTTCCGAATCGGCGGTCGCGATTCGTCCGGAAAGTTCGTTTTGGTGCGCGTCGGCGAGGCTTCAGCGCTGTGACCATGAAAATTTTTTTATTGCCAAACCCTGCGACTCAGAGTCCGTGCACACGGCTTTTTGGCGGCATCACTGAGTCGCTATGACATTGACCGTGCATCGATCGTCATTGTCGTGAATTCAAAAAAGCACTGCAGTAAAGGCGATTCCTGCAAAATCGACTGATACAGATGCGTCTCGTCGCGACACTTTTTGCATCAAGGCGCGAGCATGTTGTGAAGTCGCCGATGTCGCTGCTTCGCGCGCTCTCTCATCGCCGTGTCAACACTTCCTTAAGCGGGACGCTGTTTTTTTGAACGTGTTGGTGTATTCGGAATGGAGTGCATCTCGATTCCCGAATGCACGCAGCAGACTAAAGCCATCTCACACATTGGAGGGCAACATGGCCAAGAAAGCTAAGAAGGCGAAGAAGGCGAAGAGCGCAGTGAAGAAGACTGCGAAGAAGACCCGCAAGGTCGCCAAGAAGAAGTAACTTCGCTTCTTTGAGAATTGCCGGCGGCTTGATGCCGGCACGTCACACGAGCCCCGGATGAAAGTCTGAAGGCTCTGTCGACGAAAGAGGGTGTCGGCGAGACATCAGGTCAACGGTCGGATCGCACTTCAAAAAGATCCGGCAGAAGAAACGAGTTTCTTCGTTCGGTGCGGGTATCCTTAACTATCCGCAATTTCACCGGGCCAAGGCCCGACATGAAATCTGGTCCTGACGTGTTCGCCGACGCCCTCGTTCCCTCGGGGCGTATTCTTCCCCCGGAACGACCCGCTTCCGAAACCGATCGTTTCGATGGCCGCGCCTCCGGGCATCTGGCCCACAATCCTTCCCAACCCCGACATCTCCAGCCCAACCATCAGGGACCTGCATCATCGCGGGCCCGTGCGGCGCTTCTAGCTGCCTCGTTCGTTGAATCCGCGGCCGGGTCAGGCGTATGCTTGCCGCATGCCGAGGTCCGTCGAGAAGACCCTTGCTCGCTCGCGGTAACGCTAAGGCTTGTCCGCAGGCATCGCGGCATCAAGCAGGCGCATGCGGCCGAACTGCTCGGCGTAACCCAGTCGACCGTCAGCCGCATCGAGCATGGTGAGTTGAAGCCGGCGGGCGCCTTGCGAACCCGGCTGCTCGATCTCGTCTCCGCCCGCATCCATCCGGCGCGCGACGCGGCGCTTCGTCGTCTTGTCGAAGGCTCCGCGAGCCCCGTCCATCTCGTCTGCGATCTCACCCATCGGCTGCTGGCCGCTTCCGGTCCTCGCGAGCGCGAGTGGCGGCGCGCTGCCAGCGAGTTACGCGGCCAGCCGCTGTGGCGGTATGCGAGCGATGAAATCCGATCCGCCGAGGCACGATTGCCGGAGCTTGGCTGGGGCGAACGCGACGGGACCCACGCGCTGACATTCGTGACAGACGCTAACGGCCTCGACGAACTGCGTATCGTACCCGGTGCGCAGATCTGGGAACGCATCCTGCTGTCCGACGGCTCGCCGGCGCGGCTCGTCACAAGCCCGGCCGACGGCCTGCCGGTCTAGCTTGGTGCGCGCATATCTTATGCGTGGCGGCCGCCGGCGGGCTCCTTCAAGCTGGCGGCATGACCTGGAAACACGTCGTCACGCCCCTCGACTCGCTACAGCTTGCCGAACCGCTCGCCTCGCAGCTTCGCTTCCTGCTCGAGGCCGACAGGCTCAAGTCCGTCGTTCGTGGCAGCCGCATTGCCGACGGCGCGCGCCGCGAGAATGCCGCCGAGCATAGTTGGCATATCGCGCTCTTCGCGCTCGTGCTGGCGCCTCACGCGGTGGAGCGGATTGATCTGCTTCGCGTGATATCGATGCTCCTGATTCACGATGTCGTCGAAATCGACTGTGGCGATACGCTGCTGTACGACGCGGTCGGAACCGCCACGCAGGCGGCGCGTGAGACGGTCGCCGCCCGCCGGCTGTTCGCTTTGCTGCCGACGGAGCAGGCCGCTGAAATGCTCGCGCTATGGCAGGAGTTCGAGGCCGCAGCGACGGCGGATGCGCGGTTCGCCAAATCGGTCGATCGCCTGCAGCCCGTCCTGCTGAACCACGCGGTCGGCGGCGGTACCTGGACCGATTATGATGTGGACGAGGCGCGCGAGCGCGCGTTGACCTGCCGTATTGCCGAAGGTGCGCCGACGCTCTGGAGCGCGGCGGAGGCGGTCATCAAGGACGCGGTCGATCGAGGCTGGCTCAAACCGGCGCCGGGAACCTGAGCGGGTAAGCACGGTCCGCTCAAGGGTTCGGAGCGAAGTACGACACACACCGGTAATGGTTATCGTTGTGCGAAACCGCAGGGTAAACCGGTCTTCACGATTTCCGACTTCTGCTTGTGCCGCAGGCACTTCTGCGATTCTGCGCTCGACCGGGCGGGATGCGCATTTACACCCCGTTCATCGCGAACCTTAAACTGCCCTTCAAATTTGATCGGCCATGATCGCCTCAACAACAGACCGGCAAACGGCGTTGGAGATGACAAGCAGATAGTGGACGGGGGCCGCGCTCGGGGGAGGGCGGCAACGATAAAAAGGGGACCTACAGATGTTTCAGGGGCAGATCGATCTCGACACGGCCATTCCGGTGGAAGCGACGGCGGTTTCCGACGTGCTGTTCGAGCGCGGCCTTTACTGGGCGAGCGGCCGTTCGGGCGTCGTGAATCTGGTCGCGGCCCACAAATGGTTCAATCTCGCCGCGCTGAAGGGGCGCACTGACGCGATCGCGATGCGCCGAGAGGTCGCCGCGATGATGTCGGAAGCCGAGATCGCCGCTGCGCAGCGCGAAGCGCGCGCCTGGATGACGGCGCATTGATCATTGCCGGTTTGACAATACCAGGCGTGTGATCTTGGAAATACCGGCCGGGCGCGTCATCGCTTGCACGGCCAATAAAACGCACGAGACGTGGGATCGCGCCACGGCGTCTCAATCCTGTTCGACAGTCAGGAAGCAACCCGTCCGCCGGGCAGGCTACCTATGTATCCGGGATGGACAATTTGGGGGATGGCGGAGCCGGAGGGATTCGAACCCTCGATAGGCCTTTACAAGCCTATAACGGTTTAGCAAACCGCCGCCTTCAGCCACTCGGCCACAGCTCCATAGGCGCGGATATGCCTGACGCGAGGGCCAGCCGCAAGCGGCAGATGAAGATTACGACAAGGCTATTTAGAGGCGCGGGCATTTTCCGCCGGTAGCCGCTCCGTCCTAGGCTTTCTCCGCCAGGGCATCGGCGCTCGATGCCGGTTATCCAATTCCGAGACACACTGGATTCCGCCATTTTGGTCCGATTTCGCCCCCTGATTGGGCATCCCTAGACTTGGCGGCTCTAATCGGACGCAATGCTCGCTTGCAAGTTGGGTACTGCCGCACCTCGCGGAACCCCTGCTGCACCGGTCCAGTTTCGAACACTCTCACTCTATAATGGGTGCGAGATTGCTGCAGTGCTGGGAACTCGCCGGGGGCGCTCGAAATAATTTAATATAAACAATGCTTTGATCGGGTTTCAGGCGAAGGCGTGCATTATTTGTGCGAAGGCGGCCACCGCGCTTTCGGCCATGGCGAATTCGGGCCGGCCCGGCCTTGCCTGAAAACCGCTATTCGACGCTGGCGCCGCGGTGCAGGTCGGCTTCGATCTGGAGCTTGGAGCCGCCGCCGAAGCGTGCGCGATAGACCTGCAGATTCTCCATGATCCGCTGCACGTAGTTGCGCGTCTCGGAGAAGGGGATCAATTCGACCCAATCGACGGCATCGACTTTGGGATCGCGCGGGTCGCCATAACGCTCGATCCATTTCTTCACGCTGCCGCGGCCGGCATTGTAGCCGGCGAAGGTGAGGATGTAGGAGCCACGGTAGTCCTCGAGCAGGCCGCCGAGCTCGGCGGCGCCCAGCATGGCGTTGTAGACCGAATCGGTCTTCATCCGCTGAAGGTCGAAGCTGACGCCGGCGCGTTTGCAGACATAGCGGCCGGCATCCGGCGTCACCTGCATCAGCCCGTAGGCCTGGGCCGGCGAGATCACGGCCGGATTGAACGCGCTTTCCTGTCGCGCGATCGAGTAGACGACGCTCGGCTCGACCTCGGGGCCGATCTGCTTGAATGACGGAATACCGGTGACCGGATAGGCGTAGTGGTCGAACGGCAGGCCGCGGTTGAGCGCGGCCTTGCCGAGCAGCAGCATGCCGCGGGCATCATGGTGGCGCGCGGCAAGCTCGCCGAGCCCGGCCAGCGCTTCCGGATCGCCGTTCTCGCCCATGTCGCTGAAGATCGGGATCGCAAGCTCGCGCTCGTCGAGCTCGTAGAGCAACTGCACAGCGCGGACGATCTCCAGCCGGTCGGCGCCGCGGGTCCGCGGCACGCCGTTCAGCTCGAGCTGCGGCAGGCCAAGCTTGGCGCGCGCGAGCTGGCCGTAATAGCTGGTCGACTGTTCAGCCGCCCGGCCATATGCTGCGCGGGCTTCCTGGCTGCGGCCAGCCGCCTCCGCCGCGCGGCCCTGCCAATAGCCGGCGCGCGCCAGCGCGGTTGGATTGGCGCTGCCGACGCCGATACGGGCGAAATGCTGGGCGGCGAGCGCCGGGTCCTTCAGGAAGCGCAGCGCGATCCAGCCCGCGGTGAATTCCGCCTCCGTCTTGTAGATGTCGCGCGTCGGCAGCGCGGCATCCCGCGCGATGAGGTAGGCGTTGCGATGCTCGCCAACGTCGATCATCTTGCGCGCCAACAGCCGCCGCTCGATCCACCATTCGTTGAGATTGTGCAGGCGGTTCGGATCTTTCGGCGCACTCAGCATGAGCTGGGCGGCCTCGGTGAACTTCTCCTCGCGGCGAAGCAGCTGGATCCTGGCGAAGAGATAGCCGGTTTCGCCGTGCAATTCGTGCGGCACCGCCTCAAGCAGGGCGCGGAGGTTGGAGGCCTTCTTGTTGGCCGCAATGCGCGCCTTGGCGAGCGCGACATGGCCGGAGCCGAGCCGTTTCGCGGCGCGCATGCCGCCGGCTTCCTGCTCGGTGCCATACAGCAGAGATTCCATTCGTGCCTTGTGGTCGCCCGCGGTCAGCAGCGCACCGAATGTGTCGAGCACGGCGCTCTCGGTGTCTTCCGACATGCCGTCGTGACGCCAGGCCTCGCGGACCAATCGCTCGGCGTTGGCGCGATCGCCGCGCGCGATCATCGCCTTGGCCAGCGCGAACTTGCCTTTTGCCGAGATCGGCGAATCGTTTTCGAACCACGACCACACCGCGCCATCCTCGCGGCGGTCGTCCCACAGCGCGGCCTCGATGCGCCGGCGCAGGAAGATCTGCGACGGCCAGCTCGGATTGGCGGAGACGAACGCCCGGTAGCGTTCCACCGAGGCATTGTTGTTGTCGCTGCGCAGGATCAGCCATTCCGCGAGCTTGCGGGCGACCGGGTCCGAAATGGTCGCCTGCACCTGCGTGGCGTCGCCGGCCTTCTGCTTGCGCAGGAGCTCGATGACGTTTTCCAGCGCGTCCTTGTCGGCCTGCGAGGTCGACGTCGTCGCCGCGACCGCGGCTGGCGCTATATGCTTGCGCGGCGGCGGCAAGGCAGCGTGCTGGCGCGTGGCAGGCGCCAGCACCGGCGGCGCGGGCGTCGGTGCTGCGGTCGGGGCACGGGCCGCCGTCGCGGTGTGAGCGGGCGGCGCGTTGCCGGGGCTAGTGGATTTGGGAACGACGTTGCGCGCGATCGGTCGCGGCTTGGGCAGTGGAACCTTTGGCTTGGCCCAGGCTTCCAGAGGGAAGGCGGTCAACCCAACCGCCAGCGCGACGCTGGTGGCCAACGCGGTCGATCGCAATGCGGCGGCGCGGACGGGAAGGGTCACGGCTTTCCTCTGCGGCAGCGAATCATTCAATCGACCCGGCCATAGGTCTATTCGACCGAATATGTGGACAAAATGCTAAAAACGTCGCGGCCGTCCTGTTTGCGCCATCACCGCGGCAAAATCGCGGCTACTGGCCCCCAAAGCGGAAGGCGATCTGGGCCGGAGCCGAGAAAAGGCGTCGAAACAAAGCGCTAGCGCCCTGCGGCACGGCCCCTTTCGCCCGCTCGTCAGACCCGATATGAATTGAAATCCAGTTTCGGCCGTGCCGTTTCTTAAGCGTTTGGAGGAAGTCCATGGCAGCCAAGACAAAGTTCCGGGGATCGCTCACCGCCTTGGTCACGCCATTCAAAAACGGCTCGCTCGACGAGGCCGCTTTCCGGGGTCTGATAAGCTGGCAGATCGAGCAGGGGTCCCACGGCCTCGTTCCCGTGGGGACCACCGGCGAAAGCCCGACGCTGAGCCATGCCGAGCATCATCGGGTCGTCGAGATGTGCATCGATGAGGCGAAAGGCCGCGTGCCTGTCATCGCCGGCGCGGGCTCGAACTCGACGCGCGAAGCCGTCGACCTTGCTGTTCACGCCGAGAAGGCCGGTGCCGATGCCGTCCTGGTGGTGACGCCCTACTACAACAAGCCGACCCAGGAAGGCATGTATCAGCATTTCAAGGCGGTGAATGACGCGATCGGGATCCCGATCATCATCTACAACATCCCCCCGCGCTCCGTCGTCGATATGTCGGTCGAGACCATGACTCGGCTGTTCGAGTTGAAGAACATCGCCGGCGTCAAGGACGCCACCGCCAATCTTGCCCGGGTGTCGCAGCAGCGCCATGCGATGGGGCCGGATTTCATCCAGCTGTCCGGCGAGGACATGACCGCGCTGGCCTATATGGCGGCAGGAGGACATGGTTGCATCTCGGTGGTCGCCAATGTGGCGCCGAAGCTGTGCGCCGACCTGATGTCAGCCGTCATGAAGGGTGATTTCGCTACCGGCCTGAAGATCCAGGATCGCCTGACGCCGCTGCATGATGCCGTCTTCAAGGAGCCCGGCCTTGCGGGAGCCAAGCACGGCCTCAAGCTGCTGGGGCGGATCGATGACGAAGTGCGTCTGCCGTTGATGAACGTGACGCCGCCAACCGGCAAGGTGATCCGCGACGCCATGGTGCATGCCGGCCTGATCAATTAGGGGCTGCACGGTCTTCGCCCCAGGGACGAAGAGGGGGAGCCAACAT
Organism: Bradyrhizobium sp. CB3481; assembly: GCF_029714305.1. NCBI lineage: Bacteria > Pseudomonadati > Pseudomonadota > Alphaproteobacteria > Hyphomicrobiales > Nitrobacteraceae > Bradyrhizobium > Bradyrhizobium sp. CB3481. Next base: position 3,712,773 of record NZ_CP121647.1, read on the forward strand.
GCTGAAGGAATTCCGCGAATTCGCGATGAAGGGCAACGTCGTCGACCTCGCGGTCGGCGTCATCATCGGCGCGGCTTTCGGCGCCATCGTGAATTCGCTGGTTGGTGATGTGATCATGCCGATCATCGGTGCGATCACCGGTGGTCTTGATTTCTCCAACTACTTCACGCCACTCGCGAAGACGGTGACCGCCAACAATCTGGCGGATGCCAAAAAGCAAGGCGCGGTGCTCGCGTGGGGCAATTTTCTCACGCTGACGCTGAATTTCCTCATTATCGCGTTCGTGCTGTTCATCGTGATCCGTGCCATGAATCAGTTCAAGCGCAAGGAAGAGACCGCTCCCGCGGCGCCCAAATTGACCAAGCAGGAAGAACTGCTGACCGAGATCCGCGATCTCCTCAAGAAGAGCTAATAAAGAAGAGCTAACGTGGCGGAAAAGAACGAGCGCCCGATCAAGGTCGTCGCCGAAAACCGCAAGGCGCGGTTCAATTACGCGATCGACGACACCATTGAGGCCGGCATTGCACTGACCGGTACCGAGGTGAAGTCGATCCGTAACGGCAAGACCACCATTGCGGAATCCTATGCGGATTCCAAGAACGGCGAGATCTGGCTGATCAACGCCAATATCCCGGAATACCTGCAGGCCAACCGCTTCAACCATGAGCCGAAGCGCCCGCGCAAACTGCTGCTGCACCGCAAGCAGATCAACAAGCTGATGGGCGCGGTCGACCGCGAAGGCATGACGCTGATCCCGCTAAAACTCTATTTCAACGAGCGCGGCCGGGCCAAGCTGTTGCTGGCGATCGCCAAGGGCAAGAAGCTGCACGACAAGCGCGAGAGCGAAAAGAAACGCGACTGGGGCCGCGAAAAAGGCCGCCTGATGCGGGCGCGGGGATAGGGAGCGTAGGATGGGTAGAGCACAGCGAAACCCATCGAATCCTTGCGGGGAGGGATGATGGGTTTCGCTTCGCTCTACCCATCCTACAGCACGTGGGTTTGACGAGGCAGAAGATGAACCAGAAAAACCTGTTCGAAGTCGACTGGAGCAAGATCCCTGCGCCGGAAGATGACGGCGGCGCGGCGCATCTCTTCGGCATGGCGATCCCGCCGGTGACGCTGCTGGCCACCGACGATAGTGCCGTGACGCTATCCGAGCTACCCGGCCGGACCGTGGTGTTCGCCTATCCGCGCACAGGAGAGCCCGGCAAGATCAGTCTGGTCGATGATTGGGACATGATCCCCGGCGCGCGCGGCTGCACGCCGCAAACCTGCTCGTTCCGTGACCTCTTTGCCGAACTGAAAGCCGCCGGCGCCAGGCAGGTGTTCGGCCTCTCGACGCAGGATAATGCCTATCAGACCGAGATGGCTTCACGGCTGCATCTACCGTTCCCGGTGCTGTCGGACGCCAAGCTCGAGCTGACGGTTGCGCTGAGCCTGCCGACCATGGAAGTCGCCGGGCTGACGCTGATCAAGCGGCTCGCGCTGATCATCGATGACGGCCGCATCCGCCACGTGTTCTACCCGGTATTCCCACCCGATCGTAACGCCGCCGACGTGCTGGCGTGGTTGAGGGAAAATCCCGCTTAAACGCTCGCTCTCAAACCCTCATGGTGAGGAGGCGCGGAGCGCCGTCTCGAACCATGCGGCCCCCCTGGTGCCATTCATCCTTCGAGACGCGGCAAACGCCGCTCCTCAAGATGTGGTCTGGCAGAGGTGGGTTAGGCGAGAGCGGGCGGGCAGCGGCGCAAACGCCAATTTCGTTTCACGAATCCAGATCCTTGCGCACCTTCGCAAATACCTCGCGAAACATCTTTGGCGTCAGCACGCCGGTGTTCGTGTTGTAGCGCGAGCAGTGATAACTGTCGTAGAGCCTGAAATTATCCGTCTTGTGTACGGCACCGTGCGAAAACGGAGCGGCAGCAGCGCGCAGGCCAAGCGCCTTCAGCGTCGTATCATGCGCAATGCGGCCGAGCAGAACGATCGCGCGCAGCTTTGGCATGGTCGCAATCGTCGTCGCCAGGAATTGCCGGCAGGTGTTGATCTCGATTGGCAGCGGCTTGTTCTGCGGCGGCACGCAGCGCACGGCATTGCTGATCCGGCAATCGACCAGCTTCAGCCCATCATCCGGTCGCGCCTGGTAGGTGCCCTCGGCAAAGCCGTATTCGAGCAAGGTCGCGTACAGGAGGTCGCCGGCATAGTCGCCGGTGAAGGGACGTCCGGTCCGGTTGGCGCCCTGCAGGCCCGGCGCCAGGCCGACGATCAACAATCGAGCGGTTGCGTTGCCGAACGAAGAGACCGGGGCGTTGTGCCAGGTCGGCTCCTTGGCGCGCGCCTCGGCGCGGAATTCGGCGAGCCGCGGGCAAAGCGGGCAGTCGTGATCGGGTTCAGCTTCGGCAGGGACGGGCAGGCTGGTCATGGATCCAAAGTGCTTTCGAAAGGCAGCCTGCCGCGGATCGGAGCGGGACGAACACCGGCTTGCGCCGGCGATGCACCCCAAAACAAAAAGCCCCGGTTCTGCATTCAATCAGAACCGAGGCTCTAGCAGCGTAATGGCCTATTCTCAATCGTCGAAATCGTCGTCGGCGGCGCCGCGCGGCGCCACGGTGGTGGCACGCTGCAGGAATTGCGGGGAGTGATGGCGCGGCTCGCGCGGGGCGGGGCGTTCGGAGGGGTCGCGGCCGAGCTTGGACTGCAGTTCAACGAGATCGGTGAAGACGTCGGCCTGGCGACGCAACTCGTCGGCGATCATCGGCGGCTGGCTTGAAATGGTCGACACCACCGTAACGCGAACGCCGCGGCGCTGTACCGCTTCGACCAGCGAACGGAAATCGCCGTCGCCGGAGAATAGCACGATCTGGTCGACATGCTCGGCGAGTTCCATGGCATCGACGGCGAGTTCGATATCCATGTTGCCCTTCACCTTGCGGCGGCCGGAAGCGTCGATGAATTCCTTGGTCGCCTTGGTGACGACGGTGTAGCCGTTGTAGTCCAGCCAATCGATCAGCGGGCGGATCGAGGAGTATTCCTGATCCTCAATGATCGCCGTGTAGTAGAATGCACGCAATAGCGTTCCGCGGCTCTGAAATTCCTTGAGCAGGCGCTTGTAATCGATGTCGAAACCGAGCGTCTTGGCCGTTGCGTAGAGGTTGGCGCCATCAATGAAGAGCGCAATCTTGTTGGAAGCTGGTGACATCAAATGGTTCTCACGTTGTGGTTCGCTTTTCTAGCGCAGCGGCTAACGACCGCGCGCACTTTCCGGTTCTGTTGCCTAAAGTTCGGTGAATCGTGCCCCACGACAGTCACCACTGCAATTATGGTGAGGCGAGGGCGAAAAACCTATACTTTTGACAGTGCAATGAAGAGATTTACTTGCCCTGTACGGCAACCTCGCCGCGTCTGGACGCTCCGGCCCGTCTGGCCCCTGACTGGGGTATCAGAGCCCCTTGGGAACGCAAATCACAAATTTGGTCTTGCGAAACCGCCCTTGCCACTATAACTAGCGGCCATATCTGACATATTTGGCCCCATTAACGGAGCGACAGTCTATGGCGCGCGTCACCGTGGAAGATTGCATTGATAAGGTCGACAACCGGTTCGACCTGGTGTTGCTGGCGGCACATCGCGCCCGTATGATCTCGTCCGGGTCACAACTCACGGTTGACCGGGACAACGACAAGAATCCGGTCGTTTCGCTGCGGGAAATCGCCGATTCCACGATTTCGCCGGAAGACCTGCGCGAGGAACTGGTTCACTCGCTGCAGAAGTTCGTCGAGGTCGACGAGCCAGAGCCCGATACCGTGCCTCTGATCGGCTCGGCCGGTGCCAGCGTCGACGCTGACGACACCGAGGTCGCGGTCGAACGCATGACCGAGGAAGAGCTCCTCAAGGGTCTCGAAGGCTTGGCGCCGCCGGAAGAGCAGCCCGAGGAAGATGAATAAGTACGGACCGGTTCCGGACCTTTCTGAACTGCCGATCTGCCCAAGGGCCCGGACATCCGTCCGGGCCTTTGCTTTTGTTGACATTTTGGTGGTTACAATGCGTCCTTGTGCGGCGCGGCCGAAATCGGCGGACTTAGCCGGCGGGTAGGGCCTTCGATGGCCGCAGGCCCAAGCGAAATTGAACCGTTTGGCGGCCCAAGCGGCGTGCAACGCCGTTCGAAAACGCATTAGATACGCCTATGGCGGGACCCGGTTCGGGTTTGGTGGAAGAAGGCAGTGAAGTGATGGCGTACTGGCGCCGCAGCTCCCGGCAGATGCAGGCCGCAACCGGCGGGGTCGCGGTCGCGCCGAGCTCGCCCGTGGCGGAGAAGCCGAAATCGCCGCGTTCGCGCATGATGCGGCAATACGACCTGGTCGAACGCGTCCGCTCCTACAACCCCGATACGAACGAAGACCTGCTCAACCGCGCCTATGTCTACGCCATGAAGGCGCACGGCACGCAGACGCGCGCCTCCGGCGATCCCTATTTTTCTCATCCGCTCGAGGTCGCGGCGATCCTGACCAACCTCAAGCTGGACGACGCCACCATCGTCGCCGCTCTGCTGCATGATACGATCGAGGATACCGAGGCGACGCGCGCCGAGATCGACAACATCTTCGGCCACGAGATCGGCGCGCTGGTGGAGGGGCTCACCAAGCTGAAGCGGCTGGAGCTGGTCTCGCGCGAGGCCAAGCAGGCCGAGAACCTGCGCAAGCTGCTGCTGGCGATCGCCGACGACGTCCGCGTGCTCTTGATCAAGCTTGCCGACCGCCTGCACAACATGCGCACGCTGGAATTCGTGCCGCACGCCTCGCGGCGCCGCATCGCCGAGGAGACCCTCGATATTTATGCGCCGCTCGCCGGCCGCATGGGTATGCATGAGATGCGCGAGGAATTGGAGGATCTGTCCTTCCACGTGCTCGACCCCGAAGCCTATGCGGTGGTGAAGCAGCGGCTCGACGCGCTCGCCGAGCGCAACCGCAACCTGATCGGCGAGATCGAAAGCCAGCTGTCCAAGAACCTGCAGAACAACGGAATCGCCGCGCGCGTCTATGGCCGCCGCAAGCAGCCGTTTTCGATCTGGACCAAGATGGAGCGCAAATCGGTCGGCTTCGAGCAATTGTCCGACATCTACGGCTTTCGCATCATCCTGACCGACGTCGAGGCCTGCTATCGCGCGCTCGGCGTCGTGCACACCACCTGGCCGGTGGTGCCGGGGCGTTTCAAGGACTACATCTCGACGCCGAAGCAGAACGACTACCGCTCGCTCCATACCACCGTGATCGGTCCCGGCAATCAGCGCGTCGAGCTGCAGATCCGCACCGAGGAGATGAACCAGATCGCCGAGTTCGGCATCGCCGCGCACGCCTTCTACAAGGAAGGCATGGGCTCGCCGACCGAGCGGCTCAAGCACGAATCCAACGCCTTCGCCTGGCTCCGTCACACCGTCGGCATCCTCTCCGAAAGCGCCAATCCGGAGGAGTTTCTCGAGCACACCAAGCTGGAGCTGTTCCACGACCAGGTGTTCTGCTTCACCCCGAAGGGCAAGCTGATCGCGCTGCCGCGCCAGGCCAATGTGATCGACTTCGCCTATGCCGTGCATACCGACGTCGGCAATTCGGCCGTCGGCTGCAAGATCAACGGCAAGTTCGCGCCGCTGTCGTCGGAGCTGCAGAACGGCGACGAGGTCGAAGTTTTGACCTCTAAGGCGCAGTCGGCGCCGCCGTCGGCCTGGGAATCACTGGCGGTCACCGGCAAGGCCCGCGCCGCGATCCGGCGTGCCACCCGCACCGCGGTGCGCGACCAATATGCCGGCCTCGGCCGCCGCATCATCGATCGCCTGTTTGCCCGCGCCAAGATCGAATATGCCGACGACAAGCTGACGGGTGCGCTGCCGCGGCTGGCGCGCGCCTCGATCGAGGACGTGATGGCCTCCGTCGGGCGCGGCGAACTGAAGGCTTCCGATGTCGCGCGCGCGATGTATCCGGACTACAAGGAAGAGCGGCTGGTGAAGTACGGGGCCGCCAAGAAGAGCCTCGCGGTGAAATTGAAGCTGAAGTCGGAGCCGCCGCATCCGGCGCGCGCTGCCTCGGTCATCCCGGTGCGCGGCATCAATTCCGATCTGCCGGTGAAGTTTGCACCGAACGGCGGCGCCGTGCCGGGCGACCGCATCGTCGGCATCGTCACGCCGGGCGAGGGGATCACGATCTATCCGATCCAGTCGCCGGCGCTGAAGGATTTCGAGGAGGAGCCGGAACGCTGGCTCGACGTGCGCTGGGATATCGACGAGACCATGCCGCAGCGTTTCCCGGCGCGCATCCTGGTCCACAATGTCAACGAGCCCGGCAGCCTCGCCCAGGTCGCCACCGTGATCGCCGAACATGATGGCAATATCGACAATATCAGCATGTCGCGCCGCTCGCCCGATTTCACCGAGCTGACCATCGATCTCGAGGTCTATGACCTCAAGCATCTCAGCGCAATTATCGCGCAATTGCGCGCCAAGGCCGTCGTCGCCAAGGTCGAGCGGGTCAATGGGTAGCCGTTCACGTGCTGTTGCTCCTCATGGTGAGGAGGCGCACTTGCGCCGTCTCGAACCATGTGGCCACAGTAGGGCCCACATCCTTCGAGACGCGCTTCGCGCTCCTCAGGATGAGGGATAACTCAACAGAATTGCTGCGAGCCCTAATTATGTCCGTCCCCCCGCTGCGCCTCGGCGTCAATGTCGACCACGTCGCCACCTTGCGTAATGCGCGGGGCGGCGAGCGGCCGGATCCGGTGCGCGCCGCGCTTGCGGCGATCGCGGCGGGCGCCGACGGCATCACCGCGCATCTGCGCGAGGATCGCCGTCACATTCGCGACGCCGACATGGCCCGCCTCAAGGCCGAAATTTCCAAGCCGCTGAATTTCGAGATGGCGGCGACCGAGGACATGCTGCGGATCTCGCTCGCGACAAAGCCCCATGCGGTATGCCTGGTGCCGGAGCGCCGCGAAGAGCTCACCACCGAGGGCGGGCTCGATGTCGTCGGCCAGCATAACGCGCTGGCGCCGTTCATCGCGCGGCTCAATGACGCCGGCATCCGGGTGTCGCTATTCATCGCCGCCGACCCGCGCCAGATCGAGATGGCCGCCAAGTTGCGCGCACCCGTGATCGAGATCCACACCGGCGGCTGGTGCGACGCCGTGGTCGACGGCCACGCTGATAAGGCCGAGGCCGAGTGGCAGCGGATCGTGGAGGGTGCCGCATTGGCGCGCGCCGCCGGGCTGGAGGTCCATGCCGGCCACGGCCTCGACTACGAGACGGCCGAGACGATTTCGGCGCTGCCGGAGATCGCCGAACTCAACATCGGCTATTTCATGATGGGGGAGGCGCTGTTCGTCGGCCTGGGCGAGACCGTGCGGCAGATGCGTGCCGCGATGGACCGTGGCCGCGGGAAAATCGCAGGACACGCATGATCATCGGCATCGGCTCCGATCTGATCGACATCACACGGGTGGCCAAGGTGATCGAGCGCCACGGCGACCGCTTCCTCGACCGCATCTTCACCGACGCCGAGCGCGCCAAGGCGGCGCGCCGCGCCAACAGCGAAAAGATGGTGGTCGCGACCTATGCCAAGCGATTCGCCGCCAAGGAGGCCTGTTCCAAGGCGCTCGGCACCGGTATCAGGCGCGGGGTCTGGTGGCGGGACATGGGGGTGGTGAACCTGCCGGGAGGCCGTCCGACCATGAAGCTCACGGGCGGCGCGCTGGCGAGGCTCGAGGCGCTGACGCCGGAGGGGCTGGAAGCGCGGATCGATCTGTCGATCACCGACGATTGGCCGCTGGCGCAGGCCTTTGTCATAATTTCGGCGGTCGCCCCCGGCAAATCATGAGGCGCGCGGGCGTTTGCGCCGGGAACTGGGACAAAACTAAAACTCGTTGATTTTTCAATTGGTTATAAAGTTTTGACGATGCGCTTGATTGCGCGCCCACCAACAACCGTCTAAAACGCCGCCAACGATATATTCGAGCCAGGGCCGATTCTGGTTTGCGCCGGAATTGGCCCTCAACATCAGGTATTAAGATCGTTTTCCTGACGCGAACGTTGCAGCCGATTCGCGCGCGGAAAACGTTCTGCCACCGTGTGGGCCAGGGCCCGCGGGAATTGGGAAAGCGATGAGCGTGACATCCGGCACAAAATCTGAAAGCGGCTTGGGTGAAACCATCCGCGTCGTCATCCACGCTCTCCTGATCGCGCTCGTCATCCGCACCTTCCTGTTCCAGCCGTTCAACATCCCCTCGGGATCGATGAAGGCGACGCTGCTGGTGGGGGATTACCTGTTCGTCTCGAAATATTCGTATGGCTACAGCCACTATTCGATTCCGCTGTCGCCGCCCTTGTTCTCGGGCCGCATCTTTGGCTCGGAGCCGAACCGGGGCGACATTGTCGTATTCCGCCTGCCGAAGGACGATTCCACCGACTACATCAAGCGCGTGATCGGCCTGCCGGGCGACCGCATCCAGATGCGGGAAGGCCTGCTCCACATCAACGACAAGCCGGTCAAGCGCGAGCGCCTTACCGACTTCATCGGCGAGGACCCCTGCGGTTCCGACGCCACCGCGCGCGTCAAGCGCTGGAAGGAAACGCTGCCGAACGGCGTCAGCTATGAGACGCTCGATTGCGTCGACAACGGCTTCTACGACAACACCAACGTCTATACCGTGCCCCCCGGCCACTTCTTCATGATGGGCGACAACCGCGACAACTCGACCGATAGCCGGGTGCTGTCAGCGGTGGGCTATGTGCCGTTCGAGAACATCGTCGGCCGGGCGCAGATGATCTTCTTCTCGATTGCCGAAGGCGAACATGCCTGGATGTTCTGGCGCTGGCCGACTGCGGTGCGCTGGAATCGCCTATTCTCCATCGTGCGATGAACGACGAGACCGCGACCATTCCCGATACGGCGACCCCAGGCGAGGCGGGCCCGCAGGCCGATGCCGCCGCTACGGCTGCGCCGAAAAAGAGGAAGCGCGGCAAGGCGGCGGCCAAAGCGGCCACCGCCGCGATCGAGGGCCGCATCGGCTACACCTTTTCCGATCCCGCGCTGCTGACGACGGCCTTTACCCACGTCTCGGCATTGAAGCCCGCGACGCGCCACCGCGCGGACAGCTATCAGCGGCTGGAATTTCTCGGCGATCACGTGCTCGGGCTGATCATCTCCGACATGCTGTACCGCGCCTATCCGCGGGCCGATGAGGGCGAATTGTCGAAACGGCTGGCCGATCTCGTGCGCAAGGAAAGCTGCGCCGACGTTGCCAAATCGCTGGGATTGCTCGAGGACATCAAGCTCGGCGTGGTCGGGGCGGGGGCGAGCGCGCGGCTGCGCAAATCCGTGCTCGGCGATATCTGCGAGGCGGTGATCGGAGCGATTTATCTCGACGGCGGCTATGCCGCGGCGTCCCAGTTCGTCGAGCGCAACTGGCTGGAGCGGATGCGCAAGCCGCGCCGGCCGCTGCGCGATCCCAAGACGGTGCTGCAGGAATGGGCCCAGAGCAAGGGCTTGCCAACGCCGGTCTACCGCGAGATCGAGCGCACCGGCCCGCATCACGACCCGCAGTTCCGCGTCGCCGTCGACCTGCCGGGCCTTGTGCCCGCCGAGGGGGTCGGCGGCTCCAAGCGCGCGGCCGAGAAGGTTGCCGCCTCCGTCATGATCGAACGCGAAGGCGTTGCCGGCGGCAGCAATGACAGTTGAAGCCTCACCTGAAGCCGCGCCCGCCGAGACCCGCTGCGGTTTCGTCGCGCTGATCGGCGCCCCCAATGTCGGCAAATCGACGCTGGTCAATGCGCTGGTCGGCTCCAAGGTCACCATCGTCTCGCGCAAGGTGCAGACCACGCGCGCGCTGATCCGCGGCATCGTGATCGAAGACAACGCGCAAGTGATCCTGGTCGATACGCCCGGCATCTTCTCGCCGAAGCGGCGGCTAGACCGTGCCATGGTGTCCACCGCCTGGAGCGGCGCCCATGATGCCGACCTCGTCTGCGTGCTGCTCGATGCCAAGGCCGGGATCGACGAGGAGGCCGAGGCGATCCTTACCAAGCTCGCGACGGTCGCGCATCCAAAGATCCTGGTGCTGAACAAGATCGACCTGATCCCGCGCGAAAAACTTCTGGCGCTGGCGCAGGCCGCCAACGAGCGCATGAAGTTCGAGCACACCTTCATGATCTCGGCGCTGTCGGGCGACGGCGTCGACGACCTGCGCAAGACGCTGGCGAAGAGCGTGCCGCCGGGCCCGTTCCACTATCCGGAGGACCAGATGTCGGATGCGCCGCTGCGGCATCTGGCGGCGGAAATCACCCGGGAGAAGATCTACCGCCAGCTTCACCAGGAACTGCCGTATCAATCGACCGTCGAGACCGACAGCTGGACCGAACGCAAGGATAAGTCGGTGCGGATCGAGCAGACGATCTTTGTCGAGCGCGAAAGCCAGCGCAAGATCGTGCTCGGCAAGGGCGGCGCCACCATCAAGTCGATCGGCGCCGACTCGCGCAAGGAGATCGCAGAAATTCTGGGCGTGCCCGTGCACCTGTTCCTGTTCGTCAAGGTGCGCGAGAACTGGGGCGACGACCCCGACCGCTACCGGGAAATGGGGCTGGAATTCCCCAGGGAATGATGAGGAACCGTCATTGCGAGCAAAGCGAAGCAATCCATAGCTCCACAAGCCGTGAGGTGGATTGCTTCGTCGCTTCGCTCCTCGCAATGACGGGCTAGAACAAGAGCCGCCAATTACCAAGAACAGGCACGATGAACGTACCCCGCAATGTGGTCTGGTTTGAGGTCCTGCTGTACCTGTCGCTGACGCTGGATGCCGTGTCGGTGGCCTTTCAGGACCGTACGCCGACGGCGAAGATGACGGAGCAGATGATCAACACCGGAACGCTGATGGCGGCTGGCCTGATCCTGCTGCTGGTCTACTTCGTCCGCCTCGCGGCCCAGGGCCGCAAGAACTGGCCGCGCTGGGTGCTGGCTGCAGCCCTCGTGCTGTCGGTGATTTCGCTCGTGCAGATCATCGGCGAGAAGGGCCTGCAGTTCGACAGCGGCATCGAGATCATTTCCTGCGCGCTGACGGCGATGGGGCTGTATTACTCGTTCACCGGCGACGCGGTGGGGTGGTTTAACGCCTAGCTCAGTCATTCCGGGGCGATGCGTAAGCATCGAACCCGGAATCTCGAGATTCCGGGTTCGCATCTGCGATGCGCCCCGGAATGACGATCGAGAGGCCGCTGCGCTCTCCACCCAAATCCGCTAAACTCCTCCCATGGAATGGACCGACGAAGGCATCGTGCTGGGCGTGCGGCGGCATGGCGAATCCTCCGCCATTGTCGAGCTCTTGACGCGCGAGCACGGCCGTCATCTCGGCCTGGTGCGCGGCGGGGCCTCGTCGCGGATGCGGCCATTGCTGCAGCCCGGCAACAACGTCACCGCCGTGTGGCGGGCGCGGCTTGATGAGCATCTCGGCACCTACGCCATCGAAGGCACGCGGCTGCGCGCGGCGACGCTGCTGGCATCCTCCCACGCCGTCTATGGCGTCACCCATCTGGCCTCGCTGGCGCGGCTATTACCGGAGCGCGACCCGCACGACGACATCTATGAAATGCTCGACCGCACGCTCGACGATTTTGAGGACGCCGGCGGCGCGGCGGCTCACCTCATCCGGTTCGAGCTCGCGATGCTAGCTGAGCTCGGCTTCGGGCTCGATCTGGAAAACTGTGCCGCCACCGGTGAGACCACGGATTTGATCTACGTCTCGCCAAAATCCGGCGGTGCAGTGTCGCGGCGGGCCGGCGAGCCCTACCGCGAGCGCCTGTTGCGTCTGCCGCCGTTCCTGCGCGAAGGCGAGGGCGGCGCGAACAGTTGGTCGGACCAGGACCTGCAGGACGGCTTTCGGCTGACCGGCCTCTTCCTGCTCCGCCATGTGCTGGAACCGCGCGGGCAGGGCCATTCGGATGCGCGGGGCGGGTTCATCAACGCGGTGACGCGGCAGCGGGCGCGGCTGGCGCAGCCCTGAGTACTGGGCTAAAGAAACCTCAAATTCAGACGTCCATCCAGTGCCCGCCCGCGTGCCCCCTATCCGTCAATCACAATTCATCCCCCGCATTGAATCCATGCGCGGCATCGCCGCACTGGCGGTCGCACTCATGCACGTGTCGTCCTCCTTCGTCGAATTGCCAGGGCGCAGCGTCGTGGACCGGACTGGCCTGTTCACCATCCAGGCGTTGAGCAATGGCTACGGGGCGGTCGTGGCCTTTTTCGTCATCAGCGGGTTTGTGCTGGCCCGATCACTGGACAAAAATTTTGACATCGCTCGTTTCGTGGTCGCCCGTGTCTTCCGGCTTTACCCGGCGGCGATCGTGACGGTCGCGATATTTGTCGCGGTTTATTATTGCTCCGGCTTCAGCCTGTATCCGAAGGCATCGTTTGAACCGCTCAACGTCGTCGCCAACATGCTGATGTTGCGCGTCGATATCGATCTGGTGATGTGGTCGATGAAGGCGGAGGTGGCCGCCACCCCGCTGATCATTTTCTGCGTCTGGCTGTTCCGGCGACACGGGACGTCGGCGGTTGTTGCCATGACCCTGGTGCTGTTCGGGCTTGCCTTTGTCGGTCAATTCTCCAAGTCGATTGGCGACGATACCAACCTTGCGCTGCTGTTTGCTTTTCCGGTCGGCATTCTCGTGCATTTCAGGGGCGGGGACCTTGCCGCAAGGCTCACACCGGCTGCGGTCACACTGAGCGCGATCGCCTCCGTCGCCGTGTTCTGCGGTTGCTCCTTCTTCAAGCCGACGGGAACGTGGACGCTGCTGGTGCAATGCCTGTCGGCCGCGACCTTGGTGATGTTGATCGCCTGGCGTGCCGGTGCCACGACGTTCGCGCCGCTCGACGTCGCCGTGGTCAGATTCTATGGCAAGATCTCCTACAGCTTCTATTTGCTGCATCCGCTGACGTTGTGGGGAGCGGGCCGGTTGGTGGTCAATTCGATGGCCCAATTCGAAACCGTGCCGGTAACACTCATCGTTATCGCCGCCTTTGTGCTGTCCGTCGTTGCCGTGACGCCGCTGGCCTGGCTGTCCTGGAAGTTCGTGGAACTGCCGGCCATGAATCGGCTGCAGTCGGCACGGGCATCCCGCAGCGAACTGCCGCTGCGGGTATTGCCCAGCGATCAACGCGCGAATTGAGGCGAGCAAGGCCTTGAGGCGGCACCGGGCGCGAATCACCTCATCTGCCTGAGGCCGTCGTCCCTGCGAACGCAGGGACCCGTACGCCGCGGCCCATCGATTGAAGCTGTGGCGCCAGCCATTTTTCGCCACAAACACTGGTGGTTATGGGCCCCTGTGTTCGCAGGGGCGACGGGCCCCATTCGCATCTTGCCGGATTTGCCGGCAGCGTTTAACCCCTCCCCATGGGAAAACGACAGCTGCCGCCGGAAGAGCCGGCCGAAATCCATGAGGTGATGCTGCGCGATGCGCTGGAAGAGCGCTATCTCGCCTACGCCCTCTCGACCATCATGCACCGTGCCCTGCCGGACGCCCGCGACGGGCTGAAGCCGGTGCACCGGCGCATCCTCTATGGCATGCGCCTGCTCCGGCTCGATCCCGGCACGGCGTTCAAGAAATCGGCGAAAATCGTCGGCGACGTGATGGGCTCGTTCCATCCGCACGGCGACCAGGCGATCTACGACGCCATGGTGCGTCTCGCCCAGGACTTCGCCTCGCGCTACCCGCTGGTCGATGGCCAGGGCAATTTCGGCAATATCGACGGCGATAACCCGGCCGCCTACCGCTACACCGAAGCCCGCATGACCGAGGTCGCGCGGCTTCTGCTTGAGGGCATCGATGAGGATGGCGTCGAGTTCCGTCCCAATTACGACGGCCAGAGCAAGGAGCCGGTGGTTCTGCCCGGCGGCTTCCCGAACCTGCTCGCCAACGGCGCGCAGGGCATCGCGGTCGGCATGGCGACCTCGATCCCGCCGCACAACGTCGCCGAACTCTGCGACGCGGCGCTGCATCTGATCGACAAGCCCGAGGCGAAATCGAAGTCGCTGCTGAAATGGGTCAAGGGTCCGGATTTCCCGACCGGCGGCATCATCGTCGATTCCAAGGAAAGCATCGCCGAAGCCTATATGACCGGGCGCGGCTCGTTCCGCACCCGGGCCAAATGGGTCCAGGAGGAGGGCGCGCGCGGCACCTGGGTCGTCGTCATCACCGAGATCCCGTGGCTGGTGCAGAAGTCGCGGCTGGTCGAGAAGATCGCCGAGCTGCTGAACGAGAAGAAGTTGCCGCTGGTCGGCGACGTCAGGGACGAATCCGCCGAGGACATCCGGCTGATCATCGAGCCGAAATCCCGCGCGGTCGATCCGGCGCTGATGATGGAATCCTTGTTCCGGCTCACCGAGCTGGAAAGCAAGATTTCGCTGAACCTCAACGTGCTGATCAAGGGCAAGATCCCCAAGGTGGTGGGGCTTGCCGAATGCCTGCGCGAATGGCTCGACCATCTGCGCGACGTGCTGGTACGGCGCTCGAACTACCGCAAGACCCAGATCGAGAACCGCCTCGAGATCCTCGGCGGCTATTTGATCGCCTATCTGAACATCGACAAGGTGATCAAGATCATCCGGACCGAGGACGAGCCGAAGCCGGCGCTGATCAAGGCGTTCAAGCTCACGGAAGTCCAGGCCGACGCCATCCTCAACATGCGCCTGCGCTCCTTGCGCAAGCTGGAAGAATTCGAAATCCGGACCGAGGACAAGAATCTTCGCAACGAGTTGAAGGGCATCAAGTCGCTGCTCGGCTCGGAAGCCGAGCAATGGTCCAAGGTCGGCGAGCAGGTCCGCAAGGTCCGCGACATCTTTGGGCCGAAGACGCCGCTCGGCAAGCGCCGCACCCAGTTCGCCGACGCGCCCGAGCATGATCTCGCGGCGATCGAGGAAGCCTTTGTCGAGCGCGAGCCGGTCACCGTCGTGATCTCCGAGAAGGGCTGGGTGCGTACGCTCAAGGGCCATGTCGAGGATATTTCGGGCCTTACCTTCAAGACCGACGACAAGCTCGACCACGCCTTCTTCGCCGAGACCACGTCAAAACTGCTGCTGTTCGCGACCAACGGCAAGTTCTATTCGCTGGATGTTGCAAAGTTGCCGGGTGGCCGCGGCCATGGTGAGCCGATCCGTATGTTCATCGATCTCGAGCAGGACGCGGCGATCGTCTCGCTGTTCGTCAACAAGGGCGAGCGCAAGTTCCTGGTCGCGAGCAGCGAAGGTCAGGGTTTCGTGGTCAAGGAAGAAGACTGCGTCAGCAATACCCGCAAGGGCAAGCAGGTGCTTAACGTCACCATGCCGGCGGAGGCCTGCGCGATCGCGACCGTGCAGGGTGACACCGTGGCGGCGATCGGCACCAACCACAAGATGGTGCTGTTCCCGCTGGAGCAGGTGCCGGAGATGGCGCGCGGCCGCGGCGTGCGCCTGCAAAAGTATTCCAGCGCGAAACTGTCGGATGTCGCGGTGTTCGAGCTCAAGGCGGGCCTGACCTGGAAGGATTCGGCCGGCCGCGAGCAGAGCATGAGCGCCAAGGATCTGGCCGACTGGCGCGGCAACCGCGCCGACGCCGGCCGTCTCGCGCACGGCCTGCCGAAGTCGAACAAGTTCTTGCGCGGCGTGGAGTAAATGTAGGGTGGGTTAGCCGAAGGCGTAACCCACCAAGGTCTCGATACGCGGCACGTCTGTCGGTGGGTTACGCTACGCTAACCCACCCTACGGCTCCTGTAATAGTATTCGAGATTCCGCGCGTTATATAAGTCGCCGTCCAAATTCATCGAGGCGGAATGGCGCAGGATCACTCTCATCACGCTCACTCTCACGCCCACGGCCATTCCCATGGTCATGCCGGCCACAGCCATGCGCCCGACAATTTCGGCTGGGCGTTTGCAATCGGCGCCTCGCTCAATACCGGCTTTGTCATTGCCGAACTGATCTTCGGCTATGCCGCCAACTCGCTGGCGCTGATTTCCGACGCCATCCACAATCTCTCCGATGTGGTCGCGCTGCTGCTGGCATGGGCCGCGGCCTGGCTGGCGCAGAAGCAGCCGACGCAGCGGCATACTTACGGCTATCGGCGCGCCTCGATCCTGGCGGCGCTGTTCAATGCGGGCTTGCTGCTGGTGGCGGTCGGCGGCATTGCGGTCGAGGCGGTCAACCGGCTCTATAGCCCGGCGCCGGTCGCGGGCTGGACGGTCGTGGTGGTCGCGGTACTCGGCGTCGTCGTCAATGGTTTCACGGCGCTGTTGTTCATGCGCGGCCGCCACGGCGATCTCAACATCCGCGGCGCCTATCTGCACATGGCGGCGGACGCCGGTGTCTCGCTCGGCGTGGTGGTGGCGGCGTTCGTCATCATGGTGACGGGATGGCTGTGGCTCGATCCCGCCATCAGCCTCGTTATTGCGGCCGTGGTGTTCTGGAGCGGCTGGGGCCTGGCGCGCGACAGCGTCAACCTCGCGCTCGACGGCGTGCCGCGCGGCATCGAGCTTTCGGATGTGAAGGACTATCTCGGCGGATTGGAAGGCGTCATCGAGGTGCACGACCTCCACGTCTGGGCCATGAGCACCAATGAGACCGCGCTGACCGCGCATCTTGTGCGGCCGGGTGGAACGGACGATGCCTTCCTGCATGGCGTCTGCGAGCAACTGTCGCACCGTTTCAACATCCACCACGCCACGTTGCAGATCGAAGCCGCGGCCGAGGTCTGCAAGTTAGCACCGGCCGAACGGGTGTAGTCCCGCCTGTGCACCGACACGCATTAGGGAATGCCTTACTTTCGCTCTTTGATCTGGCCGCTGCTATCGACGACGAGCCGCACTTCCTTACCGTCCTTCATCGCCTTGGCGGTCGTACCTTCGGCAGTCGACTTGATGTCGCTGACCTGCGAGTAGCCGGCCGCCTGAATCTTGGCGATGAGTTCCTCCTGCGTCAGGGCATAAACGGGTGATAGTCCCGCCGCGATCGTCAGCCAGATGGTTGCCTCAAAGATCCTCCGTGTGCGCATGCTCGTGCTCCTGGTTATATCTCTGCCCAGGTGAAGTCCGCTCTACTCCGCAGTGTTCCCCTAGATGATGCCAATCGACCGCAGCAGGATGCCTATGCTGCATGAAGCGGCCAGGACGACGAGCATCCCAATACTGAAGCGGAAGATTGCGGTTGCCGCCGCTATCGATAGGACGAGCGCCGGCAGGTCGATGCTGGCCAGCACGGGCGCGTCGAACGACAGGCCGAATCCTTGAACCGGAAAGGTTTGTCGGAACACAGTGTGTAGCGCGAACCAGATCGACAGATTGAGGATCACGCCGACGACCGCCGCGGTGATCGCCGAGAGCGCGCCGGCCAGCGCCTTGTTGCCTCGCAGCGCCTCGATGTAGGGCGCTCCGACGAAGATCCAGAGGAAGCAGGGTGCGAAGGTCACCCAGGTCGCCAGCAACCCGCCGAGAGTGCCGGCGAGCATGGGCGACAGCCCGCTCGCTTCGCGGAATGCCGCCATGAAGCCGACGAACTGAACGACCATGATGAGAGGTCCGGGCGTGGTCTCCGCCATGCCGAGGCCGTCGAGCATCTCCCGCGGTGTGACCCAGTGGTAGTATTCGGCGGCCTGCTGCGCGACATAGGCCAGCACAGCGTAGGCGCCGCCGAATGTCACCATCGCCATTTTGCTGAAGAATATCGCGATTTGGCTGAAGACATCGTTCGGTCCCAGCGCAATGAGGAGCGCAAAGACGGGAACGAGCCAGATGGCGAGCCAGACGGCCAAGACCCGCAGCATGCGCGACGTATTCGGTCGAACATGTTCGGGAATCCCTTCGCCAAGCATGCTGTCGATGATGGCAGAATTCTTTCCGCCATGTTCCAGAGCCGCGAATTCCGGCCTGCCAAGCCGGGCACCGACGAAGCCGATGCAGGCGGCGGCCACGATGATCAGGGGAAATGGCACCCCGAAGAAGAAGATCGCGACAAAGGCGATGGCCGCGAGCGCGATCATCACCCGGTTGCGCAGCGCACGCTTGCCGACGCGAACCACCGCCTGGATCACGATGGCGAGAACGGCCGCCTTGAGGCCGAAGAACAGCGCCTCGATGAAGCCGACATTGCCGTAGGCCGCGTAGATATAGCTGAGGCCCATGATGGCGATGATGCCGGGCAGGATGAACAGCCCGCCGGCCATGATGCCGCCCGCGGTCCGGTGCAAGAGCCAGCCGATATAGGTCGCAAGCTGCTGCGCCTCGGGCCCCGGCAGCAGCATGCAGTAGTTCAGCGCATGCAAAAAGCGGCTCTCCGAGATCCAGTTCTTCTCCTCGACCAGGATGCGGTGCATCACCGCGATCTGTCCGGCCGGGCCACCGAAGCTGAGCAGGGCGATCCGCAGCCAGACGCGGAAGGCTTCACCAAAACTGATGCCGTGATCGAGATGCCGGCTTGCGCCGGCATCGATCGTCTTTTGCACTGTGGCGTCCATCACGGCTTCGCCTTGTTGGTCGGCCAGTTATGCGTTTCGCCTGACGCGTCGCGGCACCAGCGGTAGAACGCGTCGTAGAGCATCATGCCGGCTTCAAGCTGCTCGAGATCGTCGTCGAACATGCGCGACAAGCCGAGCGAAGCGGCGAGCAGGCCGGGCGCCTCCGGCGATAGATCAGGCCGTCCGGTGTCGGCGCCGCGTACCATTTGCGCGAGCCGCAGCAAAGGCGGCGTGGCAAGGCCAAATTCCTCGATCATGACGTCGAAGGTGCAGAGCTCGCCGCGGTGGCTCCAGAACACGTTCTCGATATCGAAGGGCGCAGCGTTGAAACGATCGCCGACGGCGATGACCTCGGAAGGCGCGACATACAGGAACACCGCATGCGGATCGACAAAGCGGCGGATCAGCCAGGGGCAGGCGATGCGGTCGACCTTCGGTCGGGCGCGCGTCACCCAGACGGTGCGGCCCTTGGCATCACGGTGCGGCAATTTGGACGTATTGAGCAGCGGAAGCTTGGCCTCCTTCCAGCCCTCAAAGCCGCCTTCGAGTGTTTCGGCGGCGACGCCGGCGTGCCGCAGCCAGGCCGCGGTACCTTGCGCGAGTTTGGCGCCGCGCAGGCAAACAACGATCGCGGAATTGCCGGAGAAATTGCCGCTCCACTCGCCGGCGTCCTGATGACTGCGCCTGATGGCGCCGGGGATCAGCCGCGGGTCGGCGGCAAAATCTTCGTCGGTACGAACGTCGATCAGGGCCGGCATACTCGCCGTGCCGATCAACTTTGCAAGCTTGTCTGGGGATATAGTGGTGTAGGCTGACATGGCTGCGCCCTCGTGAAAAACGGGACGCGATACTTGGGCTTGTCGCCTCGTGGGGGGATCGCAAAGCCCCCATGGCCTTCTATTAGCCGCCGGCTGCTCCCGCTGTCAACGGCGCATCACGGTTCCGCCATCACACGCAAGAGCGCTTGCGAAACCTGACGTTCGGTCCTAACTTCAAACGTATCGGGGACAAAGCAGGCTCCCCGTCAGACGGTCGCCGTCCAAGCTCTGCGCACACTCGACGTGTCGAGGATGGCGCATGGACGGAAACAAGCCGAAATTTTTTCAAATTATCAGACCATATCCGGACGCTCTCCTTCTCGCGTGCATGCTTGCGTTCGCGCCATTGTCCGCGACCGCCGAGACAGGAGCCACCACCATGATAGCCATCGATCGTATGACGCCGGGATCGCCCCCGGTCGGATTTTCGTTCGCGCGGACCGGCCAGGGCCGCGAAGGCGAATGGACCGTCACACCGGACACAACGTCTTCAGCGGGAAAGGTGATCGAGCAGACCAGTACCGACCGCACCGATTACCGATTTCCGTTGGCGATCCACGAGGGCCTGTCGGCTGTCAATGTCGACGTCGAGGTCCGGTTTAAGGCCGTGGCCGGCAAGACGGACCAGGCCGGTGGCATCGCCGTGCGACTGCTGGATCCCGACAATTACTACGTCGCCCGCGCCAATGCGCTGGAAGATAACGTTCGCTTCTATCGCGTCGTCAACGGCCGGCGCGAACAACTGGATGGTGCCAATCTGAGGGTCACGCCGAATCAATGGCACACGCTGGGCCTGCGTGCGGAGGGCAATCGCTTCACAGTTTCCTTTGACGGCAGGAAATTGTTCAGTGCAACCGACAAGACCTTTGCCAAGGCCGGCGGCGTGGCGCTGTGGACCAAGGCCGACAGCGTGACGCGCTTCGATCAGGTGAAGATGACAGTCTTGCCTTAACGGAATGCTGGGATGACCGAACTCGCGACTGAAACGAAGGCTTCAGCCGGAAACACGCTGATCTCGCTGCTCTATGTCGCGCGTGGCCTGCGCGGCTTCGGGGATGGTTTTGCCGTCATCATCCTGCCGGCTTACATGACTGCGCTGGGTTACGACGCCGTCGCGGTCGGCATCGTCGCGACGGCCTCGCTGCTTGGCACCGCGCTGCTGACGCTGATCACGGGGTGGATCGCGCCGCGCCATGACCTGAGGCCGCTCTTGATCGCAGGCGCCAGCCTGATGGCAGTGACCGGAATCGCCTTTCCCGCCGTCGAGCACTTTTTACTCATCGCGCTGGTCGCCTTCATCGGCACGATCAATGCTTCCGGCGGCGATCTCGGCATGCTGGTGCCGCTCGAGCATGCGGTGCTGGCGCATAGCGCTGCCGACGAGCGCCGCACGCAGGTGTTTGCGCGCTACAGCCTGATCGGTGCGCTCTGCACCGCGGCCGGATCGCTCGCGGCCTCGCTGCCCGATTTCCTCGTCGCAGGCGGCAGCACGCAGCTCTCCGCGTTCCGCCTGATGTTCTATGCTTACGCCGCGCTCGGCATTATCTGCGCCGCGCTCTATCGCTATATGCCGCATACGCAGGGCGAAGAGAGGGCGCCGCAAACCCCGCTCGGGCCGTCGCGCGCCACGGTCTACAAGCTCGCGGCGCTGTTCAGCATCGACTCCTTTGCCGGCGGTTTTGTCGCGCAATCGCTGTTGGTGCTCTGGCTGCTCGAGCGCTTCGATCTGTCACTGTCGGCGGCCGGACTGTTCTTCTTCTGGTCGAGCACGCTGAGCGCGTTCTCCTATCCGGTCGCTGCCTGGATCGCGAAGCGCATCGGCCTCGTCAACACCATGGTGTTCACGCACATTCCCTCCAGCATCTTTTTGATCCTGGCGGCGTTCGCGCCGAACCTCTATGTGGCGCTCGGGCTGTTGCTGTTGCGCGCAGCGCTGTCGCAGATGGATGTGCCGACCCGCACGTCCTATGTCATGGCGGTGGTGACGCCGGCCGAACGGCCGGCAGCCGCGAGCCTCACCGCCGTGCCGCGCAGCCTGGCGTCGGCGATCAGCCCGGCGATCTCGGGCGCGCTATTGATGACGTCGTTTACCGGGCTGCCGCTGGTGGTCTGCGGCACGCTCAAGATTGCCTACGACCTGGCGCTATTGTTCTCGTTCCGCCATATCAAGCCGCCGGAGGAAAAGCGCTAGCGGTCGATCGAAACCTTCAATGATGCGCGACGTCTGTCTTGTCGAGCGCGGTGCGAACGTTGCGCGCCAGTTTCAGAGCGTCGTCATTGGCCCAGAAGTGCACGAAGAACATGCGCGGCTCTTCTGCAAGCATGTGGCTGTGGATCGCGGTGACCTCGATATCTCCTGCGCGTAGCGCCCGGATCAAGGGATTGACCTCGTCGCCGGTCACGAGGAAATCGCCTGTTATGGCGGCCTTGCCGCCGCCGGTCGGTTGAAAGTTGATGGCGTTCGCGCCGCCGAGAGCGGCAGTGACCTGCATTCCGCTTTCCTTGGCCGGATCGCGCCTCGGAATGCCGTACTGGTAGACACCACCATTCACGGTGCCCTTGGCACCCATTGCAGCGTCGATGCCGGCGGTATCGAGATCAATTGCCGGTGCTGCGGTGGCGGTGGTGGCAGGTGGTTCGAAGGGCGTCTTGCTCGCCGACGAAAGCGCCGCGCGGATTGCGGTCGCTATTTTTTCAGGGTCGCCGTGCCCCGCAACATGCATATAAAAGGTCGCGGGAAAGGCGCGGAGAATGTGATTGTGGATCGCGCTGACGTCCAGCCCGCTGTCCAGCAATTTGGTCATGACCGGCGTGATTTCCGTATCCAGCAGCACCAGGTCGCCCATCAGCATGGCCTGTCCCTGCATGGGCGCGAAAGCGATCCACCCTCCGAGCGCTAGCGCCGGCTTGATGGTGACGCCGTCCAGCGTGACGTGCAGATCGGATCGCGGCAGTCCGTAACGATGCACGTCGCCGCTTACGGTGGCGGTCTTCCCGAGAGCAGCGTCTACCTTCTTCCAATCAATAGCATCGGCGCGGGCGGCCTGTGACAGCAGCAGCGCAGCGCCGAGCGCCAGTAGCGTAAGCGACTGTTTCATGGTGTTCTCCTTCTTGCGCCCCATATTCGGTCGCGCCTCACAAAGTTCCAGCGAGGCATGACGCAGCGCGGCCAAGCGTTGATTTTCGTATGTGAGGGGAAGGTGTTCGGGCATGCGCATGCGCCTCCGGGAAACCGGGACGCGATACTTGGGCATGACGCCTCGTGGGGAGATCGCAAATCCCCATGGCTGTATTCAGCCACACTAAAGCGGGCTGTCAACGCAGTCACGCGACGGCGGTTGCGATGGGTGCGACGAGAACGGCGCGAAAGTCTTTATTTCGAGCGCGTTACTGGATGACTTTCCCAGAAGCCGACCGCGCGCTCACTTTCAATTGATCCATGGAGGTTGGATCATTTGTTCTCCGGTTTCAGCATTGAAGGGCAGATCACCGTGAACCACGGCTCGCGCAACTACCAGGGCGACTTCCGTCCGTCGGGGAGGGGGTCCATCACGCGCCGCTCGTCGCGGACGTGCGACCATTGCGCCAGCTTGATTTCCGGCGTGCGGGGCGCGCCAGCCTCTTCCGAAAGAAAGGCGAGCTTCTGGCTTGCCTGCACCTGGTACTTGGCGGCTTGTGCCAGCCAATACCATTTCTTGTCGGGTTCGCTCAGCGCGCGTTGCCGGCACTCGGCTTCCAGTTCACGTAAGCGGATCGCTTCCTTCATCACCAATTCCAGAGCCTGGAGGCTCCATTTCGGGCCTCGAAACCACCGGAACTCGGATTCCGGCAATTCTTCATGGCAAAAACTTCTTGACGGCATCCTATGCCGGATAGGGACAATTGATTGAAATTTACCAAGGGATTGACGCGTAATTAGCTAATCTGCCGAGCCTCGCACCAACTGATTGTACCAGCATGCTTTTTCAGAGGGAGGCTGTGGCCTCCGTTGGCGTTTTTAGGCCGAGCCCCGCGTCGGGGACAACCGGCGGCAATCCGTCAGGAATAGGTTGGATCGTCTACAGGCACGCGTGCCGACGACGATCGCTCGCTCAAACGCATGATTCATGACTCCGCGTTGGGACTCCTTAAGACCCGCTACCAACTTCCTGCTGACACGTACTGCCAACTGTCAAAAAGATTCGGATGATCAACAGTTTTGAATAGCGCATGCGATCAACCGCGATCACATGTGTAGCAGGCGCTGAATTCGATGGCGCGACGAGAAGCGAGGACACGGCGTTGGGCGAATGGGTTGGCGTCGCGATCGCATTGCTATCGAGCTGTCTGGGCGGGACCGCGGCGGCGATCACGCGCTATCTTGCCGGCAACACCGATCCGATCACGCTGGCGATCCTGCGCTGGGGAATCGGCTTCGCTTGCGTGTTGCCGGCGGCGCTACTGCTGAAGGCGCGATGGCCGAAGCGGCAGGATTGGCCTGCCGTCGCCGCCCTCGGCTTCGCCTTCTTCGGTGTGTTCTTTGTCCTTTATAATATCGCGATGTCCTACACGACGGCGGCGCGGGCTTCGCTGGCGCTGGCGACGCTGCCGCTGCACACCATGGTGGTCGGCGCGCTGCTCGGCATCGAGCCGCTGACGAGACGGAAATTGATCGGGGTCTGTATTGCCGTGCTCGGCGTGTCAGCCGCGCTCGCGACCGGATTGTCGGCCGCGCCGCCGGGCGCCTGGCGCGGCGAACTGATCATGACCGCCGCCGTGCTCTGCATGGCGTTCTACAACGTCTGGTCCCGACCGTTCATCCAGCGCTCCAGCGCGCTCGGCTTCCTCACCCTCGGCATGGGGACGGGTGCGCTGGCGCTGGTCGTGGTGAGATCGTTGACCGGAAGCATCGCGGCTTTGAGCCAGTTCGGAGCACCGCAATGGATCGCGGGCGTTTACCTCGGCTTTGCCGGCGGCGCGCTCGCCTTTATCTTGTGGGTCCTGGCGCTGCAACGGGCCTCGCCGACGCGGGTGGCCAATACCATGACGATCAATCCGGTCGCCGCAGCGCTGCTTGCCACCCAGCTCGTCGGCGAGCCGATCACGCCCAACCTTGTGGTCGGGCTGGTCGCCGTGTTTGCGGGTATCTGGATCGCGACCTCGGAGGTCAAGAAGGCGTAGGATTTGCGAAGGTAATGCTGCAACGTCGCTGTCGGCGATAACGATCAAAAATTCGTAAGCCATCATCATTTGCGACATCGTTGAGGTAGATTCAGGCGGCGGACACAGCGGCCGGACCTGCCAACAGTGGAGGAAGCAACGTGACGAGAACAATGGGTTTTGCCCTGGTGCTGTTGACGGGTGCGGTGTCCATCGGAAGCGGCCATGCGCAATCGGGCAGTCCGGGCGTCGAGAAGCTCTACATCTTGAATTGTGGTGAGGGCGTCGCCGGCGACATCTCCCGTTGGTCGCCCGGCGTCAACGAAGGGAAGTCGATGGACTTCGTCGACAATTGCTATTTGATCAAGCATGCGCAGGGCTGGTTCCTCTGGGATACCGGCGTCACCGATGCGGTTGCGGCAATGCCCGGCGGCTTGGCGCCGGCCGATCCGAGGGCGGTTCACTGGCGGCGGCCCAAGACGCTCGCGGCGCAGCTCGATCAGCTCGGCGTAAAGCCCTCCGATCTCAAGGGGATGGCGATTTCTCATACGCATCCCGATCATGTCGGCAATGTCGAGTTGTTCCCAACGACAATGCTGTATGTCCAGAAAGCCGAATATGAGTGGCCCGCCGCCAACAACCAGCCTCGGTTCAAGCCCGAACACCCCGTGACGAAACTGGAAGGCGATCGCGATGTGTTCGGCGACGGTAGCATCACCATTCTTTCCACGCCGGGACATACGCCCGGGCATCAATCATTGCTGGTAAAGCTACCCAGGACTGGCACGGTCGTTCTTTCCGGCGATGCCGTGCATTTCAAAGCCAATTGGGACAATCGCGGCGTGCCCGCCATGAATGTCAGCAAGGATGCGACGCTGGCCTCGATGCAGAAAATATCGGACGTGCTGACGAAAGAAAAAGCGCAGTTATGGATCAACCACGACAAGGCGCAACGCGACGGGTTGAAGATGTCGCCGGAGTACTATGACTGAATGTCAAACCGGCGATAGCGGGTCAGCCGCTCGCATTCCGCTCAGGACGTCGACTGTGCCGCCTGCTTGCGCAGCAGGAACAGTGCGAGCAGCGCCGAGAGGCTGAGCGCGGAGGAGACGATCAGGACCCGCGCGCCCATCGCATCGATCAGGAGGCCGAACAATAGCGGCGCGGCGGCCTGCGCCATCCGCGCCGGCGCTCCGATGATGCCGAGCCTATAGCCGTAATTCTCGGGACCGAAGATCGCGAGCGGCAGCGTGCCGCGGGCGATCGTCAGGATGCCGTTGCCGGAGCCGTGGAACACCGCGAACAGGCTGGCCGCGCCGCCGCCGGCGAGACCGAGGATGGCGGCGCCGATCGGATGCGTGATGCAGGCAAGGCGGGTCGAGACCAGCGGATGGTAGCGGCTGAGAAAGCTGGCCTCGAAGATCCGCGCCGCCACTTGCGCCGGGCCGATCAGCGCGCCGGCGAACACCGCCTGTGTCGTCGTCGCGCCCGCCGCCTCCATCAGGCGCGGCAAATGCGCCGCCATTGCGCCAGTGACGGTCCAGGCCGCGGCAAACACGAAGGCGAGGATGATCATGGTGCGGTCGATCGGGATGTGCGGCTTGACGGCGGCGGCCACCGCCGCCTTGGCGCCTTTCACCGCCGGCAACACCAGCAGGTTCAGCGGCAGCCCAAGCAGGATGTGCGCCGCCGCCCAGGCAAAGCAGGTGTTGCGCCAGCCGATCGTCTCCAGCCCCAGCGCCGACAGCGGCCATCCGACGGTCGAGGCAAAGCCCGCAATCAGCGTGATGCCGGTGATCGAGCGCCGCGCCGCATCGCCATAGATGCGCCCGAGTGCGGCAAAGGCGGCATCATAGAGACCGGCGCTCATGCCGACGCCGAGCAGCAGCCAGGCCATCACGAGCATCGGGATCGATGTCGTGAAGCCGAGCAGCACGAGGCCGGCCGCGAGCAGCAGGTTGGACATCGACAGCACCGAGCGGCCGCCGACCAGGTCGATCTGGCGTCCGATCCGCGGTGCCAGCACCGCGGAAATCACCTGTGATGCGGAGAACGCCGCAAAGATCCAGTTCGAGGAGACGCCGAGATCGCGCGCGATGGAATCGGCAAGGATTGCCGGCAGATAGTAGCTGGATGCCCAGGCCAGCGTTTGCGTCGTGCCGAGTGCGATGATGATGGAAATCTGGCTGCGGTTCACGTCGTCTCTTGCCTCGACCAGTGGAGCGCCAGCGGCCCGAGCAGGATGCCGGTCGCCAGCACGGAAAATGCCGCCATCCAGGCCGACGAACTTTGCGGCCCTCCCGCTGCGTCCAGCGCCACGCCGACAGCCCAGGCGCCGAGTGCGGAAAGGCTGAAGCCGACAGTGGAATGCATCGCCATGGTCGCGCCGCGGTGGTTCGGGTCGGCAGACATCGACATGCCCGAGGTCAACGCGCCGGAATCGGCGGGAACGGTCAGGGCATAGATCAGGATCAGGGGCAGCAGCAGCCACGGTGACTTGTCGGCGAAGAAGCCGATCAGGATCGCCACTGCGGCGGAGGCAAACATCACGGTGGATATGGCGCGATGGCGGCCGAACCGCAGCGCGAGCTCATTGCCAAGGATGCTGGCGGGCATCGCCAGTACGGAGAATACCACGCTGACCACGATCGGCGTCAGGAGCGAAGCGTCCGAACTCCTTGCGGCCACGAACGTCCAGAACGCCACGATCCAGGTCCTGATGCCATACAGCTCGAAGCAATGCGCGCCGTAGCCGAGCACAAATCCCATAGCGCTGCGGTTCCGGAACACGGGCGCGAAATCCAAGAGCTTGCCTGAGGCGGGCGCCGGATTGACCGGGCGCAACAGCAGGCAGACGGTGAGCATGATGAGGGGCCCGACGGCGGTGACAAAAAACGCGCTGCGCCAGCCCCAGGCCTCGGCGACAAGCTGCGAAACCAGAAACGATACGCCGACGCCGAACGAGAAGCTCGAGGTGTACAGCGTGATCGCGCGGGAGGAGTCGCCGGGCGCGAGACGGTCGGTCAGCGCCTTGAGGCCGGGCATATAGGCGCCGGCAAAGCCGACGCCGGCCATCGCGTTGAAAAGGGCGCCGGACCACAGGCCGGTGGCGAACAGGCCGAACAGCAGCGTGCCGAGCGCACTCAACGCCGACCCTGCGATCAGGATTTTCCGCGCGTCGATACGATCCGTGAGCGTTGCCAGCACCGGCACGGTCACCATGTATCCGGCGGCGCCCGAGCCCGCTAGCAGGCCGGCCTGCGCGCCGCTCAGATGCCATTCCGGAATCAGGAATGCGGCGAGAATGGAAGGCACGACGACATGCGGGAGCAGGCTGCCGAGCTGCCCCACGCACATTGCGATAATAACGGATCGGCCCTCCAGATAGATTCTGCTCACTCCCGATCGATCAGGCCGCGCAGCCGCAGCCTGCTTTGCCTTGCTGCTTTGCTTTTTCATCCGCGACGCAACACGCGTCAACATCCGATAATGCAGGGCCGCCGCAACAATTGCTGACCTCTGGCGCGAGCGAGCGACTGCAGACGCCGGTCTCCGGCAGCACCAGCTCGACCCGTTCCGCCGCCGCACGGTCGCCGGCGATGTCGGCGGCGATCGAACGCACCTGTTCGTAACCTGTCAGCATCAGGAAAGTCGGCGCGCGGCCGTAGGATTTCATGCCGGCGAAATAGAAGCCGGGCTCATCCTGCGCCAGTTCGCGCGCGCCATGCGGGCGCACGGTGCCGCAGCTATGCTCGTTCGGATCGATCAGCCGCGCCAGCGCAACCGGGCATTCGATCGCCGGGTCGAGCCGGATGCGCAGCTCGCGCACGAAATCGAGATCGGGGCGGAAACCCGTCGCCACGATCAGTTCATCGGCCATGATTCGCCGGGCGCTGCAGTTCGACATGGCTGCGATGATGAGGCGAGGGCCCTCGGCGATCAGATGCGAAACGCGAAATTCGCTTTGCAGCTCGATCCGGCCGGCGGCCACCAGCGCGGCAAACGCCTCGCCAAGCTGGCCGCGCGCCACCAGCCTGTCGTTGGCGCCGCCGCCGAATGCCTTGGCGGGATCACTGCCGCGCAATAGCCAGATCGGCCGGGTGCTGGGTGCCTGCTCGGCGAGTTTCGCCAGATCGATCAGCGCGCCCACAGCAGAATGGCCCGCGCCGAGCACGGCGACCGTCTTGCCAGCATAGCGCGCGCGTTCCTTGCCGAGCACGTCAGGCATGCCGTAGGCGATTTTGCCCGCGACATCCTGCTCACCGATCGCGGGAAGGCCATTGGCCCCTGCGGGGTTCGGCGAATGCCAGGTGCCGGTTGCATCGATCACCGCATCAGCCTTGATGACCTTGGGGCCCAGTCCGTTCTGGTACCTGATCTCGAACGGCGCCGCTTCGCGGCCCCTGGTCTTCATCTTGTCGAAGCCGGTGCGGCTGATGCCCGTGACGCGGCTTGAGGTCTGGATGTGAGGGGCGAGCGCGGCGTGGGCCGCAAGCGGCTCGAGATAGCGTTCGACCAGTTCGGCGCCGGTTGGGTACTGCTGCGGTTCGGGAGAATTCCAGCCGGTTGTTGCCAGAAGCCGCGCCGCGGCCTTGTCGATGTTGTACTCCCATGGCGAGAACAGCTGGACATGGCCCCATTGCCGCATGGCGTGGCCGACATTTTCTCCAGCTTCCAAAACGATCGGTTGCAAGCCGCGCTCCAGCACATGGGCGGCGGCGGCAAGGCCAACCGGCCCGGCTCCGATGATCGCAACAGTCTTGGCTTCGCTCATAAGTCCTCCCATATAACTAGAAATACCGAAATAGAAGCCGAGAAAAAAGCGGCTGCTAGGCCGCGGTCTTGGTATCAGCGGTCTTGGTATCAGGGCTTTCGGCGCTCTCCGTGCAGCATTCGGCAACCAGAAACCCCACAAGCTCCCGCATCACTTCGTAGTTGGCATGGCAAACCAGCGTCGTCCCCTCGCGCACTTGGTTGATCAGCCCCACCACCATCAGCGCCTTGATGTGGTGGGAGAGGGTGGATGGCGCGATCTTCAGCTTCTCCTGCAGGCGGCCGACGGCGAGGCCGGCGCCGCCGGCGCGGATCAGCGCGCGGTAGATCTTGAGCCGGGTCGGATTGCCCAGTGCTTCGAGATGAGCGGCTGCGTCATCGATTTTCATAACGGCAGGATGACAGCGCGCGGCAAGTCTGTCAACCGTATTTCTAGAATTATAGAAATATGGCGGCGCGCACACAAAGATTGACAGCGACAAATATATCGATAAATCTCGATATATGGATTCTGAACGAACCATTCTTGCGCTGGCCGCGCTGGCCCAGTCGACGCGCCTCGATGTGTTTCGGCTGCTGGCGAAGCATGAGCCCGACGGGCTGGCTGCCGGCGACATCGCCAAGAAGCTGGCGGTCCCGCAGAACACCATGTCTTCGCACCTGTCGATCCTGTCTCGGGCGAAGCTCGTGACGGCGCGCCGCGTCAGCCGCTCGATCTTCTATCGTGCCGATCTCAAGGCCTTTCAGGCCGTGGTCGTGTTCATGCTGCGCGATTGCTGCGACGGACGCCCCGAAATCTGCGGGCCATTGATTGAAGACCTCACGCCTTGTTGTCCGCCGAAGACAAGGAGGAAAGCCCATGTCTGAACGCCTCTACAACGTGCTCTTCCTGTGTACTGGAAACACAGCTCGTTCGATTCTGGCGGAATCGATCCTGCGCAAGGAGGGCCGCCGCAATTTTCGCGCATTCTCCGCAGGGAGCCAGCCGAAGGGCGTGGTCAATCCGTTCGCGATCAAGGTGCTCAACCGCCTCGATTACCCGACGGAAGGGTTGCGTTCGAAGAGTTGGGAGGAGTTCGCCCGCAGCGATGCGCCCGTGATGGATTTCGTCTTCACGGTTTGCGACAATGCCGCGGGCGAATCCTGTCCGGTTTGGCCCGGACAGCCGATGACCGCGCATTGGGGCATCGAAGATCCGGCGGCGGTCGAGGGAACGAATATCGAGAAAGAATCGGCCTTCGTCGCGGCGTTTCGCTATCTCAAGAATCGAATTGCCGCCTTCACCAGCCTGCCGCTGCAAAGCATCGACAAATTGTCGCTTGGCACCAGGCTGCGCGACATTGGCCGCGGCGAGGGCGCTACCTCTGGTCGGAACAGGGCATCCTGATGCAGGAATTCGATCTGCCACGCCGGCTCGCAGCCGAAGCATTGGGGACCGCGATTTTAGTCGCAACCGTGGTCGGCTCCGGCGTAATGGCCGAGACCTTGACCAAGGATGTTGCGCTGGCGCTGCTCGGCAACACGCTGCCGACCGGCGCCATCCTCGTCGTGCTCATCACCATTCTCGGACCTGTTTCCGGCGCGCATTTCAATCCGGCCGTATCGCTGGTCTTTGCCTTGAAGGGCGAGCTGACCCCGCGCGAGACGCCGCTTTACATCCTTGCGCAGATTGCCGGCGGCATTGCCGGGACCGTGATCGCGCATGGGATGTTCGCGCTGCCTTTGATCGACGTCTCGCTGAAGATGCGAACCGGCGGTGCGCAATGGTTTGCCGAAGCTGTCGCGGCGTTCGGCTTGATCGCGACTATTTTGGGCGGCATCAGGTTCAATCTCGCCGCTGTGCCCTGGCTGGTCGGTCTCTATATCACCGCGGCCTATTGGTTCACGGCATCCACCTCGTTCGCCAATCCGGCCGTGGCAATCGCCCGCGCCTTGACCAACACGTTCTCGGGCATTCGTCCCGTGGACCTTCCCGGTTTCATCGTGGCCGAAACCTGTGGGGCGCTTGTTGCGTTGGCGGTCATGGGCTGGCTGCTCGGTGGGTCAGCAATCAAGGAGGCGCGGCCATGACCGTCACGATCTATCACAACCCCGCCTGCGGCACCTCGCGCAACACGCTCGCCATGATCCGGCAGAGCGGCGAGGAGCCGGAGATAATCGAGTATCTGAAGACGCCGCCGGGCCGCGCACGGCTGGTCGAATTGATCAACGCGCTCGGCATTACGCCGCGTGAGCTGCTTCGCGAGAAGGGCACGCCCTATGCCGAGCTGGGCCTTGCCGATCCCAAGTGGAGCGACGACGAGCTGATCGATTTCATGCTGGCGCATCCGATCCTGATCCAGCGGCCGATCGTGGTGACGGCCAAGGGCGTGCGCGTGTGCCGGCCGTCGGAGCTGGTGCTCGACCTGCTCGATAAGCCCGTCGAGTCCTTCGTCAAGGAAGACGGCGAGGCGGTGACGCGCGCAAAGCCGGTCTGATGTTTCTCGCGTCCCGGACGCGGTGCGGCACGCAGTGACGCGCCGCAGAGCCGGGACCCGTGCCTGACACATGGACCCCGGATCAGCAGCGCATCACCACAGCGCGTCTAAGACGCGCGTAAACGCGCTTACGGCGCTGCGCAGAGTCCGGGGAATGTTGGCCGGCATCAGCCTTCCACCCGTCACGATTGCACGGCATAATGGCCGCATGGAACTCACGCCCCGTCTACGCCTGACGAACTGGCTGGTCAGCCAGGGCCTCACCGGCTTGCCCGAAAACGATTTGATCCGCGGCTTCTGCGAGCGCTGCTGCGCCGAAGGTCTGCACGTCTCGCGCGGCATGGTCTTCATCGACACGCTGCACCCGATCTTCGAAGGGCGCGGCTTTCGCTGGAACGATGCCGAAACCAACGAGAGCGACGTCTTCGAATATGGTTCGACCAATGAGGGCGAAGCCGCGGAGGCCTGGCGCAGCTCGATCTTCTATCACATGCTCGAACAGGGCTTTTCCGAGTTGCCGATCGACCTCGCTGACCGGGCGGTCCAGCGCTTCAAGTTCGTCAACGAACTCGCCGACAAGGGGCATAAGCACCTCGTCGCCTATGTGCACCAGTTCGGCGAGGCCGGCACCATGGGGCAGATGGACTGCGTCTATTCCTATTGGGTGACCCGGCGCGACGAGGGGTTTGGTACGCAGGGGCTGGCGGCGCTGCGCGACCTCGTGCCCGTGCTCGGGCTCGCGATCAAATCCGCAGCACAGGCCGACATCACCAAGACACTGGGGCGGGTCTATCTCGGGCGCGACACCGCCGAGCAGGTGCTGCGCGGCCGCATGACGCGCGGTATCACCGAGCAGATCAACACGGTGCTGTGGTTCTCCGATCTGCGCGGCTCGACCGCGATCAGCGAGAGCATCGATCCCGGCGAGATCATTCCGTTCCTGAACGATTATGCGGAGGCCTCGATCGACGCCATCCATGACGCCGGCGGCGAGGTGCTGAAACTGATCGGCGATGGCGTGCTGGCGATGTTCACCCATGAGAACATGGCAAAGGCCAAGCGCGCCGCGCTGCGCGCCGAGCATCGCTTCCGCCGCAACATGAGGACGCTCAACGCCCGCCGCAGCGCGGAGGGCCGCCCCGCGACCTCGGCCCATGTCGGGCTGCATGTCGGCGAGGTCTTTTATGGCAATATCGGCAGCGACGACCGGCTCGACTTTACCGTGGTGGGGCCGGCGGTGAACGAGGTCAGCCGCATCGCCTCGATGTGCCGTTCGGTCGACCGTGAGCTCCTGGTGTCATCGGCATTCCGCAACGGGCTCGACGCCGCCGGACGAAACTACCTGGTCTCTACCGGCCGCTATGCGCTACGCGGCATCGGCCGCGCGCAGGATTTGTATACGCTCGATCCTGACATCGCGGCGGACGAGGTCGTGGCGGGGAAGTACGAGCGGTATCTGACGTCATAGCTCCTTTCGGCATTGATGCACGTCAAGGCATGTGACTCCGCTGCGGTCTTAACTGGCGAGAGAGGTGCAAACCGCATGTCAGCAACTGAGATCGCTACACGTCATTTCTCCACCGCCATTGCGGATGCGGAGGGCGCGGGCCTCGGGCCCGACAGCGTCTTTCGCGCGCTGCTCGGCCTTCTGGTCGCGAAATATCTCGAGAGCCGCTCGGTCGCCGACGTTCAGTCGGAGCTGCGCTTTGTCGCCGACAATTGCGATCCCGACACCGATTTCATGTTCATGCGGCCGTGAGCGCGCTTAACGACGCTCGGCAAAGCCGCTTGGTGTCTCCCGTGCCCCGGACGCGGCGCAGCACGAAGTGATGCGCTGCAGAGCCGGGGCCCATTTTAACGGGCTCTGGGTCCCGGCTCTGCGGTGCATCGCTGCAGAAGCGCTGCACCGCGTCCGGGACACCAACACTCTCCTCGGCTAGCACCCTGCCGGTTCGCCGACCATCTCCGGCTGCTGCGCCAGCGCGACGGCGGGCGACACCCAGATCACCAGCGCCTGCGCGGCGAAGATCGCGGCGGCCAGATAGAGGCAGGCTTCTGCGCCATAGAGTCCGCCGACGATGGCCCCTAACGCCGAGCCGAGCGGCCGGGCGCCATAGCTCATGATGTTGATGGCGGAGACGCGGCCGAGCAGCGATGGCGGCGTCACCGATTGCCGCAGCGTCGTCGTCGAGATCACCCACAGGATCGGGCCGGCGCCGAGCAGGAAGAAGCTGAGGCCCGCGAGCCACGGCACCGGCAGAAGCGTGGTCAGCGCCATGATGGCGGCGGCGATGAAGCCAGTGATCGGGCCGAGCCCGATCACGGTGCCGAAGGCGAGCCGCGCCATCACCCGCGTCGCCGCGAGCGCGCCGACCACCATGCCGACGCCATACATCCCAAGCGTCACGCCGACGCCGGTGGCGGACAGTCCGAGATGGCGCACGGCATAGGGCACGAACACCGCCAGCAGCAGGAACGACGCCGTATTGAAGATGAACTGCGTGATGAACACCGGCCGCAGCAACGCATGGTGCAGCACGAAAGCGGCGCCTTCCCTGATCTCCTGCAGCGGATGGCGGCGTGGGGCCGGCGCGCGCGCCGGCTCATGGATCCCCGACAGCAGCACGACGGCAATCACCGATAGCGCCGCGGCAACGCCGAAGGCCGGTGCGGCGCCGACCCAGCCGACCAGTACGCCGCCGAGCGCCGGGCCGCTGGCGAATGCGATAGTGCGCGCCAGCTCGATCCGTGCATTGGCCGCCGGCAATTGCTCAGATGTCACCAGCGACGGCACCAGCGCCGGCGCGGCGACGCTGTAGGCGACTGTGCCGCAGACCGCGATGAAGCCGAGCAGCGATAGCAGCGGCAGCGTCATCGACCCGAGCCAGAGCAGGAGCAGGATTCCGGCAAGCGCCGCGGCCCGCAGCGCCTCGGAGGCGACCATCACAAAGCGCCGCGAAATGCGGTCGGCGAGGAGGCCGGCGGGGATCGCGAACAGGATGAAGGGCAGCGTCAACGCGGTCTGCAACAGGCCGGTCTGGCCTTCGCCGACCTCGAGCAGCAGCACCGCCACGATTGGCGCCGCGGCCAGCGCAATCTGCTCGGCCGATTGGGCCGCGAGGTTGGACCAGGCCAGGCGGTTGAAGGTTTTCGGCAGGCGCGGCGTGTCGACAGTGGACATGGCAAATTCCCTGAGATTCGATACCTCCATTGTCCGAGCTCAGGAGGATCGAACCCACCCGTTTCCCGACAAAGGCAGAGGCGCGCCAACGCAAGAAAAAGGCCCGCCGCGAAAAATGCGGCAGGCCTCTTTCGATTTGATGGAACGATCGAAGTTCCCGGAGGCCTTACGATTTCGGACCGAGCGTGGCCTTGCCCGTTCCCGAGATCGTCGTGGGCGGGGATATCACGTCATCATCAAGATCAGATTCGATCGCGGGCGGTTCGGCCGGATTGGCCAATTGCTGCGCAGCCAACGCATTCGTCAGGCTGGTCAGCGCGTCCGGGCCTGCGGCAAAGCCGCCTTCGGCGAGGATCTTGTCGATGATCGGCTTGAAGGCCGAGACCGACAACAACTGCGCCGCAAGGCCATCGCCGAGGCCAAGGCCATTGCTGTGACCGTTCATCGCGCCGTTTCCGCCGCCACGGCCGAGCATGCCGCCGGTGTCGAAAATGCGGATGTCCGAAATCTTCTCGATCGGCTTGACCGCTTCGGCGAGCGCGCTCGGGATCACGTTGATGCGCGCCATGGTGAGATCGTAGTCGACCAGCGCCTGGCTGAGCTTGTTGCGCGCTTCCGCCTTCAGCGCGGCGACCTCGGCCTCGGCCTGACCGAGCGATTTGACGCCGGCGGCGCGGGTGGTCGCGGCATCGGCGTCGGCTTTGGCCAGCATGGTGATGGCTTCCGCTTTGTTGGTCGCGGCCTGGTTCTCGGCTTCCGCCATCACGGTGATCGGCATCGCCTCGGTCTCGGCCGCCTTGCGCGCCGCGATCACGTTGATGATCTTGTCGCGCTCGGCGATTTCGACCGCCTTGGCGGTGGTGACCTTTTCCTCCGCCGCAATCGCCAGCGCCCGCGCGGTTTCGGCAACCGTCTGCGCCTCTGACTGCTCCTTGCTCTTGTTGGCGACCGCAATGGCGCTTTCCTGCGCCACGATTTGCAGGTCGCGCTCCATTTCGGTGTTGCGGCGCTTCACCGCCAGATCGGCCTCGATCTTGCGGGTGTCGCGCGCCTGGTTGGCCTCGGTCTGCTTGTTGGCGACCGCCAGCTCCTGTTGAATGCGATACTCCGCCTCGTTTTGCAGCGCGGTCTGCTCGACCTGCGCGGTCTGCGCGCGCATCGCCGCCGTCTTGTTGGCGATGTCGCGCTGCTGCGCCAGCTCCGCCTCGCGCTTGGTGGCCTCGATGGTCAGCGTGGTCTGGCGTGCCACGAGGTCCTGCTGCGCGATGTTGACCTCGGTGGTGCGGACGATCTGGTTGCGCTCCTGCTCACGCTCCCTTGTGATCTTGGTCAGCGTCGTCAGGCCGTGGGCGTCGAAGAAATTGCTCGGGTTGAAATGCTTGATGTCGCTCTGGTCGAGCCGGGTCAGCGACACCGATTCAAGCTCGAGGCCGTTGTTCTGGATGTCGGCGCCGACCGCGTCCTGCACCGATTTGACGAAGGTGGCGCGCTGCTCCTGCAGCTCTTCGAGATGCATGGTGGCCGCGACCGAGCGCAGGCCGTCGACGAACTTGGCTTCGATCAGCTCGCGCAGCTCGCCGGCATTGTTGGTGCGGCTGCCGAGCGTCTGCGCGGCGAGCGCGATCGAGGAGGTGTCGGGTTTGACGCGCAGGTAGAATTCGGCGCCGATGTCGACGCGCATGCGGTCCTTGGTGATCATCGAATCCGGACCGCCGCGGGCGACTTCCAGCCGCAGCGTCTTCAGATTGACCGCGGCGACCGAGTGGAACACCGGCAGCACGATCGAGCCGCCGTCGAGCACGACCTTCTGTCCGCCGAGACCGGTGCGGACATAGGCTTCGTCACGGGTGGAGCGGCGATAAAGTTTGGCAAGCAGCAGGCCGATAACAAGAACGACGATGACGCCAATGGTGACGGGTATTGCAAGTTCCCACATGTGTTAGGCCCTGTCTGAATGTTGTTGCGCAATGAGGTCGGCGGGGGCGGAAATGGCAATAAAGCTCTTGGCGTCACGGTCGACCAGCAGCACGCTGGCGCCGACCGGGAGCGGTGCGGAATTGGGACTGGCGCGCGCCACCAGAGAATGCCAGTTGCCGAAGACATCCTTGAGACGGACGCGGCCGGGCAATCCCTGGTCGAGCGGCCCGACCGAGACCTCGGCGACCTTGCCGACGAAGTCGGCGTTATCAACCGCATAGGTCTCGTCGCGCGGGATGATGCGGGCGATGCCGCGGCTGGTGACGCGGATGGCCGGAAGGCTGACGGCCGCGGCAGCCAGCGCCGCGATCGGGGCCGGGAGGGAGAGCCCCGCACCATGGGCGAGACCCTGCAGGAAGAAGCCTGCGATCGAGAATAGGCCGAGTGCGAGGATGATCAGGACCAGCAGCGGCAACCGGCCCGCGTTGACCCACAGAAACATGCCACCGAGGCCGCTGTCGCTGTCGGCTTCGACCGCAAAATCCTTGCCGAGGAGTTCGCTGATCGAAAATCCGACCAGCGTCGTCAGCAATTCGATGCCGCCGAGCGCCAGCATGATTCCGGCGGCAATTGCAAAGGGACGTACATCGGGCGCCAGCAGCAGGTCGGATACTGCACTCATTGCTGCGATTTGATCCTTTCAAGTCTTGCTGCGATTTCCTTTTCGCGATGCAGCCGGTCG
Source organism: Bradyrhizobium sp. CB3481 (assembly GCF_029714305.1). NCBI lineage: Bacteria > Pseudomonadati > Pseudomonadota > Alphaproteobacteria > Hyphomicrobiales > Nitrobacteraceae > Bradyrhizobium > Bradyrhizobium sp. CB3481. The sequence continues at coordinate 3,750,328 of NZ_CP121647.1, forward strand.
AGTTCGTCGAGCTCCTTGTCGCCGAGCACGCTGGAAGCGGGCACACCCGTTACGCGTGCAATCGCTGCCATCGCGCGGTCGGCGCTTACCGTTTTAGTCGTGGGAACCCCGCGTCCGGTTTCAAGAGGCGCTTGCTGCACAAGGCTCGCCTCGAGATCGGCGAGGCGGACCTCCGCTTCACGTCGCGCGCCAAGCATCGCCTGCAAGGCCTTGGTCTGCTCATCGATTTCGAGTTCGACGAAATCCATCGCGCGCTCGAGCGCGATGGTCTGCGATTCCAGATCAATTTGCCGTGCGACGCCGGCGCGCGCGAGATCCTCGCGATTTTCTGCAATCGCGAGACGGATTTTTTCCGTTAACGCCGACACTTCGGCGTCGAGCTCCTCGCGCCGCCGCTTCAGGCGGAATTCCTCGGCACGCGATTTGCCGAGCGCGTAACGCGCTTCGTCGGCGCCAGCATCGATTTCGCGGATCGCCTGCTTGACCAGCGCGACCTTGTTGCTGTTCTCGGCGTTGTCGATGGTCTGGCTGGCAATGGCGGCAAGAAGCCGGCCCATACGTGCAAGAATGCCTTCGTGAAGCATGGTCTTCTCCTCCGGTTGGACTGATTTCGATTTGACGGCGATCTGAATTTCGTAGTCATGACCGTCCGAGACCAGGTGAGCCGGGAAGGGGCTTTCCCAGCCGGCAACGTAGCCCGGCACATCGAACGGCACCAAGACACGTCCTTGGACAGTGCTAATGGTCAGTGAAGTTGGTCCCTTGATCGCAAACAACTTGTCGTCGAGCGGAATCCTGCGCACCGCTGCGTCAGCCACGTAGCTGGCGCGGTCGCGCAGCCCGAGCGTCACAAGGCGCGCCGGCAGGCCGGTCTCGGTGCGGATTCTTTCGTAAGCCTGGGCGTGAAGGGCCACGAGGTTGGCGCCGACGGGCGCGACCTCGGCAAGGATCGCCATCATCCGGTCGTAGGCGGCAAAGGTCGCCTCGATGGCGGCGATGCCGGCCTCGTCGGGGGTGAGGGCGTATCGCAGCGTGGCCGTTGGGGTTTCGACCGGGAGCTTGATCATGGCAACGATCATAAAGTACTTCCCCAGTACTTTCTAGCCGAGGCGCCGGTATCATTTTCGTGATCGCTAGATGCAGTTGCAAATGAGTTGCAATAAGGACGAATATCGGCCATCTTGTCGCAATGGACGCCCGAACGCCCGGATTGGGCCCAAAGACCACGGCCGAGAGTTTACCGATGACTGACACGACTGCCGCCGGATGGCGCGCGGATGCCGCCGCTGGCGCGCAGCGCAGCCTGCCCGAAGTGAATTCGACCATCAGAGTGCCCTTTGGCGGGCATTGGTCGCGGCGGCTCCTGGCCTTCCTCGGACCCGGCTATTTGGTTTCGGTCGGTTACATGGACCCCGGCAACTGGGCCACCGATCTCGCCGGCGGCTCGAAGTTCGGCTACACGCTGCTGTCGGTGATCCTGCTGTCGAACCTGATGGCGATCCTGCTGCAGGCACTCGCCGCACGCCTTGGCATCGTCACCGACCGCGACCTTGCGCAGGCCTGCCGCGCCAGTTTCTCGCGTCCCGTGAACTTCCTGCTCTGGGTGGCCTGCGAGGCCGCGATCATCGCCTGCGATCTGGCGGAAGTGATCGGCACCGCGATTGCGCTAAAACTTCTGTTCGGCATTCCCCTGATCGGCGGCGCGCTGATCACCGCGCTCGACGCCTTCCTGCTGCTGCTGCTGATGAACAAGGGCTTTCGCTTCCTCGAAGCCTTCGTCATCTCGCTATTGATCGTGATCGCGATCTGCTTTGCGATCCAGATCACCGCCGCCGCGCCGCCGGTCGCCGCGGTGCTGCAGGGCTTTATGCCCTCGACCGAAATCGTCACCAATCCGGAGATGCTTTACATCGCGATCGGAATCATCGGCGCCACCGTGATGCCGCATAACCTCTATCTGCACTCCTCGATCGTGCAGACCCGCGCGTATGAGCGCAACGACCAGGGCCGCCGCGAGGCGATCAAATGGGCGACCACGGATTCGACGATCGCCCTGATGCTGGCGCTGTTCATCAACGCCGCGATCCTGATCGTTGCCGCCGCTACTTTCCATGCCACCGGCAAGACCGAGGTCGCCGAGATCGGCCAGGCGTTTGAATTGTTATCGCCGCTGCTCGGGCTGGGCATCGCCTCGACCCTGTTCGCGGTGGCGCTGCTCGCCTCCGGCCTCAACTCGACGGTGACAGCGACGCTGGCCGGCCAGATCGTGATGGAAGGTTTTCTGGATCTGCGGCTGCCGAGCTGGGCGCGGCGGCTGTTGACCCGCGGCATCGCCATCGTGCCGGTCGTAATCGTCACCGCGCTCTATGGCGAGCGCGGCACCAGCCAGCTCCTGGTGTTCAGCCAGGTCATCCTGTCGATGCAGTTGCCGTTCGCGGTCATTCCGCTGGTCAAGTTCGTCTCCGACAAGCGCAAGATGGGCAAGTTCGTCATCCCGCGCTGGGTTTCAGCCATCGCCTGGATCGTCGCCGGCGTGATCGTCGCACTGAACGTGAAGCTGCTGTTCGAGACGTTCTTCGGATAGTGCCGCACTCCCGCTGTCGTCGCCCGACCTTGATCGGGCGACCCAGTACGCCGAGGCGTCTCATTTCATCACTGCTGTCTCTGGAATACTGGATCACCCGCCTGCGCGGGTGATGACAGGTGGCGTTGTGGTGACAGCCTAATCCTGCGGCTCGGACAGCATCTCGCCTGTCGCATCCACCCGCAGCCAGCCGGACGGCGCCAGCCGCTGCTGCGGCAGGAAGCGGCCCTTGTAGTCCATCTTCTTGGAGCCCTCGATCCAGTAGCCGAGATAGACGTAAGGCAGTCCCAGCCGGCGGGCAAGGGTGATGTGGTCGAGGATCATGAAGGTGCCGAGCGAGCGGCTCTGCTGCGACGGCTCGAAGAACGAGTACACCATCGACAGCCCGTCGCTGAGCACGTCGGTGAGCGCCACCGCGATCAGCTCCTCGCCGCGGCCGGTGATGCCGGTGTCGACGCCGCGCTTGCGGTATTCGACGATGCGGGTCTCGACATGGCTGTCTTCCACCATCATGGCGTAGTCGAGCACGGTCATGTCGGCCATGCCGCTCTGCGAGACGTTCTTCGGGTGAACATCGCTGTGAACGCACGAAAACGCGGCCATTTTATCCAAGATTGTAATTTATTTGTAGAACAATCGAAAGTAGTGATGACGAGTTGCAAGGGAGGCGCCATCGGGTGTATATGCCTGAGAAAATTGCTCGCCTAGGTAGGCGGAAACGTCCGGTCACGCATCGCGTTTCACCGTCCGAACGGTTCGAAGCCTACCCTGCATACCCTCAACGTGGAGGCCGGCGTTGAGTGAATGGCGAACAAGAGAAGATCCCGCGAAGCCGCGATGGGGCAAGCAGGACGAAGTAGATGCAAACCACGCAGGTTCCGGTTGATCTTCTGCATTGGGTATTGGCGGTCTTACCGATTATCGCACTGCTCGTATTTCTTGTTCCGCTTCGCTGGCGCGCTCCCGAAGCGGGACCCATGGCGATGTTCACCGCCGCCATCGTGGCGGTGCTCGCCTTTCGGACGCCGTGGGAGACGCTGGCAGTTGCAAGCGCGAAGGGCGTGTGGGACGCCGTCTTCATTCTGTATGTGATCTGGCCGGCGTTGTTGCTTTACCAGATCACCAAGCAGGCCGGCGCCTACGACGCGTTGCGAAAAGGCATAGCCAGATTCAGCCGCAATGACCTCTTCATCATTCTGGCGCTCTCCTGGGTGTTCGCGTCGTTCCTGCAAGGCATTGCCGGCTTCGGTGCCCCCGTTGCCGTGGTCGTGCCGCTGCTCATCACGGTCGGTGTAAAGCCGATCCATGCCGTGGCGATGGGCGTTCTCGCACATGCCTGGGCGAGGTTCTTCGGCACCCTTGGGGTCGGCTGGCTGGCACTGGTGCGAGTCTCCAATCTCGAAGACGTCGTTAGGGCCGCCTATGAGTCCGCACTGCTGATCCTCATACCGACCTATCTGGGCGGTTTCCTTGTCGTGTGGCTTTACGGCAAGGGACCGGCAGTGCGTCATGCGTGGCCGCTGGTACTGATCCTCGGCACCATTCTCGGCGTCGGGCAGCTTTTGACGGCCCTCTTTAGTCCCGAGCTTTCGACCTTCCTGGCCGGAGCCGTCGCGCTTCTCGCGCTTTATCCATTATCGCGCTGGAAGAAATACGGCGAGCCGATACCGATCGAGGAGATTCCAGAACGGCCGGGCATGATGGAAACACGGGGGAGCGAACAAAAAGAGGAGGCGCCGGTGATGAGCCTCTCGATGTCGTTCCTGCCTTATATTGTGCTGACGGCCGTGACCCTTGGCGTCCTCCTGATTCCGGCGATCAACGAATTGATGCGGCAGATTCAGGTCGGGCTGCCGTTTCCGGCCGTTGAGACCGGCTTTGGCGTCCAGAATGCCGCGGTCGAGCGCTATGCGCCCATTACGGTCTTTACGCATCCCGGCATGATGTTGCTGATCACCGCCGTGATCGTCTGGATTGTGTATAGCGCCGGCGGTTACTATCGCGCCTGGGCAACGCGCCACCAGCCGGAGAGCATCTGGGCCGCACTACTCGTCGATGCCGTGCCTGCTTCGGTGCCGGTGATCGCGTTCCTGGTGACGAGCCGTATCCTGGATCATAGCGGCCAGGTGTTGACTCTCGCCTACGGCATTGCCGCGGCGTCGCCGCCGCTGGTGTACGCCGGCATCGCCAGTGTTATCGGCGCGCTCGGCGCCTTCATGACATCCAGCAGCACCGCTTCCTGCGTGCTGTTCGGTGCTGTGCAGAGCAGCGTCGCTCAGCTGCACGGGATGTCCAAAGAGACCATTATTGCCGCGCAAGCGGCCGGCAGTGCCTATGGCAATGCAATCGCGCCAGCCAACATCGTGCTCGGCACAAGCATCGCCGGCGTAAAGGGCCAGGAGGGTGCGGTTCTGCGCATCACCATGCCCTGGACGGTCCTCGTTGCCGTCCTGACGGGCGCGGCAACGATCGCACTGGTTGTTTGGGCGCGATAGCGGAGGGCGCCATGGACAAAAAGCTGAAGGCCGAGACTCTCGCGCTGGTGCTTCTGCTCGCCGCATTCCCGATCACGAGTTGGGGCACGGCGGCCGGCAATTATCTGGTTTGGTGGATCGGCTTCCTCAATCTTGTCGCCGGCGGCGTGCTGCCCGTCTGGACACGCTACATGGATCACTCCGCCGACAGGATCAGGGACGTCGGCATGGAGTTCGATGACCGGACGTCGTAGCGCCCGCAAGGGCCGCGGTCGTCACGTTTGCGGCCGGAGAAATTGATGCCTTCGGCGGTCGCTGCTGAGTATCAGGAGGCGAAGATGAGTCATCCCAATGGCCCGCGCAGCGGGCGTCCCCCGACCTACGCGCCACACGGCGTGGTCTCAACGCCGCATTATCTTGCCAGTGCGGCCGGGCTCAACATGCTGCAGCACGGAGGTAGCGCCGTGGATGCCGCCATCGCGGCGAACGCCGTCCTTTGCGTTGTCTATCCTCACATGGCGGGATTGGGGGGCGATGGCTTCTGGTTGATCGCAGAGCCGCAAGCCGGCCAGGTCCATGGAATAAATGCAAGCGGGCCGGCCGCGCGCAAGGCAACGCTCGACTATTATCGCGCACGGAGCAAGGACAACGAGATTCCGGCGCGCGGCGCGCTGAGCGCTCTGACCGTCCCCGGCGCAATCGACGGCTGGCGTTTGGCGCATGAACGGTTTGGTCGGCTTCCCTGGGACAAGCTGTTCGACGCTGCCATTGAGTATGCACGCGACGGCATGACCGTTACCCGTTCGCTCGCCGACTGGCTGGCGCAGGACGAACCTATACTGGCCGCCTACGCGGCGACCGCAGCGATTTTCCTGCCCAACAAGCGCGTTCCTCGCGAAGGCCAACGTTTGGTGCAGGGCGATGTTGCCCGTTCGCTCCAGCAGATCGCCAGCCGGGGCCCACGGAAGGGCTTTTATGAAGGGGAGATTGCCGACCGCATCTGTGCGGGCTTGCAGCCCCACGGCTCACCGCTGACGGCCGATGACTTTGCCGCCTTCCACGCGGAATGGGTCGAGCCCATCACGGCCAGCTACCGTGGCTACGATGCATACGAACTACCGCCCAACACTCAAGGATTCACTGCATTGCAGATCCTCAAGCTGATCGAGGGTTACGATGTGATCGCTTGGGGGGACGGAACGGCCGACTATTACCACCACATGGCCGAGGCGGTTAAGGTTGCATTTGCCGATCGAGAGGAGTGGTTGACCGATCCGAATTTCGTGAAGATTCCGGTGCAGCAACTCATCAGCCCGGCTTACGTCAATGAGCGCCGGCGTTTGATCGATTCCGAGCGGGCGCTCGATGTCGGCAAGGTGCCGGCGGGTATCGCTTACGCCCATCCACACGAGCGGCGAGCGCCTGACGGCGACACGTGCTATTTCTGCGCCGCCGACCGCGACGGTATGGTCGTGTCGCTGATCCAGTCCATCTATCACGACTTCGGCAGCGCGATGATGGGCGGCGACACCGGCATCATCCTGCAGAACCGCGGCGCCTTCTTTGCGCTTGACGAGAAGCATCCCAACCATTTGCAGCCGGGCAAACGGACGTTCCACACCCTGATCCCCGCGCTGCTCATGCGGGGCGGCCAGCCCTACCTCGCGTTTGGATCGATGGGCGGCGAAGGGCAGCCGCAATCACAGGCCGCGCTCGCCACCCGCATCATTGATTTCGGCTATGACGTGCAGCAGGCGATCGAGGCGCCGCGTTGGCTGATGGGCCGCACGTGGGGTGTGCGGTCGCGCAATCTGTCGCTTGAAGGCCGCATCTCGGATGAGGTCGCCCGGGAACTGAAACGGCGAGGCCAGCCGGTTCAGATGGTCACCGATTGGAACGACAATCTGGGGCACGCACAGGCCATCCGCGTCAATCGCGATCAGGGGCACCTCGAGGGTGGAGCCGATCCGCGGGGCGACGGCGCTGCCTTGGGCTATTGATCGCGGCCGGACCATGAGGCGCTGGCAGTAATCGAACTGCGCGTCCGATGGAGCAAGTCACATGACGACGCAGATAATCATGACGCTGGCGATCATCGCCGCGGCCATGGTGCTCTTCGCGTGGAACCCCGTGCCCGCGGCGGTGGTCGCAGTCTGCGCGTCGCTGGCGCTGTATTTCACGGGCATACTAACGATGCAGGAAACCCTCGCCGGTTTTGGCGATCCGGTGGTCATTCTGATTGCGGCGTTGCTCGCGATCGGAGCGGGACTTGAAACAGCTGGAGTGGGCGCTTGGGCCGGTCAACTCCTGATTCGCCACACCGGCGGGAACGAAACGTGGCGCATGGTCGCCATCATGATCGTGGCTGCTGTCTTTAGCGGAATGATCGGCATGAACGGCGCGGTGGCAGCAATGTTGCCCATCATCGTGGTGGTCGCGGTGAGGACCGGCGTCGCACCGTCTCGCCTCATGATTCCGCTCGCATTCGCATGCCTGACCGGCTCCAAGCTGACCTTGCTGGGTACCCCCGTCAACGTGATTGCGGCGACGCAGGCCGACGAGGCAGGCGTGGGGCATATCGGCTTCCTCGAGTGGTCGGTGCTGGGTATCCCGCTCCTCGCGGGCACGATTGTCATTACTCTGTTCTTTGGGCGGTGGTTGTTGCCGGAAAGACGGAGTCTGTCGATCCCCTCCGATTTCAGCGCCCACGCACAAACCCTCGTCGAACAATACCGTCTCGAAGACGGGCTGCATCATCTTCGCGTTCGCTCGACATCACCCTATATCGGCAAGGCGCGTGCCGACGTCGACCTGAAGGACTATGTGGGCCTCCATCTGGTCGCTCTGCTGGAGGGCGATCGTGCGACCCCGCTGCAACGTGCAGAGATCGCCGAAGGTGACCTGGTGCTCGTCCGCGGTGATGCCGAGACGGCCGGGCGGTTTGCGCTCGATATGCACCTCGCCGTTCGCGAATACGAGAAGGCAGACCCCATTGCCGACGTGCTGCTTAGTCGCGCTTCCGGGCTGGCGGAAGTCGTTATCCCGTTGCGCTCCAAGATGATCGGACAATCAGTGTTCCCCGGGATGACGACGGAGGACGGCGATCTCATGATCCTGGCGTTACAACGAGGCGGCATCGAAATGCGCCGGGAGCCCGTTGCATTGCGCGCCGGCGATCACCTTCTGCTGCAGGGAACGTGGAAAGCCCTGGACAAGTACCTTTCCGATCCAAAGGTATTGGTCGTCGATTCCCCCGAAGTCGTGCAGAAGCAGGCTGTGGCTCTGGGCCAAGGCGCGCCCGCGGCGATTGCCATCCTGCTGCTGCTCTTCATCCTGCTTGCCTTCGAAATTGTTCCCCCGCCGATCGCCGCGGTGCTTTGCGCGGCCCTCATGGTTATTACCCGGGTATTGACGCTTCCGCAGTTTTATCGAGGCATCGACTGGAATACATGCATCCTGATCGGGGCGATGATACCGCCCGCGACCGCGATGACCAAAACCGGCGCAGCCGCCCTGATCGGAGACTATGTCGTTGGTGCGCTGGGCTTTGCCGGCCCGCTTGCCGTGCTGGCGGGAATCTTTCTGGTATCGGCAGTCATGACTCAATTCATTTCCAACACTTCGTCAGCGCTGGTCATGATGCCGATCGGCTTGGCCACCGCTTCTGAATTGGGCGTTTCTGCGCTTCCCATGATGCTGGGTGTCGCCATGGGGGCGAGCGCATCCTTCCTGACGCCTTTCGCCAATGGCGTAAGCCTGATGGTCTATGGGCCAGGAGGATACCGGTTCGGCGATTTTTGGAAGCTCGGCCTCATTGTCACGGCTTGGGCATTCGTCGTTACCGTGGTCGTCATTCCGCTTTACTGGGCGTTCTGAACGGCACCGAAGCACCCCTTGCCGAAGGGACTGGCCGCGGCAGATGATGCGATGGCCTGCGATGGCCACTCCCGCATTCAAGGCGGATGAGGGGGTCTCCCTAATCCTGCGGCTCGGCCAGCGCTTCGCCGGTAGCATCCACGCGCAGCCAGCCGGACGGCGCCAGCCGCTGCTGCGGGAGGAAGCGGCCCTTGTAGTCCATCTTCTTGGAGCCCTCGATCCAGTAGCCGAGATAGACGTAAGGCAGCCCGAGCCGGCGGGCACGGGTGATGTGGTCGAGGATCATGAAGGTGCCGAGCGAGCGGCTCGCCTGCGACGGCTCGAAGAACGAGTACACCATCGACAGCCCGTCGCTGAGCACGTCGGTGAGCGCCACCGCGATCAGCTCCTCGCCACGCCCGGTGATGCCGGTATCGACGCCGCGCTTGCGGTATTCAATGATGCGGGTCTCGACATGGCTGTCTTCCACCATCATGGCGTAGTCGAGCACGGTCATGTCGGCCATGCCGCCGTGGCGGTGCCGCTTGTCGAGATAGGCGCGGAACACCGAATATTGCTCGGATGTCGGCACCGCGCTGCGCTGCTCGCCGATGATGTCGGCGTTGCGGGCCAGAACCTTCTTGAAGTTGCGCGAGGGGCGGAATTCATTGGCGATGACGCGCACCGAAACGCAGGCGCGGCACTGGTCGCAGGCCGGACGGTAGGCGATCGACTGGCTGCGGCGGAAACCGCCATGGGTCAGGAGGTCGTTGAGGTCGCCGGCCTTGTCGCCGACCAGATGCGTGAACACCTTGCGCTCGTGCCGGCCCGGCAGGTAGGGGCAGGGCGAGGGCGCCGTCAGGTAGAATTGCGGGGTATCACGCGAGTGCTGGGTCACGTCGGGTCGTCACGCCTCCGAAACAAGTCAACCATAGCGCTTTCGAGCCCAGTAGACACCGGTTCCCGTTAAGAAAGCGCGTCAACGAATCAAAAACGCCGGCCCGGCCCCGGTTCATTTCAATTCGGGGACGGATCGGCTCTAGCATTGCGCTCCGAAGGCGGGCGGTCAATCGGTTTGCTGCTCGCTCAATAGCTGCTGCGCGGGGCGGGCGCTACCTGAGTACGGACCGAGCTGTTAACGATCACGGTTCCCAGGATCATGTCGTGCAACAGCCGGCGGCGGCCGTTGAACAGGCCGATCAAGAGTACCAGCGGCGTCAGGAAGGAGATCGAGACCCAGTACAGCACGGCATGGCAGGCGCCGAGCACGAAATAGCCCGGCGCGCCGTACCAGGTCCGCAGCTCCAGGTCCATGGCACGCATGCCCATGGTGGCCGAATGCGGGCCGCCGATCGAGGCGCCGTAATAGACGATCGCCCAGACGATGGTGGCCGGCCATGCCAGCCAGAACAGCATCCAGCCGAGGGTGAGCGTGATGATGCCGAACAGGAAGATGAAGATGTAGCCGAGGATCACGGGCACCGAGAGCACGACGATGTCGATCAGGAAGGCAAAAACCCGCCGCGTCAGCACGCCGCGAAACAGCTCCGGCTGCAGATCCGGATCGAACGCATGCGGCGGCACCCCGCCGTCGTTCCGCCAGGCGCCGCCAGTGTTGCTATAAGACATGATCCGTCCTCCAGGCCGAATGAATGCAGGGATCACATGGGAACCGGCAGGGTTCGCGCCAAGGCCCTGCGACCATTAACAGCGCGCAATATTCGAGTGCGAGCGGAACGGATCACAACGTTTCCGTCGTCCCTGCGAACGCAGGGACCCATAACCACCGCTGCACATTGTAGCAAAGGCAACTGGCCCCATCGTCTATTGATAAGCCGCGGCGTATGGGTCCCTGCGTTCGCAGGGACGACAGGGAAGACTTACCCTCCGGCCTTCAACCGCTCCGCCGCCTGCGGCGCAAAATACGTCAAGATCCCATCCGCGCCGGCGCGCTTGAAGCCAACGAGGCTTTCCATCATCGCGCGGTCGCCGTCGATCCAGCCGCTATTCGCGGCGCCGGCGATCATCGCGTACTCGCCGGAGACCTGGTACACGAAGGTCGGCATCGAGAACGTGTCCTTCACCCGCCGCACGATGTCGAGATAGGGCATGCCGGGCTTCACCATCACCATGTCGGCGCCTTCGGCGATGTCGAGCTCGACCTCGCGCAGGGCCTCGTCGGAATTGGCGCTGTCCATCTGGTAGGTGCGCTTGTCGCCGGTCAGCGTCTTGGCCGAGCCGATCGCGTCGCGGAACGGGCCATAGAAGGCGGAGGCGTACTTCGCCGCATAGGCCATGATCTGAACGTCGACAAAACCATTGTCGTCCAGCGCCTCGCGGATCGCGCCGACCCGGCCGTCCATCATGTCCGAGGGTGCGATGATATCGCAGCCGGCCTCTGCCTGCACCAGCGCCTGCTCCACCAGCACCGCCACCGTCTCGTCGTTGAGGATCTTGCCGTCCGCGATCAGCCCGTCATGGCCGTGGCTGGTGAAGGGATCCAATGCGACGTCGCAGAGCACGCCGAGGTTGGGGAATTCGTCCTTGATCGCGCGCACCGATTGGCAGACCAGGTTTTTAGGGTTGAGCGCTTCGGAGCCGTGTTCATCGCGCAGCGATGGCTCGGTATAGGGGAACAGTGCGATGCAGGGGATGTTCAGCTTGGCCGCGCGTTCGGCGTCGCGCACTGCCTGATCGACGGTGAGGCGGTCGACGCCGGGCATCGAGGGGACCGGCGTGCGAGTGTTGTGGCCGTCGACCACGAACAGCGGCCAGATCAGGTCGTCGGTGGTCAGCACGTTTTCCCGGACCAGCCGCCGCGCCCATTCCGCCTTGCGGTTGCGGCGGGGGCGGATCGTCAGGTCGAGCGGGTTGGAGGCGAGGGCGGTCTGCCGCCGCGGCGCGTCACGCATCTCGATCGGACGCCCGAATTTGATCGCCATGTGATGGGTACTCCTGAAGGCGCGGGTAAAGCTTTGTTCCAATTCTAGCACCTTGCGCCGGCCCCGTCACCGCGACCCGTTCGATCTCATCGGCAATTGATTTTGCCGCCCCGGCAGGCCAAGAGATGAGGCCATGAGGCCATTCCAGCACCCGTTGCGCCGCCATGCCGAGATCGGCGGCCAGGATATCCGCCAGGACAAGTGCCATGTCTGACATGTCGGCGCGCGATGCTGCGCGGGACAAGGCCAGGGACCGGGACGGCGCGATGTCCATGGCGGGCATGTCGTCGGAGCGGATCGAGTCCGACGAGAATGTGTGGACCCGGCGCCTCGTCACGTTCCTGCGCATCATGGCCGTCATCTCGATCATGAAGGGCCTGTATCACTGGGCGCAGGTCACCGGTTTCATCGGCGGCGAGGAGGAGGCGTTCGAGAACCAGTCGATGGCCTGGCAGACCGCGACGGTCTATTTCGCTGTCATCGAACTCGTCGCCGCCGTCGGGCTCTGGCTCGCCACGCCCTGGGGCGCGGTGGTGTGGCTCACCACCGTGGTGTCGATGGCGGTGATCGAGCTGATGTTTCCGGGGATCTATGGCGGCAGCCTGACGATCGTCGCGCTGGAAGCCGTGATGCTCGGTGCCTATCTCGCGCTCGCCTGGATGGCCGCGCGCGAACGCCCGCCGTAGGAGGCTTGCTTCAACCTGCACCGCGAAGAGCGGGGCGAGGGAGCAGCAGCGCCGCCCAACGTGTCAGTTTTCCGCCATAATCCGTCCGCGTGCAGAAATCGCGACGTCATCCCTTACAATTTTCCAAGATTTCGCCCGTTAACATTTCGCTCACGGTTAAGGGCCGTAAAGGTTCCACCACACTTATTACGCGAGAGTTGCCATTCCGGCCGCACCTGTTTCCGAATGCGACAACCCTTGCAGACGAAGCGTGAACATCGCGCTTCCAGCGTCAATGAAACATTGCAAAAGGCCTTGATCCGCCGGGCTTAATCCACAATTCACTCTGTTAAATTCATGATCTCTTTATTGTCTTATTTAAGCGGATGTTCAATCCGCCCCCTTAAGTTGAACCTATCAGGCGGGACAGAAGTTTCGTCGAAATAAGTCGAAAAACGACGACAGGGGAAGTGTCATGATCAAAGCCGTTGCAACGGCGGTGGAAACCGCTGAACGTTCTGCCGGTCAAACTGCCGTGCAGCCGCTCTATCTCGAAGCGTTGACGCTCGTGGAGCGTCTGCATCGCCGGCTGCTCGATGTCATCAAGGACGAATTCGATCGCCGCGGTCGCGCGGACATCAATTCGGTGCAGGCCTTGCTGCTCTATAATATCGGCGACAAGGAGCTGACCGCGGGCGAACTGCGCACGCGCGGTTACTATCTCGGCTCCAACGTCTCCTATAACCTGAAGAAGCTTGTCGAGCTCGGCTTCCTCGATCATCAGCGCTCGCGCGTTGATCGCCGTTCGGTCCGCATTCGCCTGACCCCGCAGGGCCAGGAGATCCGCAAGATCGTCGACGCGCTCTACCAGAAGCACGTCAAAACGGTCGAGCAGGTCGGCGGCATCTCGAACGAGGAGTTCGCGACGCTGAACAAGTCGCTGCACCGCCTCGAGCGGTTCTGGACCGACCAGATCCTGTATCGGCTCTGAGAAAAGCGTTGTGGCGCGTGGGGGCGCGCCATCAAACGTTTCAGGAGAAGACTTCAGTCCGCCTGAGGGCCAAGCCGGCCGTATCGACAAGACCGGCAGCCGACAAGCGGACAAATGAACTGGCAAGGCAGTAAGCCTTGCTCAAAGCGCATCGGCGCCGGTCTTCCGGCACCGGTGCGTTTTGCTTTTTGCCCGCGAAAGCGGCGTGCATGGGGCATCGGCGCTGGCCCGTTTCGCAAATCCGGATTGACGAGCCTTCGACGGCCCGCCCATAATCCCCGAAAATAAAGGCGTCACGCGCGTAGCGGCCGCAAGAGTCGTGACGGCTTGATGCCCAAATGGGGAAAACGGGCTTGTCGGCATCACGGCGTCCCATGTTCGGCGAGCAACAGCGCTTCGTGCTGCTTCTGATCGCGCCGGCTGCGCTGCTGCTGCTGTTGTTTCAGGTCGTGCCGATCGTGATCGGCGCCAATGCCAGCTTTCGCGACTGGGCGCTCTATAATCCCAAGAAGACCTGGATCGGCTTCGACCATTACGCGGCCGTGATAACGGATCCCGCGTTTCTTTACGTCGTGCTGCCGAATACCTTCCTGTTCATGATCCTCAGCGTCGCCGGCGCGCTGGTCGTTGGGCTCGCGCTGGCGCTGCTGCTCAACCGTCCGTTTCGCGGGCAGAAGCTGGTGCAGACGATCCTGCTGGTGCCGCTGATGGTGGCCCCCGTGATCGCCGCGATCATGATCCGCTGGATCTTCAACGACCAGTTCGGCATCGTGAATGTGGTGCTCGAGGCGATCGGCCTCGAGGGCCAGCCCTGGCTGGTGCAGCGCTGGAGCGCGTTCGGCGTCATCCTTTTGACGGACATCTGGCTGTGGACGCCGTGGTTCACGCTGCTGCTTCTCGCCGGCCTGCAGAGCCTGCCGAAGGAGCCGTTCGAGGCCGCCGCCATCGACGGCACCTCGACCTGGCGCGTGTTCCGCTATTTGACGCTGCCAATGTTGCGCCCGGTGATCGTGGTCTGCGTCGTGATCCGCGCCATCGACGCGTTCCGCACCTTCGACATCGTGTGGACCTTGACGGGCGGCGGACCGGGCCGCTCGACCGAATTGTTCAGCCTCTATGCCTATGTCCACGCCTTCCTCAACCTCGATCTCGGCCGCGGCTCGGCAGCGGCGATCATCGGCGGGCTGATCATCCTCGTGATCGGCATCGCGCTCTATCGTCTCGTCGACCGCATCGCAAAGGCTTGACCCGATGGCCATGGTGACCCGCCCACAATTCCTGCCATGGCTGCCCGCAATGGGACACAAGACGCTGTTCGCGCTCGCAGTTGCCTTCATCTGCTTCGCGTTCGCCTTTCCGGTACTGTGGCTGATCCTGACCTCGCTGCGGCCGGAATCCGGCGTCTATTACGTCCACCGCGGCACCGAGTTCACGCTCGGCAGTTTTGCCGAAGTGCTGAGCGACGAGCGGATCGTTGCAGCCTTCCTCAACAGCGCGCTGATCGCGACGCTTGCCACCGGGTTCTCGCTGCTCGTCACCGTATCGAGCGGCTACATGCTGTCGCGCTTCACCGGGCCGGCCTCGCGGCTCTGGTTCGGGACCATCTACGTGTTCCGCTGCGTGCCCTACATCTCCTGGGTGCTGCCGCTCTATTTCGTGACGCAAAGCTGGGGCCTCTACGACACCTATACCGGGCTGCTGCTGCCGCACGTGGCCGTGCACATCTGCTTCTTCTCCTGGCTGATGAAAGGCTTTTTCGACGGCATCGATCCCTCGATGGAATATGCCGCCATGATCGACGGCTGCACCCGGTGGGGCGCCTTCATCCGCGTCGCGGTGCCCTCGGCGCTTCCGGCGATATCGGCGCTCGCCGTGCTGTGCTGGCTGTTCACCTGGAACGAGTTCCTGTTTGCGCTGATCCTGACCGGTAACCGCGTGCCTGTCATCACGGTGGTGATGGCGCAGTTCGTCACCGAGATGGGGCTGCGCTGGAATCTGATGGCGGCGACCGCCGTGCTGGCGCTGGTGCCGGCCTTCCTGATCGCGCTGTTCGGCCAGAAATACGTGATCAGGGGACTGAGGATCTGACGGAAGGAAAGACCAAGCCTAGGCAACGAAACAACGACAAAAACAGGAGGAGAGGCGATGCAGGGACTGGCAAGATGGTTGATGGCGGCGGCCGCGGCCCTGGTGGCCGTAACAGGCAGTGCCGCCGCACAGGTGAAAGAGCTGCGGATCGGCTATCAGCCGAGCCCGATCCAGGACGCTTCGATCGCGATGTTCGAGGCCTGGGGCGCCAAGAACGGCGTCAAGATCGTCAAGGTGCCGAACTCCTACGGCGTCTACGTCGAGAAGATGACGGCCTCGCTAACCTCGAACGCCGACCAGTACGACGTCATCTGGCACAATGACGATTGGGGCCAGACCTGGGCGCATCTGCTGGAACCGATGGACGACGTCGAGGCCAACAAGTTTGGCTCCAAATGGAGCATGTCGCCCATCGTGTTCGCCAATGCGCAAGGACAAAATACCGTCGTGCCGATGGGCCAGACCTTCAGCGTGTTCTTCTACCGCTCCGATCTCGTCAAGCCGGAGGAGGTGCCGAAGACGCTCGAAGAGCTCGTCACCGTGAGCAAGAAGCTTCAGGCCGACGGCAAGGTCAAGTTCGGCTATGTCGGCGGCATGTCGATGAACCACTCCTGGTTCTCCTGGTTCTGGTCGATGTGGGCCAATAATTGCGACGTCCTGCTGCCGGCCTATGAGCGCGACAACAAGAAGCTCGCCGAAGCCGGCTGGAAGTCGAGCCTGACCGATCCCTGCATGCAGAAGACGGTTGAGTACTGGTGGGACGCGATCAACACCCACAAGATCGTGCCGCGCGGCATGCCGGCCTATGACCGCAACGAAGCCAACGCCATCTTCATGGCTGGCGACGCCGCATTCACGGTGGCCGATACGTTGTGGTGGGGCACCTTCAACGATCCCAACAAGTCGAAGGTCGCAGGCAAGATTGCCGCCGCGCGCTTCCCGCTCGGCCCCGACCGGAAGAAGCCGTTTGGCTGGGACGACATCTGGGGCTGGGCCATCCCGAAATCGATACCGGAAGAGCGCAAGAAGCTCGCCAAGCAGATGCTGAATGCGATGATGCTGGACGAGGAAGGCCAGACCAAGCTGTTCAAGTCGACCGGCGCGCCGCCGCCCAATACGACATTCTGGCCGAAGATCGCCGAGCAGGATCCCTTCATGAAGCTGCTCAAGGAAGCGGTACTCGACTCTCCGGACAAGGTGCGCGGCGCCTATTACTTCCCGCAATGGCCCGCCGTGCACAAGGCGTTCAACGACGCCGTCACCAAGGCGGTCACCGGCAAGCGCGAGGACATCGCAAAAGTGCTCGCCGAGAATGCGCCGCTGGTCAGCAAGGCGGCACAGCAGTGAATGAGCGAAGCCCGCTGCGTGACTTGCGGCGGGCTTGTTTTGAATAGGCATCAGGTTGGCTACGGCGGGGCAATGGCAGCAATTTCACTGAGCAAGCTCAACAAGCATTATGGCTCGCTGTTCCACGCCGTGAAGGACGTCGACCTCGAGATATCAGACAAGGAGTTCGTGGCCCTGGTCGGCCCGTCCGGCTGCGGCAAGTCAACGACGCTGCGCATGATCGCAGGGCTCGAGGACGTCACCAGCGGCGATATCCGGATCGGCGACCGGTTGGTCAACCACCTGCCGCCGCGCGACCGCGACGTCGCCATGGTGTTCCAGAACTATGCGCTCTACCAGCACATGAGCGTCTATGACAATCTGGCGTTCGGCCTGCGCAACAAGAAGACTGCGGAAGCAGAGATCAAGGCGGCGATCGACCGCGCCGCCGGCATGCTCGGGCTGCATGATCTGCTCGAGCGCAAGCCGAAACAGCTCTCCGGCGGCCAGCAGCAGCGCGTCGCGCTCGGCCGCTGCATCGTGCGCAACCCGCAGGTATTCTTGTTTGACGAGCCGCTGTCGAACCTCGACGCCAAGCTGCGCGCGCAGATGCGCATCGAGATCAAGCGGCTGCATGCGGAGATTCCGACCACCTCTGTTTTCGTCACCCACGACCAGGTCGAGGCTATGACGCTGGGGGACCGCGTCGTCATCATGCGCGACGGCAGGGTGCAGCAGATCGGCACGCCGCTCGAGGTCTATGGCAAGCCGGCCAACAAGTTCGTCGCCGGCTTCATCGGCGCGCCCGCGATGAACTTCATCGAGATCACCGTCCGTAGCGCGGCTGGTGTGACGTCGATCGAGGCGGAGGGCCTGCGGCTGACGGTCGGGCTTGCGGATGCGTCCCTGCTCGCGCCCTATAGTGGCCGCCGGGTGATCATGGGGCTACGGCCGGAGCATCTCCTGCTCGGCAACGGGGCGCCGGGCCTTGGTTTCGACGCCCGCGTCGAGGTCGTCGAGCAGCTCGGCTCCGAGATCCTGCTGGAGACGAGGGTGGGTGGCGCCAGCATCACCGCCGCCCGCGTGCCGGCAGAAAGTGCCGTCGCCCGCGGCGATCAGGTCCGCCTTTCGGCGCAGACCGGCCGGTTGCATTTCTTCGATCCCGAGACCGAACTGCCGATTGCCAGATAAATTCCGGGTTATTTTCATGGAAATTTCCAAAGGCGGGGAATTTCCAAGTAAAATCAGCGAATGCACCCACCGTTATCCCAGTACCCGGGTTCCAAAAAAGTGGAACCATCCAGCACCGTTGCGCATTGTCGGCCCGGCCATAAAACGGGTGAGGGGCATGCTCGTCGAACGCGGGATCCAGGTGATGAATTTTGAGGTGGTGGGCGATGCCTACGCGATAGCCTCAAACTACCTGCGCAAGACCGGCGCCATCACCCACAGCATGGTCACGGACGAGCGGTTGCTCAGGATCATCATCAGGATGTTTCAGCACGGCGAATACAACAGGCTCAAGCTAGCCAACAAGGCGATCGCCGAATTCGAAGCGCGCGTAGCGGCCTGACCGTATCATCCGCATTACCCCTGCATCAGGAGAAATTTCCATGGAAGCCGCGATCGACCGGATCATGCAGACCTATGACCTGCTGCTGAACTGCAGCAAGGCGGCGAGCGATGAGGCGCGCGCCAAGGTCACCGCCTATCTCACCACGCTGGTCGAGGCCGGCGAGAAGGATCCGCACCGCCTCACGGTGTGCGGGCTGACGTATTTGCGCCAGCTCGACGGCAGCAACGATCCGGTGAAGGCGGGGTATACGGGCTTGTAGCGGAAGGGCGCTCAGCCGCGGCGCTGCGAAGGCGACAGCGCTGATCTCGATCCTGCTGTGGCTCTGTGCCGTCTGCGCGGGGCGCCTGATCGGCTATTTCTGACGAGGGCCGCCGCCATGGGCCTCATGCATGTTGCGATCGTTGCATTGCTCCTGTTTGGCACGGCAGGGACCGCCGCCGCCGATCAGGCGGCCGATGCCTGGAGCGCGCTGCGCGCAGGCGCTCATGTTGCGCTGATGCGTCATGCCGACGCGCCGGGTGGCGTCGGCGATCCACCCGGCTTCCGCGTCGAGAACTGCGCCACCCAGCGCAACCTCAGCCCGAAGGGAAGGGCGGATGCGGAGAAGATCGGATCGCAGCTCAAGCAGGAGGGGGTTGCGTTCGAAAAGATCGTCAGCTCGCCGTGGTGCCGATGCGTGGACACGGCCAAATTGCTCGATCTCGGGACGGTCGAGACCGAGCCGACATTCGGCAACGTCGTCGTGCTACGCGATCAAAGGGAAGCGCTGACAGCGGGCGCCCGTGCGCTCATCGCCGGATGGAAGGCGCGCGGAAACCTGCTCGTCGTCACGCACGGCGCGAACATTTTCGCGCTGACCGGCGTCTCGCCGGCGAGCGGTGAGATCGTCATCGTCAAGGGCGGCAGCGATCGCGCCGCCCCCGTCGGCCGGCTGCTGCTCGATTGAGCCAGCTTAACACTACCGCGCGTCGGCTCTCGCGACCTTACCGCGGTAGCGGTTCCAGTTGGCGATGACGGCTTCGTATCTGCCAGGCTTGGCGGCCGCCACGGCACCCGTCTTGTCGACAGCTGCCTCGTGGATGACGTCGTCAGAATAAATTGCAAAGTATCCCAGAAGCCCGAAGACCATCATGCCGTAAATCAGGAAGGACGTTATCAGCCAGCGTCGCGTACTGGCTCGATGCTTCTGCTGTGGCAATGAGCTTTCCATGTCGGGAAATCCATCTGTCAGCCCCAGGGGTTTATGAACCCGCCCAGGACATTGCGCTGTGAACTGGATCACGTAGAGCCGATTTCAACGATGGCCGTTTAAGGCGGCGAGCGCAGCCGCGCGCTTAGTTTCGCTTCGCCGAATAGACCAGCGACTGATCGTCATACTCGTCGGTTGCAAGCCTGTTCACGTCACCGGCCAATTCGCTGACCGAAATTGTGCCGGCAGGTGCGTTCGGATGGTGCTTCGATGGCAGCGGCCGCGAGGTGACAGCCGTTACGGCGACGGCCAGCAAAGCGACGGCTACGAAACTGATGATCGTTCGATGCTTCGTCATTGGGAAACCTCCGTCCCCCAGCCCTTGATGTACGTCAGCGGCATCGCACGGCGGTTCAACGCCGGGTCAAATAAATGAGCGTCAGGGTTCATGTCAGAATTGCAGGTCCGCTTGATGTGAGCGGGCACTGTCCGTGCGGGTAACCATGTCACACCAAGCGGCAATTGAGACACACCCGGTTGCCTATGCGAGTGCCAGCTGATTTCGCGTGCAAAGCGCGATTGCGGATGGTGGCTTGCGACAAATCAACCCGACGGGCAAATCACTTCTGATTTTCAGAAGTGATGTCAAGTCGAGAATTTCTGGGAATCAGAAATATTGTGCTTCCATTCTGACCCAAATCGGCGGCATAACTGCGCCCGTCTCACCGCGAGATGAGGGGCGTTGGCCATCGTCACTGACGCGCGGGGAGATGCGATGGACGCCGAGGCCGTAACTGACGAGTGTGGCTGACGCGTACGGTGAAGTCGTGTGGTTCTGGCGCCGTGGTGCTGGCGTTAAGTCCGTTGGAAGCGAAAGCTGCTTGCGGGCGACGGAGGCAAAAGAGCCGTTCTCCGGGGAGAGCACGAAGTAAGCCGTAAAGCCATTGCGCAGGGAAGGCCGGGATGCTCCCGCCGAACCTGTATGCTCGTGTGCACCGCTTGCTATACGCAACAGCACACGAGACCGCGGGTGCGGCGCGCACCCGGTCTTCCCTGCGCCCTCATTTCGATGGGGGCAAATAAGATGCAAACCTCGGGCAATTCGTGTCGCGGGAACGCCGCCTCACACTCAGTCGTCGTCCTCCGCGAAGGCGGGGGACCCAGTATTCCAGAGACGCCAATGATTGAACCGATAAGCCGCGGCGTACTGGATCCCCGCCTTCGCGGGGATGACGATCGCGTGTTGGGGCGCTACCTCAGCGTCATTGCGAGCCACCCGGTCGGCGCGAAGCGCCGCCGGATGACAGGCTCCGCATCCATCGCGCAGCACGATGGATTGCTTCGCTACGCGCGCAATGACAGTCTCACGGGAGCCGTTTATGCTCCAACAACAACCCGAGGAAACCTCATGCTCACGCTTCATCACCTCAACGACTCCCGTTCGCAGCGAATTCTCTGGCTGCTGGAGGAGCTCGGCACGCCCTATGAGATGAAGCGCTACCAGCGCAACGCCGAGACTCGGCTGGCGCCGCCGGAATTGAAGGCGGTGCATCCGCTCGGCAAGTCACCTGTTATCACCGACGGCGACAGGACGATCGCGGAGTCCGGGGCGATCGTCGACTACATCATCCGCCGCTACGGCCAAGGAAAAGATGGACCCGCGATGATGCCGGAGGCGGGGAGCGCCGACTACGAGGCCTACAACGAGTGGTTGCATTATTCGGAGGGTTCGGCGATGCTGCCGCTGATGCTCAATCTCTATGTCGGGCGGTTGAAGGAGGCGGGCGCACCGCTGCATCCGCGCATCGACAGCGAACTGGCCAACCATCTCGGCTATGTCGACGCCGCGCTGAAGGGCCGCGACTTCTTCGTCGGGCCGTCGCTATCAGGGGCCGACATCCAGATGAGCTTTGTCGGCGAGATGGCCAAGGTGTTTGGCAAGCTGGAACCTTACCCGAACCTTGCCACCTGGCTGGAACGCATGCACGCCCGGCCGGCGTTCCAGCGCTCGATCGCCAAGGGCGGGCCGTATCGCTTTGCGTAATTTCCCCGATGTCGTCCCGGCGAACGCCGGGGCCCATACGCCGCGGCGGCGGAAAGGGGCACCTTGGCAGACGTCCCGCCGCCGGTGGCTCTGGGCCTCGGCTCAAGGCCGGGGCGACGATGGGAGGGGGCTTCCACCCCACCATATGTTGCATAAATATCAGCCGGATACCGCAAACCCTTGGCCATTCCGGCCCGGATGTGGTATCTCGCAGGCTTCTTTCGACCGCCACACCAGACCCGCCCGCTTCGCCCCTAAGGGCCTGCGGCGGTGGAGATATTTCGCCCAATGACCTCCAGCGCCAAGACCGCCTCTGCACCCGACTCGTTCTTTACGGCCACGCTGGCCGAGGCCGACCCGGAAATCGCCGCCGCGATCAAGGGCGAGCTCGGCCGCCAGCGGCATGAGATCGAGCTGATTGCGTCGGAAAACATCGTCAGCCGGGCCGTGCTGGAAGCGCAGGGTTCGGTAATGACCAACAAATATGCGGAGGGCTATCCGGGCGCCCGCTACTATGGCGGCTGCGAATGGGTCGACGTCGCCGAGACGCTGGCGATCGAGCGCGCCAAGAAGCTGTTCGGGGCAGGGTTCGCCAACGTGCAGCCGAACTCCGGCAGCCAGATGAACCAGGCGGCGTTTCTGGCGCTGCTGCAGCCCGGCGACACCTTCATGGGCCTCGACCTTGCCGCCGGCGGCCATCTCACCCACGGCTCACCGGTCAACATGTCCGGCAAGTGGTTCAAGGCCTCGCACTACACGGTACGGCGCGAGGACCAGATCATCGATATGGACGAGGTCGCCAAGCAGGCCGAGCAGGTGAAGCCCAAGCTGATCATCGCTGGCGGCTCGGCCTATTCGCGCGCCTGGGACTTCAAGCGCTTCCGCGAGATCGCCGACAGCGTAGGCGCCTATCTGTTGGTCGACATGGCGCATTTCGCCGGTCTCGTCGCCGGCGGCGTTCATGCCTCGCCGGTGCCGCACGCTCACGTCACGACGACCACGACGCATAAATCGCTGCGCGGCCCGCGTGGCGGCCTGATCCTCACCAATGACGAAGCGCTCGCCAAGAAGCTGAATTCGGCGATCTTCCCTGGCCTGCAGGGCGGTCCGCTGATGCACGTCATTGCCGCCAAGGCGGTGGCGTTCGGCGAGGCGCTGCGGCCGGACTTCAAGGTCTACGCCAAGAACGTCGTCGAGAACGCCAAGGCGCTGGCGGAAACGTTGCGCGGCCACGGCCTCGACATCGTCTCCGGCGGCACCGACAACCATTTGATGCTGGTCGACCTTCGGCCGAAGGGGTTGAAGGGCAACGTCTCGGAGAAGGCGTTGGTACGCGCCGGCATCACCTGCAACAAGAACGGCATCCCGTTCGATCCCGAAAAGCCGTTCGTCACCTCGGGCCTGCGTCTCGGCACGCCGGCGGCGACCACGCGCGGCTTCGGCGTTGCCGAATTCAAGCAGGTCGGCGGCATGATCGCCGAGGTGCTCAACGCGCTGGCACAGTCGGAAGACGGCAAGGCACCGCTGGTGGAAGCCGCGATCAAGGAACGCGTGAAGGCGCTGACCGACCGCTTCCCGATCTACCAGTAAAGGACGCGAGTGGATGCGCTGTCCGAGCTGCAACAGTCTCGATACGCAGGTGAAGGATTCGCGGCCGACCGAGGATTCGGCCGTGATCCGGCGGCGGCGCGTGTGCATCGCCTGCAACTTCCGCTTCACTACCTTCGAGCGGGTGCAGCTGCGCGAATTGACGGTGATCAAGCGTAACGGCCGCCGCGTGCCGTTCGACCGCGACAAGTTGGTCCGCTCGGTGCAGATCTCCTTGCGCAAGCGGCCGGTCGACCCTGAGCGAGTCGAGAAGATGGTCTCGGCCATCGTGCGCGAGCTCGAAAGCGGCGGCGAGGCCGAAGTCTCCTCGGAGGCGATCGGCGAGATCGTGATGGAGCATCTGCGCCAGCTCGACGACGTCGCCTATGTGCGCTTCGCCTCGGTCTACCGCAACTTCCGCGAAGCCAAGGACTTCGAGACCCTGATCGGCGAGCTCTCGGGCGAGGACGAAGCGCGGATCGCCACGTTGCGCAAATGATCTTCCGCATCCTGGAAGACCAGTACGGGCAGAAACTCAAGGACGCCAAGGAAGCGGCGCGGGCGGCCGACCAGCGCTTCATGCAGCTCGCGCTCGCGCTCGGCCGGCGCGGGTTGGGGCGCACCTGGCCGAATCCCGCCGTCGGCGCGGTCGTGGTGAAGGACGGCGTCATCGTCGGCCGCGGCTGGACCCAACCGGGCGGACGTCCCCATGCCGAGCCCGAGGCGCTGAAGCGGGCGGGTGAAGCCGCGCGCGGCGCCACGCTCTATGTGACGCTTGAGCCATGCTCGCATTTCGGCAAGTCGCCGCCCTGCGTCGATGCCGTGATCGCGTCAGGCATCGCGCGCGTGGTGTCGGCGATCGAGGACCCCAATCCGGAGGTCGCCGGGCAGGGGCATGCCAAACTCCGCGCGGCCGGAATCGCAGTCGATGTCGGCCTTGGCGCTGAGCAAGCTGCGCGCGATCACGCCGGCCATTTCCGCCGGATCCGCGACAAGCGCCCACATGTGATCCTCAAGCTGGCGGTGTCGGCCGACGACAAGATCGCCGCCAAAGGTGGCAAGCCGGTCGCGATCACGGGCGAGGCGGCGCGAACGCGGGTGCACTTGTTGCGCGCGCAATGCGACGCCATCCTGGTCGGCATCGGCACCGTGCTGGCGGACGATCCGCTGCTGACCTGCCGCCTGCCGGGAATGGAAGCGCGCTCGCCGGTGCGGGTGGTGCTGGACCGGGCCCTGCGCCTGCCGGGCGCGAGCAGGCTGGTTCATTCCGCGCGTAAGACGCCACTCTGGGTGATGACGTCGGACTTTGCCGAGGCACCGGCGGCCATGAAGCTCGGGGCGGCCGGCGCGCAGGTGCTGCGTGTTGCGGCGACCGCCAAGCCGCCGGGGCTCGATCCGGCGGCCGTGCTGCGCGCGCTGTCGGACAAGGGCATCACCAGGCTGATGGTAGAGGGTGGCTCGCGGGTTGCCTCGTCCTTCGTCGCGAGCGGCCTCGTCGATGAAATATGGCTGCTGCGCGGGGCGGAAGCCATCGGCGCCGACGGCATTCCCGCGCTGGACGCATTGCCGCTCTCGTCAATCACCGGCTCGCCCACATTCAAGGCACGTGCTAGCGAAAGCCTGGATAAGGATACTCTGACCGTGTACGAGCGCGCGTAATGTTTACCGGAATTGTCACCGATATCGGCGAGATCATTGGCTTCACGCCAACGGCGCAGGGGCAGTTGCACCGCATGCGGATCGCCTGCCGCTACGACCGGGCGACGATTGCCGACGGCGCCTCGATCGCCTGCAACGGCGTCTGCTTGACGGTCGTGGCTTCCGGCGTCGAGGGCGGCAAGACCTGGTTCGATGTCGATGCCGCCGCCGAAACGCTCGGCATGACGACGGCCAAACACTGGATCAAGGGCACTAGGCTCAATCTCGAGCGGGCGCTCAAGATCGGCGACGAGCTTGGCGGCCATATCGTCGCGGGGCATGCCGACGGCGTTGCGACCATCGTCAGGCGCGATGATCTGCCCGACATGGCGCGGTTCGAGCTGCGTACCGCCCGCGAGCTCGCCCGCTTCATTGCCGCCAAGGGCTCGGTGACGCTGGATGGCGTGTCATTGACGGTGAATACGGTCGACGATGTCACATTTTCGGTGCTGATCATTCCGCATACGCTCAGTGTCACGACGCTCAGCGGATGGGCTGCAGGCAGCGAGGCCAATATCGAGGTCGATCTGATGGCCCGCTATGCGGCGCGGCTGTCGGAAATGAAGTGACAGGGTAACATACGGCGCTTAAAACGCCGGCCCAACCCCTCATGGTGAGGAGGCGCACTTGCGCCGTCTCGAACCATAAGGCCCGGAAGTAACCGCATCCTTCGAGACGCGGCCAAGAGGCCGCTCCTCAGGATGAGGACCGAGCAAGACGGAAGATAATTGATGGCAGACGCACGGCGCGCACCGCTGAAGGACCAGACTGACATTTCAGGCGCGCGCGCCCTGATCGTCGAGGCGCGATTTTATGACGATATTCAGGACGCGCTGCTGGAGGGCGCGGTGGCCGAGCTGAAGGCCGCCGGCGTGACCCACGACCTCATCACCGTGCCCGGCGCGCTGGAAATTCCTGCCGCAATCGCGATCGCGCTCGATGCTGCCGAAAACAACGGCAAGCCCTATGATGCGGCAATCGCGCTCGGCTGCGTGGTGCGCGGCGACACCATCCATTTCGAGATCGTGTCGATCGAATCCTCACGCGCGCTGATGGATCTTTCGGTGGCGCGAAAGGTTCCACTCGGCAACGGCATCATTACCGTCAATACGGACGCGCAGGCCTGGGCGAGGGCGCGCGCCAGCGAACTCAACAAGGGCGGTGATGCCGCGCGTGCTGCGCTGGCGATGCTGCGGATCAAACGGCGGCTGACGAAGGCTTAAGGTGATGGCGGATCAAAAGAAGCCGGCCAAAGGCCCTGAAAGGAAAGCCAACCGCCGCGGCGCGGCGCGGTTAGCTGCCGTGCAGGCGCTCTACCAAATGGATATCGCGGGTGCCGGCATCAACGACATCTTCGCTGAGTTCGAGAGCCACTGGCTCGGCAACGAGGTCGAGGGCGACAAATATCTGCCCGCGGAAGCCGCATTTTTTCGCGACGTGGTGTCGGGCGTGGTCCGTGACCAGGCAAGGCTCGATCCGCTGATCGACGATGCGCTCTCCAAGGGCTGGCCGCTGAAGCGGATCGACGCGATCCTGCGCGCGGTGCTGCGGGCCGGTTCCTACGAGCTGGAGCATCGCAAGGACGTGCCGGGCCGCGTCGTGGTGTCGGAATATGTCGATGTCGCGCATGCCTTCGTCGAAAAGGACGAGACCGGCATGGTGAACGCGGTGCTCGACCAGATCGCGCGCCAGTTCCGCGCCGACGAGTTCGCGCGTGGCTAGCGCAAAACCCGCGTCCGGCGAGGACTCGCTGATCGCGCGCTATTTCCGGCCGCTTGCGACCGATCCAGGTGCTTACAGCCTCGACGACGACGCCGCGGCGTTGAAGCCTTCGGGTGACGATATCGTGGTGACGATGGACGCCATCGTCGAAGGCGTGCATTTCCTGGCCGACGATCCCCCCGATACCGTCGCGCGCAAGGCGCTGCGGGTCAATCTGAGCGATCTCGCGGCGAAGGGGGCAACGCCTGCCGGCTTCGTGCTGACGCTGGCGCTACGCAGCGTGGATGAGGCCTGGCTAAAGCCGTTCGCGGCGGCGCTCGGCGAGGACGCGTCGCAATTCGGCTGTCCGCTATTGGGGGGCGATACCGTATCGACGCCCGGCCCGCTGATGATCTCGGTTACGGCGTTCGGCCGGGTGCCGCCGGGCAAAATGGTTCATCGCAGTGGCGCCAAGGTCGGTGAGCGCGTAATGGTCACGGGCACGATCGGCGACGCCGCGCTTGGGCTGGCGGTCCTGAGGGGCGGAAAAGTCCACGCTGCTGCTGATACTGCCGCGCGCGAGGCGCTGGTGGGGCGCTACCGCATCCCGCAGCCGCGCGTGGCGATGGCCGAGATCATCAGCGAATACACCAGCGCGTCGATGGATGTATCGGATGGTTTGGCGGGCGATCTGGCAAAGCTCTGCCGGGTGTCGGGTGTATCTGCTGTGATTGATCTGGCGCAGGTGCCGTTGTCCGACTCAGCGCGGGACCTGGTGTCGCGCGGGGTTGTCGGGTTGGAAACCTTGATCGTCGGAGGCGACGATTACGAGATCCTCTGCACGATTCCAGAAGACCGTGTTGAAGCCTTCGAAGCTGCTGCGCAGCGCGCAGGGGTTGCGCTTAGTTCCATTGGAACGATCGTCACGGGCAGTTCAATACCGAAGTTCGTCAACGATGAGGGTAAGGAAATCGCGCTGGAACGGCTGTCCTACAGCCATTTTTGAAAGCTTCGCATAATGCCGTCGGCTTTATTTCCTGTCAGCCATTGCAATCCAGCGGAAAACCTATAGGTTGTACGCATTCGATTGCCGCCGTGCCTTTTTGAACGCGCCCCTAAGGGGCTTCTTCCAGAGACATCGTCGAGATTGGATTTTTGAATCTGCGCGATCGTCGCGTGGAATGAAAAGCCTATGTGCTTTGGAGAAGAGAAAATGGCTACGGGAACAGTGAAGTGGTTCAACGGTCAAAAGGGTTTCGGTTTCATTGAACCGAGCGATGGCAGCAAGGATGTGTTCGTGCACATCTCCGCCGTCGAGCGCGCCGGCCTCGGCGGGCTGGCCGAAGGTCAGAAGGTTCAATTCGAACTCAAGACCGACAAGATGCGGGGCAAGGTAAGCGCGGAAAACCTGTCGCTGGCCTAAAGCCTCGAAACGGTCGTTTCACGGATGTACTGGAATGGCTGATGAGCCCGCTCGATCCCGACAGGATTGGGCGGGTTTTGTATTTGGGTTGAGCCGCAACCTCCGGGCAAATGCCTTCCTGCCGCGCAGGCAAAAGCTTGCCCCGGGGGCCGCTTACCGGTGAATGCTTTCAAAAATCGACGGATTCTGGCTTCGGTGGCGTTGCGCCGCGGGGGCGATTTTGGCATGGTCCGGGCCGATTTGAGGTCACCCTTTGGGCAGGGAAGGCCTCCTTCAATAAATGCGCCGGCCGCGCTCGCGGGATGGCGTGGGGCGGAAAACGAGCATCTGAGGCAACTTCAATGACAGCATTATGGGTGATTGTGCTCTGCGGAGCACTTTCGGTTGTTTACGCCATCTGGGCGACGTCGTCGGTTCTGAAAGCGGACGCCGGCAACCCGCGCATGCAGGAAATCGCGGCAGCGGTGGCGGAGGGCGCGCAGGCCTATCTGCGCCGCCAGTACATGACGATCGGCATGGTCGGCGTCGTGATCTTCGCGCTGCTGGCCTACTTCCTCGGCATGCTGGTTGCGGTCGGCTTCCTGATCGGCGCCGTGCTGTCGGGCGCTGCGGGCTTCATCGGCATGAACGTCTCGGTTCGCGCCAACGTGCGCACCGCGCAGGCGGCGACGACCTCGCTGGCCGGCGGTCTGGAGCTCGCCTTCAAGGCAGGCGCCATCACCGGCCTTCTGGTCGCCGGCCTCGCGCTCCTCGGCGTCACCATCTACTTCATCTATCTCACCCAGCTCGCGGGGCTGAAGGCCAACGACCGTGTCGTGGTCGACGCGCTGGTGGCGCTCGGCTTCGGCGCCTCGCTGATCTCGATCTTCGCCCGTCTCGGCGGCGGCATCTTCACCAAGGGCGCCGACGTCGGCGGCGACCTCGTCGGCAAGGTCGAGGCCGGCATTCCCGAGGACGATCCGCGCAACCCCGCGACCATCGCCGACAATGTCGGCGACAATGTCGGTGACTGCGCCGGCATGGCGGCCGACCTGTTCGAGACCTATGCGGTGACCGCGGTCGCCACCATGGTGCTGGCCGCGATCTTCTTCGCGAACTCGCCGCTCTTGGTGAACATGATGACCCTGCCGCTCGCGATCGGCGGCGTCTGCATCATCACCTCGATCATAGGCACCTTTTTCGTCAAGCTCGGCTCAAGCCAGTCCATCATGGGCGCGCTGTACAAGGGCCTGATCGCAACCGGCGTGCT
Source organism: Bradyrhizobium sp. CB3481 (assembly GCF_029714305.1). NCBI lineage: Bacteria > Pseudomonadati > Pseudomonadota > Alphaproteobacteria > Hyphomicrobiales > Nitrobacteraceae > Bradyrhizobium > Bradyrhizobium sp. CB3481. The sequence continues at coordinate 3,779,720 of NZ_CP121647.1, forward strand.
GTCGCTGCTCGGCGTTGCCGCCGTCATCAACTGGCTGATCGGTTTCGGCCCGCTGGAGGGCGTGAAGTTCACCGGCATGGCGCTGTTCTGGTGCGGCATCGTCGGTCTTGCCGTCACCGGCCTGATCATCTGGATCACCGAGTACTACACCGGCACCGACTACCGCCCGGTGAAGTCGATCGCTTCTTCCTCGGTCACCGGTCACGGCACCAACGTGATCCAGGGTCTGGCGATCTCGATGGAAGCGACCGCGCTGCCCGCGATCGTCATCATCGCCGGCATCCTCATCACCTACAGCCTTGCCGGCCTGTTCGGCATCGCGATCGCGACCACGACGATGCTGGCGCTGGCCGGCATGATCGTGGCGCTCGACGCCTTCGGCCCGGTCACCGACAATGCCGGCGGCATCGCCGAAATGGCCGGCCTGCCGAAGGAGGTCCGCAAGTCGACCGACGCGCTCGACGCGGTCGGCAACACCACCAAGGCGGTCACCAAGGGCTACGCGATCGGCTCCGCCGGCCTCGGCGCGCTGGTGCTGTTCGCGGCCTACAACGAAGACCTCAAGTTCTTCATCGCTACCAAGAACGCCTACTTCCAGGGCGTCGCTCCGGACTTCTCGCTCAACAACCCCTACGTCGTGGTCGGCCTTCTGTTCGGCGGCCTGCTGCCGTATCTGTTCGGCGCGATGGGCATGACCGCGGTCGGCCGCGCGGCCGGCGCGATCGTCGAGGAGGTGCGGCGCCAATTCCGCGAGAAGCCCGGCATCATGCAGGGCACCGACAAGCCGGACTACGGCAAGGCCGTCGACCTCCTGACCAAGGCGGCGATCAAGGAAATGATCATTCCGTCGCTGCTGCCGGTGCTGTCGCCGATCGTCGTCTACTTCGCGATCTACGCGATCGCGGGCGGCGGTGCGGCCGGCAAGTCGGCGGCATTCTCGGCCGTCGGCGCGATGCTGCTCGGCGTGATCGTCACCGGCCTGTTCGTCGCGATCTCGATGACTTCGGGCGGCGGCGCCTGGGACAACGCCAAGAAGTACATCGAGGACGGCCACTACGGCGGCAAGGGCTCCGACGCCCACAAGGCCGCCGTCACCGGTGACACCGTCGGCGATCCCTACAAGGATACGGCGGGTCCGGCGGTGAACCCGATGATCAAGATCACGAACATCGTGGCGCTGTTGCTGCTGGCGATCCTGGCGCACTGAGCGGCGAGAAGTTGATCGAATAAAAAACCCCGCGGTGCGAGCCGCGGGGTTTGTGTTTGACGTCCGTAAATTCTCACCACGTCATTGCGAGGAGCGAAGCGACGAAGCAATCCATGCTTCGGCAAGCGGACAGAATGGATTGCTTCGCGGAGCCTGTCATCGGGCGCGCGTTCGCGCGACCCGTTGGCTCGCAATGACGCCTGCGTTAATTCACATCCATCTGCAGGCCTTCGCGCTTGATGATCTCGGCGAATTTCGTCGTCTCGGCCTGCACGAAATCGGAGAACTGCTGCGGCGTGCCCCAATCGGCGGTGGCGCCCATGTTGCCGATTGTCTTCTTGACGTCATCGCGCGCCAGCATCGCCTTGATTTCCTTGTTGAGGGCATCGACGGCGGGAGCGGGCGTTGCCTTCGGCAGGAAGATGCCGAACCAGGAGGAGACGTCGAATTTTGCCAGCTCAGGTACGCCCTCGCGTATGCTTGGGATGTTGGGTGCCGCCGGGCTGCGTTCGGGCGTGGTGACGCAGAGTGCGGTGAGCTTGCCATCCTGCGTCTGCGGCAGTGACGGATAGAGATTGTCGAACAGGATCTGGATATCGCCCGCGAGCGCAGCCTGCAGCGCTGGCCCCGCGCCGCGGAACGGCACGTGCACCATCTTCAGGCCGGTGAGCTGCAGGAACCAGGCGCCGGTGAGGTGAGGGCTCTGCCCGACGCCGGAGGAAGCGTAGGTTAGCTTGTCCGGATTGGCTTTGATGTAGGCGATCAATTCGGGGATCGACTTGATACCGGTCGACGGATGCGCCGACACGATATTCGGAATCCGGATCATGTTGCTGACCGGCTGCAACTGGTCGGCCTTGTAGGTCATGTTGCGGAAGATGCTGTAGGCGATCGCGTTCGGACCGGGATTGCCGACCAGAATGACATGGCCGTCAGCCTTGCCGCGCACGACTTCGGCGGTGCCGATCGTGCCGCCGCCGCCGGAGCGATTTTCGACGACTGCCGACTGGCCCCATGCAGTCTGCAGATGCGCGGCCAGCAGCCGCCCCATCACGTCGGTGCTGCCGCCGGCTGCTGCAGGTACGATGAGACGGACGGTCTCGGTCGGACGCCAGTCGGAGCCGAAGCTCGTGCGTGGCAAAATCGCTGCGGCAGAAATGCCTGCGGCTCCGGCCAGCACGCGGCGTCGAGAAAAGGCTTTAATCGTCACAAGTTCACTCCCTGCTTTGGATTCTTGTTGGCAGGGACCGTAGGCAGCGCGCGCGCATGGGGCAAGCGGCGACTTGGCGCAGGATTTCCGCGCGACGGAACGTAGCGAGCCGGACGTTACCGCGCGCTTAGTTGAAGCTGAGCAGCTTGAAGAGCGGCGTGAGGTAGCTGAGTTCCTGGCCTGACGTCGGCGTGGTGCGGCTGATGAAGTCGAAGATCTTGCCGTCCTGCAATCCGTAATTGGCGAGCCGCGTCACCTGGCGGTTCTTGTCGAAATAGATCGCGATCACGCGCTGGTCGACCACCTGCTGATTCATGAACGCGACTTTGCGCTCGGAGCGCTGCGAGATGTAGTAGAACACCTCGCCGTTCAGGGTCGCGACCGTGGATGGTGTGCCCATCACGATCAGCACCTGATCCTGACTGGCGCCGATCGGGATCTGCTCCAGCGCGTTGGGCGGCAGGATGTAGCCCTTCTGGAACTGCTCGCCGGTGCACCCCGTGAGCGCCGCGCAGACCAGCGCCACGGCCGCCACCGCGCGAAGGCCGCGCCTTCGTGCGGTCATGCGGATCGGCGAGGGCACGCAGGTGCTCAGCTGGCTCATTTCGGTCATATCAGGAATTAGCCCGTCCTCTTGCATCGCGCGGTGCGTTGACGTACCGGGCACCACACTGGATTGCAACACGCGTGGCCTCTGGACAAAGAATCTAGGAGGGCCCGCTTGCGGAACCCACAATGCTTTGGCCGTTCAATCACTTCAGGAAACCCCGGACGCCGTTGCGCGGCACCATCGAGGCCATCTATGGCATGATCGTGACGCAGGCGCGAGAACCGTCGTTTTACCGGGACCTTGCGGTTCCCGACACGGTTAACGGCCGTTTTGACCTGCTTCTGCTGCATTTGTGGCTGGTCCTGCGGCGCCTGAGGTCGGTGGAGGGCGGCGGGGCCCTGTCGCAGGGGCTGTTCGATCATTTTTGCAACGATATGGACGACAATCTGCGCGAAATGGGGGTCAGCGACCTCAAGGTGCCCAAGCGCATGCAGGCTTTCGGCGAGGCCTTTTATGGCCGGACCGCCGCTTACGACATGGCGCTGACGGAAGGCCAGGAGGCGCTGGCGCAGGCGATCTGCAAGAATATCATGAACGGCGAGAACCTCGAAAAGGCCCGCCGGGTGGCGGCCTATGCCGAGGCGGCGATGATCGCCCTGGACGGTATCGACGAGGCGGCGCTGATCAGCGGTTCGGCCAGGTTTCCCGTGCCCGAGAAGGTGCAACCATGATCAAGACCGGCACGACAGAAAAGCCAGATCCTTGGCGCGTCCCCATAGCGGTCGCGCAGATCCCCGAGACCGGCCTGCATCGCGATATCGCGGCCGATCAGGCGGTTCGGCAGGCGCTGGCCGAAATGGGCGGCTTGCGCGAGGTAAAGTCGGCGCAGGCATCGCTCGACGTCACACCCAGGAGCGGCGGCCGATTCCACGTGACTGGCAACGTCCGGGCGCGAATCGGACAGACCTGCGTGGTGACGCTGGAGGAGATCGAAAACGACATCGATGAGCCGGTCGACCTGATCTTCGCGCCTTCAGAACAGGTCCCGCAGATGGCCGCTCTCGTCGATGAGGCCGAGGCGAGCGACGAGGAGACGCCCGATCCGCTGGAGCCGATCGACAACGGCATGATCGATCTTGGCAAGGTTGCCACCGATGCCCTGTATCTCGCGGTCGATCCATATCCGCGCAAGCCGGGTGCTCGATTTGAACCGATGGTTGAAGCCACTGATCCCGAGGATCACCCATTCGCGGCACTGAGGGCGTTGAAAGCAGAACCGAAAAAGTCGCGAGCCAGGAAGCCCAAGGGCAAATAAAGGGCAGATAGCAGGGAGCTAAAGCGGTCGCTGAAGCTGCCATCGCTTCGAGGTCGCTGCGGTGTTTCGCCAAGAGTCGTACCTAAGGCATTGATTATCAATTGGATATTGCATATCCTTGATTTCGGGCCACAGCGCTCCGCTTTCGCCAAAAGACCGTGGTCAAGAGGTTGTGTCGGGACGGGGACACGCTATTGTCGCGGCCCGATGGGGGCGCGAGTTGCGTTTCGCCAGGCACCGCCTAACGGTGCCGTTCCAACTGCGGTCGGGCTCGATGAGGGCCGCAAAAGATCAGGTTTTCCGGGACGTTCATGCCGCAAAAGGTTCGAATCGCGCTTGACGCCATGGGCGGCGATGTCGGCGCATCGGTCGTCATTCCCGGCGCTGCTATTTCTTTGAAGCGGCATCCCGACAGCGAGTTTCTGCTCTATGGCGACAGCAAGCGGATTGATGCTGAATTGGCGAGGCATCCCGCACTGAAGGCGGCTTCGCGCGTTATCCATACCGATGTGGCCATCAGCAATGACGACAAGCCGAGCCATGCGCTGCGGCGCGGCCGCAAGACTTCCTCGATGTGGCTTGCCATCGATGCGGTGAAGCGGGGCGAGGCGGATGTCGCGGTCTCCGCCGGCAACACCGGTGCGCTGATGGCGATGGCGCGGCTCCATTTGCGCACGCTGCCCGGGATCGACCGCCCGGCACTCGCCGCGCTCTGGCCGACCGTGCGCGGTGATACCGTCGTGCTCGATCTCGGCGCCTCGATCGGCGGCGATGCGCACCATCTGGTGACGCTTGCGGAGATGGGCAGCGCGATGGCGAGTGTCCTGTTCAATATCGAGCGTCCGACAGTCGGTCTGCTCAATATCGGCAAGGAAGAGATAAAGGGACACGAGGAAATCCGCGAGGCAGCAGAGCAGTTGCGGGCGATGAACCTGCCACAGCTCAACTATGTCGGTTTCGTCGAGAGCGACGACATCGGCAGGGGGGTGGCCGACGTGGTCGTGACCGAGGGCTTTTCCGGCAATATCGCGCTGAAGGCGGCCGAAGGGACTGCACGGCAGATGTCGGAATTCCTGCGCAATGCCCTGACGAAAAACTGGTTGAGACGTCTCGGCTATCTCCTTGCCCGCGGCGCCTTCCAGTCGCTGCGCGACAAGATGGACCCTAACAAATCCAATGGTGGTGTGCTGCTTGGACTGAAAGGTGTGGTAGTGAAGAGCCATGGCGGAATCAGCGCCGAGGGCTTTGCCTACGCAGTCGACGTTGGCTATGAGATGGTCCGCTGCGATCTCCTCACCAAGATCACTCAGATGATAAATAGCGACGGCGGTGCGCTGGCACAGACCGCGCAGGAGGCTGTCTCGTGACTGCGAAACGTTCGGTCGTGCTGGGTTGCGGCTCCTATCTGCCGCAGAAGGTGCTGACCAATGCGGAACTCGCCGCCCGGATCGATACGTCGGACGAGTGGATCGTGCAGCGTACCGGTATCCGGGAGCGCCACATCGCCGCCGAAGGCGAGTTCACATCGCATCTTGCAGTCAACGCCGCGCGCGCGGCGCTGGAACATGCCGGCCTCGATGCGCAGGCGATCGATCTTATCGTGCTAGCAACCTCGACGCCCGACAACACCTTTCCGGCAACCGCCGTGGCGGTCCAGAATGAGCTCGGAATTCATCACGGCGTTGCCTTCGATCTGCAGGCGGTATGTTCCGGCTTCATCTTCGCGCTTGCGACCGCCGACAAATTCCTGCGCTCCGGGGCCTACAAGCGTGCGCTGGTGATCGGCGCCGAGACGTTTTCGCGCATTCTCGACTGGAACGACCGCGGTACCTGCGTGCTGTTCGGTGACGGCGCGGGCGCGGTCGTGCTCGAGGCGCAGGACCAGCCGGGAGCTACTTCCGACCGAGGCGTGCTCACGACCCATCTGCGCTCCGATGGCCGGCACAAGGCAAAGCTGTTCGTCGACGGCGGTCCTTCCACCACCCAGACCGTCGGGCACCTGCGAATGGAAGGCCGCGAGGTGTTCAAGCACGCGGTCGGCATGATCACAGACGTGATCGTGGACGCTTTCAATGCGACCGGTGCAACCGCCGAGGACATCGACTGGTTCATCCCCCACCAGGCCAATAAGCGAATCATCGATGCTTCAGCGCACAAGCTTCATATTGCACCGCAGAAAGTGGTGCTGACCGTCGATCTGCATGGCAACACGTCGGCGGCCTCGATCCCGCTGGCGCTCAATGTGGCGGTCCAGGACGGGCGGGTGAAGAAAGGCGATCTGGTGCTGTTCGAGGCCATGGGCGGTGGCTTCACCTGGGGTTCCGCGCTGGTGCGCTGGTGAACGTCACATAAGGTAGATCGATTAGAATTGTAGCTTGTTCCATGCTTCTGCATGATGGTCGCTGTTGACCATTGCGAGCTAACCGCTTAATTTCAGGCAATAAATTTTGTTCGCCGAGAGTGCGGGGCAGGCGATGACCGGGACCGGAAAAACAGTCACACGCGTCGATTTGTGCGAGGCCGTCTACCAGAAGGTGGGGCTTTCGCGAACGGAATCTTCAGCGTTTGTCGAACTCGTTCTGAAGGAGATCACCGATTGCCTGGAGAAGGGCGAGACGGTGAAACTGTCGTCGTTCGGCTCGTTCATGGTGCGCAAGAAGGGTCAGCGTATCGGACGTAACCCGAAGACCGGTACTGAAGTGCCGATCTCGCCGCGCCGTGTGATGGTGTTCAAGCCGTCAGCTATCCTGAAGCAGCGGATCAACGGGCACGCGCCCGGCAATGGCGAAAGCAAGACCGACATCGAGTAAGGACGGCCGCGTAGCAAGGCGAGTACCGCGTCTTCCCCAACGAGATAAGTTGAGAGGAGCTGGCCTTTGGATAAAGCGCCGGATGCGTTCCGCACCATCAGCGAAGTCGCTGAAGAACTCGATATCCCCCAGCACGTGCTGCGGTTCTGGGAGACGCGCTTCGCGCAGATCAAGCCGATGAAGCGAAGTGGTGGGCGGCGCTATTACCGCCCCGACGACGTCGACCTGCTCAAGGGCATCCGCCGCCTTTTGTACGGCGAAGGCTACACCATCCGCGGCGTGCAGCGGATCCTGAAAGAGCACGGCATCAAATCGGTTCAGGGACTTGCCGACCAGACCTCCGCCGTCACCTTCGGCGCGGTCGAAGAGGCGATCGGTCTCAGCCTGCAGGAGCCCGATGAGGGCGAGATACCGGTCGCTGCCGAGGCTGAGGACGAGGATGCGGACGCCGATTACGAGAGCGAAGACAAGGAAATCGATTACCGCTTCGTCGATACTGATGACGACGGCATTTTGCTGCCTTTCGTGAAGGGCAAGCCGGGGCCTTCGGATGCCGACCGCGAGCGCCTGGAGCGGGTCCTGCAGGACCTTGTCGCGTGCCGGCAATTGCTGGACAATGCGATGAAGGATAGCTGAGCGCCAGGCCCGAGCTCGATGGAAATGATGGTCGGAGCGAGAGGATTTGAACCTCCGACCCCTAGTCTCCCAGACTAGTGCGCTAACCGGGCTGCGCCACGCTCCGATGCCGTTCCATTAGCTGCGATCAGCGCTCGGCGCAAGGCGCGCGAATGATGGGCCGACGCTGAGGGTACCTTGCGGTTCCAGTGGCTTCTTTGCGGGTGAAAAGGCCGCAGCCGCATCGGTAAGGGCGTCTTAACCCACATTTCGCCTTCGATCCGCCATTAACGTTCCTGGCATACTAAAGGTATTAATCTACGTTCATGCAACCTATGAAGGATGTTGAACGTGGATTTCCTCAAGCGCGCGGCCTTTGTTGTGGGGGGCATCGTTCTGGGTATCAACCTGATCAACTACTTCGTTCTCGGTCACACCGGGGATTACCTGCCGGGCGGAGAACGTATGGGCGAATGGAAACAGGCCAATATTCGCGAGGCGTGCTATCCCGCGCTTGAGAGCCCCGAGCGTGATCCGCTGCTGCCCCAGCTCACGACCACTCAGCATCGCATCGACTGGCAAGACCTCACTCGCGCGAAGGAAATGACGGCGGCGCTGAATTGCTATCTCGTCATCCATCCCAACGCCGTCTGCGAGCGAAACAATCGCGCTTACATCGTCGACTATATCAATCGCTATTTCGCGAAGGTAGATGAAATGATGAGTACCGCCAAGCGATATGGCGAAGGTGAGGTGTCTACGGTCAGGAATCTCTGGGACAGTCCGCGCAACCAGGCGATCAATGCGGCCTTGATGTACGACACCAGCAACGGCCGTCTGATCAAGGCCGATTTCGGCTGGTCGGTCCCCGCGGCAATGAAGCCGATGCTCGATCGGTACAAGGGCACGACTGACAATTGCCCGAGAGCCTAGCAGGGGAGCTCGAAAAGTGGTCCGTCAGTTTCTCACGCTCCTGCTGGCGTTCGCCGGGGGCTTCCTCGCAGTCGGTGCGTGGATCTGGGCTCCGAAAATCTCGAATGCCATGTCAGGTCTCGTCTCGGTCGGGCCGCCCAGCGTCTCGTGGTTCGCTGACGCCAATCGTATCGGTCGGCCGGAAGTCGCGCCGGTCATCAAAAACTGTATTTTCCGTGTAGTAGACGTCGGCCCGGACGCGGCGAAGATGCAGCCGAGTGCCGGGTACTTCATCCTGAAGGCTGGCAGCATGCAGACGAATATTTCTGCCTTGGCCGGCAAGCCGGAAGATTCGAGGTCGGACTACCGCACGGTTTCCTTGGCTATCAAATGGGCAGAGTTGGCAGACTGCATTTATGCGCAGGATGATCGCGAACTCTGCGATCCCGATAACCGCGCGGCGATGGTCGAGGCCACCACGAAGTTTTTTGCTTTCGCGCAGCAGGCGGAAGCGTCCAAGCCGCCAATCTCAGCCGGCGAGGCACAGGTCATCGAAAATTCCAAAGGTAAATTGTTGGGCGCGCTCAAGAATCATCGCCGTTACGGCACACTTGTTGCTGCTGATTTTAGCAGCTTCGCGTCGCCTGAAATATCGCGCGTTCTGCGCGAGGAGAAACAGACCCGCGACATCTGCAAGCGCTGACGTCGGCGTCTCGGCGCTCCGGTCGGCCGCGCAGCCCGGGGGGGTCCCATCCCGGTAAACCCCGCATTAACCATAGGCCGGTACGATCATATTCGGGGCTTAAATGGAGCCAAGCTTATGCCCATCGAGATGCTGTCGTACGCCGAACTGGGCGAAAGACTCAAGATTTCGCCAGAGGCTGCGCGTGCCCTTGTGAAGCGGCATCGCTGGCCACGTACCCGCGCCAACGACGGAAAGACGCTCGTTCAGGTCGATCTCACCGAGATCAACCATTCCCCGATATCCCGTCCGCCGCAGGCGCAGGCCAATCAACAGCTGGTCACCGCTCTGAAGCAGCAGATCGAGACCTTGCAGACCGAACTGGCGGAGATGAGGGTCGTCGCCACCGGCTACCGGGGCGATTTCGAACGGGAATGCGAGCGTACCAACAAGCTGTTGGCCGAGTTGCTTAAAGCGACCACCGACACCATGGGGGCCCGGGAAAAGGCCGCTCTGCTCGAAGGAAAGCTGTCGATGCTGACGCAGCCCTGGCGACGTCGGCTGGTTGATGCTTTCACCCTAGCCTTGCCGCAGGTCGCATCAAGTCCGCGCGAAAGCGCTGCGCCGTCACCTAACTAAGCCGCCTTCCGCATGGGCGCGGTATCGGCTTACTAGATGCCGAGAGCCCAGACCGCAACGATGGTGCCGAGCACCACCAGTCCGCTGACCGTCCATCCGGTCAGGTAAGTCGCGCCATCGGTTTCCGGCTGATCGACCATGGTATCGCGCCATTGGGGCATGACGATCTCTCCAAGCCTTGTCTTCAAGTCTTGTCTTCGATGAGTCGCGGCCGGGCCCTGCCGGTTCAAAACGCGCAGTTGGTCGCAGCCGCGAAGTGCTAATGGACCATCGTCGAAACTGAGAATGCTTTGCCCATCATCGGACATTTGCGTTCATGCGCCGGTGGCGCAGCCTTGATGCTGCGCGCGTTTGCCGGGGACCTTTTCCTTTCAGCGCCATCCAATGGGGCAGCAAAGAGCGCGCCGGCGTGACGGCACGCTCAGCCGCAGCCGTGCGGGTCAGATCGGCTGCGAAACCATGATGGAGGAATCCAATGGCAAGAAATGTTTCGAATTCGATCACACGACGGGGAATGGTAGCCGGGATGGCCGTGGCGGCAACGCCGGGGGTTTTGACAGGCACAAACAAGGCTTATGCGCAGGCCGACAAGGCGAAACCTGAGAACCAGGCCAAGTCAGAGAAAAGCCTCTATGATCGGCTGGGCGGCGTGTTCGCGATCGCCGCGGTGATTGATCACTTCAGCGACGCGGTGGTGAAAAATCCCATCGTCGGTCAGAAATCCAAAAATCCGCAATTGCGGGAATGGCACACCAAGAACCTGCAACGGCTGCCCGGCCTCAAGTTCATGCGGACGCTATGGGTCTGCAACGCCGCGGGTGGTCCACTTCAGTTCACGGCGACACGACCCGGCGCGACGCCGCTCGGCCTCGAGGAAGCCCATCGCAATCTCAAGATTTCGCCAGCGGAGTTCGATGAGGTCGCCGCCGAACTCGGGCGGACGTTGGATTTCGCGAAGGTGCCGAAGCGTGAGAAGGCCGAAGTGCTGGCCGCGTTTGCCGCGCACAAGGACGAGGTAACCGCGGGCTACGTCACAGGCGGCAAACGCGGCTGAAGCGTTCCGTGTGTTCAAAGAAAGGTCCGGCGTAGCCGGATCATCTGACCTGCCATGCCAATTCCGCAACTGGATCGTCGCGCCGTGCTTCGCTAGGCTCGAAGGCGAGTGGGGGAAACACCTCATCGACAGCGGATGGAAACAGCGAGGCAGGCCCATGAAAGTGCGCCCCACAGGCGTGATACCGCCGATGACGACGCCGTTCCGGAAAGACGGCGAGATTGATTTCAAGCTCGTTGCTCCCCAGGTCGAGTGGCTGATCGGCGCCGGCAGCCACAGCATGGCGGCCGGCGGCTCGACCGGCGAGGGGCATACGCTCGACCATGAGGAATATCGCGACCTGGTGGCGGCGACGGTCGACGCCGCGAAAGGGCGCGTGCCCGTCATCGCCGGCATCATCGTCGATTCCACGCGCGATGCGATCCGGCGCGGCAGACTGGTGCGCGACATGAACGTCGCGGCACTGCAGGTGACGCCGGTGCACTATTTGTTCAAGCCGGACGAGCAGGCGATGGTCGATCACTTCCGCCGCATGGCCGATGAAACCGGCATGCCGATCATCATCTACAACGTGGTGCCGTGGTCCTACCTCTCGCCGGCGCTGCTGACGCGGATCATGAACGAGGTGCCGCTGGTCGTCGGCGTCAAGCAGAGCGCGGGTGACCTGAAGCTGTTTGCCGATCTGATGATGATGGCACCGGACAAACTGATCTACAGCGCCGTCGATGCGCTGATGTATCCGTCGTACACCCTCGGCGCGCACGGTTCGATCGCCGCGATCCTGAGCGCCGCGCCGCATGCTTCCGTCGAACTGTGGAATGCGGTCAAGGCGGGCGACCACGCCCGAGCGTTAGCGCTGCACAAGAAGCTGCTGACACTGTGGAACGCGATCGTCTCGGACAATCTGCCGGCATGCACGCGCTACGCGCAGTCGCTGCAGGGGCTGCCGGCCACATGCTCGCGTGCGCCGATGCCGGAAGCATCGCCCGCGCAACAGACCGCCATCCGAAAGGCGCTCGATGGCTTAGGTGCACTCGGCGGTTCTCGCGAGGCGGCGGAGTAATTCCGCCGCACGAAAACGGCGGCAGGACAATCGAGCTGCCCGCATCACGGGCGGCTTTACCGGCAATTCCCACCTGTTACTGTCTGTCCGCGTGGGCGGCATGGTTATGCGAGCCCCAACTCAAGAAAAATCGAGGTAACGATCTCAATGAAGGATTTTGCCGGAAAGTTTGCCGTCATCACCGGAGGCGGCACGGGTATGGGCCGCGAACTCGCGCGCCAACTGGTCGCCGAAGGCTGCAACGTCGCAATGTGCGACGTCTCGATGGAGGCGATGGCGGAGACCCAACGGCTGTGCGAGGCGGAAGGGCTGCCGCAGGGGCTGCGTGTCACCACCCATATCGCCGATGTCTCGATCGAGGCCCATCTGCAGCGTTTTCGCGATGAGCTGATTGAGCAGCAGGCAACCGACAAGATCCATCTATTGTTCAACAATGCCGGCATTGGTGGCGGAGGCAGCCTGTTCACCAATACGCGCGAGCAGTGGGAGCGCACCTTCAACATCTGCTGGGGCGGCGTCTATCTCGGGGTGCGCACCTTTCTGCCGCTGATGATGAAGGCGGACGAGGCCCACATCATCAACACCTCAAGCGTCAACGGCTTCTGGGCCTCGGTCGGCCTCGGCGTGCCGCACACCGCCTACAGCGCCGCCAAGTTTGCGGTGAAAGGCTTTACCGAGGCGCTGATGACCGATCTGCGGCTCAATGCCCCGCATATCAAGTGCTCGGTCGTGATGCCCGGGCATATCGGCACCTCGATTGTTTCCAACTCGCGCAAGATCCAGAGCGGGTCGGAATCCGATGAGCTCAGCCCGAATGAAATTGCGGCGACGCGGCTGCGCCTGAACGGCATGGGCATCGACACCGCGCCGATGTCGGACGACGACATCCAGAAGATCGCACTCGACCGTGCGCGCTCCTTCCGCGACGAAGCGCCGACCACCGCGGCGGCCGCGGCAAAGATCATCCTGGACGGCGTCAAGGCCGAGCGCTGGCGGATTCTCGTCGGCGACGATGCACACAAGCTTGATGAGCGGGTGCGGCAGGCCCCGGAAAAGGCCTATACGCCGGAATTTTTCAAGAGCTTTGCGGAAGAGGTCGGCTGGAAGCTTGGCTAGCGGGCAGTCGGTTCTGATCGAAATCAGAACCGACGCCCTCGCTTTCTCCTGTGTCGCGTTTCAGGAGCACTAAACCTTGTGCGTCGTCATGCGCGAGACGCGGGCGCGCGTGCCTGGCCGATAGGCGAGGCGGGTGTGTCCGGAGCAATAGGGCATGCCCTCCACCGGCGTGTTGCCGCAGAAGCAGAAATCTTCCGCCCCCGGTGTGCTGATCGGCCAGCGGCAGCGCTCGTTGCTGAGCTCGAGCAGCGAGCAGCGGCGCTCGCTGATGATCGGCTCTTCCTGGATCGGCTGCGGGTTTTCGTAAACGGCCTGCAGGATCTGATACTGCAGTCTGGGAATGGATTTCCTGGAGCGCTCGCGGGCCGCCTTGGTGGGACGCGGTTCGGCCCGGGCGGGGCCGCGCGTCAATTGCAGGCGCGCGAGTTTGCCGATCACCGCATTGCGGCTGACGCCGATGCTGGCCGCGATCTCGCGACAGGTGAGGCCGGCTTCAAAATGACTCTTCAGCAGTTCGACGCGATCGGTGGTCCAGGTCGGTAGATTCGTAAGCATTTTCTCGGTTCCACGTTCTGTGAAAACCGCCGCGAGCTCCCGTCAGGACGGCCGGCCGTTGTCGCGGATGGCAAGCAGCCCGTCCTTGATGGCGAGCCGAATGCCTTCCTCGATCAGAGTCCTAGCAACGCCTGGAACGCTAGTGCCGTGGGTGCCCTGTCTCACCAATCTTTCCATGTACGCGATGGTCGAGAGCGCCAAGGTCACGGGAACGCGGTCGGTTTCGGCTTTTTCTGTAGCCATGTGGAACGCTAACTTTTAAACGCTGTACTGAAAAGTGACTATTTCGACTCTATTTAGTTTTGCACACATGAGTCAAACGGCTTGTGGATAGCTCTCTATCCAATTGAAAAATAGAATTAAAATCCGGATCCGGGTCTGTGGATCGGCTGCGGCCGTGTTACTCGGCGCGTGCACCCGGCCCGAGTGGCTCTAAATGCCGCGGCAAAACGATCCAGACTCGCGACGATTTACGTGATTGCCTCGCGCGGCCTGCGATGACGAAATGCCTTGGGCAGGCGGCAGCGGGCGCGATGACGGTAACGAACGGGCTCTACACGATTCAGATCGAGATGTCGGACGGCGGGCACGGCCGCGCCCACGGCATCATCGTGCTGCGCGACGGCAAGCTCGCAGGCGGCGATTCGTATTTCTATTACACGGGATCCTACACCGCCGAGCGCGGCAAATGGCGTGGTGAACTCGCTACCCATGAGCACACGAAATCAGCGGGCGCGCGGCCGCTGTTCGGTGGCCGCGAAGTGACGTGCGGCTTCAGCGGCTCGTATTCGGCTGATGGCGCGCAGGTGCAGGGCACCGCGCTGGTCGGAAAGACCAGCGTGCTGTTTCATGCCAGGCTGCAGTTTCTGTCGGAGTTCTGAAGCCGGCCTCAGCCGTGCACGACCTTCTTGGCAATCATGCAATGAATGCCTTTGGAGCCGTTGACTGTCTGCGTGACCCGCAGATCGGCGGCGACGCTGCAGAGCGTATAGGCGTCCTCGCGCGACAAATTGCGCTTCTCGCCGAGCAGCACGATCATGTCGCGCAGCGCGCGCACCGCGCATTGATCGAGGTCGGGGTCCATTGCCATTGTGATGTAATGATCAGGCGTTTCCGCGCGCGGATAAGTGAATTGCAAATCCTTGCGCAGCGTCAGGCGAAAGCGGCCCTGCAGCGCGGTTTCGATCGCGGTGACGCAGACTTCGCCATCGCCCTGCACGCCGTGTCCGTCGCCGCAGGAGAACAGCGCGCCCGGCACGAACACCGGCAGGTACAGCTTGGCGCCAGCGCCCAATTCCTTGTTGTCGAGATTGCCGCCCATCGCGCGCGGAATCAGCGAGGTGATGCGGCCCCAGGCGGGCGGCGGCGCCACGCCCATCACGCCGAAAAACGGCGCCAATGGCAGGTCGAGCCCCCACGGCAGACGCCCCACCATCCGCTCGCGATCGAGCGGAATGTTCAAAATCCGAGTCTCATGGAAATCGTCGGGCAGGGTGCCCGCCAGCGGGCGGATCAAATTCCAGCCCCAGTCCTGCCGGAGTTGTACGTCGAGGATGTCGACTTCCAGCACATCGCCCGGCTCGGCGCCCTCGATGGCCACAGGCCCGGTCAGGATATGGCCCTGCAGCTGCCGTTCGCATCGTGCGTGCACCTCGTCGAGTTCGGGCGGCACGTGAAACTGCTTGCGGTCCGGCACCACCTCCGGGCCGCCGCTGATCGTATCGATAGTGACTTCATCGCCGCTGGCGATGGTCAGAACCGGCTTCAAGGTCGCGTCGAAATAGCCCCAGTGGCAGGTTTCGGGGCTGGAATGCAGGTGATGATGGGCCATTGCGAGACTTTCATGCCGAAAATGTCGGGCACAATCTGTCATTGCCGGGCCTGATCCGGCAATCGATCATTTTCGAATGAGGCCTGTGCGAAGAAGGATGGATACCGGCCGCAAGCCCGCGTATGACGAGGATGTCTATTCGCGAGGCTCCCGTTGTTTTTCGTGCTCTCCAAGACGCTCGGCGCGCTGTTGCTGCCGACAAATTTCTTGATCGGGGTCGGCTTCGTCGGCGCCATCCTGATGTTCACGCGCTTCGCATCGCTTGGCCGCAAGCTGGTGATTGCAGCGGTCCTGCTGCTCGTGATCTGCGGGCTGTCGCCGCTCGGGAACTTGCTGCTCTATCCGCTTGAGCAGCGCTTTCCGCCGTGGGACGCTTCGCGCGGCGCGCCTGATGGCATCATCGTGCTCGGCGCATCGATCGAGGCTGATCTTTCCACGGCGCATGGCATACCGGTAGTCCGCAGCTCGCCCGACCGTCTGATCGCAGCCGCAGCGCTGGCGCACCGCTATCCGAAGGCACGCGTCGTCTTCTCCGGGGGTAGCGCGAACCTGATCTCGAATGATGCCAGGGAAGCCGATTTCGCCGGCGCCATCTTCGAGAGCCTCGGCATCGACAAATCGCGGCTGACCATGGAACGGGCGTCACGCAACACGCAGGAGAATGCGGAATTTTCCAAGGCTTTGCTCGCGCCGAAGGAAGGCGAACGCTGGCTGCTGGTGACCTCTGCGTTCCATATGCCGCGTTCGGTCGGACTGTTCCGGAAAGCGGGATTTGCGGTTGAGCCCTATCCGGTCGACTGGCGGGTCGGCGGCCGCAACAACATCTTCAATTTCACCAATATCGCGATCGATGGGCTCGGCCGGACCGATCTTGCGTTGCGCGAATGGATGGGCCTGATTGCCTACCGCGCCACCGGCAAGATCGACGAACTGTTGCCGGGGCCTGCGAAGTAGCCGCGGGCAGCCGGCCGGGCTACAATCGCACGAACAGATGCGCGTTCAGCGCACGATTTGGGAGTTTTCGCCATGCAACAGCAGACGCCGCCGGAAGCCTTCGATTTGGCCGCCATGGTGGCCGACCTGAACAGCCTGCTCAGGCTGAAGACCACGGTCGTCGGCATCAAGATGTTCGCACGCGCCGAAGACATGATGGCGATCCCGAAAATCCGGCGGCCCTCGGCGGTGCATACCACCGACCAGATTGTCAGCATGGCCTCGCGGCTCGGCTGGACGGTCGGCATCACCGGCGAGGATCTCGTCGGCGCGCAATGCCGCGCCGTGATTGGGCTGGCGCCGCAGGACGAAAAATGGCTCGCCGGCGAAAACTATGTCGGCGTCTGGCACGGCACGGCCGAAGACGCGCGCAAGCGCCAGGAAGCGCTCGACATCGTGCCGTTCGGCCAATACCAGGCGATGGCGGTAAGTCCGCTCACCAGCGGCCGGCTCAATCCGCCGGACATTTGCCTCGTCTACGCGACGCCTGGGCAGATGATCATTCTGATCAACGGCCTGCAATACACCGGCTACAAGAAATTCGAATGGGGCGTGGTCGGCGAGACCGCCTGCGCGGATTCCTGGGGCAGGGCGCTCAAGACCGGCGAGCCGTCGCTCTCGCTGCCGTGCTTTGCCGAGCGCCGCTATGGTGGCGTGCCCGATGAAGAGATGCTAATGGCGCTGAGGCCGGAGCACCTCGCCAAAGCCATTGCCGGCATGAAGCAGCTCGCCAAGAACGGATTGCGTTATCCGATCGCGCCCTACGGCATCCAGGCCGACGTGCGCGCCGGGATGGGTGTGTCGTACGGCAAGAAATAGCCGCAACCGTCATTGCGAGGAGCAACGCGACGAAGCAATCCATATTTCCACGCAGAGATTATGGATTGCTTCGCTTCGCTCGCAATGACAAAAGAGACCAAGTTCGTTTCTGCAGGAAACTTCGCTTATGTCTTCGTCGAAGTTCGACATCGTCGTTTATGGCGCCACCGGCTTCACCGGCCAGCTCGTCGCCGAATATCTCGCCGGGCACTACAAGGGCGATGCCAATCTGAAATGGGCGATGGCCGGGCGCAGCAAGGACAAGCTCGCCTCCGTCCGTGACGCGATCGGCGCGCCGGCGGATACACCGCTGATCGTCGCGGATTCAAGCGACGTAGCGTCGCTGAAGGCTATGGTTGGCCAGACCAAATGCGTGATCAGCACCGTCGGCCCGTACCAGCTCTACGGCAATGAGCTGATTACCGCCTGCGTCGAGGCCGGCACCGACTATATCGATCTCTGCGGCGAGCCGGTCTGGATGCGGCAGATGATCGACAAGCACGAGGCGGCGGCGAAGGCGAGCGGAGCACGCATCGTGTTTTCCTGCGGCTTCGACTCGGTGCCGTTCGAGCTCGGCGCGTTCTTCGTGCAGGAGGAAGCCAGGCGCGTGTTCGGCGCGCCAGCCACGCGCGTCAAGGGCCGCGTGCGCGACATGCGCGGCACGCTTTCCGGCGGCACGGCGGCAAGCGCCAAGGCGACCTTCGACGCGGTCGCCAAGGATTTGAGCCTCGTCGCCATTCTCAACGATCCCTTTGCGCTGACGCCGGAATTCAAGGGGCCGAAACAGCCGCGGGGCAACAAGCCCGTCTATGAGGAGGACATGCAGTCCTGGGCCGCGCCGTTCATGATGGCCTTGATCAATACGCGCAACGTCCATCGCTCCAACATGCTGATGGGATTCCCCTACGGCCGCGAGTTCATCTATGACGAGATGGTGCTGACCGGCCCGGGCGAGAAGGGCGAATCCAACGCCAAGCTGGTGATGGCCGCGAACGGCGAAAAGACTGGACCTGGCGCGCCGAAGCCGGGCGAGGGCCCGTCCAAGGAAGAGCGCGAGAACGGGCTCTATGATTTGCTCTATGTCGCGATCGCGACCGATGGCCGTCAGGTCCGCGCCGCGGTGAAGGGCGATCGCGATCCCGGCTACGGCTCGACCTCGAAGATGATCTCCGAATGCGCGATCTGCCTGCTCCGCGATACGCCTGATGTGCCGCCCGGTTTCTGGACGCCGGGCGCAGCGATGCAGCACAAGCTGATCAAGCGGCTGGTTGATCATGCCGGGTTGACGTTCACGGTGGAGAAGTAGTCACAGCCTCGTAGGATGGGTGGAGCGAAGCGATACCCATCAAGTTCAGTGCGCGGTATGATGGGTTTCGCTTTCGCTCTACCCATCCTACGCGGCTTTGGACGGTCTCGCCGGCGACATGAGCGCGGAATTGCCGCTCGCCTTCCAGCGTTCGGCGGCGACGAACATGCCCCACATCACCCCCAGCATCAGCCAGAAGTGCCGCCAGTGGTCGGTGTCGATGATAAAGCTCTCACCGACGGTGCCGAGGAAGGCGGCGAAGATCGCCAGATAGGTCGGCTGCCAGGGCAGGCGCACGAAGACGTAGCGGAAGCCCGTCCATACCGTGACGAAGACCAGCGCCGGATAGCAGGCGCCGGAGAGCCAGCCGCCCGACATGAAGGCGTTCAAATAGGAATTGTGGGTGTCTTCCGGGAAGAAACGGTGGAACTGCAACGGCCCGATACCGAAGGGCAGGCCGAGCGCCATTTCGGCGCCGAGGACGTGTCGGCCGAAACGCCCGAAGCGGCCGGTGTCGTAGCTCTGGTCGAAGCTGGCGCGCTGCTTGAACAGTTGCGCGACCGAATCGAGCGACAACAGCACCGCCACCAGCGCGGCTGCGATGACAGCGGCCACGAGCGCCATCACGATGATGCGCGAGCGCTGCGCGTGCGAGCGGCTGGTCAGCACCATCATGACAAGCATGAAGCCTGCCATGACGACCAGTTGGCCCCAGGCGGCGCGCGAGAACGACAGCAGGATCGCCAGCGATATCACGCCGAATGCGATGGCGCTACGCAGCGCCTTGCCGAACTTGTCGGAGACCACGCTTTGCAGCGTGAACAGCGCGGGGAGGATCAGGAATGCGCCGAGCACGTTCGGATCCTTGAAGGTGCCGCGGGCGCGGTCGTACAGTGTCAAGAGGTCGCGCCCGCCCGGAATGAGGTTGAAATAACCGGCGATCCCCGCGAGCGAGGCAATCAGCGCACCGACAATGAGGCCGCGGCGGAGCATGTCGAGCCGGGCGGTGGTATCCTCCGAGATCACCATCGCGAACAGAACGACGGTGACCGCCATGTACCAGGAGGTCAAAATCCAGTTCGGCACGTTGGGCCGGTCGAACACGGCGACCGCAGCGATGGTATAGCCGATATTGACCAGGAACAGCAGCAGAAGCAGCGGCATGAACACCAGCCGCATCCGCAGGCCCGTGGCGAAGAACACCACGGTGGCGGCCAGCGTGGCGATCTCGTAGGGCGAAGGCTCGATGAAGACGATGGCGACCGATGCGCCGACAAGCCACACCAGCGCGCGCTGCAAGGCCAGCACGCCCGGCGCGACCGTCACCGGCGCAAGGGAATTCCCGGCTGTTGCCGCATAGCTCATCGACTACTCACACACTCACGCAACGCTACAAAACACTTTCCAACGCTTCCGTCATTGCGAGGAGCGTAGCGACGAAGCAATCCACCTATCCCAGCGCCGCGCCATGGATTGCTTCGCGGAGCCTGTCATCGGGCGCGCATTCGCGCGACCCGTTGGCTCGCAATGACGGAGGACGGTTCCTTCAACTCAATACGCGTTCTCGCTCTTGGTCATCAGCGCGATCGGGGTCTTGAGCAGAATGTAGAGATCGAACAGCACCGACCAGTTCTCGATGTAATAGAGATCGAATTCGACGCGCTTCTGGATCTTCTCGTCGGTATCGACTTCGCCGCGCCAGCCGTTGATCTGCGCCCAGCCGGTGATCCCGGGCTTGACGCGGTGACGGGCGAAATAGCCATCGACGGCTTCGTCGAACAGGCGGCTCTGCAACTTGCCCTGCACGGCATGTGGGCGCGGCCCGACAAGCGAGAGGTTGCTCTTGAACACGACATTGAAGAGCTGCGGCAGC
The DNA here is from genome assembly GCF_029714305.1 of Bradyrhizobium sp. CB3481. Taxonomy (NCBI): domain Bacteria; kingdom Pseudomonadati; phylum Pseudomonadota; class Alphaproteobacteria; order Hyphomicrobiales; family Nitrobacteraceae; genus Bradyrhizobium; species Bradyrhizobium sp. CB3481. Next base: position 3,800,270 of record NZ_CP121647.1, read on the forward strand.
TCGTCGAGGCTGGTCTTGCGGATGAAGCGGCCGACGCGGGTGACGCGGGGATCGTTCTTGGTCACGACCTTGGAGGCGGTCGGATCGGCCTGATGATGGTACATCGAGCGGAATTTGAAGACGTCGATCCGCTCGTTGTTGAAGCCGAAGCGCTTTTGTCGGAACAGCACCGGCCCCGGGCTGTCGAGCTTCACCGCCAGCGCGACGAGGCCCATCACGGGCAGGGCCAGCACCAGGATCACGAAGCCGACGACGTGGTCGAACAGCCACTTCATCACCAGGTCCCAGTCGGTAATTGGCGCCTCGAACACGTCGAGCGTCGGCACCTCGCCGACATAGGAATAGGAGCGCGGACGGAAACGCAGCTTGTTGGTGTGCGCCGACAGGCGGATATCGACCGGCAGCACCCAGAGCTTCTTGAGCATCTCTAGAATGCGCGTCTCGGCCGAGATCGGCAGTGCGAACAGCACGAGGTCGATGCGGGTACGGCGGGCGAACTCGACAATGTCGTCGACCTTGCCGAGCTTCGGGCTGCCGGCGCAGGTGTCCATCGCGCGGTCGTCGTTGCGGTCGTCGAACACGCCGAGCACCTTGATGTCGGAATCCTCCTGCGCATTGAGCGCCTGGACGAGCTGCTCGCCGCTCTGATCGGCGCCGACGATGATGGTGCGGCGGTCGAGCCGGCCCTGGCGGGCCCAGCCGCGCACCAGCGTGCGCAGGATAAGGCGACTAATGACCAGCACCGCGAGCCCGCCCACGAAAAACTCGGTCAGCCATACCCGCGAGATTTCGCTGCCGAGCTTGACGATGAAGGATGCGCCGATGAACAGCAGGAACACGAAGGCCCAGGATGAAACCATCCGCGTCATCTGGCGGAGATGGCCGCGAAAGAGCTGCACCTGGTAGATATCGGCGGCCTGGAAGCAGATTACCGCCGTGACGGCGACGCCGAAGATGGCCGCGATGAATTCCCAATGAAATCCCTTGAGCGGGACCATGTATCCGAAATAGAGCGCGATGCCGATCGCGCTCAGCAGCACGAAATCGATCAGGCGAACCACGCCCGCGATCACGATCGGCGAATAGGCGCGGCCGACTTTCTCATTGGCAACGGCGAGCGCGGCAGGTGTAAGCCTGCGGCGCCGTTCGACGGGCGGGCGGGCGGCGGTCGCAGTCGCCGCGGCCTCGAGCATCGAGCGTGCGTTAATCTGTTCCACTGTCCACGTCCGTTCTTATGGCAGGCACATAGGCAAGCGCCCGCCGGTGCGGAATTCCCCACACCACCGGCTTACGGGACAAATCGGAAGAAACAGTTACGTTGGTAAAGAACGGTTAACGAGTGGCAAATGCCTCGCGGTAGCCGGCAAAGACGCCCTCGACCATTGCCTTCTGCGAAAAATGCATGAAGATCCGTTCGCGCAGTGATCTGGCCCGTTCCTGCGCCGCGGCCGGATCCTTCAGCGCGGCTTCGATCGCATCGGCCATGGCAGCGGCGTTGCTCGGCTTGAACAGGGCATCGCCATGCGGGCCGAAAATCTCGGGGATGCCGCCGACATTGGCGGCGACCATTGGAATGCCGGCGGCTGCCGCCTCGATCACGACATAGGGCATCGAATCGCCGCGCGAGGGAACCACCAGCAGCGAGCCCTTGGAGAAACCGAAGCGCGCCTTGACGTGGCCGATGAAGCGGACGGCGTCGCCGAGGCCGAGCCGCTCGACCAGCGCCTTCAGGGTCGCGCTTTCCTCGCCGTCGCCGGCCAGCGTGAGCGTCACCGGGCGGCCGCCGCTGCGCAGCCGCGCCACCGCGTCGATCAAAAGATCGGCGCCTTTGATGTGGCGGAACTCGCCGACATAGATCAGGTCGGTCGCGTCGTCGGCCTTCGCGACGGGATCGAATTCGCTGGCAGTGACGCCGTTGAATACGCAGCGCACCAGTCCCCTCGGGGTGCCGATGGTGCGCTGATAGGTATCGCGTGCAAATGCGCTTTCGAACAGGAATAGGTCGGTGTCGTTCATCAATGCGCGTTCGACGCGGGCGTAGATGTTGCCCTTCAGCGTCGACAGCGGATAGTGCAGCGAACCGCCGTGCGGGGTGTAGACCCGGATACGGTCGCGGGAGGCGGTCCGCAGACGCATGAAGGTGCCGGCCTTGGCACCGTGACCATGCAGCACGTCCGGCTTCAACTCGCCGATCATGCGCTGAAACCGCGCCCACACCAGGATATCGCTCGGCAACGGCTCGCGGCGGATCGCCGTGCGGTGAACGCCGAGCTTGAGTCTTGGCGCGATTTCCGCCAGCGCCTGCTCGGCGCGTTCGCCGCCGGTCAGGCTGTCGGCAATGATACCGACATGGTGGCCGCGTTCGGCCTGGCCGTTGGCGAGATCGAGGATGTGACGAAATATGCCGCCGACCGGGGCGCGTGTCGCGTGCAGGATCCGGAGCGGTTGACCGTCAACGAGCGGCATCGATACCGCCTTCAGACGCGGGTGCGACCGGCGCGGTGCAGCCCGCGAGCGCCGGCGCGGCAACCAGACATGGAGTTCGGAAAAATACGCCGCGCATGACGGGAGTCCTGAAAAACTATGCCGCGATTAAGGGCGTTGATGGTTAACAAAAAATGACCGGACTTGCACGCTGCGCTGTTTCGCGGCGCAAACAGGGCGAATTAACCCGGCGGCAACCATAATCAAGTGTAATCGCGCCAGTTGGGTGGACCAGTCGTTGCGTCCACGGGAGTGTGCGATGCGTTTGGCGTTCTGGCGTGCAGGCAAGGACAAGCCGGTGGTGCAGCGGGTGAAGACAAGCCCCGCGCCTGCGGCGCCTAAGCCCGTCGCGGCGACCGCATCCGAAACCGGCGATCTCGATCTGCGCGCGCTCGGTCCGGCGCTGATGCGCAAGCGGAACTGGATCATCGTTCCGACTGTGCTGGCATTGGTGGTCTCGCTCGCCGCCGTCAGCATGATCACGCCACGCTACAAGTCGGAAGCACGCATCCTGATCGACGGGCGCGAGAACGTGTTCCTGCGGCCGAGCGGCGAGCGCAGCGAGGAGCGCGCCGCACTCGATCCCGAGGCCGTCACCAGCCAGGTGCAACTGGTGCAGTCGCGCGATCTCGCGCGCGAGATCATCAGGAAGAACAAGCTTGCCGAGCTGCCCGAATTCGATCCCGTGCTGCGCGGCTTTTCGCCGCTCAAGTCGCTGCTGGCGCTGGTCGGCATCGGGCGCGACCCGTTTTCGCAGACGCCGGAAGAGCGGGTACTGGAATCCTATTACGAACGCTTCACGGCGTACGCTGTCGACAAGTCGCGCGTCATTGTCGTCGAATTCCAGTCGCGCGATCCCGAGCTTGCCGCACGCGTCGCCAATTCGATCGCCGAGGGTTATCTGGTGCTGCAGCAGGACGCGCGGCAGGACCAGGCGAAGGCCGCGGGCCAATGGCTTTCCGGCAGGATCGACGATTTGCGCAAGGAGGTTTCGCAGGCCGAATCGCGGGTCGAGGAGTTTCGTTCCAAGTCGAGCCTATTCGTTGGCACCAACAATACCACGCTCTCCAACCAACAGATGGGTGAACTCAACACGCAGCTCAACAATGCGCGTGCACTGAAATCGGATGCGGAAACCAAGGCACGTCTGATCAGGGAAATGCTTGACAGCGGCCGGCCGATCGAGGCATCCGAAGTTCTTAATTCGGAGCTGATCCGCCGGCTGTCGGAGCAGCGTGTGACGTTGCGCGCCCAGCTTGCCGAACAGTCTTCCACGCTGCTCGGCGGCCACCCCCGCATCAAGGAATTGAAGGCGCAGCTTGCCGATCTCGATCGGCAGCTGCGCGAGGAAGCGGGCAAGGTGTCCCGCTCGCTGGAGAACGACGCGCGTATCGCCGGCGGCCGGGTCGACAGTGCCATGGCAAGCCTCGAACAGTCGAAGAAGCAGGCGTCCTCGACCAACAGCCAGGACGTCCAGCTCCGCGCGCTTGAGCGCGATGCCAAGGCGAAGCGCGATCAGCTCGAATCCTTTCTTGCCAAGTACCGCGACGCGAGCGCGCGCGAAAACCTCGAGGCGACGCCGACGGACGGCCGCATCATCTCGCGCGCCACCGTTTCCAATACGCCGGCCTATCCGAAGAAGCTGCCGATCGTGCTGATCGCGACGCTGGCGACCCTGCTGCTTACCTCGGGCGCGATCGCGACGGGTGAACTGCTGCGCATGACCGCTCCGCGGGCCGGCGCAGCGGCGTCGCCCGAAATCATGCGCGAGGTCGAGCCCGAGATCGTCATGGCTCCTGCGCCGGAGCGGATGCGTGCCCCGGCGATTGCGCCCGAGCTTCCCGTGGCCGACCTCGCCGCGGCGGATCACGCATCAGAGCCGGTGTTGTACGAGCCCCGTGTGGATGACCCGCGCATCAATGCCGCCGTGGAGATCGGTGAAATCGCCGAGCTGGCCGATACGCTGATCGATGCAGGTCCCGCGGCCCGCAAGGTGACTGTGCTCGGCAATGCTGCTGGCGATGGCGTCACGTTGACCGCGCTGGCCCTGGCGCGGCTGATGGCGCAACAGGCCAAAGTCGTGGTCGTTGATCTCGTTGCGTCCTCGCTGACGCTATCGGCGGCCTCGGCCGATCCGACAGCTCCAGGGTTGGCCGAGCTGATGCAGGGCGAAGCGTCGTTTGCGCAAATCATTACCAAGGATCGGCTGTCGCGCGTTCATCTGGTCAGTGCCGGACGCCCGGGTTTTGACCGCGCGCAGCTCCAGTCGCCGCGATTGACGCTGGCGATTGATGCGCTACAGCGCGTCTACGATCACGTGCTGCTGGATGCCGGCTCGGCCTCCGATCTTCCCGCCGAACTATTGACGTCGGAGGCGCGGGCGATCGTCGTGCCCGAAGCGTCGATGGCACCGGAAGCGCGCAAGCTGATGTGCGATCAGCTTACGGCGGTGGGCTTCTCTGATGTGACGATGCTGAGCAAGCCGTGCGGGGCTGAAGGCGCGGTCGAGGCGGGTCCGAGCGTGGTTGCGGCGTGAACGTTCTCGTAGGGTGGGCAGAGCGCAGCATGCCCACCATCTATCCGCTACCTTTGCCGTGAATGGTGGGCTCGCTTCGCTCAGCCCAGCCTACAGCTTCGCGTTATGGGTTAGCTATCCGAACGCATTGCGCAGCTTCTGCGCCATTTCCAGCAGCGCCGGATTGTGCTTCACCAGCCGCTTGGTGCGGTTGACGCCCGACATCACGCCGGCGGTGAGCTTGCCGCGGGCGCTGAGCGGAATGAAGCTGTCGAAGATCGGCTCGTCATTCTTGCAGAACAGCCGCTTGTAATCGTCGGATCCGATCCCGAGATCGAGGGCGCGATAATCCTGTCCGGCGTAGTGATCGATGATGTCGCGCATCAGGATCAGGCCGGGGCTGTATTTCGAATTCGCCGACATCGTGTAGGTATTGAACATCATCGAGAACCGATGGCCGTCGGCGACGCCGGCGAAGATCGCGATCACTTCCTCGTCGCATTCCAGCGCGTGGATATCGATGGCGTGCCTGCCGCCGCCGAGCGCTGCAGTGCAGGCGCTGCGGACGAACTCCTCGATGCCGGGTTCGGCGAACACGTTCGGCAGCTTCTGTTCGGCCATCCGCAGCGGCTTGACGCGGAAGAACCAGTCGAGTAGGCGCGTGATGTCGGTCTCCGATGAGGCGACATAGCTGCGATAGCCGGGCAGGGAGGCCAGCTTGCGCTCCTTGCCCTTGAGGCGGCGGCGGAACGAATTGCTGATCAGCGCGGTGGGCGCGGCGCCGGGCTCCATGACCAAGAGCGGGCAATCATTCGCTGAAGGCTGGTGCGGCAGCAGGGCGAGCGGATTGGGCAGATCGCGCCAGCGCAACGGCTGCTGATGCAGCGCCAGGACGTCGGCTTCACCTCGCTGCGACATCGCCGACATCAGGCCTTCGAGATCGGCTTGGGTCGCGCTTACGGCGAAATCGCGGTCGAACAGCGCCATGTTGAAGGTGGAATGCTTGCCGCCCATGAAACTGGCGCAACGCGCGCCGTAGGCGTGCCGGAGCGCGAGCGGAAGCAGCAGCAGCGGACGGTGTTCCCTATCATAGGCGACCACGATGAAGGGCGTGAGGCCTTCGCGTGTTCCGACCTGTTGCTGCCAGGAACTGAGGAAGTCGAACCGCTGATACGGTGTGAACGAGGTTTGCGTGCCTTCCAGGCCGCGCCAGATGCCTTCCGCCGCCGTGAGATCACGAAGGATGTCGATGCCGGCGATAGGGCCCGCTCCAGGCCGCTCATCCTGATCCGCCGTGCGGTCTTCAATCGCGGCAGCCATGGTCATCGCAAAGCCCGTGCTATATGAAATTGTTTACAATTTTGGCGTTGGCCGACCTTCGCAGGGAAATGTCAACAAAGGGTAATACAATGCGGCGTGGCGGGGCAGCGCGACCGCATGGTGAGGGCGGGACGTTGGCGTCGGATATCGGGATTTTGCGGCGGGTTCGGATGGAGCTCGCCTATTTCAGCGGCTACTTCGCGCTGAAGCAGGGCAAGACCGGCGCCGCCGGCGCTATTTTGCGATTCGAGCGCGTGCGTCCGCGAGATTCCCGCGCCTTTCAGCCTAACCGGTGGCGTGAGGTCACGCCGCAGTTTCTCGACCGGCTGATCCATGCGCTGAAGCGCTGGAACTTCGACCTGGTCACGATGGACGAGGTGTGCCGGCGTGCGGTCACACTGCCGAAGAAGAACCGCTTTGCCTGCCTGACTTTCGACGGCGGCTGCAAGGATGTCATCACGGAAGCCTATCCCGTGCTGTCGAGGCACGGCGTGCCCTTCACCGTCTATCTGCCGACGGCGTTTTCGGATGGGATCGGCGAGGTCTGGTGGCTCGCGCTGGAAGAGATCATCGCGCGCGAGGAACGCATCAGCCTGGTGATCGACCGCAAGGAGCGACGTTTCGCGACCGGCAGCGCCGCGGACAAATACGACAGCTTCAAATTTCTGGCGAGCTGGATGCGGACATTGCCGCCGCAGGATCTGTCGTTTGCGATCCATGACCTCTGCACGCGCTATTCCGTCGATATCGTGGCGCTGTCGCGCCAAGCTTCGATGAATTGGGAAGATCTCGCCAGGCTCGCCGCCGATCGTTTGGTCACGATCGGCAGCGCAACGGTGAACTATCATGCGCTGTCCAACCTGAAGGAGGCGGATGCGCAGCGCGAAATGACCATGGGCAAGGCTGTCATCGAGAACGCGTTGCGCCGCCCGGTCACGCATTTCGCCTATCCGTTCGGCGATCAGCAATCCTGGCGCCGGGAGCATGTCGTGATGGGGCAGGAGGCAGGTTTCGCCAGCGCGGTATCGACGATTCCGGGCGTCGTCCAGGCCAAGGGCTACACCAATCTGCACGCGCTGCCGCGCATTGCCTGGGACGGACGCGAGACCTCGCTGCGCATGATGCGCGTGCTGCTGTCCGGCATCCTATTTCCGCCGGTCAGGCCGAGCAGGGACAATTGGGTTTAGGTGGATTGCGTTCAGGCCGCGCGGTCCGGCCGCGACATCCAGCTCACGATCGGCATCGCCGGCAGCACCCATCCAAGCCCGGCCACGACATAGAAGATCGCCTGCAACAGCCCCGAATTGGCCAGCCATGGCGTCTGGGCGATGGTCATTCCGAGCAGCGACCAGACCGCGACCAACACCAACAGCGCGAGGGTTCCGAAGAATTTGCGGGTGCGGATCGTCATGGCGGATATGTCAGCCTCGTGGCGGGTTGCGCGCGGGAAGGGGCGGACTATAAGGGGCGCGCCGTTTCAATCAAGCACGCCTTCGGGGCGACCCAGACAGGTTTATGACCGCCAGTTCCGCACAACAGACCACGCATGCCGCCGCGGTCAGGTGGTGGCTGATCGTGGTCGCCGCGCTGATTGCGGTCATGGTGCTGGTCGGGGGCGCCACGCGATTGACCGAGTCCGGACTGTCGATCGTGGAGTGGAAGCCGGTGACCGGCACGCTGCCGCCGCTGACCGAGGCGCAATGGGTACAGGCCTTCGAGGGCTACAAGGCCATCCCGCAATACCGCGAGCTCAATGCCGGCATGAGCCTTTCGGAGTTCAAGACCATTTTCTGGTGGGAATGGAGCCACCGTCTGCTCGGACGCGTGATCGGCGTCGCCTACCTGCTGCCGTTCCTCTATTTCCTGTGGCGCGGCGCTTTTGGTGCCGAGCTGAAGAAGCGGCTGTGGTTGATCTTTGGCCTCGGCGCGCTGCAGGGCGCCGTCGGCTGGTGGATGGTCGCCTCGGGCCTCAGCCAGCGCACCGAAGTGTCGCAGTATCGGCTGGCGACGCACCTGGTGCTGGCGCTGATCATTTTTGCCTCGATCGTCTGGACGCTGCGGCGGATGCGCGCGCGGCCGCAGCCGCTGGTTCCTGCGCGACTGAAGGTCACCGGGGTGGCATTGCTCGTCTTGACGTTCGTCCAGATCTATTTCGGCGCGCTGGTCGCGGGCCTGCGGGCGGGCAGGGTGTACAACACCTGGCCCGAGATCGACGGCGCTTTCATTCCATCGGCGGCGCGGCTGTGGTTCGAGGAGCCGTGGTGGCGCAATCTGTTCGACAATACGCTCACGGTGCAGTTCGAGCACCGCATGACCGCCTATGCGCTGCTGGTGCTGGCGATCCTGCACGCGATTGACGCAACCCGATCGCGCGCCGGCGCGGTCGTATCAGGTGCATGGTGGCTGGTGGCGGCCATCGTGCTACAGGCCGCGCTCGGCATCCTCACGCTGCTACATCAGGTGCCGATCGACCTCGCGCTGGCGCATCAGGCCGTCGCGATCGTCGTTCTGACGCTGGCCGTGCTGCAGGCCGAACGCTTGGTTGCGCGGCGTGCGCAGCATGACCCGCAGAAGTTGGGTGCGCCGCTCGGGCAGCCCGGCTGAAATTGAGCGATTCTAATCTGGCTCGATGGCCGAAAACCCCTTGTTTGCAGGGTTTTCTTGCCGCCCGATCGCACTGACGCGTTTGTGTGGCTTCGCGCCGCTTTACTTGACTAGCTCGGCGGATAAAACGGGCAAAAACAGGTCCCGCCCCATGTCCTCAGCTTTCGTCCAGGCCGCCGTCATCCTGCTCCGCGAGGGGCTCGAAGCCATGCTCGTGATTGCCGCATTGGCCGGCTACCTGACCAAGGCCGGCGCGGCGCACCGCGTGCAGGCGCTGTATGGCGGCGCGCTCGCAGCCGTCGGCGCCAGCATCATCGCGGCCTGGCTGTTTGCGGTGCTGAACTCGGGCGAGCATAGCGATATCCTCGAAGGCTTCATCATCCTCTTTGCGGCCGCGCTGATGCTCTATGTCAGCGGCTGGCTGATGGTGAAGCAGGATCCGCGGGGCTGGCAGGAGTACCTTACCCACAAGGCGGATCACGCACTGTCGCAGGACACGGTGTGGGCGGTCGGTGCGCTGGCCTTCCTCGCGGTGTTCCGTGAGGGTGCCGAGACCGTGCTGTTCATCAACGCGCTGGCTTCAGCCGAAGGGGGTTGGAGCGCCGGGCTGTTCGCCGGCCTCGTGGCCGCGACTGCGGGCCTTGCCGTGCTGTTCTATTTCATCAACCTGATTGCGCGAAAGCTGCCGCTGCGGCCGCTGTTCATCATCACCTCGGCGTTCCTGTTCATCATGGCGATCAAGTTCGTCGGCGAAGCCGTGCAGGAGTTCCAGGAGCAGGCGATTATCACCGTCACCGAGGTCAAGGGTTCGGCGTTCCTGACCGCGATCGGCCTCAACCCATCCATGGAAGCGCTGTCGATCCAGGGCCTGGTGATCCTGCTCGTGCTCGCGGGCTATTCGGTAGTCCAGCGCAACAACCGCCTGATGCGCGAGGACCGGGCGGCGATGCGCGCGGCCGAGTAGTCGGCCGCAACTAGAGCATGATGAGTCGGGTTCGGTCCGATGCTGCGCTGACCGCCCAAAACAAGAATATCGAAAACAACCCCATGCACAGTAGCCGTCAAGGGCGGGCTGGCAGGCGATGGCCTGAAACCTGATCTCATCGAGCGCTAAGCTGCCTGCCGGTTGAGGTCGAGATAGTCGAGCCCAATATCGAGCGCGGCGGAGCTGTGGGTGAGCCAGCCGGCGGAAATCAGGTCGACGCCGGTTGCGGCGATTGCCCTGGCGGTCTCGGCCGTGATGCGGCCGGAAGCCTCCGTGATCGCCCGGCCGCTCGTCATGGCGACCGCCTGCCGGAGTTCCTCGACCGTCATGTTGTCGAGCAGCACGGCGTCGACGCCGATCCCAAGCGCCTGCTCGAGCTGCAGCAGCGTGTCGACCTCGACCTCGATCTTGACGAGGTGTCCGGCATGCGCTTTGGCGCGTTCGATCGCGGTTCGAACGCCACCCGCCAGCGCAATGTGGTTGTCCTTGATCAGCACGGCGTCGTCGAGGCCGAAGCGGTGATTGCTGCCGCCGCCGGCGCGGACCGCGTATTTTTCCAGCGTGCGCAACCCGGGCGTGGTCTTGCGGGTGCAGACGATGCGCGCCTTGGTGCCTTGCGCCGCCGATACCAGCGAGGCCGTAGCGGTGGCGACGCCGCTGAGATGGCAGAGGAAGTTCAACGCCGTCCGCTCGCCGGTCAACAGCCCACGGGCCGGCCCCTCGATGGCGGCGATCACGTCTCCCGGCGCCACGACGCTGCCGTCGGGCCGCTCGGCGGTGAGGCGGATCGCAGGGCTAACCAGATGAAACGCCGAGCGGGCGATGTCGAGCCCGGCCACGACGCCCGGCTGGCGCGCGCGCAGCACCAGCGAGGCGTGCCGATCGGCCGGCACGATCGCATCCGCCGTAATGTCGCCGGCGCGTCCCAAATCCTCGAGCAGGGCGGTTCGAACCAGTGGCTCGTACATCAGGGGGAGAAGCGGGGTCAGTGTCACGGCTGGATGCTCCCAACAGACAGAGGTTCGGTCTCAAGAATTTCACGCGCAGCGCCGAGCGCTTCCGCCAGGGAAATGGACGACGGCTCGGCCGAGGGCAGGGCGTCCGGGAAATCGCTGCGAAAATGCCCACCGCGGCTTTCCTCGCGCCGCCAGGCGGCGACGGCGATCATCAATCCGACCAGTGCCGGGTCGGTCGCCGCGGTGCGGCCATTGGCGATCGGATAGAGGCTGCGGATCGCGCGTTCGATGCCGTGCCGCTCGCGCAGCACGCCAAGGCCCTGCGACAGGATCGTCCGCACCGCCGAAGGATCGGACGCGGGCATCGGCGCACTGGCCGCGCGCGCCTTCACCGAAGCAGGGCCCGCGCCCCTGACGCTCTCGGCTACCCATTGGGCGCAGACGATGGCTTCCATCAGCGAGTTGCTGGCAAGCCGGTTGGCGCCATGCAGCCCGGTGCGGCTGACTTCGCCGCAGGCCCAGAGGCCATTCACAGTGCTGCGTCCCTCAACATCCACCGCAATCCCGCCCATGTGGTAGTGCACCGCCGGCCGCACCGGGATCGGATCGGTCGCGGGATCGATCCCGGCCATCTTGCAAAAGGCGGAGATCACCGGATAGCGCTTGGCAAAATCCGCGCCCGGATGTTTGCGCGCGTCGAGGAAGACGCGATGTCCTTCGGCCCGGCGCCGCCAGACCGCGCGCGCGACAATATCGCGGGGCGCGAGCTCGGCGCCCGGCTGGTCCGCCATGAAGCGCTGGCCGGTATCGTCGATCAGTGTCGCGCCGTCGCCACGCACGGCCTCCGTCACCAGCGGCATCGGGCGTGACGGGCCGTCGAAGGCGGTCGGGTGAAACTGCACGAATTCGAGGTCGGCGAGTTTTGCCCCCGCGCGGGCGGCCAGCGCCAGCCCCTGGCCGTAGCAGCCGCCGGGATTGGTGCTCTCGAGGAACAGGCCGCCAATGCCGCCCGTCGCCAGCACGACGCGGGCGGTTTCGATCACGAACTGGCCTTGCGCGTTTACGGCGAGCACGCCGTTGATTGAATTGTCTTCGACGATGAGGCTCCGTGCCTCGACCCCTTCAAGCAGGGTGATGGACTGGCAGCGCCGCGCCGCTGATATCAGCGCGCGCATGATTTCGCGCCCGGTGCCATCGCCGGTGGCGTGCACGATGCGGTTGCGGCTATGGGCAGCTTCGAGACCCAGCCGCCAGCCGCCATCGGGCCGCCGGTCGAAAGCGACGCCAAGCCTTGCGAGGTGCTCGACGGCCGCCGGCGCCGCATCAACGATCCGGCGAACCACGGCCGCGTCGCAGAGCCCTGCGCCCGCCGACAGCGTGTCGGCGAGATGCAGGGCAGGGTCGTCATCCCTGCCCATCGCCGCGGCCAGCCCGCCTTGGGCCCACAGGCTGGAGGCTTCCGCGCCAAGCGGCGCCTTTGACAGCAGCACGACCGGCTCGGGCGCCATCAAAAGCGCCGTCATCAAGCCCGCCGCGCCGCCGCCGATGATGACGGGACGACCCGCCAGCGTTGAAATCTCCGTGCTCATATCGCCAGCATCCTTTCGACGGCGCGCCGGGCTGATACCGCGATGGCGGGATCGATCGTCACCTCGTTCCGACCGGTCTCCAGCGCATCGCGAATATTCTTCAGCGTGATCCGCTTCATGTGCGGGCAGAGATTGCAGGGCCGGATGAATTCGACATCGGGATGCAGCACCGCGACATTGTCGCTCATCGAGCATTCCGTCAGCAGCACGACGCGCGGCGGTCGCTTCTTTCCGACAAAGTCGGACATCGCCGCCGTCGAGCCGGAGAAGTCGGCTTCCGCGACCACGTCGGGCGGACATTCCGGATGCGCCAGGATGGTCACGTCAGGGTGGTTTTCGCGCAGTTGCCGGACGTCGGACGCGGTGAACAGCTCGTGCACCTCGCAATGGCCTTTCCATGCGATGATCTTGACGTTCGTCTGCGTGGCAATGTTCTGCGCGAGATATTCGTCCGGCAGCATGATGACGCGCTCAGTGCCGAGCGACTCCACGACCTTGAGCGCGTTGCCCGAGGTGCAACAGATGTCGGATTCCGCCTTCACCGCCGCCGACGTGTTGACATAGGTGACCACGGGCACGCCGGGATAACGCTGCCGCATCAGCCGCACGTCGTCGGCGGTGATGGATTCGGCAAGGGAACAGCCCGCCCTGAGATCGGGGATCAGCACGGTCTTTTCCGGGTTCAAGAGCTTGGCGGTCTCGGCCATGAAGTGCACGCCCGCCAGCACGATGATATCGGCGTCGACCTTGGTGGCTTCGCGCGCCAAAAGCAGGCTGTCGCCGACGATGTCGGCCACGCCATGGAAGATTTCCGGCGTCTGGTAGTTGTGCGCGAGAACGACCGCGTTGCGCTCGCGCTTTAGCCTCAGAATCGCGTCGACATCCTCGGCGAAAACAGCCCATTCAGGTGGCGGAATGACCCGTTTGACCTTGTCGTAAAGCGGGGCGGTGCGCGCAAGCGCGGCGGAGCTGAGGTTGGCCATTTATACTCTCCGTGAGCATAAGATGGCTTATACTTATCCTGAGCATAATCGAAGTCAAGTGCGCGACAGGGGAAGCTTGGTTCCGGCGACGGCCCGCTCCGCCAGCACGCCATGGCGGAACCGGAATAATTTGGCCGGGCGGCCAACCGCCTCCGTGGCCATTGCGCCAGTCTCTTCAACGAGTTGCTGCTGCTCAATCAGACGGCGAAAGTTCTGCTTGTGCACCAGGCGGCCTGCAAGCGCCTCAACACTGCGTTGCAGTTGCAGCAGGGTGAATTCCGCCGGCATCAGCTCGAACACCACGGGGCGGTATTTGATCTTGGCGCGCAGCCGCGCAATGCCGGTGGCGAGAATGCGGCGGTGATCGCCCTTCATCGGTCTGCCGGGAACGACCGATGTGGCCGCGGCGCCGTCACGTACGGCTTCCGGGATCAAGCCGGCTTCATAGAGCAGCTCATAGCGCTGCAGCACCAGCTCTTCGTTCCATTCCCGATCGTCGAAGCCGAACGTGATGGCGGCGCGCTGCCAGCGTTCGCGCTGCAGGCTGGTCGTGGCCGCCGATTTTGCCCACGCCTTCAGACGGGACGTCAATGTCTTCGCAAGCGATGCAGGCAGGCCGGCCCGCTGATCCTCCCACGGAAAGTAGTCGTACCAGCCGGACCAATGCGCCTCAAAGCCCTGGCCGACCTTGTCTTCGCGAGTCAGGCCGAGATAACTGATCGAGATCGAGTGCGACGATTTGGCTTCGCCTCGCCCGCGATCGGCGAACGTATAGAGCTGCTCGACATAGCCGAGCGGATGGCCGGTCTGCGCCTCGACCCAGGCCCGCAATCCCGTCTGCAGCGAACGGTGGGTGAACTCGAACGGTCCGCTCGGTAACGCGCCGTCGTTTGCGATGGTCATGATCTTTGGTTCGCCGTCGGTGACGGCGACGAGCACAGCGACCAGATCCGCCGTGATCGCATTGGCTGCGTTTGTCTTTAAGGCTTTCCGCGGTGCCCCTGCCACGTCGCTTATCCGTCTCCGTTGTCGCTAATGCGCGTTTAGCAATATCCGTACACGCCGCAAGCATAGGGTAGGCGGTTCCAATAAGGTTCATAGGGGCCGCCATAATAGGGGCCGTCATAGCTGTAGGAATGGCTGGTCCCGTAGTAGCCGGGCAATGTCGATGATCCCGGCAGCAGGGGCGTGTTGAAGCGCGGCGCGTAGGCCTTGATGATGCCGCTAGGCGCCAACAGCACCTCGGGCCTCTCTTCCTCCAACACCACAAGCGCGCGGCCGCGCCGCACGTAGCGAGGAGCTGCCGCCGGGGCAACGGTGGTGCGATAATTGTAGTGCGCGCGGGGCAGGCCGGGCGGCAACTGGCTGGCGGCGCGCGCTGCGGCACGCCTTCCGGCGGCGGCTTTCTCGGCGCGCTTTGCTGCAGCCGGGCTGTTGGCGGGCTTGGCGACCGTCGGGCTATCGGTCGGCTTGGCGGCTGCCGGCTCGTCGGCCGGCTTGGTGCCAGACGGAGGCTCAGCGGGCTTTGCTGCCGCCGGGCTGTCGGTGCTTGGGGCGGCTCCGGGACTCTGGGCCGCAGCGGCTCCGACCGCAAACATCGCGATCAGAAATGGCGTCATCCAGCGCAGCATCGTTGGCTCCGAATCATCGAGGGCCGCTCAGTGCCATTTTATGCCGGAATGCGGGTTAACGAGAGGCTTGTGATTTCAAGCGTTTGCCGTCATGGCCGGGCTCGTCCCGGCCATCCACGTCTTCCTTGGCGGCTTCCAAGACGTGGATGCCCGGGACAAGCCCGGGCATGACGAGTGTTCTACCAATACTTCCGTTCGCCGCAGGCACTCAGGCGCCCAGCGCCTGCTCCAGGTCGGCGATCAGGTCTTCCTTGTCCTCGATGCCGATCGACAGGCGGACCACGTCGGGCGCGGCGCCGGACTTCACCTTGGCGGCGTCGTCGAGCTGGCTGTGTGTGGTCGACGCCGGGTGAATGACGAGCGAGCGGGTGTCGCCGACATTGGCCAGATGCGAGAACAGTTTCAGGTTCGAGACCAGGCTGACGCCGGCGTCATAGCCGCCGCGCAGGCTGAAGGTGAAGACGGCACCGGCGCCCTTCGGCGCGTATTTGCGCGCGAGCTTGTTGTACTTGTCGCTGGGCAGGCCGGCGTAATTCACGGAGGCCACTGCGGGATGGCCGGCGAGGAATTCGGCGACGGCCTTGGCGTTCTCGCAGTGCTTCTGCATGCGCAGCGGCAGCGTCTCGATGCCGGTCAGAATCATGAAGGCGTTGAACGGCGACAGTGCCGGGCCGAGGTCGCGCAGGCCCAGCACGCGGCAGGCGATCGCGAAGGCAAAATTGCCAAAGGTCTCCTGGATCCGGATGCCGTGATACTCCGGCCGCGGCTCGTTGAGCATCGGGTATTTGTTGTCCTTCGACCAGTCAAAAGTGCCGGCGTCGACGATGATGCCGCCGAGCGAATTGCCGTGGCCGCCGAGAAACTTCGTCAGCGAGTGCACGACGATATCGGCGCCATGGTCGATTGGCTTGATCAGGTACGGCGTTGCCAGCGTATTGTCGACGATCAGCGGAACACCGGCCTTGCGGGCGACCTCCGCGATCGCCTCGATGTCGGTGATGCTGCCGGCGGGGTTGGCGATCGATTCGATGAAGATCGCCTTGGTGCGCGGCGTCACCGCACGCTCGAAGCTTGAGATATCATCAGGATCGGCCCAGGCCACATTCCAGCCAAAGCTCTTGAACGCATGCGTGAACTGGTTGATCGAGCCGCCATAGAGTTTTCGCGCGGCAATGAATTCGTCGCCCGGCATCAATAGCTGTTGAAGGACCACGACCTGCGCCGCATGTCCGGAGGCAACCGCCAGCGCCGCGGTGCCGCCTTCCAGCGCGGCGATGCGTTCTTCCAGCACGGCGGTCGTGGGATTGCCGATGCGGGTATAGATGTTGCCGAACGCCTGCAGGCCGAACAGTGAGGCGGCATGGTCGGCGTCGTTGAAGACGAAGGACGTCGTTTGATAGATCGGCGTCACCCGCGCGCCGGTGGTGGGATCGGGCTGCGCGCCGGCATGCACGGCAAGGGTCGAAAATCCCGGGAGACGGTCGGTCATTCTGGCGTCCTGTTGTTTGGCTCTGCTTTAAAGGCGCGGCATGCTGATCGGACCCGCGTCCGCCGTCAAGGCGAGGGGTTCACAGATGGTGGATCGAAAATGGGACTGCTTCGTCAGCGCTTGTCTTCGAAATAATCGCTTCGCATGGCTTCACGTCAGCTCGTTTTTGTTCTTTGCGGCGCGGTCCGATGCCGTGGTGGCGCCGCCGCCGACGCTCATCCGGTTCAGCGACAGGCGCATGCCCTGCGTCGGGATCGGTGCGCGCTTTGAGCTCAGCGTGCGCGAATTGACTCCCATCCAGGAAATTTCCGATGACAGCCGGCCATATTCGATCTTCGGGCAGCGGTTCATCACGACCTTGATTCCGGCGGCCTCGGCCTTGGCGGCGGCCGCGTCGTCACGGGCGCCGAGCTGCATCCAGATCACCTTGGGCAGCGGCGACAAGGTCAGCGCTTCGTCGACAACGGGCATGATATGCGCGGAGCTGCGGAAGATGTCGATCATGTCGATGGGGCGGCCGATCTCCGAGAGCGAAGCGACGAACGGCTTGTCGAGCAGGCTCTTGCCGACATGGCCGGGATTGACCGGAATCATGTCGTAGCCGCGCTGCGCCAGATATTTGAAGGCGAAGTAGCTCGGCCGCACGTTGACCGGCGAGGCGCCGACCATCGCGATTGACTTCACGGAGTTGAGGATGCCGCGGATGTAGTTGTCGTCGTAATTGTCGTGGTTCATTTGTCTTCCTCAGACCCTCATGGTGAGGAGCGCGGAACGCGCGTCTCGAACCATGAGGCCCCAGTCGGGCCTTCATCCTTCGAGACGCCGCTTGCGCGGCTCCTCAGGATGAGGAGTAACTATTGATCCTGCCATTTCGGCTCGCGCTTTTCGATGAAGGCGCCGATGCCTTCCTCGGCGTCGCGCGCCATCATGTTCTCGGTCATCACTTCCGCCGCATACTGGTAGGCCTCGGCGAGGCTCATTTCGGCCTGACGATAGAACGCTTCCTTGCCGAGCTTGACGGTGTACGCGGATTTCAGCGCGACCTTCTGCGCCAGCGCGATCGCCGCATCACGTTCGGTGCCGGCGGCCACCACGCGGTTGATGAGACCAATGTTCTTTGCCGTCGTCGCCGAGATCGGCTCGCCGGTCAGCAGCATCTCCATCGCCTGCTTGCGCGGGACGTTGCGCGACAGCGCGACCATCGGTGTCGAGCAGAACAGGCCGATGTCGACACCGGGGGTAGCAAAGCCCGCGGCCTCGGAGGCGACCGCGAGATCGCAGCTTGCCACAAGCTGGCAGCCGGCGGCGGTGGCGATGCCCTGCACGGCGGCGACGACGGGTTTTGGCAGATGCACGACCGCCTGCATCATTGCACTGCAGGCGTTCATGATCTGCCCGAAATAGGCGCGGCCGCGGTCGGGATCGCTGCGGCGTGCGGTCAGTTCCTTCATGTCGTGCCCGGCGGAAAACGCCGGACCGTTCGCCGCGATGACGACGGCGCGGACGCTGTTGTCGCCGTGGATTTCCTTCAGTGCGCCGTGCAGCTCGGCGATCAGCCCTTCGGACAGGCTGTTGCGCGCCGCCGGGCGATTGAGGGTGAGCACGCGAATGCTGCCGACATTTTCCTGCAGCAGGATCGGAGGTTGCGGTGTCGGTGCGCGGGCAGTCTGGGCGGGCATATCAGGGGTTTCCACTCCGACGATTGTCATATGTGTTTTGCTGTCAACTTAATGTAACAGGCAGTCTTGTTCGAGGGCAGGGGCGGCATGGCAGAAGCGAAAATGAGCGTGGCTGAGCTGGAGAAGTTCCTCCGCGAGGAATTTCCGCAAGCCTTCAGCGACGGCGACATCACCATCGAGAGTGCCGACGGCGAGACCTGCCTGCTGCGCCGGCGCTATGATGAGCGGATGCTACGGCCGGGCGGCACGGTATCGGGCCCGACGCTGATGGCGATGGCCGATTTCGCGATGTATGTGGTGCTGCTTTCAGCGATCGGCCCGGTGGGGCTGGCGGTAACGACTAACCTCAACATCAATTTCCTGCGCAAAGGCCTGCCCGGACAGGACGTGCTGGCCGCGGCGAAGCTGCTCAAGCTCGGCAAGCGGCTGGCGATCGGCGAGGTCAACCTGCTGTCGGGCTCGTCGCCCGATCCGATCGCCCATGTGACGGCAACCTATTCCATTCCAAACAAATAGGGTTTTGAGCGGTAATATTGCACCATATTTGCAAGTAGTTGTTTTTGCTGGTGTAATTTCCAAACATTGGCGTTGACTGTCAACATTCCGTTCTCTAGAAACCCGCCAGTTCGGCGCATCTGGCGCCGATTTCCATTTTCACGGATTTCCTCACATGAAAACCTATTCGGCAAAGCCCGCCGAGGTGAACAAGAAGTGGGTCGTGATCGACGCCAAGGGTCTGGTCGTCGGCCGTCTCGCCACCCTGGTCGCTATGCGCCTGCGCGGCAAGCACCTGCCCACCTACACCCCGCATGTCGATTGCGGCGACAACGTCATCATCATCAACGCGGCGCATGTCGTGCTGACCGGTCGCAAGCGCGACAACAAGGTCTACTACAAGCACACCGGCTTCATTGGCGGCATCAAGGAACGCACCGCCAAGCAGATCCTCGAGGGCCGTTTCCCCGAGCGCGTGGTCGAAAAGGCCATCGAGCGCATGATCCCGCGCGGTCCGCTCGGCCGTGTGCAGATGGGCAATCTGCGCGTCTATCCCGGCGCCGAACATCCGCATGAAGCCCAGCAGCCCGAGAAGGTTGATATCGCTTCGATGAACCGCAAGAACATGAGGGCCGCATAAGATGTCGGATACCATGCAGTCGCTCGACCAGTTGGCGTCGTTGAAGACGGCCGCTCCGGAAGCGCCGAAATACGTCAAGAAGGTCGACAAATACGGCCGCGCCTATGCCACCGGCAAGCGCAAGGACGCGGTCGCCCGCGTCTGGATCAAGCCGGGCGCCGGCAAGATCACGGTCAACACCCGCGAGGTCGAAGTCTATTTCGCCCGTCCCGTGTTGCGCATGCTGATCCAGCAGCCGCTGGTCGCCGCCGCACGCGCCGGCCAGTATGACGTCATCTGCACCGTTGCCGGTGGTGGCCTGTCGGGCCAGGCGGGTGCCGTGCGTCACGGCATCTCGAAGGCGTTGACGAATTTCGAGCCGGATCTGCGCGGCGTGCTCAAGAAGGGCGGCTTCCTGACCCGCGACTCCCGTACCGTCGAGCGTAAGAAGTACGGCCGGGCGAAAGCGCGCAAGTCGTTCCAGTTCTCGAAGCGCTAACCGCTTCGCTAAAATTGCAGCGATACCGCTGCTTCAATCGAAGAAAAGAGGGCGCCGAACGGCGCCCTTTTTTGCTTACCATTTAGTGATCGCTTACCACGGGTTTTCCTGAAAACTTGCTTACCCGCGCAAACGGATTTCGAACACGGCCCTCCTAGTGTCGAGCCTGGAATGGCGCGAAATGCATTTTCAGTGTGCGCCGAACAAGTAGCATCACACGCGTTCGGGTGAGCCCATGTCGTTCGATACTTCGACGTTATATTTGTTTGCCACGATGGTTGCAGGCATGCTGGGGGCCATGCTGGTGCTGTTCGGCAAGCAGGAAAACATCTTGGCTTTGAAGTGGTGGGGAGCGGCCTATCTGCTTGGTTCGGCCTCGGTGGCGGTTTGGACCATCGGCGGCGCCAAGCTCGGCGAGCCGCTGCTGCTGGCGCTGCATGCCATCGGGTTCATGGCCTGCGGCATGGTCTGGAACGCCTCGCGTGTGTTCCACGGCCGCGAGCCGAATCTGCCGGGGCTGTTGCTGGGCGCGGTCGTCTGGGTCGGCATTGTGCTGACCGTGCCAACCTTGAATCCGGCGATGCGGCTGATCGTCGGGGCCTTGATCGTCGCTGTCTATGCCGCCCTGACGGCTTCCGAATTGTGGAGCGAGCGGCGACGCACGATGCAGAAGCGCTGGCCGACGATTGCCGTGCCGGTGATGCATGGTTGCGTGCTCGCGCTGCCGATCCTGCTCGGCAGTCTTCTTCGTCCGCATGACGAGACCTTCGCCAGCAGCGTCTGGGTGACGGCGTTCTCGATCGAACTGATCCTCTACGCGATCGGCACCGTGTTCGTGATCTTCATGCTGGTGTCGGACCGCGCCGTCACGGTGCACAAGACTGCGGCTTCGGTCGATCCTCTGAGTGGCATGCTGAACCGCCGCGGGTTTACGGAAGCCTGCAACCAGGTGATCGAACGCGAGGCCGCCGCGGGGCGGCCGGTAACCGTGATGATCTTCGACATCGATCACTTCAAGGGCATCAACGACCGCTTCGGCCATCCCGCCGGCGACGAGATCCTCAAGCTGTTCTCCACCGTGGTGATCGGCAATCTGCGCATCAGCGATCTCTCCGGACGCATTGGCGGCGAGGAATTCGCGGCGCTGCTGGCGTGTCCGCTGGAGGAGGGCGTGATCGTGGCCGAGCGGGTGCGCGAGGCGTTCGAAGCCTCCAACATCGTTTGCGAGGAAGGCCCTGTTGTCACCACCGTCAGCATCGGCGTCGCCGGCGGGCCGGCAGGCACCGAGCTCGAAGTGTTGCTGGCGGCGGCCGATACCGCACTCTACCAGGCCAAGCGTAGCGGCCGAAACCGGGTCGAGGCCGCGGAAGAGCTGCCGCTCTCGGTGGCCAACTGGCGACGCAATCGCGCCGGCAGTGCAGCGTCGCGACGTCCGGCGACGGCTTGAGCTAGCCGGATACGCCGGATTTGATCGCCAGATCCTGGACGAGCGCCGCCGCGCGTTTCAGTTGCGGAAGCGCGCGGTCGTGGAAGGCGGTCATATCCATGCGCGTCGCATCCACCGTGACGCTCAGGCCGGCGATCACCGAACCCTGCGCGCCGAAGATCGGCGCCGCCAGCGTGCGCAGGCCATAGGCGTTTTCGCCGTCGGACACCGCGTGGCCCTGCTGCCTGACGAAATCAAGCCGCTCGAGCAGGGCGTCGAGATCCGTTAGCGTGCGCTCCGACAATTTGATGCGCGGCCGTGCTTCCAGGCGACTGATCTGCTCGTCCCTCGGCAGGTAGGCCAGCAGGACATGGCCGAGCGCGGCGCTGTACGCCGGAATCCGCGTACCGGGCCGGCGGTCGATCTTATGCCGGTCGAGCCCGGTGCTGACGCGGGCGAGATAGATCACATCGCCCCCATCAAGCGCGCCGAGCGATGCCGCATCGCCGGCGGAAGGCGCGAGTTCGCGCAGCAACGGCTCAGCCAGGGCGCGCAGCGTTCCCCCTGATAGCACCGTGTAGCCGAGATCGAGACAGGCAACGCCAAGCCGAAACCGCCGGCTCTGCGGAACGGCCTTGATATAGCCAAGCTCGACGAGGGTCTGGATCAGCCGGAACGCCGTGCCGCGATCGAGATTGGCGCGCGCGGCAATCTCGCTCAGCGTCAGCTCGAAGGCGTCGCTGGAAAAGCTCCGCAGCACGGCGAACGCCTTGCCGACCGATGCCACATAGTTCTTCGGGTTGCCCGCTGAATTGCTCTTGGGGTCTTTCCTGGCAGTCTTCGGCTTGTTGTTCGCGGCGAGCGCCTTGGCCATCATTACAATATCTGCCTTGCAAGGAACGACCGGCCACCACCCTTGACGGGAAGCCGGCACGGTTCTAGGGAAGCGCAACATCAGATAACAAATGTTCGCAATCCGAACAACAATATTCGAAGCCGAAAGGTTTCATGCGATCGGAGGAAATCTTGTCGACATCGTCTCTTCATCCGCAGGGTGTGTTCTGCGCCGCGCTGACGCCGCTCGACGCCGAGCTGGCGCCCGACCATGCCCGCTTCGTCGCGCATTGCCGCTATCTCCTGAGCGAGGGGTGCGACGGCATAGCGATGCTCGGCACGACCGGCGAAGCCAATTCCTTTTCGGTCGGCGAGCGTACCTCGCTGCTTGAGGCGGTGCTGCGGGACGGTATTGCGCCGGGCCGGCTGCTGCCCGGGACCGGCGTCGCGGCGCTCAGCGACACGATCGCGCTGACACGCCATGCGCTCTCCGTCGGCGTCGATACCGTGGTGATGCTGCCGCCGTTCTACTACAAGGGCGTCAGCGATGACGGCGTCTATGCGTCCTACAGCGAGGTCGTGCAGCGGATGGGCGATGCCCGGCTCAAGATCGTGCTCTATCATATTCCGCAGATGTCGATGCAGCCGATCTCGCATGCGCTGATCGAGCGGCTGCGTGCGGCCTATCCGGCGACTTTCGTCGGCATCAAGGATTCCTCGGGCGACTTCGCCAACATGACCGCCATGGTCGAGCGTTTCCCGAACTTTTCGGTTCTGACCGGCGCCGATCCGCTGCTGTTGCCGCTGCTGCGCAAGGGCGGCGCGGGATGCATCACCGCGACGTCAAATCTCGTGGCGCGCGATCTCGCCTATGTCTACCGGCATTTCCGCGACCGCGACGATGACGCCGCGCTTGCGGCGGCTCAGGCCCGCATCGTCAAGGCGCGCGAGCTCGTCTCACGCTTTCCGCAGATGCCGTCGCTGAAGACGATAGTCGCAGAGCGCACCGGCCATGCCGGATGGCAACGTCTCCGGCCGCCGCTGGAATCTTTGCCGTCTTCACAGGTGAAGGAGCTGCTTGCCGCCGCCGGCGCGTTTGCTGCGGCGAGCGTCGAGTAGGGTGGGCGACGAGGCGACCTGATGTCCGAATCCTTCCGGGATATCGTTACTGGACTGGCTGCTATCGTCGGCGACAATCATGTCATCGACGCCGCCGGCGATCAGGAGCCTTATGTGGTGGATTGGCGCGGGCGCTATCGCGGTCGTGCCGTGGCCGTCGTCCGGCCGGGCGCGACCGATGAAGTCGCGGCCGTCGTCCGGCACTGCGCCGAGCGGCGGCTGGCGATCGTCCCGCAGGGCGGCAACACCGGGATGTGCGGCGCGGCGACGCCGGATGACGGAACGTCCAATGTCGTGATCCGCCTCGACCGCATGCGGCGCGTGCGCGACGTCAGTCCGCTCGCCAACACGATCACGGTGGAGGCCGGCTGTATCCTTGCCGATGTGCAGGCCGCGGCAACGGCCGTAGACCGTTATTTTCCGTTGAGCCTCGGGGCAGAGGGCTCCTGCCAGATCGGCGGCAACATCTCGACCAATGCCGGTGGCACGGCAGTGCTGCGCTACGGCCCGATGCGCGATCTGGTGCTCGGGCTGGAAGTGGTGCTGCCGGATGGGCGCATCTTCAACGGCCTGCGCGCGCTACGCAAGGACAACACGGGCTACGCGCTCAAGCAGCTCTTCATCGGCGCGGAAGGCACGCTCGGCATCGTCACCGCGGCGGTGCTGAAGCTGTTCGCGCCGCCGCGCAGTTCGGCTTTGGCGCTGCTCAAGTTGGGGAGCGTCGAGCAGGCCCTGCAGATCATGCAGCGGCTGCGCGGCGCGGTCGGCGACCGGCTCGGCAGTCTCGAAATCATGTCACGCAGTCAGATCGAGGCAATCGCCGCGACCGTGCCGCATGTCACCATCCCCTTCGAACTCACGACACCGTGGTATCTGATCGTTGAACTGACTGATACGCTGGCCGGGGTCGACCTCAGCGAGCCGCTGGCGACTGTGCTGTCGGATGCGATGGACGCGGGATTGGCCGAGGACGCGATACTGGCATCGAGCCTTGCCCAGGCGAGGGCAATCTGGGCGGTGCGGCACAGCGTCTCCGAGGGCAACAAGCGCAGCGGCTATGTGGTATCGCATGACAGCGTGGTCCCGCTGGAGCGGCAGGCCGCCTTCGTTACCAATGTCGAGGCCAGGATCATGGCGGCTGTCCCCCATGCCCGCGTGGTCATGCACGGCCATATCGGCGACGGCAATATCCACGTGATCGCCCTGATCGACCGCGATCGCTGCGCTGATCCTGTCGCGACCGCCGCGCTGATGGCCGAGATCAACGAGATCGTCGACGACGAGACGGCGGCGCAGGGCGGCGCGATCAGCGCCGAGCACGGTATCGGCATCACCAATCGTGGCCGGCTCGCGCGCGTGACCGATCCGCTCGACATCGACCTGATGCGCGGCATCAAGCAACTGCTCGATCCGAACGGCCTGATGAATCCCGGCAAGATTTTCGCGACCAGCAACGCGGGAGCGGCATGACGATGACGAGCGTCCGCCTTCTCGCCGACGATCTCACCGGTGCACTCGACACCGCGGCAGAGTTCGTGGGGTTGTGCGGACCGTTCCACGTGACCTGGCCGGAGGCGCTTTCCGCCGCCGCCTCGCCGAGCCTTGCGATTGATAGTGGCACGCGCGAGCTTGCAAGGGCCGACAGCATCGAGATCGTCGGACGGCTGGCGCCGCTGCTGAACGAGGGCACGATCGCCTACAAGAAGGTCGACAGCCTGCTCCGCGGCGCGTGGGCGGCCGAGCTTGGCGCCTGCCTGCGCCGCGGCCATTGGGCTTCCTGCGTCGTCGCGCCGGCCTTCGCCTATCAGGGCCGCCGAACGCGTGACGGCCAGCAATTCGCGCGCGCGCCGGAGGGCGATTGGTATCCGGTCGGCAACAATCTGCTGGCGCAACTCAAGGCGGAGAACATCGACGCCCGCCAAGGCGGGCCGAACACGTGGCCGCATGGCGGTGTTCAGGTCTTCGATGCCGAGAGTGATGACGATCTTGATCGCGTGGTCGAGATCGGCCGGCGTCTGCCCGCGCCGGTCCTCTGGTGCGGAAGCGGTGGTCTGGCCGGAGCCCTGACACGCGGCATCCGTGCCGATGCGCAGCGCCAATTGAAGAGGCCGGTGCTGGGATTGTTCGGCTCCGATCAGGCTGTCACGGCGTCGCAGCTCGAGGCCTGCGGTGAGGCTACCCTCACGCTTGACGAAGGCGAGGGTGCGGGCCGGGTGCAGCGCAAGCTCGCCGGCGACGGCGTGGCACTGGTGAAATTTTCACTACCCGAGAAATTGTCGCGCGCCGAGGCGGCGCGGCGGATCGCGCGTGAAATGACCGCGCTGACGTCGGAGATCGATCCTCCCGGTACGCTAGTCGTCGCAGGTGGCGAGACCTTGAAGGCGCTCTGCCTGGCGCTTGGCGCGCAGGCGTTGCAGGTCACCGGGCGCCTCGTGCCGGGCTTGCCCCGTTCCATCCTTCAAGGCGGCCGCTGGGCTGGCGTCGAAGTGATCTCGAAATCCGGCGCGTTTGGTACAAGGGAGCTCTGGCGCGATCTGCTCCAGGACAATGATTTGCTCAGCACGAGGAGCCCGACATGACCTCTCGCCATCTCGCGATCACCATGGGCGATCCCGCCGGCATCGGCCCGGAGATCATCGTCAAGGCGTGCATCGGCCTGCTGGACCGGATCGCGCGCGGCGATCTGCGGCTTTTGATCATCGGCAGCGGCGCCGCATTGGAGGGCGCAAAGGCCGCGCTCGGTGCAGGCATGGCGATCCCGGAGGTGAGCGCCGAGGATCATGACTGGCCCAATCTCTGCTATCTGCAGGCCGACCCCGAGGGTGCGCCGATCCGCCCAGGTGTATTGAGCGCCGATGGCGGACGCTTTGCGTACAAGGCGATCGAGCATGGCGTGCGGCTGACGCAGGCCGGCCGGACCGCGGCCATCGTGACAGCGCCGCTGAACAAGGAGGCGCTCAACAAGGCAGGCTATCACTATCCTGGCCACACCGAGATGCTGGCGCATCTGACCGGCGTGCGCGGCTCGGTGATGCTGCTGGCGCACGGCAACATGCGGGTCAGCCACGTGTCCACCCATGTTGCATTGGAGGACGTGCCGAAGCGTTTGACGCCGGAGCGGCTGCGTCAGGTGATCGATCTCACCGACGACGCATTGCGCCGCCTTGGCATCGCGCGCCCCAAGATCGCCATCGCCGCGCTCAATCCGCATGCCGGCGAGGGCGGGCTGTTCGGCCGGCAGGATATCGACGTCTCGGCGCCGACCATCGCCAAGGCGGTCGCCGACGGTCTTGATGTGGTTGGCCCGGTGCCGGGCGACACCATCTTCGTGAAGCTGCGCGCCGGCCAGTTCGACGCTGTTGTCGCTATGTATCACGACCAGGGGCACATTCCGGTGAAGCTGCTCGGCTTCCAGGTCGATCCCGCGACCGGCCGCTGGCAGGAGCTTTCCGGCGTCAACATCACGCTCGGCCTGCCGATCATTCGCACCTCCGTCGATCACGGCACGGCATTCGACATCGCCGGCAAGGGCATCGCCAACGAGCTCAGCCTGATTGAAGCCATCGATTACGCCGAGCGCCTGGCCGCTGGTACATCCATCGCTCCAAAGTGACGAGAGCAGACGTCTCATGACCAATTCATTTACGCCGATCGAAATCCTTCGTCCCACCGCGGTCGAGTTCGGATGCGGAACGATTGCCGCAGCCGCACGCTTCGCGGAGCGGATCGGCGCTCGGCGGCCGCTTGTGATTTCGGATCCGTTCAACGCGCGGCGTGTCGATCAATTGGGGCTGCCCGGTGCGGTCAAGGTGTTCGGCGACGTCAAGCCTGAGCCGGATCTGCCCAACCTCGAAATGGCGGTGGCGATGGCGCGCGAGGCGGCGCCCGATCTCGTCATCGGTTTCGGCGGCGGGAGCGCGATGGATCTCGCCAAGCTGGTAGCCGTGCTCTGCACGAGCGAAGTGGCCTTTGCCGGCATCATCGGCGCCGAAAAGGTGGCCGGCCGCAGCGTCGCGCTGATGCAGATTCCGACCACCTCGGGCACCGGCAGCGAGGCCGGCGCCCGCGCGCTCGTCACCGATCCGGCCAGCCGCAACAAGCTCGCGGTGCAGAGCCGCTTCATGCTGGCTGACATCGCCATCGTCGATCCTGATCTCACGATGACCGTGCCGCGAGAGGTCACGGCAGCGACCGGCGTCGACGCGCTAGCGCATTGCGTCGAGGCCTATACCAGCCGCAAGGCGCATCCTGCGATCGATCTCTACGCGATCGAAGGCGCGCGGCTGGTCGGACGCTATCTGCGGCGTGCGGTGGACGACGGCAGCGATCGCGAGGCGCGTGCGGGACTCGCCCTGGCCTCGCTCTATGGCGGCTATTGCCTCGGCCCGGTGAACACGACGGCCGGTCACGCCGTGGCTTATCCGCTCGGCACGCGGCATCACGTCGCCCATGGCCTCGCCTGCGCGGTGATCTTCCCGCATACGCTGGCGTTCAACATGCCGGCGGCCTCGACGAAGACGATCGCCGTGCTGCACGCGCTCGGCCTGTCGGAACGGAACGTTCCGGCGGCGGCGTTCGAGGCCACATATGGCTTCTGCGCCGATCTCGGCATCGAGATGCGGCTGTCCGCGCTCGGCGTTCCCAAGGATGATCTCGGCGTCATGGCAGATGAAGCGCGTGCCATCCGCCGCCTGCTCGACAACAACCCGCGCGATCTCGGCCGCGACGAAATTTTGCAGATGTACGAGACGGCGTTTTAGCCGGCCCGCCGCACGGCAGAGAACCAATAACAGTAAGCAGAGGAAACTTTCGATGAGATCAATGTGGCCTGTTCTTGCGTCGGCGATGGTGCTGGCGGCGGCTCCCGCCAAGGCGGAGGAGGCATATCCTTCCCGGCAGGTGAGCGTGATCGTTCCGTTCGCCGCCGGCGGCACCGCGGATATCTTTGCGCGGATGGTCGCCAATCATCTCCAGGCCAAACTCGGCAAGCCGTTCGTGGTCGAAAATGTCGGCGGCGCCGGCAGCATCGTCGGCGTGACGCGGCTGGCACGCGCGGCGCCGGATGGGCTCACGCTCGGTCTGGCCAGCACCTCGGCGCTCGCGATCAACCCGTCGCTGTATGGTCCGAAGCTCAGCTATCAGCCCGACAAGGATCTGCAGCCGATCATGCAGATCAGCGTCGTGCCCAATGTCCTCGTGGTCAATCCCGACAAGATCAAGGCGCGGACCGTGCCTGACCTGATCGCCTATCTGAAGGCCAATCCGGACAAGGTCTCGTTCGGTTCGGCCGGCGTCGGCACCTCGCAGCATTTGGCCGGCGAATTGTTCATGCAGTTGACGGGCACCAAGATGGTGCATGTGCCCTACAAGGGCTCGAGCACGATGCTGACCGACCTGATCAGCGGCCAGATCGACCTTGCCTTCGACAACGTGCCGCTGCTGCTGCCGCAGGCCAAGGACGGCAAGCTGGCGCTGATCGCCGCCGCAACGCCCAAGCGCGCGTCGTTCGATCCGAATCTCCCCACCGTCGCCGAGTATCTGCCCGGTTTCGAGGCGGTCGCCTGGCACGGCTTCTTCGTTCCGGCGGCGACGCCGAAGCCGGTTGTCGAAAAGCTGTCGGCGGAAATCGGCACCTTCATGCAGCAGCCGGAGACGGTGCAGAAGATGGCCGAACTCGGCGCCGATGCCGTGGCGCTGCCCGCCGAACCGTTTGCCGCCTACATCGCGTCGGAGACGGCACGCTGGAAGAAGGTGATCGAGTCAGCCAACATCAAGCTGGAGTAGGGCGCACATCGCGCCTTCCGAATCATCGCGCGCAAACAGGGCGATAGCTCCGGAGATTAATTCGATACTTTTGAATTGGTCTCCGGATGGACATGATTTGGTAATATTCCGTTTACCATTCCATTCCATCATCTGCGCCATGGATTCACATCGCAGATCAAACCCCCAGGCCGCCCTGATGTCGCTCGAAGCGGCCGCGGCCTCCGCGCGTGGCGGGTTCGGCTGCAGGTTCTCGACCTCGGAAGAATTCGAGATGGCGCTCATCACCGAGCGCCGTGCGCAGGGGCGTTACGATCAGCGCAGAATGCGCTGGCCTGCCATCCTGTTCATCGGCTGCGCGCTGATGGTGGCCGGCACCGTGCTGCTGTTCCGCTAGGACGTGGACTGATTAGCGCGCTGCCATAGCCTGATCGATACGAATTGAACGAAGGCAAGGTCCGTTGGCGGCGAGTCATAGCGCGCCGCAACACAGCGGCAGTGCTTGATTTTTTGAAGAAGCGCTCAACCAGGCTCCGAGCGCGGTAGAGATACGTGCTGAAGCAGATGGGCTCGGATCCAGAATTTGATGCTTCTAGCGCGCGGTAGGTTGACTGACCTTTGCTTTGCAACCCATTATCCATCGCCAAGTCGCCTGAAGCGTTCAGCGGGCGATAGCTGTCTATAGGCTCTGCGAGGCGATCATGATCTTACGGCCCGGCAATTTGGTTCGGCATAAGAGCGGCGGCCCCGTTATGATGGTCGACGATCTCGTTTCACGAGAGCGGTTTGGAAGAAGTTCGTTTGTTCGCGATGCACCTCATGACTGCACTTGGCTTGAGAACGGCGTCAAAAAAATTGGCAGTTTTCGACCCTCAGAACTGCAATGCGTGTACGCGGACGGAACGCCCAGAAATTATGACGACGAGGCGTGAGCGAACTTTCGCACCTGGCCCAAGAACGGACTTGGTGTCGGCTGCTTGGCGAAGTTCGGTAGTAACCAAAAGTGACCAAGCGGCTGTGGACACGTGTGCTGTGTTCAACAAGCCCGGCTTGCGGCCGCTCTAGGCTATCGATAGAGGCATAGCCTGCGCGTCCGGTCCCATGAGGCACGAAGATGCCGTCCGCTGCCAAGATGCTCCGCGTCAGCTTTGTGCAATGTCGCGGCACGCCCTATGAGGTCGGCCGCGCGCAGGCTGATGTCTTTGCGGTGACGCGCAAGGGTAAGGCATTTCTCCGCAAGAAGGTGCAGCTGCCGTCTTGGTTCAAGATTCGCAACGAGGAGCGCGCGTTCAGAACTTATGCTCCCGACCTCTGGGAGGAGATCGGCGGGGTCGCGGAAAGGCTCAATATCCCGATGGAGCAAGCGGTCCTTTGTTTCGGTAACGATGGCTTGCGCATGCCGACCGGCGGTTGCTCGGCGATCATGAGCGGTGGCGTGTATGGCCGCAACTATGATTTCTGGCCACGGGGGTATGAGGCGCGGTTCGCTCTCGTGCAAGTCCGCGGCAGCTACGCCAGTATCGGCGGCAGTCACCAGTTAACCGGGCGCCTGGACGGCATGAACGAGCACGGGCTTACCATCGGCTTGCACTTGGTAAAGGTGCTCCCGCGATTCCCCGGTCTCACCAGCACGTTGCTGGTCAGGCGGGTGCTCGACAGTTGCGCGACCACCGCGGAGGCAATCGATCTCCTGCGTCGATTGCCTCACGCCATGAAGTACAACTATTCCCTGCTCGACGCTGGCGGTGTAGCTGCCGTGGTGGAAGCAGGAGCTGGGGCGGTAGTCGTTCGCCGTGGCGACTGGCTCGCCTGCACCAATCATTTCCAGTCGCCGCAACTAAGGCGTCTGAACCGCCGCCCCGCGCACTCGATTGGCAGGCTGCCGCCGCTTGAAAACTGGGCTGCACGAGAACTCACCGCTGAGCAGACCTTCAAGGCGCTGAACTTCTCTGCCTCGCCGGCCTTCCATAACTATGGCAACGCCCAAACGCTGCATACCATCATCACCGAACCGCCCAAGCGACGGCTGCTAATTGGCATTGGCGGCGATGCCGCCGCGCTTGAGGAAGACATGATGGACGTCGACTTCAAGCTGTGGGTTGCCGGTGAGGATCTGCCGATAAAGCATCTCAACGGTCAACTCGGCTTAGGTTTGCCATCATCGCGGCGGCCGAGAGCGAGGCCGCCGCTCAAAGTCCAACCCAGACCCTAATCACCTTCTCATTTCGCCAGCGGATCCGGGCGCACCTGGATGTGCACCGCCCGCGGCCTTGAGCCTTTTCCACCTTCCATCAGCCATGGCGTGCGGTCGCCGCTCGAACTCCAGAGACCGCGTCCCTTCCAGCCCGCGTTCGGATCGTCGATGCGGCCGTCGAGGCCCTTGGCGAAGAAGCCGAGCGGATAGGGGATGCGCAGCATCACCATCTGCCCGTCCTTGAGGGCGACGAAGCCGTCGTTGAGGTTGGCTGTGGAGATCGGAATGTTCTCGCCGAGGCCGACCGTGTTGTAGTGGTCGACCCAGGTGTAATAGCTCGCCTCCGCGCTGGAGTTCTCGAAGCCTTCGAAGCCGGGGCCGGGATATTTGAAATAGGAGAAGCCTTCCGGGCAGTGATTGCCGGTGGCCTCCGGCCCGTTCAGCAGCGCCTTGCACTTGTTGCGGTCGAAGCGGATCAGGCTGCCGTTGGAGCCCGAGCCCCATAGTACGCCGTTCTTGTCGATGTCGCCGCCGCGAACGCCGATGCCTTCCTTCGGAATGGCGTAGAATTCCGACAGCTTGGTCTTGGGATCGAAGCGCATGAAGCCGGGTTGCCCGACGAACACGTTGACGGTGTACCAGACCGAGCCGTCGGTCGGATGCGGCATCACGGCGTAGGGACCCGAGCCCGCCACCCGCATGTCCTTGCCGGGCTCGGCCGGCTTGCCCGGCTCGGTGTATTCGTCGAGCTTGCCGTTGCCGCTGGTGTCGAGCACGAACGGCGCCCAGCCCTGCGCTTTGACGGCATCGCCAGTCTCGTCCCACAGCCTGGTGTTGATCCAGCCGGCAACCGGGCCGGTGCCCGACATCCAGAGCGTATCGTCGGCATCGTAGCCGAACTGCGGGTGATGGGTGCCGAAGCAGGTATCGACAAAACTGTATTTCTGGGTCTTCGGATCATACACCGTCACCTGCCTGCCCGACCGCTCAAGCGGGAAGGCCTTGGCCGACGGATGCTCGGAGCCCTTGCGGCAGTAGGCCGGATTTTCGATGCCGCGCACCGCCGCCGCGAGCCAGACGCGGCCCTTCTTGTCGAGCATGCTGTTGTGATTGTTGACGTGGTTGCTCCAGATCTTCTCCTCGCCCCAATAGGCCGACGGGCTGACCGGATTGAGCAGGGCGGTACCGTGCAGCGGCGGACCAAACGATTCCGGCGCGTTGGGATCGGCGACCGGAATTTTCGAGAACGTCACTCTGTGCGTCTTCGGATCGAGGATCGGCATATCGTCGGACGAATATTCGTTCGCGCCGTACAGCGGGCCGTAGGCGTTGACGGTCGGATAGCGGCGGTCGGACGAGATCAGGTCATGCACGAAGTGTTTTTCCGTCGCCCATTCCCAGGAGGTGATGACGACATTGCGCTCGATGCCGGCCGGCCGCGGCGGCTTGGATTTCGGCAACTCGCCCTTGGCGACGCGGTCGGTCCAGTCGCCGAAATATTTGAACGGCACGCCGCCGAGCTGGCCGGCGAGCCGATTGACCATCCATTCGCCGGTCTGTCCTGAGGAGACGCGGCGCATCCAGGCTTCCTCGTGCGATTGGAATTCGCCAAACCCGCCCGGGATGGTGCGGGTGGATTCCTGGCCGAGTTGGTGGCAGCCGATGCAGTCGACATTGTTCATCCGCTGGCGCCAGATGTCCTGCGTGATCTCTTTCGGAATCTCGGTCGAGCCGCCGAAATCCTTTGCCGGCGGAATCTTCATCATCGCGTACCAGTAGATCGCGGAGTAATAGTGCGCCGCGGCCGCTTCGTTCGGCGCCGGCACCGCCGTGAGGTTGACCTGCTGGCCGGGCTTGGCGCGCAGCTTCGGCGAATCCACCAGCCCGTAGCCGCGGACCCAGATCGAATAATTCACGTTTGGCGGCAAATCCGGGATCACGTAGCGGCCCTGGTCGTCGGTGACGACGATCTTGGTGAATTTGGTCGGCAATTCCGTGGTCTCTGCGATGACCCAGACTCCGGCTTCCGGGCCGCTGGGTCCTGATACCACGCCGCCGATATCGTCATTGTCGATGGCGACCGCTGATGATTGCTGCGCGTGGGACGGCGGCGCCGTGAAGCCGAGCATGCCTGCCGATGTTGCCAAGGTGATTGCGAATAGGGCCCGACCGAGACTCATCGTTTCTCTCCCCGTGACCGCGAGCTTGCCGCTCTTCGTTGGGTTGTAGCGTACATCAAACAAGGGTTGAGGCGGGAGCATGTCACGCGCGCGATTTCCTCATGCGTGATGCCTCAGACGGCTCAGCGTGCGTCGCAGCAACGGTGTTTGCCTTTTGCTTTTCGAGCGGCTGGGCTAGACACGGCCATTCTCATGGGAAGGCGCAAGCAATGATCACCGAAATCGCACAAATCGACGTCAAGCCGGGCACCGAGAAGGACTTTGAAGCCGCGGTCGCCAAGGCCAAGCCGCTGTTCCTGCGCGCCAAGGGCGGCAAGGGGTTCGAACTGCATAAGTCGATCGAAAAGCCGCAGCGCTACCGGCTGGTGGCGAAGTGGGAGACGCTGGAAAACCACACCGTGGATTTCCGCGGCTCCGAGGATTTCACCGCCTGGCGCGCATTGGTCGGGCCGTATTTTGCCTCGCCGCCCGAGGTGGAGCATACCGAGACGGTGCTGACCACGGCCGACTGAAGCCGTCAGCCGGCCGCGATCGCCACGGGCGAGGGTTCCGCCTTGAAGTGATCGATCATCACCTTGGCGATCGCCATCAGGGGCAGCGCGAGCGCCAGCCCCCAGATGCCGAACACGACGCCGAGCAGGATCTGGAACGCGAACAGCGTGGCCGGCGGAATGTCCAGCGCCTGGCGCTGGATGATCGGCGTCAGCACGTAGCTTTCCAGCGCGTGCACGCCGAGGAACAGGATGAAGGCGGAGAAGCCCGCGACCCATCCGGAAGCGAGGCTGGCCAGCACCACGATCAGCCCGCCGAGAATGGCGCCGACGGTCGGGATGAAGGCGAGTAGCCCGGCCTGGATGCCCAGGATGAACGAGCTCTGGATGCCGATGATCGATAAGCCAATCCAGGTCACCAGGAATACCGCGACCATGGTGATGATCTGCGCGATCAGCCAGCGCTCCAGCGTCTCGCCGATGCGGTCGACGATCATGATCGCCCGCGTGCGATGCCTGTCCGGCGCCATGAACAACAGCCCGTCGCGGTAGACGCCGGGCTGGGTCGCGAAGGCGATCCCCAGAAACAGCACGATGAAGAAGTTTCCGACCGCGCTGGCGGTGCCGAGGATCAGCTTCAGGCTCTGGCTGAAGATCGCGCCGCCGCTGGCCGCGATCGTGCCGGCGCTCGGCAGCGCGTGCGGCGTCGTGGCGGGGGCCGGCGCGCCGTCATCCGATGTCGACGACAGCGTGCCGAAATCGAAGAAGCTGGTGTCGATGCCGTTCTGGTCGAGGAATCCCTTGACGTTGACGAGCTGCGACTTGAGCGTCTTGCTCAGCGCCGTGGTCT
The DNA here is from genome assembly GCF_029714305.1 of Bradyrhizobium sp. CB3481. Lineage (NCBI taxonomy): Bacteria > Pseudomonadati > Pseudomonadota > Alphaproteobacteria > Hyphomicrobiales > Nitrobacteraceae > Bradyrhizobium > Bradyrhizobium sp. CB3481. The sequence goes on from NZ_CP121647.1 coordinate 3,834,975, forward strand.
GCTGGGCGATGGTGGTGCCGCCGAGGAAGACGATGCCCGACAAGAGCCCTGCGACCACCAGGCACACCGTCGTCAGCCGCAGCGCATGCGGTAGCCGCACCACGCGCCCGAGCAGGTTGCTCATGGCGTTGAGGGCGACGCCGAGCAGCATGCCGGAGAACAGCAGAAACAGCGTCGCGGCGAAGTGCCAAGTGAAGGCGAGCAGGGCGGCGAACAGCACCACGCCGATGCCGCCGACCGAGATCGCCCACGCCAGATCGGTGCGGGCCTGAAGGCGATTGTCAGCGGGACCTGTCACGTTGATTCCTTCTCGTGAAATATCGGGCGGGAAGTCTTTGGCCAAAACGTCGCCGGGATCAAGCGGGCGCAGACGCGCCGGTTTGACGCTGCGGCATCCACTGTGCCAAGCGGTATCTCATCGGCTATGACGGCCCGGCGAGGGTGAGGATGTTTTTCAAGTGGTTCGGCCCGCTCGCGCTGCTGGCGGCGCTGGTGATCGGCGACCAGATCAGGATCAACCGGCCGGCCCATAAATATCGCCTGACGGTCGAGGTCGAGATGCCGGAAGGGCGCAAATCGGCGTCCAGCGTCCTCGCCGTCCACCCCGATCGCAGCTATACGAGGCGCGGCCAGACTCGCACCCTCGGCGACGCGGTTTTCGTCGATCTCGGGCGGGGCAGGAATCTCGTCGCGCTGCTCGCCCATCTCGACAACAACAAGCTCGTGCTCGACGACATGAACTACGTCGCCTTGCGTGCCTATGGGGCGGCTGGCGGCAAGCGCGTGCCGTTCAGCGAGATGAGCCGGCAGACCGGCACGGTCCCGGTGAAGGGCGAGGTGATTCCGCTGCTCATCAGCTTTGCCGATCCGGTCCGGCCGGGCACCGCGCGGCTTGTGGCGCCTGACGCTGCCGAGGCCGTGCTCGGCAAGGGCTCCCGCATTCAGGGGATATCCGCGGAGGTGGTGCCGAACGGCTACTGGCCGCTCGATTTCGGCGGGGCGCTGGGCGAGCCGGTGACGCGCGGCATCGAGGCCAGATTGCCGTGGCTGAAGGACGAGGGCGCCGCCGCCACCGCGCTCCGGGCCGCCGGCCTGCCCGGAGCTGAGGGCATCGACGCCCGCGAGGCCTTCACGCGAAAATAGCAGGGCAGCCCCGCTGCTTGCCCGCGGATATTGATCCGCCGCGCTGCCGGGGGCATTATCTTCTGCAGATATGGCCCAACCCGGAAGATCCTTGCACGGGACGATGACAGCGGAAGATTTGCGATGAAGCGGCCCGTCGTCGGGGTGATCGGGAACGCCCATCGTGTCGAGAATCGTTTCCAGACCCAGATGGTCGGCGAGCGCAATTTGCGCGCGGTCGCCGACGTTGCCGGCGCCCTGCCGCTGATGTTCGCCGGCTCGCCCGATATTACCGACATCGGTGCGCTGCTCGACGTCGTCGACGGCATCGTGCTGACGGGGGCGCGCGCCAATGTTCATCCGACCCGCTTCAAGACCGAGCCGCACGAAAAGCACGAGCCCTACGACATCCACCGCGACGACGTCGCGCTGGCGCTGGCGGAGGCCTGCGTCGCCCGCGGCGTGCCGATCTTCGGCATCTGCCGCGGCCTGCAGGAGATGAACGTCGCCTTCGGCGGCTCGCTGCATCCGGAAATCCGCGAGATTCCCGGCCGCATGAACCACCGCATGCCACGGCTGGAGAATGGCGAGATCCATCCCGACCCGACGGTCGTGTTCGCCGATCGTCACGATGTTCACCTGACGCCGGGCGGCACGTTTGCCAATTTGCTCGGCTGCGAGACCATCCGGGTGAACTCGCTGCACGGGCAAGGCATCCTCGAACCGGGGAAGCGCGTCGTCATCGAAGGCATCGCGGAGGACGGCACCATCGAGGCGATCCGGATCGCGGACGCCGTGAGCTTCGCGCTCGGTGTCCAGTGGCACGCCGAATACGACCCGCAGCGCAACCCGATCAACCGCGCCTTGTTCGAGGCGTTCGGGACGGCGCTGAGGGAGCACAAACGGGCGAACTGACCGGATACACGCAGGGCGTGAGCGCCTCGGGCCGACAATATCGTAATTTTACGGGGCCGAAAACATGGGATCGGTTCTCCGAAGTCGGCTAAGTCATTTTGCATCTCCAGACTGGTAAAGCCATGACGCACCGAAGACGTCTCGTGCTGGCGATGATTTTGCTCGTCATCGTGACGTCCTGCGTCGTGAGCGTGGTGACCTATTATCTGGCGACGTCGGTCGCCCCGGCCGGGCCGTTTGCCGCCGCCGCCGGGGTACTTGGAGTTGTGGCTGCGGCCGCCTTTGCGAGACTCTGGCACAGGCCGCTTTCCGATCTTGCGGCCCCTGCGGATGCCGGTAAGCCACACGGGCAGGCCCGTGCGCACCAGCCGCTGATCGACAGTGAGATGGCACAGGCCATCATCGAGGGCACGCTCGACGCCTTCGTCCAGACCGACGAGCGTTGCGTCATCCTGAACTGGAGCCCGCGGGCCGAAGCCCTGATGGGATGGACGCGCCTTGAGGCCATCGGGCGGAGCGTGGACGAACTGGTGTTTCCGGAGACGCAGCGCGCGCTGCACCGGCAATGGGTCGACCGCTTTCTCGGCGCGGCGGCAGGAGATGCCGTCGGCGGCCGGTACGAGACGCCGCTGCTGCATAAGGACGGGAGCGAGTTCTTCGCCGAGGTGTCGCTGACAGCGGTGCGCCGCGGGGCGGGCTTCATCGTCAACGCGTTCGTTAGGGACATCACCGCCAAGCGCTCGGCGGCGGAACAACTGTTCCAGGCGCAGAAGATGGAATCGGTCGGGCAACTCACCGGCGGCATCGCCCACGACTTCAACAACGTGCTGACGGTGATAACAGGCACGATCGAAATCCTGACCGACGGCGTCAAGCATGATCCCGCGCTCGCCTCGATCGCGCGGATGATCGGCGATGCGGCCGACCGTGCCTCGCAGCTCACGGCCAATTTGCTCGCCTTTGCCCGCAAGCAGCCGCTGCGGCCGCGCGAGACCGACGTCAATGCCCTGGTCGATGAGGTGGTCGAATTGCTGTCGCCGACGCTCGGCCGGCAGATTCAGATCGCAACCGCCTTGGGCGAGGAGGTCTGGCCGGCTCTGGTCGATCGCAGCCAGCTTTCTTCCGCGCTCGTCAACCTCGCGATCAATGCCCGGGATGCGATGCCGGACGGCGGCAGCCTGCTGTTCCGGACGGGAAATCTCACGCGCGGCGCGCATGAGCCTGATATGGGCGGGCTCGGTGCCGGCGACTATATCGTGATCGAGGTGATCGATACCGGGGCGGGCATTCCGCCCGACGTTCGCGAACGGATTTTCGAGCCGTTCTTTTCGACCAAGCAGTTCGGCGTCGGCACCGGGCTTGGGCTGAGCATGGTATTCGGATTTGCAAAGCAGTCCGGCGGCAGCGTCGTGGTCGAGAGCGAGGAGAGCAAGGGCGCCTGTTTCCGGATACTTCTGCCTAAGGCCGAGGTGGGAGTTTTGGATGCGCCTGACGCGAGCGATGCGCCGGCGGAAGCAGACGGCGAATGGCGCGGCGGGACGGAAACCATCCTTTGCGTCGAGGACGACGACGTGGTGCGCGCACATGTCATCGGCCGGCTCGAAAGCTTGGGCTATCAGGTGATTGCCGCCGCCAATGCGGCGCAGGCGCTGGAGGTGGTCCATGCCGGCACGGCGTTCGACATGCTGTTCACCGACATCGTGATGCCCGGCGCCATGAATGGAAAGCAGCTCGCGGAGGAGGTGATGAAGCTGCGGCGGCCGCTCCGCGTGCTCTATACCTCCGGCAACACGTTCGATGCGTTTAGCGGAAGCGGACGCCTCGGCGAGGGCGTGCTGCTGCTGGCAAAGCCCTACCGCAAGGCCGAGCTGGCGCGCATGATCCGGCTCTGCCTCGACCGCGCGATCGACCACATGGGCGACCCGATCCCGCTGCCCTACTCGGTGCTGCCGGATGTCGAGCGGTTTCTGAGGGAGAATCCGCCGAAGCAGGAGTAGGGTGTTTTGGTTCGCTCCACTACACCTGCAATGATGCGGGAACGGTCCGGCGCCCTCCGCTGTCATCCTCCGCGTAGGCGGAGGATCCAGTACGCCGCGGCCTGTCGGTTCTATCACTGGCGTCTCTGGGACACTGGGTCCCCCGCCTTCGCGGAGGACGACGACTGAGTGTGAGGCGGCGTTCTCGCGACACGAATTGCCCGAGGTTTGCATCGTCTTTGCCCCCATCGAAATGAGGGCGCAGGGAAGACCGGGTGCGCGCCGCACCCGCGGTCTCGTGTGCCATTATGCGCATAGCAATAGGTGCACACGAGCATACAGGTTCGGCGGGAGCATCCCGGCCTTCCCTGCGCAATGGCTTTACGGCTTACTTCGTGCTCTTCCCGGAGAACGGCTCTTTCGCCTCCGTCGCCCGCAAGCCGCTTTCGCATCTTGAAGACTTAACGCCAGCACCACGGCGCCAGAACCACACGACTTCACCGTACGCCTCAGCCACACTCGTCCGTCATGGCATCGGCGTCCATCGCATCTCCCCGCGCGTCAGTGACGATGGCCAACGCCCCTCATGTCGCGATGAGACGGCCGCTCTTATGCCGCTGATTTGGGTGAAAACGGAAGCGAAATATTTCTGATTTTCAGTAATTCTTGGCTTGACTGCCATTTCTGTAAATCCGAAGTGATTTGCCCGTCGGATCGGAATTGGGCTTGCAACGGCAGCACGACACCTGCGATACCGCCGTTTGCGCCGGAGGAGCTTTTCTTCACGGCAGATCTTGCTAAATCTAGGATCGACGCTGGCGACAGCCAAGTCGAACCGAAAGCGAGTGTGCCTTGTTGCGGCCCCCAATGATCGAGCGAGACCGGCGGCCATCGTCGCCGAGGACACATCTTGCCGTGGCAATCCTCTCCTCGACGGTTGCCGTTGCGATCGCTACGCTTGTCGGCCGCGTATTTACGGCGATGGTACCGCTGCCGAATATCTCGATGGTCTTTCTGCTGGCCGTTCTGTTTTCTGCGGTCAGTTTCGGAAAGTGGCTTGCCATCTATACATCCCTCCTTTCCTTCCTGGCGTACGATTTCTTCTTTATCGAGCCGCTCTATACATTCCAGATCACCGAGCCTTCGGAGTTGCTGTCCTTAATCATATTCCTGATTGTTGCGGTCGTATCGGCCACCCTTGCTGGACGGATTCGCGATCAGGCCCGGGCAACAACCGAACGGATGATTGCAACGCGACGGCTCTATGAATTTACCTGGAAGCTGTCGGGACTCACCAGTATCGACGCCGTCGCTGACGGAGCTGCTGGCGAAATTCATGTGAGTCTGCGGCGTCCCGCGGTCATTCTGCTCAATCAGAAGGGTGAGCTTTCGCTGGCCGCGGCCTGGCCGCCGGAAGACAGTTTGGATCCGACGACCTGGGATGCCGCGCGGCTGGCATTCGCGCGCAACGAAGCTGCCGGCTTCGACACCGGAAGCTTGCCCGACAACCGCTGGCACTTCATTCCGCTTCGCACTCAGCGGGGATCGTTCGGCGTCGTCGGGGTCGCAAGAAGCGCGAGCAATGATCTGTTCGATGCCGAGGGCCGCGCGCTGCTCGCGACGCTCGCCGAACAAACGGCCGCGGCGTTCGATCGCATCTTTTTGGCCGAGGAGATGATGGCGGCACGCGGCGCTGCCGAGGCGGAGCGCGTACGAAACATCTTGCTTGCTTCGGTCTCCCACGATTTTCGTACTCCCCTTGCATCGATCCTGGGATCGGCAACGAGCCTGCTCGATTTTGGTGAAAAGCTGGATGCCGCCGCCAAAACTGGGCTGCTCCGGGAAATCAAGACCGAAGCTGAGGGGCTCGACGAAATGGTCCGAAATCTGCTTGCCATGACTCGGATCGATGCCGGCGCGCTGGAGATACGACGGGACTGGATCGACTTGCGGGAAGTCGTCGAACGAGTGATAAACCTCGCAAAACGGCGCGGGGCCGCCTTGACGGTCGAGGTGGAGTTACCGCGAACACTTCCGCTGATCCGCGCCGATGCAAGCTTGATTGAGCAGGCCGTGGGAAATGTGGTGAATAATGTGGTGTCACACGCCCCACAAGGAACGCGGCTCGTGGTCGATGCGATCGTCGGTCGACAATCGATTTCGGTCCGCGTCACCGATAGCGGACCGGGCATCGCCGCGGATATTCTGCCCCACGTGTTCGATAAATTTGTGCAGGGAGGCGGCGCTGGCGGGCGGCGTGGTGGAACCGGTCTTGGACTGGCAATCGCTAAAGGTATCGTCGAGGCGCATGGCGGCACGGTTGCGGCCGAGAGTCCGGTGCAGGAAGGCAGAGGAACCCGGATGACGCTGACATTTCCCGTTGGGTCGCCGCCATGACCGGCCGTATCCGCGCACTCATTGTCGATGACGAACCGGCCATCCTTCGATTGCTGAAGCCGGTACTGGAAGCCAACAATTACCAGTTCATCAGCGCCGGGACGGTCGCTGAGTCGATCAAGTGCATTGCAACTGAAAGTCCTGATATCGTTGTGCTCGATCTCGGGCTGCCCGATGGCGACGGCAAGGACGTGATCCGGCAAGTGCGGCAGTGGTCCGATGTGCCGATCATCATATTGTCGGCGCGCGACCGTGAGGCCGAGAAGATTGAAGCGCTGGATCTCGGTGCGGACGATTTCGTTAACAAGCCATTCGGAGTCGGCGAACTTCTCGCAAGAATAAGGACGGCGCTTCGACACCGAATGGAGCGTGTCGCCGAAACGCCGGTGCTGCGAACCGCGGACGTTGAAATCGACAACGTCCGCCATTGCGTCACCCGGGCCGGCGCGGAGGTCAGGCTGACCCCGAAAGAATTCGAACTGCTTTCATTTCTCGCCAAACATGCCGGCAAGGTGGTAACGCATCGGCAAATATTGGCGGCCATATGGGGTCCCGCCCACGCCACCGATACCCAATACCTGCGGGTCTACATCGGCCAGATCAGGCAAAAAATCGAGAAAGATCCCGGCGACCCCCGCATCATCATTACCGAGCCGGGCATTGGTTACCGGATCGCCGAAATCGGTACGCGATAGGCTTCTGCCCTTCAGCCAAAACGGCGCTTACCTTGACCGTGCCCGCCATCGGCGGCGTCTTTATGTGTTCTTTATGCAGCGGGCTGGATTTCCGCATTGAGAGTTTAGCCGGGTCCTTCGATATCGGAAGCATGAGCCAGCTTCTCGATGAGGACCTTCCTTCAGTGAAGCATCCTGAAAGACAGCATGAATGGTTGGACGAATCCGGCGGACTGCCGGCTGTCGGCAACGTGCTGCCGGTGGTTCTCGGCCTCATCGGAATAGGCGTAGTTGTCTGTGCGATGTGGGCGCTGGGGCCGCCCGCCGGCGGCGAGGCCGGGGAAAAGCTGACTCCCTGCGTCGCAATCGCCGACGAGCACGCACGACTGGCTTGCTACGACCAGATCGCCGCTCTTCATCAGCCTGCAAGGGGCGCTTTTGCGCCTGCTCAAATCTTCCGCGAGGGATCGCAATGACCGAGACTGTCTCCACCGCAGCAGACTTGACCGCTCCTGAACCGCAGCAGCTGGCCGCGCACGAACATCCTCGCGCAGGGTTCTGGGCGCTCACGCTCGGGGCAATCGGCGTTGTCTACGGCGATATCGGAACCAGCCCGCTATACGCTCTTCGAGAGTCGGTCATGGCCGCCGTTGGCCCCAACGCCCCTGCCAGCGAAACGGTCGTACTCGGCATCCTCTCGTTGATCATCTGGGCGCTGCTTTTGGTGGTGACCGTCAAGTACGTCGTCATCCTGCTGCGTGCGGACAATAACGGGGAGGGGGGCACGCTCGCATTGATGGCGCTGGCAAATCGCGCCGTCGGTGGCAGTGGGCTCCTGGTGCTGCTCGGCATTATCAGCGGCGCGTTGTTCTATGGCGACGCGATGATCACGCCAGCACTCTCGGTGCTGTCGGCCATCGAGGGCCTGAAGCTGGCAACTCCGGCGTTCGAACCCTATGTCGTTGCGATCACGGCGCTCATTCTCGTCAGCCTGTTTGCCGTGCAATCGCGCGGCACGGCGAAAGTTGCGGCGTTTTTCGGACCGATCACGCTCATCTGGTTCACTGCTATCGCGGCCGCAGGCGTGCCGCAAATAGTGCGAAATCCCACGGTGCTGCTGGCCTTCAATCCGCTCCATGGTTTGAGCTTTCTGCTGACCCACGGCGTGATCGGATTCATGACACTGGGTGCGGTCTTTCTCGTTGTGACCGGGGCGGAGGCGCTCTATGCGGACCTTGGTCATTTTGGCAAGCGACCGATCCGTGCCGCATGGCTCGTCGTGGCGCTACCGGCGTTGACGATCAACTACCTTGGTCAGGGTGCGCTGGTGCTCGCGGACGCCAAGGCGATCGAGAACCCCTTTTTCCTGCTCTATCCGGAATGGGCCCTGCTGCCGATGATCGCTTTGGCGACAGCAGCGACGGTTATCGCCAGCCAGGCGGTCATCACGGGCGCTTATTCGATCACGCAACAGGCAATCCAACTCGGATTGTTGCCGCGCCTTGAAATCCGGCACACTTCGGAATCATTGATCGGCCAGATCTACATGCCGAAGGTCAATACGCTGCTGCTGATCGGCGTCTTGCTGCTCGTGGGGCTGTTTCGCTCTTCAAGCGCCCTGGCATCCGCTTACGGCATCGCCGTGACGGGGACCATGGTGGTCACGGCGATGATGGCCTTCGTGGTGATCTGGAAGGTCTGGCGCTGGTCGGCGGTCGCGGCCGGCGCGATCATCGCACCGCTTCTGGCGCTTGATCTGACGTTCCTTTCGGCGAATTTGCTGAAGGTGTTCGAAGGCGGCTGGATGCCGCTGGCGTTGGGGTCGGTGGTGATGCTGCTGATGTACACCTGGCGACGCGGCAGCCGGCTGCTGTTCGAGAAATCGCGCAAGCTGGAATTCCCGCTCGCCGATCTCGTGGCGATGCTGGAAAAGCGCCCGCCGCAGCGTGTCTCCGGCACAGCGGTATTCTTGACCTCCGACCGCGAGCGCGCGCCGACCGCGCTGATGCACAGCCTGAAGCACTACAAGGTGCTGCATGAGAAGAATGTTATCCTCACCATCGAAACCGCGCCGACGCCGCGGATCGACCCGGCCGAGCGGGTGCGGATGGAGCAGCTCAGCGAGACGTTCTCGCGGGTGACGCTGCGCTTCGGCTTCATGGAATCGCCCAACGTGCCCAAGGCGCTGGTAATCGCCCGCAAGCTCGGCTGGCAGTTCGACATCATGTCGACGTCGTTCTTCCTGTCGCGCCGCGCGCTCAAGCCTGCCGCCCATTCCGGCATGCCGCGCTGGCAGGATCTGCTGTTCATCCGCCTCAGCCGCTCCGCGAACGACGCCACGGACTATTTCCAGATCCCGACCGGGCGCGTGGTCGAGGTGGGGACGCAGGTCACGATTTGATAGGGCCCTGCGCCGCATGTGTGCCCACCAATACAAAGGCGCTCCGTCGGGAGCGTCTTTTGCATTTCTCGTAAGCCGTGATGCCGGCGGGAAACCCGCACGTCCCGGGTGCAGCGATCTGCGGGTCCGGTGCAGATGCGTCGCGTCGCTCGTCCGGGGACGTTTGCGTTCGCTCCCCAACCCGCGGACTAGTTGCCCAAACCGAGGCTTTGCAGGAACGTCGGTGGCTGGGGATTTTGCACAGACGGATCCGGTAATCGCGGGTCGGTTGCGGGCGAGACTTGTCCCCGTGCATCTTGCTCCTCGCGCGCCTTGGCTCGATGGTTTCGCTGGGCCCGGATTTCCGCGCGTGCATTTTGCACGGAGCGGACCCGCCGGTGCTTCTTCCGGGCCTGCGCCGGGGCCTCTTCAGTTACTCGCACGGGGGCGGGTTGGGCGGCTGCGGCCTTTGTCCGCGCCTCTTCCTCGTCCGCCCAAGCCTGGAATTGCTTGAACAAGGCCTCGGTGATGGGCTGGCCGACCTCGGCTTGGCTCTGCTGGGCAGCTTGGCCCTGTTCGGCAACCTGACTCTGCTGGGTAGGTTCCTGGCTCTGCTGGGCAGGTTCTTGGTGCTGCTCGGCAGCCGCCGCAATTTCCTCGCGCGTCGGCGTGTCGGTTGTCGTCGTCGTCAAATCCTGCGTGCTGGCGATTGCGATCGATTGAATTGCGCGCGCCGGCGGATCGGCTTCGGGCTGAACCGCCGGCTTGTCGCTCGCCCAATCCGTCAGGTTCGCAACCAGCGTTGCCGGATTGTCGATCGATAGAACGGCGATGCCGATCGCAGTCACGGCTGCGGCCGCGATACTCGCCTTGAGAATTCGGGACGAGATGATCGCGATGTCCTGGGCCTTTCCGATATCCGGCTGCCCGGTTTCTTCCGCAGGCTCGGAGAGAAAGATTGGAGGACGATCCGGCTGGAACCCATCGTTTGTCGCCATTTGAGTGATGCCGCCTCTTGTTGATGGCCTCCACGTACCTCGCCAGCGAGGTCTAAAAGCGACAATCGCCGCCACGATTTAGGAGAAGTCTTGGCTTCACTGAGATATTGGAACCGCATCCCACGATAAAAACAAAAGGCGCCCCGGATGGAGGCGCCCTTCGCGTCTTGTGTCAGCGTGTCGTCACTGGACCGTACGACGTGCGGGCGCACTCGCCGGCCGAAGCTCAAGCGTGGATACGCCTGCGGCAATATTCACGCCCGTCTGTCCTTGCATGGACACCGGCTGCATGATCACCCTGCGGTCCGAGCCTCCAACCAGGACGTTGGCACTCGCGCCGGCCCCGACCGTGCCGCCGGCGGTCGCACCCGTATAGGTTCCCGCCAACGCCGCCCGGCGCAGCGGGGGCGGCGCAAAAACAGCCCAGGCCATCCGGCCGGCGGAGGTGGCACCGATGTCGAGGCCGAGCGTGCTGACGGTGCCCTCGTAGGCCTCGCGCGCCCTACCTCTCGCCGATGCATAGATGCAGCTCAGTTGCCGCTGCCCCCCGATAACGAGGCCGACACCGGGCGATATGTTGCAGGTGAGCGTGCCGACCCTCGCCCGACCGGCGTCCTGAGCCGTGGCCGGAGTCAGGGCGAGGGCGAGCGCCAGAGCGGCGCATGTGGCTGCGAGACTATTCAACGTTGTTCTATTCGGAGTTGCTATGTTCATGGGCGTCCCTCCCTAGACGCATTCCGGGTGGAACCCCACAACGCGCCATGACATTGCGATGTTCCGGTTCCCCTTGTCATTCCGTGCGCCTTAAGCGCAGAAGCACCAGCCGCAAGAACAAAAAAGGCGCCCCGAATGGAGGCGCCTTTCGCATCTTGCGGCAGTGCTGTCGGCGGCGAGCCGCCGACAGTTCACTGCGAATAGTACATATCGAACTCGACCGGGTGCGGGGTCATCTCAAAACGTTCGACCTCGGTCATCTTCAGTTCGATGAAGCTGTCGATGAAGTCGTCGTCGAACACGCCGCCGTTCTTCAGGAACGCGCGGTCCTTGTCGAGGTTTTCCAGCGCCTCGCGCAAGCTACCGCACACCGTCGGGATCTGCTTCAGCTCTTCCTTCGGCAGATCGTAGAGGTCCTTGTCCATCGCCGGGCCCGGATCGATCTTGTTCTTGATGCCGTCGAGGCCGGCCATCAGCATCGCGGCGAAGCCGAGATAGGGATTGGCCATCGGGTCGGGGAAGCGGACTTCGACGCGCTTGGCCTTCGGGTTTGCCGTGTAGGGGATGCGGCAGGAGGCCGAACGGTTGCGCGCGGAGTAGGCGAGCAGCACGGGGGCTTCATAGCCCGGGACCAGGCGCTTGTAGGAGTTGGTCGACGGGTTGGTGAAGGCGTTGATCGCCTTGGCGTGCTTGATGATGCCGCCGATATAGTGGAGGCAGGTCTCCGACAGGTCGGCATATTTGTTGCCGGCGAACACCGGCTTGCCTTCCTTCCAGATCGACTGGTGGCAGTGCATGCCCGAGCCGTTGTCGCCATAGACCGGCTTCGGCATGAAGGTGGCGGTCTTGCCGTAGATGTGCGCGACCTGGTGGATGCAGTATTTGTAGATCTGCATCTGGTCGGCCATCAGGGTCATGGTGTCGAACTTCATGCCAAGCTCGTGCTGGGCGGAAGCGACCTCGTGGTGATGCTTCTCGACCTTGACGCCCATCTTGGCCATGGCGCCGAGCATTTCCGAGCGCATGTCCTGCACCGAGTCCTGCGGCGGCACCGGGAAGTAGCCGCCCTTGGTGCGGATGCGGTGGCCGAGGTTGCCGCCCTCATATTCAGTGTCCGAATTGGTCGGCAATTCCGACGAATCCAGCTTGAAGCCGGTGTTGTAGGGAGTGGTCTGGAAACGGACGTCGTCGAACACGAAGAACTCGGCCTCGGGGCCGAAGAACACGGTGTCGCCGACGCCCATCGACTTGACCATGGCTTCCGCCTTCTTGGCCATGCCGCGCGGATCGCGGTTGTAGGGCTCGCCTGTGGTCGGCTCGAGCACGTCGCAGATGATGACCATGGTGGTTTCGGCGAAGAACGGGTCGATCGTCGCGGTAACCGGATCGGGCATCAGGCACATGTCGGATTCGTTGATCGCCTTCCAGCCGGCAATCGAGGAACCGTCGAACATCTGGCCTTCGGCAAAGGTGTCCTCTTCGATCATGCTGACGTCGAAGGTCACGTGCTGCCACTTGCCGCGCGGATCGGTGAAGCGCAGATCGACGTATTTTACGTCGTTGTCCTTGATCGACTTCATGACGTCTTTGGCGGTCTTCATGAGTACCCCTTTTGGCTACGGACGGTTTCCAGGACGCGACATTTCGCAGACGATCGCAACAGATGCCGCGAAGGAAATCGGGCTGCGGGAGCAGCCCTTTTCTTGATTTTTAGCCGCAAAATTCGGATACCACCGCCCTTAGATAGCGTCCAGCCCGGATTCGCCGGTTCTGATCCGGATCGCTTCCTCGATGTTCGAGACGAAGATTTTGCCGTCGCCGATGCGCCCGGTCTGGGCGGCACGGCGGATCGCATCGATCGCCTTCTCGACCAATTCGTCCGAAATCACGATCTCGATCTTCACCTTGGGCAGGAAGTCGACGATGTATTCCGCACCGCGATAGAGCTCGGCGTGGCCCTTCTGCCGGCCGAAGCCCTTGGCTTCGGTCACCGTGATGCCCTGCAGTCCAACTTCCTGAAGCGCCTCTTTCACCTCGTCGAGCTTGAATGGCTTGATGATGGCTTCAATCTTCTTCACTGAGCGCCTCCCGGGCATTTCCAAAATTGCAGATAGGTCGATGTCGCAGCCTGGTGAACTTTCCCTGGCGCTGTCTGGTTTGATCCTTGCATCCCGGAAAGCCGGAAATGATCCAGCAAAACCGGAATTGCTCATTCTCGCTGCTCACTTGCGACGATCTTGAGCTCGGTACTCCAACCGGCTTCCTCAAAAGCAGGGTCTATGCCAAGTTGTTAATGCGTCTGATTTCGGAACGTTATCAGACTTTTAACAGGCAAGTGGAAGAGGTCGGGCCGGCCAACGCATGATAGCGAAGCTTATAAAATAGGCAAATCGATCAATTCATGTGCAGCCAAGGACGGAGCAAGCCGCTAACACGGCGAAATGTGCCTCTGTAAAAGGCTGACGGATCGAGGATTCGGCATGGAAGTGTTGACCACGACGGAGATGGAGCGCGCCGACGAGCTGACAATCGCCGCCGGCACGCCCGGCTTTGCGCTGATGATGAGCGCGGGTCAGGCGGTGGCGGAAGCCGCGATGGACCTCGTCGAGGAGGGGCCGATCGTGGTGGTCGCCGGCCGCGGCAACAATGGCGGCGACGGCTTTGTCGCCGCGGCCGAGCTGGCCGCGCGCGGCCGCGACGTCTCGGTCATTCTCCTGTGCGAACGCGACAGCCTGCAGGGCGATGCGGCGCTCGCTGCACGCGGCTGGAAATATCCGGTGCTGCCGTTCAACCCACAGGCGATCGGCAAGCCGGCGCTGATCATCGACGCGCTGTTCGGCGCCGGGCTCAACCGGCCCGTGAAGGGCGATCCGCTCGAAATGATCGAGGCGATCAACGCCAACGGCGCGCCGGTGCTTGCCGTCGACCTGCCGAGCGGGATCAACGGCACCTCGGGCGCGGCGATGGGGGCTGCGATTAATGCCGCGGAGACCGTGACCTTCTTTCGCCGCAAGCCCGCGCATCTTCTGATGCCGGGACGAAAACATTGCGGCCGCGTGCGCGTCGCCGATATCGGCATCGATCCGCGCGTGCTGGAAGAGATCCGGCCGCAGACGTTCGAGAACGTCCCGGACACCTGGCAAAAATCCTTCCCGGTGCCTGATATCGATGGGCATAAATATGCCCGCGGCCATACTGTCGTGCTGTCGGGCGGGCTGGCCTCGACCGGCGCGGCGCGGCTGGCGGCGCGCGGGGCGCTACGGGCAGGGGCGGGGCTCGTGACCGTGGCCTCGCCGCGCGATGCGCTCGCCGTGAACGCCATGTCACTGACGGCGGTGATGGTTCGCGCCTTCGACACCGTGGTGGAGTTCGCCGAACTGGTCGGCGACCGGCGGCTCAATTCCATTGTGCTCGGGCCGGGTGCCGGCATCACCGAGCGCACGCGCGACCTCGTGCATACCGCACTGTCGACCAAACGCGGCCTCGTGCTCGACGCCGACGCGCTGACGAGTTTTGCCGAGGCGCCGGAGCGGCTGTTCGAACAGATCAAGGCGAGCGAGGACGCACAGGTCGTCCTCACCCCGCATGAGGGCGAGTTTCCGCGTCTGTTCAGCGATATCAGCAACAAGCATCCGGGCCGCTCCAAGCTGGAGCGGGTGCGCGACGCCGCCCAGCGCGCCGGCGCGGTGGTGCTGCTGAAGGGGCCGGATACGGTGGTGGCCTCGCCCGACGGCCGTGCGGCGATCGCCGCCAACGCACCGCCCTGGCTTGCGACCGCCGGCGCCGGCGACGTGCTGGCCGGAATGATCGCAGGGATGCTGGCGCAGGGCGTGCCGGCCTATGAGGCCGCGTGCATCGGCGTCTGGATGCACGGCGAAGCCGGCCGTGAGGCGGGACCGGGCCTGATCGCGGAAGACCTTTCCGAAACGCTGCCCGCCGTGTTCCGACGGCTCTATGACGAGTTCGGGATTGAGTATTAGTTGCTGCGTTCCCCGGATGCTGCGCAGCGCGCCGCTTGCGGCGTGATGAGCTGCTGATCCGGGGTCCACGAGTTGTCGCGTCATGTCAGGTCCCGGCTCTGCGGAGCAGCGTTTCACGCTGCACCGCGTCCGGGACACGAGACAGCGTCAGTACAAGCTCAGGTACTTCGCGACCGTCGCCTCATTCCATTCCAGCCCGAGGCCTGGGCCCCGCGCGGTCACCGTGCCATCGACGATCTCGGCGGGCTTGGCGAGGATGACGCTGGCGAAATCGAGATATTCGAGCCAATGCGCGGTCGGCGTCACCGCCAGCATGTGGGCGCTGGCTTCGGCAAACAGATGGCTCGACATCGGGATGTTGGCGGCTTGCGCTTGCGCGGCGACGGCAAGCCAGCCGGTGATGCCGCCGCACTTCATCAGGTCGGGCATGATGAAGTCGCTGGCGCCTAGCGCGATCGCTTCGGCGAAGCCGCGCGGGAACCACCAGTTTTCGCCGGCCTGGATCGGCGTCGGCGAGGTCGCGCGCACCCTGGCGTGGCCTGAGAGATTTTCCTGCGGTACCGGCTCTTCGATCCAGTGCAGATCGTAAGGCGCGAGGCGCGCGATACGGCGTGTCGCCTCCGCTGTAGCGAGCGACTGGTTGAAGTCGATCATCAGCGCGACGTCAGGGCCGATCAGCGCGCGCACGCCCTTGACGACGCGCTCGTCATTGGCGGCATCGCCGTCGCCGCCCTTGATCTTGATGCCGCGAAAACCCTGTTCGAGGGAGCGGCGCAGCGCGCGCTCGTCGGTGACCGGATCAACCACGCCATAGCTGTCATAGGCCGGAATCGGCTTTGGCGAACCGCCGAGCAATTCAACCACCGGTTTGCCGGCGATTTGTCCGAGCGCATCCCAATAGGCCATGTCGAGGCCGGATACCGCCATGCCGACCAGGCCCTGCCAGCCGAGCAGTCGGAACTTTGCATCCATCGCCGCCATCAGATCGTAGGGCACGAGAGGCTTGCCAACCAGCTCGCGCCCGATGTCCTCGAGCAGATGCACCAATGGCGCCAGTGTGATCTTGGCGTAGGCGAAGATGTAGGAGTGGCCGGTAACGCCCTGATCGGTTTCGACGTCGATCAGGACCAGCGGCCCGGCATCGATCACGCCAAACGCGTTCTTGACGGGACGCTTGAGCGGAACGACGACGCCGCGTGCCTTGACGCCGCGGATGGCGGGGACCGGTTTACTCATTTTGTTTCCTCATTCGACAGCATACCATCGCACGAAGCGCGGTGCGGCCCAATCGGTCGCAACGGATTCGATCAGCCAGTGCCCGGCATGTTCGGCCGCAAAGGCGATGCGGTGGGTCTGACCGGGCTCGATTGCCAGCGTATCCAGCCAAAACGGCTTCCAGCCGTCGTCGAGTTTGTCGAGCAGGCGGAAATGATGGCCATGCAGACGGAAGACGGTTGCGACGTCGGTGCGATTGGTCAGTGCCAGCACGACAATACGGCCCGCCTTGACGCGGAAGGCCGGCTGTGGCGACGCGGCAAGGCTTGCAATCACAGTCCACTCAGGCCCGCTCAACGCGATATCGGCGCGGAGAGCGTCCTTGAGATCAAGCCGCGCCGGCAGCCCGTTTGACGACAGGGGCGAAGGAGGCGGTAGCGGTGCCGCACGCGCCGGCGCCTCGCTCGACACGATGATAGAGCCGACGGTCCGGGCTTGCCGCCCATCGTGCAGGAGGATCTTGAGCTGTGTGCCTGGCTGTCCCGTCACGTCGACAAAAGCGTCGACCCGGCTGCCCGGTGCCAGCACCAGCGCGCCGTTGCGGGCCAGGAATGGCTCGGCGGGCTGGCTGTCGATCGCCATGACGGTGACGTCAACGGACTCCAGTTTCACGGCGACGACCGTGCGCCGGCTGCCATTGACGAAGCGAAGTCTCAAGCGCTCATTGGATCGGGCTGCGACGTCCAGTGAGGGTTTCCCATTGAGTGTGTAGAAAACCGTGGTTTCGGTCGGGTCTGTGCCGGGCACGGCGGCGGTCGCATCCGCCCGTAACCGCCATTCCTCGAGCAAAAGCACCTCGTCGTGATCGACGCTGACGGGCTCGTTTTCGGCGACCACCACGGGCTGGCCTCGGGCCGGTCGAGCGTTTTGGTTGGCGAACACGCTCATGTCGCACAGGAAGGTCCCGGCGTGGCGCAATGGAATCCGGACGTTTTCCCAGCCTGAAGCGGCCAGCAGTCGGCGGCCGGCGAGCAGCTCGATGGCAGGAACGCCGTCGATCCCGCGCCAATCGAGGCCCACCGGGACGGTTAGCTCATTGGCGAATTCGACCTGAAGATTTTCGCCGCGGCGAAAGCGTAGCTCCGGAGCCGCGAGCATCCAGACCGGCGTTTCCGGACCTTCGGAACGGAGCTTGAGGGCGCCCTCGCGGGCCTGGATCGCGACCGCCGGGCGCCCTTGCGCGGCGCTGCCGCCCGGCAGCATCAGGCCGAGTGAGGCAGCTCCAAACCCCGCCATCAATGCACGCCGATCCATCCGAAAACTCCCTTGCCATGAGGCCGATCCGGACCATTTCTAACGTAAGGTGTCCAGTTGCGGCGGTTTGGCCCAATGCGACGGGGATGCGCCATTTTTTTGCTGCGAAGGCGCGGCCCCATGCTATAAGCCGCCGCCCGCGGGCATCGCGGCCGGGCCTATGATGCACTTCACGCGGGCGTGGCGGAACTGGTAGACGCGCTGGATTTAGGTTCCAGTGACGAAAGTTGTGGGGGTTCGAGTCCCTCCGCCCGCACCAAGCGCTCTATCCAAGCGTTTGCATGACTATTCCTGGAGGGCCCGCTCCCCATTGGGGGAGCCAAGGCTCGCCGAACCACCGGCGTCAGGCTCAAAAGGCCACGCCTCTGACATTTGAACACTGCCGGGCTGCGTCCAGCCCGGCGCAAGCGGAAGAAGATTGATACCATGCAGGTCACCGAAACCCTCGCCGAGGGATTGAAGCACGAGTTCAAGGTCAGCGTTCCCGCATCGGATCTCGACGCCAAGGCCGATGCCAAGCTGGTCGATCTCAAGGACAAGGTGCGCCTCAACGGCTTCCGTCCCGGCAAGGTGCCGGTCGCCCACCTCAAGAAGGTGTATGGCCGCTCCGTGATGGCCGAGACCATCGACCAGACCATCCGCGACACCAACACCCAGATCTTCACCGACCGCGGCTTCCGTCTCGCCACCGAGCCGAAGATCACCATGCCGACCGAGACCAAAGAGGTCGAGGAGCTGCTCGCCGGCAAGACGGATTTGACTTACACGGTCGCGATCGAGGTGGTGCCGACCATCCAGCTCGCCGATTTCAAGACCTTCTCGGTCGAGAAGCCGGTGGTCGACGTGACCGACGCCGAAGTCGATGAGGCGATCAAGCGGATCGCCGATCAGAACCGCCCCTATGCGGCGAAGGCGGAGGGCGCCAAGGCCGAGAAGGGCGACCGCGTCACCATCAACTTCAAGGGCACCATCGATGGCGTGGCGTTCGACGGCGGCACCGGCGAGGGCATCCAGGTCGTGATCGGCGCCGGCCAGTTCATTCCCGGTTTTGAGGAGCAGCTCGAAGGCATTGGCGCCGGCGAGACCCGCGCGCTGAAGGTGTCATTCCCGAAGAACTACGCCAGCGAGAAGCTCGCGGGACAGCCGGCCGAGTTCGAGACAACCGCAACCGCAATCGAAGCGCCGGGCGAAACCAAGATTGATGACGAGTTCGCCAAGACGCTCGGCCTTGAATCGCTCGACAAGCTGAAGGAAGCCGCGCGCGAGCGTCTGGTCGCCGAGTTCGCCGGCGCGACGCGCCAGCGCGTCAAGCGCGCGCTGCTTGATCGTCTTGACGACAGCCACAAGTTCGAGGCGCCGCCCTCGCTGATCGAGGAAGAGTTCAGCCTGATGTGGAACTCGATCAAGGCCGAGATGGAATCTTCCGGCAAGACCTTTGCCGATGAGAACACCACCGAGGACGCGGCCAAGGAAGAATACCGCAAGATCGCCGATCGCCGCGTGCGGCTCGGCCTCGTGCTCTCGGAGATCGGCGAGAAGAACAAGATCACCGTGACCGATGACGAAGTCGGCCGCGCGGTGATCGAGCGGGCCCGTTCGATGCCCGGCCGCGAGAAGGAAGTCTGGGATTACTATCGCAACAATGCCAATGCGCTGGCTCAGCTTCGTGCGCCGATTTATGAAGACAAGGTCGTCGATTTCATTCTCGAGCTCGCCAATGTGACCGAGAAGAAGGTCTCGCGCGAGGACCTGTTCAAGGACGACGACGCCGACGAGAAGAGCGCAGCCTGATCGATCTGGCCAGGCGGATGTTAACGATGAACGCCGAAAGCGGCGGGACCCGGCATCCGCCGCTATGAGATCGCCTGCGAATCAGCTTGAACTCGGCTCAATCGGCTCTCGATTGGCCGGTCTTGTCGCCGGGAAATTGGCGCATATCTGTGAGCGGCTCGCGAAAGCGGGCTGTGAGTTGAAGTCCTGCATCACGGGACGTTCGTCCGCGCACGGCAATCATGCCGCCTGGCCTGCCTTGCCGATGGATGTTCGCCTCCGTCCAGTCCCTACCTAACCCTTGGGGTAACCAATGCGCGATCCCGTTGAAACCTACATGAATCTCGTTCCGATGGTGGTCGAGCAGACCAACCGCGGTGAACGCGCCTACGACATTTTCTCGCGCCTCTTGAAGGAACGCATCATCTTCGTAACCGGCCCGGTCGAAGACGGCATGTCGACGCTGGTTGTCGCGCAGCTTCTGTTCCTGGAAGCCGACAATCCGAAGAAGGAAATCTCGATGTACATCAACTCGCCCGGCGGCGTGGTGACATCGGGGCTTGCGATCTACGACACGATGCAGTTCATCCGTCCCGCGGTATCGACGCTGTGCACGGGGCAGGCGGCCTCGATGGGTTCGCTGCTGCTGGCGGCCGGCGAAAAGGACATGCGCTTCACGCTGCCGAACTCGCGCATCATGGTGCATCAGCCGTCCGGCGGCTTCCAGGGCCAGGCCACCGACATCATGCTGCACGCGCAGGAGATCTTGAATCTCAAGAAGCGCCTCAACGAGATCTACGTGAAGCACACCGGCCAGCCCTACAAGGCGATCGAGGATGCGCTCGAGCGCGACAAATTCCTCACCGCCGAGATGGCCCGCGACTTCGGCCTCGTCGACAAGGTGATCGACAAGCGTCCCGAAGAGGCGACGCCAGCGAAAGTTTAGTGAAGGGAAAACCCCGTAAGGTAACGGGTTGCGACACCCCGCATTGACCTTAATGGCTGGTTGAATCGGCAATTTCGGCCGAAAGCGCACGGCTATGCCCCCGCATGGGCTGAAAGTTCCGCTTTCGTGCCGGTTTTGCCGCGTGGCAATACCGCAACGCTCGGTCGATTTCGTGAACTTCGGCCCGTGCGAATGCCACAAATCACGGTATTGTCACGGGTAGCCATTCCGGCCCCGATTAGCGAATTCTTGATAGTCGGGTGTCAGCATGGTTGGCTGTGTGAACTGGGTTAAGATCGCGGGGGATTTGAGAAGCCGTGATTCGCACGGTGGGTAATTGAGTTAGGGTCTTTTCTGGTACGGAATTTGCTCTATCTACCTTCAGGTCCGGTAAAGTGCCGGAATGGGTCGATCGGGTAACGGATCGAACGGCGGACGGAGACAGGAATGAGTAAGGTTGGCACGAGCGACTCCAAGAACACGCTGTATTGCTCGTTCTGTGGAAAGAGCCAGCACGAAGTCCGCAAACTCATCGCAGGTCCAACCGTTTTCATCTGCGACGAATGCGTTGAACTTTGCATGGACATCATCCGTGAGGAGAACAAGTCCTCGCTGGTGAAGTCGCGCGACGGCATCCCGACGCCGAAGGAAATCTGCAAGGTGTTGGACGATTACGTGATCGGCCAGAACCATGCCAAGAAGGTGCTGTCGGTCGCCGTTCACAACCACTACAAGCGGCTCAATCACCAGACCAAGCACAACGACGTCGAGCTTGCGAAGTCGAACATCCTGCTGATCGGTCCGACCGGTTCGGGCAAGACGCTGCTGGCGCAGACGCTGGCGCGGATTCTCGACGTGCCGTTCACAATGGCGGATGCGACGACGCTGACCGAAGCCGGCTATGTCGGCGAGGACGTCGAGAACATCATCCTCAAGCTGCTGCAGTCGGCCGACTACAATGTCGAGCGCGCGCAGCGCGGCATCGTCTATATCGACGAAATCGACAAGATCAGCCGCAAGTCCGACAATCCCTCGATCACCCGCGACGTGTCGGGCGAGGGTGTGCAGCAGGCGCTCTTGAAGATCATGGAAGGCACGGTTGCTTCGGTGCCGCCGCAGGGCGGCCGCAAGCATCCGCAGCAGGAGTTCCTGCAGGTCGACACGACGAACATCCTGTTCATCTGCGGTGGCGCGTTCTCGGGGCTGGAGAAGATTATCTCCGCGCGCGGCCGTTCGACCTCGATCGGTTTCGCCGCCCAGGTGCTGGCGCCGGAGGATCGTCGTACCGGTGAAATCTTCCGTCACGTCGAGCCGGAAGACCTCCTGAAGTACGGCCTGATCCCGGAATTCGTCGGTCGTTTGCCTGTGGTTGCGACCCTGGAGGACCTCGACGAGAATTCGCTGAAGAAGATCCTGGTCGAGCCGAAGAACGCGCTGGTGAAACAATACCAGCGGCTGTTCGAAATGGAGAACATCGAGCTCACGTTCGCCGACGAGGCGCTTGGCGCGGTCGCCCGCAAGGCGATCGAGCGCAAGACCGGCGCGCGCGGATTGCGCTCGATTCTCGAGGCCATCCTGCTCGAGACCATGTTCGATCTGCCAGGCCTGGAAGGCGTCGAAGAGGTCGTGATCTCGCGCGAAGTGGTCGAAGGAACCGCCCGTCCGCTCTACATCTATGCGGATCGTTCGGACCGCGCCGTCGAGAGCAGCGCCAGCGCCTGAGCGCGCTCGCCAAAAGTTGTGTGAATAAAGCGGCCGCCGGACCTTCCGGCGGCCGTTTTGTTGCCGGTATTCCACACGGGTTTGGCCCGAAATAGTGGGCATTTTTCCGTGACTTGACACCCCCATACCCGATAGCCACCTAATGCTCGTGGTGGCGGAAATCACGTTCGAGATTCGTCGCAAAATCCTCCGGTAAAGGCGGCTGCGAAGCAGCTGAAATGACCGGAACTTACGGCACCTTGTGGCAGTTGCGCAGCCTTGAGCGGATTGCGTGCAAGGGGGCAAAACAAAAGGAATAGGCCATGACGACCCCAAAAACCCGGCCAACCATCGTTCTCGGCGAAAGCCATTCGTATCCGGTGCTGCCGCTCCGCGATATCGTCGTATTTCCGCACATGATCGTGCCGTTGTTCGTCGGCCGCGAGAAGTCGATCCGCGCCCTCGAAGAGGTGATGAAGAACGACGCGCTGATCCTGCTCGCGACGCAGAAGAATGCGTCCGATGATGATCCAAACCCGGAATCGATCTACGAGGTCGGCACGCTTGCCAGCGTGCTGCAGTTGCTGAAGCTGCCCGACGGGACCGTGAAGGTGCTGGTCGAGGGGCTCGAGCGCGCGCGCGTGCAAAAGTATTCGGACCGCAGCGAATACTATGAAGCGACCGCGGTCGCGCTCGCCGACACCGACGCCAATTCGGTGGAAGCCGAAGCCCTGGCACGCTCGGTCGTGTCCGACTTCGAAAGCTATGTGAAGCTGAACAAGAAGATCTCCGCCGAAGTCGTCGGCGTGGTTCAGGCGATCACTGACTTCGCCAAGCTGAGCGACCAGGTCGCGCAGCATCTGGCCGTCAAGATCGCGGACCGTCAGGGTATCCTGGAGACGTTGTCCGTCACGCAGCGCCTGGAGAAGGTGCTGGGGCTGATGGAGAGCGAAATCTCGGTGCTGCAGGTCGAGAAGCGCATCCGCTCGCGCGTCAAGCGCCAGATGGAGAAGACCCAGCGCGAGTATTACCTGAACGAGCAGATGAAGGCGATCCAGAAGGAGCTCGGCGACGACGAAGGTCGCGACGAGCTGGCCGATCTGGAGGAGAAGATTGCCAAGACCAAGCTTTCCAAGGAAGCGCGGGAGAAGGCGCAGCACGAGCTGAAGAAGCTGCGCCAGATGTCGCCGATGTCCGCGGAAGCGACCGTCGTGCGCAACTATCTCGACTGGCTGCTGTCGATCCCGTGGAACAAGAAGTCCAAGGTCAAGAAGGATCTCGAGCAGGCGCAGGCCGTGCTGGACTCCGATCACTACGGGCTCGAGAAGGTCAAGGACCGCATCGTCGAGTATCTCGCGGTGCAGTCGCGCGCCAACAAGCTGACCGGACCGATCCTGTGCCTCGTCGGACCTCCCGGCGTCGGCAAGACCTCGCTCGGCAAGTCGATCGCGAAGGCGACAGGGCGCGAGTTCGTGCGCGTCTCGCTCGGCGGCGTGCGCGACGAAGCTGAGATCCGCGGTCACCGCCGCACCTATATCGGTTCGATGCCCGGCAAGATCATCCAGTCGATGCGCAAGGCGAAGACCTCGAATCCGCTGTTCCTCTTGGACGAGATCGACAAGATGGGCGCCGATTTCCGCGGCGATCCGTCATCGGCGCTGCTCGAGGTTTTGGACCCCGAGCAGAACTCGACCTTCAACGACCACTATCTGGAGGTCGACTACGATCTGTCGAACGTCATGTTCATCACGACCGCGAATACGCTCAATATTCCGGGCCCGCTGATGGACCGCATGGAGATCATCCGGATCGCCGGCTACACCGAGAACGAGAAGGTCGAGATCGCGCGCAAGCACCTGATCCCGAACGCCATCTCCAAGCATGGCCTCGACTCGAAGGAATGGTCGATCGACGACGATGCCTTGCTCTTGATGATCCGCCGTTACACCCGCGAAGCGGGCGTGCGTAACCTGGAGCGTGAGCTCTCCACACTCGCCCGCAAGGCGGTGAAGGAGCTGATGATCTCCAAGAAGAAGTCGGTCAAGGTCACCGAGAAGACCCTGGAGGACTTCCTCGGCGTGCCGAAGTACCGCTTCGGCGAGATCGAGAGCGAGCCGCAGGTCGGTATCGTCACCGGCCTTGCCTGGACCGATGTCGGCGGCGAGCTCTTGACCATCGAAGGCGTCATGATGCCCGGCAAGGGCAAGATGACGGTCACGGGCAATCTGCGCGACGTGATGAAGGAATCGATCTCGGCGGCGGCATCCTATGTCCGCTCGCGGGCGATCAACTACGGCGTCGAGCCGCCGTTGTTCGACCGGCGCGACATCCACGTCCACGTGCCGGAGGGGGCAACCCCGAAGGACGGACCGTCGGCGGGTGTCGCGATGGCCACCGCGATCATCTCGGTCATGACCGGCATTCCGGTCCGCCACGATGTCGCGATGACCGGCGAAATCACGCTGCGCGGCCGCGTGCTGCCGATCGGCGGTCTGAAGGAGAAGCTGCTGGCTGCGGCCCGCGGCGGCATCAAGACGGTGCTGATCCCCGAGGACAACGCCAAGGATCTCACGGAGATTTCCGATGCGATCAAGGGCGGCATGGAGATCATCCCGGTCGGACGGCTGGATGAGGTGGTCGCCAGGGCACTGGTTCGCACGCCCACGCCGATCGTCTGGGAAGAGGATACCAAGGTGGCCGTGAAGCCCGACGCGGGCGACGAAGCCGGCGGCGGCCTGACCGCCCACTAAGGATCGAACTTGGAAAGTGATAAAACGGCGCCTTCGGGCGCCGTTTTTGTTGCTGCGGATCGGGTCTGAGCCAGCGGAGTTGACGGAGATGGAAATCGACGGGCAATGCCATTGCGGACGGGTGACCTATCGGGCCGAGATCGACCCGGCGAAGGTTTCGATCTGCCACTGCACCGACTGCCAGAGGCTCACCGGCTCGCCGTACCGCGTCACCGTGCTCTGCTCCGCCGAACAGATCCGGCTGACCGGCGCGAAGCCGAAGATCTATCCAAAGAAGGGCGACAACGGCCGCACGCGCTTCCAGCACTTTTGCGAGGCCTGTGGCTCGCCGCTGTTCTCGAGCGGCGAGGGCGGGGCGGACGATTGGGGCATCCGCTGGGGCAGCATCCGCCAGCGCGGCGAGCTCAAGCCGGCGCGGCAGATCTGGTGCCGCTCCGCCGCGCCATGGATCGACGAGATCGGCACATTGCCGGGGCGGCCGGCAGACTGAACAGGGGTTTCGCGCGCTGCCGTCGTGGCTCAGCGGTTTCGCGGCAAATCTGCCGGTTTCGGGCCATTTGTCGGCACCAGCCTCGCTTGCGTTCACACCTTCCGGCGCTGTAGATAGGGGCGGCTCACGGGCGGCTAGCTCAGCTGGTTAGAGCATCTCGTTTACACCGAGAGGGTCGGGAGTTCGAATCTCTCGCCGCCTACCAGCCTTCGCCCTGCGGGCTACGGCTCGGCAAGCCAGCCTTCGCGGCACGGGTGTCGCGAATACTACTCCGCAGGGCGAAGGCTGTCGCGCCGAAGCTCGAAGAGCGTAGGCGGACCGATGCCTTCCGCCCTCTTCTTCAGCTCTGTGGGGCTCGCGTTGCGGAGCTCGGCTCGGCCAGCCAACCTTCGCGGCAGTGGTGCCGTGTCAGGACAAGAAAAGGCGCCGCTGCTGTTACTTCGCCGCGCGATCTGTGCCCGGAGACCTGGCACAAGAATCAAAACGCGGGGCCGAAGCCCCGCGCGCTATCCTCTCTCCGTCCTCAATCAGCCTTGCGGACTGTGCGTGGTTGCCGGGGAGGTTAACGGGGCTCCGCCGAGCGAAATGGGTCCGAAGGGTTGAGGCTGCCGAACCATCTTTTTCCGCATCGTGCGGGATAGCCGGTTACGCGCGTGCTCGGTTCGAATGGAGGAGGTCACTTCCGGGGTGATTGCATTCTGCAGCGTGTCGACCTTCGCCATCAGCTTGGAAATCTGCGCGGAGATCTTCTTCACGTCTTCATGTTGATCCGTGATCTGAGAAGATATCTTCTTCACGCCGGCCTGCTCGTCGCCGACGCTCTGGCGCAGCGAGGCAAGCGCAATGGAGTCCTGCTGCAGGAGAGCGGTGTTTTGCTGCAGCAGGAGGTTATTATCTTGCAGCGCGGCAACGTGCTGCTGCTGGGTCGACTGAATATCCCTCAATGCAGCCACAGCGGGATCCGGCGTCGGATCGGAGGCTTTCGGAAGCGGAAGCAGTTCGGCCAAATGGCTGATGTCAGGCAGGGAGAACTCGGACGGCGACAGGGTATAGATGGCCGCACTGGTGTTTATTCCGAGAGCGAAGATGGCGAGCGCCAGGACCGACTTCCGGCCCGTCTGCTTGGTCGACGCGGTGGAGTTGGATTGTTCGATGTTGTCCTGCTTTTCCGATGTCGTGGTCACGTGCACTAACCCCCAATGAGCGAAACAAAAAAAGGAGCCGTCGCTGGATCGTCCGTTGCGACGGCTCCTTTACGCGACACTCAACGAGAACTGTCCGGGATAATAAGCTGATGAGATTAATTCCACGTTACGGCGCTTCGGCCCGGCAAGAGCCAGCCGGGTCGTAGCGCGGGGCGGTGCCGAGCGATGTCGCACCACCCCGCAACTCCTAACCTCTACAGTCGGCCTCTGCACGTCTCGCGATACCGGCGGCAATTTCCTTCGCCGCGTTCGCCAAGCTGATCCTTGTTGAGGCAAGCAGATCTCAATTCGGCGCACACGTCCCGCCGGACCGGCCGTCCGCAGGCCTCCCGATATCTGCGGCAATTTCCTTCGCCCCGCTCTCCCAGTGCGTCCTTGTTTTCGCAGGCGCGCCTCAATTGCTCGCATTGCCCACCTCCTCGATCCACGCGGACGCCTCCCGGTCCAATCTCTATGGATTGAGAAAAGGCTGAAACCGGAATTACAAAAAGAGCGGCTGCCGCCGCGGCTCCAAATGCATATTTGCGCATTCCATTCATCTTGGTCCCTCCAGGTGCTAGTGCCGGTCGATTGCCTTGCGGCAATAGATCACGCGAAAGGCGGGATATCGTTCCGAACTAAATGCACGAAGGTATAGTTATGACCCAAAATCTTGGGATAGATAAACGAACATAGCGGCATCACGGCAACGATACGGCGGTGATGCGGCGTCAATGGTCACGATGAACGTTCGAAGTCAAAGGGAGCGTGAAATGGATACACCGGCAAGCCACGATCAGAACGCCGATCAGGTCGCCTACTGGAATGGTCCTGCCGGCCAGCGCTGGGCGGACCGGCAGGTGGCGCAGGACGTGCTGCTGAGGCCCGTTGCCGATCTTCTCATCAATCGCGCCGGCTTCGAGCCGGGCGAGCGGGTGATCGATGTCGGTTGCGGCAGTGGCGCCACCGCGATTGCGTTCGCGCGAGCGGTCGAGCCGACAGGCTATGTGCTGGGTATCGACGTGTCGGGCCCGATGCTGGAGCGGGCGCGGCAGGCGGTGCCGAAGGATCTGCCGATCGATTTCGTGCTGGCCGACGCCACCGTCTATCCGTTCGAACCGGCGAGCTTCGACGTGCTGGCCTCGCGGTTCGGCGTGATGTTCTTCGCTGACCCCGTGCTGTCGTTTGCGAACATGCGCAAGGCGCTGCGGCCTACGGGACGGCTGGCGTTCGCGTGCTGGCGCGAGCCGCGCGAAAATCCGTTCTTCATGGCGCCGCTTGCGGCCGCCTACAAGCACGTGCCGAAGCTGCCGCAACAGGGACCGGAAGACCCCGGGCCGTTCGCGTTTGCCTCGGAAGAACGCGTGCGCCGCATCCTCGGCGAGGCCGGCTTTACCGGGGTTGAGATGGAAGCGTGTCCGCTGCTGCTGGATGCTGCGATCGGCCGCGGCCTCGACGGCGCGGTGCAGAGCGCATTCGAAATCGGCCCGGTCAGCCGCGCGCTGGAGGGGCAGCCGGAAGATGCCCGCGCCGCCGTTGCGGCGTCGATCCGCGAAGCGTTGACGCCGTTTGTGAAGGGAGACGCGGTGCTGCTGCCGGCCTCGGTGTGGATCGTGACGGCGCGGGCCTCGTAACCGTCGCGCCGTCATTGCGAGCCAACGGGTCGCGAATGCGCGCCCGATGACAGGCTCCGCGAAGCAGTCCATGCCTCGGCGCACGCAGAAGCATGGATTGCTTCGTCGCTGTCGCTCCTCGCAATGACGGGGTGAGAGTTGCGCGCACCCGGATGCACGAGGGTCTCTGCGGGCCTTGCAATTAAACGCCGGATCGCCACCGCTGCGCCACCAAATTGCCTGACGACTCAACGATGCTGTTGCTCAAGGCGGGCTGAAGGATGCGCATGGGTGCAACAGTGATGCGCGTACCCGATCCAAATCTGACGCCAGCCCGGGCCGGGTTGATCATGATCGGTGTGCTGGTGCTCGGCGTGATCTTCGTACGCGTCCTCACGATGTCCGAGCAGAGTGAGGTCCGCACGGACACCACGTCCGGGAACGCTGGTCGAGCCACCGTGGACGTCGGGGGGATCAAAGGCCTGCGAGGATCGCTGCCGTAAAAGAAGTCGGTGGCGTTGGAAGTGCGGGCCGCTACGCCCGCTCTTCCCAGATCATGGCGAGATGCACGATCGTCTCCGCTGCCTTTTCCATGTCCTGGCGACTGACCCATTCGAGGCGCGAGTGGAAGGCGTGTTCGCCGGCGAAGATGTTGGGGCAGGGCAGGCCCATGAACGAGAGCCGCGAGCCGTCGGTGCCGCCGCGGATCGAGCTTCGCGCCGGCGTAAGTCCCGCGCGCTTGATCGCCTCGATCGCGTAATCGACAGTTTCAGGGTGACGGTCGATCACCTGCTTCATGTTGCGGTATTGCGGCTTGACCTCCATCCGGTAGCTGGAGTGCGGATAGTCTTTCATCACGGTTTTGACGATGTCTTCCAGCAGGGCTTCCTTCTGCTGCAGGCCTTCGTCGGTGAAGTCGCGGACGATGAAGCCGATGGTGGTCTTCTCTAGCTCGCCCTTGATGCCGATCGGATGCAGGAAGCCTTCCTTGCCCTCCGTCGTCTCCGGTGAACAGGTGTCCTTGGGCAGGCGGTCGATGACGGCAGCCGCAATCTTGATGGCATGCTCCATCTTGCCCTTGGCAAAGCCCGGATGGGTCGAGACGCCCTCGATGGTGATGGTGGCGCCGTCGGCCGAAAAGGTCTCGTCCTCGATATTCCCCGCGCTTTCGCCGTCCATCGTATAGGCGAAGTCGGCGCCGAGCTTTTTCAGGTCGACCTTGTCGACGCCGCGGCCGATCTCTTCATCCGGTGTGAACAGAATCTTGATCGTGCCGTGCTTGATCTGCGGGTTCTGGACCAGGAACTGCGCGGCATCCATGATCTCGGCAACGCCCGCCTTGTTGTCGGCCCCGAGCAGCGTGGTGCCGTCGGTCGTGATGATGTCATGCCCGATCTGGCCTTTGAGCGCCGGATGGTCGGCGGCGCGGATCACCTGGGTGGGATCGGCTGGCAGCACGATGTCGCCGCCCTGATAGTTCTTGACGATCTGCGGCTTGACGTCGGCGCCGGAACAGTCCGGGGAGGTATCCATGTGCGAGCAGAAGCAGATCACCGGCACCTTCTTGTCGGAAGTGGCCGGGATGGTCGCATAGACATAGCCGTGCCCGTCGAGATGGGCGTCGGTAAGCCCCAGCGCCTGCAGCTCCGACGCCAGCAGGCGGCCGAGATTCTTCTGCTTCTCGGTGGAAGGGCAGCTCGGCGAATTCGGGTCGGACTGGGTGTCAATCACGACATAGCGCAGGAAACGCTCGGTGACGTCGTGGGTGAAGGCGAGGGAGGAAGCGGGCATGACGATCCGGAAAAAGTAAGCGACAGGAAGGCTCTATAGCAGAAAGTGCCGCGCCGGGCGGAACCACTATTCCGCTACCGATGCCTCAGATCGCTTCCTTGAGTTCCTTGACCGGACGGAAGGTGACCTTCTTGCTGGCCTTGATCGGAAGCGGTTCCCCGGTGGCGGGGTTGCGGCCCATGCGGGCGGCGCGCTTGCGGACCTGGAGGATGCCGAGCCCGACGATCCTGATCCGGTCGCCCTTCTTCAGGTGCCTCGTGATGGTGTCGACCATGTCGGTCAGAAACGCCTCGGCGGCCTTCTTCGATAATTCATGGGGCTCGGCGAGCGCGGCGGCCAGATGCTTGAGGGTGATGGTGGCCGGAGCCGCTGCCTTCTTCGCCATGTCTGGCTTCTCCTCGTTGCCGGGAATAACTTCTGAGCGCGTTTGGCGCGCCGGAAATGCCTCGTGGGGTGACGTGAAACCCCTGAAATCCACGGAGGGTTTCATGAAACCGGGATGATGCCGGGCTTTAACGATTCGATAAATTGCCGCCACCGCGGTTTTGCCCCGAAAACAGGCCGTTATTCGTGTCTGGTGCGGATATTCGCAACGTCCTTGACTAAGCGGAAGCGGCCCTTTATGCCCTCGGTCCTGCGCGGATCAGGATCTGATTACGGCATCCGCGGGAGTAGCTCAGTTGGTTAGAGCGCCGCCCTGTCACGGCGGAGGCCGCGGGTTCGAGTCCCGTCTCTCGCGCCATTTCTCGATGGCTTGATACTAGTCTCCCGAAGACCGCCGCAAACAAAAAGGCCGCCCCGAAGGCGGCCGTTTTTATTCCGATCGCTTCGATATCGATTAACGAACCGTCGAGGTGCTCGAGCTGGTGACGACCACCGGCTTGCCGGCCTTCACGACCTGGGCGGTCTGCTCGTAATTCGCGCCGGTCCGGGCGGTGATGCCGAAGGCGGCAACCGCAATGCCTGCCACCAGCGCGACGACCACGATCTTCAAATGGGTAGCGCGATCTGCCGAATGAATGGAGTGGTTCATAATATGCCTCCCGGACGCCTTTGACGTCCTGTGTTGGCGAGAGAAGTACGCCGCGTGTGTTTCAGGATCGTTTCGCGGTTTCGGCAAAATGGTTTCATTCGGCCGGTTTTTTGGCCGGTTTCTTGCCAAATCATCCGTGATGTAGATCACATACGGGCGTGTAGCCGGCGTCGATGCGGGCCAGCCGGAAGGCCTGGCGTGATAAAAACAGCAATAAAAACAAGATTTAAGCTGGAAGGGCGAGCCTTTGTTTCAGCTCGCCCGCTCGATATCGCCGCGGATCGACCGGGCGGCCCAGATGAAAAGCAGCGCGCCGACCGTGGAGGTGACCGCGGCGGAGAGCAGCGAATACCGCACGGCCTCGGCGCCAAAATCGTTCTTCATGATGTCGTTGAGCATGCCGACCGCGAGCGGGCCGATACCTTGGCCGAAGCCGGCGGCGGTGAGCAGCATGATGGCGGAGGCCAGCGCCCGCATGCTGGGTTTGGCGACGGTCTGCGCGATCGCGAAGATCGGGCCGAGCTGGAAGCCGACCAGGAACGAGGTCGCCGCCAGCGTCGCCACCATCGTGGTGAAATCAGGTGTCAGCATGCACAGCGCAAACACCGGCCCGGCGAGGCCCGAGGTGACCGCAGGCGCCCACAACTTCCAGCGATCGTCGCGGCGGCTGATCTGGGCGACGACGACCCCGCCGAGCAATGTGCCGGCGATGCCGCACAGTCCCTTGAAGGTGCCGGCATAGGTGCCGATCTCGGCGCTGGAGAGGTGATGCACGCGCGCCAGGAACGGCGGAATCCAGGCCGAGGTCGCGTAGTTGGTGTAGGTGGTGAGACAAAAGCCGACCAGCAGGATGACGAAGGTCTGCTGCGAGGCGAGGAAGGAAAGCGTCGGCCCGAACGGCTCCGGCGTGAACGTCTCGGCCATCGCACCGCGCTTCGGCTCGGACACCGTCAGCCACAATATCGCGGCCAGCGCGAGGCCGGGCAGGCCGGCGACATAGAACGCCATCCGCCAGCCATAGTACTGGTTGACGTAGCCGCCGATGAAATAGCCGAGGAAGACGCCGAGATAGGTGCCGATGGCATAGATGCCGAGCGCGCGCGGGCGCTCGTTCTTGCTGAAGAGGTCGGCGATGATCGATTGCGAGGCTGGCGTGCCGCCGGATTCGCCGATCCCGACGCCGATCCGTGCCAGCGCCAGTGTCGCCACGCTTTGCGCCATGCCGCAGAACACCGTCATCGCGCTCCAGAATGCCAGCGCGATCGAGACGATGTTGCGGCGGTTGAAGCGGTCGGCAATGCGCGCGATGGGAATGCCCAGCACCGAATAGAACAGCACGAAGCCGAAGCCCGCGAGCAGGCCCATCGTGGTGTCGCTGAGCGCAAACTCCTTTTTGATTGGCTCGATCAGGACGTTGAAGATGGTGCGGTCGAGGAAGTTCAGCGCATAGACGGTGGTGAGCAGCGCCAGCACGTAATAGCGCCGGATCGACGGCCGGGCAGTGGCTTCGTTCTGCAGGGTGACCTGCGGCGCGACATCGACCATGCTTCCCCCCCGATGTTTGTTTTTTTGACCGGCCGCCTTCAGGCGTCGCGGATGAAATTGCCTGCCTCGAACTCGACCGGCGGCCCATTTGAATCGAAGGAGACGCCGATCGGGTCGCGTCCCGCAGCGATCGCTTCCAATTGGTCGCTGAGCATCCGGCGGATCATCAGGATGCCGCGGTCGCTCTGGCCGAAATGCTCTTCGGAATGGATCGTCATCGGGCCCTGGCCGACCTGCGCCTCGTAATCCCCGGGGAATTGCTGGTGCTCCCGTTCGGTCATGTCCCACCAGAACTTGCCGTTGAATTTGGAGCGCATGCGGCCGATGTCGCCTGAATTCTTGACGCGGCCGGCGACATAGATGCGGAACGAGGTGTCGTCGATCGGCAGCGTCCAGCCGATCGACTCGATGCGGGCGAATTGCGCAACACGCGGGTTCGGCACGACACGCAGCGTGGGGAGGGCGGCTTCCGTGACGCGGTAAAATACCTTGCCGTCGTCCTGGTGCCGGATCGAGCGCACGGTGACGCCGCGCGGCGACATCTCGAACTTCACCTCCGGCATCGACGCCATCAAGGTGGTGAATTGCGGGCCTGAGAACGAGCCGTGCAGCACCGGCACGTGATAGGGATCGACCACGTTTTCGAAATGCTGCAGCCAGTTGCAGGGAATGATCGCAGGTCCGCCGCCGCCGATCGATGAGTCGTCCGCCTCGACGAACTCGCCTTCGTCCATGTTTTCCAGGCATTCGTAGCGCGGCAGCACCGGCTTTTTCTCTGCCGGGCCGAGATAGGCGAAGATCAGGCCGTAGCGCTCCTCCAGCGGATACCAGGGCTGGCGCACTTTGTCCTTGAACAGGCCGCCTTCGGGCTCGCAGGGCTGTTCGAGGCAGTGGCCCTCGGTGCCGAACTTCCAGCCGTGATAGCAGCAGCGGATGCCGTCTTCCTCGACCTTGCCGTAATAAAGCGTGGTGCCGCGATGGCAGCAGCGCGCGTGCAGCAGGCCAGCGCGGCCGCTTCCATCGCGAAACAGCACGAGGTCTTCGCCGAGCACGCGCACTTTTCTGGGGATATCGGTGGCGTCGGAAACGAGGCCGACCGGGTGCCAGTAGCGCCGCAGCAATTCGCCCATCGGTGTGCCGCGGCCGACCGAGGTCAGCTCGGTCCGGGTGCTGGACGGCTTCATGGCGTAGCCGGTCCCGAGATCGCGCGGCGTGATGGTCATCCGTTTCCTCCCGCCACGGCATTGGCGCCGCGGTCGTTGATCTATTCCAGGCAGTGAAAGCACAATCGATGACAATGTCAACGAATTTCGATTAGCATATCCAATGGCCCTATTCGGCGGTCTTATTCGCGGGGGCTCACGGGAAGCATCGGCCTTGGCACCGGGCCGCTTTGTTGGCAGAGGTTTGCAAATGAGCCGGAAGCTGGAAAAAAAGACGGCGGCTTCGCCTGCGGACGATGTCGCGGAGCTGGCGCCGATAACCGCAATGATGTCGTCGCGGCTGATGGTGCTGGCGAACGTGCTGAAGCGCGGCGCGATCCTGCGCTACAAGCGGCTGACAGGGCTGTCCTCGGTGGAGTTCGGCCTGGTCGCCTCGCTCGGACGGCGGCCGCCGATGAGCGTGATACGGCTCGCCGAAGCGGTTGGCATGGACAAGGGGCAGATCAGCCGGGCGCTGGCGGAACTGGTCGCGCGCAAGCTGGTCGCCAAGGAGGTCAACCCGCGGGATAACCGCGAGACGCTGGTCTGCCTCACCAAGGCCGGGCTGGCTGCGCATGACGCCATTGTGGCGGGCGCGCAGGAGCGCAATCGGCGGCTCCTGGAACAGCTCGGCGAGGACGAGGTGGCGGTGCTGCTCGACCAGATCGATCGGCTCACCGATACGGCCGCCCAGATGCTCACGGACGAGAAGCATTTGAACTGAAATTTGGGCACCATTCCGCCGGCCCTGCGTTGATCGGGAGAGGCAGGAACGCAACACTTTTTGGTGTTCTGCCGACGCATCGGGGGCAGGTCGGGGCGTCAGGGCGGCTCGTCTTGCGCCCTCTGTTGCGCTGCGCTAAGCCAAGAATAATTCCAATCCAACGAATCTGCGGTCGAAATCCGCGGGAAAAGGCACGCCGATGTCCGGCATCCTGCAGAACTATCTTCCACTTGTCGTGTTTATCGGGGTGGCGAGCCTGATCGGTCTGGCGCTCCTGGTCGCCCCGTTCCTGGTCGCGTTCCAGCAGCCGGATCCGGAGAAACTCTCCGCCTATGAATGCGGATTCAACGCATTCGACGACGCCCGCATGAAGTTCGACGTCCGCTTCTACCTGGTCGCGATCCTCTTCATCATTTTCGACCTCGAAGTGGCGTTTCTATTCCCGTGGGCGGTCGCGTTCGGCAAGCTCGGTGCCACCGGCTTCTGGTCGATGATGGTGTTTCTGGCCGTCCTCACGGTCGGCTTTGCTTATGAGTGGAAGAAAGGCGCGCTCGAATGGGATTGAGCCAGACAATAAAAGGCTCTTCGCCTGATATCGCGCAGGCGCCGAAGGGCATTCTTGATCCCTCGACCGGCAAGCCGGTCGGGGCCAATGATCCGTTTTTTCTCGAGGTCAATCACGAGCTGTCCGACAAGGGCTTCTTCGTTGCCGCTGCCGACGACCTGATCACCTGGGCGCGCACCGGCTCGCTGATGTGGATGACGTTCGGTCTCGCCTGCTGCGCGGTCGAGATGATGCAGGTGTCGATGCCGCGCTACGACGTCGAGCGTTTCGGCTTTGCGCCACGCGCCTCGCCGCGGCAGTCCGACGTCATGATCGTGGCGGGTACCCTGACCAACAAGATGGCGCCGGCGCTGCGCAAGGTCTACGACCAGATGCCCGAGCCGCGCTACGTGATCTCGATGGGCTCGTGCGCCAATGGCGGCGGCTACTATCACTATTCCTACTCGGTCGTGCGCGGCTGTGACCGTATCGTGCCGATCGACATCTACGTGCCCGGATGTCCGCCGACGGCGGAGGCGCTGCTCTACGGCATATTGCTGCTGCAGAAGAAGATCCGCCGCATCGGGACCATCGAACGCTAAGGTTTTAGGTAATGGACGACGGCAAGCTCGAGGCCCTTGGGCAGACGATTGTTAGCGCGCTTGGCGGTGCGGCCACGGCCCATGCGGTCGCGTTCAAACAGCTCACCATTACGGTCGATGCGGCGAAAATCGTCGAAGTGATGAAGCACCTGCGCGACGATCCCGCGCTGCGCTTCGTCAACATCATCGATGTCACCGCGGTGGACTATCCGGCCCGCGAGAAGCGTTTCGACGTGGTCTATCATCTGTTGTCGCCGACCCTGAACGAGCGCATCCGCGTCCGCGCCGAGGCCGACGAGACCACGCAGGTGCCCTCGATCATCGACGTGTTTCCCGGCGCCGACTGGTTCGAGCGCGAGACCTACGATCTCTACGGCGTGATCTTCACGGGCCATCCCGACATGCGCCGGCTCTTGACCGATTACGGCTTCGACGGCCATCCGCTGCGCAAGGACTTTCCGCTCACCGGCTTCGTCGAAGTCCGCTACGACGACCAGGAGAAGCGGGTGCTCTACGAGCCCGTCCGCCTCAACCAGGAATTCCGCAAATTCGATTTCCTCTCGCCTTGGGAAGGCGCGGACTATCCGCTTCCCGGCGATGAGAAGGCTGAGCCGAAGGCCTGACCATGAACGAGCAAAGCCAGAACCTCCGTAATTTTACGATCAACTTTGGGCCGCAACACCCGGCGGCACACGGCGTGCTTCGTTTGGTCCTCGAATTGGACGGCGAAGTGGTCGAGCGTGTCGATCCGCATATCGGTCTCTTGCATCGCGGCACCGAGAAGCTGATCGAAGCGAAGACCTATCTGCAGGCGATCCCGTATTTCGATCGTCTGGACTACGTCGCGCCGATGAACCAGGAGCATGCATTCTGCCTGGCGGCGGAAAAGCTGCTCGGCATCACGGTGCCGCGTCGCGGCCAATTGATTCGTGTGCTCTATTGCGAGATCGGCCGCATCCTGTCGCATCTGCTCAATGTGACGACGCAGGCGATGGACGTCGGCGCGCTCACCCCGCCGCTGTGGGGCTTCGAGGAGCGCGAAAAGCTGATGCAATTTTACGAGCGCGCCTCCGGCTCTCGTATGCATGCGGCCTATTTCCGCGTCGGCGGCGTGCACCAGGATCTGCCGCAGAAGCTGATCGACGATATCGACGCCTGGTGCGAACCGTTCCTGCAGGTCGTCGCCGATCTCGACACACTGCTGACCGGCAACCGCATCTTCAAGCAGCGCAACGTCGACATCGGCGTGGTGTCGCTGAAGGAAGCCTGGGAATGGGGCTTTTCAGGCGTGATGGTGCGCGGCTCGGGCGCCGCCTGGGATCTGCGCAAGGCGCAGCCCTATGAGTGCTACGCCGAAATGGATTTCGATATCCCGATCGGTAAGAACGGCGACTGCTACGATCGTTATTTGATCCGCATGGAAGAGATGCGCCAGTCCGTGCGCATCATGAAGCAGTGCATCGCCAAGCTGAACTCGCCTGACGGGCAGGGCCCGGTCGTGGTCGAGGACAACAAGATCGCGCCGCCCCGCCGCGGCGAGATGAAGCGGTCGATGGAAGCGCTGATCCATCACTTCAAGCTCTATACCGAAGGCGTGCACGTGCCGGCCGGCGAGGTCTACGCCGCAGTGGAAGCGCCGAAGGGCGAGTTCGGCGTCTATCTGGTTTCCGACGGCAGCAACAAGCCCTACAAGTGCAAGATCCGCGCGCCGGGATTTGCCCATCTGCAGGCGATGCATCACATCTGCAAGGGCCATCTGCTCGCCGACGTCTCGGCCATTCTCGGCTCGCTCGACATCGTGTTCGGAGAGGTCGATCGGTGATGGCGCAGGCGCCCATCCAGTTTGACCGGGCATCGGGCGCACTCGAAGGTGCGAACGCGTGGGAGCGTTTGGCCGCCGTGGCGCTGGTGCTGGGCTCGAAGGTGGCGTCGAACTTCTCGCATCGCGGCTACAACATGTGCGCCAACCTGTTGCGCACGACGCTCCCCGAGCGCGACATCCAGGTCAAACTCAACGACGACGCCGTGTTCGAGTTTCCCTATGGCGACGGCTATTGGAGCAAGCTGCTTAACCGCTCCTACACTTACGAGAACGAGCTCGAGCTGCTGTTCGAGGATTCGGCCGAGGTCGATTACACGCTGCTCGATTGCGGCGCCAATTACGGCTACTGGTCGGTACTGGTGTCGAGCAGGCCGTTCGGGTCGCACAAGGCGATCGCGATCGAGCCGTCGGGACAGAATTTTCCAAAGCTCGCCAACAATGCCCGCATCAACGGCAATCGCTTCGAAACGATGAAGTGCGCGATCGGTGCCGCGCGCGGTACCGCGCGGCTCTCAGGCACCAAGCACGAGGCCTTCAGCATCGCCGGCGACCAGGTCGATGGCGAGGAGGTGCCGGTCATCGCACTGGATAACCTCTTGGACGACGGCAAGGTCGTGCCCGGCGGCAAATACCTGATCAAGCTCGACGTCGAAGGCGTCGAGATCGAGGCCATGAAGGGCGGCACCCGGCTGATGCAGGGCGACAGCGTTTTGCTGTGCGAGGAGCACGGCAACGATCCCAGGCATACCGTCTCGCGCTACATCCTCGACCAATCGCTGACGCTGATCGTCTACGATCCGCGCAGCCATCGCCTGGAAACCGTGACCGATCTGTCGATCCTCGACCGGATCAAGGTTTCAACCCATGTCGGCTACAACGTGTTCGGCACCGCAAGCGCTTTCTGGCTCGCCCGGATCGAAGCGCTCAATGCGAAAGCCGCGCGCCGCGTGCAATGAGAGACTGAACGATGTCGGTACGTCGCCTCGCCCCGAAGGAACAGCAGCCCGCGAGCTTTGCGTTCACGGACGAGAATCTCGCCTGGGCCAAGGCGCAGATCGCAAAATATCCGCCGGGCCGGCAGGCCTCGGCCGTGATCGCGATCCTGTGGCGCGCGCAGGAGCAGCATGAAGGGTGGGTGCCGGAAGCCGCGATCCGCGTCGTCGCCGACATGCTCGACATGCCCTACATCCGCGTGCTGGAGGTTGTGACCTTCTACACCATGTTCCAGCTCCAGCCGGTCGGAAAGAAGGCCCATGTGCAGGTCTGCGGCACCACGCCGTGCCGCCTGCGCGGCGCCGGCGACCTGATCGACGTCTGCCAGAGCCGCATTCACCATGAGCCTTTCCATCTGTCGAAAGACGGCAATTTCAGCTGGGAAGAGGTCGAGTGCCTGGGCGCCTGCGTGAATGCGCCGATGGTGCAGATCTGGAAGGACACCTACGAGGACCTGACCAAGGAAACCTTCGGCAAGGTGCTGGACGGCTTCGCCTCGGGCAATCCGCCCAAGCCAGGACCGCAGGTTGACCGTCAGTTCTCGGCGCCCGCCGGCGGGCCGACGACGCTGAAGGAATCGACATGAGGCGTGACGGCACGTTGCCCGTGAGCGGGCCGGGGAGGGGTCAGTGCGATGAAGAACTGGCGCTATATCGGCATGCACGCCGTCGCGGCGGCGGCCTTCATTTTTCTGCTGCAGCGTTACGGGCTGAACGCGACGCTCGAATCCAGCCTGTTGTGGGCACTGACCTTCGGCGGATGCGCCGCGGGCCTTGCCTATGCGCAGTCCAACCGTTGATCCGCTAGGAAGCTTCAAGTCATGCTCGACGACAAGGATCGCATCTTCAAGAACCTCTACGGCCTCCATGATTGGGGGCTCGAGGGCGCGCGCCGCCGCGGCGCGTGGGACGGCACGAAAGCGATCATCGACAAGGGCCGCGACTGGATCATCAACGAGATGAAGGCCTCCGGCCTGCGCGGCCGCGGCGGGGCAGGCTTTCCGACCGGCCTGAAATGGTCGTTCATGCCGAAGGAATCCACCGACGGCAGGCCGAGCTACCTCGTCGTCAACGCCGACGAGTCCGAGCCCGGCACCTGTAAGGACCGCGAGATCATGCGGCACGATCCGCACCTGCTCGTGGAGGGCTGCCTGCTCGCCAGCTTCGCGATGGGCGCGCATGCCTGCTACATCTATGTCCGCGGCGAGTT
Organism: Bradyrhizobium sp. CB3481; assembly: GCF_029714305.1. Taxonomy (NCBI): domain Bacteria; kingdom Pseudomonadati; phylum Pseudomonadota; class Alphaproteobacteria; order Hyphomicrobiales; family Nitrobacteraceae; genus Bradyrhizobium; species Bradyrhizobium sp. CB3481. Next base: position 3,874,579 of record NZ_CP121647.1, read on the forward strand.
CATCCGCGAGCGCGAGCGCCTGCAGGCCGCGATCGACCAGGCCTATGATGCGAAACTGGTCGGCAAGGACAACGTCAATGGCTGGCCGTTCGACATCTACGTCGCGCATGGCGCCGGGGCCTATATTTGCGGCGAGGAAACCGCGCTGCTGGAAAGCCTCGAAGGCAAGAAGGGCCAGCCGCGGCTGAAGCCGCCATTCCCGGCCAATGTCGGCCTCTATGGCTGCCCGACCACCGTCAACAACGTCGAGTCCATTGCGGTCGCACCCGACATCCTGCGCCGCGGCGCGGCATGGTTCGCCGCGATCGGCCGGCCCAACAATGTCGGCACAAAGCTGTTCTGCGTGTCCGGCCATGTCGAGCGGCCCTGCAACGTCGAAGAGGCGATGGGCCTGACGTTCCGCGAACTGATCGAGCGTCACTGCGGCGGCATCCGCGGCGGCTGGGACAATCTGAAGGCCGTGATCCCCGGCGGTTCGTCGGTGCGCATGGTGCCGGCCGAGCAGATCATCGACACGCCGATGGATTTTGACTCTTTGAGCAAGCTGCGCTCCGGCCTCGGCACCGCCGCCGTGATCGTGATGGACAAGTCGACCGACCTGATCCGGGCGATCGCGCGCATCTCCTATTTCTATAAGCATGAGAGCTGCGGCCAGTGCACGCCGTGCCGCGAAGGCACCGGGTGGATGTGGCGCGTGCTGTCGCGCATGGCCGAGGGCCGCGCCCACAAGCGCGAGATCGACATGCTGCTGGAGGTGACCAAGCAGGTCGAGGGACACACCATCTGTGCGCTCGGCGACGCTGCGGCGTGGCCGATCCAGGGCCTGATCGCGCATTTCCGTCACGAGATCGAGGCGCGCATCGACCAGTATTCGCACAAGGCCGACGTCGACGATATCGGCGTACGCGATCCCGTGAACATGGTCGCGGCGGAGTAAGGGCGATGGCAGACGACAAGACCGCCAGCGTTACACCGCCAGACTGCAAGCTGGGAAAGACTTGAGACAACAATGACCAAACTCATCATCGACGGCAAAGAGATCGATGTGCCCGCGGAGTATACGCTACTGCAGGCGTGCGAGGCCGCGGGCGCCGAAATCCCGCGCTTCTGCTACCACGAGCGGCTGTCGATCGCCGGCAATTGCCGGATGTGCCTCGTCGAGATCAAGGGTGGCCCGAAGCCGGTCGCAAGCTGCGCCTGGGGCGTGCGCGACTGCCGGCCGGGCCCGAAGGGCGAGCCGCCGGAAATCTCCACGCGTTCGCCGATGGTCAAGAAGGCGCGCGAAGGCGTGATGGAATTCCTCTTGATCAACCATCCGCTGGACTGCCCGATCTGCGATCAGGGCGGCGAGTGCGACCTGCAGGACCAGGCGATGGGTTACGGCGTCGACACTTCGCGCTTCGCCGAAAACAAGCGCGCGGTCGAGGACAAATATCTGGGCGCGCTGGTCAAGACGTCGATGAACCGATGCATCCAATGCACGCGCTGCGTCCGCTTCTCGGCCGAAGTCGCAGGCGCCCCGGAAATGGGCGCCACCGGCCGCGGCGAGGATATGGAGATCACGACCTATCTCGAGCAGGCGCTGACCTCCGAGCTGCAGGGCAACCTCGTCGACATCTGCCCGGTCGGCGCGCTGACCTCGAAGCCATACGCATTCGCCGCCCGCCCGTGGGAGCTCGGCAAGACGCAGTCGGTCGACGTCATGGACGGTCTCGGCTCTGCGATCCGCGTCGATACGCGCGGCCGCGAGGTGATGCGCATTTTGCCGCGCATCAACGAGGCCGTGAACGAGGAATGGATTTCCGACAAGACCCGCCACATCGTTGACGGCCTGCGCACGCAGCGGCTCGATCGGCCCTATGTCCGGCTGAACGAGAAGCTTCGCCCTGCCTCGTGGCAGGAGGCTTTTGCGGCCATCGCCGCCAAGCTCCGGATGACCGACGGCAAGCGGATCGGGGCCATCGCCGGCGATCTCGCCGCGGTCGAGGAGATGTTCGCGTTCAAGGATCTGCTTGGCCGATACGGCTCGACCAATCTGGCGGTGCAGGGCGGCGACGCCTTCGACCCAAAACTCGGCCGCGCCGGCTATATCTTCAACCCGACCATCGCCGGGATCGAGCAGGCCGACGCGCTGCTGATTATCGGCTCTAACCCGCGCAAGGAAGCTGCCGTTCTCAACGCGCGCATCCGCAAGCGTTGGCGCACCGGCCAGCTCAAGGTCGGCGTGATCGGCCCGAAGGCCGATCTCACCTATGATTACGACTATCTCGGCGCGGGTACCGATACGCTGAACGATCTCGCGGGCGGCAAGCATTCCTTCACCGAGGTGCTGAAGGGCGCCAAGAACCCGATCGTGCTGGTCGGCGCCGGATCGTTGTCGCGGCACGATGGCGCGGGGGTGCTGGCGCTGGCGGCGAAGATTGCGACGAGTGTCGGCGCGCTCAAGGACGGCTGGAACGGCTTTGCCGTGCTGCAGGATACGGCCTCGCGCGCGGGCGCGCTCGATATCGGCTTTGCCGCCGACAAGGGCGGGCTCAACCTGGCGCAGATGACGACCTTCGGCACGCTCGACGTGCTGTTTTTGGTCGGCGCAGACGAGGTGAAGGTGCCGGAGGGCACGTTTGTGGTTTATATCGGCACGCATGGCGACCGCGGCGCGCACCGCGCCGACGTCATCCTGCCGGGCGCGGCCTACACCGAAAAATCCGGCCTCTTCGTCAACACCGAGGGCAGGGTGCAGATCGCCGCCCGCGCGGCGTTTCCACCCGGCGAGGCGCGCGAGGACTGGGCGATCGCCCGTGCGCTGTCGGATGTGCTCGGCAAGAAGCTGCCTTACGATTCGCTGCAGGCGTTACGCCAGGCGCTGTTCAAGGCGGTGCCGCATCTGATGCGGATCGACCAGATCGAGCCGGGCACGGCCGAGCAGGTCAAGGCGGTGGCGGGCAAGGACGGCAAGGTCGACAAGAGCCCGCTGAAATCGTCCGTTGAGGATTTCTACCTGACCAACCCGATCGCACGGGCATCAGCGGTGATGGCGGAATGTTCCCGGCTGGCGGCCGGGCGAATGCTGACGGCAGCGGAGTGAGCGTGATCTGATGGCTGAATTCTTCGCAAGCTCGTTCTGGACCGGCTTTCTCTGGCCGCTGATCATCATGGTCGCGCAGAGCCTGTTGCTGCTGGTCGTGCTGCTGATCGCGATCGCCTACATTCTGCTCGCCGACCGCAAGATCTGGGCGGCGGTGCAGATCCGCCGCGGCCCCAACGTGGTCGGGCCATGGGGCCTCTTACAGTCCTTCGCGGACCTCCTGAAGTTCGTCTTGAAGGAGCCGGTCATTCCGTCCGGCTCCAACAAGGGCGTGTTCCTGCTGGCGCCGCTGGTGTCGTGCGTGCTGGCGCTGGCCGCCTGGGCCGTCATTCCGATGGATGCCGGCTGGGTGATCGCCAATATCAACGTCGGCGTGCTCTACATCTTCGCGATCTCGTCGCTGTCGATCTACGGCATCATCATGGCCGGCTGGTCGTCGAACTCGAAATACCCGTTCCTGGCGGCGCTTCGCTCCGCGGCGCAGATGGTGTCCTACGAAGTCTCGATCGGCTTCGTCATCATCACGGTCTTGTTGTGCGCCGGCTCGCTCAACCTGTCGGCCGTGGTGGAGGCACAGAACACGCGCGGTTTCGCCAGCCTGATCGGGCTGCCGCAACTCACCATCTTGAACTGGTATGTGTGGCCACTGTTCCCGATGTTCGTGGTGTTCTACGTCTCGGCGCTGGCCGAGACCAACCGTCCGCCGTTCGACCTCGTGGAAGCGGAATCCGAACTGGTCGCCGGCTTCATGGTCGAATACGGCTCGACGCCGTATCTGTTGTTCATGCTCGGCGAATACGTCGCGATCACCACGATGTGCGCGATGGCGACGATCCTGTTCCTCGGCGGCTGGCTGCCGCCGGTGGCGCTGCCGCCGTTCACCTGGATCCCGGGTGTGGTTTGGTTCGCGCTGAAACTCTTTTTCATGTTCTTCCTGTTCGCGATGGCGAAGGCGATCGTGCCGCGCTACCGCTACGATCAACTGATGCGGCTCGGCTGGAAGGTGTTTCTGCCGCTGTCGCTGGCGATGGTGGTGATTGTGGCCGGAGTGCTGCAGTTCGCCGGCATTGCGCCGAAGTGAGGCCGTCATGAGTGTCAACGTCAACGCAACCGCCCGGGCGCTTCTGCTATCCGAATTCGTATCGGCGTTCTTTCTCGCCATGCGTTACTTCTTCAAGCCGAAGCCGACCATCAACTATCCGTTCGAGAAGAACCCGATCTCGCCGCGCTTCCGCGGCGAGCACGCGCTGCGCCGCTATCCCAACGGCGAGGAACGCTGCATCGCCTGCAAGCTGTGCGAGGCGATCTGCCCGGCGCAGGCGATCACGATCGAGGCCGGCCCGCGCCGCAACGACGGCACCCGCCGCACCGTGCGCTACGACATCGACATGGTGAAATGCATCTATTGCGGCCTGTGCCAGGAAGCCTGCCCAGTCGATGCCATCGTCGAAGGCCCGAATTTCGAATTCGCGACCGAGACCCGCGAGGAGCTCTACTATGACAAGGCCAAGCTGCTCGCCAATGGCGACCGCTGGGAGCGCGAGATTGCGAAAGCAATCGAGCTCGACGCGCCGTACCGGTGAGGTGAGGGCATGATTCAGATTTTCAGGTCATTCCGGGGCACGCGAAGCGTGAACCCGGAATCTCGAGATTCCGGGTCTGGTCCTTCGGACCATCCCGGAATGACGGGGGCTGCCCGATGATCCTTCCCGCGCTGTTTTTCTATCTGTTCGCCGGCGTCTGCGTGGCCTCGGCGGTGATGGTGATTGTCTCGCGCAATCCTGTGCACTCCGTGCTGTATCTGATCCTGGCCTTCGTCAACGCCTCCGGCCTGTTCGTGCTGATGGGCGCCGAATTCCTCGGCATGATGCTGATCGTGGTCTATGTCGGCGCGGTCGCCGTGCTGTTCCTGTTCGTGATCATGATGCTCGACGTTGACTTCACCGAGCTGCGCGAGGGCTTCATCGAATATCTGCCGATCGGCCTTGTGATCGGCGGCATATTCCTCGCCGAGCTGCTGCTGGTCGCTGGCGGCTGGGTCATGAATCCGGCGACCACCAAGCAGATTACGGCGGCGATCCCGGCCAATGTCAGCAACACCGAGGCGCTCGGCCTCGTGCTCTATACGAAGTACATCCATTACTTCCAGATCGCAGGGCTCGTGCTGCTGGTCGCCATGATCGGCGCCATCGTGCTGACGCTGCGCCACAAGGCCAAGGTCAAGCGGCAGGACATCAACGTGCAGAACGCGCGCACACCAGAAATCGCGATGGCCATCCGCAAGGTGGCATCGGGGCAGGGGCTGCAGGATTCCGACGCGGCGGAGTGGGTGAAATGACGATTGGTCTGGGCCACTACCTCGCGGTCGCCGCCATCCTGTTCACGACCGGGATCCTCGGCATCTTCCTGAACCGCAAGAACATCATCGTCATCCTGATGTCGATCGAGCTGATCCTGCTCGCCGTCAACATCAACCTCGTCGCGTTCTCGACTTTCCTCGGCGACATCGTGGGCCAGGTGTTCGCGCTGCTGGTGCTGACGGTCGCAGCCGCTGAGGCCGCGATCGGTCTTGCCGTGCTGGTCGTGTATTTCCGCAACCGCGGTTCGATCGCGGTTGAAGACGTCAATCTGATGAAGGGCTAAGGGCGCCACCATGGTTCAGGCAATCGTCTTTCTGCCGCTGCTGGGCGCCATCCTGGCCGGCCTGATCGCCTTGTTCGGGGCGCATGCGCGCAACCCGGGCGGCGATGAGGTCGAGCATCACGATCATGGCGATCACGCGCATGCGTCTCACGCCCATGACGACCATGGCCGTGACGATCACGGCCACGACGACCACCACGTCTCCGAGCCGCCGGCGCAGGGCTCGCGCGCGGCCGAGCTGATCACGACGGGACTGCTGTTCGTGTCCGCGGCGCTGTCCTGGGTGGTGCTGGTCAATGTCGGCTTCATGCACCAGGACGCGCGGATCGCGCTGTTCCCCTGGATCAATTCCGGCGACCTGCAGGTGTCCTGGGCGCTGCGCGTCGACACGCTGACCGCCGTGATGCTGGTGGTGGTCAACACCGTGTCCTCGCTCGTGCACCTCTATTCCATCGGCTACATGGACGAGGACCCGTACCGCCCGCGCTTCTTCGGCTATCTTTCGCTGTTCACCTTCGCGATGCTGATGCTGGTGACCGCGGACAATCTGGTCCAGCTTTTCTTCGGCTGGGAAGGCGTCGGTCTCGCCAGCTATCTGCTGATTGGCTTCTGGTACCAGAAGCCGTCGGCGAACGCGGCGGCGATCAAGGCTTTCGTGGTCAACCGCGTCGGCGACTTTGGTTTTGCGCTCGGCATCTTCGCCGTGTTCATGCTGCTCAATACCACCGATTTCGAGACGATCTTCGCCGGCGCACAGGGGCTGACCGGCAAAACCATCAACTTCTTCGGCTGGCACGCCGATGCGCTGACGCTGATCTGCCTGCTATTGTTCATGGGTGCGATGGGCAAGTCGGCGCAGTTCCTGCTGCACACCTGGTTGCCGGACGCGATGGAAGGCCCGACGCCGGTCTCGGCGCTGATCCACGCTGCGACCATGGTGACCGCCGGCGTGTTCATGGTGGCGCGGCTGTCGCCGCTGTTCGAGCTGGCGCCGAACGCGCAGGCCGTCGTGATGTTCTTCGGCGCCACCACCGCGTTCTTCGCCGCCACCGTCGGCCTGGTCCAGAACGACATCAAGCGCATCGTCGCCTATTCGACCTGTTCACAGCTCGGCTACATGTTCGTGGCGATGGGAGCAGGGGCCTATTCGGTCGGCATGTTCCATTTGTTCACCCACGCCTTCTTCAAGGCGCTGCTGTTCCTAGGCTCCGGTTCGGTGATCTACGCGATGCACCACGAGCAGGATATCCGCAACATGGGCGGGCTGTGGCGCAAGATCCCCTACACGTACAGTGTGATGCTGGTCGGCACATTGGCGCTGACCGGCTTCCCGCTCACCGCCGGCTATTTCTCCAAGGACGCGATCATCGAGTCCGCCTACGTCGCGCATAATCCGTTTGCCTATTACGGCTTCGTGATGACCGTGATCGCGGCAGGCCTGACTTCGTTCTATTCGTGGCGCCTGATCTTCAAGACGTTCCACGGCGAGCCGCACGACCAGCACCACTACGAAGCCGCCCATGAAGCGCCGATGTGGATGCTGGTGCCGATCGGCATCCTCGCCGCGGGATCAATCCTGGCCGGCTTCCCATTCAAGGAACTGTTCGCCGGCCATGGCGTGGAAGAGTTCTTCCGCGAGTCGCTCAAGATGCATCCGCACATCATCGAAGAAATGCACCACATCTCGCCGGTGGTCGCCTTCCTGCCGACCGTGATGATGGCCGGAGGCTTCCTGGTATCATTGCTGTTCTACATTCGCCGGCCCTACATCCCGGTCGAACTCGCGAACCAGCACCAGATGCTCTACCAGTTCCTGCTCAACAAATGGTATTTTGACGAGCTCTATGACCTCATCTTCGTGCGTCCGGCGAAGTGGCTCGGTTATCAGCTCTGGAAAAAGGGCGACGGCTTCGTTATCGACGGCTTCGGTCCGGACGGCGTCTCGGCGCGCGTGCTCGATGTCACCCGCAACGTGGTGAAGATCCAGACCGGCTACCTCTATCACTATGCCTTCGCGATGCTGATCGGCGTCGCCGGGCTGATCACCTGGTTCATGTTCGGCTTGGGAGCCCAGTAATGACTACCTGGCCGATTCTTTCCGTCGTTACCTTCCTGCCGGTCATCGGCGCGCTGGCGATCTACATCACCCGCGGCGACGACGAGGCGGCACGGCGCAATGCGCGCTGGATCGCGCTGTGGACCACGCTCGTCACCTTCGCGGTGTCGCTGATCCTGGTCTGGCGCTTCGACGCGTCGAGCGCGGATTTCCAGTTCGTCGAAAAGGCGAGCTGGCTTGCCAGCGGCATCACCTATCACATGGGCGTTGACGGCATCTCGCTGCCCTTCGTGATCCTGACCACCGCTTTGATGCCGTTCTGCATCATCGCGAGCTGGAAGTCGGTCACAGTGCGCGTGCGCGAATACATGATGGCGTTTCTGCTCCTGGAAACGCTGATGGTCGGCACCTTCTCGGCGCTCGATCTCGTGCTGTTCTACCTGTTCTTCGAAGGCGGCCTGATCCCGATGTTCCTGATCATCGGCGTCTGGGGCGGCCCGCGGCGGGTCTATGCGTCGTTCAAGTTCTTCCTCTACACGCTGCTCGGCTCGGTGCTGATGCTGCTGGCGATCATGGCGCTGTACTGGAATGCCGGTACCACCGACATCCCGACGCTGATGACTACCGCGGTGCCGCGTAGCTTGCAGACCTGGGCATGGCTGGCGTTCTTTGCCTCCTTTGCCGTGAAGATGCCGATGTGGCCGGTGCACACCTGGCTGCCGGACGCGCACGTCGAGGCGCCGACCGCGGGCTCGGTGATCCTGGCCGCGATCCTCCTGAAGATGGGCGGCTACGGCTTCCTGCGGTTCTCGCTGCCGATGTTCCCGCTGGCCTCGCACGATTTCGCGCCGCTGATCTTCTCGCTGTCCGTCATCGCCATCGTCTACACTTCGCTGGTGGCGTTGATGCAGGAGGACATCAAGAAGCTGATCGCCTATTCGTCGGTCGCCCATATGGGCTTCGTCACCATGGGCATCTTCGCAGGTAGCACGCAGGGCGTCGCCGGCGGCGTGTTCCAGATGGTGTCGCACGGCATCGTCTCCGGTGCGCTGTTCCTCTGCGTCGGCATCGTCTACGACCGCATGCATACCCGCGAGATCGCGGCCTATGGCGGCCTGGTCAACCGGATGCCGCTGTATGCGATGGTGTTCATGGTCTTCACCATGGCCAACGTCGGGCTGCCCGGCACCTCCGGCTTCGTCGGCGAATTCATGACGCTGCTCGGCACCTTCAAGGTCTCGATCGCGACCGCGACCTTCGCCACCCTCGGCGTCATCCTGTCGGCGGCTTACGCGCTCTGGCTCTATCGCAAGGTAGTGTTCGGCGCACTGACCAAGCCGTCGCTCGCCAGCATCAAGGACCTGACGCCCCGCGAATGCCTGACGTTGATGCCGCTGGTGGCGCTGACCATCCTGTTCGGCGTCTATCCGAAGCCGGTGCTCGACATGTCGGCGGCCTCGGTCCAGCAACTCGTCAATAACTACAATTCCGCCGTGACTGCCGTGAAGGCAGCCGCGCTGGTCGTCCAATAAGGCCCGCCGCAATGAGCTTTTCCAGTGCAGGATATCAGTTGCTCCCGGTGCTGCCGGAGTTGGTGCTGGCCGTCGGCGCCATGGCGCTGTTGATGCTCGGCGCCTATCGCGGACAGGAGACGACCCGGATCGTCAACATCGTTGCAGTGGTTCTGCTAGTCGTGACCGGCGTGCTGGTGCTGATGCTGCCGGCCGGCAAGCTGACCACCTTCGGCGGCAGCTTCATCGTCGACGACTTTGCCCGCTTCCTGAAGGTCCTGGCGATCATCGGCTCGGCGGCGACGCTGATCCTCTCAGCGGAATTCCTGTCCGATCCGTCGCGGCGGATTTTCGAATATCCGATACTGGTGTTGCTCTCGACGCTTGGCATGATGGTGCTGATCTCGGCCGGCGACCTCATCATGCTCTATCTCGGGCTCGAGCTGATGTCCCTCGCGCTCTATGTCGTCGCCACCTCCAACCGTGACAATGCCAAGTCCACGGAAGCTGGCCTGAAGTATTTCGTGCTCGGCGCGTTGTCCTCCGGCATGCTGCTCTACGGCGCCTCGCTGGTCTACGGCTTCACCGGCACGGTCGATTTCGCCGGCATCGCAGCGGCGGTCAAGACCGGCAGCGTCGGCATCGTGTTCGGCCTCGTGTTCCTGCTGGCCGGGCTCTGCTTCAAGGTGTCGGCCGTGCCGTTCCACATGTGGACGCCGGACGTCTATGAAGGCGCGCCGACGCCGGTCACGGCATTCTTTGCCTCCGCGCCGAAGGTCGCGGCTCTTGCGGTGTTCACCCGCGTGACGCTGACCGCGTTCCCCGGAATCGTACCGCAATGGCAGCAGATCCTGGTGTTCGTCGCGATCGCCTCGATGGCGCTGGGCTCGTTCGCCGCCATCGGGCAGAAGAACATCAAGCGCCTGATGGCCTATTCCTCGATCGGTCATATGGGCTTTGCGCTGGTCGGCCTTGCCTCCGGCACGGTGGAAGGCGCGCAGGGCGTGCTGGTCTACATCGCCATCTATGTCGCGATGACGCTCGGCTCATTCGCCGTGATCCTCGCCATGAAGCGGAGCGGCCAGCCGATGGAAGAGATCAGCGATTTCGCCGGGCTTTCGCGCACCAACCCGCTGCTTGCGTTCTTCTTCGCCATGCTTCTGTTCTCGCTGGCCGGCGTTCCGCCGCTCGCCGGCTTCTTCGCCAAATGGTACGTGTTCGTCGCCGCGATCAAAGCGGGGCTGTTCACGCTCGCCGTCATCGGAGTGCTGACCAGCGTCGTGGGCGCGTTCTACTACCTCACCATCGTCAAGGTGATGTATTTCGACGAGCCGACCGGCCAGATCGAACCGATGCGCATCGAATTGCGCACGGTGCTGGCAGTCGCGGGCATCTTCAACATCTTCTTCTTCGTCTATCCGGGGCCGCTGGTCAGCGTCGCCACGGCGGCGGCGAAGTCGCTCTTTTAGGCGCATGCTCCCGAGAGCCGACATTCGGTTTTCGCAGCGGATCATGCGCAGAAACTGGAAATGACCTTCTCGCTCGGTCCCAAAGCCACATCGGCGGGCTACAGGCTCGCCGCCTTCGACAAGATCGGTTCCACCAACACCGAAGCCATGGCGCGCGTCCGTCAGGGCGAGCGCGGGCCGATGTGGTTCGTCACCACGGAACAGACGGCAGGGCGCGGCCGCCGGCAGCGGGCCTGGGTCGCGCCGCGCGGCAACCTCGCCAGCAGCATTCTCGAAGTCATGGACATTTCCCCGGCGGTGGCGGCGACGCTCGGCTTTGCCGCCGGGCTATCGCTGGAAGGCGCGCTACAGAAGCTCAGCGTCGAGGCCAATCTGCGCCGGGCCGAGCCGCTGAAATTCGCCTTGAAGTGGCCGAACGACGTGCTGGCGGAGCGCCAGAAGCTCACCGGCATCCTGCTGGAAGCGGAGGCTGTGGCCGGTGACCGGCTCGCCGTCGTGGTCGGGATCGGCACCAATGTCATCGCTGCGCCGGAGGGGACGCCGACGCCGGCGACTTCGCTGGCGGCCCTCGGGGTCCATGTCGGCGCCGAAGAACTGTTCAAGGCGCTGGCGGAAGCCTGGGTCGAGTTCCGCGGCATCTGGGACAATGGCCGCGGCTTTGGCGATATTCGCAAGGCGTGGCTGGAACGCGCTTTCGGCGTCGGCGAGCGGGTGGCGATCAAGACCGGAACCACAACGGTTGAAGGCACGTTCGATACGATCGATGACACCGGCTGCCTGATCGTCCGCACCGCGGAGGGCAAGCGCATGCCGATCACGGCCGGCGAGGTCTATTTCGGCACCGCGGCATCTGTGGGAGCGGCCTGATGGCGCGGCCGGACGAACTGACCTTTGCCCCGCTTGGCGGCGTCGGCGAGATCGGCATGAACCTGTCGATCTATGGTCTCGGCAACCGCCACCAGCGGTCCTGGCTGGCGGTCGATCTCGGCGTCTCCTTCGGCGACGAGGAGCACCTGCCGGGCATCGACCTGATCATGCCCGACATCGGTTTCCTGGAGAAGGAACGCGACAACCTGATGGGCCTGGTGCTGACGCATGCCCATGAGGACCATTTCGGCGCCATCATCGATCTCTGGCCGAAGCTGCAATGCAAGGTCTACGCGACCAAGTTCAGTGCCGCCCTGTTCGAGGCCAAATGCGCCGCCGAGCGCAATGCGCCAAAAATTCCGGTCACGGTGGTGCCCTCAGGCGGCCGGATCAATCTCGGACCGTTCACGGTCGAATTCATCCCGGTCGCGCATTCAATTCCGGAATCGCATGCGCTGGCGATCCACACTTCCGCGGGCACCGTGCTGCATACCGGCGACTGGAAGATCGATCCGACGCCGCTGATAGGCCTTCCGACCGACGAGCGGCGGCTGCGCGAGCTCGGCGATGAAGGCGTAATGGCGCTGGTCGGTGATTCCACCAATGCGGTGCGGGACGGGCGCTCGCCCTCGGAGACCGAGGTAGCCGCCACCATCAAGAAGCTGGTCGGCGCCGCCAAGGGCCGCGTCGCCGTCACCACCTTTGCGTCCAACGTCGCGCGCGTGAGGGCGGTGGCGGACGCCGCCAGGGATGCCGGCCGCGAGGTGGTCGTGGTCGGGCGCGCCATGGAGCGCGTGGTGCAGGTCGCGCGCGAAACCGGCTATCTCGACGGCGTGCAGAATTTCCGCGGCGCCGATTATTACGGCCATTTCCCGCCGGACAAGGTGCTGGCGCTGTGCACGGGAAGCCAGGGCGAGCCGCGCGCGGCGCTGGCGCGCATCGCCAACGACGACCATCCGCAGGTGACGCTGAACAAGGGCGATACCGTGATCTTTTCCTCGCGCACCATCCCCGGCAACGAGAAGGCGGTGGGCGCCATCATCAACGGGCTGGTGGTGCAGGGCATCGAGGTCATCACTGACCGCACCGATCTCGTCCACGTCTCCGGCCATCCGCGCCGCGACGAACTGCGCGACATGATCTCCTGGGTGCGGCCGCAGATTCTGATCCCCGTCCATGGCGAGGCGCTGCATTTGTCCGAGCACGCCAAGCTGGCGCGCGCCGCCGGCGTGCCGAAAGTGCTGACCTGCCGCAACGGCGACCTGGTCAAGCTCGGGCCCGGCGAGCCCGGCATCATCGACGAATTGCCGGCGGGGCGGCTCTACAAGGATGGCGCCATCCTCGAGGATTCAAAATCCCGCGCCGTGGTCGAGCGGCGGCGGATGGGCTTTGCCGGCTGCGCCTTCGTCGCCATTGCCATGACCGACAAGGGCGAGCTCGCCGACGATCCCGAGGTCGATCTGGTCGGCATCCCCGAGAAGAATACCGCCGGCGAGATCATCGACGAGATCGTGTTCGACACGGTGGTCTCGACGGTCGAGAGCCTGCCGCGGCCGCGGCGGCGCGACCCGGATGCGACAGCGGAATCGGTGCGCCGCGCCGTGCGGGCGGTGATCAACGAGCACTGGGGCAAGAAGCCGATTTGCGTCGTTCATGTTCTGGTGGTTTGAGGTAATAAAAGGGTTCAGGCGGGCACTGGTCGTAGGCCGGGAAACGCGCTGAAGGCAGGGAGTAGAGTGTCATGCTGGGCCGGCTCAATCACGTTGCGATCGCCGTCAAGGATGCGGAAAAGGCCGCCAGGATTTATGGCAGCGCGTTCGGCGCCGAAATCTCCGGCGCGGTGCCGCTGCCGGAGCATGGCGTCATCACCGTCTTCGTGACACTCCCCAACACCAAGATCGAGTTCATCCAGCCGTTCGGCGACGCCTCGCCGATCGCCAAATTCGTCGAGCGCAATGCCGACGGCGGCATCCATCACATCTGCTACGACGTGCCTGATATCATCGCCGCCCGCGATACCTTGATCGCGCAGGGCGCGCGCGTGCTTGGCAATGGCGAGCCGAAGATCGGCGCGCACGGCAAGCCGGTGTTGTTTTTCCATCCGAAGGATTTTTCCGGCGCGCTCGTCGAAATCGAACAGGCTTGAACCTGATGGCCTACAGCCTCTCTACGGCGCTCGCGATCTACTTCGTGGTCTGGTGGGTCGTGCTGTTCCTGACGCTGCCGTTCGGCGTCCGCAGCCAGCATGAGGACGGCGAGGGCGCGCCCGGCACCGATCCGGGCGCGCCGGTGATGGCACGGATGGGCTGGAAGCTGCTCTGGACCACGATCATCTCGGCCGTGCTGTTTGGCATCGGGATGTGGGCCTATCAGCAGGGCTATCTGAACATCGAGCGGCTGTCGAAGCTGATGGGGCTGCCGTTCTGATCCGGCGCCATCGCATTCAGATTTAGGCCATGTTCCCATAAGCTATTCTAGTCTAGCTGGTGGCGCGGCGGCCGACGCAATTTCTGCAGTTCCATTTCTAAGGGAACATCTGCCCTAAATACCCACTGAGTAACCGACTGCGTCGTGAGCGTGCCGACCGCAGCCTCGACATCGCACGCGTGCAGTACGCGTTGCGGTGCAGCTACGGAACAGCGTTACACCTCGGAAATTTGCGGAACGAACCGCCTCCTCAGTCTTTCTCGACACTTGGGAGGTGCCCATGAATTCTCAGGCCATCGAAGGTGCTTGTGCGTTCGCTTGGCGGAACTACCTGCTGCGACACAGCAGTATCAGTGAGAGCGATAGCAGGCGTTCCGCCCTTTACAGGTACGTCACCAATCTTCGTGACACCGGCGAATATGATTTCGATCTCTTGCAAATCGCGGCGGTCGCTTACTTGAGAAAACTTGACGAGTTGCATGATGACCGAGGCGCGAGACTAGCGGCAGATCAAGCTTTGGCCGATTGTCTGGAGACACGGCGTGCGGTAGCCGAGACTTAGCGTTTCGACCATGCACGAGAGCAGAGGGAGCGAACAGCATGGAAGACAACACCACCAACGCAAATCGTTTCGTAAGTGACCAACAAAGGCGCATCATGGCAACAACGACAATCGGCATGGATGCCTTGAAGCCCATCCTGCATTTTCAGGTCTCAATGCTGAGGTTGTGGGCCGACGGCATCGAGAGGCTTGCAGGCAACTACGAAAAGGCGCTGGACGAAACCGTGACCACGGTCAAGGAACAGTCGGACAAGCAACGTGCCGCCTAGATTCGCGCCCGGCGATTCCGAGTTGGGTCAAGATACCGCCTCGCTGATGCGCTCGACGAACAGCTCTAGTCGAACGCGACGCCGATGCGCTTGTCGTTTCGCCAGGCGACCCGGCAGTGGCGCGGCGTGTGGCTGCCGGAGATGACCAGCCAGAAATTATCGGGAATGCCGATCTGGCTGGCGACCTCGAGCTGGGCACCGGTATCCGATATGTTTCGGACGGTGCAGTCGATGATGCCACCATTGAACTCGATCGATCCTGCCTTCAATACCCGGTGCCGGGGCGCGACGCGATGATTATCCAGAACCTGAAGCGGCTCAGGTGCCTTGGGCTTGGCTTCCTTCGGCGCTTGTTCCTGCAGCAGCCCTTCAGCGTGCCGCGTTGCCGTCAGGATGGCTTCGTCGGTCAGGATCGGCCTGATCCTGGCCCAGGCGAGCCGGAAGCGGACCTGGCAATCCTTGAAATTGATGGCGGGTCCCCGGTCATTGGGGCTCGGCGGCAAGCCGTAGACCGCACAAGCCCACCACCAGTGTGGACTATCGATCTGCTTCATAATTCGTCCGACCGGAAAGCCGCGCCAAATCACCTCATAGTCGTCGTCCTGACGGGCGCCGCCAATGACGGTGGGTCGCAACGCAATCGTTTCAAGGTCGTCAGTCATCGGATGTCCCCGATCCGATCTCAAAGGCCGTAAAATACCGTTATTCACATCCGACCTGTCGGGACAATAGCCCGCCCACGGGATTCGTTGGTTAACATTCAACTTCTGACAAACTCGGCGGGATCGGCTAATTGTTCCCTTGGCAGTTTCGGCTTTGGGGAAATGCATGAATTTTCAGCGAATTTTATTGTTCCTAATGGTTCTGCTCGCCGCCGGCCTTGCCGGGGCGTTTTACATGAACTGGAAAACCCTTGGGCAGCTTCGAACCGTCAAGGCCTTTGTCGAGGCTGCGTTTCTTGCCGACGCGGTCGCCGCCTGCGAGAGGGCGCCGAGCACGACGCCATTCAAATGGACCGACGGCAAGCGGACCGCCGTGATCGGCCTAGGCTCGGTCAAGCTGGACAAGGACACGATCATCCCGAGCTACACGTTGGTCGCCGACAGCGTGTTTTGCGACTACGACCCGATCAAGAAAAGGGCCGATATCGGCTCGAACTTCCTGGAACGGGAAACATTTTAGGCGCGGGGCAGCAGTGCACGTGAGCTTTTGAATGGCATCGGAAGAAGCCGACGGAATCATCGACCTCTATCAGCGCAAGGCGGCGGACTGGATCGACGCTCGCGCGCGCACCAGGCTGATCCAAAAAAGCTGGCTCGACCGGTTTCAGGCGCTGCTGCCGTCGTCCGGCGTAGTCCTTGATCTCGGCTGTGGTTCGGCCGTGCCGATGGCAGCGTACCTGATCGGCCTCGGCCATCCCGTCACTGGTGTGGATGCCTCGCCGGCCATGATCGACGCCTGCGGAAAGCATTTTCCCGGGCAGGAATGGATCGTCGGCGACATGCGCCAGCTTGCCTTGCAGCGCACCTTTTCCGGCATCCTGGCGTGGGACAGTTTCTTCCATCTCCGTTACGACGATCAGCGCCTGATGTTTTCGGTGTTTCGCGCGCATGCCGCGCCGAACGCGGCCTTGATGTTCACCAGCGGCCCGGCGCATGGCGAGGCGATCGGAGAATTCGGCGGCGAGCCGCTGTACCATGCGAGCCTCGATATGGTCGAATATCGTTCGCTGCTTGATCGGAACGGTTTTCGCGTGGTGTCGCATGTCGTGGAGGACCCCGACTGCGGCGGCCACACCATCTGGCTGGCGCAGCACATGTGAGGCGCTGGGTTGGGGCAAGGGGCGGACGGTAAACAGGCTGGCCGCGGGCTGCGCGTTGCGGCTATGATCCGGCGAAGAACAGGCCGGTCCAAATTTCTAAAACGGGATTGAACTCCCACGCCGGCAAGGGGGAGACCGGCATGAGTTCACAGCGTCGATCATCGGCCGACCAGCGGCAGGATCAATACCGCATCCTGCATGAAGCCGATCTGCGGGATTATCTCGCCGGGCTTCCCGCAATCGCGGCCCGGCTTGGCGGTGTCCCGGATTCATGGTCGATCGTCGAGGTCGGCGACGGCAACCTCAACCTCGTTTTTATCGTCAAGGGCGCGTCGGGCGGCATCGCCGTCAAGCAGGCGCTGCCCTACGTGCGGCTCGTCGGCGAGAGCTGGCCGCTGCCGCTGTCGCGCTCGCATTACGAATATCTGGCGCTGACGCGCCAGGCGCAGCTGGCGCCCGCGCTGGTGCCCGATGTGCTGCATCATAACGAGCCGCTCGCGCTTGTCGTCATGGAGCTGCTCGAGCGGCACATCATCATGCGCAAGGGGCTGGTGGCCGGAACGACCTATCCGCGTTTCGTCGATGACATCACGACCTTTCTGGCGCGGACGCTGTTCCTGTCGTCCGATCTCGCGGTATCCGCCGCCGAGAAGAAGGAGGGGATCGCCGCCTTCGCCGGCAACCATGCGCTTTGCAAGATCACTGAGGATCTGATCTTTACCGATCCCTACCGCATTGCCGAGCAGAACCGCTGGACAGCGCCCTGGCTCGATGCCACGGCGGCCGCGTTCCGCGAGGACCTCGACCTCCACGTCGCGATCTCGCACCTGAAGCTGAAATTCCTGAGCGCGCCGGAAGCGCTGATCCATGGCGACCTACACACCGGCTCGATCATGGTGACCGATAACTCGACCATGGTGATCGATCCCGAATTCGCGTTCTACGGCCCGATGGGCTTTGATATCGGCGCCGTCATCGCCAATCTCTTGATGGCCTATCTCGCGTCATCAGGCCATGAGCGTTCGCCCGGCGATCGCCGCGCATTCGAGGCCTGGGTGCTGGAGGCGGTCGAGGGCGTCTGGACGGAGTTTGCGCGCAAGTTCCTCGCGCTATGGCGCGGCGAGGCCAAGGGCGACGCCTATCCTGTGACGCTGTTTGAAGGCGAGGCGGGCGCGGCGCGCCTGGAAGCTGAACGACAGCGCTATATGGAACGACTGTTCCAGGAGACGGTCGGCTTCTCGGCCGCAAAGATCATCCGCCGCATTCTCGGGCTGGCGCACAACATCGACTTCGAATTGATCGAAGATGCGAAACGGCGTGCCGTCTGCGAGGCGCGCAGCCTTCGGTTGGCACGGGCCATGATGGTGGATGCCGCTTCATTCCGCAGCATCGGCGATGTGACAAAAGCGGCGTGCCAGGTGCGCGATTGGCAGCCGGATTTTGCCTGATTGCCGCGGGTCACCCACCGCGTCGTACCGCCAGCCCTGCCGGCCACCCGCGTTGTTAACGATTGCCGCCACTATCGGCAGCCTGGCGTCGCAATCGGTTCCAGATTTAACCTCCAGCGCGGACATCAAGGTTAACTAACAAGCATACCAGAGGGTTTCGGTTGCCCGCTTCCACAGGCAGGCTAACCGTCAAGACTGCATTTTTTCGAGAGAGCTTGGTCTCTGCTCGCAGTTTTGATTAAGGGAGCATTCCCATGGTACGTGCAGTAAAACCGCCGATTCTGGACGCGCTCGATCTTGAGCGCGAGATCGAAAAAGAGTTTCGCAAGCTGGATCATCACGAGTCCCTCCCGACCGAGTTCGCACCGCCCTCCGTGCGTGCGCCGGATCTGGGAATGCCTGATTATGTGGAGCATAGCGATGGCGCCACCGAGATCGGCAAGCTGTCGGCCGAAGCTGTTGTCCGCGAATATGAGGCGGCAGCGAAAGACATCGAGACGCTGGGCGAGGAACTGACCGAGCGGGCCAAGCAATGCGAAGCCATGATGCGCGAGGCGCTAGTGGTGACCGACGAGCTGAAGGAAACCGCGAAACGCTACCGCGCAGAGGCCAAACGCGTCTTCGATCAGATCGAGAGCTGTTCGCTGCTGACGGCGGAAGTCCGAAAGATCTGCGAAGACATGAAGGACAGGCTCGCTGCTCCGGCCAAGGCCGAAGCCAAATCCGACATGTAGGACGGGCCTGCCCGGCCTCTCTACTCGGCTATGCGCTCCCGCAATCGCTGCGCATAGACGTTGATGATCAGCGCCGCGAGCAGGATCAGGCCGCGGATCAAGGTTTTCAGAAACTCTCGATGGTGACGTGTTCGAGCCGGTTGTCGAGGACGCCGACACGAGCCGGCTGTGATATTTCTCCGTGCCATCTCGGCCATTTTGCAGTAGGCTTTAAGCACCTGGTGCTCTGAAGGCGAGAGCCGGGAGGCGCCCATGGACGTCGCGGCCTGGCTGTGTGGTCTGGGGCTAGGACAGTACGAACAGGCGTTCCGGGAGAACGACATCGATGCCGAGGTCCTCATGGACCTTACGGCTGAGGATCTGATCGGACTCGGCATCGCCTCGATCGGCCATCGCCGCAAACTGCTCGCCGCCATTGCAGCCTTGCGCGCGACCTCGCCTGCCACGGCCGCATCCGCCGCAGTTTCGGAGAAGGCCTGGTTGGCACCCGAGGCGGAGCGCCGCCAGCTCACCGTGATGTTTGTCGACCTGGTCGATTCGACTGCGCTTGCGGCGCGGCTCGATCCGGAGGAAATGGCCGACGTACTGCGGACCTATCAGAACGCGGTGGCGGGCGCGATCGCGCGGTTCGAAGGGCACGTGGCGAAGTACATGGGAGATGGTGTGCTGGCCTATTTCGGCTATCCGCGCGCCCATGAGGATGAAGCCGAACGCGCGATGCGGGCCGGTCTCGCCGCGGTCGCGGCGGTGCACAGCCTGGGACCTGCGCATGGCGAGACGTTGGCGACCCGTGTCGGGATCGCGACCGGCCCGGTGGTTGTCGGCGAGTTGATCGGCGAAGGCGCTGCGCGCGAGGAGACGGTGGTCGGCGACACCCCGAACCTCGCGGCGCGGCTGCAAACCCTGGCCGAGCCAGATACGGTGGTGATTTCCGCCCGCACCCGGGAGCTCGTTGGCGGCCTATTCGTACTGGATGAGCTTGGCCTGCAGATCTTAAAGGGCTTTCCCGTTCCGGTGCGAGCATGGCGGGTGATCGGGGAGGGTGCCGCCGAGAGTCGGTTCGAGGCGTTGCATGGCGCAGGCCTGACGCCACTTGTCGGTCGCGAGAATGAGATCGGCCTGCTTCTCGAGCACTGGGAGCGAGCCAAGGAAGGTGAGGGCCAGGTGTTGCTGCTGGCAGGCGAGCCCGGCATCGGCAAATCGCGCCTCGTGCGGGCGCTGCGCGGACGACTTGAAAATGAGCCGCATACGCCCCTGAGCCATTACTGCTCACCGCACCATCAGACCAGCCCGCTTCACCCCGTGATCGGCCTCTTGGAGCGGGCGGCAGGCTTCGCCGCGGACGATGCCGCCGCAACGAGGCTCGACAAGCTCGAGTCGCTGCTTGCGCTATCGACGGACGATGTGGCCGGGGTGGCCCCGCTGCTCGCGGCACTGCTGTCGCTCGATACGAATGCGCGCTACCCGCCGCTCGACATGAGCCCGCATCGGCAGAAGGAGCGGACGCTCGAGGAACTGGTCGATCAGGTTTTAGGCCTCGCAAGGCGCCGGCCGGTCCTGGCCCTCTACGAGGACGTGCACTGGGCAGATCCGACCTCGCTCGAGCTACTCGATCTTCTGGTCGATCGGGTGCAGGGCGCCTCGGTGCTGGTCCTTATCACCTTCCGGCCCGAGTTCGCGCCGCCGTGGATACGCTGCGCCCATGTCACCATGATGACCCTAAACCGGTTGAGCCGCCGGCAGGGCGCGGCCATGGTCGCGCGGCTGAGCGGCGGCAAGGCGTTGCCCCCTGTGGTGCTTGACCAGATCGTCGCCAAGACCGACGGCGTGCCGCTGTTCGTCGAAGAGCTGACACGGACGGTGCTGGAGGCCAATCTGCTCCGCGACGAGGGCGACCACTACGCGCTGGCCGGGCCTCTGCTGTCGATGGCGATCCCAGCCACGCTTCAAGAGTCGCTGTTGGCCCGGCTCGACCGGCTTGCCCCGGCCCGAGAGGTGGCCCAGGTCGGGGCTGCTATTGGCCGGGAATTCTCGCACGAACTGCTCGCCATGGCGGCGGCGCTGCCGCAGAGCGACCTGCAGGCGGGATTGGATGACCTCGTCGGTTCAGGCTTGGTCTTCCGGCGCGGCACGCCGCCTCAGGTGACCTACAGCTTCAAGCATGCGCTCGTGCAAGACGCCGCCTATGCGACCTTGGTGCGGGCGAAGCGGCAACGCTTGCACGCTCGGATCGCTGCCGCGCTCGAGCAGCATTTTCCGGAGACGGTGCAGGCGCAGCCCGAACTTCTGGCCCATCATTTCATGGAGGCGGGGCTGGCTGAACGGGCGATCGACTATTGGCTGAGAGCGGGACAGGCAGAGATCGCGCGCTCGGCCACGGCAGAGGCGATCACGCAACTGAGCAAAGGGCTCGAGTTGATCCCGGCTCTCACTAACGACGCCGCACGATGGAGGCAGGAACTCGAACTGCAAGTTGCCCTCGGTGTCGCGCTGATGGCAGCGAAGGGCTGGGCCGCACCGGAGGTCGGGCGGGCCAACGCACGGGCCCGAGACTTGTGCGAGCGCCTCGGCGACACCTCGCGGTTCTTCCCTGTTCTCTATGGGAAGTGGGTTTTTCACGTCGTGAGGGCGGAGCTCGAGGCCGGTCGAACTGCAGGCGAGGATTTACTCCACCGTGCCCAGGAACAGAACGATGCTGCCGCCGAAACCGTTGGCAACCGCATCGTCGGAACCGCTGAATTGCTTCGCGGCGAGTTAGGGGCTGCCCGCGCTCATTTGGAGCGGACGCTCGCTCTCTACGATCCGGCCGCACATCGGTCGCTCGCCTTCCTTTTCGCGCAAGATCCCCGCGTGGCGGGACTGTCCGTTCTGTCCTGGGGACTGTTCGCGCTCGGCTATCCCGAGCAGGCCCAAGCCAAGATCGAACAGGCATTGACGGACGCGAAGGAGTTGTCCCACCGCAACACTCTCGGATATGCCCTGCTTTACGGCTGCATCCTGTCGCAGCTCCGCCATGACAAAGACGAGGCCCGAGATCGGGCGAATGCACTGATCACACTTGCAGCCGAGCAGGACGCCCCGCACTTCCTCGGAGCCGGCATCATCATTCGTGGCTGGACGCTGGGCGAGGCTGGGGATTTTGGGACTGGCATCGCGCAGATCCGCGACGGGCTTGCGATGTGGCAGGCCACCGGAGCGGGTTTCCTGGTGCCCTATTTCCGAAGCCTGCTTGCCGAGGTCCACGGCCGGTCGGGCGCGGTGAACGAAGGCTTGGATCTCATTACCGAAGCGCTCGACCGAGCGGAAGAAACCAGCGAGGAGTGGTTCGAGGCCGAACTCCATCGGATCATGGGTGAGCTGACGCTGCGGTTGCCGAAGCCCGATCCAATTGCCGCGGAAGCACAGTTCGGACAAGCGGCTGCAACCGCGCGTCAACAAGGCGCCAAGCTGTGGGAGTTGCGAGCGGCGACCAGCCTTGCACGATTGTGGAGAGAACAGGGTCGGCGCGGCGAGGCTCACGACCTGCTCGCCCCGCTCTATAGCCAGTTCACCGAGGGCTTTGGGACACCAGATCTGCAGGCTGCCAACGCAATACTTCGAGAAACCACTGCGAGCTCCGAGCCGAGGATGGATCCCAAATGCCAGTAGTGGGTGCCTGCATACGATATGGCAGGTTGCCTTGGCCAAAATCGCCCGGACGGAATCAGGCATGAAGCCACCCGCGTTTGAATGTTTCTCAAAAGGTAGCTACGCATCTATGAGTATATGCCCTAGAGCATAATCCGGAAAAGTGTGAAGCGGTTTTCCGAAAAGATCATGCTCAAACAAAGACCTAAAGCGCGATGACGATTCATCCAAATCTCATCGCGCTTTAGTCCACCGCCCGTTCCCGCAAGCGCTGGGCATAGACATTGATCACGAGCGCCGCCAGCAGGATCAGGCCGCGGATCAATATCTTCAGAAAACTGTCGATATTGACGTGGTCGAGGCCGTTGTTGAGGACGCCGAGCACGAACAGGCCGACGATGGTGTTACCGATGCCGCCGCGGCCGCCAAAGAGACTGGTACCGCCGACTACGACGGCAGCGATCGAATCCAGCAAGTACGTGTCGAACTCGTTCTGCTGCGCGCTGCCGAAATGCGCGACGCCGAGCATGCCGCCGATGCCGGCGCAGACGGCCGAGATCACCATCACGCTGCCGAGGATGAGCTTGACGTTGAGGCCGGAATACTCCGCCGCCTCGCGGTTTCCGCCGACCATGTAGACGTAGCGGCCGAAGCGGGTGTAGGTCAGCACCAGATGGCCGCCGAGCAGCATCAGCGCCGCCACGATCACGATCCAGGGCACGCCGCCGATCGAGGTCGAGCCGAGCGTCGAGACCAGCGGCGGCACCTTGTAGGCGATCTGCCCGCGCACCAGCAGCGCCGAGATGCCGGCCGCGATCTGCATCATCGCCAGCGTCATGATGAAGGAGGGGATGCCGATGACCGTCAGTCCGAAGGCATTGACGAGTCCGAGCAGGGCGCACAGCGCCAGCGCGAGCAGGATCGCGGCCCATCCGGGCATCGGAACGTTGGCGATGTTGACGTAGGACTCCTGCAGCGTGAAATACGCCACCGCGATGCCGGTGACGTTGGCGATCGCCGCGATCGAAAGATCAATTTCGGCGCACAGGATCACGAAGGTCAGGCCGACGGCGATGATGCCGGTGACCGATATCTGCGTCAGGATATTGCCGAGATTGTCCAGCGTCGCAAAGGAGGGGCTGGCCACCGCGAAGAAACCGAACAGGCAGATCAGCGTCAGGAACGGCGCGATGTTGCGCATTTGCGAGCGCAGCAATGCGGCGAGCCGGTGCGGGCGTTTGCGATCCGCCGCAACTGTCGCGCTTTCACCCGTGGTCATATCCGGTCTCCTCACGCAGCTTCGAGCAGGCGGTCCTTGCTGATCCGTTCATTGGCAAATTCCCGCACCACCGTGCCGCGCTTGAGCACGAGGACGCGGTCGGCGAGCGAGAGCACCGTCTCCGGTTCGGTGGAGAGCACGATGATGGCGAGTCCCTTGTCGCGCAGGTCCCTGACGATGTGGATGACGTCGTTCTTGGCGCCGACATCCATGCCGCGGGTCGGCTCGCACAACACGAGCAGCCGCGGCGGATAGGTCAACCATTTCGCCAGCGCCACCTTCTGCTGGTTGCCGCCCGAGAGCATGCCAAGATCGAGCTCGACCGCGGCCGGGCGGATGCGGAGCTGCTCGACCTGGCGCGTCGCGATCGCGCGTTCACGCGAAGGCTTGAGCAGCAGGGAAGAGATGCGGTCGAGCACGCTGATCGAGATGTTCTTGTAGACCGGCTCCTGGTGAAACAGCATGTCGCGCCGGCTCTCGGGCACGAAGGCGACGCCGGCGCGCCGCGCATCGGCCGTGCTGCGGAAGGCCTTTTGACTGCCGGCGACGGCCAGCGTGCCCTGGTCCGGCCGGAGCTTGCCGAACAGAATGCGCGCCAGCTCGAGCTGGCCGCAGCCCATGAAGCCGTAGATGCCGAGCACCTCGCCGGCGCGGACGTCGAAGGAGACATCGCGCAGGCTGCGGGCGAGCGAGAGCCCGCTGGCATTCAGCACCACCGGCTTTTCGACGGCCGGCGGCAGCATGATGTCGTGCGTATAGGTCTCCTCCAGCGCCTCGCGGCCCCTACCGATCATCGCCTCGATCAGCGCCGACTTATTGGTCTCGGCGGCCCTGGTCTCCGCGACCTTCCGGCCGTTGCGGAACACCGTCACCACATCAGAGACGCGCAGGATGTCCTCGATGAAATGCGAGATGAAGACGATGCTGGTGCCTTCGTCGCGCAGCCGCTTCAGCGTCGCGAACAGCCGCTCGACCTCCGGCGGCGACAGCGCCGAGGTCGGCTCGTCGAGGATGATGATGCGGGCGCCCGAGAACAGCACGCGGGCGATCTCGATCAGTTGCTGCAGGCCGATCGGGAGGTCGCCGAGCCGCGACATCGGGTCGACGTCGATGCCGAAGCGCTTGAGCTGCTCGCCGGCCTCGCGCGCCATGCGCCGCCATTGCACGAGGCCGAGGCGGTTGGTCGGCTGGTTGCCGAGAAATACGTTCTCGGCGACCGACAGATCGGGCGCGACGCTGAGCTCCTGATGCACCATGGCGATACCGGCCGCATGGGCGTCGCGCACCGAGCGGAAGCGGGTTTCCTTTCCATCCAGCACAAAGCGTCCGGAAAAATCCGCATGCACGCCGGCGATGATCTTCATCAGCGTGCTCTTGCCCGCGCCATTCTCGCCGACGAGACCATGGATCTCGCCGGGCGACAGCGCAAAGTCGACACCACGAAGCGCCTCGACGCCGCCGAAGGCCTTCGTGATGTCGATGAGTTCGAGGATGGGCTGATGTCCCGAGGGCATTGATCAGATCAGGAAGTGATCCTCCATCCATTGCATGCCGGCCGCATTGGCCTTGGTCACTACGGGCCCGTCGGTGATGACGTGCTTCGGGATACCCTGTCCGCTCTTCTCGCCCGCGGTCACCGCGGCGACGCCGGCGATGATGGCGCCGCCATGGATGCGGCAGGAGGGGTTGCGCACGGTCGCGAACATGCGGCCTTCGCTCACCGCCTGGATTGCCGGCGGCATGGCGTCGACGCCGCCGATCAGGATGTTGGTGCGGTTGCGGGCCTTCATGATGTTGGCGGCGGCCAGCGCCATGTCGTCATTGTGGAAGAACGCCGCGTCGATCTGCGGATATTTGGTCAGATAAGTCTCCCACAGCCGCGCCGCCTTGGAGACGTCCCAGTCCGCCGGCTGGGTGTCGAGCACCTCGATGTTCGGGAACTGCTTGACGACGGATTCAAAGCCTTTGGCACGCCCTTGCGCGCCAGTGTGGCCGAGCGCGCCCTGTGTCATGATGATCTTGCCCTTGCCGCCGATGGCGTTGCACAGCGCCTGGGTCACCGACGCGCCCATGAATTCATTGTCGGGCGCCAGGAACGAATGGACCTTGATCTGGTCGAGCGGGGCGATCAGCGTGTCCATGTCGATCACGGGAATGCCGGCGTCGATCATCTTCTGCACGGGCTGGGTCAGCGTGCCGATGCCGAACGCCTGGATCGCGACGAAGTCCCATTTCTGCGAGGCCATGTTGTCGATGGCGGCGCGCTGCTTGACGGCGTCGAGCTGGCCGTCGAACCAGGTGACCTCGACGTTGAACAGCTTGCCCCACCATTCCGCCGCCTGCTTGCCTTGCGCGCACCAGGTGGCTTGCAGGCCGGCATTGGAGAACGCAGCCTTCAGCGGTTTCTCCGAACGCGCAGCTGCCGCCAGCGCCGAATTTATGCCGAGTCCCCCGAGCAGGGCGGTCGCTGCGCCAGCCGCGCCCGCCGCCTGAAGAAGGTCGCGCCTGGTCGTAACGGATTTGTCAGTTCCGGACATCGTTTGCTCCCTCGCTTATATTGTTATCGCCGTCGGCGTCGATTGCACGCGCCGCGGATCGAGGCAGTGTTTCACACTCGGCGCAATTGCGCCACGGGGTGACTTGATCGTCCGTATCAATGAGATCGGGGAAATTTTGCTGCGCGCCGCTTCACTGCGCTGCAACGAGGCTTTCGATCTCGCCGAGCAATTGCCGCCATGCTGCGTCGATATCGTCCGACCAGTCGGCGGCAATTACCTCACGCAGCGTCTGGGCGATCATGGCGAAGAACGCGACGAACAATTCGCGCGGCGTGCCATAGCCGTCATGGGACGAAACTTCCGAGGTGATCAGGCGGAAATGGCCAGTGCGCTCGCCGGCAAAGTCGAGGACGGCGTCGATCGTCAGCGCCAGCATCGAGCCCATGACGAGTTCGCCGCCGTCGGTGCGAAACAAGGCGCGCGCTTCTGGATGCGCGTCGAACAAGCGGCGATAGACCAGCGGCGTCAAATCTTCGCAGCGCGTGGCGGCCAGTTCAAAACTGCGCTCGATCGGATTTGACGATGCCATCATTGTCGTTTGCGATCGTCTCAAAAAAAAGAGCAGGGCTCGGAGCCCTGCTCAAAAATTGTGTCGACCCTTAATTTCCTCGAAAATTTAGATTTGATCTTGATTGTCGAGGCGACGCTGCTTGTGCGCGTCAGGGCTCCTCCCGAGACTTGGACCACCAAGCTTTGCCTCTCGGCCAGCCTGAGCTTGAATTGGTAGACCATCTTCTTCGTCTTGTCACCATTTTCGGCAACGTTTGTTCAAAATTCCAGCACTCTGCGAAATGATTGGGAAATTGCAACTGATAGTTGTTGGTTTAGCTGCAATACGCCCGAGGCTTGGTATCATGGTAGGGCGCCCTCCAAATGGCGCAAAAGGCGTCGCTTTCCGCCAGCATCTCTCCTTGAAGCTGCAACATAGTTCCGGGAACCTCGTCTCGACTTCGGACTCCAGAGGTGATTATGGTCTGAAGCGGATGGATTCGTGATGCGCGCGCGACTGAAGCATTTTCTGCCAATTGTCCTGATTGCCCTGGTGGTGCAGATTTTTGCGCCGATCGGCGCATGTTGGGCGGCAAGCATCGCCGCTTCCGATCCGCTCGCCGGCGCCGTGATCTGCCACGGCAATGGTGGCCAAGGTGCCGGGCAGGCCGATCAGATCAATCACCGCGCCCATGACGGATGTTGTTCGGTATGCAGCGTGCTGCATACCGGCGTGCCGGTTGACGTGCCGCACCTCGCGGCGATCGACGTCGATCGAGTTGCCGAGCAGGTGGCCTGGTTCGATTTTGCCTTCCGCCTGACGAACGCCCGGGCCGGCTCGCACGCGCAGGCCCGCGCGCCTCCCTCCATTTCCTGACTTCACTTGACCCTCGTCAATGGCGCGGCCCGTGGCTGTGCCAGTTCGTTCAGTTGAAGCAAGCCGGCCAAAGAGCTGGTGTCAGGAATGTCTTATGTACGCTCATCGTGCCTTGGGGAGCGCGAGCCTGCTGGTGCTCGGCAGCGCGCTATCCCTCATGCCCTCGAACGTGCCTGCCCAGACGGCGCTGCCGGCGGTGACTGTCGATGCGCCGCGCGCCGCCGCCGCCAGACCTGCGGCCCGCAAGCCCGCCGTGCGTGCTGCCGCCCGAACGCAGGCGAGGCCGCCCTCGGCCAACCCCGCGCCCGCGGCGTCGCTGACCGCAGGCATCACGCCGAGCGTGGCGCGCGCGCTGCTGTTTCAGGCGTCCAACGGCCAGACCGAGACGACCATCGACCGCAGCCGGTTCGACAACCGCCCGGCATTCTCCGTGGCCGACGTGCTGCGCGAGAGCCCGGGCATCTCGGTGAAGCAGGGCAACGGCCCGCGCGATATCGGAATCTCGATTCGCGGCTCCAACGCCCGCAACGGCTTTGGCATCCGCAACCTCGTGATCTTCGACGACGGCTTTCCGGTCACCCAGCCTGACGGGCTGTCGCGCAGCGACCTGATCGATCCCAAGGCCTATGGCGCGATCGACGTCATCCGCGGGCCATCGTCGGCGCTGTTCGGCAACTATGCCACCGGCGGCGCGCTCAACTTCCGCACCCGCCCGGGCCGCAGCATCGACGGGGTCGAATACGGCGTCGAGGGCGGCAGCTTCGGCTATCTCAACAATTACCTTGCCGCCGGCAAGCAAGTCGGCAATTTCGAATACTCGTTGTTTGCCAGCGACGCGCGCGGCGATGGCTTTATCGGCAATAGCTGGTTCAATACCCAGACGGTGAATTTTCTCGGCACGCTGCACGCGACGCCGGACGACCGTTTCACAGTCAAGTTTATTAATAACAATCTGGATACACGGCTGCCGCTCCGCCAGAATCTCACCCAGTATTATCAAAATCCGTTCCAGCAGGGCTGCACGACAGGCACGAACCTCGCGCTCGGATGCCCCACGGTGACGCTGAATAAGAACGGCTTCAATGCCATTGGCGGAACTGACACGGAAACCGCGGTGCAGGCGGGTCTCGGCCGCAACGACCGCCGGACCATCGTCGGCGGACGATGGGAGCACGACTTCGATAACACGACGACCTGGCGCAACCAGTTCGTGTTCGACGACCGCAACATCAGCCAGCCCACCGGCGCGACCAGCGCGATCGGCGATTTTCCGTCGTACAACTACATGAGCGACATCACCAAGCGCGGCGAGATTTTCGGTCTGGAGTCAACTGCGTATTTCGGCGCCTTCTACAACACGCTGACAGCGTCGAGCGATACGCGCATGTTGATGCCAGGCGGCAATGCAACGCTGGGCAGGCTGCAGAGCAACACGTGGAGCGAAACGACTAACTACGGCGTTCGGGCGCGCGAGGAGTTGAAGCTGGCGCCGCAACTGACGGCCGTTGCGGGAATCGGCTGGGAAACCACGCATCTGAAGGGAATCAATTCTGCCTACAATTACGGAAATTCGCCGGTCCCGAACCCGACGATCATTCCGACGACGGCCGACCGGCAATTCCAGAACACCGCGCCGGAGCTGGCGCTGCTCTACAAGCTCAATCCCGAATGGCTGTTCCGCGCGCGCGTTGCTACCGGCTACGGCACGCCGCAGATCGGAAACCTCTTCATTCTCCCAGACGGTACCAACGGCAACAACACGCAGCTCAGGACGCAGAAGAACATCGGCTATGACCTCGGCTTCGATTGGACGCCGAACAGCGCGCTCAAATTCAGCGCGACGGCCTTCTATGAGTTCTTCAAGGACGAGCTGGTGAGCCAGGCGACGCAGGTGGCGGGTGTCAGTTATATGTTCAACGCACCAAAGTCCGAACACCGCGGCGTCGAACTCGCCGCCGACTGGAAGTTCTATCCCGGCTGGCGCTTCACGGCGGCCTACACCTATCTCGATCAGTACTACACCGAATACACCGAAGACATCAGAAGTCCCGGTGCGGGCGGAACGGTCTTCAGCTTCAACCGTGCGGGCAACAAGATTCCCGGTATCTCGCCGCACGAACTGACGGCGCGGCTCGGCTACGAACAGATGTGGGGACCGCTTGCCGGGCTCGGAGCATTCGCCGAGGTGCAGTGGAAAGATTCGTTCTACATGGACAACGCCAATCTGCAGAAGGCACCCGGCTACGAACTGGTCAATCTCAACGTCCACTACAAGACTGACCTCCAGTCCGACTACTTCAAGTCGTTGAATGTCTACTTCGAAGTCAGGAACGTGTTCGACCGGACCTACATTGCCTCCGCCAACAATATCGGAAACACGGTCAATGCTGCCGGCTTCCAGGGTCTCAGCACCACCGGCTCGATCTACGCCGGCTCGCCGCGCGCATTCATGGCCGGGATGAGGCTGGCGTTCAAATGACCGGACCACAACGCAAGAGGAGTAAAGCCATGCTGCGAATGAGCCTGCTCGCGACGCTCGCTTTCACGCTTTGCCAGACCGCAGTGCATGCGCAGATGAGCCATCACCAGCATGCCTCGGAAGCGGCGTGCGAGGAGACGGCGCTGCGCTGTGCGTCGAAGGTTACACCGGCGTTTTCGTCAGATGGCACGCTGTGGCTTGCCTGGATGGCCGGCGGGCACATCTCGGTGGCGAGTTCGAAAGATCAGGGTCGGAGTTTTTCGGCGCCCCTTCAGGTGACGAAGGAAAAGTATACCCTCGACTGGGGGCCGGATGCGCGGCCGCAGATCGTGCTGGACAAAAACGGCGGCATCGCGCTGGCGTTTTCGACCTTTCGCGACAAGGCGTTCAACGGCCAAGTGTTCGCGACCAAGTCGGCCGATGGCGGTCAAAGCTTTGCTGAGCCGAAGCCGATCACGGCGAACAATGAGAGCCAGCGCTTTGTCGCGCTCGGTCTCGACACGGATGGTTCGGTGTTCGCGGCCTGGATCGACAAGCGCAACCGGGTGCCGGCGCGGGAGGGGGGCCGGAAGTACGAAGGGGCGGGGGTGTTCTTTGCGTCATCCAAGGACGGCGGCGCGACCTATTCGGAGACGCAGCTAGCCGCCGACAACACCTGCGAATGCTGCCGCCTCGGCCTCGCATTCGCCGGTCCCGGCCGTCCCGTGCTCGTGTTCCGGAACATTTTTGAAGGCGGCATTCGCGATCACGCGGTCATGACGTTTGCCGATCCGGCGACGCGCGGTGAGGTCCGCCGCGTCAGCCATGACGACTGGCAGATCGCCGCGTGCCCGCATCATGGCCCGAGCCTGTCGATCTCGTCGGCGGGCACCTATCACGTGGCCTGGTTCACCAACGGAAAGGCGCGCAAGGGGCTGTTCTATGCCCGCTCGCAGGACGAAGGCCGCAGCTTCTCCGATCCCATTCCGCTCGGCCGCGCCGACCGCAATCCGACGCGGCCTTACGTTCTGGCCGGCCCGCACGGCACCACCGTGGTCTGGAAGGAATTCGACGGCGAGAAGACCGCGGTCAATGCCATGACCTCGCATGACGAGGGCAAGAGTTGGTCGACGCCGTCGACAATCGCCACCACGACGGATACGTCGGACCACCCGATGCTGGTCAGCGACGGACAGAAAACCTATCTGTCCTGGATGACCAAGGCCGACGGTTATCGCCTGCTGCCGATTGGAGGTGGATCATGAGACGTCTGCTCCTTGCTCTCGTATTCCTCATCGCGTGCCTGGGCGAAGCGCCGATGGCCGAGTCGCCGTCTGCCGCGACGCTCAAGCCGTTCGTGCGGGGCAGCTGGCAGGAAATGCTGCGCGCGCATGCGGGCCGTCCGACGCTGGTGCATTTCTGGGGCGTCACTTGCGGCCCGTGCAAGGTCGAGCTGCCGCTGCTCGGCCAGTTCATGAAGGAACATCCCGAGCTCGACGTAGTCATGATCAGTGCCGATCTCGTTCCGAATCTGGAGGGGCCGACCCGCACGATGCTGCAGAAGGCCGGGCTTGCCTCGGCGGAGAACTGGATTTTCAGCGACGGCTTTGTCGAGCGCCTGCGGTTCGAGATCGATCCTGCCTGGCAGGGAGATATTCCCCGCACGCTGCTGATCGCGCGGGACGGAACGGTCACCACGATGGAGGGCTCGGCGGAAATGCCGGAGGTCGAAAAATGGCTGGGTCAGCAAAAGATGGCCGGCAAATAAAGCCGCACTCCCGGTATTGTGAATTTCAACGTTGTATTCTCAAGTTAAGGCAACAGCGGTCCCGGTGGTCCGCTGTGCCGCCATACTTCATCAATCGAAAGACATCCAATGAAACCCGTTCTGCAAGTCTTCGCCTTCGCGCTATTGGCACTGATCGGCGCGCCCGCACACGCCCAGGAAGTCAAGGCGGCAGACCTCGTCATCACACAGGCCTGGAGCCGCGCCACGCCCGGCGGCGCGAAGATTGCGGGCGGCTTTCTCACCATCGAGAACAAGGGAACTGCGCCGGACCGGCTGATCAGCGGCGCCAGCGATATCGTGGGCAAAGTCGAGATCCACGAGATGGCCATGAACAATGGCGTCATGACCATGCGGCCGCTCGACAAGGGCCTCGCCATCGAGCCCGGCAAGACCGTCAAGCTCGCGCCGGGCGGCCATCATCTGATGCTGATGGATCTCAAGCAGCCGTTCAAGCAGGGCGACAAGGTGCCGCTGACGCTCGAGTTCGAGAAAGCGGGCAAGGTCGCGCTATCGCTCGACGTGCAGGGCGTCGGCGCGCAGGCGCCCGCGGGTGAAATGAAGCACGACCATTCCGGCATGAAGAAATAGCCGGTGGTTTGCAGCAGGGGCGCATTTGCACCGTGCCCACCATCCATCGGTGGATCGCGCGAGGGTGGGTTTGCCTATCTTGCAAATTCAACAATTCACCGTCGAAACGAGCTACAAATCCTCGTTTTCAGAGGGTTTTTCGTGGCCTCCGGCCTTGTATTTTCGCACCCGATCCGGTTTCACTGCACCTTCTTCTGCCTAGCCCACTGATTCCTCGAGTTGACCCATGCGATTGTCGCGGTTTTTCCTGCCCATCCTGAAAGAGAATCCGAAAGAGGCGGAGATCGTCTCGCATCGTCTGATGCTGCGCGCGGGCATGATGCGGCAGGAAGCGGCCGGCATCTACGCCTGGCTGCCGCTGGGCTTCCGGGTATTGAAGAAAATCGAGCAGATCGTTCGCAAGGAGCAGGACCGCGCCGGCGCGCTGGAACTGTTGATGCCAACGCTGCAGCTCGCCGATCTCTGGCGCGAGAGCGGGCGCTATGACGCCTATGGTCCGGAGATGCTGCGCATCGCCGACCGCCACAAGCGCGAATTGCTGTATGGGCCGACCAACGAGGAAATGATCACCGAGATCTTCCGCGCCTACATCAAGTCCTACCGCAGCCTGCCGCTCAACCTCTATCACATCCAGTGGAAGTTCCGCGATGAGCAGCGTCCGCGCTTCGGCGTGATGCGCGGCCGCGAATTCCTGATGAAGGACGCTTACTCCTTCGACATCGACGAGGCGGCGGCGCGGCGCGCCTACAACAAGATGTTCGTGGCCTATTTGCGCACTTTCGCGCGGATGGGATTGAAGGCGATTCCGATGCGGGCCGAGACCGGTCCGATCGGCGGCGATCTCAGCCATGAATTCATCGTGCTCGCGGAGACCGGCGAGTCCGGCGTTTATTGCGACAGCAACGTGCTCGATTTGCCGATTCCGCCCGACGATGTCGATTATGACGGCGATCTGACACCGATCATCGAGCAGTGGACGTCGGTCTATGCCGCGACCGAGGACGTCCACGATGCCGCGCGCTACGAGCGCGAGGTGCCGGCCGACCGGCGCGTCAACACGAGGGGCATCGAGGTCGGCCAGATCTTCTATTTCGGCACCAAATATTCCGAGGCGATGAAGGCACTGGTGGCAGGGCCCGACGGCGTTGATGTGCCGATCCACGGCGGCTCCTACGGTGTCGGCGTCTCGCGCCTGGTCGGCGCCATCATCGAAGCCTGCCACGACGATGCCGGCATCAAATGGCCGGAAGCGGTGGCGCCGTTCACCGCCGTGATCCTCAATCTGAAGCAGGGCGATGCCGCGGTCGACGGTGCCTGCGAAAAACTCTATCGCGAGTTGCAGACCAAGGGCGTCGACGTGCTCTATGACGATACCGACCAGCGCGCCGGCGCAAAGTTCGCGGCCGCCGACCTGATCGGCATCCCCTGGCAGATCCTGGTTGGGCCAAAGGGTCTCGCCGAGGGCAAGCTCGAGATCAAGCGACGCAGCGACGGCTCGCGCGAGAATCTCAGTCCGGCGGAAGCGGTGGCGAAGATCGCGGGATAAGATATCCACCGGGGTGGTAATGTTGGCCAATGAGGCCACATTTGGCCCGAATCATGGGATTATCGAGTAATGGATGAAACCATGAACGAGACAGCCCGAACTCCGCCCTTTGCCCCCTTTGAGTGGCTGCTTTCCGGGCGCTACCTGCGGGCGCGCCGCAAGGAAGGATTCATCTCGGTCATCGCCGGCTTTTCCTTCCTCGGCATCATGCTCGGTGTCGCCACGCTGATCATCGTGATGGCGGTCATGAACGGTTTCCGCAAGGAACTTTTGGACAAGATCCTCGGGCTGAACGGCCACCTCCTGGTGCAGCCGCTGGAATCGCCGCTGACCGACTGGAAGGACGTCGCCGAGCGCATCAGCACGGTCGAAGGCATCCGTCTAGCCGCGCCGGTCGTCGACGGCCAGGCGCTGGCCTCGTCCGCCTTCAATGCCGCCGGCGTGCTGGTGCGCGGTATGCGCTCGGCGGACCTGAACAACCTCACCTCGATCGCCAAGAACATCAAGCAAGGCACGATGGAAGGCTTTGACGAGGGGCAGGGCGTGATCATCGGACGCCGCCTCGCGGATCAATTGTCGCTGCATGCCGGCGACACCATCACGCTGGTCGCGCCGAAGGGCGCCGTGACCCCGATGGGCACGACACCGCGCATCAAGCCCTACAAGGTGGCGGCGGTGTTCGAGATCGGCATGTCCGAATATGACGCCAGCTTCGTGTTCATGCCGCTGCCGGAATCGCAGGCCTATTTCAACCGCAAGGATGATGTCACCGCGATCGAGGTATTCACCACCAATCCGGATCGGATCGACGCGTTCCGCAAGTTCGTCACCGAAGCGGCCGGGCGGCCAGTGTTCCTGGTCGACTGGCGGCAGCGCAACTCGACGTTCTTCAACGCGCTCCAGGTCGAGCGCAACGTGATGTTTTTGATCCTGACCATGATCGTGCTGGTTGCCGCACTCAACATCGTCTCGGGACTGATCATGCTAGTGAAGGACAAGGGCCAGGACATCGCCATCCTGCGCACCATGGGCGCCTCGCAGGGCTCGATCATGCGGATCTTCCTGATCACGGGAGCTGCGATCGGCGTGGTCGGCACGCTCACCGGATTCTTCGTCGGCATGCTGATCTGCCTGAATATCGAATCGATCCGGCAGTTCCTGTCGTGGATGACGAACACCGAATTGTTCTCGCCGGAACTCTATTTCCTCTCCAAGCTGCCGGCCGAGGTCGATTTTGGTGAGACCACCGCGGTCGTGATCATGGCGCTGACGCTGTCGTTCCTGGCGACGCTCTATCCGTCCTGGCGCGCCGCGCGCCTCGATCCCGTCGACGCGCTGCGGTACGAGTGAGGACGTGATGGCCGAGGAGGCAGAAGACGTACCGGTTATCTATCTCCACGAGATAAAACGCGAGTACCGGCAGGGCGAGGCGACGTTGACCATCCTCAACGGCGCCAAGCTGGCGCTGTGGGCGGGGCAGTCGGTGGCGTTGGTGGCGCCATCGGGCTCGGGCAAGTCGACGCTGCTGCACATTGCGGGCCTGCTCGAAAGCCCCGACGACGGCGAGGTCTATGTCGCGGGCACGCCGACGTCGCAGCTCTCCGATGTCGACCGCACCCAGATCCGCCGCAACGACATCGGCTTCGTCTATCAGTCGCACCGGCTGCTGCCGGAATTCACCGCGCTCGAAAACGTCATGCTGCCGCAGATGATCCGCGGCCTCAAACGTTCCGAGACGATCAAGCGTTCGGAGGAGATCCTGGCCTATCTCGGGCTTAGCGATCGCATTTCGCACCGGCCGGCCGAACTTTCCGGCGGCGAGCAGCAGCGCGTCGCGATCGCGCGTGCAGTGGCCAATGCGCCGCGGGCGCTACTGGCTGACGAGCCGACCGGCAATCTCGATCCGCATACCGCCGATCACGTTTTCAAGGCGCTGATGCAACTCGTGCAGGCGACGCAGGTGGCGATGCTGATCGCCACCCACAACATGGAACTCGCCGGCCGGATGGACCGCCGGGTCTCGCTCGTCGACGGCCTGGTCGTCGAGCTCGAATAGCGGCAATCTTAGTAGGCAATCTCAGTAGACTTGGCGATACCGCTTGCGCACCGACGGCCCTTGGGCCTGCGCGTAATACGGGTTGACCACGCATTGTGCCGCGCGGCCCGATGCCGACATGTTGCATTGAGGCAGCGAGGTGTAGCGGCATTCGTAGTAGTTGATCCTGCCGTACACATGCAGGCAGACGGGGTAGCTGGGATCGTAGGTCTGGGCCTGCGCCGGCGCGGCTGCCGAAGCTGCTCCGATCGCCAAAATTGCCAAAGCCAGAATGCGCATCACAAGCTCCTATGCGATCAACGCCGCGGTCCGCTCTGCCGCAGCGCTTGCAATCTTCGGTTTTCAAGCAGACGACGCGGCAACGCCCGCGTCAAATCACGTTCACGCGTTGATTGCCTGCGGGCGGCGACAGCAGGAGCGGTCGCGAAATCTTGGTAGGGCCTAATACCTGCCGTAGCCGGGAGCGGGCGGGAGCGCGCGGCCGGGCAGTGGGCGATACCCAGCGCGCGGCGGTTCGCTTTCGCCGACATAATAGGGATTGGCGATGCATTGGAGGAAACGTCCCGAGGCGGTTGCCTGACACTGCTCATAACTTGTGAACGTGCAATAGCTCAGTGCCGGATACTCATCGCCCTGAAGGCAGAACGGATAGCGCGTGCCGACCGCTTCGGCGGGCGCAGCGCCGAGGGCCGCCAGTCCGGTTGCGGTCAAAACGGCCAGAACAGCTCTACGCATTTCGTGTCTCCTTCTCAGCGGATCGGCGCCGCACGTTGGTCGGAGGAAGCCGCACCGGCGCAATTTCGTCAACCGATTCCGGCCGCGCCAATCGCTGTACTATCAAAAGGGAACCTTTTTGCGGGCGCGCTTCGTCGCAATGTTTCAAAAAATGCTTGTGCGGCAACATTAACTTGCGTTCACAAAGTTGCGACCACAGTTGGGCCATTTGGTGCGCGTTGTTGCAGCGAGGTTACAGCAATTCGAACTGACGATGCTATGAGCATGCCGCGGCCTTGGGGGCTGTCAATAAAGGAACGGGAATACGAATGAAGAAGGTTTTGCTTGTTACGGCCAGTCTGATCGCGCTCGGCGCGGCTGCGCCGGCTATTGCTGCTGATCTCGCTGCGCGTCCTTACACCAAGGCGCCCCCGATGGTCGCGGCTGTGTATGACTGGACCGGTTTCTACATCGGCGTGAACGGCGGCTACGGTTCGAGCCGCAACTCCTGGGATCTGGTTGGCTTTGGCGCCGAGGGTTCGCATGACGCGACCGGCGGCACCGTCGGTGGCCAGGTCGGCTATCGCTGGCAGGCCGGCACCTGGGTGTTCGGCGTTGAAGCTCAGGGCAACTGGGCCGACTTCTCGGGCAGCAATGTGAGCCTGCAGGATAACCGCTTCCGCAACCATACCAACGTCGATGCGTTCGGCCTGTTCACTGGTCAGGTCGGTTATGCCGTCAACAACGTCCTGCTCTACGTCAAGGGCGGTGCCGCGGTGACCTCGAACACCTATCGCGTCAACACCATCGGCGGCGCGCTCGCTGGCGTCACTGGTGACGACACCCGTTGGGGCGGCACGATCGGCGCCGGCCTCGAATATGCCTTCGCTCCGAACTGGTCGGTTGGCGTCGAGTACAATCACCTGTTCATGCAGGATCGTACCTATAACTTCACCACACCGGCCGGCGCCGCCTTCGGCAGCGATCGCATCCGTCAGGACGTCGACCTCGTCACCGCCCGCGTGAACTACAAGTTCGGCGGCCCGTCGATCTCGAGGTACTGATCAGCGTTAGCTCTGAACAAGGAAGCCCCGGGGCGATGTCCCGGGGCTTTTTTGTTGCGGCGGGCGGGGGCCGGTTAACCACGCAGGGACGCTGGCCGGACCGGCCGCGAAAGGGCGCTTGACTCCGCGAACAAAAATAGAACAATGTTCCTCATATGTTCTCATCTCGTCAGGGAGTCGGATCATGTTGCGGATGTTCGTGGAAGAAGCTGCGGCGCTGGCCTCGATTGCGCTGTTTGTTGGAATGATCGCGGTCTGGGCCCAGGTGATTCCGCAGCTTTGATGCGGTGGCCCAAGCCGCCGAATCAAGCCGCCAGGCGGGGCTGGGGAAAAGCCGGATGGCGGGCGCGTCGCGTGCGTTCCGCGTGGACTCGGCAAGGCCGAGGCATCACCATTGCGGATAGCGAGTCGGAGTGCGGGAGCCTCCGACGATCGCTTCCCATCACGATGCAAGAGCCCGTTCAGCGACCATGTCCAGTGCCGGATTCGTCCATCTTCACGTTCATTCGGCCTATTCGCTGCTGAAGGGCTCGATCAAGATCGCCAAGCTCGGCGAGCTGGCGAAGGCCGACCGCCAGCCGGCGCTGGCGCTGACCGACACCGACAACATGTTCGGGGCGCTGGAATTCTCCGACAAGATGGCCGGCTACGGCATCCAGCCGATCGTCGGCTGCGAGCTCGCCGTCGATTTCGGCGACCAGGATCCCAATGCACGCAGCACGCTGGCTGCTGCGCCATCGCGAATCGTGCTGCTGGCGGCCAAGGAGCGCGGCTACCGCAGCCTGATGCGGCTGAACTCGCGGGCGTTCCTGGAGACGCCGGTCCATCAATCTCCGCACATCAAGCTTGAATGGCTGGAAGGCGAGGCCGAGGATCTGATCGCTCTGACCGGCGGGCCGGATGGTCCGATCTCGCTGGCGCTGCAGGCCGATCACACCGCGCTCGCGGCCGTGCGCTGCGAGCGGCTCGCGAATCTATTCGGCGATCGCCTCTACATCGAATTGCAG
Organism: Bradyrhizobium sp. CB3481; assembly: GCF_029714305.1. Classification (NCBI taxonomy): domain Bacteria; kingdom Pseudomonadati; phylum Pseudomonadota; class Alphaproteobacteria; order Hyphomicrobiales; family Nitrobacteraceae; genus Bradyrhizobium; species Bradyrhizobium sp. CB3481. The sequence goes on from NZ_CP121647.1 coordinate 3,913,524, forward strand.
CGCCATGGCATCGACAAGGAGCGCCGCGTCGAGGGCGGCCTGATCGATCTCGCCTATGCCAAGGGCCTGCCGCTGGTCGCGACCAATGAGCCATATTTTGCGTCGAACGACGATTATGAGGCCCATGACGCGCTGCTCTGCATCGCCGGCGGCAAGCTGATCGCCGAGACCGACCGCGAGCAGCTCACGCCCGATCACCGCTTCAAGACCCGCGCCGAAATGGCGGTGCTGTTCGCTGACATTCCGGAGGCGCTGGCCTCGACGGTCGAGATCGCCGAGCGCTGCTCGTTCCGCCCGAGGACGCGCAAGCCGATCCTGCCGTTCTTCACCGTCGGTGCCGCATCAAGCCCGGATGCCGCCGCGGTCGAGGCTGCCGAGCTGAAGCGTCAGGCGGAGGAGGGGCTCGCGGAGCGCCTGCGCGTGCATGGTCTGTCGCCGAACACGACGGAGGAGGATTACAACAAGCGGCTCGCCTTCGAGCTCGACGTCATCGCGCGCATGAAATATGCGGGCTACTTCCTGATCGTCTCCGACTTCATCAAATGGGCCAAGGCGCAGGGCATTCCGGTCGGGCCGGGCCGCGGCTCCGGCGCAGGCTCGCTGGTGGCGTGGGCGCTCACCATCACCGACCTCGACCCGATCCGCTTTGGCCTGCTGTTCGAGCGCTTCCTCAATCCCGAACGCGTCTCGATGCCGGACTTCGACATCGACTTCTGCCAGGATCGCCGCGGCGAGGTGATCCAGTATGTGCAGCAGCGCTACGGCCGCGATCAGGTGGCGCAGATCATCACCTTCGGTACGCTGCAGGCGCGCGGCGTGCTGCGCGACGTCGGCCGCGTGCTGCAGATGCCTTACGGCCAGGTCGACAAGCTGACCAAACTGGTGCCGCAAAATCCGGCCGCGCCGGTGACGCTGGCGCAGGCGATCGAGGGCGAACCCAAGCTGCAGGCGTTCCGCGACGAGGACCCGGTGGTGGCGCGCGCCTTCGACATCGCCCAGCGCCTTGAGGGCCTGACGCGCCACGCCTCGACCCACGCCGCCGGCATCGTGATCGGCGATCGGCCGTTGAGCGAATTGGTGCCGCTCTATCGCGATCCCAAATCCGACATGCCGGTGACCCAGTTCAACATGAAATGGGTCGAGCCGGCCGGGCTGGTGAAGTTCGACTTCCTCGGCCTGAAGACGCTGACCGTGCTCGACGTTGCGTGCAAACTGCTCCGGCAGCGCAACATCCACGTCGACCTGGCGACCCTGCCGATCGATGACGCGCCGAGCTATCAGATGCTGGCGCGGGGCGATGTCGTCGGCGTGTTCCAGGTGGAAAGCCAGGGCATGCGGCGCGCGCTGATCGACATGCGCCCCGACCGTTTCGAGGACATCATCGCGCTGGTCGCGCTCTATCGCCCGGGCCCGATGGCCAACATCCCGACCTATTGCGCGCGCAAGCACGGCGATGAGGAGCCGGAATATCTGCACCCGGTGCTGGAGCCGATCCTGAAAGAAACCTTCGGCGTCATCATCTACCAGGAACAGGTGATGCAGATCGCGCAGGTGATGTCGGGCTATTCGCTCGGCGACGCCGACCTTCTCCGCCGCGCGATGGGCAAAAAGATCCGCGCCGAAATGGACAAGCAGCGCGACATCTTCGTCGCCGGGGCGGTCAAGAACGGCGTGCCGAAGGGGCAGGCGGAGACCATCTTCGAACTGCTGGCAAAATTCGCCGACTACGGCTTCAACAAGAGCCACGCCGCGGCCTATGCGCTGGTGTCCTACCACACCGCCTACATGAAGGCGCATTATCCGGTGGAGTTCTTGGCGGCGTCGATGACGCTCGAACTCAACAACACCGACAAGCTCTCGGAATTTCGCGCCGAGGCGCAGCGGCTCGGCATCAAGGTCGAGGCGCCGAACATCAACCGCTCCGGCGCCACCTTCGAGGTCGGCGAGAACACCATCTACTATGCACTTGCCGCGCTCAAGGGCGTCGGCCAGCAGGCGATCGACCAGATCGTCGAGGAGCGCAAGAAGGGTGCTTTCACCTCGCTTGCGGACTTCGCGGCCCGGGTCAATCCCCGCGCGATCAACAAGCGCATCATCGAGAGTCTCGCCGCCGCCGGCGCCTTCGACACGCTCGAATCCAACCGCGCCCGCGTCTTTGCCGGCGCCGATGCCATCCTCGCCGCCTGCCAGCGCAGCCACGAGGCGGCGACGATCGGCCAGAACGACATGTTCGGCAACGCTGCCGATGCGCCGACCATCATGCTGCCGCAGATCGAGCCGTGGCTGCCGGCCGAAAAGCTCCGCCGCGAATATGACGCGGTCGGCTTCTTCCTGTCCGGTCATCCGCTCGACGATTACGCGACCGTCCTGAAGCGGCTTCGCGTGCAGTCCTGGGCGGAATTCTCCCGCGCCGTGAAGACCGGCGCGACCGCCGGCCGGGTTGCCGCGACCGTGGTGTCGCGGATGGAGCGGCGCACCAAGACCGGCAACAAGATGGGCATCATGGGCCTGTCGGACCCGACGGGGCATTTCGAGGCGGTGCTGTTCTCCGAAGGGCTCGCGCAATATCGCGACGTGCTGGAGCCGGGGGCTGCCGTCCTGCTGCAGCTCGGCGCCGAGCTGCAGGGCGAGGACGTGCGGGCGCGGGTGCTGCATGCCGAGCCGCTGGACGACGCCGCCGCCAAGACCCAAAAAGGCCTGCGGATTTTCGTGCGCGACACCAAGCCGCTGGAATCCATCGCAAGACGGCTCAACATGCCCGAAACCACGCCATCGAACGGCTTGGCGAAAGGTCAGCCGGCAAAGCCTGCGCCTGCGCCATCGGGCGGCGCCGACGGCGACGTCTCGCTGGTCATGATGCTCGACCTGCAGACCGAGGTGGAGATGAAGCTGCCGGGCCGCTTCAAGGTCTCGCCGCAGATCGCCGGCGCGATCAAGGCGGTGGCGGGCGTTGTGGACGTGCAGACGCTGTGAGGCTCGATGAGCTTTCGACCGCACGGAAGCTGACAGTGCCCCCCACCGGGCTTGTTTCGGGGAAAGTGCTGAGCGCCTTGAGGAAATCCGGCGCGCGTCATTCGGTCGATTAGCAACGATTGAAGCAACATACTCCGATGGTCCTAAGCGGAAATTCAAACCGTGCGTGTTAGGATCGTCCGGGCTCACGCGGGCCTTTGGCGGCGAGACGGTCAAGGCTGCGCTTGACCTGGATCAATTCGCGAGCCGCGTCAGGCGGAATAATAATACAGCACGGGAGGAACAAGCGTGGCGCAGACCACCAAGGAGCATGCCGATCAGGTGCAGGCAACGGTGGCGCGCGGCTCGGCCGCGACGTCGGCCATGGTCGCGTCCTGGCGCCGCTCATCCAATTTTCATCGCCTCGATCCCGCCGAATGCAGCCTGCCGCGACGCTTGAGCGGGACCGAATTCGAACAGGCGCGGCAGCAGATCGAGCCGCTGGTCCGCGCCGCGCAGTCCAACCTTGATCGTCTGTTTCTAGCGGTCGGCGGGGTCGGCTGCTGCGTGCTGCTGGCCGACCGCAACGGCGTGCCTGTCGATCGGCGCGGCGCCGCTTCCGACGACGAGACGTTCAAGGCATGGGGCCTGTGGACCGGAACGGTCTGGAGCGAGGAATGCGAAGGCACCAATGGCATTGGAACCTGTCTTGCCGAACAACGCGCGCTGACCGTTCACCGCGACCAGCATTTCTACGCGCGCAACACGCTTTTAAGCTGCACCTCGGCGCCGATCTATGACCATGAGGGCAGGCTGGCCGCGGCGCTCGACGTCTCCTCCTGCCGCGCCGATCTCACCGAGGGCTTCGTCAATCTCATCGGCGTCGCCGTCGGTGACGCGGCGCGGCGGATCGAGATGGAGAATTTCCGCCTGGCATTTCCAAATGCCCGCTTCCTTTTTGCACCTGACATCAACCGCGGTGGCGGCGGGTTGATCGCGGTCGATGCCGACGACCTCGTCATCGGCGCGACGCGGTCGGCGCGGCTGGCGCTCGGGGTCAGCAGGGATTTTCTCAAGAAGCCGCTGCCGGCGGCGGACCTGCTCGGTGGTAGCTCCAGTCCGGCGCGGGATCTCGACCAGGCCGAGCGCGCCGCCGTGCAGCGCGCGCTGGCGCGCAGCAATGGCAACGTATCGGCCGCGGCCGAAGCGCTCGGCATCAGCCGCGCGACCCTGCACCGGAAGCTGCGGCGGCTCGATCTCCATCGCGCGCACTGAGGATTGTTTCGTGCGACTGTCGCAGTTCTGCGACACACGCGCAGACGATCCGGTTTCGACGGGCAGACAATAAACCCAGCCTTCGTCATGGTTTTCCTGAGCGCCGCATACAGCGACGCCATATCGAGGGAACAGCCATGAACAAGGTCGAATTTTCACGGACTGCGAAGGCCCCGTTCGAACGGCGGTACGGGAACTACATCAACGGAAAATGGGCCGAGCCGCGCTCAGGCCGCTACTTCGAGAATTTCTCGCCGGTCAACGGCCGGCTGCTGTGCGAGGTCGCACGCTCCGAAGCCAAGGATGTCGAAGACGCGCTCGATGCCGCGCACGCCGCCAAGGAAGCATGGGGCCGCGTCAGCGTTGCCGAACGCGCGCTGATCCTGAATCGCATCGCCGATCGCATGGAGGAAAACCTCGACCTGCTTGCGCTCGCCGAAACCTGGGATAACGGCAAGCCGATCCGCGAGACCACCGCGGCCGACGTGCCGCTCGCCATCGATCATTTCCGCTATTTCGCCGGCGCCATTCGCGCCCAGGAAGGCAGCCTCTCCGAAATCGATCATGACACCGTCGCCTATCATTTCCACGAGCCGCTCGGCGTCGTCGGACAGATCATTCCCTGGAATTTCCCGCTGCTGATGGCGTGCTGGAAGCTGGCGCCGGCGCTGGCCGCCGGAAACTGCGTCGTGCTCAAGCCGGCCGAACAGACCCCGGCCGCGATCATGGTATGGGCAGGGCTGATCGGCGATTTGTTGCCGCCGGGCGTGCTCAACATCGTCAACGGCTTCGGCCTCGAGGCCGGCAAGCCGCTGGCGTCCTCGCCGCGCATCTCCAAGATCGCCTTTACCGGCGAGACCTCGACCGGCCGCCTCATCATGCAATATGCAAGCGCGAACCTCATTCCGGTGACGCTCGAGCTCGGCGGCAAGTCGCCCAACATCTTCTTCAAGGACGTCACTGCCGAGGACGACGATTTCTTCGACAAGGCGATCGAAGGCTTCGTGATGTTCGCGTTCAACCAGGGCGAGGTCTGCACCTGTCCGAGCCGCGCGCTGATCCATGAATCGATCTTCGACCGCTTCATGGAGCGTGCCTTGAAGCGCGTCGAGGCGATCGTCCAGGGCGATCCGCTCGATCCGGCGACGATGATCGGCGCGCAGGCCTCGTCCGAGCAGTTGCAGAAGATCCTGTCCTACATCGACATCGGTCGCCAGGAGGGCGCGCAGGTACTGACCGGCGGGGCACGCAGCGAACTGCCGGGCGATCTCGCCGGCGGCTTCTACGTCAAGCCGACGGTGTTCAAGGGCAACAACAAGATGCGCATCTTCCAGGAGGAGATTTTCGGACCGGTTGTTTCGGTCACGACCTTCAAGGACGATGACGAGGCGCTCGCCATCGCCAACGACACGCTCTACGGCCTCGGCGCCGGTATCTGGAGCCGCGACGCCAGCCGGCTATACCGGTTCGGCCGCGCTATCCAGGCGGGCCGGGTCTGGACCAATTGCTACCACGCCTATCCGGCGCACGCCGCGTTCGGTGGCTACAAGCAATCGGGCGTCGGCCGTGAGACCCACAAAATGATGCTCGACCATTACCAGCAGACCAAGAACCTGCTGGTCAGCTACAGCCCGAAGAAGCTCGGCTTCTTCTGATCTGTAGTGAGAGGAATGGTGCGGCGCGCGCGGCCAATGCGGTCCGCGCGCCGCGCTGTTTTTCAAGAACTTGTCATCGTCTTTGCGATTCCGGCCACACCCGTTCCGTCGTATAGTTGCGCATCCAGGGGGAAGCTGTGCTGCATCACGTGAGTATCACCTGAAATAGCAGTGACGGAGGTCCGCCATGAAAGTCAAAGACGCAATGCACAAGGGCGTCGACTGGGTCAATCCCGATACGCCCATCACCGAAATCGCCAAGCTAATGCGCGAGCACGATATCGGCTGCATCCCGATCGGCGAGGACGACAAGCTGGTCGGCATGGTGACCGATCGCGATATCGTCTGCAAAGGACTTGCCAACGGCAAATTCGACGCCAATCGTGCCTTGGCGCGCGACGTCATGACCGACGGCATCCATTGCTGCCGGGAGGATGACGACCTTGCCAAGGCCGTGCATCACATGGAGTCGCTGCAGGTTCGCAGGCTGCCAGTCATCAACAAGAATAAGCGAATGGTCGGCATGATCAGCCTCGGCGACGTCGGCCGCCTGGCGCCCAATGATCTGCTGGCCGGATGCGTGAAGCACGTCGCGGCGCATCACTGACGTGCGGCCTCTTTGGGATCGCGGCGTCACACATCCTCTCGCGGCTGTTCAGCCACGAACAGCCGCCAATCTTCTGCTTGAATCACGTTGGCCGCGCGCCGCCTCAGTCGTGTGTGCTGAAGTGGCCGCGCCAGGCCTTCGCCGTCAGCCGTGCGAACTCCTCGCCGTCCATGCGGATCAGCGTCGCGTGGTCGCCGGCCTCCACGTAGATGTCCCGGTGCGGATCGATGCTGTTGTCGACGATGACGTCGAGCCCGTAACACTCACCAAGCGCCGGGATGGCGCCGCGCTCGCAATCCCCGAACAGACGTTCGATTTCATCCTCGCTCGCCAGGTCGACCTTGTGGCCGAGCTGACTTTTCAGCGCGGATAGATGCAGATGGTGCGAGGCCGGAAGCACGGCCATCATGTAGCCGCCGTCACGGCGCAGCACGACCGCCTTGGCCAGCGCCTCGCCGGAGACGTGGCAGGCTTCCGCCGTGCGCGTCGATGACATGGTCGGGGCATGGGCAATCAGGTCATAGCTGACGCCTTGGTCCAGGTATTTCTGCAGGGTCGGGGAAACGGTCATGGCGGCTCCTCCATTGCATGGGCAATCCGCCACATCGGAGGAACTCGCGCCACCGCCTCACGATGCGGGCGAACACGATCTAATGATAAGATACGCCCGCCGGGCGGTCGCCACAATGCCCAATTCTGTCAGGAACCGGGCGGAGCGGGCCGCCGTGCCTTGTTGCGAGCGCATTTGTTCAAGAAATGTTCAGCTCAAAGCGCCTTCGATACGGCGCGTGGGCGGCGACAGGGTGGGACCCATGCGGGCAGTTAGAAGTTTAACGATCCTTTCGGCGTGTCTCGTCACGATATCCGTTCTGGCGGGACATCTGAGCGATGCCGCCGCGCAGCAGCCGGAAAAGCGGATTGCGCTGGTGGTCGGCAACGGCGCCTACGCGCAATCGCCGCTGGCGACGGCGGTCAATGATGCGGGCTTGATCGCGCAGACCCTACAGGCGGCCGGTTTCGACGTGATCGGCGCCCGCGACCTCGACGGCGACACGCTGCGCAGGAGTTTTCGCGATTTCATCCAGAAGGCGGAAAGCTCGGGGCCGGATACCGTCGCGATGGTGTATCTCGCGGGCTACGGGCTGCAGCTCGCCGGCGACAATTATTTCGTGCCGGTCGATTCCGCGATCAACCGCGAAGCCGACGTACCGATCGAGGCGCTGCGGACCGGCGACTATATCCGCCAGCTGGCCTCGCTGCCGCTGAAGGCCGGCATCGTCGTGCTGGACGCGGCGCGGCAACAGCCTTTCGTCAATGGACAGATCGCAAGCGGTCTCGCGCTGGTCGAGGCCGATCCGCACATGCTGATCGCCTTCAATGCGGCGCCGGGAACGATCGCGCCGGCCGAGCAGGGGCCGTATGGCATCTACGCCCAGTCGCTGGCCGAGATGATCCGGACCGGCGGGTTGCCGCTGCCGGAGGTTTTCAATCGCCTCAGGCTGCGCGTCAACGAGGCGAGCAAGGGCGCGCAGGTGCCTTGGGACAGCCAGAAGGTCGATGCCGGCTTCACCTTCTTCGAGCGCGCCCCCGATGCGCCGGCCCCGGCGGCACCGGATCAGGCCGCCGCCGTCAAGGACAAGCCGATCCGCGATCTCGGCGTGCGGGACGCCTACGCCGCGGCGCTGGAGCGCGACACGCTACAGGGCTATGAGGAATTTCTCGGCGCCTATGCAAGCGATCCCTTGTCCAAACGGGTGAGGGCGATCGCGGCAGCGCGGCGCGAAGCGATCACATGGCGCCGCACCTACCGCACCGATACACCGAACGCCTATTGGTCGTATCTGCAGCGCTATCCGCGCGGGCCGCATGCCGCCGACGCGCGCCGCCGGCTGGCCATTCTCACCGCGCCGCTCGAGCCGCCGCCGACATTCGACGTCATCGACTACGATGTCCCGCCACCGCCGCCGGAAGAGATCATCTATGTCGATCGCCCGGTGCTGGCCTTCGGCGATCCCGAGTTCGATTTCGTCCCACCGCCGCCGGCGCCGGTCTACTATCTGCCGCCGCCGCCGGATGATTTCGTGGTGCTGGAGCCGCCGCCGCCGCCGATCGGGCTATTCATCCTGCCGCAGCCGGTGTTCGTGCCGATCCCGGTCTATGTCAGGCCGCCGCGCTATGTCGCGCCGCCGCCGAACAACGTCATCTTTGCCAACATCCATAATCGCGCCGCCATCGACAGCGTCATCAACCGGCGGGGGCCGCCGCCGCCCGCGGCCGGACCCGGGGAAAGGGCTGGCCGTCCCGGCTCGCCGGCGGTTGCGCCGGCGCAAGGAACCGCCACGCCGAGCCTGCCGCCCGCGGTCGCGCAGCGCGCGACGCTGATCCAGCAGGGCAAGGCGCCGGTACCACCGAGCGCCACGATCAATCCCGCAGTGAGGACCGGTTTGCCCGGCGCTCCCGCGGGACAGGCCGGACGGCCGAACGCGCCGCAGCCGGCAAACGCACCGGCCGCGACGCTGCCGTCGCCGCAGCCCCTGCCGAGGGCCAATGCGTTGCCGGTGCCGGGCGCCAGGGGCGCGCCGCCGCCACCGCCTAGCGCTGCAGTCAATCCAAACGCGAGGACCGCGCCCGGCACTCCGCCAACACCGCCCAGCGCGGCGGTCAATCCGAACGCGAGGACCGGGCCCGGCGCGCCACCGCCCAGCGCCGCGGTCAATCCGAACGCCAGGACTGCGCCCGGCACGCCGCCGCCCGCACCCGGCGTGACCGGCGCACGGCCTGCCATTGGCGCAACGGCTCCGGTCGGCCCGCCACCCCGAGGCACGCCGCCACCAAGCGCCGCCGCGCCATCGAGGCCATCAGCTGCGGTTGCCCCGCGACCTCAACCGCCGCCCGACGTGCGGCGAGCCCCGCCGCCCGCGGCGATCGCGGCAAGGCCGCCACCGCCGGCTGCGCGGATCAGCCCGGCGGCGCCGCCGCCCAGGATGGCCCCGCCACCTCCGCCGGCAAGGATGGCCGCGCCATCGCCTCCACCCAGAATGGCCGCGCCACCGGCGCCGCCGCCTCGCATGGCTGCGCCGCCGCCACGAATGGCTGCGCCGCCTCCGCCAGCCCCGCGGATGGCCGCTCCGCCGCCTCCGCGGATGGCTGCCCCGGCACCACCGCCACGGATGGCGGCACCGCCACCGGCGGTGCGCGCCGCGCCGGCCAGGAGCTGCCCGCCCGGCGCCCGCTGCTGAGTGTTAACGGGCCAGATCACTGGATCTGGCCCGGGACGGCTCCAAATCGCAGGGCTTGGGGGCTGAAAATCCAGCCGTATTTCCTTGCTTCTGGCTGGAATCCGGCTATATAGCGCGCCATCTCACACGGAAACATGGCTCTCAAAGGCCGTCCGGTGGCAACCGGGCCAGTCAGGCCCGTTTGCTCACACGTTTCCGGAGGAACCAACCGGAGAACTATACCTATGGCGCTACCCGATTTCTCTATGCGTCAGCTCCTCGAAGCTGGCGTGCACTTTGGTCACCAATCGCACCGCTGGAATCCGAAGATGGCGGATTACATTTTCGGTGCCCGCAACAACATCCACATCATCGATCTCGCCCAGACCGTGCCGATGCTGCACAACGCGCTGAAGGCGGTGTCGGACACCGTTGCCAAGGGCGGCCGCATCCTGTTCGTCGGCACCAAGCGCCAGGCGCAGGACGGCGTGGCCGATGCGGCGAAGCGCTCGGCGCAGTACTTCGTCAACTCGCGCTGGCTCGGTGGCACGCTGACCAACTGGAAGACGATTTCGGGCTCGATTAAGCGCCTGCGTCATCTCGACGAGGTGCTGTCGTCCGGCGAAGCCAACTCCTACACCAAGAAGGAGCGGCTGACGCTGCAGCGCGAGCGTGACAAGCTCGACCGTTCGCTCGGCGGCATCAAGGACATGGGCGGTCTTCCCGACATGATCTTCGTGATCGACACCAACAAGGAAGACATCGCGATCCAGGAAGCGCAGCGGCTGAACATTCCCGTTGCCGCGATCGTCGATACCAACTCCGACCCCAAGGGCATCACCTATGTGGTGCCGGGCAATGACGACGCCGGCCGCGCCATCTCCCTGTATTGCGACCTGGTGGCCCGCGCCGCCATCGACGGCATTTCGCGCGCGCAGGGCGATTCCGGCATCGACGTCGGCGCCGCTGTTCAGCCGCTCCGCGAGGAACTTCCGGCCACGGCCGAAACCTCTGGCTTCCAGGGCCTGGCCGGTCCCCGCGGCACTGCCGACAACCTCAAGAAGCTCACCGGCGTGTCGGGCACGATCGAGAAGAAGCTCAACGATCTCGGCATCTTCCACTATTGGCAGCTCGCCGAGCTCGATCACGATACCGCACACAAGATCGGCGAAGAGGTCGGTCTTCCGAGCCGGGCCGATGCCTGGGTCGCCCAGGCCAAGGCGCTCACTGCGGAAGCGGAATAATTGGTACGCCGCGTGGCCGGATCGTCCGGCCACCGGTTCTGTTCCTCAAGGCTTGAGCATTCCCTGGAGCTGACGATGGCACGGCGCAAAGCGCGCCGGGCCGGCCGCTCACAGGCAAGAAGGATATTCAACGATGGCAACGATCACTGCGGCGATGGTCAAGGAACTGCGCGAGTCGACCGGCGCGGGTATGATGGACTGCAAGGCCGCGCTCACTGAAACCAATGGCGACATGCAGGCGGCTCAGGACTGGCTGCGCAAGAAGGGCCTGTCCAAGGCTGCCAAGAAGGCCGGTCGCGTCGCGGCGGAGGGCCTGATCGGCGCGCTGACGTCGGGCACCAAGGGCGTCGTGGTCGAAGTCAACTCCGAGACCGACTTCGTCGCGCGCAACGAGCAGTTCCAGGGCCTCGTCAAGATGATCGCCCAGGTCGCTCTGCACAACAAGGCCGACGTCGAGGTGATCAAGGCTGCCAAGGTCGGCGACGTCACCGTCGAGGCTGCGATCAACGACGCGATCGCCACGATCGGCGAGAACATGTCGCTGCGCCGCGCCTCCTCGCTCGAGGTCAGCAAGGGCGTGGTCTCGAGCTACATCCATGGCGCGGTGATCGACGGCGCCGGCAAGATGGGCGTGCTGGTCGCGCTGGATTCGGCCGGCAAGACCGACGAGCTGGCCCAGCTCGGCCGCCAGCTCGCGATGCATGTCGCGGCGACCAATCCACTGGCGCTGGATTCGGCCGGCCTCGACCCGGAGACCGTGAAGCGCGAGAAGGACGTGCTGGCCGACAAGTATCGCCAGCAGGGCAAGCCGGAGAATGTGATCGAGAAGATCGTCGAGTCCGGCCTGAAGACCTACTACAAGGAAGTCTGCCTGCTCGACCAGGCCTTCATCCACGACACCGGCAAGTCGGTGGCGCAGGCGCTGAAGGAAGCTGAGGGCAAGGTCGGCGGACCTGTAAAGATTGCCGGCTTTGTGCGCTATGCTCTCGGCGAGGGAATCGAAAAGCAGGAATCCGATTTCGCGGCCGAGGTCGCGGCGGCCAGCGGCAAGAAGTAACCGCTGCGGTCACAGACTTCCGGCGCGATGCGCCGGAAGTCGCCTGCGCGGGACAAGGAAGCGATAAGCAATGGCTGACCCGGTCTATCGTCGCGTTGTGATCAAGCTCTCGGGCGAGTATCTCGCAGGCAGCCAGTCTTTCGGCATCGATCAGCCCACCATCGACCGCATCGCCGACGATCTGATCGCGGCCAAGAAGCTCGGCGTCGAAGTCGCCGTCGTGATCGGCGGCGGCAACATCATTCGCGGCGTGGAAGTGTCCTCGCGCGGCGTGTCGCGCCCGACCGGCGATACCATGGGCATGCTCGCAACCATGATGAACTGCCTGGCGCTGGAAGCCGCCATCGAGCGCAAGGGGACGCCGGCTCGGACCCTGTCGGCGTTCGTGATGCCCGAGATTTCCGAGCTGTTCACCCGCAGTGCGGCGCACAAATACCTCGCCGAGGGGCGCATCGTGCTGCTCGGCGGCGGAACCGGCAATCCGTTCTTCACCACCGACACCACGGCGGTGCTGCGGGCGGCCGAGATCGGGGCGGAGGTCGTGCTGAAGGCCACCAATGTCGACGGCGTCTACAGCGCCGATCCGAAAAAGGACCCGTCCGCCAAGCGTTTTGATCGTCTGACGCATTCGCAGGCGATCACCGGTGGCTACAAGGTGATGGATGCGACCGCATTCGCGCTTGCCCGCGAGACGTCACTGCCTATCATCGTATTCTCGATCGCCGAGCCGGGTTCGATCGGCGCCATCCTGCGCGGGACCGGCCACGGCACGGTGGTCGCCGGCTGATATGCCGGCGCAGTTTCGACCGCAGGCAAGCAAGACGCCGGCGGCTGGTTTCCAAGGAGGGGAGAGCGTTATGCCCACGCCCGGTTTTGACATCAACGAATTGAAGCGCCGCATGCAAGGCGCCACAAACTCGCTCAAGCATGAGCTGGGAGGCCTGCGGACCGGCCGCGCGTCGGCGTCGATGCTCGAGCCGGTGCAGGTCGAAGCCTATGGCTCGCACATGCCGCTGAACCAGCTGGCGACCGTCAGCGTGCCCGAGCCGCGCCTGCTTTCCGTCCAGGTATGGGACAAGTCGATGGTCAAGGCCGTGGAAAAGGCGATCGTCGATTCCAATCTCGGCCTTTCGCCTGCGACCGAAGGACAGGTGCTGCGTCTGCGGATTCCGGAACTCAACGCCGAGCGGCGCAAGGAACTGGTGAAGGTCGCGCATAAATACGCCGAGGCCGCCAAGGTTGCGGTCCGCCACGTTCGCCGCGACGGGCTCGATATCGTCAAGAAGCTCGAGAAGAATCACGAGATTTCCGAGGACGACCAGGAGCGGCTGGCTAACGAGGTGCAGAAGGCGACCGACGGAATGATCGCCGAAATCGATCAGTTGCTGGCGGCGAAGGAAAAGGAAATCCTCACCGTTTAATGACAACCTTCAAGCGTTGAGACTGGAACGGTTCAAGACTGGCCCTGGAATTTTGATGATGCCGAACGCCGCCGCCCCTGCCACGGAAGGACCGGATCGCTCCGTTCCGTTGCATGTGGCGATCATCATGGACGGAAACGGGCGCTGGGCGGCAGCGCGCGGTCTGCCGCGTGCCGAAGGTCATCGCCGCGGCGTCGAGGCGCTGCGCCGCGTGGTTCGCGCCGCCCATGAACTCGGCGTGCTCTATCTGACGATCTTTTCGTTCAGTTCCGAGAACTGGTCGCGGCCCGCGACCGAAATCGGCGATCTGTTCGGCTTGCTCCGCCGCTTCATTCGCAACGATCTGGCAACGCTGCATAGCGACGGGGTGCGCGTGCGGGTGATCGGCGAGCGGGAGGGGTTGGAAGCGGATATCTGCACGCTGCTTAACGAAGCCGAGGAACTGACCAAGGACAACACCAAGCTCAATCTCGTGGTCGCATTCAACTATGGATCGCGCCAGGAGATCGCCGGCGCCGCGCAGCGCTTGGCGCGCGAAGTCGCCGAAGGCAAACGCGATCCGGCCTCGATCGACGCCGATACGCTCGGCCGCTATCTCGATGCGCCCGATATCCCCGATCCCGATCTGATCATCCGCACCAGCGGCGAGCAGCGGCTGTCGAATTTCCTGATGTGGCAGGCGGCTTATAGCGAGCTCGTATTCGTGCCGATTCACTGGCCGGATTTCGACAAGGCGGCGCTGGAAAGCGCGATTGCCGAATATGCCAGACGGGAACGCCGTTTCGGCGGTCTGGCCGCGAAAACCGGATCGTGACCGAGGGCGAGGCCGCGCCGGCGGCAGCGAGCGGATCGGACAAGCGCAATCTCATCATGCGCGTCGCCGTGGCCGTCGTGCTGATACCGCTCGCCGTCGCGATCGCCTATGCGGGCGGCTTTTTGTGGACGGCACTGGTGACGCTTGCCGCGATCGGTCTGTTCGCGGAGTGGCTTGCGATCGTGGGCCTTTCCGGTGCGATGCGCATGACGGTGCCGGGCGTCGTTGCGCTTGCGGTTGCCGGGCTCTGTTTTGCACTTCATCGCCTGGATGCCGCGTTGGTCGTGCTGGCGGCCGGGCTCATCGCCGTCGCCGCGATGGCACCGGAGCGGCGTAACTGGGCGGCGGCGGGATTTTTGTATGCGGCGGCGGCGGAGATCGCCTCGGTGCTGGTCCGCCTCGATCCTGTGAAGGGATTTTCCGCCCTGATGTTCGTGCTGCTGGTCGTGTGGGTCACCGACAGCGGCGGCTATTTCGCGGGCCGCGGCATTGGCGGGCCTAAACTGTGGCCGCGCGTCAGCCCGAAAAAGACCTGGGCGGGCGCGATCGGCGGTTTTGCCGCCAGCCTTGCAGTGGCCGGCGGATTCTCTGCCTTAGACCTGGGCCGGGCAGGACCGTTATTGCTGGTTTCGGCAGTGCTTTCGGTCGTGTCGCAGCTCGGGGATCTCTTCGAATCCGCCGTGAAGCGGCGTTTTGGCGTAAAGGACTCAGGTCACATTATTCCGGGCCATGGCGGACTAATGGATCGCCTGGATGGTTTTGTCGCAGCCGTCGTCGTGGCGGCATTTTTGGGCTTTCTGCGGGCTGGCGCCGATGGCGTCGGCCGCGGTCTTATGGTTTGGTGATACGATGAGCGCAGTTCCATTGCGTAACAACAAGGCTGCGGCGGCTGCCGCACGCACGGTCTCGGTGCTGGGCGCCACCGGCTCGATCGGCGACAGCACGATGGATTTGCTGCGCGGCGCGCGCGACCGCTATCAGGTCGAGGCGCTGACGGCGAATTCCAATGTCGAGGCGCTGGCCAAACTCGCGAAGGAATTCGGCGCGCGGTTCGCCGCGATCGCCGATCCGGCGCGGCTGGGTGAGCTGAAGGCGGCGCTTGCCGGCACCGGCATCGCATGCGGCGCCGGCGAAAGCGCTATTATCGAGGCGGCTGCGCGTCCCGCCGACTGGGTGATGGCGGCGGTCAGCGGTGCAGCCGGCCTGAAGCCCGCTCTGGCGGCGGTCGATCGCGGCGCGGCGGTGGCGCTCGCCAACAAGGAATGCCTGGTCTGTGCCGGCGATTTCTTCATGCAGCGTGCGGCAAAGGCCGGCGCCTGCATCCTGCCTGCCGATTCTGAGCACAATGCGCTGTTTCAGGCGCTCTCGTCCGGCAATCGTGAAGAACTGGTGCGCGTGATCATCACGGCCTCGGGCGGGCCGTTCCGCACCTGGGCGCCGGCCGACATTGAGCAGGCGACGCTGGAGCAGGCGCTGAAGCATCCGAACTGGAGCATGGGTCAAAAGATCACGATCGATTCGGCCTCGATGATGAACAAGGGCCTCGAAGTCATCGAAGCTTCCTACCTGTTCGCGCTCTCGGCCGATGAAATCGACGTTCTCGTGCATCCGCAGTCGATCATTCACGGCATGGTTGAATTTTCCGATCGCTCGGTGGTGGCGCAGCTTGGCGCGCCCGACATGCGCATTCCGATCGCGCACTGCCTTGGTTGGCCCGATCGAATCGTCGGCCCATCGGCCCGGCTCGATCTCGCCAAAATCGGCCAGCTGACCTTCGAGGCGCCGGATTTCGAGCGGTTCCCGGGCTTGCGGCTGGCCTACGAATCGTTACGTACCGGACGTGGTGCGACCACGGTATTCAACGCCGCCAATGAGGTGGCGGTGGCGGCGTTCATCGCCGGAAAGATCCGGTTTGGATCGATCGCGCGCCTTGTCGAAGCCACCATGAACGACTGGATTCGCGCCGGAAACCTGGCGCCCCTGAGTTCGGCCGATGACGCGATTTCCGTTGACTATAACGCGCGAAATAGAGCCGCCTCCCTATTGCCTCAAATTGCCTTAAAGGCATCCTAGAGGGTTGGGGACGGAGCTTTGCTCTCGTCGAGGGGAACCTGATGACCGAATTTTTTCTGCATAGTTTCAATACGTTGAGCCACGGGCTCGTCGGCTACATCATCCCCTTTTTGTTCGTTCTGACCATTGTCGTGTTCTTTCATGAACTCGGCCACTTCCTGGTCGCACGCTGGGCGGGCGTGAAGGTGCTAACGTTCTCGCTCGGCTTCGGGCCGGAACTTGCCGGCTTCAACGACCGCCATGGAACGCGCTGGAAGATCTCCGCGATCCCGCTCGGCGGTTACGTGAAATTCTTCGGCGACGAATCGGAAGCCTCGACGCCCTCATCGGCCGAAACGCTCGCCCGCATGACCGAGGAAGAGCGGGCAGGCAGTTTCCACCACAAGAAGGTTGGCGCCCGCGCCGCCATCGTCGCCGCTGGTCCGATCGCGAATTTCATTCTGGCGATCGTTATCTTCACCTGCCTGTTCACCTTCTTCGGCAAGCCGAGCACGACGGCGCGGGTCGACAAGATCGAAGCCAGCAGCGCCGCCGAGCGGGCCGGGTTCCAGGTCGGCGACATCGTCACCGCCATCGACGGCAAGAAGATCGGCAGCTTCTCTGACATGCAGCGCTTCGTCAGCGTCCGCGCCGGCGAAACCATGACCTTTACCGTCAAGCGCGGCGATTCGACCTTGGATTTGAAGGGCACGCCGGAACTGCGTGAGGTGAAGGATCCCTTCGGGAACACGCAGCGGCTCGGCATTCTCGGCATCACCCGTGCGACATCACCGGGCGAAGCCACGACCGAGAAGGTCGATCCGGCAACCGCGCTCTGGCTCGGGGTCAAGGAAACCTACTTCGTCATCGAACAGACGCTCGCCTATATCGGGAACATTTTTACCGGCCGGGCCAGCGCCGACCAGATCGGTGGGCCGATTCGAATCGCCCAGATTTCGGGGCAGGTCGCGACCCTCGGGCTGATTCCCCTGCTGCATCTGGCGGCGGTGCTGTCCATCTCGATCGGGCTCTTGAACCTGTTCCCGGTTCCGCTGCTCGATGGCGGCCACCTTATGTTCTATACGGCCGAGGTGCTGCGGGGCCGTCCCTTGTCTGAAAAATCGCAGGAATACGGCTTCCGGGTGGGGCTGGTGCTGGTGCTGATGTTGATGGTGTTCGCTTTCTATAATGATTTCCATCAGGTGCCGTGGCTGAAGGGGCTTTTCGGCAGATCGTAGAAGCGGCTTTTTTGTGACGTTGCCCATTGGCAACGCCTTGGAATGAAATTGGAATTGCCGCGCTAAGTCTGGTTTGCCGCCCTGTCGAAATTGGCTACAAGCAATGCAACTTGGGAATCTGCCGGTTTCGTTGGGGAACGGGCCGGCATCGGAATGACGAGGGCGCGTTGCGCATGATGTTGGGAATGCGAGTGCGGGGGGGCTTGCTGGCCGCTCTGATCATGGTTGCCGCGCCGACGGGGGGTGCGCTGGTGTCTGCGCCGGCTGCGGCCCAGACCGTGGCGTCGATCTCCGTTGAGGGGAATCGGCGTGTCGAGGTTGAGACCATCCGTTCCTACTTCAAGCCAGGTCCCGGCGGCCGCCTTGGGCAGGCGCAGATCGACGACGGCCTGAAGGCGCTGATCGAGACCGGCCTGTTCCAGGACGTGCGAATCAACCAGGTCGGCGGCCGCTTGGTCGTGACCGTGGTCGAAAACGCCGTGATCGGCCGCATCGCCTTCGAAGGCAACAAGAAGGTCAAGGACGAGCAGCTCTCCGCTGAAATCCAGTCCAAGCCGCGCGGCACGTTCTCGCGGCCGATGGTCCAGTCGGATGCCCAGCGTATCGCCGAAATCTACCGCCGCTCGGGCCGTTATGACGTGCGCGTCACGCCTGAGATCATCGAGCAGCCGAACAACCGCGTCGACCTGGTCTTCACGATCACCGAGGGCAGCAAGACCGGCGTCAAGTCGATCGAGTTCGTCGGCAACGTCGCTTACTCCTCCTACCGCCTGAAGGACGTCATCAAGACGCGCGAGTCCAACCTGCTGAGCTTCCTCGGCGGTGCCGACGTCTACGATCCTGACCGGGTCGAGGCCGACCGCGACCTGATTCGTCGCTTCTATCTCAAGAACGGTTACGCCGACGTGCAGGTCGTCGCGGCGCTGACCGAGTATGACCCGGACAAGAAGGGCTTCCTCGTCACCTTCAAGATCGATGAGGGACAGCAATATCGCGTCGCCTCCGTCGACTTCCAGACCTCGATTCCGACGCTCGACGCCGCCTCGATGCGGAGCTTCTCACGCGTCAGCGTTGGCTCGGTCTACAACGCCGAGGCCCTCGAGAAATCCGTTGAGGAAATGCAGATTGAGGCGTCGCGGCGCGGCTACGCGTTCGCCGTGGTACGTCCGCGCGGCGATCGCAATTTCGAGCAGCACACCGTTTCGATCGTGTTTGCCGTCGACGAAGGCCCGCGCACCTATATCGAGCGCATCAACATCCGCGGCAACACCCGAACCCGTGACTACGTGATCCGCCGCGAGTTCGACCTGTCCGAAGGCGATGCCTACAACCGTGCGCTGGTCGATCGCGCCGAGCGCCGGCTGAAAAACCTCGACTTCTTCAAGAGCGTGAGGATCGTTACCGAGCCCGGCTCGTCGACCGACCGCGTGATCCTGATCGTCGATCTCGAAGAGAAGTCGACCGGCGACTTCTCGGTGTCGGGCGGCTACTCGACCACCGACGGTGCGCTGGCCGAAGTCAGTATCTCTGAGCGCAACTTCCTGGGCCGCGGTCTTTATGCCAAGGCAGCCGTGACCTACGGCCAGTATGCGCGCGGCGGCTCGCTGTCGTTCGTCGATCCCTATCTGTTCGACTACCGCGTCGCGCTCGGCCTCGACCTGTTCTATCGCGAGCAGCTGGCCAACAGCTACATCGCCTACGGCACCAAGACGTTGGGCTTCAGCCCGCGGCTCGGCTTCACCCTGCGGGAAGACCTCGCGCTGCAGCTGCGCTACTCGATCTATCAGCAGGAAATCTCGCTGCCGAGCCAGCTGGCGAACTGTAACAACGTGCAGTTCTTGCCTGACGGATCTCCGAATCCAAACTTCAATCCGAGCCCGGCCTTTGCGAATGCGAACGGCATCAGCCTGGTCTCCACAAACGGTCTCGGATGTTATTTCGACGGCGAAGCCTCGCTGCCGGTCCGCAGGGAGCTGCAGAACGGCAAGGCGCTGACCTCGGCGATCGGTTACTCGCTGAACTACAACACGCTTGATAATAACAAGAACCCGACCGACGGCTTGCTGATCGACTGGAAGCAGGACTTCGCCGGCGTTGGCGGCGATGTGAAGTACATCAAGTCGGCGATCGACGCGAAGTACTACACCCCGCTGGTCGCCGATATCGTCGGTTTGATCCACCTTCAGGGCGGCATCCTCAACCAGTTCGGCGGCAGCGAGCTGCGCATGCTCGACCACTTCCAGATGGGTCCAAATCTGGTTCGCGGTTTTGCGCCGAACGGCATCGGTCCGCGCGATATCAACCCCTTTGGCACGCGTGACGCGCTCGGCGGCACCAAGTACTGGGGCGCTTCGTTCGAACTGCAGATGCCGTTCTGGTTCCTGCCGAAGGAAGTCGGGCTCAAGGGCTCGGTCTATGCCGACGCCGGCGGATTGTGGGACTACAAGGGGCCGACGTCGTGGGCGGCAACGGGCGAGGTTAATCTGCCTGGTTGTATCCCGCCGACGCAGGCAACGGCGACGGCTGCGGCCACTCCTGGAACGTGTACCGGATTGCAGTACGACAACGGCAACGTCGTCCGTACCTCGGTGGGTGTCGGCATCATCTGGGCCTCGCCGTTCGGTCCGCTGCGCTTCGACTATGCGGTTCCGCTTACGAAGGGTCAGTTTGACCGCGTGCAGGAATTCAAGTTTGGCGGTGGCACATCGTTCTAAGGCGTCTTGACGCGAAGCGGACCTTAAGGTCCGCTTCGAGGACGCGGCGGAATAAGAGGAGAGGTCGGCTCCGTTCACCGGGGCCGACGCTCTGATGTGAGGGCCAGACTGCAGCGGGTAGAATGGCGCAGCCGATATTCTTCAAACAACCTCCTTCCTCAACGCTCGCCGAGCTGGCTGCGTTGACGGGAGCGGCATTGGTCGACTCCGCACGGGGCGATCACGTGATCAGGGGGCTGGCCTCGCTCGACGAAGCCGGTCCGATGCATCTGGCGTTCTTCGACAACCTCAAATATGTCGACCAACTCAAGGCGACCAAGGCCGGTGCCTGCCTTGTCAGCCCGCGCTTCGAGCAGCAGGTGCCCGCCCACGTTGCGGTGCTGCGCGCCGCCCAGCCGTTCCGCGCCTTCGTGAAGCTGGCGCGCGAATGGCACGCCGATGCGCTTCGGCCGCAGTCCTGGTTCGAGATTGACGGCATCGCACCGTCGGCGATCATCGACCCGTCGGCGCATCTGGAGGACGGCGTTATCGTCGATCCGCTGGCGGTGATCGGCCCGCGGGTCGAAATCGGCGCTGGAACCGTGATCGGAGCCGGCGCGGTGATCGGCGCCGACGTCAAGATCGGCCGCGACTGTAACGTCGGCGCGCGCACCGCGATCCAGTTTTCCCTGATCGGTAACAACGTCCTGATTCATCCCGGCTGCAGCATCGGGCAGGACGGCTATGGTTTCATCTTCTTCGGACCCGAGGGCCATCTCAAGGTGCCACAGACCGGCCGCGTCCTGATCCAGAACAATGTCGAGATCGGCGCCTCGACCACGATCGATCGCGGCAGCCTGCGCGACACCGTGATCGGTGAAGGCACCAAAATCGACAATCAGGTCCAGATCGGCCACAATGTGACCATCGGCAGGCACTGCCTGCTCGCGGCCCAGATCGGGCTCGCGGGCAGTCTGACGATAGGTGACAACGTGGCAATCGGCGCCAAAGCGGGACTTAACAATCACATCAAGATTGGCGATGGAGCGCAGATCGCTGCCATGAGCGCGGTTAAGGACGACATTCCTGCCAACGAACGCTGGGGCGGTCATCTAGCTCGGCCAACCCGGCAATGGTTTCGAGAGTCGCTGGCGCTTGAACGCTTGGCTCGCGATAGCGCAGCCCATTTAAAGGGCGAGGGGAAGGAGTGATGGAGGAAGCACCTGTCAGGTTCGAGCTCGTTGACATCAACGAGATCCTCAAGACCCTCCCGCACCGTTATCCGATGCTGCTGATCGACCGGGTGATCAAGATCCGGACCGACTACAGCGGCATCGGCATCAAGAACGTCACCTTCAACGAGCCGCCGTTTCTCGGCCATTTTCCCGAGCGTCCGGTCTATCCCGGCGTGATGATGATCGAGGCCATGGCGCAGACCGCAGGCGTGATCGGAATCAAGTCGGTCGAAGGCACCGAGAAGCCGCGCGCGGTTTATTTCCTGACCATCGACAAGTGCAAATTCCGAAAGCCGGTGATGCCCGGCGACACCGTCGAGTATCACATGCGCTCGATCGGGCGACGCAAGGCGATGTGGTGGTTTCACGGCGACGCCAAGGTCAACGGCACGGTCGTCGCCGAAGCCGACGTCGGCGCCATGCTGACCGACTGAACGCGCTTGGATCTATTCGCCACACAACTGGCGGATTTTTGATGTCTTTGCTCAATCGTTGGTAGTGGAACCCACGCCGAGGTCGATTGAGAGATTCTGCAGCCTGATTCCGGTTTGGGTCCCGCGCTTTTTCAACGGAGGCGTCCGTGAACAAGCTTGTGTCCTTTATTTCGTTTTTAGTCATTTTCCTCCTGGCGTCGCTGCCCACTGATGCGGCTGATCTGAACGGTCTGATTGCTTCGCTGAAGGGCGGCGGCTACGTCATCGTATTTCGGCACGGCGCCACCGACGACAGCCAGAAGGATGTCTATCCCTTCAAATTCGACGACATGAGCGCGCAGCGGCAACTGAACGACAAGGGCCGCGCGATGGCGCGCGAGCTTGGTGCGGCGCTTGCGAAACTGGGCGTGCCGATCGGCGAGGTCTATACCAGCCGCCTGAACCGCGCGGTCGAGACCGGCCGGCTGATCGGCGGCAAGGACGTCTCGCCAGTGGACGAATTGACCGACAGCGGCGCCGGCAGTGCGTCGTCAATGGCCAATCCCGACGGCAAGAACGTCAAGGTCGGACGTGCCGTGCGCGAGCTGGTCAGCGCGCCGCCGAGGGCCGGTGCCAACACTCTGGCCGTGACGCACAAGACCAACGTCACCGACGCCTTTGGCAAGGAGTTTGCCGATATCCGCGAGGGCGAGGCGCTCGTCTATAAGACGAGCGCTTCCGGCCAGGCCGCGTTCGTCGCGCGCGTGCAGGCGAGCGAATGGATCGCGCTGGCGGGCAGCTAGAGCATGATCCGGAAAAGTGTGAAGCGGTTTTCCGAAAAGATCATGCTCAAACAAAGACCTAAAGCGCGATGACGTTTCATCCAAATCTCATCGCGCTCTAGAAGGTAGCTGGG
Organism: Bradyrhizobium sp. CB3481; assembly: GCF_029714305.1. NCBI lineage: Bacteria > Pseudomonadati > Pseudomonadota > Alphaproteobacteria > Hyphomicrobiales > Nitrobacteraceae > Bradyrhizobium > Bradyrhizobium sp. CB3481. The sequence goes on from NZ_CP121647.1 coordinate 3,936,314, forward strand.
TCACGTCTTGAGATGTCGTTGCAGCCGATGTCGGATCGCCGACACAGTGTAATCACGTCGTCATGATGGCGGAACTTCATTGCTGGCTGCGACTTGATAATTCCGGTGGCAGATCGTCGGTGCCGAGAGGGCCGCATGAAATCGCTCGGATTGGCTGTCGTGCTGATGGGCTCGGCGGCTGTTTTTGCTGGAAGCGCAACGGCGCGCGACGACGGGCGTTACGCCAATTCGCCGCTCAAATCCTGGTTCGACAGCCTGAAAAGCGGCAAGGGGCCGTGCTGCTCCGATGCCGACGGCTCGGCCGTCTCTGACGTCGACTGGGAATCAAAGGACGGCCACTACCGCGTGCGGCTCGAGGGCCAGTGGGTCGATGTCCCCGACGATGCCGTCATTACCGAGCCGAACCGTGTCGGCCGCACCATGGTCTGGCCGATCAAGGGTACGTATGGAATAACGATCCGCTGCTTCCTGCCCGGCAGCATGACTTGAAAGCTCGTTCTGACGTTCGACAAGGCGCCGTCATCTGGCGGGCATCCCATTCGGATGCCTCGAAACACGCCGTAACCATACGTCACTAGACAGCCCTGGTATGCCGCGCTAACCACCGGAAAATGCGAGATATTCGCTGGGCAACGGATGGGCTGGCTTAAGTGATGGGTACGATCGATCCAACCGCGCGGGTTGAGGATGGCGCTGTGATCGGCGAGGGGACCACGATCGGTCCCTATTGCATTATCGGGCCTAACGTCGTGATCGGCGCAAATTGCAAACTGATCGCGCATGTGCACGTCACGGCGCAGACGACGATTGGCGATGGCTGCACCATCTATCCGTTCGTCTCCCTTGGCACCCCGCCACAATCGCTGAGCTACAAGGGCGAACTGACCAGGCTCGAGATCGGCGCCGGCTGCACCATCCGCGAATCCACCACCATGAATGCCGGGACGGTTGCCGGCGGCGGCGTGACACGGGTCGGCGACCGCGGCTATTTCATGAACTGCAGCCATGTTGGGCACGATTGCCTGGTTGGCAATGACGTGATTTTCGCGACATCGGCAACACTCGGCGGTCACTGCGAGATCGGCGATTTCGTCTTCATCGGCGGGCTCTCCGCGGTGCACCAGTTCACCCGGATCGGACCGCAGGTGATGGTCGGCGGCGTCTGCGGGGTGCGCGGCGACATCATTCCGTTCGGGCTCGCCAACGGCCAATATGCCAGCCTCGAAGGGCTGAACATCATCGGCATGAAGCGCCGCAAGTTTACCAAGGAGCGGCTCGCCAAGGTGCGCGCGTTCTATCAGAAGCTGTTTCACGGGCCCGGCGTCTTTGCCGAGCGGCTGAACGCGGTGCAGCCGATGGCCCGCGAGGATCCGGCGATAGCCGAAATCCTCACGTTCATCGCACAGGGCAAGCATCGTCCGCTCTGCCTTCCCGCCAGCGAGGGCAACAAGCAATGATGACGGGATCGCCGCGGCCATGACTTCAGCGGCTTCCGACATTTCGTCACCCGTCGGCGTCATCGCCGGCGGCGGCGCCATGCCGTTCGCGGTCGCGGATTCGCTGGTCGCGCGGGGGATCGCTCCGGTGCTGTTTGCGCTGCGCGGCGCCTGCGACGCGGAGCGCGTCGGCCGCTTTCGCCATCACTGGATTTCGGTCGGGCAGCTCGGGCGTGCGACAAAGCTGTTTCGCAGCGAAGGCTGCCGCGACCTGATCTTCATCGGCACCCTGCTGCGCCCCGCGCTGTCGGAGATCCGGCTGGACTGGGGAACGATCCGCGTTCTCGGCCGCATCTGGGCGGCATTCCGCGGCGGCGACGACCATCTGTTATCGGGGATTGGCCGCATCCTCGAACAGGACGGTTTCCGGATGGTCGGCGTCAGGGACGTGGCTCCCGATGTGCTGATGCCGGAGGGAAATATTGCGCGCGCCGCGCCTGATTCCGCAGGTATCGCCGACATCGCCAGGGGACGGGAGGTGCTTGGCGCGCTCGGCCCGTTCGATATCGGTCAGGCCGTCGTCGTGATCGACGGGCACGTGGTGGCGGTGGAGGACATCGAGGGCACCGACGGGCTTTTGGCGCGCGTGGCGCGGCTGCGCGAGGCCGGGCGGATCAGAGCCAAAGCGGGCCGCGGCGTGCTGGTGAAAGCGCCCAAGAGCGGGCAGGATTTGCGCTACGATCTGCCGACCGTGGGCGCCAGGACGGTCGAGGGCGCGGCGAAGGCCGGGCTCGCCGGTATCGCCGTGATCGCCGGCCATACGATTGCCGCTGACGCGCAGGCCATGATCGCGGCCGCCGACAGCGCTGGCCTGTTCATCCAGGGGCTATCAGCGTGACGCCGTCTCGCGCGACCGCCGGGATGGAGCGGAGGATATTTCTGATCGCGACGGAGGAATCCGGCGATCGGCTTGGCGCCAATTTGATGAAGGTGCTGCGCCAGCGTCTCGGCGACGGCGTGCGGTTCGAAGGCGTCGGAGGGCGCGCGATGGCGCGCGAAGGGCTCGACACGCTGTTTCCGATCGAAGAGCTTTCGATCATCGGGCTTGCCGCGGTCGTCAGGGAATTGCCGAAGATCCTCGGGCTGATCAAGGAAACCGCGATCGCCGTTACGGAAGCTGCACCGGATATCCTCGTCATCATCGACAGTCCGGATTTTACCCACCGCGTGGCGAAGCGCGTGCGTGCCAAGGACCCGTCGATTCCGATCGTCGACTATGTGTCGCCCTCGGTCTGGGCGTGGCGGCCAGGCCGGGCGCGCGCGATGCTGAAATATGTCGATCACGTGCTGGCGTTGCTGCCGTTCGAGCCCGAGGCCTATCAGCGCTTGCACGGGCCGCCCTGCAGCTATGTCGGCCATCCCCTGGTCGAACAATTGGCCTCGCTGCGCCCGAATGCGGATGAGGCCAAACGGCGGGCGGAATCGCCGCCGGTGCTGCTGGTGCTGCCGGGCAGCCGCCGCAGCGAAATACGCCACCACATGACGGTGTTCGGCCAGGCGGTGGGGCTGTTGCAGGAGCGGGGCGTCGCGTTCGAATTGATGCTGCCGACCATGCCGCATCTGCAGGAAACAGTGGTCGAGGCCGTAAAGGGCTGGCCGGTCCAGCCCCAGGTCGTGATCGGCGAGCAGGACAAGCGGGCCGCATTCCGGATCGCGCACGCGGCGCTCGCCAAGTCCGGCACCGTGACGCTCGAGCTCGCGCTGGCGGGCGTGCCGATGGTGACGGCCTACCGCGTCGGTGCCATTGAGGCGTTCATCCTGCGGCGGGCGATCCGCGTGTCGTCGGTGATCCTTGCCAACCTCGTGATCGGCAAGGACGTCATTCCCGAGTTTCTTCAGGAGGCGTGTACGCCCGAAAAGCTGGCGGAGGCGCTTGCCGACGTGCTGTCGGATTCGGCGCTGCGCCGCCAGCAGCTCGAGGCCTTCGCCACGCTGGATACGATCATGTCGACCGGCGATCAGCCGCCGAGCGTGCGCGCCGCCGATATCGTGCTTGCGACGATGTACAAGCCGCGGGTTTCGTAGGGATTTCGTAGGGTGGGCAAAGCGAAGCGTGCCCACCATCTTTCGGACTTCTCGGTGACAATGGTGGGCACGCTGCGCTTTGCTCACCCTACAAGGCTAACCCTTCCCACGAATACGAAAGCCGGACGCGGCGACCGCATCCGGCTTTTGTTTGTGGCGTAAGCGACGCTGCTTACTTGCGGCTATCCATCGGCACGTAGTCGCGGCGGGCGACGCCGGTATAGAGCTGGCGCGGACGGCCGATCTTCTGCTGCGGGTCCTCGATCATTTCGCTCCACTGGCTGATCCAGCCGACGGTGCGGGCGACCGCGAACAGCACGGTGAACATCGAGGTCGGGAAGCCCATCGCCTTCAGCGTGATGCCTGAATAGAAGTCAACGTTCGGATAGAGCTTGCGGTCGATGAAGTACTGGTCGGAGAGCGCGATCTTCTCCAGCTCCAGCGCCACCTTCAGCATCGGATCGTCGCCATGGCCGGTTTCCTTCAGCACGGCATGACACATCTTCTGCATGATCTTGGCGCGCGGATCGTAGTTCTTGTAGACGCGGTGACCGAAGCCCATCAGGCGGACTTCCGAGTTCTTGTCCTTCACCTTCTTGATGAATTCCGGAATCTTGTCGACCGAGCCGATCTCGGACAGCATCGCCAGCGCCGCTTCGTTGGCGCCGCCATGCGCCGGGCCCCACAGGCAGGCGATGCCGGCCGCGATGCAGGCGAACGGGTTGGCGCCGGAAGAGCCCGCGATACGCACCGTCGAGGTCGAGGCGTTCTGCTCGTGGTCGGCGTGCAGGATGAAGATCTTGTCGAGCGCGTCAGCCAGCACCGGGTTGATCTTGTACTCCTCGCAGGGCACCGCGAAGCACATGTTCAGGAAGTTCTCGGCAAACGAGAGCGAGTTCTTCGGATATATGAAGGGCTGGCCGATGGTGTATTTGTAGGCCATCGCCGCCAGCGTCGGGATCTTCGCGATCATCCGCATCGAGGCGATCATGCGCTGCTGCGGGTCGTTGATGTCGGTCGAGTCGTGATAGAACGCCGCCAGCGCGCCGACGCAACCGACCATGACCGCCATCGGATGCGCGTCACGGCGGAAGCCCTGGAAGAAGCGGGCCATCTGCTCGTGCACCATGGTGTGACGGGTCACGCGCGAGTCGAAATCCAGCTTCTGCGCCTTGGTCGGCAGTTCCCCGTAGAGCAGGAGGTAGCAGGTCTCGAGGAAATCGCCGTGCTCGGCAAGCTGCTCGATCGGGTAGCCGCGGTATTCGAGGATGCCGGCGTCGCCGTCGATATAAGTGATCTTCGACTGGCAGCTGCCGGTCGAGGTGAAGCCCGGGTCGTAAGTGAACATCCCCGCTTGGGCGTAGAGCTTGGCGATGTCGATGACATCTGGCCCCACCGTGCCGCTGAGGATCGGGAAATCGTAGGTCTTGTTACCAACCGTGAGCGTTGCAGTCTTGTTGCTGGATTTGGCGTCCATCGTGAATCCCCGATGAAATCGTTACGAAAAACCGTGCCACCTTGGTGCCATTCTCAAGGCAGCGGCAAGGAAGCCGGATTGTTCTAGAAGCGGCGCCAGATGGGTTAGCTTATTGCCCTGTGCACCGCAAGATGGCCGGAAACCCGTATAAGGTAGGGGCTAGCCGGCCGCCTGATCGGCGAGCCGGGCGAGGCATTCCTCCCGGCCCAGGACGGCCAAAACGTCGAAAATACCGGGGGAAGTGGTGCGCCCGGTCAGCGCCACCCGGAGCGGCTGGGCGACGGCGCCGAGCTTGAGGCCGTTTTGCTCGGCGAAATTCCGCATGGCGGCTTCCGTTGTCTCCGCATGCCAGTCGGTAACGGCTTCCAACGCAGTCCGCAGCCGGCCGATCAGGGCGCGGGTCTCCGGCGTCAGCAGCGCGGCGGCCTTGGCCTCGATCTGCAGCGGACGGTCGGCGAAGATGAAATAGGCGCCCGAGATCAGCTCGATCAGCGTCTTGGCGCGCTCCTTCAGGCTCGGCATCGCCCGCAGCAATTGCGCGCGCGTGGTGTCGCTCAGCTTCGCCTTGAGGTCAGCGCCTTCGGGGACGTAGTCGAGCACGCTCTCGAACTGCCTGAGCAACTCGCGGTCGTCAGCCTGGCGGATGTAGTGGCCGTTGAGGTTTTCCAGCTTGGCGAAATCGAACCGCGCCGCGGAGCGGCCGATCGCCGACAGGTCGAACGCGTCGATCATCTCCTGCGTAGAGAAGATTTCCTGGTCGCCGTGGCTCCAGCCGAGCCGGACCAGGTAATTGCGCAGCGCCGCCGGCAGGTATCCCATGGCGCGGTAGGCATCGACGCCGAGCGCGCCGTGGCGCTTGGAGAGCTTTGAACCGTCCGGCCCATGGATCAGCGGGATGTGCGACATGTTCGGAATGTGCCAGCCGAGCGCGTCGTAGATCTGCTTCTGGCGCGCGGCGTTGATTAAATGGTCGTCGCCGCGGATGACGTGGGTGACGCCCATGTCGTGGTCGTCGACCACGACCGCCAGCATGTAGGTCGGGGTGCCGTCGCCACGCAGCAGCACGAGGTCGTCGAGGTTCTCGTTCTGCCAGACCACGCGGCCCTGAACCTGGTCCTCGATCACGGTCTCGCCGGTCTGTGGCGCCTTGAGGCGGATTGTCGGCTTCATGCCTTCAGGCGCCCCGGCCGGGTCGCGGTCCCGCCACATGCCGTCATAGAGCCGGGTGCGGCCTTCCGCGCGTGCCTTCTCGCGCATCGCGGCCAGTTCCTCCGATGTGGCGTAGCAGCGGTATGCCTTGCCGCTGGCGAGCAGTTGCTCGGCTGCCTCGCGGTGCCTGGCGGCACGGCTGAACTGGTAGGTGACGTCGCCGTCCCAATCGAGCTCGAGCCATTTCAGCCCGTCGAGAATGGCCGCGATGGCCGCCTCGGTCGAGCGCTCGCGGTCGGTATCCTCGATACGCAGCAGCATCTTGCCGCCCGTCTTTTTGGCATACAGCCAGTTGAACAGCGCGGTCCGGGCTCCGCCGATATGGAGGAAGCCGGTGGGCGAGGGGGCGAAGCGTGTGACGACAGGATCAGTCATTACCGGGCAGCAAGGAGGTGGGAATTGGCGGTGGTGTATAGCAGGAACGGTGCATAACTAAAGCCTCAGCCACCGCAAAGTAGGCTTGGCTCACAGGGGCGAATTTGGCAGAAGGTTCGCCAATCCCTAACAGGAACTCGTAGATGACCACAGAACCGGTAACGGCAGAGGCGGGGCGCGACTTCATCCGCGACATCGTCCAGGCCGATCTCTCTTCCAAAAAGCACAGCCGGATCGTGACCCGCTTCCCGCCGGAGCCGAACGGCTATCTGCACATCGGGCACGCCAAGTCGATTGCCCTCAATTTCGGCATCGCCCAGGAATTTGCCGGCAAGTGCCATCTGCGCTTCGACGATACCAATCCGACCAAGGAAGAGCAGGAATATATCGATTCCATCCAGGCCGACGTGCACTGGCTCGGTTACGACTGGGGAACCGACCTCTATTACGCCTCCGATTATTTCGAGCGCCTGTACGACTGGGCGGAGAGGCTGATCAAGGCTGGCGACGCCTACGTCGACGACCAGTCGCAGGAGGAGATCCGCGTCAGTCGCGGCACGCTGACGGAACCCGGCAAGAACTCGCCGTTCCGTGACCGCACGGTCGAGGAAAACCTCGACCTCTTCCGGCGCATGAAGGCCGGCGAATTTCCGAACGGCGCCCGCGTGCTGCGCGCGAAAATCGACATGGCCGCGGGCAACATCAACCTGCGCGACCCCGTGCTCTACCGCATCCTGCATGCCGAGCACCCGCGCACCGGCACCAAATGGTCGATCTATCCGAGCTACGACTATGCCCATGGCCAGTCGGATGCGATCGAGGGCATCACCCATTCGATCTGCACGCTGGAATTCGAGGACCACCGGCCGCTTTATGAATGGCTGCTGGAAAAGCTGCCGGTGCCGTCCAAGCCGCGGCAGTATGAGTTCGCGCGTCTCAACCTCACCTACACGCTGCTGTCCAAGCGCGTGCTGACGCAGCTCGTGCGCGAAGGACACGTCTCTGGCTGGGACGATCCGCGCATGCCGACCATCGCGGGCCTGAAGCGGCGCGGTGTGCCGCCGGCGGCGGTGCGCGAATTCGTCAAGCGCATCGGCGTGGCGAAGGCCAACAGTGTGGTCGATGTCGGCATGCTCGAATTCTGCATCCGCGAGCACCTCAACAAGTCAGCGCAGCGCCGCATGGCCGTGCTGCGGCCGCTCAAGGTGGTGATCGAGAATTATCCGGAAGGCCAGGTCGAGGAGCTCGAGGCCGTCAACCATCCCGACGACCTCTCCGCCGGCACGCGAAAGATTTCGTTCGGCCGTGAGCTCTATATCGAGCGCGACGATTTCATGGAGAACCCACCGAAAAAGTTCTTCCGCCTGTCGCCGGGTAACGAGGTGCGGCTGCGCTACGCCTATTTCGTCAAGTGCACCGGCGTCATCAAGAACGATGCCGGCGAAGTCGTCGAGCTGCGTTGCACCTATGACCCAGCGACCAAGGGCGGCAATGCGCCCGACGGCCGCAAGGTCAAGGCGACCATGCACTGGCTGTCGGCGAAGGACTCGGTGCCGGCGGAAATCCGCGTCTACAACCAGCTATTCGCAAACCCGAGCCCGAACGCCGCGAATTTTGCCGCCGACCTCAATCCGGAATCGTTGGAAGTGCTGCGTGAGGCCCGGATCGAGCCGTCGGTCGCTGCCGATAATTCCGGCGAGGTGATGCAGTTCGAGCGCCAGGGCTATTTCGTGCGCGACAAGGATTCCGCCCCCGGTAAGCCGGTGTTCAACCGCACCATCGGCCTGCGCGACACCTTTGCCAAGGAAGTCGGCGGGAAGGGGTAGGTCGACGGTGCAAAGCGCGGCCGGGCGATCGTTCGCGAGGACGGCGACTGGAAGATCGCTAGCCGCCACGTCCTGTCCAAGACCCCGCTGATCGAGCAGTAGGTCCGCCACCCTATGACGCGAGGCTGAGGAAGATCGGCAGCCCGCGCTTGTTGGCGTAGATGGGACGGTAGCGTTCCGTGTTGTACGTGCTGGCGACGTCCAGCTTGCGCGGCCCCAGCTTGGCGTCGGGGATGGGGACCATTTGATAGCGCCCCTCCACCAGCGCCGACATTAGGCCGGTCTTTCCTTCCAGGATGGCATCGTAGGCCATATTGCCGAAGGTCAGGGCCACCAGCTTGTCCATGAAGTCCGGATCGCCCGATCGCAGATCGTAGGTGAGGTCGGAGGTGATCGTCTCTTCGCCGACGCGCCGCTTGATTTCATCTGCAAGCGACTCCGCCACGCTCGCCTTCTTGCGGTGACCATAGGCATCAGGCTCGCCATATTCCTGCACCGTGTAGCCCTCCCATGCGGCACCCTCGCTGAGCACGACCAGCGCGTAGTTGCTCGGGGTGGTACGCTTGTCCTCGAGGAGCAACTGGATCAGCTTGTCGAGATTGACCCTGTACTCCGGTATGACGCATCGTATCGAGGTTGCGTATGCGCTGAACAGCGCCGTAAATCCGGCATCGCGGCCAAAGACGCGGAAGATGCCGATTCGCTCGTGGGAGCCGACCGTGGTGCGTTGCCGCTGGATGGCGTCGCTGGCTCGGGTGATCGCGGTCGAAAAGCCGATGCAGTACTCGGTATTTCGGACATCGTTGTCCATCGTCTTCGGGATGGCGATAATCCTGACGCCGAGCTCGTTGAGCCTCGCCGCGTAACTCAGCGTGTCGTCGCCGCCGATGGCGATCAGATGTTCGATGCCGAGCCCCGAGAGGTTCGCCAGCACCTGGCCGGTGAGGTCCCACGTCCTGGCTGTGACGCCGTCGTTGGTGGTCGAGGAGGCTGGAAAGTCCTTCCCGACGAGATGATCGGGCAGCTTTTTCATCTTGGACGGATTGGTACGGCTCGAGTGCAGCACGGTCCCGCCGCGCCGGTCGATGATGCGTGTGTTCGCACGGCTTAGCGGGATGATGTAATGGGCCTTGCTGGCAGGAGCCTCGAGGTTCAGGTGCGTCAGAGCCTCCCAGCCACGGCGGAGACCGACGACCTCGATGTCGTCCTCACTGCCGCGATACGTCACGCTCTTGATCACGGCGTTGAGGCCGGGGACGTCGCCGCCGCCGGTGAGAATGCCAATGCGCTTTCTTACCATACCGACCTCCCAAGATTGGCATGTTTGGCACCTGCGTTGGGTCATGGTTCGTAAATAGCGGCACAGACTGGGGTGACCCGACCTGCAGGCAGACCGATCGTGACGCCGTATTACTCGGCCGCTTCCGGCTTGCGCTCCTCGCGCAACTGGAAGCGCTTCAGCAGCGCGGACACGGTGTCGCGGAAGCCGCCATACTCCAACTCGGAATAAGGCAGCATCGCTGCACCAGACCAGCCTTGGCTGCGCATCTCGATAGCTTTGCTCTGGGCGCGGCGACGGACCTCGTCCCACGCCGGGTTGTCGAAGAAATCGGTATAGGACTCCGAGAAGCGGCCATCCTTGTCGATCGAGAAGCCGGCGCAGGAAACGATCGGCAGGCAGTACATCCCCGTCACCGGTGTGTTGAGCGGCACGGGCATCAGCGGCATCACGTGCGAGCCGCGCGCATCGCCGCCGACGAAATGCGCCTTGGCGAACGGCGAGATGATTTCTTCCGGCGCCGGGAAAATTCCCTGGTTCCTGACGATCGCGACCGGATCATCCTTGCCGGTGTACTTGCCGGCAATCGCGTGAAGACGCTGCGCCGAAACGGCGACGGCGACCTCGCCATGGGTCCGGGAAATGATGCGATCAATGCCAAAGCGCTCGTTGTCGCGGAGCAGCGCGGCGATGTGGTAGCCATCCGCGGGCGCGTCGAGTTCGATCACGCTGTCGCCTGCCGTGTTGTCCATGTCGATGACATGGAAACGGAATCCCTTGATCATCGGCGGCAGCATCAGCCCGGCGCAATACATGGGATCGGCAAAGGTGAGATAGAGCGGCAGGTTGTAGGCGCCGGGGCCGCATTTGTCGGCGGCGAACACCATGAAAGACTCCGCAGGTCTCGTGCCCGAGAGGCTGTGGTCGAAGCTGAGCTCGGCGACGCCTGGGCCGGCGCCGCGGACGTTCCCGGACGGTGCGTCGGCGAGAAGATCCTGGCCGGCGCCATAAAGCCCGGAGGTTTTCGCTACCGAGGTGGCCGCGAGGAACGCCTTCCAGGCAAGTTGATGCACCGCGGAGCTTCCTTCGCCCCGTGTGTGCGTCATGATGATCGCAATGTCGTCTCCGGTGTGGCAGACGAAAGCATCGATCAGCAGGCCATCGCAGATCGCCTTCGCGACCTCGCCCTCGACAGCCGCCATCATGCGTGTGGACGGTTTCGTGTGGCCGCCAACGGAGCCTATGTCAGCCTTGATGACCGAAAGGGTGAGTCTCATGAGCGTTTCCTCCGACCCAGCGCAGCGCCTCGGCCTCGGCGCTCGCTGCGCCGGGGCACGGCGCTGCTCATTGGCGGAGAGAACGTGTCATGTTGCTGTAGGTTCCATCTGAAGTCATGGCGCCTCGGCTCGCTGCCGAGCTCAGCGAGTAGCATGGCAATTGCTGCGCGGCACGAGTCCGTTTTTGTGCTTTTCCAGACACTAGATGTCGTAATACAAATAGAATTCATATGGATGAGGCCGCAACCGGATCGGATCGACCTCTTTCTTCCGCTTGTAGTCGAGCCAGGTCTCGATCACGTCCGCCGTGAATACATCGCCGCGGAGCAGGAAGGCGTGATCGCGCTCCAGCGCGTCAAGCGCCTGATCCAGCGATCCCGGTGTCGACCTCACGTCCTTCGCTTCGGCGGGCGGCAGGTCATAAAGGTTCTTGTCGATCGGACTGCCCGGATCAATCCGGCTGGTGATGCCGTCGAGGCCGGCCATCAGCATCGCGGCAAAGGCCAGATAGGGATTACAGGAAGGATCCGGGGAACGAAACTCAACCCGCTTTGCACGCGGGTTCGGCGAATACATCGGAATTCGGCAGCAGGCTGAGCGGTTGCGCTGGGAATAGACCAGATTGATCGGAGCCTCATAGCCTGGCACCAGACGCCGGTAGGAGTTCGTGGTGGGGGCGCAGAGCGCGCACAGCGCCCAGGCGTGGGTCAACAGACCGCCGATGTAGTAGCGGCCGAGCTGGCTCAACTCGGCATAGTCGCCCTTGTCGTAGAACAGATTGGTCTCGCCCTTCCACAGCGACTGGTGAACGTGCATCCCCGAGGCGTTGTCCTCGAACAGCGGCTTAGGCATGAAGGTTGCGGTCATGCCGTGCTCGCGGGCGGTGTTCTTCACCACGTATTTGTAGATCATCAGATTGTCGGCCATGCGGGTGAGCGTCGTGAAACGCATGTCGATTTCGTTCTGGCCGCCGGTCGCGACTTCATGGTGATGGGCTTCGATCTGGATGCCGAGCTGTTCCATCGTCAGCACCATTTCGGTTCGGAGAGCCTGCATGCTGTCAGTTGGGGGAACTGGAAAGTATCCCTCCTTCGGACGCGGCTTGTGGCCCAGATTCGGCTCTTCCTCCTTGCCGGTATTCCAATTGCCTTCGCTGGAATCGATTTCGTGGAAGGCGTAATTGATGCCCTGTCCATAGCGCACGTCGTCGAACACGAAGAACTCCGCCTCCGGGCCGAAGTAGCTCGTATCGGCGGGGCCGGTGCCCGTCAGGTTGGTTTCGGCCTTCTGAGCGATGTAGCGGGCATCACGGCTATAGGGTTGACCGGTCACGGGGTCCCTGATGTTGCAGATCAGGACCAGGGTCGATGAAGGGGAATACGGGTCGAGGAAGGCCGTGGTCGGGTCCGGCACGACCAGCATGTCGCTTTCCTGAATCTCCTGGAAGCCGCGAATGGATGAGCCGTCGAATCCAATGCCTTCGCTCAGAGCGTCGATACTCGCTGCACCCGGCGGAATGGAAAAATGTTGCCACACCCCGGGCAAGTCGGTGAAGCGGAGATCTATCATCTGCACCTTCTTGTCCATGATCGACTTCACGAGATCTTCGGCCGTCGCACACTTCGGAAACATGGCTTCACTCCTGTCATGGAGAGCCGCATCTTGAGGTCGCGCCACCATTCAGCCGCGACGAAGCGGCCTGCAATGGGTTGTGGTTCTGCGTTGCCGCGCCGGCAGCCTCAGCTCTGGTGGGGCCCGCGCATGAGCTTCATCGCGTCTTCGATATGCCGCCAGGTTCTGGCCAGTTCGACCTCGCCGTTGGCCTCAAGTTCGATGGCGTTCTGGGCGGCTTCCGCGATGGCCTTGGGGCCATGTGCTTCCAGCAACTGTCGCGCATAGTCGTGGATTTCGATTTCTCGCATGGCGTCATGCTCCTCTCGTTCTGAACGCAACCGTGAATTCCAGTCGAGCCGAGAGCGGTAGACGTGTTGGCACCTGATCGTGCGCGAACAGTGTGCATCCAGCTGCGGCGCACTTGCAAGAGCGCTGTCGAGGGCGCTTTTCCGGGCGGTGGGTTGCCGGGATTGGCGGATGGCCCCGGGGCTAGGCACAGGCGGCAACACAGCGCAGGGCTGGACGGATGCGCTTTGAGAGCCGCACCACCATATCCATGGGAGAGGGAGGTGAGCATCATGCGCATGCGCATTCAACACTGGCAGGACGTTGCCAGCCTGGTGGTGGGTGCGTGGCTGGTCGTTTCGCCGTTTGTCCTGGGTTTGACCGGGGCAGCCGTTTGGCTAACCGTCGCACTCGGGTTAGGCGTCATCCTGTTTGCCGTCGAGGCATTCGTCATTCCTTCCTACTTGGAGGAATGGGGTGAGATGCTTCTGGGTGCGGCGCTCGTGGTAGCACCGTGGACGGTCGGCTACGAGCAGAGCGCAGCTGCGGTGAGCAGCGCGCTGTCGGGCCTGTTGGTGATCCTGTTTGCTGTCTGGGAGCTGATGACAGATCGTGACTTCAGCACCTGGTGGCACGATCGCTGGCATCACGGCGCTGGCTGAGGATGAGGGCGTTGGTCCTCTCGTCGACCGACCGCTATTGGTAGCGGTCGGCTGCGACGGGCATTGTCTTGAGCCTAACGGCCTCTCGCACAATCGCTGTCCACGCCGTTCCGTAAGACGGGCTCATCAATGGTGGACGAGCACATCGATGGCGGTAGATCGTGCCATGGGCTGCAGCGCACCACCAGCTCGCTAGCAGCCGCGGCAAATGCCCCGCATGGCTTTTGCGAGCTGGGCCTCGTCCGCGGTCATCGGCTCGTAGGGCTTTTGCTGCTCGGCCTCCCGGGCCTCGTTCGCCTTTTGCCGGGTGAGCCGCGCTGCTTCCTGGCGCTGATAGCAGGCTTCGCGCTCGGTGCGCGCCTCGATGAAGCGGCATTGTTCCGGCGTGGCGGCATAGCCGGAAGGGGAGGTGAGGACGATCGCAAGAAAAATCCAGGCCGCACGCTTCATGCCAGTTGTTGTCCTGATGCTCGATTCACCCCGCGCAATTGTAACCCCGGACGACATGCATTTCTTGCGGTTTCGTTGCGGGTGTCGGATTCAATGTGACGCATTGATCGGGGCCGTCAGCGCGGATCGCTCAACGATGGCGGAATGCCGCCGGTGACTTCCGACGTATCGCCGGAAATGCGCCAGGCCGCCACTCCGACGCATACCGTGAGCGTCAGAGCGATCATCAGCAGAAGCACGGAAGAAAACTGGCTCACATCGTATTCCGCAATGAACCTGAATTGCACAGAAACCAGCACGGCTGGCCGAGTCGATAAATGCAGTCAGGCTGACTTAATGGAGGTTTTCCACGGCGGATGAAGCATGTGCGGCGCTACCCGCTTGCGGCGAGCCTATCCGTCGGAGTGCATTTCCTGAGGTTTCTGCATCTGTTCTGCTAGCGGGCCCAATACACCGTCCGGTAGTCTTACACCCTTCACGAGATCGTAAGGTGTAGTCAAGGTGTAGGCTCGGTGGCGGAGCAGGGCGACACGTCGGGCCGAAAGCGCGGTTATGCCGGCACCTGGCCGCCGCGCGCCGCGGTGCCTGTCGGCCTTGCGCCGTCACCGCCTGCGTTCTGGCCGCCGCTGATCGAGACCCTGCGCGCCTGGGCGCGCGCCGAAACTGGCGCCGGGCGGCTGCTGCCCTGGGTGCCGGTCGCGTTCGGCTCGGGCATCGGGCTCTACTTCGCGGCCGATCATGAGCCGGTGCTGTCGGTGGCCGCCGGCCTGGCCATTGTGCTGTGCGCGGTGGCGGTCCTGTTGCGGCGGCAGAAATTCTTCCCCGCTGCCGTCATGATCGCAGCCGTCGCGTCCGGCTTTGCGGTCGCGACCTGGAAGACGGCGCGGGTGGCACATGGCGTGCTGGCGCGGCCGATGTTTTCGGTGTCGCTGACCGGCTTTGTCGAGACGCGGGACATCCGCGAGCGCACCGACCGTTTCGTCCTTCGCGTCGTCACCATGGAAAGCGCGCGCGGGACCACCAAGCTGGAGCGCGTGCGGCTGTCGGTGAAGAAGGGCGCGGCGCCCGATGTCGGCCGTTTTGTCGAGCTGAAGGCCCGGCTGTTGCTGCCGCTCGGGCCGGTGCGGCCGGGCAGCTATGATTTCAGCCGCGACATGTTTTTCGCCGGCATCGGCGCCTCCGGTTTCGTGATGGGCGCGATCAAGACGGCGGAGCCGCCGGAGGGCGGCGGGCTGCGCCTGCACTACTCCGCCTTCATGCAGGGCCTGCGCGATACGATCGACGCGCGGATCAGGACCACGCTGGAAGGCGACAAGCGCGCGATTGCGACCGCGCTGCTCACCGGGCGTCGGGACGCGATCTCGCCGCCGGTGAACGATGCCATGTTCATTTCCGGCCTCGGCCATGTGCTGTCGATTTCCGGCTACCACATGGCCGTCGTCGCCGGCGTCGTGTTCTTCGCGGTGCGGGCGCTGCTGGCGCTGTTTCCACTGCTCACGGTCGGTTACGCCATCAAGAAATGGGCGGCGGCCGCCGCGCTCGCGGCAGCCGCGTTTTATCTCCTGCTCTCCGGCGCCGAGGTCGCGACGCAAAGGTCGTTCTTCATGACGGCGGTGGTGCTGATCGCCGTTATGGTGGATCGCCGCGCCATCACCTTTCGCACGCTCGCGGTCGCCGCCTTGATCGTGCTGACGGTCGCGCCGGAGGCACTGGTGCATCCGAGCTTCCAGATGTCGTTTGCCGCCACCTTGGGCCTGGTGGCGCTGGTGCAGATCGGCATGCCGCGCCTGTTCGCAACCGCCGACCACACCGCCACCGCGCGGGCCGCGCTGTGGGGCGGCCGCGAGCTCACCATGCTGCTGCTGGCCTCCCTGGTGGCCGGGCTTGCCACCATGCCCTACGCGGCCTTTCACTTTCACCGGGTGACGCCCTACGGCGTTCTCGCCAACCTCGCGGCGATGCCGGTGGTGTCGGCTATCGTGATGCCGGCGGGCCTGCTCGGCCTCGTCGCCATGCCGTTCGGTTTCGATCGGCTGTTCTGGGCGATCATGGGTTTTGGCATCGACTGGATGATCGCGGTCACGCAATGGGTCGCGGCCTTGCCCGGCGCGGTCGGCCGCGTGCCGGCCTTCGGCATCGGCCCGCTGGTCGCGGCGAGCTTTGGCATCATCCTGCTCGGCCTGCTCCGCACGCCGCTGCGCTGGTCCGGCGCCGCATTGGTGCTTGTGGCGGCCATGTGGGCGGCGCGGGTGACGCCGCCGGACATCCTGATTTCCGCCGACGGCCGCCATGTCGGCGTTCGCGGTCAGGACGGCCGGCTGCATATGATGCACGCGGTGAAGGGCTCGCAGGATACGTTTCTCCTGAAGGAGTGGCTGGCGGCGGATGCGGATGCGCGCACCGTGGCCGATCCCTCGCTCACATCAGGCGTATCATGCGACGATTCCGGCTGCGTCGTGCCATCCGCCGGCGGCGCGCTGGTCGCGCAGGCGTTCCGGCCGGAAGCCTTTGCGGACGATTGCGAGCGCACGGCGCTGATCGTGACGCTGCGGCAGGCGCCAGCCGCCTGCGAGGCTTCCGTCATCGACGGCGGGCGATTGCGGCGCCAGGGCGCGATGGCGCTCCGGCGAAGCCGGGAGGGGCTTGCTGTCGAGGCGGTCAAGCCGCGCGGCATCGATCGGCCCTGGTCGCCAGCCGCAGCCGAGGACGGCGAGGCGGGCGCCGCGGTGCTGGCGCCACGCGTGCCGGCGCGTGCCGTCGATGCGACGCCGGCGGAGGCAGACCTTCAGGCGGAGGAATAGACGACGTTCAGTGCCCGTCGTGCGGAGGGCTTACCGGTATCTCGAACGCGCCGAGGTGAAATTCCTCCGGTGCGTCGGGGTCCGACGGCAGGTTGACCAGTGTGAACGAGGCGTCAGGGAATTGCTGCCAGATCGCGAGATCGTCGGCCGTGACCGTGAGCCAGCCATAGCGGAACATGTAGCGTCCCGGCTCGGTGACGCGTCCGGCTCTTTGCCATGTAACCTTGTTGACCACCGACTGCCCCTCGGCGCCGATTTTCCAGGCAATATAATATCACGTGATCCGCCGATTTGAACCGGCGGATCACGTGCGCGCGGCGTTTAGCCGGTCACGATGGAAGCGGCCGGAGGCGCTTCGACGGCCTTCGGGGCACGCTCGCCGCCGGTCTGGACCACCGGCAATTGCAGCACGGTCGCCCGCTGGCCTTCGCAAAGCTGCGTCACCAGCACGTGACTGCCATCGGGAAATTCGATCGCGTCATGGTGACGGTCGGCCACTTCGGGCTCGATCTGATTGAACTTGCCGACCCGCCACTCGGTGGTTCGCGTCCAGATCCAGCGGTTATCGTATCTGACGTCCTCGGCGAACGCCAGTTCGGTGCCGGGAAGCATGCAGACCGCCACTGCAGGCTCACGCTCTGACGCAAAGCCGCGGGTCGATGTACCGCGGAAGGTCGTGGTAACGAGCGTCTCGCCGACCCGGGCAGGGCGCGTCGCCACGGCGTGCAGGCTATAGTCACACATCGGATGGCTCCCTCGTTAGAGATAGCTGACCCGTGTCTGGAAGGAGGCACAGGCCTCTATCACAGTGGACTTTATCGTAGTGAAATTGGCAGAAGCATTTTCTTGGTTCTGGGCAATTCTGCGACGGGCCTACTGCGACCAAATCACAAGCGCGCTAGCGCGGCTTTTGTTCCTTCACGCAGCAAAAAACCCCGGCCGAAGGCCGGGGCTGGTATTGTCGCCGCGATGTACGCAAACCGACAGATCAATATTGAAAGATCAGTATTTGCGGTACAGCCCGATCAGCTTGCCCTGAATGCGGACCCGGTTGGGCGGCAGGATGCGGACTTCATAGGCGGCGTTGGCCGGCTCGAGCGCTATCGAGGCGCCGCGGCGGCGGAAGCGTTTTAGCGTCGCTTCCTCCTCGTCGATCAGCGCCACCACGATGTCGCCGGTGTCGGCGGTCTCATTGCGCTGGATCAGCGCCATGTCGCCATCGAGAATGCCGGCATCCACCATGGAATCGCCGCGCACTTCGAGCGCGTAATGTTCGCCGGAGCCGAGCATGTCAGGCGGCACGCTGATGGTGTGGCTGCGGGTCTGCAGCGCCTCGATCGGCGTACCGGCGGCGATCCGGCCCATGACGGGTACGGCGACCGGGCGATTGCCGTCGTCCTCGGCGACAGGCGGGGTCGAGGCGCGCTTGCCGAGCGTGCCTTCGATAACGCTCGGCGTGAAGCCACGGCGTCCGTTGCCGGCGGCGGCGAGCTCGGGCAGCTTGATGACTTCGATGGCGCGGGCGCGGTTGGGCAGGCGGCGGATGAAGCCACGCTCCTCCAGCGCCGTAATCAGCCGGTGGATTCCGGATTTCGAGCGTAGGTCGAGCGCATCCTTCATCTCGTCGAAGGAGGGCGGCACGCCGGCCTCTTTCAGCCGTTCATTGATGAAACGCAGAAGTTCGTACTGTTTGCGCGTAAGCATCGCGAGCAATCCCCCGGTTTGGCATCGTCCTTCGGTCTCGAATTTCAGGGCCCAGATCGCGGGAGTCCCCAAACTCCCAACCATAGACACTAGCACTCGAAACAAATCATGAACGGACACTATATGTTCGATATGTGTTCCGCAACCACTTAATTTCAGGTGAACGCATTGCGACAGCGGCCCGAAGCGCCATCTAGGGCGTCACTCCGGCAGGCGTAAGAGCTCGCAACGCGACCCCTTCACGGCAGCCGGCGCGAATGGCGGACGTATCACAAGTGCCCGTGCCGCAGCGAGATTCCCGAGCAGCGAGGAGTCCTGGTGGGTGACCGGCACGGCGGTCAGCGTGCCATCCTCGCGCTCTTCGAGACGGGCGCGGAGATAATCTTCGCGCTGGTCGTTGGCGGCAAGGTCGCGGCCCAAAACGGCGCTTTCCCTGACGTGATGGACGTGGTCGCGGCCCGATAATGCGCGAATCAGCGGCACCAGGAACAGGAAGCCGCAGACATAGGAGGAGACGGGATTGCCGGGCAGGCCGATCACCCGCATTGCGCCGAGCCTGCCATGCATCATCGGCTTGCCCGGCCGCATCGCGATCCGCCAAAAAGCCATCGTCGTCCCTTCGGCCTCGAGCGATCGCTTGACGAGGTCGTGGTCGCCGACCGAGGCGCCGCCCATGGTGATCAGGACGTCCGCTCCTGCCTCGCTAGCGCGGCGGATGCCTGCCGTGGTGGCCTCGACGGTGTCGGCGGCGACCCCGAGATCGATGACCTCGGCGCCCTCGTCCTCGGCCAGCGCCCGCAACGCATAACCGTTGGAATAGACGATCTGGCCGGGTCCGGGCGTCGTACCCGGCATCACCAGTTCGTCGCCGGTGGCGAGCATCGCGATTTTCGGTCGGCGGTGCACGGCGACTTGCGGATAGTTCATGCCGGCGGCGAGCGACAGGTCGCGGTCGGTGAGGCGGCGCCCACGCTTCAGCAGCACGTCACCCTCGCGGAAATCGACGCCGGCAGCGCGGATATGCCGCCCCGGGGCGGCGGCTTCGGTGATGGTGATATGATCGCCGTCGACCGCCGTGTCTTCCTGGATGATGACGGCGTCGGCCCCGTCAGGGATCACGCCGCCGGTGAATATCCGCACCGCTTCGCCTTGGCCGACCTTCCGTTCGAACGGGCGGCCGGCAGCGACCTCGCCGATCACTTTCAGCCGGGCGGAGAGATCGGCGGCGTCAGCGGCGCGCACCGCATAGCCGTCCATCGCCGACATCGCCTCAGGCGGCTGGGTCCGCCGTGCCGCGACGTCGCGCGCCAGCACGCGATGATGGGCGGCTTCGAGCGCGACCATTTCCTCGGGTAGCGGATCGGCGCCACTGAGGATCGCGGATAAGGCATCGGCAACCGGCATCAAGGCCACGGGCAGACCTCCTTATATTCCAAGTGCGGTCAATGCCCTTGCCACGTCATCCGTCGATGTCACGTGGATGGCAGAAAGGCCGCGCGCCCGCGCGCCTTCGATATTGGCGGCTGAATCGTCGAAGAACAGAATCCGCGACGCCGGCACGCCGATCGCTCTTATCACATGATCATAGGCTTCGGCGTCCGGTTTGCGCAAACCGATCGTCGAGGACAGGAATATCTCGCGGAAATGACTGAGCAACTCCGCATAGGCCTGCGAGAAATGCGCGACATGGGCCGGATTGGTGTTGGAAAAAGCATAGAGCGGCATCCGCCGAGCCGCACCGGCCAGAAGCGGCGCGATGCCGGGCATCTCGCCGGTGAAGATCGCGTTCCAACCCTCCAGGAACTGGGCGTCCGTGATGGCGATGCCGAGCGACTGGCGCAGGTTTGCAAAGAACGCGGCGTCGTCGATCCGGCCGATCTCGTGGTGCTTGAAACTGTCGTCGACAATGAAGCGCGCGGCGAGGTCGTTGGGCGTGCAGCCCGCATGGCCTGCCCAGCACGCCATCACGCGGTCGAGGCTGATATCGAGCACGACACGGCCGAGGTCGAACAATAGGACGTCGGCGGAATTGGGCGCTGGCGGAGAATTCATGGCAGTCGTTTACAAAACTGGCCGGGCATGGGCAACGGGCGGGCTGATTTCCGCGCGATCCGGCATTTAAGCCGCTGCATGAGCTGTGCTATGCGTTAGGTCAAAACAGGGAGCGGTGCATGAATATCCCAGGCAGAATTTTGAGCGCTGTGGCTGGACTGGCGCTACTGGCCGGACCGGCCTTGGCACAAAAGGGCCCGGCCAGATATGGCGAGGAGGACAAACCCAAGACGCCGGCCGAAATCGCCGCCGAGAAGGAGGCCGAGAAGGCCTACCAGAGATCGCTCGGTAACATTCCCCAGCAGCAGAAGAGCGACCCCTGGGGAACGATGCGCGGCGACAGCGCGCCGCCGAAAGCCGCCGCCAAGACCCTCGCCAAGCCCAAATCCGCCGAAGGCGCGGCAAAGTAAGAAGACACTTCCCGGCGCCATGCCGGGACAATGATGTCCAAAGGCCAGGGAAGCCACCGATGACGGAAACGCTGCTGTTTTCCCCGATGACGATCCGCGGCGTCACGCTGAAGAACCGCATCGTGGTGCCGCCGATGCATCAATATTCGGCGGTGAAGGGCTTTCCGACCGACTGGCATCTGATGAACGCCGGCAAGTTCGCCGCCGGCGGCGCCGGCCTGGTCGTGGTGGAATCGACCAAGGTCGAGCGGCGCGGTTGCGGCACAGTCGGCGATCTCGGCATCTGGGACGACAAGTTCATAGAGCCGCTCGGCCGCCTCGTCACTTTCATCAAGCAGCAGAACGCGGTCGCCGGCATCCAGCTCGGCCATTCCGGCCGCAAGGCGCGCGCGACGCGGCCTTGGGAGGGCGATCGGCCGCTGCAGCGGACCCCCGAGGTCGAGGATTGGGACGAGTGGGGCCCGGTGGCGCCGAGCGCGATTGCCCATAGCGAGCGCTGGCCGGCGCCGCGCGCGCTCGAGACAGGGGAAGTGAAGGATCTGGTGCAGACCTGGGGGCAGGCGGCGCGCCGCGCGCATGAGGCAGGGTTCGACGTGCTGGAGCTGCACGGCGCCCATGGCTACCTCGTGCATGAGTTCCTGTCGGAGCGCTCCAACCAGCGCAGCGACGAATATGGTGGTTCGGAAGCGGGCCGCATGCGCTTCCTGATCGAGGTGACGGAGGCCGTGCGCACGCATTGGCCCGACCACAAGCCGCTGTTCGTGCGTCTCTCGGTCGAGGACAATGCGGGCTGGGGACCGGAACAGAGCGTGCGGCTGGCAAAAATTCTCAAGGCGAAGGGCGTCGATGCAATCGACTGCTCCTCCGGCGGCATCACCGAAACGGCGCCGATCCTCGGCAAGGAAATCAAATACAGCTACCAGGTACCGCTGTCGGACCAGGTCCGGCGCCAGGCCGACATCATGACCATGGCGGTCGGCCTTATCATCCATGGCGACCAGGCCGAGCAGATCCTGCGGGACGGGCAGGCCGATCTGATCGCGGTCGGGCGGGAAATCCTCAACAATCCCAACTGGCCGATGGACGCGGCGCTGAAACTCGGCGTCGACGGCCCATTCCGCAACGTTCCGCCGCAATTCGGCTACTGGCTGGGCACCCGCGCCAAGCGCGGCTTCGGAACCAGCCCGTCGACGTGGCAAAAAGGGCTGCAGGAAGCCGGAAACGCCTCCTGAAAAACCCGTACTGCCCCGGCCGTGCGTGCCTTGATCCGACCAAAAAGCCATTGTGAGTTGGCGGTGCCGGGACAGGGGCGCCGATTCACCGGGATCGTGGGCGTCCGTTAGGGAAGGGACGCCCCCACATGCGCAGGAATTTCGCCTTTCTTCTCGGCACGGTGACGGGTGCGTGTCTGACCCTGGTCGTGGCCGGACCGCAAGGCGCCAACCTGGTGGCGGCGGCAAAGGCCGCAGCCCGTTCCGACACCTACAACCAGCTCAACCTGTTCGGCAGCGTGTTCGAGCGGATCAAGACCAGTTATGTCGAGAAGCCCGACGATTCCAAGCTGATGGAGGGCGCCATCAACGGCATGATCTCCGCGCTCGATCCTCATTCGCGCTACATGAATGAGAAGGGCTGGAGCGACATGCAGGAGACCACCCATGGCGAGTTCGGCGGGCTCGGCATCGAGGTCACGATGGAAGACGGCCTCGTCAAGGTGGTGACGCCGATCGACGATACGCCGGCGGCCAAGGCCGGCGTGCTGTCGGGTGACGTGATCACCCAGATCGACGACGAGGCGATCCAGGGCATGAGCCTCGAACAGGCGGTGAGCCGGATGAAGGGCCCCGCCAACAGCAAGATCCGGCTGAAGGTCCTGCGCAAGGGCGCCGCCGCGCCGATCGAGGTTGCCATCGTGCGCGAGATCATCCGGGTGCGGCCGGTCAAGTTCCGCACCGACGGCGGCGATATCGGCTACATCAGGATCACCCGTTTCAACGAGCAGACCACCGACGGCCTGAAGAAGGCGCTGGCCAACATCACAAGGGATATCCCGGCGGACAAGCTGGCCGGCTATGTCATCGACCTCCGCAACAATCCCGGCGGATTGCTTGATCAGGCGGTGTCGGTGTCGAGCGCC
This sequence comes from Bradyrhizobium sp. CB3481, assembly GCF_029714305.1. Lineage (NCBI taxonomy): Bacteria > Pseudomonadati > Pseudomonadota > Alphaproteobacteria > Hyphomicrobiales > Nitrobacteraceae > Bradyrhizobium > Bradyrhizobium sp. CB3481. The sequence goes on from NZ_CP121647.1 coordinate 3,959,393, forward strand.
TTCATGAACCGCGGCGAGGTGGTCTCGACCCGCGGCCGTACCTCGGAGGAAACCCAGCGCTTCACTGCGCGCGGCGGCGATATCACCAAGGGCAAGCCGCTCGTCGTGCTGATCAATGGCGGCTCGGCCTCGGCTTCCGAGATCGTCGCCGGTGCGCTGCGCGACCACAAGCGCGCCACCCTGATCGGCACGCGCACCTTCGGCAAGGGCTCGGTGCAAACCATCATTCCGCTCGGGCAGGGCAACGGCGCGCTGGCGCTGACCACCGCGCGCTACTTCACGCCGTCGGGCCGCTCGATCCAGGCCCAGGGCATCGCGCCCGACGTCGAGGTGCTGCAGGACGTGCCCGACGAATTCAAGGGCCGCGCCGATCTGAAGGGCGAAGCCTCGATGCGCGGCCATCTCGCCGCCGAAGGCACCGAGCAGACCGGCTCGCAGGCCTATGTTCCGCCGAACGAAAAGGACGACAAGGCGCTGATCGCGGCCTTCAACCTGCTGCGCGGGGTCACCGTGAACGCGAACGGCCCGGCGATGGCCAAGCGCGCAGTGCCGAACTGACGGCAGCCGAGCCGCGGGGCGCGGATGCAAAATCGCGAAAACAACCCCATGCACAGTAGAATGGGGCTGCATTTCTGAGCTGCGGCGCGGTTCCGGCGCGCTTTTCTTCTTCACAATTCTCCCAGGAAACCATCGCTCGCTCGCGCGTTGTGCGTGAGGCAACCAGGGAGGATAGCGCATGCGAACCTCAATTCTCGCCATCATGATCGCTTTCGGAACCGCTAGCGCTATGCCAGCACTGGCTCAGCAATCGACAGCGCCTGGCCAGCAGCAGATGCAATCCAACAAGCAGATGCAGGAGGAAGCGGACAAGGGCATCAAGACCCGCGACTCCGGGGAGTCCGGATTTGTGGGAGAGCAGGAGAAGCCAGGGGCTGCCGCCCGCGCGCCAGGGCAACCCGGTCACAACAGCCAGACCACGACAGGTGCGGGTGCCGGCCGCGGTTCCGAGACCGGAAGCAGTCCGCGCTAGCTCAAGTTTCGATCTGCACGCGGATGAGCGGACCGCTTAGCGAGCGATCAGCAATAGCGGGATCGACGCAGTGATCGCCGCCGTAATCATGTGCTCTGGTTCTCGCCCTGATGCTGTCGTCAAGACGCGCGCGGCGGTCCGAAAAACCTCATCTCGTTTGAAACCTCCTCTTCGATCCGGCCGTACTTCGCACGGCGTGATTTTCATCGCGCCGGTTCCCGCTCGATTGTGTGTTTCAAACGGAGTTGCCATGTCGAAGAAACGGATTTTGCTCATCCTGATCCTGTCCCTCGGTTCGACCGGCGTCCTGCAAGCCAACCCGCTGGATTCGCCCGGCATCGTCTATATCGATGGGCAGCCATGCAACAGCGCGTGCCAATCCTACATGGCATGGTCGGCCGAGGCCTTGTCCCGCCGATACCGCGAGCACCACGAGACAAACGTCGCGGCTCCGGAAATCGAAAGACCCGCGCAAGCCGGTCCCGCACGGGCCGCAAGACAGCCGGCGCGTAGTTCTCGTGCCACGCCGCCGCGCGCGCCCGTTGCCGCATCGAAAACCGGGACGTCGAATACCAGGAAGGCCGCAACTCCCAATGCCGCGGCCGGCCGCAAGGATGTTCAGGCTGCCGCAGCAGCCGCAGCAAAGCCGATCTCCCGAAGTGTGGCTCAGGACAGTAAGCCGGAAAGCACCGGCAAGCCGGAGCCGAGCCAGACGGCGGCCGTTGCGCCGCCGCAATCCGTGGAAGCTCCCAAAGAGACCGTAACGCCCGAGGTCGTTCTGCCGCCGCCCGCCACGCTGGAGATTGCCGCGCCGGCGAAGCCTGCGACCGCCACCGGCAGCGAGGCTCCCACAGCGGCGGCGCGGACCATCCAGCAGCAGGTCGTCGAAGCGACCGGCATGGCCGACCTCGTCACCGCGATCGGGACAGGGCAGGCGCCAGCCGAGAAGCCGGGCAATCCGGAAACGGCATCCAGTGAGACCAAGGATGCCGGCAAGGCGGCTGCCGCATCGGATGAGAAGGCCGACAATCTGGTGGCGCTCGTTCTGGCGCGTCCCGAAATCAATTCGCTGTCCGACCTCAACAACCGCAACATCGCGATCGAGGAAAGGCAATCCGCATCGAGCGGCCGTGTCAGCGCCGCCTTCATGGCGGCAGGCGCTGCCGAGGTCCAGTTCAGCGAGGGCCAGCAAGGGGCGGTCGACCGTCTGATCCGCGGCGAAGTCCCGGCCGCCGTGCTGACGCTGGCCTCGCCGCAGGCCGCCGAGTGGTTTCCGGACATTGCGGGCTTCAGGACGTTCCGCGTTCCACTTGCGCAGAAGGCGCGGCTTTAGCTAGCCGCTGTACACAGCGTAGCGGCTAAGCCGAGCGCGCCTCGTTCTTCCGCTTGCGTGGGCGGACCGTGGGGGCCGCTTCGGGGTGCGGCAGATACTTCGACAGCATCGGCCGGATATCGGCCGCCGGCTTCGGCGGGCTGAACAGGTAGCCCTGCATTTCCGAGCAGCCGAGCTCGCGCAGCAATTCGCGCTGCTGCTCGGTCTCGACGCCTTCGGCTGTCGTCGTCATGTGGCGTTCGGCGGCGATGTTGACCACCGCCTGGACGATGCAGGACGAGCCCTCCGGCTCGGCGATATCAGATATGAAGCAGCGGTCGATCTTGATCTTGTCGAACGGGAAGCGCTGCAGGTAGCTCAGCGAGGAATAGCCGGTGCCGAAATCGTCGAGCGCGATGCGCACGCCAATGGCGCGCAGGTCGTGCAGCACCGCAAGCGCCGCTTCGTCGTCGCGGATCAGGACGGCCTCGGTGATCTCGAGCTCCAGTCGGCCAGCGGCGAGGCCGGATTCGGCGAGCGCCGCCATCACCTTCAGCGCCAGCGTGCCGCTTCTGAACTGGATCGGCGAGACGTTGACCGCGAGGCGGACATTGCCGGGCCAGCCCGCCGCTTCCTTGCAGGCCGTGGTCAGCACCCATTCGCCGAGCTGGTTGATCAGGCCGGTATCCTCGGCGAGCGGAATGAATTCGGCGGGCGAAATCATGCCGCGCTGCGGATGGCGCCAGCGCACCAGGGCCTCGCAGCCGGTGATCGCGTTGGTCTGCAGGCCGAGGCAAGGCTGGTAGTAGACCTCGAAACCGCCGTCGATGAGCGCCCGGCGCAGGTCCATCTCCAGGCTGCGGCGGGCGCGGACCTCGGCTTCCATGTCGGCTTCGAAGAAGCGATAGGTGCGGCGGCCGGCGGCCTTGGCGGCATACATCGCCAGATCCGCGTTCTTCAGTATCTGGTCGATGTCGGTGCCGTCCTGCGGCGCCAGCGCGATACCGATGCTGGCGTCGGTGGTGACCTGGTGGCCGAGGCACTGGTAGGGCGAGCGGATCGCCTCGAAGATGCGGCTGACCAGCATCATCACATCGTCGGTGTCCTCGATCCCGGTCTGCACGATGGCGAACTCGTCGCCGCCGAGCCGGGCCACGAAATCGCTCTTGCGTGCGCAAGCCGCGAGGCTGGCGGCAACCGATTTCAGCAATTCGTCGCCGATCATGTGCCCGAGGGAATCGTTGACGCTCTTGAATTCGTCGATGTCGATGTAGAGCACGGCCAGTTGCCGGCCGGGGGCGAGGTGAGACAATTCGCGCTTGAGCCGCTCATGGAACAGCGTGCGGTTCGGCAGTTCGGTCAGCGCGTCGTAATGGGCGAGGTGGGTGATGCGTTCCTCGGCGCGGCGGCGCTCGGTGATGTCTTCATGGGTAGCCAACCACCCGCCGTCCGCCACCGGCTCGTTGACGATCTGGATCGAGCGTCCGTCCGGCGTCGAGATCACCATGACGTTGCGGTGGGCAATGTCGCGCAGCACCTCGTTGAGATATTGATCGATATCGCCGACGAAGGAGCCGGTCTCCTTGCGATGGGCGATCACCTCGCGGAAGGTGCAGCCCGGCTTCACCACGTCGGCCGACAGGCCGTACATTTCCAGATAGCGCTTGTTGCAGATGATCAGCCGCTGCTTCGAATCGAACAGCAGCAGGCCCTGCGTCATGTTGTTGACGGCAGTATCGAGACGCTGCTTTTCCAGGGTCAGGCGCTGCTTCGACGCGCGATGCTGATGCGAAAGCTTGCGGACGACGAGAAACAGCAGGGCGGCAATCGCCACCACCGAAAGCCCGGTCACCGCGACCAGAATTGCGATCTGCTCGCGCCAGTCGGCCAACGCGGCCGAGGTCGTGGTCGAGGCGATGATCAGAAGCGGGAAATTCGTCAGCATGCGCGAGGCGATCAGCCGGTCCTCGCCGTCGATTGGGCTGGTGAGGCGTGAGGTGCTGCGGGGCAATTCGAAGATCTGCCGCTGGACGGCGGGGCCGTTCCTGAAATTCTTGCCGATCAGGTCAGCGACATGCGGGTAGCGGGCCAGCAGCGTGCCGTCGCTGTGATGCATGGCGATGGTGGCGGCGGGGCCGAGCGCGACGGTGGCGAAGAATTTTTCGAAATTGGCGGGCTCGATGCCCCGGCCGATGGCGCCGAGGAATTCGCCCTTGGGGCCGGTGACCTTGCGGGCGATCACCGTGGTCCAGGCGCCGGTGATGCGGCTATAGACTGGCTCGACCAGCATTTCCGGCGAGTGCGGGCTGGACTTGAAGGTCCGGAAGAAAGCGCGATCCGCCGAGTTGACCGGCGGCGCCGGCCAGGCAGCCGATGCATTGATCAAGTTGCCGTCGGCGTCGAAGATGTTGATGCCACCGACATAGGCCAGCGCGTCGAGCTTGGATTTCAGCATCAGATGGATGTCGTGAGCCGACATCCGCCGCTTGTAGTTCTCGGGCGTGGCGATCCCGCTGGACCGCATGAACGCGATCAGGTCCTTCTGGACGACCTGGAAATCTTCGAGCCGCTGGTCGAAATGACGTGCGAGCAGCAGCACGGTGTTTTCCAGCTCGCGTTCGCTGTTGCGCAGCGCGCGTTCGCGGAAATTGCCGGCCATGATGGTGGCACCGATCGCGATGGTCGCGATCAGGAACGTGCCACCCAGGATCAACCAGCGGATCGGGCCGCCGCGAAGGGCGGACGCGATCCTCAATGAACTGATGCCAGTCAAAGCCATGGAACGCGATCGCTGCCGGGAATTGAACCGCCGGAAGCGGCGTTCTCCCAACCCGGCCCATGACTTCGATAGCGTGGTGAAATGGAGTTGACGTTAGGAAGTCTGGTTAATGAAAGGTTAGCCCGGTGGCGAGCGGCTCCTCCGGCAACCACCGCGGATTGTCGCCTGGCAATGGAACCGGCGAGATACCCTCACTGCATGGATGTCGGGGATCGATGTGCGCGCTTGCGTGCAGAGCGGTCGATTGGATGGCTGCCGGCCACGGGCCTGTTCTGGTTGAGGCGAAGCCAGGCGTCACCGGTATAGGGATTGCCCGGGCCTTTGTTCTGGCAATTGGCGTTGGGATAGAAGAACGCGCAGTAGCCGGGTTCGCCCATAACCTGCTGTGCCATTGCGGGTGTCGTGGCGGGTGTCGCGATCATCACCAGCGCCGCCGCCGTACCAAGAAGCTTGTACATCGCCATCGGGATGCTCCTTGTGAAGCTCTCGCAAGAAGCAACCCCGCCATTGTGGGCTCATTCCTCGGTGTAGCGGTCACGCCAGCGTGAGCTCTTCAGGGCTTCGCGCGATAATGGCCGGATTTGCCGCCGAGCTTCTCGACGAGGTGAATGCCCTCGATGCGCACGCCGCGCTCGACCGCCTTGATCATGTCGTAGATCGTCAGGCACGCGACCGACACTGCGGTCAGCGCTTCCATCTCGACGCCGGTCGGCCCGGTGACCTTGACGGTTGCGCGGACGAGGCAGCCGGGAAGCTTCTTGTCGGGCGTGATGTCGACGGTCACCTTGGAAAGCGCCAGCGGATGGCACAGCGGGATCAGCTCGGAGGTGCGCTTGGCCGCCACGATGCCGGCGATGCGTGCGGTGCCCAGCACGTCGCCCTTCTTGGCGTTGCCTGACAAGATCAGCTCGAGCGTCGCCTTGGTCGTGACGACGCGGCCCTCGGCGACGGCGGTGCGCTCGGTTGCCGGCTTTTCCGAGACGTCGACCATCCGTGCTTCGCCGGATGAATCGATATGGGTGAGGGCGCCGCCGCCTTTGGAAGCCTTTCGCGCCATCGTCTAGCCGGTTCCGGTCGCGCGCGGCGCTGGGGTGCGCGCCAGCAGCGTGCGCGTCGCCGCCGTCACGTCTGCCTGCCGCATCAGACTTTCGCCGACCAGGAAGGTCGACATGCCGACGCGTTCGAGCCGGGCGAGATCGTCGGGCGTGAAGATGCCGCTTTCGCCAACCATCAGGCGGTCTCGCGGGATCAGCGGCGCCAGCGCCTCGCTGGTCGCCAGCGTGGTCTCGAAGGTGCGCAAATTGCGGTTGTTGACGCCGATCATCGGCGAACGAAGGTTTAGTGCGCGGTCGAGTTCGGCGCGGTCGTGGATTTCGATCAACACGTCCATGCCGAGCGCAATCGCGGCGTCCTCGATGTCCTTGGCCGCGGCGTCGTCCAGCGCGGCCATGATGATCAGGATGCAGTCCGCGCCATGGGCGCGGGCTTCCACCACCTGATAGGTGTCGAACAGAAAATCCTTGCGCAGCACCGGAAGATTGGTGGCCGCGCGCGCCGCCACCATGAAATCGAGATGGCCCTGGAACGATGGCGCGTCGGTCAGGACCGACAGGCACGCCGCGCCGCCGGCTTCATAGGCCTTGGCGAGAAGGGGCGGATCGAAATCGGCGCGGATCAGCCCCTTGGACGGCGAGGCCTTCTTCACCTCCGCAATCAGCGCGTAATCGCCGCGGGCAAGCTTCTCCCTGATGGCGCGGACGAAGCCGCGCGGCGGCGGCGCCGCCTTGGCCCGCGCTTCGAGTGCGGAGAGCGGATGCGCCTTTTTGGCGGCCGCGATTTCCTCGCGCTTATAAGCCTCGATCTCGGTCAGGATATCGGACATCTGACGCCTTTCGGATCAGCCGCGGGAGACCGCGATCAAATGCTTCAGCCGCGCGGCGGCGGCGCCGCTGTCGAGCGACTTCGCGCCGATCGCAACGCCTTCCGTCAAGGTCTTGGCGCGGCCGGCCACGATCAGGGCCGCCGCGGCGTTGAGCAGCGCGACGTCGCGGTAGGGGCTCGGGTGGCCGTTGAGCACGCTTTGCAGGGCCAGCGCGTTGGCGTCGGCATCGCCGCCCCGGAGCGCGTCGACATTGCAGCAGGCAAGGCCGGCGTCCTCCGGCTTTACCTCAAACGTGGTGATCTTGCCGCCATCGAGGCTGGCGACGAAGCTCGGGCCGGTAAGGGTGATCTCATCGAGCCCGTCGGAGCCGTGCACGACCCAGACGGATTCGGAGCCGAGATTTTTCAGGACCTGCGCCAGCGGCTGCACCCAATGCCTTGAGAATACGCCGACCATCTGCCGCTTGACGCCGGCGGGGTTGGAGAGCGGGCCGAGCAGGTTGAAGATGGTGCGGGTGGCGAGCTCGACGCGGGTCGGGCCGACATTCTTCATCGCCGGGTGATGCGCCGGCGCAAACATGAAGCCGATGCCGGCCTCGGCCACGCAGCGGCCGACCTGGTCGGGGGTGAGATCGATCTTGACGCCGAGCGAGGCCAGCACGTCGGCCGCGCCGGAGCGCGAGGACAGCGCGCGGTTGCCGTGCTTGGCGACGGGCACACCGGCACCAGCCACGATGAAGGCCGCGCAGGTCGAGACGTTGACCGATCCGGAGCCGTCACCGCCGGTGCCGACCACGTCGACGGCATCGTCAGGCGCCTTGACCCGCAGCATCTTGCCGCGCATTGCCGACACCGCCCCGGTGATCTCGTCGACGGTCTCGCCGCGGACGCGGAGCGCCATCAACAGGCCGCCCATCTGCGAGGGCGTCGCCTCGCCGGACATCATGGCGTCGAAGGCGGAGGCCGATTCTTCGCGCGACAGCGTCGCGCCGGTGGCGACTTTTCCGATGATAGATTTCAGGTCGTCCATCGCTTGGCTTTCAAAATCGCGGCATCATCCTTCGAGAGGCGGCCGAACGGCCGCTCCTCGGCATGAGATGCGTATCATTATGCTCAATTGTTGGCGCCCGTCACCTGCGCGAAGGCGGCCTGGTTGATCGAGGTGCCGATCTCGGACTCGATCTTCGCCACATATTGCGCGAGCTGCTCGTCGCTCAGGCTGCGCTGCAGCGTGTCCTTCAGCCGCTTGAACTCCTCCGAGGCGGTGTCGACCGGCGGCACCGTCACGTCGGTGACGCGGAAGACGATCCACTCGCTGCCGCCGGTGCCCGGCGTCTGGCCGACGCCGTCCTTCGGGGTGCGGAACGCCGCCGTGACGGCAGCCGTCGGCACGCCCGAAAGCGAGGCGTCGCGGCGGAATCCGGTCGCGGTCTCGACCTTGGCGCCGAGCGCGGCCGCTTCGGTGGCAAGGCTGCTGCCTTGCTCGACCTTCTGCACCATCTCGGTGGCCTTGGTGCGCAGCTTGTTCGAAATCTGGTCTTCGCGCCACTTCGCCTCGACCTGGGCGCGGACCTCGTCGAGCGGCCGCTCGCGCGAGGGCGTGATGCCGAGCACGTCGTACCAGGCATAGCCGCCGGCAAACTGGATCGGCTCGTTGTCGACCCCGATATCGCTGTTGAAGGCCTGCGAAACCACGTCGAGGCCGCGCGGAATGTTGGCGACCGGCTGGCCGTCGGGCGTGCGGCCGGAGCGGTCGACGGCTTCGATCGTCACCGGGGTCAGGCCGAGCTTCTGCGCGGCCTCGACCAGATTGGCGCCGCCGCTGCGCTCGTCTTCCATCTTGTTCTGGATCTCGTTAACCTTGGCGCGGGCGCGTTCGGTCGAGATTTCCTTCTTGATCTGCGCCGCGACGCTTTCAAAGGTCGGCGTCACGCCCGGCTCGACCTTGCCGACCTTGACCAGGGCGATGCCGAAGCGGCCCTGCACCGGCTGGCTGACTTCGCCCGACTGGAGCGAGAACGCCGCATCGGCAATCGCCGGATCGATGATCGCGTTCTTGGCGATCAGGCCAAGATCGACATCGGCGAGGTTGAGGTTGCGCTCCTTGGCGACGTCGTCGAACGACGTTCCCGACGTAATGCGGCTACGCGCGGCCTGCGCTTCGCTCTCGTTCGGAAAGAACATCTGCGAGACTTCGCGCTTCTCCGGCGTGCCGAACCGGTCGCGGCGCTGCTCGAAAACTTTCTTCGCGTCATCGTCGGAGACCTCGATCCATTTGCCGAGCTCTTCGGGGCTGATCACGACGAACGACAGCTTGCGGTATTCGGGCGCGCGGAACTGGGTCTTGCGATCCTCGAAATAGGCGGCGAGCGCCTCGGGCGAGGGCGGGTCGATGGTGCCGGCCTGCGCGGCATCGAGCTTGACGTACTCCATCGAGCGCTGCTCGTTCTGGAAGCGCGTCAGGGCGTCGACCAGTACTTTTGGCGGCTCCAGCCCGGCCGAGACGGTGCCGGCGATCTGGCGCCGCAAGCCGACGCGCCGCTGCTCGTTGAGATAACGCTGCTCGGTATAGCCGAACTGCCGGATCGTGGCCTGGAAGCGCTGCGGGTCAAACTTGCCGCCCAGCCCCTGGAAATTCGGATCGTTGTAGATCAGGCGCATGATCTCTTCCTGCGACTGCGCGAGCCCCATGCGCCGGGCTTCCTCATCCAGCGCGGCTTCGGCAATGGTCTGGCGCAGCACCTGCCGGTCGAGCCCGAAGGCGCGGGCCTGTTCGGAGGTCAGCGGACGGCCAAAGCTGCGACCGAGCTGCTGCAGCTTCTCCGTGTAGATCTGGCGGAATTGGTCGGTCGAAATCTCGATCTTGCCGACCTTGGCGAGCGACGACTGGCCGAATCCCTTGAAGATGTCGGCAATGCCCCACACTGCGAAACTGACAATCAAGACGCCCATCACGGTGGCCATGACAATCTTGCCGAGCCAGTTTGATGAGGCTTTCCGCATTCCTCGAAGCATGGGTCCAACTTGTTTTTTAAGGAGAGGGGAACCGGGTCGTACCCGCGGGAATTCGGTTCAGGACCGAATCCACAACAAGGCGTCACCGAGTTGAAAACGCATCATAAAGTGGCAAAAGCCCCCCGGCAACCTCGACCCAACGGACCAATTGAAGCGGTTAATGGCGCTGATATTGCCGCCCCGGTATCTGGAACTGGCCGCACGCCTCTGCTAGCGCATCTGCAACGCTGATTTTGCGGGGATAATCGACATGACCGACGCCATCCGGCCGCTGATCGCCGGCAACTGGAAAATGAACGGCCTGAAAGCTTCCTTGAGTGAATTCGAAGCCATGATCGCCGGCGCAGGCGCGCTGGCCGGCAAAGCCGACCTCCTGGTCTGCCCGCCGGCGACCTTGATCGCTCCTTTCGCCGACAAGGCGCTCGGCTCAAAGCTCACTGTGGGGGCGCAGGATTGCCACGCCAAGGCCTCGGGCGCCCATACCGGCGATCTCTCGGCGGAAATGCTGGCCGATGCCGGCGCCAGCGCCATTATTGTCGGGCATTCGGAGCGCCGCGCCGACCATGGCGAAACCGACGCGGTGGTCCGGGCGAAGGCGGAAGCCGTCTGGCGCGCCGGGCTGACGGCCATTGTTTGCATCGGCGAGACCCAGAAGCAGCGCGACGCCGGCCAGACGCTCGACGTCTGCGGCACCCAGCTCGCGGGCTCGCTCCCGGACGGTGCGACCTCGGCCAATCTGGTGGTGGCCTATGAGCCGGTCTGGGCGATCGGCACCGGGCTGACCCCGACACCGAAAGATGTCGAGCAGGTTCATCGCTTTATCCGCGGGGTTCTGACCAGCCGGTTTAAGGCTGAAGGTGGCAAGATCCGCATCCTCTATGGCGGCTCGGTCAAGCCTTCCAACGCGTCGGAGCTGATGGCAGTCCCCGACGTCAACGGCGCGCTGGTCGGCGGCGCCAGTCTGAAGGCTGTGGATTTTCTGGCGATTGCGGAAGCCTGTTAACTCAGGCCAGCACGCCTTCCTGCAATCGCTTCCAGTAGATCAGCGTGCCGGTCAGCCCGCCATGGGGCTTGAACGCGTAATCCGGGATGATTCCGGTCAGCTTGAAGCCGACGCGCTCGTAAAGGCCGGCCGCACCTTCGTCCTCGGCGGTATCGAGCACCAGGAGCCAGCGTTGATGCGCGATCGCCAAGCGTTCGGCCTCGCGTAGCAACGCGGTGGCGACGCCGCGGTGGCGGTGGCTGACGCGCGTCATCATCTTGGCGATCTCGGCGCGGTGCGGCTGGTTTGGCGGCAGATCGAGCAGCAGCGTCACGGTGCCGATCAGTTCGTCGCCGTCGAAGGCGCCAAGAACGATCCGCTCGCCGCGCTCTGCTGCAATGAGTGAATTCGACCAGAACGCCTCGGCGGCTTCCCGTGACAGCGGGTGCATGAAGCTGACCGAGCCGCCATTGGCCACCGTTTCGATCAGCAATTCACCAAGCGCCGCGCATACTTCGTACGAAGGCTTCAAGGCTTCGATCTTGATATCGGACATGATGACGAATTCCGCGTTCAGCTTTGATGATTGCAGGCGCGGGCGGCGCGCGCCCGCTTGATCTCGGCGATGCGCTCGACGTCCTCGACCTGCAGGTGGCGGCCGCGTTCGAGGATCTCCAGCGTGTATTCTTCGTAAGTCAGGCCCAGCCGCTCCGCCTTCTTGATGCGAAACGCGACGATGCCGGGCGAGGGGTTTTTCCAGGCCGCCCGATGCGCCGCCTTCCAGTAGAAGTAATTGCCGATGCCGCCATGGCCCCATTCCGGCGTGTGCTCGTCCTCGAGCGGCGGCCCGCCATTGTGGCCGGCGGAAATCGGATCGTCAGTGCTGGCTGGCTCTGTCGCGTCGCTGCGGCTGACGATCTCCAGCATCGGCATCAGCTCCGCACCAGCGCCACGACATAGGTGCAGGGCGCCGAGCTCTCATTGGCAAAGGTAGCTTCGGCCGGTGGACCGAAGCCGAGACAGTCGCCGGCGCGTAGCTCGTGACGCTCGCCGCCGTCGGTCAGCACGAGTGCGCCCGACAGCACCCAGAGCACCTGCCGGATGTGCGCGTAGGACGAGGCGGGCAGCGTCACGCGCTGCTTTGGCGGCATCTCGACCTTGATGATCTCGATGGGATGATCCGGCCGGTTGAACACCTGCCGGCGCAGGTAGCCGGTCTCGGGATCGCGCCACACGGCCTGGTCGGCGGCGCGCGACAGGCGATCGCCCTGGCCTTCGGCGCGTAGCATCAAGCCGGCGAGGGTGAGGTCGAAGGCGCTGGCAAGCCGGACCAGCACCACCGCGGTCGGGGAGACCTCAGCCCGCTCGATCTTGCTGATGGTGGCCTTGGAAACCCCGGAGCGTTCGGCGAGGTCGGCCAGCGACCAGCCGCGGCTGTCGCGTTCCAGCCGGAGGCGGTGGGCGAGGCGGGTGCTCAGGTCGTCTACTAAAGTATCCATTCGTCTATTATATGAGAAATTGCTGCGACGACAAGTCCCGAGCCGGGGCAGGGCGAGGGGATGTGCAGAGCCTTGCCACCACGCCTGCGGCAATTATCTCCACAGCGGCTGTTGGCGACGGGTTGGGGGTGACAATGCCCCGTCCAATCGTGTAACACCGCGCAACTTCAGGAAAACCCGCAAGCCCTTGCTGCAGCCGAAGCCCGGCGCCCTTGGCTTGTGACGGAAGGTTTTGAGATGCAGACCGTCATCATCGTCGTTCACCTCATGATCGTCACCGTGCTGATCGGTGCCGTGCTGCTGCAGAAATCCGAAGGCGGCGGCCTCGGCATGGGCGGCGGCGCCGGCTTCATGTCGAGCCGCGGCACTGCCAACCTCCTGACGCGGACGACGGCGATTCTGGCGGGGCTTTTCTTCCTGACCAGCATGGCATTGGCCTGGATGGCGGGCATCGATCGCAAGCCGGCCTCGATCCTCGGCGCGCCGGCGACGCAGTCGCAGCCGGGCGGCGCAACGCCGGTGGCTCCGCCGACCTCCGGCGGCGTGCTCGACACGCTCAAGAAAGTGGATGAACAGCAGGCCCCGTCGGGCCCGCAGGCACCGCGTTCGCAATAAAGCAGGGTGGCTATGCAGGACGGGCTCTACCGTCCTGCATCAGAACCTCCCATCAAGTATCTGAAATCGTTTCAATTTTAACGTCACCCACAGGCCGGCGAATAGTTTGCCCGCGCATGCGATTCGTTTTGGCGAATCGGGTCTGTGGCCTTAAAGGTAGGGTCCCATGGCGCGGTACATATTCATCACCGGCGGCGTGGTTTCTTCGCTCGGAAAAGGTCTGGCTTCAGCGGCACTCGGTGCCCTGCTGCAGGCCCGCGGGTACAAGGTCCGCCTCCGCAAGCTCGACCCCTATCTCAACCTCGATCCCGGAACGATGTCGCCGTATCAGCATGGCGAAGTGTTCGTGACCGACGACGGCGCCGAGACCGATCTCGATCTCGGCCATTACGAGCGCTTCACCGGACGTCCGGCTACCAAGGCGGACAACATCACGACGGGGCGCATCTACCAGGACATCATCAGCAAGGAGCGCCGCGGCGATTATCTCGGCGCGACCATCCAGGTCGTTCCGCACGTCACCAATGCGATCAAGGAATTCGTTCTCTCCGGCAACGACGAATTTGATTTCGTGCTGGTTGAGATCGGCGGCACCGTCGGTGATATCGAGGGCCTGCCGTTCTTCGAGGCGATCCGTCAGCTCAAGAACGAGCTGCCGCGCGACCACGCGGTGTATATTCACCTGACGCTGCTGCCCTACATTCCGAGCGCCGGCGAACTGAAGACGAAACCGACGCAGCACTCGGTGAAGGAGCTGCGCTCGATCGGCATCCAGCCGGACATCCTGCTCTGCCGCACCGACCGCGAAATCCCGAAGGAAGAGCGCCGCAAGCTCGGCCTGTTCTGTAACGTGCGCGAAAGCGCCGTGATCGAGGCGCGCGACGTAGACAACATCTATGCGGTGCCCGAAGCCTATCACGCCGCCGGCCTCGACGATGAAGTGCTGGCCGCATTCGGCATCAGCCCGAAAATTCCGCCGGCGCTGCAGAGCTGGAACGTCATCAACGAGCGCGTGCGCAACCCGGAAGGCGCGGTGACCATTGCCATCGTTGGCAAATACACCGGCATGAAGGACGCCTACAAATCGCTGATCGAGGCGCTCTCCCATGGCGGCATCGCCAACAAGGTGAAGGTCAATCTCGACTGGATCGAGAGCGAGGTGTTCGAGAACGAGGACCCGGCGCCGTTCCTCGAACACGTCAACGGCATTCTGGTGCCCGGCGGCTTCGGCCAGCGCGGCGCCGAAGGCAAGATCCGCGCGGCGCAGTTCGCGCGCGAGCGCGACGTGCCGTATTTCGGCATCTGCTTCGGCATGCAGATGGCGGTTATCGAAGCGGCGCGCAATCTGGTCGGCATCGAGGACGCGAACTCGACTGAGTTCGGCCCGACGAAAGAGCCGCTGGTCGGCCTGATGACAGAATGGCTGCGCGGTAACGAATTGGAGAAGCGCTCGCAGTCGGGCGATCTCGGCGGCACGATGCGGCTCGGCGCGTATCCGGCGACACTGAAGCGTGGCAGCCGCGTCTCGGAAGTCTATGGCGGCGCGCTGGAGATTTCCGAGCGCCACCGCCATCGCTACGAGGTCAACACGGCCTACAAGGATCGGCTTGAGCAGCACGGCCTGCGTTTCTCCGGCCTGTCGCCCGACGGCGTGCTGCCGGAGATCGTCGAATACGAGGACCATCCCTGGTTCATCGGCGTGCAATTCCACCCCGAGCTGAAATCGCGTCCGTTCGAGCCGCATCCGCTGTTTGCATCGTTCATTCAGGCGGCGGCAAAACAGAGCCGGTTGGTGTAGTTACGGGCCCGGTGATGGACTTTTCTTCACCCGCCCCTTGAGGGGGCGGGTCGGCTCGCATGTAGCGCAGCGAAATGCGAGACGGGGCGGGGTGACGGTCTCTCCACGTCCAACAGTGTGCGAGTGGAAAGACCGTCACCCCACCTCGGTTCGCATTGCATGCGAACCGATCCTCCCCCTCCAGGGCAGGATGAAAACGGTCCCACCTTTGACGAATGCGTCGATTGTTGCGACAACCTGCTACCGCAAGAACAACAATCCTTAGGAGCAAAGCCGATGATCATGGAAATGCGCGTCTATCGCTGCGTGCCGGGCCGCCTGCCGGCGCTGATGAAGCGGTTCGATACGCTGACGCTGAAATTGTGGGACAAGCACGGCATCAAGCAGGCCGGCTTCTACACCACGCTGATCGGCACCTCCAACCAGGAACTCACCTATTTCGTCGCCTGGGACTCGCTCGCCGACCGCGAGAGGAAATGGACCGCCTTCCAGTCCGATCCCGACTGGATCGCCGGCCGCGCCAAGAGTGAGGAGGACGGCCAGATCATCGACAACATCGTCAGCCAGCTTCTGGTGCCGACGGCGTTTTCGGCGGTGAAATAGCCGCGCGCGCAACCCTGACATTCAGGGATTAAACGGGGTTGATCCTTTCGGCACGGACCGGCATGGTCCGCGCCAGATATGAAGGAAAATCCGTTGAACGCGAATCTCAAAGCAGCCGCGGTTGTCTCGGTCGGCCCCGTCAAATTCGGCAACGAACTGCCGATTTCGATCATTGCCGGCCCCTGCCAGCTCGAAAGCCGGGCGCACGCGCTTGAAGTGGCTAGTGCCCTGAAGGAGATCGCGACGCGGCTCGGCATCGGCCTCGTCTTCAAGACCTCGTTCGACAAGGCCAACCGCACCTCAGGCTCGGCGGCGCGTGGTGTCGGCCTGGAGCAGGCGCTGCCGGTTTTCGCGGAGATCCGTTCTTCGCTTGGCCTTCCCGTGCTCACCGACGTGCACGAGCCGGCGCAATGCGCCGAGGCCGCGCAGGCGGTGGACGTGTTGCAGATACCCGCGTTCCTGTGCCGGCAGACTGATCTGTTGCTGGCGGCAGCGGCGACGGGCAAGGCCGTCAACGTCAAGAAAGGCCAGTTCCTCGCGCCGTGGGAGATGACCAACGTCGTCGCCAAGATCACCGGCGGCGGCAACCCGAATGTGCTGGTGACCGAGCGCGGCGCTTCATTCGGCTACAACACGCTGGTGTCCGATATGCGCGCGCTGCCGATCATGGCTCAGACGACGGGCGCGCCCGTGATCTTCGATGCCACCCATTCGGTGCAGCAGCCGGGCGGGAAGGGCTCCTCATCCGGCGGCCAGCGCGAATTCGTCCCGGTGCTGGCGCGGGCGGCGGTCGCCGTCGGCGTGGCCGGCGTGTTCATCGAGACCCACCCCGATCCCGACCGCGCGCCTTCGGACGGCCCCAACATGGTGCCGCTGCGCGAGTTCGAAGCGCTGGTGAAAACGCTGATGGAGTTCGACGCGCTCTCCAAGCGCGGCGCGCGCCAATGACGGTGTTGCAGTGAGTGCCGCCAGCGGTTTGCCGCCGGCGCTCAATATCATTGCGCTTGCGACCTTCTCCGCCGCGCTGTCCGCCCGCGCGCTCGATCCGGTGCTGCCGCATGTGGCGGAGGAGTTTTCGGTCAGCATTGCGACCGCCGCCAGCTTCGCCGCCGCCTTCGCCTTCACCTTTGCCATCATCCAGCCGGTGCTCGGGGCCTTCGCCGACATCTTCGGCAAGGCGCGGCTGATGATCGTCGCGCTGGCGCTGCTTGGCTTCGCCAACATTCTCGGAGCGATGGCGACGTCGATTCCGCTTTTGTATGTGAGTCGCATCCTGGCAGGCATCGGATCGGGCGGCGTGTTTCCGATTTCGCTCGGGCTGACCAGCGATCTGGTTGGCCCCGAGAAGCGCCAGATCGCGATCGGGCGCACGCTGGCCGGCGCCATGACCGGCAATCTCCTGGGCGCGACGGTATCCGGCCTGATCGGCGATTTCCTCGGCTGGCGCGGCGTGCTGGCCTTCCTCGGCGTGATTGTCGTCATCGCTTCGATCGTGGTCGCAATCGGGTTTCGCGGCGCCGCGCTGACCCATCCGCCGCGCACCAGCCTGTCGGCCCTCAGGCAGGGCTATCGCACCATCTTCACCAACCGGAACGCATATATCTGCTATTCGGCCGTGTTCATCGAAGGCTGCTGCGTGCTCGGCCTGTTTCCGTTCATCGCCTCGTTCCTGTTCGACCTTGGGCAGACCTCGCTGTCGATCGCGGGTATCGTCATCGCGGGTTTTGCCATCGGCGGGCTGTTCTACACCATGACGGTGTCGCGGCTGCTGCCTGTTATCGGCGTCAACGGCATGATCATCGGCGGCGCGGCGCTGGTCGGCGTGCAGCTCATGGCGGTTGCGCTGGGACCCGAATGGCGATTGCAACTGCTCGGCCTTGTCTTCATGGGCTGGGGCTTTTACATGATCCACGGCAGCCTGCAGGTTTTCGCCAGCGAACTCTCGGCGGAAGCGCGCGCCACCGCGCTGTCGCTGCACGCGTTCTTCTTCTTCATGGGCCAGACCGTCGGGCCGATCGCCTATGGTGCCGGCATCGAGCACGCCGGCAAGGTGCCGACGCTGCTCACCGCGGGGACGGTGATGATCGTGCTCGGCTTTGTCTGCGCCAAACTGCTGCGCCAGACGCGGCCGACGGATGCAGCCGTGACGTAGCCTGCGCCGCTGGAATATGCGTTAAACGAGCACAAATCGACTTCTATTTTTGCTTTTCGTTGACACTGGGACTCTAGGTTGTATGAGCGCGCCATTGCTGGAATGGAGCGTGGCGATCCGATCGAACTGCTGACTAAAGGCCCAAATGAACGGCAATATGGTTACGTTCCTAGGCGCTCACTTGAAGTCTATCCTCTATGGGATGCTATTCCTTGTTGTAGCCATTTCTCTTTTTGCCCATCACAGTTTGTTCAATAATTTGAAACGTTACGACCCGTCCCAGTGGCTTGCGCTCGGCAGTCCGAAATTGTTCAGGCTCCCGACCAAGCGAGACTTTACCGGAATAAATTCTATTCGGGATGAGAATCGCTTCTTGTGGTACATTATCTCGATGAAATACCGACGGAGCGAAAATCGGGAAATTCGCGCCTCAGGCCATATTGTATTTGGATGCTTGGTTGCGCTGTGGGGCATCGTCATATGTTTGCTGACGATAGGCCGCTAGGTTTACATCAATGCTGGCGCGCCTCACCCTCACCAACGCCAAAGTCGATCTGCTCAACGCCTATTAGTTTTGTACTCATACCCCGGCGCCTTGCCGCGCGAGCGGTTTAGTCCTTGGGTCATTCTCGACCGAGTCTGTGGGCTTTGCCCGTCCGTCTGATGTCCGCTTTGCCCCCAAAGCAACCGGTGCCGGGGCTCGGGCCAAGAGGGTTGTATTTGGCTGCACGCCTGTGATTCAAACTTCCAAACTGGGGGCTTCGGGAGAGTTTGGCCATGATCGAGGGGATCAGCGCGATCACACTGGGCACCCACGACATGCCGCGAGCGGTCCGGTTCTACCGCGCGCTCGGCTTTGAGGTTCTGCATGGCGGCGAAGCGGCGTCATTCACCAGCTTTCGCGCCGGAGCGGGCTATCTCAACCTGATCGCCCAGCCGGCCGAGCGGCGCTGGTCTTGGTGGGGACGGGTGATCTTCTACGTCGCCGATGTTGACGCACTTTACCACCGTGCGCTCGCGGCAGGTTTCGAGCCAACGACGGTGCCGCGAGATGCCGAATGGGGTGAGCGGTACTTCCACCTGGTTGACCCTGACGGCCACGAGCTCAGTTTCGCACGGCCCTTGCCGTCGGCATCGGTGCTATAGAATAAGCATGATTTTTGGAGCACCGGTACCCTCTGTGCGCTGACGCGGCTCTCCGGATCCGGATCATGCTCTTGCATTCGAAGCGGCCAGCCGTTCCAGGAGGAGCTGGAAGGGCGTATGGTGCTTTGATGATCCGCTGAACCTGGGAGGCAGTCATGCAGTTCAGGAGAACGGGACTATTGCTGCTCGGCGCGATCGCGCTTCCCGCCTCCGGGACCGCGCAAACCACGCCCGCTCCACCGGCAACTACACGAACAGTGGTCGCCGCAACCAAACTGGCGACCGTCACCGACGTACCGCTTTATTTCAAAGCGGTGAGCGTCACCCTTCACCCCGACCAGATGAGCGGCATCTCGGCGGCCAACGGCATCCTCTACCAGATGTCAGGTACGACCCAAGTCGCGCTCGATGGCGGTGCTAGAAGGCTCAACGCAGGAGAGGGGCTGTTCATCGCCCGCGGAAAGACCGCGGCGCTAAGGGCAGGTGCCAACGGGCCGTCTACTTTCCTCCACTTCTTGCTTGCTCCTGCCGATGACCTGGATCGGCCTGCCGAAAAGGCACCTCCTGCCGTGAGAGAATTATATCGCACAGCGGATCCGATCCCCAATCTGAAGCCAGGCAGTTATGATCTCAATCTCACGCGAGTCACGTTCCCGGCGGGGATGCCTTCCAACCCGCCACACCACCGGTCCGGCGCGGCACTATACTTCATCATCGCGGGTACCGGGGCCAACACGGTCGACGGTGAGACAGAAGCCAGGGGACCGGGCTCCTTGATCTATGAACCCTATGGCCTCGTGCACCAATGGGGAAACCCAGGCAACGAGCCGTTGATATTCCTGGCCTTCAACATCAATCCGGAAGGTGTGGCGGCCGTGCTTCCGGGCGCGCCAGCAAAGAAACAATAGTTGACGGCCGGGATCATCCCCGTCCGCGGTACGGCGCGACGCCCTGGTCCGGCACCCACACGTCCTTCGGCAGCTTGCCGGTCTGCCAGAACACATCGATCGGGATGCCGCCCCGCGGATACCAGTAGCCGCCGATGCGCAGCCATTTCGGCTTGATCTCGGTAGCGATGCGCTTGCCGATCATGACCGTGCAATCCTCATGGAAGGCGCCGTGGTTGCGGAAGCTCGCCACGAAGAGTTTGAGCGATTTGGATTCCAGCAGCCGTTGGTCCGGCACGTAGTCGATCACCAGATGCGCGAAATCCGGCTGTCCCGTCACCGGGCAGATCGAAGTGAATTCCGGGGCGGTGAAGCGGACCAGATAATTGGTGCCGGCTTGCGGGTTGGGCACGCCGTCGAGTTTTGCCTTTTCGGGGCTGTCGGGCCAGTCGACGGCCCGGCCGAGCTGCAATGATTGCGGCAATGATTTCTGCGATTTCTTGGCCATCATGATCGTCCTTTGCGCGCCGACATGGCCGCAACGGGCTGCGCTCGTCAACTGGGAGCTGATGCCGGGACCCACCCGATGGATCCCGGCTCTGCGGCGCATCACTGGTATGCTGCGCCGCGTCCGGGAAACGGGGCGGCGAGAAGCTTCACCAATGCCTGCCGCTCGGCGGCGTCCTCAATCCCGGGCATCGACATCCATAATCCCGGAAACATCGCGGCGGGATCGGTCAGAAAAGTATCGAGGCGCTTTTCGTCCCAGCGCAGCCCATCGTCGTGCGCCTTGCGCAGCGCCGGCGAATAATCGAACGCGGGATCCCCGGCCACCGTGCGGCCGATCAGCCCCGACAGATTGGGGCCGGGCAGGCCGCGCTCGGCGGGATCGAGGCTGTGGCAGGCGCGGCACGGCGTGAACGCCCGCGGGCCGCCTTCTTCCGCGAAGGCGGCAGCAGGCAGGAAAAACGACAGCAGGAGGACAGCGAAGAACCTCACGCAGCCGTCTGTATCACGACCAGGCGGTCATTGCCGGATTCGGCGCCCCAGGTTTCGCCGGGCCGGCCGTCGAGCTGACGCACATTCGCGCCCGATTTGTCGCTCGGAAACGCGTTGAATTGTTCGGTGACGGGATCGAAACGCACGATGGCGTTGCCGCCGAAATCAGAGAGCCAGACCTTATCCTTGTCGTCGACATAGACCGCGTAGGCGCGCGGATTGGTCCCGGGCAGCTTCCACGCCTTCCAGGAGCCGTCGGCGGCGGGGTCGTGCACCGACACCTGGCCGCTGTTCCATTCGCTGACCCAGATCCGGCTCTTCGAGTCCGACCATACCCGCCGTGCGCCCTGCTTCGGCGTCGACGGGTCGACCGCCGTCGCCTGGCCGCTCGACAGATCGATCTTGGCAATGTGATTGCCGGCGAGCGAGGCATACCAGACCTCGCCCTTCGGGGTGGCCGTGATCCCGTAGGGGCCGACGCCGCGCGGCGCCTTGAACACCTTCATGTCGCCCGATTTCGGATCGAGCCGGCCATAGATGCCGGACTGGCCGGTGAACCAGTAGATGCCGCTCTTGTCGAACACGCCGGTGTTGAGGTTGGCGTACGCCTCTTTTTCGGGCAGGCGGAACAGTGTCACCTTGTGATCGCCGGGGTCGACGCGCGCGATCGCGTTCTGTCCGCCCTCGGTCACCCACGGCGCGCCGTCGGGGCCGATGACGACGCCGTGAGGCGCCGCGCCCTTGCCGAGATTGATCAGCTTGAACGTGCCGTCCCGCGGGTCTAATTGCCCCAGCGTTCCGCTGCGCTGACCGGTGAACCAGATCGCGCCATCGCGAGCGGGTGTGACGTCATGCAAGCCTACACCGGCCTCGATCGGAAAATATTTGACCCGGAACGGGCCCTCTTGCGCGGCGGCGTTTCGCAGCAGCACGGGCGCGGCGAGGATTCCGGCGGCAGAGTTCCTGAGAAACTGACGGCGATTCATTGCGTTACCCCGGCTTGTGAACGTGAAGGTTCGGATGCCGATATCACTCTTGAACCAAGTCTATCCCGACCTAGTCCCACGTGGCGGAAAAGGCCGCCCTCCAAGCGTTCACATTTGCTTGCTTGCCGTGTAAGACGCCTCCGAAACCTGACCCCACCATCCAGGAAAGTTAAGACATGACCGCCATCGTCGACATCATTGGCCGCGAAATTCTCGATAGCCGGGGCAATCCCACCGTCGAAGTCGATGTGGTGCTGGAAGACGGTTCGATCGGCCGTGCCGCCGTCCCGTCCGGCGCCTCCACCGGCGCGCATGAGGCGGTCGAACTCCGGGACGGCGACAAGAAGCGCTATCTCGGCAAGGGCGTGCAGAAGGCGGTCGAGGCCGTCAATGGCGAAATCTTCGAAGCCTTGAACGATCATGCGGTCGAGGACCAGGTCCATCTCGACCAGATCATGATCGATCTCGACGGCACGCCGAACAAGAGCCGGTTAGGGGCCAACGCCATCCTCGGCGTCTCGCTGGCCTGCGCCAAGGCCGCGGCGGAATCCTTCGACATGCCGCTCTATCGCTATGTCGGCGGCACCTCGGCGCGAACGCTGCCGGTGCCGATGATGAACATCATCAATGGCGGCGTGCATGCCGACAACCCGATCGACTTCCAGGAATTCATGATCCTGCCGGTGGGCGCGGCAAGCTTCGCCGAGGCGCTGCGCTGCGGCTCGGAAATCTTCCACACGCTGCGGAGCGAATTGAAGAAGGCGGGCCACAATACGAACGTCGGCGACGAGGGCGGCTTTGCGCCGAACCTGCCGTCGGCGGATGCCGCGCTCGAGTTCGTCATGAGCGCGATCGGCAAGGCCGGCTATAAGGCCGGCAGCGACGTGATGCTCGGCCTCGACTGCGCGGCGACCGAGTTCTTCAAGGACGGTGCTTACGTCTATGGCGGCGAGAACAAGACCCGCTCGCGCTCCGAGCAGGCAAAATACCTCGCCGATCTCGTCGCGCGCTATCCGATCGTCACCATCGAGGACGGCATGTCGGAAGACGACATGGAGGGCTGGAAGGAATTGACCGACCTGATCGGCAAGAAGTGCCAGCTCGTCGGCGACGACCTGTTCGTCACCAACGTCACCCGGCTTGCCGACGGCATCAAGAACGGCCGCGCCAATTCGATCCTGATCAAGGTCAACCAGATCGGCACGCTGACGGAGACGCTCGCCGCCGTCGAGCTCGCGCACAAATACGGCTACACCTCGGTGATGTCGCACCGCTCCGGCGAGACGGAAGACTCCACCATCGCCGATCTTGCGGTCGCCACCAATTGCGGGCAGATCAAGACCGGATCTCTGGCCCGCTCCGACCGCACCGCCAAGTACAATCAGCTCCTGCGCATCGAGCAGCAGCTCGGGAGCCAGGCGAAATATGCAGGGAAGGCGGCGCTGAAGGCCTTGGCGTAACGCGCCGGTGCATCCAGATAAGACGAACACAAGGGGAGGGACCCACGATGAGCGACGGCAAAAGCGGGCTGCAACTGCGTTCGCTGCTCAAGAAGAGCGGCGAACTCGAATTGTCGCTGGTGGACGTCCCGACGCCCGAACCGGCCGACGACGAAGTCGTGGTCCGGGTTGAGGCGTCGCCGATCAACCCGTCCGATCTCGGCCTTTTGATCGGCCCGGCCGACATGTCGACCGCCAAGGTGTCGGGCAGCGCGGAGGCGCCGGTGGTCACCGCGAAGATGCCGGATGCGGCCATGCGGATGATGGGTGCGCGCCTCGATCAGTCGATGCCGGTCGGCAACGAGGGCGCCGGCGTCGTGATCCGGACCGGATCGTCTGATACGGCGAAGGCGCTGATGGGCAAGACCGTCTCGATGATCGGCGGCGCGATGTACACGCAGTACCGCACCATCAAGGTGAGGGACGTAATGGAATTGCCCGAGGGCACCACGGCTGCCGACGGTGCGTCATGGTTCGTCAATCCCTTGACCGCGCTCGGCATGACCGAAACCATGCGTCGTGAAAATCACAAGGCGCTGGTGCATACCGCCGCCGCCTCCAACCTCGGCCAGATGCTCAACAAGATCTGCATCAAGGACGGCATCGGCCTCGTCAACATCGTGCGCAGCAAGGAGCAGGCCGACATCCTGCACAAGATCGGCGCCAAATACGTCGTCGATTCCACCGCGCCGAGCTTTATGGATGACCTCACCAACGCGCTGGTGGAAACCGGTGCCACCATCGCCTTCGACGCCATCGGCGGCGGCAAGCTCGCCAGCCAGATCCTTACCGCGATGGAGATGGCGGCCAACAAGACCGCCAAGGAATACAGCCGCTACGGCTCCAACGTATACAAGCAGGTCTACATTTACGGCAGCCTCGACAACCGCCCGACCGAACTGAGCCGGGCGTTCGGCCTGACCTGGGGCGTCGGCGGCTGGCTTCTGACGCCGTTCCTGCAGAAGATCGGTCCGGCCGAAATCGGCCGCCTGCGCCACCGCGTCGCGTCCGAACTCAAGACCACGTTCGCCAGTCACTACACCAAGGTCGTGTCGTTGCAGGAGACGCTGCAGCTCGACAATATCGCGGTCTATAACAAGCGCTCGACCGGCGAGAAATTCCTGATCAATCCCAGCAAGGGCTGATGCGGGAGAGTTTCCTTGACCATCAAAATAGAGCAGGCCGTCCGAAGGGGCGGCCTGTTCTACGTCATGGAAGAATTTCGAACGCTAAGAATCACACTGACATGAAGTGAATGTTGAATTATCGGTGCGATTTCGATCCGGCGTTCTTTGGTTTTCTTTTTTGGTAAAGCACGCGCGTGGGATGCACGTTAGCTTCCTCGCGTTCGACAGCGCGTCTGATCCGCTGCAATTCGAAATAGGCCTTTGCAACGTCAAACCGAGCCTTTGGCGTCTCCGCTGATAATCGTTGTCGCATGTGAGCCCCTTCCGTAGAGAGCCCAAGACTAAACCCACTGTTGCATTTCGTCTGTACGCTCTAAGACGTAGAAGGACTGGTTCCACAACGCGGAACAAGTGGAATCCTGCATTGTCACCAGGGATACGCGGGGAAGCATCACGCTATCTTAAGCTGTGATGCGTTGGGCCGGGCTGGGCTTCATGCGACCACAGCGCGGCCCGCGGTCGTTAGTCATTCAGCAGATCGCGGACGGGGGATCGGCGGAATTTGGATCTAAAGGCGCCGGCTCGCGCCTTTCATGCACTTGCATCTATTTGGCGATCTGGCTAAGGGAGGGCAGGCGCTTGTCGCTGCAATGGGGAAATTCAAATGGCCACCTACACTATCGTCACGATCGTCGGCAGCCTTCGTAAGGAGAGCTTTTCACTCAAGATCGCCAATGCGCTCGCCAGGCTGGCGCCGCCTTCGCTCAAGCTCGACGTGACCACGCTGGAGAACATTTCCTTCTTCAACCAGGACCTCGAAGCCGCGCCCCCAGCCGACTGGCTGGCCTTGCGCGACAAGCTGCAGAAGTCGAATGGCGTGCTGTTCGTGACGCCGGAATACAATCGCTCGATCCCGGGTGTGCTCAAGAACGCCATCGACGTTGCCTCGCGCCCCTACGGCAAGAGCTCGTTCCTCGGCAAGCCGGTCGGCATCGTCGGAAACTCGCCCGGCGCGCTCGGCGGCGTCAGCGCGGTCAAGCATCTGCAGAACATCCTGCCCGGCATCTCCGGCCCGATCCTGGGCCAGCCCGAGGTCTACCTAAACGGCGTCGGCGATGCCTTTAACGACAAGGGCGAGCTCGTGAGGGAAGCGGTGCAGAAGGTGCTGCAGCAATATGTCGACGCGTTTGCTGCATTCATCGAGAAGCATAATAGATAAATACGTCTCTCAACTGTCATCGCCCGCGAAGGCGGGCGATCCAGTATTCCAGAGACATCAATGACCGATAGGCTGCAGCGTACTGGATACCCCGCCTTCGCGGGGTATGACGTTTGTGTTTTTCGCTATTCATCGCAATGACCCGGCGGGCTTCCTGCCCGCCGCCTTAGGAATCCGTTAACCCGGCCATCGCATCTTGGGCCATGGTCTCCCGCACCCGATTGAAATCCATTCTGACCGGGCTCGCCCTCTACACGATGGCGGCGCTGATGGTTGGCTATTTCGGCGTCAACGCCTATACCGGCAAATACGGACTGAACGCGCGCCAGGAGCTGGATCAGGAAATCATCGCCCTCACTTCCGAGCTGGCGCGGCTGAAGCGCGAGCGGGCGCAGGGCGAACAGCGGGTGTCGCTGCTGCGCTCCGACCGGGTCGACCCCGACATGCTGGACGAGCGCGCGCGCTTCCAGCTCGACTACGCCAATTCGCGCGACCTCGTCCGGATCAACAAGTCGAACTGACTGTCTGGCAGCGATGTGACGAACGCCGGCGTCGGGCCGATGCTGCCGGCACCGGTTCTGCAAATTTCAAAAAACCGCAAAATCGATTTCGAAAATGTCGTGTCTCGTTGCAGTGCGGCATAGCAATATTTTCTCCAGCGCACGCAATCCTTTCACGGCGGTTTGAGTTGGGATAGAGAGGGCTGATCCCGTCTTTCTTTCTCACCCCCGGAAATGCCATGGCTGCACCCAAGAAAAGCGTCGTCGCGAAGGAATCAGGGCTGGAGAAGGCAAACGGATCGCCACCGGAATTCACCAAGGCGCAGGAACTGGCCGCGCTACGCGACATGCTGCTGATCCGCCGCTTCGAGGAAAAGGCCGGCCAGCTCTATGGCATGGGCGCGATCGGCGGCTTCTGCCATCTCTATATCGGCCAGGAAGCCGTCGTGGTCGGCATGCAGATGGCCCTCAAGCCGGGCGATCAGGTCATAACCGGATACCGGGACCACGGGCATATGCTGGCCACAGGCATGTCCGCTAATGGCGTCATGGCCGAATTGACCGGCCGCCGCGGCGGCTACTCCAAGGGCAAGGGCGGCTCCATGCACATGTTCAGCATGGAAAAGAACTTCTACGGCGGCCACGGCATCGTCGGCGCCCAGGTCTCGCTCGGCACGGGCCTAGCGTTCGCCAACCGCTACCGTGGCAACGACAATGTCGCGCTGGCCTATTTCGGCGACGGCGCCGCCAACCAGGGCCAGGTCTACGAAAGCTTCAACATGGCGGAGCTGTGGAAGCTGCCCGTCGTCTACGTCATCGAGAACAATCGCTACGCCATGGGCACCTCGGTGAGCCGCGCCTCCGCACAGTCGGACTTCTCCAAGCGCGGCGCGTCCTTCAACATCCCGGGCAAGCAGGCTGACGGCATGGACGTCCGTGCGGTGAAGGCCGCCGCCGACGAGGCGGTCGCCTGGTGCCGCGCCGGCAACGGCCCCTTTATCCTGGAGATGCAGACCTACCGCTACCGTGGTCACTCGATGTCGGACCCTGCGAAGTATCGCACCCGTGATGAGGTGGAAAAAGTCCGCCACGAGTCCGACCCGATCGAGCAGGTGCGCAATCGCCTTCTGGCCGCCAAGGTCAGCGAGGACGAGTTGAAGAAGATCGACGCCGAGGTCCGCGAGATCGTCAACGCGTCGGCCGATTTCGCCCAACATGATCCCGAGCCTGATCCGTCCGAGCTCTGGACCGACGTCTACCGCTGAGCGCAGTCTTTTAGTTTCCGGAGCTACCATGCCGATTCAAGTTCTGATGCCTGCGCTGTCGCCCACGATGGAAAAGGGCAACCTCGCCAAATGGCTGAAAAAGGAAGGCGAGCCGATCAAGTCCGGCGACGTCATTGCCGAGATCGAGACCGACAAGGCGACGATGGAAGTCGAGGCGACCGACGAGGGCACGCTCGGCAAGATCCTGATTCCGGAAGGCACCGCCGATGTCGCCGTCAACACGCCGATCGCGATGATCCTGGCCGACGGCGAGAATGCCGCCGATCTCGCCAAGGCGCCGGCGCCTGCCGCCAAGGCCGCGGAGTCAGCGCCGCCGGCGGAGGCCAAGGCGGAAGCGCCGCAGCCGAAGGCCGCCGCTCATCCGACCGCGCCGACGTCTGTCAGCGAGCCCGAGCCGGAAGTTCCTGAAGGCACCGAGTTCATCACCCAGACCATCCGCGAAGCTTTGCGCGATGCGATGGCCGAAGAGATGCGCCGCGACCCCGATGTTTTCATCATGGGCGAGGAAGTCGCCGAATACCAAGGCGCCTACAAGGTGACGCAGAATCTGTTGCAGGAATTCGGCGCGCGGCGCGTAATCGACACCCCGATCACCGAGCACGGCTTTGCCGGCGTCGGCGTCGGAGCTGCGATGACGGGCTTAAAGCCGATCGTCGAGTTCATGACCTTCAACTTCGCCATGCAGGCGATCGACCAGATCATCAACTCCGCGGCCAAGACGCTCTATATGTCTGGCGGCCAGATGGGCTGCTCGATCGTATTCCGCGGCCCGAACGGCGCCGCCGCCCGCGTCGCCGCCCAGCACAGCCAGGACTATTCGGCCTGGTACTCGCAGATCCCCGGCCTGAAGGTGATCGCGCCGTTCTCGGCCGCCGACTACAAGGGCCTGCTCAAGGCCGCGATCCGCGATCCCAACCCCGTCATCTTCCTCGAGAACGAGGTGCTCTACGGCCATACCGGCGAGGTTCCGAAGCTCGACGATTATGTCGTGCCGATCGGCAAGGCGCGCGTGGTGCGCAAGGGCAAGGACGTCACCATCGTCTCCTGGTCGATGGGCATGAGCTATGCGCTGAAGGCCGCCGAAGAGCTCGCCAAGGAAGGCATCGAGGCCGAGGTGGTCGACCTACGCACGATCCGCCCGATGGACACCGACACCATCATTGCATCCGTGCAGAAGACCGGCCGTGCCGTAACGGTGGAGGAGGGCTGGCAGCAGTCCGGCGTCGGCGCGGAAGTCGCTGCGCGCATCATGGAGAACGCCTTCGATTATCTCGATGCGCCGGTGGCGCGGGTCTCCGGCAAGGACGTGCCGATGCCTTACGCGGCCAACCTCGAAAAGCTCGCTTTGCCGTCGGTGGCCGAGGTGGTCGCGGCCGCCAAGGCCGTTTGCTACCGTTAGGTTCTCACATGTCCGGTCCCAACGAACAGCCGCTGCCGCCTGACGTCATCGGCCGCGAGGATGCCGTCGAAGTTTTGCGCGCCTTCGTGGTCGACGGCGGACTCTCGATCGCATTCCAGCGCGCCTTTGAGGAACCCGATATGTGGGGCCTCCTGTTGGTCGATATCGCCCGCCACGCTTCCCGCGCCTATGCGCGCGAGAGCGGCTACACCGAGGACGAGGCGCTGGCGCGCATCGTCGATATGTTCGAAGCCGAGATCAACCGGCCGACCGACACGGGCTCCACCACGCCGCGGTCGCAACAGGGTCACTGACGATGCCGATCAACATTTTGATGCCCGCACTGTCGCCCACGATGGAAAAGGGCAACCTTGCCAAGTGGCTCAAGAAGGAGGGCGACAAGGTCAAGTCCGGCGACGTCATCGCCGAGATCGAGACCGACAAGGCGACCATGGAAGTCGAGGCGGTGGACGAAGGTACCCTCGCCAAGATCCTGGTGCCCGAGGGCACGCAGGACGTGCCGGTCAACGATGTGATTGCGGTGCTCGCCGGCGACGGTGAGGACGTGAAGGCGGCGAGTGCTGGGGCGGCGCCTGCAGCAAAGCCCGCCGAGGCTCCGAAGGAAGCTCCCAAGCCTGCCGCCGCCGCGCCGGCTGCCGCGCCAGCGCCTGCAGCGGCTCCAGCGCCGGCCGCACCGGCGCCCGCCGCCGCCAAGGGCAACGGTCACGCCCGCATCTTCTCCTCGCCCTTAGCGCGCCGTCTTGCCAAGGACGCCGGCATTGACCTTGCGCGCATCACCGGCTCCGGTCCGCATGGCCGCGTCATCGCGCGCGACGTCGAGGACGCCAGATCCGGCAAGGGCCTGAAGGCTCCGGCCGCTGCGCCTGGCGCCGCGCCGAGCATTGCGCCGGCGATGAGCGATCAGCAGATTCTCGCGCTGTTCGAACCCGGCTCCTACGACATCGTGCCGCACGACGGCATGCGCCGCACCATCGCGCAGCGCCTGACTGCGGCGACGCAGAGCATTCCGACCTTCTACCTCACGATCGACTGCGACATCGGCCGCCTGCTCGACGCGCGCGAGCAGATCAACGCGTCAGCGCCAAAGGACAAGGAGAAGAAGCCGCTCTACAAGCTCTCGGTCAACGACTTCGTCATCAAGGCGCTCGCGGTCGCGCTGCAGCAGGTGCCCGATTGCAATGTGAGCTGGACCGAGGCCGGCATGGTCAAGCACAAGCATTCCGACGTCGGCGTCGCCGTCGCCATGCCCGGCGGACTGATCACGCCGATCATCCGCAACGCCGAAACCAAATCGCTGTCGACCATTTCCAACGAGATGAAGGACCTTGCGGCCCGCGCGCGGACGCGAAAACTCAAGCCGCAGGAATATCAGGGCGGCACGTCGTCGGTTTCCAACCTCGGCATGTACGGCATCAGCCACTTCACCGCCGTCATCAACCCGCCGCAGTCGACCATCCTCGCGGTCGGCGCCAGCGAAGAGCGGGCGGTGGTTCGTAACGGCAAGATCGAGGCCGCGCACATCATGAGCGCGACGCTGTCCTGCGATCACCGCGCCATCGACGGCGCGCTCGGCGCCGAGCTGATCGGCGCGTTCAGGCGGCTGATCGAAAACCCCGTGATGATGATGGTGTGAGGCGAGGTAACCCGCATCGTCATTGCAAGCGCAGCGAAGCAATCCATCTCACCACCGGCAAGCTGGATTGCTTCGTCGCAAGTGCTCCTCGCAATGACGACCCAAGCAGCAAGTCCGGGCGCACGATGGGAACGAGTGAGTAGCCAATGTCCGATACATCCTTCGACGTCATCATCATCGGCTCCGGTCCCGGCGGCTACGTCACGGCGATCCGCGCCGCCCAGCTCGGCTTCAAGACCGCGATCATCGAAAAATCCTATCTCGGCGGCATCTGCCTGAACTGGGGCTGCATTCCGACCAAGGCGCTGCTGCGCTCGGCCGAGATCTATCACTACATGCAGCACGCCAAGGATTATGGTCTTTCCGCCGAAAAAGTCTCGTTCGATCCGAAGGCGGTGGTGCAGCGCTCGCGCGGCGTCTCGAAGCGGCTGAACGACGGCGTCGGCTTCCTGATGAAGAAGAACAAGGTGACGGTGATCTGGGGCGAGGCGTCGATCGACGCGCCCGGCAAGGTCACAGTGAAGAAGTCCGCCGTCGAGGCGCCGAAGGGCGCGCTGGGCGAGGGCGCCTATCAGGCCAAGCACATCATCCTCGCGACTGGCGCGCGGCCGCGCGTGCTGCCGGGGCTCGAACCCGACAAGAAGCTGGTCTGGACTTATTTCGAGGCGATGGTGCCGGATCGGATGCCGAAATCGCTGCTGGTGGTCGGCTCCGGCGCGATCGGCATCGAGTTTGCCTCGTTCTTCCACACCATGGGCGCCGACGTCACCGTGGTCGAGGTGCTGCCGCAGATTCTTCCCGTCGAGGATGCCGAGATCGCGGGCCTGGCGCGCAAGCGGTTCGAGAAGATGGGCATCAAGATCCTCTCCAACACCAAAGTGACAAAACTGGAGAAAAAGGCCGACAGCGTCGTCGCCACCATCGACGACGGCAAGAAGCCGCAGACGGTCGAGTTTGAGCGCGTGATATCGGCGGTCGGCGTGGTCGGCAATGTCGAAGGCCTTGGGCTGGAGAAGGTTGGCGTCAAGACCGACCGTGGCGTCGTCGTCATCGACGGCTATGGCAAGACCAACGTGCCAGGCATCTACGCGATCGGCGACGTCGCTGGCCCGCCGATGCTGGCGCACAAGGCCGAGCATGAGGGGGTGGTCTGCATCGAAGCCATCAAGGGCCTGCATCCGCACGCCATGGACAAGAACCTCATTCCCGGCTGCACCTATTGCCATCCGCAGATCGCCTCCGTGGGATTGACGGAAGCCAAAGCCAAAGAGGGCGGCCGCGAGATCCGCGTCGGCCGCTTCCCCTTCGTCGGCAACGGCAAGGCGATCGCGCTCGGCGAGGACCAGGGCCTCGTCAAGGTGATCTTCGACAAGAAGACCGGCCAGCTGCTCGGCGCGCACATGATCGGCGCTGAGGTGACCGAGCTGATCCAGGGCTACGTCGTCGCGATGAACCTGGAGACGACGGAAGAAGAATTGATGCATACCGTCTTCCCGCATCCGACGCTGTCGGAGATGATGAAGGAAGCCGTGCTCGACGCCTATGGGAGGGTGCTCAACATCTGACGCTGCCGTCATTGCCTGCGACAAACGCGTAGCGTTTGCGCAAAGGAGCGAAGCGACGAAGCAATCCATAGCGCCACGAGCCGATAGATGGATTGCTTCCACCTTCGCTCTTCGAGCTACGGCGGGCAAGTCGCTTCGGTCGCAATGACGAATTCAGAGACCACGTAAACAAGAAAGAAAACCAAGCGTGAAAGACAACGATAACCTCACCATCGAACGCCCGACCTTCGTCACCCACCTCGAATGCGCGATGGAAGGCGACCACTATCCCGCCGACCAGGTCCACAACCTCTCCAAGGCGGGCAAGCCGCTTTTGGTCCGCTACGACCTCGCTGGCGTGAAGAAGGCGCTGACCAAGGACGCGCTAGCCCAGCGCCCCGCCGACATGTGGCGCTATCGCGAGCTGCTGCCGGTGCGGAAGGTCTCCGACATCGTCAGCCTCGGCGAGGTGATGACGCCGCTGATCCGCTTGCCGAAGCTTTCGAAAAAGCTCGGCGGGGGTGAGATCGTCGTAAAAGACGAGGGACGGCTGCCGACCGGCTCGTTCAAGGCGCGCGGACTCGTGATGGCGGTGTCGATGGGCAAGGCGCTCGGCATCAGGCACATGGCGATGCCGACCAACGGCAATGCCGGCGCGGCGCTGGCGGCCTACGCCACCTCCTGCGGCATCAAGACCACGATCTTCTGCCCGGCCGATACCCCGGAAGTGAACGTCAGCGAGATCGAGCTGCAGGGCGCGACCGTCTACCGCGTCAACGGTCTGATCGATGATTGCGGCAAGATCGTCGGCGAGGGCAAAGCCAAAGCCGGCTGGTTCGATACCTCGACGCTGAAGGAGCCGTACCGGATCGAGGGCAAGAAGACCATGGGGCTGGAGCTCGCCGAGCAGCTCGGCTGGGAGATGCCCGACGTGATCTTCTATCCGACCGGCGGCGGCACCGGCCTGATCGGCATGTGGAAGGCGTTCGCCGAGCTGGAGTCCATCGGCTTCATCGGCTCGAAGCGGCCGCGGATGGTGGCGGTGCAGGCCGCGGGCTGCGCGCCGATGGTGCGTGCTTTTGAAGCAGGCACCGAGCATGCGCCACGCTGGGAAGACGCCCACACCATTGCGTCAGGTATTCGCGTGCCGCAGGCGGTCGGAGATTTTCTGATCTTGCGCGCGGTTCGTGAGAGCAAGGGATTTGCGATTGCGGTGCCGGACGAGAAGATTTCTGCTGCGCTCAGCGAGGTCGCGCGCGAGGAAGGGCTTTTGCTGTGCCCCGAGGGCGCGGCGACCTACGCCGCCTACCAGCAGAGCCTCGCCGAAGGTCGGGTTGCCAAGACCGACCGCGTCATGCTGTTTAACTGCGCGACAGGGCTTAAATACCCGCTGCCGCCGGTCACGCGCACGCTCGATCGTCACCAGCCGATCGACTACGCGAGCCTGTAGCGGCCGTCATTGCGAGCGCAGCGAAGCAATCCATCTCGCTCCGACGGTAGTATGGATTGCTTCGCCGCTTCGCTCCTCGCAATGACGAGGGTGGGCGCTTGAGGAGGTTATGATGCGAAGAATGGTTCTAGCCATACTTGCTGCTCTCGCATTTTCCGGCTCCGCTTTCGCCCAAAACTTCCCCTCCCGCCCCATCACCATCATCGTGCCGTTCTCGGCCGGCGGACCGTCGGACGCGATGGCGCGGATTCTCGCCGAGCGCATGAAGGTCTCGCTTGGCGAAACCGTGCTGGTCGAGAACGTGACGGGGGCGGGCGGATCGGTCGGCGTCGGCCGCGCGGTGCGCTCACCCGCCGACGGTTATACTATCAGCTTCGGCCATCTCGGCACCCACGTCGCCAACGGCGCGATCTACAAGCTCGGCTACGACCTCGTCACCGATCTCGAGCCGGTCGCGCTGTTGCCGAGCAATCCGATGATCATCGTCAGCAAGAAGGCGGTTCCTGCCACCTCGCTGAAGGAGTTTCTGGCATGGCTGAAGGCGCAGCCGGCGGCGCCGACCGCGGGCACTGCCGGTGCCGGTTCCGGCAGTCACATCGCCGGGCTCTATTTCGAGAATGTCAGCGGCATCAAGCTGCAATATGTGCCGTATCGCGGCACCGGACCCGCGATGAACGATCTCGTCGCGGGGCAGATCGACATGATCGTCGACCAGACCTCGAACTCGATCGGGCAGGTGCGCGCCGGCAACATCCGCGCCTATGCCATCACCGATTCCAAGCGCGTCGAATCGGCCGCCGATGTTCCGACCGTGGACGAGGCGGGGCTGCCCGGATTCCACATGACGCTGTGGTCCGGCCTCTGGGTGCCCAAGGACACGCCGAAGGACGTTATCGCAAAGCTCAACGCGGCGACGGTGGAAGCGTTGGCCGATCCCGCGGTGCGCAAGCAGCTCGAAAATTTGGGCTTGCAGATGCCGCCCAAGGACAAGCTCACGCCCGAAGCGCTCGGTGCCTGGCAGAAGGCCGAGATCGACAAATGGTGGCCGATGATCAAGGCAGCCAATGTGAAGGTGGATTGAGCCGGCCCCGGGGCGAGCGAATTTGAAAGAGCCGGGCGATGACGCGTGATACGGCCACTGGCCTTAACAATATTCACGATCGGCGGGAGTTCGTCAGGCGCCTAACCGAGACGATCGCCTGGTGCCGTGCGGTAGGCTCGCTATCGGAACCGAGAGCGTCCTTGCGAATGTGCAAGCCTACGCAGGAGGACCTGACATCCCAAAGTACTCAGGTCTTCAAAGTGTGTTTGGAGCGCTCGCGACGTCTCTCAGTTTCCGGAAGGCGCAATCTTTCGCCGGTTGCCGATCTCTGTGGTGGCCGGCTTCTGGCCTATTTCCCGGATGACAATCTCTGCTGTGGAACGGCAGAAGCAGAATCGCAGGGTTTTTTCGACGTCGACAACATCCCTCCATACGACACCTGGGTGTGGATGGTCCAAAATGTCAGAACCTTCGCTTATGCGGATGGCGTCCACGGCGAAATGGATGCGAACTATCTCGTCGCTTGGGTGCCGTCGGATTTTATCCAACTGGCAGGCGCTGGCCTTGCCGTAAATCCCGAGGCATGCATCCTGTGGCTCGATACGCTCGATGACGGGTTCGTGCGATCGCTTCGGCTCATGGGCTTTCTCGCTTAGGCGAAATCGACGGTTCGGCGCATCGCCGCCTGACGCAGCAGCTTACGCGCCGCGCCACTCTTCCATCCAGGTCCGCTCACTGCGAGCCCGTCGGAGGCGCCGCATTCACTTCCTGCGTATTGGCACGCTGGTCGGTCTTCGACGCCACCGCGGTGTCGCTTTCAAACCGTACGCGGTAGACCGCTAGATTCTCGATAACGCGCTGGACATAATTTCGCGTCTCCGAAAACGGGATGCGCTCGACCCAGTCGACCGCGTCGACCTTGGGATCGCGCGGATCGCCATAGGCCTTGACCCAGTCCCGCACCCGGCCACGGCCGGCATTGTAGCCGGCAAAGGTCATGATGTGATTGCCCTTGTATTCGCTCAGCAGCGCGCTCAGTTCGGCGGCGCCCATTTGCGTGTTGTAGACGGGATCGGAAACCATCCGGTCCCAGTCATAGCTGACGCCAAAGCGCTTGGCGGTGTCGCGTCCCGCTTCCGGCGTCACCTGCATCAGGCCGACCGCATTTGCCGCGGACTTGTCGCGCTGGTCGAACGCGCTCTCGGTGCGTGCTACCGAATAGATGATGCTGCGCTCGATCTCGGGAGCGACCTGGCGATGCGACGGGATCCCGATGGTGGGAAACGCGTAATGGTCGAGTGGCAGTCCACGCCCGAGCGAGCGCTTTCCGATCTGCAGCATGGCCCGGGCGTCGTCGCGTCGGCCTGTGAGCTCGCCGAGCGCTTCGAGCAAGGTTACATCGGAGCTTTGTTCGCCGAGATCGGCGGCAAAATAGAGGACGACATCGCGTTCACCGATCTCGTAGAGCATCTCGGCGGCGCGCAGGCGTTCGTCGGCGACTGGCGCATCGGCGGAGGCGAGAACGGGTGAGGGCGCGCGCAATTCGATCTGGCCGCGGCCAAGCCTGGCGCGCGCAAGCTGCCCGTAATAGGCGGTCGGATAGCGTGCGGCCGCTTCATAGCTCGAGCGCATCGAATCTTTCTCGCGGAGGGCTTCGGCGGCGCGCCCGCGCCAGTAGTGCGCCCGCGCCAGGACGGTCGGATTGACCTGTCCCTCATCGATGTGGGCGAAATGCCGGGCCGCGGTGGCGGGGTCGTCGAGGTAGCGCAGGGCAATCCAGCCGCACATGAAGTGGAAGTCGGACCGGTAGTATTCGTTGGCTGGCAGCGCGGCCGGACGGATCACATCGTAGGCCGTCTGGAACTTGCCGTCATCGAGCAGCTTGCGGGCGAGGGAGCGCCGCTCGCGCCACCATTGATCGGTGTCCTGCAACGCCATGGTCTCGGGAGCCGCGGCCAGCATCAGGCGGGCCGCATCGTCAATGCGATTCTGCGCGAGCATCCACTGGATGCGGCAAAGGGTGTAGCCGAGATCCTGCCGCGCCTCGACTGCGACATCGTCGAGCGCATCCTTCGCCTTGTCCGCTTTTCCCTTGACCGCGGCACAAGCCTTCACGATTGCAAGCTCGTCGTCGCCAAGGCGCTTTGCGGCGCGCTTCGCGCCGGCGAGGTCCTTGGCGCCGATGCGCCTGTCCATGCGCGCACGGTGATCGTCGCGATTGAGAAGGTCGCCGAACGAGCCGAGCGCTTCGGTCTCCAGGAGTTCCGACAATTCGTCCGATCGCCATGCGTTGCGCGCCAGCTTGGCCGCGCCGTCCCGATCGCCGTCCGCGAGCAGCACGCGCGCCATCGCCAACTTGCCCTTGGCACTGGCGGGCCGCTCGCCGGTGAAGCTGCGAACCGTCGCCGCGTCGCTGCGCTGCTCCCACAGCCGCGCCTCTGCGCGCCGCCGCAGCAACGCCGCGCTTGGCCATTCCGGATTAGCGGCGATGAAGGCCGCGTAACGGCTGAAAGGCGCTGTCGTGGCGGGGTGGCGCAGGATGAACCACTCGACGAGCTTCTGCGCCGCCGGATCCGCGATCCTGTTCCTGATGTCCGTTGCCTCTTCGGTCTTTGCCTTGCGCGCGAGATCGATGGCTTCTTTCACCAGCGCAAGATCGCCCGTCAGCGGCGCAACGGCCTCCTTGGGAGTAGACAAAGGCTCCGGCCGCTTCGCCTTGCGTTGTGCGGAAGCGTGCTTGGCGGGCCGATTTTTTCCGCGCGCGGCGCTGCGAGGGGAGCGAGCCTCCTTCGCCGCGTGCGACTTCTTGGTCGCTTCGTGCGCTTTCTGGGCGTGGGGCTTATGGGTGGCCCGCGCGGTCGCATCCGTCGAGAAGAGAGCGAGTCCGGCTAGCGTGAAAAAACAAGACAGCGAGCGTAGGCATCGGTTCATTCCATGGTCCCCCTGCGAAAGCCACGTCACAAACACCGTCAAATCCACGAGATCGCATGATGCGCGTGGCCCCAACCGCCCGAGAGGCTACCTCAACTCCCGAAGCGGAACTGTCACGTCAGCGCAACAAACGCGCGCAAATAAGGCGAAACTTAAGAGTTCCCACCTGGGCGGCGCGCGAATCGACTTCGGCCGAAGCGGGCATGCCGGGCTAAATGCCGCGACCGCGACCGCGATCAGGCCGCGTGCAAGCAGTCGTAGCCCCAGCATGGGCGAAGGCCTCACGAGATCTTCCGCATGTCGCGGAGCCTGTCATCACTGCGCGAGCGCAATTGCGCTCGTTGCTTGGCGCGCGTCCGCGACCCGGTGGCCGAGCCCGGGCTACATGCCGTGACGCAAACGCAGTCCAGCGCCCGGTGACTATGGAATCGAAACCGGACGCTGGAGAGCAAGGGCCGGGAGGCGGCCCTTGCCCGTGATCGTGTCTTGTTGCTCTTGGCTTAGCCGTGCATGGCGGCCATGGCGGTGGCTTCGTTGTGGTGACCGCCGTCGGTGCCGCCACCGGCCAGCACGCCATCGTCCTCGATATCGAAGTGCGCGCCGCCGTTGTCGCCGACCTTCTCGTAAGCGCCATACACCGTCTGGGTCACGGTGATATCGCTCTGCTTCACCAGGTTGCCGTAAACGGTGATGGTGCCGAGCAGATCCTCGTCATGCGCGCCGGCGTTGCCCTGCTGGCTGATGACGGTGATCACGCTGTAGTCGTTCTTGCCGTCGCCGTTGCTGTCCTTGTACTCGATCGACTTGACTTCGGCGGTGTGGGCCGAGATTTCGATCTTGTCGCCCTGGGCGCGATTGAAGTCGCGGATCACGTCGTTGCCGAAGCCGTCGACCCAGTGATCGTGAACCGCGCCGTTCTCGCCGGTGACGCCGACCCAGTCGATCGTGCCGTCAGCGTTGACGTGCTTGGCGACGATCTCGTCCTTCGCATTCACCATTCCTTCAAAGCGGAAGGTATCGCCGCCCGCGCCACCGGTGAGGGTGTCGTTGACCTGCTTGAACGCTGCGGTTTCCTCCGCGAAGATCTGCGTCTTGCCGTCCTGGGCCGCGACCATTTCGCCCGCGTCCGAACGGCTGAGCAGGGTGTCATTGCCGGCGCCGCCGTCCATCCGGTCGGCGCCGAAGCCGCCGACGAGAAGGTCGCTGCCGGAGCCGCCCGACAGGTTGTCGTTGCCCGAGCCGCCCCACAGCTTGTCAGCGCCGGAGCCGCCGTTGAGCGAGTCGTTGCCGGCCATGCCCGCGAGGGTGTCTTCGCTGGCACCGCCGGACAACATGTTGTTGCCCGTTGTCCCGTTCAGATGGTCATGCCCGGAAGTGCCGCCGCCGAACCTGGCGAAAAAATCTTCGAAGCCATTGTTGCCGAAGAGTTGGTTCAGATTAAAGCGTGCCATTATTCAAACCTCTTACTCAGAGGCCCCACGAGACTACAGACGACCACCCCGGATTTTGGGAATGCTAGGTGATGCGCAACGGGGAGAACGTGAGGCAGGATTCCCTCACCCGCATGGAAGGAAAAACAGCAAAACGGGCCAGTGGCTGGACGTGTGCGCGGCGGTTTTGCGCTTCGTCGGGGCAATATGGTGACGCGAAAGGCGCTCATGCGGCCAAGCGGCGCGCCAGCGCCTCATTTCCGGCAGCGCGCGAAAGCCCTGCGACAAATCGCGCGCCGCGTTGTTCTCTCTCGCTTATGAAGGACGACCTCGGCAACGCGCGTGGCGTGGACCGCATCATCGCGTGACGAAAACTGGCGAAAAAAGTGCCGGCCTGCACAAAAATGACGCGATCGCTTTCGAACGGAGGTGACGCGGGTCGCGATGTGGTGCGCGCAACTTACGTCGGCGCGACCAACGATCAGGCGCGGCGGTTCGAATCTCGTCTTGCGATTCCCTGTTGCGGTTCTTGGCGGCGCTCGGGGTTGCCGAAGTCACGTCGCTCGCGCGGAGGGCGACCTGCGCTGGCGTAACTCGCTGCTTAGTCACCTTCAGGTCGTCGACATCGCTCGCAAGAAATCATGCCGGCGCTGCTGCAACCACAAAACGCTACTCGATAAGTCCGATTAATGGTTGCCGTGGCGCCACGATTGTTGCGTGACCGCAACAGTGATCGAACATTTGGTTAATGGAACCGGCTGCCTCTTGCTTGCGCCGCTATTTAGCCACACCCCTCAATGAAACCATTTCTTTCTCAAGCTGATTAGCCACAGCGCCAGTGAGGCGACGGGAAATTGCTCCCGAGACCCGACAGGGAAATGGCCGAGGAAACAGGTTAGCGGAT
This sequence comes from Bradyrhizobium sp. CB3481, assembly GCF_029714305.1. Classification (NCBI taxonomy): domain Bacteria; kingdom Pseudomonadati; phylum Pseudomonadota; class Alphaproteobacteria; order Hyphomicrobiales; family Nitrobacteraceae; genus Bradyrhizobium; species Bradyrhizobium sp. CB3481. The sequence goes on from NZ_CP121647.1 coordinate 3,999,062, forward strand.
GGACGCCAAGGCCGACATCAAGAAGAGGTTGCCGAGCCGTCATGTGACGGAGGGGCCGGAGCGCGCCCCGCATCGGTCGTACCTCTATGCGATGGGGCTGACCACCCAGCAGATCCACCAGCCTTTCGTCGGCGTCGCCTCGTGCTGGAATGAGGCTGCGCCCTGCAACATCTCGCTGATGCGTCAGGCGCAGGCGGTCAAGAAGGGGGTAGCAGCCGCCGGCGGCACCCCGCGTGAATTCTGCACCATCACCGTGACCGACGGCATCGCCATGGGCCATGACGGCATGCGCTCGTCGCTGCCGTCGCGCGAGTGCATCGCCGATTCGGTCGAGCTGACCGTCCGTGGCCACGCCTACGACGCCCTCGTCGGGCTCGCCGGCTGCGACAAGTCGCTGCCGGGCATGATGATGGCGATGGTCCGGCTCAACGTGCCCTCGATCTTCATTTACGGCGGCTCGATTCTGCCGGGTAATTTCCGTGGCCAGCAGGTCACGGTGCAGGACATGTTCGAGGCCGTCGGCAGGCACTCGGTCGGCGACATGTCGGATGCCGATCTCGACGAGATCGAGCGGGTGGCCTGCCCGTCGGCCGGCGCGTGCGGCGCACAATTCACCGCCAACACGATGGCAACCGTGTCCGAGGCGATCGGCCTGGCGCTGCCCTATTCGGCCGGGGCGCCCGCGCCCTACGAGATTCGCGACGCGTTTTGCGCCGCCGCCGGAGAGAAGATCCTGGAGTTGATCTCGGCCAACATCCGGCCGCGCGACATCGTCACCCGCCGCTCGTTGGAGAACGCTGCCGCCGTCGTCGCTGCCTCGGGCGGGTCGACCAATGCTGCGCTGCACCTGCCGGCGATCGCGCACGAGTGCGGGATTAAGTTTGACTTATTCGACGTCGCCGAAATCTTCAAAAAGACACCATATGTCGCGGATTTGAAGCCAGGGGGCCGTTATGTTGCCAAAGACATGTTCGAGGTTGGTGGCATTCCGCTTCTGATGAAGACGCTGCTCGACAATGGCTACCTACACGGGGATTGCATAACCGTCACGGGCCGGACGATCGCCGAAAACCTCAAGAGCGTGAAATGGAATCCGCACCAGGATGTGGTGCGGTCAGCAGACAACCCGATCACCGTCACGGGTGGGGTTGTCGGGCTGAAGGGTAATCTGGCGCCGGAGGGTGCGATCGTGAAGGTCGCGGGCATGTCGAAGCTGAAGTTTACTGGTCCTGCCCGGTGCTTTGACCGCGAGGAAGACGCCTTCGATTCGGTCCAGAAGAAAACCTACCAAGAGGGCGAGGTCATCGTGATCCGCTATGAGGGGCCGCGCGGCGGTCCCGGCATGCGCGAGATGCTCTCGACCACGGCGGCGCTGACCGGGCAGGGGATGGGCGGCAAGATCGCCCTGATCACCGACGGCCGGTTCTCCGGCGCCACCCGCGGGTTCTGCATCGGCCATGTCGGGCCGGAGGCGGCGGTAGGTGGTCCGATCGCCCTGTTGCAGAATGGTGACATTATCGAGATCGACGCCGAGGCCGGTACCCTTAACGTAAAATTGACCGACGCCGAACTCGCCGAACGTAAAACCAAATGGGTGCCCCGACAGACAAACCATACGTCGGGTGCGCTGTGGAAATATGCCCAACAGGTTGGGCCGGCGGTGGATGGGGCTGTGACCCATCCTGGCGGTGCGCACGAGAAACAATGTTATGCGGACATCTAGGCGTATCATTCTTGCGTTGATGCTGGGCGCCGCGCCGGTGGCAGCCCCCGGATTCGCATTCGACGGCGCACCGGTGAAGCCGGACGCCACGCTGCCGGTCATGAACCAGCCCGCGGCCGCGCAGGCTGTTACGGCCCAGGCCTTGAAGAAGGTTCCTCCGGCACCGCCCGCCACGGCAACGGCGGTCAACGCACCTTCGCTGACGTCGCTGCAGTATGCCGCCGAAGGCGGCCATCCGGTCGCGCAGTGGAAGCTCGGGCGGATGTATGCGGATGGCGACGGCGTCGTTCAGGACGATCTGCGCGCCTTCGAATATTTCAGCCGCATCGCCAATGCGCATGCCGAGGACAGCCCGTCGGAGCCGCAGGCGACGATCGTCGCCAACGCCTTCGTGGCGCTCGGCCGCTACTATCTGAACGGCATCCCGAATTCGAAGATCAAGCCGGACACCGACCGCGCCCGGGAGATGTTCTCCTATGCCGCGTCCTATTTCGGCAACGCGGATGCGCAATACGATCTGGCGCGGCTGTACCTGAAGACGCCCGATGCCTCGCGCGACGATTTCCGCTATGGCGCGCGCTGGCTGGGTCTGGCGGCCCAGAAGGGCCAGCACCAGGCGCAGGCGATGCTCGGCCAGATGCTGTTCAACGGCGACCGCCTGCCGCGGCAGGCCGCCCGCGGCCTGATGTGGCTGACGCTGGCGCGCGACAATGCGGCCCCGGACGAGACCTGGATCCGCGAAAGCTACAACCGCGCCTTCGCCAAGGCCTCCGACGACGACCGCGCCACCGCACTGCAGATGCTCGAGCACTGGGTGCAGGGCAAGCGCGACTGACGCGCCGCCGTAGAGTGGGCAAAGGCGCGTCAGCGCCATGCCCGCCATCGTTCCCATTACACATTGATGATCCTCATGGTGAGGAGCGCATCTTCGCGCGTCTCGAACCATGCGGCCCCGCTGGTGCCATTCATCCTTCGAGACGCCGCTTTCGCGGCTCCTCATCAAGATGAGGTTTGACAGGCCACTCCGTCGTTCCGGCTACGCCGTCTCCAGGTCGAAATCCGCCCACACCGGCACGTGGTCGGACGGCTTTTCCCAGGCGCGGACGTAGCTGTCGATGCCGACATTGGCGAGGCGGTCGCCGGCCTGCGGCGACAGCAGGAGGTGGTCGATACGCAAGCCCCAGTTCTTCTGCCAAGCGCCGGCCTGATAGTCCCAGAAGGTGTAGAGGTTCGGCTCGTCTGTCACCGCGCGCAGCGCGTCCGTCAGCCCTAGCCCGAGCAGCGCCTGGAAGGCCTCGCGGGTCTGGGGCCGGAACAGCGCGTCATTGGTCCAGGCGGCGGGGTTATAGACGTCGGATGCGGCCGGAATCACGTTGAAGTCGCCTGCAAGCACCAGCGGCTCCTCCGCTTTAAGTCGCTCCTTCGAGTACTCAAGAAGCCGCGACATCCATTTGAGTTTATAGGGATATTTATCGGTGCCCGGTGGATTTCCGTTGGGCAGATAGAGGCAGGCGATCCGCATCACGCCGGTCTTGAGCGTAACCACGCCTTCGAGGAACCTGGCATGGGCGTCCTCGTCGTCGCCGGCCAGCCCCGACTTGGTCTCGTCGAACGGCAGTTTCGACAGCAGTGCAACGCCGTTGAAGGTCTTCTGGCCGTGGGTGACCACGTTGTAGCCAAGCGCCTCGATTTCGAGCCGCGGGAACGCCTCGTCGACGCATTTGATTTCCTGCAGGCAGACGATATCGGGCGAGCACTCCTTGAGCCAGGTCAGGAGGTGTTCGAGCCGCTGCCGGATCGAATTGACGTTCCAGGTGGCAATGCGCATGAAAAACGGGCCCGGGCTGGTTGCATGATCCGGGAAGTCCCGGTGTTTCATGCTTTAAAGAGAACTGTAACTACACATTTTCCCGCAGTGGCATACCATGTGCAGGAACGCTGTGGTAATCGTTTAGAAATAAGGCGCAAAAGTCGCCGTCAAGGGGCCGGAGAAGTTCGTCCCGTCCTTTGGGGACGGTGAGCGTGAAAAAAATTATGAAAAAGCGTAGCTTCATCCTTCTTGTCGGCGCCATCGCCATTGCCACGGCAGCCGGCTTCATCACCCGCTCCTCATGGATGGGCGGCAGCAGCAACGCCCAGGGCCCGCAGCGGCCGCGGATGGTGTCCGTGGAGCTCGCCAAGGCGGAGCGCAAATCCATGCCCGTCGATGTCGACGCGATCGGGATGGTGACGCCGATCTCCAGCGTCGCGCTGAAGTCGCGGCTGGAGACCACGATCGTCTCGGTTCATTTCGACGACGGCGCCAAGGTCAACGAGGGCGATCTGCTGTTCACGCTGGATAGCCGCCAGATCGACGCGCAGATCGAGCAGGCCGAGGGCGTGCTCGCCAAGGACCAGGCGCAGCTCGAAGGCGCGCAGCGCGACCTGCGGCGCTACAACGACCTCGTCGGCAAGGGCGCCACCACCCAAGTCAATGTCGACAATGCGAGGACGCAGTCTGACATCCTGACGGGAACGATCAAGGCCGACCAGGCCGCGCTCGACAATCTCCGGGTCCAGAAGAGCTACACCACGATCCGCGCCCCGTTCACCGGGCGCATCAGCGTTGCCAATGTGAAGGTCGGCAATTTCGTCCGCCCGGCTGACACCACCCCGCTGGCGGTGATCAACCAGATGGCGCCGGTCTATGTGACCTTCTCGGTTCCGCAGCGCGTGCTGGTCGATCTGCGCGAAGCCATGGCCAAGGGCGCTTCCGCCGTCACCGCCACCATTCCGAATTCGCAGCATTCCCAGAGCGGCAAGGTCGCGATGATCGAGAACACCGTCGATCAGACCACCGGCATGGTCACGGTGCGCGGCATCATGGCCAATGAGACCGAAGTGTTGTGGCCGGGCACGCTGGTGGCGACCAAGCTGATTATCCGGACCGAGGATTCGATCGTGGTGCCGACGGTCGCGGTGCAGCGCAGCCAGAGCGGCAATTTCGTCTTCGTGGTCAAGGACGGCGCGGCCAAGGTGCAGGCGGTCAAGGTCGACCGCACCGCGCAGGGCATGTCGGTGATTTCGGAAGGGCTGACAGGCGGGGAGGACGTCGTCGTCGACGGGCAATTGCTGTTGTCGGATGGAACGCAGGTCCAGCCGCGGGCCAAGAAGGCCGGGGCCTGACCGATGACGCTGTCCGAACTCTGCATCCGCCGCCCGGTCATGACAACGCTGATCACGGCGTCGATCATCGCGTTCGGCATCTTCGGTTTCCGCCTGCTGCCGGTCTCGGCGCTGCCGCGGGTCGATTTTCCGACCATCGCTGTAACAGCGACGTTGCCAGGCGCGAGCGCCGACACCATGGCGGCCTCGGTCGCCGGCGTCATCGAGCGCCAGCTCTCGACCATCGCCGGCATCTCGTCGATGTCGTCGAACTCGTCGCAGGGCACCAGTACCATCACGATCCAGTTCGATCTCAACCGCAACATCGATGCCGCTGCACTGGACGTGCAGACCGCGCTGACGATCGCGCAACGCCGGTTGCCGCGCGAGATGATCATCCCGCCGAGTTTCCGCAAGGTGAATCCGGCCGAGTTTCCGGTGCTGTTCGTGGTGCTCAACTCGCCGACGCTGCCGCTGTCCACCGTCAACGAATATGCCGAGATCAACCTCGGCCAGACGATCTCGCAAATTCCGGGTGTCGCCCAGGTCAGTGTCTACGGCGCGCAGAGATTCGCCATCCGCGTCCAAGCCGACCCCGAAGCCGCCGCAGCGCGCGGGCTGTCGCTGGAGGACATTCGCGCCGCGGTCTCGGCCGCCAACTCCTCCACACCGGTCGGCACGCTGAACGGGCCGAAGCAGGACGTGGCGTTGCAGGCCTCGGGCCAGATGGACAAGGCGATGGACTATCGCCAGATCGTAGTGGCCTGGCGCAATGGCTCACCGGTCAAGCTCGATGAGGTCGCGCGCATCTACGACAGCGTCGAGAATGACAAGATCGCCAGTTGGCTGAATGGCGACCGTTCCATCGTGCTCGGGATCCAGAAGCAGCCCGACGCCAACACGGTGGCGGTGGTCGATTCCATCCTGGCCAAACTGCCGACGCTGCGGGCGCAGATCCCGCCGTCGGTGTCGATCAACGTCCTGATGGACCGTTCGGTCTCGATTCGCCAAGCGGTGGCCGACGTCGAGGAAACGCTGCTGATCGCGGTCGGCCTCGTCATCCTCGTCATCTTCCTGTTCCTGCGCTCGGCGTCCGCGACCTTCATTCCCGCGCTGGCGGTTCCGATCTCGCTGATCGGCACCTGCGCGGTGATGTACGCGCTCGACTATTCCATCAACAACATGACGCTGTTGGCGCTGACGCTGTCCGTCGGCTTCGTGGTCGATGACGCCATCGTCATGCTGGAAAACATCGTTCGCCACATCGAGCACGGCATGCGGCCGTTCGAGGCGGCGCTGAAAGGCGCCCGCGAGATCGGCTTCACCATCATTTCGATCACCTTCTCGCTGATTGCGGTATTCATCCCGGTGCTGTTGATGGGCGGCATCGTCGGCCGCGTGTTCCGCGAATTCGCGGTTACCGTTTCGGTCGCGATCATCGTGTCCGGCTTCGTCTCGCTGACGCTGACGCCGATGCTGTGCGCCCGCGTGCTGCGGGCCCATGAGGCCAGCAAGCGTCCCAATATCGTGCTGCGCGCCTTCGAGGCGATGTTCGAGGCCTGGCTGCGCGCCTATGAATGGACGCTCGACTGGGTGCTGGCCCGCAAGTTCCTGATGCTGATGGTGACCTTCGCGACGCTGGGCGGCACCGTCTATCTCTACATGATCGTCCCGAAGGGCTTCTTCCCGCAGGAGGACACCGGCTTTCTGATCGGCGTCACGGAAGCAGCCACCGATACTTCGTTCGAGGCGATGAAGGAGCGGCAGCAGGCGCTGGTCGAGGTGCTGAAATCCGATCCGGCGATCGAGTACATCAATTCCACCGTCGGCGCCGGCGGGCCGAACACCACGGCGAATTACGGCCGCCTGTTCGTCGCGCTGAAGCCGAAGAAGGAGCGCGACCACCTCAACGCGATCATCGGGCGGCTGCGCGCCAATGCGCAGAAGATTCCCGGCATCCAGGCGTTCTTTCAGCCGATCCAGAATCTCAATATCGGCGGCCGGATTTCCAAGAGCCAGTATCAATACGTGATGCAGAGCGGCGACACCGAGTCGCTGTACCGCTTGGCGCCGGAGATGCGCGACAAGATCGAGAAGCTGCCGGGCCTGCTCGACGTCACCACTGACCTCTACATCAAGAACCCGCAGATGACGGTCGACATCGACCGCGAGAAGGCGGCTGTCTACGGCGTCACCGTCGATCAGGTGCGCAACCAGCTCTACAACGCCTACGGCACGCGCCAGGTCGGCACCATCTACATGCCGTCGAATGACTACCAGATCATCCTGGAGGTGCAGCCGCAGTTCAAGGTCGATCCGTCCGATCTGTCCAAGCTCTACCTGAAGACGCAGGCTGGCCAGACCATCCCGTTGTCGGCGGTGGCGAAACTGGTTCCGAGCGTCGGCCCGCTGCAGATCAACCACCAGGCGCAGCAGCCGGCGGTGACGATCTCCTTCAACCTCGCGCCGGGCTATTCGCTGGGCTACGCGGTCGACAAGATCACCGAGCTCGAGCAGGCTTCCAACCTGCCGGCGACAATCGCCACCGGCTTCTCCGGCACCGCGCAGGTGTTCCAGGATTCGCTGCGCGGGCAGGGCGTCCTGATCCTCGCCGCCGTGTTCGCCGCCTTCGTCATTCTCGGCATTCTCTACGAAAGCTTCATCCACCCGATCACCATCATCTCGGGCCTGCCGTCGGCCGGCATCGGCGCCATCCTGACGCTGATGCTGTTCGGGATGGAGATGTCTGTTATCGCGATGATCGGCATCGTGATGCTGGTCGGCATCGTCAAGAAGAACGCCATCATGATGGTGGATTTTGCGCTGGAGCGCCGCCGCGTCGGCCTCAGCGCCGAGCATGCGATCCGGGAAGCGGCGCTGTTGCGCTTCCGTCCGATCATGATGACGACGTTCGCCGCGATCTTCGGCACGCTGCCGATTGCGCTCGGCGCCGGCGCTGGCGCCGAGCTGCGCCAGCCGCTCGGCATCGCGGTGGTCGGCGGCCTCTGCCTGTCGCAGCTGCTGACGCTGTACATCACGCCGGTGATCTACATCTATCTCGACCGCATCGACCGCCGCCTGCGGCGCAAGCTCGAGCCGCAGTTCGAGGAGACGGGCGAGGGCGAGCGGCCGCACGTGGTCGCCGCCGAATGATGGCTTTCGCGCGCGCGATGCGGCCGGCTGCGCGGGCTGCCGCGTTGCTGGTCGCGCTCGCTGGCGCCATCGGCTTCGCCAACCCGGTACGTGCCGACGAGCCGATCGAGATCTTCGACGCTCATCTGCACTATAATTGGGAGCCAAAGCCCCATTTCAGGGTCGAGGAGGTGCTGGCGCTGTTCAAAAAGCATCGCGTGACCGGCATCCTTGCGACCAGCCGCCCGAACACCGGCACGCACGCATTGATGGACGCCAAGCCCCAAGGGCTGCAGATCGTCCCGTTCATCCGCCCCTACCGGGTGCGCGCCGATATCCAGACCTGGTTCGGCGATCCCTTGATCTTCGACCTCGTGCAGGACGAGTTCAAACGCGGCTATTACCGCGGCATCGGCGAATTCCACATCTCAGGCAAAGCGGCCGATACCGAGTGGGTGAAGAAAACCGTCGACTTTGCCGTCGAGCATGACCTCTATCTGCACGCGCACGCCGACGACGTCGCCGTCGAAATCCTGATGCGGCACAATCCGCGCGCCCGCATCATCTGGGCCCATACCGGTTTTTCGCTCGCGACCGATCGCGTGGCGGAGATGCTGACGAAATATCCAAAACTGTGGGGCGAATTGTCCTACCGCGGCGGCATCACCGATGGCGGCGGCAAGCTGACGGCGGAATGGCGTGCGCTGTTCGAGAGTTTCCCGGACCGCTTCCTGCTCGGCTCCGACACCTGGATCAACGAGCGCTGGGAGAGCTACGGGCAGATCATGGCCAGCTATCGCGCCTGGCTGTCGCAACTGCCGCCGAAGATCGCGACGCAGATTGCCCATGGCAATGCGCGGGCGCTGTTCGGCAGCGAGCGCTGAGTTTTTCGATTAGTCTAGTCTGGCGGTATCGCCGTAACGCAAGCGTCAGCCTTGATATGCCGTCACGGCATCCGTTGCAGGCCGATCTCGGGATCGTGGAAATTCGCGCCGATCCCTTCGCGATCGAGCCGGCGCAGGCCGATGGCAAGTTGCCTCAGGTCGTTGCGATGCGGACCGATCGGTAATTTGCGCGCACGCCGGAGCGCGTCGACGGCGTGCTTTTTGAGAGGCGTCAGTGCCTCACCTGACGAATTCTTCATCAAGCCAGCCCCAGGTTTGGAATTAACGCTCAAATACGACGCTTGACGATAGTGGGCGCTAAAACCGCGCGTCTGTTCGGAATCAGACGCATTGCAAATTTTTTAACGACACGCTGCCCCTGCGGTAGCGCAATCAAATCACGACCGCAGATTTCCGTTCAAGCTTCTGTCAGTCCAGCGTTGTCAATCCGCGAACTGGCCGGCCGCCTTGATGATTGGCGCCCAGCGATCGACCTCGCTGATCAGCTTTGCCTTCAGGGCTTTCGGCGTCGCTTCATGCTGCGGAACGGGCTCGGTGTTGATGTCGTTGAAGCGCTTTACGAGATCGGGGTCGCGCAGCGCTTCCTGCAGCGTCTTGGCAAGTTTCTGGACGATCTCGTCGGGTGTGCCCTTGGGCGCGTAGATGCCGTGCCAGGCGCCGACCTCAAAGCCTTTCAGGCCAGCCTCATCGGCGGCCGGAAGATCGGGCATCGACGCCAGCCGCGTCTTCGTCGTGATGGCATAGGCCTTGACCAGTTTTGAGGCGATCGGCGCCGTGGTGTTGGTGGTCTGGTCGCAGGAAAGGTCGATCTGCTTGGCGATCAGGTCGTTCATCACGGGCGCATTGCCCTTGTAGGGCACGGTGAGGATTTCCTTGCCGACCGCGGTCATGAACAGCATGCCACAAAGATGCGAGGCGGCGCCTAGCCCGGCATTGCCGAACGTCATCTTGTCGCCGTTGGCCTTGATGTAGGCGACGAGCTCGGCGAGCGTGTTCGGCGGCAGATCGGGCCGGCCGATGATGGTCATCGGCGCGTTGGTGACGAGGCCGATCGGGGCGAACGCCGTCTTGGTGTCGTAGGCCAGCTTGCGGTACAGCGTCGCCGCCGTGGAGATGCCGATGTGATGGATCAGGATCGTGTAGCCGTCGGGCTCGGCGCGCGAGGCGCGGGTGGCGGCGATGGTGCCGCCGGCGCCGGTGGCGTTCTCGACGACGATGCTCTGATTCAGGATTTTCGACATCGACTGCGCGGTCACCCGCGCCACCGTGTCGGTGGCGCCGCCGGCCGCAAACGGGACCAGCAGCGTGATCGGCCGGCTCGGGTAGTTCTGCGCCGGACTCGCGGAGCTGATCATCGCGAACGAGAGCGCGAGAACGGCCGTTGTCTTCATGTGCATGGACGTTTCCCTCTATTCTTGTTTTGATTTGTCGCGCGGGCATTTTTGCCTCGCGCCCGAGCCCATCGTGCAGATGATATCAATTACACGTTGGAGCTATGGATGGCGTCCACGACGGCGGCAGTGACGTCCTTCGTTGTCGCGGTGCCGCCGACGTCGGGGGTGGTGATCCCGGCGCCCGTGACCTTCTCCACGGCGCGCATCAGCCGCGCCGCGGCTTCCGTCTCGCCGAGATGATCGAGCATCTGCGAGGCCGTCCAGAAGCTGGCGACCGGGTTGGCGATGCCCTTGCCGGTGATGTCGAAGGCCGAGCCGTGGATCGGCTCGAACATCGAGGGGAAGCGCCGCTCGGGATCGATATTCGCGGTCGGCGCCACGCCGAGGCTGCCGGCCAGCGCGCCGGCGAGGTCGGACAGGATATCGGCGTGAAGGTTGGTCGCGACGATGGTATCGAGGCTCTGCGGCTTCAGCGTCATCCGCACCGTCATCGCATCGACCAGCATCTTGTCCCAGGTGACGTCAGGGAATTCCTTCGAGACTTCATCGGCGATCTCGTCCCACATCACCATGCCGTGCCGCTGCGCGTTCGACTTGGTGACGACGGTGAGGAGCTTTCGCGGCCGCGACTGCGCGAGGCGGAACGCGTAGCGCATGATGCGCTGGACCCCGACGCGGGTGAACACGGCCACTTCAGTACCGACTTCCTCCGGCAGGCCGCGATGCACGCGCCCGCCGCAGCCGGCATATTCGCCTTCGGAGTTTTCCCGCACGATCACCCAGTCGAGATCGCCGGGGCCGGCGTGGCGCAGCGGCGAGACGATGCCGGGCAGAATTCGGGTCGGCCGGACGTTGGCATATTGGTCAAACCCTTGGCAGATCGGCAGGCGCAGGCCCCACAGCGTGATGTGATCGGGGACATCGGGTGCGCCGACCGCGCCGAAATAGATCGCGTCGAATTTCTTGAGCCGGGCGAGCGCGTCGGCCGGCATCATCGCGCCGTGCTTGCGGTAGTAGTCGGAACCCCAGTCGAAGGTTTCGACGTTGAATTTGACGTCGCCGAGCCGTTTTTGCAGCGCTTCCAGCGTCTGTACGCCGGCGGCGATCACCTCGGGGCCGACGCCGTCGGCTGGAATGGCGGCGATTGAATATTCACGCATGGAAATCTCCGTGGATGGGTCTGCGCCCTATCCACGTCATTGCGAGCCAACGGGTCGCGCGAATGCGCGCCCGATGACGGGCTCCGCGAAGCAATCCATAGCGCCGCAAGCTGAGACATGGATTGCTTCGTCGCTTCGCTCCTCGCAATGACGGGGCGCCAGCAGGGTCTCGCTTTCCAGGCATCCTGCGGCCGCTTCCGCTTAATCGGCAACCGCCTCGCATTTATACAAAAAATTGATATAATCCCGTCCAGGAGGAGCAATGGACCTTCATCATTTGCGGTGCTTCGTGGCGGCTGCAGAAGAGCTGCATTTCGGCCGGGCGGCGCAGCGGCTCGACATGCTGCCGTCGGCGCTCGGACGTTTCATTCGCCTGCTCGAAGACGATCTCGGCACGCGGTTGATGACGCGCACGACGCGAAGCGTTGCGCTGACCGAGGACGGCGCGGTGCTCTTGAAGGAGGCGAGGGCGCTGGTGGCCCAGGCCGATGCGCTCGCCGGCAGATTCCGCACCCGCGGGCGCAAGCGCGCCGCAATCATTCGCGTCGGCGCCATCGACAGCGCCGCGGCGGGGCTGCTGCCGCGCCTGCTGCACGATTTCCGCAAGCGTCGCCCCGACGTGACCGTGCAACTGGTGGAGGACAAGACCGTGCGCCTGCTGCCGCGGCTGCTATCCGGCCGGCTTGATCTCGCCTTCGTGCGCCCGCCTGATCGGCCCGACAAGCGGCTGGAGTTTCTCTTCCTGCTGCAGGAGACCGCGGTCGTCGCGGTGGCCGAGCGTCATCCGCTGTCACAGCGCAAGCGCGTCACCATTGCCGATCTCGAAGACGAGCCGTTGATCGTGCCCGAGCGGCGCTCGCGACCGCACAGCCACGACCTCACCATGAAGCTGTTCGCGGAGGCCGGGCGCGAGGCCCGTGTCGCGCAGATTGCCGACGAGAAGCAGACCATCGTCAATCTCGTCTCCGCCGGCCTCGGCGTTGCCATCGTGCCGCGCTGGACCTCGCGGATGGCCACCCGCGGCGTCCGCTTCATCCGCCTTGCCGCCTCCGACATGAACAAGCTCCCGCTCGCCGCCGCTTTCACCCGCGGCACCCGCGATCCGGTGCGGGACGATGTGTTGGAAATGCTGAAGGCAGACTTGCCGCGCTACGCGCGGGAGGCGTAGGGGAAGATGCACCGCGAGAGCGCACGTCATAATCGGCTGTCATCGTCCGCGAAGGCGCGAAGGCGGACGATCCAGTATGCCGGAGACGCCAGTGATTGAGCGCTCGGCCGCGGCGTACTGGATCCTCCGCCTGCGCGGAGGATGACGGTGGTGTGAGTGGCGCGGCCGGAATGCCGTAGCTGGTACCGCGTAATTGCGCTCAGATCGAAAAGCTCGTCCCGCAACCGCAGGACGCCGTGGCATTCGGGTTGACCACGCGGAACGATGCGCCGATCAGATCGTCGACGAAATCGACTTCGGAGCCGGCGAGGAACGGCACCGAGGCCGGATCGACCAGCACCACCGCACCCTCGCGGGCGATCACGAGATCATCGTCGGCCTTGGCGTGGTCGACGTCGAATTTGTACTGGAAGCCGGAGCAACCGCCGCCCTCGACCGAGATGCGCAGCATGGCGCCGTCGCCTTCGCCCTTGAGGATTTCGCCGATGCGGCGGGCGGCCCGCTCGCTGACGGTGATGGCAGTGGTCATGACAATCGATCTCCGGCCCCGTCATACCCAATTCATTTGGTATGGCGGCTCAGGCATAGTTAAGTGCGTAATGTCGCGGAATCAAATGGATAAGGACTAAAAAATCGTGTCGGTCGGAATGGCTGCCCCCCGTGCGCCTTATGGCTGCGACCCCGATTCCAGCCGCGGCCGGCTGTTTGCGGAGCCGCCGAGCCGGACGCGGAGCCCGTTCCGGCGCGATTGCGACCGGGTGATCCATTCCACCGCGTTCCGTCGCCTCAAGCACAAGACGCAAGTTTTCGTGTTCCACGAGGGCGACCACTACCGGACGCGACTGACCCATTCGCTGGAGGTGGCACAGATCGCCCGCGCGCTGTCCCGCCAGCTTGGTCTTGATGAGGACCTCACGGAAACGTTGGCGCTGGCGCATGATCTCGGCCACCCGCCGTTCGGCCATGCTGGCGAGCGGGCCCTCGACAAGTGCCTGAAGGCCCATGGCGGCTTTGACCACAACGCGCAGGCGCTCCGGGTCGTGACCTCGCTGGAGCACCGATACCCCGAATTCGACGGGCTGAACCTGACGTGGGAATCGCTCGAGGGCATCGTCAAACATAACGGCCCGCTCGCCGAGCGGAGCGGGGCAGCGGCAGGGCCCCATCGCGACGCGGGGATTCCGATCGGCATCGCCGACTTCAACAAAAAATTCGATCTGGAGCTGTGGAGCTATGCCTCGCTAGAGGCACAAGTCGCCGCCTTCGCCGATGACATCGCCTATGACGCCCACGACATCGACGACGGCCTGCGCGCCGGCCTCTTCAATGTCGATGATCTCAAGGTAATGCCGCTCACCGCGGAGATCATCGCCGAGATCGATCGCCACTATCCCCATCTCGACGATGCCAGGCGCGGCGCGGAACTGGTACGCGAGCTGATCTCCTACATGATCTCGGCGGTCATGGCGGAAGCGGGCAGGCGGCTCGAAGCGGCGAGGCCGCAATCGGCCCATGACGTCCGCCACCACCATCAGCCGCTGGTCGCCTTTCCGCCTGAGGTCGCGGAGGAAGAGGCCGCCATCAAGGCGTTCCTGAAAGTGCACATGTACCGCCACCACCGGGTGATGCGGGTGATGGGGGAGGCCGAAGGCATTCTGTTCGACCTGTTCGCGCGCTACCAGGCCTCCCCCGGCGACCTGCCGCCGGAATGGATCGAAGGCACCGAGCGCGAGAGCGAGGCGGCGCGGGCGCGCCGGATCGGCAATTTCATCGCCGGAATGACCGATCGTTTTGCCTTAATCGAGCACCAAAGGCTTTTTGACTCGACCCCGGATTTGCGTTAGGCGGCGCCCCATGTCCGACAAGCCAGCTTCACAACACCTGTTTGCCGACGCGCTGGCGCGCGTGCAGGCGATCTGCGCCGCGCTCGCAGCGGAAGGCCAATGGCCCGCCGGTATCGATTTCTCGCGCGTCGTGGTCGAGCCGCCGCGCGATGCCAGCCATGGCGACATGGCGACCAATGCCGCAATGGTGCTGGCCAAGGACGCCAAGGTAAAGCCGCGCGATCTCGCCGATAAAATCGCGGAAAAATTGCGCGCCGACGATCTGGTCGCGGCCGTCGAGGTCGCCGGTCCCGGTTTCATCAATCTGACCCTGAAGCCAGAGGTCTGGGCGGACGAGCTGCGCACCATGCTGCGCGAAGGTGCGTCCTACGGCAAAAGCGCAGTCGGGCATGGCGACAAGGTCAATGTCGAATACGTCTCGGCCAATCCGACCGGGCCGATGCATGTCGGCCACTGCCGCGGCGCGGTGTTCGGCGACGCGTTGTGCGGCCTGCTACAGTTCGCAGGCTACGACGTCACGCGCGAATATTACATCAATGATGCCGGCGCGCAGGTCGACGTACTCGCGCGCTCCGCTTACCTGCGTTACCTCGAAGCGCTCGGCGAGGTCATCGGCGAGATTCCGGAAGGACTATATCCGGGCGACTATCTCGTTCCGGTCGGGCAGGCGCTCGCCGCCGAGCATGGCGACAGACTGAAGGCGATGGCCGATGCGGCGTGGCTGCCGATCGTGCGCGCCAAGGCAATCGCCATGATGATGGACATGATCAAGAGCGACCTCGCCGCGCTCAACATCAAGCATGACGTGTTCTTCTCGGAGCGGTCGCTGGTCGAGACCGGCAACAACAAGGTCACCGAAACCATCGATTTCCTGCGCGCCAAGGGCGACATCTATGAAGGTCGCCTGCCGCCGCCAAAGGGCAAGCCGGTCGAAGACTATGAAGACCGAATCCAGACGCTGTTCCGCGCCACCGCCTATGGCGACGATGTTGATCGTCCGCTGATCAAGTCGGACGGCTCCTACACTTATTTCGCGTCCGACATCGCCTATCACAAGAACAAGGTCGATCGCGGCTTCCTTGACATGATCGACGTGTTCGGCGCCGATCACGGCGGCTACATCAAGCGCATGCAGGCGGCGGTGAAGGGCGTCAGCGGCGGCAAGGCCGCGCTCGACGTCAAGGTCGTGCAGCTCGTGCGTCTGTTGCGCGCAGGCGAGCAGGTGCGGATGTCGAAACGCTCCGGGGATTTCGTCACGCTGCGCGAAGTGGTCGACGAGGTCGGCTCCGACGCGGTGCGGTTCATGATGCTGTTCCGCAAGAATGACGCCGTGCTCGATTTCGATCTTGCAAAGGTGCTCGAACAGTCGAAGGACAATCCTGTCTTCTACGTGCAGTACGGACACGCCCGCGGACATTCGATTTTCAAGAACGCGCGTGAAGTCGTTCCCGAACTGCCGGAGGACGACGCGGAGCGGCGCGCCTGGCTGGATTCTGCGCCGGTCGAGCGGCTGACAGATCCGGCCGAATTGGACCTATTGAAGCGGCTGGCGCTCTACCCCCGTATTATCGAGGGAGCCGCGGTCGCACATGAGCCACACCGAATCGCTTTTTATCTATATGATTTAGCCAGTGAATTTCACGCGTTGTGGACTAAAGGGCGGGATTTGCCCTATTTACGCTTCATTATGACTAATGATGCAGAGATCACGAGGGCGCGACTGGCGATGGTACAGGGCGTCGTCTCGGTTCTGGCATCGGGCTTAGCCGTTCTCGGCGTCCACGCTCCAACCGAGATGCGGTAGGCAGGGGCGAAGGCCTTCACGAATGGGGGTTCGTGAGGGTATCTGGCAGGGGCCGCTCGTCATGGTTTGTTTGACATGGCGAGTTTCTCGCTGTCCCGAAGGGGATGCATCATCACGATGGCTGATCGATATCAGAACCAAACTTTTCCCTCCGCTGCCGACCAGGCTCGCGGGGAAAACGATCCGCTTGCCGAACTCGCAAGGTTGATCGGACAGAACGACCCGTATGGGGCCGCCGCAAAGCCCGCGCCGCATCCGCTGCAGTCGCGGGCCAATGTGCGCCCACAGCAATACGATCCAGCACCGCCGCCGGAAGATCTCGATGCGCCGCGGAACCCGCCGAGCTGGATGCAGCGTGCGCGCCACGAAACCCCGCTGCCGCCAGTGTCTCCGCCTGTGCCGCAGGAGCCGGAGTACGAGGACGAGCCGGATTATCAGCCGGCCCCGGTGCATCCCTTGCATCGTTATTCGGCCCAGCAGCCGCCGCCGCTGCCTGCGCAGGACTATTACGAAGCTCCGCAGCAATATGCCGACGACCGGCAGCAGTATGCTGACGCGCCGCAGCACTATGCCGATGGCCGACAGCAATATGACGACCCGCAGCAGGATCCGTCGCGCTACGACGACGCGCTGTATGGACGGCTCGAGGACGGCGAGCATGATTATCAGCGCGATCCGGCCTATCCGGACGATCCCTACGCCTATCAGGGCGAGTACGAGGAAGAGCCCGAGCCGAAGAAGCGCTCGCGCGGTCTGATGACGGTAGCGGCGGTGCTGGCGCTGGCCGTGGTCGGGACGGGCGCTGCCTTTGCCTATCGCACCTTTGTCGGTTCGCCCCGCTCAGGCGAGCCTCCGATCATCCGGGCCGACAACAGCCCGACCAAGGTGGTGCCGGCACCTGCCGATGGCGGCGCCGCCAAGACGCCCGATCGCCTGCTGTCAGGCGATGGCGGCGAGAAGCTGGTGTCGCGCGAAGAGACGCCGGTCGATGTCAATTCACGGTCCGTCGGGCCGCGGGTGGTGTTTCCGCCGCTGAACCCAAACAGCAGCCCGCCGCCGGTGGCGAGCGTGTCGCCGTCAGCACCGATGGCTCCGGCCAATGCCAACGGCACGATGCCAAACAACGAACCGCGCCGAATCAGGACGCTCGCGGTGAAGGGCGATCCCGCGGAGAATGGCGGCGTTCCGGCTGGCGCCAGCGCGCCGACGCAGCGGCCGCCGACACGCAGTGCTGCTGCTGCCCCCCCGGCTGCAGCGCCTGCGCGTAACCCGGCCTCGGCCAATGCCAGCGCCAACACGCCGATGTCGCTCGCCCCGCAAGCGGGCGATCCGGAACCGCCACCGACCCGGATGGCGGCGACCAATCCAACCGCACCTGCCGCTCCGGAGGGCGGCGGCGGCTTCCTGGTGTCGGTGTCGTCACAGGACAGCGAGTCCGCGGCCAGAGAGGCGTTCCGCGTGGTACAGGGTAAGTACTCGTCCGTGCTCGGTTCCCGTTCGCCTGTTATCAAGCAGGTCAATCTGGCGGATGGGAAAACCAAATATCGCGCCATGGTCGGGCCCTACCGAACGCGGCAGGAAGCGGTCCAGTTCTGCACAGAGCTGAAAGCCGCCGGCGGACAGTGCTTTATCCCGTAGAATTATTGCCCGATTCCTTGACCCAGGGGCTGTGAGGGGCCTAATCGGCCCTCATGGCAAGCCGCGCATTCATCACGGGCGTATCGGGACTGGAGCTGACGGCGGCGGAGCGCGAGTTCCTCCGTGGCGAGCTGCCATGGGGCTTGATCCTTTTCAAACGCAACGTCGATACGCCGGATCAGGTATCTGCGTTGGTTGAAGAATTTCGAAGTCTCGTGGGCGAGACGGATGCCCCTGTTATGATCGACCAGGAAGGCGGGCGGGTGGCGCGGCTGACCCCGCCGCATTGGCCGGTCTATCCGCCCGGCGCTACCTTCGGCGCGCTCTACGACCTCGACAAGGCGCTGGGGCTACGGGCTGCCTGGCTCAGCTCGCGCCTGATCGCGGCCGATCTGGTCGATCTTGGCATCACCGTCGACTGCCTGCCGTTGGCGGATGTGCCGGTAGCGGGTGCCGACGCCGTGATCGGCGATCGGGCCTATGGAACCGAACCGGCCAAGGTCGCGGCGATTGCCCGGGCAGTCACCGGGGGCCTGGAGCAGGGCGGCGTGCTGCCGATCCTCAAGCACATTCCCGGCCACGGCCGGGCCACGGCGGATAGCCATTTCCGCCTCCCGACCGTTGAAAACCCGCAGAAGGAGCTGGAACGGACTGATTTTGCAGCATTTCAACCGCTCGCGGACCTGCCGATGGCCATGACCGCGCATGTTGTGTTTAGCGCGATTGACCCGGTCCAACCCGCGACGACATCTGCGACAATCATCAGCCAAGTGATTCGTGGCGTAATTGGGTTCCAGGGCTTGTTGATGAGTGATGACGTGTCGATGAATGCCCTGGCGGGATCGATCGCCGAGCGGACCCGCGCCATCGTCGATGCCGGCTGCGACATGGTCCTGCACTGCAACGGCAAGCTCGACGAGATGCGCGAAGTGGCGCGCGAGACGCCGGAACTGGCAGGCGAGGCCCTGGAACGCGCCAGGCGGGCGCTGGCCTCGCGGAGGCCGCCCGAGCCGTTCGACCGGCAAGCGGGAAGGGCCGAACTTGAAGCGTTGATGGATCGGGTAGGGACGGCATGACGGCTGAGATTCTATCGTTTGAGACTGGACGGCCCGCCGAGATCACCGAAGGCGAGCCGGCGCTCGTCGTCGACGTCGAGGGCTATGAGGGCCCGCTCGATCTGCTGCTCACGCTGGCGCGGCAGCAGAAGGTCGACCTCGCCAAGATCTCCATCCTGGCGCTCGCCGACCAGTATCTGACCTTCATCGAGGCGGCGCGGAAGATCCGCCTTGAGCTCGCTGCCGACTACCTCGTGATGGCCGCTTGGCTCGCCTTCCTGAAATCGCGGCTGTTGCTACCTGAACCGGCGACACCGGACGGGCCGAGCGCCGAGGAGATGGCGACCGCGCTCGCCAACCGGCTGCGCCGGCTTGAGGCGATCAGAGAGGCCGCCAACCGCCTGATGAACCGGCCGCAGTTCCAGCGCGATATTTTTCCGCGCGGCAATCCGGAATCGATCGCCGAGATCAAGCATCCCAAGTTCACGGCGACGCTGTTCGACCTGCTCACCGCCTATGCCACGCAGCGCCAGCAGCGCGTGTTGGCGACCGTGCACCTCGCCAAGCGCACGGTGTGGTCGCTCGCCGAAGCGCGCGCCTCGCTGGAGCGCCTCGTCGGCATGACCGAGTCCGAGGACTGGAGCTGCCTGGACGATTACCTGCTCAGCTACGTGGTCGATCCGTCCCAGAGAGCAACCGTGTTTGCGTCGAGCTTTGCCGCGGCGCTCGAACTGGTGCGCGAGGGAGAGATGGAATTGAACCAGAAAGAGGCGTTCGCGCCGCTGTATTTTCGTAAGCGCCCGCCGCAGGCAGCACAGCCCGCGCCGGATCTGACGGTCGAGTAAGTGGAAGGAGACCTAGCCATGGCAAGCCTGGCGGAAAAACGCATGGAAGATGCCGAGGATCATCCCATCGACCAGAATCAGAATACCGATCAGGCTGCGCGGCCCGAGGAATTGCGGCTGCTCGAAGCGCTGTTGTTCGCCTCTGCCGAGCCGATCGATCAGGCCGCGCTCGGCAAGCGGATGCCCGATGGCGTCGACGTCAAGGCGGCGCTGGCGCAGCTGCAGGCGGAATATGCCCCGCGTGGCGTGAACCTGGTGCGGGTCGCCAACAAATGGACGTTCCGCACCGCGGGCGACCTGTCGTGGTTGATGACGCGCGAAAGCACGGAAACGCGGCGCCTGTCGCGGGCGGCGATCGAGGTGCTCGCGATCATCGCCTATCACCAGCCGGTGACGCGTGCCGAGATCGAGGAAATCCGCGGCGTGGTCACGTCGAAGGGGACGCTGGACGTGCTGCTCGAAACCGGCTGGATCCGCCCGCGCGGCCGCCGCAAGACGCCGGGCCGGCCGTTGACCTTCGGCACCACCGAAGCCTTCCTCTCCCAGTTCAGCCTGGAAGCGCTGGGCGACCTGCCGGGCCTGGAAGAGCTGAAGGGTACGGGGCTGCTGGATTCGCGGCTGCCGTCCGGCTTTTCCGTTCCGACGCCGTCCGACGATGTCGCGCTGCGTGAGGACGAGGATCCGCTGGAGGCCGGGGACAATCTGGAACTGCTCCTGGCACCGGCGGCCGAGCCTGAAGAAGGCGGCGGAAGCAGCGAAAGCTAGTTCCGTCAGTCCCGCCGGCGGCCCGCTCAGGCGGGGTTAATGATAGCCATAATACGTAGCCGCGACAGCGATTTGCCGCGGCGTGGGTCCTTGTTTTTGACACCTCTCGGGCCTACCTTCCGCCCAAGCTTAGGCCGGAAGCCGGCCATCTCTTTTTGGAGGATTGCAGGATGGGTTCGCTTAGCATTTGGCACTGGATCGTCGTGATCGCAGTGGTCCTGCTGCTGTTCGGCCGCGGCAAGATTTCGGACCTGATGGGCGATGTCGCGCAGGGCATCAAGGCGTTCAAGAAGGGCATGCAGGACGACACCAAGGAGCCCGAAAAGCCCGCCGAGCCGGCAAAGACGATCGAGCACAACGCGGCGCCGACGGCGGCGCGGACGGATGTCGGCAGCAAGGCGGTCTGAACCAGGCATCTTGGACCCGGCGTCGGCTGACCGTCGCCGGTTTTAGAAAAGGCGCGGGCAGCTCCAAATCTTGGCTATGATGGATTGGGGCGCGGACGTCTCGCGCGAGCGGAAGAATTCATGTTCGACGTCGGGTGGAGTGAACTGGTCGTCATCGCGGTTGTCGCGCTGATCGCCATCGGCCCGAAAGAACTGCCGGGCGTGCTGCGCATGGTCGGGCAATGGATGGGCAAGGCGCGCAAGATGGCCGCCGAATTCCAGGGCCAATTCCAGGAAGCCATGCGCGAGGCCGAAATGGCCGACCTCAAGAAGAGCTTTGACGAGGTCAAGGAGACCGCCACCGCGATGTCTCCCGGTAACCTCATGACCTCCCTGCAAAAGGACGTCGACAGCGCCCTGCAGATCAGCGAGCCGGACAAGCCCGCCACGCCGGAAGCCGGCGACGCCCAGGTGGCAGGTGCCATCGGCGAGCCCGTCACCCCGACGACGCCGGCCGCACCGACGCCGGAGACGTTTGTCGAGGCCGAGGCCCATTCGGCCGCTGCCGAGCCGCTGGCGATCACCCGCGACGTTCAGGCGCCGGTTCAGCAGGATATTGCTCCGGCTTCACCTGACGTTCTCAAGGACGCCAAAGCGTCATGACGATCGAAGACATCGAGGCCAGCAAGGCGCCATTGATGGATCACCTGATCGAGCTGCGCTCGCGGCTGATCAAGGCGCTGCTCGGCTTTGGCATTGCGTTCATCTTCTGCTTCTTCTTCGCCAAGCAGATCTACAACGTGCTGGTTTGGCCGTTCGTCTGGGTGGCGGGCGCCGAGAATTCGAAGTTCATCTACACCGCGCTACTGGAATATTTCCTCACGCAGTTGAAGCTCGCGCTGTTCGGCGCCGCCTTCATCTCGTTTCCGATCGTGGCGACGCAGATCTACAAGTTCGTGGCGCCGGGCCTCTACAAGCATGAGCGCGGCGCGTTCCTGCCGTACCTGATTGCAACCCCGTTCTTCTTCGTGCTCGGCTCGCTGCTGGTCTATTTCGTGGTGCTGCCGATGCTAGTGCGCTTTTCGCTCGGCATGCAGCAGATGGGCGGCGACGAGACTGCGCAGATTCAATTGCTGCCCAAGGTCGGCGAATACCTTTCGCTGATGATGTCGCTGATCTTCGCCTTCGGCGTCGCCTTCCAGTTGCCAGTCATCCTGACGCTGCTGGGACGGATCGGCATCATCACCTCGAAAATGCTGCGCGAGAAGCGGCGCTATTTCATCGTCATCGCCTTCGTCATCGCGGCCGTGCTGACGCCGCCCGACGTCATCAGCCAGGCCTCGCTCGCGATCCCCCTGTTGGCCCTTTATGAGGGCGCCATCATCGCTGTCGCCATGGTGGAAAAGAAGGCCGCCGCGCAGACCTCGACGACACCGCCGTCCGCCAGCCCGCCTGCGGAAACCAATCCGGCGGAATAGGGCGCTCAGCGTGCTCCGCGATTGGTGTCATTCCCCGCGAAAGCGGGGAATCTAGTACGCCGCGGCTTGGCGGATTTATCTCGAACGGCTCTGGAATACTGGATCACCCGCTTTCGCGGGTGATGACAAGATGGTACTTGGGGCGCACCGTAAACAATCAACATAAATGCTCAATGTTTACGGGTGATGACCTCAGGACCGAACCCCTCATGCACGACATCAAAGCGATCCGCGACAATCCGCAAGCTTTTGACGCCGGACTGAAGCGCCGTGGACTGGCGCCGTTGTCGGCCGCGCTGCTCGCGATCGACGAAAAGCGCCGTGCGGCGATCCTGGCGTCCGAGCAGGCGCAGGCGCGCCGCAATGCGGCATCGAAAGAGATCGGCGAGGCCAAGAAAGCCAAGGACGAGGCGCGCGCCAGCAAGCTGATGGCCGAGGTCGCCGAGCTCAAGACCACGATGCCGGAGCTTGAGGCGGCGGCGAAGGCGGCCGATGAGGAGCTGGCGAAAGAGCTCGCCGCAATTCCCAATCTGCCGCTCGACGACGTGCCCGAAGGCGTGGACGAGCACGGCAATGTGCAGCGGCACATCTACGGCAATATCCGCAACTACGCCTTCACGCCAAGGCCGCATGACGATCTCGGCGGCGCGCTCGGCTACATGGATTTCGAGGCCGCCGCCAAATTGAGCGGCGCACGCTTCGTCGTGTTAAAGAAGGGGCTTGCACGGTTAGAGCGCGCGATCGGCCAGTTCATGCTTGACCTTCATACCAACGAGCACGGCTACACCGAGATCAATCCGCCGCTATTAGTGCGCAACGACGTGATGTTCGGCACGGGCCAATTGCCGAAGTTTGAGGACGATCAGTTCTGGGCCATCAAGGGCGAGCTGCTTGCCGCTCCTGACGAACGGTTGAAGACCGAACGTCTCGGCCTCATTCCGACCGCTGAAGTCTCCTTGACCAACCTCGTCCGCGAATCCATCGTCGACGAAAAAGAGCTGCCGATGCGGCTTACCGCGCTGACCCCATGCTTCCGCGCCGAAGCGGGCGCCGCGGGCCGCGATACCCGCGGCATGATCCGGCAGCATCAATTTACAAAAGTCGAGCTGGTGTCGATCGCAACGCCGGAAACCAGCCGCGACGAGCATGAGCGCATGCTGTCCTGCGCGGAGGAAGTGCTGCGCCGGCTCGGTCTGCACTACCGCGTAATGACGCTGTGCTCGGGCGACATGGGTTTTTCCGCGCAGAAGACCTACGACATCGAGGTCTGGATGCCCGGGCAGGGCGAGGGCGGGGCTTTCAGGGAAATCTCGAGTTGCTCGGTGTGCGGTGACTTCCAGGCGCGGCGGATGGATGCGCGCTCGCGCGGGCCGGATGGCAAACCGCGTTTCGTGCATACGCTGAATGGCTCCGGCACCGCGGTCGGCCGCGCGCTGATTGCGGTGATGGAAGTCTATCAGCAGCAAGGCGGCTCAATTGCCGTGCCCGACGTGCTGCAGCCGTACATGGGCGGGCTCAAAGTGATCGAGCACGACAAATAGCGCAAGGCAAAATGGCATTGCATCGCGACATCCTTTGGATCGGGAGGCAATGGGCTGTTACCGGCCACGGGATGCAATTGATCGATCAACGGCTAATGGGCGTCTTCGACATCGAGGTCGCCGATCTGTGGGACGACGATCTGATCGCGCGCATACATGCCAAGGCGTGGCTCAACAGCGCGGATTTCGACAAGGGGCTGGCGGTGGCGCGGGCGCGCCACAGGCCACCGGAGGCGGAAGTGGAGCTTCCCTCAGCCGCGCTCATTCCGATGATCGATTCCATCGAAGCGTCCCCGCCACCGCAACCAGAGCGGCCGCTTTCCGTCGAACCCGCGCCAATCACACCGGCCCCGCCGGCGGCTCCGATTCCGCCGCTTCTGCCCGCCGAATCGGTGAAACAGGCCTCGCCGGATCTGCAGATGAAAATGGACGGCGCCGCCAGATTTGCACGGCCGTGGCGCGTCTGGATGAAGAAAACCTGAGCGAATCGACTGGTTTGCCTCGGCGGCGATAGGGCGATAAGACGACCCCGGCGGCAGGGCCGACCGATCTCGAACAGAAGGCACTTTGACGGATGCGCATCCTCTGCACCAACGACGACGGCATCCATGCGCCGGGCCTGAAGATCGTCGAGGAGATCGCCCGCGCGCTGTCCGACGATGTCTGGATCGTGGCGCCGGAGCTCGACCAGTCCGGCGTCTCGCACTCGCTGTCGCTCAACGATCCGCTGCGGCTGCGCGAAGTCGGCCCGCGCCATTTCGCGGTGCGGGGCACGCCGACCGACTGCGTGATCATGGGCTCGCGCCACATCCTCGGCGAGAAGATGCCCGATCTCGTGCTCTCAGGCGTCAACAAGGGCCGCAACGTCGCCGAGGACGTCGTCTACTCCGGCACCATCGCCGGCGCGCTCGAAGGCACGATCCTCGGCATTCCGTCGTTCGCGCTGAGCCAGGAATTTTCCATTGAGACCCGCCACGCGCCGCTGTGGGACACCGCGCTGAAATTCGGGCCCGACATCCTGCGCAAGGTGATCGATGCCGGCGTGCCGAAGAACACGGTGATCAACGTCAACTTCCCCGCCTGCACGCCCGATCAGGTCAGGGGCATCAGCGTGACGCGGCAGGGCAAGCGCAATCTCGGCTTCCTGAAGGTCGACAAGCGCCATGACGGTCGCGGCAATCCCTATTTCTGGATCGGCTTTGAGCGTGCCGCGATGATGGATACGCCGGCCGAAGGCACCGATCTTGCCGCGCTGGCGGCGCACTACGTGTCGGTGACGCCGTTGCGGCTCGACCGTACCGACGAGGCATTTTCGGAAGCGCTGACGGCGACGTTGCGATAGGTCGAGCGGTATCCTCGAAATAGGATCGAGCGGTAACCTCACAACCAGTCGTCGTCCCCGCGAAGGCGGGGATCCAGTACGCCGCGGCTTCTCGATTCTATCGCAGGTCTCTGGGATACTGGATCATCCGCCTGCGCGGATGATGACAGCTGAATGGATGTTTACAGCTGAATGTGCGGCTGACGGCTTAAACCGGCGCGCTCTTCATCGTCGCGGCGATGACCTGCGCCAGCGTTTCGAGCTGGAATGGCTTCTGCAAAGCCGGGCGGTCGCGATATTCCTGGGGCAGGCCGGAGGAGCCGTAGCCGGTCGCAAAGATGAACGGGCGGTTGCGCGCCGTGATCAGTTCGGCCACCGGCGTGATCACCTTGCCGTTGACGTTGACGTCGAGAATGGCGAGGTCGAACTCGGTCGATTGCACGAGCTTGACCGCTTCGCCGATATCTCCAGCCTCGGCGGCTACGCTATGGCCCAACTCTTCCAGCATGTCGGCGACCATCATGCGGATCATGACCTCGTCTTCAACGAGGAAAACAGAACAGCCCGCCGGCCGTGTCGCTACCATGATGGATTCCTTGCCCTTCCGAGGGTCGAGGTTCGCAAAAAACGTCCCTTGGTGCAATGTCGACATCAACTGGCCCAGCACGCTCGAGGCGGACAGCAGCCGCGATTCCCGGCCCCTAACGCCGGGACGCGACTGCAGTTCCCACATTCGGAACCAAAAAGTTGAGGAAATTCTTCCTTAAGCGCGCATAGGCTATTACATCTCGGCGAGCCGAAGCATTCGATCGGCGGCAGCGCCTGCCACGAGACCGCAATGTCGCAAGAACCGCCCGAGAAGATGATGTTTCAGCTCACGCTGCGGCGGCGGGGGATCAGCGACCAGGCGGTGCTGCGGACCATGGAGGAGGTGCCGCGCGAGGCGTTCGTGGCATCAGGCGATCGCGACCATGCCTACCGCGACAGCGCGCTCGGCATCGCCTGCGGTCAGACCATCAGCCAGCCTTTCGTGGTCGCCTACATGACCGAGCAGCTGCAGCTTCAGAAGGACCACAAGGTGCTCGAGATCGGGACCGGCTCCGGCTATCAGGCCGCGGTGCTGTCGCGGTTATGCGCCCATGTGCTGACTGTCGAGCGCTACCGGACGCTCGCCGATGCCGCTCGCGCCAAGCTTGAAAGCCTCGGCTACTACAACATCGAGGTGCTGCTGGGCGACGGCTTCGACATCCCGCCCGGGGCCGGCGATTTCGACCGCATCATCGTCACCGCGGCGATGGAGCAAATTCCGGAAAAACTGCTGCAGCGGCTGCAGCCCGGCGGCATCCTGATCGCGCCGGTCGGCCCGCATCACGGCACCCAGACTCTGGTCCGTGTTACCAGGACCGAGAGCGGTTTCGAGCGCAAGGAGCTGGTCGACGTCCGCTTCGTCCCGGCGCTGCCGGGAATCGCGCGCGAGCTGTAAAAGCCCGGATTGGCGGTTCCCGCCAACATCTTATTCCAAGGGTTAAGCCGTTATTTACTCGGTACGTGTTTACTCAAAACAGTATTTTGTTGCGTACGAGTGAGTAACCATGTCCCGTCTCGCCGAGTTGCTTCGCTCGCGTCGGGTGCCGCAGGTCGCGGTGCTGGCGCTGATGTCGGTCGGCTTTGCCGGCTGCAGCGCCGATATGCAGACGCGCTTTTCCGACAGCTCGTTCTCCAATCCCTTTGCCTCCCAGCCCGAAGCCACCGGCACGGTGCGCGCTCCCGCCGCCGAACGCCGCGAGCCGCCGCAATACGCCCGCCCGCAGTCCCAGCAGGCGCCCCAATTCCAGTCCCAGTCCTTGCCACCTCCCGCTGTCGCTGCGCCGTCTGCGTATCCCGCCAGTTCGGGTGGGGTGTCGGGAGGAGGGCGCGGGGTTTCGTCCTATGCGCCGCCGACCCATTCGCCGATCGAAACCACGGCGACGGTGCCGCCGCGTTCGGTCGCCGCTGCGCGTCCGGCCGCGCCGGGCGGCACCACGATCATCGTCGGCACCAGCGACACGCTCGATATTCTGGCCAAGCGCTACAACGTTTCGCCGGCAGCGATCCTGCAGGCCAATGGCTACAAGGGCCCGCGCGTGCTGTCGCCCGGCCAGCAACTGATCATTCCGCGCCAGAGCGCCGTGGCGGCGGCCGCACCGGCTTCCGCACCGGCGGCCAGCAAACCCGTTGCCGTCTCGGCGTCTGCGCCAAGCGTCCATGTCGTCAATCGCGGCGACACGCTGATGAGCATCGCGCGCCGCAACCATGTGCCGGTGGCCGAGCTCGCGAAGGCCAACCACCTCGATCAGTCCGCCAAGCTCAGCCTCGGCATGAAGCTCACGGTGCCGGCCGCCAAGTCGGCTGCGGCCGCTGCGCCGGTGGCGCAGCCGGTCGCCGCGGCTCCCGCCCAGCCGGCCGCGCCGGTTGCAGCACCCGCGACCAAGGTCGCCGCGGTCGGCGGCCCGGCGCAGAGCGCGCGGCTCGCCTCTGCCACGACCAATATCGTGGAAGACAAGCCTGCCGCCGCGGAAGCTGCGCCGGTCAAGCCCAGCGAAGCCACCGGCGCGCTGCCGACCTTCCGCTGGCCGGTGCGCGGCAAGGTGATCACCAGCTATGGCGCCAAGACCAACGGCAAGTCGAATGACGGCATCAACCTGGCGGTGCCGGAAGGCACGCCGGTGAAGGCGGCCGAGGATGGCGTCGTCGCCTATTCCGGCAACGAGCTCAAGGGTTACGGCAATCTGGTTCTGGTGCGGCACTCCAACGGTTACGTCACCGCATATGCCCATGCGAGTGAGCTGATGGTGAAGCGCGGCGATACGATCAAGCGCGGCCAGATCATTGCCAAGTCGGGTCAATCGGGTGAGGTGGGGTCGCCGCAGCTCCACTTCGAAATCCGCAAGGGTTCGTCGCCGGTTGACCCGCTGCAATTCCTGAATGGGGCGTGAGTTGCCACCACACCCGTAGCTGTCGTCGCCCGGCTTGACCGGGCGATCCAGTATCCAGAGCAGTTGCGATTGAGCCGCAAAGCCGCGGCGTACTGGATCCCCCGCCTTCGCGGGGGATGACAGCGGATCGCTTGGCGTTCAGCGCACCCACGTCACGTGGTTACTTCCCCGAAAGCCGCACACCTAACCGTCCGGCCAGCTCCTGCGTGAACTGCCAGGCGACACGGCCCGAGCGGGAGCCGCGGGTGGTCGACCATTCCAGCGCCTCGCGCTCCAGCTCCTCGTCGCTGATCCCGATGCCGAAATGGCCGCAATAGCCGCGGACCATCGCGAGATATTCGTCCTGGCTGCAGCGGTGGAAGCCGAGCCAGAGGCCGAACCGGTCGGACAGCGACACCTTCTCCTCGACGGCCTCGCCCGGGTTGATCGCGGTCGAGCGTTCGTTCTCGATCATCTCGCGTGCCAGGAGGTGCCGGCGGTTCGAGGTAGCGTAGAGGATGACGTTATCGGGACGGCCCTCGATGCCGCCTTCCAGCACCGCCTTCAGTGACTTGTAGGAGGCGTCGTTGCCGTCAAAGGAGAGGTCGTCGCAGAACACGATGAAGCGGAAATCGGAACTGCGCAGCAGATCCATCAGGCCGGGCAGGCTCTCGATGTCCTCGCGGTGAATCTCGATCAGCTTGAGGCGGTCGGCCGGCTCGCGGTCGACATTGATGCTGGCGTGCGTCGCCTTCACCAGCGAGGACTTGCCCATGCCGCGCGCGCCCCACAACAGCGCGTTGTTGGCGGGCAGGCCGTCGGCAAAGCGCTCGGTGTTCTCGATCAGGATGTCGCGCATCCGGTCGATGCCCTTGAGCAGGCCGAGCTCGACGCGGCTGACGCGCGGCACCGGCGACAGGCGACCATCCGGGTGCCAGACGAAGGCGTCGGCGGCCCCGAACGGCTCGGGACTGATGGTCCCAGGGGCGGCGGCGGAGAGGTGACCGGCGATGGCTTCCAGGGCGGTCGCGATCCGCTCGGCAGCGGCGCCGTCGAGCGTGTTTGCCGGACGTTTTGTCGCGGTTTTCGCGGGCGCTCGGGAGGCGGCCTTGGGGGTGACGCGGGGCGTTGTTTTCTTGGCTTTTTTGGACATTTCCGGAGTTCCTGACGGCGCAGCCTTAACGGGCCTTGGAAGCTCCCGCAAGCGGCCTAAATCAGGGGGTGGCGAGCGTTGCAATTGGGCCCGCCGCCGCTATAGTCCGCGCGAATTTGCCCGGACCGGCGACATGCCCAGGCCGCTGCGCCCAGGCATGGCCGGTTCTTTTCCGTCTTAGCGAGGATTGTTCGAATGCTGATTACCCCTGCATACGCCCAGGCTGCAGCCGGAGGCGATGCCAACAGCATGTTGATGTCGCTGCTGCCGTTCGCACTGATCTTCGTGATCATGTACTTCCTGATTCTGCGGCCGCAGCAGAAGAAGGTCAAGGATCACCAGGAACTGGTCAAAAACATCCGCCGCGGCGACACGGTGGTGACCTCGGGCGGCCTGGTCGGCAAGGTGACCAAGGTGGTCGACGATGACCAGATCGAGTTCGAAATCTCGGATGGCGTCCGCGTCCGCCAGATGCGGCAGATGATTTCGGGCGTCCGCGCCAAAGGCGAGCCGGCCAAGGAAAAGAGTGAGGCCAAGGACGAGTCGTCCGCGAGCTGAGTTTTGCGCGCCGCTGACTGCGGCGCATTTTCCTGGAAGTGACGGGTCTACTCGATGCTGTATTTCTCGCGGTGGAAGGCGCTGGCGATCATTCTGACCGCGCTGATCGTCTGCCTGTTCGCGGTGCCGAACTTCTTCTCCCAGGAGCGGGTGAAGACCTGGCCCGTCTGGGCCCAGCGTCACATCGTGCTCGGTCTCGACTTGCAGGGCGGCTCGTATTTGCTGCTCGAAGTCGACGCCAACTATGTGAAGAAGGAAAAGCTCGAGCAGGTGCGCGACGAGGTGCGGCGCGTGCTGCGCGTCGACGCCAAGGTAGCCTACACCGGGCTTGCGGTCCGTAACGACGCGGTCGAAGTCCGCATCAGCCGAGAGGCCGATGTGGCGACCGCGTTGCCCAAGCTGCGAGACCTCGCGCAACCGATCGGCGGACTTCTGGGCGGCAGCGGGCAGCGCGATCTCGAGGTGAGCGATGCCGGCGGCGGGCTGATCCGCATCACGATCCCGCAGCCTGCGGTGCTCGACCGCATGCGCAAGACCATCGAGCAATCGATCCAGATCGTCGAGAAACGCGTCAACGAACTCGGCACCGTCGAGCCGATCATCCAGCGCCAGGGCACCGACCGCATTCTGGTGCAGGTGCCGGGCCTGCAGGATCCGACCCATCTCAAGGAACTGCTCGGCAAGACCGCGAAGATGGAATTCCGGATGGTCGACACCTCGGTGCCGCCGGACCAGGCCCAGGCGGGCCGGGTGCCGGCCGAATCCGAAGTGCTGATGAGTTCGACCTCGCCGAAGGTCCCCTATGTCATCAAGCGGCAAGTTCTGGTGTCGGGCGGCGACCTGATCGACGCCCAGCCGGGTTTCGACCAGCGCACCAATGAGCCGATCGTCAGCTTCAAGTTCAACAGTTCGGGCTCGCGCAAGTTTGCCCAGGCAACGTCGGAAAACGTCGGCCTGCCCTTTGCGATCGTGCTCGACAATGAAGTGATTTCTGCGCCCGTGATCCGCGAGCCGATCACCGGCGGCTCGGGGCAAATCTCCGGCAACTTTACCGTTCAGGCCGCCAACGATCTCGCGATCCTGCTGCGCGCCGGTGCGCTGCCGGCGCCGTTGACCGTGGTTGAAGAACGCACCGTTGGTCCGGGCCTCGGCCAGGATTCGATCGAGAAGGGCGAGCTTGCGGCTTATGTCGGCTCGATCATGGTCATCGTGTTCATGCTGGTGACCTATCGCCTGTTCGGCGTGTTTGCCAATGTCGCGGTCGCCATCAACGTCGCGATGATCTTCGGCCTGCTGTCGCTGCTCAATGCCACGCTGACGCTGCCCGGCATCGCCGGCATCGTGCTGACGGTCGGTATTGCCGTGGACTCCAACGTGCTGATCTATGAGCGCATCCGTGAAGAGCTGCGCCATGGCCGTAATGCGATTTCGGCGATCGACGCCGGATTCAGGCGCGCGCTGGCGACCATCCTGGACTCCAACATCACCACGTTCATTGCCGCCGCCGTGCTGTTCTACATCGGCACCGGGCCGGTTCGCGGCTTCGCGGTCACGCTCGGCATCGGCATCATCACCACAGTGTTCACCGCGTTTACGCTGACCAGCCTGATCGTCGCCGGCTGGGTACGATGGAAGCGGCCGAAGACCGTGCCAATTTGAGAATGCGGAGCCGGCTTTGACACAATACGTTCTCATCGGGCTGGGCGTTCTGATCGCCGTGCTCACCGTGGTGGCGATCTTCGACGTGCTGCCGCCGCTGCGCATCGTACCTGACGACACGCATTTCGATTTCACGCGCTTTCGCCGCATCAGCTTTCCGATCTCGGCTGCGCTGTCGATCCTCGCGATCGTGCTGTTCTTCACCCACGGGCTGAATTTCGGCATCGACTTCAGGGGCGGCACGCTGCTGGAAGTGCAGTCGAAGTCCGGACCAGCCGACATTGCCGCGATGCGGGCCAAGCTCAGCACGCTCGGCCTCGGCGAGGTTCAGCTTCAGCAGTTCGGTGATGCGACCAACGTCCTGATCCGCGTTGCCGAACAGCCCGGCGGCGACAAGGCACAGCAGGAAGCGGTGACCAAGGTCCGCGGCGCGCTCGGCGACAGCGTCGACTACCGCCGCGTCGAAGTGGTGGGGCCGCGCGTTTCCGGCGAATTGTTGGCCTTTGGCATGCTCGGCCTGATGCTGGCGATCATCGCGATCCTGATCTATCTCTGGTTCCGGTTCGAGTGGCAGTTCGCGCTCGGCGCCATGATCGCCAACGTCCACGACATCGTGCTGACGATCGGCTTCATGTCGATCTCGCAGGTCGATTTCGACCTCACCAGCATCGCGGCGCTGCTCACGATTCTCGGCTACTCGCTGAACGACACCGTCGTGATCTATGACCGCATTCGGGAAATGCTGCGGCGCTACAAGAAGATGCCGATGCCGCAGCTTCTCAACGAATCCATCAATTCGACGCTTTCGCGCTCAATCATCACCCACGTCACGGTGACGCTGGCGTTGCTCGCGCTGCTCTTGTTCGGCGGCCATGCGATCCACAGCTTCACGGCGGTGATGATGTTCGGCGTGGTGCTGGTCGGTACCTACACCTCGATCTTCATCGCCGCGCCGATCCTGATCTATCTTGGCGTTGGCGAGCACCGCGACGCGCCGGATACGCCTGCGAAGAAGTAATTCATCATGGCCAGTTCCTCGGACGCTCCACATCTTCCGAGGTCGGCGCCGATCGAAGCCTACGGCAAGGGCGGCTTCGCCTTCGCCGACATGTCGCATCGCGGCTCGCTGATGTGCCTGCCCGACGGCATCTGGGCCTGGCCGGTGACGAGGCCCGCCGAGATCGACGAATATTCCTTAGGCCAGGTGTTCAAGGCCGCCAACGCCATCGATACGCTGATCGTCGGCACCGGCACCGAGATCTGGGTGCCGCCACGCGGACTGCGCGAAGCGCTGCGTGCCGTGCGCGTGGTGCTCGATGCGATGCAGACCGGGCCAGCGATCCGCACCTATAACATCATGCTGGGCGAGCGGCGGCGCGTTGCAGCGGCATTGATCGCGGTACCATGACCGAGAGCGCGACGTCGAAAGCGTCTGCCGCGTTCTGCGCCGATCTGGTGCGCACGCATGACTTTACCCGCTATGCGTCGACGCTGTTTCTGCCGGCGGCCCAGCGCCGCGCACTGCTGTCGGTCTACGCCTTCAACGTCGAGATCTCGCGGGTGCGCGAGCAGGTCAGCCAACCGCTGCCCGGCGAAATGCGGCTGCAGTGGTGGACCGACATGCTTGATGGCGCCGGCCATGGCGGCGTCGAGGGCAATCCGGTCGCTGCTGAACTGTTGCAGACGATCGGCGAATTCCGCCTGCCGGTGGCGCCGTTGTCGCGGCTGATCGAGGAGCATCAGTTCGACCTCTACAACGACCCGATGCCGTCGATGGCGGCGCTGGAGGGTTACCTCACGGACACATCCGCGGCGCTGTTCTCGCTCGGCGCGCGGATCGCGGCGCCGCCCTCGCCGGCGATCGACCATCTCTCCCGCCATGCCGGTCTCGCCCAGGGTATTGCGCAGGTGGTCGGAGCGCTGCCGCTGGACGCCGCGCGGCGTCAGCTATTCCTGCCGCTGCAATTGCTGCAACAGCACGGCAGCGGGGTCGAGCAGGTCTATTCGGGCAAGCAGACGCCCAACATCCGCGCCGCGATCGACCAGCTGGTCGCAGAGGCACGAAACCATCTTCGCACGGCGTTCGAGCTGCTCGCGCATGTGCCGCCGGAAGTGCGGCCGGTATTCCTGCCGCTGGCGTTGGTCTACCGCGACCTCAAGCGCATGTCGCGCGCCGACGCCGATCCGTTCGTGCCGCACGCAACGTCACGGCTACGGGTCCTGTGGACGCTGTGGCGCGCGTCGCGGACGAAGGAGTTCGGCGGGTAGGTAGCCGCCCAATCAGTCGTCATACCCCGCGAAGGCGGGGTATCCAGTACGCCGCGGCCTTGCCATCTACACGAACGTCTCTGGAATACTGGGTCACCCGCCTGCGCGGGTGACGACATGTTGGAATCAGGCGCTACCGCGAATTCAACTCGCTGCTCTCGAAATTGAACCGATCCCGCAAATTCTTGCGGCTCTCCAGAATGTCCTTCAGGAACGCGCGATCGACGTCGCTCGTGATCAGTGGCTCGATCAGGTCGACCTGGTTCATCGCGACGAGCTGCAAGATCTCCGTCCGCGGCTTGCCGGCGGAGTCGCGCGGCAGCGCGTGCACGACCTGGATGTGCTCCGGCGCTCTGGTGCCCTTGGCTGCGCCAAGTTCGCTGCGCAACTGCTTTTCCAGTGCGACATCGTCGGCCTCGACAAAAGCGTACAATCCCACGCCAGCCCGGCGATCGGCGAAGGCCACGATCGCGGTGTCGCGCACGCCAGGATTCTGCCGGATCAGCTCGACGAGGACCGGCGCGTCGTTGACCAGCCGGCGGCCGCCGCCTTCACGATCGGTGAAGTTGAAGAGGCCGCGGGTGATCGCCTGATAGACCTTCTTGCCGGTCTTGAGCCAGAGGCTGGCGACGAAGGATTTGCGCGCCAGGATCTTGCGCTCCATCGGCGTGAGCGCCTGTGGCGCATAGCTGCGCTTGTGCTTGAGCAGATGCCGCAGATCCTCATAGGCCGCGATCCGGAACAGCCGGCTCCTCGTCTTGAAGCAGACGGCCAGCTGGAAGTCGGTCAGGTATGCGCGTCCGTCGCGGCCCACCAGCCAGTTCTGCTCCTTGGCGAGATCGTTGTGGCAGATGCCGGCGCGGTGCAGTCTGCGCAGCGCTGTCTTGGCGGAGCGGAAATAGGCGATGTCGCCATGCGGCTTTGCCAGATGCAGCGCGACGCCGTCGACAAAGCCCCGCACCAGCGCTCTTCGTCCGGCCCACAGCAGTTTCGGCCCGACATTGAGTTCGCGCGCCAGCGCCAGCGCGCGGCGCTCACGGGCGAACAGATGGCGAGCGAGGGGGTAGGACCAAACCGGCACCTGGTCGAGCCGGCGCAGCACCGCGTCGACCTCGCCGGCATCCGCGCGAAAGCGGCCGCGCTCGACGGTCGAGAATACGTCGCGCTTGAGCAGCACGCCTTCGGTCCAGCGCGCCGACAGGGTGGCGGCGTCGTCTCCGGTCAACGCCATGGCCTTACGCCGCCGCCGCTACGCGCAGATGATCCGCGATCCAGCGATCGAGGTCGACAAGCGCGCGGGCGCTGAGCGCCTGCTTTTTGGCGACGCTCTTTTCGTTGCCGCGCAGCCGCGTGCCGTCAGGCTTCTTGGTCGGCACACTGGCAAGCGGCGGGAACAGGCCGAAATTGATGTTCATCGGCTGGAACGAACGCGTTCCGGCCTCGATGGTCTCAATATGACCGCCGGTGATATGGCCGAGCAGCGAGCCCAGCGCGGTGGTCGCCGGCGGCGGTTCGAGCGACTGCGCGCGCGCATTGGCGGCGGCATAGAGACCGGCGATCAGGCCGATGCTGGCGGATTCCACATAACCCTCACAGCCGGTCATCTGGCCGGCAAAGCGCAGCCGCGGCTGCGCGCGCAGCCGCAGCTGGCCGTCCAGAAGCTTTGGCGAGTTGAGGAAGGTGTTGCGATGCAGGCCGCCGAGCCGGGCGAATTCGGCGTTCTCGAGACCCGGGATGGTGCGGAACACGCGCTGCTGCGCGCCGTAGTTCAGCTTGGTCTGGAAGCCGACGATGTTGTAGAGCGTGCCGAGCTTGTTGTCCTGCCGCAGCTGGACGATGGCGTAGGGCTTCACAGTTGGGTTGTGCGGGTTGGTCAGCCCGACCGGCTTCATCGGCCCGTGGCGCAGCGTCTCGTGGCCGCGCTCGGCCATCACCTCGACCGGCAGGCAGCCGTCGAAATAGGGCGTATTGGTTTCCCACTCCTTGAAGTCGACCTTGTCGCCGGCCAAGAGTGCCGCGACGAAGGCGTCATACTGCTCTTTCGTCATCGGGCAGTTGATGTAGTCGGCGCCGGTGCCGCCGGGCCCGACCTTGTCGTAGCGCGACTGAAACCATGCCACCGACATGTCGATGGAGTCCTTGTGCACGATCGGCGCGATCGCATCGAAGAAGGCGAGCGCGTTCTCGTCGGTCAGCGCGCGGATGGCTTCGGCCAGCGGGGCCGAGGTGAGGGGGCCGGTCGCAACGATCACATTGCCCCATTCGGCGGGTGGAAGTCCGGCGATCTCGCTGCGGTCGATCTCGATCAAAGGGTGCTCGTCGAGCGCCTTGGTGACGGCTGCGGAGAATCCATCGCGGTCGACCGCCAGCGCCCCGCCGGCGGGCACCTGGTTGGCATCGGCCGAGCGCATGATCAGCGAGCCCAGCCGGCGCATCTCGGCATGCAGCAGCCCAACGGCGTTGTTGGCGGCATCGTCCGAGCGGAACGAGTTCGAGCACACCAGTTCGGCGAGACCTTCGGTGCGGTGCGCCTCGGTCATCCGCAGCGGGCGCATCTCATGCAGGACGACGCGAACGCCCGCATTGGCGACCTGCCAGGCGGCTTCCGAGCCGGCGAGGCCGCCGCCAATCACATGGACGGTATCAGTTTGGGAGGTGGAGGAAATCATGCGCGCAGGGTTACCGCGTTTTCGCGCCAAGCGCACCTGCAATAGCGTTTTCAAGTGAAGCTGATGCTGACCCCGCGTGGAGGAAACACGTCAAACGAGAGGCAAAAACGACAACGCCCGCAGCGGGGCGGGCGTTATCCGTTCATTCACGGCCGAACAGGATCAGCCGTTATAGGTTCCAGCGGCAACGCGCGGAATGTCGGAACGATCGAGGCCGATATCGGCGAGTTCGCGATCGCTGAGCTGCGACAGTTCGCTGACATTGCGCTGATAATCCCGGAATGCCTGGATCATGCGGATGAGCGAGAGCAACATGGTAGTCTCCTTGCAGTTACGATTCACCCCTTCGAAAGGGCGTCAATCGTTGAAATGAATATAGCTCAGATTTTGCAGTGCAGAAGTTCCTATGTTGCGATGCAGCTAATCCCAAAACGCATGGCGATGGTAAGGTGCGCTTAACGTTTTGACGCAGTCCTTCGATTAGCTGGTAGAATCTCCCTTGAACCGTCCTGAGGCGGAAATAATGCCGTAATATTGCGGGGTTACGCGTAAGCCGCTGATTAATCGTGGAATCCATCGGGACATGCGTCGGGACGGTTCCCCATCGGCAGGAAAGTCATCTGCAGAATAAAGCGCGCTCGTAAGCGCTGCGTTTTGGAACTTTCTTATGCGCGAATCGCATGCGATGAATTGATCATAGATGAATTTACATTCATTATTATGTTGCAGCCGTTCGTGATCTCAAGGAGGGTTCTGAAGCAGCTCGGACCGTTGCCAGCGCGAGGGCGAAGCATGGGCATGCCGGCGGCCCCTGAATCGACCGCGGCGCGAGAGAGTAATGGCGTGACGCACCAATCGCTTTCTCGTGTGTTGAAACACGGCATGTCGATCGCTGAGTTGTCGCTGTGTCGAATGATTTTGCTGCGCGCGACAAATGATGCCGATGGAGCCGCGCATTCTTCCTTACCGGACCGTAATGAAAAAACGTGATTCCGCATAAGGGCGTTGCACGCCACGCTGGTGATCTCGCGCGAAGTTCATTCTCAAAGTTTCTACGCTTCGGCGAACAATTGCCGTTGCAGCGGCAATGGCGCCGCCTGCGCAAAAAACAAAAAAGGGAGTTACCATGCTCAACAAATTACTCGCAGCTACGGTCATAGCTGCCCTGGCCTATGCCGTTTCTCCCGCCGACGCCGCGCGAGTCAAAGCGGCCTGCAGCGGCGATAATCTGAGCAAGACCGAAACAACGGTCGAGAACATGGCGGATGGCGAGGGCAAGATCGCCGCGCAGAAGGAGATCGCGGCGGCCCAGGATGCGATGCTGAGCGGCAAGGCCGGCGCCTGCGCAGCGCATCTGAGCAAGGCGATGCAGGCGAGTGCGGCGAAATAGGTATGGTCACAAGGGGCCGGTCGTTGCGGCCGGCCCTTTGCGTTGCGGCTTAGGGGGCTCGCGAAAGCTGCGTGGCGAAGTAGGCGATCGTCCTGGCGTAGACCTCGCTCTTATTCCACTCCTTGATCGCAGCAAAATTGGCGCTGCCGGGCTCCCAGTCCTTGCCGCGCTGCCAGCCGTGGTTGGCGAGGAAGTTGGCGGTTGAGGCCAGCACGTCCGGTGCGCTGCGCAAGAGATCGCGGCGGCCGTTGCCGTCGAAGTCGACCGCGAACTTGACGTAGGACGAGGGCATGAACTGGGTCTGGCCGATTTCGCCGGCCCAGGCGCCGCGCAGGTCCTGCGGCGCGATATCGCCGCGCTCGACGATGCGCAGCGCATCCATCAGCTCGGCCTTGAACATGTCGGCGCGGCGGCAATCATAGGCCAGCGTCGCCAGCGCGCGCAGTGTCGGGAATTTTCCGATGTTGACGCCGAAATCGGTCTCCAGTCCCCAGATCGCCACCAGCACTTCGCCTGGCACGCCGTAGGCCTGCTCGATGCGGCTCAGCACGGAGCCATATTGCTTGAGCATGTTGGAGCCGCGCGTCATCCTCGGCGGCACCATGCGGCCGGAGAATTCCTCAAAGGTCTGGCTGAACACCTTTTGCGATTGGTCGCGGGCCAGCACGCTCTTGTCGAGCGTGACGCCGGAAAGTCCTGCCTGGATGGCGGAAGCGGATATTCCCTTGGCGGCGGCTTCCTTCTTGAAATCTTCCAGCCACGTTTCAAACGGGCCCGTGCCGCAGGGCGCGGCGAGCGCAGGCGCTGCAGAGATCAACAGCAGCATGCCCACAGTGAGAGTGCGCAAGGATAGGTGGGAAGTCATCGTGCCGTTCGCTCCACAATCGATGCGTGATCAACGTTAGTGTCCACGCCGTGTCGAATGTTCGAAGCAAGATCGGCCAAAACAAGGCTGATGTCGTCGTGCCAGATAGCATTCCGCCGAACATGCTCAATTCATCGTTAGTGAGCAGTGAACAGCGGACGCCGCCGGTCGGGCTTCGACCGGCGGCGTGAACGATCAGGGTTCCCCCATGCGGCCTATGCGCTATCCTTCTGCCGCCACGGGAACAGGTTGGCGGGGAAATCGGCGGCAGGCTTGCGCTCGCGGTGCGGGCGGGGCGGAAGCGGCTGTGGATTGAGTTCCGGCTCGATCGTTTCCCGATAGAGGTGCCAGGTGGCATGCCCGAGCAGGGGGATGACGACGGCAAGACCGAGGAAGAACGGTAGCGTTCCGGCGGCCAGCAGCAAAGCGACAATCAGGCCCCAGGCGGCCATCGGCACGGGATTGCGTGCGACCGCGCGCAGCGAGGTGACCATTGCATCGCCGGCGCTGGCGTGACGGTCGAGCATCAGCGGGAAGGAGACGACGCTGATGCAAAGCGCGACGAGAGCAAACACGAAGCCAACGCCACAACCGACGACGATCAGCCACCAACCTTGCGCTGTCGTAAGCACGCGTTCGGCGAAATTGTAGATGCCGGTGGCGCCTTCATAGCCGAACGCGGCGATGTAAAGCGCTTGTGCGGTTGCCACCCAGGTCACGAACAGTGCCAGCAGCAGCACGCCGAGCCCGAGCATGGCGCCGAATGATGGCGAGCGCACGACTTCAAGCGCATCCCACGCGGTCGCCTGTTCGCCACGTTCACGGCGCCGGCTCATCTCGTAAAGGCCGACCGCGGCAAACGGACCGATCAAGGCAAAGCCAGCGGCCAGCGGAAACAGCAGCGGTATCACCGAATAGCCGTGCACGGCGCGGGCCAACATTAATCCGAGCACGGGATAGATGACGCACAGGATGACCGCGTGGGTCGGAACGGCCTTGAAATCTTCCCAGCCGCGCTGCAGGGCCCGATGGAGTTCTGACAAGCCGATGGTTCGGATAACTGGGGCGTCGGCGGCATGCGGTCCGCTCTGCGCCATCGATGTGACATTGCCGTGATAGGTGGCCATGGTCGCTGTCTCCCTCGCGGCCGCATCGCACGCCTGTCGAAAGACGCTAATGCGACCTTTCATAAAACGATCACGATCCGGCCAGACGCGAAGACAGATAGCGGAACTGGCCATGTCGCGAACTGTAGTGGCAGCGTACTCCCAAACTGTGATCAACAACAGCGACAAACGAACTCACGCTTAGGTGAAGGTTTCGTTGGCAAGTGTCGCCCGGCTGGCTAGACTTGCCGGCGATCCGGACCGTGGTGCTGCGGATCAAACGGTGCCCGCCAGGACTCAAACCCCCTTCTCAAGTCATTGGGAGTGAACGATGAGCATTTTCGGAAAAATCATGAGCGCGATCTTCGGCAGCAAGGCGGATGCTGCGCCGGCCGGCGGCGGCACGGCTGCAGGGGGAGGGGCATCCGGTGCGGCCGCCGCTGCGCCGGCCGCCGCGACTGTCGATGTTGCGCCGATCCTCGACAAGGCCGTGGCGGCCAAGGGCGAGAAGCTGGCGTGGCGCACCTCGATCGTCGACCTGATGAAGGCGCTCGACATCGATTCGAGCCTCGGCGCGCGCAAGGAGCTGGCGAAGGAGCTCGGCTATACCGGCGACACCAACGATTCCGCGAGCATGAACATCTGGCTGCACAAGCAGGTCATGGCCAAGCTCGCCGCCAATGGCGGCAAGCTGCCGCCCGATATCAAGCACTGACGCTTGCCTCGCATGCGAAGGCCCGCAGCGATGCGGGCCTTTTTCTTTGCGATTGCAATGCAGCAACCTGCAAACGGTATCCACTTCGCGGGAAAAACGCTGTAGATACGCGAGTTGACAAGAAGACTCAGAGAATAAGGAGGACACCAATGAGCAATCTCGATCGCAGGACCGTTCTGGCCACCGGCGCGCTGGCGCTGGCCGGTACGGCCGTACAAGGCGAAATGGCCGCGGCGCAGGCCGGGCCGAAATCGATTTTTCCGGTTGGCACGACGACGATTCCGATCGTCGGTGAGACCGACGTGTTTCCGGTGCGGCGCATCTATTGCATCGGCCGCAACTACGCCGCGCATGCGCGGGAAATGGGATCTGATCCGAATCGCGAGCCGCCGTTCTTCTTTCAGAAGCCGACCGATGCGATTCAGAACGTCGCGATCGGCACCGTCGCCGATCACCCGTATCCATCGCTTACCAAAAACTATCATTACGAGGTGGAGCTGGTGGCGGCGCTGAAATCGGGCGGCACCAATATCCCGCCGGAGCAGGCGCTCGGCCATGTTTACGGCTATGCGCTCGGCCTCGACATGACGCGGCGCGATCTGCAGCGGGCGATGGGCGATGAGAAGAAGCCATGGGAGATCGGCAAGAGCTTTGACCGCGCCGCCGTGCTCGGGCCGATTCATCCCGCAGCCAAGACCGGACATTTCACCAAGGGCGCGATCTCGCTGGCGGTGAACGGCACGGTCAAGCAGAACTCCAACCTGCAGAACATGATCTGGAGCGTGGCCGAGCAGATTTCGAAATTGTCGGAAGCCTTCGAGCTCAAGGCGGGCGACATCATCTATTCGGGAACGCCGGAGAATGTCGGTCCGGTCGTGAAGGGCGACGTGATCCTGTGCAAGATCGAGGGCCTGCCGGATATGTCGATCCGGATCGTTTGAACCGGCCCACCCACCGTTGTCGTCCCCGCTAAAGCGGGGGTCCATAAGCACGGAGGGTCCTAATAGGCGGGACGCGCGCCGGATCCTGTCTTACATCGCGTGCAACAATTAGCGAGGCGGCGTATGGGTCCCTGCGTTCGCAAGGACGACAGCGAGCTTGTAGGGAATGCGCGCCCTCACGCCGTCAGATCGGCAAACTCCGGATTCCGGCGCAGATAGTCCACGACGAACCCGCAGCCGGCGATGACCTTGCGTCCGTCGGCGCGGATCAGCTCGAGCGCTCCCTTGATCAATTCGGAAGCGATGCCGCGGCCGCGCAGCGCGCGGGGTGTCTCGGTGTGGGTGATGATCACTGCCGATGGTGTCACGCGATAATTCGCAAACGCGACAGTGCCCTCGACATCGAGTTCGAAGCGGTTTTGAGCCTTGTTGTCGCGGACGGCGGCCATGCGGCGATTCCCGGATGAATAGCCCTTTCATTTAGGGACATGAACCCGCCGATGCAAACCGGCGACGAATGGGAAACAAATCGCCGGGGATCGACCATGGGTGGCTTGACTTGCCTGACCGCCATATTGCTGGGCACCGTAGCCGTGTCCGCGCAACCGCCTGCGGCATTGGCCCAAAGTGACCAGAGCTGGCAAAGCTGTATCAGCGTGACCACGCCGCCGGACGACAAGGTAGCCGCCTGCGGTGCCGTCATCGATGCCAAACCCGACAACAGCGCCCGGCTCGCCACCGCCTATTGCTTCCGCGGTCATGGCCTGATCGAGAAGCGCCAGCTCGATGCTGCGTTGTCCGATCTCAACGAGTCGATCCGTCTCGATCCCACCTCGGCCTGCGCGTTCACCAATCGCGGCCGCGCCTATGGCTTCAAGGGCGATCTCGATCGTGCGATCGCCGACTATGACGAGGCGATCCGGCTCGATCCGTCCTTTGCGCTGGCCTACAACAATCGCGGCGATGCCTGGCGGGGCAAGGGCGATCTCGATCGCGCCATTGCCGATTTCAGTGCCGCCATCAAGCACAATCCATCGCTCGCCATCGCCTATGGCAACCGTGGTTACGCCTATCACCGCAAGCGTGACATGGCACGGGCTATCGCCGATTACACGATGCAGATCAAACTGAAGCCGGACGTGCTCGCCTATATCAACCGCGGCAATGTCTATCGCGAGCTCGAGCAGCTTGACCGCGCTGCAGCGGACTATGGCGAAGTGATCCGGCTCGCACCATCGGATGCGCGAGGCTACCGCAACCGCGGGCTTATCCGCTTCTATCGGGACGACATCAAGGGCGGCCTTGCCGATTACGACAAGGCCCTGCAGTACGATCCGGCCGATGCCTATTCGTGGAACAACCGCGGCCTGGGCAGGATGCAGGCCGGCGACAAAGTGGGCGCGATTGCCGATTTCCGCAAAGCGCTGGAACTCAGTCCGGGCCTGAACACCGCGCGTGACGCCTTGCAGCGGCTTGGTGCGATGCAATAAGACCCCACGCGGCTTTTTTCTACCCCACGATGCCTTTCGGCGGGCCTTGCAACGCGATGCAGGGTTCCTACGTCTTTGGAATGACATACGCCGCCGAGGCGGCCGGGCTCGATATCGGAAATGCTGTGATCGCGGCCGCCGACGTATGCCTCTTTTTTCAAGGGGAGGTCTACAATGTCCGGCTTTAATTTCTTCAGCAAACATCGCACATGGGAAGACTGGTTCGGCATGCTGCTTGGCGTGTTGATCGTTGTATCGCCGTGGTTTCCCTTCTCCAGTCACGATGTCATGGATTCCGAGCGCAGCACCATGATCCTCAACACGTTCGTGGTCGGCATGCTGGTGTTCGGCCTGGCCCAGCTCGAATATGTCGCATTGCAGCGCTGGGAGGAGGTGGGGGAGGTCGCGCTCGGCCTCTGGCTGATGGCCTCGCCATTCGTCCTGGGTTACGCCGGCGACGAGATGCTTCGG
The DNA here is from genome assembly GCF_029714305.1 of Bradyrhizobium sp. CB3481. Taxonomy (NCBI): domain Bacteria; kingdom Pseudomonadati; phylum Pseudomonadota; class Alphaproteobacteria; order Hyphomicrobiales; family Nitrobacteraceae; genus Bradyrhizobium; species Bradyrhizobium sp. CB3481. The sequence goes on from NZ_CP121647.1 coordinate 4,042,604, forward strand.
GCCTGGCACATCGCCCTCGGCGCAATCGTCGCCCTGCTGGGGGCGCTTCAGCTCTGGCAGGACTGGCGCCTGAGCGATCAGGATCTGGCCGACCATCCGCAGTAGTTTCGCCTGTCCCGCCGGCCACGCACCGCGACCGGCGGACGCCGATGCCTGGTACTTGCGATGCCTAGTACTTGAATGAATCGACGAGCAGGGCGCGGACCGACCATGGGCTGCCGTCGACGGCACCCTTGATGTCGTCGATCTTCCATTGGCCGCCTTCGAGGACGAAATCGTAGCGGATGGTCTTGTCGGCCGCGTTGGCACGCGCATCGCGCTGGCGAGCCTCGATGGTGACGGCCATGGTAGCTTTGTCGGCCGCCTGCTTCTCGGCAGCGATCTTGTACGATTTGACGTCGGGATCCTGCGAGTTCGTGACGGGATCGAAGCCGACCGGCCCGCCATCACCCTTGCGCGTGCGGGCGTCCGCCTTGTTCCAGAGTGTGGCCAGCGCGTGCGACAGATATTTCGCCCGCGCCGCCTTGTTCTCGATCACAAACGTTCCGCCACCATCGCCCTTGCCCTTGATCACGCGGGTATAGATCGCGGTCAGGATGGCGGTGGGATCATCCGCCGCGCCGGCGTGACGCGGCAGGATCGCGGCCAGCACGACGGCTGCGCCCGATAAAATCAGTTTTCTGCGGGCAATCATTTGGCTTCCTTCAAATCGTTTTGCGTGAGGACTTGCGCAGGCGGGTCAGTTCGGTTGTAGCGGCCGCACGATTATCATCGCGGAAAGCGCCCGGCTTACGGATTTGAGCAGGCGTGCCGCTTTCTGCTATCGTCGTTGGATGTCTGTCTTTTCAAGCGTAATGGTTGGCTCCCTGTGACTGAAACCGTGACTATTCCGATCCCGCGCGGCGGCCTGGCGCGGATGTCGCGCCGGGTGATGAACTTAGGCCATCTCGCGACCCAGAATGCCCGCCGCCATGGCGATCGCGTCGGCTTCATCTGGGGCGACAAGTCCTGGACCTGGCGCCAGATCGATGCCGCCGTGTCGGCGCTGGCGGCTGGCCTTGCCGCGCGTGGGGTAGTCAAGGGCGACCGCATCCTGGTTCATTCCAAGAACTGCGACGAGATGTTCTGGTCGATGTTCGCGGCCTTCCGGCTCGGCGCGGTGTGGGTACCGACCAATTTCCGCCTGATGCCGGACGAGGTCGCCTATCTCGCCAGCGCCTCCGGCGCCAAGGCGTTTCTGTGCCATGGCGATTTTCCCGAGCATGCCGCGGCGGCGGCCAATCCGGCGCTCGAATTCATCTGGCGGATCGGCGAGGGCTCGCTCGGCGAGCGGGCGGTAAGCGATGTCATCGCGGCGCAGGCCGGCGTCAGGGTCGAGAACGCCGCGGTCGACTACGACGATCCGTGCTGGTTCTTCTTTACCTCGGGCACCACCGGGCGCTCCAAGGCGGCGGTGCTGACCCACGGCCAGATGGCCTTTGTCGTGACCAACCATCTTGCCGACCTGATGCCGGGCACGACGGAGATCGATGCCTCGCTGGTGGTCGCGCCGCTGTCGCATGGCGCTGGCGTACATCAGCTCGTGCAGGCGGCGCGCGGTGTGCCGACCATCCTGCTGCCGACGGAAAAGTTCGACATCGCCGAAGCGTTCCGGCTGATCGAGACGCATCGCGTCAGCAACCTGTTCACGGTCCCGACCATCTTGAAGATGATGGTCGAGCATCCGGCGGTCGACAAATACGACCATTCCTCGCTGCGCTTCGTGATTTATGCCGGCGCGCCGATGTACCGCGAGGATCAGAAGGCGGCGCTGAACAAGCTCGGCAAGGTGCTGGTGCAGTATTTCGGGCTCGGCGAGGTTACCGGCAATATCACGGTTATGCCGGCGATCCTGCACGATACCGAGGACGGCCCGCAGGTGCGCATCGGCACCTGTGGCTTCGAGCGCACGGGAATGCAGGTGTCGATCCAGGGCGACGACGGGCGCGAGCTCAAACCGTTCGAGACCGGCGAGATCTGCGTGATCGGGCCGGCCGTGTTCGCCGGCTATTTCGACAATCCCGAGGCGAACGCGAAGGCATTTCGCGACGGCTGGTTCCGTACCGGTGATCTCGGCCATATGGACGAGGAGGGCTTTGTCTACATCACCGGCCGTGCCTCTGACATGTACATCTCCGGCGGCTCCAACATCTATCCGCGCGAGGTCGAGGAGAAGATTCTCACCCATCCCGCGATCGGCGAGGTCGCCGTGCTCGGCGTGCCCGACCCGTTCTGGGGCGAGGTCGGCGTTGCCGTCTGCGTCGCGCGCGAGGGCGCTGCCGCCGTGAGCGAAGCGGAGCTCGCCGCGTTCCTGGCGCCGAAGGTGCCGCGCTACAAGATGCCGAAGCGCTTCTTCTTCTGGGAGGCGCTGCCGAAGTCCGGCTATGGCAAGATTCCGAAGCGGCTGGTCCGCGATGAACTGGAAGCGCGAGGGCAGCTTGATCTCATTGCCAAGTCGGGTGGCTGAGCCGATGCGCAGCATCGCGCAGCCGGGCACGCCCGTGCCCGAACGCATTCAATGGGTCGAGGCGCGCGGACGCGCATTCTCGTTCACGCTGCAGGCCGGCCTGCCGCTGCTCGAAGCCGCGCGCCGCGGCTTTGCCGACGCCGGATTTTCCGGCGGCGTTTTGAGCATGCGGGGAGGCGCGCTCGGGCCGTTCGCCTATGTGATGCCGGCGCTGTCGAAGACCGGCGCGAATGCGGCATTCTACAGCGATACCTTCCGGCCCTCCGGCATCACGCAGCTGAGGTGTGGCGCGATGACGCTCGGCGAGCGCGACGGCGCGCCGTTCTTCCATTGCCATGGGCTGTGGACCGAGACCGACGGCCATCTGCATGGCGGCCACATTCTGCCCGAGGAAAGCATCGTCGCCGAATCGTTCGCGGTGGAGGCGTTCGGCATCGATGGCGCGATGTTTACTGCAGAGCCTGACAGCGAAACCAATTTCAAGCTGTTCGGCCCTGTTGCGCGCGCCGCGACAGGTGCGAAGGCCGACAGCCGCGCTTTTGCGCTGCGGCTGCGGCCGAATCAGGATTTCGCCGCGGCGCTGGAGACGTTCTGCCGCCAGCATGGAATCCTGCGCGCGCGCATTCACGGCGGCGTCGGCTCCACGATCGGCGCGCATTTCATCGATGGCAGGAGCGTAGTGCCGTTTGCGACCGAGCTTGCGATCAAGGCCGGAAGCGTCGCGGCCGGCGCCGACGGCACGCTGCAGGCGGAGCTCGACATCGCACTGGTCGACTATCTCGGCGGCATCGCCGAAGGGCGGCTGATGCGCGGCGACAATCCGGTGCTGATGACGATGGAGCTGGTGCTGGAGGTGCTGTGACTGCGCACCTCATCACGGATTGTCGTGCCCCGCGAAGGCGCGGCACCCAGTACGCCGCGGCCCATCGATTTGATCACAGGCGTCTCTGGAATACTGGGTCACCCGCCCCAGTGCGCAATTGCGCACAAGGCGGGTGACGACAGTTCGAGTGGGGCGAGCCCTACGGTTCTCACCTGAAGTGATAGTTCACGCCAACCTTGATGGTGTGAAAGTCGATGGTACCGGAGTCTACCAACGGAGGGCCGCCGAAATTGTAGGCCTCGCTGCCGAGGCTGGTGAACATGTATTCGCCCTTGGCCGACCAGTTCGGCGCGAACATGTACTCGAGGCCGCCGCCGATGGTGTAGCCGGTATGAGTCTGGCTGTCCGAGAACGTCACGATGCCGTCCGAGATGGACCACTTCCTGTTGGCCCACGCATAACCGCCCTTGGCGTAGATCAGGGCGGCATCCATGGCGAAGCCGGCGCGGCCGGTCACGCTGCCGAATGAGTTGATCTTGGTTTCCTGCGTGACCAGGAAGCCGCCGGCGTCCTCGGTGAATCTGTCCTTGATGCTGGCGCCTGCGGCGTCGACTTCGACACCGAACACGAACTGGCTGCCCGGAAGCTGCCAGTTGTAGCCGACTGTGCCGCCGCCAAAGCCGCCGCTGCCAGCGTCGGTCTCCCAGCCATAGCCGCCCATCGCGCCGAGATAGAAGCCAGACCAATTGTACGCCGCAACCACCGCTGCCGGGGGAGCCTTGGCGTAGGGCCGCGCCGGCAGGTCGGCAGCCGAGGCCGCGGTCGCGACCGAAAGGGCCACACCAGCTAGAAGTAGTTGTTTCATATTCTGTCCCCTGTAGTTGAACACTCGTTTAATCCCCTGCGGGCCCCATCACGGACCGATTGAAGCGGCATGGTGACGTAACGTTCTTGGAAGCGGGCGCGAACGCGCCCAAAAGACTAGACTGCAAGCGACGTTTGCGCGGGTGTGACAACGTCGTTCGCTGATTAACTATAGGACATCCATGCCGGCAAAAATTGGACCGAAGCGCGTCCGCTCATTGACGTCGGCAGGTTGCTATTTCGACGGCAGTGCGGCGAGCTGTGGCGCGAAATGCGTTCGCGATTTGCGCGAGAGGCGAGGCGATGCGTTCGTATGATCGCGGTTGTTGGATTGCTTCGCTGCGCTCGCAATGACGAAGAAAATCGCGACGCACACGCCTCGTCATCCCCGCGCATGCGGGGATCCTGTACGCCGCGGCTTATCGGCTCAATCACTGTCCTCTCCGGAATACTGGATCGCCGTTTGCATCACCGCGGCTTGCGAACGTGAACGTTGATATCGAGATCGATATCGCTGACGCAGGTCTGTGTCGTGCGATGCGAGCGGCCTTCGTGCCAGCGGCCCTCGCGCGCATGGGCATCCTTGACGCCTGCCAGCTTCAGGCAGCGCCATTGCGGCAGAGGGCCTGAGCTTTCGCCGGCGAACTGCCAGGCCAGCACGACCTCTTCGCCGCTCTTGTTGGCGCCGATGATGTGCGGACATAGTTCGCGGCGGCGGCCGTCATAAAAGCAAACCACTTGCCGCGCGCTGAGGATAGCGTTGCGGAAGAAGACATAGGTGACGCTCGGCATTGGGTGTGCCATCTAGGATTGTAAGTTATTCCCTGTATAACCGTAACGAACGATTTTGTTTCCTTGAGATCTGAATCCAATGGCTTACAAACGCAATCGTACGATCAACCTGCCGGCGCCGTACCTGAGGCGAATCTGGCTCGAGCCCTCGCGCATCACAGATCGGGAATCCTATCCGTTCTGCCTGCCGTTGCTGCGCGACGATTTCGACCTGCGCTTCGAGCGGGCCACTACCATCATCGTCGGCGAGAACGGCACCGGCAAATCGACGCTGTTGGAAGGCATCGCGGCGCTGGCCGGCTATGATGAGGCCGGTGGTGGCAAGGGTTACATGCCGGTCGACCATTCATGGGCGCTGGAGAAAATGGGAGGCCAATTGTCCAGCGCGTTGCGGGCGAGTTGGCTGCCCAAGATCACCAATGGATGGTTCTTCCGCGCCGAAAGCTTTTTTTCGGTCGCCCGCTATCTGGACGAGATGGCCCAGCGATATCCGAGGGGAGGAGGCCCGCCACCCGATTTCCTCTCGCATTCCCACGGCGAAGGCTTTTTGCGCTTCTTCGAGGAACGCTGCCAGCGCCAGGGCATCTTCATCTTCGACGAGCCGGAATCGGCGCTGTCGCCCGGGCGTCAGATCGAGTTTTTGAAGCTGATGCGGCGGATGGAGGATATCGGCCATTGCCAGATCATCATGGCCACGCACTCGCCCATGCTGATGGCATACCCGAACGCGACGCTGCTGCGGCTGACGAAATACGGATTGGAGCCGGTGACGCTGAAGGATACCGACCACTACAAGGTCATGCGGGAGTTTTGCGAGGATCCGAAGGGATTCGTGGACGCGGCGATCGCGGAGTGAGGCGAGGTATTGACTTGCCGCACCAGCGGTTTCGCAACAGGGGCGCTTCCGGCCGATGCCACGAACCGGCCTTGTTTGCTGCGAGAATGCGGTAGGATAACAGCAAGCCCGCGCCGGCGGGCCGGTAAGACATTGGGGAAACGCATGAGAGCAACGATTGTAAGAGCTGCGGCAGTGATGGCGGCCCTGGGTGTAGTTGGGGCGGCTTTAACCGCGGCCTGGGCGCATGGGCCGACGCGCCAGAAGGTGCGGGAATCGATCGAGATCAACGCGCCGCCGGCGAAGGTGTGGGCCGCGATCGGCAATTTCCAGGACATGAGCTGGCTGCCGCCCGTCAGCAAGACCGAGGGCGACAAGGGCAATGCGATCGAGGCCACGCGGCGGCTGACGCTGGCCGGTGGAGCGACGGTCGATGAGGAGCTCTACAAATACGATGCCGAGAAGATGACCTATTCGTACCGGATCACCGCCGTCGACGTGAAGGTGCTGCCGGTCACCAACTATTCGTCCACCCTGACGGTTGCGCCGAGCGCCGACGGCAAGGGCAGCAGCCTGGAGTGGGCCGGTGCGTTCTATCGCGGCTTTCCCAACAACGATCCGCCGCCGGAGCTGAACGATCAGGCCGCGGTGAAGGCGGTGAGCGAGCTCTATAAAGCGGGTCTTGAGGCGCTGAAGAAAAAGGTCGAAAGCGGAAGCTGATCGTGCGGGGCCTCGCACTGGCGGCGCTCGTCGCCAGCATCGGCGCAACCTTGGCCGGGCAAGGTTGCGCGGAGGAGGCATTCGTCACCAATCAGCTCAGCGAAAACCTGACGATCGTCGACCTCGCGACGTCGCGGCCAGTCGCGACCATCGCGATCGGCGGCAAGCCGGCCGGCGTCGCTGTGACGCCAGATGGACGCTTCGCCTATGTGACAAGCCCCGACGCCAAGGCGGTTACGGTGGTCGATGCTGTCGCACGCCAGGTCGTCGGCAAGATCAATGTAAGCGGCGGCCCGCTCGGCGTTGCCGTGGCGCCGGATGGCACGGCTGTCTATGTCGCCGACTGGTACGCCGCGGCGGTGCGGGTGATCGATCCGAAGGAGCAACGCGTGGTCGCCGATATCGCGGTCGGCGCCTCGCCGTCGGGGCTTGCGGTAACGCCGGACGGGCGGCTGTTGCTCTCGGCCGACCGCGATGCCGACAGCGTCTCCGTCGTCGATACTTCGACACGCGAACGCCGGGCCACAATCAAGGTCGGCACGCGCCCGTTCGGCATCACCATCGATATGGAGGGGCGGCGCGCCTACACCGCCAATGTCGGATCGAACGACGTCTCCGTGATCGACATTGCCGGTCAAAAGGAGATCGGACGCGTCAAGACGGGTCTGCGCCCCTATGCCGTCGCGCTCGCCCAGGGCCGCGGGTTCGTCACCGACCAGTATGGCGGCACCGTCAGCGTGTTCGATCTCGCGAGCCTCGTGCCGGTCAAGCACATCAATGTCGGCGAGTATCCGGAGGGAATCGCGGCGACGGCGGACGGCCGGCAGATCGTGGTGGCAAACTGGGAGAGCAACTCGATCAGCATTATCGATGCGGCCGAGCTGAAGGTGACCGGCGAGATCAAGGTCGGCGACGGACCAAGGGCGTTCGGAATGTTTCTCAGGCGGTAGGTCGCGGGAAGGTGCGTAGGGCGGGTTAGCCCAACGGGTCCGCGTAACGCGCGGCCCGATGACAGGCTCCGGCGTAACCCGCCGCTCTCGCCGAGCGAGTGGCGTGGCGGATTACGCTTCGCTAATCCGCCCTACAAGCTATAATGCCGGGAAGCAGAGAAGACAGGGAGGTCACCATGCCGCATACCCTGGTGCCCAGTGACCGCGTCGAGCATGTCAGCGTCTACTGCCGCGACGGCACAAGGCTCGGCTCGATCGAACGCCTGATGCTCGACAAGACCAGCGGAACGGTCGCCTACGCCGTGATCAAGACCGGAGGCCTGCTCGGCAGCCACCACCATTGTCCGATAAGGTGGGACGCCCTCCGGTTTGATCCGGCACGTCAGGCCTACCAGACCGACGTCACGCCGGAAGACCTGCGCGCCGGTCCGTCGGAGCTGGATGACGACGCCTTTGATTGGGGCGACCGCTCGCGCCCGCATCCGCGTTACTGGGGCGTATAGTACGTCAGCGCGATTGCCGAAGGCGTGCTCGTGCTGGCGGCGAGAAAGAAAGTGACGGGTTGCTCTTCGGCAATCCGCACTACGTTTGCGGGCGTGAGCAGTATCAATAATCCGGATGGAGCGGACGAATGGACATTCGATCGACGCTGACGGAGCTATGTGAGGCCTTCAACGCGCACGATCTTGATCGCATCATGGCGTTCTTCTCTGACGATTGCATCCTGGAGATGCCAAGGGGAAACAGGCCTTGGGGCGCTCGTTTCGAGGGCAAGCGGAACGTGCGAGAAGCGTTGGCGACACGCTTCGAAGGCTTGCCTGATGTCCATTACGGCAACGGCGAACACTTCGTGGATTCGGCTGCCGATACCGGCATCTCGAGATGGACTCTCACCGGCACCACCCGCGAGGGAGTGAGAAAGGAGGTCCAAGGGTGCGACTTCTATACGTTTCGCAACGGCAAGGTGATCCGCAAGGATTCATATTGGAAGATCGTGGAGTAACAGAACCGCAGGTGGGTAGAGCGAAGCGAAACCCATCATTATTCTTTACCTTGTGGCAAAGTTGATGGGTATCGCTTCGCTCCACCCATCCTACGCGCTGGGGTGATCGGCGCCCCCGCGTTATTAGACGGTGTAGAGTTGCAGCGTCGGTAGGGGCTGTGGCCGCTGCTTCGAACAGGGAAGCTCAAAAGGCGTCTACTCCGCCGCCTCACTAGCCCCCGCACTCTTCCGCGGCTTGCCATCCGCCTTCTTCAGCACCGGTGCCAAAAACTTCCCCGTATAGCTCCGCGGCGCTTTCACGATGTCCTCGGGCGGCCCCCAAGCCACGATCTCTCCGCCGCCGTCGCCGCCTTCTGGGCCGAGGTCGATGACCCAGTCGGCGGTCTTGATGACTTCGAGGTTGTGCTCGATGACGACGACCGTGTTGCCTTGCGCGACCAGCTCGTGCAGCACCTCCAGGAGTTTGGCGACGTCGTGGAAGTGCAGGCCGGTGGTCGGCTCGTCCAGGATATAGAGCGTGCGGCCGGTGGCGCGCTTTGACAGTTCTTTCGCCAACTTGACGCGCTGGGCTTCGCCGCCGGACAGCGTCGTCGCCTGCTGGCCGACATGGATATAGTCCAAGCCGACGCGGTGCAGCGTCTTGAAGGTCTCGCGCACGCGCGGGACGGCCTTGAAGAATTCGGCGGCTTCTTCCACCGTCATGTCGAGCACATCAGAGATCGACTTGCCCTTGAACAGGACTTCCAGGGTCTCGCGGTTGTAGCGCTTGCCCTTGCAGGTGTCACAGGTGACGTAGACGTCGGGCAGAAAGTGCATCTCGATCTTGATGACGCCGTCGCCCTGGCAAGCCTCGCAGCGGCCGCCCTTGACGTTGAAGGAGAAGCGGCCGGGCTCGTAACCGCGCGCCTTGGCTTCGGGCAGGCCGGCGAACCATTCGCGGATCGGCGTGAAGGCGCCAGTATAGGTCGCCGGGTTGGAGCGCGGGGTACGGCCGATCGGGGACTGGTCGATGTCGATGATCTTGTCGATATGCTCGAGACCCTCGATGCGGTCGTGCGGCGCGGCGCCCTCGCTGGCGTTGTTCAGCTTTCGCGCGATGGCGCGGTAGAGCGTGTCGATCAACAGCGTCGACTTGCCGCCGCCGGAGACGCCGGTGACGCAGGTGAAGAGTCCCAGCGGAATTTCCGCCGAGACATTTTTGAGGTTATTGCCGCGGGCGTTGACGACCTTGATGGTGCGCCGATGGTTCGGCGGCCGACGCTCGGGGATCGGCACCGATAACTCCCCCGTGAGATATTTGCCGGTCAGCGACTTCGGATTGCGCATGATGTCTGATGGCGTGCCCTGCGCCACGATGTGGCCGCCATGCATGCCGGCGCCGGGGCCGATGTCGAGCACGTAGTCGGCGAGGCGGATCGCGTCCTCATCATGCTCGACGACGATCACGGTATTGCCGAGGTCGCGCAGCCGCTTTAGCGTTTCCAACAGTCGCGCGTTGTCGCGCTGGTGCAGGCCAATCGAAGGCTCGTCCAGCACGTAGAGCACGCCTGTGAGCCCCGAGCCGATCTGCGATGCCAAACGGATGCGCTGGCTCTCGCCGCCGGACAGCGTACCGGAGGAGCGGGAGAGCGTGAGATAGTTCAGCCCGACATCGAGCAGGAAGGACAGCCGCTCGCGGATCTCCTTCAGCACGCGTCCGGCGATCTCGTTCTGCTGCGCGTTAAGCGCCTTCGGGACGCTTTCAAACCATTCGCCGGCGCGCTTCACCGAGAGTTCGGAGATCTCGCCGATATGCTTGCCGCCGATCTTGACGCAGAGCGCCTCCGGCTTGAGGCGGTGGCCGTTGCAGCCCGCACAGGGGATGTCGGAGAAATACTTGGCCAGTTCCTCGCGCGCCCATTCGCTCTCGGTCTCGCGGTAGCGGCGCTCGAGATTGGTGATGACGCCCTCGAACGGTTTCTTGGTGTCGTAGGAGCGCACCCCGTCCTCATAGGAGAACTTGATCTCGTCGTCGCCGGAGCCGTACAGCAGCGCGGCCTGCGTCTTCTTCGGCAGGTCCTTCCACTTGGTATCGAGCGTGAACTTGTAGAACTTGCCGAGCGCGGTCAGCGTCTGGATGTAATAGGGCGAGGAGGACTTGGCCCACGGCGCAATCGCGCCCTTGCGCAGGGTCAGCTCCTTGTCGGGGATGACGAGGTCTTCGTCGATATGCTGCTCGACGCCGAGGCCGCCGCAGGCTGGGCAGGCGCCATAGGGGTTGTTGAACGAGAACAGCCGCGGCTCGATCTCGGGGATCGTGAAGCCTGATACGGGGCAGGCGAATTTTTCCGAGAACAGGATGCGCTCGGGCCCGCTCTTGTCGTGGATCTTGGCGGTCTTCTTGTCGGACTTCTTCTCCTCGGTCGCCGCCGGCGCGTCGGCATATTCGATCACAGCCAAGCCTTCGGCGAGCTTGAGCGCAGTCTCAAAGCTCTCAGCGAGGCGCTGGCCGAGGTCGGGGCGCACCACGATGCGGTCGACCACGACGTCGATGTCGTGCGGGAATTTCTTGTCGAGGGTAGGCGGGTCCGACAGTTCATAGAAGGTGCCGTCGATCTTGACGCGCTGAAAGCCCTTCTTGAGCCATTCGGAGAGCTCCTTCTTGTACTCGCCCTTGCGGCCGCGCACGACCGGCGCCAGCAGATAGAGGCGGATGCCCTCAGGCAGCGTCAGCACGCGGTCGACCATCTGCGAGACCACCTGGCTTTCAATCGGCAGTCCCGTGGCCGGCGAATAGGGCACGCCGACGCGCGCCCATAAGAGGCGCATGTAGTCGTAGATCTCCGTGACGGTGCCGACGGTCGAGCGGGGATTCTTGGACGTCGTCTTCTGCTCGATCGAGATCGCCGGCGACAGCCCGTCGATCTGGTCGACATCCGGCTTCTGCATCATCTCCAGGAACTGGCGCGCATAGGCCGAGAGCGATTCGACGTAGCGGCGCTGACCCTCGGCATAGATGGTGTCGAAGGCGAGCGAGGATTTGCCGGAGCCGGAAAGGCCGGTGAACACGACGAGTTTGTCGCGGGGAATCTCGAGATCGACGTTCTTGAGATTATGCTCGCGCGCCCCGCGAATGGTGATCGCACGCGATGCGGAGCCGGCGGTCTGTTGGCGCTTCGCCCTTAGCACTTCATCCATATCGGCATTTCCAGGCGCGCAGGTCGCGCACCGAGTTGGGCGCGCATGGCCAGGCGGGAAACCGGGATCAGGCGCCGATGATTGAAAGTCGGAACATAGGAAGAACGGTAAGGAATTTCCAGTGCCGTGCGCGAATCATCAACGGATTGTTTTGCGCTATCAGTGTTTTGGCAGCAGCGGTCAGCAGGTGGATGCGGAATGGCGCAAAAGAAAAGCCTCCGTTCCGGATGTGGAACGGAGGCTGTTTAGCAAGAAAGCTGAAGGCTCTTGTTTGAACGCGGTTCTTGAAGGAGCGGCGATAGCTTCTCCGGTCGCGCACTTAGAAGTGGTAGTTCACACCAACTTGGACGCTGTGCAGGTTGAGTTCTCCGGTCGCCAAGCCCCCTGGAACGGCGGCGGTGAAGTAGTTCTGGCTCTCGAAGCTGCGATAGAGGTACTCGGCCTTGACCGACCACTTCGGCGCGAACATCACCTCGACACCGGCACCAGCGGCCCATCCGGAGTGGATCTTGCTGTCCGATACGCTCGCGCCAAGCGCCGAGAGTGTCAGGCGATTGTCGGCCCAAGCATAGCCGGCGGTGCCGTAGACCAGTACTTGGTCGAAAGCGTAGCCGACGCGGCCACGCACCGTGCCCATGTCGCGGATCCGGGTCTCGACCGCGGCGACAGCCGGGTTGCCCACCCTTGCGCCGATATCTGCCCAGGCGGCATCGGCCTCGATGCCGAGAACGACGTTGCCCATCTGCCAGTTGTAACCAGCAGTGCCGCCGGCGAAACCGCCGCTGATTGAGCCGATGCCATCGCCGTTTTCGCTGGCGTAGCCGCCCATCGCGCCGAGGTAGAAGCCGGTCCAGTTGTTGATCGCAATCGCTGCGGCGGGCGCCTTGGTATAGGGTCTTGCACCAAGATCGGCGGCGATCGCGGGCGCCATCCCAAGCGCGATCAAGCCAGTGGTCGTCAGCAGAATCTTTTTCACTTTTCTTTCCTTTCGCGGCTCTCGAACGCAACTCCCTCAGCCGTCAATTTGAGGTTGCTCCTGCGTATAGCCGAGGTGCCGCCGGATTCCTGTCTCCCGAAAACCACATCCGCGGCAAATGTAGGTAATATGCAACCGTCGCGAGTGGCACGGTTCCAAAATACAACCAAACAAAAAGGCCGGCGTAACGCCGGCCTTTCCGTATTCCCGTGTTGCAGCAGTGATCAGTACTTTGCGATGACCGGGCCGCCCCAGCGATAGTTGACGCGAACGGTGACGAGATCGACGTCCTGGCGGATCCGATCGCTGCCGAAGGGGAGGGCCCCCACGGTGGTGACAAAGTTGTGGGTGCGGTCCTGCATGAACAGATGGTTGTATTCGACACCGGCCGACCAGTTGGGAGCAAAGCCGAATTCAAGGCCCGCACCGACCACGCCACCCCAGCGGGTGTCGTCACCGGTGGTAGCAACCACGGCGTTCGTCGCAGCATCACGGATGCGGAAGCGATCCGCCGTAACGGCCGCACCGCCCTTGACATAGAACAGAACGTTATTGGCGGCCCAGCCGACCTGGCCCGTGATCAGGCCGAACGCATCGATGCGCGATTCGTTGCGGAGCGTCGCATCGAACAGGCTCACATTGCTGCCCCTGAAGTCGGCCCAGTTGCCCTGGCCTTCAAGGCCGAACACCCAGGTGCCGGTCTGCCAGCGATAACCGAGCTGACCGCCGGCGGTGCCGCCGGTTGCGTCGTGGCAGCCTTCGGGAAAGGCCGGAACGACAGGAGCCACGCCGTCATTGGTGAGATCCCAACACTTGTGGCTCGAACCCCAACCGCCGTTGGCGCCGATGTAGAAGCCGCTCCAGTCATACACAGCAGCGATCGGAGCAGGCGGCGCCTTGGTGTAGGGGCGCGCCGCAAGGTCGGCGGCCGCTGCAGGCGCGGCGAACGCGATGAAAGCAACTGTACCCAATAGAACCTTCTTCATGGTGTCTATCTCCAGATATTGTCCGCTTCTGTGGTCCCCGAAGCGTCCGTGGTGACGCGAGCGCCGCGCCGCTGGATGTATTTGATATCGCGACTCGCCCAGAAATGGCGTCTCCAAAAAGCCACACCGAAAAACCAAGTGTGTGGAACCAAGCTAATGATTTGTTAGGGGAAAGTGGAACTTTGGCGGGAACCTTCGGGTTCCATTCCGAGTTCATTGTGGTTTCCCGTGAGTTCCCGTGGTTCGCTCGGAGGTTGCGTCGTTATGATCTGAGCGAGTAGATAGAACAAAGCTGGAACATTGGGCGCCGCGATGCTATATGTGGATAACCGCTGGCTCGCGAAGGGATCGCGGGATCAGCGGGGCCTGCGAGCGTATAGGGTCGGTCCGGAAGGTCCGAAGAGCGGACACGAAAATTAGACAAGCGACAGGTCAAGAATTGAAACGGCTGCAGGAACGCGGCCGGAGCAGGGATTTTTGCCGGCGATATCGAGTGGAGAGCTGTGATGGCGGGAAGCGTGAACAAAGTGATTCTGATCGGCAACCTCGGCAAGGATCCTGAAATCCGGCGGACCCAGGACGGGCGGCCGATCGCCAATCTGAGCGTTGCGACGTCGGAGACCTGGCGCGACAAGGCGACCGGCGAGCGTAAGGAAAAGACCGAGTGGCACCGCGTCGTGATCTTCAACGAGGGTCTCTGCAAGGTCGCCGAGCAGTATCTGAAGAAGGGCGCCAAGGTTTACCTCGAGGGCGCGCTGCAGACGCGCAAATGGACCGACCAGAGCGGCGTCGAGAAGTACTCGACCGAGGTCGTGCTGCAGGGTTTTAACTCGACGCTGACCATGCTCGACGGTCGCGGTGGCGGTGGTGGCGGCGGCTTCGGCTCCGACGATGCCGGCGATTTCGGCTCCAGCGGCCCGGCTAGCTCCGCGCCGCGGCGCGCGGTGGCGGCGGGCAGCCGCAACAGCGACATGGACGACGACATCCCGTTCTGAGGCAAAACTATCCGCCATGCGCGTCGCAACGATTTCGCTCGCGAAGGCGGGCGGGTCCGTGCGGCCCGTCGTCGATTAATATTTACATGAGGTCTTTCCCCTAAGCTGCGCGCCGTCTCGAATGTCAACTTGAGATGGAGCGCCGAGCATGAGCCTCGCACCGCTGTTGGAGGCCCCGGAAACGATCCCGCTGCACGCGTTTGCTGCCATCGCAGCGTTTGCCCTCGGCCTCGTGCAGTTCGCCGCGCCAAAGGGAACGCTGCCGCACCGGACCCTCGGCTGGATCTGGGTGGTGCTGATGGCGGCAGTTGCGATCAGTTCGCTCTGGATCCACGAGATCCGCCTGGTCGGGCCGTTCAGCCCGATCCATATCCTGTCGGTCTTCGTGCCGGTCATGCTGGTGCTCGCGGTGCTGCATGCGCGCCGGCACAATGTCCGCGGCCACAAGAAGGCGATGACGTCGATCTTCTTTGGCGCGCTGATTATCGCCGGCGTGTTCACCTTCCTGCCCGGACGGATCATGCATGCGGTGGTTTTCGGCCCCTGAGGCGGTGGTAAGGAAGCACCGTTTTGGCGGTGTGTTTTCGGCCCGGAAATAGCCGTCCCGGCAGCCCCCGGAAAACCGCCTTGCGACGCGTTAAGTCCATGAAAAAACGAGCGGAAAAACAGCTCTGCCCGACGGCTTCGGGGTGGTGATCGGCCCCCTGATGCGCTATATGATTCTCCACTCAGAACTGACCTGGATCCCCCTTTGTCCGACAACGAAGACGACAAGCCCGGCGAGCCGCCGGAGTCCTCCGACATCCGTCCCGTTTCCATCCTCGACGAGATGAAGCGCTCCTACCTCGATTACGCCATGAGCGTGATCGTGGCACGCGCGCTGCCGGATGCGCGCGACGGCCTCAAGCCCGTGCATCGCCGCATTCTTTACGCGATGCACGAGAACGGCTTCGAGTACAACAAGTCGTACAACAAGTCGGCGCGCACGGTCGGCGACGTCATCGGTAAATACCATCCCCACGGCGATCAGTCGGTCTATGACGCGCTGGTGCGGCTCGCGCAGGATTTCTCCATGCGCGAGCCCCTGATCGACGGACAGGGCAATTTCGGCTCGGTCGACGGCGATACGGCGGCGGCCATGCGCTACACCGAATCCCGGCTGACCAAGATCGCGCAGACCTTGCTCGACGACATCGACAAGGACACCGTCGATTTCCAGGCGAACTATGACAGCCGTGACACCGAACCGACGGTGCTGCCGGCCAGGTTTCCCAACCTTCTGGTCAATGGCGCCGGCGGTATCGCCGTCGGCATGGCGACCAACATCCCGCCGCACAATCTCGGCGAAATCATCGATGCCTGTGTGGCGCTGATCGACAATCCCGCGCTTGCCATCGACGATCTCATCAACATCGTGCCGGGTCCGGATTTCCCGACCGGCGGCATCATCCTGGGACGCCAGGGCATCCGCTCGGCCTATCACCTCGGCCGCGGCTCGATCGTGATGCGTGGCAAGGTGACGATCGACACCATCCGGAAAGATCGCGAAGCGATCATCATCACCGAAATTCCCTACCAGGTGAACAAGGCGTCGATGGTCGAACGCATCGCCGAACTGGTGCGCGAGAAGAAGATCGACGGCATCTCCGATCTGCGCGATGAATCCGACCGCGACGGTTACCGCGTCGTGGTCGAATTGAAGCGCGACGCGGTGCCTGACGTGGTGCTGAACCAGCTCTATCGCTTCACGCCGCTGCAGACCAATTTCCCGGCCAACATGGTGGCGCTCGACGGCGGCCGTCCGCAGGTGATGAACCTGAAGGACCTGCTGACGCTGTTCATCGCCTTCCGCGAGCAGGTGGTCACGCGGCGCACGAAATTTCTGCTCAACAAGGCCCGCGACCGCGCCCACATCCTGGTCGGCCTTGCGATCGCGGTCGCCAATATCGACGAGATCATTCGCGTCATCCGGACCTCGCCCGATCCGAACACCGCGCGCGACACGCTGATGTCGCGCGACTGGCCGGCGCGGGATGTCGAAGCGATGATCACGCTGATCGACGATCCTCGGCACCGGATGTCGCCGGACGGCACCGCGCGGCTGTCGCTGGAACAGGCCAAGGCGATCCTCGACCTGCGCCTGCAGCGGCTCACCGCGCTCGGCCGCGAGGAGATATCCGAGGAGCTCGACAAGCTCGCGGTGGAGATCGCCGACTATCTCGACATCCTGCGCTCGCGCGCGCGCGTGCAGGCGATCATCAAGACCGAGCTCGGCGCCGTGAAGGACGAATTCGCGACGCCGCGCCGGACCGTCATCGTCGAGCAGGAAGGCGAGGTCGAGGACGAGGACCTGATCCAGCGCGAGGACATGGTGGTCACGGTCTCGCACGCCGGCTACGTCAAGCGCGTGCCGCTCTCGACCTATCGCGCCCAGCGCCGCGGCGGCAAGGGCCGCGCCGGCATGCAGACCCGCGACGAGGATTTTGTCTCGCGGCTGTTCGTCGCCTCGACGCATACGCCGGTGCTGTTCTTCTCCTCGAAGGGCCAGGTCTACAAGGAAAAGGTCTGGCGGTTGCCGATGGCGGCGCCGAACGCGCGCGGCAAGGCGATGATCAACATCCTGCCGCTGGAGCAGGGCGAGCGCATCACCACCATCATGCCGCTGCCGGAGGATGAATCCTCCTGGGCCAATCTCGACGTGATGTTCGCCACCACAGGCGGCACCGTCCGTCGCAACAAGCTATCCGACTTCGTCGATGTCCGCCGCTCCGGCATCATCGCCATGAAGCTCGGGGAAGGCGAGGCGATCGTCGACGTGCAGATCTGCACCGAGCACGACGACGTGTTGCTGACGGCCGCCGGCGGCCAATGCATCCGTTTCCCCGTCACCGACGTGCGCGTCTTCACCGGCCGCACCTCGATGGGCGTCCGCGGCATCGCGCTGGCAGAAGGCGACAAGCTGATCTCGCTGGCGATCCTGCGCCATGTCGAGACCACCTCGGACGAGCGGGTAGCCTACTTCAAGATGCGCCGCGCGGTGGCCGGCGAGACCGCGGCCGAAGAGCCCGTCGAGGGCGAGGGCGAGGAGAGTACCGGCTCGCTGCAGCTCTCGCAGGAGCGCTACGCGGAGATGTCGGCGCAGGAGCAGGTGGTGCTTACGGTCTCCGTCAACGGCTATGGCAAGCGCACCTCGTCCTACGAGTACCGCACCACCGGCCGCGGCGGCAAAGGCATCGTCGCGATGAGCGTCAACAACCGCAACGGCAAGCTGGTGGCGTCATTCCCGGTCGAGCACAGCGACCAGATCATGCTGGTCACCGACAAGGGCCAGCTGATCCGTTGCCCGGTCGAGGACATCCGCATCGCCGGCCGCTCGACGCAGGGCGTCATTGTGTTCGACACCGCCGATGACGAGCACGTGGTGTCGGTCGAGCATATCTCGGAAGACGAGAACGGCGAGAACGGGAACGGCGGCTAAGGCTGCCGTAGCCCGGTGAGCGCAGCGAGACCCGGGAAAGCTCATCCGCGGTAAGATTGTCACCGGATATCGCTTCGCCCATCGAGGCCACGCGCTCATCAGTCCCCAGCCGCCGCCAGCGGCGCTTCGCGGGGCATGACGATGCGGAATTTCGTTCCTGCGCCCTGCCTGGTTTCCAGATTGATCCGGCCGCCCAGGCGGTTGGTCACGATGTTATGGACGATGTGCAGCCCGAGGCCGGTGCTGCCCTGGTCGCGCCTGGTGGTGAAAAACGGATCGAAGACCTGGCGCCGGACCTCCGGGCTCATGCCACAGCCGTCGTCCGAAAACAGCACCTCGACATTGTGTTTTCCCGACGCCTGGGCCGCAATGTGGACGGAGCCGCGCGTGCCGTCCGGATAGGCGTGCACCGCGGAATTGATCACCAGATTGGTCAGCACCTGGCCGTAGGGGCCGGGATAGCTGTTCATGGCAAGATCAGGCTCGCATGCGACGTTGACCACGAGGTTTCGGCGCAGCCCGAACCGCAACCCCTTCACGACCTGTTCGGTCACCTCTGCGAGATCGAAGCCGCGCCGGTCCGAAACGTTGCGATCGGTCGCAACCTGCTTGAACGACTGGATCAGGTCGATCGCGTGATTGAGGTTGATCATGACCTGCGACGCCGCCTCCCGGCTTGACGCAATGAACTCGGTCAGGCTCGAACGGCGCACGCCGCCGCTCGCGACATCGGCTTCGAACCGATCCGCCTTGTTGATGAAGGCGGAGGCGACCGTCAGGCTGGTGCCGACGGGGGTGTTGAGCTCGTGAGCGACGCCGGCCACCAGCCGTCCCAGCGCGGCGAGCTTCTCGGTTTGTATGAGACCGTCCTGAGCGGCGCGCAGATCGTCGAGCGATTGCGACAATTGCGTCGTGCGGGCCTGCAGCTCGGTGAACAGCCGTGTGTTCTCGATGGCAATCACCGCCTGGCCGGCAAAGGTTTTCAGAAGCTCGACCTGCGGCTTGGGAAACAGTTTCGGCTCGAGCCGCATCACCGCGATGGCGCCGATCGCGACGTCGTCGCGCAGCATCGGTACGACGAGGATGCTGCGATAGCCTGATGCTCTCTGCAGCTCGCTGTACCCGCCGGAGACGAGCACATCCGGCTCGTGCACGACGCGGCGCTCGCGGATGGCGACCGAGATCAGGTTGCCGCTGGTGAGCGGAGCAGGGTAGGCCTTCTCCACCGCGGCGATCGATTCCGGGGAGAACTGGTCGTATGCGACCAGATGAACATGATCGCCGTCCCGGCGATAGATGGCGCTGAGCACGCTGTGGCAAAGCCGGGCGGCGTTCTTGATGATCCTGTCGAACACCGGCTGGATGCCGGTCGGCGAGTCCGAGATCAGGCTCAAAACCTCGGCGGTTGCGGCCTGCCGCTCCCTGGCTTCCTGCAGTTCGAGCCTAAGCTGTTCGACCTCCGATATGCCGGACGTTTCGGCTCTTGCTCTTGCGGCCTTCTTTTTCGCAGGGCTGGAGGCGGTCGCGGCCCTTGGTGGACCGCGGCGCTTTGCCGTGGTCGCACGGCTTTTCGATCTCGTTGGTCTATCGCCAGCTTTCATCACCTGCCCCAACTCGCCAGATAAGCTATCGCATCGGCCTCAGCCAGCAACGGGAAAATGGCGTCCAATGGGCGGCGGCGCTGCGGTTTCGGGGCGTCGCGCGTGTTGAAGCCGGAATGGCGAAGCGAGAAGCCCGGGACGAGCGGCGATAACCTCTGTTTGATTTACCGCTTGGCCTGACGGGCCAGCACGCGGTCGACCATCTGCGCGGCCGTTCCGAGATAGTTGGATGGTTCGCACAAGGCGGCTAGCTGATCGCGCGGCAGGGCGGATGCGATGGTGGGACGGCGCAGCAACGCGTCCAGTAGGCCATCGCCGCGCTCGAAAGCGTCGCGGCAGGCGGCGTAGACCTCATCATGCGCGCTCTGGCGGCCGAGCGCGGGCGCGAGCCCCATCATGACGGCTTCGGCGACGATCAGGCCGCGCGTGGAATCGAGGTTTTTCTTCATCGCCGCCGGTTCGACGATCAGGCCCGAGAGCATGAACTGCGCCTGCGCCAGCGAGCCGGCGGTCAGCAGGCAGGCCTGGGGTAAAGAGAGCCATTCGCAATGCCAGGGTCCGGTAGCGCGCTCGAGATCCTGCACCATCGCATCCAGCATCAGCGAAGCGGCGTCGCGCGAGGCCTTGGCGTTGGCCAGCAGGATTTCCGAGGAGATCGGATTACGCTTCTGCGG
The DNA here is from genome assembly GCF_029714305.1 of Bradyrhizobium sp. CB3481. Classification (NCBI taxonomy): domain Bacteria; kingdom Pseudomonadati; phylum Pseudomonadota; class Alphaproteobacteria; order Hyphomicrobiales; family Nitrobacteraceae; genus Bradyrhizobium; species Bradyrhizobium sp. CB3481. Next base: position 4,062,984 of record NZ_CP121647.1, read on the forward strand.
CATGGTCGAGGATGCGCCGCGATGCGAGGAGAACGGCTCGAACACCTCGCCAATCTCGGTCGCCATCAAAATCATGACATCGTAACCGATCTTGCCGAGCGCGCCGCAGATCACGGCCAGCGTCTGCACCATCTCGACCAGCCCGTCACGGGCGACGTGCCAGGTGATGTCGGGCTCATTCAGATCGAGCGCCCGCGCGTAAGCCGCGCGCACGTCCAGTCCGCGGTCGCCGAGCGAGGCCAGCGTGCCCGCGGCGCCGCCGAGCTGGGCCTGCAGCGCGCGGGGTTTGGCCTGCGCCAGCCGTTCGGCCGAACGTTGCAGCGCCGACAGCCAGATCGCCGCCTTGTGGCCGAAGGTAACAGGCAGCGCCTGCTGCAGATGGGTTCGCCCGGCCATCGGCGTATCGCGGTGGCGGCGGGCCAGACTGGCGAGCGTATCCATGACCTCGGCGAGTTGGGCCTCGATCAGGATCACCGCCTCGCGCAGTTGCAGCACGGTCGCGGTATCCATGATGTCCTGGGTGGTCGCGCCCCAGTGCAGATAGCGGCCGGGCTCGCCGAGCGCCTGCGACAGCTGACGGACCAGGCCGACGATGGGATAGCCGACATTCTCGGTGTCACGCTTCAATTGCGCATGATCGAGCACTACCGCCGGGGCCTGCCGCGCAATCGCCTCGGCCGCCTCGCGCGGAATGACGCCGGTTTCGCCCTGCGCCGTGGCAAGCGCCACTTCGGCCTGTACATAGGCCTTGAGCAGGGCATCGTCGGAAAACACCGCCCGCATGGCCGGCGTGGAGAAGACGTCGCGATAGAGGACGCTGTCGAACATGGTGCTGGCCACCGCGGTCATTTCACTCCCTGCTGGCTTCTGCGGCCATAGGATTGACGCGGTGGCATCTGTCAAGCGCGGGTGCGAGAGATCATCGGCCGGCGCGACCGGCAGGCCAGATTATGCGCCTAGATAGGCGCGCCGCCGCCCCAAAACGCCAGCGGCGAGCAGGGGGGCATCCCTGCTCGCCACGATAGCGTTCCTTGGAGGAGTTGGAACGAAAATCCTTGCCGCTTACGGAGTGCGGTCGGCGGTCACCAGGCGGGCTTCCTTGACCACCGACTTGGAGCCGGCGGTACGCAGGCACGAGGCCTCAAAGTTCGGCCAAGCCTGCTGCGAGCAGTCCTTGCTGACGGTGCGGATATCCAAGCGGTCGCCCTTGGCCAGTGCCTGCGGCACGCTTGCTTCGACCTGAGGAGCAAAGCCGGGCAGTACGGTCAGCGCAGCGGCGATGAATGCGGCGGCAGCAACCGCGGTAAAAGCCTTGATCATGACGGTCCCCTGAGATGGGCCTTGGCGGCCCGTCGTTTCGTTGGGGAGGTTGTAGTTAACGCAAGTTTCCGGCTGTCTTCGCGGCCGCGGAAAATGGTTTCGTCCCGGCCGAGTTTTGTTTCGTCGGGCTGGCTGCGACGAAACAATCGCCGGCAGCAGCGGCTTTTCGGGAATTCGGCCATTGGCCGATCCAATTCAGGCCAATGGGCCAGATGGGAACCCGCGTGGCTTGCCGGGCCGCCCGGGGCGCGGTAGACGGGGCCTATGCCCCGTATCGCGCTCTATCCCGGTTCCTTTGACCCCATCACCAACGGCCATCTGGACGTGGTCCGGCACGCCGTGCCGCTGTGCGACCGCCTGATTGTGGCCATCGGTGTCCATTCCGGCAAGAAGCCGCTGTTTTCGACCGAGGAACGGCTCGAGATGGTTCGGGCGACCTGCGAGCCGATCGCGCAACAGGCCGGCTGCGCGTTCGACTGCACTACCTATGACAACCTCACCGTCACCGCGGCGCGGCAGGTCGGTGCGACCATCATGATTCGGGGCCTGCGCGACGGAACCGATATGGACTACGAAATGCAGCTTGCCGGCATGAACGAGGTCATGGCACCCGAGGTGCATACCGTGTTCGTGCCGGCATCACCCGCGGTCCGCCCGATCACCGCGACGCTGGTGCGCCAGATCGCCGGCATGGGCGGCGACTTCTCCGCCTTCGTGCCGCCATCGGTTGCAGCCAGCCTGAAGAAGAAATTTGCGGGCTGACGCGCACCTGCGCGCCCCGACGCTTTCCTGTTTCACATCAGCGGAGCTTTCATGATCCGAATTCTCGCCGTTCTTGCCGCACTGTTCCTCGCCGCGCCCGCCGTCGCCCAGCAACTGCCCGCCGGTCTCGACAAGGCGAATGCGATCGTGATCGACACCACCAAGGGCCGCATCGTGATCAAGCTGCGCAACGACCTTGCGCCCCAGCATGCCGAGCGCATCAAGCTGCTCGCGCGCGAAGGTTACTACAACAACGTGCCTTTCCACCGCGTGATCGAAGGGTTCATGGCGCAAACCGGCGACGGCAAGAACTTCAACGGCACCGGCGGCTCGAAATACCCGAACCTGCCGGCCGAGTTCTCCAACGTGCCCTACAAGCGCGGCATCGTCGGCATGGCGCGCACCAGCGATCCCAATTCGGCGAATTCGCAGTTCTTCATCATGTTCGCGGAAGGCGCCTCGCTGAACGGCAAGTACACCGTGATCGGCGAGGTGGTGTCCGGCATGGACGTCGTCGACAAGATCAAGCGCGGCGAACCGGTCGTCGATCCCGACAAGATGGTGAAGGTGCAGGTCGCATCCGACATCAAGTGAGGCAATGAGGCCGGCGCGGCGCAGCTCTTCGTTCTGGATTGCTGCCGCGCTGGTGTGGCTTGTGTCGGATGTATCGGCTTCGGCGCAGCCACAGCAGCTCGACACGCTCAAGGATGTGTTCGCCAGATTGCATTCGTGCTGGCGGCCGCCGCCAGGCCCGGGCGTCAGCCCGCTCGATATTACCGTCGTCGTCAGTTTCAACCGCGAAGGGGCGATTCTTGGTCAACCCAGGATTACCTATGAAACCGCAGGCGCCGGCGACAGTGACCGGATCGCGTACCGAATTGCGGTGATGGAAACATTGCAACGCTGTACGCCGTTGCCATTTACCGAGGGACTCGGCGGTGCGATTGCCGGCCGGCCTTTGGCGGTCACTTTCAGAACCCGTAAACGTCCACCCAAACCGGAAGAGAAAAGAGCATGGCTGATACAGAAAATACTTTGATCCTTGAGACCACCCAAGGCCCGGTCACCATCGAGATGCGTCCCGACCTCGCGCCTGGCCACGTCGCCCAGATCAAGAAGCTGGTGCGCGACGGGTTTTACGACGGCATCGTGTTCCATCGCGTCATCGAAGGCTTCATGGCGCAGACCGGCTGCCCGCACGGCACCGGCACCGGCGGTTCCGGCAACAAGCTGAAGGCCGAGTTCAACAAGGAGCCGCACGTCCGCGGCACCGTGTCGATGGCCCGCGCGGCGAATCCGGATTCCGGCGACAGCCAGTTCTTCATCTGCTTCGACGACGCCTCCTTCCTCAACGGCCAGTACACGGTCTGGGGCAAGGTCACCTCGGGCATGGAGAACGTCGACAAGATCAAGCGCGGCGAGCCGGTGCAGAACCCGGATAAGATCGTCAAGGCGCGGATGGCGCTGGACGCTGCTTAGCTTTCACAACTCACTCTAATGTCATGCCCCGCGAAGGCGGGGCATCCAGTACTCGCCAGCGTTGGTAATAAGAGCGGTCTGTGAGTACTGGATCGCCCGCCCCAGTGCGCAATTGCGCACAAGGCGGGTGATGACGGCTTGGGCCATGCGCACCGATCTCTTCGACTTCGAACTCCCCGCGACAAGCATCGCGCTGCGGCCCGCCAGTCCGCGCGATGCCGCGCGTATGCTGGTGGTGAAGGGCGACGGCGTGCTGCACGACCGCACGGTCGCCGAACTGCCGCGCTGGCTGGAGCCGGGCGATCAGCTCGTTGTCAACGACACCAAGGTGATCTCCGCCCAGCTCAAGGGCCGTCGCATCGGCCGCGAGACCGAGCCGAAGATCGAGGCGACCCTGATCAAGCGGCTGGACGGCTCGCGCTGGCGTGCGCTGGTGAAGCCCGCCAAGAAGCTAGCGCCCGGCGACACCGTGCGCTTCGGCAATGAGGGCAAGGTGTGCCTGCTCGGCCATCTCGATGCCGAGGTCGAGGCCAAGGGCGAGGAGGGCGAGATCACGCTGTCGTTCTCGTTCCACGGCCCGGCGCTGGACCAGGCCATCGCCGATCTCGGCACGCCGCCATTGCCGCCCTATATCGCCAGCAAGCGCACGCCCGACGATCGCGACGCCGCCGACTACCAGACCATGTTTGCAGCCAATGAGGGCGCGGTCGCCGCGCCGACCGCAGGACTGCATTTCACGCCGGCGCTGGAAGCGGCGCTGTGCGAGCGGGGCGTCGCTCTGCACCGGCTGACGCTGCATGTCGGGGCCGGGACCTTCCTGCCGGTCAAGGTCGAGGAGACCTCCGAGCACAGGATGCATGCCGAGTGGGGTTCGATCTCATCGGATACAGCGGCGGCGCTGAACGATGCGCGCGCGCAAGGTGGACGCATCGTCGCGGTCGGCACCACCTCGCTGCGGCTGCTCGAAAGTGCCGCGCGCGAAGACGGTATCATCCAGCCGTTCGAGGGCGAGACCTCGATCTTCATCACGCCGGGCTACCGGTTTCGCGCGGTCGATATTCTCCTGACCAATTTCCATCTGCCGCGCTCGACGCTGTTCATGCTGGTGTCGGCCTTCTCGGGCCTCGAAACGATGAAGCGGGCCTATGCCCACGCCATCGCCGCCGGTTACCGCTTCTATTCCTATGGCGATGCCTGCCTGCTGTTTCGCGCGCGAAGCTGACACGGTCTTTCGGCCGCGGGTCAGGAAAAGAAGCCCGCCGAGGGCGGGCTAAAGGTTCAGGGAGGAAGCGCTCTGACAATCAAGCGCCACGGTTGTATGTCTTCGATTCGGCCGCTTCCGAAAAGATCGTAGTACTACCGTCTCTCGGCGCATCGTGCCGCGTGACCAACAGGGGAACTGCATGAGTTTTTCCAGTATTTTTGCGCGCTTGGTCGCGCTGGTCGGCGCTGGCGCACTGTTTTGGCGTCGGATGCAGGGCGCGCAGCCGAAGGCGGCCTGGGGCAGCACCCCCGCAATTCCTACCGCCAGGCCGCAAGGCGCCATCCCGACGCTCAAGATGCCGACCGCGCAGGGCTGGAGCGAGGGACAGAAGCCGGCCGCGGCGCCCGGGCTCAAGGTCAACGCCTTTGCCAGGGATCTGGACCATCCGCGCTGGATCAACGTCATGCCCAATGGCGACGTCCTGATCGCCGAGGCGACGCAGATCGCCGGAAAGCCCAGAAGCGTATTTCACTATGCGATGCAGGCGACGATGCGGCGTGCCGCGGCGCTCGGCGTCAGTGCCGACCGCATCACGCTATTGCGCGACCGCGATGGCGATGGCGTCGCCGAGGGGCGCGGGATCTTCATGGACGGGCTGAGCCAGCCGTTCGGCATGGCGCTGGTCGGTGACACCTTCTACGTCGGCAACACCGATGGCGTGGTCGCCTTTCCCTATGTCGCAGGTAGCGACCGCATTACGGCCGAAGGACGCAAGCTCGTCACCTTCAAGCCCGGCGGGCACTGGACGCGCAGCCTGTTGCCGAGCCCCGATGGCACGAAGCTCTACGCCGGCGTCGGCTCGCTCAGCAACATCGCGGAGATGGGGATGGAGGTCGAGGAGGGCCGCGCCGCCGTCTATGAGCTCGATCTGGCAGGCGGCACCAGCCGCATCTTCGCCAGCGGCCTGCGCAACCCCGTGGGGCTCGCCTTTGAGCCCAACACTGGCGTGCTCTGGACCGTCGTCAACGAGCGCGACGGCCTCGGCGACGAGACGCCGCCGGACTATCTGACCTCGGTGCGCGACGGCGGCTTCTACGGCTGGCCCTATTGCTATTGGGGCCAGACGGTCGACGACCGCGTGCCGCAGGACCCGGCGATGGTCGCGAAAGCCATCCAGCCGGATTACGCGCTCGGCGGCCACACCGCCTCGCTCGGCCTGTGCTGGATGCCGGCGGGCACGCTGCCGGGCTTTCCCGACGGCATGGTGATCGGCCAGCACGGCTCCTGGAATCGCAGCACGCTCAGCGGCTATGCCGTCGTCTTCGTTCCCTTCGAGAACGGCCGCCCCTCCGGCCCGGCGGGGGATATTTTGACGGGCTTTCTCGCGCCCGATGAGAAGGTCTCGTACGGGCGGCCAGTCGGCGTCACGCTCGGTCCCGATGGCTCGCTGCTGGTCGCCGACGACGTCGGCAATTGCATCTGGCGGGTGACGGGAGCGTAGGTACGTAGGGTGCGGTAGGTGGGCAAAGGCGCACTTGCGCCGTGCCCACCATCGTGCCGCATCGTCAGTCTGAATGGTGGGCACGCTTCGCTTTGCCCACCCTACAAGATCATCACGCCATCGCGCGCTGCGGGAGCAACTCCGCGATCTGGATCGCATTCAGCGCCGCGCCCTTCAGTAGCTGATCGGCCGAGACGAACATCGAGATCGAGTGGCCGGAAGCGTCGCTGAGATCCTTGCGGATGCGGCCGACGAGAACATCATCCTGGCCTGAGGCATCGATCGGCATCGGGAAGTAGTTCTTCGCGCGGTCGTCGACGATTTTCACGCCCGGCGCCTTCGACAGGATCGCGCGCACCTCGTCCTCGGTGATCGGCTTCTCGCATTCGAAGGTGATCGCCTCGCAATGGGCGCGCAGCACGGGCACGCGCACGCAGGTGACGCCGATGGCGATCTTCTCATCCTCGAAGATCTTGCGGGTCTCCTTGATTACCTTGGTCTCTTCGTCGTTGTAGCCGGTCTCCGGGTCGATCGCCGTGTTGTGGCTGAAGACGTTGAAGGCGTAGGGCAGCGGGATCACCTTGGGCGTGAACGGCCGGCCATCGAGGTAGGCACGGGTCGATTCCACGAGCTCTTCCATGGCCGCGGCGCCGGCGCCGCTCGCTGCCTGGTAGGTCGAGACAATCATGCGCTTGATGCGGTTCTGCCGGTGGATCGGCCACAGCGGCACCAGTGCCGTGATCGCCGAACAGTTCGGATTGGCGATGATACCCTTATGATCCCTGATGCGGCCCGCATTGATCTCCGGGATTACCAGCGGCACGTTCGGATCCATGCGGAAGGCGGAGGAATTGTCGACGACTACCGCGCCGGCCTTCACGGCAGCCGGTGCGAACTTGCGCGAGATGCTGCCGCCGGCCGAGAACAGCGCGATGTCGACGCCCTCGAACGACTTCTCAGTGAGCTCCTCGATGACGATGCTCTGCCCGCGGAATTCGACGGCCTTGCCGGCCGAGCGGGCGCTGGCCAGCGCCTTGAGCTTGCGGACGGGAAAATTGCGCCGGTTCATCGTGGCGATGAATTCGGCGCCGACGGCGCCGGTCACGCCGGCAATGGCAACAACGGGTTCGTAGCTCACGGGTCTGTCCTCTCTGGGCATCAATGGTCTGGGCAATAAAAAAGCCCCGGTCCTTTTCAGGCGGGGCTTCGGTTCGGATGTTGCGGTCGTTCGACTACGCGCGCGCGGCTCCCGAGCCCCCGGAGGGTGCTTTGGTTTTCGCGGTGGTTTTGGTCGAGATCGTCATGGCGTGGACTTATGCGGCAGCCTGGCGCCGCCGTCAATGGGTTTCAGCCGGCATCTGGCTGCAACGGGGCCTGAGGTGCCTGTCATCGCCGTCTTGCGACGGCAGGAGGCGCGAGGATCACCTCTTTCATGTCGCCGCCGCTGATGACGACGATCGCGAAATTCAGCCGGTTGCGCTGGCGGATCAGGCCGCCGCTGATCGCCTTGCCGGATGCCGCGTATTCGGCGACGCGAACGGCATCCGCCAGCTGGTACCGGATCGTCTTGAGCGCGGCGAGATTGCTGCGGTCCTCGGCATCGAGCTCCTTCAGCGGCAGCGCGGCTTCGCCGCCGACGACCTCGCCGGTCGTGGCGTTGACGGCGTGGTGCCAGATGCGGTCATTGTGCAGGATCTTTACCCGGTAGACCGGCGCATCAGGCGCGCCGTCGAAGCTGACATCGGCAGTTGTCGCGCCGGCATGCAGGGCTTCGGCAATCGCCATCGCCTGGCTGAGCGAGACCGCCGTGCCCCGAAAGAGTTCGAGTTCGCGGCTGATCGCCTTCTGGTCGGACGCGGCGCCATCCTCGGCCTCGTTGTGGACCGCGGCCGGCTCATCGGTTGGCGAGGCGAGGGCATACACGGGGGCAGGGAGGATCATCGCCACCAGGGCGATCGCGAGCAATGGTCTCCAGCCGGACTTACGCATCTTGCAGCCTCCATCCATGAGCCTGTCTATCCCGAGACTGCTCTGCCGGCGGAACCGCCGGACCACCCTCGTACAACGCGCGGCCGACCCTTTGGGGGACATCGGGTCGGCCGCGGAGCGTCGCAAACGGAGCTGAATCGCCGTTTGCGGCGATGAAGCGGCGCAGGCTCCCGCCGGGGACCCGTTAGCAGGAACCTGCACTTCGCTTGTAACAAAACCATACCGTATCGTTTTATTTTGGGCAATGAGGCTGGCGGGCCGTGAACGTGTTCTCACGGAATTGTCAGCGGGAAGCGCGCCGCCGGACGGTTCCCTTGGGGGTGGTGGGCTGAACGCGGCTCGGCGGCCCGAGCGCGCCGGCCAGGAACAGCCTGATCGCCGAGCGCATGCGCTTTTCGGCGGACTTCATCTCGAGCGGCGTTCCGAACGTCGCCATGCGGTGGGTGTGACCGACCACCACGTCGAGAAACACCTCGGCCGCAATGCCGGTATCCTCGACGTCCATCGCGCCTTGCGCGACCAGATGATCGAAGAAGCGCGCGGTCGTCGAAACCGCCTTCAGCCAGCCCTCTTCCTTGCCGAGCTTGGCGATATCGGGAAAGTTGATGGCCTGCGATGTCATCATCCGGCTGAACGCGACGGCGTCGGGCCCGCAGGTGAACATCAGCATCTCGCGCCCGACCTCGATCAGGCGCTGCTCGACCGAGATGTCCGAGGGACGCGTAAGCTGCACCTCCGCGGCTTCGGCAAGCGGCGCCAGCCAGCGGTCGATTTCGCGCCTCAGCACTTCCGCGAACAGGCCGCGCTTGTCGCCGTAGCGCGCATAGACGGTGGGCTTGCTGACGCGGGCTGCCTCGGCAACCGCATCAAGCGAGGTTGCATCATAGCCCCGGTCTAGGAAAAGACGGGTGGCAACCTCGATCAGGCGCTGATCGCGCTCGATGGCGGCGCTTTTCGTCGGCCGCCCGCCGCGCGACTTCGGGATGTTCCGTTTCGCCGGCCTGGCCTTGGTCGCAGTCAATCCCATGCCCAATGATTCCTGCGCGGTCCTGATAACAGTCATTGCTCTATAACGTGCAGCAAGAGGGGCGTCATGGCGAATCTGGCCCAAACCGCTCTCCGTTCCCCGCATGCTGCGCAACGCGCCGCCCCTTGGCGGCGTGGTGCGCTGCTGATCCGGGGCCACGGTCCTCGTTCCCCGGCCTGGCTCATGGCACCGTCGAGGTCCAGGCGTGGCCCGACGCTGCTTTCTCATACCCATACTGATAGAGCACGCGCATATAGCCGGTGTCGAATCCCTCCTTGGGCGAGGCGGGATAGTCGCGCTCGATATAGGACAGATGAAAACCCCAGCGGTTGCGCTTGGCGAAATCATAGGTCGAGAAGATCACCGAGCGGGTCTGGGATTGGGTGATTGACGACAGGCTGCGTGAGGCGACATCGAGCGTGCTGTTGGACACCAGCTCAAAGGTCCGTTCGAGCTTCTTGTTGACGAGAATGTAGATGTTCATCCGGCTGTTGGCCGGCAGGCGGCCCTGCAGGATCAGCGCGTCCGGCAGTGTCAGAACCGGCGCGGTGACGCCGCCGTCGACATGCATCTCCTGAAAACGTCGGCCCTGGCCCTCGGCCTCGATCAGGATCGGCGGGAAGACCAGCGGGATACTGGCCGAAGCCGCCATCACGTCGCGAAACAGATGCAGCGCCTCGGGCGAGCCGACCGCGGCGATTTTCCCCATGTCCCAAACCGCAGTGCGCTGGGTGTCGAGATCGGTCGTCACCACGAGCAGCTTGCGGCCCTTGGCGTCCTCGCGCGCCACGGCCGCCAGGATTTCCGGCCCGACGTAGCGGGCCACGAGCTCGCGCAATCGCTTGTTGCCAAATAGGCCGGATCCGAACAGCACGCGGATGATGCTGGGATCGTCGAGCAGGCTTTCCGCGATGCCGCTGGTGTAGACCTCCCGCAGCGTGTCGTCATATTGGGGCCCGAGAAACGCGAAGGGCGCAATCAGGCCGCCGGTGCTGACGCCCGAAACCACCGAGAAGGCCGGGCGGGTGCCGGCCGCGGTCCAGCCGTTCAATACGCCCACGCCGTAGGCGCCATCGGCGCCGCCGCCGGAGAGCGCGAGATAGGTCCTGGTCGAAGAGGGGGCCTCTTTCTCGAAACGGAATTTGGTGACGGGCTCGTCGGTGTAGCGCCGCAGACCGTCGAGATCGAGCACGCGGGCGGTGCTCGCATCCGCGGCGCTGTAAGGCGTCCGTGGCAGCGACGTGCAGGCGGCCAGGGCCAGGTAGCACGCCAGAGCGGCCGAGCCGAGCAGGCGTGAGCCCTTTCTCCAGATCCGAAGGTCGGAACGGATTGATTCAGTCAGGAAATGGGGGGAGGGCATTCGCGGTCAGTCACCGTACATGTACTTGCCGCCATAGCCCTCATCGGCCGCAGCGCCCCGTCCTGCCCATCCATAAAACTATACGGTATCGTTTTATTTAACAAGCCGAAAGCTGGGTGGATCGACCGTCGGGCGGTGTCGCCCGACGGTCACAGGGACAATCAGATCTGCGCGAAGCCGCCGTCCACAAAGACCTCGCTCCCGGTCATGAAACTGCTGTCGCCGGACGCCAGGAAGGCGGCCGCCGCAGCCGTTTCAGTCGGATCTCCGAGACGGCCGAGCGGCGTGCCCGCGCCCATCCCGTTCATGCCCGCTGCGCCGACGACCTCCATAGCCAGCTCCGTCCGCGTCGGTCCCGGCGAGAGTACGTTGACGCGAATGCCGGTACCTCTCAGGTCCAGCGCCCAACTGCGCGCGAAGTTGCGGATCGCCGCCTTGGTTGCGCTGTAGACGCTGAAACTAGGCGTTCCCATGACCCCGGTGCTCGAACCGGTCAGGATGATCGACGCCCCGGCTGCCATCAGCGGCAGGCCCTTCTGCACAGTGAAGAGCGTACCTTTGACGTTGGTGTCGAAGGTCTGGTCGTAATGCTCGGGCGTGATCTCGCCGAGCGGCACCAACTCCCCGGGTCCCCGCATTGGCAAACAGGATGTCGACGTGGCCTCGCTCCACCTTCACGGTCCCGAATAGCCGGTCGAGATCGGCGAGATCGCTGACCGAGCCCCTCACGGCGCGCGCATTCGACCCAAGCTGCACCAGTGCGGCATCGAGCGCAGCCTGTCGCCGCCCGAAGATGTAGACGAACGCGCCTTCCGCGACGAAGCGCTTGGCGGTCGCGAGCCCGATACCGCTTCCGCCTCCCGTTACCACCGCCGTCTTGCCTTTTAGCCTGTTCATATCGTGCCTCCATTTTCAGGTGGCACTTAGCTGGCAGGGTACATACCTATCGACAAGTATGCACCTTTTGGTAAGTATAAAAATATGATCTCGACACCTGACCCCATCGCCAATTTCACCTGCGGGCTCGACGCCACGCTGCGCGTGATCTCCGGCAAGTGGAAGCCATTGGTCCTGTACTTCCTGCTTCAGGGACCGAACCGCTATGGCGAGCTCAAACGAGCGGTTCGCGGCGTCAGCGACAAGGTGTTGATCCAGCAACTGAAGGAGCTTGAGGCCGATGGCATTCTGAGGCGCACCGACTACAAGGAAGTGCCGCCGCGGGTGGATTATTCGCTCACGCCCTTGGGACACAGCCTCGCTCAAGCCCTCGCGCCGCTATGCACGTGGGGAACGGAAAACATGGCCGAGGTGGCCCGCGTCCTTGCCCAGCGCGAAGCCTGGAGCGCCGGAAAGGGCTGAGCCTGGACCGCCGCACGGGGCGGTTGATCGGCCGTTCCCGGCACGCAATAAGCAGCGCCATGAATCTTCCCGCCAATCTTCCCAATCATTTCGAGTTGCTCGCCACCGACGGCACCGCCCGGACCGGCCGCCTCACCACACCCCACGGCGTCGTCCGGACACCCGCCTTCATGCCGGTCGGCACCGCGGGCGCCATGAAGGGCATGCACTGGCGCGAGGTGCGCGATGCCGGCGCCGATATCGTGCTCGGCAATACCTATCATCTGATGCTGCGGCCAGGCGCCGAGCGGATCGCTGCGCTCGGAGGCCTGCAGACCTTCACCGGGTGGAACGGGCCGATGCTGACCGACTCCGGCGGCTTCCAGGTGATGTCGCTGTCCGACCTGCGCAAGGTGAGCGAGAAGGCGGTGACCTTCCGCTCGCATATCGATGGCGCCAAGGTCGAATTGTCGCCGGAACGCTCGATCGAGGTGCAGCGGCTGCTCGGCTCCGACATCGCCATGCAGATGGATGAGTGCGTGCGGCTGCCGGCGACGCGCGACGACATTGAGCGCGCGATGCGGCTGTCGCTGCGCTGGGCCGAGCGAAGCAAGCAGGCGTTCGAGAGCGCCCCTGAGGGCTATATGCTGTTCGGCATCGTGCAGGGTGGCGATGTCCCCGAACTGCGCCGAACAAGTGCGCGCGAACTCGTCGACATCGGTTTCCACGGTTATGCGATCGGCGGGCTCGCGGTCGGCGAGCCGCAGGCGGTGATGCTGGCGATGATCGAGGAAGCCGCACCGCTGCTGCCGGCGGACCGCCCGCGCTACCTGATGGGCGTCGGCACGCCGGAAGATTTGCTGGAAGCGGTGGCGCGCGGCATCGACATGTTCGATTGCGTGCTGCCGACCCGCAACGGCCGCCACGGCATGGCGTTCACCCGCTTCGGACAGATCAATCTGCGCAACGCGCGCCACGCCGACGATCCGCGCCCGCTGGATGAAGAAAGTGATTGGCCTTCGGCGCACAACATCTCGCGCGCCTATCTGCATCATCTGGTGCGGTCGGGCGAAACGCTCGGCGCGATGCTGCTGTCGGAAATCAACGTGGCCTATTTCCAGCACTTGATGCAGGGCATGCGCGACGCGATTGCACAGGGTTCGTTTGCCGACTTCCGCGAACGCACGCGCGCCGGATGGGCGAAGGGCGATATACCGCCACGGATGTGACTTCAGAGGTAGATGACGCACCCGTTGGCTTCCAGCTCCGAAAACCATCGCGGCGGTTCCAAAGTGGTGATCCAGCGAAGGTCAAGCTTCTCAAGACGCGGCAGCGCGATCAGGCCCTCAGGCAGGCTGGTGACGGGATTTCCGCGCAGGTCGATCTGGCGCAGCTCGCGCATCACACGGACGGAGTCCGGCAGCGTCGCAAGCTGATTGTTACGCAGGTGAAGCTCCCGCAGGTTCGTCAGCTGCGAGATCGACGGCGGAAGCTCCGTCAGGCGATTGTCCGTAACGCGCAGTTCAATGAGACCCACCATGGTCGTGACGATCTCGGGGAAAACTTCGAACGCGTTCCCGCTGATGTTGAGGTACCGCAAGCGCCGGAGGCGGCCGAGCGAGTCCGGAAGCTGCGTCAGCCGGTTATCGTGCAAATAGAGGAAGTCGCGCAGCTCTTCGAGACGGCCGAGACCGGCCGGCAGCTCAGACAGTCTGTTATGGCCGAGGTCGAGCATCCGAAGCTGGCGGAGATCCCCCACGCGTTCCGAAATCTCGGTCAAATCGTTGTCGGCCAGAACGAGCGCCTGCAGGTCGGTCCTGCGCCATATCTCATCCGGTACGGCGCCCAGCCTCTGCTTCCAGAGGGAAAGATGTGGTTTCAACTCGCCCATCGCCGGATCGCATATAACGCCGAAGCCAACTCCCTCTCTCGCGCGCCGGTCAACTAGCGCAAATTCATTTGCAGAGACGGCGTGCGATGCGGAATGGTTAGAATTTTAGGGATCAAAAACAAACGCGCGCCGGATGGGCGCGCGTGACCTTGCTAGCGATGGAGCTTACATGTCAGTTGCAGGCGAACCTCTTGACCGAATGCTTGGTCACGAATCCGTAACCGCAGGTGTCGCAGGTCCAGAGATAGCTGATCACGTTGTCGTTGAGGTAGGCGGAGGCTTCCGCTGCCACCATGGTATCGGCACACACAGGGCACGTCGGCAAATCAGATCCACGCGGATCGGGCCTAAACGCTACGGTCGACCGGACTTCAGCAAACGCTGCCATCGTGATCTCCTTCGCGGTCCGAGCCCGAAGGCTCAGCTCACTACGAAAGTATACACCAAAATCTTTGACGATGTCGCAACACAAATGCGTTGATTTCGCGATATTTAGTCACGTTCTTGTTTTGCAATGCAGCGAATTCTTCGCGCCTGCAATTCCGCCTTGCGCAGCGCGGCGACAGACTTCTAAGTAGGATAGCGCCAATTTTCCCGACATCAACGTCGACAGGAGTGCGAGATGGATGCGTCGTCAGCCACGAGTGCGGTGCAGCGCCCAGGGCGCGGCCGGGTGTTCGACTCCATCGTCGACGCGATCGGCGATACGCCGATCGTCCGCCTGCGCAAGCTGCCGGAGGTGAATGGTGTTAGCGCAACCATCCTCGCCAAGCTCGAATACTTCAATCCCGCCGCGAGCGTGAAGGACCGCATCGGCGCGGCGATGGTGATTGCGATGGAGAAGGCCGGTGTGATCAACGCCGATACGGTGCTGATCGAGCCGACGTCGGGCAACACCGGTATCGCGCTGGCGTTCGTCGCGGCCTCGCGCGGCTATCGGCTGAAGCTGGTGATGCCGGAATCCATGTCGATCGAGCGGCGCAAGATGCTGGCGTTTCTCGGCGCCGAGATCATCCTGACGCCGGCCGCCCAAGGCATGAAGGGCTCGATCGCAACAGCGGAGGAACTGGTGCGGACGACGCCCAACGCTGTGATGCCGCAGCAGTTCAAGAACCTCGCCAATCCCGAAATTCATCGGCGCACCACGGCCGAGGAGATCTGGAACGACACTGGCGGCAACATTGATTTCTTCGTCGCCGGCGTCGGCACCGGCGGCACCATCACCGGCGTCGGGCAGGTGTTGAAGCCGCGCAAGCCGTCGTTGCGGATCGTCGCTGTCGAGCCAGAGGAAAGTCCGGTGCTTGGCGGCGGACAGCACACGCCGCACAAGATCCAGGGCATCGGCGCCGGCTTTATTCCGGACATTCTGGATCGCTCGGTGATCGACGAGATCGTCAGGGTCAACGGCCCGACGGCGATCGAGACCTCCCGCGCGCTGGCGCGGATGGAAGGCATTCCCGGCGGCATTTCCTCCGGCGCCGCCATTGCGGCGGCGCTGGCGATCGGTAAGCGCCCCGAGGCCGCCGGCAAGACCATCCTCGCGATCGTGCCGTCATTCTCCGAGCGCTATTTGTCGACCGCATTGTTTGAAGGAATCTAGTGATGGCAGACCAGCCCCGCCGGCCGCGAACCCTGAACGACGCACGCACCGAGGCCGAGGCCGCCTTCAAGCGGGCCACCGCCAAGGTCGCGGAAGCGCCGCCAAAGACGGTCACCGTGCCCGGCGTTCGCGAGCAGGTCACGCTGCGCATCGACCAGGATGTGCTGGAATGGTTTCAGGAGGGCGGGCCGGGTTGGCAGGACCGCATCAACGAAGCGCTGCGGAAGGCGGCCGGCAAATAGCACGCTGCGATCGAAATCGATTTCGGATACGCAAAAGAGATGCGCAAAAGAAAAGGCCCGGGATCGCCCCGGGCCTTTTTGCTGGCTCTGCTGGCCGTCAGCGCAGCATGCCGCCGACGACGCCGCCGATAAACCGACCGGCGCCAGCGGGGTCGGGACCGGGAGCGGGAGCGCTATATTGGCGCTGCGGCGGGGCCTGCTGCGGCTGCGGTTGGGCCTGGACGGTGCTCGGGGCGGCGCGGCGCGGCTTCGGCTTTTCCTCCTCGGAAACCGCCGGCGCCGCGGCGACGATCTCGGTCAACAGCGCCTTGTGCTGCAGCCTGTTGAGATAGCCGCTCTTGGGATAGCCGCGTGCGGCCTGCCAGCGCGTGATCACCGCACGGGTCGGCGCGTCGAACTGGCCGGTGGCCTTGGTATCGAAGCCGAGTCCGGTCAGGCGGCGCTGCACGTCGCGGCGCTGGCCCTTGTCGAGCCCGATCTGGTCCTCGGTGGTCTGGTTCGCTTCCTCCTTGAAGGTCGCGGGATCGATGCCGGTGGTCAGGTTGCGGGTCGCGTCCTTTTCCTTCGCGCCGCTTTCCAGCGAAGCGATCCGCGACAGCGCCAGCGAGCGGAACTGACCGTTGGGATAATTGGTCAGGTAGGCATTGTACTCTTCCGGCTTGGTCGAATCCTTGATCGAGCGCCAGAACTCCAGTTCGACGTCCGAGCCTGCCTTGGCGCCTGCGGCCGGCGCTGCCGCCGCCACCGCGCCCGGCGCGGGCGCGCCGTTCAGATAGACCGCGCCGATCAGGTTGGTGTGGCCCCAGGGGAGCTGGCCCTTGTTGGTCTCCTCATTGACCTGGGCGCGGACCTTGGTCATCGCCTGCTGGATCTCGACGCCGGGCTGGGTGAGGTTGGCGAGCAGGGCGCGGGTGAACGGGCTGTTGCCGCCTTCCTGGCCGTCGAGCGCGGTCTGGCCCGGGCCGGTCGCGAACGCGATCAGGGTGCCCTCGCCGGACTTCATCTCGGCAAGGCCGGTCTGCACGTTGACGCTGCGGGTCGCTGAGTTCGACTTGATCTTGGCGGCGAACGGATTGTCGCGGCAGGCATCTAGGAACACGAGCTTGACCTTGGCATCGCCCATGGTCTGCTCGAGGGTGAGGTCGATATTGATGGCCGCGCCGAGCTTCACATCCATTTCCGATTTGATGTCGGCGTCGATCGGTAACAGATAGTTCGTGCCCGAGATGGCGATGCCGTGACCGGCATAGAAGAACAGCGCGACATCGGCGCCTTGCGCCTTCTTGCCGAAATCGAGCAGCCGTTCCGTCATCTTGTCGCGGGTGAGATTGGAGCCCTCGACCACGTCGAAGCCGACATTGCGCAGCGCGGAGGCCATCGCCTTGGCGTCGACGGTCGGGTTTGGAAGCGGCGCGACGTTCTTATAGGTGCCGTTACCGACGACGAACGCCACACGCTTTTCAGCGCTGGCGGTACCCGCCGCAAAGATCATGCAAACAGCGGACAAAATGAGGGTTTTAAAACGCATAGGAATCCCCCTGCAGAATCGAAAAGATTTGGCAGCAACGCTGGCGGGACATTACAAAAAACCGCCTGCTTCGCACCACAAAAAAGCAGGCGAAAAACCAAATCCGGAGCCATCCGTTACCTTCTCGACACGCTTCCTTACGTGATCTAGATCACAGCGCGGGAAATAAAATCCAGCCTTGGCAGATTCCCTTGGCGATTCCCTGCGTCACTTTTGGACGCGCGCCGGCGAGGCGTTAGGCTTCAGGTTCAACAGATTGCCGGTGAGGATCAGCACGGCGCCGGTCACGGTGAACAGATCGAGCCGCTCCGAGTAGATCAGCCAGCCGGCGGCGGCGCTCAGGGGAACCCGCAGAAAATCCATCGGGATCACCACGGTCGCGTCTGCATGCAGCATCGCGCGCGCCATGCAGTAGTGCGAGAACGTGCCGCAAAAAGCGATCACGACCACCCAGAACCAGAGATGGGCAGCGGGCCACTGCCAGACATAGAGCGCGGGAAACAGGCCCGCGGCCGACTGCACCACCAGCATCCAGAACATGATCGCGAGCGGCTGCTCGGTACGCGTCAGCGATTTCACCATCGCGACCGAAACGCCGAACCCGAGGGCGGCGCCAAGCGCAATCAACTGCCCGGGATTGATTTCGCTGGTGGCCGGACGAACGATCACGACCACGCCGACGAGGCCGAGTACGATCGCCGCGATCTTCCAGACCGTCATGCGCTCGCCGAGAAACGTCGCGGCGAGAAGCGCGGTCCAGATCGGCATGGTGAATTCAATGGCCACCACCTGGCCGATCGGGATCAGCGTCAGCGCAAAGAACCAGCCAAGCTGTGCGCCATAATGGATGATATTGCGCGCCACGTGCTGCGGCAGGCGCGTCGTTTTCATCGCCGCCAAGCCACCGCTCGCGTGGATCAGCGGATACAGCATCAGGAAGCCAATGATCGAGCGCATCTCCATGAGCTGGAACACGTTGATCTCGCGCGCGGCCTCGCGTCCGGCGATCGCGATCACCAGCATCAAGGTGAGCCAGCCGGCCATCCACAGCGCGGCCAGGGGTTTCGAAGGTGTGCGATCCATGTGTGAGGCGAGGGGTTGGGCAGGCGGGTAGCGGCGAACCCGCCACAACCCGCCACAATTAGCAACGTGCAAATGCGCGGGGGCAGCGATGCGCCGCGCCGCAAATTCGCTGTGGGAGCAACCGGCGGTCAATGCTAAGAGCGCGGGTCTTCAGGGAGGACTTACGCATGCGCATCTTGCAACCGGCCGAATGGTCGAAACCCCGCGGCTTCTCGCACGGCGTCGAATTCGGCGCTTCGGGCAAATGGATCGTGCTGGCCGGCCAGACCGGCGGCGACGAGAAGGGCGAGTACGCCCCTGACATGGCCGCGCAGGTCGGCACCGCGCTGCGGCGCATCGTCAAGCTGCTCGGCGAAGCCGGGGCAGGACCCGAGCACATTGTGCGCCTGACCTGGTATTTGACCAGCCGCAGCGAGTACGAAGCGGCAGGGCCCGGTATCGGCGCGGCCTGGAAGGAAACGCTGGGGCGCAATTTCCCGCCTTCGACGCTGCTCTATATCGAAGGGCTGGTCGACTACCGGGCGAAAGTCGAAATCGAAGTCACGGCCTTCGTGCCCACGGCCTGAAGGCCCACGAAGACCTGCCATTGCTACAAGGGAAAATTCCGACCATGACCATCTCCCGACCGACCACCGCTGACTTCGTGACTGCCTTCGCGACCGGCTGGCCCGAACAGCAGCCCCACATCATGGTGCTGTCGTTGACGACGCATAAGGGCGTGCAGGATTTTGCTTTCAACAAGGAGCAGGCCTTGCTGATCGCCAAGACGATCAAGGAGACCGCGGCGAAGCTCGAGAAGCCGAAGACGAGCTGAGGAAAATTCCGGCTGTCGTCGCCCGCCCCAGTGCGCAATTGCGCACAAGGCGGGCGACGACAATCATTGTGGCCTACCTACTTCGACAGCGAAATATTCGCGGCGCGGAACTGGCTGTCGGCGCGCAGTGCGATGTGCTGCTTGTTGCCGGTGGTCTTCAGCGAGATGTTGGCGGCAAAGCCGGCCGCCTGGGCGACGACCTGGAAGCTGCCGCCGGCGCCGCGGCCCTGAATGGTGCCGCCGACATTGCGGCTGGATTCAGTCCAGGTGCCGCTGACTTCACCGCCGGCTGCAACGACCGCTGCCGAGAGGTTGAACTTATAGGCGTCGCTGGCGCAGGTGAGGGCCATCTCCATGCTTGGTCCGGCTACCTTGTAAATTGCGCGGCAACGAATCCGCTCGCTCGAACCGTCGTCGAGGGTCACAGTGCCGCCGCCGGACCACGAGCCGGCCATGCCCGCGAAGGCGCTCGATTGCGCCTGGCTCGGCGAGGCCGCGGACGCGGCCATAAAAAACGCGACGGCTGCAAATGTCAGCCGCCGCGCTTGGACGAAAGATTGTGAGGTCTGGCTTGCCTTACTGACGGGACGCTTCCCATCGACCGCTGCACGCGACACCAGCTGAAGCCCCATTCCATTTCCCCGATCCGGAGTTGCCACTGAGTTGACCGTTCGCATATGCACCATTGATCGAGACTCGCACAAGTCCCCCGCTGCCGACCGTGCCGGAGACCGGGCCGCCGGAAATCTTGCCGTCGGCGACATTCACCGACGCGGTAGTCTGCGCATCGCAACTGCCCGTTTTTGTGACGACGGTAACCTGCCACAGGCCGTCATAGGGGCTCTGGGCGGAGGCGGGAGCGGTGGCAAGGGTGGCGGCGGACGCAAGAAACGAAACAAGCAACAGGTTGCGGATGCGGTTGGAGCGCATGGGTCAGATCCCCGAATTGTGTGTGATGGAGCGCCTTATCTTGTCACAATGTGTTCAAACTTGGGTGCGACGCAGCACTGAGGAAAGTTCCCGGGATTTCAAACACATCAAGGTGAATCCGGTTCCGGGCGGGGAACGAAAAATTCGCCGATTCCGCCCAATTTGACCGCGATTCGAGAACCCCTTACGGTATTATGGTGGGGATCAGTGTTTGGCGTCCGAAAGGCTCGGCGCCTGGGTGGCGAACTCCTCCTCCTGCGGTGTGGCCGGGAGGTTGTTGTGGGTCTTGGCGTGAAAAATGACGTCAGTCAGCAACTTCTGACCTAGCGGCGCCAGCGCGCGCTCCCAGAGTTCGCGGGCCGTCTCGCCCTTCCTGACGAAGACCCATTCCTGCGCGGCGATGGCGCCCGCATCCATTCGGTCGGCGAGATGGTAGACGGTGCCGCCGGCGATGGGATCGCCCTCCTTGATCGTCCATTCGACCGCAGCGATGCCGCGATGGCGGGGCAGCAGCGAGGGGTGGTAGCCGATGCCGCCGAGTTTAGAAGCCGCCAGCGCTTCCCGGGTGACACGGGCATGGCTGTGCGCGGTCACGATCAGGTCGGTATTGGGGGCAATTTCCGAGGCTGCGACCCGTTTCGGATCGGCCTGTACGATGAGATCGACCCCCGCGGCCCGCGCGGCGGCGGCAAGCCGGTCCTCGCCATCGTGAACGACGACGCGGACGATATCGACCCCTTGTTCGCGCAGCGTGTTGAATGTTGTCACGCCAAAATGGCGGGAACCGACCAGGGTAATCCGCATACGTTCCGTCCGTCGTTAATCAGGCCGACATGCCCTAGCACACCCTGGCGGGCTGTTTCGATGCCGCCCCAACGGCTTTTGGGTTATCAACAAGGCGCGGCGGCCGACCAGCCCCTTGATAGCGCGGCGTCGCCTGCGAAGCCTGGTCACCACGAGAGGATTCGCAGCGTGGGCTTGGAATAAGCGGGGATCGGCGGCGCGGCCGGTTCGGACCGTTGCTCGGCCGCCATTTGCAGGCACGCCCGCAGGTCGGCGCTGCATTGCTTCATCTGGTTGCGCAGCTCGCGCCGGGAGAAGGTGGTGAGCGAGGAATCGCCAAGCTGCTGCCAGGCATCGCGCAGCCATTGCTGCAGGGCGCGGATATCGGCTTCGAGGACCTCAGGCTGGTTCATGCCGGGCAGGATCTCAGACGTGATCGCGCCATGATTAGGTCTGATTCTCACAGCGCCGCCTACTCCGTAACAAGGCGGAGAGCGCAAAAAGCCGCGCTGGAGGCGAGGGAACGCCCGCCTTACATGACGGTTGGTGCTCCCTGGAGAGTTCGATGACCCGCCATCCGGCGCTTGTTCTCATCGTCGCGCTTGCGCTGATCGCCCCCGCAAAGGCATTCGCGCAGCTGACGCCGCCGGCTGGCTCGGCCGGCGCGGGTAATTCGCCGATCTCGGGCGTGCCGTTCGGCCCGGCCAATCCGAGCGCGCTTTCCGACCCGAGCGGGATTGGTAATGCCGCAAGGATTCCGCCGCTCCAGCCCAATCCTCGGCCTCCGCCGCTGCCGCCGGTATTGTCCAACCGTACGGTTGATACGCCGTCGCCGCGCGCGCGTCCGGTGACGCCGCCCGGCGCGTCGCAGCGGATCTACAGCGCGCGTCAGGCCTATCCGCGCAAGCCGCCGGTTCGGCAGCGGGGCCGCCCCCAAGTGAGCACATTCACCGGCATCTGCCGTGGCTGCTAGCGGCCGGCGCGATCGCGACAGGAACGATTTTCTCCCGGCGGACTTATCCGAAGTTAAAGCGCAACACTCATGCGTGCTGGTTCCTGCATGGCTGATGCCGCGTATTGCAAATTGCCCTTGCGGCAGGGATGACAGGCATGAACCTCCAGCAGCGGACGGCCAAGACACTTCCCCAAAAGGGCCTGTCTGACACCTCAGAGCTTGCCCGCATGCCCCATGAAGAATGGCTGGGCGCGCGTGAAGACAAGCTTGCCGTTACCTTTGAACATGTCGGGGTCGGGATCGTCGAGATCGATCAGGCCGGGCGGCTGCTGCGCGTCAACCAGAAGGTCTGCGATCTCATGGGCTATGAGGCAGCCGATCTGCTCGGCCGCTCCGTCTTCAACGAAACTTCGCCCCCCGACGTCGCGCAGGACCTTGCACTATTCAGGCGGCAGATCGCCGGGGAGATCGATCGCTACACGATCGAAAAGCGTCTCGTCCGCAAGGACGGTTCATGCATCTGGGTGGAAGTAACATCCTCAAGCGTCCGCGATGCATCGGGGAATTTCCTTTACGCGGTGCGCGTTCAGCACGACATCAGCGCCCGCAAGCAAACCGAACAGGCGCTGGCGCGCCGCAGCGAGGAGCAGGCGGCGCTGTTCCACTTTTCCGAAAGGCTGCAATACGCCACGTCGCTGCCCGACGTTTACAACGCCGCCCTTGATGCCATCCTGGCGGCGCTCGCCTGCCAGCGCGCTTCCATCCTCTTGTTCGACGACAGCGACGTGATGCGTTTCATCGGATGGCGCGGCCTGTCGGACGGTTACCGGCGGGCGGTCGAAGGCCATTCGCCGTGGAGCAGGGATGAGGGCAATCCGCGGCCGGTCTATTTCGAGGACGTCGGCAAATCGGATATTTCTGACGCGCTGAAAGAAGCGATTGCGCAAGAACGCATCGCGGCCGTTGCCTTCATTCCGATCCTGATCAGCGGCCGGCTCGCCGGCAAGTTCATGGCCTATTACGACCGGCCGCATCCCTTCGAGGAACCGGAGCTGGACGTCGCGTTGACGCTGGCGCGGCAACTTGGCTTCGGCATCGCGAGGCTGCGCGCGGAAGAGGCGAGACGTGCCGCAGAGGAGCAAGCGCAGCAGCTTGCCTCGATCGTGGAATCCTCCGACGATGCCATCGTCAGCAAGGATCTGAACGGCATCATCCGCACCTGGAATTCAGGCGCCGAGCGGCTGTTCGGCTACAGCGCTGGCGAGGTCATCGACAAGCCCGTGACCATTCTGTTCCCGCCAGGGCGCGAAGATGAGGAGCCCGGCATTCTCGCGCGCATCCGGAACGGCGAGCGCATCCATCATTACGAGACGGTTCGCCGGCGCAAGGACGGCACCCTGCTGGACATTTCGCTGACTGTCTCGCCGGTGCGCAACGGCAGCGGGAGCATTGTCGGCGCATCGAAGATCGCCCGCGACATCACTGATCGCAAGGCGGCCGAACGCAAGCTGCGCGAGAGCGAGCAGCGTCTTTCGGAGTTGCTGGCAGCAATACCGGCGGCGGTCTACACCACCGACGCGCAGGGCAAGATCACCTACTTCAACCCGGCGGCAGTCGAATTCTCAGGGCGCACGCCGGAGCTCGGCAGCGACGAATGGTGCGTGACATGGAAATTGTTCATGCCTGACGGCACGCCGCTTCCGCATGACCAGTGTCCGATGGCGGTGGCGCTGAAGGAAGGGCGCGCGGTGCGGGGCGCCGAGGCGGTCGCCGAGCGGCCGGACGGCACGCGGGTGCCCTTCATTCCGTTCCCGACGCCGCTGCGGGATTCATCCGGCAACGTCGTCGGCGCCATCAATATGCTGGTCGACATCAGCGAGCGGCGGCAGGCGGAAACCCAGCAGCGGCTTTTGCTCGACGAGCTCAACCATCGCACCAAGAACAACATGCAGATGCTGCAATCGCTGCTGTTCGCGGCGGCCAGGACCGCGCATAGCGACGAGGCGCGAAAGGTCTTGAACGAAGCCAGCGCGCGGATCGCGGCCATGGCGGCGGCCCAGCGCGTGCTGTACGGCCGAAGCGATGCGAGCCGGTTCGCGGCGGAAGAATTCTTGCCGGCGGTCTGCGAAACCATCCGTCAGTTGCTGCCCTCTGGTGCGCGCATCGACTGCGGCGCGGCGCGCGGCGTGCTTTCCAACGATGTGGCGATGCCGCTCGCGCTGATATTGAACGAGCTCCTGACCAACGCCGTAAAGCACGGCGTCAAGGACGATGCGTCACGGGCCGTTCGCGTCAACCTGGCTGGCGGCGAGGGCGGGCGGCTGGTGCTCTGCGTCGAGGACGATGGCGAAGGGTTTGACCTCGAGGCGGTGCGCCGGACCTCATCCGGGCTTCAGCTCGTGCTCGGCCTTGCGCGCCAGCTGCGCGGAACGTTGTCCGTCACGAAAAATCCTTCGCGAGCGTGCGTCGATTTTCCCGCCGCGAAAATCTAGAGCTGTAACCGATGCCGCAGCATAATGCAGGGCACCTGGTGTCGCCATCTGAGCAGGACCGCACTGCGCCGCCGCCTGCCGAAGAAGCGCGACAGATGCAGGACAGGCAGGGGCCGGTCCGCGTCCTCATCGTCGAGGACGATTTCTTGATCGCCATGCAAACCGAAGTCGCGCTGACCGCGGCCGGCTTCGCCGTGGTCGGTCCGGCCACTACTGCCGAGGAGGCGGTCGAGCTGGCCCGCGAAGCACAGCCCTGGCTCGCCGTGATGGATATCCGCCTTGCCAGCCATCGCGATGGCATCGATGCCGCGCGGGAATTGTACGAGGACCTCGCCATCCGCTGCATCTTCGCCACCGCGCATGACGATGCACATACCCGTGGACGGGCGGAGCCCTATGCCCCGCTCGGATGGCTGCCCAAGCCCTACACCATGGCCTCGCTGGTCACCGTGGTCGCCGAGGCCGTCGCGCTGTTGAAGCGGCCGTAGCGTATCTCCGTCGGTTGCGCCCGAGTTTGGCGGGCCATCGCGCCCAGGTTTGGAACTTCCCGATTTTTCCCGAATTTGGTCCGGAGCATGACGAGAGGATGCCAATGGCCAAGCGCTGGAGTGCCGAAGACATCGACGAACTCAGGAAGCTGTCCCAAGAATATTCAGTTCAAGCGATTGCCGAAAAAATGGATCGCACTGTCGGCGGCGTGGCGTTCAAGGCCCATCAATTGGGCGTGCCGCTCAAGTCGCGCGCGCAGGCAGCCGATCCGAGCTATCCGGATTTAGATTGGGCTAATTCCGGCGAGAACAAATCTGTGCCTGACGAGATCCAGTCGGGCTGAACCACTGCGGGCTTTGCCTCAGGCGAAGTTCTCGCCGGCAAAATCAGGCATCGGTGCGATAGGCATCCAGCGCGTGCGCGGCGAAGATGCCGACGCTGACGAGTGCGAGAATCGCTGAGAGTTCGATCATTGCTCCATCTCCCGCGTGCTCATGGCAGCGAGGAATCTGCCGCGTGACTGGTTCCAGATGAAATCGAAGATGAGTTGCATGTTGGCGTCCCTGTTTTCCTGACAACGAGGGACACGGCAGTTTGTTTCAGGTGCCGGTTGAGGCCAACGCTGAATGCGGCGTCGGCGCGGCGAAAGCTAGACCGAAAACGGCAGGACGTTCGGCCAGCGTTTCTTCATGCCCGCCGCAACCTGGAAGGCGAGGCGATTTTCCGTCCGGACGGCCAAGACCGGCTTGGCTTGCATCCGACGGTCAGCCGCCCGCTGCCGACCGCGCTGGCGCCTGACATATCGTTTGGATCGCGTATGCATCGGCATCGTTCCGGATATTTATGATCCTCTCACCGAGATTGCGGCTCGGCCATCAGGCCGGCTTTTTGCGGTGAGAGTGCGGCGCACAAACGGTTTTGCTTTGGCCTCACGCGAATCTGAGCGAAGCTTGGGTAGCGGCATGTCATTGGGGATGACCATGGACGTTGTCGAGCTTGTGATTTACGGCTTGCTGGCAGTGTGGGGACCGCCTCTGTTGTTCGCGGCATATCTGTTGCGGCCGCTCAAATAAGCTGCCTTGCAATCCAGACGAAGCAACCGGCCGGCCATCGCGATCACGACGGCGATCAGGTAACGCACGTTCAGCCATACAGGACACGCTGCACTTCCTTGAGAAGACAAGGCCGCCAGGCGATGCTGATCGCCAGACGGCCTTGCTGGTGTGGGCCCGGACGCTTGGGGAACGTCCGGTGCTTGATCACTAGGCAAGCGCGCCGAGCGCGGCAACCGAACTCGCAACTTAACCTAACCGGTCAACGTTACTGCGCCCCCGTTCGGACCGGTTCAGCACCGGCTCATTGGGCCGCGCCGGCATGCTCCGACAATCTTTCCGCTCTGTTCACTTATGGACAGACGCTGCAGCTTTTTCCCGAGTTAATGCGGCTTTCCACGTCAATTCGTATTTGCCCGTCGTCCGGCGGTCGCCAATGACCGCCGGACTATTTGCAATCGGGGAGGGAAGCCTGCCGTCGTTTCACGCGGCCCGCCAAAACCTACGCCAGAACCAATTGGCTCCGGCTGTGCTTGGTGAGCTCGTCGCAAAGCGCGGCAATCGTTGCCCGCAGATTGTCCCGCCGCGTCATCAGGGCGCGTGCCGCCATCGGAAATGCGAAGTGGTCCGGATCGCGCGTCGGGCTGCCCTGCAATTCGGCCTCGATGCTCTGATCGAGCAGGATCGCGGCATTCTTCAAATCCTGCACCACGGCTTCGGTCTGCTGCCGGTTCCGCTGAAGCGCGTCGATCATGGCGAGCCGCTTGCGTTCCTCGATGGCACGCTTTTTCGCCTGTGCGGGGGTCTGTTGCTCAATGCCTGTCTCAAGATGGTACTGCCGGGTCATCTGTCACTCCGCGATGGCACAAGGCCGGATGGCTTGCGTATTGCTGTGATGCAAGAGCAAGAGGTCTGCCAATCCCGACGAAACAGCCGCCCAAAGGCGGTCTATCCGTATTCATGCGGGGTGAGGGGCTGCGTGGCGGGGGGGCGGGTTTGCCGTGGGCAACTAACACAAGCGGACAGGAGTCACCTGGCAGCGATCCCAGCGACCGGTCACGGCCAGCCGAATGTAGCTGTGGCTACTCCGCTAGGGGATAGCCGCGATTGCGCTCGTATTTGCGACGATGCTTTGCAGAGATCAAAGCGCGGGACAAATACCCGGCGCCAAATCCGATGGCAAACACTGCTGCCACCAGCAACACGGAGGATTCGATATCCATGGCGTCTCACTCGTTGCCTGCCCAGTTCGACCCTGGACGACGTCAATTGCGCTGCCCCCAGTTCTGTTCCTGATTTTCCCGAAAGAGCTTCGCCTTCAGGGAAAACGGCGGCCAACTACGATTTCCGCGATCGAATGACGGTTGATCGTTTGCCGTTGCTCACGGGGTCAGCGGGCGTAGTCACGCGCTTCCCGCGCCCTTCCGGCCGTATTCGCCGGGATGCCATCATGCTCGGCTTTGAAGTCCTCCGTCTCTTCAGCGGCGGGATGCCTGGTGTCGTCGATATGGCCGTGCAGAGAGGCGGGATCTGCTTCGACCTCCGTACGCCGCGTCAACGCAAGGCCGACAAAGCCTGCGAGCACAAGAACGATCCCGCCTATCATCATCCAATGCGGTAAGCCCAAGGCTGCCATCGCTCGCTCCTGACAAGGGAGTGAAAGCCTTTCGCGACGTTTCGTCCGTCCGCCATTCGACTTAGGAACCGGAAGCGGCAGCGGCGCAGACGCAGGCGGGAGTACTGCGGATCCCCCCTCTCCCGGGGCTTCAGCGGGAATTCTCCAACGCGCCGCCGCGGCGCGTTGCGTATGGCCGGGGGCTGCTGGAGTCGGAGCCTTCGCGCGTCGAAAATCCGCGCAGGCGCTGCGCCGAGGAGCTATGATCGCTGACGGAGTGCTGACGGCGGATCTGGCGCTATGGATGCAGTCCCGGCCTACTTTTCATCCACTCGTTGCCTCCGGCACAGGGCGCCGCATCCTGCCGGAATCGCCTCTGACCTCGGCACCGCGATGGCCGCAAACCGTGCAGACGAACAGGGTTTTCAGATCGGACAGCCGCAGGCTCTGGGGCCAGCAGCTAGTGTCGATCACGACCGAATGCGTGCAAATGTCGTCGCCGCAGAACACATGTAGCCGTCGAGAGCCGGACCGCCGCATGTCGCCAAGGGTAATTATCTGCTCGCGTGACATGCGTGCGATTTTGCCAAGAGCAACATGCAGCCGGAATATGCCAAACGGTATAGATTGACCGAGTGGCGAGGCCGGGCGCTTTGTCTTTCGCAAGCTGGACCTGGGCAAGGAGAGGCTTGCAAGAAGGGGGCGGGGCCGCTTCGAGGGCAACTTGAAGCGGCCCCTGGTTCGCGCAGGACGTACGTGGGGGGTAGGCCAATCTGCGCGACTTGCCGTCACGCTAGACCTCTCTTTGGACCGGCCGCAACGAGACTTGACGGTTAAGCTTGGCAGTTAAGCTTGATACGGCGTGCGCGGGTTAATATTGGAACCGGCCAGCGACTGTGAGCGGATCAAGAACCGATCCGGCAGCTAAGAAGGGTGGCGGTAGCCCGGAAGCTTGTCGAGCGTCGACGAGGACGATCAGGCGGCGAGATTGATCGGTGCAGAGAGCTTGTCCGGCGGGACCACCACTACCTCAATTTGAGAGGTCGTTTTATCGAGCCGTCCACAGTTCGTGCAATGAAACAAATGGCTGATCAAATCCCTCGCCTCCAGGGTGGACCGAGTCCATTTCATGTCGATGTGACATGACGGGCAAATTGGAGGCTCCAATGCTTCGAATGCTCGTCTGATTCTATCCACCATCGCGCCGCGTGCCCGATTTCGTCATTCCGTCCTTGACGACGGCGCAGATTATCTCGGCCGCCAGCGCCGGTCGGCATTGTAATTAACAGAAGAGCGGAATTGTCCAGTGACATCCAATACCCGCCTTTGGCATCGGACAGCCATGAATATTTCAGGCGGGACCGGGGAGCCGTGACCTTTGACGGGACGATGATGACCGCGCGACGTTATGGATGGCGGTCGGCGTTCTCACCGCCAGCCTGCTCGCGGGATAGGTCCGCCAGGTCCGCCTGAACCCCGGCGCCGTGATGGCCGCAAACCTGGCAGACGAATAGGCGTTCCACATCGGATAGCCGCAGGCTTTGCGGCCAACAGTCGGCGTCGACCACGATCGAATGCCCGCATTTGCGGTCGCCGCAGACCACATGAAACAGGCGGTGGCCTGATCGCTGCACGTGCCCGAGGGTGATATTCTGATTGTGCATCATGCACCGGAGACTGCCAGCAATCCCACCGCCACCTGAATATGCCATCTGGTATAGATGGGAGCTGGCGGCCAGCGTCGGCGGCCAGGGTGGTGGCGTGGCTACAGGGGTAGACGCCGGGCTCCAGCATCGCTCATGGTAATTTTCTCTTCGCGCGGCATGCGCCCAATTCTGCCAAGAATCGGCCGCAGCCTGAAAGAGCCATTCCGGAGGTGACCGGCTGTGGCACTGGCCCGGCGCGTGTCGTCCGGAAGCGTCGTGCGTCGGGCCGCCCGCTCACACGGATTTGCCGTCTTGTCCCGGCATAGTGATTCGGCGCTCGAAAGAGCGCGCCTTGAGAGACGGCTCTGGCGCATTAGCCCCCAGCCCCGCGCCAGAGCCGTTTGTCTTGCCGCGACATTTAATTCGATACTGGTGACCCGGCTTGTCGACCTCGGCAGAGATCGCAACTGTCGCGCTTGTGTATAGCCGGCGCTGACTCAAGCCAGCGGCGGCATCTCTGTGCTTGCGGGGCCATGAGGTCTTTGTCGGTAGCCGGACAGACGCGGTCGCGCGGGCGGGGTATTCTTGGATTGCTGGCCTCGCCCCCTAGCCAGCGACTCCTCCGACGGGTAGCGGCCTCGGCGCGTTGCGTATTTGCCGGGGCCGCACCACCTGGGCCCGCTTTCCACGCTGAAAATCCGGTCGCACATCGGCATGACATGCGACGGCCTGACATGATCTGCCTAGCGGGCGGCATGCAGGACGGCTTGAGTGGCCGCAATGGTGGTCACTGCAAACGAAATGCTGCTTGATATCCAAGAACCTTGCGTGATCCGGCGAGCAGGGCAGTCGAGTGGCTGCAGCGAGGCCGACAAATTTAATTTAAGCGACAGAAACTCGCCTAATTTAGCGGCCAAGAGCGCCGTCAGCGGGCGCCTGATGCAACACGGAACCATCCTGCGGAGTGGAATAATACCGATCATCCAGGTCGATGGCTCTTGCGTATTGGACTCCTGCAACTTTGCAATGTTTTGGTTTAATCGCGAGAGGATGGAAATGATTAAGCGAGGAGATCGGGTAAAACTCACGGCGCGCGTCGCAGCCGCTTTCAATAACAACAAGCGTCCGGGTAGGTTTGATTGGACCGCTCGACGAGGCGTGGTCGAGCGCATCTCCGCGAACAAAGTACATGCCTTTGTCCTTTGGGAAGGTCGGAAAACACCCGACGAGTTGCCGATCAATGGCATTGAGCCAGGATAGAATAGAGCGTGGTTTATTGAATCCGAAGCTCGTCTAGGTTTGCTCCAGTTGCCAGCAGTTCGACGACCCACCGCGGCGTCTTTCCGCGTCCTGACCAAGTCTCCAATGGGTTTGTCGGGTTGCGATATTTCGGTTCAACTTTGGGGTAGGGGCGACGTTGCGGAATGTCCTTCGGAGATCCGCCGAACTTACGACCAAGCTCATCTAGTTGGCTTTGGAGCTTTTGCTTTTCGCTCTCCAGCCTGCGATCAAGGACATCAAGGATTTCCTGATGCAGGTCCCATAGATCATCGAGGTGCATCTTTTCCAGGTCGAGTCTTTGCATTCCCCATCCCCCAAAGCAGGGAAGGCTTATTGATTCGCGTTGCTGGGAAGTAAATGGCCAACAAACGACCGCCCGAAGCGGTCTTTGTATCAAGCCGGCCGACACAATCGAAGGGATGATGGCAAAAATCCGATACGCTCAGCTCTGGGGATATCGTGGTGAGCTTGGAAGCATCACCGGCGGCTGCGAGGCGGCAATGGCGCTATCGATCTTCAGCGACATCGAGCGCTTGGCAGCGAAAGCATCCTCCTGATATTTCTAGGCCCGCCGGTTGCTCGGGCGGGCCTCTCGCGAGGGGAAAGTGTCATGCCTAGAGAGTGTGGCACTCCAGCTTGTCGTGATGCGCGCTTTATGCTCGACTGTCGGCGCGTCTTTTTTCCAAGTTTAGGGAGAGCTGAGCATGAAGAAAACAATTCTTGTCGGTGTTGCGATCCTCGCTGTCTCCACTTCCGGCGCTTTGGCAGCCAAGAAAATGGCGAAGCCGAAGCCAGCACCTGCCGCCGCCACGGCCACGACCACGGCTGCCGCACCTCCGCCCATGTTGGGCCAGGTTAGTGCCGCTGACCGCGCGCTATATGAGAAAAGTCAACGCGAGTCCGGCATGAAGAAGAAGTAGAGGGACAAGCTGCTCCAGCGCGCGCTGGATGGCTAGATGAGTGAGGCCGCCTCAGTTGGCGGCCTCTTTCATTCCAGAACCTCGTACTCAAAGGCCGCGCCTTTGGGATCGTTTTCCTCGAACCATTTTTCAGCGGCGTCCACAGTGGCGAACACCACACTTCCTAGCCCTCGATGCGTAGGTAATTTGGCGGGCTTCTCCAGACACGCCAGATGGTGTGATGTTGCTCTAAATTTGGGCAGACCGCGCTTTCTCGGGCCGCCAACCTTCCGCCAGATGTGACAGCTAGATAAAACTGGGTTTGGAAAAACGGGAGCCTGCCGGGAGGTGAACGGCCAACAAAGAAAGACCGCCCGAAGGCGGTCTCTGTAAGTGGATCTAAGGTCTTATGAGATCGCGGAGGCGGTTGTCTGATTGCGTCGACGATAGGCGAGATATCCAACGCCGGCAAAACCGAGGATCATCATTGCCCAGGTCGAGGACTCGGGCACTGGTGCGACGGCCGTAATAGTGCCAGTAAGATTTACGCCATTATCCTGGGTCTTCACGGTCAGGCCGTTGATATGCACATCAAAAGATCCACCGGCAAATAGGTAGGATTCGGTCGAATCGCTAAACGTTATGACCACCTGACCGTTTGATCCTGTCGTGGCCGTACCCTGCAACACTGCTGTAAAAACATTGTCGGAGCCCGGTCCGTTTGAGACCGATGCAGGGGCGGTGAACGTAATTGCAAGATTAAGAACGTCGTTGTCGTAATTGTCGAAATTGGTCCCCCGGTTCAAGTCGAGGTTGCCGAAATTCGTGACGTTGAGAACACCGCCCGAGGTGGTTCCACTAAAGCTTCCGCCGGTAAAGACTAGATTCTCGTCCGAGGTGTTGGACAGGAAAGTGTTGCAACCTGAGCCAAAACACGCCGCCGTCGTTCCGGTAAAAACTACTTCAGCTTGAGCGGCGCCCGATGAAATGGTGAATGCGAGTCCAAGGATGCCGAATAGATGTGAAATTCTCATGAGATCCCCATTAAGATAGAATCAATAAACTGCGTGACTACTCTCATAGATTCGCACTGCCCCAAACAATTGCAGGTAGTTTGAGCCGATTTCGGCAGTTGAGCCGTATTCTTACGGGCTGCATCTCCCCAGCTTGTGACCATGCCAGCCAGCAAACGCGAACAGTCGAAGCAAATCCGAATAATTCGCCCATGCTCACTCCTCCGCTCTTCCGAGGCGTGCGCCCATGACATGCTTTGAGAGTTTCCCCGCGAAGGTTTAGTCAGCGAATCAAGGTGGTGGATATACGCCCTTCAGCCTTTGACGTGCCGCGATTCAGGCGAGCTATCGATCGCCAAGGAACGGTCTTTTAAGCCTGGCCGCTGCGGAGGCTCCTATTTCGAAGTAGGCCGGGTGGGCTGCGGTTTGGCAACGCTGTCCAGGAAACTGAGTGCTATCTCGATCTTGGTCAACTCGCTCTCGATCTGCTCACGTTGTTCTTCGCTCAGGCCTTGTGTCAGGTGCTGCTCGAGTTGCCGCTTTCGTGTGCGGAGGTTGTTCAACGTCGTCACGTTGCCAGTCTCCCGGTTGCCAGCGAAAGGGGCGGGGCCGCTGCGAGGGCGTCGAAGCGGCCCCTAATCGCGCAGTACGCGGCAGTAACGGGGGCCATCTGCGCGACTAGCAGTCACGCTATGCCTATGCAGAGCGGCCGCAACTTAACTCAGTTGTTAAGCTTGATCTTCGAGTTGCGAGTTAAAACTGGAACTGCAGCAAGGGGGCGGCAGCGACTGTCTTGCGCAGCGATCGGATGGCGACTGGCGGCGCCATCGGCAGGCAAGTCACCGGAGCATTCTGCCGATCACAGCGACGGGCCGTTCTAAGGATAGGATTGCCCATGCCCACGCGAGCCGATCGGTGATCTGTGTCGAGAGCCCAATGATCCGAAGAGCCACTGTCTCTCCGTATTCTACTCGATAACGTGAGAAAGAGCCGTTCCATGCTAACTCGTGGACGATGTACGAGAGGAACGAGGCGATGGCCGCGATACCGGCTGTATGGCCGGCCGTCGTGATGTGTCCTGTGGTCCAGAAAGAAATCGCAAAAATCTCGGCGGTTCCGATCAGCCGCCACGTCACCGCCTTCGCAATCGTCTTGCGCATTGGGATGCTCTGCTGAATTTCGGGGAGATTTTAGAGGGTCCATGGACCGCTCAACTGCTGATCATCCTAATCGATAAAACTTTATCGACAATCGAAAGCAATTGTTAAGGTTACCGCCGGCGGACGAGCGGCTGAGCGCGACCCGATCTTTGCGGCCATCGAAGCCCACAAGGCAGCTGCCGCCGCAACGGAGGCCGTCCAACGTCGGATGGCCGCCCTTGAAGATGAATTGCAAGCCACGGGACGGCTCCAGACCGAAAGGCGCCTGGAGGACGAGCGCCAGCGCGGGGAGGAGATCCAGGAGGCGTTAAACGAGGCGTGGCATGTCGAACAGGACGCCCCTTACGAACTGCTGAACATCGATCCGACGACCGCGGCGGGTGTTATTGCACTGCTGACTTATGCCACGGACTTCGACGATGCGATGTACGGCATGGGTTGGCCTGCGACATAAGCGGAGAGGACTGGAAGGGCTCTCGAACCTGGCAGCATTGTGCGCTCGCCAATCTCGTCGAGGTCCTGCCGAAGCTTATGCCGCTGTCGCCGTGTTTGCTGATCTGGCTCGGCTTTGC
This sequence comes from Bradyrhizobium sp. CB3481, assembly GCF_029714305.1. Taxonomy (NCBI): domain Bacteria; kingdom Pseudomonadati; phylum Pseudomonadota; class Alphaproteobacteria; order Hyphomicrobiales; family Nitrobacteraceae; genus Bradyrhizobium; species Bradyrhizobium sp. CB3481. The sequence goes on from NZ_CP121647.1 coordinate 4,097,009, forward strand.
GGATCGCCAAGGCGTGTGCATCGTCGATTCCTGAGCTTCAGGTCAGCGTAGGTTGCCTACCCGGGGCGAGCGGTTCGCGGACTTGGAGCGGACACGAAAAATAGATCGCCAAAGAGCGGCTCGCTATGTTTGTAGACCATTGATAATACTGGAGAATTGGTGAGCGCGGAGGGACTCGAACCCTCGACCCCATGATTAAAAGTCACGTGCTCTACCGCCTGAGCTACGCGCTCACTTGCCGCGCTGTGTAGGGGGCGGGCCCTTACGGGTCAATAGCGGCGGCGTGGCAAATTCGTGGTTTGCTCCAAGGACAATTCCCTTTGGATAGCTAACGCTTAAGTCAGCTTCTTCAACCGTCCGCCACCCTCCATCCACTGCGGTTAATTGCCCTCCGGAGCGCTAATTGGCCTCCCGGCGGACTTCCGAGGCGACCGGCTGCGACTGGGGGGTGACCGTCGGCAGGCTGACCGGGCGCAGCCCGATCAGTTCCGCGGTCCGCACTGCGCTGTTGCGCCAGAAGGCGAAGGAATTGGCGCGGGAATTTTCCAAAAGCGCGATCGCCACGGCCGACAGGAACGGCAGGCTCTGCAGCACCAGCACGCCGGCGAAGATGTAGATCTCGCGCACCTGCTTGAAGCCGTTGGTGACGACCAGCACGGCGGCGCCGATCAGGAGCAGCACGCCGATCACGGCTTCCCAGAACGCCTGGAATTCGATCGACATCCGCGACAGGCCGCCCTTGGAGGTGCGGGCGAAGGCGATGTGCTCGGTGATCAGGCCCTGCGCCACGGCGCGCGAGACGGTCCACTGCACGCTCATCGCCGCGATCATGGCGCCGAGCATCTGGCCCGCCTTGATGTTCACGCGCAGGCGGTAGAGCGACAGGAAATGCGCCAGCGAGACGACAAAGGAGGCGATGATCGGCAGCGTCAGGATCTTGTCGGGGATGGCGATGTCGGCAAAGGCGACGATCGGCACCCAGATCAGGTTGAGGATCGCGACCACCACGCCGAGGCTCTCGGCACCCAGCCAGTTTAGCCAGCCCAGCGAGAATTCGCGGCGCTGATCCGGCGTCAGCCGGCTCGCGCCGGGCAGGAACCGCCGCCAATGCTTCTTGACGATCTGCAGCCCGCCATAGGCCCAGCGGTGGCGCTGCTTCTTGAAGGCTTCATAGGTGTCGGGCAGGAGGCCCTCGCCGTAGCGCACATTGGTGTAGTGCGTCAGCCAGCCCTGTTCCTGGATGGTCAGGCCGAGATCGGTGTCCTCGCAGATGGTGTCGCTCGACCAGCCGCCGGCCATGTCCATCGCCGAGCGGCGCACCAGGCACATCGTGCCGTGCACGATGATGGCGTTGTGCTCGTTGCGCTGGACCATGCCGATGTCGAAGAAGCCGGCATATTCGCCGTTCATGATGTAGTGCATCAGCGACAGGTCGCCGTCGCGATGCTCCTGCGGCGCCTGCACCAGGCCGACGCGCGGGTCGGCAAAGGCCGGGACGAGGTCCTTCAGCCAGTCCGGATGCACCACATAGTCGGCGTCGATGATGCCGATGATCTCGGCGTCGGCAGCCGTGCGTTCCATGGCGATGCGCAGTGCGCCGGCCTTAAAACCTTTCACCTTCTCGGCGTTGATGAACTTGAAGCGTTCGCCGAGCGTGCGGCAGTGGTCCTGGATCGGCCGCCAGAATTCCGGATCGGGCGTGTTGTTGATGATGCAGACGCACTCGAAATTCGGATAATCGAGCCGCGACACCGCATCCAGCGTCTGCTTCAGCATCTCGACCGGCTCGAAATAGGCGGGAATGTGGATCGACACTTTCGGGAAGGCGACGTTCTCGCCGATGGTGGCGGGCGCCAGCGGCGCGCTGTTGGCGATCAGCCGGCGCGGGCCGTGGCCGAAGGCGACCGCCGCGATTTCGTCGATGCGCGCCATCGCGATCAGGATCAGCGGCACCAGCAGGATCAGGCCAAGCGTCAGCGCGAAGGCCGAACCCAGCACGAAGTAATGCCCGTCCCAGTAAGCGAACACGGTGGCGGCCCAGGCGCCGACGCCGTTGGCTGCGGCGGAGAGAACCACGGCCTGCATCACCGTGGGCCGGTCGAGGCGCAGGATCGGCAACGACAACAGAATGCCGACCAGCACCGCGATCAGCGCCAGCTTCCAGTAATTCGGGTTTACGATCGGACCAGTCCAGTTGAATTTCGCGTCGCGCGAGGTGTCCAGGATACCCCAATAGGGACCGACGCCGCCTTCGTTGAACTTCCAGGGCTTATCGATCGCTTCGACGATGTTGTAGTCCATGCCGATGGCCTCGGCGCGCCCAACGAAATTGCGCAACACCGCGGCCTGTTCGAACCTGCCAGGCTCGGCGTTGCGCAAATTATAACCGGCGCTCGGCCAGCCGAATTCGGCAATCACGACCCGTTTCCCGGGAAACTGGTCGCGGAGCAGCTGATACATGGCGACGGACTGATCGACCGCCTGCTTGTCGGTGAAGTGTTCCCAATAGGGCAATACGTGCGCGGCAATGAAATCAGCGGAGTTGGCAAGCTGGGGATGGTCGCGCCAGATGTGCCAGATCTCACCTGTCGTTACCGGGACGTTGACGGACTTCTTGATCCGCTGGATCAGGCGTCCCAGACGATAGACGTTGTTTTCTGCAATCGCCCAGTCCACGGCCAGCGCGCGCTTGTCGTCGGGCTGCGCCCGGGCTTCCCGAAGTCGCTGCTCTTCTTCGTTGAGGATGCGCGAGCTTTCTTCGGTATCGAGTCCGGTGATACGAGCGCTTTCCGCGGGGTCGCCTCCGGATTTGGGAATCGGTCCCAGGTTCTCAAGCGGGACTGCATCGCCGCGGTATACCGTTTCGTTGCCGACGACGACGCCAATGACATTGCTGTTGCGCCGAGCCAGTTCGATTACGGCCTCGATCTCACGTTTGTTGCGGTCCTTGTCTTTGCCGATCCAGGCGCCGACCGTGACCTTGAGGCCGAACTCCGCAGCAATCGGCGGCACCAGCTCGTTACCTTCCGTCGATCCGTAGAGACGAATCGCCCGCGACAGCGTCGCAAGTTTCTTCAAGTCGGCGCGAATCTTCTCCGCATCGCCCTCGGCGGTGATGTGGTCCGGTTCGAACGGCGTGTAGGAAAGGCTGGGCAGGATGCCGCGGAAATCAGGCGCCGGCTGCTTTTCCTGGAACAGGCCCCACAGCCCAGCGTGAGCTGCAGTTACAAACAGCAGAACGGCTACGACGGCACGCATCGGAGACTAAACCATACGGGGCTGCGATTTATGGGAAGCGAACCTGTCCCCTAGGTTCGACCGGCACGGCGGCGTCATAAGGATAGTCCTGCCCTGCGTTTTCACAACTGGTATGACGCCATGACTTTTTTAAGGACGGCGTTTCAGGTGCGCGACTGGTCCAAACGTCGGACAAATAGGATCGTTCCGGTGAACGTATCCTGAATGGCGGACGTCTATTTTGCCGGCGGAGCAGGGGCTGCGCTGGGGGTCGGCGAGGGCGACGCTGAGGGGGCCGGCGTCGCATTGCCGGCGGTCGCGGGTGCAGCCGGCGCAGGGCTGGCGGCGGCCGTCTGGGGCTGGGCGCCCGGATTGATCCAGCAGGCGTGGACCTTGTCGTCCAGGCTCCGCGGCACCTTGTCGTCGATCTGTCCGCCAAACCGGGTCAGGCAGCGGAAGGTCGCCTGGACATGGCCGCCGGGGCAGCCGAACCGATCGTAGAGGTCGAGGTGACGGAACGCGGTGTCGAGGTCGTCGCGCCACATCAGGCGCACGACCCGCCGGCCGAGCCAGACGCATTCCGGGTTTCCGCCCGGCCCGTTGATGGCCTGGGCGGCCTCGACGAATTCGTCGGTTTTCCGCTGATTCTCCTTGGCGGGATCGGCCTGGTTGCCGGCCGCGGGTTTGCCTTGATCCTGGGGGGCGGGGGTGCCGCTCTGGGCAAGCGTGCCCGCCGATCCGATCAGGAGCGCCAGGCCGGCAGCGGCAAAGCGCGTCAAAATCGCAACTCTTGGATCAAGCACCCGTCGACGCATACATTCCCCGATCAAAGTTTCCGGCCGCGCCAGCGGCCGGGTGGTGGTTAGGCTTGTTGCCGCCCAAATTGGTCCCCATTGCGGCGGAGACGTTGTCGATTCACATGCCGGGTATTTCAGATTTTGTCCAGCAAAGTCACAACTTTATCGCAGCGGCGGCTAAACTGCCGCAGCCGAGGCGGCGCAATAGGGACATCGTACATCTTGGCAGAACGCCGTTGAACGGGTAATCGACGGGCCCCGCCCGGAGGATGGAACCGATTTCTCTTCGTACGCCGCTGGCGCTTCTCCTTTCGTCACTCGCTATGATCGCGGCCCTGTGGTGGTGGCTCGCCACGCCGATCACGCTTGCGCGCGCGCCGATCGACCCTACGGCCAAGCTGCAATGTGTGTCCTATGCGCCGTTCCGCAACGGCCAGACGCCGCTGATCCCGACCACGCAAATCCTGCCGGAACAGATCGCGCAGGACCTGGCGCAACTCGCCAAGATCACCGACTGCGTGCGGACCTATTCGATCGAGAACGGGCTCGACCAGGTGCCGGCGCTGGCGGCCAAGGTCGGGCTGAAGGTGATCCAGGGCATCTGGCTCTCGAGCAACCGCACCAAGAACCTCGCGCAGATTGCCGTCGCGATCGAGCTGACCAAGGAACATCCTGACGTCATCACGGCGCTGGTTGTCGGCAACGAGGTGCTGCTGCGCGGCGAGATGACGACGTCCGACCTTGCCGCCCACATCCGCTCGGTGAAGTCCCGCGTCAGCGTGCCCGTTACCTATGCCGATGTCTGGGAATTCTGGCTGCGCAACCGCGAGATCTACGACGCCGTCGACTTCGTCACCATTCACATCCTGCCGTACTGGGAAGACATGCCGGTGCGCGCGAAATTCGCCGCCTCTCATGTCGACGACATCCGCAAGCGGATGGCGGCGGCGTTTCCGAACAAGGAAATTTTGATCGGCGAGACCGGCTGGCCGAGCGCAGGGCGGATGCGCGATGGCGCGCTGCCCTCGCGCACCAACCAGGCGCGCGTCGTCTCCGAAATCCTCGACCTCGCCAAGCGCGAGAAATTCCGCGTCAATTTGATCGAAGCCTATGACCAGCCGTGGAAGCGGCAGCTCGAAGGCACCGTCGGCGGCTATTGGGGCATGATCGACGACGCGCAGCGGGCGGTGAAATATCCGCCGGGCGAACCGATCAGCAATTATCCGTTCTGGAAGATCCAGATGGGATGCGGCATGGCGCTCAGTGCCCTGGTGTTTTTGGCCGGCTGGCTGACGCTGCGGCGGCGGCCGTGGAAGCCGGGGGTTGCGGCGTGGATCGCGGTCGGCACCTCGGCGACGACAGCCGGCATGCTGCTCGGCGTCGCCGCGGACAAGATGTGGTTCGAGAGCTACGGCTTCGGCGGCTGGCTGCAATGGGGCGCGCTGCTCGCCGCCGCGATCGCCTCACCGATGCTGTGCGCCAACGCGGCGATGTCGGGACGGCCGCTGCCGACCTTCCTCGAGCTGATCGGACCGCGCAACTTCCGCGCCAAATCGGTGCTGCCGGCGCTGCTCGGTCTCGTGCTGGTCGTGACCTCCCTGATTGCGGCGGCAACCGCCCTCGGCTTTGCGTTCGATCCGCGCTACCGCGACTTTCCGTTCGCCGCGCTGACCATGGCGGTGGTGCCGTTCGCGGCCTTGATGCTGCTCAACCGGCCGAAAGAGGGCACGCGGCCGATCGCCGAAGCCTCGTTTGCCGGCCTCCTGGCCGCCTCCGCGCTGTTCATGGCCTTCAACGAGGGCGGCCAGAACTGGCAGTCGATGTGGACCTGCGCGATCTATTTGCTGCTGGCGCTCACGCTGTGGCGGGCGCGGGCCGTGCAAAGCCCAGAATGAGTAGCCCGATCGCAATTCCCGACAGCTGGATATTATAGAGCACGATGCCGAAGCCGGCCGCGATCAGTCCGCCGGTGAGCAGCACGATCGACGGCCGCATCACGTGAAGCGTCGCGATGACCAGCGCGGTGATGCCAAACACCGAATTCTTGAACAGATAGGTGGCGAGCGACCGCGCCTTGCACAGCATGCTCTGCAGCCCGGCGTCGCAGGCCAGCGCGACCGTCGAGAGTTCGACGGCGAGATAGCGCAGATAGAGGGCGTAGCCGACGGTGACGAATCCGACCACCAGCAGAAATTGCACTTGATACGGCGTGAGCCGGAACGGGGCTTTTTTCATGCGCGCAATATGGTCGGGATTGGCTGATAGCACAACCGCAAGAACAGCTGCGTGCCTGCGCCGACAATGCAGGTCGGAAATGCCCGGTAACGTGATGGTGGCAAAAGGTTTATTGCTGGTTCTTCTTGTTGAAGATGGACGACAAGGTCGGTTGCGGTGAAGGCGGCGGCGGCGCTTCCGGTTTCTTTGCGACCTCCTCGATAGCAGCCACTGCGGCGGCCGCTCGCTTGGCGGTGACGCGTCGCCGCGCCGGCGGCTTGGCCGCCGCCGGCGGATCATCCATCGACAGCCGCTGGCCGTCGAAGATCGTGGTCTCGCAGGGACGGTTGTTCTCGGCCATGACGGCGCAGATCTTGGCGGCGGCACCGGCGTCGTGCAGCGGGCCGGCAACCAGGCGAAGCTGCATGCCGAGCCCGGTCGTGCTTTCCTTGATCACGATGATCGGACGCAGCGCCGCCAGCGCCGCGTTCGACCGCGATTTCAATAGCCCGCGCCACAACGCGCGCAGACCGTTGACCGAATTGGCGGTGCCGAGATCGACGCCGAATTCGGTCCGCTGCAGCACGACCTTCGGCGCGTCATCCGCTTCCGCATCTCCCGACGCCGACGCCACGACATCGGGGATCGGGCCCGCAATGACCGCGCCCGGCGTCTTGCCGGGCTCGACCAGCCTGCCGGCTGCCGGATCAGGCGGCGCCATCATCGACGGGGCGGCCATCAGCGGCGTGGCGGGCAATGGTTTTGCCGGCTCCGCCGGGTCGGCTTTTGCAGCATCCGATTTGGCCGTACCGGTCTTGGCGGCGTCCTTGGCGACGGCGGAGGCGGTCGGCGGCTCGCTGGCAGCGGGCGCGGGCGCGGCAGCCGGGGCGGTGGCGACCGGCGCGACGGGCGGGGAAGGCGGCTGATTTTGCGCGGCGGGCGGTTCCGCGCGGGCAGCCGGCGCCGGGGCGGAACCCTGCCTGGCGATGGCGCCGGTGACGGACTCGAGCCCCTGTTCCAGGCCGGTGACGCGGGCATATAGCCGGTCGCGGTCGGTATTGAGCGTCTCGATCGCCGCCGCCAGCCGTCGCGCCTCGTTGTGGGTTTCCTTGGCCACCGTCTGGATCTGCTGCGCCTGCCGCGCAAGGTCGGCGGCGGCGACCTGCTCGCGCCGTATCCCGAGCGAGGACTGGTTGGCCATCACGGCCAGGATCACCGCAGCCGTAGCGCCAACGCCCCAGGACGCGACCCGCCACAGCGTGCGGCGGTCGAGTTCGTTTTCCTCGGCCAGCAAACCGCCCAGCACCCCGCCGGCGTCATCCGCCCCGAGATCCCCAAGATGGTCGGATTTTTTGGCCAAGCGCCCCTGGCCCTCCTCAAGGCCTGCCGAATCACAGGCCAAAGATTAACAGGAAAAGCGCCGGCCACTTGAATCCAGACCTTTTCGGGGCGGCGAATCGGTTTGATCTCCACGGGAAAACAATTAAAGACGCCCGGCAAACCAGCTCGCCTGATACTTTCCGTCATGGCCGGGCTAAAGCGCGAAGCGCGTTTTCGCGCTAGATGTCCCGGCCATCCACGCCTCCCTTGCTCGATGAGGAAAAGACGTGGATGCCCGGCACAAGGCCGGGCATGACGAGGCAATGAGACTCTGAGGAACCGAATGACTGCTCGATCCAGCCTGACTGTCGTTCTTGCGGCCGGCGAGGGCACGCGCATGCGCTCGTCCAAGCCGAAAGTGCTGCACGAGGTCGCCGGCCAGTCGCTGCTGGCAAACGTGCTGAACGCCGCCCCGCACGGACCGGGCTCGGCGCTGGCGGTCGTGATCGGGCCCGACCATAAGGCTGTCGCCGAGGAGGCGAGGCGCGTGCGGTCCGATGTCGCCACCTTCGTCCAGGCCGAACGGCTCGGCACCGCCCATGCCGTGCTTGCCGCCCGCGAGGCGATCGCGCACGGCGCCGACGATCTGCTGGTGGCGTTCGGCGACACCCCCTTGATCTCGGCCGAGACGTTCGAACGGCTGCGCGCGCCGCTGGCCAAGGGCGCGGCGCTGGCCGTTCTCGGCTTCCGCGCCGCCGATCCGACCGGCTATGGCCGGCTGCTGCTCGAGAACGGCCGCCTGGTCGCGATCCGCGAACATGCCGACGCGAGCGATGAGGAGCGCAAAGTCACGCTGTGCAATGCCGGCGTGATGGCCTTCGCGGGTGCCCGCGCGCTGGAAATCCTGGACCGCATCGGCAATGCCAACAGCAAGGGCGAATATTATCTGGTCGATGCCGTCGAAATCGTCAGGGAAATGGGATTGGAGGCCGTCGTGATCGAAACCAGCGAGGATGAAGTGCGCGGCATCAACAACAAGGCGCAGCTCGCTGAGGCCGAAGCCGTGATGCAGGCGCGGCTGCGCCAGGCCGCGCTCGACGCCGGCGTGACCCTGATCGCCCCTGAGACGGTCTATCTCGCCGCCGACACCACCTTCGGCAGCGACGTCACCATCGAGCCCTTCGTGGTGATCGGCCCCGGCGTGACCATCGCCGATGGCGCGGTGATCCATTCCTTCTCGCACATCGTGCAGACCTCGATCGGCAAGAAGGCCTCCATCGGCCCCTATGCGCGCCTACGCCCTGGCACCGCGCTCGGCGAGGGCGTTAAGATCGGCAACTTCGTCGAGACCAAGGCCGCGACGATCGACGCGGGCGCCAAGGTCAACCATCTATCTTATGTCGGCGACGCCCATGTCGGCGCCAATTCCAACCTCGGCGCCGGCACCATCACCTGCAACTATGACGGCTTCTTCAAGCACAAGACCACGATCGGCGAGGGCGCCTTCGTCGGCACCAACTCCTCACTGGTCGCCCCGGTGAAAATCGGCAACGGCGCCTATATTGGCTCGGGCTCCGTCATCACCAAGGACGTGCCTGACGATGCGATGGCCGTCGAGCGCAGCCCGCAAAGCAACCGCGAGGGCGGGGCGGCACGGTATCGCGAGATGAAGCTGCGGGCGAAGGAAGGGAAGAAGGGGTAGGCTGGTGAGCTCTACGCTTGAGATTGAGGGGCAAGATGAGGCGCCTATTTCTCGTTCTCGGTGCGTTGGCTTGCCTCCTCATACCCGCTCTCGGCTTTTACGCTGTCCTGCGACTTGAAACGGCTCCTGTTTCGGAAGCCGAAACAATTGGCGTCTACGAGGTGGCAAACTGGGCGATTACCGACTGGGGAGACGGGGCAACGCTGACGCTCAACAAAGACAATAGGTACGTACAGTCAATTCGGTTGAAGAACGGCAAAAGCCGCGATTCATCCGGCACCTACGCGATCGTCCGCGTAGGTGCGGATTTGTCAGTGCGGTTCTTCAATTTTGAGCTCATTCCCTCATTTGGGTTCGGCGCGCGTACTGACCACTGGGCGACCCAGGTGTGGCGCAACTGGCGCGGCCGCGTGCAGTTCTGCTACGATTCTGATGTGGGCTACTGCTACGTCAGGAAAGATTGATTCCACGCCAGCAAGTTTAGTAAGCGTCGCTCGGATGAGCGCAGCGACATCCGGAATTACGACTTATCCCGCACATCACTGTGCTCATCGGGCTCGCGGTGAACAGCCATGATCGGGGGCGCTGCGTTCGTGCTGTGAAGCATAGCCTCTTGTCAGCTATAGCGCGCCCAGACGTCTCAGATTCCAAACGGCCAATTCGTTGCTCGATTTCTTCTGAAACGACGGAACAAGTGCTTTCCTAAAGCGTTTGATCGCTCGGTTGATCGATTGGTTTCTCGCACCATCCCGCGCCAACCGTGACGAGTGCCGATAAAGACCGATGCCACGGGTGACAGGCGTCCGACGGGACCGACGTCTCAAGGCTAGCGGTCCGAAGGCCAGGGTCCAAGCGGCCAGTGCAAAGCGAGGATCAACCCTGCGGCAGCCGCCAGTCTGTCCGCAGCTAAACTGGCAATGTAATGCGAGGCGAAAGCAAAGGGCCACCGGTCGCTCCGGTGGTCTTTTTCGTGGGTTGCTGCCGAGCCGCTGTCTCGAATGCCGAAGGGCGGTTTATCCGCGCATGCTTTCCTCGGCATCGGACGCTTCTGAGCTATCTCGTGAATGGCGCTGATTGCGCACACCCTTCACAACACTGTTATTGCGACGCGTCGCACTCTTCGTCTCCCTCAACTGGGCGTCCGGCGCCTGTTGTTGTACCCTTCGCAGAGCAATCGCATGATCGCCCGGAGGATTTCCATGACCGCCGTCCTACTCAACCGCCGGAACCTCCTCGCTGCCGGCGGCTCCATCCTCGCTACCGGTGTCTCCGGGCTGCTGCCCGCCCGAGCGGAAGGCCTCGCACCGACTCTTTCGATGTCCGGCGGAGCCAACAACTACATCAAGGGCGCGGCGATCGTGGATCGGATCGGCAAGGGGGGCTTCTGGATGAGCGGCACGGTGCGCCGGGCAGGCGACGGGGCGCCGCTGGCCGGGCAGCGCATCCAGATCTGGGCGCACACGACCGAAGGGCGGGAGCACGAGCCGCAGAGTCATGGTGCCACGCTCACCGACAAGAACGGGGCGTTCCGCCTGGAGATACCGCAGATCATTCCGGTCTTTGGCCAACCGCATGGTCACCTCGCCTATGACAGCGGTGAATTCAAAACCGTCTTCCTGCGTCCCGTGATGCGGAGCGCAAAGGATACCAGCCTGGAGGCGCACTTCGTCCTTCAGCCGGCCTGACCGAATTGGGAATACAGGAATGAGATTGGCAAAGGTGACCCTGATCTGGGCCGCCCTTGCAGCCGCCATTGGCGTACCGATCGCCGCTGCAGCAGTGAGCCCGCTGCTCGCATGGCGCGACTGGGTCTACATACTGGCCAGCTTCGCTGGGATTGTCGCTCTTAGCCTTGTGCTCGTTCAGCCTTTGCTGATTGGCGGATACCTACCGGGACTGTCAGCTTATCGTGGACGGCGCACACATCACTGGATCGGCGGCGCGCTGGTCATGGCGGTGGTGATCCACGTCGGGGGCCTTTGGATCACCAGTCCCCCTGATATGATTGACGCCCTTCTGTTCTCATCGCCGACGCCGTTTTCCCCCTGGGGCGTGGTCGCCATGTGGGCCATCTTCACCGTCGCGATGGTAGCTGCACTCCGCCGGCGATTGGGACTGCGAGCGCGGACCTGGCGTATCGTCCATATGCCCCTCGCTATTGTCATCGTCGTAGGAGGTGCGGTCCATGCCATACTGATCGAGGGGACGATGGAGACGGTCTCGAAGGCGGTGCTTTGCGCGCTGGTCCTCGCGGCGACCGCAAAGGTCATGGTTGATCTACGCGTGTGGAGAAGGCGAAAGACGTTGCGCGGAGAGAGCGTGGCGCGACAGTAAACCGAGCGGAGCTGATGGGGGCAATGACGGACGTGGCACCATGTCGTTACTGTGTCGGTAGGCGCCTCATTTAAGCCCTCGGGCAATCTTGCCTTTGATCTTCTCCGCATCCGCTGGGTCCGGCTTGAGCGATAACGCCAGCTCCCAGGATTTACGCGCCTCGTCCTGGCGGCTCGTCCGCCAGTACGCATCGCCAAGATGGTCTCTGGTTTCGCTGCTGTTTGGCTCGAGCGCGGCCGCGCGCTCCATGAGCTTGATCGCCTCCTGATAGTCGCCGCGACGGTAGTACGCCCAGCCGAGGCTATCGAGAATGTTGCCGTCATCCGGCTTGAGCTTGGCGGCCTTCTCGAGCAGCGCCAGGCCTTCCTTCAGCTTGATATTCCGGTCGATCCAGTTGAAGCCGAGCTGATTGAGAACCGAGGGCTGATCTGGATCGAGCTCCATCGCCTTGAGAAAATCCGCCTCGGCCTGGGGCCATTTGCCGAGCCGCTCATAGCTCACGCCGCGAAGCTGCCAGTAGAGCCAGTGCGCCTTCTCCGGCTTGCCGGCCAGCTCGATCGCCTTGCTGTAATCTTTCACGGCGCGTTCGAAATCGCTTTTGCCGCGGTAGGCATCGGCGCGAAGGCCATAGGCGCGCGCATTTTTCGGATCGAGGCGGATCGCCTCGCTGAAATCCCGGATGGCGCTGATATTGTCGCCCTTGTCCTGGTAGGCATGGCCGCGATTGAAATAGGCCGCCACATGTTTCGGGTCGAGCCGGATGGCCTGGTCGAAATCCCTGATGGCACGGTCGCTATCGCCCTTGCTGGAATAAGCGCTGCCGCGGTTGTAATACGCCTTCGCATCTTTCGGATCGAGCTGGATCGTCTCGTCGAACTGCCGGATGGCGCGATCGTAATCGCCCATGAAGAAGTAAACCGACCCGCGGTTGAAATGGGCCGCGACATGTTTCGGGGCGAGGCGGATCACCTCGCCGTAATCCTCGACCGCACGGGCGTTGTCGCCCTTGTCCTTGTAGGCATTGCCGCGATTGTAATACGCGACCACATATTTCGGATCGAGCCGGATCGCCTCGTCGTAATCCTTGATGGCGCGGTCGTTATCGCCCTTGTGGGCGTAGGCGGTGCCGCGGCTGTAATGGACCATCGCATCCTTGGGATCGAGCCGGATCGCCGCGTCGAATTCCCCGATGGCGCGGTCGCGATCGCCCTTGTGGGCGTAGGCAACGCCGCGATTGTAATAGGCAGCCGCATATTTCGGGTCGAGGCGGATCGCCTCGCTGTAATCCTTGATGGCGCGGTCGTTGTCGCCTTTCCCCTTGTAGGCATTACCGCGATCGAAATAAGCCGCCACATATTTCGGATCGAGCCGGATGGCCTCGTCGAAATCCTTCCTGGCCCGCGCGGCGTCTCCCTTGTCTTGATAGGTCCGCCCGCGAATCTCGTAGGCCAGCGCATATTTCGGATCGAGCCGGATCGCCTCGTCGTAGTCCCTGATGGCGCGGTCGTAGTCGCCCTTGAAGAAGTAGGCGCCGCCACGATGCAAATGGGTGCTGGCATTCTTGGGATCGAGGCGGAGCGCCTCGCTGTAATCGCTGATGGCGCGGTCGTGATCGCGCTTGCCGGTGTAGGCAAGCCCGCGATTGAAATAGGCCTTGGCAAAATTCGGGTCGAGGCGGATCGCCTCATTATGATCGGCGATAGCGCGGTCGCTGTCGCCCTTGCCGGCGTAGGCATTGCCGCGATTGCTGTAGGCATCCGCAAATTTCGGATTGAGGCGGATCGCCTCGCCGAAATCCTTGATGGCGCGGTCATAGTCACCCTTGCTGTGGTAGACCTTGCCGCGACCTTCGTAAGCGAGCGCGTATTGCGGATTGATATGGATGGCCTCGTCGAGATCCGCGATGGCGCGATCGTAATCGCCCTTCGCGTGGTGCGCGCGGCCGCGCGCGTTATAGGCGCGTATAATTTTGGGATCGATGCGGATCGCCTCGTCGTAATCCTTGATGGCGCGGTCGTAATCGCGCCTGGAGTAGGCATAGCCGCGGTTGACATAGGCGTTGGCGCGGCTCGTCTCGCTCTCCGCCGTGCCGCGCGCCAGCACAGCCGTGCATCCGGCGATCTTGCGATCCTCGTCGCCGATTTGCCCGCAATCCTCCCACGCCCTGTCCGCGGCGCGGGTCGGCGGCGCCAGCACGGTCAGGAACGTCACAGCCAGGAAAAGGCAACGCCAGGACATTTCATCCTCATTCAAAGCGCCCAGGCGAGGGCATCTCGATATCCGCTTTGGGCTAAACCCGTAAGTCGCTACGACGCGCTACCGGGTTCAAATTGGTCGGTGCTCCGGGCTTGGCGTCGATCGGGGTCCCAGGTTGGGGAATCCGTAGGGTGGGCAAAGGAGCGTAAGCGACGTGCCCACCATCGATCACCGAGTGTGTTGCTCGATGGTGGGCACGCTTCGCTTTGTCCACCCTACGGCACCGTCAATGTGACTGCCCGACGGGCAAATCAGTTCCGATTTTCGGAAATAAACGTCAAGCGAACAGTTTCCGATAATCAGAAATATTTCGCTTCCGTTTTCACCCAAATCGGCGGCATAACTGCGCCCGTCTCACCGCGAGATGAGGGGCGTTGGCCATCGTCACCGACGCGCGGGGAGATGCGATGGACGCCGATGCCATGACGGACGAGTGTGGCTAACGCGTACGGTGAAGTCGTGTGGTTCTGGCGCCGTGGTGCTGGCGTTAAGCCCGAAGGTAGCGAAAGCCGCTCGCGGGCGACGGAGGCAAAAGAGCCGTTCTCCGGGAAGAGCGCGAAGTAAGCCGTAAAGCCATTGCGCAGGGAAGGCCGGGATGCTCCCGCCGAACCTGTATGCTCGTGTGCATGCTTTTTTTGCGCATAACCGCACACGAGACCGCGGGTGCGGCGTGCACCCGGTCTTCCCTGCGCCCTCATTTTCGATGGGGGCAACAGAAGATGCAAACCTCGGGCAATCCATGTCGCGAGAATGCTGCCTCATACTCAGTTGTCGTCACCCGCGCACGCGGGTGACCCAGTATTCCAGAGACAGCAGTGATTGAACCGAGAAACCGCGGCATACTGGATCCCCCGCCTGCGCGGGGGATGACAGGCGTGTGTTGGGTCGCTGTCTCCGGGGCGTTTCGAAGGAACAGGGCCCTCCGTTAAGCTTTCCGCTTAAGACTGTCTCAATACGCAACAATTATTGAGTACCGGTCGGCCTGCCATTGCCGCTAAGAGAGACGCGGGTTGCGACGCGTTCCGTCGATTTGGGGAAATTGAACCGCATGTGCGGCATTGTCGGCATTCTTGGAAAAGCTCCGGTCGCGGAGCTCCTGGTGGATTCACTCAAGCGGCTTGAATATCGCGGCTATGATTCGGCCGGCGTCGCCACGCTGGAAGGCGATCATCTTGAACGCCGCCGCGCCGAAGGCAAGCTGAAGAACCTGGAAAAGCGGCTCGACGCCGAACCGCTGCAGGGCCACACCGGCATCGGCCACACACGCTGGGCGACCCACGGCAAGCCGACCGAGAACAACGCGCATCCGCACGCGACCGAGCGCGTGGCGGTGGTCCACAACGGCATCATCGAGAATTTCCGCGAGCTGCGTGAGGCGCTGGAGAAGAACGGCGCGGTCTTCAAGACCGAAACCGATACCGAGATCGTGCTTCATCTCGTCGACAGTTTTCTGCAGAAGGGCATCAAGCCGGTCGAGGCGGTGAGGGCGGCGCTGTCGGAGCTGCGCGGCGCGTTCGCGCTCGGCTTCATCTTTGCCGGCAATGACGATTTGATGATCGGCGCGCGCAATGGCCCGCCGCTCGCGGTCGGCCATGGCGACGGCGAAATGTATCTGGGATCGGACGCGATCGCGCTCGGGCCGTTCACCGATATGATCAGCTATCTCGAGGACGGCGACTGGGTGGTGCTGACGCGCATGGGCGCCACCGTCTACGACAAGAACAATGCGATCGTGCAGCGCGAGGCGGTCAAGCACAGCGCCGCGACCTCGCTGGTCGACAAGGCCAACTACCGCCACTTCATGGCCAAGGAGATCCACGAGCAGCCCGAAGTGGTCGGGCATACGCTGGCGCGCTATGTCGACATGGCGAGCGAGCGGGTGATGCTGCCGGTCAAGCTGCCGTTCGACTTCAAGGACATCCAGCGCATTTCGATCACGGCCTGCGGCACCGCGAACCTTGCCGGCTACGTCGCCAAATACTGGTTCGAGCGGCTGGCGCGCCTGCCGGTCGAAATCGATATCGCCTCCGAATTCCGCTACCGCGAGGCGCCGCTCCGCAAGGGCGATCTTGCGATCTTCATTTCGCAGTCCGGCGAGACCGCCGACACGCTGGCCGCGCTGCGCTACGCCAAGGCCGAGGGCGCTCACACCCTGTCTGTCGTGAACGTGCCGACCTCGACGATCGCGCGCGAAAGCGAAACCGTACTGCAGACGCTCGCCGGTCCCGAGATCGGCGTCGCCTCGACCAAAGCCTTCACCTGCCAGTTAATGGTGCTGGCCTCGCTCGCGGTCGCCGCCGGCAAGGCGCGCGGCGAATTGTCCGATGAGGACGAGGCCAAGCTCGTCCACGGCCTCGTCGAGATCCCGCGCCTGATGACGGCGGCGCTGACCATCGAACCGCAGATCGAGAAGCTGGCGCGCGACCTCTCGAAATCGAAGGACGTGCTCTATCTCGGCCGCGGCACCAGCTATCCGCTGGCACTGGAGGGCGCGCTGAAGCTGAAGGAAATCTCCTACATTCACGCCGAGGGTTATGCCGCCGGCGAGCTCAAGCACGGGCCGATCGCGCTGATCGACGAAAATATGCCGGTCGTGGTGATCGCGCCCTATGACCGTGTGTTCGAGAAGACCGTCTCCAACATGCAGGAAGTCGCGGCCCGCGGCGGCAACATCATTTTGATGACCGACGCCAAGGGCGCGGCGGAGGCCACCGTCGACAGCCTGGTCACCATCGTGCTGCCGGACATGGCGGCGACGTTCAGCCCGATGGTCTATGCCGTCCCGGTGCAGCTGCTGGCCTATCATACCGCCGTGGTGATGGGCACCGACGTCGACCAGCCGCGAAATCTCGCGAAATCGGTAACGGTCGAATAGTCAAGTGACAATTGGCTGTCACGCCGGCTCTTCAAAAACCTGCTAGGATGGCTTAGCTGCATCAAGCCGGCTGCTCTGACCTGGAACCACGGATGAACCGCGAAGAACTGCCCCCGACGACGCCTCCGGACGCCCCCTTGCCGGAGGAAGCGCACCCGCCGGGGCTGATGGCCCGTTTCCGGAACTATTTTCTGACCGGACTGATTGTCGCAGGGCCGGTCGCGATCACCCTCTATCTGACCTGGTGGTTCGTGAACTGGGTGGACAGCATTGTCCGTCCATTCGTGCCGACGGTCTACCGTCCCGAAACCTACCTGCCGTTCGGTCTGCCCGGCTCCGGGCTGATCGTTGCCGTGGTCGCGCTGACGCTGCTCGGCTTCCTCACTGCCAATCTGATCGGCCGGACGCTGGTCGACCTCGGCGAGCGGTTGCTCGGCCGGATGCCGGTGGTGCGCGCGATCTATCGCGGCCTCAAGCAGGTGTTCGAGACGCTGTTCTCCGGCAAGGGATCGAGCTTTCGCCGGGTCGGCCTGGTCGAATTTCCTTCGCCCGGCATGTGGTCGATCGTCCTGATCTCGCAGGCGCCGAGCGCCAATGTCGCCAGCCAATTGCCCGGCGAGGAGGAGCATATCTCGGTGTTCCTGCCCTGCGCGCCGAACCCGACCACGGGCTTCTTCTTCTACGTGCCACGCAGCAAGATCATCGAAGTCGACATGACGACCGAGGACGCCGCGACACTGATCATGTCCGCCGGCGTGGTGCAGCCCGGCTCCGATCCGCAGAAGCGCAACGCGGCATTGGCCGGCATGGCGAACGCCGCGCGCGTGGCGAACACCGCCGCCGGGCTGAAGCCGGCGCCGGCAAAGGTGAAGGTGGAATAGGGCGCGCGATTCTCCCACCGTCATTGCGAGCGAAGCAATCCATCTCTCCGCACGGGGATAGATGGATTGCTTCGTCGCTTCGCTCCTCGCAATGACGGATAGATAGGCTGACACATGACCAAGACCATCGAAGGCATTATTCCCGTGATGATCACGCCGTTCACCGCGGGCGGCGAGATCGACTATCCCGGCCTCGGCCGTCTCGTGGAATGGTACATCGATAACGGCTCGGACGCGCTGTTTGCGGTCTGCCAGTCCAGCGAGATGCAGTTCCTCAGCCTCGACGAACGCGTCGCGCTGGCGGCCTTCGTGAAAAAGGCCGCCGCGGGCCGCGTGCCCGTGATCGCCTCCGGCCACATCAGCGAAAGCCTCGACGACCAGCTTGCCGAGCTGACCGCGATTGCCTCCACCGGCGTCGACGGCATGGTGCTCGTCACCAACCGGCTCGATGCGAAGCGTGAAGGCGGAACGAAATTCACCAACGACCTGAACTGGCTGCTCGACCGGCTGCCGAAAGAAATCCCGCTCGGCCTCTACGAATGTCCGGCGCCTTATCGCCGCCTGCTCACCGACCATGAGCTGAAATTCTGCGCGGCCAGTGGCCGCTTCATCATCCTCAAGGACGTCTCCTGCGACCTCGAAACGGTGAAGCGGCGGGTGGCGCTAGCGAAGGGGACGCCGCTCGCGATCGTCAATGCCAATGCGGCGATTGCCTTCGACGCGATGAAATCAGGTTCGCGCGGCTTCACCGGCGTGTTCACCAACTTCCATCCCGATCTCTACAAGTGGCTGATGACCGAGCATGCTGACCATCCGGCGCTGGCCGACGAACTGTCGGTGTATCTCGCGCTGTCAGCGATGGCCGAGCCGATGGGCTATCCCAAGCTCGCAAAATTCTACCACCAGCGTCTCGGCACGTTCTCCTGCACCGACAGCCGCGCGGTCACGTTCGATATCCACGAAAAGTTCTGGGCGCTGGACGCCTTGCTCGACAAGATCGTCGAGGGCACCGAGCACTACCGGCGCCGCATCGCCGCCGTTGAGGCGAGCAAGACCTATCCCGCGCCGATCAGCGGCACAGCCTCATCGCGCTCATACAGGTAAAGCAGGCAGCGCAGCGCCTCGCCGCGCTCGCCCTTGAGTTTTGGATTGTCCTTCATGATGCGCAGCGCCTCATCGCGCGCCTGCGTGATCAGCTGGGCGTGCACATCGGAGCGGGCGATGCGGTAGCCGGGCAGGCCGCTCTGGCGGATGCCGAGCACATCGCCTTCGCCGCGCAGCTTGAGGTCCTCCTCGGCGATCCGAAAGCCGTCGGTGGTCTCGCGGATCACCTTCAGCCGCGCCTTCGACATCTCGCCGAGCGGCTCCTTGTAGAGCAGCAGGCAGGTCGACGCCTCCGAGCCGCGCCCGATCCGGCCGCGAAGCTGATGCAGTTGCGCAAGCCCAAAACGCTCGGCGTTCTCGATCACCATGATGGTCGCCGCAGGAACGTTGACGCCGACCTCGACCACCGTGGTCGCCACCAACAGCCCGATCTCGTGGGCGGCGAACTGCGCCATCACGCGGTCCTTGTCCGTCCCCTTCATCTGGCCGTGGACGAGGCCGACCTTGTCGCCAAAACGCTGCTGCAGTTTCTCGAAACGCTCCGTCGCGTTGGTGAGATGCTCGGTGCCTTCGGCCTCCGATTCCTCCACCAGCGGGCAGATCCAGTAGACCAGCTTGCCGGCCTTGAGCGCGCGGCCGACCGCGTCGACGACTTCGTCGAGCCGGCTCGCCGGAACCGCGCGGGTTTCGATCGGCTGGCGGCCGGCCGGCTTCTCGCGCAGCTCCGAGACATCCATGTCGCCGAAATATGTCAGCACCAGCGTGCGCGGTATCGGCGTTGCGCTCAGCACCAGCACATCGACCGCTTCGCCCTTGTTGGTCAGCGCCAGCCGTTCGCGCACGCCGAAGCGATGCTGCTCGTCGACCACAGCCAGCGCCAGCGACTTGAAGATCACGTCGTCCTGGATCAGGGCGTGGGTGCCGACCAGGAAATCGATCTCGCCGGCCTCGAGCTGCGCCAGAATCTCGCGGCGCTGCTTGCCCTTCTCGCGGCCGGTCAGGATCGCGACACGGAGGCCGGCGCGTTCGGCCAGCGGAGCGATGGTCTTGATATGCTGGCGGGCGAGGATCTCGGTCGGCGCCATCAGCGCCGCCTGCTTGCCGGCCTCGACGACCGCAGCGGCGGCCAGCAGCGCGACCACCGTCTTGCCGGAGCCGACGTCGCCCTGCAGCAGCCGCAGCATCCGCACCGGCTGGCGCAGATCGTCGGTGATGGCGGCGACCGCATCACGTTGTGAGGATGTCAGCGCGTAGGGGAGAGCATCGATGATCCTATGGCGCAGATGGCCGTCGCCGGCGTTGCGGTCACCGGCCGGCCGCCGCAGTTGCGCGCGCACCAGCGCCAGCGCCAGCTGACCGGCGAGCAACTCGTCAAACGCGAGCCGCGACCAGAACGGGCCGTCGGGCAAGATATCGGTGAGCTCGACGGGCACATGCACGCGGTTCAGCGCCTGGCTGACCGGCGGAAAGCTGCAGCGGCGCATCACTTCCGGGCTGATCCATTCAGGCAGCTCAGGCAGCTTCTGCAGCGCCTGCGCGATCGCGCGGCGGAGCGAACCCAGCGCGAGGCCTTCGGTCAAGGGATAGACCGGATCGATGCCGGACAGTTTTGAAAACGCCGCCTCGTCGACGACGCGGTCGGGATGCACGATCTGCGGAATGCCGTCATACATCTGCAGTGTGCCCGAGACGTAGCGCTTCTCGCCGACCGGCAGCAATTTCTCGACATAGCCGGGCTTGGCCCGGAAGAACGTCAGCACCACGTCGCCGGTATCGTCTGAGGCATAGACTAGGTAGGGCGCGCGGGAATTGCGCGGCGGGGACGGCCGGTGGCGGTCGACGGTGACCTCCAGCGTCACCACGGTTCCCACCGCGGCCTCGCGGATCTTCGGCCGCGCCCGGCGGTCGATCACGCTCGCCGGCAAATGCAGCAGCAGATCGACCAGCCGCGGCGTCTCATCGCGCGAGAGCAGATAGCGCAACAGCTTGTCCTGCTTCGGCCCGACGCCAGAAAGGGTCGTGACCGGTGCAAACAAGGGATTGAGCAAAGTGGGGCGCATTGCAAAACCTAAGACCGTTTCGTGCCGTCATGCGCGGGTTTGAGCGAGACGTCCACGGCTATTTTCAGCTCAGATCGGCTACGACACCCGGAACGCCTCGCCCTTGAACCACTTCACCGGCCGGCCGCGCTCGAGCCGATCATGCGCGGCATGCGCATCGCTCCGCGCGGTGATCGCTGCCAGTTCGCCCTGCAGCCGGAGCAGTGCCCCGATCCGCTCCAGGGCCAGCGCCTTGTTGCGGTGCTGCGAGCGTTCCTCCCGCACGACGATCGAGAGGCCGCTCGCGATGTGCGTAGCGCGAACCGCGCTCTCGGTCTTGTTCTGGTGCTGGCCGCCGGGGCCGCCGGCGCGGAAGGCCTCGAAGCGGACGTCGTGGGCCGCGAGCGCCTTCGGCGCGCCCGGCAGCGGGGGAAGCTCGAATACGCCGATGAACCAGTTCTTCCGCTTGTGATGCGGCCGGACCGGGCTTTGCGCCACCCACTGAATCGCGCCGACCCACGGCCGGGTGAACGTCGCCGCTGCCTCGCCATGGATCACGACGATGGCCGAGGCGGGGCCGTGCCCGTCCGGATTCTGCCCCTCCACGCAGTCGGTTTCGAGACCGAGCGACGCTGCCTCGGCGGCGAGCGCTGCAACGGCCTTGCGGACCGCGATCCGGCATTCCGCCGGACCGCGTCCGCTGGTGAAGAGAAGGCGGATCATCGGCGATCCTCCTTCCAGGACTTGTGCCGCTTGCCGCCGCCGGATGCGACATCGGACTGTGCCTTCTTGAAGGTCACCAGCGGCCGGAACGTCGCGACCACGCGGGCGAGGCCGAACTCGACGAGGTCGTCGATCACGCGTTCGATGTTCTTGTAGGCCTCCGGCGCCTCTTCCGCGAGCAGGCCGCGATCCCCGCAGACGACGATGCCGCCATAGGGATTGCGCTCCAGCCGTGCGACGTCCGACTTCTTCACCCTGATACGGCCGTGCATGGAAGCGCGATCGTATTTGCGGCCGGCACCATGCGCGAGCGAGGCGAGGGCCTCGGTTTGCATTCCGGCCAGCGGCTCCACCAGATAGGACAGCGTGCCGCGTGAACCTGGCACCGGGACAAGCCCACGGTCGGATGCCGCCGCACCTTTCCGATGCAGCGCCAGCGCGCCGTCCTGCCGCTCGACCATGTTGTGCGGCAGGTCGTTGATGGCGCGCAGGTGCGCCCGCGCAGCCGCTGCGGCGCGTTCGGCGATGATGCGGCGGTTGAGCCTGGCCCACTGCACGGCGTGGTCG
The DNA here is from genome assembly GCF_029714305.1 of Bradyrhizobium sp. CB3481. NCBI lineage: Bacteria > Pseudomonadati > Pseudomonadota > Alphaproteobacteria > Hyphomicrobiales > Nitrobacteraceae > Bradyrhizobium > Bradyrhizobium sp. CB3481. The sequence goes on from NZ_CP121647.1 coordinate 4,119,058, forward strand.
TGCGCGCCCATGTAGGCTCGGCCCTCGTCGCTGGCCGGGTCAAACGCCACCTGCCCATCGCGCAGGATGCTCTCCAGGATCGAGTTGCCAAGGCCGCGCGAACCGGAATGGACCAGGACATAGGCGCGGTCGCGGTCCAGCCCCTCTTGCGCGGCGATCTCAGGCGCCAGGATTTCCTCCACGGCCTGGACCTCGCAGAAGTGGTTGCCGCCGCCGATGCTGCCGAGCGAGGCATCGAAGGCACTCGTGCGGAGACCAGCGGCAGTAAGGACACCACTGGTATCGCCATCCCACGGTTGGTCGAGCGCGTGCAGCCGCTCGGCCAGTTGGTCGAGACGCAGCTTGCGCGCGGCGACATCGAGCTGAAACAGCCCCATGCCGCAGCCGATGTCGGAGCCGACCAGCTGCGGATGAATCCGGTCAGCTAGAACGGCGCAGCCGACAGGGCCGTATTTGCCGGGATGAAGATCCGGCATGGCGGCCACCGCCTGGACGCCGGGCAATCCGGCGACCTGCTGCAGTTGAAGCGTAGCGTTGCCCTCGATCCAGGATTTGGACGAAGCGAAGACATGGATCGGCGCAGAGCCGTCCACCTTGGGAAAATTGCCCATTGAAAGACTTTCAGGAGACTGAGAATCGTCGGCGCGACGCCAGCACAGATATTGCTGAAAAAAGCGCGCGAGTTCCCAAGCGGCACCGCTAACGCAGGCGCTCTTAGGCGATGCCCTCGACGGGGCGGCGAGACATTGATGTCATCGAGCCTTCTCCCTGCTGACCGCGCCGGGATCGGCGGCGGAACGGGGCAGACACATAGCGGCGAAATCGAAAGGCTGCAACCCCTGGCTACGGCGACTTTGAGGCAACGCACGCCGGTGGGCAGGGGCGATGAAGCGCCTCACGAGCAGCACGCGCCACTTTCGCATGGGCCTGTGGTCGAAACGGTACTGACAATCGGGGATGCCAGGACTATATCAACCACGCCCGGCACGTCCGGGCATTTCGCGTTCGAACGGAATGGGACAATGACGGGTACGACACGATCGAGCGGCGGCCTTGACGACCGCCGCAAGCGGCTTTTGTTTCGCTGCTGGCATCGCGGTACCCGCGAGATGGATCTCATCCTCGGCCGCTTCGCGGACGCCGAGATCGCAGCCATGCGCGACGATGAACTGGCCGAGCTCGAACGCCTGATCGAGGTGCCCGATCCCGACCTCTATGCCGCGCTGACCGGCGACCAGCCGCTGGCGGGCGAATATGGCGGCCCCTTGTTCGACCGCATCAAGGCGTTCCGCGCCGTGGACCACGACGTATGAAGTCACCCGTCAAATCACCTGCGGCGCTATTGGCCCCCGGCCGCGCGCTGACTTTCGCCAATGTCGCAGAGGGTGCCGAAGGCCTCGTCATTTCGGATCTTGCTCGGGCGGTCGCGGCGAAACCGAAACCGCCGGCCGTAAGCCTTGCGGTGGTGTGCCGCGATGGCCCGCGGATGCAGCAGCTCGCGCGGGCGCTGGAGTTCTTCGCGCCCGATCTGCCGGTGATGCAGTTTCCGGCCTGGGACTGCCAGCCCTATGACCGCGTGTCGCCGCATGGCGGCATCCTGGCGCAGCGTCTGACCACGCTGGCGCGGCTATCGCGCCTGCAGGGCAGCGACAAGCCGCTGATCGTGCTGACGACCGTGAACGCGATCGTGCAGCGCGTGCCGGCGCGCGAGGTGGTGGCGGCGCAGGCGTTGTCGGTCGCGCCGGGTCATGTCGTGCCGATGGACTCGATCGTCGCCTGGCTGGAGCACAATGGTTATAACCGCTCCTCCACGGTACGTGAGCCCGGTGAATATGCCGTGCGTGGTGGCATCCTCGACCTGTTTCCGGCCGGGCTGGAGCAGCCGGTGCGCTTCGACTTTTTCGGCGACAGCCTGGAATCGATCCGCACCTTCGATGCGGAAACCCAGCGCACGTTGCTCGACATGCGCGCGCTCGACCTGGTGCCGATCTCGGAATTCCAGCTCGTCACCGAAACCATCCGCCGTTTCCGCATGGGCTATGTCGCGACGTTCGGCGCGCCGCAGCGCGACGATCAACTCTATGAGGCTGTCAGCGAAGGCCGCCGCCATCCAGGCATGGAGCACTGGCTGCCGCTGTTCCAGGAGCGGATGGACACGCTGTTCGACTATCTCGACGGCGCGCCTGTAGCGATCGAGCCGCAGAGCGAGGACGCCGCCCGCGAACGCTTCAAGCAGATCGCGGATTATTACGAGGCGAGGCGCGAGGCGCTGGAGCATCCGGGGTCAGGTGCGATCTACAAGCCGCTGCCGCCGGATCGGCTCTATCTGGCGGAAACGGAGTGGACGACGCGGCTGGGCGAGGCTGCCGTCGCGCGGCTGACGCCATTTGCGGTGCCCGATGGCGCCGCCGACGTCTTCGACGCCGGGGCGAGGCAGGGCCGCAACTTCACGCCGGAGCGCACTGACACTTCGGTCAATGTGTTCGAATCCGTGGTGGCGCATGTGCTGGCGCTGCAGGCGCAGCGCAAGAAGGTGGTGATCACGCTGTGGAGCGAGGGCTCGCGCGACCGCATGGCGAGCATGCTGAGGGACCACAAGCTCGTCAACATCACCAGCGTCAATACCTGGCGGACGGTGCAGGCGACGCCGCGCAACGAGGCCATGCTGGCGGTCGTCGGCATGGAGAGCGGTTTCGAAACCGACGAATTCGCCGTCATCAGCGAGCAGGACATTCTCGGCGACCGCCTGGTGCGGCCGCGCAAGGCGAGCCGCAAGCTCGAAAACTTCATCTCTGAGGTCACGAGCCTTGCGACCGGCGATCTCGTCGTGCATGTCGAGCACGGTATCGGCCGCTTCGTCGGCTTGCAGACGATCGAGGTCGGCGGCGCGCCGCATGACTGTCTCGAACTGCATTACGCCGCCGAAACAAAACTGTTTCTGCCCGTCGAGAATATCGAGCTTCTTTCGCGCTACGGTTCCGAGGGCACCACTGTCGAACTCGACCGTCTCGGCGGCAGCGGCTGGCAGGCCCGTAAGGCCAAGCTGAAGAACCGCATCCGCGAGATCGCGGGCGAACTGATCAAGATCGCCGCTGAGCGGCACCTGCACGAAGCGCCGAAAATGCCGGTGCAGCCGCATGTCTATGACGAGTTCTGCGCGCGCTTTCCCTATGAGGAGACCGAGGACCAGCTTGGGGCCATCACCTCGACGCTGAAGGACCTCGAAAGCGGCCGTCCCATGGACCGGCTGATCTGCGGCGACGTCGGCTTCGGCAAGACCGAGGTGGCGCTGCGTGCGGCATTCGCCGTCGCCCTCGAAGGCAAGCAAGTCGCGGTCGTGGTGCCGACCACGCTGCTGGCGCGCCAGCACAGCAGGAATTTTGCCGAGCGATTCCGCGGCTTCCCGGTCAATGTCGCGCAGGCTTCGCGCCTGATCCCGGCCAAAGAGCTGACGCAGGTCAAGAAGGGGCTGACGGACGGCAATGTCGATATCGTCATTGGCACCCATGCGCTGCTTGGCAAATCGATCAAGTTCAAGGACCTCGGGCTATTGATCGTCGACGAGGAACAGCATTTTGGCGTCAGCCACAAGGAGCGGCTGAAGCAGCTGCGGGCACAGGTCCATGTGCTGACGCTGAGCGCAACGCCAATTCCGCGCACCCTTCAACTAGCTTTGACCGGCGTGCGCGATCTCTCGATCATCGCCTCGCCTCCGGTCGATCGCCTCGCGGTACGCACCTTTGTGGCGCCGCATGATCCCCTGATGATCCGCGAGGCGCTGCTTCGCGAGCGCTACCGCGGCGGGCAGGCGTTCTACGTGGTGCCGCGCATCGAGGACCTCGCCAGCGTCAAGGACTTCCTCGACAAGAACGTGCCGGAGATGAAGGTCGCGGTTGCGCATGGCCAGATGCCGCCGACCGTGATCGAGGACATCATGTCGGCGTTCTACGACGGCAAATACGACGTCTTGCTCTCGACCACGATCGTCGAGTCCGGTCTCGACATCCCGAACGCCAACACGCTGATCGTGCACCGCGCCGACATGTTCGGCCTGGCGCAGCTCTATCAGCTGCGCGGCCGGGTCGGGCGCTCGAAGCTGCGGGCCTATGCGCTGTTCACGCTGCCGGCGCAGCAGAAGATCACTGCCCAGGCCGAACGGCGGCTGAAAGTGCTGCAGTCGCTGGAGACGCTGGGCGCCGGCTTTCAGCTCGCCTCGCACGACCTCGATATCCGCGGCGCCGGCAATCTGCTCGGCGAGGAGCAGTCCGGGCACATCAAGGAAGTCGGCTTCGAGCTCTATCAATCGATGCTGGAGGAGGCGATCCTCAACCTCAAGGCCGGCGTGGTCGAGCCCGCCGCCGATCGCTGGTCGCCGCAGATCACCATCGGCATGCCAGTCCTGATCCCCGAGGATTACGTCAACGACCTCGCGGTGCGGCTGTCGCTGTATCGCCGGCTCGCCGATCTCGAAACCGACGAGGAGATCGACAATTTCGCCGCCGAGATGCGCGACCGCTTCGGCGTGCTGCCGGACGAGGTCCGCTATCTCTTCAAGGTCGCGGCGATCAAGGCCTATTGCCGCAGGGCCAATGTCGAGAAGATCGACGCCGGGCCGAAGGGCGCGGTGATCACCTTCCGCGACAACAGCTTCGCCCAGCCGGACCGCCTCGTCGCCTTCATCCGCCAGCACGGCCAGGCCGCCAAGGTACGGCCCGACATGAAGGTGGTGTTCCTGCAGACCTGGAAGACGCCGGAGGAGCGGCTGATGGGCACGACCGAGATCATGCGCCAGCTCGCCAACCTCGCGGAAAGCAAGAAGGCGGCGTAGTTGGTCTTGTGTCCCGAACGCGGTGCGGCGCGAAGCGCTGCGCCGCAGAGCCGGGACTCACTTTCGGCTGCGGATGGACCCCGGATCAGCAGTCACCGCTGACGCGCTGCGCAGCGTCCGGGGAACGGTGCCGCCAGAGATAGGGCTACGACGCCACCCGGCGTCCATCCTCCTGCAGCCGCGACCGCAGCGATTTTGCGGAATCGTTCGGCAGCAGCGTTGCGACCGATACCGTTGGGTCCGAGGGCGTATCGCGCCTGCCGTGGCTGGTATGGCGCATCACGCTCGATAGGCGCCGCGCGATGGTATGGGCCGTCTTCAGGTCGGCCTCAGTGAACACCACGACCACGGAGCCGTCTTCCTGGGCGGCGCCAAAATCCATCCGCCGCATCAGGCGGCTGATGATCCGCGCGCCGTCGAATTGCGCGCGGGGATGGTCGGGATCGAACGCAAAGCGGGCGACTGACAATCCGCCGCCGCGTTGCTGGGTCTGGTAGACGGCGCTGGCGAAGTCGCGCTCGAAGGCCTCCACCGTGAGCAGTCCGGTCCGTGCGTCGATCAGGCCATCGGCATCGATGGCCTTCAATGTACGGGCGAGATGCGCCTCGAAGGCGTGCTGGCGGACCAGCGGCAGCGCCGTTGCCACCACGTTGGAGGCGTCGCCGGAGATCATTTCGAGGTTCGGCAGATCGTAGGTTGGCGCAAGGTCACCCACCGTCACCACGACCGGAAGGTTGCGGAAGCGGGCGTCCTCCGTCAGCACGGTCAGGAAGGCATCGATCACGCGAAGGCTGAAGCCTTCGCCGAGTACAATGCCGTCGATGTCGCGGGCGTTGAGATGTTTGGCCGCTGCTTCGATCGAGAGCGCGCCGACCACGCCGATGCGCTCGCCAAGCGCAACCGAAAGCGCGGGATAGGCGCCGCCGCGGCCCACCAGCAGCACCGTGGCGTCGCGCGCCGGGTCGATCTGCGACAGCGTCATCGGTGCCGCCGGGACGAGGCGGCGCATCACGGTCGCATGCAACGACCGTATGCGCAGCGCGGCGCGCAGGCGGCCCACCAGGCGGTCGATCCCGCCTTGTTGGGCTTGCGCGTCCTGGCTCTGAAAGAACGGAATGACATTGTCCGGAATGGCGGCCGGCGGGTCGACTGCGACCAGGGGCAGATAAGGCTGGCGCGCTGCGACCCGCGCTGCCAGCTCAGCCAGTTCGGCTTCGTTGGTGGCAGAGGGGGCGGCTAGCACGGCAGCGGGCTGCACCTGTTCGACGGCCCGCGCGGAATCCGTCCATTCGGTTTCGATCACCGGAAACAGCTTCGCGGCATCGAGCGCGGCGGCAAAAGGCGGCCGTCTCGCGGTCGACACGACGAGGATCGGGCCTTGCTGGGACATCTTGGAAACTCGGATCAGGCGCGGACTTGCGACCGCCCGATCCTAATTTGCGGCGCTTAATGCGCCGTCAACGGAGGACCATCAAAAGGTGCTCAGGCAGCGCTGCTCCGATCGCGAAAGGCTTCCACCATCAAGGGGTTAAGGCCTAGCTCTGTCAGCGCATCGCGAGCGCGGGCGTTGTCGAGCGCACGGCCGGCGAGGCGGTGGCCGCTCAGGCGGTCGGGCAGCGCGGTCAAGAGCGCCCCCTGGCCGAGCCGGCGCGCCCATTCCTGCAGGTCCTGGGCGAGGAAGCGGTAGCCGCCGACGGCCATCACGCCGGATGGCGGCGCGGTGATGTTGATCGCGCCGGTCACGCGGTCGAGCCGCGCCGCATAATCCGTATCGACATAGTCGCGCGGCGGCGCCGCGATCATGGAGTCGCTCGGCGGCGGAGGCGGCGCATAGGCCGCGACCGGCACCATCGGCCCGCGCAATCCCAGCGTTCCCCGCGTTGTCAGCAGGACTTCGCCCGCGATCGACGCCCCCGGCAAATCGCGTGGTGCGCCGTGGGGGCCGGGCTTAATCGGGGCCGGCGAGCCGTCTTCCGCGATCCGGCGTGCGCCGAACAGGCCGGCCTCGCCAAACAGATAGACGTCCGTCAGCGTCGCGTTTTTCGTCCCCCAGCCCGCGCTGGAGCCGACCTGCTCCGGCGTGCGCCACAGGCCGATGACATGGCGCAGGCTCGGCATCCGCGCGGCAAGGTCCATTTCGTCCAGCCGCAGCGCCAGCCCCGCCGGCGCAATCAGCGTGTCGCAACGCTGTTCGCTGACCTGCTGTTCGAGCACCTCGTCGTCGAACGGATGGTGCAGCACCAGCGTTCCGCCCGACAGCAGCCAAAGCGCCAGCGAGGAGGCGAGGCCGGCAAACGACATCGGCGAGAAGGCCGACAGTACGGTCGCGCCCTGCGGCACATCGCTTTCGAGTGAGATGGCAAGGCCGCCGGCAATCAGGCTGAGATGGGCGCGCGGCACCGGCCGGAAGCCGTCCGCGGTGACGTCGAAGGAAATCAGCGCCGGCTTGCGGCCGTCCTGGATCACGGCGCGCGCGGTCGGGGATTCCCGGAAGATCGCGTTATCGAGCGAGGCCATGCCTTCGGGCAGGTCGCTGCCGAAGCCGCAGACGTGGCGGATCGAGAACGCCTCGGCGGCGGCATTCATGGCGAGGTCCGAATAGATTACGCCGTCGACCTTGCCGATGGTCACGATCGCCCGCGCTGCGGTGCGATTGAGCGCCATGGTCAGTTCCGACTGCCGCCAGAGCAGCGGCAGCACCGCGACGACGAGGCCGGCGCGGAAGGCGGCAAGCACCGTGATCGCGAATTCGATGGTGTTCGGCAGCTGGACGGCGATCACCGAATTGGACGGCAGGCCGGATTCGATGAAATGCGCCGCGAGCGACGAAATCATGCGGTCGGCCTGCGCAAAGGTCAGGCGCTTCGGCGGCTGGCCGGTGATGCGCACCTTGTTGGGCGGATCGACCAGTGCCATCGCATCCGGCTGGCGTGCCAGATTCCGTTTGAACAGCGTATCGAGGGTTGGCGAAGCGGTGGGCTGGGTCACGGTGTTACGTCGGCTCTATGAGGGTTGCACCACGTGGTGAGTTCACTTCGCTTGCGGCTTGTGCCACCAAGTTTCCGGAAGGTAGCCGGATAGCGCAGTCGCTGCAGGAATTTCTATCCGATTCCACCGCGCAATCCATTGCTCCTGCACGTTAAACACAGGGATCGCGTAGAAACCTGAGATCAGGGCGCGGTCGAGCGCCCGCACGGCGGAAACGAAGGCGGGACGCTCGCGCGCCTCGAGCAGGGCTGCGATCATGGCGTCGATGGCGGGCTCTTTGGCGCCCATGTAGTTCCGCGTGCCCGTGATGTCGGCGGCTTGGCTGCCCCAATAGAAGGACTGCTCATTGCCGGGGGACAGCGACTGGTCCCAACGGTTCTGCAGCATGTCGAACTCGTAGCCGAGCCGGCGCTGGTCGAACTGCACGGGATCGACAGCGCGCACGCTGGCCTCGATGCCGGCGCGCTTGAGATCACGCTGATAGGCGAGCCCGATGCGCTCCTGGTCCCGCGTCGTCACCAGGATTTCGAAAGAGAGCGGCGTCTTGGTCGAACGCTGCCGCAGCACGGCCCCGTCGAGGTCATATCCGGCCTCCGACAACAGGCTCAGCGCCTGGCGCAGCGTCGTGCGATCGCGGCCCGACCCGTCGGTGACGGGCAGGCGATAGCTGCCATCGAGAATGTCGGGCCGGATGCGGTCGGCGAATGGCTTCAGCAGCTCGCGCTCGCGCTCGTCGGCAGGCCGGCCATAGGCGGACAGTTCGGATCCTGCAAAGAAGCCGGCTGAGCGGGCATACAGGCCGAAGAAATAGTTGCGGTTGATCCACTCGAAATCGAACAGCAGCGTCAGCGCCTGCCGGACGCGGATGTCCGAGAACATTGGCCGGCGGGTGTTGAACACCAGGAATTCCGACGGCTGCGGCATGCCGGTCTTGATGGTGTCGCGGATCAGATCGCCGCTTTTGGCCGCCGGAAAATCGTAGCCGTCGTGCCAGCGCAGCGGCTCGTACTCGACGCGAAAGTCATAGAGGCCGCGCTTGAACGCCTCGAACTGGCTGTTGGCCTCGCGGAAGTAATCGAGCCTGATCTCGTCGAAGTTCCAGAGGCCGCGGTTGACCGGTAGGTCGCGCCCCCAGTAATCGGGATTGCGGGTCAGCGTGACGCTGGCGCCGGGCTTGACGGCGGTGACGCGATAGGGGCCGGAACCGATCGGTCCGGTCATCGTGGTTTCCTCGAATGTCGCGGGATCGACCGCGTGCCGCGGCAGGACCGGCATCAGGCCAATGATCAGCGGCAGCTCGCGGTCGTTCGCACCGCCGAAATCGAACCGAACGGTGAGCGGATCGGTCGCCTCGGCTTTTGCGACTTTGGAATAATACTGGCGGTGGTTGGGGCGGCCCTTGTCGCGCAGCAGCGCCCAGGAAAACACGACGTCCTCGGCCGTCACCGGCTTGCCGTCGGAAAAGCGCGCCTTGGGGTCGAGATGGAAGGTGACGTAGCTGCGCGCATCGTCGGTCTCGACGCTCCTGGCCAAGAGGCCATAGAGCGTGAATGCCTCGTCATTGCCGCGCGTCATCAGGCTCTCGACCACAAAGCCCCGCATCTGCTGAACGGCGAGGCCGCGGACGATCTGGGGATTGAGGCTGTCGAAAGTTCCAAGAACGCCCCAGACCAGCCGCCCGCCCTTTGGCGCATCGGGATTGGCGTAAGGCATGTGCGTGAAACCGGCTGAGAGGGCAGGCTCGCCATGCATCGCGAGCGCGTGGCTTTCGGCCGCCTTCGCCGAACCAAGCGGCGCAAACAGGGTTACACCTAGCGCGAGGGCGCTCCACGCCACTACACGCAGCGGGATACGCCCGGAAGAGGGCACAGACAGGCGAAGATTTGATTCGAAAATTCGCACGAGGAAAGCTTTACCATAGGGCCGGCCCGGGCTTGCGAGGAACACCAAAGGAGCCTGTCGGCATTGATCTTTTCGCCCGCCGCTGTATTGAAGGCGGGCAGTTTGGCGGCGGGAGCGCCTGTCACGTATCCGCCTCAATTGCCAACGAGATAGCCGCCTCAGCGCGGGTAGAGGTGTCGGCGTCTGTAGCGGTTTCGGGCGCTCCGGTTCAGAAAGGGTTTTCCGCAATGAATTTCCGTATCTTGGCCGGGTCGGGCCAGCCGCGTGGGCAGTTTCTTTCCCTGTTGGCGGCTTCGGCACTCTCGGCAACGTTGATCGCTTCCGGCGCACAGGCCCAGCAGCCCGCGCCGGCCGCTCCGAAGGCGGCGCCGAAGGCAGCGCCCAAGGGTCCTGCACCCGCCCCGCAGCAAGCTCCGGCCGCCGGCGCGCCTGCCGCTGCTCCCCAGCCGCAGGAGCAGCAGGTCCAGCTGATCTACGCGCCCTGGACCAAGTTCTGCCTCAAGGGCCAGGAAGCTGGCGCCAAGCAGGTCTGCTTCACCGGTAAGGACGGCCGCATCGAATCAGGCCAGCCCGTCATTGCCGCCGTGATCATCGAGCCGGAAGGCGAGCCGAAGAAGCTGCTCCGCGTGACGCTGCCGCTCGGCATGCAGCTCGTGCACGGCACCCGGATCATCGTCGACAGCAACCCGCCGCAGCAGAGCCCCTATGTCATCTGCTTCCAGAACGGCTGCATGTCCGACTATGAAGCCACCCCCGAGCTGATTGCCAACCTGAAGAAGGGCCAGAACCTCGTTGTTCAGGCGATCAATTCCAACGGCGCGCCGCTGACGCTGCCGCTGCCGCTCGCCGGCGAATTCGCCAAGGCCTATGACGGCCCGCCGACCGATCCGAAGCAGTTCGAGGAAAACCAGAAGAAGCTGCAGGAAGAGCTGCAGAAGCGCGCCGAGGAGCAGCGCAAGAAGCTCGAAGGCGCGGGCGGCGCCAATCCGGCGGCGAAGTAAGCGCTGACAGCGATTCGCCAAACACAAAAGGCGCCCCGGTGGGCGCCTTTTTCGTTGCGGATATGGACGACTAATTCAGCGACGAGTTGCGCGGGCGGTAACCGCCGGACTTGTCCTTCACGAAAATCTCCGCGACCTGCGAATGCCGGATCGGCTCGCCGGAATCGTCCGGCAGCAGATTTTGTTCGGAGACATAGGCGACGTATTCGGACTCCGAGTTCTCCGCGAGCAAATGATAGAACGGCTGATCCTTGTGAGGGCGAACCTCCTCGGGGATCGACAACCACCATTCCTCTGTATTGTTGAATTCCGGATCGATATCGAAAATCACGCCGCGGAATGAGAACACCCGGTGGCGGACGATCTGGCCGATCTGGAATTTGGCGGTGCGCGCTTTGATCATGTTCCGTCGAATAGACCATGATTGTGGCCGATGCTAGGGGCAATAGGACGAATTAACCTTTACACAAGGTGGCGACTCTCGCCGCCATGCCCCCGAAATCACTGACGAAAAGACGTTTCGCGATGGCCGATATCCTCAACCTTGCGCTTCCCTATTTCGGCCTGATCTTCATCGGTTTCGCCTGCGGCAAGACAAAGGGGCTCCCGGAAGCGGGGCTTGCCTGGATGAATTTCTTCCTGCTCTACGTCTCGCTGCCGGCATTGCTGTTTCGCATCATGTCGGAAACCCCGTTTTCCGAGCTCAACAACCCACCGTTCCTGATCGCAACGACGCTGGCGACCGTGAGCGCCTTCGTGCTGGCGATGGTGGCGGGCCGCATCATCGGCGAGTTGTCGCTGCGCAAGGCGACCATCGCGGGCCTAGCCGGCGCTTATGGCAATATCGGTTACATGGGCCCAGGCCTCGCGCTGGCCGTGCTCGGCGCCAAGGCGGCGGCGCCGACCGCGCTGATCTTCTGCTGCGACAGCATCTTCCTGTTCACCATCGTGCCGCTGTTGATGGCGCTGACCGACCGCGAGCATAAGTCGTTCCTGCATGCCGTTGGCGTGGCCGTGCGGCAGATCGTGCTCAATCCGCTGATCATGTCGGCCGTTCTCGGTGCTCTCGTCGCCGCGTTCCACATTCCGTTGCCGACCGCGCTCGACCGGACGCTGCTGTTTCTGCAAAACGCCGCCGCGCCGACCGCGCTGTTCGTGCTGGGCGTTACGGTCGCGCTGCGGCCGTTCGACCGCGTGCCCTGGGAAGTGCCCGGCGTGATCGCGATCAAGCTTTTGATCCATCCGCTCATCGTGTTCGCCCTGATGCTGCTGTTCGGCCCGTTCGCGCAGCCTTGGGCCGCAACCGCGGTGCTGATGGCCGCGCTGCCGCCGGCGCTGAATGTCTTCGTGATGGCCCGGCAGAACAATACCTGGATCGAGCCGGCATCGGTCGCCGTCCTGATCGGGACCTTCGCCTCCGTCGTCACGCTGACCAGCGTGATGTGGTTCATCCAGAGCGGACGGCTGGCGTTTCCATAAAACGGGCGGCCGAAACACAAAATCGCGAAAACAACCCCATGCACAGTAGAGTTGGGCCGGGTTCGCAGCCCTCACGCGGGGCGGCCGGAGCTAGCTCACGCGCTTCCAGGTCGGCGCCAGCCCCTCGCGCATGGCAAGGCGCCGCAGCGGGCCGAACGAGCCGAGCAGGTGCATGCCCACCGCGCGCAGCGATTGCAGCCCTACGAAATCGCTGAGTAGTGAGCGGTTGGCGACATCGATGGCGATCAAGCGGCTGGCGACGTCGGCGCGGCGGGCGGACCGGTAACGCGCCAGCACCGACGACGATCCCGGATCTTCGCCGCGCGATAGCGCTTCGCCGGCGATGTCGGCGATATCGGCGGCATCGCGCAGTCCCATGTTGAGGCCTTGTGCGCCGATCGGCGGCACCACATGGGCGGACTCGCCGACCAGCGCGACGCGGTGGCTGGCGAACTGGTCGGGACGCTCGATCGTCAGCGGAAACAGGTTGCGTCCGGCCTCCACCTGGATGCGGCCGAGAATGGAGTGCGACTGCTTTTCTGCGGCTTCAGACAATTCGTCGTCGCTGAGCGACATCCGCCGCTCGGCTTCGCTGGTGGATGCGACCCACACCACACTGCAACGATTGCCGGGCAGGGGAACGAAGACGCAGGGGCCCTGCGCGGTGTGAAACTCGGTGGAAATCCCGTTGTGCGACCGCGAATGGCTGACGTTGAAGGTCAGCGCCGATTGGTGCAGGTCGCGGCGGCTGATCCCGATTCCGGCGGCCTTTCGCGAGGGCGATTGCCGCCCGTCGGCGCCGATCACCAGCCGTGCGGCGAGCGGTGCACCCTTGCTGGTATTGACCGTAACGAGTTCGTCCTGTGGGTCGATCGTAATAGCTTCATCGTCAAACCGGATGAGGTTCGAAAGCTCGGCGGCGCGTTCTTTGAGGGCCACCATCAGCGAGCGGTTGTCAATGTTGTAGCCGAACTGCTCGAGGCCGATCTCCTCCGAGGAGAAGTGGACTTCCGGCGCGCGGATCAGCCGGCCGGTGTCGTCGACGAGGCGCATGGTCCGCAAGGCGGCGGCCTTGTCCCGGCAGCGGGGCCAGACGTCCAGGCGCTCGAGCAGATCGGTGGAGGCGCCGAGCAGCGCCGTGGTGCGGTTGTCGGCATAGGGGAGGCGGCGCGCCAACAGGGCGGTTTTCGCACCCGTTACGGCCAGCGCCACGGCGGCGGTCAATCCGGCCGGCCCGCCGCCGATCACGGCAGCGTCATAAACTTGCGATGCATTGGTCATATCAGGACAATTGACGTTCGGGCCGGCATTTTCAAGCCATCAACTGGCCGAAATGTTTCCGCCCAATCGCGCGGCGGAACGCCGCAAGCGCCGATATGCAAATCGGAACGATTCCTGATAGCACTGCCGTAGCAATGGACCAGAGCACAGAGCCAGATTCCGTCCCGGTGAGCGGCCGAATGCGTACCGCCGCATTCGCCGTACATATTTTCACGGCAATGGGAGCGGGCATCGCGCTGCTGGCAATGATGGAGGCGGTGCGCGAGCACTGGGCCAGCATGTTCGCTTGGCTTGGCGTCGCCCTGGTCGTCGATGCAATCGACGGTCCGCTGGCGCGGAAGCTGCAGGTCGAGCGGTTGCAGCCGAACTGGTCGGGCGAGGTGCTCGATCTCGTTGTCGATTTCGTGACCTATGTCTTCGTTCCCGCCTATGCCATCGCCACGAGCCGGCTGCTGATGCCGGCGGCCGGGCCGCTGCTCGGTATCGGTATCGTCGTGTCGAGCGCGCTCTATTTCGCTGATCGGCGCATGAAGACCTCAGACAATCACTTCCGCGGCTTTCCGGCGCTATGGAACGCGGCGGCGTTTTATTTGTTCTTGCTGCATCTGCCGCCAATCCCGTCCACACTCGGAATTGCCATCCTGATCGCGCTCACCTTCGCCCCGTTTCACGTCCTGCATCCGGTCCGCGTGGTGCGCCTGCGCTGGCTGACCCTGTGGCTGATGGCAACCGGAGCCGCGCTTGCGATCTATACGCTGATCTGCGATTTCGATGTCGGCGCTCCCATCGTTGCCGCGCTTTGCGCCATTGGCGCGTACGTCATAGGAAGTGACGCCGTCATCCGGCAAATAAAGTCGTTCGGGGCATGATGGAATTACTGACGAGCCCGGAAGCCTGGTTGGCGCTGCTCACGTTGACGGCGCTGGAAATCGTGCTTGGCATCGACAACGTCATCTTCATTTCGGTGATCGTGTCGCGCATCCCGCCGGCGCAGGCCAAGCGCGCGCGCCAGATCGGTCTGTTACTGGCGCTCGTGTTTCGCATCGTCCTTCTCAGCGTGCTGGTGTGGCTGATCGGCCTGACGGAGCCTGTCATCACCGTGAAAAATGTCGAGCTGTCATGGCGTGACATCATCCTGATAGCCGGCGGAGCCTTCCTGATCGCCAAGGCGACGCATGAAATTCATGGTGAGGTGGAGGCGCGCGAGGGTGAGTCCGATGCCCAGCCGAGCGCCAGTGCGTTCTTTTGGGTGATCATGCAGATCATCGTCATCGACATGGTGTTCTCGCTGGATTCCATCATCACGGCGATCGGTATGGCGCAGGATCTCGAAATCATGGTCGCGGCCGTCGTGATCGCCTGCGCCGTCATGTATGTCTCGTCGGGTCCGGTGGCCCGCTTCGTGGCCAATCACCCGACCACCAAGATGCTGGCATTGGCGTTCCTGGTGCTGATCGGCGTGGCGCTGGTGGCGGACGGATTCAAATTCCACATCCCGCGCGGCTATATCTACTTTGCCATGCTGTTCGCGGCCGCCGTCGAAGTGTTCAACGTGCTCGCCAGACGCAACCGCCGGAAGGCGACCCGACGCCCGGCGAGTTGACAAGGCGGCGGCGATGGCCTTCGTTGCGCGCTCAAGGTGGGCGCTTGAGCCGAGACCCTAGGGAGAGACCGTCATGACCAAGGCCGTGCGCGTGCACAAGGTGGGGGGCCCGGAAGCCCTGGTGTACGAGGACGTGGAGGTGCCGGCGCCCGGACCGGGCGAGGTCCGCATCCGCCAGCACGCCGTCGGCCTGAACTTCATCGACGTCTATTTCCGCACTGGCCTCTACAAGGCGCCGGGACTGCCATTCATCGCCGGCAACGAAGCCGCCGGCGAGGTGGTGGCCGTCGGTCCGGGCGTCACCAATTTCCATCCGGGTGATCGCGTCGCCTATTATTTCACGCTCGGCGGCTACGCCAGCGAGCGAGTGATCCCGGCCGACAAGCTGGTCAAGCTGCCGGACCACATCACCTACGAGCAGGGCGCGGTGCTGATGCTCAAGGGGCTGACCGTCTGGTACCTCCTGCACAAGACCTTCAAGGTCGAGCCCGGCCATCGCGTGCTGATCCACGCGGCCGCCGGCGGCATAGGCCTATTGGCCTGCCAATGGGCGAAGGCGCTCGGCGCGCATGTCATCGGCACCGTCGGCTCCAAGGCCAAGGCCGACCTGGCGCTGTCCAATGGCTGCGACCACGTCATCCTCTATAACGAGGAGGATTTTGTCGCACGGGTGAAGCAGATCAGCCGCAACGAGCTCTGCGACGTCGTCTATGACGGCGTCGGCAAGACCACCTTCCCGGGCTCGCTGTCATGCCTGCGGCCCCGCGGCCTGTTCGTGAGCTTTGGCAATGCTTCCGGTCCGGTGCCGCCGTTCCCGCTGGCCGAGCTCAACAATCACGGCTCGCTGTTTGCGACACGGCCGAAGCTCAACGACTACGTCTCGACCCGCAAGGATCTGCTCGAAGGTGCCGACACGCTGTTTGCCGCCGTCATCAACGGCAAGCTCCACGTGCCGATCAACCACGCTTATGCGCTGAAGGACGCGGCGAAGGCGCATACCGAGCTGGAGAGCCGGGCGACGACGGGCGCGGCGATTTTAAGGCCGTAAGTAAGTCTCACCGTCATTCCGGGATGGTGCGTTAGCACCAGACCCGGAGTCTCGAGCCTCCGGGTTCGATGCTGCGCATCGCCCCGGAATGACAGGAGAGAGACTTACGCAACTCTCCTCGCCGCGCCTGCCTTGACTAAAATCGCATCGAGGCAATCGATCATCAGCGAGATCTCCTCGCGCGTGACGTTGAGCGCGGGCATGAAGCGCAGGGCGTCGGGCTGGGGCGAGTTGATGAGGACGCCGTCTGCCAGCGCTTCGGCCACGATCGCTCCGCCGATCGGCAGCTTGAGATCGAGTGCCAGCAACAAGCCGCGACCCCGCACTTCGCCAAGGCCGTGCCGTGCCGAGAGTTTCTGCAACTCGCTCTCAAGAAACAGGCCGGCATCGCCGGCCGCTTTCAAAAACTCCGGCTTCGACACTTCCTCAAGCACCGCGAGCCCGGCAGCGCACATCAACGGATTGCCGTTGAACGTGCCGCCCTGGTCGCCATGCTCGAAGCACGAGGCTTCCTTGGTCGCGAGCAGGGCCGCCAGCGGCACGCCGCCGCCGATGCCCTTGCCGAGCGTCATGATGTCGGGCGCGATGCCGGCATGCTCGTAATGAAACAGCTTGCCGGTCCGGCCCATGCCGGTCTGGATCTCATCGACGATCAGGAGCAGGCCGTGCTCTTTCGTCAGCGCGCGCAACGCCTGCAAGAATTGATCGGTTGCTGGCCATACGCCGGCCTCGCCCTGGATCGGCTCCAGCATCACCGCGACCGTGTTATCCGAGATCAGCGCCTTCACTGAATCGAGGTCGTTGAGCCTGGCTTTTCGGAAGCCCGACACTTTCGGCTCGAACAGCGGCTCGAACGCCTTCTTGCCCGATGCCGACATGGTCGCCAGCGTGCGGCCGTGAAAGCCGCCTTCGAAGGTGATGATTTCGAACGCGCCGTTCTTGTGCTTGGCGCCGTATTTCCGCGCGAGCTTGATCGCGCCTTCGTTGGCTTCCGCGCCGGAATTGGCGAAGAACACCTGGTCGAAGCAGCTCTTGTCGACCAACGCCTGCGCCAGCTTGAGGCTGGGGCCGTTGTAGAAGGCGGGGCTCGGCGTCAGCAGCAGTTTTGCCTGCGCCGCGAGGGCTTCGGCAACGACAGGGGGCGAATGGCCGAGGCAGTTGACGGCCCAACCCTGCATGAAATCGAGATAGCGCTTGCCGGCATCGTCCCAGAGATAGGCGCCTTCGCCGCGGACGAACACGGCCTGCGGGCGTGCCGTGATGTTCATCAGCGCGTCGAACGGATGGGCAGCAAGGGTCATGTCGATCTCCTCTGGGTTTTGCGGAAGGGGCAGGCCGAAACGCAAGAAGGCCGCACTTTTGAGGGTGCGGCCTTCTCGAAAACGTGGCTGAAACTAGCTGATCAGCATTGTCGTCGGACATGGCGCGCCCCATCATCGTCGCGGGAGCGACGACGCAGGCAGGCGCGGCGGTTGGTCCGGTTCAGCTTCATGCGATGGCCCATACAGCCGAACCGCGGGCCATGTCAAGCGACGGCTCGACGTGCGGTTGCGAACTCAGTCGATTCCATAATGGCGGAATTCGTCGGCGACGCCGGCATCGATTGCCTTGGCCGCCGCGATGTCACTTTCAGCTCCGCTCGCATCGCCTTGTTTTTGTTTCGCAAGTCCGCGCCCGTAAAGTGAGGGCGCAAGCTTCGGATTGACCTTCAAGGCCGTATCGTAACCCTCGATCGCGGCAGCGAATTCGCCGAGCTTGAGATAGCAGAAGGCGCGGCTGTCGAGCGTGTAGGCATCACCTGGCCGATGCTTGAGCGACTCCTCGCAATCCGCAAGGCCCTCGCGGGGGCTGCCGACAATGGCGCGGGTCAGGCAGCGCGAGTTGAGCGCCGCCGCGTATTTCGGATTGGCTTTGATCGCCCGATCATAATCCGGAAGGGCCCGCGCATAGTCGTGCCGGTCAAAGTAGATGGTGCCGCGGGCATAGGCGTCACGATAGCCCGCGGGATCAAGGCGCAGCGATTGGTCGAAATCGGCCAGCGCGCGGTCGATGTCGCCCTTGTCCCTGAACAGCCGTGCCCGGTTGCCGTAGGCGGCGGCATAGTTCGCATCAAACTGGATCGACATGTTGAGATCGGCGAGCGCCAATGCATCGTCACCATGGTTTCGGTAGGCGGTGCCGCGGTTGAAATAGGCGAGCGTAAATTTCGGATTGAGCTTGATCGCCTTGTTGTAGTCCGCCATCGCGCGCTCATAGTCGCGCTTGTCGATGTGGGAATTGCCGCGGTTGTTGTAGTACCAGGAATCGCGCGGATTGAGCTTGATGGCCAGATCGTAGTCGGCGATCGCATGATCCGGATCGCCCTTGTCGCTATAGGCGATCCCGCGATTGAACCAGGCGATGGCGTCTTTTTGATTGAGCGCGATGGCGCGATCGAAATCCGAGATCGCCCGGTCCAAATCGCCCTTGCGGCGATAGGCTTCGCCACGGTTGGTGAAGGCCGCGAAACGCTTCGGCTCGCGCCTGATCACCTCGCTGAAATCGTCGATGGCGAGGTCGGTGCTGTTGTTGCCGAGATAATGGGCCCCGCGATTGAGGTAGGCGTCGGTGAGCCGCTTCGCCGTAGCCTTTCCCGACGAGATGAGGGCGCTACAGCCGCCGATCCGCAGGTCGGTGGCAATCTTGGCGCTGGTGAAGCACCAGCTCCTGACGTCGGCCGAGGTAATTTTCGCAGCCTGCGCAACGGCTGGAACGGCCGTGAGCAATAGCAACGAGCAGCCAAGTGCCTTGAGATTACTGCCGGACCTGGTCCGCCGTGCCTTCGTCATGTCCAATCCCATGTCCGGCCGCGCAGCCGGCCTGCCAACAGCTTTGTGCGCGTTGAATGGGGATCAGTTCACGTACGGGAGATACCGCCTTGCAATTTCTGGAGGCGAATGCCCGGCCGATGCCAGGCGACCTGACCGACAATCAGGGCGGCTTCAGAACCCCGCGACGCTGCCGTGCAGGTCGTACTGATCGGACCGCTCGATCTTCGCGGTGACGATCTCACCGACTTTCAGAGGACGGCGGCTGGAAAGATAGACCGCGCCGTCGATCTGCGGCGCATCCGCCTTTGAGCGACCCTTTGCGACCGTCGGCCCGACTTCGTCGATGATGACCTGCTGCCGCGTGCCGACCCTGCGCTTGAGGCGGCGGGCGGAGATTTTCTGCTGCCGCGCCATCAGCGCGTTCCAGCGCTCCTGCTTGACCTCGTCGGGCACGGCATTACTGATCGCGTTGGAGGCGGCGCCGGCCACCGGCTCGTATTTGAAGCAGCCGAGACGATCGATCTCGGCCTCTTCGAGCCAGTCGAGCAGATAGGCGAAATCGGAATCGGTCTCGCCGGGGAAGCCGACGATGAAGGTCGAGCGCAGCGTCAGGTCAGGACATTCCTCGCGCCACTTCTTGATCCGCGCCAGCGTCTTTTCCTGCGCGGCGGGGCGCTTCATCGCCTTCAAAACTTCCGGGCTCGCATGCTGGAAGGGGATATCGAGATAGGGCAGGACCTTGCCCTCGGTCATCAGGCCGATGACTTCGTCGACATGCGGGTAGGGGTAGACATATTGCAGCCGCACCCAGGCGCCAAGTTCGCCGAGCTCCTTGGCGAGATCGAAGAATTTGGCGCGAACCTGGCGGTCCTGCCACGGGCTTTCCGCGTATTTCACGTCGACGCCATAGGCCGAGGTGTCCTGTGAAATGACCAGCAATTCCTTGACGCCGGCGCTGACCAGTTTCTCCGCTTCGCGCAACACGTCGGCCGCCGGCCGCGACACCAGATCGCCGCGCAGTTTCGGAATGATGCAGAAGCTGCAGCGGTTGTTGCAGCCTTCGGAGATCTTCAGATAGGCGTAGTGGCGCGGCGTCAGCTTGACGCCCTGCGGCGGCACCAGATCGAGATGCGGGTTATGCACCGGCGGCAGCGCCCGGTGCACGGCTTCCAGCACGCTCTCATATTGCTGCGGACCTGTGATCGAGAGCACGCCCGGATAGGCCGCTTCGATCTGCTCGGGTTCCGCGCCCATGCAGCCGGTGACGATGACCTTGCCGTTCTCGGCCATGGCGTCGCCGATGGCGCCGAGCGATTCCTGCTTGGCACTGTCGAGGAAGCCGCAGGTGTTGACGATGACGATGTCGGCGCCGTCATGCTTGCGGGCCAGCTCATAGCCTTCGGCGCGCAGCCGCGTGATGATGCGCTCGGAATCCACCAATGCCTTGGGACATCCAAGCGAAACAAAGCTGATCTTGGGCGCGGCGGCCTGTTGCATATCTAAATCTGCCTGATTGATGGGCACGAACTAGTCCCAATTACTCACAATTACAAGGCTTTGCGCCACCTTCTGACGTGCTATGGAAGCCCTGCCGGGTTAAAGAGTTGATCGATGAGCGCTGAGTCGTCGCCGAAAATCGTCATTGTCGACGAAAGCCCGATCCGGGCCGCGATCCTCGAAGAGGGGTTGCGGGAGGCGGGTTTTACCGGCGTCGTGCATATCAGCGAGATGCAGAGCCTTTTGGCGCGGATTTACGCTGTAGATCCCGACGTCATCCTGATCGACCTGGAAAACCCCAGCCGCGACGTGCTGGAACAGATGTTCCAGGTCAGCCGCGCGGTGCGGCGGCCGATCGCCATGTTCGTCGACCAGAGCGATGCCGCCTCGATCCAGGCCTCCGTCGAGGCCGGCGTCTCCGCCTACATCGTCGATGGGCTGAAGAAGGAGCGGATCAAGCCGATCCTCGACCTCTGCATTTCCCGCTTCAACGCCTTCGCCAAGCTGCAGGACGAACTCGACCGCACCAAGTCGGCGCTCGAGGAACGCAAGGTCATCGACCGCGCCAAGGGAATTTTGATGAAGGTGAAGGGCCTCACCGAAGAAGAGGCTTATGTGCTGATGCGCTCCACCGCGATGCGCGAGAAAAAGAAGATCGGCGAGATCGCACAGTCGATCCTGACGGCGTCGGAACTCCTGAAATGACCACACCGCTGCATATCGGCTTCATTCCGCTGGTCGACGCCTCCGCGCTGATCATTGCCGTCGACAAGGGCTTTGCCGCCGCCGAAGGGCTCGACGTTACGCTGGTGCGGGAAGTGTCGTGGTCCAACGTCCGCGACAAGCTCAATATCGGCATGTTCGACGCGGCGCATCTGCTGGCCCCGGTGGCGATCGCCTCCAGCCTCGGGCTCGGTCACGTCAAGGTGCCGATCGTGGCGCCGTTCAATCTCGGCCTCAACGGCAACGCCATCACGGTGTCGCCGTTGTTGCATGCCGCCATCATGGCGGAGATCGATGGCGACGCGCTCGATCCGATGGCGACCGCGCTGGCGCTCGCCCGCGTCGTCGCCAAGCGGCGCAAGAGCGGGGCGGATCCCCTGACTTTCGGCATGACTTTCCCGTTCTCGACCCACAATTACCAGCTCCGGTTCTGGATGGCGGCGGGCGGGGTCGATCCCGACGAGGACGTGCGGCTGGTGGTATTGCCGCCGCCCTACATGGTAGACAGCCTTGCCAACGGCCAGGTCGACGCCTTCTGCGTCGGCGCGCCCTGGAACTCGATCGCGGTCGATCTCGGCATCGGCCACATCCTGCATTTTTCGTCCGATATTCTGGTTCGTGCAGCGGAGAAGGTGCTCGCTGTCAGGCAGAGTTGGTCGGAGAAGAATTCGGAGGTGCTGGCGGCGTTGACGCGGGCCGCGGCGAAGGCGGCCGATTTTATCGAGCACCCGGAAAACCGCGCCGAAGCCGCGCACATCCTGGCCCGGCCGGGGCGGATCGGCGTCGATGCGGAGCTGATCCAGCGCACTCTCGATGGCCGGCTAAAGGTCTCGCCCGATGGAGCCAGACGCGAAAGCAGCCGCTATCTACTGATCGGCCGCGAGGGGGCGGGCCGGCCCGACCCCGCCCAGGCCGCCTGGCTCTATGCCCAGATGGTGCGCTGGGGGCAGGCGGAGGTGCGGCCCGATGCGCTGCAGACCGCGATCGGGGTCTTCAGGCCCGACCTCTTTGATGCCGCCATGGGACGTCCCCAGGCCGTCTCCGACGCCTCTGGCGCCATCGGCGCCTTTGTGGGACCCGCGTTTGACCCTGGCGACATCGCGGGCCATCTGGCGGCGTTCAAGATCGGCCACTGGAAGCCCTAAGCGAGCCGACTGAGGTAATATTAGGCAAAAGTCTCATGCGCCCAATCATTGGGCATTGTGCCTACGAAGCGGCACTGAAGCCGGCTTCATAGTTTTGAGTTTCATGCTCGGAACACATTGAAAATCATCGATATTTTTATCGAGCCTCTCTGGCACGCAACTTGAATGTTGCAGTGCGGTCGGCTCGTCGCTGAAGCCTGCTGACCGATGTCCAAGATGGATTTCCGCAGCAACGAAGCTGGCCGGGCCGCTTGCCAGAAATGCCGTCCGGCGCCTCCGCCGGATCGATTTTCCAAGCGGTCTTTCCCGTTCGTTGACGCCACCAGCCGTGGCCGCAGGAGCTTCGTCGCGCATGAAAATCGAAACGCTCTCAATCGACTTTACCGACGAGCAGAAGCGCTATCTCGAGGGCTTTACCACGGGCCTGCAGATCAGCCGGGTCGGGCGCGGCCTCGGTGGCGCTGCGGGCAAGGCGGCGGCCGAACCGACTGGGCCGGACGCCGCGCATATCAAGGCGCAGGACAAGGTCATCGCGTCAGGCAAGAAGCTCGCCGATCCCGAGAAGTTCAAGCGCGAGGAGCATCCGTTCGACGCCTATCCGCGGCTGAAGCAGCAGGCGCTCGACAATGCGCCGCCGAGCCCTGCGGACAATTTCCGCTGGCGCTATTACGGCCTGTTCTACGTCGCGCCGGCGCAGGACTCCTACATGTGCCGCTTGCGGATTCCGAACGGCATCCTGAAGCACTGGCAGTTTTCGGGCCTCGCCGATCTGAGCGAGCGGCTGTGCGGGCCGTTCTGCCACGTCACGACGCGGGCCAATTTGCAGGTGCGGGAAATTCCGCCGAAGCATGCGGTGGCGCTGATCGAGGGCATCCAGGATCTCGGCCTCTGTTCGCGCGGCACCGGAGCCGACAACATCCGCAATGTCACGGGGACGCCGACCGCCGGGATCGATCCGCAGGAACTGCTCGATACCCGGGAGTATGCGCGCGAATGGCACTATCACATCCTCAACGACCGCTCGCTCTACGGTCTGCCGCGCAAGTTCAACGTCGCCTTCGACGGCGCCGGCAAGATCGCCGCGCTGGAAGACACCAATGATATCGCCTTCACGGCGGTCGAGGTGAAGGACGGCTTTGGCGCCGAGGGAGGCATCTGGTTTCGCCTCGGGCTTGGCGGCATCACCGGGCACAAGGATTTTGCCAAGTATACCGACATCATCGTGAGGCCGGCCGACGCCACCAAAGTGGCCGACGCCATCGTCCGCATCTTCATCGATCTCGGCGACCGCACCAACCGCAACAAGGCGCGGCTGAAATATGTGCTCGACGGCATGGGCCACGAGAAATTCCTTGCGCTGGTCGAGGAGCGGCTCGGCAAGCCTTTCACCCGCGTGCCGGCGGAGGCGCTTTGCCTACGGCCGGCGTCCGACCGCATGGCGCATATCGGCGTGCACAAGCAGAAGCAGGACAGGCTGAACTGGATCGGCGTGTCATTGCCGCTCGGCAAGGTTACCGCCGAGCAAATGCGCGGATTGGCGAAGATCGCGCAGGATCTGGGCGACGGCGACATTCGCCTGACGGTGTGGCAGAACCTGCTGATATCAGGAGTGCGCGACGAAAATGTCGAACTGGCGATCGCCGCGATCCAGAAAATCGGGCTTGCGGTCGAGGCTTCGCACATCCGTGCCGGCCTGATCGCCTGCACCGGCAATGCCGGCTGCCGCTTCGCAGCTTCCAACACCAAGCGGCATGCCGCCGAGATCGGAGACTGGTGCGAGCCGCGCGTTGCCATCGACACGCCGATCAACATTCACGTCACCGGCTGCCACCATTCCTGCGCGCAGCACTACATCAGCGATATCGGCCTGATCGCAGCGCGCGTTCCCGTCGGCGAGGATGACGACACCGTCGAGGGCTATCACCTGTTTGCCGGCGGCGGCTTTGGTCCCGACGCCGATGTCGGGCAGGAGGTTTTTCATGACCTCAAGGCGGAAGATGCGCCGAAGGCGGTCGAGAAGCTGCTGAAGGCGTATCTCACCCATCGCGCATCATCCGATGAGACGTTCCTGACATTTGCGCGCCGCCATGACGGCGCGGGCTTGCGCAAGCTCGCCGAAGCCGAGGTGTCCGCATGAACCAGATCACGCCGCCACCGAAGATCGAGATCATTCCATCGAACGCGCCATTCTCCGAGGCGCAACGCTCCTGGCTGAACGGATTCTTTGCCGGACTGCTATCCGATGCAACGCCGTTGTCCGCCGAGCAGGGCGCCGCCGTGATGCAAGGCGCGGCTGGCGATGATGATGATGGCGAAGCGCCGTGGCACGACCAGACCATGCCGATGGCCGAGCGCATGAAACTCGCCGAGGGACGTCCGCTGCGGCGGCGGATGATGGCGGCAATGGCGCAGCAGGACTGCGGCCAGTGCGGCTATGACTGCCACAATTATTCAGAAGCAATTGCGAGCAAGAGCGAAGCGCGGCTCAACCTCTGCGTCCCCGGCGGCAAGGAAACCGCGCGGATGCTGAAGTCGTTGTATGAGGAAATCGACAAGGCTCCGTCCACGCCGTCAGCCGCGGCAGCGGCGGCTCCGGCTGCGTCTGCCGCCGTAGCAGAGCCGGGACGGTCGCGCGATAATCCGGTCGCGGCCACCTTCCTGTCGCGCCGGCTTCTGAACAAACAAGGTTCGGAAAAGGAGACCTGGCACATCGAGTTCGATCTCTCCGCCGCCGGTCTCGACTATGTCGTCGGCGATTCCTTCGGCATCTTTGCGCGCAACGATGTCGGGCTGGTCGATCAGATCATCGCGCTGCTCGGCGCGTCCCACACCACGGAGGTGAACGGCAAGACGCTGCGCGAAGTGCTGATGGACGACGTCTCGCTGTCGCCGGCGCCGGACTCGCTATTCGAGCTGATCTCGTACCTCACCGGCGGCGCCAGGCGCGAGAAGGCACGCGCACTGGCACAGGGCGAGGACCCCGACGGCGACGCCGCGACACTCGACGTGATGGCGGTGCTGCAAAAGTTTTCCGGCGTGCGCCCGCATCCCGAGGCCTTCGTCGAGGCGCTGGAGCCGCTGCAGCCGCGGCTCTATTCGATCTCATCGTCACACAATGCGACGCCCGGCAGATTGTCACTAACGGTCGACTGCGTGCGCTACGTGATCAACAAGCGCAAGCGTCTCGGGCTCGCCTCAACCTTCCTCGCCGAGCGCATCAATCCCGGCGACGAATTAAAGGTCTATGTGCAGAAGGCCCACGGCTTCGCGCTGCCGCAGGACCCGAAGACGCCGATCATCATGATCGGGCCGGGCACCGGCGTCGCACCATTCCGCGCCTTCCTGCACGACCGCCGCGCAACCGGAGCGCCCGGCAAGAACTGGCTGTTCTTCGGCCATCAGCGCAGCGATTGCGATTTCTTCTATGCCGATGAACTCAACGCGATGAAGACCTCGGGCCTCCTGACGCGGCTGTCGTTGGCGTGGTCGCGCGACGGCGACAAGAAATTCTACGTGCAGGATCGCATGCGCGAGGTCGGCCGCGAATTGTGGACCTGGCTTGCCGAGGGCGCGCATGTCTACATCTGCGGCGATGCCAAGCGGATGGCCAAGGACGTCGAGCGCGCGCTGGTCGACATCGTCGCCCAGTTCGGCGCCCGATCGACCGATGAGGCGGTCAGCTTCGTTGGCGAACTCAAGAAAAGCGGCCGGTTCCAGCAGGACGTTTACTGAGCCGGGTTCCGTCTAGTTCAAATCGGCCCAAATAAAATTCTCGCGCTCGGCGGGAAAAGGGGAATTTTCCCCTCAAAATGGCGGGGGTTAGAGCGTCCGCGTCGCTATTTCGGCCGGCATCTTGCGTCCTGATACAATCGATATTCCATATGCAGCCCATGCCGCGTTGGAGATCGATGATGCGCGAACTATCGGCGGAAGCCCGCCTGCACCTTTACGCACGTTCGGTGTCCCGCCGTTCCGGCACCGGCCTGCACACGGCCGCGCTGTACAGCGCGTTCGCGCTCATCGCCGCGATCGTGTTCGGCACGCTCTCGGTCCATCCGTTCTAAGTTGATGTTGCCGTCTTGAACGGCGCGACCGTAATTCCCGCGTCCTTCAACGCCTTTCGCACGCCGCGCGCGATGTCGACCGCGCCCGGCGTGTCGCCGTGAATGCAGACGGTGTCGGTGCGCATCTTGATCACCTTGCCGGTCACTGAGACGACCGCGCCATCCTGCACCATCCGCACCACGCGATCAGCGATCTCCTTCGCATCGTGCAGCACGGCGCCGGGCTTCTTGCGCGACACCAGCATGCCATTGTCCTCATAGGCGCGGTCGGCGAACACTTCATGCACCATCGGCAGGTTGGCGGCTTCGCCCGCCGTTACCAGCTTCGAATTGGCGAGCACCACGAAGATCAAATTGGGATCGACCGCCTTGATGCCGTTGGCGATGGCTCTTGCGGTCATGTCATCTTCGCAGGCGACGTTGGAGATCGCGCCGTGCGCCTTGACGTGAGTGACCTTGTAGCCGGCCGCGGTCGCAATCGCCTGCAACGCACCGATCTGGTAGGCGATGAGGTTTTCGATCTCCGACGACTTCAAGCCCGGCATCGGCCGCCGGCCAAAGCCGTGCAGGTCGCGATAGCCGGGATGCGCGCCGACGCTGACGCCGCGCGCTTTGGCAAGCTCGACGGTGTGACGCATGATGTCGGGATCGCCGGCATGGAAACCGCAAGCGACATTCACCGACGTCGCCAGCTCAATCATCGCGGCGTCATTGCCCATTTCCCACGCGCCAAATCCTTCGCCGAGATCGCAATTGAGGTCGATGCTTGTCATGTTGTTGGTCCGCTTCTCGTGAGTGGATTTCAGTCCGGTCCCGCAATGTCGGCGACCGCGTGCCAGGTTCCGACGTCGATGGCGTTGACGGCGTGGCCGGCGACATTGGCATCGTGCAGCGCCTCGATATTGAGATCAACGCTTTCGATGGCGCGCAGCCGGTCGGGCAGGGTGCGCAGCATATCAGCGAATTTGCGCGCCTCGGACTGTGCTTCCGCCATGCTGACGGCTAGAAAGCGAAAGGCGCGGCCGGCGGGGATCTGGGCGAGGCGTCCGAGATCGGCTGATATCACGGTTGCGATCTTCGGATAGCCGCCGCTGGTGCCGCGATCCGGCATCAGCACGATCGGCTGACCCATGCCAGGCACCTGCAGGCTGCCGTTGACGGTGCCGTCGGAAACGATGTTGTGGCCATGAAGGTGCCTGAGAACCGGGCCTTCGAGCCGGTAGCCCATGCGGTCGCTGGTTGCCGAGATCTTCCATTCGCTGTCGAGAAACAGCTTTTTGGTCTCATCAGTGAATTCGTCATCCTGCGGTCCGAAGACCACTCGGATCGGCGCATCGGTTGCCGCCGGAAGCTCGATCCGCCGTTCCGGCACGCCACTTGCGGCCTTGGTCTGCAACTCGTCACCGGCCTGCAGCGGACGGGGGTAGGGGCTGCCGAGCCCGGCGCGTGCGTTGACCGCAAGGCTGCCGAACATCGGCTCGCCGATAATGCCGCCTTCGATCGCCAGATAGCTAAACGAGCCGCCGCGCGCAAAGCCGAGCGTCAGCGTCTCGCCATCGGCAAGCGTCGCGGACGTGTCTGGCGCCACCGCGCGGCCGGCGATATCGGCATTGCGCGGCGCTCCGGCCAGCGCAATGCGCACGGTGCCGCCGCGCGCGATGAATTTTGCGCCGAACGGACCGACTTCAACGGCCGCCGTGAACGGTCCATTGCCAACCAGCGTATTCGCGGCCGCCAATGCCAGCCGGTCCATCGCGCCGCTCGGCACCAGGCCGTAGCGTTGCGCACCCGGACGTCCACCGTCCTGAACCGAACTTGCCGGGCCAATCGCTGCAATGACGAGCTTGCTCATGAGGCGATCTGCTCGGCAATGAATTCGCCGGATGCGGCGGCGCGATCCTGTTCGGCGAATGTCTTGGCATCGACGGGGACAAAGGTGACGTTATCGCCGGGCTCGAGCAGGAAGATCGGGTCGCGATGGAGCTGGTAGGTGCGGACCGCGGTCCGTCCCAGCAGATGCCAGCCGCTCGGGCCGGCGAGGCACTGCACGCCGGTCTGTACGCCACCGATCGAAATGGTGCCGGCGGGCGTGAGCAAGCGTGGATTTTGCCGCCGCGGCATGTGCAGGCTATCGGCGAGCCCACTGAGATAGGACCAGCCGGGCGTGAAGCCGATCATGGCGACCCGGTAGTCGCCGGCGACATGCCGCGCCACGATGTCGTCGGGCGTGGTGTTGAGGGTTTTGGCGACGTCCTCCAGGTCGATGCCATGCTCGCCGCCATAGACGACCGGAATGCGCCAGCGCCGCGTCCTGCTCGTTGCCGGCACCGGCCGCTGGGCGAGCGCGAGAATCCTCTCGCCGAGCTCTTCAAAATCGATCAGCACGGGATCGTAATGCACGAGCAGCGAGCGATAGGTTGGGACGGTCTCGGTGATACCCGCGATGGGCTCTGCCGCCAGCTCACGGTCGAGCGCCAGCACCCGCCGGTTGGCGGCATCGTCGATATTCCGGCTGAATTCCACCGTGATGGCGCTGTCGCCACTCGGCAAAAGGCGGGGCGGGGGTAGCGTCGCAGCCATGGCCTCTAAACGGTCTCGCAGCTTCTGTGCCGGCCTCAAGCTGTAGCGTGTTTCGGGCGGGAGTGGAATTCGCTTCGTGCGAAATCAGCAAGTAAGTTCAATAAATTAATCTGCACGCCGCTGATAAGATGTTGTGATCACGAAGCCCGTCGCGGGCCCTTGACGCGATGCCCGCACCTCGCAAGATGCGCTACCTTTTCATCCCTCTCTCCGGAGCCTTTAGCCCAGATGTCCCTGACCCCCGAAGCCATCGCAACCCTGTCCGGCGTGTCGACCGCCACCATCACCACCGTGCTCCTCAAGAAGGGCCTGCGAAACGTCTGGATGCGCGGCACCAAGCCGCTGCGGCCCGGCCAGGCCCGGCTGGTCGGCCCGGCCTTTACGCTGCGCTTCGTGCCCGCCCGCGAGGATCTCGCCACGCCCGAGTCCTGGTCGTCGCCGATTTCAACCCGCACCGCGATCGAAGCCATGCCGGCCGGCTGCATCGCCGTGGTCGATGCCATGGGCGTCACCGATGCCGGCATCTTCGGCGACATTCTGTGCGCGCGCATGGTCAAGCGCGGAGTCGCCGCGCTGATCACCGATGGCGTGGTGCGCGACGTCGAAGGCGTGCTCGGCACCAATCTTCCGGTCTGGTGCGATGGCTTCTCGGCGCCGCCCTCGGTCGCCGGGCTGACCTTCGTCGGCTGGGGCGAGCCGATCGGCTGCGGCGAGGTTGCGGTGTTTCCGAACGACATCGTCGTCGCCGACCAGGACGGCGCGGTACTGATCCCGCAGGCGCTGCTCGATCATGTGCTGGCCGAAGGGCCGGAGCAGGAGCGGATGGAGGCCTGGATCGTCAACGAGGTGAACAACGGCGCGGCGCTGCCGGGCCTCTATCCGATGAACGCCGAGACCAAGGCACGCTACGCCGCGTCGAAGAAGTAACAGCAACAGGCGGAGGCAACCCCATGGAAATCCATTTCGCTGGCTCCCGGCCGACGTGCAGGGCGCCGTCGGACTATTTCACCGGCACCGTGCTACAGGATCCGATCATTCAGACCGAGGCACCGGCACGGCTGGCCTCAACCCGCGTCTCATTCGAGCCGGGCGCGCGGACGGCGTGGCACACGCACCCGCTGGGGCAGACGCTCTACGTCATCTCGGGCGTTGGCCGGGTGCAGGCCAAGGGCGGACCCATCACGGAAATCCGGCCCGGCGACGTCGTCTGGATTCCGCCGGGTGAGAAGCACTGGCACGGCGCCTCGCCGACCAACAGCATGACTCACATCGCGATGCAGGAAGCGCTCGATGGCAGCTACGTCACCTGGATGGAGTACGTGACCGACGCGGAGTATTCCGCGAAGGTCGGCTGAACTGCCGCCAGTTACATGCGCTGCGCGGTCCAGGTACCGGAGCACAGGGCCGCGCGCCACGTGCCCGAGCCTGAGGTGCCGGAGAGAACGCCGGAGCCGACCGCGCGCTTCATACCGCTGGCCAGGGTTACGCGGATCGCGCCGGCATCGGCCACGTGGCCGGAGGCGGTGACCGCCGCCGTGTTCGAGGCGACTTGGCCGTTGCTGATGCCGATGGAGACCGAGGCGTTGCTTGGGCAGGCCGCGTTCGAGGAGGTGATCTGCACATTCCAGCCGCCATCGAAGGTCGTAGCGACGGATGGCGTTGCAAAGCCCAGTACAGCAAGCAGCGAAGCGGTGATTGCGGATTTCCGAGACTTGACCATGACGTGCCCCTTTGGTTTGGACACGCGCAGGCTCTCACAGGCGCTCCGTGATGACTGTGATTGCCATCACCATGAAAAAGCCCCGCGCAGTGGCGGGGCTTTTGTTCTGTGCGAAGGCTGTCTGTCGGTCAGTTGACGCGGGTCCAGGTCTGGCCGCCGCAGAACATGCCGCCGAAGGCGCAGCCCTGAACGCGCAGGGTGTCGGTGCCCTTCATCGCGATGGTGGAATCATAGGTGCTGCCGCTGTTCGGATCGAGAATCCGGCCGCTCCACTTGTCCTTGCCCGGCTTCATGTTGATCAGAACCTGCTCGCCATTCTGGTTCGACTTCTTGTCGACGGAATAGCCGCAGAGATTAGGGCCGCATTGCTCGATCCGCACCTTGCCCTCTTTCTCCTCCGTCAGCCACACGCCGACCGGTGAATTCGCTGCCGCAGGTGCTGATGCAGCGGGCGCGGCGGCCTGCTTTTGTGGCGGCGGTGCCGGCGCGGCGACGGGGGGCGGAGGTGCGGCCGGAACGGCGGCTTGTGGGGGTTGAGGCGCCGCAGCAGGTGCCGGCGCGGGCGCAGCGGCAGTATCAGCCGGTGCCACGGCCGCGGTCGCGGTTGACGGCTCGGTTGTTGCGGCTGGAGCGCTTGGAGCAGGGGCGGCAGGCGCTGGCGCCGCCGCTGGTGCAGCCGCCTGCTCAGCCGGCGCCGGGGCGGTCGCTTCGGGGGCGGCCTGAGGGGCGGTTGGGGCGGTCTTCGCCTGCTGCGGCACCTTCCGGGTCGGGCGATCGAGATCGCCTTCCTCGCCGCGCACACGCTTCTTCTTGGTGTTGTCGTAGACGCCGGGAATCGAAACCGTGCCGCGATCGGGATCGATCGTGATGGTGCGACCGTTATACTCAAAGGAGTACTGCGCCTGCGCGGCGGTGACGGTGCTCGCCAGCAAAAGCGCGGCGATAGCGAGGCACTTCTTCATTGTAACGACCTCCTGAGCAGGGAACCCCATCCCCGGAAGCTACTAGTCAGCAATAGCTTCAGCCAACGTGATCCAGATCACTTTCAAATGATGAGTCGTGTACTAGCGGCTTCGGTTCAAATTCGGCTGTGTAGAATAAATAGCAGCGAGTGGATGGTCAATTTTCCCGCAAAAACGGGCGTTTCCGCGGTCAATCGAACCAGTTGGCGTAGATTTTCTTGAAGCTGCCGTCCTGGGTCGCGATGTGAAGCCACTGGTCCACAAACGCCTTCAGCGCCACGTCACGCTGCAGCCAGTACGCCTTCTCGGAAAAGTCGAACGGCTTTTCCGGATGCACCGCGCAAAGCACGCCCGCGTGCTGCTTTTGCTGGTAGCGGGTCTCGGAAGCGTCGGTCATCATCAGGTCGGCGTTGCCTTTAGCGATCTCGTCGAAGATCGTGACGTTGTCGTTCCAGACCTTGATCTCGGCGTTCTTGACGTTCGCCTTGGCGAAGCGCTCATTGGTGCCGCCCGGATTGACGATGACGCGCGTGCCGGCCTTGTCGATATCGGCGATGGTTTCATACTTGCCCTGGTCGGCGCAGCGCGCGATCGGCGTCTTGCCCTCGCGCATGATCGGCGCCGAGAACAGTCCCTTTTTCTGCCGGTCGAGCGTGATCGAGACGCCGCCCATGGCGATGTCGAAATTGTCGGCTTCAAAGTCCTTCATCAGTTGCGGCCACGCCGTCTTGACGAATTCGACCTTGACGCCGAGCGCCTTGCCGAGCGCTTCGGCCATGTCGACGTCGAAGCCCTGGAATTTCGAGCTGTCCTTGTCGTAATAGGTGAAGGGACGATAGTCGCCGGTCATGCCGACACGCAGCGTGCCGCGCTTGATGATGTCGTCGAGGCGGGAAGCGGGCTGCTGCGCGTGGACCGAAACCGTCCACAGCACGATGGTTGCAAGGCTGGCCAACACCCGAAACATCACGTCTTCTCCACGCGCAAAATTGATGACATCCTCAAAAGCGACGGCGCGGATTTAGACCAGATCGCCGCGCCTTACCAGCCGAAGAATCGCCAGCCGAAGAATCGCCAGCCGGAGAAATCGAAACGTGACCATCTCGCTCCACGATGCCTCCGTCGGCGTGTTCGTGCCGTATCTCGGAAACCTGTCCATTCTTCTCGACAAGGCCTCGGCGCATGCTGAAGCTCGAAACATCGATCCGAATGTGCTGCTGAATATGCGGCTCTCGCCCACCATGTACAATTTGAAGCAGCAGGTGGCGGAAGCCAACCGGCATGCCGTTGTCGCAGGCGCGCTGCTGGCCGGCCGCGCACCTCACACCTTTTCAGAGAGTGATCCCGACATCGCCGAGCTCAAGGCGCGGATTTCAGCGGCGATCGATTTCGTGCAGGCCTTGCCGCGCGCCAAGATCGATGCCGCCGCCGACAAGGAGGTCGCGTTCACGTTCAAGAATGGCGGCCAGCGGACATTCACCGGCAAATCGCTGCTGCTGACGTTCAGCGTTCCGCAGTTTTTCTTTCACGTCACCACGGCGTACGACATCCTGCGCCATGCCGGCCTCGATCTGGCCAAGAAGGACTTTCTGGGGCCGCCGCGATAGCGGCCACGCGGGCGGCTACGCTTCGCTGCTCTCCTTCGCGGCAGTAAGTCCGGCCATCTCGCTTCTCAACTGCTCGAAGCGACGGCGGGCATCGCCTTCGCGATCGTCCACCATCTGGATCGCGGCTTCCCGCGACATCGGACCGGACACGATCGGCGTGGAATTCTCCCCGATGGTCTCGTCCACATAGTAGTCGCCATTGTCGAGGCGGACGGTCCATTTGAAACGGATCGCGGCCATCGGGCCGGGACCGAACTTGGTATAACCGTGCGCCTCGAGCGGCGGAGGGGCCGCGGGGATCGGGGGCGGCGTGGCAGGCTTTGGCTCGGCGGCCGCCGCCTTTTCGGATCCACGACGGGCTTCCTGCGGATCAAGAATGCTGGCGATGGTCGCCAGTGCGTGGTCGGTAGGGTCGCTTTGCATCACGGGTAAGCCTCCGGATCGACCCGTGGGCAGAATCAGCGTCGTTGCTGCCCCGGGCCCTTGCCTTTGCTTCCGAAGAAAGCCGGGCTTTGTCAATCCGTGGCTTTTTTGGGGCGTGCTTAGGCACAGATTGGAGGTATTTTGTTCCTCCATGGCCGCGCCTGTTCGAGCTGGCCGGCGAGCCGGAACAGGGTGGCCTCGTCGCCGAACCTGGCTGAGAACATCATGCCGAGCGGCAACCCGGCCTTGTTCCACGCCAGCGGCACCGACATCGCCGGCTGCCCGGACATGTTGAACATCGAGGTCCCCGGCATATAGCGGCGCAGGATCGGGGCGATGTGCGACAGGTCGTTCGACATGGTGTTGAGTTCGCCGATGCGCAGCGGCGGCGCGCACAATGTCGGAGACAGGAAGACGTCGCAGTCTTCGAAGAAGGCCGCCAGCGCGCGCGAGATCTGGAAGGCGGCGAGCTGGGCGGCGACATAGTCGGTTGCCGTGTTCTTCCTCGCGTTGTGCGAATGCGCCAGCGTCAATATTTCGATATCCTTGTCCGTCATTTCCCGGCCAAACCGCTGCTCGAGCAGCCGCACCGTGAGCGCGGTGTTGCCGCCGACGATCGTGGTGATGGTCGCCGCGGGATCTGCGGGGAGTTTCGGCGCGCGTTCCTCGACGCGGTGGCCAAGCCCCGCGAGCAGGCCTGCGGTTTCACGTACGGCCGCCGCGATTTCCGGATCGATGGCCTCGCCATAAGGCGATTTGTCGGTGAAGGAGATGCGGAGCCGGCCGGGGTCGCGGCCGACCTCCTGCGAAAACGGCCGCTCCGGCGGCGGCGCGACATAGGGGCTCGACGCTTCAGGACCATGCACCGCGTCCATCATGACCGCGCTGTCGCGGACGCTGATGCTCACGACATGGCCGCAGGAAAATCCGCCCCAGCCTTCGCCCCGATCGGGCCCAAGCGGATTGCGGGCGCGCGTCGGCTTCAGGCCGAACACGCCGGAGGCCGAGGCGGGGATGCGGATCGAGCCGCCGCCATCGCTGGCATGGGCGACGGGGAGGATGCGGGCGGCGACCGCCGCTGCCGCGCCGCCCGACGAACCGCCGGAGGAATGTTCGAGATTCCAGGGATTGCGGGTCGGACCGAACAGCCGCGACTCTGTCGTCGGCATCAGGCCGAATTCGGGACTGGAGCTCTTGCCGAAGATGGCGACGCCGGTATCGAGGAAACGCTGCGTCAGCGTCCCGGTGTGGTCGGCGACATAGTCCTTCAGCACCGTGGCGCCCGAGGTGGTGCGCGTGCCCTCGAGCAGATCGAGGTCCTTCAGGAGAAACGGTACGCCGGTGAAGGGACCATCGGGCAGGCCGCGGGCGACCTGGCGCTCGGCATATTCGTAATGCTTGACGACGACCGCGTTGATCTGCGGATCGATCTTCGCGGTGCGGGCAACGGCCTCGTCGAGCAATTCCCTGGCCGAGACTTCCTTCTTCCGAACCAGATCCGCAAGGCCGACCGCGTCGTATTCGCCGTATTCCTTGAAGGCCATGCGGATACCTCATTTGCTGGCGGGTCGATGATGGACCGGGCGACCTTTGCTTTTATGAGTGAGGTCCTTGACCCGGGTCAATAAAGGACATGACTTTAAAGGACATGACTTTCTAGACTCCCATAAAGGGTGGAGTTGGCGGACAATGACCACAGAACAAACAACCGTGATGGCCGATCAAACATACCGCTCTTCAAACAGTCCGCCGCGGGTAATTCTCGCAGGTGCGGTATCCGCAGTGATTTCAATGGTGCTTATGGGACTTCTCTGGAAGGAGAAACCGTTCTTCGCTGGTGCCGCGATAGCGCTTTATCTCATGGGTGGCATGAGGGGCTTTCCATGGAAACGCCGATTCGAAAAGCGATCTCCATTGGCATATTTGTTGGTATTGTTGCCTCCAGCGCAATATTCTATTGGGAGATCCGATCGGATGTGGTCTCGCATCCGGGATAAAGGCTTGACGCGGCATCCTTCTTTCTTGCGTAGGTCTGCTCGTCCGTCTCGTGACTAGCCTGGCAAGGTATGAAGTATTTCGCATGTCGTTACCCGTGTGATTACCCCGCGGGTTTTTACGGCTCGTATTGTGCGAAATTACTCATTCATATCAATATCTTACTAAAGTTACAGAACATCCTGATTGATCACGTTCTGCCGCAGCGGGTCGCCATCGAGTACGCTCAGAATGTTGCGGGCGGTCTGCTCGCTCATCCTATCAACGGCTTCCACCGTGACGCCGGCGACATGCGGCGCCGTGATGACATTCGGCAAGGCCAGCAGGGCCTGGCCGGCCGGCGGAGGCTCCTGCGCAAAAACGTCGAGGCCGGCGCCGGCGAGCTTGCCTGATGTCAGCGCCGTGTACAGGGCGGCCTCATCCACGATGCCGCCGCGCGCCGTGTTGATCAGATAGGCGGCCGGCTTCATCCGCTTCAGCCGGTCGGCATTGAACATGCCGACGGTCTCCGGATTTTTGGGGCAATGGATGGTGACGAAGTCGGCGCGCGGCAGCACCGCGTCGAGGTCGGCGACCGGCTCGCAGCCGGCGGCCTTGATGTCCGCGGCAGGCTTGTAGGGATCGAACACCTGGACGTTCATTTCCATCGCGAGGCAGCGCTTGGCGGTGCGGCTGCCGATGCGGCCGAAGCCGACGATGAGAACCGTCTTGCCGAAGAGGTCATAGGGCAGCATGCCGAGCCGATCAGCCCATTTGTTGTCCCTGACCAGCGAATGCATTTCCGTGGCGCGCTTGGCGAGCGTCAGCATCATGAACAGCGCGCATTCGGCGACGGAGGGTGAATTGGCGGTGCCTGCCACCATCAGCGGGATCTTGCGGCGGCTGAGGGCGGGCACGTCGACGGCGTCAAAGCCGACGCCGATCCGCGTCACGACCTGCATATCCCCGGAGGATTCGAGCTCGGGCTCGCCGAAGCGGGTGCCGCCGAGTGCGACGCCATGGACCGGTGCATGCTGCTTCAGCTTGATGTTGAAATCTTCCTGCGAGACCATATTGGGAAATTCGACGAGTTCGATGTCGTCTCGCGCGTGCAGCAGCGCTCTTCCCTGCTGTGACATCGATTCCGTGATGAAGATTTTCTTCTTGTTGGTCGCCATTTCCTGCCCTTGGGTCTCCTGTGCGTCGTCAAAGGACGACGCCGGTCACCTCGTTTAGCAGGTGCATATTGTTGAGGTCCACAGCCAATCGGAGGGGGGCGCCATCCTGCGCGCCGGCATTGGGATTGACCCGGCCGCAGACCTGACTGCCTTCCATCGTGAAGTAGATCAGCGTTTCCATTCCCATCGGCTCGGTGACATCGAGCACCGCATCGAAAGGTTCGACGCCGGCTGCAGCGTGCGGCTTGGCTTCGGTGATATGCTCGGGCCGCAGCCCGAGCAGCAATTTTTCGGCGCGCGGAATGCCCTGATAACGGGCAGCGCGGGCCGGCGGCAGCGGGAAGGCGATGCGATCGGTCAGCCGGACGTGCAGCTTGCCGGAGATGTCCTCCAGGCGGCAGGGAATGAAATTCATCGCCGGCGAGCCGATAAAGCTGGCGACGAATTTGGTCGCCGGCTTGTGGTAGAGCTCGTTCGGCGTGCCAATCTGCTCGATCCGGCCATGGTTCATCACCACGACGCGGTCGGCCAGCGTCATCGCTTCGACCTGGTCGTGCGTCACATAGACCGTGGTGGTGCGGACCTTCTGATGCACTTTCTTGATCTCGATCCGCATCTGCACGCGCAGCTTGGCGTCGAGGTTGGACAGCGGCTCGTCGAACAGGAACACCTTCGGGTTACGCACGATGGCCCGGCCCATCGCGACGCGTTGACGCTGGCCGCCGGACAATTGCTTCGGCTTGCGGTCGACCAGCTCGGTGATGTCGAGCATGCGCGCGGCTTCCTGGACCCGGCTCTTGATCTCGGCCTTGGGGTAGCGCTTCAGCCGCAGCCCGAACGACATGTTTTCGGCAACCGTCATGTGCGGATAGAGCGCGTAGTTCTGAAACACCATCGCGATATCGCGATCCTTCGGCGGCACGTCGTTGACGACGTCGCCGCCGATCATGATGTCGCCGTCGGAGATATCCTCCAGGCCTGCGATCATCCGCAGCGTGGTCGACTTGCCGCAGCCGGAAGGTCCGACCAGCACGACAAACTCATGGTCGGCGATGTCGAGGTCGATGCCGCGCACCGCCTCGACCTCGTCGTAGCGCTTAACGACCTTACGCAACGTCACGTCCGCCATGAAATCAGCCCTTTGTCGCGCCGGCGGTCAGGCCGGCAATGTAGTAGTCCATCAGGAACGCATAGATGATGAGCGGCGGCGCGGCGCCGAGCAGGGCGCCGGTCATGATCTGCCCCCAGTTGAAGACGTCGCCCTTGATCAGCGTGGTGATGATGCCAACCGGCATGACGAGCTGATCGGTCGACGTCGTAAACACCAGCGGATAGAGGAATTGCGCCCAGGAGACCGTGAAGGCGAAGATCGTCGCCGCGATCAGACCGGGCAGCGCGACCGGGATGAAAATGCGGGTCAATGTCTGGAACCAGGATGCGCCGTCGATGATGGCGGCTTCATCGAGCTCCTTCGGGATCGAAGCGAAATAGCCGATCATGATCCAGGTGCAGAACGGCACCGTCAGGGTCGGATAGATGATGAGCAGCACATACCATTTGTTGATGAGCTGGATGCCGGTGAAGTCTCCGATCGATGCGAACATCTTGAACAGGGGAATGAACAGCAGGGTTTCGGGGATCAGATAGGTCAGGAACACGCCGGTCGCGAGCGTCACCGAGCCCCAGAACCGCATCCGCGATAGCGCAAACGCTGCGGGGACCGCGATCAACATGGTGATGGTGACGACGAAGATGGAGACGATCGCCGAATTCCAGAAGAAACGCAGGAACTGGTTCGATGTCAGAAGCGAGATGTAGTTGTCCAGGGTAGGGTGGAACACCCACCACGGATTGGTCGCCGCCGAAATTTCCGCGCTGCTCTTCAATGAGGTGATGAGCATATAGATCGGCGGCGTCAGGAAGAAGATCACAAAGATCACCAGGAAGAAATACGACCAGCGCAGCGCCCAAGCGCGGTCGCGGCTCATGCTGCCGTACTTCACCTTGCGGGTCGGTGCGGCCTTGTCGATGGTCACCGTGGTCATCAGGCTTCATTCCCGCGTTTGGAGATATCGCGCAGGATGAAGATCGCTGCGACTGCCAGGATCGGCACCATGAAGAGCGACACGCTCGCGCCGAGCGGAATGTCGCTGCCTTCGATACCGACGCGGAATGCCCAGGTGGCGAAGATGTGGGTATGGTCGAGTGGGCCGCCCGCGGTCAGGATGCGCACGATGTCGAAATTGGCGAAGGTGACGATCAGGGAGAACAGCGTCGTGATCGCGATGATGTTGCGCATCATCGGCAGCGTCACGTACCAGATCCGCTGCCACCAATTGGCACCGTCGATGGCGGCGGCTTCGTAGAGCTGATCCGGCACCGATTTCAGCGCCGCCAGGTACATGATCATGAAGAACGGCGCGCCGACCCAGATATTGACGAGGATGACCGAGAAGCGCGCCCACATCGCATCGCCGGTCCAGGGGATCGGCCCGGCGCCGAACAGGCCAAGGGTATAGTTGAACGCGCTGTAGGAGGGATCGAACAGCCATAGCCAGGCGAGCGTGCTCATCGCCGGCGGGATCACCCACGGCACCAGCAGCATGCCGCGCCATTTGCGCTGGCCCTTGGCGGGTATGTTGTGAACGAAATGCGCGATGATGAATCCAAGCACCGCTTTGAAAATGACGGCCGTGATTGCAAAGATGCAGGACTGTTTGACGACCAGCCAGAACGTCTCGCGCTTGAACAGGAACTCGAAGTTGCCGAACCCGACAAAGCGGGCCATCGATTTGTTCAACGTGGCAAGGTGCAGCGCGTAGAATGCCGGATAGATGACGAGAAGCGTAATCAGCAGGATCAGCGGCAGCGCCATCAGGAAGGCGATGGTCGATTTCCGGCCGAGCACATTCCTCAGGGTGCGCTTGCGCGCGGCCTGCTTGGCGGCCGTCCGGCTCGACTGCAAGGCGACGTCAGCCATGGTGCGTTTCCCCGTAAATTACCGGTCCGAAGCAGGCAGGCTTGCAAGCTTGCCCGCGATTGTGCGGAGGCGGCCCGCCGTATGACGAGCCGCCTCGAACTCCGCCGTGTCAGCTCCGCATGAAGCCTTCGCACTCGCCTTCCGCCCAGGCGAGCGTCTTTTCCATCGCTTCGCCTTGCGCGTAGCGCAGGCACATCTTGGTCAGCGTGGCCTGCGTGTAGATCTGCTGCGCGACCTTGGGCGGCGCGGGCGCCGCGGCGATCGAAAGGACCTGGTGGTTGTGCGGATTCGGATAGTGATAGAGCGTGCCCTTCGGAGGCCCTTCCTCCTGCCACACCTTCAGCGTGGTGAGCTTCTCCCAGCAGGGCAGGTCGTAGCCGCCGCTCGCTACGCACATTTTCTCGATCGCAGCCGGCGTGGTAAGCGCGCGAAGCACGCCCTTGGCTGCTTCCTTGTTCTTGGAGAACGACCATGTGCCCCAGAAGTAGCCCAGGTAGGGCGCGAAGCGGCCCTTCGGCCCGGACGGGAAGCCGTGAGTCCAGCACTGCTCAGCGACCTGCGGCGCGTCGCGCTTGGCGACCGCCCAGGCACTCGGCGGATTCATGATCAGCGCGCCCTTGCCGGAGACCAGCCACTTGTTGTTGGAGGCGTCATCCCATGCACCGACATCCGGCGGCAGGAAGGAGATCAGCTTCTTGTAGAACTCCAGCGACTGGCGCACCGCATCGGTCTTGACAGTGAGGTTGCCCTTCTCGTCTACGAGCGCTGCACCGTGAGCCTGGAAGAATGCACCGGCGGAGTCGACATTGTCGCTGGTCTCACCGAGCCCGATGCCGAAGGGAACGCCGGCCTTGTGGCAGGCTTCGGCGGCCTTCAGGAAGGTTTCCAGAGTCCAGCTGTCGGCCTTGGGTGCCTGGCCGGCAGGATAGAGCGCCTGGACGTCGATGCCGGCATGTTGCTTCATCAAGTCGATGCGCGAGCAGGGCCCCTTGATCTGGCTGCCGACGCTGGCAGGGACCGCTAGCCACTGGCCCTTGGACTGGCCGAGATATTTCACCGTGCCGTTGGGTTCGCCGTTCTGCTTGATGAGGTCGGCCACCACGTCGTTCATCGGTTCCAGCAGTTCGGACTGCGCATGCGGCCACCAGGTCGGCATGGCCAGAATGTCGTGACCTGATTTCGCCTGCGCTTCGGCAGCGATGGTCAGGAGGTTCTTGTTGCCCTGGCTCGGAATGTAGTCGATCTGAACCTCGACCTTTTCCTTCTCGGCCCAGGCATGGACGATATCGGTGGAGGCCTTGTTAGCGCCGGGAACCCAGTGGTCCCAGAAACCGATCGAGAGCTTGCCGGCGGCATGCGCGCCGCGCACATAAGGCGCGGTAATGAGGGCTGCGGATGATAGCGCTGTCGCAGCAACGAATTGTCGGCGAGAAAGCTTCCTGCGTGACATTGGGCGTTTCCTCTTTGCTGAGCCAGATTTTGCTTTTTATTTTTTATTCTCCGTCTGGGGACGCTGCGTCGAGGCAGCGGCCAGCGGAGATTTTGTAGTTGGATCAGACCAGAATTGTTTGGTCCTGTCGAGAAAACACATTGCCGCTGTCATTGAACTAACGTTGCGTGGAATTTCCGGGCAGCGGGAGCGACGATGGCGTGTCGTTGCGGATCGTCGATAATGTGCGCGGCAATATTGCGCCGCACACTTTGTCTTCGATATTGCTTGGGGTGTGCGCTTGCGCCGCAGCGAAGCGGTCGCGCGTGTCGTTTCTCGCGTCGAGCGGCGGTTCGAGCCGTGGAACCGGCAGGCGCAAGTGTGGACGAGTTTGGGGCGGAAACGATAGTTTAGGCTCGGGATTCTCGGCGCGGCCTCGCGATCGCATGCCGAATTTCCCGATCGATGATGGAGACCAAATAATGGATCGTTCTCAGCACATTGCGATGCCATCGCGATTGCTCGTTGCGCTTGGCGCGATCGTCATGCTGGCCGTAGCGGTGCCCGCGACCGCCAACGCGCAGGGGCTGGTACAGGGCGTGCAGCAGGGGGCACGAGAGGGCAACAAGGCTGCCGGTCCGGTTGGTGGCGTGCTGGGCGGCGCGATCGGCGGCGTCGTCGGCGTGGTCACCGGCGTTACCGGCGTTTTCACCGGAGGCAACAACAAGGGCGGGCAGGCGCCTGCGGCGAAGGATGCCAAACAGGGGGAGCCTTCCAAGCAGGGCGAGGTCCCGAAGCAGGGTGAAGCCGCAAAACAAGGCGATGCGCCGAAGTCCGCGAAGGGCAGCAAGGCGACGAAGACCGCCGCCAGGCAGCCACCGCAGCAGCCGGCCGTACTGACCCAACCCGGTGCGCCGCAACTGACGGCCGAGCAGATCGTCGCCACCAGCGACGCCAATATCGAGCGGATCAAGAAGGAGCTGAACCTCACGCCCGAGCAGGAAAAGCATTGGGCCGGCTTCAACAGTGCGATGCACTATCTCGGCCATAACGGTGCCGAGCGCCTCAATCTGCGGGTCGCCCGCGCCAAGCGCGATCCCCCCGATGACATTATCGAGCAGATGCGCAACGAGGCCCAGTTCCTCAACGACCGTGCCGTTGATCAGCGCAATGTGGCTGACGCGGCCGAGCCGCTGTTCGCCAGCCTGAGCGACAAGCAGAAGGAATTTTTCATTCAGGAAATGGTCAAGCTGAGCCACGAGCGCGGGCTCGATTAGCGCCAAGACTAGCGGCGAGCGAATAGCCGGGTACGCAGGCCCTGGGGTAGGATGAAAGGCGCGGCACCCGGCTACTCTGCCGCAGCGGCGCGGCTCCCCCAATCTCATTGCAATGATGGAGGAACCCTGACGGACTGGCGCCTTAGTCGTGGCGCAGTTGCGGCGTTGTCAGGAACTTCGTTGTTTGGCAGGCAGTGTTGCCCCGCAACATCAGGTGCAGCCCGAGCGTGCCGTGCTGTGCCGCGAAGCGAAGCAGGCCAGGGCCATCGCCCGATTGAGCCTCGACCGCAAAGCCCTCAGGCTTTCGGAAAGTTGAGCTCGACGCCGACGCCGTCGGGATCGTACAGGAAGAATTGCGTATCGCCGGTCCGCGGCACGATGCTCTCGCGGAATTTGACGCCCTTCGACTGCAGCCGCTCGCGCATCCCCTCGACATCGGTCGCCGCAAAGGCGATGTGGTCAAACCGGCCGGTATCATCATACTTCCGCTCGGTGCCGCGCACCACGATGCCTTCGCGCGGCTTGCGCGTGCCCATCAGATGCACCGTGGCGGTGCCGCCGGAATAGAGCCAGTAGCCCGGGAAATCGAGCGGCGGGCGGTCGCCGTTCTCCAATCCGAGCACGTCGCAATAAAATTCCCTGGAGCGCTCGAGATCGGCGGGTTCGATGGTGAAGTGCTGCAAGCCGCCAAGTGCCATGGTCACTCTCTCCTACACAAAGCTGAGGTCAGTCTCGACGCCCATCATCCAGGCGCCGACGGTTTCAAAGTGCCTGAGCTGGCCCTGCAACTGCTGGGTTACGGTATGGATGTCGCGGAAGCGGCGCTCCAGCGGATGATCCTCGAAGATCGCTGTCGCGCCGGCGGCGTTGTAGGCGAAATCGACCGCCTCGCGCGCCTTGTGAATGGCGTTTGTCGAAGCCATGCGGATGTTCATGCGTTGCGCCACGGTAATTGTCGCGCCCGCCTTGAGATCTTTCCAGGTATCGGCCATCGACTGCAGCACGTAACCGCGCGCGGCGCGAAGATTGACTTCGGCCTGGGCGAGGTTGCTCTGAACCACCGCATTGTCGCGCAATGATACCCTGGCGCCGCGCGGCACCTTGTTGCGCATGGTCTCGACGAAATTGTCGAGCGCAGTGCGGGCGATACCGCAGGCGACACCGGCAAAGCCGACTTGGTAACAGGTGTGGTTGCTCATCCGGTACAGCGGGCCGCGCTCGCGGCATTCGCGGTCGAATTCGCGGATGATCGAATGGTCGGCGCGCACGAAGAAATCGTCGAGCGCGAACTGGTCGCTGGCAGTGCCGCGCAAACCCACGGTGTTCCAGATGTCGGTCCACTCGACGTCTTCGGCGCGTACCAGCATGGTCCGTTCGAGCGGCACGCCATTGGCATCGTATTTGGGCGAACCGTCGGCCGCATAGATCGGGCAGTGCGCGCCGAGCCAGGTCGCGTGCCGGCCCCCGGATGCAAAGGACCACACCCCGGTGACCCGGTAGCCGCCCTCGCATTCCACCGCGCGCACCTTCGGACCAGGCCCCCATGCCAACACCGCGCGCGGATCGCCAAAGATCGCTTGCGCCACCGGCAGGTCGAGATAGGCCGCCGACATCGCGCAGCCACCGGCCTGGCTCAGGCACCAGGCGGTGGAGGCATCTGCTTTCGCTATGGTTTCGATGACATGGAAGAACGTAACGGGATCGGTTTCGATTCCGTTCGTCGAGCGGGGCAACAACAGGCGGAACAATTGGGCGTCGTGCAGTTTGTCGAGCAGTGCGGGTGGCAGCCGGCGCGCGGTTTCGATCTCGTCGGAAGCGGCCGCGACATCGGCGCGTATGGCTTCGGCCCGGGCAATCACGGCGGGATCGCCGGCAAGATCGGCGGAGTTTGCGACTGTCGTATTCAGGGCCATGCCTGCCGATCCACTGCCTTCTATGCGCTGATCATTGGTGGAAGGCTATCGTGCCATTGCTGCTATCGGCAAGAGCATGGTGGCACGAAGCACCTGTGCGTACATGATTGGGGTTTTGTGCCGCTCTGCACAATCGGGCCCGGCGCACGCGCCGACTTGTTTAACATTTCGAGATAGCTTTGCGATCAGGCTGGGATCGATCCGGGACGGAACGAGATGGAAGAGAAACGAAAGTATCCGCGAACGGAGATCAGCGAGCCCGCCTACGTTTCGTCGGGCGGTTCCGTCATTCCCTGCGTGGTGCGGAACATCTCGC
The DNA here is from genome assembly GCF_029714305.1 of Bradyrhizobium sp. CB3481. NCBI lineage: Bacteria > Pseudomonadati > Pseudomonadota > Alphaproteobacteria > Hyphomicrobiales > Nitrobacteraceae > Bradyrhizobium > Bradyrhizobium sp. CB3481. Next base: position 4,163,786 of record NZ_CP121647.1, read on the forward strand.
GCGAGGGGGCGGCGATCGATGTCGATAATCCCGCTTTCGTCCCGCAGCATTTTCGGCTGGTGATGGCAAAGGATCCATCGATCGTGCATGCATGCCGGGTGACCTGGATTCAGCAGAACCGCGTGGGCCTGACCTTTATCGGCACCGACGCGGCTGCGGAGCCGCCACCGCCGGATGGCGGGCGCTGAGTGCTATTCGATGCGCAGCTTCGCGTCGCGCACGACCTTGCCCCACTTGTCCATTTCCAGCCTGATCTGCTCGCGAAACTCCTCCGGCGTATTCGCAACCGCCTTGAAGCCGAGCGTGGTGAGACGTTCCTTGACGTCGGGCTGGGCAACGATCTTGGCGATCTCACGATAAAGCAGATCGACGATCTCTTTCGGCGTCCCCGCGGGCGCGACGATGCCCGTGAGCGTGTCGGCCTCCTGATCCTTCACGCCCTGTTCGGCGAAGGTCGGCACGTCGGGCATCCCGGCCGCACGTTCGGCGGATGCGACGCCCAGCGCGCGCAGTTGTCCGCTCTGCACCGCCGACAGGGCAGGCGGCAGCGCGGTAAAGGCGATCGGCGTATGTCCGCCGACCGTTGCCTGGATGGCCGGCCCTGCACCCGTGAAAGGCACGTGCACCAGATCGAGCTTGAAGGCGAGCCGGAATAGCTCGCCGCCGAGATGCGGCGTCGATCCGACCCCAGGGCCGGCAAAGCTGTATTTGCCGGGATTGTCTCTGACGAGCTGCACCAGTTCCGGCAGCGTCTTCGCTGCGACCTGCGGATTGACCACCACGACGTTCGGCGAGACTGCGACCAGCGTCACCGGTGCGAAATCCTTGACCGCATCATACGGCACCTTGGCGTAGAGGCTGGGATTGACGACGAAGCCGGTGCTGATGGCCATGATGGTATAGCCGTCCGGCGTCACGCGGGCGACCTGGCCGGCTGCGGTGTTGCCGCCGGCGCCGCCGATGTTTTCGACGTAGAATTGCTGGCCGAGATTGTCGGTCAGTTTCTGTGCGACGATGCGGGCGATGGCGTCGGTTGGTCCGCCGGCGGGAAAGCCGACCACGACGCGGACCGGCTTGCTCGGATAATTTTCTGCCGCCGCCGCCGTGATGCCGGCCAGCAGCCACGCCGCTGCCAATACTGCCCGTAAAGCCGCGGCCATGGCGCTCTCCCCGATGTGTTTGTTTCAGACATCATCGGCGAGACCGCGGCGCCCGGCAAGGGGTACCAACGGGGAAGCAGGCTGGGCTATTTCAGCAGCGGCTTGATCCGTTCTTCCAGTTCCTCGAACGACATCGAGCCCTGCAGCCGCATGCCGTTGACAAAGAAAGTCGGCGTTGCCGCGATTTTTACTTCCCGGACGGCGTATTGCTGGTCGGCATTCAGCTTGTCGAATTGCGCCTTGTCCTCCTCGCAGGTCTTGACGTCCTCTTCGCTCATGCCGTGCTGCCTACCGACATAGAGCAGCGTCGCCTTGGTCTGCGCCATCAGCTGGTCCTGCAGCTTGAACAGCATCTCGACGGCGGCGAGGTACTTTTCGGAATCGCCCTTGCCAATGCAGCGCGCCAGTATCGAAGCCGCGGCGGCCTTGATATCGAGCGGAAATTCGCGGAACACGAAACGCACCTTGCCGGTATCGATATAGTTCGACCGCAACATCGGGAATACGTTCTGGCCGAAGGCTGCGCAGTGCGGGCAGCTCATCGACGAATACTCCGTGATGGTGATCGGTGCGTTCTCGGATCCGATGGCAATGTCCGGCAGCGAAACCGGTTTGGTGACTGCTGCGGCAATCGCGCTTTGTGCGAGGGCGGCGGCCGGGACAGCCGGCGATGCAAAGGCGAGGAGGGCGGCGAAGGCAATGCGACAGCGAACGTTCAACGGCTACTCCGAAACGTATTGGAAAAGGCGAGCGAGCAAAGCTGCGGCCTGTCCGAGACTCTACTGGCTTTACGGGCCAAAGGCCATCTGGGCCGGATCGCAGTTGACCGTAAATTGATCACGATCCAATCACGCAAGCAGCCAAGGGAGACTGCCTCAACGGTCAGGGCGCGGTCATGGTGGAGCTGCCGAGGATGTGCGAACCGGCATCGATCAAATAAAAATGCCCCGCAACGCGGTCTTCGACCAGCGATGGCGGGGCAGTCTTAGGAGAAAACGGCGAGATCGCCGAATGATGCGGACATCGTCGTCGGGCATCATGTCGTGTAATCCTGCACCCGCTCGGCGGTGTCAGCATTGACGTGGATCAAACGCCGGTAGCCTGAAAAGGTGCATGTTGGACCCGCGCGCGTACACGGGCTGTTTCGATCCATGATGGGCTCAGTCTGTCGCCCGGGGCTGTTCCATGTGGGACTTATGGGTAACGGCCGCATGGTCTGCCCGCTGTTCGAACTCGTGATGGCCGGGCAGGTGCATGACCTCGACGCAGTCGGCGTTGAGGCGTTCGTTGTCGACCAGCCGCTCGGCCAATATCAGCGCCTGAGAAGGTCCGTCCGACTGGACCTCGATCTGGCGCTGCAGGCATTTGAACCTATGGCCGTCGGAATTGCAGAGATCCTTGTAGAAGGAGACGCGATAACTATTCATCTTGCACTCCCGCTTCTTCCGGCATGCTGCTTATAGCTTACTCTCATGCGTCCATATCTGCCAGACGCTGGCGGTTACGCAGCACGATTTGACGGGCGCTCGAAAACATCAGGATGCCCTGGTCGCTGAGCTGCGACAGCGCGCGCGAGACGGTCTCCAAGGTCAGGCCGAGATAGTCGCCAATGTCGCGGCGGCACATCGGCAGGGCCATCATGCCCGTCTTGCAGAGCCGACGGTCCATTTCCAGCAGGAACGTTGCAACCTTTTCCATCGCGGTCTTGCGGCCCAGCAGCAACATATGGTCTTCGGCGTGCCGGAGATCGCTCGCGGTCATGGTCCAGAGGTTGTGGGCGACCTGGACATTCGAACCAGCGGCGGCTTCGAGGTTGCGGCGCTTGACCAGGCGGACAGTGGTATCGGCGATCGCTTCGGCGGTCAGGCGGTGGGCCGAGCCGGTATCCAGGCCGAACACGTCGCCGGGCAGGTGGAACGCGCCGATCTGGCGGCGGCCGTCGCTGAGAAGCTTGTAGGTGCGAACCGCGCCCCGGACGACCTGATAGACGTATTCGCAAGGCTCGCCCTCGCCGTAGATTTCTTCATCCTTGCGGTAGGTGAACTCGCTGGCAATCACACCCGCGCAGGTCGCGATGACGCTGAACTGGTCGAGGGCCGGTGCAGTCTGGGCGCGCGGGGCGGTGAAAACCTTGGCTGCCGAAACTGCCGGGGCGGTGATCGTCTGGGTGAGCATTGCCATCTCCTCGATGCGGGATGGCATTGGTGTAACTTGGAACTCCGCCGCCCGATATTTGGGTCGATATCCTAAGGGGAGGCCCTTACGGGGTTTTACGGAGGCGGCTGCGAGCGGCGTTTTCAGGCCCAACCTGCTGCATCCACCGTGTCGATCGCTTTGCGGACGCAATCGACCAGATTGCCCTCGAGATTAGGCTTCAAGAGCACTTGCCGCACGCCGGCGGAGGTCGCCTTGGCCGCGATGTTTTCGTCCGGATAGCCCGTAATCAAGATAATTGGCGTGGAGACGTCGAGCCGGCGCAGCCGAAGAGCCAGTTCCAGACCGTCGAGTTCCGCCATCTTGTAGTCGATGACGAGGCAATCGGCGCGACTGCGGGTGGCAGAGCCGAGCAGGGCGACCCCGCTACGGAACGTACGGACATCGAACCCTTCGGTCTCCAGCAGAAAGCGCAGCGACGTTCGGACGTCGTAGTCATCATCGACGACGTAGATCATCGATTTTCTGGGCGCTGCGCTAAACTTGGCTTCGCTGGCGGCGCTGTCTTGAGGCTCGGTCATGCCGACAAAATAGACGTTTTGCCGGCCCACGAATTGACTTGGCTCAATCCTCGACAATGCCTGCCCGGATTGCAAACCGCACCAGCTCGGAAAGGTTACCGGCCTGCATCTTGGTCATCACATTCGCCCGATAGACCTCGACGGTGCGCGGGCTGATATCATACTCGCGGGCAATGGCCTTGTTCGATTGCCCCGTCACCAGCCCCTGCATGACCTGGCGTTCACGCTGGGTAAGACTGGCGACGCGCGCGGCCATATCGGCCAGCAAGGCCTCGCTTTTCGACCCGCTTTCACTCTCCGCCAGCGCTGTTTCCACCATGTTGATCAGCCGGTCGTCCTCGAATGGTTTTTCGAGAAAGTCGAGCGCACCCAGCTTCATCGCCTCGACGGCGAGGGGGACGTCGCCATGACCGGTCATCACGATCACCGGAAGCTTGTGCGGGCCTGAGCTCAGCCGGCGCAGCAGCTCCATGCCGTCGATGCCCGGCATGCGCACGTCCGTGACTACGCAGCCGGCTTCCAGACCGGCCACCTCATCCAGGAAAGCCTGCGCCGAATCGAACAGACGCACGTTGAAGCCGGCGGAGCCGAGCAGGAAATCCAGCGAGTCGCGCATCGCCGGATCGTCGTCGATGACGTAGACCTTAGCGCTCGGCATCGGTCATATCCTTGCCGTGCGCGGCAGGCAGCGTGAAATGAAAAGTCGCGCCGCCGGATCCATTGGTTTCCGCCCACATCCGGCCGCCATGGGTTTCGATGATGGTGCGGCTGATGGAAAGGCCGACGCCCATGCCGGTCTCCTTCGTCGTGAAAAACGGTTGGAACAGGTGCGCCAGCGCATCGCCCGCGAAGCCGGACCCGGTGTCGGAAACGGAGACTTCGATCATATCATCTGCGGCCCTGGTGTTTGAGGCAATCAGCTCACGGTGCGTCGAGGATGCCATCGCTTCAAGCGCATTGCGGAACAGGTTGACGAGAACCTGCTGAATCTGAACCCTGTCGGCCAGCACGAGGTCGCAGCTCGGATCGAGGTTGAAGCGCAGGAACACGCCCTGTTCGCGGGCCCCGGTGAGGCCCAGCGCGCCGGCCTCCTCGATCATTTTTGAGAGGCTTTCGACGCGTTTTTCGGAGGCGTCGCGGGCCACGAAATCGCGCAATCGCCTGATGATGTCGCCGGCTCGAATCGCCTGCTCCGCGGCGCGATCGAGCGCTGCTCCGATCTTGGGCGCGTTGGCGTCGGTACTGCCGGCCAGCAGGCGCCGCGATCCTTTCATGTAGTTGCTGATCGCCGACAGCGGCTGGTTGAGTTCGTGGGCGAGCGCGGATGCCATTTCGCCCATCGCGCTGAGGCGGGATACGTGGACCAGTTCGGACTGCAGTTCCTGCAGCCGCGCCTGGGTCTGTTGCTGCTCGGTGAGATCGCGCACGAAGCCGGTAAAGAAGGGCTTGCCGCCCGAACGCATTTCGCCGATCGTGAGATGCATCGGAAACGTGGTGCCGTCCTTGCGCATGCCGGTGACGATACGCCCGATGCCGATGATACGCCGCTCGCCCGTCTTCAGGTATCGCGCGATATAGGCGTCATGGCGGCTGCGATCAGGCTCCGGCATCAGCACGCTGATGTTCTTGCCGATCGCCTCGGGTTCGCCGTAGCCGAACTGACGCTCGGCGGCACTGGAAAAGAACTGCATGATCCCGTGCTCGTCGATCACGATCATCGCATCGGGGATCGTATCGAGAATCGAGCGAAAGTGCCGCTCGCGAGTCGTAACCGCTTCCTCGAGGCGCTTCTCGCGGTTGACGTCGAGCATGATGCCGCTCAACCGGGCGGGGGTGCCGTCAGGACCATTGATGGTCGTGCCCAGCGCGCGAACCCAGTGACCGTCTGCGGAATGCCGGTTGACCCGGTACTGGACGTCGAAACTGCGGCCGGTGTCGATCGATTGTTGCACGGCTTGCGCCGTGCGATCGCGATCCTGCGCATCGAGCAGGGAGAGAAACAGCTCGTAATTGACCGGCGTATCCGGCCCGAGGCCAAACAGCTCACGGGTGGCGGAGGACCAGCTCAGTTTCCGGGTCGACAATTCGAGGTCCCAGGCTCCCACGCCGGAGCCCTCGGCACCGCTGCGCGCGTGCTGGTCGAGTAACCCCTCATCATAGAAAAGTCGGTCGGCGTCGATCATGCTTCGCTTCTGGACTGCGCTTGCCTACCAGATAGCGCATTCGATCGGGCGTGTGAAATGGCCGCGAACCGAAATCGCGAAATGCGCATATCCGTTTGATAACGCACGACGTTTTCAATGGCTGCCGGCCCCGAAATCACCCCACGCCGAATTTACAGATGTTCGAAAAGAGCCGACAGGGATTCTTGATCTAGGTCAGCTTCAAACCGCGCCTGCCATCTAGGATGAACGCTGTGGGCACGGCCCATGCATTTCACCCCCGAGATGTGGAGCAGTCGATGGACTACAAGACCGTCATGGTTGGCCTGGCGCTGGACCGGCCGAACGATGCCTGCCTCCGGGTGGCCGGCGACTTGGCCGAGCGGTTCGGCGGCCGGATCATCGGGGTCGCCGCCTCGGACTTGCGGCCGCCGATTTATTTCGCCGACGGCGACTTCGCGCAAAAGCTGCTCGACCAGGAGGCCAGCGCCATCGAGACGCGCCTGTCGGAGCTTGAATCGGAGTTTCGCGCCTCGGTCGAGAAGCGCGCGAGCGCGGTCGAATGGCGTGCCGCGCGTGCCTTGCCGGGCCCCTACATCGTGCAGCAGGCACGAGCCGCTGATATCCTCGTGGTCGGCGCCCGTTCCGAGACCCTGGTCGATCCCTGCGCGGCCCCTGATCCGAATGACCTGGTGATGCAGGCGGGCAGGCCGCTCATGGTGGTGCCGCCCAGAACCGAGTGGCTCGACCTGAGAAGCGTTCTGATCGCCTGGAAGGACGTGCGGGAAGCGCGCCGGGCCGTGTTCGATGCGCTGCCGATTCTGGCCGCTGCGAAGGAAGTCACGATCACCGAGGTTCCCGAACAGGACGGTCGCCGCGCCGACGCACTGTCTCGCGTCGCCGACGTCGCGGCGTGGTTGCGCGGCCACGGCATCGCGGCGAATACCGTCGTTCCCGAAAAGGCCGGCGATGTAAGCGAGCAGATCGAAAAGATCGCGTCCAATGTCGGAGCGGGCGCCGTGATCGCCGGCGCCTACGGTCACTCGCGCTTCCGGGAATGGGTGCTCAGCGGGGTTACGCGCCATCTGGCAACCGAATCGCGGCGTTGCGCGTTTCTGTCTCGTTGAGGGTCTAAGATAGCGAGGGCCTCCCCGTGCATAAATTTCTCGAAGCGACCGCAGGGCAGTACATGACGCGCAAGGTGAAGACCGTCGCGCGCGACACGACGATGCGCGAGCTGCACAAGATGTTCGAGGCTGATGATTTCAACTGCTATCCCGTGCGGGAAGGCGATGACGTCGTTGGCGTCGTGAGCAACTTTGACTTCCTCAAATGTTTTGCGTTCAATCCCGGCCGGATGGTGCCGGCCTATGACGATCTGTTGTCGCGGATGGTGGTCGACGTGATGACGCCGGCGTTCATCTATGTCGACCCGGCCACGAAGCTGACCCGCGTCCTTCAGCTGATGGTGGACCACCGGATGAAGAGCCTGCCCGTGCTGGATGCCGACCAACGCCTCGTTGGGATCATCGCGCGCGGGGACATCATGCGCGCGTTGACCGAGAGCGCGCGCGGATAGCCGAAGCCTTCCTTTTGTCGAATGTGCCGGCGGACCTAGCCCGCCTTTGCCATTTCAATGTCCTCAGGCGATTTCAGAAACATCCCGGACATGGTGTCGACCCAGCACAGGTGGTCGCGAACCTTTTTGACGCCGGCAACATTCTGCGCCGCCACGATTGACGCTTGCCGCGAGCGCTCGTCGGTGATCACGCCGCTGAGATGGACGATGCCGTCACGCACGATCACGCTGAGGCCGAACGGGCTCCAGTCGTTCTTGTTGATCGCGGCGACGACGCGGCTGCGAATATGGTCGTCGTCGGCGGTCGGGTCCGGAATTTCGCGGGCCAAGCTTGCGACCGCGTGCATGAGATTGGCACGCGACACGAGCCCGACAAGTTGCTCGCCGCGCAACACGGGCAGACGCTTCACCCCGTTGGTTTCCATCGCATCGACGATCTCTTCCAGGGTCGCGTCTTCGGTGACCGTAATCGGGTCGCTGGTCATGACATCGCATACCCGGCGGCCGTACTCGTGCACGTAATCGACCGCGGAGTCGCCGAGCAGGACCTTGAGCCAGCGGCCACGCTTGCGCTGGGTGGCGATCTCCCTGCGGCGGATGAAGTCGCCCTCCGATACGATTCCAACGAGCTTGCCGGCGGCATCGAGGACGGGGAGTCCGCTGACGTGATGCTGGAGCATGACATTGGCGGCCTCTAGAATGGTGACGTCGGGGCCGATCGTGATGACCGAGCGGGTCATGATCTGGTGGGCGCGCATGTGACGGTCTCCTGTTCCATGCCATCAAGAGATGGCTGAGCGCCACGGCTGGTGCAGCGCGGTTGATGCAGTCATGCTAGAGAAAGCCGGCTTGGATGCGATTGATGCGGATCAAACGCGGTCGGGTCGCACCGGATAGGCTGCACACGCTTGCGTGAGGATATCGGACGAAATGCACGCCATGGTCCTGACGGCGCCCGGATTGCCGCTGCGCCTTGAGACGCGGGAGGACCCGGCGCCCGGGCCCGCTGACGTGTGCGTCGAGGTCGCAGCCTGCGGCGTGTGCCGGACCGATCTGCATGTCGTCGATGGAGAATTGCCCAATATCACCTATCCAATCGTGCCAGGCCATGAGGTGGTCGGACGGGTGACGGCCCTTGGCGCCGGCGTGAGGTCGCTTGCGATCGGTGAGAGGGTCGGCGTTCCCTGGCTCGGCTACACCTGCGGTGAATGCCCGTATTGCCGCAACGGCCGGGAAAACCTCTGCGACCGGCCGCGCTTCACCGGTTATACGCGCGACGGCGGCTTTGCCACGCATATCGTCGCCGACGCCCGCTACTGCTTTCCGCTCGGCGAAGCCGGCGACGACATTGCCATCGCGCCATTGCTTTGCGCCGGCCTGATCGGATGGCGCTCGCTCGTCATGGCGGGCGAAGGCAAACGGCTCGGCATCTTCGGTTTCGGCGCGGCCGGCCACATCATCGCGCAGGTCGCCCGCTGGCAGGGCCGCTCGGTCTACGCGTTCACCCGCGCAGGCGATGTCGAGGCACAAGGTCTTGCGAAATCGCTCGGCGCCGAATGGGCCGGCTCATCGGTGGATCCGCCTCCGGTGCCGCTCGATGCTGCGATCATTTTTGCGCCGGTCGGCGGCCTCGTGCCGCTGGCCTTGCGCGCCGTGCGCAAAGGAGGGCGCGTGGTCTGCGCCGGCATTCACATGTCGGATATCCCTTCGTTCCCTTACCAGCTTCTCTGGCAGGAGCGCCAACTGCTTTCGGTGGCCAACCTCACGCGTGACGACGGGATCGAATTCTTCAAGATCGCCGCGCAGGCGGACATCAGGACGCACACCAGCGTCTTTCCGTTGCGGGAAGCCAATGAAGTCCTCGCAAAATTGCGAGCCGGCGAGATCACCGGTGCGGCGGTGCTGCAGCCGTGACCCAGCGACCGCCCGCCGACATTGCCGTCTCCGACGCTGATCTGCAGCGGCAGGTGCTGGATTTCCTCGATGGCTCGAACTTCGGGCCGGCGCAGGGCGGCAAGCGGATCGATACGCACGCCTCCATGGTTTTTCTCGGCACCGATCGGGCATTGAAGATCAAGCGTGCCGTGCGTCTGCCGTTCCTGGATTATTCGACGCTGGAGAAGCGCAAGCGCGCCTGCGAGGAGGAGCTGAAAGTCAACGCCGGCAACGCCCCCGAGCTCTACCGGCGCGTCGTCGCCATTACACGCGAGCCCGACGGCGCGTTCGCAATCGACGGGGCCGGCACGGCGGTTGAATGGGCGGTCGAAATGACGCGGTTCGACGAGACGCAGTCGCTCGATCAGGTTGCGTCGTCGAAGACAATCGAGCCGTCCCTTGCTGCGGCACTCGCCGACGCGATCCTGCGCTCGCACGCCAATGCACCGCGCAGGAATGGTGAAAGCTGGCTTTCGTCGATCCTACCCATCATCGAGCGCAATACCGCAAAATTTCGTGCCGCGCGCGGGCTCGACACCGGCGCCGTCGATCAACTCGATGCTGCGAGCCGCGATTGGGTGACGAGATTGCAACCGCTGCTCAGGCAGCGTGCCGAGCAAGGCTACGTGCGCCGTTGCCACGGCGATCTGCATCTCGCCAATGTTGCTTTGGTGGGCGGCCGGCCGCTGCTGTTCGATGCCATCGAATTCGATCCCGTCATCGCCACGACAGATGTGCTTTACGATCTGGCGTTCACGTTGATGGACCTCATCCACTTCGAGCAGGCGGCGGCGGCAAATACCGTATACAATCGGTACCTTGCGGGGGCAGGGAAGGAAGGCCTCGATGGCCTGCACCTGCTACCGCTCTTCCTGTCGATCCGGGCGGCCATCCGGGCGCATGTGCTGTTCGTCAAGAGCGAAAGCGCGACAGATGGCGAAAGCGCCCGGCAGCAGGCGAAACGTTATTTCGATTTGGCGGGACGGCTCGTCAAGCCCAATCCGCCGCTGCTGGTTGCGATCGGCGGGTTGTCGGGCACCGGGAAATCGGTGCTGGCGCGGCAACTTGCGAGTCTTGTCGAGCCACTGCCCGGGGCGCTCATCGTGCGCTCGGACGTGGTTCGTAAGCATCTCTTCGGCACCAATGAATCCGTCGCGCTGCCGGAATCCGCCTATCGGCCCGACACTTCGAAACGGGTATATGACGAACTCTTGGACACCGCGCGTCACGTCCTCGTTCAGGGCTGCTCGGTCGTGGTCGACGCCGTATACATGGAGGAGGCCGAGCGGACAGAAATTGCCGATCTGGCCGCCAAGCAGGGGGTAGGCTTTCTCGGCCTGTTTCTGACGGCCGACCTTGAGACACGGCTGGCGCGCATCGAACAGCGCAAGGACGATGCCTCCGACGCGACACGAAATGTCGCACTGAAACAGGAAGCCGCAGCGATCGGCGCGGTAAACTGGCATAGGATCAACGCCTCGGGAACGCCGGACCAGACGCTGGCGGGTGCCCGGATTTTCCTGCCTGCACAGCCTGGTGAGCGTTGAAGATGCGAGCCGATCCGGCCAGAACGCCGAGCCGACGCAAGGCCGCTGGGGCCCCGGATATCGACTGTGCGACGGCATTTCAGACGATAGCGCTGGACTGCGTCGCGGCCATCGAGACGAACCACGGTAGCGCATGCGCGGGGGACGCCGAGGCCGTGCACCAGATCCGGGTTGCGATCACGCGGTTACGTGCCGCCGTGGCGTTTTTCGCACCGATCGTGGTCGATGCGGAATGGCTACGCCTCAAGAAGGAAATCGCCTGGCTGAATGGCCCGCTCGGTGCCGCCCGCGACAGCGATGTCGTCGTGGAATATTCGCGCCGCAAGCGCTATCGCGCCTGGACGCAGCGCATGATTGGCCAGCGCCTCGACGAGCGGCAGATGCGCGATCATCGCCGCCTGGTGCGCTGCCTGCGCTCGGGGCGGACGCAGCGCCTGGTAACGGCGCTGGCCGGCTGGATCAGGCGGGGAGCCTGGCTGGAGCGCTACCGGCGGAGCCAGAACAAGGAGGCCTTGCAAGGTTATTGCACAGGTGAGCTTGGCCGCTGGCACAAGCGGCTGGTCCGCAAGGGCCGGCACTTGAAAACGTTGGGCGCGTCGCCCCGTCACCGGCTGAGGATCAAGGCCAAGCGTTTGCGCTACATGCTGGAAGCGCTGAGGGAAACGGACGCGCTCCGGGGGCGTGACGAATGGCAGCAACTTCACCGGCCGGCAAAGCAACTGCAGCGCACATTGGGTGATCTCCGCGATCTGAAGCGATTTGCCGACCATGCCGACACATCGCCGTCCGCAAACGGCAAAGGCGCCAAGACGCATCCCCCAGCCTATCGTCATCGCACAGAAAAACTGCTGGACGCAGCTATTGCGGCCTACCGCGACCTCAAAAACGCCGAGACCACCTGACGCCTTCATGTGCGTGGGGCCACCGCCGGGTTTGATGTGCGTCAATTTCGGCTGGTCATTATCAATTACCGTATCGCCGCCAGGGAAGGGGCGCAGCCCTCACGAATCAATGGGAGAATGGCGATGTTCAGGAACATTCTGGTTCATATTCCCTCCGAGCGCCCGGTACGGCCGGTGATCGATGTTGCCGTCGCACTGACCATCGCCCGCCGCTCGCATCTCGATGCCATATCCGCCGGTTACGAATCGATGACCGCGGCCGGGATGATCGTGGATGGCGGCGGCGCTGCCGTTGCCGCGGTGATGGGCGCCGAACAGGAACGTGCGCAGGAAAGGGCGGACGCGGCCATTGCGGTGTTCGAGATCGAAGCCAAGCTGGCCAAGATTGCCTATGGCACCAGGACGCTGGTGGCGATCCCTGCCGAGGCCGGACAGACCATCAGCGCGCTGGCGCGGCTTTACGACATGACGATCGTGCTGCAGCCGGAATACTCCAGGGCCAGCTATGACAATGAAATTCCGCAGCAGATCCTGTTCAACTCCGGCGGACCGATGCTGATGGTTCCCTATATCCATAAGGGGCCGCTCGATGCCCATCATGTCGGGATCGCCTGGGACGGCAGCCGCCTCGCCGCCCGTGCGCTGCACGATGCCATGCCGTTCCTGATGGGTGCGAAGGCCGTCACCGTGATTGCAATCAATGAGCAGGCGGGTGAAGCCTCGTCGGATCAGATCGTCGCGCATCTGGGTCGACGTGGCATTCCAGCCAGGGCACAACAGTTGATCACGGATCACAGCGACATCCAGAGCGCCATTCTGTCGATTGCTGCGGAGAGCAACATAGGCCTGCTCGTGATGGGTGGTTACGGCCATTCGCGACTGCACGAGCGCATTCTGGGCGGCGTCACGCGCAGCATGTTCGACTGCATGACCGTCCCGGTGCTGATGTCGCATTGAACTTGAATGCGCAGGGCGTGGCCTTTAGCCACGGCGGGTTCCTGGTGCCGATCGGCTTGATTGCGGCCGACGTCGCAAAGCCGCCAGTTTGATGCACCTCAATGTCCGAACCGACACCGGCCAATATCGTTCGGCGGAACTCAGATCGGAGATTGTCATGTCAGAGCTGTCTGTGCGGGCCGCTTCCAGGTCCCTTCCGGAAATCGCGAATGCGGAAGCTGAAGCCACCAGGCTGAACCAGGGCGCGCTCGAGTTCATGCTCGGCGCGCAGCGGATGATGTTCGAGGAGATGGTATTCCTCGGCGACCAGATGCTGGAGCGAACGCGGACCGAAATGCATCTGTTCACGGAGTTCGTCGCTAAGATGGCGGCAGCGCATTCCGTAAGAGACATCAAGACGATGTGCCAGGAATGCGGCCAGCATCAGCTTGATTTCTGCCGCCGCGACTCCGAACGGCTGTTCAAGCACGGCGAGCGGATGATCGCGGCCACGTCGAACCTGATCAATGGCCGGTCCCTAAACTGATCGGTCAATAGCATGCACGGGAAATCGCACCCGCCGACGGCGGAAGCTGTCGTTTTGCCGCTTCGCCAGCGTGCACCTGAAGGCAAGGGCGGTAAATCGACTGGTCCGGCCGAGCCGCAGCCGTCAACGCCGGCCGAAGGGACAGGCGGAACCGAGAGGTATCAGGCCGATCGCGCCGTGCACGCGATGCTGGCCCGCCTCAGCGCCGGCATTTCGCCGGCTGCGCTCTTGCTGGCCTACTCCGACTGGCTATTGCATCTGGCCTCGTCGCCGCAGCGGCAAATGGAGATCGGGCACGAGGCCCTGCTCGACGCCAAGCGCCTCCTCGACGCCACGCAGCGCTTCTTCTTGCCGGGGCAGGGGCCGTGGTCGCTGATCAGGCCACAGCCGCAGGACAAGCGATTCGGCCGGCCGGAATGGGAGCAGCCGCCATTCAATCTGATGGCGCAGGCGTTTCTGCTCGGCGAGCAATGGTGGCACAATGCGACCACCGGCGTGCGTGGCGTCTCGAAGCAGAACGAGGCGATCGTCGAGTTCTCGATAAGGCAGATGCTTGACGTGATGTCGCCTTCCAACTTCGCCGCGACCAATCCGGAAGTGCTGCGCAGAGCGTTCGAGAGCGGCGGCAACAATTTCGTGCGTGGTTGGCACAATTTCTGCGACGATTGGGTACACCTGGCGTCGGCGGAGCTCGGCCCTGTCGCGACGGGCAATTTCGTCGTCGGCGAAACCGTCGCCACCGCGCGCGGCAAGGTCGTGTTTCGCAACGAGCTGATCGAGTTGATCCAATATTATCCGACCACGGAGAAGGTGCATGCGGAGCCGATCCTGATCGTGCCGGCATGGATCATGAAATACTACATTCTCGATCTATCGCCGCAGAACTCGCTGGTGAAATATCTCACGGGTGAGGGCTTCACCGTCTTCTTGATCTCCTGGCGAAATCCCGATGCCGCCGACCGCGAGATCGCATTTGATGACTATCGGAAGCTCGGCGTCGAAGCCGCGCTCGATACGATCGGCAATATCGTTCCGGACCGACAGGTGCACGCGCTGGGCTATTGCCTCGGCGGCACGCTGCTGTCGATCGCGGCCGCCACCATGGCGCGCGATGGCGACAATCGGCTGAAGTCGATCAGCCTGCTCGCCGCGCAAACCGATTTCACCGAGGCGGGCGAGCTGACGCTGTTCATCAATGAGAGCCAGGTTGCGTTCCTGGAAGATATGATGTGGGAGCGTGGCGTGCTCGATACCACGCAAATGGCGGGTGCATTCCAGCTGCTTCGCTCGAACGACCTGATCTGGTCACGGCTCACCCGTGACTATCTGATGGGCGAGCGAGCGCCGCCGAGCGACCTGATGGCCTGGAACGCGGATGCGACCCGGCTGCCATACCGGATGCATTCGGAATATTTGCGCGAGCTGTTCCTCAACAACGACCTTGCCGGGGGACGCTATGTCGTCGACGGCAAGCCGATCTCCTTGTCGGACATTCACACGCCGATGTTCGTCGTCGGCACCCTCCGCGACCACGTCGCACCGTGGAAGTCCGTCTACAAGATTCATTACCAGGTCGATGCCGACGTGACGTTTCTTCTGACCAGTGGCGGCCATAATGCGGGAATTGTAGCGCCCCCTGGCGAACCGGGGCACACCTATCGCATCAAGACCAAGACGGCGGACGCCACCTATGTCGGCCCCGACGAATGGCTGAACACGGTACCGCAGGTCGAGGGATCGTGGTGGCCCGAATGGACCCAGTGGCTCTCTGCACGGTCCGGTGAACCGTCCGGGCTGCCCTGCATCGGTGTCGACGCTTCAAAGCACCTGCCTGACGCACCCGGCGAATACGTTCGCCACTAGTTCCACGATCCTGACCAACACGATTCACGCAGCGACCGTTCCGGGTTAACCTGTCGCCAAGGTCGCTTTGCGTCGAACATCTGCCTCGCGTCACAGAACGTCCGCAACCGCCTGATATCAGAGAACGATGTCTACATATCGCTTGAACAAGCTGCTTTCGCCGCATTCCGTTGCGCTGGTCGGGGCCAGTCCCCGCCACGGCTCGGTCGGCCGCGCCATTCTCAACAATATTCGCAAAGCCCAGTTCAAGGGTGAGTTCGGCCTCGTCAATCCGCGCTATCACGAGATCGATGGTGTCGCGACTGCCCGCAGCATTGCCAAACTGGCGTTTGCGCCGGAGCTTGTTGTGCTCACTGCACCGGCTCGGACCATCCCGGATCTGATCGATGAGGCGGGCCGGCGCGGTACGGCGGGAGCGGTCATTGTCAGCGCGGGGCTCGGCCACGGAGCAGGCTCGCTGGCGGAAGCCGCGGAGCGGGCGGCGCATAACTACGGCATGCGGCTGATCGGCCCGAATTGCTTGGGCATCATGATGCCGGGCGTCAGCCTCAATGCCAGCTTTTCAGCGCACATGCCGGCGGCCGGACATCTGGCGCTGATTTCGCAGTCCGGCGCTATCGCCGCAGGAATGGTCGACTGGGCGGCGCAGCGGGCCGTCGGCTTTTCGGGCATCGTGTCGATCGGTGACCAGCTCGATGTCGATATCGCCGATCTGCTTGATTATTTCGCGCTGGATGAAAAGACCCACGCCATCCTGCTCTACATCGAGGCGATCAAGGATGCCCGCAAGTTCATGTCGGCGGCGCGCGCCGCCGCCAGGATCAAGCCGGTCGTGGTGGTCAAGTCGGGCCGGATGGCGCAGGGCGCGCGGGCGGCTGCAACCCATACCGGCGCGCTGGCTGGCTCCGATGCGGTTTACGACGCTGCGTTTCAACGCGCCGGCATCCTGCGCGTGTCGGACTTGCGCGAATTGTTCGACTGCGCCGAGACCCTCGGACGACTGAAATCGCCTCCCGGAAAGCGGCTTGCCATCCTCACCAATGGCGGCGGCATCGGCGTGCTGGCCGTCGATCGCCTGGTCGAGCTCGGCGGCATTCCCGCGGCCATCTCGCCGGCGATCCGCGAGAAACTGAATGCCGCATTGCCGCCGACATGGTCGAAATCGAATCCGGTCGATATCGTCGGCGATGCCGATGCGGCGCGTTATGCTGCAGCGCTCGAAGCGCTGCTGGCCGATCCCGAAAACGACGCCGTGCTGGTGATGAACGTGCAGACGGCGATCGCGCGCGCCGACGAGATCGCGGCGGCCGTGAAGGAAGTTGTGCAGGAATATCGCGCGGGCCGCCGCATGTCGCCAAAACCCGTCCTCGCGGTCTGGGTCGGCGCCGAGCCTTCGATCGGCGATCTCCTGAGCGGCGCGGGCATCCCGAACTATCCGACCGAAGATGATGCCGTGCGCGGCTTCATGCATCTGGTCCGGCATCGCGAGGTGGTGGAGGCGCTGGCGCAGGTTCCGCCCGCGATGCCGAGCGAGTTCGTGCCCGACGTCGATGCCGCACGGCAGATCGTTGCCGCGGCGCTTGCCGACAGCCGCTCCTGGCTCGATCCGATCGAAATCAAGCGGCTGTTCGACGCCTACGATATCGCTGTCGTGCCGACCTTCGCCGCCGCAGATGCCGAAGAGGCGGTCACGCATGCGAACGCGCTGTTCGCACAAGGCTCGACTGTTGTGCTCAAGATCATGTCACGCGACATCGTGCACAAATCCGACGTCGGTGGCGTGGTGCTCAACCTCACCAGCGCCGATGCCGTGCGAAAGGCCACGGCCGAGATTCTCGAGCGTGCCCGGTCGCTGCGTCCGGAGGCGCGGATTTCGGGCGTGATGGTGCAGGCGATGGTGGTGCGGGCCAAGGCACGCGAGCTCATTCTCGGCCTTGCCGACGATCCGATTTTCGGAACCGTCGTCGTATTCGGCCGCGGCGGGACGGCGGTCGAGATCATCAACGACAAGGCGCTGGCATTGCCGCCGCTTGACCTGCAGCTGGCACGCAGCCTCATCGAACGCACCCGCGTGTCACGGCTGCTGCGCGCCTATCGCGACGTGCCGGCGGTCAAGCAGGACGCGGTTGCGATGGTGCTGGTGAAGCTGGCGCAGATGGCAGCGGACGTTCCCGAAATTCGCGGGCTCGATATCAACCCGCTGCTCGCGGACGAGGCCGGCGTGCTGGCGGTCGATGCCCGAGTCGTGATCGGGCGGGTAGAGCGCAAGTTCCGCGGTTCAGGCCCGGCGAATTTCGCCGTGCGGCCGTATCCCTCGCAATGGCAACGGCACATCGAGGTGAAGGACGGCTGGCGCGTGTTCGTCCGTCCGATCCGGCCCGAAGACGAGCCGCTGATCCACCAGATGCTCAAGCACGTCACGATGCACGACCTGCGGCTGCGGTTCTTCGCCCCAATGAAGGAATTTTCCCATGAGTTCATCGCCCGCCTGACCCAGCTCGACTATGCGCGAGCCATGGCGTTTGTCGCCTTCGACGAGACGACGGGCGACCTCGTCGGCGTAGTCCGAATCCATTCGGACTCGATTTACGAGAGCGGCGAATATGCGATCCTGTTGCGGTCCGATCTCAAGGGCAGGGGGCTCGGATGGGCGCTGATGCAGATGATCATCGAATATGCGAAGTCCGAGGGGCTGAAGGCCATTTCAGGCGATGTTCTGGCGGACAACACGGTGATGCTGTCGATGTGCCGCAGTCTCGGCTTCGACGTGAGGTCGGACCCTCAGGAGCACGACATCTGCAACGTCAGGCTGAGGCTTTAGCTACGGCTCGAGCGCCGCAGCCGCGTCGTTGGTGGGGCGTCCAGGCGACGGCTGGCCATCAATGCGAAAACAGAATCGGCAGCGGCGGCTTTGACAGTAGGCTCTTGGTGGCGCCACCCAGGATGAACTCGCGCCATCGTGCATGGCCATAGGCGCCCATCACGAGGACATCCACCTTGTGCGAGGCGGTGTAGGCTTCGAGCACCTCGCCTATCCGCCGGCCGGCCGCGTCGACCTTGTCGAGCACCACGTCGATGCCGTGGCGCGCGAGGTTCCTGGCCAGCGCTTCAGCAGAATGCTTGCTGTCCAGCTTCTTCTCGTTGGTGACGGTGACGATGCGCACCTGCTTGGCTTTTTCCAGGAGCGGCATTGCGTCGGAAACCGCACGGGCGGCGGCACGGCTGAAATCCCAGGCGACAGCGACGGTCCGGAGTTCGAAAGGACGCGCCCGCGGCGTCTCGGGCAGCACGAGGGTGGGCCGTCCCGATCCGAAGATCACGGCTTCGGCGTACCACTGGTCGCAGCTCTCTGGCACCGGGACGACGGTGAGGTCGCGAAGCCTTGCGTGATCTACCAGCAGATCTGGTACGGCGTAGGTCGGGCATTTTTCGAGATAGGTTTCATGCATGATGCCCGACTTCTCGGCGGTGGCATCGAATGCGGCAAGCATCGCCCTGGCATTGCTCCGGCTCTTTTCGGTCTCGCCGGCGATGATCCCGGGGATGTTGGCCGTGGCGCCGGAGAGGAAGTGCCCGGGCACTTCGACATGCACCTCGCAGGCCACGGCCGACAAGTGCGCCCCGAAAGCGGCCGCGATCGCAACGGCGTCCTCGGCGACCGAGGCGGGAGTGGGATCGGGATAGCTCGTTAATGTCAGCAGAATGTCCTTGAACGCCATGGGACTCTCCTTTTCGAAAGGTAATCTAGAGCTCCGTCGGCGTGGGCGTTTGATCCATCGCAAGCGGCCGGGTTTGGCGAGCTGCGGCGTGCAGCCGCGGGTGCAATAGCGGTTTGATCATCTCCAGCACGAGCAGCGCGACAAGGCCGGCGCCGAGCGTCAGGGCCAGATCGTCGGCGTGAAGCGGACCGAAGGCGAAGAGATGGTTTGCAAATGGCCAGAGCAGGGTGAGGGCTAGGATGATCGCAACGACGATCAGCACCACGGCGAGGGCGCGGTTTGGCCGCCGCAGCGCTGTCAGTAGCGATGCGCTGAAGGAGCGGTTGACCAGAATCAGGCTGACGATCACGACAACCAGCGAAAAGAACGCCAGCGCCCGCACTTCGGGCACAGGCATGCCCCATCGCAGCGCCATGATGAAAATGGCGGCGACCGCCGCAAACGCCAGCAGTCCCTGCAGCAGGCTCCAAAGCACCAGCGCGCGCGAGAACAGCGGCTCGTCGGAAGCGCGCGGCGGACGCCGCATGACATCGTCTTCCTCTGTCTCGGCCTCGAACACCAGCGAGCAGACGGGATCGATCACCATTTCGAGAAAGGCGATGTGGATCGGGCCGAACAGGATGGGCAGCCCGAACACCAGCGGCAGCAGCGCCAATCCCGCGATCGGGACGTGAACGGCAAAGATGAAGCTCATCGCCTTGCGCAGATTGTCATAGATGCGCCGCCCGAGACGGATCGCCTTGACGATGGAGCCGAAATCATCGTCGAGCAGCACTATGGCGGAAGCCTCGCGCGCCACATCCGTTCCGCGCCCGCCCATCGCGATGCCGATATGGGCTGCCTTCAGCGACGGGGCGTCGTTGACGCCATCGCCGGTCATCGCGACGACCTCGCCTTTGCTCTTGTAGGCGTTGACGATGCGAAGTTTCTGGTTCGGCGAGATGCGCGCGAAGACCGCTGCGGTTTCGACCCGGTCGGTCAATTCCGCCTCGCTCAGCTTCTCGAGCTGTTCGCCGGTAATGAGATCGCCGCGTTCGAGCCCGGCCTGGTGCGCAATCGCCTTGGCGGTTGCCGGATAATCCCCGGTGATCATGACGGTCTTGATGCCGGCGGACCGGCATTCTCGGACCGCCGCGACGATGCTGGCGCGCAAGGGATCGGCAAGGCCGACGAGGCCCAGGAACTCGAATTCGATTTCCCGTGGGGAGGCCGGCCAGGGCGGCCCGGCATGAGTGGCGCGCGCCACGCCAAGCACGCGCAGGCCGGCGGAGGCCATGGCGTCGCTCGATCGCGTCAGCGCGGCTCGGTCGGCCGCGCTTAACCGGCAAAGGCCTACGATCGCTTCGGGAGCTCCCTTGGTGGCGACGACATATTCCGGCTGATCGGCATCCGCTTGCCAGAGGTGCGTTACGGCAAGCAGGCCGGGCCGAAGGCCGTAGGAATGCGCCAGCTTCCAGTTCGGATGCTGATATGAGGCCTCGCTCAGCCGCTCGCGCGCCAGCGTGTGGAAGGCACGCTCCATTGGATCGAAAGGCTCGGGCGCGCTCGCCAGTAGGCCGAATTCGCTCAAATCGCGGAATAGCTCTGGCATCTCCGATTTGCCAGACGGCTGAAAGACGGTTCCATCCTTTAGCCTGAGCTCGACGATGGTCATCCGGTTTTCGGTCAGCGTGCCGGTTTTGTCGGTGCACAGCACGGTCGCAGAGCCCAGCGTCTCGATGGCGGCGGCGCGCCGCGTCAATACGCGCGCCAGCGAAATGCGCCAGGCGCCCATGGCCATGAAGACGGTCAGGACGACCGGAAATTCTTCCGGCAGCATCGACATGCCGAGCGCAATGCCGGCCAGCACGGCGTCCAGCCACCCGCCGCGCATGAAGCCGTAGAGCAGGACCGCCAGCAGGCTAACGCCGCCGCCGAGAACGGCAAACAGGCGCACAACGCGTCTTGTCTGCGCCTGCAGGCGTGGCGGCTCAGTTTCGAGGGTGGCGAGCGACTGGCCGATTTTGCCGATCTCGCTTTGCACGCCGATCGCAGTGACTTCCGCCAGCCCCGAGCCTCGCACCACCAGCGAGCCGGAGAAGACCTGCGGCAGGTCATCGCCGCCCGGATGCTGCGGTTCGGATCTGGCGCGGTGGTCCCAAGCGACTTTGCGCACCGGCACGGATTCGCCTGTCAGCATCGACTCATCCGCCTGCAGGTCATTGCAGCGCAGCAGGACGGCGTCGGCGGGCACCCGGTCGCCTTCCGAGAGGATGATGAGGTCGCCGCGCACGACGTCCCGGCCGGCGATCCGCTTGCGTTCGCCGTCCCGAATGACGAGCGCGCGCGGGCTCGTCAGGTCGCGCAGCGCTTCGAGCACCCGCTCGGTGCGCGTCTCCTGCACCACGGTGATCACGATCGACATGGTCGCGAAGGCAACCAGGATGATCGCCTCCTTGAGGTCGCCGAGCACCAGATAGACGATGCCCCCGACCAGGAGCAGCGCCAGCATCGGCTCGCGCAGCACCTCGATCGCGATCCGGAATGGCGTGCGCCGATCCGCTTGCGGGAGCTCGTTGTACCCCTCGGCCCTTCGCCGGGCCGCTGCGTCGGCTTCACTAAGGCCGGAAAACGGTGTCATCACTCAAAGATACGAGACCGCCGTGACCCGATAGGTGTGCATCTTGCCACCTTCGTTGAGCGAAACATACTCGCCGACGACAAAGCGTTCGTCCGCGAAGTGATAGCCGACTTCGTCCGGCACGCTGGTTTCGCCGTCATCATAGTGGAAGGCCCAGCCGCCGCCGGGCCGGTGAACCAGGTGTCCATGCTTGTCGCGCTCATCCGGCCGCTGGCGCACGACCCGGCAGGCCTCGCGATGCTCGCGCCACAATTTTGCATCGATGCGATCTTCGGAATCGAGCGGCGCGACGATGATGTAGGCCACGTCGGCGTCGCCCTCGGGATGGCTGGGCTCGCGGGCCAGCGCGAAACGGAACTGCCGGAATTGCCGCGGCAGAGAGCTGTTTAGGATCGGTTGCGGCTGGGTCTTGGTTCTGGTCTTGGACATCTGATGTAGCTCCTTGGCTGTTCGGGGTGAGGCGAGGGCCGTCGCGATCATTGCGGCTCGGCTGCGGCCTTTGCCTCTGACGCGTGTGCTCTGGATTTCTTCAGGCTCTTGATGATCATCGTGATCAGCGGCACCAGAACGACCGGCAACGCGCTGTTCAGGGGATGATGCACCATGCCGGTGAACTGCGACTGCAGCGCGCGGGCCTCGATCTGTAGCGCTTCGACCGAGGAGCCGTGAATCTCGGTGGCCAGCTCGAGCTCGCGACCCGCGGGCGGTCGTCCGCCGATCACGAACAGGACGGCTGCAATCACGAAATTGACGACGCCGAGAATCGCGGCCGCGGAGATCGCGCTCCAGACCTGCACCAGCGCGAAATAGGCCGACAGCTCCAGCATCAACAGGCCGAACGCCGCAATCAGCGCGGCAAACGCCCGCATGCCGAGCCCGACCAGCATGTGCCGCATCCGGATTTCGGCGATGATGCGATCGGTGCGCCAAAGCGCGCGCAAATGCTTGACGACGTTTTCGCTGTTCACGTCACTGTCTCCTCAACATGTAGCCGATCGTGATACCAAGCGCGAAGGCGGAGGTCAGCGCCGCAATCGGCCGCTCGGCAACCAGCTTCTCGACATGCGCCTCTTCATGGCCCAGCGTTTCGCCGAGTTCGCCCAAGGCGGCCTTGATCTGGCCGATCAGCGCTTCGGATTCGCTTTTCGCGGCGCCAAGCATGTCGTCGGCGGATACATGCAATAGGCGCGACATCTCGCTTTTCAGCGCCTGCAGCTCATCACCCAAATCGCCCGATCCAAACATCGTCTTTGCTCGCTTTTCCCGTGGCGCTAACCCTAGGCGAGCCGGCCGTAACATCACTTGATTTGGGTCAACCGCAGCTTTTTTGGACCCGCAGCCGATGCCTTGAGGCAGGTCAACATGGGCTCTGGGCCAGCGGCCTAGAGAAAAAGCGGAATGCTCAGTTGAGGGAATACCATCTTGGCGACCGCACCTCTGCTAACGGCGACGCCATCGGGCGATGTGCTCGAATTGCGTCCAACCGGTTCCTGGACGGCGGCGAACGCGGCAACGCTGGAGCAACTTTCCAGTGACGTTGCGCCCCAGCTTGATCGGGCTGCCGCCCTCAAGGTCGACATGGCCGGGGTACGCGAACTCGACACGATCGGCGCCTGGCTGTTGGAAAAACTGTCGCGGCGGGCTGCCGCCGCCGGTCACCGTGCGGATATTGTCGGCATTGCGGAGAATTACAGCGGCTTGATCGACGAGGTTCGCCAGGTCAATCGCCGAACGCCCGCGTTGCCGCGAGCAGGCAATCCAGTCATCGCCAAGCTTGGCGATATCGGCCGCGCCACGATCGGCGCCAGCGAGGACATCGCCGCATTCCTGCAGATGCTGGGCGCGCTGTGCTTTGCCATTCTCGGCGTCCTGCGCCGGCCGAGATCGCTGCGGGTGACATCGCTGACCTACCAACTTTACCGCGTCGGCTGGCAGGCGATACCGATCATCGTCCTGATCACCTTCCTGATCGGCGCCATCATCGCGCAGCAAGGTATCTTCCATTTCCGCAAATTCGGTGCGGATTCCTACGTCGTCGACATGGTCGGCATCCTCGTTCTGCGCGAGCTTGGCGTCCTGATCGTCGCCATCATGGTCGCGGGACGGTCGGGCAGTGCCTACACGGCCGAGCTCGGTTCGATGAAGATGCGCGAGGAGATCGACGCGCTTTCGACCATGGGGCTGGACCCGATCGAGGTCCTGATGCTGCCGCGAATTCTGGCGCTGGTCTGCGCGCTGCCGATCCTGAGCTTTATCGGCTCGGTGGCGGCGCTCTACGGCGGCGGGCTCGTCGCCTGGTTCTACGGCGGCATGGGACCGGCGATCTTCCTGGCACGGCTGCATGAGGCGGTTTCGGTCACCCATTTCGAGGTCGGCATCATCAAGGCGCCGTTCATGGCGCTGGTGATCGGCATCGTCGCCTGCAGCGAAGGCCTGCGCGTCAAGGGCAGCGCGGAATCGCTCGGCAAGCAGACCACCACCTCGGTCGTCAAGTCGATCTTCCTGGTGATCGTGCTCGATGGGCTGTTCGCGGTGTTCTTTGCGTCGCTCGGAATGTAGCGATGCAGGAAGCTGCACAGCCCTTTGCTATCAGGGTACGCGATCTCGTGGTCGGCTTCCGCCGTCACACCGTGATCGACCATCTCGCGCTGGACGTGCGCCGTGGTGAAATCCTCGGCCTGGTCGGCGCCTCCGGCGGCGGCAAGTCCGTCCTGATGCGGACCATCATCGGCCTGATCCCGCGCCAGGGCGGCGAGATCGAGGTGATGGGTTCAAAGATCAATCATGACCGCACGACGCGGAGCGCGGCCGGGCGATGGGGCATCCTGTTTCAGCAGGGCGCTCTGTTCTCGTCGCTGACAGTGCGCCAGAACATCCAGTTTCCGTTGCGCGAAAATCTCGATCTGTCGGAAGCCCTGATGGACGAGATCTCGACCGCCAAGCTCGAAATGGTCGGACTGACGGCGGAAGATGGCGACAAGTTTCCCTCCGAACTGTCCGGCGGCATGACCAAGCGTGTAGCACTGGCGCGGGCGCTGGCGCTCGATCCTGCGATCGTATTCCTGGACGAGCCGACCTCTGGGCTCGATCCGATTGCCGCCGGCGACTTCGATGCGCTGATCAAGACGTTGCAGAAGACGCTGGGCCTGACCGTGTTCATGGTCACCCACGACCTCGCCAGCCTCAATACCGTCTGCGACCGCGTCGCGGCGCTGGCCGACGGCAAGATCGTCGCCGTCGGTCCCATGCAAGAACTGCTTCGATCCGAGCATCCCTGGGTGCGGGCCTATTTTCACGGCAAGCGCTCCCAGATGCTGCAACCCTCAGCGAGCTAACAGATGGAAACCCGCGCTCCCTTCGTCATTGTCGGCGCCTTCGTCCTCGCAGCCATCGTGGCCGTATTCGGCTTTGTCTATTGGCTGCAGAATACCGGCGGGCTTGGCCCGCGTGCCAGCTATCGCGTGCAGTTCGAGGGCTCGGTGCCCGGACTGCTTGTCGGCGCTGCCGTGTTGTTCAACGGCATTCGGGTCGGCGAAGTCACTGAGCTTGGCCTCACGCCCGGCAACCCGCGCGGCGTCCATGCGATCATCTCGGTTGCATCGACGACGCCGGTGCGCGCCGACACCAAGGTGGGCCTGGAGTTCCAGGGCCTGACCGGCGTGCCCGTGATCGCACTCGAAGGCGGCACCCAGGTCGCACAGGGCGGGGAAGTGCCGACGCTCATCGCCGAGCCGGGTGCAGGGCAGGGCATGACCCAGGCGGCGCGTGACGCACTTCGCAAGGTGGATACGGTGCTGTCGGAGAATTCGGGCGCGCTGAAGGACACGATCACCAATTTCAAAGTGTTTTCGGAGGGCCTGGCGCGCAATACCGGCAAGCTCGATGGCATCGTCGCCGGCCTCGAACGCATGACCGGGGCCACCAGCCCGCCGCCGAAGATCACCTATGATCTGCGCGCGCTGCAAGATCCGGGTCCGGTCGGCAAGGTGATCAATGTGCAATGGGCCATTCCGGAACCGACGGCCATCGCCATGCTGGAGACGCAACGCTTCCTGTTTTCGCCAGCGCAGGAGCATCCGGGCTTTGCGGAGGCGATGTGGGCCGATGCGCTGCCGAAGCTGATCCAGGCGCGACTGGTCGAAAGTTTTGAAAATTATGACATCGCGCATGCGCCGCTGCGCGCGGCCGATATCGGGCAGGCCGAATTCCAGTTGCTGATCGACGTCAGGCGATTCCGCATCGCCGTTGAGCCCGGTCCGACGGCCGAGATCTCGCTGTCGGCGAGGATCGTCGACAAGAACGGGAAGGTCGTTGCCTCACGATTATTCGAAGAACGCGAGAAGTTCGCGACCATCGCGCCGGCGGAAGCCGTCGCCGCGTTCGGCGACGCATTCGGCAGAATTGCAAAGGGCATGATTGCCTGGACGGTGCAGGCTTACTAGGTGCTGGAACCACTGCTCATGAATCGGGGGGAGGGGAGGGGCAGCCCTGCCCCGGATCGTCCGTCTATTCAAGCGTCTTCAGATAGGCCAGCAGATCGCCGATCTGGTCGGGCTCGAGCTGGAACGCCGGCATCGTCGGATGGCCAGTATAGATTCCCTCCGCCAGCGCCTCTCCGAGCGTCTCGATCGGGTAGCGCTTGTGCAGCGTGCGGAACGGCGGCGCGATCTTGAGCGGGCTCGGCGACACTTTGTCGATCGAATGGCACTTCGCACAATTGTTGAGCGCAAATGTCTTGCCGCGCTGCTCCTGAGGCGAAACCGCCATCGCCGGCGTCAGAGAGATGAACGTAAACGCAAGCGGAATCAGAATTCGTCCGATCATTGCAGCTTCAGCTCCGTGGAAAAATGCGCTTCCAGCCCAAAGCCCACTGTGGCTGCTTTATCGCCGGTCAACTTGATCTGGATCAACTGGCCGGCGGTGGATCCGCTACAATGAATTATATCTCCTGATCGTCGGGTCCCGCCGTAATCGCATGAGACATCGCGTCGATCCGACGCTCGAACAGGCAGCGGTAATGATACGAACCATCTCTCCGAATCGGGCAAGTTTCGGCCGCTGCTCAGCCTGTACCGTTCGCTCTCTCAGCATCTGTGGCGCACTTGACCAGAACGATCTTGCGGAGTTCGAGCGGATCGCCCGCCATCTTCATCTTGCCCCCAATGAGGCGCTGTTCACGGCGGGTCAGCTCGCGCATTCGGTCCATAGCCTGACCTCCGGCGTTGCGCGATTGTACAAATTGTTGCCGGATGGGCGGCGTCAGGTGATCGGTTTCGCGCTGCCGGGCGATTTTCTCGGCACCGCGCCGTCCGATCGCTATACTTTCTCGGCGGATGCCATCGATGCCGTGACGGGGTGCCGTCTTTCCAGAGAAGCATTCACGCAATTTATCGAACAGCGACCGCATTTTCTGCTTCGGATCAATGAGTTCGCGGCGCGCGAGCTCATGCTGGCCCAGGAACAGATGTTGCTGCTCGGGCGGCGCACGGCGGAAGAGAAGGTCGCCTCCTTCATCGTCGGCTGGCGCGAACGCCTGGCCCAGATCGGCGACACCAGGCAAACCATCGCACTGCCGATGAGCCGGCAGGACATCGCTGATTACCTGGGACTGACGATTGAAACCGTGAGCCGCACGCTCACCCGGTTTGAACGCGAGAAGATGCTTATCATCGTCGCCGGCGGTGTCCGTCTGTTGGACGCGGACCGCGCCGCCGCCATGGCTGCAGCTTAGAAACATCAGCGCAAATCGCGTCGCGTTTGACGCAGGTCAAAGCCCCGGCTCCGGCTCGCAGGCATGTTT
This sequence comes from Bradyrhizobium sp. CB3481, assembly GCF_029714305.1. Classification (NCBI taxonomy): domain Bacteria; kingdom Pseudomonadati; phylum Pseudomonadota; class Alphaproteobacteria; order Hyphomicrobiales; family Nitrobacteraceae; genus Bradyrhizobium; species Bradyrhizobium sp. CB3481. The sequence goes on from NZ_CP121647.1 coordinate 4,191,291, forward strand.
TCTCCGTCATAGGAGGAGGTCAGCCGCATGCCTATCGATTCATTACTCGTGACCATCTGCATCGTCGCAGCGTTCGCGATTTTTGCTGCCGTGCTGTACTGGGGCGACATGCAAACACGCCCGAAGCAATTGGCCGATTCGTCATCGGCGAAGCGTCGCCCATTCTGATCGCATTCGGGGAGGGGCAGTTATCCTTCCGAACATCATTTTGGGCGCAGGCCATTCCGCAGATCCGCGCTGCGGGTCTGCAATGATCTCAATTCATTGATCCACCTCAAGACGTCGAGCGCCGGACCGCGCTTTTGTTTCGCTTGGTCCTGTGAGGTCTCGTTGTGACGATCATGTTCGCAGATATTGAAAGACTGGCTGCCGCTGTCGCTCGCCGCATGCGCGCCGTCGCGGCGAGGTTCAAGCCGAAGGTATCAGCCGAAGCGTGCGATCATTCGCATCCGGAACTTTACGGGCTTTCGACGAGACGCGATTCGACAAGCGCCGTGAAAGAACGTGCGAACCAGCTTGATGATGCTCCGGAACAGGGCAGCGCGCAGACCTACCTGCCGATCGGCCCATGCTGTTGCTGAATTCGCTCGGTTCCAACTCCACCCCACACCGATCTCAGCAAATCGGACGGAAATTGACTTCGATCAATTAGCGCATCGCGAAGCTGTGATCAGTGAGACCGGTATCCGCAGAAGAGACTCACACCCATGATCCAATCTCCAACCGCAAAATCGATGACACACGGCGAAGCCGGTCTGGTGCTGGTCTTTTCGCTGTCCGCGTTCCTGTGCCTGTTCGCCATGGCGAAGGCGCTCGATCCGGCATTTGCCTTCCATGCAGCGCTTTCGGCCGCCGCCAGCCTTGCGGCGGTGATTGCCATCGGCAACCGGTATTTCGCGCGCCCGGCAGCCTTGCCGCCGCAGGAAATCAACGGCCGGCCAAACTACAACATGGGCCCGATCAAGTTCTCGGCCGTGATGTCGGTATTCTGGGGCATCGCAGGATTTGCGGTCGGGCTGTTGATTGCCTCCCAGCTCGCATGGCCTTCGCTCAATCTCGATCTGCCATGGACCAGTTTCGGCCGCCTGCGGCCGCTGCACACCTCCGCGGTGATCTTCGCCTTCGGCGGCAATGTGCTGATCGCAAGCTCGTTATACGTCGTGCAGAAGACCTGCCGCGTGCGCCTGGCAGGCGATCTGGCACCGTGGTTTGTCGTCATCGGCTACAACTTCTTCATCCTCGTCGCGGGCACCGGCTATTTGCTCGGTGTCACCCAGTCAAAGGAATATGCAGAGCCCGAGTGGTACGCGGATCTCTGGCTGACGATCGTCTGGGTGGTCTATCTGTTGGTCTTCCTGATGACGGTGATCAAGCGGAAAGAGCCGCACATCTTCGTCGCCAACTGGTTCTATCTCGCGTTCATCGTCACCATCGCCGTGCTGCACCTTGGCAACAATCCTGCGCTGCCGGTCTCGGTGTTCGGCTCGAAGTCCTACATTGCCTGGGGCGGCGTGCAGGACGCCATGTTCCAGTGGTGGTACGGCCATAACGCGGTCGGCTTCTTCCTGACCGCCGGCTTCCTCGCCATCATGTACTACTTCATTCCGAAGCGGGCGGAGCGGCCGGTCTATTCCTATCGGCTGTCGATCATCCACTTTTGGGCGCTGATCTTCCTCTACATCTGGGCCGGCCCGCACCATCTGCACTACACGGCGCTGCCGGACTGGGCGCAGACGCTCGGCATGACGTTCTCGATCATGCTGTGGATGCCGTCCTGGGGCGGCATGATCAACGGCCTGATGACGCTGTCAGGCGCCTGGGACAAGCTCCGCACCGATCCCGTACTGCGCATGCTCGTGGTGTCGGTCGCCTTCTACGGCATGTCGACCTTCGAAGGGCCGATGATGTCGATCAAGGTCGTGAACTCGCTGAGCCACTATACCGACTGGACCATCGGCCACGTGCATTCAGGCGCGCTGGGCTGGGTCGGCTTCGTTTCCTTCGGCGCGCTGTACTGCCTGATCCCATGGCTGTGGAATCGCAAGGGCCTCTACAGCCTGAAGCTCGTCAACTGGCACTTCTGGACCGCCACTATCGGCATCGTGCTCTACATCTCGGCGATGTGGGTGTCGGGAATCCTGCAGGGCCTGATGTGGCGCGCCTACACCTCGCTCGGCTTCCTCGAATACTCCTTCATCGAAACCGTGGAGGCGATGCATCCCTTCTACATCATCCGCGCCGCTGGCGGAGCGCTGTTCCTGATCGGGTCGTTGATCATGGCCTATAATCTCTGGATGACGGTGCGGGCAGGCGAAGCGGAAGTGCAGTCGTCCGTCGTTCTTCAGCCGGCGGAATGAGGAGCGATAGACATGTCTTTCTGGTCACGCCATCAAATCTTCGAAAAGAACTCGATCGTCCTGATCGCGGGCATCCTCGTGGTGATCGCGATCGGCGGCCTGGTCGAAATCACCCCGCTGTTCTATCTCAAGAGCACGATCGAGAAGGTCGACGGCGTGAGACCTTACACGCCGCTCGAGCTTGCCGGGCGCAACGTCTATGTCCGCGAAGGCTGCTATCTCTGCCACTCGCAGATGGTTCGTCCGCTGCGCGACGAGATCGAGCGCTATGGCCATTATTCGCTCGCGGCTGAGAGCATGTACGATCATCCCTTCCAGTGGGGGTCGAAGCGCACCGGTCCCGATCTGGCGCGCGTCGGCGGCAAATATTCCGACGAATGGCACGTCACGCATCTGAACAATCCGCGCGCGATCGTGCCGCAGTCGGTGATGCCCGGTTACGCCTTCCTGTCGCGGACCGAAGTCGACGAAGCCGGCATTGCGGCCCATCTGCGCACCAACCGCACGGTCGGCGTGCCCTATTCGGAAGACCAGATTGCCAACGCCGTCGCCGATCTCAAGGCGCAGGCGGACCCGGACAATCCCGGCGTTGATGCGTTCACCAAGCGTTACCCGAAGGCGGTTGCCCGCAATTTCGACGGCAAGAGCGGCGCGCCCACGGAAATGGACGCGCTGGTGGCGTACCTGCAGATGCTCGGCACGCTGGTCGACTTCAAGCTCTACAACGAAAAAGCAAATCTTCGCTGAGGCAGAACGATGAAAGCAATCCTCACGGCCCACAACATCGCATCGGACCTCGTCACATCGATCTGGACGCCGATTTTCGTCGGTATCTTCATTGCAATTCTGACCTACGCCCTTTGGCCGCGCAACCAAGCCGTCTTCGACGAAGCGGCGAAAATGCCTTTGCGCGAGGAGTGAGCCGATCATGACCGAACACAGCGATATCGATCACGTCTCCGGAACGTCGACCACCGGGCACCAGTGGGACGGCATCAAGGAGCTCAACACGCCACTGCCGCGCTGGTGGGTGATCACTTTCTATCTGACCATTGTCTGGGCGATCGGCTACTGGATCGTGTATCCGGCCTGGCCGCTGCTCTGGAGCCATACGACCGGCATCTGGAACTACTCGACCCGCGCCGACGTCGCCACCGAACTCGCCAATCTGGAAAAGATCCGCGGCGACAAGATGGTGGCGCTCGGTAACGCCTCGCTGGAGGAGATCGAGAAGAATCCGGCCCTGCTGGCCTTGGCCCGTGCCCGCGGCAAGACGGTGTTCGGCGACAACTGCGCGCCGTGCCACGGCAGCGGCGGGGCGGGGGCCAAGGGTTATCCCAACCTGAACGACGACGAATGGCTATGGGGCGGCAGCCTCGACCAGATCATGCAGACGATCCAGTTCGGCGCGCGCTCCGGCCATTCGAAGGCCCATGAGGGTGCCATGCTGGCCTTCGGCAAGGACGGCATTCTCAAGAAGGACGAGATCGTCACCGTCGCCAATTACGTGCGGTCGCTTTCGGGCTTGCCGACGGCCGCCGGCTACAACGCGGCCGCCGGCGCAAAACTCTTCGCGGACAATTGCGTCGCGTGCCATGGCGACAATGGCAAGGGGAACCAGGAGCTCGGCGCGCCCAACCTGACCGACAAGATCTGGCTCTACGGATCGGACGAGGCAACGCTGATCGAGACCATCAGCAACGGCCGCGCTGGCGTCATGCCGGCCTGGGTGGGCCGGCTCGACCCGTCCACCATCAAGGCCCTGACGGTCTATGTGCACTCGCTCGGCGGAGGCAAATAGCCGCCGCGCGATGCTGCGGCACCGCCTCCTTTGAGGTGGATCAAACGTGGTTGCGGGGCTGGGTCTACAGTGAATGCCTTAAGAGATAGACCCAGCGATGAACAAGACCGTGAACCCGACCGACCTTGAGCTTGATGACAACGCGCCGCTTTATGCGGCGCGCAAGAAAGTCTACCCGCAAAGCGTCTCCGGCACCTTCCGCCGGACTAAATGGGGGCTGATGGCGTTCTGCCTCGGCGTCTATTATTTGCTGCCGTTCGTGCGCTGGAACCGCGGTCTCGGCGCGCCCGACCAGGCGGTGCTGGTCGATCTGCCGAATAGCCGCTTCTATTTCTTCTTCATCGAGCTGTGGCCGCAGGAAGTCTATTACTTCACCGGCCTGCTGATCGTAGCCGCGCTAACGCTGTTCCTGATGAACGCCGTCGGCGGCCGCATCTGGTGCGGCTATCTTTGCCCGCAAACGGTCTGGACCGACCTGTTCTACGCCGTCGAGCGGTTGATCGAGGGCGACAGGCGCGAGCGCATGCGCAAGGACGCAGCCAAGGGCACGATGAAGCTCGAGCGTTTCGCCGAAATGCTGCTGAAGCATTCGATCTGGCTGATGATCGCCTGGTGGACCGGCGGTGCCTGGGTGCTCTATTTCAACGACGCGCCAACCCTGGTGAAGCAGCTCATCACCTTCCAGGCGCCGATGATTGCCTATATCTGGATCGGCATCCTGACCGCGACGACCTACATTTTCGCCGGCTGGATGCGCGAGCAGGTCTGCGTCTACATGTGCCCGTGGCCGCGCATCCAGGCGGCGCTGACCGACGAATGGGCGCTCAACGTCACCTACAAGTACGATCGCGGCGAGGCGCGCACGTCGCTGAAAAAGGCGAACGAGCTGCGCGCGCTCGGCCAGCCGGTCGGCGATTGCGTCGATTGCTATCAATGTGTGGCGGTCTGCCCGACCGGCATTGACATCCGCAACGGCTCGCAGCTCGACTGCATCCAGTGCGGCCTTTGCATCGACGCCTGCGACACGGTCATGACCAAGATCGGCCGGCCGACCCGCCTGATCGGTTACGACAATGACATCAACATTCACCGCCGCCAGGAAGGCAAGCCGCCGATCTATCGCATCGTGCGGCCCCGCACCATCACCTATGCCGCGTTAATCGCCGCCGTCGGCGCCATCATGCTCTATGCGATGCTGACGCGCACGCTGCTCGACATCAACGTGCTGCATGACCGCAATCCGGTCGCTGTAAAACTCTCTGACGGATCGATCCGGAATGCCTATACCGTGCGTTTTCTGAACAAGCGCGGCTTCGACCGCGCCATTGCGATCGATGTCGATGGCCCGGTCAATGCCACGCTCCACATCGTCGGTGCCGATTCGGTAACACAGGATCGACCGGTGATCATCCTGGCGCGCGACACGACGACCGAACTGCGAATCCTGGTCACGGCGCCCGCGGAGAACAATCCCGAGAAGTCCGTCCCGGTGAACTTCCGCGTCACTGATATCGGGCTCGGCGAGGTTGCCTCTGCCACCGATCATTTCGTGTCGCCATGAATTCTCTGAGGAGCGTCCAGATGTTTCCGGCCCAACCGTCACGACCCGTTACCGGGCGAATGGTGTTCTTCACGATGGTGGCGTTCTTCGGCGTGGTGATCGGCGTCAACGTCATCATGATGCGGCTTGCGATCCAGACCTTGCCAGGCACCGAGGTGGACAGCGCCTACAGCGCCAGCCTTGCCTATCAAAAGGAGATCGCGACCGCGCAGGCGCAGAGCGCGCGCAACTGGAAGGTCGAGGCCCATGTCGAGCGCAGCGGGCAGGGTGGTGCGACAGTGCAGGTCGAAGCGCGCGACAATCTGGGCCGGCCGATATCCGGCCTGAAATTCCAGGGCCGGTTCGAGCGGCCGACCGACCGCCGCGCCGACCTCTCGGTCTCGCTCGCCGAAGTCGGGATCGGCATCTATCGCGGAAATGCGGAAGCCATCGCGCCAGGTCAATGGGACCTCGTGGTCGAAGGCGCGGCGGACGGCCAGCGGCTGTTTCTGTCCAAGAACCGCGTGTTGTTGCACTAGGAAAGCTTGATTATGCAGGCGACGCGGGACTTTTCACATTACGTGCGGCACCTCGGATCGGGGCTGGCCCATATCGATCTGGCGGTCGAGGGCGTTAGTTGCGCCGGCTGCATGTCGAAGATCGAGCGCGGTCTTTCCGCGCTTCCGGACGTGACGCTGGCGCGCGTCAACCTGACCGACCGCCGCGTGGCGCTGGAATGGAAGGAGGGCGCGCTCGACCCTGTCAGTTTCATCGATCGTCTGGCTGAGCTTGGCTACAAGGCCTATCCGTTCGAGCCGGTGCGCGCGGAAGCGGTCGAGACGGCGCAGGCGAGCTTTCTGCTGCGCTGTCTCGGCGTCGCCGCCTTCGCCGCCATGAACATCATGATGCTGTCGATCCCGGTGTGGTCCGGCAACGTCACTGACATGATCCCCGAGCAGCGCGACTTCTTCCACTGGCTGTCGGCGCTGATCGCCCTGCCGGCGGCGGCCTATTCCGGACAGCCGTTCTTCCGGTCGGCTTGGGCCGCCTTGCGGGCCCGCCGCACCAATATGGATGTGCCGATCTCGATCGGCATTGTGCTGGCGCTGGCGATGTCGGTGATGGAAACGATCCATCATGCCGAACATGCCTATTTCGATGCCGCGCTGATGCTGCTCGCATTCCTGCTGGCCGGCCGCTACCTCGACCAGAGCATGCGCCGCAAGACCCGTGCGGTCGCCGGAAACCTCGCCGCGCTGAGGGGAGAGACCGCGACCAAATTCGTCGGCACTGATGAAATCAGCGTGGTGCCGATCGCCGCGGTGCATGCCGGCGACATCGTGCTGCTGCGTCCGGGCGAGCGCGCGTCGGTCGACGGCGTCGTGATCGACGGGCAGTCCAAGATCGACCAGAGCCTGATCACAGGCGAAACCATGCCCGCCAAAGCGGGGCCGGGCACGGCCGTTTATGCCGGCACGCTCAATCTGTCAGGCGCCTTGCGGGTGCGGGTGTCGGCAGCCTCCGAAGGCACGCTGCTCGCGGAGATCAGCCGGCTGCTCGACAATGCCGTGCAGGCGCGCTCCCGCTACGTACAGCTCGCCGACCGCGCCTCGCGGCTCTATGCACCCGTCGTGCATGCGGCGGCGCTGCTGACCATGCTGGGATGGGTGGCTTATGGCGTGACCTGGCATGATGCCATCGTCATCGCGATTTCGGTTCTCATCATCACCTGTCCCTGCGCGCTGGGGCTCGCGATCCCGGCGGTGCAGACGGTCGTCTCCGGTGCCCTGTTCCGTACCGGCGTGCTGCTCAATTCCGGCGATGCCATCGAACGCCTGGCCGACGTCGATCGTGTCGTGTTCGACAAGACGGGAACGCTGACACTGCCCGAGCTCGACGTCACCAATGACGTCGATATTCCCGGGGACGTCTTTGAACTCGCCGGACGGCTCGCGCTTGCCAGCCATCACCCGGTCGCGGCCGCGGTGGCGCGGGCATCGGGCGCAAAGACGCCGCTCGCCGGGATCGAGGAGGCGGCGGGCCAGGGCGTGCGCGGCACCATCGATGGGCTCGAGGTGCGGCTGGGCAGGCCGTCATTCTGCGGCGCGGACCAAATCGCCAATGATATCCTGTGCAGGGATCCGGAGGCTTCCGTCGTCGCTTTCCGTCACGGCGAGACGCGGTACGTCTTCGCCGTCCGGCAGCGCCTGCGGCCCGATGCGGCCGACGCCATCGCCACGTTGTTCAAGACCGGGATCCAGGTCGAGATCCTGTCCGGCGACCGTGAGCCGGCTGTTCGCCACGCGGCCGGGCAACTCGGCATTCACGAATGGCGCGCGGGCGTGACGCCGGCGGACAAGATCGCCCGCATCGAGGAACTGAAGCGGCAGGGCGCCAAGGTTCTGATGGTCGGCGACGGCATGAACGATGCACCGGCGCTGGCGGCCGCGCATGTCTCGATGTCGCCGGTCAGCGCGACCCATTTGAGCCAGGCGACCGCCGATCTGGTCTTCCTCGGCGACCGCCTCGCACCCGTCGTCGGCGCGATCGGTTTCGCGCGCAAGGCGCTGCGTCTGATGCGGCAGAACCTGTGGCTCGCCGCCGGCTACAACGCACTTGCCGTCCCGCTCGCCATCGCAGGCCTCGCCACCCCGCTGGTCGCCGCCGCCGCGATGTCCGGCTCCTCGCTGCTGGTGATCCTGAACGCGCTACGCGCCCATCGCGGCGCCAGGGAGTTTGGCTGATGGAAGTTTTGGTGTTTCTCGTGCCGCTCGCGCTGACGCTCGGTGCGCTTGGCTTGATGGGTTTTCTGTGGTCGCTCAAGAACGGCCAATACGACGACCTGGAAGGGGCAGGGTGGAGGGCGATTGCGGATGACGAGCCGGCCGTGGAGCAGCCGGTGTACTTTCGACAGGAAGCGGATGCCGGGCGACCGCCGCGGTAGGTACGATGCTTGGTGCAGGAACGACGACCTCGTGGGTTCGGTGAACCAGTAAAGGCAGTGAGCGGAATATGGAGCGCGAGCGGCTTGACCGCCGGCACCTGGACGACGATCAACCTGCTTTATGTGAGATCCTTTGGCCCTGGCGTTAAGAAGCCCGGCGAAGTCGTACGCCGGAAGATGTTCGCTGCCGCGTCGGAAACTTCCGTCACGTCGAGCACCTTCACCGATACAAGCGCGGCTAACTTCATCGACGTCCGCATTGCCGGCAAGCTTCGCAACAGCAACGGCAATGCCACTAGCGCCAATCTTCAATTGGTGCGGGGCTCGACCGCCATCGGCCCGGAGGCGCTGCACAGGGGTCTACCGGAGGGGTTATTGCGACCAACGTCGGCACGGCCTGGCTCAATCGTCCGAACACGACGTCATCGACCACCTACAAGATGCAGATCAACAGCTCGGACAATACGACCGCCGTGCAATTTCCCCGGGCGCCAAATGGAGCACCCTTGTTGACCCTGACGATGAGAGCCCATTCCACCGCCGCCACGGTCGAAGCTGGCACTATTTCGTCATCCGCAACATCGTGACGTGTCTTGAAGGCTTGACCGCCTAGGCGGCGAGGGTCGGCCCGCCGGTTCACGCTGGCGGGAACAAATAGCAAGAGCCGCTCGATGATCGCCCAGGGCGGCTCTTGTCGCAATTGCCGGTTCGTGACCGATTCCATTGCGTGAATTTCGGCGAGGCCGTGAAGATCGCCCTCTTCGGACCAGCCTCTGATCGTTCGGGTATGCGCCCCGCTTCGACTGACGATGAGAATAATCGATAAAATTTTAACGACAATCGAAACACAAAATTAACGTTACTCTGTCGGCGAAACCGACCCAACTGTGGCGAATGTCCTGATTCAAAACCTTCCCGTAGTCTGCAGTCCCGTATAACTACCGGTAAACCAAGCCTCATTCTTTCGCTGTTCCGGTTCGGAACACGGTTGTACGTTTGCACGTAAATGCACTGCAGGGTTGTAATTCAACTCGGGAGAGTGCGGTGGGGCGATATTATTTCGACCTCCATGGTGCCCAGAGCGCCCATGACTCAGGCGGCTTAGCATTCGAAACCGACATGGAAGCTTTCAATGCTGCTAAGCGACTGGCTGAAGAGTTGGCTGCCGCGCGACCAAATCTAAGGGGCAATACCTGTGTGGTGCTCACCCGAAGGGGTGCGGAAGATGCTTATTGGATAAGCGTCTAAGGCTGGCTCAGTTGGTGGCCTCCTTTATGCCACAAGCGCAAGCCGTCAAGTCAGTTAAAACCTTGCACACCTTACTCGGAGCGGCTTCTGCAAGACGCGTTATCGTAGATGCAGCCAGCAAACATGGAGGCAACGTGACATGGACAATCGGATCATTGCCGGTGTTGTCGCGGCCGTTATCGTTGTTCTTGGGCTGATAGGTTGGACTGGCGGCTGGTTCGGGGGTGAGACACCGGCGCCAACGACGCCACCAGCCGGGCAACAACCGCCGAAGTAGAATCACGGATATTGCGGATCGCCCGGCCGGTTGCCGGGCTTTTCCTGTCTTTCCAGCGGCAGTTGCGGAGAGTTTGTTGCGGCTTCCTAGAGGAGGCTGCCATGAGCACAGAGCTCGGTATTGCGATGCTGGTTGCCGCCGTGTTGCTGATCTGGTTCGGCCTCCCGGATCGCCAAGGCGCTCATCGTCGTTTCCTGCGATTCAGCGCAGCACAAGTTCTCTACCCGCCCGTGATCCTTGCATTAATTGCGCTTGGGTCGGCGGCACTGATTTCCAATCTGGCAAACTAAAAGAGCTGGCTGGGCCGATCGGGAAATCGGACCTCGAAGCTGCCGCAGTCAGGGACAGCCGCGTGTTTGGTGATGCGGGTGCAGTCTGGCATGCGCCCAATTCTGCCAAGAATCAGACCGAGCTTGAATAGGCCATTCGGGGGCGCCTCGCATGGCAAAGGCCCGGCGTATGTCGTTGGTCCCGTCGTGCGTCGGGCCGCTTACAAGAGAGCCAGCCACAGGACAATTAAAGCCCACAGCGAGAGCAGGCCAATACAGATTGCTCGCAGCAGCCAATGGGTTCCGCTGCTGAACACGAGGCCAGCAACTCACCAACATATAGCAGTGCGATCATGCGCTGACCCCAGGGGGATCTAAGGCGGTGATAGATCCACCGCGCAATACGCAAGTAGATCGTATGTCGCACGGTGTCGCTCACTGGACGTTGGGCGGGTCACCCAACGAACGAGTGTCGCTGAAGTTTCTGAGGCGATCAGGTATCCGGCGGAAAGTAGTGTCGGAGCGTCAGACGGATTGCCGCGTAGAGGAGGGCGCAAACTGCTAATGCAATCAAAATCGTTTGTACGCCTGATTGTGCGTACAAATCCTGTACTAGTGTTATCAATGGATTTGGCGGAAGGGGTGGGATTCGAACCCACGGTACCCTTGCAGGCACGCCGGTTTTCAAGACCGGTGCCTTAAACCACTCGGCCACCCTTCCTTGCCTTTGTCATCAAGCGCTTAGCCGATGCGCAGGTGGAAACACAAGAGAAGAAAGTGGGATTATCGGGGAACGCCCGGATTGCAGGACGTAATCGCTGGCCTCGTTGGCTCGCCAGCTTGTGCCCGTTGCCCATCAAGAGGAATTAACGTGGTTTCACCGGGCATCGCTGCGCCAGCACCACTATCGCAGCAGGCGCTGTTCAGCCGAATGCCACCGCCAGCAGGCTCGAGCACAGGAGCACGAAGCTGGCCGTCGTCAGGGCAAGAAATCCGTTGGAGACAATGTCGTGGTTGCGCATGAGACACCTACCACACCGGATGCTCGTCCGAATTTATTAAAGCTTTACAAATTTCAGGTCGAAATCACTAAGCCGTACGTCCGAGGCCCGGCGGTCCCCAGAACCGCCAGACGTTCAAAGCTCAGGCCCTGTAACGATAGCCTTCAAATGCATGAGCCAGGAAAATGCCTGCGCTCACCAGACCCATCACCGCTGTAACCGTCTCAATCATCGCACACGTCCTTATGCGCCCCTGCACGCACAGAACGACTCCACCCTTGCACAGTCAAAAAGATTCACGGACGGATTCGTAGAACGGCCGTGAGTGATGATTTGCTGCAACAGATTGTCTGAAAGCGGCACAATACACGGTGTATCTTGCCTATACCGATAGACATATGCCCGTAAGTCAACGGATGCGCACAGCAACCATTCATTCACCACGCAGCGCCAGATCATTCACCGCGCAGGGTCGCTCCCCATTTCCGCCGTGTTCCGGTTGCGATATCTTCATCACGTGATGCGGAGGGTGGGCCGCATCTTGGGGGTTTCGGCCCGCATGCTTCATCGTAGGCAGCAGGCCGCTGAAAATGGTAATTGGGGTGATGGGGATTCGACGGCCAACAACGATCGTTCTGGCAGTCCGTGGGACGGTTGCCGCGGCAACATGCTTTGTCCTCGCCAACTGCGCCTCATCCGACAAATTCGCCAGGCGCATCGATCCTAAATACGGCGTTTCGTCGAGCCCCCGCGTGGTGGAGTTCGGCGAGCCGGTGCCGAAGGGCGGGGGGACCTATCGGGTCGGCAAGCCCTACACGGTGGCTGGCCGGGTCTATGTGCCGGAAGAGGACCCGAACTACCGCGCCGAGGGCTTGGCCTCCTGGTATGGCGACGACTTCCATGGCCGGCTGACCGCCAATGGCGAAGTCTTCGACATGGCCTCCCTGACGGCGGCCCATCCGACGCTGCCGATCCCGAGCTACGCCCGCGTCACCAATATGCGGAACGGCAAGTCGCTGATCGTGCGGGTGAATGACCGCGGCCCCTATCACGGCAACCGCCTTATCGACGTCTCGAATAAGGCGGCGGAACTCCTTGAATTCAAAGCGAATGGCGTCGCCAAGGTCCGGGTCGAATATGTCGGACGGGCACCCCTGGAGGGTTCCGACGACCGCCAGTTGCTGGCGACCCTGCGGACCGGCCAGCCGGCTCCCTCGCCGTCGACGGTCCGGGTCGCTTCGGCCCGTCCGTTCGTTCCCGAAATCCCGTCCTCCGCGGCCCGCATCCGGGGCGAGGTTCCGCTGCCGGAAGGGCGGCCCTACAACCTTGGCAATACCTCGGCGGACTACGCCTCGATCAACGCGACCTCGGAAATGTCGGCCTCCAGCCGTTCGCGCGGCCGGTCGGCGGAAAACCCGCGTGCCGTGTCCTATGAGAACGACGCCGGTTACGCGGCCACCGGCCTGGCCTACCGGCCGGTCGATCAGCGGGGCCCGAGCGAAGTCCTCAGCGGCCGCGGGCTGTATTAGATAGCGTTTTCAAGCGAAAGTCTGCCCCGGACTTGATCCGGGGTGGCAGCCGGTTCGCGTCAAGAAAATGCGTCAAACAAAAAGACTTATCCCTTCAAAAAGGCGGTCAGGGCGGCGTTGACCTCATCTGGCCGCTCCTGCTGGATCCAGTGGCCGGCGCCATCCAGAATCAGCTTCTGCCGCAGGTTCGGCAGCACCCGTTCCATTTCCTTGACCTGCTTGGCGCCGATCAGTCCGGTAATAACGCCATCCTTAGATCCCGCAATGAACAGGGCAGGCTGGTGGATTTGCGCGCCCTGCCAAGGCGCGGTCAGCTCCCAATTGCGGTCGATATTGCGATACCAGTTGAGTCCACCGCGAAAGCCGGACTTTTGGTAGATCGCCGCGAAATAGGCGACGTCGGCCTCGGTCAGCCAGCTCGGCAGCGGCCGATTCGGGTCGGCGCCGCCAAGAAATCCCTTGCCGTCCTGAACGAATTGATGGGCCGCCGGATCGGCAAGCCCGCGGCCGCCCAGCACGATACGCATCGTGGCCGTAACATCGCGCTCGAGTTCGGCCTCTGCCTCGCCCGGTGTCTGAAAATACTGCCAGTAGAAATTGGTAATCCCGTTCTGCCGCAGGGTTTCGAGTGGAAGGCCACGGCCACGGAACGGCGGCGGAACACTCAGGCCCGCAACTTTGGTGAATATATCAGGGCGGAACATCGCGGCGTGCCAGGCGACCGGCGCGCCCCAGTCATGGCCGACGATGATCACCTGCGTCTCGCCGAGCGCCGCCACCAGCGCGACCATGTCGCCAACATTGTGCAAGAGGGTATAGGCGCCGATGGCGGCTGGCGCCGTGGTCCGTCCGAACCCGCGCATGTCAGGCGCAACGACGTGGAAGCCGGCTGCCGCGATGGCCGGAATCTGGTGCCGCCAGGAATAGGATAGTTCAGGCCAGCCGTGGCAGAGCAGCACCAGCGGACCTTGACCTTCCTCGACAATGAAGAAGTCCAGCCCGTTGGCGGAAATAGTGCGTGAGGATGGCATCGCGTTTCCGCCCTGTTTTTCGTATCTTGTCGGCAAGTTACAGCATCGCCACGATACGTTCCCGGGATGGGTGCCGCAATCCGATCGGCACGCCCGGCGCATCCAAAACCTGTGTTGTTTGCGATACTTCCATTTGTTAGAACGCGCGGATTCAGGACATTGCCGATGGCAGCAGAGACTTCCGTTCCCCGCAAATTCCGCACCGCGGGCCTCATCCCGTGGCGCGGCCTGATGGCGGCCGCGCTAGCGCTTGCGGTCGGCTGGGGCGGGATCGTGTATGCGGCCAACAACAGCGTGCAGGGCGCGCCGAAGAAGGAGGATGGCGGCTTCGACGGCGACGCGCCGACCGCGATCCTGATGGAGGCCTCCAGCGGCAGCGTGCTGTTCGAGAAGAACGCCGACGAGTTGCGCGCGCCGTCGAGCATGATGAAGCTGATGACGGTGGAGGTGGTGTTCAACGCCATCAAGGAGGGCAAGGTCAAGCTGACGGACGAATACCGGATCAGCGAGAATGCCTGGCGCAAGGGCGGCGCGCCGGCCGGCGGCTCCACCATGTTTGCCATTCTCAACAGCAAGGTGTCGGTCGATGACCTCCTGAAGGGTGCGATCATCCAGAGCGGCAATGATTCCTGTATCGCGCTCGCCGAGGGCATGGCCGGCAACGAGCGGATCTTTGCCGCCGACTTCATGACCAAGCGCGCCCGCGAGCTCGGCCTGACCAAATCGACGTTCGGCAACTCCAACGGCTTGCCCGACCCCGCCAACAAGATGACGGTACGGGAGCTCGGCAAACTCGCCCGCCACCTGATCCTGACCTATCCCGACATGTACAAATTGTTCGGCGAGCGGGAGTTCACCTGGAACAAGATCCGGCAGCAAAACCGTAACCCACTGCTGAATTCGCTGAACGGCGCCGATGGACTAAAGACCGGCTACACCAAGGAGGGCGGCTACGGCATGGTCGGCTCCGCGGTGCAGAACGACACGCGGCTGATCGTTGTGATCAACGGGCTCGAGGATCCCGACGATCGGGCTTCCGAGGCCAAGAAGATGCTGGAATGGGGATTCCGCAACTTCGAGACGCGCACGCTGTTCGCGGCCGACCAACCGATCGGCTATGCAAAGGTGTTCGGCGGCGAAAGCCGATCGGTGAAGCTTTCAAGCCCGGTGCCGGTCAAGGTGATGGTGCCGAAGAGCGGCGGCGAAAAGCTGATCGCGCGTATCGTCTATAACGGCCCGGTGCGGGCCCCGGTGCAGGCTGGCCAGCCGGTCGGCGTCGTCCGGGTGTGGCGCGGCACCCATGTCGCCGGCGATACTCCGGTCTATGCGGCGGAATCGATCGGCACCGGCTCGACCATGCGCCGCGCGCTCGATGGCGCCAGCGAGCTCGTCATCGGCATGTTCCGCGCCAGTGCAGAGAAGCTCTGAGCATGAACCAGGCAACGCTGCAGCGGCCTTCCGGACGCGGGAAGTTCATTACCTTTGAAGGCGGCGAGGGCTCCGGCAAGTCCACCCAGATCAAGAAGCTCGCCGAGCGCCTTGCGGCAGCCAAGCTCCGCGCCATCGTCACCCGCGAGCCCGGCGGCTCGCCGGGCGCTGAAATCATGCGCCATCTCGTGCTGTCGGGAATGGGCAAGCTGCTCGGGCCGGATGCCGAGACCCTGCTGTTTGCCGCCGCGCGCGACGATCACGTTCGCACGGTGATCCAGCCCGCGCTCAACCAGGGAACATGGGTGCTGTGCGACCGCTTTTACGACTCGACCCGTGCCTATCAGGGCCGCCTCGGGCAGGTCTCGCCCGGCGTGCTCAACGCCATGCAGCGCGTCACCATCGGCGATCTCAAGCCGGACCTCACCATCATTCTCGACATCCCGGTGGAAGTCGGGTTGCAGCGCGCGGCAGCCCGCCGCGGCAGCAGCGCGCCTGACCGTTTCGAGGCAGAAGATCTGCAGTTTCATCAGGGGTTGCGCGACGCCTATCGGCAGATCGCCGCTGAGGACCCGCGGCGCTGCGTGCTGATCGATGCCAATGCCGATGCGGATACGGTCAGTGCGCGCGTCTGGACCGCGCTGCGCGACCATGTGCTCGCGGCGCCCACCCCGGCGGGGACAGCATGAGCGCACGCAAGACCGAGCCGGAGATGGCGGTCAGGCATCCCCGCGAAACGACTGAGCTGTTCGGCCATCGCGAGGCCGAGACGGCGCTATTGAACGCCTATCGCAGCGGGCGCATTCCGCACGCCTGGCTGATCGGTGGCCCGCAAGGCATCGGCAAGGCGACGCTGGCCTATCGCATGGCGCGCTTTGTACTCGCCCATCCGCGGCCGGATGCACCTTCGGTGCAGCGCGCCGAGACGCTGGCGATCAACCCGGACGATCCCGTCGCACGCCAGGTCACGGCCGGCGCGCATGGCGGGCTGCTCGTGCTCGAGCGTGGCCTCAACGATCGCGGCGTGATGCGAACCGTGATCACTGTCGATGAGACGCGCGAGACGATTTCGTTCTTCGGCTCGACCGCGGCGGTCGACGGTTGGCGCGTCTGCATCGTCGACACCGTCGACGAACTCAACCCGAACGCCGCCAATGCGCTGCTCAAAATCCTCGAGGAGCCGCCGCTGCGATCGCTGTTTCTGCTCGTCAGCCATTCGCCGGCACGGGCCCTGCCGACCATCCTGTCGCGCTGCCGCAAGCTGCCGCTGCGGCCGCTTGCGACTGATGACGTCATGCGCGCGGCAGCAAGCGCCGCCGACATCGCGCCCGGGGATGCAGCGCTCTCGGAGGCCGCCGATGCCGCAGAAGGCAGTGTATCCCGCGCGCTGACGCTGCTCGGCGGCGACGCGCTGAAGCTGCAGCAACGGACGGCGGCGCTGCTGGCGACGCTGCCGCAGGTCGATCCACGCGAATTGCATGCGCTGGGCGAAGCACTCGGGACCAGCGACCGGGTGGCGCTGGCGGCCTTCATCGACGGCGTCGATCGCTGGATCGGCGAAAAGCTGCGCGCGGGCGACGCCAACGCGAATCTGCCCCGCCTTGCACGGCTGGCGGAGGTGTGGGAAAAGATCGTCCGCGCCGCGCGTGACACCGAATCCTACAATCTGGAGCGAAAACCGCTGGTTTTCTCGGTGTTCGGAATGCTCGCGGAAGCAACGCGGTAACGCACCGTCCGACAACAATCCCGACAGTTTTTGAAATAAAAGGAATTCGTGGTGGCGAAGGCTGGAAAAAAAGCTTCGAAAAAGCGCAAGGCGAAGAAGGTTCGCAAGTCGCCGCCACCGCGCGCCTCCAAGAAGGCTGCAGCGAAGAAGCGGGCGGCCAAGGCCACCAAGAGCAAGCGCGTCGCGAAGAAGGGCGGCAAGGCGCCCAAGAAGGCTGCCGGTAAAGTTGCGAACAAAGCGCCGAAGAAGGCAGCGAAGAAAGTCGCCAAGAAGGCGGCCAGGAAAGCCGCCGAAACGTCAACCAACAAGACGCCCGCTGAAAAACCCGCCAAGAAAGCCGCAGCGAAGAAGCGCGTTTTGGCGCCTGAAGTGAAGCCCGAGGTGCAGGCGACGCCCGCCGCAAAACCTCCCAAGAAGGCTGCTCCGCCACGCGCAGCAGAGGCTCCGGCGGCTGCGCCAACGGTTGCGGCCGAGCGCAACACCTATTTCATCACCACCGCGATCGCCTACCCGAATGGCCTCCCGCATATCGGTCACGCCTATGAGGCGATCGCAACCGACGCGCTGGCACGCTTTCAGCGGCTCAACGGCAAGGACGTGTTTTTCCTGACCGGCACCGACGAGCATGGTCTGAAGATGGTGCAGACGGCCGAGGGCGAGGGACTTGGCGTTGCTGAACTCGCCGAGCGGAATGCCGGCCGCTTCAGGGAGATGGACCAGCGTCTCAACGTATCGTTCGACCGCTTCATCCGCACCACCGAGCCCGACCATCATCGCTCGGTCCAGGCGGTGTGGAATCGGATGCAGCAGAATGGCGACATCTATATCGACACCTATTCCGGCTGGTATTCGGTGCGCGACGAGGCCTATTACGCCGAGGAGGAAACGGTCCTCGGCGAGGACGAAGTGCGCCGTGGCCCGCAGGGCACGCCGGTCGAGTGGGTCGAGGAGAAGAGCTACTTCTTCCGCCTGTCGGCCTATCAGGACCGCCTGTTGAAGCTTTATGAGAGCCAGCCGGATTTCATCGGCCCGGACTCGCGGCGCAACGAGGTCATCAGCTTCGTCAAAGGCGGGCTGAAAGATCTGTCGATTTCGCGCACGACGTTCGACTGGGGCGTGAAGGTGCCTCATGATGCCGAGCATGTGATGTATGTCTGGGTCGATGCGCTGACCAACTACATCACCGGCGTCGGCTTCCCCGACGAAAGCGATCCGAACTGGCGCTACTGGCCGGCGGACGTGCATATCATCGGCAAGGACATCATCCGCTTCCATGCCGTGTACTGGCCGGCATTCCTGATGTCGGCAGGCATTCCCGTGCAGAAGCGCGTCTATGCGCACGGCTTCCTGTTCAACAGGGGTGAGAAGATGTCGAAGTCGGTCGGCAACGTCGTCGATCCCTTCAATCTGGCCGATCAGTACGGCGTCGACCAGGTGCGCTATTTCTTCCTGCGCGAGGTGCCGTTCGGACAGGACGGCAACTACAACCATGAAGCCATTGTCGCGCGCATCAACGCCGATCTTGCCAACGGCCTCGGCAACCTGGCGCAGCGCTCGCTCTCGATGATCGCCAAACAACTGGGCGGCGTGCTGCCGGAGCCCGGCGAGTTCACTGACAACGACAAGGAGATTCTGGCGGAAGCAGATGCCATGCTGGGGGCGTCGCAGACGGCGATGGCCAGCCAGCAGATCCATCAATGGCTGAACGTGGTGTGGTCCGTGATCGCGGAGGCCGACCGCTATTTCGCGGGCGAGGCGCCGTGGGCGCTGGCCAAGACCGATCCGGCAAGGCAGAAAACGGTGCTCTACGTGACCGCGGAAGTCGTGCGCCAGGTTGCGATCCTGACGCAGCCGGTGATGCCGGAAGCCTCAAGCAAGCTGCTCGATAGTCTCGGCGTTCCGCTGGAGGCGCGGGATTTCAAGGCGCTCGCCACTCGGATCACGGCCGGCGTGACCTTGCCGCCGCCGGTCGGTGTATTTCCGCGTTACGTCGAACCAAAGGCGGATTGAGCCGTTTGCAAGCCATGCTCGTCGACAGCCATTGCCATCTCGACTTTCCGGATTTTGCCGAGGATCTCGACGCGCTCGTCGCGCGCGCGGAAGCCGCGGGCATTGGCCGCATGGTCACCATCTCGACCCGGGTGAGGCGGCTCGGCGGCCTGCTCGCGATCGCCGAGCGGTTTCCGAGCGTCTATTGCTCGGTCGGGACCCATCCGCATCATGCCGATGAGGAAGACGGCATTGCCGCCGGCGAGTTGATCGAGCTGGCCAAGCATCCGAAGGTCGTGGCGCTCGGCGAGGCGGGGCTGGACTATTTCTACCAGCACGGCTCGCGCGAGGCGCAGGAGCGCGGCTTTCGGGCCCACATCGCGGCGGCGCGCGAAACCGGGCTGCCCCTGGTGATCCACACCCGCGAAGCCGACGCGGATTGCGGCCGCATTCTCGAAGACGAAGTCGCCAAAGGGCCGTTCCGCGCGGTGCTGCATTGCTACACCGGCGGTCGCGAACTGGCGATGAAGGCGATCGATCTCGGCCTGTCGATCTCGTTCACGGGCATTTTGACCTTCAAGAAATCCGAGGCGCTGCGCGCGCTCGCCGCCGAGCTGCCGGCCGACCGCATCATGGTCGAAACCGATGCGCCGTATCTGGCGCCCGGCAAGTTTCGCGGCAAGCGCAACGAGCCGTCCTACGTGGTCGAAGTCGCAAAGGTGCTGGCGGAAACGCGCGGTGTTTCGCTGGAGGAGATATCGCGGCAGACGACCGAGAACTTCTTCCGCCTGTTCTCGAAAGTCCCTGCGCCGAAGGCGATCGCATGACGGTGACGCTGACGATTCTCGGCTGCGGCTCCTCGGCCGGCGTGCCGCGCCCGGCGCTCGGCTGGGGTGCCTGCGATCCCAACAACCCGAAAAACCGTCGCCGCCGCTGCTCGCTGCTGGTGGAGCGCACGGGCGCGCACGGCACAACACGGATCGTGATCGACACTTCGCCAGATCTGCGCGAGCAGTTGATCGACGCCGAGGTCGACCATATCGACGCGGTGTTCCTGACGCATGAGCACGCCGACCAGACCCACGGCATCGACGACCTTCGCTCGGTCGTGCTGCACCAGCGCCGGCGGATTCCGGTCTACTTCAACCAGTCGACCGCCAAAGACATCATGGCGCGCTTCTCCTATTGCTTCATCTCGCCCGAAGGCAGTGACTACCCGCCGATCCTGACGCGCCACTCGATCGAGGCGGGTGAGAGTCACACCACCGAAGGGAAGGGCGGCCCGGTCAAGCTATCCGCCTTCCTGGTTCAGCACGGCAGGATTCCCGCGCTGGGATTCCGCGTGGGTAACGCCGCCTATACGCCTGATCTCCACGACATTCCCGAGGAGAGCTGGCCGGCGCTGGAAAACCTCGACCTCTGGATCGTCGACGGACTGCGTTATGCCGGCCATCCCAGCCATTTCAGCGTCAACGATGCGCTGTCATGGATCGAGCGCTTCAAGCCGAAGCACGCCGTCATCACCAACATGCACTCCGACCTCGATTACGAGGTGCTGCGGCAGAGCCTGCCAGCTGGCGTGATCCCCGCCTATGACGGGATGCGGCTGGAGCTTGGCTAGGGAAGGGAGGCGCGTGGTCGACGCCGGTTCTCACAACTCATTCTAGACTAAAAGACACCGCGGCAGGGCCTTTCGCCGGTCCTCGTACCGGCCTATGAGGGAACCAGGCTGGCCCTGAGAAATTAGTCGCGCATCGCACACCCGATCGCATGCCGCGGAGGAATGTCGATGATTGGCCTGTTCTTTGAAGTCCAGACAAAGCCCGGGCACCGCAACCAATACCTCGACCTTGCGGCCTCGCTGAAACCCGACCTCGAGGCGATGGGCGGCTGCCTGTTCATCGACCGCTTTCGAAGTCTCTCTCGGGAGAACCTGCTGCTTTCCTATCAGATCTGGCAGGACGAGGCGGCGCTGACGGCCTGGCGTGCGCATGCACGGCATCATGATGTCCAGACCATCGGCCGCGCGCGCGTGTTTTCGGACTACCGCATCCGCGTCGCCCAGGTCATCCACGAGCAAAAGCCGGGACAGCCGGTCTGGCAGCCCGAGCGGCGCACACCCTACAACGATCCGGCAAGGCGCAAGCCGACCTACATTCTCATCGCTGAATCGAAGCACGCCACGTTACCGGTCGAGACCGGATGGCGCCGCGATACTTTTGCGAGCGTCTATCGCGATGAGCATTTTGCACATCTGGTCGACCTGCCGGACGACCGCGCCGGTGTCGAATTCGGGCCACGCCTGTTTGCCGATCCGACAGTCCAGTATTTTCGCGTCCTCGAAGTGATGCGCGACTACGGAATGCACGAGCGAACCGAAGCGCCGCAGTATTATCCGCCGGTCGGAAGCGAGCAGACCTAGCTGTCGCAGGGGCAAAGCCAGGTTTCATTGCGAGCCAACGGGTCGCGCGAATGCGCGCCCGATGACAGGCTCCGCGAAGCAATTCATCGGGCGACCGGCGCAAGAGGAGAGATGGATTGCTTCGTCGCTAGCGCTCCTCGCAATGACGACGGTAGGCGAACTAAGCCGATATCGCCTTCGCCGATTCCACTTGGTTGCGCAGCATGAATTTCTGGATCTTGCCGGTGGACGTCTTCGGGATCGGGCCGAACACGACGGCCTTCGGCGTCTTGAAGCCGGACATGTGGGTGCGGCAGAAGGCGATGATCTCGGCCTCCGTCGCCTTAACGCCTTCCTTCAACTCGACGAAGGCGCAGGGTACTTCGCCCCATTTGGAATCGGGTTTTGCGACCACGGCGGCGAACAGCACGGCCGGATGCTTGTAGAGGATGTCCTCGACCTCGACGGAGGAGATGTTCTCGCCGCCTGATATGATGATGTCCTTGGAGCGGTCCTTGATGATGACGTAGCCGTGCTCGTCGAGCACGCCGAGATCGCCGGTGTGAAACCAGCCGCCGGCGAAGGCTTCCTGGGTCGCCTTCTCGTTCTTCAGATAGCCCTTCATCACGATATTGCCGCGGAACATCACCTCGCCGATGGTTTCGCCATCTCGCGGCACCTCCTGCATCGTCTCGGGATCGAGCACGGTGACCGCTTCTTCCAGCGGGTAGGGCACGCCTTGCCGGCGCTTCATCTGGGCGCGCTGGTCGGCAGGCAGATCGTCCCAGCCCGGTTGCTCGGCGCAGACGGAGGCCGGGCCGTAGACTTCGGTCAGCCCATAGACATGCGTCAGCTTGATGCCGATGCTTTCGGCGCCTTCGAGCACGGCGACCGGCGGAGCTGCGCCCGCGATCAATCCGACCACGGGACGGGCAGCCTTGCCCTTGTGCGCGCCCGGCGCGTTGATCAGCGTATTGTAGACGATCGGCGCGCCGCACATGTGGGTGACGCCGTGCTTGGGGATCAGCTCGAAGATCTTGGCCGGGTCGACCTTGCGCAGACAGACATTGATGCCGGCGGCGGCAGCGACGGTCCACGGAAAGCACCAGCCGTTGCAGTGAAACATCGGCAGCGTCCACAGATAGACCGGATGCTGGCCGAGATTACCGGCCAGAATATTGCTGACGGCGTTGAGATAGGCGCCGCGGTGATGGGTCACGACGCCCTTCGGATTTCCCGTGGTACCCGACGTATAGCTCAGTGCGATCGCGTCCCATTCGTCTCCGGGAAGTCGTGCGACGAAGGCCGGATCGCCCGCCGCGACCGCCGCCTCGTATTCGATTTCGCCGATCCGTTTGCCGCCGGCAAATGCGGCGTCGTCGACATCGACGACGAAAGGTTTTGGGCCCTTCATCAAGGTCAGCGCTTCAGCGATCACGCCCGCAAATTCCGGATCGACCAGGATGATTTTCGCGCCGCCATGATCGAGCTGGAAGGCGATCGACGGCGCATCAAGCCGGATGTTGAGCGCGTTCAGGACGGCGCCCGCCATCGGCACGGCAAAATGCACTTCGTTCATGGCCGGGACGTTCGGCAGCATCGCCGCGACCGTATCGCCGGTCCCGATGCCACGACCTGCGAGCCATGACGCAAAACGCCGGCAGCGTTCATAGGTTTCGGCCCAAGTAAAACTGCGGCCTTCATAGACGGTGCTGACGTGATCGGGGTAAACGGCGGCGCTGCGCGCGAGAAAGCTCAGCGGCGTCAGTGGCACATAGTTCGCCGGCGTCTTGTCCAATCCGATGGAATACTGGTTCTGGGCTGCGCTCATCGGCTGTGTCCCATTCAATAAGTCTTACTCTACAAGAACCCGATGGAGATCCACGGGAAGATCGCCACGATGATCAGGCCGACCATCAGCGCCAGCAGGTAGCCCCAGATCGGCCGGATGCCCTCGGCCGGGTCGACGCGTCCGATGGCGCAAGCCGCATAATAGCCTACTCCGAAGGGCGGCGCGAATAGCCCGATACCCATCGCGAGAATAACGATCATTGCGTAGTGGACCTCGTGGACGCCGACCGCGCGGGCGATCGGAAACAACAGTGGCCCGAACAGCACGATCGCCGGTATGCCCTCGAGCACGCTGCCGAGGATCACGAAGGCCACGATGGAAACCGCGATGAAGGTCGCCGAGCCACCGGGCAGGCCGGTCATGGCGGCCGCCAGCGTCCGCGAAAAGCCTGATTGCGTCAGGCCCCAGGCCATGCCGGTGGCGCAGCCGATGATCAGCAGGATCGCGCCGGACAGGCACGCGGTCTCGACCAGCATTGGCACGATCCGCCGCCAGTCGAAATTGCGGTAGATCAACAGGCCGTAGATCAGGTAGCCGACGATGAAGGCGTAGACGATACCAATGGTCGAGACCTCGGTCGCGGTCGCGATGCCTTCGACCACGGCATAGCGGATGACGAACGGCAGGGCGATGGCGGGAAGGGCGATCGCAAACGCCCGGGCGATCTCAGTCGCGCTCGCCCGCGTGACGTGCCTGAGGTCCTCGTTCCGGTAGCGCCACCACACCAAGGCCGACAGCGTGATCGCCAGCACCAGCCCCGGCAGCAGGCCGCCGGTGAACAGCGCGGCGATCGAAACGCCGGTGACCGAGCCGATCGTGATCAGCACCAGGCTCGGCGGTATGGTCTCGGTCTGCGCGCCGGTGGCCGAGAGCAGGGCGACCAGATCGCCCGGCTTGGCGCCCCTTGCCTTCATTTCCGGAAACAGCACCGGCGCGACGGCGGCCATATCGGCGGCCTTGGAGCCCGAGATGCCCGAGACCAGATACATCGCGCCAACCAGCACGTAATGCAAACCGCCGCGCACATGCCCCAACAGGCTTGCCAGGAAGGCCACCATGGCGCGCGCCATGCCGGTCATCTCGATCAGGAGACCGAGGAAGACGAAGAGGGGCACCGACAGCAAAATGAGGTGGCTCATGCCCTCGTCCATGCGGCCGACCAGCACCATCAGCGGCGTGCCCGTCGTCAGCGCCAGATAGCCATAGGTCGCAAGCCCGAAGCCGAATGCGATCGGCACGCCGGCGAACACGCACAAGCCTGCGACGCCGACAAAGAAAATGATCAGGTTGAGATTGCCGAGCGGCTTCAGCGAGCCGCGCAGCAGCCAGAATACCCCGATGATGAGCGCGACCGACAAAACCGCGCCCAGCATCGTCCTTGTATTGCCCGAACGTGCCAGCCGCAGGAACGCAAACAACGCCATCAGGGCGATGCCGACCGGCAGCGCCGCCGCGCGCCAGATATTGCTGATCTGCAGCGCCGGCGTCGTGATGTAGCTTTCCTCGTACGCGTATTCGTAGGCCGGCCATGCGATCAGGATCAGGAAGGCCAGCGCAGCCGCCGTGGCGATGAAATCGAGATAGGCGCGCATCGCCGGCCTAGCGCTCGCCACCACCGCCGTCATCCGCATGTGCTCGGCGCGCCGGAAAGCCACCGCGGCGCCCAGCATGGCAAGCCACAGGAACAGGATCGAGGCCAGCTCGTCCGACCAAATCAACGGCTGGTGCAGCGCATAGCGCGCCACCACGCCGGCAAACAGGATGACGATTTCGGCGACGACGAGCAGCGCCGCCGGTATCTCGACCAGCATGCCCAAGGCATGCTCGACCGACGCCAATAGGTGATGGCGGCGAGGGGGCTGCCCCACCTCTCCGCCAACGCCCTCACTCAGTTCGGCGTGAGCCATCTCGGCCCCTCAGATGGTACTACGACAGCTTGCCGACGGACTTTTCGAGCAGCTCCCAGGCCTGGTCGCCGTATTTGCCCTTCCATTCGGCGTAGAAGCCGGCGGAACGCAGCTTGTCGCGGAACGGCGTGACATTGGGCTGGTTGAAGGTCAGGCCTTTGCCGGCCAGTTCCTGCTGCAGCCCGGCGTTCAGCTTGGCAACGTCCTCGCGCTCCTTGACGGCCGCCGCATTAATATTCTTGGCGACGATGGTCCTGACGTCCTCAGGCAGCTTTTCCCAGGCGCGGCGGTTCGCCAGGAACCAGAAGCCGTCCCACATATGATTGGTCAGCGAACAGAATTTCTGGACTTCATACAGCTTCGCCGTCGAGATGATCGCCAGCGGATTTTCCTGTCCCTCGACGATCTTGGTCTGCAGTGCGGAGTAAACTTCGCTGAAATTAATTGAGGCGGGCGCCGCATCGAACGCTTTGAACATGGAGGTCCAGAGCGGCGAGACCGGCACGCGGATCTTGAAGCCCTTGAGGTCCTCCGGGCCGTTGATCGGCTTGGTCGACGACGTGGTCTGACGGAAGCCGTTGTCCCAGATCTTCTCCATCACCACGAGGTTCGCCTTGACGATCTCGGCACGGATATGGGCACCCAGGCCCCCGTCCATGGCTTTCCAGACCGTGTCGTAGTCCGGAAACGCAAAACCGATGCCGCTGATCGATGCCGCCGGCACCAGGGTCGCCAGGATGAGGCCTGAGAGCGTGAAAAACTCGACGCCGCCGGACCTGATCTGGCTCAGCATGTCGGTATCGGAACCAAGCTGATTGTTCGGGAAGATCTGCAGGTCGAACCGGCCATTGGTCTCGGCCTTGATCGCCGCCGCCATCTCCTTGGCGCGGGCGTTCATGGGATGGCCGTCAGGCAGGTTATTGGCGTACTTGTAGGTAAATTCCGCGGTCTGGGCCCGGGCCACCGATGGCGCGCCAATGCCGCCCAACACCGCTGACGCAGCGGAGACCTTGAGAAGCGTGCGTCGTGAAAAACTCATTCCAGTTCTCCCTTGAGGGTTCTTGTTATTGCGACGACCCGATAGCTGAGTCATCAGCGATGTCGCGCTTATTGCAGCGTCCGCAGGCGACGGCAACACAGGCTTTGGCGGATCAGGATTGCCCGGGTCGAACCCAGCGCCTGGAAAGCCGCAAAGCTGGCTTGGCGTGCGAGAAGAACCAGCTAAATATATGATCTAATTGTACATATAGATATTCCATAATATACCTTATGCGAATTACGGGTATTTCCGTGGAGGTGATCAGGTGCGCCTGTCTCGCCGACCTTCTCCGCTGATCTCTGGCGAGCAAATCCTGCTTTGCCGGAGTGGCCCATCAATCGCGTCTCAGTTCAGGCTTGATCTCGCTCAACCCGATCGCCGGACAAACGTCGTAGAAATCAACGTCACCGCCAGAAAGGCTCGTCGAGGATGTCCATCGCTGCAGAAGCCGACAATCTGGAAGCTGCAGTTCGCGCCGCGTTATTGACGACACGCGCCACCACAATTTGCCCGTTCCACGCCAACGTCACGGTCCGGGTCGGCGATGACGCGGCGGAAACCCACGCGTTCTATCGCGCCCGGAACCTGGTGAAGCACGATGGCACGGGCTGGGATCATGAACTGCTGCTGGCTGAAATTGCGCGCCAGCTTGCCGAGGCTGCCGATGGCGTTTGCCCTTGCTGCTCGGCAGACCAGGCCTGAGTGCTACCTGCCCCTGAACCGGGGTTTGCGGCGCTCCAGGAAGGCTGCCACGCCTTCCTTGTGATCCTCGGTCATGCTCGCCAGCGCGAATTGGTCGAGGTCCATATGGCTGGCGAGGTCGTCAAGCGCGTGCGCGAGGCGGTTGACGGTCAGCTTGGTCATGGCGACCGATAGCGGCGGCTGGGCAGCGACCTTGGCAGCGAGCGCCATCGCGGCATCGAACGTCTTCCCCGGATCAGCCACCTCCTCGACCAGCCGCCATTCGTAAGCCTCGTTGGCCGAGATGCGCTGGTCAGCCAGGATCACAGCCTGCTTGGTGCGCGCCGGGCCCATCAAATGCAGCATCCGCGGCACGCTCTGCCAGCTCATGTTCATGCCGAGCCCGATCTCGGGCACGCGCATATGGGCGTCACGGGCCATGACACGGAAATCCAGCGCGACTGCCAGCGCCACACCGCCGCCGACGCAAAAGCCTTCGATGGCGCCGATCGTGACCTGCTCCATGTCCTGCCAGGCCCGCGTCAGCCGCGGTCCGAGCTTCAGGTGGCGGCGCAAGGCGCCTAGATCCATGGACTTGCGGGAGCTTCCTTCCGGATCTTTCAAATCGAAACCAGCGCTGAACGAAGTGGCGCCGCCGGTGAGCACGACGACCGAAGTTTCGCCATCGTCCTCAAAGCTGCGCGCGGCGTCCGTAAGCTGGCGCATCGCGTCAGGCGATAGCGCGTTGATGCCGTCGCCGCGATCGAAACGTACGACGGCGATCCGGCCATCCGGTCCCAGGCCTTTTTCGATTTTGACGAACTCAGCCAACGCATTGCCTCCCTTCCCTCAGGTTCTTCAAAAACCTTAGCCCAAAAATCCCCAAAAGAATCCCTTGGGGAGGTGGCAGGTGTCGTCAGCAACCGGTCGGCCCCCCCTTACAGATGTCCCGTACGATGGTGATCCGGCCTGCCGCCGGGTACCGGAAAGCGGATCGTGGTGCCGAGCGTGATCCAGTTGGCGTTTTCGCCCGTGATGTTGCGGCCATAGATCAGGTCGACCGAGAAAATCTCGTTGGGCCGGTAGCGCAGACCGGTCTGGAACCGCGGCTGCACGACGCTTGGCGTATCCGAATGGCCCGCCTGCCCGAACGCCTCGATGGTCCACTGCAGCGTCTCCGTGAACTTCCAGTCGAACCCGATCCCATAAAGTAGGTAATGACGGCCGACGCTGCGATCCCACAGCCAGCCGCCGTTGAGATTGAGGCGCGTGTTTTCGCTGAGCCGGAAGGTCGCCGGCGCCACGGCGAAGGCTGTGAGGTTCTCCCCGGTGAGTGCGTCGAACGAGCCGCCGGCGTAAATGGAATAGCCGAGCCTGCCGACACCCGTCGGTGCGATGTTCATCTTCGCCTTCGGCTGGAGCGTCATGCTCCACTCGCCGTCGCTGCGCGCGCGGTTGGTGAGCATGCTCAGCTCGACCGGCTGGAACGGATTGACCACGCAGGACGGATTGGCGACCGCCGAAAAATCGGTGTTGGAGGCCGCCGATAGCCAGCTCTCGAGCTTGCACGAACCAGCCTCGCCGATATCGGCCGCGTCGACGGCATAGGCGCCATTCGCGGCCCACG
Organism: Bradyrhizobium sp. CB3481; assembly: GCF_029714305.1. Taxonomy (NCBI): domain Bacteria; kingdom Pseudomonadati; phylum Pseudomonadota; class Alphaproteobacteria; order Hyphomicrobiales; family Nitrobacteraceae; genus Bradyrhizobium; species Bradyrhizobium sp. CB3481. The sequence continues at coordinate 4,219,938 of NZ_CP121647.1, forward strand.
CCGCTCCTCCCGGAAGCCAGGCCACAATGCCTGCCGCAATGGCTGCCGCGATATGCCCTGCCCCGATCCCCATCGGGCAAATGCTAGCAGAGTCCCCGCCTCGACATAGCCCGGATTTTGCGCCTATCCTCACCCCATGAGCGACCACGATCACGACCACCACGGCCACCATCACCACCACGATCACGACCATTCCGAATTGTCGGAGACCGAGCTGCGCGTACGCGCGCTGGAGTCGATCCTGACCGAGAAGGGCTATGTTGATCCCGCCGCGCTCGACCTGCTGATCGATCTCTACGAGACGAAGATCGGCCCGCGCAACGGCATCCGCGTGGTGGCCAAGGCCTGGAGCGATCCGGCCTATCATGCGCGGCTGATGAAGAATGCGTCGGCTGCGATCGCCGAACTCGACTATTCCGGCCGCCAGGGCGAGCACATGGTGGTGGTGGAGAACACCCCCGAGCAGCACAACATGGTCGTGTGCACGCTGTGCTCCTGCTACCCGCATCCGGTGCTCGGGCTGCCGCCGGTCTGGTACAAATCTGCGCCCTACCGCTCCCGCGCTGTCTCCGATCCACGCGGTGTCCTGAAGGATTTCGGCGTGACGCTGCCGGAGACGACCAAAATCCGGGTCTGGGACTCCACCGCCGAAATCCGCTACCTCGTGCTGCCGATGCGGCCTGCGGGCACCGAGGGCTGGAGCGAACAACAGCTCGCCGAACTCGTCACCCGTGACAGCATGATCGGCACCGGCCTGCCGAAACAACCTGGCGAGATTGCGTGATGGACGGCGCGCATGACATGGGCGGCGCCAAGGGTTTCGGCCCGGTCGTACCTGAACCGAACGAGCCGGTGTTTCATGGCGATTGGGAACGCCGCGCCTTTGCGCTGACGGTCGCGATGGCGCGCCCGGGCGGCTGGAATATCGACATGTCGCGGTTTGCGCGCGAGAACCGGCCGCCCGAGGATTACCTCAGCAAAAGCTATTTTCAGATCTGGCTGGCAGGCCTCGAAACGCTGATGATCGAGCGCGGGCTGGTGACGCGCGAGGAGATCCAAGCCGGCAAGGTGCTCTCCCCTCCCAAGCCCGGCATCAAGCCGATCGCGCCCAATGAGGTCACGCCGGCGATCAGGCGCGGCGGCCCGACCGAACGCGCGCCGAAGGCGCCGGCGCTGTTTGCGATCGGCGAGACCGTGCGGATGAAGGACATCCACCCGATAACGCATACGCGGCTGCCGCAATATGTTCGCGGCCATCTCGGCACCGTCGAGCTCAATCACGGCTGCCACGTCTTCCCCGACACCAACTCGCTCGGCAAGGGGGAGGACCCGCAATGGCTTTACACGGTACGGTTCGACGGGCCGGAGTTGTGGGGCAAGGACACCCACCCGACGCTGAGCGTCTCCGTCGACGCCTGGGAATCCTATCTGGAGCGCGTGTGATGGGCCTGACCCCGCAGCAGGCGATGCGGGCGGCCGTCGCTGTTCCCGGCGTCCCCCGTGACGAGGACGGCCCGGTGTTTCGCGAGCCGTGGGAAGCCCGCGCTTTCGCCATGGCGCTGGCGCTGCATGAGGCCGGCGTGTTCACCTGGAAGGAATGGGCGGAGACGCTGGGGGCGCAGATCAAGCGGGCGCAAGCGGCCGGCGACCCTGATACGGGCGAAACCTATTATCAGCATTGGCTCGCAACATTGGAGACACTGGTCGCCGCCAAGGGCGTTGCGACGTCGGATCTACTTCATCGCTACCGCGATGCCTGGGATCACGCCGCGGAACGCACCCCGCATGGTGCACCGATCGAGCTGACGCCCGGGGATTTTGGTTAACCCAAACGATATGTTCCGTTGCCTCGCGCGATCACGGCGAAACACCGGCTTCCAATGGTCTTCGACTAGAGTTTCCAGCTAACCGCCTGGGATCCCTCAAAGCGTGCTTGAACTCCGACCGGGAAATGAACGGCCATGCGAGACGATCGCCGGCCGCCAGAAACTCGGCTGCATGTTCAGGAGAGATCGCATTGGGCCAGCTCAGCCACCTCAATAGCGCCGGCCGAACCCGCCGAAATGGCTGCACTCCGGGCAGGTACATCTTTGGCCAGTTGTATTGAAAATCGCTGTCGAGGAACAGGACCCAGCGCAGCACTTCCCGGCGCGTTCTCGACTCCGCGTAACGTCCGACCAGCCGGTGGCCGGACACGTCACTGTAGAGCAGCCAGGTCATGCCCGCGAACGCCATGATCGCAGCATCGCTGGTCTCGGGGATGCTATCCTCGAATTGGTCGCTGCTGATCTTTCCTGAAACGAGAAGCCTGATGTTTCGGGAAAGCTGGTCGCGGGCTGGCCGATCTATCATCATTCCTGTCACGTTCGCGTCGATCGACGTTACGCAAAGATATACGAAACCCGTATTTTCCCCGTCTTAACCACTTAGTTCAAACCCTATCGATTTGGTTCAGAACCCGGCCTCCGGAATACGGCCGGCAGACGATGGAACGGCCCCCCTCTCACTTTGCCGCATATTCGCGCCAGCCCTTGGCCCGCAACGCGCAGGCCGGGCATTCGCCGCAGCCATAGCCCCAATCGTGCCGCGCGCCCCGTTCGCCAAGATAGCACGTGTGGGAGTACTCGCGGATCAGATCGACCAGCCCTGTCCCGCCGAGGTCATGTGCGAGCTTCCAGGTGGCGGCCTTGTCGAGCCACATCAGCGGCGTATGCAGCTCAAAATTCTTCGCCATGCCGAGATTGAGCGCGGACTGCAGCGCCTTGATCGTCTCGTCGCGGCAATCCGGATAGCCGGAATAGTCCGTCTCGCACATGCCGCCGACGATGTGGCGGATGCCGCGCCGGTAGGCCAGCGCCGCGGCGAAGGTGAGGAACACCAGGTTGCGGCCGGGGACGAACGTATTGGGCAAGCCGTCCTCGCCCATCCTGATCTCGACATCGCGCGTCAGCGCGGTGTCGGAAATTTCTGCCAGTGTCGGAATTTCCAAAGTATGGCTCTCGCCGATTTTTGCCGCCCAATCCGGCCGCAGCGATGTGATGCCCGAAAGCAGTCGTTCGCGGCAGTCAAGCTCGATCGCATGGCGTTGGCCGTAGGCGAAGCCTAGCGTTTCGACACGGGCAAAGCGCTGCAGAGCCCAGGCGAGGCAGGTGGTGGAATCCTGTCCGCCGGAGAACAGCACCAGCGCGGTTTCGGAGGAAAATGGATCGGTCATGAGGGCCCAATAGCACTCCCGGGCTTTGAGGCCAATCGGTGGAAATTGCCTCGATCTTAGCGCGTTCCGCTGGGATCGGCGCGCCGCTTGCGGCATAAAGCGACGGCCTTCCTCGACGACGGACGATCCATGACCCCTTCCCGCGATATTTCACGGCTCATCGAAATCATGGCGGCACTGCGCACGCCCGTGACCGGTTGCCCATGGGACCTCGAGCAGGACTTTGCGACGATTGCGCCCTATACCATCGAGGAGGCTTATGAGGTCGCCGATGCCATTACGCGCGGCGACCTCGACGACCTGCGCGAGGAACTCGGCGATCTCCTGCTGCAGGTCGTCTACCACGCCCGCATGGCGGAAGAGCAGAACGCTTTTGCTTTCGGCGACGTGGTCGAAGCGATCACGCGGAAGCTGATCCGCCGCCACCCGCATGTGTTCGCCGACAAGGACGGCAACATCGCGCCCGCCGGCGTCAAGAGCGCCTGGGAGCGCATTAAGGCCGAGGAAAAGGCCGAGCGCGCGGCGCGGCGGCCGCCGGAAGAAACTTCGCACCAGTCGCTGCTCTCAAGCGTCAAGGCGGGACTGCCGGCGCTCACCCGCGCCGTGGAATTGCAGCGCAAGGCCTCCACCGTCGGCTTCGACTGGAACGATCCCCGCGCAGTGCTGAGCAAGATCCGCGAGGAGGCCGACGAGATCGAGGCGGCGCTCGATCGCAATGACAAGCAGGAGCTGGCGGAAGAGACCGGCGACCTGCTGTTCGCGCTGGTCAATCTGGCACGCCATGTCGGCGCCGATCCGGAGGCGGCATTGCGCGGAACCAACGCCAAATTCGAGCGGCGTTTCGCCTATATCGAGCGTGCGCTCGCGGCGAAGGAACGCTCGCTCGACGACGCTAGCCTCGAAGAGATGGACGCGCTCTGGAACGAAGCGAAGCGCGCGCGTTGAGCTTTGAATTCACGCCACGTGCGGCACGGCCGCGAAGCGATTGACCACGATATCGCGCTTGGTCTCGTCGACGCGCACCGTCATGTCGAAGCGGCCGTCGTGAAGTTCCTTGGCGAGCACTTCAGCATTGCGATGAAGCCAGCTGATCCCGGCGCCATCGGCGGCATCGATCGACAGATCGAGTGTCGTGCGTGTAGTGGCCAGCCGCTCCTCGATCGCGGTCAATAGCTCGTTGATCCCCTCCCCGGTGGCGGCGGAGACCAGAAAACATGGCCGCTCCGGCGGGCGGCGGGATGCGATGTTGCGCAGGTTCTCGCGCTCGTCGGAATCGAAGCGGTCGATCTTGTTCCAGACTTCGAGGATGCGTCCGCCGGCGTCAGGATCGATTCCAAGCTGGCGCAGCACGGCATCGACATCGCGCTCCTGCGCCTCGGCGTCCTCATGCGAGATATCGCGGACGTGGAGAATGATGTCGGCCTCCAGCACCTCTTCCAACGTGGCACGGAATGCGGCGACGAGCTGCGTCGGCAGGTTGGAGATGAATCCGACGGTGTCCGACAGCATCGCCTTGCCGCCATGCGGCAGGCTCAGCGCGCGTAAGGTCGGATCGAGCGTCGCAAACAGCATGTCCACCGCCTGCACGTCGGCGCGCGTCAGGCGGTTGAACAGCGTCGACTTGCCGGCATTGGTGTAACCGACCAGCGCCACCACGCGGTACGGCACACGCTGCCGGCCGGCGCGATGCAGCCGCCGCGTCGCCTGCACCTTCTTCAGCTCGCTCTCCAGCCGCGTGATGCGGTCGCCGATCAGCCGGCGGTCGGCTTCGATCTGGGTCTCGCCGGGGCCGCCCATGAAGCCGAAGCCGCCGCGCTGGCGCTCCAGATGCGTCCAGGACCGTACCAGGCGGCTGCGCTGATAGTTCAGATGCGCCAGCTCGACCTGCAGCGCGCCTTCCTTGGTCTTGGCGCGGCGGCCGAAGATTTCCAGGATCAGGCCGGTGCGGTCGAGCACTTTGGTGCTCCAGGCCTTCTCGAGATTGCGCTGCTGGATCGGCGACAGCGCGCAGTCCATCACCACCAGCTCGATGTCATGGCCCGCGATCAGGCCGGTGATCTCCTCGACCTTGCCCTTGCCGAGATAGGTCGCCGGCCGGATCTGGCCGACCGGCGCGATCACGGCATCGGCGATCATGAGGTCGATGGCCCGCGCGAGCCCGGCGGCTTCATCGAGCCGGGCTTCGAAATCGCGCACGGAATCGTTCGCCTGCGCATCGGCATCGCCACGGCGCATTCGCAAGTAAGGGCCGATGACGACCACCCGCCCGCTTTGTTGACCCTCTGCCGACCGCGGACGGTCGGCGTTCCCTTTACGGTCGAGGGGTTCCAATCAGTTCACTCTCAAGCCGGAGCATCCTCGCCGCCTTCGAACAGCTGGATCGGAGCCCCCGGCATGATGGTCGAGATCGCATGCTTATAGACAAGCTGCGAATGACCGTCGCGCCGAAGCAGCAAGCAGAAGTTGTCGAACCAAGTAACAATCCCTTGCAGCTTTACTCCGTTGACCAGGAAGATCGTCAGTGGCGTTTTTGTTTTTCGAACGTGATTAAGGAAGGTGTCTTGTAGGTTTTGTGCGCGGTCTGCCGCCATTGTTTTTTGTCCCGCCGTCTCGTGTTTCTTGTTGTTAAGCCGGTTGTTGCTCTCTCACGGAGCCTGCCCCGACTCGCCGGCTTCCCCTGAGATCCCCCTCCGGTAGGCTCGGCGGTTTGATTAGAAGGTACGCGCGGTTCTAAGGCAAGCCGGTTCGGGCTCCGCCTGCTCGGAACCCAGTGGCCATTCTCCGCAAAACTGCCGAAAGAGATAAATATTCCAAAGCAAGTGCATGGATCGGCGCCAATGACGCGATTTGAGGCGCGAATTGCGGTACCTCGCGAACAAGCGATTCACTGAGGGCCTCAACCGACTCCAAGCGCCTTCAACTTGCGGTGCAGTGCCGAACGCTCCATGCCGACGAATTCGGCGGTGCGCGAGATGTTGCCGGAGAACCGGCTGATCTGCGCGATCAGGTAGTCACGTTCGAACACTTCCCGCGCCTCGCGCAGCGGCAACCCCATGATGTGCTCGCCGTTGTTGCTGGTCGGCATCGCCGGCACCATCGACCCGACATCCTGCGGCAGCATGTCGGCGGTGATGATCGCTTCAGGCCCGCCACCGGCCAGAATCATGACCCGTTCGACATTGTTGCGGAGCTGGCGGACGTTGCCGGGCCAGACATGGGACTGCAGTACCGCCATCGCGTCCTGGCCGATCTGCCGCTTCGGCAGGCCGGTCGCCGCCGATATCTGGTCCATGAAATAGTCGATCAGTTCGGGGATGTCCTCGCGGCGCTCCGACAGCGGAGGAACCCGGATCGGCACCACCGACAGGCGATGGTAGAGATCCTCGCGGAAGCGCCCTTCCGCGATCTCTTCCTCCAGGTTGCGCGCCGTCGAGGAGATGATGCGGACATCGACATGGATCTTGGCCGTGCCGCCCGAGCGCTGGAAGGTCTGGTCGACCAGCACGCGCAGGATCTTGTTCTGGGTCTCGCGCGGCATGTCAGCGATTTCGTCGATGAACAGCGTGCCACCGTGGGCCTCTTCCAGCGCGCCCGGCTTGCGCGGATGCTCGCCGTTGGTCTGTTCGATACCGAACAGCTCCACCTCCATCCGCTCCGGCGTGATCGCCGCGGCGTTGATGACGACGAACGGTCCTTCTGCACGGCTCGATGCATTGTGGAGCGTGCGCGCGACCAGTTCCTTCCCCGAGCCGGACGGGCCGACGATCAGGATGCGGCTGTTGGCCTTCGCCGCGCGGTCGATGGTCTGGCGCAACTGATTCATGCAGGCGGAGCGTCCGGTGAGAACGCTCGCGGTGGGCGCCAGCTGTTTCAGCTCCTTCACTTCGCGCTTGAGGCGTGAATTCTCCAGCGCCCGCGTCGCCACTAGGATCAGCCGGTCGGACTTGAAGGGCTTTTCGATGAAGTCATAGGCGCCGCGCTTGATCGCAGCGACGGCGGTCTCGATGTTGCCGTGCCCGGAAATCATCACCACGGGAACGTCGGCATGCTCCTTCTTGACCTGCTCGAGCAATTGCAACCCGTCGAGCTTGGAGCCCTGCAGCCAGATATCGAGAAACACCAGATGCGGCCGGCGGCTGGAAATCTCGGCCAGCGCCGAATCGCTGTCGCGCGCAGTACGCGTATTGAAGCCTTCGTCCTCCAGGATGCCCGCAACGAGGTCACGAATATCGGCTTCGTCATCGACAATCAGAATGTCACTGGCCATGGGTTACACCTGTCTTGTCAGTTGCCTGTCGCGGCTTCGGTTTTTGCTTGATCATTGGTCGCGGATGCCGCCGCATTGGTTTCGCTTGACGACCCTTTTGTTTCACTTGCCCGCCGACCTGCTTCCGCAGTCGGCGGCTTCGCCTGGCCGGAGACGGCGAAGCGCAGCCGCATCCACGCCCCGCGCTGCCCGGGCCGGAAATCGGAAGCGTCCTTGAGTTCGATGCGGCCGCCATGGTCTTCCAATACGCGGCCGACAATGGCGAGCCCGAGTCCAGTGCCCTTTGCCCGCGTCGTCACATAGGGCTCCAGCAGCCGCGCACGGCTCACCTTGGGCAGTCCGATGCCATTGTCGACCACGTCGATCACGATGTCGTCGTTTTCGCGGGCGGCGACGACGTCGATGCGGCCCTTGCCGAGTTCTTCCGGCGGCACCTGCTCGATCGCCTCGGTCGCGTTCTTGATGATGTTGGTCAGCGCCTGCGAGATCAGCCGGCGGTCGAACTGCGCGCGCATCGGATCCTGCTTGATATCGGCCTCGATATCGAGATCGGGATGGCCGACCTTCATGAGAAATACCGCCTGCCGCACGGTATCGGCGACGTCCTCGCCTTCCATGACCGGCTTTGGCATCCGCGCGAAGCGGGAGAATTCATCGACCATCCTTCTGATGTCGTCGACCTGTCGTACGATGGTTTCGGTACATTGTTCGAAGATGTTCTTGTCTTCGATGATGACCTTGCCGAATTTACGGCGGATTCGTTCCGCGGAGAGCTGGATCGGCGTCAGCGGGTTCTTGATTTCATGGGCGATGCGCCGCGCCACGTCGCCCCATGCCGAGGTTCGCTGCGCCGAGACCAGCTCGGTGATGTCGTCGAGCGTGATGATGTAGCTGTCGCGCGAGCCGCTGGTCTGCTCGGCGCTGACGCGGACCGACAGGTTGCGCTCATGGCCGTCGCGCATGATCGTGATCTGGCCCTGCACCAGGCGCTGCGCTCCTTCGCGCGCGGTCTTCATCATGTCGTCGAGCTCGGGCAGCACGTCCGACAGCGGATGGTCGAGCGTCTCGGATTCGGCGTGGCCAATCAGCTTCTCGGCCGAGCGGTTCAGAATGCCGACGCTGCCCGACGCATCGACGCCGATGATGCCGGCGCTGGCCGAGGACAGCACCGCCTCGATGAAGCGGCGGCGGCTGTCGATCAGGTCAGACGCGCTGACCAGCTCGTCGCGCTGGCTGCGCAGTTCGGCCGTCATCTTGTTGAAGGTCTCGCCGAGCTGCGCGAGGTCGCCCTCGGATTTGTGGACCGGCACCTGGACGTGCAGATCGCCGGTCGAGACGATATTGGCCGCGCTCATCAGATTGCGGATCGGCGCCACCAGCCAGTTGGCAAAGTTCAATCCGATCAGCACCGACGCCATCAAGATCGTCAGCGCAATCACTGCAAACATCAGCGCGAAGGTGACCTGGATGCCGAGCCGGCGCGCCTCGATCTGGGCATATTCGGCAACGCTTGCCTGCGTCTGCTTCAGCTGGCTGACCACCCGGGGTTCGAGCAGCCGGGCAACATAAAGGAAAGTGTCGGTAAAGCCGCGCAGGCGAATGACGGCAGCGACATAGTTTTCTTCCGGAAAGACCCCGATCTCCGGCTTGGTTTCGCTGACATCGTTGAGGAACTCCTGGGGCGGCGTCGCAAATTGCTGGTTGATGCCGGTTTGCGCCGTCACCAGAACGTTGCGATCCTTGTCGATCAGCATCGCGCCGGGCAAATTGCGCGATGCCGCATTGCTGGTCAGCAACTCCAAAAATGACTGCCGGTCCTGGTCGTAAAGCGGCCGCGCATTCGAGAGGTCGTTGGCCATCCCGAGGATGTCGCTGTTGATCAGATAGGCGTGCTCATTGACGTAGGCCCGGGCAATGTTCAGCGAGTTCTCGATCGCGGCGCGCGTCGGCCCGGAAAACAACCTATCGAGGCCGCGATCGAGGGTGACATTGGCGACAATGGCAACCACGACCGCCGGGAGTACGGCGATGACGGAGAACAGGCCGACGATCTGGACGTGCAGCCGCGCCGCCGCCCGGCCGCGCCGCCGCGCCTGGATCACCAGCCAGACTTCGCGGACGATGATGCCAACCAGCAGCAGGACGGTCGCCGCATTGATCAGCAGGAACGAATAGACAACGTGCCGGGTCGGCTCGATCGGTGTCAGGCCGGCCAGGACCATGAAGGTCAGAAACGCCGACAGCAGCGCGATCGCAACCGCAAACGGCGCCACCCATTTCCGCAGGATCCCTCCTCCGGATTCGGCAAGCGACGGGTCTAATGATGGTGCCGAGGTCGTCTCTGCGGTGGTCATTCCGGCAATCGGTGAGCTGAAGGGCGTAGGCCCGCCTGTTCGCGGACTGATGCATTCATATCACAATGTTGCCGAAATGCGGCATCAGTAAGATGTTCGCTTTATCAACAGCTTACGGGCGTTATTTTCAAGCAAGTGGTAAAATTGCCAGAACGCCGAATCACGAAATCCGGCCCTCACCGGTTTATTGCGAAGCTGCCATCGGCAAGCTTAATCGGACAAGGCATGGGGGATTTGGGAAAGACGCTCAAACTTTTCTGCGCCAGAACCGTGCAGCAACGTTTCAACCGCGAGGTCCCATCCTGCCCAAGTTCCCGCGGCGCTGCCAGCGCCCCTTCTGATCAGGGTGGGGAGGTCACGAAATCGGGTAGCTTCACCAAGCCATCGCGCGTGCAAGGCGCGTACTCATAGCGAATAATGAGTGCGCGCCCCCAGTCCCCGATGGGTTCATGATTCGCTACCCGCCGCTCCGATAGACCTGGATATCGAGGTCTCTGATCTTCTTGCGCAGCGTATTGCGGTTGAGGCCGAGCAGGTCGGCGGCGCGAATCTGGTTGCCGCGCGTGGCTGCCAGCGCTGCGGTGAGCAGCGGCACCTCGATCTCCTTGAGGATGCGGTGGTAGAGTCCCGGCGGCGGCACGCCGTTCGGGAAACCCGAGAAGTGTGAGGACAGGTAGGCCTCGACCGCCCCACCGAGATTCTCAACACCGATCGGCGCGTTGCCGCCTGAGGTGACGGCGGGCGGCGCCAATTCGCCATCGATCACCGAGGCCGTGATGACGTCCTGCGGGTAGAGCGCGGCCAGCCGGCGCGCGAGGTTTTCGAGCTCGCGGACGTTGCCAGGCCAGCGGTGCTGCTTGAGGCGCTCCAGCGCCAGCGCGTCGAGCTTCTTCGGCGGCAGGCCGTCCTTCTCGGCGAGCGAGAAGAAATGCCTGATGAGGTCAGGCAGATCCTCGATCCGCTCGCGAAGTGGCGGCAGGCGCAGCGGCACGACGTTGAGTCGGAAGAACAGGTCCTCCCGGAACAGCCCCTGCTGGATCAGGATGCGCAGATCCTTGTTGCTGGCGGCCACGATCCGGACGTCGGTCTTGATCGGGGTGCGGCCGCCGACCGTGGTGTATTCTCCCTGCTGCAGCACGCGTAATAGCCGCGTCTGCGCCTCCATCGGCATGTCGCCGATTTCGTCGAGGAACAACGTCCCGCCCTCGGCCTGTTCGAACCGGCCGGAGGCTCGGGTATTGGCGCCGGTGAACGCGCCGCGCTCATGGCCGAACAATTCGGATTCGATGAGGTCGCGCGGGATCGCCGCCATGTTGACCGCGACGAACGGGCCGTTACGGCGCTTGCCGTAGTCATGCAGCGCGCGGGCAACCAGCTCCTTGCCGGTGCCGGACTCGCCGGAGATCATCACCGTGAGGTCCGTCTGCATCAGCCGCGCCAGCACGCGGTAGATTTCCTGCATCGCCGGCGAGCGGCCGACCAGGGGGATCGAGTCGAACTCGGAATCATCGGCCGCACTCGTCACCCGCTCCTTCGGCTCGGCGAGCGCCCGGCCGACGATGGTGATGAGCTCCTTCAGGTCGAACGGTTTCGGCAGGTATTCGTAAGCGCCACGCTCCGAGGCGCGGATCGCCGTCATGAAGGTGTTCTGCGCGCTCATGACGATGACGGGAAGGTTTGGCCGCATCTTCTTGATGCGCGGCAAGAGGTCGAACGCGTTCTCGTCTGGCATCACCACGTCGGTGATGACGAGATCGCCCTCGCCCTGGCTGACCCAGCGCCACAGCGTCGCGGCGTTTCCGGTCAGGCGCACTTCGTATCCGGCGCGCGAAAGCGCCTGGTTCAGAACCGTGCGGATGGCGGTGTCGTCATCGGCAACGAGTATGCTACCTGCGGGCATCACTATTCCTCATCTTGCGTCCTGTGAGGCAGGCGGCAGCGTACCCGGAACGCCGTCGCGGTTGCTTTGGTCGAACTGTTTGGCTGGATTGAACATCGGCATCAGCACGCGGAACGTCGTCTTCCGCGGCTGGGATTCGCATTCGATGATGCCGCCGTGATCGCCGACGATCTTGGCGACCAGCGCGAGCCCGAGCCCGCTGCCGGTCTGCTTTGTCGTCACGAAGGGATCGAACAGGTTCGGCAGCAAGTCTTCCGGCACGCCGGAACCATTGTCCTTGACGCAGAACTCGAGCGGCAGCGACACGCGCGATTTCTTGCCCGGCACCGACAGGCGGACACCGGGACGGAAGGCGGTGGTGAGCTGGATCTCCGCATCGCTGCCGAGATCGGCAACGGCTTCCGCGGCGTTCTTGACGAGGTTGAGGAACACCTGGATGAGCTGATCCTGATTGGCCAGCACCGGCGGCAGCGACGGATCGTATTCCTCGATAAAGCGGATGTTGCGGGCGAAGCCGGATTGCGCCAGCCGTTTGACGTGATCGAGCACGGAATGGATGTTGACCGGCCCGCGCGCCACCGGGCGGTCGTCGCCAAACACTTCCATGCGATCGACCAGCGTGACGATGCGGTCGGCTTCGTCGCAAATCAGCCGGGTCAGCATGCGGTCTTCGGAGGATGCCGCCTGCTCCAGCAATTGCGCTGCCCCGCGAATGCCGGACAAGGGATTCTTGATCTCATGCGCCAGCATCGCAGCCAGCGCGATCACCGAGCGCGCCGCGCTGCGGTGCGTGAGCTGCCGGTCCATCTTGTCGGCGATGGTGCGCTCCTGCAGCATCACGACGATGTGGCCGGGCCGTTCGGTGAGCGGTGCGACGTGAAGATCGACCTGGCGATCGCCACCGATACGGGGCGTGCCGAGGTCGACCTTATATTCGTTGACCGGCGAACCGCTCGCGCGCACCTGGTCGATCAGCGCCAGCAGTGGACTACCGAACGGTACCAGCTCCTTGAGGGATTGACGGCGCAGGAACTGCGCCGAGATTTCGAAAAAGGATTCGGCGGCGATATTGGCATCAACGATGCGGCCATCGGGCGCCACCAGCAACACCGGATTGGGCAGCGCGTTGAGGATGGCCTCGCTGTCGGTGGGCACGGCGCGGCGATGCTCTGCGGCTGAGGTCATGCAGCAGCACTCCATGCGAAATCATCGAACGCATCCTGCAGCGATCGATGCACGCGGCGTGGGTCCTCCGACGTCAGAATCTTCTGCCGCCAGCCCTTCAGCGTCTCTGCCGGCGTACGGCTGTATTGGGCGGCGGTTTCCAGCGCCCAGCCGAGATGCTTGCGGGCGTGCTTGAGCCCGATGCGCAGCCCGTAATGGCTGCAAACCTCGTCATAGAGGGCGCGCACATGGGCGAGCTGTTCGGCGAGCGCCGGAGCGGTCTCGGCCTTACCGGTTTCGAGCCGACGCGCGATCTGTCCGGGCAGCCAGGGTTGGCCCTGCGCGCCGCGCCCGATCATCACGGCGTCCGCCCCCGAGGCCTTCAGCGCCTGTACAGCCTTGTCGAACGAGGTGATATCGCCGTTGACGACAAGCGGTACGGAGACCGCATTCCTGACCGCGCGCACCGCATTCCAGTTCGCCTCGCCTTTATAGAACTGGCAGCGCGTGCGGCCGTGCACGGTGATCATCTGCACGCCAGCGCTTTCCGCGCGGCGCGCCAGTTCGGGCGCGTTGAGCGATCGATCGTCCCAGCCGAGCCGCATCTTCAACGTCACCGGAACCTTGACCGCAGCAATCGTTGCTTCGATCAGCTTGAGCGCATGATCGAGATCGCGCATCAGCGCCGAGCCCGACTGCCCGCCGGTGACGTGACGCGCCGGACAGCCCATGTTGATGTCGATGATGTCGGCGCCGCCGGCTTCCGCAACGCGGGCGCCCTCCGCCATCCAGCGCGCCTCGCAGCCCGCCAGCTGAACAACGTGCGGTCCGATCCCAGCTCTCTCGCAGCGCAGAAGCGACATTGGCCTGCCGTGCACAAGTTCGTCGCTGGCGGTCATCTCGGAGACGACCAATCCGGCGCCGAGGCGGGCAGCCAGGCGTCTGAAGGGGGCATCGGTGACGCCGGACATCGGCGCCAGGAGAACCCGGTTGGCGGCAGCAATTTCGCCTATTTTCAACGGCTTAGAGCGCGAACTTTCCGGGCCGGTCACGGCGTTCTCATGGTTGGGGCGGCGGCTTCATTGCAACCGTCGACGCCTATTTTGAGCACAAATCTTGGGCAGTCAAGCTTCTTGCCTACACTTTAGACAGAACTATCATTTGTGCAAGTGCACTGCAACAAAAACTGCTTTTCCCACAGGTGACGGGAATCACTCTGCTTTCGGTATTCGGCATGGTAAGGGCTGTGCGCCGGCGCGGCCGACACCCTCCTTAACCCTCGATTCCTTTGTATTTGAGACCAGATGCCCAGACCTGAGCGCACCGCCGCCATCCTCGTCGCAGCCGGACGCGGGCTTCGCGCCGGCGCCGGCGGACCCAAGCAATATCGCGAGATCGGCGGGCAGACGGTGATCTTCCGGGCCATGCAGGCGTTCTGCCAGCATCCGGACGTGTTCGCCGTGCAACCGGTGGTCAATCCCGATGATGCCGCGATCTTCAATGAAGCCGTCGCGGGACTACGCCATCAGCCGCCAACCAATGGCGGTGCGACTCGCCAGGCATCGGTGCATGCCGGGCTCGAGGCGCTGGCGGCGGAAAAGCCCGACATCGTCCTGATCCACGACGCGGCGCGGCCGTTCGTTACACCGGATGTGATTTCGCGCGCGATCGATGCTGCCGGCCGGACCGGCGCCGCCATCCCGACCGTTGCTGTTGCCGACACGATCAAGCAGGTCTGTGATGCCGGCAACGTCGAGGCGACGCCGGACCGTGCGAGACTGCGGATCGCGCAAACGCCGCAGGCGTTTCGCTTCGATGTCATTCTCGATGCCCACCGCCGCGCCGCGCGCGAGGGCCGCAGCGATTTCACAGATGATGCGGCACTCGCGGAATGGGCGGGATTGACGGTGGCGACCTTTGAAGGCGATCCTGCAAACATGAAACTGACAACGCCAGAAGATTTCGTCCGCGAGGAAGCCCGCCTCGCCGCCCAGCTCGGCGACATCAGGACCGGCACCGGCTATGACGTGCACGCCTTCGGCGATGGCGATCATTTGATGCTTTGCGGCGTCCGCGTACCGCACACCCGCGGGTTTCTTGCCCATTCCGACGGCGATGTCGGCCTGCATGCCCTGGTCGACGCCATTCTCGGCGCGCTGGCGGATGGCGATATCGGCTCGCACTTTCCGCCGAGCGATCCGCAATGGAAGGGTGCCGCTTCGGACAAGTTCCTGAAGTACGCTGTCGACCGCGTCACGGCGCGCGGCGGCCGCGTAGCCAATCTCGAAGTCACGATGATCTGCGAGCGTCCCAAGATCGGGCCGCTGCGCGACGTCATGCGGGCCCGCATTGCTGAGATCACCGGGCTTGATATCTCCCGCGTCGCGGTGAAGGCGACGACCAGCGAACGGCTTGGCTTCACCGGTCGCGAGGAAGGCATCGCCGCCACCGCGAGCGCCACCATCCGCCTCCCCTGGGACGATAAAGGTTGGGGCGAGTAAAATGAGCGGCAGCGACGCGCGCGCCCTCTCCCGCTCGCTGCTCGATCTATGCCGGATGCGCAAGCTGACGATCGCGACGGCCGAGTCCTGCACGGGGGGGCTGGTCGCCGGCGCGCTCACCGACATTCCCGGCTCATCCGACGTGATCGACCGCGGCTTCGTCACCTATTCCAATGAGGCCAAGCGCGCGATGCTTGGCGTCAAGCTTTCGACACTCACAACCTTCGGCGCCGTGAGCAAGGAAACCGCGACCGCGATGGCAGTCGGCGCGCTGGAAAAGGCCGGCGTCGATCTCGCGGTATCCATCACCGGCATCGCAGGCCCGGGCGGCGCCACGCCGGGCAAGCCGGTTGGCCTCGTCCATTTCGCGGTCGCCTCGCGCGACGGAAAGATCGTGCACCGCGAGTTCCGCTTCGGCGCCATCGGCCGCACCACGGTGCGTCAGCGCTCCGTGGTGGAAGCGCTGCGCATGTTGATGGAGCTGGCGCGCGGACCGCAGCCGCCGATCAAACCGCGCCAGACGATGAGCCGGCTGCGACCGCGGGTGGCGCGAACGCCCCGGCGCAGCGCCGTCAAGCGGCGCCGGCCGACGCGCACATAAGGCCGGCATCAGGCCTGTGCGGCTAGCGCCTTGGCGCGCGTTTCGCTCAGCGAAGCTGCCGGCGTCAATGCTTCCGGGCTGATCGTGAGCTCGATGATGGCTGGAAGTCCGCTTGCCACGGCTTCATCAAAGGCGCGCGCAAAATCTTCCGTCCGCTCGACGCGGGCGCCGAAGCCGCCGCAGGCGCGCGCCAGCGCGGCAAAATCCGGGTTGGCGAGATCGGTACCGGAAACGCGGCCCGGATATTCCCGCTCCTGATGCATGCGGATCGTGCCGTACATGCCGTTGTTGCAGACGATCACGATCAGCGGCAGCCGGTTCTCGACCGCGGTCATGAACTCCAGCCCGGTCATCTGGAAGCAGCCGTCGCCGGCAAAGCAGATGACCGTTCGTTCCGGATGCTGCAGCTTGGCGGCGACCGCCGCAGGGAGGCCGTAGCCCATCGAGCCCGAGGTCGGCGCGAGCTCGGTGCGATACTGCCGATAGCGCCAGAAGCGGTGCACCCAGACGGCATAATTGCCGGCGCCGTTACAGATGATGGTGTCATGGGGCAAGCGGTCGCTCAAACCGCGCACGACCTGCGAGAGCTGCACATCGCCGGGCGACTTGGTAGGCTCGGTAAAGGCAAGATAGTCGGCATGCGCAGTCTTGACGTAGTCGGCGCGCGATTGATGCTTCGGTGCCAGTCCCTTGATCGCCGCCGCAAAGGATGCGCTGCTCGCGACCATACCGAGCGTCGGCGAATAAACGCGGCCGATCTCTTCCGGATCGGGATAGACGTGGACCAGCGGCTGCTTCGGCTTCGGAATATCGAACATTGTGTAGCCGGCCGTGGTGGCCTCTCCGAGCCTTGCGCCAAGCGCGATCACCAGATCGCTGCTGCGGATCCGCCCAGCGATCTTGGCATCGAGGCCGATGCCGACATGGCCGCCATAGCAGGGATGCAGGTTGTCGAAATAATCCTGGCAGCGGAACGAAACGCCGACCGGCACCTCATGCGCTGAGGCAAACGCCTCGAGGTCGCGGCGGGCCTGCTCGCTCCATCCGCCGCCGCCGACGATCAGGAACGGCTTCTTCGCCGCGGACAGCAGCGCGTGGAATTTTTGCAAACCAGCGTCATCCGGTGCGATCGGAAGCGGGTGATAGGGCGGCGCATCCGGCACGTCGGCGGTGTCGGTGAGCATATCCTCGGGCAATGCCAGCACAACCGGGCCGGGACGGCCCGAAGTCGCGGTGAAGAAGGCGCGCGAGATGAACTCTGGAATCCGCCGCGCGTCGTCGATCTGGGCGACCCACTTCGCCATCGGGCCGAACATCTGGCGATAGTCGATTTCCTGAAACGCTTCGCGCTCCATCATGTCGCGCCCGACCTGCCCCAGCAGCAGGATCAGCGGCGTCGAATCCTGGAACGCGACATGGACGCCGGAAGACGCGTTGGTGGCCCCCGGGCCGCGGGTGGCAAACACGATGCCGGGCTTGCCCGTCAGCTTGCCATAGGCTTCCGCCATCATGGCGGCGCCGCCCTCTTGCCGGGCGTTGATGAACCGCACCCGCTGGCTCTGATACATGCCGTCAAGCGCCGCCAGGAAGCTTTCACCGGGGACGCCGAACACGGTGTCGGCGCCGTGCAAGGCCAGTTGCTCGATCAGAATATGTCCACCGGTTCGAATTTTTGCGTCCATCGGCTCGTTCCCTCCGCTTGCGGGACTACGGATTTGGGACCGGCTTAAAGAATGGCGTCGGCACCAGCAACCGGTATCTTGCGATATCAGATATCCCGCCGATCATTGTTCCGGCTGCTGGTCTTTCCGCCCTACCCGCGCCTCGATGCCGGTCACCGCCTCATACGCCTTGATGACGGCGGTGCAGGACTCGCCGTCATGCCCGAGCAGCGCCGCCTGCCGGTAGGTCTGGTGCACCGCGTCGGCCATGAACCCGGGCAGCCCCGCCTCCTCCAACCAGCGCGCGTAGTAGCGCACGTCCTTGCGCGCGTTCGCCAGCGACATCAGCGGGGTGAAGTCGCCCTCGAGCGTGGCCTGCCCGTAGAGATCGAGCATGCCGCTCTTGCCGCCGGCCGCCGAGATGATGCGGATCAATTGAGAAAGATCGAGTCCGTCTTTCGCAGCGAGCGCAAATCCCTCGCACCACGCCGCTACATTGGCGAAGGCGATGTAATTGTGAATGAGCTTGAGGCGGATGGCGTGGCCCAGCGGACCGATGTGGAAGATGTTTTCGGCATAGAGCTCGAAATAGGGCCTGAGGTCCTCAAGCAGATCACCCTCCCCACCGAACAGCACGTTGACCTTACCGGCGTCGGCATGTTTTGGCGTTCGCGTCATCGGCGCTTCCGCATAGCGCCCGCCGGCCGCGCGCACCATGCGGTCGAGCTTCGCCACCATTTGCGGGCTGCCCGTGGTGTGATCGACGATGACGAATCCCAGCGCAGGACCGGCCAGCAGCCCGTCGCCGCAGGTCATCAACGCCTCGACATCCTCGGCTTCATTGACGCAGATCATGACGATGCGGCAGGTGTCGCGGATTTCCTGAACACTTTTCGCAGCGGTCGCCCCAGACGACTTGGCGACTGCCACGGCAGCAGGGTTAAGGTCGTAGGCGGTGACAGCCACGCCCTTAGCGACGAGGTTCTTCACCAGCCCACGTCCCATTCCGCCAAGGCCGATAAAGCCAACGCGTTCAAATGTCGTCATCTCCGGCCTTCCGTTTGCTTTGACATGCCCGTGGGAATATCTGGCGCCAGCATCGCTCACGCCGCCTAGCTTTTCCGCTCGGCTACCACGCTCACAGGCTGTCTGACAACCTGATTAATTCATTGCATTCCCTGGCTTATTTCGATATGGCTGCTCACGGGCAGGGATCACGATAGCCGGATCCCGGCGGCACAATCTGGGCGGGACCATCCGGTGAAATTCAAATCCCTTGAGCGCGGCCCCTCATTGCCAGAGGAGATTGTCGCCAGCCTGACCAGCGCGCTGCACGCAGGCGAACTTCGGCCCGGCGATCGGCTGCCTTCCGAACAGGCGTTGGCGACCGAGTTCGGCGTTGCACGGACGGTCGTGAGAGAGGCTATCTCGCAGCTCAAATACGACGGCATCGTCCAGAGCCGCGTCGGCGTCGGCGCGTTCATCACGCCGCCGCAAGAACGGACGGCATTTCGCATCAGCCCGGCATGCTTCCAGAAGCGCAAGGAGCTCTTGAAGCTGCTGCGCCTGCGCAACGGCGTCGTTATCGAGGCCGCCGCGGACGCCGCGCAGGCTCGCTCCAAACGCGACGTCGCGCGCATGGAAGCCATTCTCGGACAGATGCGGCAGGCCATCGGCGATCGCGAGCACGGCGCCGAGCGGCATTTCGAGGCCGAACGTCAGCTCATCCACATCATCGCAAAGGTGGCGGACAACGAGCACGCGCTCAACTTCATCGTCATGATCGACGGACAGATTGCCGAAAAGCTGCGTTCCGTCGCCGTCAAGAACACCAAGGCCACCGAGCTCGCTGCGGCCGCGATCGAGGAGCAGGCGGATCTGGTCGAGGCAATCAAGCGCGGCGATCCCGTCGCGGCGCGAGACAAGGCTCGCAAGCATTATGACAACGCCGCCCAGCGCTTGGCCGATCGCGCCGATCTCGCGGACGTCTAGCTGGCTGCCCCGCCCTTCCCGTAGATCGCATCCGCCCGCTTCTCGAAGGCGGCGGCGAAGCGTTGGAACGCGGTATCGAACATCGTTCCCATCAGCATCGCCAGCATCCGGCTCTTGAACTCGTAGGACAGGAAAAATCCGACCTCGCAGTCGGTTTCGGATTTCGGCTCGAACGTCCAGCGGTTTTCCAAATTGCTGAACGGCCCCCTCAGATATTCGACCATGATCTTCAGGTTGGGGCGGTCCAGCGTCACCCGGCTGGTGAAGGATTCCCGCACCAGCTTGAACGACACCGTCATGTCGGCGACGACGACCTCGGTGCCGTCGGCCTTCGAAGTGCGCTGACGGATCCGCAGCGACTGGCACAGCGGCACGAATTCCGGATAGCGCTCGACATCGGCGACCAGCTCGAACATCTGCGATGCCGTGTGATGAACCCGCCGCTTGCTGGAAAAGCGCGGCATCAGTGCACACTCGCCCGGTTCTTCTGCGCGACTTGCTTCAGATAGGCGTCGGCCTGCCCCCGATCGGTGAAGCAGACGAGCGACTGGTCGGCGCGCAACCCCTTGAAATAGTCGAGCAGCTTCGGCCGCTGCACCTGGCGATAGGTCCAGACGTAGCGGAAGAACGCGAAGTCGATCTTTTCGGGACAGCCCTCGGCCATTTCGGGGCGGACCTTGCCATAGCTGACGGCGATCCGCTTCACGATGCCGAACATGCAGCTGCTGCGCGGCAGGTCGAACCAGACCACGGTGTCGCTGGATTCGCGGCGCAATTCGCCGGCGCCGCTGCTGGTGTAGTTGCCGTCCATGATCCAGCGCGGCTGCCGTACCGCCTCGTTCACGCGGGCCCTGAACTCCGCTCTATCGGATTCGACCCAGCCGGGTTTCCAGAACAGCGCGTCCAGCGACACGAAGGGAATGCCCGTGAGGTCGGACAACTGCCGGGCAAATGTCGACTTGCCGGACCCCGACGATCCCATGACGAGAACGCGTTGCATTGGCTCAAATCCGACGCCTAGCAGCCCCGCGCGATGCGGGCCGCCTGCAGCTTGGCAAAATCCTCGCCGGCATGATGCGACGAGCGGGTCAACGGGCTCGCCGACACCATCAGAAAACCCTTGGTGTAGGCGACCTTCTCGTAACCTGCGAATTCATCGGGCGTGACGTAGCGCATCACCGCATGGTGCTTGCGGGTTGGCTGCAGATACTGCCCGATGGTCAGGAAGTCGACGTCCGCCGAACGCAGGTCGTCCATCACCTGCAGCACCTCGTGGCGCTCCTCGCCAAGCCCGACCATGATGCCTGACTTGGTGAAGATGGTTGGATCGATCTCCTTGACCCGCTGCAGCAGCCGGATCGAGTGGAAGTAGCGCGCGCCCGGGCGCACCGTCAGATACCGGGCCGGCACGGTTTCCAGATTGTGGTTGAACACGTCGGGCTTGGCCGCCGCCACCACCTCTAGCGCACCTTCCTTGCGCAGGAAGTCGGGCGTCAGGATCTCGATGGTCGTGGTCGGGCAGCGGGCGCGGATGGCGCGGATGGTTTGCGCGAAATGCTCGGCGCCGCCGTCGGCGAGATCGTCGCGATCGACCGAGGTCACGACCACATGGGTCAGCCCGAGCTTGAAGGTCGCCTCCGCGACATATTCCGGCTCGTTGGCATCGAGCGCGCCGGGCATGCCGGTCTTGACGTTGCAGAACGCGCAGGCCCGCGTGCAGGTGTCCCCCATGATCATGAAGGTGGCGTGCTTCTTGTCCCAGCACTCGCCGATGTTCGGGCAGCCGGCCTCCTCGCACACCGTGACGAGGCCGTTCTCCTTGACGATCTTTCGCGTGTCCGCATAGCCGCGGGTGTTCGGCGCGCGGACCCTGATCCAGTCCGGCTTCGGCGGCGACAGCGCATCGGGCCGGTTCACCTTTTCGGGGTGGCGCGGGCGAACCTGGTTTAAGGAGACGGTATCGACGAGGACAACCATGTTAAGTCCGGAAATGGCGAGAATACCTAGCTAATCCGTGTCGCCCGGGGCTGCAACCCGATTGCGCACGGGCCTGCAATCCGTCTCGCGAAAGGCGGTGGAAACGTGCAACATAATGACGAATTTCATCCCTCCCGCGAACGATTCTCACCTGAAATGGTCCAAAGCCCCAAGCCTGCCGTGCCCGCCGCCCTCCGGCTCGGCAAGCCGCTGAAACGCTCGTTTTTCGGCCGCAGCGTGCATGAGGTCGCGCCCGATCTGATCGGAGCGACGCTATTGGTCGGCGGCGTCGGCGGCGTCATCACGGAAGTCGAGGCCTATCACCATACCGACCCGGCCGCGCATTCCTTCAATGGGCCGACGCCCCGCAACCGCGTGATGTTCGGCCCGCCCGGCTTTGCCTATGTCTACCGCTCCTATGGCATCCATTGGTGCGTCAACTTCGTCTGCGAGGAGGAAGGCTCGGCTAGCGCCGTCCTGATCCGCGCGCTGGAGCCGACTCATGGCCTTCCCGCCATGCGCCGCCGCCGCGGCCTTGAGGAGGCTCGCGCTTTATGCTCGGGCCCGGGCAAGCTCTGCGAGGCGCTCGGCATCACGATCAAACACAATGAGCTCCCGCTCGATCAGCCGCCGTTCGCACTGCATGCGCGCGTAGGCAAGGTGGAGACCGTTGCCGGGGTGCGGATCGGAATCACGAAGGCGGTCGATCTACCGTGGCGCTATGGCTTGAAGGGATCGAGATTCCTGAGCAAGCCGTTCTTGAGGACGTGATCTCGCTTTCGGGCCGTCATTAAGGTAGCGACGCGCACACCGCTGTCATCCTCCGCGCAGGCGGAGGATCCAGTACGCTGCGACTTATCGGGTCAATCACACTACGGCCTCTGGAATACTGCACACCCGCCCCAGTGCGCAATCGCGCACAATGCGGGTGACAACGAGTGAATATGTGCCAGCATTCTCGCGACGCATTTGCGGCCGAGGCTTTGGGACCGCATCGGACGTCGCGAGCAGCGCTACATGTCAACGCCGACCGATCCGCAGGGCTTGAAGGTTTGGAGCGAGCGCCCGCGCAAGCACCCTCATGTTTCTGGCGTAGGCAAGCAAGCCCATGATGATGACCAAAGCTACCACGACCAATCCGGCTACCAGGTTCTGCGCCATGGCTGCCGCTCCAAGTGAACCTCACGAACATGATGACCGCGCAAATCGGGGCGTCAACGCCGGGAACTGGGCCGGCGCCTCACGACAGCGGCCCGCCCGGCTGCTGTCAGATCGTCACGCGGCTGCCGTCGAAGCGCGTAAAGGAAAAGCCGTCGAAGGGTTCGCGCAGCGTCGTGCGCTCGTCCCGCAGCATGCCGATAGCCACCTCCTCGCCGATCGCCATTGAGGCGGACGCGTCGGAGCGCCAGTGGATGCCCGCCCAATTCCGGCCGAAGCCGAAATTCACCGCGAGCTTGTTCAACTCTCCACCGACCGTGAGCGGCGGTCCGTTATAGGGCACGAGCTTCGTCGGGTCAGCCGGATCGGGCTGTACCGGATTAGCGATGACACGGCTCTCGTCGAAAAACGCTTTCAATATGGTAGCCGTGACGGCACCGACACTCGTGGCTCCGCCAGGATAGGTGGAGTGGAAGGGCGCGGCCTCCGGATAGGTTTGTGACAAAAGATAGCTGCCATATTTGGCTTTACTCCGTTCAAGGGCTTCCGATTTCAGGAAGCTATCATGCAACGGGTAGTCGCTCACGCCGTTGGCAAGGCGATGGTGCGCCAGAGCGCCATAGGCTTCCGGTCGCAAAGCCCGGTGCACGAAATATTTCTGCCAGTAGGCCGCGCGGACGGAGTTACTGATACCCGTGGCGAGTAGTGCCTGCACATGGGGCAATCCGAAGGTGGCACCCGCAGGTCCCTGGGTTTTCGATTTCCGATACGGGTTCGATGCGTAGGACACGGGCTCCGCCGGAGGATACATGCCGGAGTACCGCTGGTCACTTCCACGAGCGGGGGTTGCGAGGATCAGCGCTGCCGCCCACCCAAGTGCAGGACCAGCGTGGATATACTCCGCGAGATCTCTTCCTGTCGTGATGTACCGCGGTGTCGCGTCGAACTGCAATTGACGTTTCGGCGCGGTGCCGTTCTGGATCGCCAGCCATTCCTCATATTCGGTCAGGAATTCGTTGGCGGGCAACACGGTGCGAATTTGAGCACTGATCCACTGTGCGGCATAGGGCACGTCCCGAAGCAGGAATTGCGAGATCATCGGTCCATCCAGAACGCCTGGCGGCGTGACCGAGCGGCCCTTCGGGTCAGTCGGGTCGAAATAGAGCGCATTGGCACGGAACAACGTACCGGCTGTGACTAGTCCACCAGACTTCGGGCCGCGGAAATCGGCAAGCTTGTTGATTTCCTCGGTTGCGGCAAGCACGTCGCGATTGGAGGTGTCGTCGCGCAATTCGGTAAGCGGAACGTCACGCAGCAGGGATTGCCAATATACCTCAACCGCCTCGCCACCGCGCTCCGCACTCTCAAGGGCTGGTGCCGGCGGAATTCCAATCTGGGTGGGATTTATGCCGCTAAGACTGACGGCTTGCGTGCCGACGGGATTAACCAGTTTGCGAGTGCCGCCGAGCGGGATTTTCTCGAAATCAGCGGGATTACCCGATTGGCAAGCGGCATAGAGCGCCTGCCATGCAGCTTGTTCCACTTCGCCGCGTTTGTCGTGCGGCAGGCCCCGCGTATCGGAACCGATCTTGCTGGTGTAGCGCGCCTCATCGCCGTTCGTCGGGTGCGGCGCGATGGGAATTTTCTCGTTGTCCCTTGCGCAGACCTCTCGCACTTCAATGGCGCGGCGCTTGAAAGCCGCGTCGAGTGGTCGTGGGTCCGCGTTCACAGGCTGCGCCGTGGCCGGGGCGATTCCGGGCATGTTCGGCGGCGATGCGAGCACGGCGGCGCCAACTGCGACGCCGGCGCCACCGAGCAGCAAGCGGCGAGTGACCGCGGTGGTCGGTGATGGCAAGTCGGCTTCAGTCGAAATGGTGGGATGGTTAGCCATGGAGCTCTCCTCCCTCGCAGGCACATGAATGCACGCGCGATCCGCACAGCCGATATTCGATGCCTCATCTGGGCGGATCAGATCCGCTAACTTCCGACGAAACCCGAATCTTGCACGCGCGCGCCTGGGAGTTCATCCCACAAGGTCGTGTCGCTGATCCGCGACGTGACGGTCGCCGCGGCCCGTGATCCCCGCATGCTCTTCCGTGCTGCCGATGAATTCGAAAGTGCCGCGGAGCCTCCTCAAGGACGTACTTAGCAAAGACCTTGGATCCGTCGGACTCGCGAGCAAAGACCTCCATGCGGGAGTTTCCAATGCGTCTAATAGACGCGCGAGACCGTATCTTACTGGTCAGATGGCGACACGATTAGCCAGTAGCCACATGCGCACGGCGGTATGCGGGGATGGACCGGGCCAGGATCTCGCTCGGATCGCCGTCAGATATCCTGGTTTGCCCGTTACAGCCGCACTCCAGCGCCCTTCGGTCGGCACCGTATTCATACGGATGGAACGCCCGGCCATTTCGCCATTTGAATTGATAAGATTATTGCCCGTTTTGCACTCGACACGAAACCTCCACGCCGGTGCGAAAGATGATGACTTCCGTCACCGCAATTGATTGCGAGAATTCTCAGGCCCGCAATTGCAAATGCAATGAATGCGGCAAGCAAATGCACCATGTGGCTGATTTGCCCAAGACCGCCCGATTCAGGGCTGCCTCGATCTTTCGCTGCGATCAATGCAAATGTATCGCGCGAAGTGATCTCGACGAAGGTTGATGGCCGCCGGCTCGCGCAGTTTACGCCATCACCGTCTTCGTCAGGTCGGCATCTCACATCGGCCGATGGCACACCGCCTCGACCTTGTTGCCGTCGGGATCGCGCAGGAAGGCGCCGTAATAGGCGGCGTGGTAGTGGCGCAGGCCCGGCGGGCCGTCGTCGGTGCCGCCTGCGGCGATGCCGGCACGCCAGAAGGCATCGACCTCCTCACGCGATTTTGCCTTGAAGCACCAGTGGCGGCTGGCCGCCTCGTCCGGCTCCGGGCCGCGGTAGATCGCGATATAGACGCGATCGGGATGCTGCGCGTCCGCCCGCTCGCCGTAGCCGAGCCAGCGGTCGCTACGGCCGACCTTGACGACACCGAGCGCGGCCATGATCGCATCGTAGAAGCGTTCAGCGGCAGCAAACTCGAAAACGGTGATGGAGACGTGGTCGAGCATCGATCAGGTCCTCGATGATGGCTCTCTCAGTCGTCATTGCGAGGAGTGAAGCGACGAAGCAATCCAGTTGGCCGTTATGCCGCGGCATGGATTGCTTCGCTTCGCTTGCAATGACGAGGATGGTTCGGCGCCCCGCTACTGCGACGCCAGCTTCAGCCGCTCCAGCGCTTCCTGGAGCTTGGCCTTGCGCGCGACCGCCGCCTCGCGCTTTTCCTTTTCTTCCTCGACGATCTCTTCGGGCGCGTTGGCGACGAACTTCTCGTTGCCGAGCTTGGCGTCGACACGCTTGATGTCGGCGTCGGCCTTGACGATTTCCTTGTCCAGCCGGGTTTTCTCCGCGGCGAGATCGATCACGCCCTTCAGCGGCAACGCCACGACTTCGCCCCGCACCAGTAGCTGCACTGCGCCTTCCGGCGGACGGTCGGCGAAGTCGATCGCGGCGAACCGCGCCAGCCGCTTGATGATGTCGCTCCAGCGGTGGGCGCGCTCTTTGGTCTCGGCCGAAGCGCCCGCCAGCACCACCGGGATCATCGTCGCCGGCGGAATGTTCATTTCCGATTTCACCGAGCGGATGGCGGTGACGAGATCAACCACCCAGCCGATCTCGGCCTCCGCGGCGGGATCGCTAAAATCACCGGCATCGACCGCGGCCATGACCGGCGCGATCAGGGGATCGCCGGGCGCGGCTGTCGCCATCGCCGCGATCTGCTCGACCGTGACCGCGCTCGCCTTGCGCGGCCATTCGGCCAAAACCAGGAGGCCGTCGCGCGCGGCCGTTACCGCCCAGAGCTCCTCGGTGATGAACGGCATGAACGGATGCAGCAATTTGAGGATCTCGTCGCGTGCCCAGGCGATCATGGCGCGCGTCTCGGTCTTCGCCGTCCCCTCCTCGCCCATCAGCACGGGTTTGGCGAGTTCAACATACCAGTCGCAATAGACGTTCCAGACGAAGCGGTAGATTGCATTGGCCGCATCGTTGAAGCGATAGCCCTCGATCGCCTCGGTCACCTCGCGTGTGGCGCGCGAGGTTTCGTGCGCAATCCAGCGGTTCAACGTTTCCTTGGCCGCCGCCGGATCGAAGCCGACCGGTTGCGTGCAGCCGTTCATCTCGGCGAAACGGCAGGCATTCCAGAGCTTGGTCGCAAAATTGCGATTGGTCTCGACGAGCTGCGGCGACAGCTTGATGTCGTGGCTGTGGGCCGCGCCGCGCGCCAGGGCAAAGCGCAGCGCATCCGCGCCGTATTCGTCGATCACGCCGAGCGGATCGATGACGTTGCCTTTCGACTTCGACATCTTGGCGCCCTTCTCGTCGCGAACCAGGCGGTGGATGTAGACCGTCGAGAACGGTGCCTCCTTCATAAAGTGCAGGCCCATCATCATCATGCGGGCGACCCAGAAGAAGATGATGTCCCAGCCGGTGACGAGCACGTTGGTCGGATAATAGCGCTTCACTTCGGCCGTATCCTCCGGCCAGCCGAGCGTCGAGAACGGCCAGAGCGCGGACGAGAACCAGGTGTCGAGCACGTCCTCGTCGCGGGTGATGAAGCCTTCGCGCTTAGACGGATCGCGGGCCATCTCGGCCCCCTGCTCCGGCGTGATCACTTCCTGCTCGACATAATAGCCGAGCGCGTTGCCGACGGCCTCCTCCTCGGTTTCGGCGACGAACACCTTGCCGTCGGGACCGTACCAGGCCGGGATCTGGTGACCCCACCAGAGCTGGCGCGAGATGCACCAGGGCTGGATGTTCTCCATCCACTCGAAATAGGTCTTTTCCCAGTTCTTCGGCACGAAGCCCGTCGTGCCCGAACGCACCGCCGTGATCGCCGGCTGCGCCATGGTTTTCGCATCGACGTACCACTGGTCGGTCAGGTAAGGCTCGATCACCGTGCCTGAGCGGTCGCCGTGCGGCACCATGTGCGTGTTCGGCTCGATCTTCTCCAGGAAGCCGAAATCCTCCAGCCGCGCCACGATCGTCTTGCGCGCGGCGAAGCGGTCGACATTGTGCAGCTCCTCCGCCAGCATCAACGCGCCTTCGGGCAATCCGCGCAGATAGTCCTCATTGTCGACGAGCGCCATGGAGCCTTCGCGATCGAACACGTTGATCTGCGGCAGGTTGTGGCGCTTGCCGACCTCGAAGTCGTTGAAGTCATGCGCCGGCGTGATCTTCACCGCGCCCGAGCCCTTTTCCGGGTCGGCGTAGTCGTCGCCGATAACAGGGATGCGGCGGCCGACCAGCGGCAGGATGACGTGCTGGCCGATCAGGTGCCCGATCCGCTCGTTCTCCGGATGGATCGCAACGGCTGTATCGCCGAGCATCGTCTCGGGCCGCGTGGTCGCCACGACGACGAACGTCGAGGGATCGTCGGGGCTGAAGGTCTTGCCTTCGATTGGATAGCGCAGATACCACAGGCTGCCCTTGACCTCGACCTGCTGCACTTCGAGATCGGAGATCGCCGTGAGCAGCTTGGTGTCCCAGTTCACCAGCCGCTTGTCCTTGTAGATCAGTCCCTCGCGGTGCAGCTCGACGAACACCTTCACGACCGCGCGCGACAGCCCCTCGTCCATCGTGAAGCGCTCGCGCGACCAGTCGCAGGAGGCGCCGAGGCGCTTGAGTTGATTGACGATGGCGCCGCCGCTCTCCGCCTTCCACTGCCAGACGCGCTCGAGGAATTTGGCGCGGCCGAGGTCGCGCCGGCCCGGCTCCTGCCGCTCCATCAACTGCCGCTCGACCACCATCTGGGTGGCGATGCCGGCATGGTCGGTACCGGGCTGCCACAGCACGTCGCGGCCGCGCATGCGCTCGAAGCGGCACAGCACGTCCTGCAACGTATTGTTCAGCGCGTGGCCCATATGCAGCGAGCCCGTCACGTTCGGCGGCGGGATCACGATGGTGAAGGGCGCGGCGTCTTTGCGCTCAGGACGGCCGGCCTTGAACGCGCCGCTCTCCTCCCAGATCAGGGACATGCGGCTTTCGATATCGGCGGGCTGGTAGTTTTTCTCGATCATGACGGTGCAGTTGGAGTGCTGGGCGTTCTCGAGCAACCCGTCGCCGGCCCACCCAAAGAATACGCATTCAAAACAACGTGGTAGCGCCCGGTTCTAGCGAGATCGGCGCCGGACGGCCCCTAGAAAGCCGCCGCAGCGCCTCAAGTCAACCTGACAAGTCAACTCCGAAGACGGCAGGACGCCGTGATAACGGCCAGTTGAGCCGCTGAAGCCAGCGTTGGAGCCGTCGCTGGGACGCGGGAACTAGCGCCCGCGCGAGACGCGCTCGATTTCGGCCTTGACGATGCGCTCGACCAGTCCCGGCAAATTGTCGTCCAGCCAGGATTTGAGCATCGGCCGCAGCATTTCCTTGACCAAATCCTCAAGCGTCCGCGCATTGTTGCTGAGGACGGTATTGGCCAGCGAATTGAAGGCTGATTCCACGGCGGATACGGTTGTACGCGACAAGATCGGTTGCTGGGGCGGGCTGTCGTAGGAAGACTCGTGGGCCGGTTGCCGGTTTCTGGATTCGCTGAATTCGATATCGTCGGCGGGCTCGATCCTGCTGAACGACGCGGCCGGTGGTGGCGGCGGCGCCGGATCGGGCAGCGCCATCTCGTCGGTAAGTTCGAACACGTCGGGCTCGGGCGGCGGCGCCGGCCGGACCTCGGGCTCCGGCGTCGCCGCATCGAGACTCGCCAGCATGGCGTCGATGTCGTCCTGGCTATTGCTGACGGCCGGAGCCGGCGCGGGTGGCGGCGGTGCAGGAGCAGGTTTGGGCGCAGACGCCGGCTTCGGCGGGGGCGCGATGGCGGACGGCGGAATGTCCTTCATCACGGGCTTTGGCGACGGCGCCGCAGCTTCCGGCTTGGCAGCCGCAGGCTTCGCCTCGTCGTCGGCGATGATGCGACGGATCGACGCCAAAATCTCCTCCATCGAGGGTTCTTGGACCTTCGCAGGTTGCGTCATCTCCGACTCCACATCGAAACCATTTTACACCAAAGCCACGAAGGAATTGCCGGTTCCGAATATGCAGGCCGGGATTTTCACCGCACAAGCCTGACTTGTCCCCAGATCAGGTCTGCCCGCTGCACCACGCGGGAGCCCCTATTCCCCTCAAGACGACCCACACACCCCCGAATACGAGGACGCGGCGCGAATCGCCCAGCTCGCCCCGGAAACGGTACGTCATCGCTCTAAATGATTGCAAGCAAAGCGCCCGGCGCTTCAGGCGCCGGGCGACGATATTGGTCTCGTGTTGCGCCTGAGGCGCCGACGTCAGCGGCCGTCGGGCGTGCGAACGCCGGCCCAGCTGTCACGCACCTGATGATAGTGCACGCTCGGGTCGTAGACCGTGGTCGGCAGGTTGAGCACCTGCGGCGATAGCCGGCCGACCTTGTCGAGCACGGAATAGGACGCCACCACGCGATCGTGCTGCGCGGTGACCAGCGCGACGCGTGCGTTGACCAGCGCCTGCTGCGCGTTCAGCACGTCAAGCGTGGTGCGTTGCCCTGCCTTGGCTTCCTCGCGCACGCCGTTCAGCGCGATTTCGGACGCCTGCACTTGCGACTGGGCGGACGCGACCTGCGCCTTGCCGGCGACCAGCTGGCCCCATGCCGTGACGACGTTGGCGCGGGTCTGGTCGCGGGTCTGGTCGAGCACGAGACGCTGCTGAGCCGCCGTTTCCTTGGACTGGCGGATCAGCGAGTATTCGCTGCCGCCCTGGTAGATCGGCACGTTGAGCTGCGTGGTCACGGACGCGCCGAACGAGCGGTACTGGATGAGGCTCTGCTCGTAGGACTGCTGCACCGCCGCCTGCAGCGTGACGGTAGGCAGCAGCGCGCCCTCCGCCACCTTGACCTGCAGGTAGCTGACGTCAATGCCGAACATCGCAGCGGTGACGTTCGGATTCTGTATCAGGCCAAGTTCGACGGCCGCCGGCAGCGTCGCGGGCAGGAAGCGGTCGACCGGCGAGCCCGGTGCCAGATTTTCCGGCTCGTTACCGATGATGCGGCGGAAGTTCGAGCGCGTCGTCGTCAGATTGGCTTCAGCCGTCAGGAGCTGCGTCTTGCCTGCGGCGAGTTGCGCCTCCGACTGCGCAACGTCCGTGCGGGTGACTTCGCCGACATTGAAGCGGTCGCGCGTCTGCTTGAGCGTCTGCTCGAGCACGCGCACGTTGCTCTTCTGCACCTCGACGATCGCCGAATCGCGCAAATAGTCCATGTAGGTGGTGGCGGCGCTGAGCAGCACGGTCGATTCGATTGCCCGCAGAGCCTCGCGCGCGCCGGAAACCTGACCTTCCGCCGCTCTGGTCCGGTTCGCGGTCTGCTGGCCGTTGAACAGCGTCTGCGTGACGGTCGCGCCGACGCTGCGCGGCGGATTGGCACCGTGAATGTTGGTTTTTACGAGATTGGTGGGCGTGCCGCCCTGCGTGCTCAGCGTGTCCGTATACTGGTAGCCCGCGCTCGCCGTCACCGCGACCTTCGGGCGATAGCCCGACAGGGCCTGCGGCACAGCTTCGTCGGTCACGCGCACCTGCGCGCGCTGCGCATTGAGCTGCGGATTGCCTTGATAGGCGCGCACCAGCGCCGCCTCGATCGTATCGGCCAAGGCGGGCATTGCGCCCATAAAAGACAATAGAAGGGCCGAGGCCGCCGCCCCGGTAAATGCCTTCACCCCACGCATCCCAAGCAATCCAATCGTTATTTTGATCGCCCGGCCCATGCACCATGCTCGCACATGATCGTTAACCGAACGTCGCTTCACTCGAAGTGAGTCCCAGCTCACCTTAGTCCGCACGTAGGCCGGACGGAACTACCCCACAAGGTATATTCCGTCGAAACTCTTCACGTGGGGCAAACGGGCCACACTTCTGATTTGGAAAGGGATTTAGCCGGCCGCGGAGGGCAAATATTGGGCGTGGAAGGGGCTGAAACGCTAGAAAACGAAGGCCGGAACAAGTTCCATGCCGGGCAGCAGCGGGGCAGCGGCGTCGAACAGCGCACGATGACCGAAATCGCCGTGCGAAGCAGTCACGATGGTTGCCCGCGCCGGCCGCGATGTCGCAAAAACACCGACCAATCGGCCACCATCGCGCAATTGTCCATAGAGTTGCTCCGGCACGATCCCGGTGGCGCCGTTCAGTACGATGACGTCATAGGGTGCTTTGGCCGAATCGCCGTCGGCCGGCGCCGCGGTTCGGACCACAACGTTTCCACAGCCGTTCTGGGCCAGAAGCGCCTGCGCCTTCGCCGCCAGCGCTGAATCGCTCTCGGTCGCCGTGACCTCGGCCGCGAGCTGCGCGACGATGGCGGCGGCGTAGCCGGTGGCGCAGCCGACCACCAGGACGCGGTCGCTCGCCTTGATCTCGGCGGCCTGCAGCATCTTCGCGAGCACCGCTGGCTTGATCAGGTAGCGCTTGGCCGCGCCGCCCTCGCTGACGTCGAGATCGAGGTCCAGATAGGCCAGCGCCTGCCGGTTTTCGGGAACGAAGGCCTCGCGCGGCACTGCCAGCATGGCATCGAGAATGCGGATATCGGTCACGTCGCTCGGACGCACCTGACCATCGACCATCTTCTGGCGCGCGGTCGCAAAACCGGACATAGGCTAAGACCCCGAAAGCATGCGGCGTGGCCGCCGAAACAGCTGAAAGTTAAGGCCATCTTTGGTACAAGCGGGCGCAAAACGCAACATGCGTACCCTGCCCGCGCGGATGGCCGCCGCCCGCACTGACGAAGCGCCGCCTGCTCGACGCGCCGCCTACTCGATCGTGACGGCGAGGCGCGCCATCAGACGCGCCACCTCATTCAGATGTTGGGCATCGTGCGCCTCAACGGCTTTCGCGAGCCGCAGCAGGCATTCGTCGTCGCTCATGGCGTCAATCGCGCGATCGCTCATGGGAGGAACATCGCCCGGAACGATCGAGGGCACCGTGTGGATCAGGTCGGTCATATTGGCTGGCATCGAATCAGCTCCCCTTGAAGCCCGGCATGACCAAGCTTTTTGGCCGATTGAGTCGAATTGGCGGCTCGGCCCAGGATCGCGGCCGATGCCCCTGTGGATGACGAAATCGGGCGCATCCGGTTCCCGTCGATCCCGTCGGCGCCAAGGCAGAATGATGACAAATCGTTGTGACGCAGGGACTTTCCGGTGCGGCTCCCGGCAGAAACAGAAACGGCGATTTGGTCCTTTGCAAGCCTGAAAGGCTTTGTTATACGCTCCCCGCATCGCGAACCTCCTGGTTCGCCTATTCCTCGGTAGCTCAGCGGTAGAGCATTCGACTGTTAATCGAATGGTCGCTGGTTCGAATCCAGCCCGGGGAGCCAGCGCTTTTTGTTGCGCCGGCGCCGCCGCCCATGCCTCGAAAAGGCGGTCTTCTTTCCCTTTAAATCGCGAACGTATTTAAAGAGCGCCGCGCAGATATCCGGGCGCGTATATAAAGCCTCGCACGTGCATCTGCGCGATCCGGAAGGCTGCTGATCACACCGAAATGATTGCAAGGCGACCTTGCGTCAGTTTTCCCAGCGGAAGGCGGGCGTTCGATGCATGTGCACGCTTCAGTGCAGATACATCTGGTGCAGATATATCGGCTGATGCCGATTGCAGGCCTAAAGCCCGCCCCTCCTTGCAGGCGAGCGCCATTCACCATACAACCAGCAGCGATATTTAATCTGGATAATCAATTATACCGTACTTGACTACCAATATAATATCTGAAAGGGTTCCATTAAATAAAACACGAAGAAATGGGGTGTCCCGCGATGGGTAATATATTTAAATTTTTAGCCGCGGGCGTGCTCGCCGCTTCGGTTCATTCACCGGCAACCGCGGCCGTCGTCAACTTTACTGGCAACGGTGAGTTTTCGAACATCTCGAATTGCGGCGGCGGCAGCCCCGGGTGCTCCATCACCAACAACGGCAACGTGCTCAACATGTCGGGCGCGTCGAATCAACAAAACAAGCCGAGCACGCTGACCATCACTGACATCACCGGCAGCAACATCACGACGAACAAGAACGACTACGTGATCGGCATGATCACCTGGGTGAACCGGGCGACCTACAACACCGACACGAACTTCAACGTCAAATATACTTTCACGTTGAACTTCACCTCGCCGACCAATTCGTCTGATTTTCAGCCGTTCTATCTGAACATCCAGCAAACGACCAACCCGGCGCCTGACAACGTGTTCAACATCAGCCAGTCAACGCTCAACGGTCTCGGCCCGTTCACGCTCAATGGCGTCACCGTTTCCGACATCCATTTCGTCGAATATGGCGATGGATGGTACGACGGGAGCAAATGGACGAACCCCGAAGGCGGAACGTCCAAACTTAAGATCGTGGCGGACTTCACCTTCGCGGCGGCGCCTCCGGTGCCGGAGCCGTCGACCTGGGCGATGATGATCCTGGGCTTTGCCGGCGTCGGCTTCATGGCTTACCGCCGCAAGCGCGGCGGCAGTGCGCTGACCACAGCCTGATCACATCAGTAGAAACAATGCAAAAGCCGCCCCGCACCGGGCGGTTTTTTTCATGAGCGCCATCGTGGCCTAACGCACGGCGATCGCAGCGATGAACAGCACGCAGGCGGCGGCGGACGCGATCGTCCGCACGTGATTCCCCGCCGTCCAGTTCCGCCGGGTAGCGCGCCCACACGCAGGATGCGAAGGAAGCCGCACGCACGCTAAACCTGTTCAAGCGGATGCTACCGATGAATCTGGAGGCACTGGGGATGAGAGAGGCTTACCGCTCGAACACTGCAGCGCAGGCCGGGCTCAGGCTGCCTTTCTGCCGACGCAGGCAAGCGGTAATCGCCCGGACATTTGGGATCTCGCCAGCGCAGAGTCGGTAGACATCGGGCGTGCAGGCTTTGCGCTGTTCAGGGGTGCCTTGCTGGGCATGCACTGAGCCGCCAGCAATCAGAGCAAACAGAAATCCCGGCGCCAGAGCCCGACGGAAGCGATAGAGAAGCATCGCACGTCGCACCAATCTTGCCTTCATCGCCGCTCTCCGAGCATCGTGCCGCCTTGACAAGGCGGCCTTCAATAAGCCGGATACGCGAGCTAAATTTTGCATAATGTGATTTGTCTCACACGGTGTCATGCGACCGCCGGAGTACCGTTCGCGCGGGGACTTCAACACTTTAGTAACCAGGTTTGCCGCGGTCGCCGACTCGTTAAAATTCGAACGATCCGCCTAATCTGGAAACAAAATTGATTTGCCACCATCGCCTCCCGAACCGCGGAGAGCGCGATGAGCGAAGTTGAATACGATTTGCTGCTGGAAGCCGTTCAGACGGCCATTGCGCCAGCTTCGGAGGATGATTTCGTGGTCCAGACCCAGCGCTCTTATCCGTCGCCGCGCGCAGCCAATGACAATAAGGCCCCGTGGCCGCTGGTCCCGTTTCCCGAGGGCTGGTACGCCGTCTGCTGACCCCCCGCCGCGGCCTGCCGTGGTCTCATATAATCGGTCTAAGTCATTGATTATATGGATGGAGGCCACGACCAGAATTGAACTGGTGTACACGGTTTTGCAGACCGTTGCGTAACCACTCCGCCACGTGGCCCCATCGGGCGCACTCATATACGGCCTGCTCCGGATAGGCAACCAACCGCCGCAAATCCGGTCGTGTCCCGGTCAGCAACCTCGCAGGCTGAGGATCGCTGCTTCAACCGGCCGCCGCATCGCCGTTCCGGTTATTCCGCAGCCCAAGCTTCGCCGTCCTGGCGCGGATGCCGCCGACGGTCCGCTTCATTTCCAGCGCGATCGCCCGCGGCGCCTTGCCGCTATCGATCAGGACGCGCAGCAGCGCGTCGTCTTCCGCGGTCCACTCGGCGCCGCTGAGCTGAAAGCGTTCCTCGCGGCCGGTTTTCTTGCGCAGCGGCGCAAACCTCGCCCAGCCCAGCGTCTCCCGGAAAATAATGACAAAGGCGATCCAGAGCACGATCGCCCGCCCCTCGGACAGAGCGGCAGAATTCAGATGCGCCACACTGAACGTCGCCGGCAACGACGCATTCAGGGCGGGCCAGATGTCTGCAGCTATCGCGTTGACCACGTAGACGTACAGTGACACGAAAGGACCCGCGGCCAGGACGCCGATCGCAGCAATCAGCCAAAGCGGCAGTTCTCGACGGGTTCCCTTGCTCAGCAAATGCGTTGCAAAGCCGGTCATCCACCAGGGCACGGTGGCGAGCGCAAGAACATACACAGCCGCGCCGATTCCCATGATCCCCGTATACGGCCCGAGAACGGCCGAAAGCATCGCCAGTATGACCGGAATGCCACCGAAGAACGCGAGATCGATCCAGGCCTGCTTTGACAGGCGCAACTGTGCAACCAATTCCATTTCGTTGCTCCGTTGGCATCTACCGGCATCAGTCATAGTGCGAGAGATGGAACGGAGCAACGTGTGGTCGCAACATCCGCGATCGTGTCGGCTCAGCGCCGCTCTACGGCCTGAAGCCGGGGCCGCCCGACGGCGGGATCGAGCGAGCGGCGCAAATGGTCTTCCAGCTCATCGAGCAGGAAGAAGCTGACATCATCGACCGAGCCGTGCCCCTTTGCGAACGGCTGCTCGAGCAACCGGATCAGGTACAGCACATAGACAAACATGTAGGTGATGAAGCCAAACAGCAGCGCCGCCGCCGGATCGCCCTCCGTCTTCAATAGGAGCAGCAGGAGGATGATCGAGAATACCAGCGTTTGCACGAGCACGTGCACCGAGGGGACGAATTCGACGCGCTGGATGGTGTAGATGCGAAGCAGCCCCCGTCGGATCGCATCCTGATTGGTGCGCAGACGCACGACGAAATTCGCGGCCATGCCCATGCCCTCCAACCCACCGAGGATCGGCGTCAGCTTGCCGAGTTCGTCGAGCACGGGCGAAATATTCTTGTGGCGATAGGCACGGCCCAGGCCTTCACGCAGCTTCGCAACGACGGCAACGAGGATCAGCCGCGGTTCCCTGAGATTGAAGCGCTCGTTGGTGCGCGCGAAACATTCGAGATCGCCGTCGATGGCCTCGATCGCAGTGCGCAGGGCCGTCGGAATTTGCTCGGCTTCCTTGTAGTCCTTGAGAATGCTCGACAGCAGGAAGCCGATGATGAAGATGGCGCCGCCGATGCCTGACGTCACCAGGCCGT
Source organism: Bradyrhizobium sp. CB3481 (assembly GCF_029714305.1). Taxonomy (NCBI): domain Bacteria; kingdom Pseudomonadati; phylum Pseudomonadota; class Alphaproteobacteria; order Hyphomicrobiales; family Nitrobacteraceae; genus Bradyrhizobium; species Bradyrhizobium sp. CB3481. The sequence goes on from NZ_CP121647.1 coordinate 4,256,966, forward strand.
TGAGGTCGAGGAACTCCAATCCGAAATAGTGAACGATGGCCTTGGCGCCGCCGAGCAGCAATACGATGATGCCGACCGTGAAGAACAGGCGGAATTTCTTCCGGAGGCTGAGTTCAGCGCCACCAAAAGGAAGGTGCGAGGTAAGCGAAGACGACAAAACGCCAATATCCTTTCGTTGAGTGAACGCAGGGCATGAACGTGTGGGGGAATCGCCGCGCCCCGCCCGCGGTTCCAGATGCACTGCCGCAGATAATCACCAAGCCTGCAAATGGCTCCCCGTTCCGCGTGGCGGCGCGGGCGACATATCGCCACAACGGTGCTTTGCGCGAATGCCTGGCGCGCGGCTGATCGCCGCGGCGAGCGACACGCGGCTACTGCCAGTTCCGGTTACATCCGGAGCATCAGACGGCCAGATTGTTGCCTGCGGCGATTTTCTTTTTCAGGGTCTCACAGACGCTGCGGACTTCGGATGTCATTAGCGAACAATCCTCGATCTGCAGGAAATAGCGCTTGCCTTCCTCACGATAGTTCGCCGCCAATTCCTTGATTTCGCCGACCATGGCGTGAACGCCCGCCACCATCGCCTCGCATTTTTTGGCAGCGTCGGCCAATTCGGCGCCGAGCGCTTCGATTTCCTTCACAGCCGCATCGTATTCGCGGACCACGGCTTCGGCCGAGAGTTTTCCGACTTGATTGACGCCATCCTTGTGCTCGACGTAATCGGGCATCGGGCTTTTCGGCAACGGCCGATCATCGTTTTGAGGGAGCTGGTGGGCGGCGGCGGCTCGCCGGGCGTTGTAGATAAGGCTGCCGATTTCCCCTTCGATATCGTCGGCATCAAGCAACGGAGATTGGGTGAGAATTTCTGCACTTAAACTCATCGACTTTGCTCCAAATAGTTACGCGGAGAACAAAGAACTTAACACCGTCAAGGGGGATGTCATCCTTGTCCACAACGCGCTATGTCGCGGTGCGGACATTGGAACCGATCTGTTGCCGCCTTTGCGGTGACGGGTAACGGTGCAACACCGTGCAATTTTCGGTGTACACGCTTGTCCGGCGCAGCCCCCGTTTGAAGACCGGAATTAGCCGCGCTTGCGCCGGCGCCAATCGCGCTTTTTCGGCTTCGGCGCGAGCGCCGGCGTTTCCGCCTGCACCTCTCGATATCGCGCTAGCATGCGCTCGAAGCTGGCGTTGAGCGCCTCTGCGATCTTGGGGCGCTTTTCAAGGCCGGCGAGCAGCAGGCCGGCGGCCTCGATGGTGGAGAGGCCGTCGCGGCGCGGCTCGCGGCGCAACTGGCCGTAGCGCGATGGACGCTTCGGACCGAGGATTACGCGCTGGCACTTCAGCATCCACGCATTGCGCCACCACAGCGCCTTGGCCTGGCTCCAGGTACCGTCGAGCAGCACGATGCCTTCGATGTCCTCGAGGATGGCGCGCTGATGCGGCTCGATCTCCCCCTTGCGGTCGATCGCGACGATCTCCGCATCGGTATCGAGATCGCTCACCTTGGCCGAACCGAGATAAAGCACCGCCCAGCGCGAGGGATCGTCGACCTTGCGTCCCAGCGCCTTGGACAGGCTCGGCCATGACAAGCCGATTTTGACGACGGCATTCTTGAAATGCATTGCCGTCAGCCGTGCGGTGCCGAGGACCTTATCCTGCTCTTGTGGGTGCACCAGGATCAACAGCGAGATCCTGCTTTCGACCGGGGTGACGCTGTCGCAGATGCAGAGCGGCAGCGGCTTGCCGCAATGCGGGCAGTCCGCGACGGCCTCCATGTCGGCTGCGGCCGGCGGATGGGGTGGTTCTGACATTTGCCCGCTATACGCTTAGTCGCCGGCAATTCCAACTATTCGGCGGGCGCTGCCACCGCGATCGGCCGGGATCGCCGCCGCAGCCGGTCGATCAGGAGATAAATCACCGGCGTCGTGTAGAGGGTCAGGATCTGCGACACGAACAGGCCGCCGATGATGGTGATGCCGAGCGGCCGGCGCAGCTCGGTGCCGGGGCCGGTGGCGATGACCAGCGGAATGCCGGCAAACAGCGCCGCCATCGTCGTCATCAGGATCGGGCGGAAACGGGCACGGCAGGCCTCGGAGATCGCATCCGCCGACGACAGGCCGCGGTTGCGCTCGGCGTCGAGCGCGAAATCGACCATCATGATGCCGTTCTTCTTGACGATGCCGATCAGAAGGATGATGCCGACGAAGGCGATCACGGTCAGCGGCGTATTGGTCACCTGCAGCGCCAGCAGCGCCCCTAACCCGGCCGACGGCAAGGTCGAGATGATCGTGATCGGATGGGCCAGGCTCTCATAGAGCACGCCGAGCACGATATACATCGCGACCAGCGCGCCGAGGATCAACAGCGGCTGTCGTCCGCTGGTCCTGTTGAAGTCGCCAGCATTGCCGTCAAAGCTGCCGCGGATGCCCTCCGGCATGTGCAGCTCCTCGACCGCGCGCTGGATATTCGAGGTCGCGACCTCCAGCGGCACATCGGGCAGAAGGTTGAACGAGACCGTCGTCGAGGGGAAGGATTGCGAGTGATAGACTGCAAGCGGCGACAGCCCGCGCTGGTAGCGCACCACGGCGGATAGCGGTATCTGCGCGTCATTGGCGCCGGCCACGTAAATGCGCTCGAGGTTGGAAGGATCGCTCTGGAACTTCGGATCGATCTCCAGCACGATCATGTACTGGTTGCGCTGGGTATAGATGATCGAGATCTGCCGCTGCGCGAACGCGTTGTTGAGCGCGTTGTCGATATCCTGGACACGCACGCCGAGGCTCGATGCGGTCTTGCGGTCGATCACCAGCGACAATTGCAGCCCGCCGGGATCGCGGTCGCTGGAGATATCGGTGATACCTTCGACCGTCTCCATGCGCTTGGCGACCAGCGGCGCCCATTTCTGCAGGAGATCGAGATTGGCGCTTGATAGCGTGTATTGATAGTCGGAATCGCTCTGCCGTCCGCCGGTTCGGATATCCTGTGCCGCGAACATGAAGAGGCGGATGCCGGCCACCCGGTAGAGATTGCGGCGCAACCGGTCGATCACCTGCGCGGTCGACATCCCTCCCCGCTCCTCGGGCGGCTTCAGGCTGATGAACATGGTGCCGCGGTTGGAACCGCCACCACCCGGCCCGGCGGTGCCGCCGAGCGATGACCCGACGCCGGCGACCGCCGGATCGGCCATGACGATATCGGCCAGTTGTTGCTGCAATCCGAGCATGGCCTGGAACGAGGTGTCGGCCGAGGCGCGCGTCGCGCCGATCACAAAGCCAGAGTCGTCGGTCGGGAAATAGCCCTTCGGCGTCTTGATATAGAGCACCACGGTCAACGCGATGGTGGCAAAGAACACGATCAGGGTCAGGAGCGGAAAACCCAGCACCGCGCGCAACGTCCAGGTGTAGAAAGCGACGATGCGCGACAGCGTGCCCTCGACCAGCCGGTCGAACCAAGTCGCACGGTCCGACGTCGCCTCCTTGATGTAGTGCGCGCAGATCATCGGCGTGATCGTCAGCGACACCACGGTGGAAACCACGATCGCGAAGGTCAGTGTCAGAGAGAATTCGCGGAGTAGCCGGCCGACGATGCCGTCCATGAAGATCAGCGGGGTAAAGGCCGCAACCAGCGACAGGCTGATCGAAAGCACGGTGAAGCCGATCTGCTTGGCGCCCTCCAGCGCCGCCGGATAGGGCGCCATGCCGTGCTCGAGGTTGCGGTACATGTTTTCGATCATGACGATGGCATCGTCGACCACGAAGCCGACCGAGATCGCGAGCGCCATCAGCGACAGATTGTCGATCGAGAAGCCGGCAAGCCACATCCCGGCGCAGGTGCCGGCCAGCGCCAGCGGCACCGAGACGCCGGCCGCAACCGTCGGCGTCACCCGCCGCAGGAAGGCGAAGACGACCACCATCACCAGGAAGGCGGTCGCCAGCAGCGTATACTGCATATCGAGCACGCTGGCGCGGATCGTGCCGGTGCGGTCGACCAGGGTCGAGATTTCCACCCCGCCGGGCAGCCACTGCTTCAGTTCGGGAAGCAGCGCCCTCACCCGGTCGACGGTGTCGATCACGTTGGCGTCGCCCTGCTTGGTGATCTGGATCAGGACCGCCGGCTGCTTGTTGAACCAGGCAATCGAGCGGCTGTTGCGGACGGAATCCTCGATGTCGGCGACGTCGGCGAGGCGGACGAAGTTGCCGGAGGCGCTCTTGACGATGATGTCGCGGAATTCGGCCGCGGTGCGCATCTGCTTGTTGGTCGAGATCGTCTCGCTCTGGCGGCCGCCGTTGAAAATGCCTACGGGCCCGAGCGGATTGGCATTGATGATCGCTAGCCGCACGTCGTCGGTGGCGATCCCCGCATTGGACAGCGCGACCGGATTGAGCGCGATCCGCACCGCCGGCTGGTCGGCGCCGGTGACGTTGACTTCGCCGACCCCGGGCACCTGCGAAATGCGCTGCGCGATCACGGTATCGGCGACGTCGTACATCGCGCTGGTCGTCAGCGTCTTCGAGGTCAATGCCAGCACGAAGACCGGCGCGGCGGCCGGATTGGCCTTGCGGAAGCGCGGCAGCGACGGCAGGTCGCTCGGCAGATCGGCCAGCGACGCATTGATTGCCGCCTGCACGTCGCGCGCGGCGCGGTCGATGTCGCGGCCGATCGAGAACTGCAATTGAATGCTGGTAGAGCCGAGCGAGCTGGTTGAGGTGATCTTGTCGAGCCCCGCGATCTGGCCGAGCCGCCGCTCCAGCGGGGCTGCGACGGTCGACGCCATCACCGAAGGGTCCGCGCCCGGCCGCGTTGCCGATACCCGGATCATCGGGAAATCGACATTGGGCACCGATGAGACCGGCAGGAACACATAGGCGACGATGCCGACCAGGAAGAGCCCGATCGCCAGCAGGGTGGTGCCAACTGGCCTCCGAATGAAGGGCTCCGAGATCGATGCCATCTATTGCATCCCCTCGGTGGCCCCGGCGACCGTCGGTCCGGGAGGTCCCGGGTCCGGCACGGCCTTCTCGATCTTTCGGTTGATCCGGTCGAGCGCCAAGTAGATCACCGGCGTCGTATAGAGCGTCAAGAGCTGGCTCAGCAGCAGGCCGCCGATGATGGAGATGCCGAGCGGGAAACGCAGCTCGGCGCCGGTGCCGCTCTCGACCGCCAGCGGCAGCGCGCCGAACAGCGCGGCCAGCGTCGTCATCATGATCGGGCGAAAGCGCAGCAGGCACGCCTGCACGATCGCTTCCGACGGCGACATGCCCTGATGCCGCTCCGCCTCCAGCGCGAAGTCGATCATCATGATCGCGTTCTTCTTGACGATGCCCATCAAGAGGATGATGCCTATCAGGCCGATCACCGACAGGTCCTGCCCGAACAGCATCAGCGCGAGGATGGCGCCGACGCCCGCTGAAGGCAGCGTCGAGAGGATGGTGATCGGGTGGATGTAGCTCTCGTAGAGCACGCCGAGCACGATGTAGATGGTGACGATCGCCGCCAGGATGAGCCATGGCTGGCCGGCCAGCGATTTGGCGAACTCGGCCGCATCGCCGGCATAGACGCCGACGATGCTGCCGGGCATGCCGATCCGGGTCTCGATCTTCTTGACCGCCTCGACGGCATCGCCGAGCGCCTCGCCGGGCGCGAGGTTGAAGCTGAGCGACACCGCCGGGAACTGTGCCAGATGCGAGATCGCCAGCGGCGCAGTGGTGCGGGTCAATGTCGCCACCGCCGACAGCGGCACCTGGGCGTTCGGCGCTCCGGCCGTGGCGCTTGCTCCACCCGGCAGATAGAGCTTTGACAGGATCGAGGGATCGCGCTGGTACATCGGCATCGCCTCCAGCACCACGCGGTACTGGTTCGCCTGGCCGTAGATGGTCGAGATCTGCCGCTGTGCGAAGGCGTCGTTGAGGGTGTCGTTGACCGCCTGCAGATTGACGCCGAGCTGGCCGGCACGCTGGCGATCGATGTTGAGCGCCGCGCGCAGGCCGCCCTCCTGCGCTTCCGAGGAGACGTCGCGGAACAGCGGGTCCCGGCGCATTTCGGCGACCAGCTTCTGCGCCCACAGCGAGACCTGCGCCGCATCGGTGCCGGTCAGCGTATACTGGTATTGCGAGCGGCTCGACTGGGTCGAGATCTGCACGTCCTGCACCGGCTGGAAATAGATGGTCATGCCGGGAATTTTCGCGATGCGCTGCTTCAGCCGATCGACCACGACGGAAATGTCGTCGCGCCGTTCGCCGCGCGGCCGCAGCGTCATCACCAGACGTCCGACATTGGTGGTCGGATTGACCGAGCCGGCCCCAATCACGGAGACCACGCCGACCACATCAGGATCGGCCTGGATCGCCGCCGCCGCGGTCGCCTGCCGGCTTTGCATCTCGGCAAAGGAGACGTCGGCACCGGCCTCGGTCACCGCCGTGATCGAGGCGGTGTCCTGCAGCGGCAAGAAGCCTTTTGGCGCGATTACGTACATAACGAGCGTCGCGGCAATGGTTGCGAACGTCACCACCAGCGTCGCCCGCTGGCGCTGCAGCACCCAGAGCAGCGTGCGATGGTAGAGGTCGACCATGCGATCGATGAAGCGGCTGACCGCGGCAAGCCCCGGCACCGTCATCTCCTCGCCGACATGCTTGAGCAGCCGCGAGCACATCATCGGCGTCAGTGTCAGCGACACGATCGCCGAGGTCACGACCGCGATCGTCAGCGTCAGCGCAAACTCACGGAACATGCGCCCGACGAGGCCCGACATGAACAATAGGGGGATGAAGACCGCGATCAGCGACACCGTCAGCGAGATCACGGTGAAGCCGATTTCGCTGGCGCCCTTCAGCGACGCCTCCATCACGGACTCGCCGTTCTCCATGTGGCGGACGATGTTCTCGATCATCACGATGGCGTCGTCGACCACGAATCCTGTGCCGATCGTCAGCGCCATCAGCGATAAATTATCGAGGCTGAAGCCGCAGAAATACATGATGCCGAAGCTCGTGATCAGCGACAGCGGCAGCGCCACCCCCGCAATCATGGTCGCACGCAGCGACCGCAGGAACAGCAGTACCACCAGCGTCACCAGCACCACGGACAGGATCAGCGTGAACTGCACGTCGCGCACCGAAGCGCGGATCGTGACCGTGCGGTCGGAGACCACGGTCAGGTTGACGCCGGCCGGGATCGTGCGCTGCACTTTGGGGATTTCCGCGCGGATCTGCCGGACGACCTCGATGACGTTGGCGCCAGGCTGCCGCTGGATGTCGATGATCACGGCCGGCGTGCCCTGATACCAGCCGCCGGTCCGGTCGTTCTCCAACCCGTCGACGATGATGGCGACGTCGCCGATGGTGACGGGCGAGCCGTTGCGGTAGGCGATGATGATCGGCTTGTAGGCCTCGGCCGCCGCGATCTGGTCGTTGGCAGCGATGGTGTAGGCCTGCTGGGCGCCGTCGAGCGATCCCTTCGGCCCTGAGACGTTGGCGCCCGCAATGGCGCTGCGCAGATCCTCCATCGAGATGCCATAGGCCGCAAGCCGCGCCAGGTCGGCCTGCACCCGCACCGCCGGCTTCAGGCCGCCAAGGATCGCGACCCGGCCAACGCCGGAAATCTGGCTGAGCCGCTGGCCCAGGATAGTGTCGGCGATATCGCTCATCGCGCGCAGCGAGATCGTTTCTGAGGTCAGCGCCAGCGTCATGACCGGCGCGTCGGCCGGATTGACCTTGGCGTAGGTGGGCGGGTACGGCAGGTTTTTCGGCAAAATGCCGGCGGCGGCGTTGATCGCGGCCTGCACGTCTTGCGTCGCGCCGTCGATGTCGCGGTTGAGATCGAACTGCAGCGAGATCTGGCTGACGCCGAACGATGAGGTCGACTGCATCGAGGACAGCGACGGAATCTGCCCGAGCTGGCGCTCCAGCGGCGCCGTGATCAGGGACGCCACCACGTCGGGGCTGGCGCCGGGCAACTGCGTCGTCACCTGCACGGTCGGGAAGTCGACCTGCGGCAGCGCCGAGACCGGCAGCGCCCAATAGCCGAGCGCGCCGCCGATCATCAGCGCGATCCCAAGCAGCGAGGTCGCGATCGGCCGGCGGATGAACGGTTCGGAGACGCTCATGCTTGCGTCCTCACTTGCGAATTCATTTACAGGCGTGCGGCGCGTCGATCATGGCTGCGACTTCGCAGCGCCGCCCGACGGCTCGGCTGGTGCCGGGCCGGTCTGTCCCTTCTGGTCGCCCTCGCCGCGCTCGCGTTTGCCGCGGCGTTCGCCGTCCTTGCCCTGGCCCTCTCCGCCCTGACCATCCTTGCCTTGAACGGCCTGGCCGTCCTTGCCTTGACCGCCCTTCGCATCGGGCGAACGGCTGCGCTTGCGCGGCGCAAGATCGGCGGTCGGCGCGCGGTCGTCAGTGCCGATCAACACCTTCGCGCCGTCGGACAGATTGGCGAAGCCCGTCGTTACGACGCGGTCGGAGGTCGAAAGGCCGCTGGCGATCACGGCATCGTTCTCGTTCTGCTGCGTCACCGCGACCGGTTTGGCGGTCGCGACATTATCGGGACCGATCACATAGCTGAAGGTGCCGACAGGGCCGCGCTGCACGGCGGAGGACGGCACGACAATCGCCTTCTCCAGCGTCTCGACCTTCAGCCGCACATTGACGAATTGCCCCGGCCAAAGCTGGAATTTGGCGTTGGGAAATTCGGCCTTCAGCTTCAGCGTGCCAGTGGTCGGATCGACCTGGTTGTCGATGCCCTTGAGCGTGCCCGTGTCGATTACGGTCACGCCGTCATTGCCGAACACGTCGACCGCAAGCGAGCCCTTGGCGGCGGCGGCGTTGACGCGCACGATCTGCTGCTGCGGCAGGCTGAACTGCACCGCGATCGGCTGCAACTGCGTCAGGATGACGAGGCCGGTCGCATCGGCCGCGCGGATGATGTTGCCCTGGTCGACCTGGCGCAGGCCGGCGCGTCCCGTCAGCGGCGCGATGATCTTGGTGTAGCCGAGCATCGCCTTGGCGTTATCGATCGCGGCCTGGTCGGCCTGGATCAGCGCTTCCTGCTGGGCGACCACCGCGCGCTGCGTATCGGCCTGCTGCTTGGAGCCGGCGTTCGAGGTGGCAAGCTGCTGATAGCGCGCCAGGTCGAGCTTCTGGTTGGCCAGCAGGGCTTCATCCTGCGCCTTCTTGGCCACCGCCTGATCGTACTGCGCCTGGTAGATCACAGGATCGATCTCGGCCAGCACGTCGCCCTGCTTGACGTCCTGCCCCTCGACGAAATTCACCTTGATCAGCTTGCCGTCGACCTGCGAGCGCACGGTCACTGTGTTGAGCGCGCGGACCGAGCCGACTGCATCGAGATAGACCGGGACGTCCTGAATGCGCGGCATCGCCGCCAGCACCGGCACCGGCAGATCGGGGCGCGCGCCGGGACCGCCGCGGCCGGTCTGCTTCTGCTGGAATGCGTTCCAGCCGAGATAGCCGAGCCCGCCCAGGATCAGCAGCATGATCGTCAGCGACACCATCCGTCGGCCAATGCCGCGCGCGACGCGCTTGCCCGCCGTCTTCGCGTCGTCCTTTGCTTCCGGCTTAAAGAGCATCGACCGGCCTTTCCATCCTAGGCTCCCAGCCGCCCCCCAGCGCCTGATAGAGACTGACGATCGCGAGCAGCCGGGCCAGTTGGGCCTGCGACAGCGCATCCTCAGCCTGGAACAATGTCAGCTGCGTATTTAGCACAACTACGATGTCGGCGGTTCCGGCCCGGAGCTGCTGCTCGGACAATTCGAATGCCCGCCGTGACGCCGCCACCACCTCGCGCTGCAGCCGCAGCTTCTCCGTGGTCTGGCGGATCGAGAACAAGGCGTTGTCGACGTCGGCAAAGGCCTGCACCACTGTCTTGCGGTAGGTCTGAAGCAGCTCATCCTGCCGCGCCTTGGTCAGTTCGAAATTGCCGAGGATCCTGCCGCCGTCGAAGATTGGCTGGGTCAGGCTGCCGACCATGCTGAAGAAGGCGGCGTGCGGCTGAAACAGCGATGTCAGTGCCGAGCTCTGATAGCCACCCTGCCCGGTCAATTGAATGCTCGGAAAGAACTGTGCGCGGGCGCTGCCGACATTGGCGGTCGCGGAGGCGAGCTGGGCTTCCTGGCGGCGGATATCAGGGCGCTGCGTCAGCAGCTCCGACGGCAGGCCGGGCGTCACGCGCGGCGCAGCGATCTGGTTGAGCGAGCCGCCTTTGATCCGCACCGATTCCGGCGGCCGCGACACCAGCGTCGCCAGCGCATTGATGTTCTGGTCGAGCGTCTGCCGCAGCGGCGGCACCAGCGCGCGCTGGTTGGCGAGCACGCTTTCCTGCTGCGCGACGTCGAGGTCGTTGCCGGTGCCGGCCCTGAAGCGGTCCTTGATGGCGCCCAGGATGCGCTCGGCGCTCGCGATATTTCGCTGCGCGGTGCGAATCCGGTCCTGCGCGGCCAGCACCTGGAAATAGGCGTTGGCGACCGTCGTCAGCGTGGTCAAGGCTACGACGTCGCGGTCGAAGCGGCTGGCATTCGCGGTCTCCTCCGCGGCCTGCGCGGCGTCGCGGTTCTTGCCCCAGAAGTCCAGCTCATAGCTGGCGCTGAACGACGCCGAGTAGTTGACGACCTCGCGTCCGCCATTGGTGAGTCCGCTGGAGCTCGATCCTGAAGTTCGCGAATAGGTCTCCGACCCGTTGGCGTTGAGGGCCGGCAATAATGCCGCACCCGTGATCCGCGCTTGCGCATCGGCCTGCTTGAAACGGGCGGTTGCCGCCGCGATGTCCAGATTGACGGTCTGCGCTTCCTCCATCAGGCCGGTCAGCTCCCGCGACCGGAAGCCGCGCCACCAGTCGAGCGTCGGCGGAGCATCCGCGGCCTTCGAGAGCCTCGCCGCCTTGTAGCCTTCGGGAATGTCGAGCGCGGGATCGGGCAGGTCCTTGGTCAGGATGCAGCCCGCCGAACCGGCGACGCAGCCGAGCACCGCGAAGAAGCGCGCCAGCCGCCTGCCGACCATCAACAGCCCAGGCCAGACCTCGATCGCAGCAGTTGCAAGGGATTGAGTCACACCCGTTCTCCACCGGGCAAATCCCGGCGCGGCGCATAACGAGCGCGTCTCCTGTTGGCCTGCACTACGATCACGGGGTGATGCTTCCGATGAATCCTGCCCGATATTAGCCTTGCGAACAGGGCGCGGACAGCCCCGCGCGGGCCTTCGCCGGCGACCTGTCCGGACAGGCAAAACGGCCGGCAAAGCGCCCGCTTCCCCCTTGTTTTATAGGGTTCGCGCGCCGTCCGGACGCCGCTGCGCAAGCGAATCTTACGAAGATTTCATGGGGTTTTCCGGCGATTTTCCTGGGGGTTTCCTGAAGTTTTTCCCCCGTTCTGACGCCCGGAATCCGCCTGCCGCACAAGCCGAATCGGCACCTGTTGCTGATTTGAAACTCCGGGAACAGCCCCCCGTATCTCGCCACGTGCAACGGAGGGGCCAAAAATGCGGGTCGCGGTGGTCGGGACGGGAATCAGTGGCAATGCCGCGGCCTGGACCTTGTCGAAACATTATCCGGTCACCGTCTACGACCGCGAGCTCAGACCAGGTGGCCACAGCCATACCGTCAGCATCGACTATGACGGCGTCAGGCTTGCCGTCGATATCGGCTTCATCGTCTACAACGAGCTGAATTATCCCGACCTCACCGCGCTGTTCGCCCATCTCGGCGTCGAGACCGTCGAGAGCTGCATGAGTTTTGCGGTGACGGCGGACACCGGTGGCTTCGAATGGAAAGGCGGCGGCAGCAACTGGTTCGAGACCGCGTGCGGCCTGTTCGCGCAGCCGAGCAACCTGTTGTCGCCCTCCTATCTCTGGATGCTGCGCGACATTATCACCTTCAACCAGCAAAGCATGAGGACTATGCCGCGGGCCGGCTGGCCGGGCTTTCGCTCGGCGAATATTTCCGCACGCGCCACTTCGCGCCGCGGCTGCTCACCGATTATCTGGCGCCGATGGGCGCCGCGATCTGGTCGGCGCCGTCAAGCGAGATGATGGACTTTCCGGCGGAAAACTTCGTCGCTTTCTTCGCCAATCATCGCCTGCTGCACTATGAGCGCCCCGCCTGGCGCACCGTGAAGGGCGGCAGCCAGCGCTATGTCGAAAAACTCACGGCATCGTTCCGCGACCGTATCAAGCTCGGCTGCGTCGTCACGGCCATCGAGCGTACGGCGCGCGACGTCATCGTGCATGACAGCCACGGCAAGATCGCTACGTTCGACCACATCGTGATTGCCTCGCACAGCGATCAGGCGCTGGCCATGCTGACGGATGCCGACGAGCATGAGCGCGCGATCCTCGGCGCGATCGGTTATTCGCCGAACACGATCTATCTGCACCGCGACGCCAGCCTGATGCCGAAACGCCGGCGCGCCTGGGCCTCCTGGAATTTTCTGCGCTGGCCGCGCCAAAGAAGCGTCGATCGGAGCGCCAGCAACGACGTCTCCGTGACCTACTGGATGAACGAGCTGCAGGGCATCGATCCGGACAAGCCGCTATTCGTGAGCCTCAATCCGCCGGTGGAGCCCGATCCCGCACTGACCTTCGGCAAGTATATCTGCGAGCATCCGCAATATAATGCCGCGGCCTTCGCCGCCCAGAAGCGGCTGCCTGAAATTCAGGGCCGGCGGCGTACCTGGTTCTGCGGCGCGTGGACCGGCTACGGATTCCACGAGGACGGATTGCGATCAGGCCTGGCGGTCGCCGAGGCACTCGGTGCGGTGGCGCCCTGGCGCGAGGTGCCGTCCGAATTGGCGGAGGCCGCGGCGTAGCCATGCGCCCGCCGCCTCTTCTCTCAGGACCACCCGATGCGCCATCCGAGGCCGCTTCGCTCTACATCGGCGATGTCATGCATGCGCGGCTGAAGCCGGTCGGTCATCGCTTCAGCTATCGCGTCATGAGCCTCCTGATCGATCTGGACCGGCTGGCGGAAGCGGACCGGCAGTCGCCGCTGTTCGCCGTCAACCGCACCGCGCTCTACAGCTTTCATGAGGCCGACCATGGCCCGCGCGACGGATCGTCCTTGCTCGCTTACGCCCAGCGGCGCGCCGCCGATCGCGGCATCGACCTCACGGGCGGGCGAGTGCTGCTGCTCTGCTATCCCCGCCTGCTCGGCTACGCCTTCAATCCGCTCTCGGCCTATTTCTGCTACCGCGCCGATGGCGAGCTGGCATTGCTGATCTATGAAGTCCGCAACACCTTTGGCGAAATCCACTCCTATGTATTGCCGGTAACGCCAGGCGAGATCAGCGCTGCCGGTGTGCGCCAGCAGCAGGACAAGCTGTTCTACGTCTCCCCCTTCGTCGAGATGGCGGTGCGCTACCATTTCCGGATACGGCCACCGGGCGAGCGCGTGCTGCTGCGAATTCTGGAAACCGACCACAGCGGCCCCCTGCTCGCCGCAACCTTCAATGGCAATCGCCGCCCGCTTGACACCAAGGAGTTGTTGCACGCGTTTGTTGCGCTGCCGTTGGTTACCATGAAGGTCATGGCAGCGATCCACTTGGAAGCGCTGCGGCTATGGCTCAAGGGGGTCCGGCTGGTGCCGCGTCAGCGCGCCACGCTCGATACCACCTTGAGAACTGCTGATGGCAACGATTATACTTCGCCGGCGTTGTCCGCCCATGCCAAAGACTGAAGCAGGGCCGATCGGCCATGCGAAGTCCGGTTAATCCGACGTTCGATGGATCGCACATGTCCGAGTTGATTTCGGTCACATCGGAAACCGTAGACGCGACGTTTCCGGAATTGCCTCGCCTGGTCCGGCTGGCGCTGGGCTTCGGTTCAAGGCTGCAACATGGCACGCTCGACGTGACGCTGGCCGATGGCCGCACCGTACGGCTCGGCGGCAATGGGCCAGGTCCTGCCGCAGCGATGAAGATCTACGACTACGGCTTTGCCTCGCGCCTCTTGCGCGGCGGCGACATCGGGATTGCGGAAGCCTATCTGCGCGGTGAATGGGATACGCCTGATCTGACGCAATTCCTCTATCTGTTCTGCGTCAATCAGGACTGGATGCAGACGATGCTCACCGCGAAGCCGCTGACGCGCACGCTGCAATTCGTCAGGCATTGGCTGAACCGCAATACGCGGCGGCAGGCCCGTCGCAACATCTATGCGCATTACGACATCGGCAACGCCTTCTACTCGGCGTGGCTCGATCCCAGCATGACCTATTCCTCGGCCTTGTTCGAGGATGGCATGGCGGATCTCACCGCAGCCCAGCACAACAAATATCGGCGCCTCGCCGAAGCGATCGATCTGCGGCCGGGTCAGAAGCTGCTGGAAATCGGCTGCGGTTGGGGCGGCTTTGCCGAATACGCCGCCAAGACGTTTGGCGCCAAGGTCGTTGGACTGACCATCAGCAAGGAGCAGCGCGATTTTGCGCAGGCGCGCATCTTCAATGCCGGGCTCAGCGACAAGGTCGAGATCAAACTGCAGGACTATCGCGACGAGCGCGACCGCTACGACCGGATCGCGTCGATCGAGATGATCGAGGCGGTCGGCGAGCAGTTCTGGCCGAAATACTTTTCACAGTTGCGCGACCGCCTGCTGCCGGGGGGACTGGCCGGCATCCAGGCCATTACCATCCAGGACAGCCTGTTCCAGACCTATCGCCGCGAGGTCGATTTCATCCAGCGCTATGTATTTCCCGGCGGCATGCTGCCTTCGCCTGAGATCCTGAAAGCACTTGGCGAGCGCTTCGGCGTTCCCGTCATCCGCGAACGCATCTTTGGGCAAGATTATGCCAAGACGCTTGCGATCTGGCGAAGCAATTTCCGCGCAGCCTGGCCGAGGCTGATGCCATCAGGATTCGACGATCGCTTCCGGCGGCTGTGGGAATATTATCTGGCCTATTGTGAGGCAGGATTCCTGTCGGGAAATATCGATGTCCGCCAGGTGGTGTTTGCGAAACCGACCTGACTGCCCTGCCCGAACGCTTACTTGTGCGGCTGCCAGCGGTCCTTTAGGGTCGCCTAGGGATTAGGCAGAACAAACCGGCGATTTCAAAGACATGGCCTTCAACAAAGACGTCATCGAAGCGATCGGCAACACGCCCCTCATCAAGCTGAAGCGCGCATCGGAACTGACCGGCTGCACCATTCTCGGCAAGGCCGAATTCATGAATCCGGGCCAGTCGGTGAAGGATCGCGCCGGCAAATGGATGATCCTGGAAGCGGAGAAGCGCGGCGATCTCAAGCCCGGTGGGCTGGTGGTGGAATCGACCGCCGGCAACACCGGCATCGGTCTCGCCGTCGTCGCCAGCGCGCGCGGCTACCGGACCTTGATCCTGATTCCAGAAACCCAGAGCCAGGAAAAGAAGGACATGCTGCGGCTCTGCGGCGCCGAGCTCGTCGAAGTGCCGGCACTGCCCTATGCCAATCCGAACAACTACCAGCATGTCGGGCGACGGCTAGCGGCGCAGCTTCGCAAGACCGAGCCGAACGGCGTGCTGTTTGCCGACCAGTGGAACAACCTCGACAACGCGAAGGCGCATTACGAGTCCACCGGGCCGGAGATCTGGGAGCAGACCGGCGGCAAGATCGACGGCTTCATCTGCTCGGTCGGCACCGGCGGAACGCTCGCCGGCACCAGCCGCTATCTAAAGGAAAAGCACCCGGGCATCGTCAATGCCTGCGCCGATCCGCATGGGTTTGCGATGTACGAGCTGTTCAAGCACGGCAAGGCCAAGTCGACGCCGGGCGACTCCATCACCGAGGGTATCGGGCTCGGCCGCGTCACGCCCGTCGTCGAGACCGCAAAGGTCGACGACGCTTTCCTCATTTCGGACGAGGAAGCCGTAAACGTGATCTACGAGCTGGTCGAGCACGAGGGGCTGTGCCTCGGCGGTTCGACCGGCGTCAACGTCGCGGGGGCAATACGGCTCGCGAAGCAGCTCGGGCCTGGCAAGACCATCGTCACGATCCTCGCCGATTCCGGCGGCCGCTATCAGTCAAAACTGTTCAATCCGGAATTCATGCGCTCGAAGAACCTGCCGGTGCCGACCTGGCTGGAGAAGCGTACGCAGATCGACGTGCCGTTCGAGAAGGTTTAAGTGGCGAATAGCGAGTAGCGAATGGATTTCCCTATTCGCTATTCGCCACTCCCTATTCGCCCGAAGCTAGTGCCTTAAAATCTGGCTCAGGAACAGCTTGGTCCGCGCGTGCTGCGGGTTGGCGAAGAATTCCTGCGGCGTGTTCGACTCGATCACCTGGCCGGCATCCATGAACACGACGCGGTTGGCGACCTCGCGGGCAAATCCCATTTCGTGGGTGACCACCAGCATGGTCATGCCTTCCTTGGCGAGGTCGACCATGGTGTCGAGCACCTCCTTGACCATTTCGGGATCGAGCGCCGAGGTCGGCTCGTCGAACAGCATCACCTTCGGATTCATCGTCAGCGCGCGGGCGATCGCGACGCGCTGCTGCTGACCGCCTGACATCTGGCCCGGATATTTGTTGGCCTGATGCGGGATCTTGACCCGCTCCAGGAATTTCATCGCGGCCGCCTCGGCATCCTTTTTCGGGATGTTGCGCACCCAGATCGGCGCCAGCGTGCAGTTCTCCAGCACGGTCAGATGCGGGAACAGGTTGAAGCTCTGGAACACCATGCCGACCTCGCGCCGGACCTCGTCGACCCGTTTCAGGTTCGGGCCGAGCTCGATGCCCTCGACCACGATCTGGCCTTCCTGGAATTCCTCCAGCGCGTTGATGCAGCGGATCAGCGTCGACTTGCCCGAGCCCGAGGGGCCGCAGATCACGATGCGCTCGCCCTTCGCGACGTCGAGGTTGATGTCGCGCAGCACGTGAAAGTCGCCGTACCACTTGTTGAGCGCGTTGATGCCGACGATTGAATTTGCGGTCATGGCCATGTACTCAGTTGCGGCGATGGGCGTTCAGCCTGTTCTCGACGAACAGGGAGTAGCGCGACATGCCAAAGCAGAAGACGAAGTAGATGATTCCGGTAAAGGCGAAGCCGGTGAACAGCGTCGTCGGCGTCGACCAGACCGGATCGCTGAAGGAGGCCCGGAGCTGGCCGAGCAAATCGAACAGCGCGACGATCGAGACCAGCGAAGTATCCTTGAACAGCGCGATGAAGCTGTTGACGAGACCCGGAATGACGTGGCGCAGCGCCTGCGGCATCACGATCAGCGCCGTGGTCTTGGCCCAGGACAGGCCGAGCGCGCTCGCCGCCTCCGCCTGTCCGCGCGGGATCGCTGCGAGGCCGCCGCGGATCACCTCGGCCTGATAGGCGCCGGCAAACAGCGCGATGCCGATCAGGGCGCGCATCAGCCCGTCGATGGTGAAGCCGGTCGGAACGAACAGCGGCAGCATGTAGGTCGCGAAGAACAGCACGGTAATCAAGGGAACGCCGCGCCAGAACTCGATGAAGGCGATCGAGAAAATCCGGATCAGCGGGATGGTCGAGCGGCGGCCCAGCGCCAGCGCGATGCCGACCGGCATCGAGGCGACGATGCCGACGACCGACGCCACCAGCGTCACCAGCAGGCCGCCCCATAAGCGCGTATCCACTTCCGGAAGCCCGCCGCTGTCGAGTCCCATGATCGCAATGACGACGGCGATCCCGACGAAGATCGCAAGATTGGTGGCAAGCGCGCGCATGCTGCCAGTCAGCCAGAACAACAGCGCCGACACGATCGCGGCAGTCGCCCCGAGATCGGCCCAGACCGGACGGCCATAGCTCTGGATTTGCTCGCGGAGCCAGCTCAGCGGCCAAAGTATCCAGCTCACCACCGTACTGATCAGCACCAGGAGCTTGCCGATCACCCATAGCAGCGGACCGATGACGGCCGTCGCCTCGCCGGAGGCCACCAGCTTCCTGCCGCCCTCACCGATGCTGTCGTTGAAGCCCGAGAGCAGCCCGGCCGTCCAGCTCACACCGAAGCCGCCGAGGCCGCCGCCGCGCAACAGAAAGAACGCAACGACCGGCAATGCCACGAAGAACAATAAGGCGTTCAGGCCCTTAGCCGGCAGCCGCGGAATCAGCAGCGGAACCAAGAGGATCGTCGCGAGAGCGAAAGTGAGATTGACGCGCCAGCGTTCCGGCTCCGGATAGAAGCCGTAGATGAACTGCGAGAACTTGGCCTGAATGAAGGGCCAGCAGGCGCCGACCACGTCTGTCGGATTTTTCGGCAGGCACGCGGTGCGGTCCTTGCCGATCCAGACCGCGTCGATAAACGCGAACTTCACGGCCGGAACGACGATCACCCACAGCAGCAACAAGCTGACGATAGTGATCAGGATGTTGGTCGGCGAATTGAACAGGCGCGTGCGCAGAAAACCGATCGAGCCGGTGGTTTTCACCGGCGCCGGCCGTTCCGGCACCAGCTCCTGGCGGACAAAATTGGATGCGGTCGTATCGCTCATCCGCCCATGCTCCGGCTGATGCGCCATCCATAGAAGCTCATGATCGCGCTGGTGATCAGCGAGATCAGGAGATAGACGCCCATGGTGATGCCGATGATCTCAATCGCCTGCCCAGTTTGGCTCAGCGTCGTGCCGGCGAACACCGAGACCAGGTCGGGATAGCCGATCGCCACCGCCAGCGAGGAGTTCTTGGTCAGGTTGAGATACTGGTTGGTCAGCGGCGGGAGGATCACCCGCATCGCTTGCGGGATCACGATCAGCCGCAGCACCGAACCGCGCTGCAGACCGAGCGAGGAACCCGCCTCCATCTGGCCCTTGTGCACGGAGAGAATGCCGGCGCGAACGATTTCGGCGATGAAGGCCGCCGTGTAGGTCGACAGCGCCACCGTCAGCGCGACGAACTCCGGAATGAGGCGCGAGCCGCCGGCGAAGTTGAAGCCGCGGAGCACCGGCACCTCGAAGGTAACAGGCTTGCCGAAGATCAGTACGCTGAGCAGCGGCAAGCCTATGATCATGCCAAGCGCATAGGGCCAGACCTTGATCACCCTGCCGCTTTGGAAGAGCTGGCGACGCGCATATCGCCACAGCACGATCGTGGCGACAATCGCCACCAGCAGAGCGACGACGAACGGCTCGAAGCCGGGCTCGCCGATCGGCCGGGGAACGACGAGGCCGCGGTTGCTCAAGAAGACGGCGTCGAAGATCGAAACGCTCTGCCGCGGGTTGGGCAGCGCGGCGAGCACGGCCAGGTACCAGAACAGGATCTGGAACAACACCGGCAGGTTGCGGATCAGTTCGACATAGCCGCCCGAGATTCGCGCCAGCAGCCAGTTTGGCGACAGCCGGCCGAGCGCAACGAGGAATCCGATGATGGTGGCAAAGAAGATGCCGATCACCGACACTAGCAGCGTGTTGAGCAGGCCGACCACAAAGACGCGCGTATAGGGGTCGGAGCCCGAATAGGAAATCAGGCTCTGGCTGACGTCAAAGCCCGCATTGTTGGCAAGGAAGCCAAAGCCCGCGGTGATCCGCTGCGCCTGCAAATTGGCGCGGGCATTGGCGACGATCTCGTAGGAGATCCAGGCGAGCGCGCCGACGAACAGCAGCTGGAGCACGAAGCCGCTCCAGCCGGCACGCCCGCCGAGGGCCTTCTGCAGCCTCGGAAGCAGCTGCGACGGTGGTTTTCGGGGTTCGATGGCCATCGCCGCAGCCCCTCTCTTTGGCGCTTAGCGGATCGGCGGGGCGTACTGGATGCCGCCCTTGCTCCAGAGGTTGTTGAGGCCGCGGGCAATGCCGAGTTTGGAGCCGGAGCCGACGTTGCGCTCGAACGACTCGCCGTAATTGCCGACCGCCTTCACGATCCGTATCATCCAGTCCTTGGTCAGGCCAAGCTGTTCGCCCAGATTGCCGTCGGTGCCGACCGCGCGCTTGACCTCCGGCTTGTCGGACTTGGCCATCTCGTCGATGTTCTTCTGGGTCATGCCGAGCTCCTCGGCGCCAACCATCGCGTAGAGCGTCCACTTGACGACGTCGAACCACTGGTCGTCGCCGTGGCGGACCATCGGTCCGAGCGGTTCTTTCGAAATCACTTCGGGCAGCACGACGTGGTCGGCCGGGTTGGCGAGCTTCAGGCGTTCGGCATAGAGCTGAGAGACGTCCGAGGTGAAGACATCGCAACGGCCGGATTCATAGGCCTTGACGGTCTCGTCGGCGGTCGCGAACGCGATCACCTCGTACTTCATGTTGTTGCCCTTGAAGTAGTCGGCGAGGTTCTGCTCGGTCGTGGTGCCGGTCTGCACGCAGACCGAGGCGCTGTTCAGCTCCAGCGCCGAATTCACCTTCAGCGCCTTCTTCACTAGAAAGCCCTGGCCGTCATAATAGGTGACGCCGGTGAAGTTGGCGCCGAGTGAGGTATCGCGCGACAGCGTCCAGGTGGTGTTGCGGGACAGCACATCGATTTCGCCTGATTGCAGCGCGGTGAAGCGGTCCTTGGCCGACAGCGGCACGAACTTGATCTTGTTCGCGTCGTTGAAGATGGCGGCGGCGATCGCCCGACAGATGTCGACGTCGAGCCCGGTCCAGTTGCCCTTGTCATCCGGCGACGAGAAGCCCGGCAGGCCCTGGCTGACGCCGCAGGATAGCTGGCCGCGGTCCTTGACCGTCTTGAGGGTTTGCGCCGAGGCGGCCTGGGCCGAGAGAGCGGCGGCAGCGGCTAGGGTAACAACCAGAGATACGCGTTTCATGGGCTAGGCCTTTCAAGGGGTCGGGTCGTCCGGAGATCGTTTCTTAGGCAACGCTTGACGTTGCTGGGCCAACCCGCTGATCCCTCGCTGAAAAGCGTCGTCCCGACCGTGCATTTTGCGTGCCATTACGGTCAGGTGCTGGATCGGATATCGCGGCAGGCCCCTCAACTTGCAGCGATTGTTTAGTTGGCGCGCATCTCAGAACGACTAGCGTGCCGGGTCAAGGGGTTGACTGCCGACTTCTGTGTCTTGTTATTAACACACCGGCCCCAATCAGCCGCCTGTCGGTGTTTTCGCCATCAAGTTGCGGCTGCGGCATAACGTCTTGGATAATGCAAACGCATGAGCTTTTCGAACGACGGCGCATCGAACCCGCAAAAACCCGAAACCCGGCTGGTGACGGCCGGCCGTGACACCAAGGGGCAAAGGGGTTTTGTCAATCCGGCGGTCTACCACGGCTCGACCGTCCTCTACCCGACGGCCGAAGACCTGCATGCCCACCGCGCCGAATTCACCTACGGACGCCACGGCTCGCCGACCACGCGGGCGCTGCAGGACGTCCTGATGTCGCTGGAGGGCCCGCAATGCGCCGGCGTCGGCCTTGCGCCGTCCGGCCTCGCCGCCATCACCACTACCCTGCTCTCGGTACTGAAGGCCGGCGATCATCTGCTGGTAGCAGACAACGTCTACCGGCCCTCGCGCAATTTCTGCAACGGCATGCTGGAGCGCTACGGCGTCGAGGTGACCTATTTCGATCCGCTGATCGGCGCCGGAATCGAAAAGCTGTTCAAGCCCAACACAAGGGCGGTGCTGGTCGAGGCGCCCGGCTCGCAGTCGTTTGAGATGGCCGACATCCCTGCCATCGCCGAAGTCGCGCATGCAAAGGACGCGCTCGTCATCGACGACAACACCTGGGCAACGCCGCTGTTTCATCGCTCGCTCGACCAGGGCGTCGACATCAGCATGCAGGCCGCCACCAAATATATCGGCGGCCATTCCGACATCATGTTCGGCACGATCTCGGCGAACGCAAAAGCGTGGCCGCTGATTGCCGAAGGCATCCGCCTGCTCGGAGTGTGTGCCGGCCCCGACGACGTCTTCCTGGCGCTGCGCGGCACCCGCACGTTACAGGTGCGGCTCGCGCAGCATCACCGCTCGGGCCTCGAAATGGCGCGCTGGCTCGCCGCCCGCCCGGAAGTCCTTGATGTGCTGCATCCCGGGCTCGAGAGCCATCCCGGCCATGCGATCTGGAAGCGCGACTTCACCGGTGCCTCCGGCCTGTTCAGCATCGTGCTGAAGCCGGTGCCGCAAAAGGCGGTCGATGCCCTGCTCGACACGGTCAAGCTGTTTGGCATGGGTTTTTCGTGGGGCGGCTTCGAAAGCCTCGTCGTCCCGTTCGACTGCGACCCCTACCGCACCGCGACCAAATGGTCGCCGGGCGGGCCGACGCTGCGGCTCCATATCGGCCTGGAGAATGTCGAGGACCTCAAGGCCGACCTGGAGCGCGGCTTTGCGGCCTTGAAGGCGGCCGTATGAAGCCCGATCAGGTCCGGGCCTGATGCTTCGTTGACCGTCCAAAACAAAATATCGAAAACAACCCCATGCACAGTAGCCGGCAAACGGCCGGCATAGCGGGCGGTCTGATCTCATCGTACCCGAGGTGGGTACCTCAGGCCGCCCGATGTCCCAGCCTCGCGGTATCAGCCATCTCGGCCGCGAGCAGCAAGGCCGCGCGGCTGGCGCCGACCGAGGCGACGCCCTGGCCTGCGATGTCATAGGCGGTGCCGTGGGCCGGCGTGCAGATCGGAAACGGAAAGCCGCCCAGCATCGTCACGCCGCGATCAAAACCCATCAGCTTCATCGCGATCTGGCCCTGGTCGTGATACATCGTCAGCACCGCATCGAAGGCACCATTCCTGGCGCGCAGGAACACGGTGTCGGCCGGAAATGGCCCCTCCGCCGCAATGCCTTCGGCACGGCCGGCCTTGACGGCGGGCTCGATTACGTCGATCTCCTCGCGGCCGAAATTGCCGCCGTCGCCGGCATGCGGGTTCAGCCCAGCCACGGCGATCCGCGGCTCGGCAAAGCCCGCCCGCCGCATGCAGGCATCGGTCAGCTTCAGCGCGCGATGAATGCGCTCGACCGAGAGCCGCGAGGCCACGTCCTTGAGCGGGATGTGCGAGGTGACACGGGCATTCCACAGCCCCTCGAGCACGTTGAATTCGCTGGCCGGCGTTTTCAGGCCGGCGATCTCGGCGGAGAACGCAATCTCGTCGTCGTACTCGGCGCGCGCGAGCCGCATCGCCTTCTTGTTGAACGGCGTGAAGCAGACGGCATCGGCCAGCCCGTCACGCGCCAGCGTCAGCGCGCGCCGATAATTCTCTAGCGCGAACGCTCCGCCGGACTGGCTGGCGACACCCTGTGCGATTGTCGTGGGATCGAGATGGCCGAGGTCCATAAAGGCGGCATCACTGCCGATCGTTCGAGGGTCCGTCGATGGCGATACATTCGGTAGCTCGCTCTCGATGCCGGCCACCTGTGCGCCTTCATCGAACACGCGGCGGTCCCCGATCACGATCAGCCGTGCGCGCGAGCGGATTTCTTCGAGACAGGCGAGCTTCGCGGTCAATTCCGGACTGATGCCGGCGGGGTCGCCCATCGCCAGCGCGATCACCGGCTTGCCGGTTCTATCCAGGTTCATATGATCCTCACTTCTTCATGAGCGGCTTCGTGCGGTTTGCGCGAGAGACGCACGATCTGCAGGACGAGCGGAAGCAACAGCAGCGCCATTCCCGCCAGCACGAGGGTCGTGACCAGGGTGTTCGCAAAGAAGATCCCGAGCGATCCCTTGGACATCAGCATGGCCTGCCGGAACGCGTCCTCGGCCTTGTCGCCGATCACGATCGCCAGTACGAGAGGCGCCAGCGGATAGTGTAGCTTCTTGAAGAGATAGCCGACGAGGCCGAAGCCGAGCATCAGGACGATGTCGAGATAGGAGTTCGAGACCGAATAGGCGCCGACGACGCAGATGATGACGATCAGCGGTGCGATGACGGCGAATGGAATCCGCATCAAGGCGGCGAACACGGGAACGGTGAGCAGCACGAGCGCGACCGCGACGATGTTGCCGACATACATCGAGGCGATCAGTCCCCAGACGAAATCCTTCTGGTCGACAAACAGCATCGGCCCGGGATTCAGGCCCCAGATCATCAGCCCGCCCATCATCACCGCGGCCGTGGCGGAGCCGGGAATGCCGAGCGAAAGCATCGGGAGCAGCGCACTGGTGCCGGCGGCATGGTCGGCGGTCTCGGGCGCGACGATGCCCTCGGCCTCGCCGGTGCCGAACCGCGCGCCATTGCGCGAGAAGCGTTTTGCGATGCCATAGCTCATGAAGGAAGCCGCGGTCGGACCGCCCGGCGTAATGCCCATCCAGCAGCCGATGGCGGCGCTGCGCAACAACGCGACGCCATGGCTCGGCAGGCGGCGGAGCGCGCGGAACACTTCCTTCCAATCCACCCGCGACGAGACCGCGCGGGCGGAAAACTCCTCCTCGACCGCGATCAGGAGCTCACCGATGCCGAACAGCCCCATCACGGCCACGACGAAGCTGACGCCCTTCACGAGTTCGTCGATCCCCATGGTGAGCCGCACGCTGCCGGAGACCGTATCGATGCCGATCGCCGCAATCGCAAACCCGATCGCGAGCGCCACCACCGTCTTGATCGGCGCCGCGCCGCCCATGCCGACGAAACTGGCGAAGGCGAGGAAATAGACCGCAAAGTACTCCGGCGGCCCGAAGGCGAGTGCCACCTGGGCTACCCACGAGGCCAGAAACGTAATCAGGACTACGCCGATCAGCGCGCCGAACGCCGCCGAGCCGAAGGCGGTGGCGAGCGCCGTCGTCGGCCGGCCGTCGCGCGCCATCGGATAGCCGTCGAAGGTGGTGGCGACCGACGAGGGTTCACCGGGGATGTTAAACAGGATCGAGGTTACCGAACCGCCGAACAACGCGCCCCAATACATGCTCGAGAGCAGGATGATCGCCGATACCGGCTGCATGCCGAAAGTGAGTGGCAGCAGCAGCGACACCCCGTTGGGCGCCCCGAGGCCCGGCAGAACTCCGACGAGGATGCCGAGCAGGACGCCGACCACCATCAGCGTCAGATGCGGAATCGTGATCGCGATGGTGAAGCCGTGCAGCAGCGATTGAAGGTTTTCCATCGCCCGTCCCTTCAGAAACCGAATGCGGCGGCGAGCGCGCCGTGCGGCAGCGACACCTGGAACATGCGCTCGAACACGACGTAGAGCGCAAGCGGGGTCGCCGCGGCGATGACCAGCGCGCGCAACACCGTCTGCCGCCGGGGCAGCGCCAGCACCGCGAACACGTAACCCGCCGACGCGAGATACATCCCCAGCAAGGGAATGACGGCGACGAAAATCGCGGCTGGAACGAACAGCCCCGCGAGGCGGCGCAGTTCAGACGGCGTGACGGCTGTCCTGACAATGGCAAGCGTGCCGCGTCCGAGCGCGCCCTGGGCGACATTGTAGAGGCTGCCGAGCACGATGATGACGCCGGTCAGGAACGGAAAGGTGCCGGCGTCGACCCCGGCGCTCGACCAGCCGATGCCGTTGTCGAGGCTGGATATGACGACCACGGCGCCGAAGATTCCGGTCAGCGCCGCAGCGGCGATTTCGAGCGCGCGTCGGGATATCATCGCGAGGCCCCTATTTCACCAACCAGCCCTGTTCGCCCGCGACCTGCTTGATGTGTTCGAGATCTTGCTTGATGAAATCAGCGAACGCTGCGCCGGTCAGGAAAGTGTCAACCTGCGAGGTCTTCTCGATGTATTCCTTCCATTCGGGCGTGGCCTGCACCTTCTTCATGAGATCGACGTAGAATGCCGCCTGGTCGGGGGTGACCTTGCCGGGCAGCCACACCGTGCGGGGCTGCTCGTATTGCGAGATCGCAAGCCCCTGCTCGACGCAGGTCGGCACATCGCTCCACCCCTCAGTCGCCGTGATCTTCGGCCCCTGCGGCAACCGCTTCGGGCTGAAGGCGCAGAGCGGCCGCTGGGTGCTGCCGCGCCATTGCCCGAGGCTCTCGGAGGGATTGTTGACATGGGCGTCGATATGGCCGCCGGCCAGCTGCACGGCAGCCTCCGCGCCGCTCTTGAAGGGGATGTAGGTGAACTTGACCTTCCCCGCCTTCTCGATCATCCGCGTCAGCACCTCGTCGGTATCCTTGGACTGCGCGCCGCCCATCTTGAACTCGGAGCTCGCCGCCGCCTTGAGGAAGTCGCCGGCGGTCTTATAGGGCGCGTCCTGCTTCACCCACAGCAGAAACTCGTCCTGCGCCATCGCGGCGATCGGGGTGAGGTCGGTGTAGTTGAAGGCGACCTTGGAGACGAGCGGCTGCTGCCACGCGTTCGAGGTGCCGAAGATCACCTTGTAGGGATCGCCGGCGGAGGCCTTGCCGTAGACATAGCCTTCCGCGCCGCTGCCGCCGCCCTTGTTGACGACCACCACTGGCTGGTCGGTCAGCTTGTACTTGGTGATGATGCTCTGGACGGCGCGCGCGAGGTTGTCGGTGCCGCCGCCCGGCCCGGCGGTTGCGACGAACTCGATCGGTTTCTGCGGCTGCCAAGCAGCCTGGGCCGGAATCGCGCCCGCGAGCATGAACGCTGCCGCGGGCAGCAGAAGTTTCGACGTGATCCTCATGGTTTCCTCCGGGGTGTCATTATTGTTGTATTGTTGCCGTTCGTATTATCGTTTTCTCATCAGGCGACCTGCTCCTTGCGGCCGGCGGCGGCAACGATCGCGCCCTCCCGCTCGAAGGCGTCGATCTGCGCCTGATCGAAACCATGCTCGCGCAGCACCTCACGCGTGTGCTCGCCATAGATGGGCGCGCCCGAACGCACCTTGCCGGGCGTCGCCGAGAATTTGACGGGCAGACCGATCGTCTTGACCGGTCCGAGCGTCGAATGCTCGACCTCGACCACCATATCACGCGCCAGCGTCTGCGGATCGTTCAGCGCTTCCAGCATGTCGTGCACGGGGCCGCAGGGCACGCCCTTCTCGTCCAGCGCCGCCAGCCAATGCGCCCGCGTGTGCTTGCGGAAGCGCGCGCTCAACTCGGCTTCGAGCTCCTTCAGATTGGCCATGCGGTCGGAGCCGTTGACGAAGCGCGGGTCGGACGCCAGCTCCGGCGCGCCGAGCGCTTCGAGCATCAACAGCCAATGCTTCTTGTTGGCGCCGCCGACCACGAGCCAGCCATCGGATGCCTCGAACGCCTGATACGGCGCGTTGAGCGGATGGGCCGAGCCCATCGCGCGCGGCGCCACGTTGCTGGCGAGCGCAATCGTCGACTGCCAATAGGTCTGGACCAGCGCAGCTTCAAAGAGCGAGGTCTCCACCCACTGCCCCTCGCCGGTCTTCAGCCGGTGCGAGTAGGCGGCAAGAATGCCCATGCTGGCGAGGAGACCGGCCGTGATATCCGAGAGCGGCGGGCCGCATTTGACCGGCGGACCGTCGGGCCGCTCGCCGGTAAAACTCATGATCCCGCTCATCGCCTGCGCGACCAGATCGAAGCCGCGGCGATGCTTGTACGGACCGGTGCGGCCGAAACCGGACAGCGAGCAATAGATCAGCGCGGGAAAATCCCTGTGCAACTCCTCATAACCAAAGCCGAGCCGCTCCATCGCGCCCGGCGCAAAATTCTCGACCAGCACGTCGGCGTCCGCAATCAGGCGACGCAGCACCTCCTTGCCGCCGGCGGTCTTGAGGTCGAGCACGATGCCGCGCTTGTTGCGGTTCATCATGAGGAAGGAAGCTGCCTCGTCACCGATTGTCGGCGGCACCGAGTGGCGCGTGTCGTCGCCGTTCGGCCATTTCTCGATCTTGATGACGTCAGCGCCCATGTCGGCGAGCATCAGGGTGCAGGTCGGCCCCGCCATCACATGGGTGAGATCGATGACCTTGAGGCCGGCGAGCGGCCCCGAACGCGGTGTCGTGTGGTCTTGAAGGGACATGCGGACTCCTATTGGCCGCGCCATTGCGGCGCGCGCTTGGTGAGAAACGCGTCGAGCCCTTCACGGAAGTCCTGGCTGGTGTAGCACATCAGGATGAGGTCCTCGCCCTCCTCGCGCGATAGCCGTTTCTGTAAGCGCGCAACCGCCTGCTTGGTCGCACTCAGCGTCAGCGGCGCGTGGCCGGCAACGAGCCGCGCGACCTCGTCGGCGCGCTTGTCGAGCGCTGTGAGATCATCGACGACTTCGTTGAGCAGCCCAACCGAGGCCGCCTCCCCGGCGTCGATCAGCCGTGCCGTGAAGATCAGGTCCTTGACCCGTGCCGGGCCGATCAAGGTGGTGATGCGGCTGACATTCGACATCGACAGGCAATTGCCGAGCGTGCGCGCGATCGGAAATCCCATTCGCGTGCTCTTCGTGCCGATGCGCAGATCGCAGCAGGCTGCAACGCCCGCGCCGCCGCCGGTGCAAGCGCCATTGATCGCGGCGATGGTCGGCACCCGGCAGGTTTCGAGAATGCCGAGCACGCGATCGATCCGGTTCTCGTAGTCGAGCCCGTCTTGCGGCGTCTTGAAGGCCCGGAACTGGTTGATGTCGGTGCCTGCAGCAAACGCCTTGTCGCCGGCTCCGCGCAGCAGCAGCACCTTAATGGCGTGGTCGCGGTTGGCGCGCTCGCAGATCTCGGCCAGCCGCTCGTACATCTCGAACGTGAAGGCGTTGCGCGCCTGCGGGCGGTTGAAGGTGATGCGGCCGATGCCGTCATCGAGGGCAAACAGGAGGTCATCCTCCCGTACCGCTGTCTCCTGGTCCATCCCTAAACGACCCTTTCTTAATCGATTTTTACCAATTCTGAATGCAAAAATACATTTTATCAAGCTGGAACTGCCAAGATTTCGGTGATATAGCCATTTTTGCATTCAAACTGGATTTTCCGGCGATGCTGCATGAGGAAGTCGTAGGCCGCGTCCGCGCCATGCTGCTTGACGGCGAGATTCCGCCGGGTGCGCGGATCCCCGAGCGCGACCTCTGCGACAGGCTGCAGATCTCGCGCACCCCGCTGCGCGAAGCCCTCAAGGTGCTCGCCGCCGAGGGCCTGGTTCAACTGCTGCCGAACCGCGGCTCACGCGCGGCGAGGCTGACCGACAAGGACATGCGCGACCTGTTCGAGGTATGCCAGGGACTGGAAGCCCTGGCCGGCGAACTCGCCTGCGAGCGCATCACGGATTCCGAAATCGCCGAGGTCGCCGCCGCCCATGCCGCGATGGTGCGGCACTACGGCGAGCGCGACCTTCTGCAGTACTACCGCTGCAACCGCACCATCCATGAGGCGATCATTGCCGCCGCCGGCAACCCGGTGCTGTCAGGCCTCTATGAATCCGTCACTGCCCGCATTCGCCGCGCGCGCTACGTCACGCCGATGACGCCGCAGCGCTGGGCGCTCGCGGTGCAGGAGCACGAAGCCATCCTCAATGCACTGCAACGCCGCGACGGCGTCGGGCTGTCGCATATTCTTCGCGCGCATCTGCGCCATAAGCGCGACGAGGTCCTGGAGGCCGGCTTCGCAGAGAGTGAGCCGCAAGAGCAGGCGCGCGCGTCCTAGCAGCGGCGGGCCGACGCCCGGCATGGCTTCCAAAGCGCATCTTCAATTCTATTAACGACTTCAACCGCTAGCGCGCGCCATTGGCGGCTACCGGTGTTTTGCGGACAAGCCTCGCCTGATTGCTAACCACCCGTTCACCATGACGGTGAATCCCGCTTTCCGATCAACCAAAAACTTCACGCCTCAAGTTCCCTTATACCTTTGATGCCTAGTCATTCCTGTCGGGGGTGGCTGTGTTCGGTTGGGCATCCCTGCGTAAGCGTAAGAGTAGATCGTAAGCGTATGAACATCGCACGTATCGTCGTACTGATCATCGCGTTGGGTGCAGGCGGCGTTGCCGCTTACCTCGCCCGCGGTACCGAAGAAAACACCAAGCCGGCTGCCGAACCGGTCGCACAATTGCCGACGGTTGAAATTCTGGTCGCGAAGTCCGACGTCGGGCTCGGCCAGCTGCTCAAACCCGAAGACCTGCAATGGCAGACCTGGCCGGCCTCGGCCGCCGGCGCCAATCTGATCAACCGCGCCGGCAGGGCCGACGGCATCAAGGAAATCGCCGGCTCGATCGCGCGCTCGCCCTTCTTCGCGGGCGAGCCGATCCGCGAGCAGAAGCTGGTCAAAGCTACCGGCTCCGGCTTCATGGCCGCCATCCTGCCGACCGGGTCGCGTGCGCTCTCGACCGAGATCTCGCCTGAAAGCGGTGCCGGCGGCTTCATCCTGCCCAACGACCGCGTCGACGTCATTCTCTCCAAGCGCGAGAAGAATCCCGACGGCAAGGGGTCGGATGTCATCCAGTCCGAAATCATCCTCTCCAACATCCGCGTGCTCGCGATCGATCAGGCGCCGAAGGAAAAAGAGGGCAGCAACTCCCTCGTCGGCCGCACCGCGACGCTCGAATTGAAGCCCGAGCAGGCCGAAACGCTGGCACGCGCGCGCCAGAGCGGCACGCTGTCGCTCGCGCTGCGCAGCATCACCGATGCCAACGCGCCCGAAGGGCGCCCCGAGGAGCAAGTTCAAAGACGAAGCGAGAGCGTCAACGTAGTTCGCTACGGGGTCGCCAATCCAACGACGGCACAGAAGTGACCGAAAGGACGACTGAAATGAAGTTTGGGGAAAATAAGTCGGCCACGCAGAGTGCGGTGGGGCGCACCCTGTTGTTGTCGGCCGTTGCCGCGCTGGCGCTCGGCCCGCTGCTGCCTGTGGCCGCAGCCGAGACCGAGAAGGATCCGGTGACGACCTCCGCCCTCGGCCCGGTGAAGATGCGTTTCCTGTCGCTCGGCATCGGCAAGTCGATGGTGGTCGACCTGCCGCGTGACGTGAAGGATGTGCTGGTCGCCGATCCGAAGATCGCCAATGCCGTCATCCGCTCGCCGCAGCGCGCCTATATCATCGGCGGCGCCGTCGGCCAGACCAACGTGGTGTTTTTCGACGGCGACGGCCAGCAGATCGCTTCCTACGACATCGCCGTCAAACGCGACCTCAACGGGGTGCGGACCGCACTGCGGCAGTCGATGCCGGGAATCCAGATCGAGGGCGTCGGCGACAGCGTGCTGCTGACCGGCTCGGTATCGAGCCCTGTCGAAGCCCAGCAGGCCGGCGAGATCGCCGCGCGGCTGGTCGGCGGCGCCGACAAGGTCGTCAACTCGATCGTCGTTCGCGGCCGCGACCAGGTGATGCTGAAAGTTACTGTCGCGGAAGTCCGGCGCGATGTCATCAAGCAGCTGGGCATCGACCTGAGCGCCAGCCTGAATGTCGGCAACACCTCGGTGGTCTTCAACAACAACAATCCCTTCACCGCCAACAACGCTCCCCTGGTCCCCGGCAACGCCCTTATCGGACAGTTCGGCTCGGCGCCGTCAGTCAAGGCAACGCTTCGCGCGATGGAAACCGCAGGCGTCGTGAAGACCCTGGCCGAACCCAATCTCACGGCGATATCAGGCGAATCCGCAACGTTCATCTCCGGCGGTGAATTTCCCATTCCGACCGGTGTGACCTGCCAAACGACAACCGGCGGCGCCATCGGACAATGCGTCCAGACCGTCAGCTTCAAGAAATTCGGTATCTCGCTCAACTTCACGCCGGTGGTCCTGTCCGAGGGGCGGATCAGCCTACGGGTGATGACGGAAGTTTCTGAGGTCTCGACTGAAAACTCGCTGACCGGCGGTCAAGGTGGAACGACCATTCCCTCGATCAAGACGCGCCGCGCCGAGACGACGCTGGAAATCCCCTCCGGCGGCTCGATGGCGATGGCCGGCCTGATTCAGGAGCAGACCAAGCAAGCCGTCAACGGCCTGCCCGGCCTCGACCAGGTCCCGATCTTTGGCCAGCTGTTCCGCAGCCAGGACTTCGTCAACAACCAGACCGAACTGATGGTCCTGGTGACGCCCTATGTCGTGCGCGCGGCCGCGCAGAAGGAATTGTCGCGACCGGATGACGGCTTCGCGCCGGCGTCCGATTCCCAGTCCGCGCTGCTCGGCCGTATCAACCGCATCTACGGCGTCGCCGCCCGTGTCGATCCGGTCGCCGGCGTCCAGGGCAATTTCGGCTTCATCATTGACTGAAACGCAGCACTGTTCACCGCGTGGGGACGAGGACAGAATGATGACATCAAGAACACCGCTCCAACGGGTCAAGGCCGCGGGACTATTTGGCGCCCTGCTCGGCCTTGCGACGACGCTCGGCGCCTGCAACTGGCAATCCACGGAAGTCGTGACCACCGCGAGCGTACCGAATGATTACCGCCATCGTCATCCGATCGCGGTAACCGAAGCCGACCAGTCGATCACCGTGTTCGTCGGCCGTGGCCGCGGCGGCCTCTCCGGGCCGCAGCGCGCCGATGTTGCGGGTCTGGCCTACAACTGGATGCGTGAAGGCACCGGTGCCATCGTCGCCGAAGTCCCGATCGAAACGGCGAATGCGCGCGCGGCCGCAGCATCGTACCAGGAAATCCGGTCGGTGCTGATGGCCGGCGGCGTTCCCTCGCGCGCCATCACGCTGCGCCACTACCATCCCGACGACAGCAGGACCCTGCCGACGATCCGGCTGAGCTATCCGAAGATTGCCGCCGTCGCCGGCCCGTGTGGGCTGTGGCCGCAGGATCTCGGCCCGAACATCGACAACGCCGCCTACAATGAAAACCGCCCTTATCACAATTTCGGTTGCGCCACCCAGCGCAACCTCGCGGCGATGATCGACAACCCCGCGGATCTCGAGCAGCCGCGTTCCGAGACGCCGGCCTATACGCCGCGCCGAAGTACCGCCTTTGAGAAATACCGCAAGGGAACCTCCACCGCGACCAATTACCCCGAAGCCGACAAGGCCAAACTTAGCGATACAGGCAAATGATCAGCCGCGTTTTTCAAAACTCCGACGATCAACTGGACGACACGCCGGCGCAGCCCGAGGAATACATCTCGCCGGCGCCGCGCGTCTCGGTGCAGGCTTTTTGCGCCAGCGTCGCGGTCGCCGCCGCGGTGCGCGCGGCGAGCGAAGACCGCCGTCTGGGCAAGGCTCACCTCACTGCCCACATGGGCGGCATCACCGCCGCCATCGAGACCTATCACAAGGCCCCGACGCCCAACGTCATCCTGATCGAGAGCGACCCCGACAGCGATATTCTCGAAGGTCTCGATGAGCTCGCAACCGTCTGCGACGCGGGCACCCGTGTCGTCGTGATCGGTAACGCGAAGGACTTCACCCCCTATCGCGAGCTGGTGCGGCGCGGCGTCAGCGACTACATCACCGCACCGGTCGCGCCGATCGACGTGGTGCGCGCGATCTGCGGTCTCTACGCCGCCTCGGAAGAAGTGGCCGTGGGCCGCATCGTCGCCGTGGTCGGCGCCAAGGGCGGCGTCGGCGCCTCGACCGTCGCGCACAACGTGGCCTGGGCGATCGCGCGCGATCTGGCGCTCGATTCCGTCGTAATCGACCTCGACCTCGCCTTCGGCACCGCCGGGCTCGATTACAACCAGGACCCGGTTCAGGGCATCGCCAACGCCGTGTTCCAGCAGGAACGCCCCGACTCGGCCTTCATGGAGCGTCTGCTGGCGAAATGCTCCGACCGCCTCAATCTGCTGGCGGCTCCGGCAACGCTGGACCAGGTCTATGATTTCGGCGCCGATGCGTTCGATGCGATCTTCGACACGATGCGGATGACGACCCCGTGCATCGTGCTCGACGTTCCCCATCAATGGTCGGCATGGACCAAGCGCACGCTGGTCGGCGCCGACGACATTCTGATCGTCGCCGAGCCCGATCTGGCCAACATGCGCAACGCCAAGAACATGCTGAACGTGCTGAAGGCGGCGCGGCCCAACGACCGTCCGCCGCTCTACTGCCTCAACCAGGTCGGCATGCACAAGCGTCCCGAAATCTCGGTACGGGAATTCGCCAAGGCGATCGAGAGCCCGCCGATCGCGGCGATTCCGTTCGATTCGAAGATGTTCGGCACCGCCGCCAATAACGGCCAGATGATCGCGCAGATCTCGGCCAGGCATCGCACCACCCAGATGTTCCTGCAGATCGCGCAGCGGATGACGGGACACGCGGTGACCAAGCGGTCGCGGACCCCCTCGTTCCTGGCGCCGATCATCAAGAAGCTGCAGGGCACCACGGCCCGTCGGGCGTGAACAAGGCCGTCAGCCCGCCGGCGGCCGGCTGACGCCCTAACTAATCGGAACGCCCGGCCGCGGCGATCGGCATCTTGCCGGCTTCGGCGCGGGCGTTTTCGTTGTCCTTGCGCGCCAGCATCCGCTTCAATTGTGTGACATTCGCCGCGGCCTCGGCGGGCGGAAGGTCGGCCTTGGCGATCTTCTCCGCCTCGGCAAAGTTGCCCCGCAGGCCAACCACCAGCGCGAGGTTGGCGCGCACGCGCGCGTCGCTGCCCGCAAGGCTGTGGGCGCGGCGCAGCGTCTCCTCCGCCTTGGCCAGCTCCTTCGAAAGTGCGTAGGACAGCCCGAGGTTGGACAGCACCGCGGGCTGGTCGGGCGCGATCTTGAGCGCACTGGCATAATATTGCCGCGCCTCCTCGTACCGGCCGAGCTGATCCAGCGTCGCGCCCTGCGCCGAGAGCAGCCGCCAGTCGGGATCGTCGGGGCTGTGGGCGCGGCCGAGCACGTCGAAGGCCTGCTGGAAATTGCCGTTGTCCGCCAGTGCGCGGCCGTAGGCGGCGAGCAGGAGCCGATTGCCTGGATGGGCGATGGTGGCCTGTTCGAGCACCGCAACCGCCTGCGAGCGCTGGCCGGTCGCGCGCAGCGCCTTGCCGTATCGCAGCGCCGCGTCCGCATCCTTCGGATTGGCGCGATACTGCTCCTGATAAGCTTCGATGTCGCGGCGCGGATCGCCGGTGCGGCTGACCTCGGCCTTCTCGTCGATCGAACCGGTGATATCGGACAGTCCCGAGCTCGTGCAGCTACCAAGCCCCAGCCCCAGCATCAGGACAGACGTGCACGCAAGTAGCCGCGCGGTGCGGGACGGATAGGACAACTTCTGGAACATGTAGCTGGACTCACGGCGGCAACTGTCCAGCAGTGTTCTCAGCTTAACCCTAAGTTCAGGTTAAACTTGTTCCCTTTTGCGGTAATGGATGACCTTCGTCGGCGGCTTCCCGGCCGCTGGGCGCTTGCGCCCTCGGCCAGTGGGCCATCGGCGCCTCGCAAAGCGCTCTAGTCGAGGAATTGCGCGCCGAGCTCACAGCCGATTCGCCAGGCCAACCGGCACTGGCGGGGCCTGCCCTCGGTGAAGATCACCGTGAATTCGGACGGGATTTCCGGATATTCGGCGATGATCTTTACGCCGCCGTCCGACATGTCCGTGATCATGCAGTCGCGTGGCAATCCGCCGGTCGCGAACTGTATTTTCGCAAAATTTCTACACGCACGTCGTACGCTTGCGCGGCGGTTCGCTGCCAACATGTCCGTCCCTGCCCCTGCTCGATGGGATTCACTCGAAGGTGGATCAGCTTTACCGAACAATCCTTGGAATTGGCCTAGCGCGACGGCTCGCAATGTAACTGATGGATTCGAATTCCGTTTACCGAATCCGGAGCGCCGAGGCGGCCAAACGGCGGAGCGGGCCGCCACCCCGCAATTTTTCGGCAAATTAAAGGGTTGATCCCCCCTCGTTAGGCGATAGCCTGACCCCTCGACTCGATTTGGCGGAAACGAAAACGCATGGGAAGTCTGGTTCTTCTCGATCTGATGGGCGGCGTTGCGCTGCTGCTGTGGGGCCTGCACATGGTCCACAGCGGGATCCTGCGCGCGTTCGGGCCGAACCTGCGCCTGTTGCTGGCAAAGGCCCTGAGCAACCGCTTCACCGCCTTCGGCGCCGGCCTCGGCCTGACCGCGCTGCTCCAGAGCAGCACCGCCACTGCGCTGATCACGAGCTCGTTTACGTCCGAAGGGATCGTCAGCCTGGTCCCTGCGCTTGCCATCATGCTCGGCGCCAATGTCGGCACCACGCTGATCGTGCAGATCCTGTCATTCAACATCGCTGCCGTCGCGCCCGTGCTGTTCATCATCGGCCTGGTCGCCTTCCGCTCAGGGCCCCGCTCGCGCGTCAAGGACATCGGCCGCGTCTTCATCGGGCTCGGCCTGATGCTGCTGGCGCTGCACATCTTGCTCAACACGCTGGCGCCGGCGGAGAACGCCCCGGGCGTGCGCGTGTTCATGAACGCCATTACAGGCGATCCCGTGCTCTGCATCCTGTTTGCCGCAATTGACCTGGCTGGTGCATTCCAGCGTCGCCAGCGTGCTGCTGGTGATGTCGCTGGCCTATGCGCATTTCGTCACGCCCTACGCGGCGCTGGCGCTCGTGCTCGGCGCCAATCTCGGCAGCGCGATCAATCCGCTCGTCGAAGGCGCGCGCCGCGACAACCCGGCGAGCTATCGCCTGCCGCTGGGCAACCTCATCAACCGCCTGGCCGGCATCCTGGTGGTGGCGCCGTTCCTGCAGCCGATCGCCGATCTACTGACCGCGTGGCAGCCGGACGCCGCTAAGGCGACCGCCCTGTTCCACATCGCCTTCAACGTCGCGACGGCCCTGGTCTTCATCGGCCTGCTCGACGGCATGGCGCGGCTGTTGCAGAGGCTGCTGCCCGAACGCGTCAAGGAAGCCGATGCGCTGGGGCCGCGCTATCTCGACGAGAGCGCCCTGGAGACACCCTCGCTCGCTTTGGCGGACGCCGCCCGCGAGACGCTGCACATGGGCGATCACGTCGAAATCATGCTGCGCAAGGTGATGGCGGCGATGATGACCAACGACCGGGCGCTGGTCGACCAGGTCTCGGAGATGGACAACCGCGTCGACAGCCTAGACGAGGCGATCAAGCTCTATGTCACAAAACTCACCCGCGGCAGCCTCGACGAGCGCGAGGGGCAGCGGGCGATGGAGATCGTCTCCTTCGCGATCAACCTCGAGCATATCGGCGACATCATCGACAAGAATTTGAGCGAGCTCGCCACCAAGAAGATCAAGCGTCGCTTCCAGTTCTCGGCCGAGGGCGCCGAGGAGCTTTTTGCCTTCCACAAGCGCACAATGGATTCGCTGCGGATCGCATTCGGCGTCTTCATGTCCGGCGACGTCAATGAAGCGCGCAAGCTGCTCGCCGAAAAGACTGCGCTGCGCACCGCCGAGATCGCCGCCACCGAGCGGCATCTCGACCGCCTGCGCGAGGGGCGGCCCGAAACCATCGAGACCACCTCGCTGCATCTCGACGTGCTGCGCGACCTCCGGCGCATCCACTCGCATATCTGCTCGGTAGCCTATCCGGTGCTGGATGCCGCGGGGGAGCTGGCCGCCTACCGCAGGACCGAAACCGATTTGCCGGCGCTGCCGACGCCGGTGCCCGGCCGCCCCTGATCAGCGGTCCAGCGTCTTCGAGCCGCTGCCGCGGTTCTTCACGATCAGCATGATGTTTCTGATGTAGATGATGGTGGCCAGCGACTGGCCGAGGATGATCACCGGCTCGCGCTTGGCGATGCCGTAGATCAGCGTCATTACCCCGCCGCCCATCGAGAAGAACCAGAACGCCATCGGCACCACGCTCTGCCCGACGCGTTCGCTGGTGATCCACTGCACCAGGAAGCGCGCGGTGAAGAACAATTGCGCGATCAGTCCGAACGCCAGCCAGAAATCGAACTTGGCGACGAAGACGTCGTAGAGATAGTCGCCGAGCGCCTGCCCGTATTGGATCAGCATCAGGAAACCTCGGTCGCAACGGGGGTCGGCTTCTTGCGGCGGATCAGCCACCATACGCCGGCGAGATCCATGATCCCGATCCATAGCCGGTCGAAGAAGCCGTAATTGGACACGCCGGACCGACGCGGACGATCGATCACGTCGACATAGGCGATCTCGAAACCTTCGCGGCGCACCAGCGCCGGCAGGAAGCGATGCAGGCCGTCGAAATAAGGCATCGACAGGAATACATCGCGCGGGAACGCCTTCAGCCCGCAGCCGGTGTCGCGGGTGCCGTCCTTCAGGATCGCCTTGCGCACGCCGTTGGCGATCTTCGACTGCAGCTTCTTGAAACCGGTATCCTTGCGCCCGACCCGCTGGCCCGCTGCAAGCCCGATACGGCCGGCGCCCTTCTCGACCGCCGCGATCAGGTCCGGCAGGAATATCGGGTTGTTCTGGCCGTCACCGTCCAGCGTCGCGACGATGGCGCCGCGCGCCGCCCGCACGCCGCTGCGCACCGCCGCCGACTGCCCCGAAGAGGCGGCATGTTTCAGCTGCCGGAGCTGGCGGTGCTGCTTCATCAGCTCGGCTAGCCGCGAGGCGGTCGCATCCGTCGAGCCGTCATTGACATAGATGATCTCGTAGTTCCAGCGGCCGCCGAGCGCAGCGATGATTTCCGCAATCAGCGGGGCGACGTTTTCCGCTTCGTTACGCACCGGCACAACGATGGAAACGGCGACCGAATCTCTGTCGGCAGAAGTCAAATCGGCACTCGTCTGGTTGGTAAGAATAAGGGCTCGGAACCGGGCCTATCGGGCCATCTGGCGGCGTCCGCTTTTATGGGGCGAAAGCGCCGCGGGCAACCCTTTTGAGGCGTCCCGAGGAAGGCCCGACCAGGGGCACGATGCTGCCGTCATGCTGGATCGCAAACCCCAGCCGGCGGGCCGCAAACCAGTAGCGCACGAACATCGCCCCGATGATGCCGATCAGCGCGCCGGCAACGACGTCGCTCGGATGATGGGCCAGCAGCACGAGCCGGGTCGCCGCGATGATCACGGCATAGAGCGCCATCGCGAACCGGCTCGCCGGCCAGATGGAAGACACCGCAAAAGCGAGCGCAAAGGCGGTCGTGGCATGCCCGGAGGGGAAGCTGTAATAGGCCGGATTTCCTGCAAAATGCGAAAAATGCAAGACGTTGGCCTCGCCACCGACAAAGGGCCGGCCGCGGCCCACGCTGTATTTCAGCA
Source organism: Bradyrhizobium sp. CB3481 (assembly GCF_029714305.1). Lineage (NCBI taxonomy): Bacteria > Pseudomonadati > Pseudomonadota > Alphaproteobacteria > Hyphomicrobiales > Nitrobacteraceae > Bradyrhizobium > Bradyrhizobium sp. CB3481. The sequence goes on from NZ_CP121647.1 coordinate 4,295,683, forward strand.
CCTCGGTCACCAGATTGGAAAACGCCACCGCAAGGAAGAGGAATTGCAGCCGCGTGCCGAGCCCGAGCAGCAGTGATCGCTGGATGCCGCGAAAGGCCGGCGCGGCGAGCGCGACCGCAATCAAGAGCACGCCGAGCGCGGACAGCACGTATTCGTCCTTGCCGAAATCGGTGAGGATGCGAACCCACCATAACGAGGGTGTGCCGCGCTTCGGCATCTGGCCGATTTCCCAGGCGTCGATCGCAACCATCAGGACAATGATCGCAGCGACGAGCCCGGCCGTCAGCCACAACGCATGCCGCGCCGCGCGGCGCGCGGCCTCGGCGCGTCGGGAATGCGACGGCGAGCGCACGAGCTGCGCCAGCGACAGCCAGCTCAGCATCGCAAAGCGCGCGACAAAGTTCCGGGAGTCGATGGCAACGGGCTTCGCATCCATCTATTCCGTTCCTTCCGAGCGGAAGATGGCAATCGAGATCGCCTTGCCCTGCGAGATGTTGTAGCCGTCGATCCGCTTCGCCACGTTGTAGCGCAGCCCGATCGCCTCGGCGCGCTGCACGAAGGCGCGCTCAGTGCGCGATTCGATCAGCGCGAAGCGGCAACTGCCCTGCCCCAGAAAATCGGCGGCGCCCGATCCGTCGGTCAGCAGCGTGCCGGTGCCCGCCATGAAGACGAGGCTCGGCTCGTGGAAGCCGGCCGCGGCGGCCTTCGGCCCGACGCAAACCACGCCCCGAAGCGCACGCGCGATCTCGGCGCTCGGAAACATCGCGGTCAGCGACGGCATCACGATGCCGTAGATTCCGATCGCCAGAAACATCGCTGCGACCACCGCGTTGAGCAGCGAGCGCTCGGCGCGGCTGTCCTCGAACATCCACCAGGCGATCAGGCCGAAGATCATGGATGCTGCCAGGAAGGGCCAAGCCGGGAACGCCGGATAATGCGTCAGCTTGATCGCGCCGGCGACCGCAAGCACCGCCGCGCCGGCCGGTATGACGAACCACCATGCCGCGCCGCGCATCAGCCAGGACCGCGACAGCACGCGGCGCTCGAGCGCGCCGGCGGTGAGGATCGCAATCGCCGGATAGAGCGGCAGCACGTAATGCGGCAGCTTGGTCAAGACGGCCTCGAACACGATCCATGACGGGACCAGCCAGGCCAAAAGATACTGCGCGCCGGGCTCGCGCCGCGCACGCCAGACCGCCGGCGCCGCCATCCCGGCGAGTGCCGCGCCCGGCCAGAAGGTGACCCAGAACAGCAGGAGATAGAGCCCGGGCGGCGCGCCGTGGGATTCCTGTGCGCCGATCTTGCTCAGCATGTCGCCGCCGAGCGAATTGGAGAAGAACGCCTCGCCCGCGCGCCAGAAGATTGCCACGAACCACGGCAGCACCAGCACCAGCGTCCACATCAGGCCCCATAGCGGGCGCAGCCGCCACAGCCATGCCGCCGAGCGATCGAGGATCGCGAGCGCCACGATCGTTAGCCCGACGAACATCAGGATCAGCGGCCCCTTGAGCAGGATGCCGCCGGCCAGCGCAGTCCAGAAGATCGCGGGCGCCGTCCAGGGCGGACGCTCCGGATCTTCGCCACGCTGCCAAGACAGGTAGACCCGTGCCATTGCGCCCATTGCTGCGACAACGGTGAGCAGCAGCATCGCATCGGTCTTGGCGAGCCGCGCCTCGACGCCGAGCAGCACGGAGGCACACATCATCAGCGCTGCCAGCGCCGCCCCGCGCCGCGTGACGAAGGCGAGCGCGGCCCAATAGGTCAGCAGCACCGCGCCGATGGCGCCGATCAATGAGGGAATGCGGTAGAGCCAGATGCGCAGCTGCGCCCGCGGCAGGCCGAGCGAGGACGCCGTTTCGACCACGGCGGCCTGCAGCCAATAGATGCCGACCGGCTTCTTGTAGCGGACGTCGTCCTGGAAGCGGATGTCGACGAAATCCCCGCTCTCGACCATCTGCTTGGTCGCCTGCGCGAACCGCGCCTCGTCGCGGTCGATCGCCGGAATGTTGAAGAAACCAGGCAAGAACAGGACGAGCCCGCAAAGCATCAGGAACACGACGGCGCGAAAATGGTTCGCGGTCGCGAAGTCGAACACGGCGGCGACCCTGCGCCCGGAATGCGCAGGTTTTACAGGCTGTTGGCCCGCTCCGAAGCGTGGTTGGTGCATGGTTTCGACCATGCTGCTCGCATACGATGAAACCGCACTGCAAACAACACCGCAAAATCCCTAAGCCGTGGGCAACAGAGGGTTTTTCCTCACTGTACCCGGATCACCACGGTATCGGCCGCGCCGGTTGCGTCGATCACGGTCAGGCGGGCAAAGCCGGGTCCGGGCGGATCGACCAGGCGCTGGCGGCGGCTGTCGATCTCGCCGACCGAGGTGCCATTCATCATGATGGTCAGTGGCAGCACGCCGCCGGCGACCTTGACCGGCATGGGTGCACCCTGCCCGCCGGCTGAACGGTCGACATCGATCCGCGAGCCGTTGAGCGGAAACTGGATGCGCGGCATCTGATCGCTGCCGGTGCGGATCAATTCGCCGACGGGGCGGAAACGCCTGAGCGGCAGCGGCAGCTTTGCGTTGCTGGCAATGAGGGTGCCCTTCGGCGCCTTCGGCAGCGCCGCCGGGATTTTTCCGGTTCGCGCAAAGGCGTCGAACAGGATCGGCGCGGCGGCGGTGCGGCCGACGAGGCCCGGCACCGGCGCGCCGTCGGGACGGCCAACCCACACGCCGATGGTGATGCGGCCGTCAAAGCCGACCGACCATGCGTCGCGATAGCCGTAACTGGTGCCGGTCTTGAACGCGATTCTGTTGTGCACGCCGTTCTCCGGCGGCGGCGTGCCGAGCAGCACGTTGCCGACCTGCCAGGCCGCGGCCTGATCCATCAGCCGCAGCGGCTCGCGGTCGTCCGTGGCGAGCATGACCTCGCGCAGCGGCTTCGCCGCGCCGAGCCGCGCCAGCCCGGCATAGAGCTGCGCCAGGTCCTGCAAGGTGACACCGACGCCGCCGAGGCCCATCGCAAGGCCCGGCGCTTCATCCTTCGGCAGGACAAGGTTGCCACCGGCCTGCTTCAGGCGCGATGACAGCCGGCTGGAGCCGACGCGGTCGAGCAGCGCAATTGCGGGCACATTCAACGAAAGCTGCAGCGCTTTGCGCACCGGCACCGTACCCTGGAACGTCATGTCGAAATTTTCCGGCGCGTAGGAGCCGAAACGAATGGGCCGGTCGTCGATCAGGCTTTCCGGATGGATAAAGCCGTCTTCGAAGGCGAGGCCATAGATGAACGGCTTTAGCGTCGACCCCGGCGAGCGCACCGCGCGGGTCATGTCGACCTGCCCGGCTCGGCGTTCGTCGAAGTAATCCGCCGATCCGACGCGGGCCAGCACGTCGCCGCTTTCATTGTCGAGGGCGATGATTGCGACCGAAATGTCAGGGCCCTGCGCCAGCGCGCGGTCGCGCGCCAGCCCTTCCAGCGTCTTCTGCAAGCTCGAATCCAGCGTCAGCTTGATGAGTGGCCTGTCTTTCATCGTCGCCATCGCGGCATCGGAGGAATGCGGCGCGAGGATCGGCATCGGCTTGCGCAGCCGCGGCACGGCGGCCACCGTGGCCTGCGCCGCGTCTTCTTTCGACACCACGCCATCCTCGACCATGCGCGCCAGCACGCGATCGCGCGCGGCGTGAGCGGCTTCCGGATGGCGGTCGAGCCGGCGGCGCTCCGGCGATTGCGGCAGCGCGACCAGCAGCGCCGCTTCCGCAAGCGACAGCCGCTTCGGCTCCTTGCCGAAATAGGCGATCGAGGCGGCACGAATGCCTTCAAGGTTACCGCCGAACGGCGCCAGCATCAGATAGAGATCGAGAATTTCGTCCTTGCTGAGCTGCTGCTCGAGCTGAACCGCACGCACCATCTGGCGGAGTTTTGCATAGACCGAACGCTCGCGGCGCGGCTCCAGCAGCCGCGCCAATTGCATCGTAATCGTCGAGCCGCCGGACACGATATGGCCGCTCGTGGCGAACTGCAGGGCGGCGCGCCCGAGCGCTACCGGATCGACGCCGCCATGCGACCAGAAGCGGCGATCCTCATAGGCCAGCAGCAGCTTGAGATAGGTGGGATCGACCGCGGTCTTCGCATCGACCGGGAGCCGCCAGCGGCCGTCCGCCATCGCATAGGCGCGCAGTAGCTTGCCGTTGCGGTCGACGATCGTGGTCGACACCTTGCGCGCCTGCTCCAGCGGCAACGGGCCGAACGAGAAGACCCACCCGGCGAAGGCGGTGGTGAGGACGATGAGGACGAAGGCGAGAGACACCGCGATCCGGAAAAAGCGGCGACGGCCACCCCCACCGCCGTCATGCCCGGGCTTGGCCCGGGCATCCACGTCTTCCTGCGCCGCGGCAAAGGATGTGGATGCCCGGGACATCTGCGCGAAGACGCGCTTCGCGCTTTTGCCCGGGCATGACGATGACTGTTGCTGGCGCAGATCGTCGCTCATTTCGCCGGACGAACCTCAACCGAGCCGGTGCCGGTGCGGCCATAGCGCGAGGGGTTGTACATGTCCTCGACATAGGCCTGCGGCAGCACGTATTTGCCGGGCGAAACCGCGCGCACGATATAGGCGACCGTGAACACCGACTGGTCGTCGCTGGCACGGTCGATCGCTGCGGTGAAGCGGTCGTCGCGGAACTCGGTATGCTCCGGCTCCTCGCCGTCTTCGATCCAGTCGAGCGTACCCGAGTCACCCGACGATACCAGGCGCGGGTTGTCGATCTCGAGGCCGGCCGGCAGATAGTCGGCCACCATGATGTGCCCGTATTCCGGCTTGGCCTCGGTGATCTTCAACACGACGGCGAAGCGATCATTCTGCTTGGCCTTGGTGACATCGGCCGGCTTGCCGTCGAGCGTGAGGTAGCTTCGCTCGATCTTGAAGCCGTTGGACGCCGCCGGCTCCGGGGTAACAGGCGAGCCCGAGACCGAGACCACCGCCTGCAGCGGCGCATCACCGGTGTTGGTGATCTTCACCGGCTTGCCGGCCACCGCCTCGGCCTTGTAGCTGCGATAGACCGCGGCCTTGGCTGGCGATCCATCGATGTCGAGCGACAATGCCTCCTTCGACAGTGCCCGCGCCGCCAGCACCATCCACGCATTCTCCTGCGTCGAGGTGTAAGGCGTGAGCCCCCGCGCCGCTTCGACCCGTGCGACGGCCTGCGTCAGCGTCGCCCGCGGCGCGTTGCCTTCGCTGGCGAGCGAGACCAGCGCCGCCGCATCGCGCAGCTGCGAGCCGTAATCGACGCGGCCGAACTCGAACACGGGTTTTGGCGCCAGCGCTTCAACTGCCGCCGTATAGACTCGCTCCGCCCGCGTCCGGTCGCCGACCAACGCCAGCGCCGCCGCAAGCTGCGACTTTGCGATCGGCGTCGCCAAGTTGTTCAGCTTGGTGTCGGCGAGATAGCGCAGGTCGCCTATCGGGGCGGCGCCGTTGCGGGCGAGCACGTAGAGGCCGTAGGCCAGATCGCGGCCGCCGTCCTTTTCCGGCTCATTGGCGTTGACCACCGAGTTCCTGATACGGTCGAGCGCGTTCTTGAACAGCACGTCCGGCACCGCAAAACCCTTCTCGCGGGCGCGGGTCAGGAAGTCGGTGACGTAGGCGTCGAGCCAGGCGTCGTCGCCGCCGGCCGACCACAGGCCGAACGAGCCGTTCGAGCCCTGCCGTGCCAGCAGGCGTTCGATCGCATCCTTGATGCGCTGATCGACGGCGGTATCCATCGCCAGATGCGCGCCGGCCGCGAGATCGTTGACATAGAGTAGCGGCATCGCGCGGCTGGTGATCTGCTCGGAGCAGCCATGCGGATAGCGATCCAGCGCCTTCAAAATGGTCGCCGCATCGAGCGCGGTGGAGAGGCCGACCGAGAGCGACACGCTGCCGGTGCCCGACACCAGGTCGGAGAACATGTCCGGGCTCAGCGTCAGGCTTTCGCCCTTGGCCAGTGTCCGGATCGAACGCCGCGCCAGCACCTGCGTCGCCGCCTTGACGTCGAGCGCATAGTGCCGCGCCAGGGTCAGCCCATTCGGACCCTTGATGTCGACGTCGAGATTGGCGGTGCCGGCGCCACCGGCATCGAGCGCCAGCGACATCGAGGTCCGCTGCTTCGCCGCGAGCTTCACCGTGGTGGTCGGGTTGCCCGTCACCTTTATCGGGCCCGAGGTCTTCACGCTGATGCTGTAGTCGCCGGGCGCGCCCTCGACATTGTCGAGATCAAAGCTCATCGTGCCCTTGTCGCCGCTCAGCAGGAAGCGTGGCAGCGTTGCCGTCAGCACCACGGGATCGCGCACGGTGACGTCGATGGTGGCGCGGCCGAGCTTGCTCGCCGTCCACGCCACTGCCATGACGCGCGCGGTACCAGCGAACTCCGGAATGTCAAAGCTGACCTCGGCAGTGCCGTCGGCGCCGACCGTGACGATGCCGGAATAGAGCGCCAGCGGCTTTTGCGTGGGCGGCGAGCCCTGCAGCTCGGCGCCGGCAGAGTCACCGCCTGTCCTGATCTGGCCGCGGGTGCCCTGCATGCCGTCGATCAACTGACCATAGAGGTCGCGGACCTCTGCCGTCAGGCGGCGCTGGCCGAGATAGTAATCATCCGGCGCCGGCGGCTTGTAGTTGGTCAAATTGAGAATGCCGACGTCGACCGCAGCGACCACGATCTTGGCGTCCTCGCCGGGATTGAGCCCGCCGAGCTTGACCGGGATCTTGAGGTTGGTGCCGGGCCGCACCAAGGGCGGCGGCGACAGCGCAACCTGCAGCGTGCGGGTCTTCTTGTCGATGCCGAACCACTTTAAGCCGATCGCGCGGCCGGGCATCCGGAGTGCCGCCGCATCCAGCGGCCGGCGCAGCGTCGCCAGCACATAGGCGCCGGTGCCCCAGTCCTTGCCGACGGTGAGCTTGACCTGCTGGGTGCCTTCCTTGACGTCGACGGTCTGCGTCGTCAGCAGGCGGTCGCCGAGCACATTCACCGTCAGCTTGCCGGCGGTACGGGCATTGACCGACACCACCATCGTGTCACCCGAGGCATATTCCGGCTTGTCGACCGAGGTTTCCAGAAGGTCCGGTGTGTCGGCGCTGCCGTCGGAATACCAGCCGACGTCGAACTGCATCGAGGTGATCGGGCCGTCCGCATCATTCGATTTGACGTCGAGGCGATAGCGGCCGGGCTCCGGCGAAACCGAGACACGGGCCGCCTTGTCTGATGTTAGCGTCAGGTCGCCGTCGGCGACGCGCTTGGTCGACTTGACCGGCTCATATTCCCAGGACGAGTTCTGGCGATACCATTGGTAGCGCGACTCCATCTTCAGGAACTCGTAACGCAGGCCATCGCGCGCCAGCTGCTTGCCGTCGGGACTGACGAACACGACGTCGAACTCGGCCTTGTCGCCCTCGGCAACGCTCTTGTCGCCGAACAGCGGCTTGATGCCGATCAGCGCCGCCGTCGGCGCCACCGGAAGCACCAGCTTGCGCTCGACCGCACGGCCACCGGTCTCCACCATGCGGATGAAGATCTGCGCTTCCTGCGGACGGGTCGACGTCGGCGCCTTGGCGAGCGAGACCGGGAAGGTCGCCACGCCGTTGGCGTCGGCCTCAGGCAGGTTCTCGATCGGCGTGCGCTCGTTCGAGGAAGTCTCCTCGTCCGCCACGCCAAACTGGTAGCCGGGATAGCCCGGCCGCCCGGAGGCCGCGGGGGCAACCAGCATGTCGCCTTCGAGCTGCAGGCCCGAGGCCGGCGCGCCATAGAGGAACTTGCCGGCGACCTTCAGCTCGACCGGCCCCTCGGCCTTGATCATCTTATCCTTGGCCGAGATATCGAACTCGATCCGTTCAGGGATGTAGTCCTCGACCATGAAGGTGGTCTCGCCGACCGACGAGCCCTTGGGGTCGGTAAAGGCGCGCACCCGCCAGGTCCCGGTTGGGACCGCCGAATTGAGCGGCACGGCCATGGAACGGCCACCGGCGCCTTGATCCGGCAGCACGGCGCGGCGGAATTCGACGCCGTCCGGCCGTTCGATCACCAGCGTCAGCGGTCCGCCGGCCATGGCATTGCCCTGCCCGTCGCGCAGCAGCGCGGTCAGGTAGACCGTCTCGTTCGAGCGGTAGACGCCGCGTTCGGCGTAGACGAAGGCATCGGCGCCCGGAGGCACCACCCGCCCGGAAACGCCGCGGTCGGTCAGGTCGAAGGCGTTGGTCTTCAGGCTGAGGAAGGCGTAGTCGGCCTTGTCGCTCATGACGGTCAGCAGCGCCGGCGACAGTCCGCCCTCGCCGCGCGCCAGGCCCGCCTCGAACAGCACGTGGCCGGCATCGTCGGTCTTGCGGGTGGCGAGGATCTCGTTGTTGCGCGCGACCAGCCGCACTTCGGCCTTCGCGACGGCGTCGGTCGAGGCTAGCGAATTGACGAAGACGTGGATGCCGTCATTGCCGGAAAACGCTGTCAGACCCATGTCGGAGACGATGAACCATTGCGTTGCCAGCGAGCCGTCATCGTCGCCGCTGCCGGGGCCCTTGGCCGCCGCCGTCATCACATAGACGCCGGGCTGCAGATCGCCGAGCGCCTGGTCCACGGGGAAAGCCGTCACGATATCCTGGTTCAACGTCGAAGCGGTCGCAAGCTCGCCGGACCAGACTTTTACGCCGCGTTCGTCGCCAAGGCTGGAGAGCTGGTAGCTAGAGAGCGTCTTCTGAAAATCGCTGTCGACCACCGTGTTGATCAGATTGCGGTCGCCGATCCGGAAAACGTTGACGTTCACCGCAGGCGTGTTGACGCTGACCAGCGGAATGCCGCGCTGGCCCGTGCGCGGCAGCACATAGGCGCGGCCGGTAAAGCGCACAAATGGCTTGCGGTCGCGGACATAGATGTTGAACTCGGCCGACTTCGGCAGGGTCTCCTTCACCGTGGACGGCAGACCGGCGCGCAGATTGATGTTGTAGCGCTCGCCATGCTTCAGCCCGTCGACGCAGAGCTGCTTGCCTTCGCTGGTCAGCGCCGGCTTGTCGGTGCCGGCCAGCGCCACGAAGGGCGCAAAATCGACCCGCTTGGCGAGGTCTTCGGAGAACTGGAAACAGGCGCGCGGCGAGGCGCCGTCGGAATCGACGGTATAATCGAGCAGCCGGAAGCCGTGCTGGTCGCGCATCTTCTCGTACTGGCCGCGGACCTCGGCGACCTCGCGCATGTCGAGCGACATGCGAAGCGCATCCAGCGCCGGACGCCACAGCTTGCGCTCGGACATCGCCCGGCCCAGCACCGCCAGCGCGTCGGCCTCCTCGGCCTGGTTGCCGGCGCGCTGATAGGCGATATAGGCGGCGGTCGCGGCGCGCTCGTACAGGAAGGTCTGCTCGCTGGAGCTGGCGGCGCGGATCTGGAAGATCGTCCTGGCGAGTTTTAGCCAATTTGCGCTGTCTTCAGGCGTGGTGGCGGCGATCTGGCCGAGAACCTGCAGGCCAACCCGGAAATCGGAGCGCTTGAAGGCGGCGTCGGCGTCGCTCCGCAGCGTCGCGGAGGATTTTGCCACCGGCCCCGCCTCGCTCTTGATCTGGGCCTCCAGCTTGACGGCCGAATCGGCCAGCTCGTCGCGCTTGAACGCCTTGTCGGCGGCCCCTGCCGCCGTCAGGCCGAGCGCCAGCGTGGCGCAAATCACTGTGGCGCGGACCAAACCGATCATGATGGGCTCCTTGCCGCGGACATCAGCCGCGTAACGATCAAAAAAGGCGCGAAAAGGTGACGGACTGATGGCGGTATTATCGGCTTGCGAAAAGGTCGCATGCATGGCTTTGGCAGTCCGAAAGGTCCCGCCCGCCCCGACCGGCGGAGTGCCGGCAGGCAGGCATGTGTTGCAGGCATATGTTATGGGCAGGCGCAAAGGCTATGGCCCGCCGTCTGGCTTTGTCGCAACCTTGAGGAAATCGGTTCGACCGTCTTGGCGGGAAAGCGGATTTTTCATATTGGCAATGCTAGACAAGGCAAAGCTGAACGTCAGAGCGAACAACAGGGCGATTGCCAGCCGGCATACCGCCCGGACGGTCCCGTAGCTCAACTGGATAGAGTAGCGGATTTCTACTCCGCGGGTTGCAGGTTCGAATCCTGCCGGGATCGCCACCAAAAGTACCGGCGAAATCAGGGTTTGCTGCAGTTTCCGCCTGTTCGTGGTGTGATGACCCGACGCGTCAGTCCGTTCCGTAGCCGTAACTATTCAGCCAGTTTTGCGTCTGTTCGGCAGTCCAGCCGGGGACCGTGATGCCCTTGGGGACGGCAACAGGTTGAGCCGGGCGGAAATGGTCAACGCGCGGTTTGGCGTGACGGGCCTTTGCGGCGTTGGCAGACGTACCGAGGGCAAGCAAAAGGCCTAGGGCCAAGAAAGAACGCATCGTTCGGCTCCGCTGCTAAGCTCATACGTATCATGTGCGCGCCGGCGAGCTCCGACCCAAGGCGTAGCAGTTTAACGACTGATCAAATTGCCGGGATGATGGCATGCAAAACTCGAGTCAAAAGCAGCCCATTGATCGGTCCCCCTGCCCTCCGATCGGTCATCGAATGCCCTCCGAGATGGAAGTTGGTTGCCACCTGGATCGCCAGTGCGGCTCCACCCCGTCCGCAATTTCGACTTCATTCTCGTCAGGGTTGGGATTCTGGGCCTATGATGCCGGCCGGGAATTGCTTCCGTTGCCCTGACAAAGGATGCGGTCGTCATGCCAAGAAAGGGAATTACCGGCCACGACGAATGGGTCGTCACGGAAGCGCTGGCGACCGCGCTCGTCGCGCTCGAGGCGCTTGAGCCGACCCAGCAATCGCGCCAGCAGATGGATGACATCAGGAAACTGCTGGCGGCCAATTGTCAGCCCGGGACCATCAACCTGCATCTTGCCCAGGCCAAGTGCCGGCTGAACCCCCATGCCGACCGCGCCGTCATCTATCGGGAATATGGCTTTGAGGACTGGGAAGTCTGAAGGGCGGAGATCAAGCGGGGCGCTTGCTGGAACAAGCTGCTAGTATCGCTGTTTCCGCCCCGGACCGATAAGCGGAAAGCATTGGAGACATCAGGATGAAGCTGCCCCATGCCGTTGCAACGGCAATTGCCTTGACGGCTGCCACGATCACCCTGGCGGCCCCGGCGCGCGCCCAAACCTACGATCCGGCCTACCCGGTTTGCCTGCAGATCTACCAGGGCGGCATCGCAGACTATTACTTCGAGTGCGCCTATCGGACGATGGCGCAATGTCAGATGTCGGCATCGGGACGCCCGGCGCAGTGCGTGGTCAATCCCTACTACGGCGGACCGAAGTCCAGGCGCCAGCGTCAACGGTCGTACGACCGGTATTGAAACGAAGCCAGCGGCGCCGCTCACCAGCCGTAGGTGCCGAGCGCCAACGGACGCTGCGGCGCCTTCGCCGTTCGCGTCCCGTCCGACGTCAGGCAGCGGCGAGCGGCCTCGATCTCGGCATCGCTCGCGCCCTTCGATCGAGCCCAATGCTCGGCGGCGGGCGCACTGTATTTTGCGACGTAGTAGCGCACGACAGGGCAAGAGATCCGGCGCAAGACACCAGACGACTCACCCGCAAATCCGGCGCCTGGTGTCCCCACACACAGCGCCAACACACACAGCCAACGTAAATTCATCCGATTCCCCTCTACGTCATAGAGAGGTCACTGCTTCGCTCGATGCATCAAGCTCGATTGTGGGTTCCGCGAGCGAAACCCGTGAAGCTGTGGTTAAGCCGCAACTATCGAGCCTTTGGTGGCGGGTTGGGTTCCCGGAATGGGAAGCTTTCCGAGATCATTAAAATTGATTGTTTACGAAGAAGATCGAACCTCGTTGCTGCCTGCGCGCAATTCGATAGCCTGTCTTTGCCGAGACAGGCCTGAACGTTGGTACCGGAGATGGAATTCGAACGCCGATCCGTTGCGAGGACGATGATTTCGAAAAACGCGCTGCTGTTCTTTGATGCGCAGCGCGGCGTCCTCACTTGCCGCGTTCAGGACATCACCAATTCGGGCGCCGGGATCGAACTCCAGAGCCTCAACCTGCTGCCGCTGAATTTCGAATTGACCTTCGACAAATTTCACACCGTGCGGGAGTGCCGCGTGGTCTGGCGGCAAGGCGATTTCATCGGCGTGGCGTTTCAAAGCTGATCCACCGGCGTCGCGCATACGCTTGGGAACTTCTGGAAACCGCCCAGCGCCACGGCGCGCCAAACAGCTTCGAGAGAATGGAACTAACGACGGGATTCCGCGTCGAATCTCCTTGGCCCGGTTCCCCGAACACCACCCAATGCCGGGCGGGATCCGCGATCGCGCTTGCGCGGCTCCTTGGAAAGTGGTGACGGGAGTTCGACCATGTCCTGGGATCGTCCGTTCGCTCAGCCTGTCCCGCTCCCAAAGGGACCGCCGGCGCAAACCCTGCGCCATGCCGCCGACTACATCAGGAGCCTTCCCCCACCCGAACGCGAGCGTCAGGAATGGCGGCTTGCCATCCAGATGCTGATCGACGCCGCTGAAGATCGTGGACCGATGCTGTTCGCGTGGATGGGAATCGTCAGAGCGCTCGAGGCGAATATTGAGGAAGTGCTTGATACCGAGCGTCAGCGCTTGCGCCGCGGCAAGCCAAAGCAGAGCAAGCTGAAGGGACACCGTGACGCCAGCATCTGAACGGATCGGCGTCACGAAGGATGTAGGCGGCCTGCAGAACTCCGACGACGCGGCGCTCAGGTCACCAACTCGCGGAGGCTGCAGCGCAGCCCCATCGAAAGCCTGCGCCTACGCAACTTCCCTGATTCGGAAGTCATCGATCCGCTTGCCGGATTTCAACTTCGCAGCGAGCCAGCGCGGCGTCTTGCCTCGTCCTGCCCAGGTTTCCGACGGCCGATCGGGATTGCGGAATTTCGGAACGACCGTTGGATATGGACGCCGCCCGCTCGCTGATTTCGTGCGCTCGGCTTCGATGCCGCCTTTGAGTTGCTTCAAGCGATCTTCGAGCAGACGCTTCTCCGCGAGCAGCGCAGTTGCAAGCCTCGCAGCTACCTCTTCGTGGAGTGCCCACAACTCATCCGTGGACATAGATTTGAAGTTATTACGGTTCACGACCGTCCCCAATCATGATTCGACAGTGGTTATCGTTGGGCACCAAACATGAGCAGAATAAGGCCGATTCTGAACCTCTTTCGGGCCGAAAAAGTTCCGACCGGTTGGCGTGCTTCCAACAACGCAACCATAACGGAATCGACCTGAGCGTGCATCAAAATTTCCTTCCTTTCTCACACAACTATTGATTGATGTGAGGTGCGAGGCTGCGCGACGGGCAGAGACTAATCGCCTCTTCGTTGACGGTTCCCTAATCGCAGCCGCAACGCTCGGCTTGCCGCACACACTCGCCGCAGAATCGATGCTTGGGTTCCAATGTGGCGCAATGCCGACGTAACATCGTCACGCTAACACCAAGGTTCGGCGTGCATCGCACCTAGGCATTCAGTGGAATCTCTGTCGTGACCTAATTTCGAGAACGCCGCGCATGAGTCGCAGGAACCAACTTCCAGTTGCCGCTTAAATGGCACCGCTGTGGCCGCCAGCATCGGACGCGTCGTTAGCGCCGAGAACAACATTCTGTGTCGGCCTGAACTGGCGCTGAGCGGCCAGATAGTCCGATCCATCGCGCAAGGCAAAGTCTCACGGCAAACGCCGGATTGTCGGGTCGAGCTGATGCACGAGGTCGCATTGGTTACGGCTATTCAGATCCGCGGCAATCCGCGGCGGCTCCGGTCCCAGCCCCGGGGTTGCCCACAATAGCCGAGCGCTCGTCTCCCTGGGGTAGGTGAAGGGTCGGCGCCCGGCTATTCGGGCCGCGCGGCGGTGCGGCCCTAACAGGAACTCATTTATGGTTTAAAGAGGCTTTAAAAAGCCATTGAATCATAAGGATTTTTATCAACGAGCTCGATGCTGGGAGGCAATGCCCAAGGGCTATGGAACCAAAACGGTGCAAAAAGGCACCGGAATCCCCCGATATCTGGAACTGAGCGCTCCGCTGCGTTTTCCAATCCTTGGGAAAACGGCTAGCGCGAGGGTCCATTGAGCCCGCCACCTGAATTCGATCGCGACGAGACGCTGGTCTGCATGACGCTGGCATTTTGCCTGGCCGGCGCGTCGACCGGCATCATTTACCGCCTGCTGGGTTAAATGGCGGCCGGGGAGCGGGCTCTAGTCCTCAGAGAGCGCGAAGAACGGCAAATCCACGTCCAGGACGACGCCCAGGAATACGGCAACCCCGCCGACGACCGCCATCAGCTCGAGCAGGATAAAGGCGAGCAGCGCGCTCAATCCGATTGCCGCTTTTTTCCGACCGTTCCACATGAAGAACCCCTTAGCACCGAAATTCAGTTATGGGAGCAAAAGGCGCACTTAAGGTGAATCTCGAACCCGGCTCAACCGTCGGTTCAAGGGTCCCCCGATGATTGGATTGATGCCCGATCAGGCAAGTGCCAGCATCTCGCTCAACCGTGCGAGGACACAGGGGACGGGGCAATGACGCGGATCGCCCGCAAGCTTATCTATGTGATGCTCGTGATCGTGGTGCTGCTGATCATCTGGCAATTTCTCGGCTCGCTTTGATTGGCCGCGCGCATCCATCCGCTTGCGGATGTTGCTGTTCCGACGCGATGTGCCGATGAAACGGTGCGAGCAGCGAAGCCGCTCGCCGCTGCGATGGAGAGTAGACGAGGCCCGGAGTGCCTAGGAGTCCGGGCCTCGTGGCCTCCAGTGGTAGCGCCCGTTGTGATGAACGAACGCCCTGCCCCCCGCTGCAAGCGCCGCTGTTATAGATGCGCCTGGCTCGCACAGCCAATCCGTACGAGTACGGTGACAGCGCGTGCGCGCATCATGTGCGACAAATTGATCTGCATCGAAAGGCCAAATGCGACGACAACGCGACACTTGTGTGCGCCGATCGCCGCGCCACCACGAGTGTCGCGTTCTATCGCCTATCGAACGGAATATACTGATGATACTCTTTCGGCACCGAGTTCCGGTAGCGCGCGGGCACCGTTCCACGTTCGATCGAACGGTCGATCTCCTGCTGCCGGGTCATCCTGGCCGGCTTCTTTTTCTTTGGCGCCACCTTCCCCTTTTCAGGAGCGGAAGCTTCCGGCGCGGTGGTAGATGGCGTCGCCGCTGTGGCGGGTTCGCCTCCCGGTGCGCCCTGCGCCAGCGCGACACACGTCGGCAGGAACACGAGAGCCGCTGCCGACGCCGCCACCATGACACAGGACAATCCTCGCATTGCAAACTCCAATTCTGGCCAGCTCCGTTTTTCCGGGGCCGATCCTATTACGTCCGCAGCCGTCCGCACACCGGGATTTTGGCAAGCCGGACGGCCGTGGACTGGCTGTGCTTGATCCGGCTGCAGCTCGTGAAGACGAATATCAACCGGCTGCACTGCCAGTCCGGACCAAGTGCCGCGCTTGCGACCGGCTCCGGCGCGGACAGGCCGAATGCGGCAAGACCGAAAGCGCAGGCCAGCACGATCACGGCAGCGGCGAGAATGAGACTCTTGCGGGTCCACCAATTAGGGGGCATGGCGGGTCGCTCCTGTTTCGACTGGCAGAAAGATAGGAGCCAGCCCTCACGCTCCCTGTGAACGGCTTCACACTACACGGGCTTGTGCGCGAGGCCGGACGAAGCGCGGAAATTTGTATAACTCGCGTAAATCCGTTGCGCGCATGCAACCCTTGATCGAGATTGACGAATCAGGGCAAGCGCGTGTGCGGGGCGTGCGATGGACAAGCAAGAAACAGGCAACCAGGAAGCGATCTACGACTACCAGCGCTACAAGCAATTGCTGGCGAAAGCGGTCGACGAGACCAAGCGGCTCGAGCTGATCGAGATCATCATCAAGGAAAATGCCCGCGAGAGGCTGGAGGCGCAGCGGATGGCGGATCAGGTCGCGATGACGGCAATGACCGTGGCACGCGTTCTCGGCCCCGGCGGGCGGCGCGAAAACTTCTAGCCCCGGGGACTGGGGTCGCCGTGGTCCGTAGACCAGCCCGTCTGATGTAATCCCCTGATCAAGGATCACTTTGGGCCATTTGCTTTTCACGCAAGCCTCCCCTGCTCTGCCGGCCCACTTTCGACGCTGGCGTTTTGTCCCGGCTTCCCTTACCTAGGCGCATCCCGCGCCCGTGGCGCGCCCAACCCCAAGAGTGAAAGCGACAAGGCCTCTTCAATATGAGTGGATTCAAGGAACCGGGTTTCGCGGACCGTCAGAAGGCTGCGATGCAGGCGCGGCAGAACATTCTGAACAAGTTTCGCGCCCAGCCGGGAGCTGACGATCCCGAGGTGAAGCGCCGCCAGGCCGAGCGCGAGGCCATCGCGGCCGCGCGCGTCAAGGCGAAAGAGGCCAAGGAAGCCGAAAAGGCGGAGCAAAAGCGCCGTGAGGCCGAGGCCGCAGCGGCCGAAGCCGCCAGGATTGCGCGCGAGAAGGAAGAAGAGGCCGCCCGGCAGGCCGCGCTGGAAGCCGAGCAGAAGGCCAAGCGCGACGCCCGCTACGCAGCCCGCAAGAGCAAAGGCAAGAAGAGGTAGGCACGACACGCGATCGATGCAGGCACGCCTGCCTGGACTCGGTCATTCCGGGATGGTGCGTTAGCACCAGACCCGGAATCTCGGGATTCCCGATGCGCAATTGCGCATCTGAGGTCTGGTCCTTCGGACCATCCCGGAATGACGGCGCGGCTTTAGTTCTTCTTCATGCCGTCGTCTTTTTTCATGCCATCTTTCATCATGCCATCGTGCTTCATGCCATCCTTCTTCATCATGCCGTCATCTTTCTTCATCGCATCTTTGGACATGGTTTCTTTCTTCATACCGTCGTCCTTGCCCATTTTGTCCTGAGCAAAGGCGGCGGGCGCAAACGCAAGGCTGATCGAAACGAGCGCGGCAGACAGGCCGAGGCTGATACGGGTCGTTGTGGTCATGGGGGCGTCCTTTGGGGTTGGTTTCTAGAAGATGCGACGTCTGCCGCTTCCCAGGGACGAGGCTGCGAGGGGGTTTGTTACGCCGGCCCCCAAAGTTCTTCCTTGGTCACGGTTAGTTGAAGCGGGCAAATTCATGGCGCCTTCGCGCCGCAAGCGCCCGAGGTTGGACGCATTATTGACGGAGTCTTCTGCGAACGGCTGTTCCCGGGGCGAGCGGCGCAACCGTATGGGGCTTTGGTCGGGGGCTACGATCAGGGCTTGCCGTCGTGCACCGCCTCGACCTATCACACCGCGTGGAACTATCAGACTAGAGCCACCTTGGTCGAAGACCGGCTATCATGGGCTCAAGCCGGTCACGATCGCCGACCCAAGAACCAATTTTGCAGGGGAAGAACCATGCTGACACGCCGTCATCTCATCGCATCCGCGATGGCCGCACCGGCCATCCTTCGTTTCGGTACCGGAACGGCCCATGCCGCCACCACGCTGAAGATCTCGCACCAGTTCCCGGGCGGCACGATCGACAAGGGCGACTTCCGCGACCGGCTTTGCCGCATGTTTGCGGCCGAAGTCGCCAAGCGCTCCGGCGGCGAAATCGCAGCCGAAGTCTATCCGAACTCCTCGCTGATCAAGACCAACGCCCAATTCTCGGCTATGCGCAAAGGCGCGCTCGACATCAGCCTGTACCCGATGCCCTATGCCGGCGGTGAGCTGCCGGAGACCAATATCGGCCTGATGCCGGGCCTGGTCGCCACCTACGATCAGGGCTTGCGCTGGAAGAAGGAGCCGGTCGGCAAGGCGCTGACCGACTTCCTCGCCGACAAGGGCATCATCCTCCTGACCTGGGTCTGGCAGGCCGGCGGCGTCGCCAGCCGCTCCAAGCCGATCGTCGCGCCCGAAGACGCTAAGGGACTGAAGGTCCGCGGCGGCTCGAAGGAAATGGACATGGTGCTGCAGACCGCGGGCGCCGCGGTGCTGTCGGTGCCGTCGAACGAAATCTACGCCGCGATGCAGACCGGCGCCTGCGATGCCGGCATCACCTCCTCCACCAGCCTGATCTCGTTCCGCCTCGAAGAGGTCGCGAAGTGCCTAACCTCGGGCGCCGGTGCCTCCTACTGGTTCATGCTGGAGCCCTTGATGATGTCGAAGGCGATCTTCGACAAGCTGCCGAAGAACCACCAGGACATCATCCTTTCGGTCGGCAGCGAGCTCGAAGCGTTCGGCCGCAAGGGCGCGCAGGACGACGACATCGAGGTCGCCAAGGTCTATGAGAAGGCCGGCGCCAAGGTCAGCAAGCTCGACGTGGCGACCGTCGGCAAGTGGCGCGACATCGCGCGCGATACCGCGTGGAAGGACTACAGCGCCAAGACGGCGACGTCCGCCAACCTGCTCAAGCTTGCCAGCGACGTTGCCGCATGATGCATGGTCCGCTTCCGGATCAGCAAGACCATTCCGAGGTCGCCACGGGCAATCCGCTCGTGGCGGCGCTCGGCGGGGCGCTCAAGCTCTGCAACAGCGTCATCGTGGTCTTTGCGGCGCTGGCGCTGATCGCGGCCTGCGTGATCCTCAGTTACAGCGTGCTCGGGCGCGCGCTCTTTCACAGCGCCAACTACTGGCAAGATGAAGCGGCGGTGTTTCTGCTCGTCGGCGCCACCTTCATGACCGCGGCCTATGTGCAGGGCGAGCGCGGCCATATCGGCATCGAGGCCTTTGTCGGCCTGATGTCGCCGCTCGCCAACCGCATCCGGCTGTGGCTGGTCGATGTCGCGAGCCTGCTGTTCTGCGCCTTCTTCGCCTGGAAATCCTGGACACTGGCCCATGAGGCCTATGTCGACGGCCAGGTGTCGAACTCGATGTGGTCGCCGCCGCTGGCGATCCCGTATGTGCTGATGGCCGCAGGCATGACGCTGCTCTGCGTGCAGATTCTGTTGCAGATCATTATTCCCTTTGTTGGTGCTTCACGGCGATGAGCGTTCTTCTATGAGTGTTCTTGGAATTGGTATCAGTTACGGCGTAGCCACCCTGTTTGCGATGTTTTCCGGAATGCCCATTGCTTTTGCTTTGGGCGCCGTCGCCGTCGTCTTCATGGCGATCTACATGCCGACCGCCTCCCTCGATACCGTGACGCAGAACGTCTACGAGGAGATGGCCTCGATCACGCTGTTGTCGATTCCGCTGTTCATCCTCAAGGGCGCGGCGATCGGCAAATCCCGCGCCGGCCAGGATCTCTATTCGGCCCTGCATGCCTGGCTGCACCGCGTGCCCGGCGGTCTCGGCGTCGCCAACGTGTTCGCCTGCGCGCTGTTCGCGGCCATGGCGGGCTCCTCGCCCGCGACCTGCTCGGCGATCGGCTCGGCCGGCATTCCCGAGATGCGCAAGCGCGGCTATTCCGGCGGCTTTGCCGCCGGGATCATCGCCGCCGGCGGCACGCTCGGCATCCTGCTGCCGCCGTCGATCACCATGATCCTGTTCGCCGTCGCCGCGGAGAAGTCGCTCGGGCGACTGTTTCTTGCCGGCATCGGCCCCGGACTGCTGCTAGTGACGCTGTTCGGCGTTTATGCCGTGCTGCGCTTCCGTAAGGAGTATGCGGCGGCCCACGCGCTCTACGAAAAGACCGGAACGGAAGCGGCGATCCTGCACCGCGACGAATTCACGATGGCCGAGCGCTTCACCATGCTGCCGCGGGTGATCCCGTTCGTGCTGCTGCTCACCGGCGTGATGATCGCGCTCTATGGCGGTTACGCAACGCCGTCGGAGACCGCAGGCCTCGGCGGCCTGCTGGCGCTCATGCTGATCGCGGTGATCTATAGCGTGTGGCGGCCGAGCGATCTGTCGCCGATCCTCAAATCCACCATCCGCGAATCCACCATGCTGATGATGATCATCGGCATGTCGCTGCTCTATTCCTATGTGATGAGCTACCTGCACATCTCGCAGTCGGCGGCGGAATCCATCGTCGCCATGCACCTGCCGCGCTGGGAGCTGTTGGTCGCGATCCTTGTGATGGTGGTGGTGCTCGGCTTCTTCCTGCCGCCGGTGTCGATCATCCTGATGACGGCACCGATCATCCTGCCGCCGCTGCGCGCCGCCAATTTCGACATCATCTGGTTCGGCGTGGTCATGACCATCGTGATGGAGATGGGGCTGATCCACCCGCCGGTCGGGCTGAACATCTTCGTCATCCGCAACGTCGCGCCCGACATTCCGCTCAGCGAGGTGATCTGGGGCACGCTGCCGTTCGTGCTGCTGATGATGCTGGCGGTGCTGCTGCTATGCTTCTTCCCGGGCATTTCGACCTGGCTGCCGGATCTGGTGATGGGCCCGGACGGGGGAAGATGAGGCTTCCGTAGGATGGGTAGAGCGAAGCGAAACCCATTATTAGCCGCGTCGTTGATGCTGTTGATGGGTTTCGCTGCGCTCCACCCATCCTACAAGTCTACCTACAGATCACGCGCGAAGTTCGATTGAACCTCCGCTGACAACGCGCAGCAGATCCGTCCTGACCGCCTCGATATGCTGCTCGAGAAACCGGCAGGCCTCGTCGATCTCTTTGGCCCGGCATAGCGCGATCAGATGGGCGTGCTCCTGTTCGGCCGTTCCCATCGCCTTGGTGTTGGACAGCTGCAGGCGGGTGTAGCGGTCGCTGGTCTGCAATAGCGCCACCACGATCGCCTTGGTGCGCGGCCGCCGCGCGTGGACATACAGCGCCATGTGGAAGTCGGCATTGAGCTGCCCCCATTCACTGACGTTGCGCGCCTTGATCGCCTTCTCGAAGCGCGCCTGGATGTCGTCAAGCCCGGCAAAGTCCTTCTCGACAAAATGCGGCGCCGATTGCGCCAGAAGCCGCGGCTCCATGATCCGGCGGAGGTCGAACACGTCGTTGATTTCGTCCAGCGACAGTTCGGAAACGATCGCGCCCTTTTGCGGGACGATGCGCACCAGCCCTTCGGCCTCGAGCTGAAACAACGCCTCGCGCACCGGGATGCGGCTGACGCCGTAGGTGTCGCCGAGCGCATCCTGCCGAAGCTGGGAGCCGGCCGGATAGGTGCCGTCGAGAATGGCCTGCCGGAGCTGGTCGACGATCGCAGCCGACAATGTGCGGTGCTTCAGGGGGCCCTTCATTTGATCTTCCATCGTCATCGCCGGCCTTTCCGGATCGAGGCGGCACCAATTTCGCATGTCGATGTGGCCCCAACCCAGCAAAAGCTGGCCGAGCCCCACAATCTTCATTTGACAAGATTGTATAAATTATACATTTTCGATTAGCACGTTGAATTTCAAGGGGCAGCGGGGCTCTTCATGATCGAGCAGGCGATGGCGGATGCGCCGGCGTTCAGCGCCCGGCGGGCGGTTCTCAGGGCCTCAAGCCTCCTGCTCGCTTTCGAGCGTATCGCCTTGATGGGGCTGATGTATCTGCTGACCGGCCTGATCCTCGTAAACGTCGTTACCCGCTACTCGCACTTCCCGATCTACTGGATCGATGAATCGGCCGTCTATTGCGTGGTCTGGCTGACCTTCATCGGCGCGTCCGCCATGACAAGGCTACGGCTCGACTTTGCCGTCACCATGATGACGGAGCGGCTTTCGGCGCGGAATCAGAAGATTGCGAAGGTCACCGCCACCGGCATGGTCGTGGTGTTCGGCGTGGCGCTGATCATCACCTGCTTCCTCTGGATGGACCCGATCGGGCTGGCCCGCGCCGGCTTCGACGCGCGCAAGCTCGCCGCCGAGACGTTCAACTTCCTCTACACCGAGCGAACGCAGACGCTGAACTGGCCGACCTGGGTGCTGTACCTGACGCTGCCGATCTTCGCGGTATCGATGACCGTCCACGGCCTCGCAAACCTGCTGGAGGATCTCGAGCTGGTGCCGCGGACGCCACTGAGCGGCTTTCAGCTCTCCGAACTCGACGGGGTCAATTAGTGATCACCTCCGCCGCCTTCATCGCGATCATGCTGGTCGGCGTGCCGATCGGCCTATGCCTTTGCCTTGCCGGTTTCGTCTACATCATCGCATCGGGAAATCCGGTGCTGTTCCAATCCTACCCGCTGCAGCTGTTCGGCGGCGTCGACAGCTACGGGCTGATCGCCATCCCGCTGTTCATCCTGATCGGCGAAATCATGAACGGCGGCGGCATCACGCGACGCATCGTCGACATGGCGATGGCGTTCGTCGGCTCGCTGAAGGGCGGCCTCGCCTACGTCAACATCCTCGCCAACATGTTCATCTCCTCCATCCTGGGGTCTGCGACCGCGCAGGTCGCGATCATGGCGCAGATCATGGTGCCGGAGATGGAAAAGAAGGGCTACGACAAGACGTTTGCGGCGGGGTTGACCGCCTATGGCGGCATGCTCGGGCCAATCATTCCGCCCTCGGTGATGTTCGTGGTTTACAGCGTGCTGGCGCAGGTCTCGGTCAGCGACATGCTGATTGCCGGCATCGTGCCGGGCGTGATCCTGACGGTGATGTTCTGCGTCGTCATCGCGCTGATGGGATATGTCTACAACTATCCCAAGGCCGATTATCAGACGCCGCGGCAGCGGCTGGTGACGATCCTGCGGACATCGCCGACGCTGCTGATCCCGATCGTGATCGTCGGCAGCATTTTGGGCGGGTTCGCCAATGCAACAGAATCCGCCGCGGTCGGCGCGGTCGCAGCAGCCCTTGTCGGAAAATACTGGACGAAAGAGTTCGAGTTTTCGCAACTGCCGCAGATGATGCTGCGCTCGGGCATCTACTCGGCCATCGTGCTGTTTCTCGTCGCCGCGGCGGCGGTGTTCTCCTGGGTCCTGATCTTCGGCAAGGTGCCGCAGGAGACGGCGCGCTGGATCCAGTCGGTCGCCAAGGATCCCGTCAGCTTCATGCTTCTGTGCAACGTGATCCTGCTGATCATCGGCACTGTTATCGACGGCATTCCCGGCTTGATCATGACGGTGCCTATCCTGCTGCCGGTCGCAACCGACATCTATCATATCGATCCGCGTCAGTTTGGCGTCGTCGTGGTGATCAACCTGGTGCTCGGATTGCTGTCGCCACCTGTCGGCCTTTGCTTCTTCGTCGCCGCTGCCGTCACCGGCGCCAAGCCCGGCAAGATGTTCATGGTGACGCTGCCGCTGTTCGGCATCTCCTGCATCCTGCTGGTGCTGCTCTCGCTTTACCCATCCCTCTCCCTCGTCCTCATCAAGTAGGTTCAACCTCTCTAGGAGCCCTGTCATGTCGTTTTCCCGTCGTCGTTTCCTTGCCGCCAGCGCAGCCGTGCCGCTGTTCGCGCCGTCGCTAGCGCTGGCGCAGGCCAAGGAATTCCGGCTCGGCCTGATAACGCCCAATGGCCATTCCTGGAACAAGGCGGCGCTGAAGCTCGGCGACGATCTCAAGGCCGCGACCAACGGCCGCCTCACCATGACCGTGTTTCACTCCGGCCAGCTCGGCAACGAGCCGGCGATGATGCAGCAGTTGCAGTCCGGCGCGCTCGACATGGGCTTCATCCAGGCCGCCGAGCTCGGCTCGCGGGTGCCGCATATCGCGGCGATCAACGCACCCTACATCGTGCGCTCGACGCCCTCGGTCGCCAAGTTCGTCCGCCATCCGGCGGCGATCAAGCTGTTCGACGTGCTGCCGCAGGAGACCGGAACGATCGGCCTCGGCTGGGGCATTACCGGCATGCGCGCCGTCTTCTCGGCGAAGGACTTGAACACTCTCGCCGACATCAAGGGCATGAAGCTGCGCATCAACCCGACGCCGGTCTATCGCGATTTCTATTCCTCGCTCGGCGCGGCGCCGACGCCGATCCCGACGCCGCAGGTGTTCGACGCGATGGCGAACGGCCAGGTCGACGGGCTGGAGGCAGATCTCGAATTCTCCTGGAATCAGCGCTTCGACAAGGTCTCAAAAGTCATCCTGCAGATGAACGCGGTCTTCATGCCAATGGCCGCCGTCGTCTCGGGCCGGGTCTGGCAATCGCTGCCGGCCGCTGACCGCGAGCTGGTCACCAAGACCGTCAAGTCGACGCTCGACGCGCAGATCGACGAGCTGGCAGGCAACGAGCCCAAGCTGATCGAGAACTTCAAGAACGCGCCGATCCCGATCCGTCAGGTCGACGCCAAAGATACCGAGGCCGTCATTACCGAGTTCGATAAGGTCTGGTTGCCCAAGGCGCCCGTCCTTGCCGAGCTGCGCAAGGTCGGCGCGACGCTCTGACCCCATCCATCGTTTCCAAACCAGCGCCCGGCGGATGAGGCATCCGCCGGCATATCCAATTGGAGCCAACAATGAGCCCACGCATTTCCTGGGAAGGCGTCTTCCCGGCCGTCACCACGCAATTCAACGACGATCTGTCGCTCAACATCGATGCGACGGCGAAAGTCATGGATGGCCTGATCCGCGACGGCGTGTCCGGATTGATCGTCTGCGGCTCCGTCGGCGAGAACACCTCGCTGGAGCGCAACGAGAAGGTCGCGATCATGGAGACGGCGAAATCGGTCGCCGCCGGCCGCGTGCCGGTGCTGTGCGGTATTGCCGAGTTCACCACCGCCTTTGCCGTCGAGACCGCCAAGGAAGCCGCGCGAGTCGGCATCGACGGCGTGATGGTGATGCCGGCGCTGGTCTATTCCTCCAAGCCGCATGAGACCGCCGCGCATTTCCGCGCGGTCGCCAGCGCGACCGACCTGCCGGTCATGCTCTACAACAACCCGCCGATCTACAAGAACGACGTCACGCCGGACATTCTGGCCTCGCTGGCTGATGTCGAGACCGTGGTCTGCTTCAAGGATTCTTCCGGCGACACGCGGCGCTTTATCGACACCCGCAACATGGTCGGCGATCGTTTCGTGCTGTTCGCCGGTCTCGACGATGTCATTGTCGAGAGCGTAGCGATGGGCGCGGTCGGCTGGGTTTCGGGCATGTCGAACGCCTTCCCGCGCGAGGGCGAGACGCTGTTCCGCCTCGCCAAGGCGGGGCGCTACGCCGAAGCGATGCCGCTCTACGAGTGGTTCATGCCGCTGTTGCATCTCGACGCCCGGCCGGATCTCGTTCAGTGCATCAAGCTGTGCGAGCACATCATGGGCCGCGGCACCGCGCTGACCCGCCCGCCGCGCCTCGCCCTGCTGCCGCAGGAGAAGGCCGAGGTCGAGGCCATGATGGCGAAGGCGCTGAAAAATCGCCCGGTGCTGCCGAATGTCGGGCTGAAGGCCGCGTAAGCGGCCTACTTGGCCGGCCGCGCCTTCGCGTTCAACGCCGCGGCGACGCGGCTGACTGGCGGCCGGCCGATCAGGGCGCTCACGACATTGGTGGCGGCGACCAGCTTTGCCATGTCGACGCCGGTCGCAACGCCCATGCCTTCGAGCATGTAGACGACATCCTCCGTCGCGACGTTACCGGTCGCGCCGGGGGCATAGGGGCAGCCGCCGAGGCCGCCGGCGGCGGAATCGATCACGCGGCAGCCCTCCTCCATCCCGGCATAGAGATTGGCGAGCGCCTGGCCATAGGTGTCGTGGAAATGCATCGCGAGGTTGGCCATCGGCACGTGGCCGGCTACCGCGCGCAACAGCTGCCGCGCTTTCAGGGGCGTGCCGACGCCAATGGTGTCGCCGAGCGAGATTTCGTAGCAGCCGAGATCCCACAGCACTTTTGCCACATCGACCACTGCCTGCGGCTTGATCTCACCCTCATAGGGGCAACCAAGCACGGTGGAGATATAGCCGCGCACGCGCACACCATCTGACTTGGCACGGGCCAGCACCGGCTTGAAGCGCTCGATGGATTCCGCGATCGAGCAGTTGATATTGGCGCGCGAGAAGCTCTCGGAGGCCGCCGCGAATACCGCGATCAGTTTTGCGCCGGCCGCTTGCGAGGCCTCATACCCCTTCTCGTTCGGCACCAGCACCGGCAGCTCGCAATCCCGGTGATGGCTGACGCCTTGCAGCACCTCGGCCGAGCCGACCATCTGCGGGATCGCCTTCGGTGAGACGAACGCGCCGACCTCGACCGCCTTCAACCCGGCACCGATCAGCGCTTCGACGAAGATGATCCGGTCGGCGACGCTAATCGGGGTCTTCTCGTTCTGCAGCCCGTCGCGCGGGCCGACTTCGACGATGTGAACGGTATCGGTCATGATGCGGCTGCCGGTTCGACTTCGGCGAGTTCGACGCCTTCGCCGACGATATCGCCAACCTTGCACCTGATCTTCTTCAATGTGCCCGCAAAGGGCGCGCGCAAGGTCTGCTCCATCTTCATGACTTCCAGCGTCAGGATTGCCGCGCCCTTCTCCAGCGTGGCGCCCTCCTCGGCCAGCAGCGCCACCACCGTTCCCGGCAAGGGGGCCACGATCTTGTCCTCACCGACATGCTCTTCGGTCTCGCCGCCGAACGGATCGACCCAGTGCAGGTCGAAGCGGCCGTTCCGGGTGCGCAAGTAAAGTTCATGGCCCTCGATCACGGCGGTGACGCGCGTCTTCACGCCGTCGATCGTCAGGTCGAAACTGCCGCCATCCGCCGGCGAGATCGCGACTGCGAACTGATGCTTACCGATCGAAATCGTCGACGGCCCATGGCCATACCGCAGCGTCACCTTGTGCTCAGCGCCCTGCCCCTGGCGGAACGAGAACACCCGTTGCCGCTGGCCGACCGGCATCCAGCCAAAGGTCTGCCACGGCGATTGCGCTTCCTTGCGCGCTATCTTCTGCTCGTCGTTAACGATCGCGGCGACCGCAGCGCAGAGTTCAAGATCACCCGGCGCAGGCGAGGTTTCCGTCAGCTTCTTCAACTCGCGCTCGATGAAGCCGGTGTCGATGGTATTGGCGCGCACGTTCGGATGGGTGATGAGCGCCGACAGGAACGGAATGTTGGTGACGATGCCGCGGACGTCGATCTCCTCCAGCCCACGGTTGAGCCGCTCGATCGCGGCCTCGCGCGTCGGCGCCCAGGCGATCACCTTGGCCAGCATGGCGTCGTAGTAGGGTGATACGGCATCGCCGGCGCGATAGCCGGCGTCGATCCGCAAGCCATCGACGGCATCGGGCGTCTGCCAGGTCTTGATCCGGCCGACCGAGGGCATGAAATTCTTCTGCGGATTTTCGGCATAGACCCGCGCCTCGATGGCGTGGCCGTTCAGCGTGATCTCGTTTTGCTTCAGCGGCAGCTTCTCGCCGAACGCCACCCGCAATTGCCATTCGACGAGATCGACGCCGGTGATCAGTTCGGTGACGGGATGCTCGACCTGCAGGCGGGTGTTCATTTCGATGAAGAACACCTCCGTGCCGTCGGAGACGAACTCGATGGTGCCGGCGCCGACATAGTTGACTGCCGCAGCCGCCTTGCGCGCGGCCTCGCAGACCTTCTCGCGCTGGATAGCGTCGAGCGTCGGCGATGGCGCCTCCTCGATCACCTTCTGATGCCGGCGCTGCAGCGTGCACTCGCGCTCCCACAGCGAGAGCAGGTTGCCATGGCTGTCGCCGATGACCTGCACCTCGATATGCCTAGGGTTTTGCACGTATTTCTCGATCAGCATGCGGTCGTCGCCGAACGCCGCCTTGGCCTCGCGCTTGGCACTGACGATCGCTGCCGAAAGCTCTGTGGCCGAATTCACCACGCGCATGCCGCGCCCGCCGCCGCCGGCCGAGGCCTTGACCAGCACCGGGAAGCCGATCTTGTTGGCGGCATTGGCGAGGGTCGCCTCGTCCTGCGCCTCGCCGTGATAGCCGGGCACCAGCGGCACGCCGGCCTTCTCCATCAATGCCTTCGACCCGGACTTTGAGCCCATCGCGGTCATCATCTCGGCGGTCGGGCCGATGAACACCAATCCGGCCTTCAGGCACGCTTCTGCGAATTCGGCATTCTCGGACAAAAAGCCGTAGCCGGGATGGATGGCCTCAGCGCCGGTCTTCTGCGCAGCCTCGATCACGCGCGCGATGTTGAGATAGCTGTCGCGGGCGCGCGCCGGTCCGAGCAACACGGCCTCGTCGGCCATCGCGACATGGATGGCGTCACGATCGGCCTCCGAATAGACGGCAACGGTCCGCAGCCCCATGGCGCGAGCGGAGCGGATGACGCGGCAGGCAATTTCGCCGCGGTTGGCGATCAGGAGCGTACGGAAACGCCGGTAGAGCTTTGCGCGGTCCATCGTCACATCCTGAACAGGCCGAATTTGGTTGACTCGATCGGCGCATTGGCCGCGGCAGAGAGGCCGAGGCCGAGCACCAGCCGCGTGTCGGCGGGGTCGATCACGCCGTCGTCCCATAGCCGCGCAGTGGCGTAATAGGGATTGCCCTGGCTTTCATATTGCGCGCGGATCGGCGCACGAAACTTCTCTTCCTCTTCCGCCGACCAGGTCTCGCCCTTGGCTTCGATATTGTCGCGTCGTACTTGACTGAGCACCATCGAGGCCTGCTCGCCGCCCATCACCGAGATACGGGCATTCGGCCACAGCCAGAGAAAGCGCGGGCTATAGGACCGCCCGCACATGCCGTAATTGCCGGCGCCGTAAGAGCCGCCGATCACGACGGTGAATTTCGGCACGCCCGCGGTTGCGACCGCGGTCACCAGCTTGGCGCCGTCGCGCGCAATGCCGCCGGCCTCGTATTTCTTGCCAACCATGAAGCCCGTGATGTTCTGCAAAAACACCAGCGGAATATTGCGCTGGCAGCACAATTCGATGAAGTGTGCGCCCTTCAGCGAGCTCTCGCTGAACAGGATGCCGTTATTGGCGATGATGCCAACCGGATGGCCCCAGATATGGGCGAAGCCGCAGATCAGCGTAGTGCCATAGAGCTTCTTGAATTCATCGAACTCCGAGCCGTCGACGATCCGCGCAATGATGTCGTGGACGTCGAACGGTTTTCTGCCGTCGGCGGAGACGACGCCGTAGATTTCCTCGGCGGGGAATAACGGCTCGCGAGGCTCACGCATGTTGAGCGCAGCCTTGGTGGGTTGCTTCAAGGTAGCGACGATGCGCCGGGCGATCCCGATCGCATGCGCATCGTTTTGCGCGTAATGATCGGTGACGCCGGAATGCCGCGAATGCACGTCGGCGCCGCCGAGCTCTTCGGCGGAAACAACCTCGCCGGTCGCCGCCTTCACCAGCGGCGGCCCGCCGAGGAAGATGGTGCCCTGATTGCGCACGATGATGCTCTCGTCCGACATCGCCGGCACGTAAGCGCCGCCGGCGGTGCAGGAGCCCATCACGATGGCGATCTGCGGAATGCCCATCGAGGACATCTGCGCCTGGTTATAGAAGATACGACCGAAATGCCGCTCGTCCGGAAAGATCTCGTCCTGCATCGGCAGGAAGGCGCCACCGGAATCGACCATGTAGACGCAAGGAAGATTGTTCTGCCGCGCGATGTCCTGCGCGCGCAGGTGCTTTTTCACCGTCATCGGGTAGTAGGTGCCGCCCTTGATGGTGGCATCATTGGCCACGATGATACATTCGCGGCCCGAAATGCGCCCCACGCCGGTAATCACGCTCGCCGAATGGACGTCACCGCCATAAAGGCCATTGGCGGCCAGCGGCGACAGTTCGAGGAAGGCGGTGCCGGGATCGACCAGCAGGTCGACGCGCTCGCGCGCCAGCATCTTGCCGCGCGAGGTATGCCGCTTGCGTGACGCCTCGCCGCCGCCGCCGGAGACCACCTTGAGCTTCTCGCGCAGCTCGGCCACGAGACCACGCATCACGTCGGCGTTGCGGGCAAATTCAGACGATGTGGGATCGATGGTGGAATGAAGCGGCATGGTTGGCGTTTCTTTTAGATGCTGGAGTGCCCTGATGGCCTTCACGAGGAGCGGAACCGCGCTCTCAAAGTTGACGTGATAGCCTGTACCATCTTTGGCCGAATGTGAAGTTCAAGCGGTCTTTTCGAACAGCTCCCGGCCGATCAGCATGCGGCGGATTTCGGATGTGCCGGCGCCGATCTCGTAGAGCTTGGCGTCGCGGAGCAGCCGCCCGGTCGGGTAGTCGTTGATGTAGCCGTTGCCGCCCAGAAGCTGGATGGCGTCGAGCGCGCATTGCGTGGCTTTTTCGGCCGCATAGAGAATGGCGCCGGCGGCGTCCTCGCGGGTGGTCTCGCCGCGGTCACAGGCCTTGGCGACCGCATAGACATAGGCGCGCGAGGCGTTCATCGTCGTGTACATGTCGGCGATCTTGCCCTGCACCAGTTGAAACGTGCCGATCGGCTCGCCGAACTGCTTGCGCTCGTGGACATAAGGCAGCACCACGTCCATGCAGGCCTGCATGATGCCAATCGGCCCCGCCGCCAGCACCGCGCGCTCGTAGTCGAGGCCCGACATCAAGACGTTGACGCCGCGGCCGACCTCGCCGAGCACATTCTCTTCCGGCACCTCGCAATCTTCGAACAGCAATTCGCAGGTGTCGGAGCCGCGCATGCCGAGCTTGTCGAGCTTTTGCGCGGTGGAAAATCCCTTCATGCCCTTTTCGATCAGAAAGGCGGTCATGCCGCGCGGACCGGCCTCCGGATTGGTCTTGGCATAGACCACCAGCGTATCGGCCTCGGGGCCGTTGGTGATCCACATCTTGTTGCCGTTCAGCACGAAGCGGTCGCCCTTCTTCTCGGCGCGGGTCTTCATCGAGACCACGTCGGAACCTGCGCCCGGCTCTGACATCGCCAGCGAGCCGACATGCTCGCCGGAGATCAGTTTTGGCAAATATTTGCGCTTCTGCACCGCGTTGCCGTTGCGGCGGATCTGGTTGACGCAGAGGTTGGAATGCGCGCCGTAGGACAGGCCGACCGCGGCGGAAGCGCGGGATATTTCCTCGACCGCGATGCAGTGCTCGAGATAGCCGAGGCCGGCGCCGCCATACTCCTCCTCGACCGTGATGCCGTGCAGGCCGAGCGCGCCGATCCTGGGCCAGAGGTCGCGCGGGAATTGGTTGCTGCGGTCGATTTCGGTGGCGCGCGGGGCGATTTCGTTCTGCGAGAACGCATACACCGTCTCGCGGATGGCGTCCGCAGTCTCGCCAAGGTCGAAGTTCAGCAGCAGCGCCCGGTTTGAGGCCATCATTTCCTCCGACTTTCGTCCTAGAATTAAACGATCATACGTTTTTTTAACGCAGTCGCAAGCGGAACCTGTATAAGCCCGTATGCACGCTACAGGCAATTGAAATTGCTGTCTTTTCGTGCCACAATTATACGATCGCTTGCTTGTTTCCACCAAGCCGGCAAACGCCCACTTTCGAGAGGCCCCATGGCGCGGACGATCGGCTCACACGGCCCCAAGACGATGGAGGCGATCCGCAAGGCTGGGCTGCGCCTGATCTTCGAGCATGGCTACGCCGCGATGAGCCTGCGCCAGCTCGCGGCCGAAGTCGGGATCCAATCGGGCTCGCTCTACAACCATATCTCGACCAAGCAGGAATTGCTGTTCGACCTGATACGGGACCACATCAACGAACTGCTTCGCCAGCTCGACCGCGCCCTGGAAGGCAAGCAGCGGCCGGCCGACAAGCTGCGCGCCTTCACTGCCTTCCACGTTACCTACCACATGACCAAGAAGCGCGAGGTCTTCATCGCCAATTCCGAGCTGCGCAGCCTCGAGCAGAAAAATTACGAGGAGATCGTGGCGCTGCGCGGCGCCTATGAGCGGCGGCTGGCGGACATCCTCAGCGAAGGCGTCGCCGAGTGCGAGTTCGATGTCGTAGATATCCAGGTGGCGACCTTTGCGATCCTGGCCCTGTTGACCGGCCTGACCACCTGGTACCGACCCGGCGGCCGCCTCACGAAGGAGGCCATCGTCGCCGCCCATGAGAAGATGGTACTGTCGGGCGTCGCCCCCAGCGCGGCGTCGGAGCGGGCTCGAACCAAGCGCGCGCCTTCCCGCCTCGCAGCGCGCGGCAAGCCGGCGCGCCGGTGAGATGCCCATGACGGAACGCCCGCCCCTCGACGAGATCGACCTGAAAATACTGTCGGAGCTGCAGCGGGACGGGCGCATCCGCAACAACGAGCTGGCGGAACGGGTTGGCCTCTCGGAGCCGCCGTGCCGGCGCCGCGTCCGCGCCCTGCGCGAGCGCGGTTACGTCAGCGCCATCAGGGCCACGCTCGACGAAAAGCTGCTGGGCTACGAGGTGATTTCCTTTGTCCTGATCCAGCTGCAGAGCCAGGCCCAGGGTCCGCTGCAGACGTTCGAGAGATCGGTCGCTGCGCTGCCATTGGTCCTGCAGGTCTGGCGGATTTCGGGCGACGCCGACTACCTTCTCAAATGCGTGGCGCGAAACGTCGAGGGCACGCACCAGCAGCTTCTGCAGTTCTCAGCGATGCCCGAGGTCCGCAACATCAGGACGTTCCCGGTGCTCGGCGCCGCCAAGGATGCGCCGCTGCCGATCCCGTCGAGCCCGATAGCGTCGGATCCGTCCCGATAGCCTGCCCGCCATGCGGGCGCGCGGCACGACCGGCTCTAGTGGGTCCAGGGCTCGACGCGCTTGAAGGCGAAATTGTCGGCGTAGGCGACCGCCCGCTGCACCGAATCCTTCGGCTCGATCACCTGGTAGGCAATGCCCTTGCGCTCGCAATAGGCGATCGCGTCTTCCTTGGTGTCGAACCGCAGGGTGAGCTGCTGCTTCATGTCGGTCGAAGCGGTCCAGCCCATCAGCGGCTCCACGGCCCGCGGGTGCTCCGGCTCATAGTCAAGCTGCCATTCCTGGGCGTTGGCCCGGCCCGATTGCATCGCGTTCTTGGCGGGCTTGAAAATCCGTGCGGTCATGGATGGTCGGGTCCTCGATCGATCTGCGACATGGTAACGGTTGGTGGAAACGGCCGGGATAGTATAGAGACACCTTTCAGAGAATTGAGCGGTGATTCCAGAAACCCGGATGTACCATTTCCGTACCGGTATAGTCATTATGCCGTACTGTGACAATCTAGGGCTATCCGGCGCCCGGGACCCCGGCTTGCGGCGCGATCTCCCCGAAGGCATCACGAAGCGGCACCCATGAAAATCAACGCAACCCTGCCCGATAAAGGACGCGATCTCCGGCTCGACCTGTTTCGCGGGGTCGCAAACTGGGCGATCTACCTCGACCATATCCCCGACAATGTCGTGAACTGGATCACCACCCGCAATTACGGGTTCAGCGACGCGGCCGACCTCTTCGTCTTCATTTCCGGCTATACCGCCTCGTTCGTCTATGCCCGGATGATGCTCGAACGCGGCTTCATCGTCGGCGCCACGCGGCTGACCAAGCGGGTCTGGCAGCTCTACGTCGCCCACATCATCCTGTTCGTGATCTACATCGCCTCGATCAGCTACCTGGCGCTGCGCTTCGGCGATTCCGAGCTGGTCAACGAATTCAACGTGGTCGGGCTGATCGACAACGCGACCGAAACGCTGCGGCAAGGGCTGTTCCTGAAGTTCAAGCCGGTCAATCTCGACGTGCTGCCGCTCTACATCGTGCTGATGGGACTGTTTCCCCCGGTGCTGTGGATCATGCTGCGCCAGCCCAACTGGACCATGCTGGCCGCGATCGCGCTGTGGCTGGTGTCGCGCCAGACCGGCTGGAACCTGCCGGCCTACCCGGTCGGCACCTGGTACTTCAATCCGTTCGCCTGGCAGGTGCTGTTCGTGTTCGGCGCCTGGTGCGCGCTCGGCGGCGCCCGCAAGAACCTCGCCATCATCAACGCGCCCGTCACCCTGTACCTGTGCATCGGCTACCTGATCTTCTCGCTGATCATGACGATGGCGGGCCGCTTCCCGGCGTTCGGCGAGATGTTCCCGCACTGGCTGTTTTCGGCGTTCAACCCGAACGACAAGACTAACCTTGCCCCCTACCGCTTCCTGCATTTCGTCGCGATCGTGATCCTCGTCATCCGCTTCGTGCCAAAGGAATGGCCCGGGTTGGAATGGAAGATCTTCGATCCGCTGGTGGTGTGCGGCCAGCAGTCGCTCGCCGTGTTCTGCGTCGGCGTGTTCCTGTCCTTCGTCGGCCATTTCGAGCTGTCGCTGAGCTCGGGGTCACTGTTCGCGCAGATCTTCGTCAGCGTGACCGGAATCGCGATCATGACCATCGTCGCCTATTACATTTCCTGGTCGAAGCGGCAGGACAAGCCGCTCAAGCCGGCGGCGCCGAAAGCCACTCCGGCGGCTTCCGGCTGACGCGCGGCGGCCGGCCTTTAGGCCGGCTGCGCCGTCGAGGCCACCAGCGTCCGCACGTCGGCGTAGACGTTGAGCACCGGCGCGACCACCTTGTGCATCCTGTTCTTCGAGACGATCGTATCGTGGATGACCAGATGATCGACGCCGGTGGTCAGGAAGCAGTTCATGGCGTCCTGCGGCGTTTCCACGATCGGTTCGCCCTTGATGTTGAATGAGGTATTGATCAGCACGGGAACGCCGGTCAGCGCCTCAAACTCCTTCAGCAGGCGATACAGCATCGGGTTGGTTTCCTCGCGCACGGTCTGGACGCGCGCCGTGCCGTCGACGTGCACGATCGCCGGAATCTTATCCCGCCATTCTGATCGTACCGGCTTGGCGATCAGCATGAAGGGCGAGTCTTCATCGCCTTCGAAAATTGCCTTCATGCGCTCGGCCAGCACGATCGGCGCAAACGGCCGGAACGCCTGCCGGTGCTTGACGCGGCTGTTGAGGATGTCCTTCATTTCGGCCTTGCGCGGATCGGCAATCAGGCTGCGGTTGCCGAGCGCGCGCGGCCCGAATTCCGAACGATCCTGAAACCAGCCAATCACCTTCTGCTCGGCCAGCAGCTTTGCAGTGTCACGGCAGACATTGTCGCTCCTGACGACATCGGCCTGGATTTTGACCAGAAACTTCTGCAACTCCTTAGTGACGTCCTGATCGCTGTAGCGCCGGCCGACATAGGCGTGATCCATCACAAAGCCGCGGCGCTGCTTGAGGACCTCGAGCCAGCCATAATAGGCGCAGCCGATCGCGATGCCGTCATCGCCCGCGGCGGGCTGGATCCAGACGTTCTCAAACCCGGCTTCACGTGCGAGACGCCCATTCGCCACACAATTGAGGGCTACGCCGCCGGCCATCGTGAGGTTCTTCGCGCCGGTGGTTTCGCGCAGCCAGCGGGCGCGGGCGAGCAGCACGTTCTCGGTGTCGTCCTGCGTGCGCCAGGCGACATCCTCCCAGTGCCGCATCGCCGGGCTCTTTTCCCAATTGCTGCCGGGCTCGAACACGTAAGGCTGCTTGAATTCGGCGGTCCAATGCGGCACGTGCAGCTTGCCGTCGTGCATCTCCAGCAGATGCTTGACCTGGTCGGGGCGGCCATACGGCGCCAGCCCCATCAGCTCACCGCATTTATTCCAGTCGCCGAAGATGTAGGTCGAGGCGCGGCTGTAGAGCGCTCCGAGCCCGGGCATATTGTAGAACTCGTCGCTCAGGAAACCGCGGTCCGGCTCCATCCAGACCTTTTTCAGGCACTCGAGCGTCGTGCCGTTGAAGCGATAATAGCTCTCAGATTCGCGCGCCAAGGGCGTCGCCGTATCGCCGGCCGGAAATGATTCCATGACATCCGAGCGGTAGCTGCCGACGCCGTCGACGATCATCACGACGCCTTCCTCGAACGGGGAGACCGCAAACGCACTGTAGGCGTGCGCGAGGTGGTGGGAGATCGTCACCACCTTGTCCGAATGTTTCAGATAGAGCGGATGCTTGGCCGCCTCGCCGCGCTCGAAGTCCGGCAGAAAGCCCGGCGCGTCGAAATAGACCAGCCGCTCCTCCATCTCCGGGACCGGGAGAATGTAGCAGTTGCGCACCACCAGATCGACGTCGTCTAACGTGATGCCTTCGGCTTCGAGAACGTAGTCGATCACTTCTTTGTAGAAGCCGGAGGCGTGCTTGGCGCGCGTGATGCGCTCCTTGGCGATCGCAAAGGCGATCGCACCGTCGCGCAGCAGGCAGGCGCTCACATCGTGGTCGTAGGTGTTCAGGCCAAGAACATAAGTGTGTTTTTTGGGCATGTTTACTCGTTAAGGCGGGATCGTCTTACGCTGAGAAAATGGAAATCGTGTCGAGATCAAGTTGCCGGCGTGGCCGTGCCGTAGCTTCCATGAGATTTCCGCAGCGCACAACCATCGGTGTTCAGCAAGTATTCAGGAACATGAACGGCGCGACGTCCAGAAATTCACGGTGGCCTGCCTTAACTTGACCTTACCTGCCCTTATTAATAAAGTCCCGAAAGCTCGATAGAACCTTGTAAAATATTGTCTTAACGCATCTGAACCGATAACTTTCTCGCGCGTCTAAGTGAGATAGTGAAGTCCAGATGTTTGGAAGTGACCGGAGACTCTCGAATGGCTAAACGCTACAATATCCTGACCCGCTGCCTCGCAGCGCTGGCATTGTTGTTCGTCTACGTCGCCAGCACCTCTGCCATTCTGGTGGGCGCAACGACCTCGCCGGCGCAGGCCTATCGCGGCGGCCGTGGCTTCTATCGCGGCGGTGGCCGTGGCTTCTATCGTGGTGGTCGCGGCTTCTATCGCGGTCGTGGCTTCTATGGTGGGCCGGTTGTTGTGGGCCCGCGCTGCTGGTGGAACCCCTACGGCGTCCGCGTCTGCAGGTGGTAATATAGATCGATCGCCGTCATCTCACACGGCATCAAGACAAGACAGGGGCGCGCCGGACACATGCGGCGCGCCTTTTTCTTTGACAACTATGCTGGCAAATCTTCTTTGGCAGATCGCGCCGAGATCGAAGAGCGATCCGGTCCGCTCTCAAACTAGCTTGCCAGCCTCGGAAGCAGCTTCAGCGCGTTGCCGCGCTCGATCGCTCCGATCTGTTCATCCGTGAACACGCCCGCCTCGCGCAAACCCTTCACATGGTCGCTTCCGTTGCGGTACGGAAAATCTGTTCCGAACACGATCTGCGACGGCGGGATGATCGCCGCCAGCGCCGACATCGCGCTGCGGTTCGAGGTCTGCGCGGTGTCGTAGAAGAAACGTTTCAGCTCCGCGAGCGTGCCGTCCGGCACCGTCTCCTTGGTCTTCGGCACCAGCAGCGGGTGGCGCACGAAGCGCTCGATCAGGAACGGCATCGTTCCGCCGGCATGCGAGAATATCCAGCGGATATCGGGAAACCGCCGCGCATTGCCGGAGAAGACGATGTCGGCGATGGTGCGCGTCGTGTCGGTGCCGAACTCGATCATCACAGGCGGCTGCGTCGGCACCAGGTTCACGCAGCAATTCGCCGCGGTTGGATGGGTGTAGACCAGCACCTTGCGCCGGTTCAGCTCCTCCATGACAGGCAGAAACAGCGCATCGCCAAGCCATTTGTCGCCGTAGCTCGTCATCAGCGCGATGCCGTCGGCCTTCAGCGTGTCGAGCGCGTAGGCGAGTTCGCGCAGGCTGCCTTCGGTGTCAGTGAGCGGCAGCATGGCGAAATTGCCGAATCGTCCCGGATAATCGGCAACGAGCTTGGCGGCATATTCATTCGCCTCGCGGCAGAGCCGTCGCGCCGCATCGCCCTTGGTGAAATTGACGGCCGGCGTCGTCACTGACAGCATCGACGTCGCGATGCCGGCCTTGTCCATGTCATCGAGCGATTTCTCGATCGTCCAGTTCTTCATCAGGGGATCGCCGAAGCCGGCGTCGTTCGACGCCGTCACATAGGTCGGCGGCGACAGATGATGATGGACGTCAATCCGGAACGGCTTTGCGCTGGTGCTTTGTGCGGCGGCCCGCTTGCCGCCGGCCGCCGTCGTTAGGGCCAGCGCGCCGGCGCCGAGCATGAAGCCGCGCCGGCTTGTTGCGGAGACTGACGGACTGGCTGGGCCGCAGCAAAAGCATCCCCGCAGCGGGGGCGTACGCAAATCCATCATTTGTTCTCTCCCCAATTCTTGTTTATTATCGCGCGCCGCCTTCAGCCGTCGAGAATGGCAACCGCACGGGTCCAGCCGGCGGATGCGCGCTCGATCTTCACCGGGAAGCACGATACCATGAAGCCGGTCGACGGCAGCTGCTCGAGATTGTGCAGCTTCTCGAGGTGGCAATAGCTGATATGGCGGCCAGCCTTGTGGCCTTCCCAGATCAGGTTGGCGTCCTTGGTCTCGGCATATTTTTTCGCGGTGTAGACGAATGGCGCATCCCAGCTCCAGCCATCGGTACCGGTCAGCCGCACGCCGCGCTCCAGGAGATACATCGTCGCCTCATAGCCCATGCCGCAGCCGGAGACGACGTAATCGGGCCTGCCATATTTGGCGCCGGCGCTGGTATTGACCACGACGATTTCGAGCGGCGACAGCGTGTGCCCGATTCGCTTCAATTCCGCCTCGACATCCTTGGCAGTCGTGACGTAGCCGTCAGCAAAATGCCGGAAATCCAGCTTCACGCCGGGCTGAAGACACCATTCCAGCGGCACCTCGTCGATCGTCCAGGAACGCTCGCCACGGTTCATGGTGGGATGGAAGTGCCAGGGCGCGTCCAGATGGGTGCCATTGTGGGTGGAGAGCGATACCTGCTCCACCGCCCAGCCCTGCCCATCCGGCAGGTCTTCGGCCCTGAGCCCGTCGAAGAACTGCAGCATGCGCGGCAGGCCCTGCTGGTGATCGATATACTGGATGGTCGGATGATTGCCGGGCGGATCCGCCGGCACGTCATTTTGCAGCGGAACGGAAATGTCGATCAATTTGCGTGCCATGGCGTTTCCTCTCTGGACGTTTCTTGTTGCGCGAGCCGCCTACTGCCGCTCGACCCGGTTCTTCAAAATGCCGATCTTTTCGACCTCGAGCTCAATCGTATCGCCGTGTTCGAGATACCAGCCGAGTTCGAGACCACAGCCATTGCCGACGGTGCCGGAGCCGATGAATTCGCCGGGCATCAGCGTCTCGTCCTGGCTGACATGGGCGATGATCTCCTCGAACGGGAATAGCATGCCCTCGCTGATGCCTTGCGAACGTGTCTTGCCGTTGACCCGCGCTTCCATCTTCAGTTTGTAGGGATCGCCGATCTCGTCCGGCGTGACAATCCACGGCCCCATCACATTGCCGCCGTCAAAACTCTTGCCTTTCGCCGGGCCGAGCCGCCCCTCCATTTCGATGCGCTGGGCATCGCGCGCGGAAAAATCGTTGAAGATCGTATAGCCGAAGATGTGATCCTTGGCCTTCGCAGCGGAGATGTTGGCGCCCTTATTCTTCGTGATGATGCCGAATTCCAATTCGTAATCCATCACCTTGCTGTAGCGCGGCCATTTCACCGTCGTGTTGGTGCCGCGCACGCTGAAGCGGTTGGTGATGTAGTAGATCGGCTGCCTGCGATAGACCTCCGGCAGTTCGCCGAGCGGCTCGGCCTCGATCCGCGCCAGCTCCGCCATATCGTTTCGGGCGCGCGCGGCAAGCTTGAGCTGCCCGCGAGGGGCCTGCAGGATGTGCAGCGGGAACGACATCCCGTCCCGCATCTGCCGCGGCTCGGGTACAGGCGCGAGAATTTCCGCTCCGGACACCGGCGCCGACAGGCTCTCGTCCTTACCATGCTGATCGAACAGCTTTGCCGCCTGTTCGAGCGCGCCTTCGCCGGCGTCGATCAACGCCAGCATCGATGCGAAGGCCGGATTGGCGCCGCCGGCGCGGCTGGCGGCGGCCGCCAGATCGAACAGAAGCGTATCGCCTCCATGCACGAGCCCGATCTTTTCCTGTCCGCCGGATTTGAATGTCGCGAGTTTCACTGGATGCACCCCTTGTGTTCTGTCGAAATATATGATCAAAAAAAATATCGATAAACAAGACAGAAAAATGTGACTGGGAGAGTACCCGTGAAACAGGCCCTTGCCGCCCTTGCCATCAGCGTGGCGCTGACCGGCACTGCCCTTGGGCAAGCCAAGATCCAGGTCGGCTGCACGGCGACCTCCGACTGCGCCTCGGCGATGGTCGCTATCGATGAAGGCATTTTCAAAAAGCATGGGCTCGAGGTCGAGATGACGCCGATCGCCATCAACTCGAATATCCCGGCGGCGATCCTCTCGAACTCGATCCAGATCGGCGGGCCGACCTCGACCGTGTTCCTGCAGGCGGCCGATGGCGGGCTGGATCTTGTCGCGATTGCCGGGGCAACCGTCATGAGCCCGGTGTCGAACGGCAACATCACCGCCTTCGTTCGCAACGGCATCACCATCAAGGAGCCGAAGGATTTCGTCGGCAAGAAGGTCGGCGCACCCGGCCTCAACGCCTTCCTGCACGTGCTGTTCGTGAAATGGCTGGTGGAGAAAGGCGTCGATCCCAAGAGCGTCAATTTCGTCGAGGTCACCTTCCCGACCATGGCCGACATCATCAAGTCCGGCGGCGTCGATGCCGTGCTGACCGCCGAACCGTTTGTGACGCGGATGACCAATGCGGGCTTCGGCTCGGTCGGCGCGCGCTATGCGGTCGAGCTGGCGCGCACTGATCCGATCATCTTCTATGCCGCGTCGCGCGAATGGGCTGACAAGAACGCCGCTGCGATCAAGAAATTCCGCGAAGCGCTCGCCGAGTCAGCCGTGATCGTCAACAACGACCGCGAAAAGGCCTCCAACTCGATTGCCAAATTCACGAAGCAGCCGATTGAGTTGGTCAAGGCGACGCCGCCGAACCGCTCCGAGCCGGGGCTGAAGCCCGAACAGCTCGCCTGGTGGATCGAGGTGATGTCGACGCAAAAGATGCTGCAGTCCAAGCTCGACCCATCGAAGCTTGTCTTGAAGTAACGGATCGCGATGCCAGATTTCGAGCGTCAACCGACCCGACCGACCGAGGCCGCGACTCTGAGCGAGCGCGCGGCTCTCCTGGTCGAGCAGGACATCCTGGCCGGTCACCTGGCGCCGGGATCGCGGCTTGGCATCGTCGACCTCGTGCAGCGCTACGAGATCGGCGCCACGCCGCTCCGCGAGGGATTGTCGCGGCTGATGTCGCGAGGGTTGATCGTCGGTATCGGGCAGCGCGGCTTTCGCGTCGCCGACATCAGCCGCGAGGATCTGCTCGATATCACCACGATGCGCACGGCGGTCGAGGTCGAGGCCATCAGGCTCGCGATTCTCAATGGCGACGACGCCTGGGAGGCCGGCATCGTCAGCGCGCTGCACCAGATGCGCCGCCATATCGAGCGCACCGGCGATGAATTCCGCGAGGGCGCGGAGGATTTCGACCGGCTGCACAAGGGCTTTCACACCGCGCTGCTGGCCGCCTGCGGCTCAAAGCGTCTGCTGGCGGCCCACTCCGACCTCTACGATCAGGCCTATCGCTACCGCCGCGTGATGATGCGCTCGTTCGACAGCGGCAAGAAGTTCGTCCGCGCGCATCAACTGCTGGCCGACCGCGTGATCGGGCGCGACATTCCCGGCTCGCAGGCGATGCTGAGCGCGCATCTGCGCTCAACGATGGATTTCGTCTATCCCCCAGGCAACGAGAACTGAGATCATGGCCAGCGCCGCAAAACGTCTCGAACCTGTCGCCAGCACTGCCGCACCGCAGATCGCATTTGACTCGGTTACGCTGCAGCTCGGCGGCAAGACCATCATCGAGAATCTGAGCCTCGGGGTGCGGCCCGGCGAGTTCCTTTGCATCGTCGGCGCCTCCGGCTGCGGCAAGACCACGGCGCTGCGTCTGGCCGCCGGTCTTTATCAGCCGACCGGCGGCAAGGTCACGTTCGATGGCCAGCCGATGCGCGGGCCGCGCCGCGAGATCGCAATCGTGTTTCAGGATTACGGCAAGGCGCTGCTGCCCTGGCGCACCGCGGCCGGCAACGTTTCGCTGGCGCTGGAAGCCGGCGGCATGCCCGCGGCGGAGCGCGCTGCCCGCATCGAGGAACTGTTGCGCACTGTCGGCCTGCCCGGCCATGCCGGCAAATATCCCACCGAGATGTCCGGTGGCATGCAGCAGCGCTTGCAGATCGCCCGCTGCCTGGCGCAGGAGCCGAAAATGCTGCTGATGGACGAGCCCTTCGGCGCGCTGGACGCGATGACGCGGCAAGGACTACAGGACGAGGTCCTCTCGCTGGTGGCGGCGAGCGGCGCGACCGTGATCTTCGTGACCCACGACCTGGATGAGGCGATCTATCTCGGCGACCGCGTGATCGGCCTGCTGCCGCATCCGGGCCGGATCGGCATCGAGCTTTCGGTCAACCTTCCCCGACCGCGCGACCAGCTCTCGACGCGCGAGCATCCGGAGTTCCTGCGGCTGCGGCGGCAACTATTCGATTTCATCAAGGCGACCGAGCAGTGACGGCAAATTCC
The DNA here is from genome assembly GCF_029714305.1 of Bradyrhizobium sp. CB3481. Lineage (NCBI taxonomy): Bacteria > Pseudomonadati > Pseudomonadota > Alphaproteobacteria > Hyphomicrobiales > Nitrobacteraceae > Bradyrhizobium > Bradyrhizobium sp. CB3481. The sequence goes on from NZ_CP121647.1 coordinate 4,337,823, forward strand.
GCCAAGGCGTTGGTGCTGCCGCTCGGCCTTCTGGTGGCGTTCGAGGTCTGGGCGCGCGCCACGCATCTGCAAAGCGACAGCCTGGCGCCGCCGAGCCAGATCGTGATGGCGCTCGCCGGCGCCTTCGCCGATCTCTCTATTCTGGCCGCGACGCGCGATACGCTGTTTGCGGCGTTCACCGGGCTCGCGATCGGCACGGTCATCGGCCTCGCGCTCGGCATTGCGTTCGGGATTTCCGAGACGCTCGACCGCCTGATGGAAGTCACGGTCGAGGCGATCCGGCCGATCCCCTCGATTGCGTTATTGCCGATCGCGCTGATCGCGCTTGGCTTCGGCTATCGCATGGAAATCGTGATCGTGGCGTTTGCCTGCGTCTGGCCCGTCCTGATCCTGTCGCGGGCGGCCGTGCGCAGCATCGAGCCGCGGCTGATGGAAGTGGCGCGGGCGCTGCGGCTGCCGCCAGCGCAGCGCGTCTGGAAGATCATCGTCCCGGCGGCGCTGCCGCGGATCTTCGTCGCCTTCCGCCTGTCGGCCGGCATCGCGCTGATCGTCGCCGTGACCGTCGAGATCGCGATCAATCCATTGGGCCTTGGCGCCGGCATCATGCTGGCGCAGCAGGCGCTCCGCCCCGACCTGATGCTGGCCTATCTGGTGTGGATCGGCGCCATCGGCTATGCGCTGAATGTCTTTCTGGTCGTCGCCCAGAACCGGCTGTTCGGGCGCGCGGCGCTGAGCGGAGACGGCCGATGAACCGGGCTGTGATCCTCTGGCGCGTGGCGAGCTTTGCGGTGGCTGCCGGCTTCATTGCGCTCTGGCAACTGATCGCCAATCTCAAACTGGTCTCGCCGGTATTTTTGCCGGGGCCGGACCGCGCCTGGGCCGCGCTGGTACGCGGTTTTTCCTCCGGCGATCTCTGGAGCAAGCTCGCCGGCACTCTCGAGCACATGGCCTATGGCTGGCTTGCGGCCTCGATCGCCGGCATCGCGATCGGCGCCATCATCGGCTCCTCGCGCACCATGCGGACCTATGTCGCGCCGTCGCTGGAATTTTTGCGGCCGCTGCCGGTCTCCGCCATCATTCCGGTGGCGATCGCCATGCTCGGTCTGAGCCAGGCGATGGCGCTGTTCGTGATTGCGTTCGGTGCGATCTGGCCGATCATGCTGGCGACCATCCACGGCTTCGCCGCGGTCGAGCCGCGGCTCTACGAGGTGGCGCGGTCGCTGCAGATGTCGCGCCTTGCCGTGATCTCAAAGATCGCGCTGCCCTCCGCCAGCCCCGACATTCTCGCCGGCATGCGCCTGAGCCTGACGGTGGCGCTGATCCTCTCGGTGGTGTGCGAAATCCTCGCCGGTCTCGACGGGCTCGGCCATTGGGTGCTGCTGTCGGCCCGCGCCTTCCGCTCCGCCGACCTGTTCGCCGGCGTCATCCTGCTCGGCGTCACCGGTTACGTGACATCGGTGGCGATGTCATTCGCCGAGTACAGACTATTGGCGTGGCAGGCGGCGCAGCGGTGAGACGGCTACGGCTTGCGAAGCATTATCAGAGACGGGGTCCGGAAGGCGTTGAAGCCAAGCAGTGCGCCGCTTCTTTCCGATCGCGTCCCTGGTGACCTTTCCGATCCACCGCCAGAACGCCCGAAAACTGAACGTCACCAGCACCTCATGGTGCCGCATCCCCTTGCCGCCCTTGACCAGCCCGAGATCGCGGATAACGCAGTACGTCCCGCTGCTCATGCGGGCGAACTTCGCACCTCGAAAATGATTGCGCACACGCGACAACATGCGTGCAGCATGCATCGCGCGCCGATTCCGTCAATCTTGACGGCCCGCGAATCAGCCGCGCCGAAATACGAAATCCGTCAGAGCGTTGCGCTGTTGCTGCGGTGTTCGCCGATCCGATAAATCTGTGCGGTCCGGACCGGCATGCGGCCCAGCACTTCGCGACGCTCCTTCATCCGCGTGCCGGGGGCATCCGGCTGCGCGAAGCATTCAAGAATCTGGATACGGATCTCCTCCGCGAGCGGACCTTCGACCTGGCGCATGCGATTCCAGAGCCGGATGATTTCGCGTTGCTTCTCGACATCCATTGGGTCACCTCCGCAGATGACCCCGATGAGAACATAACAGGAACGATATTGCAAGCCGCTTAGAGACAGAGGCTGAGGATTTTCAACCGGCACGATTCGGCTGCGCGCGCTTTCGGCTTCGCCGCGTGCGCCTGCTTTGACTCCTTCGGTGAACCCTTCGGCGGGGCCTTCGGCTTGGGGCGCTCATAATCGCCTGCGATCACCATCGCCCAGTAGGTGCGGCCGGTCTTCGCGCTCTTCACGCTGGCAACGCCGACGCGCGTCGCGCCAGGCAGCAGCAGGTTTTTCCTGTGCCCCGACGAGTTGATCCACTGATCGAGAGTTTTGGGAAAGCTCTCGTAGCCATACGCGATGTTCTCCGCGGCGCGGCCCGCGCTCGCCGGGCTCATGCGCGAATTGAAGTGGCCGAGGACATCGTGGTCCAGCTTGTCCTTCGCAGCCATCGCCTGGGCCTGATCGTGCGCAATCCGCGTCAACGTCGCATCCAGCGTGACGCGCTTCTCCCCATGCTTCAGCCGAAAGTCGGAGATGAGCTGCGCGGGATTCGCCGCGGCCGTCCGGCTTTCGATTGCAGCAGCACAACAAATCAGGAGCCCGCACAGAAGCGCCTGCCGCACCACAGTAATTGTCGTCCCACCGGCCACAATTGTTCCCCTGCCCCTCCCTACCATGGTGGGAAGATCGAGCCCCAAAGGGCGCAGCAAGTCATTGATTTTATTGGTCGGGGCAGCTGGATTCGAACCAACGACCTGCAGTACCCAAAACTGCCGCGCTACCAGGCTGCGCTATACCCCGATCCGATACCTCAGGAAATGCGTCGATACACGCTAAAGCCGCGGCCAGCAAGACAAGGGCTGAGCGGTCAGCGCTTGCCGAACAGCGGGTGCGCCACCCGGTCGCCCGGCTGAATGCCGTATTTTTGCGCCGTGCCCGCAATCACTTCCAGCACGCCCCTCGCAAGGCCACCCGAAGAGATGATCTTGGTCGAAAACGGCTCGGTATTTTCCGCGATCCGCAGGATGCGGCCATCGGCGCGGATGAAGATCATGTCGAGTGGAATGTAGGTGTTCTTCATCCACATCGAGATCTGCTGCTCCGGCGAGAAGTCGAACAGCATGCCCTTTCCGTCAGGCAATTCCTTCCGGTACATCAGGCCGGTCTGTTTCTCTTCCTCGGTCGTCGCCATCTCGACCGAGAACACGTGCACGCCTGACTTGGTGGCGATCTCGAGCGGCTGAACGCTCGCCGCCCGCGCAGCCGGAGCAACGGACAGCATCACCAGCACGGCAGATGCCGCCGCAAGCAACATCAACACGCGGCCTTCCTTTCGGAGCCGCGCAACCACAACAGCGAAGTTCATCGAAGCACTCACGCCTGAAATCTAGGGGAATTGGCTGGGAACCCTAACCCAAGGACGGCGGCAAATACCACAGGACGCCATGCGGATGCACGGCGTCCGGCTCACGTTTCCGTCACCGGCGTGGCAGCCTCAGTGCGAGGACAGCGCCGACGGCCCGGTCTCGGGATGGATCTCGGCCGCCATCATGCCCTTGGAGCCGGGCCCGAAGCGCACCAGCACATACTGGCCGGGTCGCAGCTCGGTCATGCCGAAGCGGCGCAGCGTCTCCATGTGGACAAAAATGTCGGGCGTGCCCTCGCCGCAGGTCAGGAAGCCGAAGCCGCGCAGCCGATTGAACCACTTGACCTGGGCCCGCTCCAGGCCGCTGGTCGGCGTGACGCTGACATGCGTCCGCGGCGGCAGCATCTGCGCCGGATGGATCGCGGTCGACTCATCCATCGAGACGATCCGGAACGCCTGATAGCCCTTGGCGCGCTGCACGCATTCAACCACTACGCGAGCACCTTCATAGGCGGTCTGGAAACCGTCGCGCCTGAGCACCGTGACATGCAAAAGCACGTCGGGCCAGCCGTTATCAGGCACGATGAAACCGTACCCCTTGGAAGCGTCGAACCATTTGATGACGCCGGATATTTCGACCAGATTGGCTGCGGCATCCCCGAGCCCCGAGAACGCATCCACCGCCGGATCGCGTGGCGCGCCGGCTGTGTATTCACCTGGTCCAAGCCTGTTCTGCCCTGTCCCGCCTGACGGCGGCCCCCCGAGCTTCTTGGACCCAAATTCGTCCGACCCCATGACCCCGGACCCTCACACTTCAAAAAAGCGGCCCGCTGTCGCCGAAGCGGACCGGAACACGCGCCCTACCATGACCATCATGCTAACGCAGCGCGAATCTCTCGAATCAAAAGATAACACTCTCGATTGTGCCGCATAGCTAAAAAAAACAAAATTGCGGAGGCTGTGAACAAGCTTGCATCGCCGCGAATCAGTTGGAGATCAATTGCCTACAAACGGTCCGAGCGTCTCGCCGATGTCGTGACGGATCACCAGGTCGGCGACATCGTCCTGTTCCGTCGGCTCGTTATTGATGATGACGAGCTTGGCGCCGCAGTTCTTGGCCATCCGCGGAAAGCCTGCGGCCGGCCAAACCACGAGCGATGAACCGATGGCCAGGAACAGGTCGCAGCTCTGCGCCAGTTCTGTGGCGCGACGCATCGCATCTTCGGGCATTGCCTGTCCGAACGAGATTGTTGCCGTCTTCACCGGCTCCTCGCAGACGGTGCAGTCCGGTGCTTCGCCGGCCTCTTCGAAGCGCACCCTCACCCAGGGAAGATCATAGGCCTGTCCGCAGCCGATGCAGCGGGCATAGGTCGTGTTGCCATGCAGCTCGATCACGTCGTCGGCCTTGAAGCCTGACGCCTGATGCAGATTGTCAATGTTCTGGGTGATGATCGCCGGGCTCTTGCCGGCCTTGTAGAGCGAGGCTAGCGCGCGATGCCCGCGGCCGGGCATTGCCGCCGCAAAGGTCTCCTCCATCGCAAAGCGCCGCCGCCAGGCTTCGGCACGCGCCTCGGCGCTGGCGACGAATTCGTCGAACGCAATCGGGCGGTTGCGCGTCCACAGCCCGCCTGGCGAACGAAAATCGGGAATGCCGCACTCGGTCGAAATGCCGGCTCCGGTAAAGGGAACGATACAGCGGGCTTCGGCGATCATGTTGCCGAGTTGCTCCACGCCGCTGCGCAAATCCTTGGCGATCACGCTGATATTTTCCGAATGGGTTGGACCGTGCCGACTATAAGCACGGCCATTCGGATTACCAGATCGATGCACCTGCCGGCGGATGCATCGTCCCCTTGCAGGCGGCCTTATCAAATCGCCTTATACCCCGTCACCCTCATGCTTTCCCGTTTCGTCTGTTCGCTGATGGGAACCCAGAGGACGACAAGCGCGCGACAAGAATGCGCCACCCCTTATCCACGACCTTCGCATCAAAGCCGCAGGCAATCACAAACATGCCCCATTCGCGCGTGCCAATCGTCGCGGGGCGCGAATCAGACGAGAGGACGGATGGCGAAGACGGAAAAGGAAGAAAGGCTCGCGCGTGATCGCGCCGAAATCGCAGCACGCGTGGAAAGCTTCCGGGAAACCCAGCAGAAGTTCGAGCGCGAACGCGAACAATATTGCGATAAGACCTTGGCCAACGCAGTGAATGGATCCACCCGCCCCTCTTTCTGGCGCTAACGCGGAACCCGCCGGGCGCTGCTCGGCGGAGGCGTCATCTCCGGCTGAATACGACGAGGGGGAACCGACGAGAGAATTGTAGAAGGACGGGAACGGCGCCGGAGTATCAACGTTTTTAGCTAGGTGCAGCAACCTTGCGAGAGGTGAATGCACGAAAGACCCCGTCTTCATCCTCGGATGTGGGCGGGGTTTTTATTGCGCAGGGGATTCGTACCCTCAACCGTAACGTGTAGCCATGCGATCTCGCGGGTCTGATCATCGCATTGCGCAGGAACTAACACCTGACCGTCGGAGTTCACTTGCGGGGAAAGGTGCGTCATGCCCGTATGGATGGAAATTCTAATCAATGTGATTGGCTACGCCGGCTTCATTGCTATCGCGACCTATCACAAATCGCCGGGCGAGAAATTACCCGACCGCTGAGTGTCGCCGGCCGGTTGGTTCGTCTCGCGGCGTGTTTCCAACATGGCCTCTGCCTCTCTGCGCTGGCGCCTCCGTCCCTGTCGGATCAAGACCTTCATTTTCGCCGTATGCTTTTTCAGCTCACGTGCCATTCGCGCGTCCGGCGCATCGTTTGAGCAAAGACTCCTTTTGTTCTCCTGGAACGAACAGGGGGCGCGTTTTCCGGCCCGGCTGTCTGCTTAAGATACCGTTACCCTCATGCTCGCGCGTCGAACCTTTTTGGCGGCATCCAGACTCATCAAAAAAGGTGCTGCCATGACCCAAGCCGACCACTATCGCGAGCAGGCCATCCGAGCCCGGCGGCTCGCTGAAGCCGTCAAGGACCCCGAAGCTTCGAAGAAGCTGATCGAGATGGCCGAGGAATTCCGCCTCTACGCCGAGCGGCTGGAAGAGACGCACTAGGCCGTTTTTGCTACGGAGGAATCGAGGCGGAGCCTAAGGCTTTGTTTACCGTTTCCTGCAGAAGCGGCTCGCCGTTAACCGAACCTCTTTACAAGACGTAAATACGCACCTGACAGGGTTTGGCCAGGAGGGTTGTATCATGGTCATTTACCCAATACCGGTTGAAGTGACACAAGCCAGAATTCAGCTCGTGGTCGATCAGACCGCGAAGGCGCCACAGCACACCATCAATCAGGACCTTCAGGCCGTCGACCATGCCAAGGCAGCCGCCGTAGAAGCGGCCCTTGCAACGGCGACCGCCGAAGAGCCGCCGCTGGTGGACGTCAAGGTCTGACCTGAGGGAAATCCCGATCTGCGCATGGGGGCCGGATGACGTCCGGCCGCTCTCTCTTTACGCGCGCCATGCGAGCTGCTGCGCGTGCACGACGCCGAGCGTCAGCACCGCACCGAGGCCGGCCAGCACGGCCAATCCCGCGAACCAGACCCATTGCGGCCTTTCCTTGTAAGCCAGGAAAGCGGAGCAAATCGTGCACACGATGGTCGGCGTGTTCACGACCAACAGAACCCATGCCAGCATGTCGAGCCTCCCGGGGTGATGCAGATGCGTGAAACTAGAGCCCGCCCCTGAACGGGACTGTGCGCCCGGTCACAGCGCATCCCGGCGGCCGCGCTATCGTCGCGCCATGATGTTGCTTCGCATCCTCTTCATCTGGTTCATTCAAGCCCTGCTGTTCGGCATCGGGATCGGCACGGCGGGCCTCGCGGCGCATCTGCTCGGTCCGCTTCTCGCCAGCGCCTTTGCCGTCCACGAACTGATCCCGACCGCGCTCGTCTTCTTTGCGGTCGCGGCCGGTCTCGGATGGTTTGGCAACAGGCATTGGCCCGAGGATTGGACGTACAATCCTCTGCTCTGATCGCCTGACGTACAAACCTTTCAGGCAAACAATGGGCGCCTGCTATCGTTCGATCACTTCCGTACGATAGATCTGCGTGCCCGTGGTCTCGACGATCCGGCCCTTGAGCGACTTCACGAACGCCTTGGACCCCTCGACGGCGAAATGCGTCCGCAGCGCCGCCTCATCCGCCCATTGCTCGAAGAAGAACAGCCGCATCGGGTTCTGGCAGTCGACGTGCACGTCATGCGAGATGCAGCCGGGCTCCTTGCGGGAACGCTCGACATGCTCGAGACTCGAGCGCAGCACGGCGTCGAACGTGTCCTCGCGCGCCAGAATGCTGCCTGTTACGATAATCATGCCGCCCTCCCCGTTCGCCCCACCGCCCTCCTCGGCAGGTGCCGGGTGTTGCGCGTCGAGATGGGCCGATCCGGCTAGTGTATCAGACGCGGCAGCATCACGGATACCGCCAGCAATGCGCCGAGGCAGCTTACGACGGACAGCTTCATCCGGGCCGTCCTGGCGTCGGTGATCGGTAGCACGAGAAAGAACAGCATCGCGAGAATGAGCACGCCATAGAGCAGGTACATGGTCGATCCCTCCGTTGAGTGCATGATGGACGGCGGAGGCAATCGCGTATGTGTGTGGGATCACGCCGGGTGGACGGCGGTTTGTTTCGCTCCGGGATGCCGGGCATAAAAACGCGCAATTTTACGCTTTTGGTTGTCTTGATGGCAACTTGGGCGTGCCACACCTTTTTCCGGGAATTTTGAGAGTGAAATGCATGTTCGGAAAGTTTCTGCGTGACGAGAGCGGCGCAACCGCCATCGAATACAGCCTGATCGCCGGATTTATCGCCCTCGCCATCATCGCCGCCGTCGGAATGACCGGACAAAGGCTCGTCGAACTGTTCCAAAGCCTGATCCCGGCACTGACACGCTAGCGGTCAAAACCCCGCCAGGACAAAGATGGCGAGGATAGCCAGCGCCCAAAGCGCGAAGCCGGTCAGCCATGCCGCGAAGTCGTCAGGGTTCTTGTAGCCGAACAGGTGAAGGACCGACGCGCCGGTGGCGTAGAACAGAATTTCGAGAAACAGATTCAAGAGCCGGTCGAGCATCAGGTCTCCAGTCCGGACGCGGTGCTTCGCCACTGAGCCTGGCAGCTGATTGCGCATCGCTTTGTCCAGCTCACGTCATGGCACCTTCCGGTGCTGGCGATTAGTCGCCCCACGCGCCGCTCCGGTTCACCTGCCCGGCAAGGACGCCTCGCGCGCGAAAGCGAACAGCTCAAAGGGGATGATGGTGGGCGCGAATGCAGCAGAACAGAGCCGCCCGCGACGACTGCCCTTCGCTGCGATTTGCTGCTATCTATGCCCTGCCCCGCCTATAACGACGGAAAATCCGCACACGTTCTCAAGGAGTTCGCAAATGAGATACCTCCACACCATGCTGCGCGTCCGCAATCTCGATACCGCGATGAAGTTTTACCGCGACGCGCTGGGGCTGAAGGAAGTACGCCGGGTCGATAACGACAAGGGCCGGTTCACGCTGGTGTTCCTGTGCGCGCCCGAGGACGAAGGCCTGTTCAAGGCAGCGCCCCAGAACCGCGGCGCGCCGCTGGTTGAGCTCACCTATAATTGGGACGAGGAGAAATACGGCGAGGACCGCTATTTCGGCCACCTCGCCTACGAGGTCGACGACATCTATGCGACGTGCGACCGCCTGATGAAGGCCGGCATCACCATCAACCGGCCGCCGCGCGACGGCAACATGGCCTTCGTGCGCTCGCCGGATCTGCATTCGATCGAGCTGTTGCAGAAGGGCGAGCCGAAGCCGCCGGCAGAGCCGTGGACCTCGATGCCGAATACCGGCCACTGGTAGGGTGTTGTACAAGTTCTTCGTGCACGTCCACCATCCGAGCTACCGGCTCGTGACACGAGCGGACGCGCCGTTTCCGCCCGATACGAGCGAAAGCGAATGGCGGCTGACGCGCAGCCGCCATTCCGACGACGTCAATGCCGAAGTGCGCGAAGCCGTCGAGCAGGACGGCTATTCGCTGTTTCGGATCGGACTGTCGCTCTCGGAAATTCCCAAATCGTAAAACGTTCCGTCGCGCAGGCCTGTTTTTTGCGCAGGAACAGGTCACGACATGCCGCGTTTTCCCTTCGATTCATTTCGAGGAGGAGATGATGGGACGAGGAATCCTGTTGTGGTTGCTGGGTGTGCCTATTCCGGTGATCATTTTGCTGTGGCTGTTCTTCGGTCATTGAGAACTGACGAGCCGTTCGTGCGCAAGGTCGGGCTCTGTCGCATCGCGGCGGAGTCCGATTTGTTTTTGAGCCTCTGTTTTGAGCCGCAGGATTTTTGCCCTGCCCGCCCATCTTCGGCTATGAACGCAGCAACGAAAATCAGCGGGAGCAACGCGCGTGGCCGACAACAACAAACAACTCACCGTCTGGGGCCGGGCCAACTCGGTCAACGTCCAAAAAGTGCTGTGGTGCCTCGCCGAGCTCGGCCTCGCCTATGAGCGCATCGACGCCGGCATGCAGTTCGGCAAGAACAACGAGCCGGCCTATCTGGCGATGAACCCGAACGGCCGCGTCCCGACCTTGGTCGACGGCGACTACGTGTTGTGGGAATCCAATTCCGTGATGCGCTATCTCTGCATGGCTTATGGCGCGAATTCGCCGATCTACCCGTCGCAGCCGAAGGCGCGGGCCGGCGTCGACCGCTGGCTCGACTGGACGCTCTCAACGCTGCAGCCGGTCGACCGTCCCGTGTTCTGGGCGCTCGTGCGCACCCCGCCCGAAAAGCGCGACATGGTGGCGATCCAGAAGGATGTCGACGCCGAGGCGGTGGTGTGGCGAATCGCCGAGGCGCAACTGGCGAACCGGCGCTTCATCGAGGGCGAGCAGTTCACCCTCGCCGACATCGCGATCGGTGCCTTTGCGCGCCGCTGGTTCGGCGTCGAAGGCGTGACCAAGCCGAAACTGCCGAACCTCGAGCGCTGGTTTGCGCAAGTTTCAGAGCGTCCCGGCTTCGTGCGATTCCTGTCGGCGCCGATGACGTGACGGCTGTCAGCGTGAGCCGCTGGAAACGCCCGCACCGACGCCGATCGCACCGCCGATCTTCATGCAGGTGCCGGTGCCTTCAACCCTGACGAAGCCTGCGCCGTATTCCGCGCAGGCATTGGCCGAGTTCGGGCGCTTCAACGGGAGCACCTTGCCCGATGGCGCGGCCTTGTCGGATTTGGGAGGACGGCGTTGTTCCGCCACGGCGCCTGAAGACAGGACGAGTGCTGTCGCCAGCAGGAGAAGTTTTCGCATCTCGCCTTTTTACCGCTGCCCGCAGCTCGACGCCAGCGGAAGGATCTAGCGAACGAACTTGACGCCCACCGTCTTGCCGCGGCGCCAGACCACTTCGCAACGGCGGCCAGTTCGGGCATCGCGCGAAAACGCAAGCCGCAATTTCGCCGGCAGCGAGTTCGGATCGTCGATGGTGACTTTGGCCCCGGTCGTGGACATGTCCTGCACCACGCATTGGCGCGCAGCAAAGCCGCCTTCCAGCGTGATCCAGCCTGGCTGGCTCAATGATTTGCGCGTCTCGCGCTTTTTGCTCGCTCGCAAGGCCATGTCGGAAATCCCCCGGACATCATCCCTACACCGGGCGGCTTTACATTCCGTTGCGCTGCGTGGAGCACCCGCCGGGGCGGGGCGCCGGAGAACAGCCCACAAGATCGGCTTTGCGAGCGGCTTGCCCCTCCGGCCAAACGCCACTATACGTTCGCCCGTCGCCGCCGCCATGAACCATGAACGGCCGGCGGCCAACACGGCCATCAGGCGCATAACGCATTGATTTTCCGGTTGTTTTTGCTCCCTTCGTCTATCGGTTAGGACGCCACCCTTTCACGGTGGAGAGAGCGGTTCGATTCCGCTAGGGAGCGCCATCGTCCCCCGACGATTGAAATTCCTAACAAGCCTTTACCGACCGCCGCCTGAACGCTTGTTCCGCGACCGGCCTCGCGTCGCACCTGCCGGTGGCGCTGTGGTTCATCGGAGCCGCGGTTCTGGGTACTCCCCTATGGCATCATGCGTAACCGGCGTCGTACACGCCCCGAAAAAGCGACCACCGAGCAGGCGACCAAAGATCTCTACGCGCGAGAGAACCGCAACTGACTCTCTTGCAAGCTCCTGCGGCGCAGGCAGCCAGACCATATCCGGCGGCGCGGCATGTCGTGCTCGGCCGGCCTTACTCGGCGGGCGGCCCCTGATTCTTCCGGAACGGATCGGCCGCTTCATCGTGTCCGCTGCGGCTGCTGAAGAACATCAGCGCCATCAGGCCGCATCCGACCAAAAGCGAAAAGAACGTGCCGAGCCCAAGGGCGATCCAGCCGTGCCGATCCATCACGACGTCGCCCGTGGCGTTCCATACCGTGGTCGCCCAGACCCCGGTAAGGATGAGCAGAGCCATCAGGACCAGGATGAGCGCGATCTGTCCGGCGCCAAGAGTTCGCATCGGTAATGCCTTCTCGGGTCGTCCCCTGCAGGCGGTGAACCATCGGGGGAAGCATCCGTTCCTCGCACGAAACGACGCAGGAAGCGCTGTCGGCCTGCCCTAATCCATACGCGCTTTTTCCTTGAGGTCGCGAATGCGCGTCTCGGCTTCTTCCCTGGAGGTTACGATCTCGGACTCGTCAGGTACGCGCGCCTCTTTGCTGAGCCTCTTCAGTTCATCGAGCTGTTGCGGCGTGGGCTTTTCGGTCATGGGCGGCTCCTCTGCCAAGCCAACGGTGTCGAGAACGCGCCGTTCCTGGAAATGCATCAGCCTTCGGCGGCCTGCGCGGCACTTTGCCCATTTCGCGAGCATATCCTGCGGCTTACCCGGCGCTGGTCACGTTGCCACCACGTTCAAATCCCAGTGGAACCATTTTTGCGGCTTAAGGGAACCATTTTCAGGTTCCATGATCCCCATCGTTAACGCAGTCCGTCAAACGGACGCGGCGTCAGTAATGGGGTACAGGGAATGGATATAGCTGCCATCGCGATTACGGGTTGTGTCGGAATCTACCTCGCTCTCCGCTATACTTTGCGGTCCTACTTCCCGCCGGATACCTGATAGGCCGCAAGCGTCGGACATCGCCGGCGCTTCGCTGCTCGCCTGAATACGATCTCGCCGTGGCCGGGTTTTCCCGGCCATTAATTTTTCCAGCATCCGTTCTGCGCGCCGCCTTCTTCGTCAGATCGCTCAGGTCGCGCGCCGCGGCAACTGCCTTGGCGCCCGCCATTTCCTGGCCGTCAGATAGACGGGACCGCCGAGAAAGAGCGCGACGCCGCCGATATACATCGCGACGAGGAACAGAAATTCGAGCGGCGCGGCGGCGAAAGCAACACGGGTAGAGCCCGAAATAGTATACGGCGCTCCCCGCAAAATCATGGCGACCAGCTGGCTTGCCGCGAACAGGCCGATCGGCACACCGACGGCCAACGCCCAGAGCGGCAACGGCCTGGCAGAACCGGCATCCGCGGTCTCGCGGCTGCCGTGCAACGGCGGCCGTTCCTGCAAGGGCTCAACCTCAGTCGCAAACTCGGAGCCGAATAGCTTGCCGAGCTCTGCGATCTGTTCGGGCTTCAGATACACAATGGTGGCATCGCCATCGAAAAATGCAGCGAACCGTCCCGCCGCTCCAGGCGGAAGCCGCTCGTTGAGACGCGTCACGACCGACCAATCAAAATCCTTGTCCGCGATCAGATCGAAAGACGGAGCGCCTCCCTCGCCTTGAATGACGATTTCGATACGATGAGACAGACCATATTGCCCCAGCCTCTGGACGCTCGACGCCGAGACGGTCGCGTTCGGCCATTCTTCCCCCGCCAGCGCCATGATCGAGGCGACCACCCCGGCATAATCCTCTTCGCCGGCGACGTCGAAACAATGGTCCTGAAAATGGACGGCGTTGGCAAACACCTGCTCTGGGCCGGTGAGCGCGAGATCGAACCAGGTCAGAGGCAACGGCGGATCCGGGATGCCGGTCCCTGCAAATTCTTCCGCGATCCGCCGTGCCAGCGCCGGGAATTCTTCTTCCGGAAACAGCGGCCTCAAGCCGATCCGCGCAAGCTGCGGAATCGCAGCCGCGATTTTTGGCGCGTCATCGGCCGTCAATCTCCGGGACGCCATCATCTCAGCTCCACCCATGCAATGCTGTCGCGCATCGGCCTGGACGAATTGCCGGGGGCAGCCATGGGCACGCCTGGCCGATGGGTTTGGTCCCAGTGCATTTGCAGTTGCTGTTCACCATCGGCGCGCTCCTGAACGAAGGCACTCTCAACGCGTCGTACGGCGATAATTTGACCCGCGCTTCAACGGGCTGCATCGGCAAAGCAGTCACGCATGCCGAACGATAGGCGGCAGCGACATGTCTCCGGAATGAACGCCGCAGAGCACCCACCTGAAGCTGGCCTGACCCACGAAGGATGGGAAAAATACCTATTTATTTTAATCCTGAACCGACTTACCGCTCAATTAAATACGACTATATAAAAATGAACACGTCCCACGAAAATTCAGTCGGAACGCGCATTTTGAAGGAGATGCACAATCACTGGCGCGCAACCTACAAATGTTGAAATTATTTTAAATAGAGGTATCTCAGTAATCGCTTGCCCCTTTACACTTTTTTAATAATCGGTAGATTTCGGGAAAAGGTGGCAATCAGTCAGCCGCCATTTTTACGCGAATTTTACGCGAATTTTTGGCACCGGTAGGCAGGGAGTATAATGGAATGGTTAGTTCACGCGGAATATTGGCAGCTGCTTTCATATCGATGGCCGCTGTTTCGATCAGCCCGGCGCAGGCAGACATCGTTGTGGTCACGGGCGTCAACAATCAGGGCACGGACAACGTGCTGCTGGACCCCGCGACAAACGTGTCGCTCGTCACTGGCACGGTCGGACCAAACGACCTCGTGGTTAATTTCACGTCCACGAGCGGCACCGGACTCTTGAGCGCAAACCCCAGCGGCCAGGCCACGGTGTCAGGCGGTACCGGGAACACTTCCCTGACTCAACTCTCGTTCGACTTGGCGAACAACGACACATTCACGAGAGCCGTGTTCAACATCAATGCCGCCAGCAATGGGAGCGTGCTTATCCATGTGGAGGGCGTCAATATCAACGGCGGCTTCTTCGAAGACGACTTCACGGTCAACGCCAACGGCCAAAACTTCTTCACTGTTACCAGTATCAACGGACAGCTGATGACCGACATTTCGCTCACAGCGATTAATGGCGCGACGTTCGAAGATGTGCGGCAAGTCCGGCTCGGAGGGTTTGAGACGGTCGGCGCCGTCCCCGAGCCCTCCACCTGGGCCATGATGATCCTCGGCTTCGCCGGCGTGGGCTTCCTCGCCTACCGCCGCCGCGCACAAGGTCAGGCACTGCGGCTGGTCTGATACGCGCGCATCGATAGAAGACGAAAAGGCCGCCACCGTGGCGGCCTTTTTTTCGAGATGGCGACCCACCCAAGTTGATCGCTGCAGAGGCATGTGATGAAACGGAGGGATTGCAATTTCGAGACGATGTCAACCGCCGAGCTCTGGGACTTGTACAATGAGCTCGGATCCAAACTGGCCGTCAAGCTGGAGGCCGAAGCCAACTTGCTTCAGCAAAGACTGGACGAGATCCAGCGCCGTGCCAGCCTTTCCCCCATCGGTGGCACCGACAAGCGCAAACATGCCGCCGTGGCAAAATTTCGCAACCCGCACGCCCCGTTCCAGACATGGTCGGGCAGAGGAACACAGCCGCGCTGGGTCAAGGACGCGCTCGAGCGCGGCGAGACAATGGATAGCCTGCGGATCAAGGCGCTTGTCCCTCAGCAAGATGAGGAAACCCATTCTGTGTAGTGCAGGCCGCTGGCGTCTCCTCGATCGGACCATCCTATTGCGACCATCTTATGGATCGAGACCCCCGTACGAAAAGAACGGGCCGATCTGAAAGATGCCCTCGCCGGTTTCGAACATCGGCTCGAAGCTCGCACGGGATACTGGAAGCCATCGCCAGCGCATGAGCCGCTGCCGCACGATTTCAAACTGCATTCGCCAACGACGTCATCGCAGCGGTGAAAAACCGGAAGAGCGAGCATCTCGGGATGGCCGGCCTGCGACGAGCGACCATTATAGCCAGTGCCGGACCGGCAACGCCCATTGATTGCCGGGCCACGCCCCGATCGAACAACGGGAAAAACTGCACTCAACAACAATACAGCCTGAGCAATTATTCAATCAGGACGGCCAAAGAGCAACTTGAGGCTGCCACAACCCTTTGTATTACGAGGCAATATAGGTAAATCCAACTGACATTTAAATATTTTAATCGACAGCGCTAAATCACTTTACCAATTTTTAATGACTGATAAATTTCGGGAAAAAATGGCAATACTCAAACTTGGATTTCAAACTTCATCAGGGGGGTGCATGTAAAACGGAGTAGCAGTCATGAGGTTCAATCGAACTGCATTAGCTTTGACATTTCCAGTGCTGCTTGCGACCGGTGCTTTGGCCTTTACCAGTCCGGCTCAAGCGGACCTTATCTTCACCCTTGATACGACCAATGGGTTTGCCACGTGTCCTGTCGGTGGTTGTGGAACCATCGACATCGACGTAACTAGCGCGACTTCGGCAACCGTTACGTACTCTGCGGCTACGGGGTTCGCCTATCACCAGAATGTGGTAGGTCTAAATATAAACCTTGGCGGCGGCAGCGCGTCTTTAACGACGTTTTCCGGCACGTTGGCTGATGGTACCGCGTACCCGCAAGCCACCAATCCCGCAACCCAAGGATCAGGAAATCTAGACGGCTTCGGCTTCTTCGATTTCGTAGTCAATACGTTTGACGGCTTGGCAACGACGTCAGGTACGTTCACGATCACTGGTACTGGCACGTCGTGGACCGAAGCTAATTTCCTCACGCCCAACAATAAGGGCTTTGAGGTGGCTGCTCAGATGGGCTTTTGTGGCACCGTCTGTACGACCGATCACGGGCCTTTTGTTAGCACAGGCTTCGCCGCTGCGACGCCTGCGGTCCCCGAGCCATCCACCTGGGCCATGATGATCCTGGGCTTCGCCGGTGTCGGCTTGTTGGCCTATCGCCGCCGCAGGCAAGGCCATGCAGTCCGTCTGATCTGACGGCTTGTCTCCTCCAGAAAATTGCGGGCCGCCACACGTGGCGGCCCTTTTCGAAACCGACAGCCGCACAATGTTAAATCGCAGCCGCTGGGTGAGGGACGCACTTGAGCACGGTGGGACAATTGCCAGCTTGCGGATCAAGACACTCGTCCACCGGCCAGATGAGGAAGCGCATGCTGCGTAACTTCCGCCGCTGGTTCGCGTCGGCTCGCAGACTAATGCATTGGGAGCATCCTATGGACCGAGATCCCCGCGCGAAAGAACAGGCCAATCTGAATGACGCCCTCTCAAATTTCGAGCATCAGCTCGATCTGTTCGAAGCTCGCGTTGGGTACCCGCCGAAAGACTCGCAAGCTCCCGACCTCGCGCCGGCTGATCCGCACACCGCAGCAGGCAATGATCCTCGGATTGCATTCGCCAGTAACGTCGTTGCCGCCATGAAAAATCGTATGAGCGAGGATCACGCGGCCGCCGGCATGCGCGATGCCGTCTCTCCCGACAGCCGCTGGTGAAGCTCCGCCCTAATCCGCCTGGACCAGCGCCCCCTTCGATCTACCGGAAGCAGACACAAATCCCCCGCGAGCAACGCGCGGCGCGGGGGCCCCCGGCCCGTTGCGCCGCCGCTTCACGAGAAGCCTATTTCCTCCGGCATGCCCCGGCGGTTAGAGTTCCACGGCAGCCCACCACCCTACAACTACTTTTGCGATAGTGATGCGGAACTACACGCCAGGGGACAGAGCGAAGATCACGGCCGGTGCGGTGGCCGCGATCGTGATAGTAGTGGCTAGCGATCGCCGCGCTCGGGTTCCTCATGGCATAAATTCACGATAGTGGCCTCGTTCACGGAACTTTGTTCTACCCTCGCGAAAACGTGAGGAACTTTGTTCTACCCCGGAGAACTACGGATAAACGAACGCGTGTAGTCCATGACTGATCATCTTCCGCGTGCAGACGGTGCGCGCGTTCTCGCAGACCTACACGCATTGCGTGCAATAGGCCCGTATAAGACCGGGGTCCACAAACCGACATTGTCGGAAGCGCATCTGGATTCCCTGCGGTGGCTGGTACAACGCCTCCCCGACGCCGGGCTTGCGGGCGAGATCGACGGCATCGGCAACGTGATTTCTACCAGTGCCAAAGCCGGTCCGAAATTGCTGGCCGGCTCGCACCTGGAAAGCCAGAACCATGCAGGCTGGCTCGATGGACCGCTCGGCGTGGTCTACGCGCTCGAGGCCGCTCGCGTCCTCAATGGCGACGCGGCGACGCGCGGCGCCGTCGAGGTCGCGGCGTGGTGCGACGAGGAAGGGCATTTCGGGCACTTCCTCGGCAGCCGCTCCTATGTCGGCGCGGTCAGCGATGCCGAAATCGATGCGGCGTGCGATCGTAGCGATGGCCGGACCATGCGCGAGGCGCTGGCACGCGCAGGCCTTGCCGGCCGTCCTCGCGTGCAGGCCGAACGCGGGCGCCACATCGGATATCTCGAGGCTCATATCGAACAGGGCGAGACGCTGGAAAGCAGCGGCCTCAAGATCGGCATCGTCACCTCCATCGTCGGAATCTGGCAATACCGCATCGCGTTCACCGGCGAGCAGAACCATGCGGGCACGACGCGGATGGCCGTCCGGCGCGATGCAGGCCTCGCGCTTGCCAGATTTTGCGTCGACATCGACGATCGTTTCCCCGCCGCCTGCGGACCGCGCACGGTGTGGACCACCGGCCGCATCACCCTCGATCCCGGCGCACCCAGCATCATCCCGGGCGCGGCGGAGATGCTGTTTCAGATCCGCGATGACGATCCCGCCGTGATCGCGCGGCTGGAGGACCTCCTGCGCAGCATGGCCGCGGAGGTCGACAGGCAGGGCCGCTGCCGCGTCGCGGTGGAGCGCATCCGCACCGGCGCGCCGGCGCGAATGGATGCCTCGTTCCAGGATGCCATCGAGGCCGCAAGCGCAGCCCTCGCGCAGGGCAAATCGCTGCGCATGCCGAGCGGTGCCGGGCACGATGCCCAGACCCTGGCCACCATCATGCCATCGGGCATGCTGTTCGTGCCCTCGATCGGCGGCATCTCGCACCACTGGACCGAGAACACCGCAGACGCCGATATCGTCACGGGCGCAGAGGTCTTTGTCGAAGCCTGCCGCCGCCTGTTGGCGCGATGAGGCGGCGCGAGATGCGACATGATCGCTGATACCGGGCCGAACCGTTCGGCCAGGGGCATCCCGCCCGGCGTATGGGTCCTGGGCTTCGTCTCGATGCTGATGGACATCTCGTCGGAGATGATCCACGCCCTGCTGCCGATCTATCTGGTCACCGTGCTCGGCGCGTCGATGGTGACGGTCGGCGTCATCGAGGGCATCGCCGAGGCGACCGCCTCGATCACAAAAATATTCTCCGGCGCGCTTTCGGATTGGCTCGGCAAGCGCAAATGGCTCGCCGCCACCGGCTATGGCCTTGCCGCCATCACCAAGCCGGTCTTTCCGCTGGCGCCGACGATCGGCTGGCTGGTGGCTGCGCGTTTCGTCGACCGCGTCGGCAAGGGCATTCGCGGAGCGCCGCGCGACGCACTGATAGCTGATATCGCGCCAGCCGATCTGCGCGGCGCCAGCTTCGGGCTGCGGCAATCGCTCGACACGGTCGGCGCGTTCGTCGGTCCGCTGCTCGCGATCGCCCTGATGTGGTGGACGGCAGACAACTTCAAGACGGTGTTCTGGTTCGCGGTGCTTCCCGCCTTCCTCGCGCTGGCGCTGATCGTCTTCGCCGTCCGCGAGCCCGAACGGCCGCCGACGCTGCGCGTCGTGCGCAATCCGATCAGCCTGGCCGAGATCGGAAATCTCGGCGCCGCCTATTGGTGGGTGGTGGCGGTGGCGAGCGTGTTCACGCTGGCGCGCTTCAGCGAGGCATTCCTCATCCTGCGCGCCCAGAACGTCGGGTTGCCGATTGCGCTGACCCCTGCTGTGCTGGTCGCCATGAATGTCGTCTATGCGCTCGCGGCCTACCCGGCCGGCGTCATCTCCGACCGCGTCAGCCGTACGGCCGTGCTGGCAGGCGGCATTCTGTTGCTGGTCGCGGCCGACGTCGTACTGGCCCTGCTCCCATCGGTGGGCGGCGTTGCGCTCGGCGTCGTGCTCTGGGGCCTGCACATGGGGCTGACGCAGGGATTACTGGCCGCCCTCGTCGCCGATACCGCGCCGGTGGAATTGCGCGGCACCGCTTACGGGTTTTTCAACCTGCTGGGCGGCGTGGCCATGCTCGCGGCCAGCGTCATTGCCGGCGCGCTCTGGGACAGCGCCGGACCGCAAGCGACGTTCCTGGCGGGTGCCGGCTTCGCGGCGCTCGCACTGGCGGGATTGCTCCTGGTCCAGGGCAGGATCGGCAAGCCATCCAGGCCCGCTGCCTGATTACACCTGCTTGAACAAGTGTGAACCGTTGACCGGACCTGCGGCGCGTCCGAAATGTTGATGGCAGACGGCGTGGCGTTCAAACCGGCTTTGGCGACAAGGAGTCGCGTTTGACTTTCTTGCAAACGGCTGAAGATACGGCCATTTTCGTAAATGAGGTAAAGTTCCGCAAGATGTTGTTGCTTCAGGCCCTCCCCACATCGATCGGCGTTGCCGCGATCGCGCCGGCGTTGCTGCTGCTATGGCTCGTCATCGCCGCCGACGAGCGTCCCGGTCCGCCGGGGCGGGTGTGGCTCGCCTTCATCCTGGGGGCCGCCAGCATCTCGCTGCTGGGCATCGCGCGGGCCCCGTTTGCGGCAATCCTCGCGGTGCCGGGAAACCCGTGGATGACGCAGGGCCTGCGCTCGGTGTTCGGGGTTGCCGCGCCGGAAGAGATCGTGAAGGTCCTCGTCATCCTCCTGGTCGCCGCGTCGGCGCGCCGCCGCACCTTTGCCGACCCGATGGACACCGTGGTCTATGGCGCGGCCGCCGGCCTCGGCTTCGCCGCTTACGAAAACCTCGCCTATCTCGTTCAGCACTCCGACATGTGGCGTTCGCTTGCCGCGCTGCGCAGCGTGCTGACGGTGCCGTTTCATGGCGCGCTCGGTATCATCGCCGGCGCCTATATTGCGATCGCGCGCGCCGGCACGGCACTCGGCGCAAATCGCCATCATCGCGACTGGGCACGGATATCGAGCTGGGCGCTGGCGCTGTTCGCACCGATCGCACTCCATGCCGCCTTCGACTTTCCGCTGCTGACCCTGCAGAAACATGGCGAGCTCGGTCCCAACGCGCGACTGCTGCTGGGCGCGGCGAGCCTGCTGATCGGCTTCAGCTCGATCGGATTTGCGATCCGCCTGGTACGGCGCGTCGGCCGCCATCATGCGCCGCGCACCGAGATCGCGCGTGAGCGGTTGAGCCAGTTGCGGCGGATGTGGGCGCTCTTGCTCGTTGGCAGCGGTGCTGGATTCGCCGGCGCGGCTTTCGTGCTGACCTCGCTGCATCACTGGTTCGTCAATCCCGACCGTAACGCCTCGCTGCTTCTCATTCCGCTCGGCATGAGCTCCATTCTGATCGGCCTCGCGCTCTTGCTGGCGACCTCGGCGGTTTATGTATTCGGCCGCAACCGCATCAGAACCTCTGCGGACGGATTCTCGTCCGCGCCCGAGCCCGGCTGAACGTCATCCGTCCGTCGTTGATATCGATCAAAAAGGCCAGCGAACAATTTTCGCCCGCAGGCCGCGCACGGGCTATATTGGGCATGCGATCGGCGCGGCAGGCATCGGAGCTTCCAATGACCCTTCCCCAGGACAATCCTCCGGATATCGGAAAACTGCAGACTGCAATGAACGCCGCGGTAAAGGCGCACTGGAAGGCCTTCTTGTTCGAGGGCATCGTGCTCGCATTGCTCGGGCTGGCCGCGATGATCGTGCCGCCGCTGGCCAGCCTTGCCGTCACCATCTTCCTCGGCTGGATGTTCCTGATCAGCGGCATCGCCGGATTGTTTGTCACCTACTGGGCGCGGCAGATGCCGGGCTTCTGGTGGTCATTGTTTTCCGCCGCGCTGGCCGTTCTCGCCGGTGGCATTCTGCTGGCACGGCCGGTGCAAGGCATCCTCACGCTCACCATCGTGGTCGGCGCTTATTTTCTCGCCGAAGGCGTCGTCACCATCATGTATGCGCTGGAGCATCGCCGCGAATTGTCGGAGCGTTGGTCCTGGCTGCTGATCTCAGGCGTGATGGACCTGTTGATCGCCTTCATCATCATCTCGGGGCTACCGGGATCGGCGGAATGGGCGATTGGCCTGCTGGTCGGGATCAACCTCGTGCTCGGCGGCGCATCGCTGGTCGGGGTGGCGCTCGCCGCGCGCAAGACCTGAGGCCGCCGATTATGGGGTGACAGGCCGGGCCGGGTGCGCTATAGAGCGCGCCATGATCACGTTCGCCGCCAGCAACTTTTGGTATTTTAGCTACGACAGCTCGCTGGCGGTGGGAGGATCGCGCTCAATCTGATGAATTGAAGCATACAATCCGAACAGCCGCCAAACCTGGCGGCTTTTTTATTGGCCGGCAGGTTTCCTAACCAGGAGCCAGAGCCGTGTTGAGCACCACCGACGACCTTCGAATTAGCGAACTGAAAGAACTGAGCACGCCGCAGGAGGTGATGGGCGAGATACCGCGCACCTTGACCGCGACGCGCGTCGTGATGGCCGGACGTAACGCCATTCACGCCATCCTCAACGGCACCGACGACCGCCTGCTGGTCGTCGTCGGCCCCTGCTCGGTCCACGATCCCGCCGCAGCCGTCGACTACGCCGAGCGCCTCGCCGTCCTGCGCGAGCAGCTCGCCGACCGTCTCGAAATCGTGATGCGCGTCTATTTCGAGAAGCCGCGCACGACGGTCGGCTGGAAGGGGCTCATCAACGACCCCAATCTCGACGGTTCTTTCGACATCAACAAGGGTCTCCGCCTCGCCCGCAACGTATTGTCAGCGGTGAACAATCTCGGTCTGCCGGCCGGCACCGAATTCCTCGACATGACGACGCCGCAATACATTGCCGACCTGATGGCGTGGGCGGCGATCGGCGCGCGCACCACCGAGAGCCAGATCCACCGCGAGCTCGCATCCGGCCTATCCTGCCCGGTCGGCTTCAAGAACGGCACCGACGGCAATGTCCGCATCGCGGCGGACGCCGTGAAGTCGGCCTCGCATCCGCATCATTTCATGGCGGTGACCAAGGGCGGGCGCTCGGCGATTGCGGCAACAACCGGCAACGAGGACTGCCACATCATCCTGCGCGGCGGCAACAAGCCGAACTATGATCGCGATAGCGTCGATGCGGCGTGCCAGGAGCTCGTTCGTGCCGGCGTGGCGCCGCGCATCATGATCGACACCAGTCACGCCAACAGCTCCAAGAAGCCGAAGAACCAGCCATTGGTCGCCGCCGACATTGCCCGGCAGATCGCCGGTGGCGAGCAGCGCATCACCGGTGTGATGATCGAGAGCAATCTGGTGGCCGGTCGCCAGGACGTGGTGCCGGGCAAGAAGCTGACCTATGGCCAGAGCATCACCGACGGCTGCATCGACTGGGAGACGACGGTGTCGGTGTTGAACGGTCTGGCCGATGCGGTCGAGACAAGGCGTGCGCGATCGCTCAAATTCCCAGAGGAGCGTTCGGCTTAAAGCCCCCACGCGCATAACGGCGAAGCAGGGCACGCAGGCGGCGCGCCCTGCTTCGGCTTAAAAAACTGGCAACCACGGCCAGAAGACTGGACGCATAATCCGGGCACTCCTCCCCCAAACGGCTGACTTCACCGACGAGCCCACGGCATAGGCTTTGCAAGAAGCGACCGGCCTGTGGGGTATGTCACATGAAGAAATTGAACTTCGAATTATACGTTCCCGCAGTGGACCGGCTCCTTCGCGGTCCGGCAATTCGAACGGATTTCAGCATATTTTGGAGCAGCGCGATGATTAACCCGGTCGGTCGATTGTTGTTGACGGTAATTCTGCTTGCTCCAATTTCAACATTCGCGGCTGATCGGGCCAACGTTCAATTCTGTTGGGCAATGGGAAAGTTCGACCACACGATCTACTTTGCCGAAGTTGAGAATCGCGAGGATCGGCAGGCAAGTTTCGACGCGCTGCTCGAGATTTCCGGCATCGATCATAACGCGGTCAATTGCATAACGTCAGACCACGCAACGCACGTTGCGACGCGTGCGAGATTGATGAAAGACTGGCGGGACTCCGAGTTCGAGATTGTGAATACGACGTTCCTGTCGGATCTCGACTATTAACACGGCGACGCCGCAGATCGCGGGCGCTAGCCGCGCTATCTTCCGATCGTCACGCCTGCTACGGAGCCCAGCGCGCCCCGAACGCTGGTGGCGTTCATGTCGTCGAGCACTTCCCGCGTGAGAACGGTGGTCTGCCCGGGAATGTTGAGGATCGGTTCGCTCACCCGCGGCGATGAAAGCCGATTGGCCTTGTAGGGGGCTGCCGGATCGATGTAACCATCGCGGGCGGCAACCGGCATCCGGGCAGCGTTGTGCTTCAGACGTGATGCACGCGTATCAGTGGATCGAACGGTGGCGGCTCCCGGCGCATGACGCGGCTGTGCAGAAACGACAGCTAACGCGCCGTCGCAGAGGCAGACGACAATCAACACAATTGTTCGCAACGGGGCAGCGGGCATGCGGCCTCCCAATCAGCAATCATCATGCCGAGTATATGTCTGATGTTGCCGATGGACGATGGTGCAGGCGCGCATTGTACCAACTTGTGATCGGCGTAAGACCGTCACCTTGCCGCCGGCTGCGAGGCCACGAGCGAGCGGATACGCTCGGCATCGGAACTCGTCGCCGGATTGTAGACGATCATGCTGAGGTCCGGCCGGCCATCGACGGCAAAGGCGGAGTATTCCATCATGATCGGGCCGAGGATCGGATGCCGGAGGCGCTTGACGCCCTCGCCGTGCACATGCACGTTGTTGTCGCGCCATAGCGCGGCGAATTCCGGACTGCGCCGGCAGAGTTCGTCCACGAGTTCGCCGACCTCGGAAACGGCGCCGGCCCGTGCCGCATCCACCCTGAATGCACCTACCACGAACCGGGCGATGCTTTGCCAGTCATATTGCGCGGCGCGAACGCGCGCGTCGCAGAAGATGAGGCGCAGGATGTTGCGCTCGCCGGGAGGCAGCGTGCCGTAATCAGTCAGCACGACGGCGGCCGCGCGATTCCAGGCCACGACGTCCCAGGTCGCGGTCTTGATCAGGGCGGGACTGACCTCGAATGCGTCGAGCAGGCGCTGCAAGCGCGGCGTTACGCCATCGGCCGCCCTGTAGCGCACTTCGGGCGGACGCCCGAGCCCGAGCAGGAACGCATGCTCGCGCTCGATGTCGGTCAGCATCAGCGCGCCGGCGATCCGGTTCAACACATCAGCCGAGGGCGCGCCGCCCCGCCCCTGCTCCAGCCACGTGTACCAGGTCGGACTGATATTGGCGCGCTGGGCGACCTCCTCCCGGCGCAACCCCGGCGTCCGCCTTCGCCCCACTGCAAAGCCGAAGGCCGCCGGATCGAGCTTGGAACGACGGTCCTTCAGGTAGGCCCCGAGCAGATTGTTCGTAGCTTCGGCCATCCCTCATCCTGTTGGTCACTATACCACGATAAGGTCACTACTTTAACATGATGAACGGCTGACCGATATCAGCCTCCAAACACCAATTGGAGACTGTCCCATGCGTATCTTCGTCACCGGCGCGACCGGCTTTGTTGGATCTGCCATTGCCCGCGAACTGATCGCATCAAGCCATGAAGTGCTGGGTCTCGCCCGTTCCGATCGCGGCGCCGAGGCGCTCGCGGCCATCGGTGCCAACATCCATCGCGGATCGCTGGAGGATCTGGACAGCCTGCGCGCCGGCGTCCGTCAGGCGGACGCCGTGATCCACACGGCGTTCAACCACGACTTTTCCAGATTCTCGGAAAACTGCGCCGAAGACAGGCGTGCAATCGAGGCGATGGGCGCAGCCCTGGAAGGCACCGACCGGCAGATGCTGGTCACCTCCGGATTCGGATCGCTCGCACCGGGACGCGTCGCGACCGAAGCCGACCGTCCGGATCCGAGTTCGCTGCGCGTCTCCGAAGCAGCCGCCGCAGCGCTCGCGGCCCGCGGCGTGCGCGCATCGGCGGTGCGTCTGGCGCCGACAACCCATGGCATCGGCGATCATGGCTTTGTTCCGCATCTGATCAGTCTGGCGCGCGCGAAAGGCGTTTCGGCCTATGTCGGCGATGGTCAGAACCGCTGGCCTGCCGTGCATCGGCTCGATGCCGCCCGCCTCTATCGGCTGGCGCTCGAGCGCGGCGTCGAGAGCGGTCCGTATCATGCGGTCGATGAGGAGGCTGTCCCATTCAAGGCCATTGCAGACGTGATCGGCCGCCGGCTCGGCGTGCCGGTCGTCTCGAAGACCCCTGACGAAGCCGCTGTGCATTTCGGCTGGTTCGTCAGAATGGCGAGCATGGATATCCCGGCCTCGAGCGCGCGGACGCGCTCGTCGCTATCATGGAGGCCGGAACAGCCGGGGCTGCTCGCCGACCTCGACCAGCCCGGCTATTTCGGCCCGGCACGGCCGCTTGCGTCTTGAGCACGCGGCAACAAGCGTGTATCGGCGCCAGCGGCGTCCGGATGCCGCGTCGGCATTCGGGCCAATCAGGTTTCCCCAGGTGATCGATTGAGTTCAAAACCTTCGACAAGCCCCGTGGCTGCATCGAGCTCGTTTGCAGCCATGAAGTCAGTGCCCTATCGGGCCCAGTTCGCAGCTTACGTGCTGGCCATGATGGCCGACAATGTCGAGCATGTGATCAGCTACTGGGTGGTGTTCCAGAAATTCCATTCGCCGGCGCTTGCGGGCTTTGCGGTGCTGTCGCACTGGCTGCCCTTTCTGTTCTTCTCCGTCGCCGTCGGCGGCCTCGCCGACCGCTACGATCCGCGCCGCATCATCCAATGCGGCATGTTGCTGTTCATCGTGGCGTCCGCCGGATGGGGCCTCTTCTTCCTCACCGACACGCTTCAGATGTGGCATGCGATGCTGCTTCTGGTGATCCATGGCTGCGCCGGCGTGCTGTGGCAGACGCCGAACCAGTTGCTGCTCTATGACATCGTCGGTCCCGCCGATCTGCCCAGCGCGGTGCGGCTGAACGCGATGGCGCGCTATCTCGGCATCCTGGTCGGGCCGGCGATGGGCGGCGTCATCATGCTGGCGCTCGGCCCGTCCCATGGCATCATCGTCAACACGCTGTTCTATTTGCCGATGCTGCTCTGGCTGTTCTGGGCGCCCGCCCGCGACAAGAGCCTGGCGCTGAAGCGCTTCGCCGTCCGCGGCCTCGCCGACATCGTGCAGACCATCCGCGACATCGCCACGCACGGTGTGCTGACCTCGATGACGCTGCTCGCCGGCCTGACCTCCTTCATGATCGGCAATGCCTACCATGCCCAGATGCCGGGCTTCGCCGGCGACCTCGGGCACGGCGATCCCGGTGTGTCCTACAGCGTGCTGCTGGCCGCCGACGCTGCCGGGGCTGTCCTTGCCGCCATCGCCCTGGAAGCATGGGGACGGCTCAGACCAACGCCGCGCACAGCAATCGCGCTCGCCATTCTCTGGGCGCTGTCGCTGCTCGCCTTTGCATCGTCACGCATCTACGCGCTTACGATCGCGCTGCTGTTTGCCGCAGGATTCTTCGAACTGTCGTTCAACACGATGGCGCAGGCGCTGGTCCAGATCAACGCGCCCGCCGATAGCCGCGGCCGCGTCGTCGGCCTGTTCAACATGGCCGGGCTCGGCATGCGGGCCTTCAGCGGCATCACGGTCGGCCTCGCGGGAGCCGCGATCGGCATTCACTGGTCGCTCGGCCTGTCGGCCGCGACGCTCCTTGTCTGTCTGGCTGTGCTTTATGGCCGTGCGGCAAAGCCCGGCTAATGCCGGACGGTGGCGGGCGCAGCGCTCGCCGCCGTCTTTCTCATCTCGTCATCAGCAGCCGCGGCAGATGCTCTTGATCTTGCGATCGAGCGCCGCGTTTTCCTTGCTCAACGCATCGTTCGGATCGTTGTACTGGTTCTTGCCGTCATTGGGCAGATCGCTCGGACGCGGCTGGCGGTGACCGACCGGCGCCTGTATTGCCCCGCCGCCACCACCGCCGGAATTCTTCGAAACGGATGACGACCCCTGCGCGAGCACATCCGCGCCGCCGATCAGAACCGTCAGCGCTATCGAAAGGATTGTGGTTCGCATGTCGGTTCTCCCGTATTCCTGTTTGTTGCTACCGCGCCGGCACGTCGATTATCGCACAGTTCCGGCGTCCCTGGGCGGCGCAGTCCTGCGCCTTTCGTACATCGGCCATGGTGCCAAGCAACCAGATTCCGGCCGCCACCAGCACCACGAAGAAACCGAGCAATACCGCATTTTCAATTCCGCGATGGCGCTCGTCTTCCGGCGGCTCCTGCTTCTCGTCGCCGTCGTCCGTCATCGCTGGTTACGGCTTTGGCGGATAGAGGTGAACGTCACCGCAATAATCAACGATACGATATTGCGCTTCAGAGGATAGATCACATTCCCTGGAACTTGTATGCGACAAATAATTCGGTCCGATCGGCGCCTTGCCGTGACCGCCGGGAATGTCGAGCACATATTCCGGCTGGCACAGGCCCGAGACGCGGCCCCGCAAGCGACGCATCAGTTCCTGCCCCTCCGCGATGCCAGTGCGCAGATGCACAGTCCCCGGCGCGAGGTCACCATGGTGCAGATAGTAGGGTTTGATTCGATTTTCGACAAAAGCCCGCATCAAGGCTTCCAGCGTCGCCGCATCGTCATTGACGCCGCGCAGCAGCACCGTCTGACTCACCAGCGGAATGCCGGAATCGGCCAGCCGCGCGCAGGCGGCGCGTGCCTCATCAGACAGTTCACGCGGATGATTGGCATGAACCGCGATCCAGGTGGTGACGCCGCCGGCATGCAGCGCCGCGATCATATCGGCATCGATTCGCTTCGGCGCCGCCACCGGCACGCGGGTGTGAAGCCGCACGATTTTGACATGATCGATGGCGGCGAGGTCGGCCATGATCTCGGAAAGCCGCCGCGGCGAAAGCATCAAGGGATCGCCGCCAGTCAGGATGACTTCCCAGATTTCGGTGCGCGCGCGGATGTAGTCCAGCGCGCCCTGATAGGCGTCCTCCGACAGCGCGGTCGCCTTGCCCGGCCCGACCATCTCGCGCCGAAAGCAGAACCGGCAATAGACCGCACAGACATGCACCAGCTTGAACAGCACGCGGTCGGGATAGCGGTGCACGATGCCGGGAAGCGGCGAATGTGCGTCGTCGCCGATCGGATCGGCATTCTCACCGGGCGCTTCCTCCAGCTCCAATGCGCTCGGAATGAATTGCCGCGCGATCGGATCATCGGGGTTGTCTGTGTCGATCAGGCCGGCGACCTCCGGCGTCACGGCTATCGCATAGCGCGCCGCCACCCGTTCGAGATCGGCGAGGTCGGCAGGCATCGCCAGCCCGCGCGCGACGAGATCAGCGGGCTGCCGCAGCGTTGCCAAAAGTTTCGGATCGATCCTGTTCATCTCTCTCCTGCCGGCGGCGTCCACACTACCTGGTCGACCCGCAGCGCACCGCTTGCCAGCATCACCAGCCGGTCGAAGCCTAGTGCAACGCCGCTGGATAGCGGCATCGCGGCGACTGCGGCAAGAAAATCCTCGTCCAGCGGGTAGCGCTCACCATAGCGCCGCTCCTTCTCGTCCATCGAATCGACGAAACGGCGGCGCTGCTCAGCGGCATCGGTCAGTTCGCCAAAGCCATTGGCCAGCTCGACGCCGCAGGCATAGACCTCGAACCGTTCGGCAATGCGGGGATCAGCCGCCTTCGCCCGCGCCAATGCGGCCTCCGGCGCCGGATATTCGAACAGGACCGTTAAACGCCCCTGCCCCAGATTTGGTTCGACATGCTCGACCAGCACCTTGCTGAAAATGTCCGACCAGGTGTCGTCGTCCGTGACCCGCACCCGCTTACTTGCAACAGCCGCCAGTGCCGCTCGATCGCCCTCGCCATTCACGATTGTGGCCAGAAGATCGATTCCGGCAAAGCGCTCGAATGCCTGCGCCACCGTCAGGAGTTCCGGCTCGGCAAAGGGATCGGCCGTTCTGCCGCGGAACGCGAATTGGCCGATGCCGGTCGCCTGCGCTGCATGGGCAATCACGACAATGGTGTCGGCCATGATGGCGTCATAGCCGGCGTTAGCGCGATACCATTCCAGCATCGTGAATTCGGGCAGATGCAGATCGCCGCGCTCACGGTCGCGGAACACCCGTGCGAATTCGAATATTTTGGTTTCACCAGCGGCGAGCAGTTTCTTGGCCGCGAATTCCGGCGAGGTGCGCAGGTATCGTGTCGCACGGCTGCCGTCATTGCCGGTGATCTCGGTACGCGGCGCATGCAGATGCGTCTCGTTGCCGGGTGATATCTGGAGCACGGAGGTCTCGACCTCGGTAAATCCCTGCTCGTCGAACCAGGCCCGCACCGCCCGCATAATCGCGCCCCGGGCCATCAGGAACGGCCTGCGGTCCGCGTGCCGCGCGGCCGACCACCAGGGCGAAGGCTGGTCCGTCGCGCCCATCAGGCGCCGTCCGTGCCGCGCAACGCCACGTGTTCCGCAAGGCCTGAAAGGGCAGTCAAGGAAACGGAGAATACCATTGAAACTGTTCGACTTTCCTATCGTCTCGGCAACAGCGGCCAGCGCCCGTGCCTGATCCGTCCTTCATGGCGAAACAGGCTGAGCTTGTCCATTCCATCGGCGCCCCCGGAGGGTGAAACGCTGAACCTTGCGGCCCCCTTCCCCGTCCAATCACGTGAGTTTTGCTGGGATCTACGGACATGTCTGGCGGCTGGCTGCGAAGGACTGCAATTCTTTTGTTAATCGGCTTCGGGTCCCTCGCGCCGGCCTGGGCGGATGGGCCCGGGGCAAAATTCAAGCATCTGAAGGACGAGACCGCAAAATCCCCCGACCGCCAGGTGAGGGTCGAACAATATTCGACGGAACGCGACGACGATATTCTCTATCAGTTCTGGGTCTTCGACCGGAAGAAGCGCGGCTTCCTCCTCAATCCCGGAGAAGATCGCGACCTCGCCGGATATCGCGCCGGTTTCCGCTTCAGCCCCGACAGCCAATGGCTGGTGCGCATGCAGAAGATCGGCGCAGGCTTTCACACCCTGCTGCTTTACCGACGCGACGGCGATCGATTTGTAGCGGCAACCGCCAAGTCGCTCGGTGACCTCGCCTGGGACTATCTGTTCAGTCTGCCGGTATCCGGGGGCATGGAGCGGGAGCCCGAGGACGCCGGTACGCTCAATCATGCTCAGGTGCACCTGCTCAAGGGCCTGGAAGACAATTACGCCTAGCTCGGGAAGCGCTGGCCGGACAGCCGCTATCTCGTGCTCAGCCTCTCCTTTGATATTCAGGGCCAGGACAAGTCAACGCCTTGGGTTGAGGACTGGCGCTGCATATACGACATGAAAACCGGCGAATTTACCGTCCCGCCCGATTTCGCCGACCATAATGCGAAGGCCCTCAAACGGCGCGATGAGGTCGGCCGGTAAAGCGAGCAAATCAGGGCCGTTCCGGCCTCAAGCAGACCTGCCGAAATGGCCCTAAAACACTGGCATCGACGGGCAAAATCAGTATGTTGCAGCCCGAAACTGCCTCGACGGCCGAAGGACGCTTATGTCCCGATTTGGCCGCAGGCCCGAAATTCAGGAAAACAGCTTTGAAAGTCATCGCCAGTTCTATTCGCAAGGGCAACGTCATCGAGCAGGACGGCAGGCTCTATGTCGTCCTGTCAGCCGAAAACATCCATCCCGGCAAGGGAACCCCGGTCAGCCAGATCGAAATGCGCCGCATCGGCGACGGCGTGAAGGTGTCGGAGCGCTACAAGACCACCGACCAGGTCGAGAAGGCGACCGTCGAGGACCGCAACTTCAACTATCTCTACGAGGATGGCGATGGCTTCCACTTCATGAATGCCGAGACCTACGACCAGGTCCAGGTGTCCAAGGAGATCGTCGGCTCGGCCGCGCCCTATTTGCAGGAAAACATGACGGTAAAGCTGTCGATGCACGACCTGAACCCGGTCGCGATCCAGCTGCCGCAGCGCGCAACGCTGGAAGTTGTGGAGACCGAGCCGGTCACCAAGGGCCAGACCGCGTCTTCCTCCTACAAGCCTGCTATCCTCTCCAACGGTGTTCGCACCTCGGTGCCGCCGCATATTGGCACCGGAACACGTATCGTGGTCATGACTGAGGATGGCTCCTACGTCGAGCGCGCGAAGGATTAAGACCGCGCTTTGGAATACGGGGCACGCCGGGGGGCGGTGCATTGGAAATCAGGGCTGTCAGCTTGCTCTTGCGGTGGCTGGCAGCCTTTTGTTTGCTCCTCGCCGGGATCTCAGGCGTTTCCGCCAACGAATTCAGGACCCCGTCGATCACGGCCGTTCGCGTCGAGTGGCGCGCTGCCCTCGATCAACTGCGCAGCGAGATCAGTTCCCAGCCCGCTATCGCCTCGCGCTTCAGCTTCGCGGGCCGGCAACGGATGGCGGCAAGCGATCCCCGCGCCACACCCGCGCTGGTGCAATTGAACGCGATCAATGCGTCGATCTTCGCCGGCATCGGACGCAGCCCGGTTCCGGTGCTGCTGCCGTTCGATACCGCTGCTTATCTCGAGGCTCAGGCTGGCGGCACGCCCGCTCCCGCGCTGGCGCGTCATCAGGCTGATTTTCGGCCCGCTGACTTCTTTCACGCCGGCCCATCCGGCTATGACGCCGTGTTCACCCTTGATCCCGGCGCGGGCGCCGGTCTGCCGTCCCGAATCTTCGCCCGCCCGGTCGAGGTGCAGATCACCGGTTCGCTCCTCACTTACGATCTGGCCGATCCGCTCGGCGGCAGGGGTGTGCCGGTCAAGGCGCTGGCGGCGCAATTCCCGGATATCCGCCGCTTCATTCGCGAAGGCTATGTGCGCTACGCCTTCACCCGCTTCGGCGTGCCCTATGTCGTGTCGATCCAGTGCCTGGACTCGGCGCCGCGGGCGCGGCGGCTGGCCTGCCGCGAGGCCTACGCGATTGCCGAGCGTTTCCTGAAGGCGCTACGCATCGCCGGCGGCCAGCCGGCCCGTCCGCGGTTTGACATGGCATCCGAGGTTGCGGAACGGCCGGCGGCCCGGTCACCCGACTTCAGCTATCGCCCAAGCGGCGACATCATTGCCAACAGCAGCGCCCGCAACCGCGGCGGCCGCACCGATCTCATCGCCTATTCGCAGATCCGCTTTCCGCTGGCGAAGGCGCCGGTCCGCGTCAGCTCGCAGCAGTTCGGCAAGCGCGGCCAGCAAGGCGTTTATCCTTGGCGCGACAATTTTTGCGAAGCCCGCAGCTTTCAGGTCGGGCAATGCGCCGCCGGCTTCGGGCATCAGGGCCAGGACATCCGTCCCGCACCCTGCCCGCCGCACGGCGACAGCGAGAGCGCCTGTCATCCGAGAAAGCAGGCTGTCGTGGCCGTGCGCGATGGCATGCTGATCCGCTCACCGAGGCAGCAGGCGCTAACGCTGCAGATCAACACCGGCACCGAACATATCCGTTTCCGCTACATGCACATGAATCCCTCCGCCATGGACGCGGACGGTATTCTCAATGGCCGCGGGGTCGCCGAGGGCGAAAAGATCGGCGTGGTCTCCAACTATCTCGATTTCCCCAACGGCACCTCATACCACCTTCACTTCGACGTGCAGGTGTTCACGCGCGATGGCTGGATCTGGGTCAATCCCTACACCACGCTGATCGCCTCCTATGAGCGGCTGATCCGCGCCCGCGGCCGCGAGATCGGCACCGATCCGCCCGTGGCCGCCGTAGCGCATGTGCTGCCGGAGGATGTGCTGCGTCACAGCGCGCGGCAAGGCGAAGGCCGCGAGAACTAGTCATGAGGCATGAAGGCCGGACGACGCTGCGCCTACCAACGCGGCGCTAGGCGGCCGATTGTTCAAGGCCTCGCGATGAGCAATGGCTGCACGTTTGCGCCGCCTGCCATCAGGGGATTCGACGGCTCGAAGCGCTCGCGCAGTTCTCGTTTCCGGACGAGTGCCCGCGCAACAACAAAGGCTTCCTTCAAGCTTCTAGCTCGCCGGAGCGCAACGTTGAAAAAGGCATCGCCGAAATAGGTCCACTTGGCCTTGTCCTCGCAGCCGAACGATGGATGGTCGGCATCTGCCGCCGTGATGACCAGGACATCGGGGTTGGCGAGACGAGGGATAAAGACGCCGGAATAGCAGGCCGAAATGACTACGACCTTGTGTCGCACGCTCGTCCGCGCCAACATGTCGGCGAGATTGGAGGGCGTGAGCGTTTGCGTTAATCGTCCCGCTTTGACTGCAAGACCGTCGCGGGAGCCATGCGAGGTCAGTATCAAGAACAGAATGTCGTTCTCGGCGTCCATCCCATTGGCTGCCACTTGCAACGACATGGCCAGGGCCTCGATCGTTGCGCGTCCGCCTTTCTTCGAATTGTATTGCACGTTGACTGGGCCGCTCCCGAAACGATCCGCAACGACCTGTGCTGCGCCGGTCGCCTCGCGTCTAAACACCCCTTGATCGCCGAAAAGGCCAAAGGACACCACGCTCACCTTGGGCGCGTCCTCGACCGCGTGCGTCGGCGAAGCCGACAGCACGGCCGTCAAAACCAGCGCGATGAGCGGTGCGCCGAGCCGGCCGATCCAGGACTTGGGCGTCATTGCAAACCTTGTCTCGTCGTCGCCGTCATTGCGGCCCAATCCGCGACACCGTCAGTGTCTTCCCCAGCGGCGGACGTCAACGAATCATGCGCAGAAGGGAACTGGCGGCTAGCTAGCGGTTTGGTCCTAGCTGAGTCCACGCCCCCGATTTCTACGAGGCTGCCGCGCCCACCGCTGTTTTTCGCGCGGGCGGTGTCCAGCGGAAGGCAGCACCGAACCTGTTCCAGACATTGATCGACGCCACGGCCGACGTGAGGTAGGCGAGCTCCTTCTCGGAAAATTCCGCGCTCGCTTCCGCATAGACCTCGTCGCTAACGCCCGCGCTGAGCAGCGTCAGTGCTTCCGTCCACGCCAGCGCCGCCCGCTCTCGCGCAGTGAACTGCAGCGCCTCGCGCCAGACCACCACGAGATTGAGCTTATCAGCTGATACCCCGAGCTTCTCGCCCTCCAGGATGTGATACTGAACACAGAACGCGCAGCCGTTGATCTGCGAGGCACGCAGCTTGATCAGCTCGAGCAGTTGCTTGTCCATGCCCACCTTGCCCGCGACCTGGCTGAGCGCCAGCACGGCCTCGTAGGCGTCCGGCGTCAGCGACATAAAGTCTCGATATTCCTTGCGGGCGTGCGACATGTTTCCTCGCCTTCGTTGTCGTTGCTCCGGATCATTATAAGAGGCGATCACACCCCGTCCATGGCCGGGAGCGGCGGCAAAACCGCGGCAAAATGCCGGTTCCCGCGACGTCAAGGCTTTTGGCTCGGGGCCGCCGCGCCGCTAGACTGCCGGCATGAAACAGCCTGATTCCAAGCCTGCTTCCAGGACAGCCCCCACCCGCCGCGCCGTGTTGCAAGCCGGTCTCGCCGCAGGCGCAATGTTCGCCGCGCCATCCGCGTTTGCCGCCCCGCCCGGCTTCGATGAGTGGCGCAACAATTTCCGCCCGCGTGCGCTGGCAAAAGGTATTTCGGACGCGACCTGGACACGGGTGATGGGCCGCATCGAGCCCGACATGACCGTGTTCCGGCAGATGCAGAAGCAGCCGGAATTCCACGAGCAGATCTGGCAATACATCAACCGCCGCGTCTCGGACTGGCGCATCATCAACGGCCGCGAGGCGCTGAAAAAGCACGAGGCGCTATTCGCCCGGATCGAGCAGGACTTTGGCGTCGAGCGCGGCACGTTGCTGGCGCTGTGGGGCGTTGAATCGGCCTATGGCGATCCCCTGGTGCAGCAGAACCATATGCGCCCGGTTTTTCCGGCTCTCGCCGCGCTCGCCTGGAACGAGCCGCGCCGCCGCGCCTATTGGGAAACCGAGCTGATCAACGCGCTCAAAATCGTCGACCGTGGCTGGGGCACGCCGGAGGAAATGCGGGGATCCTGGGCCGGCGCGATGGGCCACACGCAATGGATGCCGGAAGTCTGGCTCAATGTTGGCATGGACTATGACAAGGACGGCCGCGTCTCGCCGTTCGGCAAGCCGGACGATGCGCTCGGGTCCAGCGCGCGCTTCCTGCTCAACCGCGGCAAGTATCACCGCGGCGAACATTGGGGCTATGAGGTCCGCACATCCGGCGGCGCTGCGAGCGGCAGCCGGACCTACGCCGCTTGGGCCAGCGCCGGCGTCACGCGCGCCGACGGCAAGCCGTTCCCGCAACCGAATGCGTCCGCGCAGATGTGGGTGCCGGTCGCCGGCGGCCCGTCGTTCCTGCTCGGCCCCAATTTCTATTCGGTCAAAAGCTATAACCCCTCGATGAACTATGCGCTCGCGATCTGCCATCTCGGCGACCGCATTTTGGGCGCACCGCCCTTCATCCAGCCCTTCCCCGGTTCAGAGCGCGCGCTGACGCTCGCCGAAGTGCAGGAAATGCAGACCCGGCTGACCAAGGCCGGCTTCGACACCGGCGGCACCGATGGCCGCGTCGGCAACGACACGATGAAGGCGGTCAGGGATTATCAGAGCAAGATGGGGCTGTTGCCCGCTGACGGATATGGCGGGCTGAAGGTGCTGGCACGCTTGAGGCAGGGCGGGTAGTCCACCACCGTCATTGCGAGGAGCGTAGCGACGAAGCAATCCATCTATCCCCAAGCCGAGATATGGATTGCTTCACTTCGCTCGCAATGACGGCTGAGACGCTATCTCCGCGCCACCGCGCCCGCAAACATCCCGCCATCGATCACGAGCTCCGTCCCTGTCACGTAGCGCGAGGCATCGGACGCCAGATAGAGCACGCCTTGGGCGATCTCCTCGGCGTGACCGGCGCGGCCGAGCGGCGTTCCCAGTCTGGCGCGCTCCCCGGGATCGATCGGCGCGTTCTGTCCGCTGCCCGTGGCCCCCGCCGGGATCTTGCCCCAGATCGGCGTGTCGATGATGCCGGGATGCACCGAATTGACCCGGATGCCATCACCGAACGTGGCGCATTCCATTGCAATCGCCTTCGCGAACAACCGGACACCTCCCTTGGTCGCGGAGTATCCGGAAAGCCCAGCCGCGCCGCGCAGGCCGGCCAGTGACGACATCATGATGACGGAGCCGCCGCCGGTCTTGCGCATCGGCGGCAGGCAATGCTTCACCGACAGGAACACACCGTCGAGGTTGATCGCGGTCTGCCGCCGCCAGTCGGCGAGCGACATCTCGGTGATCGTCGGCACCGAAATGCCGATGCCGGCGTTCGAGACGAGCACGTCGAGCCGGCCATAGCGCTTCATGACCTCGGCCACGACCTCGATCCAGCGTTCCTCGCTGGTGACATCGTGATGCCAGAAGCTCGCTTCGCCGCCCGCATTCTTGATGCGCGCGACAACCTCCGGGCCTCTGAGGTCATCGACGTCGGTCACGGCCACCGATGCGCCCTCGCGTGCCAGCAATTCGCAGACTGCCTCGCCGATGCCGGACGCGCCGCCCGTCACCAGCGCGACCTTGCCCTGAACCTGCCCCGTCATTTCCACTCCCGTTTTTGTGTTTGTTGATTGAGACGTCTCTTGATCTAGCGGATCACGGCCGGCCCGGGATCCGGCACCGCGACGTCGACTACGCGCAGCTGCACGCGTTCCGCGCCCTGGAAACGATCGACGGCGAGCGATCCGGCGACATGCAGGGGCTGGCCACGATTCTGCGTCAGCGCATGGCCGAGCTTCTGCCCGATCGCACGGAACGCGATGCCGTTGACGATGGCGCCGTCGCCGGCCTTGAAGCGCACGCGCAGATGCGCCTGCCCCACTTCGTCGGCATAGACGAGCTGATGCGCCGGCAGCGCGATCACCGGCTCCGGATTGGCCGACCCGAACGGCCCGGCACGGTTCAGCATGTTGGCGAATTCCACGGTCACGCTGCGCGCGCTGACGGCGCCGTCGATGAACAGCTCGTTCTCGTGCCGGGAATTGGCAACGTCTTCGGCCAGCACGCTCTCCATGAAGGCACGGAATTCGGCGAGCTTCTCCTTCCGCAGCGTGATGCCGGCCGCCATGGCATGGCCGCCGCCCTTCATGAGGATGCGCTCCTTGACCGCCTCGCGCACGGCCTTGCCGAGATCGACGCCGGAGATCGAGCGGCCCGAACCGGTGCCGATGCCGCCCGGCTCCAGCGCAATGGCGAAGGCAGGCCGCGCGAATTTCTCCTTCAGCCGCGAGGCGACGAGGCCAACGATGCCGGGATGCCAGCCTTCGGCGGCCGTCACGATGACAGCGCCCTTGTCTTCCAATCCAAGCGAAGCCAGCGCCTCGGCCTCCGCCTGCGCTTCGGCCGCCTGCTCGATGATGCGTCGCTCGCTGTTGAGCCGGTCGAGTTCGGCTGCGATCCGCGCCGCTTCCGACACGTCGCCTTCCAGCAGCAGCCGCACGCCGAGATCGGCCCGCCCGATCCGGCCGCCGGCATTGATGCGCGGCCCCAGCATGAAGCCGAGATGCCAGGCTTCCGGCGGCCCGTTGAGCCGCGCCACGTCCATCAGTGCGGTGTGTCCGACATGGTCGCGGCGGCGCATCGCGATCAGGCCTTTGGCGACGAAGGCGCGGTTCAGCCCGGTCAGCGGCGCGACGTCGGCCACGGTTCCGAGGGCCACATGGTGCAGCATTCCGAGCAGATCCGGCTCCGGCCGCTCCGCGTTCCAGAAGCCGCGCCCGCGCAGTTCCCGGTTCACCGCGACCAGCGTGATCAGGACGAGGCCGACGGCGGCGAGATGGCCGAGGCCGGAGAGATCGTCGGGACGGTTCGGATTCACCAGCGCGTCGACCTCCGGCAGCGCCTCCCCGCACTGGTGATGGTCGATGACGACGACCGCCATGCCGAGCTTGCGGGCCTCCGCCAGCGGCTCAAGGCTGGTGGTGCCGCAATCGACGGTTACCAGTAACGTCGCGCCTCTGCCGGCGAGTGCCCGCACCGCCTCGGTGTTGGGACCGTAGCCCTCAAAGATGCGGTCAGGGATGTGAATCAGCGGATCGAGCCCGCAATGGCGCAAATGCCAGGCGAGCAGCGCCGCCGAGGTCGCGCCGTCGACATCGTAATCACCGAAGATGGCGACCTTCTCGCCGCGCTGGGCGGCATCCGCGATCCGCCCCGCCGCTGTCTCCATCTGCGTCACGGTGTGGGGATCGGGCATCAGCTTGCGGATGGTCGGATCGAGGTAGTCCTCGACCTCGTCGATTCCGACGTCGCGGCCCGCCAGCACCCGCGCCAGCATCTCCGGCAACTGGTAACGCTGGGTGATCGCCAGTGCCCGCGCCGCTCCCCGCGCGTCGAGCCGGTCGCGCCACAACTTGCCGGTTGCCGAACGCTGCACGCCCAGAAAGGCCGGCGGCAGTTCAACGGGCAAAGCGGATGCGGGCGTCATGATACCTTCGAGACATAGGGGCAAAGTGCGCGCTCAGCAAACGCAATCACCGGGAACGACGGCCAGCCGGAATCCTGCCGTCAAAAACAACTTGCACAAAGAACGTGCAACGCGATCGGGTAAAACTACCCTGAGGCCGCCGGAACATAAACCAATCGTTAGCCATGATCCCCGACAAAGAAACAGGCACGTTCGCCTTGAGTCCCTGCCGATCCGCCAGAAGACCGGCAACCGCACAAAGACTGAGGAATTCCCGCCAATGTCCGTCGCGCTTCGCTCCCAGACCGCACCGATTTCGAAGCTGAACGCCAAGCCGGCGAGCGCCGAGGATGAAGCCGACGTTTCCGCGCTGATCGCGCGGCTGACCGCCGAGGTCAACCAGGTCGCCTGCGAGAAGACCAAGTCAATCCAGAAAATCACCAACCAGATGAAGATGCTGGCGCTGAACGCGCTGATCGAAAGCTCGCGCGCCGGCGCGCAAGGCGCCGGGTTTGCGGTCGTGGCACAGGAAGTGCGCAATGTCGGCCAGCAGGTCGAGACCATCGCCCGCGAGCTCGAAAGCCAGCTCACCAACCGCACCGGCAATCTGATGAACTCGATCGCGCAGATGGCCGACCGCTCGCGCGGCGAGCGCATGGTGGATCTGTCGCTGAATGCCATCGAGCTGATCGACCGCAACCTCTATGAGCGCACCTGCGACGTGCGCTGGTGGGCCACCGACTCGGCTGTGATCGATTGCGCGGCGGCGCCTGATGCGGCCACCGTCAGCCATGTGTCGGAACGGATGGCCGTGATCCTCGGCGCCTATACCGTCTATCTCGATCTCTGGCTCTGCGATCTCAACGGCAACGTGCTGGCCAACGGCCGCGCCGACCGGTTCGGCGTGATCGGCCAGAACGTGGCGCAGACCAAGTGGTTTCGCGCCGCGCGGGCCCTGCGCTCCGGCGACGATTACGCGGTGGGCGACGTCGAATGCCAGCCCTTGCTCGGCAATGCCCAAGTCGTGACTTACTGTGCCAGCGTTCGTGAAGGCG
Organism: Bradyrhizobium sp. CB3481; assembly: GCF_029714305.1. Lineage (NCBI taxonomy): Bacteria > Pseudomonadati > Pseudomonadota > Alphaproteobacteria > Hyphomicrobiales > Nitrobacteraceae > Bradyrhizobium > Bradyrhizobium sp. CB3481. The sequence continues at coordinate 4,378,052 of NZ_CP121647.1, forward strand.
GCAAGGCGCACGGCAAACCGACCGGTGTGCTGGCGATCCATTTCGATTGGGAGCCGCAGGCCCGCGCCATCGTCCAGGGCGTGCGCGTCGGCGCCGCCGACAAGGCCCGCGTGCTGCTGGTCGATTCAAATTTCAGGGTGATCGCGGCCTCCGACGGCCAGGGCCTGCTCAGCGAACGCATCTCGCTGCAGCTCGAAGGCAGGCGCTCCGGCTTCTATCAGGACCGTTCCGGGAATATGGTCGCGTTCCACGCCACGCCTGGCTACGAGACCTACAAGGGCCTTGGCTGGTTTGGGGTGATTCAGGCCGGGGCGACGTAAGCCCTAGCACCCCATCCGCTCGGCAATCGCGCCAAAATCCTTGGCGACGATGTCCCAGTCGCCCTTGGCCTCGAAATCATATTTCTGGTGCGGTCCGTATTCGGTCGGGCGCGCGACGAAGGCGGTCTTGAGGCCGAGCTTCTGTGCGGCCTTCAGATCGTGGTTGTGGGCAGCGACCATCATCACCTGCTCCGGCGGCAGGCACAGCAATTTGGCGGCGCCGAGATAGGTTTCGGGATCGGGCTTGTAGTGCTCGAACAATTCCGCGGACATGACGAGGTCCCACGGCAGGCCTGCGAACTTCGCCATGTTGGTCAATAGCGCGACGTTGCCGTTGGAGAGTGGCGAGATGATGTACTTCTTTTTCAGCCGCGTCAGCCCCGGCACGCTGTCCGGCCACGGATGCAGGCGGTGCCAGCCCATGGTGAGGTGATGCAGATCGGCCTCGCTCAGTCCCTTGATCGAGAAATCGGCGACCAGCTTTTCCAGCGAGCGCCGGTGCAGCGTGTCGAGGATCTGATAGCCGCGTTCGGGATGCTTGCGCACCTTGTCCATCGAGGCGGTGTAAACCGCGCGCCAGCCGTCGACCAAAGCGGTCCAGTCGGCCTTGATGCCGGAGGTCTTCGACCACTCCGTAAAATCGTTGATGAGGCTGGTGCGCCAGTCGACGACGGTGCCGAACACGTCGAACACGAGTGCTTTCACCGCTGATACGTCGGACATGCGCGCCTCCTCTTGTTCTTATTTTTCTACTCCGTCATTCCGGGGCGATGCGTAGCATCGAACCCGGAATCTCGAGATTCTCAGATGCGCAATTGCGCATCATAGTTCGCTTCGCGCCCCGGAATGACGGTGCATTAGTCGAGATGGAATTTATCCAGCTGCCTATGCTCGGCCTTGATGTAGCGCACCGTGCCGGTGACGGAGCGCATCACCACCGTTTCGGTCTCGATCACGCCATCCTTGCGGAACTTGACGCCTGACAGCAGCGAGCCGGTCGTGACGCCGGTCGCGGCGAACAGGCAGTCGCCGCGCACCATGTCCTCGATGCCGTAGATCATTTTCGGATCGGTCACGCCCATCTTGTGTGCGCGCGCGCGCTTCTCATCGCTGTCGAGGATCAGCCGGCACTGCATCTGGCCGCCGATGCAGCGCAGCGCCGCCGCCGCCAGCACGCCCTCCGGCGCACCGCCGGTGCCGATATACATGTCGACGCCGGTGTTATCCGGATCGGCACAATGGATCACGCCGGCGACGTCGCCGTCGGTGATCAGCCGCACCGCAGCGCCGGTCGAGCGGATGCTGGCGATGATGTCGGCGTGACGCGGACGATCCAGCACCAGCACGGTGATCGCACCGGGCTCGACGCCCTTGGCCTTGGCGAGACGGCGGACATTGTCGGCGGGCGATGCATCAAGCTCGACGACGCCTTTGTCGTAGCCCGGACCGATCGCAAGCTTTTCCATGTAGACGTCGGGCGCGTGCAGCAGCGTGCCGCCATCGGCCATCGCCATGGTCGCGATCGCGCCCGGCATGTTCTTGGCGCACAGCGTGGTGCCTTCCAGCGGGTCGACGGCGATATCGACTTGGGGCCCGGCGTTCAGCCCGACCTTCTCGCCGATGAACAGCATCGGCGCCTCGTCGCGCTCGCCCTCGCCGATCACGATGGTGCCTTCGATCGGCAGCTTGTTGAGCTCGCGGCGCATCGCATCGACCGCGGCCTGGTCTGCCGCTTTCTCCTGGCCATGGCCGCGCAAGCGCGCGGCCGAAACCGCTGCACGTTCCGTTACCCGCACGATTTCAAGCGTCAGGATGCGCTCAAGCAGCAATTGCGGCGGAACGGAAATATGGGTCGACATCGCTCACTCCTTGTAAACTTGCACGGACTTTGTAGCCCGCAATCAATGCTTTGGCGCGCGATCCGTTCGGATCCTGCGTCAGTTCTTCTCGATTCGTATCACCTGCGGCCGGCCGCTGATCACCTTGTCGCGCTGAACCTTCTCCAACGCGCGATAGACCGCGTCCTCCGAGGTGGCATAGGTGATCAGGATGACCGGAACCGGCGCGGCCTTCTTCGCGGCACCGTTCAAGTCGACGCCTTCGGGATGGCGCTGCACGATCGATTCCAGCGAGATCTTCTGTTCGGCAAGGCGCTTGGCGATGGTCGCGGCGGTGCCGGCGAGGTCACGCGCCATCAGGCGGATGTAATAGCCGCCCTCATGCCGCTCCATCGGCGCCTTGGTGGTCTCGCGCAGCCGCTCCACGGGGCGTCCGAACGGTTTGGCGCGAATGCCGCGCGCCACGTCGGCGATATCGGCGACCACGGCGGACGCCGTTGCAGCCCCGCCGGCGCCGGGTCCTACCAGCGTGATCGGCGGAATGCCCTCGCCGTCGATGGTCACCGCGTTGGTGACGCCCATCACCTGCGCGATCGAAGATGATTTCGGCACCATGGTCGGATGCACGCGCTGCTCGATGCCCTTGGCGGTACGCACGGCAACGCCCAGCAGCTTGACGCGATAGCCAAGCTCTTCGGCTGCGCGAAGATCTTCCGGCGCGATCGAGGAGATGCCTTCGACATAGACCGCGCTCTGCGCCACCTTGGTGCCAAAGGCGAGGCTGGCCAGGATCGCCAGCTTCTGCGCGGTGTCGTGGCCGTCGACGTCGAAGGACGGATTGGCCTCGGCATAGCCGAGCCGCTGCGCATCCTTGAGGCATTCAGCGAACGACAGGCCCTCCTGCTCCATCCGGGTCAGGATGTAATTGCAGGTGCCGTTGAGGATGCCGTAGACGCGGTGGACGCCGGTGCCGGCGAGGCCCTCGCGCAGCGTCTTGATGACGGGAATCGCCGCGCCGACCGCCGCCTCATAGTTAAACGCGCCGCCATGCTTCTCGGCAGCCTTCGCCAGCCGCACGCCGTGCTTGGCGATCAGCGCCTTGTTGGCCGTCACCACAGACTTGCCGGCCTTCAGTGCCGCCTCGATCGCCGATAGCGCCGGCTCGCCGGAGCCGCCCATCAGTTCGACGAAGCAATCGACGTTGGGATCGCCGGCCAGATCGAGCGGGCTCTTGGCCCAGTCGACGCCGTTGAGGTCGACCGAACGCTTCTTCGCTTTCGAGCGCGCGGTGACGGCAACGACGCGCACGCCACGCCCGCTGCGTTCCGACAGCGTTCGCGACTGCTCTTCGATGAGGCGGACGACTTCGGCACCAACGGTGCCGAGCCCCGCGATACCCACTCTCAGGGGTGCGACCATGGATGAGAGAACCTGCAATAGAAAGGAATTAGCGCCGGTTGGCGAGAGGAACCACGTTGTGCAACGTTTCAATGCCGCTTTCAAGGAAGCGCCGCACCCCGCGCGCCGCCTGGCGGATACGCTGCTCGTTTTCCACCATGGCGATGCGGACATAGCCCTCGCCATGCTCGCCGAAGGCGACGCCGGGCGAAACCACCACGCCTGACTTCTCCACCATCAGGGTCGCGAACTGCATGCTGCCGACACTCTCGAAGGCTTTCGGCAGCGGCGCCCAGGCGAACATCGAGGCCTGCGGCGGCGGGATCTCCCACCCTGCCCGGCCGAACGATTCGACCAGCGCGTCGCGCCGCCTGCGGTAGGTGTCGCGCATTTCCTTGATGCAATCGTCCGGCCCGTTCAGCGCCGCGGTCGCCGCCACCTGGATCGGGGTGAACGCGCCGTAGTCGAGATAGGATTTCACACGCGCCAGAGCGGCGATGATCCGCTCATTGCCGACGGCAAAGCCCATGCGCCAGCCGGCCATCGAGAAGGTCTTCGACATCGAGGTGAACTCGACGGTGACATCGATCGCACCGGGAACCTGCAGCACCGAGGGCGGCGGATTGTTATCGTCGAAATAGACCTCGGCATAAGCCAGATCGGACAGGATGAATATCTCGTGCTTCTTGGCGAACGCCACGAGGTCTTTATAGAAATCAAGCTCGGCGACGTAGGCTGTCGGGTTCGAGGGATAGCAGACGATCAGCGCGATCGGCTTCGGGATCGAATGGATGATCGCGCGTTCCACCGCCTCGAAAAACTGCGGCGTCGGTTCCGACGGCACCGAGCGGATCACGCCGCCAGCCATAAGAAAACCAAAAGCATGAATCGGATAGCTTGGGTTCGGACACAGCACGACGTCGCCAGGCGCGGTGATCGCCTGCGCGACGTTGGCAAAGCCTTCCTTCGAGCCGAGCGTCGCGACGATCTGGGTGTCGGGATTGAGCTTCACGCCAAAACGGCGTCCGTAATAGGCGGCCTGTGCCTTGCGCAGGCCGTTGATGCCGCGCGAGGCCGAGTAGCGGTCGGTCCGTGGCTTGCCCAGCGTTTCCTTCAGCTTCTCGAGCACATGGGTTGGCGTCGGCAGGTCCGGATTGCCCATGCCCATGTCGATGATGTCGGCCCCGGCATTGCGCGCGGCCGCCTTGGCCTGGTTGACCTTCTCAAACACGTAAGGCGGCAGACGGCGGATGCGGTAAAAATCTTCCATGGGACCCTTGCTCCGACAACCGGCAGGACAGAATCGAGGAACTCTCGTGAGGCAACGAAACCGATTCAGCGGTTTCGTCAGAAATCGCGCTTAATCAATGATTTAGAGCGAATTCAGGCACGAGGTCTTAAGGCTCTGGGCCCGCAATACGGTTGAATTGGGTTCTTTTTACCACGGGAGGGCGGCAGCGCCAGTTTTTATAGTGTTTTCAAGCCCGCCCAAGGGCCTGATTCCGAGGTGGCCCGCCAATGCCAGCAAGCGCGTTAAGGTGATGACTTTCTCACTTCTTGGCCGGCTTTGCCGCGGCGGCAGGGTTCGCCGCGGCCGCCTGGCGGTCCCGGGCAGCCGTTAATTCTGCCTGGATTTTAGCCAGTTCGGCCGGCTTCATCGCTTCCTCGGTACGTTCCGGCGGCAGATCATGGACCGGTAAATAGCCACCGGCTTCCTTCGGACGTTCGGGCGCGTCCGCCGGCAGGCCAAGCGCCGGCATATCGGCAATCTGGGTCGAGCAGCCGCCAAGCGCGATCGTTGTCGCGCACAGCGCCACTATCGGCCACAGCCTTATGATCCGGCTTACCGGCATCCGTCCCGAATTCCCCAACTACTGAACGCCACCCACTGCGTATCCCGGCACCATATGGATACGCTGGTATGAGCTTTGCAACGTCAAATCGTCCCGCGCGTTGATTTCGCTGTGACTGTTCAAACCATTGTCGCCCGAAACGATTAGAGCCAAAGCAAATAGAGGCGGTGCGGCTGCAATGTGTCTGAACACGCAAACTTTATCGCAGTGCAACAGGGTGGTTAACGCAAAAATCCCTTGCATCAATCCGCGCGGTGACGAACGCAAAATGAAGTTATAGTGTCCCTGTTATGAGTGACGTCAGCACCGAAACCCAAGCGCCGAAGACATTCAACGCCGAAGCCTTCGCCATGAACATCGCGAAAGCGATGGAATCGACCGGCCAAGCGCTCGCGGCCTATCTCAAGCCGCGCGAGGACGGGGAACCAAAGGACAAGCCACCCAGCGAGATCGGTGAAGTCGTCAAGACATTCTCCGCAGTCGCTGAATACTGGTTCTCCGACAAGGAGCGTGCCGCGGAATTGCAGACCAAGATGGGCAAGGCCTATCTCGATCTCTGGGGATCGGCGGCGCGCCGCATGGCCGGCGAAGCGGCCCAGCCCGCGATCGAGCCGTCGCCGCGCGACAAGCGCTTCAAGGATCCGGAGTGGAAATCGAATCAGTTTTTCGATTTCATTCTTCAGCTCTATCTACTGACCACGCAGTGGGCGAATGAGCTGGTCAAGAACGCCGAAGGCATCGATCCGCACACGCGCAAGAAGGCCGAGTTCTACGTGCAGCAGATCACCAATGCGATCGCGCCGTCGAATTTTGTCTTCACCAATCCGGAGGTGCTGCGCGAGACGCTGGCCTCCAACGGAAGCAACCTGGTTCGCGGCATGAAGATGCTGGCCGAGGATATCGAGGCCGGCCGCGGCACGCTGCGTATCCGCCAGTCCGACCCGTCGAACCTCGTCGTCGGCGTCAACATGGCGACGACGCCGGGCAAGGTGATCTTCCAGAACGATTTGATGCAGCTCATCCAGTATACGCCGGCCACGGAGACGGTGCTGCGCACGCCGCTTTTGATCGTGCCGCCCTGGATCAACAAGTTTTACATTCTCGATCTCAAGCCGGAAAAATCCTACATCAAGTGGTGCGTGGATCAGGGCATCACGGTGTTCGTGATCTCCTGGGTCAATCCCGACAAGGAACTCGGCAAGAAGACCTTCGACGACTACATGAAGGAAGGCCCGCTCACCGCGATGGACGTCATCGAAAAGGTGACGGGCGAGATGAAGGTCCATACCGCCGGCTATTGCGTCGGCGGCACCCTGCTCGCCTCGACGCTGGCCTGGCTCGCCGAGAAGCGGCGCCAGCGCGTGACGTCGGCGACGTTCTTTGCGGCGCAAGTCGACTTCACCCATGCCGGCGATTTGCTCGTGTTCGTCGACGAGGACCAGATCTCGACGCTGGAGCGCGAGATGGAGGCGCGGGGCGTGCTCGAAGGCAGCAAGATGGCGATGGCCTTCAACATGCTGCGCTCCAACGACCTGATCTGGTCGTATGTCGTCAGCAACTATTTGAAGGGCCAGCCGCCCTCCGCCTTCGACCTGTTGCACTGGAATTCCGACGCCACGCGGATGCCGGCGGCCAATCATTCCTATTACCTGCGCAACTGCTACCTGGAGAACCGCCTCACCTCCGGCAGCATGGTGCTCGACAACACCCTGCTCGACCTCTCGAAGGTCAAGGTGCCCGTCTACAATCTGGCGACCAAGGAAGACCACATCGCGCCGGCCGATTCGGTGCTCTACGGCTCGCAGTTCTTCGGCGGCCCGGTCAAATATGTGCTGTCCGGATCAGGCCATATCGCCGGCGTGGTGAACCCGCCGGCGGCCGGCAAGTACCAGTACTGGACCAACGACAAGATCAAGGACGTCTCGCTCGCCGACTGGATGAAGCACGCCACCGAGCACAAGGGCTCGTGGTGGCCCGACTGGCTGCAATGGCTGGAGAGCCTCGATGCCGAGCGCGTGCCCGCGCGCGCGGTCGGCTCCACGGAGCTGCCGCCGATCGAGGACGCCCCCGGCAGCTACGTCAAGGTCCGCGCATAGCGCCGCCACGCGCAGTTGGTTATAGTCCGATCGCGTCGTAAGCCCCTCATGGTGAGGAGCGCGAAGCGCGTCTCGAATCCATGAGGCCCGTCTCTGGCCTACATCCCTCGAGACGCTCGCTCCGCGGGCTCCTCAGGATAAGGGTTCGAACGTGACGCAGTAGAACCACCTGACATCCCACGCCGGGATTTGAACTCAGTTGAGGGGGAGAGCATGACGCGTGAATTGTTCTGGCTGACTCTGACCGTGATTTTGACCGGGCTGTTGTGGATCCCCTACATCATCAATCGCTGTCAGGTCCGCGGCCTCTCCGGCGCCATGGCCAACCCCTCGCGCAACGACAAGCCGCATGCCGAATGGGCGACGCGGCTGATGTTCGCCCACGACAACGCGATCGAGAATTTGATCATCTTCGCGCCGCTGGTCCTGATCCTGAACGACCTCGACTATTCCACCAAATGGACCGTCTATGCATGCGCCGTGTATTTCTGGGCTCGCGTCGCGCACCTGATCTTCTACACCCTCGGCCTGCCGGTGTTCCGCACGCTGGCCTTCACCGTCGGCTTCTTCGCCCAAGCCGTGCTGGCGCTGGCGATCTTCAAGGTGGTTTGAAAAGGTCCTTCATCGGCCAGACCAAAGCAAAAACCCCGGAGCCAGGCTCCGGGGTTTTTCATCGGCTGCTTTGAAGCGGCCCTCAGTACTTCGCCACGACGGGCGAATTGAAGTGGTAGTTGATGCCGGTGCGGAAGACGTGCTCGGTGACCGAACGAGTCGCCGTTGCCGGAGCGGCCCCCAGAACGAAGTTGTCCGAACTAGAGCCGAGGTCGACGTACAGATACTCGCTCTTGGTGGTCCAATTCGGGCCCAGCAATCCGAGCAGCGTGAACGGCGTTTCGATACCCGCACCCGCGGTCCAGCCGGTCTTGGTATGCTCGAACGATTGCGTGACCGGGCCGACAAAAGAGGTCGTGTTGATCTTGGTCTTGACGCTGCCATAGGCGAGACCGCCTGTCGCGTAGAACAGGGTGGATCCGACCGAATAGCCGAGGCGGCCGCGCACCGTGCCGAACCATGGCAGGGTCGCATCGTAGGCGACCGTAAGCCCGGGCGTGCAGGCGAGAATGCAGGTCTTGTTGTCCTGCTGGGTGCTGCCCTGGATATCGGCCTCCAGGCCGAACACCCAATTGGCCGCCTGCCAGTTGTAGCCGGCCTGGATACCGCCATTGAGGCCGTCGGGCGCAAGGTTGAAGGTCTGGACGATCGGCACTGTAGGAAGGCTCAATGCGCTGCGATCCCGCCCGGTGCCGGAGCCGAAATTGCCACCGAGGTAGAAGCCGGCCCAGTTGGCGGCAGCGACCGGCGCATAAGGCCTGCCGCCGATCCGGTAGTTCAGACCGACCCGGAAGATGTTCTCGCGCAGTTCGGTCTGGATCGGCGTGGTCGCGCCTAGCGTGGCAAGGTCGCTCCTGTTGCCCAGGTTGAGGTAAAGATACTCGATCTTGCCGGTCCAGTTACCGCCCAGCGCGGCTTCGACGCCGCTGCCGATCACCCAGCCGCCCGCCGTGCGCTCGTTCGAGAAGGTGTTGGTGATGCCGCCGAACGACGCGCTCGCGTTGGTCTTGACATTGGCGTAGGCGAAACCGGCAGTGAAATAGCTCAGCACCGGACCATTCGCGATGCCGACGCGACCACGCGCGGTCCCGAACCAATCCAGCTTCTGGCTGTAGTTTCGCAAGACACCGACCTCGTTGAACGTCGTGCGATCATCGCTGAGGCCCGCACCCTGAATGTCCGCCTCGACGCCGAAGACGATCGGTCCGAACACCGATCCGGTCTGCCAGTTGTAGCCGACCTGGCCGCCGCCGAAGCCGCCCTGCGGCGAGACGTAGAAAGAATTGACCGAACCCGTGCCGAGCCAATCGTGCTGGAAGCGATCGCGGCCGATGCCGACGCCGGCGTTGACGCCGATGTAGAAGCCGGTCCAGTCATAGACCGCAGCCAGTGCAGGAGCTTTTGTGTAAGGGCGGGCGGCGAGGTCTGCAGCGAGTGTCGGGACGGGTGAGAGGCCAACGAGCGCGGTGGCCAGCAGAAACTTCTTCATTTGCATTAACGGCATTCCCAGTGCGTTCCCGACGCAACGCGCTGCCGGTACTTGGGCAATGGTTCTACTGGATTCGCACCTGAATGCTGTAGCGCGTCAGTCACATCTTTCCGGGAATTCCCCGTCACAAATTGGCAATATTCGGGCAGCCTGATCGCTTCGAAACCGCGTCAATCGTCCTTGCGTGCAACGACGAACAGCATCTGTGCCATCTTGTCGTCGAATCCCCTCACCTCACCGCGCTCCATCGACAGCGAGCTCCAGCTCCCCGCTTCGGCGTAGGTGGCACGCAGCCAGTCCTGCGAGGGATAGTTGTAGTAGCGATCGAGCGTGTCGCGTCCGCCCGCCTCGCCTTCCTTGTAGCTGGCATAGAACACGCCGCCCGGTTTCAATGCGCGCCGGATCAGCGATAGCACGGACGCAAGCTGATCGCGGGGAACATGCAGCAGGCAGGCATTGGCCCAGACGCCGTCATACGCCTCGGCTTCATCGAGTTCGTGGAACAAGAGCGTCTCGATCGGACGGCCGAGGCGCTTGGCGGCCACCGCGGCCATTTCCGGCGATCCGTCGGTCGCGCGGACATCGAACCCGCGCGCCAGCATTTCCGCGGTATCGCCGCCAGCGCCGCATCCAAGTTCGAGAATGGCCGCGCCCGGCGGCAGCAACGCCAGAAACGCGGTCAGCCGGGCATGACGCGAGGTGATCTCGCGCTGCGCATAGGCATCAGCGTTGTCGCGGTAGAATTGCAGCGTCGCTTCGTCCACCGTAGCACCTCACATCACGGGAACAGCGCGATCTGCTCCAGCCCCGCCGTCTCGGGCAGGCCGAACATCAGGTTCATGTTCTGGACCGCCTGCCCGGCCGAACCCTTCACCAGATTGTCGAGCGTGGAAATCACGATCGCCCGGTTCCTGATGCGGTCGGCGATAACGCCGATCTGGACGTAGTTCGAGCCGCGCACGTTCTGTGTCTGCGGCAGCACACCCTTTTTGGCGACATGCACGAACGGCTCGTTCGCGTAGGCATTCTCCAGCGCCGCGCGCAGATCGTCCGGCGTCGCGCCGCCGGCGAGTTTTACATAGGACGTGCACAGCTCGCCGCGCGCCATCGGGATCAGATGCGGCGTGAAGTTCACCGTCACCGGCGCCCCGGCCGCGACGCCAATCTCCTGCTCGATCTCGGGCGCGTGCCGGTGGGTGCCGACCGAATAGGGTGACAGCCCCTCGCCCGCCTCGCTGAACAGCGTGTTCTGCTTCAGCCCGCGGCCGGCGCCGGTGACGCCCGACTTGGCGTCGATGACAATGTCGTGGACGTCGATCAGTTTTGCCTTCGCCAGCGGCACCAGCGCGAGCAGCACCGCCGTCGGATAGCAGCCGGGACAGGCGACCAGCCGCGCGGACGCAATCTTCTCCCGATAGAACTCGGTCAGGCCGTAGACCGCCTCACCCTGCAGTTCGAGCGCCCGGTGCTCATGGCCGTACCATTGCGCATAGGTCTCCTTGTTGCGCAGCCGGAAATCGGCGGACATGTCGAGAATCTTGATCCGCGGATTGGCCTTGAGGAGCGCGGCAATGATCTCCTGCGTGGTGCCGTGCGGCAGTCCGCAGAACACCGCGTCGAGGCTCGTCCAGTCGACCTTTTCCCATTCCACAAGCTTCGGCAGGTCGAGCATGAAGAAATGCGGAAACACATCGCTCATGGTCTTGCCGGCATGGGTGTTGGCGGTCACTGCCGTGATCTCGGCATTCGGATGCCGTGCCAGGAGGCGCACCGCGTCGGCTCCGGTGTAGCCGGAGGCGCCGAGAATGCCGATCTTCTTCTTCGAGCTCATTGCGCGTTCCCGTTATTGGTCGGCCAAGCCCAGCATCAGCCGCATGTTCTGCACGGCTGCGCCCGACGCGCCCTTGCCGAGATTGTCGAGCCGCGCAACCAGCACGGCTTGGCGATGTTTTTCGCTGGCAAAGACGTAAAGCTCGAGCTTGTTGGTTTCGTTCAACGCCTCCGGCTCGAGCCGCCCAGCCTTGGTTGCCGCATTCTCCAGCGGCATGACCGAGACATAGGTGCTTCCTGCGTAGCGCTTCGCCAGCGCGGCGTGCAGGTCGGCGGCGCCGGGCTTGCCATTCAGCGTATCGAGATGCAGCGGCACCGAGACCAGCATGCCCTGCCGGTAATTGCCGACCGACGGCACGAAGATCGGCCGCCGCGTCAGCTTCGAGTAGAGCTGCGTCTCCGGCAGATGCTTGTGCTCGAAGCCGAGGCCATAGAGCTCGAACGACGGCGCGCTGCCGTCCTCGTAGCTCGCGATCATCGACTTACCGCCACCCGAATAGCCGCTCACCGCATTGATGGTGACAGGATAGTCCGCAGGCAGCAAGCTGGCATCGACCAGCGGCCGCAGCAGCGCAATGCCTCCGGTCGGGTAGCAGCCGGGATTGGAGACTTTTCGCGCCGCGCGGATCTTGTCGGCCTGGTCAGGCGCGAGTTCTGGAAAGCCGTAGGCCCAGTCACTTGCAACGCGGAACGCCGTCGAGGCGTCGAGCACCTTCGGCGCCGAGGCGCCCATGCTGTCGATGAGGGCAACCGTTTCTTTCGCCGCATCGTCAGGCAGGCAGAGGATGACGAGATCGACCTCCTCCATCAGCGCGCGCTTGGCGCCGGCATCCTTGCGCTTGTCCTCGGCAATGCTTTTGACGACGACGTCGTTCTGCTGCCGAAGGCGCTCGGCAATGCCGAGCCCCGTCGTTCCGGACGCGCCGTCGACGAACACGGCGGGCTTGGCTGCGGCGTCCACGGTCTTCGGCTCATGGCTGTCGGTGATGGTCATGGCACGGTCCTTTCGAACTGGTTGGTTTCGTCGGCAAAGGCTTGCGGCCGTGCCTCTCTCATCAAATGGGCGATCTGTTTGGCGCCGGCGTCGGTCTGCTCGGCAAGCGACCCCGCAACCGCCACATAGTCGGTCTCGGATTTGTGCTGATTCAGCTTGAAGCTGCCCTCGACCTCTTCAACCGTCATCTCAAGGCCCACGATCGCTTTCTTCATCGCCTCCAGCCGTCCGGCTGTCATCTTCGATGACAACCACGGCTTCTTCGGCAACAGCCGCGCCTCGAACTTGGCGCTGAGCGCCTCGATCTGCGCGGCGAGTTCATCGTCAGACATCGTCCGCACCGGGCCGGTCAGGTGCACCGACTGATAGAGCCAGGTCGGCACCTGGTCCGGCGAGACGTACCAGTCTGGCGATACATAGGCGTCCGCGCCGGTAACGGCCAGCAGCCAGGAGGTCGTGCCGTTCGCAAGCTTTACCAGCGGATTGTGACGGGCGACGTGAAACGCCACGCGCGGCGTGCCGTCATTGGCCGAGGTCAGATAAAACGGCAGCGGCGAGGCGACCGGCTTGTCGCCGTCCCACGCGCAGGCAAGGCCAAAGCCGCGCGCTTCCGCGAACCCGAGGCTCGCGGCGCGGTCGGACTTGAACGGTGGCGGCGTATACATCTCAAACTCCTGCTTGACGTAGGAGCCGCCAGTTCAGACCGCGTTTTCTGGAAGAAGGAGAAGCCGCGGAATCCGATCCGGCGGCAGGGGCGATGATCTCAAACGCAGACGACCGCCCGAACCGCGAGTGTGCGGCGGCGGCGAGCGGCGGACATGGTCAAAGCGTTGATCATGGGCGCGGCTATAAGGCCGCGCCCGCCTGGCGTCAAGAGATTGCATCGTCATTCCGGGGCGATGCACAGCATCGAACCCGGAGCTACAATCTCTGGATTCCGGGTTCGCTCGCCTTGCGAGCGTCCCGGAATGACACCTTCAGCTCAAATCACCGGATTCCACGGCGCCGGGATCAGCCGGTAACCATTGCCGTCCTTCTCGACGAAGCCGTTGGCGGGGAACGGATAGTGGAAGCCCTGCACCCGCATCTTGTCGGCCACCAGCATGTCGTAGACCCGTCGGCGGGTCTTTTCCGCCAGCGCCGGATCCTGGTCGAACATCAGGTGCCAGCCCGGATGGGTGACGAACAGCGCCGGCAGGTTGGTGACGTCGGACTGGATGAACACTTTGTCTGAGCCGGAGGCGAGAACGTAGGAGGTGTGGCCCGGCGTGTGGCCGATGGTCTCCATCGCCGTCAGTCCGGGCGCGACCTCCTTGCCCCATTCATAGGGCGTGACCTTCTTGTTCAAGCCAGCCTCGAACACGCGGCGGGCGTTCTTGAACACGGTCTGCATCCGCCCTTCCGGCGCACGGCTCATCTCGCCGTCGTCCATGAAATATTTCCACTCCACGGCCGGCACCAGCACCTCGGCCTTGGGGAATGCCGGCTTGTTGTCGGCGGTTAGAAGGCCGTTGATGTGATCGCCGTGGAAGTGCGAGATCACAACCATGTCGACCGCATTGGGATCGAAGCCTGCGGCGACCATGTTGGCGCCGAACTGCCCGACATTGCCCTTGCTCGACGCAAACGCGGCGGCGCCGTTGCCGGTGTCGACGACCACGAGCTTGCCGCCCGTGTTGATGACGAGCGGCGCGAACTGGATCGACATCTTGTCCTTCGGCATGAAGGCTTTTTCCAGCGCTGCGTTGACCTCGTCCTTTTTGACATTGAGCACGAAGGTGTCGGGCAGCGCGAAATTGTTGACGCCATCGGAGATCGCCGTCACCTGGGCGTCACCGACCTTGTAGCGATAGAAGCTCGGCGCCTGCTTGTCCGCGGCTGGCGCGGCGGCCTTGGCCGGCGCATGTGGCAACAGCGGCGTGGCGGCGAGCGCCGCGGCCCCGGCGAGTGCGTGACGACGAGTCAATTCCATGATGATGTCCTCCCAGTTGAGACGATGAAGCAATTGCGGAATCCACCTGCGTCTTTGCTTACCCCTGGTCCGCTTGCCGCTCTCACTGGCAGCGTTTCTACAATCGCGCGATGACGGCTTCGGGGCGGCAAAGCGAAGATGAACAATCGTGGGACTTAACACTTCTGCCGATCGCTTATTCCCTCTCGTGACCACGGTGGGGGCAAGCGGTCGAACGGTACGACGCCCTTAGCCGAAGCGGCGCGGAAGATGATAATGATTCGCATTAAGCGTCATTACCGCCTGGATAGCCCGACGTGCCGGAACAGAGCGCCCCAGAACGAAACGCCCTCCGTCAACCCTGCCAGATGGGCGTGGGCTTGTGCGTGGCCGAGATTGGAAGCCTTGCTATACCACTTGATGGCCTCCACCGTGTCCCTTGCCACGCCGGTGCCGCTCTCGTAGGCCCAACCAAGATTGTATTGAGCGTCACGATCATTCCGCTCGGCGGCTTTCCTGATCAAGGCGATACCCTTGCCCTCGTCCTGTGCGACGCCCTGTCCTTTGAGATAGAGCAGTCCAAGGTTCATCTGCGCCCACGAATAGTCCTGGTCGGCGGCCTTCGAAAACCATTTTGCCGCCTGCTGGAAGTCTTGGGGAACGCCACGGCCGTCCCGGTACATGCCCGCTAGCCGCGCTTGGCCGTAGGCGTCGCCCTGCTCGGCCGCTTTGACGTACCAATGAACTGCGGCCTTGTCGTCGCGCGCGGCACCGAAGCCCCTTTCGTACGCATAGCCCAGATGCGATTGGCTGAAGGCGTCGCCCTGCTCCCCAGCCATCAGAAACCAGCGGATCGCCTCGGCGTAGTTGTGCTCAACGCCATTGCCCGAAACATACATGGCGCCCACATAGGATTGGGCCTTGGCGTTTCCGGTTTCGGCAAATGGCTTGAGCCGCGTCATTGCCAGCTTGTAGTTGTTTGCAAGATACGCCCTCACGCCTTCATCATACTTGGCGCTGCCTTCCCAGACATGGGTGGGCGATTTTGGCGTCAGGCCAATCGGGCCATGCCTGAACTCGCCGAAGGCGTCGAAGCCTGACTTGATGGCCGCGCCGAATTCGGCCGGACAGACCGGCGCATCGAACGTCAAGCGCACCAGGGCGGTGGAACGCACGGTCCGGCCCTCGATCACGGCGGCTGCGGTCACTTCGATGCTACCATTGACCGCCCCATATGCCGTGTTGCCACTGAGATTTTTGTGATATCTGACGGACGGCGGCTTTTGGTCGAAATTGGTTTCCTCAGGAATCGTTAGCGCGCTTGTCTCGCGGTATTCCAACGAACGGCAATGGAATGGCCGGTCGGTTGCTCCCCCTGTGCTCAGGAATAGTGCCGAGGGCCGAGGATCGGTCAGGGGCAGCAGCCGGACGGTCCGGCGTTCATCGAGTTCGACGCGGGAGCTGATGCGAAAGGTCGCGGTGATGGCATAGCTGTCGGACAGCTCACGCGGGTTCGGAAAGCTGTAGTCGCCGGTGCCCTTCAGTGCCGCCTGCTCGATCAGTTTCCGCGCCGTGTTCTGCCGATCGACGGTCTCCAGCTCTTGCGCGATGGCGCGTCCCAGCGTGGCGCCCAGACCGGTGCCGGACAGAATCGAACGGGCCTGCCTCGTTCCATCGCTTGCAAGCTCGTACTGCGTATCTGTCGCCAACGTAAAAAGCTCCGGCGCCGAAACCGGGATGCGGGCCAGCGTACCTCTATCGATGTTCAGCACCGGCTTGCCGCTTAGGCGAAACGGCAGCGCGCCGTAGGCCTGGAGCGATGCCGTAGGGTCGAGATACTGATCGATCGCGGGCACGTAGACGATCGCGTGGTCGAAATTTGGAGTGGCGACTTCCGTCAGCGTGTACTGCATGCCTACATTCACGGCGACCAGATCGGCTTCGATCCCCTGCGCGGCGAGCAGAGCCTTGAGGATCGTCGCATGCGCCTTGCAGTCGCCGTAGCGCGCGGCGAGCACCGCCGACGCCGGCTGCGATGTCCAGCCGCCATCGTCGAATCCGATGCCGACATAGCGGATATTCCGCGCCACCCAATTGTGGATGCGCTCAACCTTGAGGCGGGAGTTGGTGGCATCGCCAACGATTTCGGCCGAGAGCTTGTGCAAGGTCTCGTCAGGCCGCGCCATCGGCGCATTGCGGGCATTCAGCATGGAAGCAAAGGCGGCATAGTCCGCAAACGTGCTGACTTCGAACCGCCGGGCATCGTCGAATCTGCCACCATCGATTTGACGCGGCTTCGGTGTCTGCTGCTTGAGGCGGACGCGATGAATGATCCTGCCGCCTACCCTCTCTTCGGCATGATCGACATTATGCCCAGCGATGCGCAGCGGTTTGACGGCAGGGCCATCAAGGGTCAATTCGATCGTCTCGGGAGGCTGATCCGCAGGCTGGATCCAATAGCGAGCAAACTCGCCTGCAAACTTCGGACGCTTTGCCTTGTCAGCCGCCCTCTAACCTTGTCGCCGGGCGCGACGTGTGGATAGGCGATGATCCTCTGCCGCGTTTCGTCAAAATAAGGTGAGGAAGAGTCCGCCGATACGGGCTGATCGCGGATGGCACGCTCGTCGACCGCTATGATGCGGCCGTCCGCTTTGACGGTTGCAAGTTCGCTGGAAAGCAGCTCGTCGAAATAACTGTTGTATAACGTGATCTGCTGCGCGATGTCCTGGGCACCTTTTTCATTGAGTGCCTGGATTTCGAAGTCGAAGACCGTGGTGCTTAACCCCTCCTCGTCGAACGTCACCGCATAGCGGGCGACTGTTCGGCGCCAGCCTGGGTCGACCCAAACGGGCCCCAGTTCTGCACTTGTCGTGTCAGCGGCGTTAGTAGCGACGAAGGTCGACGAAACCAGCAAAGGCAGCAAGGCTGAGTAGATGCGCTCGATCATGTTGCGGAAGCCCCGGGTTGCTACCGGTCACTCAGCTAACATCGCGAAATTACCGTCGTCTCGCGCCGATAGAGAACATTTCATCTTTCCCGCAGAAGGTGTGCGAGCGACACACCGTGCCCTGCCTTGCGATCGATGCCTGCCCTACACCGCCCGCCACAGCCATTCGGCAAGCTTGCCCATGACGTCGCCGACCAAGAGCAGCACGGCCGACCAGATCAGCGCCGAGACGAAGTTGGCGATCTGGAACGGCCAGTAGGACATCTCGAAAATGCCGGCAGCGAGCGGCACCGAGGCGCGCAGCGGCCCGAAGAAACGGCCGATGAAGATCGAGGGGACACCCCATTTCTTCACGAATTCCTCGCCGCGCGGCAGGATCTCGGGATAGCGCGACAGCGGCCACATCTCGGCGACGTGCTCCTTGTAGCGGTAGCCGAACCAATAGGAGACCCAGTCGCCGAGCGCAGCCCCAATGCCGCCGGCGAGCCACACCGGCCAGAAGCTGATGCCGCTGACGCCGATCAGCGCGCCGATCGCGACCAGCGCGCCCCAGGCCGGCACCAGCAGCGAGATGAAGGCCAGCGACTCGCCGAATGCCAGGACCAGGACGATCGGGGCGGCCCAAGCCTGATTGTCGCGCACGAAATCAGCCAGAGTGCGCGCAAAATCTTGCATGTCCGAAGTGCCTTCCCCGCCCTGTTGACGCCGTTGAATTTTTAGCTGATTCAAGGCTCACAACAGCTAAGCCAGCCACTTGCGTGACTTCAAGTCACAAAGGCTGGCACGGCCCGTGATCCCCTTCCAATACCATCGGCGGCCTCGGCGGCGGCAAAAACGCTGATGTCTTCGGGTCCTGGCCGGCCGCATTGCGGTCATCTGTTCAGCGCAGCGCAGGCCTGATAGAGGGCTCGCAACCCGGTGTCAAAGGCCGGAAAGGCGCTCTTGCCCATCGTCACCTTTTGAGGCCATCCGTGGCATAGTCAGAGCGACCGATTCGCTGGCGCGACCTCGCGCGCAACATCTAAAGAGCCATGTCCAAACCATTGAAATCAGCTGCAAAATCAAAGCCGGACCTGTTCGCGGAATCGAAGGGGCGGGCGGCGCCGAAGGCCGCCGCGCGGGCGAGTAGCGCCGAGGCCGGCTACACCGCGGCCGACATTGAGGTGCTGGAGGGATTGGAGCCGGTACGGCGCCGTCCCGGCATGTATATCGGCGGAACCGATGAAAAGGCGCTGCACCATCTGTTTGCCGAGGTCATCGACAACGCGATGGACGAGGCGCTGGCCGGGCATGCCTCCTTCATCGAGGTCGAGCTGACCGCCGACGGCTTTCTAACCGTTACCGACAACGGCCGCGGCATCCCGGTCGATCCGCATCCGAAATTTCCGAAGAAGTCGGCGCTCGAAGTCATCATGTGCACGCTGCACTCCGGCGGCAAGTTCGACTCCAAGGTCTATGAGACCTCAGGCGGCCTGCACGGCGTCGGCGTCTCCGTCGTCAACGCCCTCTCCTCGCGACTCGAGGTCGAGGTCGCGCGCAGCCAAAAGCTCTACCGGATGAGTTTTGAGCGCGGCCATCCCAAGGGCAAGCTGGAAGACCTCGGCAAGATCAATAACCGCCGCGGCACCCGCATCCGCTTCAAGCCGGATACCGACATCTTCGGCGCCAAGGCCGCCTTCAAGCCGCAGCGCCTGTTCAAGATGACGCGCTCGAAAGCCTATCTGTTCGGCGGCGTCGAGATCCGCTGGCGCTGCGATCCCGCGCTGCTCAAAGGCATCGAGGATGTGCCCGCCGAGGACAGCTTCCACTTCCCCGGCGGCCTGAAGGATTATCTCGCCGCCGCGATTCACGCCGACACGCTGGTGCATCCGGACATCTTCTCCGGCAAGTCCGGGCGCAACGGCGCCCATGGCGCCTGCGAATGGGCTATTGCGTGGACGGCGGATGCCGATGGCTTCCTCTCCTCCTATTGCAACACCGTGCCGACGCCCGACGGCGGGACGCATGAATCCGGCCTGCGCAGCGCCATGCTGCGCGGCCTGAAGGACCACGCCGAACGCATCGGCCAGGGCAAGCGCGCCGCGCCGGTCACGTCGGAAGACGTCATGGTCGGCGCCGCGGTGATGCTCTCGGTGTTCGTCCGCGAGCCTGAATTCCAGGGCCAGACCAAGGATCGTCTTGCGACCGCCGAAGCGCAGAAGATCGTCGAACAGGCAATCAAAGACCCGTTCGATCACTGGCTGTCGGGCAATCCGCTGCAGGCCAACAAGCTGCTCGACTTCGTCATCGAGCGCGCCGACGAGCGGCTGCGCCGCCGCGCCGAAAAGGAAATCTCCCGCAAGACCGCCGTGAAGAAGCTGCGCCTGCCCGGCAAGCTCTCCGACTGCACCAACAGCGCTCAGGAAGGCTCCGAACTCTTCATCGTCGAAGGCGACTCGGCCGGCGGCAGCGCCAAGCAGGCGCGCGACCGCAAGACCCAGGCCGTGCTGCCACTACGCGGAAAAATCCTCAACGTCGCCTCCGCCGGCAAGGACAAGCTGACGCAGAACGCGCAGCTCTCAGACCTCATGCTGGCGATCGGCTGTGGCACCGGCGCGCATTATCGCGAAGAGGATCTGCGCTATTCGCGCATCATCATCATGACGGACGCCGACGTCGACGGCGCGCACATCGCCTCACTGCTGATCACGTTCTTCTATCGCCAGACGCCGCGGCTGATCGATGAAGGCCATCTCTATCTGGCGGTGCCGCCGCTCTACAAGCTGACCCATGGCAGCAAGTCGGTCTATGCCCGCAACGATGCACACAAGGACGCGCTCTTGAAGAGCGAGTTCAACGCCAACGCCAAGGTCGAGGTGAATCGCTTCAAAGGTCTTGGCGAGATGATGCCGGCCCAGCTCAAGGAAACCACCATGGACCCGGCCAAGCGCACCATGCTGAAGGTGGTGCTATTGGCCGACGACCGCGAAGGCACGGCCGATTCTGTCGAGCGGCTGATGGGAACCAAGGCGGAGGCCAGATTCGCCTTCATCTCCGACAAGGCGGAATTCGCCAGCGACGAGCTGCTGGACGTTTGATTTTACCGCAACAGCCTTTTTTGGGGCGATTTCGGGCTTTTTTGGTCTGAAATCGCCTGAACTTGCCCGCTTTCCGGGCAATTCTCCGACTTTCGTTTTCCGGTAGCTGTGCTTCCCCCGCAACAGCATTTTCCCCGGAACTGCGTATAGTCGCCTTACTGGATTTTGGGAATCGGCGCTCGCGCACCCCGTTAGAGGGGTCTAACTGGGGCACTTAGGTGAGGAATTTGAAAATGAAAAAGGTGCTGTTCGCTCTGACCGCGCTGGCGGCGTTCACCGGATCGGCCTCGGCCGCAGATCTTGGCGCACGTCCCTACACCAAGGCTCCGGTCGCGGTCGCGCCGACCTATAATTGGACCGGGTTTTACATCTTCGGCGGCGGCGGCGGCGGTCTCTGGAACGCTGACAGCAACGTGAACACCTTCCCCGGTGGCGTAGCTATCACCCGCGATCAGCGGCTTGGCGGCAGTGGCTGGTTCGGAACGGTCGGTGCCGGCTATGATTGGCAGTTCGGCGGTCGGTGGGTGGCCGGCATTTTCGGTGACGCACAGTTCGGCGACATTCGCGGCTCCCTCAGTGATCCATTTTTCGGGACCGAAGGCCGTATGAAGCTTGAGACGAGCTATGCCGGCGGTGTGCGACTGGGCTATCTGGTGGCTCCCAATGTGTTGTCTTACGTTAATGGTGGCTACTCGGGCTCCCATTGGTCGGGTACTACCCAATCCACTATCTTTGGCGGTGGCGCTGGTATCTACACCACGCCCTCCTTCGATCGGAATGGATGGTTTATTGGCGGCGGCGTCGAGAACAATCTGGACATTTTTGGCATCACAGCTCCCGGCTGGTTCATGAAGACAGAGTACCGTTCTGCCTTCTATGATCGGACTACCCTGCCCGGGACGTTCACGCCTGCCAACGGTGGCGGTCTGACCGGCACTGCTGTGACATTCAAGCCTTGGACGCAGACCATCAGCACCTCGCTGGTCTACCGCTTCAACTGGGGTGGTCCTCCGGTGGCCGCCCGGTACTGATCTCTTCGAAATCGGAAATCAAAGCCCCGGCATCGTCCGGGGCTTTTTTTGTTGCTTGGCGTCGACGGCTCCTGATGGCGCCCCTCAGCCTCCTGCCACCGCCTCCTTTGGCGACTAGTACGCACGGCGCAGCCGGCACTCGATCTCGGACCAGTCCTGATCCGTCATCGCCTGCCCGCACGCGTCGCGGTAGGCCATCGCCTCGGCGCGGCCGATTCCCGAGATCAGGAGTGACGGCTCGTCCGGCCGCTTGCCATAGGTGATCGCGGCGCCGCGGGCGACCCTCACACCGTACCGCTCCGGGTCGAAGGCTTCACGCCGCGCCTGCCACCAGTCGAGCTCAAGGCGCACCGCCTCTTCGACATCGAAGCCACCGGGAGTGGCGGCAGCCAGCAGGCGGTAATAAGTCACAAGCGGCGGCAGCGCTGCGTCGGCCGCCTCGCTCGACCGGGTCGGCTGAAACGCCTTTGCGGCCCGTGCCGCCGCCTAGGCGATTCGCAGGCTGTCGAGCGGTGAGAAGCCGAACTGCGTCCGCGACACATCGCGGTCTCCAACCGTGCGATCGCGGCCGGCGCGAAGCCTCGCAGATCCGCCGCCCGCGGCCACGACGCATAGGCGAGCATGACGACCAGGACGAGCGCGACGGCAAATCCGAGCCTGAGACCGACCGTTCGGCGGTTCATGATGTCCCCTTTGAGGATGCAACGCAGCGGAATTTCCGGCCTTGCGAAGCCGGCCGGCTTTCTATTCGATCGGAAGCTACGGCCGCCGTCGGCAACGGTTTCCCGCGGTGGTCCGAAGACGACGTTCCTGTGAGGGCGGCAACAAGGGAGGAAGCCATGGCCAGATCGCTTTCGATCATCGGCTTTCTGGCGCTTGCGATCGGTCTGTTGTGGATCGGTCAGGGCACCGGCGCGATCGCCTGGCCACGTTCGAGCTTCATGATCAACCAGCTGCAATGGGCGGGATATGGCGCGGTGCTCGGCGCCGTCGGCCTGATCCTGATCTGGCAAGGCAACCGCTAGGTTTGTAGTAAACCATCAGACCCTCATGGTGAGGAGGTGCTTTAGCGCCGTCTCGAACCACGAGGCCCCACTGGTGCCACTCGTCCTTCGAGACGCGCGAAGACGCGCTCCTCAGGATGAGGTCTGACACTTCAAGGAGGCAGGACAAATGACAGCAAGACCCTTCGATCTCAGCGGCAAGGTCGCGATCGTCACCGGCGGCAATGGTGGCATCGGGCTCGGCATGGCCCGCGGCCTCGCGCAGGCTGGCGCGGCGGTTGCAATCGTCGGGCGCAACGAAGCCAAGTCGGCCGCGGCCGTCGCCGAGCTCGTGCAGGCGGGCGCAAGGGCGATTGCGGTGGCCGCCGACGTCACCGACAAGGCGGCGGTCGCGGCCATGGCGAGCCAGGTTGCCGGCGAGCTCGGCCGGATCGACATCCTCGTCAACAATGCCGGCATCAACATCCGCAAGCCGCCGCATGCGCTCGACATCGCCGAATGGAACAGCGTGATCCAGACCAATCTCACCAGCGCCTTCCTGTGTTCGCAGGCGGTCTATCCTGCCATGAAGGCCGCGGGCGGCGGCAAGATCATCAATATCGGATCGATGATGTCGATCTTCGGCGCCAGCTTCACGCCGGCCTATGCGGCCAGCAAGGGCGGCATCGTGCAGTTTACGCGTTCCTGCGCCTGCGCCTGGGCAGCCGATAACATCCAGGCCAACGCCGTGCTGCCGGGCTGGATCGATACCGACCTCACCAAGCGCGCGCGTCAGGAGATCGGCGGCCTGCATGAGCGCGTGCTGGCCCGCACGCCCGCGGCGCGCTG
The DNA here is from genome assembly GCF_029714305.1 of Bradyrhizobium sp. CB3481. Taxonomy (NCBI): domain Bacteria; kingdom Pseudomonadati; phylum Pseudomonadota; class Alphaproteobacteria; order Hyphomicrobiales; family Nitrobacteraceae; genus Bradyrhizobium; species Bradyrhizobium sp. CB3481. Next base: position 4,401,320 of record NZ_CP121647.1, read on the forward strand.
GGGCGCCATCGACGATTTTGCCGGCATCGCCGTATTCCTCGCCTCGTCAGCCTCGGACTTCCTCACGGGTACGGCGATTCCCGTCGACGGCGGCTATTCGATCATGGGCTGAGACGGCCGACACGCCATAGCGCCTTGTCGAATGCGCAAAGAAAAAGCCCCGGCCTTCGCCGGGGCTGTTCCCTCAGGAGATTCCAGAACGATCAGTACTTCGCGACGACCGGAGCACCGAACTTGTAGCTCAGGCGGACGACGGCCCACTGAATGTCGCGCGGCTTCACGTCGAAGGCATAGGTGGCAGCGGGACCAGCAGTGCCACGGAGCTGATAGCTCTTGGTCTCGAAAGCCGCGTAATTGTACTCGAGGCCGACGATCCAGTTCGCGGTAATGCCGTATTCCCAGCCGGCGCCCACGACCCAGCCGTTGTGCCACTGCGTGTCCGAACCGTTGCCTACGAAGGCCGGGACAGTATCGGAGACCGACAGGCGGTTATTCACGCCAGCCCAACCGCCGCGGACGTAGAACAAGTTGTTCTGCACGGCGATACCAGCGCGGCCGACAACGGTCGCGAGCCAGTCGGAACGCCAGCTGAATACGTCGTCCCGGCCAGCACCAAACACCGTGTTGAGCACGGTGCCGCTGTTATCCATACCGGAGATCGTGCCTTCAAGACCGAAGACGAACTGGCCAGCCTGCCAATTGTAGCCAAGGTGGCCACCGCCGAACACGCCGGTTCCACGTTGACGGAAGCCTTGACCGGGGCTGAGATCGCCAAAACCGGTGCCGACATTCGCGGTGTTCACCCATTCCTGGTTGGTCCAGGAGCCACCGACGTGACCGCCGATGTAGAAGCCACCCCAGTTGTAAACCGCTGCAACGACCGGCGGAGCCTTCGTGTAAGGACGAGCCGCCAGATCCGCAGCCGATGCGCCAAACGTGCTGGCGATCAAGGCAACGGCTGCGAATGCCAGTTTCTTCATATTACTTAAGCCCCTCTATCCGACAGAATTAGACACCTAATTCCCAAATTGATGCCCAATCTTACGGGGATTCTCGCCTGCTGGCTGTCACCCGCTTGCTACATTTGCGAGCAATCCATGACGTCCGCCGCCTCACATTTGTATGATATTACCGCATGCCCACAACTGGCGGTCACATAGCACCGCCACATCTGTGGGGAGTAACTTGCGTGCCTCTGCAGAGTGGCTCATGCATCTCACCTTTTTGGCCTCGCGATGTTCAAAGTCTGACGCTGTGGCATGCAGGTGACAGCTATCCGGCGACTCTTTGGTTATGTTGCAAGAACATCGATTGCTCGCTTGGCTTGTATCTATTGGGGAAAATCATGAAAAAAATCGCTCTCTCCGCAGCCGCTTTAGTCATCGGCACTGCTAGTGCCTCGGCCGCGGATTTGGCAGCCCGGCCGTACACCAAGGCCCCCGCGCCCATCGCTGCGGTCTACAACTGGACTGGCTTCTACATCGGTGCACAGGTCGGTTACGCCTGGGGTGACAACAGCACCCGTGAGTTCGTCACTGCAACGGGCCTGCCCACTGGCTTCATTCGCGACTTCAACGCTGATGGTTTCGTCGGCGGTGGTCACATTGGCTACAACTGGCAGGTCGGTCAGTTCGTTTTCGGTCTTGAAGGCGACGTTGAAGGCGCCGACATCAAGGGCGGTTATCGCTTGGCAAACCTCAACGGCACGGACTTTCGGATCGATGCTCAGGCCTCTATCCGCGGTCGCCTCGGCGTAGCCTTCAACAATTCGCTGCTCTACGTGACCGGCGGTGCGGCCTGGGCGGATATGGACCACACCTACGTGTTCGCGAACACTCTGTTTGAGACCGTCTCCACCACCCGCACGGGCTGGACCGTCGGCGCAGGCTGGGAATACGGCTTCACGCCGAACTGGTCGGCCCGTCTTGAGTATCGATATACCGATTTCGGCACCTTCCGGAACAACTCTACCTTCTCGTTCCCCGGCTTCACGTACGAACATGATCCGGTATTTCACACGGTGCGTGGCGGTATCAGCTATCGCTTCGGCGGTCCGGTGGTCGCCAGGTACTGATCCTGGCCAACCTGACAAACCTCAGCAGCTTAAAGCCCCGGCATCGTCCGGGGCTTTTTGTTGGGTTTTGCTTGCAAGCAGAAGCCCCTGCACTCGCATCGTCGCGTTACGGTTGGATCGGCGACTGCACATGTTCAGGCCGCACGCCCACCCCCACAAATCGCGCGGTGATTCCCTGTAACCACGGAATAGCGGTGACCAGCCGCATGACCAGCGGCGGCCTCAGCGGCTGATTGCCGGGCCGGAGCGCGGCGCTGACGATGGTATCTTGCGCGATCACTTGCATGCGCTGCGTCATCTTCACTGGGAATTCGCGGCGCCGGCGGACGGCGTCGAGCTCGTCTTCCGATGGACACCCATGCTCAAGCTTCGCCGCCAAGAGGTTCGCGGTCGCCACCGCATCCTGCACCGCAAGGTTGACGCCGACGCCGCCCATTGGCGACATCGCGTGCGCGGCGTCGCCGATGCACAGCAGCCCCGGGAGTGTCCAGCGCTTCAGCCGGTTGATTGCAACCGTCAGCAGCTTCACGTCGTCCCAGCTCTTCACCTCTGACAATCCAGGTTTGAGGATCGGCGCCATCCGCCCAACGTCTTCGAGCAGCGCCGGCAAGCCTCTCGCCTTCACGGCCTCGTACTCTCCCTTGGGAATGACGAAGGCACATTGCCAGTAGTCGCCGCGGTCGAAGGTCACCATCATCTTGCCGGGGTCGACGCGGGCAAACAGGCTTTCGTTGTCGCCCGCCCGCTTGCCGGCGCGAAACCACAGCACGTCCATCGGTGCGCCGATTTCCTCGATCGCGAGGCCCGCGCGCTCGCGCACCAGTGAATGTCGGCCGTCGCAGGCAATTGTCAGATCCGCCTCGATGTCGATCACGCCATCGGGTGTCCTCGCCTTGACGCCGGTGACGCGCTCGCCGTCACGCAGGAGATCGATTGCCTCCGTCGACATCATCACTTTCAGCGAGATGAACCGCTTGCCCGCCTCGCGCAGGAAATTGAGAAAATCCCACTGCGGCATGAAGGCAATGAAGGGATACTTCACGCTGAGCCGGCTGAGATCGGCGATCCTTACCGTTTCGTCGCCGAACTTTCCCTCCATACGCTGCAGTCGCTGATGCGGCAGTTTCAGGACTCCGTCGATCAGCCCGAGCTCATCCATCACCTGCAGCGTGGAGGGATGCACGGTGTCACCGCGAAAATCGCGAAAGAAATCGGCATGCTTTTCCAGCACCACGACATCGATGCCGGCGCGTCCCAAGAGATATCCGAGCATCATGCCGGCCGGCCCGCCGCCGACGATGCAACAGCGCACTTTCATCGCAGACTCCTCAAAGATGATCGACGATCCGACAACGTTCACCCCGTGAGATCGCCGACGAACCGCCTGACGCGATCAAGCACTGCCCGCTGGTCGCCGGCGAAGGCAAAGTGATCGTCGCCGTCGAGCTCGATGAATCGCGCCCGCGGGATGTGGTCGGCGAGATGCCTGCCGGCGCCGATGCGAACGGCGCGGTCGCCGCGGCGGTGGAGCACGAGCGTCGGAACGGTAATCCGCCCCAACAGATGCCGCACATCCGTATCGCGCAGCGCCTCCAGCACGCCTTTGATCGCGCCCGGGCTCGAGGCCGCACGAAGCAGGCCGGCCCACCAGGCTCTCGCTTTGGCATCGCCGGCAAGGCTCGGCGCGAAGGTCTCGATACCGGCCGGCCCTCCCCAGGCCGAGACGAGTTGCTGCAGCCACGCCGCATACTGATCGGCGCTCAACGCGTGGGGATAGTCGGGTGCAGCGCTTCCCTTCGCGAGCGAGGCGAACAGGATCAGCCCGGCGACGCGCGCAGGATAATCCGCCGCGAACCGGATGCAGGCCGGTCCGCCTTCGGATGCACCGAACAGCACGACCCGGCGTGAGCCTGAAGCATCAAGCACGGTGCGGATGTCCTGGGCCGTTGCCTCCACGCTCGGGCTGAACCCGACCCGATCGGACAGGCCGACGCCGCGGCGATCGAACAGGACGAGCCGACCCATCTCCGCGAGCGAGGCCAGGAAGGCCCGGCTCCTTTGGTCCTCCCAGACCCGTTCGACATGGGATACGAAGCCGGGCAGCATCAGAACGTCGGTACGCCCATTGCCATAGGTCTGGAACGCGAGATGCACGCCGCCGCTGACATATCGCGTCGGCGGAGGCGCTGCCGCGGTGACAGCCTCAAGCAGCGCACTGGTCTCGACTTCGGGCGCCACGTCGAGCTCGTCGCGTAAACGCTGCGTCAGCGCCTTGAGCTGGCGCTCGGCCCCGGCCCGATCGCCGCCCAAGATGAGATTGCGAATGAGGTGGCGGGCATAGATTTCGCTGAGCGGATCGAGCGCCACCAGACGGCCGGCATGCGCGGCGGCGGAGACGTAGTCGCCCACCGCGTGCTTCTCCTGCGCCACCCGCTCGAGCGCCTGGATCGCGCGGCCGCGCAAAGCCTCCTTGCGAAAGAATACCCACTCGTCGAATTGCGGACAGTCGCCGGGCGAGAAGCCATCGAGGAAATCGGCCTGATAGAGCGTGCAGGCGCGATCGAACTCGCCGCGATCGCAGGCTTCTTCAAACTGGCGTGAATCGATCTCCAGATCGATCGCCGCCGACAACCGGACCGTGGATCGGTCTGTTACCAGGACATCACCGAGGGCCTGTTGAAGCCGGTGCAGCAGCCGGCGCAGCCGTGCCCTGACCACGTCAGCCGGGCTTTCCGGCCACAGCATGGTCGCCATGGCATCGCGGCCGACCGGCCCGTTGGCTTCAGCCAGATAGACCAGCATCGCAAGGCCCTTGCGCAGGGCCAACGGGCACGGGCGGTCATCACACCGAACCTCCGGAAACCCGAGCGTCCGGACGCTGAACGAAGCCATGGCGATGCAATCATCAGTAATGGCGTCCGGAACACCCAAGGGGTCCGGGGACGCTGAAGGGACGCTGTGATGATAGCGCGGTGGCATCGCACCGTCACCTTATGGAGAAACCTCATGATCGGACGCACCGCCGCCCTGCTCTATGGCCTGGTGAGCTATCTCATCTTCTCTGCTTCATTTGCCTACACGCCGGCCTTTGTCGGGAATTTTCTGGTTCCCAAGACGATCGACGCCGGACCGGACAGCGGACGCGCGCAGGCCGTCCTGATCGACGCCATCCTGCTCGGCCTGTTCGCGATCCAGCACAGCGTCATGGCCCGTCCAGCGTTCAAGCGTTGGTGGACGCGCATCATCCCGACGTCCTGCGAGCGCAGCACCTACGTGTTGATCTCGAGCCTTCTGCTGATCCTGATCTTCTGGCAGTGGCGTCCGATCGCCCCGACCATCTGGCACGTCGAGGGCTGGCCGGCCGCCATGCTCACGGCGGTGTTCTGGATGGGCTGGCTGATCGCACTGGCGTCGACATTCCAGATCGACCATTTCGAACTGTTCGGGTTACGCCAGGTCGTCGATGCCCTGCGCGGCGCAACCGATCGTGTGCAGGCGTTCAAGACGCCGCTGCTATATCGCCTGGTGCGCCATCCGCTGATGCTGGGCCTCTTGCTCGCCTTCTGGGCAACACCGCACATGACGGCCGGGCATCTGCTGTTTGCTATCATGAATACCGTCTACATCCTTGTCGGCGTGACGCTCGAGGAACGCGACCTCGTTGCGGCGTTCGGCGCGAGCTACGAGCATTATCGCCGACGCGTTCCGATGCTGATGCCGCGTTTATTCGGCGGCGGCGGTTCCACCGCTTCAGAAGCACGCCGCGGAGGCTGAGATGCGCGCCATTCTGTGCAAGGCCTTCAAAGGCACCGAGGCGCTTGAATTCACCGAGGTCGCCGAACCACACCCGGCGGCAAACGAGGTTCTCGTCGACGTCCATGCCGCATCCGTCAGCTACATGGACTATCTGATGAGCTCTGGCGGCTATCAGATGCGACCCGCCCTTCCCTATGTGCCGGGAACGGACGCCGCCGGTATCGTGCTGGCCTGTGGCGACCGCGTCACGCGCTTCCGACCCGGCGATCGGGTCAGTTGCGGAAACTGGTTCGGTGCATTTGCGGAGCGCATGGTCGCCAAGGAGAGCAGCGTTGCATTGCTGCCGGCCAATGTCGATTTCACCGTGGGATCAACTGTGATGAACGCCTATCTCACGGCCTGGTACGCGTTGATCGAGCGGGCGCGGCTGCAGGCCGGTGAGACGGTGCTGGTGACGGGGGCCGCCGGCAGGGTTGGCCTCGCCTGCGTCGAGATCGCGCATCTGATCGGCGCGCGGGTCATTGCCGTCGTGGGAAGTGGTGCGAAGGCAGCGATGGTCCGCACGCACGGCGCCGCCGAGGCCATCGACCATTCGTGCGAAGACCTGCGCGAACGGGTGAAGGCGCTTGCCGGAGACAAAGGCCTCGACGTCTGCGTCGACAATGTCGGCGGCGCGCACTTCGCCATCCTTGCAAGACTGATGGGCTGGAACGGCCGGCTGCTCCCGATCGGCTTCACCAGCGGCGAGGTTCCGTCGCTCGCCATGAATCTGCCTTTGCTCAAGAACTATTCGGTCGTCGGCGTCTTCGTCGGCGCCTGGATGGAGCGCTATCCGGACGAGGCGGCCCGCGCAGCGGAAGCCGTCATGGCATGGGTCGGCGAAAGCAAGCTCCACCCTCGGGTTGACCGCGTGCTTCCACTGCAGCGTGCCGGCGAGGCGATGAGCCTGGTTGCGAACCGGACCGCGATGGGGCGAATTGTGCTGCAGGTGAGAAACGGCGTTTGATCGGACCGAGACGAGATACTACCGCCGAGCGAAGCTACCTAGTTCAGCTTTGCTAGGAACGCGTTGATAGCGTCAGCACCTAGCTTCGGCTGCTGGCACATCCACCAATGACCCGCCCCCTTCAAGATAGCGACCTCTGCGCCGGCGCGCTCGGCACTGCGGCGAGCGAGTGGCTCTCCGCCGCAATAATGATCTTCCGTCGCGATCACGGCCAGACCGGGCTTCGCGGCGGCGCGTGATAAACCGGCTCCGAAATCTCGCATCACCGGCTGCGCGGCCGATCTGTAAACCGCAAGGATCGCCCTGCCCACGTCCGGGTTCGTACCGGCAACCACTTTTCGGGCGATCGCCGCGGTCATGCCCAGGCTCTCAAAACGCTCGACCCGGGCCTCGGCCGGCGCGCTCGCCATCTGCGCGATCGCCTGCTCGCCGGCTTCTGGCGTCTGCCAGACCTGCGCCATATCGTGCCAAACATAATCAGCATCGAATGCGCCGAGAATATCCGACGACCAGGAACGTATGAGATCCGGATGATCCATCGCGATGCGCACGACATGTCCTCCGCCCCAATCGTGCCCGATGAGATCGACCGGTTGCGCCAGCTTCCTGAGCTCGCCCGCAAGCCAGTCGCGATAAGCATCGACAGAACAGTCGAAGCCGGGAGGGATCGCCGACCCAAATCCGGGTGGAGAGAGACGCACGATGTTCTGGTCGCGCAGATGCGGAACGAGATCGTCCCAGACCGCTTCGGTTTCAGGATTTCCGTGGACGAGAACAACAGCCATGGCGAGTTTCTCCCCGACAGAGTTCGTTGAATAACCTCTCAGTTGCACGCCTTACGGGCGCGCTTCTGGCCATTTTATATTTGAATTCTACCGCGGCCAATGGCCATACTCGATCATTGCTTTGCTGTTTTTACTTTCCTTTTTTCCCGGGGGTGTGCATGACCAATCTGGCGCCGGATATCGTGATCGTTGGTGGCGGGATTGCAGGCGGCACCATGGCAACGGTGCTTGCCAAACGCGGTTTGCAAGTTTGCGTGTTGGAGCGCGAAACCATCTATCCGGATCGCGTGCGAGGGGAATGGATTGCCCCTTGGGGAGTCGTCGAGTTCAAACGCTTGGAGCTACTCGAACTGCTGCACGACACTGGCGCCATTCCCGTAAAGCGAAACGTGCCCTACGACGAGAACTGGACGCCGGATGTCGCGGAAAAGCGCGCGCTTGATTTCAGCGCATTGCCACCGGATCTCCCGCTCCCTCTTTGCATCGGCCATCCGACCATGTGCCGCGCATTTGCAGCGTCAGCGAAGGCGGCCGGCGCGCAAGTATTGACGGGCATTAGCGACGTGAAGGTGACAGCGGGTGCACGACCCGCCGTATCCTGCTCATTAAATGGCGAGCGATTGCAGCTCAGGCCGCGCCTCGTCATAGGAGCCGATGGGCGCAACTCCGTTCTGAAAAAACAGCTCGGGTTTTCCGTGCAGGCCGACGAACCGCATAATCTTCTCGGCGGGATGCTCGTCGCAAACGTTCCTGAATGGCCTCGTGACGTACAGGCGATAGGAACGGAGGATAGATTTCATTATTTCGTTTTCCCGCAAGGGACGGACTTGGTTCGGCTTTATGCCTGCTTTGATTTCGAGGACCGGCAAAGATTCGCCGGCCCGGAAAGAGAAGCCCGGTTGTTGCAGGCCTTTCGCTTGAAGTGTTTGCCCTATGCAGAGGCAATACTGAAGGGAACGCCGGTTAGTCCCTTCCATGCCTATTCGAACGAAGATCATTGGATCGATGATCCGACGATGCCAGGCGCGGTGCTCATTGGCGACGCCGCCGGCCACAATGATCCGATCATGGGGCAAGGCTTGTCGATTGCTATCAGGGACGTACGCATCGTCTCCGATATTCTGCTTTCAACGAAAGACTGGGACCGCATCGACTTCGCGCCCTATGTCGACGAACGACGGGAGCGTATGCGCCGCCTCAGGATCGCTGCTGGTTTCGCAACCAGGATACGAGTCGAATTTGGCGAGGCTGCCAGGCAGCGGCGCGCAAGGGTCAGCAACAGAATGCTGGAACGCCAACTCTCTCCCTTGCCGGCGGCAATTATCGGCCCGGAACGGCTGCCAGCCGAAGCCTACACCCCTGAAACGATCAACCTGTTGATTGCGCCGTAGCACGGCGCTGCTCGTCTTCCGGTGTCGTCACCCACCTTGTGCGCATTGCGCACTGGGGCGGGTGACCAAGTATTCCAGAGACAGCAATGATTGAACCGATAAGACGCGGCGTACTGGATCCCCCGCATTCGCGGGGGATGACGACGTCGATGGCTGTGAGATCGTGCCGCTCCCTACCGCCGAAAACTCTTGATCTCCGAGACGCTGCCGTCGCGATAGGTCAGCTCCACCGAGACCGACCTGGTCTGTGGTGCGAGCTTCAGATAGGGGTTGGCGTCGTGCGGGATGACGCTGGGATCACGGGGATCACAGGGAGGCATTTTCAGAACCTTGTCGGGCACCGCAGAGTCGATGCCGACGCGCACTTCGCGGATCGCGCAGCGATACGACATCAGATGGGTGTAATAGACCAGCAGGCCGTTGAACTCGCGGAACGACAGCCAGCTCGTCGCGGTCATGTCGAGGATCTTGCGCTGGTCACGGATCAGCGCGGCTTCGGGATCGAAGCGGATCGGGAACGGCCCCTGCAGATCGCCATTAGCATCGACATAGCGCACCTGGATATTGCCGGCCGGCGCATCGGCCGGAAGCTCGATCGACGGGTTGGGCATCCGCTTGCGGGTGCGCGGATCGAGCGTGTCGATGAAACCGGTCTCGCGGAAGTCGCCGGCCTCGCCGAGCCGCCAGGAAATGCCGAGCGTCGGATCGGCAAACGAGAACACGACCGACCAGCCGCCATTGTGGCGCGAGAACGACGCGATCGGCGCATTGAGCGATTCCTTCTGCGGCTGCAGGCGCTGCACTGGCGACATTGCCGCGAGCTGCTGCGCCGGCTCGGCCGGCTTCGCCCCAACTTCAGGCTGGCCTTTCATCACGCCATTCAGGAACACGTCGTCGACCATCTGGTCGAAGTAAACCGGGATCTGCTTGTGGCGGACGGTCTCCGCGAGTTCGCTGACCGAGCGCCGCGTGCGCTGCGCGACCTGGACGAGGTTCGCGCCGGGCTGCGTCAGCTCCTTGGCGAAGGTGCGCGTGAACACCGAATTGGGATTGGTGTCGTCATTGGACAGCCGATCGAGCGCGGTCTGGCGCGGTCCCGCCGAGAAGATCGAGAACACACCTTCCGGCAGTTGCGTCATCGGCGCCAGGCCGCCGCCGCCGGCCACCGCACGCGTACCGGGGCGTTCGAACGGATTGTTGCGGCAGGCATCGAACACCAGGATCGCAGTGCGCACCTTGCGGTTCTGCAGCCGCTCGATGATGCGGTCGGCGAGAACAGAGGCGTCGCGCACCAGCTCCTCCTGCCCTTCGGTCGCCGCCGGCACGTCGGTCGGCAGCAGGAAATTCTGCCCGGCGATTTCGAAGCCATGCCCGGCATAGAAGAAGAACGCGGTGTCGCCGGCATCGACCGCCTTGTCGAAGGCCAGCAGCGTCTGGCTGAACGCCTGCCGGTTCTGGTTTTCCGCCACCATCACGGTGAAGCCGAGCTGCTTCAGCGTATCGCCCATGGTGCGGGCATCGTTGACCGCCTTCTGCAGCTTGGGCACGTTCCGGTAATCATTGTTACCGACTACGAGCGCCACGCGCTTTTCGGCGTAGGCGGGCGCGGCAAAGACGGCGATGCACGTGGCGAAGCTCGTCACCGCGAGCAGTCTGGAAAGCCAACCCTTCATCGAATTCCCCAAGTGCACCAATGGTCCTGTTCCGGGCCGTGCATAGCCGCTTATTGCCATAGTCGGCAGCGGAAAGCCGGCGGTTCAACGGCGTCGATTGATAGCAGGACTGCGGCGCCGTTTGGCCGCCAAACCGCGGTTTTTGCCGTTATTTGTGCGAAAACATTAAGCTTTTTGGGCTCCAATGCCCGTTCCAACATTGACTTTGGCGATTTCGACCCTATGTTCGCGCTCAACGCGGCCCTGGATCGAAGCGCGATTCCTCGTTAGCCGCTCGTCTGCGTAAGTCAGAGCCCCCAGCTTCTTAAAAGCGCGCCGTTTCGGGGCAAAACGCGACAGCCTTTTTACCCTCGATTCCGAACGGCGGTGTCGACCAGAGGCTCAATGTCTTTTTCCCATCTCGGCCTTTCAGATAAGGTCCTCGCGGCAGTCGCGGCCACCGGTTACACCACCCCCACCCCTATCCAGGAACAGGCCATTCCGCACGTTCTGGCCCGCCGCGACGTCCTCGGCATCGCCCAGACCGGCACCGGCAAGACCGCCGCCTTCGTCCTGCCCATGCTCACACTTCTGGAAAAGGGCCGCGCCCGGGCACGAATGCCGCGCACCCTGATCTTAGAGCCGACCCGCGAACTCGCCGCCCAGGTCAAAGAGAATTTTGATAAATACGGCGCCGGCCAGAAACTCAACGTCGCCCTCCTGATCGGCGGCGTTTCCTTCGGCGATCAGGACTCCAAACTGACCCGTGGTGTCGACGTCCTGATCGCAACCCCCGGCCGCCTGCTCGACCACACCGAGCGCGGCGGCCTCCTGCTCACCGGCGTCGAGCTGCTGGTGATCGACGAAGCCGACCGCATGCTCGACATGGGCTTCATCCCCGACATCGAGCGCATCTGCAAGCTGGTGCCCTTCACGCGGCAAACGCTGTTCTTCACCGCGACGATGCCGCCGGAAATCAGCCGCATCAGCGATACCTTCCTGCACAATCCCGAGCGGATCGAAGTTTCAAAGCCGGCGACCACGGCGACCGGCGTGTCGCAATTCAAGGTCACCGGCGGGCGCGAGCCGCACGAGAAGCGCGAACTGCTTCGCCGCCTCCTGCGCGATGCCAAGGACCTCAACAACGCGATCATCTTCTGCAACCGCAAGCGTGAAGTCGCGATCGTTTACAAATCGCTGCAGAAGCACGGCTTCAGCGTCGGCGCTCTGCACGGCGACATGGACCAGTCGGCGCGCACCGCGGCGCTCGATCAGTTCCGCAAGGGCGAAATTCCGCTCCTGGTGGCCTCCGACGTCGCCGCCCGCGGCCTCGACATTCCCGCCGTCAGCCACGTCTTCAATTTCGACGTACCGCATCACGCCGACGATTACGTGCACCGCATCGGCCGTACCGGCCGCGCCGGACGCGCCGGTACCGCGATCTCGATCGTCAGCCCGCTCGACAGCAAGTCGCTCGCTGCGATCGAACGGTTGATCGGGCAAGCCATTCCAACTGCTGAAGGCGATTACACGTTGAACTCGGGCTCGTCCGAGGAGACCGATCAGCCGCGCGAGCATCGCTCGCGCGAAGGCTCCCGCGGCGGGCGCAAGCCGCGGCGTGAACGCGAGCCGCGACACGCCAGAGGCACGGACGCGCGCAACGACAAGAGCGCCGAGCGTGAGCCGCGACAGGCCAAGCGTGCAGGCCGCAGCGGCAGACCGCAGCCGGAGGCCGCGACCTTCGCTCCACCCACCTCTGCACAGCCGTCGCGCGTACCCTCGATCGGCCGGCCCGAGCCGCGGCGCGCGCAGCGCGAGGTCGAATCGGAACCCGCCGATCACTCGCACCTTCCCGCGTTTCTGTTGCGGCCGGTGCGCGCCCGCGTCTGATCTTGCGTCAATGACCTGCGGCCGGAAGTGTTTACCGGCCGTTCATCCTCCTCCACTACCGTGGCGCCGATAATTTAGTCATTGCTGCACGGCAACGACCGGCGCTGCTCGGATATTGGGGACGGATCAGTGGTCAAGCTGCTGGACGAACACGAACGCACGATGGCGTTTGCCGAAGTTGCGTTGGGCCAGATCAGATCCCTCCGCCAGACCGCCATCCCGCGCAACTATGAAATCTGGTACGTCTACGCGACCGGATACAACGCTCCGCTCAACAAGATCATCAACGAGACGCTGGCACGCAACGGCAAGCTCAGCGAATCCGATCTCGAGCAGATATACGAAACCTATCTCTCGCATATCAAGGCTTCCGACCGGATCGACAAGGTCGGCGCGCGCGTGATCGGCGAAATCGACGACGTCATGGCGTTGATCACCGAGGCGCTGGGCATGTCGGAGAGCTACGACGCCAAACTTTCCGGCGCGAACGAAAAACTCAGGACCGCCAAGACCCGCGATCAGCTCAAGTCCGTTGTCGACGGCCTGATGAAATCGACGCGCGAAATGCAAGAGACCAACAAGGCGCTGGAGAATCGGCTGGCGCTGTCGAAGACCGAGATCAGCAACCTTCAGCATAGCCTCGAAGCGATTCGCGCCGAGAGTCTGACTGACCCGTTGACCGGGCTCGGCAACCGCAAATATTTCGATCGTTCGATCGAGATGGCGGTACGGACAGCGCTGGCGAATGGCGAACCGCTGTCGCTCATGATGTTCGACATCGACCATTTCAAGTCGTTCAACGATTCCTACGGTCACCTCACCGGCGACCAGGTGCTGCGGCTGGTTGCACAGTCGCTGAAGCAGACGATCAAGGGCCAGGACATCACCTCCCGCTATGGCGGCGAGGAATTCGCGGTCGTGCTGCCCAACACCGGCCTGCGCCAGGCGCTGACGGTCGCCGATCACATCCGCCGCGCGGTGATGGCGAAGGAGCTGAAGAAGAAATCGACCGGCGAGATTCTCGGCCGCGTCACCATTTCGGTCGGCGTCTCCCTGCTCAAGCCGGATGACGACACGGATTCCCTGATCGAACGCGCCGACGGCTGCCTCTACGCCGCCAAGCGCAATGGCCGCAACCGCGTGGTCTGCGAAGTCGATCCCGAATACGCCGACGAGACGCGCAGCCAGGTCGCCTGACGCCGGTTATTTGCGCTGCGCCTTTTTCGCCTTGGCCGTACGCTGCTTTGCCGCGGGCTTCCGGCGGGCGACAGGCTTCTTCGCTATCTTGCCAGACACCTTCGGCTTCGTCGCCTTGCGGGCTTTCGGCCGCTTGCGAACAGCCGCGCGTTGCGCGGCGGCGAGTGCCGCCCGCGCCCAACTGGCCAGTTCTTCGGAATCATCGAACAGCCGCGCCGGCAATTGCCAGTACGAGTTCACGGTGACGGTCTTGGTCCGCGTCTGATATTGAAACGGCTTCGAGCCTTCCGCTTCGAATTGCGGGATGGTCGCCTCGTCGGCACGGAAATAAAGGCCGGCACGCAGCGACAGCGCGAAATTGGTGCCATCGGCCGAGATGCCGTAACCGGAAAACATCCGCCGGATGGTGACTGGACCGAAATCGGCGAACAGGTCGATGAGGAATTCGCGATCCATGGCTTACGGCTCGTGCCCCGGACGCGGCGCAGCGCGAAGCGGTGCGCCGCAGAGCCGGGGCCCATCACTGGGCAGACAGTAATCGTGGGTCCCGGCGCTGCGCAGCAGCGTAAGCACGCTGCAGCGCGTCCGGGACACGAGACCTACACCTTCGCCGGCGTCAGCTGCACCGATTCGCCGCAGCCGCAGGCGGAAACCTGGTTCGGGTTGTTGAAGATGAACTGGGCCTGCAGCTTGTCGGCCTTGTAGTCCATCTCGGTGCCGAGCAGGAACAGCACGGCCTTGGGGTCGACCAGGATCTTGACGCCCTTGTCCTCGACCACTTCGTCGGTCGGGCGGATCTCATGGGCGTATTCGACCGTGTAGGACTGCCCGGCGCAGCCGCCATTCTTGATGCCGACGCGCAGGCCGACGATCTCGGAATCGGCGCGTTTGGTCAGTTCTGTGATCCGCGCAGCGGCCGCGTCGGTCAGTTTCATGACCTGCGGGCGCGGCCGCGGCTTGGGCTTGGCAGTCGTGGGTGAAGCGGGTGTCATGTCAGTCATGTCGTCATTCCCAGCGGCAATTCAATGCCTGTCATCTTTCCCGTAACGCCGCAAAACCCTCACGCAACGCAGATTCACCACATGTTGAGGACGAGGCGGGCCTCGTCGGACATCCGATCCGGCGTCCAGGCCGGATCCCACACCAGATTGACGTTGACGACGCCGACGCCGGGAACGCTGGCGATCGCGTTCTCCACCATGGTCGGCAACTCGCCGGCCGCCGGGCAGTTCGGCGTGGTCAGCGTCATCGTCACGTCGACGCTGCGGTCGTCCTTGAGGTCGACCTTGTAGATCAGGCCGAGCTCGTAAATGTCGGCCGGGATTTCCGGGTCGAACACCGTCTTCAGCGCCGCGACGATTTCCGTGCCGAGACGCTCGGTCTCCTCCGGCGGCAGCGCCGAATTGGTTTCCATATTGGCTGACTTGATTTCGGCCGTATCACTCATGCGAACAAATCCCGCGCCTTGATCAGCGCCTGTGCCAGATGGTCGACTTCTTCCCGCGTATTATACATGCCGAACGAGGCCCTGCAGGTGGCTGTGACGTTGAACCGCTCTAAAAGCGGCATCACGCAATGGGTGCCGGCGCGCACCGCGATGCCCTGCCGGTCGATCACGGTCGCGACGTCGTGGGCGTGCGCGCCCTTCATCTCGAAGGAGATCACCGGACCCTTGCCGCGGGCGGTGCCGATCAGGCGCAGCGAATTGATTTCGCGCAGCCGCTCCTGGGCATAGGTCAGAAGATCGTGCTCGTGGGCGGCGATGCGCTCCTTGCCGATCGAGGTGACGTAGTCGATCGCAGCCCCCAGGCCGATCGCCTCGACGATCGGCGGCGTCCCGGCCTCGAACTTGTGCGGCGGGTCGCCATAGGTGACCCAGTCCTTTGCCACCTCGCGGATCATCTCGCCGCCGCCATTATAGGGTCGCATCGCGACCAGGTGTTCATGCTTGGCGTAGAGCGCGCCAATCCCGGTCGGGCCATAGACCTTGTGGCCGGTGAAGGCATAGAAATCGCAATCGAGGTCCTGCACGTCGACCGGCAAATGCACGGCGCCCTGCGCCCCGTCGACCAGCACCGGAATGCCACGGTCATGGGCGAGCTTCACGACTTCCTTGATCGGCACGAAGGTGCCAAGCGCGTTCGACATCTGGGTGATGGCGACGAGCTTGGTGCGCGGCGTCAGCAGCTTCTCGAATTCCTCGATCAGGAAATTGCCGTCATCGTCGACCGGCGCCCATTTGATCACGGCGCCGTGGCGCTCGCGCAAAAAGTGCCACGGCACGATGTTGGAGTGGTGCTCCATGATCGAGAGCACGATCTCGTCGCCCTGCTTGATGTTGGGCTCGCCCCAGGACGATGCCACCAGATTGATAGCCTCGGTGACATTGCGGGTGAAGATGATTTCTTCGCTGCGCCCTGCATTGATGAATTTCGCTACCTTGGCACGGGCGCCCTCGTAAGCCTCGGTGGCCGCATTGGCGAGGTAATGCAAGCCGCGATGCACGTTGGCGTATTCGCTTGTGTAGGCCTGCGTCATGCGGTCGAGCACGGCGGTCGGCTTCTGGGCGGAGGCGGCGTTGTCGAGATAGACCAGCGGCTTGCCATAGACCTTCATCGCCAGCGCGGGGAAATCCTCCCGCACGCGGGTCACGTCATAGGCACCATTTTTGACCGCCGGGTGCTGACTCATGAACGTGCCTCCAGCCAACGCCGCGTGGCTGCAATTGCGAGTTCTCGCAGATTGTCGCTCGCGATGGATTCAATCGCCTCGCCCACGAACGCCTGGATCAAGAGCGCCTGCGCCTCCTTCTCGGAGAGACCGCGGGCGCGCAGGTAGAACAGCAGGCTCTCGTCGAGGGCGCCGGTGGTCGCGCCATGGCCGCAAGTGACGTCGTCGGCGAAGATCTCGAGCTCCGGCTTGTTGTCGGCCTCGGCATCATCGGAGAGCAGCAGCGCGCGCGTCATCATCTTGGCATCGGTCTTCTGCGCGTCGGGACGCACGACGATGCGGCCCTGGAACACCGAATGGGCGCGGTCGTCGGCGACGGCGCGGAACACCTCGCGGCTGGCGCAATGCGGCACCGCGTGGTCCATGAACAGCGTGGTGTCGGCGTGCTGGCGGCCATTGAGCAGGTTGACGCCGTTGGTCTCGACCCGGGAGTGCTCCCCGGCGAACGCAATCGTCGCCTGGTAGCGGCTGACGGCGGCGCCCGAGGTCATGCCGAACGTATTGTAATGCGCGTGCGCACCCAGCGTGACGACGGCGGAGGAGACGTTGAAGGCCTCGCGGCTGTCCTCGACCAGTCTGACATGGTCGAGCCGCGAGTTATCGCCGACCGCGATAACCAGCGAGTCATGGGCCTGATAGGTCTTGGTACCCTCGGCCGCGATATAGCTTTCGACCAGCGTCGCGCCGGCGTCCTTGCCGAGACGGAGCAGCGAGCGCGTGAACATCGCCGCAGGCGCGGGCCCGCTGGCGACATGGATGATCTGCAGCGGCTGCTTCAGCACGAGGCCACCAGCGATCTCGATCACCACGCCATCGGTCATCATCGCGCTGTTGAGCGCCACCATCGGATTGGCGTTATCGGACGTAAGAAGCTGCGCCTGCAGCGCGGCATCGCCCGCCTCCAGCACGTCGCGCAGCGTACGGACAGTAAGGCCCTTCTCCAGGCCGCCGACATCGGAAAGCTTTGGCACGAACACGCCGTCCACCAGAACCAGCGGGCGCGCGCCCTTGATCGCCTGCAGCTTGATGGCCGCAGCGGCGCGCTTCAGCGCGGCAGCATCCGGCGCGGGCGCCAGCGGCAGCACCTCGCGCACAAGCGCGCGCAGGTCGGTATATTTCCAGTCTTCGATCCGCCGATGCGGAAGGCCGACGCGCTCGTAGGCCTCGAAGGCGGCGCGTCGTGCCTCCGGCACTTTTCCAGCACCGGGCAGCCGGTCGCGCGCGATCGCAAAGCTGTCGCTCAGCGCGCGTCCCGTCTCGTTCTTTGCCAAAACCAGGTTCATCACAAATCCGCTTTGCGTCAGGCCGCGTCGTCGAACTGGGTGTAGCCGGAAGCCTCGAGCTCCAGCGCCAGATCCTTGCCGCCGCTTTTGACCACCCTGCCCTTCGACATCACGTGGACGAAGTCGGGGATGATGTAGTTGAGCAGCCGCTGGTAGTGCGTGATGACCACCATGGCGCGCTCGGGCGAACGCAGCGCGTTGACGCCATCGGCCGCGATCCTGAGCGCGTCGATGTCGAGGCCGGAATCCATCTCATCCAGGATGCAGACGGCCGGCTCGAACAGCGCCATCTGCAAAATCTCGTTGCGCTTCTTCTCGCCGCCGGAGAAGCCGACATTGACGCCGCGCTTGAGCATGTCCTGCGGAATGTTGAGCGATTTTGCGACCTCGCGGACCTTCTTGAGAAACTCCGGCGAGGTAAGCTGGCTCTGGCCGCGCGCCTTGCGCTGCGCATTCAACGCCGTGTGCAGGAAATTCCAGGTGGTGACGCCGGGGATTTCGACCGGATACTGGAACGCCAGAAACACGCCCTTGGCAGCGCGCTCATCGGGATCCATTTCCAGCAGATCCTCACCTCTGAACAGGATCTGCCCGTCGGTGACCTCATAGCCCGGCTTGCCCGCGATGACGTGGCTCAGCGTAGACTTGCCGGAGCCGTTCGGGCCCATGATCGCATGCACCTCGCCCGGGTTCACCGTCAGCGTCAGCCCGTGGAGGATCTCACGCTCCTCGACACGGACCTTCAGATCTTTCACTTCAAGCAAAGCCATTTTGGTTTCCAGTCTATTCAAATGTTGCATAGAGCGCCGAAGCGCACCGCGAGGATCGGCAATTAACCCACCGATCCTTCCAGCGAGATCGAGATCAGCTTCTGCGCCTCAACTGCGAACTCCATCGGCAGTTGCTGCAGCACGTCCTTCACAAAGCCGTTGACCACGAGGCCGACCGCTTCTTCCTGCGAAAGGCCGCGCTGGGTGCAATAGAACAGCACGTCCTCGGAGATCTTCGACGTCGTCGCTTCGTGCTCGAAGGTCGCCGACGAGTTCTTCGCCTCGACGTAAGGCACGGTATGCGCACCGCATTTGTCGCCAATCAGGAGCGAGTCGCAGGCGGTGTAGTTGCGCGCGCCAGCCGCCTTGCGATGGGCGGTGACAAGGCCTCGATAGGTATTCTGCGAGACACCGGCCGCGATGCCCTTGGAGATGATTCGGCTCGACGTGTTCTTGCCGAGATGAAGCATCTTGGTGCCAGAGTCGACCTGCTGGTGACCGTTCGAGATCGCGATCGAGTAGAACTCGCCGCGCGAATTGTCGCCGCGCAGGATGCAGCTCGGATATTTCCAGGTGATCGCCGACCCGGTCTCGACCTGGGTCCACGAAATCTTCGAATGGTTGCCGCGGCAGTCGCCACGCTTGGTGACGAAATTATAGATGCCGCCGACGCCTTCGGAGTTGCCGGGATACCAGTTCTGCACCGTCGAGTACTTGATCTCGGCATCGTCGAGCGCGACGAGCTCCACCACAGCAGCATGGAGCTGGTTCTCATCGCGCTGCGGCGCGGTGCAACCTTCGAGATAGCTGACGTAGGAGCCCTTGTCGGCGATGATCAACGTGCGCTCGAACTGGCCGGTGTTGCGCTCGTTGATGCGGAAATAGGTCGACAGCTCCATCGGACAGCGCACGCCCGGCGGCACGTAGACGAACGAGCCGTCAGAGAACACCGCTGAGTTCAGCGTCGCGAAGTAATTGTCCGAGGTCGGCACGACCGAGCCGAGATACTTCTGAACTAGTTCGGGATGCTCGCGGATCGCTTCCGAGATTGGCATGAAGATCACGCCGGCCGCCTTCAACTCCTTCTGGAACGTGGTCGCGACCGAAACCGAGTCGAATACCGCGTCGACTGCAATCTTGCGGTTGGCTGACGATTCGCCCCCGGGCGGCGGCTCGACGCCTTCAAGAATGGCAACCTCCCGCAAGGGAATGCCGAGCCTCTCGTAGGTCTTGAGGATTTCAGGATCGATTTCATCGATCGACGACAGCGTCTTCTTCGGCTTCGGCGCCGCGTAATAGTGGATGTCCTGGTAGTCGATCTTGGGGTAGTTGACGCGCGCCCAGGTCGGCTCGGTCATGGTCAGCCAGCGGCGATAAGCCTCCAGGCGCCATTCCAGCATCCAGGCCGGCTCGTTCTTCTTGGCAGAGATGAAGCGGACGGTTTCTTCCGACAGCCCCTTGGGGGCCTTCTCGGACTCGATAAGAGTCTCAAACCCATATCGATACTGGTCGACGTCGATGCGCCTGACGCGCTCGACCGTCTCTTGTACGGCTGGCATTCCATCCTCCGCTCGCGGTTTCAAGGACCGCGGTGGAACAATCAAAGTCGAATTCGATATCTTTCAACGAAACGCGCTTAGAACGGTTCAAGCCGTGTTTCGTCGTCCTCTAAGTAAGGCATCGGCAAGCTTTCGCCAAGCCTGAAGGGCCAAATCTATGTCTGCCTCCGAGGTAGACCAGCCCAGACTGAGCCGCACCGCTCCCTGCGCCAGATCCCTGGCAATACCCATGGCGGACAGCACGTGGGAGGGCTGGACCTTCCCGGAAGAGCAAGCGGAACCGGAAGATACCGCAATACCGCCAAGATCGAAACCAATCACGGCGGTTTCGGCCTTCAGTCCGGGGACTGTGAACAAGGTGGTATTTGGCAACCGTGGCACATCTGCAGAAAATACAATCATACTAGCGGTTTGCATCAATCCCTTCTCAAGCCGCTCCTGCAGGGACTGCAGCCGCCGGGCGTTCGGCGCGAGCGCGGCCATGGCAGCCGAGGTGGCTGCGCCGAAGGCCGCGATCCCAGCGACGTTCTCGGTGCCGGCCCGGCGGCCGAGCTCCTGCCCGCCGCCCCGCAGCAGCGCCTCGAGCTGTACGTCCTCGCCGAGGACCAGCGCCCCGACGCCCTTCGGACCGCCGATCTTGTGCGCGGAAAGCGTGATCAAATCGGCATTCAGCGATTTGATCTCAAACGGTATTTTCCCAAGCGCCTGGATCGCGTCGATATGCAATAGCCCGCCCGCTTCATGCACGACGTCAGCAACCTCCGAAATTGGCTGAATGGCACCGGTCTCGTTGTTAGCCAGCATCACCGAAACCAGCGCAGGCGGCCCAGCGGCCAACAGCCGCCGCAGATGATCGAGGTCGACCAGCCCAGAGCCGGTGACGTCGATCGTACCGATCGCCTCCGGCGAGAAACGCCCGCCTGATAGTACCGACGTATGCTCGATGGCCGAGACCAGGAGCCGCCGCGCCGGCTGCCCCGAGCCGTGACGCACACCTGGTGTCAGCGCCAGCGCGTTCGCCTCGGTCCCGCCTGAAGTAAACACAACGTCCTGCGGACGGCCACCGACGGCGGCTGCGATCGCCGCGCGTGCATCCTCGACAACCCGCCGGGCCTGACGCCCCTCGGCATGGACCGAGGACGGGTTGCCGGCGATGTCCCAGGCGGCCGCCATCGCCGCCCTCGCCTCGGGGCGAAGCGGCGTGGTCGCGTTCCAGTCGAGATAAACTCTCTCGGGCATTTGAGTACAATATTACCTATATCCGCCAGTGGGCGACCATGGCCCTTATCGGGCGCCGTCGCCGGACGCCTTATGGCAATTGGGGATTACGCCGTCTTCTACAATCGCAGGCTAACGCCTTGAACTGCCTTTGAGATGTTCAAGATGCTTGCTTTTTGCCCCTCGCCTCATGCTAGAAGGCCGCACCAGTTCACAGAAGCGTCGTTCGCGCATCGCCCAGCGACGCCAGATGACATTCTCTCCCCCGGATCACGTCCGCTGCCCAGGGATAAAAATGCCTGAAGTAATTTTCACCGGCCCCGCAGGCCGTCTCGAAGGCCGTTATCATCCGGCCAAGCAGAAGAACGCGCCGATCGCGATGATCCTGCATCCGCATCCGCAGTTTCACGGCACGATGAATCACCAGATCGTCTACCAGTGCTACTACGCGTTTGCGCATCGCGGCTTCTCGGTGCTGCGCTTCAATTTCCGCGGCGTCGGCCGCAGCCAGGGCTCGTTTGACCACGGCACCGGCGAACTGTCGGATGCCGCGTCCGCGCTCGACTGGGCGCAGACCATCAATCCCGAAGCGCGCGCCTGCTGGGTTGCGGGCTTCTCGTTCGGCGCCTGGATCGGCATGCAGCTCCTGATGCGCCGCCCCGAGGTCGAAGGCTTCATCTCGATCGCGCCGCCCGCCAATCTCTACGACTTCTCCTTCCTCGCGCCCTGCCCGTCCTCGGGCCTGATCGTGCATGGCGAGAAGGACGCGGTGGTGCCGCCGAAAGATGTCAACACGCTGGTCGAGAAGCTCAAGACGCAGAAGGGCATCGTGATCGATCAGCAGATCATCCCCGGCGCCAACCATTTCTTCGACGGCAAGCTGGAGCCGCTGATGGAGACGGTGACGGGCTATCTCGACATGCGCCTCGCGAACGTGCGCTAAAAGCGAGCGGCGCCCCGTCGTCCCTCAAACGGCTCTATGCCCGGCCATGACGACGTAGAAACGTAAGCACGCGCGCGTGAGCAGCGAATGCCCGTCTTTGGGCCTGGGCCGAAGGTCGCATTGGTCGTCTGCACGTCGGCACGTCGGGGTAGACCGGACATTGCTCACCGCGACGTTTAACGCCGGCTTTTGATCCAGCTGCGACATTCGGCACTCTCGACGTCTCCTGGGGCCGGACATTCCCTCGAAGGTTAGCCTTATTGGCCTGTCTGCTGCGTTCGGTATCCAAAAGCGGACCACGATCTATTCGATCGGTGGAATGGTGCGCACCCAGGCAACGATGGCGTCGAGGTCCTGCTCGGTCATCCTGCTGAAATAGCGCTGCCGCGCCATCGGCTGCTTGAGCACGCGGCCGTCGCGGCCGATCCCCTCGGTCAGCACGCGCTTGAGTTCGGCGTCGGACCATGCGCCGACGCCCTTCTCCTTGTGCGAGGAGATGTTGGGAACGATGACGGAGCCGAACGGGCCCTTCATCTCGTGACCGCCCTTGCCCCACCAATTCTTGAAATCCTGCACGCCGTCAGGTTTGCGCGAATGACATTCCATACAATGCGCCAGGCTGGCGAGATAGAAGCCGCGTTGGATCGGGTCTTGCGGGACGGTGTCGCCGATCGACCGCTCGGCACCCGGCAGCGGCACCGGATACGCCGCAGCCTTGTAGACCGGCAGCGGCATCTCATGGGTCACTGGCTTGATACTCTTAAGATAGGCCGCGATCGCCGCGGCGTCCTCCGGCGTCAGGATCTTGTAGAACCCGTACGGCATTTGTGGTGCGACAGACACACCGTTCGGCCGCACGCCGGTGGTCAAGAGCCGCTTGATGTCCTCCGTGCTCCACGCGCCGATGCCCGTATCGCGATCCGGCGTGATGTTGGAGCCCCACACCGTATAGGCCGGCGTGTCCCACATAATCGCCCCGCCCGCGAGATGCCGCTCCATGTCCAGGCCCGCCGGCCCGCGCGGCGTATGGCAGCCATCGCAGACCATGACAGCATTGACCAAGTAGCTGCCGCGCTCGACCAGCGTCTCGGCGACAGCGCCGGTGGCAAATGCGCACCAAGCGGCGAGCACGGCGATGAGCTGGGCGGCGCCTGGAATGTTCCGAAACCGCAGCACCACCGTCTTGCTCCTTGCAACCAGTCGACCGTCAGCCGGCCGAATTCTCGCTTGAATGCCAGCAGACCACAGACCGGCGATCCGTATCCTGAAAGAGACATGAAATTCTTCTGAAACTTCCCGCTGCCTTCAACGCACAAATCCGGTAAGCTCGAGGAAATGAAACTGATTTTCAGCGCTTTGACGCTTGATATGCAGCGGTTTGGCCTGTTTGGCCCCACAGGTCAGATCAGACTGCGGCCGAAGAGCTTTGAAGTGCTGCGCTATCTCGCCGAGCGTCCCGGACAGACGGTCACCAAGGATGAATTGATCGCGGCCATCTGGCCGAACGTCACGGTCAGCGAGGAGTCGCTGACCCGCTGCATCAGCGACATTCGCCTCGCGATCGGCGATCCCGCGCAAGAGATCATCAAGACGCTGCCCAAGCGGGGCTATTTGCTTGAGGGACCGGTGTCACGCGAAGAAGACCAGCTCGATCCGTCGGCAGGCAACCTCACGCTGCCCGACAGGCCCTCGATCGCCGTTCTGCCCTTTGTCAACCTGAGCGCCGATCCCGAGCAGGACTTCTTCGCCGATGGAATGGTCGACGACATCATCACGGCGCTGTCTCACTTCAAAGCGCTCTTCGTCATCGCGCGGAACTCGAGCTTCACCTACAAGGGACGCGCGGTCGACGTGAAGCAGATCGGTCGCGAGCTTGGCGTGCGCTATGTCCTGGAAGGAAGCGTTCGCAAGGCCGCCGACCGGGTACGGATCACGGGACAGCTGATCGATACGACCTCTGGAGCACATCTGTGGGCCAATCGGATCGATGGCAGCCTCGGCGATATATTTGACCTGCAGGATCAAGTCACCGAGAGCGTGGTCAGCGCCATTGCATCCGTCGTCGAAAAGGTGGAGATCGAACGCGCCAGGCGTAAGCTAAAGCCGAGTCTGGATGCCCATGCTCTGTATTTGCACGGCATGGCCAAGGTGTATCAGTTTGCCAGCCAGCAAGCGAACGAAGAAGCCTTGCGCCTGTTCTACCGTGCAATCGAGCTCGATCCAGACTTTGCATCTGCCTACGGTCGTGCCGCCTCTTGCTACGCCCGTTTCAAGGCCGATGGCTGGATTGCGATCACGCCGGACGAGATTACCGAGGTGAAGCGGCTCGCTCGGAAAGCGATCGAACTGGGTAGAGACGACGCGATCGCGCTCTCCGCGAGCGGGTGGGCTCTGGCGTTTGTCGTTGGCGATCTCGGCGCAGCCGCCGACTTGGTGGATCGGGCGCTTGTGCTCAATTCCAATTTGGCAGAGGCTTGGCGTTTCAGCGGATGGGTGAAAAGCTGGCTCGGGGAGTCAGAAGCGGCGATCGAGCGCTTCGCACGTGCCATGCGCTTGGATCCGCTCGATCCTCGGATGGGCGGGTTGCGAAGCGGCGTCGCGCATGCACATTTCTTCGCTGGCCATTACGACGAGGCAGCAGGTTGGGCTGCAATGGCATTGCAAGACAGTCCAGATTTTCAACCCGCACTACGTATCGCTGCCGCAAGCAATGCAATGGCCGGACGCCTGGAGCAGGCGCGGCGTTCAATGGCCAGGTTGCGGGAGCTAAATCCGATGCTGCTTGTTTCCAATATGAAAGACGGATTGGGGCCTTATCAAAAGGCCGAGAACGTTTCACGATACGAAGAAGGATTGCGCCAGGCTGGATTGCCGGAATAACGATCGGCATTCGAGTCTAACGACCCCAGCGAAGCGCTTCCGGTTTTGATTCGTAGCGGACGCCGCGGCCAATATCCGCTCGCACCTAAGCTATCACAGCCTCCACGACGCTCGCGGCCGAACGGGTCGGCACGACCCGCGTGAGTCTGAAACCACTCTTACTCAAGAGTGACCCGTATTCGACTTCGGTTCGCTCCTGACCTCCCATACTGACGAGCATGGTCATATCGAGCATTTTCCCTGGATGCGGGGTGTCGCCGAGCGGCAGCACCATTTCAACGAGGAGCAGGCGACCGTCCGCATCCATTGCATTACGGACATTACCAAGGATGGTCAGGCACTGATCCTCATCCCAATCGTGGATGATGTGCGAAAGAATGTATGCGTCGGCGCCAGTGGGAACGCTCTTAAAGAAATCACCAGGCTCGATCGTCACCCTGTCGCTCACGCCTCTTGCTTTCAGCAAGTTCGGTGCATCCGTCACAACGTGCGGTCGATCGAACAAGATCCCCCGCGGCCTAGCATGACTGGAGAGGACGGCCGCCAACATGTTGCCGGTCGCACCGCCGACGTCAGCAATGGTACCGAACACTGAGAAATCATAAGCCTCGGCGACGGCTGCTGGCTCTTGGCTGTGTAGACCGACCATCATCTCGCTGAATAGCGATGCCTCCTCGGGATGATGGGCTAGGTAGTCGAAAAACGGGACGCCCTGTGCCTTTTCAAAGCCTGGTCGGCCCGTCTCAATGGAATAGACGACATGGTCCCAGCCACTTTGAGACGACGGATTGCCGGAAAAAATCACGGATGCTCGTGCTGAGCCAGGCGCGTCGGCTTTCAGCGCCTCACCCAATGCGGTTAGGGCAAAACGTTGTTCCGCACGCTCGGTAAGAATGCCCAGGCTCGCCAAGGCACGCATCAGCCTGTGCAATGAAGGAGCATGTACATGCAGAAGTCCGGCAAGTTGTGCAGCGCTCTTTGGTCCGGAGGCGAGTTGATCTGCTAACCCCAACTTAGCCGCAGCGTAGACGGTTCTCGCGACGACATGGGCGCGACCCATTTGGATCAACTGAATGTGCGGCGGAGGTTCGTCCGGCTTGAAATGTGCCATAACCACTCCTGTCAAAGATGAATAACATACAAGACAATCGAGGAGCAGGCTACTTCCGCTAGCGGCCCCTTCTCGGACCTCTCGCAATGTCGGCTCTGGCGCCGCTCTTGGACAAGCGGGCATCAAACATGCCTCGTGGAGCTTCCTGATGAGTACACGACCTCGTGCCGGTCAAATGCAATAGCCCTGCCGTCTTGCTACGGGCGGCTTCGGGTCGGCGCCGTGTCGCCGTCGATCAGGTCGCTGACGCTCTCGGCGAGCTCCTTGTTGTCGAGCACGAAGAACAGCCCGCCGCGCCCGTTCTGGCTCTTGTTGCAATCCGGCGGCGACAGCGTGCCTTGCTGGTTGAGATCGCCGAAGATCACATAGTGATGGCTGCCGGCAGTTGAGACGCCGATCTTGGCGTGATTGGACGGCGCGGCGAGCTTGATCTCCTTGTCGTCCCAGTTTCCGGTCAGCGCGATCGCCACCGGACCCAGCGCCTTTTTCAGAATCGGATCGCCGGATTTCGGTGCCGCAAAGGGATCGAGGCATTTCACTTTCGAGGACTTCGTCGTGGTGTTGATCGTCGGCTTCATCCACCAGGTTGCGGCCCGCTCTGCCGTGCCATCCAGTATCGCGGACAGCATCTGCCATGGCGGAGCGGTGAGGTTCGAGGTCTTCGCAACCAGCAGGACCTTGCTCGACAGCTCGGCCTTGGTGAAATAATCGTCGGCCCTGAGCGGCTGGTCCGGAAGCATTTTCAGCTTCTTCGGCCGCTGCCCGAGCTCGCGCACCAGCGCCTGCACGTCGTCAGGGCCCCCGTTCCTGACGATCTGCAGCTTGGTCGGATCGGTGACGACGCCGGCGGTCTTCAACGCCGCCAGCACCTTGAGCAGATCGGCCTTGTCGAGCTTGAGCGCGAAAAAATGCTGGCTGGCGAGCAGATTGTTGTTGCTGCTGATGCAGCCCAGCGTGTTGCCCGCTTTGCGCTTGATCTGGTTAGTGCCGGATCCCGGCCAGGACGGCGTCGACACCTGCATCACGAAGCCGGCGCCGCTGTTGTCCCACGCCAGCAGCCCCTTCGAATGCCCCCATGGCGCGCCGCAGCTTTTGGCCGTGCAGTTCGAGAGCACGGGGTCGCGGTAGAATTGATCGTTCCAGATCACATAATTGAAGTTGCCGTTATAGACCTGATCGAAAGTGGCCCCGACGGGATCGTCGAGCGTGGCGCCCATGCAGCCCTTGCCCTGATTCAGCGTATTGCCACGGCTGCTGGCGATGGCGAATTGCTGACCAAATCGTTCCTTGGCCTGAACGGTGCCGCCGAAAATGCAGGTCCGCGTTCCGCTGTCAGGACCACAGCCGGCAAAAGTTTGCTGGGCGTTGAACTTGAAGGCGAACCACCAGTCGACGGCTTCGCCGCCTTTTTTTAATAGCGGCGCCGGCGGCTCTGCCCATGCCGGCCCGCCGCCCACGATAAACAGCACGAGGCTGCCAATCAGCAACCGCACCAGACGGCGCGCGGGGCGCCCGGCGTTCGATCCGGGCGCGGGAGGCAAGCCCTGACGCATCAGGGGGCTCCCGCGGCGTTTGCCCCACCTTCCGCAGGCGGAGCCTGAGGGCCTCTCCGCCGTGATCTGGGTGGCGGCTTGTCCTGCCCTTCGTTTTCGTTGCCTCCGGCGGGCTCCGAACCGCCGGACGCGTCTGTCGGGCCGCCACCGGCCGGTGGCCGTGGTGGTGGGGGTTTTTTGGCGACCTCCCTTTGCCCCCGTGACGGCTGTACCCTCGGATCGCTGTCGGTCTTTGGAAAGATCGCAGCGACGACGCGCTCGATGGTGTTGAACAGGAAATCGGTGCTGTAGCCGGCGACGAAGCCGAGCGCCGCCGAACTCAGGTGCACCACGGTGCCGCTGTCATCGACGAGATAGTTGACAAACAGGATGATGGCGCCGCCCGAGATCGCACCGAGCAGAATACGATTGTAATATTCAGGCTTGCGGCGCAGATCGAAACTGCGCTGGTAGATAAAATAATGCGCCGATCGCAGCAGATAGGCGCAGGACCCGAGCGCGCCATACGCCCATGGCAGCAGCGAACTAAGAAGATTCTTGTCCCAAACGCGGATGCGGGCGTCACCTTCCAACCCCCAGACATAGACGAGGCATTCCGCGATCAGGATGAAGGCGGCGATGCCGATCGTCAGGCCCGAGAACATCCGCGTGAAGCGCAAGGCGGGCGAATTGCCGAAGATCCTGTCCCACCATGTTGCCCCGTCGGTGTCAGGCGAGGTGCCTTGCGTCGATTTCAGCGTTTCGGCGGTGACCGGGCTGAGCGCAGCGGCCAGACGGTAATAGGCCTGTTCGAACCCAACCCATTCGGGTGTGGTGACGCTGCCGGATGATGCACCCTCGCCCGGCGCCTCGAACATCCCGAGCCGGGCTGCGGTGCCGTGGATTACGGCGATATCGGCAAACAGTTGCGGCTCGCCGCGCGGCGAGTGCACGCCGGCCGCGACGGCGTAACCGCAAAGCGACAGCGCGTCCTCGACCTGGCCGCGCGCATAGGCGCTCGCTGCCGTTATGTTTCCCGATGGCGTTGTGTTGCCCGATGGTGGTGACGCATTGGTTTCCTCAGCTGACATGTGCAGCTCCCCCTGCCAATTACGACAACTCGCCCCTTAGGGGCTTTCTGTTTTTACGCAATCATAAATAGAGATCATCGACATGTCCATCCGCCGGCCGGGGGGAGCCGGCCTGGCGTTGGTTCATGACGCGCCGCAGCGTGACCATCGGCACGGCGCCAGCCTCAAGGGTAGCCAGCGCCGTGCCGGCGATATTTCACGCCGCCAGCTTCAGCATATGCGCGTCGTGGCGCACCAGGAATGCATGCAGCAATTGCGGATAATCCGCGCCGACCGCGCTGCGAACGCTCGGCCGCTGCGCCAGCGCCTTTCGCCAGGCGCGCACCTTCGGCGTTTCGGCGAACACCGAAAGATCGATCAGTTGATCGAACACGTCGAAATAGCGAAAGATCGGCGCGAACACCGCATCCACCAGGCTGAACTTTTCTCCGGCGAAATACGGCCCGGCGCCCAACGCCGCTTCGACGCGGGCGAATTTCGCTGAAATCGCCTGCCGCTTGTTCTCGAAGATCGCCGGATCGCCTGTCGTTTCCAGCCCCCACAACTCGCTGAGGATGGTCGATCCGAATTCCATCCACGCGCGGGCTTGCGCACGCGCCAGCGCATCCTGCGGGTGCAGCTTGGCACCCCCCTGCGTCTCCTCGATGTACTCGCAGATCACGTTGCTCTCGAACAGCGCCACCTCGCCCTCTCCGGTCTGAACAAGCAGCACCGGCACCTTGCCGAGCGGCGAAATCTTCAAGAACCAGTCCGGCTTGTTGGCGAGATCGATATCGATGCGCTCGAACGGAACGCCCTTTTCAGTCAGCGCGATCACTGCGCGCTGCACATAGGGACAAAGCTTGTGGCTGATCAGTTTCAGGGTAGCGGCCATGGCCATCCTCCGATTAATGCAACTGCATCTATTTAAATGCAGATGCATTCATCTGTCAACCGGCCGCGACCGAGTTGGCAAGACTGGGAGGGCAAGACCGGGTCACGCCACGCGACGGACCGGCCCAGCGCTTCGGCCGCGAGCGGCGCGAATAGCGGCCCAATTCCTACTGTGCATGGGGTTGTTTTCGATATTTTGTGCTTGAGCCCGCGGCGTGCCGCCAACGGGTATCTGACCTTACGGCCGTACGATGATGCCGCCGGTCATCGGAAACGGCACGCCTGTTGTGGCGGGGTAGCTGAGCGGCAGGCCTTTCAGGCCGCGCGCCGCCAGGAATCCGAAGGCCTGCGCCTCGATGGCATCAGATGCCCAGCCCAGCGTATCCGCCGCGCGGACCGTCGCCGGCGCCAGGCATTCCCTCAGCATCCGCAGCATGGTCAGGTTGCGTGCGCCGCCGCCGGCCACGATCCAGTTCTTCGGCTCCTTCGGCAATAGCGGCACCACGCGGGCGATCGCGGCAACCGTAAATGCCGTCAGCGTCGCTGCGCCGTCCTCGGGCGGCATATCGCCGAGCTTCAGTCCCGCAAAATCGTTGCGGTCGAGCGATTTTGGCGGCGGCAGGGCGAAGAACGGCATCTGCAGCGCGCGGTTGATCCAAGCCGCATCAACCTTGCCCAGCGCCGCCGTGCGGCCCTCGGTGTCGAAGCGCTGGTTCAGGCGGCGGAACATGTGGTCGTCGAGCAGCGCATTGCCCGGGCCGGTGTCGCAGGCGATCAGCGTGTCGCCGTCGATATAGGTGATGTTGGCGACCCCGCCGATATTGACCACAACGGTCGGCCCCTCCCAGTCCAGCGATTGGGCGAGCGCGCGGTGGTAGACCGGCACGAACGGCGCGCCCTGCCCGCCGGCCTCGACGTCGGCCGCGCGGAAATCGTACATGACGGGAATGTGGATCAGCTTGGCGAGCTTGTTGGCGTCGCCGATCTGCACCGTCAGCTTCTTCTCGGGCCGATGCAGCACGGTCTGGCCGTGAAAGCCGACGATATCGATGTCGTCGAAACGCATCCGGTGTTGCGCAGTAAAGGCGGCCACCGCTTCGGCATGCGCCGCCGTGACCACCTGTTCGGCCTCGCGCAGGCAGCCGGGCCGCGCCGCGCGATCCGGCAGGTCGGCGGCTTCATACAGCGCCTGCCGCAGCAAGCCGCGCTCGGTGTCGGTATAGGGCCGGTAGCCGGACGGCCCGAGCGCGTTCACCCGGCGGCCGTCGGTCTCGATCAAAGCGACATCGACCCCGTCCAGCGAGGTGCCGCTCATCAGACCTAGTGCCGTCAACATCATCGCAATTCGTGCCTTCGCAACGCCCTGCTCGAACCGTCCCGCCGACGACGATCAGCTTGTGCCAAACACGGACATCTTATAATGCCACAGCGCCCGGCCTTCGGCAGCCTGTTCCGCCATGGTTCCCGCAGACAGTTACAATTACAGTGAAAATAGAATGATCAGAGCAGCCCGCCAATGACCGCATTTAAATCAGATTTCCTGAACATTTTACAGGAACGCGGCTTCATCCATCAATGTTCCGACTTCGAGGGCCTGGACGCGCTGGCGGCCAAGGGCCAGGCGACCGCCTATGTCGGCTACGACTGCACGGCGCCCTCGCTGCATATCGGCAACTACCTCACCATGATGATGCTGCACTGGCTGCAGGAGAGCGGCAACAAGCCGATCACCCTGATGGGCGGCGGCACCACCATGGTCGGCGACCCCTCCGGCAAGGACGAGACGCGTGCGATCCGCACGGTCGAGGAAATCGAGGCCAACAAGGCCTCGATCCGCGGCGTGTTTGCGAAGGTGCTGCGGTACGGCGACGGCCCGAGCGATGCGATCATGCTCGACAATGCGGAGTGGCTGACGAAATTGAACTGGATCGAAATGCTGCGCGATATCGGCCGGCATTTCTCAGTCAACCGCATGCTGACGATGGATTCGGTGCGCCTCCGGCTCGAGCGCGAGCAGGAGATGAGCTTCATCGAGTTCAACTACATGGTCTGCCAGGCCTACGACTTCGTCGAACTGGCGAAGCGCTCCGGCTGCCGGCTGCAGATGGGCGGCTCCGACCAATGGGGCAACATCGTCAATGGCGTCGATCTCGGCCGCCGCATGGGCACGCCGCAATTGTTCGCGCTAACGACGCCGCTATTGACGACAGCCTCGGGCGCCAAGATGGGCAAGACGGCGCAGGGCGCGGTATGGCTCAATGCCGACCAGTTCTCGCCCTACGATTTCTGGCAATACTGGCGCAATGTCGAGGACGCCGACGTCATCAAGTTTCTAAAGCTGTTCACGATCCTGCCGATGAGCGAGATCGCAAAGCTGGCGGCGCTTAAGGGCGGCGAGATCAACGAGGCCAAGAAGGTGCTGGCGACGGAAGCGACCGCGCTGCTGCACGGCCGCGAGGCCGCCGACACGGCCGCCGAAACCGCACGCCAGACCTTTGAGCAAGGCGCGATCGCCGAGAACCTGCCCACCGTGGAGGTTTCGCGCGGCGAGCTCGAGGCCGGTGCCGGCGTGGTCGGGCTCTTCGTCAAGGCGGGCCTCGTCGCCTCGAATGGCGAGGCACGTCGCCAGATCAAGGGCGGCGGCCTGCGCGTCAACGACGTCGCCGTCACCGACGAGAAGATGGTGCTGACGCCGTCCAATCTCACGCCGGAAGGCGTCATCAAACTTTCCATGGGGAAGAAAAAGCACGTCCTGCTGAGGCCGGCCTGATCACACCTGCATAGGCGCATTCGCTTTTTGATGCTTGCGGGAAGATGCGGAAACGCGCTCCCTGCATGGCCATGGACAACAAGACGCCAGAGGAAGACGCCCTCGCCCGGCCGCTCAAGCCGGGACGGGTTGCGCTCAACGTGCTGGCGCTGTGCTTTACCCTGGCGCTGCTCGGCCGCGGCCTCGGCGAGAGTTTTACAGTTTTCCTGAAACCGGTCGCGGAGAATTTCGGCTGGGACCGCGCGGAAATCGTCTCGGTCTATTCGCTGACCTGGCTGGCCGGCGGATTGATGGCACCGGTGGTCGGCCGCCTGTTCGACCGCTACGGTCCCCGCACCGTCTATTCGCTCGGGCTGCTGCTGCTCGGCGGCGCGTTCCTGATTGCCTCGCGCGCGCAGGCGCTGTGGCAATTGCAGCTCAGCATCGGCCTTTGCGTCGGCATCGGCATTGCCTTCATCGGCAACGTGCCGAATTCGATCCTGCTCGGCCGCTGGTTCGGCCCGCGCCTGCCGACCGCGATGGCGATCGTCTATTCTGCGACCGGCGCCGGCGTGCTGGTGCTGTTGCCGGCGTCGCAGCTCCTGATCGATCATGTCGGCTGGCGCGGCGCCCACCAGATTTTCGGCATCATCGCGCTATGTCTGTTGGTGCCGCTGCTCTTGCTGCCGTGGCGGTTGTTCGCCACCGGCTCGCCGCACATCGCCAGGAAAGCCGATCCCGGTTTCGTCGACGGCGGCTGGACGCTTGGCAGCGCGATGCGCCATCACGCCTTCTGGGCGCTGTTCTCGACCTTCTTCTTCACCGCCGTCGGCATGTACGCGATCTCGGCGCAGATCGTCGCCTATCTGATCGACGCCGGCTTTCCTCCGCTGCAGGCCGCGACCGCCTGGGGCTTTTCCGGCGTCGTGCTATTGTTCGGCATGCTCGGCGTGACCCAGCTCGATACGATGATCGGGCGCCGGCCATCGGTGCTGCTTAGCTACGCCATCTCGATCGTTGGAATCATCCTGCTCTGGCTGCTGCAGTTCCATCCGAACTTCTGGCTGCTCGCCGCGTTCGTCGTCACCTTCGGCAGCATGATCGGCTCGCGCGGACCACTGATCACGGCAACCGCGATGAAGATCTTTCGCGGCGAGCGCGTCGGCACCATCTACGGCACGATCTCGATCGGCAGCGGTCTCGGCTCCGGCCTAGGGGCCTGGGCCGGCGGCCTGATCCACGATTGGACCCACAGCTACAACCCCGTCATCGCATTCGCGCTGGTGGCGGTGATACTGGGGATGATCCCGTTCCTGATCGTGCCGGCGCTGCGGCGGTAACTTACGTTTCGCCCTTGCCGCTCGGACTTCCCTTCTGTGCTGCGATCGTTTCAAGCAACCAGTTCTTGAAGGAGAGCATCGCTGCTGACGGTTGCCGGGAATGCAGCGACGTAATCCAGTAATCGCCGAGCGCGACTTCGATCTTGAACGGACGCACCAGCC
Source organism: Bradyrhizobium sp. CB3481 (assembly GCF_029714305.1). Classification (NCBI taxonomy): domain Bacteria; kingdom Pseudomonadati; phylum Pseudomonadota; class Alphaproteobacteria; order Hyphomicrobiales; family Nitrobacteraceae; genus Bradyrhizobium; species Bradyrhizobium sp. CB3481. Next base: position 4,435,312 of record NZ_CP121647.1, read on the forward strand.
GGCGCTCACGGATCTCGTCCTGAAATAGCGCCGCCGGCAACAACGCAACGCCAAAACCGCGCGCCGCCACGCTGGCGATCGTGACGGATGAATCGAACACCATGCCCTTGAGCACCGGGCTCTGCAGTCCCGCCGCCGCAAACCATCGCGGCCATTCGTCCTGGCGATAGGAACGCAGCAGCACCTCGCGCTTGAGATCGGCCGGCCGGCTCAGCCGGCGCGCCAGCGCGGGCGCGCAGAAGGCGGAAAAAGGCGCGCCCATCAGGTGCGTCGCCTCGGTGCCGTGCCAGAGGCCGTCGCCGAACCTGATGGCGTAATCGAGCCCTTCGCCAGCAATGTCGATCCGGTTGTTGTTGGTGAACAGGCGTAGATCGATCCGCGGATGGGCCTTCCGGAAGGCCTCGAGCCGCGGCAGCAGCCATCCCGAAGCAAAAGTGCCGACCACGCCGACCGAGATGACGTCCTGGTAGCGACCGTCTTCAAAACGGTTGAGCGTTTCGCTGAGCCGGCCGAACGCCTCGACAATGCTCGGCAGCAGCAATTGTCCTTCATCGGTGAGCGCGACGCCGCGGGGCAGCCGGCGAAACAATTGCACGCCGAGCCGGTCTTCCAGGCCTTTCACGTGCTGGCTGACCGCCGCCTGCGTGACGCGAAGTTCGAGGCCAGCGCGGGTGAAGCTGAGATGGCGCGCCGTCGCCTCGAAGGCCCGCAGCGCATTGAGCGGAAGGTGCGAAAGCTTCATCGGGCGCCGCATGATCTGACCCTAGTTTTTCTTATGCCTGCCCGCAGAACTGATCGTTTGTCAAGACTGCGGCGCGTCGGCATTTTCCCACCACCGCACGAAGGAGATTCACAGTGATCAGCAGAAGACAGTTCCAGTTGGGACTTGGCACGGCATTGATAGCGACGGCTTTGACCATCCGGCCAAGAGCGATGCGCGCATCGATCGCCGATCAACAGTTCATCGATGAGATCAAGCGCCTGGAGCGCGAAAGCGGCGGCCGGCTCGGCGTCTGCATCCTCGATTCCGCGACGGGTACCCGTCATGTCCACCGGGGCGATGAGCGCTTTCCGATGTGCAGCACGTTCAAGGCCCTCGCAGCCGCGGCGATCCTGGCGCGGGTGGATTCCGGCAGCGAGCAGTTGACGCGGCGTATCACCTACGACCCGTCTGCACTCGTCACCTACTCACCCGTAACTGAAAAGCACCTGAGCGACGGCATGACGGTCGCGGAGATCTGCGAAGCGGCGGTAACGCTGAGTGACAATACGGCTGCTAATCTCTTGCTCGCGGCCCTTGGCGGTCCTTCGGGATTGACGACCTTCATACGGAGCCTCGGTGATCAACTCACGCGCCTGGACCGGAATGAGCCCTCGCTCAACGAAGCCTTGCCCGATGATCCGCGCGATACGACGACGCCGAATGCGATGGCCTCGACTTTGCAAACCCTCATTCTCGGAACCAAGGCGCTATCGGCCCAATCGCGTGATCAGCTGACGGCGTGGTTGATCGCCAACAAAACTGGCGACACGCGGCTACGTGCCGGCTTTGCGAAGGACTGGCGTATCGGCGACAAGACCGGCACCGGCGCCCGTGGTACCAACAACGACGTTGCCGTGGTCTGGCCGCCCAACAAGGCACCCGTCGTGATCACTGCCTATTTGACGGGAGCCACCGTTTCATCCGCCCAGCAGAATGCCGCTATCGCGTCGGTCGCGCGGGCGGTGTCGACGATGCTGTCCGGGTAGGTGCGGCATGCAGCCCGCTACGACCGGCTCGTTTGCAGCAGCCATTTGCCTGTGCCTCGCGGCGCCCGCTCCATCAATCGCATCAGACGATCCATTCGCCGGCAGGCCTGCATTTTCCGAAGCCGAACAGCCTGTGCAGACGCCAGCCGAATGCAGCGATGTCAGGCGGATGGCGGATGGCCTTCCTGAGCCCGGCTACCGGATCGATCTCGCGGTGGCCGGCAGCCTCACGGCGGTGCAGACAGATAGCGTGTTGTGGTATCTCGTAATGTGCTCGTCGCCGGATATCAGGATCATGTGCGTGACTTACGAGTCCAACGGCATGGCGGTCGGCGACCGGGTCATCGTCAAGGGCGGCTATCGACGGCTCGACGCCAACCATGTCCAGCTGGATCCCTGCCTCGCCAACAGACCGGAGCAGTGACCGCTGATGCCACGGCCTGGTCACCCCCTGTCAGGATCGCACGGGACCCAACTAATTGTTCGGCGGAAGCTCGGCCGGGTTGTTGTTCTGCTTGCCGGTGTTGAATTCCATAATCTTCCGCGTCACGCCCGGAAAGATCGCCGAAATCGGATTGACCCGCAGCACTGGCTGGCTTGGTGTGCCCACCACCTCATAGGTCACGCCGATCAAACCCTCGTTGTTGCCGTTGCCGAGGAGCAGCCCGACGACCGGAATCTGGCCGAACATGTTGTTCAATCCGTACATCGGAACGAAGGTGCCGCTCATGCGAACCTGATTGGCGACCGTATCGATGCTGCCTTCAATGGTCGCGCCAATCATCGGTCCCTTCACGACACCATCGCGGATCGATAGCTGTCCGTTCTGCCGGGTGAACTCGGCGCGCAGTGCCGAGAAGGAGACGCCGCTCTGAGTGCCGGTGGAATTGCCCGCCGCAACACGGTCGAGTGAAGCTTCACCCCTGATGGAGAAGCTGCGCACATTGATCAGACCTTCCTTGGCGCTGGGTTCGACCGTCGGTGGCTCCAAGTAGAGTTCGAGCTGTCCGCCAACCACCTTGGAGTACATGTCCGTGAACCGGAAGAATGCGCCGGCGTCGTTGGTCTGCAGCGCAATGATGTCCCGGCCCTGCCCCTGCCCACGAAGACGCAAATCCGCCGTCACAGGCGTGGCGTCGCGCCCGAGCTTGCCGGAAAGCGAGAAATTTCTGACGATACCATTGCGGCGAGAGAACTTGCTGTCGACGCTGCGCAGCGCCTCGCCACTGAAGCCAGCGACTGCACCGAGCTTGACGTCGATGTCGAGATCGATGTTCCTCGACTTGCTCTTGGGGTCGTCCCTGCCTGAGATTGCCGATTTGAGGAAGCCGCGGCCGTCGAAGACGTCGCCGCGCATCGTAACCTTGACAACACCATCAGCGCCGCGCTCGGCTTTCAAGGTGGTCCTGTCGCCGTCCGACGGCGAATAGACCGGGAAGTTCGCCATCATCAGGTCGCCGTTCTGGTCGACCTCGAGCGACCCCTTGATCGACGCGCCGCCGCCTTCCACCACGATGTCCTGGAACAGCGTCGACTGCTCCTTCTTCACGACGTTGAACGTCGCCTTGCCGGACTTTCCGGGCACCTTGACCCAGCCCGGCAGGATGTTGTCGAGCCGCAGCGAGGTCAGGTCCGCCTCGATGCCGACGCGGCTGTCATTCTCGCCGATCTTGCCGACCACCTTGATCGGAATCGAGCCGCTCACGGCAGACCCGAGATCGATCCCGAGGCGTGCGCGGCTGGCATCATCCAGCGTCGCCTGCAAGCGGATATCGGCGTCGCCTTCATTCGGCTTGCGATAGTCGAGCGAAGCCGGCTGCCCGTTGATCTTGACGTCGCCCTTGACCTGGTAGCCGGCATTGTTGGCCAGCACCTTCAGCGCGTTGGCCTCCAGTTTCTGGTTCATCACCAGCTTGTCGGCGGCAAATCCGCTGAGGTCGCCGATCACCGTATAGGTGGTATCGGCCTTGGTCATCGAGCCCTTGACCGGCATGCCGAGCGTGATGGTGGCGGCGACCGTCCCCTTGCTGGCGTTCGGATCGACCAGCGTGCCCGAGAGATCGCTGATGCGGTCGGAGGCCAGAATCTCGGCGGCTGCCGGCACCGGACAATCCACCCTGAACCTGACCTTCGACGGCGACGGCTTCGGTGCCATATCCGGCACCTCGAAGCTGAAATCTGAAATGTTGATCTTGCGGCCGGCGGGCGTGTCGGCAATGCCCTGCCCGATCGTCACCGTGGCGGTGCGCCCGGTCACACGCGCTTTCAAATCCGCATCACGGACGGCGGGCATGCCGTCGACCGGGCGAACCGTGACGCCCGACGCAACGATATTGACGGCGAGGCCATCATCCGGAATTGGCGGTCCCTTGCGCGGCAGGTTGCGCACCGGCGAATTGACGCCGACCTCGATACGCTGAAGCGTACCCTTCTCGATCCGCTCGATCACCCATTCGCGCACTTCGGGCACGATCAGGATCGGCCAGATCCGCTTCAGCGCCGAAGCCGACATCGGCGTGCCCGCGAAGCCGAGCTGGAGGCGCGCCTCGTTCGCATAATCGATGCTGCCGGTTCCGGCGATGCCGATCTCGCCGTTGCTGATGTCGGCCTGGGTCAACGTCACGCGCTTGCGGTCGGTGTCGAACTTCATCCCGATCGCGATGCGATTGAAGATCAGCGGCGGTTCGTTGTCGGTGCCGGCCAGGAGAATCGTGCCGCCGCTCAGGCCGGCTTGCCACTCGGTGGTGGCGCCGTTCGGCGGCTCGAGATGGCCGAGCAGCGTGATCCGGTTCGCGCCGGAAACGACCTTGAAGGGCGCAACCAGCACACGCCGTCCGGCATCCCATTCGACGCTCATTTCCGCCGAATCGATCGGCATCGGATAATCAGGCGTATCGCTGTCGATGAGGTGCCCGGCACCCGCCGTGACCTTGCCGCGCAAATAGGTCGGCACGCCGTCGCGGCCCAGCTCGCCTTTCAGCTCGCCGGAGAGCGGCAGCTCCGCGCTGTAGGTGAGATCCTTGACGCGCATCGCGAGCAGGATGTTGGCGGCCGGCACCTTGTCGGCGCGCAGATCAACCGAGCGCACGCCGTTCTGCGGCGGCCCGACCACGATCTTGAGCGACCACGGGCGCGCGCCCTCCTCGCCAAGGCTCACCGCGACACCGCCGCCGCTCGGCCGGCGCATGCTGAGACTGATGTTGTCAAACGTCCATTTGTTGCCGCGCTGCTGGTCGTCGACGACGAGATTGCCGTTCTTGAGGCCGATCTCGTTCAGATTCTGCCCGTCTAGGCCGGTCAGGCTGAGGCTGTCGAGCCAGTCGAGGCCCGCCAGCAACCCGCTCTGCGCCGTATCCGGCGCTGTCGCCGCCGCGCCGGGCGCCGGCAGTTGGCGCGGGAAGGTCGGCGCCAGGCCGGCATCGCGCTTGGAGGCAACGCCGGTTGCCAAGGGTTTGGCCGTATCGCCGGTGGACACTGTCACCTGACCATCCGGTGTAATGCGCACCGAGAGTTCGGCATCGACAAGATTGAGGCTTTCGGCGCGCAGCCGGCCCATCAACAGCGCCGTGCCCGACAGCTTCACCTCGGCCTTCGGCGCCGTCGCAACGACAACCTGGTCGCGGTCGCGCACCACGATGTCACGGATGCGCACCGCAATCCGGATTCGCCCGGCGCGCTCGATCTGCGTGCCGCCGACTGCAACCGTATTGCCGTGGCCGATATTTTCCTCGATCGCGGCCGCCAGCCAGGGCGTCGCCACATCGAGATTGATGGGGCCGGCGCCGAGCCGCCACCACAGGCCGCCAAAGCAGCCGGCGAAGATCACCACCAGCACGGCGATCACGATCGCGACGCGCTTGACCCAGCGCTCGCCGCTCAGCCAGAGCTGCAGCGCCGAGAAGCGGTCACCGACGCGGTGCAATTTGGAATCGGAGCGCGACAGCAGCCGCCGCGCACGATGGCCCGCCGCCTCTTCCTGCTCCCAGCCCGCCGTGTCATCCCATTGCTGGGCCTCGGCACGCGGATTCGACCCGTTTGGCGAAGTATTCCTAGCCATTGCCTCTCGGTGCCGGCGCTGAGGTTGATCGCCGCCAAGGGCGCGCCCATCGATTCGTATCGAGCGCTCCTGTGCCGGCATCGCTGCCAATCCTCGATTATTACTGTTACTCGTGGTCGGGCCCAAGGACTGATTAGGCGGCCCCATCGACGAGCGGACGGGTGTAGCGTCGAATTCCTTGGTACCATACTCCGGGGTCATCAAACGTGCCCGGCAGCCGGAGCGAATCCGGCGGTCAAAGGCGAGACCCGCAATACCCCAATGGTTGATCTGCGGAAAGCGACGAAAGGAAGGCGTATGTCCAAGAAAACGCGCACGAAATCCTCCAAGCCATCCCCCAAAAGCCACACGGCATCCGCCCGCAAACCAGCCGCAGCCAAGACCGCCCGCAAGACCAGCCACCCTGGCGCGGCGGCATCAGCCAAAAAGCCTGCCGCCAAGGCAGCCAAGGCGGTGAAACCCGCCGCCAAGAAGACCGTCAAAAAACCGCCCAAGGTGACCAAATCGGCGGCCAAAGCTGCATCATCCAAATCGTCGCATAAGCCGACACCTAAACAGTTAATAAAATCCAACCTTTCGGCCCCGGCCGAGGCTAGTGGAACTGGATTGGCCGAAGGCGCCATGGCACCAGCCTTCAGCCTGCCGCGCGACGGCGGCGGCAACGTGTCATTGGCCGACTATGCCGGCAAGAAACTGGTGCTGTTCTTCTACCCCCGGGCCGATACACCCGGCTGCACCCGGGAGGCGATCGACTTCACGCGGCTCGACCGTGCCTTTGCCGATGCGGGAGCCGTGGTGCTCGGCATCTCCGCCGACACCGTAAAGGCCCAGGAATCGTTCCGCGACAAGCATGAGCTGTCCGTTCCTCTGATCTCGGATCAGCAGCATGAAATGCTGGAGGCCTTCGGGGCCTGGGGCGAAAAATCGATGTATGGCAGGACTTTTATGGGCATTATTCGAACGACCGTGCTGATCGGCGCCGACGGACGCATCGCCAGGATCTGGCGCAATGTGCGGGTCGATGGCCACGCCGACGAGGTGCTGGAAGCCGTCCGCGCCCTATGATTTGACCGGTTCCCTTTCCCAAAAATTAACCATGAGAAGGTCAAATCGGCCCCGCAAATCAGCCGTCCGGAACGTCTCCGACCGGCGCGGGAGTGCCGATGTCGTACCGTTCCGGTCACCATTCTGATCACCACCATCCTCAGGATTACGGCCGAACGCCGCCGCGGCGTCCCGCACCTCAGGCGGCCCGAGCCGCCACGTTGGACGCGGACGGCTACACCATTGCCCACGCCGGCAAGCAGGTCCGTCTCGGCCCCGTCGTATTCTGGATCGTGGTCGGCACGATCGTGCTGCTCGGCATGTGGTCGGCGGCGACTGCGACCTATTTTGCGTTTCGCGATGACGTGCTGACCCGGCTGATCGCCCGTCAGGCCGAGATGCAATACGCCTATGAGGACCGCATCGCGGAACTGCGCGCCAAGGTCGACCGGACCACCAGCCGCCAGTTGCTCGATCAGGAACAGTTCGACCAGAAGCTCGACCAAATCATGCGCCGCCAGACCGCACTCGAATCGCGCGCCACCGCGCTCGGCGCGATTCCAGATGCCGCAGCCACCGGCTCGATACGTCCGCCGGCGCGCGGGGCGGCGGTGGAGACGCCTGCCTCCGGCACCCTAAAGCCCTCCCCGATCAGTGACACCGTGATCTTCGTGGCGCCACCGGATCGTGAAGCACGGCTGGAATCGCGTTCGCCCGTCATCGTCAAGCCGCAGCCGAATCAATTTGCCAAGGTTCAGGGTGTCGACAACGTGCTAGTCCGCCTGCAGACGTCGCTTGATACTGTCGAGCGTCGGCAGATGGCAGCGCTGAGCGCGGTCGAGGACGGCATGGAATCGCGGGTCCGCCGGATGCGCGGCGTGTTCAGCGATCTCGGCCTCGACATGGCGCAACTCGAGGCGGCGACGCCGCGCTCGGCGATCGGCGGCCCATTCGTGCCGGTGAAACTCTCGGCCGATGCCGGTGCGTTCGAGCGCCAGCTCCACCGGATCAACATCCAGCGCTTCCAGATGCAGCGCCTCAACGCCACGCTGGCGCTGGTGCCGTACCGCAAGCCAGTGGTCGGCGAGGTCGAATTCACCTCGGGTTTCGGTGTTCGCAGCGATCCTTTCCTCGGTCGCCCCGCCATGCACACCGGTCTCGATTTCCGCGCCGCTACCGGCGATCCGGTGCGCGTTACCGCCAACGGCAAGGTGGTCTCATCGGGATGGCAGGGCGGCTACGGCCGCATGGTGGAGGTCGACCACGGCAACGGGCTGTCGACCCGCTACGGCCATCTGTCGGAAATTCACGTCAGGGTCGGCGACGTGGTCAAGATCGGTCAGGTGATCGGCGCCGTCGGCTCGACCGGTCGTTCCACCGGCCCGCATCTGCACTATGAAACACGGATCGATGGCGATGCCGTCGACCCGCAGAAGTTCTTGCGCGCGGGCGTAAGGCTCAGCGCAGGCTGACATCGCGCCCATCGGAACTCGCGCTTTACGCCCGTGCCGGCAGAATTTTTTTCTGCCGCATGTCGGCCCGCGTGCAGGCCGGACGTCCTCGTGACATAGACTGAGCCTACTCAAGCCCATCCCGCGACCCCTCCGCTCAGTAATGGAGAAGATAACGTCATGTCCCAAGGCAATACCGTTCGTCTGCACCGCGTCCTCGCCACCAAACCCGAAAAGGTCTTTCGCGCCTTCCTCGATGCCGACGCCATGGCCAAGTGGCTGCCGCCCTACGGCTTCACCTGCAAGGTTCATCATTTCGAGGGAAAGGTCGGCGGCACATTCAAGATGTCGTTCACGAATTTCACCACGAACACGGGCCACTCGTTCGGCGGCGAATATCTGGAGATCGTGCCCAACGAACGTATCCGCTACACCGATCGCTTTGACGATCCCAATCTGCCTGGGGTCATCGAGGTCACCGTGATCCTGAAAGCGGTTTCGGTCGGAACCGAAATCCACATCGAACAGTCGAACCTGCCGGCGGCAATCCCGGTCGAAGCCTGCTATCTCGGCTGGCAACAGTCGCTCGCCCAGCTCGCGCTGCTCGTCGAGCCGAACATTCCGGGATAGCCGGCCCAGAGGAGAGGCACCACCGCATGGTGCCCCTCCTCTTTAATGCCCGACCTCGCCGGTGATGATGTCGCCGAACACCTCCCACGCTTCCCCGTTGAACTTCATCAACTGCATCTGCTCAATCGGGAAGAAGTCGTTCGCCGACGTGTTGACCTTGATGCCCGGCAGCAGCACCTCGCTGGTGAAATCCTTCAGGCTGGCGGCCTGCTTCATGACGTTCTCGCGCGTGAGGTTGTCGCCGCACTGCTTGAGCACCTGAACCATGGTCTGCGCCGTCGCATAGCCATAGATATTGTTGACGTTGGTCTTGTCGCCGTCGGGAAAGTATTTGTCCATGAAGGCGAGCCAGGCCTTGATGCCGGGATCGTCCTTCCACAACGGATCGGTCGGGTCCTTCAGATAGGCGGTTGAGATGATGCCCTTCGAATTATCGAGGCCGGCCGGCTTGAGCACCGCCGCGACGGAGGTCGAGACGTTGCCGATGAAGAACACCGGCTTCCAGCCGAGTTCCGCGACCTTGCGGATCGCCTGCGCCGCGCCCTTGGGCGCCGCCCAGGTCATCATGATGTCGGCGCCGGAATCCTTCAGCGCAACGATCTGCGAATCGATGGTGGGGTCGGAGACCTCGTAGGACTTGTCAGCGATTATCATGCTAGCCTTGGCGCCGAGGCCGTCGCGCAAGCCTTTCATCTGGTCCTTGCCGGCATCGTCATTCTGCCAGAGCGCCGCGATCTTGCCGTTCGGGTAATTCTTGAGGATATAGGCGGCATAGATGCGGCCCTCGCTCTGGTAGTTCGGCTGCCAGCCCATGGTCCACGGAAAGTTCTGCGGATCGCCCCATTTGGTCGCGCCGGTCGCGACAAAGAGCTGCGGCACCTTCCTGGCATTCATGTATTTCTGGATCGCGGAATTGGACTGCGTGCCGAGCGGCTGGAAGATCAGGAGCACCTCGTCGCTCTCGACGAGCTTGCGCGCCTGCTCGACCGCTTTCGGTGGGCTGAACGCGTCGTCATAGCTGATGAAATTGATCTTGCGGCCGTTGATGCCGCCCTCGGCATTGATCTTGTTGAAATAGGCCGCCTGCGCCTTGCCGATCGTGCCGTAGGCCGAAGCCGGGCCGCTATAGGGCATGATGTTGCCGATCTTGATTTCAGTGTCGTTGGCGCCGGGATCGTATTTCTTCTGGGCGTTCGCCGTGGTGGCGATCGCCGCGGCCACAGCGAACGCCGTCAGGGCAACAAGGTTTCTCATGCGAACCGGCATCGTTTTCTCCCCATCGTTTCTTTTCTGACCAAGTTTTGTTTCGACGAACTCTCGCAAGCTGCTTCAACGCTTGCAAGCATGTGCTTATTCCGCACGACGAAACGGGATTGTTGGCGAGCGCCAATTGTGGTTGATGCACCCTGGCGCCATCGGCCGGCGCGGTTGCAGGGCCCAGAGGTTGGACAGGGTTGAAACAGAACTTACGAATTGGTCCGCGGCATCCAAGGCTTGCGGCCGCAGGCTTCCGCTTCGCGCGCTGGCTCGCGGCGAAAACCATGGGCGCCGCAGGATTTCACCAACTCGGCTCTGCTTTCGCCGACGCGCGGATCGCGCGTGTGCGCGAAAAACTGGCGCGCGGTGAAACCGTCTATCTCGCCGGCCTCGGCGCGCCCGGTACGCATAATTCAGGCCTGGCGCTGGTCGAGGTGACGCAGGCGCATGGGCCGCGCCTGATCGTCAACAATGAGGAAGAACGCTTTTCCGGCAACAAGCACACGACGGAGTATCCAAAAAAGTCGATCGACGCGGCGGTCGCAACGCTGCGGAACATGGGCCGCGACATCGGCGATATCGACGCCTGGCTCACGAGCTGGGATTATCCGACGCTTGCCGGCACCCTGGCGCGCTCGGTGCTCGAGGAACTGCCGCAGAGTTTCAAGCTCGTGCGTACCACCGAGGCCGCCGGTTTCGACGGCCGCCGTCTTGACCAGATGACGCGGACGCCAAAGATCCTCGCGCGCCAGCTCGGACTTGCCGAGCGGGTGCCGCTGATCTGCCTGCCGCATCACGACAACCATGCCTGGTTTTCCTATGCGGCCTCGCCGTTTGCCGATGACGGCGCGCCGACGGCGATCGCGGTGCTCGACGGCACCGGCGACCAGGGCTCGATCTCGCTCTATGTCGTCGAGCGCGGCGCGATGCGCCGGCTCTACTGCAACGACAGCATGTTCGATTCACTCGGCGCGTTCTACAGCGTGATCTCCTCGACACAGGGCGGCTGGACCTGGCTGTCCTGCGAGGGCCGCTACATGGGCGCCGCCGCCTGGGGCGACATGGATCGCGCCAGCAATCCCTATTATACGCGGTTGCGCGACGTGCTGCATTTCGGCAGCAATGGCGAGGTCAAGCTCAATCGCGCGCTGGCAAACTGGTACTGCGATCCCTTCGAGCATCCCTACAAGCAGGCGCTGACCGACATCCTCGGCGAACCGCTCAGGCCGGAGCAGCTCTGGAATCCCGATGCGGTGCTGCGTGTCGAAGACATCCATCACCGGCCCGACACCAAGGACCGGCTCGACAAGGCCGCGGCGACGCAGCTGGTGTTCGAGGACGCCATGATCCATGTCATCGATCACCTGTTACGCACGACCGGCGCAAACCGGCTGGTGCTGACCGGCGGCGTTGCGCTGAACGCCGTCGGCAATATGCGGCTGCTCGAACATTTCGATGAGGCGTGGTTTGCGGAGGCGCAGCAGCGCAAGGCACGCCTGCAATTATGGGTGCCGCCGGTGCCCGGCGATCCCGGCGTCACCATCGGCGCGGCCTTTCTATTGGCGCATCTGGCCGGCGCCCCGCGCGGCGCGCCGATGACGCACGCATTTTACTGCGGCACGGCGCCCTTGCAGGCCGATATTGCCGGCGCGGTTGACGACGACGATGTCGCCTCGGAGCTGATCGGCGATATCTCGACAGCCGAGGGCCTTCAGGCCGTCGCCGACCTGATGGCGTTCATGGTGGCGCAAAACGGCGTGATCGCACTCTATCAGGGCGCGGCAGAAACCGGTCCCCGTGCGCTCGGCCACCGCTCGATCCTCGCCAACCCCTGTGACCCCGCAGCGCGAGAGCGGCTCAATGAGCGCGTCAAATACCGCGAGGCCATTCGTCCATTGGCGCCGATGGCGACGCTGGAGGCTGCGCAGGAATATTTCGAGCTGCTGTCCGGCGCCTCCGATGGCGACTACAACGCCTATAATTACATGGTGCTCACGGCGCATTCGAAGCCGCATGCCCTGGAAAAAATCCCGGCCGTCATCCATGCCGACGGCACCGGCCGCATCCAGATCGTGCGCGCCGGCGACGATCCTCTCACCTACGCCTATCTGAAGGCGCTCGGCCGCCACATCGGCGTCGAATTATCCGTCAACACGTCGTTCAATGTTGCCGGTCCGATCGCGCAGACGCCGCAGCAGGCCATCGACACGCTGCGCCGCTCCAAGGGCCTTGATGTCGTGGTGCTGGTGGCCGCCGACGGCACGGTCACCGCGGCCTGGCACGGCGGCGAGCGCGACAGCGGCAGGTTCACAAACTGGCTGGCCGACTGGAAGACGACATCGGCTTCCAGCCGGCCTGCGCGATAATTCGCTATTCAGAGATCGACGCGTTCGCTCGCCACCGACTTGCGTTCCGCCATGTTGAACCGGCCGCTATAGATCGGGCGCTCGCCGGTCGTCGGACCCGGATACTGGACGATGAATATCTCGCCGCCGGTTTCGGTGCGGAATTCACCCTCGAAGTGCGGGTCGGGATGGAACAGCACCGTTCCCGGACCGTGCGGCGTCCCGTCGATTGAAAACTCGCCTTTCAGGATATGCCAGACCTGCGCGAAGCCATGATAGTGCTCGGGATGGTATGCGCCGGGCTCGAGCCGCAGGATTCCCGCGTTCGGTTCGGTCGGACCTTCCGGCCGCGGATGAAACAGCATTTTGCCTGTTTCACCCGGCCAGCGGATCGTCTCCCATTCGACGTCGTCGAAGTGACGCGTCTCGTATGGCCTGTGGTCCCTGCGCGAGGCTTCGCGCGCGGTCGTTAACTCCGCATTGGCGGCCGCCGTATCGGGAATTTCCTTGCTGCTGACGTTCATTTCGCTCTCCCTTTTGCCGTTCCTTCCCGTTCGCTTTTCTTGCCCGCAAGTTTGCTCCACCACTCGACCGCGATGGCCGACTGATTTTCGATCGCGGTCACCATGAGCAGCCGCGCGCTGCCTGAGCCACGCGCCCACGCCATATGCGGCACGTCTGAACGCAAATGAATCGAATCGCCGCGCTCCAGCGCGATGGTTTCCTCGCCCACTTGGAATTCGACGCTGCCTTCGAGGACGAAACACATTTCTTCGCCGGGATGCGCGACCAGCGTCGGCTTGCGCGGCTTTGCCGACAGTTCGAGCAGGAAGGTTTCCAGCCGCTGCTCGCCGATGCCGGACGCGAGCTTGCGCCAGGCATAATTGGCGTCAGCATCCTTCGATGGAACGGCATCGCTTGACCGCACCACGCGATAGGCGCGCGTTCGGTCCTCGCCTTCGATGTCGGCAAACAATTCGGCCGGCGGCAGTTGAAGGACACCGGCAATTTCCAGGAGATTGCCGATCGAACACGCGATCAATCCGCGCTCGATCCGCGAGAGAAACGTCACGGACAGCCCGACCGTGCCGGCGAGTTCATCTAGCGTCAAACCGCGCGCCGAACGCGCCCTGCGAATGACCGCCCCAATCCCGGCAAGGCGCGCTGCCTCGCGGGCGCGCCGGCCAGCTTCTGACGAAACCACGCCGCTCTCCCTTTTGCTTATATGGCAAATCTTATTGCTATATAGGCAAATGTCAAGGCGCGAATAGCTAGCGTTGAAAGACCTTCAGTCCACGGCCATCGATCAGCAGCAGCGCGCTGCCGATCACCAGCGCGCCCATGATCTCGCGCGGCGAAATCTGCTCACCGAGCACGAGCGCGCCAAGCAGGATGGCCGTGACAGGCACCAGCAGCGTCACCAGCATGACGTTGGTGGCGCCGGAGCGCCGCAGGATCTGGAAGAACACGATATAGGCCAGCGCCGTCGACAGCGCGGCAAGGCCGAGCACGGCGAGCCACGTCACCATGCCCGGCATCGGCAATTGCCAGGGACGCTCGAAAAGGCCGGCGACGACGGCCATCATCAGGCTCGATGCCATCAGTTGAAACGTGGCGGTGGCAAGCGGCGGCGACTTCGATAACCCGCGCCGGGCGATCAGCGCGGAGATGCCATAGCTCAGCGCGGCCGCAAGACAGAGCAGGATGCCGAGCCCCTGCCCGCTGGAAAAGCCGAGCCCGCCGCCGCGAAGGATCACGACGCCAACAAGGCCTGTGATCACGCCAAGCACACGCCTGCCGATGAGCTTTTCCTCGCCCGCCGCCGCCATCACTGCCACCGTGAACAGCGGCGTGGTGGCATTGAGGATCGAAGCCAGCCCGCTCGGGATATAGGTCTGGCCGACCACGATCAGCGAGAACGGCAGCACATTGTTGAACAAGGCGATGAGAAAGAACGGCCGCCAGCCGATCCATCCCTTCGGAAACGCCAACCGCTGCACGTAAAGCACCGGCAGCAGGATCATGGCGGCGAGCGCTACGCGCAACAGCACGAGCGTGAACGGCGGCAGCTCGCGCAGCACCACCCCATTGAAGAAGAACGATCCGCCCCAGAGGATCGACAATGCCGCGAGCAACACCCAGTCGCGGGCGTCGATCCGGCCATCGCTGACTGTCATTTCGCAGAAACCCGGTGAAATCACGCAACCGCTAGGCCGAACGCTCCTCGCCGTCCACCCGATTTCCGAAGACTATTTCGGCTGCGACACGATCTCGATCATCTTGCCTTCGTCATCGTCGGGCGCGCTTGCCTTCGCTTTCTCGTAGGCGGCAAGCGCGGCGCGGCTGACGGGCACGCCGGGCAGCAGCGTTTCGGCCAGCCTCACGGCATAGGCCGCGTCCTTGTAGCGGAGCGCAGCCGTGAAGGACGCGCCGGAGAAGTCGCGCGCCACCATGCGCTTTGAGTGGCGGATCACCTGCGGCGACGCCACCGCGCCGGTCGAGAGTGCTTCCGCCACCAGATTCATGTCGAGCCCGGCCTGCTCGGCCATCGCGACGCCCTCGGCGAGGCTCGCGATCTGCACTGCGCCCATCAAATTGTTGATCAGCTTGAAGACCGTGCCGGTGCCGACAGCGCCGAAATGCCTGATGGCGTCGCCGATCGGCGCGAGAAAAGGCTTTGCCTTGTCGAGGTCGGCTGCGTCGGCGCCGACGAGCAGAGTCAGCTTGCCCGCAGCAGCCGCCTGCGGCAGGCCGGTGACGGGACAATCGATATAGACGAGTCCGCGTCCGCGCAGCTCGCGCGCCATATGAAGCGCGTGCTGGTGCGATACGGTCGAACACTCGATCGCGAGGCTGCCCGCCTTCATCTTAGCGACGGCGCCGTTCTCGCCAAGCCAGACGGCGCTTGAAGCCTCATCGTCGGCGACCATGGTGACGACGGCCTCAGCGCCGTCGGCCGCCTCGGCCGGCGACGCCGCCCAGCGCCCGCCGCGCGCGATCAAATCTTCGGCCTTGGCCTTGCTGCGATTCCAGACGGCGACTTCAAAGCCGGCATCGAGATAGCGGCCGGCCATGCCATGACCCATGCGGCCGAGCCCGATGAAGCCGACCTTTGCCATCGGCTAGTCCACGTCCTCGACGCTGCCGGGCCCGGTGCCGAACGCGCGTTGCGCCAAGGTCGCCGCCATGAACTCGTCGAGGTCGCCGTCGAGCACGCCTGACGTGTCCGAAGTCTGCACGCCGGTGCGCAGGTCCTTCACCATCTGGTAGGGCTGCAGCACGTAGGAGCGGATCTGGTGGCCCCAGCCGATGTCGGTCTTGGCGGCCTGGTCGGCGGCGGCCTGCTCCTCGCGCCGCTTCAATTCGATTTCGTAAAGCCGCGCGCGCAGCATGTCCCAGGCTTGCGCGCGATTCTTGTGTTGCGAGCGGCCGGCCTGGCAGACCACCGCGACGCCGGTCGGAATATGCGTCAGGCGCACCGCGGATTCGGTCTTGTTGACGTGCTGGCCGCCGGCGCCACCCGAGCGCATGGTGTCGGTGCGGACGTCCGATTCCTTGATGTCGATCTTGATCGAGTCGTCGACGACGGGAAATATCTGCACGGACGAGAACGAGGTGTGCCGGCGCGCATTGGAATCGAACGGCGATATCCGCACCAGACGGTGCACGCCGGCCTCGGTCTTCAGCCAGCCATAGGCATTATGTCCGCTGATCTGGATGGTCGCGGATTTGAGCCCGGCTTCTTCGCCAAGCGTTTCTTCCAGATATTCGATCTTGAAGCCGTGGTTCTCGGCCCAGCGCGTGTACATGCGCAGCAGCATCGCGGCCCAGTCCTGGCTTTCAGTGCCGCCGGCGCCGGCATGCACTTCGAGGTAGGAATCGAACTTGTCGGCTTCGCCCGACAGTAGCGCTTCCAGCTCGCGGCGGGCGACTTCCTTCTTCAGGGCCTTCAGTGCGTTCTCGGCTTCGACCACCACCCCTTCGTCGTTCTCGGCCTCACCGAGCGCGATCATCTCGACATTGTCGTCGAGCTCACGTTCGACCTTGCCGATGCCATCGAGCGCGTCCACCAGCGAGGTGCGCTCCTGCATTAGTTTCTGGGCTTTCTGGGGATCGTTCCAGAGATTGGGATCTTCGGCGAGCGAGTTCAGCTCAGCCAGCCGTGCCGTCGATTTCTCGACGTCAAAGATGCCTCCTCAGCAGCCCGACCGACTGCTTGATCTCTTCTACGAGGCGTTCGACTTCCGCGCGCATGGTCTCTTCTGTCTGCGGTCATGGGCCGCGATTGGATTGACTGGCGAGGGATGTAGCGGCGCCAGCCGCAAAGCGCAATCGGCTAATACAGCCGGCCGGTTCCCGGACGCATGATCGTGTCGGTTTCGGGTGAGATCGGCTGCGGCACCCGTCCGTCGCTGTCGGCAACGCCGACCATGGAATAGCTGTCCGGCGGCGCGGTGCCCGGCTTGAAGGCCTCCAGGATGGTGCGGCCGCCGTCGCCCGGATTGGGCCGCATGCCGCTCTTGGCGTCGATACGCACCAAGCGGATGCCGGGAGGTACCTTGAACGGCGTCGCCGGCTTGTCCGCGAGCGCGAGCTTCATGAAGTTCTTCACGATCGGCGCAGCGGTATGGCCGCCCTGGGCCGCGCGGCCCAGACTGCGGGGTTTGTCGTAGCCGAGATAGAGCCCGACGACGAGGTCCGCTGAATAGCCGATGAACCAGACGTCCTTGCCGTCACTCGTCGTTCCGGTCTTGCCGGCAATCGGCTTGCCCACTTCGCGCAGGACCGAGGCCGTACCGCCCTGCACCACGCCTTCCATCATCGAGGTGATCTGGTAGGCCGTCATCGGATCGATCACCAGCTCGCGGCGGTCCACCAGTGCAGGTTCAGCCTGATTCTTCCAGCCCTCGGGGGCATCGCAGCCGCGGCACTCACGGGCGTCATGCTTGAAGATGGTGCGGCCGTAGCGGTCCTGAATGCGGTCGATCAGGGTCGGCTTCACGCGGCGCCCGCCATTGGCGAGCATCGAATAGGCCGTAACCATCCGCATCACGGTGGTTTCTCCGGCGCCGAGTGCATAGGACAGGTAGTTCGGCAATTCATCATAGACGCCGAAGCGCTTGGCATATTCGCCGATCAGGGGCATGCCGACATCCTGCGCCAGCCGCACCGTCACGGTATTGATGGAGAATTTGAGCGCTTCACGAAGCGTGATCGGGCCTCGGTATGAGCCGACCGAAAAGTTTTCCGGACGCCAGACGCCGCTCTGCCCCTGATCGATCTCGATCGGACCGTCGATCATGATGGTCGCGGGGCTGTAGCCATTGTCCATCGCCGCCGAATAGACCAGCGGCTTGAACGTCGATCCGGGCTGCCGATAGGCCTGGGTCGCGCGGTTGAACTGGCTCTGGTCGAACGAGAAGCCGCCGACCATCGCCACCACGCGGCCGGTCCAAGGGTCCATCGCAACCATGGCGCCGGACACCTCAGGCAATTGCCGCAAGCGATACTGGCCTTCCACCGTGTTGCCGTCCTTGATCAGCGGATCGGCGTAGATCACGTCGCCCGGCGAGAGAATCTGCGACACCGCGACCGGCGCCGTCGCCCGGCCCCGCGCCGGGGCAGCCGTCGGCTTTGCCCAACGGACACCTTCCAGCGTGATCAGGCCGGTCTGCCGTTCCTTGGAGACGGCGCCTCCGAGTTCACGCCCGGGCTGGAAGCCGATCCGCGCCGACTGGTCGGACGTTTCCAGTACCACCGCCATTCGCCACGGCGAAATATCGGAAAGAGACTTGATGTCGGCGAGTTTCACGCCCCAATCACCGGATATGTCGAGCTTGCTCACGGGGCCGCGATAGCCCTGCGCCTCGTCAAAGTTCACGAGGCCGGCGGCCACCGTCTTGCGCGCCATCACCTGCAGCTTCGGATCGAGCGTGGTGCGGACCGACAGGCCGCCCTCATACAGCTTCTTTTCACCGTAGCGCTCGAAGATGTCGCGGCGGACTTCCTCGGCAAAATATTCGCCGGCGAAGGTATGCCCGGTGTTGGACCGGCTGGTGACGACCAGCGGCTCCTTGCGCGCCTTCTCCGCGTCGGCCTGCTTGATCCAGCCGTTTTCCAAAAGGCGATCGATCACGTAATTGCGCCGCTCGGTCGAGCGATCGCGGTTGCGCACCGGATGCAGCGTGCCCGGCGCTTTCGGAAGCGCCGCAAGATAGGCAGCTTCCGCGATCGTCAGTTCGTTCACCGACTTGTCGAAATAGACCAGCGACGCGGCGGCGACACCGTAGGCACCGAGGCCGAGATAGATCTCGTTGAGATAGAGCTCGAGAATGCGGTCCTTGGAATAGGCGCGCTCGATGCGCATCGCCAGCAGGGCTTCCTTGATCTTGCGGGTGAAGGAAACCTCGTTGGTCAGCAGAAAATTCTTCGCGACCTGCTGGGTGATCGTCGAGGCGCCCTGCGGACGCTTGTTGGAGCCGAGATTTTGCAGATAGAGGACGGCGGCACGCCCCAGGCCGGTGAAGTCGAGGCCGCCGTGCTCGTAGAAGTTCTTGTCTTCGGCCGCCAGGAACGCGTTGGTGACGAGCTTCGGCATCGCCTGGATCGGCAAGTAGAGCCGCCGTTCCTTGGCGTATTCGCCAAGCAGCGCGCCGTCGGCCGCGTGCACCCGCGTCATGACAGGCGGTTCGTAATTCTGAAGCTGTGAATAGTCCGGCAAGTCCTTGGAGAAATGCCAGATCCCGGCTGCAACGCCGGCAACGCCCACCAGAAACACCACACTTCCGGCCGCGAACAGGAAGCCGGTAAACCGCAACAGAAAGCGTATTATCAAAGTCTCATTCCAACTGTTGCGTCGCCATCCCGACGTGCGTTGCCGTGCGGAGGTCTCTGCCGAGAGATTCGCGCCCGGACGCTATCCCATGCTCACATGGTCGAAATCGGGCAATTCGCTTCCCGTGTTGCCCGCCCAGCACGCCCGGTCAAGTTCAGGCAGCGCCAAAGCACGGCCTGAAATTGTCGTCGGGCACCCCGCTAGTAAAGGCCGCCGGTCCCCGGACGCATGATGTAGCCCCCTTCGGGCTGCTGATAGCCTTGCTGATACCCTTGCGGATATCCCTGCGGCGCCCGGCCATCGACGTCGGCGACACCGATGACGGAGTAATTATCCGGCGGCGCTGTGCCCGGCTTGAAGGCTTCGAGGATGGTGCGGCCGCCCTCGCCCGGTCCGGCGCGCATGCCGCTCTTGGCATCGACGCGGACCAGCTTGATGCCGGCAGGCACCTTGAACGGGATCGGGGGCTTGTCGGCGAGCGCCAGCTTGAGAAAATCCTTGGCGATCGGCGCGGCGAGATGGCCGCCGGTCATACCGCGGCCGAGGTTGCGCGGCTTGTCGAAGCCGACATAGATGCCGACCACGAGGTCCGGCGAGAAGCCGATGAACCAAGCATCCTTCTCATCGTTGGTGGTGCCGGTCTTGCCCGCGATCGGCTTGCCGACCTCCTTGACCACCGTCGCCGTGCCGGCCTGCACGACATATTCCATCATCGAGGTGATCTGGTAGGCCGTCATCGGGTCGAGCACCTGCTCGCGGCGGTCCACGAGCTGCGGCTCGGCCTGGCTCTTCCAGCCGCCGGGCGCATCGCAGCCGCGGCACTCGCGCGCGTCATGCTTGTAGATGGTGTGGCCGTAACGGTCCTGGATGCGGTCGATCAGGGTCGGCTTCACGCGGCGGCCGCCATTGGCGAACATCGAATAGGCCGTGACCATGCGCATGACCGTGGTTTCGCCGGCGCCGAGGGCATAGGACAGATAGTTCGGCAGCTCGTCATAGACGCCGAAGCGCTTCGAATATTCGCCGATCAAGGGCATGCCGATGTCCTGCGCGAGGCGCACCGTCACCGTGTTCAGCGACTGCCGGAGCGCGTTACGCAGCGTCGTCGGTCCGCCATATTTGCCGGACGAGTAGTTTTCCGGACGCCACACCCCAGCGCCCTGCCCCTGGTCGATTTCGATGGGAGCGTCGACCACGACGGTCGAAGGCGTATAGCCATTGTCCATCGCCGCCGAATAGACCAGCGGCTTGAACGACGAGCCCGGCTGCCGATAGGCTTGGGTGGCGCGGTTGAACTGGCTCTGGTCGAACGAGAAGCCGCCGACCATCGCCAGCACGCGGCCGGTCCAGGGGTCCATCGCGACCATGGCGCCCGAGACTTCCGGCAATTGCCGCAGCCGGTACTGGCCTTCGACCGGCTTGCCGTCCTTGTCGAACAGCGGATCGGCATAGATCACGTCGCCCGGCGACAATACCTGCGCGACCGAGGTCGGCGTCTTGCCCCTTGCCGGTCCCGAGGCTGCCTTGGCCCAGCGCACGCCGTCGAGGGTGATGATGCCGGTCTGCCTGGCCTTGCTGACGGCGCCGCCGAGCTCGCGCCCAGGCTGAAATCCGATCCGCGCCGACTGGTCGGACGTCTCGAGCACCACGGCCATCCGCCACGGCGAGATGTCGTTGAGCGATTTGACGTCGGCGAGCTTGACGCCCCAGTCGCCCGAGATGTCGAGTTTTGAGGGCGCGCCGCGCCAGCCACTCGCCTCGTCATACCTGACGAGACCCGCCACCATGGTCTTGCGCGCCATCACCTGCATCTTCGGATCGAGGGTTGCACGAACCGACAGGCCGCCCTCATACAGCTTCTTTTCGCCGTAGCGCTCGAAGATGTCGCGCCGGACTTCCTCGGCAAAATATTCCCCGGCGAAGATATGCGCACCGGTGCCGCGGCTGGTGACGTTGAGCTGTTCCTTGCGCGCTTTGTCGGCGTCGGCCTGCTTGATCCAGCCGTTTTCCAGCAGGCGATCGATCACGTAATTGCGCCGCTCCACCGCGCGGTCGCGGTTACGCACCGGGTGCAACGCGGCGGGCGCCTTCGGCAGCGCCGCGAGATACGAGGCTTCCGCGATCGTCAGTTCGTTCACCGATTTGTCGAAATAGACCAGCGACGCCGCGGCGATGCCGTAGGCACCGAGGCCGAGATAGATTTCGTTGAGATAGAGTTCGAGGATGCGGTCCTTCGAATATGCCCGCTCGATGCGCATGGCGAGCAAGGCTTCCTTGATCTTGCGGGTGAAGGAGACCTCGTTGGTCAGAAGGAAGTTCTTCGCGACCTGCTGGGTAATCGTCGAGGCGCCCTGCGGACGCCTGTTGGAGCCCAAATTCTGCGCGTAGAGGACGGCGGCGCGCGCCATGCCGGTGAAGTCGATACCGCCGTGCTCGTAGAAATTCTTGTCCTCGGCCGCCAGGAACGCGTTGATGACGAGTTTCGGCACCGCCTGGATCGGCAGGTAGAGCCGCCGCTCCTTGGAATACTCGCCGAGCAGCGCACCGTCGGAGGCATGCACCCGCGTCATCACTGGCGGCTCGTAATCCTGGAGCTGCGAATAGTCCGGCAAGTCCTTGGAGAAGTGCCAGATCGCGCCCGCGACGCCGGCGACGCCCACCAGGAACACGACGGTTCCGGCAGCAAACAGGAAACCCAAAAACCGGACCAGAAAGCGCATGTTCGAAGTTCCGTTCCAACCCTTAAGCGCCGAACTTGGCGGCTATCCTAGCACGGCAATCCGGCCAAACGGTCCTGCCGCTACGCGGTCGAACAATCCAAATGAAGGTCCGGCGGACAATACTGACCGATTCCAAAGACCAGCAGTCAACTTCTATACCGTTTCTATACCGCCGCCGCTGTGGCCAAACTAGGGCTTGGCCCATTGGATGGCAGGCTTTTCAGGCCCCGTCATACATTTCGCTCGCCGGCAATTCACTTGCCGGGCCCGGCGGTTACTATCCGTTTCGCGAGGAACGTATCGATCGCCTGCGCCATTGAGCCGACGGTCTTGTTCCGCCAATTTTCCGACACCAGATGCTCAAGGTCGCCCTTGTTCGAGACGTAGCCGAGCTCGACCAGCACGGAGGGCACGTCTGGAGCCTTCAGGACCCGGAAACCGGCCGATTTCAGCGGATGCTTGTGCATCCGCACCGTGGCTTTCATCTCATTCATCAACATCCGCGCGAAGCGGTTTGAAAAGGTCTTGGTCTCACGCTGCACGAGGTCGATCAGGATATCGGCGACTTCGGTCGGCTCATCGGCGAGGCTGACGCCGCCGATCGCGTCCGACTTGTTTTCGACATCCGCCAGTCGCTGGGCCTCGGAGTCCGAGGCCTTGTCGGACAGCGTGTAGATGGTGGCGCCCTGGGCGTCGCCCTCGCCGCGGGGCAATGCATCCGCATGAATCGAGACGAACAGCGCCGCCGCCTCGCTGCGGGCGACCTTCACGCGGTCGGCGAGCGCAATGAACGTATCGTCCGTCCGCGTCATGACGATACGATACTTGCCGGACTTCTCGAGCCGATCGCGTAGCGCCAGGCCGAACGTCAGCACCAGATTCTTTTCCATGACATCGGCGCCGCCGGCCTGGGTGCCGTTGTCCTCGCCGCCATGCCCGGGATCGATCACGATCACCGGCCGCTTGTCGGCCGTTTGCGGCGCAGCCGACACCGCCCGTTCCTCCGGCCGCGCGGCGACCGCGTTCGCCTCGGCGATCGCGGGCCGCAATTCGGGGCGGCTTTCCGGCGCCAGCGCCTGGACGAAGGCGGTGCGGTCAACGTGCTCGAGTTCGAGCACCAGCCGCGGCGGCTGACCGTTCGCGGCCTCCAACACGTAGGATTTGGCGATCTTGGCCGGCCCCGTCAGATCGAACACGATCCGCGACCCGCCCGGCATGACGACGCCGTAGCGGAACGCCTTGACCAGGCCCCGCCCCGCCGTGCCGACCCCGCCGGCAAGCTGGAAATTGACCTGGGGAAGGTCGATCACGACGCGATATGGGTCGGCCAGCGTGAAGGCGCGAAACTGGACGGGCTTGTCGAGATCGAGGATGAAGCGGGTCTGCCTGTTGTCACCTGCCAGCCGGGCATCGGAGGCGATCGGGAAATTCGGCACCGCTGCCGAATTGGGGACGGCCGGAACCGTGGCCGGTCCTTGTATCGCCGGCGGCGAAGCCGCCCCTTGGGCCGCACTGGTCGCGATCACGGGCGTGCACAGCCATGCTGCGGCGCACAACAGCCCACATCCCAGCAAAACAAGATGATTTGCGCGGCTCGCCAACGATTCGGTGCCTCCGGAGGAGCCTTCCCTTACCGCATTAGGACCATACGGTTAATCGGACCTTAAGCCATGACCGGTGAAAAGAAGCTAGTGTTGCCGCAGTGCGACGCCGAGTTTGGGGTTCCCGAGCGCTTCCCTTGCACGCAGGCCCCAATCCACGTATGTACGGGGGGCTGACGGCTAATACTCCCGGTTGTGTCGCGTTCAGCCTCCCGGTGCAGCGCCGGAACCTCCTGACAGGAGGAACCTGCGTCTTTCCCGATCCCTCCCCGGCCAGCGCCGCGCGCGGCTGACATGGAGCGGCGGTTTCGAGCCCGAGCGGCGTCCGGTCCCAGGTCTTTTTCCAGGGACGGTTTGAGAACACGGCAAAACTGATTATCCGGACCCCAAACGGTCCGATATGCGATGGCCGGCAGGCGCTTAGGCGCCAAACCGGGCTTTCAGCGATAGATACGGCGGTATCATTTTCCGCCAACATGTTCAGACGGGCCGACGCTTGATGCGCCAGACTGTGTTGCCGACCAGGATCCACGGAACGATCGCGCCGACGCGAGGCGAAAGCTTCGCTCGTTGCGTTGTTCTGGTGGGCCCCCGTTCGGCGCGGCGCCAAGAAGTGCGTTTTGGCCTTCCCCTCACCCCCGAATCAGGTGGACCGTCGCGTCACCGGGCCGCGCAATTTGCGCGCGCCATGCACCGCGCCCGCCGCCGTCAAGAGTCCCAAAATGCCCAACAAGATGTTGATCGACGCGACCCACCCGGAAGAGACCCGGGTCGTTGTGGTCCGCGGCAACCGCGTCGAAGAATTTGATTTCGAGACCGCCCAGCGCAAGCAGCTGCGCGGCAATATCTATCTCGCAAAGGTCACGCGCGTAGAGCCGTCGCTGCAAGCGGCGTTCATCGAGTATGGCGGCAACCGCCATGGCTTCCTGGCCTTCAGCGAAATCCATCCGGACTACTATCAGATCCCGGTCGCCGACCGTCAGGCGCTGATCGAGGCCGACGAGCGCGCCCACCGCGAGGCCGAGGAAGAGAGCGAGAACCGCTCCAGCCATCGTCGCCGCTCGCGTCACCGCAACGCCCGCCGCCGCGGCCATGGCGACCGCGTCCAGAGCGACGTGATCGAGAATGCCGGCCAGGATCCCGCACAGGCGCCCCAGCCCTATGAGGACGAGCCGCATGAGCACCACGGCGTCTATGCCGGCGAGGCGCAGGCGCACGAGGCCGGGCATGGCGACGATGCCGCCCATCCCGATCATGAGGCGCACGACCACGAACCGCAGGGTCACGATGCGGATCATGCGCACGATCCCCACGAGGACGATGCGCCGCGTTCGAGCGAACCGGCGGAAACGGTAAGCGAAGCACCGGTTGCGGAAGCCGCACCTGAAGCCGTGACGCCAACCGAGGCCCCCGTCGCCGAGGCGGCTGCCGAGCCCGCGCATCCGGAAGGCGCGCACGACGAGCATCATGACCATGAGCATGAGGATGCGCACGAACATGCAGCCGATGCTGCTGAGCCGCCGCATGTCGAGCACGCCGGCGAAGGGTATGCCGCGGCTGCGGTGGACGAATTCGCCCCTGCTCCGGAAGGCGACGATGGCCATGACGACGAGGACGATGCCGAGGAAGCCGAAGAGGACGTCGTCGAATCCGTCGGCGGCGACGACGTTCTGGAGGAAGTTCCGGAGCGCCCGTTCCGTCCGCGCCGCCAGTACAAGATTCAGGAAGTCATCAAGCGCCGCCAGGTGATGCTTGTTCAGGTCGTCAAGGAAGAGCGCGGCAACAAGGGCGCGGCGTTGACGACCTACCTGTCGCTGGCCGGCCGCTACGCCGTCTTGATGCCCAACACCGCGCGCGGCGGCGGCATCAGCCGCAAGATCACCTCGGCCCAGGACCGTTCGCGGTTGAAGGAAGTGGTGCAGGACCTCGACGTGCCCGAAGGCATGGGAATCATCCTGCGCACCGCCGGCGCCTCGCGCACCAAGCCCGAGATCAAGCGCGACTTCGAATATCTGATCCGGATGTGGGAGACCGTGCGCGACATGACATTGCGCTCGCAGGCCCCCACCCTCGTCTACGAGGAAGGCTCGCTGATCAAGCGCTCGCTGCGCGATCTCTACAACAAGGAAATCGACGAGATCCAGGTCGCCGGCGAAGCCGGCTATCAGGAAGCCCGCGACTTCATGAAGATGCTGATGCCCTCGAACGTGCGGGCGGTGAAGCAGTATCGCGACGGCCAGCCGCTGTTCTCGCGGATGGGTGTCGAGAGCCAGCTCGATGCGATGTTCTCGCCGACCGTGCAGCTCCGTTCCGGCGGCTATGTCGTCATCAACCAGACCGAGGCGCTGGTCTCGATCGACGTCAACTCCGGCCGCTCGACCCGCGAGCACCACATCGAGGACACCGCGCTCAAGACCAATCTGGAAGCGGCCGAGGAAGTGGCCCGGCAATTGCGTCTTCGCGACCTCGCCGGTCTCATCGTCATCGACTTCATCGACATGGACGAGAAGCGCAACAACCGCGCGGTCGAGCGCAAGCTCTCCGACTGCCTGCGGCAGGACCGCGCGCGGATCCAGGTCGGACGGATCTCGCATTTCGGCCTCCTCGAAATGTCGCGCCAGCGCATCCGCGCCAGCGTGCTGGAGAGCTCGACCGAGCCCTGCCCGCAATGCGGCGGCTCGGGCCATGTGCGTTCAGTGTCCTCGGTCGCGCTGCAATTGCTGCGCGGCATCGAGGAAATCCTGATGAAGGGCGCCACCCACAATCTCGTGGTGCGCACCCGTACCGACGTCGCACTCTATGTGCTGAACCATAAGCGCGGCCATCTGCGCGATCTCGAAAATGCCTTCAAGGTTACGCTGGCCGTTGTGGCCGACGCCACCGTCAGCGGCCAGCAGTCCTACATCATCGACCGCGGCGAGCAGGTCCACACGCTGGAGGCCGCCAAGGCGCTGCTGGCGGCGCAGGCTGCCGCCTTCCCGCCGCAGGTCGAGGAAGCCTATGACGACGACGACGCGTACGACTTCGAGACCGAATCCGAGGTCGAGACCGAGGAAACGGAAGGCCTGACCGACGAAGCCACTGAGGCAGCGCCCGGTGACGGCGAAGGCGACGGTCATCGTCGCAAGCGGCGCCGGCGCCGGCGTGGCCGCGGCGAGCAGCGCGAAGGCGGCGCCCCGCGCGAGGACGGTGATGTGGTTCGCGCCGCCGGCGAGCCGGTCGAAGGCGCGGCCGTGGAGGACGCTGAAACCGACGAGGACGAAGGCGACGAACAGGTGGGCGTGGTCCGTGGCGATCAGCCTCCTGGCGAGCGGCGTCCGCGCCGCCGCGGCCGGCGCGGCGGACGCCGCCGGCGTGGCGGACCGGAAGACGGGCTTGCCGGATCGATCGCCGACGAGCTCGGCCCGACCTCGGCGCCGGAAGCCGCCAACGCGGCGGCCGATTTCGACGGCGGCTCGGCCGAGCCCGCACCGTCCCTGGTGCATACTGAAATTCAGCCCGAGCCGGTCGCTGAGCCGGCGACGATGCAGCCTGCGTCCGACGTCCAGCCGGAACCGGTCGCCAGTGCACCCGTCCCGGCCGCTGAAGAAGCCGCGCAAGAGACCGAGCGCGCTGCGGCACGGCGGCGTTCGACCGTGCGCGAGAAGGTCAGCTTCCTGACCAGCGCACCGGCCGAACCGGCGCCCGCCGCCAACGCGAGCGCGCCGGAGCCGGTCGCAACGCCCGCGTCCACTCCGGCTGAGCCGGCACAAGAGACATCCACTGACGCTGCGCCACGCAAGGCAGGCTGGTGGTCGCGGCGTTTCGGCGGCGGCGAATAGCGAAACGAAGACAGAAAAGCGAAAAAAAGAACCGCCCGGCACAAACCGGGCGGTTTTTATTTGGCGATCCCGGGTGACCTTTATCCCGTCGTGATCGCGGTCTCGACGTCGGTCGGATCGATTTCCCTGTTGAGATTGGCGATCAGCCGGTCGTGATCGAGTTCGCCCTCCCACCACGATACCACCACGCAGGCGACACCGTTGCCGCACAGATTGGTCAGCGCGCGGCACTCACTCATGAACTTGTCGATGCCGAGGAGGATCGCCATGCCCGGCACCAGCCGCGGATCGACCACCGCGAGCGTGGCCGCCAGCGTGATGAAACCGGCGCCGGTAATGCCGGACGCGCCCTTCGAAGTCAGCATCGCCACCAGCAGGATGGTCAATTGCTGGCCGAAGGTGAGATCGAAGCCGAGCGCCTGCGCGATGAACAGCGTCGCCAGCGTCATGTAGATATTCGTGCCGTCGAGATTGAACGAGTAGCCGGTCGGCACCACGAGACCCACCACCGACTTGGAGCAACCGAGCCGCTCGAGCTTCTCCATCAAGGACGGCAGCGCGCTTTCCGACGACGATGTGCCGAGCACGATCAAGAGCTCGTCCTTGATGTAGGCGAGGAATTTGAAAATCGAGAAGCCGACGATCCGCGCGATCACGCCGAGCACCACGAACACGAACAGCGCCGCGGTAACGTAGAAGGTCGCGATCAGCCCGAGCAGGTTGAGGATTGCGCCGGTGCCGAACTTGCCGATCGTGAACGCCATCGCACCGAACGCGCCGATCGGGGCCGCCTTCATCACGATGGCGATGACGCCGAATACGGCGTGCGCGGCATCATCGATGAAGGCGCGGATGGTGTGGCCGCGCTCGCCGAGCCCCATCAGCGCAAAGCCGAACAGGATCGAGAACAGCAGCACCTGCAGGATTTCGCCCTGCGCAAAGGCGCCCACCACGGTGTCAGGAATGATGTGCAGGAAGAAATCGACCGACTTCTGCGCTTCGGCCTGCTTGGCGTAGCCGGCGACCGCCTGCGCGTTCGCCATGCTGCCGCCAAAACCGTGCCCGGGCCGGACGAAGTTACCGACCAGAAGGCCGATGACAAGCGCGAAGGTCGAGACGACCTCGAAATAGACCAGCGCCTTGACGCCGATCCGGCCGACCTTCTTGGCATCTTGTATATGCGAAATGCCTGAAACCACGGTGCAGAAGATGATCGGCGCGATCACCATCTTGATCAGCTTGATGAAGCCGTCGCCGAGCGCCTTGATCCAGTCATTGGTCGCGAGCGCCGGCCACAACCAGCCGACCAGCGCGCCGAGCACGATGGCGATCAGCACCTGGACGTAGAGAATCCTGTACCAGGGCTTTTTCGCCGCGCTCGCGGGCGCTTCCGTCGCAATCGTTGCCGCCATGACGCTTACTCCCTTGGAAGGTGCGGACTGGTCGACATGCGCCAATCCGTCGCACACAGCCAAAATACTTTGGGCGAGCGGAGTCAATGGGTGTTGGCGGATGTAGTCCCGGCTATTCGCGGGAATCGAAAATCCGCCTGATCGCCGGTACCAGAGCAGCGCCAAGTGCGTTCTTAATCAGCGATGCCGCGATGAACGGCGCAATGCCGACCAGCCACGCCTTTTCAACGCCAAGCTTGATGCCGAATGCCAGCCAGCCAAATCCGGCGGCGAGGATGAGAAGGTGTCCGAGTGCCATCGCAACGAACAGAAGCGGCACCGATCGATCCCAGCCGTGTTCGGCAAGCCAGCCGGTGATGAAGGCTGCTGCCACGAACCCGAAGAGATATCCGGCCGTCGGGCCGAAGAGCGGCGCAAGACCGCCGACAGGGCCGGCGAATACCGGTAATCCGATCGCCCCTTCGGCGAGATAGGCGAGCAGCGTGGCGCTGCCGAGCCGCCAGCCATAGGCCGCCCCGATCATCAGCACGACCAGCGTTTGCAGCGTCATCGGCACGTAGGGCAACGGCAGATTGACCTTGGCCGACAACGTCAGCAGCGCCGTTCCCAGCGCGATTAGGATCACGCTACGGAACACACCGGATGAACCGTCCGCGCGATGCGGCCACAGCAGCGCTGCAAGCGGAAAATGCGACGGGACAACGGCTTCGGGCATGGTTCTGGCAGACACGGATAGCTCCCCGGTTAAGAAGACAGGAAATGATGTGGATGAAGACTGACTGCGTTATCGCAGCCAACGCGCGATGCGCGTCACCGCTTCGCGCATCTCGTCGGCTGAGCGCGCATAGGAGAAGCGGATGAAGTTGCGGCCGTGGATCGGATCGAAATCGACGCCTGGCGTTGCCGCCACATGCGCCTTCTCCAGCATGCGGCCGGCAAATTCGAAACTGTCTGACGTGAAATCCGAAACATCGGCATAGAGGTAGAAGGCGCCATCAGCGGGCAGGAACTTGGTGAGGCCGGCCTTCGGCAGTCCCTCGATCAGGATGCGGCGGTTCTCCTCATAGCCGTGCTTGATCGCTTCCATCTCCTCGCGGCCCTCGAACGCCGCTTCGGCCGCGATCTGCGACAACGTCGGCACCGATATCGACAGGTTCTGCTGCAGCCGTTCGATCGGCCGCACCAACTGCTCCGGCACCACCATCCAGCCGACCCGCCAGCCGGTCATGCAGAAATATTTCGAGAACGAGTTGATGACGAGGGCATGCGGCGAAAGCTCCGCCGCCGTCACTGCTGGAAATGCGTAGTCGAGGCCATGATAGATTTCGTCGGAGATGAAGCGGATGCCCGCGCTCTCGGCCGCATGGA
Organism: Bradyrhizobium sp. CB3481; assembly: GCF_029714305.1. NCBI lineage: Bacteria > Pseudomonadati > Pseudomonadota > Alphaproteobacteria > Hyphomicrobiales > Nitrobacteraceae > Bradyrhizobium > Bradyrhizobium sp. CB3481. The sequence continues at coordinate 4,465,602 of NZ_CP121647.1, forward strand.
TCAGGCCGGTGAGCGCCTCGCGCGACATCATCGTTCCCGTCGGGTTGGCGGGGCTGCCGACCAGGACGCCCTTCAGCGGCGTCTTGCGATGAGCCGCCAGCAGCGCTTCCCCGGTCAGCGCGTGGCGTGTCGCGCTCGACGTCTCGATCAGCACCGGCTCGCAGCCCAGCGCGGTCAGGATGTGCCGGTACGGCGGATAACCCGGCACCGTCACCGCGACCCGGTCGCCCGGTTCGAACATCGACAGAAACGCGAGGATGAATCCGCCGGAGGAGCCGGTCGTAACCACGATACGGTCGGCGTCGACGGTACAGCCGTAACTATCGCGGTAGTGCCGCGCGATGCGCGCGCGCAGCGACGGCATGCCGAGCGCCGAGGTGTAATCGATCCGCGCCTCGTCGAGCGCTCGGTGAGCCGCTGCAATCGCGCAGCGTGGCGCCGGCGCCGCAGGCTGCCCGACCTCCATGTGAATCACGTGGCCGCCGGCCTTCTCGATACGGGCGGCAGCCGCCATCACATCCATCACCATGAAGGGTGGAACATTGCTCCGCGCCGAGGGTGTCAGCAGCGCTCTTGCGCGGTCTCTAAGTGTCGATTCCAGCATCGATATCTGCTATGTGCACGTGCGCCGCTCGAATTCGGGTTCCCGAACCGGTTGGCGCCCCAGACTGGCCGTATTCGGTGGCTTGTTATAGCGTTTTCAAGCGAAGTGATACCGGCTTCATGCAGTGATACCCCAGCTCGGGTGAAGAAACGCACGGAAACAACAACTGGACCGTTTCCGATCTGATCGGAGACCGAACCGCCGTCCGGGCAACCCCGGATACACCGCCAATCGCCAAAGACCGTTCATGCAGCTCCGTATCGCCCTGCGCCAGACATCGTTGAAATTCACCGCTCTTACCACCGCCCTCGCGCTAGTCGTTGCGCCCATGGCGGCGACGGCGCAGGAGAACCGCGGTCCGCCCGTGCTCCGCGATGCTGAGACGGAGCAGTTGCTGCGGGAATATACCCGCCCGATCCTGCGCGCCGCCGGTCTGGAAAAGCAGAACATCCAGATGGTGATCATCAACCAGAGCGTGTTCAACGCTTTCGTTGCAGACGGCCGGCGCATCTTCGTGAACTACGGCGCGATCCTGCAGTCGGAGACGCCGAACCAGATCATCGGCGTGATGGCGCATGAAACCGGCCACCTCGCCGGCGGGCACCTCGCCAAGATGCGCGAGCAGATGGCGCAGGCCCAGACCCAGATGATCATTGCCATGCTGCTCGGTGCCGGCGCCATGGTCGCGGGCGCGCGCGGCGGCGGCAGCAACAGTGGATTGACCAATGCCGGCGCGGCGATGTTCTCCGCGCAGGGCGAGGTGATCCGCCGCAATTTGCTCTCCTATGTGCGCCAGCAGGAGGAAAATGCCGACAAGGCCGGCGTGAAGTTTCTGAACACCACCGGCCAATCATCGCGCGGCATGTGGGAGACCTTCAAACGCTTCACCGACGAAAGCCTGTTTGCGGCGCGCGGCTCGGACCCCTACGTTCAATCGCACCCGATGCCATCCGAGCGTGTCGCCGCGCTACAAGAACTGGCGCGATCGAGCCCCTATTGGGACAAGAAGGACGACCCTGCCCTGCAACTCCGCCACGACATGGTGCGCGCCAAAATCTCGGCGTTCATGGAACGGCAGGACACCGTGTACCGTCGCTATCCGATGTCCAACAACAGCCTGCCGTCGCGCTATGCCCATGCCATCGCAACCTATCGGCACGGCGACCTGCGCAGTGCGCTTGCCCAGATCGATTCCCTGATCCAGCAGCAACCCAACAATCCCTATTTCCATGAGGTGCGCGGCCAGGCGCTGCTGGAGGGTGGCAAGCCGCAGGAGGCGATTGCGCCGCTGAAGAAGGCGGTCCAGCTCTCCAACAACTCGCCGCTGATCGAGATGATGCTCGGGCAGGCCCTGGTGGCGACCGGTAACAACGCCTACACCGACGAGGCCATCACGATCCTGCGCGCGGCGGTCGCCCGCGAGAGCGAAGCGCCGCTCGGCTACACCCAGCTCGCGATAGCCTATGGCCGCAAGGGCGACTACGCGCAGGCCGATCTGGCCTCCGCCCAGGCCGCCTACCTTCGCGGCGACAACAAGACCGCGCGCGACCTGGCCTCGCGCGCCAAGACGCGCTTCGCGATCGGGACGCCCGGGTGGGTCAAAGCTGACGACATTGTGAGCGCCAAGCCGCTGCCCGGCCAGAAGAGCAACTAGAAATCAACCGCATTCGGCTATAATCGGACCGGGTCGCAAAGGCTTGAAGTACCAGCATTTGGCGCCCCAGTACTTGGCTACGAACTGATATTCTCCAGGAGCCGGCCTTCAGCAGGATGGTCCGGGAACCGCTGCATAAGGACTTACCGATGCCCTCGTTCCGTCTTCTCGCCCCCGCATTGCTCGCTCTCGCGCTCTGCGGCGCACCGCAGGCCGCTTCCGCGCAGAGCTTCACCGACGCGCAGCGCGGCGATATCGAGACGATCGTCCGCAACTACCTGATCGCGCATCCCGAGGTGCTTGAAGAAGCGATGGCCGAGCTCAGCAAGCGCCAGGCCGCCGCCGAAGTCGCCAAGCATGAAGCCGGCGTCGCCGCCAACGCAGAAGCCATCTTCAATTCGCCGCGCGGCGTCACGCTCGGCAACAAGGACGGCGACGTCACCTTCGTCGAGTTCTTCGATTACAATTGCGGCTACTGCAAGCGTGCGATGGCCGACATGATGGAGCTGATGAAGGCCGATCCGAAGCTCAAGATCGTGCTCAAGGAATTTCCGGTCTTGAGCGCGGGGTCGGTCGAGGCCGCCCAGGTTGGCGTCGCCGTGCGCATGCAGGATCCGACCGGCAAGAAATATCTCGACTTCCACCAGAAGCTGCTCACCGGCCGCGGCGCCGCCGACAAGGCGCGGGCGATGGCGGCAGCCAAGGAAGCCGGGCTCGACATGGCCAAGCTGGAGAAGGATCTCTCGAGCGCCGAGGTACGCAACACGCTCGAGGAGAACTTCAAGCTCGCCGAGGCGATGGGCATGAACGGCACGCCGAGCTACGTCATCGGCAAGCAGGTCGTGATCGGCGCGGTTGGCGTCGAGAGCCTGCGCGAGAAGATCAGCAACGCCCGCTGCGGCAAGGCGACCTGCTGAAGCCAGCCGACTTCGCACGCGTGATGAAATCCGGCTGCGGCGCAGCCGGATTTTTTTGCCGGCAAAGTCCTCGCCAATGGACCTCGAAATTCAGCGCGACTTGTCTTGAGATCGAAGAACATTTCGGCTGCAATTTCGGTGGCGGCAACGGCCAGCTCGATCTCGCGGCGATGAAATCGACTGGGCCTGCGGCTGAAAAACATCTGCGAATTTGAAGAAAGCAACGCGTCGGAAAAGCCTATTTCCGCCGAGGTCCCGCGTTCATCCTGCATTCACAAAACAAACCCGGCGGAACCGCCAACTATCAGGAACATCAGGGAATTCCTTTCGTTGTCGGCGTGGGCAATGCAGACACGTGAGGAGATATTCGATGAGTAATCGCTTTCTGATGACGGTCGCCGCGGCGGCTCTTATCGCCGGAACCGGCTTTGCGAACGCGCAAGGTACCGGCATGGGACGTGGCGACGCGGGGTCGGCCGGTTCTGCGGCGCAGCAGAGCGCGCCTTCTTCCGAGCGGGGCGGCGCCTCGTCCGGCGGTGCCATGCAGCGCGATGACAGCAGCAAATCTGGCATGAAGGGGGCGCAGTCCGAGCCGAAGTCGATGGGCGCTGAAAAGAGCCAGCGCGCCGAAGAGCACGGCAAGGGCGGCAAGGACATGAAGGCCGAGGGCAAGGAAGGTGGCATGAAGTCCGAGAAGAGCCAGACCACCGGCCAGGGCACCGGCTCGAGCACGATGCAGAAGGATCAGGGCACGACGCAGCATCGTGACCAGACGACCCAGGGCCGCGACCGCGACCAGATGCAGAACCGCGACCAGAAGGCTCAGGGCCAGCAGGACCGCACCCAGTCGCAAACCCAGACCCAGGGCGGAGCAGCGGGCCAGAGCAGCACAACGACGGGTCAGGCCGGCGCGGGCGGCAAGCTCTCGACCGAGCAGCGCACCCAGATCACCAGCGTGATCAAGGAGCAGCGCGTGCAGCCGGTGACCAACGTGAACTTCTCGGTGTCGGTCGGCACCCGCGTGCCGCGTGACGTCACGTTCCATACGCTGCCGGAGCGTGTCGTGACGATCTATCCGGAATGGCGCAGGTATAAGTTCATCCTGGTCAAGGAGCAGATCGTGATCGTGGATCCGAACACCTATGAGATCGTGGCGATTCTGGAATCCTGATCGCAGACTTTCGCAGCAAGAGAGGGCGGACAGCAATGTCCGCCCTTTTTGCCGTAAGAGCCGCGGCCAGGGACGGCGCTACAACCTGATTGACGCCTCTGGCCTTCCTTTCGCCCTTGGGCAGCACAGCTTTCGCCGCGCTCGGCCTGCGAAACGGTCCGGAGGGCAACAGTCGTTGATAATCGGACCCCGGGGCGGCGGCCGCGGCGATTCGACGGCCTTGGTTAATCAGTAGAATCAGCGGGTTCTTGCCGCCTTTTTATGAACAGGATGAGGCCCTTGAAAGGGCTTGGCGCGGCCTAAAGACTTTCCCTTGGCCGCGTTGTTACCTATAACGCCGCGACCTGCCCGCCCCTCTTTGCTGGAATCCGGATGGCCCAAGGAAATACCCCAGCCTCTGCTGCGACGATCTATGTGCTCAACGGCCCCAATCTCAACATGTTGGGAATCCGCGAGCCGCAAACCTATGGCCATGCAACGCTCGCCGACGTCGAAAAACTGTGCGTCGAAACCGCGGCGCAGTTCGGCCTGAAGGCCGACTGCCGGCAGTCCAACCGCGAGGGCGAGCTGATCGACTTCATCCACGAGGCGCACGCAAAGAAGGTGGCCGGCATCATCATCAACGCCGGCGCCTATTCGCACACCTCGATCGCACTGCACGACGCACTGGTCGCGGTGAAGATTCCGACCGTCGAAGTGCATATCAGCAACATCCACGCCCGCGAGAGCTTCCGTCATCATTCCTACACCGCCATGGCGGCCTTCGCATCGCTTTGCGGCTTCGGCATCGATGGTTATCGCCTTGCGATATCGGGCCTTGCCGCCAAGCTCGGCATCAAGGCGCAAAACTGACTTCAAACACCTCAACAGCTGACGTCGAACCACCAAGCCTGACGTTAAGCACCCACACCCGAGAATTCCGGATCGAGATCATGGCCCGCCAGCCCGACACCAAGTCAGCGGACAAGTCAGCCGCAAATCTGAAGAGCGACGACTCAGCGCTCATTCGCGAACTCGCGCTGCTGCTCGATGAGACCAGCCTGACCGAAATCGAGATCGAGCGCGCCGGCCTGCGGCTGCGGGTCGCGCGCAACGTCACCGTGGCGGCGGCGATGCCGGCCGGTTTCCAGCCCACCGCCGCGCCTATAGCCGTGTCCGCCGCGCCCGCGGCGGTCGCCGATCTCGCCAAGCATCCGGGCGTCGTCCCCTCGCCGATGGTCGGCACCGCCTATTGGGCGCCCGAGCCCGGCGCCAAGCCGTTCATCGAGGTCGGCACAAAGGTGTCGGCCGGGCAGACGCTGCTGATCATCGAAGCGATGAAGACGATGAACCAGATCCCGTCGCCGCGCGCCGGCACGGTGACGCAAATTCTCGTCGAGGACGGCCAGCCGGTCGAATTCGGCGAACCGCTCGTGATTATCGAATAAGATCAGTCAACGTCAGGCGCTGCGATGTTCGATAAGATTCTGATAGCCAATCGCGGCGAGATCGCGCTCCGCGTGCTGCGCGCGTGCAAGGAGCTCGGCATCTCCACCGTCGCGGTGCATTCCACCGCCGACGCCGACGCCATGCATGTGCGGCTTGCCGACGAGAGCGTGTGCATCGGGCCGCCGCCATCCAAGGACTCCTATCTCAACGTCCCGGCCCTGCTCGCGGCCTGCGAGATCACCGGCGCCGACGCCGTGCATCCCGGCTACGGCTTTCTGTCGGAGAACGCCCGCTTCGCCGAAATCCTCGCCGACCACAATCTGCATTTCATCGGCCCGAAGGCCGAGCACATCCGCCTGATGGGCGACAAGATCGAGGCCAAGAAGACGGCCAAGCGGCTCGGCATCCCCGTGGTGCCCGGCTCGGACGGTGCGGTCTCCTCCGATGACGATGCCATGGCGATCGCGAAGGCGATCGGCTTCCCGGTGCTGGTCAAGGCTGCCGCCGGTGGCGGCGGCCGCGGCATGAAGGTCGCGCAAACCGCCGACGACCTGATGATGGCGCTGACCACCGCAGGCAATGAAGCCAAATCGGCATTCGGCGATGCTTCAGTCTATCTGGAAAAATACCTGCAGAAGCCGCGCCATATCGAGATCCAGATTCTCGGCGACGGCCGCGGCGGCGCGATCCATCTCGGCGAGCGCGACTGCTCGCTGCAGCGCCGTCACCAGAAGGTCTGGGAAGAAGGTCCCTCGCCGGTTCTCGCCGCCGCCGCCCGCGCCAAGATCGGCGAGACCTGCGCCAAGGCGATGCGGGACATGAAATATCTCGGCGTCGGCACCATCGAGTTTCTCTATGAGGACGGCGAGTTCTACTTCATCGAGATGAACACCCGCATCCAGGTCGAGCATCCCGTCACCGAGAGCATCACCGACATCGACCTCGTGCTGGAGCAGATCCGCATCGCCGCCGGCGGCGACCTGCCGGCGAAGCAGGAAGAGATCGCCATCATCGGTCATGCCATCGAATGCCGCGTCAATGCGGAAAACCCGCAGACCTTCCGTCCCTCGCCAGGGAAGATCACGCAATTCCATCCGCCCGGCGGGCTCGGCGTGCGGATCGATTCCGCCGTCTACCAGGGCTACGTGATTCCGCCCTATTACGACTCGCTGGTCGGAAAGCTGATCGTGCACGGCAAGACCCGCGCCGAATGCCTGATGCGGCTGCGCCGGGCGCTGGACGAGATGGTGGTCGACGGCATCGAAACCACCCTGCCGCTATTCCGGGCCCTGGTGCGGGAGACCGATATCATTAATGGCGATTACCACATCCACTGGCTCGAGCAGTATCTCGCCGGCCAGCCAGTTGACGCCAATAAAGGCTGATAAGCTGCCAAAACCCCCGCCGGCCGGCGTGGAACCCATCGCCTCCGTCGGCGTTGAGATGAGTTGGGTCCCTTCTGGCAGGGCGGCTTATTCCGTTTCATGACGACCATCGTGACTGCTGACGCTCAGCGCCGACGCCGCGCCGTGGGACAAATCCTGCTGCTCGCCGCGGCATTTCTCGTGCTGGTGGCGATCAGCGCGACCTCCGTCGTCCTCGTCAACGAGGCGCGAAAAGACAGCGGGCGCGTGGTCAATACCATCGAGGTGGAAAACCACATCAACGAGCTGCTGCTCGAACTCCGTCGCGCCGAGAGCGACGCACGCGGCTATCTGCTCACTTCGGGACCGGAGTTTCTGCGCAGCCACGAAGCGGCGGTGGCGAACGTGCTTCCGTTTCTCGACAGGCTGACGCAGTCGATCAGCGACAATGCCGCGCAGGTCGAGCATGCCAAGAAGCTGCGGTCCGCGATCGAGATCCGACTGGGGCAGTTCGCCGAGGAAATGGATTTCGTCAAACAGGGCCAACCGTCCAAGGCAACCAGCCTGGTGCGCCAAGCCGCATCCGCCGATACCAACACCACAATCCACGAGGTTGCGCAGGCGATGCGCACCGAGGAAGCGCGGCTGTTCATCATGCGCACAGCAACCGCCGATCGCACGCAGCAATTGGCCGCGCTGGTAACGGTAGCGGGATCAGGTCTCGTGATCGCGCTGGCCGGCATTGCGATCTTCCTGGTGCGGCGTTCGTCGCGCGCGCGCGATCAGGCCGACGCCAGGCTGCGCGACAGTCACCTCAATCTCGAGGCCACGATCGACGAGCGCACCGCCGACTTGCGCGAAGCCAATGACGAGATCCAGCGCTTCGCCTATATCGTCAGCCACGATTTGCGCTCGCCGCTGGTAAACATCATGGGCTTCACCAGCGAACTGGAGGAATTGCGCGGCGACATCTTCAAGCGGATCGCCCAGCTCTCGCGCGCCCAGTCGGCGGCGACAGCGACTGCAGAGAATGTCACCGACACCGCCGAGCCCGAGCTCGAGGGTACCGACCAGCAGCTCTCGCAGGACTTCTCCGAGGCGCTCGTCTTCATCAAGTCGTCGATCGGCAAGATGGACCGGCTGATCTCGGCGATTCTCAATCTCACCCGCGAGGGCCGGCGCGAGTTCGAGCCGGTCTGGATCGACACCAAGGAGCTGATAGAGGCCATCGTGACCACCGTGGCGCATCAGGCGGCGGAAGCCCAGGCGCAGATCCGGGTCGAGGCGCTGCCGAACATCGTCAGCGATCGCCTTGCGCTGGAGCAGATCTTCTCCAATCTGATCGATAATGCACTGAAATACCTCAAGACCGGAGTTCCCGGCGAAATCACGGTACGCGGCCGCACCAAGCTTGGCTTTGCGATTTTCGAGATATCGGACAATGGACGCGGCATCGACCCCAAGGACCATCAGCGCATTTTCGATCTGTTCCGCCGCGCGGGCACCCAGGACAAGCCGGGACAAGGAATCGGCCTTGCCCATGTCCGCGCCTTGGTGCGACGCTTGGGAGGAACCATGTCGGTCGCATCGGAACTTAACCAGGGCAGCACGTTCACGATCACGTTGCCCATAAATTGGTCTGCCAACCGGAACACACGGACATGAGTAATCCAGTCACTATCATCATGATCGAGGACGATGAGGGCCACGCCCGCCTGATCGAACGGAACATCCGCCGATCCGGTGTCAACAATGAGATCATTCCGTTCACCAGCGGTACAGCCGCGCTGAACTATCTGTTCGGCCAGGATGGGACGGGCCTCGACCACAAGGGCAGCGCCCTCCTGATCCTGCTCGATCTCAACTTGCCCGATACGACCGGCATCGACATTCTGAAGCGGGTCAAGGAAAACAAGTATCTCAAGACCACCCCGGTCGTGGTCCTGACCACCACAGACGATTCGCAGGAGATCAAGCGCTGCTACGAATTCGGTTGCAACGTCTATATTACCAAGCCCGTGAACTACGAGAGTTTCGCCAACGCCATTCGCCAGCTCGGTCTATTCTTCTCCGTCATTCAGGTGCCCCCGACCGCCCTATGAAACCTGCGACGCCCACACTGCTGTATATCGATGACGACGCCGGCCTTTCCCGGCTGGTCGATCGCGGCCTGACGCGGGCAGGCTTCAAGGTCGTGCATGCGGCAAGCGGCGAGGAAGGGCTGGCGCGGCTCGCGCAGGGCGGCATCGATGTCATTGCGCTCGACCAATTCATGCCGGGCCTTGACGGCCTCGAAACGTTGGAGCGGATCATGGCGATCGCGGACGCCCCGCCCGTCGTGTTCGTCACCGCCGCGCAGGATTCGGCGATCGCGGTCACCGCGCTGAAAGCCGGCGCCGCCGACTATCTGGTCAAGGATGTCAGGGGCGATTTCATTCCGCTGCTCCAGGTCGCGATCGACGGCGCGCTGCGGCAGGCCGCGCTTCAGAAAGCCCGCGACGAGGCCGAAGCGGAAGTCCATGCCTCGCGCGACCGCTATGCAGCGCTTGCCGCCGAACGCGAGGTGCTGCTGCGCGAGGTCAACCACCGCGTCGGCAACTCGTTGCAGATCATCGCCTCGCTGCTGCACCTGCAGGCCAACTCCGCGACCCAGGACGACGTCAAGGCGGCGCTGACCAATGCGATGGGCCGCGTCGCCGCCGTCGCGCAGGTGCACCGCCGCCTCTACACCTCGCACGACCTCAAGAGCGTGCTGCTGAACCAGTATCTCGAAGCTCTGCTGGAAGACCTGCGGCGTTCGGCCGAAGGCAACAAGATGTCGCGCCTGACACTGCAGGCCGAACCGATCGAGATCGACCCCGACCGCGCCGTGGCGATCGGCATCATCGTCAACGAGCTGGTGATGAACGCCGTCAAATACGCCTATCCCGACGGCGCTGGTCCGATTCACGTCGAGCTCAAGGCCGACGGCGAAGACCTCGTCGTCGTCATTGCCGACAATGGCGTCGGCCTCAACGGTAAGTCCGACCCGCGTTCCACCGGCATGGGCCAGCGCATCGTCAGCGCCATGGCCGCCAAGCTGGATGCCACGGCCGAACGCGATCCAAACCATGACGGCACGCGGATCGTGCTGCGCTTCCGCCGCGCCCCACCGGCGGCGGCGATAAAGCCGGCCAGCGCCGCGGCGGGCTAGTAATTACGTTCCCCGGCTGCTGCGCAGCATGCCGCCATTGCGGCATGGTGCGCTGCTGATCCGGGGTCCACATACACCGCCGCAACCACGGGTCCCGGCTCCGCGGGGCGGCGTTACCGGACGACGCTTTGCATCGCCCAGGCCGCACCGCGTCCGGGACACGCACGGCGATCAATCTCGTGGCGTCGCCGCTTCGATGGCACGCGCCGCGGCGACGAGAACATCCGCCACTTCGATCGTGCGGCGCGGATTCATCCTGTTGCGGATCGCGGACAGCGTGATCGCGGCCGACGGCTGGCCGTCGGGGGTCCTGATCCAGACCGATAGTGACTTCGTGCCCTGCACGAGCCCGATCTCGCGCAGATTGTAGCCTCTGCGGCGGGCAAGCTGGACCTGTCCGAGGACGGTTGTCGCGTCGGTCCGGTAGGCGCCAAACCGCGCTTCATTGGCGAGCACGATCTTGCGCGCCTCGGCGGCCGGCATGGCGGCGAGGATCGCAACCCCTGCGCTGCTGACGCCGAGCGGACGCCGCACGCCGACCTCGATCGACAGGACCTGGATCGGATAGCTGCCGATGCGGCGCGCCACGCATAGCGTGTCGAGCCCGGTGCGGAGAGTCAGAAACAGGGTATCGCCGAGTTGTGCCGACACCGCAGCCAGATGCGGCTCGGCCGCGACCATCAGCGGCGACCGCGAGGAACGCGCCAGCGCCAGTTCCGGCACCTGGCGGCCGACGATGTAATTGCCGGTACGTTCGCTGCGTTCGACGATGCCCTCCTCGATCAGCACGTGCACGATGCGATGTACGGTCGGCCGCGTCAGCGACGTCGCTTGGACGATTTCAGCCAGGGGCACGCCTCTTTCTCCGCCAACTGCCAGCGTACGCAGCACCGCCAGCGCGCGGCGGATCGCCTGCCCGCCCTGAAGCGGCTCGCGCCTGTTTGTGCTTAACCGGCTGTTTGTCATACGCGCCATCCCACGTCCACAATGTGGACAAAAACACCACAATTTGGTCGACAGCGGAAGGGGCGAGCGCAAAATCCATGATGCGGAACAATCAATGCGCGAACTGCTGGGACGGGGTGCGCGCAAAGCAAAAAATCAGCGGCAGATCTGCCGCTCTTCGGGAGAATGCGATGAAGTTTTTCGCAATCGCAGGCATTGCTATTTCGGCTCTGTTCGCGGTTTCGCTCGGCACGCCCGCCGGCGCGCAGCAATGGCCGGCGCGGCAGGTGCGCCTGATCGTCCCCTACCCGGCCGGCGGCAATGTCGACAGCGCGGCGCGCGTCATCGCCGACCGCCTTCAGGCCAAGCTCGGCCAGCCGTTCATCGTGGAAAACAAGGCCGGCGCCGGCGGCCTGATTGCCGGCGAAGCCTTCGCGAAAATGCCGCCCGACGGTTATGCGCTGTTCGTCGGCGCCAACGGCCCGGTGCTGTTCGCGCCCGAGATCGCCAAGCGCGAGGCCTATAACTGGAAGCGGGATTTCGTCCCGATCAGCTCGATCACGATGACGCCGCTGGTGCTCGAAGTGCATCCGTCGCTAGCGGCGAACGATCTCAAGGAATTCCTCGAGCTGGCCCGCCGCGATCCCGGGAAGCTGACGATGGCCTCGCCCGGTCAGGGCACCACCAACCACCTGCTCAGCGAACTGATGCAGTCGACGCTAGGCCTGCAATGGCTGACCGTGCACTACCGCGGCAATGCGCCCGCGCTCAACGACCTGATCGGCGGACAGGTGCAGTTTGCCCTCGACCAGATCTCCGTCGGCCTGCCATCCATCAAGAGCGGCATGTTGCGCGCGCTCGCCGTCACTGGCAGCCACCGCGCTTCCTGGTTGCCTGACGTGCCGACCTTCACCGAGCTCGGCTACAAGGAATTCGACGGCCAGACCTTTACCGGCCTGTTCGCGCCGGCGCGCACGCCGCCCGAGGTTGTGACCAAGCTGCACGAAACGCTGGCGGAGATCCTGAAAGATCCGGCCATCGTCGAGAAGTTCAACGCGCTCGGCGCCGAGGCCGTATCGATGACGCCAGCGGAGTTCACGAGCTATCTCCAGCGCGAAGACGCCAAGTGGATTCCTGTCGTCCGCAAAGCCAACATCAAGGCCGACTGAGCGCAGCTATGCGGATCGATCCTGCATATCTCGATCCGGAAACGGCCTACCGGCTGATCACCGGCATCGTGGTGCCCCGGCCGATTGCCTGGGTAACCAGCCTTTCGCGCGACGGCGTCCTCAACCTCGCGCCGTTCTCGGCGTTCACGTTCGTCGCGCCAAAGCCGCCGATGCTGGCCATCAGCGTCGGCCGCAAGGGGAATATCTACAAAGATACCGCGCAGAACATCCTCAACAACGAGGAGTATGTCGTTCATATCGCCGATTCCAGCCTGATGAATGCGGTGCACGAGAGCTCCACCGAGCATCCGCCCGATGTCAGCGAGGTCGAGGAATTGCGACTGTCGACGCTGCCGGGCGAACGCATTAAGGTGCCCCGTCTCGTCGCGGCGCCGATCGCGATGGAATGCCGCTTTCGCCAGTGCCTTGAATTCGGCGAGACCCGATCGAGGCTGATCGTCGGCGAAGTGCTGGTGTTCCACATCAGGGACGGGCTGGTGAACAACGGCAAGATCGAGACCGAGGCGCTTGATCCGATCGCCCGCATCGCCGGTCCGCGTTACGCAAGGCTTGGCGAGATCGTTACCTTAAAACCCGTATTTCAGACTTCCAAAACCGAATCCTGAAGGCGTACCCGCGCGCTTTTCGCGCTGCGCTGATCCGAAGGACCGATCGCATGCATCTTCTGAGCTATCTCTCCAACGGCAAGCCGCGCTTTGGCGCACACGTCCCGGGCGGGATCATCGACCTCACCGAGCGAACGAAGTTTGCCGACCTGCGGACGCTGATTGCCGAAAACGGCCTCGACGCCGCGCGTCAGGCCGTTGCCGGGCAGAGGGCAGACCATGCGCTCGAAGACGTTGTTCTGCTGCCGCCGATCCCTGCCCCGGAAAAGCTCTGGTGCATCGGCGTCAACTACAGGGATCGCAACGCCGAGTACAAGGACAATTCGGACCTGCCGAAATATCCGAGCCTGTTCGTGCGCAACCCCTCCTCCGTCGTCGGCTCCGGCCAGCCGATCGAGAAGCCAAAAATCTCCGAACAGCTCGACTATGAGGGCGAGCTCGTGATCGTGATCGGCAAGGAAGGTCGGCACATCCCGCGCGAGCGCGCCTTTGAGCACATCTTCGGCATGACACTGTGCAACGAGGGCAGCATTCGCGACTGGCTGCATCACGGCAAGTTCAACGTCACCCAGGGGAAGAATTTCGACCGCTCGGGAAGCATCGGCCCGTGGATCGTCACCTCGGACGAATGCGATCCGCGCGGCCCGCATGACATCATCACCCGCGTCAATGGCGAGGTGCGCCAGAGCGATTCCACCGAGCGGCTGATGTTCCCGTTCGACTACCTAATCAGTTACCTCTCCACCTTCGCCACCTTGAAGCCTGGCGACATGATCGCGACTGGCACCCCGACCGGCGCCGGCGCCCGCTTCACGCCGCCACGCTGGCTCAAGGTCGGCGACGTCGTCGAGGTGGAGTCCAGCAAGATCGGCATCCTCCGCAACACCGTGACAGCGGAGCAATAGATGCTCGACCAGCAAACCGTCGAACGTCTGGCACAGCGGCTCGATGAGGCCGAGCGCTCTAAGTCGCTGATCTCAGCTTTCACGAGCGAATATCCTGATCTCACCATCGAGGACGCCTACGCCATTCAGCGCGCCTGGACCAGGCTGCAGCTCTCGCGCGGACGGGTCGTCAAGGGTCACAAGATCGGCCTGACGTCGAAAGCGATGCAGAATGCGGTGGGCATTTCCGAGCCCGATTACGGCGTGCTGTTCGCCGACATGTTCTATCCCGATGCGTCGCCGATCCCGTTCGACCGTTTTCGCGCGCCGCGCATCGAGGTCGAGCTGGCCTTCGTGCTGAAAACGCCGCTGAAGGGGCCCGGTTGCACGCTGTTCGACGTGCTCAACGCCACCGACTACGTCACGCCGGCGCTCGAAATCCTGGAAACGCGGATGCATCGCGTCGACCCTGTCACCAAGGCGCCGCGCAAGGTGATGGACACAATCTCGGACAATGCGGCGAATGCGGCCCTCGTCGTCGGCGGCCGGCCGATCCGCCCGCTCGACGCTGATTTGCGGTGGATCGGCGCGCTGCTGTTCCGCAATGGCCAGATCGAGGAAACCGGCATCGCGGCCGGCGTGCTCAACCATCCCGCCAACGGCGTGGCCTGGCTCGCCGATCGCCTCGCTGCCCAGGGCGAATATCTCGAAGCCAGCGAAGTGGTGCTGGCCGGCTCGTTCACCCGCCCGGTCGAGATCACCAAAGGCGACACCTTTCATGCCGATTACGGCCGGTTCGGCTCAGTGTCCTGCCAGTTCATTTGAAGCGAAAGCGTTTGCGGAGAACAAGATGACACGGCGCAAGAGCATTCATATCGGCGAGTTCAAGCACGCCAACCCCATTCCCAACGCCTGCCGCATCGGCAACCTCCTGATGTCAGGCGTCATTCTCGGACGCGACCCCGCCACCGGCGCGATGCCCGAGCGCATCGAGGACCAGTGCGCCAACATGTTCGCGCACATGAAAGCGATCGTCGAAGCCGGCGGCGGCACCACCGACGACATCATCAAGATGACGGTGTGGCTGCAGGACCGCAAGCAGCGCGCGCCTGTCAATGTCGAATGGCTGAAGATGTTTCCCGACGAGCATTCCCGCCCTGCCCGCCATGCGCTGCAGATGGACATGGAGAACGGCGCGCTCGTGCAATGCGATTTCACTGCCGTGATCGGCTGACCGCTATTCTACAAGGAACCTGACATGCCGACCTATCTGCCGTTCGATCCGAACCCGCGCCGCCCGTCAAAACTGCCGCCGCCGAAGAGCATCGACAGCCAGTTTCACGTGCTGGGCCCGCTGGAAAAATATCCGGTGCGGCCGGGTGCCGCTTACCAGATGCCGTCGGCGACCTGGGAAGCCGCGCTGCGCGTCCACAAGGCACTCGGCATCGAGCGCGGCATCATCGTGCAGACCACAACCTATGGCGCCGATCATGCCGTCGTGCTCGATGCGCTCGCGGCGATGGGGCCGAACTATCGCGGCTGCGCCAACGCACTGGTGTTTGCCGAGGCCGATGATGCCTATCTCGCCAAGCTGCACGATGCCGGCGTGCGCGGCGCCCGCTTCAGCTTCCGGCAGGAACTCGGCGCGGTGCTGTCAGACAAGGATTTTGCCCGCGCGATCGCGCGAATCCGCGAACTCGGCTGGTACGCAAAAATCCAACCGGAGAAGGACGGCATCGTCTCCAGCGCCGCAAAATACGAAAACCTCGACGTCCCCGTGCTGATCGATCACATGGCCCGTCCTGATCCCGCGCGCGGCAAGGACGATCCAAACCTGCAGAAAATGCTGGAGCTTTTGTCGAAGGGCAATTTCTGGATGATGTTGTCGCTCGGCGAAAAGACATCGAAGAAGGGCCCGCCCTGGAACGACGTCATTCCGATCGCGCGCGCCTATATCGAAGCCGCTCCCGACCGCTGCGTCTGGGCCAGCGACTGGCCGCATCCGGTCTCGGTGGTGCAGCCGCCGAACGATGCCGACCTGCTCGAGCTGTTTTACCGCTACGTGGCTGACGACTCAGAGCTGAAGCGAATCCTGGTCACCAACCCGGCAAAACTGTTCGGGTTCGAGAACTAGCTCGCATAGCGCCTAGCGCGGGGCGGCCGTCACGAAGGACACGACCACGGGCAGCGTCACCGCCGCCAAAGTCGTGCCGAGCGCGACGGCGCCGGAGACGGCCTCGGTGAGACGTCCGTACTGCGCCGAGAAGATGTAGGCATTGGCGCCGGTCGGCATTGCGGCAAACAGAACCACGACCGCCGCCGAAATCGGCGGCAAGGCCAGAACGTAGAACGCGAGGATCGCGGCAATCGCCGGCATCGCCACGAGCTTGAGCGCGCACATCAGCATCATCGCCAGCGCCTGCCCCTTGATCCTGAAGCCGAACAGGTTGATGCCGAGCGCGATCAACGCGGTCGGCGAGCCCGCCTGTGCCAGCAGCTCCAGCGTCTTATCAGCAACCGGATGCAGCCCGAGGCCGGTGAAACGCCAAAGAAAGCCGAAGCCAAGCGCGAGCATGATCGGGTTTCGTGCAATCTCCCGCACGGCCCGCAGCACCAAAAGCGGCGCGCTCTCCGAAGACTTTCGTTCCGCCCACGCCATCTGCAGCGTGCCGCAGAGCCAGAGCAGCGGTGTGTTGACGGAGAGGATCAAGGCCATCGAGCCGGCGGCCTGGCTGCCCAGCGCCGATAATGTCAGGGGCAGGCCGAGCATCACGATGTTGCCGTAGATCGAGCCGATCGCAAGCACCACGCCGTCGGCCCGGGACTGCCGAAGCAGGGATGACACCAGGAGCGCGACGATCCAGGTGATCGCCGTCGCCCCGTAGTAAGCACCCCACACCGAGAAGGCGTTGACGGCCGGAAATTCGGCGACGACCACGATCCGGAACAACAGCGCCGGGATGGCGATGCTGAAGGCGAACTCGGCGATACCCTTGTTCGCCGTCGGTGAGATGAACTTGAGCGCTACCGCCGCATAGCCGGCGGCTATCAGGGCGAACACGGGAACAACGATCAATACAGCGCTCATGCCCTGCCCATCCGTCGGAAATCGGCCGGGAGCGACCGTCGTTCGCACCAATTGCCGTTGAATCGTAGCATGGTCCCCGCGCGTCCTGCTATCATTGCCCCATGACCTCACGCGAGTCCGCTGCTTCCGAAATCACCCCCGAAGTGCTGCTGCGGGCCTATGCCTGCGGCATCTTCCCGATGGCCGAGAGCGCCGGCGATCCGACGCTGTTCTGGGTCGAGCCGGAAATGCGCGGCGTGATTCCGCTCGACGGTTTCCGCATCGCCTCGCGCCTCGCCCGCACCGTGCGTTCGGACGCCTTCAGCGTTAGCGTCGATACCGCCTTCAAGGCCGTCATCGCCGGCTGCGCGGCGCCGCAGCCCGGCCGCGACGACACCTGGATCAACAAGCGTATCCGCGATCTCTATCTCGGGCTGCACGAGCTCGGGCATTGCCACAGCGTCGAGGTCTGGCAGGACGGCGACCTCGTCGGCGGCCTCTATGGCGTCAGCCTGGGCCGGGCGTTCTTCGGCGAGAGCATGTTTCATCGCGCCCGCGATGCCTCGAAAGTGGCGCTGGTGCATCTGGTAGCGCGGCTGATCGCCGGCGGCTTCGAACTGCTCGACACGCAGTATGTCACCGAACACTTGCGCAGCTTCGGCGCCGTCGAAATTCCGCGCCGCCGCTATCGCGCTCTGCTCGATAACGCGATCACCGGCGAGCCCGCGGAGTTCATGCGGCTGGTGTCCAGCATCAGCGGCGCGGAGGCGCTTGCGATTATCGCGCAGCGGGGCTGAATTCGCGTGTCCCGGACGCGGTGCAGCCTAGGCGATGCGCAGCATCGTCCGACAACGCTGCGCCGCAGAGCCGGGACCCATCCCCATTCGCAAGGACGTGGGTCCCGGTTCTGCGGCGCAGCACTTCGTGCTGCACAGCGCCCGGGACACGGACGCGAGATGCATTGGACTAATTCCCGAACAATCCGCCGAACAGCCCACCCGGCCGCTGCTGCGGCGGAGGCGGCGGTGGCGCCTGCTGCGGTTGCTGCTGGAATTGCGGCTGCGGCATCGGTCCGGGCGGACGCGGCGCGGCCTGCTTCGGCGGTGGCGGCGGGCGCTTGGCGCCCGTGGGCGGCGCGGCAGGCTTCGGCGGATCAGGCTGCGCACTGACGATGGTCTGGTCAGGCCCTTTGCAGTCGGTCAGCCAGATATCATAGACCGGATGCTCGACGCCGTGCAGGCCGGGGCTGGCGGCGAACATCCAGCCCGAGAAGATCCGCTTCACCTCGCCCTGCAGCGTGATCTCGTCGACCTCGACAAAGGCGTCGGTGTTGGCAGCTTCCGTCGAGGGCCGGGTGTAGCAGGCGCTGGTCTTCACGCGCAGCGCACCGAACTGCACGGTCTCGCCGATGTCCTCGTCGAAATTGATGATGCGGCCGGTGATCTTGTCGAGCCCGGAGAAGCTCGCCTTCTTGTTCGTGATCTTGGTGGCCGGCGGCTCGGAGACGACCTCGTCGCCCGGCTGTAACGTCGCCGGCGAACTTGGCACGCCCTTAGCTGGGGGCTGCTGCGGCTGGCGTCCGGGAGGCGCATTGGCGACGCCCGGACCACCGGGCTGCGGCGGCTGAACGGCAACGCCGGGCTGCGTGCCCTGGGACGTGCCGGGCGGCGGCGGCAGCGGCTGCGACTGGAAGCTGCCCGGCGGCGGCGCGCCCTGCCCCGGCGGTGGCCGGTTCGGGGTCGGCAACAGGCGGCCGCGCGGCAGTTCCGGCACTTCCTCGTCGTCGTCAGGGAATTGTTGTTGTTGCTGCTGATTGCCACGGGGAATCGCGCCCGGCGGCCGCAGCGGCGGATCGGAAAAGATATTGCCGATCTGCGCCTGCGCGGGCGGCGCAAGCGAGGCCGTGGTGGCGGCGATCAGGGCCGCAAGACCGGTCAGGGCAATGGTTCGAAGCATCTCGCGCGGCTTTAAAGGGCGAATCGGGCTCGCGACATAGTACAGACTAATCCGCCGCTCGCGTCCCATCCGGTTAACACGGCGAATACGGCGGGTTTGCGACAGAAGCAATTTCCGCTGTAATTTCAAGGAGTCCAATACCACCTTTTCTCATCTTTCGCGGGGGTTTTCCGGCCCGTCGGCTTTCATGAACAGCATCCTGGCGAAGGCGGTAAAAAAAGAAGCATGGTTCTTACCCGCTTGTCGATGACGCCGACGCGGCATTCCGGGAGGCTGACGCCGGCGTTCGGCGGCGAAGCAGACCTGCCCGAGTTGCGTCCATCCCGCCAAGTTGCCCACAGCCGACATTGTTGCCGCAAAATCCAAACCGCCAATTGACGGCCCGGCGGAGTGCCCCTCAAAATGCTGTGGCGCATTAAGGTGTAGCATTGGCAGAACCGACCGAAGTCCAACGCCGGCTGGTAGCAGTCTTCGCGGCCGACGTTGAGGGCTATAGCCGACTTATGGGATCTGACGAGGTCGGTACGCTGCAGCTCCTGACCGAGCGCCGGGCCACGCTCGACAAGGCGATAGCTGACCGGCGGGGTCGTATAGCTAACACCGCGGGCGACAGCGTCCTTGCGGAGTTCGGTAGCGTTGTGGACGCTGTACAGTGCGCGGTCGAGGCGCAGGACGCTCTGGCCGAAGCGAACGCCAGCTTGCAATCGGACAAGCGCATCAATTTCCGTATCGGTATCCACGTGGGTGACGTGATGGTTCGTGCGGGCGATCTGTTCGGCGACGGCGTGAACATCGCAGCGCGGTTGCAGACGCTGGCGGAGCCGGGTGGGGTTTGCGTCTCCGGAACGGCGTATGAGCAGGTGCGGAAAGTTCTGCCGATTACGTTTAGCGATTTGGGGACGCAGCAGGTCAAGAACATCGAAGAGCCCTTGCGGGCCTACGCGGTCTCCAAGCCCGCCGACGCCATGGCGGCACTGCAAGCTGCCGCGGAAGCGCCGAAGCCGATTCCACTCCCCGACAAGCCCTCTATTGCCGTCTTGCCGTTCCAGAACATGAGCGGCGATGCCGAGCAGGAGTATTTCGCTGACGGAATGGTCGAGGACATCATCACTGCACTGTCCCGTTTCAAATGGCTGTTCGTGATCGCTCGCAATTCGAGCTTTACCTATAAGGGGCAGTCGGTCGACATCAAGCGAGTTGGGCGAGAACTAGGTGTTCGTTACGTATTAGAAGGCAGCGTGCGAAAGGCAAACGGTCGAGTACGGATTACAGCGCAGCTCATTGACGCGGAGACAAGGGCCCATATTTGGGCGGATCGTTACGACCGCGCCGTCGATGACATCTTTGCATTGCAGGATGAGATAACCTTGAGCACCGTCGCCGCAATCGAGCCCAGCGTGCGTCAAGCTGAAATTGAACGGGCCAAGCGTAAACGACCTGAAAATCTCCACGCGTACGACCTTGTTCTACGTGCGACACCGCTAGTTGACACTGGAATGCCGGACGGCGCGTCGCAAGCCGTACCACTCCTGCAGCGCGCACTTTTGCTTGAGCCGAACTATGCGCTTGCGCACGGCCAAACCGCGTTTTGCAATGAGATACTGTATCTCCGGGCGGGGAGGCGTGAAGAGAATCGCACAGCTGCGATACGGCACGCGCATACTGCGGTGGCGCTTGGCCCCGACGATGCTCCGGCACTTGTTTATGCCGCTATCGCGATAGGTCTTGTCGAACATAACCGTACTTTGGCTCAGGAGACGTTCGAGGCCGCTCTTGCAATCTCCCCATCGGCAGCGTGGGCATATTCTTGGGGCGCCCTGATTTTGGGCTGGGGCGGGGAAGCCGAGCGTGCAATCGACTGGGGCGAGCGGGGCATCCGCCTTAGCCCGTTCGATCCGTGGATTACCGCGGCGCTGCATGGCATTTGCATGGGTCACTTTCTTCGAGCGCGCTATGAAGATGCCGCGGTGGCGGCGCAACGGGCCATTCGTAGCAAACCAGGTTTCAGTGTCTCCCACATGTTCCTTGCAGCGGCGCTTGCTAAACTCGGTCGAATGGAAGATGCGAAAGTGGCTGCCGATCGCGTAATGCAACTTCAACCCAACTTCAGCAGCACCGGTCAGTGCTCCGCCATAGGTTGCGTCCCGGTGCTCGCTCGGCCTCTTATCGAAGCAATGCGGGCCTCAGGTCTTCCCGAATGACCACCACACGCCGCTTCGCGGCCATCCTCGAGGTAACGGCGGGAAAAGGACGGCTTGCCCCCTACCGCCGCAGTCCGGCCTGGACCAACGCAAAACCGGCTTTCAGACCAGTGAAACGTGATCTAGCCACGCTCAGTTTCAGATGAAATAGTCGGGTTCGTCGCGCGGCTGCGCGCGAAAACCATCAAAATCCGGGATAGCCGGACGAGCCGGAGGAAACCCAGACATGCCCGATCGAATTCGCCTCGATGGCCGGGTTGCCGTCGTGACCGGCGCAGCCGGCGTCATCGGAACCGCGACCATTCGCCTGCTCGCCGAACGTGGCGCGCGGATTGTCGCAGTCGACCGCCGGGAAGAGGACCTCCGGGCCGCCATCAGCGGCCTGCCCGCCTCCGCCGAAGCGCTCGCGATCACGGCCGACGTCACACAAGAAGGGGACGTCGCGGAATATGTCCGCGCCACCGTCGACAGGTTCGGCACGATCGACGCGTTCTACAACAACGCCGGCATCGAGGGCGATATCAAGCCGATCCCGCAATATTCGCTGGAGAGCTTTCGCCGCGTGCTCGACGTCAACGTGGTCGGCGTCTTCCTCGGCATGAAGCACGTGATGCCGGTGATGCTGAAGCAAAACAAGGGCAGCATCATCAATACCGCCTCGATCGCCGGCCTGATCGGATCACCGATGATCGCCGTCTACAGCGCCAGCAAGCACGCCGTGATCGGCCTGACCAAGAGCGCCGCCTGGGAATGCACCGGCACCGGTGTGCGGGTGAACTGCGTCTGCCCCGGCCTGATCGACAGCCGGATGCTGAGCACGATTTTGCAGGGCCGTAGTCCCGGCAATGAGCCGCCGCCGACTGAAAAGATCGTCGACCGGATTCCGGCGCGACGGCTCGGACAGGCGTCCGAAGTCGCCTCCATCGTGGCGTTCCTCGCCTCGGATGAAGCAAGCTACGTCTCCGGCTCCGCCTACACCGTCGACGGCGGCCGGACCGCGGCGTAGCTCAACGCCCGTCATTCCGGGATGGTCCGAAGGACCAGACCCGGAATCTCGAGATTCCGGGTTCGCTGCGCGCCCCGGAATGACAAACTTAACCGCAGAGGTCCTCGCCATCATGCCCGTCACACTCGATCCCGATGCCGCCGCCGTCTACAAGGCTTTCCAGGAAGCAGGTCGTCCCGCCTATGAGACGCTGACCGCACCGGAAGCGCGCGAGTACTATCGGGCCGCCCGTGTCGTGATGAACCCCGATCCCCCCGCGCTCGAATCGAACAAGCCGATCGATATCCCCGCGCCGCATGGCGCCCTTCCTGCGCGCATCTACACGCCGAAGGCGCTGCGCAAGAATAACGGCCTTGCGCCGTGCCTCGTCTTCTTTCATGGCGGCGGCTGGGTGATCGGCGACCTCGATACCCATGAAGTCGTTTGCCAGAAGCTGGCTCATGAAGGCGAGATAATCGTCATCTCGGTCGACTACCGCCTGGCGCCCGAGCACAAATTCCCTGCCGCCGCCGACGACGCCATCACCGCGACCAGATGGGTTGCCGCCAATGCAAAACAGCTCGGCATCGACGCCGGACATCTGCTGGTCGGCGGCGACAGCGCCGGCGGCAATCTCGCCGCCGTGGTGGCGCTGGCCGGGCGCGACGGCGACGGACCTGATCTCGCCGGCCAGGTCTTGATCTATCCCGCCACCGACTTTGCGATGAAGCATCCGTCGCACAGCGAGCCGGAGACCAGCATCCTGCTGACGCACTCCGTAATCAAATGGTTCTGCAACCACTATCTGAACAGCGCCGCCGACATCGATCACTGGAAGGCCTCGCCGGCCCGCGCAAAATCAGTCGCAGGGTTGCCGCCCGCCTATGTATTGACCGCGGGCGCCGATCCCCTGCGCGACGAAGGCGCCGAATATGCCGCACGGCTGAAGGAAGCCGGCGTCCCCGTGACCTACCGGCACTTCCCCGGCCAGTTCCACGGCTTCTTCACCATGGGCAAGCTTTTGAACCAGGCCAACGTTGCCCTGAGTGAAATCGCTGCTTGGCTCAAAGCGCTGAAATGATGCAGATTGCTGCCGCTCTTCCATGACTTCGTGAATCTCTCCAGGTGTATTTGAGGCTGTTGTGATCGAACCGATCCTTGTTTTTGGCATCCCCGTCGACTTCATCCTGTTCGCGCTGACGCTGCTCGGGGTCGCGCTGTTCCACCACAAGACGCTCCAGGTCGCGCTGACGGGGCTCGCCGCGATCATCGTCTACAAGTTGGTTTTCACCGGCTTCAAATACGGCGCTGGCTTCGGCGGCCTCGGCCATCACATGGCGCATGAATGGGTCACGCTCGCCAATCTGTTCCTCCTGCTGATGGGGTTTGCGCTGCTGTCGCGGCATTTCGAGGAAAGCCGCATTCCCGATGAGATGCCGGCGCTGCTGCCGGACGACTGGAAGGGCGGCGTCGTGCTGCTCGTGCTGGTGTTCGTGCTCTCGAGCTTTCTCGACAACATCGCCGCGGCCCTGATCGGCGGCACGGTGGCGCGCCACGTCTTTCGCGGCAAGGTTCACATCGGCTTTCTCGCCGCGATCGTCGCGGCCTCGAACGCCGGCGGCTCCGGCAGCGTCGTCGGCGATACCACGACGACCATGATGTGGATCGCCGGCGTCAGCCCGCTTGCGGTCGTGGAAGCTTACATCGCGGCGATCGTCGCCATGCTGGTCTTTGCCGTGCCCGCCTCGATCCAGCAGCAGCGCTACGCGCCAATCCAGAAGGACCCGTCGAAGGGCCTGAAGATCGACGGTGCGCGCGTAGCCATCGTCGCCGCCATCCTGCTCGCCGCCCTCGCCACCAACGTCACCGCGAACGTGAAATTTCCTGCCTTGCTCGACGCCGTACCGGTGCTCGGCATCGCGGTCTGGACGGTCATCCTGCTGACGGCACCGTGGCGCGCGCCGGACTGGAAGGTGATGCCGGAGACCTTCAAGGGCACGATCTTTCTGCTCGCCTTGGTCACCGCGGCCTCGCTGATGCCGGTCGAGAAACTTCCGGCGGCGTCATGGCCGACCGCGCTCGGCCTCGGCTTCGTCTCTGCCGTGTTCGACAACATCCCCCTCACCGCACTCGCGCTGAAGCAAGGCGGCTACGACTGGGGCTATCTCGCCTATGCGGTCGGCTTCGGCGGATCGATGATCTGGTTCGGATCGTCGGCCGGCGTCGCGCTGTCGAACATGTATCCGGAAGCGAAGTCGGTCGGCCGCTGGATCGCCCAGGGTTGGCCGGTGGCTCTCGCCTATGTCGTGGGATTCTTCGTGATGCTGGCGGTGCTCGGCTGGCATCCGGACCCGCGCGTTTAGCGCGAGGGTTGCTGCGAGCCGCCGAATCAGCGTCTAGCCTGTTTATCCCGGCCGTTGCAACTGGTCCGACTCAGGCCGCAATGTTATCCAAGTTTCGCACTAGTTCTGGCACGCAAACGAATCTGCCAGGTGATTCTGGCGGACGGCCGCAACCTCGCGAGGAACCGCCATGTTATTCTTCAAGCGCGAACTCAGCCCGATCGAGCGCTTCGAGGTCGCGCTGAAAGACAAGCTCTCGGCGCGGCAAAAGCTGGCCGAGCGGCTCAGCGTCACCGAGGCGGAACTTTTGGAAAAGCGCACTGCTGCCGAACAGCTCGCGGTCGCCGGTGCCAATAATTCCCGGCTCGATCGCGCCGAAGCCAGCATGCGCACCGTCGAAGAGCGCGCCAAGACGCTGCGCGCCGAACTTGTCGAGGTCGACGATCAGGTCGCTTCCGCCGAGCGCGCCCTCGCCGATGCGAAAGCGCAGCGCGACCGCGACACGTTAGCCGACCAGATCGAGGCGATGGCGACCGCGATCGAACGGGCCGCGCCCGGATTCGAAGCCGGCAGCGCAGCGCTGGTCGAGGCCGTCACCCAAAGCGCGCTGTCGATACCGGAAGCCACGCGTTTTGCGAGCAGCATCGATGCGGTGCGTAGCGAAGTCCGCGCGGCGACCGATTTGATCTGCTGGGAGCTGCGCTCCGCCGCGGTACGTACCCGCGCGGGCAACGCCAACCTTGCCAGCATCTCGCTCTCGGAAGCCGAGCAGCTCGCATCGGCGGAGATCGAGCGGCAGTTGATCTACACGTTGCATCCCCTGCGTTGGCGCGAGGGCGACGAGGTACGCAAGGCTCCAGCCTTCGCGCTGGTCGGCCTGCCGAAAGCGCTGCTGGCGGTGGCGCTGCAGCACCAGCATGTCGATCATCTCAATGCCCGCCGGGTGCAGACCTTGATGCATCTTCACGGCAGCGCCGGCCATAACGGCGAACCCCAGGACGACGATCCGCAGCTCGTCGATCTCGATGCCCTGCTCGCAGAGCAACAGCCGAGCGCGCAAGCCGACGTTGCGTGAGCATCAGGCGCCCGGTCATCGGGTGCCGGACGCTGCGCAGGCGCTGAACCAATCCTGCCGGGAAACGTTGTCCGGGTCATTTCTGAACCGGATACAGTGTCATGCGGCTGCGCATCGTCACACTCAACGTCTGGAACCGGCAAGGCGATCCGAGACGAGCCGGCCTGATCAACCGCGAACTGTGCAAGCTCGCGCCCGATCTGGTGTCGTTCCAGGAAGTCGTCCAATCGCCGGAGCGTTCGCAGCTCGACGAATTAATCCACGACACCGGACTGCACGGAACGCATCAGGCTGGCATTCTGCGTAGCGCCCCGCCTTATGCCGATCGCTTCGGCGGAAACGCCGTCGCGACGCGGTGGCCACATCATGTCGAAGAGGTGCTGGACCTGCGGATGTCGGATGCAAACGACATCCCCTGGTGCTCGCTGGCGGTCACGGTGCCGTTGCCCGGCGCGGGCGACGTTCTGTTCATCGCCACGACGACGTCGTGGCGGCTATCGGCGGAAGCGGCCCGGGAGCGTCAGGCCGTGGCGCTGACGGATCTCGATGCGCGCCACCGGCGGACGCTTCCCACAATCATCGCCGGCGATTTCAACGCGACGCCCGACGCGGCCAGCATTCGCTACCTCAGGGGATTGCAGTCGCTCGGCGGACGAAGCGTCCGGTATCACGATGCGTGGGAGATTGCCGGCGAAGGCCAGGGTCATACCTGGAGCGTCGATAATCCGAATGCGAAGGCGGAGATCGGCGCGATCGTGCGCCAGCCGCATCATCGCCGCCGGGTCGACTATGTGTTCGTCGGCTCCTGGGACGCTCATCCGAAGGCCATTTGCGAGGTTGCGGCCGCTTCGCTTGCCTTCGACCGGCCGGTGGACGGCATCTGGCTCAGCGATCATTTCGGCGTCGTGGTCGACGTCGAAATCCGCGCGATTTCCTGAGCCATCGCACCGCTTGCGATTCCTTTCGGAAATCGGGTGGCTGCGGCGTCTCCATCTTGCGAGCGTCATCCAGCAATACAGTCGTAGTCGGAGCAAGCCATGAAATCCGAAAATGCCAAACTATACCTCGCATCCAGCAACGACACGGCCCGCCGCAATCCATTCGGCGTGATGGACGTGCCGCATCCCGACGACGACGACGTGATGCGGTTCGCCCGCAACACGATGCCGGAAGAATCGGCGGCTGACGAAAATGCCGAGCCGTGGAGCGCCGGCGATGGCTATCCGCACGGTTCGATCGAGGGACGATGGTCCAGCCGCTGGAAAGGCGCCGCGGATCCGACCATACCGGGCGATACGCCGGACAAGTGGAAACAGGGCCGCGGCGAAGCGAGGATCGTAGGTGACCGCGTCTACCTGCTGTTCGATTGGGATTCCGGCAGGCGGCGCGGTCTCATCGAGGCGCGGCGCGAAGGCGCGCACCGGCTGATCGGCAAATACATCAACCTGAACAATCCCGAAATCACCGTGCCGTGGGTGGGCCTTGTGGTGAACTACCGGCGAATAGACGGTTACTTCTCGCAGGGCCGGGTGGATTTCCGCAGATAGCGGCGGCCCTACCCTGCCCGCGCCGCGCGGCGCAGCGATTGCGGCGGCTGGCCGAACGCACGGATGAAAGCGCGGCGCATCCGCTCCGGATCGCGAAAGCCGGTGGTCTGCGCGACGCGCTCGATTGCCTCGCTGGAGGACTGCACGCGCTGCCGCGCCACCTCGATACGGAGCCGCTCCACCGCCTTGGACGGCGTGGTGCCGGTCTCCGCCATGAAGGCGCGGGTGAAATGCCGCGAGCTCATGCCGGCCTGCTCGGCAAGATCCTCGACCGTCAGCGGCGCGTCGAGGTTTTCGCGCGCCCAGGCAAGCAGCGGCCCGAACCGGCCGTTCGGCGCCTTCAATTCCAGCAGCGAGGAGAATTGCGACTGGCCGCCGCTGCGGCGGTGATAGAGCACGAGCTGCTTGGCGGTCTGCTGCGCGATGTCGTCGCCGTAATCCTCCGCGATCATCGCCAGCGACAGATCGATGCCGGCCGATATCCCGGCCGAGGTCCAGACATCGCCGTCGCGCACGAAGATGCGATCGGGCTCCAGCCTCACCTGGGGATAGGTCTTCACGAAATGCCGCGTGCGCTGCCAATGCGTGGTGGCGCGGCGGCCGTCGAGCAGGCCGGCCTCCGCGAGAATATAGGCGCCGGAGCAGACGCTGGCGATGCGAATGCCGCGCTTCGCCACCGCGCGCACGAAGCCGAGCGTCTTCTCGCATCGTGCCGCCTCGCGCACGCCCTCGCCGCCCGCGACGATAAGCGTCGTGATCGCAGCCGCCGATTTCAGTCCTCGTGCCACGATCTCGACGCCGGACGACGAGCGCACCGGGCCCGGCGCGACCGCCAGAGCCCGGATCGCCGGCGCGCCGGTAGCATAGCGCGCCGCGATCTCGAAGGCCGAAATCGGCCCGGCGGCATCGAGCAACTGGAAATCCGGAAAGATGAGAACGCCGATCATCGTGCTGATCCTGTGTTGAGCTTCGGCCGCATCTTTGGCCCATGTCCTAAAATGAGGGAAATATGCCGTTTTGGACATGAAGCGACCATGTCAGGATGCGTTCCGTCAAGGCAAATTTTCCGGAGGTCACGATGTCCGCGCCGTCGCCAACGCCCACGCCGCTACAAATCGGTCTCGCGCTGTTTCCGCGCGTCACCCAGCTCGACTTCACCGGCCCTTTGCAGGTGTTTTCCAGCCTGCCCGGCGCCAAGGTGCATCTGATCTGGAAGCGGATCGAACCGGTCACCAGCGATTCCGTCCTGATGCTGACGCCGACCACGACCTTTGCCGACTGCCCGCAGCTCGACGTCATCTGCGTACCCGGCGGGTTCGGCACCGACGACATGATCAACGATGAGGACATGCTGGCCTTTCTGCGCAAGCAGGCCCCCGGCGCGAAGTACATCACCTCGGTCTGCACGGGATCGCTGGTGCTCGGCGCCGCCGGCCTCCTGAAGGGCTACCGCGCGGCGACGCACTGGACCGCGATGGATTTCCTCAAGGCCTTCGGCGCGATCCCGACCAAGACGCGGGTCTGCGTCGATCGCAACCGCGTCACTGGCGGCGGCGTCACCGCCGGCATCGATTTCGCGCTCACGCTGGTCTCATTGCTGCACGACCAGCGGACCGCGGAAGCGATCCAGCTCCGCCTCGAATATAATCCCGCGCCGCCATTCAATTCCGGCTCCCCCGACACCGCGCCGCCAGAAGTGCTCGCCATTATGAGAGAGCGGATCGCGCCGGCGCAGGCCCGCCGCACCGAGATGATCGACCGCGCCGCGGCAAGGCTGGAGTAGCTGAGCCACATCCGCGTCCCGGACGCGGTGCGGCGTTCTTACGCCGCTCCGCAGAGCCGGGAGCCACGTGCATATGGGTCCCGGACGCGGAGCGTCACTTCGTGCCGCACCGCGTCCGGGACCGTCGAAACAGAAAAAGGCCGCCTGGTTGCCCAAGCGGCCTTTCCTGTCCTACGGCAGTCACACATTAGCGGGCGATTTCAGAACCTCCGCACCAGGGGCCTATCTCCCGGCCGTGTCCTACTCGGTGACCGCTGCAAATCGGGGCAGTCGCGACTGGATCCCGACACCGACGCGATGGTTTCCCATCTCCGCAAGATGGCTTCATTAAGCCGCGAGAACGCGGAAGGTACAAGCCGGCAGCCGGCGGCTGTCCCCGCTGATCCCGTTATTCACAGGCGGCTGGTTGTATGCCACAGCGCTTGCAGCGGCGGAGTGTCACGCCGTGCGGCGATGACGATCGTGTCAGCTTCCCGGCGTCCAGGCCTGGTAGTCGCCGGTCGCCTTGGGACGGCGGCCGCTAACGAGCGTCGAACCGGACGGACGGTACGCCGCGGGTGTACCGGTAAGGTTCGGCTGATGCGGCTTTTCCCATTCGCGTGGCGTGTAACCCAGCTCCGTCGGCGGCGTGTCGACGACGTGGTGCAGCCAGCCATGCCATGACGGCGGCACCCGGCTCGCCTCCGCATAGCCATTATAGATCACCCAGCGCCGCTCGAAGCCGAGCGTCGGGTCGACCTTGCGGCCCTTGGTGCGGTAGTAGCGGTTGCCCTGCTCGTCCTCGCCGACGAGTTCGCCGAATCGCCACGTCCACAATTGCGTGCCGAACGTCTGGCCGTTCCACCAGGTGAAAAACTTCAGCAAAAACTGCTTCATGGCGACCCGGCCGGTTCGAGAAAACGTGCCGCTCTGATGCCATTCGCAGGGCGGATTGTCCAGACAAAGGCTGACATTCCGCCCCTGCCAGGGGACGGTTTTGCCCCGCCTGTTTGCGGCCACGCCTATGGTCTCGAAATCGGCGCAATCCGTTCATGCCAGATACAGTTCCGGGCCGACAGTCTGAGCTCGCAGGCAATGAATGTAGGTGTTTGGGAACCTCCATCACACGATGGGGTTAGGCCCCTGTATTCCCGCAAATGGAGCCGACAATGATCAGTCTTAAGGTTTTGAGTACAGCGGCAGCGATAGCGCTTGTCTTGCCGCTCGCCGCGCCAAGCTTCAATGCCGCTCAGGCGCAAGGCCCCGGCGCTCGCGGCGGTGGTGGTGGCGGTGGCGGCGCAGCTGTCGGTGGCGGCGGTGGCGGCGGCGGCAGAGGTGGCGGCGGCGCAGCTATGGGCGGCGGCGGTGGTGCGGCAATCGGTGCAGGTGGCGGTTTTAGAGGTGGCGGCCCCGGCATAGCGGCCGGTGGCGGCGCTGGGATCAGAGGCGGTGGAATGGCCGGAGCCCCTGTCACGTCACCGGGCGTTCGCCCGGCCCCCGGCACCGGAGGCGGTGTTGTAGCGGGCGGCGGAAATTGGTCTGGCGGTACCTGGCATGGTGGTCGCCATCATCACCATCACGGTGGCGGGTTCTGGCCGGGCTTCGCGATCGGCGCCGGCATCGGATCGGCCTACGGCTATTACGGCAATAACTACTATTACGACGATCCCTATTATTACGACGACACGGTGGTCGCCGCGGCACCTCCGGTCGGCGATGACGCCGTCGCCTACTGCATGCGCCGGTACAAGTCCTACGATCCCGCATCGGGAACGTATCTCGGCTATGACGGTCAGCGTCACCCCTGCCCGGCGCAGTAACACAATATCGTGAGTTCGAAGGGCGGCGCATTCACCCTGCGCCGCCCTTTTCATTTCGGGATCAGGATCGCAGCGCCACCGCGATGCCGCCGAGCGTGATCGTCAGCGCCGCGATCTCGCGTGGCCCGAGCGGCTCGCGCAGCATCGCGGCCGCCGCAAGCACGCCGACGACGGGGACCAGCAGGGTTCCAACCGAGGCCGTGGCCGCCGGCAACCGCTCGAGCGCGGCAAACCAGCAGACGTAACACAGGCAGAACTGGATCAGCGTCATATTGAGAAGCGCGGCCCAGCCGACCCACGACAGCGCCGCCAGCTGCGGCTGCTCGACCACAAGGCCGACGATCGCGACCGGCAGGCAGCCGAGCCCGACCTGCCAGGCGGCCAGCGAAAGCGGCGGCATCTTGAGCGGAAAGTGCTTGGTCAGCACGGTGCCGAGCCCGACGCCGATCGCGCCCGCCAAGGCGAGCGCGACGCCCGGCAGTTTTTCGATTGAGGTCTCGAAACCATTGCCGCCGATCAGCACGACGATGCCGGCAAGCGCCACGATCAGCGAGATCGCGCGAAGCGGCGTCAGCCGCTCGCCCAGGAGCGGCCATGCCAAGAATGCCACCCAGACCGGGATCGATATGCCAAGCACCGCCGCCTCGCTGGCGCTAAGCCAGAGCAATGCCAGCCCCATGAACGCTACCCAGCCACTGATCGATAGTGTGGAGACGAGCAGCAGCCGCGACCACATTGGCCGTGGCACGCTCAATTTTTGACGTCGCGCCAGCGCGACCAGTGCCAGCGCCGTGGCGCCGGTGACACCTGCCAGGCCCCGCGACGACAAAGGCGGCCATTCGGTCAGTAAAAGTTTCATAATCGGAAAGTTGAGGCCCCACCCCACCGACGTAATCGCGAGCAGGATGAGCCCGAGCGGCGACGGCCGCCCCGTGTGACTGGTCGGTGGCATGGCGGGCTTAGATCCGGAACCGGAAGTGCATTTGTTATCGTTGTTCTTGTTCTGATACAGCGTTCTTGTTCTGATACAGCGAAACGGAATTGCCCTCGGCAACTTTTGTGTGCACTCTATCATACAGACGACCTGTCGGCGTTTCGACTCAATCGTCGCGTGGATGTGCTAGTCACGTAGTCGCCGCCCAAGGAAGGAAACATCGTGCCGCGCGTTCTCGTGGTCGATGACGACCCGATGGTATGCGTCGCCATCGAGGTCTGTCTGACGCGCAAGGGGTTCGACGTCACCGTTGCCGACGGTGGTGAGGCCGGAATGCGCGCGCTCGAAACTTCCGAGTTCGACGTCATGCTGATCGACGTGTTCATGCCGCATATGCGCGGCTTCGAGTCGATCCGGATGTTCCACGAACGCAAGCCGGACACGCCGATTGTCGCCATGTCCGGCTACGCCTTCGCCAACGCCGAGCGCGCCCCGGATTTCCTGCGCATGACCATCGAGCTTGGCGCGGCATGCTGCCTGCGCAAGCCGTTCACGCCCGACGCGCTGTTGACCTCGGTCAATCAATGCATCACCAAACCAGAAGCGTCCGCGCGCCACTCGAAGTAACAATTTGCAATGCCCTCGCAGCGTATCATTCTCGGAATTGGCCTCGCGATTCTCCTGGTTATCGGCGCTGCCTCGATTGGATTGGACTTCAAGTCGCGGTCGGATAACGCTTCCGTCGACCGCGCGCTCGGAATTCTAAGCAAGCTCTCCGACATGCGACCGATGCTGCGGGGAGCGGAGAGCGCGGCGCGCGCCTTCGCGTTGACCGGCGACCAGGAATTCGCCAGGGAATACCGCGAGGCCAGCGACGCCATCCTGCCGGCCCTTGCGCTGCTGATCGAGGCGGTGAAGGACAATCCCACGGAAAGGCAGCTGATCGAACAAACCAAGGCGTTGGTGGAACGCCAGATTGCCATCAACAGCGAGTTGATCAGGCTCCGCAATGCGGGAGACAATGCCGGTGCCGCAGCGCTCGTCGGCCAGGAGGACCGCGAGGCGACGGCGACGATCGCCGGAAATCTTGCGAAGGCGGTGGCAGAAGAGCGCCGGCTGCTTTTTGCCAGGCGCGCCGAGTCCGAAACCAGCGGGGTCTTCCTGCTGGCGATCGATCTTGCCGGAGTGTTGCTGATCCTGGTCCTTGCGAGTGTTCTGACGATGTCGGCCCGCCGTTCGCGCCGGGAACTGCAGGATTCGCTCAGCGCCAGCAAGGCGACCAACGAGGCGCTGGAGGCAGCGGTCGCCGAACGCACCGCGCATCTTGTCGCCGCACATGAGGAGCTCAGGCTGTCGGCCGCCGTCCTGCGCAGCACCTTTCACAGCATGGCCGAAGCCGTGCTCGTCATCGACACCAAGGGAGAGATTCTGCTTTCCAATCCCGCCGCGGAGACGATGCTGCGCTACCGGCCGGGCATGACGGTCGAGCTGCTCCGCTCGCTCAGCACCGTTTTCCACGCCGATGGCGTCACGCCGCTAAAGGTCGAAGACATGCCCGCCTCGCGCGCGCTGCGCGGCGAAACCTTCGACTCCAGCGAAATGGTGGTACGCCCGGTCAGCGGCAACGCGCCGGTTCACCTCATCATCAGCGGCCGGCCGCTACGCGACGGCTCGGGCGCGATCAGCGGCGCCGCGCTGGTCTATCACGACGCCACCGCCTCGCGGGAAACCGAGCACAAACTGCAGCAATCGCAAAAGCTCGACGCGATCGGCAAGCTCACCGGCGGCGTCGCCCACGACTTCAACAACATGCTCACCGTCATCACCGGCACCACCGAGACGCTGGTCGCCAGCCTTGCCCATGAGCCGGACCTGCAAAAGACCGCCGAACTGATCGACCAGGCCGCGGAACGCTGCAGCGAGCTGATCCAGCATCTGCTTGCCTTTGCGCGCCGCCAGCCGCTGCAGCCGCGCAATGTCGACATCAACGCCACCGTGCTCGACATCGCAAAACTGCTTCGCCCGACCCTCGGCGAGCAGGTCGAGGTCAACTCGATCCTCGATCAGGAAACGGCGATTGCCCATATCGACGCCTCGCAGCTCGCCAACTCCCTGCTCAACATGGCGATCAACGCCCGCGACGCGATGCCGAACGGTGGCAAGCTGCTGCTGGAGACGCGCAACGTTGTGCTCGACGACGCCTATGCGCAAGCCAACCCGGGCGTGAAAGCCGGCCCCTATGTGATGCTCGCGGTCAGCGACACCGGCGGCGGCATGTCGCAGGAGGTGCTGGACAAGGTATTCGAGCCGTTCTTCACCACCAAGGAGGTCGGCAAAGGCTCGGGCCTCGGGCTGAGCATGGTCTATGGCTTCGTCAAGCAATCCGGCGGGCATATCCGGATCTACAGCGAGGTCGGCCACGGCACCACGATCAAGCTCTACCTGCCGCCGGCACGCGGCCAGATCGAAGCTGCGCCGGCCCCGGCCGCGGCGCTGCCGCATGGCAATGAGACCATCCTGGTGGTGGAAGACGACGCGCTGGTGCGCAACTTCGTCATCGCGCAGTTACAGAGCCTCGGCTACCGGACGATCGCCGCCGCCAACGGACCGGCCGCGATGGCGCTGATCGCCGACGACAAGCCGTTCGACCTCTTGTTCACCGACGTGATCATGCCGGGCGGCATGACCGGCCGGCAGCTCGCCGACGAAGCGATCAAGCGCCGTCCCGGCGTCAAGGTGCTGTACACGTCAGGCTACACCGACAACGCGATCGTGCATCAGGGCCGCCTCGATCCCGGCGTGCTGCTGCTGACCAAGCCGTACCGCAAGTCGCAGCTCGCCAACATGGTGCGGCGCGCGCTGGCAGGGTGAGTGAAGCGGCGGCCCGCGCGGCGTCGTTTTCGCTACTGATTCGATGTATGAATGGGAGATTCGTTTGAACGATGGGGTTCGGGGGAAGAGCGCGGACTGATGGCCGACGTGATCTACAAGCGCCTCTTTTTCGACTGGGGCGGACGATGCGCCTACTGTGATGTTGGACTGTCCCGGTGCAAGACGGGCGGCAAGATCAAGGCCAGCATCGACCATTTCATCCCGCTCTCGAAGGGCGGCCCGAACGGCCGGAGCAATCGCGTGCTGGCCTGTTACCCGTGCAACCTCGCCAAGGGCGACACCGACCCGCGCGAGACCAACCAATGGCCGGAGGTCGAGCGACGGCTTGCCGCCATCGCGGCGTCGCCGATGATCAGTCACGGCAAGCTGAGACAGCTTGTTCCCGAGCTGGTGAAGCAGCTTGGCATAGAGGGGTAATCCAAGGAACGTACTGTGCTGATCGATGACGGCAAATCCAGTCGCGCCGTGGCGAAGACCTATCTGGGTGCGTCATCAGGCTGAGCTACCAGCTCGCGGACAGCTTGGTCGGTCGGTTTATCCAAACCCGCGGGCAACTTGCAACGCGACTACTTCTTATCGGGCACAGGCGGAAGATGACGCTGAAGATCCATTCTATCGTGGAGGATTCGCACGATTTCGATCGTCATGTCCGGCGTCACCCGGTACATCAGGAAGTGACTTCCACGCCGACCGTGCCGAGCGATGTGGAGCGTGCGAAGACCTGATATGATCTCACCTCGAGCCTTGGAGCCCGTAACATCGGGGCCATCGCCAAGCTCGCCAATCGCCTGAACGAGTACGTCCCGATAGATGCGCGATTGGCGCTCGCCAAAATTCTCGGTGGTCCATTTGATGATATTCGCAAAGTCGAGTTCTGCGACAGCGCCGAGACGGACGCGCCATTTTCGCTCGACCATAGGCGGATTCTATCCGACCGCCTTGGAAATGACCTTCTCGGAAAGGTCATTCAAATAAGTTCGTAACTCTTCGATATCTTCGAATTCTTTGAATTCGCCTCGCTCCAGGGCACCGACACCGACGCGGGCCGCCGATCGCAGGGCCTTCAGCTTGCTCGCGTCT
Organism: Bradyrhizobium sp. CB3481; assembly: GCF_029714305.1. NCBI lineage: Bacteria > Pseudomonadati > Pseudomonadota > Alphaproteobacteria > Hyphomicrobiales > Nitrobacteraceae > Bradyrhizobium > Bradyrhizobium sp. CB3481. The sequence continues at coordinate 4,501,218 of NZ_CP121647.1, forward strand.
TCCGCCTCGCGCTGCTCCACCAGCCGCAATCCGTCACGCAGCACTTCGCTGGCATTTTGGTAGCGGCCGGACTCGACAAGTGACTCAATGAGCTCTGCTTGGCGCTCCGTCAGCACAACATTTTTGGTCGGCACTGGCATTCTCGCGACAGGTTCGAGTTCGCGATGGCATCATATGCCATCGCACGCCGCTACTCAATCCCAATGCCCACGCATCGTCTCGGCCATAGCGATAATCATGGCCACCTTCATCGGATAGCGCGCCATTCTCGAAGCACCCCGCTACTGCGCCCCCGATCCGCCCGCCACGATCTTCTCGTTCAGCTTCTGATCGACGGTGTCGACGGTGCGATCGATCTCGGCGCTGGGAACGCCGAGCTGGTGCGAGATCAGTTTTACCAGCAGATCGACGCGCTCGATGAACGGCGCGCCGGCGGCGACCGCGCGGGCCGCCGAGGACGGCTTGAGCAGGCTTTCCGCCGCCTTGGCGTATTTACCGAACGGCACCTGGTCGGCCGGGTCGGCGCCGAGGCGCCTCGCAATGCCGTCGACATGCTCATAGATCGACTGCGACAGCTTTAAGTCGCCATGCACGGCGTCGCGGATTGATTGCGGCTCGTGCGGGGTGATGCAGCGGTAATTGCCGGTCAAGAGCATCGACCATTTGGCGAGCGGCACGAACAGCGAATCGAACACCTTCAGCTTCACTGGCACGTCGTGACCATCAAGCGTCACCGCGTCGATCGAAGCCTCCAGCTCGCGCAGCAGCTTGTTGTGCTTCTCGTCCGCGAAGATCGCGGCCTTGAAGTTGGTGGGCAGGCCGACATGCAGCACATTCGCCGCCTCTTCCGGCGGCCGGAAGGCCTGCGGGTCGGGCGAGCAGAGCGAGACCAGCCCCGGCTTGAAGCGCTCCCAGACCCGGGCGTTGGTGTAGGCCTCCTCCAGATCCATGTCCGCCAGCGCTGGGATTCGCTTGAGATACGGCAGCGGCGGCATGTTCATGATCGACAGGCAGGGCAATCCCGCTTCCGCGATCTTGATCATCAGCACGCGGATCGTGTGGTTGGTATATTGCGGCTCCTGCATCGCGAGGCCAACCAGGTCGTAGCGCTTGACGTCGACGTCCTGCGGCGTGACCGCATCGAGCTTGCCCGGCAGATCGCGCGAGAAGATCGCGCGGTGCACCGCCTCGTCGCGCAGCTTGATGCGCACTTCCGTGCCGTCGCGGTTGATCAGCTCGGCCGTCTTCTTCCGGCACACCAGGGTCACGTTGTGACCGGCCATCAAAAGCTTGGTCCCCAACAGGGAGCCATAGGAGGCCCCCAGGATCAGAATGTTGCGCGCCATACTCTCTCTTTCACCGCTAAAACCAGGCTCTCCGGTCTGGCACCCATTATACCAGAACTTTCCGCCCCGTTGCCTACTGCAAAGCGGGAGGCATTACAATCGGATAGAGGCCGTTCCATCCACGTCATGGAGACCTGTCTCGGCGTCCACGTCCATTTTCCGCAGCGGGAAAGAGGCGCGAATGTCCTCCGCCACCGGTTTTGCGAGGCCCGATTGACGGCCCAGCACTGGCCGCGCTCGGGATGCAATCCTAGCGACGCGTCAACGCCGGCTCGCATCTCGAGCTTGCCGGATTTCGGGCAAATGCTGCATTGCAGAGCGCTTGAATAAACGCGTTTCCGCTAAAAATTTCGCCCTCCCATTGAAGTTCCCTTAATCCGACCCGCGTCAATCTTATTCGGGAAAAATATGCAATTTCGCGCAGGAGGACCTCATGGGCCAAGGAAGGATCCGCAGCCGCGTCAGGCTATTTCCAGATCAATCTCCGCAGGACCAAATCGGTCGGCGACCGAACCGCATCCATCTGCTTCGTCGCTTCGTTCGGGATGAATCGGGAAGCTATGTGATCCTCTCGGCGATGTTGATGCCCGTTCTGGTTGGCGCCGCCAGCCTTGGCACCGAGGTTGGATGGTGGCTCTACAAGCACAAGAACATGCAGAGCGCGGCAGATTCCGGTGCGGTGAGCGCAGCGACCGCTGCCAGCAACCTGCTGGCTGAAGCCAATGCGGTCACCGCGACCTATGGCTATGCAAATGCAGTGAACAACGTAACCCTGACGGTCAATCAGCCGCCGACGACGGGCAGCTACGCTTCGAACGCGCAGGCCGTAGAGGTCATCCTCAGCCAGCCGCAGCAACGGCTGTTGTCCTCGATATTCGGATCCGATCCCGTGCTGATCACGGCACGCGCGGTGGCACTTCAAAATTCCGGGACGGGCTGCGTGCTGGCCCTCAACTCGGCCGCCACCCCTGCCGTGAACGTCGGCGGCAGCAACAATCTCACTTTGAAGGGCTGCAACCTCTACAGCAACTCAAGCGGCAATCCATCGCTGAACGTCAGCGGCAGCGGCACGATATCTGCCAATCAGGTCGGGGTGGTCGGCGAGGTCTCGGGCGCAGCCAGCATCACGGCCACCAATGGCATCCGAACCCATGTGCAGCCGATCGCGGATCCCTATGCCGACTTATTCCCGCCGACCAAGCCGAGTTGCAGCAGTGGCAAGATCGTCGTGAACGCCAATGGCAAAACCAACTCCATCAGTCCCGGTTGTTATAGCGGCGATATCACCGTTAACGCAGGCGCGACGCTGAACCTGGAGCCAGGAATTTACTATCTGGACGGATCGAACCTGAGCGTAGCGGGCAACGCCACGATCACAGGCAGCGGCGTGACCCTGGTCTTTACCGGTTCGGGCAGCAGCTGGGGCACAGCTACGATCGGCAGCAATGCGATCATTGATCTGACGGCACCGACCTCCGGAACGATGCAAGGTGTGGTCTTTTATGGCGACCGCAAAATGCCGGCGGGCACGGCGTTCAATCTGACGGGCGGCGGCACGCAGAATTTCGGTGGCGCGATTTACCTGCCAAAAGCGAACCTGAGCTTCAGCGGCGGAAACGGCACGACGACCTCCTGCACAAAGGTCATCGCAGATACCATCACCTTCACCGGCTCATCGAACCTTCAAGTCAATTGCTCCGCACTTGGCGTCGCCACCATCGGCACACTGACCGCGCAACTGGTTCAATGAGGGTACCTGACATGAATACCCAAAACTCATTCCGCTATCCCCACTTTCGGCCCTTTGGCGCACTCCGTCGCCTGTTCCTGCATGACAAGCGCGGCGTCGCGGCGATCGAATTCGGAATCATGATCCCGGTGTTCTCCCTCATGGTGGTTTCGGTGACCGATATCGGTCTCGCCGTCTATCGCAAGATGCAGGTCGAGAACGCTGCGCAGGCCGGAGCTCAGTACGCCATTGCCCGTGGATTTAATGCGACCGCCATCTCCAGTGCCGTGACCAGCGCCACGAATTCCTCGGCCGTCTCTGCATCACCCGAGCCGGTTCAGTTTTGTGGCTGTCCGACAAGCACAGGGGTGGATGGCGTGAGCTGCGGTACCGTCTGCCCGGGCGGCGCAACGGCCGGAACATACGCCAAGGTTTCGGCGCAGGGGAGCTACTATACGCTCGTGAATTATCAGGTCGTTGCCTCCACCTACAGCTTCACCGCGCAATCGATAGCGAGGCTGAAGTGAGACTCGCAACGATATGGCGCGACAAACGCGGAGCTTCAGCGCTCGAATTCGCCTTGACCGCTCCGGTTTTCATTCTGTTCATGTTTGGGGTCATCGAGCTCGGACTGGTCTTGTGGACCCAGATGGGCATGCAACATGGAGCCCAAATGGCCGCGCGCTGTGCAACGGTCGATTCCACGCTGTGTCCAACGAGCAATCCGGAAGCTATTACCAGCTACGCCGCCCAACAGACATTCGGCCTCACGCTTCCCTCGCAGACGTTCACCTACTCCACGCCGGCTTGCGGCAATCAGGTGAGTGCAAGCTATTCGTTTCAGTTTCCGGCAATTCTCAACCTGTCTCCGTTAACGCTGACCGCGCAGGCATGCTTTCCAAGCTAGGATCGGACGCGAGGCCGATAGCCTCTAGGACCTTGTTGCCAGCACCACACCCGCCAGCGTGAACACCAGCGCCGCGAGTTGGACCAGCCCGAGCGGCTCGTGAAGCGCAATCGCTGACGCCACGACGCCGATCACCGGCACCGCCATGGTGCCGATCGCCGCCACCGAGGCCGGCAGGCGGGCGAGCGCGGCGAACCAGCTCACATAGGCGATGCAGAACTGGATCACGGTCGAATAGATCAGCAGCCACCACCCGAGTGTCGTCACCTTTTCGATATGCGTGGTCTCGAACGCCAGCCCGATGACGACGATCGGCGCGCAGCCGAGCCCGATCTGCCAGGCCGCGGCCGGGATCGGCGGCAGCGGCACCGGCAATTTCTTCGCCAGCACCGTGCCGAGCGCAAAGCCGAACGCGCCGCATAGCGCCATCACGATGCCCGGCAGTTTTTCTGTCGTCGCCGTGATGCCGTTGCCGCCCATGATGGCGGCGAGGCCGGCGAAGGCCATCACCAGCGCGACGGTACGCAAAATGGTCGGCCGCTCGCCGAGCACCGGCCAGGCGAGAAGCGAGGCCCAGACCGGCATGGTGTAGGCGATCAGCGCCGCCTCGCTGGCCGGCAGCCAGAGCAGCGCCAGCCCCATCAGCACCATCCAGCCGGTGACGTTGAGCAGCGCCGAGAGCATCAGGCGCGGCCACAAATGCCGCTCGACCTTCAGGCTCTGGGCGCGCGCGAGCGCCAGGACGGCCAGCAGCGCCGCCCCGATCACCCCGGTCGAGCCGCGCAGGGTCAGCGGCGGCAGTTCACTCAAGAGATATTTCGTGACGGGCCAGTTGAACCCCCAGCCCACCGAGGTGATGGCGAGGAACATGAGGCCTGCGGGCGCAATCCGCGCCGGCGCGGTCGGTTTTGATTCTGTCATGGAGCCCGGCAAGGGTGGGACAAGCGTAGGGAATCGGCCTCACCTTGCCGTCGATCCGGCGCCGCGACCACGGGCGCACGGACATGCCAGACCTCCCCTGCCCGTAGCCTTACGTGAGTCTCCCCAGTGCAAGGCCGAACCGCGAATAAATACCTGCCCTGTGAACAGCGGGACGAAGCTGGTTTCCACATGGGGAGGAACAATTTTTTTGGTTGGGAATCCCTGAGGACTCACCGATACTTGGGCCTATCACAGGCGCGGCACTGACCCCTGTTTTCCCACCCTTTCCACCATATTTAGTATTTGATTCAGGAACTCGTACTAGTCCTTGACGGGCGCGACGGGTTTGGCCTAGCCTTACTACTGGACGGCGCGAGTTAAGTTCAGGGTCCCGCCGGTCACTCCCAAACGGGTTCCGAACAAGCACTCCGTCAGCCGGTTGAGGCACGGATCGAGGGCTTGTCTGCCCAAAATTCGGGAGTGATCCGGGGCCCATAAAAACGAGCCGAACGGCTCAGGCGACGGGTTGCGGCGTTGAGTTGGAGCGTGGTGCGGAAAGCTGGCTGGGTAGGCAGCGATCCGAACAGGCTCAAGACGATGGGATGGGGCTGGCCCCGCTAACAGGCGGGACGGGCCCTTGGGGTGGCGAAAGCAGAAACAGGGCCGGGTCCACCGGTAGAGCTTGCGGATCAAGGCACCGAGGCATCAGCTTCGGGGCGGGAGGTTCGCTCACTGAAACATCCGGCAACCGCAACAAAGCGGACCGGCAAAGATTACGGGGCACTAAAAATGCGAATTGAGCGGCGCAACACCACTTCCGGCCAGTCTCCCTATGCGGAGATCGGCTTCCGGCTGACCACCTCGGAGATCCGCAACCCCGACGGCTCGATCGTGTTTCGGCTCGAGAATGTCGAAGTGCCCGAGTTCTGGTCGCAGGTCGCTTCCGACGTGCTCGCCCAGAAGTATTTTCGCAAAGCCGGCGTCGCCGCCCGCCTGAAGAAGGTCGAGGAAGAGACCGTGCCGTCCTTCCTGTGGCGCTCGGTGCCCGACACCGAGGCGCTCGCCCTCCTCCCCGAATCCGAGCGCTATGTCGGCGAGATCAGCGCAAAGCAGGTGTTCGACCGCCTCGCCGGCTGCTGGACCTATTGGGGCTGGAAGGGCGGCTATTTCTCCAGCGAAGACGACGCACAGGCGTTTTTCGACGAGCTGCGCTATCAGCTCGCCAGGCAGATGGTCGCGCCGAACTCGCCGCAATGGTTCAACACCGGTCTGCACTGGGCCTACGGCATCGACGGTCCCGGCCAGGGCCACTATTACGTCGACTGGAAGACCGGCAAGCTCACCAAGTCCAAGTCGGCCTATGAGCATCCGCAGCCGCATGCCTGCTTCATCCAGGGCATCGAGGACGACCTCGTCAATGACGGCGGCATCATGGACCTCTGGGTGCGCGAGGCGCGCCTGTTCAAATACGGCTCCGGCACCGGCTCCAACTTCTCGCGCCTGCGCGGCGAAGGCGAGCGCCTGTCCGGCGGCGGCCGCTCGTCCGGCCTGATGTCTTTCCTGAAGATCGGCGACCGCGCGGCGGGTGCGATCAAGAGCGGCGGCACCACGCGGCGCGCGGCCAAGATGGTCGTGGTCGACGTCGATCACCCCGATATCGAGACCTATATCGACTGGAAGGTGAAGGAGGAGCAGAAGGTCGCAGCCCTCGTCACCGGCTCCAAGATCAACCAGAAGCACCTCAAGGCCGTGCTGAAGGCCTGCGTGAACTGCGAAGGCAGTGGCGACGACTGCTTCGACCCCGAAAAGAACCCGGCGCTCCGCCGCGAGATCAAGCTCGCGCGCCGCGCGCTGGTGCCTGACAACTACATCAAGCGGGTCATCCAGTTCGCCAAGCAGGGCTACAAGGACATCGACTTCCCGATCTACGACACCGACTGGGATTCGGAGGCTTACCTCACAGTATCAGGCCAGAATTCCAACAACTCGGTCTCGCTGAAGGACGATTTCCTCCGCGCCGTCGAAACCGACGGTGACTGGAATCTGATCGGCCGCACCAACAAGAAGATCACCAAGACTCTCAAGGCCCGCGAGCTCTGGGAGAAGATCGGCCACGCCGCCTGGGCCTCGGCCGATCCCGGCCTGCACTTCAACACCACGATGAACGACTGGCACACCTGCAAGGCGTCCGGCGACATCCGCGCGTCGAACCCGTGCTCGGAATACATGTTCCTGGACGACACGGCGTGCAATTTGGCCTCGGCCAACCTGCTGACGTTCTACAACACGACCACCAAGCGGTTCGACGTCGAGTCCTACGAGCACCTCTGCCGGCTCTGGACCATCGTGCTGGAAATCTCCGTCATGATGGCGCAGTTCCCGTCGAAGGCGATCGCCGAGCTCTCCTACGAATTCCGCACGCTCGGCCTCGGCTTTGCGAACATCGGCGGCCTCTTGATGACCATGGGCCTGCCCTATGACTCCAAGGAAGGCCGCTCGCTGTGCGGCACGCTCACGGCGATCATGACCGGCATCGCCTACAAGACCTCGGCGGAGATGGCGGCCGAGCTCGGCACCTTCCCCGGCTACAAGAAGAACGCCCAGCACATGCTGCGCGTGATCCGCAACCACCGTCGCGCCGCGCATGGCAATGCCTCGGGCTATGAGGCGCTCGCCGTCAACCCGGTGCCGCTCGACCACGCCGCCTGCCCGCAAGGAGACCTGATCGCGCATGCGACCAGGGCCTGGGACGACGCGCTGTCGCTCGGCGAGACCAACGGCTACCGCAACGCGCAGACCACGGTGGTAGCGCCGACCGGCACCATCGGCCTCGTCATGGATTGCGACACGACAGGCATCGAGCCTGACTTTGCGCTGGTGAAATTCAAAAAACTCGCCGGCGGCGGCTACTTCAAGATCATCAACCAGGCGGTGCCTGCGGCGCTGCGCGCGCTCGGCTACAGCGAGGCTGATATCGCCGAGATCGAGGCCTACGCCGTCGGCCACGGCTCGCTCTCCAACGCGCCCGGCATCAACGCCACCACCCTCAAGGCCAAAGGCTTCACCGACGAAGCGCTGGCCAAGGTGGAAAAGGCGCTGCCGACCGCCTTCGACATCAAGTTCGCTTTCAACAAGTGGACCTTTGGCGAGGACTTCCTGCGCGAGGCCCTCGGTATCCCCTCGGAAGTGATCGCGGCCCCCGGCTTCGACCTGCTGACCGCTGTCGGCTTCACCAAGCGCGAGATCGAGGCGGCCAACGTGCACATCTGCGGCGCGATGACCGTCGAGGGTGCGCCGCACCTCAAGGCCGAGCATTACGCGGTGTTCGACTGCGCCAACCCCTGCGGCAAGATCGGCAAGCGCTATCTCTCGGTCGAGAGCCACATCCGCATGATGGCGGCCTCGCAGCCGTTCATCTCGGGCGCGATCTCGAAAACCATCAACATGCCGAACGACGCCACCGTCGAGGACTGCAAGTCGGCGTATCTGCTCTCCTGGAAGCTCGCGCTGAAGGCCAACGCGCTCTACCGCGACGGCTCGAAGCTCTCCCAGCCGCTCAACTCGCAGCTCATCTCAGACGATGACGACGAGGACGATGCGATCGAGGCGCTCTACGACAAGCCGATGGCCGCGCGCACCGCCCAGGTCTCGGAGAAGATCGTCGAGAAGCTGGTCGAGCGCATCGTTGTCATGCGCGAGCGCGAGAAGATGCCGGATCGTCGCAAGGGCTACACCCAGAAGGCGGTGGTCGGCGGCCATAAGGTGTATCTGCGCACCGGCGAATATGATGACGGCCGTCTCGGCGAGATCTTCATCGACATGCACAAGGAAGGCGCGGCGCTGCGCTCCTTCATCAACAACTTTGCGATCGCCGTCTCGCTCGGCCTGCAATATGGCGTGCCGCTGGAGGAATATGTCGACGCCTTCACCTTCACCCGCTTCGAGCCGGCAGGCCCGGTGCAGGGCAACGATTCCATCAAGTACGCGACCTCGATCCTCGACTATGTCTTCCGCGAGCTCGCGGTCAGCTACATGTCGCGGTTCGATCTCGCCCATGTCGACCCGACCGAGTCGAATTTCGACGCGCTCGGCAAGGGCGTCGAGGAAGGCAAGGAGCCGGGCGATGGCCACCACGCGTCAAAATATCTGTCCAAGGGCCTGACCCGCTCGCGCACGGATAATCTGGTGGTGGTGCGCGGCGGCGATATCGATGCCCGCGGCTCCGGCAACGTCACCGCGATCGCCAGCCACGGCCCCAGCGCCCGCCTCACGGATGCCCACGAAGGCGCGGCGGCCTTAAAGCAGGAAGCCAGCCACGACCTCTCGCCGACCGAACGGCTGGACGCCCTGAAATGGAGCAAGGCCGGCAGCGCAGCGGTAGCCGTCGCGCCCAGCAAGGCCGAGCGCCGGGCTGAAGCCAAGGCCAAGGGCTACGAAGGCGAGATGTGCTCGGAGTGCGGCAACTTCACGCTGGTGCGGAACGGCACGTGCATGAAGTGCGATACGTGTGGCAGCACGACGGGGTGTTCGTGAGGCTTCATTCGAATAATTAGCCAACAATTATCGAAAGACCGCTCTTACGAGCGGCCTTTCGTCTAATAGATAGGACCCTCACGTCGAGCACGACAGGTATCCCTTCGCGATCGCCGCTTTCACCGGCGTCGTCTTCAGAATGGCGCAGCATTCCTGAGCCCGAGGGGGTTCGCGCTCAGGTTGACGAACACCAACACTTTACTCCTACGCTCTTCGATTTTTAGGAGATGGTATATGGCAAAGAAGGGCGTTCAAGCTGTAAGGGAAAAAGGAAGCAGGCCATCTCCCAAACGGGCCTACTACAAGCAATCGGATTTTCCACTCACGTCTCTCCAACAGGCTCAAAGGATAGCCTCTGCAATCGTAGACAATTTTGCGGCTGACGGTGGATCACCTCCCGATGTTGCTCTTGCGCTTGGAATCAGCCCGACAAGCAGTGCTTGGCCTGCGTTAACAGGTGCAGCAATAGCCTACGGTCTTATTGAAGGAGGCTGGAATGCAAATGCGATGAAGTTGACTAACCTCGGCAAGCGGCTAGTGGCCCCGGAAGCAGAAGGAGAAGATCTGGCCGCACGGCGTGAAGCGATATTGAGACCAAGAGTCCTACGAGACTTCTTCGAAAAGTACCGGCGGGCTAAGTTCCCAAACGATGTGATAGCAAGCAATGTTCTGAAATCGATGAACCTTCCCGCGGACCGTGTTGCGTCAGGGCTAGAGATCATCAAAGACAATGGGCGATACGCGGGGATCATCCGCGAGACGCCGACGGGCCCATTCATAAATCTCGACTCGCCCGGTGTTCCTGCTCCTACTGCCACGCCGGAATTTCCCGGACAAAGTGCACTCGATGCTATCGAGCCCGCCTCACAAGAGACCGCAACTCCTGCTTCGGCAGTTCCTGCTGCCGCTCCGCTCCCAGCATCCGCCACGTTAACGGCCAAGGCCAATCGCGTTTTCATTACCCATGGCAAGCAGAGAGCGATTGTTGTCCAGATCAAAGAGCTGCTCACCTTCGGAAGTTTTGATCCGGTAGTCTCAGTGGAACGGGAAGCGACTGCCATTCCGGTCCCGGAAAAAGTCTTCGAGGACATGCGCTCGTGCAGCGCACGGAGTGATCCATGTCGGCGCGGAAGGAAAGTATCTCGACAAGGACGGCACCGAGCTAACCAAGCTGAATGACAATGTTCTTATAGAGATCGGCGCTGCAATGGCGCTCTACGGTAAAAAGGTGATCTTGTTGGTAGAGCGAGGCGTAACACTGCCGTCCAATCTGCAGGGCCTGTATAGGTGTGACTTTGAAGGCGATAAGCTTGACTATGAATCGACTATGAAACTCCTAAAGACGTTCAGCCAATTTCGTTGATTCTCGTCAACAAGGTAGGCAAGCGTAGCCCGGATGAGCGAAGATGGCCGCCTTCAAATGATCGAGCCAAACACCCATCTCGAAACAAAGTTCGTGTTTCTGGACACCGAGGCATTTGTTCGCGAGAAATTTGATTGGAATTCAAAAGCGCTTGCCCGCTTTCAGGAATTGGCCGCGTCCAACCACATAAAGCTGCTAACGACAATCATCACTAAGACTGAGGTCAGACGCAAGCTACGTGAGCACCTAAGTAACGCAGGTAGCGCCCTCAAAAAGTACGAGGTTCTGCTCGCTCAACTGGACGCGGGGACGACCATTCAAAGAGCACTTACTCCAGAAGCAATCGCGCGCTTGGATAACCTGTTCGACCATTTTCTTCTAAGATCTCAAGCTATCGAGATACCGCTTGACGTTGACGTCACGACCCTCTTTGACGATTACTTTCGCCAAAAGCCACCGTTCAGCGATAAGAAGAAGGCTGAATTTCCCGACGCAGCTGTTGTTCAGTCAATCCGGAAGTGGTGTAACCGCAAATTTTGCAAAGCTTACATTGTCTCGGGTGACCCAGACCTGAAAGCCTGCTCCGACGACGTACTCCTTCACGCTGAGACAATCAGCGAAATCATATCGAAGGCTACAGTCACTCGAAAGATTCACGACGAACTTCTTACATTCGTCAATGAGAATGATTCGTTGAACGACGAATTTCATCGCTCCCTGCGCGGGAAGAAAGTAACAATCCTAAATCCGTATGGTGGGGTATACTATCACGATGTTCAAGCAGAAGGCGCGATCTACGCCACATCGAATCTAGAGATCACTGAACTTAACGTGTTAACGCAGCGTTCCACCAAGTTTACTTGCGAAATCCAGTTCGACGTCCAAATCGATATTGAGCTCGAACTATCATTTGGTAGTGACTTTTTTAGGTCCGGGTACGAGCGAGGACGCACCTACTTTGAGACCGAGTCGATCACAGTCTCACTTACGGCAGAGCTTGGAATCGCCTTCAATTTCTTGAACCCCTTAGATTCTGAAATTGAAGAGCTCCATTTTGATCCAAATATTGAAATTGGAATTAGAGAGCTGGAGATCTATCGTACACTGCGCTAACGCACGGGCCAAACTATTGAGAGTGTAACTAGCAAGCGTAGGGCGGATAGCCAAAGGCGTAATCCCAATTACGGTGACAGTGCACTGAATCTGCCGAAGGCGAAGTGCTGTTTAGTGCACTGTCACCGTAATCCCGGCGTCTTCGGCGTCGTGATCTTCTGCAGCGACTATCGCTGTAGCCGCTCCACTCGCCTGCCGATTGCAGTTTTTTCCCAGGGCGCAGGAACGATCGATTGCCTCAAGAATCGAATCCCCACCTCCGGCAACAAGAGCCCGAAGCCCCAGCCGGTGGAAAACCTGCTAGGTTGGCGGTCCTGGCGCGGTAGCGCCGGGGCCGTTTGAGAATTTGCTGGATCGTGGCATGGCGCTGCACTTTAGCCGCGTTGCTCCCGCGACAGAGGAGCTCGAGATATGGAGCGCGAGCGAGCGCGGCTTCTCGTTTGTAATAAGTAACGAGAGCAGCAGTGGTCCCGGACTTCACGGCCGGCCTGGCTTTGTAGCTTCGTGGCGGTCCGTCCACTTTAACAGCCCGGCCATCAGGATAGCTGGATCACCCTTTCAGACGTTTGGCGAAGCCGAGAAGGCCTGTGAGACCCTACTGGCGCACCTTTTCAGGTAGCTTCGAGGCATCGCCTGCCTCTGCACGCCCGGCCGCCTCCAGTTCAGACGCGAACTCGCACAATCCCGAGGAACGATCCGGGCCTGACGACGTAGGAATCGGGTGGCGTCTATGGACGCCACCGCGGCTCCGGCTCTTTGTGCCGTCTTCTCGACTCCCGGGGCCGGAACCCGCTCCCGTGTGGCCGCGGAATTACGGTGACGCTTAATTCACCTGGCGAAGTTAGTTTTGTGCACTGACGCCGCCAGCTCCGGCATTCTCTACCCCCGTACACCGCGCGCCTTCACCGCCCCCTTCCTCCACAACCGAAACCCGCCCTCGAACGCGTTGGTGTTGAGCCCGACGCGGACCTTGCGCGGGAGCTTGGCGGTCTTGTCGGCGTTGCCGCCGCCGAGCATGATGTAATCCGGCTCCAGTGCGGCGAGCAGGCGCTTGATGACGTCATCGACCGCGCGCTGCCATTTCTTCCGGCCGACGCGCTTCAGCGCGGCGGCGCCGACATATTGCTCAAAAGTCTTGCCGTGCTTGTACGGCAGGTGCGCCAGCTCCATCGGCTCCGGAATGCCGTCCACGATCATCGCGGAGCCGAGACCCGTCCCGAGCCCCAAGAACAGCATGCGGCCGCCCTGGTAGCTGCCGATCGCCTGCATCAGCGCATCGTTGACGACCTTGGTCGGGCGGCGGAACGCCTTTTCGAAATTGAAGCCGCCCCACCCCTGGCCGAGATTGTGCGGCTCCGACAACGGCCGGTTGTTGGCGACAGGTCCGGGATAGCCGATCGCGACGACGTCATAGGACCAGTCCTTCGTCAGCGCCTTGACCTTCCGCACCATCACCTTTGCGGATAGCCCCGGGCCGGACGCAAACGCGCGCCTGACGCGCTCCGTGCTGGTCATGACCTTCACGCGCGAGCCGCCGATGTCGATCACGAGGACCGTCGGCCGCGATTTCCGTTTGGCTGTTTTCGTCGCCATGAATGATCATAACCTCGACCGATACGCGCTCGAAGAAAAAGCGTAGGGCGGATTAGCCGAAGGCGTAATCCGCCATGTTTCGAGATCAAGTGGCGGGTTACGCTTCGGCTAACCCGCCCTACTCGCTTCGCCATGACTGATCATAGCCTCGGCCGATAGTCGCCTGAAGCAGAAAGCGTGGGGCGGATTCCCCTTGCGTTATCGGGGCATGGACCTACGGTGCGCCTCGCCTGGACCAGCCCCAGAGGACAACGATGGACGACGCGATGAACTGCCCGAAATGCAATTCCGAACACGCTTATCAGGATGGCAGCCTGTGGGTTTGCCCGGAATGCGCCCATGAGTGGAGCACTGAAGCCGGCACCGCCGCGGCGGCCGCGCCTGAGGTCGGCGTGCGCGATGCCCACGGCAACGCGCTCGCGGACGGCGACAGTGTCATCGTCATCAAGGATCTCAAGGTGAAGGGGTCGTCATCGGTCGTCAAAGGCGGCACCAAGGTCAGGAACATCCGCCTGTCCGAGGGCGCGGACGGCCACAACATCGCCTGCAAGATCGACGGCATCGGCGCGATGAACCTGAAATCGGAATTCGTGAAGAAGGCGTGAGGGGATAGCCCCTGGCTCACCGGAGATGACGGTGACAGCAAAGCGTAGGGCGGATTAGTCGTACTGCAGCCCCTCATGGTGAGGAGCGCGAAGCGCGTCTCGAACCATGAAGGCCCGTCTCTGGCCTGCATCCTTCGAGACGCCGCTTCGCGGCTCCTCAGGATGAGGGGATTGAGCGCGTATGACGCAGTAAAATTAGCCGACTCGTCCGCCCTAGCTCAACGAGCGAAGGAGGCGTAATCCGCCATTCCAAATGGCGGGTTACGCGGAGTTTATCATCGGGCGCGCATTTCGCGCGACCCGTTGGCTAACCCGCCCTACTCGCTTAAACGTTAGGTAAGGGCGAACAACGCGGCTACCATCCGCGATTCACATGGCGCACTTCGCCGGTTCGCGAGTCGACATAGACCTCCATCCAACGGTTGAGGCGGTCGCGGCCTTCGATCTCCCACTGATTGCCCTGAAACTCGGTGTGGGACACCGTCACGATGCCGAGTCCGGTCGCGACGTCGAGCGCGATCTGCATCGAGATCTGGCCACCGGAATCCTGAGCCATGGCAGGCGTCGCTGCGCCAAGCGCCAAAGCGGTGACGATTGGAATAAAGACATGTCGCATGAAGCACTCCTGTCGAACGCGTTGAGCGGTTACGCCAGCTAGAACGAGTGCAGCGGCAATGTGTTCCGGCATTGGAAATTGCGGAACAGCCGGAAATTTCAGCAGTTGGGGCGATTTGGTGGCAGTTCCCCCACTTAAATCACTCCGCAGCCTTGTTCTCCATTCGACTCCATTTTGTTCGCAAGAAACGAATCGCATCAGCGCAAATCAGCGAGGACCAATTCCTAACAAGTGGTTCGCACCCCGCAGCAAGCGTAGCCCGCATGAGTCAGCGGGTCGTGCGAATGCGTACATCCGGGACCACTCTGGCGGCGCCCGGACATCGCTACATCAGCTGTTCTTGCAGGATCGGTGAACCGAGTTCATCGAAACGGAAAAGCTGAAAGATCCGCTGGCCGTTGAAGTCGAGAATCCTCAAATCATCAGTCTCGTGCAGGTTGCTTTCGACCGCCTGAAAATGCCCGCCGTAGCGCTGCCTGGCGAGCGGCAATGGAACTTCAAACGCGACGAACTTGCCGATCCCTTTGTGCTTGAGCACCTCAAGGAGCCTCTGATCGCGTAAGGACTCGTGCGATGTGAGAATGAGCAGCGGACCGCTCGCCGTGAGCAGCAGAAGCGATTTCATCGGATACTCCTTCGCGATTGGACCGGGCTCACCCGTAATATCCAGGTGCGTAGCCCGTCAGGCCGCCAGCAGCTCATCGAGCAAAAAAGCCCGGCTATAGGCCGGGCTTCTAAGTTTATTAGCGCTTGTCCTGGCCGTGGCCTCCGCCACCGCCCGGTCCGCCACCTCGCGGTGCGGCGTGCGGCGCGCCGCCGCCCTGCGGCATCGCCGGCGCTGCTGCGCGCGGAGCGGCCGGGGCCGGCGTCTGCTGCGCGCGTGCATTCATCGGCGGGCCACCGCCGCCGCGCGCCGCATTGGGCTGCGTCATGTGGGGCGCAGCACGTTCGATCCGCGGCGCAGCCGCTCGCGGTTCATCATGACCGCGGGCCATGACCGGCGGCGTCTGCGTGCGGGTGCGGGCCATCGGGTGCTCGCGCACGGTCGCTCTTGCGTTCTCACGCGCGGTCTCACGCGTCATCCGCGCGTTCTCGCGCGTCATGCGGGACTGCACCGCCGCGCGTTCACGTCCTTCGCGCGCGCTACGCGCGATGTCTTTCTCCCGCGTCACACGTTCCGTCACACCAGCGCGGCTCCGCTCCGTCGCACCGGCGCGCGTCCGTTCCTCGACACGGGCACGCGACCTCTCCTCGACGCCCACAAGCGCCTTCGAACGCGCCCTCGCCTCGGGGAGCGCAGCGTCGCGCGCTGCCGCCGCGCGGCCGATCCGGGCCGCCGAGCGGTCGATCGTCAACCGCGTCGCGAAACGCTCATGCGATTGCCAGTAGCCGCTCCAATGGGCGCGACGTTGATACCAGGGACGTCCCGCATAGTAGCTCGACCAGTACGAGGTCAGCACGAACGGCACGACTGGAACGTCGATCTCATCGACATAGTCGGGCAGATAGACGTAGCGGTTGCGGTAGAGATATTCGAGATATCGCGACGACACCCAGCCACGATCATCCGACCAGCTCACATCGCACCAGGCCTTGCCTCTGAAGCACCCGTGGATGTTGACACGGGCGCCGCCTGGAATGCGGTCGACCGTCGGAAAGCCTTCACCGGGCCCTGCCTTGAGGCTGACCGTGGTGGTGACGATGCCCGGCGCCGCCAGTGCGGCGGCCGGCATCAGCAGCACGGCGGCTGCGATAAACAATGCTCTCAGTTTCATGGCGAGTTCCTCCTCTTGAGTTGGAACGCCGCGGCGAAACAGGTGTTCCCTTAAGGAGTGGTCGCGTTAGCCGAAGGATGCAGGCGTCTCGCAGGCGCGAGACGCTCCGTCCTTGTTTGTCATTCCGCAATGCGCCAACGGGTCGGCGCGCAACTAGTAGCAAGTAGCCCGAATAAATTCGTAGGACGGATTAGCGCAGCGTAATCCGCCATTCCACGAGACGAAGTCGGCGGGTTACGCTGACGCTAACCCGCCCTACTCCCCCCACCACAGCTTCGTTCGCCATCCGACTCCATTTTGTTCGCAAGGAACGAATCGGAGTCAGGAAAATCAAGCGCAGACCAATCCTTAACAAGACGTTCGGCGGCTGACGGGAAAGAGTGGACATTCGCCGTTGCGAGCGGTCGCGAATCCGCCGAGTCTCCGGTGACATGGGGTGATTCGTGCTGGCTGAAACGACCGATCAATATTTGGAGAGCCTCAATCCGGAGCAGCGGCGGGCCGTCGAGCACGGCATCGCGCCGGAGGGAACCGTGGGCGCGCCGCTGCTGGTCATTGCCGGCGCCGGATCCGGCAAGACCAACACGCTCGCCCATCGGGTCGCTCACCTCATCATCAAGGGCGCCGATCCGCGCCGCATGCTGCTGATGACGTTCTCGCGCCGCGCCGCCGCCGAAATGACGCAGCGGGTCGAACGCATCGCCCGCCGCGTGCTCGGCGACAAGGCCGGCATCATGACGGAGGCCTTGAGCTGGGCCGGCACCTTTCACGGCATCGGGGCGCGGCTGCTGCGCGAATATTCTGAGGCGATCGGCTTCGATCCGGCCTTCACCATCCACGATCGCGAGGATTCGGCAGACCTGCTCAATCTGGTGCGCCACGAACTCGGGTTTTCAAAGACCGAGTCGCGCTTTCCCACCAAAGGCACCTGCCTTGCCATCTATTCCCGCTGCGTGAACGCGCAGTTGCCGATCGAGACGGTGCTGGGACAGCATTATCCCTGGTGTTCAGGATGGGCCGACGAGCTCAAGCAGCTGTTCGCCGCCTATGTCGAGGCCAAGCAGAAGCAGAACGTGCTCGACTATGACGACCTCCTGCTCTGGTGGTCGCAAATGGTATCCGAGCCTGCGATCGCGGAAGCGATCGGCGGCCGGTTCGATCATGTGATGGTCGACGAATACCAGGACACCAACCGGCTGCAGGCGGCGATATTACTGGCGCTCAAGCCGGACGGCCGCGGCCTCACCGTGGTCGGCGACGACGCCCAATCGATCTATTCGTTTCGCGCCGCCACCGTCCGCAATATTCTGGATTTCCCCGATCATTTCAGCCCGCGGGCCGAGATCGTCACGCTCGACCGCAACTATCGCTCGACCCAGCCGGTGCTCGCAGCGGCCAATGGCGTGATCGGGCTGGCGCGCGAACGCTTCACCAAAAACCTCTGGACCGAGCGCCATTCGGCCCGGCTGCCGTGTCTCGTCACCGTGCGCGACGAAGCCGACCAGGCGCGCTACATCGTCGAGCAGGTGCTGGCGAACCGCGAACAGGGATCGCGACTCAAGGAGCAGGCGGTGCTGTTCCGGACCTCCTCGCATAGCGGCCCGCTGGAGGTCGAGCTGACACGGCGCAACATTCCCTTCGTCAAGTTCGGCGGCCTGAAGTTTCTCGACGCCGCCCACGTCAAGGACGTGCTGGCGCTGCTCAAATTCGTCGAGAACCCGCGCGACCGCGTCGCCGGATTCCGCGTGTTGCATCTGTTGCCCGGCATCGGCCCGGCCTCGGCGCAGCGGATCCTCGATCAAACCACTGTCACATCAGATCCGGTCTCCGCGCTCGCGGCGCTGCCGACGCCACCGCGCGCTGGCCAGGACTGGACCGCCTTCGTCGAAACGCTTGGTAATCTCCGCTATTCGGAATGGCCTACTGACATCGAACGCATCAGGCTCTGGTACACCCCGCATCTGGAGCGCATCCATGAGGATGCCGAGGTGCGGCTCGCCGACCTCTTGCAGCTCGAGCAGATCGCTTCAGGCTATCCGTCCCGCGAGCGCTTCCTCACCGAGATGACGCTCGATCCACCCGACGCCACCAGCGACCGCTCCGGGCCGCCGCTGCGCGACGAGGACTATCTGATCCTGTCCACCATCCATTCGGCGAAGGGGCAGGAATGGAAATCGGTCTACGCCCTCAACGTCGTCGACGGCTGCATGCCGTCCGATCTCGGCGCCGGCACCACGGCCGAGCTCGAGGAAGAGCGCCGCCTGCTCTATGTCGCGATGACCCGCGCCAAGGACGACCTGCATCTGATCGTGCCGCAGCGCTTCTTCGTGCACGGTCAGCACGCCCGCGGCGACCGTCACGTCTATGCGTCGCGGACGCGTTTCATCCCGGATCATCTGGTAAAACTGTTCGATCGGCAGACATGGCCGGCGGCGGCCCCGGCAGCCCGCGCGACGCCAAATCAGACCATGCAGATCGACATTCGCGAACGCATGCGCGGCATGTGGCGATAGAGCTTGATGTTGTTCGGTTTGCTTGCGACCAGGCGCTCCCTCTCCCCAGTCGGGAAACTGGTCGGCCCAAGAACTCTCGTCATGCCCGGGCTTGTCCCGGGCATGACGATGCGAAAGCTTCAGCGAGGAGATGAACCGAAGGTGAAACCCCAATGAGACGCCTCGTCCAGGCTTCGCTCGGCCTCCTCGCATGGAGTCTTCTTCAAACCTCGCCCGCATCCGCCCAGCTCAAGGGCAACCCCGACAATGTTTGCCGCAACGGATATTTTCCACGCGAGAGCACGAACTACAGGCTGGCGAAGATCAAGGGCGCGGGTGGCGACAGGATGTATTTCCATGGCGATGACAACGAGCGCTGCCCCGACGACCAGGCCTGTCGTCTGAAAACCTATGTCATTCCGGGCGACGAAGTCATTGTTTCCCGGACGCTCGGCAAGTTCGCCTGCAGCTGGTTTCAACCGCGCAAGGGCGAAGGAACGGTCGGCTGGATCGAGACCGACCGGCTGGCGTGGCAGGGCGACATGCGAGCATCGGCGACGCGGGATTGGCTCGGCGAATGGCGCGCCGACGACAATGTCATTCGCATCTCGAAATCGAAAGAGGCCGGCATGCTCGCCATCAAGGGCGAGGCCACATGGGGCTCGGGCAGCCGCACCCATACCGGCGAGCTCGATTACGACGCAAAACCTTCTGCCAATGAAATGAAGTTCGGCGACGGGACCGACGAGCTCGACTGCCAGGTCACGATGTACCTCGTCGGCAAGCTGCTCGTTGTCGGCGACAACCTCCATTGCGGCGGCGCCAACGTGTCGTTTTCGGGGGTCTATCAGAGAGGATCGAAGCGATAATGCAGCGAGCGTAGGGCTATTTCATATGCGGCCGGTCTTGTAGGGGGCTGGCGTGTCCACAAACTCGTCATGCCCGGGCTTGTCCCGCCTGCGGGGTCGAAGCCCCTTCGGCGAGGCGAAGGTCCGGGCATCCACGTCTTAGTTTCCGCCCGAAGACGTGGATGGCCGGAACAAGCCCGGCCATGACGATGTCGAGCAAGCATAGGGCGGATAAGTTCTACTGCGTCAGAACTGCTTCAAGTCCTCATCCTGAGGAGCCGCGCAGCGGCGTCTCGAAGGATGCAGGCCACAGACGGGCCTTCATGGTTCGAGACGCGCTTCGCGCTCCTCACCATGAGGGTCTTTTGACGCAGTAGGATTAGTTAGCCCAACGGGTCCGCGCGAATGCGCGGCCCGCTGACAGGCTCCGGCGCAATCCGCCGTTCTGCGCGACCAAGTCGGCGGGATACGCTTCGCTGGCCCGCCCCATTGCGCCCTCGCCACCCCATTTTAAATCCTCATTGAACATTGTTCATTTTTGGGATACCAATGCTTGAGCGATGCTCAAGAATGGAGAATCCGACCATGCAGCCCGCCCCCGGTATGGACGTCTCGATCGGACAGGCCCACCCCATGTCCCCATGGATCAGGCACACGCCGACGATCATCACCATCAGCATGATCGCGATCCTGGCGCTGCACGGGCGCATTGCGCAGCCGGCGCACTATCACGACTTCGCCGACCAGTCGGCCGCCTTCGGCATCCCCCACGCAGCCGATGTGTTTTCCAACGTTGGCTTCGCGCTGGTCGCGATCTGGGGCTGGCTGACATTGCGGCCAAGGCGCGGCAGCGAGCCATTGCGCGCGGGATGGCCCGGCTACAGGCTGTTCCTGATCGGACTGTTGCTCACCGCGTTCGGCTCCGCGTTCTATCATCTCGCCCCCGACAATTCCCGGCTGATCTGGGACAGGCTGCCGATCGCGCTGGTTTGCGCCGGCCTGCTCGCCGGCGTCCGCGGCGACATCTAGGGAGAATCGAACAGCGCAATCGACGTGATCGTTCTCGCCCTCTACGCCGTCGCCAGCGTCGCGTGGTGGGCCATGACCGACAGAAACGGCGCCGGTGACCTGCGGCCGTATCTCCTGCTGCAAGGGCTCGCGCTCATCCTCATCCCGCTATGGCATGCGATTTATCGCTGCCCGCGCACCGATCGCATCGCCTTCGCCGCCGCGATGGGGCTGTACATCCTGGCCAAGGCGGCGGAGGTGCTCGACCACGAGATCGCAGCCGCGCTCGGCTTCGTCACCGGACACACCTTAAAACATCTGATCGCGACGGCAGCCACCGCCGCCGTCGTCTGGGGATTGAGCCGGCGATTTTCCAGTTATGCTAGCCCGGCCGTGACGACAGCGTAAGAATCCTCCTCACTTCGTCAGTCCGAGCGACTTCAGCGCCTGGCCATTTTCCTCGTTGTCCGTCTTCATGAACTCGCCGAACTTCGCAGAGTCCAGATAGATCATGTCGAAGCCGCGCCTCGTCATGAACTCCTTGAACTCCGCGCTGTCCCAGGCCTTCTTGATCGCGGCCTCGTACTGCGCGGCGATCTCCGGCGGCAGGCCATTGGGCGCCGCAAAGCCGCGCCACACGCCCTTGTGCACCTTGTGGCCCGTCGCCTCCTCGGTGGTCGGCACGTCGGGAAAATTCGGCGCGCGCTTCGGCGAGAAGAACACCAGGCTGCGGATACGCCCTGCCTTGATCAGCGCCTCGGCTTCCGGCATCGAGCAGGCGACGAAATCGACGCCGCCGGCCGCCAGATCGGTCAGCGCGGTCGCAGCGCCCGTGGACGGCACCCAGCGGATCGAGCCGGGCGACACGCCGTCCGCCTGCATCAAGCCTGCGAGCGCGACATGCCAGCTGCCGCCCTGCCCGGTCCCTGAGGCCACCACCTTGTTCGGGTTCGCCTTAATATGCGCGAACAGCTCCTTGACGTTCTTGTAGGGCGCGTCCGCCTTCACATGGATCGCGGCGGGATCCTGGTTGACCAGCGCGATCGGCGTGAATTTTTCGAAGGTGAGATCGGTCAGTCCCGCCCAGTGCATCAAATTGATCTCGAGCGTGATGAGACCGAACGTGTAGCCGTCAGGCGCGGCTGATGCGATCGCCTGGTGCCCGACCACGCCCGAGCCGCCGGTGCGGTTCACCACGTTCACCGGCTGCCTGAAATCGCGCTCCAGCAGGCTCGCGATCTGCCGCGCCACCGCGTCGGTGCCACCGCCGGCCGCCCACGGCACGATCAGCGTGATCGGCCGCTCCGGAAAGGCGGCATGGGCGTTTCCGGCACCGAAGAGGCTTGCGGCCGCAAGCGCGATAAGCATGAAATTTGTGGCATGGCGAAGTACTTGGCGAAACATTCGCAAATCCTCCCCTTTGTTTTTATGCGCCGGGTGAGACACCGCGGGCGTGCGCTTATGCGCTGTCAGCCATTCCGGCGGCGGCGCGCTGACATGTCAAGGGGAGGCACCGCAGAAGCGTAGGGCGGATTAGCGCAGCGTAATCCGCCGCTCCAGAAAGACGGCGGGTTACGCTTCGCTAACCCGCCCTACTCCTCGTCACGCCATCAGCCGATCGTGCGCGCCAGCACGTTGAGCCAGTTCGCCGACCCCAGCTTGGCGAGCAGCGCCTCGGAATAGCCGCTCTGCCGGAGCGTCTCCGTCAGCACCGGCAGCCCGGCCGCCGAGCCGATTTTCGCCGGCACCGTGGCGCCGTCGAAATCCGATCCGAATCCGACATGGTCCTCGCCGAGCTTCTCGATGAGATAGTCGAGCTGGCGCACCATCAAATCCACCTCGGTATCCGCGGTCATGTTGCCGTCGGGACGAAGGAAGCAGGTGGCGAAGTTGAGACCGACCATGCCGCCGCTGTCGCGGATCGCGGCCAGTTGCCGGTCGGTCAGGTTTCTCGGCGAGGAGCACAAAGCATGCGCGTTGGAATGCGTCGCGACCAGCGGCGCGTTCGAGAGGCGCGCGACATCCCAAAAGCCCTTTTCGGTGATGTGCGAGAGATCGATCAGGATCTTCATTTCATTGCAGGCACGAACGAGCTTTTCGCCCACAGGAGTCAGCCCGTCGCCGAGATCGGGCCCGGCGGGAAACTGGAAGGGCACGCCGTGGCCGAAGATGTTGTTGCGGCTCCACACCGGCCCGAGCGAGCGCAGCCCTGCCGCATAGAGCAGCTCCAGAAAATGCAAATCGCCATCGATCGCTTCGCAGCCTTCGAGATGCAGCACCACCGCGAGGCTGGCGCGCCCGATCGCCGCATCGATTTCGGCGGCGGTCCTGCAAAGTGTCACGGCGCCCTGCGACTGGCGCAGCACCTTCATCAGGATCGCCAGCTCGCCGAGCACCGGCCTTCGTGCATCCTCCATCGGCAGTGGATCAGGCAGCGGCACTGCGTAACGTCCGCCGGTCATCTGCTTGCTGAGCGCCGCAAAGTTGCCCGGCGAGGGCGAATACATCGCGAACAGCCCGCCCACGAAACATCCGGCCTGCGCCTTTTTCAGGTCGATATGGCCGGCGTCTTCGCCGCGCAGGAAATCCGACACCACGTCAGGGGAAGTCGATTTGTAGAGGCGCAGCAGCACATCATTGTGCCCGTCGAAGACAGCGATATTGGTCGTCATGGCGTACTGGCACCCCAAAAGCGATGTGCCGAACGATAACGACTTGTCTTTGCCAGAACCAGCCCATCGACGTCAGCCGCGACCCGCTTTCCCCTCCGCTCGCTACTTTGCATGGGGTTGTTTTCGCGATTTTTGGTCCGGGGAGGTGTGGCAGCCGGCACACGCCCGCTCTTAAACGCGTCGCCGCCTGAAAAATGGCCGCGCTGTTCACAGACTTGCCGCAAATGCGTGTGGAGCTTCGATCGGGGACAATTAACCGAGTATCAATCCATGCGTTTGTCAGCTTTATCGACCGCCGCCGCGCGCGCCGGCGTGCTTTGTTGTGCCTTGTTTATGGTGATCAGCGCTGCGGCGCTCGCGCAGGAAAAGCCTGCGGCTATAGCGGAAGAGAAGCCGCCTGCGGCCGATGCCACCGAACCAAAACCGGCGAGCGCCGAGGAGAAGCCCGTCATCGCGCAGGACAAGCCCGTAGCCGCCGAGGAGAAATCGGCCGCCATGGACGACAAGCCGGTCGTCGTCGAACAGAAGCCGGCGCCGGCGGAGGAGAAGCCGGCCGTCGCGCAGGACAAGCCCGCCGCCCCGGACGACAAGCCTGCCGTCGTCGAACAGAAGCCCGCCGCTGCGGAAGAAAAGCCGGTCGTCGCGCAGGACAAGCCTGCCGCCGCCCAGGAGAAGGCCGCCGCCGCGGACGACAAAACCGGCGCCATCGAGCAGAAGCCGGCCGTGGCGGCCGCCAAGCCTGCGGCTATCGCGCGGACGCCGGCGCCTGCCGGGCAAGAACCGGCCGACGGGCGCACAACGCCTGCCTTGCAGCAGAAGGCTGTCGCCAAGCCATCCGCCAAGCCATCCGCCAAGCCAGCAAAACTCGCCAGCCGCAGCGTAGGGACAGAGCACAGTAAACCGGTGCAACCGGCAAAGAAACCGGACACGGCCGCCCGCGCGCCGCGCGAGCGGACGCTGGTCATGCTCTGCACCCGCTTCCGCACCTATAGTCCGACGAGCGGGACTTATCGCGGCTATGACGGCCAGACGCACGCCTGCCGATAGGCGAAAAGCGGGCGCGCCGTCGCGCGCCCTGTCTGGTGCGGTTACTGGGCGCCGCCCTCCGGCTTGATCCCGGCCGCCTTCATGATCGGCAGCAGCCGCCCCTCCTCGCTGTCGCGATAGGCCGACACCTCCTGCGGGGTGGTCGGCCAGGTGGTGGCGCCGAGATCGCCGTAGCGCTGTTGCACCCAGGGGTCGTTCAGCGCCTTGACCGTGAGCGCATTGATTTGCGCGACGAGATCGCCCGGCATGTTGGCGGGGCCAACCAACGCGGCCCATGAGGTCATCTCGTAGCCGGGCAGGAGCTCTGCGAACGCAGGAACGTCGGGAAGCTCCTTGATCCGCTGCTTTGCGGTGACCGCGACGGGGCGGATCGTGCCTGCGCGCACGCTCGGCAGCGATCCCGGAAGATTGTCGAACAGCAGATCGATATTACCGGCAAGCAAATCGTTTAGCGCCGGCGCGGCGCCGCGATAGGGCACGTGGCGGACCTCGACGCCGGCCATGCTGTTCATCATCTCGCCGGAAAGATGCAGCGTGGTGCCGAAGCCGGCGGAAGCGTAGGTGTATTTGCCCGGCGCCTTCTTGAATGCGGCGAGCAATTCCTTCAGATCCGAAGAGAACAGGTCCTTCTTCGCGGTCAGGATATTCGGCAATTGCCACATGCCGCCAATGAAGGTGAAATCGTTGCGCGGATGGTACGGCAGCTTGGCGTAAGAGCCGATCGCGAGCACGTTGGAGGCGATGCCGCCGAGCCCGACCGTGTAGCCGTCCGCCGGCGCTTTTGCGATTGAGTCAGCGCCGAGCACGCCGCCGGCGCCGGCCTTGTTCTCGACCACGAAGGATTGCCCGGACAGTTCGCTCAGCTTCTGGCACAGCACGCGCGAGAGCGTGTCGGTGGCGCCGCCGGCCGGAAAGCCGTTGACATATTTGACTGCGCGCATCGGCCACGCCTCGCCTGCGCGGCCAACGCGAGGCGCCAGAAACGGCGCGGCCACAAGAGAGCTGATGGTCGCGAGCGCGCGACGTCGGTCCACTGACAGCGGCATCGGTGTCCTCCCCTTGCACGCCGTGCGCCGCATTTGCAGCTTCTGCTGCTGTTTGTTTTTCCTTGGCTTCCGAATCCTCCCGTGGAGGACCGGAAGTGGGGCGCGTTCGGCCTGCCGTCAGCTTATGAGGTGCGGGCGAAGCTGCAAAGCCCGCCCATCGCGACAAAAAAGCCCGCGAGGAAATCGCGGGCTTTCTGCTGCACGGAAAATACTCGCATGCGGGCGCGAGCTTGCGACCCTCACCGCGTCGCGCGGCCGACGGTCTCGCTGCCGCCCTGCGCGGTCTTGATCTTGGCCCGCGGCGTCAGCACGCTGAGCTGAACCGGCGTGGCCGAGGCCGCGACCGGCGATGCTTCCTGGACGTTTTCGGCGCCCAGCACCTGAACCTGCACGGCCGAAACCGGCAAGCCCGCCTTCTCAAAGCTCGGCAATTCGGCAGCAAGCGCGCCGCCGGCAACCGGCAGCACGAGCATGGCGGCGGCGATGGACAGGGAAATCTTGTTCACGTCAGTTCTCCTTAAAAGCTTGGAATCCAGAGTTAAAGTGTGATTTGCTGCGTTGCAATAGCTCAATATTGCGTTGCATAAATATGTGATGGCGGAATGCAGAACCGCGCGTTGGTCGCGCGAACAGACGTGAAGGTTCGCGGAATTTCGATACAGCAACGTATCCGACCGAAAGGAGCGAAAAGTCTCGGCGCTGCAGTCGGAAGATGATTTCACCGAGTTGGCGACGAAGGCTACTTCGTTTCCTTCGTTCTCCATCCGACGCCATTTTGTTCGCAAAGAACGAATCGTATCAGCAAAAGTCAGCGCCGACCGTTTCTTAACAACACGTTTGCTTCGTGCTGCACCTATGTCTGCACGCTCTGCAACCCATACCTGAGTGTCGGTCGCCGCGCTCGCATCTTCGCGGCCAGCCGCTGGCTCCCCGTCTCTTCCGCGCGCGCCAACATGTCCGCCACCGCGACATGGTCCTCATCGCTCTTGTGCTGGTTGAGCTTCGACTGGCCCTCGATCTCATCAACGACGAGATCGATGACACGGATCGAGGCGAGCATGCTCTCGCGCTTGCCGGGCTCCATCTGGTCCAGGCTCCAAGGCTGTTTCGGCAGGCGCGCCTCGGAGACTGCGAGCAGCGCGTCGCCGTGGGCACGGTTGTCGTCGCGCCCAGCCAAGTGCGCGACGCCGGAGAAGTGTACGGCCTCGTAGAGCCAGGTCGAGACGTTGTCTGGCGAGGCATACCAGTCGTTGGAAACATAGGCGTCGTCGCCCGAGACGATCAACAGGAAGCGCCTATTGCCGTCGGCCAGTGCAACGAGCGGATTTTTCGCGGTCAGGTGCAACTGCACGATCACGCGATCCTCGCGGCGCTGGATCACGAACGGCACGTGCGAGGCGCGCGGACCGCGCTCATCGGCGGCGACGATGACGCCAAAGCCGCGCGCGGCCGCGAAGGCAAGCGCACGCGCCTCCTCGATTTGAAACTGGGGTCGAAGAATATGCATGGGCAAGCACTCGAACGGCTGGAGATGGAGGCTTCTCCGAAGGCTAACCCATCCGGCTGGACATCGCCAACGTGCGTCAGCGCGCGTTCCAACCGCAAGACAATTGCGATATGAGGCATCGCGACGCCCCATTCGCCAATTCCTTATCAGCCGAGCCGACGACATGCCTCCTCTCAAGCCCCAGGCCACCTACGAGGATTTCGCCCGCCTCGACATCCGCATCGGCAAGGTCGTCGACGTGCAGCCGTTCCCGCGCGCACGCAATCCGTCCTACAAAATCGGCGTCGATGTCGGGGCCGAGCGGATCATGTGGTCGAGCGCGCAGGTGACGAACTATGCACCAACCGACCTGCTCGGCTCGCTCGTCGTCTGCGTCTGCAATTTCGCCCCGAAAAATATCGCGGGCTTCACCTCCGAACTGTTGATCCTTGGCGCCAAGAACTCCGACGGCAACGTGATCGTGCTTGGCCCACGCAGCGAAGTCGCGATCGGCGAGCCGGTGTTTTGAAAGCTATCGGCGCCCCGCGGTTTCGTTCTCCATCCGACTCCATTTTGTTCGCAAGGAACGAATCGGAAGCGCACAAATCAGCACGGACCGAATCTTAACAACGTATTGCTTCTGCGCGCATGGCTGGTACGAAGCTGCGACGAACTCTGCAGCGCATGCTCAAGCATCGCTCTCTCCCCGTCATTGCGAGCGCAGCGAAGCAATCCATCTGTCCCCGAGCCGAGACGTGGATTGCTTCGCTGCGCTCGCAATGACGAGGAGACATGAGAGCCGAAAAGCATCAGCGCTGGGATCAGCGAGTTAGCGAAATCCCGCTTCGTGCCACGGCCACGCGCAACTCGCTCTTCTGAACGGCGCCTTTCATCGCCCACCGCGCGGAAAATCAAAACAGCGCATCGGTAGGCCTCACCCGAAATAGGTGCATGCTCACTAGCTCGCGATGCCCGGCCTTACGCCGGGCATCCACGTCTTCGCTTTAAAAATGCAAGAAAAGGCGTGGATGGCCGGGACGAGCCCGGCCAAGACGAATAGCGAACGCTTATTTTAGGAACGTGCCGGCAGGCTCACGCCGCCTTGGCTGTCTTCTCCGCCGGCGCGGTCTCCATCGCGCGCATGTAGAGATCGAGCAGGCTTTCACGCTCGTCGCGCTCGTCCTGGTCCTGCTTGCGCAGCTTGATGATCTCCTTGAGGATCTTGACGTCGAATCCCTCGCCCTTGGCTTCCGAAAACACTTCCTTCTTCTGCTCGTTCAGCTCCTGCAATTCGGTGTCGAGGTTCTCGATCCGCTCAACGAAAGAACGAATCCGCCCGCCGGGAATGGTGACGTCAGACATGGTGACTCCCTGTTGAATGAGACCGTGAAAATGACCGCAAAGAAATAACCAATGTGTTAACTTGCGAGGGTTCCCCTCTCCCTCCTTCGATCAATCCCCAGAACTCGTCCCATGAACGTCATTTCCATTCAGTCGCAGGTCGCCTTCGGCCATGTCGGCAACAGCGCCGCGGTGTTTCCGATGCAGATGCACGGCATCGACGTGGTGGCGGTGCCGACCACGCTGCTCAGCAACCGCCCGGGCTATCCGACGCTGCGCGGCCGCGTGCTGGAGGCGGAGCTCGTCGCCGATCTCTTGCGCGGCATCGAGGAGCGCGGCGCGGCAGATCACGCGCAGATGATCCTGTCGGGCTATCTCGGCTCCGCAGACAACGCCAAGGTGGTCGCCGATTTCGTCGCGCGCGCCAAGGAGAAGAATCCGGCGCTACTGTATTGCTGCGATCCGGTGCTCGGCGATCGCGACCGCGGCCTGTTCGTCCATGCCGACATTCCGTCGTTGGTGCGTGACCTGCTCTGCCCGCTCGCCGATATCATCGCGCCCAACCATTTCGAGTTCGAATGGCTGTGCGGGACCAAGGCGGCGACGATCGATCAGCTATTGAAGGCAGCGCGCGCCTTCATGGCGCGCGGCACGGTCGTCGTCACCAGCGCCGAGCTATCAGATACACCTGCGGACGAGATCGAGGCGCTCGCCATCGAGCGCACAGGCGCCTTCCGCGTGCGCACGCCAAAACTTGCCATCAGCCCGAACGGCACCGGCGATCTCTTCGCCGCGCTATTGGTCGCCGCCCGCCTCCGCGGCGCCGACACATCAGGTGCGCTCAGCCACGCCGCCTCCGCGATCTTCGCTGTGCTGGAACGCACCGCGGCAAGTGGCACCGAGGAAATGCGCATCGTCGACAGCGCGGAAGCACTCGTGAAGCCGCCACGCAAGTTCGAGGCCCGTAGGGCGGATTAGCGCAAGCGTAATCCGCCACGCATCCGCGATCGATCGGCGGATTACGCCTTCGGCTAAATCCGCCCTACGCACTAATCCACGACGTCGAGCTACTCGTTGACGACGTCGAGCTTGACCTTGGCAACGCCCTTGCCGACCATGCCGAGCGCATCAGCTGCAGAATAGGAAACGTCGACAACGCGCCCATGAACAAAGGGACCGCGGTCGTTGACCCGTACCGTCACCGAGCGGCCGCTCGAAAGGTTGGTCACGCGTAATTTGGTGCCGAACGGCAGCGTCGGATGGGCTGCGGTCATTTCGAGCGCGTTGAACTTTTCGCCGCTCGCGGTCTTCGTACCCTCGCTGTAGTAGCTTGCGACCCCGTGCGAAGCTGTATTGCCGCTCGCATCGCTGCGCGATGCGACCGCGTGCTTTCGCACCGCGGCCACGCGCCGCTTCATCATGGAGGATGTCGCGCGGTCCTGATCCAGCGACGCCTGCCTGACGGCGCGAAATCCTGATTTTTGACTGACGACGGTGGACTGCGCGCAGGCCGCCAGCGACGCCGCTCCCAGCGTAACCGCAAGCAGCGGCACGAGTTTCCTAGCCATCGAAGCCATGTTGCAATCCCCCGCTTGCGCCCCAGCCCAAGCCGAAAACCAACACGGAGCAATCGCGGGACCGAATCCGGGCGGAAACGTGGCCGGATGCGATCGGGCAAGGCTTCCGCAGCGCAATTCGCTTCCAGTGTGGTGATTGGGTCACAGAATTTGGCGCGGATGAGCCAACCGGTTCGCGGGCGAATGCGTGGCACGCGGCCGCCCCCGGTCAACAGCCGGCTGCGTCAGGAAATCTCGTAGACCGACACCTTGTCGGCGATGCCACTCAACTCCACGCGTCCTGGCGTTGGTTCTATCCCGCTGGTCTTCAGCAGGGCCCGGGTGCGCGCGTTCTCCACCACCGATTCCGTCACCACAATGGAGCGCGATTCAGCGAGACCCTGGACCCGCGATGCGATGTTGACCGTCTGGCCAAAATAATCCTGCTGGCCATTGAGCGTGACCGCCAGGCACGATCCTTCGTGGATGCCCATTTTCAGGCGCAGGCTCTGATGCTGACGCTCGGCGCCGAGATCGCTCATCGCCTCGCGCATGCGGATGGCAGCGGCAATGGCGCGGTCAGGCGTCTCGAAAGTCGCCATGACGGCATCACCAATGGTCTTCACGATCGCACCCCTTTCGGACGCGATGATCTCCTGCAACAGGCGGAAATGCTCGTTGACGAGATCGAAGGCCGTGAGGTCACCGACGCGCTCATAGAGACCCGTGGAGTCCTTGAGATCGCTGAACAGGAAAGTCAGGCTCAATATCTTCAGACGCTGGCCGATCGCGAGTGTATCGGTCCGGTAGATATCGCGGAACGTCTGGTTGGTCAGCAGACGCGTTGCCGTGAGAACGGATTTCCGTCGCCTCAAAAGGTCGTCCAGCGCCGGGTTCGCGACCCATACCGCCGGCAAGACGCGGCTGTCCGTGCGGTTGTCTAATGCCAAGCGCAGCGGCCCGGGACGCAAGGCAGCGGTGTCGACGGGGACTTGCAGCTTATTGAAGATCACCGACACGTTCTGGCGCTCGCTGGTCTCTTCGCCGCTCACGTCGAGAAATTGGGCCGCGTGTGTCACCGGATCGAACACGATCAGCGTACCCTGCGGCGCCTGCAAGGAAAGGATGGCCCTTTCGCCAGCCGGCAGGTCGACAATTTCGAGCGTGACCTCGTCCAGCAGTTTCTCCACATCGGCCGGAAGATCGATCGCCGAACTCCAGAAGATCTGGCGATAATATTCGGCCGCGGGCAGCTCGTCGGGATTATGCGCCGCGATCTTGCGCACGCGCGGGCTCACCGTAAAGGTTACTTCGACCAGATTATCGAGCGTGGTCTCGTAGCCGGCGGCGCAAAACGCGCAATTATACTGCGCGCTATTCACCGTTTTCAGGCTTTTGTTGGCGGAAAGAACTCCGGCGCAGCTCGGGCACATCACGTTCCAGGTCATCTCGAACATGCCAAGCCCCACCGCATTCAGCAGGGTTGCGATAACCCGATCTTCGTCCATGCCCTCGGTGCGTGCGAGATCAACCGCGTTGATCTTGTTCAAGGCATGATCCGGGGCATGGCGCACCATGCGCTCGAGCATGCCGACAATGGCTTCGTCCGACGATTGGCGCAGAGCCGCAAATAAGGTCTCGGTTTCACTCATGCGACGATGCTACCTTAAAGAAAGCAGCACGAACACCCGCTAAGTGCCCCGCTTTGGCAATTGGCCCGGATCAGCCGGCCGGGCCGAATGCGCCGTCAATTCGGACTGGCAAAGAGGCAAATACCGCTTTATCCGGGTTGGCCTGTAGCGTGGATCAGCGGGAGAAACGTCATGCAAGTCGCAGTCATCGGCGCCGGCGCCGTCGGATGCTATTATGGCGGACTGTTGCTGAAAGCGGGTCATGACGTGACCTTCGTCGGCCGGCCGGTGCATGTCGACGCCATCAATGCGCAGGGCCTGCTTCTGGACACCAAGACGTTCCGCGGCCACCTCCCCGCCAAGGCCGCGACCGACACGACCGGCCTCGCGCCGCCCGACCTCGTGCTGGTGTGCGTGAAATCGGCCGATACCGAAACGGCCGGCCGCTCGCTCGCCGGAATCTTGAGGCCAGACACCTCCGTCCTCAGCCTGCAGAATGGCGTCGACAATGCAGAGCGTCTTGCTTCCGTTATCGGCCACGCCGTCATTCCCGTCGTGGTCTATGTCGGCAGCGAGATGGCCGGGCCCGGCCATGTCCGGCATCACGGCGGCGGCGATCTCGCGATCGGGCCTTCGCCTGCGAGCGCCGCGCTGGCACAAACGCTGCAGGCTGCCGGGATCGGCGTCACGATCGCTGACGACATCGACAAGACGCTATGGAGCAAGCTGATTATCAACTGCGCCTACAACGCGCTGTCCGCGGTCGCCGGCATCGCCTACGGGCCGATGCTGCAGGTCGACGGCACGCGGCAGGTCGTCACCAGTGCCGTGCGGGAAGCAACAACCGTTGCCCGCGCCTGCGGCGTCGCGATTCCCGATGACCTCATCGACCACATCCTGAACATCCCCGCGATCATGCCGAACCAGATGTCGTCGACCGCGCAGGACCTTTCGCGCGGCAAGCCGAGCGAAATCGACTTCCTCAACGGCCACGTGGTGCGCAAGGGCGCCGAGCTCGGCATCGCAACGCCGACCAATCACGCGCTCCAGGTCATGGTGAAACTCGCCGAACGCGGCAAGGAATTGGCGCAGCAGAAATAGCCGCGCCCCTCATCCGCCGAGCACGTTGCCCCAACCGTCGAACACGTACTCGCGCCACGCGACGGTGCCGTCGTCACGCGCATTGGCGGTGCGGCAAAAGTCGTCTGCCTGGTCGCCGATCCAGGTGATGATCCGGTCGGTGGCGAGGTCGTGCAGGATGGCCGGCTCGGACGGATCGAAGCCCGTCATTGGATGCAGGGTGTTGGGATGCAGAGGCTGGATGCTTGTCATGCGCAGCCAACGCGTACGCCGCGCAAAGGTTGCGCCCTTGTTCGCAACTTCTTTGTCGCACCGGCGTTATGGGCGAACAGCAAGGAGCACTCGCCATGCGGAACAAGGCACCAAATTCGCAAAGCACAAAGAAGCGCTCAAACGCCCAGATGCAGGCAGCCAACCCGATGCTCAATCCCGGCGATGAAGCCGCACGCGGCACGCCCGGCACCGGCGAGGACATCTGCCCCGAATGTCATGGCAAAGGCCGCGTCAGCGGCGCGCCCTGCCCGCATTGCGGCGGCAGCGGCTCGATCACCCGCGCAATCGGCGGCGCTTAAGGGAGCGTTGTAGGGCGCCGTGCCCTACGCGACCATTCGCTTTTCGAGAATCTTTCGGAAATCCGTCGCGAGACTCGCGTAGTAACCGGCCAGCACCTCGTAGAAGGTCTGCTGCGCCTTGTCCTTGGCCTCGCGCGCCTGCGCCTCGCATCTGGAGGCCCTGCTCTCGTACTTTTCCACCTTGGTCTGCAGCTCAGCCACCACCATGATCGTCACTCCCCACGCCACACTTACAAGGATGATGCTATGCCGGGGCGCGTCGAAAAGATGACGGGCTTGGGGAGATTTCGCAGCGGCCCGGTGAGCAAGCCGTGGCGTAACAATCTGTTCCGAAAAACAGGAGTCGATTTTACCTTTCGGACGAGCGTGAGGCGTTTGCAGGGAGATTATGCACAAGAAGATGAGATCATGATGCGATCTGGTTGATCGCGCTGATCTATCGCACCGGCGCCGGCGGGCGAAACGAGGTGCGCGAGGCGGATTTCGCGGGCTTCGCAGCCACGCGCTTTCCGCTGTCGACGGAATCCAGGTACGACGCCAGCGCCCAGGCCGAGCTCGAGCCGCTGGAATAGTGTTTTTGCAGAAACAGATAGAGGGTGAGCTGGAAGCGGCCCTTGGCGAGCCCGCGCGGGCTGCGGTGGCAGGACGCGCAACCTTCGGCAAACAATTTTTGCGCCGGCTTGCCCTGATCGAGGTTCTGCGCGCCGATCGCAGCACCGCTAAGCGCGGCCAGCACGGCAACAACAAGCAGGCCACAGCCGATCTTTGCTGGCGACATTATTCTTACCCGTGCATGGAGCGATCGGCGGCGCTTCCGCAAAGTAAGCCCGATGAGTAAGCCCGACGAGCGAAAAGCGGGAGGCCGAAGATGAAGAGCAACACCAATCTGTTGCCCGCGCATGGCGAAAAGTGGGCAAGACTTTTGCGCTTCGAAGGCCGGGCACGCGGCAAGCGCCATGCCGCCTTGCTAATCAGCAGCAAGCGCGCCCGCCTGAAGCTGCATCGGTCGCCTCAGTAAGGCGGCTTCTTGCGCTCGCGCTGCGCCCGTGCCGCTTCCATCCACCAGGCAAGATCATCGGCAAAGCGCGGAAACGCGCGTTCGAGCGCTTTCCCGCCCTCGCCCGTCGCCTTGCCGTCTTCCGAAAGCGTTTGCGCGATCGGCCCGACCGCGATCGTGCTCGAAATCACCACCATGCCCATTTCCGAAAGCGTGCCGTGCCAGGCGAGCGCGGCGCGCGCACCGGAGAAGCGGCCCGCCGAATAGCTCGCGATCGCCGCCGGCCGCCAGAACCATTCCTCCAGAAAATGATCGGTGAGGTTTTTCAGCCCCGGCTGCATCCCCCAATTATATTCGCCGGTGACGAACACGAACCCATCGGCGCCGCGGATTTGCCCGGCGAGCTTTTCCAGCACATCAGGCGCGCCGCCTTTCGGATGTTCCTTGTACATCCGCTCCAGGATCGGCAGGCCGACCGCCTTGGCATCGATCAGCTCGACATCGTCGCCCCGCGCGCGAAATCCGTCGACCACGAAATGCGCCAGCCGAATGCCCATGCGGTCGAAACGATAGGAGCCGTAGAACACGAGAACGCGGTTGCTCATGGGACCTCAACCTCCAAACACTGGATCTTCAGACATTGGATGCAGTCGAACCATGCGCGCCCGTCGCGTGCAAGGCTTCACGCTTGCGGCAAATGAACCTGACGACAGATCGAGGCAGCTAAGGCCGAGCTTCATGGACCTCAGCTAATCTCTGGATGGGCCAACAAAAAAGCGGCCTTGCGGCCGCTTCGTTGCAGTTTACGCGTCCAGCTCTACCAATAGCCAGGCCCGTCATAATAGGCATAGGAATCAACGTACGGCGCGCCCGCGATTGCCGCCGCCGTTCCGATCGCGCCCGCGGCTACGCCGGCTGCAAGCCCAACCGGGCCAGGCCGATAATAGGCACGCGGCCCGTAGTACACGCGAGGTCCATAATACGCGCGAGGCCCGTAATAGCCTTCGTTGTAGTAGCTATAGTCATAGCGGCTCGGCGTACGCACGCCGTATCCGCCGCGCAGATAATTTGAATTCGGGTAGGCGAACCCGATCATGCCGGGTTCCTGGGTTGCTTCCTGCGACATTGCCGGCGTCGCAAACGCCGTCGCCAGGAGAGCAGCCGCCCCGAGCAGCTTCAGTTTCATCATCGCTCATTCCTCCATTCACGTATGAGGGACGAACGAGCGAAGCCGGGCGCTGTTCCGGTTGCCGATTCACAGCGCTGTGAGATGGCGCGTCGCCGCCAAGACAGCCGCCAAGAGAAAAGGCCGACGGGCGTTACGCCGCCGGCCTTCTCTTGCAACTGCCGGCTCGGGAGGTCCGGTTCCGCTGCGATTCCATATGCCTAAAACTTCACCACCACAGTCTTAATAAAATCTTAAGTAGTCACTGTGAGGCGCATCACAGAGGGCAAGAACCCGGCGCGGCTATCCTGCAACCAATAAGGCAGAACGGTTCAAACGCAGGAGGCCGCCATGGCCCAGGTTTATTTCCACTGCTCAAACTCCCGGGAAGTGCGGATCGACCGGTCCGGCGAAGCGGTGAGCGATCTTTCCGAGGCACGCGACCGCGCCGCCTGCATCGTCCGCTCGATGATCATGGGTCGCGACGGCGAAGACTGGCGCGACTGGGTCGTACATGTGAACGACGATTTCGACGACGAGCTGTTCGTTCTGCCTTTCGCCTTCGTCCTCGGCAAGCCGCACTGAGAGAAAAGCCATGCTTCCGGCGCGCCCGCCCTTCATGCCGCTGCTCCGCCGCATCGACGCGATGCTGGCACGCTGCCACCGCCTGATCGAGCGCGCCCGCGACCCCTACCGTCCCGAGCGCCACTACATGCGCGGCCCCGGTCCGAAATGGCACGCCCGGCATCGCGCCGACATCGCCGGCGCGGCCCTCTAAGGCCGATTTTCCCCCGGTTCCCGCGGCCCTCGCCCGCCGCGGCCCCAACCTCTCCACGAGTTTGCCTTGCTTTGGTCAAACCTCGCTGGCCGTGTTGAGGCCGGGCAGAGGATTTTTCCACGCAGCACGCATGCTCGCCGCCCTAATCCGGGTGGCATTGGACTGAGCAAGGGACAATGCAATCCATGCCAACGCTGAAAGACACCGATCCGCACGACGTCTTTGCGATCGAATCGCTGTTGCACGCGCATGCCGAAAAGATGCCGCCGGCCGAAAAGGCGCCGCCGCTGGCGCATGACCCGGCGACACCCCCGGCAGCCGCGCCAGTTCAAGTCGCGCCGTCGATTTCAATCGGCGCGCCGGCTCGGCAGGCCGAACCCACCTTCAGCGCCCCCCAAACCCCCGAGATCAACGTCAGCCGCGAAATCGGCGTCAAGAACGACAAGGCAAGCGAGATCAAGGTCGATCGTCTCAAGGCCCTGGACGACCGGCCGATGTCCAAATGGGTCAAGCGCATATTCATGGCGCTGCTGGGTCTTGTCGGCGCCATCGCTGCCGCGGCCTGGCAGCACTATGGCGATGACGCCAAGGCGATGGCTGCCGAATGGACGCCGCCCTTCCTGCTGGCGGCATTGCCTTCGACAGCCAAGCCGGCCCTCGCCGAGCAGCCGGTCGCGCCGGCGACGGAGACCGCCGTAACCGATCAGGCCGCTCAACCGGCAACTGCGGCAGCAGCGGCCCCCGCTCAACCCGAATCCGCGACCACCGCCGCCGTGGCGCCAGCGCCTTCTGCCGATACGGACCAGTTGCAATCGATGGCGCGGGATCTCGCCGCGATGGGACAGCAGGTCGAGGAGTTGAAATCCACCATCGCCCAGCTCAAGGCGAGCCAGGCGCAGATGGCGCGTGAATTGGCCAAAGCTTCTGAGGTCAAGGCCCCCGCGGCCGTAGCGCCGCCTCCGCCGGTACGACCGGCCGCCCCACCAGTGCGCAAGCCGAAACCGATCTCTTCCTATTCGCCTTCGTATTCACCCGCGCCAATGGCGGCCGCGCCTGCAGCGCCGCCGCCGGTGCAGGTCGCCGCACCGCCGCCGCCCGCGCCGCCTCGGCAGACCATCGCCGATGACGGCGAGCCGGTGGTGCGCCCGCCGATGCCACTGCGGTAAAATCATTGGTCGGATGCGACGCATCGCATCCGGCCCGATGCTAACTCTGATGCGGTCCCCGCATCAGCTTCATGGCGTCTTCGATATGACGCCACTCCTTGGCTTCCTCGATATCGCCCTTGGTCTCGCAAGACTGCGCGTTATGCGCCGCTTGCGCAATCGCGGTGAGGCCGTGCTTCTCCATCATCTGACGCGCGATCGTGTGGATCTGCATTTCCGACATCATGACGCTCTCCCGGGGTTCATCGGTCCGTGTCGCGAGGCTCGCGGATATCAGCAACTTGCCCACTAAAACGGCAGAACAGGAACTCTCGTTCCTGCCGCGGCGATGAATAAATTTTCAGAAAAGTCTAGCGATTTGCGCAGTTCCACCACAAGTCGCCGGCCCCCGTAATATCCCGTCCGCAATCTCCCCGAATATTAAGCCGGGCTCCCGCTTGGTATTTTCGAGTGTGAATCGCAATGCAGGAGTCGGATATGGCCCACGTCTATTTCCACTGCTCCAATTCCGAAGGCGCAGGCTTTGCCCAGCGCGGTGCAGCCGTCGAAAACTTCGCCGAGGTGCGCGCCCACGCCGCCCGTGTCGTGCAATCGCTGATCATGCTGCAGGATCCGGAAGACTGGCGGGACTGGACGCTGCACGTCAGCGACGATCTCAACAACGAAATCTTCGCCCTGCCGTTTTCGTCCGTCCTCGGCAAGTCGCATTGAGTTGAGGTGCCGCCATGCTGGCCATGCAATTGCTCCTCCGACGCCTGATCGAGACCGCGATGGAATGGAACAGGCTGCTCGACGTCGCCCGCAATCCTTACCGGCCCGAGTTGCATTACATGCGCGGACCGGGGCCGAAATGGCACGCCAAGCATCAGCTCTCGATGCATCGCGCGGATTAAATCCGAAGGGCGGATTAGATTAGCTAACCCGCCCTAGAATTCCCCGAGCTCCGGCGGTTCGAACCAGTTCGTGAGCGACAGCCCACCATCGACCACGATCGCCGCGCCTGTCACATAACCCGAGATCCGGTTCGACAGCACCGCCAGCGCAAGCGGCGCCAGATCGTTCGCCTCGCCAAGCCGGCCGAGCGGAATATGCCTGGCGAGCGCAGGATCAGCGACGAAGCCGCCGGCCGCGATCGCGCCGGGCACCAGCGCATTGACGCGGATATCGAAGCGGCCGAACGTCTTGGCCAGTTCTTTCACCAGCATCGACAGCCCCGCCTTCGACGTCGAGTAATGCGGCAGGTTGCGCGGCGTGCCGGCATGCAGCGAGGTGAGCAGCAGGAACGAGCCGGGCTGTTTGCCCGCGACCAGCTTTCGCGCCAATTCACGCGATAGATGAAATCCGGCCTCCAGGTTCACCGCATGCATCCGCGCCCAGATTTCCGTAGTGACGCCGAACATATGATCGCTCTCGCGCCGCGGCGGCGAGGCGCTGTGCACGAAATGCGTCACGCAGCCGAGCACATTGGCTGCTTCGTTCAGCAGCGCATTCCTCGCCGCGGGATCGGCGAGATCGCCGACCCAGGGCATTGCCAGGTCCGGACGGGCCGACGACTTGATCGCCGCCGTCACCGTGTCCCGATTGATATCGGCAAACACCGTGCGCACACCCTCGCCGACCAGCGCCTGCGCGATTGCGCGCCCGATGCCGTTGCCGGCGCCGGTGACGAGCGCCGCTTCGCGCACGGGATCGAATGGATTGTCGAAAAGGCTCATCGCTTTGACCCCCTTGCTATTGCGCCATCGGTATCTAGTTGCAGCTCGATGCTACGCGGTATCGATCCGGCGTACCAACTTCACCGCTAGGTTGCTTTCAGGTTCCCGGAAACCGTCCTAGTCTCTCATTTGTCACTGGCGGGCTCACCCATGCAAACCCGCGTTCGAAAGGTCGCCCACGTTCTGGAACGCCTCGGACTTGCGATGGCAGGCGCGGCAAGCGGGTTGTTTGTGGCGGCGCTGGTGGGAACCAGCTACGCGGTACTTACCAGTCAGGCCTTTCTGCTGCTGATGATGACCGGCGGCGCTGTCGGCTTCTATCTCGGCATCGATACGCCGCCTCCCGGTGCAGCGAACGGCCCGGCCAAAGACGGCGCCTGGGTCGGCAAGATCGACGCGCCGGAGCTGCTCAGCGCGGTAGGCACCTTCCTCGCGGCATTCTCGGCGTTCGCCTGCGTCGGTGTCATCGTGCTGCGCCACGATCCGCATCTGGCATGGACATCGATGATCATGGCGGGATGGGTCATCGGCATCACCATGCAGATCGTCGCCGGCACGATCGCGCGCCTGCGCCGCTGATCATGCAAGCCGCCGATCTCAGCTCTCGTCTTCCAGCGTCAGCACTAAACCGGTCAACGCCGAGCCGATGCCGAACATCAACCCGTAGGTCGTGATCAGCATCACCGCGGTCTGGACAGGGGCCGCGCTCTTGGCGACGAGATCCCTGACATGGAAAGCATCGATCAGCCCGAGCAGCAGGACCAGCGACAGCCCGAGCGCCACGCCCATCAGGAAATGGGTCAAGAGCGCACTGAAGAGTGATTTTTCCGGACGCATGACGGCCGTGCCTTCAGCATGATGCAGGCCAACGCCCGGCCGAAGGAACTGGTTCCTCCGCGGAACGACAGATTTCGCCCTGCGGCGCATCAACCGCCGCGCTGCGTTTGCAAAGCGTTAAGCAAGCGCTGGCAATGCTCGCGGTCCCTTCGAAAAATTTCCACAATTCCTTTTAGGAAGAAAGCATTCGCTTTCGACAAAGGAGAATTTCCCATGCGACTAGGGCAAGCGATCTTCTTCGGCTCGGCGGCCGCCCTCCTCACCCTGGCCGCGCCGACGCTGGCCAGAAACTCCAGCGCGCATTCGCACACGGCGAAAGCGACCGAGGCGCCGGCCTCGTCCTCCTGCCACGCCTATCAACAGGCGGCCGACGGCACATGGATGCAGCTGCCCTGTCAGGAGATGGGTTCCAAAGCACCGGCGCAACCCCGTTCCGCCGCAAAGAGCACGACCGAAGAGATGCGCTGAACGATGTAGGATGGGTAGAGCGCAGCGAAACCCATCACCACGAACGCCGGCATTGATGGATTTCGCTGCGCTCTACCCATCCTACCAACTACATCGCCCTGCCCAGCCAATCATCAAAACGTGTCGGGCATGATCCGCGCGCCGTCGTCCGGCACCAGCGACCGCAACGCCAGCGGCGCGCCGAAATACGGCACCTCGGCGCCGGCCACGATCCGGCTTGTATCGCCCTTTTTGCGCAGCCAGCGGCCGACGAAGTCGGACAGCGGCGCAGCTTCAGGACCCGCGACCTCGCGGATGCCGCGCGCGGGTTCGCCAAGCGTCACATCCGCCAGCGCCTCTGCGACCTCGTCGGAAAGCATCGGCTGCATCAACTGGCTGGAGACATGGACCTCGCCATCCCTGCGTCCGGAATCCGCGATGCCGCCGACGAACTCGAAGAATTGGGTCGCGCGCAGGATCGTATAGGCGAGGCCGGACGCCACAATCAGGCGCTCCTGCGCCAGCTTGGCGCGGAAATAGCCGTTGCTCTCCAGCCGGTCGGTGCCGACCACCGACAGCGCGACGCAATGACGGACGCCGGCAGCTTTCGCCGCCGCGACCAGGTTGCGCGTCCCGGTCTCGAAGAAGTGCAGCACGGCGTTGTCCTCAAACGAGGGCGAATTCGACACGTCGACGACGATATCGGCGCCGGAAAGCGCCGCCTGCAGGCCCTCCCCGGTCACGGCATTGACACCCCGGCTTGGCGAGACCTGCAGCACCTCGTGGCCTCGCGCCCGCAGCAACGGCGCCAGTTTCGAGCCGATCAGGCCCGTGCCGCCGATAATGACGATCTTCATGTTCTAAGCTCCTCCACCCGAGCGCCGCGAGGCGAAAACCCACAGCTCTTGCCATCAAGACGAGCCGGAAGGCGCTGGTGTGACAGCGCCCAGGTAAACTCGCAGGTAAACTCTGATTAATTAGCACCACTTATACTAGTGGCCCGCACCTTACGTACCCGTCCAATTGGCGTAAAATCCCCATGAAAATCGGTACCCTCCTGACTGCCGCCATCGTTTCGCTTTCCGCCGTCGGTGGCGGGCTCGCCGTCTATGTGGCGGTCGCAAAATACGAGACCATGGAGAAGGTCTCGCTGGCCCAGAGCCGGTTGGAAGTGGTGCGCGCCGTCGGCGACATCCCGCGCTACATGAACTCCGAGCGCGGCTTTGCCACCAACATCCTCTATGGGCCGCCCGCCATCGATCCGGCAATCCGCAAGCAGCTCAACGAAAAGCTTCGCAAGAACACCGACGGCGCCCGCGACAAGATGAACGCGGTCCGCAACAATCTGTCCAGCAGCCTCGACGATGCTGCGGCGATCGGTAGCGGCATTGACGACCTGAACGTGAAATTCAACGCGCTGCGCGAGGCCATGGACAAGGCCATGGACGGCCCGGCCGAGGCGCGCAAGGATGCCGCCAGAAAGATCGTCGCCGACAACGCCGTGTTCAACGCCGCGGTGACGAAGCTGCTCGACGAGCAGGTGCGCCGCATGGCGAAGCTGGACGGCGACGCCTATCGGCAAGCGGTCTACGCCAACATCGCCTGGAATTTGCGCGACGTCGGCGGCTACAACGCCAGCATCCACAAGAACCTCGTCGGCGCCAATCGCGCGGCGACCGAGGCCGAGAAGATGGAATATTCACGCTCGCAGGCCCGTGCCGACCAGATCCTGATGTCGCTGCAGGAGCTGCGCGGCAACCCGGCCACGCCGCCCAATGTGGCCGCGGCGCTGGACAAGATGAACGAGATCTACGTCGGCAGGTTCGGCAAGGAGCTGAAGCTCGTCAAGGACGGCGCGGCCTCGGGCAAGTACGAGCACAATGTCGATTTCTTCTATGCCGAATCCCAAGTCGGCCTCGGCGCCGTCGTCGAAGTCCGAGACGCCTTTTATAACAACGCCGAGTACGTTCTGGGGTTGGCCTACTCCTCCGCGCGTTTCAGCTTCCTGATCGCGCTCGCAGGGCTGGTCGCGGTCGTCGCCGCCAGCGCCGCGCTGATCGTGATGGTGCGCCGCCGCGTCTGCAAGCCGATCGTCGACCTCACCGCCACCATGTCGCAGCTCGCCAGCGGCGACGTCTCTGGCAACATCGCCGGTGCCGAGCGCGGCGACGAAATCGGCGCGATGGCCTCCGCGGTGCGCGTCTTCAAGGATAACATGATCGCGGCGGAACGGCTTGCGGCCGAGAAGGCCGCCGAGAGCGACGGCAAGATGCGCCGCGCCCAGATGCTCGACGAGCTCACCCGCGCCTTCGAAGCCAAGGTGACCGAGCTGGTCGGCGGGCTGTCGGCCGCGTCCTCCATCATGGAAGACACCGCCCAGTCGATGTCGTCGACGGCAACGCTCACCAACCGTCAGGCGGCGATCGTCGCCGCAGCTTCCGACCAGACCTCCGCCAACGTGCAGACGGTGGCCAGCGCCACCGAGG
Organism: Bradyrhizobium sp. CB3481; assembly: GCF_029714305.1. Lineage (NCBI taxonomy): Bacteria > Pseudomonadati > Pseudomonadota > Alphaproteobacteria > Hyphomicrobiales > Nitrobacteraceae > Bradyrhizobium > Bradyrhizobium sp. CB3481. The sequence goes on from NZ_CP121647.1 coordinate 4,544,089, forward strand.
AGCTGGCCTCCTCGATCTCCGAGATCGGCCGCCAGGTCGCGCAATCGACCGAAATCGCGGCCCGCGCCGTCGACAATGCACGGCGCACCGGCGAGACCGCCCGCTCGCTGGCCGAAGGCGCGCAGAAGATCGGCGACGTCGTGACGCTGATCCAGAGCATTGCAGCGCAGACCAACCTGCTCGCACTCAACGCGACCATCGAAGCCGCGCGCGCCGGCGATGCCGGCCGCGGCTTCGCCGTCGTCGCCTCCGAGGTCAAATCGCTCGCCGGCCAGACCGCCAAGGCGACCACCGAGATATCCGAACAGATCGCGGCGATCCAGGCGGCGAGCGACCAGACCGTGACGGCGATCCAGAACGTCGCCAACGTGATCGGCGAGATCGACCAGATCGGCACCGCGATTGCGGCGGCGATCGAGGAACAGGGCTCGGCGACCAAGGAAATTTCGCGCAGCGTGCAGGAAGCGGCGCGCGGCACCCAGGAGGTCAACTCCAACATCACAGGTGTCCAGAAGGCCGCCGACGATACCGGCGCCGCCGCCAATCAGGTGCTCGGCGCGGCCGAGCAGCTGTCCTCGCAGTCCAAGGATCTCGCCGGCCAGGTCAACCGCTTCCTCTCGGAAGTGCGGGCGGCGTAAGCCGTATAGCGGATCGGTCGACCCACCTCGACCGACCTATCCGCGCAGCCCGAGCACGCGGCGCGCGATCGCCTGGCGGTGAACCTCGCTCGGTCCCTCATACATCCGCATCAGCCGCGCTTTCTGCCAGAGGGCGTTGAGCGGCAGTTCCAGCGTCATGCCGAGCGCGCCGAGCGTCTGCATGGCGTGGTCGCAGGCTTCATAGGCCATCTCGGTCGCGAACACCTTGATCATCGAGGCTTCCTGGCGGATGTCCTCGCCGCGATCGGTCCGGTCGGCGGCATCGCGCACCATCAGCCGGCAGGCATGCATGCGCGTCGAGATGTCGGCGATCCACCACTGGATCGCCTGGCGGTCGGCAAGTTTCACGCCGAAGGTCTCGCGCTGCTTCGCGTGCTCGCACAACATGTCGAGCGCCCGCCTCGCAATGCCGATGCAGGTCGATCCCATCTCCAGCCGCCGCGTGCGCAGCCGGAGCTGCATCGGTGCATACCCCTTGCCGACTTCGCCCAGCACCAAGTCCTTGAGGATACGGCAATCCTCGAACACGATTTCGTAGGTCGGCTCGCCGCCCAGCATCGGAATCTCGCGCTCGATGATGAAGCCCGGTGTTCCCTTCTCGACGATAAAGGAGGTGATGCCGCCCTGGCGTTGGTCGCTGCCGACGCGGGCCATGACGATGATGAAATCAGCGCTAGAGGCATTGGTGATCCAGATCTTGCGGCCGTTGATCACCCACTGATCGCCTTCCAGCACGGCGCGGGTCTTCATGCCCGCCGGATCGCCGCCGGCGCCGGGTTCGGAGATCGCGATCGCCGAGCTCATCCGCCCCTCGATATAGGGCTGAAGGTATTTCGCCTTCTGGACTGGGGTGCCGACCGCTTGCAGCATGCGCAGGTTCGGCGAGTCCGGCGGCAGCACGAAGGGCACGCAGGTGCGGCCAAGCTCCTCGTGAACGGCGGCCATCGTGCGCGTCGGCAGGTCGTGGCCGCCGAGGTCCTCGGGCGCGTCGAGCCCCCATAGCCCCAGCTCCTTCGATACGTCTCGCAGGCGCTGGCGCTGCGCATCCGTCAATCGGGGACGACTGGCGCCGGGCAGCTTGGATTGCAGGTAGTGCGGCTCCAACGGAATAAGCTCGCGATCCACGAACTTCGCCACGGTCTCGCGGATCATCGCCGTTTGTTCATCGTCACTCATCGCACGTCCCTGCCTGCGTTACCGGTTTGAGGAGCACTAGCTCAAACCCGCTCGCCCTGCACAGCGCAATTGCGCGCGGTGCCGTTGCGCCAGGCGCGGAGGTCCCACCGCGCGGAATTTGGAATTCCGCCGCTCGGTCAGTCAGTCCCTTTTGAAACGATAATCGAAACGGTCGCCATCCGCCGTGATCAGACCGGCGGTCGGCGTCGGAAAATGAATTGGCAGGATCAGCGTGTCGGTGCCGGCGACCGAGGCAAAGAATTTCCGCCGTGAGAGCGCGGATTGCTTCGGATCCCAATCGGGCTTGGCCGACCATTCCGGCTCGCGGCACTGAATCACGTGATGCATGAGGTCGCCGGCCACCACTGCGCGCTTGCCCCTTGAGAAGATGTTGACGCAGCAGTGACAGGGCGAATGTCCCGGCGTCGGCGTCAGGGTCACGGTATCGTCGAGCGCGTAGTCGTCGTCAACCAGAACGGCCTGTCCGGCCTCCATGATCGGCAGGCAATTGTCGCGGAAAACCGTGCCAGGCGGATTGGCGCCTTTGGCGCTCTCCGCCTCCCACGCCGCATATTCCCGCTTGTGGAATATGTATTTGGCGTTGGGAAACGTCGGCACCCAGCGCCCGTCGCGCAGCGTGGTATTCCAGCCGGTATGGTCGATGTGCAGATGGGTGCAGAACACGTAGTCCACCTGCTCGTAGGAGACGCCGAGCGCGAACAGCTCGTTGCGCCAGCGCTCCTTGCCGGGAAAGTCGAACGGCGGCGGATGCCCCTTGTCCTCGCCGGTGCAGGTATCGACCAGAATGGTGTAGCGCGGCGTGCGGACGACGAAGGTCTGGTAGGTGATCACCATCATGCCGAGCGCCGTGTCGAACACCTCGGGCTCCATGCCGGCGAGATGATGCTTGAAGACCGCCTCGTCGTAGGCCGGAAAGAAATCCTGCGGCCGGCGCCACGGCCCCTCGCGCTCGATCACCGCATCGATGGTGATGTCCCCGATTCTGAGTTGCTTCATTGCCGTTTCGCTCCCCTTTTTTAATCAGCGTAGCTGCGGGTTCCAGTCTCCACAAGCCAAGCGCGATGCGTCCTTGTCCTGGCCGCCCGAAATGTTGCTAATACTGCGCAGATGGCTATTCGACCGATTCAGCTTGTGGTCCTGCTGATGCTTGCAACGCTGCCGGCTGCGGCCGCCTTCGCGGCGCCCGAGACGGTATTCTTCCCGAGCGCCGACGGCTCGACTGAGATCGTCGCCTATCTCTTCAAGCCGCAAACGCCAGGTCCTCACCCCGCCATCGTCATGCTGCACGGCCGCGGTGGGCCCTACTCGGCCAATGTCAACGAGGGTTGTACGTTGGTATCGCGCACCAGCCCATCCGCATGTAACGCGAGCAGCCTGTCGAAGCGGCACCTAATGTGGGGCCGGTATTGGGCCGAGCGTGGCTACGTTGCGCTGCTTCCGGACAGTTTTGGGCCGCGCGGCAAGGCGCACGGCTTCGGCCGCTTCACCCATGACGATCCGGATCGCGCCGATGTCAATGAAAAGACGGTGCGGCCGCTCGACGCCGAGGGCGCGCTGAACTGGCTGCGCAATCAGCGCGACGTCATTGCAAATCGTATCTTCCTGCAGGGCTGGTCGAATGGCGGCAGCACGGCACTGAATGTGATGCATCGGCAAGGCAGGAAGACCTCCGGCTATCGCGCGGCGCTGGCGCTCTATCCCGGCTGCGGACCGAAAGCCCTGCTTGCACCCGATCTCGCGACCACCGCGCCCATCACCTTGCTGCTCGGCTCGGATGATGAAGAGGTCTCGCCGGCGAGATGCCAGAGCTTGGCCGAGCGGTCCATTGCGGCAGGCGCCAAGATCGACGTCGTCCTCTATCCCGGTGCAACGCATGGCTTTGACGACCCGGGACGACAACGCCAATCCATTCCAGGCAATCGCTCGGCGCTTGAAGATGCGATGAAGCGCGCGATCGCGTTTGTGGAGCGGCTAAGGGACTAGCAGGCGCCCACCGTCGTTCGGGCATTTTCTTTCGCCGTGCCGCAAATCGACCAGAAATCCTGCCTAGCGAAAGCACCTCGCATACGGGGGCAAGCCTTGAACAAGAAACTCAAATACGCCGCCATGGCGGTCGCCGTTTTCGCCGCGGCAGTCTATCTCAACAACACCAATCATCTCGCCATCCCCCAGGACGGCGAGCCTGTGCTGCTGGCGCATCGCGGCATTGCCCAGCGCTTCGACGAGCGCGATCTGACGAACGACACCTGCACCGCGGCGCGCATGCTGCCGTCAGGCCACCAATATCTGGAGAACACGATCGATTCGATGCGCGCCAGCTTTACGGCCGGTGCCGATATCGTCGAGCTCGACGTTCATCCCACCACCGACGGCGAATTCGCCGTCTTCCATGACTGGATGCTGGATTGCCGCACCGACGGCCACGGCGTCACGCGCGAGCACTCCATGGCATACTTGAAGAAGCTCGACATCGGCCATGGCTATACATCCGATGGCGGCAAGACCTTTCCGTTTCGCGGCAAGGCCGTCGGACTGATGCCGACGCTTGCCGAGGTGCTGGCGGCGTTCCCGCAACAGCGCCTGCTAATCAACGTCAAGAGCCGCGATGCATCGGAGGGAGAGAAGCTGGTGGACGTGTTGAGCAAGCTTCCCAGCGAACGCCAGGCACAGATCATGGTCTATGGCGGCGACGAGCCGGTCGACATCGTGCGCACTCGCCTTCCTGAAATCAAAACCATCTCGCGTGCCACCATCAAGGGCTGCCTGCTCGGCTATATCGGCTATGGCTGGAGCGGCATGGTGCCAAGGGCCTGCCACAACGCGATGGTGATGGTGCCGGTCAACGTCGCGCCGTTTCTATGGGGTTGGCCGGACCGCTTCCTAAGCCGCATGAAAGCCGCCCGTAGTGAGGTCTTCGTACTTGGTCCCTATCAAGGCGGCGGCTTCTCGACCGGCATCGATACGGCCGAGCAGTTTGCGCGGCTGCCGCCAAACTATGCCGGCGGCATCTGGACCAACGAGATGGAGACCATCGCGCCGCTCGCCGGCAAATAGCCCCTGGCCTTGGTGCCGAGCCCGAAACCTGCCTCAGGCGAACCGGAACATCCCTCGCTGGCTGTCGTTGGTCGGCGTGAGCGGAAGGGATGCACCAATGACGTGGAAAGGCAAATGGCAAAACCAGTACGGCTCCATCGTTGACATCACCGACGATGCCGATCGCAGGATCAGCGGCACCTTCAGGACCGCGCTGAGGGATAGCGGCTTCTACGGACAGGAAATTCCCATCGTCGGTATCCATCAGGGCGATTGCATCAGTTTTGTCGCCGGAGGTGAAACTGCGGCGGGAGATGCCGCGGTCTCCTACACCGGCCTTTTGCGCGATGGGAAGATGGAAACGATGTGGTTCGTCGTCGCCGACAGCGTGATCAAGGCGACAGCTGAGGGCGCGGCCGGCAAGAGGGAAAAGCTGAGCTGGTGGCGCTCGATCAGCACCAACGCCGATACATTTGTGCGTATGCCATAGCCTCGTCTCAGCTCCGCAGCCCCGGCGCTTCCTGCCCGGTGCGCGCGACATATTCGGTGTAGCCGCCGCCATACTGGTGGATGCCCTCGGGCGTCAGCTCCAGCACGCGGTTGGAGAGCGCGGCAAGAAAATGCCGGTCGTGCGACACGAACAGCATGGTGCCCTCGAATTCGGAGAGCGCGTTGATCAGCATCTCCTTGGTGGCGAGGTCGAGGTGGTTGGTCGGCTCGTCCAGCACCAGAAAATTCGGCGGATCATAGAGCATCTTCGCCATCACCAGCCGCGCCTTCTCGCCGCCGGACAGCACGCGGCACTTCTTCTCGACATCGTCGCCGGAAAAACCAAAGCAGCCGGCGAGCGCGCGGAGCGAGCCCTGGCCTGCCTGCGGGAAGGATTCTTCCAGCCACTCGAACACCGTGAGATCGCCGTCGAGCAGATCCATCGCATGCTGGGCGAAGTAGCCCATCTTGACGCTGCCGCCGACCGCCACCGTGCCGTTATCAGGTTCGGTCGAGCCGGCCACCAGCTTCAATAGGGTCGACTTGCCGGCGCCGTTGATCCCCATCACGCACCACCGCTCCTTGCGGCGAATCATGAAGTCGAGCCCCTGATAGATGCTGCGGCTGCCATAACCCTTGTGGACGTTTTTCAGGCTGACCACATCTTCGCCCGAGCGCGGCGCCGGCATGAACTCGAACGCCACGGTCTGGCGGCGCTTCGGCGGCTCGACGCGCTCGATCTTGTCGAGCTTTTTCACCCGGCTCTGCACCTGCGCGGCATGCGAGGCGCGCGCCTTGAAGCGTTCGATGAACTTGATCTCCTTGGCCAGCATCGCCTGCTGGCGCTCGAACTGCGCCTGTTGCTGCTTCTCGTTCAGCGCGCGCTGCTGCTCGTAGAATTCGTAATTGCCGGAATAGGTCGACAGCGTGCCGCCGTCGATTTCGACGACCTTGTTGATGATGCGGTTGATGAACTCGCGATCATGCGAGGTCATCAATAGCGCGCCCTCATAGCCCTTCAGGAACTGCTCCAGCCAGATCAGGCTTTCGAGATCGAGATGGTTGCTCGGCTCGTCCAGCAGCATCACGTCGGGACGCATCAGCAGGATACGCGCCAAAGCGACCCGCATCTTCCAGCCGCCGGAGAGCGCGCCGACATTGCCCTCCATCATCTCCTGGCTGAAGCCGAGACCCGACAGCGCCTCGCGCGCCCGGCCGTCGAGGGCATAGCCGTCGAGCTCCTCAAAACGGTGCTGGACCTCGCCATAGCGTGCGATGATCTCCTCCATCTCGTCGGCGCGGTCCGGATCGGCCATCGCAGCCTCGAGCTCCCTCAGCTCACCTGCGACGACGCTAACCGGCCCGGCGCCGTCCATCACCTCGGCCACGGCGCTGCGGCCGGACATCTCGCCGACATCCTGGCTGAAATAGCCGATGGTAATGCCGCGATCGACCGCGACCTGGCCTTCATCGGGCACTTCCTGGCCGGCAATCATCCGGAAAAGCGTGGTCTTGCCGGCCCCGTTCGGGCCGACAAGGCCGATCTTCTCGCCCCGCTGCAGGGCGGCGGAAGCTTCGATGAAGAGGATCTGGTGGCCGACTTGCTTGCTGACGTTATCGAGGCGGATCATTGGCTATCTGAGGGGAAAATCGCTGCGGCCGCTGCTTAGGACATCAGGGCCGAACCTTCAAGTTCCCTGAAACCGGCAGGCCGGTCATGCGACATGGCTCAGTGTTCCCCGTGCAGGATGTGATCGCAGTTCCCGAAAGCCGATAAGAACCCACGTCAATCGCCGGGCGTTGTCCCTGCTCAAGCAAGCAGGAATCGGAGCGAACATGACCAAACCACCGCCCGTCCCGCAGGACAATCAAAGCCACAAGGGTACCGGCGACCCGAAATCCGGCAATGCCCATCAGATGAAAAAGGGCCGCAGCCATATCGACAATCCGGAGCAGCAGGGCCAGCCCGGCAACACCGCACAGAATACGACCCATCAAGGCTATCAGCAGGACCGCTAGCCAGGAGCGCATCATGTCGACCTCAACAAAGACGCCGGCAAGCATCCGCCAGGGCGGCCCGGGCGCTTCGCACGAGAACGCCAAGGAACCGTTGCATGTCGATAAGCCATCCGCCGATGATCCGAAACGGCGACACAGCAAGGTATCGGGCGGCGGCGGCGAGCACGATACTCATCATACGCACGAACCGGAACGAAAAGGCGGCGGGACGCATCCCGCTTCAAGGTGACCCATGAGCACCAAGCATGTGAAGCTGAACAGACCGACCAACGCCGATCTGGTCCACAATCCCATGATCGGCGGATCGAAGGGCGCGAACATGGCCCAGGTGACACCTGACGAATTGGAAGAATTCGCCGGCGCCAACACGTTCGAAGGCGATCTGGAGAACGACACCAATCCGCAGGGCGGAATCAACAAGGCGGAAGTTCGCGACAGGCGCCGCGGGCCGCCGCAAAACGATCGCGACAGCGGCGCGCGCAAGGCCCCGCTTCAGGGCAAGAAGACGCATGAACAGCAGCTGCGTATCCTGGAAAGGAAGCCTGACGTACCCGATGCGCGGCAGGTCGAGGAGGATGCCGCGCGCATCCAGCGCGAGGGCGGTGCGAAGATCGCCAAACGCGACGGCCGTCAGTCGGAATTTGCCGTAAGCCGCGGCGGCCTCAACCAAGAGAGCCAGCACAACAAGCACAACAATCCCGGCCAATCCGGCCACAAGCCCCAAAAGCCACAGGGATAGAAATCATGACACGTGGAGCACACGGAGACGGCAAGCATCTGGGCCCCGGTACCAAGGGGAAAGGCGCCGGTACCGGCGCGATGACCGACATCCAGGATGAGCTGATCGGCGAGAACATGGTGCTCTCAAACCGCGACAAGACCGAGCATTCGCGCGATCGCGGCCAGGACAGCAAATGGACCCAAACCGAGCAATTGAAAGACCACGCAGCCAACAAGGGCCGCGGATAAGGATTGGACGGCGGCGCGTCGCCCGGAACCTTACAGGTTGATCACGCCGAGCCGCGCCGCGTGCGCCACCGCATCGGTGCGGCCGGTCGCATCGAGCTTGTCGAGCAGCGAGGCGACGTGGAATTTGGCGGTGTGAACGGATATTCCGAGCCGCCTCGCAATCGTCTTGTTCGATGCGCCTTCGGCCATCATCAGCAGCACATCGCGCTCGCGCGGCGTCAGCTCGACATCGGTCCGCGCAGCGACGTTCGGCGGCCCGCGCGACACCAGCGCGACCGCCGCTTCCTCTCCTGGCGCCGCCAGGCGAATCCCGGGGGCTTCGCCGAGCGCCGAGGCGAGCCGGTCAGCCACCGCCGCATCCTCGATCTCGATGGCGACCACGATGACCGGGAGCCCCTCCCCACTCACGCCTCCGCCCTTTCCCCGATCGTGAGCTTGATCTGAACCGGCGCGCCGCCGCGCCTGATGGTGACGTCGACGACCGAGCCGACGCTATCAGGACCGAGCGAGCGCAGCAGCGAACGGACGCCCGAGAGTTTTTCGTTATTCCAGCCGACGATGATGTCGCCCTGTTGAATGCCGGCCGCGGCCGACGGACCTGTTCGATCGACGCTCATCACCATGGCGCCAATATCGTCATCGAGCTCGACCGGCTGCAAGCCAAGCCCGAGATAGCCGCGGGCGATCCGGCCATGGGTTTCGAGCCTTGCGGCAACCCGCGCGATGGTCGCGCCGGGAATGACAAGAATCCGCCGCACGCCCTGAACGGCCATTCCGATGGCTTCGCCGGCGGCATTGAGAACGAGACCACCCTCGTGATGACGCCGCAGCCGTATGTCCAGCTCGATCCGTGCATCGATCTCGCCACCACGCATGCTGCGCCAGCGGCCTCCACTCAGAGAGACCATCCCGAGCGCCGCGGTCGTTACGCCCTGCTCGGCCGCAACGACGACCGACAGCGAACCCAGATCCGGGATCGCGGACGAGAGCACGATTGGCGTGCTAGTCGCCGTGTCGGCGCGCAGTAGCGCGATGTCGGTCGTATGATCGCGCCCCGCGATGGTCGCCGGCCGATCGGTTCCATCGGAAAACCTGATCGAGACTTCACCCTCTTCGGCAAGGCCCTCGTCCGCCGTCACGATCAAGCCGGACTTCCAGACGAAGCCGGAGGCGCGTGAGCGATGGGAGTGCACCGAGACAATTGTCGGCTTGGCGCGGGCGACAATCTCGGCAAGGGCTGAGGAGAGCGAGGAAAGGATGGATGCGGCCGGTTCGGTCATGGCGGAAACTCCTGGATTGTTTGAGTCCAATCTGGGAGTTCAAATGGCGTTCGGGAACTAGCCTGATGGGGAGGTTAAGGGCCGCTCCTTCAAATTCGCGATCGCTATCAGCCTCCAGGCACTACGCGGTGTGACCGGGATCGACGTGCTTCGGCGTCTTCTTTTCCCGCTGCGGCGTCATCTTCGCAGGGTCCGGCGCGTTGGGCACGCCGCGAGGCCTGAGTTGTTCACGCTGAATATCGTCTTCCGACTTCTCGGGTTCGATGCCACTTGGTTTGCGGTTTTGCTTGATGGCTGTCATGGCTATTCCATTTGATGCCGTGGGTGGCGCTTGTCATCGATCCAGTTCAGGTCCCAATGCTCAGGCAAACCACCCGTTCCTTTTGGCGCGGCACGCAATCGTCTCCGGCTCCCGCGCCACAAGTCGCGCCACAAGTAGTGAGTGTCGATAGTGAATCGACAACTCACGCGAAAGATTCTGGAAGTTTTCTAAGAGCGACTCTAAGAACCTTTCCATTAGAGGAATCGCCCCTCCCTCGCGTATGCGTCGGCGGCATTGCGCCAACTTCGGAAGGCGTAATGAAGTGCGCTCGCAGGTTGGGGTGGAACCTTGAAGTCCAGTGATTTGTTGCGCGTCGCCACGTTGGCGACCGTATCCGTGTTGGCGTTGTCGCCGCAGGTCTTATTCGCTCAGTCAAATTCTTCGCGGCCGTCGTCCGGAGCTGCGTCATTGCCCCCGGTTGTCGTCGCAGCACCGGAAGCGCGTCGTCGTGTGGCGGCGCCGGAGCGTCGGCAGACGCGGCGTGCAACGCAGGCCGCGCGAACGAGCCGGCCGCAGCCGCAACGCTCAGTGGGTGTCGTCGTCGAGAATCCACGCGGCGCCGTCCAGGGTTATGTCGCGGGCCACTCGATGGCAGGCACCAAGACCAACACGCCGATCATGGAGACGCCGCAGTCGCTCTCGGTCATCGGCAGCGAACAGATTCGCGACCAGAAGCCCGGCAAATTCGACGAGATCCTGCGCTACACACCGGGCGTTGTCGCGGGGACCTTCGGCGCAGATACCCGCAACGACTGGTTCCTGATCCGCGGCTTCAAGTCGGAAGACGTAGGCCTCTTCCTCGACGGCCTGCAGCTTTTCTATACCTCCTATGCAAGCTGGAAGCTGCAACCATTCAACCTCGAGCGCGTCGAGGTCCTGCGTGGGCCTTCCGCCGTGTTGTATGGCGGCTCGAGCCCGAGCGGCATCGTCAACGCCGTCAGCAAGACGCCGCCGGTGGCGCCGATCCGTTATCTCGAGACCGGCGTCAACAATTTCGGCAATGCCTACCTGGGATTCGATTTTGGCGGCCCGGTCGCAACCGCGCCTGGAAACGGGCAGCTTTTCTACCGCGTGGTCGGCCAGGTCCAGAACGGCGGCACGCAGGTCGATTTCACGCCCAACAACAACTACTTCATCGCGCCGTCGCTGACCTGGAAGCCCGACGCCGATACGACATTCACCGTGCTGGCATCAGCTTCGAAGTTGGAGACTCGCAGCGAGAACTTCCTGCCCTATATCGGCACCGTGGTCGATGCACCGTTCGGCCGGATCCCAACCCGCCTGTTCACCAGCGATCCCCACGTCGATTCGTTCAAGCGCGAGCAGGAAATGCTCGGCTACCAGCTCGAGCGCAACCTCTCCGATGATGTGACCTTCCGGCAGAACGCCCGCTTCGCCCATGTTGACGTTACGCTCTCGACACTTTTCGGCCTTGGCTATGTCGGCGGAGATCCTGCCACCGCTTCGCTGGCGCGCGGCAACTTCCTCACCCGCGGCGTTGCCAACCAAGGCAATCTCGACAGCCAACTCGAATACCGCTTCAACACCGGCATTCTCCGTCACACCGCGCTGTTCGGCCTCGACCTCAAGCATTATCGCATCGACGATCGGCAAGAATTTACCATTGGCGCCCCGTCGCTCAACCTGTTAAATCCGATCTACGCGCCTACCGCGGCGTTCACCGGCGCGTTCAATCCGGATACGACGCTGAGCCAGAAGCAACTCGGCTTTTATGCTCAAGATCAGATCAAGCTCGACCGCTTCACGCTGGTGCTGAGCGGCCGTAACGACTGGGTCGCAACCAACAACGACAACCACATCGGGGCCAGCCAGAGCCGCGAGGACAGCAAGTTCAGCGGCCGAGCCGGATTAATCTACAATTTCGATTCCGGCCTTGCGCCATACGTCTCCTATGCGACCAGTTACAACCCGGTGGTGACCCTTACGTCTGCCCTCCAATTGGCACTGCCGGAAACGGGGCAACAGACCGAGGTTGGCGTGAAATTCCAGCCCAACGGCTTCAATGGCCATTTCGGCATCGCCCTGTTCGATTTGAAGCGCCAGAACGTGCTCACCACCGATCCAAGCAGCCTGCCTCCTAGGCAGATGCAGAACGGCGAGTGGACCTCGCGTGGCATCGAGCTCGAAGCCGTCGCCAATCCACTCCCCGGTCTCAAGCTGGTCGGCGCGTTCACGAGCTACGATTTGTTCGTGAGCAAGGACGCAAACCCGGCGCTGATCGGAAAGGTCCCGACCGCCACGCCCCAGACACTTACCTCGGGTTGGGTCGACTACACTTTCCAGAGTGGTCCCTTGACCGGCTTCGGCCTCGGCGGCGGCGTGCGCTATATCGGCGGCTCCTTTGCTGACGATGTCAATACGAAGCCGGTCCCCTCTGTCGTGCTCGGCGACGCTACCATTCACTACGAATGGCAGAACTGGCGCGCGGCGCTCAACGTCATCAACGTTGCCGACACGGTCTATGTGGCGAACTGCTCGTCGGCGAACGCCTGCTTCTATGGTGACCGTCGCCGCGCGACGGCGAGCCTGTCGTACAAATGGTAGTGCGCATGGGCGTTGATTGAAGGGAGGCAACCCTGAAAGCCAGAACCGTTCGCATCTGGTCGGTGGTTCATACCTGGAGCAGTCTGATATCGACGCTGTTCCTGCTGTTGTTGTGTATCACCGGCCTGCCGCTGATCTTCCATCACGAGATCGACGAGCTGCTCGGCTACGATCCCAAGCCCGAGATCGTCCAGCCCGGCGCGGTGAAGCGGAGCATCGACGAGATTGCCCGCACCGCGCTGGCGAACGATCCCGGCCGCGTCCTGCAATATATCCTGTGGGACAGGGATGAACCGAACAACATCATCGCCTACACCAACAACAAGGTCGATGGCGATCCGGATGCGGCGACGTTGAGGGCGTATGATGCCAATTCCGCGAAGCCGCTCGGCCCGGTCGGCGGCGGCCCGATGCTGATCTTCCTCAAGCTCCACGTCGATATGTTTGCCGGCCAGCCCGGCAAGCTGTTCCTCGGTGCCATGGGCTTTCTGTTCCTGGTCGCGATCGTCTCCGGCGTGGTGCTGTACTGGCCGTTCACGCGCCGCCTCCGCTTCGGCACGCTGCGGGACAAGTCGCGCCGCATCGCCTGGTTCGACTGGCATAACCTTTTGGGCGCGGTGACCATCGCCTGGGCGCTGGTGGTCGGTGCCACCGGCGTCATCAACACGCTCGCCGAAGTGATGCTGAACCAGTGGAAGGCGACCGAGCTTGCGGACATGGTGAAGCCCTATGCCGGCAAGCCGCCGCCGGTGCATCTCGCGTCCCTCGACAAGACGCTGGACAACGCGCGCAAGACCGCGTCCGACATGAACGTCTCCTTCGTTGCTTTCCCCGGCACGCCGTTCTCCAGCTCGCACCATTTCGCGGTATTCATGCGCGGCGACACGCCGCTGACGTCGCGGCTGCTCAAGCCGGTGCTGCTGGATGGTGAAACCGGCGAAGTCGCCGATACGCGCGACCTTCCGCTTTATCTCAAGGCGCTGTTGGTGTCGCAGCCGCTGCATTTCGGCGACTATGGCGGCATGCCGCTAAAGATCATCTGGGCGCTGCTCGACATCATGACGATCGTCGTGATCGGCAGCGGGCTCTACCTCTGGGTCGTCAAACGCCGCAAGCACCGCAGCCCTGCGATGGCGGCGCAACCTTCGTTGCAACCGTCGCGATGACCGACGTCCGGAAGTCACGATCTAGCGGCAGTTGGCGGACCGTCTATGGCGGCCCGCTGCTGATCGGCGTGCTGTCGACTGCAGGACTTCTGAGCGCGCTGCTGTACGAGGGGCCCGGCCGCTATTTCTCCTGGCTCGCGCTCGGTGCGCCGGTCGCGCTTACGGCGTGGTTTTATTTCCGAAGAAAAGAACCCTAAACCGCCTGCATCAATTTCAGCGTCGCCACCAGCCGCAGGCTGCGCTTTCCCGCCAGGGCAATGGCTTCGAGTTCGGCCCCGGCCTCATCGTAGGTGCCAGTGAAGCCGATGCCCACCTCATGCCCGCCAAACACCGGGTTTTCGCCCTTCGCCGGCGTGTGCTCCTGGTTGAGGATCTCGCCTTTCCAGCGGCCGTCGGCCGAAGCGTAGGCGCCAAGATAGTAGAAGAAGGCGTCGCCGCCGAGGATGCGGCCGTCGAGCAGCAGCATGACGCCGGACAGGCCGGCCTCGACGCCGTCGAGCGCGCGAAGCTGGAGAGAATAGAGGCCGTTGATGATGCCATCAGGTCCCACGGTGCCGACCGGCGGCAGCACTTCATCGTCGAGCCGGGTCAGCTCGGCCCAGAACAACGCGCCCGGCCTTGGCGCCGCGCTGCCCTCGAAGCGGATCTTGTTGCCTTGCAGCCTGCCGCGCACGCTGATGGCGGCGATGTCGGTGTCCATCAGCGGCTTATAGTAGGGATCGTCATTGTGGCGCCGGGTGATGACCTCGCCAACGATCTCCCCGTCGCGCTCCTGGTAGCTGCCGAGATGGGCAAAGGCGGAATTGCCGCCGAGCAGCTTGCCGTTATGCATGCACATGATGCTGCGGCCGAACGCGTCGTTCACGCCGTACTCAACCTTATAGAGCCCGTTCAGCAACGAAATATCCTGCATGATCGAAAATATCCCGCGGGGGCTTAGCACCGCTGCAGGGCCGGGGCCAGCCGCGTTTTAACGCGGGGGTCAGTGCCGCTTGAAATATTGCACGGCACGCTCATGCTTCTCCGCCGCGGCGCGCGATTTGAAAGTTCCGAGATTCCGGCGCTTGCCCGTTTTCGGATTGATTTTGCGGGAATAGAGCCGGTATTCGCCCGATTGCAGTTTTCGGATCATGGCAGGCACCGTTTATTCGCGCCCCCCGACAACAATTGCCCCGCCGGCCCTCTTGTTCCTATCAGGCTATTCGCGTTGTCTCCTGTCCTGCCCGGGGGCGGATCGCCCTGCCGGCTCGAATGAACGGGAGCGCTTCGTGCAACATCTCTTTCTCTATTTCCTCGCGCTCGGCGCCGGTGTCAGCGTCGCGACCCAGCAGGTGCTCAACGGCAATTTGCGCACGGCCTTGGCGTCGCCGGCATGGGCGGGGCTGGTCAGCTACGCCGTCGGCCTTTTGACCATGATCGTTGCGGTGGTCGCGCTGGGCGAGCGCATTCCGGCCTGGAAAACCATGGCCGACGTTCCCTGGTATGCGTGGTCCGGTGGCGTGTTCGGCGCCGCCTTCATCCTGCTGGTGATCCTGCTGCTGCCTTCGCTCGGGGCCGCGACGCTGTTTGCGCTGGTCATTGCCGGCCAGGTGCTGGCCGCGGTGACGCTGGACCATTTCGGCGCGCTCGGGCTGACGCCGCATCCCGTCAATGCGGCGCGGATCGCCGGCGCCGCGCTATTGATCGCAGGTGTGGTCCTGATCCGGGAGTAAGCGTCATGCGCTTCAGAAGCACAGATTGGTCACCACGTTTCCGCGCTTGTCCTTGATCGTGTAGGGACAGCGCAGCCGCTCCAGCGCCTTCTTCGCATCCTCGTCGCCAAGCGCGGCGGCGCGCTGGTAATAGGCCTTGGCGGCCTCGGCATCCTTGGGCCCGCCGCGGCCGGCCTGGGCAAACGCGCCCATCCGCTCCAGCGCCGCCGGATGGTTTTGCGCGGCCGCTTTCTCGAACAGCGCACGGGCGGCGACATCGTCCTGCGTTCCGCCATTGCCCTCGGCCAGCATCAGGCCGAGCTGATACTGCGCCTCGGCATTGGCTTCGGCCGCCTTGGACAGCAACTCGCGCGCACGCGCCGGATCTGCGGCGCCGCCCCCACCCAAGGCGGCAAGATTGCTGACGCCACGCGGATTGCCGGCCTGGGCGGCGCGCTCGAACAGCTTTCGTGCCTGCGCTTCGTCACGCGCGACACCGCTGCCGTTGCCGTAGAGCACGCCAAGCTCGACCATCGCCGAGGTCGATCCCTTGTCGGCCGCCTTGCGCCAGGCCGCCATCGCTTCCGCCGTTTGCCCCTTGGCGGCATAAGCCCGTCCCAGCTGGTACATCGCCCGCCGCGACGTGTTCGCGGCATTCTTGCAGAACCTGATCGCGGTGGCGACGTCGGATGCCGCGATGTCAGTCACGCCCCTCACATCCGCCGGCCGATCGGGGTCGGAGGGATCGGCGGCGATGCGGTCGCACAGCACGAGGTCGGCCGATTGCGCGGCCGCTGGCGCCGGTGCGACAGCAAGAGCGACGGCGATGATCAGCAGGCCTCGGAGCGTCCGCTTCATGAGGCGCAGGTTGCGTCGGCCCGCCGCCAAATTCAAGGCTCGAGCCCGCTCTCTCGCAGCGCCGGCGCGACCTCTGATGATGCGAGGTAGCGTAGCAGCCGATCCGCCTCGCCCACGTTCTGCGATGCGCACATGCGTCCCGCGGAAAACACCGCGGGCGTCTGCAGCTCGCGGGGAATGGGCCCGACCACCTCGATATGAGGCACCTGCTTCAACTCGCTGATCTGCTGGATGGCGAGATCAGCCTCGCCGCTGACAAGGCGCTCGGCCGTAAACCCCTGCGGGATGATAACCGCGCGGGCATTGATCTCGGACGCAATGCCGAGACGCTCGATCAGCTTGGCGAATAGAATGCCGCTGGCGCCGAGCCGCGAATAGGCCACCGCGCGGGCCGCCAATAGCGCCTTACGCAGCGCGGCCTCAGTCGTGATGTCGGGATGCGGCGCCCCCGCCTTCACGGCGACGCCGACAAAGGAGCGCGCCAGATCGACGCAGCTTTCGGCGGCGACGCGCCCCTCGCGCGCGACCTCGTCCAAACCTTCGCGGGTCAGGATGACGACGTCGGCGGCCTCGCCCGCGCGCAGCCGGTCCAGCAGCGCCAGTGTCGGCGCGAAATCGGCATCGATGCGCGCGCCACCGGCCGCCTGGTATTGACCCGCCAGGGCCTGGACGGCGCCCTTCAGTGCCAGCGTCGAGAGCACGCGAACGGCATCGCTCATCGGCCGCTACACCCGATGCATCAGCTTCAGCACCGCTGTCATGCGCAGGCTGCGCTTGCCGGCGAGCGCGGTCGCGTCCAATAGCGCGCCTTCCGCGTCGCAGGTGCCGGCAAAACCGATGCCGACTTCATGCCCGCCGAAAATCGGATTTTCGCCCATCGCGGGCGTATGCTCCTGATTGAGAATCTGGCCTTTCCATCGGCCCTTCTCCGAGGTGTAGGTGCCGACATAGTAGAACGAGGCGTCGCCGCCGAGAATGCGCCCGTCATTGAGCAGCATCACGCCGGTCAAGCCGCCTTCGACGCCGTCGAGCAGGCGAACGTGAATGGAATAAAGACCATTGACGATGCCGCCCTCGCCGCGGCTGCCGGCGATCGGCAGCGCGTCCTGCTCGATCGGCGTCATCACCGACTGGAAGGGCACGCCGGGCAATTCCTTCAGACCGCCTTCAAAACGGTAGAGGTTGCCGTCCGCCCTGCCTTTCGCCACCAACGTGGCGTCGTCGGTGCCGGCCATCGCGCGGTAATTCGGGTCCGGGTTGTGGCGGATGGTCTGGATGACGATATCGACCCCATCATCGCCTTTCTCATAGGTGCCGATATGGGCAAAGGCCGAATTGCCGCCCAGCATCTTGCCATCGCGCGCATACATCACGCTGCGGCCGACCGCGGCGCCAAGCTGAAACCTGACCTTGTAAAATCCCTCAAACAATGCCGTGTCCCCGGCAGGCCCACGCTGCTGTCTAGCGCGCTTCATCGCGCAGGGAAACGCCCTTTGAACCGGCGTATTTGAATCAACGTCATCAAAACGCAATGATCCGCCAGGGGGCACCCTGGCGGATCAGCCTTGCAGACCGGAGGTTCCCCGGTCGTATCGTCAGCCGGCTCAAGCCGCCGCCTTGGCGCCGGTCGGGACTTCCGAGATCGTCTTCAGGATCTGGGAAGCGATCTGGTATGGGTCGCCCTGGGAGTTCGGACGACGGTCTTCCAGATAGCCCTTGTATCCGTTGTTGACGAAAGAGTGCGGAACGCGGATCGAGGCACCGCGGTCGGCCACGCCATAGCTGAACTTGTTCCAGGGCGCGGTCTCGTGCTTGCCGGTCAGGCGCTTGTCGTTGTCCGGCCCGTAGACGGCAATGTGGTCCATGAGGTTCTTCTCAAAGGCACCCATCAGCTTCTCGAAATATTCCTTGCCGCCGACTTCGCGCATGTACTTGGTCGAGAAGTTGGCGTGCATGCCCGAGCCGTTCCAGTCGGTATCGCCGAGCGGCTTGCAGTGGAATTCGATGTCGATGCCGTACTTTTCGGTGAGACGCAGCATCAGGTAGCGGGCCATCCACATCTGGTCGGCGGCGGTACGGGAGCCCTTGCCGAAGATCTGGAATTCCCACTGGCCCTTCGCCACTTCGGCGTTGATGCCTTCGTGGTTGATGCCGGCATGGAGGCAGAGGTCGAGATGTTCTTCCACCATCTTGCGGGCGACGTCGCCGACGTTCTTGTAGCCAACGCCGGTGTAGTACGGGCCCTGCGGCGCCGGATAGCCTTCCGACGGGAAACCGAGCGGACGGCCGTCCTTGTAGAAGAAATATTCCTGCTCGAAGCCGAACCAGGCGCCTTCATCGTCCAGGATGGTCGCACGCTTGTTGGACGGATGCGGGGTCTTGCCATCGGGCATCATGACTTCGCACATCACCAGCACGCCATTGGTGCGGGCGCCATCCGGATAAACCGCGACCGGCTTCAGCACGCAATCGGAGCTGTGGCCTTCGGCCTGGTTGGTCGACGAACCATCGAAGCCCCACAGCGGAAGCTGCTCCAGCGTCGGAAACTTGTCGAATTCCTTGATCTGCGTCTTGCCGCGCAAACTCGGCGTCGGCGTATAGCCGTCGAGCCAAATATACTCGAGCTTGTACTTGGTCATTGAGCCTCTCTTGAAGTTGCTACTGTGGAATGCGGAGCCGAAGCCTTGAAATCTGGATCGTGATGCCCAGCCCCCTGGAAGCTCCGCATACGTGTACCCGGCCACGTCAGGCCACGCCTTAGTAAGCATGTAACGTGCCAATCGCTGCACTGCGGTAGTGGTCATCCACAGGGCGAGCGGGGCGCCGGCCTAAAATAAAAGCTGCGACATAGGAGCGCGGCAGGCCTGCAAATCAGGCCGATCGGCGACGGCGCCGCAGCGCGAATCCAGCCTATTTCTCCGGCACTTCCGCTTGTCTGCGGCTAAGCGCTTAAAGGAACGGCATCATTTTGACACCCGGGCGCGGGCGGCCAGCTGGTCGGAGCAACCATCCCGCCGGCTCGCGCATTGGTCAGGCGAACGCTGCCTCGCAGAGAGCAACGCCGAAACTGCCTATGAAATGGACAAATCCTGCCGTCATCTTGGGCACTTGCACCCGACCGGGGCACCGACAATATCGACTTACGTAACCAGTAGAGAACGACTCGGGCGCACCATGGAGGTACCCCGCCCGAGGGATGAGGAGAGACTGAGATGATAAATACCGGTCTAGATCAGGGGTCTGCCAAGATCTACCAGTTCCCAACCGGGGGCCGTGCGGCTCTCCGGGGACGGCGCTATGGCGAGACCAAGCCAGCCGAGTTTGCCGCCCAGGCGGTCAACCTCGCGGACTGCAGCGACAGCTGGTACCACGCTGCCGCCATCGAGAATGCCAACAACGAGCGGGACCACTGATGCCCGGGAAGTGTCTGGCAGGGACGCGCCCGATCAACAAGGCGCGGACGGCGAACCAAAAAGGGTCGGAACGATAACGTTTCGGCCCTTTTTCATGTCTGCTGCTCGCAGGTCGTGGTCTTCCGCCTGGCATGCTTGAGCGTCACGACCCCTGCTTTGGTGATCCGCAGCGTCACGCCCTTTGCCTGATAGCGCGACCCCGTCAGCGCCACCCGCTTGGGCAGCGTCAGCGCCTTGCCGTCGATCTGCAGATGGGCGCGCTTGTCGTATTGAAAAAATCCGACCATGAATTGCGAGCCGTCGGCACAGCGATAGTTCCGGAAACTGGACTGCGCGGATGCCCCCGATGGGATGGTCGCAACCGCTGCAGCGCACAGCGCCGCGCCGAAAATCATAGCTTTAAGACAATTCATGCTTCGCCCCTTGCAGAGTTCAGTATAGACGAGACCGGAGCAGACGGCATGTCCTTCCGTTCTTGTCCACCACGCGAGATCGTCCGAACCAGCCGATGCCAGTGACCCCTGCCCGCCATCTCAACCTTTCCGGCGCCAGCAATTTCCGCGACCTCGGCGGCTACGCGACCAGCGACGGCCGGACCGTGCGCTGGCGGCAGATCTTCCGCTCCAACCATCTCGGCCATCTTACCGACGAAGATGCCGTCGTGCTGCGCGATCTCGGCGTCCGCAGCGCGTTCGACTTTCGCGGCACCGAGGAACGCACTGCCGCCCTGTGCGCCATGCCAGAAATATCAGTTCATTCGCTGCCGGTCGAACCCACCGTCGTGGCGGCCTTGCGCGCAATCGCAGCCGGCGGCACACCGCTGTCGACCAATCACGCCGTCGAGGTGATGTGCGATTCCTATCGCAGCTATGTGCAGAACAACACGCGCCACTTCCGGACGCTGTTTGCGCATCTGCTCGAAGACCGTGCGCCGCTGGTGATCCATTGCACCGCCGGCAAGGACCGCACCGGCTTTGCCTGCGCGCTGATCCTGCACACACTCGGCGTTCCCGAGGAAGCGATCTCGGAAGATTATCTGCTGACCAACCGCTTCTACCGCAGGGATCCCAACCACAGCACCGACCTGCCCGACGAGGTCAGGCAGGTGCTCGGCTCGGTGCAGGCCGCGTTCCTGGCTGCAGCCTTCCAGGCCATCGATGCCGATTATGGCGATCTCGAAAGCTATATCCGCGACGGCCTCGGCATCGGCAAAGCCGAGCGCGCCCATCTCGAAGCGCGCTATTTGGAGGGCTAACCTGGAGTCTGACGGGATTACAGTCGGTCGACTGGCTGCGTCGGGCGCTGCCGGCTACTGTGCATGGGGTTGTTTTCGATATTTTGTTGCGGCGGCCAAGGGAGCGCCGGGCCGGACCTGATCTGATCGTGTTTTAGTCCGCCTTCACCCGCCGCATCGATACCACCTGCGCGGAGGGCTTGCCGCCCGTGGTCCTGATGTTGACCTGCACCTCGTAGTCGTTGCTGGTTTCGCTCTTCGGCACATAGAGCATCGCGGTGAAGCGCAGGCGTCCGCGCGCATCCAGCGTCAATGGCAGATCGGTGCGCACGCGGAAGGAATTGCCCTGGCGTTTTCGCGGCGGCAACCTCGCCGTCATGACCGGCTCGACCAGCGCCCGCAGATCTAGCTTCACGGCCGCTGCGCCATCGATCCGGTAATAGGCAAAGGAGTCGCTGTCCCAGCGGCTGTTGGCGACCTCGACGACGGACCGGCTGTCCGGCGACCAGGCGGCAACCAGTTCGTAGCGGTTGGCGCGCATCTCGCCGGTCGCCCAGTATTCGCCGCCGAGCTTGGCGAGCACCGCACCGTCGCTGACGCGGATCAGGAGGTTTTCGACGCCGGGCGGCGGCGGATCGCTGACCGACAGGCCCTGCGCGCCGCGCCAGGCGAATGCATAATCCTTCGATGGCGAGATGGTATCGTCGACGACCCGCATCGCAGCGTTCCCCTCGCCGCAGACGAGGCCGCCATGTTGGTCGGTAACGCAGGCCTGCGCCAAGGCGGCAGGCGTCCGCAGCGCATAGGATGCGAGGACAACGAGCAGAACTGCCAGAGCGCGGTGCATGCCGCGATCCTATCCTTCGGAGGCCAGCCGTAAAGCTGCGCGCTATCCGGCCGGAGAAGTGCCTGGCGGCTCAGGCCGCCGCTTCCATTTCCATTTCGGCATCGAGGTCGGCGATGACGTCCTCGAACGCCGAGATCGCCTGCTGGATCGCTGCGATCTGCATCAATTCCCAGCTCGAGACCGGACCGCTGCGGTTCTGCAGCGCGACGACGAGGTCGCGCCGCTGCTCCTTAAGCTGAACAAGCGGTAAACCATGATCCGGCAAACCCATGACAAATCCCCCTGGCCTTCTGTTGGTATCCGCCTTGTATCGAACGGAGTCTGCAAACGGCTTACAGAACTTCGGCAAATTTTATCGATTTTGCCCCATTCCGTAGTCTTACGCGGCGTGTTTCCGCCGCCGCCGTTGCGGTTGGCGGAACGACCGTTCATGCAGAAATTCGCCGCATCACATGAAATTCTCCTGATAGGATGCGCCTCCTTTCCGGCTGGCGGAGGCCCATCATGAACGGAAAAGTCATCGTGGTGACGGGAGCCCTCGGCGCGCTCGGCAGCGTTGTGGCCAACGAGGCGCTGGCGCGCGGGGCCAGGATTGCAAGCGTCGACCATGCCCCGACGCAAGTCCCGGCCACGGCCGATCGGTTCGAACTTGGCGGCGTCGACCTCACCGACGCAGCCCAGGCGAACAAGGCGATCAAGGCTGCGGCCTCGCATTTTGGAAAGCTGGATGCGCTGATCAACATCGCCGGCGGTTTTGCCTTTGAGACGGTGATAGATGGTGACCCCAAGACCTGGCAGCGCATGTACGCACTCAACGTCATGACCGCGCTGAACGCCTCGCGCGCAGCGATCCCGCATCTCGTCGCATCGGGTAACGGGCGCATCGTCAATGTCGGCGCGATGGGCGCGCTGCAGGCCGGAAGTGGCATGGGCGCCTACGCGGCCTCGAAATCCGGCGTGCATCGCCTGACCGAGGCGCTCGCCGCCGAGCTCAAGGGCAAGGTCACGGTCAATGCCGTGCTGCCGTCGATCATCGACACGTCGGCGAACCGCGCCAGCATGCCGAAAGCCGATTTCGCCAAATGGGTGACGCCAAAGGAATTGGCCGAGGTGATCCTGTTCCTCGCCAGCGACGCGGCGAGTGCCGTCACCGGCGCGCTGCTGCCGGTGAGCGGGAGGGTTTAGTCCTCAACCTCCGCCAGCTTTCGCAGCACCGCCTTGAAGCGGATGCTGCGCTTGCCGGCGAGCGCGGTGGCTTCGCCCTCTGCGCCGTCAGGGTCGTAGGTCCCGGAAAAGCCGATGCCGACTTCATGGCCGCTGAATATCGGCCGCTCGCTTTGGGCCAGCGTATGCTCGCGATTGACGAGTTCGCCCTTCCACCTGCCGTTTGCCGCTGAATAGGCCCCGATATAGTCGAAAAAGGCGTCGCCGCCCCTGATCCGGCCGTCCTGCAGCAGCATCACGCCGGTGTTGCCGGCATCGATCCCGTCGAGCATGCGGATGTGGATGGAATAGAGCCCGTTGCTGATGCCATCAGGGCCGACTTCGCCGGGCGGCGGGGCGTCGGAATCGTTGATCCGAGAAAGGACGGTCTTGAACCGGATTCCCGGCAACGCGGCGCTGCCGCCCTCGAAATGAATTTCTTCGCCCAAGGGGGCGCCGGTGAAATTCAGGACCGCGTGGTCGACGTCGAACATCGGAACGTAGTTCGGATAGTGGTTGTGCCGCGACATCGTGATCTCGACCGCAATGACGCCGTCAGCCGAGGTGAAGCTGCCGGCAAAGGACGAGCCGGAATCACCGCCATAGAGCCGGCCGCCTTCGGTCGCGAACATCACGCCGCACCCCGTGCCGCGCTCGGTGACAAAGCTGAATTTGTATAGTCCTTGCAGCACGCCCTGCCCGCTTTGCATCTGGCAAATGCGATCTGGCCCGCGAACACTGGATTCGCGGGTTCCCTCGATTGCCTTTGGCCTTGTCCCCGGGGGCACAATAGCCGCCCGCGCGGCCCCCGATCAAACGCTTTGCCTGATATCGGCTACAGTCCGGATACTGAGTCGCGGCCGCCTGCGCCGCCGGAGCGAATTTTGGAAACCGAGCTCTATCTTCCCGTCAAACGCTTCCTCGAAAAGCTCGGCTTCACCGTCAAGGGCGAGGTCGGCGGCTGCGATCTGGTGGCGCTGAGTGGCGATGACCCGCCGATCGTCGTGATCGGCGAGTTGAAGCTTGCCTTCAATCTCGAATTGATCCTGCAGGCGGTGGATCGCGCCGGCGCCGCCGACGAGGTCTGGCTTGCGGCCAGACTGTCCGCCCGCGGCAAGGGCCGTGAAAGCGACGCGCGCTATCGCAATCTCTGCCGCCGTCTCGGTTTTGGCATGCTCGCCGTCACCAATACGGGCGATGTCGAGGTGCTGGTCAAGCCGCCGACATCGGCGCCGCGCCGCGATCCCAGGAAGCGCTCGCGGCTGATCGCCGAGCACCAGAAGCGCAAGGGCGATCCCGTCTTGGGCGGATCGACGCGCGCGCCGATCATGACGGCCTACCGTCAGCAGGCGCTGGCCTGCGCCTGCGCCCTTTCGGGTGGGCCGCGGCGCGTCAGGGATTTGCGGGTCGACATCCCCGATGCCGGCAAGATCCTGCTCCATAACGTTTATGGCTGGTTCGACCGCGCCGAGCGCGGCATCTACGTGCTGACCGACGCCGGCCATGCCGCGTTGAAACGCTGGCCGCAGCAGCCGCAGGGCCTGCCGGCCACCGATGCGGCGCCCTGACGGTATCGTGATCGCCCGCCATAAAGGGCTATCGGACCTGAGGAATTGTAGGTGCATGGCTGTATTGCCATGCGAAATTCATATTGCAATGCAATATGTGGGGACATAGGTATCTCCGCGAGTCAATGCGAGGCCCCTATGAGCGAAGACTGGAACACGAAATACGGCACACGGCGCGTCCGGCGGGATCCGCCGACGCTGGAGGAAGCGATCTTCGCCGCGGTGGGAATCACCGACGACCAGCAGCAGCAGGCGGAAATCGCGGCTGCGCTGATGGGCCTGCCTTACGAGGAAGTCCTGGCTGAAGTGAAGAAGACAGGCCGCGCACTGGCGCGTTCGGCCACCCGCGTCATCGCCGGCGAACAGGGCGCCCAGCGCGCCGTGGTGGTGGAGCGCAAGGTTGTCCGGCGCTTCGCTACGCGCACCGGCACCTGAACGGGTCGCCGCAGCCTTACCTGAATGGCTCAAGAAAAATGCCCAAGGCTCATTCGGCCTTGGGCATTTTTGTATGTTCGAACGTACGGATGCCCTACGAGGCGCCCCACTCGGTCGGCGCGCCGCCGGCCATCCGAACCAGCATGCGCCAGTAGGCGCGGTTGAAAGCCACCACCGCACGAACCGCATTCACCATGCTTTCGGCCCAGGACGTGGCGAATTCAGCCTGATCATACTTCATCACGTCGATGGTGCCGGTGGATTCGCCTTGGCGGAACACGAGCTGCGCGCCGAACTTGCTGGCCAGCGCCCGCATCGCTTCGTTCTGCGCACCCGTGGTGATCCGCAGGCTCTTGTAGCCCTTGGCGCGGGCTTCCTTGATCAGCTTGCGGAACAGGATGCTGCCGACACCCCGGCGACGCACCGACGATTCAACGCTGAAGGCGATCTCAGGCAGCGAATCCGGCGACTGATCCGGCGGATGCAGTTCGGCGGCGCCGCGGACCACGCCATCCTCGAAAAAGGCAATGATGACCGTGCCGTCATTGGCGCATTTCTCGGCGTAGCGCTCGATGAAGCTGTCATCCATGAAGCCGTGGAAACGATCGCGGCGGCTGATGCGGTCGAGCCGCAACAGGTGATCGCGCAACAGCGGCAATTCTTCCTGCTGGCTCAGCGTGCGCACGCTGGAATCGGCGAGCGCGGCCGCAATAACGGTGAGATACATAGTCCAAAAACTCCTCTCAGAAAGGCCCTTCGAGGAGGCGTCGAATCCCTAGACGGCCAATATTGTGCGTCGCAACATCAAATACAAGGCCGGATTGTTGCGTATACCGCCCTAAATAGTTGCAATAATTACAGTCGTTTAGTGCACCTCCATTAACCAATTGTTAAGCCCGCTAGTCCGGCGCAGACTGGGTATGAGGCTTGCTTATTTCGGTGCGGGACAAAGCTTTCCGCAGGGGATGGAGGTCCTTCGTGGCTGTCGTGCTCGACACGAGTTCTTGCCTGCCGGAGCGGCGGCTTGCGCTGTGGCAGGACATTGTCTGCGACACTTTCGTCGGGCTCGACTGCAAGTCGGACATGCGCGGCGCGTTCTGGGGCTCGGTGTCGCAAGCCAGAATGGGATCGGTGTCGCTCACCCAGGTCGATTCCACCGCACAGCGGGTATTTCGCACGCCGTCGCGCATCGCCCGCGCCAGCGAGGATTTCGTGCTGATGGCGCTCGGCAATCACGGTGTAAACGGCGTCTTCCAGGACGGCCGCGAAGCGATCGTCTCCGCGGGGCAATTCGTCATCTACGACACCACCCGCCCCTATGAGCTGCGCTTCGACGACAGCTTTTCGCAGACCATCTTCCAGATGCCGCGCAAGCTGCTGCAACAGCGCGTCGGCGCGTTCGAGAGTTTGACCGCGACCACTTTTACCGGCGACCGTCCGCTCGAACGGCTGACCTATGATTTCGCGCGCAATGTGAGCAGGACGATCGAGCTGGTCGATCCCGCGTCCGCGGCGCGGCTGCTCGACCAGGCGCTCGACCTTCTCGCGATGACGCTGGCCGATCGGCTGCATGCGCGTTCGCCGGACCAGTCGGTGCATCGGTCGGCGCTGCTCTATCGCCTCAAGAACTACATCCTGACGCATCTCGCCGATCCCGAATTGTCGCTGCCGCGCGCTGCGGCGGCGATCGGAATTTCGCCGCGCTACGCCAGCGACCTGATGGCGTCCGAACAGACTTCATTCCGCGGTTACGTGCAGATGCAACGTCTGGAACGCTGCAAGCGCGACCTCGCCGATCCCGCCAGCCAGGCCCGGCACATCGGCGAGATCGCCTTCGCGTGGGGCTTTAACGACCTCGCCCATTTCAGTCGCATCTTCAAGCAGCGCTTCGGCGTCTCTCCGCGCGAATGGCGCGAGCAGACCGGCAGATAACGCCCTCGCCTTCCCACCGCTCCGTTGCCTCTTCGGCCACTGCCGATTTAGACAAGTTTTCGTTCCGCCGCGGACAAGCGGCCCGCGCCTTCGCAGCAGTACGCTCGGCACCAACACGTGTCGGTCCAATGCGAAGGGAGGGTTGCGATGGGTCTGGTTCATCAGAAATACAAGGTGGCGGTGGTTCAGGCGGCGCCGGTTTTTCTTGATCTCGACGCAACCGTCGACAAGACCATCCATCTGATCGAGGAAGCTTCGGCCAAAGGCGCCAGGCTGATCGCGTTCCCCGAGACCTTCATTCCCGGATATCCGTGGCAGATCTGGCTTGGTGCGCCGGCCTGGGCGATCGGCCGCGGTTTTGTGCAGCGCTATTTCGACAACTCGCTGGCCTACGACAGCCCGCAGGCGGAAAAAATCCGCAACGCCGTGAAGCGCGCAAAGCTGACCGCCGTGCTTGGACTCTCCGAACGCGACGGCGGCAGCCTCTATATCGCGCAATGGCTGATCGGCCCCGATGGCGAGACCATCGCCAGGCGGCGGAAGCTGCGTCCGACCCATGCCGAGCGCACCGTGTTTGGCGAGGGCGACGGCAGCGACCTCGCGGTCCACGATCGCATCGACATCGGACGTATCGGCGCGCTGTGCTGCTGGGAGCACCTGCAGCCACTGTCGAAATACGCGATGTACGCCCAGAACGAACAGGTGCATGTCGGGGCATGGCCGAGCTTCTCGCTGTACGATCCGTTCGCGCATGCGCTCGGCCATGAGGTCAACAACGCCGCCAGCAAGGTCTATGCGGTGGAAGGCTCGTGCTTCTTCCTCGGCCCCTGCGCTGTCGTCTCGCAGGCGATGATCGACGAACTCTGCGATTCTCCCGAGAAACACGCGTTCCTGCATGCCGGCGGCGGCCACGCCGTGATCTACGGGCCGGATGGCAGTTCGCTGGCGGAGAAGCTGCCTCCCGACCAGGAAGGCATTTTGTACGCCGACATCGATCTCGGCATGATCGGGGTGGCCAAGAACGCCGCCGATCCGGCCGGGCACTATTCGCGGCCCGACGTCACGCGGCTGTTGCTCAACAACAAGCGCGCCAACCGCGTCGAGCATTTCTCGCTTCCGGTCGACGCCGAGGTGATGAGCGAAATCAGGCTGCAGGCTTGAGGCATTCACTCTGACAAGGAGAGGCCGATGGAATCCGCGATCCCTGCACATCTGCAAACCGCGCGCACGCGCCACCGCCGTGTCGGCGACGATTATGCGCCGCCCTACCCGTCCTTCGTGGCGCGGCACAGACCGAGCGTCACACGCGTGGTGATGGCCTATTTCGGCCTGCAGACCCGCGGCACGCCATCGATCGCTGCCGAGCAGGCTCTGATCCGGCTGGCATCCGAGTTCTCAGCCGCAGATGGTCCATCGCATTGGGACCGGGCGCGCTACATCGACGAAGCTGGTTTCACCAACATCGTCACGGTGGCCTATTGGGACGACCGCCAAAAATTCGACCGCTGGTTTCCGCCCGCACGCGAGCGCTGGACCGGCGGGCAGCGAAGCAATGACGGGTTCGGCACCTTCATCGAGGCGCTTTATCCTTCCGCGGAAGGCTATGAGACCCTGTTCTCTTCGCTCGGCAGGCCCGAGGGCGTCGCCGTTCTCGCCGACGGCATGAGCGGCGAGGTTTTGGAGCACGCCTATTGGGGCGGCATGCGCGATCGTATCCCACTGTCGCAGACCAGCGAGATGGCGCCTTTGGGCACCGCCCGCGCGATCCGCGACGGCGCGCGCGTCAGGATCGTCCCGCATGACAATGTCTGCCTGATCCGTTCGGGCCAGGATTGGGGCGATACCGAAGCCGCCGAACGCAAGATGTACCTTGGCGACGTCGAGCCGGTGCTGCGGGAGGGTATGGATTTCCTGCGCGACCAGGGCCGGTCGATCGGCTGCTATGCCAACCGCTACATGACGGTGCTGGGTGCGGACGGCACGGCGACCGAAAAGTCCTACGGCATGAGCTGGTGGAAGAGCCTGTCTGCGCTCGAGCGTTGGGCTGAATCGCACCCGACCCATGTCAGAATTTTCGGCGCCGCCATGAAATACCTATCCACGCTGGGACCAGCCGCGAAGCTGCGGCTCTACCATGAGGTCACCGTCGCCCGCGCCGATGAGCAGCTTTTCGAATATGTCGACTGCCATCCGCAAACCGGAATGCTGAACGCGGCGCAGGCGGTTGAGACCGCCTGAGGCTACAGCACCATCTGGGTTTGCGTGACGACCGCAACCAGCTTGCCGTCCTCGGTCTCCAGCCTGGTCTGCCAGACCTGGGTGCGGCGGCCCCGATGCACCGGGGTCGCGGTGGCGATCACGGTGGAGCCTTCCTTGGCGCCGCCGATGAAATTGGTCTTGCTCTCGATCGTCGTGGTGCCCTTGGCATCCGCCGGCAGGTTGATCACGGTTGCCGCGGCGCCAACCGAATCCGCGAACGCCATCACGGCGCCGCCATGAATTGTGTTGCGCAGCGTGCACAGGTCGGGCCGGACCACCATCTTCGCCACCACCCGGTCCAGCTCGGCTTCCGTGAAGACCACGCCCTTCAGCTCCGCGAACGGCATCTTCATCAACTGGATCTTCTTGAGCAGCACCGACATTCGTCCTCCGGCGGTTATTCCTTGCGGTTCTCGAGGCACCATGGACGCTGCTGGTAAATGAGGCAATGACCTCCGAGGTAATAGCTGCCGTGACATACGCGGTAGAATTCGGCATATCGTTACCATGCGCCAGTTCCCGCCCCGCCGTATCGTCTGCCTGACCGAAGAGACCGTGGAGACGCTGTATCTGCTCGGCGAGCAGGACCGCATCGTCGGCGTTTCCGGCTATGCGGTGCGGCCGCCAGGCGTGCGCCGCGAGAAGCCGCGGGTGGCGGCCTTCATCTCCGCGGACATTCCGAAAATTCTGGCGCTCGATCCCGATCTCGTGCTGGCCTTTTCCGACCTGCAGGCCGACATTGTCGCCGACCTGGTGCGCGCCGGGATCGCCGTTCATGTCTTCAACCAGCGCGACATCGCAGGCATCCTCGCCATGATCCGCATGCTCGGGGCGATGGTCGGCGCAGCGGAGCGTGCCGATCAGCTCACAAGATCATTCGAGGAGCGCCTCGCCCGCATCGCGGCGACGCCCCGGCCTGCGCCAAAGCCAAAAGTCTATTTCGAGGAATGGGACGATCCGCTGATTTCGGGCATCGGCTGGGTGTCCGAGCTAATCGAAATCGCCGGCGGCGAGGACGCGCTGCCGAAACTGAGGCTTCAGCAAGCTGCCAAAGACCGCATCATTTCACCCGACCTCGTTCGCGACACCGCCCCCGACGTGATCCTCGCCTCCTGGTGCGGCAAGAAGGTCGTGCCGGACCGCATCCGGCAGCGTCCGGGCTGGGCCGATATTCCGGCCGTGCGCGACAACCGGATCGTCGAGATCAAGTCGACGATCATTTTGCAGCCGGGACCTGCGGCGCTGACGGATGGGCTCGATGCGATCGTGAAGGCGTTGTGGGGATGACCAGCAAAGCCGTCGTCCCTGCGAACGCAGGGACCCATACGCCGCGGCCTATCAATTTAGCGATGTGGTTGTTGCCTTGTGTTACAATCGGCAGCGGTGATTATGGGTCCCTGCGTTCGCAGGGACGACGTCGAATTTCGCGGCTCACCCCTTCTCCACCCCGCACCATTCCGCGATGAATAGCGCGGTGGCCTTGGTCGACTTCCGCAGCGAGTCCAGCTCGACATATTCATTGAAGCCGTGCATCGCCGCGCCCTTTGCGCCGAAGCACAGGCTCGGGATGTTTGTAGTTCAACCCATAGAAACGCGTATCGGTCAGCGCGGTGAACGCGCGATCCGGCACCGCGCCGCCGTAGACCGCGTCAAATGCTTTTGCGAACGCGGCTTCCGGCTCGGCGGCGTTCACCAGCTCATACCCCTCCGACAGAAATCCCGACCATTCGACCTGCGGCGGGTTGTTGGAGAGGAAGCGGTGGTCGCGCGCCGCCGCCGAGACGCAGGCCAGAATCTCCTTCTGGCATTCGGCGATCGACCAGCCCGGCAGGACAGCGATGCGGCAATCGACGTCGCACCAGGCCGGCACGCTGGAGGCCCAGTCGCCACCCTTGATGATGCCGGGATTGAAATTGAGCGGATGGCTGGCCGCTTTGAAATGGCGGTCGGCCTTGGCGCGCTCGTTCCAGTCGGCCTCGAGCTTTTGCAGCGCGTGGATCAAATGATACGCCGCCATGATGGCGTTGGCGCCGGCGCCGGCCTCGAACACATGCACGGGAAAACCGCGCACTTTCAGGCGAAACCAGATCACGCCGACCTGCGAACGCACCATAGTCTCGCCGGTCGGCTCCGGGATGAAGCAGGCGTCAGCGCGGTAGCCGCGCTGCAAGGTCGAGAGCGCGCCGACGCCGGTCGACTCCTCCTCGATCACGGATTGGAAGTGGATGCGCGCCGTCGGCTTCAACCCCGCAGCCTTGATCGCGTCCAGCGCATAGAGCGCGGCGATGGTGCCGGACTTCATGTCGCAGGCGCCGCGGCCATACATCCGGCCATCCTTGATGGTGGGAGAGAACGGCGGCGTCTCCCACATGTCGAGCGGACCTGTCGGCACGACGTCGCAATGGCCCTGCAGGATCAGCGATTTGCCCGCATTGTTGGACGGCCTGTAGGTGCCGACCACCGTGCGCGCTTTGGAAAAATCGTGCTCGATCGGGCCGAAGCCGCGCAGATCCTTCAGGTCTTCGACGTCGATATGCCAATCGTCGACCTCGTAGCCGCGCTGGCGTAGGAGGTCGCCGATCATGTCCTGGCACGGCCCTTCCGCGCCGCGCGTGGACGGTATCGCAACGAAATCCCTGGTCGTCGCCAGTTGCGCATCGAAGCCGGCGTCAACGGCGTCAAGGATCCTCTGTTGCGTATCGGTCGTCATGCGGCAGCTCCAATCAAAAACACTCAGGGAGCGCGCACCCTAGCCCGATCTCAGCCGCCGGCGTAATGCGCAAAATGTGCATCCCGCAATGCATCTTCGAGCAGGCGGCCTTCCGAATAGACATTCAACGAGGCCGGACGCTCGACGCCGTCGAGCAGCCGCGGACATGGCTCCGGCCGCCCCAGCAAGGTGCGCACTGGAATGCGCTCGGCATAGATCGGGAGCGCGTAATCCTCTTCGTCGTCACCGACCCCCTTTGACCTGATCTTGGCGGAAGCCTCCTCGATCTCCATGGCGATCACAGCCGTCGCCTTGATCTCCTGCACCGTGCTTTGCCTCAAGTTCGCGGTGCGCCCGGGAAAGAAGCGGTCGACCATGGCAACCAGCGCCTGCTCTTTCTCCGCGAGATCGGTGATGAGATAGGCCGTGCCGAATGCCATCACTGCGCGGTAGTCCGCCGAATGGTTGAAGCCGCAGCGCGCCAGCACCAGGCTGTCGAGATGCGCGACCGTGAGACAAACCCTCTGGCCGGCGGACTGGTTGCGCAGCATGCGGCTGGCGCTGGAGCCGTGCCAATAGAGCTTGCTTCCTTCCCGCCAGAAGAAGGTCGGCGTGCAATAGGGCTGGCCGTCGATCACGTAGGAGACGTGGCACAGCATCGAGGCGTCCAGCAGGCCATGGATCGTCGCCCGGTCGTAGCGACCACGTTCGTGTAGGCGCTTCACCTGGTTGCGTGGCGACACTGGATACGAAGTGCTGGTCTCGGCTTCGGTCACGTCAACTCCGTCGGGATTGTTGGTCGGTCGATACAGTTGTACCGGCCCATTTGGTCTGCGATAGTGCCAATTCCATGCGAAAAATTCCGACCAATTCTCGCGCCTCGCGGCGCAAGCCTGAACTGGCGCTCGACCTCTCGGGGGCGCACATCACGCCGGGCACCTCCTCGCAGCACCGGCTTTATCAGGCGCTGTGCCACGCCATCACCGGCGGGATCGCCAAACCCGGCGAACCGCTACCGCCCTCGCGCACGCTGGCGAAGCAGACCGGTTTTCGCCGCAACGCCGTCACCTCGGCCTATGAACGGCTGATTGCGGACGGCTTTGCGGTCGCAACCGTCGGCTCCGGCACCTTCGTCGCCGCCCGCATTCCCGCCCGCGGCAGCGACAGGAGCAAGGCAAAGATCGCGGTCGAGGAGCCGCAGCAAGGTCCGCTCGCGCTCGGCTGCACCCATATCGACGAACGGGCCTTGCAGCGCTTCAGGGCGTTCGCCGGCCGCCGCATGCGCGCTTTCGGCAGCGAGCATCTCCATTACGGCGATCCGCGTGGCAGCCGCGAACTCCGCATGGCGATTGCCGATCATCTGCTTTCGGCGCGGGGGCTGCGCTGCGATCCGGACCAGATCATGCTGACGTCGGGAACGCAGCATGCATTGCGGGTCGTGCTCGGCGCCATCTTAAGGCCTGACGACCAGATCTGGTGCGAGGACCCCGGCTATCCCGCCGCACGAAAGGCCATTGAACATTGCCGGCTGCGCCCGGTCTCGGTACCGGTCGACGCTTCTGGATTGATCGTGGCCAGGGGACGCGCCCTCGCGCCTGCCGCCGGCGCGGCCTATGTGACACCGTCGCACCAGTTTCCGCTGGGCGTGCAGATGTCGATGCCGCGACGGCTGGAGCTGCTCGACTGGGCACGCGAGGCGGGTGCCTTCGTGATCGAGGACGATTACGACAGCGAGTTTCGCTATGACGGCGCGCCGCTGCTGTCGCTCGCCGGCATCGATCATCTCTCGCGGGTCATCTATGTCGGCACGTTCGCCAAGACGCTGTTTCCCGGCTTGCGCATCGGCTATTGCGCGCTGCCCGAGCGGCTGGTCGGACAGGTCACGGCGGCGCGCGCCGCACTTGATCGCTTTCCCGGCACGCTGCTCGAGGGCGCGGTAGCGGACATGCTCAATTCCGGCGCGTTCGCGGCCAATCTGCGCCGGGTGCGCGGGCTCTACCGCGAGGCGCGCGACGTGCTGGCATCGACATTGTCACGCGCATCGAATGGCGAACTGTCGGTGCCGGTGCCCTCGCAAGGTCTGCATCTGGTCGCGCGGTTCGATCCAAAGGCCGATCCGCGCGTCGCCGCGGAAGCCAAGGCCGATGCCGGCGTCGGGGGATGGCTGCTGGCGGAAACCTGTTTTCGCGCCCACCCGCTGCCGGGCTTCGTGCTCGGCTTTGCCGGTCATCCGCTGCCCGAGCTGATCGCATCGGCCGAGCGGCTGGCGCAGGCATCGCTGGCCGCACTAAAGGTCAATCGCAGGCCGGGCACGGGTGGAACCAAGGTCAGGCGAGCGAAGGGCGCAAGCTGACTCTTGCGGGCCGGCGCTCTATCAGAATCACGGCCGCGTCATCTAAGGTCAATGCTTGAAGTAACTCACGGCGGAAGCAACGGATGCCCGGCAATCGCAACGTCCTGTATCTCATCATCGGCGCGCTGGTCGTCGCCGTTGGCGTCCTCGGCTACAATCTCTATCAAAGCAAGAAGGAACCGGAGGGGCTTCAAATCAACGTTGGACCCGATGGCCTGAAGATCAAGACCAAGTAGGGAGACGGCTTTTGACGTTGACAATAACCGTGCGCCAATCCCTCGCCCTCCCCATCGCCCTGGCGCTATGTCTGACCGCAACCGCTACCCTCGCGCAAACCGTCTCGCGCGAGCAGGACATCGGCGATCTCCGGCTTGGCCAACGCGTCATGGTCGATGACGGATCGTGTCCGGCGGGACAGATCAAGGAGGTCCAGGGCGCGCAGATGACGGCGTCAGGCGTGCTCCGCACCCGCAAATGCATTGCGCGGCTGGGAACCAAGAAGCTGCGCTAGCGGAACGTTCGGCCTATCGCTACTGGCTCACCCTCATCCTGAGGAGCGGCCTCTTGGCCGCGTCTCGAAGGATGGGTAGCGGGCGAGAATCGGGGCCTGCATGGATCGAGACGGCGCTGACGCGCCTCCTCACCATGAGGGACGGGATGACGCTGTGCGACAAGACTAGAACATGCCGTTGTTGTTGGCGGCCTTCTCCGGGATTTCCTGCACGACGTCCCAGTGCTCGACGATCTTGCCATTCTCGAGCCTGAAGATGTCGACGATCGCCCGGCCCCGCGTCCCCTTCTCGCGCACGCTGTGGACGTGGAGGATCACGTAGTCGCCGTCGGCAAAGGTGCGCTTGATCTCGCTGTGGGAGTCCGGAAATTTCTCGCGCAGGAAGCCGAGGAAGCCCTTGAAGCCCTCGATGCCGTCAGGCGCGGTCGGATTGTGCTGGATGTAATGGGAGCCGAAATATTTCGCGGCGGCGTCGAAATCCTTGCGGTTGAGCGCCGCGTCGTAGAATTCGAGCACCGCCTTCTTGTTGGCTTCCTGAGTCGCTGCATCAGCGGCGAGCGCCGGAGAGATGGCCAGCGAGAACAGCCCGATCAGGCCGATAACAACAGATCGCATGACAGCTCCTTTCTCGCCCGGAAACAGCCAGTAGCCGATTGCTTACAATGGCCGTTAGCGGCGTGTCGAGCCTGCGGGATTATCGGAGACTAAGTATCGGCGGCGTTACTGGTTCGTCGCCGGATCGAACATGCATTGCAACGCCGGCTTGGCGATCTTGGTGAAGGTCGGGCCGATCTCCGATTGCTTCGACGGCGGCACCCACGCGGTCTCGATCGTCGGCACGCCGGTCTCGCTGATGCCGCGGAGCAGCGCCTCGCGCAAATCGGCATCCTCGACGGTCGCGGCGGCATAGTCGTGCAGGCAGCCGCACACGCTTTCGGGGTGCGCCCAACGGCCAACCATATGCGGCGCGCAGAGCCGCACGAACTCGCCGCGCGGATCGGGCACCTTGAGCAGGGAGCGGAATGTGGGCTGCGGCGGCTGAAACTGAACTTGAATTTGGGCTTGAGCTTGCGCAGCGCCGCCGAGAAGAAGCGACAGAATTACGGCAGAACAGATACGTACCAACATGCGATGCCTTTATCGGCAATCCCTTTGCATAGCGATCCGCCACGTCACTTGGCGGCCACGACCATCGGCTGGGGTGCGGCCATCGCAACGGGCGAACCATGATAGGCGAAGGTGCCAACCCCCGGCAGGGTCTGATCCGCAGAGCCAGCCATCGAGGGCCCTGCCAGGATGAAGGCAAAGGCGAGGATGAAGCTAAGGGTCCGCATCTGACTGTCTCCGGTATCGCTGGCCGAATCGCCCGCCGTCTCGTTGCCTATCCTGATAAGCATCGGCTGTTTCCGTACCTCTGCGCCCAAAACGGAAAATGGTTTCATTGCACCGGAGAATTGTTTCGTCAGCCGCATCCCACGAAACATTGGCGGGAAAAGCGCAATGAAATCAGTCGCGATGCGATCAGCCGCTACCGTTCAAACTGAACCGCGGAGCCGGCCCTCGGGGAGACAGCTTCGGCCCGCATCCAGCGGCGAGGACAGCCCTCAAGCGGATGAACCGCGGGCCCTCGCCGGCCGACTCAATCGAGCAGCCCGCGCAACTTTGCGCGCGCTCGCGCGTTCTGTTCCCTTCCTCAACAAAGGACAGCCGTCGTGGCGAATGGCAACAATGATGTTGGCAGTGCAACGGCGACCCGCAAACTCGGCCAGCCGGTGGTTGAAGATTTGTCTGGAAATAACGGCTCCGAACCGCGGATCGATCCT
Source organism: Bradyrhizobium sp. CB3481 (assembly GCF_029714305.1). Lineage (NCBI taxonomy): Bacteria > Pseudomonadati > Pseudomonadota > Alphaproteobacteria > Hyphomicrobiales > Nitrobacteraceae > Bradyrhizobium > Bradyrhizobium sp. CB3481. The sequence continues at coordinate 4,580,625 of NZ_CP121647.1, forward strand.
TCCCTGAAAACCGGGCGCCCAGAGGACAATTCAGAAAAAGGCCCGGCGCATGCCGTGGGCCTTTGCGGCGCGATGTCACAGCAAGGCGGCGAATTTCGCGGCAATGTCTCGGCGCCGCAGCAATTCGTGCATCTGGTCGGCTGCCGCGACCGCAAGGCCGGGGCGAGCCCGGAGGCCCGCCCATATTCCAATCCGCTCAAACGGTAAGCTTGAGGTCCTGATCCCGGATCGAAGGCTTACTGAATGAATTCACCGCATTTCTGAACCGCGGCTTCGGTCGCCCCCCAGGGCATGATCGGCACCGAGGACGTCGAGTTTTTCGGCGAGCCTTCGATCAGGCGGTCCGAATAGACCATGTAGACCAGCACGTTGCGCTTCGCATCGCAGCCGCGGACGATCTGCATCTTCTTGAAGAACAGCGATCGGCGCTGGCGGAACATATCGTCGCCCTGCTCCAGCTTATGCTTGAACTTGATCGGGCCGATCTGGCGGCAGGCCAGCGAGATGTCAGAGACTTCTTCGGCAAGCCCAAGCCAGCCCTTGAAGCCGCCCTTTTCCGGCACCGTGAAGTGACAGGCCACGCCCTCGACCTCGGGATCGTCGAGGGCATAGGTTGCCAGCTTGTCGTTGGGGCTGAGCCATTTGAACACCGTCGAGCGGCGAAAAATCAGGTCGGGCTCCTCCGCGGCCGACGCCGGGGCAGCCTGCCACATCGTGAGCGCCAGCACTGCCAAGGCCAATAGTTTCCACTTCTTGTCACACTTAACGATGGCCTTGGATGTCATTGATATCTCCGCTGAAGGGCACGTCGCCTATGTAGTGCCGGAATGTCCCACAGGAAGGCCATGGTGCTGACGTGACGGTGCGATACCATCGGGCCCGTCCAATCGGCCGTTTAACGGAATGTGAGGCTTTTTTGCTACGATCGGGGCGAAAAGCGCTGAAATTAGAAGGCCTACGCTGGTGAACGCTTTTCCCCTCTGCGACACCAAATGAATTGGCAGGACAGTAGATTCGAGTAGCTGGATTTGAGGTAATGCGCGTGAACGGGCATCGGTTTTTCAGTGCGAGTAGTGCGGGCGCGACCATTTCGAAACAACGATTTGGGCAGATTGCGATATTGACCGCGGCGGGCTCCATCGCCGCCGTTTCCCAGGCGGATGCCGCCACGATGTTCTACTGGCAGGATTCTGACCCGGGTTATTACCGGCCGATGCCGCCGGTGCAGCCGCGCAAGCCCAAGGTGCGCCGGCCGGCCGCCAAGTCCGCGGCGGCCGTCAAGGAAACCAACGCCAAGCCGCAGGGGCCGCTGATCATCGCGATCTCGATCGAGCAGCAGAAGCTCCGCATCTATGACGCCAAGGGCCTGTTCGCCGAAAGCCCGGTGTCGACGGGCATGAAGGGGCATTCGACCCCGATGGGCGTGTTCAGCGTCATCCAGAAGCACAAGATGCACCGCTCGAACATCTATAGCGGCGCGCCGATGCCTTACATGCAGCGCATCACCTGGTCGGGCGTCGCACTGCATGCCGGCGTACTGCCAGGCTATCCGGCATCGCACGGCTGCATCCGCATGCCGATGGCCTTTGCCGTGAAGATGTGGAACTGGACCCGGATGGGCGCACGCGTGATCATCACGCCCGGCCAGATCACGCCTGCCAATTTCGCGCACCCGTTGCTGGTGGCACAGAAGGTTGTGCCGCAGCCCCTCCTCGCTGACGATCCGACGAATGACGCGCCCGCGGTGAAGGGCGATAAGGGCGCGGACGCCGGCGGCGCCATCAAGGCCGCGAATTCCGAGGCCGGCCTCGATCTTCGCCCGACCGTCGGACACGCCGCGCCGCTGCGCGAACAGACCCACACCGCCGACGCTAGCAGCGCGCTGCCGGCCACCAATGCCGTCGTATCCGATGCGTCTCTCGCAAAGGTCCAGGGCGGCGATCTGTCAAAGGCGGAAGCCAAGGCCGGTACAGCGAAGTCGGAGCCGGCAGCCAACGCGGGCGGCACCAGCGAAACCGCGAAGACGGAAGTCTCTGCAAGCGAGGGCATGAAGGCCGAAGCAAGCGCGGAAACGAAATCCGACGAGGCTCCCGCGGCGGCGATTGCCAATGCGCCGAAGACCGAGGAAGCCAAAGCGCCGGAAGCCAAGACACCTGAAGCCAAGACTGAAGCCAAGACGCCCGAGGCCAAGCCCGCTGAATCCAAGGTCGCCGAACCCGCCAAGGCGAGCGCCGGTGCACCGCCGGCCCCGACCGCTGCATCCGACGTGAAGAAGGATACCGCGCGTCTGCCCGGCGCGGAAAAGCCTGCCAAGGCCGAGGCGCCGCGGCGCGCCGGCCAGATTGCGGTCTTCGTGAGCCGCAAGGATTCCAAGCTCTACGTCCGCGAGAACTTCAAGCCGCAGTTCGAGGTGCCTGTCACGATCGCGGCCAGCGACCGGCCGCTCGGCACGCATGTCTTCACCGCCGACACCGACAAGGCCGACCCCAATCTGTTGCGCTGGTCGGTGGTCTCGCTGCCGCTCACGGCCCGTAGCGCCGCCCACACCGAGGAGGACGGCCGCGCCGCCGGCCGCAAGAAGGCATCAGCTGCCGAGGCCAAGCCGTCGGTGCCGAACAGCCCGGCCGAAGCACTCGACCGCATCAGCGTCGCGCCGGAAGCGATGGCGCGGATCGCCGAAGTGCTGTCCACCGGCAGTTCGATCATCGTGTCCGATCTCGGCGTCAATCAGGGTGGCGAGACCGGTGAAGGCACCGACTTCATCGTCCCGCTGCGGTAGCTTTCATAACGCCTTGTTGAGCGGCCGACGGCGCGGCCTTGCGCTATGCTTCGTTCCGTCGAACCACAGCCGGAGCGTCTCATGATAAACCGCAGAAGCATGATGACGGCGGCGCTGGCCGCGATCGCAGCTGTCAGCTCGAGCAGGCAATCGCTGGCGCAGGCCGCCATGAGCCGGATCACGGCCTATGCGTTTTCGTTTCCGGGCCTCGCCGGCGGCGATATCCGCCTTTCCGAATTCGCCGGCCGGCCGATGCTGATCGTCAACACCGCCTCGCTCTGTGGCTACACACCGCAATATGGCGGGCTGCAGCAATTGTGGAGCGAGTTCGGTGACCGCGGCCTGATGATCATCGGCGTGCCCTCCAACGATTTCGGCGGTCAGGAGCCCGGCGGCGTCAGCGAGATCACCGCGACGACGCAGAATCATCACGTCACCTTTCCGATCGCCGGAAAGGCTGTCGTCCGTGGACCGAACGCGCACCCCTTCTACAAATGGGCAGCGGAGGCACGGCCGAAGGATGTTCCCCGCTGGAACTTCCATAAGTACCTGATCGGCCGCGACGGCTACATCGCCGAGGTGTTCCCGGAGTCCGTCGACCCCGTGGATACACGGGTGAAGACCGCGATCGCACGGGCGCTGGCTGCATCCTGAACGCACCAGTCCGCAACAAATCCGGCTGGGCGTAACCGCAGCGGTTGCGTTGGCGCGCCTGCCCCAACTAGTCTAATATCTGCTTCGGGAATGGAGGCAGACCGGACGACGGCGGCGTCGCAACCGGGTGCGGGATTCAACTTTGAGGAAAACAAGATGCGTATTGCGGCAGGGATGATCTTTGCAGGCGCGGTTTCGCTGTTGGCATCGAGTGCGGCGTGGGCGCAGGCGCTCCCCACCAAGGGCGCGGCCGCCGCTCCCCAGGCGGCTCCGGTCCCGGCGCCAGCCCCCGCCCCACCACCGGCACCGGTCTCGACTCGTCCACCCTGCAACAATCCGGACGCGCTCGGCATCGGCCGCACCGTCGAGATCGATACCACCGGCGGTCCCGGCTTCGGCTTCGAGCATTTCAAGGAGCTCGACTTCCTGCGCGACAAGGAGGTCGTGTTGACCTTTGATGACGGCCCGTGGCCGGTGAATACGCCATCGGTGCTGAAGACGCTCGCAGAAGAATGCACCACCGGCATCTTCTTCCCGATCGGCAAGCACGCCACCTATTATCCCGAGATTCTCAAGCAGGTGATGGCCGCCGGCCACTCCATTGGATCGCACACCTGGTCGCATGCCGCGCTCGTCAACAAGAAGCTGACCGAGCAGCAGCGCAAGGATGAAATTGAAAAGGGATTCAGCGCCGTGAAATGGGCGCTCGGCGGCAAGGCTCCGGCCCCGTTCTTCCGCTTCCCCGCGCTGCAGCACCCGCCGGAGATGGTGACCTATCTCGGCACTCGCAACATCGGGATCTTCTCCTGCGACCTCGATTCCTTCGACTTCAAGGCGAGCAAGGCGCAGACCATCATCGACAACGTGATGCGCAAGGTCGAGAAGAACGGCAAGGGCATCATCCTGATGCACGACTTCCAGAAGCACACCGCCGAAGCCCTGCCCGAGCTGCTCAAGAAGCTGAAGGCCGGCGGCTACAAGGTGGTCGCGATGCGTGCCAAAACGCCGGTGCAAACGCTGGCGCAATATGACGAGGACATCGTCAAGGATTTGAAGCTGCCGACCGTCAGCTCACGTCCGGTCTCCAGCGTCGTCCAGACGATCTCGGAATAACGCGCGCCTCCGTGCCGGCGTTGCGTATCGAAGGTTATGTCATCGTCTCCGCGGACGGCATGCTCGCTGACGCGCGTAATGTCATGCCGGATGAACTGAAGTTCGAGGGCGACAAGGCCTTCTTCACCGCCGCCCTCGACCGCGCCGATTTGATCCTGCATGGCCGCAATTCCTACGAGGACCAGCCGAACTCGCCGCGCCGCAAGCGGATCATCCTGACGCGCCACGTGGATACGATCGCGCCCGATCCGGCTAATCCGAAAGCGACGTTGTGGAATCCGGCCTGCACCCCGTTTGAAGCCGCCTGCCGTCATGCGGGCGTCGATAGCGGCACCGTCGCCGTGATCGGCGGGCCCGGCGTGTTCGGCATGTTCATGGACCGCTACGACGTGTTCTGGCTCTCGCTCGCGCCGCACGTCCGCCTGCCCGGCGGCGAGCCCTGCTTTCCCGGCGTGCCCGCACGTTCGCCACAGGACATCCTGGCCGCGCATGGCCTGCGTGCCGGCGAACCGCAGATGCTCGACGTCGCCGATGAAGTCGCCGTCACGCCGTGGCGGCGCAGCGCGTAGGCGGCGCACCTCGCCGGTCAATCCTGCCCCAAAGTTTGACGCGAATCTGCAAGCGCCGCTTGCCGGATTTAGATATCCCCGTAGGCCGCTTCGTTCGGCCGCGGTCCTTTGCCATAGCCAGCGATCATGAACAGCCCGCCGATGAGCGACAGGTTCTTCAGGGCGTCAATCAGCGTCCTGGCGTTCTCGGGCGCCGGCTGATTCCAGAAATCGTGGAAGTAGAAGGTCGCGCCGATCACGAAGAAGATCAGAAGGATCGCGAAGAAGCGTGCGGCGAAATTGACCGCGATCATCAGGCCGGCGAGGATCTCGAAGCCACCGGTGCCGACCGCCAGCAATTGCGCTATCGGCATGCCCGTCATGGTTTCGAGCTGCGAAGTATAGGGCGCAAACATTGCCGGAATGGTTACCTTGGACGCGATGTAGTCCGCCGTCGCCTGGATGGCGAACAGCTTCGTCGCACCCGTGTACATGAAGAGCACGGCGAACAGGACTCGCCCGAAGGTAACTAACGCTGGCATGGGATTGGCCTCACTGAATGGCATGCAAAATTAGCGGGCGGCACAAAGCGATTATGGGCGTTTCGTCTTCCCTTTTCAAACGCTCAAATCGAAACCTCACGCGCAGGAGCCTGCGCGTGCCGCCAACCAGACCTTCCTTTAGAAGCAGAACCAAGGCGCTTTGTTGGTCATAGCCATTCGAACCATGCATGCCCCGGACTTGATCCGGGGACATGTATGGTTCGCGACGTCAGAACAAAGGCAGAGGCGGCTCGAACAGACCTAGCCGAACAGGGTCGGCTGCTGACGGCCGGCCCGCTCCTGGGCCTCGACGGCGGCAACCGCCGTCATGTTGAGGACGCCGCGCGCCGTGACGCCCGGGGTGAGGATATGCGCCGGCCGCGCTGGTCCGATCAGGATCGGGCCGACCGGCAACGCGTCCGCCAGCGTCTTGATCATCTGGTAGGCAACGTTGGCGGTGTCGAGGTTCGGCATCATCAGGATGTTGGCGTCGCCTTCCAGGTTCGAGTGCGGCAGCACGAGTTTTCGCGCCGCAGCCGAAAGCGCGGTGTCGCCCTGCATCTCTCCGTCGGCCTCGATCTCTGGATGCTTTTCCCGAAGCAGCGCGGTCGCGCGGCGCATCTTGCGCGAGGATTCGGTATCGTAGCTGCCGAAGTCGGAATGCGACACGAAGGCGATGCGCGGCTTCATGTTGAAGCGCTGCACATGGTTGGCCGCGAGCGAAGCCACTTCCGCAAGTTCCTCGGCGCTCGGGTTGGGCCGCACCTGCGTGTCGGCGATGAAGTAGGAGCCCTTGCTGGTGATCATCATCGCGAGCGCCGCGAAATCGCTGACCCCCGGCAGGAAGCCGATGATCTCGCGGACGTGGCGCAGATGGCTCATATAGCGGCCCTCGACGCCGCACAGCATGGCGTCGGCCTCGCCGCGGACCACCGCCAGCGCGGCGATCACGGTGTTATTGGTGCGAACCACCGTGCGCGCCGCTTCGGGCGTGACGCCGCGGCGCCCCGCCACGTCGATATAGGTCTGCACATAGGAGCGGTAGCGCGGATCGTCCTCGGGATTGACGAGGTCGAAATCCTGCCCGGCCTTGATCGAGAGGCCGAACCGCTTGATCCTGGCCTCGACCACCGACGGCCGCCCGACCAGGATCGGCCGCGCCAGTTTCTCCTCCAGCACGACCTGCGTCGCGCGCAGCACGCGCTGGTCCTCGCCTTCGGCATAGATCACGCGCACCGGCTGGGTCTTGGCCTTGGCGAACACCGGCTTCATGGTCAGACCGGAGCGGAAGGCGAAGCGTTCCAGCAGTGCCTTGTATTCTTCGAAATTCTTGATCGGGCGGGTCGCCACGCCGGAATCCATCGCAGCCTTCGCCACGGCGGGCGCGATGCGCAGGATCAGCCGCGGATCGAACGGGCTCGGGATCAGCGAACCCGGGCCGAAGCCTTGCGCCTCGCCGCTGTCAAAGCCTTGCGCCACCGCATCCGACGGCGGGTCGCGCGCGAGCTGCGCGATCGCCTCGACGGCCGCATGTTTCATTTCCTCGTTGATACCAGTGGCGCCGACATCGAGCGCACCGCGGAAGATGAACGGAAAGCACAGGACGTTGTTGACCTGGTTCGGGAAGTCGGAGCGCCCGGTGCAGATCATCGCGTCGGGGCGCGCCTTGCGCGCTTCGTCCGGCATGATCTCCGGATTCGGATTGGCCAGCGCCATCACCAGCGGCTTGTCGGCCATCGACTGGACCATTGCCGGTGTCAGCACGTTGGGCGCCGAAAGCCCCAGGAATATATCGGCACCGCCGATCACATCGGCCAGCACGCGGGCATTGGTCTTCTGCGCATAGACCGCCTTCCAGCGGTCCATCAGCGTGTTGCGGCCCTCATGCACGACGCCGTCGATGTCGCAGACCCAGATGTTCTTGCGCTGCGCCCCCATCGACACCAGCAGATTGAGGCAGGCGATCGCGGCGGCGCCAGCGCCGGAACAGACGATCTTCACCTCCGAGAGCTTCTTGCCGTTCAGCAGCAGGCCATTGACGATGGCGGCGCCGACGATGATGGCCGTGCCATGCTGGTCGTCATGGAACACCGGGATCTTCATGCGCTCCTTGAGCTGCGCCTCGATCTCGAAGCACTCCGGCCCCCTGATGTCTTCGAGATTGATGCCGCCGAAGGTCGGCTCAAGCGCCGCCACGGTCTCGACCACGCGCTCGATGGTATCGGCGGCGATCTCGATGTCGAAGACGTCGATCCCGGCGAATTTCTTGAACAGAACCGCCTTGCCTTCCATGACGGGCTTGGAAGCCAGCGGACCGATATTGCCGAGCCCCAACACCGCGGTACCGTTGGATACCACGGCAACCAGATTGGCCCGCGAGGTCAGCGACGCCGCTTCCGCCGGATTGTTGGCGATTTCGGTGCAGGCCGCAGCCACCCCGGGCGAATAGGCCAGCGCAAGGTCGCGCTGGTTGGCGAGCGGCTTGGTGGCCTGGATTTCGAGTTTGCCCGGGCGCGGCAGCCGATGATACGCGATCGCCGCGGAATGGAGCTCTTCAGAATAGGACGACATACACTCCCCCCACGGGCTTCAACGACCCCGAATGACGTGCCGAGGCCGATCTTCATTCGAACCGTCAGTTTTGCGGCAGATTGAGCCGGATGTGAAGCACGGGCAACCACTTGGATGCAACATCCGCGAGCTTTCCCATCAACAGGGCATCGACGCAAAGCAGCAAAGCCGGTAGCATATTTTCCTCCCTACCCCGTCCCTCTGACCGGCATTGTGGCAAATTATTTGCCTCTCGCGATGTCGGCATCCGGAGCACAACTAATGGTAAGAATACTGCTTGGTCTGGTCGCCGCGGTCGTGATCGCGGTGGGCGGCTTCTTCGGCTTCGAATTTTACACGCAGCACCGGATTGCGCGCGAGGTCGAGACCGCGTTCGAACAGATCAGAGCCTCCGGCGGCAAGGCCAGCCACGGCAAGGTCTCGTTCGACCTGAAGAGCCGGACGCTTCGGATCGACGACATCGCAACGGAATCGGCCACGCAGCCGCCGGTGCGCGTGAAGATCACAAGCGTCGTTGCCTCCGGGGTCGCCCAGCCGGACGCCGGCCAGCTCTCCGCCGATACGATCGAGGCATCCGATCTGGAGATCGGCAGCAGCGTTGCCGGCCCGACGGAGGGGAAACTCGCCTACAAGATGCCGCGCCTTGTGATGAAGGACTATTCCGGCCCGGCAAGCATGCCGCACCCGCCGTCTTCTGCATCGCTCATCGACGCCTATCGTTCCGGATTGCAGCAATTCGCGGCGATGTCGGCGACATCGGTCTCCGCCCCGAGCATTACAGGGACGATGAACTTCGGCGGCGCCATGTCGGGAGAGTTCGCTTATTCAGGCATGACGTTTAAGGACATCAAGGCCGGCAAGATCGCCGCGATCGACATCGAGCGCGCCAGCTTTACCGTCAACACGCAGCAAGCCGGCAAGCCCGACAAGATGACCGGCGAAATCGCCAATATCGCCTCGCGCGACTTCGACGCCACCGCGCTTGCCGCCACGCTGGACTCGCAAAAGAGCAGCGAGGATCGCTATATCCGCGCCTATGGCAAAACGACGGCCGGTCCCTACACCGTCACTTCAGCGCAAGGGGTGCGCATGCGCATCGATGCGATGACGGTCGACGAGATCGCGTTGCGCCGCTCGCGGCTGCAACTTCCAGCACTGCTGGCAGCGATACAGGCGGCCGGAACCGCGCAGCCCTCGCCGGCGCAGGCGCGCGAACTGGTCGAAAAGGCGGCCACGATCTACGAGGGAATGCGCGTCGGCACAGCCGAGATGCGCGGCCTTTCGGCCGAAACGCCGCAAGGCCCGTTCAAGCTCGCCGCAATCAGGTTCAATCTGGAAGACGGCAAGGTCGGCGAGTTTGCCGTCGAGGGGCTAGATGCGAATACGCCGAAAGGCCCGCTCAAGCTTGGGCGCTTCGCGCTCAAATCGCTGGATATCGCCAATTTCATGCGGCTATCTGCACAGTTCGCAAATCCGGCTCAGGCACCTACGCCCGAATTGATCGCGGGGCTGTTTCCCCTGGTGCAGGGCGTCGAGGTCAAGGCCGTCACCGCGCCGTTCAAGAACACCGGCAAGTTCGTCAACCTCGATGGCTTCGATGTGAACTGGGGCCAGTTCATCGGGCCGATCCCGAGCAAGCTACGGGTGACCGCCAAGATGACGGCGCCGGTCGATGCAAGCGATCCCGCCATGCGGCAGCTTGTGGCGGCCGGCCTCGACCCGCTTGCCATCGATGGCGATATCGGCGCGGAATGGACCGAGGCGGCGCGGAGCTTCGTCGTGGAGGCCCCGAAACTGGAGATCGGCGGCGTGCTGAAAGCATCCGCGCGGATTACGCTCGCCAACGTGCCGCGGCAGGTATTTTCGGCCAATGCGGTCCAGGCGGTGGGCGCAGCGGCGCAGATCGACGCCGGCGCAATCGAACTTGCGGTGCGCGATCTCGGCAGCGTCGATCTCGGCATCGTGCAATACGCCCGCACCCAGAACGTCAGCCGCGAGGAGGCGCGCAAGGCGATCGTCGAGAGCATCAAGGCGGGCAGCGAGGACGTCGCCACCAACCCGGATGCCGTGAACGCCGTGCAGGCGCTCGCGCGATTTGTCGAGACGCCCGGACAAACGTTGGTCATCAAGCTCACGCCGCTCGGCAAGGTGCCGGCGATGCAGCTCTTTCAGATGTTGAAGACCGACCCGCTGATCGCGCTGGCGCAATTCCGGATCGAGACTTCGACGGGGCTGTGACTTAGCCCTTATCCGGCAGGTTGAGCCGGATGTGGAGCTCGCGGAGCTGCTTGATCGTGACTTCCGATGGCGCGCCCATCAAGAGGTCGACGGCCTGCTGGTTCATCGGGAACAGCGAGATCTCGCGCAGGTTCGTGGTGCCGCAGAGCAGCATCACGATGCGGTCGACGCCGGCCGCCATGCCGCCATGCGGCGGGGCGCCGTACTGGAACGCGCGATACATGCCGCCGAACCGCTCGACGACGTCCTTCTCGCCATAGCCTGCGATCTCGAACGCCTTCACCATCGCTTCCGGTTTGTGGTTGCGGATGCCGCCGGAGGCGATCTCATAGCCGTTGCAGACGATGTCGTACTGGAACGCCTTGATGGTGAGCGGGTCATTGGTCTGCAGCGCTTCGAGACCGCCTTGCGGCATCGAGAACGGGTTGTGGGAGAAGTCGATCTTCTTCTCGGTCTCGTCATACTCGTACATCGGGAAGTCGACGATCCAGGCGAGCTCGAACCGGTCCTTGTCGACCTGGTTCAATTCCTCGCCGACCTTGCCGCGCGCAAGGCCAGCGAACTTCCAGAACTTGTCCGGATCGCCGGCAACGAAGAAGGCGGCATCGCCTTCCTTCAGGCCGAGCTGGCTGCGGATCGCAGCGGTTCGTTCCGCACCGATGTTGTTGGCGAGCGGGCCTGCACCCTCGCCGCCTTCGCGCCACATGATGTAGCCGAGGCCGGGCTGTCCCTCGCCTTGCGCCCACGAGTTCATACGGTCGCAGAACGCGCGCGATCCGCCGCCCGGCCCGGGGATCGCCCAGACCTGGTTCTTCGTGTCTTCCAGCATCCGCGCGAACACCTTGAAGCCGGAGCCGCGGAAATGTTCGGAGACGTCCTGCATCTCGAGCGGGTTGCGCAAATCGGGCTTGTCGCTGCCGTATTTCTTCACGGCTTCGGCGAACGGAATCCGCCGCCAGCCCTTTGTCACCGGCTTGCCTTTGGCGAACTCCTCGAACACGCCCGTCACGACGGGCTCCATCGCGGCGAACACGTCGTCCTGCGTGACAAAGCTCATCTCGACGTCGAGCTGATAAAACTCGCCCGGCAGGCGGTCGGCGCGCGGGTCCTCGTCGCGGAAGCACGGCGCGATCTGGAAGTAGCGGTCGAAGCCCGACATCATCAGGAGCTGCTTGTACTGTTGCGGCGCCTGCGGCAGCGCATAGAACTTGCCGGGGTGGATGCGCGACGGCACCAGAAAGTCCCGCGCCCCTTCCGGCGAGGACGCCGTCAGGATCGGGGTCTGGAACTCGAAAAACCCCTGCTCCTTCATCCGCCGGCGCATCGAATCCACGATGGCGCCGCGCGTCATGATGTTCTGGTGCAGCTTCTCCCGGCGCAGGTCGAGGAAGCGGTATTTGAGGCGGATATCCTCAGGGTATTCCTGCTCGCCGAACACCGGCAGCGGCAGCTCGGCCGCGGGCCCAAGCACCTCGATCTCGTTGACGTAGACCTCGACCGCGCCGGTCGGCAGTTCCGGATTGTCGGTGCCCTCTGGGCGTTTGCGCACCTTGCCGTCGATCCGCACCACCCATTCCGAGCGGAACTTTTCCACTTCCTTGAACGCCGGCGAATCCGGGTCGGCCACGCATTGGGTGATGCCGTAATGGTCGCGCAGGTCGATGAACAGCACGCCGCCATGGTCGCGGATGCGATGGCACCAGCCGGAAAGACGGGCGGTCTGCCCAATGTCGCTCTCACGGAGCGCGCCGCATGTGTGTGACCGGTAGCGATGCATGGTAGTCCCAAAAACTGATGTCGGATGATCGAATCGGCGGGGCCAACGCCCTTGCCCGAAGTTGCGGAGGGTTTACCCGACGAGGCCGGGGGCGGCAACCAAGGGAACGGCCGGTTTTGCTCGGAAACCGCAGATTTTCGGCGCCAATGGCGAGAACCGTTTGCCTATTCGCCGCGCGGACCTATCTTTCCGGGATGACCGTCCATTTCCCGTTCCAGAACACCTATTCGGCCCTGCCGGCGAACTTTTTCGCCCGCGTAGCGCCGACGCCGGTAGCCGCCCCCCGCCTGATCAAGCTGAACCGGGCCCTGGCCGTCCATCTGGGGCTTGATCCCGACGTGCTGGACAGTCCCGAAGGCGCGGAAATCCTCGCCGGCAAGCGCCTGCCCGAGGGCGCCGATCCGATCGCCATGGCCTATGCCGGCCACCAGTTCGGCCAGTTCGTGCCCCAGCTCGGCGATGGCCGGGCCATCCTGCTCGGCGAGGTCATCGACAAGGACGGCGTCCGCCGCGATATCCAGCTCAAGGGCTCCGGCCCGACCCCGTTCTCGCGCCGGGGCGACGGCCGCGCCGCGCTCGGGCCGGTCCTGCGCGAATACATCGTCAGCGAGGCGATGTTCGCGCTCGGCATCCCGACCACCCGCTCGCTCGCCGCCGTCATGTCCGGCGAGCGCGTTCAGCGCGAGACCATGCTGCCGGGCGCCGTGCTCACGCGCGTCGCCGCGAGTCATGTTCGCGTCGGCACCTTCCAGTTCTTCGCAGCGCGCGGCGACACCGACGGCGTGCGCGCGCTCGCCGATCACGTCATCGCCCGGCACTATCCTGATATTGGCATCGCGGAGCGGCCCTATCACGCGCTGCTCGAACGCGTCGTCGCCCGGCAGGCGGACCTCGTCGCACGCTGGCTACTGGTCGGCTTCATCCACGGTGTGATGAACACCGACAACACGTCCATATCGGGCGAGACCATCGACTACGGCCCCTGCGCCTTCATGGACGAATACAACCCCGCGCAGGTGTTCTCCTCGATCGACGAGATGGGCCGCTACGCCTACGCCAACCAGCCGCGCATTGCGCTGTGGAACCTGACACGGCTCGCCGAATGCCTGCTGCCGCTATTCTCCGACGAGCAGGACAAGGCGATCGAACAGGCGCAATTCATTCTCGGCGAATTCGCCGACAAATTCACCGCCGCCTATCAGGCCGGGCTACGCAAGAAGGTTGGCCTGTTCACCGCGCAAGACGGCGATGAGGCGCTGGTGCAGGACCTGCTCGATGCGATGGCGAAGAATGAGGCCGACTTCACCCTCACCTTCCGCGGCCTGAGCGATGCCGCCGGCGACGGCTCGGGCGACAAGGTCCGCGATCAGTTCACTGATCCCGCCGCCTTCGACGAGTGGGCCGCGCGGTGGCGAAAGCGTCTTGCCGATGAGCCGCAATCGCCGGCCGAGCGGCAAGCCGCAATGCGCACGGTCAATCCGGCCTTCATCCCGCGCAATCACCGCATCGAAGCCGTGATTGCGGCGGCCGTGAACGACGACTACGCGCCGTTCGAGGAATTGCTGACGGTGCTGTCGAAGCCCTACGAGGATCAGCCGGAGTATGCGGCTTACACTGAGCCGCCATTGCCAGACCAACGCGTGCTGCGGACATTCTGCGGGACGTGAGTCACCGATCTATCCGCGTCATTGCGAGCGAAGCGAAGCAATCCACGCTTCAGCACGGGGTAGATGGATTGCTCGCGGAGCCTGTCATCGGGCGCGCATTTGCGCGACCCGTTGGCTCGCAATGACGGGATGAGAGCTTCCGTTAACCCAACTCCTTAAGCGCCCATCCACCATCAGCTGACGCGCATCCCCGCCGATTCCATAAATTAAGAAACGGTCAACACGCTCCCCACAAATCTAACGGCATATTGGGGGAGAATTGCCGTGGATGCCTTTGCTTTCGAATTCATGGGAATGGTGATGATTGCGCTCTGCCTCGCCGTGCTCGCGATCCCTTCGGGCCGGCGCCGGTCCCGACACATCCGTTACGAATAAGCCCTAGGAATTTCCCCACGAACCGCTGCGCCAGCGCAATTTGCCGGCGAAGTGCAACTTGCTTTTGCCGTTTCCGAAAATATGTATTATACGTATAATGGAGATTTCGACGAGGGATACTGGCAATGGTCAAGACCACGGCCCTGGAATTCCAGCGCAAATTCGGTGAATTCCAGCACCAGGCTCAGCGCGAACCGGTGGAGATCACACGGCACGGCCGGCGCGAGTTGGTCCTGATGTCGGCCGAACAATATGACTGGCTCACGGCTGCTGCCAAGCGCACCCATCGAACGTCAGATGCAACGTCGGTGATTATCCAAGCGGTGGAGCGGGCCGAAATGGATTCCGAACACGCAGGGCTCGACGATCTCCTGAAGTAGAGCCGCAAGCGTGACGCTTCCTGATCCGAAGCCGGGACTCATCGTCCGCTACGATTATCTCTGGTCTCACGAAGCAGCAGCCGGACGCGATCAAGGAAAGGACCGCCCGACCTGTCTCGTCGCGGCGAGTGATAACCTAGCCAAGCCGCGTTATGTCGTGCTGTTGCCGATTACGCATTCGCCGCCGGGCACAGGTACGGTGGGCGTCGAGATCCCAGCCAAGGTCAAGCGGGCCCTCGGCCTCGATGATGCGCCGAGTTGGGTCATCGTTTCCGAATACAACGCCGACGAATGGCCGAATGCTGGCCTGTCGCCGTTGCCCGGACGGCCGGGCGTGTTCAGCTATGGCTTCATCCCGCCCGGTCTGTTCGCAACAATCAAGGCCAGGTTTCTCGAGCTGGCGCGACAGAACAAGAGCCGCGCCGTGCGGCGCTGACCGGGCTTCTCGAAGACCGGCATATCGCAACCGGTCGAGGACCCCGCCCGCCCCCATTGAGTCGCAAAAAAGCCGTGCTCAGGCTCAAATGCAGGGCTCAAATCCTGACCAACACCCTTGACATATCAGCGTTTTCGGCAGAACGCGTGTCGGAAGCGTCATGGATTGTTCATGGATCTGATTACTACCACTTCGGACCTCGCTGCGGCCTGCTCCCGGCTCGCCCAGCACAAGGTCATCACGGTCGATACCGAGTTCCTGCGGGAGACGACCTACTACCCGCTGCTCTGCGTCGTGCAGATGGCGAGCCCGGACGAAGCCGTCGTGATCGACACGCTGGCGCCCGGCATCGACCTCAAGCCGTTCTTCGAGCTGATGGGCAACGAGGCAGTCCTGAAGGTGTTTCACGCCGCGCGCCAGGACATCGAAATCGTCTGGCACCAGTCTGGCACCATTCCGCACCCGATCTTCGATACCCAGGTCGCCGCGATGGTGCTCGGCTATGGCGACAGCATCGCCTATGACCAGCTGGTCGAGCGTGTCACCGGCCACCGGCCCGACAAGACCCACCGCTTCACCGACTGGTCGCGCCGGCCGTTGACGCCGGAGCAGATGCATTATGCGGTCTCCGATGTCACCCATCTGCGCGACGTCTTCGCCGCGCTCGATGCCGACCTGAAGAAGCGCGGCCGCAACGACTGGGTCAGCGAGGAGATGGAGATCCTGACCTCGCCGAAGACCTACGATTTCCATCCCGAGCGGGCCTGGGAGCGGCTCAAGACGCGGGTACGCAAGCCGAAGGAGCTTGCGGTGCTGATGGAAGTTGCGGCCTGGCGCGAGCAGGAAGCGCAAAGCCGCGACGTGCCGCGTTCACGCGTCCTGAAGGACGATGCGGTCGGCGACATCGCCACCCACGCCCCGACCTCGCTGGAGCGCCTCGCCGGCCTGCGTTCGCTGCCGAAGGGTTTTGACCGCTCGAAATGGGGCAGCGACATCATCGCCGCCGTGCAGCGTGGCCTCGCCCGCGATCTGCACACGCTGCCGAAAATCGAAAAGCCGCGCGGCAATTCCAATGGCGCTGCGACCGTCGAGCTGTTGAAGGTGCTGCTGCGGATGACCTCGGAACGCCATGCGGTTGCCAGCAAGGTGATCGCGACCGTCGACGATCTCGACCAGATCGCCGCCGATGATCACGCCGACGTGCCCGCGCTGCATGGCTGGCGGCGTGAACTGTTCGGCGAAGCCGCGATTGCGCTGAAGCACGGCCGGCTCGCGCTCGCGATCGAGCGGGGCCGCGTCGTCAGGGTCGAGCGGGCGTAGCAAAGTACCGCGGCTTTCATCCTTCGAGACGCATCGCTTCGCGATGCTCGTCAGGATGAGGTCTTAGATCCTCATGGTGAGGAGCGCGGCAGCGCCGCGCGTCTCGAACCACGAGGCCACAGACCACGTGATATGCCGAGCTACCACTTCAACTCCAGCCCCAACGTGCCCTGGTGGGACTGCGTCGCGGCGCGGAATTTTGCGTCGTAATTGACGTAGAGGCGCGCGGTGTTGGTCAGGCTCAGCGATGCCGAGCCGCCGGCATCGGCGCCGTAGCGGCTCTCGCCGATGCCCTGCAGGGTCAGGCTCTGGCCGCCGAGGCTGACGGTGATGTCGGAGAAATTCTGCACGAGGTTGTCGACGAATTTGCCGTAGCCCGAAACGTCGAGAATCTTGCCGTCGAAAATCCAGTAATGGCCGATCTCCGCGCCGATCATGACCCGCCCGCGCTGCACGGTGGCGCCGGTCGCGGCCACGGGATCAAGCCCGCCGATCTCCTGCAGCGCCCCGGTCTGGGCGCGGACATATTCGAACGCCGCCTTGGGCACGACGCGGTATTGGTCCTTCGTCCAGTAATAGCTGATCTCGCTGAGCACGCCGTCGAGCCGTGCGTTGTATCCGGCGGTAGCGAGCCCAAAGCCGGTGTCGCGGCGAGAATGGATGTTGCCGAAGCCGTGCACCACCGCGCTCGCCCAGGTCCACGGCCCGCTATCGACCGAGGCCGTGAAACCGAGCTGGGTCAGGTCGATCGTCGCCGATTGCAGCGCCAACGGAATATCGACCGCCGAGCGGCTCTGGTCGACCGAGAAGCCGATATTGACGCCCGGCGCCACCCGCGCGCCGATCCCGGCGACGCCGCCCCAGGTCTTTCTGCTGTCGCCGACGAAATCGCCGACCGCGCCGTTTTTGGTCGAATTCCCGTAAGTCTCTAACCAGGTGCGGTAGCGCGGGGCCTCGGTGCTCTCGGAGGCACCGCCGCCGCCCGGATTGGTCCGCTGCAGGCGGTTGAAGCCGTTGCCCGCCTGATTGCCCATCCGCTCCAGGAAATTGCTGCCGAGATTTGTCAGCGCCGCGCCCGACGTCACGGTCGAATTGATCACGGTCGGCGTGGGACTCGGCGTTGGCGAGGGTGTGGGTGTCGGGGTGGGCGTCGGTGTCGGCGATTGCGCGTGCGCGGCCGACATCACGGCGATCAAAACGAACGCAATGGCGGCCAGACGCGCCAGCGCGCGCCCGGTTCCGATCTCCCATGCCCGCGAAGGCCGCCGTGAGCAGCGCATGCAGTCCATTCCAAAGGGCGAAGCGCCAAGGCGAAAAATGCGCAAATGCCGATAAACAGTAACGATTTGCCCCCACTTCGCGCGAAGGGTCAATCGGCGTGCAGCCGAATACGCGGCGATGTGGTTCGGCTGCCACAGCCCGTGACATCAGAACGATTCGCTGCAGGGCGGCAAAACCTTGCGAATGTCCAGATTTCGTGTTGCAATCCGCGGCGCAATCGGATTCAGGCCGTTCGACTGTGCGTTTCGCGAGCAGGAAATCTAGCAGCTACCGGGGAGCCCGTTTGTGGCGTGGCACGTGGAAAACGTGGCCGCGTCTTTTTTATGTCTGGACTATCTAGGGAGACAGGCGATGGCGATGCAGAAGGGCACCGTCAAGTGGTTCAACCCCACCAAGGGGTATGGGTTCATCAAGCCGGCGGTCGGTGAGAAGGACGTGTTCGTCCACATCTCGGCCGTCGAGCGTGCGGGACTCACCACTCTCAACGAAAACCAGCACATCGAGTATGACCTTGTCGAGAATCGCGGAAAGACTTCCGCGGAAAACCTCAAGGTCTCCTAAGACCACAACACCTTGAACCCCCGGCACTGCCGGGGGGTTTTCTTTGCGCCCGCCCCCGGATCTACGCGGCGGCTTGGCAACCCGCGATCTCCTGCAGCTCCGGATAGAAGCGCGCGGTCATGCGCCCGACATAGCGCTTGAGATTGGCGTGGCTTGCCGCCGCCCGCTGCAGGTCCGATTCGAACAGTGGACAAATCGCGCAGACCGCGAACGCGAACATCGTGGCATCGATGCCGACAGGCGTGTTGCCCATGAAGAACGGCTTGTCGCCGAGATAGGCCGCCATCGCGTCGATCGAACGAATCCCGATCGCGGTGATCTCGTCGGCCGAGTGACGGCCCAGTCCATGGCCGTGCAGCGTCTTGCGTAAGCGCCGGCGGATCATCGTAACGACCACGGGCCGGACCGGCGCCGGCACGCCCTTGAAGAAGTTGACCGGTCCTTTGCGGAAGTTGTCGTCGATCATCCAGCGGAAATAGACGCTGGCCCAGTAGAGATTGTCCTCCGCCATCTTCTCGAACGCCCAGGAGATGGCGAGCTGCTCGGCGGTAAGCCCCTGGTCGAAGTCGATGCCGTACTTCTTCTCGAGATGCCAGCGGATCAAGGTCGAGTCGCCGAGCAGCTGGCCGTCGTCCTCAATGTAGGGGATCTTGCCTTTGGGAGCCTTCGAAAAGCTCATCAGCGCCTTTTCGAATGGCAGCTTCGACATCCTGAGCAAGGTCTCGGCCTTGGTCACGAACGGGCTTGCGTCGGGAAGGCCGAAATTCGGCCCAGAGCCATAGAGCGTGATCATGGAACCTCGATGAATTTGCTGTGCGCATCTCGCCCGCGCTGCTTCGCGTGCCGATATTATCAGATCGTCCGCGGCGAAATCAGGGTGCCGCCGCGCTCAGTGTCGCCGGCGATCCTGCAGAAATCGCCTTCGAGGCGGAGCCTGCCGCTTGCGAGCAGGCGCAGCGCCTCGGGATAGATGCGGTGCTCGATGTCGAGGATACGCTGCGACAACGTCTCGGCGGTGTCGTCATCGGCCACCGCGACCGCGCCCTGCATCACGATCGGACCGGCATCGGTTTCTGGGATGACGAAATGAACGGTCGCGCCCGAGATCTTCACCCCGGCCCGCAATGCCTGGCCGTGCGGGTCGAGGCCCGGAAAGGACGGCAGCAGCGATGGATGGATATTGAGCATCTTGCCGTACCAGCGTTGCACGAATTCGGCGGTGAACAGCCGCATGAAGCCACCGAGACAAATCAGCTCCACCTTTTCCTCGTCCAGCGCCCGCTGCAGCACCGCTTCGAAGCCGGCACGATCCTTGCCGAACGGTTTGCTCTCGATCACCTTTGTTTTGATGCCGCTGGCGGCGGCCTTCTCCAACCCGGCCGCATCGGCCCGGTTGGAAATCACAGTGGCGATCTCGGCCGGAAAGTCCGCGGCCGTCGCCGCGTCGATCAGCGCGGCCATGTTCGACCCGCGCCCGGAGATCAGGATGGCGACACGAGCTTTCATTGCGCGAGATCGAGGTGGCCGTTATAGACCACGCGATGCTCGCCCGTGGCCGGGATCACTTCGCCGAGCAGCGCGACGGTCTCGCCGCTTGCGGTCAGGATTTCCGTCACCTGCTCGACCGCATCCGCCCTGACGATCGCGATCATGCCGATGCCGCAGTTGAAGGTGCGGAGTAGTTCGAACTCGGCGATGCCGCCCAGCTCCGCCAGCCATTTGAACACCGGCAACACCGGCAGCCGCGCCAGGTCGATGCCGACGCCGAGATGCTTCGGCAGCACGCGCGGAATGTTGTCGGTGAAGCCGCCGCCGGTGATATGGGCGAGGCCCTTGATCGCGCCGGTCTCGCGGATCGCGCGCAGGCACGACTTCACATAGAGCCGCGTCGGCGTCAGCAGCGCGCCGCCGAGCGTCATGACCGGCGAGAACGGCGCCGGCGCATCCCAGGCAATCCGCGAGTGCTCCACGATCTTGCGGACCAGCGAGAAGCCGTTGGAGTGAACCCCCGACGAGGTCAGCCCGATCACGGCATCGCCCGCGGCGATATCGCCGCTGGGCAGCAGCGTACCGCGCTCGGCCGCTCCGACCGCAAAGCCCGCGAGGTCGTAATCGCCGTCCTTGTAGAGCCCCGGCATTTCCGCGGTCTCGCCGCCGATCAGGGCGCAGCCGGATTCGCGGCAGCCCTCGGCAATGCCGGCCACAATGGCCGCCGCGGCCTCCGGATCGAGCCTGCCGCAGGCAAAATAATCCAGGAAAAACAAGGGTTCCGCGCCCTGCACGACGAGATCATTGACCGACATCGCCACGAGATCGATGCCGATGCCGCCATGCAGGCCGGTCTCGATCGCGATCTTGACCTTGGTGCCGACGCCGTCCGTCGCCGCCACCAGCACCGGGTCCTTGAAGCCCGCGGCCTTGAGGTCGAACAGGCCGCCGAAACCGCCGATTTCGGCGTCGGCGCCGGCCCGCGCGGTGGCGCGCACCATCGGCTTGATGAGATCGACGAGGCGGTTGCCGGCGTCGATGTCGACCCCCGAATCGGCGTAAGTGAGCCCGTTTTTGCGGTCGTTCATGCCCAAATTCCAGTATGATGACGGCTGGTTACGAGGAATTCAGCGATCCTGCAATGGCTCGCAAGGGCCCAGCGCATATACTATGTAGATAAGAACCGGCAGAACCCGCCAGGGGCCGGATCTAAGGCCGGGAGCCGGGAAGCGACCGAGTTGAGTATTCCGAATATCATTACGCTGGGGCGCATCATTCTGGTGCCGGTCATCGTCTGGGCGATCGTGTCCAGCCAGATGGAAATTGCCTTCGCGATCTTCGTCATTGCCGGGGTCAGCGATGCCATCGACGGTTTCCTCGCCAAGCGCTTCAACATGTCGAGCGAGCTCGGCGCCCTGCTCGACCCGCTCGCCGACAAGGCTCTGCTGGTGTCCATCTTCGTCGCGCTCGGCATCTGGGGCGCGGTGCCGCGTTGGCTGGTCATCCTTGTGGTGTCCCGGGACATCATGATCGTCGCCGCGGTGATCGTGTCATGGCTGCTCGACAAGCCGGTCGCGATGAAACCGCTGATGGTCTCGAAGCTCAACACCGTGGCGCAGGTGGCGTTCGCGGCGCTGGTGCTGGCCTCGCTCGGCTTCGATTTCAGGCCGGCGCCTTATGACGTGATCCTGATGGGATTCGTCACGGTCTTTACCTTGGCTTCCGTCTCGCTCTATCTCGTCGAATGGGTGCGGCACATGAGCACGATCGAAGCGCGCTAGCTTCTTCTGTTATTTTGATGCGTTTTCTTCACGCCACCCGGTAGCCATTTCGCTTGAAAACGCTATGAATGCCCAAAGATTCCGGCCTGGAGACCTGCGTGGCAGTTCGCGTTCAACCTCGTCAGCTTGCCTTCGCGCTGCCGCATGCGGAGAGCCTGACCCGCGACAATTTCCTGGAAGGTCCGGCCAACGAGGCCGCGCTCGCGCTGATTGAAAGCTGGCCGGACTGGCCGAACCGCGTCATGCTGCTGGTGGGACCGGAAGGCTCCGGCAAGAGTCACCTTGCGGCGATTTGGGCCGAACAGGCCGGCGCGCGTTCGACGGCGGCACATGCGCTGAACCCCACTTCCGTGCCGGGTGCGCTGGCTACCGGAGCGCTGGTGGTCGAAGACCTCAAACCCGCCGACTTCGACGAACGCGCGATATTTCATCTCCTGAACCTGGCGCGGGAGGATGCGGCCTATATCCTGATCACAGCGCGCGTTCCGCCGTCGGCCTATGAGATCGAGCTGCGCGATCTCCGTTCCCGCCTGCGCGCCGTACCCGTGGTGTCGCTGTCGCCGCCCGATGATCTCCTGCTGCGCGGCCTGATCGTCAAATTCTGCGCCGACCGGCAAATGAGCATCGACGAAACGGTCGTCAGCTACCTCGTCAGCCGGATCGAGCGCTCCTACGCCGCCGCCCGTCAGGCGGTCGAGCTGTTGGATACCGAGGCGCTGCGGCTCGGCCGGCCGGTTACCCGGGCCCTGGCCGTGGAACTCCTGCGCAACATCTGAGCGGTATCCCGTGCTGCCTGCCGCCGCCTTGACGGTGGATTTGGGCGGAACATCAATGTCATTGAAACGTCATCGGAATATCACATGGTGTCGACGCATCCCTGATTTAAGCGTCTGCGTCCTCGCCCGAGATGGATCAAAGCCTCATGGAATCGGCACAAGTTATTGAAATAAAAGAAAAAGAGACGCCTGCCGAGACAGTTCCCGCGATCGCCGCCAGCCCGGAGCGCTTCATTAACCGCGAGCTGTCCTGGCTGCATTTCAACCGCCGCGTGCTCGAGGAATCGGTCAATCCCGGCCACCCGGTGCTGGAGCGGGTCCGCTTCCTGTCGATTTCTGCCAATAACCTTGACGAGTTCTTCATGGTCCGCGTCGCCGGTATCAAGGCGCAGGTCCGCGAAGGCATTGCCGAACGCAGCCCCGATGGGCTGACGCCGTCCGAGCAGCTCGCCCTGATCAACAAGACGGTCTCGGAACTCGCCTCCGACCAGCAGGCGATCTGGCGCGACCTGCGCACGACGCTGTCGGACACCGGCATCAAGCTGGTCGACGGCCACGACTTCACCAAGGCGGAGCGGAGCTGGCTGGAGGATCACTTCCTCCACAACATCTTCCCGCTGCTGACGCCGCTCGCGATCGATCCCGCGCACCCCTTCCCGTTCATTCCGAGCCTCGGCTTCACCATCGCCCTGCAATTGTCGCGTACGTCAGACGGCAAGGCGATGAACGCGCTGATCCGCATGCCCGGCAAGATCGACCGCTTCATCCGCATGCCTGCGGGCAAGGATGGCGCCGTGCACCTGATCCCGCTGGAGCAGGCCACCGGCCTGTTCATCGGCCGCCTGTTCCCCGGCTACACGGTGAAGGGCCAGGGCGCCTTCCGCATTATCAGAGACTCCGAACTCGAAATCGAGGAAGAGGCCGAAGATCTGGTTCGCCTGTTCGAGACTGCGCTGAAGCGTCGCCGGCGCGGTTCGGTGATCCGCCTGGAGATGGAAGCCAAGATGCCGGAAGCACTGTGTGCCTTTGTGCGGCAGGCGCTTGCGGCGGCGGATGACGAGGTCTTCCTGGTCGACGGCGTGCTGGCGATGAACGAGCTCTCGCAGCTCACGCGGCTCGACCGTCCCGACCTCGAATTCACGCCTTACGTGCCGCGCCACCCCGAGCGGGTGCGAGACCATGGCGGCGACATCTTCGCTGCGATCAGGCAGAAGGACCTGATCGTCCATCACCCTTACGAATCCTTCGACGTCGTCGTGCAGTTCCTGCAGCAGGCCGCGCGCGATCCCGACGTCGTCGCCATCAAGCAGACGCTCTATCGCACCTCGAACAATTCGCCGATCGTGCGCGCCCTAGCCGAGGCAGCTGAGGCCGGCAAGTCGGTGACGGCGCTGATCGAATTGAAGGCGCGGTTCGACGAAGAGGCCAATATCCGCTGGGCGCGCGACCTCGAACGCGCCGGCGTGCAGGTCGTGTACGGCTTCCTCGAACTGAAGACACACGCCAAGCTGTCGATGGTGGTGCGGCGCGAGGGCGGCAACCTCACGACCTATGTGCATACCGGCACCGGCAATTATCATCCGGTCACCGCGCGCATCTACACCGACCTGTCATACTTCACCTCGGACCCGATCATCGGCCGCGATGCGGCCCGGGTGTTCAATTATATCACCGGCTATGCAGAGCCCAGCGACATCGAGCGCATGGCCGTGTCGCCGTTGACGCTGCGCAAGCGCATCATCGAACACATCAGGGGCGAGACCAATCACGTCCGGCACGGCAAGCCCGGCGCGATCTGGATGAAGATGAATTCGCTGGTCGACCCCGACATCATCGACGCGCTGTACGAGGCTTCCCAAGCCGGCGTGTCGATCGAGCTGGTGGTGCGCGGCATCTGCTGCCTGCGGCCCGGCGTGCCCGGCCTGTCAGACAATATCCGCGTCAAATCGGTGATCGGCCGCTTCCTGGAGCACGGCCGCATCTACTGCTTTGGCATGGGTCAAGGCCTGCCCGGCCCCAAGGCGGCTGTGTATATCTCCTCCGCCGACATGATGCCGCGAAACCTCGACCGCCGCGTCGAGGTGCTCTGTCCGCTGCAAAATCCCACGGTACATCAGCAGGTTCTCGAACAGATCATGGTCGCGAACCTGAAGGATACCGAGCAGAGCTGGCAGTTGTTGCCGGATGGGTCGTCAACGCGTATGAAGGCCGCGAAAGGCGAAGAGCCGTTCAACCTGCACAATTATTTCATGACGAATCCGAGCCTGTCTGGTCGTGGAAAGTCTCTCAAGGAATCCTCGCCGCGCCGCCTCACGCGCCGCAACGAGCGTCAGCAATCGTCTTAAGGGGCCGCGGCCGTGAAGCGGCCGCGCAAGCGCGCTTCCAGCGTCGCCGTCATCGACATCGGTTCGAACTCGGTTCGTCTCGTCGTCTATGAGACGATGGCGCGCAGCCTCGTCACCATCTTCAACGAGAAGGCGTTGTGCGGCCTCGGCCGCGAGGTGCAGAGCACCGGCCTGTTGGCGGAAGACGCCGTCACCAAGGCGCTGACCGCGCTGCGGCGGTTCCGGGCGCTGTGCAGGATTCAGCAGGTCGGCCGCGTGTTCGCGATCGCGACCGCCGCCTGCCGCGACGCCAAGAACGGCCCGGACTTCATCGCCAAGGCCGAGCGCATCTGCGGCGCGCGCATTCAGATCCTGTCGGGACCACGCGAGGCCAAACTATCCGCGCTCGGCGTCGTCTCCGGCATCCACAATCCCAACGGCATTGTCGGCGACCTCGGCGGCGGTTCACTCGAACTGATCGACGTGCAGAACACCCGCGTCCACAGCGGCGTCACGCTGCCGCTCGGAAGCCTGGCGCTGCAGGACCTCTCGGACAAATCCTTGAAGCGCGCCGAGCGCATCGTTCGCGACGCGCTGTCCGGCGTCGCCCAACTCAAGGCCGGCAGTGGTCGCACCTTCTATGCGGTCGGCGGCACCTGGCGCGCGCTGGCGCGCATCCACATCGTGCAGAGCGGTTATCCGCTGCGCGTGATGCACGGCTATTCGATACCGGCTTCCGACGCGCTCGATTTCGCCAGACGTCTGCGCCGGCTTGCCGCCGCCAACATGCTCGCTGACATCGAAGTGGTTGCGGATGCCCGGCGCCCGCTACTGACCTATGCCGCGCTGGTGCTCGAATACATCATCCGCATCGGCCGTCCCAAGGAAATCGTGTTCTCGACCTTCGGCGTGCGCGAAGGCCTGCTTTACGAGATGCTCCTGCCAAAGGAGCGCGCCAAGGATGGATTCATCTGCGCCGCGCAAACCCTGAACGGGTTATTGTCGCGCTCGGCGCGCCATGCCGAGGAACTGGTGGCCTGGACCGATCGCCTGGTGCGCGTCGTGAGGCTGCGCGAGACCGAGGAAGACCGCCGCCTGCGCCACGCCGCCTGCCTGCTCTCCGATATCGGCTGGCGTGTGCATCCCGACCACCGCGGCGAGGAAACGCTGAGCCTGATCACCAACGGCAATTTCGGCTCGATCAGCCATCAGGGCCGCGCCTTTGTCGCGCTGTCGGTGTTCTATCGCTATGCCGGTCTCAGCGAAGAGAACGAGCCGCCGGAACACATCCGCGAGCTGCTGACTCCGGCGATGGACGAGCGTGCCCGCCTTCTCGGCGCCGCGTTCCGTGTCGCACACCTGATCTCGGCCGCACGCACTGGCGTCTTGCCGGCGACGCATTTCCGCACCCGCGGCCGCAAGCTGATGCTGGTGTTCGAGCACCGCATGGTCGATCTCGTCGCCGACCGCGTCGGCAGCCGCTTCAAGCAACTGGCGCGGCTCGTCGGCCGCGCCGGCTCGATCGTTCGAAGCTGAGAACGACCGGCACCGCCTGCTAGGGCGTGAACCCATAAATTCAGAGGAGAAGCCCATTTGCCGTGTGGCCCGATCGCAGGACCGAAAGCGAATCGTGCCGCTTCAAGAAATCTAGATATATTTCCGATTGTCAACGTGCTCTCAATGCCTTGACTTGCCGGCGGTGGTGCTTTGGCGCTATGCCGCAGTGCTCGCCACCGGTGCATGCGACCAAAGGGCCCAAGGTGCAGTTCCTGTTTGCCGACTACGTACTCGACCTTAATCGGCGGGAGCTCACCCGCGGCTCGGCCGCAATTGCAATTGGCCCAAGGGTGTTCGACCTGCTGGTCTACCTGGTGCAAGCCCGCGACCGCGTCGTCACCAGGGATGAACTGCTGGACACTGTGTGGAGCGGGCGCATCGTCTCTGAATCAACGCTCACCAGCCATATCAACGCGGTGCGCAAAGCGATCGGCGATAGCGGCCAGGAACAGCGCCTGATCCGAACGATTGCCCGCAAGGGCCTCCGGTTCGTGGGCGAGGTTGAGGCAAGAAGCCCCGATAGCGCCGTCATCCGAAACGCGGAGCAGGCTAACTCGAATGAGCGCCAGGAGCCGTCTCTTCCTGACAAGCCCTCGATTGCCATCCTGCCGTTTCAGAACCTGAGCGGTGATCCCGAGCAGGAGTACTTCGCCGATGGTGTTGTTGAGGACATCATCCTGGCCTTGTCGCGGATACGCTGGCTGTTCGTTATCGCCCGGAATTCGAGCTTCACATACAAAGGCCGGGCCGTGGATGTCCGACAGGTGGGGCGCGAATTGGGCGTGCGATATGTGCTTGAAGGCAGCGTGCGCAAGGCGGCGACAAGGGTGCGCATTACCGGGCAACTCATTGATGCGACCAATGGCGTGCATCTCTGGGCCGAGCGTTTCGAAGGCACCCTCGACGACATCTTTGAGCTGCAGGACACGGTCGCCGCAGGCGTCGTTAGTGCGATCGCGCCGCAGCTTGAGCTTGCCGAAATCGAGCGTGCGAGCCGAAAGCCGACCGAAAGCCTCCACGCCTATGACTATTACTTGCGTGGATTGACCAAGTTTCACCTTGCGAGCAGGGCCGGCCTCGATGAGGCATTGCCGCTATTCTACAAGGCGATCGAGCTCGATGCGGAGTTCGCCTCCGCGTATGGAATGGCGGCGTGGTGCTACTACTGGCGCAAGATGAATCGTTGGCTCGACGATCGCGAAGCAGACGGCAACGAGGCCGCGCGATTGTGCCGACACGCCGTGACGCTGGGAAAGAATGACGCGGTCGCTCTGACCAGAGGCGGCCACGCATGGCCTCATTTTGGCGGTGACCTCGAAAGTTGCGTCACCTATGTCGATAGGGCCATGGTGCTCAATCCCAATCTCTCGACGATCTGGTACCTCGGCGGGTACCAGCGAATTTCCCTTGGCAGACATGATAGTGCGATCGAATATTTCACGCGTGCCATGCGCCTCAGTCCGCTCGATCCGGAGACATTTCAAATGCAGACCGGAATCGCAATGGGACATTTGTATTCCGGGCGATTTGATGCGGCTGTCGCCTGTTTAGAGATGGCATGGCGGGAGGTACCGAACGTGCTGCGGGTAGCGGCCTTTATGGCCGCAAGCCATGCGCTGGCAGGCCGGGAGGAAGAAGCGCGACAAGCCATGCACCACGTGCGTCGGCTCGATCCCACGCTGCGCATTGGCAAGCTCGATGACTGGCTGCTGGTCCAACCGAAGGATTTCGCAGTAGCCGCGGAAGGCCTGCGAAGAGCGGGATTGCCGGAGTAACAGCTTGCTCCTGCTTCTACGCCCCCGAAAGATCAGAAGATCGAAAAGCCGCGGTCCAACCGGGATGCGTCTGAATCGTCTTTGAGTTCTCGCCTGCCGGCGTCAGACAATAATCCTCAAATGAAATTGGCGCTTCCGCGCGCCGCTTGGACAAGTTTCCAAGGTAAATCCAATCGCAATCCAACATGGCTGCAAGGCTTTTCGGCCAGCTTGGGCGCAATCTCCCCTCGCTTTCACAAGCAAGGCCATCGGTGGCCCGAAAGTCGAGGGAAAGTCATGAAGATTGTTATTATTGGCGGTACCGGGCTCATCGGAACGAAGCTCGCGAGCAAGCTCCGTCAGAAAAGCCACGAGGTGATCGCGGCATCTCCCAGTACGGGTGTCAACACGATCACCGGCGAGGGTCTCGACAGGGCGCTTTCGGGCGCCGAGATTGTCGTCGATGTTACAAATTCGCCCTCCTTCGAGGACCGCGCGGTTCTGAAATTCTTCGAAACGTCAGGCCGCAATCTTCTCGCCGCCGAGGCCGCCGCCTCCGTACGCCATCATGTAGCGCTGTCCGTTGTCGGGGTCGACCGCCTTTCGGAAAACGGTTACTTCCGCGCCAAGCTGGTGCAGGAAAGCCTGATCAAGGCCTCGAAGATTTCCTACACGATTCTGCGCGCGACCCAGTTCTTCGAGTTCGTCGGCGGCATCATCGATTCTTCTGCTGATGGACAAATCGTCAGGCTGTCGCCTGCCCTGTTTCAGCCCGTGGCTTCGGACGACGTCGCTGCCGCCCTGGCCGACGTCACGCTCGGCGTTCCAGTCAACGGCATCGTTGAGCTGGCCGGACCGGAACCGTTCAGTCTCGATGACTTCGCCCGGCAATATCTGACCGCGACAAAGGACCCGCGCAAGGTCGTCGCCGACATCCATGCTCGCTATTTCGGAGCAGAACTGGACGATCGGTCTCTCACGCCGGGCCAGAATCCCCGGCTCGGCGCCGTGCGTTTCGAGGACTGGCTGGCCGGGCTCCGCCAGTGACGGGCACGACCAAGGCCCACAAATCGATACTCACAACGCCCGGCGCATCGCCAGCAAGACAGGGCCAGCGCGTCTGCTTGCCGTTTCGTCGTGGATAGCGACGAAAGGAATCTGACCATTCCGGATCATGACGACTAGCGGGAGCTTGCTCGTCATACCGTGCCCCGCCCCCCAACACGAGCACAAACCATGAGCAAGCCGATCTTGCGCGATCCTTCGGAAGATCCCCCGGCCGCGTCTGAGGCGCGCCAGAGCAACTCGCCGATTGCCGATGGGCGTCCTGCCGATGTGGAGATGGCACGCGTGCTCAAGACCGCGCCACTTCGCATGGCTTCCGATCCGTCCAGTGGCGCGATCGCCTATTGGAAGCATGATCCCCTGCACGACGTCGTCGAGCCGATGGCTGATCACGTCATTATGACTTACCCTGCCGGCTCACAGCGGCTGGAGCGGCGCACCGGTAAATCAGCAGCGATTACGACGGCGCGTCCCGGGGTTGTGACGGTCATCCCAGCCGGCTCGACCTCCCGGTGGGACATTCACCAGCCCATGGATGTCGTTCAACTCTACCTTCCGTACAGAACGCTCGAGCGTGTTGCCGGTGAAGCCGGCATGGCCGCTCCCAGCGATCTGCTGGAAAGAACGGGACATCCTGATCTCATTACATCTCGATTACTCCTGAGTGCGGCGGATGTGCTTGAGGGCAGTGAGGCCCTGGACGCTCTGTTCAGGCAGCAGCTAACGGATCTTCTGGCCACGCGCCTCCTCGCTGCGCACACCAGCTCGCCAACCACTTTCCAGCCGACCATGGGGGGCCTCTCGCCCACCGCGCTGCGCCGCGCCGTCGAACGCTTGCGCTCGGACATCGATGCGGACGTGTCCCTTGCGGCGCTGGCTTCGGATGTCGGACTGTCGCGCTTCCACTTCTGCCGTGCCTTCAAGGAAAGCACCGGGCTTTCGCCGCATGCCTGGCTGCGCCAGCACCGACTCGAGCAGGCCATGAACATGCTGCGCGACACCGACGCGTCGGTCGTGTCGGTCGCCGCCGCGCTTGGTTATGCCTCCCAGACTGCCTTCGCTGCGGCGTTCAGGCGGCTGACCGGAGAAACCCCGAGCGATTGGCGACGACGCTTTCGGTAACAGCAATCGCTCTGCGATGACAGCAATCGCGGTGGCGCAGCCGCAGGACTGGTTCGCTAAGACATCACGGAGCATTCGCCAACACCAGGGAAGACAAGAAAATGGTCAGGAACAAATCCATCAGCCAGCTTGCAACTACTTCGCGCCGGAAAGTGCTCGCAAGCGCGCTCATTTACGCAACTTCGCTCACCGTCCGCTCCTCTTCGGCGACCGGCAAGGAAAACGACTCTTCGACAATCCCCGCTCAACGGACTGATCCTATGACCTCCGTCACCACCAAGGACGGCGTACAGATCTTCTACAAGGACTGGGGACCGAAAGCCGCCCAGCCCATCGTCTTTCACCACGGCTGGCCGCTGAGCTCCGACGACTGGGAGAATCAGATGCTCTTCTTCGTCGGCAAGGGCTATCGCGTCGTCGCCCATGATCGCCGCGGTCACGGTCGCTCAAGCCAGGTGAGCGATGGCCACGACATGGATCACTACGCAGCCGACGTCGCCGCGGTCGTCGAGCATCTCGATCTGCGCAACGCCATTCATGTCGGCCATTCCACCGGCGGCGGCGAGGCCACGCGCTACGTCGCGCGGCATGGCAGGGGCCGCGTGGCCAAGCTGGTCCTGATCGGCGCCGTGCCGCCGCTGATGCTGAAGACGGAAGCCAATCCTGGCGGCCTGCCGATCGAAGTGCTCGACGGCCTACGCAAGCAGCTCGCCGCCAGCAGATCGCAGTTCTATCTCGATTTCGCCAGCGGCCCGTTCTACGGCTACAACCGTCCGGGCGCCAAGGCATCGGAAGCAATCATCTGGAATTGGTGGCGCCAAGGCATGATGGGCGGCGCCAACGCGCACTATGATGGGATCAAGGCGTTCTCGGAAACGGACTTCACCGAGGACCTGAAGAGCATCATTGTGCCCACGCTCGTCCTGCACGGTGACGACGACCAGATCGTGCCCGTCGCCAATTCTGCGCCGCTGTCGGCGAAGCTGCTGAAGCGCAGCACTCTCAAAATCTACGAGGGGCTGCCGCACGGTATGTGCACGACCCATGCCGACCTCATCAACGCTGAGCTGCTCTCGTTCATCGCGGCCTAGCGCCTTCGCTTACGTCTTTTCATCGAAAACACTCAAAACCAGGAGCAAACCACATGCGACTAGTCATCATAGGCGCCGGCTTTGCCGGCATGTACGCCGCCCTTTCCTCCGCCCGGTTGCGCGACATTCAGGGCGTTTCGCCTGACGATCTCGAAATCGCACTGATCGCACCGGAGCCGACGCTGGTGGTCCGTCCGCGGCTCTATGAGCCGAAGCCGGAAACCCTGACCGCGCCGCTGCTTGACGTCCTCAAGGCGATCGACGTCGACTACATCCAGGGCAGTGCCGAGACGATCAACACCGATGCTCGAACGGTGCAGATCACGACTCCAAAGGGCCCGCGAAAGACTCTGTCCTACGACCGTCTCGTGGTGGCCACCGGCAGCCGCCTGTTCCGCCCCAACATTCCGGGCCTTGCCGAGCACGGCTTCAGCGTCGACTCGCTCGATGACGCAATCGCGCTCGACAAGCATCTACACAGCCTGGCCGACCGGCCGGCCATCAACGGGCGCGATACGGTCGTCGTGGCCGGCGGCGGCTTCACCGGCATCGAGGCAGCAACCGAGCTGCCCGGGCGCTTGCGCGAAATCCTTGGCAGGGACGCCAAGACGCGCGTGATCATCGTCGACCGCAACAGTGCGATCGCTCCCGACATGGGCGAAGGCCCTCGGCCAGTGATCGAGGAAGCGTTGCGCAAGCTCGGCGTAGAGACCCGGCTCGGGGCTGGCGTCGCCTCGCTCGACAAATCCGGCGTCACCCTGTCGACCGGCGAACACATCGATACCGAGACAGTGGTCTGGGCGGCCGGCATTCGCGCCGCGCCGTTGACGGCGCAGATTCCGGCCGAGCGCGACAATTTCGGCCGGCTGCTGGTGGATCGCGATCTGCGCGTGCCGAGTGTCGCCGGTGTCTTCGCCACCGGCGATGCTGCGCGGGCCGCATGCGACGACGAAGGCAACTACGCGCTGATGTCGTGTCAGCACGCCACGCGGATGGGCGCCTTTGCCGGCAACAATGCCGTCGCCGAACTCCTGGGCGTTCCGACCAGGCCGTATCACCAGAAGGCCTACGTCACCTGCCTCGACCTCGGCGAAGCCGGCGCTCTGTTCACGCGCGGCTGGGAGCACAAGGTCGAGATGGTCGGCGACGTCGCCAAGAAGACCAAGCAGGAGATCAATACTGTCTGGATCTACCCGCCCCGCGCCGAGCGCGCCGCGGCGCTCGCGTCGGCCGATCCGGAGCGCGTGACCAACCTCTAGACGCCCCAAGCGATGGCGGCCGCGCTCCTGGCTGCGCGGCCTGCTCAACCAAGACCAGCCAGAACCAAGACCAACCAAGCGCCTTTGCCATGAAACAGGAGACGAACATGAACCTGCATAATACCTCATACCCCGTTACATCGGGACCCGAAGAGCTCGTTCCGTCGCGCTACGCGCTGAAGGTCGGCGACATTGACGTGCTGGTGGTCAGCGATGGCGTGCTGCCGCTCCCAACCCAAATGTTGGGACACAACGCCGACCCGGCCGACCGCGCGGCCTGGCTGAAAGACATGTTCCTGCCGCAGGACGCATTCGACTGGGCACTGAACGTGGTCGTGGTGCGTAGCGGCGGCAAGACCATCCTCATTGACGCTGGACTGGGGTCCGATCCGGACTTGAACTTGCCGCGGGCCGGCCAGTTGATCAAGCGACTGGAGGCCGCCGGCATCGATCTTTCGTCCGTGACCGACCTGGTGCTGACCCACATGCACATGGACCACATTGGCGGGCTGCTCGTCGAGGGGGTGAAGGAGCGACTGCGCAAAGACCTGCGGATCCACGTGGCGGCCGCCGAGGTCAAGTTCTGGGAGGCGCCCGATTTCTCCCACACCTCCATGCCGCAGGGTTTCCCGGATGCGCTTCGGTCGGCCGCCAAGCGGTTCGCGAGCGAGTACGGGAGCAACCTGCGGACGTTCGATGAGGAGCACGAGATTGCGCCGGGCGTGGTCGCCCGTCGCACCGGCGGTCACACCCCCGGGCACAGCGTGGTCCGCGTGGCGTCCGGCGGCGACGGACTGACGTTCGCCGGCGACGCCGTCTTTACTGTCGGGTTCGAGCATTCCGACTGGCACAACGGTTTC
The DNA here is from genome assembly GCF_029714305.1 of Bradyrhizobium sp. CB3481. Taxonomy (NCBI): domain Bacteria; kingdom Pseudomonadati; phylum Pseudomonadota; class Alphaproteobacteria; order Hyphomicrobiales; family Nitrobacteraceae; genus Bradyrhizobium; species Bradyrhizobium sp. CB3481. The sequence continues at coordinate 4,613,944 of NZ_CP121647.1, forward strand.
GAGCACGACCCCGAAGAGGCGGCGCGCGTTCGGGTCCGTCTTTTGCGGGAGCTGGCTAAGAGCGGCGAGATGCTGGTGGCCACTCACCTGCCGTTCCCGTCCATCGGCCGGGTGGCGGCCGACGGCGACGCCTTCCGTTTCGTACCGGTGTTCTGGGACTACTGACCGCTCGTTGGGTTAAGGCCGAACCAGGGCGCGTATGAATTCGCGCCCTGGTTCAATACCTCGCAACCACCGGCGCTGAAACCGAAGCGGTCGTTTATGCCCGCTTTCACCAACTTCGAACTTTACAGATGAGTCGAACGAACATGCAGAACGAAAAAGTCATGATCATAACGGGCGGCAGCTCCGGCATCGGTCGGGCGGCCGCGCTCCGTTTCGCCAACCAGGGCGACAAGGTGCTCATCACCGGCCGCCGCGCCGGCCCCGTCGAGCAAACGGTGGCGGAGCATCAAAATATCGCGGGCATCGTTGCGGATACCGCCTCTGCTGAAGACGCCAGGCGGACCATCGCCACGGCGGTCGACAACTGGGGCCGAGTGGATGCACTCGTCAACAACGCCGGCGCGGGCGCCATCCTTCCGTTATCGGATGCGACAGCCGATCGGATCACAGACATCTTTTCCGTCAATGTGCTCGGTCCGAGCCTGCTGGCCCGCGCCGCCCTTCCTCATCTGAAGGCGACTCAGGGCACCATCATCAACATCTCCTCGACCTTCGGTCACCGGCCGGCGGCGGGACTATCCCACTACGCCGCCAGCAAGGCGGCGCTGGAACACCTGACCCGCTGCTGGGCGCTAGAACTCGCGCCGCTCGGAATAAGGGTGAATGCGGTCGCGGCCGGGCCCACGGAATCCGGCGCCTTGACCGGGATGATGGGCCTATCCGCGGAACAGGCCGAAGCCGTCAAGGAAGACGAGCGCGCACGGATTCCGCTCGGTCGGCGCGGCGTTCCCGACGACATCGCGGAATGGATTGTCCAGCTTGCGGGCCCCGCCTCGCAATGGCTGACGGGCCAGGTTCTCGCCGTCGATGGCGGCTTAGGGCTGGCTTAGTCTCCGCGCTCCACAGACGGTAAGTCGGATCGGCCAGCGGCTTTTTGAAGAGGCTATCAATCAAAATGAGCAAGCGTGCGCCAAAGCCGGGCTGTTCTCATCAACGGGAGGTTCACCCTACAGCCCGCGGACGAACGCTTCGAGCGCCGCGTTGGTCTCTTGTGGTGCTTCCTGCTGTACCCAATGCCCGATCGCAGGGATGATGGTAGAGCCGCGGAAATCAGAGCAGGCGATTCCGGGGTCGGCGTAGAGGTCCATGCCTGGAATGAAGGCGCGCACGGGGTCGCGCTCTCCGGCGACGAAGGCCGACGGCTGCGTGATGCCGCGTCCGCTTAATTCGGCGAGATCGGCGAAATCGATGGTCTGCGCGCGGTAGCGGTTGAGCGGGCCGCGAAAGCCGCCGGCCTTGAAGGCGTCGACATAAACTGCCAGATCGCTCTCGCTCATCCAAGCCGGAAATGGCTGCGGATCGACCAGCCCATCCAGCAGCCTTGCCTCCGGCGGTTTCGGCTCCAGCCATTGGTTGTGGGGCGCTTGCCCGGATAGCGCGAAATAGACCTTGCGCAGGGTGCCCGCGATATCAGCTTCCAGTTCAGCCTCCGCGACGCCCTCTTGCTGGAAGTAGATCTGGTAGAAAAAGCGCCCCTTGTACAGGGATCGCGCCAGCTCGATGAAAGGCGCGGGTCCGCGGGGACGGAACGGCACGCTGAGACCGGCCACGGCGCTGATCTTGTCCGGATGAAGCAGCGCCGTGTGCCAGACGATCGGCGCGCCCCAGTCATGGCCGAACAAAATCGCCGGGCCATCGCCCACATGATCGATCACGGCAACCACGTCGGAGGCAAGCTGACGCAGCGTATAGGCGGAGACTTCCTGCGGCTTCGAGCTTCGCCCGTAGCCGCGCGCATCAAGCGCAGCCACTCGAAAGCCCCGCGCCGCGAAGTACGTCATCTGATGCCGCCAGGAATACCAGAGTTCCGGAAACCCATGGACACAGACGATCAGCGGACCCGAGCCGCTGACGGCCACATTGAGCTCCGTCGCTCCGTTTCGGACAGTGAAAAAGTCCATCGCGGCCTCCCTGCACTGTCAACTATATCAGCGACATCACGCGTGCCGCCAACTTCTGCTCCCGCAGCGCCGCCTGCGGCTTGAGCAGTTGCGAGACTTCCACCGTCAACCGGTGCACCTCGGGATCATCAGCGGCAAGTTTGGTCAAGGCCGCGCCGTATTGCAGGCGCTGGGCAAGATCAGGGGGGCGAGCGCCGCGCGTGGCGGGATAGACGAAATCGTTGACGGCAACGCCCCATGGCGTCGCGATGGTGTCCTGGATGGCGGCGAAGAAGTCGCGCGCCAGGCGCTGCATCGGGACATCTTCCGTTAGCAGCCGGTCCAGTATCACGGCTTCCTGCGCTGCCACGCTCATGCCCTGACCAAACACCGGATTGAAGCGGCAGAGCGCATCCCCCGTCACGAGCAGGCCCTCCGGGAAAGATTCAAGGCGCTCGAAATGCCGGCGCGTGCTGCAAGGCAATTGATAGCGAACGATATCGGTGAGCGGTCGCGCATCCCTGACCGCATCGTAGATGGTCGGGGTGCGAAGGCTCTTGACGAAATCCATGAAGCCCGCGCGGTCGCCGGGCGGCGCGTCGCCATGATTGCCCCCGATGGAAAGCAGCCATCGCTGCTTTTCGATCGGAAACAGGAATGCGCCGCGGCTGCTGGCCGGCGCGGATGGCAGGGTGATGTTGCCCAGCCACTCGGCATTGTGATCAAGCCGCTCGACAATGGTGCTCGCATAGGCCTGATCAATGCCGATCTCGGTTTCGTCGGGCTTCTGCAGAGAAAGCTCGTCGAGCAGTTGAAGCGTCAGGCCGCAGCGGCCGGACGCTTCAACGACCAGATCGGCTTCCACCGTCACAGCAGGACCATCATCGCTTTCATAATGGGCCGCCTCGACCCGCATCGTGTCACGCGACGCGACAAGCTTGGTCACGCGGGAGCGCATGCAAATGCCGATATTCGGGGTTTGGAGAACGCGCCCTCTCGTGACGGCTTCGAGCAGTGGGCGCGACATGCTGAAAATATCGAAGCCAAGATCGCGAATGGGAAATGGGTCGAACCCGGGGCGCTCGAACCGGATGTCCTTCCCGGTGCGAACCTTCACGGCGCCGGCATCCGCCAGATCCTTCTCAAATCCAGGAAACAGCCTCTGTAGAGCCTGCAGTCCGCCGGCAAGCAGCATGTGGGCATGCTGGCACTGCGGGGTCCCTCGTCGCGGCGCCGCCTCGGCGGGAAGCGTGTCCCGCTCGATGACCGTCACCTTTCGGAAATGCCTGGAGAGCGCCTGAGCCGCCGTAAGACCGGCCATGCCCGCGCCAATCACCACCGCATGATTTCTTGCAGGATCTGGCATGTGTTCCTCCCGGTGTGTCAAAAGGATCGCAAACCAAGCCTATCTGATCTCATCCAGAACAATGGTGAAAGGCGTCACAAGCTTGCAGCAGGTTGCTGCCGTCATCGCGCCTGCAACTTAAAGGACGCGACACGTCCGAACGATTATCACAAACTGCGGAAAAGGCTTAGAAAACAGAGCCTTGCTCCTACAACTCGACGTTCCGGTTAGCGGGCTGGTAACGGCCGGTTGGTAATAACGAAGCGGCCGTGATCAGGGGCCCCCACCGGAAGGTTTCCCATGCGTTCGAAGCACGAAGCCCTTTCGGGCGTCACCGTCAAGACCACCCTCGCCATCATCGTCGCGGTGCTCGCGGCACTCGTGCTGATCTCCTGCGCCATTGCCGGAAAGGATGCATGGCAGAGCCATGCCGTGGCTGTCCGCGTCGCCGAGGTGAACGCCAACGCCGATCACCTGCTCAAGGGATTGGAAAGCATTCAGCTCGAACGCGGGCAGACCAACACCGCTCTTCAGGCCCCAGCCGCCGCGACTGGTGAAACGCGCGAATTGATCCAGAAGCGCCGTTCGCAGGGCGACGCTGCGCTGGCCCCGGCACTCCAGCAGATCGCTGCCAGCGCGACGCCCGAGGGCAAGAAGCTGATTGTCGAAGTCCAGCAGGCCTATGAGCGCGTCAAGCAGCTTCGCCGCAGCGCGGATTCCGCCCTTCAGTCTGCCAAGGAGCAGCGCGATGCCGAACTGCTGAAGTCCTGGTATCCGACCGTCTCGGACTTTCTGACCCGGATTCAATCGCTCTGGACCGTCGCCTCGCGCGAGATCAGCAAGGAAGATGCCATCGTCGGCGAGCTTACGATGGTCAAGCAGAGCGCCTTTTTGATGCGCGAATATGCCGGCCGAGAGCGCGCCGTTCATGCCGGCAACATCTCGGCGAGCCGCGCACTATCGGGCGAGCAACAGCGCGACATCGCAGGCTGGCGCGGCCATGTGCAGTCGAACTGGCAGGCGATCCGCGATCTCACCGCCGGTGCGACGCCGCCGCTGGTCGCTGCGGCCGCCACTGCCGAGCAGAACTTCCTCGGCAGTTTCAAGGCGCAAACCGATACGGTCTACAAGGCAGGCATGGCCGGCGCGAGCTATCCGATGACGGTCCAGCAATGGTACGATGTGTCAAATCCGGCGCTCGAATCCATCGTCCACATCAAGGATGCCGCGGTCGAGGTCACCAATGTCCACGCAGCCGCCAAGGCCTCCGCGGCGCGCACCCAGCTCATTCTGGTCACACTTGTCACCTTGCTCGGCATCGCCGTCAGCGCGGCATCGATATGGATCCTGTCGCGGCGCGTGATCCGCCCTGTCACCGCCATGACGACGGCCATGCGGCGTCTTGCCGGCGGCGACATGTCGATCGACGTTCCAGCGCTCGCACGGGCGGACGAGATTGGCGAGATGGCGCGCTCCGTCGCGGTCTTCCGCGACAACGCCATCAGGGCGAACGCACTGGCCGCCGAACAGCAGGCGGAACAGCAGAAGAAAGAGCATCGCCAGCAGGTAATGGAGACGCTGACGCAGGGCTTCGATCGCAATGCCACTAGCGTGCTCGATGCGGTTGCCGCGTCGATCGTGGAGATGCGCGCCACCGCCGAACGGATGGCCGCTGTCGCAACCGAAAACACCAGCAAGGCATCGGCCGTGGCCTCCGGTGCGCAGGAAACCTCGAGCAACGTTCAGACTGTGGCGACCGCCACCGAGGAACTGTCCGCTTCCGTTACCGAGATCAGCCGGCAGGTTGCCCAGTCGGCGGCCATCGCGGCAAAGGCCGTGCAGGAAGCGCAAGGGACCAACGCGGAGATCCAGGGCCTTGCGGCGATGGCGCAGCGGATCGGCGACATCATCAAGCTGATCAACAACATCGCTTCGCAGACCAATCTGCTGGCGCTCAATGCCACCATCGAAGCGGCGCGGGCCGGCGACAGCGGCCGGGGCTTTGCCGTCGTCGCCGCGGAGGTGAAGAGCCTCGCCGAGCAGACGTCGAAGGCCACCGAGGAAATCGCCTCGCAGATCTCGGCGATCCAGGGCGCCACGCAGAAATCGGTCATTTCGATCGAAGCGATCAGCAAGACGATCGGTGAAATCAGCGAGATCGCAACCACCATTGCCTCTGCGGTCGAGCAGCAGGGCGCGGCGACCCAGGAGATTGCACGCAATGTCCAGCAAGCCGCAGCCGGCACCCAGGAAGTCTCCGCCAATGTCGGCGGCGTCACGCAGGGCGCGGCAGCCACCGGCACCGCCGCAAGCCAGGTCGAGACCGCCGCCGGCAACCTGTCGCAGCAATCGCAGCAACTGCGCGAGCAGGTCGACGCATTTCTCAGTCAGGTGCGGGCGGCTTAGCCTGGTTAGCTAGTTTGGCCGGGCGCTGCCTTCGTACATGAAGGTCATCGCCTTCGGTCCGGGCATATAGCCGGTCTCCACCCGGTCAATCCGGAAGCCCGCACCTTCGATCATCGCACTAATGGGTCGATTGAGGTGACAGCCGCCGCTGATGCGCTTCCAGGCTGGCGTCAGCCAGTCCTGCCATCGCCTCACATTCCTGTCCGGCGCCATGCCGTGCTCCACGAACAGGAGCTTGCCGCCCGGCTGAAGCACCCGGCGCATTTCGGTGAGCGCCATGGCGGCATCCGGAATGCTGCACAAGGTCCAGGTCGTCACGACGGTATCAATGCTTCGGTCATCGAGCGGAATTGCCTCTGCCGAAGCTTCGATGAAGTTGACCGGGGCACCCGGATGCGGTGCGTTACGGGCCATCGCCGTGAGCTGAGGAGATGGCTCCAGCGCCAGCAGCTCCGTTACCGGCGAACGATAAAAGGGCAAGTTCCGGCCAGAGCCGATCCCGATCTCGAGCACGCGACCTTCGGCCGCACCGATCACCCGCTCGCGATACGGCTGCAATTGCTTGTTTCGCATCGCGAGATCGCAGAGTCTCGGCAGGATGATGTCACTATAGAATGCCATCGATACACACCCACGGTTGCCCGGAGCATCGTATGTGGCTCCCCTCGACGGCCAATGCCAGCCCTTCTCAGCATCGCGCATCGATCATTTTGCTGACCTCTTCCGGCGCGGCAAAAATCACGTCGGCTCGGTCATCCATCATCCCCGCGGGCACGAGAGCTGGTGCGCCGCTTTGCGGACCATCTTTTCCGGAATCGGTCTTCAGGCGCAGATTGCGCTCCCAAAAGGCGCGCGTCTTGCCATCGGCCGTGGTCACCCGATAGGTATCGCGACAGTAGGTGATCGTCTTGACCTGCATGTTCGACTCCGGGCTTTTCAAATTGGGAACGCGGCCGCCGCCCATCATCCCGCCCATGCCTCCCATCGGCCCTTGAGCACTCATTTGCGGCGCGCCTCCCGGCTTTGTTGCTTCCTTCAGAAAGGCGAGCAGATCTGCGCGGTGCTGCGGGTCCTTGATGCCGTTAAATGGCATTTCATTGTCCGGCACCATGCGATCGGGATCGGCCAACCAGGCGTCCAGCGAACGGTCGTCCCAGACGATGCCGGACGATTTGAGAGCATCGGAGTAGCGTTCGAAACTCGGCAACGATCCGGCCTTCCGTTCCCACAGACCGGCAAGGCTCGGCCCGGTCATGTTGTGGTCCGGCTCAAGCGAATGGCATGGCGCACAGATGCGGAAATTCCGCTGGCCCCGCGCAGTGTCGCCCGACCCGGCAACGGCAGGAGACAACAATGCGAGCATCGAAAGCGCGATGACAAAGAGTCTGTTCATCGCCAACCTCCTCGTTTCGGCATCGACTCCAATAAAATCTCGTACTTCTCACCGGATCATTGGGCTGGCTCTAGAATCGGCCTCTTCTGTGGGCTGGACGACGGCGTGGAATGCGGAGGCCCAGCCGCGGAATCGTCGTCGGTCTTCAGCCCAAAACCCTTCACCAGGCCGAAAATCGCCGGGATCACGATCAGCGTCAGCAAGGTCGATGAAATCATGCCACCGATCATCGGCACCGCGATGCGCTGCATGATCTCCGAGCCGGTGCCGCTGCTCCACATGATCGGGAGCAGCCCGGCCATAATGGCCACCACCGTCATCATCTTCGGCCACACCCGCTCCACCGCGCCTTCCATGATGGCGTCGTAGAGATCACGCTTCGTCAGCGGTCGCTTCTCGACCTGCCGGCGGGCGCTGATTTCGGCAAGCGCCTGGTTCAGGTAGATCAGCATCACGACGCCGGTCTCGGCGGCTACGCCGGCCAGCGCGATGAAGCCGACCGCGACCGCCACGGAAAGATTGAAGCCGAGCCACCACATCAGCCAGAACCCGCCGACCAGCGCAAACGGCAACGACAGCATCACGATCATCGTCTCGGTGATGGACCGGAAGTTGAGATAGAGCAGCAGGAAGATGATGAGCAGTGTTGCGGGGACGACGATTTTGAGCCTTGCGGTGGCGCGCTCGAGATATTCGTACTGGCCGCTCCACATCACGTAATAGCCGGGCGGAAACTGGATGCTGGCCTGCACGGCGCGCTGGGCGTCGGCGACATAGCCGCCGAGATCGCGGTCGCGGATGTCGACGTAGATGTAGGTCGCCAATTGGCCGTTCTCGGTGCGGATTGAGGTCGCCCCCCTTGCAGGTGCCACCTTGGCGACCTCGCCGAGCGGGACGGCGCCGCCGGCCGGCATCGGCACCAGCACGTCGCTTGCAATCGCCTTCGGATTGTCGCGGAGATCGCGTGGATAGCGCATATTGACGGTGAACCGCTGGCGTCCCTCGACCGTCGTCGTGACCGTCTGCCCGCCCAGCGCCGTTGCGATGGTGTCCTGGACGTCCTGGACCATGATGCCGTAGCGCGCCATCGCGTCGCGGTCCGGCGCGATCTCCAGATAGTAGCCGCCGATGCCGCGCTCGGCGTAGGCCGATGAGGTGCCGGGCACCGCTTTCAAGACCTGTTCTATCTGCTTGGCGAGCTTGTCGATCTCGACCAGATCCGTACCGATCACCTTGACCCCGATCGGGGTGCGGATTCCGGTCGACAGCATGTCGATGCGCGCCTTGATCGGCATGGTCCAGGCGTTGGAGACGCCAGGAAATTGCAGCGCCTTATCCATTTCCGCAATCAGGCTGTCGATCGTCATGCCAGGTCGCCACTCCTGCTTCGGTTTGAGGTTGACGACGGTCTCGTACATTTCCGATGGCGCTGGGTCGGTTGCGGTCGCGGCGCGGCCTGCCTTGCCGTACACGGAGGCGACTTCCGGAAACGACCGGATGATCCGATCCTGGGTCTGCATCAGTTCGGCGGATTTGGTGATCGAGATGCCCGGCAATGTCGTCGGCATGTAAAGCAGCGTGCCCTCGTTCAGGTTCGGCATGAACTCGGTGCCGAGCTGGCGGGCAGGCCAGACGCTCACGGCCAGAATTCCGAGTGCAAGCAGGACGACCAACGTTTTGGCGCGCAAGACGCTCTTGATGACAGGACGGTAGATCCAGATCAGGAAACGGTTGATCGGGTTCTTGTGCTCGGGAACGATTCTGCCGCGGACAAAGACCACCATCAGTGCCGGCACCAGTGTCACCGAAAGCAGCGCCGCAGCCGCCATGGCGAAGGTCTTTGTGAAGGCCAGTGGACTGAACAGCCGTCCTTCCTGCGACTCCAGCGTGAAAATCGGGATGAACGACACGGTGATGATCAATAGGCTGAAGAACAGCGCCGGCCCGACTTCAGAGGCGGCATCGATCAGGATCTGCACGCGGGACCGCCCCGGCTCGGCGCGCTCCAGATGCTTGTGCGCATTCTCGATCATGACGATCGCGGCGTCCACCATGGCGCCGATTGCAATCGCGATACCGCCGAGGCTCATGATGTTGGAGCCGATGTTGAGCAGCTTCATCGCGCCGAAAGCCATCAAGATGCCGACCGGCAGCATTAGAATCGCAACCAGCGCACTGCGGAAGTGCAGCAGGAATACGATGCAGACCAGCGCAACGACGACACTTTCCTCAAACAAGGTATGCTTTAGCGTATCGATGGCCGCATAGATCAGGTTCGAGCGGTCGTAAACCGGCACGATCTCGACCGATTTCGGCAGGCTGCTGGCGATTTCCACAAAACGCTTCTTGACGTTCTGGATCACATCGAGCGCATTGACGCCAAAGCGTTGCAGCACGATGCCGCTGGCCACCTCGCCCTCCCCGTTCAGCTCGGTGATGCCGCGCCGCTCGTCTGGGCCAAGCTCGACCCGGGCGACGTCGCGTAGCAGCACGGGCGTGCCGGTGTTGACCTTCAGCACGACGTTGCCGAGGTCGTTGATCCCCTTCAGATAGCCCTTGCCGCGGATCACATACTCGAATTCGGACAGTTCGACAGTGCGGCCGCCGACATCGGCATTGCTGGCGCGGATCGCCTCGCGCATCTTCTGCATGGTGATGCCGAGATCGCGCATGCGCTGCGGATCGAGGATCACGTTGTACTGTTTGACGAAGCCGCCGACGCTCGCCACTTCGGCGACACCTTCGGCCTTGGCAAGCGCGAACTTCAGATTCCAGTCCTGGATCGTGCGCGTGTCGGAAAGGTTCAGCTCCTTCGAGATGATGGCGTACTGGTAAACCCAGCCGACGCCGGTCGCATCGGGACCGATGGTCGGCGTCACGCCGGCGGGAATGCGCGAGGTCGCGGCGTTCAGGAATTCGAGCACCCGCGAGCGCGCCCAATAGATGTCGGTGCCGTCCTCGAAGATCACGTAGACGAACGAGACACCGAAGAACGAGAAGCCGCGAACCACTTTCGACTTCGGCACCGTCAGCATTGCCGTCGTCAGCGGATAGGTGACCTGATCCTCGATGACCTGCGGCGCCTGACCGGGATACTCGGTGTAGACGATCACCTGCGTGTCTGAGAGGTCCGGGATGGCGTCGAGCGGCAGATGGATGAGTGCATAGAGGCCGGCCGCGGCAGCGAAGCCGGTGCCGAACAGCACCAGCAACAGGTTACGGGCCGACCACGCAATCAGGCGGGCGATCATTGCTGCGCTCCCTCGGCAAAGCCCTTGAGAGCCGCCTTCAGATTACTCTCCGCATCGATCAGAAAATTGGCGGAAACGACGACGGGATCGCCGTCTTGCAGTCCGCTGCGGATTTCGATTAGTCCACCTCCCCGGCGGCCGATCGTGACGTCGCGAGGCTCGAACCGACCCTCGCCCTTGTCGACCAGAACGACCTGGCGAGAGCCTGCATCGAGCACGGAGCTGTCAGGAACCGTCAAAACGGATTGCGAGCCGCCGATATCGATATCGGCGTCGACATACATATCAGGCAGCAGCGCAAGGTCCGGATTGGCGAGCTCGACTCGAACGCGGGCTGTCCGCGTCTCGCGATTGACCTGGGGATAGACGACCGCAATTTTTCCGGAGAAGTCGCGCGAAGGGAAACTGCGCGCCCGAACGGTCACGGGCTGCCCGGCGGCAAGCAAGCCGAGGTCGCGCTCGGCCACGTCGATCATCGCCCAAACAAGCGAGGTGTCGGCGACGCGGAAAAGCACGTCGCCTGGTTGGGCTCGCATGCCCTGAACCGCGTTGCGTTCCAGCACGATGCCATCGCGCGGGGCCGACCACTCGACCGTCACCGGAACAATCCGCGTCCGTTCAATCGCGCTGATCACCGCGTCGGGCACGTCGAGATTCATCAACCGCTGCCGCGAGCCACGTCCGTAGGAGGGCTCGCCCGCCGTGGTCTTGGACGTCAACGTCGTCACATATTCGGCGGCCGCACTGGAAACTGCGGGGCTGTAGACCTGCATCAAAGGCTGCCCCTTCTTGACGAAGGTGCCGGTCGTAACGTCGGCGACCGATTGCAGGTAGGTTTCCGCACGCATCGCGATGACGGAGACTCGGCGCTCGTCGAGTTGAATCGCGCCCGGCGCCCGCACAACAGTCCGGATCGGACGCCGGGCCGCCGGCTCCGATTTGACGCCGGTGCGCTGGATCTTTCCGGGCGAGAGCTTGACCGATCCGTCGTCGCTGTCTTCGCCCTCGTAGACGGGGATGTAATCCATTCCCATCGTATCTTTCTTGGGAGTCGGAGAAACATCCGGCAGCCCCATCGGATTACGGTAGTACTTGATCTTGCGCTCGGCGGACGGCGCAGCCGCCGCGCTTTCCTGCGGCGGATCGTCAAAACTGACGTCGGCGCCCGGGGGGACAGCACGGTAGTCGCGGCCATCAGGCATCTTCTTCGGCGTCAGCGAATAGAATGGCTTGCTGTCGGGATCCTGATAGTAGATCGCGGCAACCGGTTGGGCTTGCGCCACGACGTGGGCTTGTCTCCGCTCTCCGCCCAACAGAAGGAATGGTCGCGCGACAATTCCGCCGACCGCCGCCGCAATGCCGGCGGTCACGATGACGATCAGGGCTGACCGTTTCATTTGTCGGCCTGAATAACGAGCTTGTTTTCGACCGTGCCGGTTTCACCCTGCACTTTTGCCCCGAGCGACAATTGCCACCGGCCCGCCATGCTGAAATTGGCCTTGAAACTGTAGGTGCCCGGTTCCGTTGCTGGCACTGGAGTGAGCTTGGTAGCCATCTCCTGCATTCCATCCGGAGCCATATCCAGGCGCGTGGCGAAGATCACCGCGTCAGGAACCGGCTTGCCGGTGATCCTCTCGACCAGCTTCACGGAAATGATCTTGTCGGGACCGGTCCTGACGGTCGGTTCGATGAGCTTGAACTCATAGTTCCTGATATCCGCCAAGGCGACGGTTGGGCCGCACATCAGGGCAGCACCGATCAGCGCGGCCCGCAGGCTGCGCGAAAACTGAATTAACGTCATGGTGAGAACCTCGATCTCTGGTTGACTGCCGTGGCAGCACGGAGCGGACGCTGTGAAGCGCCGCGCGCTTTGGCGTTAGGCCAAAACGTCCAGAGATCGGGGAGGTCTGGGAGGGGGTGAATAGCCGAGGCTTTCCGCCTCCGGATCGCTACCCGGACGCAACCTTTGCAGAATGACCGGGCGGCGCTCGGCAACACTGGCCACCGGCGGCGCCTGCAACGTCGGCGATACGCAGAGCGCCATCAGCGGGCACTGGTCGCAGCCGACAGGCACTGATTTGTCCGGACAGCACGGCATGTCCGCGGACATGGATGCCGCGTCGTCGGCCGTCGCCGCCATCGCCACCGAGGCCATCGAATCCACATTCGCCCGCGCCGTAAGCGGGGCAAACACGAGGCCTGCGATCAAGAAGACCGCGAGCAGCCGGCAAAGGTGGATCGAGCGTTTCACAGGTCGCTTTTCGCACAATTCGCCCCGCGATGGGAAGTAAGGTTCCATCACGAAATCGCGGGCTTCGTTAACATAATCCGCCTCTGGTACCTCACATTGCGGTGGATCAATCAGTCCTGATCCAAGCTCGCGCCATCCATTCTGACCAAAGGACCAGAACAATTTCGTTTCCCGCGGCTTGACTTAGCGGCCGCCCTGTCCGCGGCCTCCAGCCAAGGAGCCCCGCCATGCACGCCCGCGAAATGATCGGCACCCATCCGGCCGTCCAGGGCCAGGTCAACGACGCCCTCATCCGCTGCATCGAGGAATGCTACTCCTGCGCCCAGACCTGCACGTCCTGCGCCGACGCCTGCCTGTCGGAGCGCATGGTGCAGGAACTAACCCAGTGCATCCGCCTCGATCTCGATTGCGCCGACATTTGCAACATCACCGGCCGCATCATGACCCGCCGCACCGGCTCCGATGACGAGGTGATGCGTCGCATGCTCAGCGTCTGCGCCGCCGCTTGCAAACTTTGCGCGGAGGAGTGCCAGAAGCACGCCGCCATGCACGAGCACTGCCGCATCTGCGCGGAAAGCTGCCGCCGCTGCATGGAGGCCTGCTACGAGGTCGCCCGCGGCATGGCGCATTAGGGCGCTCGCAAGCCAGATCAGCTCTCGCGCCGGAAGATGCTGAACTGAAACGCCTGCCGCGCACCCCATGGCGTCGCATGCTCGTGCCGCTGCGTGTGGATGAGCTTGAACGCGGCGCCAAGCGTCCGCGCCAGGCCCGCGCTGTCGTAGCGCGCGACCGGCAGGCCGCTGCATTTTTCGGGACCGTCGGGTGCGAAAGTGGCGATGATGGCGTGTCCGCCGATCTTCAGCCCGCGCTCGAGACGGGCGATGTAGGCCGCGCGGTCGCTGGCGTCGGTGAGAAAGTGGAATGCGGCACGGTCGTGCCAGATCTCGTAGGCCCTCGCCGGCTGCCAACTCGTGACGTCAGCGACGATCCAGTTGACCCGCTCGGCGCGGATACCAAGGCGAACCTTGTCGGCAGCAAGCGCGGCGGCCGACAGATCAAGCACCGTGATATCTTCAAACCCGCGTTCGAGAAGATTATCGACCAATCGCGAGGCGCCGCCGCCGATATCGATGATGGCTGATGACAATGTCGGCTCCGCCTGCATGATCAGGTCGAGCGAAGGCGTCGGGCTTTGCTGAAACCAGCTCACCTCGTCCTCGCGTTTCGTCGTGTAGACATTCTCCCAATGGGCTTGGCGACTGATGTCCCCCATAGGCTCCTTCTCCCGGCGATCGAAGACATCGGACATACGCTCACAGCCCATTCACGCCAACGCAGGCGGCTGCATTTTTGCTTGCCAATCCATAACCATCCAGCTATACGTCAATCCATAACCCACAGGTTATCGATTGCCGATGTCGAACGCTCATGATGTGCTTTTCAAAACCCTCGCCGACCCCACGCGGCGGGCGATCTTCGAGCGCCTGTGCCGTGAGGGTGAGCAGACCGTCGGGGCGCTAACTGCCCGCGCCGGCATTTCGCAACCGGCGGTCTCGAAGCATCTCGGCGTCCTCAAACAGGCCGGGCTGGTGCACGACCGTCACAAAGGCCGGCAGACGCATTACAGCGCGCAAGCCGGCGCCCTCGCCCCGCTGATCGACTGGGCAAGCCAGATGCACGGCTTCTGGGAGAAGCGTTTCGACAGTATCGAAGATCTCCTCAAACGGATGGACCAATGACCAATACCGCGACCGAAACACGAACCGTCGTCGTCGAACGCGAGATGCCGCATCCGCCGGAGAAGCTCTGGCGCGCGCTGACGCAGCCGCATCTGATGGAGGAATGGCTGATGAAGAACGACTTCAAGCCCACGGTTGGCCACCGCTTCAACCTGCGCGGCGAATGGGGTGGCGTGCTGGACTGCGAGGTTCTCGCCATCGAGCCGAACAAGGCGCTATCCTATTCCTGGAATTTCAACCATCACGATCCGGCCTTCGCGCTGCAGAGCGTGGTGACGTTCACGCTGACGGCGACGCGCACGGGCACCCTGCTGCGCATGGAGCAGACCGGCTTCCGGCCGGATCAGAAGCAGGCCTATGGCGGCGCGCATGCTGGCTGGAAGCAGTTCTTCGAAAAGCTGGAAGAACTCGTGGCGCGGGCGGACTGAACCGCTGCGCCATGCTGCGGCTCACCTTCGAGGGAGGCACTGTTGAACTGGAACAATTGTATCAGGCAAATCCACCGCTGGCTGTCGATCGCCTTTACGGCGACCGTCATCGCCAACTTCGTCGCCATGGGATTGGGGGAACCTCCGGCCTTGGTCGTTTACTCGCCACTGCTCCCGCTGTTTTTGCTCCTGTTCACGGGTCTGTACATGTTCGTGCTGCCGTATGCCACCAAGTTACGTGGCGGGCGAGGCGCGGCCGGATAGGAGCGAATCGCAATGGCCAAGAAGACGTCGGCGAAAGTCGCAAAGAAAGCCGCCGCGAAGCGGGGCGCTGCGAAGCCGACGCTCCTCTCAGGCGGCAATCCCCAGATCGCCAAGGGGGACGGCGACGCACCCGTGCAGGCCTACATCGCCGCGATGCCGGGCTGGAAGCGCGACATCGGCCAGCAACTCGATGCCCTCGTCGTGCATACCGTCCCCGGCGTGCGCAAGGCGGTGAAATGGAATTCGCCGTTCTATGGCGCGCCGGATCAGGACGGCTGGTTCCTCAGCTATCATTGCTTTGCGAAGTACGTCAAAGTGACGTTCTTCCGCGGCACGTCGCTGCGTCCTATTCCTTCGGGCGAATCCAAACAGAAGGGAGTGCGCTATCTCGACATCCATGAGGGCGCTCTCAACGAGGCTCAGTTCGTCAACTGGGTGCAGCAAGCCAGCCGATTGCCTGGCGAACGATTGTAAATGGAACGACTTTAGCCATGAAGAAAGCCGGCATGAAGAAGAGCAGCCCCAAGGAAGCCAAGGGCGCAGGCTCTCCCTCCGAACATATCGATGCGAGGATCGAGGAATTGGCCGACTGGCGCGGCGAGACGCTCGCGCGCATCCGGGGCATCATCAAGCAGGCCGATCCTAAGGTGGTCGAGGAGTGGAAGTGGCGCGGCGTTCCGGTGTGGGAGCACGACGGCATCATCTGCACCGGCGAGACCTACAAGGCCGTCGTGAAGATGACGTTCGCCAAGGGCGCCTCGCTGGCGGACCCGTCAGGGCTGTTCAACTCCAGCCTGGAGGGCAATACCCGCCGCGCGATCGATATCCACGAGGGCGACAAGATCAATGAAAAGGCGCTGAAGGCGCTCATTCGCGAGGCGGTGGCGCTGAATACATCGAAGCGGACCGCCGGCGCGCGCAAGAAGTGATCGCGCAAGCGCGATCAGGACGCCGCCCTCCTACCTCGAAAGAAGCTGCAATTCCAGCAATGCGAGCCGCTGCAGGATCAGCGGATCCCGCTCTCCGCTATGGGCGCCGCGCAGGATCGCCTCGGCGATGAATTGGACATGATGGGCGCTGACGGGCTCGGGCAGCGAGGCGATGGTCGCCTCAAGCGCCTGCTCCATCACCGAGATCACCTCGGGCGGAAACGACGCGTTGGCAAAATCCTTCATGACGATGGCGGTGAAAAGGAAGCGGTTGCCAATGCGCCGCGTTGGGCGACGACATCGGCAGCCGCTCGAGTTTTACGTGTCTATCCCTGACACATATTGCACAATTTTCCCGAACTCGAATTGTTCCTGCCGCATGAACAAAATCGCCATTCGCGGCACGCGTTGCGGCGCTGCCTGAACATTGCGCATGACCGGGAGCCTCACACGGACGGCTCCTGGTGAAGGTAGCGGTCGTCAAACTGCGCAAGCTCCGTCAACTTGGTTTCGTCGAGCACGCGGGCGCGCCCCCTGCTGACATCGACGATGCCGTCCTGACGCAGTTGCTTGATGATGCGGTTTGCATGCACGGGGGTGATCCCCAGCGCCTCGCCGATCTGCTCCTGGGTGAGCGGAAATTCGAAATCGGCGGCCTCAGGGCTCGCCGAGACGATGGAAAGACGCTGACGAAGCTCGAGGAGGACGTGGACCAGCCGGGCGGGCGCCGGCCGCTGCCCGACATTGACGATCCATTCCCGGAATATCGCGGCATCGATCAAGGTGTCGCGCCACAGCGCCTCCGTCACGCTCGGCTGCGCATATGTCAGGGCACGCAACGATGCATGGCTGATGAAACCGAGCGTCGACGGCGCCAACGTGATGAGATCATGATCCATCTGGTGCAGGTGCAGGCTCTGCAGATCCGGCACTTCACCGGGAATATGAATTGAGAGGATCTGCCGCCCGCCCCGCACGGTCGTCTTTGAGCGGATGCAAAAGCCTTCGATGATCAGGCAGCATTCCTTCGGACGCTCGCCCTCCGATACGATCGCTCTTCCGCCTTCCCAGTGACGAACTGCGACCGGGAGCGAACGGATAGCGTCAACGTCCCCTGGTTCGAGTTTCGAGACGGTATTGAGCCGCCGCAATAAGCTCGCCAACACCGTTTCCCGATCCACGGGCCTGCCTCCTTACGAAATGACGTGCTGCCTTCGAGCAGAAAACGAACACGGTCCGACAGCGGTTCCAACAAAGGTTAAGGATGCTGTCGCCAGAACATGAAAGGCTCGCGGTTGGAAAGGAACACCGAGCCATGAAAAAGAAGCGAAACCGAAGCCGCCCCGCACTTCCCCTTCAAGAGCGTCTCAAGCAACTTGCATTTCGCGCCCGCGAGAAGGCGGAGGCGTTGCCGCCAGGACGCGAACGCGACCGCCTGATGACGGCGGCGGTCTCGACCGAGTCCGCAGCCGCTATCGAGCGCTGGTTGACGTCGCGTGAGCTGGAAAGCCCGAAATAGTGCTTTGTCTTCTCACATGCGTCTATCGGCGTGGACGTGGATGACGTAGAGCGGATTGGCGAATTCATCCGTGACTTCCATCCGCCAGTCCCTGCCCGGCCGCAATCTTCCGTCGAGATCCTGGATGATCTGCCCCGCCGTCACGGTGGCCTCGCGCCAAGCCGCCTGTACGTCGGGCAACTCCTCCCCTTCCTCATCTAGCTCGGCCCTCTCGTGATACACGTTGAAAAAGTAGCGTGGCATGGAGGCATTCCTTAACGTCGCGCAGCCTTCTTCCCGGCCCGGGTTTCCCTGGACTTCCTTCGCGCCGGTCTTCGTTCGCCGGGGCCTGTTCGCGGCCATGCGCATTCCTCCTGTGTCGGATACAGGACATTGTAGGAAGTCTTCAACACACCCGAATGTTCCTGCGCGCAATGCGGCTCACCGTGCGCAACGCGCCGGTAGGAACAAATCGAAAGCAGCCAGCTTGATCCGCCGTTCTGGAGTCGGGAGTTGGTAATGCGTATGGCTGGCTCGGTTCCGTCGATCGTGCCTCACGATGGCGAGCACGATGTCTATGTCGTCGAACACCACTCTTTTGAATCCGGACGGATCTGGGGAGAAGTGAATTCGGAGACACCCGGGCTGGAGCCGGTCGTCACCGATCTGCTCACCGGTCAGTACACCGACCCGATCCGAGTCGTTGCCTTCAATGTCGCCGAAGGATGGTGTCGCGATGTCTCTGCCGACGTCGCCCGCGAACTGCGGCAACGCTGCGATCTCCAGCTCCGCGATATCCCGTTTTTCCTGCAGGACTTCGTCGACCGCTACGAGGGCCGCTACCACGACGTCCAGTTGCCGCTGCCGATGCGGCTGTACTAGGTGCGGGCTCGTCCATTGGCAGGCATGATAGTCGACATGGAGATGGCGCTGAGGCTGAGCTAACGTGGACTCCGACGGGACAAGAAATCGGGGTTGCAATGGCAAGACTCATCGCACTGGCCGGCTTGCCGGGAGTCGGCAAGTCAAGCATAGCGCGGAATCTGGCGCAGCGTTCAGGTACCATCTGGCTACGCATCGACTCGATGGATCAGGCCATCTGGGCATCGGGTACCGCACCGAGCGACCTCTTTGATTGGAGCTATCGAGCTGCCCAGGCAATCGCTGCCGACAACTTATCTCTCGGCCTAGGCATCGTCGCGGACTGTGTAAACGATTGTCAGGATGCACGGGACGGGTGGGAAGCGGCGGCGCGACGCGCTGGAGCCGAAATTGTTTGGCTCGAAATCGTGTGTAGCGATGTTGTCGAACACCGTCGCAGAATTGAGACAAGATCAAGCGAAGTCGTGGGACTAGCCCTACCCGGTTGGGATGCAGTTGCAGCTCGTGCCTTCGACGAATGGAATCGAGATCACTTCATGATCGATACAGCGCATCGCAGCTTGGACGAGTGCGTTGCCCACGCGCTCGATCTGCTGAGCAGATGATAGCCGCTCTTGGTCCTCAACGACATGTTGTTCCGTTGCACGACCATGCCTTGCTTCAGACGCAAGTCTTGCACAACCATATCCGTTCCGAGCGCGACGCTGGAAGTCGATTCCAGAGGTCGTCCGCGCCGCCCTCAGCGAGGGACGATGGCCGCAAAATCACAGGGACGGCGAAACAGGAGGCCGCACGATGACCATCACCATTACCGCGTTCGAACGCTCACCCGATGGAGGCAAGGGGCTGGCGCGCGACACGCGCGTTCGCTGGGCGCTAGAAGAGGTCGGGCAGGCTTACGAGGTTCGTCTCGTTTCGTTCGATGCGATGAAGGCGCCGGCGCATCTGGCGCTTCATCCCTTCGGCCAGATTCCAACCTATGAGGAAGGCGATCTCGCGCTGTTCGAGACGGGAGCGATCGTATTCCATATCGCCGAACGCTATCCCGGCCTGCTGCCGCAAGATGCCAATGCCCGGGCGCGCGCGATCACATGGATGTTCGCCGCGGTCAACACGGTGGAACCGCCGATCCTCGAATTTGCCAACGCGAAGCTGCTGGAGGGCGACAAGCCCTGGGCAAAGGAGCGTATGCCGCTGGTCGCGGATCGCGTCCGCGACCGGTTGAAGCAACTTTCCGCTCGGCTCGGAGAGGCCGATTGGCTCGATGGCGCGTTCACTGCGGGCGACCTGATGATGGTGTCGGTGCTGCTCAGGCTGAGATCGTCGGGCATCCTGGACGAATTTCCAAACCTCGCCGCCTATGTCGCCCGCGGTGAAGCGCGGCCCGCCTACATGCGGGCGTTCGATGCTCAATTGGCTGTCAACACTGGCAAGCCGCCGATCAGCTAGTGGAATGCTGACGCCAGCCGTCTATGCGTCGCGTCGCGCCGTGCCGTCCTGATCGCCTGCCAGATGCGCTCGGGCGTTGCCGGCATGTCGAGATGCCGCACGCCGAGCGGCGCCAGCGCGTTCATCACTGCGTTCATGATGGTGGCGGGAGCGGCGATGGCGCCGGCCTGGCCGCTCCCCTTAACGCCGAGGCGATTGGCCTTACTGGGAAAATCCTGGGCCAGATCGCCCTCGAACGCGGGCAGATCGTCCGCGCGCGGCAGCGCGTAGTCCATCAGCGAGCCCGACAGGATCTGGCCCGTCTGTTCATCGAACAGCGCCTGCTCGAACAGCGCCTGGCCGATGCCTTGCACGACGCCGCCATGGACCTGCCCCAGCGTCAGGCGCGGATCGAGCAAGCGGCCGTAATCGTCGAAGATGACGTAGCGATCGAGCTTCACCGCGCCCGTTTCAGGATCGATCTCGACTTCTGCGAGGTGGCAGCCATTCGGGAAAGTATAGCGGTCGCACAGATGGGTCGCCTGATGCGTCAGGCCGGGCGCGACGTCGTCGCCCGGCGTCTGGTAGGAGGCGCGGGCCACCTCATCGAGGCTGATCTCCTGTCCGGTCGCGGCCACGCGCAGCATGCCGGCCTCGTACTGAACTGCATCCATGCCGGCCTGCAAAAGGCGTGCGGCAAGCCGCCGCGCATTTTCGATCACGCCTTCAGCCGCCATCAACAGCGCCGTGCCGCCCTGATGCATCGAGCGCGCGCCGCCATGGCCGCCGCCTGAATCGAGCTCGTCGGTGTCGCCCTGGTGGAAGCGGAACCGCTGTAACGGCAAGCCAAGCGCGTCGGCGGCGATCTGGGCGTAGGTGGTCTCGTGGCCCTGGCCGCTCGAATGCGTGCCGACCTTCAGCTCGATCAGGCCGTCCTCGCGGATGCGCGCCTCCGCGACCTCATTTGGTATGCCGCGCGCCGTCTCCAGAAAACAGGCATAGCCGAGCCCGCGCAGCCCGCCCCGCGCACGCGAGCTTTTCTGGCGCGCCTTGAACCCGTCCGCCGCCGCGACCGCGGAGTCGATCGCATGTTTGAAGCTGCCCTGCTCCACGGAAAGCCCCATCGCGCTGGCGTGCGGAAAGCGGCGAAAGATGTTCTTGCGGCGCAGTTTTAGCGCATCGATGCCGAGCTGGTCCGCCGCGATGTCGATGCAGCGCTCGATCAGGTAATTCGCCTCGGGCTTGCCGGCGCCGCGATAGGCGTCGACCGGCGTCGTGTTGGTGAACACGCCCCTGCTCTCGAATGCGATCAGCGGAATGTCGTAGACGCCGCCCATCGCGCTTGCCATCGCCATGGTCGGGACGGCCGGCGCCACCGTCGAGACGTAGGCGCCGAGATTGGCGAACACTTTGGTGTCGAGCGCCAGGAAGCGGCCGTCGCGGTCGAGCGCAAGGCGGGCGCGCACAAGGCTGTCGCGACCGTGCGCGGAGCCGACAAAATCCTCGTTGCGATCCCCGATCCATTTTACCGAACGCCCGAGGCGGCGCGCCGCCCACAGCACCAGCACCCATTCCGGATAGACGACGTTCTTCATCCCGAAGCCGCCGCCGACGTCGGGAATGCTGACGCGAAGCTTGTCCCTACTGACGTGGAAGACATCGTCGGCAAGCGGGTTGCGAATGCCGTGCGCGCCGGCGGCCGAGGCGGTCAAATGCAGGCGGCCGGTTGCGGCATCGAACTCGCCGAGCGCGCCGCGCGTCTCCAGCGGCGCCGCGACGACGCGATTGTTGACCAATTCGCATTGCACGACATGGGCGGCATCGCGGATGGCCGCCTCCACCGGGCCGATCTCGCCGCGGTTGAACTGGAATGCGATGTTGCCACTGGCCTGCGGCCAGACCGATGGCGCGTTCGGGTCGATTGCTTCCGCGATCGCGACGACCGGCGGCAACGGCTCATAATCCACAGTCACGGCCTCAGCGGCATCGCGCGCGGCCTCCGCGTTGGCCGCGACCACGAACCCGACGGGCTCGCCGACATAACGAACGGCGCCGCGCGCCAGCGCATGATACGGCGGCACCACCAAGGGCGTGGTCATCGGGATCTGCGTCACCGCGCAGGGCAGCGGGCCGATAGAGTCGGCAGCCAGATCCTCTCCCGTCAGCACGGCAGCGACATCTGGCATTCGGCGCGCCGCATCGGCGTTGATCGCACGGATGCGCGCATGCGCATGCGGCGAGCGGATCACGACACCATGAAGCGCTTTCGGCGCCGCAAGATCGGCAACATAGCGCCCGCGCCCCCGCACAAAGCGCTCGTCTTCAAGGCGATTGATGCTGCGCCCCAGCAACGGCTCGGTCATGTCGCGTTGTATGGAACCGGGTCGCCGCAAAGGCAATAGGCCGCCACGACGCGGCTCCCGGCGCGAGCATCCGCCGTTTCCCTCTCTGCCGCCGCAGTCCGAATTTTTTCCCCGAAATACTCCGTCCCGTAGTTCACCCGTCTTGCGGGAACATGATTCGTCTGACGTCTTGAGTGCGGCATTTTCGGGAGCGAACCATGCTCAAAACTGTTCTTGCGATGGCTATCCTAGGTCTCGTTGCTTGTGCCGCCGGGATCGTGATTTTCGAACGCCTCGCCCGTGTACGCCACCCACAAGTCGGTCCGCCGCCGCGGCGCCGGGCGTTCTGAGCCGCAATCTGCAGCAGCTTGCGTTTCGGCGAGCTGCGCCGCCGAGCTGATAACGACAAGCTGACAACGAAAATGCGAAACGCGCCCGCGAGGGCGCGAATACGCTGCTTGAGGTCGGTTGGACGAACCGGCGCCCTAGGCGGTCGCGGAGTGCTCGGCGCCCTGCAGCTTGCGCTTGCGCCAGACCGATCCTGCGATCAGCACCACGACGATGCCGATGATGCCGAGGACCACCTCGCCGCCGTGGCCATTATTAGCGAATTGCGGCGCCATGCCGAGCGACTTGAGGACCCCATCGAGGCCCGCACCGACCGGACCGTTGAAGAACGCATGCAGGTGAGGCTGCAGCGCCGGATCGGTCGCCATCACCTCGCCGGCGATCCAGCCGAGCAGGCCGGCGCCGGCCCACACCAGCGCCGGAATTCGCGTCAACAGCGCCATGATCAACGCGGCTCCCGCGACGATCAGGGGAACGCTGATGGCGAGGCCGATGACGAGCAGCGGGATGCTGCCGTTGGCGGCGGCGGCAACCGCGATGACGTTGTCGAGGCTCATCACGATGTCGGCGATCGCGACGATCTGCACGGCGGCCCACAGATGCGCAGCCGCTTCCGTGTCGCTTTCGTCCTCATGTTCTGGAACCAGCAGCTTTGCCGCGATTACCAGCAGCGCGAGGCCGCCGACCAGCTTGAGGTAGGGCAGCGCCATCAACGTCACGACGATGCCGGTGAAGATGATGCGCAGGAAAACGGCGACGCCGGCGCCGAGGACCATGCCCCAGAAGCGCTGGCGCGGCGGCAAGCCGCGGCACGCCATCGCGATGACGAGCGCGTTATCGCCCGACAGGAGGATGTTGATCCACATGATCTTGCCGAGCGCAACCCAGAACGCAGGTTGCTGCACCTCGGTCTGAAATTGGGTGAAGAACCCCGTGATCGTCGCCGGATCAAGAATTTGCAGCAGCCAGTTCACAGCGTTCCTCCCCCACGGCCCTGCGGCCGTTGCGCGCGGCTATTTTGCCTGCCGCGCTCCCAATCGATCAGCCGACGATCTCGTTACCCGAGAAGAATTGCGCGATCTCGATCGCGGCGGTTTCCGGCGCATCCGAACCGTGCACCGAATTCTCACCGATCGACTTCGCATGCAGCTTGCGGATCGTGCCTTCCGCCGCCTTCGACGGATCGGTCGCGCCCATCACGTCGCGATATTTCGCGATCGCGCCTTCGCCTTCCAGCACCTGCACCACCACCGGGCCTGAGGTCATGAACTCGACCAGCTCGCCGAAGAACGGCCGCGCCTTGTGGACGGCATAGAAGGTTTCCGCCTGGCCGCGGGTCATGCGAATGCGCTTCTGGGCCACGATCCGCAGGCCCGCCTTCTCGATCAGGGCATTGACCGCGCCGGTCAGATTGCGCTCGGTCGCGTCCGGTTTGATGATCGAGAAAGTGCGTTCAATCGCCATTGTTTACGTCCCTTGCAAAGCTGATTGGAGAGTTGCGGGGCTTATATCGGCGCGATCCCGGGACGGCAAGCGACCCGGTGACGCGCCCTCCCCACCCTTTTTTGGCGTGGTTGAGCGAAGGTACACGCCCTCGTGGGGCAAAGATTACCGCAATTTCACGGAGGTGAACCCATTCTGTAACCTCTGTCACGTCTCCATTCAGCTTGGCCGTCCTAGACTTTCCGGCGATCGAACACCGGGCCTGCATCCGCGTCCCGGGGCGTTTACGGGGCGATCTCACCGACGGCACGGACAGCCGCGCCGAAACCTTGAGGAGACGATCATGTTTCGCAAATTCTCGCTTGTTGCAGCGGCCGCCGTTGCGCTTGGCGCGGCAGCGCTGGCGCCGACATCGGCCTCGGCCTTCCACGGCTGGCACCATGGCGGCTGGCATGGCGGCTGGCATCACCATCACGGCTGGGGCTGGGGCCCGCGCGTCCTCGTCGGCGGCCCGGCCTATTACGGCGGCTGCTACGTACGGCGCCTGGTTCCGACCCCCTGGGGCCCGCGCTGGCGGCTGGTGAACCGCTGCTACTGACCTGACTGGACCTTCCCCCTGACTGACGCCCCGGCCGCCGCGCCGGGGCTTTTTTTTCGGGAACCATTTAGCAAAGACCTGATTTCGGCGCGCCCGCAGATAGAAGGCATGCAGTATTGCCCGCGAAACAAATTTCGCCGCTGTGACTTGATTCATCAAATTGTCATTCAAAGCCTTGCGAGCACTGCGAGGTGGAACTCGCCACGAGGCATGCCGATGAATACCCGAATCAACGATGATCGCCAACAAATCGACCACAGGACGTGTGTGTCGATCTGCGACGCGATCGGCGAACGGCTTCAGCAACGCATGCGTCCTGAAACCGAGTTATCGCCGCGTCTGCGCGAACTCGTGGAAGAATTTCGCCGCCGGGACAACGAGCTGCACTAGCTCCTGCGGGGGGCGCTGATTTTACCGATATAGAGGTTGCGTTTGACGCCGGCTCCGGTGACAACGCCGCATGCTTTCCATCACCGATATCTCGATCCGGATTGCCGGGCGGCTTCTGATCGACGACAGCAGCGTGCAGATCGTGCCAGGGGCGCGCGTCGGCTTCGTCGGCCGCAACGGCGTCGGCAAATCGACGCTGTTTCACGCGATCCGCGGCGATCTGCCGATCGAATCCGGTAGCATCACCCTACCGCCGCGCTGGCGCATCGGCAGCCTGGCGCAGGAGGCGCCCGATGGCCCGGAGAGCCTGATCAATGTCGTGCTCAAGGCCGATTCGGAGCGCGACGCGCTGCTTCGCGAGGCTGAAACCGCCGACGATCCGCACCGGATCGCCGAGATCCAGACCCGGTTGGTCGATATCGATGCGCATTCCGCGCCGGCCCGGGCCGCGGCGATCCTGTCAGGCCTCGGGTTTTCCACTGCGGACCAGGCGCGGCCGTGCGCGGAATTCTCCGGCGGCTGGCGCATGCGGGTGGCGTTGGCGGCGACGCTGTTCGCGGCGCCTGATCTCTTGCTGCTGGACGAGCCGACCAACTATCTCGACCTCGAAGGCACGCTGTGGCTCGAAGACCACCTCGCCAACTATCCGCGGACCGTCATCGTCATCAGCCATGACCGCGACCTGCTCGACACCTCGGTCGACCAGATCCTGCACCTCGATCGCGGCAGGCTGACGCTTTACAAGGGAACCTATTCCTCGTTCGAGGAACAGCGCGCGATGCGCGAAATGCTCGACGCCAAGCACGCCAAGCGGCAGGCCGACGAGCGCAAGCGCCTGCAGGCCTTCGTCGACCGCTTCAAGGCCAAGGCCTCGAAGGCGCGCCAAGCCCAGTCGCGCGTCAAGATGCTGGAGCGGATGAAGCCGGTCACCGCGCTGGTGACGCAGGACGTCCGTGAAATCACCTTCCCGGAGCCGGAAAAATTGCTGTCGCCGCCGATCATCGCGGTCGACGACGTCTCGGTCGGCTATGATCCGAAAACGCCGGTGCTGAACCGTGTCACGCTGCGCGTCGATACCGACGACCGCATCGCCCTGCTCGGCTCCAACGGCAACGGCAAGTCGACGCTGGTCAAGCTGCTCGCCGGCAAGCTGCAGCCGTTCTCGGGCAGGATCACGCGGGCGGAAAAGCTGTCGGTTGGCTATTTCGCGCAGCATCAGGTCGACGAGCTCAATCTCGACGCCTCGCCCTATGATCACGTCCGCCGCCTGATGCCCGAGACGCCGGAATCCAGGGTGCGTGCGCGCGTCGGCGCGATCGGCTTTTCCGGCAAGGCCGGCGACACCCTGGTCAGGAGCCTGTCAGGCGGCGAGAAGGCGCGGCTATTGCTCGGGCTCGCCACCTTCTTCGGCCCGAACATGATCATCCTGGACGAGCCGACCAACCACCTCGACATCGACAGCCGTGCCGCGCTGGCGGAGGCAATCAACGACTTCCCCGGCGCCGTCATCATGGTCTCGCACGACCGTTACCTGATCGAGGCCTGCGCCGATCAATTGTGGGTCGTCGCCAACAAGACGGTGACGACCTATGACGGCGACCTCAACGATTACCGGCGCATGGTGCTGTCGATCGATACGCGCAGCGCTTCCAAGGAAAAACTGAGGGAGACCGCAAAGCCGGAGCGGCCGAAGGGCGAAAAGCGAACGCCGCTGAAGCAGCGGATCGCCGAGGCCGAAGCCGAGATCGAGCGCATCACCGGCATCATTGCGAAAATCGACACCGCGCTCGCGCTGCCCGACCTGTTCACCCGCGATCCCAAGCAGGCCGCGCAGCTCAGCAAGGCCCGCGCCGGCGCGGAAAGCGCGCTGCGGCGCGCGGAGGAAGACTGGCTCGAGGCCAGCGCGGAATTCGACGAAGCCACCTAATCGATGGCACGCAGTTGTCACCAGATTGGTGACGTGATACTTATTGCCATATGCAGGTGATCGCCCGGCGGACGCTGAAGGATTTTTGGGTGCGTCACCCACGATCCGAGGGTCCGATTCGCGCGTGGCTTACGGTTGTATCCGCCGCGCATTGGGCAAACCCGGCGGAGATAAAGCGCCAATTCGGGAGCACGGTCGATTTCGTAGGCGACAACCGGGTCATATTTGATCTCGGCGGCAACAAATATCGATTGGTAGTTCACGTGTCCTTTGCATTTGGTCGCGTGCTTGTGAAGTTTATCGGTACCCATCCAGAATATGACCGCATCGATCCGGAGACTGTTTCATGGCGAAAAAAATAAACCGCCCGCTTCGCTCCGAGGCCGACTACGACGAGGCACTCGCTGAGATCGAGCGATACTTCGAAATGGAGCCGAAGCCAGGGACGCCGGAGGCCGATCGCTTCGATCTTCTCGCATTGATCATTGAGGACTATGAGCGTAAGCGCTGGCCGATCGAGCCGCCGAGTACGATAGATGCGATCCGTTACAGCATGGAAATGGGCGGCTACACCCAAGCCGATCTTGGTCGCCTGCTCGGCTCGCGCCAGCGTGCATCAGACATTCTCGCCAGAAAACGTCGCTTGACCATGGGAATGGCGTGGAAGCTGCACCGCGAATGGGGCATCCCGGCAGAAGCACTTATCGCACCGCAGCCAATACGCGGACGACGATCGGCTGCATAGCCGCTCAAAAAGACGATTTGTCCGTCACCATTCGATTCTGGCTGGAGGCTGAGATAACGCGAACCGGCGTGACGTCAACGATTACGCCGCCGGCTTCTTCCTTGGCTTGGCGCCCTTGGCCGGCGCCGCAGCCTCCGGTCCGCGCTCGATCGAGGTCAGGCGTCCGCCGGTGAAGGTGTAGAGGCCGGCGCGCGAACCGCGCGAATAGGTGACGACCGCCACGCGATCGCCGCGCGGGTTGTTGGAAAGGCTGACATTGTCGGGCGCGCCGATGCCGCGCACCACGTCGCACTCGGTATGGCCGAGCGCGACCGTGCCCGTCGTCGAGGGCGGCGGGCTGCCGGCAGCACCGTCTGCC
Organism: Bradyrhizobium sp. CB3481; assembly: GCF_029714305.1. Classification (NCBI taxonomy): domain Bacteria; kingdom Pseudomonadati; phylum Pseudomonadota; class Alphaproteobacteria; order Hyphomicrobiales; family Nitrobacteraceae; genus Bradyrhizobium; species Bradyrhizobium sp. CB3481. The sequence continues at coordinate 4,642,014 of NZ_CP121647.1, forward strand.
AACGCCGTGGCGCCGGGCGCGCCCATGCCGGGACAGGCGCCATCCGCCGCGACGAGTTCATCCGGCATAACCGCCTTGGTCGGCGTCAGCGGCGGCGTTTCGATCGAGACGTTGCGAATGAAGACGCGCCCTGAGCGTGAAAACCAGTCCGCGTCCTTTGACAAAAGGTCAGCGCCACCAGCACAACCCGCAAGCGCAGGTCCGAGCAAGAGCAACGTCAGCAATGGCTTTCGATTGATCGTTCCGCGTCGCACGCTAAGACCCTGGCTCCGCCTTCTGTTGTAACCACTTGTCCGACCATCACTTTGCGGCACCACCATGGCTGCCCTCAAGATCCGGCGCAGAAACTTAAGGATTATCATTAATTCCAAAGGATTCGAACAGGGATCGCTATTGCCGCCGCCGCCAGCGGCCCCGTTCATCGGCCTGCCAATAGGTCACGTCGAACCCCCGCGCCTTGCAATCGGCCCAGGCGCCGCGCGCCGCGCTCAGCGCCTCGTCATCGTCGCCGTTGAACACCAGCACCACCCGCTCATAGCTGTCGCAATCGGCCGGCAATGCGGCGTTGTCGATCAGGAACCTGACATTGGCCCGGTTCGGATTGCCCTCCTCGATCGAGAGAATCACAGGCTGGTCCTGCGCATCGCTGGCGCGCCACGTCGCATGCGGCAGAAACGAATCGTCGCTGTAGGTCCACAAATGCGCATCGAGCGCTTCGGTACGCTCCGGCGAGGTCGATTGCACGACCACGCGCCAGCCACGCTCGAGCGATTTTTCCAAAAGCGGCGGCAATACGCTTTCGAGCGACATGCCCTGCAAATGATAGAACAGGACTTCCGTCATCGATCTGAAACCGGATTACTTGGTGGCTTCGTAATATTCCGCGACCAGCCGGTCCAGGAGGCGCACGCCGTAGCCGGATCCCCAGGAATGGTTGATGTCGGTTTTCGGCGCGCCCATCGCGGTTCCCGCGACGTCGAGATGTGCCCAGGGCGTGCCGTCGACAAAGCGCTGCAGGAATTGCGCAGCAGTGATGGAGCCGCCGTGGCGTCCGCCGGTGTTCTTCATATCGGCGAACTGCGAGTCGATCAGCTTGTCGTATTCAGCGCCGAGCGGCATGCGCCAGACGCGCTCACCGGTCTCGTTGCCGATCTTGCTCAGGCGCTCGGCCAGTTCGTCATTATTGGAGAACATGCCGGAATATTCGGTGCCGAGCGCGACCATGATCGCGCCGGTCAGCGTCGCCAGATCGATCATGAATTTCGGCTTGTGCTTCTTCGCCACGTACCAGAGCACGTCGGCCAGCACGAGCCGGCCCTCGGCGTCGGTGTTGATGATCTCGATGGTCTGTCCCGACATCGAGGTGACGATATCGCCGGGGCGCTGCGCGTTGCCGTCGGGCATGTTCTCGACCAGGCCGATGGCGCCGACCGCGTTGACCTTGGCCTTGCGCGCGGCGAGCGCGTGCATCAGCCCGACCACGCAGGCCGCGCCGCCCATGTCGCCCTTCATGTCCTCCATGCTGGCGGCGCCCTTGATCGAGATGCCGCCGGTATCGAAGCAGACGCCCTTGCCGACGAAGGCGACCGGCGCATCGCCCTTCTTGCCGCCGTTCCAGCGCATGATCACGGTGCGGCCGGGCTGGGTCGAGCCCTGGGCGACGCCGAGCAACGCGCCCATGCCGAGCTTTTCCATCGCCTTGACGTCGAGCACCTCCACGTCAACACCGAGCTTCTTGAGCTGGCTCGCGCGGCGTGCGAATTCGACCGGATACAAGACGTTCGGCGGCTCGTTGACGAGTTCGCGCGCGATGATCACACCGTCCACGACATGCCCCGCCGGCGCGAACGCCTTTCGCGCGGCGGCGACGTCCTCGACCGCGATCGAGACGTCGGCGCGCAGCGCGCCGTTGTCGTTATCCTTCTTCTTGGTCTTGTAGCGGTCGAACTTGTAGGCGCGCAGCCGCAGGCCCGCGGCAATCGCCGCGGCGGCATCGGCTTGCATCGCCCCGTCAGGCAGCTCGGCGATCACAGTGACCGTCTCGCTGGCGCCGTTGAGCTTGCCGGCGGTGACGCCGCCGAACTTTAGAAAATCCTTCTCCTTGATGTCGGCCGCCTTGCCGACGCCGACCACGATCAGTCGCTCCGCCTTGATTCCCTCCGGCGCCGGAATATCCAGCGTCGATCCGCTTTTGCCCTTGAACTGGTTGGCCGCCGCCGCCCGCTTCACGGTATCGGCCGCCTTCCCCAGCGCCTTGCGCGTCGCCTCGCCGAACTTCAAGGCGTCGTCGCAAAATGCCACGACAACGCCGCGGGGAGCTGCGGAAAAAGCGACAAAGCCGACCTTGACGGCGTCGGACATAGGTAATCCTCCAGAATGGGGCTGTGCGTGACGGGTCCGGATCGGCCCGATTATGGAATGTTCTCTTCGCTAGCGGCCCAAATCGCTCCGGACCTGACGTTTCCGGCACTATGGCCTGCAAGCCGCGCCACTGCCAAGCGCTGCCGTGACTGGAAGGCCACATAAAGCGAATTATTAACGGTATCTGGAGGCCGCCATCGCCCGGCCATTTTGTTGACAGATCAAAGGGATGGTAGTGAGACATGTGACGGCCTGACAATAGGCGGCTCGGCCAAAGGGGAACCCTTCCAAAGGGGTTGGTCGGAAGCTGCCCGTCAGGCGCGCTGGGCGAGATCGTACGGGTAACGATGGGGTCGATCGACAGGTACATCTTCCGCACGACGCTCGCGTCGTTTGCGCTGGTCCTGGTCAGCCTCACGGGCGTGATCTGGATTACCCAGGCGCTGCGCGGCATCGACCTGATGACCAGTCAGGGTCAGACCATCATCACCTTTCTCGGCATCACCAGCCTGGTGATTCCGGCGCTGGTCCTGATCATCGCGCCGATCGCGCTGATGATCGCGATCTCCCACACGCTGAACAAGCTCGCCACCGATTCCGAAATCATCGTAATGAACGCCGCCGGCTTCTCGCCGTACCGGCTGTTCCGCCCGTTCTTCTATGCCACCTGCGTAGTGGCGCTGCTGGTCACCTTCATCGGCTCCTATCTTGCGCCCGACGGCCTGCGCCGGATCAAGCAATGGGACGCCGAGATCACCGCCGACGTATTGACCAACATCCTGCAACCCGGCCGTTTTGCCCAGCTCGACCAGAACCTGACGATTCGCATCCGGGAACGCCGCCCCGGCGGCGAGCTCGGCGGCATCTTCGTCGACGACCGCCGCGATCCCAAAGAGCGCGTCACCATCATCGCCGACCACGGCACGGTGCTGAAGAACGAGACTGGTTCCTATCTGGTGCTGGAAAACGGCAATCTTGAACGTTTCGAGACCGGAAAGCGCGATCCCGCCTTCGTCGCCTTCGTTCGCTACGCCTTCGACATGTCGAAGTTCTCCAATCGCGGCCGCGACGTCGCGCTCGGCATCCGCGAACGCTACCTCTGGGAGCTAGTTTCGCCCACCGAAGACGATCCGATTTTCAAGCAGCTTTCCGGGCAGTTCAACGCCGAGCTGCATGACCGCTTCATGGCGCCGGTCTATCCCTTCGCCTTCGCGGTCCTGACCTTCGCCTTCCTCGGCACGCCGCGCACCACGCGGCAAAGCCGCAATTTCTCGATCGGTGGATCGATCCTGGCGGTGTTCGGCCTGCGCATGGTCGGATTCGCCTGCTCGGTGATGACGGTGAAGACGCCCGCCATGGCGCTCGTCCAGTATTCGATGCTGTTTGCCGCGATCGGCATCGGGCTGTGGATGATTGTGGGCGGCGTCGTGGTGGAGCCGCCGGCGGCGCTGATGGAGGCCATCAACCGCTCGAATGCGCGCCTGGCGCGGTTCTTTGGACGGCCGGCCGCAGCATGAGCATGATGACGAATACGCTCGGGCGATACTTCGCCGGCCGCTTCCTGGTCTCGGCGGTGGGCGTGTTTGCGAGCATCTTCGTGCTGCTGGTGCTGGTCGACTACATCGAAATGGTCCGCAAGACCTCCGGCCTCGCCTCGGCGTCCGCCATCACGGTGGCGCAGACCTCGCTGTACCGGGTGCCGCAACTGCTCGAAAAGCTGATGCCGTTCTGCGTCCTGATCGGCGCGATGACCTGCTATCTGGCGCTGTCGCGGCGGCTTGAGCTGGTGGTGGCGCGGGCGGCCGGCGTGTCCGCCTGGCAGTTCATCTCGCCGGCGCTGGCAAGCTCGATCATCGTCGGTACGCTGGCCACTATTGCCTACAACCCGATGTCGGCCAATCTGCGTGAACTGTCCAAGCGGATGGAGGCCGAACTGTTCGGCTCGGCGCCCGGCGGCGGCATCCAGGACGCCTCCGGCTTCTGGCTCAACCAGATCAACAGCGACGGCCAGTCGATCATCAACGCCGCGCGCAGCGAGCAGCAGGGCGTCCGGCTGACCGGCCTGACCGTGTTCCGATTCGATACCGAGCTCCAGTTCAAGGAGCGAATCGAGGCGCGTGAGGCCACCCTCGAGGAAGGCCGCTGGGCCTTCAAATCGGTACGTAGATACTCCCTTGATAAACCTCCGGTTGATCAAGACAGCTTCTACCTCTCAACCACCCTCACCCCAGCCCAGGTCCGCAACAGCTTTTCCACCCCCGAAACCGTGTCCTTTTGGCAACTGCCTGGCTATATCCGTTCTTCGGAGAGCTCGGGCTTCGCGACCGCAGGCTACCGTCTGCAGTACCATAAGCTCATCGCACAGCCATTTTTGCTGGCTGCAATGGTGATGTTGGCGGCTTCCGTGAGCCTTCGCTTCTTCCGGATGGGCGGCGTGCAGAAGATGGTTTTGAGTGGCGTGGGCGCAGGGTTTCTGCTCTACGTTCTATCGAAAGTTACTGAGGATTTGAGCAAGGCTGAGTTGATGCATCCCATCGCTGCGGCGTGGTTGCCCGTCTGTGTGGGTGGCCTCACCGGATTTTTGGCCTTGTTGTACCAGGAGGACGGGTAGTGGCCGTTGTCGCCGCCCGCCAGTTGAGGTCGCCTGCGTTCAGGCGGTGCACCCCCGTGCGCCGCTATCGAGCCCGCTTGGCCGCCGTTGGCGTACCGATGTTTGCCCTGCTTGCCGGGTTGGTCCTGGCTGGCACGATCGAGCTTGCCTTGACCGCGCCGGCCTCGGCGCAGGGATTCACCTACAACCCGCGCCCGCCCAAGCCGGCGCCGCGGCCGGTCAGCAATGACGGCCGCATGACCGTGCAAGCGGTCGAGGTGGATTACGATTACAACAACCAGCGCGTGTCGGCGGTCGGCAACGTGCAGATGTTCTACAACGGCACCAGCGTGGAGGCCGACAAGGTCGTTTACGACCAGAAGACCAAGCGGCTGCACGCGGAAGGCAACATCCGCCTCACCGATGCGGAAGGCAAAGTCACCTACGCCAACATCATGGATCTGAGCGACGACTACCGTGACGGTTTCGTCGACTCGCTGCGCGTCGACACCGCCGATGACACGCGCATGGCGGCATCGCGCGCCGACCGTTCGGCCGGCAATTACACCGTGTTCGAAAACGGCGTGTATACCGCCTGCGCGCCGTGCAAGGACAACCCGAAGAAGCCGCCGCTCTGGCAGGTCAAGGGTGCGCGCATCATCCACAACCAGACCGACAAGATGCTGTATTTCGAGAACGCGCAGCTCGAATTCTTCGGCGTCCCGATGGCGTATCTGCCGTACTTCTCGACGCCCGATCCGACCGTGAAGCGCAAGACCGGCTTCCTGATGCCGGGCTACAGCTCCAATTCGACCTATGGCTATGCGGTGGAGACCCCGTTCTACTGGGCAATCGCGCCGGATTATGACGCGACCTTCAATCCGCGCTTCACCACCCGCCAGGGCGTGCTGTTCCAGGGCGAATTCCGGCAGCGGCTGATCAACGGCTCGTACCAGATCCGTGCCTATGGCATTAACCAGCTCGATCCCGGCGCGTTCGCTGGGCAGCCGGGCGACCGCGACTTCCGCGGCGGCATCGACACCAAGGGCCAGTTCGCCCTCAATGACAAATGGGTCTGGGGTTGGGACGGCGTCCTGCTGTCGGACTACTACTTCTTCTCGGACTACCGGCTGGCGCAGTATCGCGATCCGCTGGGCTCGTTCCTGAGCCTGCCGACCGAAGCGATCTCGCAGCTCTACCTGACCGGCGTCGGCAACCGCAGCTTCTTCGACGCGCGCACGATCTATTACCTCTCCTTCTCCGGCAGCCAGGACAAGGTGCCGGTGATCCACCCTGTCATCGACTACAACAACGTCTTCAATCACCCGATCCTCGGCGGCGAGGTCAGCTACAAGACGAACTTCACCAGCCTGTCGCGCACGACGGCGGCCTTCGACCCGATCACGACGCTGGCCAATACCAACGGCCTGTGCCTGACCGCGTCGGCCGATCCGCTCGCTCGCATCCCCTCGCAGTGCCTGCTGCGCGGCATGCCCGGCACCTATACGCGGCTCACCGCCGAAGCGCAGTGGCGGCGCTCCTACACCGATCCGATCGGCCAGATCTGGACGCCGTTTGCGATTCTGCGCGCCGACGCGATCGACGCCTCGATCTCGAACCAGCCCGGCGTTTCGAACTTCTTACCCGTCGGCGACACCCAGGCGGTCCGCCTGATGCCGACAGTCGGCCTCGAATATCGCTACCCCTTCATCAACGTTCAGCCGTGGGGCACCACCACGATCGAGCCGATCGCGCAGATCATCCTGCGCCCGAACGAGACCTTCGCCGGCCGTCTGCCGAACGAAGACGCACAGAGCATGGTGTTCGACGCCTCTAACCTGTTTGCGGTCGACAAGTTCTCCGGCTACGACCGCGTCGAAGGCGGCGGACGCGCCAATGTCGGCGTGCAGGCGACCACGCAATTCGATCGTGGCGGCAGCATCAACGTGCTGTTCGGCCAGTCCTACCAGCTGTTCGGCCTGAACTCGTTCGCGGTCGCGGACGCGACCAATACCGCGCTGAATTCCGGCCTGCAGAACACCCGCTCCGACTACGTCGGACGCATCAATTATTCGCCGAACCGCACCTATACGTTCAGCGTGCGCTCGCGCGTCGATGAGGCGACCTTGAACGTCAACCGCTTCGAAGCCGAGGGACGCGCCTCGTTCGACCGCTGGTCGGTCAGCATGATGTACGGCAACTACGCCGCCCAGCCGGAACTCGGCTATCTGACCCGGCGCGAAGGCCTGCTCGGCACCGCGTCGATCAAGCTGGCGGCAAACTGGGTAGTGTCGGGCGCAGCACGTTGGGACCTTGAAGCCAACAAGCTGAACCAGTACATCATCGGCGCTGGCTATGTGGACGACTGCTTCGTGCTGGCCGCCAACTACGTCACGTCCTACAACTACTCTGCCGGAGCGGCGCCGCCGGTGCTCAATCATGCTTTCATGCTGCAGATTGGCCTGCGGACCATTGCGAACTCGTCCTCGTCGGCCAGCCCCGCCGGCTTCCAATAGCGTGAGGCCTGACCGTGCCGGAGGGTACCCAGCGAGAACGCGGTACGAATGGTTGATACGGCAGACATGACATGACGACCCCTATGCTCCGGCCTCGCCGACTGCACTCACTGACCGCCGGCTGCGCCCTCGCCCTCGCCACGCTGGCCGCCGGCATCTCACCGCTGCCGGCGCAGTCGATTGCCTGCATGGTCAATGGTGAGCCGATCACCGGCCTCGACATCGAACAGCGCACCAAGCTCAATTTTCTGACCACGCGCAAACAATCGACGAAGCAGGAAATTCTCGACGAGTTGATCAACGACAAGGTCAAGATCAAGGAAGCCAAGCGATATGGCGTCGATCCCGGCGCCAGCGACATGGATCAGGCCTTTGCGGGGATGGCGCAGCGCATGCGCCTCACGCCCGATCAGCTCTCCAAATCGCTGGAGAGCCAGGGCGTGCGGCCGGAAACGCTGAAGGCCCGCCTCAAGTCCGAGATGGTCTGGGGCAGCCTCGTCCGCGGCCGCTTCAAGGAAAGCCTGCAGGTCGGCGAAAAGGACGTCGCCACCGCCGCGCAGCAAGGCGGCGAGTCGACCCAGGTCGACGCGTTCGAATACCGGCTGCAGCCGATCGTGCTGATCGTGCCGCGCGGCTCGGCCCAGGGCGCGATCGATCAGCGGCGCAAGGAAGCGGAGACCTTGCGCGAACGCGTGCAGAGCTGCGATCAGGCCAACGACTTTTTCAAGTCGATGCAGAATGCCGCAATCCGCCCGGCCGTGACCAAGACTTCGGCCGACATCCCCGGCCCGCTGCGTGAGCTCCTGGACAAGACGCCGGTCGGCCGTCTGACCCCGCCCGAGATCACCAAGCAGGGCGTGGAGATGGTGGCGCTGTGCGAGCGCAAGCCGACCAAGATCGACACGCCGAAGAAGCGTGAAATCCGGGAAAAGATGTACACCCAGAAATACGAGGCAAAGTCGAAGTCTTACCTGGCGGACATTCGCAAGGCCGCAATGATCGAATGCCGTTGATGGCCGGGGATCCGCATTCCGAGGCTGTGAAGACCACGTCTTCGAGGATCCGGGCTCTCGCGCTGACATCCGGCGAGCCCGCGGGCATCGGCCCTGATATCGCGCTCACCGCTTGGCTGCGCCGCAGCGAGCTGGATCTGCCGCCGTTCTATCTATTGGGCGACCGCGCGTTCTTCGCCGAGCGGGCGAAGCTGCTGGACCTGCCGGTCGCGTTCACCGAAGCCACGCCCGAGGACGCCTGCGCGGCGTTCGCAACAGCCCTGCCCGTGGTCGACACCGGCGAAACCGCCACCGCGCGCCCCGGACAACCCGACGAGACCAGCGCGAGCGCCGCGCTTGCCTCGATCCGTCACGCGGTCGATCACGTCAGGAGCGGACGCGCCGGCGCCGTCGTCACCAACCCGATCGCCAAGAGCGTGCTGTACCGCGCCGGCTTCCGCCATCCCGGCCACACCGAATATCTCGCCGAGCTAGCCGCCGACGGCGGACGCACACCGCAGCCGGTGATGATGCTGTGGTCGCCGGCGCTTGCCGTCGTTCCCGTCACCATCCACGTGTCGCTGCGCGAGGCAGTAGCCCAGCTCACCAGCGATCTGATCGTGACGACCGCGAAGATTGCGGCTGCGGACATGAAAGCGCATTTCGGTCTGGCGCGGCCGCGGCTCGCCGTGTCGGGCCTCAACCCGCATGCCGGCGAGGACGGCTCGCTCGGCAGCGAAGACATCGACATTGTCGCGCCAGCCGTGGAGGCGCTGTGCAAGGCCGGTATCGACGCCAGGGGACCGTTGCCGGCCGACACCATGTTCCACGCCGCCGCGCGCAAGACCTATGACTGCGCCGTCTGCATGTATCACGACCAGGCGCTGATCCCGATCAAGACCATCGCGTTCGAGGACGCGGTCAACGTCACGCTCGGATTGCCGTTCATCCGCACCTCGCCCGATCACGGCACCGCCTTCGACATTGCCGGGACCGGCAAGGCCAACCCGTCGAGCCTTGCCGCGGCGCTGCGGCTCGCCGCGCGCATGGCGGCAACCAAACCTTTATGAGCGCGATCGACGATCTGCCGCCACTGCGCGAGGTCATCCGCGAACATTCCCTGTCGGCACGCAAATCGCTCGGCCAGAATTTCCTGCTCGACCTCAACCTCACCGCGCGGATCGCGCGCGCCGCGGGTCCGCTCGAAGGCGCCACCATCATCGAGGTCGGCCCGGGGCCTGGGGGGCTGACGCGGGCGCTGCTGGCGCTCGGCGCCAAGCGCGTCATCGCGGTGGAGCGCGACGAGCGCGCGCTGGCCCCGCTCGATTACATTGCAAAGCGCTATCCCGGGCAGCTCGAGATCGTGCATGCCGACGCGCAGCGCTTCGACCCGCGCCCCATGCTGGGCGGCGAGCGCGCCAGGATCGTCGCCAACCTGCCCTACAACATTGCGACCGCGCTCCTGGTCGACTGGCTCTCGATCGAGCCATGGCCGCCCTGGTACGACATGATGGTCCTGATGTTCCAGCGCGAGGTCGCCGAGCGGATCGTCGCGAAAGAGAATGAAGAGGCCTATGGCCGCCTCGGCGTGCTCGCCAACTGGCGTGCCGAGACCAAAATCCTGTTCGATATTTCCCCCGCCGCCTTTGTGCCGCAGCCGAAGGTGACCTCCTCGGTGGTACGCCTCGTGCCGCGCGCGGCCCCTGAAACCTGCGATCGCCGCGCGCTCGAGCAGGTGGCCGCAGCGGCGTTCGGCCAGCGCCGCAAGATGCTGCGGCAGAGCCTGAAATCGCTCTCGGTCGACCCGGCACGCCTCGCCGCGGCTGCACAGATCGATGCGACGCGGCGCGCCGAGACCATTCCCGTCTCGGGCTTCGTTGCCATGGCCCGTGAATTGGTCGATATACGAAACGCAAGAACAAACGCCGTATAAGGAGTGAACGCCATGGCGCGAATGATCCGCCAATCCCTCGTCAAATTCGATGCGCCATTGTGCGAAACCATCGTCGAGACGCCGAAGCCGCAGGGGCGCGAAGTTCTGGTGCGCATCGAGCGCTGCGGTCTCTGCCATTCCGACCTGCACATCCAGGACGGCTATGCCGATCTCGGCGGCGGCAAGAAGCTCGACACCACGCGCGGCATGACGCTGCCGTTCACGCTCGGCCACGAGATCGCCGGCGTTGTCGATGAGGTCGGCCCCGATGCACCGAAAGAGCTGATCGGCAAGAAGCAGGCGGTATTCCCCTGGATCGGCTGCGGCCAGTGCCGCGACTGCGCCAATGGCGATGAAAATCTCTGCGTCAAGCAGCGCTTCCTCGGCGTCTCCATCGACGGCGGCTTTGCCACCCACGTGCTGGTGCCCGACGCAAAGTATCTGCTCGATTACGATCCGCTGCCGGTCAACCAGGCGGCAACGCTGATGTGCTCAGGCGTGACGGCCTATGGCGCGCTGAAGCGGCTGGTCGACCGTCCGCGTCAGCGCAACCTGCTGCTGATCGGGCTTGGCGGCGTCGGCATGATGGGGCTGTCGTTCGCGCAGGCGATGTTCAAGCAGAATATCACGGTCGCCGATCTCTCGCCGGCCGCGCGCGAGACCGCGCTGAAGAACGGCGCAGCCAACGCCTATGACCCGGCCGAGCCCGAGATTGTCAGGCGCATCCTCAAGGAAACCGAAGGCGGCTTCGACGGCGTCGTCGATTTTGCCGGCAACGAGAAATCGATGCAGTTTGCCGTTTCGACAGTGGCGCGCGGCGGCAAGGTCGTAGTCTCCGGTCTGATGGGCGGCAATTTCAGCCTGCCGATGGTGCAATGGGTCTACAAGCGCATGACCATCGAGGGCTTCATGGTCGGCACGCTCGCGGAGGCCAAGGAACTGATGGCGCTCGCCCGCGCCGGCAAGATCAAGCCGACACCGATGAAGGAAGAGCCGATGGCCGATGTCCAGAAATGGATCGACGAGCTGCGCGCCGGAAAGGTCGTTGGGCGTATCGTGCTGAAGAACTGAGATGGCGCACGCGTCACTGCGATGATGAATTGCAGTGGCGCGTCATCGTCGCACTCATCCCCGCGGCCCCCACAATATCACGGCAGCACCGACCAGACACAGGCCGGCGCCTGCGACGTCCCAGCGATCCGGGCGAATGCTCTCGATCGTCCACAGCCAGGCCAGCGACGCGACAATATAGATGCCGCCATAGGCGGCGTAGGCGCGTCCCGCCGCGTCGGTCTCGACGAGCGTGAGCAGGTAAGCAAACAGGACCAGCGAGAGCAGGCCGGGAAACAGCCACCAGACAGGCTTGCCAAGACGCAGCCAGGCCCAAAAGGCGAAGCAACCGGCAATCTCCGCAACAGCGGCGCCGGCATAGACGACAACGGTTTTCATGGAACGAACGTCGCACGGCATCCGCTGCCGCTCAAGGCAGCGGATGGTTTGGCTGGCGCGGGATCAAGCCCGCAGCATGCGGATCAGAGGCTTTTCGATCAATGGCCAGAGAACAGCGACCGTCATCAACGTCGTCGACAGCACCATCATGACCAGCGTTGCAGTCGCCGCCTTGCGCCGCGTACGCCTGGATTGCCATGCGATCCACCCCCATGCGCCGAGGACGGCGAGGATGGCGAGCGCGGTGACCCACACATGGACGCTGACGAGCCACGCCAGCAGAGTCCCGGTGCTGGCGAGAACCGCGGCAGGAAGCGCAAACGGCAGGACGCAGCACACGCCGCAGGCGACCGCGCCGGTCGAAAGCGTCACGGCCGTGACGCCCGCTGCCTTCGAGCCTGCCGGCTCTTTCGAAGCCACCTTGGGAGGCACCGAGCTGGCGCAGGCGCAGGAAGGCGCGGACGCCTGGGCCAGGAACGGCTCGAACAGGCTGTCGGCGGCCTCGCGTGCCGCTTCCGGCGCGGCGATGGTGAGGCGGATTTCGTCTTCGGCTTCGTGCAGGTCGAAGGCAAGAAACCCGCAGCAAAGCTGCTCGTTGCGAACCATCTCGGCCACGCGGGCGCGTGCTTCGGGCGCATAGCGCAGTTCCAGCACGAGATCGCGGCGCCGATGGCCGCGGAGCGCATCCCGGTTCAGGGCAGCGATCCAGGACATCCGGTTCTTGTGCTCTCCTGGCGTCAAGGTGCAGGCGATGGGGGCGGCTTCGACGATCGACATGCAATATCTCTCCTGAAGATGATTGGATGGGACATTGCGGGAATCGTACTTCCTCAAGTAACTTGAGGTTCAAGCGAAATGTTCTACAGAGAAGACAGATAGATGAGCGCCATGAAGATAGGCGTGCTGGCCCGCCGCACCGGCACCAACGCGCCGATGATCCGCTACTATGAGGAAATCGGACTGCTGCGGTCGGCGAACCGTCAGGCGGGCGGCCAGCGCGTTTATGGCGATGCCGATGTAAAGCAGTTGACCTTCATCCGCCGCTGCCGCGAATTCGGCTTCTCGATCGATCAGGTGCGCTCGCTCGTCAAGCTGATGCAGGATCCGTCGCTGTCGTGCATGCATGCCCGCGACCTCGCCCACGAGCATCTGGTTGCCGTGCGCACCAAGGTCGCGGAGCTGAAGGGGTTGGAGCGCAGCATCGCGGCTTTCGTCGCGAGCTGTGATGCATCATGCGCCGGCGGGCCGGGCCCTGATTGTGTCATCCTCGATGATTTGTCGAAAGGCCGGACGGCAAGGTCCAAGTCTTCGTCCAAGTCTTCGTCTAAGTCTTCGGCTCAGCGCTCGAATTGCAGTGCGTGTTCGTAACGCGCGGCTCCCTGCGCAGATGCCGCTTCTTTCGCCGCGGCGGGAATGACTCGCTGAGGCGGCTCAGATCATCACCCTTCTCACCGCCATCGAGTTGACGTCACCAAAAGAGAGACCGCCCGAAGGCGGTCTCTCGGCATAGCGATAATCTTCCGACGCTTCAGCCTATCTTGAACGAGACCTGCTTTCGTCGGCGGTACGTCATGAATCCGACGCCGGCGAAGCCCAGCAGCATCATCGCCCAGGTGGATGGCTCGGGAACGGCGGCTGTCATCAGCCGCACATTGTCGAGCCCTTCCGTTTCCCCACCGCCGATGTACTCACCGCGAATCTGCAGTTTTGTGACATTGGACAGAATGGTTGCGAGATTGCCTCCGAGGGTGGCCTGGTTCAGTTGAACTTCAAGATGATACCAGCCTTGGCCCACGGGGTTGATGTTCGAGCTAAAGGAGGCCGAGCTCCCTCCACCTGAAATGATGAGATCAACATCGTTGAAATATGAAGTACCTGTGAAAACTTTGATATCCCAGCTCAGCGTCCCGCCGGCGTAGGCACTCAGATTTCCCAGAAATTTTGCCGGCGCGATATAGTAACCCGTCCCTCCCTGAGGATTTGTCTCGATGCCCTGAAGATAGCCGCCCGGATTACCGCCAGCGTTTTGCCAGTTCGCCGAATAATCGTGATAGTCGGCATCAACGGCGGTCCATCCATCCGCGCCCGAATTGAAGTCGCTCACAATCGTAGCTGCCGAAACCTGCGCGGCTGATAGGCTTAGTATCAGCGCCGCGGTCGCAATAATGCTTTTTGCCATATTAACTCCATTTTCACTGAGATGCCAAAACGGCCCAATTAATTTCAATTAGCAGTTTTAAAGTGTCAATGGACTTCGCCATTAGGTCGGGGAGCTTCACTCACGCGACATGATCGCGCGTGAGCCACGAGGAAACACTTGATCTATTGGAGAAATAACGCCGGACGCCACTGTTCAAATGCGGTTCGCCTTGGCGAATTGCTCAAAATAAATGCGCGAACCGCAATTGGAATTTCTCGGCTCCACGCGCCGACCTCGGCGATTATCTCGCGACTTTCCCAGTAGTCGGGACAGCTACAATCAACCCGCCGCCGCCTGCTTCTTCGCCCGCGGCAAGAATGGCTTGAACGGCCGCTTGATCGCGCCGGTGCAAGCCCGCGTGACGGTCTTGCCGCCGTCAGTCCAGCTCTGCGTGCCCTTCAGCTTCGCGCTGCGCCGCACGAAGCTGCCGCTGTACTTCGCCTCATATTGCCGACTGCCGCCTTTCCAGCTGCCCTGAAGTTCGATCTTCGCGGCGCTGATCGTGCCGGTGCCCTGCTCGGCTGTGGCTTCGACCGCGGCGTTGCGCAGTCGCACCACATGGGTGTAGCGCGCGGCGCCGCCGGAAACCGAGACCTCGATGGCCTCGCGCATCTGGCCGCTGGTGAACGGCAATTTTTCGCACACCATCGTGCCGCGATAGGTGGCATCCAGCACCTGCCCCGCAACGGGCGTGCCCGCCATCCCCATCATCGCCGCCGCCAGCACTGCACGTCCGCCCCGCATCATGGCCGCCCCCCTGAAAATTCCTTGTTTGCAATTCGGGCACATCGTACCGGGCGCGATGGGCAAGGTCGATAGAGGTGCAAACCGCTTCGCTGCCGCAACATGGCGGTGGGGCTGAGACTTTCCTGGATCGATGGCGCGAGGCGCTTGCGTTGAGGTCGATCAGCAGGCGGCATCGCGGATCGGCGGCTCGCCCTCCGTCGCGCCCGTTTCGATCAGCCACTCCCGCTCCTTGGCCAGCAGACGATAACCGGCCGCGATATCGAGATATCGCTTCCGCGTTTCGTCAACATCCGTTGTCGCAGCCAGCGCCTCGAATTCAGCCGCTCGCTGCAGATACTCCGTCACGCTACGCACGGCGTCCCCTTCATTTGGGAGGTTGCAGGCCGGGCGAGCGGAGCCATTCGTCCATGTGAGCAGCGGTCTCTGCCCGTCGCGCTTTCCGTTCGAGCTCCAGCCGCTCGATGCCGGGCGGCAGTTTCTCGGCTTCCGCGCGCCAGCGTTCGGCCTCCTGCGTGAGGCGGTCTGGAAAGGACAGAATGTGCTTGAACCGGCGTCGCTGCATGGCGCGGCTCCATTCCCTGAGAGGATGGCGGGAGCGCAACTGGCGATCTCATCACCGATAGATGCCTTGGGACGGTGCGATGACGGGAACATCATGCGTCCTGCCCGCCGGCGGCGCTACCGTTTTATTTCGCTCCATTCAGGAAACTTATCGATTTTCGCTCAAGTAGCGGCAATTGAGTAAGCGGCGCTGACTGATCGCAGCTCGGATATATCCGCCCTCCCCGACGCTTTTCGAGTTGATTTGAGAGCTATCCGCAACCGCCTAAATGGCGCGGCTCCGACACCGTGATCGTGGTGCATCCGGTCGAGGTAGCTCACGCGCATTCCAGTCAGACAAGGCCGCCGACGATGGCAAAGCTCATCCAGCGCCACGCGCAATCCCGGCTCTACGATACGCAAGCCGCTTGCTATGTACCGATAATGGATCTCCGCGAATGGCGGTCGCGCGGGCTTGCGTTCACGGTCGTGGACGCCGAAACGAACCAGAACATCGCGGCAAGTATGCTGGCCTAGCCATCGGACTTGAAGCTGCCTGAACCGCCGCTCACCGCGAGCCGTCGCTCAGGCACGCAATCCTTCGCGCCGGCGGCGACGGTTGCTTGGCGGCGATTTCAGCAAGCCGCACCTGCTCCTTGAGCTTCTGCAACTCGGAGAACCTTTTTTGCAGACTTTCCCTGCGGATCAGAACTGTCGACCTGGCAAATCGGACTTTCCGTTCCATCGCCATACTCTCCCTGCCACGCGGGAACATACCGCCACAACATGACGGCAATTGTTAACCAGTTCACAAGCGACATCAGGAATTGTGGCGCCGGCTCCGGCTGGCCTGTCGGCAGGCAAAACGCCTCGATCGCAACGAATGGCGCTGCGCGCTCGGCCGGCATCCCGTCGAATTGAAGATCGAGCGGCTTTGCCCATTTCAGCCGGCGCTTGGCGAACATTTCCAGCTTTGGCTCGATGCCTGCGGACACCCGCTGCGTCCAATCAATTTGGTTCGCCCTCATCCACCATCCCGCTGACCTGATCGCCACCCCGTCGAGCGCGGTCAGGCCTGCCAAGCCAAAACAGAAACATCGCCAGCGCCAGCCCTGGTAAACCAAATCCAAGCCAGAAGCCGAAGACGAATTCGCTGTCGCCGGGTTCTCTCGCTTGCCAGGCAAACAGCAAAGCCAGAAGCGTGGGACCCAGCAGGAAAGTCGCAACGAGATTCAGCGCGTTTGATCTCATGGTCGCGGCTTGCTGTGCGAAAAACCCGCCGACGGTTGCCGTTCGGGACGATCTGGATCGGGTGCAGATGAGCGTTGGTAACGTACGATCTTCGGGAACCTGCGTCATTGGCGGCGCCAGCGAATGCATCGGTCGTTTGGAGTTTCACTTAAAGATCGCCTAACGGGCAGCATCATTTTCGCCGCCTGACGTTAATTTCAGCATCGTTTGCTGGCGATCAGGCGGCGGATGACGCCTTCGGCCCCGATCCGCTCCGCGCCACCGGTCACGGCGACTTCGCATTGGATATCCGGTACCGCAGCAGCATCGAGCCGCCCTCCAGCACTTCGCTGCGCTCCAGCGTCATGGCCGTCAGCGGCGCCCATCGCGGATCGGCAAACGGCGGTCCAGCGCCGACTGCTTCGGCCGCGTGTAACGACGGTGACAATGCCGTTAACGCGGATGCTCGACGCGTAGCGAGCGCATCATCAGCGTCATTCTAGCGCTGGACTGTGTTGCGTCCGGGCATGCCACGCACGCGCCTTTTCCGTCGTTTCCTCGACGAAGCTGTTCTTGCCGGTTCGGTAGGCCTTGATGTCGTCCTGAGACGAGACGGCAAGGCTGCGCTTGATAGCGGCATAGGCGCGGGCTGCCTCGGGATGGGCGCGCAGATAATCGCGAAACACCAGAAACGCCTCCGTCCGCGGATGGCACGTCTCCATCAGATGCACATGATGAGTCCACGGTCCCGGAGGGCCTTTGCGAAAAAACAGTTCGCCAGGCAGCCACGAAGCGTATTCCGGAATATAGACATACCCCAGCTCTTGCATCGGCCCGACGCATCGCTCTAATGCCTCGTCGAAGCTCCGCACGCCGACCAGCAGATCAATAATCGGCTTGGATGGAAGCCCCGGCACTGCCGTGCTACCGATGTGCTCGACCGTCAAGACGAGCTGGCCGAGCGCATTCCGAATGATCGTGCTCTCCTTCTCGAACAACACCGGCCAGGCGGAATCATAGTCGCAGACAACAATCGAACCCGCCCCGTATTTCTCCATGCTCGCCCCCCGATTGTCTCGCGGGATCGTAACACGCAGGTCGGGGCGGATAAATCACGACTGGGTTATTGCATCCGTCGCGAAGGGGCGTCGACGCCGGCGCAACACGATGGATGATTTCTTGTCAAAGCGGTGGTCGACCTTGCCGGCATAGATCAGGTGTTGCCCCTTGCGGCGGCCGAGATAGATGCCGTCCGCCTACCATCGTCGACGTGGTTTGCGGTGGAAGGTCACCTCGATCAGCACCGCCATCACAGCCATGAAAATGATAATCGCCGCTATCATGGCTCGAGGGCTCATCACGACCGCTTCTCCGACCGGCGGCGGCTTGGCCCGGTGCTGCGGAAGCTCCTGATCGGGCCAGCGGTCCAGGATCGTCATGACCACCGGCTCCGCCGTGATCGCTGCCAACTTGCCTTGGCCCCATGCGCGCAAATCATCCGTTGTCAGCGATGCTCCAGGCATCGGGCCGACATCAGCGATCGCCAGCGGCTTCGGCTTAGCTGCGTCATCCCCGGAAATCGAGGCCTGTGCATCCAGCGGATTGCGAGGCTTTGCCAGCTGGCGTTCTGACGATGGGCGGGAGTTCGCTGCGGCGTTGCTTGATGAGGTTGGCCAATGCAACAGGGATTTAGAAAGCATCGGCTTGCCTTCGTACCAGCATTTTCGGCCGTCGATCAGCCGATAGGACCAATAGGATTGCGCATTTGACGGCCGTTCCGCGCTGCACTGCTTCGCTTGCGTCGGCGTCGCCGCAAAGAAAACCGCAACCGTCACACCGGCCACCTCGGCGCCGAACATTATCAACCGAAATCTGTTCATTACGCACCCACGCAACAATGGAACTGTTGAACAACAAACCTCAGTAACTTCAGGAAGTTAGATAATCGATTAAGTCAGAAATGGGGCAGTTATCCACAGTTTATGCACAGGCTCCCCGCGCCTTTGCCGGGCCTGAAAACGAGACGCGCGGGGCATGGGTGACACTCTCGAAACGAGATCAGTGGCAATAGTTTCAAGCGAAGCGCACCTTACGTTGGCGGTCGCATGCAAAACCCGATGTCATTGATCCTCGGCTGTCTCGCCGGGTGCCGGCTGCAGTGAACTCAATGCTGCATCGACCTTCTCTAAGAGCCGCTCCAGCTCGGCGCGCTCATTCGGTCCCGGATCCTCTCCCAGCCTGCGCAGCAGTTGCTGTTTTTGAGCGAGTAGCTTCGCAAGTGATGTCATGGCATTTTCGTCCGAATACGAAGCCAGAGGGCGCATCGACCAAAATCGATCAAGCGTTCAGAACGGCCTCCGGTTCCTTAAGCTCACGAGCACATCGTCGCCGTTGAAAACCGACATGAGCACGATCATCGAGCGACAAGTCCTGCCGGCACGATAAGCGTCGTCCACGATCGAAACCCAGCTAGCTCACTGCAATGTTCCCCGGCGGAACATGAGATGATCGCGCCATCAAAATCTCCGCCGTTCGGAACGAATGCCCTCCCAAGCCTTTGGTCCTCGATCGACAAGAGGAGGTATCTATGAAGCTTTCTGTCTTGACGATTGCGACCCTGCTTACGATCGGAGCCATTGGCTCCGCCAACGCTATCGAGTTTGGCGTCGGGCCCGGAGGCGTTTACGTCGGTCCCGGCTATGATCGCCCCTACTATCGTGATTACAGAGATGACTGCCGGATCGTGATCCGCGAACGCTTCAACCGCTTTGGTGAGCGCGTCAGGATCCGCGAGCGCATCTGTGACTAAACCGCGCTCGACGGCTATTAAGAAGGCGATCAGATCACGCCCGGCTTGAACGCCGGGCGGTGTCGACGCGTTTACTCGATCACCTCGTCCGCAGCGCGCGAGGCCGATGTCGATTTCCAGATGGTCGACGTCAACCTCGTGCTGCGGCAGATGCAGGGCTCGGGCACGCGGCTCAACATGGTGATCCTCGATGCCTGCCGTAACAACCCGTTCGGCGCGCGCGGCCTGCGCGCTTCCGACGGCGGCCTGGCGCAGATGCGCGCGCCGGAAGGCACGCTGATCTCCTATGCGACGCAGCCCGGCAATGTCGCGCTCGACGGCACCGACGGCCCCAGCCCCTACACCAAGGCGCTCGCCATGACGATCAAGCAGGCCGGGCTCGACATCTTCCAGACCTTCAACCAGGTCGGCCTCGCCGTGAAGCGCCAGACCGGCGGATCGCAGCAGCCCTGGGGTGTCGTCCTCGCCGACCGATGGCAATTTCTATTTCGTGCCCCCTGCCCCGGCACCGCAGCAGCTCGCCGCGGTTGCACCACAGTCGGAGCCGCTGGCTTCGACGCTGCGTCCCGATCCCGACCGCATTCCGATCAAGGATCCGGTCCTGCTGCGCGAGTTGAGCGACGCGACCGCCTGTTCGAGCTCAACTACGATCCGGAGCCGCTCGACAGCAAGAACGGCATGCGCGTCGCGACCGCCAAGTTTCAGGAGAAGGGTCAGGATGACGCCGTTAGGTGAAGCCACCGAGGGCGTGCTGACGCGGCTGCGCAAGATGGAGGACCTCAAACCGTGGGGCTCGATCCTCTACGGGCCCGACAACGACAAATGGGGCATGTCCTGGAATCACGCTTCGCGCCGCGGCTCGGTCCAAGGCTTGAGCTGGACCAGCACGGGGCGATTCTCGGGCCACACCGGCTCCGGCTCGTTCGTGCGGTCGGACGGCTGCACCGGACGTTGGACCGCTTCTAAACAATAGCCCTCCTGCACGGCCGAAACGCCCTGATTTTCCGACGATATTACATGGCCTTAGCCCGCCCGAATTGCGGCAGCGCGGCAGCCGCAATTATACCCCATCCGCTCCAAAATCGCGGCTCATTGCGACCCAAGTCTCTGACCAGATTGGCGGCATCAAGCGTCGCGTTGCGTTGCGTGTCCGGGGTTGCAGATGTCGAAGTGTTCCGTGAAATTCGTCCCGGCGTTGTTTGCCGGTGTCGTCGCAGGAACAAACCTCGCCACCGTGACGGATCTCCGGGCGCAAACGATGGACGCCGTTGCGGAAGCCCCGATGCAGCTCGCCCAGGTCGCCGACAGCTGCCGGTCGGCACCGAGCGGCGCGACGCCTGCGGGCAGCCATTGGTACTATCGCATCGACCGCGTCACCAAGCGGCAGTGCTGGTATCTGCGCGAGGAAAGCGAGAAGGCCGACGACAAGTTCGCACGCGCCGCCCCGCCAGAATCGGCGCCGGCAACGCCGCCTACGGCTGACGAATCGCGCACCCGCAAATTCGCCGAAGCGCGCGCCGAATATGTTGCCCAGCAGCCCCGCGCCGAGGCGGTCAGGGCAGAGACGCGGTCGATCGAAGCAGCGCCTGCGCCGGTGGCCCAGAATCAGCGCGCGGCGATGCCGAACGTGCTCGCCCCCGCGCCGCTGTCGAGCATGCGCTGGAACGACGCCGCCACCGCAAGCGCTTCGACCAATCCGGCTCCGCTTCAGGTCGCTGCGGTCGCCGCCGCGCCTGTCGAACAGCAGCCGCAGCAGTCGCAGACAGAATATGCGCAGCAGCCGACGGCGGAGCAGATCGCAGCTGTCGCGGTAGAGCCGGCAAAGCCGCCGACCGCCTCATTGCAGAAGCTGCTTCTGGTGATGGCGGCCGCGCTCGCGCTCGCCGGCCTCACGGTCAGCGCCATCGTCAGGATCGGCCGGATGCGGGCTCGCCGCGCGATGCGGAAGAAACGGCGCGCGATGTGGGATTCCGCCCGCGTCAAGAAACGTGCACCGCAGCCGATGTTCCACGACGAGGACGCCAAGCTGCGGCGCGCCCCCGCCATGCAGCCCGCGCGCGCCCCGCGCGACCACGCCTTCCAGGAGCGGGGATTCCAGGGCCGCGGCTTTCAGGATCGGCCATTCCAGGACCAGCCATCTCAGAACCGGGCGTTGCAGGACCGCGCATTCCAAGAGCGGACCCGCGTGCCCCGCGAGCGGTCGCGCGCAGCGCCGGAGTCCTACGCGCCCGCCAACCGGCGCCCGGTGTCGCAGGAGCGGGAGCGCGAACAGCAGGTTACGGAAATGCTGGCCCGCCTCGCCCGCAGCGCGCAGACGTAACGAAGCGGCAAGCGTCAGCTATTTCTCGAGCTGGCGCCGCAACCCGAGAACGAAGTCTGAAAGCCCGACTTGCCGATCTCGCTTTAACTGTTCCGCGCGCAAGATCGATTTCACGGCTTCGAACGCTATTCCGATGTTGTCGTTGACCACGATGTAATCGTAGGCGTCGAAATGGCTCATCTCGTCGCCAGCCTTTCTCATACGGCCGCGGATGATCTCATCGGAATCTTGCGCCCGCGTGTGCAGTCGTTGTTCCAGTGCCGACACTGACGGTGGAAGGATGAAAACACTGACCACATCATTCGGCGATTTATCGCGCAGTTGTTGGGTGCCCTGCCAGTCGATATCGAACAGCACGTCCTGCCCGGACGATAATGCCCTTTCGACCGGCGCCCGTGGCGTGCCGTAACGGTTGTCAAATACGGTCGCCCACTCCAGCAGCTCGCCGTTTGTGACCATCGTCTCAAACTGGGTGTGATCGACAAAGAAGTAGTCCTTGCCGTCAACCTCACCGGGCCGCTTCGGCCTGGTGGTCGCCGACACTGACATCTGCAGCGCAGGTGTCTCGGCAATCAGCATGCGCGACAGCGTCGTCTTGCCCGCGCCCGAGGGCGAGGACAGCACGAACATCAACCCGCGCCGTTCAACTCCGTCGAAACCGGAAGCCACCATCCCTTACTCCAGATTCTGGACCTGCTCGCGGAACTGCTCGACCACGTTCTTCATTTCGAGGCCGGTCTGGGTCAATTCCAGATCATTCGATTTAGAGCAGCAGGTGTTGACCTCGCGGTTGAACTCCTGGGCGAGGAAGTCGAGCCGCCGCCCAACCGGGCCGCCTTTGCCGATCATCTCGCGCGCCTGCGCGACATGCGAGGCGATGCGGTCGAGCTCTTCGCGGATGTCGGCCTTGGTCGCGATCATGATCGCTTCCTGATGGAGCCGGTCTGGGTCGAAGCGCTCGGAGGTTTCCAATAGCGCCGTGACCTGCTCGGCGAGCCGCGCGCGGATCGCCTCCGGCTTGCGGCCGGGGGCCGCCTCGGCCTTTTTCGCCAGCCGCTCGATTTCATCCATGCGCTGGATCAGGATTTGCCCGAGCGTCACGCCCTCGCGGCGGCGCATCTCGACGAGGTTGCCGAGCGCCTGCTCGAAGGCCGTGACCGCCGCATCCCGCGCCGCCTTGTCTTCGGCCTCGTCGCTTTCGGGCTCGACGACCTCGATGACGCCCTTGATGCCGAGTAGCCCGTCGATGCTCGGCGCCACCGCGTCGATCTTGGCGGCCAGCTCGCCCGCGACCTTCACGACCGAGGCGAGCACGTCGTCATTGATGCGCACGGTCGAGACCGCGTTGGCGCGCTTGACGTTGAGGTTGGCGTAGACGGTGCCGCGCGACAGCACCTCGCCGGCGCGTTTCTTGGCAAAGGCTTCCACCTCGTCCCAGCCGGGCGGCAGGCGCAAGCGCATGTCAAAACCCTTGGCGTTGACCGACTTCAGTTCCCATTCGAACGTATAGGGCCCGCTGGCGCCGTGACTCCGGGCAAAACCGGTCATGCTCGATAGCGCCATCGCGTAACACTCTCCGAAAGACAGGGATTTCGAGACTCGAAAGAACGGCGCGACCTTAAGCCGATTTCCGCCAAAGTGGAATTGCGTTCCGGCCCTGGCAGCAAATCCCGCGCGGGCCGGCCGGTTTCAGCGCTGCACGACCGGTGGCGTCGTGGTCGACTGCGCAGCGCCCTGGCGGGCCGGTGCGGTCGCCGGTGCCGCAGGACGGGCGGGCGGCTTTTTCGCCGGCGCCGAAGGCCGCGTCGTCGCGGTTGGATTGGTGTCGGCCGGACTGGCGGCCGTGGGCGGCGGCGCGTCTTCAGACGGCTCGACGGTGTCGTTCTGGATCTGCTTTTCAAGCGCGCGCAGCTTGGCGACGTTTTTCTGGTGCGCGTCGTAGGTCTCGGTGAAGGCGTGCCCGCCGGTGCCATCGGCGACGAAGAATAGGTCCCGTGTGCGCGCCGGATTGGCGGCGGCTTCAAGCGAGGCGCGGCCCGGATTGGCGATCGGTCCGGGCGGCAGGCCCTCGATCACATAGGTGTTGTAGGGCGACGGCTGGGTGATCTCGCTGCGCTTGATCGGCCGGCCGAGCGTTCCCTTGCCGCCGACCAGGCCGTAAATGATGGTCGGGTCCGACTGCAGCTTGATCCTCTGTTTGAGGCGATTGGTGAATACCGCCGCGACGCGGCTGCGCTCGTCGGCCCGACCGGTTTCCTTCTCGATGATTGAGGCGAGTGTAATGAGCTGCTCCGGCGAGCGGACCGGAACGTCCGGATTGCGGCGCTCCCAGATTTCCGCGAGCACCCGCTTCTGGCTCTGTTGCAAGCGGTGGATCACCTGTTCGCGCGTGGTGCCGCGCGGAAACTTGTAGGTTTCCGGCAGCAGCGTGCCCTCGCGCGGCATTTCCCGCACCGAGCCCGCGAAGATGTCGTTGTCGATCAGCCGCGTTACGATCTGTTCGGAGGTCAGGCCTTCGGGAATCGTGACGGCGTGCTGCACCACCTTGCCCTCGACGATGGTGGCGATGACGTCGCGCAGGCTGGCATTCTTCTGGAAGGAATACTCGCCCGGCTTGAGATCGGAGCTTGCCTTCAGCGCAAACACGCCGCCGATGAAGGCCCAGGGACTGACGTTGACCACCCCTTCGCGCAGCAGCACATCGGCGATATCGCGCTTGCCGGCCCGCGTCGGAATGTTGACGATCTTGTCTTCTTGCAGCGGTCCCGGCGTTTCCAGGATCTGCCTGCCGTAATAATACGCCGTTCCCGCCCCGATCATCAGGATGATCAGGATGGTGAAGATGGCATTGCCGACCACCACGAACGGATTGCGGGCGCGCTCCGACCGCTTCGGCGGCGGCGGCACCTGCTCGGGCTCCAGCGCAGCGCGCGGACTTCGCGGTGAAATGGGCGGCCTCTCACTCATCGATGCAACCTGAATCCTGCCGGTTCAATCGCGGCCCGGCAATCCCCTGCCCAGCCGATAGCATACGCCCGCTCGTAGAAGTCATCGCCGAATACGGCAAAACGGTGGAGTAGTTATAAACACTTACTAGTTTGCCACACGCCGTACGATTACGGAGGCGTTCGTCCCTCCGAAACCGAAGGAATTCGACAGTGCGACGGCAATCTCGCGCTTGCGCGCCGTCTGCGGCACCAGATCGATCGCCGTTTCCACCGACGGGTTTTCCAAATTGATCGTGGGCGGAGCAATATTATCGCGAATCGCAAGGATGCTGAAAATGGCTTCGATCGCGCCGGCCGCACCGAGCAGGTGTCCGGTCGACGATTTCGTCGACGACATCGACACCTTGGAAGCGGCGTTGCCGAGCAGCCGCTCCACGGCGCCGAGCTCGATCTCATCGCCGATCTGCGTCGAAGTACCGTGGGCGTTGATATAGTCGATATCCGATACCGCGATGCCGGCGCGCTTGATCGCCGCGCTCATGCTGCGGAAGCCGCCATCGCCGTCCGGCGATGGCGAGGTGATGTGATAGGCGTCGCCCGACAGGCCGTAGCCGATCACTTCGCAATAGATGCGCGCGCCACGCTTCTTGGCGTGCTCATATTCCTCGAGCACCACGACGCCGGCACCCTCGCCCATCACGAATCCGTCGCGGCCCTTGTCGTAGGGTCGCGAGGCCTTTTGCGGCGTCTCGTTGTAGCCGGTCGAGAGCGCGCGCGCGGCGCAGAAGCCCGCCATTGCCAGCCGGCAGATCGGCGATTCCGTGCCGCCTGCGACCATCACATCGGCATCGCCGAGCGCAATGAGGCGGGCACCGTCACCGATCGCATGCGCGCCGGTCGAGCACGCCGTCACCACGGAATGATTCGGCCCCTTCAGGCCATGCTCGATCGAGACATAACCGGAAGCCAGATTGATCAGCCGTCCCGGAATGAAGAACGGCGATACCCGGCGCGGACCGCGTTCCTTCAGCAGCAGCGAGGTCTCGGCGATGCCGGACAGGCCGCCAATGCCCGAGCCGATCAGCGTGCCGGTCGCGCACTTGTCTTCCTCGGTCGAGGGATGCCAGCCCGCGTCATCGAGCGCCTGGCGCGCCGCCGCCATCGCAAAGATGATGAAGTCGTCGACCTTGCGCTGTTCTTTCGGCTCCATCCACTGGTCGGGATTGAAAGTGCCGTCAGAGCCATCGCCGCGCGGAATCACGCAGGCGATCTGGCTGGCGAGGTCGGAAACTTCGAACGTGTCGATCTTCTTGGCGCCGCTCTGGCCGTCGAGGATGCGCGCCCACGTTGTGTCAACGCCGCAGCCGAGCGGCGTAACCATGCCCAGCCCCGTGACGACAACACGTCTCATGTCAAAAACTCCAGCCGGAAAGCAGTGACCAAAAACAAGAAACCGGGGGACCGTTCGACCACGGCCCGTCCGGCTCTGTCTCTACCCGCCCGGGACGTCAGCTCTTCGCGTTCTTCTCGAGAAACTTGGTCGCGTCGCCAACAGTCAAGATCGTCTCGGCTGCGTCATCCGGAATCTCGCAACCGAACTCTTCCTCAAATGCCATCACGAGCTCGACGGTGTCGAGACTGTCGGCGCCGAGGTCATCGATGAAACTTGCGCTGTCGACAACCTTTTCGGGTTCAACACCGAGGTGTTCGACCACAATCTTCTTAACCCGCTCGCCAATCTCACTCATCTTCAACCTCGTGCTTGTTCCATTGGACCCGACCCCAAGACGCTACAAAGACGCTACGAGCTATCGTGGTCGTTAAACTTCCTTCGCTATCGCGCATAGTCTTGGTTCGGCCCGATGGTAGCCGACAAAGCCCCGGCGAACGGCAGGCGTTGCCACGCCAATATACAGGGTTTCAAATTCCTGCAATGGCCTTGTTTGCCCATCCGTCGGGGGTTCGGTTACCATACTTCCCAAGCCTTGACTACAAGCCTCCACCGCCTCCGAAAACGGCCTTTGGCCGCATTGATCGGGGCAATAACTCGCTCAAATCATGGCCATTCCACCGTTGACGTGAATCGTCTGGCCGGTCACGTAAGCCGCCTCGTTCGAGGCGAGATAGACCGCTGCCCCGGCGATGTCCTCCGGCGTCCCCAGCCGCGCCGCAGGAACCTTCGCCAGGATGGCCTCGCGCTGCTTGTCATTGAGCGCGTCGGTCATCGGCGTCTTGATGAACCCTGGTGCAATGCAATTGGCCGTTACGTTGCGCTTGGCATATTCCGCGCCCAGCGTCTTGATCAGGCCGATGATGCCGGCTTTTGAGGCGGTGTAGTTGGCCTGGCCCGGATTGCCGGTCACGCCGACGATCGAGGTGATCGCAATGATCCGGCCGAAGCGCTTGCGCATCATCAGCTTTGTTGCAGCGCGTGCAAGGCGGAAGGTCGCGGTCAGGTTGACCTGGATGACGTCGTCCCAATCCTCGTCGCGCAACTGCACGAAGAGATTGTCGCGCGTGATGCCGGCATTGGCGATCAGAATATCGACCTGCCCCATCGCGGCCTCCGCCGCCGGGACCAGGCCCTCGACCTGCGCGGTCTCGGAGAGATTGCACGGCAGCACGTGGACGCGCTCGCCAAGCTTGGCGGCAAAGGAGTCCAGCACCTCGCGGCGCGTGCCTGAGATCGCCACCGTCGCGCCCTGGCCATGCAACGCCTGCGCGATCGCTCCGCCAATACCACCGGTGGCACCGGTGACCAGCGCTGTCCTGCCTGTCAAATCGAACATCATTGTCTCCTTCCGGCAGCTTCAGGCCGAAGCCGCCAATGCATCCTTGGCGGCGGCAATATCGTTGGGTCCGCCAACCGGCACGCCGACGGCGCCGTCAGCGATGCGCTTGACCAGGCCGCTTAGCACCTTTCCCGCCCCGATTTCGAAGAACCGCGTGACGCCGTGCGCCGCCATATAGGCTACCGACTCGCGCCAACGGACGGTGCCGGTGACCTGCTCGATCAGCCGGCGGCGAATCTCGTCGGGATCGGTGATCGGCGCCGCCAGCACGTTCGACACCAGCGGCGAAGCCGGCGCCTTGATCGTCACGCCCGACAGCGCCTCCGCCATCGCGTCGGCTGCGGGTTGCATCAGCTTGCAGTGGAAAGGCGCTGACACCGGCAGCAGCAGGGCGCGCTTGGCGCCCTTGGCCTTGGCGATCTCGACGGCGCGATCGACCGCCGCCTTGTCGCCGGAAACCACCACCTGCCCGCCGCCATTGTCGTTGGCGGCTTGGCAAACCTGCCCCTGCGCAGCTTCGCCGGCAACCGCCATCGCGGCCTCATAATCGAGCCCGAGCAGCGCCGCCATCGCGCCGGCGCCGACCGGCACCGCTTTTTGCATTGCAAGACCACGGGTGCGCAGCAGACGTGCGGTATCACTGACACTGAGGCTGCCGGCGGCGGCCAGCGCGGAATATTCGCCGAGCGAATGACCGGCCACGAAGGCCGCATCCCGCCCGACGGAAAAGCCCGCCTCGGTCTCGAGCACCCGCAGTGTGGCGATCGAGACCGCCATCAGGGCCGGCTGGGCATTTTCGGTGAGTTGGAGGGTCTCGGCCGGGCCATCCCAGATGGTAGCAGTCAGCTTTTCGCCGAGCGCCGAATCAACCTCGTCGAACACCGCCCGCGCGGCCGGAAAGGCCTCTGCCAGGGCCTTGCCCATGCCGACCGCCTGGGAACCCTGTCCCGGAAACGTAAATGCAGCCGTCATCGGGCGCTCCCTCGTTAGAATGGGCCGTAAGACACTGACCGAGGCCGGGATGTCAAGCCGCGCTGCGGGACGGCGCACGCTGCGGGAAGATCGGGAATTGAGGCAGGCTCAGCGTTCCTGCAGCGCCAAACGGACACCCAGCGCACAATAGATGCCGCCAACCGCCTTGCCCTGCCATTTCAATACAGCGGGATTCCGGCGGAGGAAGCTGCCGAGGCCTCCTGCACAGACGGCGAAGACCACCGTGCTGACAAGTCCCAACAGGACAAACAGGATGCCCAGAATGGTGAGTTGAAGCATGACCGATCCATTCTCAGGCGCAACAAACTGGGGAAGGAAGGCGAGGAAGAAAAGTGCCGTCTTTGGATTCAGCACCTCGGCCAGAATGGCCTGCCTGAATGCCTTGCCTGCCGGGATCGGCAGCGCGCTGGCCGCCAGATTTGCCGGCGCTTTCTCGAGAATTGCACGAATGCCGAGGTAAACGAGATACGCCGCACCAATGTATTTGATGATGCTGAACAGCAGCGCCGAAGTCGCGATGATCGCCGAGATGCCGACGATCGCCATGAAAGTATGGATAAGGTCGCCAGCGGCGATCCCGACGCCGGTAGCTATCCCCACTTTCGTGCCCGAACTAGTGGCCCGTGCCACCGTCAGGAGCGTGGCGGGACCTGGGATGAATACAAAGCCCAGCACGACTGCTCCATAAGCAACCAAGGTGGTCAGGTCGATCATCGGCTGGCTCCTTTCACGCACTCAGTGAGCGACGAGAGAGACGTCCGGGTCCTAAAACCCGCCTGCCGCCTGGTCGCCGCCAATCTCGGCGCCGGCCCGCGCCCGGCGTGCGATGCTCGCCAGTTTCCCAGGGCGATCCTCATGATCTGGCCTCGCGGTCGCCATCCGCAGCACGGCGGCATAGTTCGGTTGTACCTCCATCCTCCCCGCGTAGCGGCTTTCAGACAAGATGCAGTGCACGCGCGGCAGGTTGTAGCAGGGCACATAGAACAGCAGATGATGTTCGAGGTGGTAGTTGACGTAATACGGCGCGATGAACAGCCGCTCCAGGAAGTTCGCACGCGTGGTGCGGGTATTGCGCAGCGGATCGCTCGAGTCGGGAACGACGGCATGCTCGGCAATGTTGCGGATCCGGGTAATCACCATTTGCCAGGTGAGCAGCGGCAACAGCCACAGCAGCGGATAGGCCCACCACACGCCGGCGGCGGCAAGGCCGGCGAACAGCGCGGCATTGACGACGCATTGCGGGCCGAGCTTTTCCCAGAAATGCGCGGCGCGCCGCGCGAGGGGCCATTCCTTCGGACCGAGCGCATTGAGGAACTGCGCCTTGCGCTGCTGGTAACCGGTCTGCCCGGTGATGTCGCGGAAGAACTTGCGGCGATAGCTCACCTTCGTGATCGGAAACGGCGCCGATAGGATCAAATCCGGATCGTCTTCCTGCTGCGTGCGCGCATGGTGCTGCAGGTGATAGCGGCGGTAGGCGCGTGTCTCGGCGAAGATCGGATAGGCGCAAAACCATTGGCTGAGCGTCAAATTGAGCTTCTCGTCTGCCGAAAGGCATCCATGCGCGCCGTCATGCATCAGGATGGCAAGCCCGAGCTGGCGCGAGCCGATGATGCCGACCGCGAGCAGAAAGGTCAGCGGGTTGGGCCACCACGCGACCAGCGCGATCGAGCCCAGGATCAACGCCCAGGCATGCGTGATCAGCGCCGCACCCTTCCAGGTGAAGCGCTCGCGCACTGTGATCAATTCGTCCTCGCTGAGGAAATCGCGGGCACGCATGCGAAGTGCTGTCATCTCTCGCTCTCCCCTTCCGATGCTTCTTCGGTCACGCCGCTGCCGACGAGGCGCAGCCTGTTGCCGGTCGCCTTGGCGGCGGCCTGATCGCCCAGCACGCGCAGCATCTCGGCGGCCATTTCCTCGGACGACCGGCCCATCGCAAATCCCTCGACCGTCACGCCGATGGCGAGTGCCCAGAATCGCCGCGAGGATGCATCGGGATCGCGCAAGCTGCGCCAGCCGTGGCGCTCGATCTGCTCTGCATAGGCGCGCATGCCCTCGGCATGCAGCCGCTCGATGGTGCGCTCCACCAGCGGTGCGAGATCGGGCCTGCGCCGCGTCAGGGTCAGCGCCTCGGCGAAGAAAGCGACGGAATCGGTTGCCGTGACGGTCTCAACCAACGCGCGGGTGTAGTCCCGCGGCGTCTGCGCCCGCAATGCGGCCTGCTCGGTGGCGCGCGCAACATAGAGCATGTCGCGGCAGGCGGCCTCGACGAACAGCGCCTCCTTGGTGCGGAAGTAATAGGTGATCTGGCTTGGGAAAGCGTCTGCGGCGGCTGCGATATCCGAGATCGAGGTCCCGGCGAGGCCGCGCTCCTTGAACAGCCGGCTTGCGCCATCCAGCAGCAGCGAGCGCATTCTGCGCCCAGCCGTACGCGTGGCGCGCACGGCGTGCTTGGGGTCGCCGGAAATCGGCTCGGCCGCCGTGTCGGTCCGCTTCGGGTCCATCGGCCCCTCCTCCGGTTATTTGTATGTCATACAAACAAATAACTCAAGGCCTATATTCGCCTCCCCCCTTGCGGGACCCTGGGGCTACTGTGCATGGGGTTGTTTTCCAGAAAACGAGAATGGAGCCGGTTCTCGTCAGGACCGGGCTGTTCCGGGCCAGGCGCGTCCTTCGGCTTGCCATTCCGGCCAAAATCCTTATAAGGCGCGCATCCGCAGATCCCGGCCGGGAGCTGAACGGACGGTCTCAGCAATCGCTCCTCATCTGGCGTTTTTGATGTGACAGGGCCAGTCGGCCCGTCGTCCCGTGCTTCCGCCTTCTGAGCATTATCGAGTCCTTTCCGAAGGTCTCGAAGGGCTTGCCGTCGGGAGATGCGCTAACTCTAGGAAAGGACACCCATGCCTCTTTACGAGCATGTTTTTCTCGCGCGTCAGGATGCGAGCACCCAGCAGGTCGAAGAGCTGACCACCCAGATGACGGGCATCGTCGAAGGGCTCGGCGGCAAGGTCACCAAGACCGAGAACTGGGGCGTGCGCTCCCTCACCTATCGCATGAACAAGAATCGCAAGGCACACTTCGTGCTGATGAACATCGATGCGCCCTCTGCTGCGGTCACCGAGATCGAGCGCCAGGAGCGAATCTCCGAAGACGTCATCCGCTACCTCACCGTCCGCGTCGAAGAGCACGAGGAAGGCCCCTCGGCGATGATGCGCAAGGCCGATCGTGACCGCGAGCGCGACGATCGCGGCGGCGGTTTCCGTGGCGACCGCGAAGGCGGCTTCCGTGGCGATCGTGAAGGCGGTGGCTTCCGCGGCGACCGCGGCCCGCGCCGTCCGCGTGAAGACGACGCAGCAGCGGTAGAGGAGTAAGAATCATGGCTGAAGCTGGTGCACGCCGTCCGTTTTTCCGTCGCCGCAAGACCTGCCCGTTCACGGGTCCGAACGCGCCGAAGATCGACTACAAGGATTCCAAGCTGCTGATGCGTTACGTCTCCGAGCGCGGCAAGATCGTGCCGAGCCGCATCACCGCCGTCTCCGCCAAGAAGCAGCGCGAACTCGCGCGCGCCATCAAGCGCGCCCGTTTCCTCGGCCTGCTGCCGTACGTCATTCGCTAAGAGATCCTGGTCCGCGGCGTTCGCGCCGTGGACCTTCATATTCATAAGGCTTCCGGGTCGTCCGGTCGCCGATGGTTGGGGCCAGGTGGCCTCTAACCGCTCGAAAGGAGCGGGACAGCTGATGATCGCGATTGTCCTCATTGGTCTTGCCGCCGGCGCTGCGTCGGTGCTGATGTTCGCCTCGACAGTGTCGGGCGTGCACATCTCGCTGCTGCTTTCCCTTCTCGCACCGCTGCCGCTCATGGTGGCAGCGCTCGGATGGGGCCCGCTGGGCGCAACCATCGGCGGCATCGCGGCCGCTTCGGGATTCGGCCTTATTTTCGGCCTTCGCTATTGCATCGCCTTCGCGATCGCAGTGGCGCTGCCCGCCTGGTGGCTTGGCCATCTGGCTCTGCTGGGACGGCCGCTGACCGGAGCCGCCCCGGGCAACGGCTCGGCGCCGGCTACACCTCAATTCGAATGGTATCCCCTCGGCCGAATCCTGCTCTGGATCGCGGGCTTTGCCATGCTGTCTTCCGCCACGTCGCTGGCGTTCGGCAAGGGCGGCGACGCCACCACCGCGGCCCTCCGCAACGCGCTGCTGCAGGCTTTTCCTGCGCGCGAGGGCCTGTCGACAGGCGAAATCGAACGGCTCGTCGACGCGATGATGACTATCTTGCGAGGCCTGTCGGCGGTGTTTGTCGGCATGACTCTCACGCTCAACCTTTGGCTCGCTGCGAAGATATCCGCGATATCCGGGATGCTGCGCCGCCCCTGGCCAGACGTGACGAGCACGGTGTTGCCGCCGATGACGCTGGTCGCGCTGTCCGTCGCTCTGGCGTTTTGCTTCGTCGACGGAATATTCGGAGTGCTGGCGCAGATCGTCGCCGCCGCGCTCATGATGGCTTACGCGCTGATCGGCCTTGCCGTCCTTCACACCGTGACTTGGACGTTGAAGAGCCGCCTGGTCTGGCTCACCTGCGCCTATGGGATGCTGGTGCTGTTGCCATGGCTCATCTTGCTGATCGCACTCGGAATTGCCGATACCGTCTTCGGACTTCGCCAACGCTACCTGCGCGGCAAACCTCCACCCCTGCCCGCATCCTGAAACTGCAACATCCACCCAATCGAATACGAACATCAAAGGAGAACGAAAATGGAAGTCATCTTGCTCGAACGCGTCGCCAAGCTCGGTCAGATGGGCGAAGTCGTCCGCGTCCGCGACGGCTATGCCCGCAACTTTCTGCTCAAGCGCGGCAAGGCGCTGCGCGCCACCGCCGACAACCGCGCCAAGTTCGACGGCATGAAGGCCGAGCTCGAGGCCAACAACCTCAAGGCCAAGGGCGAAGCGGAAAAGGTCGCGGAGAAGATCAACGGCCGCAACGTGATTGTGCTGCGTCAGGCCTCGGAATCCGGCCAGCTGTTCGGCTCGGTCAGCGTGCGCGACATCATCACGTCCTTCGAGGCCGACGGTGTCACCATCAGCCGCAGCCAGGTGCTGCTCGATGCGCCGATCAAGACCATCGGCAAGCACGAGATCAACATCGCCGTCCACCCCGAGGTCGAAGTCGCCGTCAGCGTCACCGTGGCGCGCAGCGCCGATGAGGCCGAGCGCATCAACCGTGGCGAGGACATCTCGACCCGTCAGGAAGACCAGGACGCCGCCGCCGAGGCGATCGCCGCTGCCGGCGAGTTCTTCGATCCGGAAGCCCAGCACGACGAGGTCGCGCCGGCGCCGGCTGCGACCGAGAAGTAACGCGCGTTTCGTTTCAGCGCGATCACGACGTCAAGCCCGGCCCCTCAGGCCGGGCTTGAGATTCTGGCAGCCGCCTTCTCGTCGAGCATGGCGATCGAGGCGAGCGCGGTCGCGGTGTGCTTCTCGACGCCATCGGTGACGCAGAACACGTCGGCTGCGACCACGGCGACCTGGCGTCCGGGCTTGATCACACGTGCCCGGCAGATCAGGCGTTCGCCGGCTGCCGGCGACAGCAGGTTCAGTTTGTACTCCGCGGTCAGCGCCGGCTGGCCGCGCGAAGTCGCAGCCGCAATCGTGGTGGCGTTATCGACCAGGAAGGCCGTGACGCCGCCGTGGAACAGGCCATTCTGCTGCAGCAGTTCTGGCCGGCGGTCGACCGCAAGCGTACAGGTGCCCCGCGTCAATTCGGCCAGTTCTGCCCCAACATGATTCATAAAACCCTGGCGGCCGACATTGTCGCGAATGCGCGTCGCGATCGGCGCGAAGTCTGGGTCGGCATTCGCATTCATGCGGTTTCTCCTGGCTTTTGGATCGCATCGGGCGCAACCACCGCGCGGATGGCACAGGCGATCAGGATTTCAGCTTGCTCTCTCGGATCCGAGCGGTCGCGGCCCGACAGAAAGGCGCGGCAGAAAATCTGTGCCGGCCCGATGATCTGACTGAAGAAGACGGGCGACGTCATCGGCAGCAATTCGCCGCGCGCGACCAGTGGCGCGCGCCATCGCTCGACCGCTTCGGCAAGGCGCGAATTCTGGGCGCGCTGCGCGCCACGCACCTCTTCCGTCCATTCGCTGCGGGAAATCTCGAACAGGTAGCGCGCCTCGCGCCGGGAGTTCACGACCCATTCCAGGTGCGCGCGGATCAGACGGGCGACCCCCTCCCGGGCACCGCAGGAATCATCGACCGCCGCGATGATGGCGGCGTGGTAGCGGGCGAGAATTTCCAGGAACAGCGTGCCGGCTAGCTCTTTCTTCGAACCGAAGAAGTGGAAAAAGCTGCCGTTGGATGCTCGCGCGCGGCTGCGAATGGCAGCCACCGTAGCGCCGTCGAAACCGTCGCGATCGAAGACCGCCAATCCCGCCGCCAGCAGATCCTCGCGTGCCGTCGTCACCAGCACCGCCTCCCACATAACTAGACGGCCACTCTAGAGTAATGCTCTAGAAATGGTCAAGCGACGTCGTAGTGGCGGATGGCCTGCAAATGGAGAACCGCTAGCGGGAAATGGGCGGAGCCGGCGGGCCGGAGGACGCGGGAGGCGAAGCGGGTGCCGTAGCCTCCACCGACGAAGGTGGCGCGGGTGACGGCGCTGCTGAGGAATTCGCATCCGGCTCGGGCGCGGTCGTTGAAGAAGCGGCCGGCGGCGGATCAGACCGCAGCGGCGCCTGCTCGCTGCCAACGCTGTCCCTGGAAGAGTCTACTTTGGCGCTATCCGATTGGACGTCACGGGACGGCCTTTCGGAATCGACAGCGGGCTTCGCCGCCTCGCTGTCCGGCTTCTCTACGTCGCGCTTTATCGCATCAGTTTTGGCCGGATCGACCGCAGAGGTTTCAGGCTTGACGGTATCCCGCGAGACATCCTCTTTGGCGGACTCGCTGCGGACCGGCTCGTCGGATTTCGGCGGCTCTTCGATGGCGGCTGGCTTGGCGCGGCGGCCTCGCTTCTGCTTGACGTCCGATTTGCTATCGGTGGCGGCCCGCACCGGCGGCGCGCGACCGTCGGGCGAATCGGAAGCCTCGGGTGCCGGGTGCGGCCGGGCCACGCGGTCGCGGCCCCGGCGTCGGCCCTCGCCTTGCGGCGGGGTCGCCTCACCATCCGGCCGGGAAGCTTCCTGGGCGGGAGCCGGCGGCTGCCGGCGGCCAAACCGCTCAGGCTGGTCCGGCCTCGCGTCCTGCTTGGCGTCCTTTTGCCTGGCGTCCTTCTTCGCCTGCTCCTTGCTCTGATACCTGGGATCAGCCGCCCCGTTGGAGATCAGGTAGGACGAGAGCACCGAGGCCATGTCGGAGCCCGTCGTATAATGCTGGCGCAGGAAACCCGGCAATGACGAAGCCGCCGTGTTCTTCAGCAGCCCTCGCGGGCTCTTGTGGCAGGCGCTACAGGTGCTCGAGAATATCTGGGACGGGCTCTTGCCGGCGTCGAGATTTTCGGCGGCCGATACGCCTGCTGTGAGGCAGCCGATCAGGAGCGTCACCGTCGCTAAACTGAGCGCTCGGCTCAACATCCCTGCATTCTCCGGAAGTGGAATCGCTGCCCGCAGCCCACAAGGTGGACGGCGGCGGGGTCACCTTTTAGCCGATTATGACGCGAATGGAAGCGCGCTTATTACGCATCTGCGTGAGTGTGACATTTGAGAATATCCACTTTGAGTCCAACGCCCTAGCATCAAGGCACTATCGTACTTATGATAATCTTGATCCATCCATGGAACCAAACGTTCCGGGATGCGTAGGTATAAGGGTATCGCTCCATTGGTGTCTCGATGGACCGGTTGTTGCGTTATTTCTTAAGCCAATTCATTCGTCGCGGTGCGATAACATTCACGACCGCGAGCGGGACAAGATTTACCTGCGGAGATCGAACCGGCCCCTCGGTGGCGGCGCGGTTCCTGACCGAGCGGACCCAGCGCCGCATTCTCCTCAATCCGGAACTGGCGCTCGGCGAAGCTTATATGGACGGCACATTCGTCGTTGAAAACGGCACCATCGCGGACGTGCTGGCGATTGTGCTCGACCAGCCCGAAATGGTGCCGCATTGGGCCAAGTTGCAATGGTGGCTGCGCTATTTCGTAAGGCACTTCCGGCAATTCAACTGGCGCGGCCGGGCGAAAAACAACGTCGCCCACCACTACGACCTCGACGGGCGGCTCTACTCCCTCTTCCTCGACGCCGACAAGCAATATAGCTGCGCCTATTTCGAAACGCCGGATGCGACGCTGGATGATGCCCAGCTCGCCAAGAAGCGTCATCTCGCGGCCAAGCTCCTGATCAAGCGCGGCAACCGCGTGCTCGATATCGGCTCGGGCTGGGGCGGTCTTGGCCTTTACCTGGCCGAAATGACCGGCGCGGACGTCACAGGCATCACGCTCTCGACCGAGCAATTGCAGATCTCGAACGCCCGCGCCGCCGAGCGGAACCTGGCGCAGTCGGCAAGGTTCCTGCTCAGCGATTACCGCGATATTGACGGCCCCTTCGATCGCGTCATCTCGGTCGGCATGTTCGAACATGTCGGGGTCGACTTTTACGAGACCTTTTTCCGGCGTTGCGCCGAGCTGCTGTCGGACGACGGCGTCATCCTGCTACATTCGATCGGCCGCTCGACCGGCCCCGACGTGACCAGCCCGTGGATCACCAAATACATCTTCCCGGGCGGCTACATTCCCGCCCTTTCCGAGGTCATCCCCGCGATCGAGAAGGCCGGCCTTCTGGTCTGCGACATCGAGATCCTGCGCCTGCACTACGCGGAAACGCTGAAGGCCTGGCGCGATCGCTTCATGGCACGGCGTGAAGAGGCGGTGCGCCTCTATGACGAGCGCTTTGCGCGGATGTGGGAATTCTATCTGGCGGCGTCGGAGATGTCGTTCCGTAAGCAGAACCTGATGAATTTCCAGATCCAGCTTACCAAGCGCCAGGGGATCGTGCCGATGACGCGCGATTACATCACACGGGAAGAAGCCAGGTTGCGTGGGGAGGAACTCGGACGGAAGCCGCGGCTGCAATTGGCGGGCGAATAAGCCGTCACGAGCTGCGCGTCAGTTTCGCAGGCTGTAGGTCGATGCAAAAGACGAAGGCGCGAGCGCCGGACGGGCAAGCTGGGCACGCACGGTTGCAAGTAACTGGGCATCACAGGGCACGGCACGCCGGTCCGGGCGCGAAATCTGTTCCATGGTCTGGATCAGCTTCGACAGCCACGAGCGCTGGCCGCTAGCTGATCGCCATCCCTGCACTTGCTGACCCATCGCCCTGTCCTTCCGGTCCGTTGCTACTGGCAACTCGAAAATCGCCAGGCCGTTCCCGATATCGTAACCCAACCATTGTGCGGCGAAGAAAATCACATCCGATGTGATCTACTTCACAGAAGGTCTTCCCGGCCCGCCGTAAATCTACGGACATGAGCCAGCCGACCTACCGAGCCCCGTTCGACTCCGACATCCGGATCGACTACGCCTTGATCGCAGCAGGGATTGCCGCCACCCTGTTCGCGTTCATCTACTTGATGCTGATTTGATCAACGCTTAAGGCCGAGGCTCGAAAACACCTCTCGCCTTCGGATGGGTCTGCCCAAGTCGAGGTAAGGTTCAGGCTTCCCTAAGATATTGCTTGGCATTTTCGCGGAGCATGGCCCCAAACCGTCCGGCTTTCCGGCTGAATGGGCGTCAAGCTCGGCGGCCGGCGCGCGCCGGATTCATCCACATTTTTGAAGAACGGTGCATAGCGGTCAGCTTTTGCTTCCGCTTTGCCCGGGACAGGCGCTTCATCGCGGCCCCTCACAGAAATGCTGGCAACGCCTAAAAACGAGAAGCATAAGCTGACGCCATGGCACCGATTGATTCGAACGTTCTCAAGCTCGCTCCCGACGCGGGAACTCCGGTTTACCGGAGCGCGCCGCACAATATCGAAGCGGAACAGAGCCTCTTGGGCGCCATTCTGGTCAACAATGACGCGTTCTACCGGGTGTCCGACTTCCTGGAAGCGAAGCACTTCTTCGAGCCGATCCACCAGACCATCTTCGAGACCGCCGGCAGCCTGATCCGGATGGGCAAGGTCGCCACCCCCGTGACGTTGAAGACCTTCCTGCCTGCCGACACCGATATCGGCGGCATGACGGTCGGCCAATACCTCGCACGCCTCGCCGCCGAAGCCACCACGATCATCAACGCGCAGGACTATGGCCGCACCGTCTATGACATGTCGCTGCGCCGCGACCTGATCCGGATCGGCGAGGACATGGTCAACGTCGCCTTCGACGCGCCGGTCGACTTCACCCCGCGCACCCAGATCGAGGACGCCGAGCGCCAACTCTACGAGCTTGCCGAGTCCGGCCGCTACGAAGGCGGCTTCCAGCGTTTCTCGCAGGCGATGAAAGTCGCCCTCGACATGGCGGCCAATGCGTACCAGCGCGACGGCAAGCTCTCCGGCATCTCTACGGGCCTGCGTGATCTGGACTCGAAGATGGGCGGCCTGCAGCGGTCCGACTTGATCATCCTGGCCGGCCGTCCCGGCATGGGCAAAACCTCGCTGGCCACCAATATCGCTTATAACATTGCCAGAGCATACCAACCGGAGACCAAGGCCGACGGCACCACGACGGCCGCCAATGGCGGCGTTGTCGGCTTCTACTCCTGCGAAATGTCGGCCGAGCAGCTCGCCACGCGTATTCTCGCCGAGCAAACCCGTATTGCCTCAAGCATGATCCGCCGCGGCGGCATCAAACAGGAAGAATTCGACAAGATTCGCGACTATACGATCGAGCTGGAGCACTTGCCGCTATACGTCGACGAGACGGGCGGCCTTTCAATTTCGCAACTGACGGCGCGCGCCCGGCGGCTAAAGCGGCAGCGTGGCCTCGACGTCATCGTCGTCGACTACATCCAGCTGCTTCAAGGCTCGGGCAAGCGCGGCAATGACAACCGCGTCCAGGAAGTCACGGAAATCACCACCAGCCTGAAGGCGCTCGCCAAGGAGCTCAACGTTCCGATCATCGCCTTGTCGCAGCTCTCGCGCCAGGTCGAGAACCGCGACGACAAGCATCCGCAACTGTCGGACCTGCGTGAATCCGGCTCGATCGAACAGGACGCGGACGTCGTGCTCTTCGTCTATCGCGAAGAGTATTATCTGCAGAACAAGGAGCCCAAGCCCGGCACCCCCGAGCATGAGAAGTGGAAGCTCGACATGGAGCTCGCTCACGGCAAGGCCGAGGTCATCATCGCCAAGCAGCGCCACGGGCCAACGGGCACGGTCCCACTGCAATTCGAAGGGCAATACACCCGGTTCAGCGATTTCATCGAAGAGGACAATCTGCCCTACCGCGTGCCGTGATTGGGCTTTCGGCGCAGTTGAACCGTAGCGTTCCGCCGCGTAAAACGGTGGCATGAACGTCGCCGCCGATCCCAAATCCATGCCGCAAGGCACCCTGCTCTCGCCCAACGCGAACCAGGCCGCCGCGCTTGCGACCGCAACCGGCGTGCTGACGGTCGATCTCGACGCCATCGTCGCCAATTGGCGAAAGCTCGAGAAGACGGCCGTGCCGGCCGAGTGCGCCGGTGTCGTCAAGGCGGATGCCTATGGCTGCGGCGCCGCGCAGGTCGCCCGCGCCCTTGCCGGTGCCGGCTGCAAGACATTTTTCGTCGCCACGCTGGATGAAGCGCGCGTCGTCCGCGCCGCGGTGCCGGGGGCGGCGCTCTATGTGCTCGGCGGCTTCTTCCAGAACAGCGGCCCCGCCTATGCCGAGATCGACTGCAAGCCTGTGATCGGCGACCTCAACGAGCTTGCCGAATGGGACGTGTTCTGCCGCCGCTCGGGCTGGTCAGGTGGCGCGGCCATTCACATCGATACCGGCATGAACCGGCTCGGCCTCACCGTGACCGAGGCGCAGGGCATTATCCCGCGGATCAATGCCGGCGATCACGGCATTACGCTGGTGATGAGCCATCTCGCTTCCGCCGAGCTGCTCAACAATCCCGCCAACGCTCGTCAGCTCACTGCCTTCCGCGAGATCGCAAGCCTCTTCTCCGGCGTGCCGGCCTCGCTGGCGAATTCGTCCGGCATTTTCTTGGGGCCCCAATTCCAGTTCGACCTGGTGCGGCCGGGCTGCGCGCTCTACGGCATCAACCCGACCCCCGAAGCCGACAATCCGATGCAGCCGGTCGTCGAGTTGAAGGCCCGCATCGTGCAGATCCGCAACGTCGAGCGCGGCGAGACCGTCGGCTATGGCGGGACCTGGACCGCTCGGCGCCCGACCCGCTTGGCAATCGTCGCCGCCGGATATGCCGATGGCTATTTCCGTGCGGCCAGCGCCAATGACGGTACCCGCGGCGCCGAGGTGGTGGTCGCGGGCAAGCGCTGCCCGGTCGCGGGACGGATTTCGATGGACCTGATGGCGGTCGATATCACCGATCTCGACAAGAACGCGGTACGGCGCGGCCACATGGCGACGCTGATCGGCGAGGGCATCACGGTTGACGAACTCGCCCACCATTATGGCACCATCGGCTACGAGGTGATGACCAGCCTCGGCCGGCGCTACGCGCGGATCTACAAGGGCGGCAATGCCGTTGCGGCCGCCCCTGCTCCACCCCCGGCGAAGCCGGCCGCAGCTTCGACTTAATCTTCGTTTCGCCCGGTTGCCTCGCGGCCGCTATCTCACTGCTTCTTCCGGCTCGCCAACACTTTCTTGCAGGCGTCGCTGAGCTGGCTCTGCTGCTTGTTCAGGCACGCGACGACACGGCCGCCGCCGGGCAGCGTACCGGCGCAATATTTGTCATAATCCGCCTTGCAGGCGCCGCGGCCGTCGCCGCTTTGAGCAATCGCGGATCCGGAGCATCCAATGGCGAGCAAGAAAACGGCAAGGCGCAGTGTCGGCATGGAATCTCCAGGTGTCAGGCGACGCATAGTGATGCCCGGCTAGTCCTACATGAAGATTGCGACCTTCAACATTAATAATGTCAACCGACGCTTGCCGAACCTGTTGCGCTGGCTGCGCGCGGCCAAACCCGACGTCGCTTGCTTGCAGGAGCTGAAATCGACCGATGCCGAGTTCCCGTTTCTGGCAATCGAAAAAGCTGGCTATGGCGCGGTGTGGCGCGGACAGAAAACCTGGAACGGCGTCGCCATCCTTGCCCGCAACACCGAGCCGGTGCTGACCCGGACCGCCCTGCCCGGCGACCGCGACGATGACGAAGCGCGCTACATCGAAGCTGCCGTCAACGGCATCCTCGTCACCAGCCTCTATCTGCCGAACGGCAACCCGCAGCCCGGCCCGAAATTCGACTACAAGCTCGACTGGTTCAGGCGGCTGCGGTCGCACGCGGGGAAACTGCTCAAGCAGGACATTCCCGTCGTGCTGGCCGGCGACTACAACGTCGCACCGACCGCCGCGGATATCTACCCGACAAAATCCTGGGACAAGGACGCGCTGATCCAGCCGAAAAGCCGCGCCGCCTTCAAGGCGCTGGTGGACCAGGGCTGGACCGACGCGATCCGCACCCTGCATCCGGAAAAACCGATGTTCACGTTCTGGGACTACAAGCGCAACCGCTGGCCACGTGATGCCGGATTACGGCTCGATCATCTCCTGCTGAGCCCGACGATCGCGCCACGCCTCGTCAAGGCCGGTGTCGATCGCAAGGTCCGCGGCGAGGAAGGCGCCAGCGACCACGCGCCGGCGTGGATCGTGCTGAGCTAGCGGCACAACACAGGGCGTGGACTACAAAATTGCGAAAACAACCCCATGCACAGTAGGCCTGGCTGCAGTCAGCCCTTCCGCGTGTGGCCCCAGGCCGCGTCCCAATCCTCGCCCGCCGCGTCGATGACGCGGCCGTCGGCCTCGAAGAACTTGTTCGGCACCTGGAAGATCGCCAGCATCAGCCCGCCTTCCGGGCACCATGCGACGTGACGGCTGCCCTCTTCGCGCCAGATGAATTCGCCTGCCTTGCATTCGATGCCCTGCGCCGGACCTTCCTTGTCGACGAGCGAGCCTTCGAGCACGTAGGTCTGCTCGATGTTGACGTGCTCGTGGTCGGGCAGCACCGCGCCCGGCGCAAACCGCATCAGCGCCGTCATCAGCCCGGTCTTGCGATCGAACAGCAGCGTCTTGGCTTCGCAACCGGGGAACCGGGTTTTCTGCCATTCCATGCTTGCGGGGCGAACCAGATGGGAATGCGTCTCAGCGGTCTGCGCCTTTGCCGGCGTCACGGCGTCCATTGGCATCCTCCGTTCTGATTATTTGGACGCGATCCTAGCAGCTTTGCCTTGCGCCGCCAGCCAGCCGGTGTGCGCTGCGGGACGCTGCCTTGCCCGCTCCCACTGCCAGTTATAGGATCGTCGCACCAGCCGCTCTCGTGGAGTACGGTTGAACATGGAAGCTCTGCAACATTCGTTCATTTGCAAAGGGTGCTGGGAGCAGATGCACATGCCGGTGGTGCTTCGCGGCGTGGCCTCGGCGCCCTATCGCGCATTCGGCATTCGCCCGAGCCGGATGAATCCGAATACCTGCACCATCTGCGAGCTGATGTTCACCAAGGTGATGCGAGCCCGCAAGATCACCATCGATGCGACCATCATGTTTGCCGATCTGCGCGGCTACACCAGCCTGTCGCAGTCGCAATCGGCGGATGCGGTCTCCGGGCTGCTCGACGCTTTCTACGATGAATGCGCCAGCGCGATCTGGCAGCACGACGGTCTGCTCAACAAGACCATCGGCGACGCCGTGATGGCGGTCTTCAATTTTCCGCTACAGCGGGAGGGGCACGCCAGGAACGCGGTGCTGGCCGCCCGTGAAATCCAGACGGCTTGGCGCGACCGGCGTGAGAGCCTTGCCAAAGCGCACGGCCTGAACGCAGACGAATTGGGGATCGGGATCGGCATCCATACCGGTGAACTCAGCTTCGGCGAGTTCGGCCATTCGCACCGCGATCTGACGGCGATCGGCACCGTCGTCAATACCGCCTCGCGCGCCCAGTCGGTTGCCGAAGCCGGCCAGATCCTGGTGACCAAGGCCGTATTCGATCGTTCGCAACCGGATTTGAAAGACAGCCCTTCGAAGCCATTCCAGCTCAAGGGATTTGATACGCCGGTCGAGCTTTACGCGGCCTGACGCGACGCTGGCAGCCGCCCCTCACCACAAGTTCTTGCCATCGATCACGGTCACCGGCACGGCATCGAGATCGAAATCATCGAAGAGACGCGAGTTGACGCCGACCTTGGGATTGTCGAAGTCCGGCTTGCCGGTCGACCAATCGGGCGATTCCGAATAGGT
Organism: Bradyrhizobium sp. CB3481; assembly: GCF_029714305.1. NCBI lineage: Bacteria > Pseudomonadati > Pseudomonadota > Alphaproteobacteria > Hyphomicrobiales > Nitrobacteraceae > Bradyrhizobium > Bradyrhizobium sp. CB3481. The sequence continues at coordinate 4,685,752 of NZ_CP121647.1, forward strand.
GCCGCAGCCGCAACTGGCGCAGAAATGATGCTTGACGGTGCGGCTGCCCCACAGATAAGTCGCGACATTTTCCGGCGGCGAGATCAGGCGAAATTGTGCCGGCTTGTAATAGGCCCACAGCGCGCCGCGCTTGGAGCACAGCGAGCAGGTGCAGCGCGTCACGTCGGCCGGCGCCTCGCTCACCTCGAATTGTGTCTGGCCGCAGTGGCAGCTTCCCTTGATCGGCACGATCGCCTCCTTTCCTCCTGATATCAGGACTCGTAACCTCTCGCTGCTGACACCATGATGTCAGCATCAGGAATCGCGAGATTTTAGGGTGGGCTTCCTTTTCGTCCTCATTGTCGGGCTTATCGCCGGCACCATCTCCGGCATCGTCGGCACGGGATCGTCGATCATGCTGATGCCGGTATTGGTCTATCAATATGGGCCGAAGGAGGCCGTTCCGATCATGGCGGTCGCGGCCGTGATGGCGAACCTCTCGCGCATTCTCGCGTGGTGGCGAGAGGTCGACTGGCGCGCCTGCCTGGCCTACTCGGCCACCGGGATTCCGGCCGCAGCGCTCGGCGCGCGGACGCTGCTGGCGCTGCCCTCGCATGCCGTCGATATCGCGATCGGCCTGTTTCTGATCGCGATGGTGCCGATCCGGCACTGGCTGGCGCGGCATCAGCTTAAAGCGCAGCTCTGGCATCTGGCGGTCGGTGGCGCTGTTATCGGCTATCTCACTGGCATCGTAGTTTCGACCGGCCCGCTCAGCGTGCCGCTGTTTCTGTTTTACGGGCTGACCAAGGGCGCTTTCCTGGCCACCGAAGCGGCAAGCTCGCTCGGGCTTTACTTGAGCAAATCGGTCACGTTCGAGCGTTTTGGCGCGCTGACACCAGATATCGCACTGAAAGGCCTGATTGCCGGCTCTTCCCTGATGTTCGGCGCCTTCATCGCCAAAGGCTTTGTGCTGCGGCTCAAGCCCGACGTCTTCCGGCTCTTGATGGATGGCATCATGCTGGTCGCCGGTCTCACCCTGCTATGGACGGCTTTTTCATAGCAACCAGACCAACGGCCTGAACCATCCGCCTGCGACGGGCGACCAAGTGACGCGTGTCACATCCAGTCCGCAGGTCACCATAGATCAATGCCGGGCCTGGATTCGCATCACCCACGTCCGGAGAGACTGAAATGCCCAAGGGAAGCATCCGCGGAATCATCGGCGCGATCATCGCCGTCGTTATCGTCGCCATCATCGCCGCAGGAAGCTGGTACACCGTCGATCAGACCGAGCGCGGGGTGAGGCTGCGCTATGGCGCGGTCATCGGCACCGCGCAGCCGGGTCTCGGCTTCAAGCTGCCGCTGATGGACAGCGTCGAGAAGGTCAGCGTCAAGACGCTCACCTACACCTGGGACAAGATGAACTCCTACTCGTTCGACCAGCAGCCGGCCGACCTCAAGATCAGCGTCACCTTGCGCGCGTCGCCGGAGAAGGTGGCCGATCTCTATGCCAAATTCGGCGGGCTCGACACCGCGGTCAAGCAGGTGGTCAGCCCGGCGGTGAATCAGCAGGTCAAGATCGTGTTCGGCCGCTACACGGCCGTGAAGGCGATCCAGGAGCGCGGTGCGCTCAATTCCGCGATCAAGGACGCCATCACCGCGTCGCTCAAGGACGATCCGATGATCATGATCGAGAGCGTCCAGCTCGAAAACATTGAATTCTCTGCCAACTATCTGCACTCGATCGAGCAGCGCATGCTGGCCGAGGTCGAGGTGCAAAAGCTGCAGCAGAACGCCGAGCGCGAAAAAGTGCAGGCGCAGATCACCGTGACGCAGGCAACCGCCAAGGCCAACGCGGTCCGCGCCGAGGCTCAGGCCGCCGCCGACGCGCTGCGACTGAACGGCGAAGCCCGCGCCACCAATATCAGGATCACCGGCGAGGCCGAGGCCGCTGCCATCGAAGCCCGCGCCAAGGCGCTCGGCACCAACCCGAACCTCGTCACGCTGGTGCAGGCCGAACGCTGGAACGGCGTGCTGCCGACCACGATGGTGCCGGGCTCGGCGGTGCCGTTCGTGTCCGTGAAATAGCACCAGGCTGCGATCATCACGGCGCCCGGCCTCGGGCGCGGTCATGACACGGCGATATCAGTGAATGATCATGCCGAAAGTCCTCGCCCTCGCAAGCGTGCTCGCCGTTCTTGCCATGCAAACGTCCTCGCACGCCGCGCCGACGTTTGATGGGCTATGGGCAACCAGCAGGAAAGATTGCCGCGACAAGGACGGGCCTGACAGCAAGACCTTCATCGACCTCGAAAACGTCATCAAGAGCAAGCCGGCGCCGCTCGTCGATCAGTACGAAAATCATTGCCGGGTCAACCACAAGACGCCGGCCGGCGACGGGCTGGTGCTGTCGATGACCTGTTTCGAATTCTGGGACGACTACAACAAGGGCGCAAACGGGCGGAAAGTGACGATCAGGCTTTCGCCCGGGCCGAACAACACGATCAAGATCGACGGCAAGCCCTATCTGCTTTGCAAGCGCAAAAGTGATCTTTTCAAGAAGCGTTAGCTCTCGTGGCTCGGTATCGGCCTTTCCGAACCGGATAACCAACTTAACGTTGCTCGAGAGCCTGACTAACGGCCGCAGTATTGATATGGCGGCTCCGGTCGGTGGCCGCCTCTTCTCAGACGTGCCATCTTAAGCGACGACGCCGTGCAGGTTGCACGGTCCGATTCTCGACTGGGAGTACGTGTCTTGAGCATGGCGGCAGAAGTGGCTGATGTCCCCTCTCTTCGTGCCCGGCGACCTGGACGGACCGACGCCCAGCAAGACACGCTGAAATTCGCGGAAGCTGCCCTTGCCGAGAGCAAGCGCCAGGGTCTTCTGCTCGCCGTCAGGGCCCGCTGGGTCGCGCTGGCGGTGATTGCGGTGAGCTTGCCGATCATCAACCCGAACTGGGACGTGATCTACTACGTCGTGATGCTGGGCTTCTTTGCGCTGATCGGCTGGGCCCAGCTCAAGGTGGGCAAGGTCGGCCGTTCGCCGGTCGAGGTCTTCCTGATCATCTGCGATCTGGCATTAATTACCCTCCTCACCGTCGTGCCAAATCCGTTCAGTGCCGAGAGCTGGCCGATCGGCATGCAATTCCGGTTCGACACCTTCATCTATTTCTTTGTCTTTTTGGCAACCGCTACGCTTGCCTATTCGTGGCGAACAGTGGTCGCGATGGGCTTCTGGACCTCGGCCGTATGGGCGATCGGGGTGGGCTGGGCGTACCTGCAGCCCGAAACTCACGCCGAGTTGTCGGAACGCGTGCGAGCCGCCATCGGCTCCGACCTCAGAATGTTCCACATCATCAACCCTTCATCGATCGGCATTCCGGAGCGCTTCCAGGAAATCATCGTGTTTCTGATCGTCGCCATGACACTGGCGCTGGCGGTGCGCCGTTCGAATGCGCTTCTGATCAGCCATGCCGGGCTCGAACGCGAGCGCGCCAACCTGGCGCGCTATTTCTCACCCAATGTCGTCAATGAATTATCCGGCAATGACGAGCCGCTGACGCGGGTTCGCACCCAGGACGTCGCGGTGTTGTTTGCCGATATCGTGGGATTCACCGCTTACAGCGACGGACGAGACCCGAAACAGGTGATCGAGACGCTGCGGCAATTCCATGAACGAATGGAACGCGAAGTATTCCAGCACGGCGGAACGCTCGACAAGTATCTCGGCGATGGGTTGATGGCGACGTTCGGCACGCCGTTCGCCGGCGATTCTGATGCGCTGAACGCCCTGCGCTGCGCGCGCGGCATGATCGCCTCGATCGCCGAATTGAACAGGGAACGGATCGCTCGCAACCAGCCACCGATCCAGGTCAGCGTTGGCCTACACTACGGGCAAGTCGTGCTCGGCGACATCGGCCTCAACCGGCTCGAATTCGCTGTCATCGGCACCACCGTGAATGCCGCGAGCCGACTCGAGGCGCTGACCCGCGAATTCGGCTGCGCCATCGTCGTCAGCGACGCGCTGGTGCAACAGGCCCGAAGCGAAACGAGCCAGTCGAGCGCCGACTTCGCGTCGCTAGTCGAGCAGCCGGCGCAGAGCATTCGTGGGCTTGAGCAGCCAGTTGGCATCTGGACGTGTGCGGGGGTTGCTTCCCCCTGACGCTTGCTTGACGACATCGGCTCATCGCACCACACGGAGTCTTTCCGTGCTAGATAGTGCCGCCCGTTCCAACCGAGTCTGCTGTCCCCCATCATGGCCAAATCCACCCTTTCCTTCGTCTGCCAGAACTGCGGCGCGGCGTATAACCGCTGGCAGGGCAAGTGCGAGTCCTGCGGCGAGTGGAACACGCTGGCCGAGGAGGACACGGCCGGCAGCGTGCCGGTGTCGATCCGTTCGAAACGCCGGGGTCGGACGTTTGCTCTGGAATCGCTGACCGGCAAGAGTAACGACGCCCCGCGCCTTTCTTCAGGGATGACGGAGCTCGATCGCGTCACCGGTGGCGGCTTTGTCCGCGGCTCGGTGCTGTTGGTCGGCGGCGATCCCGGCATCGGCAAGTCGACGCTGCTGACGCAGGCCACCAGCCTGTTGGCGCGCGCCGGACATCGCGCGGTCTATATTTCAGGCGAAGAAGCGGTGGCGCAGGTGCGGCTGCGCGCCGAGCGGCTGGGCCTTGCGGATGCGCCGGTGCAACTCGCCTCCGAAACCTCCGTCGAGGACATTATCTCCACACTGTCGGAGGGCGCGGTGCCGCGCCTGATAGTGATCGATTCGATCCAGACCATGTGGACCGATACGGTGGAATCGGCGCCGGGAACGGTGACGCAGGTCCGCGCCTCCGCACAGGCGCTCATTCGGTTCGCCAAGAAATCAGGTGCCGCGATCATTCTGGTCGGCCACGTTACCAAGGACGGCCAGATTGCCGGCCCCCGCGTGGTCGAGCACATGGTCGACGCGGTGCTGTCGTTCGAGGGCGAAGGCTCGCAGCATTTCCGCATCTTGCGCGCGATGAAGAATCGTTTTGGGCCAACCGACGAGATCGGCGTGTTCGAGATGACCGGCCTTGGCCTGCGCGAGGTCACCAACCCTTCCGAACTGTTCCTTTCTGAACGTGACCTCGGCAGCCCCGGAACCGCGGTGTTTGCCGGCATCGAGGGCACCCGCCCGGTTTTGGTGGAATTGCAGGCCCTGGTGGCGCCGACGACGCTGGGCACCCCGCGCCGGGCCGTGGTGGGCTGGGATCCGAGCCGACTTTCGATGGTGTTGGCGGTGCTGGAGGCCCATTGCGGGGTCAAATTGTCCGGATACGACGTCTACCTGAACGTCGCGGGCGGCCTGCGGATCCAGGAGCCCGCGGCTGACTTGGCGGCGGCTGCCGCCCTGGTTTCATCCTTGGTGAACGCACCGTTACCGACGGATGCGGTTTATTTCGGCGAAATTTCGCTCTCGGGCGCAGTCCGGCCGGTGGCGCAGACCTCGGCGCGGCTGAAAGAGGCCGCCAAACTCGGTTTTGGCCGTGCCGTCCTGCCCGAATCGGCCCGAGGCGAGGTCGGCGGCGATAGCGGCCTGGCACTGAACGCCGTCGGCGGGCTGACCACTCTTGTTGCCGAAATAGCGGCCCGCGGCACCCCGAGAGGCAATCGCGATAACAATCGCGAGGGTGCGGGGGAGAAAAATGCCACACCAGCGCGATTCCGTCGTGAAAACAACTAAAGCGGCGTGACGCGCCCGGCCCTCGCCGCTATACAACGCGCGCGGAATGGCAGGCGGGATGGCGGATATCCGGCCTTGCGGGATGCACCATCTGCCCCTCCACTTGGGGTGAGCCGGCCCCCGCCGATTCGCTGCTTTAAGGGATTTACGAGCGGACCTGACCAGCCGATGCCGATTACGATACTCGATCTCGTCCTGCTCGGAGTGATGCTGATCTCGGGGCTGCTCGCCATGGTGCGCGGCTTCATGCGCGAAATCCTGTCGATCGCGGCTTGGGGTGCGGCGGCACTGGTGACGCTCTACGCCTTCTCGAAGCTGATGCCGCAAGCCAAGGCCTATTTCGGCAGCGATACGATCGCGGCCGTGGTGGTCGTCGCCGGCACCTTCATCGGTACCCTGATCGTGGTCTCCGTCATCACGGTGCGAATCTCGGACATGATCCTGGATTCCCGGATCGGCGCGCTGGATCGCACCCTCGGTTTCCTGTTCGGCCTCGGCCGCGGCCTCCTGATCGTGGTGGTCGCCTTCCTGTTCTTCAGCTGGCTGGTCCCGGACAAGCAGCGGCCGGACTGGATCACCGGGGCGAAGTCCCGGGTGGTGCTGCAGGGAACCGGGGATTGGTTAATGTCGCTCTTGCCTGACGACCCCGAGAACACCATCTTAAAGAGATTCAAGAAGAATAAACCGGAAGACGACCAAACTGACGCCGAGCAGGCAGCCCCTGCGTCCGGCGATGGCTACAGTAAACCTGCCCGCGACGGCCTTAAAAAGCTGATCGAGAAACCCGCGGGCCGCTAATTCTGGCCAAGATAGAGAGGCGATGGACGCGATGCAAAACCCTTCCGATCCCGCCGGCCAACTCGATCTAGATTCCGGTATCGAGTTGCAGGACGATCTCGAAGGCGACACGCTACGCGAGGAATGCGGCGTGTTCGGCATTTTCGGCCACCCCGAGGCCGCCGCGATCACAGCCCTCGGACTACACGCCCTCCAGCATCGCGGCCAGGAGGCCGCCGGCATCGTCTCCTTCGACGGCAGCCGCTTCCACTCCGAACGCCGCCTGGGCCTCGTCGGCGATACCTTCTCCCGCCGCGAGGTGATCGAGCGCCTGCCCGGCGGCATGGCGGTCGGCCATGTTCGCTACTCCACGACCGGCGGGACCATCCTGCGCAACGTGCAGCCGCTGTTTGCCGAGCTCAGCGCCGGCGGTTTTGCGGTCGGCCACAACGGTAACCTCACCAACGGGCTGACGCTGCGCCGCGAGCTGGTCAAGGGCGGCGCGATGATGCAGTCGACCACCGACACCGAAGTGATCCTGCACCTGGTCGCGCAGTCCAAGCGCAGCCGTTTCATCGACCGCTTCATCGAGGCGCTGCGCGCGATCGAAGGCGCCTATGCGCTCACCGCACTCACCAACAAGAAGCTGATCGGCGCGCGCGATCCGCTCGGCATCCGCCCCTTGGTGCTCGGCGATCTCGACGGCCGGCCGATCCTGACGTCGGAGACCTGCGCGCTCGACATGATCGGCGCCCGCTATGTCCGCGACATCGAGCCGGGCGAGATCATCGTGTTCGACGAGGCCGGCGCCCACAGCCACAAGCCGTTCCCGCCAAAGCCGCCGCGCCCCTGCATCTTCGAATACATCTATTTCGCGCGGCCGGATTCCATCGTCGGCGGCCGTTCGGTCTATGACGTCCGCAAGGCCTTCGGTGCACAGCTCGCCCGCGAGAGCCATCCCGATGTCGACGTCGTGGTGCCGGTGCCGGATTCCGGCGTGCCCGCCGCGGTCGGCTACAGCCAGTTCTCCGGCGTGCCGTTCGAGCTCGGCATTATCCGTAATCACTATGTCGGCCGCACCTTCATCCAGCCGACGCAGAGCGTGCGCGAGCTTGGCGTGCGCATGAAGCATTCGGCCAACCGTGCTGCGATCGAAGGCAAGCGCATCATCCTGATCGACGACTCGCTGGTGCGCGGCACCACGTCGAAGAAGATCGTGCGCATGATGCGAGATGCCGGCGCCCGCGAAGTGCATTTCCGCCTCGCTTCGCCGCCGATCCTGTATCCCGACTATTACGGCATCGACCTGCCGGACCGCGGTGGCCTTTTGGCGGCGACGCATTCGCTGGAAGAGATGCGCGAGACCATCGGCGCGGATTCGCTGGCGTTCCTGTCGATCGACGGCATGTACCGCGCGATGGGCGAACCCGGCCGCGATCCCGCCAATCCGAAATTCAGCGATCACTGCTTCACCGGCGCCTATCCGACCCATCTTACTGACCAGACCCAGGTCGAGCCGCAGCCCCGGCAATTGTCGCTGCTGGCGGAAGCGAGCTGAGACACCACCGGCGTCGTCCCTGCGAAAGCAGGGACCCATAACCGCCGGCTTACGTTGCTTAGGCGGCATTAGACACGAAGACCTCCTCTCGCCATAACCGCCACGGCGTATGGGTCCCCGCTTTCGCGGGGACGACGATTTGCTAGAGTCCTTTCCATGACCAAACCCCTCGCCTCCCGCATCGCGCTCGTCACCGGCGCCTCCCGCGGCATTGGCTTTGCCACGGCCCGCGCGCTCGCCCGCGCTGGCGCGCACATCGTAGCCGTCGCGCGCACGCAAGGGGGCCTTGAGGAACTAGACGACGAGATCCGCAAGGACGGCGGCACCGCCACGCTGGTGCCGCTCAATCTCACCGATTTCGACGGCATCGCGCGGCTCGGCGCCGCGCTGCATGAGCGTCATGGCAAGCTCGACATTCTCGTCGGCAATGCCGGCGTCGCCGGCCCCTCCTCGCCGCTCGGCCATATCGAATTGAAACCGTGGAACGACGTCATCGCGGTCAACGTCACCGCAAACTTCCAGCTCATCCGCTGCATGGACCCGCTGCTCAGGGTATCCGACGCCGGCCGCGCCGTGTTCGTCACCTCAGGCGCCGCCAGCAAGGCGAACGCCTACCAGGGTCCCTATGCGGCATCAAAAGCCGCGCTCGACACGCTGGTGCGTTCCTGGGCCAACGAGACCGTCAGCACCAAACTTCGCGTCAACCTGTTCAGCCCCGGCCCGATCCGCACCCGCATGCGCGCAGCCGTATTTCCCGGCGAAGACCCGATGACACTGGATACACCGGAGCAGGCCGCGGAGTTCATCGTGCCGATGTGCGCGCCGGAGTGGACCGAGACCGGGAAGCTTTACGATTACAAAGCGCGCAAGCTGATGAGTTTTCGCGCGCCGGAGTGAGCCGCGTTATTGCATGCTCTCTGCCGTCATTGCGAGGAGCGAAGCGACGAAGCAATCCATGCATCCGCGTGCGCTGAAGGATGGATTGCTTCGCTTCGCTCGCAATGACGCGGCGACACCGATTGACTTGGCCAACTCCCCACGATTGACTGCCCCCTCCCAAGCGGGACAACCCGCCAACAAAAATCATCGGGAGGCACTCATGACGCCGACGCGTAATCGCGCTCGCCAACGTCTATCCAGAGCGATTTCTGTCTGCTTCACCGCCGCCATGCTGATGGCAACGGCGCCCGCCCTCGCCGGCGACATCCCAACCTTCGCCGTCGATGCCTCCTGGCCAAAGCCGCTGCCGAACAACTGGATCCTCGGCCAGGTCGGCGGCATCACCACGGATGCGCAGGGGCATATCTGGGTCATTCATCGTCCGCGTTCGCTGACCGATGATGAGAAAGGCGCGACGCTCAATCCACCGCGCTCCAAATGCTGCGTGCCGGCGCCGCCGGTGCTCGAGTTCGATGCCGACGGCAACCTGCTGCGCTCCTGGGGCGGCCCGGGCGAAGGCTATCAATGGGTCGGCCGCGAGCACGGCATCGAGGTGGACGACAAAGGCTTTGTGTGGGTCGGCGGCAATGCCGACAACGACAACGCGATCCTGAAATTCACCGCCGACGGCAAGTTCGTGATGCAGATCGGCACGATCGCGCCGAGCAAGGGTTCTGGCGACACGACGCAGCTCGGCAAGCCCGCGGAGACTGCTGTCGACAAGGACGCCAACGAAATCTTCGTTGCCGATGGTTACGGCAATCGCCGCGTTATCGTGTTCGATGCGACGACCGGCGCCTACAAGCGGCATTGGGGCGCCTACGGCAAGCCGCCGAGTGACGACAAGCAGCCACCCTACGATCCCAACGGGCCGGTGCCGCAGCAATTCGCCAACCCCGTGCATTGCGTGAAGCTCGCCAATGACGGGTTGCTCTATGTCTGCGATCGCATGAACAACCGCATCCAGGTGTTCAGGAAAGATGGAACCTTCGTTAAGGAATGGTTTTACGAAAAGAACACGCGCGGCAATGGCGCGGTGTGGGATGTCGCGATCTGGCCCGATCCGAAACAGACCTATTTGCTGAGCGCCGATGGCGAGAATAACGAAATCCGGGTGCTCAAACGGGACGATGGTACCGTAGTCGGCAGCTTTGGTCGCAGCGGCCGCCAGGCCGGGCAGTTTCACTGGGTTCACGCCATGGCCGTGGACGCCAAGGGGAACGTCTATACCGCCGAGGTCGACACCGGTAAGCGGATCCAGAAGTTCAAGCTGACGTCGGACGCGCTACGATAGGTGGATTGCACCCGCTTTCGGGAACGACTATCGCAAAGTTAGCTGGCAGGTTCCGAAAAGAGAGCCGGCGAACAAACATTCTGGAGGGAATATTATGACGATTAGAAACGCGCGGCGCTTTGCCGCCTCCGTGGCGCTTGCTGCGCTCTGCCTCGGAACGCCAGCACTGGCTCAAGACAAGACGGTCAAGATCGGTGTGCTCAACGACATGTCGAGCCTCTACGCCGACATCGGCGGCCCGAACTCGGTCGCCGCCGTCAAGATGGCCGTCGAGGATTCCGGCCTCAAGGCGAAAGGCTGGACTATCGAGGTGGTGAGCGGCGACCACCAGAACAAGCCCGACATTGGCGTGAACATCGCGCGGCAATGGATCGACGCCGACAAGGTCGACGCCATCGCCGATACACCGAACTCCGGCGTTGCGCTCGCCGTGAACAATCTGGTGAAAGAAAAGAATTCGGTGCTGCTCAACTCGGGCGCCGCCACCGCCGATCTCACCGGCAAGGCCTGCACGCCGAACACGATCTCCTTCACCTACGACACCTACATGCTCGCCAACGGCACCGGCAAGGCGCTGACCAAGGCCGGCGGCGACACCTGGTTCTTCCTCACCGCCGATTATGCCTTCGGCCATGCGTTGGAACGCGACACCGGCAACGTCGTCACCCAGACCGGCGGTAAGGTTTTGGGTGCGGTCAGGCATCCGCTCAACACCTCGGACTTCTCGTCCTTCCTGCTGCAGGCGCAGTCCTCGAAGGCCAAGGTCATTGGCCTTGCCAATGCCGGCGGCGACACCACCAACTCGATCAAGCAGGCGGCCGAATTCGGCATCGTGGCAGGCGGCCAGAAGCTCGCCGCGCTGCTGCTCTTCATCAACGACGTGCACGCGCTCGGCCTGAAGACGGCGCAGGGCCTGACCTTCACCGAATCCTTCTATTGGGATCTCAACGACAAGACCCGCGAATGGTCGAAGCGCTTCCAGAAGAATTCGCCGAAGGGCTCGATGCCCTCGATGACGGTCGCAGGCCTCTATGCGGAGATCCTGCACTATCTGAAAGCGATGGAAGCGCTCGGCAGCAATCCGCATGACGGCGCCAAGGTCGTCGCCAAGATGAAGGAGCTGCCGACCGACGATCCGCTGTTCGGCAAGGGCCCGCTGCGCGCCGACGGCCGCCGCCTGATTCCGGCCTATCTGTTCGAGGTCAAGAAGCCGGAAGAGTCGAAGGGACCGTGGGACTATTACAAGCTCGTCGCCACCATCGCGCCGGAGGACGCCGCCAAGCCGCTCGAAGCCAGCGACTGCCCGCTGGTGAAGAAATAAGAAGCGTAGGGTGGGTTAGCGAAAGCGTAACCCACCTCCTTTCACGCAAGCGAGCGGTGGGTTACGCCTTCGGCTAACCCACCCTACTTTTTCAGCGTCCGCCACGCGATCAGGAGCGCCAGCCCGAGCAGCGCCGCGGCCAGCAGGAACGGCGCGCCCGGCAATTTCACCGGCGCCTGGTCGCTGATGAAATAGGCAAAGGTCAGCGTAAACAGGAACGGCCCGGCCATCTGCGCGATTGAGTTGACGCTGTTGGTCGCGCCCTGCAACTGACCCTGCTGATCCGGCGCGACGAGCTGCGTCGTCAGTGCCTGGACCGCCGCGCCCGCCACGCCCCACAGCGCCATCACGGGAATGCCGATCCAGAACAGCGGCCCGGTCGGCGCCACGCCGTAGATGAAGAATCCCAATCCGCCGCTGGCGAGCCCGAGCAGCAGCGCGCGGCGCTCGCCGAGCCATTTGACGATCGGCCCGACGCCCGCGCCCTGCACCACCATGGCGCAGACGCCAACCAGGGCCAGCGTGAGCCCGACCGTCTTCGTATCCCAGCCATAGCGGTAGGTGGCGTAAAGCACAAAGGTGGACGGCAGCACCACATGCGCGACCTGCCCGAAGAAATTCGCCAGCGACAGCCCGGCGAGGACGCGGTTCGAACGTAAGAGATGCAGCGCGCCAAGCGGACTGGCGCTCTTCCAGCGAAACGGCGCGCGGCGTTCCCCCGGCAGCGACTCCGGCAGGATCAGCCAGCCATACATCGCATTGGCAAAGCTGAGGCCCGCCGCAATCCAGAACGGCAGGCGCGGGTCCATGCCGCCGAGCAGGCCGCCAACCGCCGGGCCGAGAATGAAGCCAGCACCGAACGCCGCGCCGATCTTGCCGAACACGGCGGCGCGCCGCTCCGGCGGCGTCACGTCGGCGATGTAAGCAAACGCGGTCGAGATGCTCGCCGAGGTGATGCCGGAGATCACCCGGCCGATGAACAGCCACACCAGCGACGGCGCCAGCGCCATCAGCACATAATCCAGCGCCAGCCCGAAATTCGAGAGCAGCACCACCGGCCGCCGGCCGAAACGGTCCGAGAGCGCGCCGAGGATCGGCGAGAACAAGAACTGCATCAGCGCCCAGGCGGTGCCGAACAGGCCAAAAATCCGCGCCGCGGTGGCGGTATCGTTGTCGACAAAGCTCTCCACCAGCTTGGGCAGGATCGGCAGGATCAGGCCGAGCGCAAGCATGTCGAGCAGGATGGTGACGAAGATGAAGGCCGCCGCGCCGCTGCGCACCGGCGGCTTGTCGTCGGCGATGGCAGCGGACGCCTGCTCGCTCATGACGGCCGCTTGCGCTTGTGGGCGAACGGATTGGCCTTTTCGCGCAGCGTGATGCGGATCGGCGTTCCCGGCAGCTCAAATGCCTCGCGCAGGCTGTTGGTGAGATAGCGCAAATAGGATTGCGGCACGGCATCGGCGCGCGAGCAGAACAGCACGAAGCTTGGCGGACGCCCCTTGGTCTGCGTGATGTAGTTCAGCTTCAGCCGGCGCCCCGACACCGCGGGCGGCGGATTGGCGTCGACCGCCTGCTCGAACCAGCGATTGAGTGCGGCCGTCGGCACGCGCTTGTTCCAGACGGCGTAGGCGTCCTGGATCGCCTTCATCAGACGGTCGATGCCCTCGCCCATCAAGCCCGACACGGCGACGATAGGCGCGCCTTTGACCTGCGGCAGCCAGTGATCGGCATCGCTGCGCAGCTGAGAAATCAGATGCGGCTTGCGCTCCATCAGGTCCCATTTGTTGACCGCGAGCACGATGGCGCGCCCCTCGCGCTCGATCAGGTCGGCGATGCGCAGGTCCTGCTCCTCGAAGCGGTGCTGCGCGTCCATCATCATCACCACGACCTCGGCAAAGCGCACCGCGCGCAGCGCGTCCGCCACCGACAATTTCTCCAGCTTTTCCTCGATCCGCGAGCGGCGCCTGAGGCCCGCGGTATCGAACACGCGGAAATCGCGGCCCTGCCAGCTGATCTCCACCGCGATGGAATCGCGCGTGGTGCCGGCTTCGGCGCTGGTGAGCAGTCGCTCTTCGCCGAGCAGATGGTTGATTAGCGTGGACTTCCCGGCATTGGGACGGCCGACGATCGCAACGCGGATCGGTCGCCGCGCGAGATCCTCGTCCGACACAGCAGCGTCATCGAGATCTTCGGCCTCGTCCGACGGCTCCGGCATCAGCGCGGCGAGCGCGTCGTAGAGTTCGCCCATGCCCTCGCCGTGCTCGGCGGAAATCTGCACGGGATCGCCGAGCCCGAGCGCATAGGATTCCATCGCGCCGATTTCGCCGTGCTTGCCCTCGCTCTTGTTGGCGACCAGCACCACCGGCTTGTTGGCGCGGCGCGCGAAATCGGCAAAGGCGCGATCGTTCGGCGTCAGCCCGGCGCGAGCGTCGATCACGAACATCAGGGCATCGGCGAGGCCGATCGCGGTCTCCGTCTGCTCCTGCATCCGCGCGGTCAGTGAGCCCTTGGCGCCTTCGTCGAGGCCCGCGGTATCGATCACGGTGAATTCGAGATCGCCGAGACGCGCCTGCCCCTCGCGGCGATCGCGGGTCACACCAGGCTCGTCGTCGACCAGCGCAAGCTTCTGCCCGACCAGCCGGTTGAACAGCGTCGACTTGCCGACGTTGGGCCGGCCGATAATGGCAATCGTAAAGGACATAAATGATCCAAACGCCCTTTTCTGAAGGGCGTGTCAATCGAACGAATAGCAGAAATCAGCGCTGGAAACTGCCGCTCGGCATCGGGGCCGGGAAAGACGATTGCTGCGAGGATTGAGCCGGCTGATCGGGCGGCGGCGCGGTGGTGCGCTTGCGCGCGATCTTCGCCGGCTTGGGCGCCGGCGGGGCCGCAGCGGTGCTGCCCTCTTCCTCGGGCGCAGCGGCGGGGTCCACGGCCGCGGCCGGTGCGGCGGCCTGCTTGCCCCTGGATTTCGCACCCTTCTTGGACTTCGGCTCTTCCGGCGGCGGCGCCATGGCGGCGGCCTGCGCGTTCGGATCGTCCTGTTGATGGGCCCCTCGATAGAGATCCTTCGGCACGCCCTGCTCGAGGCCGGGCACGCCTTCGGGGAAGACCGGCTTGCGGTCGCCGGGCAGCTTCTTCTTGGTATCGAGGAAGTCGAGCAGGTCGGTCGGATCGAAATTGCCCGAGCTGCCACAGCCCGCCAGCGCGCCCGAGAGTGCGATGAGGACAGCGGTTGCGATCAAACGTTGCGGGCGGCGCATATCGGGTTTCCCAAGTCGTTCTTGCCGGTTTTAGCTCTTGGCGACCGGCGGCAGCAGGGCCTGCAGCGCTTCGGCACGCGAGCGCAGGCTCGGCGGCGTTTCGCCGTCATTGGCAATCATGTCCAGCCATTGCCGCGTCGCCGCGGCATCGTTGGCGCGCCACGCCGACAGCGCCAGCAATTCGCGCGCGGTATGGCGGAAGGTCGCCCCCGGCGCAGCCGCCGCCTCGAGGCGTTCCTTCATGTTCGGATAGCTGGTGCTTTCCAGCAGCAGTTGGGCCGCACGAATGCGCGCCAGATCCTGGTCGGCGGCGCCGACGCTGCGATCGGCAGCGATCTCGTCGTACATCTTGGCCGCTGCCGGCGCATCGCGATTGGCGATCTCCGCCGCGAGGCGCAATCGCGACAGCACGCGGTAACCGAACGGCGCCTTGGCGACGAGGTCGGCGAAAGCAGCTTCAGCCTCGGCATGCTTGTTCGCCTCCGAAAGCTCGACCGCCTTGTCGAAGGCCGCGCCCGCCTCGGCCGCCTTCTTGGCTTCCAGATACTGGTAGCCGCGCCAGCCACCCACGGCGGCGACGATCAAAATCATCGCGGCAATGATGTAGATCGAATATTTGTCCCACAGCTTCTTGAGCTGTTCGCGACGTACTTCCTCGTCAACTTCATCAAATAATTCAGACACTTAAGGATATCCCATCCCCGAGGAACCGCAACATCGGCGGCAGGTTCGCGCACCCGATCCCCGCATGGCCGGGGCGTAGCCTATCGATATGGCGGTGGCAAGGCAAAGCTAGCGGGATCAAAGCGTTAACAACGCCCGGATCCGCCTGCAAAACCGGCCGGCAATGTTGACACTGAGGTTCAAAGTTTGGCGTAATCCGCCCGCCTTCCTTTGTCGACTCGTACCCCATTTTTCAGGTGTTTCATGCCTCGCCATGCGCTGGTTTCGATCCTCGCCATGGGCCTGGCATTGCTGCCCGCAGCCTCGCTGGCCGACGACATCAAGCCGAAAGCACCTGATACGGCATTCTCGGGCAAGTTGCGCCCCGACATTCTGGGTATCTCGACCGAATCGAATGCCGAAGCCGCGCGCGCCGTCTTCGATTCGCAGTTCAAGGGCCGCACCGACGCCAAGACCGATATCCAGCAGCAGAAGCTCGGCAATGGCGGAACCAGCTACGTGGCAGCGCTGAATTTCAGCCTTCCGGCTGCACCAAAGCAGAACGGCGAGATGCTCTCGACCAGCTTCTCCTCGCCGGCGAGCGCCAACCGTGCCTATTTCGTCGCCCGCAACCTGACCTTCGCGCAGGACCAGCAGCCTTCGAAGGCGGACATGATCAAGGAAGTGATGGGCAAATACGGCGTGCCTACCATCGTCGGCGATCAGCACCTGTACTACATCTACCGCAAGGGCTCGATCATGTCGGTCGGCGGCAAGTACAAGGAAGCGACCGCCCTGGAGGCCATCGACAAGCCGCTTGATCCGCGCGCCGCCGTCAAGCTCAACGGCGACACCGTCCGCGGCAGTTGCGTCGCGGTCGTCAAGCGCGCGCAGGCCAAGGTCAAAGATCCAAGCGCCATGCTCATCGAGGCAAAGGGCGCGAATTGCGACGGTGTGCTGAGCGTGCAGCTCGTGCCGGGCGCGCAGAATGATCGTGTCGGCATCGCCCAGTTCACCCTGCTCGATGTCAAACAACTCATCAGCGCGGCGACCATTGACAGTGCCGCCGCGGGGCAAGGCAACGGATCAATGCCGACGGGAAGCGCACCAAAACTTTAGTCGGCCTTCAGGTGGGTCATGGTCTCGCGGAGCTGCCGTTTCATCACCTTGCCATTGGCGTTGCGCGGTAGCGGCTCGGTGCGCAGATCCATGGTTTCCGGCACCTTGTAGTCGGACAGCCGTTCGGCACACCAAGTGCGCAGCGCCTCGCTGGCAACGGGATTGCGCGTTACGACGACGGCGTGCACGCGCTCGCCCAGCACCGGACACGGTTTGGCGATGATCGCGCTCTCGACAACATCTGGGTGGCCGGCCAGCACCGATTCGACCTCCGCCGAATAGATCTTCAGGCCGCCGCGGTTGATCATGTCCTTCTGCCGGTCGAACACGCGGACGAAATTCTCAGCATCGATCGAGCCGAGATCGCCGGAATGCCAGAAGCCGGCCGTAAAACTCTCCGCCGTCGCCTTCGGATTATTCCAATAGCCTTTGATGACGGAGCCGCTGTGGATCCAGATTTCGCCGATCTCGCCGCGCGGCAGCTCGCGGCCCTCGGCATCCATCACGACGATCTGTGCGCCGGGACAGGGCAAGCCGACGCTGTCGATATGGCTTGCGGTCAGTTCGCCCGGCATCATGGTCGAGGGCGATGTCGTCTCGGTCGCGCCGTAGCAATTCATCAGCTTGAGGCCGGGAATTTTGGCATCGAGCTTCTCAATGGTGGCAATCGGCATCGGCGCGCCGCCGAAGCCACCGATCCGCCAGCTCGACAGATCGTAGCTGTCGAAGTCCGGCTGCAGCAGGCAGAGGTTGTACATCGCCGGCACCATCACGGTGTAGGTGACACGCTCGCGCGCGGCCAGCTTGAGATATTCCGCCGCCTTGAACTCGGGCATGATGATCAGCGTGCCGGCACAGCGCACCATGGTCATGACGTTGGCAACGACGCCCGTGACGTGGCCGAGCGGCACCGCTGCAATCGAACGGTCCGCCTCGGTGAGCTTCATGCCCGCCACGAACACCATCGCAGAATGGATGATCGTGCAATGGGCGAGCATCGCGCCCTTGGGCCGCCCGGTGGTGCCCGAGGTGTAGAGGATCATCGCGGTGTCCTCTTCGCCGACCTCGACCGGTGCGGCCAACGGCGCGTTGTCGGCCAGCTCTGAAAAGCGCGAGAGACGCGGATCGTCGTCGACGGCGATCCGGTGCGTGACCTCGGGAATATCGCCCGCATCAGGCACGCGGCCTGCCAGCGCGGCTTCGTGGACCAAAAGCTTTGCGCCGCAATCGGTCAACACATAGGCGATCTCCGGCTTTTGCTGGCGGGTCGAAAGCAGGACCGTCACCAGCCCGGCATGCGCCGCGCCGAGCATCGTCAGCACGAATTCGACGCGGTTACCGAGCAGCACCGCGACACGGTCGCCGCGCTGCAGGCCGAGTTTCTGGAAACCTGCCGCGATTTGCGCCGATCGCTGCGCGACTTCTCGCCAAGTCATGCGCGTGGCGCCACACACCAGCGCTTCGCCATCGCCGTTTCGCGCCACGGCGTCGGCCACCATTGCCGCAATACCCCGGGGCCGCTCGCAAAACACTGGGACGATCCGGTCGCCGAAGCGCGGCTCGAGCCGCATTGGCGGAATGGCGTGCTGGGACCAGTCCATAGCCCCCTCGTCAGCTCTTTTTCATCTCGTAGACGTGTTCGGGTCTTGGAAACGCGCGAGAGCGGACGTCATCGGCATAGCCTTTGATTGCCGCCTCGATCGCGGGGCCGAGATCGCCATAGCGGCGCACGAACTTCGGCGTCCGCGGCGACAGGCCGAGCATGTCTTCCAGCACCAGCACCTGTCCATCGCAGGCCACGCTGGCGCCGATGCCGATGGTCGGAATGGCGATGCTCTCGGTGATCTTCCGCGCCAGCGGCTCGGCGACCGCCTCGATCACAACCGAAAACGCCCCGGCGTCCGCAATCGCCTGGGCATCCCTCAGGATCGGCTCCCAACTGCCCTTGTCGCGTCCCTGCGCGCGGAACGAGCCGAGCGTGTTGATCGATTGCGGCGTCAATCCGATGTGGCCCATGACCGGCACGCCGCGCTCGGACAGAAACGCGATCGTTTCCGCCATTCGCTCGCCGCCTTCGAGCTTCACCGCGCCGCACTGCGTCTCCTTCAATATCCGCACGGCGGAATGAAACGCCTGCTCCTTGGAGGCTTCATAGGAGCCGAACGGCATGTCGACCACGACGAGCGCGTGCTTCGAGCCCCGCATCACCGCGCGCCCCTGCAGGATCATCATGTCCAGCGTCACCGGCACGGTGGTCTCGAAGCCATGCATGACATTGCCGAGGGAATCGCCGACCAGAATGACGTCGCAATGGCGGTCCACCAGCGCAGCGGTATGCGCGTGGTACGACGTCAGCATCACGATCGGCTCGCCATTCTTGCGCGCGCGGATGTCAGGCGCAGTCTTGCGCCTGACGGCAGATTGAACCGACATGCTTAAGCTCCAACCACGGGGACGCCGATCACGACCGGATGGAACGCGAAGGCGAGCGCCAGATAGGCAACGAGACCGACCGCGACTGCGATCAAATCGTTGCCGGGACCACCGACGGGTATCGGCGGTCCGCCGGCGTCGGTACGGGATTTAAGCGAGATGCGGTCATAGACCGCCCAGGCGAGGAACGAGCCGAACAGGATGATCGAGCCGAGATCGCCATTGGCGAGAAGGTGCGCCGCCGCCCACAGCTTGATGCCGGTCAGCATCGGATGTTTCAGCGTCGTGTAGATCCGGCCGCGGATATAGGACGCAACCACGAGAATGACCGCGGGCAGCATCAAGGCCACCGTGATGTGCTTGAACGCCACCGGCGGGTTCCAGACGTCGATCCAGCCCGTCGCGCGATACTTGGCAAAGCCCCAGATGATCAGCGCGAGGCCTGTGAATGAGGCCAGCGTATAGCCGATCTTGTAGCCGCCCTCGCCCGTCGCAGCGATAATCTGCGCACGCAGCTTGCGCTGGATCGTGATCGTGTGGACGCCAAAGAACACGATCAGGCCCAGGATCAACACCAGCAGTCCCATGATGTCCTCCCCTCGCGCGGCTGGTTTTCCGGATTATCCGCGTATCATTTTAGGGGCTTGGGACGCAATGCGCGAAAAGCTTCGGCGCGCCTGCACGGGAAAGCCTCGGCGAAGCCTTGGCGTAGCCGGGACCCGCGTATCCATCGTCCGCGCCAGCGGACAGACGTGATTCACGCGAAGGGCGATGGATTGCCGGGTGAAGCCCGGCAATGACAGGATAGATCGGCTCACGGCTTCCCCGCCTGCTTCCCCAGATCGCGGTTGTCGACGTACCGAATCGCAATCGGCCGCCCGGCCAGCGCGCCACCCAGTCCGGCCGTGAATTTGAGCGGCATGCAAGCCGTTAGCGAGGCGTCGATCGCTTTCAAATATAGCGCCCTTGTATCTGGCGGAACGCCGGCCGTGGCATAGGTCACACGGGGCGTCGCAATGATCTCGCCCGAGCGCTTGAAGCTGAAGCGCACCGACATCTGCATGCCCTCGCGCGCGAGATCGGAAGGCGGCGGCGACCAGCAGGAGCGCAGCGCCGCGAACAGGTCGCCGATCGTATCGAGATCGTGATCGGGCCTTTTGTATTTCGCGGCCTGATCCTGCGGCGGCACGCTCTGGATCGTCAGTTGCAGGTTCTGGCCGTAGGGGTAGTCGATTTCGGGAATGCAGGGGCCGTCGTTGAACACGCTGCAGAATGACGGCGTGCATGGCTGGCCGTCGAGCACGCTGCAGGGCGCATGCGAAAATGGCGTGGCGTCGATCTGACGCCGCGGCTGCGCCCCGAGGGCGCCGATCCCGGCGAACAGGCCGATCAGGCAGAGGATGGCGAACCGAAACATGCCGCGGGGTCCTTGCGGGTGATCCCGTTTAAGGTGATGCGCGTTGTGGGCACCATCAAGGCTGATCGCGTTCACATCCCCGCGTTCATCGCGGACAGTTCCGCGATCAGGGCTTTCTCGCTGGGCTGGTCGAGGACGCCGGCCGTATACAGCGAAATGCCGCCATAGAGCGTGATGTAGACCTTCATCACGGTGGGGCGGCGCTCGGTCTACTTCTTCATCACGGCTGTCATCGTCCGGCTTGACCGGACGATCCAGTATCCCAGAGACGTCAGTAATTTACGGAGTGGCCGCGGCGTACTGGGTCCCCCGCTTTCGCGGAGGACGACAGCTGCGCAAGGAGTTTGTGAGGGCTCGCGATGTATGCAGGCATCCACCGGATGCATATGTGAGGGAGCGTGTTGCACCGCTATCCACACCCACGGCTGTCATCGTCCGGCTTGACCGGACGATCCAGTATCCAAAGACGTCCGTGGTTTACGGTGAGGTCCCGGCGTACTGGGTCCCCGCCTTCGCGGGGGACGACAGCGGGGGTGGAGCAACACCGGGGGTTAGGCCGACAACGGGGTTTGGCGACCACGGGGCGTGGCAACAGCGCGCCGTCAGGCCTTCTTCTTCACGTCTTTGACGTTGGAGAAATTGATCCCCTCGGCGCGCTCGCGGGTGTAGCCGAGATAGAACTCGTTCTTGGCCATGAACACCGGATCGCCATCGACATCGTCGGCGATCCCCGAACCATTGGCGGCAATGAAGGCGTCGAGCTTTTTGCGGTCATCGGACGAGACCCAGCGCGCGAGCTGGAACTCCGACACTTCAAATTCCACCGGCAGCGAATATTCGGCGTCCAGCCGCGCCTTGAGCACGTCGAGCTGCAGCGGGCCGACAACGCCGACCAGCGCCGGCGCGCCGTCGCGCGGCCGGAATACCTGCACGACGCCTTCTTCCGACATCTGCTGCAGGGCCTCTTTCAGCTTCTTCGCCTTCATCGCATCCGTCAGGCGAACGCGGCGAACAATTTCCGGCGCGAAGCTGGGAACGCCGACGAAGGTGATGTCTTCGCCTTCGGTCAAGGTATCGCCGATCCGCAGCGTGCCGTGGTTCGGAATGCCGACGACGTCGCCGGCAAAGGCTTCGTCCGCCACCGAACGGTCCTGGGCGAAGAAGAACTGCGGCGACGACAGCGACATGTTCTTGCCGGTCCGCACCAGTTTTGCCTTCATGCCGCGGCTGAGCTTGCCGGAGCAGAGGCGCGCAAACGCGATGCGGTCGCGGTGGTTGGGATCCATGTTGGCCTGGATTTTGAACACGAAGGCGCTCATCCGCGGCTCCGCGGCCTCAACCTTGCGAATGTTCGAATCCTGCGCCCGCGGCGCCGGCGCGAACTTGCCGAGACCCTCGAGCAGATCGCCGACGCCGAAATTGCGCAGCGCGCTGCCGAAATAGACCGGCGTCAGATGTCCCTCGCGAAACGCATCGAGATCGAACGGCTTGCAGGCTTCCGAGACCAGCTCCAGCTCTTCCTTAACCTGCCCGACATCCAGATTGGCATTGCGGCCGGCGAGATCGGCGATATCGATCTGCTCGGTCGCGCCGGTCTTGGCGCCGCCGCCTTCCAGCAGCCGCACGCCGCCATTGACGACGTCGTAGGTGCCGAGGAAGTCGCGGCCGCGGCCGACCGGCCAGGTCATCGGCGTGGTGTCGAGCGCCAGCGTCTTTTCGATCTCGTCCAACAGCTCGAACGTATCGCGGCTCTCGCGGTCCATCTTGTTGATGAAGGTGATGATCGGAATGTCGCGCAGCCGGCACACCTCGAACAATTTTCGCGTCCGCGCCTCGATGCCCTTGGCGGCGTCGATCACCATGACGGCGGAATCGACCGCGGTCAGTGTGCGGTAGGTGTCTTCCGAAAAGTCCTCGTGGCCCGGCGTATCCAGCAGATTGAAGACGAGGTCCTGGAACTCGAACGTCATCACGGAGGTCACGACCGAGATGCCGCGCTCGCGCTCGATCTTCATCCAGTCGGAACGGGTGTTGCGCCGCTCGCCCTTGGCCTTGACCTGCCCCGCCAGGTTGATGGCGCCGCCGAACAGCAGCAGCTTTTCGGTCAGCGTAGTCTTGCCGGCGTCCGGGTGGGAGATGATCGCAAACGTGCGGCGGCGCGCCACTTCCTCTGCAAGCGGCGAGCGGGACGGCGATTCGGCTGATACGGCGATGTCGGACATGAGGCGTGCGTTTGACAGGGAAAGGTGGGCTAATCAAGCCTCATTTGGTGGTTGCAGCGGCCTGTGGCCAGTCCCATATCGGCGTTGGGAAGGACGGCCTTCCATTTCGCAGCTCAATCCCGCGGGGACGACCCTGCCATTTTCGGAGGGTTGTCATGGCCTGGATCGTGCTGTTCGTCGCCGGCCTCATGGAAGTGGGCTGGGCGATCGGCCTCAAATATACCGAGGGCTTTACGCGGCCCGTTCCCTCCGTCCTGACGCTCGCCTGCATGGCGGGCAGTATCCTCCTGCTCGGGCTTGCCTTGAAATCACTGCCGATCGGAACCGCCTATGCGGTGTGGACCGGGATCGGCGCGGTCGGAACGGCGATCCTGGGCATCGCGCTGTTCGGCGAGCCGGCGACCGCCGCCCGCCTCGCCTGCATCGGCCTGATCGTCGCCGGCATCGTCGGTCTCAAGCTCGTCACCGGATCAGCGTAGCGCCAGCGCGGCCCAGTAGGTCAGCGCGGCCACGATCCCGGACGCCGGAATGGTGATCACCCAGGCATAAACGATCGAGCTCGCCACATTCCAGCGCACCGCCGATACCCGCCGTGCGGCGCCGACGCCGACAATGGCGCCGGTAATGGTGTGGGTCGTGGAGACGGGAACCCCGAGAAAGGTCGCCATGAACAGGGTCGCCGCCCCGCCGGTTTCGGCGCAAAAGCCCTGCATCGGCGTCAGCTTGGTGATCCGCAGCCCCATGGTGCGGACGATCCGCCATCCCCCCATCAGCGTGCCGAGGCCCATCGCCGCCTGGCAGGAGATCACGACCCAGAACGGGATGTTGAAATCGGCGCCGAGATGGCCCTGCGAATACAGGAGCACAGCGATGATGCCCATGGTCTTCTGCGCATCGTTGCCGCCATGGCCGAGCGAATAGAGCGACGCCGAGGCGAATTGCAGGATGCGGAAGGCGCGGTCGACCGCGAACGGCGTCGAGCGCACCGACAGCCAGGACACGATCGCCACCAGCACCAGCGCCAGCAGAAAGCCGACCAGCGGCGACAGCACGATCGCCAGCAGCGTCTTTGACAGGCCGCTCCAGACCGCCGCGGAAATGCCGGCCTTGGCCATGCCGGCACCGACCAGTCCGCCGATCAGCGCGTGCGAGCTCGACGAGGGAATGCCGAGCGCCCAGGTGATCAGGTTCCAGACGATGGCGCCGACCAGCGCCGCGAAGATGACGGTCGCGTCCACGACATCAGGCTCGATGATCCCCTTGCCGATCGTGTTGGCGACGTGCAGCCCGAAGACCAGAAACGCAACGAAATTGAAGAACGCGGCCCAGATCACCGCGTATTGCGGGCGCAGCACGCGGGTCGATACGATCGTGGCGATCGAATTGGCGGCGTCGTGCAGTCCGTTGAGGAAATCGAACAGCAGCGCGACTGCGATCAGAAAGATCAGAATCGGAAGGCCAAGGGAGGCGTCCACTGAATTGGCCCCTGCCCTATATCACTTGCTTGAGCATGATCTCCGCGCAAACGCGTTCCGCGTTTGTCGCGACGGAAAACCGGTATCCACTTTTCCGGATCATGCTCATACCTGTTCGATCACGATCGAGTTGATTTCGTTGGCGACGTCGTCGAAGCGGTCGGAAACCTTTTCCAGATGCTTGTAGATCTCGGCGCCGACGACGAAGTCCATCGAATTGCCGTTGCGGTGCTTGAGGAACAGCTCCTTCAACCCGATGTCGTGGAGGTCGTCGATGCGGCCCTCCAGCTTGCCGATTTCCTCCGTGATGGCGGTCAGCATCGCGACGTTGGCGCCGATCGATTGCATCAAGGGAATCGCCTTGCTGACGAGATTGGCGCATTCGACGAGCAGCGTGGCGATTTCCCGCATCGGCGGCTCGAACGAGCGGACTTCGAACAGCACCACCGCTTTCGCGGTCTGCTGCATCTGGTCGATGGCATCATCCATCGCCGTGATCAGGTTCTTGATGTCGCCGCGATCGAACGGGGTGATGAAGGTACGGCGGACGGCGGTCAGTACCTCCCGGGTAATGCCGTCGGCATCGTTTTCGAACTGATTGACGCGCTGGCAGAATACCGGCGTCTCCTCGCCGCCGCGGAGCATATCCTGCAACGCCAGCGCGCCCTGCACGACCGTGTGGGCATGCCGGGCAAACAGGTCGAAAAACCGCTCCTCCTTGGGCAAAAAGGCACGAAACCAGCGAAGCATGGGGGGTATTTTCCGTCGTTCAGAAATGGCCGGCCGGGCGGCCTGTCACGAAACTGTCATAGACCATTCGGAAAAAAAACGCGCCACAGTGGGACCCCGGAACCGGATCATCCACCGCTTTGTGAAGCCGAAAATCGCGCCAAAATCGGTCGTTTTACAGGGACCGGCGGAAATAATGGGCAATTTCGCCGATGATGCCGCGTCGGAAGGTCAGCACGCAGGCGACGAAGATGACGCCCTGGATCACCGTCACCCACTGGCCGAAGCCGGCCAGATATTGCTGCATGGCAATGATCACGAAGGCACCGACCACCGGGCCGAAGATGGTGCCGAGGCCGCCGACCAGCGTCATCAGCACGATTTCGCCCGACATCGTCCAGTGCACGTCGGTGAGCGAGGCATTTTGCGCCACGAACACTTTCAGCGACCCGGCAAAGCCCGCAATCGTCCCGGACAGGATGAAGGCGAGCAGCTTGTACTGGTCGGTCTTGTAGCCCAGCGAAATCGCACGCGGCTCGTTCTCGCGGATCGACTTCAAGACCTCGCCGAACGGCGAGTTGATGGTGCGGTAGATCAAGAGGAAGCCGCCGAGGAAACCGGCTAGCACCACGTAGTAAAGCACCGTCGGCTTGGCGAGGTTGAACACCCCGAACAGATAGCCCTGCGGAATGCCCTGGATGCCGTCTTCGCCATGGGTAAACGGCGCTTGCAGGTAGACGAAGAACAGGAGCTGCGACAGCGCCAGCGTGATCATCGAGAAGTAGATGCCCTGCCGCCGAATGGAGATGAAGCCGGTGACGACGGAGAGCGCCGCAGCGCCGGCGACGCCGACCAGAATTCCAAGTTCGGGCGAGACGCCCCAGACCTTGAGCGCATGCGCCGAGCAGTAGCCGGCCGTGCCTAAGAACATGGCGTGGCCGAACGACAACAGGCCGCCATAGCCGATCAGGAGGTTGAAGGCGCAGGCCAGCAGCGCAAAGCACAAGGCCTGCATGACGAAGAACGGGTAGATGCCGGTCAGCGGCACGAGCCCGAGCAGCACCGCCATCCCGGCGAATACGGTCATTTCGTCGCGCATGGCGCGCGGCGTTACGGGGAGTGTGTCGTCAGTCAATGCGCTCATGTCAGGCCGCCCGTCCGGTCAGTCCCGTTGGCTTCACCAGCAGCACCAGCACCATCAGCACGAACACCACGGTGTTGGAGGCCTCGGGATAGAAGTATTTGGTCAGACCCTCGATCACCCCCAGCGCGAAGCCGGTGATGATGGAGCCCATGATAGAACCCATGCCGCCGATCACCACCACGGCGAACACGACGATAATGAGGTCGGCACCCATCAGCGGGCGGACCTGGTTGATCGGCGCCGACAGCACGCCGGCAAGCGCCGCCAGGCCGACGCCGAGCCCGTATGTCAGCGTGATCATGCGCGGCACATTGATGCCGAACGCGCGCACCAGCGTCGGATTTTCAGTCGCGGCGCGCAGATAGGCGCCGAGCCGCGTCTTCTCGATCAGGAACCAAGTCGCCAAGCATACCACCAGCGAGAAGATCACCACCCAGCCGCGGTAGACCGGCAGGAACATGAAGCCGAGATTGATACCGCCCTGCAGGCCGCGCCTGCAGAATGCATCCTGCGGGGCGCTCGGCGAGCAGTCGCCGATCTGCGGATAGTCCGGGATGGCATAGGGCAAACCGGACGAGCCGAAATAGTTCTGGAATACGCCTTGCACGATCAGCGCGATGCCGAAGGTCAGCAACAGGCCGTAGAGATGGTCGAGCCCGGTCAGCCATTGCAGCATGGTCCGCTCCAGGATCATGCCGAAAACGCCGACGGCGATCGGCGCGATGATCAGCGCCCACCAGTAGCCCATGCCGGTCAGGTGGAGCAGGAAGTAAGCGCAGAACGCGCCCATCATGTAGAGCGCGCCATGGGCGAAATTGATGATGTTGAGCATGCCGAAGATCACGGCGAGCCCGAGGCTGAGCAGCGCGTAGAACGATCCGTTGATCAGTCCCACCAGGAGCTGGGCGTAGAGAGCTTGCATCGGTTTCGCACTCGATCTCGTTTAAGAAGCGGAATCGCGCCAGAACGCGAAAGGAGGCCCGCCGGCACGGCGCCGGCGGGCCGCTGTTGTTATTTCTTCACCAGCGGACAGGCACTTTCCGAGAGCGGTCGGAACGCCTGTTCGCCCGGGGTGGTCCCGATCAGCTTGTAATAGTCCCACGGTCCCTTCGATTCGGCGGGTTTCTTGACCTCGAACAGGTAGGCCGGATGAATCTTGCGGCCGTCAGCGCGGATCGTGCCCTTGCCGAACAGTGCGTCGTCGGTCGGCGTCTCCTTCATCTTCGCGACCACCTTGGCGCCGTCATGCGGATTGCCGCCCATGGCGTCGATCGTCTTGAAATAATGGATCAGGCCCGAATAGACGCCCGCCTGCACCATCGAGGGCATCGCCTTGTTCTTCATGCGCTCGGAGAAACGCTTGGAGAATGCACGGGTGCCGTCGTTCAGATCCCAGTAGAAGGTTTCGGTGAAGTTCAGCCCCTGCGCCACCTTCAGCCCGAGCGAATGCACGTCGGTGATGAACAGGAGAAGACCGGCGAGTTTCTGGCCCCCGGCGACAATGCCGAATTCCGATGCCTGCTTGATCGTGTTCGTGGTGTCGCCGCCGGCATTGGCCATGCCGATGATCTTGGCCTTGGAGGCCTGCGCCTGCAGCAGGAAGGACGAGAAATCCGACGAATTCAGCGGATGCTTGACGCCACCGATCACCTTGCCGCCCGCCTTGACGACGACGGCCGTGGTGTCCCGCTCCAGCGCGTGACCGAACGCGTAGTCCGCGGTCAGGAAGTACCAGGTGTCGCCGCCGGCCTTCACCAGCGCCTGCCCGGTCGAGTTGGCGAGCATGTAGGTGTCGTAGACCCAGTGGATGGTATTGGGCGAGCACTGGGCATTGGTCAGGTCCGACGTCGCCGCGCCGGTATTGATCATGATGGAGTTCTTTTCCTTCACCAGATTATTGACCGCCAACGCCACGCCGGAGTTCAGCACGTCCATGAAGATGTCGACCTTCTCGACGTCGATCCATTGACGCGCGATGGTGGTGGCGATGTCGGGCTTGTTCTGGTGGTCGGCAGAGATGATGTCGATCTTCCAGCCCTTGGCCGCGAGGCCGGAGTCCTCGACCGCCATCTGCGCGGCAAGCGTGGAGCCCGCCCCGCCGAGGTCGGAATAAAGGCCCGAATTGTCGGTGAGCACGCCGATCTTGACGGTCTTGTCCTGCGCCAGGGCGACACCGCCTGCGGCAAACGCCAGCGCGGTACCGAGGAAGAGAGCCGAAATTTTGTGTTTCATAGTATCTCCAATAATCCAGAGTGCAGCGAGTACCAATTAAACACCGAGATAGGTGTGGAGCTTGTCCATGTTGGCCGACAGTTCGGAATTCGCAAAACCGTCGATCACCTTGCCGTGCTCGACGATGTAGTAGCGATCGGCGACCGTGGAGGCGAAGCGGAAATTCTGCTCCACCAATAGGATGGTGAAGCCTTCCGACTTCAGCCGCGCGATGGTGTGGCCGATCTGCTGAATGATAACAGGCGCAAGGCCCTCGGTCGGTTCGTCGAGCATCAGGAAGCGCGCGCCGGTGCGCAGGATTCGCGCGATCGCCAGCATCTGCTGCTCGCCGCCCGAGAGCTTGGTGCCCTGGCTGCTCAACCGCTCTTTCAAGTTCGGAAACAAATCGAAGATCTGATCGAGCGACAGCCCGCCGCTGCGCACCACCGGAGGCAGCAGGAGGTTTTCGCGCACGTCGAGGCTTGCGAAAATACCCCGCTCCTCCGGGCAGAACGCGATGCCCATCCGCGCGATCCGGTCCGATGAGGCGCGGATGATGTTTTCATTGTTGAAGCGGATCGAGCCCGTGCGCTTGCCGATAATTCCCATGACGGACTTCAGCGTCGTGGTCTTGCCGGCGCCGTTGCGGCCGAGCAGCGTCACCACCTCGCCGGCCTTCACGTTGAAATTGATGCCGTGGAGGATGTGGGATTCGCCGTACCAGGCCTGCAGGTCGGAGACGGAAAGCACTTCCGCGCTCGCCGGTTTGGTGGCGGCTTCGGCCATTTTCAGATCAGGCATGACCGGCTCCCAGATAGGCTTCCTTGACCCGCTCGTCCTTCGAGAGCTCGGCGTAATTGCCCTGCGCCAGCACCTGCCCGCGCGTCAGCACGGTGATGATGTCGGACAGGTTGGCCACCACGGAGAGATTATGTTCGACCATCAAAATGGTATGCTTGGCCGAGATGCGCTTGATCAGCGCTGCAATCTTGTCGATGTCTTCATGGCCCATGCCGGCCATCGGCTCGTCGAGCAGCATCATTTCCGGGTCGAGCGCCAGCGTGGTTGCGATTTCGAGCGCGCGCTTGCGTCCATAGGGCATTTCGACCGCCGGCGTATTGGCGAACTCGCTCAGGCCGACGTCGTTCAGAAGCTCGATGGCACGGCCGTTGAAACGATCGAGCACGCTCTTGGAGCGCCAGAAATCGAACGAGCGTCCATGCTGGCGCTGGAGTGCGACGCGGACATTCTCCAGTGCGGTCAGGTGCGGAAACACCGCCGAAATCTGGAAGGAGCGCACGAGGCCAAGCCGCGCCACGTCGGCCGGCGCCATCGCGGTGATGTCCTGCCCCTTGTACAGAATCTGTCCCGCCGAGGGCTTCAGAAACTTGGTCAGGAGATTGAAGCACGTGGTCTTGCCGGCGCCGTTAGGCCCGATCAGCGCATGAATGCTGCCACGACGCACCTTGAGGGCGACATCGCGAACGGCGAAGAAACCCGCGAATTCCTTGGTTAATCCGTGGGTCTCGAGAATAAACTCATCAGCCAAACAAATTTCCCCCGTCAGCCGTCTCCACGAAGCCGTTCGCGTGCGGCCCATTTTCCCTGCTCGGGCGAGCTCTGCCGGACGTTCCTTAAACCGCGCCGAGCCCGCCGCCTCCGGGCCGGAATATGCCGTCAACGCGGTGGATTAGGCAAGGTGGAAAGCTGCCGCGGGGAAAAGCGGCATATGGCGGTTCCGGATGCGCCATAAGTCGAATGCCCGGCCCGCTGCCTGGGCCGGACCACGGCCACACCTTCAGCAGGAGTCTTGCGCCAGCAAGCCATCGTTAACGGTGTTCTGCTGCAATCAGGCGGTTTCACACAATATTTCCGCCTCCGTCGCATCTTTGCGCGATTTGGATAGCCAGGAATTGCCGCCTTGGAATTTGAGAGCGTCGGACCGTCGGTCGTCAAATCGATCAAGCAGCGCGATCTGCTCAACACCTGGCTGCGGCTATACGCCCGCAACCAGTCGGTGCCGCGCATCTCGGAATATCAACCGGCGCGGATCGACGATGAACTTCCGGATCTGGTATTCTACACCGTCGACACGACAGTGCAGTCGCCGCGACTGACCATCCAGAGCGACGGCACGCGAATGTCGACCGCCTACGGCAATACTGGCAAGGGGCGCTATCTCGACGAGTACCTCGGCACAAGGCTCGCGCCGATGGTGATGCCTGTCTATTATGAATGCATTGCTCGCCGCCTTCCCGTGTACACCATCGCCGACATGAACGACATATACGGGCGGATCGTCGCCTATGAGCGGCTGTTGCTGCCGTTCGCCGACGAGGACAGCGTTACTCATATCATCGCCTCGCTGAAGACCATCAGCGAAGACGGCGGCTTCGAGATCAAGAACCTGATCCGCGGCAACGACAAGCTGCCGGCGCCGAAGCTTCGCACCATCATCGACCGCGATCTGTTTCATCGCGCACCCGGCCGCATTCCGTCCGGTGATGAACTCGAATTCGGCTAGGCCTTGCGCCCGCGCGATTTCGACGACACTTCCTTGCCGTAAACGTCCGGCTTGAAGCCGACCAGCAATTTGCCGCCGAGATCGAGCACCGGGCGCTTGATCATCGAGGGCTGCGCCAGCATCAGCGCCAGCGCCTTGCGCTCGTTCAGACCCTCCTTGTCGCTATCGGGCAGCTTCTTGAATGTCGTGCCCGCGCGGTTGAGCAGCGTTTCCCAGCCAACATCGTCGGACCATTGCTTGAGCTTGTCCTTGGCGATGCCGGCAAGCTTGTAGTCGTGAAAATCATAGGCGACGCCATGATCGTCCAGCCAGGCGCGCGCCTTCTTCATCGTGTCGCAGTTCTTGATGCCGTAGATGGTGATGGGCATTTTCGGTGCATTCCGGAATGTTGTTATCGGCCCCGTGGACCGGATTGAAGGTAAGCAGAGCGGCGACCAGCTTAAGGCCGCTTCGGAATGTCGAGCCCGCGCTGCACCGCCGGCCGGGCGAGCCCGCGCTCCAGCCATGCCGGCACTTCTTTCAGCGTATCGAAGGCGACGAGATCGCGCGCACCGTAGAAGCCAATCAGGTTGCGCACCCAGCCGAGCATGGAGATATCGGCGATGGTATATTCATCGTCCATGATCCACTGCCGCCCGGCAAGCCGCGTTTCCATCACCTCAAGCAGCCGTCTCGACTCGGCGACGTAACGCTGTAACGGGCGCTTGTCCTCATATTCCTTGCCAGCGAATTTGCGGAAGAAGCCGACCTGGCCGAACATCGGCCCGATGCCGCCCATCTGGAAATGCAGCCACTGGATGGTCTGGTATCGCTGCGCCGGATCATCAGGCAGAAGCTTGCCGGTCTTGTCAGCGAGATATTGCAGGATCGCGCCGGACTCGAACAGCGGCAGCGGCTTTCCGCCCGGCCCATCGGGATCGAGGATCGCCGGGATCTTACCGTTCGGATTCAGCGACAGAAATTCCGGCGTCTTCTGGTCATCCTTGCCGAAATCGACCAGATGCACCTCGTAGGGCAAGCCGATCTCCTCCAGCATGATGGAAACCTTGACGCCGTTCGGCGTCGGTAGCGAATAGAGCTGAAGGCGATCAGGGTGCTTGGCGGGCCAGCGCTTGGTGATGGGAAATACGGCGAGATCAGGCATTGATTCGTTCTTTTGCTTGGTTTGCGGTGCCGCGCTAATGTACGGCCGATGCCGCACATAACAAGACCTGCCCCGCCCCATGACTGAACATCCAACACCGCCGAAGCTCGGCCTGACCGATGCTGAACTTGCGGTTTATCCGACGGTCTTCGCCAGCGACGTGCTGAAGGATCGGGTCGTTGTCGTTTCAGGCGGCGCCGGCGGCATCGGGCGCGCCATCGCGTGGCTGTTCGCCCGGCTCGGCGCACATGTCGCCGTGGTCGGTCGCGACGGAAGCAGACTCGACGCGCTGGTGGGCCAATTGGCCGGCCGCGGCCTCAAGGCCTCGGCGCATGTCACCGACATCAGGGAGCCCGATGCGGTCAATCAACTGTTCGATGCGATCTGGGCTGCGCAGGGCCGCATCGATGCGCTCGTCAACAGCGCGGGCGGACAGTTTCCGCAGGCGGCCATCGATTTTTCCGTGAAGGGCTGGAATGCCGTCATCAACACCAATCTGAACGGCACTTGGTACATGATGCAGGCTGCCGCGCAGCGCTGGCGCGCGCACAAGCACCCCGGCAGCATCGTCAACATCGTGGTCGTGACCACGCACGGCCTTTACGGCATCGCGCACACCATTGCCGCGCGGAGCGGCGTGATCGGATTGTCACGCGCGGTGGCGGTCGAATGGGCGCCGCTGAACATCCGCGTGAACTGCGTAGCGCCCGGCGCGATCGAAACCGAGGGCTGGGCGGTCTACACGCCGGAAGCGCGCGCCGCCTACCCGCGCTCGAACCCGATGATGCGCGTCGGCTCGCCCTGGGAGGTCGCGGAAGCAGTCGCCTTCCTCGCCGGGCCCTCGGCGAAATTCGTGACCGGCGAAACACTGACCGTCGACGGCGGCAGTCAGCTCTGGGGTGAGACCTGGACCACCGGCAAGCCGGCCTATTTTAGCGGCGACGCCGAATGACGCGCTGAAGGCCCGGTACCCGATGACATCCCCACCCACGACGCGCTATCGCCTCGCGATCTTCGATTTCGACGGCACGCTGGCCGACTCGCTGCCATGGTTCCGCTCCTCCTTCCAGGAAACCATCATGCGATATGGTCTGACGCCGACCACGCCCGATGAGCTCGAGAGCATGCGCGGACTATCCGCGCGGCAAATGATGGCGCGGCTTGGCGTATCGATGTGGCAGCTTCCCGCGATCGCGAACGACATGCGAAAGCGCAAGCTCGCCGCCGCGAGCGAGATATCCTTGTTCGACGGCATCCCGGCGATGCTGTCGGGCCTCCAACAGATTGGGATCAAGACCGCTATCGTCAGCTCTGACAGCGAGGCGTCCATCCGGCAGGTGCTCGGGCCTGCTACCGCTCTCATCGCCGGCTTTGACTGCGGCGCCGCGGTGTTCGGCAAACACAGGAAGTTCCGCCGTGTCGCCCGCCGGCTGGGAATCAAGCCGGCGGAGACGATCTGCATCGGCGACGAGATCCGCGATATCGAGGCGGCGAAAACGGCCGAAATGGATTCGGGCGCCGTGGCCTGGGGCTTCGCCCTGCCGAGCGCGCTGCAAGCGGCAGGACCGACGCATCTGTTCAATTCGATTGAAGAGATGACCGCGCGGCTGGCCAGCATGAAATGATGCCGGGCGATGCATCTGCCCGCACGTTGCCGCCAATGGCCGTCATGCCCGCAAGCCCCATCGGGCGATGTGTCGATGCCCCCTCAGACTGCGCACGAGCACAAACTCGGTCACCGTCCAGACGACAGGCTCGATGGGATACTCATCCGCCCTGCGCGCGTCATACAACAGCGTGACGTGCGGCGTGAAATTCGTATTGGCCGGTCGCCGCAGGCCGCCTCGCATCAGCGTAGCCGCGAGCGTCTGCCGAAACGATTGTAACCGGCGCAACCCCGCCTCGCCGACCAGGACAAAAGGGCGATTACCCGGTCCGCCGCGGAAGCTCGTCGTCCGATCGAACGACACCTCAAACGGCTCAGCCCGGAAATCCTCGGCTGCCTCGCACGCTGCGCAAACCTGGCGATCCGGCAAGCCGGTGAGCGAGAACAGCGACACGTGCAGCCGATCGGGCGGGATGAGTTTGCCGTCAAAACGATGCGCTCGCTTGAGCACGCCGGCGAGGCGATAAATTCGCTCCGCCGCGGCAGGATCGGGAACGATGGCGAGGAAGAGACGGCCACTACCAGAGCTTGCAAACATGTCCATGATAGACTAGAACAGCTCATGAACAAGCTTGACTGGCAAGTCGATCCGACTGTATTGTAAAATACACTACAGCTGAAAATTGACATGGGAGACAGGGATGTCGCGCGTCAAAAAACGGAAAGAGCATCCGCTATCGATGCGGTTGCCCGAGACGGATGTCGCGATTATCGATCGTGCGGCGGCGATACGCGGCCGTTCGCGTACCGACTTCGTACGCGAGGCAGCGGTGCGCGCGGCAGAAGACGTTCTGCTGGAAACGATGCCCATTCGAATGAGCTCGGCGGGCTTCAAGGCGTTTGTTGAAGCTCTCTCGCAACCCGCACGGCCCGTACCTGAAATGGTCGAACTCTTTCAGCGCACAGCTCCGTGGGAGTCCGGAAAAGCAGAAGCCGAGAAGTGAAAGGTGGCCATTTCCGAGCCGCAACTACTGACGGCCCTTCACGACGTCTCTGAGTTTTCTTGCGGAAAACCTTCGCTGGACCGGTGGCTCAAAACGCGGGCGCTATCCAATCAAGAAAAGGGTTTTACGGCCGTGATGGTCGTACACGAGGCCAACCGCGTCGTTGGCTATTATGGTCTCGCGCCTACGGGTGTTCTTCCCGCAACGTTGCCACGATCGATTCGCACAGGCCAGCCGCCGGATCCAGTTCCTTGCCTGCTGCTCGGACAACTTGCGGCCGATGAGAGCTATCGCGGAAGAGGAATTGGCACCGGTCTGCTCAAACACGCGCTGCAACGTTGTGTAACGGCGGCGCGCCTGATCGGCGGGCGCGCACTCATCGTGAATGCCGTCGATATCGAGGCGGCGGATTTTTGGAAGCGACGCGGCTTTATTCCTTCGAAAGATGACAAGCTCATCTTGTTCAGGTCCATCGCCGACATTGCGGCATCGATCGGCTCTGCTTCCGGTTCATCGTCTCAAGGCCTCGCATGAACCGTTGATCGCCCGACCAGTCTAAGCCGGCCCCACTCGTGGCAAATCAAGCGCGGACCGCAATCTTCCGATGCCTCGCGATAGAGCATCGCATGCTGAGCCGGCGCCAAAAGATCCGTGCGCGGCACGAACCCATCGATCACCTTATTGAACGCGATTGCGCCGCATCCCGGGACGGCGCAATCGCGCTTCCCCTTGGGACACTGATTGAACGAACTGGGCCGCCCGCCGTACTTCCCCAAGACATTGCTGAGATTCAATCCAGAGTGCCAGATCGAGATCATGGCATTCATGCCAAACCTCGATGCCCGCACGACGGAAATCGCTAAAGCGCGGAACCTCTTTCCATAGCGCCTTTGCCACCGAGCCAATCACGGCAATGGCATGGATCTCCGGAAACGTCATCCACGCGTCGGTCACGACATCTGCGGCCACGCGAAACCGGCGTTGGTGGTCCACAAGATAGCTAGCTATTCTGCTGCTCGATCTTCGCGCGCCGCATCGCTTCACCCCAACAGCTTCATGAAGTTGCGCTTCTGTTTGTGGCGCGCTTTCAGTGCTGCGACGTAAGCAGCCTGCTGGGCCGTACTTTGCAAGGCGGCCATTTGCGCGATGAGCTTTGCGGCTTCCGCATAGGCGTGATTGCCGCCCGTGTTCACAAACTGATTGACGCGCTCGGCGTAAACCTCGAGTGCTTCACGCGGGTACCCGGCCTTGCTCGCGTCGGCGAGAGCCACTCTGGCGCCGAACGAAATCTTCTGCTTGCGCGCAACGGCCCACGCCGAATCGAACATGTTTTCTTCGATCAGGATCGTGACGAGAAGATCGGCGATGCTGTACCAGCCTGAACGTTCCCTGCCAGTCGATCGTGTCTCGAGAATTCCAATGATACGATCGAGCGCGGCTTTGCCGCCGAGCTCCCGCAGTTGCTTGTACAGCTTGAGCCCCGGCGCCTTGTCGAACGCACGCCACAATAACGCTTCTGCGTCGGTCTTCCGACCGGCTTTCAAAAGCATCTCGACGGTGAACGAGACGAGCCGCTCGTCCGGTTGCCCGTCCTCGAACACCCAGAGGCCCTCCTCGGCGCGACGCAGCGCTTCGTCGAAGCGGCCCTGCGACTGACAGAATCGCGCCAATTCAAGATAGCGCCACGCGGAGGACAGGTCGCGAGCACGCAACGCGATACGTGTATCGACATCGCCGGCACGTTCGGCAAAGAAATCGAGGATTGCTTTCAGCCGCTCGTATTGGGCGGAGAATTCGTCTTCTTGCCTTCGCACGCCACCCCCGCGCCTGGGCAGTTTCTCCCAGGCCTTCACGGCAAGGCGATTATATTCCGCGAGGCCCGGCTCCCCGAGCACGTCGGCGTAAAGTTCCGCGGCACCTGCGAACGTCCCGTAATCGCCGTCCACCTCGCGGGCAAAGAGCTTGCGGGCGAGCTGCACGGGATCGGGCTGCGCAGACTCGGCTGCGGCGAGATGGATGTCGCGCGCACGAGCCAACAGCTCACTGCAGTAGCCATCGGAATCGTCTACATTGGCGATGGCTCGTTCGATCCGATCGATCGCGTATTCCGCAAGTTCCAGAGCGAGGTCGGAACGGCTTCCGGAAGCAAGATCATCGATGACATCGAGCGACGCATTCAGGTTCGAAGCCCAGTCCTGCACCTCACCATATTCGACATAGCCCCGCGTCTGCGTCGCCGCGTCGATCGCCTTGCGCAAGCGTTTGCGAAGCGTCCCGTCGTCGGCATCCGCGGCCGCCGCCGCCATATCCAGTCTGCGCAGCAAGACGGGATCCCGCTCCGCCAATTCCACGATCATTCCGACGAGCTGATCAACCGCTTTCCGTTTCAGATCGTCACGTATGCGGTTCAGCACGCCAGCGCCTTCCGCCTCCGCATCGGGACCTAAGGCATTGGTCGCCAACGCCACAGCGACCATGTGCTTACAAATTCCCCAATCCCTGAAAGCCACGCAAGAGCAATCGCCGCCGATGACACTGCCACGTCCCGTCAGCTCGGTACGGTAATCCTCCGTACCCGCAACTTGCGCTAACACGCGTCCCGGTTCGACGATGAGAATCTGCACTTGACCATCGCGATGGTAGGCCTCTCCGCGCGCGAACGTCTTATCGCCTGCCAGGTCACGTAACGCATCGATACTGAAGCGAGGTTGATCCTTGGCTTTCATGCGCGCTTGCAGCAGATGCTTGTGTTTGCCGGAGGTTGGGTTCCAATCTAGCTAATGAGCATAGACACCGCCAGCTGTTAAATCCCTCTCACACCACACATCCGTAATGCGCCGAAGACACCAGGCGGATGTACTTGTCGTGCACCGAGCCGGGCCGCACCGCGGCGACGGAGGCCGGCGGCCGCCAGTCGGCCATACGGCGGGCGATCTCTTCCCCGGGCACGTCGAGCGTCAGGGTGCGGGTGCCGGGATCGATCACAATGATGTCGCCGTCGCGCACCGCGGCGATCGGACCACCGCGCGCGGCTTCCGGCGAGATGTGGCCGATCAGGATGCCGTGCGAGACGCCGGAAAAACGGCCGTCGGTGATCAGCGCGACGTCTTCACCGAGCCCTTGCCCCTGCAACTGGATGGTGAGCATCACCATCTCGGGCATGCCGGGTCCGCCGACCGGGCCGACATTGCGCACCACGATGACATTGCCTGCCACGATCTCGCCGGCGCGGATGGCCGCCATCGTATCGGCCTCGGATTCGAACACCCGCGCGGTGCCGCGAAACTGGCCCTTCTCCAGCGTCTTGCCCGACAGTTTGAGCAGGCAGCTTTCCGGCGCGAGATTGCCCTGGAGGACGCTGATGTGATTGTTAGCCGGCGCGATCGGTTTCGATACCGGAGAAACGATCTCCTGCGGCGGCATCTCCTCCAGCGTCGGAACGTCGGCGAGATTTTCCGCCAGCGTCTTGCCGGTGACGGTCATGACGTCGCCATGCAGGAAGCCGGCACGCAGCAGCTCCTTCATCACGACGGGGACACCGCCGATCGCATGCAGACTTCCCATCGCGAACGGGCCGTGCGGCTGCAAATCGGCCAATAGCGGCACCCGCTCGCCGACCTGCTGAATCCGCTCAATCGTAATCGGCACCTGCGCCTCGCGCGCGACTGCCAGCAGGTGCAGATACATGTTGGTCGAGCCGCCCATCGCATAGATAGTCGTGATCGCGTTCTCGAAAGCGCGCTCGGTCATGATGTCGCGCGGCCGGATGCCGGCAGCCATCAGGCGGTACAGCGCGTCGACCGAGGCGCGGGCCTGGGCGCGGACGTCGGCGTGGATGTCGCTGCCGGCATTGTAGTCGGCCGGATGCGAAGCGCCCCGCGGCAGCATCATGCCGATCGATTCCGCGATCGTGCTCATGGTGTTGGCGGTGAACATC
This sequence comes from Bradyrhizobium sp. CB3481, assembly GCF_029714305.1. Lineage (NCBI taxonomy): Bacteria > Pseudomonadati > Pseudomonadota > Alphaproteobacteria > Hyphomicrobiales > Nitrobacteraceae > Bradyrhizobium > Bradyrhizobium sp. CB3481. The sequence continues at coordinate 4,724,224 of NZ_CP121647.1, forward strand.
GCGCCACAGGTGCCGCTGCCCGGCATCACGTTGCGCTCGACCTCCAGCAGCTCCTCGCCGGACAAGCGGCCGGACTCGTTGGCAGCGCGCGCCTCAGCGTAATCCATGATGGTGAGGTTGTTGCCCTTGCCGGCCCATGCCCCGAACGAAACACGGCCCGGCGTGCTGGTGCCGGGATAGAGCACGAGGCCGAACGCATTGGTGCGCGCCAGCGGCATCAGCGCGGCGGCACCGGTCTTGTCGCAGCCGGAGATCACGATCATGGCGTCGCCGTGATGGGCGTAGTGGCCGATCTCGAAACAGTCGGCGACGACATCGCGGGAGACGAGGCTGTAGCCCGCCGTCGGCGTTCCCTGTGTCAACGCATCCGACACCGCCGGCGCGCCAACGATCAGCCCCTGCCCGCCGCGCTCGGCGAAGATTTCCACCAGGAGATCGGTGATGGCGCGGACGCGGTTGTTGCAGCGGTGGGCATTGGTGTAGGCGCTCGCGATCGTCACCACCGCGTTGGTCTCTGCCGCACGATCCGGGTCAAAGCCGGCGGCGCGCAACTCGACGCGGCCCCGCTTCCAATAGGTGCTGCTGTCTTGCGTCGTCATGACGTGCTCCAGATCTCCTGATTCGATGCGCGGATGCCAATGTCCGGCCTGTTCGGCACGGAGCGAGGTTAAGCCGTCTTGCCGTCGTCGAAGCTGACGATCACGGCCGCGTTCGCAATCAGGATGGGGTCGTTACCGATATCGGACGGAATCTCCAGCCCGCCGGCGACAGCCGTCACCTTCACCGTGCCGTATGGCAACTCCTTGGCCACCACAGCGGTGTCGACCCCCTCCGGGTTGGGTACGGCGATCGTGACATCGACGAACATGTCATTGGCGGTCTTGCCCAGCATCCGGAAGAAGCCGAGGCTGGAGTGGCGGATGGCGTCGGACACGGCGCGCTTGGCGGCCTTGGTCGCATCGCGCCCGTGAACGTCGACGCCCATGCCCATCTCGGTGATACAGCGCACGCGTGCCATTGGGTTTCCTTCGATCGTTGAGTGAGGGTATCGGCCACCCGCAATTCCGGCGAACGACCAGCGAGGCGACGGCCCCAGGTCGTCATCAATCTTACGACGGGGGGCGCGAAGAAGTGAAGCTGTTACCGTGGAAGCGCAAATTCTCGCGCGACAACTGGTCGAGCGATGTAACGCCCATCAGCTTCATGTCGCGTTCGATTTCGATCCGCATCTGTTCCAGCGCACGTTCCACGCCGGCCTGGCCGGCCGCCGCCAGGGGGAAGAGATAATAGCGGCCAAGGCCGACGGCCTTGGCTCCCAGCGACAGCGCCTTGAGCACGTGAGTACCGCGCTGCACGCCGCCGTCCATGATGACGTCGATCCTATCTCCTACCGCATCGACAATCTCCGCCAGTTGATCAAAGGCGCTGCGCGAGCCGTCAAGCTGCCGGCCGCCATGGTTGGAAAGTACGATCCCCGTGCAGCCGATCTCCACCGCGCGCCTGGCGTCTGCTACCGACATCACGCCCTTAAGGCAGAACTGCCCGCCCCAGTGCCGCACCATCTCGGCGACGTCGTCCCACGTCATCGATGGGTCGAGCATCTCGGTGAAGTAGCGGCTGATCGACATGGTGCCGCTCCCCATATCGACATGGGTGTCGAGCTGCGGCAGCTTGAAGCTTTCATGCAGGAAATAGTTGATCGCCCAGGCCGGCTTGATCGCAAACTGTGTGATGCCAGCAAGATTCAGCCTGAACGGGATGGCGAAGCCGGTGCGCTTGTCGCGCTCCCTGTTGCCGCCGGTAATGCTGTCGACGGTCAGCATCATGACCTCGACACCGGCCTGCTTGGCGCGGTTCATCATCTCGCGGTTCAGGCCGCGATCTCTATGGAAGTAGAACTGATAGACCTGCGGTGTGTTGCTGATCTTGCGCGCTTCCTCGAGGCTGACGGTGCCGAGAGAGGAAACGCCGAACATGGTGCCATATTTGCCGGCGGCGGCCGCCACGGCGCGCTCGCCCTGCGGATGGAATAATCGCTGCAGCGCCGTCGGCGAGCAATAGACCGGCATGGCGAGCTTCTGCCCCATGATCGTCACCGACATGTCGACATCGGTTACGCCGCGCAGAATGTTGGGCACCAGATCGCAATCGTCGAACGCGCGCGTGTTGCGGCGGTGTGTCGATTCGTCGTCGGCCGCACCGTCGATGTAATTGAAGATAGGCCCAGGCAGGCGCTGCTTGGCCATTCGGCGAAAATCGTGAAAGTTGTGGCAGTTCTTCAGACGCATTGCATTTCTCGGTTGACAACAATCTCGCCTGCCGTAGCAGCGTTCTCATGAGGACAGGCTAGCATCTCGCCGAGTTCTTGGCACAGGAATCCACATGTGAGGTGCGAGGCGGCCGTCATCCGCAAGGCAAGCAAAACAGGCCCGGGCATACGTTGCCCGAGCCTGACTGTCTATAGATGCAACGCCTCGAGAGAAACCGGCCCGTCCCTCACCCCGGCGGCATCCTGTCGAATTTCGCCGCCGCCGGATCAAGATGATCCCAGGCGTGGCCCGCCGCGGTCCACAAGACTTTTTGCGGCTTGTATCGGCTGGGGTCGTCGAGACTCCCTGCGTGGACGATGAAGATCTCGGGAATGCCGGGGAATGTCAGATAGACCGGTGAACCGCATGTCGGGCAGAAGGCGCGGGATTTCACCGTCCCGCCGTCGCCGATGACGTCCCAGTGCTTTGCATCGCCCTCCGCCTTCACGGCGGGTCGCGGGAACGTCAAATAGGAGCCGTGGCCGGTGCCGCTCTTGCGCTGGCACTGCCGGCATTGGCAGTCGCTCATCTCAATCGGTTCAGCAGAAATTTCATATCGGATCGCGCCGCAGGCGCATCCGCCGGTATAGGCGGCATTCATGTGTCTTTTCCTTCTGTAGAACAGCATTGTTGGCCAACGAAGAGTTTGGGCACATCGAGCGCGTAACACGCTCGGTTTTCGCCGATTCGAGCGATATCTAGACGCGGCCAGCGATCAGCTTGAGCCACGGCGGCAGATGAAAGGCGCTCATCAGCAAGTACATCGGCACCATCCCGCTCAGCGGTGACGCGCTTGCGATCGAACACATTGCCGGCCCGTCACCAAGGACGGCCGTCAATAGCGCCATCGTCGCAAACGTCGGCGCGGCCGCGAGATGGAGCCGATTGGCCGACCGGAGCGCCGCGGCGTTCCGCCGGGGCGCCTTGTCGTCGAATCCGCCGGAGCAGACCTGGCTCATGGCTTTGCACTCGCGCTCTGCTTGCGGAACGCCGCCTCGCCGGCATCAGACACTTCGACCCACCTCTTGTCGGGCGCGGCGCCTTCGACGTAGCTGTCGTGCCAATTCCACCATTTGTAGGTCGGCGTTTGCGGATAGCCTTCCGGCGAATTCTCCCAGACCTCCTGCCGTCCAAGCGGCGTGATGTCGAGATAGTTCCAGGTACCCCCCATCTGCTCATCGCCACGGTTGTTGATGAAGTAGGTGCGGTAGACGTTGCTGCCGTCGCGGAAGAACACGTTGGTGCCGTGCCATTCGCCGACGTCGAAATCGGCGTCAAAACTGTCCGTGATCGTGTACCAGGGGATCATCTCCCACCCCATCCGCGCCTTCAGCCGCGCAATGTCGGCCTGCGGCGCACGCGAGGTGAACACCAGCGTGGTGTCGCGGGCATTGAGATGGGCGAGATGGGCGACCTGATCGGCCACCATCGAACAGCCGCGGCAGGCGTGGTCGGGCCAGCCGAACACGCCCGGCTCGTAGAAAGCGCGGTAAACGATCAGCTGATGGCGGCCTTCAAATAGGTCCAGCAGGCTCGCCTTGCCGCGCGGTCCCTCGAACACATAATCCTTTTCAACGGCCACCCACGGCATCCGCCGACGCTCGGCGGCCAGTGCGTCGCGCGCGCGCGTCAGCTCCTTCTCCTTCACGAGCAACTTTTTCCGAGCGGCTTCCCACTCCTGCGCTGAAACAGCATGAATCTGCATGGCTGATCTCCTGTTTTGTTAGGGTTCGTGTTGCGCCTGTCGAGCCGTTCATGCCGGCAGTCGGCGGCCGTACTCCTGGTGCAGACGGGCCCAGCCTTCCCAGAACTGCGCAGGCTCCGTGTCGTTCGCGCGGGCGACCAGGATATCGAGATGCATGTGCCATCCGGCGCTGACTTTGAGCAGCGTCGATCGATCGGGCAGACGCCGATGGATCACGGTAAGCAGCACACCTGTGCCCTTCGGTTCCAGTTCGAACGTCACGTCGCCGCTGTTGTTCCAGGTAATTGAGAGCTTGCGTAGCGGTTCGAGCTCGGTGATCCGGCTTTGCATGCGATGTTCTTCGGCAAAGCCTTCCGGCCGCTTGCCGGGGGGATCGTTGAGCTCGTCGTTACGCCAGACCAATTCCACGGGCGCGCCGACCTTCATCTCCATCTGGCCCGCCGCCAGCCACTTGCTGCGCAGATTGCTGTCGGTGAGATAGGCCCAGATGCGTTCGATCGGGCCGGGCAGCAGGCGCTGAATCCTGAGCGTGGTCGGCTCAATCAGTTCGCCATAGGCGTCGGGCTTTGCATTCATCGTCTACTCCTTCTTTCCTTGCTTTGCTTTCGCCTCATCCTCTGCACGCAGCAGGGCTTCCAGCTGATCGAGCTTTTCGCTCCAGAAACGTTCGTAGCGGCGGAGCCATGCATCGGCGTCCGCAAGGCGCGCCGCCTCGAGGCGGCACAGATGCGTGCGGCCGCGGATCGTGCGCGTCACGAGGCCGGCATTTTCCAGCACCCGCACATGCTTCGATGCACCGGCGAAGCTCATCTCGAACGGGGTTGCCAGTTCCCCGATCGTGCGTTCGCGTTCCGCCAATCGTCCAAGCATCGCCCGGCGCGTTGGGTCCGAGAGCGCGTGAAAAACAGCATCGAGATGCGTCGAATATTCAACCATATGGTTTAGTATAAGGATGCAGCCGAAATAGTCAACCGATCGGTTTAACATCTTCGTGAAGGGGTTCTGGAGCGCCTAATCGTCGGGCAAGGTGTAGACGGCGCAGGGCGTCGCGATGCCACGCAACGCATGCGTTCCCAGCGGAACCAATGCCGTCCGGGTCTCAGTGGCGACGGTGCTTGAGATCAGGACCGTGCGGCCGAGTGGACGGCAAAGCCCTTCCAGGCGGCTGACGAGATTCACCGCTGGGCCGATCGCCGTGAAATCCAGCCGGTCGGCCGCGCCGACATTGCCCCACAGGATTTCGCCGAGATGCAACGCCACCCCGAACGACAGCGGCGGCAGCCCCTGCTCGCGCCGCGTCGTGTCGAGATGCACCATGCCGGCCTTGGCTGATACAACCGCGCGCAACGCAGCGTCGCAGGCATCACGCGGCCTGTCGCCGACCGGGAAGATGGCGAGCACGCCATCGCCGATGAATTTGAGCACCTCCCCGCCGAACGCGTGGACGGCGCCGCCGATGCAATCGAACCAGCCGCCGAGCGCCGCGATGACGGCGGCGGGCGGCTTAGCCTCCGACAGCGCGGTGAAGCTGCGCAGATCGCCATAAAGCAACACCGCGCGGATGGTCTCGCCCACTTCGCGCCGCAACGGCCCCGCCAGCACGCGCGCGGCGCTGCGCCGGCCGAGATAGGCCTCGAGCGCCGCCGAGAGCGTCGCGCGCACCGAGAGCGCCGCAAGCGGCGCGGCAGCGAAACGCGCGGCTTCACGCAGCCGATTTGCCTCCGCCTCCGTGAACCTGCGCGAGCCGATCCAGCCGAGCAGCGGCCCACCCTCGCCCGCCCCAACAATGTCTTCATGCGCCGCCCCGCCAGGCGCGAGCCCGTTCAACCAACGCCGGCCGGCATCCCCGGACGAGTCCCCTCCATCGCCAAAGCCCGCGGGAGCGAAGCCCACCGCCTCGATCACCTCGCCATTTTCGGCCCGCCACAACCAGGTTCGGCGCGCGATGATCGGATGTGGCACAGAAAGCGTCAGCGCGCCGCCGGAAAGCGGGATGCCATCCTGGATCAGGCGCGCGCCGAGCTCGGCAAGGAACCGGTCAGCGCCCGGCGATCCGGCGGCCTCATCGACAAGCCATGTCAGTGTCGAACTCAGTTGCATGGGCCAATCATGTGGCACGTTTCGTTGTCATGGGCACTTGGTAAATTCCTGCGCCGGCATATGTTGGCTCGGTTGCAGCCACCGCCATCCCCACCTAGCAACGAGGTTTTCGATGCCTGAGTCATTTGTGGTCCAGCGCGAGACCCAGATCGCCGCGCCGCGCGCCAGCGTGTTCGCCTTCCTGACGGACCCCGAGAAGATCGTGCAATGGATGGGCAGCGAGGCCATGACGGAGCTGCATCCGGGCGGGCTCTATCTCCTGAAGGGCGTCGGCAGCGCCACCGGCCGCGGCACGTTTCGCGAGGTCGTCCCGGTGCACCGCCTCGCCTACAGCTTTGGCTGGGAAGGCAATGACGAAGTGCCGCCGGGATCGGGCCTGATCGAGATCGACCTGATCGAACGCGATGGCGGCACGCTGCTGCGCATGACCCATAGCGGCTTGCCCAGCGCCACCCACCAGGCAAGCCATGCCAAGGGCTGGGCGCATTACATCGACCGGCTGACCAAGGTTGCCTCCGGCGAGGATCCCGGACCCGACCGGGGGCCGAACGGCACCCGCAACGCGTAGGGACATGTCGGTCGGGGCGCGCATCGCCGGGGCTATGGCTCCGCTTTCTTCAGCACTGTGACATGAAACTGGCGGCGGATTTCCATCCCCTGCCGCCGGTAGAGCGCGATCGCCGAGTGATTGCTGGTGAACACGTGCAGGAACGGAATCTCGCCGCGCGATACGATCTGGCGCGAGATTGCGGAGAGCAGCATCTGCCCATAGCCACGGCCGCGATGCGATGGATGCACGCAGACGGCGGTGATCTCGGTGTAGTTGGCCGGCCTCATCCGTTCGCCGATCATCGCGGCGAGTTGGCCATTGACGCGAATACCGAGGAAGGTACCGAGTTCATGGGTCCGCTTGCTGAACGGACCCGGCTTGGTAAGCGCGGTCAGCTCGATCATGTCGGGAATGTCGTCGGCGCCAAGGGTGACGATATCGACGCCGTTGGCCGACGTCTCAAGCGGCGTTCCGACCATCTGCTCGCCGGTTTCCGCCAGCATGACCTTGAACTCCTCGGGTGCCTTCACAGCGTCCGGCGTGAACAACACGGCGATATCCGTTGGCGACATCAGCGCGCCGAGTGCCGAAAAGCTTTCAGGCGACATGTCCGGCATGTCGGCGAACGGCGTCATTGCCGTCGGATAGCGCCGCGCGCGTCCATCGCCTTCGGCCAGCGCCCGCTGCGTGGTCGTCAGCGCGGTCCAGATCGGCTGGTCGAGCGGGTGGTCGGGTGCATGGCTAACGGACATCACACAACTTTCCTTAATTCTTGGTCGGACGGCACTGCGCGCTGCGCTGGCGATCACGCGGTGTATCGGCCATCATGAGCGGAACGGCCGGCCGCTCCTGAACTATCGCGCGTTGAAGGACAAACCAATGAGTTGGCGCATTGCCGGAAGTGTTGGCGTCGCAATCTGGACAGCCCGCAACATCTACGTGCATGCGCGGAGCGAGGCGCTCGGACGGGTGGATATGGACGCCGCGGCCATCATCGCTGTTCCACCGATCCTGTTGCCGGGTTTGGTCGGGCTTGCCCGCCTGCTGTTTCCGGAAGCCGTTACTTCTCGGCCGTCGCCTCGATCAGATTGTCGCGGAGCGTGACGACACTCTGCTGCAGCCGTGCGAACTCGTCCGGTTTCAATCCGGTCGCGGCCACGAGATTCATGTGCATGCCCTTTTCGCGCAGCCGCCGCCCGGCATCGGTCAGGCTGATCCGGACCTGCCGCTCGTCCTCGGGATCGCGCTGGCGGCACAGATAGCCCGCCTGCTCCAGCTTTTTCAGGATCGGGGTCAGCGTGTTGGACTCAAGGAACATCCTAGCGCCAAGTTCGCTCACCGTCTGGCCGTCCTGCTCCCACAGCGCCACGATCGCGATCCATTGCGGGTAGGTCAGGCCGAGTTCATCGAGGCCCTTCTTGTAGGCCCGGCCGAAGGCGAGGTTCGCCGAGTAGATCGCAAAGCACAGAAAGTCGCCGAGGCGCCGCTCGCCGGCGGGCTTGGGCTTTTGATTGCCCTTTGAACTGTCTCTGGAATTTTCCCTGGAACCGGCGCTTGAACCGATCCGGGTACTATCATTCGGTCTCATGGTTCGTCCTTTCCGACACGAACATGTGAAGTCTCGCATCCATATATATCGTATCCGATTAAATCGGAAGGGTTGACACCGGCGTCCGGAGGAGTTTTATAGCACGCATTCGATTATATCGTACACGATCTAACAGGAGAAGGAACCATGACCGGTACTACCCGCACGCCAACTGTCGACCTGAAGCTCGAAGTCATCGTCATCCCGGTATCCGACGTTGAACGTTCGAAGCAGTTTTACGCGAGCCTCGGCTGGCGGCTCGATGCCGACTTCGCCGGCCCCGACGACTACCGCGTGATCCAGTTCACCCCGCCCGGCTCCAACGCCTCGGTGATCTTCGGCAAGAACGTCACCCCGGCCGCGCCCGGCTCGGCTCAGGGGCTTTATCTGGTCGTCTCCGACATCGAGGCCGCCCGCAAGGAGTTGCTCGGCCAAGGCGTCGCGATTAGCGACGTGTTCCACGCCGGCGGCGACGTGCATGTCGGCTCCGACGAGCCGTATCTGTTCGGACGCGTCCGTCTGAGCGGCGCCGATCCCGGGCGCGGCAGCTACCGTTCCTACGCTTCCTTCAGCGATCCCGACGGCAATGGCTGGTTGTTGCAGGAAGTGACGGCACGGTTGCCCGGCCGCATCGACGGCAACGCTACCTCGTTCAACTCGTCGGCTGATCTTGCCAGCGCGTTGCGCCGCGCCGCCGCCGCCCACGGCGAGTATGAAAAGCGCAATGGCGGCCAGTACGACGTGAACTGGCCGGACTGGTACGCCGAATACATCATTCGCGAACAGAGCGGCCAGCAGCAGGCAGCATGAACAGGCAAAGCGATCCAGTCATCGGCGGCGAGCCCGCCGGTGACGGATCTCAACCCAGGGAGTTCGACATGACCACGATAAAGCAATTGCAAAGCATCGCGATGGCGGCGCTTGTCGCCGGCGTTTTTCTGGCGCCTTCCGGCGTGCAGGCGCAGCAGAACGGCGTCACCCGGACCGACCTGCAGCGGCACGATCTGAGCACTAACGGCCACGAGGCGATCCAGGTCCGCGTCGACCTCGCGCCCGGCGTCGCCTTTGGCAAGCACACGCATCCCGGCGAGGAAGTGATCTATGTGCTGGAAGGCCAGCTCGAATATCAGATCGAGGACAAGCCGCCTGTCACGCTGAAGGCCGGCGACGTGCTGTTCATTCCAGCCGGAACGGTGCATTCGGCCAGGAACCCCGGCGATGTCAAAGGCAGCGAGCTCGCCACTTACATCGTCGAGAAGGGCAAGCCGCTGGTGACCCTCGTCAAGCAGCACGCGGACAAGGCGGCACACTGAGACAGGATGGACCGGGGCTGCTCGCCACGCGGCCCCGCCCCGCTGCTGAAGATTTTTCTCGCTGTGTCGTGGCAAGACACCCGGCCTCAGCTGTTCGGCCTTTGCAGAAACGAGGATAGCGCGTCGGCCGTCTCCTTCGGTTTTTCCTCCGGGAAAAAGTGACCGCCATTTACCGGCCATCCTTTTACATCGCAGCACCAGCGTTGCCAGATCGCGAGCGGGCCTCCTTCGGCTTCGTACCATGTCGCCAGCGATCCCGCTGCGCTCCACAGGGCGAGAGCCGGACAGGTGATTTTCTGCATCGCCTCCCGATCACGCCGGTCGTGATCGCGATCGATCGAGGCAGCTGCGCGATACTCCTCGCAAATGGCGTGCGCATGCATGCCATCCTGTAGCATTGCGGCATATTCCTTCTGCACTCGTTCTGGAATTGCGTTCGCCGAACCCCAGTTTGCCGCAGCGTTCGCTACGATAGCTTCACCGCAACGGACCAGGATGGTTTCCGGCAGCGGCGCCGGCTGCGCCAGCAGCGACCACGGCCAGAACGCAAGTGCCAGCCGATCATCGGCGCGATCCCACGCGTCTGAAACCGGAATGATATCGAGCATGGCCAGCGCATCGATCCTGTCCGGCGCATCCAGCGCCAGACGCTGCGCGACGCGGCCTCCCCTGTCATGACCTGCGACGGCGAAGCGCGAAAAGCCGAGTTGGTCCATCAGCGCCAGCATATCAGTCGCAAGCGCCCGCTTCGAATAGGCCGCGTGGTCAGGCGTGCTTTCAGGGCATCCGCTTCGCCCGTAGCCGCGCAGATCGGCGCAGACGACCGTATGTGTCTCGGCGAGGCGCGGAGCAATGTCGCGCCACATCAGGTGCGTCTCGGGAAAGCCGTGCAACAGCAGAACCGGCGGACCGGAGCCTGCCCGGCGCGCGAAGATCCGCGCCGCACCGGTGTCAATTTCGACCGATGCGAAACCTTCGAACATGGCGTCAATCCGGCAGCGCCGCGATGGCGACGATCTCGACGACGAGGTCGGGATGCGCCAGCGCGGCGACTCCGATCACCTCCGACGGCGGCGGGTTGTTGTAGCTGCAATGTTTCGGGCAGTGTTGGGCGAAGAATTCGTCCATGACGTCCAGGCGGAAATTGGGCGAGCTGAGCACGCCACCGTTCGGAAACGGCCCCTTGACGTATTGCGTGATCTTGACGAGGTGCTCGAGCGAACTGCCGAGCGCTTCGAGATCCGCTTTGATGTTGGTCAGGATGGAACGCCACTGCGCGGCCGCATCGCCGGCGGCGCCACCGCTGCCGCTCGCGGGATCGTAGTTCTCGGTCGTGGCGGTGTTGCCTGCCAGGAAAACATATCCCTTTGTGCCCGTGACGACCGTGCCCTTTCCCCACGGCATCAACTTGCCGCCTTTCATCTTCTTATGTGTGACGAGCTCCATCACTGTTCCTCCCGTGGACGAGCCGTCGCCCCATCATCACGGCACGGCAATACAACCCGCGGCTGCGGAAATGGTTCGGATCGAGAGGTACCGCTTCGGATTCACGCGACATGAGATGTCAGAGGCTTGCGTCGCTATTCAACCTCTAGCGACGGCAACCGTTCGTTCTAGCGCACAATCTTGATATCCGGGCCCTTTGGCTTAGGCTGCGGCTGTTCGTTCGTTGCCGCCACACATTCATATTGCGGCCACTTCGGTAATCTCTCATCGAGATTCACTTCGCGCCATTTCGGATGGCCGTTTACATCCAGCCAAGCCTTGTTCTCGCGGATGATCTTGGCCACTTTGGCTACGTTTTGGCACTGCTCGCCAGCGTAGCTAAACGTTATCAGAACGGCTTTGACCGCTACCGTCTTGACGTCGGATTCCTGCCATTTGTAGGTACCCGACGGAATCACTGCAGTGAGATAGCTGTCGAGGGCTTTATCGTCTATTCCAAGGAGCTGGAATTTATCGTCGGCCGTCGTGCTCTCCGAAAAGAGCGTTGCCGGCGCGCCGGCCACATAGACCATTGCATCAATTTCGCCCCTGCGCAGCGCATCCAGCGCTTCCTTGCCTCCGAGAAATACTTCCTTCGAGGGAGTGATCCCCGTCTGGAAAAAAATCGTCTTGGCGGTCAGGTACGTGCCGCTTCTTTGAGGACCTATCGCAACACGTTTGCCGTGCAGGTCCTGCAGCGTCTTCAAGGAAAGATCGCCGAGGATATGCACTTCCTCCTTGTAAAGCGGATAAACGGCGGCAAGCTTGGCGGCGATGGCTTTTAGCTCATGGTCGTCAGAAATGTCGCGGATGTAGTCGAGCACGTCCGACTGGACGATGCCGAGTTGGACACCGCGCTTCCTGCGGACGTCGAACACATTCTGAATCGAGCCGGCCGATTCAAGAACCTGCATGGAGATGCGGCTCGGTTCGACGATCTTCTTGATGTCCTCGCCAATCTTGATGTAGGTGCCAGTTGCACCACCTGTGACAATTCCCATCTGCGGCGGAGCCGCGAGCGACATAGCAAGCACAGCGGCCAAAAAAGGAATCTTCATCACTCACAGCCTCGCGATATAGATTAAAAACGTCGGCCGGATACGGACCTACTGACGGTTGCGTCGCGGGGTTCCGGCGAATTCGGAGGATACGGTGGCGAGTCTGGTAAGATATTACGGCAAGTCTACGGCGCAAAAGCAGGAAAAATCTACTTCCGGCTGTCTGCCGTCCTGTCTGATTGCATCGGCCTCCGCGCTGTATCTTTCCGGCCATATCGGTGACGCCGGCGGCGTCCTCACGCCGGCACCGGCGCCGCCCGCGCCACCGGTACGGGGCGGAACGTCATGATGATCAGGAAGGCGCCGATCCCCATGACCCACGAGCCGATGTAGAGCCAAGCGTAGCTTGCGAAGGTGTCGTAGATCAGGCCGCCCGCGAGCGGCCCGGTCGCCATGCCGAGGCTGCCGGCCATCGCCGTGCCGCCGATCACCGTGCCCATCATCCGCAGCGGAAAATTCTCGCGCACCAGGACGGCGTAGAGCGGCATGGTGCCGGCATAGAGGAAGCCGAACAGCGCCGCTATCGCGTAGAACGCGGCGAGTTCGCGCACGAAGACGTAGCCGAGTGCACCGAACGCCTGCGCCAGCAGGCCAAAGACGAGCACACGCTTGGCCCCGAAGCGATCGCCGAGCAGGCCGAAGGCGATGCGGCCGCCCATGCCGGCGAGGCCCTCGACGCTATAGATGGTAACGGCCGCGATCATCGGAATGCCGCAGCTGATGGCGTAGCTCACGGTATGGATGATCGGACCCGAATGCGTGGCGCAGCAGAAGAAATTCGTCAGCACCAGCGTGATGAATTGGGGCGAGCGAAGCGCCTGCGCCAGCGACATTTCCGAAGACGCGGCTTCGCCTGGCGCTGCGACGGGCGCGTTTTGCAGCGCCGGCGGGCGACGCACCAGAAGGGAGACCGGGATCATGATTGCGGCGACGACGAGCGCGACGATCTGCATCGACGTGCGCCAGTCATGATGTGAGACCAGCCAGGCGGCAAGCGGCGCCATCGTCATCGGCGCCATGCCCATGCCGGCCGAGACCAGCGATACCGCCAGGCCGCGATGGGTATCGAACCAGCCGGTGACGGTCGCCATCATCGGCGCGAAGATCGCGGCCGCCGCGCTGCCGACCAACAGGCCGAACACGAATTGAAACACGACCAGCGAGGTCGCGATGCTTGCGAGGGCGAGGCTCGACGCCAGCACGATCGACCCGGTCAGCACCACCGGCAACGGCCCGAACCGGTCCGTCAAATTGCCCCAGATCATGCTGGTGAAGGCCATCGCGAGAAATCCGATGGTCATCGCGCTGGAAATGCCGGTCACCGACCAGCCGGTATCGCGCGCGATCGGCTGCAGGAACACCGGCAGCGAGAACATGCCGCCGATCGCGACGCAGCCAAGCAGGCCTCCCGCCGCGACGATCACCCAGCGATATTGCAACTTGGTCATTCCTGGTCTCCCCGTTGTCTGTCTGGCTGGAAGACGAACGGGAACTGCCAAAAGCTACAGCTACCCCTCACTTTTTTGCGAGCGGGTCGTGCCAAGCAAAGTGGCGCCGTCGGCCCGCGCCCCTGTACTTAGCGCGCTTGAACGGCTTTATGGGTAGAATCATGACGATCCGTCCGATCATCCGCTATCCCGATCCGCGGCTTGCGATCCCGGCAGAGCCCGTGACCGCGTTCGACGCTGCGCTGGCCGAGCTCGCCGCCGACCTGCGTGAGACGATGCATGCCGCGCCCGGCATCGGCATCACCGCGCCGCATATCGGCATCGCGCTGCGGGTCGCCGTGCTCGAACTCGACCCGGCTGAGGGCGCGCGGACCTATGTCAATCCGGAAATCACCTGGATATCGCCGGAGACGATCCTGCACCGCGAGGGCAGCGTCTCGATGCCCGGCGTCAACGACGAGGTGAGCCGCCACGCCCGCGTAGCGATCCGTTATCACGATCTCGACGGCGTGCTGCATACCGAGGAATCGGAGGGGCTGCGCGCGGTCTGCCACCAGCATGAGATCGACCAGCTCGACGGCATATTCTGGATCCGGCGACTGTCCCGCCTCAAGCGCGAGCGGCTGATCAAGCGGTTCGAGAAGCTGTCGCGCGGTTCGGCCTAGCCCGCGAGCTCTCTCCCCGAACGCATGGAACGATCTAGCCCGCGGCCCGGTTAACTTGCTTACGCTGCAGGACGATCGAGAGCTTGGGAGATCACCATGGCCATTCATTTCAACCATACGATCCTGTCGACCCACGACAGCAAGGCATCGGCAACGTTCCTGGCGGAAGTGCTCGGCCTTCCAGCGCCACGCAAGTGGGGGCCGTTTTACATGGTCACCACCGAAAACGGCGCCAACCTCGATTACATGAACGTCGATGGCGACATCGCCCCGCAGCACTATGCCTTTCTGACCGGCGAAAGCGAGTTCGACGCGATCTTCGGCAGGATCAAGGAACGGCGGCTGCCCTACTGGGCCGACCCGGGACGAGCCCAGCCGGGCCAGATCAATCACCATGATGGCGGGCGTGGCATCTACTTCCAGGAAAAGAACGGGCATCTTCTCGAGGTCATCACCAAGGAATACGGCAGCGGCGGCTGGAATCCTTGAACTGGTCCGGCGCGCACCGTGGTGCGGCCGTTGCGCGTCACCCGGGAGGTGTCTTACGGCCGGCAACGCCGGTCGCACAGCCGAAAAAATATTTTGAAAATTCTACTTCGAGGCGGTGGCTCCGCAGCATTGCGGCGAGCTCGGCGGCGCTACCGAAATTGGTGCTGTAGGTGCCGATCATCGCAAAATCCTGTGCGCCGCGCAGGAACAGGCGCTCGACCAGCGGCAGGACTACCTTCAGGTGTAACAAGTACAGCGGCCGCAGCCACCACCCTTTCGGATCGGAGGCCTCGATCATCGAGAAGACGCCGCCGGGCTTGAGCACCCGTGCCACCAGGGCGGCGAGCCGGGCATGCTGCCCGGGATTGAATGTCTTCAGGCCGAAGGTGGAGATGATGAAGTCAGCGCTTTCCGATGGCAGGTCGCTCGCCAGCACGTCATCCTCGATGAATTCGATCCGGTGCGCCCGATGGGCATGCAGCCGCTCCATGGCGCGGCGATGCATCCCGGAGGAAATATCGACCGCGGTGATCGCGCCGATATGCTCGTGACGTTTCAATAGATGCGGCCACACCTCGCCGGTCCCCGCCATCAGATCGTAGCCGCGTGCACCGCCTCCGATCGCCGGCATCGCCGCCACGCATTGCCGGCGCCAGCGCTCGGTGAAGCCGAACGAGCAGACCAGGCTGAAGGCGATGTAGCGGTCCGAGCAACGGTCGAACACGCCCTTCACAAATGCGGGATCGTAGATGTCGCTCATTCTGGTGTCCCCCTCCTCCTCGACCCTCGTGGCGAACAGGCGGTCGCGGCTCGGCCTGTCTTCGTGGTGGCGCCTCACCCGGATGTGACGCTGTTTTGGCCGAATTCATGCGAATGTTGGAAAGCGTCGAGCATTGAGGTTACGCCATTAAGATTACGCTTTAACCATTCATTAATTATGTCTTTGCGGGCACGAAGGGCCCGGCATAGCGTTAGGAAAACTGCCGAACAACCTATAACGGGGTTGAGTGTCATGACCTATCGAACGACGCTGATCGCGTCTCTTTGCGCAGTCGCGCTTGTCCTTGCCGCAGGCGAGGCCTTTGCCAATCCGGTCGGCGCACCCACCCCCGCCGCTGCACCAGCCGGTCCCGGCGTTGCGCCGGCGCGTCCGGCTTTTCCAGCATTCCGCTCGATGCATCATCACCATCATCACCGCGGTGGCAGCTTCTTTCCGGGCGGCCCCGGCGTGTTCTACGGCCTGCCGGCCGATGTCGAACAACCGGTCGTGGACGCGGCGCCGCCGATCATCAAACAGTCCGATGATCTCCGCTTCACTTGCGTCTACGACATTCCCTGGGACTACGTGCATCGCTGCCCGCAGTTCAATACGCCGCGGTATTGATGGTGCGGGCGCGTAGCCGTTAGTAGCGCACGGGATCGCTACGTCACGGCGTAGCCACATCATTCCGCCCCAAATTCCGCTGTCATCCCCGCCACCGGGTCGCGCGAACGCGCGCCCGATGACAGGCTCCGGCGGGGATCCAGTACGCCGCGGCCTCTCGATTCGATCATTGACGTCTCGGAATACTGGGTCGCCCGGTCAAGCCGGGCGATGACAGATGAATGTGAGGCGGCATTCTCGCGACATAATTTGCCCGAGGTTTGCATCTCCTTTTGCCCGCATCGAAATGACGGCGCATGGAAGACCGGGTGCGCGCCGCATCCGCCGTCTCGTGTGCGGCTATGCGGTGCCGATGTTATGCGCGGGGCCGATTGCGGAAGAACCACCCGAAATAGAGACATACAAGAAAGAGCCCGAAGTGGATCGTGCCGCGCACGGCGCTGAGCTCGGGCGACTGGACGGCGCCGGTCCATATCAGGGGAATCGGGAGCTTTGCCAAGTAGAAGTAGAATTGTATGCCGCTGCCGACGAAGAACGCGCCAGCGAGGAATTTGCGGTACTCGCGGTATCGCACAGCGACATAGAGTGTCGGCAATCCGATGACGATGATCGCGGCAACGAGATAGGGAAGCATGCGCCTCTCCCGGGCTTGAAGCTTGCCGGCCAGATCTTACTTCTGTATATTCGGAATATGCCGAATATGTCAAACAAAGTGCGCAAGGATGAGCGGCGGTTCGTGGAGGACGTGGCCCGGTTGTTGACGCCCTGGGGCGTGCCGCCCGTCGCCGCCCGCCTCTACGGGCATCTGCTGCTCTGCCCTCGCCCCGTCAGCCTCGACCAGATCGTCGAGGATCTCGGGATCAGCAAAAGCAGCGCAAGCGTGGCCGCGCGGCTGCTGGAAAGCTATACGTTGGCACATCGCCATAGCGAGCCTGGAACAAAGCGCGCGCTTTATGCCGTGGCCGACGACTACGAAGCCATGATCCGGCAGCAGAACCGTCTGCTGGATGCGCTGGCCGGGCAGCTGAACGCCGGTGCCGGCATAGCCGCATCCAAGACGGTCAGTGCGCGTCTTGAGGAGATGGCGGAATTCTATCTGACGATGCGTGGCGCCATGGAGGACGCCATGAGCCGCTGGAAGCGTAACCGGCGACCGCGATGAGCAACGAACTCTCGCGCCGACGCACGCCGCGCCGAAAAATCAACAGCTTCGACAGGAGGCTAGAAAATGAGTCTCGTTCTAAACCTTATCGTCCAGACGATCGTCTGGTTCGGCTTCATGGGCGCGATCATCTTCGGCGCCGCGGGCACAACGGACTACGCCGGCGGATGGCTCTATCTCGGTGCGATGGTCGTCCTCTCGGTCGTTTTTGGGGCGCACATGATGCGCGTCGATCCCGGCCTGCTCAGGGAGCGGCTGAAGCCGCCCGTGCAGAAGGATCAGCCGCTGGCGGACAAGCTGGTCCTCATCCCGGTCCTGCTGCTGATGTTCGGAGGGATGGGTTTCATGGCCGCGGATGCGGCGCGCTGGCGCTGGTCAATGATGCCACCGTCCGTGCAGTGGGCCGGATGCGGCCTCCTCCTGGCGGCATTTTTGTTCATGTACTGGACCATGCGCGCGAACAGCTTCGCCGCGCCCGTCGTAAAAATACAAAAGGACCGCGGCCAGGCCGTCATCACGACAGGCCCTTATGCCATCGTCCGCCATCCGATGTATTTGGGCGCGCTGTTCTATATGGCCGGCACCTCGCTCGTGCTCGGCTCGTGGTGGGGGCTTGTGGCGGTTCCGATCCTTACCCTCTTGCTCGGCATCCGGATCGGTATCGAGGAAAAAGCGCTGCGTTCGGGCCTTCAGGGCTATGACGACTATGCGCGCCGGGTGCGCTGGCGTCTGATTCCGCTGGTCTGGTGAGACGGCTCATTAGCTATCGGCTGCGGAACCAAAGCACGCGCAGCAGCTATGTAGCGCGCATGAGCGCAAGCGACATGCGAGGACACTGTCCCGGGTATCGCTTGCGCTCACCCGGCTACGCTTAAGCCCTCTTCCCGCCCCGTTTGGTCAGCGGCGCGTTGCGCCGCTCGCGTTTGCCGCGCGCGATCTCTGTCGCCAGCGCGTCGAGCTTCGGCTCCCAGAAATTCCGGAAGCGGCTGATCCACGCGTCCACCGCCTGAAGCCCGGCCGCGTCGACCGAATAAAGCCGTCGCTGCGCGTCCGCCCGGACCTTTGCAAAGCCGCTCTCGCGCAGCACCTTGAGATGCTGCGACACGGCCGCCTGCGTGATGCCGAACTCGGCGCCGATCGCCTCCACCACTTCGCCGGACGCCATCTCCCGCAGGCCCAGCAGTTCGAGGATGCGGCGGCGCACCGGATCGGCAAGGACTTCGAAGACGTGCATCAGCTTCCTGTGCCGGGATGGGCGATATCAGGCGGCATCTCGCCGCGATAGAAGGCGATAGTGCGGTCGGAGCGCTCCTTCGCCGAGACGGGATCGACGCCGCTCGCGACATGCGCCGCGCGCCAAAACTCGCCGCTCCCGGTCATGAACGCCTTGCCCTCGTCAGAGCCCATCCATGCCTCCGCCGTTTCATGGTCGACCGAGGCGCCCGTCGCAAGATATCCCTCGAGGCCCGCGAGCGCGAGATCCCAACCAATGCCTACCGCGCCGGGACCGAACTGATTCCAATGGTCCTCGATTATGGCGGTGTGCTCAAGTGTCAGCCGCGCCTTGTCGCGTTCTGCGGCCAGCCTGACGTCGATCCAGCTTGTCGCGCCGCCGAATTCCCACGTGGCCGCAAAATGCGCAGGCGGCGCGCAGGCCGTGATGGTGCCGCCCGCATTGCCCTTGATCTGATACCTGCCGCCGAGTTTAAGCTCTCCCTCGACCGGCAAGAACCAGCGCGGGATGCGTTCCTTGCTGGTCACGGCATCCCAGAGATCATCGACATCGGTGTCGTAAAGCCGCGTCAGCGTCACCGCGCTCGCCGGCTTGCCGTCCTTCTCGAAATTGCGCACCGAACGCGTGACAAGCCCCAACACCTTGGCGACGTCGATCTGCATACCGGTCCTCCCTGTTTCCGACAATGAATATCGGTCATCGCTTATATAAGTCAAGGCTTGTTATATTGCGGGTGATCCACCCTACTAGCCCATCACGACGGCAAGACGGTCCGCCAAAGAGGACCTGCGGTCAGTCCTCCACCGCGTTCCCACGAACTCGACTGCCGCGAAGCCCCCAGAAGATCAGTGAGAAGGCTATGATTCCCGTCGGGGCGGCTGGATACGTCACGAGCTGGATCAGCATCTCCTGAGCGTCGCTCCCACGAGCGCCGGCCGCCGCGATCGGCATGATCGAACCGCCGGCTCCCAGGAGAGCCGCGATCACGAATCCGGCGATCGTTGCAAGCGCGGAATAGATGAGAAACCAGAACGCGAGGCGCGACGGCATCGATGCGAGCTTCAGCTTAGGCCAAACCAGTCCCAAGGCCACAAGCAACACTCCGGTGAATCCGCTGAGCGTGTGAACCGAACGGCCGAGATTTGGTGAAGCAAAATACGGCACCGCAAATCCCTGGAAGCTCGTGAAAAGGAAGAGGGTCACGCCGATCTGAATCAGCCGGCGCCCTTGGACGGCTAGTCGAGTCGCAGTCATGCGTTGCTCCTTACTCTATGGCGGTCTGTTCTCTCCTGCCCAGAAGCTTTCCCTACGCTCTCGATATAGTTGCAGGATCTTGGAACGCCACGCGCGCGGAATAGAGGCCCAGCGGCCATTAGCGACAGCGTAACACTCCATCGGTTCGTTCCGATGAGATCAATGCGGTGGAGACCCGCTGGGCCAATCGACCTACGAATTCGACGGCGGAATAGGCTTCCCTATTCCGTCCTGAGAGCCGCTTTCCTTGCTACTTTCCGCGCAGACCAGCGCACTCGAACCCGCTCGAAGGCGCGCAGCGTCTTGACCGGCCGGCCGATCATGTAATATCGTTAGTTACATGAGAAGAGACAGTCGATTGTCGGGCGTGCTGCACGTGCTGCTCCACATGGCCGAGCAGAAGGCGCCGGTGACATCAGAGGCGCTGGCGAAGGCGATGGACACCAATGCGGTGGTGATACGGCGGATCATGTCCGGGCTGCGGGATCACGGCTATGTGCGCTCGGAAAAAGGCCATGGCGGGGGATGGACCCTCGCCCGCAGCCTTGCAACGATATCGCTGCGGGACGTCTATGAAGCGCTTGGTCAACCGTCGCTGTTCGCCATGGGCAACAGAACGGAGTCGCCCGGCTGTCTGGTCGAGCAGGCCGTGAATGCCGCGCTCGACCAGGCATTCGAGGACGCGGAGGCGCTGTTGCTGTCGCGCCTCGGCAACGTGACGCTCGCGATGCTGAGCGCCGATTTTCAGAAGCGCCTGGGCGACCGGCGCAATCGCCATCGTCTGGAGACCGCCCATGCATCATGATGCCGCAGCCGAGGTATGGCAGAAGCACTACAACGATCCAGAGGCCGTGACGCGCTATGCCGAAGGGCCGCCGCGCTTCGTCCCCGGCTTTGCCGACCTGCATCGCATGACCCGTATCCTGCTGGCGGAACGGGCCGCGCCGCATGCGCAAGTGCTGGTGCTGGGGGCCGGCGGCGGCCTGGAGTTGAAGGCATTGGCGGAGGCAGAGCCGCGCTGGCGCTTCGTCGGTGTCGATCCCGCCGCGGAGATGCTAAAGCAGGCCGAGCGGACCCTCGGCCCGTTGAAGGCGCGGGTGCAATTGCGGCAAGGCTATATCGACGATGCGCCCGACGGCCCGTTCGATGCCGCCACGTGCCTGCTCACGCTGCATTTCCTCGATGTCGATGAACGGCGACGAACGACGCGGGAAATTCACCGCCGTCTGCGTCCCGGTGCGCCCTTCGTGGCCGCGCATTCCAGTTTCCCGCAAGCCGGCAGCGAGCGCGCGCGATGGCTGTCGCGCTACGCCGCTTTCGCGATTGCTTCCGGAGCCGATCCAGACTTGGCCAAGCAGGCGAGCGCTGCGGTCGAGGCACATCTCAACCTGTTCGACCCGGCACAGGATGCGGAAATCCTGGGTGATGCCGGCTTCCGCAATGTCGAGCTGTTCTACGCCGCCTTCACGTGGCGCGGCTGGGTTGGCTACGCCTGAAAGGGCGCTAAGGCGTGATGATGTCAGGTCAAGCTGCGACCAGGAAAAAGGTGCGCTCCCTCTCCCGCTTGCGGGGGAGGGCTGGGGCGGGGGCTGCCTCCGCGTGCGACACTGCCCGTGTGGAGAGAGCCCCCACCCGCATCGCATCGTTGGATGCGATGCGACCTCCCCGCAAGCGGGAGAGGTGAGCGCGTCTGCGGCCAATTCGGTCAAACTAAAAGACGTCATGCGCTAGTGTAACGTCAACCTCCCGCCATCAAATCCTTTGCCAGCGCCATGTAGGCCGGCAGCGTCACGGGATCGTTGGCGGCGTTGCCGGCGGCCGGGTGCGAGGCATAGCGGGCGATCACCATCTCGGCCTTCGGATCGATATAGATGCCCTGCCCGTGCACGCCGCGCGCCATGAAGGCGCCGTGCGCGTTATGCGTCACCCACCACTGGTTCCGGTACGAGGCACCGGGCAAGGTGGTGTAGCCGGCCGGCTTGAACTTTTCGGGATCGCCGCCGCGCGCGATCTCCTCGACCACTTGCGACGGCACGATCTGGCGGCCGTTGAAGCGGCCGTAATTGCGGATCGTCTCGCCGAAGCGGGCGAGATCGCGCAGTGTCGTGGAAAGCCCGCCGCCGCCGCTTTCGCTGCCGATGCGGTCGACGTGATAATGCGCGTCCTCTTCCGCGCCCATCGGAATCCAGATGCGCTCCGAAAGTAGATCGGACAGCGTCATCCCGCTCGCCCGCCGGCAGATGAAGGCCAGCACGTCGGAATTGACGGTCTTGTAGGCGAAGGCCTTGCCGTGCTCACCCTGCTTCTTCTGCCCGCACAGGAAATCGAAAATATTGGTCGCGCCCTCATAGCCCGGCTCGATCGGCGCCATGCCGTTCGCCCGCCGCAGCCCGAACACGCCGGAAGTCTTGTCGGTATAAACTTCCGTGTATTCGAGGCCGGTGGTCATATCCATGGTCTCATGCACGCGCGCATCGCCGAAGGCGCTGGCCTTCAGCTCCGGCACATAGTCGGTGACCGGCGCCTGCGGATCGATCTTCCCCTCCGCGATCAAAATGCCGGCGAGCGTGCCGGTGAAGGATTTTGTCACGGACATCGCGATATGCGGCTTGTGCGGCTTCAGCGCACCGAAATAGCGCTCGTAGATCAGCTTGCCCCGGTGTACTACGGCGATGCCGTCGGCGTAGGTTTCCTCGAGCATGCGCGCGAACGTCATGGGACGACCATCCATCGTAACCGAGGCGGACGCGCCGATATCATGCTCCTCGCGCGGCAGCACCGAAGCCGGCCCTGCCCCGCGCCAGACGTTTACGGTCGGCACCAACTGGCGGATGTTGCTCCAGGCCCAGCGGAGCTCGGGGAAGCTGCGGAACGAGCCGTTATGGAAGGTGATGGTTTTTTCCGGCGGCGGGGGAAAGCCGTGCATCCAGCCGATGGTTTGCGGATCGGTTTCGGCGGCAGTTGCGGGCGGCTGGTTGGCGGCGGTCGCGACGGACATCGAAGATCACTCCAGAGAGGCGATCCCGAGTCATACCATGCGATTACGCACCGCACATCCCGCGTTTGCACCGGGGTGACCGTCACCGCAAGCGGTTGCGGGGCAGTGCCTAGAGCGGGCTTAGCGATAGCGTAACTCGACGATCTCGCTCGACAACGTGGTGGATTGCGCCTTCGGCTAATCTCACCTGATCGCTAATAGCTACCGGCTGTATTCCCCCGAAACTTGCAGCTAGACTCGCCTAGACACATAATTAAGCGACACGGTCTCACGCGGTTTGAGATATGCCCGACATCTACAATATCGGCTCGTTAGAACCTTTCGTGCATGCCTTGCCAGCAGAAGAGCAGCCTGCCGCGATGGTTTTGATATTTAACCTCATTCAATTGAATCGTCTGGTCAATGACTTTGGTGCGGCGGTAGCGCTTCTAGAGCACGCAGAGAGCCATCTCGCAAGTATTCAAATTCTCCAGACGCAAAACTCGCTCACTTTCGTTAAGGAAAGCCATGTTTTGGAGCTTTGGAAAGAAATGGCCGGCCGGGACTCGACGTCTACGATCTTCCATTTTGGAAAGACTTTGGAAGCTTTCGGCAAAAGCATGAACAGGTCACCGACTATAGCCAATGGCGCGTTGCACGAGAAACTG
Organism: Bradyrhizobium sp. CB3481; assembly: GCF_029714305.1. NCBI lineage: Bacteria > Pseudomonadati > Pseudomonadota > Alphaproteobacteria > Hyphomicrobiales > Nitrobacteraceae > Bradyrhizobium > Bradyrhizobium sp. CB3481. The sequence continues at coordinate 4,747,613 of NZ_CP121647.1, forward strand.
AGAGCCGCAAAGAGATCGTTCCGAACAGCATTTCCTGCATTTGAACTTCTCAGACATGGCGTAAGCCACCGAGCCGAAAGCACGATATCTCTCGAAAGCTTGAAGAAGCATTCCGAAAACGGTGCTTTCATCTTCGGTAAGATGACAAACCGATCCTTCACCATCTCCTTCGAGGGGGCCCACCGAACTTTGACGATCGATAAGCCGACGCGACGAGTTTTGGCAAAGATCACAAACGAGACGTACGCCGCCTTTCCTCGACTAACTCCAAATTTGCCGGTCGCCTATGAAGGATAGTTTCGGTCTCGACTTACTGGGTATCCATTCGGCGTAGGCCGCAGGGTTAGCGCCTGAGCAATCCAGGGTTCTCTTTGTAGAACCTAATCAGCTCGATGAGGTTTTCGATTCCGAAGTCGGTGAACGCCTGGACGCCGTCTTCTCCGACGCCATAGACCCAGATGACGCCGTCCTCGATTTCCATTTCGTTGGCGATGTCCCACAGCCAATCTTCATCTTCGCCGAGGTCCTTGGCGACCTTGGTAATAGTGGTGACGTGATGGACCTTGTTGACGTGGGTGGTCATGCCGCTCGAGCGGAGAGCGTTGATGCCGGCGTCCAATTCCAGGGCAGAAGTTCGTCCAGCCGATGAGCCGGATGGGCGGCGATGCGGGCGAGGATATCGGTGAGCCAGGCTTGCGGGTCGATGCCGTTCATTTTTGCCGTGATGATGAGGCTGTACATAGCTGCCGCGCGCCGCCCTCCGCGATCAGATCCGCAGAACAGCCAGGACTTCCGTCCAAGAGCGATGCCTCGCAAGCCTCGTTCGGCGGCATTGTTGGAGAGACACACGCGTCCGTCTTCGAGGAACAGCGTAAAGCTCGCCCAACGCTTCAGGATGTAGTTGAACGCCTTGGCCAGGTCGTGACCGCGGGACAGTTTGGCGAGCTGCTCGCGCATGTAGACCTGAAGGTCCTCGACCAGAGGCCGGCTCAGCGTCTGTCGCACCTGAAGTCGCCCTTCGGGGCTCCTGCCATTGATGGAGCGTTCGATCTCGAACAGCGCATCGATCCGCCGCACGACCTCGATCGCGATCGGAGAGAGCGGGATTTCCTTCTTTCCGGCACCCTTGCGCCGCGCATTCTCTTCGATGTCGGCCATGGCAAAGAACGGGCGCCTTCCATGTGACCAGCAGGCAGCCTCCCGGATCGGTCCGGGCTCGCGCCCGGCCAGATAGAGCTGGTTGTACCCGTCATAGGCGTCGGCCTGCAGGATGCCGGCATACCGGGCCAGATGCTGCTGGGGATGTTCGCCCTTGCGGTCGCGTGAGTAGTAGAACATCGCTGCTGGCGGACCCGCGCCCCCAAACGGCCGGTCGTCCCGAACGTAGATCCAGCACCGTCCCGTATCGGTCTTGCCCTTGGCCAGCACCGGCACCGTCGTATCGTCGGCATGAAGCCGCTCGGCTGCCATGACATGGGCTTCTACCAGGCGCAGCAGGGGATCCAGCGACGCACAGACCGACCCCACGGCATCGGCCATGGTCGACAGCGCGATCGGCACCCCTTCCAGGGCATAGCGCTCGGCCTGGCGGTTCAAGGGCTGATGCTGGCCGAACTTCTCGAACATGATCATGGCCAGGAGGCTCGGGCCGGCCCATCCCCGGGCGATGGCATGGAATGGCGCCGGCGGCTGGCTGATCTTCTCGCAATCGCGGCAGGAGAACTTCTCCCGGACCGTCTCGATCACCTTCCACTGGCGCGGCACTACTTCCAGCGTGCGCGTCACGTCCTCGCCGAGCTTGCGAAGGCGATTGCTGCCGCAGCATTCACAAGCCGTAGGTCCTTCGATCACCACCCGCTCCCTGGGAAGGTGCTCAGGGAAGGTCTGGCGCTCAGCGCGCTTGCGCGTAAATCCGCGCACCGTCGTCTTCGCCACGGCTCGTTCCGCCGCAAGCTCGTCCTCGGTGGCGTCGGCTTCCAGCTCTTCGAACGTCAGTGCCAACTGCTCGATCAGCCGCGCCGAACGTTCCGACCGCTGCCCATAGATCTGATGCTTCAGCTTGGCAATCTGCAACTGCTGCTGGGCGATCAGCGCTTCGTCTTCCGACGCCTTCGCGCGAGCGACCGCGAGCTCGGCGGCGATCTCCAAACCCTTCGCGCGCTCGACCGCCAGCGCCTCCTTCAGGGCGGCAACGTCATCCGGAACAGTGTCGCGGTCGGCATCCATGCGACGCAGTGAATCACAGATTGGACGCGATGGGACTCCCCAAAATGGCAGCAACCGCAGATTTCTTCGCTCAGCCCGCGCTTTGCGGCCGCCAGCTTAGTTGCGGATTCCGCCAGTCGATGCCCTCGAGCATATAGGCCATCTGCGCCGCTGAGATCGATACCGCGCCGGCCGACGCCGAGGGCCAGATGAACTTCCCACGGTCGAGGCGCTTGGCGTAGAGCGACATGCCCAGCCCATCGTGCCAAAGAATCTTGACGAGGTCACCGCGGCGGCCCCGGAAGATGTAGAGATCGCCGGCATGGGGATCGCGCTTCAAGCTCTCCTGAACTGTAAGAGCCAGGCTTTGCATGCCACGACGCATGTCGGTGTGGCCAGTGGCGATCCAAACCCTGACGCCGCTCGGAATCGGGATCATCGTCGCCGCAGCAGCTCAAGAATTCGCTGCAGCGCCTCAACGTCCACGTCACGGTCAACGCGAACGCGGCAGCCTCCGCCAAGCTCGATCTCGATGATTCCAGCCCTTGCACGTTGCGCAGGCGGTGAAGCCACTGGTTGTGGCGCGTCGCTCGAAGTCGGAGCCGCCATCGGTGTGATTTCGACCGGAACGAGAGCTGGCACAGAATCTCCGCCCAGTCGACCCTGGCGCGCCTGTCGACGCCAAGTGAACAGCAGGCTGTGAGCCACCCCATGCCGGCGCGCGACGCCGCAGACCGTCTCGCCAGCCTGCAAGGTCTCTTCGACAAGGCGAACCTTCTCGTCGTAACTCCATCGCCGCCGACGCTCGGCGCCCAACACATTGACCTGCATTCGCCACGTGACCTTAAAGCTAGACTTAAGGTCAAATCCTCGGGCCGCCAATCAAACTACACAAGGCGGCCGCCGCCGGAGGGATACCTTACTGGGATGGCTAGATCTGTAGCTCGCATCAGCGGAAGCGATATACGGATAGTGGTCCGAGGTGTCGCTGCGCTCACGAGGCTAGGCTTTTGCTGATTGGTGCGCGAAGTGATCAGAATAATTTCAGCTCCGGCCTAGATCGACCTGCAACCTGTCCTTATAGACCGCGATCCGCTTCCTGGCCCGATCCACCAAACCGTCAAAAAACAGTGTCTCGGCATAAAGCTCACCGACAACGCGATCGCTTTCAGGATCCTGAAGCGCTGTCGAGCGAAAGTAGCCCTTGCCTTGTGGAAAGCGCGTCCATCCCGACATTCGCATGCGATTGATCGTGTCGCCTATTAAATAGCCGTAGAATTTCTTGAGCCGACCGTTCGATTTGGCCAACAGCAGGTGTGCGTATTCGGATAAGTCTCCGATGTGGTCGTCCAAACTTACGCCCGGCGCCTTGAACTCGACGATGATGGCCGAACCTTCCTTGTCGAAGATCGCGATGTCCGGACGCTTAGTACCATGCTCGTCCGATCGACGGCGTAGCACCTGCTCGAACTCCTGATCGATGTCACTATCGAAGAGCCTCGAATGATCATTCCACGCGATCTGCGATAGTGGCTTATCGGACGCGATATAATCGTAGTATTGATACTCCTCGCTAAGTAGCCAGATATCGTGATCGCCAGTCTCGTGGCTGTCCTTTCGCATCGGGAAAAAGATGCTGTGGATGATGCGCTCATCCATGCGTTTGGCACTATCATCTATCTTCTGGACGTCCAGTTGCTTGCTACACGCGAGCGAGAGAATTTCAACGATCGCTGCGCGCCGGACAACTAGCTGCGATAAGTTGGCCATGTCGAAGGTCTTCAGCGACGAAGTGTAGCGCCACGATAGTTCATTGATCTTGTTGCGATAGTCAGTTGTATGCGGCTCCGCTTTGACGATCTCTTGCTTCAGATCGAAGATCTCCGCGGTCTCCGCGATAATGCGCTCCTGATACTTTCGCAGCACACGCTCAGCGACGGACTTGGCGCTATCACCGTATACTACGCGGGTGTCGGTATCGGAAATCATCCTCGGAAAGACGCCGAACTTCTCCGCCGCGTCTTTGATGACCTCTTCCTTGCGCCAGCCGGTGGGTGTCACCATTTTGTCGATGATAGGATCGATCGCGTCGTAGATCGCATCGTAGGAAACCGTCTCATCGACGAATAGGTCATATACGGGTATCTCGTCGGGAATTCCCTCGAAGCCATCGCGCTGCTCGTTCACCCGCTGATCGAGTAGGTCGCCCTCGATCAGCACGATGTGATGGTAGCCGCTAACCGGTCTGCTTTGCTCGGCTTGGGTGCGAAGATAGCGCCTCGTGATGTCCAAGACCGGCGAGGATTTCGCACAGAAAGAAATTGCGTTTCGCGGTAGATCGAAGCTTTGCGCGTCGAGCCTATAGTGTGAGATACGGAATTCCTTGCGTCTGCCAAGCTGAGAGCCGCTTTGAGGATCCCGCTCTTCGACAAAGGCCTTCCTTTCTTCGGTGATGGGCGGCAGGTCGGATGCACTCAGGCTGGTCTGCTCCACCCTCTCGTCCGGATATTTTGTATCGAACGTGATCGTGAACTCGCCGAGCTCCGCCTTGAGGCTCACCAGTCTCTGCAGGAAGGCCATCAACATATGCCGGCGTACATTGAAAGCGGAGAACGCTTCGCCGAGGGTCTCTGCGCGAAAGAAGCGCTCGCGCACTACTTCCTTGAGGCCCTCTAACGTGATCGTGGTACCGATTTCCTCTTCTCGGCCGGGAGCACTCGAAAAATCGCCAAGATCAATCTTCTTACGGCCTGCAAGAGGCGAAAGGACGCGCGAGACAATGCGGTCACCGTCGCGAAAGGTACTGCGAATGCCGACTTTTTCGAAGCTGTGGAAGAACTGGATGCGGCCCGCTCCCTTGCACTTCCCGATCCCGGTGATCGCGAGGTCGTCCTTGTAGGACGTGTCCTTAGTAAGGAATGCGTCGGTCTGTTCATCTCCAAGACCGCATCCATTGTCAGTGCATGAGATGAGGATATCGATCTGATCGTCTAGGAGACCCGCTTCAAATAGTTCAATCGAAACCGTCACCTTTAGGTCTAGCTTCGATGGGTCTTGGGATGGGTCTTGGCTGCGGCGTATGAGAAAGGAATCGATCGAGTTCGATATCAACTCCTCAATCACTACGTATTTATTGGAACTGAGCTTCGTATTCTTCAGACTTCCACGAATATCGAGCGTCATATCTGGTCCGTCGGAAGCTTTTCCCGAATGCGCGATTTTTGAGAGGCATACAACTACAAGTCAAGCACTTCGTGCATAATGACGCTAACGGCTACTCCCACTCAATCGTCCCCGGCGGCTTGCTCGTCACGTCGTACACCACCCGGTTCACCCCCTTCACCTCGTTGATGATCCGCGTTGCGGTTTCGCCGAGGAATTTCATGTCGAAGGGATAGAAGTCGGCGGTCATGCCGTCGGTGGAGGTGACGGCGCGGAGGCCGACGACGTATTCGTAGGTGCGGCCGTCGCCCATCACGCCCACTGTCTTAACCGGCAGCAGCACGGCGAAGGCTTGCCAGATCTGATCATAGAGGCCGTGCTTTCGGATCTGGTCGATATAGACGGCATCCGCATTGCGGAGGATGTCGAGCTTTTCCCTGGTGATGTCGCCGGGGCAGCGGATGGCGAGGCCGGGGCCCGGGAACGGGTGGCGGCCGACGAAAATTTCGGGCAGGCCGAGCTCGCGGCCGAGCACGCGGACCTCGTCCTTGAACAGTTCGCGCAGCGGCTCAACCAGCTTCATGTTCATGCGATCAGGAAGCCCGCCGACATTGTGGTGCGACTTGATGGTGACCGAGGGGCCGCCGGTGAAGGAGACGCTCTCGATCACGTCAGGATAGAGCGTACCCTGCGCCAGAAATTCGGCGCCGCCGATCTTCTTCGCCTCGGCGTCGAACACGTCGATGAAGAGACGGCCGATGGTCTTGCGCTTGCTTTCGGGATCGGTAACGCCTGCGAGCTCGCCGAGGAATTGTTTTGAGGCGTCGACATGCACCAGCGGGATGTTGTAGTGGCCGCGGAACAGGTCGACGACGGTCTCGGCTTCCTTCAGGCGCAAGAGGCCGTGGTCGACGAAGACGCAGGTGAGCTGGTCGCCGATCGCCTCATGGATCAGCACGGCCGCGACGGCGGAATCGACGCCGCCGGAGAGTCCGCAGATCACCCTGCCCTTGCCGACCTGGGCGCGGATCTTTTCGATCGCCTCTTCACGAAACGCGCGCATGGTCCAGTCGCCGGTCAGGCCGGCGACCTTGCGGACGAAATTGCGCAGCAGCAGGGCGCCATCAGGCGTGTGTACCACTTCGGGGTGGAACATCAGCCCGTAATATTTGCGCTTCTCGTCCTGGATCACCGCGAACGGCGCGTTCGCTGAGACGCCGGCCACCGTGAAACCCGGCGGCATCTTGGTGATGCGGTCGCCGTGGCTCATCCAGACCGGGTGCCGCGCGCCCTTGGTCCAGATGGAATCGAACAGCGCGCTATCCGCCTTCACCTCGACATCGGCGCGGCCAAATTCCCGATGGTGTCCGCCCTCGACCTCGCCGCCGAGCTGGGCGGCCATGGTCATCTGGCCGTAGCAGATGCCGAGCACCGGCACGCCGGAATCAAAGATTTTTTGCGGCGCGCGGGGCGAGCCTTGTTCGTGCACCGATTCCGGACCGCCGGAGAGGATCACGGCTTTCGGCTTCATCTCGTCGAAGGCGGCCTCGGCCTTCTGGAACGGCACGATCTCGGAATAGACGCCCTCCTCGCGCACGCGGCGGGCGATCAGTTGCGTCACCTGACTGCCGAAATCGACGATCAGAATCTTGTCATGCGCCGAGGCCACCGAAGGCGTCGACGACTCGCTGATTTGTTGCTGGGCTGTCATGGCAAGCAGATACGCGACAGGGGGCGGCCTCGCAACCGCGGCAAACGGGCGGCCCACATTCTTCTTGGGGGATGGACAGGCGCTCATAGGTCAGTATTATTGACCTAATTTGCCTGGTCCGCCGGACGGGCGCGGGAGGAGACGATGCAACGTCAGCACTATGCGGCGACTGATCTGGCCGCGCTCGGCCGGGAGTGGATCGCGGCCTGGAACTCGCATGACCTCGAGCGCATCCTCGCGCTCTATGCCGAGGATGCCGAGATGACCTCGGACAAGATCAAGGCGCTTGGCCTGGAGATGAGCGGCACGCTGCGCGGCAAGGAGAATTTGCGCGCCTATTGGAGCCGCGCGTTCCAGCTTCTGCCCAACCTGCATTTCGACCTGATCGACACCTATGTCAGCCCCGACAGCGTCGTCGTGTTCTACCAGAACGAACGCGGCGCGCAGATCTGCGAATATCTGCGGCTCGATCCGCGTGGGAAGATCAGGCAGGGCTCGGCGAACCACCTGGCGCATTAGGTGCTGTTCGCGCGGCGCCTAATTGAACCGACGGTCCCTCCCCGTCATTGCGAGCGCAGCGAAGCAATCCATCGCGCGGCATAACCGATAGATGGATTGCTTCGTCCTTCGCTCCTCGCAATGACGGGGAGGCATTGGCAAATCCCTCTCACCACTGGACTCGCTCATGAAAATCCCCACCCTGCCCTTCACCGTCACCGACTGGAGCCAGATGCCGGCTACGACGCATCCCGGCGAGACTGGGCAAGCGCATTGGCGCACGCTCAACATCGGGGACTTGCGCGTGCGCATGGTCGAGTATTCGCCGGGCTACCTCGCCGATCACTGGTGCGACCGCGGGCACGTGCTCTATGTGCTGGAAGGCGAGCTCGAGAGCGAGCTGCGCGACGGGCGCCGGTTCACGCTGAAGCCGGGCATGAGCTACCAGGTATCGGATTTCGGCGATGCGGCACATCGCTCGTCGACGAAGACAGGCGTGAAGCTGTTCATCGTGGATTGATCGGGGGCGCCTGCTTCAGCGGAAACCCGACGCGATGCCAACCACCCGGCCATCCAGGCCGTTGAAGCCGTGATGGCCGCGCGCCTGACAGGGGTCGCCTTCGTTGACGCCGCCGCTGACCCAGACCACCCGGGCACGCCCGGCGGACCATTTTACAAACGGCTCGACGCCGGCCGGCAAAGTCATCCGGCAGCTATCCTGGGTGTGATGGATCACCAGCGTGCGCGGCAACGATCCCGGCGATCCCAGGATCGACATGACATTCTGCCCGCTGCCGGACTCGGCGCTCAGAAATCCTGACGTCAGCACCAGCGCGTCCGGCCGTGCGCCCTGCGCAATTCCTTGCGCTGCGCGGATCGTGCCGCGGCTGGTGCCGATGACCGTGACTGGCCGCTTAATCGCGGCCATGTATTTAACCGCGGCGTCCAGCGGCGTGCCCGCATCGACCACGAGCACCGCAAGGCCGCGCGCCGCATAGGCGTGGCGGGTCCGCACCAATTGGTTGAACTTGAGCGCGTTGATCTCACCGTTCGGGCCCGGCGAAATCGCGCCATCGCCACCGGGTATCAGAATCACGCTCGCCCGCGGCGCGTTCGGCTTGATCAGCACGGCGCGGGATCCGCCGACACTGACGGTCTCGTCGGCACGGGCCGCACCAGCCGCCAGGGCAAGAATTGCTGCGGCCGAGACAAGACCAATCCGCCAGTATCGGTTCATCGTGCCCTCCGTCCAATGGACCTGCGCGTCTGGATCAAGCTCCGCTTTATCTTAATTTCTTTTCAGCACCGACACAAAAAACCCGTCCGTGCCCGTTCTTCGCGGCGTCATCAGCCAGCCTTCGGGCAACTTCAGCGCGGCGTTTTCAAACTCTTCCGCCTTGTCCCACAGCACGCTCGCCGTTTCGTTCAATGGCTGAATCGAAAATTCCGGATGCCGCGCCACAAAACTGCGCACCTGCTCGCCGTTTTCGGCAGGCAACACGGAACACGTCACGTAGGCGATGCGGCCGCCGGGCTTGACCATGCCGGCCGCGCGATCAAGCACTTCAGCCTGATCCTTCAAGCGGATTTCGAGCGCGCCGGGACGCATGCGCCATTTGGCGTCGGGGTTGCGGCGCCAGGTGCCGGTGCCGGTGCAGGGTGCATCGATCAGAACGAGGTCGGCCGATGACCTGATGTCGGCCAATGGATCAGCATCCCCCTTCGGCGGTCGGACTTCGGCGTTGTGCACGCCGGCGCGGGACAGCCGCTCGAAAATCGGCGCCAGCTGGCGTTTGTCGCGATCGGTTGCGATCAGCCGGCCCTTGCCGCCCATCATTGCCGCGAGCGCCAGCGTCTTGCCGCCGGCGCCGGCGCAGAGATCGATCACCTGCTCGCCACCTTTTGCGGCCGTGAACAGCGCGGCAAGCTGCGAGCCTTCGTCCTGCACCTCGATGGCGCCCTTGACGAAATCCTCCTCGGCGGAAACGCCGGGATTGCGCGCGTCGGCGCCGAGTTCGATGCGCAGGCCGGTCGGCGACCATGGCGTTGGAACCGCGCCAAGATGTCTTAGCGAGGCCTGCACCTTCTCGCGCTTGGCTTTCAGCGTGTTGACGCGAAGATCAAGCGGCGCACGGCTCGCCATCGCGGTGGCTTCCGCCACGCGATCCTCGCCGAACACGGCGGCAAGGTGCGGATCGAGCCATTCGGGATAATCGCCGGCGATGTGCGGCGGCGCGCCCGCAAGCGAGCGCGAGGTGAGCGCAGACCGCTCCGCCTCGCTCAGCGGTGCCGGCGCAAAGCGCGAGCCGTCGCACAGCGCGGATATCGCCTCCGTATCCATGCCGCGCTCGAGCTTGAGCATGCCGAGCACGCGCGCCCGCGGCGTGTCGGCGTCCATCAGAAAGGCGCTCGACGACCGCCGCCGCAGCACATCCCAGATCAGGCCGGAAATCGCGGCACGGTCGCCCGAGCCGGCATAGCGGTGCGCGGTACCCCACTCCTTCAGCGCCTTGGCCGCCGGAACGCGATCGGCGTCGATGGTCTCGATCAATTCGATGGCGGCGGACAGGCGGGCAGCGGGGGTCATCAACGACTTTCTAAATGAGCAACAATAGCTTGAGCGCGAAGTAGAGCCACATCGCCAGCAGCACCAGCGCGCCGGCAAACCAGGCCATGCTGCGCTGCTGGATGTTGTTGGAGGTGACGAAAACGCCGGCATGGGCAAAGCGTGTCACCACGAACACCCAGGACATCAGCACGATGAAGAGATCGGCCCGGCGCAGCGGCAGCGCCAGCGCGATCAGGAAGTAGAACAGGACCGGTATTTCAAACTGGTTCGAGAAGCAATTGCCGATCTGGGCGATACGGGGCGGATATTTCGGCTGTCCCGCCGCGATGTCCTTCAGGCTGGTTTCCCTTGCCTTCACCGCCTTGGTCCGGGCGGTCACCATCCACAAGAGCAGAGCGAAAGTGAGCCCGATCTGAACGAAGACCGGCAGTAAAACCATTTGAAGCGACATGAGAATCTCCCCCGAAGCCTGCGACCTCGTCTAAAGCAATAGCGAGGCGTTCCTCACCTGACAAATCCACTTGCAAACGTGCCTTGAACCGCAGGTGGAACGCCAGCGACCAACTATCGAGAATTGCTTTTGTTCTGGCCCGTAACCCAGCCATTTGAACCCCTCGCGAGCCCGCGATGAACATCACCTCCCCCTCCTGACCGGCGCCGGCCATGCCGCCCAGCTGCCCGGCGATTCCATGACTTCCCTGCTCCGGACCATCGGCTTCAGCGACGGTCCCGATGGCGGGCTTGGCATTGCGATGTCGGCGCTGTCAGGCGTCGCCGCGGCGCTCGCGGTCGCAATCATGCTGTCGGTCTATTTCCGCACCGGCCACCGCAGCCGCCGCGATGTTGTGAGGCACGGCCTCGCCGCCTGTGCGGTGTTCGTTCTGCTCGCCTTCGTCATCGTCGACCTGCGGCAGGCGGCACAGGCCTATCTCGGCCTCAACCCGGCCAAGCCCGCGGTGGAATTCGAAATCCGCCTGCCGAAGGGGACGCTGACGACGGCCGCCGACACCCAGATCGAGCTGTTGACCGACCGGAACCAGAAGCTGGCCAAGGTTCAGGAGGCGCTGAGCGCCACCGACGACGGCCGCAGCATTTTGCGCGGCACGGTGACGCTGGATTACCGCACCACCGACCGCGTGATGCTGCTCAACCTGCCCGGCCAGGCCCAAAGCACCTTCCGCGTGCGGCTGCCGGCAAGTCCGACGCGCTCGATCGGCTTCGGCCCATGGCATCTCGCCGACGGCATCGTGCCCGCCAGCGGCAGCACGGTGTCGACGGAGATCCACGATACGTTTGCGATCCGCTACCGCGTGCTTTGACGGCTGGATATTCCGGGCGGCGATATTCCCCGCGTCTTGAAGGCCGCGCCTGCGTTGCACAGTTACCCTGCGCAACGAAGACAGCAAGACCACCGGGAACATTTGCTTTGACGGAGGCAACCAGAATTCTACTGTATTCCCGATAGTCGCCTAATAAGAGTGGCATCGGGAGGATTTCAACTTTGCGATTTCGCGATTCCGACATCGTTTTCGCCGGCGGGGCCAAGGGAGAGAACTTCGAAATTCCCACCGCCAATCCGATCAATTACTTCCACGTCATCAGCCATGCCACCGACCTGCCGCGACTGGCGATCGATGGCAAGCTGTTCCTGCCGGCCTCCAGCGATCGCCGGCGCAATGGAAAACTGCCGCTGGTGATGGTGGTGCCGGGCAGCCTTGGCGTGGCAGCCTCGCACGTCAAACATGCCGAAACCGTGGTCGCGGATGGCTTTGCGGCGTTCGTGCTCGACGGTTTTGGCGCGCGCGATGTGACCTCGACCGTCGCCAACCAGACGCAGTTTTCGTTTGCGGCGAGCGCTTACGATGTGCTGGCGGCGTGGCAGGTGCTGTCTGTTCATCCCGAAATCGACGCGTCGCGGATCGGCGCGCAGGGCCACAGCCGCGGCGGCTCGGCGGTACTGACCGCGGCAACGCGGCGCTTTGCCGACGCGGTGGTCGGCGACGGCGCTGGCTTTCGCAGCGTGCTCGCCGCCTATCCCTGGAGCGGCCATCAATTTCTCGATCCGTCCGTCGATGAGACCGAAATCCGCGTGCTGATGGGCGATGCGGACGAGTGGTGTTCGCCGATGCAGGTGCAGGGCCATTGCCAGGCGATCCGTCTCTCCGGCGGGCGGGCGACGATGCGCCTGATCGGCGGCGCGCAGCACAGTTTTGACCGCGGCAGCGAAATCGAGACCGTCGTCGATGCGTCGGTCTCCCCTGCCGCGCCGACCGCCTACATCGCCAACAACGGCGCCTTCATCCACCCGCTCACCGGCATCGCCGACAGCAAGCTGACGGACCGCGATTTGATGGTCTATGCGCTGAAGGCCGGCTACGGCCGCAAGGGCGCAAGTATCGGCAGCCGCGACGGCGATGCCGAACTGTTCAAGACGGATATGCTGGCGTTCTGGCGAAGGACGCTTGGGTAAGCCTCGTCGTTGCCACGCTGAAAGCTGGATACCCGCGAAAGCGGGTGATCCAGTATTCCAGAGACGTCAGCGCTTGAATCGAGAGGCCGCGGCGCACTGGATAGTCCGCCTTCGCGGAGTATGACGGCGGAGGATGGAGTGCGACACCAGACTAGATGTCGTCATCGTTCTGACTTTTCGATCTGCCTATGATCCTTTCAAAGGAATACCGCATGACCGAATTTCGACTGACACAGATTTCCGATACCCATCTCACCCGGCGCCTGCAGCAGATCACCGACAATTTTCATCGCGTCAGCGAGCACATCGATGCGACGCGGCCGGACCTCGTCGTCAACACCGGCGATCTTGCCTTTGACGCGCCGACCAGCCGCGACGATCTGTTGTTTGCGAAGGAGCTGCACGACGCGCTGCCGGTGCCGTGCCGGCAGCTTCCGGGCAATCACGACATCGGCGACAACCCGACAGCGGTCGGCAAGGCCCCGAGGCAGCCGGCGAACGAGAACGAGCGGCAGAACTATCTCGCGGTGATCGGCGAAGACCGCTGGCGGTTCGACGAAGCCGGCTGGTGTTTTATCGGGCTGAACTCGCTGATCATGAATACCGGCATCGAAAGCGAAGCCGAGCAGTTCGACTGGCTCGCTTCGGAGCTGGCGCACGTGAACGGCAAGGCGGTCGCGCTGTTCCTGCACAAGCCGCTGTTCCTGAACGCACCTGACGATGCCGAGACGGAAGACACGGCGATCCGCTATGTGCCGCAGCCCCAGCGCAGGAATTTGATCGAAATGCTTTCGAAGGTCGATCTGCGGCTGGTCGCCGCCGGCCATCTCCACCAACGCCGCGACTTCACCTATGGTCATACGCGCCATGTGTGGGCGCCATCGACCAGTTTCATCCTTCCCGAACGGATCCAGCCCGTCATCGGTACGAAAGAAGGCGGGCTAGTGGAATATCGCTTCCAACCCGACGCCTTCGAGGTCCGGCACGTCAGGGCGGCGGGACAAGTCGATATTGCTCTGGATTCGCTGAACCGCGGGAAATGACGGAGCGGGTAACTTTTCAGATCGTCACCCGCTCCATCCAGTTGATCGGCGCATGATCTGCTCGAAAGATATTCGGATCACGCCGTCAGCGCATCACCACTGGCGCTCGACGAGGCCATATGAGCCGTAATAGCCGTACGAGCTGTCATCCCACGGCGCGGTCGCAAACGCCCCTACCCGTGGCGCCGGCTGAAACCGGTTGCCGTAATAATAGCCCGGCCCGGGCGAGACCCGCACGCCGTATCCGCCCGTGGTATAGGCGGAGTTCGGATAGCTAAAGCCGATCATGCCCGGTTCCTGATAGACCTCTTGAGCCATCACCGGAGTGGCCAGCATCGTGGCGGCAACCAGGCCGAGCGATAGTTTCTTGCAGTTCATCATTTGGCTTCTCCATTGGATGTCAGGGCCAAACGATGCCTGCCAAGAGACGTTCCCGTCTTCGCCTCAAGTGAGCGTGAGGTTCACGCTGCGCGTGTTCCCCACCATTGCAGCTTACGTCACGCCTTGTCAGGCCCGACGCGCACCAGCTGCTTGCCGAAATTGGCGCCCTTCAGAAGGCCCATGAACGCGGCGGGCGCATTCTCCAGACCCTCGGTGATGAACTCCTTGTGCTTGACCTTGCCTTCGCGCACCCATCCGGACATGTCGCGCAGGAAATCGCCGTGACGCGCGGCGAAATCGCTGACGATGAAACCGCGGATGGTGAGCCGCTTGGTCAGCACCGCGCGCATCAGCGACGGCGCCCATTTCGGCGCCACTGCCTGCGTGTCGTTGTAGTGCGCGATCAGGCCGCAGACGGAAACGCGCGCGAAGGCATTGAGCAGCGGGAACACCGCTTCGAACACCGCGCCGCCGACATTTTCGAAATAGACGTCGATGCCCTTTGGGCATGCGAACTTCAGTTTTGCAGCGAGATCGGTTTCGTGGTGATCGAGGCAATCATCGAAACCGAGCTCGTTCTTGACATAGGCGCACTTGTCCTTGCCGCCGGCAATGCCGATGGCGCGCGCCCCCTTGATCTTCGCGATCTGGCCAACCGCCGAGCCGACCGCGCCGGAAGCAGCGGCCACCACCACGGTCTCGCCGGCCTGCGGCTTGCCGATGTCGAGCAAGCCGGTATAGGCGGTCATGCCGGGCATGCCGAGCACGCCGACGGCGGTCGAGATCGGCGCGATCTTCGGATCGATCTTCGCAAGGCCCTTGCCGTCGGAGATCGCATGGGTCTGCCAACCGGCGCGCGACAGCACGATGTCGCCCTTGGCGAAGCCGGGATTGTTGGAAGCGATGACCTCGCTGACCGTGCCCGCCTCCATCACGCCGCCGACCGGCACCGGCTGCGCATAAGACGGACCGTCGCTCATGCGCCCGCGCATATAGGGATCGAGCGACAGCCAGATCGTGCGCAGCAGGACTTCGCCGGCGCCGGGCGTCGGGATCGGGCAGTCTTCGAGGCGGAAGTCGGTGGGCTTTGGTTCGCCGACGGGGCGCGAGGCGAGGACGATGCGTTTGCCTGATGCGGACATGGTTGTTTCCTCCGGTTCTTGTTCTTCGTCATTGCGAGCGTAGCGAAGCAGTCCACGCCTCCGCAAGCTGTGAAATGGATTGCTTCGCGGAGCCTGTCATCGGGCGCGCATTCGCGCGACCCGTTGGCTCGCAATGACGGTGGAGAGTGGCGGTTACTCAGGCACGGTCATTCCGGGGCGATGCGAAGCATCGAACCCGGAATCTCGAGATTCTCAGGTGCGCAATTGCGCACCATAGTTCACTTCGCGCCCCGGAATGACCGTGTGAAGAAATTACACCCCGCCCGGGTAGTTCGGGCTTTCGCGCGTGATCGTCACGTCGTGGACGTGGCTTTCGCGCAAGCCCGCGCCGGTGATGCGGACGAACTGGGCCTTGTCGTGGAATTCGGAAAGGTTGCGGGCGCCGACATAACCCATGGCGGCGCGGAGGCCGCCGGCGAGCTGGTGCATGACGTTGCCGACCGGGCCCTTGTACGGCACCTGGCCCTCGATGCCCTCGGGCACCAGCTTGAGCGTATCCTTGATGTCCTGCTGGAAGTAGCGGTCGGCCGAGCCGCGCGCCATTGCGCCGACCGAGCCCATGCCGCGATAGGCCTTGTAGGAGCGGCCCTGCCACAGGAACACTTCGCCCGGCGTCTCATCGGTGCCGGCCAGCAGCGAGCCGACCATCGCGATGTCGGCGCCGGCGGCGAGCGCCTTGGCGAGATCGCCGGAATATTTGATGCCGCCATCAGCGATCACGGGCACGTCGGCCTTCTTCGCCGCTTCCACCGCATCCATGATGGCGGTGAGCTGCGGCACGCCGACGCCGGCGACGATGCGCGTGGTGCAGATCGAGCCCGGACCGATGCCGACCTTGACCGCATCGGCGCCCGCATCGATCAGCGCCTGCGCGCCTTCCTTCGTTGCGATGTTGCCGGCGATCACCTGCACCGCGTTGGAGAGGCGTTTGATGCGGTTGACCGCCTCTAACACCCGCGAGGAATGGCCGTGCGCCGTGTCGACCACGATCAAATCGACGCCAGCGTCGATCAGCCGCTCGGTGCGTTCAAAGCCGCCCTCGCCGACCGTCGTCGCGGCGGCCACGCGCAAACGGCCATGCTCGTCCTTGCAGGCGAGCGGATGCGCGACGGCCTTTTCCATATCCTTCACGGTGATCAGGCCGACGCAGCGATATTGTTCGTCGACCACCAACAGTTTTTCAATGCGGTGCTTGTGCAGCATCCGCTTGGCCTCGTCCTGGCTGACGCCCTCGCGCACCGTGACGAGGTTTTCATGCGTCATCAATTCCGACACCTTCTGCCGGGGGTCGGTGGCGAAGCGGACGTCGCGGTTGGTGAGAATGCCGATCAGCTTGCCGGGCGAGTTCTTGCTGGCGCCGGTGACGACGGGAATGCCGGAAAAGCCGTGATCCTTCATCAAGGCCAGCGCGTCCGACAGCATCGCGTCCGGACCGATGGTCAGCGGATTGACCACCATGCCGGATTCATACTTCTTGACCTGGCGCACCTGCGCCGCCTGTCCCTCGGCGTCGAAATTGCGGTGAATGACCCCAACGCCGCCCGCCTGCGCCATCGCAATCGCCATGCGCGCCTCGGTGACTGTGTCCATCGCGGACGCCATGATCGGGATATTCAGCGGGATCGCGCGGGTCACGCGCGAGCGGATATCGGCCTCCGAAGGCAGAATATCCGAGAGACCGGGCTTGAGAAGCACATCGTCGAACGTGAAGGCTTCACGGATACCCTGAAGTCCCTGCGCCATTTGCCAACTCCTTTCGGCGGCTCGCCGCCGCGATCAATTCTATGGATGAACGTCGCCTTCGGCGATGCCACCGGCATCACCGTCGAATCGAAGCCCATCGGTCGGGTTGACGGTGGTCGATAGCATGGCAGGACGCCGAATCAAAGGGTTTGCCAGCTATGCACAGGCTTTTCGGGAAATGCCGCAATCCCAAGGGGTTACGGCGAGGCCTTAGGGCCGATAGCCCGGTGGCGGCCCATGCTGGCGGATCGCCTCGACCACCTCGCGGTGGCGGCGGTCCTCCCGCTTCATGTGAACCGCGATCAGCGCATGCGCCGAGGGCACCAACAAGAGAACGTGGAAAATCAGCCCGAAAACCAGGCAGAACACGATCAGGACCAGGTTGAAGATCGCCGAAAACGGCTGCCCGTTCAGGAGCAGCCCGAGCGGCGGCAACAAGGCGACGAGAACGTAGATCATTTAAGACCCTCCACGACTGGCGCGGTGCATACCAGCGTCACGCAGGATTTAGGTGGTTTGCGCGCTTCCGCAATGGCTTGCGCGAGGGCGGGATGATACAGGCCCCTCGCCTGCCTTTTTCGTCAGCCCGCCGATCCCGATGACCAAAGAACGCCTGATCCCGCTGATCGTCGCCACTGCCCTGTTCATGGAAAACATGGACTCGACGGTCATCGCGACCTCGTTGCCGGCGATCGCAGCCGATATCGGCACCAGCCCGCTGACGCTCAAGCTTGCCATCACCTCTTATCTGCTCTCGCTCGCAGTGTTCATTCCCGCCAGCGGCTGGACCGCCGACCGCTTCGGCGCGCGCATGGTATTCTCGATCGCGATCGGCGTGTTCATGATCGGCTCGATCGGCTGCGCGCTGTCGCAGAACGTCACCCATTTCGTGATTGCCCGCATCCTGCAGGGCATGGGCGGCGCGATGATGACGCCGGTCGGGCGGCTGGTGCTATTGCGCTCGATCGACAAGAGCGCGCTGGTCAACGCAATGACCTGGGTGACGGTACCGGCGCTGATCGGGCCTGTGATCGGCCCGCCGCTCGGCGGCTTCATCACAACCTATTTCTCCTGGCACTGGATCTTCCTGATCAACATCCCGATCGGGCTGCTCGGCATCTTCATGGCGATGAAGTACATCGACCCGATCAAGAGCACCGATCCCGAGCGTTTCGATCTCTACGGGCTGGTGCTGGCCGGCATCGGCCTGGCCGGCATCGCCTTCGGCCTCTCGGTCGCCGGGCTCAATCTCCTGCCCTGGCCTGTGGTCGCCGGCCTGGTTGCGATCGGGACGATCTCGATGACGCTCTACGTGATGCATGCGCGGCGGACCGGCTCGCCGGTGCTGGACTTTTCGCTGCTGCGGCTCGCCACCATGCGCGCCGCCATCATCGGCGGCTTCCTGTTCCGCCTCGGCATCGGCGCATTGCCGTTCCTGCTGCCGCTCCTGATGCAGGAGGGCTTTGGGCTGACGCCCTTCCAGTCTGGCCTGGTGACATTCGCGTCGGCGGTCGGCGCGATGGGGATGAAAACGCTGGCTGCGCGCATCATCCGCGCCTTTGGCTTCCGCAACATGATGACGGTCAATGCCGTAATCAGCGCGGTCTTCCTCGCGGCCTGCGCCCTCTTCACCATAGCAACGCCGCTACTCCTGATCTTCATCATCCTGGTCGTCGGCGGCTTCTTCCGCTCGCTGCAGTTCACCGCGATCAATACCGTCGCCTATGCCGAGGTCGAGCCGGCGCAGATGAGCCGTGCCACCACGCTCGTCAGCGTCAACCAGCAGCTCGCGATTTCCGCGGGCGTCGCGGTCGGCGCGTTCTCGGTAGAATCGACCATGCTCTATCAGCACGTCACCGAATTGAGCGCCGGCGTATTCCCGCCGGCCTTCCTCGTGGTCGCGTTCATCTCAGCGGTGTCGGCCTGGTTCTTCTGGCAGATGCCCGACGATGCCGGTCACGAAATCTCGGGCCGCAAGGCGGCCGAAATTGCCAGCCGCAAGGGCGCGGCCAAGGCAGCGAGCAAGGCCGCCAGCGAGGGCACCGAGGACGCACGGGATCAGCGACTAGGCTGACGCCTCCTCGGAGAAAACCTGGATTCACGAGCCGGCCGAGGAGCCGTCACGCGCCGAGGCCTGCGCTTGCCCTGCAACCGGCATAGGTCCGCCGGAAGCGCTGCAACTCCATCAATGACTCCTTGCTCGATGGCCGATTAGGCCGCGCCTGCGCGGGCCCTCATGCATCTCGTCGGCCTTGTCCAGCAGCGAGGCTGGCGCTGCCGACCAGGCCCGTAGGCTTTATTTCTTCCGGCTGCACGATCCGGCCGATCCGCCGCCGCATGAGATGATAACACTCGCAGGACGCTGCCTCGAGCCGCGGCCTGTCGATCTCGATCCAACCCCGCCGGTTGGAACGGACTGCGCCCTGCTCGCGGAGTTTGGAAATGACCTGCGTCACGGTAGTCCGCCGCACGCCAAGAAATTCCGCGAGGGTTTCCTGGGTCAACGGCAGGACGTCACCCTCGACCCGATCATGGACGTGCAGCAACCATCTTGCCAGACGCGCCTCAACCGAGTGGAGCGCATTGCAGGCAGCGACGTGTTGGAACTGCGCCATCAACGCTCTGGCGTGAGTTTGCACCGCGCCGTTCAAGGCATTGCTATCGCCAAGCAGTGACTGAAATCGCGTCGACGAAATCTGCAATGCGAGCCCCGCGACCCGCACCACCGCAGTCATGGGAGAGAGAACCGGCCCGAGCGTCGACAGGACGCCGACGGCTCCCTCATTGCCGACAATGGCGGTCGCAACGGTTTGACCGTTTGGCATGTCCATGATGAAAGCGATCAGGCCGCTGAGCGGGAAATAAATCCGGTCGACCGGGTCCCCCGAGCGCAACAGCACAGCATCACGTTCAAGCTGTATCATTCGGAAATGACGCGCAAGGAGTTGAAGGTCTGGCTGCGGTAGCGCAGCTAACAGCAGATTGCTAACCCTGGCCTTGTGCTCCATCACGGGAAAACTCCTCCCCGACGGACGCGCCTCACGCGGCAGAATTACTTCCGGCGCCAGGCCGAACAGGCCGCGCCGAACCCTTAAAATACACCATTCAGGAAAAAGTTCCAATGGCTCAAGTCTTGGCACCAAGCCTCGATCGCAATCATGACAGAGCCGCGCCAAGTCCCGCGCGGTGCAGTTGGGTTAGGGCCGATTGGACTGCCCGCGAAAACCCATTGCCAACACGTAACGCTCCGAGGAGTCCTGCCGGCTGGACGCCGGCTTCACATGACGCACGCTGGCGTAGTCACGTTTCAATTGCGCGACCAGCTCGGCATCGGCGCCGCTTTGGAAGACTTTGGCCAGAAACGTGCCGCCGGGATTGAGCACCTCGGCGGCAAAGGCCGCCGCGGTCTCGACGAGGCCGATGATGCGAAGCTGATCGGTCTTGCGGTGGCCGGTCGTATTGGCCGCCATGTCGGACATCACGACATCGGCCCGGCCGCCCATCATCGCCATCAGCTTTTCCGGCGCATCATCGGCCAGGAAATCGAGCTGCGCAAAGATGACGCCGGGAATCTCGCCCATCTCGAGCAGGTCGATCGCGACCACCTTGCCCTTGCCGTTGGCCGTGCCGACGCGCCGGGCGGCGATTTGACTCCAGCCGCCGGGCGCGGCGCCGAGATCGACCACCGCCATGCCGGGCTTGAGGAAGCGGTGCTTGTCGTCCATCTCGATCAGCTTGTAGGCCGCGCGCGAGCGATAGCCCTCCCGCCTGGCTTTCGCCACATAGGGATCGTTGAGCTGCCGCTCGAGCCAGAGCTTTGATGACAGCTTGCGCTTGCCTGCGGTCTTGACCGTGACATGCAGCCGCCCGGTGGTGTCTTTTGCCATGTTGATACTTGTCTTGGATGTCAGCCGAGAACCGGAGCTTGGAGCAATAGCACGGAACCGAATTGGCGTTGAAGCCGGTATGATGTCGTGCCCGCTGTCTGGCATAGACTAAGACGTAGCCGCCGTTCCCATGCAACATCGAGAATCTCCGAAAAGATCGAGAAGCCTGGAACAGCTCGACATTGATCGCGTTGCTCGGGAAGGAGCTGGGGCCAGTCATCAACCTGCAAATCAGCGGAGAAAAAAGATGGCAAATCCCCGTCAGGAGGAGAAGTCTACGCACGGTATGGAAGACGCGGCTCGCCACGCCGGCGAGAGAACGGCGGAACAGGCCAGCCGCCTGGGACAAACGGCAGCCGAGCAGACGGCGCGTGTCGGACAGGTTGCGGCTGAAGCGGGAGCGGAAGTGGCTCGCGCAAGTACAGATCTGCTCAAGCAAAACGCCGAGACGTTACAGAACGCATGGCGCTTCGGCCTGGAAATGGCGACCTCGGTCATGGGCCGTTCCACGGAGCAATTTGGTCGCTCGCTCGGTTTGTCAGGGGGCGGCGTGCAACAGGCAACCGAACGGTCGGCTCGCAACACCCAAACCGTACTTTACACCGGTACCGCTGCGGCCAAAGTTATGGGTGGAATCTCCCAAGAGTACTTCCAGATGGTTCGGCACCAGGTCGAGAAGAACATGGACCATATGAATGATTTTTGGGCCTGCCGAACTCCTCAGGACTTTGCGGCCATACAAAGCGACATGGTGCGCGAGACCGTGGAAACGGTTCTGGAGAGCAGCCGCCGGATGGCCGACATGTCGATCAAAATGGCCGATGACGCCGGAAAGCAGATCAAGCAAAATATGGACGAGATACGGCGTGCCGCGTAACTCAGTCAGCGGGACTTTGAAGGGAAAGGCGGCTGAGCCTCAGCCACCTTTTCCTATTTTTGGGCATAGCGCAAGGTTTCTGACCCAAGTTAAGCGCACAGATAGATGCGCAATCCAACAGATGACAACGCGCCCGCGCATCAGCACGGCCTGAGCGCGCCGTCCTCGCGCATCATCTCGACCAGCATGCCCTCGCGCAGGCCACGATCGGCGACGCGCAGCCGCGGCAGCGGGAAGGCGTCCCTGATCGCGTCAAGGATGGCGCAGCCGGCCAGCACCAGATCGGCGCGCTCGATGCTGATGCAATTATTGTTGGCGCGCTCCTGATAGCTCATGGCAAGCAGCCGCTCGATCACGGCCGAAACGTCAGACCCGTTCATCCAGATGCCGTCGATGCGACGACGATCATAGCGCGCCAGGTTGAGGTGGACGCCGGCCAACGTCGTCACCGTGCCCGATGTGCCGAGCATATGCATGTCGCGCAAATCCTGGCCATGTTCCGCCGCAAACGGCGCCACATGCTGCGTCACCTCGCGCACCATGCGTTCGTAAGATTCCGCCGTGACGTCGCGGCCGCCGAAATGCTCGGCGAGCGTGACGACGCCGAGCGGGATCGACATCCACGCCTTGATCCGCGGCGGCGCATTCTGTTCGGTGGGATCGCGCTCGATCCGCACCAGTTCGGTCGAGCCGCCGCCGATGTCGAACAGGATGGCGCCCCGCCCTTTGGTGTCGAGCAGCGGCGAACAGCCGATCACGGCCAGCGTCGCTTCGGTCTCGCGGTCGATCACCTCGAGCCGGATTCCGGTCTCGGCCGCGACGCGGGCGCGAAAGCTGTCGGCATTGGCGGCGGCACGGCAGGCTTCGGTTGCGATCAGCCGCAGCCGCCTGGCCTTGCGGTAACGAATCTTGTCGCTGCAGATGCTGAGTGCGGCGATGGCGCGCTCGATGGCCGCCTCGCTGATGGAACCGGTCGCGGAAATGCCTTCGCCGAGCCGGATGATCCGCGAAAACGAATCCACCACGCGAAAGCCGTCGCCGGCCGGGCTGGCGATCAAAAGCCGGCAATTGTTGGTGCCAAGGTCGAGCGCGGCGTAAACACCGTTTGCCGCGGTCGTCGCAACCGACCCTGACGGGCTTGCGCAGGCACCAAGGCCTTCGCGCAGCCGCCTATCTTCCTTCATCAAAACTGTCTTTCCGCAGGCCGCTTCCGGCCGCCGAAGAAAATTACCGTTCACGGAAACTTTAGCAGCGCCAAAGGGGTAAGCAACAACCCATCACATAGGACTATGCCCAATCAGGCGTTGTCCCGCATGATGCAGTGCGTTATCTGACCAGGAACCCACGGAACCCGGAAAATCCCGGCGATTCCCACGTATTTCAGGTGTTTGCAATGCAAGATCACACGTCGGCTTCCTCCCTGAACAACGCGATCGCACTGCAAAAATACGGCGTGGGGCAGCCTTTGCGGCGCAAGGAGGATGACACGCTGGTGCGCGGCAAGGGCAAATATACCGACGACTTCGCCCTGCCCGGCCAGGCCTATTGCTGGATGGTGCGCTCCAGCCATGCCCACGGAATCATCAAGGGCATCGGCACGGAAGCCGCCCGGGCGATGCCCGGCGTGCTCGGCGTCTGGACCGGCAAGGATCTCGCCGCGGCCGGCTACGCTCCCTTCACCTGTGGCCTGCCGCTGAAGAGCCGCGACGGCTCGCCGCTGTTGCAGACCAACCATCCGGCGCTGGCGACCGACAAGGTGCGCTTTGTCGGCGATCCCATCGCCTTCGTGGTCGCCGAAACCCTGGCGCAGGCGCGCGATGCGGCGGAGGCCGTCGAGCTCGACATCGAGCCGCTGCCGGCGGTGACCGATGCCGCGGAAGCCGCCAAGCCCGGCGCGCCGCAGCTCTATGATCACATCCCGAACAACGTCGCGCTCGATTATCACTATGGCGACGCCGCCAAGATCGATGCCGCGTTTGCTTCCGCGGCGCATGTGACAAAACTCGACATCGTCAACACCCGCGTTGCCGTGGTGTCGATGGAGCCGCGCGTGGCGCTGGCGGCGTTCGACAAGGCCACCGAGCGCTTCACGCTGCAGGTGCCGACGCAAGGTGTCTCCGGCAACAAGGTGACGCTGGCAAAAATCCTCAACGTGCCGAACGACAAGGTTCGCATCCTGACCGCCAATGTCGGCGGCTCCTTCGGCATGAAGAACGTCAGCTACCCCGAATACACTTGCATCCTGCACGCGGCGAAGGCGCTCGGACGTCCGGTGAAATGGACCGACGAGCGCTCGACCAGCTTCCTCTCCGACAGCCACGGCCGCGCCCAGCTCATCCACGCCGAGCTGGCGCTGGACGTCGAAGGCAAGTTTCTCGCGGTACGGCTTTCCGGTTATGGCAATCTCGGCGCCTACATCACCGGCGTCGCGCCGGGGCCACTGTCGCTCAACACCGGCAAGAATCTCGCCAGCGTCTACCGCACGCCGCTGCTTGGCGTCGATATCAAGACGGTCTTGACCAACACCACGCTGATGGGCGCCTATCGCGGCGCCGGCCGGCCCGAGGCCAATTATTACATGGAGCGGCTGATCGACCGCGCCGCCGACGAGATGGGCATCAACCGCCTGACGCTGCGCAAGCGCAACTTCATCAAGCCATCGCAACTGCCGTTCGCGGCGGCCTCTGGCGTCACCTATGACAGCGGCGATTTCGCAGGCGTCTTCAACAAGGCGTTGGAGATTTCCGACCACGCCAATTTTGCCAAGCGGAAGAAGGAGAGCAAGAAGAGCGGCAAGCTGCGCGGCATCGCCGTCGGCTCCTATCTCGAAGTGACCGCGCCGCCAAGCGGCGAGCTCGGCAAGATCACCTTCGAGCCGGATGGTTCGGTGAAGCTGACGACCGGCACACTCGACTACGGCCAGGGCCACGCCACCCCGTTTGCGCAGGTGCTGTCCGCGCAGCTCGGCGTGCCGTTCGAGAAGATCACCATCGAGCAGAACGACAGCGACCTCGTCCGCTTCGGCAACGGCACCGGCGGCTCGCGCTCGATCACGGCGACCGGCCAGGCGATCGTGGAGGCGTCCGCGCTGGTGATCGAAAAGGGCAAGCAGGCTGCCGCGCATCTCTTGGAAGCATCCGAAGGCGATATCGAGTTCGCAGGCGGCCGCTTTACCATCGCCGGCACCGACCGCTCGATCGGCATCATGGATCTCGCCAAGCGGCTGCGCGAGGGCAACATGCCCGAGGGCGCGCTGCGCTCACTCGACGTTGACCACGCCACCAAGGACACGCCGTCCACCTTCCCCAATGGCTGCCATGTCGCGGAAGTAGAGATCGACCCTGATACCGGTGTGGTGCAAATCGTGCGCTATTTCGCGGTCAATGATTTCGGCACCGTGGTCAATCCGATGATCGTCGCCGGCCAGCTCCATGGTGGCGTGGCACAGGGCATCGGCCAGGCGCTGATGGAGCAGGTCAGCTACGATACCAGCGGCCAGCCGATCACGGGTTCATTCATGGATTACGCGCTGCCGCGGGCGGAAGACATTCCGCTGATGGAAATCGGCGATCACCCCTCGCCTGCCAAATCCAATCCGCTGGGCACCAAAGGCTGCGGCGAAGCCGGCTGCGCCGGCAGCCTCGTCTGCATCGTCAACGCGGTCATCGACGCACTGTCGGAATATGGCGTCAGCCATATCGACATGCCCCTGACGCCGGAGCGGGTGTGGCGCGCGATTCAGGATGCAAAGGCGCAGCAGGCGGCGTGAGGCGGGCTGCTGGCCGCGGTTCACAGCGCGCTGTCATTGCGAGGAGCGAAGCGGACGAAGCAATATCCGCGAGCCGAAAGATGGATTGCTTCGCTACGCTCGCAATGACGCGGAGGTGCCGCGGCGTACTGGATACCCCGCTTTCGCGGGGTACGACGAGTTGGGTATGTGGCTGGTGAATGCGCCTCACACCTTCTCGACTGCGCCGCCGCTTTCGGCCCAGCCCTTGAAGCCGCCGAGATTACGCACGTCCTTGTAGCCGAGATCCTGCAGTGTCTTGCCGGCCAGCGCGGACCGGCCGCCGGACGCGCAATAGACGATCACGGTCTTCTCCCGATCGAATGCGTTGTCGTAGTAGGGGCTTTCGGGATCGGCGCGAAACTCCAGCATGCCGCGTGAGACATGCTTTGCTCCCTGAACCTTGCCGGTGCTTTGCAGCTCGGTGCCGTCGCGCACATCGACGACCAAAACCTTGCCACCCTCAATTAGTGCTTTTGCATCCTGTGGGCTGATGGTTGGGACCGAGCTGTTGGCTGCGGCAAGAAGGTCCTTCACTGAACCGGGCATAGTGTACTCCTGTTTCGTTTTCTCGTTAGATGCGGATCATAGCGCATTTTGTAGCGCAACACGTCAGGCCAGCATCTTCAGTGCGCGTTCCAGCAGGTCCAGCCGGTCCTGGCCCCAAAAAATCTCGCCCGATGGGAGTACATAACTCGGTGCGCCAAACACGCCGGCGTTGAGTGCGTCCTGCGTGTACTGCTCGTAAAGTGCATCGAACTCGGCATCCGGCGGGCCATTCGCGCGCAGAGCCGTCGCGTCCAGGCCGGCGCGCTGCGCGGCGGCCGCCATCACAATCGCATCAGCGAGCGATTCCTCGCGTTCCCAGATCGCGCGGCCGAACTCCAGCGACAGACGATGCGCGTCCTTGCCCTGCAGCTTGGCAGCGATCACAAGCCGCACTGCCGCAAGGTCATCGCTGGGGAAATATTTGGGCTCGACGTTGAGCGGAAGGCCCCTCACCTCGCGCCAGCGCCTGAGCTCCATCAACCGGTAGGCGCGCCGCTGCGGCGATCGTTTTGGCAGCGGCAGGCCGCCGGTCTGCTCGAAGATCGGGCCGAATTTGGCCGGCTTGACGTCGACATCAGCGCCGTATCGGCGCGCGATTTCGGCAAACGGCGCGCTGCCGATATAGGTCCAGGGCGAGTTGAGCGACAGATAATAGGTGATGGTGATGGCCATGGTTACGCCGCCGCCTGCTCGCGTGGCTGATAGATCGCAATGTGGTGGCAATGCGCCAGCGGCGTCTTGCCATTACCGACCACCAGCGCATCGAGCTCGACGAAACGGTGCCCCTTCTTGTCGTAATTGCCTGTTACCTTGGCGCGCGCGGTCAATTCATCGCCGATGCGGGCTGCCGACAGCAATTGCATCTGGGTGCCGACGTGAATCCAGGGTCCCAGAAGCGCATTGTCGACCAGCACCTTGTTCATCACCCGCGGCAACAGGCCGGGGTGGCCGAGCCCTTCCCTGGCGTAGATCTCTTCCGTTTCGCGGATATCCGAAAGATACTCCCTGGCCGCATCCACCGCCCAGGTGCGCGGGACAGCACCCAACCATTTTCCGAGGGCATAGGACGTCGCATCCACCGGCTTGCGCTCGGCCACCGCTGCAACTTCGACAAAGTCGGACAGGGAAAAGGATGGCGCGGCCGGTGGCAGCGATGCGGTGCCGGTCGCACAGAGCTCTCCCCGGCTCTCGACCTGGATCGTCAGTACACCGCTATTCTCTTCGCCCGTAACATCGGTCAATTCGCCGTCATACACCGGCTTGACGAAGCGCGCCTCGATCAGGCCACGTTCGAGGAACGCGCGGCCCCATTTTGCGACAGGCAGGTGCATCATGTAGGCCATCACGTCGACACCGGGCACCAGCCCGCCGACAAAGCCATAGCGCTTCGCGACGGTGTCATCGTGCATCTTGTTTTCGGAATGTTTTGACGTGTTATAGGCCGAGACCCGATAGGGCTGGATGGGCATGCCCGCTTCCTCTTATTCTTTGTTTTTTCAGACAGTTATCGTACGCAAAGAATATGCCGTGGCAAGCGTGTTCCGTGCCCTGTTTTCCTCGCATTCCGCCATCGAATGGGTTACCACGCGGGCAATAACCCTCTTGAACCGATATGCCTGACGTGAATCCCACCCGCATCTATGTCGATGCCGACGCCTGCCCGGTGAAGGATGAGATCTATCGCGTCGCCGGCAGGCACAGCCTGCCGGTCAGCGTGGTCGCGGGCAATTTCATCCGCGTTCCGCAGGATCCGCTGATCGAGCGCATCGCCGCCGGTTCCGGTATGGATGCCGCCGACGATTGGATCGCCGAACGCGCCGGCAAGGGCGACATCGTCATCACCTCGGACATCCCGCTCGCCAGCCGCTGCGTCAAGGCGGGCGCGGAGGTGATCGCGCCGAACGGCAAGCCGTTCTCGGAAGAATCAATCGGCATGACGCTGGCGGTGCGCAATCTGATGACCGACCTGCGCTCCTCGGGCGAAGTGACCGGCGGCCCGAGATCGTTCGCGCCGCGCGACCGCTCGGCGTTCCTGTCCACGCTCGACCAGACCATCCGCCGCATTCAGCGCCAGCGGGCCGAGCAGCCTGCGCCGAACCAGGGCTAGACGATGGCGCCGCCGCTGATCCAATTGAAGGACATTCGCCTGACCTTTGGCGGCACGCCGCTGCTGTCGGGCGTCGAGCTCTCGGTGTCCGCAGGCGAGCGCGTCTGCCTGATCGGGCGCAACGGTTCGGGCAAATCGACACTGCTCAAGATCGCGGCCGGACTTGTCGAGCCCGATGGCGGCAGCCGCTTCGTGCAGCCGGGCGCCACCATCCGCTATCTGCCGCAGGAGCCAGATTTCGGTGACCACAAGACGACGCTGGCCTATGTCGAGGCCGGCCTCGGGCCCGGCGACGATCACTACCAGGCGCGCTATCTGGTCGAGCAGCTCGGGCTCTCCGGCGACGAGGACCCCGCGCATATCTCCGGCGGCGAAGCCCGCCGCGCCGCGCTCGCCCGGGTGCTGGCACCCTCGCCCGACATCCTGCTGTTGGATGAGCCGACCAATCATCTCGACCTGCCGACCATCGAATGGCTGGAGGGCGAACTGGAGAGCCGGAAGTGCGCGCTAGTCCTGATCAGCCACGACCGGCGCTTCCTGTCCAACCTGTCGCGCGCGACGGCGTGGCTCGACCGCGGCCAGATCAGGCAGATCGACCGCGGATTTTCCGCGTTCGAAGCCTGGCGCGACGACGTGCTGGCGGAGGAAGAGCGCGAGCAGCACAAGCTCGACCGCAAGATCGTCAACGAGGAACACTGGGTGCGCTACGGCGTCTCCGGCCGCCGCAAGCGCAACGTCAAACGGCTCGGCAATCTGCATGCGCTGCGCGACCAGCGCCGCAATTATCGCGGCGCGACCGGCAGCGCCAATCTTGCGGCGGCGGAAGCCGATAAATCCGGCCGCCTGGTCATCGAAGCCAAGAACATCGCCAAGGCCTATGGCGACCGCCCAATCGTGGACAACTTTTCGATCCGCATCCAGCGCGGCGACCGCGTCGGCATTGTCGGCCCGAACGGCGCCGGCAAGACCACGCTGGTGCATTTGTTGATCGGCACCGATCCGCCTGACAACGGCACGATCCGGCTCGGCGCCAATATCGAGATGGCAACGCTCGACCAGCACCGCGAAAGCCTCGATCCGAAATCGACACTCGCCGAAGCCCTGACCGGCGGGCGCGGCGACCATGTCAATGTCGGCGGCAAGCCGAAACACGTGATCGGCTACATGAAGGATTTTCTGTTTGCGCAGGAGCAGCGCGGTACGCCGCTGGAAGCGCTCTCCGGCGGCGAGCGCGGCCGGCTGATGCTGGCGCGCGCGCTGGCAAAACCGTCGAACCTATTGGTGCTGGACGAGCCGACCAACGACCTCGACCTCGAGACACTCGACGTGCTCGAGGAAATGCTCGGTGAGTACGAGGGCACGGTGATCCTGATCAGCCATGACCGCGACTTCCTCGACCGCGTCGTGACATCGGTGATCGTGCCCGAGGGTCAGGGACGCTGGATCGAATATGCCGGCGGCTATAGCGACATGCTGGCGCAGCGCGGCGGGGATCTGACGCGGGAAGCGGTGAAGGCCGCACCTGCCGCCGAGGAGAAGAAAGAAGCGAAGCCAGCGACGCCGTCGGCCGCGCCAAAGCGCCGGCTCAGCTTCAACGAAAAGCACGCGCTGGAAACGCTGCCGAAGACGATGGCAAAACTGCAGGCCGAGATCGCAAAGCAGCAGAAGCTGCTTGACGATCCCGATCTCTACGCCAAGGATCGCAAGAAGTTCGACGCAGCCTCGGCCGCGATTGCAAAGGCACAGGAAGAGCTCGCGGCCGCGGAAGACCGCTGGCTGGAGCTCGAGGTTTTGCGGGAAGAGATTGAGCAAGCCTAGGCCGATGGTTTATCGTCGTCATTGCCTGCGACAAACGCGAAGCGTTTGTGCAAGGGAGCGAAAGCGACGAAGCAATCCATCTATCCGTTATGCCGCACGATGGATTGCTTCGCGGAGCCTGTCATCGGGCGGTGCTTTGCACCGACCCGTTGGCTCGCAATGACGAAAACTGCTGGATTGGAGTTGACCCCATGACAACGCCCCTCGCCGCAAAAATCGCCAGGGAATACGGCACGCCCTGCGCCGTCATCGACATGGATCGCGTCGAACGCAATATCGCGCGGGTCCAGGTCGCCTGCGACAAGGCCGGTGTCGCCAACCGGCCGCATATCAAGACGCACAAGAGCCCGATGCTGGCGCAGATGCAGATCGCCGGCGGTGCCAAAGGCATCACCTGCCAGAAGATCGGCGAGGCCGAGGTGATGGCGGACGCCGGGATCGACGACATTCTGATCAGCTACAATCTGCTCGGCGAGGAGAAGATGGCGCGCCTCGCCGCGCTGCAGGCCAAGGCGAATATGACCGTTGCTGCCGACAATTCGGTCGTCGTCGCCGACCTGCCGAAAGCTGCCGCGGCATCTGGGCGCACGCTCAACGTCGTGGTGGAATGCGACACCGGCCGCAAGCGCGCCGGCGTCGAGACGCCGGATGAGGCCATCGCGCTCGCCCGCGAGATCGCTGCTTCCAAGGGATTGAAGTTCGCCGGCTTCATGCTCTACCCGACCGAGACCGGCTGGGCGGAGGCGCAAAAATTCTACGACGAAGCGCTGGCGGGCGTCCGCACGCACGGGCTCGATGCGGCGATGGTTTCAACCGGTGGCTCGCCAAATCTGATCAACCTCGGCAAGCTCAAGGGCGCGACCGAGCATCGGCCCGGCACTTACATCTACAACGACCGCATGCAGGTCGCGGCCGGCGTCGCCAGTTGGGACGACTGCGCGCTGAACATCTATTCGACGGTGGTCAGCCGCGCCGGTCCGGACCGCGGCATTCTGGATGCCGGCTCGAAGACGCTGACCTCAGACCCCGGCGGCGGACTCGATGGCTACGGGCTGATCCTGGAGCACCCGGAAGCGAAGATCGCACGCTTCGCCGAGGAGCACGGCTTCCTCGATCTCGCCCGCAGCAATACGCGGCCCAATGTCGGCGACGTCGTGCGAATCGTGCCTAACCATGTCTGCGTCGTCGTCAACATGATGGACGAGGTGGTGATGGTGCGCGGCGAGGAGATCGTGGGCGTGCTGCCGGTGGCCGCACGAGGGAAGTTGCGGTAGGTGTCCTCCCGCGCCATCCTTCGTCATTGCGATCGCAGCGAAGCAATCCACCTCTCCACTTGCGGCGCGATGGATTTCTTCGCGGCGCCTGTCATCGGGCGCGCATCCGCGCGACCCGTTGGCTCGCAATGACGAGGTTAGATTTTGCGCTCCAGCCACTTCAGTGCACCGCGCCCCGCAGCAGCCCCGGTCGCAAACGATGCCTGCAGCAAATAGCCGCCGGTCGGAGCTTCCCAGTCGAGCATTTCGCCTGCGGCAAACATGCCGGGCAGCCGACGGAGCATGAAGGCGTCATCGAGTTCGTCAAACGAAATGCCGCCCGCCGATGAAATCGCGCGGGCGATCGGCGCGACGCCGGTGAGTTGCACAGGCACCGCCTGGATCAACCGCGCGAGATCGGTTGGAGAAAGCGCGGCCAACGAACTACCGGATGTTTTGGCACTCTCCTGCAACAGCCCGATCGCGACGGGCGAGAGATTTGCCGCCTTGCGAAGGAAGTTCGAGAAGGATTGCTTGCCCTTCGCGGCCGATAATTTCACCGTCAGTTCGCCGGTCTCCGCGTCGGGGCGCAAGGCGATGTTAAGCGTGGCGCGTCCATCGCGCAGGATGGTTTCGCGCAATTCGGCCGAAAGCGCATAGACAGCGCCCCCTTCGATGCCGGCCCGGGTGATGATCGCTTCACCGCGCACCGTTGCTTGGCCTGATGTCAGCGCCACGCCCTTGAGCGGCTGCCCCTCAAAGCGGTCGCGGAAGATGTCCGACCAGGCGACGGTGAAGCCGGAATTGGCCGGCCGCAGCGGAGATACCTTCACACCCTTGGCAGCGAGAATCTCCGCCCACGCGCCATCGGAACCTAGCCGCGGCCAACTTGCACCGCCGAGCGCCAGCACAGTCGCTCTGATATCGACAATGTGCGCTCCGTCAGGCGTTTCGAAGCGCAAGCGGCCCTGCTCGTCCCAACCGGTCCAGCGGTGACGCAGTGCCAGTCTTGCCCCCAGCGAATCCAGCCGCCGCAACCATGCCCGCAGCAACGGCGACGCCTTGAAGGCTTTTGGAAATACGCGCCCGCTGGAGCCGACAAAGGTCTCCTGCCCCAGCGTCTCGCTCCAGTCGCGCAAGGCCTGCGGCGGAAAGGCTTCGATGGCGGCTCTCAGATGCGGCAGCGCCTCGCGGTAGCGCGCGAGGAATTGCGGCAGCGGCTCGCTGTGCGTGAGGTTGAGGCCGCCGCGCCCGGCCATCAGGAATTTGCGCCCCGCGGACGGCATCGCGTCATAGACCGTGACGGCGGCGCCGCCCTGCGCCAGCACCTCGGCCGCCATCAGGCCGGCGGGACCGGCGCCGATGATGGCGACGTTTTTAGAGTGCGATGACATCGTGGGAGTGCATGCCGGATCGACGGTGCGTAGGGTGGGTAAAGCGAAGCGTGCCCACCATTCAGTCGTCATCGGGACAGATGGTGGGCACGTCGCTTCGCTCCTTTGCCCACCCTACGGGTCCGTCGCGTTAAAGCTTGATCCCCGCCCGCGCTGCGGCTTGGGCGACATATTTCTGCGTCTGCTCGAACGCGCCCTGCAGCGCCCTAGCCTTGGACACGTCGTCGATCTCGGCAAAATGCGCGGCGATCGCATCGGGCGTCCAGTCGGCCTGCGCCAGGTTGACGCCTTCGGTCTCGATGATCTTGATCACCGCAAAGGAGCCGGCGCCGGCGCCCATGATGGTGCGGGTCGGTGCGTCCTCACTCAGCAGAAACTCCACCGCCGGTGTGATCGCCTCGGGCTTCATCAGGGCCAGCGCCTGCGGCGGCAGCAGTTCTTCCGTCATGCGGGTCGCTGCCGTCGGCGAGATCGTGTTGACGCGGATGTTGTTCTTGCGGCCTTCCTCGGCCAAGACGTTCATCAGGCCGACCATGCCGGCTTTTGCCGCGCCGTAATTGGCCTGGCCGAAATTGCCGAATAGGCCCGATGACGAGGTGGTCAGCACGATGCGGCCATAGTTGCGCTCGCGCATGCCATCCCAGACCGCCTTGCAGCAGTAGAAGGTGCCGACGAGGTGGACATCGAGCACCTTGGCAAAGTCGGCCACGTCCATTTTTCCAAACGACTTGTCGCGCAAAATACCGGCATTGGCGCAGAGCAGATCCACGCTGCCCCACTCCTTGGTCGCCCGTTCGACCATCGCCGTGACCTGTCCGAACTTCGAGACATCGGCGCCATCGGCCATCGCGGTTCCGCCGGCCTTGCGGATCTCTTCGACCACCGCTTCAGCCGGCGACAGCGATCCGCCGGTGCCGTCGCGTGCGCCGCCGAAATCATTGACCACCACCTTGGCGCCGCGGCTCGCCAGCCCCAGCGCATGCGCCCGTCCCAGACCATTGCCCGCGCCGGTGACGATAGCGACGCGTCCGTCAAACCTGATTGCCATGAGTGGAATTTCCTGGAAGTTGGTTTCTCGTCGTGCCCGGCCTTGTGCCGGGCATCCACGCCTCGATGGTTGTTGCATAGCAAGACGTGGATGGCCGGGACAAGCCCGGCCATGACGCGGAGGAACCACGTCACTCGAAATAGATCAGCCCGATCCAGTCGGCGACCAGGGCAGGCTTGTCCTCGCCCTCGATCTCGACGGTGACATTGGTGCGCGACTGCAGCTCCTTCGGCTTGCGCAGCTTGGCTTCGGCCAGCGTAAACCTCCCGCGCACCCGCGAGCCGGCGCGCACGGGCGAAAGGAAGCGCAGCTTGTCGAAACCGTAATTGACGCCCATCGAGGTGCCCTCGATGACTGGCATCACCTCGTAGGACATGATGCTCAGCAGCGACATCGTCAGAAAACCATGCGCAATGGTGTTGCCAAACGCAGTTTCCTTTTTCGCCCTTTCGGGGTCGACATGGATGAACTGATGGTCCTCGATCACGTCGGCATAGACGTTGATCCGCCTCTGGTCGATCAGGTGCCACGAGGACACGCCGATCTCCTTGCCGACCATGGCCTGATAGGCCGATAGCGAGACCGGCGGCTTCTTCCAGACTTCATTCATTTATTCAGCTCTCCTGCCCGGCGGTCCGCACCTTCTGCAGCTCCGGGAATTCTTCCTCGCGGAACTCGGCTCCGCGTAGCGCATCGCTGCGGTTATTCTCCTGTTCGAGCCGGCGCAACTGCACGCGGCGGATTTTTCCGGAGATCGTCTTCGGCAATTCCGTCACCAGCTCGATCTTCCGGATGCGCTTGAACGGCGCAAGGCGCGTGTGCAGGTGCTTGAAGATCGACAGCGCCGTCTCCGGCGAACGCTCTACGCCCGATGTCAGCAGCACATAGGCTTTCGGGATCGCCAGCCTGATCGGATCGGGACTCGGCACGACGGCGGCTTCGGCCACCTGCTCATGCTCCAGCAGCACGCTTTCCAGCTCGAACGGGCTGATGCGGTAGTCGGAGGATTTGAAGACGTCGTCGGAGCGGCCGACGAAGGTGAGATACCCCTCGTCGTCCGCAAACACGACGTCGCCCGAACGGTAGAGATCGCCATCGGCGCCGGCCAATTTGCCATCCTCGCCCTGATAGCCCTGCATCAGGCCCGCGGGACGCTCAGTGCCGAGCACCAAGGTCACCTCGCCCTCCTTGGCGAGGTTGCCGTCGATATCGGTGATCTGCACGCGGTAGCCCGGCAGCGGGCGGCCCATCGAGCCGATCTTGACCTTCTGGCCCGGCGAATTGCCGGCCAGTGCCGCCGTCTCGGTCTGGCCGTAGCCGTCGCGGATCGTCAGCCCCCACGCCGCCTTCACCTGATCGATCACTTCCGGATTGAGCGGCTCGCCGGCGCCGCAGACCTCGCGCAGGCTGACCTTGAAGTCGGCGAGCTTCTCCTGAATGAACAGCCGCCACACCGTCGGCGGTGCGCACAGCGTGGTAACGCCGCAGCGGCCGACGGTCGCCAGCAACGCCTTGGCGTCGAAGCGCGGCTGGTTGACCACGAAGATCGTGGCGCCCGCGTTCCACGGCGCGAAGAAGCAGCTCCAGGCATGCTTGGCCCAGCCTGGCGACGAGATGTTCAGATGCACATCCCCCGGCTGCAGGCCGAGCCAGAACATCGTCGAGAGGTGGCCGACCGGATAGCTGCGCTGGCTGTGCCGCACCAGCTTCGGTTTTGCTGTGGTGCCCGAGGTGAAATAGAGCAGCATCGGGTCGTCGGCGTTAGTCGGCCCGTCAGGCGCAAACGCTTCGGAAGCGTTCGCGGCCTGCTCGAACGACAGCCAGCCGTCGTGATTTGTCGTTGCGCCGACCACGATGCGCACGAGCTTGTCGCCGCCGAGGCCGGTGAACTTCGCGACCTGATCCTGCGTGGCGACCACCGCCCGCGCCCTGCCGCGATCGAGCCGGTCGCGCAATTCGTCCGACGTCAGCAGCGTGGTGGCGGGGATCACGACGACGCCGAGCTTCATCGCCGCCAGCATGGTCTCCCACAGCGGCACGACGTTGCCGAGCAGCAGTAGCAGATGATCGCCGCGCTTCAGCCCCTGCGCGCGCAGAAAGTTGGCGACCTGATTGGAGCGGCGCGACAGCGCGGCAAAGGAGAGCGTTGTCTCCTTGTCGCCGGGATCGACGATCCACAGCGCGGTGCGATCGCGGCTGTCAGGATTTTGCGCCAGTTCCGCATCGAACCAGTCCAGCGCCCAGTTGAAGGGAACAGGGTCGGGCCAGCGAAAACCCTTCACGGCCGCATCGTAATCGGTGCGGTGCTTGAGCAGAAAGGCGCGCGCTTCCTGAAACGTCGTCATCCGGTCTCCGTTATTTCGCAGCAAGGCTCCTAACGTGCTGGATAATACCGGAAAAATCCACCCCGCCATGGCCGGCGGCGTCGAACGCCTTGTAGATTTCCTGCGCGTGCTTGCCGAGCGGCGTCACGGCGCCGGCGGCGTTGGCGGCGTCCTGCGCCAGCGTCAGGTCTTTCACCATCAGATTGGAGGCAAAGCCCGGCTTGTACCCGTTATTAGCCGGTGACGCCGGCACAGGGCCCGGCACCGGGCAATAGGAGGTCAGCGCCCAGCACTGGCCCGAGGAGGTCGAGGCGACGTCGAACAACGCCTGATGCGACAGGCCGAGCTTTTCGGCGAGCGCAAAGGCCTCGCCGACGCCGATCATGGAAATGCCGAGGATCATGTTGTTGCAGATCTTGGCCGCCTGCCCGGCCCCGGCGCCGCCGCAATGCACGATCTTCTTGCCCATGTTCTCCAGCGCGGGTTTTGCTGCTGCAAAGGCCTTTTCCTCGCCGCCGCACATGAAGGTCAGCGTCGCGCCCTTGGCGCCGCCGGTGCCGCCGGACACCGGCGCGTCGACCGAGAGCGCGCCATGCTTGGCCGCCAGCGCATGCGCCTGCT
Source organism: Bradyrhizobium sp. CB3481 (assembly GCF_029714305.1). Taxonomy (NCBI): domain Bacteria; kingdom Pseudomonadati; phylum Pseudomonadota; class Alphaproteobacteria; order Hyphomicrobiales; family Nitrobacteraceae; genus Bradyrhizobium; species Bradyrhizobium sp. CB3481. Next base: position 4,784,223 of record NZ_CP121647.1, read on the forward strand.
TGGCGCTTTCGACATCGATGGTCGAGCAGTCGATGATAAGCGTACCCTTGGTCATGGCAGGAACGACCTCGTTCCAGACCGTCAGCACATGCTTGCCGGCCGGCAGCATGGTGATCACGACGTCGGCGCCCTTCACTGCTGCCACTGAACTCTCGGCGATCGTGGCGCCGTCGGCCTTAGCCTGATCGCGCGACGCCGCCACCAGATCGAACGCAATGACCTTATGGCCCGCCTTGACCAGATTGGCCGCCATCGGCCCGCCCATATTGCCGAGGCCAATGAATGCGATATTTGCCATCTCGAATCCTCCGCTAGGTCTTTTTTGTTCTAATCAGGGAAACTTGAGCTCGTCCGCGCCGATCTCGGCGAAGTAAGGCGCGACCATTTCCGGCGTCACATCCTCAATTCGCGGCGGCGACCATTTTGGATTGCGGTCCTTGTCGATCACGGCCGCGCGCACGCCCTCGCGGAAATCGTCGCTGGCAAAGACTTCCAGCGCCGCGCGATATTCGCGCACGAGGCATTCCTCCAGAGATCTGGACGTTCGCGCCAGCCGAAGCAGCTTCAGCGTCACCACCATTCCGCGCGGCGATTTTTCGTTGAGCGTCTTCAGCGTCAAGGCCGCCAGTTCCGAGCCATCGCGCTGCAAAGCCGCGACAATGTCTTCCATCCGGTCATGTGCGAACCAGCGATCGATTTTCGACTGTATTGCCGCAACGGGGCCCGCGCTTTCGTCGGTCGCAAAGGTTTCGATCAGAGTTCTGATTTCGCCGGACGTTATACCCGGTGCGGCCCGGGTGAGAATTTCGCGCAGGGCGGCCAGTTCTCCGGACGGCACCACCAGGTCGGCAAAGCCGGCATGGATTGCGTCCGGGCCGTTCATGGTCTGACCTGTCAGTCCGAAGTATGTGCCAATCTCTCCCGGCGAATGCGAGAGCAGCCACGTGCCGCCGACATCGGGAAAGAAACCGAGACCTACCTCCGGCATCGCCAGCTTTGTCTTTTCCGTCACGACGCGATGTCTGGAGTGCGCCGATAGCCCGACGCCGCCACCCATCACGATGCCGTCCATGAAGGCGACGTAAGGTTTTGCGAATTTCTTGATGCGGGCGTTGAGGATGTATTCCTCGCGCCACAGGACCTTGCCGAGATCACCCTTGACCTTGGAGCTTTCCCAGAGGGCGCGGATGTCACCGCCGGCGCACAGGCCGCGCTCGCCGGCGCCCTCCAGCAGGATCACGGCGACGGCGGGATCGGACTCGAACGCATCGAGCGCCCTGTCAACGTCGCGAAACATCTCCAGCGTGACCGCGTTGATCGCCTTCGGCCGGTTCAGCCGGATTACCCCGCAGCCGCCTTCGCGCCGCGCGATCAGGTCACCCTCGATCAACGGGGCTGGGTCGATCGCCGTCATCGCGCGCCCTCGATCAACTTGCGCGACACGATCAGCCGCATGATCTCGTTGGTCCCTTCCAGGATCTGGTGCACGCGCAAATCGCGCACGATCTTCTCGATGCCGTATTCGCTGAGATAGCCGTAGCCGCCGTGCAATTGCAGCGCCTGGTTGGCGACCTCGAAACCGACATCGGTGCCGAAGCGCTTGGCCATCGCGCACAGCATGGTGGCATCCGGATCCTTGCGGTCGAGCGCAGCGGCGGCGCGCCACAGAAAGGTCCGCGCCGCCTCCAGCTCGGTCGCCATGTCGGCGAGGCGGAACTGCAGCGCCTGGAATTCGTCGAGGCGCTTGCCGAACGCTTTTCGCTCTTTCATGTAGGCCAGCGACTTGTCGAGCGCGCTTTGCGCGCCGCCGAGCGAACAGGCGGCGATATTGAGTCGGCCGCCGTCGAGGCCGGCCATCGCGATCTTGAAGCCGATGCCCTCCTCGCCGAGCCGGTTCTCGACCGGCACGCGGGCATTCTCGAAGATCACCGCGCGGGTCGGCTGCGCGTTCCAGCCCATCTTGCGCTCGTTGGCGCCGAACGACACGCCCGGCGTCTTGCCGTCGATGACGATCGTCGAGACCCCGCCGGGACCATCGCCGCCGGTCCGCACCATCGCGACCAGGAGATCGGTGCCGCCGGCCCCCGAGATGAACTGCTTCTGGCCGTTCAGGATGTAATGATCGCCTTCGCGCACCGCACGGGCGCGCAGCGCCGCGGCGTCCGAGCCGGCGCCCGGCTCGGTGAGGCAGTAGCTTGCGATCAACTCCATCGTACAGAGTTTCGGCAGCCACTTCTGCCGCTGGGTGTCATTGCCATAGGCATCGATCATCCAGGACGCCATGTTGTGGATCGAGATGAACGCCGACACGGTCGGGCATCCCGTCGCCAGCGCCTCGAAGATCAGCGCGGCGTCGAATCGGGTCATCGCCGAGCCGCCGACGTCATCCTTGATGTAGATGCCGCCCATGCCTAGCGTCGCAGCCTCGCGCATCACGTCGACGGGAAAATGCTTTTCCTCGTCCCAGCGCAGGGCATGCGGCGCGATCTTCTCGGCGGCGAATTCGCGCGCCATGTCGCGAACCGCGATCTGATCCTCGTTGAGAGCGAACTGCATTCTGCCGCTTACCGTTAAAGCTCACATCATCGTCATTGCGAGCGCAGCGAAGCAATCCGCGTCTCCGCACGGGGACAGGTGGATTGCTTCGTCGCTACGCTCCTCGCAATGACGACTGTGGCAAGGCCATCACTTCATCAACGGGATCGAGAACTCCGCACCTTCCTTGACGCCGGACGGCCAGCGCGAGGTCACCGTCTTGGTCTTGGTGTAGAAGCGGACCGAGTCCGGGCCGTGCTGGTTGAGATCGCCGAAACCGGACTTCTTCCAGCCGCCGAAGGTGTAGTAGGCGATCGGCACCGGGATCGGCACGTTGATGCCGACCATGCCGACGTTGACCTTGGCGGCGAAGTCGCGGGCGGCATCGCCGTCGCGGGTAAAGATCGCGACGCCATTGCCGTAATCGTGCTCGGACGGCAGCGCCAGCGCTTCCTTGTAGTCATGGGCTCGCACCACCGAGAGCACGGGGCCAAAAATCTCTTCCTTGTAGATCCGCATGTCCTTGGTGACGTTATCGAACAGCGAACCGCCGAGGTAGAAGCCCTTTTCATAGCCCTGCATCTTGAAGCCGCGGCCGTCGACGGCGAGCGTCGCGCCTTCCTTGATACCGATATCGATATAGCTCTTGACCTTCTCGACCGCCTCGCGCGTCACCAGCGGACCGTAATCGGCGGACGGATCGATCGAGGTGCCGATCTTGAGCGACTCCACGCGCGGGATCAGCTTTTCCATCAGGCGGTCGGCGGTGGCCTTGCCGACGGGGACCGCGACCGATACCGCCATGCAGCGCTCGCCGGCCGAGCCGTAGCCGGCGCCGATCAGCGCGTCGACGGCCTGGTCCATATCCGCGTCTGGCATCACGATGGCGTGGTTCTTGGCGCCACCAAAGCACTGGCAGCGCTTGCCGGTCTGCGCCGCACGCTCATAGATGTACTGCGCGATCGGGGTGGAGCCGACGAAGCCGATCGCCTTGATGTCGGGATCGTCGAGGATGGCATCGACGGCTTCCTTGTCGCCGTTGACGACGTTAAGGATGCCGGGCGGCAGCCCCGCTTCCATCATCAGTTCGGCGAGCAGCATCGGCACGCCCGGGTCGCGCTCGCTGGGCTTCAGGATAAAGGCGTTGCCGCAGGCGATCGCAGGCGCGAACTTCCACATCGGGATCATCGCCGGGAAATTGAACGGCGTGATGCCGGCGACGACGCCGAGCGGCTGCCGCAGCGAATAGATGTCGATGCCGGGGCCGGCGCCTTCGGTGTATTCGCCCTTCATCAAGTGCGGAATACCGCAGGCGAATTCCGCGACTTCAAGGCCGCGCTGGATATCGCCTTTGGCGTCGGGAACGGTCTTGCCGTGCTCGCGGGCCAGCAGTTCGGCGAGCTTGTCATAGTCGCGCTGCACCAGTTCGACGAACTTCATCATCACGCGCGCGCGGCGCTGCGGATTGGTGTTGGCCCATTCGGGCTGGGCGAGAGCGGCGTTCTCGACGGCGGCGCGGACTTCCGCTTTCGAGGCCAGCGCCACCTTGGCCTGGACGTCGCCGGTCATCGGCTCGAAAACGTCGGCCGTCCGCCCGGACGTGCCCTTGACCTCTTTGCCACCGATGAAGTGTCCGATAGAGCGCATGAATGATCTCCCTGAAGCCTGTTGAGGCTCTTTTTGACCCGCATTTCTTGGGATACAAGTCCAATATATTGCACCTTAGATGTGCGGAAATGCTGGATCAAGGCTCCGGGACGATCGACTGGGATGACTTCCGCTTTGTGCTGGCGATCGTGCGCGGCGGCTCGGTTTCGGCTGCCGCCAAGCAGCTATCAGTCGACCATGCCACCGTGATCCGCCGCGTCGACCGGCTGGAGCGGCACCTCTCGGCAAAGCTCTTCGACCGCCGCAAGACCGGCTATCTCCTGACCGAGGCCGGTCAGCGCGTCGCCGACAGCGCGGAAGCGATGGAATCCACCATCGTCGCCAACCAGGAGGCGGTCGGCGGCTCACGCGCCCAGCTCACCGGCACGGTCCGGATCGGCGCGCCCGACGGTTTCGGCAGCCACTTCCTGGCCTCGCGGTTGGTGAAGTTCACCGAGCGGTATCCCGATCTCGATCTGCAACTCGTCGCGACCGCCCGCCTGTTCAGCCTGTCGAAGCGCGAGGCCGACATTGCGATCAGCCTGACCATGCCGAAGGAAGGCCGCATCGTCGGTCGCAAGCTGCTCGACTACAGCCTCGGGCTCTACGCCGCACCGGCCTATCTGGACCGCGCGCCCAAGATCACAAGCCGGGGCGACCTGCCGGAGCATCGCTTCGTCGGCTATATCGAGGAATTGCTGTTCACGCCGGAACTGGATTACCTGCCGCAGGTCTCGCCAAAGATCTCGGCGAAATTCCGCAGCGCCAATCTGATCGCGCAGCTCAACGCCACCATCGCCGGCTTCGGCATCGCGGTGCTGCCGCACTTCATGGCGACATCGCACCCGGAATTGCGCGCCGTACTGCCGGACGAGGTCAGGATCTCCCGCTCGTTCTGGATGCTGATGCATGCCGACAGCAAGGACCTAGCACGCATTCGCGCGGTGGCCGATTACATCCACGAGACGGTGGAGCGCGAGCGCGCGCTGTTCGGCGGGCGGTGAAGACTCGGTGCAATCTGTTGTCGTCCCGGCGAAGGCCGGGACCCATACTCACCGATGTGAACTGTAATAGAAGCTGTCTCCCCTTGTGCCCCTTCCCGCGGCCGCGGCGTATGGGTCCCGGCGTTCGCCGGGACGACGTGGGGAGAGGCGCGGCCTAATTCACTTTCCGAGCCTTCTTGGCTGGCACCGCGCGCGACAGCGCCGCCTCGCGGCCGGCAGCGAGAATCTCATCTGACAATTCGCCACTGCCCGCGACACGGGACATCACCAGGGTGCCCATCATCGTTGCCAGCGTGCCCATCGCCTGCCGGCGCGCCGTCTTGCGCGGCACGTCCGGGATCTGGTCGGCCATGACGTCGATCAATTGGTCGAGCTTGGCGGAAAACGCCTTGCGCGTCTTGGCGCTCTCGCGGGCGATCTCGGCACCGAGCGTCGGAACCGCGCAGCCGCGGCCGGGATCGTCGCGATGCACGGTCGAAACGTAGGAATCGATGATGGTCGACAGCCGTTTCTCCGGCGGCGTTTCAGCAGCAATCTTGCGCCAGCCTTCGACCGAGCGGTCCATGGCATAGGCAAAGGCCTCGATCACCAGCGCTTCGCGCGAATCGAAATGCGCATAGAAGCCGCCATGGGTTAGGCCCGCCTCCTTCATCAGGTCGGCGACGCCGATGCCATGCGCACCCTTCTCGCGCAGCCGCACCGAGGCCTTCCGGACGATCCGGGCGTGGGTTTCCTGCTTATGCTCTTTCGAATAACGCATGCGGCGTCCTATTACATGTCCCTGGTCATATAATAGCAGTTGTGGCCGGGAAAAGCTGCATCTATTTCGCTTTTCCGGCCGCGGCGATCGCGACGGTGGCAGTTGCGTGCACCGCAAGATCGGCGGGGGCGGTATCCCGTAGTGCCGCTGCGGTCGCGCCGCGTAGCCGTGCAACGGTATTCTCCGGACTCCGGATCGAGTTCCATCAGTCTGCCAACGGACGCCATTCTGAGGCCGATCAGCGTCCTCCTTGCATGAGGTTCATAATTCCGTGCCGGGCGGCCGGCCCAGCGACGCTCGTCCGGTCCTTGACAACCTGGCGCAATGTCCGGAACTGACGCCAACCACCAAACAAGTCCGGGACACAAGATGGAAATGCTCAATCCCCATTGCGGTATCGACCGCGACGGCCGAGGCGTCGCCCGGCTCTCGATCTGCAACGCAGGTTCGCTCAACATCCTCTCCTCGGCCGTCACCAATAGCGTGCGCGAGGGATTCGAAAAGCTCGCCGCCGACAAGAGCATCCGCGCGGTGATTCTCGCCGGCCAGAGCGAAAAGAGCATGATCGGCGGGGCCGACATCAAGGAGATGGCAAAACTCGACCAGAAGTCCGCCGAAGCCTTCATCACGCGCTTGCGCGACCTCTGCGAGGCTGTGCGCCGCTTTCCGGCGCCCGTGATCGCGCGGCTACCCGGCTGGTGCCTCGGCGGTGGCCTCGAAGTCGCCGCCGCCTGTGATTTCCGCATTTGCGCCCACGACGCCAAATTCGGCATGCCGGAAGTGCGCGTCGGCATCCCCTCGGTAATCCACGCGGCGTTGCTGCCACGGCTGATCGGCTGGGGCCGCGCCCGCTGGCTGGTGATGACGGCGGAGAATATCGACGCGCCGACCGCGCTCGCCTGGGGCCTCGTCGACGTCGTCGCCAAGAAAGGCGGGCTCGACGACGCGGTCGAGCATACGGTGCAGGCGCTGCTCGAATGCGGCCCGGAAGCGCTGCGCATACAGAAGGACCTGCTCCGCCAATGGGAGGAACTGCCGCTGACGGAGTCGGTCAATCTGAGCGTCGGCGTGTTCGGAAAATCCTTCCTGACCGGCGAGCCGCAGCTGATGATGCAGGGATTTCTCGACCGCAAGAAATAGATGGGGGGCGGCATGAGGCCTGCCGGCAAGGGACCGCTGGAATCGCTCTATTTCGACTATCCCCGCTTTGCGGCGCGGCGCGTGCCCGAGCTCGACGGCGTCGCGACGCGGCATCCCGTTCTGATCGTCGGCGCCGGCCCGATCGGCATGACGGCGGCGCTGGTGCTGGCGCGTTACGGCATCAGAAGCGTCCTGATCGACCGCAAGGACACTTTTAATGACGGCAGCCGCGCCATCTGTATCGCGCGGCCGAGCATGCACATCCTGGAGCGGATCGGCGCGGTTGCGCCGTTCGTCGAAAAGGCGCTCGGCTGGCGATTTGGCCGCAGCTACTATCGCGGCGAACAGATTTTCGGCTGGAGATGCCGCAGCCGCCGGGCGAAAAATATCTGCCGATGTACAATCTGCAGCAGCAATACATCGAGAAATTCCTGTACGACGCGGTCGCGGCCAGCGACCTCATCGACATGCGCTGGCAGAGCGAACTCTCCAGCATCGCGCCTCGCAACGACGGCGTCTCGGTTCGCATTTCCTCGCCCGAGGGCGATTACCGGCTCGATGCAGATTATGTGCTGGCCGCCGATGGGGCGCGCTCACCTGTCCGGTCGATGCTTGGTCTCAGGCTGAAGGGCGACAATTACGAAGGCCGCTATATGATCGCGGATATCCGCATGGATCACGATTTTCCGACCGAGCGCCGCGCCTTTTTCGAACCGAGCGGCAATCCCGGCGGCACGGTGCTGATCCACAAGCAGCCGGACAATATCTGGCGCGTGGATTATCAGCTCCGCGAAGGCGAGAGCGAACAGGAAGCCTTGCGGGAAGAGAACATCCGCGCCCGTGTTACGGCGATCCTTGCCGATATTGGCCACACCAAACCGTGGGAGCTGGAATGGTGGAGCATCTATTCCGCGAACACGCTCTGCCTCGATGACTATCGCCACGGCCGCGTGTTCTTCATCGGCGACGCCGCGCACATTGTGCCGATCTTCGGCGTGCGCGGGCTGAATAACGGACTGGCCGATGCCGAAAACGTCGGCTGGAAGCTGGCGCTGGTGCTCCATGGCGAAGCGGACCAGCAACTCCTCGACAGCTATTCGCCGGAGCGGCGCGGCGCCACGCTGGACGTCTTCGCCAACGCCACCAAGAGCACGCGTTTCATGACGCCGCCGACGCGTGGCTGGCGGCTGGCGCGGGAAGCGGCCTTGTCGCTCAGTCTTCGCCACGAATTTCCCCGCGGCCTTGCCAATCCGCGCCAAATGCAGCCCTACACCTATTCGCAGAGCCCGCTGACGCCCTATGCCGGACGTGATTCCGAGTTTGCCGGCGGCCTTCCCAGCGGCAGCGCCGCGCCGAACGCGAAGCTCGCCGACGGCAGTTACCTCTTGGATCGCGCCGGCAACGGCATGACGGCGATCCTGTTCTGCGAGGCCGAGCCCACCACCGAACAGACGGCGTTGCTGGCCCAGCTCGGTCGAATCGACCGACGCTTCGTTCCGCTGGTTGTGACATCACAGCAGTCAACGGCGGCTGGAACGGCCATTGCCGATCGTGACGGTGAAATCATCAGCCTGTTCGCGGCGGCGCCCGGCACATTCTATCTGCTGCGGCCCGACCTGCACATCGCCGGGCGATGGCGGACGGCCGTTCCTGACGAGATCCTGAAAACCGCCAAGATTTGCCTGGGAAGTGAGATGCCATGAGCGCCATGCCGTTCGACGACTTCGAGACCGCCTATGAGACGCTGGCGACGGCAATCGATCAAGCCGGCGCCGAACGCGAAGCCTTGTTTCTGACCCGCCTTGCGCTGGTACTCGCGCACGAACTCGGCGACATCGCTGCCTTTAAAAGCGCCATCAGGACCGCGCTGGATGGGCTGGAATAGCGCCTCAATATCCCTCATGTGACGGATGAGATTTTTTGATAGGATTGCCCGGTTGCGATTTCCATCGCGCATAATTTCATAAGCATAATCCAACGTGCGGTCTGCGCATCGCCGTTGAAGTCCCGCCGTGTCCTGAAATGAGGGAAGTATGACATTCCAGTCAGACGTCCCGCGCGTCAGAATACGCTAAGCCAAAAACCCTCCCATCCGACTCGACCGAGGCCCAATGATCTCGAACTGGCTGTCCGCCGCCCTCGCCCGCCGCAACATCCATTATGGCTGGGCGATGGTCGCGGTGACCTTCCTCACCGCCCTGATCGCCGCCGGCACTGTCGGCGCGCCCGGCGTCTTCATCGTCCCCCTGCAGAAGGAATTCGGCTGGACCACGGCGGAGATTTCCTCGGCGCTGTCGATCCGCTTCATCCTGTTCGGGCTGATGGCGCCGTTTGCAGCGGCGCTGCTGAACCGTTACGGCCTGCGCAACGTAACGCTCTCGGCCCAGCTTATCGTCATCTCGGGCCTCGTCGCCTCGCTGGCGATGACCAAGGTGTGGCATCTGATGCTGCTGTGGGGCGTGGTGATCGGGATCGGCACCGGCATGACGGCGCTGGTGCTCGGCGCAACCATCGCCGCGCGCTGGTTCGTGGCGCGGCGCGGCCTCGTCGTTGGCATCCTGACGGCAAGCGTCGCCACCGGGCAGCTCGCCTTCCTGCCGCTGCTGGCGAGCCTGACCGAGACCTACGGCTGGCGGATCGCGCTGACGCTGGTGTGCGTCCTGCTGGTGGTGTCAGCCTTCGGCGTGCTCATGATCATGCGCGACCGGCCGAGCGATGTAGGCCTGCGACCATTCGGCGACGAAGGCACCGAGCCGCTGCCCGCCCCGCCGCCGAACAACACGCCGATCATGGCCGCCGCGCTCGGCACCCTGCGCGACGCGTCGAAGTCGGGCGTGTTCTGGATCCTGTTCGCGACCTTCTTCATCTGCGGCGCCTCGACCAACGGCCTGGTCCAGGTGCATCTGATCCCGATGTGCCTCGATTTCGGCATCCCGCAGGTGCAGGCGGCAAGCCTGCTCGCGGCGATGGGTATCTTCGATTTCGTCGGCACCATCGCCTCCGGCTGGCTGTCCGACCGCTACGACAACCGCTATCTGCTGTTCTGGTATTACGGGCTGCGCGGCCTGTCGCTGCTGTTCCTGCCGTTCTCCGACTTCACGCTGTACGGCCTGTCGCTGTTTGCGATGTTCTACGGGCTCGACTGGATCGCGACCGTGCCGCCGACGGTGCGGCTCACGGCGCAGCGGTTCGGCGCGGAGCGCGCGAACCTCGTGTTCGGCTGGATCTTTGCCGGCCATCAACTCGGCGCGGGCACGGCCGCCTTCGGCGCCGGCCTGTCGCGGACGGTGCTGCAGAGCTACCTGCCGGCGTTCTTCGTGGCGGGCGCACTCTGCGTGGTGGCAGCGTTGATCGTGCTGGCGATTGCACGGGTGCCGGCCAAGACTGCTGCTGCGTAACGACTGCTATAGGGTGGGCTGAGCGAAGCGAGCCCACCATCTCGCAGCTCGCGCGATGATGGATGGTGGGCACGTCGCTTTACGCGCCTTTGCCCACCCTACGGCTCCGGTGCAAATTACGGCCGCGTCGACATATTCGTCGGCGGACCCACCGTCCGGATCGGCTCCGCCAACCGCGCGAATTCGCAGAGCAGCGAACGCGTCTTGCGCGGGTCGATCACCTCCTCGACCCAGAATTTTTCGGCCGAGCGGAATGGCGAGCGCAGTTTGTTGAGGCGGTCCTCGATCTCCTTCAGCTTTGCAGTCGGATCCTCGGCCGCATCGATATCGGCGCGGTAGGCGGCCTCGATGCCGCCTTCCAGCGGCAGCGAGCCCCAATAGGCCGACGGCCAGGCATAACGCATCGAATAGCGGTTGGCCGGCTGGTGGACGACACCGGCGACGCCGAACGCGTTGCGCACGATGATGGTGCACCAGGGAACGGTGGACTGGTTGACCGCGGCCATCGCGCGCACGCCATGGCGGATGGTCGCCGACTTCTCGGCCTCGAGCCCGATCATGAAGCCGGGGCAGTCCATCAAATAGACGACCGGCAGATGGAAGGTCTCGGCAAAGTCGACCCAGCGTACCACCTTCTGGCACGCCTCCGCCGTCCACGACCCGCCATAGTGGAAGGGATCGCTGGCCAGCAGCAGCACCGCGCGGCCCTCAAACCGGGCTAGCCCGGTGATGATCGGGCGGCCGAAATTGGCATTGACCTCGAAGAACGAGCCCTTGTCGACGACGGCCTCGATGATCGGGCGCATCTTGTAGACCTGGCGGCGGCTGCGCGGTACCGCCTTGAGCAGCGATTCTTCCTCGCGCTCAGGATCGTCATTGCACGGCGTGGTCGGCGGCAGGTCGTAGACTGATGAGGGCAGATAGGACAGGAAACGCCGGGCGCGCTCGAACGCCTCCTCCTCGGTATCGACCGCATCATCGACGCCGCCGGCGCGGGTCTGGATGTCAGCGCCGCCAAGCTCCGTCTTGGTGAGATCCTGGCCGAGGCGTTTCACGACCGGCGGGCCGGCGACGAACATCGCCGAATTCCGCGTCATGACGGAATAATGGCTGGCGGCCAGCCGAGCCGCGCCAAGGCCAGCGACCGAGCCGAGCCCGAGCGCGACCACGGGCACGCGCGCCATGTTGGCCGTCGTGAACCAGTACCAGCGCGTGCCGCCAACGCCGCCGGGCAGATTGGCCGCGCCGCGGGTCTCGATCGTCTTCACCGAGCCGCCGCCGCCGGAACCTTCAATCACGCGGATGATCGGCAGGCGGAAATCATGTGCCATCTCCTCGGCCATCAGCGGCTTGGCCGAGATCGAGGCGTCGGCCGAGCCGCCGCGCACGGTGAAATCGTCGCCGACCACGACTACGGTGCGGCCGTCGACCTTGCCGCGGCCGAACACGCAGTTGGCTGGCGTCAGGTGCTTCAGCTCGCTGTTTTCGTCGTATTCGGCGATCCCGGAAATCGCGCCGATCTCGTGGAAGGTATTCTTGTCGATCAGTCTGTCGATACGCTCACGAACCGTAAGCCGGCCCTGGTCATGCTGGCGCTTGACCTTGTCAACGCCTCCCATCTCGCGCGCGAACGCTTCGCGCCGAGCGAGCTCGTCGAGCTCCGGCTTCCAGTTCATTCGTATCCTCCGTCTTGATGACCTTATTGTTATGGACCGGGACCGGAAGCGGCTTTCTTTCGATTCGGCCGGGGAAGATGTCGCCCTCGCCGCCTTCGAGCAGGCTGCCGATCGCAGCGCCAAGCTCGATCATCTGCGGCGCCACTTCCCGGTGCAGCCGCTCCTCATCGAACATCGCGGACAGAAGGCCGATCGTCACGACGACAAAGGTTTGATACTGCGGCGACCACACCGGCACCGCGCAGCCGTTGATGTGCGGGCTCCAGGTGCCGCAGCCGACGACATAGCCGCGTTCGCGTAAGTGGCGGCGGTTGTCTTCGATGCGCGACTTCAACTGTGCCGCAGCATCCGGAATCTCGCGCTCCATTTCGGCGATCAGGGCGTCGCCGACGTCGGTATCGAGCGCTGCGGTATAGGCGAAACCCGCCGCGGTGCTCGTCATCGAGATGCGGCTGCCGGTTCCCTCGTGCAGGCCGAGCGCGTTCGCTGCGCGCGCGAATTCGAAATAGACCAGATGATAACGATCCGGAATCACGAAGCCGACGGTTCCAGGCAACTGATCGGCGACATCCTGAAGCCGCAGCCTGATCAGGTTCCGAAGCTGCAACCCCTTCATCATCGAGGTGCTCATCGCCACGGCGCTGGGGCCGATGCGGTATTTCTGGTCGCGCGGCAGATAGACAAGCTGTCCCATCCGCGTCAGCGTGTGCGTCAGCCGTGATACCGTTGAGCGCGGCAGACCACAACGGCTGGAAATCTCCAGATTGCCGAGTCTCGCTTCATGACCCTCGAAGCAGCGCAGGACGTCGAACGCCCGCGAGACCACCTGGATCACATCCCCCTCGCCATTGAGGTCGCTGGCGAGCATTCCCTGCTTGCTAAGCCGTTCCGAGCGTCTTCCCATTGTTATTGGCTCCATTCCGCTCTGCGGAATAAAATTCCACTTGCAGAACAAACTACCTCAGGCAATCTGCCGCCACAACAAAAAGCCGTTCACGAGGACAGCCAGTCCGTCAGACGGTCCTTGGGAGAACGGAAATGCCAGACATCAAAATTGTCACTGAAGTCGCCGGACGCGTGTGTGCGCTACCCATTGCAACCGGTAGCAATGTCGGCGATGGCGACGAGGTCGCTTTCGTCGAAGCGATGAAGATGGAAATTCCGGTTACGTCGACGGCAGCAGGAAAGATCAAGGCGATACTGGTCAAGCTCGACGACGTCATTGCCGAAGGACAGGTGGTTGCGATCATCGAAGCTTAACGAGATCGCGGCATAGAACGACTCGCAACAAGTTTCCGCGACAATCTGTCCAGCCTAGATGTTTAGTCGTAAGCACCTAACGTTGCCATCGCAAGCGGCCGATGACATGATTGACGGTAACGAGATATCTCGCATCGCGAAGCCAATCTGAGGGGAAAATGATGATTCATCGCTTGAAGGCGCCGGCGCTGGCACTGGCAGGCATCTCGTGGCTGACCTTGTCCGCGGCCTATGCCGAGGACGTCAAGCTGCCGCCGACCATGGTCGTCACCGCCTATGACACCGGCACCGCGGGCTTCAACATCGCTGTCGGCGTCGGCAAGATGATGAAGGACAAGTACGGCACCGATGTGCGCGTGCTGCCCGCCGGCAACGACGTGGCCCGGCTGGCGCCGCTCCGCGCCAAGCGCGCGGCGATGTCCGCAATGGGTTCCGGCACCTATTTCGCCCAGGAAGGCGTGTTCGAGTTCGGCACCAAGGAATGGGGACCGCAACCGCTGCAACTTGTATTGTCGTCGGTCGACTGCAACGCCGGCTCGCTTGGCGTCGCCAAGGACACCGGGGTCACCGAGATCAAGCAGCTCAAGGGCAAGCGCGTCGGCTTCGTGGTCGGCTCGCCGGCGCTGAACCAGAACGCGCTGGCGATCCTGGCATTCGGCGACCTCAAGCAGAGCGACGTCAAGATCGTCGAGTTCTCGAGCTATGGCGCGATGTGGAAAGGCATGATCAACAACGACGTCGACGCCGCCTTCGCCACCACCATCACCGGCCCGGCGAAGGAGTTGGAGACATCGCCGCGCGGCATCGTCTGGCCGCCTTTGCCCCCGGGTGACAAGGCCGGCTGGGAGCGTGTGAAAAAGGTCGGCTCGTTCTTCTTCCCGCATGTTGCGACCTGCGGCGCCGGCATCTCCAAGGACAAGCCGGTCGAGCTCGGCAACTACCCCTACCCGATCTTCATGGTTTATGGGACGCTGCCCGAGGCCGACGTCTACGCCATCACCAAGGCGATGATCACCGGCTATGACGCCTACAAGGATTCCGCGCCGGGTGCGGCGGGCCTTGGGGCTGACCGTCAGACCAAGAACTGGGTGGTGCCGGTGCATCCGGGCGCCGCGAAGGCGCTGAAGGAGGCCGGTCAGTGGACCGATGCCCAGGAAGCCCACAACAAGGAGCTGTTGAAGCGCCAGCAGGTTCTGGCGGCGGCATGGACCGACTATGGCAAGTCCAATCCGCCATCGGACGACAAGGCGTTTCTCGACGGCTGGATGAAGGCACGTGCGGCGGCGCTGGCCAAGGCGAACATGCCGAACGGATTTGAATAATACTGCTTAACTCTTCGCTCAAATCGTAGGCGAGCAGCGTCTCGGGGGAAATGATGTCACCTTCTGCGAGCGACAGCACCGTCGCGCCGACAAAACGCGTCGAGTTCGACGACCCCCATGCCAACATGCAGGAAGCCGAAGTCACGCGCGTGCGAACGCTGCGCGGCGCGTGGCGCTGGGCGCTCGTGGTTGCGACCGCGGTAACCATCCTGCTGTGCATCAACCAGCAATTCTCGCTGCGCTTCTTCATAGGCTATACCCAGCTCAACACCGAGTATTTCTACCTCCTGATCGCGCTGATGCTGCCGTTCACGTTCCTGATCTTCCCGGGAACGGAGAGTGCGCCACTGGATCGCGTTCCCTGGTACGACATATTGCTTTTTGTCGTGACCTTCGCTTGCGCTATTCTTCTGATGCGCAGCGTCCGCAAGGCGGCGGAAGCCGGCTGGGAATTTGGCGGCGCGCCCACCCAGGTGATCGTGGCCGGTGTCATCATGTGGGTGGTTCTAATGGAGGCGTTGCGCCGCACCGGCGGCTGGAGCCTCTTGCTCAGCGTGCTGCCCTTTACGGTTTATCCCCTGTTCGCCGATGCGAGCTGGCTCGGGCCGTTCCGCGGGACCCAATCGACCCTCGAGCAGGCGACCTCCTATCACGTGCTGTCGGGCGAAAGCCTGCTCGGGATCCCGATCCAGGCCTTCGCCGATACCGTGATCGGCTTTCTTGTATTCGGCACCGCACTGATGATGACGGGTGCCGGAAAGTTCTTCATCAACCTGGCATTCGCCCTGTGCGGTACGTTCCGCGGGGGCGCCGCGAAGGTATGCATCTTCGCCTCCGGCCTGCTCGGCATGATGTCAGGCTCGATCATCTCCAACGTGCTGACCGCGGGCACCATGACCATTCCGGTCATGAAGAAGAGCGGTTTCCGTGCCTCCTATGCAGGTGCAATCGAAGCCTGCGCCTCGACCGGGGCCGTGCTGGCGCCGCCGGTGATGGGTGCGACCGCCTTCGTGATCGCGCAATTCCTCAATGTCAGCTATGCCGACGTCGCCCTTGCTGCAGTCATTCCGGCCGCACTCTACTATGTCGGCCTGTTCATGCAGGTGGATTCCTATGCCGCCCGCCACGGTCTAAAAGGCATTCCGCGCGCCGAACTGCCTAGGGTCTGGGATACGATCAAGGACGGCTGGTACTACGTCTTCGTGATCGCGCTCCTGATCGTCATGCTGTTGTACTTCAAGCGCGAGAGCCATGCACCGTTCTACGCCACCGCGCTGCTGCTGGTGCTGAACCAGTTCTTCTCCAAGGACACGCGCTGGACGCTTGGAACCATCAACAAGTTCCTCGAGGTCAATGGCCGCACCTTTGTCGAACTGGTCGGCATCCTGGCCGGTTGCGGTCTTCTGATCGGCGCGTTCTCGATGACCGGCGTGGTCTCCAGTCTGGCCAACGACCTGCTGCGGATCGCCGGCGACAACGCGTTCCTGCTGCTGGCGATGTGCGCCTTCACCAGCCTGGTGCTCGGGCTCGGGTTGACGACGACGGCCTGCTACATCTTCCTGGCCATCCTGGTCGCGCCCGCGCTGGAGAAGCTCGGCCTTAATCGCATGGCCGTGCACATGTTCATCTTCTACTGGGGCATGCTGTCGTCGATCACGCCACCTGTCGCCATCGCCTCCTTTGCCGCGGCCGGCATCGCCGGCTCGCCGGCGATGAAGACCGGGTGGGAATCGATGTGGGTCGGCAGCATCATCTATTTCATCCCGTTCTTCTTCGTGCTGAACCCGGCGCTGGTGTTGCAGGGACCAAGCCCGTATCTCGAAGCCCTCGGCTTGATGGCTCTTGCCGGCGTCGGCACGCTGTTCATCTGCGGTGGCATTCAGGGCTACCAGGCCTTTGTCGGCGACCTCCGCGGCGCCGGCACGTTGGAATGGCCGCTACGGGTCCTGCTCGTGATCGGCGGCTTTGTGATCGCGACGCCCGGCGGCGGGATCATGCCGCTGTCGCAAATGCAGGTGACAATGCTCGGCCTCGCCATCCTCATCCCCACGGTGCTGGTCGCGCTCGTCCTGATACGACGCCAAGCACCGGTGGCGAAGCAGTTGCACGCTCCCTGATTGCGTTGCACAAGAGGAGGCGATGAAACCGTTGCCTCCTCCGTTCCAGGCCGCGCCCGCGGTCTGGACCCGTTCAAAGCCGCCCTTGCTGCGGTTCCTGACCGCCTGCCACGAAGACTTCACGCCCGAGACCAACGGCGCGATCGCCGACTACATTCCGGAGCTCGGCAAAGCCAACCCCGACCATTTCGGCATCAGCCTCGCCACGCTCGACGGTCATGTCTATGAGGTCGGCGACACCCAGGTCCCCTTCACCATCCAGTCGATGTCAAAACCGTTCGTGTTCGCGTTGGCGCTGGACACGCTCGGCGCGGCCGGGGTCGAAAGCGTGATCGGCGTCGAGCCCTCCGGCGATCCCTTCAACTCAATCCGTCTCAACGCCGAAAACCATCCGTTCAATCCGATGGTCAATGCCGGCGCCATCGCCTGCTCCGGCTTGATCCACGAGGCCAAGGGCGACGCCGCGTTCGAGCATATCAGGCAGGCGCTGGGCCGCTTTGCCGGCCGCGAGCTCGACGTGGACGAGGCCGTCTATGCTTCCGAAAGCGCAACCGGCGACCGCAACCGCGCGATCGGTTATCTGCTGCGCACCAATGCCGTCATCAAGGAGAATGTGGCTGAGGTGCTGGAGGTCTATTTCAGGCAATGCGCCGTCCTCGTAACGGCGCGCGATATCGCTGTGATGGCGGCGACGCTCGCCAACCGCGGCATCAATCCGGTGACCGGTGAGCGGGTGATGAGCGCCTACGCCATCTCGCGGACGCTCTCGGTGATGACGAGTTCCGGCATGTACGACTATGCCGGCGAATGGATCTACCGGGTCGGCATCCCCGCCAAGAGCGGCGTCGGCGGTGGCATCCTCGCCGCGCTCCCGGCCCGGCTCGGGCTCGGCAGCTATTCGCCAAAGCTCGACAAGCATGGCAACAGCGTGCGCGGCATCAAGGTCTGCGAGGCGCTTTCGGCGCATTACGACCTGCATATGCTCAACCGCAGCGACGATGCCCGCAACAGCATCATCGCCGATTACGACATCGGCAACTCCCCTTCGCGGCGGGTGCGCCGCGCGCAGGAACAGGAGATCCTCGCCGCGCACCACCAGGACGTTCGCGTGATCGAGCTGGTCGGGACGCTGTCGTTCTCCAATGTCGACTACGTCTCGCGCCAGCTTGCGGCGAGGCCGCGCCCACAGCTCGTCATTTTCGACCTGCGCCGCGTCACCGCCATGACGCGCGCCGGCGCCCGCCTGCTCGCCGAGGAATTCCGCGAGCTCGCCGCGCATCACGTCACCGTCATTCTATCTGGCATCCGCCGCGCCTCACCGGACTGGCAGATGCTCGCGGAGTGGACGGAGGGACTGACCAACATCCGCAACTACTATTTGCTCGACGCTGCGATCGAATGGGCGGAAGACCAGGTCGTGTACCGCTATGGCGGCGCCATCGACTTCTTCGAGGCAACCGAGCTCTCTGAACAGTCGCTGCTCGCGGGCCTGACGGACGAGGAACTGACCGATCTCACCTCACTTGCATCGATCAGAACCTATCAGGCCAATGAGAAGATCATCGCCGCCGGCGACCCGGCCGACTCGCTGTTTTTTCTCAGGAGCGGCGTGGTCCATGTCACCCTACCCGACGGCATCCGCCTGGCGACGCTGACGGCCGGAATGCCCTATGGCGAAATGGCGCTGTTGGAGCCGCGCCGCTCGGCCGACGTCTTCGCTGACATGGCCGCCACTGCGTATGAGATCCCACTGCGCGATTTCGAACGTTTTCGCAAACAGCATCCGCGCGCCGGCGAGCGGATCATGCGCAATCTTGCGCAGCTATTGGCCGATCGGCTGATCATGGCCAATGCCAGGCTGAACCTGCTGACGTCGGGGTAAACTTCCGTGTCCCGGACGCGGTGCAGCGTTCTTCACGCTGCTCCGCAGAGCCGGGACCATCACCCGCCGCAGTGGACCCCGGATCAGCAGCGCATCGCTCCGCGCTGCGCAGCGTCCGGGGAACGCCCAGGCACCTATCCCGCTTTGCCCCGTCCGCTCTTCTCGGCCGCGCGGCGCAGCGCCTCGGCGAGTGCGCCGCCCTGCTCCTGCGCCTTGCGTGGCGATGACGACGTCATCGACGCCTTGGAAAATTCGCGCGGCTTGCCTTGCGGCGCCCGGTCGCTCTTGGCGCCGACTTCATCGTCGAGCCGCAGCGTCAGCGCGATGCGCTTGCGGGCGACTTCGACCTCCAGCACCTTGACCTTGACGATGTCGCCCGGCTTCACCACCTCGCGCGGGTCCTTGATGAAGTTTTTCGACATCGCCGAGATGTGCACCAGTCCATCTTGATGCACGCCGATGTCGACGAAGGCGCCGAACGCCGCGACGTTCGTGACGGTGCCTTCCAGGATCATCCCGGGTTTGAGGTCCTTGATCTCCTCGACGCCTTCCTTGAACACCGCGGCCTTGAACGCCGGGCGCGGGTCGCGGCCAGGCTTTTCCAGTTCGCGCAGGATGTCGGTCACCGTCGGCAGGCCAAACGTCTCGTCCACGAAAGCCTGCGGCTTCAACTGGCGCACGATCTCGGCATTGCCAAGCAGCGCCTTGATGTCGCTCTTGGTCGCGGCAAGAATCCGCCGCACCACCGGATAGGCCTCGGGGTGCACGCCCGACGAATCCAGCGGGTCTTCCCCGCCGTTGATGCGCAGAAATCCGGCGCACTGCTCGAACGCCTTTGGCCCGAGCCTCGGCACGTCCTTCAGCGCCTTGCGTGACTTGAAAGGACCATTGGCGTCGCGGTGCTGCACGATGCTCTGCGCCAGCCCGGCCCCGATGCCCGACACCCGCGCCAGCAGCGGCGCGGAAGCGGTATTGGCATCGACGCCGACGGCGTTGACGCAGTCTTCCACCACGGCATCAAGCGAGCGCGCCAGCTTGGTTTCGCCGAGGTCGTGCTGATACTGCCCGACGCCGATCGCCTTCGGATCGATCTTGACGAGCTCGGCGAGCGGGTCCTGCAGGCGCCGCGCGATCGAGACCGCGCCGCGCAAGGTGACGTCGAGCTCCGGCAGCTCCTCGGAGGCGAAGGCCGAGGCCGAGTAGACCGACGCGCCGGCCTCCGACACCACGATCTTCGATATCTTCAGGTCCGGCAGCATTTTGACCAATTCAGTCGCCAGCTTGTCGGTCTCGCGCGAAGCGGTGCCGTTGCCGATCGCGATCAGATCGACCTTGTGCGTGACCGCGAGCTTGCCGAGGATCGCCAGCGCCTCGTTCCACTGCCGCTGCGGCTCGTGCGGATAGATCGTCGTGGTCGCCACCACCTTGCCCGTCGCATCGACGATGGCCGTCTTGACGCCAGAGCGGTAGCCGGGGTCGAGCCCCATGGTGACGCGTGCGCCGGCCGGCGCGGCCAGCAGGAGATCGCGCAGGTTCGAGGCGAACACGCGCACGCCCTCGGCCTCGGCGGCGGTCCAGAGACGCATCCGCAGGTCGATGTTGAGATGCACCTGGATTTTCGTACGCCACGCCCAGCGCGCGGTATCGATCAGCCAGCGATCACCCGGCCGGCCCTGATCGGTGATGCCGAAGCGCTGCATGATCTTCAGCTCATAGGTGCCGGGAACGCCGGCCGCGGGCGGGCTCGCCTCGGGCTGGATCTGCAGTTCAAGGATCTCTTCCTTCTCGCCGCGAAACAGCGCGAGAATACGGTGCGATGGCAGCTTGTGGAGGGCGCCGTTGTAGTCGAAATAATCCTTGAACTTTTCGCCTTCGGTCTTCTTGCCGTTGCGCACAGTCGAGGTCATTACCCCGCCCGACCACATATCCTCGCGCAGCCGGCCGATCAGGTCCGCGTCTTCTGCGAATCGCTCGACCAGGATCGCGCGCGCCCCCTCCAGCGCGGCGGCGACGTCCGCCACCTGCTTCTCGGCATTGACGAAGCTCGCGGCAACGGCCTGGGGATCATTCTGCGGCTGCGTCAGCAGCAATTCGGACAGCGGTTCGAGGCCGGCTTCCTTGGCGATCTCGGCCTTGGTGCGGCGCTTCGGCTTGAACGGCAGATAGATGTCTTCCAGGCGGCCCTTGCTATCCGCCGACATGATCTGGGCTTCCAGCGCGGCATCGAGCTTGCCCTGCTCGCGGATCGAATTGAGGACAGCAACCCGACGCTCCTCAAGCTCGCGCAAATAGGTCAGGCGCTCTTCGAGGGTGCGCAGTTGGGCATCGTCGAGCCCGCCGGTGATTTCCTTGCGGTAGCGCGCCACGAACGGAACGGTAGCTCCGCCGTCCAAAAGTTCGACGGTTGCCGCGATCTGTTCCTCGCGAACGCCAAGCTCTTGCGCAATCTGTCGGTTGATATTTGCCACGCGACCTCTTTTTAAAAGCCGTTTGCGGCAGCATAACCCGCCGCGGGACGCAGCTTATGGACCATCCCGGATTGATTTGCCAAGGCGCCGGGCGAAAGAAATTGATCTGTGGATTCGGCCCGATCGGCCGATCAGCAACACACGGGATTCGCAGGGAAAACACGCCGAGATAAGGGTGGATTGATGGCCTCGGAATGTGTAAACGGGCGCTCCCTCCCCGGAGCCTCCCATGTCGATCTGCGGCCTTGATTTCGGAACGTCGAACACGACGCTCGGCACCATCGATGGCCCGACACCCGATCTGGCGCCGCTAGAATCGGCGCACACCACGATTCCCAGCGCCATCTTCTACGCGGCGGATGGCAATGTCTTGATCGGCCGCAGGGCCATGGAAGCCTATGTCGAAGGCACGGCCGGCCGTCTGATGCGCAGCCTCAAATCAGTGCTCGGGACGTCACTGATCGAGGAAACCACCCGCCTCGGCCGCGCGCGGGTCGGTTTTCGCGACGTGATCGCCAACTACCTCGGAGCAATCAAGCGCCGTGCGGAACAGGCCACCGGTCGAGAGTTGCGCAATGTCGTCCACGGCCGCCCGGTGCACTTCGTCGACAACGCGCCGGATGCCGATCGCAAGGCCGAAGACACCCTGCGAACGATTGCCAAAGGAATCGGTTTCGAGGACGTCACGTTCCAGTTCGAGCCGATTGCAGCGGCCCTCGACTATGAGCGGCAGATCACCTCCGAGGAACTCGCCTTGATCGCCGATATCGGCGGCGGCACCTCGGACTTTTCGATCGTGCGTCTCGGGCCCGAACGCCACGGCAAGGCCGATCGCGCGGCTGATATCCTGGCCAATGACGGCGTGCGCATCGGCGGGACCGATTTCGACCGTCAGCTCAGCCTCGGCGTGGTGATGCCGCTGTTCGGATTCGGCGGCGCCATGAAGCGCGCCGGGCTTGATGTGCCCTCCAGCTATTTCCACGATCTCGCGACGTGGTCGAGCATCAACCGGATGTATGAGCCGCGCGTGCTGGCCGATATCCGCCAGGTACGGCAGGAGGCGGCGAAGCCGGAACTGCTCGACCGGCTGATCCGCGTGATCCACGAACAGCGCGGCCACACGCTGGCCATGGAAGTCGAAGACGCCAAGATCGCGCTGTCAGAAAAATCCCGCGCCGAGATTCCGCTCGCCTGGGTGGCGCCGGAGTTGAGCGCAGCCATCAGCCAGGGCGACCTCGTCAGTCACACCAAGCAGCTCGCGACGCGCATTTCGGCCCGCATCAAGAACTGCCTGGTTCAGGCCGGACTGACGGCCGACGCGATCGACGCCGTGTTCCTGACCGGCGGCTCGGTCAAGCTTGCCCATGTGCGCAAGGCGATCACCAAGGCCGTACCGGCAGCGCGCATCGTCGAAGGAGACATTTTTGGTGCCGTCGGCAAGGGACTGACGCTGGAGGCCTTGCGACGGTACGGGCCTTAAGAGGACGATCAGCCCACCACTTCGGTGACGGGCTGCATGTCGATGGCAAACGTCTCCAAAAACTTCGACGTCATGATGTAGAAGCCGACCGAAAGCTGTAGCTCGACCAAGGCAGCCGGCGTGAGTTTGGACGCGATGGCGTTGAAGGTCGCATCCGTCGGCTTGTGCTGCCTGACGATCTCATCGGTGAAAGCGAGCGCGGCGCGCTGCACATCATTGAAGCAGCTCGCCGCTTCCCAGTTCGCCAGCGCCTCGTTCTGCTCGTCGGTGACGCCGACATTCTTGCCGATCCGCTTGTGGGCGACGATTTCGTAGGGCGCCTCGCACAGGATGCCGGTGCGGGTGATGGCAAGCTCTCGCACGATCGGGTCCAGTTCACCCCGGTGCCGAATCGCTCCACCGAGTCGGCAGTATTGCTCGAGATAGCTCGGCGAATGCGCCATCATCCGGAAGATGTTCGCATTACGGTTTTTACCGAGCAATTCGCGGGTGCGCTCGTTGTGCTTGGCGGGATCGCTATAATCGATGCGGGCCATTCGTCACCTTGGGTTTTCACGATTTTCTGATTTGCTGACAGAGGGATCATGCACCGCAGCAGCGGGCCGATCAACCACTGAGACGACTCTCTCGCGGGCTTGAAGCCCTCTCCCAAGCTGCGCCAGACGCGCCAAAAAACTCCCTTTCTCGTGCACAAACCGGCTGCGAGCGAGCCAAATTGCCGCCTCAATGCTGGTCGATTTTCACGACTGTCGATATTCGCCGAGTGGGGACTCAAAGAGGCGAATACTCGTCGCGGGGTGTTCCGAGTAAACCAAACTGAGCTCATCAGGCCTTCACGGGCAAGGATGACTCATGCCCAAGTCTAGGGAGTTAGGCATGAAGGAAGCCACCAGGAAGGCGGCCTCGGAAGCGCTTGCGCAAACGCTGGCGGTAACGGCGATGCTCGTCATCGCTAGTGTTGTGTTCTACTGGCACTGAATGTTGACGCGTCGAAGCACTCAGATTTTTACCCGTTCCGCGTAATCTGGGTTGCTTCGTTGCGTGAGCATTTTGCCTGACAATCACCCCGTCTTTTCGAAATAGGGAACCAGCTTTCCCGCAAACTGTCGATAGCTCGCGGTGACCTTATCGCCGATCGAAAGGTCGTTGGTTCCGTGAGCCATCATGCGAAAACCTTCGGCGGTGTCGACCAACACGATATTGTAGGGAACGTGCGCGCGGGTTTCAGGCGTCGCGGCGCGGCAAACCAGCGATGTTGCATAGACCGTCCCTGCCCCGCTGGCGCGCTTTTCGACCGGATCAGGCGCGCCGCAGGCGGCGCAGAAGGCACGGTGGAAATACTGCACCGTCCCGCAAGCCTCGCAGGATTGATAGACGATGGCCTCGGTGCCCATGGTCCAGTCAGCTAGCCGCTCGGTCATCGCACTCGCTCCAGAAACATGCTGACATGCGAGGACAGCACGCCGCCATCGCCATGCAATAGCGCGACCGAGGCATCGCGGACCTGCCGCGGGCCGGCCCGCCCGGTCATCTGCAAATGTGTTTCGACGAGGTGCGCCATCGCGCCGCCGACGCCGCAATGGCCATAGCTCAACAGCCCGCCATGGGTGTTGAGCGGAACAGCGCCGTCGCGGCAAAAATACCCCGCCCGCACTCGTGCGGCCGCCTCGCCGCGCCCGGCCAGACCGAGGTCTTCCAGCAGCATCGCCAGCGTGATCGTAAAACTGTCGTAGACGGCGGCATAACGCACATCCGATATCGCAACGCCGGATGCTTCCTTGGCCTTGGCAATCGCGATCTCCGCGCCGAGCTCGCTGAGCGCGGGCGCCGCCGTGACGTGCTGATGGGTATGCGCCTGCGCGCAGCCGCGCACGCGAATGCGGCTCGTACCGGTCGGCTCGCGGCTGATCACGAACGCTGCGCCGCCATCGGAGACCGGGCAGC
Organism: Bradyrhizobium sp. CB3481; assembly: GCF_029714305.1. Lineage (NCBI taxonomy): Bacteria > Pseudomonadati > Pseudomonadota > Alphaproteobacteria > Hyphomicrobiales > Nitrobacteraceae > Bradyrhizobium > Bradyrhizobium sp. CB3481. Next base: position 4,808,856 of record NZ_CP121647.1, read on the forward strand.
AGTCCAGCAATTTCAGCGGCATCGCCACCGGCTTCGAGGCCATCACGTCGGCCACCGTGATCGGCTCGTGGAACTGGGCGCCGGGATGGGTCAGCGCATGTGCGCGCATCAGCACCGCGAACTCGGCGAGGTCTTCTTCGGTGATGCCGTATTCGTGCATGTAGCGTGAGGCGACGAGACCGTAGTAAGCGGGGATGGTCGGCCCCAAGATCACCTCGTAATCGGGGTGACCGACCTGCGCCAGCGCCTGGATCGAAGCGTCGCGGCTCTGCCCGGTGAGACGGTTTTCACCGCCGACCACCAGCACATGCCGGGCTACGCCGGCGTCGACCAGATGATGCGCCAGCATGGTCATCGCGAGACCGGTGGCGCCGCCGACCTGCACGGCATGGGCGTAGGACGGTTGAATGCGAAAATGCTCGGCAAACACGGTTGCGAGCATGATGTGCGGCGAAACGGTCGAATAGCCGCAGAGAATGCCGTCGACCTCGGATCGCTTCAGCCCGGCATCGGCAATCGCAAGCTCGGCCGCCTTGCTCATGAGGTCGAGCGAGGACGAACCTTCATGCTTGCCGTAGGACGTCAGGCCGACGCCGGTGATGAAGCTCATGATCTCACCTCCTCGTCATTCCGGGGCGCGCGAAGCGCGAACCCGGAATCTCGAGATTCCGGGTCTGGTCCTTCGGACCATCCCGGAATGACGGCGTAAATTGCCGAGATGCGTCCCATCCTCAATACGACTTCGGCAGCCCCAGCACCTTCTCCGCAATAAAGCTGAGAATGAGCTGCGGGCTGATCGGCGCGATGCGCGGGATCAGGGATTCCCGCAAATAGCGCTCGACGTGATATTCCTTCGCATAACCAAAACCGCCATGCGTCATCACCGCCTGTTCGCAGGCATGGAAGCCGGCCTCGGCGGCGAGGTATTTCGCGGCATTGGCCGCGGGGCCGCACGGCATGCCTTGGTCGTATTGCCAGCCGGCACGCAGCACCATCATCCAGGCGGCTTCCAGCTCCATCCAGTTTTTCGCCAGCGGATGCTGAATGCCCTGGTTCATGCCGATGGGACGATTGAACACGACGCGGTTCTTGGCATAGCCCGCGGCGCGCGACAGCGCGATCTGTCCGAGACCGACCGCTTCGGCGGCAATCAGAATGCGCTCCGGATTCATGCCGTGCAGAATGTATTCGAAGCCGCGGCCTTCTTCGCCGAGACGATCCTCGACCGGAATTTCAAAGTTCTCGAAGAACAGTTCGTTGGAATCGACGGGCTTGCGACCCATTTTCTCGATCTCATGCACGGTGACGCGCTGCTTGTCGAAATCCGTGTAGAACAGGCTGAGCCCGTGGGTCGGGTTCTTCACCTCCTCCAGCGGCGTGGTGCGCGCCAATAGCAGGATTTTGTTGGCGACCTGGGCGGTGGAAATCCAGACCTTCTGGCCGTTGACGACATATTTGTCGCCCTTGCGCACCGCGCGCGTTTTGAGCTGGGTGGTGTTGAGGCCGGTATTGGGCTCGGTCACCGCGAAGCACGACTTGTCGCGGCCGTCGATGATCGGCGGCAGCATGCGCGTGCATTGCTCCTTGGTACCGAACACGACAACGGGATTGAGCCCAAAGACGTTCATATGCACGGCCGACGCGCCGGACATGCCGGCGCCCGATTCCGCGATCGTCCGCATCATGAGCGCGGCGTCGGTGATGCCGAGCCCTGAGCCGCCATATTCCTCGGGAATGCAGATGCCGAGCCAGCCGGCATCGGCCAGCGCGCGATGGAAGTCGGCGGGATAGCCGCCCTCCTTGTCCTTCTTCAGCCAATAGGCGTCGTCAAAGCGCGAGCAGATTTTTCCGACCGCATCGATGATCGATTCCTGGTTGGCCGACAGCGCAAAATCCATCTATCCCGTCCTCAATAGTTTGCTGCGGTTTTGGTGACGCCGTCGCGCACCAGCGCTGCGATTTCATCCGGCGAAAAACCGGCCTCTTGCAGAATTTCCGCGCTGTGCTCGCTGAGGCGCGGGGCCAGCCGCTGCGTCTCGACCGGCGTCTCAGAGAACCGCGCCGACGGCCGCATGTTGCGGATGCGCCCCTCGGTCGGATGGTCCACGACCGGGAAGAAATTGGTCGCGGCGATGTGGGGATCGCCGAGCAGGCTTTCGAGATCGTGCATCGGCATCACGGGCACGTCGGCCTTCTCCAAGATGGCCATCCACTCGGCGGTGGGTTTGGTCTCGAGAATGCGCGCCAGCTCGGCGTAGACCACGTCGATATTGGCGGCGCGGCCGGCGAAGGTCGCAAATTTCGGATGAACGCGCAGATCGGCGCGGCCGGTGGCGTCGAAGAAATTCTGCCACTGCTTGTCGTTATAGACGATCACGCAGATATAGCCGTCGGAGGTCTTGTAGGGCCGGCGGTCCGGCGACAGATGCCGCGCATAGCCGCCCTTGTCGAGCGGCGGCTCATAGGTCAGCCCGCCCATATGGTCGCCCATCACGAAGCCGGCCATGGTTTCGAACATCGGGATATCGACGCGCTGGCCGCGCCCGGTACGGTTACGATCGACCAGGCTGGCGCAGATCGCGCCGACTGCCGTCAACCCGACGATGCGGTCGACCAGCGCATTGGGCACATAGCGCGGCACGCCGTCAGCGGTCTGCGCCATCAGCGCCGGCAGCGCGGTGGCGCCCTGAATCAGATCGTCATAGGCCGGCTTTGCCGCATAGGGCCCATCCTGGCCGAAGCCGAACACGCCGGCGTAGATCAGGCGCGGATTGACCTCCGACACCACGTCATAACCGAGGTTCAGCCGGACCATGGCCTGCGGGCGCACGTTGTATACCAGGACGTCGGCCGACCTAATCAACCGCAGCACGGCGCCACGCCCGGCGGGCTTCTTCAGATCGAGGCAGATCGAGCGCTTGTTGCGGTTGGTGTTGAGGAATACCGGACCCATGCCGGGATGGCGCGTCGGGCCGATCTGCCGAGTAACGTCGCCGTCGTGAGATTCAACCTTGATGACGTCGGCGCCGTAATCGCCGAGCATCTGGGTTGCATAGGGCCCCATCAGCACGGTGGTCATGTCGATGACCTTGATGCCAGCCAATGGTCCCATGAACGCCCTGCTCCCGCTATGCGGCCATTTCCCGGCCGGCAATTGTGGCAGCCAAGTAACGGCAGGCGCTCGCGAAGATCAAGGCGCGCCCAGCGTATGGCCGTATGCGCGGGGCAGCTTCTATTTCTTCTATTTCTTCGGCGGCTCGTTTTTGGCTCTGGCGTCGCGCTCCCGGGTCAGGCGTTCCAGCTCTTCGTTTTGCTGGCTGAGGCGGTCGGCAATGCGCGCTTCGTTCTGTTCGCCGGAGGCGGCCGCAGCCTGTTCGATCAACTGCCGGATATTGTCTTCCAGCATTCGGATCCGGTTGTTCAGTTCTGCCTCTGACATCGAACTTTCGTTAGCCATGGTGCACGCTCCGGATGCGGGTGGGCAGAGCTACCGGGTCGCGCGAAATGCGCGCCCGATGACAGGCTCCGCGTGCCCACCAATCTCATCTCGCGCCAGTCATGGTAGGCACGGCACAAGCGCCTTTGCCTACCCTAAGATAGCATCGTACCACGTTTTTCAGCTACTTCACGGGCTCCAGCACGGAAACGTAATTCGCCACCGCTGCGCCGCCCATGTTGAAGATGCCGCCGAGCTTGGCGTTCTTGAGCTGCATGCCCTCCGGCGCCTGGCCGACGAGCTGCATCGCGCTCATCACATGCATGGAGACGCCGGTGGCGCCGATCGGATGGCCCTTGGCCTTGAGGCCGCCGGATGGATTGACCGGCAGCTTGCCGTCCTTCTGGGTCCAGCCCTCCTTGATGGCGCGGGCACCCTGCCCACGCGGCGTCAGGCCCATCGCTTCATATTCGATCAGCTCGGCGACGGTGAAGCAGTCGTGGGTTTCGACAAAGGACAGATCGGAAAGCTGCACCCCGGCCTGCGCCAGCGCACGCTGCCAAGCCACCGTGCAGCCTTCGAACTGCAGGATGTCGCGCTTGGACATCGGCAGGAAATCCTGCGCATGCGCGGTGGCGCGGAAGTTCACCGCCTTGCCCATGCTCTTGGCGCTCTCGGAATCCATCAGCACCAGCGCCGCCGCTCCGTCCGACACCAACGAGCAATCGGTACGCTTCAAGGGACCGGCGACGAACGGATTCTTCTCGCTTTCGGTGCGGCAGAACTCGTAGCCAAAATCCTTGCGCATCTGCGCGTAGGGATTGGCGACGCCGTTCTTATGGTTCTTGGCCGCGATCATCGCCAGCGCGTCCGACTGGTCGCCGTATTTCTGGAAATAGTTCTGCGCGATCTTGCCGAACACGCCGGCAAAGCCGCCCACGGTGTCGCCGTCCTCGGGCAGATAGGACGCCTTCAGCAGGTACTTTCCGATCTCGGGTCCCGGGGTCCGCGTCATCTGCTCGACGCCGACCACCAGTACGGTCCTGGCCGCGCCCGAGGCGATCGCCCGGATGCCCTGGTGTACCGCCGCCGAACCGGTGGCGCAGGCGTTCTCGACCCGGGTCGCCGGCTTGAAGCGCAGCTTGGGGTCGGCCTGCAGCACCAGCGATGCGGTAAAATCCTGCGGCGAGAAGCCGGCATTGAAATGCCCGAGCACGATCTCGTCGACGTCTTCGGCTGAAATGCCGGCATCCGCCAGCGCGTCGGTTGCAACCTTCACCACCAGGCTCTCGACGGTTTCCGCGTCGAACTTGCCGAATGGCGTGTGCGCCCACCCCACGATGCTGGCTGTCATGGTCGTTCTCCCTTGTTCCGGTTTCGGAAGCCTTTGTAGCCTATCGGGAAAAAGACTTCACGCCGGTTTCAGCGATTTCAGGGTCCGCGCGCACATAGCGGTTATGCCAGTCCAGTTACTGGCCCGGATGTCCGCCGCCGGACAGATCCAGGAACCGCCGACCGCCACCACATTCGGCTCGGCCAGCCACGCCGCGGCATTGGCCTCGCCGATGCCGCCGGTGGGACAGACCCGGATATTTGGAAACGGCCCGGCCAACGCCCGGAGCGCCTTGATGCCGCCGGCCTGCTCGGCGGGGAAGAATTTGACGATATCGAAGCCGGCGGCCAGTGCCTGCATCATCTCGGACGCGGTGGCGATCCCCGGCGCAAACGGCAGGTCGCTGGCTGCGGCCGCCTTCAACAGCTCCGGCGTCGAGCCGGGGCTGATGCCGAACTTGGCCCCGAGGGCCCGCGCCCGCGCCAGGTCGTCGCCATTCAGGATCGTGCCGATGCCGACGACCGCGTCCGGCACCTCCGCGATCATCGCCTTGGCTGCCTCGGCGGCAACCGGCGTGCGCAAGGTGACTTCCAGGACCCGGACGCCGCCGGCCACCAGCGCGCGTGCCAACGGCACCGCGTCTTCCAACCGCTCGATGGTGAGCACGGGGATCACGGTCGCGGACTTGAAGATGGCGGCGAGTTGTTCCTGCCTGGCGGCTGCGGTCATGGCGATGTCTCAACGGGAATTGGCGTGGTTCGGGATCAGGCCGGACGGCATCTCCGCACGCGGGATGATGGCGCCGGGATGGCATACCACAACGCCGGCGAGCCGATGCCCGGCGCGGGCGGCCTCGATCGGGTCCGCGCCCTTGAGGCGTGCGGCGACATAGGCGGCGGCGAAACTGTCGCCGGCCGCCGTGGTGTCGACGACGGGCGCCTCCACCGGCTTGGCCTTGATCGGATAGGACACACCTTCCAGGCGCACGATGCTCGCCGGCTCGGACAGCTTCAGCACCACTTCAGTGCCCGGAATCCGCGCCAGCAAGGCTTCGTTGGCCATATCAGGATAGAGCGGCAGCAAATCCTCGGTGGATGCCAGCACGATGTCGGCCAGGCCAAACGCCTCCTGGAAAACCGTGCGCGCGACGTCGAGGTCTGGCCAGCCGCGCGCGCGGAAATTGGTGTCGAAGGCGAAACGTACGCCCTTTTCGCGAGCGCGGTTCAGGGCTGAGAACAGTCTTGACCTTCCCGCCGCGCCATACAGCGAGAGCGTGATCGCCGAGAGATAGATCACATCATAGGTCGAGAGCACATCGAGGATCTCGGGCGTCTGCGGCAGATCCATCAGGCTGCGCGCGGCCGCGCTGTCTCGCCAATGGAAGAAGCGCCGCTCGCCCTTGTCGTCGGTCTGGATCATGTAGAGGCCAGGCAACTTTCCCGCCAGCCGCAGCACCCGCCCGGTTCCAACCCGCTCCGCCGCCCAGCCGGCGATCATCTCATCACTCAAGGCATCGTCGCCGAGCGCGGTGATGTAGTCGACACCGACGCCAAGGCGCGCGAGATAGACGGCGGTGTTGAGCGTGTCGCCGCCATAGCCGCGCGAGAACAGGCCACCATCAGCCTGTTTCAGCTCCACCATGCACTCGCCGATGCTGGCTACCCTGCTCATGACCGCATCCGTGCGAACCGGCGTGAGATCACCTCAGGCCGCGAACTTGCCGCCGAGCTCATCCTCGATGTGGATCCGGATGATATCGTCAAACGTCTTCTCGGCGGTGGTGAAGCCGAGCTTAAGCGCGCGGTCGGTGACGAAATCACGCGGCCAGCCGGAGACGATGCCGACGATCGTCGGATCTGGCACCCGCTTGATGCGCGCGGTAACGTTCTTGCCGGCGACGCGCTCGAGCGCGGCGATCTGTTCGCCGACGGTCACCGACAGGCCCGGCATGCTGAGGTTGCGCCGCGGCCCCATCGCATTGAGGTCCATGGTGCCGGCATGGACCAGGAAGCCGACCGCCGATTTCGGCGAGGCATGCCAGTGCCGGACGTCCTCGGAGACCGGCAGCACCGCCTCCTCGCCCGCCAGCGGCTCGCGGATGATGTTGGAAAAGAAGCCGGACGCCGCCTTGTTCGGCCGGCCGGGCCGCACGCAGATCGTCGGCAGACGGATCGAGATGCCGTCGAGCAGGCCCTTGCGGGTATAATCGTTGATCAGGAGTTCGCAGATTGACTTCTGCGTGCCGTAGCTCGTCAGCGGCGTGTGGAAGAATTCGTCGCCGATCTTTTCCGGGAACGGCGCACCGAACACCGCGATCGACGACGTGAACACCAGCCGCGGCTTGTAGCCGCCACCGGCATGGCGGATCACGTCGATCAGATAGCGCGTGCCGTCGAGATTGATCCGGTAGCCCTTGTCGAACTCGGCCTCGGCCTCGCCGGAGACGATCGCGGCGAGATGGAAGATCACCTCCGGCCGATGGGCGATCAACGGCTCCGCTGCGCCCGGATCGGCAAAGTCGGACGCCACGACTTCAATCGGGATTGCGGCATTGGCAGGCTTGGAGGGCGCCACCACGTCCTGCAGCGTCATGCGGGTGATTTCGTGCTTGCCGAGGCGGCCCTCGCGGAGCAGCCGTTCGGTCAGCTTGCGGCCTACCATGCCGGCGGCGCCGAGAATCAGAATGTGCAAGACCGTCTCCTTATTTTTATTCGTCGTCCCGGCCTTGAGCCGCGACCCATACGCCGCGGCCGTGGCTGTCAAAGCAAGATGGTCGACGGCTTCGTTTCAACAATTGCCGTCGGTGTTATGGATCCCTGCTTTCGCAGCGACGACAGCGATGGTTTCAGTGATTATTGGTGCGGCCCGCTTACTCTTTCACGGCTCCCGTCATGGCCGACACATAATGTTCGACGAAGAAGGCGTAGAGGATAACCAACGGCAGCGAACCGGCCAGCGCGCCCGCCATCAGCGAGCCCCAGCGATAGACGTCGCCATCGACGAACTCGTTGACGATTGCGACCGGCACGGTCTTGTTCTGCACCGATTGCAGGAAAGTGAGCGCGTAAATGAACTCGTTCCAGCACAGCGTGAAGCAGAAGATGAACGCCGAGATCAGGCCGGGAATGGCGAGCGGTAGCACGATCTTGACCAGGATCTGCCAGCGGCTCGCGCCGTCGATCAGCGCGCATTCCTCCAGTTCGAACGGGATGGTCTTGAAGTAGCCCATCAACAGCCAGGTCGAGAACGGGATCAGGATGGTCGGATAGGTCAGGATCAGCGCCAGCGGCGAGTCGAACAGGCCGTACTGGAACACGACGGTGGCGAGCGGAATGAACAGGATCGACGGCGGCACGAGGTAGGCGAGGAAGATAAGGCCGCCGACGAGGTTAGCGCCCTTGTAGCGCAGCCGCACGATGGCATAGGCCGCCAGCACGCTGGCAATGATCGACAACACGGTGGCGCAAACCGCGACGTACATCGTGTTCCACAGCCACATCGGATAGTGGCTTTCGAACAGCAGCTTGTAAAAATGCTTGAACGTCGGATTCCAGGTCCAGAACGGAGAATAGGTCTCCATGTCCAGCAGCTGCGCGTCCGGCTTCACGGCGGTGAGCGCCATCCAGTAGAACGGGAACAGCAGCACGAACACGATGATCGACAGCGGCAGATACAGCGTCACTATCCGGCGCGGCACCGACTGCAGATAGCTCATGCCCTCGCTGTGGTCCTCCCTTGCGGAAGACGTCAGCACACCCTTGAGGTTGACGTGCGTGGTCGGGAGATCAGTCATCGCACAACCCTCGTGTCCCGCGCGCGGTGCAGCGCGAAGCGGTGCACCGCAGATGCGGGACCCATTTCGACGCTAGCTACCCTGTTATGGGTCCCGGTTCTGCAGCGCATCACCATAGCGCGTCGAAGACGCGCGTGAACGCGCTTATCGTGACGCGCTGGGCCCGGGACACGGAGAGCAATGGAATTAGTCATTGCTCTCTCCCTGCTGCCACTTGCGGCGCTGCAACCCAAACCAGGAAATCATGATGGCACCGAGCAGGAACGGGATCATGGCGCTCGCGATCGCCGCGCCTTCGCCGAGCTGGCCGCCGATGATCGCGCGCTGATAGGACAGCGTCGCCATCAGGTGGGTGGCGTTGACGGGGCCGCCGCGGGTCATCGCCCAGATCAGCTGGAAGTCGGTGAAGGTGAACAGCACCGAGAAGGTCATCACAACAGCGATGATCGGCGTGAGCAAGGGATAGGTGATGTGGCGGAACATCTGCCAGCGCGACGCGCCGTCGAGCGTCGCTGCCTCATACAGCGAGGGCGACACCGTCTGCAGGCCGGCGAGCAGCGTGATCGCCACGAACGGCACGCCGCGCCAAATATTGGCGAAGATCACGCAGATCCGCGCCCAGGTGGTGTCACCAAGGAAATTGATGTTCTGGCTGATGATACCAAGGTGCTTGAGCGACCAGGAGATGATCGAAAACTGCGAGTCGAAGATCCACCAGAACGCCAGTGCAGACAACACGGTCGGCACGATGAACGGGATCAGCACCATTGCGCGCAACATCGCCTTGAACGGCATGTTCTCGTTCAGCAGCAGCGCGAGATAGAGACCGATGCCGAACTTGAAGGCGCTGGCGACGAATGTATAGAGCAGTGTGTTTAACACCGAGAGCCAGAAGACCGCATCGTCCCACAGCCATTCGTAGTTCTCGGCGCCGATATATTGCCCGACCCTGCCGATCTTGGTGTCGGTGAAGGACAGCCAGACGCCCAGGCCCAGCGGATAAGCCAGGAACAGGATCAGGAACGCCATCGCCGGCACCATGAACCAGAAGCCGAGCCAATTGTTGTTGTGCTTGAGCTGGTCCCACGACGTCGCTTCGCGGATCTGGGATTTGGCTTTTGCCGGCGTGAGTACGATGTCAGCCATGGGCCAGTTTCCTTGGGCCGTTTCCTTGGGCCAGCCAATCCTGGCGATACTCTGGGCGGTGTACCCGTTAGCCTAAGTCAAACGGGCGGCGGACGAGCCGCCGCCCCCTTTCACATCTTAGCGATAGATGCGCTTTAGCTGCCGCTCGGCTTCCGCCATGGCGGTCTTGGCATCCTTTGCGCCGGTGGCGTAGTTCGCGAACATGTCGACCACGATGAAGTCGGCGATCGCGGTCGCCGCCTTCTCGCCGACCTTGCCGATGCCAGAGGCCGGCAGCGCGCGCTTGGAGGCCTCGCGGAACACGGTGTTCTTCGGGTCCGCCGTCCACACCGGCGAGTTGTCATAGGAATTCAGCGTGTGGGTCAGATAGCCCCGCGAACCGGTCAGCCACTTGTCGTAGTTTTCCTTCTCCAGCATGAAGGCGACGAAGGCTTTCGCGGCGTTCGGATACTTGGTGAAGTTGAACGCCAGGATTGGAACCGTGAGCTGCAGCTCCGTCGGCTTGCCGATCGGACCCACAGGCCACAGCGCGTGATAGGTATCCTCGGTCAGCTCCTTCTTGGTTGGGTCGTCCTTGGCCGCCACGTAGATCGAAATACCGTTGGAGGTGCAGTACAATTCGCCGGCGAGGAATGCCTTATTGTTGGAGGAGTCGTTCCACGACGCCGTGCCCGGAATGAAGGTTTCGGAAAGCGCCTTGCAGTATTCCAGTGCCTTCGCCGTCTCCGGCGAGTTGATGATGACCTTGTCGTCCTTGTCGACGGTCCAGGCGTTGTGGCCCCACAGCAGCCAATGCAGCCAGCCATTGGCGTCGCCGGAGGCGTGGCCGAGCGCGAAGCCGGCGGGCGTGTTGTTCTTCTTCAGCGCCTTGCACAGCTCAAGGAAACCCGGAAAATCCTTCGGGAACTCCTTGAAGCCCGCCTTCTCGACCGCCGACTTGCGGTAGGTCATGTAGCCGCCGATGGTGGCCACCGGGATTCCAAGCCAGTCGTTGCCCTGCTTGCAGGTCAGGGCCGCCGCGTCAGTCCATCCGCCGTACTTCTTGCCGAGGTAATCGGCGACGTCGTTCATCTTCAAGACTTTGGTCGGGAACAGTTGCGGCAGCGTGTGCAGGCCCCAGACCAGGTCGAGGCCAGAACCCGTATTGGCTGACACCGACGCCTTCGGCTGCACGTCCTCGAAGGCCTCGCTGAACACGTTCATCTGCGTGCCGGTCGCGGATTGGAACGCGGCGACCATGGCGTTGAAGGCATCATCCTCTGCTGGCACGAAGCGCTTCCAGCGCATCACCGTCAGCTTGGCGCCGGATTCTGCTTTCCAGGGCGCGGTCTGCGCCCAGGCCCTGGCGAAATCGAACAGTGCCGGCCCGGTCAGCGCGCCGGCGGCAGCAAGCGCCGTGCCGCCCTTAAGCAGAGAGCGGCGGGTAAAATCTTCCATAGTCCATCCTCCCTTTGAATATTTTTTAGTTATTGCTCAGCCACTTCAGTTATTTTCAGCCATTCAGTCGCTTCCCTGTCGCCTCGTCGAACAAGTGCACGAGCGACGGATCCGGCTTGAGCCGCACCTTGTCGCCCGGACTGAATTGGTGGCGCTCGCGGAACACGGCGACGACCTGCTCGCCGCCCAGCTTGGCGAACACCTGGGTTTCCGAGCCGGTCGGCTCGACAACGATAATCTCGGCTTCCGCGCCGTCATCGGCAATGGTGAAGTGTTCCGGCCGCACGCCATAGACCACCGGCTTGCCGTCCGAGTTGCTCGGCGCCGTCTTCAGCGGCAACGCGACGCCGTTCGGCCCCTCGAACGTGGCCGCGCCGTTCACCTTCAGCTTGCCGTTGAGGAAATTCATCGCCGGCGAGCCAATGAAGCCGGCAACGAATTGATTGTCCGGCTTGTCGTAGAGTTCGAGCGGCGTGCCCATCTGCTCGACGATGCCGTCATGCATCACCACGATCTTGTCGGCCATCGTCATGGCCTCGATCTGGTCATGGGTGACGTAGACGGTGGTGGTCTTCAGCCGCTGATGCAGCTCCTTGATCTCGGTGCGCATGGCGACGCGCAGCTTGGCGTCGAGGTTCGACAGCGGCTCGTCGAACAGGAACACCTGCGGATCGCGCACGATGGCGCGGCCCATGGCGACGCGCTGGCGCTGGCCGCCGGAGAGTTGGCGCGGATAACGCTCAAGTAGCGGCGTCAACGCCAGAATTTCGGCGGCGCGCTTGACGCGGCTGCCGATTTCTTCCTGCTTGGCGCCGCGCAGCTTGAGCGAGAAGCCCATATTGTCGGCGACCGTCATGTGCGGATAGAGCGCGTAGTTCTGAAACACCATCGCAATGTCGCGCTCTTTCGGCTGGACATTGTTGACCACGCGATCGCCGATCGAGATCGTGCCCGAGGTGATGTTTTCAAGACCCGCCAGCATGCGCAGCAGAGTCGACTTGCCGCAGCCGGAGGGGCCAACCAGCACGACGAATTCGCCGTCCTCGATCGGAATCGACACGCCGTGCAAAACTTCAAAATTACCGAACGACTTGCGCACGTCGCGAATCTGTACCGACGACATCGAATCCACTCCCCTCATTTTCTGTTATTGGCACCGCAAGCGGGCAGCGGCACCTTGCTGTCTTTTCGACTTTAACGCCCGGAAGCCGAATTCAACGGGCACTATCATCCGCAGTTTGGCGGTTTTTAGCAATCCGATGGTAGCGCTGTCAATAATTGTTCAAACGTCTAATCTGGTATGATATGAGCGCAAGATGGGACGAAAACAGACAAAGTCTGGCAAAATCCGCCTCACCGAAGTCGCCAAGCTCGCTGGCGTCAGTCCCATTACGGCATCGCGCTTTTTCAGGAACCCCGAAGCGCTGTCGCTGGCCAAGCGGGAACGCGTCGACAGCGCGGTGAAGGAACTGGGCTACGTGCCCAACCTCGCTGCGCGCGCCCTCGCCTCCCACCGCACCGAAGTCATCGGCGTCGTGATACCTTCGCTCACCAACAACGTATTCGCCGACGTGTTGCGCGGCATCTATGATTCTTCCGAAGGTAGCCGCTACACCATCCAGCTTGCCAATACGCGCTACAGCATCCTGCAGGAGGAAAAGCTGTTGCGCCTGTTCCGGGCTCAGAAGCCTGCAGGCTTGATCGTCACCGGGATCAATCAGACCGCGGAATCACGCAAGGTCCTGGAGTCCATGAATTGCCCGGTCACGCAGATCATGGAGATCGGCGACAGTCCCGTCGACATGATGGTCGGCTTCTCGCACTATGATGCGGCATTTTCGGCAATTTCGCACATCCTCGAACAGGGGCGCCGACGGATCGGTTTTCTCGGCGCGCGCATGGACCCACGCGTGCAGCGGCGGCTCGACGGGTATCGTGATGCCATGAAGGGGGCATCGCTGTTCGACCCCAGCCTCGTCGTCACCACGTCGGTGCCGACCACTGTCACGCTCGGCGGGACGCTGTTCACCGATCTGCTCGCACAGGCGCCCGATATCGATGCCGTCTTCTGCGTCAACGACGACCTGGCGCTCGGGTCATTGTTCGAATGTCAGCGCCGGCAGATCGTGGTACCGCACGATGTTGCCATCGTCGGGTTCAACGATCTGGAATTTGCCGCCGCCGCCGTCCCGTCGCTCAGCAGCGTACGGACCAACCGTTACGAAATGGGACGGCACGCTGTCACCATGGTGATCGACGCGATCGAGGGCCGTCGTCCGCAGGAGCCGGTGATCGACCTTGGCTTTCAATTGATGGTCCGCGAAAGCTCGACGCCCACGAATATCTGACGCGCCGGTCCTTAAGCCCGGGCAGTGGTGCGGCAAAAAATGGTAGCGCTATCTTTTGTGCCAGATTAAGATCGCATCCACAAAATTCGAATTGGCGCGGCGGCCGCGTTGCAGCGGAAGAAATTTTCAGCATGGTGCAAAGACTGCCCCATGTTCTAAGCCGCTACCGATTTGCAGTGCGGGAGGAATCCAATGAAAAAAAGCGACAGCAAGGCCCCGACCAACGGCAAGGGCCGCAGGCTCCGTTCCCTCGAATGGTTCGACAACCCGCATAACCCGGGCATGACGGCGCTCTACCTTGAGCGCTACCTGAACTACGGCCTGACGCGTGAAGAATTGCAATCTGGCAAGCCGATCATCGGCATCGCCCAGACCGGCAACGACCTTTCGCCATGCAACCGCCACCACCTCGAACTGGCGCACCGGGTGCGCGAAGGCATCCGCGCGGCCGGCGGTATCGCGATGGAGTTTCCGACCCACCCGATCCAGGAGACCGGAAAGCGGCCGACGGCGGCGCTCGACCGCAACCTCGCCTATCTCGGCCTGGTCGAAGTCCTGTTCGGCTACCCACTCGATGGTGTGGTGCTGACCACCGGCTGCGACAAGACCACGCCGGCCTGTCTGATGGCGGCGGCGACCGTCAACCTGCCCGCCATCGTGCTATCGGGCGGCCCGATGCTCAACGGCTGGTTCAATGGCGAGCGCACCGGGTCCGGCACCATCGTCTGGAAACAGCGCGAGCGGCTTGCCGCTGGCGAGATCGACTACAACGAATTCATCGAGATCGTGGCCTCCTCCGCGCCGTCGGTCGGCCATTGCAACACCATGGGCACCGCCTCGACTATGAACTCGCTCGCCGAGGCGCTCGGCATGTCGCTGCCGGGCTGCGCGGCGATCCCCGCGCCCTACCGCGAGCGCGGCCAGATCGCCTATGAGACGGGAAAGCGGATCGTCGAGATGGTGTGGGAGGATCTCAAGCCCTCTGACATCCTGACCCGCAAGGCGTTCGAGAACTGCATCGCGGTGAATTCGGCGATCGGCGGCTCCACCAATGCGCCGATCCATATCAACGCGCTGGCGCGGCATATCGGCGTCGAGCTCTCGATCGACGACTGGCAGAAGCACGGCCACGACATTCCGCTGCTGGTGAACATGCAGCCCGCCGGCTTCTACCTCGGCGAGGAATTTCATCGCGCCGGCGGCGTGCCGGCGGTGGTGCGCGAACTGATGACGCAGAAGCGCATCCACGAAGACGCCATCACAGTCAATGGCCGCAGCATCGGCGAGAACTGCAGCACAGCGCCCAAGCCCGATGGCGACGTGATCTGGAGCTACGATAAGCCGCTGGTGAAGGACGCCGGCTTCCTGGTGCTGCGCGGCAATCTCTTTGATTCCGCGATCATGAAAACTAGCGTGATCTCCAAGGAGTTCCGCGAGCGCTATCTGAACAACCCCAAGGACCCCAACGCGTTCGAGGGACGGGCGATCGTGTTCGAGGGGCCTGAGGACTATCACGAACGGATCGACGATGCCGCGCTCAACATCGACGAACACTGCGTGCTGTTCATCCGCGGCACCGGGCCGATTGGCTATCCCGGCGGCGCCGAGGTCGTGAACATGCAGCCGCCGGCCGCGCTCATCAAACGCGGCATCCTCTCACTGCCCTGCATCGGCGACGGCCGGCAGTCGGGCACCTCGGGTTCGCCGTCGATCCTCAACGCCTCGCCGGAGGCCGCCGCCGATGGCGGGCTCGCGATCCTGCAGACCGGCGACAAGGTTCGCATCGACCTCAACACCGGCGACGCCAACATCCTGATATCAAGCGATGAATTGAAGAAGCGCCGCACTGAGCTGAAAGCCAAGGGCGGCTTCCCCTACCCGGCCAACCAGACGCCGTGGCAGGAGGTCTATCGCTCGACCGTCGGCCAGCAGGCCACCGGCGCCTGCATGGAGCTTGCCACGCGCTATCAGAATATCGCCGGCACGGTCGGCGTGGCGCGGGATAATCATTGAACCCGAGCCGTCATTGCGACGAAGCAATCCATTCTTTCCGTTCTGCGGTGAAATGGATTGCTTCGCTTCGCTCGCAATGACGACAACAAGCATTCGATCCAGATTCTAGGAGAAACCATGTCAGACCGCCTGAAGGGCAAGCGCGCCTTTGTCACCGCCGCCGCCGTTGGAATCGGCCGCGCCTGTGCGGTTGCTTTTGCGCGCGAAGGCGCGACGGTGTTCGCCACCGATATCGACGAAGCCAAGCTTGCCCCGCTGAAGAGCGAAGGGATTGCGGAAGTCGCGAAGCTCGACGTGCGCGACACGACGGCGGTCGCCGCGATGGCCAAGCGCGCCGGCAAGACCGACATCCTGCTCAATGCCGCCGGCTTCGTGCATCACGGCACGATACTCGACTGTTCCGATGACGATTTTGATTTCTCGTTCGACCTCAACGTCAAGTCGATGCACCGCACCATCCGCGCGTTCCTGCCTGATATGCTGAGCAACGGCCGAGGCACGATCGTGAACATCTCTTCCGCCGCCGGCGTGTTCAAGGCGGCGCCGAACCGTTACGTCTACGCCGCGACCAAGGCTGCGGTCGCGGCGCTGACGCGCTCGGTTGCCACCGACTTCATTGGCAAGGGCATCCGCTGCAACTGCATCTGCCCCGGCACCGTCGAGACGCCCTCGATGCTGGAGCGCGCTGCGGCCGCCGGCCCGAACGGACGCGAGATGTTCATCGCACGGCAGCCAATGGGACGGCTCGGCACCGCGGAGGAAATCGCCGCGCTCGCGGTCTATCTCGCCAGCGACGAAAGCGCCTTCACCACCGGCGTCGCACACCTCATCGACGGCGGCTGGACGTTGTGACCTTAACCTCTCCCCGCGAAGAGCGGGGCGAGGGAGCAGACCATTCGCGAAGCAGGGTTCGAGAGGAAAAACTCCATGAACAAGATCGATCTCAACGGCCGCTGCGCCGTCGTCACCGGCGGGGCGCAGGGGTTTGGCCGCGCCATCGCCGAGCGATTCATCGCATCCGGCGCGAAGGTCGCGATCTGGGATTTTGACCTGCCGCTGGCTGAAAAGACCGCCAGGGAAATCGGCCCTGCCGTCTCGGCCTTCAAGGTCGACGTCTCGGATCTCGCCGCCGTCGAGAAGACCCGCGACGAGACGCTGAAGGCGTTCGGCAAGATCGATATCCTCGTCAACAATGCCGGCATCGCCGGTGTCAATGCCACGGTTTGGGAAACCGATCTCGACGAATGGCGCAAGGTGCTACGTATCAATCTCGACGGTCCCTTCATCTGCTGCAAGGCAGTCGTGCCCGCGATGATCCGGCAGAAATACGGCCGCATCGTCAACATTGCCTCGATCGCCGGCAAGGAAGGCAACCCGAACGCCGCGCATTATTCCGCCTCAAAGGCCGGCCTGATCGCGCTGACCAAATCGCTCGGCAAGGAGCTTGCGCAGCACGACATCCTCGTCAACGCGGTGACGCCAGCAGCGGCGAAAACCGCGATCTTCGATCAGCTGACGCAGCAGCACATCGATTTCATGCTGTCGAAGATTCCAAAGAACCGCTTTGTCCTGGTCGAGGAGCTCGCAGCGATGGTGGCGTGGCTGGCGTCGGAGGATTGCGCCTTCTCGACTGGCGCAGTGTTCGACATTTCCGGCGGCCGGGCGACGTACTGAAATGGGCACGATCCGGGAAGGCGGTTGTTTCTGCGGCGCAGTCCGCTTCAAGGCCGAAGGCGAGCCGCTGAATATCCGGATCTGCCATTGCCGCAACTGCCAGAAGGCGATGGGCTCGCCGTTCTTTGCCCGTGCGCTGTTCGACCAGCGCGCGCTGACGGTCGAGGGAGAGACCGGGCGCTATCCCTCCTCCGAGGCAGTCGACCGGGTGTTCTGCAAGGTCTGCGGCACAAGGCTGTTTTCCCGGCGCACCAACGGCACCGCGATCGGCGTCGCGCTGGCGACGTTCGACGACCGCAACGCCTTTGCCCCGACCGAACACATCTGGGTCTCGGAAAAGATCGCCTGGGTGCGGCTCGATGATGATTTACCGCAATATCAGGAGACGGTTCCCCAGTAAGGCAGGCGTGCTAGGTTGGCGGCCTCGAAGCGCAAACCGGGGCATGCCGTTTGAACATCTCGCTGTACGACATCTCCGTCTGGATCCTCCCCCTTCTCATCGCCATCACCTTCCACGAGGCCGCCCACGGCTTTGTGGCATACAAGCTCGGCGACAATACCGCCTGGCAGCTCGGCCGGGTTAGCTTCAACCCGATCAAGCATATCGATCCGTTCGGGACGGTGATTCTGCCGGGCGTTCTGCTGTTGTCGCATTCCCCGTTCCTGTTCGGCTATGCCAAGCCGGTCCCGGTGAATTTCCGGAACCTTAACCATCCCAGGCTCGACATGGTCTGGGTGGCGCTCGCCGGCCCTGCCACCAACATCATCCTGGCTGTTATCGCGGCGTTTGCCTTCCACGCCCTGCCCTTGGTGCCGGCCGAGGCCGCCAGATGGACCGCGGACAACCTGAAAAATGCTTTCCTGATCAATATTGTGCTGGCGATCTTCAACATGATGCCGATCCCGCCGCTGGATGGTGGCCGGGTGGCCGTCGGGCTGCTGCCGCGGGTGCTCGCTTACCCGCTATCACGGCTGGAACCCTATGGAATGCTGATCCTGCTCGGACTTCTCATCCTGCTTCCGGTGATCGGCGCGCAGCTCGGCCTAAATCTTGATGTTATTTCGGCGATACTGCGGACACTGACCGGCTATGTGATCTCCGCCCTTCTCTTCATCACCGGCAACGCCTAAATTTCAGATAGAAACGACGCAGGGAAGAACCCGCCCGGACCATGCCAACAAAAGCTGCCGATATGTTGATTGCACGACGCGCCGATACACGTGCGAGGGCAGATTTTGCGACCTGGAAAATGATGGCCAAGCTGAACGGGTTTTCCGCCCTGCCTCCGGAGGCGCAGAGCTTTCTCGAAAGCTACCGGCAGATGCTGGCCAGCCAGACCGAGGCGGACGCTTCCGAAGCCACCATCCAGCTCATGTACAAGCGCTACTATGCGGAGATGGGCGGCAGCGGAACGCCGCCGCAGATCCCTTCCCGCGCCAGCGAGCCGCCCAAGGACAAGGGCAACGTCACTGCATTCCGCCGCCCACCGGCACGGCCGAAGCAAACCGCGCCGAATGCGACGGCAAAGCCGCGCCTGCCGGTGGCGCTGATCTTTATTTGTCTGGCCGTCGTCTACGTCAGCATTCGCATGCTCTGGCGCTGACGCGCACATTCCCTCACATCGTCTGATGTCCCCGCGCGATTGGCCGCGCCGCGGAATATTCGCAGCATGACGTTTGGCCGCAACGGCTAGGCGGCTGTCGCAAGGCCCGCCATAATGGCTCTGCTATTTCAACAAACGTCCAAAAAACGATTTCTGGAGGAGTGATGAAGCGATCCATTGCAGCATTGGTCATGAGCACGAGCCTGGTATTTGCCAGCGGCGCATTTGCGCAAACGCTCGACAAGGTCGTGAAGATCGGAAGCCTCGGGGACCAGTCCGGTCTCTACGCTGATATCGGCGGCCCCGGCTCGACCATCGCCGCGCAGATGGCGATCGAGGATTCCGGATTACTCGCCAAGGGCTGGAAGATCGATCTGATCTCGGCCGACCACCAGAACAAGCCCGACGTCGGCACCAATATCGGCAAGCAGTGGATCGATGTCGAGAAGGTCGACGTGTTCGTTGATCTTGCGAGCTCCGGCGTCGGCCTTGCCATCGCCAACCTCGCCAAGGAAAAGAACGTCGTTAATTTGAATTCCGGCTCGGCCTCATCCGACCTCACCGGTGCGCAGTGTTCGCCGAACACCATCCACTGGGTCTATGACACCTGGATGCTCGCCAACGGCACCGGCAAGGCGCTGGTGAAATCCGGCGGCGACAGCTGGTTCTTCCTCACCGCCGATTACGCCTTCGGCCATGCGCTGGAGCGCGACACCGCCGCTGTCGTCATCGCGAATGGCGGCAAGGTGCTCGGCGGCGTCAAGCATCCGCTCAACAATGCCGACTTCTCCTCGTTCCTGCTGCAGGCGCAAAGCTCGAAGGCCAAGATCATCGGGCTCGCCAATGCCGGCGGCGACACGACGAACTCGATCAAGCAGGCGGCGGAGTTCGGCATCGTCTCCGGCGGCCAGAAGCTCGCGGGCATGCTGATGTTCATCACCGACGTTCACGCCCTCGGCCTCAAGGTCGCCCAGGGCCTCAACTTCACCGAGACCTTCTACTGGGACATGAACGACCAGACCCGCGCCTTCTCAAAGCGCTTCGTCGAGAAGCACAAGAAGGGACCGCCGACCATGGTGCAGGCCGGCGTCTATTCCTCGCTGATCCATTACTTCAAGGCGCTGGAAGCGCTCGGCGGCAATCCGCATGACGGCCGCGCCGTGGTCGCCAAGATGAAGGAGATGCCGACCGACGATCCCTTGTTCGGCAAGGGCTCGGTCCGCGCCGATGGCCGCAAGATCCATCCGGCCTATCTGTTCGAGGTGAAGAAGCCGCAGGATTCGAAGTATCCGTGGGACTACTACAACCTCGTCGCCACGATCCCGGCCGCGGAAGCCTTCATCCCGCTCGAGAAGAGCGTATGCCCGATGCTGAAGAAGACCTGAGCATCCCGACCTCGGACGACCCCACGCAACCCTCTCCCGTTCGGGAGAGGGTTTTGCATTTGGGGCGTGGCGGAAGCCGCGCAGATGCCCCTCACCGCCGGCCCGCACGCAAAATATCGAAAACAACCCCATGCACCGTAGGGTGGACCTGGGTTTGCGGCATTCCCGTCTAGACTAGCGCAACAGTTCCCGGGCGATCACCAATCGCTGTATCTGGTTGGTACCTTCGAAGATCTGGGTCAGCTTGGCATCGCGCATCATGCGTTCGACGGGATAGTCCATGGTATAGCCGTAGCCTCCGAATATCTGAACGGCATCGGTCGTAACCTTCATAGCCATGTCGCTGCCGATGCACTTGGCCATGCTGGCCAGGACGTTCAGGCGCTTCCAGTCGGCGGCATCGCCCGCGCGGGCACATTCGTAGACCAATGCGCGCGCCGCTTCGATCTGCATGGCCATGTCCGCAAGCATGAACTGGACGCCCTGGAACTCGGAAATTGCTTTCTTGAACTGCTTTCGTTCCTTCGCATAGGCGATACAGGCGTCGAGCGCGCCCTGCGCTAGTCCAACCGATTGTGCCCCGATCGTCGGACGATTGAGATCGAGCGCACGCATGGAGGCGCGAAATCCCTTGCCCTCCTCTCCGATGAGGTTTTCGGCCGGAATGCGGACGTTGTCGAAGAAGATCGGCGTATTGGGGGCACCGCGAAAGCCCATCTTGCGCTCGTGGCGTCCGAACGAAACACCCGCCATCTTCTTCGGCTCCACGATGAAAGCACTGATGCCGTCTGCCCCTTCACCATCGCTCGTCCGCGCCATCACGACGATGTAGTCGGCAACAACGCCGTAGCTGCACCACTGCTTGCGGCCGTTGAGAACATAGCACTCGCCGTCCCTGCGGGCGCGGGTATTGATCGCGGCGACGTCGGAGCCGGCCTGCGGCTCGGAAATTGCGATCGCGGTGACGACGCCGCCCTTGGCGATGATCGGCAGGTATTTCTGCCGCTGCTCCTCCGAGCCAAAATGAAGAAGCGGCATGATGAACATCGTGTTGAGCGCCGCGATCGATGCGCAAGCGGGCGAAATCTTCGAGATTTCCTCGCGGGCGATGCAGGCCATGGTGAGGTTGCCATTCGGACCGCCATAGCGCTCCGGCACCCAAAGCTGCATCAATCCCATTTCACCAAACAGCTCCACGAGCTCGGTTGGAAAGCGATCGGTTTCGTCAATTTCCGCGGCGATCGGCGCCACGTGCTTGGCGGCCATCTTGCGGACGCTGTCGCGGAACGCGAGCTGCTCTTCGGAAAAGCTCATGGGACCCTCGAATATTTCTCCGCCGGACAGCCAAAAAGGACTTCCATTGAATGGGTGATCCATTTAATAATTCATCCCATGAGCACCAAGTCAAGCCCCCGCCCCGGCGCCCGGCATCCAGGCGCCTCCGCCAAGAGACGAGAGCGTCCCGGCGACCAACGGGCCGCAGCCACCGCGGCACCCGTTCCCAAATTTCGGCCGATACATACCAGGCGGGCGTTCGAGGAGATTTGCGAGCGCATTCGCGAGCAGCTTGCTCTGGGCGTGCTCAAGCCCGGCGACAAGCTGCCTCCGGAGCGCGATCTCGCCCAGCAGCTTGGCGTAAGCCGCAATGTCCTGAGAGAGGCGCTGCGCAGCCTTGAGATGGCGGGTGTGCTGCGATTGCTGAAGGGCGTCAAAGGTGGCGCTTTCATCCAGGAAGGCGACACCAGCCGCATGAACGATGTCATGCGCGACATGTTGAGCCTCGGAACGATTTCGATCCGGGAGCTGTCTGAGGCACGCGTTTACGTACTTGATCTGGTCGTCGGGCTCGCATGCGCCAACGCGCGCCAGTCCGACCTCGATGCGCTCGAAACCAATATTCAGCGGACCGAGCTGGCTACGAAGGAAGGCAGATTGCTGGACCGCGTCGAATGTTCGCGAGAGTTCTACAAGCTGCTTGGCAATTCGACGCGAAACAAGGTCATCGCGATGATCATGGATTCCGTCACCGAAATTCACATGCGCTTTGTCTATGCGAAGGTCGCTTCAAGCGGGGTCGCGATGAGCCGGCTGGCGGAAAGACGGCGCCAGCTCGTGTCGGCAATAGCCGGGAAAGACGCGTCGCTGGCGGGCCGGTTGATGCGCGCGCATCTGGAAGCCGTGCAGAAGATGCTGGAACAGGATCCGGGCGCCATGTCGCTTCATGTCGCGCTGGCGGAAATCCGGCCGGGTATGCGCCCGTAAGAGGCGTCCGGTCCATGTCGAACAACGAAAGCAAGGGAGGTTGGCGTGTCGGGTTATGCGAAGTATGAATGTCTGCAAGTAGAAGTGGCCGACAAGGTCGCGACGGTCACGCTGAACCGGCCACAGGCGCGGAACGCCATCAATCAAAAGCTGATCCGCGAGCTGCGGACCATATGGGACGACCTCGCAGATGATCATGCCGTCAACGTCGTCGTGCTGACGGGCTCAGGCGACTTCTTCAGCGTCGGGGGAGACGTCAAGGCGATGTCGGAGCGCCCGGGCGGCGACGTTCTGGAGGAAGGCGAGGTCCACGATCCCATGATTAGCCGGCGTGGCGTCACCCGGCAGCTGGAGCTCGACAAGCCCATCATCGCGGCCATCAACGGCGACGCGATTGGCCTGGCGGCAACCCACGCGTTGCTCTGCGACATAACAGTCATGGCCGAGGACGCGCGCATCGGCGACACGCATGTCTCGCGGGTCGGGCTGGTTGCCGGAGATGGCGGCACCGTGATCTGGCCCTTGCTCGTCGGCATCAACAAGGCCAAGGAATTCCTCATCCGCGGGACGCTGCTCAAGGGCGGAGAAGCCGAGCGCATCGGGCTGGTCAATCATGTGGTGCCGCGTTCGGAGGTCATGAGAAAGGCGCGGGAAATCGCCATCGAGCTCGCGAACGGTCCGACCTGGGCGATCCGCTGGACCAAACTATCGATCAATCAGATCGTGAAGGATCGCGTGAACATGCTGCTCGAAGCGTCAATGGCGCTCGAGCAGGTGACGTTTGAGACGGCCGATCACAAAGAGGCAACGATGTCATTCAAGGAGAAACGGAAGCCGAGATTCGGCCAGGCGTAGTGTGCCCCATGGATGTCGCCGGGGTCGAAAGCGATGACGCGGCCATGTTTCGCGATTCCCTGCGCGGGTTTCTCGACAAGCATTGGCGTGCCCAGGGCCCGGGCACAGAATCTTCCGAAGCGATCGCTGCGATATGGACCGGGCTGGTCGGGCAAGGGGTCACGGCCCTTGGTGCTAGTCCAAACGAAGGAGGTCTTCGCGAGATCCTGGTGGCGATGGAAGAGCTTGGTCGCGCGGCCTGTCCCGCTCCCCTGTGGTCGGCCGTACTCGCCAATCTCGTGCTCTCCGATGCATCGTCCGATGCAAGCCATATTCTCGAAGCTATCGGCACGGGAACGATGCGTATCGCGTTCTCCTTCGGTGCGTTCGATGCTGATTCCGGCATCGGCTCGATCAACCTGCAGAACGAGAAGGCGACGGGATCGCTTCGCTTCGTCGAGGCGGCCGGAATCGCTACCCATCTGCTCGTCCCGGCTAGCGAGGCGCAGCTCGCTCTCATCGACCTGGACGCTCCGGGAGCCCGCCGTATGCCTGTGCGCGCGATGGGAGCGTGGGGCAATTGGGAACTCGCGCTGAACGCAGTTCCGGCGAGAGTTATTTCCTTCAACGGCATCAGCCTGAGCGATCTCCGGTCGATCGCAAGAACGGCCTTGTTGGCACGAGCGCATGGTGCTGCGCGTCGTGCATTCGAGCTCGCGGTGGCTTACGCCAAGGAGCGACACCAGTTCGGGCAACCCATCGGAAGATTTCAGGCGATCCAGCACAAGCTCGCCAATTGTTTCATCGATCTGGAAGGCGTGCGTCTCATTCTGCAGCACGTGGCCAAGCTACAGACCCAGGGCGACCACGAGTGGCGTTATTTCGCGCATTGCGCGATGGCGTTCGCCGGCCCGGCCTTGCGCCGCGCTTCGCTGGAAACGCAGCATACGTTTGGTGCTGTCGGCTATGCCGAGGAGCACGAAGCGCCCGGTCACTTCAAGCGTGTCCATCTGGACACGATCGCGCTTGGGGGTGCCGCCTATGCCAGGAAAAGCCTCGCCGCCGGTTTGTTCGACGGTGGCAGCACGGGGTTGCCGCAATATGATCTCGGGCCGGCCGGCAACGAACTGCGCGCCCAGGTCAGGTCCTGGCTTGCGCAAAACTGGACGGGAGACAGGAAGGCCGGTTTTGATGCAAAGCCATTCGCAAAGCGTGAGTTCGATGCCGAATTTGCGCTCGAAGTGGGTGCTACCGGATGGATTGGCCTCGGTTGGCCGCAACAACACTGTGGCCAGGCCCGATCGCCGCTGGAGCAGATCGCTTTCATGGAGACGATGGAGCAAGGCGAAGCGCCGCGTATCGGCGCGTCGATTCAGGCCAACGCCCTGATAATGTTCGGCACATCAGAGCAACAGACGAAATACCTGCCGGAGATCCTGCGCGGTGAGGCCATGCATGGCATGGGCTATAGCGAACCGCAGGCCGGATCGGATCTTGCGGCGCTGCGGACCAGCGCGACCCGCGACGGCGACCACTGGGTCATCAATGGTCAGAAGATCTGGACCACGACCTGGTGGGGAAAGTACATGTTTCTGGCGGCACGAACCGACAAGAACGCGACGCCACCCCATGCCGGCATCAGCATGTTCATCGTGCCGATGAACGCCCCGGGAATCACGATCCAGCCGGCAACCACGATGTACGACGGATCGTTCGCCAACATCTTCTACGACAATGTTCGCGTGCCGCTGGAGAACATCGTCGGTCGCGAAAACGAGGGATGGAAGGTTCTCACCGGCGCCCTCGCCTTCGAGCGCGGACTGGTCGGCGGCGGCATCGTGTTGAAAGTCGCGCATGCCTTTGAGCAGTTGCGCCTGCATCTCATGACCCGGCCCGACTTGCGTGACGATCCGATCGTTCGCGACCGTATGGCGACATTTGCCTGCGAGATCGAGATTGGCCGGCAATTGATGATGCATTGCGCAGAACTTGGGGCAGACGGTGTTACGCCGCCGGAATATGGCGCGATCAGCAAGGTCTTCTCCGGTGAGTTGATGGAGCGCTTTGGCGAAGGCGCGCTCGACATGCTGGGCATGCGCGGCGCACTGTCGGAGCAGATGCCGGGCGCCATCCAGAACGGCCGGTTCGAGCAGAACCTGCGTCACTCCCTGATGTGGGTGATCAGCATCGGAACTAATGAAATTCAGCGCACCCTGATCGCCCAGCGTGCGCTTGGCTTACCTCGATAGGAAACCGATGATGCAAGGTCGACCATCACCGCTCGACGGCGTCCGCGTGCTGGACTTCTCCATCATGCTGGCCGGTCCCTACTGCGCGCGCCTGTTGGCCGACGTCGGCGCCGAAGTGATCAAGATCGAGCCTCCCGAAGGCGAAGAAATGCGCCTGCGGGCGCCGCTTCGCGAAGGCCAAAGCGCTTATTTCGGGCAGCTCAACGCAGGAAAGCAAAGCATTGCGCTCGACCTCAAGTCGCCCGAAGCGATCAAGCTCTTGCATCGCATGGTCGAAAGCACGGACGTTCTGGTCGAGAACTTTCGACCCGGCGTGATGGAGCGCCTCGGCCTTGGATATGAGGCGCTCCGCCAAATCAATCCGCGCCTGATCTATTGTTCGATATCCGGTTACGGCCAGACAGGCCCGCAATCCCAGCGCCCCGCCTACGCGATGATCGTTCATGCCGAGAGCGGCTTCGACCGCGCGCTGATGCGATACGCCGGCGATCGCGACCGGCCGGCCGGAGGAGCGGTGTTCGTCGCCGATATTCTCGGCGGCGTCTTCGGCTTCTCGGCGATCCAGACGGCAATAGTGCAACGGGCGCGCACGGGGATGGGGCAGCACGTCGATGTCGTGCTGATGGACTGCATGCTGAACCTGCTGGTGTATGAACTGCAGGAGGCGCAGTTCTCTGCGCCGGTGGCACGGCCGACCTATGGCCCGGTGCGTGCACGAGATGGCGACGTCCTGATCGCTCCGGTCTCGGCGCGCAACTTTGCGGCGCTTCGTGACTTGACCGGCCTGCCGGAGCTTGTGTCCGATCCTCGCTTTACCTCGGTTGAGGCGCGCGGCGCGAATTGGAGCGCGCTGATGCAGGTTGTCGAGAAGTGGACGAGCAAGCATACGGTGGACGAGTGCATGGCCGCTCTCGATCGCGCAGGTATCCCAAGCGCCCGCTTTCGCGATCCTGCACAGACGCTGGATGATCCGAATCTGGCCAGCCGCGGCGTATTCGCGCCGGTCGCCGACGCCGCAGGCGAATTCAGGGGCGTCAATGCGCCGTGGCGGATGTCGGGCGCCCAGATCGCAATCGGGCGGCACATCCCCTCTGTCGGCGAGCACCGGGATGAGATTCTGGCGCGTGTGCTCGGCATGTCTGCAAGTGAGGTCGGGCAGGCAGCCGCCGGCGGCGCATTCGGGAAGGCAGGACCGGCGTCATGACTTGATGCCGCGTCCGCGAGCTTGGGTATCTACAAGACAATTAAAAAAGCACAGCAAGGGAGAATCGACGTGAACGTACTGCGAGTTCTGTCTTTGATATTCGGGGTCGCACTGGTTTCCGCGACGGCTGCAGCTGATAATTATCCTTCACGTTCGATCCGGCTGATCGTGCCATATCCCGCCGGCGGGTCGACCGACATCATGGCGCGCGCGCTGCAGGAGCCGATGGCGAAAATCCTCGGCCAGCCGATCATTATCGACAACCGCGGCGGCGCGGCCGGCACGACCGGTTCCAACGAGGCGGCCCGGTCGGATCCCGATGGTTACACACTGCTGTTCGCGAACAATGGTCCGATTTCGATCGCCCCGTTGCTGCAGAAGGGCGTCGACTTCGATCCGCTGAAGAGCTTTGCGCCGGTATCTCTCGTGTCCACAGCGCCGCTGGTCCTGGTGGCAAGCGAAAAGGTGCCGGTAAACGACATCGCCGGGCTCGTCGCCTACGCCAAGGCCCAAAGCAAGCCGTTGCTATATGCGTCCGCCGGGCCCGGCTCGCTCGGACATTTGAGCACCGAGCGGTTTCTCAATCAGGCCGGCCTGCAGATGGTCCACGTACCATACCGCGGTCAGGCGCCGACGACGCTCGCGATCCTTGCCGGCGAGGTAGATATCCTGCTCACGACAACATCCGACACGTTGAACGAGCACATTCGCTCCGGCAAAGCCAAGCTGCTCGGGGTTTCGTCACCTGGTCCCTCGCCGATTGCGCCAGGCGCGGCGCCGATTGGCAATGTCCTCAAGGGTTATTCGGTCGAAACCTGGTTCGGCATCCTCGCCCCCGCCGGCACGCCGCCCGATATCATCGGCAAACTCAATGCGGCGCTCAACACGGTGCTGGCGATGCCGCCATTGCGGGACCGCTTTCTCAGTTACGGCGTCGAAGCCAAGGCCAGTACTCCCGCGGAACTTCAGGCCCTGATCGCCGCAGAAATCCCATCGTGGCGCAAAGTGATCGAAGAACGCAGCGTCAAGGCCGAGTAGCCGCCATCCAGGGTACGAGATGCTCCGGCGTCGCGGCCCGCCAACATCGAGCGCGGCGAGATCGTGACGATCTCCGCGCCTAGAGCATGATCCGGAAAAGTGTGAAGCGGTTTTCCGAAAAGATCATGCTCAAACAAAGACCTAAAGCGCGATGACGATTCATCCAAATCTCATCGCGCTTTAGACCGGTCCCAGACTACTTGGCCGCAGCCGCCGCGGTTTCGCCCGGTGGCGAAATCCGGAACATGAAGGTCGAAACCTTTTCCCCGGGTTTGAACGGACCGGGGGTCTGGTTGCTGACCGGGTTCAAACTTTGCAGAAAAGCCGTGATCGCCATGGCGTCGTCCCGTGTGAGTGTCGCAAAGGCGTGCCACGGCATGATCGGCGCCAAGATGCGGCCGTCCGGCCGTTCGCCGGCCTGTATCGCCTTCACGATCTGCTCCGGGGTCCAGCTACCGATGCCGGTCTTTTTGTCGGGTGTGATGTTTGAGCCAACAAAGACACCTTGACCTGGAATCTCGAACCCCACGTCCGAGCCGCCGAGAAAGCGTGACATGTCGGGCTTCCCCAAGAAGTATCCCGGCGTGTGGCAGTCGTTGCAGCCGCCGATCGTCACGAGATATTTGCCGCGCGCGATCTGTGAATCGTCAGCCATAGCCGCGAACGCTGCAAGCGCGATAACCGACGCGGTCACGGGTGCAAGACGAGCTGAAATCCGCGGCATGATTTGCCTCCGTGGCTTCGATCCTGTTACGCCCTACGGTTTGCGGCCGATCACGGCGCCGTTCGCGGCGGGTGCGTCGAACCAGACCGTCTCGATGTGCCGGAAGCCGGCTTCCTCGAGCCATGCCGAGTATTCGGCCGGTGTGTAGTTGCGTCCTTCGGTCTCGATCAGCATGTTGAGGCTCATCAGCGCGGCCGGCGCCGGCCCGGTCTTTTCGTCATTGACGAGGAGCTCGCTGATCACGACGGCGCCGCCGCTCGGCAAAGCCTCGAAGGACCGGCGCAGCAGGGTGCGGTTCTTCGGCTCGTCCCAATCATGCAGGATCATCGACAATAGATGCACGTCGTGCCCCCCGGGAAGCTGCTCGAAGAAATTGCCGCCCGCGGTCTCGATCCGATTGGTCAAGCCGGCCTCGGCAATCTTTCCCGCGGCGATCGCGGCCACATGCGGCAGGTCAAACACGGTCGCACGCAGCGCCCCATACTGTTTACAAAGCTCGATGTCGTAGGCGCCCGATCCGCCGCCGATGTCGAGGAGGCGGTGGAAGCGCCGGAAATCCACCGCTTCGCCGAGCTTGCGCGCGGTCATCGTGGAAAGCGAATGCATCGCCTCCCAGAAGAGTGCCAGCATCGTCGGATCCTCGCCGTCGAACATCGAAGATTGCGCGGCCGGATCCCACGTGGTTGGCCGGTTCGTGCGCAGCGCCTCCGCAAGCTTTCCCCAGCCCGCGTAGAGCCGCTTGTCGGCCATTTGCACGAAGCCGCCGAAATAATACGGTTTGCCGCGCACGAGATAGGCTTCGCTTAACGGCGTATTGCGATAACGACCGTCCGTTTTCTCCAGAAGCCCGAGTGCAGCACAGCCGGTCAACAGCATGTCGGCCGGCCGTGGATGCAGATGAAGCGTTTCCGCGAGCTCAGCAACCGTGACGCTGGCGCCGCCTGCAAGGCGGCTGAAAAGATCCAGCTCGTGCGCGGCGGCCAGAGTCTTGAAGGCCCAGAAACCGGTCGAAAGCGCCATCAGCGGGACGGCGGAAGGAAGCTCCGGCGTGGCGTGAATCGGCTGGACGTTTGCATGCCTGGCCGGAGGCGCTGTCCGCGAAAGCTGACTGGCCATATTCATCTCCTTTTCAGAGCGAGCTACGGCCGATCGTAAGAAAATCAGGGCTTGGTAGAAGTGCCAATTCGTGTGTTCCCGGCCAGTCCAATTCTCATTGGCATCGCTACGCCTTTCAACTCTTTGATATGTGTTGATGTTTTCGAAAATGGCCAGCCACGTTTCACTTTCGGCGAGCAGATTCTGACGAGTTGCAGCACCCTGTTGCGGGTTTGGGCGCCACAGGAGCAAGAATGCGTCGTCCTCAATTCATTTCAGACCATGCTCGTAACGCGCGCGGCATCTTGGGCCGGCTGATTGCGTTCATCATGGCTCGGGAAACCTGGAGCGAGAACATGCGCGCCATGGAAGCGCTCGGCATAGGACAGGCCGACCAGGTCCTCGACGTTGGATGCGGTCATGGGCGCAGTCTGATGGAAATAGCTGCGCGGGCCCCTCGGGGGCGGAGTGTTGGCATAGACCCCTCCGAGCTGATGGTAGAGATCGCGGCCAAACGAAACCGAACGCTCATCGAAGCCGGTCGCATTGATGTCGTTCTTTCGGGTGTGGAATCGTTGCCTTTCCCCGATGACATGTTCGACAAGGCGCTATGCGTCCACGTGCTTTATTTTTGGAAGGACGTCGAAATGTCGCTGCGCGAGATCGGGCGCGTGCTGAAGCCGGGTGGCCGTCTTGCATTGTTGTTCCGCACGAACTCCGACTTGAAGGCCATCGCGTCTTTTCCGGCAGAAATCTACCGCTTTCCAAGACTGGCCGACGTACGGACAGTGCTCGAACGAGCGGGCATGGAGGTCCATGTTGCAGGAGATGGCGCGAACGAGCCTGCCCTTCTGTTGGCGACGAAACGATCTGCCTGACTGGCGGCTGGTCGCAATCAGGACAACGCTATCTTGGCCAGACGCGCCACGACGGCGTCGATTTCGTCAGCCGTGGTGTGTCTTCCCAGGCTGAAGCGGATCGCTCCCATTCCAATCCGTTCCGGCACACGCATCGCCGCGAGAACGGGCGAGAGCTCGATCTGCCCCGAATGGCACGCCGAACCCGTCGATGCCGCCACATTGCGCAACTGGCCCAAAATGTCCGCGCCGATCCTGCCCACGAATGACACGTTAAGAGTGTTCGGCAAACGATGCATGGCATGGCCGTTGAGCGCGACGCCTTCGTTGAACCTCTCTTGCAGCGCCTTCCACAGGCGATCGCGCAGGGCCTGTACGTGCGTCATTGGCGCAAGGTCAGCCGACAGTGCACAGGCCGTCCCAAGCCCAACTGCCAGCAGGGCGCTCTCGGTCCCGGCGCGTCGGCCCGATTCATGGCCGGCGCCGTGGATCAATGGCTCAAGTTCGAGGCCTCGCCTGACATACAGCGCGCCGACGCCCTTTGGAGCGTAGAGCTTATGACCGGCGATCGTTAGCATATCGACACCGAGCTCGTTCACCTTGGTCGGAATTTTTCCGACGGATTGGGCTGCATCGGTATGAAAACGGATCCCGTACTGACGAGCGATCGCGCCGATTTCAGCGATCGGCTGTATGGTACCGACTTCGTTGTTGGCGTGCATGATGCTGATCAGGACCGTTTGCGGAGCAATCGCGCGGCGGACGTCCTCCGGATCGACGCAGCCTGTCCTGTCTACCGGAAGGTACGTGACCGCACCGCCGATCCGTTCGAGAAATCCGCACGGCTTGAGAACCGCAGGATGTTCAATGGCTGAGGTGATGATGTGCGCCCCACGGCGGTTCGGCGCAAAGAACGTGCCCTTGATCGCCAGATTGTTTGCTTCGCTGCCTCCACTGGTGAATACGATCTCGTCAGGTGAGGCACCGAGGAGCGCGGCGACCTGGCTGCGCGCCCGTTCCAACCCTACCTTCGCCGGCGCGCTGGCCCAATGGCCGCTGGAGGGGTTGCCGAACGCGTCGTCCAGGAATGGTTGCATCGCCTCAGCCACGGCCGGGTCAATCGGTGTGCTCGCGTTGTAATCGAGATATATCTGCCGCATCGTCGCCGTCACTTGTCCTGCTGCGTGTGGTTGAGCCGCAGCCAGGGCAGTTGCTCGTTGGCGAAAAAGTGCTTGCCCGGTTGCAGCTCCGCGGCCCGGTCGAAAGCGCCGACGTGGTAGTGCGTCTCCGTCGGAAAATGCACTGTAGCGCAGGTCAGCGTCGAGCCGCAGCGGGAGCAGAAGCCTCGCGTCGTTCCCGGCGATGATTTGAACGTGGTGATGGTGCCCTCGGTGACCGTGACAGCGTCGTTCTCAAACCCGACGAACACGCTGACCGGAGCGCCAGAATGTCTGCGACAGCTATCGCAGTGACACCAGAAGACTCCTTTCGGTCGGCCTCGCGCCTCGAATCGCACCGCCCCGCAGAGGCAGCGTCCTGCAAAGATCTCGCTCATTGTCGTGCTCCTGCCCTGCCCTCCATGGCGACGAATACTATCGCTCCCGAGAGGAAAGTGAGCGCGCCGATCGCTCCGATCGCCCAGGCCATGCCGAACAGGTCGGCGATGATGCCAGCCGATAGCGCCCCGATCGCGTAACCGAGATCGCGCCAGAAGCGGTAGACACTGAGCGATCGTGCGCGCCAGCTCGGATGTGAGGCGTCGGAGACGGCGGCGATCAGGCTGGGATACACCATGGCCGTGCCAAGCCCGAGCAGCAGGCTGCCGACAAGCCACCATTCAAAATGACTTGTCGTTGCGGTCAGAAACAAGCCCACGGCCTGCACCCACATGCCGGCAACGATCAGCCCTTTGCGTCCCCAGCGATCGGAAAGAGGGCCCGTAGCGATCTGCAGGATGCCCCAGGTCGCCGGATAGACGGCCTTCAATATGCCGATCCGATCGACGTGGAGGCCGAACGACGCGAAGAACAGGGGAAAGATTCCCCAGCTCATTCCGTCATTGAGATTGTTGACCAGCCCGGCCTGCGACGCGGCAAACAGGTTGCGATCCCTGAACGAGGTGAGAAGGAATATCTCGCGGAAACTGATCGGGGCGGATTGTTGCTTGTGGGCCGCTGTTTCCAGACGGACGTGCTCCCGGGTATCGTGCACCAGCAGAATCGACAGCGCGGTGCCGAGAATCGCATAGGCAACACCAAGATAGATCGGCGCCGGCCGCAGGCCGTATCTCGAGGCCAGATACCCGGTGAGAAAAGCGGTCACACCCACCGCAAGATAGCCTGCGAATTCATTCAGACCGACGGCAAGTCCTCGCGATTTCGGCCCGACGAGATCGATTTTCATGATCACCGTCATGGACCAGGCCAAACCCTGGTTGATGCCGAGAAGGGCGTTTGCTGCGATGACCCATTCCCAGCTCGGCGCCCACATGATCATGAACGGCACCGGCAGGCCGACGAGCCAGCCGAGGATCAGAACACGTTTGCGTCCCCAAGCGTCCGCGAGCTGGCCGGAGATCAAGTTAGCGCACGCTTTCACGACGCCGAAGCTGACGATGAAGGAAACTACGAGCGTCGTCGAACTGATCTTGAACTCCTCTGACCCGATCAGCGGCACGACCGTCCGCTCGATTCCGACCATCCCGCCGACGAAGGCGTTGATCAGGACGAGCAAGGCGAACTGCGGCCAGTTCTCTTTCAGCCCCAGTCGGACAGACGAGGCGGTCTGCGGAGCGGTTGCAGCCTCGGTCATGAGATCAGGCCGCAACCGCCGCCGCGCCTGAATTTGCCGCCCTGATCTTCGCGGCTTCCGGCGGTGCCGGCGGAATCTCGGCGACCATGAACTGGACAAACTCGGCTTCGTCCTCGATCGTGAACGCCTGATTGTGCCGCTTCTCGAAGCCGATTGCGGACGATGGCTTGCCGCTCAGGCGGCGACCGCAGACCGAGCCCGCATAGGCGCCCGGCAGCACCTCGACGTAGTCAGGGAGTTCTTTCAGCCTTCGCACGCTCTTGAACAATTGTCTCGCGCCCTCCTCCGCGCTCGCCGCGAGTTCGGTGCGGCCGAGATCGCCGACCATGAGGGTGTGCCCCGTGAAGACGAACCATGGCTCGTTGGCGCGGGTTCGGTCTGTCACAAGGATGCAGATGTGCTCGGGCGTGTGACCGGGCGTGTGCAGCACAGTGGCGGAGACGTTGCCGAGCGGGAGTACATCGCCGTCGCGCACGCCTTTGTAGGGAAAGGATACGATGGCGTCGGCCGAGAGCACGTACTCAGCTCCCGCTGCGGCTGCGAGCACCCGGCCGGCCGACAGGTGATCGGCATGGACATGGGTGTCGATGACGAAATGTATCCGCATGCCGGCATTGTCGGCGGCCTGCAGGTAGGGCTGAATATCGCCGATGGGATCAACGACCGCCCCGGCGGCTTTGCCGCCGCAGCCGAACAGGTAGGAGATACCGACTGGATCGCTATGCAAGAACTGGCGGAGAATCATGGACTTGCACTCCCTCGTGAGAAACGCTAGATACATTCAATCGATCTGCTGAATGATATATTGAAGGAGCGCCGTGTCAAGCTCGGGACCCAAACAGGCGATCTATGAGAATCTTGCCCAGGTGGCGCAGGCGCTTGGCCATGCTCACCGGCTTGAACTCCTTGAGCATCTTGCGCAGGGGATACGCACCGTCGAGGCGCTGTCGGCTCGGGCACATCTGACGTTCGCCAATACGTCGCGGCACCTACAGATCCTGAGGCGCGCGCGTCTCGTCGAGACCGAGCGTCGCGGCAAACATATTCTCTATCGCCTCGCCGGCGATGCCGAAGTGGTCACGCTGATCAAAGCATTGGGGCGCGTCGGTGAACGGAATGTCGCCGAGATCGGCCGGGTTGTGACCGATTACTTTCGGGCCCGTGATGCGCTTGAGCCCGTCTCGCGTGACGACCTGGTCGCGCGTTTACGGGACGGTCTGGTCACGTTGCTTGATGTGCGGCCCGAGGATGAGTTCGCGCTGGGCCACCTCCCGGGGGCGCTCAACATTCCTCTGGCCGAACTGGAAGGACGTTTCGGCGAGTTGCCGAAAGGTCGCGAAGTGATTGCTTATTGTCGCGGGCCCTATTGCGTTCTTTCGTTCGAAGCCGTGTCAGCCCTGAGGGCGCGCGGCTATCGCGTTCGCCGTCTTGAGGACGGTTACCCCGAATGGAAAGCCGCCGGCCTGCCGGTCGAGTCCGTGGCTTGAGACAGGTCGATCAGGTGCATCATGGATGATAAGCCTCATCGCGCGGAACCCGCGTGGCCGATTGTCGCCGTCAAGGATCACAAGGCGCCCTCGGTGTTTCGGCCTGAATCCCTGTTGAGGGAGGCGCGCCGGCAGAGGCAGTTGCCACTCCTCAACGTGCCCGAAATCTGCGTGCTCGATCCGGACGGTGACGTTGTCCGCCACCTCAAGCGGACCGGTGCTGGCCGTATCCATGAAGGTTGGGCCTGCTATCACACCGAGCTTCTTGCCTTCGATCTCGGCGGCATCGGCGAGATCGGCATCGTCGGTTGCGCGGTTGGTGCGCCGTTCGCCGTCCTCGTGGCAGAGCAGCTCTTCGCATCCGGCTGCCGACTTCTCATCAGCGTCACGTCCGCCGGACAAATCATCCCAGTCGGGCCGACGCCGTACTTCGTCCTGATTGACCGAGCGCTACGCGACGAGGGGACGAGTTATCACTACCAGCCGGGCTCGACTTTCGCCGAAGCGCCCGACACGTCGCTCCTGGACCGCATCGAGCGGGCGAGCCAATCGCTGCCCGAGAAACTGCATCGCGGCTCGACCTGGACGACGGACGCTCCGTATCGCGAGACGGAAGCGGCCATCGCGCGGGCGCACGATCTGGGAACGCTTGCAGTCGAGATGGAAGCAGCCGCTCTCTATGCCTTCAGCGCGACGAGCGGCCATTCCATCGTCTGTTTCGCGCATGTCACAAATTCGATGGCGCAAATGGAGGGCGATTTTGAGAAGGGTGAGGCTGACGGCGCCAAGGCAACCCTTGCTGTCGTCGCAGCAGCCGCGTGCGGCTGGCGAAGTTAGAAATCATCACCAGTAATGGCGCGTAGCTGAAGTTTCCCCCACATCTGAACACGTTTGACAGAACCATCAGTGTACGCTAATCATTAGCTATGACTAATTATGTACTGGGGACCCAATGTCATGACCGAATTGAAAGGTCCCGTTGGCACTCCCGGATTCGGACCTCGGCCAGCCATGGCTAAAGACAACGCGCAACTGGCCGCTCTGGGCGATTCGACTCGCAGACGAATATTCGAACTTGTGGGCGCGCGGCCTCGCACTGTCGTTGAACTCACCCGAGAACTGACGGTCTCCCAGTCAGCCGTCTCCCAGCATCTGAAGGTGCTGCGCGAATCTCGTTTGGTTCGTGCCGAGCCAAAGGGGGCCAGCAACATTTATCACATCGATCCTGCGGGGCTCGGCCAGATGCGCGCCTGGCTTGACCGGTTCTGGAGCAGCACCCTGGCAGCTTACAAAGTAGCCGTCGAAAAATCAGTGGAGGACCAGCAATGAGCATACGTGTAACCGCCGCGCCCATCAAACAATCCGTCGTGGTTGAGGCGCCTATTGAGCGTGCGTTCAAGGTCTTCACCGAAGACTTCGGCAGCTTCAAGCCGCGCGAGCACAATCTGCTCTCCGTTCCCATCGCAGAGACCGTGTTCGAGCCCCGCGTCGGGGGTCACGTTTATGATCGGGGTGTCGATGGCAGCGAATGCCGCTGGGCGCGTGTGTTGGCTTTTGAGCCGCCAAATCGCGTGCTTCTGAGCTGGGACATCAGTCCGCGTTGGCAAATCGAAAGCGATCCCGACAAGACGAGTGAATGGGAGGTTCGGTTCATCGCCGAGACGCCAAGCCGGACTCGGTTGGAGCTTGAACACCGTCACCTCGAACGTCATGGCCAAGGTTGGGAAGGCGTGCGTGAAGGCGTTGAGGGCGATCAGGGTTGGCCACTCTATCTGAAGCGGTTCGCCGAGCGGATTGCCCGCGAGGCATAATACTCGCGCATTCCATGCGACGTGATCGCAATTGCGGAGG
Source organism: Bradyrhizobium sp. CB3481 (assembly GCF_029714305.1). Taxonomy (NCBI): domain Bacteria; kingdom Pseudomonadati; phylum Pseudomonadota; class Alphaproteobacteria; order Hyphomicrobiales; family Nitrobacteraceae; genus Bradyrhizobium; species Bradyrhizobium sp. CB3481. Next base: position 4,845,437 of record NZ_CP121647.1, read on the forward strand.
TCGGTATGGCAGCCTACTCGCTTAGCATTGTGGGAGTGCTTTCCCTTTGCTTCCTGTCAATTTTGCTGGCGGTCTATTCAGGATCGTCCAAAGGCAGGGCCGGAGCACTCTCCGGACCTGTCCTTCCAGCGGATGACGGCAATCTGCTGTACCGGATCGATCGCGTTCACATGAACGCGGTGGAGGCGCTGACGCCTTTTGTCGTCCCGGCTATACTGGCTATGATGGTGGGGGTAAGACCCGCCACGCTTGCAACGCTCGTATGGATCTATACCGCAATTCGTCTGATCCACATTGCGGTCTATTTGCGCGGCGGCAACGCCGCCAAAGGCGGCAGCATCAGAACCGTTCTCTATGTTTCAGGTGCGCTCGTAACCATCATTCTCATTGCCGTAACTGCCGCGGCAGCCATCCACTAGGGTAGCAACACCTGGCCGTCCGAGAGCTTTTGACCCGCCTCCAACGGAGAGAAACGTCCCCAAGGAGACATTCGCGAACGCCTGACAGTGTGATTTTCCGAAATGGCGGTCAGGGCGCGAGCGCGCCAGCGCGACAAAGTCAGTACAAACCAACTTAACTTGCATTGCAAGCCCCTCCAAACCGGGCGATCTGACGCCGTCTCAGGAGGAGCAATCCATGTCCTTGGATACACCGACGAATACGACGACGTTCAGCAACTGGCCGCATCGCGTCATCCGGCGCAGCGACACGGTGCGGCCGCTACCGCCGCACGCCTGTTCGCTCGCGGACCTGACCGTCGAGGTGGGCGGCCGCAGCCTCAGCGTCAGCGACTGCATGACCCGCTGCCGCACGGCCGGAGTCCTGATCCTGAAGGACGGCGCGATCGCACTGGAGCGCTACGGCATGGAAAGCGGTCCGGGCAGGCGTCGGGAGGGCTATTCGACCACGAAATCGATCGTCGCGACGCTCGTCGGCGCCGCGCTCCACGATGGCGCGATCGGCAGCCTGGACGATTGCGGCGACCTCTATGTGCCGCGGCTGCGCGGCTCGGCCTATGAGGGCGTCACGGTTCGCAATCTCATGCGCATGTGCTCGGGCGTGGCCTGGGACGAGGAAGGCGATGGACGGGCGGACAATGGGCGCCTGGAGCTGGCCTGGGCGAGCCGGCAGCCAGGCAGCATGCTCGATCTCGCATGCAGCCTGCCGCGCGAGCAGCCGCAAGGCACCGTCTTCAACTATTCGACCGTCGAGAGTTCCGTGCTGGGCGCGGTGGTTGCGGCCGCCACGGGCCGGACGCTGGCCGACTACTGTGCCGAGAAGATCTGGGGACCTGCCGGCATGGAAGCCAACGCGTACTGGATGCTCGATGCCGACGCCGGCCAGGAGCCGGGCGGATTTGGCGTCAGCGCATGCCTGCGCGATCTCGGCCGCTTCGGCCTGCTGTCTCTGGAGGACGGCGCGGCGTTCAGTGGCCCGCAGGTGCTGCCATCAGGCTGGCACGATCTCGTTGGCCAGCCCGACAGCGCGCCCACCGGCTTCGGCCGGCTCACGCCCGGCTCTCCCATGGGATACGGTTACCATTGGTGGGCCATGCCGCACGGGCCGACCGGCATCCACGCCGGCGCTTTCCTGGCGGCCGGCTCCTTCGGCCAGTACGTGTATGTCCATCCAGCCGCGCGGGTGGTCGCTGCCGTCCAGAGTGCGTGGCGTCAGCATGAAGACCCCGACGCCAACGCCGGAACCTGGGCACTGCTCGGAGCTGCCCTGCGCGCGCTCCGAGCGACGTAGGCGATGACGGCGATTAGAGTGACAGCTCACTCAATTGGTCCGAAACGTACTTCTGTGAACTTGCGCGCTGAGCCGGTCGAAGACTTTAGGCGGATGGGGGCCTACTCAGCGCGAGCCGTTTGATTGTGCAATGTCGGTACCTATAGTTGGTAAGCGCGGCCACCCAGCGGCGTTTACCGAAGTCGATAGGCTGTTTTCATGGGTTAAACTGACGTCGCAACTGCCGGCGCCCAAGTCAGAAGTGACCCATCTCGGAAGCGGGCGGCCAAGTTTGTTGCGCCGCGATAAAGCCACTTCCGGTAAGCTGGCCTCACCGGCTCCAAAAGGAGATATGTCCATCATGCTGGACCGCATTCTCGATGCAGCAACCGACAACCTCAGGTTCGCGAAGATTCTGGTCCAAATGGGTCTCGATCCGACCAACGTGACCTGGGACGCCATCTTCAACCGCCTGCTGGAAATCTTTCTGCACAACATCACGCTTGCCAATATGTTCGCCCTGGTCGGCGCGATCTTCTTTGTCGCCACATTGCTGACGCACACGATGGTGCCGCTGCGGGTCGCGAACATGATCGGTTGCGCATTCTTCGCCATCTTCGGTGCGCTCACCGGAGCCGTCGCGACCTTTCTTCTTTATCTCCTGATGATTCCCATTAATGCCTACCGTCTCCGTCAAATGCTTGCTCTCGTGAAGAAGGCGCGCACCGCAACACAGGGTGACACTTCGATGGAGTGGCTCAAACCGTTCATGACCGACCGCAAGTATCGCAAGGGCGATATCTTGATGAAGAAAGGTGACGCAGCGAACGAAATGCTGCTGACTGTTACCGGCAAATTCCGGGTCATCGAAATCAATGTCGAACTTCCGCCGGGGCGTTTGATGGGCGAGCTTGGTTTCCTCACGCCCGACAACCGCCGGACCGCGACGATCGAATGTATCGAGGATGGCCGCGTCCTGACTATCAGCTACGAAAAGCTGCTCGAGATCTACTTCCAAAATCCGCAGTTCGGCTATTACTTCCTTGTCTTGACCAGCCAGCGCCTGCTGGAAAATCTCGCGCGGGCCGAAGCCATCATCGCGCAGAACAAGATCGCGCCGCAGCCGCCTTTCGCCAACTGACAGCGGGTCCGGGCGATTGGTCGCGGCCGTCGCCTGCTCCGCCGCCGTCGTCCTAATTCCCACTGGCTTCGCGCGCACCGCGCAGAACTCGAATTCGGGGATCTTTTTTGGACGGATCGAACGGTACCCAACTTAGAGACATCTGCCAGGGTTCGGATGGAGGCTGGTCGCCGGTTGGGTCCGCACTACCGCGTTCCGTTTGCTTACGGCAACCCCGCGATGCGATTCACGAGGCCGTCAAGCGGTAAGATGGAACCTTCGCCTTTGAGCAAGGTTACCAGTCCAATCCGAAATAAAGCGGGTTCGGGATTGTGGCTCTTCATGTCAGTCTTGTTGATCGGGATGACCTTAGTGGCGAGATATATCGGCAGATCCGGCAAGCCATTCTGGACGGGCGCCTTCGGCCTGGAGAGCGGCTGTCCGCCACGCGGGAACTGGCCGCCGCACTGACCGTGGCGCGATCGACGGTCGCAATCGCATATGAAACGCTCGTCGCGGAAGGATTTGCAACCTCGCGTACGGGCGCCGGGACATTCGTCAGCCACCAGCTTGAGGCTAAATCTCCTGCATCGAACGCAAAGCGCCCGACATCCCGCGCCATTCGGGTGCGTGACGTTTGGGAGAAGATCTCGCTACCGCCTTTTCGCTGCCCGGCGCGCTACGACTTCAGAGTGGGAGTTCCGGACGCCTCGCTGTTTCCACACCGAATCTGGCGGCGGGTGGTCGCCGATGCGCTGCGCTCGCGCGAAATGACGGCGGGCCTCTACGAGCATCCCGCCGGCAATCGGGACCTGCGCGCGGCGGTCGCCCGCCACATCGGCATCTCACGAAGCGTTTCCGGATCGCCCGACGACATCATCGTGACGAACGGCACCCAACAGGCACTCGACATCATCGCCCGCGTGCTTCTCGAGCCGGGCGACGTCGTTGCCGTGGAGAAGCCGGGCTATCTGCCGCCAAAGAAATTGTTCAACGCGCTGGGCGCGCGCGTGGTCGGTGTGCCCGTCGACCGCGAGGGTCTGGTCGTGGAGGCGCTGCCGGCTGACGCCAGGATGGTCTACGTGACGCCCTCGCATCAATTTCCCCTCGGCATGGCCATGAGCCTGTCGCGCCGACGTGCACTGCTTGCCTGGGCCGAGCGCTGCAACGCGGTTGTCGTCGAGGACGACTATGACAGCGAGTTTCGCTTCGGCGGACGTCCGCTCGAGCCGCTTCAGACGCTCGATACGATCGGACGGGTTGTGTATGTCGGCACGTTTTCAAAGACATTGCTGCCCACCCTCCGGCTGGCCTTCATGGTGGTGCCGCCATCGCTGCGAGAGGCGACGTACAAGGCGAAATTTGTCACCGATTGGCATACGGAGACGACCGCGCAGATCGCACTGGCGCGGTTCATCGACGAGGGCGCGTTTGCGCGCCACATTCGCAAGGTGAGCCGCATCTATAGCGAACGGCATGAGATGCTGACCGCGGGGATCAGAAGCAACTTCGGCGATTACCTCCAGCTTGTTCCATCGAGCACCGGGCTGCATGTCGCCGCCTACGCGCGGACGGCCTCGCTCGGCGACATCGATGCGATCGCATCGCGCGCCTTTGACCTCGGCGTGGCCATTCAATCCTTCCCGCTGGAGGGAAAGCCTCAGGCCGGCATCATGCTGGGATATGGATCGATCGAGACGGCGCGGATTGCCGAAGGCCTGCGGCGGTTACGCAGTTGCTTCGATGAACACATGTCCCGGCGCGCGAAAGCGGCGTGAGCAACGATCAACGACGCCGTCAGTCACAGCGCTACAACCCTCATCCTGAGGAGCGGCGTCTTCGCCGCGTCTCGAAGGATGAAGGCCCGTCTGTGGCCTCATGGTTCGTGCGGCGATGCGAAAGCATCGTCCGGAGACGCGCGAAGACGCGCTCCTCACCATGAGGGCTTGCGCCGCGGTAAGACTAGCTCTTGGTTTTGACGCGGAAGATCACCGGCAGCGTGAAGGTCAGGCCTTCGTCGGCGATGACGGGCGGCGGCATCGGCACTGGATCGGAGCGCCGCACCATCGCCAGCGCCGCCTCGTCGAACGCCGCATCGCCCGAGCCCTTTTCGATTTCAGTCGCGAGCACATGGCCCATGCGGTCGAGCGTGAAGCGAACCTGGATCTCGGCGGACTTCTGCTGCCGCTCCTTCGGATAGCGCTTGTGCTTGTCGAGATGGGCGACCAGTTCCTTCTGCCAGGTCGCGCGCGCCCGTCGTGCGCTTTCACCGGTGCCGATGACCGGCGCGACCGAGCGCTGTCCTTCCGGCATTTCCTCCGAACTCGGCGTCGCGGTGGCTTCGGCGGCAACCGACTCGGTGGAAGCCTGGGTCTGCACCGCCGCAACCTTCGGATCGTCGTCTTTCGGCTTCTTGGTCTCGTTCTCCGTCACCACCCGGTCGGCCTCTTCGGGCTCGTTCGGCTTGTCCTGCGGCAGGTCGGTTTCCTTCACCTCCGCCTTCTGCTCATTGAGCTGGGGCGAAGCCGCGGAAGCATCGGTGTCCGGGCCCGGCGGCAGGTCGGTCACCTCGCGGCGGACGGCGGCCATTTCCAGCCCGATCTCGATCGCCGTCGCGCCAAGGGCGTCATCGGCTTCTTCGGTCTGCAAATGCGAAATCGCAAGCGCGGCGCCGCCGACATGGAGCGCGAGCGCGATCACCGCGGCTGAAATCCATAGCCGCCTGGAGGGCTTCTGATCGTCGAGCCCGGTCAAGGTTTTGCCGGCGCCGCTTGCGCCGCCGCTGCTTCGGGAACGCCTTCGAGCGCCACCAGCTTGAGCTTGGAATAGCCGCCGGCGCGCAGGATTTCGAGCACGTCCATCAATTCGCCGTAAGGCACGGCGCGATCTGCGCGCAGGAAGATGTAGCGCTCCTTGCTGGCATCCGGCATCGCATCGAGCGAGCGCACCAGATCGACGCGCTTGACCATGTTCTCCCCGATCGCGACCGAGAGATCCGGCTTGATGCTGACATAGGTCGGCTTGTCCGGCTTCTTCTGCGGCGTGGCAGTCGAGGTCGGCAAATCGATCGGCAGGTCGACGGTCGAAAGCGGCGCCGCGACCATGAAGATGATCAGGAGAACCAGAATGACGTCGATGAACGGCGTGACGTTGATCTCATGCGATTCCGCGAAATCGCTGTCGTCATCATCATGTTCTGCGATCGATGCGCCCATCGCCTACTCCGCCGCTCCGCGGACATGTTGCCCGCTGACATGGGTGCGGTCGAGATCGCGCGACAACAGCCGCCCCGCGGCGCCCGAGGCACGGCTGACCAGCTCCATGTAGCCCTTGGTCACCCGCGAGAAGTGATTGTAGATGATGACGGCGGGGATCGCAGCGACAAGGCCGATCGCAGTCGCGAGCAGCGCTTCGGCGATGCCGGGCGCGACGACGGCAAGGTTCGTGGTCTGCGATTTCGAAATGCCGATAAAACTGTTCATGATGCCCCAGACGGTGCCGAAAAGGCCGACGAAGGGCGACGTCGCGCCGATGGTGGCCAGCAGGCCCATGCCGAGCCGGATACGCCGGGCCTCGGCGCGGACGATTTCCGCAAAGCTCGAGGCGGCGCGCTCCTTGATACCGGCATCGCTGGAGATGCCCGCCGACAGTCGCGCCTCGCGCATGGCTGCCGCCAGGAAGGCCGCCAGCACACTGCCCTTGGCCCCCAGCGCGAATTGCGCTTCCGCCAGCGAGCGCGCGTCGGCGATCTTATTAAGTGCCGAGCGCACCTTGCGCTGCACCACAGTGAGCTCGATCATCTTGGCGATGAAGATGGTCCAGGTCACCAGCGACGCAAAGGCAAGGCCGATCATCACCGCCTTGACCACCACGTCGGCCGACTTGAACATCGTCCAGGGCGACAATTCCTTGAGTTCGGCGGTAGCCGCCTTCAAAGCCTTCGCTTCGCGTTCGACCGGTGTCGCCGCCGCATCCGAAGGCGCCGCCGGCGATGCCGCCTGCGGCAGCGCGGCCGGAGGCTGCGAAACCGCGGGCGCCTGCTGGGCCACAGGCGCGGACGGCGCTGCAGGGCTGGCATTCTGCTGGGCCAATGACGGCGGCGCCAGCGACAGCATCGCCAGCGCGGCCACCGCCGCAAAAGTCATCGCGCGAGAAAGAGGCATGTTCTTCATACTTCGGCCCAGTAGCGGATCAGGTTGTGATAGATACCGGTCAATTTGACCGTTTCAGGGTCGTCCCGTCCCAGCCGCTCTACCAGGGCCTGAATCGAGGTATCGAGATCGAAGATCAGGCTCCGGGCATGCGCATCCCGTACCATGCTCTGCAGCCAGAAAAAAGACGCCACCCGCGTACCCCGGGTGACCGGGGTTACCAGATGCAAACTAGAAGCAGGATAAAGCACGAGGTCCCCGGCTGCGAGCTTGATCTCGTGGGAACCGTAGAGGTCCTCCACCACCAGTTCGCCGCCGTCGTATTCATCGGGTTCGGACAGAAACAGCGTCACGGACAGGTCGGTCCGGATCCGCAAGCCGGTGAGCCGATCTCCCCTCACCGCATTGTCGACATGGAGGCCGAAATGGTGTCCGCCGGAGGCCGCGTAGCGGTTAAATAGCGGCGGGAAGATCTGCAGCGGGATCGCCGCCGAGATGAATTTTGGACTGGCCGTCAGCGCCGACAGCACGCGATTGCCGAGCGCACGCGCGACCTCGCTGTCAGGCGGAAGCTGCTCGTTGCGCTTGACCATCGCCGACTGCGCCCCGGCGGTGGAGCGGCCGTCTTCCCAGTCGGCGGCGTCCATGATGCGGCGGAAGTCCGCCACATCATCCTTGCTCAGCACGTTGGGGACGCAGATCAACACGATCAGAACTTCGCCGATGTGACGAGATAGAACGCCCGCCCCGGCGCAACGGCGACGAACGGCACCGCACTGCGATAGAGGGTGTCGTAGTACAGCTTGTTGGTCAGGTTCTGCGCGTAGAGCTTCATGGTCCAGTTCTTGTCGATCTTCTTCTCGACGAACGCATCGAAGCGCCAGTAGCTGGGAAGCTCGGTGCCGGTGTTGGCGCCGAAGGTGCCGCCGTAGATCTTCGAGCGGTAGACCGCCTGCCCGCCAAGCTCCCAGCCATTGTCGAACCTGTACTTGCTCAACATGCTGAAGGATTCATGGGCGATATTGGCCATCTGCAGCCCGATGTTCGCAGGATTCCCGCTCTGCGTGACCTTCGACCGCATGAGCACCAGACCACCGAAAACGCTCCAGCGGTCGGTGATTTTTCCGCTGACCTCGAGGTCGATGCCCTCCACCTGGTAGGCCGCACCCGACTGCAGGGTGTTGGTGCCGTTCACGTTCACCGTTTCGCGCGCATTGTCCTTCTCGGTGCGGAACAGCGCGCCGGTCACCAGCAGATGCCGGTCGAACAGCTCCCACTTGGTGCCGACTTCGGCCGCCTTGTTGCGCTCGGGGCCAAAGATCGTGCCGGTCAGAGGCAGTCCACCGTAATCGAAACCTGTCGCGTCGAGTTCGGAGCCGAACGGGTTGGTCGACGTCGCGTAGGCGGCATATAGACTGCCGATGGGCATCGGCTTGAAGACGATGCCAGCATTGTAGTTGATGAAATCCGAATTGACCGAGGACGATTGCGTGTTGTTCGCCCCACGCAGGTCGTATCCGTCGTAGCGCACGCCACCGTTCAGGATAACCGTGTCCTGCCAGTTCGCGGTGTCCATGACGTAGAGGGCCTTGCTGTCGACATTATAGCGGACCGGATTGCCAACCAGCGACGGAATGCCGAACGGAAAGAACGTGTAGTTTGGCGCATAGATCGACTGGTTCTGGAAGGAGCCATTGACCGGCGGGTTGTTGCCAAACGCTTCCGATGAAAGCCCCGTATAGCGGTCGATCCCGATGCGCTCGTTGGCGACTTCCACACCAACCGTCGCCGTGTGCTTGACCGACCCGGTGTCGAACTTGAACGTGGCGTCTTCTTGGTTCGCGAGGATATCGACCCACTGGTTACGGCTCTGCGGGCTCGCCGTGAACGTCCACGTCAACGGGTTGGGATTCGCTGTCTGCGCCGCCGTGGTATTCGGCAGCGTGCCGATATAGGCCAGCATCGAATGTTCCGCCCTCGTCCGGCTGGTCACCGTGATGCTGTCGGTGACCTTGAATTCACCGGTCAGCGTGCCGAAATCCTGCCGCGCGGTCTGGAAGTCGCGGTTGAGGAAGCCGTACCAGTTCTGTCGCGGGATGCCGAACTCGGTGACCGGCCCATTACCTTGCTTGTAATAGGGCACGCCGAAATCCGGGTAGCCGCTGAGATCGGTGTGGACGTAATTCGTCGTGATCTTGATGCTGTCGGTCGGCGTCCACTTGGTCGAGATGAAGCCGCCCCAGCGATCGTCGGTCACGTAGTTACGGCCGGCGACGTTGGCATCCTGGAACATGCCGCCGGTGCGCACCGAGAAGGTCGGCGAGATCACCTGGTTGACGTCGAGCGTGACGCGCTTGGTATGGTCGGTGCCGAACGTGCTCTCGGCGTTGTAGAAGTTGCGGTCGGCGGCCTGCTTGGTGACGATGTTGATGGCGCCGCCGGCGGTGCCGCGGCCGGCATAGGACGAGGCCGGGCCGCGCAGGATCTCGATCTGCTCGGTGAAGAAGTTTTCGCGGATCGAGACCGCAGGGTCGCGGATGCCGTCGATGAAGACGTCGTTGCGCGCGTCGAAGCCACGGATGAAGAAGCGGTCACCGAAGGCGTTGCCGCCCTCGCCCGACCCCAGCGTCACGCCGGCGGTGGAGCGGCCGATTTCGCGCAGCGAGGTGATGTTCTTGTCCGCGAGCACTTCCTTGCTCATCACGGTGATGGTCTTCGGCGTGTTGAGCAGCGGCTCGGGAAACTTGCCGGACGCCTGCACGCGGTCGACCTTGTAGGGCGCCGCCGCATCCGCATAGGGATTCGCATCCGCCGCCAGGCCGCCGGCGTTCGGAAACGGCACGGCGGCGACCTGCGCCGGCTGCGAGCGGCGCGCGGCGCGGCGCAGCGCGCTGCGGGCGCGGAGCTGATCGGCCGAGGGCCTTGACGCAGCAGGACGCGGGCGAGCGACCGGGGCATCGACCGTCACCGGCGGGAGGCTGGACTGCTGCGCTTCGGCGCCGGAAAAGGACGCAACGGCGATGAGGCCCGCAACCGCGGAAACCTTCTTGCCGGAATTGTTTTCAACCGTCTGACCGAGCGAGTAAACCGCCGCTTCAAGACGAAGCGACCTCGGTGCCTTCACAACATTCATCACGTGCCCCTGATCAATTTCAATTCGCGGCAAATCGACATGCGGCGAATGGTCCCGTGCGGTAGGTACCGAGCGGAAATTTTCGGGTCAACGCGATCGAGGCAACACCGCGGTTGAATCCGTCCAGATCACAACGATTCTAAATCGACAGTTTGAAATGGTTCTAAGAACTACTTTGTAAGCGTTCTAATAATCGTTCTAAAGAGAAGCGCGAAACGCTGTAAAATCAGGCACAGATTGCGTTGCCGCTTCTGCGCTACTCATCGCTGCTCGGCGGCTTCATCAACGAAAACAATTCATCGACGGTCGAATGCGCGACCTGGCGGACGCGTTCGGTGTTCTCCATGCCCGCGATATTGACGCCCCTGACCACGGCTTTGATCTCGTCGCGAAAGTCGGTGAGGAATCGCAAGGGATCGGGCGAATCGTTTGCGACGCGCGCGATCAGCCCCGTGATCAGAATCTGGCACGCCATCATGCGTCCGTTCAGTTCGTCCATCGTGCGCTCCGATATTTTCTTCATCTGCATTGAAGCGCGCGATATGGACGACAACCATCCCGCATTCAACCCCGCTTCGAACGGACACGCAGGGATAGCGAGCTTTCCGATACTGGCGCCAAAGTCACACGGCCGGTGCACCAAACCTTTCCAATTGTTTAGGATTCTCAAGCCTTAGTGTTTGTACAGGGCGAGCTCCCGATCATTATATCGATGGCACTGGGGAAACTCCGTCAATTCGTGAGCCGCTATGTCGAGGTCGCGCACCGTCCGTTGGGTCTTGTCGATCGCAGCGATCGCTGCGCTGGGTTATCTCGGCTGGCAGCGCTTTCAGGGCGCGGATCATCCGGCGCAAGCTGAAACCCGAAAGGCCTCGCCCGTCCGCGCCGCCGTTCCGGTGCGGACCGCCCCAGTCGAAAAGGCCGATTTTCCCGTCTATCTGACCGGTCTCGGCACCGTGCAGGGCTTCAATACCGTCGTCGTCCGCAGCCGGGTCGACGGCCAGATCAACCGCATCGCGTTCAAGGAAGGCCAGGTCGTCAAGGAAGGCGACACGCTGGTCGAGATCGATCCGCGCCCGTTCCAGGCGGCGCTCGATCAGGCCAAGGCCAAGAAGGCGCAGGACGAAGCCAACCTCGCCAATGCCAGCCTCGACCTGCAACGCTCTACCAGGCTCGGCGAATTTGCGACCCGGCAACAGGTCGATACGCAGCGCTCGACCGTGGCGCAGCTCACCGCGCAGATCCAGGCCGACACCGCGATGATCGAGAACGCGCAGACCCAGCTCGACTATGCCACCATCAGGGCGCCGATCTCGGGCGTCGTCGGGCTGCGTCAGGTCGATGTCGGCAACATCGTCAATGCCGCGACGCAGACCGGCATCGTGACCATCGCCCAGATCGAGCCGATCGCGGTGATCTTCACCGCACCGGAAGACCAGTTGCCCGAGATCAAGGCGGCGCTCGACGCCGGCTCGCCGAAGACGATCGCGCTCTCCACCGATGGCAAGCGTGTGCTCTCCACCGGTACGCTTTCCCTGATCAACAATCAGGTCGACACGTCGAGCGGCACCGTCCGCCTCAAGGCGGTGTTCGACAACAAGGATCACGCGCTGTGGCCCGGCCAGTCGGTTTCAACGCGGCTGCTGGTTGCAACGCTGAAGGACGCCACCGTCGTCCCCGACGACGCCGTTCAGCATGGCCCCAACGGCCTCTACGCCTACACGGTCAATAAGGAGAACAAGGCTGAACTTCGCAAGATCAGGGTGACGCGTTCGATCGACGGGCGCTCGGTGGTCGATGAAGGGCTGTCGCCCGGCGATCAGATCATCACGGCGGGCCAGTTCAAGGTTCAGCCGGGCACGCTGGTGACGACGGCGGTCGCCAGTTCGGATCAGACACAGGCCAGGACGACCAGCGAATGAGCCAGGGAATCTCCGCCCCCTTCATTCGCTACCCGATCGGGACCTCGCTGATGATGGCGGGGATCATGTTCGTCGGCCTCGTCTCCTATCCCCTGTTGCCGGTCGCGCCCTTGCCGCAAGTCGACTTTCCGACCATCCAGGTCACGGCGTCCCTACCCGGCGGCAGTCCGGAAACCATGGCATCGTCAGTGGCGCAACCGCTGGAACGTCAGTTCGCGCAAATTCCGGGCGTCGCGCAGATGACCTCGACCAGCTACCTCGGCACCGCGGCGATCAATATCCAGTTCGATCTCAACCGCTCGATCGACGCCGCCGCCAATGACGTGCAGTCTGCCATCAATGCGGCAAGCGGACAGTTACCGAAAAACCTCCCCTCGCCCCCAATCTATCGCAAGGTCAACCCGGCGGACTCGCCGATCCTGATCCTGTCGGCGACCTCGGACACGCTGCCGCTGACCACGGTCAGCGACGCCGTCGACGCCCAGCTTGCGCAGCAGATCAGCCAGATCTCCGGCGTCGCCCAGGTTATCATCGGCGGCCAGCAGAAGCCCGCCATCCGCATCCAGATCGACCCGGCGAAGCTCGTCGCCAAGGGCCTGTCATTGGAGGATGTACGCAGCCAGATCGCGATCACGACCGTCGACAGCCCGAAAGGCAATATCGACGGCGAGCGGCGCTCCTATACCATCTACGCCAACGATCAATTGCCGGAATCGAAGGACTGGAACGACGTCATCATCGCTTATCGCAACGGCGGCCCGTTGCGGATCCGCGATGTCGGCCAAGCTGTCAGAGGCCCGGAAGACGCCAAGCAGGCGGCCTGGGCCAACGGCAAGCGCGGCGTGTTCCTGGTCGTATTCAAGCAGCCCGGCGCCAACGTCATCGAGACCGTCGACAAGATCAAGGCGACGATGCCGCGGCTGGTCGCTGCGATCCCGCCCGCGGTCAAGGTCGAGATGATGAGCGATCGCACCACGACGATCCGCGCGGCGGTGGAGGACGTGCAGTTCACCATGCTGCTCACAATCGTGCTGGTCGTCATGGTGATCTTCATCTTCCTGCGCAGCTTCTGGGCAACGGTAATCCCTGCCGTCACCGTGCCGCTGGCGTTGCTCGGCGCCTGCGCGTTGATGTGGGTGTTCGGCTATTCGCTCGATAATCTCTCGCTGATGGCGCTCACCATCGCGGTCGGCTTCGTGGTCGACGACGCCATCGTGATGCTGGAAAACATCACGCGCTACATCGAGGAAGGCGAAAAGCCAATGGCCGCCGCCTTCAAGGGCGCCAGCGAAATCGGTTTTACCATCATGTCGATCAGTATCTCGCTGGTCGCGGTGCTGATCCCGCTGCTCTTGATGGGCGGCATCATCGGGCGGCTGTTCCGCGAATTTGCGGTGGTGCTGGCGATGACCATTTTCGTGTCGATGGCCGTGTCGCTGACGCTGACGCCGATGATGGCCTCGCGCTTCCTGCGCGCGCATGGCGAGACCAGGCATGGCCGGTTCTACCAATGGAGCGACCGCGCCTTCGATGCGATGCTGCACGCCTATGAACGCGGCCTCGACCTCGCGCTGCGCTGGAAGTTCACCACCTTGATGATCTTCTTCGCAACACTGGGGCTGTCGGTCCACCTGTTCGTCATCATCCCGAAGGGTTTCTTTCCGCAGCAGGACAACGGCCTGATCACGGCGACTTCGGAAGCGAGCCAGGACATCTCCTTCGCCGACATGAAACGGCATCAGGAAGAACTCGGCAAGATCGTGCAGGCTGATCCCGACGTGGCCTCGGTCGCGATGGTGATCGGCGGCAGCGGTCGTGCCGGCAACAACGGCAATCTTTTCATCACGCTGAAGCCGCGCGACGAGCGCAAGGCGAATGCGCAACAGATCATTGCCCGCCTGCGACCGCAGCTAGAGAAGGTCGAGGGCGCCCGCCTCTATATGCAGGCTGCGCAGGACGTGCGGCTCGGCGGCCGGCCGACGCGCACCCAGTTTGAGTTCACGTTGCAGGACGCGGATTTGGCCGAGCTGAACGAATGGGCGCCGAAGATTTTGGCCAAGATGCAGACGCTGCCCGAGCTGCGCGACGTCGCCACCGACCAGCAGACCAACGGCACCACGCTGGAGCTGAAGATCAACCGCGATACTGCCGCGCGCTACGGCATCCAACCGCAGCTGATCGACGACACGCTGTATGATGCGTTCGGCCAGCGCCAGGTGACGCAGTATTTCACCCAGCTCAACACCTACAAAGTGGTGCTCGAAGTGCTGCCGGAGCTGCAGGGCAGCATCGACACGCTGAACAAGATCTATGTCAAATCGCCGACCACCGGCGACCAGGTGCCGCTGTCGACCTTTGCCACCTGGACCAGCGTGCCGGTGCGGCCGCTGTCGATCAGCCACCAAGGCCAGTTTCCGGCGATCACCATCAGCTTCAACCTCGCGCAGGGCGTGGCGCTCGGACAGGCGACCGGCGCGGTGCAGCGGGCGATGGTCGAACTCGGCGCGCCGGCGACGCTCAATTCGAGCTTCCAGGGCACCGCGCAGGCGTTCCAGCAGTCGCTCGGCACCGTGCCGCTGTTGATCCTCGCAGCGCTCGTGGTGGTGTATCTGATCCTTGGTATTCTCTACGAAAGCTACATCCACCCGATCACGATTCTGTCCACGCTGCCGTCCGCTGGCGTCGGCGCGCTCGCCATCCTGATGCTGTTCGGGTTCGACTTCAGCCTGATTGCCTTGATCGGCATCGTGCTTCTGATCGGCATCGTGAAGAAGAACGGCATCATGATGGTCGACTTCGCCATCACGGCCGAGCGCGACGAAAACCTCGAGCCGGAGGCTGCGATCCGCAAGGCGGCGCTGCTTCGTTTCCGCCCGATCATGATGACGACGATGGCGGCGCTGCTCGGCGGCGTGCCGTTGATGCTCGGCAATGGCACCGGATCGGAAATCCGCCAGCCGCTCGGCTACGCCATGGTCGGCGGCCTCCTCGTCAGCCAGGCGCTGACGCTGTTCACGACGCCGGTGGTCTACCTCTATCTCGACCGGCTTTCGAACGCCTTCGCACGATGGGGCCGTTCGTCGAATCCTAACCATGATGCGCAGTTGGACGCCCACGGCTCGGTCAAGCAAGCGGCCGAATGACTTGACTTTGCGCAAAAGTCGACACATCCGAAGGTAGTGCACCTCGGAGCCGGTTCAGTGAAAATTTCAGTAAAATTTGCCGTTGCCGCGGCGGTGCAGTTCACCCTGTGCAACCAGAGCTACGCCCAGGCTCCCAGAGCCAAGAACACCCAGCCCGTCACCCAGGCCACACCGGCCCCCACCGCCGCAACCAGCGAAGGAGCCGTAGCATCCGCGCCGCCAGGCTGGATTGCACGATGCAGCAGCGCCAGCCGCGCCTCCTCGCTCGAATGCGCCATCGAACAGAGCGCCGTCTTGACCAAGACCGGCCAGTTGATCGTTTTGATCAATATCCGCGTGCCGGCCGAGACTCGTACCCCGATCGCGCTCGTGCAGTTGCCGCTCGGGCTCAATCTGCCGGCCGGCGCCAAATTCCAGGTCGACGACGGCAAGACCGCCGACCTGCAAATCCAGACCTGCGAGGCGCGCGGCTGCTACGCCAACCTGCCGATTTCGTCAGAGATGCTCACCACGCTGAAATCCGGCAAGCAATTGAAGGTTTCGTTCCAGAATCTCGCCAAGGAAACCATCACGATCCCGATGCCGCTCGGCGATTTCGCCGCGGCGTATGAGAAGATCAAGTAGACGGGTTTCGACGGTTGCCGCGCCGCCGCCTCACCCAAGCTGTCATTCCCCGCGCAGGCGGGGAATCCAGTACGCCGCGACCCATCGGTTAAATCACTAGCTTCTCTGGAATACTGGATCGCCCGCCTGCGCGGGCGACGACAACTGATAGTGTGGCTGGCTACTGCCGCGCCATCTCGGCCGCGCCTACGCCCTCGCCGTCGAGCTTCTGGTCGTCATGCATGTCGACCGTCACCCGCAGCAATCGCCCGGTGAACTCGAACGGCACCTCGTAATGCGAGATCGGGCTGGAGCGGTCGCTGCCGATATCGAGGCCGGACCAGGAGATCAAATTGCTGAACGCGAGTTGGGTCTGGATCACGCCGGTCGGCTCACCGTCGATCAGAAGCGTGTAGGCCGTCACGCCGGTGCGGGCGCCCTTGGCCGGCGCTTCCTTGCGTACCAGGCGCTCGACATGCACGCCGAGCCGGTGGGCGCCCGCCGGCACTTTGCGATCGGAAGTCACGATCTCATGCCCGCCGCCGATATTGAGGTCGTGCACCAAGAGGCCGTCCTTGATGTAGAGGCTGTAGCCTGAGGTGGCGTCGCCATGGGCGATCAGCACGCCCTCAGCGCCATCGGCGCCGATCTCGACATGGGCCTCGATGGTATAGCTGCGGCTGCGCACATCGGGCGCGACGTCGGTCGGCACATGCCCCATGCCGGCATGAAAGGTGAACTTGTTGCGCGCGCCGTGGAAGCGCGCTGCGTTCTCAGCAAAGCGCGGACCGAAGCGGTCGTCGAGCGGCAGCACGTTGTGCTTCTCGGCCTCGCTCCACCACAGTTTTATCATTTCGGCCAGGCGTTCAGGGTGCTGTTCCGCGAGGTCATTCGTTTCCGAAAAATCCTCCGCGAGGTGAAACAGCTCCCATTTGTCGTTCTCGAACGGTGTGCCAGAAGGATGGAAGGACACCGCCTTCCAGCCGTCATGCCAGAGGCCGCGATGGCCGAACATCTCGAAATATTGCGGAGACGATTTTGAAGGCGCCGAGGGATCGCTGATCGAGCGCGCAAAGCTCGTGCCTTCGAGCGGCATCTGCGCGACACCACCGATTTCGGCTGGCGCCTCGATCCCGATCAGGTCGAGGAGGGTCGGCGTCAGATCGCAGGCGTGGACGAATTGATGGCGCAGTTCGCCCTTCGCCTTGATCTTGTTCGGCCAGCTCATGATGAAGGGATCGCGGATGCCGCCGCCATGGGTGTTCTGCTTGTAGCGGCGCAGCGGCGTGTTCGACGCCATCGCCCAGCCATGCGGAAAATTGCTGTGCGAATCCGGGCCGCCGATGTCGTCGATCCTGCGCAGCTTTTCCGCCATCGGCTCGGGGCGGAAATTATACGGCCCCATCGCGTTGACGAAACCCCACGGGCCGCCTTCCTGGCTGGCGCCATTGTCCGACAGGACCAGGATCAGCGTGTTGTCGCGGATGCCGGCCGTGTCGAGAAAGCCGATCAGCCGCGCCAGATGCCGGTCGGCATGGTCGAGCATGCCGGCAAACGCTGCCTGCAGCCGGATGAAGACGCGCCGTTCGTCCGCGCTGTACTCGTCCCACGCCTTCACGCCGTCGTTGCGCACAGGGAGCCGCGTTTCCTGCGGCACGATACCCATCGCCTTCTGTCGGGCGATCCGCTGCTCACGCTCTGTGTCCCAGCCATGTGCGAACATGGAATCATAGCTTTTGATGATGTCTATCGGCGCCTGATGCGGCGCGTGGCAGGCACCGAGCGCCACCCAGGTGAGCCAGGGCAGATCAGGCCGGTCGGCGATGTGATCGGCGATGAAGCGGATCGACTGGTCGACCAGGTCGGAGGTCAGATGATAGCCCTCCGCATGGCTCGCGGGCGCATCGATATGGGCATTGTCGGAGACGAGCTCCGGCGCGAACTGGTCGGTCTCGGCATCGAGGAAGCCATAGAAGCGATCGAAGCCGCGGCCGAGCGGCCAGCCGTCGAACGGTCCGGTGGCGCCGCTTTCGGTCAGCGGCGTGACGTGCCACTTGCCGACCATGTAGTTGCGATAGCCGTGCGGGCGCAGCATTTCCGCCAGCGTCCCCGCCTCGCGCGCGATCTTGCCGCGATAGCCGGGATAGCCGCTATCGAAATTGGCGAGACAGCCGACGCCGACCGAATGATGGTTGCGCCCGGTGAGCAGCGCCGCGCGCGTCGTCGAGCACATCGCGGTGGTGTGGAAGCCGGAATAGCGCAGGCCTTCAGCGGCAAGGCGATCGATAGTCGGCGTTTTGATGGCCGAACCGTAGCAGCCGAAATCGGAAAAGCCGACATCGTCGAACAGCACGAGAAGGATGTTCGGCGCGCATTGCGGCGGCTTTGCGGCGTCTGGCCACCAGGGTTTCGAGCCCGCCACGGTCTTGCCGATGCTGCCGCCGAACGGTTTTGCGCTGCCTGCCGCCATGCTCTCCTCCCGCTTTTTCAAGGACGCGTCCCGCGGTTGATCCGCGGGTTCGCGGCCCTTGGCGACGCGCCGGAAGCGCATTGCCAAAAAGAATAATCAGAATTATGATTATGGTTATTTCGGATGGAGACGCAAGTTCCGTGACGCAGCCATCGATGCAATCCTCGGCGGCCGTACCTGACCTTCCCGGCGTCACCCCGTCGCGGCAGCAGCGCAGCCGCGAGACCACCGCCGCGCTGCTCCAGGCCGGGGCGGAGATGTTGCGTACGCATAGCCTTGCGGAGTTGTCGATCGAGACGCTGTGCCGGAAGGTCGGCGCCACCGTCGGCGCCTTCTACAGCCGGTTCGCAAGCAAGGACGCCTATTTCAACGCGCTGATCGAACTCGCCGCGCGCGACGGCGCGGGCCGCCTGTCACGGATGAAGGACGATGCGCGCCTCGCCGGCGCTGATCTCACAGAGCGCAGCCGCCTCCTCGTCCGCGGCACCACCAATTGGATCCGCAACCATGAAGGCGTGCTGCGGGCCGCCCTTCAGCACGACGACACCCGGCCGGACCGCTGGTCCACCTTCAAGGCGCTGGCGCGCGCCAATGTGGCTGATGCCACGCCGATCCTGCTCGCCGCCATGGGCCCAGGCAACAAGCCGGCGAAAACCCGCGCCATCGCCTTCGGCTTTCAGGTCGTGCTGGGCACGCTGGTCAACGCCATCCTCAACGACCCCGGCCCGCTCTCGGTGCACGACCGCGAGATGGAGGAACGGCTGGCGGGCTGCCTCTTGCTGCTGCTGCAGGCGGAGATGACGGCAAGGCCGGCCGCCGCGTCAGCGCGCAAGCGGCGCGGAGGCAGGAAGTGAGTGCCGAACTTTCACAACACGATGTGCATCACCTGAGATGCTCGAAGTTACGGCAGATTGTCCCGCAGAAAGATGTCGATGCGGATGCGCTCCTGGTCCGGACTGATCGGCTCGCCCGAACAATGCGCGAGCAGGATACGCGCCGCAGACCGCGCCTCGTGGCCTGGATCCTGATTGATGATGGCGTCGAGCGTGCCGCGGACCAGGAAACGCCGCGTGTACTGGGTGAGTTCGTGGGTTATCCAGACGACTTCGCGCGCGCGGCCCGAGGCCTCAAGCGCGTCGGCGATGCCACGGTTCCCGGCGCCGCAGCAGTATATGCCGCGAAGATCGGCATGGCGCGCGAGCAGCGCGGCGGTGAGTTCCCGCGTGCGCTCGGCGTCGTCGCGCCCCTCGCTGACCGGGAGTGCGATAAGGTTCGAATACTCGCTGGACAGGATCTGGTGGAAGCCGAAGTGCCGCTCGGTATGATCACGCAGCGACAACGATCCCGCGATCACGGCGACCGTTCCCTTGCGGTCGGCAAGGAAACGTCCCATCAGCGTGGCCGCAGTCCGCCCCGCGGCCGGATTATCGATACCGACATAATGCAGGCGCCGCGAACTCGGCGCGTCTGACACCAGCGTCACCACGGCAACCCCACGCGCGACGAGTTCATCGATCGCGGCGCGTACCCTGGGGTGATCAAGCGCGATGACGGCAACGCCCTGATAGGCCGGCGACAAAGTCTCCAGCGCGCCGGCGAGCACGTCCGGATCGAACACGTCGACATGAAGGATATCGATGAAGCCGCGCTGCCCTGCCAGCCAGTCCGCAGTGCGCTGCACCTGCTCGGTCAGGTTGGTCATGAAGCTGTTGCTGCCGGTCGGCAGCACGAAGGCGAAGCGGAAGGTCTGCCCGCGCGCCAGCCGCGCGGCCGCGACGTCGGCGCGGTAGCCGAGCTTTGCCACCGCGGCCTCGACACGCGCGACGGTCTTGGCGCGGACGCCCTCGCGCCGGTTGACGACGCGATCGACGGTGGCGAGCGAAACGCCCGCCGCCCGCGCGACGTCCTCGAGCGTGGCCCGGACCGCCGGCTGCGGTGCAGCGCCCGTCATTCGCGCGCCGCCCACAGCATGCCGCGGATCATCAACGTCCGGATCTCGGGAACGTCAAGCTCATAGGCACGGTGGCCGAGCGAGGAATAGAACACCCTGCCCTCGCCGTAGCGCTTCTTCCACACCACGGGCATCACCACGCCGTCGATCCAGGGCGCGTGCTCGCCGGTGAAGGTGGTCGTCGCCAACACCTCGTTGGCAGGGTCGACATGCATGTAGTACTGCTCGGAACGATGCTCAAAGCTCTTCAGGCCTTTCATGATGGGGTCATCCGGCTTCGTCAAGTCGACCTTGTAGTCGATGATGTTGCCGGGATGCGCGACCCATTGCCCGCCGCACAGGAACTGGTAGTCGACGGAATCACGGAACGCATCGCACATGCCGCCGTGATGGCCTGCGAGCCCTACGCCGCCGCGCACTGCCTCGCAGAGATTGAGCGCTTCGGCCTTCTCGATCTTCGACATGGTATAGATCGGGATGATCAACGACAGATCGTGGATCGCGGGATCGGCGAATGCCGCCGTCGTGGTCTCGATCCGCACCTCAAATCCTTCCGCCCTGAGCCAGGTGCGGATCATCGAGGCACAGAGATCGGGATCATGTCCCGGCCAACCGCCCCACACAATCATTGCCTTGCGCATGTTTCTGTCCTCAGTCGATCTGTCCGGTTTCGCGTCCGGTCGGCAGCATCGCCGGCCGCTCGACGCGGCTCTCGATCTTGACGCGCCGCCCTTCATCGGCGGAGGTCTGGAACGCCTCCATCACCTCCAGCACATGGAAAGCGAGTGCGCCACTGGCGCGATGCGGCCGATCATTCAAGATCGCGGAGGCCATGTCGGCGACGCCGATCGAACGGAACTCGCCCTCGACATGGCCGTGCGTCAGCGGCATCGCTTCCCATTCGCCGCCGGTTCTGGCCAGTTGAACCTCGCCCCCGAAGCGGTTCGGGTCCGGCACCAGCATGGTGCCCTTATCGCCCCAGATCTCGATCGGGGCGTGGCGGTGCTTCGGCACGTCAAAACTCATCCCGATCGAAACGACCGCGCCGCTTTCGAATTCGAGCATGCCCGCGACATGCGTTGAAACCTCAACCGGGATCAGCGTGCCGTTCATCGGCTGGCTAGTGACCAGGCGCTCGGTTTTCGGACGCGCCGTCGAGCCCATCACGCTTGCGACCGGTCCAAGCAGTTGCACGAGATCGGTGATGTAATAGGGGCCCATGTCGAGCATCGGCCCGCCGCCGCGCAGATAGTAGAAGCCCGGCGCCGGGTGCCAGCGCTCATGGCCGGGACAGCCGAAGAAGGCGCTGCCCGCCACGGGCGTGCCGATCGCGCCGTCGTCGATCAACTTGCGCGCGGTCTGGTGCCCGCCGCCAAGGAACGTATCGGGCGCGCAGCCGACACGCAGGTTCTTCTGCGCAGCCAGATCCATCACCTTGCGCGCCTCCGTGACGTTGATGCCAAGCGGCTTCTCGGAATGAACGTGCTTGCCGGCGTTCAGCACCGCCAGGCTGACGTCGGTGTGGGCGAGCGGCACCGTGAGGTTGACGACAATCTCGACATCGTCGCGCTTCAGCAATTGATCGACCCGCATCGCCGGCAGCCCGAAGGCGGCGCCCTGGCGCTCGGCGACATCGCTGCGCATGTCGGCGAGCGCCCTGATTTCCATGACTGGAAAGCGCTGCGCCGCCTTCAGATAGGCGGTGCTGATAACGCCGCAGCCGATGATTCCGATGCCTACTCTTCTCATTGCAATCTCCGTGAGGTGCCATTCATCCCTTGACCGCGCCCGCGGTGAGGCCGGCGACGATGTGCTTCTGCGCCAGAAGGAAGAGAATGATCGTCGGCAGGATGGTCAGGGTGATGAAGGCCAGGATCAGATGCCACTCCGACGAATACTCGCCCTGATAAACCATGATGCCGAGCGGCCAGGGATAGAGCGCATCGGTGTTGAGCATCACCAGCGGCAACAGATAGGCGTTCCAGCTGTTGACGAAGGTGATGGTGCCGACGGTCGCAAGGATCGGTCGCGACAGCGGCAGCGTCACGTAGCGGAAGAATTTGATATAGCTGCAGCCATCGACCAGCGCCGCCTCAAGCAGTTCATAGGGAATGTCCTTGAAGAAGCGCCGCAGCAGCAGCACGCTCATCGCGAGGCTGAAGGCCACCTGCGGCAGCGCAACGCCAAAATAGGTATCGAGCAACCCGAGATCGCGCACCTTGATGAACAGCGGCAATACCGCAGTCGCGGCGGGAAACAGCAGGCCCAGCGTCAGGTAACTGAGCAGCATCGAGCTGCCGTAGAATTTGACATGGGCGAAGGTGAACGCCGCCATCGAGGCGACGATCAGGGTCAGCGTCACTGCGAGCGCCGAGATGATCAGCGAGTTACGCAGGAGCTGCCAGTAGCGCGCCGAGAACAGGATGTCGGCATAGTTCTGCCACTCCCAGTGCTGCGGCAGCCCGAATGGGTTGACGCGCAACTCGCCGAGCGACTTGAAGCCGCCGAGCAGGGTTGCGAGCAGCGGCACCAGCACGAAAACCGCCACCACGGCAAGGAAAAGCGCCTTGAACAGCATGGCCGGATCGAACGGCGCGCGGGTGATCCGGGCGTTACTCATCGCGCATGAACCATCGCTTGTAGGTGAAGGCAAAGGTCACGCAGATCGCGAACAGGATGACGCCGATGGCGCTGCCGTAGCCGACCCGCATGCGCGAAATGCCGTTGTTGTAGAGGAAGCTCACCATCGTGTTCGAGGAATCCGCAGGCCCCCCGCGCGTCAGCGGCATGACGAGGTCGAACAGCTGCAGCGAGCCGATGATGGCGAAGAACACCGAGAGGCGGATGGTCGGATAGAGCAAGGGGATGACGACATGGCGCAGGGTCTGCGACCTTGTCGCGCCATCGATGCGGGCGGCCTCGATCAGGCTCCTGTCAAGGCTCTGGAGCGCCGCGATGAACAGCATCATGTGGAAGCCAAAGTACTTCCAGACGACCACGATCAGCACGGCCAGCATCGACGTGTCGGGCGATGCCAAAAGATGCGGCGGCTCGGCGCCGAAGGCGCGCCAGATCGAGGCGACGAGGCCGTAGTCGCCGTCATAGACGAAGCTGAAGATCAGCCCGGTCGCGATCTCGGCTAGGATGTAGGGCATGAAGAACAGCATGCGCAGCGCCACCGCGCCGCGGAAGCGTTCCGCCAGCATCAAGGCCAGTGTGAGCGCAAGCGGCAGCTGGATCGCGAGCGAGACCGCGATGATCAGCCCATTGTTGCGCAGCGCGAGCCAGAACGCGCGCGTCTCCAGCACGAAGCGGTAATTGTCAAAGCCGATCCAGTTGGTCGGCTTGCCAAAACCGTTCCAGTTGAAGCCCGAATACCACGCGGCCTCGCCAATCGGCAGCACCACGAACAGCGTGAAGAGCAGCAACGCCGGCGGCAAGAACAGGACCACGACCGTGAAGCGGCCATCCCAAATCGGGCCGCGGACCACGAGCGGCGAGAACGACGCCTCGGTAGCGCCGATGGCTGGTGCGCTCGCAATCCGCCGTGACACCATCAGTTACCCTGCTTCCATGCCGCTTCGATGGCCTTGGCGGCGTTTTGCGGGCTCATGCTGCCGCCGGCAATCTCGGCCGTAACGTCGTTGACAACACGACCGACCGAGGGGCCAAGGCTCTGGTCATAGAAGTTCTGGTGGTAGTTCGACTTCGCCAGATTGGCCGCGATCAGCTTCATGAAGCCGTTGTTGAGGCCAGCGTCCGCGCCCTGCACGACCGGAACGATGAAATTGCCTGCCGCAAGCCGCGTCTGCACGTCCTTGGAGACGAAGTACTTCAGGAAATCGACCGCCTCTTTCGGCGAGCCCTTGGTGATCAGCCAGCCGGTGATGCCGCCGAGCGTGTCCGTCGGCGCGCCCTTGCCGCCGGCCACGACCGGAAAATCGAACCAGCAGATCTTGTCTTCGCTGAGGCCCGTCTTGTCGGCGGCGAGCGCGCGCTGCAAGTGATAGACCGTGCTGATCGCGAGCGTCATCGCCGCCTTGCCGTCACCGAAATAGCCGACGGCCTGCGGGTTCTTGAAGCCGAGAAAACCGTTCTGGAACGGCTGAAGATCGACGAGCTGCTTGAACAGTTCGCCGGACTTCTGAAAAGTCTCGCCGGCGAAGCCGCCGTTGTCGCCGCGCAGCGCCGCATCGAACGCGGGCTTGCCCCCGATGCGCACCGCCAGGTGCGTCCAATAGAAGTGCAACGGCCATTTGTCGGCGCCGCCGACCACGATCGGGGTCACGCCGGCGGCTTTCAGCGTCTTCACGGCGGCGAGCAGATCGTCCCAGGTCTTGATCCCGGCCGGATCGACCTTCGCCTTGGCCATCAGCTCCTTGTTGCAGAGGAACCCAACCTGCGACAGCGCGGTGGGCAAGCCATAGACGCGGCCATTGCTTGTGAACGCGGCGAGCGCCGCCGGCGCGAGACTGTCGCTGTAACCTTTCACCTGATCGGTGATGTCGTCGAGTACGCCGGCCTCGATCTGGGTCTTCAGGACGCCGCCGGCCCAGCTGTAGATGATGTTCGGCCGGTCCTTGGACTGCAGGATCGTCGGCAGCTTGGCCTTGTAGGCCTCGTTCTCGAGGAACTGCATCTCGACCTTGATGCCTGGATGCGACGCCTCATAGGCACGCGCGACCTCCTCCCAGATCTTCACCTGGGCCGGGTTGGCCTCGATGTGGAGCCATTTCACGGTCGTGTCGGCTGCGGCGGCGTTGGCCCAGAGCAGGCATGCGGCAGCGGCGAGTCCCAGTTTCCCGAGCAGTCTCATCCCATCCTCCCGACCGGTCTCTATTCTTTGGCTGCAATCCTGCCTTCAACTTTTGAGGTACGCAACTAAAATTCTGATCCATGCACCTCAGCCGGGAAGCGGCTAAAGGTCTGGGAGGGGTTGCGCGGCGCGATGCACCGCCCGCAAGCAAATCGAGAGGTTTTCATGGCTGCCGTTTATTCCGACCTCGCCGGCAAGGTCGTTCTCGTTACCGGTGGCGCATCGGGAATTGGCGCTGCGATCGTGCGGCGGTTTGCGCAGCAGAAATCCAGTGTCGTGTTCTTCGACATCAAGGTCGACGAAGGCCAACGTCTGGCGCGCGAGCTGTCGGATCAAGATCTCAGCGCGCATTTCCAATGCGTCGACCTGACCGACATCGCCGCGTTACGCGCCGGTATCGCAAAGGCACGCAGTGCGCACGGCGCGATCAACATCCTCATCAACAATGCCGCGCATGACGAACGGCACAACACCGAGGAGATGACGCCGGAATATTGGGACGACCGCATCGCGGTGAACCTGAAGCACCAGTTCTTTGCCGCGCAAGCCGCCCTGCCGGACATGAAGGCGGCGAAGGCCGGCGTCATCATCAATTTCGGCTCGGTATCATGGATCGCCGGACAAGGCGGCATGGCCGCCTACACCGCCAGCAAATCAGGCGTGATCGGCCTCACGCGCTCTCTGGCGCGCGACTACGGTCCCTACAATATCCGCGTCAACGCGATCGCGCCGGGCTGGATCATGACTGAGCGTCAGCTCGAGAAATGGATGACGCCGGCGGGTGAGGCCGAGCTGATGCAGCGGCAATGCCTGAAGCGCAAGCTCATGCCCGACGAGGTTGCGAAGTTCACCGTGTTCCTCGCCTCCGACGAGGCCTCCGCCTGCACCGCTCAGCACTACATCATCGATGGCGGCTGGGTATGAGATGATTCGCGATGGCGGGCCATCAGCGGCCGAGACCAATCGACGTTGTTGAGGTCCGGCCGCCACCTCGTCAGCGGCGGCAACAAGAAGGGCTAGACCACGAACGTCGACCCGGCTATATGACCCCAGCAAATCGCCGGGTTTGCAAAACTTCCCGGCCAGCCTTGCAAAACTTCCGAAGAAAACCTAGCTATTTCAGCTACTTCGGTGGGGAATGGTGTAACGGTAGCACAACAGACTCTGACTCTGTTTGTCTTGGTTCGAATCCAGGTTCCCCAGCCAGATCGGGCGCTCCAATCAATAGGTTAATCCGAACGGGCTTCCGCCGCAGATGATGGTCTGAGGCCGTCTTGGACCATGCGACCAGCCTACAATCGGGCCTTGGCGCGTTGCGCGGCATTTCGACGACAGCGCCGCTGCAACATCGCCCGAGATACATCCCGGAGAACGCACCTTATGAAGAAGATCGGCTTTCTCTCCTTCGGTCATTGGTCTCCGTCGCCGCAATCGCAGACCCGTTCGGCCGCCGACACGCTGCTGCAATCGATCGATCTTGCGGTGGCGGCCGAGCAGCTCGGCGCGGACGGCGCCTATTTTCGGGTCCATCACTTTGCCCGCCAGTTGGCGTCGCCCTTCCCGCTGCTGGCTGCGGTCGGCGCCAAGACAAGCCGCATCGAGATCGGGACTGCGGTCATCGATATGCGTTATGAGAACCCGCTTTACCTGATCGAGGACGCCGGCGCGGCCGATTTGATCTCGGGCGGGCGGCTTCAACTCGGCATCAGCCGCGGCTCACCCGAGCAGGTGATCGATGGCTGGCGCTATTTCGGCTTTCAGCCGGCGGAGGGCGAGAGCGATGCCGACATGGGACGGCGCCACGCTGAGGTGTTCCTCGATTTGCTGCGCGGCCAGGGTTTTGCCCAGCCCAATCCGCGCCCGATGTTTCCGAACCCGCCCGGCCTGCTCCGGCTTGAGCCGCTCTCGGAAACCTTGCGCGAGCGCATCTGGTGGGGCGCCGGCTCCAATGCGACGGCGGTCTGGGCGGCAAAGCTCGGCATGAATTTGCAGAGCTCCACGCTCAAGAACGACGAGACCGGAGAGGCTTTTCACATCCAGCAGGCAGCGCAAATCCGGGCCTACCGTGCGGCCTGGAAGGAGGCCGGCCACGCGCGCGAGCCGCGCGTCTCCGTCAGCCGCAGCATCTTCGCGCTGGTCGACGACCGTGACCGCGCCTATTTCGGCCATGAGCGGGAGGGCGAGGACCAGATCGGCTTCATCGACGCGAGGACCCGCGCGATCTTCGGGAAAAGCTACGCCGCCGAGCCTGATGTCCTCATCGAGCAGCTCAAGGCGGACGAAGCCATCGCCGAGGCTGACACGTTGCTCCTGACCGTCCCCAACCAGTTGGGTGTCGATTACAATGCGCATGTGATCGAGGCGATTCTTACCCATGTCGCACCTGCCCTCGGCTGGCGCTGAGGGTGCAGACATCCCGCGGGAGAACCGTATCAACTACCCGCCACCACCGGCAGCGCCGCGATCATGCGAATGCCGGGCCGCTTGCGCCAATGAATGCGTGACGGCTGGATCGCGCTTTAGGCGACGCGATCCGGAAACAGCGCCTTCAGCTTGAGCTGGAAGACGTCGGCAAAGTTTCCAAATCCGGTGCGGGCTGGATGCAGTTCGTTGTGCCAGGAGCTCGGTTGCGGCGCCAATGTGCCCTGCGTGTTGATGAACGTGACCGTCGGGCCGGCGAGCGAGGTCAACATGACGGCAAATTGTTCCAGCATGGCCTTGACCACCGCCTCCATCGCGGCGCGCGTCGGAAACTTCCGCAGGTCGAAGGTCGGCTTGAGCCACGGGCCAAATCCGCAGATGCCGCGGCCGTCGGGAATGGCGAAGTCATAACCGTGAAAGGCGAGGTGCGTGCTGGGGCTGATGCTGTCGCGCAGGCCGATCAGGTCTTCATACCCGGCGCGTACGAGCGCCAGCGCGGCGTCAAAGCGGGCCTGGTGGATATGCGCGGCCGGCGGTAGCGCCGGGTTGAAGTCCTTGATCCACAGCGCCATCGGATTGTCGACGATATCGTTGCCGCCACCCGAAAACAGCAACACGTCCCAGGGACCGCCGGTCGGGCTGCCGTCCGTCAGGTGCTCAGCCAGGACCTTGCGCTCCTCGACGCCGAGCATGTAGCGGACCTCATCGCCGGCCTTCGCGAGATTCAGAATGGGTACGCCGAGCCGGTCTTCCAGCCGCGGAATAATGCCGCCGCCGAAAAACGGCACGGGATAGTCGAACCAGGAATCGCCCTCAGCGAAGATCTGCAGCGGATCGAACGCTTCGCCGCCTTTCGCCGTCGGCTCGCCATCCACCGCCTTGGCGGCTTTGGAGCGACGGCGCCGGGCGCCGCGGCGCTTCATGATCTCCATCGTCGCCTTGTATTCGCGGACGCGTCGCGCCCGTTCCTCGCGCTGCTCCTCGCGCAGCTTCTCGCGCTCGGCGCCGACAGCCGCGGGCGATGCCGGCGGCGCCGCCGTCTTGCGCAGGGCCCGCGCGGCCAGTTTCGGCTGTTTCGCCGCCGCCAGCGTCCGCGCCTCGTCAAGCGTAACGGGTCCGGTGGCCGGCGCGGCCTTCGCGCGAACAGCCTTTGCTGCCGCCTTTTTGGCCCCACGCTTGGAAGGCCGGGCCTTCTTCACGGTCTTGCGTTTGCCTGCGCGCGCCATCTGCCCCCCCCCCGGATCCATCAGAACCGATCCCGCAACCTCGCCCCGTCTACCGCAACGTTTCGATCCGCTCGGCGAGTAGCGTGTAGCCGACGACAAAGCCATCGCACTTCACGCGCTTACCGACATATTTGTCGAGTGCGTCATCGGCAAAGCTCGGGCCGGCCTTGCGCCGCAACACCAGGCGGCGGCCATCCGCCTCGAGCCAAACGGCCTCTCGCTCGCTCTTGCTGCCCTTGCCGAACACGCCGCGAACCACGGTGCCGGTCAACCCATCGACTCTCTCGGGACTCTCGCTGCTGCTTCCCACTATTTTTCCGTGTAGATTCGATATCCGACGATCCGGCCGCTGACCTCCTTGGCCACGGCCGCAACCCTCAGATTATCCTTTTTCGGCAGGTACACGGCAACGTAATAACGCGACGCCACCGGAACCGCCTTGCTGCCGCGCGGGCGCGCCCCTCGGGGCGTCTTGACGTCGAACGCCATGAACTCCCGCTTGGTTCCGATCCCGGCCTCTCTGGCGATGTTGCTGAGCGCCTTGCGCACCGTTTCCGACTTCCGCACGCTACGCGCCTTCTTCGACGCCGTCGGCTTGCTCTCCTGCAGCATTTGGCCGACCACGCGCAGTTTTGCACGGCGCTGGCGCCGGGCCTGGCGCTCGCCTTGCTCGGCATCGACGCCCTTCGGTACGCCTGTCGGGCTCGGAACGACCGCTGGCACCACGGACGGATCGCCCAACAGGCTGAACTGCGCGAGCGTCTTGAGATCGACCGGATCAAGCTCACCGGTCTGCTCCACAAACTGCTGCCGCGCCGTCAGCGCCGCACGTCCGACGGAAGCTCCGCCAAGCACCGCAAGCAGGAAGTATTGGGTAATGAGATCAGCCGCGCCGTTGCTGTCGGCCGGACCGTAGGCGATCGTGCTGCTGCCGAAATAGCCGTAAGCCCCTTGGATGAGATATTGCTGGCAAATCGGCATCGGCAGCCCGAGCGTGATCGAGTCGTAGAGCTCGGCGCCGTAGCAGCATTCGACGGACGCCACCGTTCCTGGCTTGATTCTCTTCTTGAGGCCGTCGCTGGTGAGCGATACCGGCTGGGAGTTGCCTTTCTCGCCGTAGAAATTCGGGTCCGCCACGCCGCCGTGGCAGTTGATGAAATGGGCGAGCGGCGCCAGAACGGCGGCAAGATGCGTCGGCCCCTTTGGCGGCGCGATCGAAATCGCGGCCGAATTGCCGAACGTGTTGGTGAGGCTGAGCTCGGTCGACTTGCGCCATGAATGCGTCGACAGGCCGAAATACTCGCCGTAATCGGCAGCATCGCGGGATTTGAATTTCTCGGCAAACCCAAGCAACGAAATCAAATGGTCGGGTGACGTTGCGTTTCCGTTGGCCGCCACCTTTCGCGTCAGGTCCGGCAATCGCCCCACCACCCGGGTTGGCCCCTTGAAGGTGGCAATGTCCCGCGAATACGGCGTATCGCACGCATAAGGCAAATCGCCATAGGCGTATTTGTCCGGATCGTCGTCGGATTGGGTGTGGGCCGGATTGGTCATGTCCTGATGCGGAACGATGTCGGGCGCCCCCAGGATCAACAGATAGTCGGGATCGGCGGACTTGAAGATCGCATCGACGGCCTCCTTGTTCTGGCGCGCGTCGGTGGGATCGGTGACGGCCTTGCCCTTGAAGCTTTTCATGGCGACCGCGTCGTCCAGATAGACCAGACGGCTCTTGATGCCGCGCTTGGCATCGGCAGCGATCAGAGCGGTAACGGCCTGCTTGATTTTCGTAACACCGGCTGTGCCGTACTTGGCTTTCAGCGCATCACGGTTGCTAACGATGATCTTGTCGTCCATCGCGACACCTCTATGCAATGAAATCAATCCACCGCCGAAAAATGGCGGGCAATTCGTCAGGTCAATAGCAATACTACCGCAGGATGTATCGCGCCGCGGTCTGTGTCAATGCCGGCGAGCTTGCGGGCAGCTCAGCAACGCGCCGTCGCTATGCTCGGGACAAGTGGCAGCCGCCTACTGTTACCGGCGACAGCTCGCTCCTCGCAGCAGAACGCAAATCTCAGGTCCGCCCAGCACCCTCGTCCCGCGCCGGTTGTGGCCCCGCTCTTGCTGACGGAAATGCAACCTGAAATATCCATGGAAGAGATGTATCATGTTGGGAACGAAATCAGCGATTGCGGCCCGTTTTGAGGCACTTGATGCACTGCGGGGCGTCTGCGCGCTGCTTGTGGTTCTCTTCCATGTCCCGGTTTACCATGCGCTCAAGGACATCGGCTCATTCGCAAACCTGCAGTTTTGCGTCGACATGTTCTTTGCCCTGTCCGGCTTCGTGCTCTGTCATGCCTATGGCCAGCGTCTTAACGATAGCGCCGAGGGCTTCCGTTTTGTGGTGTTGCGGTTTGCCCGTCTGTGGCCGTTGCACATCGTGATACTGGCCCTGTTCGTCGGGCTTGAGACCGGCAAGTTCGTCTTCAGCCGTGCCGATACCGCGTTCGCGCTGGATTCCCAGGCTTTTGCCGCCGGACGTTCGCTCTGGGAGATCGTCACCAACATCCTGTTTCTGCAATCCTTCAACCTGCACCCCGGGATGTCATGGAATGGCCCGGCCTGGAGCGCCGCCGTCGAGTTCTACGTATCGATCCTGTTCGCCGCGGTCGTCCTGATCTTTCCGCGCCAGCGCTACGCCATCTTCCTCGCGCTTTGTCTGACGGCCGGGGTGCTGCTCTATCAGGTTTCGCCGGACAAGCTGTTTGTCTCGTCCGATTGGGGCATCCTGCGCGCCATGTACGGCTTCTTCGCGGGCTGCCTGGCGTATCAGTTGCGCGCGCATTCGCATGCGGAGCTGACGGCACCGAGCTTGTGGGAAGCCTGCTGCGTGGTGCTGGTGATCGCGTTTGCCGCGACCAGACCGTGGGGCCCGTCGCATTACGCGTTTCCGCTGCTCGCCATCATTGTCCTCTATGTTTTCTCGTACGATCAGGGCGCGATTTCCAAAACCTTGCGTTCACCCATTCTGCAAAAGCTCGGCCTGTGGTCGTACTCGATCTACATGATCCACACCTTGCTGTTTCAGGTGACGAAGATGGCGATCTCCTTCGTCGGGCAGAAGGCGCATCTCGACCTCGTCGGCTGGCACAACGAGGAGAAGCTGATGCTGCTGGGAACGCCAGAACAGGCGGTGCTGCCGGCGCTCATTCTGACCGTCCTGGTCGTCCCCGCCGCCGCGCTGAGCTATCGCTGGATCGAGAAGCCGGCGATGGACGCGGCAAGGGATCTGCTTTCGCCGACCCGCTCGGCGGAGACGGCGCTCGCCAAACCGGCAATGTCGCCCGGCATTGTCGCGGCCGCATTCGCCGGCCGGATATCGCGCTCGAGCGCACGGCTATTTCCCCGCTCGGCGCGGGGTTCGATCGAGACGGGCCTTGGCCGGTTGCGCGCCATGTCGAGGCGCGGCACCGCCGGCATGTGATCCTGCCGGGCCGGCCGCGGCGGGCTCAATCGGCCGTGACCGGCGGCGTGCCGTGGATGTGGAACGACTCGATCGTCTTCAATCCCCACGCCTGGCCCTTCTTGCGCTCTTCCTCGGTCCAGACGATCGGCTTCCAGTCAGGCGCGAGGATCAGGCGCGCGCCGGCGTTGGCGACCTCGACGCGGTTGCCGCCGGGCTCCCAGACATAGAGGAAGAAAGTCTGCTGGATCGCGTGCTTGTGCGGGCCGGTTTCGATGTAGACGCCGTTCTCGAGAAAGATGTCGGCGGCGCGCAAAATCTCCTCGCGGCTGTCGAGCGCGTAGGTGACGTGGTGGAAGCGGCCGGCCTTGCCGTAATGATCGCGGGTATAGGCGAAGTCGTAGCTCTTGTTCGACATCGTCATCCACATCGCCGCTTCCGTGCCGTCGTTGAGCACGATCTGCTCGGTGGTGCGCAGGCCGAGATAATTCTCGAAGAACAGCCGGTTCGCCTTGATGTCGACGGCGAGGCAATTGAGATGATCGAGCCGGCGGACATTGACGCCGCGCGCCGGAAACCGCTGCGCCTGGTTCTTCAAGGCAGGCTTGAGCTCGGGCGGCGCCTGATACCATTCGGTCTCGTAATAGAGCTCGACGATATGGCCGTCGGGGTCGCGGCAGCGGAACGCCGGCCCCTGCCCCATATCGCCGTCGACCCAGCCGATATCGAAGCCCGAGCCCTTCAGCGCGGCGACGCGGCGCTCCAGCGCCTGCTGGCTGCGGGCGCGCAGCGCCATATGCTCCATGCCGGAGGTTTTGGAAGCCGTCAGCTTGAGCGAATAGCGCTCGTAATCGTCCCAGCCGCGTAAGTAAACCGACTCGCCTTTGCGGTCGCTTATCGTCATGCCCATGACGTCGACGAAGAATTTCAGGCTCTCGTCGGGTTTGGGCGTCAACAATTCCATGTGGCCGAGATGGGCGAGATCGAAAATCGGCTCGGGGGTCATGTTGGTTTCTCCTGATCGAGTTCGTCATACCCCGCGAAGGCGGGGTATCCAGTACGCCGTGCACTCGCAGAACAAACCCGAAGCGCCGCGGCGTACTGGATCATCCGCCTTCGCGGATGATGACAGGTGTGCGGGCAGCTACCTCAGCGCCCGCGTTACATCGTCGAACAATTCATCCACCGCATACGCGCGCGGTATGAGCTTTTGCTGCGCGGAATAATCGATGATCAGTTGCAGCGAGTGCTGCATCTCCTCGCGGCTGAAACGCGGCGCGGCGGGCGAAGCGGCGGCGGCCTCCGTCAACAGCCGATGAACCTCCCGCACGGCATCCGGATGGTTGTCGGCCATGGTCTGGCTCACCACCACTATGTGGTTGATCGGCACTACCCCGTGCTTTTCGAACCAAGCCTTCTCCTCCGCCGCGACATCGGCAAACAGCGGCTGCAAATCCGGATGATCGGATTTTTCGCCGAGCACCGCGTCGAGCTCGCCGTCGATCAACATCTGGATGATCTGCTTGCCGGCGCCAGCCCGCTTGGTCGTATCGACGAATTCAGCGACATGGGCGTCCTCGAACGTGACCCAATCGATCGAATCGAGATCGACGCCATAGTCATTGGCGAGGATACCGCGCAGCCAGGCTCCGGTGGTCGTCGTAAATGAGCGGATGCCGACACGCTTGCCATTGAGGTCGCACGGCCCGAGCTTCCTCGCCTTTGCGTTATAGAGCGCATGCCCGTGCTGAAACCGCGCCAGCACGACATCAGGCAGCAGCACCATCGGCTTGCCGAAGCTCTTCGCCATCAGATAGGTGACGATCGCCATCTCCGAGACGTCGAACGCCCCCTCGCGGACCATCGGTTTGAATCCCTTGTTGGTCGGCGAATATTGCGCGAAATCGAATTCGACCAGATCTGACCTGATCGATCCGTTCTTGAGCGCTGATGTGCCGGGATGGTCACCGAGCAAGGTGCGCAGGCGCATCGCCACCTCAGTCCTCCTCCAGCTCGTCGACGTAGACGAGCCCGGCCTTCGCCAGCGGCTCGCGCATATTGTACATGTCGAGGCCAAGCACGCCGGCCGCGAGTTTCTGGCGCTTGCCATCCTCGTCGGCGCGGCGCTTCTCGCCCTTGGCGACGACCTCGGCCGCGTCCTTGCGCGCGATGACCACCACGCCGTCGTCATCCGCGACGACAGCATCTCCCGGCTTGACGTTGATCCCGGCGCAGACGACCGGCACATTGACCGCGCCGAGCGTCGCTTTCACCGTGCCCTTGGCCGAGATCGCCTTCGACCAGACCGGAAAGCCCATCTCGCGAAGCGATTTGGCGTCGCGAACGCCGGCATCGATGACGAGCCCCTTGACGCCGCGCGCCATCAGCGAGGTCGCCAGCAGATCGCCGAACATACCGTCGGTATTATCTGTCGTGCAGCCTACCACCAGGATGTCGCCGGGCTGGCACTGCTCGACCGCGACATGAATCATCCAGTTATCACCGGGCTGCGTCAGCACGGTCACCGCGGTGCCTGATACCTCCGCCCCACTCCACACCGGGCGCAGATAGGGCTTCATCAGTCCGAAGCGGCCATAAGCCTCATGCGCGGTGGCGACGCCGAGCGCGCCCAGCCGTTTCACGAGATCGGCATCGGTGCGCTTGATGTTGCGAACGACGACCGGTTTCATGCCAATTCCTCCAGCGCCATCGGGAATAGCCGCTGATAAGCCTCGCCATAGGTCATCGGCTTGCCCGTGTTGCGCCCGCCCTGCACACCCCGCTGCAGCGCGACCCGCTCGTAATAGGCCCACAGATGC
Source organism: Bradyrhizobium sp. CB3481 (assembly GCF_029714305.1). Lineage (NCBI taxonomy): Bacteria > Pseudomonadati > Pseudomonadota > Alphaproteobacteria > Hyphomicrobiales > Nitrobacteraceae > Bradyrhizobium > Bradyrhizobium sp. CB3481. The sequence goes on from NZ_CP121647.1 coordinate 4,880,403, forward strand.
TTCTGCGCCGCGAGGATCTCGAAGGTCTTGCGCTTGACGTCCCAGACCTCGTCGATGTTGAGGATCACTTGCGGTTTGAAATTGCACATCTCCGGCTGGTGCGGCTCGAACAGAAATACCGGCGGTGCGGAGTACGTATACTTGGCGCCGGGCTTGTGGCCCATCGCCTGCGCGACCACGCGGGTTTCCTGGGCGAAATGCGCGGCGTTCGGATGATCGAAATTATAGGGGTCCTCCAGCGCATGAGTCAGCACGAAGGACGGGTTGAGCTCGCGGTAGATATCGACCATGCGGTCGAAATGCGCCTCCGTCAGCCGCAGCGGATAGTCGCCGGCGTCGAAGAACTCGATCTCCGCCCCGAGCATCTCGGCGGCGCGCTGCGCCTCGTCGCGCCGGCCCGCCTTGACCTTCTCCATCGTCGCGCCCGCCTCCTTCCAGGCGAATTGGCTCTCGCCGCGCTCGCCGAATGACAGGCAGGCGATCTTGATGCGATAGCCCTTCTTGGCGTGCAGCGCGATCGCGCCGCCCGCGCGCCAGACGAAATCGCCGGGATGCGCCGTGACCACAAGGCCTGTTTTTCCAGCATTGCTCATGATCGGGATTTCCTCCTTCGCTTTAAGTCGCAGATGGCCGGCCGCACCGGCCGCGCGACTATTGTTTGGCAATTCCTGCGCGCTCGATCACATCAGCCCACTTGTCGATATCGCCCTTCAGCCGATCGAGGATTTCCTCGGGCGAACTCGCTTTGGCCTCGATGCCGAGATCGAGGGCGCGCTTCTTCATGTCGGGCGCCTCGAGCACCTCGCGCAGCGCGGCGTTCAGCGTCTTGATCACCTCCGGCGGCGTGCCCTTGGGCGCAAAGATCGCGTTCCAGGACCGCGCCTCGAAATCGCCGCCGCCCGCCTCCTTCACCGTCGGCAGATCAGGGAGAAACGTGGTGCGTACCGGCCCCGATGAGGAGACGGCAATCGCCGCCTTGTCGGCGATATGTGACTGCACCGCACTGTAATTCTCGATTGCCAGCTGGATATCGCCGCGCAATAGCGCGATCAGCACTTCCGGCGAGCTGCGGAACGGCACTATGGTGACGTCGACGCCGGCGGTCGATTTGAACAGTTGCGCCGCAAGATTCTGTGTCGATCCGACATTGATGGTGCCGACATTGAGCGCACCCGGCTTCTGCTTCGCCGCCTTGATGAACTCGGCCAGCGTCGGATATGGCGCGCCGGCCTTCGTGACGAAGATGAAGTCGAAATAGCCCATGCTCGATACCGGCACGAAGTCGGTCACCGGATTGAACGTCAGGTTCTTGAACAGCGAGACGGAAATCGCGGTGCCGTTGCTGAACAGCGCCAGCGTATAACCGTCCGGTGGCGAGGACAGCACAGCGCGCGCGGCGTTGATGCCGCCGGCGCCCGGCATGTTTTCGATGACGAAGCGCTGGCCGAGCTTTTCGCCGAGCCTTTCCGTGACGAGCCGCGCCGTGACATCGGCCACCCCGCCCGCGCCGAAGGGGAGGATCAGCCGCACCGGCTTGTTCGGATAGGTTTGCGCGTGCGCCATTTGCGGCAGGAACAATGCCGCCAGCAGCGCAGCCGTCGCCGCAAACGGCGCGCGGCGCCGGTTCAGGCTGTTTCGCTTGCCCTTGTCCGCCACTGTATGCGCTCCTTTCAGAACTCGAACAGCAGCGCCGGATTGTCGACCAGAATCTTCTGCTGCAATTCCACTTCCGGTGCAAACAGTGGAATGAGGTCGACCAGGTCGCCGTCGTTCGGCATCACCTTCACATTGGGATGCGGCCAGTCGGTTCCCCAGATCACGCGGTCCGGCGCGGTCTCGATGATCTTACGTGCAAAAGGCACGGCGTCATGGAACGGCGGCCCGCTGGAGGATACTCGCTCGCAGCCGCAGACCTTGACCCAGCATTTCTCATCCCGCTGCATCAGGTCAATCAGGGTCCGGAACGGAAGCTGGTCGAGGCCGTCCGACGCCTTGACGCGGCCCATGTGATCGATGGTGTACCGCACCGGGAGTTTTGCCAGCAACTCGGCATACTCAGGCAAGTCGATGGCATCGAAATGCAGGTCGATATGCCAGCCGAGCGGCGCTACCATGGCGACGATGCGGTGGAACACCCGCATATCAGGCACGCCGCCGAGGTGGCGCACGAAATTGAAGCGGCAGCCGCGAAAGCCGCCCTCGTGCAATTCGCGCAGGCCCCGCTCGGTGATGGTGTCGTCGATATTGGCGACAGCCCGAAACGTGTTGTCGCTAACCGCGATGGCGTCCAGCGCCACGCGGTTATCGGTGCCGTGCACGGATGCATTGACGATGACGGCGCGGCCGATCCCGAGCTTCTTGTGCAGCGCGCGGAAATCCTCCAGCGGTGCATCCGGCGGCGTATAGGGCCGTCCCGGTGCATAAGGATATTTGTCGCCAGGACCGAAGATGTGGGTATGCGCGTCGCAGGCCAGCGGCGGCAGCTTGAATTTCGGCGTGCGCGTATTGGGATCGGGTCCGGGAATCGTCGGCTTGTTCATGGTGCTTTCTGCAGGCTTGCTCGCGCTTGATCATTTCGGCGATAGCTAGTCGGCCGTATCTTCTTTTCGCTTTCGGCCGGCGGTTACCGCCGTGCGCGGTTGAACAGGTTTGGGGCGACGCGACGCGTTGTCGATGTGATCGATATCAGACGCCTGCAGTGAGGCGACCGTCGCGGAGACGATTTGCTCGATCGCTTCCGCCATGTCGGCGCCGTCGGCTTCGCCGCGCGAGAGCCGCGTCACCCGCTCCGGATTGACCAGCGTATAATAGAGTGCGCCGAGCAGGAACTGCGACCGCCACACGATGGTCGTTCGCGGGATATGCGGAAGGCTGTCCACGATCGCGTCGATGAAGGCGTTGGTAGTGTCGTCGAAGATTTCCGCGATGATGCGGCCGACCACGGCGTTGCCTTCGGCCGACATGACCGCGCGAAGCCGGGTGAAGCGCGCCCCGCCCCCGGCAAGATCGCTGCTGGACGAAAAGGCCGGCTGCACATAGGCGCGGACGATCGCCTCCAGCCGATCCTGAACGTCGCGCACCCGCTGCGCCGCCACCAGCAGCTCAATGCGGCGCTTGTTCATCGGGCCGCAGTGGCGCTTGTAGATTTCGAGCAGCAGCCCGTCCTTGCTCTTGAAATGATAGGTGATGCTGCCCGGATTGGCGCCGGCTTCCAGCGCGATGTCGCGGATCGACACTGCATTGAAGCCGCGCGTCGAAAACAACAGTTCCGCCGCGCTCAATATGGCTTCCCGCATGTTCGGGTTTCGCGTCATGGCATTTGCTTTCCGTTCTCGACTTTTGTACGTTTGTACAAAATATCAGGTCTAGTCAACAAACATCTGCGCAGGTTGGGCCGCCATGATGGCTGGGCCGGATGCGGGAGAGCCGCCGAATGCGCGGATTTTTTTGAAATGATACCGCCAATACAAGAGGACCTTCCCTGATGATCCCTCGCAGAGCATTCATCCGCGGCATGATTGCCGCGACCCTGCTTTCACTGGCCGGCACGGGCGCCCATGCAGACCAGTTCCCAGCCAAGCCCGTGCGTATCCTGGTGCCTTATGCCGCCGGCGGCGCGGTCGACGTGCTGGCGCGCACGCTCGCACAATCGCTGTCGAAGACCTGGGGACAGCAGCCGGTGATCGAAAACCGTCCGGGCGCCGGCGGAATCATCGCCTCGCAGGCGCTGACGCAATCGCCGCCGGACGGCTTCACGCTGATCCTGGTCGCCAGCGGCCATCCGCTGAACCAGTTCTTCTATCCAAAGCTGCCCTACGACACCTTCAAGGATTTCACCGCCATCAGCGAGATTGCCTATTCGCCGCTGGCGATCGTGGTGTCCAAAAATAGCCAGGTGAAGAATCTGCAGGAGCTGCTGGCGACCGCGCGCGAAAAGCCGGGGTCGCTGTCCTACGGCATGTCCGGCAACGGCACCTCGGCGCATCTCGCCGGCGAACTGCTCAACTACATGGCCAAGGTCAAGATCCAGGCGATTCCCTACAAGGGTGGCGCCCCCGCTCTCACTGCAGTCATCGCGGGCGAAATTCCGATGAGCGTCAATCCGCTGCCAGAAGTGGTCGGACAGCTCGAAGGCAATGCGGTGCGCGCCCTCGCCGTGACGACGGCCCAGCGTTCCAAGGCGCTATCAGATGTTCCGACCGTCGCCGAGGCCGCCATCCCCGGCTATGACGCTTCGGTCTGGTGGGGCTTTCTTGGCCCCGCGGGCATGGCTCCCGACTTGGTCGCCAAAATCCATGCCGACCTCGCCGCTGCGCTGAAGGATCCGGTCGTTGTCACCGCGCTGGAAAAGATGGGCGCGACGCCGGTCGGCAATTCGCCCAAGGAGTTTGACGCCTTCATGCGTGCGGAGGCGGCGAAGTGGGAGCCGGTGCTGAAGGAGGCGAATATCAAGGTGCAGTGAGATAGCGGCGCCGGCGGCGCGGTCCACTCACCGCGCATTCGCCGGCGCGTGCACGTGCCAGAGGTCGGCGCGCCAGTGCAGCACGATCGCCAGCATCAGCGCGAGGCCGGCCGCGGCGTAGATCGTGCCGGTCGCAGCAAAGCCGATCTCGTCGATCAGGCTGCCGGCGGCGAGCAAGCCGATCGGCAGCCCATAGATCACCATCATGCGCACGCCCATCACGCGGCCGCGGAAATTCTCGCTTGACGTGCGCATCAGGATGACGGCGATCGAGATCATGGCAAGGCTCTGCGAAAAGCCCGCCACCACGAGGCACACGATCGCAGTCGGCACCGTCTGCATCTGCACGAACACCACCAGGGTCGCGTACCAGACGACGGTCGCAGCGATCATCAGCCGCGCCACGCGGATATCGCGGATCAGGCTCAGCACGATCGAGCCGGCCAGCGAGCCGATCGCAAAGCTCGCCGACAGATAGCCGAGCCCGGTCTGGTTGGTGCCGTAGATTGTCTTGGCGATATAGGGCAAAAGCCCATTGGTGAGCGGATAGGCGGTCAGGTTGGCGAGGAAGGCCACCCACAGCGCGGCCTGCATCCGCGGTGTGGTCCAGCAATAGGCCACGCCCTCCTTGAGATCGCGCAGCGGCGAGCGCTGCAGCGCCTCGCCGGCCGCCTCGCCCGCCGCCGTCAGCTTTTTCGGTGCGACGACACACAGCGTCAGCGCGGTCGCGGTCAAATAGAGGCAGACGATCGCGACATAGGCCGGACCCATGCCGAGCGAGGCAAACAGCCCGGCGCCGCTCAGCGCACCGGCGATGCGCGCAGTGTCCATCGTCGTGCGCGAGATGCTGATCGCGCCGACGAGCTGGCCATGCGGCATGATGGTCGCGACCAGCGCACCGCGCACGCCGAGATCCGAGGGGCGGACGATACCCATCACGGCCGCGACCATGAACACGTAGACCGGCGCAAGATGACCTGACAGCGCCAGCATCATCAGCACCGCAGCCAGCACCGCGTAGGTCGCGCGCATCATCCCCAAGAGATCGCGATGCCCGATCCGGTCGCCGACGACGCCGAACATCGGCGCGACCAAGGTGCCGACATAGCCGAGCGAGGCGAACAGCGTGAGCAGCAGGACCGAGCCGGTCTCGACCAGTACGTACCAGCCGAGAATCAGCGTCTCCATCTCGAACGCCCAGGAGGTCAGCAGGTCGGCCGGCCACTGGAAACGGTAATTCCTGACCTGAAATGGCGCCAGCGCGGAAGATCGCGCGGGCTCGCTCAAGATGCGTTCTCGCGATTCATCGCGATCCACCCTGCCCTGTTTCTTGTTTTTTCCTTCTTTGTCGATAGCAAGCCGTGGGCGGCGTTTCAAGCAGCCGACATCGCTCTGCCGGTATGCGTCAATAGCAGCCGCCGCACTTCCGCGGCCGGTATCGCGGGGCTGAACAGATAGCCCTGCATTTCGTTGCAGCCGAGGATGTACAGGAGATTCCGCTGCTGCTCGGTTTCGACACCCTCCGCCGTCGTCATCATGTCGCTGGCGGCGGCGATGTTCACGACGGCCTGGACGATCGACGAGGACGCGCCGGGACCGGCGATGTCGCGGATGAAGGCGCGGTCGATCTTGATCTTGTCGAACGGGAATCGCTGCAGGTAGCTGAGCGAGGAATAGCCGGTGCCGAAATCATCGAGCGCGATCCGCACGCCCAGCTTGCGCAATTGATGCAGCGCCTCGAGCGCGGCTTCGTCGTCGCGGATCAACACCGCCTCGGTGATCTCGAGCTCCAGCCGGCTCGCCGAAAGTCCGCATGCCGCAAGCGCCGCCGCCACATTCAACGCCAGCGACTGGCTCCTGAACTGCACCGGCGAGACGTTGACCGCGATGCGGACGTGGTCCGGCCAGCTGGCCGCCTCGGCGCAGGCGGCATTGAGCACCCAGAGGCCGAGCTGATTGATCAGGCCGCTGTCTTCCGCGATCGGGATGAACTCCGCCGGCGAAACCATACCGCGTTCGGGATGCCGCCAGCGGAGCAGCGCCTCGCAGGAACTGATCTTGCCGCTCTCGATATTGACCACGGGCTGATAATGGATCTCGAGACCGCCATCGCTGATTGCCTGGCGCAGCTCGAGCTCGAGGCTTCGCCGCGCCTTGGCGCGCTGATCCATGCCGGCCTCGAAGAAACGATAGGTCCGCCGCCCATCGCCCTTGGCGCCGTAGAGCGCAAGATCCGCGTTCCTGAGCAACTGGTCGAGATCGATCCCGTCGCCCGGCGCCAGCGCTATTCCAATCGAGGCATCGGTGGTGATCAGATGTCCCGCACATTCGAACGGTTGCCGGATCGCCGAATGGATTTCATCGACGAGCCGCATGGTTTCCGCGCGGTCCTTGATGGCCGTTTGAATGACGGCAAACTCATCGCCGCCGAGCCGCGCCGCCACGTCGGTTTCCTTGAGGCAACCGCGCAGGCGGCCGGCAACGCCCTTGAGCAGTTCGTCGCCGATCGGATGGCCGAGCGCATCGTTGACGCTCTTGAATTCGTCGATGTCGATATAGAGAACGGCAAGATGTTCATCCGGCCCAACCGCTTCGAGCGCCTGCTCGAGCCGCGCGCGGAACAGGAGCCGATTGGGCAAGTCGGTCAGGCCATCGAAATGCGCGAGATGCGCGATCCTCTCCTCGGCGCGCGTGCGCTCGGTGATGTCTTCGATGGTGGCGACCCAGCCGCCGCTCTTCAGCGGGCGATTGATGATCTCGATCGCGCGGCCGCCCGGCGCCTGCGTCAGCTGGCGCGTGGCTTTACCGAGCCGCACCGTCTGAATGATCGCGTTGCAGAATTCATCGACGTCGCCGTCGAACGACCCGGTTTCCTTGCGGTGCTCAATCAGCCGCTGCATGGTGCAGCCCGGCTTGGCCACCTCAGGCGACAGCCCGAACATGTCGAGATAGGGCTCGTTGCAGATGATGATCCGCGCGGATGCATCATAGAGGACAAGGCCTTGCGGAATATTGTTCACGGCGATCGAGAGCTGGCGCCGCTCCGCTGCCAGGCGCTGATCCGTCAAGCGATCGCGCCTCACCAAAAGGCCGGCGATGACAGAAAGAACGGTAACGAGCGCCAGCAATACGCCTTCGCGAAGACTCCATGCTGCCGGATCGGCTGTGATCACCGCAGCCAGCACGATCCCGCACAGCACGAGAAGCTTGACCGTTCCGCCTCCCGGCGCAAACCCGGCCGAGCCGCTCGATGTCTGATGACCGTCCTCGTTGCTCACCCGGCATGCCCTCGGAATGCGGCAGGAGCCTGTGCAATGGAATCCAGACCGCAAGTCAGTGTCCCCCGGGCATTGTCGCGCAAGAGTGATGGAAGGGGCGTTACAACTTGCGGTTAGCGATCGGTTACCTCGCACACGCGCCGGCCCCGATCCGCGATCCCGACTCAAGAGGTTGCCGGGACATGGTTCACGGAACGCCCCTCTCGTCCGAAGTGGTAAACGGATGATTAATTCGGAAGCCGTCACGTGCTCAGTCGAAAATACAAGAAAGTCCTTATTTTCCAGCGCGAACAGCGCCCGGCGACGACGACTGAGTGGGATTGCAGAAACGGATCCTGATCGAGATGCCGCAGATTTAGCCAATGCAGAACTGCGTCTGTTTAACCGTTTCGCTAGCCGCGGCTGCCCATAATGGGGGCCAGACCCCAATTCAAGAGATCCAGGTTCAATAGCGTGACATCCCTCGGACGTGTGATTTCCGTGCGCGGCTCCCTCGCCCGGGTCGGACTTCTGGCGTCGGGCCAGATGCCCGTCTCCGAACTGCGCGCCACCGTCGGCCGCTTCATCAGCATCCGCTGTGCGACAACCACCACCATCGTTGCCATGATCACGGAAGTATCGTGCGAGCACCAGCTGAGCTCGGACGAATACATGGCGACCGCGTCGGTCGATTTGCTCGGCGAGATTTCCGGCGGTGAGCGCCCCAAGTTTCAGCGCGGCGTGACCAACTATCCGACCATCGGCGACGCCGTCGACCTGATCACGGCCCAGGACCTGCGCACCGTGTACGCGCCGAGCGGCTCCGATCAGATCAATGTCGGCAACCTGCAGCAGGACCGCTCCGTCATCGCCTATGTCGACGTCGAGGAAATGCTGTCCAAGCACTTCGCGGTGCTCGGCTCCACCGGCGTCGGCAAATCGACCAGCGTGTCGCTGCTGCTCAACGAGATCCTCAAGGCGCGGCCGAACCTGCGCATTTTCCTACTCGACGTGCACAATGAATATGGCCGCTGCTTCGGCGACCGCGCGCTGGTGCTCAATCCGCGCAACCTGAAACTGCCGTTCTGGCTGTTCAACTTCGAGGAAATCGTCGACGTGCTGTTCGGTGGCCGTCCCGGCGTGCCCGACGAGCTCGATGTCCTGGCCGAAGTCATTCCGCAGGCGAAAGGCATCTACACCCAGTACCAGAACTCCGACCGGCTCGGGCTGAAGCGTCTCGACCCCAGGTCGGGCGGCTACACGGTGGACACGCCGGTGCCGTACCGGCTGGTCGATCTGATCTCGCTGATCGACGAGCGAATGGGTAAGCTCGAGAACCGCTCCTCGCGCATCATCTATCACAAGCTTATCTCGCGCATCGAGACCGTGCGCAACGACCCGCGTTACGCCTTCATGTTCGACAACGCCAATGTCGGCGGCGACACCATGGCGGAAGTGATCAGCCATCTGTTCCGGCTGCCGGCCAACGGCCGGCCGATGACCATCATGCAGCTCGCGGGTTTTCCGGCTGAAGTCGTCGATTCCGTGGTGTCGGTGCTGTGCCGCATGGCGTTCGATTTCGGCCTGTGGAGCGACGGCGTCTCGCCATTGCTGTTCGTCTGCGAGGAGGCGCACCGCTACGCCTCGGCCGACCGCAACATCGGTTTCGGTCCGACCCGCAAGGCGGTTTCGCGCATCGCCAAGGAAGGCCGCAAATACGGCGTGTTTCTCGGCCTCGTCACCCAGCGTCCGGCCGAGCTCGACGCCACCATCATCTCCCAGTGCAACACACTGTTTGCGATGCGCCTCGCCAACGACCGCGACCAGGCGCTGCTGCGCTCGGCGGTCTCCGACGCCGCGGCAAACCTGTTGTCGTTCGTGCCCTCGCTCGGCACCCGCGAAGTGCTGGCGTTCGGCGAAGGTGTGGCGCTGCCGACGCGGCTCCGCTTCAAGGAGGTTCCGGTTCACCAGCTGCCGCGCAGCGAGGCCACCATCGCCTCGGTGCCGTCGGTCGCCGCCGGCCATGACATGCACTTCGTCTCCGCCGTGTTGGACCGCTGGCGCGGCGCCACCTCCAACCGCGACGTGCCGAACGATCCCGTAGGCGGCGAGCGGCCGAGCGCCCGCGTCATGACGCCGGTGGAAGCGCCGATGCTGCAGCCCTCGATGGGGCTCGATCCCGACCGCTTCTCCCTGTTGAAGAAGCCGCTGCGCTGAAGCTGGGCGGGCTCGCGTAAATTCTTCGCGCGAGCCGGTATCCACTTTGCCGCAATAGGATATATGGTTTCGGCAATGCCGCCACGCGGCCTTTAGCCGGAACCCGTCATGACCAAGCCTGCTACGCCCAGCCGATTTCAGCCGCCCACCATCGATAAGCTGCCGGAGGATATCCGCACTCGGATTCTCGCCGTGCAGGAGAAATCCGGATTTGTGCCGAACGTCTTTTTGACGCTGGCCTACCGGCCTGACGAATTTCGCGCCTTCTTTGCCTATCACGACGCGCTGATGGAGAAGGATAGCGGGCTGACCAAAGCCGAGCGCGAGATGATCGTGGTGGCGACGTCGGCCGCCAACCAGTGCCATTACTGCGTGATCGCCCATGGCGCCATCCTGCGCATCCGCGCCAAGAACCCAGAGATCGCCGACCAGATCGCGGTCAACTATCGCAAGGCCGACATCACGCCGCGGCAGCGCGCGATGCTCGACTTCGCCATGAAGGTAAGCCGCACGGCAAACGAGGTCTCGGAAGCCGACCTGGCCGAGATCGCCGGCCACGGCTTTTCCGACGACGACATCTGGGACATCACCGCGATCGCGGCATTCTTTGCGCTGTCGAACCGGTTGGCCAACGTCACCGCGATGCGCCCGAACAACGAGTTCTACATGATGGGACGGCTGCCCAAGCAAGGCTGAGACGGCACGGAGTTTGTCGCGTTGCTGGACTGGAGCGAAATCATCTTACGGCTCGGCGTGGCCACGCTGGCCGGCTGCCTGATCGGTCTCAACCGCGATCTGCACGGCAAGCCGATCGGATTGAAGACGCTGGGACTGGTCAGCCTTGCGACGGCCACGATGCTGGTGCCAGTTCATTCGGACCAAGCCTGGATCGTGTCGGACGCCGGCAGCCGGGTGATACAGGGAATCCTGACCGGGATCGGTTTTCTTGGCGCCGGCGTCATTGTCCACGCGGGAAGACATTTCAGGGTTCGTGGGCTCACCAGCGCCGCCTGCACTTGGCTTGCGGCCTGCATCGGCATTGTCTGCGGCCTCGGACAATGGCGACTGGTCACCGTTGCATTGGTCATCACCTTCGCGATTCTGATCATTGGCGCCCGAATGGAAGGCTGGCTGCACAAAAAGCTTGGCGGGGAGGACGAGAACGCGCTGCAACCTCCTCCCGCCGCTCCGTCGGACAAACTACCGACGTAGCACCGTTATCTAGTCTGGTCCGCACCAACCCGGCAGATAGACCGCGTCCTTGCTCTTCGCAAGATCGAGCGCCTCTCCCATCGGCTTGGCGAAATCCTCCTCTACGCTGTTGCGCGATAATTTCGTCCGGATTGCCTGGAGGAGCACCTGCGGCACCGGGTTCCAGCAGACATTGCACGGATCGGATGGCTGCCAAGCCAAAACATTTCATGTTGGAAGCGCTGCCGCCGTGCTATGAAAGGCACAGGAATTCTCGCGGACCGGCAGCAGTGAAAACCGAGCGGCCTATTGTTTCGGACGAAGAGCACGTCGTGCTCAAGTTCCGGCCGCGCACCTCCGCCCATCCGCCCGCGCGGCGCGACAACGCCGCACCGGCCAAGGTCGCACCGATGAAGGCGCAGCCCGCGGCCAACGATCTTTCCCGTTACGAGCAGCCGCGCGATGAGGCTGACGAATTCCGTCACCGCATGCTCGCCAATGTCGCGGCCTTCGCCTTTACCGTGGCGCTGACTGCGATCGGCATCTGGCTTGCCGTGAGCATCGCCGATCTCCGCAAGACCCAGGACTGTGTCCTGATGGGCCGCCGCGACTGCGCCCGGATCTCGGTGACGCCGCAGGGGTAATGGAGCGTCGCTTCGCTGCGCTCGCGATGACGCGCACCCCTCGATTGTCGTCCCACGCGAAGGCGGGGGACCCAGTACGCCGCGGCCTCTCGGTTCTTTCACTAACGTCTCTGGAATACTGGGTCACCCGCTCCAGTGCGCAATTGCGCACAAGGCGGGTGACGACAGCTGAATGCGACGTGAAAGGCCAATCACTCCGTGGCGCCGTTCGCGGTCGCGCCGGGCAGGAATAAAGTGTAGGGTGCACAAACCCACCTACGAAAATCACAAGCAAAACGAAGAATAGCAGGGAGGCACCGTTGAAGCTTTCAATCGGGACCGCAGGCATTTTTCTGGCAACGCTCCTTTCCGTTCCCGCGCTGGCACAGACGACGGCGCTCGTGACCGAAGAGATGATGGTCAAGACATCAGATCCCGGCATCGATATCTACGTTCGCAACAAGCGGCCGGCCGACATGACCGCATTCCGGCCGGAGCAGACCGTGCTCTATGTCCACGGTGCGACCTATCCCTCCGAGACCGCGTTCGACCTCAAGCTGGATGGCCTATCCTGGATGGAATACATCGCCTCGCGCGGCTACGACGTATGGCTGCTCGACCTGCGCGGCTATGGCAAATCGACCCGCCCGCGCGAAATGGCCGAAAAGGCGGACGCCAATCCGCCGATCGTAACCGGGCAGACCGCGGTCAAGGACATCGGCACCGCTGTCGATTTCATCCTGAAGCACCGCAACATTCCGCGTCTCAACCTGCTCGGCTGGTCGTGGGGCACGACGCTGATGGCGACGTACACCACGCAGAACGCCTCGAAGGTCGAACGTCTCGTGCTCTACGCGCCGTCCTGGATCCGGCAGACGCCGTCGCTCGTGCAGGCCGGCGCGGGCAAGCTCGGCGCCTACCGCACGGTGACGCGCGACCAGGCGAAGGAGCGCTGGTACACTGGCGTGCCCGAGGACAAGAAGGCCGGTCTCATTCCGCCCGGCTGGTTCGACGCCTGGGCCGATGCTACCTTCGCGACCGATCCCGACGGCGCGACGATGAATCCTCCCGTGCTTCGTGCGCCGAACGGCGTGGTGCAGGACGGCGCCGAATTCTTCGGCGCCGGCAAGCCCTATTACGATCCCGCCAAGATCACGGTGCCGACGCTGCTCGTCCACGCCGAATGGGACCGCGACACGCCGCCCTACATGGCGCAGACGCTGTTTCCGCTGCTGGTCAACTCGCCGGACAAACGCTACGTGGCGCTCGCCGAGGGCACGCACACCATCATCATGGAACGCAACCGCCTAAAACTGTTCGAGGCCGTGCAGGCGTTTCTGGATGAGGGGAACGACAAGGCAAAGCGTAGGGCGGATTAGCGGCAGCGCAATCCGCCGCCCGGCGCGCGGGCATTGTCAACCCGAGGATGAAGCGCCCGCCGTCATCCCAACTCCGCCGCCCGCAGCGGCGCGCGGCTGAGTTCGTTGCCGGCGGCGATCGCTTTCCGCAGCAGCCGCATCAGCTCGGCGCCCTCCTTGGCGGTGAGGCCGCGCAGCATGGTGCGTTGGGCCGCCTCGACCGCCGGCGTGATCGCGCGCAGCGTCCGCTTGCCGCTTTCAGTGATCTGCAATTCGCGGGCGCGGCGGTCGCGGGCACTCGCCTGCCGCACCAACAGGCCCTTCTGCACCAGGCGGTCGACTACGCCGGTGATGGTGGTGCGGTCGTAGGCGATCAGGCCGGCGAGCGTCACCTGATCGATACCCGAGTTGAGCTTGATGGCTGCGAGCGCCGCATATTGCACGGGCGTGAGGTCGAAACCCGCCCCCTCGACCTCGGCGAGGAACACCGCCACCGCGATCTGCTGGAAGCGGCGGGCCAGATGGCCCGGCATCTCGTTGTTATCTCTCACCGATCCCTCCAAGGCCGGTTGCCGGCAGGTCTGGAATTGACAAGCATACTGATAATCAGCATGCTGAGCAATATCGAAAGTCGACGGGAAGGAAGCGACCATGCAGTTCCATCTGAATGGATTCGAGCCGGGCGATCCTGAGATCGCCGATCCCGCCCGGCGGGTTGCTCCATCAGGCACGCCCGGACCTGTCCCGGCGGAAGTCGACGTGCTGATCGTCGGCTGTGGACCCGCGGGGCTGACACTAGCGGCACAGCTTGCCGCGTTCGCCGACATCAAGACCTGCATCGTCGAGCAGAAACCGAGCCGCCTGTTACGTGGTCAGGCCGACGGCATCGCCTGCCGAACCATGGAGATGTTCGAGGCGTTTGGGTTCGCCGAGCGCGTGCTGAAGGAAGCGTGCTGGATTACTGAAACGACGTTCTGGAAGCCGGACGAGAACAAGCCCAGCAACATCATGCGCAGCGGCCGGGTTCAGGACGTCGAGGACGGCCTGTCGGAAATGCCGCACCTGATCCTCAACCAGGCGCGCGTGCATGATTGCTATCTCGACGTCATGCGCAATTCGCCGGCGAAGCTCGAGCCGTATTATTCAAGGCGGTTGCTCGATCTTTCGATCGCGCCAGTGGCGCGGTTCGAGGACCACGCCGTGACCGTGCGCCTCGAACGGTTCGACGCCGGGCACGAGGGCGAGATCGAGACTGTCAAGGCGCGCTATGTCGTCGGCTGCGACGGCGCGCGTAGCACGGTGCGCAAATCGATCGGGCGCGAGCTGCGCGGCGATTCCGCCAATCACGCCTGGGGCGTCATGGATGTCCTCGCCGTCACCAACTTTCCCGACATCCGCTTCAAGGTGCTGATCCAATCGGCGCGTGACGGCAGCATCATCGTGATCCCGCGCGAAGGCGGCTATCTCGTCCGCCTCTATGTCGAGCTCGCCAATCTCGACGCCGGCGAGCGGATCGCCAGCCGCAACATCACCTCCGATGATTTGATTGCGAAGGCGCGGCGGATTCTCAATCCGCATACGCTCGACGTGAAGGAGATTGCGTGGTGGTCGGTCTACGAAATCGGCCAGCGGCTGACCGACAAGTTCGACGACGTGCCAGCGGAGGAGACCACAACGCGCGTGCCCCGCGTGTTCATCGCAGGCGATGCCTGCCACACCCACAGCCCCAAGGCCGGCCAGGGGATGAACGTCTCGATGCAGGACGGCTTCAATCTCGGCTGGAAGCTGGCTGCCGTGCTGCGCGGGCGCAGCGCGCCGCATCTGTTGCACAGCTATTCGGCGGAGCGGCAGGCGGTGGCGAAGGAGCTGATCGACTTCGACCGCGAATGGGCCGCAATCCTCGCCTCCGCCAAGGGCGACAACAAGGGCGCCGATGCGGCGGCCACGCAAAACTATTTTGTCAGGCACGGCCGCTATACCGCGGGAACGGCGACGCATTATCGCCCATCGCTCCTTACGGCCGAACCAGGCCATCAGCATCTCGCCAAGGGGTTTGTAATCGGCACACGCTTTCACTCGGCCCCGGTCGTCCGCCTCTCGGACGCCAAGCCTGTCCACCTCGGCCATGTCGCAAAGGCCGATGGACGCTTCCGACTCTTCATCTTTGCCGGCGCGGGAGATCGCGCCGCCGATGGCACCCCTCTCCGCTCACTCTGCGATTTCCTGAGCGAAAGTCCGAAATCGCCGATCAGACGGCACACACCCGCAGGTGCCGACATCGATTCCATCATCGACGTCCGCGCCGTGTTCCAGCAGGCACACACCGAACTAGCCATCGAGACGATGCCGGAGCTCCTGCTCCCGCGTAAAGGACGCTATGGGCTGATCGACTACGAAAAGATGTTCTGCCCCGATTTCAGAAGCGGCCAAGACATCTTCAAGATGCGCGGTATCGATCGGGACAAGGGCTGCATGGTCGTGGTGCGCCCGGACCAATATGTCGCGCACGTGCTGCCGCTCGATGCGCATGCGGAGCTTGCGGCCTATTTCGACGCGTTCATGCTAAGGGTGGGATGACCGTAGCCCGCATGAGCGCATGCGATATGCGGGGATAGATCGGCCCCGGGGTCGCTTCGCTCGCCCGGGCTACGCTTCTGCGACGCTCGCATGGCTCCCCCAATCCGCCATTTTTCGCGCCAAATCCATCACGTGGGGACCGGGCCCTTTCCATTGAACTAAACGCCCCGCTCCGATATACGGGCACTCGACTCCGGCCGGGGGACCCAAGGCCTTCCGGGGCCGTCCACCCGCCCCCTCCAAGCCGACACGAAATATCACCAATATATCAAAGGCTTAATGATGTCTTCCACATTCGATCAGATCGCCAACATTATCGCGGAGACCTGCGACATTCCGCGCGACACGATCAAGCCGGAGAGCCACGCCATCGACGATCTGGGAATCGACAGCCTGGACTTCCTCGACATCGCCTTTGCCATCGACAAGGCGTTCGGGATCAAGATGCCGCTCGAGAAATGGACCCAGGAAGTCAACGACGGCAAGGCCACGACCGAGCAGTATTTCGTGCTGCAGAATCTCGCCGATCGCATCGACGAACTGGTCGCCGCCAAGAATGCAGCGCCGGGCGCCTAATCGCCCGCCATGGACCTCGATTACTTCCAGCTGATCGACCGCATCGTCGAGCTGAACCTCGACGAGAAGAGGATCACGGTCGAGGCGCAGGTTCCGGCGGCTCACACCATTTTCGAGGGGCACTTTCCGGGCTTTCCGATCATGCCGGGCGTGCTCTTGACCGAAGCGATGGCGCAGAGCTCCGGCTGGCTGATCCTCGGCGTCCTAAAGTTCGAGCGCATGCCATTTCTGGCCATCATCAAGGAGTCGAAGATGCGGGGTTTCGTCAGTCCCGGTTCGGTGCTGACGATCGAGGCCAAGCTCGAGCATGAAGGCTCGGGCTTTGCCGTCACCAAGGTCAAGGGCCGCATCGGCAAGGATCTGAAGTGCAGCGCTGAACTCACTTTCGGGCTAACGCCCTTCCCCGACCCCTCCTTGCGCGTGCACATGGACGCGATGGCCAACAAGATCGGCTTCCCACTGCAGGCAATCACGCATGACTGAGCCAAATTCCGCGCCCAAGGAAGTCTGGATCACCGGCATCGGCATCGTCTCTTCGCTCGGCGAAGGGCTGGACGCCCATTGGGATGCGCTGAAGGACAAGAAGATCAACGTCGACGACAAGCGGTTTGCGCCCTACATCGTGCACCCCCTGGCGCCGGTCTCCTTCGATGCGCAGATCCCGAAAAAGGGCGACCAGCGCCAGATGGAAGCGTGGCAACGCATCGGCACCTATGCTGCCGGGCTGGCGCTGGATTCGGCCGGCGTGAAGGGCGACAAGGAAATTCTTGGCCGGATGGACATGATCGTCGCCGCTGGCGGCGGCGAGCGCGACCTCGCGGTTGACGTCGCCATCATGACCGCCGACGCCAAGGGCAATTCGAGCCCCGCCTTTCTCAACGAACGGCTGATGAACGATTTGCGGCCGACGCTGTTTCTGGCGCAGCTCTCCAACCTGCTCGCCGGCAACATCGCCATCGTCCACGGCGTCTGCGGCACATCGCGCACCTTCATGGGCGAGGAAGCTGCCAGCATCGACGCGGCGCGGATCGCGCTGGCCCGCATCTCCTCCGGACAGAGCGAGATTGCCCTGGTCGGCGCCGCGCATAATGGCGAGCGCTCCGATCTTCTGGTGCTCTATGAATTCGGCGACTTCAACCTGAAGGAAAAGTTCGCCCCGGTCTGGCAGCGCGAGGGCCAAAGCGGCTTTGCGCTCGGCTCCGCCGGTTGCTTCCTGGTGCTGGAATCGCGCGAGCATGCCGAGGCGCGCGGCGCCAAGCCCTACGCAAAGCTGACCAAGGTGGTCGCTGATTTGGCGCAGCGCAAGCAGCCGGGCGCAGTGACGAAGTCATTGGAAGCGCTGTGGCCGAAGCTTGGCGTCGCTGCCGAGAGCGGCCAGTTGATCACGGGCACGACCGGCGCCGAGCCGGTGACTTCGGAAGAAAAGGCGTTCCTGCGCCAACATCCCGGCTTTGCGGTGCGTGCTACCGGAACGATGTTCGGTCATACGCTGGAGACGCAATTCCCGCTCGGCTTGGCGCTGGCGGCGCTCTCGCTGTCACGCGGCGCGCTGTTTCCGCCCAATGATCCCACGGGGTTCGAGGTTGAAAAGACAGGCCCCCCTGACCAGATTGTGGTGGTGGGCACCGGTCACTGGCAAGGCGAAGGCATGGCCCTGGTCGAGGCCGTCAAGTAAGCGACGCTTTCGGCACGGCCGGAATCAAGGGCGCGCGCGAGGCGCGTTCAGGTAGGCGCAACATCGGGGGAACCATGTCAGCACCATCAGATAAGTTCGGCAGGCCGATCGTCGTCGTCACCGGCATGGGCGTGGTGACCTCGCTCGGCGCCGGCAAGGAAGATAATTGGCGCCGCCTGACCGCGGGCGAGTCCGGCATCAAGACCGTGACGCGCTTTCCAGTGGACGGCTTGAAGTCGACGATGGCCGGCACGGTCGATTTCGTCACCGTCGATCCCGTCACTTCGACCGGTTTGACCGAGCGGCTGGCCGAATTGGCGATCCAGGAAGCGCTTGGACAATCCGCGATCGGTGCCAAGGCCGATTTCCCCGGCCCGCTGTTCCTGGCGGTTGCGCCGGTGGAGGTCGAATGGCCGCAGCGGCTCGAGCTTGGGCGCGCGATCGGCAAGACCGAGTTCGATTATGGCGACATGCTGCGCATCAGCGGCGGCGGCCGCTACGCCAAATATCATCATCGCTTCATGTTCGGATCGGTGGCGAGCCATCTTGCCGAAACGTTCGGCACCAAGGGATCGCCGATCTCGCTCTCGACCGCCTGCGCCTCCGGCGCGACCGCGATCCAACTCGGCGTCGAGGCGATCCGCCGCGGCGAGGCCGATGCTGCGCTGTGCGTCGGAACCGATGGTTCGGTGAACCCGGAAGCCCTGGTGCGTTTCTCGCTGCTCTCGGCGCTGTCGACCCAGAACGATCCGCCGCAGGCGGCGTCCAAGCCGTTCTCGAAGAACCGCGATGGGTTTGTCATGGCCGAAGGCGCCGGCGCGATGGTGCTGGAAAGCTATGCATCCGCCATGGCCCGCGGCGCCAAAATTCTCGGCGTCGTCGCCGGCTGCGGCGAACTCACGGACTCGTTCCACCGCACCCGCTCCAGCCCGGACGGCAAGCCGATCATCGGCTGCATGCGCAAGACGCTGGCGGACGCCGGCCTCGAACCGGAACAGATCGATCACATCAACGCCCACGGCACCTCGACGCCGGAAAACGATAAGATGGAGTACAACACGACCGCGGTCGTGTTCGGCGATCATCTGCCGAAGATCCCGGTCTCCTCGAACAAGTCGATGGTCGGCCACACGATCTCCGCGGCCGGCGCGGTCGAGGCCGTGTTCTCGCTGCTGACGCTGGAGCACCAGCGAATTCCGCCCACGATCAATTACGAGATCCCGGATCCCGCGATCCTGTTCGACGTGGTCGGCAACAAGGCGCGCGATGCCAAGGTCACCGCCGTGATGTCGAACTCGTTCGGCTTCGGCGGGCAGAACGCCTCGCTGATACTGACGCGCGAACCGGCGTAACCCGCGCCGCCTGCTTGTCACGATGAATCGCCTGCTCCTACGCACCAAGGCGCGCCTGCGCGATGCCGCAAAGCCTGTCGCCGAAGCCGCCGTCGGCGCGCTGACGGTCGCGCTGCTCCGCACCACGCGCTATTTCGACCCGGACAAGACCGCAAACTTCTTCGGCCGCTGCACCCGTTTTATCGGGCGGCGGCTGCGCGAGGATCGTATCGGGCGCGAAAACCTCAAGGCCGCTTTCCCCGAGAAATCGGCGGAGGAGATCGAGACGATCCTTTCCGGCGTGTGGGACAATCTCGGCCGCATCGGCGCCGAGTTCGCCCATCTCGATCACATCTGGGACTACGACCTCGATCATCCGGAGAAGCCGAGCCGCATCGAATTCACGCCGCGGACCAAGGAAATCTTCGATACCTTACGCGATGACGGCAAGCCGGCGATCATCTTCGCCAGCCATCTCGGCAATTGGGAAATTCCCGCGCTCGGCGCAGTCGCCCATGGGCTGGATTGCGCGATCCTGTTCCGCCGGCCAAACATCGAATCCGCCGACCGTGCGATCGAACGTATCCGTGCCGTCAAGATGGGTACGCTGGTGCCGGCCGGACGCGAGGCGCCGCTCAAGCTCGCCGAAGCGCTGCAGCGGGGCCAGCACGTCGCGATGCTGGTCGATCAATACCTCGGCAACGGCGTCGAGGTGACGTTCTTCGGCCGCAAGACCAAGGCCAACCCAACATTGGCGCGGCTTTTGCGGCAGGTCGAATGCCCCGTGCACGGCGTCCGCATCATCCGCCTGTCCAACCACCGCTTCCGCGCCGAACTCACCGAAGAGGTCAAACCGGTACGCGACGCCTCAGGCCAGATCGACATCCAGGGCACGATGCAGGCGGTGACATCGGTGGTCGAAGGCTGGGTGCGGGAATATCCGGACCAGTGGCTGTGGCTGCACCGGAGGTGGCGGTAAGGTCGCCGTCCCTCGCCGTCATCGCGAGCCAACGGGTCGCGCGAATGCGCGCCCGATGACAGGCTCCGCGAAGCAATCCATCTCGCCGCTTGCGGAGACATGGATTGCTTCGTCGCTGCGCTCCTCGCAATGACGAGGATCTTGCCCGTCGGGCTTACCCGCCGAACAGCAGGCCGAGGCTCCAGGCTTTCATCGTGACTGCCGATGCCAGGATGAAGATGATCTGCAGCAGTGTGCGCGTGGAGAAGAATGCGAGGATGTTGGTCATGTGATGCTCCCGGGCGGGAGCTATAGATTCTGCGCCGGGTTTCGGCAATAGGAGTTTGCGAGTGGCTACAAGCTGCAGCGGAGTGAGCAGCGGCCTCACCACGTCATTGCGAGCCAACGGGTCGGGCGAATGCCCGCCCGACGACAGGCTCCGCGAAGCAATCCATCGCGCGGCATAACGGATAGATGGATTGCTTCGTCGCTTCGCTCCTCGCAATGACGGCGGAGAGACACTCATGCGCTGTCGGTCACTTCCCCGTCTTCACCCGCGTCCAGAGACGATTGATCACCCGCTGGGTTGCCGGGTCGCGGGCCTTGATGACGAACAGCTTCTTCTGCGTCGCCTCGTCCGGGTAGATGTTCTTGTCGCCAAAAATCTTCGGATCGATCAGCTTCTGGCTCGCCAGGTTGCCGTTGGCGTAGGACAGGAAGTTGGAGTTCTTCGCTGCGACGTCCGGGCGGTAGAGATAGTTGATCAGCTCATAGGCTTCCGCGACGTTCTTGGCATCGGCCGGGATCGCCAGATTGTCAAAGAACATCTGCGCGCCCTCTTTCGGGATGGTGTAACCGATCTCGATGCCGTTCTTGGCTTCGGCCGCGCGGCTGCGCGCCTGCATGATGTCGCCCGACCAGCCGACGACAAAGCAGATCTCGCCCGAAGCCAGCGCGCCCAGATATTCCGAGGAGTGAAACTTGCGGACGTTCGGCCTGATCTTGGCGACGAGATCGGCCGCTTTTTCCAGGTCGGCCTGCTTGGTCGAGTTTGGATCGATGCCGAGATAGCTCAGGGCAGCGGGCAAAATGTCGTCGGCGGAATCCAGCATGTGGATACCGCAGTCTTTGAATTTCGCGAGATTCTCCGGCTTGAAGACAAAATCCCAGCTATCGATCTTCGTATCGGGGCCGAGGATTTTCTCCGCTGTCTTGACGTTGTAGCCGATCCCCGTGGTGCCCCACATGTAATTGGCGGCGAAATCATTACCGGGATCGTAGGTCGCGAGCTGGCTGGTCACGACGGGCCAAGCATTGGCGAGGTTGGGCAGCTTCGCCTTGTCAAGCTTGAGAAAGACTTTTGCCGTGATCTGCCGCTGCAGGAAATAGCCTGTTGGCACCACGACGTCGTAGCCGGATTTGCCGGCCAAAAGGCGCGTCTCCAGCGTCTCGTTGGCATCGAAGGTGTCATAGACCACCTTGATGCCGGTCTCCTTGGTAAAATCCTCCAGCACCCCGGGTGCCATATAGTTCGACCAATTGTAGAAATTGACCGTGCGCTCCTGCGCCCATGCGGGCGAAGGCGACAGCGCCACGGCGAGCGCGCCGGCAAGGCGCAGCGGATTTCCAAAGAAAGCGCGCATGTCTACCTCTTGCGACGGCCGTGCACCGCGTCCGACAGTCGCTCCAGCGCGGTGTCGAGCGTCTCGTCCTTCTTGGAGAAACAGAAGCGCACCACCGAAGTCACCGCGTCCTGCTCGTAGAATGCCGACACCGGGATCGCGGCGACCTTGTAGTCGGTCACGATGCGCTTGCAGAATTCGACATCGGTCTCATTCAAGCCAAGCGGCGACAGGTCGACGGTGAGGAAATACGTGCCCTGCGACTTCAGCACGGGAAAGCCGATGCTCTCCAGCCCCTTGGTCAGCCGGTCCCGGCTCCGCGCCAGCTCCTTGCGCATGTCGTAAAAATAGTCATCGGGCTTGCCGAGGCCATAGGCGACAGCGGCCTGCAGGTTCGGCGCGGTCGTGAAGGTCAGGAACTGGTGTACTTTTGCGGCCACGCGGAGCAGCGGCGGCGCGGCGCAGACAAAGCCAACTTTCCATCCCGTCAGCGAAAAGATCTTGCCGGCGCTGCCGACCTTGATGGTGCGGTCGCGCATGCCTGGGATGGTGATCAGCGGGATGTGCTCGCGGCCGTCGAAGATGACGTGCTCCCAGACCTCATCACAGATCGCAATCGTGTCGTACTTCTGACAGAACCGCGCCAGCAGTTCGAGGTCCTCGCGGGGATAAACCACGGCGGCCGGATTGAGCGGGTTGTTGAACAGCACCGCCTTGGTCTTCTCGTTGAAGACGCTGGCTAGCATCTCCTCGGTCAGCCGCCAGCCCGGCGGCTCGAGCCGCAACAGGCGCGGGATGCCGCCGGCCTGGCGGATGATCGGCAGATAGCTGTCATAGACCGGCTGGAAGCAGACGACCTCGTCGCCGGGCTCGACCACCGCGAGGATGGAGGATGTCAGCGCCTCGGTGCCGCCGGAGGTCACCATCACCTCGGTCATCGGATCGAGGTTGAGCTTGTGCCAGCGCCCGTAATGGGCGGCGATCGCCTGCCGCAGTTCCGGAATGCCCATCATCGACGGGTACTGGTTGTAGCCGTTCACTGTGGCGTCGGCCGCGGCGCGGCGAATGTCCTCCGGCCCGGGATCGTCGGGAAAGCCTTGGCCGAGATTGATGGCATTGTTGTCGCGGGCGGCCTGCGACATCGCCTCGAACACGGTGACGGGAAGGTCGGCAAAGACCTTGTTCATGGACGTCATGGCCCGTCAGCCGCCGGTCTTGGTCTGCAGCCCTGCTGCCTTCCAGGCCAGAATGCCGCCCGCCAGATGCTTGTCGTAGGGCAGGCCCGCCGCCTGCGCTGCCAGCGAGGCCGTCACCGAGCGCTTGCCGGAGCGGCAGGCAAACACCACCTGCCTGCCCCTGGGTTCGGGTATGGCGGCTGGATCGAACGACTGCAGCGGAACCACCACGCCATCCGGATAGGCTTCCACCGCGACCTCGTTTGGCTCGCGGACGTCGACCAGGAGATAGCGCCCCTCCGCCATGCCCTTCGCCACGTCTTCCGGGGTCAAATCGTGCACCTGATGGTCCGCCACGCAATCCTCCTGACAAGCTGCCCGCGAGGGCTCCGATGAGCCCCTGGCCAAGCGGGCGCCAAAGTCGCCCCTTGCGCGGCGAAAATCAAGCGTCGCAAACGGCTTAAACGGCCCTCCGAAACTGCAGCTTCAGCCCTCAGCTTCTGCCGCCGCCGGTTAAAGAGCTTTCGCAATGGGCCAGGCCCTGTCAGGCGTTTGAGGGCCGTTCGCCCGGTATCCGCGCCTGATGTAGAACGCGAGCGCATTTGAGCTGGCGTCGGCCTCAACCGCCTCAACGCCCCGCTCCCGCATCAGCCGCTCCAGCATGTCCAGCAAGCCGGCGCCCACGCCACGTCCGGCAAATGGCGGAGCGGTATAGAGGCCCTCGAGATATCCGCCGCGAATGGCCCCCCATCCAGCGACGATATCGTCCAGCTCGACCACCCATATTTCCAGCTCGCGCAGCTTTCGTTCCATACCGGCGAGCGTAAGCTTCGCCGCCCACGCCTGCGCCTGGGCGACAGTTATCGTTGGAGGCGCAAGCTCAAGAATCGATCGTCGCCTAATGTCGTGCAGACTATGCGCATCCTTGCGCATCGCCGGACGGTAAACGGCCGCCATTGTCACCTGCCCTTCCGATAGCTCGGCCATCGCAAAGCTGGAACGCCGCCGCTTGAATGGCGCGTGCCGCGTACAGCGAAGCGGTCAAACTAACTTCCGTGTCAGAAACTGTCACATTATTCATTCGAAACCGCTGGATCATTTTTGCCTGCTGGTCGTCTTCCTTTTTGCGACGTTATGGTCGCTGCAATCAACACGGAGGATTGTGATGAACAACAAGCTCCTTAATTGCCTTATCGCGGGTGCGATGGCCACGACGCTTGCTGTTGCCTCACCCGTGCTCGCGCAACGCGGCGGCGGTGGCGGCGGGCACGGCGGTGGCGGCATGTCTGCCGGGATGGGCGGCGGCGGTGGTCACGGCGGCGGTGGCATGTCTGGCGCGATAGGCGGCGGCGGTGGTCGCGGCGGCGGTGGCATGTCTGGGGGAATGCATGCAGGAGGAATGGGTGGCGGCCCGCATATCGGCGGCATGGGCGGCGGTATGCGAGCCGGCGGCACGAGTTTCGCAGGCAGCAGCTTCGCAGGCAGTCGTTTCGCGGGTAGCCATTTCGCAGGCAACCGCTTCACGGGCTCGCATTTTGCGCATCCAAGGTTTTCCCATCACGGCCGATTCTTCCATCACCGCCACCATCGCTTTGCGTTCGTTGGGGTGCCCTTCGCCTACGCAGCCTACGACGACTGCTGGCGTAGGAGGTGGACGCCATACGGACTGCGATGGGTCAACGTCTGCCGCGCCTACGGCTACTACTGAAGCGTATCGCGGCTGATGCAATACCGTTGCCATCTTGATCTGGCGGGTTGCTGGAGCGACATCTGACGCATTGGCGGGCTGTACCGCGTCCCATCGCGTCCGTGTCGTGAGCAGGGTCCACACACAATGATGGTCGTCACAGGAACATTTGCGCGGAAAGGCAGTTCAGGTCCGGCTGGTGACGATCATCATTTATTCATGCCACCTTCAGACCGCGCAAGCTATGCAACATGGAAAACCCCTTGCGGCTTCCGTTCCAACTGGAGCTAATGCCGCCCTTGGCCAGTCGTTCGGAGACGGACCATGACGGGAAGCCACCGCCGCATTCTGGTCGTTGAGGACGATCCGGAAACCGCCGGTCAGCTCGTGGAATCGCTCACGACCAGCGGCTACCATGTCGATCTGGCGACCAGCGGCAACGAAGCGCTGAGCCGCGGTGCTGGCGGCGACTATGCCGTCATCACGATCGACCGCATGCTGCCGGATATCGACGGCATCGCGGTCATGCGTCAATTGCGCGACGACGGCATCGCCGCACCGGTGCTGATCGTCAGTGCGCTCGGAGAAGTCGACGATCGGGTTCGCGGCCTGCGCGCCGGAGGCGACGACTATCTGGTCAAGCCTTTTTCGTTCGTCGAACTGCTGGCGCGCGTCGAGGCGCTTGGCCGGCGCAGCGACACCATTGTCAAAGAAACCATCTTGCGCGTCGGTGATCTCGCGATCGACCTGGTGTCGCGGACCGCCAGCCGGCGCGGCAAGGATATTGGGCTTTTTCCCCGGGAATTCCAACTTCTTGAGTATCTGGTTCGCAACGAGGGCCGCGTCGTGTCCCGCGCCATGCTGCTGCAGCACGTCTGGGATCTTCATTTCGATCCCTCGACCAACATTATCGACGTCTATGTCGGGCGCGTACGCCGCAAGGTCGACGACCAGCAAGCCTATCCGTTGATCCACACGGTTCGCGGCATCGGGTACTGTCTCCGTGCTCCTGGTTAAGACCCTAAGATCGTCGACTTTCAAGCAGGCGCTGATCGCGATCGGAACATTCGGCATTATCGTGTCGGCGCTTTTCAGCTATGTCTACCTGTCCACCTCCTCCTATGTGCGCAGCCGGTCGGACCGCGGCATCATGACAGAGTACTCGAGCCTTGAAAGCGCGTACGAACGCTCGGGGCGCGATGGCCTGATTGCCCTGATCAAGCAGCGGATCGCCGACAAGAGTTTTGCGGACAACGTTTATATTGTGGTTGATCCTTCCCTGGCCGCGCTGGGTGGCAATCTCACGGCATGGCCATCGACGGTCACGGCCGACCGGGGATGGATAGAGTTTCGCGCGGGCGAACCGTTGCCCCATGCGGCAAACCGGCCGCTGGTGCGGGCTATGCTCCAGACCTTTCCAGGCGGCGATCGTTTGCTGGTGGGAAAGGATATCAGCGATCTCGACCGCTTCGCCGACCAGATCAAAACGGCCATGATCTCGGTCGCCGCATTGCTGTTTGTGGTTGCGGGGGTCGCGAGCATCCTCGTGACGCGCCGGACAGTGGGACGGATTGAATCCATCAACGCCACCAGCCGGGCCATCATGCAGAGCGGCCTGGATCAGCGCATTCCGCTCCGCGGCACCCATGACGAATGGGATCGCGTTGCGGAGAACCTTAACCTGATGCTGGACCGCATCGAAACATTAATGGGAGAGGTCAGGCAGGTGAGCGACAATGTCGCGCACGACCTCCGGACGCCGCTGACGCGCATGCGCGGACGGCTGGAGAAAGCCTATCACGGTCAGCGCATCGGCGAGGAGGACCAGGCGTTGATCGGCGACACGATCGCCGACCTCGATGCTGTCTTGCGGATATTCTCGTCGCTCACGCGGATTGCGCAAATCGAGACCCAGGCACGAAAGGGCGCGTTCCGCACCGTGAACCTAGTGGAAATCGCCAGCGAGGTTGTGGAGTTGTACGATGCCGCCGCCGAACAGGAGGGCACGCGTCTCACCGTCGTCGGCGATCGCGAGGTGATGGTGACCGGCGATCGCGACCTGATCTTCGATGCCATCGCCAATCTCGTGGACAATGCGATCAAGCATGGCCGCGCCGGAGGGCAGGTCGTGGTCGCGAACGAAAATATCGATGGCAAGCCGGTCATCTCGATCGCCGACGACGGGCCCGGAATTCCTGCCCACGAACACGAGCAGGTTTTCAAGCGCTTTTACCGACTAGAACACAACCGCTATACGCCGGGAAACGGTCTGGGGCTCAGCCTGGTCGCTGCCGTCGCCCATCTTCACGGCGCGCGGATCGAAATGCTTGATAACTCGCCGGGTCTCAAGCTCAAGCTCTGGTTTCCCGCGCCAGTCACTTAGCGACGTTCAGCCGCCCGGACCACATCGTTATTGCGGGGGTGCTTTTCAGCCGCCTTGATTTCTGCACTATTTGAGCAGCAAATGGACCGATGTAACGCTTTTTGGAGGACGGGCAGTGTCAAGGTCCGGGTTCGCGTTGCTGTTTGTGGGATTGGTGGGGTCCGGGCTCGGCGGCTGCATGCAAGCGACGCTTGCGCCGTCATCGAATGCCAGCTTGACCCCAAGGGACCGGCAGTTGCTCGCCCATCCCCCTTACGCTCAAGCGGAGATTCCGCAGACCTATCGCCGGCATATTGTCGATTACACCCGTAGAGAGCAGCCGGGCACCATCCTGGTCGATACCAATGAGCGTTACCTCTATTACGTCCTGCCGGGAGGCAAGGCGATCCGCTACGGCGTGACGGTGGGAGAGGAAGCGCTGGCCTGGTCTGGCGTGGCTACCGTTGGCCGCACGGCTGAGTGGCCCGACTGGATTCCGACGGCGGAGATCCAAGCCCGGCTCGGCCCCTACCCGAAGCGGGTCGCCGGCGGTCCGGCCAATCCACTGGGCGCGCGGGCGCTCTACCTTTACGAGGGCAACAAGGACACTCTGTACCGCATCCACGGCACCAACCAGCCGGAATATATCGGTCAGGCGATCTCGTCCGGCTGCATCCGCATGACCAACGAAGACGTCATCGATCTCGTGAACCGGGTGAAGCTGGGCACGATCGTCGTCGTCCTGCCACCGGGCCGAAGTGCGTGAGGCCCGAGTGAGGCTCCGCGAAGTCGCGGCTTTTCGTCTCCATGATTTGATAGCCATCGCGGCCGCATACCGCGATACAGCGTACAGCCATTGAATTTCGGACAGCCTCGTTGTCCGATCTATCGCCGATCAACCATACTTGAACGTACGGCTGTTGAACCTCCACTCCGTCCCTGTGACCTACGCCAAGGGGCTGTGAGGACGACGAGGTTCCGATGACCAGACATCGAACGATTACCGGCTTCGCGGCCGTCGCGCTGATCGCTATCGCCGCAACTGCCGCCACCATGAGGTCGCACCTGCATTGGACCGACGTCACTGTCGCCTCCGCCGGCACGACCGCGTTGGAAGGCCGCTCGGTCGATGCGAATATGCCGGCCGCGAGTTTCGACGACCGTTGGTCCGCAATGTCAGCTTCGACAACGGACAGGTCTGAGCGATAGGCTCGACATTCGCTGTTCTGACTCCGGAACGCCCTCGCCAGGGCCGCGATCAGGTTGCGACGACACCACACTGAACCTGTCAAACGAGCGTCAGCGATTGAGTGACGTGCGCCGATCTGACGGTGCACGCCGGCATATGCCCTCCAGGAGACGTGGGGCGCTTTTCGCTGTTCATGTACAGCGGCGAGTACAGTCTCATCCCGCCATTCGGCGCAACTCATGCCGCCGAATTCGGCTCGAGCTGCTGGGCTGGAACGCTCTCGTCTCGTTGCAGCGGCAAGGTAAATTGAAAGACGGCGCCCCGAGGTTCGTTCGCGCTCGCCCACATCCGTCCGCCGTGAGCTTCGACCATCGACCGGCAGATAGCGAGCCCCATGCCCATGCCCCTGGGTTTGGTCGTATAGAAGGCCTTGAACACGGTCTCCATATCCGTCGGGGCAAGGCCTGGACCAGAATCGCGAACAGTCACGAGTACACCGGCCTCGGCCGCCGTCTCTGTGCTGATCCATAGCTCGCGGTTGCCGTCATCAAGTTCGCCCATGGCTTCGATGGCATTCAGGATCAGATTCAGGATCACCTGCTGCAGTTGAGTACGATCCCCTTGGATCAGGGGCAATGCCGCGGCGGGTCGGGTGTGCATCGAGATGCCATGCTTGAGCGCCTCGCTTCGGGTCAGCCCAACCATTTCGAGGATGGCCTCCCTGAGGTCGAACCAGTCCTTGCGCGGCGGCACCTTGTGGATGAGGGCACGGATGCCGCCGATGACGTTGCCGGCGCGCTTGCCATCCTCGACGATGCGGTCGAGAGAGTCGCGGACTTCCTTGAGATCTGGCGGTTGAGCACGGAGCCAGCGCAGCGCGGCCTGGGCATTGGTTACGGTCGCGGCAATGGGCTGGTTGACCTCATGGGCGATCGAGGCCGACAGCTGCCCCATCGCGGTGACGCGGTTGGCGTGCGCGAGCTCCGCCTGCATGGCGCGCAAGGCCTCTTCGGCCCGCCTGCGCTCGGTGATGTGCCGCCCGACGCCGCGGTAGCCGACGAAGCTCCCTGCCTTGTCAAACACTGGCAACCCGGAGACCGATACGTAGCGCTTGCTCCCGTCGGGGCCCGCCCGTGCCAGCTCAAAATCGCGAAATGGCAAATGGGCGTCGAGCGTCTCGCGGTGCTTGCGCCAAGCCTCTTCATCCGGCTCCAGGTAAGGCACTTCCCAGCGTGTCTTACCGATCTCAGAACCCGGCGCCGGTGCGTCGGCAAGGCTCTCAGCAAACTCCTGGAGAGTAAAGCGATGCTGCGCATCGGTCTCCCAATACACATCGAAGGAGAACTGCACGAGGGTGCGAAACCGTTCCTCGCTCTGTCGCAGCGCCTCTTCCGCCCGCTTGCGTTCGGTGAGATCGAGCACAAAACCGACACCTTGGTCTTGATCCTGTTCGAGCATCGTCCCGCCGACCAGCACGGGCACCCGGCTACCGTCTTTGCGAAAATATTCTTTCTCGAATGGCTGAGCGGTCCGCATCCGCTTCAATTCCGCCACCGTCTGCAAGTCGCGGAGGCGCCATTCCGGTGGCGTCAGGTCCGTCCGGTTCACCCGCCCGGAGGTTAGATCCTCGCGATCGTAGCCCAACATCTTGAGAAACGCATCATTGGCCTCGAGAATGCGACCATCGAGCTCCCAAAAGATGACGCCAACAATGTTGGCATCGACGAGGCGTCGGATCTTCTTGTCGCGCGCCAGAACATCGCCCTGCAGCGCGATGTTCTCCACGATCGCCTTGCGCCGCCGAACCGCTTCGCGCCGTGCAAGCGCCAGCGCCACTCCAGCCAGGACTGCGACAATGATGAGGGCAGTCGTGACCAGCCAGGCTTTGCGTCGTTCGAGCGCCTCGGAGCGCTTCTCCAGATCGACGCGTAGGAAGCGCTCATGGTCCACCATCTGATCGATTTGCGATCTGATCTCATCCAGGCTGCGGATCATCGCCATGGCGGCCGGCCCGGAGTAGGTGCGCACCGTTTTGACGATCTCGTCGATCTCGCGCAGCTTTGCTGCAACCGTTTCGGCCAAATGTCCTGCACGGTGGCTCTGCAATGGATCGCTCGCTACCAGGGTCTGGAGCGCCTGCGCGTCGCGTCGAACGCTCTCGTCGGAGACGCCATAGGCCTTGAGGTAGTGCGGATCGAGAGTTAGCAGATATCCGCGCCTCTGCGCCTCAACGTCGGCGATGATCGTTTTGAGCCGCTCCAGTGTCTCGAGCACCTCGCGGTTACGCTCTTGCGCAAGATTCGCCGCTCGTCGTTCCTGCCAATATTGCAGGCCGAAGAATCCGCTCGCAGCAACCGTAATTAGAAGCGCGGCAACGACCAGCACTAAGGGACGAGCAAACCACCGAAAGGACTGGCTCTGAGGCACTGGAATTGCCCTTAAGTCTTCGATGCTAGCGTAGGCGACTGATTTCTGATGCCGTCGCCGGGTATTGCTAGTATAATCGAAATACAGCCACGGTCCGCACGGGTGAGACGGAACCGGCACATCAGACCGCGCAGATTATACAGGCTTAAAAGCCCATCGGTCCCCTCGCAAGAGCCAGGACGTCTCGGGTGGAGCATCTGCGCATGTTGTGACGGGCTATCCCGGCAGGAGCAACGATATGGCTCCAGGAACAAAGTCGCCGAGCAGCCGGCGTAGCTTCGTCAAGGGATTGGGGGCGATGAGCGTAGCATTGCCCGCCCTCGCCATGTTGCCGCGACGGGGTCGCGCACAGGATGTCACCACATCCTACGCCGGCGCCATGATCGATTGGAAACAATTTGCGGGGCAGACGATCACGCTCGCGGGCGCGATCCATCCCTGGACCAATGCGATCACGCCGCTTTTGCCTGATTTCACCGAACTCACTGGTATCCATGTCGTTCCCGACTTCCGATTGGAGACGACGTATCTCGGCGCACTGGCTATCCAGCTCAACCGCGGCGACAGCACGCCTGACGTCTTCATGTTCACTGCCTATGGCCAGGGCATCGCGGGAGGATGGCTCCAGCCGCTGAACGCCTACTATTCCGACAAATCGCTGACCGATATCGGATGGTATGACGAGAGCGACCTTCTCAAAACCGCCCGTGCCTTTCCGCTGTGGCGCGGCGGAGAACGTTATGCCATGCCCATCACGTCTGAGGCGGTGACGTTGTTCATCAATGGTGAAGCGCTGGCAGCCAAGAAGCTTCCGGTTCCCGAGACTTTCGAAGCGTTGCTGGCCACGGCGAATGCACTCAAGACCGACGATATGTCCGGGATAGCCATGCGGGCCCAGGCCAGCGGCAATTCGTCCGTGCCGGCGATGAGCTTCCTGTTCTCCTATGGCGGCGACATGGTCAAGCACAACAGGGCAGTGTTCGCGAGTCCCGAGGCCATTGCAGCCATCGATATGTACGGCCGATTGCTCCGACAAGCCGGACCTGCCGGCGTCAGCGGCTATGAATGGTACCACGTTCTGGACGACTTCCTTCAGCGCCGGACAGCGATCGCGATCGACAGCAGCAATTTCGCGACCGACATCTCCAATCCGGCCAGAAGCCACGTTGCCGGCCAAGTCGTGTTTGCCGCCTTCCCTCATGTAGACGGCCGCACGTCGGTGCCCTTCATGTCGCACTGGCAGGCCTGCATCAATGCCAAATCACGAAACAAGCGCGCGGCGTTCTTGTTTTTGCTATGGGCCACAAGCAAGCCGACCGCACTGAAGGCAGCCGCAGCCGGCCTTGCGACGACACGTGTGTCGGCCTGGTCGAGCGAAGGGTTTAAGAAGGCATTCGGCGTCCAAGCCGCGGAGGCCGCGCTCGCCAACCTGCAGAATGCCGATGTTGATCGTGCCAAGGCGATCCTGTTCCATCCGCAATCAAGACCGATCCTGGACGCATTCATGATCGGCGTGAATGAAGTGGTCTCCGGAAGGCCGGCAAAGATTGCGATGACCAGCGCCGCCGAGAAGGCCAATGCGGCGATCGGCGGATAGCAGAGCCGTTAGCTGGGGCAACGACCTGCACGATAGCGGGCGGTCACGCTCACGCGCCCTCGCCGAAGGTGGACCGATTGCAGCGCAAGATTGCCCTGCCGAGTGGCTCTCCACAAAAAAACAACAATCCAGTCAACTAATGGGCGTGCATCGAGGGACGTGTCATGGTGCACCGCACCGACATCGCCGGGCGCAGCATGGGGCAGGCAAGTCCTGGCCGTGACGGCATGTGCCGCCGTTCGTTGAACGGCACCTCCCTCGAACATCAATCTCTCACGCAGGCGACAGTGCGACTGGCCTTCAACGGCGGTTCCGCCGGTCCATGCCGTCCATCCCGAACTCCGACCCGATGAGGCTTTGACACCACAGCATCTCCACAAGGGTCGCGACAACAATTCGGCCCAACCAACAAACAAGGGGAGGACTATAGATGACGTTCAAGGAACGATATCTCGTCGGCTGCGCCGCACTGGCGGTGGCTGCCGCGATCACTGTCTCGCCGACGCGCGCTCAAGTCCCAACGCAGCCAACGGAGGCCGCCCTGAATGCCGAGGCGGCCCAGAACGACTGGCCGACCTATCACGGCACCTACAAGTCCTATCACTATAGCGGCCTCGACCAGATCAATACCGGCAACGTCAAGAATCTCGAAGTTGCCTGGATGCATTTCCCGGAGCGCGCTACCCGCGGCATTCAGTCGACGCCGCTCGCCCTTGACGGCGTGCTGTACTATTCGGGCTCCTACAGTCGCGTCTACGCGCTGGACGGCGCGACCGGCAAGACAATCTGGAGCTATGCGCCGGAGCTCGACGAGGACCTGGTCTCCAAGCAGACGCACTCGCCGTACAATCGCGGCATCGCCATCGGACACGGCAATCTCTATGTCGGCACGGTCGATGGTCGGCTGATCGCGCTCGATCTGAAGAGCGGCAAGCCGGTATGGGACACCAAGCTGCTGGATTCCAAGAAGATAACGGTCGGCTTCACCGGTGCGCCGCTAGTGGTGAAGGACAAGGTGATCATCGGCGCGCAGGGCGGCGAATGGCTCTATCGCGGACCGATCTTCGGCGTGGACGGCAAGACCGGAGCGAAGAAATGGGAGTTCTTCACGGTCGCCGGCACTGAAGAGGCCATGAAGACCTGGGGTGGTGACTCCTGGCGGACCGGCGGCGGCGGCGGCTGGATGCCGGGAACCTATGATGCGGAAACCAATACGGTGTGGTGGGGCACCGCCAACCCGTCGCCACTCTACGACTGGGGTGGCGCGGACTGGAAGAAGAGCGGACCGCGGCCGGGCGAAAATCTTTATACGACATCGGTCATCGCGCTCGATCCCGATACCGGCAAGCTCAAATTCTACCATCAGGAGCTGCCGCACGATGCCTGGGACTTCGATTCTGCCGTGGGAGAGTTCGTCATGATCGACCGTGGCGGCAAGAAGCTCGTCGTGCACGCCAACAAGAGCGGATACATCTTCGTCTATGATCGTTCCAACGCCAAGGTCGAGAACGTCTGGCCGCTGGTAAAAAACATCAACTTCGTCAAGAGCATCGATCCGAAGACCGGCGAACTGATCGGTCGTCGCGACCTCTCGGAAGGCAAGGTGGACCCGCCGTTGTGCCCGGCCATCGCCGGCGGCATCAGCTGGAACTCCGGCTCCTACAGCCCCAAGACCGGGCTGTTCTACCGGATCGGGCAGGAATGGTGTATGGAGCTGACTGTGGAGAAGACCACGCCGATCCTGGAGCCGATGGCCCAGCTCAACATCGGCGCCACATTCAAGATTGTGGCGCCTCCGGACGGACCTGCCCGGGGCCATCTTAGCGCCCGCGATCCCGTCACCGGTGCCAAGAAGTGGGAGGTCAACTACAAGGAGCCGCCGCTCGCTAGCGTTCTCGCCACCGCCGGCAATCTGGTATTTGTGCCGGATTCCGAAGGTGTCGTGCACGCCTACAATGCGGAAACCGGCGAAGAGCTGTGGTCGCGCAACAACGGCATGGGACACAATGCTGGCATCATCAGCTATACGGCCGGTGGCAAGCAGTACATCGCCGTGCCGGCGGGCTGGGGCAGCTTGGTGGCCGACGAATTCGTCGCGCTCTATGGCGAGCCCTTCAAGAGCATGTCGAAGAACACCGGCGCCCTGATCGTCTACGCGCTCAGACAGTGAAGAGCACGGGCGGCGGGAACCGATCTCCCGCCGCCCTTGCCGGCTAATACGGATCCTTGAATGCGAATACCGTTTGTAACTGCTGCGTGCCTGGCCATGATCTGGCCATGGCTGTCGACCACCGCATTTGCCCAACCGTCCACACCAGCGGGCGCTGCTACCCCGCCGGCGCAAGCCGAAGCCTCGCCGAACGATCTCGATGGCAAGAAAATGTTCTCGAGCAACTGTGGCTTTTGTCACCAGGATGGCGGCCGCCATGCCGGCCGTGGTCCGAAGCTGTCGAAGTCCGAGAAAAGTGACGAGTTCATCATCGAGCGTATCAAGAAGGGCAAGACCGGCTCAATGCCCGCCTTTGCCGGGGTGTTCAACGATGCCCAGATCGGCGCGCTACTGGCCTATATCAGAGGGCTGGATGACTAGAGCGTTTTCTGCAGCGTGCAAACCGCGATATGGGCCGATCAGATGCGCAGCAAGCCTCTCGCTGCTGATGCTCTGCAACGCCGCGGCGGATGCCCGCTCGCTGGAAGCCGTCATTGAGCGCGACACGCTGACGCTTTGCGCCAGCCCCAACGCGCTGCCGTTTGCCAGCAAGAACGGATCGGTGCCAGGATTTCAGATCGAGCTCGGCGAAAAAATCGCCGAGCAGCTCGGGGTCAAGCTGACGCGGGAGTGGGTGGTCAGCGCGATCCAGTATCGCCGCGCCGATTGCGATCTCGTGCTCGACGTCATCGCCCGCAAGGATACCGAGCCTGCGGGCGGCGTGCGGGTTACGCGCCCCTACCATCGCAGCGGCGTCGTGCTCGCGGTGCGCGGCGATTCAAAGGCGACCTCGCTGGCAAGCCTCGATTCCTATCAGCGGGTCGGCGTCCAGGTTGGCTCGCTGGTCTCGATGACACTCGGCAAGGGCGGCGCCGTCACGTCCCCGTTCGTCTATGAAGACGACATTGTGGCCGCGCTGGCCAACCGCGAGATCGAGGCCGCCGCCGTCACGCCCATGACGGTCGGCTGGTTCAACCTGCAGCACGCCGACAAGCCGTTGCGCTTGATCCCGGCGTTCGACAGCGATCAGGATTTGAACTGGAATATTGCGGCCGGGCTGCTTCGCCCCGACGACAAGCTGCAGCAGCGCGTCGATGCGGCGATCGAGGCCCTGCTCGCCGACGGCACCATCGCGCGGATCTACGC
Source organism: Bradyrhizobium sp. CB3481 (assembly GCF_029714305.1). Classification (NCBI taxonomy): domain Bacteria; kingdom Pseudomonadati; phylum Pseudomonadota; class Alphaproteobacteria; order Hyphomicrobiales; family Nitrobacteraceae; genus Bradyrhizobium; species Bradyrhizobium sp. CB3481. The sequence goes on from NZ_CP121647.1 coordinate 4,916,042, forward strand.
ACGCTACGGCATCGAGCTGCGGTCTCCGCAGTGAGGCGCAGTGCCGCAGACATCCGGGGAGAGCCCGATGCCCTTTGATCTGCTTCACAGGAAGCGAACCCATTTCGTGCTCTGGCGCCCGACAGGCGTGAACCCGCCCCCTGTCCTCGTCGTCGGCACGTTCCGCGATGGAAACCCGCCCGGCTTTGAGCTGCTGGGCAAGTTCGATCTAACGGTTTCAGCTGTTGCGAGCGATCTATGGGAGGTAGCGGCCGCAGCCTGCGGTCTGACGAACGATCGCGTGTATCATTACTGGTTCGAAGTCACCAACGCGAACCCGAAGACGCCGGTGCCGGCGCGCATCCAGTGCACGGACCCAACCGCCTGGACGGTGGACTGGCGGTTGCGCGCGCCGGCACTGCCGCCCCCCTTCACCGACGACGACCGCGGACCGGCTTCTGTCGTGAAGTGGCGCGACAACGAGTTGGTGCCCTGCGATCCCGCCGGCGACGAGGCGGACTGGCAGAACGACGCTCGGCTCGAGACCCTCCCCGCCAATAACCGCCTCGTCATCTACGAGTTGCCGACGCGGTGGAGCCGGATCGAGACCGAAGGGACCATCAGCATCGCCGGCGGCACATTCCGGGATGTTGTTGCGCTGATCGAGCGGACCGCGGCGCCGGTCAATTTCGAAGGCGTCGCCGCGCTCGCGCCCGGCGACGCCTATCTCGAGGATCTCGGCGTCAACGCGCTCGAATTGCTGCCGCCGGCCGACAGCTTCGTCGGCCGTGAGTGGGGCTACGCGACGAGCAACTATTTTGCCGCCGATTTCGATCTGGGATTTCCGAGAGGGCATGCCTCGCCGACGGCATCCTCCGATCTCGCGGCGCTGGTGGCGGCGTGTCATCGGCACCGTCTCCGTTTCTTCGCCGACGTCGTGATGGCGTTCGCAACGCGATACTCTTATCGCTACATCAATTTTCTCGATTTTCATGTCCACCGCGGCACGGGCGACCCGGAGGAAGACGCGCGGGATGATTTTGGCGGCGACCTCTTCAAATACAACTTCCTGACCGACGCCTACGACCCGGTCGAAGGTGCGCCTTCGCGCCTCGTTCCGGCGCGCCGTCTCATGCTGACCTGCCTGGCGCGCTGGATGCTCGACTTTCGGATCGACGGCATCCGGATGGACAGTGTGCCGAACATCATGAACTCTGACTTCGTGCAGGAGTACAGGGATCTTGCCCGGACCATATGGCGCTCGCGGTGGCAGGCGCAGGGCCTTCCCGCATCGGGCGCCGACGAACGCTTCCTGGTCGTCGGAGAGGATCTGGCGGTGCCGATCGATCTTCTGCGCCAGAACCGCCTCGACGGCCTGTGGAACGAAGAGTTCAAGCGGATGGTGCGCTACGCCATCCTCGGGCAAAACGACCAGAAGGAGCCGAGCTTTGAACAGACAGTGCGCAAGCTGATCGACTGCCGGCTGCTTGGCTTTTCCGACGGCTCGCAGGCGATCAACTATGTGACCTCGCACGATGTCGAGGGCTTTCGGAACGAGCGTCTATACGATTTTCTCAACAACAACGGCGTCTGGAATACCGAGCGGCGCATCAAGCTCGCCTTTGTCTGCCTGATGACGGCGGTCGGCATCCCCATGATCTTCGCCGGCGAGGAGTTCGCCGACCAGCATGATCTCGCGATCGTCCATCCGCAAAAGCAGGTCGATCCCGTGAACTTCGATCGCCTGCAGGACCCCTGGCGCCGGCGCATATTCGAGTATTGCGCCCGCCTGGTCCGGCTTCGCACGAGGTCGGACGCGCTTTCCGTCAACGATACGGCGTTCATTCACGTCGATTTTGAGGACGGCAAACGCGTCGTGGTCTGGCGGCGGGGCCGGCCGGGCATCGACCATCCCGTGGTCGTCGTCGCCAATTTTTCGGACTTCGAGACCGCGCGCCCCTTTGCCCCCTCATCCGAATACCGCGTGCCGAACTGGCCGGCGACGCCGGCAGGCATGCGCTGGCGCGAAATCACGCAGGATCGCGACGTGCCGCCCGAGTGGATCGGCCGGGAGCCGATCTTTCCATGGGAGGCCAAGGTCTATGCGCTGAGCTGAGCGTACCCGCTGCTGGTCCTGGACGGAAAACGAACGGCGCCGGCGAAGCTTGCCCACTCCGGCGCCGCAGCCGCTGGCACTTATGCCGCGCGAACGTAGCCGTAGCGCAGGTTCGAGGGCTCCTTGGCGGCAAGCGTATACTCGTTCTTGAGCGAAGCGAGACGGTCCGCCGAATAGGCCGGCATCCTAGTGTTGTCGGCCGCCTTAAGCTTGATCTTGTAGAACCTGAGCGCGTTGCCTGCGAAGATGAGCTGCTTGGCGGCACTATTGGCGTCGCCGAGCGGCGCAAAGCCGTATTTCTTCTGCATATCATCGGGGATTTCGAGCCGGCGCAGCGCTTCGATCTGCCACTGCGGCGAGCCGTACCAGACCGAGTCGGTACCCCACATTACGTGGTCTACGCCCATACCCTTGATCAAGGTGCCGACGAGCGCGGCGCAGAACTTGGGATGCGCCACTGCCGAGTTGGCAAAGGACGTGCCGAGTTCGGCGTAGACATTGGTGACGCCGAACTTCTGCGGAATTTCCGCGAGTTCCGATGCCCACTGGATGCGGCCGGTCTGCTCGAACTCCGCCCACGCCTTGTCAGGCAGTTCGAGGAACGCCCGTAACGCCGAGTGATAGATCACGAAGTTCATCTGCGGCCAATCCTTGGCCGCCTTTCCGATATCCCACGCGGTTGCATACTCCCACACGCCGGCAAACGATTTTTCGTAATCGGGCGGCAGAAGCCCCTTATGGATACATAGCGTGTTGATGCCGGCCTGCACCGCTTTCTCGTAAAACGGATACATCACCTGCTCGTCGTCGAGACGCCACGGGAACTTGGAAGGCGCCAGCGGGTCGCCGATCGTGTAGGACTTCCAGGAATCCGGCTTGTAGACTTCGATCGCCTTGTCGACCTCCTCCATCCAGCCCGGCTGCTTGGGGGTGATGACGCTGTGAGCCAGCAGGCGCCGCGAACCGGCAAAGTCATTGATGAGCTCGCGTGCCTTGACGATCTGCTCATTGGACAGAAGCCACCAGCTCGGATCGTCGAACGGCGCACCGCTCAAGAGCGCCACGTTGGTGTCGCTGTCGTAATAGATCTCTTTCACGTAATTCTGGAACTTGTAGCGGGCGAGCGAGGACACGCCCTCCTCCTTCATCTTCGGGTTCCAGTGCTGGCTCGCAAAGTCCGCCAGCCCCAACAGCTCTTTGTGATCGAAGTCGTCGCGCACGAAGTGGGTCTGAACGTCGAAGATGAACTGGTCGGCGAGACCTTGCGCGCGTACCTGCATCAATTCGGGCTCTCGACCCTCCGCGGGCGCGACCTGGAAGACGTTGCCGTAGACGTCGTTCATGGCGAGGAATGCCGTCGCCATGCCGCAGCTCGTATGCAGGAACTGCCGGCGACTCAAGCCGAGGCGCTTGCCGTTGACGTCGGCGAGCTCGTTGATCCGGGCCTCGACCTTCTTTTGTACGGCGCTCTGCGGAGGCGGCAAATACTCGCCATTGGAAACAATCTGGGTAGGAATCGGCGTTGCCGCCGAAGCCGCCTCCGCGCCCGCGACAAGACGTTGCTCTCGCTCACTAAGCCAGGTGCTCATTGTTCTTCCTCCCTTTGGTTAGGCCGTCGACGGTGCTGGTTGCTCGCACGCATGAGGCTGCGCGCTTGGCCACTGCCGATTAGTCAGGGGACGAGATGGGGTACCCTCCTGTTCAGCTACGCATGGGTCATCGCACTCGCCTCACGGCCAGGCGAGTCTCTCCGAGATTTCATGCTGCGAGGTACGGACACACTCGAAAAACTACTTGCGGTAGTGGCCCATCTCCGCCGAATTCAATGCTCAAACTTCGATTGACGCAAGCAATGTTATCCGGCAGTCACACTGTCCCAATGCGCCTCAATCCGATGAGGGGGTTTGTCCGACCGAGCGCTAGGCACTGCCGTGGAGATCGAACAAGCATGGCCTCGCGTTCCTGCGAGGCGCCCGCTGCAAATGAAGCATCATCGCTTGCGGATAGAAGAGAGGCCCAGCCCTCGCCTCCGGGTCTAGATTCGGTCACGTAGCCCTTTGACGCCTTCCCCTTCGGCGCAATGCTCGCAACAGTAAAAGGTGCCGGACTTTTCCAATCCGTGCCCGACGATGCGGATGCCGCAATGATCGCAGGTCGGTGCGAGCGCATGAATGGCACATTCGAAACTATCGAACGTATGCGCCTTGCCATTCATTGTGACCTGAAAGCTCTTGTCATAGTCGTTGCCGCAGGTTTCACATGTAGCCATGATATCCGCCTCCGTTATGATGCGGCTTCAGCCCGTGATTGTTGCTTCGCATGAGTGGATTCAACGGTGTCTCCAAAGGTTGGTTCCCCATTGGTGAGCGCAACGTCATCCTTGGGAGTTTGACCCCATCTTCTGGAGTATTGCCTCGACCGAATGCGGCGAGATCCCGAGTTCAGCAAATCCAGGCATATCTGGCGATGCCACGGTGTCGACTTGCATCAGCTCCACTTGATTGCGCGTGAGAAACGGACTCCCGAGCATTTCGGAGGCCCACGCCAGGGCGTGCCAGGCGGCAAACGGGACTGGAATCAGTCGAGGCGTCAATCCGGCTTGATGCGCCACGGCCCTGAGAAGCTCCTCGTAGGAATACACGTGAGGTCCGCCCAATTCGAAAATTCCCGGCGTTTCGTCGCGCTGCATGATCCGGCCAATCGCATCCGCGACATCTTCCACATAGGCCGGCTGCAAGCGGGTCGCACCGCGGCCGAACATCGGATAGACGGGAAGCTGGCCGAGGAGCTTGAGGATGACGACCAAGAACGCGTCGTCGGGTCCGAACATCACTGCCGGACGGATGATGGTTGCCGCAGCGAATGCGTCGCGAACCGCCAGTTCGCCCTCGCCGCGTGCTCGGATGTAGCGTGATGGTGAGGCAGCATCGGCACCTATTCCTGAGAGGTGGACGAGTCTTTTGACCCCAGCCCTGTGCGCTTGAACTGCAACGCGCCGGGCGGCCTCGACGTGAATGGAATGAAACGTCTCCGGCCCGCGCTCGACGTAAAGACTGACCGCATTTACAACGCCGTAAGCGTCAGCAAGCGCATCCGCGACCGACCGCTCGTCGTGAATGTTGGCCTCTACGGATTGAAGTTGCGGATCATCGGCACCAGGCAGGGCGTACCCTTGATCCGGGTGCCTTGACGCGATCCGTACGGGAAACCCGTGAGAGCGCAAATATTCAACGATGCGGCGGCCCACAAAGCCGGTTCCGCCGAACACGGTGATGGTTTGAGTGTCCGTTGCCACCATGGCCCATTCGCCAATTCATGTCGCAACGTTTCCATTATACCGGGCCCAAAACCGGCTGCGGGAAATAACTGCAAGCCGAGCTGGCTGACTCGACCTCTTCTCTGCGTTATTTTCCTGGCTGCCACTGCATGAATTTGTCGAGCAGCGCCTGGGATTTTTCCGGCGCTTCCTTCGCCGTCCCGGCGCGGGCGGGCTCAGAAAGACCCTGCTTCTGATCTTCGCTTCCCTGCACGCCTTGGAACCGCTTGAAACCTTGAAGCAGGGCTTGGGAGTCCTCGGACGTCGCCGGGGCCGGCGTCACCTCGGCCGGTGTCGCCAATGCAGGCGTCGAAATGGAAACGGCGAGCTCGGCGGGATCAGTCTTTGATCTCGGAAACACGTTGAACAGAACCACCGCCAGCGCTGCGGTGATACCGACCGCCGCGACAATCGCGCCCACGGTGGCGAGCCATCCGCGTGACCGCCGGCGTTCGTACACGAACTGGGCCTCCAGCGGACGGGCGAATTTGGCGAAGGCTTCCTCGCGCATCTCATCAGAACGAGACAGAGGGATCGGAGGCAAATCGTCCGGTCGCATCTGCGGCGCCATGCCGGATCGCGGGTCCGCCATGCCGCGCTGCGAGCGCGGGGCGTAGTACAGCGGATCTTCCGGGCTATGGGGATCGGAATGGTTGTTCGCGCCGACGAAACGCATTTGCGCTACTCCTCACAATGCCGGACCATCGCATCGGAATATTGGCCACGCAAGGCTTCAGCCCGGCTTCCGAGCACGGTCCCACATAAACGCCGCATGTATTCGCGCCCCTGCCCCGGCAGGGTAAAAACTTCGATCCGCCCCACCGTGAGACTGATCCAAACCGGGGCACGTGTGGAGTCGGATGTTCTGTTTCGCCTAAGAAACAATGCAGCTGTTGCCGTCCTGCGACAACGCCGGTGGAACTGGGGTCCACGCCCTAGATTGTGACCTGCGTCCCCACTTCCACGACCCGCCCTGTCGGAATCTGGAAATAGTCCGTGGCGTCATTCGCCGAGCGGCTGAGGCGGATGAACAGCAGGTCCTGCCAGCGCGGCATGCCGGAATGGGCGGCAGGCTTGAGCGCGCGGCGCGACAGGAAGAACGACGTCGCCATGATGTCGAACTGCCAGCCGAGCTTGCGGGCGATTACCAGCGCCTTGGGCACGTTGGGCGATTCCATGAAGCCAAAGCGCAGCGTCACCCGGGAGAACGTCTCGCTGAGCTGCTGCAGCCGCACCCGTTCTGCATCATCGATCCGCGGCGTCGGCGCGGTTTCGATGGTGAGGATGACGTTCTTCTCATGCAGCACCTTGTAGTGCTTCAGGCTGTGCATCAGCGCGGTCGGGGCGCACTCGCGGTCGGAGGTCAAAAATACCGCCGTGCCGGAGACACGCTGCGGCGGACGCTTTTCCAACATCGCCACGAGATCGGCGAGCGGGAATTCCAGCTTGCGCGATTTCTCGAACAGCAGCCGGCTGCCGCGCCGCCAGGTGTACATCAGCAGCATCACGACACCGCCGAGCGCGAGCGGTACCCAGCCGCCTTCGAACACCTTGAGGAGGTTGGCGGCGAGGAAGGTGATGTCGAGGAACAGGAACGGCGCGATCAGTGCGGCAGCTGCGGCCGGCGACCATTTCCAGACCCGCCAGATCACGACGAAGCCCATCATCGCCGTAACCACCATGGTGCCGGTCACGGAGATGCCGTAGGCCGAGGCCAGCGCACTCGACGAGCGGAACAGCACCACCAGCAAGATCACCGCCAGAAACAGCAGCAGGTTGATGCGCGGGATGTAGATCTGGCCGGAATGGGCTTCCGAGGTATGGCGGATTTCGAACCGCGGCAGCAGGCCGAGCTGAATCGCCGTGCGCGTCAGTGAATAGGCGCCGGTAATCACGGCCTGGCTCGCGATCACGGTCGCGACCGTGGCCAGCACCACCATCGGGATCAGCGCCCAGTCCGGGAACATCAGGAAGAACGGATTTTCGATCGCCTTGGGGTCGGCGATCAAAAGCGCGCCCTGCCCCAGATAGTTGATGGCCAGCGACGGCAGCACAATGAAAAGCCAGGCGGTCTGGATCGGCCGCTTGCCGAAATGACCGAGGTCGGCATAGAGCGCTTCGGCCCCGGTAACGGCGAGAAACACCGCGCCCAGCGTCACGAAGCCGATCAGGCCGTGATGGAGCATGAAGGAGACGGCGTAGAGCGGATTGAAAGCCCCGAGCACTTCGGGATGGCGCGCGATCTGCGGTACGGCGGCGGCCGCGATCACCGCGAACCAGACGCACATAATCGGCCCGAAGAACGCGGCCACGCGCGCGGTGCCGCGGGACTGCACGGCAAACAGCGCGACGAGGATGATCAAGGTCAGCGGCACGACGTAATGCTCGAAGGTGACGGTGATCAGCTTCATACCTTCGATCGCCGACAGCACCGACAAAGCGGGCGTCAGCACGGCATCGCCGTAAAACAGCGCGCCGGAGATGATGCCGAGCAACACGATCACAGCCCCACCCTTGCCGACCGCCCGCTGCGCCAGCGCCATCAGCGCCAGCGTTCCGCCCTCGCCATTGTTGTCGGCGCGCAGCAGGATGACGACGTATTTCAGCGTCACCACCACGATCAACGCCCACAGGATCAGCGAGAGCACGCCGAGCACGGCCTGCGGCGTCGCGGCCGTCGCCGCTTCGCTCGCCGCCACCACGGCCTCGCGCAGCGCGTAGAGCGGGCTGGTGCCGATGTCGCCGTAGACGACGCCGATGCTACCGAGCATCAGCGCCTTGAAGGTGGCGGTGGAATGCGCTTCGCCATGACCGTTGGCCGCGGGCGTTTCCGCCGCGGTGACCGCAAACTGGACTGACATGGGGGTTGGGCCTCGTATGCCGCGCTGCACAATGCAGACCGGCAGCCCTATACTCCCCCGGTCGCCATGCAGGTTAGCCGGATTTTAGGCCTCCGGTATGCGCCGTCCGCATGGATAGGCTAGCGGCGCTAGCCATGATTTTCAATGCAGATCAGATAGTTACCTGAGTTCCAACCTCGACCACCCGTCCCGTCGGGATCTGGAAATAGTCGGTGGCGTCGTTGGCCGAGCGGCTCATGGCGATGAACAGGTGATCCTGCCAGAGCGGCATGCCGGACTGCGCCGAGGGCTTGAGGGAGCGCCGTGACACGAAGAACGACGTCGCCATGATGTCGAACTGCCAGCCGAGCTTGCGCGCGATCACCAGCGCTTTCGGCACGTTGGGCGATTCCATGAAGCCGAACCGCAACCGCACGGTGGAGAACTTCTCGCTGATCTTCTCCATCTTGACGCGGTCCGCCAGATCGACGCGCGGCGTCTGCGCGGTTTCGATGGTCAGGATCACGTTGTGCTCGTGCAGCACCTTGTTGTGCTTGAGATTGTGCATCAAGGCGGTCGGCACGAAGCTCGGGTCCGACGTCAGGAACACCGCCGTGCCCTTGACGATGTGGGGCGGGCGCTTTTCCAGACTCTTGATCAGATCCGCCAGCGGCACCTCGATGCGCCGCGTCTTGATGACAAGAATCCCGGCGCCGCGGCGCCAGGTCCAGATCATCACTGCCACGGCGACGCCGAACAATAGCGGCACCCACGCGCCTTCGAACAGCTTCAGCAGGTTGGCGGCAAAGAAGCTCATGTCGACGACAACGAGCGGCAGGATGACGGCGGCCGCCGTCGCCGCACGCCAGTTCCACAGCTTCCATATCACGACGAATCCCATGATGCCGTCGACTACCATGGTGGTGGAAACGGCGATGCCATAGGCCGAGGCAAGGCCGCTCGAGGTGCGGAACAGCAAGACCAGCAGCACGACGCCGATCAGCAGCAGCCGGTTGACGCGCGGCAGATAAATCTGGCCGGCGTGCGTCTCCGAGGTGTAACGCACCTCGAAGCGTGGCAAGAGGCCGAGCTGCACGGCCTGGCGGATCAGCGAGAACGCGCCCGTGATCACCGCCTGGCTGGCGATGACGGTCGCCGCGGTCGCAAGCACCACCATCGGCAACAGCAGCATGCCCGGCACCAGGCGGTAGAACGGATTTTCGATCGATCCCGGATCGGACAGCACCAGCGCGCCCTGCCCGAAATAATTGATCAATAGCGCCGGCATCACGAAATAGAGCCAGCCGACCTGGATCGGCTTGCGCCCGAAATGGCCGAGATCGGCGTAAAGCGCCTCACCGCCGGTCACGGCCAGAAACACCAGGCCCATCGTCACCAGTCCGACGGTGCCGTGGGAAAGCATGAACTGGATCGCGTAGAAGGGATTGATCGCATAGAGCACGGTCGGATCGTCGCTGATGTGGATCAGCCCCAGCGTCGCCAGCGTGGCGAACCAGATCACCATGACCGGGCCGAAAGCCGAGGCGACCCGCGCGGTGCCGCTGCTCTGCACCGAGAACAGAACGACCAGAATGAAGATCGTCAGCGGCACGACGTAATGTTCGAGCGCCGGCGTGACCAGCTTGAGACCTTCGACTGCCGACAATACCGAGATCGCCGGCGTGATCATGGAATCGCCGATGAACATCGAGGCGCCGACGACGCCGAGCGCCAGCAATACCCAGCTGCGGTGGCCCAGCGCCCGCTGACCCAGCGCCATCAGGGACAGCGTACCGCCTTCCCCATTGTTGTCGGCGCGCAACAGCAGCAGCACATATTTGGCTGTCACCACGATGAACAGCGACCACAGGATCAGCGACAGCACGCCAAGGACGATGGTGCGGGTGACTTCCTCGCCGTTGGCGGCGTGGGTGACGGCCTCGCGAAACGCATACAGTGGCGAGGTGCCGATATCGCCGAACACCACACCGATACTGCCCAGCGTCAGGGCCCAAAAGCCGGAGGTGGCGTGCCCCTCATGTTGGGCTTCGGTAGAAGTGACGCTGACAGTCATGATGAAGGAGGAACGTTCTCGTCGTTGAATTGATCCGCGCGGCTATCGACGCTTCCGCACGGCCTGTCAATCATCGGGCAAGCATAGCACCACAGGCGATGCGGAGCTTACGCAAAGCAGATTCCATCGAAATGGCAAGATGGTATTATGGTAGGCGCGCTTATGGCTTCAGATTCGGCGGAAGCGGCGGATTTTCGCGCATCAGTGTAATGGTGACGCGACGGTTGGCAGGCAGGGTCGGATCGTCGGGAAACAGCGGCTGGCTGTCGGCCCGGCCGCCGACGGCATAGATGTGGGATGCGGGCAGGCCTTCGCGCTCGAGGATCTGGCGTACCACATTGGCACGGTCCGCCGACAGATCGAACGCGCCATATTCGCCGCGCGACGGCACGAAGCCGGCCGAGGTGTGGCCCATGATGTTGATCCGCAGCGGCGTCGCCTTCAGCGGAATCGCCAGCTTCTGGATCAACCGGCGGGTGCGGTCAAACGGCACCTTGGAGCCGTCGGCGAACATCGAACGGCCGTCCTGATCGACGATTTCGAGATTGAGGCCCTCTTTGGTCTCTTCAAACATGATGTGCTTGGACATTTCGGTCAGTTCCGGCATGTCCTGCAGCGCCTGGCGCAACGAGGCGGCGGCGAGCGCGAATTCGCGGTCGACCTTCAGGCGGGCACCGGTTTCCTTCTGACGGTCCTTGTCGTCAGGCGTCGGCGTATTGGAGGCTTCCTCGGGCGGAATGTGCGCGACGTTCTTCAGCTTCGGCCGCGTCGGCAGGCCGTCGGATTCGACGATGCCCGAATGCCGCGACTCGGTCTGGACGCCGAACGCCTCGCGCATCGAGCCAGCGACGATCTTGAGCTTCTGCTGGTCCTGGCTGGAGAACGCCACCAGCATCACGAAGAACGACAACAATAGCGCCATCAGGTCGGCGAAAGTCACGAACCAGCCGTGACCGCCATGCGCCTCTTCGCGTTTTTTCTTGGCCATGCGTTTACGTCCGCGCCTTGGATGCCGCTCCGTTGATCAGGCCGCGACCAGCTCGCCTTCCTCGTGGCGATGCTTTTCGGGCAGATAGGCGAGCAGCATTTCGCGCACCAGCGCCGGGCTCTTGGAATCGCGGATCATCAGGATGCCGTCGATGATCAGCGTGCGGTTGGTCTCTTCGTCGATCAGCTTGCCGTGCAGCTTGTCGGCGATCGGCAGACAGATCAGGTTCGCGACCAGCGCGCCGTAGAGCGTCGCCAGCAGCGCCACCGCCATGAACGGTCCGAGCTTCGAGGGGTCCGACATGTTGGAGAACATCTGCACCATGCCGAGCAGCGTGCCGATCATGCCAAACGCCGGCGCGCAGTCGCCGATCGCGCGGTAGATCTTCGAGCCCTCGTTCAGGTGCATCAGGAAGTTGTCGCGATCGCGCTCCAGATTGTCGCGGATGAATTCAAGGTCGTAACCGTCGGCGACGTAGCGGATGCCCTTGGCCAGAAAAGGCTCGTCGGTCTCGACCTTTTCCAGCCCGACCGGACCCTGCTTGCGGGCGATCTCGGCGATGCGGGCGAGTTCGTCGACGAGATCGCGGGCCGAAAGCCGGCTCATGGTGAAGGCGAATTTGGCGCCCAGCGGCATGCCGTGCAGGATCGCGCTGAGCGGGAAGCGGATCAGTGTCGCCGCGGACGAACCGCCGAAGATGATGATGACGGCATGGATGTCGTAGAACATCCGGAAATCACCGCCCATCAGGATCAGCGTCGACAATACGATGGCGCCGGCAATCAGGCCAACGAGCGTGGTGATATCCATTCTGAACTCCGACGCATACGCGAATTGCCCGCCATCCTGACCGGGCGCGCAGCCGATTCCGGAACTTGCGCAGGAGGCACCCTACGACCGGCGCGATTAAAGAGCCGTAAAGGTTAAACTCAAACAGGGATCGTAAAATTGCGGGGCCGCGGCAGGCGCGGTTTCAGGATTTGCTAACCATGATGGCGGCGGCTTTTTCGTCGCGTTTCTCACCGTCATTGCGAGCGAAGCGAAGCAATCCATAGCGCGGCATAACGGTTGATGGATTGCTTCGCTTTGCTCGCAATGACGCGGTTGGGTCAGTGGACTACGGCCCTACTGCGCCTGCGCGCCGATGCCGGCAGACTTGATGATCGGCCACCATTTTTCGATCTCGGCCTTCTGGAAAGCGGCCAGCCCTTCCGGGGTCTGCAGCGTACGCGGCGCGACGTCGAGGCCGAGTTCGGAGAAGCGCTTCTGAATCGCGGGATCGGCCAGCGCCTCTGTCGTCGCTGCATTGAGCTTGGCGATGACGTCCTTCGGCGTGCCCTTCGGCGCCCAGAAGCCAAACCAGCCGGACATATAGAGGCCGGCAACCCCGCTCTCGTCCGAGGTCGGAATATCAGGCATCGAGGCCGAGCGCGCCGCCGAGAGATTGGCCAGCGCCTTGATCTTGCCGGCGCGGATCTGCGGCAGCGCCACCGCGCCCTGCACCACCAACAGATCGACCGTGCCGGAGACGAGATCGGTCATCGCAGGTCCCGCGCCGCGATAGGGAATGAACTGCACCTTCTGCTTGGTCAGGTTCTCGAACAGCACGCCGGTGACGTGCGCCGCCGCGTTCTGGTTGACGAAGTTGATCTTGCCGGGATTGTCCTTCATCCACGCGACCAGTTCGCCAAGCGTGTTCGCCGGCAGGTCTTTCTTGGCGACCATCAATTGCGGATTGTTCGAGACCAGCGCGATCGGCTCGAAATCCTTCTCCAGGTCGTAGTCGAGCTTGTAGATGATGCTGCCGACATGGGTGTCCCATTGCCCGATGTCGAAGGTGTAGCCGTCGGGCGCGGCGCGCGCGACACGCCCGACCCCGATGCTGCCGCCGGCACCGCCGACATTCTCGATCACGACGGACTGACCGAGCGTGGCGCGCATCCGCTCGCCCATGATGCGGGCGGCGGTGTCGGTCGAACCGCCCGGCGGGAACGGCACGATCAGCGTGAGCGGCCGCGAGGGGAAGGTTTGTGCCTCGGCAACCGAAATACCTGAGAGGATCAACAACGACAGCGCCGCCCAAAATCCCCTCATGGCATCCCCCTTGCCTGTTCCTGAAGTTCAGCCTCTTCTCAGTGGATCTCCGCCGAGCGCTTCAGAGCCTCTTTCAGCTTCTCGAGCGAGAAGTCGGGGCTGCGCGCGATTTCCAGGATCGGCGTCTCGCGCCGGCCGCACAATTCGGCGGCTTTCGGAATCTTGGCGGCAATATCGTGCGGGATCACGATGGCGCCGTGCTGGTCGGCGTGGATGAGATCGTCGGAATGCACGGTCATGCCGGCGACGCGCACTTCGCCGCCCCAATGTTCGGCATGGACCCAGGCGTGCGATGGCCCGATCGAGCCGGCGAGCGCCTGGAAGCCCGGTGCCCATTGCGGGATGTCGCGGATCGAGCCGTCGGTGATGACGCCGAGGCAGCCGAGCGCCTTGTGGACGTTGCTCTGCACCTCGCCCCAGAACGCGCCGTAGCCGGCATCAGCCCCGTCGATGTCCTGGATCACGGTAATGCGCGGGCCGAAGCCGGTGCCGACATATTCGTAATAGGCGATGCGGCGGCGGGCCTGCTCGTCGGGCGGCAGGGTCGATTTGAGCACCGAGCGGATCGTCACCGTACGGGCGTAGCCGACCATCGGCGGCAGGTCCGGGAACGGGCAGACCAGCGGTTTGGTGGTGTAGCCGATCAGGCGGCGCTCGGGCGCAACGATCTCCATCGCGTTGCAGATGGTCGGCGTGTCGTAGCGCGCCAGCGCCTCAAGGACGGAAGCAGGCAATGGTGCGGTAACGGCTTTGTTCACGGCGTTCTCTCCTGATTGTTCTTGTGCCGGGCCGGCTTGGAAAGCCGCGCATCAGCATGCCGTATAGCCGAGAAGAGCGCGATCAGCAAAAATGGAATGCAGGTTTGCGGGTGATCCCCCGCTGCGACCTCGTGCCCCGGACGCAGCGCAGCACTTCGCGCCGCACCGCGTCCGGGACATGAGGGCGGTGGTTCTCTGCAGCTATGTCGGAGGTTAGTTCAGCCGTGCCGGCCGCTCGTCCCCACCATCACCAGAAGGCGGCGCGAAGGTCTGCGCCGGCGCTGACGACGCGGCAGCGTCGGCAGGTGCAGCCGGCTGCGTGGCAGCGGCATTGCGCTCATGGTCGCGATAGGATTTCCAGCCCCAAGGCAGGCTCAGAAGATAGAGCACCGAGCCGATCGACAGGATGTGCCAGGGATAGCCGATCAGTAGCGCCACGAAGAACACCACGGAGACGAAGACCGGCAGCACCATTTCCGGCGGCACCCGCATCTTCACCGTCTTGCCGGAGAACACCGGCAGGCGCGACACCATCAGGAACGCGATCAGCAACGTGTAGCCGGCGGTTAGCATGGCCGGCGGCTTGGGGACGCCGAGAAACGCCAAATAGAACGGCAGCATCGCCAGGATGGCGCCAGCCGGCGCCGGCACGCCGGTGAAATAGTTCGCCGCAAAGGCCGGCTTGTTCGGATCGTCGATCGAGGCGTTGAAGCGCGCCAGCCGCAAGCCGCCGGCGATCGCAAACACCATGGCCGCGATCCAGCCGCCATTGTGCAATTCCTGGAGCTGCCAGAAATACAGCATCAGGCCGGGCGCGACGCCGAAATTGACGAAATCGGCCAAGCTGTCGAGTTCGGCGCCGAATTTCGACTGGCCCTTGATCATGCGCGCGACGCGCCCGTCCACGCCGTCTAGCACCGCCGCGAACACGATGGCCGCGACCGCGAGCTCCATCCGCCCTTCGATCGACAGGCGGATCGCCGTCAGGCCGGCGCAGATCGCCAGCAGGGTGATGACGTTGGGCACCAGCATCCGCACCGGAATCGGACGAAACCGGCGGCGGCGCAGTTCAGGGTATTTGGGATCCGGGATCAGCATGCCGGCCATTATATAGCAAGTGGCGGCCCGGTTCGCCATTAGCGCCCTTCGGCCGCCCGAAGGGGGTTAATCGGTGCGGAACGTCCGGCCGTGCTCGGCCAGTCCGAAATCGGCCAAAATCGTCTCGCCGGCAATCGCGGTCTGGCCCTCGGAAACCAGCGCTTTGGTGCCTTCGGGCAGGTAGACGTCCAGCCGCGAGCCGAAACGGATCAGGCCGAACCGCTCGCCGGCCCCGATCGACTGCCCTTCCCGCACGAATGAGACAATCCGTCGCGCCACGAGGCCGGCGATCTGGACCACGCCGATCCGCCCGTTGGTGGTCGAGATGACGAGCGAATTGCGCTCATTGTCTTCGCTGGCCTTGTCGAGCTCGGCGTTGATGAAGGCGCCGGGCCGGTAGGCGATGCGGTCGATGCGGCCCGCCACCGGACTGCGGTTCACGTGGCAGTTGAACACGCTCATGAAGATCGACACGCGCGGCAGCGGCCGATCGCCGAGACCGAGTTCGGCCGGCGGCAGCACCTGCGCGACCATGGAGACGCGGCCGTCGGCCGGCGACACCACGATGCCATCGCGCACCGGCGTGACACGCACGGGATCGCGGAAGAACAGCGCACACCAGACGGTCAGGCCGGTGCCGATCCAGCCGAGCGGCGTCCAAATCCAAAACAAGACCAGGCTCACCGCCGCAAAGATGCCGATGAACGGATAGCCCTCCGGGTGGATCGGCGGGATCTGCGCGCGGATGGAATTCGCAATCGACATCGAGGCTCACTGCTGGCTGGTTGCTTCCTTCCTCTAGGAAGTGGCGCTGCTTTTGGATTATTCCGCGGCAGTTGCCAAGGAATCTTTGGGTCCGCCCCCGGGCGGCCCCTTCGGTCCGTCGTCGAGCGGATCGTCGACCGGTGGCGGGGCGCGGTTCGGGGCGGCATTCTCGTCGTCTATCTGCGCGAGCTTTTCGCGCGCCGCCTCGGCCTCGCGCTGCCTGTTCCACATGCTGGCATACAGCCCGCCGGCGGCCAGAAGCCGGACATGGGTGCCGCGCTCGGCTATGCGCCCTTGATCCAGCACGATAATTTCGTCGGCGCCGACGATGGTCGAGAGCCGGTGCGCGATCACAAGCGAGGTGCGGCCGCGCGACACGCGCTCCAGCGCCTCCTGAATTTCATGCTCGGTGTGGCTGTCGAGCGCGGAGGTCGCCTCGTCCAGCACCAGGATCGGCGGCGCCTTGAGCACGGTGCGCGCAATCGCCACGCGCTGTTTCTCGCCGCCCGACAGCTTCAGGCCGCGTTCGCCGACCTGGGTCTCATAGCCCTTCGGCGAATGGCGGATGAAGCTATCGATCTGCGCCAGCTGCGCCGCCTCCTCAACCTCGGCATCGCTCGCGTCCCAGCGGCCATAGCGGATGTTGTAGCGGATGGTGTCGTTGAACAGCACGGTGTCCTGCGGCACCATGCCGATCGAGGCGCGCAGGCTCGCCTGCGTGACATCACGGATATCCTGGCCATCGATCAGGATGCGGCCCGTGGAGACGTCGTAAAGCCGAAACAACAACCGCGAGATCGTCGACTTGCCGGCGCCGGAGGGCCCGACGATCGCGACCGTCTTGCCGGCCGGCACCTCGAAGCTCAGGCCTTTGAGGATAGGCCGTTCCGGATCATAGGCAAAGCGCACATCGTCGAAGCGCACATTGCCGGCGCTGACCACAAGCGGCGCAGCGCCTTCGACATCCTTGATCTCCGGATTGCGCGACAGCACGCCAAACATCTTCTCGATGTCGATGATCGCCTGCTTGATCTCGCGATAGACCATGCCCATGAAGTTGAGCGGCTGGTAAAGCTGGATCATCATGGCATTGACCATGACGAAATCGCCGACCGTGTTGGTGCCATTGCGCACCCCGAGCGCGCACATCAACATGGTCGCTGTGAGGCCGAGGGTGAAGATGATCGCCTGCCCCGTGTTGAGCACCGCGAGCGAGGTATAGGTCTTCACGCTGTTGCGCTCGTAGCGCTCCATCGAACGGTCGTAACGGTCCGCCTCACGCTGCTCCGCGCTGAAATATTTCACCGTCTCGTAATTGAGCAGCGAATCGATCGCCTTGGTATTCGCTTCCGTGTCGGAATCGTTCATCTTGCGGCGGATCTCGATCCGCCATTCGGTCGCGAGGTAGGTGTAGTACATGTAGATCACGACGGTGACGGCGGTGACCAGCACATAGCGCCAGTCGAACTGCCACAGCAGCACGGCCATCAAGAGCGAGACCTCGACGATGGTCGGGATCAGCTGCAGGATCACCATCCGCACGATCACCTCGATGCCGGTGCGGCCGCGCTCCAAGACGCGCGTCAGGCCGCCGGTCTTGCGCTCCAGGTGAAAACGCAGCGACAATTCGTGCATGTGGACGAAGGTGATGTAGGCGAGCTTGCGCACCGCATGCATCGCGACGCGCGCAAAGATGCCATCGCGCCATTGCGTCAGCACGGCCATCAGGACGCGCACCGCGCCGTAGCTTGCGGTCATCAACAAGGGCGAGGCGATCAGCCACAGCATCCAGTTCGACGGCTCGACCGGCGCACTGCCCATGCCGTTCAGCGCATCGATCGCCCATTTGAAGGTGAAGGGCACCGTCAGCGTCGCCAGCTTGGCGGCGAGCAGCAGCACCATCGACCAGACCACGCGCATCTTCAGGTCGGCGCGGTCGCCGGGCCAGATGTAGGGCCACAGATGCGCCAGCGTCCCGATCAGGGTCGCCTTTTCGGGGGAAACGTCTGACGGCGCGGCGGCATGAGGGTGCGAATCAGCGTCAGCCATGGGCGTCGCGCCCACGGCGAGGCGGCACACCGGTCACCCCTTGGGAAGTTTCGGTAGTCTGCATACGCCCGTCATATAAAGCCTTTACCTCTCCCGTACAGCCTTGAAAGATAAATCTTTCCCCCGTTTGGTTGGATTTCGGGCCTATTTCTGCTGCACCAGCGTAAGGTAGTCAGACTTGAGGTTTATTGGGTGCGGTGCCACATGATGGAGATGGATCAAATCAAAACTGTCTGTGTCTATTGCGGCTCCGGCCCCGGTTCCAATCCCCGCTTTGTCGAAGCTGCCATCGCCCTAGGGAAGGTCTTCGCCGAAAATAACATCCGCCTCGTCTATGGTGGCGGATCGGTCGGCCTGATGGGCGCTGTCGCCGAATCCACGCTGAATCATGGTGGCCTCGTCACCGGGATCATTCCGGATTTTCTACGATCGCGCGAGCATATGTTGACGCATGTCCAGGAAATGATCATCACGCCTGACATGCACGAGCGCAAGCGGCTGATGTTCGAGCATTCCGATGCGTTCGTGGCGCTGCCCGGCGGCGTCGGCACGCTGGAAGAGCTGGTCGAGCAGGTCACGTGGCAGCAGCTCGGCCGTCACTCCAAGCCGGTGCTGCTCGCCAATATCGACGGCTTCTGGGAACCGCTGTTCGCGCTGCTGACGCATATGCGTGAGACCAAATTCATCCGCCCGCCGTTCGAGATCGACGTTCTCAAGGCCGACCGGATCGAAGACGTGCTGCCGCGCCTGCGCGCCGCCGCAGCGCGCGCACCGGCCGGCACCAAGGAGATGGCGCCGGAGCTGGCGCAGAAGCTGTAGTTCGGCCGAGCTTCGTAGGGCGGATTAGCCGAAGGCGTAATCCGCCAACTTTGCTTTGGCGGCAACGGCGGATTACGCTGCGCTAATCCGCCCTACGCTGTCATTCGCTTGGAAACGTCACGGCCTCAATGCGGTTGCCATCGGGGTCGATGACGAAGGCGGCGTAGTATTTCACGCGGTCGTGCGGCCGAATTCCGGGCGTGCCGTCGGAGCAGCCGCCGGTGGCAAGGGCAGCCGCATGAAACGCATCGACATCATCGGTTGTTTTCGCGCGAAGGCAGATGTGGGTGCCGCTCCCCGGCGGCACCGGCGCCATGCTGGTGCGCAGGTTGATCCAGAATTCGGGATAGGTCTTGCCGAAGCCGATGGTGGCCGGACGGGTGACGAGGCGCACAAGGCCGAGCGCTGCGAGGGTTGCCTCATAGAAGCGTGCGGCGCGGTCGAGGTCGGCGACGCCGACGGAGATGTGATCGATCATGGAATGGCCCCCCTGCTTTCTCCCCGTCATTCCGGGATGTTCCGAAGGACCAGACCCGGAATCTCGAGGTTCCGGGTTCGCTTCGCGCCCCGGAACGACGGCGCAACAACCTCACGCCAGCGCGCCTGATTTCACCAGCTTGTAGACCACCGAATCCATCAGCGCCTGGAACGAGGCGTCGATGATATTGGGCGAGACGCCGACGGTGGTCCAGCTGTCGCCGTTCTCGTCCTCGCTCTCGATCAGCACCCGCGTCACCGCTTCCGTGCCGCCATTGAGGATACGGACGCGGTAGTCGATCAGCTTCAGCCCGTCGATATACTTCTGGTACTTGCCGAGGTCCTTGCGCAGGGCGACGTCGAGCGCATTGACCGGGCCATTGCCTTCCGCCGCCGAGATCAGCCGCTCGCCGGCGACGTCGACCTTCACCACCGCAAGCGCCACTGTGACGCGCTGGCCGTTGGCGTTGTACCGCTGCTCGACATTGACGTCGAACTGCTCGACCTTGAAATATTCCGGCACCTTGCCGAGCGTGCGCCGCGCCAGGAGGTCGAACGAGGCGTTGGCGGACTCATAGGCGTAGCCCGCCGCCTCCCGCTCCTTCAGTTCCTCGACCAGCCGAGCGAGCTTTGGATCGCTCTTCTCGTACGGGATGCCGGCGCGGTCGAGTTCGGCCATCACGTTGGAACGGCCGGCCTGATCGGAGACAAGCACCTTGCGGAGATTGCCGACGGATTCGGGCGCGACGTGCTCGTAGCTATGCGGATCCTTCATCATCGCCGAGGCATGAATGCCGGCCTTGGTCACGAAGGCGCTTTCGCCGACGTATGGCGCGTGGCGGTTCGGCGCGCGGTTGAGCATATCGTCGAGCGTGCGCGATACCTTCATCAACGTCGCCATCTTGTCCGACGTCACGCCGATCTCCAGGATATCCGCGAATTCGCTTTTCAGACGCAGCGTCGGGATCAGCGAGCAGAGATTGGCGTTGCCGCAGCGCTCGCCAAGCCCGTTCAGCGTACCCTGGATCTGCCGCGCGCCGGCGCGCACGGCGGCCAGCGAATTGGCGACCGCCTGCTCGGTATCGTTATGGGCGTGGATGCCGACATGGCTGCCCGGGATGTGCTTGACGACGGCGCCGACAATGGTCTCAATCTCGTGCGGCATGGTTCCGCCATTGGTGTCGCACAGCACCACCCAGCGCGCGCCGGACTCATAGGCCGCATTGGCGCAGGCCAGCGCGAAATCGGCGTCCTCCTTGTAACCGTCGAAAAAGTGCTCGCAGTCGACCATCACCTCGCGGCCGGCCGCCTTGGCGGCGCTGACACTGTCGCGGATCGAGGCGAGGTTTTCTTCGTTGGTGGTCTCGAGCGCCACGCGCACCTGGTAGGCCGAGGATTTGGCAACGAAGCAGATCGCGTCGGCCTTGGCTTCGATCAGCGCCGCCAGTCCCGGATCGTTCGAGGCCGAGCGGCCCGGCCGGCGCGTCATGCCGAACGCGGTGAATTTGGCGTTCTCGAATTTGGGCTTGGCAGAAAAGAATTCGGAGTCGGTCGGATTGGCGCCGGGATAACCGCCCTCGACATAGTCGATGCCGAGTTCATCCAGCATCTGCGCGATGGCCTGCTTGTCGTGCAGCGTGAAGTCGACGCCATTGGTTTGCGCGCCGTCGCGCAGCGTGGTGTCGAACAGATAAAGACGTTCGCGGCTCATTGTGGCGCTCCCGGCGCGGCGTTCGGCGCCAGCGCCTTTTGCATCGTGGTGTTGGCGAGCCATTCGCCATTGAGCGAAACGGTGTTGCGTTGTTTCGCAGTATAGCCGCGCTTACGGAACAGCGGCTCGGCGGTGTCGCTGGCATCGACCGTCAGGGTTTTGACGCCGCGCGCGCCGGCGAGTTTCTCCAGCGCATCGACCAGCATGGTCGCAACGCCCTGCCCCGCCACGCTCGGATGAACGAACAGCATGTCGATATGGTCAGCCCCTTTCAGCGAAGCGAAACCGACCGGCGCATTCTGGATGGTCGCGATCAGCGTCAACTGTCCGGCAAGCTTCTTGCCGAAGGCAGCTTCATCCTCGGCAACCGCTGCCCAGGCCTCTTGCTGCGCCTCGCTGTAATCGTCGCCGGTCAGTTCCTCGATGGCGGCAACGAAGATCGCCGCCAGCATCGACCCATCCGCCGGCAGAAACGGCCGCAAGCCGGGTTTCGGCAATGCCTGTCCCATGGCTCCTACCACAATCCGTAAAGCCTGGTCGCCAGCGCGATGGCGCCGGCAATCAGCGCGATCTTAAGCGCGATATAATACAGCCAGTGTTTCGGGAACGGCGTATCGGGCCTTTCCATCACGCGATCTCCCAGGTGGTCACGGGTTTTCCGTCGGCATCCTTGCCGTCCTTGATGGCAACGCCCATCGCGGCGAGTTGGTCGCGGATGCGGTCGGATTCCTTGAAGTCTTTTCGCGCACGCGCCGCCGCGCGCTCCGCAATCAGGCGGTCGACCTCATTCGCATCGATACCGCTCGCCTGCTGCTTGCGCCCCTTCCACTCGGCAGCGCTCACCGAGAGGAAGCCGAGCAGCCGAAGCGAAGCCGCAAACTCGCCCCGCTCGCGCTCCCCGCCGGAGGCGGCCGCATTGCGAAGGCCGTGCAGGATGGCCATGGCCTGCGCCGTGTTGAGGTCATCATAGAGTGCCTCGACCATCGCCGCCGACGGCTGGCCGCCTTCGGCGTCGGCCGCGACCGCGTACCAGTCGTCGAGCGTCTTCGCACTCTCTTCCGCACCCTTCAGCGTCCAGTCGAGCGGCGAGCGATAATGCGTCTTCAGCATGTTGAGACGCAGCACCTCGCCCGGCCAGTCGGCCAGCATGTCGCGGATCGTGAAGAAGTTGCCGAGCGACTTCGACATCTTCTCGCTCTCGATCTGCAGGAAGCCATTGTGCATCCAGACATTCGCCATGCGGTCGGAATGAAAGGCGCAGCAGGTCTGCGCGAGCTCGTTCTCATGGTGCGGGAACACCAGGTCGATGCCGCCGCCATGAATGTCGAACCTCTCGCCGAGATGCTTCCAGGCCATCGCCGAGCATTCGATGTGCCAGCCCGGACGTCCCTCGACCTTGATGCCCGAAGGTGACGGCCATGACGGCTCGCCCGGCTTCGATGGCTTCCACAGCACGAAGTCGGTGTTGTCGCGCTTGTAGGGGGCGACGTCGACCCGCGCCCCGGCGATCATCTCGTCGAGCGAGCGTTTCGACAGCGCACCATAGCGCGGCATCACCGAATTAGATTCGTTCATCGCTGAAGGCGAGAACAACACGTGGTCTTCGGCGACATAGGCAAAGCCGCCCGCGACCAGCTTCTCGATGATCGCGCGCATCTCCGGGATGTGTTCGGTCGCGCGCGGCTGCACCGTCGGCGGCAAGCAGCCCAGCGCGGTGACGTCGTCCTGATACTGTTTATAGGTTTCTTCGGTGACCTTGCGGATCGCCTCGTTGAGCGGCACGCCGGGATAATCGCGCGCGGCGCGGACGTTGATCTTGTCGTCGACGTCGGTGATGTTGCGGACATAGGTCACGTGGCCGGCGCCATAGCGATGGCGCAGCACGCGGAACAGCACGTCGAACACGATCGCCGCGCGGCCGTTGCCGATATGGGCATAGTCGTAGACCGTCGGTCCGCATGCATACATGCGGACGTTGTTCGGATCGAGCGGCACGAACGGCCGCTTCTCCTTCGTCAAAGTATCGTAGAGGCGCAGTTCCATAGGTACCCAATCCCTTGCGGCCGGGCGTCCGATGATCTCAGTTTTGAGAAAAGACGGCCTCAGCCAGCGAATCGCTAGCTAATAATCTCGCGGCAAATGCTGCAGATGGCGAGGAGACCGTTCATGGTTCCACCATTGCGGTATCCAAGGGACGCCGTCAAGGCCTTGCTTGTGCCTGATTTGGCGCCGAACAGGTCGCCAAACTCATCCCAATCGCTGCCGCCCCCAAGGCTCATGGTTAATCATTATTAACTCTTTGGGCCTAGTTCTGGCGCAGTCCCTTCTCCCTGCCGGTGTCTCCCATGCGACTTCCCTCCGCACTCCTTGCCAGTGCCTTCCTGCTTGGCGCCGTTTCGGCCGCATCGGCCGATAGCCGCGTCTTCATCGTGGCCAACCAAGCCGATGGCTACGGGGTCGACGAGTGCCTCGCCGAAGGACACAAATGCGGCGCCCACGCCGCCCGCGCGTTTTGCCAGTCACGGGAATTTGCGCAGGCCAGCGCCTACCGCCGTGTCGAGCATAATGAGATTACCGCCACGGTTCCAGGCGACGGCGGCGAACGCTGCACGGGCCCGTCATGCGGCGAATATGTGGCAATCACCTGCCAGCGCTAGCGCGTGAGGGCCGACCGAAAGCTGAATTGTCCGTAGAATCAACGACCCGCTTGCCACATCGGCGCCGTGGAAACGACGTGACGCTGCCCTGAGAAGCAGCTATTGGATGCAGCCTTGGCCGCAGAATGCTGCCATGACCGCGCCGTCAGGCTCGCTAGCCCCCGCGCGGAACAGCCCTCAATGGCCGGACATGCTCAGAATTCGCAACATTTCCCCTTCCCTTCGGATGTTGACCTGCGCCCTCCTGCTCGGCGTCGCCACGGGCGTACCTGCTGCGGCGCAGACGCCCCAGGACGCGATGGCTCAGATGAGCCAGGATCCGCCGCCGAACGCGCAAGCAAACCCGATCTGCATCCGCCTCGAAGGGCAATTGGCGACAATCGACCGCGGCGCCGGCACCGGCGATCCCGCCAAGGATGAACAGATCCGCCGCTATCAGGAGGCCCAGGGCAAGCAGCAGGGCGAACTCGATCGCGTCACGCTGCAGGCCAAGCGGATGGGCTGCGAAAGCTCCGGCTTCTTCTCGCTGTTCAGCGGCCGCTCCGCCGAGTGCGGCCCGGTGAACAACCAGATTCAGCAGATGCGCGCCAATCTCGACCAGATCACCACCAGCCTGGAGCGGCTGCGCAGCGGCGGGATCGGCGGCAATGAGCGCGAAAACCAGCGCCGCTCGGTGTTGCTGGCGCTCGCGCAGAACAATTGCGGCCCGCAATATGCCGCAGCCGCGCGCGGCCCCGGCAATTTCATCGACAGCCTGTTCGGTAACAACAACGCCACGCTGCCGCCGCCGAGCGCCGATCTCGGCGCACCGTCCGGCACCTTCCGCACCGTCTGCGTCCGCACCTGCGACGGCGGCTATTTCCCGGTGTCGTTCGCCACCTATCAACAGCGGTTTCAGGATGACGAGCGCACCTGCAAGGCGCTCTGCCCGGCGACCGAAGCGACACTGTTCACCTACCGAAATCCCGGCGAGGACATCAACCAGGCGGTCTCGATCAGTGGCCAGCCCTATACGTCACTGCCGAACGCCTTCAAGTTCCGCACCGAGTTCAATCCCTCCTGTGCCTGCAAGGCCGCAGGCCAGACCTGGTCGGAAGCGCTGAAGTCGGTCGATGATCGCGCCGGCGTCGAACAGGGCGACATCATCGTCACCGAAGAGAGCGCGAGACGGATGCAGCAGCGCGGGCAGAAGGGCAACAGCCCGCCCCCGTCCGCCAAGAAGGGCGTGGCGCCCGCCGGCACCGCCGCAGCACCGGCGCCCGCGGCGCCTCCGGCCGACACGGCCGCGACCGGCGACAAGGACAAGATCCGCACCGTCGGCCCAACCTTCATCCCGCCGAAGCAGTAGCGCCGGCTATCATTCCGTCGGCAGGCGCGAACGCGGGTTCGCGTTTGGTCGCTATGGCTCGCGTTCACGGCTCCACGGGAAGAGAACGGCCGGAAAATCCGCCGCGTAGCGATGTCCCTTCCGCAGGTGGGGATGATCCTCCGGCGGGTTGGGATTCGGCTCCACGACCCTCCGGTATAAATGCCAAGTGGCGTGACCGAGCACCGGCAGAACGACGGCGAGGCCGACGAAGAGCGGCAGCGAACCGATCACCAGCAGCGCGGCGACGACTAGCCCCCACCCGGCCATCGGAATCGGATTTTTAATCACAGCCCACACTGACGTCCTGATGGCATCGATCGCAGTCGCATGGCGGTCAAGCATCAACGGAAACGACACAACGCTGACGCACAGCGCCACAACGGCGAAAAGAAAGCCAACGCCGCAACCGACGATGATGAGCAGCCATCCGTCCGGCGTCGTCAGCACGCGGTTGGCGAAATCGGGGATGCTTGCGGCCGGAGCATGACCGAAGATTTCAACGTAGATGGCATTCGCTACCCCGATCCAGGCCCCGAACAGAACGAGCAGGAGGACGCCGAGTTCGAGCATGGCGCCGAAAGCTGGAGCGCGCAGCACGTGAAGCGCATCCGATACGCTGACCTCCTCGCCGCGTTCGCGACGACGGCTGAGCTCGTAAAGGCCAATCGCGGCAAAAGGTCCAATCAAGGCAAACCCAGCGGCCAGCGGAAACAGCAGCGGCAGCACGGAATAGCCGAGGACCATCCTGAACAGGGCGATACCGAGAACGGGATAAATCACGCACACCACAACCGCGTGGCTCGGCATCGCCTGGAAGTCTTCCCACCCCAGGCGGAGCGCCTCGCCCAGGTCGGAAAGTTCGATTTTACGAATCGGAACTCGGGTAGCCTCGCCGAATACGTGCCGTCCTACTTTTGCGATGCTTTCGGAATACAGAGTGGCCATGGACGCACCCTCCCATGTTGCGGCGGTCGAACGACACGCCGCAACCTGCGCGTCTCCGCCCTGGTGTGCGAGAGTCGCGGTCGAGCCGAGCACGGCAAATGCATCGAAAGCAGCCTAGCCGGACGAAACCTGTCGCGACCTGCCCAATGACTGTAGCGCTACCAAGCTTAGGCAGCGCTCACGGTTTGGTGAGTGTGCACGTTGGCGGACATTAGGTGCATTGCGTCATCATCAAACAATCGCCTCACGCTCGCCAACGCACGGCGTCGGCACACCTCCCGAGGCTCAAGTGATCTATTGACGCCGTCCCCGACGCGTATCATCCTGTTTTCTGACGCCCGGATCCGATGAATTGCGGTCGTAACGTGCGCTCCGAGCCACGTTGGATGTCGCGACCGGTTCAAAGTTGGGCGAGGCAAGACGCACTGCGATGGCGCATGTGAAGTCAGCCATCAAGACAGGTGCGAGCTCCGCCCTTTGATTCATCTCCGTTGCCTTTGGTGGCAAGGAGGAATGAGGGATGATTGTCGCCATCATACTGCTTCTGGTCGCAATCGGCTCGGTGCTGTTTCACATTTACAGCCCGTGGTGGTGGACGCCGATCGCCACTAATTGGAGCTACATCGATCATACCATCAGCATTACCTTCTGGATCACCGGTATCGTTTTCTTCGCGGTGATCGCTTTCATGGCCTATTGCGTCTTCCGTTTTCATCACAAGGAAGGAAGGCAGGCGCACTACAATCCCGAAAACAAGAAGCTCGAATGGTGGCTCAGCATTGGGACGGCAATCGGCGTTGCCGCCATGTTGGCACCGGGCCTGTTTGTCTGGCACCAGTTCGTCACGGTTCCGGCTGATGCCACCGAGATCGAGGTCATGGGCCAGCAGTGGCAGTGGAGCTTCCGCCTCCCGGGGAAAGATGGCCGGATGGGCACGACCGACGTCCGCTACATCAATCCCGATAACCCCATGGGCTTGAATCGCGACGACCCGCACGGGCAGGACGACGTCGTGGTCGAAAGTGGCGAGTTGCATCTCCCGGTCGGAAAGCCGGTCAAGGTTCTACTCCGCTCCGTCGATGTCCTGCACGATTTCTACGTGCCTGAATTCAGGGCCAAGATGGACATGGTGCCCGGCATGGTCACCTATTTCTGGATGACTCCGGTCCGCACCGGGACGTTCGATGTGTTGTGCGCCGAGTTGTGTGGCGCAGCGCACGCGCAGATGCGCGCCAAGGTCGTCGTCGAGGAAGAAAGCGAGTATCACGCCTGGCTGGAGCAACAGAAGACGTTTGCAGAATTGTCAGGCCGAAGCGCCGTTACGAAGGCAACGTACAAATCCGGCGGCAAGTAAGTGCCGTTGCAAAGATAGATCGGGCGCGTGAGGCCAGGTCTTCACTCCCGATGGAAACGACCGAGGAGGTATTTCTATGGTCGATGTTCCGTATGATGCAGTCACAGATGTCCCGCCTGCCGAAGTGGCGGAGGTTGATCTCTATCATCCCCGGAGCTGGTGGACGCGGTACGTCTTTTCGCAAGACGCCAAAGTCATCGCCATCCAGTACTCGCTCACGGCGACGGCAATCGGGCTGGTCGCCTTGGTGCTGTCGTGGCTGATGCGGCTGCAATTGGGATTTCCCGGCACGTTCTCCTTTATCGATGCAAATCAATATCTCCAGTTCATCACCATGCATGGGATGATCATGGTGATCTATTTGCTCACGGCATTGTTCCTGGGAGGCTTCGGCAACTACCTTATCCCGCTGATGGTCGGCGCCCGGGACATGGTATTTCCCTATGTGAACATGCTGAGCTACTGGGTCTACCTGCTCGCAGTCCTGGTGCTGGCATCGACCTTCTTCGTGCCCGGCGGGCCCACCGGCGCCGGCTGGACCCTGTACCCGCCGCAGGCGCTTCTCTCCGGCACCCCCGGACAGGATTGGGGCATCATTCTCATGTTGGCCTCGCTGATCCTGTTCATCATCGGCTTCACCATGGGCGGCCTGAATTACGTGGTGACCGTGCTGCAGGCGCGCACGCGGGGCATGACATTGATGCGTTTGCCACTGACGGTGTGGGGCATTTTCACGGCCACTGTCATGGCGCTATTAGCCTTCCCTGCGCTGTTCGTGGCTTCGGTCATGATGCTTTTCGACCGCCTGCTGGGAACGAGCTTCTTCATGCCGGCACTTGTCGAGATGGGGCAGCAGATGAAGTATGGCGGCGGCAGCCCGATCCTGTTCCAGCATCTGTTCTGGTTCTTCGGCCATCCCGAAGTCTACATCGTCGCACTTCCGGCCTTCGGCATCGTCTCCGATCTGATCAGCACCCATGCGCGGAAGAACATCTTCGGCTATCGCATGATGGTGTGGGCCATCGTGGCGATCGGCGCGCTCAGCTTCGTCGTATGGGCGCACCATATGTACGTCAGCGGCATGCACCCGAAATTCGGGTTCTTCTTCGCCACCACGACGCTCATCATCGCCATCCCGACCGCCATCAAGGTCTACAACTGGGTATTGACCCTGTGGCGCGGCGACATCCACCTCACCATCCCGATGCTGTTTGCGCTCGGCTTCATCATTACGTTCGTGAACGGCGGGCTCACCGGCCTGTTTCTCGGCAACGTGGTCGTGGATGTGCCGCTATCGGATACCATGTTCGTCGTCGCGCATTTCCATATGGTGATGGGTGTGGCCCCGATCATGGTTGTGATGGGCGCGATCTATCATTGGTACCCCAAAGTGACGGGACGGATGCTCAACGATGCGCTGGGCAAGTTTCATTTCTGGGTGACGTTTCTCGGCGCCTATCTGATCTTCTTCCCCATGCATTACATTGGATTGCTCGGGGTCCCGCGCCGGTATCATGACATCGGCGAAGCGGCGTTTATCCCCTCATCGACCCATACGCTCAATGCCTTTATCTCCATCATGGCTTTGATCGTGGGCTTCGCCCAGATGGTGTTCCTGTTCAATCTTGCCTGGAGCTACTTCAAGGGCAGGCCTTCTGGTGGCAATCCATGGCGGGCGACAACACTGGAGTGGCAGACGCCGGAGACTCCACCCGGGCACGGCAACTGGGGCAAGGAGCTTCCAGTGGTCTATCGATGGGCGTATGACTACAGCGTGCCGGGTGCTGCGCAGGATTTCATTCCGCAGAACCAGCCACGCGCGATACCGGCCCTGCAGGGGGCCGCGCCGTGAGCGCCATTGTCCTGTTCATGGCGGTGATTGCGGTCATCGCCGGATGGTGGCTTTCGCAGCAACGGCTGACGTCCAAACCTTGGCTGGAGGAAGGGCCGATCGGTAACTTCCCCGGCACGGGCGCAATGACCTGGCCCGCAGCGAAAATCGGGCTAGGCGTATTTCTCGCCGTCGCCGGTTCGCTGTTTGCACTCTTCATCAGCGCCTACTCCATGCGCATGAACATGGTGGACTGGCGGACGCTGCCCGTGCCCGGGCTGCTGTGGGTCAATACGGGCGTTCTGGTCCTTAGCAGCGTTGCGCTGCAATGGGCATACGTGGCTGCGCGGCGGGACGACATGGAGAATGTCTCCATCGGCCTATGCGCAGGGGCAGCATCCGCCATTACATTCCTTGTTGGGCAACTGTTGGCGTGGCAGCAGCTGAGGGCTGCCGGCTATTTCGTCGCGTCCAACCCAGCCAACTCGTTCTTCTACCTGATCACGGCGGCGCACGGACTGCATCTGGTCGGCGGCCTGGTGGCCTTGGGCAGAACGACTGCCAAGGCATGGCGTGGCGTTGAAATGGCTCAGATGCGCCTGAGTGTGGAACTCTGCGCCATCTACTGGCACTTCCTGCTGTTGGTCTGGTTGGCCTTGCTCGGGCTGCTGACGGGCTGGACGGACAACTTCGTCGACATCTGTCGCCGGTTGCTCACCTAGGGAGAAGCCAGATGGCGGAGACTGTGCTGACACATTCCGTACAACCGCCTGCACAGCTTGAGGGCGGCTGGAGAGGCATCGCTGCCGACTGGTCCTCGGATCAGCGCGCC
This sequence comes from Bradyrhizobium sp. CB3481, assembly GCF_029714305.1. NCBI lineage: Bacteria > Pseudomonadati > Pseudomonadota > Alphaproteobacteria > Hyphomicrobiales > Nitrobacteraceae > Bradyrhizobium > Bradyrhizobium sp. CB3481. The sequence goes on from NZ_CP121647.1 coordinate 4,946,114, forward strand.
TTCAAGAATGTCTCCTGGGGGAAGGCCATGATGTGGATCTTCCTCCTGAGCGACACTTTCATCTTCAGCTGTTTCCTGCTGTCCTACATGACCGCGCGAATGTCCACGACCGTGCCGTGGCCGAACCCGAGCGAAGTTTTCTCCCTCAACATCGCAGGCCACCACATTCCGCTGATCCTGATCGCCATCATGACCTTCATCCTGATCAGCAGCAGCGGAACGATGGCGATGGCCGTCAATTTCGGCTACCGCCGCGATCGCGTCAAAACCGCAGTCTTGATGCTTATCACGGCGGCCTTTGGCGCAACGTTCGTCGGAATGCAGGCGTTTGAATGGACCAAGCTGATCATGGAGGGCGTACGGCCCTGGGAAAATCCGTGGGGCGCAGCGCAGTTCGGTTCAAGCTTCTTCATGATCACCGGCTTCCACGGCACCCACGTGACGATCGGTGTGATTTTCCTGATCGCGATTGCGCGAAAGGTCTGGCGCGGCGACTTCGACGTCGAAAGGCGCGGCTTTTTTACGAGCAGGAAAGGACAATACGAGAACGTCGAAATCATGGGGTTGTACTGGCATTTCGTCGATCTCGTCTGGGTGTTCATCTTTGCCTTCTTTTATCTTTGGTGAGGTCGGCGCATGACAAGCACAGCAGTAATAGATGAACGACAACCTTTACGACAAACCCATGCGCATGACGCAATCGCCGTTGGAGCCACGCACGCAGAGGGGCAGCAGCACCCGATCAAACTCTATCTCGTGGTGTGGGGATGGTTGTTCGTCCTCAGCACCGGCTCCTATCTCGTCGACTACTTTGGCCTTCACGGCTATCTCAGATGGTCGCTGATCCTGCTGTTCATGGTGCTGAAGGCCGGTTTGATCGTCGCCGTGTTCATGCACATGGCATGGGAGCGGCTGGCGCTCGCCTATGCCATCCTGCTGCCTCCGGTGCTGGTACTGGTCTTTGTGGCCATCATGGTGTTCGAATCCGACTACACGCACCTCATACGGGTCCTGTTCTTCGGGTCGCCGACATGACGCCGTGGCGACACGTTTCAGCCTGCAGCCAGGTTGCTGGTCTCACTGGGGAACGCGCGGACGCGCAGGCTGAAGGCTTTTTCCGAAGCAGCCTATCGGGAAATCATCAACTCGCTGGTTGGAGTTTATCCCTCGAACGCGTCGGCTGAGGCTTTTCCGGCGCGGGCGACCAGTCTGTCGTCGGGCGCGGGCAGCGCCTTGCCATTGTCGCGGAAGCGGTTGGTGATGGGATAGCGGCGGTCGCGGCCAAAGTTCTTTTCCGTCACCTTGACGCCCGGCGCTGCCTGCCGCCGCTTGTATTCGGCGATGTTGAGCAGCCGGTCGATCCGCGTCACCACGTCGGCCGGGAAACCGGCGGCGATGATCGTGGCGAGCGGCTCCTCGCGCTCGACCAGCCGTTCGAGAATGCCGTCGAGCATCTCGTAAGCCGGCAGCGAATCCTGGTCGGTCTGGTTCTCGCGCAGTTCCGCGGTCGGTGGGCGGGTGATGATGTTGACCGGGATCACCTCGCCCGATGGCCCGAGCGCGCCGTCCGGCTTCCACTCGTTGCGCAGGCTGGAGAGGCGGAATACTTCGGTCTTGTAGATGTCCTTGATCGGATTGAAGCCGCCGTTCATGTCGCCGTAGATCGTGGCGTAGCCGACCGACATTTCCGACTTGTTGCCGGTCGTCACCACCATCGCGCCGGTCTTGTTGGAAATCGCCATCAGCAGCGTGCCTCGGGTGCGCGCCTGCAGATTTTCCTCGGTGATGTCGCGTGGCAGGCCGGCGAACGGCCCGGCCAGAATCTTCTCGAAGCCGTTGACGGCGTCCGCGATCGGCAGCACCTCGTAGCGGATGCCCAGCGCTGTCGCGAGCTTGGCCGCATCCTCGAGCGAGACCTGAGCGGTAAAGCGGAATGGCAGCATCACGCCGCGCACTTGGTCGGCGCCGAGCGCATCCACCGCGATCGCCGCGCACAGCGCGGAATCGATGCCGCCGGAAACGCCGAGCAGGACGCCCGGGAAGCCGTTCTTGCGGACGTAGTCGCGCAGGCCGAGCACGCAGGCCGCGTAATCGGCCTTGTCACCCTCGATGAGCGGCATCACTGGTCCCGAACAGCGCCAGCCGTCAGTGCCCTTGGTCCAGCTCAGGGTCGTGGTGTGCTCCTCGAACGCGGGCAGTTGCGCCGCGACCGAAAAATCGGCGTTGAGCGCGAACGAGGCGCCGTCGAACACCAGCTCGTCCTGCCCGCCGATCTGGTTGAGATAGACCAAAGGCAGGCCGCTTTCGGTGACACGGGCGACCGCAATCGACAGCCGCAGATCGTTCTTGTCGCGGGCGTAAGGCGAGCCGTTCGGCACGACGAGGATTTCCGCGCCGGTCTCGGCGAGGCACTCGACGACGTTCTCGTATTCCTCTGATTCTTCGAGCCAGATGTCCTCGCAGATCGGGACGCCTACCCGGATGCCCTTGACCGTCACCGGCCCGGCGGCGGGGCCGCGGGCGAACAGCCGCTTCTCGTCGAACACGCCGTAGTTCGGCAGATTGGCCTTGAACCGAAGCGCGGCGATGCGGCCCTGATCGAGCAGCGCGCAGGCGTTATAGAGCTTGCCGTCCTCGACCCAGGGCGTACCGATCAGGACGGCCGGCCCGCCCCCTGCGGTCTCGCGCGCCAGCTCTTCGACCGCCGCGCGGCAAGCGGCCTGGAAGGCAGGCTTGAGCACCAGATCTTCCGGCGGGTAGCCACAGATGAACAATTCCGGCAGCAGCAGCAGATCGGCGCCATCGGCCGCAGCCTTCGCGCGCGCGGCGCGCGCCTTGGCGGCATTTCCCGTGACGTCGCCGACCGTCGGGTTCAACTGCGCCAGCGTAATCTTGAAAGTTGGTTCGGTCATGGGAGCGATGGTGCCCTGCATAAGAGCAAACCGCAATTGCTCGGTTCAAATTGCGCCTATGCGTTCGGCGAGGGCGAACAGCCAGAATGTACCGGCCATCAACAATGCGACGCCGACCGCCGCCGATCCCATGTCCTTGACCTGGCCGATCTTCGGATCGTGGTCCATGGTCAGGCGGTCGGCGAGCTTCTCGATCGCGGTGTTGAGCAGCTCGACCACCAGGACAAAGGCGACGGCCGCGACTAGTTCCACGCGGCGCATCATGGTCGCGCCGACCAGCCAGGCCAGCGGCACTGACAGTAGCAGCGCGAACAGCTCCTCGCGGACGGCCTGCTCCGAACGGATCGCAAAGGCGAGGCCGTTACGCGTATTGATGGTGGCCCGCCAAAGTCGCAGCAAATCAGAGTCCCGCTACGGCCGGCATCGGCTTTTCCTTGCCCGCGCGTTCCTGCTTGAGCAGTTCGGCGATCAGGAAAGCCATATCGATCGATTGTTCGGCATTGAGGCGGGGATCGCAGACCGTGTGATAGCGGTCGTTGAGATCCTCGTCGGTGATGGCGCGGGCGCCGCCGATGCATTCGGTAACGTCCTGCCCGGTCATCTCCAGATGCACGCCGCCGGCATGCGTCCCCTCCGCGGCATGGACCGCGAAGAACGACTTCACTTCCGCCAGCACCCGGTCGAACGGCCGGGTCTTGTAGCCTGATGTCGAGGTGATGGTGTTGCCGTGCATGGGATCGCAGGACCAGACGACGACCCGCCCTTCCCGCTGCACCGCGCGGATCAGGCCGGGCAGATGATCGGCGATCTTGTCGGAGCCGAAGCGGCCAATCAGCGTCAGCCGTCCCGGCTCGTTGTCGGGATTGAGGACGTCGATCAGCTTCAAGAGCTCGTCCGGCTTCAGCGAGGGACCGCATTTCAGGCCGATCGGATTCTTGATGCCGCGGAAATACTCGACATGGCCGTGATCGAGCTGGCGGGTGCGGTCGCCGATCCAGATCATGTGTCCCGACGTCGCGTACCAGTCGCCGGTGGTGGAATCGACGCGGGTCAGCGCCTGCTCGTAGCCAAGCAGCAGCGCCTCATGGCTGGTGTAGAAATCGGTCGCGCGCAGCTCTGGGTGGCTTTCGAGGTCGAGGCCGCAGGCGCGCATGAAATTCAGCGCATCGGAAATGCGGTCGGCCAGCTCCTTGTAACGCCGCGACTGCGGGGAATCCTTGAGGAAGCCGAGCATCCACTGGTGCACGCTGCCGAGATTGGCAAAGCCGCCGGTCGCGAACGCGCGGAGCAGGTTGAGCGTCGCGGCCGATTGCCGGTACGCCATCATCTGGCGCTGCGGGTCGGGAATGCGCGCTTCCGGCGTGAAGGCGATGTCGTTGATGATGTCGCCGCGATAGCTCGGCAGTTCGACACCGTCAACCTTCTCGGTGTTCGACGAGCGCGGTTTTGCGAACTGACCGGCGATGCGGCCGACCTTCACCACTGGCAGCGCGCCGGCATAGGTCAGCACGACCGCCATCTGCAGCAACACGCGGAAGAAGTCGCGGATGTTGTTGGCGCCATGCTCGGCAAAGCTCTCGGCGCAATCGCCGCCTTGCAGCAGGAACGCCTCGCCCTTCGCCACCCGCGCCAGCGCCTTTTTCAGGTTGCGCGCCTCGCCGGCGAACACCAGCGGCGGGAACGTGGCGAGCTGCGCCTCGACGTCGGCCAATGCCTTGGCATCGGGATAATCGGGGACTTGGAGCACCGGCTTGGTGCGCCAGCTGTCGGGCGTCCACCGCTCGGACATGTCGTTAACTCCTGAGCAAAAACCGTAACTTATCGGAAGGGCCGCGTTATACACAGACCTTCGGCCAACCGCCAGTTGGATTTCAGGTAATCCTGACAAACCCTTGCAGTCAAAGCCGAATTCGCATTTGCTTGCGGACGCTCGCGGAAGCTGAGGAGGACAAGCAGTGACCGGGCCGGGGCTGGACGACGTTTTTAGCGACGATATCACGCTGCCCGCGGCGGACGGATACCCCCTGGCCGCGACGCTGTTTCTGCCCCGCGGGGCCAAGCGCCACGCCATCCTGATCAATTCGGCGACCGCCGTCCCCCGTAGATTGTACCGCGGCTTCGCCGGCTACCTCGCCAAGCGCGGCTGCGCGGTGCTGACCTACGACTACCGCGGCACCGGCGACAGCCGGCAGCAGTCGCTGACCGGCACCCACCGGCCGAAATCGCTGGTCGGCTTCAAAGCCTCGATGTCGGACTGGGCGGCACAGGACATCACGGCAGCCGTCGCCTGGATGCGCGAGCGCTACAAGACGCTGCCGTTCGCCTATGTCGGGCACTCCTTCGGCGGCCAGGCGCTCGGCCTGTTGCCGAACAATTCGAAAATCGAGCGCGCGCTTCTGATTGCGGCGCAGGCCGGCTACTGGAAACTGATGACGGCGCCGGAGCGCTACCGCGTCTATGCCCTCTTGAACTTTGTCGGCCGTCCCCTCACCCGCATACTCGGCTACATGCCGGGCAAGGCCGGCCTCGGCATGGACCTGCCGAAGGATGCGTTCCTGCAATGGGCCCGCTGGGTGATGAGCCCGCGCTATCTGTTCGACGATTCCGGGCTCGATACCTTGCAGAATTTTCCGAAGTACCGGGGCGCGTTGCGCGCGCTCTGCATGGCCGACGCCCCCTGGGCGACGCGGCCCGCGGTCGAACTCCTGTGCGCGGGATTCACATCGATCACGCCGGAGATCATCACGGTGACGCCGGCAGAGGCCGGTGCCGCGAGGATCGGACATATGGGATTTTTCAGGCCCGAGCACCGCGACACACTGTGGCGCGGCGCGGCGGAGTGGCTTGAAGCGGAGAAATAGATTCGCTGCCGTCATTGCGAGCCACCGGGTCGCGCGAATGCGCGCTCGATGACTCGCAATGACAGTATTTGCTAAACCCTCCTGAACGCTATCGCACCGGCGAGCGAGCGCGGGCGTGTGCGGACCGCGCCGCCATCGTTGCCGCTGTGAACGATCCACTGGCCATCGGGCGTTTGCCCCGTGATGATTCCGACATGATGGCGCCAGACAACGACGACGCCAATGCCGGGGCCGCCGGCGTTCATGCCTTCACCGGCCCACGAGCGCGCCAGCGCCAGACGCCGATCAGGTTTGCCGAGATATTTGCTTAGGTAGCTTCCGCACCAGGCGTGTGCCCGATGGCCGTGATGCCGATGATGGGGACGGGCCTCGGCCTGAACGGAGAACACGAGCAGAACCGTCGACGCGACAGCGAGGGGTTTTAGCATGAATACTCCACAGATGGCTGGGGGGATGGCAGGTACAAACCCCGCCCCAACAACGTTCCCGACCGATTGTTCCCGCATGGCTGCCATTTTCGTTACAGTGAACACCCTCGGTACGAATCAATCTTTGGCGTGCTTTGCCGGCATTGGTCACATCGCGCGCGTTCGGCTCGCAGGCGTTGCTGCGAAACGTTTCAAGCCCTTGCTGAAACCAGTTTCTGTTTGCCGAATTAGCCAACAAACCATCAGAGGCCTTCGATGCAAGCCATCAGCGACGCGGCGCATCTGTGCATCGATATGCAAAACATCTTCGCCAAGGGCGGCGTATGGGAAACGCCATGGATGGAGCGTGTGCTGCCGGTGATCTCGGATATCTGCGCGCGCTATCGCGAACGGACAGTGTTCACGCGCTTCGTCACGCCGGAAAAACCCGAGGACCGGCGCGGCCAGTGGCAGGTCTATTTCACCAAATGGCAGCGTGCGACGCGCGGCAGTCTTCCGCCGGACGCGCTCGACCTGGTGCCGGAGCTTGCGCGCTACACGCCGCCGGCGCTGGTGGTCGACAAGCCCGCCTATTCGGCCTTCTTCGGCTCGAGGCTTGGCCATCTCCTGGTTGAGCGGCATGTCGGAACGGTGATCGTGTCGGGCGCGGAAACCGACGTATGCGTACTCTCGACCGCGCTTAGCGCCGTCGATCTCGGCTTCCGCGTCGTCATCGTTCAGGACGCGCTGTGCAGCTCCTCCGACACCGGCCACGATGCGCTGATGACGATGTACCGGACGCGGTTCAACGCGCAGATCGACCTGATCAGCGCCGCAGAACTGTTCGAACTCTGGCGTCCGGATTAGCGCCTGCTGGAACCGCCGCTCCCGCTCCGGAGTTGCCCTCAAACCCATCACGCGAGGATCGATCCATGGCGGCGCCGGATATTCGCAAGGAAATGCCGCCCGTCAAACTGCCGCGCGAGGAATTCGAAAAGCGCTATCGCAGCCGGTTTGTCGATCCGGCTTTCCAGCCGTTGCAACGCGAACTCGATGCCATCGTCGCGGCCGCATGGGACGCCTACAGCCATTCGCGCAAAGCCCCCCATACACGCAAGGCGGGGCCAGGCTTTGCCGATCCTGAATATGAAATCTCGGTCGACTGGCTCGCCGCGCGCCAGGCCATTCTCGAGGCCCAGCGGCGCCACGACGATATGGCAGCAGTGCCGCGCATTCTCATCATCAACGGCTCGGCGCGTAGCGAGCACACCTGCCCCGGCGAATCGTCGAAGACGTGGCGGCTGGCCAAGCTCACCGAGCCGATATTTGCCGGGATGGGATTTGCCGTCGACATTCTCGACCTGTCGCGGCTGACGTCGGAGTTCGGCCGGCAGATTCATCCCTGCAAGTCCTGCGTCGCTACCGCGATGCCGCTCTGCCACTGGCCCTGCAGCTGTTATCCGAACTATTCGCTTAATCAGACCGACGACTGGATGAACGAGATCTATCCGCTATGGGTCGCGGCCCATGGCATCCTGATCGTGGCGCCGGTCAACTGGTACCACGCCCCGACCCCGCTGAAGGCGATGATGGACCGCCTGGTCTGCGCCGACGGCGGCAATCCCGATCCGACCTCAACCCACGGCAAGCACGCTGACCAGGCCAAGGCGCTCGAGCTGAAGGGATGGCCCTACCCGCGGCATCTGGCGGGACGGCATTTTGGCCTCGTCGTGCACGGCGACAGCGCCGGCGCCGAAATGCTGCGCCGCTCGCTGTCGGACTGGCTGACCGACATGGCCCTGATCTCCGCCGGCCGCACCGCGGAAGCCGAAGGCTATGTCGGCTACATGGAGCCCTATGCCACCTCGCACGAGGCGCTGGATGAAGATCGCGAATTCCAGGAGGAAGTGCGCAACGCCGCCCGCGCGCTCGGCAACGCGGTGAAACTCGCGCGCGCGGGGAAGTTCGAAAATCCTGCGGCGGGACTTGTGCAGCCCGATCCGAAATGACTGCGTAGGGTGGGTTAGGCGAAGCCGTAACCCACCGTTCCTTCCGCGCGGAAACAAAGATGGTGGGTTACGCTACGCTAACCCACCCTACGCAACAACGCTCATTTCCCGTAGTTGTAAAACCCCTGCCCGGTCTTGCGGCCGAGATGGCCGGCGGCGACCATTTCCTTGAGCAGCGGCGCGGGACGGTATTTCGGATCGTTGAAACCTTCGTAGAAGACTTCCATCACCGACAGCATCGTATCGAGGCCGATCATGTCGGCGAGCGCGAGCGGGCCGATCGGGTGGTTGCAGCCGAGCTTCATGCCGGCGTCAAGGTCCTCGGCGGTGGCAATACCTTCCTGCAGCGCGAAGATCGCCTCGTTGATCATCGGGCACAGGATGCGGTTGACCGCAAAGCCCGGGCTGTTCTTCGCCGTGATCGCGACCTTGCCGACCCGCTTGGCAAAGGCTTCCGCCTTGGCGTGGGTGTCGTCGGACGTCTGCAGGCCGCGGATCAGTTCGAGCAACGCCATCAGCGGCACCGGGTTGAAGAAGTGCATGCCGATGAAGCGGTCCGGACGGTCGGTCGCGGCGGCGAGTTTTGTAATCGAGATCGACGAGGTATTGGTCGCGAGCAGCGCCTGCGGCCGCAGTTTTGTACAGAGGTCCTTCAGGATCTTGACCTTCAGCTCCTCGTTCTCGGTCGCGGCCTCGATGACGAGATCGCAGGTGGCAAGCTTCGCAGTGTCCGTGGTGGTGGTGATGCGCGCAATCGCGGCCTGCCGGTCGGCGTCGGTCATCTTCTGCTTGTTGACGAGGCGCTCGAGGCTGCTGGACACGACCGACATGCCCCGCGCCAGCGCGGCATCGGCGATATCGGTCATGACGACCGGAAGTCCGGCGGCGGCACACACCTGCGCAATGCCGTTGCCCATCGTGCCCGCGCCGATAATGCCGATCTGCTCAATCATTGTTTGTCTGCCTCTGTTCTTAAGTAATGGGTCACGTCAGCCTGTAGGATGGGTGGAGCGAAGCGATACCCATCATCTTCTCCGCGAAAGGAAATGATGGGTTTCGCTTCGCTCTACCCATCCTACGACCTGCTTACTCCGCCGCCTCGCGCACATATCGTGCCGTCGGCGTTCGCATCGTCACCAGCTCTTCCGCGGCCGTCGGATGCAGTGCAATCGTCGCATCGAAATCGGCCTTGGTCGCCTTCATCTTCACCGCGATCGCCACCGCCTGGACGATTTCGGCGGCGGTGTCGCCGACGATGTGGCAGCCGAGCACGCGGTCGCTCGCGCCGTCGACGACAAGCTTCATCAGCACGCGGGTATCGCGGCCGGACATCGTCGCCTTGATGGGGCGGAAATCTGCCTTGTAGATATCGACATGGTCGAACTGCGCACGCGCCTGCGCCTCGGTCAGCCCTACGGTGCCGACTTCGGGCTGCGAGAACACGGCGGTCGGAATGGTGGAGTGATCGACCTGCACCGGGCGCTTGCCGAACACGGTGTCGGCGAAGGCGTGGCCCTCGCGGATCGCGACCGGCGTCAGGTTGAGGCGGTGGGTGACGTCGCCGATCGCGTAGATATTGTCGACCGAGGTCTTCGACCATTCGTCGACGGCGATGCCGCCATTCGCCGGGTTGATGGCGACGCCGGCCTTCTCGAGCCCGAGATTGGCAACGTTCGGATGCCGCCCGATCGCGAACATCACCTTCTCCGAGGCAATGCTCGAGCCGCTCGACAAATGCGTCGTGAACTCGTTGCCGTACCGGTCCACCTTCTCGATGGTGCAGCCGGTGATGATGGTAATGCCCTGCTTCTCCATCTCGGCGCGGACGTGCTTGCGGACGTCCTCGTCGAAACCACGCAAGATATTGTCGCCGCGATAGATCACGGTGACGTCGGAGCCGAAGCCGGCAAAGATGCCGGCGAATTCCAGCGCGATATAACCGCCGCCCTGGATCACGATGCGCTTCGGCAGTTCGGTGAGATGAAACGCCTCGTTGGAGGAAATCACATGCTCGATGCCGGGGATCTCGCGGCCGTGGTTGGGCGCGCCGCCGGTCGCGATCAGGATGTATTTCGCGGTGACCTTTTCGCCGGTCATCAGGCGCAGGGTGTGCGCGTCTTCCAGCACCGCGCGGGTCTTCGCGATGCGCGCGCCCGATTTCTCGACATTGGCGGCGTAGATGCCCTCGAGGCGGGCGATCTCCTTGTCCTTGTTGGCGACCAGCGTCGTCCAATCAAACGAGACATCTGATATGGTCCAGCCGAAGCCGGCGGCATCGGCGATCTCGTGGCGGACGTGGGAGCCGAGCACGAACAGCTTTTTCGGTACGCAGCCGCGGATTACGCAGGTGCCGCCCATCCGGTATTCTTCGGCAACCATGACCTTGGCGCCGTAGCCGGCGGCGATGCGGGCGGCGCGTACGCCGCCCGAACCACCGCCGATGACGAACAGATCGACGTCGAACTCAGCCATGGCCAGCCTCAGTTTCCGCGAGTAGCGAGTGGCGAATAGCGAATCGTAAGCTCACCCGGTTGCGCACGTTCCATTCGCTACTCGCTATTCGCAATTCGCCAACTCAGATTTCCTTGCCGCGCTTCTTCATCTCGGCGCGGAACTGGCCGTTGATCGTTTCGGCAAATTGCTGCGCCCACTGATTCATGTAGGACATGCTGAACTGGATGGCGCGGGGTTCGTTCGCGAGCAGCTTCTGGCCAAGCGGCGACTTGTAGAAGGTCACGAGGTCCTTCAACTCCTGCTCGGTGAACTCGTTGGCGTAGACCTGCGCCATGCCGTCGCCGATTTCCTTTTCGCGGCCCGCCAGATTCTTGGCGATGATCACCGCGACCTCGTTGAGATCCTTCTGATAGTTCAGATTGCTCTGCATCAGCACGTTCTTGGTCTGCTCGACGAGATTGGGAACGGCGTTGGCGTACATCGCCGACGCATTCTTCATCGCCAGGATTTCCTTCGCGGCAGCGATCGCCGCCGGCGAACCGGGCTTCAGTTGCGTGGTCGCGGGCGCTGCGGGCGCGTTTTTCTGCTGCGCCTCGGCCGGAACGGCGGTCAGGGCCAGTCCCACTGCAAGGCCGGCCGCCGACAAAATCCGTGAAAGGCTCTTCATTCCGATTCTCCTCGATTTCCGGCGTTACCGCCGCTCAACTACGCGAATTCCCTGCGCACCTGCCAGGATGGCGGTGCTGGCCAGGCCAATGAACAACCCGTGCTCGACGACACCCGGGATCAGGCTCAACAGGTCCGCCAGACGCGGCGCATCCGTGATGCGCCCAAGATGGGCATCGACAATCCAGTGGCCGCCATCGGTGACAAAAACGTGGCCGTCCCTGCCCTTGCGGAGCCCCATTTGCCCGGAAACGCCGCTTTGGGCAAATGCCGCGGCCATGGCCCGCTGGGTTGCGGCCAGCCCGAACGGGATCACCTCGACAGGTAGGGGGAAACGGCCGAGCACATCGACCCATTTGGTGTCGTCCGCAATCACGATCATGCGATCCGACGCGGCCGCCACGATCTTCTCCCGCAGCAACGCGCCGCCGCCGCCCTTGATCAGGTTCAGCGCGGGATCCATCTCGTCGGCGCCATCGACCGTGAGATCGAGCCGGTCGACTTCATCGAGCGTGGTCAGGGGAATTTTGCAGGCTTCGGCCTGGGCACGGGTCGCCTCCGAGGTCGGTACGCCGACCACACGCAAGCCCCCCGCCACCCGCTCGCCGAGCAGATCGACGAAATGCCTGGCGGTCGAGCCGGTGCCGAGCCCCAGCTTCATGCCGTCCTGTACCTGCTCCAGCGCCTGCGCCGCCGCCTGGCGCTTCAATTGGTCCATGTTCACGTGCTGACGATGCTCCGAAGGAATCCGCCGATCCGCGGGCGCATGTCTAGCGTCGTTTTGGCCCTGGGAACAGCGCCTAAAAGCCGTGCATGAGCAGGATTATGGGGGCGAAACCTCATCCATTGCCGCCAAAATGGCCGCGAACCGCCCCTCCACCTGGGCCCGCATGCCCGGATGGGTGAAAATATACAGTTCATCGTTGTGGATCGCGCTCAGTACGCGCGCACCGACCACCTCCGGCGCAAGCCCGGCATCGATGTTTCGGATGATCTCGGCCAGCATCGCCGCGGCCGGACTGGCAGGATCGAGCGGTTGCGACTGGCCATAGCGCGGGGGACGATTGCGTCCGCTCTCGCCGATGCGGGTGCGCACATAGCTCGGACATAACACGCTGACGCCGATGCCGTGCGGCTTGAGCTGCACCGCGAGACCTTCCGACATACTCACCACGGCGAATTTGCTCGCGTGATAAGGGCTCAAGCCCAGCCCGGCATGCATTCCCGCCATCGACGCAGTGTTGACGATATGGCCGCCCTCGCCGTGGGCGCGGATGTGCGGCAGGAAGCTCTTGATGCCGTGCACGACGCCCATCAGGTTCACATCGATCACCCATCGCCAATTGTCGAGCGAGACGTGGTCGATGCCGCCGCCGGCCGCGACGCCGGCATTGTTGCAGACCACATGCACCTTCCCGAAGGCGTCGAATGAGGCTTCCGCGGCGCGTTCCACGCTTGCGGCATCGGCGACATCGCAAACGGTGCCGCTGATATCGGGCGAAATTTCCCGCAGGCTCGCGACGGCAGCCTGCAGCGCGTCCGCCTCGATATCGGCCAGCATCACCTTCATGCCGGCCTGGGCGAACGCCCGGCCGAGCGCCAACCCGATCCCGGCGGCGCCACCGGTCACAAATGCCGTCTTGCCGGCAAGCTCCCGCATGGGCTGCTCCCTCTGTTTGAGTTCCCTACTTGCATGATATCTCGGCTGCCGCTAGCGAATTCCGATGAGCTTTCCCCGCACCGTTGTCTTCGACCTAGACGGCACCCTCGTCGATACCGCGCCGGACCTGATTGCCGCGCTCAATTACGTGCTCGACCGTGAAGGGTTGCCGCCTCTCCCTTTCGAATCGGCGCGCAACATGATCGGCGCCGGCGCGCGCAAGCTGATCGAGCGCGGGCTCGAGGTCGAGGGCCGGGTCACGAGTGTCGACGACCTCAACCGCTTGACCAGAGATTTCATCGATTATTACGCCACCCACATTGCCGACGCCTCGCGGCCGTTCGAGGGGCTGGAGGTCGCCCTTGACGAACTCAAGGTGCTGGGCTGCCGCTTCGCGGTGTGCACCAACAAGTTGGAATGGCTGTCAAAGCGGCTGCTCGACCAATTGGGCCTGAGCGGACGATTTTCGGCGATCTGCGGCGCCGACACTTTCGGCGTCGCCAAGCCTGACCCGATCATCCTGCAGCAGACGGTGGCACGGGCCGGCGGGTCTATCGCCACCACCATTATGGTCGGCGACGCCGGCCCGGATGTCGGCGTGGCGCGGCGGGCCGGGGTTCCCGTGATTGGGGTCGAGTTCGGCTATACCGACGTTCCGATCGCCGAATTGAAGCCGGACCGGCTGATCGGCCATATGAGCGACCTGCCGGCGGCGGTGGAAGCCCTCAGTAAAGTTCCATCCCGTTCCTAATCGTTTGATTTCCGTGAAGTATTTGGAGCGACATTTTGCGGCGTTAACCATTCTTTAACGAATTTGGCCGGTTCGGTTGCGGCCCTGTTGCTGCACTCCTATGGTTCCCTTGTGGCGGATTGCCGCAACCCAGAGTGCCCGATCATGCGCCGTGTCATCGCGATTGCCGTCGCCGGGATGGTTCTCGCCGGATGCTCCTCGTTTTCCCTCGATTCCTTCAAGTCGGCGCCACCCCTGGTGCCGGTTGCGCTTGAATCGGCGCCGCCGGGTGCGGAGGCCACGACCTCGCTCGGACCGGCCTGCAAGACCCCCTGCTCGGTCCAGGTACCCGCGCCCGACGCCGGCTTCTCCGTCACCTTCGCGATGGCCAAATTCGAGCCGGTCACGGTGCCGATCCAGGTGATCCGAAATCCCGGGGATTTTGCCTCGCCGCCCACCACCATCATCGAGCCAAGCCCGGTGTTCGCCGAACTCAGGCCGGTCGCGCCGCCCGCCAAGGCGCGCAAGCCGATGCGGCCGAAGAAGAAGCCGAAGGCCGCCGCGGCGCCGGCCCCTGCTGCACCGCGCTAACCCGGCGCTGCGTTGCCGATTGTGGGGGCCTCACAAGCTGCCTAGATTATGCTAGCGAACCCCGGGGCACAGGCGGCCCCTTCTAGTGGCTACAAGGCAGTTTGAATGAGCGGATCTCCGTCACCCGATCATCTGTTGCGTCCGATGGTCGACCCCTTCGGCCGGACCATCCGGTACCTGCGCGTATCGGTGACCGATCGCTGCGACCTGCGCTGCTTCTACTGCATGTCCGAGGACATGACGTTCCTGCCGAAGAAGGACCTCCTGACGCTCGAGGAACTCGACCGTCTCTGCTCGGCCTTCATTGCCAAGGGCGTGCGCAAGATCCGTCTCACCGGCGGCGAGCCCTTGGTCCGGCGCAACGTGATGTCGCTGGTGCGCTCGCTGTCGCGGCACCTTGGCAGCGGCGCGCTCGATGAGTTGACGCTCACCACCAACGCTTCGCAACTGGCGCGCTTCGCCGCCGAGCTCAGCGATTGCGGCGTCCGCCGCATCAACGTCTCGCTCGACACGCTCGATGCGCAAAAGTTCCGCGCCATCACGCGCTGGGGCGATCTCGACAAGGTGCTCGCCGGCATAGAGGCGGCACGCGAGGCCGGCCTTGCGGTCAAGATCAACGCCGTGGCGCTGAAGAACATGAACGAGGAGGAAATCCCCTCGCTGATGGAATGGGCGCACGGCAAGGGCATGGCGTTGACGCTGATCGAGGTGATGCCGATGGGCGAGATCGGCGAAGGCCGGATCGACCAGTATGTGCCGCTGTCGCTGGTGCGCGCCCGCCTCGCCCAGCACTACACGCTGACCGATCTCGACGAGAATACCGGCGGCCCCGCGCGCTACGTTCGGGTCGGTGAAACCGGCGGCAAGCTCGGCTTCATCACACCGATGACGCATAATTTCTGCGAGTCCTGTAACCGGGTACGGATCACCTGCACCGGCACGCTGCACACCTGCCTCGGCCACGAGGATGCCTCCGATTTGCGCAAGCCGTTGCGGGCCTCCGCCGACGACGACCTGCTGTCTGCTACGATCGATCGCGCGATCGGGCTGAAGCCCAAGGGGCATAATTTCATCATCGACCGCCGGCATAACCGCCCGAGTGTTAGCCGCCACATGAGCGTTACCGGTGGTTGAACTTTCGATGCCGCGTTAACGCTTTCCGCGCAACAGGCTTGCCCTGGCGCCGATCTCCAAATCGCCAATTGACGCCGTCCCGCCGCGCTGAAATGGTGCGCCTGCTGCCACGCCACCAGCATGGCCGAGACAGGCCTCTGCATCTTCAGGTGCAGCCAAGCCGGCGGTAGCGCGAGATCGGGGGGACTGAACATTGCAATCGCATCTGCGAATGAGCTACGGCGCGTGCGTTTATGGCACGGAGCGCATCGACGTGTCGGTTGATTGCAAGGGGGCTCCAGGCGTCTGGCGCAAGTCGGCAACGCAACATCAATGAAGAAGTCCGGGCACGCATGAACTGACGTGTCGAGGAGAGCGTAATGCGCCCATTGCTGGCACTGAGTAATTTGATCGACTGGCTCAATGAGAAGCTCGGCGGTATCTGTAACTGGCTAGTGCTCGCTGCCTGCGTCGTCAGCGCTGCCAATGCGATGATCCGCTACGCGTTCGGCTACTCCTCCAACGCCTGGCTCGAACTGCAATGGTACATGTTCGCCGTCTTCGTGATGTTCGGCGCTTCCTACACTTTCAAGAAGAACGAGCATGTCCGGGTCGAGATCCTCTATCTGATGCTGTCCGAGCGTGGACAGCTCAAGCTCGATCTGATCGGCACGCTGTTCTTCCTGATCCCGTCCTGCCTGCTGCTCAGCTATCTGTCGTGGCCGTTCTTCATGCAGGCCTATGCGGTGGGTGAAACTTCGAGCAACGCCGGCGGCCTCCTGCGCTGGCCGATCAAGCTCGTCGTTCCCGTGGGCTTCGTATTCCTGGCGCTGCAAGGCGTCTCCGAGGTGATCAAGCGCATCGCGGCACTGCAGGGTTATGTCGTGATCGATGCGAAGTACGAGAGGCCGACTCAATGATCACGCTGGAGACGATGCCGCCGCTGATGTTCGGCGGCTTGATTCTGGCCATGCTGATCGGCTTCCCGGTGGCCTTCACGCTAGCCGCGCTCGGGCTGTCGTTCGGCTTCCTGTCGATCCATCTCGGCTTCTTCGACCTGAACTTCCTGCAGGCTATCCCGGGCCGCATCTTCGGCAGCGTGCTTTCCAATGAATTGCTGCTGGCGATCCCCTTCTTCACCTTCATGGGCTCGGTGCTGGAGCGATGCGGCCTCGCCGAGGACATGCTGGACTCGATGGGCCAGCTGTTCGGCCCGGTCCGTGGCGGCCTAGGCTATTCCGTGATCATCGTCGGCTTCATTCTCGGCGCAATCACCGGCACGGTGGCGGCACAGGTCATCGCCATGGCGCTGATCTCGATGCCGGTGATGCTCCGCTACGGCTATAACACCCGCTACATCACCGGCGTGCTCGCCGCATCCGGCACCATCACGCAACTGGTGCCGCCCTCGCTGGTGCTGATCGTGATGGCCGACCAACTCGGCAAATCGGTCGGCGACATGTATCTCGGCGCCTGGGGACCGTCGATCCTGCAGATCGTCCTGTTCGCCGGCTACACGTTCTTCCTCGGCATCTTCCGGCCCCATCACGTGCCGGCCGTGCCGAAGGAGGCGCGGACGCTGACCGGCTGGGCGCTGTGGAAAAAATGCCTGATGGGCATCATTCCCTCGGCCGTTCTGATCTTCGTGGTGCTCGGCACCATGATGCTCGGTCTGGCGACGCCGACCGAAGCCGGCGCGATGGGCGCCATCGGCGCCATCGTGCTCGCGGCGATCCATCACAAGGACCTCAGCGACAAGGGGCACAAGATGCTCCTTCTCGGCATCGCCGCTACCGGCGTCGCCGTGATCGTCGGCATTCTCCTCGGCGAAGGCAAAGTGCTCAAACTGACCTTCGCGGTGCTCTATCTCGCGGTGGTCTGGCTCTGCCTGGAAGCCGTCCGCATTCCGGACCTGCGTGATCTGATCAAGCAGGGCTATGAGTCGACGATGCGCCTCTCCACCATGGTGGTGTTCATCCTGATCGGCTCAACCTGCTTCTCGGTGGTGTTCCTCGGCGTTTCCGGCGGCGTCTGGCTCGAACACCATTTGACCTCGCTCCCCGGCGGCGTCTGGGGCTTCCTGATCTTCATCAACCTGTTCATCTTCTTCCTGGCGTTCTTCCTCGACTTCTTCGAGATCGCCTTCATCATCCTGCCGATGGTGGCGCCGATCGCGCAGAAAGTGCTGGCACCGGTCGTCGGCGCGGATGCCGCATTGATCTGGTTCGGCGTGATGCTCTGCGTCAACATGCAGACCTCGTTTCTGCATCCGCCCTTCGGCTTTGCCCTGTTCTATTTGCGCGGCGTCGCGCCTAAGGAGGTCAAGAGTTCCGACATCTATTGGGGAGCCCTGCCGTGGATCGGTCTGCAGGCTATCATGGTGGCGATCGTGATCGCTTTTCCGGTTACGGTGACGGCCTTGCTCGACGCCCCTCGGAACGTCGATCTTGACAAGGTCAGGATCGAAGTACCGGAAATCGAGCTTCCGCCGCTGGATTTCGGTCCTCAAAAGCAATAGCGAGGGGCAGCCAAAGCGGCCGGGCATTCAGGACTGGACGACCCCGGTCGATAGAGCTAATTCCCTTACAATATCAACAAACTTCCAATTGACGGCGGCTGCGCTCGCTGGTTTGGTGCGGGGGCTTCATGCTAGCCCGGCTGGACAAGCCGCTGCGCCCTATGGGCGCTGTCAAGACTGCAGATGCAAATTGGGGAGGGTTTCCGTTGCAATCGCTCTTGAAATTGAGCCATGGAATCGACGCGTTTACGAGGTGGACGGGCAAGCGCCTGGCCTGGCTCATTCTGCTTGCTGTGATCATATCCGCCGTTAACGCGGCGGTACGGAAAACCTTCGACGTCTCGTCGAATTCCTGGCTCGAACTGCAATGGGTGCTGTTCGGCATCGTGTTCCTGCTGTGCTCGCCCTGGACGCTGCTCGACAACGAACATATCCGGATCGACATCGTGAACAATCTGTTCCCGAAGCGGGTCCGCGACATTATCGATCTCGTCGGCCATATTTTTTTCCTGCTGCCGCTGACCATCGTCATGATCGTCACCGGCGGTCCATTCTTCATGCGTTCATTCGAAATCAACGAGCAATCCGGCAACGCCGGCGGCTTGCCGCAATGGCCGGCCAAGTCGTTGATCATCATCGGGTTCGCGCTGTTGCTGGTTCAGGCCATCTCCGAACTGGTCAAGCGCATCGCGGTCATGCGCGGCCTTATTCCGGATCCGCACGCATCACAGGTACATGCACTCGAGGCCGAGGTCGAACACCTCGTCGAGGCGATCGAAAAACGCTGATCGCCGGCGCGATCTCAGGGGGATTGGATGACTGCTTTTCTCATCGCCAACATGGCGCCGATCATGTTCGCCTCGCTGGTGATCATTCTGCTGCTCGGCTATCCGGCGGCTTTCTCACTCGGCGCAGTCGGACTGATCTTCGCCATTGTCGGCATCGAACTTGGCGAATTCCGTCCCGACTTCCTGCAAGCGCTTCCCGAGCGTGTGTACGGCGTGATGAACAACGACACGCTGCTCGCCATTCCGTTCTTCACGTTCATGGGACTGGTACTCGAACGATCGGGCATGGCTGAAGACCTGCTCGATACCATCGGGCAATTGTTCGGCACCGTCCGCGGCGGCCTCGCCTACGCCGTCGTTTTCGTCGGCGCTCTGCTCGCTGCGACGACCGGCGTCGTTGCAGCTTCCGTGATTTCGATGGGCCTGATCTCGCTGCCGATCATGTTGCGATATGGCTACGACCGGCGGATGGCGACTGGCATCATCGCCGCTTCGGGTACGCTGGCGCAAATCATTCCGCCCTCCCTCGTGCTGATTGTGATGGCCGACCAGCTCGGCAAGTCGGTCGGCGACATGTACGAAGGTGCGTTCATCCCGGGCCTGGTGCTCGCCGGACTTTATGCAGGCTATGCGTTTCTTATAACGTTGCTGTTTCCGAAAGCCGCTCCGGGACTGCCGGCGGAAGCGATCGGTTTCCGCGAGCCCAACGGCAGCCGCGGGCTATGGTCGCTTCTCGTGCTTTTCCTCGCCAGCTGCGTGTTCGGCTGGTTCATGATGCGCGGTTCGGACGCCCGCGGCGCAGATTACGTCGTGCTCAGCATGTTCTACGGCATCCTGTTCGCCTTCTTCGTGGCCGTCGCGAACTGGCTCGTGCACAAGCTTACCGGCTACGGTTTCCTGTCAGCGATGGCGCAGCAAACGACCTTCGTCATGGTGCCGCCGCTGTTTCTGATCTTCCTGGTGCTGGGCACGATCTTCGTTGGCATCGCAACGCCCACGGAAGGCGGCGCGATGGGAGCGGCCGGCGCCCTAATCCTCGGCGCGGCCAAGCGCCGGCTAAGCTGGGACCTGATCCGCCAAGCCACGGAATCGACGGCCAAGCTGTCGGCCTTCGTGATCTTCATCCTGATCGGCGCCCGCGTCTTCTCACTCACCTTCTACGGCGTAAACGGCCACGTCTGGGTCGAGCACCTCTTGACCTCGCTGCCCGGCGGCCAGATCGGCTTCCTGCTCTTCGTCAACGCGCTGGTGTTTGTGCTGGCCTTCTTCCTCGACTTTTTCGAGCTCGCCTTCATCATCATTCCCCTGCTCGGGCCGGCGGCGGAAAAACTCGGTATCGACCTGATCTGGTTCGGTGTCATTCTCGGCGTCAACATGCAGACCTCGTTCATGCATCCGCCGTTCGGATTCGCCCTGTTCTATCTGCGCTCGGTCGCGCCGAAAGAGGCCTACAACGATCGGGTCACCGGAAAGCGCATGGATCCAGTGACAACCGGCCAAATCTACTGGGGCGCCGTTCCGTTCGTCGTGATCCAGGTCCTCATGGTCATACTTGTCATCATGTTCCCCGCCATGGTGATGCATTACAAGGGCGTTGGCGCGACCATCGACCCGAACACGATCAAGATCGAGGTGCCGCAGATCGAGTTGCCGCCGATCGATTTCGGATCGCCGAAGCAATAGCGACTTGGCCTCAACGAAAAACCCCGCAGCTTCGCTGCGGGGTTTGCCGTTTCACAACTGCAGCTGGCGATCAGCCCTGCGAGCGTCGCGCCATGAAGTAATCGTAGCCGAGCTCGGCGACCTGGAACCATTGGTAACCCTGGCTCGTGAAGGCATTGAGCGAGTCATTGACCTTCTTGAAGTCGGCATTGCTGGCCGAGACTTCGGTATGCAACTCCTTCGCCGACTTATAACAGGCTTCCATCACCGGCGCCGGGAATGCATGGAGCTTTGCGCCGCCGGCGATCAGCTTGCGCAGCGCCAGCGGATTGGCCTGATCGTATTTCGCCATCATCCAGCTGTTGGCATGGTGACCGGCCTGCTCGAGCACCGACTGATAGTATTTCGGCAGAGAATTCCACTTATCGAGATTGACGAAGGCCATCAGCATCGGGCCGCCTTCCCACCAGCCCGGGTAGTAGTAGTTGGCGGCAACCTTGTAGAATCCGAGCTTCTCGTCGTCGTAAGGACCGACCCATTCCGCCGCGTCGATCGTGCCCTTTTCCAGCGCCGGATAGATGTCGCCGCCGGCGATCTGCTGCGGCACCGCGCCGAGCTTTTGCAGCACCCTGCCCGAGAAGCCGCCGATGCGCATTTTTAGACCCTTGAGGTCATCGACGGTCTTGATCTCCTTGCGGAACCAGCCACCCATCTGGCAGCCGGTGTTGCCGGCCAACAGCGAGGTCACATTGTACTTCTTGTAGAACTCGTTGAGCAGCTCCTTGCCGCCGCCCAGCATGTACCAGGCCTGGTTGAGGCGCTGGTTCGGGCCGAACGGCACAGCAGAGCCAAAGGTGAAGGTCGGATCCTTGCCGAAATAGTAGTAGGAGGCGGTGTGCCCGATCTCGCAGGTGCCATTCTGCACGGCATCCAGCACCTGCAGCCCTGGTACGATCTCGCCAGCGGCAAAAATCTGGATCTGAAACTTGTTGTCGGTCGCTTCGGCAACCAGTTTGCACATCAGCTCGGCGCCGCCGTACAGCGTATCAAGCGACTTCGGCCAGCTCGTCGGCATTCGCCATTTCAGCTCCGGCATGCCTTGCGCGATCGCCGGCGCTGCGAGCGTCGCGGCACCCGCCGCACCCAAGCCAGTTGCTTTAAGAAAGTCTCTTCTTTTCATTCAATCCATCCCTTTGTGGCGTGTGAGAGCCTTCTTGCCGAGGCTTTGCGCGAGCAGCATGGAACAATCGGTTTCCGATTTCCATCCCGAATGATACGGGCAAACGAAAAAGCCCGGCCTTCCTGCGAAGGCCGGGCGGTTTCTACGACTTAAGACGTAATCAGCCGCGGGTGCGCGAGCGGATCATGAAGCTGTCATAGGTGTATTCGGCGACCTGCCACCACAGATACTGGTCGGAGCGATAGGCCTGCATCGCGTCCACCGACTTCTTGAAGTCGGCGTTTTTGCCAGAAATCTCGGCCCACAGCTCGTTGGTCGCCTTCAGGCACGCTTCCAGCACCTCATTGGTGAACGGACGCAGCTGCGTGCCGCCGGCCACCAGGCGCTTCAGCGCGGACGGGTTCTGCATGTCGTAACGCGCATTCATCCAGGTGTTGGCATGCGCCGTCGCATTGGTCAGGATCGCCTGATAGCTCTTCGGCAAGGCATTCCACTTGTCGAGATTGGCGAAGGCGTGGACCATCGGACCGCCTTCCCAGAAGCCCGGGTAGTAGTAGTACTTCGCAACCTTCTGGAAGCCGAGCTTCTCGTCGTCATACGGACCGACCCACTCGGCCGCATCGATGGTGCCCTTTTCCAGCGCCGGATAGATGTCGCCGCCGGCGAGCTGCTGCGGCACCACGCCGACCTTCTGCAAGACCTGGCCGGCGATGCCGCCGATGCGCATCTTGAGGCCGGAGAGATCGGCAACGGTCTTGATCTCCTTGCGGAACCAGCCGCCCATCTGCGTGCCGGTATTGCCGCAGGCGAAGCCGACCACGCCGAACTTCTTGAAGAACTCATTACCGAGCGCCTCGCCGCCGCCCTGGTACCACCAGGAATTCTGCTGGCGCGCATTGAGGCCGAACGGCACCGACGCGTAGATCGCAAAGGTCGGGTCTTTGCCGACGTAGTAGTAGGAGACGGTGTGGCACATCTCGACGGTGTTGTTGGTCGTCGCATCCAGCGCCTGCAGGCCCGGGACAAGCTCGCCGGCCGCGAACACCTGAATCTGAAACTTGTTGTCGGTCATTTCGGCGACGTACTTGGCCACTTGCTCCGCACCGCCATAGATGGTGTCGAGCGATTTCGGGAAGCTCGACGTCAGGCGCCATTTGATCTCAGGCGATGATTGCGCGATCGCCGGCGAGGCAACGGCTGTCGCGGCAGCACCGGCCGCTGAAACCTTCAAAAAATCACGACGCTTCATTCAAGTCTCCTTAAGGACGGGACGTTTCCCATTATTCCGCGAGCATGTCCTCCGGCGGGCGAATTCC
This sequence comes from Bradyrhizobium sp. CB3481, assembly GCF_029714305.1. Classification (NCBI taxonomy): domain Bacteria; kingdom Pseudomonadati; phylum Pseudomonadota; class Alphaproteobacteria; order Hyphomicrobiales; family Nitrobacteraceae; genus Bradyrhizobium; species Bradyrhizobium sp. CB3481. The sequence goes on from NZ_CP121647.1 coordinate 4,968,981, forward strand.
AAGGTCATCCGGGGGCTCTGGCGGGGGGCGCTTTAACACGGAAGTTGCCGCTCGAAAACGCGACAAAGGCATGACTGCACTGATTAAACCAAAGTCTTATGGGGCTGATAAGCCGGCCTTTACGCCGCGGCAATGGCGCCCTGGAGCTGGTCGCGCACGTTGGTCCCGATGGCCCGGTAGATCGCCGCATGCGGCCCGTCCGGCTCGCTGACGACCACCGGATTACCTTCATCCGAGGTGGTTCGGATCGACATGTGCAAGGGGATCTCGCCCAGGAACGGAACCCCCAGCCGCTCAGCTTCATGGCGCGCGCCGCCATGGCCGAAGATGTCCGAGCGCGTACCGCATTCCGGGCACTGGAAGTAGCTCATGTTCTCGACGATGCCGAGCACCGGCACATTGACCTTCTTGAACATCGCAAGGCCCCTGCGCGCATCGATCAGCGACAGATCCTGCGGGGTCGAGATGATCACCGCGCCCTTCAGCGGAACGTTCTGTGCCAGCGTCAGCTGCGCATCCCCGGTGCCGGGCGGCATGTCGACGACGAGAATGTCGAGCGTGCCCCACGCGACGTCGCGGAGCATCTGCGTGATCGCCGACATCACCATCGGCCCACGCCAGATCATCGCGGTGTCTTCCTCGACCAGGAAGCCGATCGACATGATCGAAAGGCCAAAGCGCTGAATCGGAATCATCTTCCTGTTGTCGTCGAGTTGCGGCTTCTCGTTGATGCCGGTCAGCCGCGGCACCGACGGCCCGTAAATGTCGGCATCGAGCAGGCCGACGCGCAGGCCGAGATCGCGCAAGCCAAGCGCCAGGTTGAGCGCGGTGGTCGATTTGCCGACGCCGCCCTTGCCCGAAGCGACCGCGATGACGGCGGCAATGCCTGGAATTTCCGCCTGCTTCGACATCGGCGACGGCCCCTGCGGCGGCCGGTGGGCGGATGCAGGCTGCACGCCATGCGCATGGCGGTGCGGCGCGGGGGCAGCTTCCGGCCTCGGCGAACCGGGCTTGCGCTCGGCCGTGAGCGCGATCATCGCCGTGGTGACGCCCGGGACCGCGCGCACCGCGGTCTCGGCCTGTGCGCGCACGCTTTCCCAGGCGCGGGCTTCGGCGGCATCGACGTTAATGGAAAAGAACACCTTGCCGTCGGTGACCGAGATCGCCGACAGCACATTGGCGCTCGTCAGGGGCACGCCGCGCGGGGATGCCACCTGCTTGAGGGAATCGAGAACCTGTTGCTGCGTAACGCTCACTCGCGCATCTCCTGGAGCCATTGCGGTTCAACTCGAGAACCGGCCCTGCTCTGTTGTATTTGGCGCGTTTTTCCTGACGCTGCTCGTTTCGCCTCGGAGCCGATCCGAAAGCGCAAGAACGCGTGCCAGAACGCGATGCCAGTCCGATGCGACCCAATAGAGCGGTTCAGCGTAAAAGGCTACCTTACTCCCACGTCATCCCGCCGCTCGGCGGGAGCTGTGGCCGACTGTTCCTTGGCCGCCTCATAGTTCAGTTCGATCATGACGCCGTTGGGGTCGTTGACGAAGATCTGCCAGAGATCGCCGCCCGGAACCTGGCGGGAATCATAGGCCATACCCTTCTGTTCCAGCCGCCGCTTCATGCCGTCAAAGCCGGAGCTGGCAAACGCGACATGGTGGACGACGCCGGAATCCGGCTTCTGGGCCTCATCGGTCTTGGAGATATCGACGAGGTGCACCACCGCCTTGCCCTCGCTGTACATCCAGGCGCCGGGGAAAGCGAAGTTCGGCCGGGCGCCCTTTTCCAGGCCCAGAATGTCCTCATAGAACCGGACCGTCTCGGCAAGGTTGCGGGTCCGGATGTTGAAATGGTCGAGCACGCCCACGCTGACGCCCATGCGATGTCACTCCCTTTTTTGTGAGGTTATTGAGCCCCTATCCTAGCACAAATCGGGCCCTGCCCACCAAACGAAGGCGTTGCCCTCCCCTGCGCAGCGGTTATGGTGCGGCCCTTCCAAGAACACCGTCCGGCCAGCCCAACGTCGCCGGCGAAAACTCCAAGGTAACAGACATGGCTAAAGTCGCTTTTCTCGGTCTCGGCGTTATGGGTTTCCCCATGGCAGGACATCTGGTGAAAAAAGGCGGCCACGAGGTGACCGTGTACAACCGGACCGGGGCCAAGGCGAAGGAGTGGGCAGACAAGTTCGGTGGGCGCACCGCGCCGACACCCAAGGCCGCGGCCGAGGGGCAGGATTTCGTGATGTGCTGCGTCGGCAACGACAATGACCTGCGCGCGGTCACGATCGGCGCTGACGGCGCCTTCGCCGGCATGAAGAAGGGCGCCATCTTCGTCGATCACACCACCGCCTCCGCCGAGGTGGCCCGCGAGCTCGATGCCGCCTCCGTCAAGGCGGGGTTCAAGTTCATCGACGCGCCGGTGTCCGGCGGCCAGGCCGGCGCGGAAAACGGCGTGCTGACGGTGATGTGCGGTGGCAAGGAAGATGCCTATGCCGCTGCCGAGCCGATCATTTCCGGCGCCTACGCCAGGATGTGCAAGCTGCTCGGGCCCGCCGGCGCCGGCCAGCTCACCAAGATGGTCAACCAGATCTGCATCGCCGGCCTCGTCCAGGGGCTGTCCGAGGGCATTCACTTTGCCAAGAAGTCCGGGCTCGATGTTCCCGCCGTGATCGAGACCATCTCCAAGGGCGCGGCGCAGTCCTGGCAGATGGAGAACCGCTACAAGACCATGAACGAGGGCAAGTTCGATTTTGGCTTTGCGGTGGAATGGATGCGCAAGGACCTCTCGATCTGCATCGCCGAGGCCCGCCGCAACGGCGCCAATTTGCCAGTGACCGCGCTGGTCGATCAGTTCTACGCCGAGGTCGAGAAGATGGGCGGCAAGCGCTGGGATACCTCCAGCCTGCTCGCCCGCCTGGAGCGGTGAGTTAAGGAAACCGGTTAAGGCAGCGACGACGGCCCCCGCCTCTTGTCTCATCAGGAGCGGGGGTTCCGTCCATGGGCTGGTTAATTTTAACCTCCCGTTAACGAGAATTTTTAGCTCTTTAAGTCATCGCTTAATGATTTAGCTGCACAGATACACAATGCAAAAGCCCGCGCAGTCCGCGGGCAGGATTTGTGTTGTTTGATGAGTAGCCCCGCAGAAAAGCCCGAGGTTGTCCAGCTTCCGGCGGAAGCGCAGGTCGCACCACCGGTGAATACGCGGCGCGTGGCGGCACAACGGGTGCGCGAGGCGCGGGATCGGTTAACATCAACCAGCGGAACGCGGCCTGCGTTCGACACCGAACTGCTTCGGCAATACGCCACGACCCGGGTATCGGCCTCCTTCGTCATCATACTGTTGGTGGTCTCGACCGGCGTGCTGTTCGGCCTGTGGAAGTATGCCGTGCCGGCCGCGGTCTGGACCTGCGGCATGCTCTGCATCCATGCTGCGATCATCCGCAACTGCCGGCGCTTCCTCAACGAGCAGCCCTCGCTCGCCGCAACGAAGAAATGGCAGACCCGCTTCGTTCTGCTCGACCTGCTCTACGGCCTGTGCTGGACCGCGATCCTGCTGCACCCGGCCGGCCTCGACACCGTCTCGAACACGATGATGATGTTCCTGATGCTGCTGGTGATCGCGGTGTCGAGCATGTTGGCGGCAACGCTCCCGATCGCGGCAGTGGCGGCGACCGCACCGGTGACGGCGGCGATCGCGCTCAACTTCGTGATGGGCGGCACCTTCGACAATTACGCGCTCGCGCTGCTGGCCGTCGCCGCCGAAGCTTATTTTGCCCTGCTCGCGCACCAGCTCCATTCGACGACATTGCAGACCCTGGAAGCGCGCGCCGAAAAGGATGCGCTGATCGGCGAGCTCGAACAGGCCAAGGCGATCTCGGACGAGGCGCGGCACCGCGCCGAATCCGCCAACGTCGCCAAGTCGCGCTTCCTGGCGCAGATGAGCCATGAACTGCGTACGCCGCTGAACGCGATCCTCGGCTTCTCCGAGGTGATGAAGAGCGAGATCTTCGGCGCGCATGCGGTGGCGGTCTACAAGGAATATTCCGCCGACATCCACAATTCGGGCGTCCACCTGCTCAATCTCATCAACGAAATTCTCGATCTGTCGCGGATCGAAGCCGGCCGCTACGAACTCAACGAGGAAGCGGTGTCGCTGGTGCATGTCGTCTCCGATTGCCATCACCTCCTGAAGCTGCGCGCCTCCAGCCGCGGCATCACCATCCACGAGGTGTTCGAGCACGGCATGCCGCGCATCTGGGGCGACGAGCGCGCCACGCGCCAGGTCGTGCTCAACCTGATATCCAACGCGATCAAGTTCACCCCGCCGGGCGGCGATATCTGGCTCAAGGTCGGCTGGACCGCCTCGGGCGGCCAATATCTTTCCGTTAAGGACACCGGCTCCGGCATTGCCGAGGACGAAATCCCGGTCGTGCTCGCGTCGTTCGGCCAGGGCTCCAATTCGATCAAATCGGCCGAACAGGGCGCCGGCCTTGGTCTGCCGATCGCCAAGAGCCTGATCGACATGCATGGAGGCACCTTCACGCTGAAATCGAAACTGCGCATCGGCACCGAAGTCATCGTCACCTTCCCGCCGGAGCGCGTGATGAGCGCGCTGGCACCGATGGCCGAGGAAGAAGCACCGCCGCTACAGCCGGAACCCGCCGTCACGTCGGCCGATGACAAGCGGCGGCCCCGTCACAGGCCGATCATGAACGCCGGCACCGGCCTGTAAAATTGGAGCGCTTGCGTCGGGGACTCAAACCGTTTCACTATCCAGGAATGAGCAAAGAATCGCCGTGTATCGCAGTCTGTACGATGGATCCAAAGACCAAACTCTGCTTCGGCTGCGGACGAACGTTGCCGGAGATCGCGCGCTGGCACAGCATGGCCACAGCGGAGCGACTCGCATTGATGGAAGGGCTGGCGGCCCGCATGACGGAAGCCGGCCTCACGCCGATCGGGCCGCGACCTGCGCGCGGTTGAACTCGACAGGAATCTCGGAGCGACACTGCGGAGGCGCCCGATGATCCGCATGCTGCTTGTTCTCGCGCTGCTCGCAGGGACCGCCGGCGCCGTCGTCGCCTATGGCGATCCGCACCGGATCGCGCGCGCCAGCGACTCGGTCGCGAAGATGCTGCGGCACCGCAGCCTCGAGCCGCCGCCGCCCGTCCAGATCGCGCGCAGCCGGGCCGGCGAATTTGCACTGCATGCCAAGATCAACGGCGTCAAGGCGCCGATGGTGATCGACACGGGCGCGACCTCCGTGGTGCTGACCTGGGAAACGGCGAAGGCGATCGGCCTGCCGATCGAGATGCTCGAATACAATGTCGACCTCGAAACCGCCGGCGGCCACACCAAGGCGGCGCGGCTGACGATCGACCGTCTCGCCGTCGGCGGGCTGGTCGAAAAGTCGATCCCGGCGCTGGTCGTGCCGCGCGGACAGCTCAAGACCAACCTGCTCGGCATGAGCTTCCTCGATCGCCTCGAAAGCTGGGGCGTGCAGGCCGGCAAGCTGTCGCTGCACGGCTATCCCGAGGTGATGGCGTCGAACAACAAGCGCGCGCGGTCAGCTGCGAATTAGCCGGACTGCGCGATCATAAATTGATGCCTTCTCCAGCAAGCTCTCTTCGCGCCAGGCAGATCTTGGCGCTTCTAGTTCGAGAAATAGCCGTCGAAGTAAGCCGCGGGCCCAAAATACCGGCTTGTTGACAACGGTGTTCGACGCTACCGTAGTCACGCATTTTAGGGACCTAAATGATTTGCCCAAGGTGCCAGCACGAAAACGGCCCAGCGGCGAAGTTCTGCGAACAATGCGCTTCGGTGCTGGTTCGCGTTTGCACCAATTGTGGCACGCAAATTTCGCCGACGGCCAACTTCTGCTCGCATTGCGGTCATTCAACAGGTCAGAGCGCCCCAAACTATTTGTCTGCGCGCTCTGAGGCGTTGAGACCACAGACTGCCCCGCCACCGGCTGAGAACATTCTCACCGCCACAGGCGAGCTTGTGGGTGAACGAAAGCAGGTGAGCGTGCTGTTCGCCGACATCACGGGCTCGCTGGCGCTGATCTCCGGCCAGGATCCTGAGAGCGCGCAGGCGATCCTCAATCCCGTGGTCGAGCAGATGATCGAGGCCGTCCATCGTTATGAGGGTACTGTCAACCGGATCCTTGGTGACGGCATCATGGCGATCTTTGGCGCTCCGCTCGCCCATGAGGATCACGCCGTACGGGCTTGTTCCGCCGCCCTGATGATGCGGGACTCCGTGGCCAAATTGGTGGACCGCACCAATCAGCCTCACCCTACGCCGCTCAAAATTCGCATCGGGCTCAACTCAGGCGAAGTTGTCATCTGCGCCATCAGCAGCGACCTTGACATGGAATACACCGTTGTTGGCGAAACTGTGCATATGGCCGCTCGCATGGAGCAGATGGCGCAACCCGGCTCGGTCCTGACGACGAAGAAGACCATCCGATTGGTCGAGGATTACGTCATGGCGCGGTCGCTCGGTCCGCTGCCGATCAAAGGGCTTGCCGAGGCCGAGGAGGTCTACGAGCTCATCGGGGCGGGCCCCGCGCGCACCCGTTTGCAGGCTGCAACAATTCGGGGCCTAACCCAGTTTGTCGGCCGTGAGGCGGAGCTCGATGAACTGCGCCGTGTGCAACAGCTGGTCGATACGGGATCGGGCCAATCGGTGGCGATCATCGGAGATGCGGGCATCGGCAAGTCGCGACTGGTCCATGAGTTCGCGCACGCCAGACGGATGCCTGGCCTGCTCGGCTGGCTCGTGCTCGAGAGCACGTCGCTGTCGCACGAAAGAGCGACCAGCTACTTGCCCGTGATCGAGCTGCTCAAGAGCTACTTCGGAATCCAGGATCGGGACGACCTTCATGAGATCCGCCGAAAGGTGGTCCAGAAGACCCTCGCCCTGGACGAAAAGCTGGAATCGACACTTCCCGCCCTGTTGGCCCTGCTCGATATTCCCGTCGATGACCAAAGCTGGCATGCACTCGATCCAGCTCAGCGTCGACGTCGCAACATCGAGGCCGTAAAGGCCCTGTTGCTGCGGGAAGCACGTAAGCAACCCGTCCTCCTGATCTTCGAGGACCTCCACTGGGTCGACAGCGAAACGCGGGAATTGCTCGATGCCCTGGTGAGCGCCATCGGTTCGGCTTGCCTCATGCTGCTCGTCAGTTACCGGCCGGGCTACCAGCACGATTGGGGGAGCAAGGAGAACTACCGTCAGCTCCGGCTGAGCGCGCTGCCGACGCGCGACACCGGCTATCTGCTGACGGCGCTGCTCGGCGAGGATCCCGCGCTCGTTCCGCTGAAGCAGTTTCTGATTGCGAGGGGTGGCAATCCCTTCTTCATCGAGGAAACCGTCCGCTCGCTGGTGGAAACCAGATATCTCGCGGGAGAGCGCGGTCATTATCGACTGATGAGTCCGACCGGAACCATTCAGGTACCACCGACTGTCCAGGCCATCCTGGCGGCGCGAATAGATCGGCTTCTTCCCGGTGACAAGAACCTTCTGCAAATCGCTTCCGTTGTAGGCCGCGAGATTCCATTTGCCGTACTCCGAGGTCTCACCGATGGCGATCTGGGAGACGCGCTCGATCGGCTGCAGGCGGCCGGCTTTCTCTATGAGACCGGTTTTTTTCCGGACGTCGAATATTCGTTCGTACATGCACTCACCCACGAGGTGACATACGACGGCTTGCTGCGGACACGACGACGCGCACTACACGCGCGACTGGTCAACACGATCGAGACTCTTTATCGGGACCGGATCGGTGAGCACATTGAACGTCTCGCGCAACATGCCGTTCGCGGGGAGTTACCGGACAAGGCAGTTCGATACCTGCGACAGGCCGGACTGAAGGCACTCTCGCGGTCGGCCCTCGAGAACGGGCGAGCCTGGTTCGAACAGGCCCTTGGCATCCTAGAGAAGCTGCCAGAAAGTAGAGAGAATATCGAACTCGCCATCGATATTCGCTTCGACCTGCGAAACGCCCTTCACCCCCTGGGCCAACTTGAAAAGTGCCTGGGCCATCTGCAGAAGGTGCAAGCGCTGTCTACTCAACTCGGCGACAAACGACGGCTCGGACAAGCTTCGTCATTCCTGTGTCAATACTACCGGCTGATGGGAGAGCTTGGACCCGCCATCGAGGCCGGAGAAAAGGCAATGGCCATCGCAAATGAGTTAGACGACATACGCCTCCATATCGTGGCTGCCGGACACTTGGGGCCAGCTCTGACTGCAAGAGGAGATCATCATCGCGCGTCCCAAATATTGGTGGCGGGCGTTGAGCGTCTCCGAGACGATCTCGCGGCCGACACGATGGGCACAACCGGCGTCCTTGGAGTATTCACGCGCGTATATCTGGTGTCCTCACTGGCCGAACTCGGCGAATTTGATCGGGCAATTCGCATTGCCGAGGAGGCGGTGGAAATTGCCCAGGCCGCCAATCACGTTTACAGCCTTGCGTTCTCCTACTACGGACTCGGCACCTTGCTCACTCTTCATGGCGAGGTCTCGCGGGGCATCACGGTCCTCGAGCAGGGCCTTGAGCTTTGCCGTTCGTGGATTCTTCCATTGATGCTGCCACTGCTCGGCACCTCGCTTGGACACGCTTATTGCTTGGCCGACCGTGTCGATGAAGCCATCCTCATCCTGGAGGAAACCGAACGAGAGTCGAGCGCGATGCACCGCAACGGCGGGCTCGCCATGACGGTGGTCCGGTTGGGTGAAGCTTATCTTCGGAAACTTCGCACCGCTGATGCCGAGCAGTGCGCTCGACGGGCGCTCGCACTTGCGCGCAAACATGGAGAGCGCGGCCACGAAGCCTACGCGCTGCGATTGATTGCCGAACTCGGCGTTGCAGACTCGCCTCTGATCGGTGAGAGCGAGACGAACTTTCTCCAGGCTCTTGAAATGGCCGAGGGTCTCGATCTGCGACCGCTGGCGGCGCAGTGCCACCTCGGGCTTGGAAAACGCTACCGGTGCGTTGGCAAGCAGGCGAGCGCCGAGCAGCACTTCAACGCCGCCGCAGCCCTGTTCCGGCAGCTCGGTCTGCAATTCTCTTTAGAAGATCACGCTCCGTGCAACAGCTAGGTCAACCTTCCAAGCGGGTCGGCCAGCAAGCACAGCGGGTCTCGGAAACTGCAAATTGTCGGCTAGCCACGACTTGTTTTGACCTCGATGCCACTGACCTCCAGCCCGCAAGAGCGGGCCAGAGCTCGCAGTTCGAGTTGAATTACCTCTAGCTGATGGCTATCGAGATCTCGATCGATCGTCATCGTAGCGACGACTTGGCCCTCAGCTTCGCTTCTTCGCAGTCTTCTTTTTCTTGGCCTTGCTCGCTTTTTTATAGGCTGCGGTTGCTTTCCATTTCTTCTCAAAATCCTTCACTCCGGCCTGAAATTTACGAAGCAACGCGCGCGTCTCTGGACTTTTCGGTGTGGCCGCCACCCGAATTGAGGTTCGGCCTTTGGTTACTTTTTTGAATATTTGGATGTTCGCCATAAGTATTTGCCCCTTTAAGTTACTTTTAAGCGGGCCCGACCAGAGCCCACCCTTTGCCAAGGGTTCCTGATGCTAGCCGAGAAATCGGACGCGTGGAAGATGCGCGGCGCTCCGTCGAGGTCTCGCAGCATGTACCAATCCGGCGCGGCGTCGTAGCTGTCCTCAATATCGACAGCCAGGTCTTGAGCCAGACGGACGAAGGTTTGCGCCATATTTTGCTTTCCGACCAGATCAAAAATATTGGTCGCTGACGAAAACCGGCCTGCGTTGATTTCCGTGATACAGGGATTGCCGCGCGCATTCTCTTTGAGATCCACGCTGAAGACGCCGGACGCTTTTGCATCAAGCAACCTGATGGCTCGCACGCAGGTGTCGACGATCTTCGGCTCGAAGACGGTTTTTGCAAGGGCCGCCACGGAGGAGACTTGCGACGGTTGGCTGCCCATCCCGAGGTAGGAAAGCCGTTCATACGTCTTGATCAGCACCAACTCACCGTCCTTCCAAAGGCTTTGACAGCCGAAATCGCGGCCTGGCAGGTACTCTGAAAGGACAAACGAGGTGACAGGTACACCCCGCATCTCCTTCCAATATCTGATCCAGCTACGGGCATGTTCCGGCGTGCGTACCGGCAGCGCGCCAAGGGCGCCGGCGCCGCTTCGAACGCGGCACCAGAGGGGGCGCCTACCGCCAAGCTGTCGGAAAATCCCGGTGATGCTCCTCATATCCTTCACCGGATAGCTCGCCGGCGCATCGATGCCGTTGCTGCGCAGGAGCTCAGTGAGACGATATTTATCCCGGCAGATTTCAACCAGAGGCGCGCGCGGCAGGAACAAATAGTCGCCGAGGCGATTACGCGCACGCGACAAGTCATCTACGTCAGAATCGACGGTCGGGATGATGAGGTCCAAACGTTCGGTCTCGATAATCCATCGCAGCGCCTGAACCCATTCCGGATGGTTCGCCGGCGGAACGACATAGTGTCTGTCCGCGTCGGATTTCTTCAGGGCAAACTGATCATCATTGCAGCCGACAATGAAGACAGGCCCGCCACCCGTTCGCAGACTGCGGGCCAGATTGTTGCTCGGAGCGTTACCAGCGTTTGTAAAGAGCAATCGCGCGGCCAACATGCTTCTCCTGCGTCTACCCGGCGATATGTCGCCTGCAAGAAGACACTATGGATCATGGCGCTTGAAAAGACATTCACTTTCCTTTGGGACCGCCGTCACACCGGCTCCTTCCGACGATCGGCGCACCAGCTCCTTTATTGTCCAGCGGGAAGCTCAGGTTTGCCGCGCTTGGACCACTGCGATTGCTTGACGCGGTGCGATAGCGTGTCCGCGGGCAGCCGTGCCTTCGAAATGACTGGCTGGCGCGCGGCTTAACCGCCTGCCATCCGCAAGGCATCACCCCTTCGCCTTGACCGCCTTGCGCGTCTTGTTGGCTTCCTCGATTTCGGGCTCGATCGAATTCAGGCTCTCGTAGATTTCTGCGAGCACCGTCTTCAGATCCGAAATGTTCTTCGCCGGAAAATCACGGACCGCGACGTCCTCGAAATGCACGGCGATCGGAATCAGTTCTTCGACCAGCGTCCGTCCCTTTGGCGTCAGGTTGATCGCGACCGTGCGGGCATTGTCCTTGAGCCGCGTGCGCGTCGCGAGGCCTCGCCGCTTCATCTCGCCGATCAATCGCGACAATGTCGAGATCTCGATCGTCGTCATCGCGGCGAGGTCGCCAAGACGCTGGTCGCCCTTTTCCCAGAGCGCCGCCATGACACGGTACATTGGTAGCGTCACGCCGTAGCCGGCGATGCGTCGGGAAAACAGATCGCCCATCCGCACGCCGACGCGGTTGAGCATGTAAGGCAAGGAATTCGTCAGGCGGTACAAGATCTTGCATCCTGTTCTGGTGCAACTTTTGCACTTCTCCAATAACGCCTCGCCAATCAGTTTTCAAGACAATTGTTGCATTTGAAAGTTTTCGGTTGACAGATCATTTGCAGATGCAATTATTGTTCACGAAAGTTAAACCGCCGATCACAAGAGCGGACCGTTATTGGAGGAAACCATGTCGCTGGATTCGGCATCCGACGAACTGCGCGAGACATTCAAGCGCGCACTGCGGCGATTTCCCGCCGCCGTGTCGGTGATCACATCTTCGGATCAGAACCGCCGTCATGGCATGACGGCGACCGCAGTGACCTCGCTCTCGCTCGATCCGCCCTCGCTGATCGTCTGCGTCAACCAGCAGACGCTACTGCATGACATCATGCTGCTGGCGCGCCGCTTCTGCGTCAACGTGCTGCGCCGCGACCAGATCACGCTGTCGTCCGCCTTCAGCGGCGCGGTGCCGGCCGAGGAGCGGTTCGGACTCGGTGACTGGAAGACCTCGCCCGAGGGCGTCACCTACCTTGCCGACGCGCAGATCAACATCTTCTGCAAGAAGGCGGCGGCCATGCCCTACGGAACGCACACGATCTTCATCGGCGAGGCCGAGACCGTCAGCATGCGCGATCCGATCGAGCCGCTGATCTACCAGGACGCCACTTACTGCTTCTCGGTGCCGCACGACAGCCAGGCTGCGTGAGCCCTCGCCGCCTTTCAGCCCATCGAAGACACGGAGCACACCAATGGTATCAGTCGCCCAATTGAAGGACGCGCCGGCGCGATCGGCCCCCCGCCCCGACCTCGCCGAATTGCGCAGCCGCGTCGCGCAGATCGCACCACAGATCAAGGCGCGCGCCTACACCACCGAAAAGTCCGGCCGCGTCCCCGAGGAGAACATCACGGCGCTGCGCAACATCGGCTATTTCGAAATCGTCAAGCCGGCGAGGTTCGGCGGCTACGAGCACGATTTCGACGTGCTGGTCGAACTGAACATCGAGCTCGCGAAATCCTGCGCCTCGACCGCCTGGGTCGGCGGCCTGCTCGCGGCCCATCAATGGCTGATCGCAGGGTTTCCGGAGACCGCGCAGCGCGACGTCTGGGATGCGAACCCCGATGCGCTGGCCTGCGGCTCCTATGCGCCGGCCGCCAAGGCGATCGAGGTCGAGGGCGGCTATCGCCTCTCCGGCCGCTGGTCGTTCGCCAGCGGTTGCGACAACGCGCAATGGTCGCTCTGCGCGGCGCTGCTGCCGCCAACGACCGAAGGCGGCCAGTTCGCGCCGGCCTTCCTGCTGGTGCCGGCCAGCGACTACGTCATCGACGACACCTGGAACGTCGTCGGCCTCAGCGGCACCGGCAGCAAGACGCTGGTGCTGTCAGACGTGTTCGTGCCGGCGCACCGCCAGCTGTCGTTCGCCGACACCACATCGGGCACGACACCGGGCGCGGCGCTCTATGCCGCAAACCCCACTTTTGCGATCCCGATGCTGTCGAACATCCCCTCCTGCCTGGCGTCCACCGCCGTCGGGGCGTCGGCCGGTGCGCTGGAAGACTATCTCGCCGTCACTTCGCGGCGGATCACCCGCGGCGCGGTCGCCGGCCATAACAACCGCATGGCCGATTTTCCAACCATCCAATTGCGCGTGGCGGAAGCGACCGCCTCAATCGATGCGGCCCGTGAGATCCTGCTACGCGACTTGAGGGATCGCGCCGCGACGGTCCGCGAGGGCCGGCCGGTTTCGATTGAGGAGCGTATCGTCAGCCGCCGCGGCCAGGCCTTTTCAGTCGCGCTCGCCATCCGCGCCAGCGAGGCGCTGAACGCTTCCACCGGCGGGCTCGGCCTCGACCTTTCCAATCCGGTGCAGCGCGCCTGGCGCGACGCTAATGCGGTCGGCCGCCACATCAGCATGAACTGGGACGCCGTTGGCACCATGTACGGCCAGCTCGCGCTCGGGCTGCCGCCGCAGGGACAATACTAACCAAACGCCAGACATCAGCGAGGACCACATGCAGGGCAAGATCGCGCTTGAGGAACATTTCGCCATTCCGGACACGCTGATGGATTCGGCGGGTTTTGTGCCGGAATCCTATTGGCCGGAATTGAAGGACCGCCTGCTCGATATCCACGACAAGCGGCTGACGCAGATGGACCGGCACGGCATCGAGATGATGATCCTGTCGCTGAACGCGCCGGCGGTGCAGGCGATCCCCGACGCCAAACGCGCTGGCGAGATCGCGGTCCGGGCCAATGACTTCTTGGCCGAGCAGGTCGCCAAACGGCCCTCGCGCTTTCAGGCCTTTGCCGCGTTGCCGATGCAGGACCCGGATCTCGCCATCAATGAGCTCGATCGCTGCATCACAACGCTCGGCTTCCGCGGCGCGCTGGTCAACGGCTTCTCGCAAATCGGCGACGGCAAACGCCCGGTCTATTACGACCTGCCGCAATACTGGCCGTTCTGGGCCAAGATGGAAGCAACCGGCCTGCCCTTCTACCTGCACCCGCGCAACCCGCTGCCGCAGGACTGCGCGATCTATGACGGACATCCCTGGCTGATGGGCCCGACCTGGGCGTTCGGACAGGAGACCGCGGTGCATGCCTTGCGCCTGATGGGATCGGGCCTGTTCGACGCCTATCCGAAGCTGAAGATCATCCTCGGCCATATGGGCGAAGGCCTGCCCTACAGCATGTGGCGCGTCGATCACCGCAATGGCTGGGTCAAGGCACCGCCGAAGCACAAGGCGAAGAAGAAAATCTGCGACTATTTCAACGCCAACTTCTTCCTGACCACGTCGGGCAATTTCCGCACGCAGACGCTGATCGATTCCATTCTCGAGATCGGATCGGATCGCATCCTGTTCTCGGTCGACTGGCCGTTCGAAAACGTCGATCATGCCTCCGACTGGTTCAACAGCGCCAGCATCAGCGACAATGATCGGCGCAAGATCGGCCGGCGCAACGCCATCGACCTGTTCAAGCTCGATCTGGCCCACGATGCCATCGCCGGGCACAGCCTTCATCAAGCCGCGGAATAAGCGGCGTCACAACGACACCAACGAACGTCTTGGGAGGGAATGGAAATGGCCGCGCAGGCAATCGATCTTCATGAAGAGCTCGCTGAAGCCAAGGTCGGCAAATTTCATTGGCGCCTCGGCGCCGTCATGGGATTGCTCACGTTGTTCGACGGATATGACACGTTCAATCCGGCTTACGTCATTCATTACGTCGCAAAGCCTTGGGGGCTTCAGGCCGGCCAGGCAGGCCTCTTGATCTCCAGCGGCCTGGTCGGGTTCCTCTTGGGGGCCGCGATCCATGGCATCATCGCCGACCGCCTCGGCCGCCGCGGCACCCTGCTCGGCGGCCTCTGGATCACCAGCATCTTCACGCTGCTGACGGCAATCCTGGCGAATTCGTTCCTGTCGTTCTGCATCCTTCGGCTTCTGACCGGCATCGGCCTTGGCGTACTGTTGCCGCTCGCGACCACCTATATCAACGAGCTGGCGCCGCGGCGTGTCGCCAACACGTTCGCGCTGTGGGGCGTCGCGCTCGGCTGGGCGCTCGGCGGAACGCTCGCCGGCGTCGCCGGCGTATTCGCAACACCGGTGTTCGGCTGGGCGTCGCTGTACTGGATCGGCTCGCTGTCGTTCCTGCTGCTGCCCTTCATGCACCTGATGCTGCCGGAATCGCCGAAGTTTCTCGCCCTGCAGGGCCGCATCGATGAAATCCGCGACATGCTCACAAGGCTTCGGCCCGAGCGCGCAAGTGTTTATGCCTCAGCCGAGATTGCCGTCGGGCAAGCCGAGAAGCCGCTCAATTCGGTTGCGGCGCTGCTTCAGCCCAGATATCGCCGGACCACGCTGGCGATCTGGGCGTCGGCGTTCCTCAGCCTGTTCTGCATCTTCGGCCTGTCAGGCTGGATTCCGACCGTCATGATGCAGCGTGGCGAGACCTTTGCCGCAAGCTTCGGCTTCGGCGCGCTGATGCAGATCATGTCGTTCGTCGGCGGTCTTGTGCTCGGCCATTTCGTCGACCGGACCGGTTACAGCCGCGGGCTGATCGCGATCTGGTGGGCGATCGGCGGCGTCGCGGTGCTCTCCCTGGTGATGCTCAACGATCACATCGTCAACATCACTTCCGTTGCGGCCGCCGGCTTCTGCATCATCGGCGCGCAGTTCGTGCTGAACAACTTCACCGCGGCGTCCTACGAGACCGGCGTGCGCGCCACTGCTGTTGGCATGGAACTCGGGGTCGCGCGGGTCGGGGCCATTCTCGGGCCGTTCGTCGCCGGCGCGCTGCAGCAGATCTACCAGAGTCCGACGCCGATGTTCTTGTCGATCGGCATCTCGGCGATCGCCGCCGGCGGGATTATCCTGCTCGCCCGGCGGCCGGCGGGCGCGCCTGCGAGCAGCCTTGAAGAGACGGCGCCCTTGCGCAAGGTTGCGCAACCGGCCTCTTGAGGCAGGATGGCCGTTGCGGGAAATCCGGCTCCGGCGTCCCGGGGCCGGACCCTTCGTCCGCAAGGAGCGACCATGCAGGACTTCGTCTACCAGAATGCGCCGATGCGGGTGGTATTCGGCAGCGGCACGCTGCGCCGATTGCCCGACGAATTGTCCCATCTCGGCGCCACCTGCGCCCTCGTGCTGGCGACGCCGCGGCAGAAGGACCTGATCGCTGACATCCGGCAGATGATCGGCGAACACTTTGCCGGCGTCTTTACCGGAGCCGTTATGCATACGCCCGTCGAAGTAACCGAACGGGCGATGGAAGCCGTGCGCGACATGCAAGCCGATTGTCTCGTCGCGATCGGCGGCGGTTCGACCACCGGCCTCGGCAAGGCGATTGCGCTACGCACCGACCTGCCGCAGATCGTGCTGCCGACCAGCTATGCCGGCTCGGAAATGACGCCGGTCGTCGGCCAGACCAGCGGCGGCGTCAAGACCACGCAGTCGAGCCCGAAAATTCTGCCCGAAACCGTCATCTACGACGTCGATCTCACCATGACGATGCCGGCCAAATTGTCGGCAACGTCAGGCATCAATGCGATCGCGCATGCGGTCGAAGCGCTTTACGCGCGGGATCGCAACCCGCTGATCTCGCTGATGGCACAGGAAAGCATCCGCATGCTGGCGCTGGCGCTGCCGAAGATCTGCGCGCAGCCGGGCGATAGAGCCGCGCGCACCGATGCGCTTCATGGCGCCTGGCTCAGCGGCATCTGCCTTGGCGCGGTCGGCATGGCGCTGCATCATAAGCTCTGCCATACGCTCGGCGGCGCGTTCAACCTGCCGCATGCGGAGACCCACACCGTCATCCTGCCGCACGCCCTCGCCTACAACGCGCCGGCCACACCCGATGCAATGGCGCGGATCGCCACGGCGCTCGACCTGCAAGATCCCGCACTCGGCCTGCAGGACCTGGCGCGAAAGCTCGCCGTGCCGACGTCGCTGCGCGAGATCGGCATGCCCGAGAGTGGCATCGATCACGCCGCCGACCTCGCCGTGAAGAACCCCTACTGGAATCCGCGCCCGGTCGAGCGGGAGGCGATCCGCGAGCTGATCGCGCGCGCCTGGCGCGGCGACACGCCGAAAACTTAGGCCGCCACTGGCTCGGCGGCGCGGTCCTCAACCAGCGCGATGGCCTCGCGCAGCACATTGGCGTCGGCGCCTGGCTTGACACCCTTCTCCGCCAGATGGCGGCGGAAGGCGCGCGCGCCGGGCACGCCGTGAAACGCGCCGACGAAATGCCGCGTCATCGCATGAAGCTTAGTGCCCTGCGCCAGTTGCGCTTCGATGTAAGGCAACATCGCTTCGAACACGTCCTTCATGGTGGCGCACGGCGCTGCCTCGCCGAACAGTTCCGGGTCGACATCCGGCAGGCGCCACGGCTCCTGATAGGCCGCCCGCCCCAGCATCACGCCGTCGACATGGTCGAGATGCTGCTTCGCTTCCGCGATGCTGCCGATGCCGCCATTGATGATGACGGGCACATCCGGCAGCGCCGCCTTGAGCCGATAGACCCTGTCGTAATCGAGCGGCGGGATGTCGCGGTTTTCCTTGGGCGACAATCCGTTGAGCCAGGCCTTTCGGGCATGCACGATCAGCGCGTCGCTGCCCGCCGCGACCACGCCGCGCGCCAGCACGTCGAGCGCCACTTCGGCGTCCTGGTCGTCGATTCCGATCCGGCATTTGACGGTGACGGGAATCTGCACCGCGCGCTTCATGGCGGCGACGCCCTCGGCGACCAGCGCCGGCTCTGCCATCAAGCACGCGCCGAAGCGGCCGTCCTTCACCCGGTCGGACGGGCAGCCGACATTGAGATTGATTTCGTCATAGCCGAAATCCTCGCCGATCTTCGCCGCGGTGGCGAGATCGGTGGGATCGGATCCGCCGAGTTGCAGCGCCACCGGATGCTCGCTTGAATCGAAGCCAAGCAGCCGCTTGCGGTCGCCATGAATGATGGCGCCGGTCGTCAGCATCTCCGTATAAAGCCGCGCGCGAGCACTCATCAGACGGTGGAATACGCGGCAATGCCGGTCGGTCCAGTCCATCATCGGTGCCACAGAAAAGCGATAGTCTTGCGATTTCAATGATTTACCCTATGCTCTCAATAGGATGAAACATGAACGTGTGTACTCCAAACTAGCCGAAATTGCACACGTTTGTACCCGTTTTGACCTCTCAGTGCACACGTAGCGCACACGAATTGGGGAGTGCACACGGCGATGGCCAGCTTCACTCAGTTGCGATCCGGGAACTGGCGCGTCCAGGTCCGTAGGAAGAACCGTTACGTAGCAGAGACCTTTCGCCGCCGGAAGGATGGCGAGGAATGGGCGCTCGACATTGAGCGCAATATCGACCGTAGCGGTTCACCAAAACCGCGAGCGACCCTCCGGGTTCGCACGTTCGGTGATCTCATCGACATTCACATAGACGATATGAAGGAGGTCGGCCGCCCTCCCCGCCGATCCAAGGCGGCCGTCCTGGAGGCGCTCAAGGAGAGCTTGGGAACGGTGAAGTTGACTCACCTCAACCGCGAGCGACTTATCGAGTTTGGCCGCAAGCGAGCGAAGCAAGGCGCGGGGCCAGCCACACTCGCAATCGATTTCGCCTTCATCAGAACTGTCGTCACGCATGCTACAGCCGTTCACGGCATTGAGGTCTCGGCCGAAGAGGTTCGCTTAGCGCGCTTTGCGATGAAGCATTTGGGTCTTGTCGGGAAATCGGACGAGCGAGACCGTCGGCCAACTCAAGACGAGTTTGATGAGCTCATTGAGTACTTCGAGAGCAATCGCCGACAGATTATTCCAATGGGCCGCATCGTTCGGTACGCTGTTGCGACAACAATGCGGCAAGAGGAAATTTGCCGGCCCGACTGGTCCGACGTCGACATGAAAAATCGGATCCTTGTCATACGTGATCGCAAGGATCCTCGAGTGAAGGATGGCAACGATCAAAAAGTCCCGCTTCTCAATCTGACGGGCTACGATGCGTGGGAAATCATGCTCCAGCAGCGCATCGTCACCAGAGGTAAGGGTCGGGTATTCCCGTATAACCACCGTTCAGTCAGCGCGGCATTCACGCGAGCCTGCGACGAGTTGAAGATCGAGGATCTGCATTTTCATGATCTGCGTCATGAAGGCACGAGCCGCCTTTTCGAAGCAGGACTACCGATTGAAAAAGTCGCTTTGGTCACTGGCCACAAGGACTGGCGCACGCTGCGGCGCTATACGAAACTGAAGCCCGAAGAGCTTCATAAGCTACAAACTACGCCGCAGCCAACCCTGGAAGAATTCGTACAATCGCTTACAAGAAACGAGCCTCACGGCGCGGCAAGGCAGCTAGACTAGCGTTCAGACGTCGACGCGTTTCCTTGTAGTTCAGCATCTTATGCCCACTCTTCTCTTTTTTTAACGTGACATGCTCTCCGGAAGAAAACCTCTGACGAAAGGTGACTTCAATTCCCGCGCACTGCTGGAGCAGTGCCAAAGACGAAGAAGTACAGGAATGCTCGCCAAGCAGATGAACTCGCGCGCACGCGGCCGTTTCCACGCGTTTCGTGAGCCTGAGATTGCCGTTCGTGATAAGTCCGACACCAATATTGCGTCCACATCTTCACCGACCCAGGTCGCGATTGAAGTCAAACATGGTGGAACAGACTGGAGCGCACGCGATCTTGAAGACGCTCTGAGGACCCAGCTTGCTGAAGACAACAGCCGGAGGCACGGAGTCCTTGTCATCACTCATCATAAGAACCGCCGCTGGCTACGCGTCAGCGACAGTAAGTCATTCCGTTTGCTGATCTCATCGATTTGCTGTCCGGGATCGCCGACCGCAAGCCGTGCGCTTCATACAAACCGCGCTTCGCGAATGGGCTTATGCGCAAGCCTACCAGAACTCAGACCAGCGAACCGCTGAGCTAATCACCTGGCTTCATCGCTACAACTGGCATCGACCCATGGTAGCCTGAAGGCAAGCACGCCCATCAGGCGTCTTCGCCTACTCCGAGGACAACCTCTTGAGGTTCCACAGCTAGCACAGGGCTGGGATTCGCACCTGAAGGAGCTTCCGCTTGTCCACTGTGCCGGCAGGCTGTTGACCATCTGGCTACTTCTCAACCCCAGCCTCTTCACGCAGTTGCTCGATCAGCTCGGATGCTTCGGCCTTGGTAAGCTGCTTCCCGGTCGGATCGGGCTTGTGCGCCTGTTCACTGAGGGTTTTCAGGTAAGAGGCCTGCGCCGCGGTCATCGGATCATCGCCGGAAACCCAGTGTTCGGGGTCCTTTCTGATATTGTCCGCCAGTTTCGTACCTCCAGACAGTTTGCTCCTTCTAACTTTTAACTTGGCTGTATATTCCCTTTTTGTTCTCAGCACTTTGCTCGGCTTCGAACGCATCGTGGCAACATTATCGCCACTGCTGGAAGCGTGACGGATGATCAAAGCCCCGGTTTGAGACGAGGCGCCGCCGGGACAACGCATTTCGAGCCCGGCGGTGTATCTTTTCGAACGACCCGGCCGCGGGTGCCCCGCATCCGCCTCGTCTGTACGGCTGCTGAGAAAGGCTTGCTGAACTTCTTGCGGCAACTATGACCTCATCGTCCGCGTTATCGGCTGCGAGTGGGGAGGCCGTTGCGGTACCCGCGATGGCCTAACTGACCTACTACTAATTACAGCCCCGCCTTCAGAATCGACCTCAGGATGGTTCTGGGTCGCTTTTACTCCACGCTCTGCAGCGGCGGGACTGGTCGGAATCACTGGACGTGAAGACAATTGAACGGCGCCTGGGGCGCTAGGGCGCTGTGCTGGGGCTTTCCACGCGTGCAGCCGAGGTTGGAAAGCTGCCTCAGAGACAGAGCGATGACTTTTAAGCTTTCGCTCCGACATGGCGCACCGCCCCCAGCATTACAGCCGGGTGAGGTTGCCCGCCAAGGCTCGCGCGGAGCGGCAGACCCGCGCCAACGGGAGCTGTCCGGCTTTCCAATTCCGCGGACAGACCCTCACTGATTTGGTCAAAAATCGATCGTCTTGTAGGGATCCGTAGGTTTGTGGGGTTGCCCTCCACTTCAAGTTGCTCTTGGATGACAATGGCTCTGGGGGCATTCAAATGAAGTTGCCGGTGCGAGCGTCGCCTATCCTTACGCTGTCTGTGATGTGTTGCGAGCCAGCCCTCACCAGCATGCGGCGACAGCTCCGGGAAGTGTGTGGGCTGGGAAGCGCTGGCGCGACAGTGCGGAAATCCTCCAACGGCAAAATGTACACCCGAAAACGTGGCGAGCGGCTCCGAAGACGCTGCACCGAAAGGCGCAATGATCCGATCATTAATGGAAAGGTCGCAAGAAACGAAGAAGCAGCCCTCGATCCCAATCGAGTGACATCGCGATTGATTGACCTGAAATGGCAAGCGACGTGCCTCCGGGAATGACAAACGGGTTGATCACCAATTGCCTTCCCAATGGAAAGATCGAAATAGCGCTCGTGAGCAAAGGTCGACGCTGTGGAAGTGTTGAAATGGAGTCCGAACAAATGGGTCTTGCAATTCAGCAGTTCATGCAAATTGCCATTCTTGCCTTTCAGCGAACGGGCGGAGCTTTGATCAGCGGCGTGGAACAGTCCTCGACCTGGCCTGAAATTGAAGTGTCTACAATAGGCCTTGGTCCAAGTCGGCTTGCAAACCATGAAGATCTCATTGTGCGATTTGGTGATGCCCAGGTGGGATTTCCCTTGAGCCGGACAGCGCTTCGAGGTCTAGGCGAAGCAATGATTGCCTTAAGCACTCCAAAGCAGAAATCCAATTAGTCGCAGAGAGATCGCCTCCGGGTGGTCTTTATTGCGTTACTTCGGTTTCAAAAGTCGTAATTCGGAGAGACGGTTGCATTAGCGCGGGGGTACAATTGACGCAACCTCCTGGATTTTACGGCTTCAGTCACACGGACTTGCCGCTTTAGCGTCTCGAGCTCTGTTGACAGTCTCCTAAACGCTGCGTGTCCACGGTACTTTGGCCTTTTGAAGCGCGCATCTTCTGTCCCATTGTCCGCCTCCCACGCTCGCGCTGACATTTTATTCCATGCCGACCTGGCGTAAGCGTGGCGCCGAGGCTCTTCAGATTGTTTGAGCGCAGACCTGAGAGCACCGCTAGAAGAGTCACCTTCGGCAAGGGTGCTCATAATGGACGACCATTCGGACGACACAAGACGACCGTTGTCACCGCGTATCGAAGTGTATGCTGGCGCAGGTCGAAAGCGGTGGCCGGATGATTTGAAGGCCCAGATTGCCGCGGAAAGCCTCGAGCAGGGGGCAATTGTCACAGATGTCGCCCGTCGCCATGGCTGCCGGCCGCAGCAGGTACATGACTGGCGGCGTCGGGCGCGCTTAGGTCAATTGGTGCTGCCGGCTTCGGCTGACACACTGTCGTTCGTGCCGGTGGTGTCGGAATCAGCGTTACCGGCGGCCACGGAGCCCTCCGGGTCGCCGGAAGCAGCCTTGTGACGTTCATGCTGACGCTGCCCGCGAGCCTCATGATTTACGTGGCGACCCAACCTGTCGACTTCAGGAATTGATCGGGATAGGGGGACGTCTTTCGACGCCACCCCTCCCACACCACCGGGCATACGGGTCCGTACCACGGCGGTTCGATCGAGTTAAACCGGCACAGGCATGAAGATTCGGGGGAGACCAAGAGAATCGAACACCTGATTTCGTAGGGCGTGTTGAACCGCCGGGTGTCCGGACATGCGCCAGAGTCCCGTCGGTGAACCGGCAGCGACCGATGCGGCGAACTTCGCGATGCCGAGGCGGCGAAGCTCCGTGAATCGGTTATGCCCGTTCCGCCATTGCCGCCAGAGATACATTCGCAATCTCCGGCGGATCCAGGCTTCCAGGTTTGTGAGCACGCGCGGGGTCTGGCAGAAGCCGAAGTACCCGCGCCATCCGGTGAGGTATGGCGTGAGGTCTGCGATCATCTGTTGCAAACTGGTCCCTCGCGTCCGGCATGTGATCTCCCGGATTCGGTCTTTGAATTTGTCGAGAGCTTTTGGCGCAATGCGTCGCTCGCTCCCGTCATTCGCAATGCTGAATCCGAGAAATTTACGTTCCTCGGGTCGCGCCACCGCGCTCTTGGCCTCGTTGACTTTCAAGCGGAGCTTGTTGGTCAGGAACCGGCTTATCGAGGCCCTCACCCTTTCGCCGGCGTGGAGCCTGCGAACATAGATGTTGCAGTCATCCGCGTAACGGCAGAACCGGTGACCACGTCGAGCCAATTCCTTGTCGAGGTCGTCGAGCATGATATTGCTGAGGAAGGGCGAGAGCGGACCGCCTTGCGGGGTCCCTTCGTCCACCGGTCGGACCAAACCATCTTCCAATATCCCGGCATTCAGGAATGCCCGGATAAGCTTGAGCACGCGTTTATCAGGTATTCGTGCGGCGACGCGCGACATCAGGATGTCGTGGTTAACTCGGTCGAAAAATCTTTCCAGATCGAGATCAACCACTACGTTGTAGCCATCGGCGACGTAACGCTGTGCCTGGGCTACAGCCTGGTGGGCGGACCGCCCCGGCCGAAATCCGAAACTGTGCTCCGAAAACGTCGGATCCCATCGCTCTTGGAGAACTTGCAGCATGGCTTGTTGAATCAGGCGGTCGACGACACAGGGGACGCCGAGTTTTCTGATCCCGCCGTCCGGCTTCGGGATTTCTACCCGCTTAACCGGCTGCGGCCGATAGTTTCCGTCAAGCAGTTGAGACCGAATGTTTGGCCAGTGCTCAAGCAGGAAAGCCTTCGCGTCTTCGATGGTCATCCCATCAACGCCAGGGCTTCCTTTGTTCCTTTTAACACGCTTCCACGCTCTTTCGAGGTTCTCTCGGTCGCACACCTCCTCCATTAGTTGTTCTGTGAAAGTCGAGCTTTCGGTGGCTGATTTCGCCATGAATGGTTCGGTCTCCTCGTCGCCGCGCGCCGGGGCTTCACCCCACTCCTTCGGTTCCAAGGCCAGCGCTTGCTGGTTGTTCTGCCGCTTTCTATTCACGAGATGCCAGTCCTACTTGCTCTCTCAATCGTTTGGGCCTTCAGCCATCGTTTCCGGCTTCGCCTATCTGTTTCTCCGCCTTTCGGCCTTGGAGTGCCTCAATAGCTTTGCCGACAGCCTGACCTAATACGCCCTCAGCTGACTTCTGCCCGGCGGTCAGACGGCCTCACGGCCGTCTTAGTCGCCCGAGGGCGACACCGGGCAGATCTCCCGGGGTAAGCTCAATCGCCTTCGGTGCACAACCGCCGGATCTACGCTTCGCATCCTTGATGGATTTGGACTTCGCGATGTGTCGCCCGCTCGTCCGATGCTTGCGCCTCATATCCGGTTTTTGTTCATCGGCTCGCGCCTTTGATCCACGCTTCCTTCAGACCCCACCTCGCGACGGCAGCCCTTGCGTTTCACTAACCCTTCACCTCCATCAGGTTGGGTGGAAGACTTTCACTTCCGAGCTATTGAGCATGCCCGGCACACGACGAAGCCGCTCCGCGGCAGAACTCTCGGCAAGAGTGGCCCATCGTCGGATGAAGGAATGCGGCTGAAGCAACTGTAACTGCTTTGGCGTCCGATGGTGAGACGTAATTTGCAGCGTTCATAGGCTTGGCTTCGAGCAAGATGGCGTTGCTGCCCTCGAGCAGTTTTCGTTTTTTGCCAAGGAGCCTTCAATGACCCCGCTTCGGTTACGCATGATAAACGACATGCAGATCCGCAACTTGTCACCGCATACGCAGGATTCCTATCTGCTGCAGGTTTCGCAGTTCGCCCGCCATTTTGCAAAGTCGCCGGCTTTGCTTGGGCCGGAAGATGTCCGCGCCTACCAAGTCTATCTGACGAACGAGAAGAAGTTGGCGCCGAAGTCGATCCACGTGACCGTCTCAGCGCTCCGTTTCTTGTACCGTGTCACGCTCGGCTTCGAATGGGATTTCGACGTCATCATTCCGTGTCCAAAGGCGCCCAAGACACTCGCCGTCATCCTCAGCCCCGAAGAGGTGCTGCACTTCCTCGGCTGCGTGGAGAGCCTCAAGCATCAAGTGATCCTGACAACATGCTACGCCGCCGGTCTGCGCATTTCCGAAGCGATACGCCTAAAGCCGGGGGCCATCGACCGACAGCGGATGGTGCTACGCGTCGATCAAGGCAAGGGGAAGAAGGACCGTTACGTCATGCTCTCGGCACGGTTGCTGGAGACACTGACCGACTATTGGCGCGCCGTCCGGCCGAGGACGTGGATGTTTCCCGGCGGTATCCCCAACGAGCCGATATCGACCAACGCGGTGCAGGACGCCTGCAGCAAGGCGCATCGGTTAGCGGGCCTTGCCAAGCCCGTGACGCCGCATTCGCTGCGGCATGCCTTCGCCGTTCATCTACTCGAGGCCGGCACCGATCTTCGCACCATCCAGCTCTTGCTTGGCCATCGCAGCCTGTCCACGACCGCGCAATATCTCCGGATAGCCACGAACAAAGTCTGCGCGGCGACTAGCCCGCTGGAGCTGCTGCCGCGCCCAATCCCTAAGGCACCACCACCGCCGCCGCCTGAACATTTCTGACGGCGGCCCCATGGGACGCTCAGGTCCGGAAGTGGCGGATATCTTCCGCCGCTATGGTGCTGCCTGGCGCGAGCAGCACTGCAGGTCTCTATCGACCGAACGGCGTGCAGCAATGACGGCGATCGAGCGCTGCCGAACGGCCGCGCTCGGTGGCCATGTCGAGCAGTGCGATCACTGCGGAGAGCGGCGGGTCTCCTATAATAGCTGCCGCTCGCGAAACTGCCCCAAGTGCCAATCGCTCGCGCGGGCAGAATGGATCGAGGCCCGACAAGCGGAGCTTCTCGATACGCAGTATTTTCACGTTGTTTTCACCATACCCGACCAAATCGCAGCGATCGCATTCCAGAATGCCGGCACCGTGTACGATATAATGTTCCGCACAGCTGCAGAGACTTTGCGGACTATCGCTGCCGACCCCAAGCACCTCGGTGCGGAGATCGGATTCTTTTCTGTCCTTCATACTTGGGGCCAGAACCTCCTTCACCATCCCCATCTCCATTGCGTCGTTCCTGGAGGTGGACTGTCCCCGGATGGCAGCCGCTGGATCGCGTGCCGGCCCGGCTTCTTTCTTCCCGTGGCCGTGCTTTCCCGTCTGTTCCGGCGCCTATTTCTCAGCGCCTTGCAAAGTCGTTCGATACCGGCGAGCTACAATTCTTCTCGTCGCTGGAACAGTTTCGTGATCCGGCTGCATTTCAGCGGTATCTGAACGATGTCCGCAGAATCAATTGGGTTATCTACGCCAAGCCGCCATTTGGCAGCGCCGAACAGGTTGTCCACTATGTCGGCCGCTATACGCATCGGTTAGCGATCAGCAACAGCCGTGTCATCGATATCGAAGACGGCAAAGTACGCTTTCGATGGAAGGATTACCGCCACGGAAGCCAGCAGAAAGTAATGACGCTGGACGCCGGGAGTTCATTCGGCGTTTCCTTATCCATGTCTTGCCCGAAGGCTTCAAACGTATTCGTTACTATGGTTTTCTGGGTAACCGCTACCGCAAGCAAAAGCTCGCTCGCTGCCGTGAACTGCTTGGAATGATATCCGCCGATGCTCATTCGGAGCCGGAAGAGCGGTCCGATTGCCCCGAGAAGCCTGAGCGCTGCAATGCCGCTTCCTTGCGTCAATGTCCATCCTGTCATCAAGGCCACATGGTGTGCGTCGAGGTCTTGCAGCCAGGTTCGTTCAGTGCCGCTCGTTCACCGGACACTTCTTGATGCGAGACCTCGATCAACCAAGAACCGCCAGCTTCCATTTTCGGCCGCCGTGGCAGCCGATAGATGCCCTGTTGTCGTTCTTCCGACGTCAAACCTCCGGCGCTTCGCATTTTCAGGCTACTTCGCTTCCCAGATGTCGCTTCCACCCAGTACTTTCGTGATAATGTCCGCTTTGGACTTGTCTCCAGTCCAGATCACGACGTTCACAAATAACGGCGCAGTGATTCAACACCCATAGCTGCAGCGGCGTGCCCGCGGCTTCGTCCAACACGTTTTTAGATTACCGGCGCCACTCGCGACTGATCGTGTTGGATACCGAACCACGCGCCGCCAATCTAAAAACGCTCTCTATTATGTGGTGCACCACATAATAGGAAGGGTGCGGATGGCTTGGCACTCTTGGCGAAGGAGGCGCTGGGCCATGACCCGATGAAGGGCGTGGCGGTGGTCTTCCGCGCGAAGCGCGCCGATCGGGTGAAGATCGTCGTGTGGGATGGCAGTGGCCTTGTGCTGTATTGGAAGCGGCTTGAGGGCGGCGGCTTCAAGTGGCCACCTGTTGTTGACGGCGTGATGCGGATGAACGCGCACGCATGCACGCGCCTCGAGTCCCACAACCGAAAGCACTTGCGTAAAGATACAAATCTTCGCTGCATCGGGGCGCGAAGCATGGCAGACTCAGGCCGATGAGTGATTTGCCTGACGAGTTGCCGAGCGATCCAGCCGAGCTGCGTGTCTTTGCCGCGGCTCTGCTGGATCGCTGCGCCAGGCTCGAGCGGTTGCTCAAGCTTGCGAACGATGCGCAGTTCGGTCGATCGTCGGAAAAGTTGGACGCTGATCAACTTCAGCTTGTTCTGGAGGATATCGATCAGGCCGTCGCGGCTCTCGAAGCAGCCGAGGACCGCGCCAATCCCAAAGCCTGCGAGAAGAGAACTGCCAAGCGCAGGGCCAATCGTGGTCAGCTGCCGGAGCATTTGCCGCGCATCGTCGAAACCTTGCTGCCGGCTGCAACCTGCTGCCCGTCCTGCAAAGGCGATCTCGTTGAGATTGGCCGCGATGAGAGCCAGAGGCTTGACGTCGTTCCGGTGCAATACCGGGTGATCGTGACCCGCCGGCCCAAACTGGCCTGCCGCGCCTGTCATGGCGTCGTTCTCCAGCACGCCGCGCCCGAACGATTGATCAAGGGGGGACTGCCCACCGAGCGGCTGGTCGCGCATGTGATTGACGCCAAGTATCATTGGCGTTTGCCGCTTTATCGCCAAGCACAGATGCTGGCGACGCACGGTATCGCCATCGACCGTTCCACGCTCGCCTTCTGGGTCGGCTATGCCGCCCAGGAATTGAAGCCCTTGTGGCATCGTCTGCGCGAGCTGCTGCTCGCGTCCCCGCAGCTCTGTGTCGATGAGACCCCGGCGCCGGTCCTGGATCCGGGGCGCGGCAGGACCAAAACCGGCTACTTCTGGGCGCTCTCGCGCGATGACAGGCCTTGGGCCGGACCTGACCCACCTGGCGTGGTTTACGCCTATGCACCGGGCCGCGGCGCCGTTCATGGCTTGAGGCTGCTTGAGGGTTACCGCGGCATCATCCATTGCGATGGCTATGGGGCTTACAAGACCATGACCCGAGAGACGCGTGCGGATGCCCTGTCCGGCACGCTCGCCTTCTGCTGGTCGCATCTACGGCGCCAGTTTGTGAAGATCGAGCGCGAGGCTTCGCCGGCGCCGGCGCCGGTTGCCCGCGAGGCCCTCGAGCGCATCGCCCAGCTCTACGCGGTCGAGAAGGCACTCCGCGGCCGATCTGATGCCGAGCGCCGCGCGGGCCGACAAGCGCATGCCCTGCCTCTGGCTGCAGCCTTGAAGCAGTGGTTTGAGGCAACGCTTGATCACCTTGCACAGAAGAGCGACACGGCAAAGGCTTTGCGTTATGCGCTGCGTCATTGGGACGGACTCCTCTACCTTGATGACGGGCGCATCGAGATGGACACGAATGCGGTCGAGCGTGCCATGCGGCCGATCAAGCTCAACGCCAAGAACTCCCTTTTGCCGGTTGCGACGAGGGCGCCGAGAGTTGGGCAGTACTAGCTTCGCTAATCGAGACCTGTAAGCTCAATAGCGTCAGCGCTGAGCACTGGCTCTCCGACGTCCTTGCGAAGCTCGTCAATGGCTGGTCTGCGGCGCGACTGGACGAACTGCTTCCCTGGGCGTCGACCTACACGATGCATGTACAAGATCCGAGGCTGGCGGCATGAGCCTCAACACGACCGCGGTCCGGATCAAGGTGTCCCTCAAGGACGTGAAACCGGAGGTGATGCGTCGCCTTGTCGCACCCGTCACCCTGCGCCTTGATCGGCTGCACCTGACGCTTCAGGCGGCGTTCGGCTGGTCCGTTGGGGGATTCCTGATCCCGACGGTGATTTTGGCCCCCAGCCGATCGATGCCCGCAAGGCGCGGCTCTCCGATATCGTTCAAGAGACCGGAGCCAAGACGATCCATTATCTCTATGACTTCGGCGACAGCTGGGACCATGTGATCAAGCTCGAAAAATGGTTCGACAACACGACGACAGAGGGGCTTCCCCTCTTGCTCGAGGCCGCCGGTCGTTGTCCTCCAGAAGACGTCGGCGGTGCGCCAGGCTATGCCGAATACCTCGATGCCATCGGCGACCCCGCTCATCCGGAGCACGAACATATGCGCCTCTGGGGCCCGGAGCGGTTCGATCCCAACGTCGTCGTCCGGAAGGCGCTCGAGGCCGCCGTCAACGCATTGTCCGGAGGCTGGAAGCCGCGTCGGCGCAGCACGCGGCTAACATAACCGTCAAGCCCCAATCAAAAGGGCCGCAAAGCTACGCTTACTGTGCAGAAGTACTAGAGATTGTTCGACTAGAACGACGCTGATGCGTCGATCACTCTGTCACAAAGGGCCGTGAACGGCACGCAGACGAGCGGTGCGCTTCGCGCCGCCGCAGACAACATCATTGCCGCTTGACGGTGTCCGATGTGCGACGATGTCGGAAGTGCGACATAGCTGGCGCGGATGACCACCTTGTATCAAAAGGTTTTTTCTTTCGCGCGGTGCGTGGCACGCCTTGTGCAGTAATCTTAGATGCGAACGCGTAACACGAACGATAGTCACAACAAGACTGGCAGGCTCTCGATCGGATCATCGGAGACGCCAGAGCAAACGTGCAGAGTGAATCCACCGTGACGTGATTCCTCGTCCACCTTGCAATGGAGCTATCAAAGAGCCATGCGATACCAGCAGCTGACGAAAGATCAAAGACACTGCCGCCAAACTAGGAGCCATCGTATTGCGACACGTGAGGCGAACGAGCACCAGCGCCGGCTGTTCTCTAATTCCCGCTCACAACGAAGTGCAGAGACCAAAATGACGCTGATCCAGCGACTGATCGACCTTATCAATAATAATGCCGCGGCCAAACTCCACTTAACCCAGCTCTGTGAAAGCAGTTTAGCGGAGCGGCGGGCATGCAATACCTGGAAGTATCCTCGATGGCTGGGTCGAGCTGCCGCAATCCTCAGCATTGGGTTGAGCTTATTGTGCCCTGCCCAACCGGCATTAGCATTAAAGTTGTTTGGACCGGTAAAAAAGGTTTGTGTGCGCAATCGTACGGCAGAAAACGAGGTGTTTATGTACGTCGACACTAGTATTGGATACCGAACCGCGGGACCGATTCCCCATGGGGAAACTCGATGCGTCAACGTGCGCGACCTAGCCCAGTATGAAATCTGGTTCAGCGCTCGTCTGGACGGCATGACATCGTACGCGACTTGCCCGCCCCCGGGGCGACGCATTTTTTGGGAGACCCGGAGCGCTAAATATGACGCGTTGGGTACAAGCCAGAATGTTAAATGTAAACGGCAGTTCTGGGACAGCCCAGTGATCTTCCCCCGAAAAAATGGACGGGGTTAAGCTGCTTCTAGCTCCAGCTCGATCGGGCTGAGATATCCAATGGCCGAGTGGCGACGCGTTCGATTGTAAAAGCCCTCAATGTAAGCAAAGATATCACGCTTGGCTTCCTCACGTGTTGCATAATGCTGATGATGGACGAGGTCGGTTTTGAGCGTATGGAATGGAAGAAGCTCTCCATCGGAGCGTTGTCATAGCAATCGGCCCTGCGGCTCATCGAGGCGCGGAAGCCGGCGGACTGGATCATCTTGCGATACTCCGCCGAGGCGTATCGGGCGGATTCAAGCGGTCGTCGCAACACCGACTATGTTCACTCACGGCAACAACTCGTCAAGCGCTTCTGCCGGCGTTTTCCAGCCCAGAGTCTTTCTCGGTCGAGCGTTGAGGGCTGCGGCCACGGCAGCGATTTCGTCAGCGCTGTGGATGCTCAGGTCTGTCCCTTTCGGGAAGTACTGACGTAGCAACCCATTGGTGTTCTCGTTAGTACCACGCTGCCATGGGCTTTGCGGGTCGCAGAAGTAGACTTGGACACCCGCATCGATTTTCAGACGATCGTGCTGGGCCATTTCGGCTCCCTGATCCCAGGTCAGCGAACGGCGTAGCTGTTCGGGTAAGGTTATGATGGTGCGCGTAATCGCGTCGCGCACGGCTTCGGCCCCGTGTCCCGCCAGTGCAGGCCCGTTCTTGATACGCGGCGCTTCGCCGTGCCCTGCAAGGCGCGGAAGATGCAGCAGCATCGTGAGGCGGGTCGTGCGTTCGACCAATGTGCCGATTGCCGAGCTGCCAAGGCCCAGAATGAGGTCTCCCTCCCAATGTCCCGGCACCGCTCGATCGGCCGCTTCGGCAGGACGTTGACTGATCATGATTTCCGGCGAGACAAAGCTGTTGCCTCGTGCACGTACGCGCGCCCTGGGCATCCGCAATACGCGTCCTGTTCGCAAGCAGGCCGTCAGCTCACGGCGCAACGCTCCCCGGCTCTGAACGAAGAGGGACTGATAGATGGCTTCGTGACTGATGCGCATCGTCTTGTCGTCCGGGAAGTCAATCGGCAGGCGACGGGCAATCTGCTCAGGGCTCCAGGCCTTGGCCCATCGCCGATCCTTTCGCGGGCCATGCCGGCGACTCTTCCAGGGAACCGCGGGACCAGGAGCAGGAGCGCCGCTCGGGGCCACGACGACGCCGGCAAGTCTCTCCTCCACATAAGTGCGCAAGGCTGTGTTGAGCGCAAGCTTAGTCAGTTTAGGCCGACGAGCCGATCGATCCGCATGCCACTGGGCAGTCGTCGCCCGATACTCCAACCCGCCGCTGCGGGTGGCTGCATTGCGCCGCAGTTCTCGCGAGATTGTCGCGGCGGATCGACCGAGACGGCGCCCAATCTCCCGGAAGGAATGGCCCTGCACCTTGAGAAGCGCAATCTCCTCGCGCTCCACCAATGATAAGTATCGCCCGGAGAGCGCTCTTGCTGAGGATTTGAACATCGCTGGTGGCATGCCGCCCGCCTTTCGAAACAATCTGGTTCCTACAGGCTGTGACACCCCGGCTTCCAGCGCAGCTTCTTCGCTGCTTTGCCCGGCAGCAATAGCTCGCCAGAAACTTCTCTGTTCATCCCGTCCAGCCACAGGTGGTCGTCCTGGCGATGGTAACGGCGCTGTCCAGACCGTGCCGATCGCCGCTTTCGAATCCTCATCGCAACCTCCAACTCCAGAGTGTTGCGACGACCGCTTGAATCCGCCTCGTAGCGCATCAATCGCTCGATGCGACCGCGGCTCGCCCCGCGCCCCTGAGCCCTCAACTCGGCATAGACGCGCGGGCTGCCATAGCGGCCATTGGTGTCGCGGTGAGCCCGCTTGATGTCATCGACGAGCTCACGATTGGCGGCGGCTCGCGGGCTCTCCAGGCGCGCCCGCCAGGCATAATAGCCAGCCGGCGAGACGCCGAGCACGTCGCACATGATCCTCACCGGATAGTCGGCGCGGCGATCTTCGATGAAGCGGACTCTCATTTCTGAACTCCAGCAAAGATCGCAATCGACTTTTCTAAAGTATCGCGCTCCATGCGCAGCCGCTCGTTCTCTCGCTGCAGACGGGCGATCTCCGCCGCGTGGTCCGCCAACGGCAGCGTCGCCTGCGTTGTGGGGCGCCGCGCCGCCGCAGTCGGCTCCCGCTTGGCCCCACGTTGCTCCACCCACCGCCGCAGCACGGAATCGCGCAGACCAAGTTCCTTAGCCACCGATCCGATCGAGCGGCCACTCGATGCAACCAGATCGATCGCTTGCCGCTTGTAGTCGTCCGTAAACGACCGACGTTGACGTCCTTCCATCCGACACCTCCTGGCTCTTCGAGCCTACTACAGTGTCCATCAGTTCGGAGGAGGTTCACAGCGTGGTGAGGGCTATGCCAAATTGTAACGGTGCAGCCATCGTGGCAGCTCGGCGGCGCGTTCTTCTGAGGTGGATAGGCCTGCGCGTAGGCCCACTCGCGCAGGCGAGTACCCGCTTTTCTTGGAACGTGAGTCGTGATTCAAGGTCGGGATGATACCCGAAGCCAGTGAAGTCCGCCTTTCGAGGAAAGATCGCAAGGTGCTTGAGGCGTGTTGTCGCTCACCGATGACATTGCAGCGCGATTTGAAGCGGGCACGGGTAGTCCTGTTGGCAGCGGCGGCACCTCCTTCATAAGCCTCAGGCAGCTTCAGGAACACATCGATGCCCACGTCAACGCGTACAACGACAACGCCGAGCCCTTCGTCTGGATCAAAAAAAGTCAGCCAGCGCCGGTTCAAAGGTTCAAAGGCCGCCGTATCACTCAGCTCTGATTCCGGGTACTAGCTTCGTTAGTCGAGACCTGTCAGCTTAATAGCGTCAGTGCCGAACACTGGCGCTCCGACGTCCTCGCGGAGCTCGTCGATGGCTGGCCTGCGGCGCGACTGGACGAACTGCTTCCCTGGGCATCGACCATACAATGCATGCCCACGATCCGAGATTGGCAGCATGAGCCTCAACACGACCGCGGTCCGGATCAAGGTGATCCTCAACGACGTGAAGCCGGAGGTGGTGCGTCGCCTTGTCGTACCCGTCACCTTGCGCCTTAACCGGCTGCATCTGACGCTTCAGGCGGCGTTTGGCTGGACAAACAGTCACCTCTTCGAGTTCTTCGCTGGCGATGTCCATTGGGGGCTTCCTGATCCCGACAACGATTACGGCCACCAACCGATCGATGCCCGCAAAACGCGCCCCTGCGATATCGTTCGCGAGACCGGCGCCAAGACGGTCCACTATCTCTATGACTTCGGCGACAGCTGGGACCATGTGATTAAGATCGAAAAATGGTTCGACAACGCGACGACAGAGGGTCTTCCCCTCTTGCTCGATGCCGCCGGCCGTTGCCCTCCGGAAGACATCGGCGGTGCGCCAGGCTATGCCGAATACCTCGATGCCATCGGTGACCCCGCCCATCCCGAGCACGAACAAATGCGCCTCTGGGGGCCCGAACAGTTCGATCCCAACGTCGTCGTCCGGAAGGCGCTCGAGGCCGCCGTCAACGCATTGTCGGAAACATGGAAGCAGCGCCGCCGCGCCACGCGCTCAAAATAGACGTCAAGCGCCAATCAAAAGGGCCGCAGAGCTACGCTTACGACCTGGCTAATGCGGCGGAGAATCCTTGATAGTGCCGACAACGGCAGGTGGGGCGTCGCGCCCCGCTTCGGTCGGAACCGCAGAATTCGTTCTGAACGCGGCCCGGATGGCACTCAGCTGCCATGATCTTCAATATCGACTTCACCAGCACGCAAACTGCCCGTATACGCTAATATAGATATGTATTGAGAGCCGAGGTGAAAAGCATAATATGGCAACCAGAATCGCGCCGGCGAGGCTCAAGGATGCGGCCGCCAATTATAGAGGCGAAGAAGTGATCAAGGATCGTCTGCCGGAAGAACGTGTGATATGGCGGAAACGCTTCCACGCCCAGTATTTTGATTTTCGTGGCAAGAGCCTTTTTACGCGCTTTGACAGCTGCGAGTTCGTGAAATGCACATTGCTTATCGACCTAGACACAGAGCAGTTAGCATTTACTGGATGCGTGTTTAAGGACTGCAACATCGATCGGCTGGAACAGGACGAAGAGCGCGGGCTGTACGCGAGAGGTAATTTGTTCGATCGCCCGATAGAGGAACGCCGGGCTGCTTTGGAGAAGAGGTTAGCGAGAGCTCTGGCGGAACGGGCGAAGTGGCAGCGAACGACTCAGGACGGTAGCGCGTCGAAATCGAAAGGCGACAAATAGGCTGTGCTCTCAGCGATTCAACATCCGCATTGGTTGATGCTAGTACCCGCTTTTCTTGGAACGTGAGTCGTGATTCAAGGTCGGGATGATACCCGAAGCCAGTGAAGTCCGCCTTTCGAGGAAAGATCGCAAGGTGCTTGAGGCGTGTTGTCGCTCACCGATGACATTGCAGCGCGATTTGAAGCGGGCACGGGTAGTCCTGTTGGCAGCGGCGGCACCTCCTTCATAAGCCTCAGGCAGCTTCAGGAACACATCGATGCCCACGTCAACGCATACAACGACAACGCCGAGCCCTTCGTCTGGATCAAAAAAAGGTCAGCCAGCGCCGGTTCAAAGGTTCAAAGGCCGCCGTATCACTCAGCTCTGATTCCGGGTACTAGGTGAGTTGTCGGCTTGGTATTCCGGCGAAATAGCGATGTTGCTGAGGCGGATCGTGAGCCGACGGAAATGAAGGCAAACAGGAACTAAACTCGGCCGGCTTGTCGAGATGAGTCTGAAGGTAAAGAAGTGAGTCATGACGACAAGTTTGAGCAGGTGGATGCCGCAGCCGAAGCCGCGCTCAAGTACGCCCGCAGCCTGCCCCCGGGCACGGCTCGCTCGCAAGCTTTCAAAGAAGCTGGCAAACTGCGGCGGGCTGCCGACCAGTTACGGGCTCCAACATTCGCTCCCCGCGGTCGACGTCCTAAATAAACAGGACGCAAGTGAACGTTGCCGCGATAATGTTTCCGCCCCATCCTGAAGCGTGATTCCTCCTGCAGATGGAGAGCCTGAACGGTCAACGGTTCAAGAGTATCGATGCACATCGCGAAAAAGGTTCTTGCTTACCCGCTACGGTTATGTTCAGCTTTTACGACCGTGTTGGAGCCGAGGAATTGGAAGTTTTCGAGATGTACTTTGGGGATAGCCGGTGGAGCAGCCGAGCCGCCAGCGAACGAAGTCGCCTTTGGCGCGGCTTTTTCAGCGCCATACCCCCGCTTCTTGAAAGCTGATCGAGCGCTTCCGGTCAGCTGCAGATTGATGACAGCACGCACATTACCGCGAACGTCCGGTCAGGAGTTCGCGTATCCCGGAAAGGGCAATGCGCAGCCGGTCGCCCAATTTAGCACCCGTCGAAGGCCACCTGGAGCCTGAGGACGATTAGGAAGGTACCGAGCATCCGGTCCGCCGCGCGCCTAATGCACTGGCAGACTGCCCCGCATCGCGCCGGAGGAGAGCGAAAGACGTGGCGATGGAGGTGCTTTTCACGACAATGATGGGTTTGGAGCGGCAGTTGGGGATAGTGTGCCGACGACCCAGCCGTCTAGCCCAGTTACAATTTCCCGCTGCGAGTGGAAACCTCGTCATAGCGCGACTGCGCCGTTAGCAACCTTGAGCAGTGACGCTTTAACCGATTTACTACCCTGCTTGGCCGCGAATTCTATCGGCTTCTTCGTGAAGGGATTAACTCCGCTGCGGGCTTCAGTAGCAGGTTTGTTCACGACCGACATTTTGACGACGCCGGGGATGTCGTCGTAGCTCGGCGCTAGTACCAGTGGCATGTGTGACTCACATAAACTTGAATTTAGGTTGCTACGAATTCGTCCCCAGAACCGCTGGGGGCAGACTCTCAGATTTGAACATGGCTACTAGTCTAGAGAACTTTAGTTAAAGCACGCACCAACGCTTCTCTGGCGTTCCAGAGATCGTTCCTATCCCAGTGTAGTCGTCCGTGAACAGCGGCTAAGCGATTGAACTGGAATCGCATTTGTCGCTGTGGACTGTTTTTCGATTGCAGGGTTGTGATGCTTCGGGCGTCGGAACCTTGCAGTTTCATTTTCAGGATTGAACGAAGCCGCTGGCGCGGCATGTAGGGAGGCATAGCAAGGATTGCCTCCTGTCTGAGAGGATTGTGGGTTTTCGAAGCCCAACCCTTTCGACAGGAGGTTTTCCGATGGCTGAGATCAGCCCACTTCGCCGCCGCATGATCGAGGACATGACGGTCCGCAATCTGTCACCGGCGACGCAGCAATCCTACCTCAACGCCGTAGCGAAGTTGAGCCGATATTTCGGTCGTTCTCCCGACCGCCTCGACCTGGAGGATATCCGCGCCTTCCAGGTTCATCTGGTTGCAACGGGGATGTCCTGGCCGGCGCTGAACCAGATCGTCTGCGCACTGCGATTCTTCTACGGTGTGACGCTTGGTCACGACACCGTTCCGGAGCGCATCGCCTATGCGCGTAAACCGCGCAAACTGCCGGTCGTGCTGAGCGCCGACGAGGTCGTGCGCTTCCTGGAAGCAATCCCAAGCCTCAAGAGCCGTACCGCACTGACCACCGTCTATGCCGCAGGCTTGCGCGTATCGGAAGTGGTCCTCTTGAAGGTTGTCGACATTGATAGCCAACGGATGTTGATCCGGGTCGAGCACGGCAAGGACGGCAAGGACCGTTATGTTATGCTCTCGCCGCAGCTTTTGAGGATTCTGCGGACGTATTGGCGGCTCACTCGGCCAAAAAGATGGCTGTTTCCCGGCCGCGACGACGAGCGTCCGCTCGTCCCCAACGTGCTGCACGCCGCCTGCCGTTCAGCCTGTGCGGCGGCCGGCTTGAGCAAGTCGGTGACAGTGCATACGCTGCGGCACACATTCGCGACCCATCTCCTGGAGAACGGGGCCGACGTGCGCATCATCCAGGTGCTGCTCGGCCATGCCAGTCTGGCCAGCACGGCGCGCTATACCCAAGTCGCCACAAAGACCATCAGCAATACGCCAAGTCCGCTTGACCGGCCTCGCCTGGAGGTCGTGCCGCCCGGCTGAGCGGACCTGATGGCTCCGGTCCTGGAAGTGGCGGATATCTTCCGCCGCCACGGCGAAGCGTTTCGGCAGGCGCGTGCCGGTCGCCTCGGCCGCGTCGAGCGACGCGTGATGGGCGCCATCACCGCGTGTCGGACAGCCGTGCTCGGTGGCCATGTCGAGCAATGCGACGACTGCGGTGCGACCCGCATAGCCTACAACTCCTGCCGCAATCGGCACTGTCCGAAGTGCCAGGGCGCGGCGCGCGCGCAATGGCTCGCCGAACGGCAAGCCGAACTCCTTCCCGTACCGTATTTCCACGTCGTCTTCACCATGCCGGCCCTCGCCAGAGAGCTCGCCTTCCAGAACAAGGCCGTCGTCTATGCCATCCTGTTCCGCTGCGCGGCCGAGACGCTCGCCACCATCGCGGCCGACCCCAAGCATCTCGGCGCTCAGCTCGGCGTGACCGCCGTCCTCCATACCTGGGGCCAGACCCTGCAACACCATCCGCACATCCACTGCGTCGTGCCCGGCGGTGGACCCTCGCTCGACGGCACGCGCCGGGTCGCTTGCCGGCCCGGCTTCTTCCTGCCAGTGCGCGTCCTCTCCCGGCTGTTCCGCCGCCTGTTTCTGCAAGAGCTGCAAGCTGCCTTCGCGGCTGGCCAGTTGGGCTTCTTTGGCGATCTCGCGCACCTCGCCGATCCCGTCGCATTCGCCGCGCGCCTCGCTCAGCTCCGACGGACCGACTGGGTCGTCTATGCCAAGCCGCCATTCGGCGGGCCCGAACAGGTGCTGGCTTATCTCGGCCGCTATACGCATCGCGTCGCCATCGCCAACAGTCGGCTGATCTCGCTCGCCGATGGCAAGGTGAGCTTTTTCTGGAAGGACTATCGGCAGAACCGCAAAACCAAAGTCATGACGCTTGATGCCGACGAGTTCATGCGTCGCTTTCTCCTGCACACGCTGCCGGATGGCTTCCACCGCATCCGCCACTATGGCTTCCTCGCCAATGGCGGACGTAACGATAAAATCGCCCTCTGCCGTCAACTCCTTGCTGTCCGCAACGCGCCGACCGAGCGAGAAGCCGGCGGCGATCCCCTCGTCAAATGCGAGATCCCCGTCTGCCCACATTGTGGCGGCACCATGCGGCGCGTCGATGTCGTCCCGCGAGCCTGCGCGCGCGACCAGCCGTTTCGTTGTGATACGTCATGACCAGCGCCTGCACCATCCACCCCTTCTGTGATCACCTTCGCGGTGGCAACGTCCGAGGTTGCCGTGGCCGCGTTCGTCGCCGAACACCCCGCCAATCGTCCGGCCACGCCTCCCAACGCAGCAAATCCCTCCCTGGATCGCGCCCTTGGCCTGATCAATGGGGCTGCTTACATCCGATGAATGTCTCGCCGACGCACGGCGACCACAGGCGCGCCTTCCTAGCAGCCGCACCCGCTGCACTATTCCCATAGCGCCCACAACTCCGCAGCTTCGTTCAATCCAGCTTCTATGAGGTCGCACGCACGACAGAGCGCGCGGCTCGCGCCTGCCACGCGACCTCACAGAACCCTCAAGATTCCCTTACCGTCCGGGGGGCAATCGAAAACCCGGGCTGGAAGCCTGGGCTTTCTGTTGCGCTATTC
This sequence comes from Bradyrhizobium sp. CB3481, assembly GCF_029714305.1. NCBI lineage: Bacteria > Pseudomonadati > Pseudomonadota > Alphaproteobacteria > Hyphomicrobiales > Nitrobacteraceae > Bradyrhizobium > Bradyrhizobium sp. CB3481. The sequence goes on from NZ_CP121647.1 coordinate 5,008,250, forward strand.
ATAGGCACGCAGCTCTCGAAACCGCCGCGATGCGGTCGGTACAGTGCACCTCGCGGGCTTCGTTCAGTCCCAGGCTCGATCGTAAGCCGCAGGTGTCGGTTAGTCTGCGCTCCTGGCTGCACCTCCTTCATGGATTGGTGCAGATCCCTCACGTCACATAAAGTCTCCATCCGAGTCGGTATCTGATGAAGATTCAGTATCGCTGGCCACTTTGGAGAGATACATCGGAGAATTGGTTGCACGCTGCCATTCACCATCGCTGTATCTCCATTGCCTGGACTGGGTAGGGTCAAGTACCATATCGTTTTGATCCACTTCAACGAAGCCCATTTGTTCTGCACGAGCTCTCGCTTCGTCATTAGCAGGACGGCAGTTCACCAGGGGCCGTTCGCCGTCTTGCCGTAGTTGGTGCTCGAGCAGAATATCGCCGGCGTTCCCGACGAGCGGATGAGCAACCTGAAAATCCACGATTGAGGTGACGTCAGTTCGTCCGGGAACTGTTTCTCGCCACTGTTGATTGGAGAAGTCACTCATAGGAAATCCGGCTTCCGTTCTTTGAAGACCGACGCTCATATTTCCTAGTTGGTAGCTGTAATATCGGGCGGCCTCCGAATCTCTTCGGATAGCGTAATTCCTAGCGACATCCGCCGTGCGCCTAGCTCTTTCGGATACGAAGTCTGAATATTCCTGTGGATTGTTGGCGATATGATTGATTGCGTCGCCATGAAACGTCCTCACCTCTCTCCTGAATGTCTCTCTGTTGATCTCGATAACAGGAGGTCTTGAAGTGAGGTAATAATTCGGGTGCGAGGATGAGCTGTCAGAGGAATCCTGCAATCGCATTCTAGCGAACGCGTCCGCAAAGTCGTCGGCATTCCCTTGCTCCCGGCTGCCTGCGTGATGATAGTAATCATCGGATAGAATGTCCGACCAATTGTTAATTCGACCGTACATGACGACCGCACTCCTATGGATATTCCATTGTGTTCAGGTCGTTAGACCTGACCCGCACGGTACTCAGCTTAGCTGTCCGTAAGCTGACCAGGGTAAATAGCGGAAAACGAAGGCATATTTGGTGGCTCGATCCGGCTTTGCGTCGGTATCGAAGATGTCGACGACATCATCAACGATTTGGACAAGGCGCTTTAGGAGGATTGCTTTGCGCCCAAGGGCGGCACAGCCATCAATCTGTTCATCCGCAACATGCCCCCTCTCCGATCGACTTATCTACTTGCCGGTACGGTCGCGCGCTGAATCGCTCGCCGCGTCAGCGACGCGCTCAAACGGATTGGGAAGGGGGTTCACAAACCATCCGGGGCACCAAACTCATCGAGCAGCATTTCGAAAGTCGTCAAGCTTTTGGTTCGCGCCAATGGCGTGCAAATCAAGATCGACGTTATTATTGCGGGCTTGCGGATCCGCCCTCTGTCAGGTCGGTTTCGGAAGCAGTCGAAGAGGCGTTCGGCTATGCTGAAATTCAAGTCACCTCGTTTCAGGACCTCTATGCTGGCAAGATCGTGGCTGCGCTCGATCATCAGCATCCGCGCGATTTCCTCGCGATCTGCTTGCCAATTAGGGCATGCGGCGATGCCTTGCGTCGCGCCTTTATCGTTTACATGCTCAGCCACCACCGACCAATGTCCGAAGCTTTGGCGCCAAAACGCAAAGACATTTCGAACGACTATGTGCGTGGATTTATCGGGATGGCCGAAAACGACGTTGCCTCTTGAGGAGTTGCTAGCGAAACGCGACACAGCTATCGAAAATATCGTCGGACAAATGACCCAGGATGACCGCAAGTTTCTCGTTTCCGTCGAAGAAGGCACGCCTGATTGGAATTTGCTAGGCGTAGACGGCGCAGCCAGCTTGCCAGCAGTCAAATGGCGGCAACATGATTTCGACAAGCTGCCAACAGAAAAAGGGCTGCGCTTGTAGCGCAACTCCAAAACGTATTAGCTGAATATTTGCGGCAACGTCTATTTCTTTTTGAGCGTTTTTTCGTGCCCACGCATTTCATGCGTATTGGGAGCAAGGCCAAGATGACGGTCCGACTTCTGTGAAGCACCCGCGGCCGCACTTGTGTGCGACGTAAGTCCCGCTGCTTCCCTGGCGGGGCCTGTACTTGTGCCAGCAGCCGCCTCGAATTGATTGAAAAACCTACCCAATCCATCGGTCTTCGAGCCCGCGCGACGGCGGTTTGGCACCTCGTTCAATAGCCCGACAAGCCGCAAACCTTCCAGAATTCCGTTCAGGCGCTGCTCACGGATCATCGCCGCAACCATCGAAACGGCATCCTGCTGTTGGATCGTGAAGTGTACGTCGGGCAATTGCTCACACATCGCTTCGAACACTGTCTGTGACTTTGTGAGGTGATCCCGGAGGGCATGCGTCGCGTCCTGCGCAAGGTAAGTCGCGAGATCGCCATCGATCATCTTGCCGAAGCCATCGATCATCTTGCCGAAATTGAAGTCATGGTTCGTACGATCTCTTATTGATCGTCGAATCAGCTCGCTTTGCTGCTTTGCTTCAATGAAAAGCAAGAACACCGCATCCGGCAGATTTTCGCGCGGCTCTTTTTTCAACTCAGCGATCCGGGCGTAAATAGCCTTGCCAGCACGCTCATTCTGCTCGAATCGCGCCTCATCCTCCGCGGTTTCATGCTCGCGCCGAATCTTCTCTCGCCGCCTTTTTCCAAACATCCTTCCGTCCTCCGGGCCGCGATATAGGCCGGTTGTCGCGCCATAGAAAGATCAAAATCACCTTAGCGAATGCGAAGGATTCCGCTGGATGCCGGACCGTGCCGGGCCGACAGCCGGCGGCTAGCAAGAATTCACGGTAAAAATGACCATAGACCTTCGTGAACACGTTAGAGATCTGGCCACCCTCGGGCGCATGCCGACTCTCTCGCTAAAGCCTTGATCTATTTGGAGCGCGCACCAGGGCTCAAACGTGGGACCCGCTGATTAAGGGTCAGCGATCCCGCCAGCCCGCCGCCGGCGGCGACGAAACAGTTCCTCAGCGTCGACATTCAAAGCATTGGCTATCCGCTCAAGGACCAAAAGAGAAGCATTTCGCTTGCCGGTTTCGACGCCACTTAGATACGTCTGATGGACGTTGCACCTGTGAGCCAGCTCCTCTTGGCTGAGTTTCTTTGCTCGGCGCAATTCCTGAACATTTAGGCCGACTCGGTCCTGCAAGCGCATGCAGGGAAAGCAGAAGAAACCGCGTCGTCAGCCCATAGACTATGAGTCATAAAATGGATAGATTCGCCTAACTGGAAATAGAGAGACTTATGTCACCGGATCCGGTAAAGGCGCGCCTTGGTCCTTTCGTCGAAAGTGGCCAAAGAATTACCAATGTAGGTTATCGAGACGTGTTGACGGGGCAAGTCGTGTCCTCAGTCGAGATTCCGTCCGAATTGGTCGAACGTGCCGTTCTCGATCGCGTTTCGGTAGAAATCGCGCTTTCTACGGACGGACAGATCGCATCATCCGCGACTGGCGGTGGGGCCGCCTCTTCGAAGAAAACGATCCACGTCGACGAGCTGGTGGAAACATTCTTGACCAGCAACAATCTTCATTTGGAGGAGGCGACGGCGCTCGATTTGCGAAGACTTCTTGAGAGACTCGAAAAATCGGTCCGAGCAGTGAAACGATCGATCGCGGAGCTCGAGGAGGTGTCCAATTGAGCTGCCGGCGCACTTTCAAGAGGAGGAAGCTTTGGACCCGCGCCGGCCTAACCTACTTTTCCTCCTGAAATCCGAATCAGCTTCGAGAAACGCCTCCAGCATAAACGGTATCAGTTCCGGGATCTCCTCCCGGCTACCGTAGGTCTCCGCATAGAAATCGGCATACTCGCTCAGCCGCTTCGCGAGGCTCGGCACCAGCACAACGTTCATCTTTACTGGGGTCCGATCAGGTAGCTTCGAAAGCTTCATTACTCACCTACCCTTCTCCATAGTCTAAAGATTCCGATACGGCTTCAGCACCAAGTCCTTCGATACAATCACCCGTAGCGGCCAACCCGGCCGGACCGTGATCGTCGGCTGCACATCGAGCTCGCGCTCGATCAGCCGCTGGCCAGCACGATTGGTAGTTTGCTGCGTGCTTTCCCGCAGCGCCTTCACCAGATCGCTCTCGTCGTTTCCGATCGAAAGCTGGGTCCCCACCCCGATCAGGGTCGCCAGTGCGACGCCCTTGAGCAACTGCCAAGTGTGGAAGTCCACCTCGTCCTCGAGCCCCGCGTAGCCGGCGACATCTGTGGCCGGAAGGTTCTCAATCACGATCGAGTTGCCGTTCGGCAGGATGAGCCGGCTCCAGATGACCAGCGCCCGCTTCTGGCCAAAGGCGACTACGCTATCGTACTTGCCTACAATCCTTGTCCCCTGCGGGATCAGCAGATGCTCGCCAGTAACAGTGTCATAGACGTTCTCGGTAACTTGGCCGAGGGTCGCACCAGGCAGCTCGGAGTTTAGTCCCGTGACCAGGCTGGCCGGGATGATTGATCCAGCCATCACGGCATAGGTCGAGGGTGCCGGCAGCAGCGCATAGGAATTGGTGGTCTCGGTGTCGGCCTTCGCTCCCACAAAGGCGAGTTTGCGTGCCTGAGATGAGGGAATGATCTCACTTGACCGATCGATCAGGCTTTGCGCCGCTTTCGCGAGCTCGGCCGCAGAAGGCGTTGTTTGCTCAGAACCCGGCGGCCGGAACACAGATTGAGCAGCGGCCGGAACCTCGATCGTGTTGGCTTGCTTGCGTCTCTCCTGTTTCTCCGACAGTCGGAAAAACAACCCCGATTCCTTGGCCTGTTGTGCAATGCGCACCTGGCGGATGCGCTCGGCTCTTTCGGCGTCCTCCTCTGGATCGGTGCGAAAGCCCGAATCTGATGATGACGCTGTACCAGACTTCTTCTCATTTTCAGCGAAGGCTCGGCCGATATCTCCCGGTGACGGCGGCCCAAGCCTCGGAATTGAGGGAGGTAGGTCCTCATACGATTTCGGTAGCTTATTTAATCCTTCGGCCGTTTGCTTCCGCTCGGTATTGTAGAGCTCCGAGCGCTCAGTCTGTTTGAATGCCCGCGGCGGACGGAGCGCAACGATCGTCGCGCCGGCGATGAACAGCGCGGCGATCGCGCAGCCTACCATGAGCGCGTGCCTGTTGAGGCGCCGAATGGGTCTCGGTCGCGCCCGCAATTCCAGTGGCTCTGGCGGATCATGATCAGGTCCGGTGGTCATGAGGCGCTCCCGTTGCTGAAGACTTGCGACACCGGTCGGGCGTCGATCCGGATGATGCGAACTGTACGTTGCGGATTTTCACCGAGCCGAAGTTCTGCAGCGCCAAACATCCGGTCGACAATGTAGTACGAGCCACGAACTCGGTAATTGACGAGGTTCGGGCGGCCATCTGCTCCTGCGACAAATAAGGGCGGTGCCTCGCCTTGCGACAGCCCGGAAGGCATCTGGATATAGACCTTCCTACCATCGTCAAACGCGCGCAGCGGCCGCCACGGCGGGTCATCGCCTTCGATGCGATAGCGGAAATTGAGGCTGTCCAGCCGGACGCCTCGATCGGCCACTCGCTCTTCGCTAGCCTCAGCGGAGGCGTTTTGCTTATGAAGCGCAACGAGCGTATCCGTCGGATAGGTCCAGGAAATCGAAGCCATATAGGTCTGCCTTGTGGAGACGAGCTCTAGGTGGTACGTGCGTCGATTAGTCAAGATAACAAGGTTCGTTTGAATGTCCGGGAGCGTAGGCTTGATCAGGATATGCACCCTTCGGGCGCGCCCCTGGCCGCTTACGGTATCGCCAACGACCCAGCGAACGGTGTCGCCAGTGGAGACATCGATGAGCTCTTCGTCTGGTTGAAGCGCAATGGTCGAGACCTTTTCAGGGCTCGCATAGAGCCGGTAGAGCGCGCCTTCCGTCCAAGGATAAACCTGGATGGCATTGATGTAGCCGCGGCGCGTCGGCTCCATCCGCGCAGCCTTGTTGGCTTTCGCGATGGCCTGCTCTGGCGGCAGCTTTTCTTCCTTTGCGACCTTCGTTGGGTAAGGCTTCAGCTGACCCGGCAACGGCAGAACCTTCGGCGTTTCGACAACCTGGACCGGCTTCGGCGGATCAGCCTCGGGAAGCGCCTGCTCAAACGTCATCTCATCATACGGTGCCTCGAGGTTCAGCTTGGTGGCGCATCCGCAGAGCATGAGCGACAATGCCAGGACGCTGGCCGAGGCGATCGTGTTGGGGGCAGCAGTGCTCATTTGGCATCTCCGATCAGGTCGCGTGACCAATTGAGGGAATGGACGTAAAGGCCGAGCGGGTTCTTCCGCAGCGTCTCGGCCTCCCATGGCGGCTTGAGAACCGTGGTCACCAGTCCGGTGAAACGTTCGGTCTTGGCGATCGAACCGTTCTCGTAAGTGTTCTCCTTCCAGCGGATTTCAAAGCTATCGCCGGATGCACGCACTACTGAGGTGACTTCAGCCGTCACTGTCTTGGAGCCAATTTTCGTGAAGGGATCCGTCTCGCGCGCGTAATCGTTCAAGGCCAGTGCGCCGCGGTCTGTCACGAAGTCGTAGGCCCGCAGCCAATTCGATCGGACAATCACCGGATCAATGGATAGCGAACGGACGTTCTCGATGAACCTGGCCAGGAAATGCGCGATCTGCGCATCCGAGGGCTGGTAGGCCTCAACCGCAGGTCCAACCGCGCGCACTTCCCCCAGGCGGTCGACCTCGACTACGTACGGCACGACGCCAGAGCGGGCAATCTGGGTGAAAATCGTCAGTCCAAGTACGCCGGACAGGCCGATTGCCGCCAGCGCGGCTAATCGCCAGTTGCTCGCCTGGACCCTCGCTGTGCCGAGCCTCTCATCCCAGACCTGGGCTGCCTTTTGGTATGGCGTGACCGGCTCGGGCGTCTCGCCGTATCGAACGGACGTGCGCTGAAAAGGTTGAGCTGCCATCTCTCAGTCTTCCCCCAGCTTCGGCCCGGATGAATGTGCGCCTCTATCCCCCTCTTTCAGGGTATGCGCGGCGATCTGAGCCGCTTCCTTCGCGCGGCCGCCCGCTGACGAGGTCGAGGCGCGCGCTGCCTCTGACGCGGTCGCACCCCTCGCGCTACCGCCGGCATTCGAGAGCTGCTCGGCCGCCAAGGCTCGGGCCGAAGCACCGCCGGCCGAGGACGCGCCGGTAAGCGATGCCGCAGAACGAACCGCGGCCATCGAACCACCTGCTGCGGCGCGAAGGCCACCCATGGCCGCCGCTCCGCCTCCGATCGCGACCGCCGCAGCACCCGCCACCGTTCCAGCCGGGGCGCCAGCTCCGAGCTGGGGCGCTCCCGACACCAAGCCTGCCGCAATAGCGGGTCCGAATATCCCAAGCCCAAATAGCGACAGAGCCGCGAGCAGCAGACTCATCGCAGAGGCAATGTCGATCGGGCGTGTCAGCGTGCCCGCAAGCTGGCCGAAGATGGTAGACCCGATGCCGACGATGATCGCAAGCACCATCACCTTCACGCCGGAGGCAACCACATTGCCGAGTGTCTTTTCTGCCAGAAAGGCGGTCTTGCCCCAGAGCGCGAATGGCACAAGGATGAAACTCGCAAGCGTCGTCAGCTTGAACTCGATGAGCGTGACGAACAACTGGATCGAGAGCACGAAGAAGGCGAGCACGATTAAGATCCAGCAGAACAGCAGGATCAGGATCGTCGGCAGGTTGGTCAGGACGTCGAAGCCGGAGAATTGGCTGGTCTCTTCCAGGAGAGGATGAGCGGCACTAAACCCGGCAGAGGCGACGAAGCCCGGTCGCATCAAATCGGCCGCGGTTAACGCTCCGCCAGATGCCTTCAGTCCAATGCTGGAGAAGGAGGCGAAAACGATATCGGCAAGGCTCTTGAAGTTGCCGATAATGAATGCAAAAGCGCCCACATAGAGCACTTTCTTGGCCAGCGAGACCAGGATCTGGTCGTCAGCGCGGACGCTCCAGGCAAGCCCCGCAAGCGTGAGGTCTATGCCGACAAGAGTCGAACTTAGAAACGAAACTTCACCCGAAAGAAGACCAAATCCCGAATCGATGTAGCGCGAGAAGGTCTCGGTGAAGCGGTCGATGACTGAGAGGTCTGCCATAAAACGCCCTCACCTACTTGCCACCGCGATAAGCATGACCATCGCCAATGAAGCGAATGAATCGCTCTTTGGCGGCCACAGCGGACGCCTGCTGGTCGGCCGCTCGCAAGGTGTCCGCGCGTGATTGTGTTGCCAGGAGCGCCTGCGTCTGCAGCGACTGCTTTATCTGCAGGGCCAGCAGCTCATTGCCGGACTGCTGCGCCTGAAGTGATCCGATTGCCCCGGACGAACCCGCCATTAGGATGCGAAGCGTCTGGCCATCATGGTCCAGCGTGCTGATGATGGCCGATTGGATGGTGAGCGCCTGTTTCAGACCCTCGTAGCTGTTGTCCCAGCGAGCGGTTGCGTCCTGCACCATCTTATCAGACGAGATAGCCGCTCCATATTGGCGCGGATAAAACCGTTCGAAATCCTGCTGCGTCTTCTGAACATCGACTGAAATGCCCTTTGCCTGTGTGATCAGGCTGTTCATCTGACTGATTGTTGAGGTCAGCTGACCCACGACGCTTGTCGGCAGGCTTGTAAGGTTCTTGGCCTGGTTGAGCAGCGACCGTGCCTGGTTTTCGAGACTTCGGACCTGATTATTGATCTGCTCAAGTGCTCGCGCGGCGGTCAGCAAATTCTGGCTGTAGTTCGAAGGGTCGAACACGACGACTTGCGCCCCAAGGCGTCGGGATCCGTTTACGGCAAGAGCGAGCGACAAAGCGATCACAGCACTCGCCTTGAGAGTTCTGCGAGCGATGCGAGCGCTGACGTGAAGTTCCAGCATAGACGTCTCCAGCGGTTGAAATTGAGGTCAAGCCTTATGGGCTTGTTCGAAGGTGCTGATCAGGTTTGCGGCCCAGTGCAGGTCTTTTTCGGCCAGATAGCGCTCGGCAAAGTGATGTGGGCCGGATCGGGCCAGAACGGCGTCTACAATACGCTGGTCCTCAGGCGAGGATGCACCGACAAGGGCGAGCGCCACGGGTCCGAGCCCGAGCTCAAACAGGCGATTGCCAGCACGAGACTGCAGATAATAGTCGCGCTTGGGAAATGCTTCGGCGATCAGGCTGATTTGCCTGTCATTTAAGCCGAACCGGCGATAGGTCTCGGTCTGAGTCGGCTCAACCGCCCGCGGGTTGGGCAGGAAGATCCGACTTGGACAGGACTCGATGATCGCTGGCGCAATCTGGCTCTCGGCAATATCGGCAAGCGACTGGGTCGCGAAGATGACAGCCACATTCTTCTTGCGCAGCGTTTTCAGCCATTCGCGGATTCGCCTCGCGAACAGCGGATCGTCCAGAAACACCCAGGCCTCATCCAGCACCAGCAAGGTGGGCCGACCGTCAAACCGTTCTTCAAGTGTATGGAAGAGATAGGTCAGGACCGGCGCGACCAATCCCGGCAACGCCATCAGTTCCTCCATTTCGAAAGTAAGCACGTCGGCACCGGAAAGTCGGTCAGCGTCAGCGTCCAAGAAGCGCCCGTAAGGCCCTTCGAGCGTGTACGGCTGCAAGGCCTGGCGTAGGGCATCGCGGGCAAGCAACGCCACCAAACCGGTCATTGTCCGCTGGGAGACTGGCGCAGACCCGAGACTCCTGAGCGTCGACCAGAGGGTTTCCTTGACTTCGGGCGTTACGTTCACGCGTTCATGCGCAAGCACGCCACAAAGCCAATCAAGGGCCCAGAGCCGGGCTTCCTCCTCTGCGGCGTCCTTCAGCGGTTGGAAGGCTATCCCGCCCTTGGCGCCAAGCTCATACCAAGCACCCGATAGAGCAAGTGTCGTGGCACGTGCGGATCGCCCCTTGTCGAAGGTGATCAGCTGCGCGTTCGGATAGCGCCGGAATTGAAGAGCGAGTATCGAGAGCAGGACCGACTTCCCTGCTCCGGTCGGGCCGACAACAATAGTGTGTCCGACATCCCCAGCGTGGAGCGATAGTCGGAACGGGGTAGAGCCCTTGGTCTTGGCCATCAGGAGCGGTGGTCCGTCCAAATGATCGCACCGAGCCGGCCCCGCCCATACCGAAGACAGCGGGCACATGTGCGCGAGGTTCAGAGTATGGACAATGGGCCGCCGAACGTTGGCGTATGCCTGTCCAGGTAGACCACCGAGCCAGGCTTCGACGGCGTTGATCGTCTCGCGGATGGTGGTAAAGCCCCGGCTATTGATCACCCGTTCGACGGCGCGGATCTTCTCTTCGGCCGCGTGCGAATCCTCATCGCTGACGGTGACGGTTGTGGTGATGTAGCCGAACGCGACGAGGTCGTCCCCAAGCTCGGACAGCGCCGCATCAGCATCGATGGCCTTATTGCTGGCATCCGTGTCGAGTAGAGCGACCTGCTCATTGAACATCACCTCCTTGACGATTGCCGCAAGCGACTTCCTTTTGGCAAACCACTGGCGGCGGTACCTCGACAAAGTCGCATTCGCCTGCGTCCGATCGAGCGGCAAGAACCGTGTCGCCCAGCGATACGCGACGCCAAGCCTGTTCAGTTCATCCAGCAAGCCTGGAAAGGTCACATGCGGAAAACCGAGCACCGTCAGCGTGCGAAGATGGCTACGCCCAATAGCCGGCGATATTCCTCCTGTCAGAGGCTCGTCGCTCAGAAAACAATCAAGATAGGCAGGAATTTCCGGAACGCGCACCGGGTGCCGCTTCGTCGAGACGCAGCTATGGAGGTAAGTCAGCGTCTCCTCGTCATTCAGCGGCCAGATTTCCGGCAATACCGATGACAACAGATCGATTGCTCGATCGGTCTCCTGCATGAAACGCGTAAGATGATCTCGATAGCTGCGGTCGCGCTCCGGCCGGGATTGTTCCGCCTGTCCTGCGTTGGGCACTCCAGCGCCCGCTGAGTTCTCTGCTTCGCCTTTCTCGTGAGCCGCTTGCCTACGCTGCTGGACCGATCGTCGAGCCCTGATGTCGCTGTCCCGCGGACGCTCCAGGAAGAGACCCTCGAGCCGAGATACTCTCTCCGCCGGCGGCAAGTACATGAGCGTAAGATGCAGCACGCTCTCGAAATGCTGGCCTCGCGGCCGCGATGGGTGGTCCCACGACGCATCAACTGCGCCCTCAAATGCTGCCCGTCGTTCTTCGTCGACGAGCCAGGACACTGGATCTGGGAACTTCGAGTGAGGGTACTCGGCAGCTTCTATGCGCGTTGCATCAAAGAGTAGCGCCCAGCCCGATCCGAAGCGCTTCAACACGTTATTGACGCGCGAGGCGGCGCCCATCAATTCGGCTTCCGTCGCGCTATCGAGATCGGGTCCTCGATAGCGGATGGTCCTTTGAACGCTACCGTCCTTGTTCAGGATCACTCCAGGCGCCACCAGGCACGCCCACGGCAGCCAGTCCGCCAGCCGATAGGGGTCGGCGCGAAATTCCCGCAAGTTCAGCATGAGAGCCACCCCTTATGCTTCGTGTGGCGGACGGCGACCTCAACGAAGGCCGGATCACGCTTGGCCAGCCAAACTGCCACGCCATGACCGACGATCCAGAGCGCAAGGCCCGCGAGCCAAAGCCGCAAACCTAGCGCGAGTGCGGCCGACAGGGTGCCGATGAGGATGGCGGCCGCACGCGGCGCGCCACCTATCAAGATGGGCTCAGTGAGCGAACGGTGGAGCACGAGCTCGAATCCTTCAGGGCGCATCAGATCAGTGCTCCGCCGCCGAACGAGAAGAACGAGAGAAAGAAAGAGCTGGCGGCGAAGGCGATCGAGAGGCCGAACACGACCTGGACCATCCGGCGAAAGCCGCCGGAGGTATCGCCAAAGGCCAGCGATATGCCGGTCACGGTGATGATAATGACCGCGACGATCTTGGCGACCGGCCCCTGCACCGACTCGAGCACGCGCTCAAGCGGAGCCTCCCAAGGCATGCCGGAGCCAGCCGCATGAGCCGCCGAACCATAGAGAATGCAGGTGGCCGCCGTTCCAAGGAAAAGAAACGGCCGATGAAGACCGCAAGCACAGAAACGGGCTGTCGACCACAGCTGAATAAGCATGTCGCTTTCTCCGGTGATTAAGGACGATGGCTTGTGTTTGGAAGGCCGGGCGGGGTCTCTAGGAGATAATCCCCCGATGGATCGAGACCCCTGAGTTCGGCCACCGCCTCAATCCGGCGTGCCGGGCCTCGCCCCTTGATGAAAACGACGAGATCGATTGCCTCGGCGATAAGTCGGCGCGGAACAGTTGCCACCGCTTCCTGGATCAACTGCTCGATCCGGTAGAGCGCCGCACGCGCTGAGTTGGCATGGACCGTCGCGATCCCACCGGGGTGACCAGTGTTCCAGGCCTTCAGCATGTCGAGGGCTTCGGCTCCCCTGACCTCACCCACAATGATGCGATCGGGACGCAGACGAAGGGTTGAGCGCACGAGATCAGCAAGGCTTGCTACTCCCGGCTTGGTGCGGAGTGTCACCGCGTCCCTTGCGTCACACCGCAGCTCCCTCGTGTCTTCAATGATGACGATCCGTTCGTTCAGGCCTGCGATCTCCGCCAGAAGTGCATTGGCCAGTGTGGTCTTGCCCGATCCCGTCCCGCCCGCAATCAGAATGCTGCGGTTTTCCGCAACCGCCGTCGTCAGCACTTTTGCCGTCAGCGGCGATGCAACCTGCGCCTTGACGTAGTCGGACAGACGAAACGTGGTCGTGGCAGGCTTGCGGATCGAAAAGCATGGCGCAAGAGAGACCGGGGGCAAAATGCCTTCGAACCGTTCGCCGGTCTCCGGTAGTTCCGCTGAGATGATCGGAGACGCCCCACCTGCTTCTGCCCGCACGTGACTTGCCACCAGGCGAACGATACGCTCAGCCTCTTGGGCGGTGAGAATGACGCCCGTGTCTGCGCGGCCCGACCCATGGCGGTCGAGCCATAGCTTGCCATCGGGATTGACCATGACCTCGACGACATCAGCTTCTTCCAAGGCGATCGCGATGGCAGGCCCCATTGCGGTTCGCAGCATGCCGCGGCGCCGTTCGCGAGTTTCGGGCGAGAGGAGATCAGACATGGCCGACCTCCTCTCGCCCTGCCGGAGATTGCCCCGGCGACTCGCCCGTCGCACGCTGCGCACGGGATTGGGTCGCGTAAGTATTGCTGGCGGCGCCGAGAGGTGCCCCTTCCTCCAGATGCCGCATAAAAAGATCCGGATTTGATGTCGAGACCTGCTCCAAGACATCGGCGACCAGCCTGCCGCCTGACGCTACGCGTTTGCCCACCTGGGCGACGAACATCTCGAACCGCTCGCGACCGAGTGCGCGCGCCGCGTCCTGATCACCGGAAGGCAGAGGCGGCGTAATAGTCAGGTAGTAGCGGACAAACAGAGCAATGGTTTCCGCAATGATCGAAAGATCGCGGTCTACTCGATCGAGCTGACGGTTCATGCGGTCGAGCCGGCGGATCAGCGCGGCATCGCCGCTTGTGTCCCTCTCCGGATTGAGGAAGCGATCGAGCGCGGCATCGATGATTGCTGACTTGTTGGTGCCGGGCCGCTTGCTTGCGAGCTCCAGCCGCTGTGCCACGCTTTCGGAAACATAAGCAGAGAGTTTCGGTTTCATCGGGCATGCTCATCAGAACGCAGGAAGGAGATCGTCGTCATCACGGGTAACGGTATGGGCGCCGCGAATTGTGTTTGAGGCGTTTGCCGCGCGCTGCATCTGGTTGCGATCCGTGGCCGCGTCCTCCTCATCATCAAGCAGCCGTCCCTCGGCGAACCTCGCCACCTCAGTTGGAGCAATGGGTTCCTCAAACAATGGTAGTTGTTGCTTGAGCCCGCCTTCCTCGGCTGCTGCCTCCATGAGATCTCGGTATGGAAGGGTCGCCAGCCGAAGGTCGACACCACGGATGTGGGAGACCCAGTCATTGGGGCGCGCGGCAGGTCGGTCGCGATACTCGGCTGCAGTGAGCTGTGGTGGAGAGCGCAGGCGTCTTACGAAATTGGCATCGTCGTAGTGCCTGAGCTTGCGGGCCCGAACTGGTGGCAGACCGGAAACCAGTACGATGGCGTTGTCGGGCGGCAGTTGCATTACTTCGCCGGGAGTGAGCAGTGGCCGCGCCGTCTCCTGGCGGCTGACCATCACATGGCCGAGCCAGGGCGCGAGGCGGTGACCAGCATAGTTCCGCTGCGCTCTTAGTTCCGTCGCGGTGCCGAGCGCGTCCGAAATGCGCCTGGCTGTGCGCTCATCGTTTGCGGCAAACGCGATGCGGACATGGCAATTGTCCAGGATCGCGTTGTTCTCGCCATAGGCCTTGGCGATCTGGTTGAGCGACTGGGCGATCAAATAGGCACGGATGCCATAGCCGGCCATGAAGGCAAGCGCGCTCTCAAAGAAGTCGAGCCGGCCAAGCGCTGGAAATTCATCCAGCATCAAGAGCAATTGCCGACGCCCGGCCTCACCTGCCCTCGTATCCAAGAATTCCGTCAGGCGACGGCCAATCTGGTTGAGCATCAGCCGGATTAACGGTTTTGTGCGGCTGATGTCAGACGGCGGCACGACCAGGTAGAGCGTGACGGGCCGCTCAGCGCCGACCAGATCGGCAATGCGCCAGTCGCAGCTTTCGGTATTCCGGCTGACGACCGGGTCACGGTAGAGCCCGAGAAAGCTGACGGCTGTCGAAAGAACTCCCGATCGCTCATTCTCGGACTTATTGAGGAGTTCGCGCGCGGTCGCGGCGACCACCGGATGAACCTTTGGCTCAGCCTCGGTTCCCAGATGGTTCGTGGCCAACATGACCCGCAGCGTCTTCTCGAAGGACTGCGCGGGATCGGCCAGGATTTCGGTCACTCGGGTAAGCGTCTTCCGCTCTTCGGCGTAGAGAACGTGAAGGATGACGCCGACAAGCAGCGAATGGCTGGTCTTCTCCCAATGGGTCCGCCGTTCCAGCGCGCCTTCAGGATCGACCAGGATGTCGGCGATGTTCTGAACATCCCGCACTTCGGCAGCGCCCTTTCGGACCTCAAGCAAAGGATTGTAGCGGGCGCTTCTCGCGTCGGTCGGATTGAACAACAGACAATGCGAGAAACTTGAGCGCCAACCGGAAGTTAGCTCCCAGTTTTCACCTTTGATGTCATGCACCACCGCCGACGAGGTCCAAGACAAAAGTGTCGGCAGAACAAGGCCAACGCCCTTGCCCGAACGCGTCGGCGCAAAGCACATGACGTGCTCCGGACCATCATGACGCAAATAGCTATTTTCAAATCGTCCAAGAAACACTCCTTTGGCTGCAAAGAGGCCGGCCTGCTTGATCTCCTTGGACATCGCCCAGCGTGCCGAGCCGTAAGTCGCCACGAGCTGATTTTGCCGTGCCCGCCACACTGAGTTGAGGATCGCAAACACGGCGCCTGCGACGCCGCCAGCGGCAGCAATGGTCCCGCCCTCTTCAAAGATTTCAGGCGCGTACGCCTCGTACACGAACCACCATTCGAAAAATCGCCATGGCAGATAGACCGGATAACCGGCAACCAGGAACCAGGGTGCACCCAACCTTTCCTGAAAACCGAGAGCAGCGGCGGTCCACTGCGTCGCTCCCCAGGTCGACGCGACCACGACGCCGAATACGACCGTGATCTGCCCGACATAGATTCTTGCTGGATACATCCGCCGCCCCATTCGCCCGTGTAACGCGAACGGCGAGATGAAAACGGTGAAAGCGCCAAGCCTTCAATCGAAATAAAAGATCGGGCTGGCGGTGAGCGCGAGATTGATCAAGCCCCGACCAGACGACGCGATTGAAGATCAAGGTCGGCACAGCATCATCAAACGACTCAACAGCGCGTGAACAGTTGGCGCAAATGCTCTCTCGTTGTGACTTCGTCAATCCGACCGAGATGATTGGTCGCTCAAGGCCGGAAACACCTTGCGCGATTCGCCGCGACGGTGGATGGCACGACGCGATGCCGTATGACCGAGCTTCTTCTAATTGTACTCAGGCGCGAAGTTGAACAAGCCGCAAAATGCGTGAAGAGACCGTGTCGATCCCGTTAATGTCATGGGGATGTGCCCTGGCGACCGGTCTCGTCAGCTTGATCGGCGTGCCGACGTCAGCATCGTCGTCGGCAGCATGACGGTGCTGATCATGTTGCAACTTACTGCCGCCGCTGCTGCTGGCGAAAGTTACTTTGCGCCGGCAGATCGAGACCTATACCCGGCCTGTTGTTCGCAACACATTTGGACGGGGGGTAGAAGCCTCCTCATCGGAGGGCTTATCCGTAAGATCGTAGTCATTGGAGTCCGAGCCGAGCTAGTCATCATCGTAGGTCGCAATGCTTGTGCGGATCGCGGTTCTCCACTGATCGCCGCGATCCCATGCTTCGGCGAAGACAGAAGCAAGATCGGCGTGTTGCCGGTTCGCGATCATCGCGTCGACGGTCGATCTGGCCTGGAGCCGATCCTTTGCGCTCTTTGCCGTCGCGTCGCGATCCTCACGGCGGGATCCGATGATGAGCTTGTGGATGGCGTACCGTTCCGGTGATGGGGATGAGAACCGGCACGCCCGCACCATGCAGCAGCACAGCGCGGATGGGCTGAACATCAGCTAGTACCCGCTTTCTTGGAACGTGAGTCGTGATTCAAGGTCGGGATGATACCCGAAGCAAGAGAAGTCCACCTTTCGAGGAAAGATCGCAAGGTGCTTGAGGCGTGTTGTCGCTCACCGATGACATTGCAGCGCGATTTGAAGCGGGCGCGGATAGTCCTGTTGGCGGCGGACGGGCGCAGCACCCGGTCGATCGCCAACGAAGTTGGGGTCCAGCCGCGGATTGTCAGCCTTGGCGGCATCGCTATGCCGACCAAGGCCTTGAAGGGCTGCAAGACAAGCCGCGGCCCGGCAAGCAGCCTATCTATACGAAGACGACCGACAAGCGGATTCTGAAGCTGCTGGATAAGCCGCCCCCGCAAGGATTTGCGCGCTGGACCGGCCCTCTGCTGGCCGAAGCGCTCGGCGATGTTGACGTCCAATATGTCTGGCGGTTCCTGCGCAGCCACAAGATTGACCTCGCGGCTCGCAGGTCCTGGTGTGAGAGCAATGACCCGAACTTTACGGCCAAAGCCGCCGATGTCGTTGGCCTTTACGTCGCCCCGCCGGCGAAGGCTATTGTGCTCTGCGTGGACGAGAAGCCCTCGATCCAGGCTTTGGGGCGAGCGCAGGGCTATCTGAAGTTGCCCAATGGCCGCGCCTTGACCGGCCAGAGCCACGATTACAAGCGGCATGGCACCACAACATTGTTTGCCGCGCTCGAAGTCGCCACCGGAAAGATCATCGCTACGCATTCCAAACGCCGTCGCCGTGTCGAGTTTCTCGATTTCATGAACAGCCTCACCGCGGCCTTTCCGGGCCGAAAGCTTCACGTCATCCTCGGCAACCTCAACACCCACAAGAAGAATGAGAACTGGCTCAAGGCCCACCCCAACGTGCAATTCCATTTCACGCCGACAAGTGCGTCCTGGCTCAACCAGGTCGAGGTATGGTTCTCAATCTTGCAGGGGCAATCGCTCAGCGGCACCTCCTTCACAAGTCTCAAGCAGCTTCAGGAACACATCGATGCCTATGTCAACGCCTACAACGACAAAGCCGAGCCCTTCGTCTGGACCAAGAAAAAGGTCCGTCAACGCCGTTTCAAAGGCCGTCGTATCACTCAGCTCTGATTCCGGGTACTAGTCGAGAAAACGGAGCGGCAGTGCCGCCGCCCCGCCTAACGCCGGCATTGGGACAGGCTTTTGCAGTCTGGTGGTCGGACCACTGGTTCGGCGTCAAAAATTCCACGTTGAAGTTGTCCCTCGATACGAACTGGTGGAGACCCTGCCGTCGGCCTGGCTCGGAATTTCGCGAAAGCTCGGGTCGACGCGTCGAAGCACCTCAAGGATGGGGGCATGGAATCCTTGATGCCCACCGAGATTTCATGGAATGGCGCAAAGTCGGCGTCGCCAGTTTGCATGGCGACCGCATCGAGCCGTCTGCGAGCACGGCGGAGTAACGTTGGTAGGCTACGGTGCCGACGAGCACCCCCTCATGCGGAACAAGCCGGACTTCGCCAATGCTTCCACCACTTGGCCTGTTGTCGGCGACGGGCGCGGCAGATAGGCCTCTCGCGTCACGTGGAAGCGAGACGGCGGCGTCCTTCGCCGATGGCAGCTCGTTCAATTTTTTCAGGTCGGCCTTCAAATCCTTGAAGGCCTCGACCTTTTTGGTGATTTCGGGGTCGTCCACCGGACCGACATAGCGGCGCTCCTGGCCTCCTCCCTCGGGCTTGGGTGTATCGAAGTACCAATACTTTTTGCCCTTCACCTCGACGGCCACGAACCGCCCCTTCGAGGAGAACTCTGAGGTGAAACTCTCCTCGAGGCTGCGCTGGACCAGCTCGGAATGGAGTGTCTGGTAGGTAATGTCGAACCGCTGGCTCGGCGCCACGGCGGGGAACCAAACGCAAGGAAGTTATACTGAAATCGCTAACATTACGGGAATGTCAAACCGAACAACCTCGCCTGAAAAGTGAGGTCGGCAACCATCATCCCTTTAAGGTCCAATCCCGCGCTTCATGCCGATCGACCAGGATATGCCCTCCCCGCCCACATTGCCGGTGACCACCTGTCCGCGCGCCTTCTCCAGCACAGCGCGCCAAGGCACCAGTGCGAAGTCGTGGGACCGCTCGATAAGAGCGAAACGGCCACTGTTCAGCGTCAGCATTCGCCGGTAGACGCCCGTGAGACTGTCACCGGTCTTGAAGTCGAGATGCTCAAGCCCTGTTCGCGCAGAAATATCCGCAGCCGTCTGGCGGAGCTCGCGAGCTTCAAGCGTCCGCAACAGATCCCGCGCATAACGCACCTGACCATCTTGCTCCCGCGCAAGCCCCTGCTCGATCAGCCATTGCCTTCTCGCCCGTATTGCCGCCTCGACCTCAGCACCCCATCCATTTGGCCCGACCACCTCACGAGCCTTGGCGACAAGCTGACGATCGAGCCAGGTTGCGCCCACCGCCTGCGGCAGATCCTGGAGCCTTTGCCAAGACAGCACCGCAAGGCGCACCGGATTGCGGGAGCGCTGGCGGCTCTCGTACTGGAGCGCCCGATCAAAGTAGTCCTCGCCCACGGCCCAGTTGCCGTCATTCAGCCGGCTGACCATCCCTTCCTGCCGCATCGCTTCAAGCCGCCGCACATGGGTTGCGATATACTCGCCCGAGGCGTGTGGGTCGAATTGGCGATGAAGGCGGTCACTGTACCGCCCATGATGAGCGGCGATCTTCGCGATGGTTCGATCGATGTCGCGCGGTTCTGTCGAGCGAGCCTTGAGCTCAACAATCGTGTTCCGGACAGGCAACTCGTCACGACCGGGCAGGCTACCGATCTCGGCATAATGCGTCCGCCCATCGATGCCATCGAGCACGACATAACGGCGCTCCTTAAGCTCGTCCGAAAATCCTTCACCGACGAGGCGTCCGACTAGACGCTGGCCGCCCTTGCTCGGATCGAAGATGGTGTAGGTGCCCGCAGCCCGCGACAGTCCAGCGGCAAAAAGTTCGCGATGCATGGTCTTGATAATGTCACCGCGCTCGCCCATGCGCTTAAGCTTCGCCTCAAGCCCGGCATCGATCCGCCAACGGCTAGGGCCATCTTCTTCGGCCAACCCCATCCGCTCGAGGGTTCGCAGCCGCCCCATTCGAGCGGCCTGCCAGGCCGGATCCCTTGTCGGCATCATATTGAGCGCAAGAGCGCCATCCAGCGCGTCCCTCAGGATGGCCCGGTCGAGACGCGTGAACCGTTCAGCCGCAACCTCCTGCTGGAGCTTGCGCGCGGCCTCGATTTCCGTCTCTGGACCGAGCTCCCGCGTAATGAGATCCGTAGCTCTCGCTCGGAAGCCGTGAGCAATATAGTCCCGGGCGATCACGAGGTCCTGTCCTTTGTCATCCTTTCCACGCAAGATGATGTGGCTGTGCGGATGACCGGTATTGAAATGATCCGCCGCGACCCAATCGAGCCTGGTGCCCAGATCAGTTTCCATCTGCCGCATCAGATCGCGGATGAAAGGCTTTAAGTCAAAGAGTTCCGCACTATCCTCAGGCGCCACGATGAACCGGAACTGGTGGCGATCGTCCGCACTTCGTTCGATGAAGGGCTTGCCGTCGGCGCGGTCATTGCTTGCGTTATAGAGCTCGCCGGGCTCACCGTCCCGCGTGACTCCGTCGCGTTGCACGTAGCGCAGATGGGCACGGATGGCACCAGTATCGCCGGCCTTGATACGTACGATGCGCGCCTTGATCACGACCCGACGCAGGCCCTGATCTCTCGCACGTCCGGACAGTACCGCCCCGTATGCGTGCCCGCGACCGATTCGGTCGCCCGAGAAGTTCGACGCGCGATATGAACCGGCGCCGGCCTTCTCGGCAGCCTGCCGGACGCGCCGGAGATAGCTGGTTGCTTTCCCGGCTTTGCGGTTGCCGATCCGGCCAAGCTTCACTTTGAATTCGTCATCGTCGATGCCATGCATGCCGCAGGCTCTCCGTCAGGAAAGCCGCGGATATGTGACGCTGGGGTGTGGCCGCCAAGACGCAGACGAAATCAGCAAGCGACGCGATCGACTTAAGCTGCAGTAGGCGACATCGCGCCCAGCGGTGTCGCCAACTCTTGGATGTGCAGACAAGGACTTACGCCTCATCAAGCGCCAGTGCTTTTATCTTGCTCTCCCGATTCCCTCATACCCTCGTTTCAGCCGTTGATCTCAATGGAAGAGCTTGCTTGACCTCCTAGCTCGCGATCTGCCCCCAATGATGGCCCGGCCGCAAGGCTGAAGAGGTGCGCGCCCGTTTTGCGACGCGCACGATCGCCGTCATGTAGCACTTCAAGATTCCGGATTCCAGGTCCAGAGCGGGTGCGCCACGCCCAAGATATCGCACCGCAGAACCGGCCCGAAGTAGCGCGAGTCGAACGAATGAGGGTGGGGTTGCAGCAGGAAAAGCTCACCTTCGACGAGCCTCAGGCAACCTACCCAGGTTGGCAGTGACCGCCCCTTGTGGTCCTTCTCGAACACCTCGGCAATGACCTTTCCATTGATCGATATGGCGCCTACGGGCTCCTTGGCGCGGCACACTTCATCTCCCCCGGCCGCGGCTACCTGCTTCAGAAGCGGCACCGACACCGGCAAAACGCCATGTGCGATGATCAAGAGCTGGATGCCGGGCGGCGGTCTAAACAGCGCCAGTTCGCCGCGCGCGGGCAGCCGTTGCTCCAGGTAATAAAAGCCGAGTGGCGCGCTGCCCGAAGCATTGTAGATCAGCAGCGGCATCCCGTTCGTGAAGGAAATCAGCATTGCGATGATGCTGGCGCACATGACCGAGAGCACGGCAACCTGGCGCCAGGAAATGGCAGGATTAATCGGCATCGGAGGTCGACCTCCGCTTGTTCGCCTGCGAATACTCGATAAGGTCTTCGATGTGGTAGCGGACGTACCGTCCGTGCTTGCGGTAGGCGGGCCCTGTGCCGTTCACACGCATCTTCTCAAGGGTATTCTTGGTGAGACGCAGCCAGGCAGCGGCTTCCGCCGTGTTAAGAAACGGCCTCTCAGCCTCTCTTTCTTCATTCTTCATCATGCGAGACACTCCTTTTTTTGCACCTGACACAACTCAGAGGCGCAAGAAGAAGATTCGTCAGATTGAGGGAGGTTTTGGGAGTGGCGAAAATGACAGGCTCGAGTTCGCCATCCGGCGTCAGCAAAAATCGTCAAGCGAGGATGGCAAGGCCGCAGCCCAAACTAGAATCAGGCCCGATTAATCCAGCGAAGTGCCACGACCGCTTCGAGCCTATAACGGACCTCGGATGCTACCGACGCGGAAACGAGATCCCACGTAGTGCCGCGTGTGGGCGGCCGTGTGCGATCAGCACGATTCATGTCATCTAACCTGTGATGGCGGCACGCGCCCGAGATCTTTGGACCGCACAAGACGCTTTACAACAGCCCGAGAGACCAGCGATCGCAAGGGCACGCGGAGTCGCTGCCGGCAAAAGCCCAGCTCGGCGAGTTGGGATAAGATTCCACTGCCCTCGCCACCATAAGGATCAAGCACTACATTTGCCTGCTCCCAAAGCCGCAACTTCCCCTCCGCGCACGACACGCTGCTCTATCGCCAACGCCACCGCATCTCGAAGATTTTCGCCAAGCTCAAGGACATGCCGCCGCATCGCAATCCGATACGATAGGTGCGCACACGCCTTCTGTATCGCAGCTAACGTTGGCTAATGAGGCTATCCCAACAGATCGCGATAGCCGCCTTTCATCAATTCGGTCCCTTTGGCGACGAGGCGACGCGTGCGGTCCTTCAAAAATTGACTAGGCCCAAGCCATTCCTCAGCAACTTTCTTCTCTCCAAATAGAGTAATCGCGATCTGCCGATAGGTCTTGCCGTTCAGGCTTTCATCGAGCGCGATGAGGGCATGGCGGAGGCGTTCGTCGCCTGAAAGCGCTGGTGTTTGAAGGGTGCTGCTATCGCTCTCAGTGAAGCGGTGAAGCCGCTTCAGGATCTCGGTCTGCCCTAAGAGATCGTCGAGGTCGTGGAGTTCAAAAACCGCAACAAATGACGCGGTCAAGACGGACAGATCTTTGATTTCGACATTGACGCGAACGCCGCCCATGCCTTTGATCGAAACGTACTGAACGCCTTCGGTATCAATCACCGCTACTCGATCGCCATTGAAATCAGCGAGTGCGCGCGTCATGGCACCACTGTGCTCATTCGGCATCCTAGCCCTCAGCCGGACCACGCGTTTCAAGGCATTGGCATGCCAGACTACGGTTGCGTCATGGGCGCAGAGTCTCGGATCGGCGAAGGCGTAAAGCCCCCACTTCTCCGCACGCGGAAATCGCTGCCTGAGACGCAACAGCCGCGTGCCATCCTTCAATGTAATGCATGGCAGGTGCCGCGGAACGGAGGTTCGCCAGTCGGCGATATATTCCTCATTTCTGCGTAAGAACTCCCACGCCCAGTCGGCCCCATCGTAATCCGCGACCCTCAAGGAAAGCGCGTCCTCATCGGTGCGACCACGCGAAGAACCAACGGAATGATTCATTAGCCCCCGCAGATAGCTTTTTCAGCGCGGATGGTTCGGGCCAAATGGGGCAAGAGAACGGCCCTCACGAGTTACGTTGCGGTTCCGTTCTTTGCGTGGTGCATTTGGGTATTTGGAGAGACAAGCGACTTGAAAGGTCTAAGCGGGTAAGCGAGATGTCGCAATGTCAATATTGTCAATTTGATGTTATGTTTTCAGTGGTGCATGCCGATTCCCGGCCTGCACTCGTTCAGCTGAGGAATGATGGAGGGCACATGGCCAAGAAAGCGAAGAAGGCAAAAAAGACCACTGCGAAAAAAGCCAAAAAGAAGAAAAAGTAGCTCCTTTCCGTGACAACGTGCTCTCATCTATCGGGGCGTCGCACGGTAACCCGCTACTGTAGTTGACGTACCCGCCTTGATTAGATCGACAGCGCAGAACACCTAAGCCGGATCGCATGTGCCTTGCGCTATGCGGTCCGGCTTTTGGTTTACGTGGTACTGATTGTCCGAAGATGGTGGTCTCCAACGCAAAGATACCATGAGCGATTAGTAGAAGCCATTCATCATCGTCGGCACAAGTTTCGATAGCAGCAGGGCGATCGATGTCAGCGCCGAAAGGCTGACGATCGCTTGAGCGACGCAGATGCGCTTGAGCGTTGCCGCTTCATCGTCAAATACCTTAAACGAATGCGCCATCATTCGACTCCATGATACGGTCCATAGTTTCCTCTGGGCAGAGTTATAGAGCGAGTCGCACCCGATCGTTATTAGCCTAATTTGCTCATGCGAGCTTGACTCTTCAGCGACTCAGACGAGTCCTCCGTGACGTGGAAATCGAGCTTCGGCCTCGAATCGTTTGCGCGAAACCTGAGTAAAGAAAACGTTAAACGGAGGCCCGAGTGGCCGACCGGCAAACAGCGCAAATGCGATGGGAAGACGAAGCCTGTTGGGCCGATGGATAAGGAAGGGCCCGCCCGGATAAGACCGGGCGGGCCCTGGCAGCCTGCTCTCACTCTGGGCTCTTGCGCGGCCGCGACCAAAGGAGCGTGTAGCCTTCGCCGCTTTCTTCGTCGAACAGGTTCGCGTAGATCGGGGCGTTGAACGAGGGATCGTCGAGCTTGAGCGAGAGATAGTCACGGCCCTCCTCGGAGCGCTTCGACCAGGCCGCTCCGATCTCCGCCCTGCCGACGTAAACGCGGTGGCTGGGGGCGTTTTCGCTTGCGCGGTTGGGCTCGGCGACGATGCGGACGCCTCTGGCCTGCAGGCTCAGGGTGATGATCTCGCCCTGGAAATCGTTGCCGACCTTCTTGAAAGAACCGATGGTAGCCATGTCACTTCTCCTTGTTTCGAGCCCGCGACCACCGCGGCCTCGATGGCGATGAACAGGCCGAAGGCGATCGGCGACGCACCCGCTTGCGGGCCGAAGTGCAACGGAGGACGCCGGCGGAAAGACTTTCTTGCCTCGCGAGGAATGGGCTTTGCCCAGGGGAAGAAAGTCTTGACGACGGCGTTGCGGCTCAGACGATCGAGGCGCAGCCGGGCTTCGGCCAGATCAAGCCATCAAGAGGCCAGGTGCGTCCGCGGGCTGGACAGCCCAGGAGAAGACGTGAGCAATTATCGGGCTTCAGCATATAAAAGGTCGGCTCGTTCCAGCGCACGGACAGAAACCGCATGCGAGAAACGCGCAATCGTTTGCCCGGAAATTGCCCCGATCGCATCCGAGCACCCGCCCATTGCACTCGGTGCCGAATGATCGGCATTCTGGTCCTGTGACGCTCCGAACGATGTCGCGCTCACCACGCCGAAGTTCGATGGCTCCGCGACTCCACGTCAACGAAGGCCTGTTCGAGAACGCCGGTGGTGAAGCATCATCCCCCGTGCATTTCGGCCGCGAGGACCGGTTGAGGCTCGCTACGGACTGCGCTACCCGCGCCAAACGAGCGTGGCCCGGCGTAAATGGCTAGGCGGCTCCACGCGGTAGCACCGACACAAATCGCCCCGATCCAAGCGAAGACCTCACGCCAAAGCAGCGACGGCACGCCGATCTGGGAGGCCGCGAGAATTAGGTCGTAACTCGCCAGAGCCGCCGGACCGACGAAAGCCGCACCTATCAGTGTGCGGAGAATCAGCGGCCGGGCGGCAAATGCGAGTTGACCAATCGTAATCGCCGTGACTCCCGCGGCAATGCCGGTAAGAAGCGTGCCGAAAATTCCGGCGCCGCTGTGAAGCGCCGCCGTACTAAAACCAATGAGGAATGGAAGGGCATACACCGTGAGCTCAAAGACGAGCCAACAGAAGATACCGATTCCGAGAACGTTGAGAATGAGTCCAATGGCAAGCATGGTGGTGCGCTCCGTTCAAAGATGTGACGGGTCGCGCCTTCCACCACCACCACGGCGCGGGCGAAAGTTAACCGAAATGAGATGAAGATGCGAGACAAATCCCTCGCTCGTGGTCGTCCACCGAATAAGAGAATATGGAGCGAGCAACACGGACCGCGCAATTCTGTTGCGTCTGAAACGAGATGATGGCGCTTACGCGCCGCCGTCGCCGAATTTCCAAACCGGAATTCCAAGCCGCCTCGCTTTGTCGGCGAGATTGTCCTGGATGCCAGTGCCCGGGAAAACCATGACCCCGATCGGCATTAGCGCCAGCATCGTATCGTTGCGCTTGAAGGGTGCGGCCTTGGCGTGCTTTGTCCAGTTCGGTTTGAACTCGATTTGCGGCACCTTCCGGTTCGTTGCCCATTTCGCCGCGATCAGTTCGGCGCCCTTCGGCGAGCCGCCATGGAGCAGGACCATGTCGGGGTGCTTGACGTGAACCTTGTCGAGACGGTCCCAGATGAGGCGATGGTCATTGAACTCGAGGCCACCGGTCAGTGCGATCTTAGGCCCGGCCGGCAACAGCGGCTCTGTCTCGGCGCGACGTTTTGCAGCGAGGAAGTCTCTCGAGTCGATCATCGCTGCGGTGAGTGAATGATGGTTGACCAGTGATCCGGATCGGGGCCGCCAGGGCGATCGGGTATGGACTTCGAACTGCTCGATGGCCAGATCTCGAAAGCGCTCAATGCAGTTTCGGCGCTCGATCAACGAGATTCCTTCTGCGGTGAGCCGCTCGAGTTCGACCGATCGCACCTCGGAGCCATCCTGCTCACGTTGGCTCTTCCGCTGCGCCTGCTCGTTGTTGTCGAGCTCGCGCTCGACACGGTGCGTCGTGCGATGGAACAGATTGACCGCCGACCATAGCAGGTCTTCCAGATCCGGCTCCATGCGAGTGTCCCTTAGCGTGACGACCAGAGCGTCGAAAATATCAGCTACTGCGGCCGCGATCGTCTTGCCCTCGGGAAGCGGCCTCGGATCTGGCTCGTCGCTGTATGGACGATAACCGTAGAGCTGCAATTCGGTCAGAGCGTGGTCGGTTGGGGATGAGCCGTGCGGCGGTTCGAATTCGCTATCGTCATGATCGGTCATGGTAAGACGTCCTTTGCCGGATTGGCCGCGCCCATCGCGGCCTTCGTGGCGATCACCAGACGGCGGGCGGGTCGGACCAGAACCCGAAACGAAGTGGCGGGCCGAAGCGAAGCGAAGGATGGCAGGGGGGCGGGTATTTTGCTTCGCGATGCAAAGGCGGTATTGCCAATAGTTAATTTTTGAATTTCGATCACCGCCGGCGGAAAATAGCCGCACCATAGCCATTGGCGGTCCGCCCCCGCTCGCCGTCCGATCGCCCTTTGGAAGGCCGGGCGCGGCGCTATCCGGCAAGGGGCGCGCCCGGTTCACGATCTCCGACTTCGCGTTCGAGCGTCGGAAGTCTACACTATGAGCGCTGTCGCCGAAGACAAAAAGCGGGCGACGTCCTCCGGCACAAGCTGAACGCGCAGGCCTGCCCGAAGGTCGTCGATGCCGAAGGCGCGCAGATCTTCATTAAAGTCGCCAAGCCGAGGCGATAATGCGATCGCCTCGATGCCTGCTGTTTCGGCACGTTGCGTCAGAACGGTAGCCGCCACGTCGCCGGCGGCATCGTTGTCACGCGCGATATAGAGCCTGCGCAGACCCGGAGGAAGCAACATGGCAGCGAGGTGGTGGGCCGAAAGTGCTGATACCATCGGCAAGGTCGGCAGAGCGCAGCGCAGGGACAGCATGGTCTCTATGCCCTCACCCGCAGCGAGTACATCGTTCGCCACCCCGAATCGGACTGCATTTCCGAGCAGAAAACCCACCGCGCGGCGCGGCGTATCGATTGGCGCCTTGCCGCAACCTGAAGGATCAAGCCAGGTGCGATGGATGCCGGTGATGACGCCATTGAGGGTGGTGACGGCGGCGATCAGCGCGGGCCAGGTCTCTGTCGGCAAGTAGTGATCCGGCTTATAGTAGCAGCGCGGATGGAAGCGAAGGCTCTCGGTACCGTGCGAGGCCGAAATGCCGCGCGTCCGAAGATACGTTTCGGCGATCGTGCCATGGATGGGCGTTGAATTCGCCATAAGGCGCCTCACCGTTTCCCGTAAGCCGACTGGAGCGGGCGCAAACGGGGATTTCGACTCCGGCTTACGCTCAGGCCGCGGCAGGTTGAGAAACCGACGAGCCTCGGCAAGAACATCGCCAAATTCAAGCAGCCCACAGCTTTCCCTGATGACGTCGAGCAGATCCCCGTGCTCACCAGTTGCCGCATCGGTCCACTTGCCAGCGGAGCCCTTCCCTGCGCTAGGTCCGCTCAACCGAACAAACATCGACCGGCCGGGTGTGTTGCGTGCGTCTCCGACGATCCAATAGCGGCCAACGCGGCGACCGTTGCAAAGATAGTGGCGGCAGACAAGTTCGGCCTGCTCGGCAAGTCGGCGGGCGAGATCAGATGCCTGGATTGACATGGTTAGGCCCCGATAAACCGGCCGCACGGTGATTGGTCCTGGAGGAGTGCGCGGCGCGCAGCGCCTTGCGCAAGCTCCTTGATCGAGTTCCCCGCTTTGACGCAGCGGAAATTGGATTGGCTGAGCGCCAGCCTATTGAGGGGAACATCACCGGACTGACCCAGCGTGATCTTCTGAACAGATTTTGCCATTGAGATTGCTCCGACGACGGACGACCAGAGCCTTTCTCTGGATCTCCTGGTCCGTCACAAAGCGAAGTGCCGCCCTCTTCCTCTCGAGGGCGACGCCGAAACCGAAGCACAGCGATTGAAGTGGGCCGCGGCCGAAACTGCCGCGCGGGCCAACCGGCGTCAGGCGACCCGGTCGAGCAGCTTCTTCGCCTGCCCTTCGAGACTCAGCCGGACATCCTGGTGCGGCTTGTCGCGTGCGACGGCCGTGATGCCCTGTACGAAATCGAACACACTTTCGGGCTTGTGGCCTTCCTCGGCGAGCACAGTCTCAATGATTTTCGCCGTCTCTGATTTGCCAAACCCACGCTTGCGCAGGAATTCGGTTCGATCATCGTCCGTGCGCGCAACGATGCGGTCACGCGCAGCCTTGATGCCGTTCACGAAAGGCATGGGCGAGGAATTGGCGAAGCGGGTAAGCGCAGGTGCTGCTTCGTGGGCGAAGCGTGAGGCGGCATATTTCGAGTGGCGGATGGTGATTTCCTCAAAATCCTCCACGCCCCAGAGATTGCGATTCTGGCAAACGGCTCGGAGGTAAAAGCTCGCGATGCCAAGCGTCTTGGCGCCCACCTCGGAATTCCAGCAATAGAAGCCGCGGAAGTAGAGGTCGGGCGAGCCGTCCGGCAACTTGCCCGCCTCGATCGGGTTGAGATCGTCCACCAGGAACAGGAAAACGTCACGATCCGAGGCATAGAGCGTGGTGGTGTTTTTCGTGACATCGACCCGCGGGTTATAGATGCCGGTCGCCCAGTCGAGCACACCAGGGACCTTCCAGCGTGTATCGCCGGTGCCGTTACCGGCTATCCGCTGGACGGCGGCGACCAGTTCATTGTCGTAGATGCGACCGTAGTCGGGGCCCGTGACGGCGCGCAATTCGACGCGTCCGTCCTCGACCACGAGGGTCTTGATCAATTCGCCGCGATGCGACGTTAGCCCATACTGGAGATTGATGGCGGCGAGAGGTGCTGGGAGCTGACGCAAATAAGTGGACGGCGCACCAACCATGGTCGTGAGCTGACCGAAGCTCCAGTGGGTCGGCGCAAGGGGCACATCCTCACCCGGTAGCAACAGCGTCAGCCGCTCCGCATCATCGCGATTCGCTTCCACCCTGATCGCGGAGCTCTCGGCCGTCCGGGTGCGGCTTCGCTCGGCGCGGCCGCGAACGGCGGCATATAGCTCTGACAGCGAGAGGTACCGCTCGTCCGCCGGCCGGGAGAACCATTCGGAGGACACGCGGCCAATCCGCTCCCCTCGTCTTACATCCACCTTGTAGCCACCATGCTCAACGCGAGTGGCGTCCAATACATTCAGCTGGGTCATGGGTTATCTCCATGACGGGCGCCGCGAGCTATCTCGCGACTTCTAACCCGTCACGGAAAATTCCGGCCGACCTCTTACTCTACGGTGCCGGCTGATCGTCTCTGACGCCGCAGGGGACTTCGCCAAGACCCGATCTGAATGCTTCCGTAGGAGGCAAAACGGAGCGACTTGCGGGCGTGAGCCCACAGAAGACGCTGCCGCAGTAGCTTCAGCATAGCGCCGCCCCTCCCGGCGCGCCGCGGGATCGACCGCCGTCCGAAACCTTTAAGGCACTCGCAAGGATCGGCGCAGCGTCGGCGCGAAGCGCGGCGGGATCCGGAGCCGAGTGTTCCGGCGAGAGACAGACTTATTATGTATAGAGTGCGACGCACCAAGCCACCGTGTCGGGACATGGTGCGGCGCCTGCGGCACGCCTCTTCGATGGGCATCTAGGCTCATGGAAGCGATATCTCCTCTCGAGTCATCGTCTGCGCATCGTAGATTCTCACCCGAAGCATTGGAAAGCGCTTCTTCAGCTCTTCAGCCCCTGTCTTTGCTCCGTCTCTGGTCGTAAATTCGGCTTTCAATCGGCCATCCACTTCGAGCGCGTAGCCTGACGTGGGTAGTTGGCGGGCGGCAGCAACCATCTCTGCTTCTCTTCTATTTGGGCTGTTGAAGATGATGGCTTAGCGTGAGTCGCTCAAATCGCGCCAGCGGCAGAATGGGCTTCTGTGGATCGTCACGAGCCGGTAGCTCTGAGCAATTGGCCTTCCGGCCTTCGATACTTCGGGAATTGCTTGATTTCTTCGCAGCGACAAGCGGACGGGTGCCGGCCTTGCCAGCGCGATCGCGGGCACTCGGATGCCGACCCCCATGGGACGGCGCTTGGAGGCGGCGATGAAGGTCAGGTTCGTATGAATGCGAGCGCTCTTCCATTTTGCTCTTATCAAAGGGCTTGAATCGTACGTAGCGTCATATTGTAGGATCTCCGAGTAGATCGCGACAGCTCTGGTAACGCGAACCGAGACCGTTCCCTTACGGTCAATGGTGGCTGTGACAATTCTGAGGGCCCTATTGAGCTGCGCATTGGTCGCCACGGCCGACGTTTGTTGTCAGAGGTGAGACGATGACGAGCAATGCTATTGATGTATTTGTAGCCGGGATGGGTGTTATTGGCTCGATAGTCGCCCACGAGATCGCCCGAAGTGGATTCCGGGTGCTCGTTCCGAAGGCCGGGCGCTTCTCCCCGGCCTCAGTGGCAACTGTCCAAGCTGATATAGCGAGGGTCAACTTTCGTCGTAAATCCCGTTTGTTCCGAATATTTGAGCGAATCGGGAAACTGGATGAGTGATACCGGATGAGTTTGCAGGAGGACTTCCGCTTTGCGATCCCCGGCGGCAGGGTCTTGGAAATAACGACGACGACAGGCTGTATCGTCGGATGTTCTTATTGTCCCCAGGACAAGTTTGCCGCGCGGCAAAGAGCAGTATCTCATATCAAGTATCTTTGCCTTGACGATTTTAAGCGATGTGTGGAGCGCGTACCAGCAGCTATCGACATTAGTTTTGCCGGTTATTCGGAGCCTGGGCTCAATCCGAAGTGCACCGAAATGGTCGAGCACGCTTACGCGTGTGGCCATTGCATCCGGATTTTCACGACACTTGTAGGAATGAACGGGCGAGATCTACGACGCTTGCAAGCGCTTTCGGATTTTCATGGTCCATGTTTTCGATGATGGCGCGTACATGAATAGGCGCTTTGTGAGGCAAGAGTATCTCGATTTAATGCGTCAGTTAGTCGACGCAGATATTTCCTCGATTCAATTCGTAGTATTGGGAGAGGTCCATCCCGATGTCGCCGACATAATCCCTGCCGGAGCGCTAATTCGCACGCCACCGCTGAGTAGCAGGGTTGGAAGCGTCGATCCGAAGCTGGTTGAATCACGCCAGCCAGTCGTCGGACCACTGACATGTGTTGACGAACGACAGTATCGGAATGTCCTTCTTCCCAACGGCGACGTTGCTCTGTGCTGCATGGATTTTGAGCGGCGCCACGTTTTTGGTAATCTTCTGCGCGACGAATACGAAGATCTCTTCAAAGGGCCAATTTTTAGCCACCTTGGTCGATCATCGCAGGTTGCGCGCAAGAAATGGGCCGATCGCCTCGAGAACCCCCATCCGGGCTGCTCCGCAGGCTGCAGACGGCGGCGGCAATGGTACGTGCGCAAGCAACTTTCTCCGAGCTGATCCGCAGGATCGTCCCAGCTTGCGCATCACAGGCAGTGTGACTCAAACTCATCAGGCGGTTGGCAAACGATCGTGGTTGCAAATCATTCTAATTGTTCAAGCGCTCACCCCTTTAACAAGGCTAAGCCAACCATGTATCCATTCGGCAACTCACGGACTTTCATCACGCCGAGCATAGGCATTCTAACCACGAATGCGACGGACGCGATCAAGGCAGTGATCCAGGCCTTCTTTGAGAACGGCTAAGTTTCCTTATGGCGGAGCGAGTGACGGTTTTCTTCTATGGTCTGTTCATGGATCCGGAAGGCCTGGAGGCGAAAGGTCTTCGGCCGGTCAACGTGAGGCAGGCCTTTATCGAGCGGTTTACACTGAGGCTGGGAGATCGGGCGACGTTGCTGCCCGATCCGAACGGGCGGGTCTACGGCATCACCGCGACTCTCACCCACACCGAGTTAGATCGGCTCTATTCAGGGCCAAGCGTCTCAGCCTATCGACCTGAACCCGTCCTCGCCCAATTTGCCAACGGCACGGCCGAGCTTGCGCTTTGCTTCAATCTTCCGACCATCCCGCAGGAAAAATCGACCAATCCCAGTTACGCAGCTGACCTGCGAGCAGTCGCCCGGAAGATGGGCTTGCCGGAATCATACGTGGCCAGCATCGGAAAAAGGGAGTGAGTGCTACGTCCACATCTCGATACGGCAGTGCGAGTCTGCAAGTGGCTATGGCGGAGCTGACGCATTACCGGAAGCACAAACTGAAATGAGAGTTTGAGCGCCACTGGACACCGCGATCCTCTTCGCGTCAGGTGCCTTGAGGATGCCGGCCCTCTCAGTTCCTTGTCTCCGCTCCTTGTGGGAGGGGGGATTTTAGACATATTCATGCGATGCCGCTGAAACGGCTTGAATCGCACGTGGCGTCATCCTGTACGGCTCTCACAGGTCACGACTGTCTCTCGCAAACGGGGCTTGGCATGGACTTGCCGTAAATTCAACACTGGCTGTGACAGTCTCACCGCCGTGTTGACCTGCCCATTGATGGACAGTCGCCATGACGCATGGCCGATGTTTGTCGTCAGAGGTGAGACAATGACGACAATGACGGCCGATGCCTTTGATGTATGTGTAATCGGGAGTGGTGCCAGTGGGTTCGATAGTCGCCATGAGATCGCCCGAAGCGATTTTCGGGTGCTCCTCCTGAAGGCCCCAAGGCTACCCCGCGGCGCCTCATTGGCGACTGTCCAACACGATATGGGTGACGCGTTGGTGGGCTCTCCGCCCGCTGCCTTACCGCCGTTCGGACGCCCATGGAGGTGTCGGCGCTCGGCCGTGGAATGACCTCCTATGCTGGGATCGGCTCCCGTTAGCGCACCCGTCGAGCCCTACTACGCGGAGCTCGAGCGGCATTCATCAGGGGCCCGGACGGCCATGTTCAGGGCCGGGTTGATCCGCGGTGCAGCAATGAGAGCGAGGCTGTCCGGCTCGGCCAGCAGCTGGTTGACGGCCACGACGTTGACCTCTGGCAATTGGATCGACACGTCCAGACATTCAAGCACACCTCCGAGCGGCCAAGACTACGGCCACCAATTACTCGCGATGGTGTTCACTGATCTCGGACTCCGCCTGGCCAAAACTCCAGGTCGCGGTCTGCAGGGCATCCGTTCTGTTCCCAAATCTCCCGAGCTCGCGCAGCGATCGCCTGTTTCGTGCGTCTCGCCTCCAGATGCCGCCGCAGCTTCTGCCTTAGCTCGTCAACCCAAGCCCTCAGTCGCTCAACGGTCGTCTGGTCATTGATGCGGAAGGCAAGCCGGGTCGCTTGGTCGATCTTGAGCTCTAGCTCCCGGGGATCTTCACTCTGATCCATAGACCATCTCCGTCCAAATAAGACGGTTCGGGTCACGGTTTTGTTCATCGATCGGGAAAATTCTGGTCAGCCCGGCGCACGACGGGACCGGACGACATACGCCGGGCTTTTGCCAGTGCGAGGCGCCCCCAATGGCCTATTCGAGCTCAGTCTGATTCTTGGCAGAATTGGGCGCATGCCACGCGAACAGAAAATCGCCTTTGGCGAGATGCGGGATTCAGGCGTCTTCCGGGTAGTCGTGTTCTGCAGGGACTACCGCTGCAGCGACGCGACTCACCTACCCGTCGATGGCTGGCCCGATCATGTCAGGCTGTCGGATATCGAGCCGCGGTTCGTCTGCAAGGCTTGTGGCAAGCGTCGCGCCGACGTGCGGCCGGACTTTCAGCACCCCAAGTTGGGAGCGCATTGAGGTGGTCTTACTGCCCTAACTTCTTTAGGAGCCGGTCACGGTGGAATACATGCTGCGTTTGCATTTCACGAAATAGTCGCAGCAGGTTTTCAGCCTCTGCTGTGTCGTGACCCTCGCGTCGAAGCTTAGTGACCCTGGCTTCCTGCTCCGCAATATGTCTCTCACCTTGAGAGACGTGGCCTACTGTCTCTTCGAGGTGCCGGATATTCATCTGGCGATCCATTGGATTACTCCGGTGGGCGCAAGCCGGGTGACGAAAGCCATTCACATATATGGGCTGCAACGTGAGCAAAGCGGGCCTTGCGT
Organism: Bradyrhizobium sp. CB3481; assembly: GCF_029714305.1. Lineage (NCBI taxonomy): Bacteria > Pseudomonadati > Pseudomonadota > Alphaproteobacteria > Hyphomicrobiales > Nitrobacteraceae > Bradyrhizobium > Bradyrhizobium sp. CB3481. The sequence continues at coordinate 5,042,585 of NZ_CP121647.1, forward strand.
TCAATTGCTTCCCTTTGTTTCCCAGGAGGAAGATGTGCGGCCTGTTCACTGAGGCGCTTCGCCTGGTCCGCTAGGCGCCCTTCAAGGGCTTGAGTTTGTTTGAAACGGCGCCGCTTCTGCATGGCGCTGCTCCCTGTGGGGTTGGGGCGGGAGCGCGACCGGCGTTCTCATCACTGATAACTGCCTAAGGACGGTGCGGTGACAGTAGTAAACGATCCCGGCGGGGTTCCGGGTCCAATTTCGAGTTAGGACCCCATGCAATAGGAACAATCATTTCTGATCAGCGTATACGGGACCCTCCAGCCAATGCCCCCTAAGTCCTGGAGGTAGGCCGCCGGCCCCGGATCCGGCATTCCCCGAGTCGCGGCTTGGCTCGCCAGCAGAAACCGGCGGGCTTTCCCAGTATCAGCCAAGCCTGAGATTTTCTGCAGATTCCTTGCCGCGGTTCGCTACCACCTCGTAGCTAACCTTGGCGCCTTCGTTCAAGCTACTCAAGCCCGCTCTCTCGACCGCCGAAATATGGACAAATACGTCCTTCCCACCGCTGTCGGGCTGAATAAATCCGTAGCCCTTGGTGGGATTGAACCACTTTACAGTACCTGTCGCCACATCCATTCTCTCAATGATTTCAAACACACGGAATGATGGTGACAGAAATCCGGCAAAAAAAGGGCCTTGCCAGCTGCCGCACGCATAAGCCGCCGCTGGGTTGAATCAGCGACGGCCCTACGTGTTACTCTCGCGATTCATGAGCTCCGCGATTGAACGGATGCAAACCGGCGCCGGCTAAGATCGATTAGCCGCTTAGGAACGAACATTCCCTATCGGCGTATACCGGCGCCTCCAGCAATTCGCCATCCCTCCAACGGGCTCGGAGGTGGGCTGGCGGCCCTGGACATGCCGATAGATCCGGGGCCGCAAGCCTGCCTATAGTGGTTCGATAACGAAACCTGCAGGGATTGCTGGAAGGACGGCAGGATCTTTAGGATCGGGCTACAGGTTGGACAGGGCGCACCAGCCGCTCCACAGTCGCAAGCACTCTCACCTAAGAACGGGCGCTTGTAGTGAGTCTCACAGACCCACCGGCTATTGTCGCATCTCTCGCAATACTGCATTGCGAACCCCTTAAAGAAAAAAGGGCCCCAGTCGCCGCTGAGGCGCTTCTTGGGCTGGGGTGTCGCAGCGAGGGGATGCGACGCGGGCCAACCCACTTCTCTCCTCCGCGTTCCTAACCTCCGAGACGGCGCTCTACACGCTTGCGGCTGGTACCGACCTTCTTGACCGCCTTCTTTACTGCGGCGGCCGACTTCCGAGTTTTCCCAGCGTCGTACCTGACCTCGTAATCCTGTGCGCCGGCGACCCGCGCCCGATCCTGCTTGCGGCCGCGGCTCGATTGCTTCTTTGCCTTCGCCATCCTGCGATACCTCCATTTGCGGAAAGCAACGCGCCATTATGCGCCAGGTTCCTGCCGAAACGATTTCATTGAAGTCAGTTTGAATCCGCTTTCCGCGTTGCGTGGAGTTTTGAAATGCGTAGATCCAACTGGACACCATCGATTGTCCCCAATCACGACGATCAAACGATCTACCTCGTGGCGGAAGATTTCGGTCGTTTGGGTAGAGCCTGGCGTGAAGCCGACTACGAAGCCACCGACCTGGAAACGGTCATTCAAGACCTGCTCAATGACCAATACAGAAATCCGATCCGCGTGGTGGCCTTCAACACCGCCGAGCGATGGTCGGAAGACGTTTCTAAGGACGTTGCGCGAGAGCTGCGCCGCCGCTGCGATTTGCGGATGCGCGATCTGCCCGCTTCGCTCTTAGATTTTGTAGAGCGTCACGAGATGGCGTGATCGGCGCCAGTTGACCTTACGGTTTGCTTAAATCGACTGTCAAACGCCATCCGGAACTGCCCCCCGCATTGCCTCACTAAAAATGTTACCGGACAACTTCCCTGTCGAGTCTGGGGCGGAGCTGCCGAATCAGTTCGGTGGCGGCTATGGCAGGAAAGATCAGCATGCGCGCAAAGCGCGAGATCACATCAGTGCTGGCCGAGCGTTATCGGGCGGGCGGGCGGCCCGAGAAGGGACGGATCCTAGACGAGCTTTGCGCCGTCACGGGATAGCATCGCAAGCACGCGATCCGAGCACTGTCAGTGGACGGCGCATCGGGATCGGCCGTGCCGCGGCGGCGGGGCCGGACCTACGGGGGTTCCATTCGCGTTGCACTGATTGTGCTATGGGACGCCTCTGACCGGCTCTGCAGTAAGCGGCTCGTCTCGATGATCCCGTTCTTGCTTCCGGCACTTGAACGGCACGGCAGATTGCAGCTTTCTGCCGATGAGCGGTCGCTGGTTTTGAAGGTGAGCGCGGCGACGATCGATCGCCTGCTGAGCGATGTAAAGATCGCCGCAGCCGGAGGACGCCGACGGCGGGCGGGCTTTTCCAGTGCCGTACGGCGGCAAGTCCCGGTGCGCACGTTCAATGACTGGGGATCACCTCCGCCGGGTTACTGCGAAGCGGATCTGGTCGCGCACGGCGGTATGTCCGTATCCGGCGCGTTCATTCAGACGCTAACAATGGTGGATATCGCAACGGGGTGGACCGAATGCTTTCCGCTCGTCGTGCGTGAAGCAGCTCTTGTGGTCGAGGCTCTCGAGCGCGCGCAGAACCTATTTCCTTGGCCCGTTCGCGGGCTCGATTTTGACAACGACGGCACCTTCATGAACGACACGGTCGTATCGTGGTGCCGCTCTCATGATGTCGAAGTCACTCGTTCCAGGGCCTACAAGAAGAACGATCAGGCGTTCGTTGAACAAAAGAACGGAGCTATCGTTCGCCGCCTGGTGGGCTACGGGCGGTTTGAAGGCATTGATGCCGCTCGCTCATTAGCTCGCCTGTTTGCGGCGGCACGGCTGCACATCAATTTCTTCCAGCCCTCATTTAAGCTGAAGGAAAAGCACCGCGAAGGTGCCAAGGTGATCAAGCGCTATCTTCCTCCCGCTACGCCGTACGAAAGAGCATTGGTCCACCCGAGGCTCAATGAGGCCTTCAAACGTCGGCTGCGGGAGATTTACCGCACGCTTGATCCGGTGGCATTGCTGGCACAGATGCGGGACGCTCAAAATGAGCTGGGCAAGCGCGTTGATCAGCGGGCTAGAAAGCCAGCGATGACTGTCGCGCCGGTGCAAAGCGACTTGGCGGCCTTTGCCCGAGAGCTCGGCGATGGTTGGAAACAGGGTGAGCAGCGGGGCATTCATCGGCGCCGCTATGTTCGGCGCAAGCCTGTGCCACGTCGGCCATCGATGCTCGACCCCTACATTCCTATCATCGAGGAATGGCTCGCCGCGGCTCCGCACCTGTCCGCAGTCGATCTTCTCTCTCGGCTGGAAGCGCATGCGCCCGGTCGGTTCGGCGGCCATCAGCGGCGTACGGTGCAGCGATTGCTGAAGAATTGGCGATCAAAGGCCGCTCGACAGCTCATCAGCAGCACAGAGATCACATTGTCGGTCCAAGCTTCGTGTCTGAGTATCTAATCCCAACAGGTTCTTTCGCCGAATCACCGCAAGCCGCTCGCTCGCTACGGCGCGCTGGAGGGCGCGCTTCGCGAGCGGCTTGCTCGGACTCGCGGCAGCTGATTCAGGAGACACCAGGGTGCGCTTCGGTAACATTGTCATCTGAGGCAATATGAGGGGGCAGTTTTCCATGGCGCGCGACAAATCGACTCGCATTTCGTCCCAGTGTGCCTATTTTTCCCGCATGCCTAAGCCTGCGTTTGAACCTTGCATTCCTACTCCTGGAAAGACGGTGCCAGCCGGCGCCGAGTGGATCCACGAAGTCAAGCATGATGGCTATCGCCTGATCGTCTAGCGCGAGGGCCAGCGAGTGCGGCTGTTCACGCGCAACCGCTACGATTGGAGTGATCGATTTCTGCTGATCGTTGAGGCCGCGCTGCGCAACCGGATCAGCTCCTTCGTTATCGATGGCGAAGCTGTGTTGATCGGTGTTGATGGGCGATCCGATTTCAACGGCCTCCATAGCCGCAAGCATAATGACACAGTTCTACGCGCTCGATCTGCTCGCTCTGCAAGGCGAGGACTTGCGGCAACTGCCGTTGCACCTTCGTAAGAACAATCTCGCGAGGCTGCTGGCACGGCGTATCGATGGCATTTTCCTGTCCGACTTCGAACAGGGCGAGATTGGACCCGACCTCTTACGGCAGGCCTGCCTGATGGGGCTAGAGGGTTTGGTTTCAAAGCGCAGAGAGCCCTTACCGCGCCGGCCGATCGCCGCATTGGATTAAGGTCAAGAACCGTACTCATCATTCGATTGAGCGCGTGAAGGAGGCTTTGCGATGAGGCCTATTCCTCGCGGCAAGTATCTGGACGAGCGGCTACGGCGTTCCTCGACTGAGGCTGCTAAAAATCACATCCGATGTCCGCTGTGCGGCGGATGGATTGACGTTAGTGATCTTGGCGCCCTCTCCGATCACGCCGGCCCGCTACCGCATCCTGCGATAGATCAGCCCCAATAGTGCAAAAAGCGGCTCCGGCAAATACGCCACGCGACGAAGCCGCTAGCCGGGAGGAAACACCGGCTGCGGGCTGTGGAGCGCCGTACAGCCAGGCTCCTTAAATAATCCGCCGGTATGGTCCAGCCTGTCGCCTGTCTGGCCACCGACAAAGACATGCCAGGCAAAAGCCGTCGCGGGAACAATCATCAGAGGTCAGGTTTACCGCCGTCTTCAGCCATCTGCCGCCAAAGCATCTGAAGGCGTGCTGTGGCCCCGGATTCTTCCCCGAGCCAGGGGCCACAACTTTGGCTCGTCTTAACCGGCCGCCATTGTGCGTGATCTAACGGCTCAGTCGCCTAGCGCGCGTCGGCAGCTGCTCGAGGTTGCGCTCTATGCGATCGGCGGAGGCGCTTCATCTTTGCTCGGCCGGATCGTCGCCCCGATCGCTGCCGCCATGGTCGCGCGAAGCTGATAGGATGTTACAGCTTCCGCACGGCTTGCTTTGTGGTACCATGGTTTATGGCAAAGATAAGTGTGGTACCAAAGAAAAAGCGAGGCCCAGCGCCGACTGGCAAGGGTGTTCAAGTCGGCGAGCGTTGGCACCCTTCCGAGCTTGCCGCGATCGATGCATGGATCGCATCGTCATCCGACAAGACGCTTACCCGAGCCCATGCAATCCGGCGGCTCGTTTGCCCTTGGTTTAAAAGTGAAAACACCGCGCGGCCGATCGAATGTGGGCGAGAAACTTCGTGCCCGTGAAATGGCTGGCGATACGATCGATCAGTTGACGGACACGACGGCGGCTCCCGACGATCAGACCGAACGCAAGCAACGCCTGCTCAAGGGCGCGGAAGAGTTTCAAGGTGTGAGGGTCGATCGGCCAAATAAGAGGTAACGATGGATGGGAGGATCTACAGCAGCAAGGGACAATACGTCGCCGACATCAGTGCCGACCAGATTTATGACTTAGCAGGTCACAAACTGTGTGATCTCCGAGGGCAAAAGATTTACAAGCCAACAGGTGAGCTAGTCGGTCATCTCAGCTCGGCTGCTGGAAATAGAAGGTGGTAGACAAATCCACCGACAGGCTGTTCCCCCACCAGTAAAGCCATCCGCCGGCGTGTCGATTAGGGCTAAAAGCTGAGTAAAATGGAAAGCGAAAAGGATCCTCTAGCTGAGTACGGGCTGGACGCCATCGACCTCAGATGGACCATGAAGGACATCGCGGCGAAGCGATTTCGAATGGTTAACCAACAGCACGTTGAGAAACTCATCGAGCTTGGCTTGGTGGAGAGGCGTGACGGTGTTCTCTACCTCACGATCGCAGGACAGAACACTGTTTGGGAGTAGCCGCAGTAAAATGAAGCCCCAGCCGACAGGAGTGATCTACACAATCCTGGCCGACGATAAGCCCATCGTCGCCCTTGCGGCCAGCGGACGCGAGGCCGGCGACCTCTGTAAGGAAGAGTGGTTTCGAGCAGAATTGTCAGCATTGAAATCGAACGGCGAGGCGCTTTACGGAACAGGAGTCCGATTGCGTGCTCGCCCAGCCGTCGAGAATGAGTTGGTCATGTATCAGGAACAGTCGGACAAAGCAGCAGCTTCCGACGAAATCCTATTCGTGTATTTGGTTGAGTTAGACCGGGAGTAATCCAGTGGCATGTCGACCGGAAGCCATCCGCCGGCTGGTTGAGCGGAGACTGAGAGCGACAAAATGAGCGGCGACAGCCGGCGTTGGACGCGCTCGCCTTCGAACCTTAGCCGGGGCTGATCGAACTATCCCAGCTGTTGCAAAAGAGCTGAAGCGGACAGAAGCTGCGGTCGCTCGGCGGGCCTACAAGCTGGGATTGCGATTTGGCAAGCCTAAATCACACGGTATGGGCATCCGCCGGCTGGTCAAGCTGGGGCTGAAGGTGAAGAATTGGCCTATTATCTGCGGCCGACTTGTCACCATCATTTCCTGGATGCTCTTGGCCGCTTCGCACAAGCAGCAGTTCAGTTCGTCGATGGAAAAAATGGCCTGGTCGAATTAGGAGACAAGCCTGTCACTCCGATCCCTGAGTCGCGGCACGTCAAAGGCTGAAGGATGTCAATTCTTTGCGTCGCCACCAAGCGAGAATGGCTCCGGCGAAAACGAGACCGGGCAACCCACCACAAACTAAGGGGCCGGGAACGGGTGCAACCCCCGACCACGGTAAGGTCGTAAACGACTCACACGGTGTAAGCAGGAACCCCTTCTGTTGCCCCAAACTGTTATATCCACTGCCCACAATGTAACCAAGGTTGTTGACGCCGTTGGCCGATGTGAGCGTCCACCCGATTCCACTGGAATCCATGAGGTTGTTGAGATCAACAGGGATGGAGTTTCCATTCCACAAGGTCGCGTGGCTAAAGTCACCAGAAACCAAACTATTGCCCATGATCACTCCGAAATCGTTGATACTAGCGGCCAAGCTGTTGCCGCCCAGCGAACCGAGGTCCGTGATTGTAGTACCCTTCCATATACTCGCGTGCTGAGAGGCAACGCTAATGCTACCCCAGCCCACGACCTGTCCGAGATTATTGATATCGAAGGCTACGCTGCTTGGTCCACCTAGCGAACCGAGTTGGTTCGGAATGCCGTCGGTCCAGACAGTTGCCTGTATTTGGACGGAAGCATCGGTTTTATAACGGACAACCTGGCCAGCATTGTTGATTCCAGCAGCTACGCTATAGGGCCCAGCAAGGGTCGTCTGGACGCCGCTACTCCAGATCGCTGCCATTCCCGCCACATTTAATCCCTCAATACCCACCACCTGTCCGACGCTATTGATCGCGTAAGCGGCGCTGTTACTTCCAGGACACTCGGGATTCCGCCGTTCCAGATCACGGCTGAAACGACGGCCCCGTTATTAGTCATCCCCACTACTTGTCCCGCGTTGTTTATAGCATTCGCAACGCTGTTTGCCCCGCCAAGCGTCGTCGGAATGCCGCCGTTCCAGATGGTCGCTTGCGCGGAGCCGCCACTGAGTCTGCTCCAGCCGACCACTTATCCGGAAGCATTGATCCATAAGCAGCGCTTGCCGTTCCGCCTGACAAAGGGCCAAGCTCGGTAAATATATAGCTTTGGGAAGCTGCGGGGTGCGTGAAGCCCACCACCGAAAGAAACGCAGCGACCGCGCCTAATAAACACGGTTTAGCAGCAGCGCTGAGACTCAAAAATCTGCGCATGACCTACCCCATGAATCGAGCATGTTAGCCGATCAAGCCGGCAACCTAGAGTCAACCGGGTGAGGCAAAACTAGCATGGGATGATTTTGACAAACCTCACGCCATCGCAGCGTAAGATACGCCGTTCCGGTGTCCACCCCGAGCGAACGGCATCAGAAATTATCGCCGTGAAGAACCGCGCTGCCATTCGTCAGCGTGATATCGGCGCAGGTCGTATCACCCGGCAGACAGACGTTGTAGGCATTGACGATATCTGGGCGCGCGCGAGCAGGAATACCAGCATATCGCCGCTGACGATATGGCCCCAGGGCCTTGGTACGTGGGCGGACTGGCGCTGCATCCTCCGATCATGCCGCAGCCGATAATGCGGCGGCCCATGCGGGCGCGATCGGCGAAATCAGCGTCCATGCATGCGCAAGCCAAAGCGTCGCAAGCAGCGCAACAATGCTGGCCTTAAGACGTGCGATCATCTGTCGTCCTCATTAACGTTGAGCAGTTAGGTTAAAAGCACGAACCATTGCTCGCCTGCGTTGCGCCACATCCGTCAAGCGACTGCAGGTTGCGGCCTGACTCTCACGCGGACCGCTCTGCTCCTTGCAGGACACGGGCCGCTGGTCTGCTTGTCCCCACTTGAGGCCGGCGGTCCACCTCAGCAATGCCTGGGTGGTTGATAGTTGAGGGCTCATCGCGCTCTGCCTGGTGTTACGCAGGAGTTACACCGATCGGTGTTCCTCCAACGGAACTGTTATTCCGACTCCACATCGCGTGAGGCTTGCGAAATACTTCGCAGACCGGGGCCGAGATGGATTTGATAACCGATTGGATTTGAAACCCGGAGGCCGCAGCGCGAGAATGCCTGCGGCTTTTCATTTGCTCGTCAGACATTGCTGAGCGGCGGACCGCGCTCAACCGCGCCAGTACGCTTGCGCCGGGCGCCTCCCACATCCGGGGCCGCCGCTTCCGCCCGGCAGATGACGCAGCGAGCCTATGACTAGCGCGATATCGCTGCATGACGCGCACATCTCCTCATCTCCACGTCTCCGGCCCCTCGTTGGACTAACCTCAGGTCAGATGGCCCTATGGGATTGCTCATCGCGCCGCCGACGAACGACCGCAGTTCATCGCGTGTCAAGCTTCCAGCCGACTTCGGGCGGTTTTTTATTTGCGTTTCCTAAGTTCAAAGCCGGACCGACGTCGCGACGGGAATATTCAATGATCCCGGCCCGGAAAAGATGATGTCCTTAGGCTTACCGCACTGGCTGATGATAGTAGGCACTTTTCTCGTGCTTGCCGGCTTCATTGGCTTCGCCTTGAGCCGAAACAAGGAAGTTAAAACAGATACCGCCGCTGTACCCGGCGAAACCAACAAGACCTCTCCAGATCCGGATCGCAATGGGGAGCCGAAGGCCAATCAATAATGCGATCAAAGCAAATCCTGATTTGGACGTCCGCGATTGGGTATTGCCGTGTATTTCGCAGTAGCGACCTATTTTCAATGTAGCTATCAAGGCAGACCCGGGCGCCCGCAGAGTTGTTCTTTTGCTCTCCCGTTGATGCCCAGTTCGCCGTGAGTGCAAGTGGCAAGTCACACTGGGGCCAACTTGATCATACAGTCAGTCGTAGGTGGTCATCCATCTAGCGCGCAAAAGATGGCTCTCGAAGGATAGCCGCGCTCGATCAGCCTCAGTGTTTGCGTAAGGCGAAGCACGAGGGACATACCGCCAGTTGCGCCTTGTTAATCAGCATCAAGCACGCGCATGTACCTGATCATGTGCCGCCCGTCGTCCTCAGGAAGGACCGGTCCGGCTGGCGCTACTCAGCGATGCTTGGATTAAGCGGTGGCATTTTCAATTGGACTCCGATGAGATTGGCAACCGATCAATCAATCGCTGCTCTCATGCGCCGATGTCAATGGAAAAACAATTAGGCATCCAAACCCCTCCGGCTTGAACGCGGGCTCTCAAGATCCACGAACCGAAGCAATGCAGTGTTCAATCAAGCTGGTGCCGAAGCCTTTCCGATCCGGCTGAGACAGGACAGGCACGCCGACTTCTTCCCACCGGATGCTCAGTTCATCCTCTGTGCGGGACCATTTAATCCGAAGCTGTCCTACTGGATTGGAGAGTGCCCCCGTATTTCACAGCGTTCGTGAGAAGCTCGTGCACGATTAGAATCAGATGACGCGTCTGCTCCGCCGAAAGCATTACATCAGCGCCGTGCAGGACGACTTGCTCCAGCTTTTTCCCACAATGCGTGTCTAAATTAGCCATACCAAACAACGAGCGGCCTCTATGTGGATAGCCTGTACAGCGGGCACTGATGTAGAATCAGGCTGCATTTGATTGTTGCATTGATTCGCACTTGATGGACTGGACAGCCTTGCGCAGCGCCAACCGCTTGCCGGGCTGTCCCTCCTGAACTGAGTTGGCTTTGACATGAGCAACGACACCCAGATCATCGTTCATTTCTCCTGTCCGCATTGCTTGACCATCTATCGAGCGAGGCAGGAACGAACAGCGGATGATTGTTCTGGCGAGTTCTATTGCAAGCACTGTGGGTCGCCGGTTCATGATTGGACCGGGAGTTATGATTTCTCGAACTGGAATCCGGTATTCGATGCCAGGCAACGTGGTTGGAAACCGCTATCCCTTCTCGCCTGCCAATTGCGGAAGTAACTAGCTCATGCGGCCGCCCTCTAGCATGGACCTCTCTACCTCATAAGCCAGCACCTTCAAATGTGCTGCGAGCCGCTCGAATAGTTCGCGCTTCTTCGAATCGGTCGCGGCGTTGCGGATTTGCTCGCAATCTTCCGCGTCCCTGCGCAGCTTCTCTAGTGAGCCAGCATGTCCTGCATCGGAGTGCCCCCTGCTTGCTCTGCTGATCAGACACCCAATGTCGATGAGAAGCAACAACAAACGTTAAGTGGCCTGCTCGAATAGGATGACCGCACCCACTCTGCATTCAACAGCTAGGGTCTCTGCGATACTGCAGCGCTCGCCTCGCGCTCTGTGCCGCTATTGGCTCAAATGCGCTATTGGATCAATCCCGGTACCCCTTGCATTTCGTTTCTTCCTTGTATTCACCGTGCTTGCCCCACTTCCGCTCGATCCTGCACGGGCCACGGTAGTATTCCTGTTTGTAGTCGCGGTCGTAATAGCCGTAACTCCGCTCGTAGCGACGATCATCGCCGTAGCCCCGCCGGCCCTTGCCGCTTTCATCTTTCCACGGGTCAGCGAGTGCGGGTGAAATGAGCAGGCTGGTAACCGCCAGGCTTGCGCACAGGTGTTTCATCAGGCTCCTCCTCCAGTCGCGGTCGGGATAACTGGGCAAAGCAAGCTGGGTTCCGTTTATCAGAGGAGGATACCATGTACGTGGCGATGGTTGAGGCGACGGTTGTTGAGGCGATGCGGATGAAGGCTGCTGCCCATTCTGGCTTTCCGCCGCCATGGGGCACACAGGTGCCTATGTTGCTGAGAAGTCGCTTGGCCTACACATCTCGCGCCTTGGAATAATCTCGACGCCGTCCGATGTTAAGCGCCGCGCTCCGATTCCAAGCCTCGAATGCGTCAGCGTAATGCCTGCGCATCTGTTCTTCGGCGGCGAGACAGTCAGAGAATTTGTCAAATACAAAGTCAGTGTTCACAGGTGTGATGCCGCCGACCAAGACAACCAGCATCCATTTCATAATTCACTCTTGCGTTCTCGCCCCACCTCAAAACCGACTGACTTTCTGCAAGTTCCAGAGCAGTCCATCCCGTTCTCACGGGGAATGCGTCGGTCTCGATAGTCAGGCCGGGTCAATCACACAAGGCCGCATCGGCAACGAGTGATCAACCCATCCTCCGCGACATCGAGCAACGCCTGAACTGTGCCGCTACTGGTTCGGTAGGTGACCAGCACGGCCTCGCCATCCAACTGTATTTCTTCGAGTTCAAGCGCGGGCTGTTCGATGAAGCGCTGCCGCCAATAGGTCGCGATACCCTCCCAACCAGTGATGATCTTGCGCCCTTCGCAAGCGCACTCAATCACGGCGTCCGGGCTGTACATTCCAACAATCTGATTAATGCGAGCAGCGCGGTAAGCGTCCAGCCAATCCACCGCGACGGCCATTGGGTCACATGACCTCATTTGCCCTTACCTACTTGCCAATATGCAGGCGACTTATCCAGGCGGAAATGAATGATCTCTGAATGTTTGAAGGAGCCGTTCTGGCGATTCGCGCCTTAACCTTCATTGGAGGTAAAACATGCCAGCAACACAACCAGCATGGAAGCGGCCTGGATCGCCCATTGGCAAGAAGGGACCGCGCAAAGCTAATCCGAAGTACAAACGCCGCTCGCGCCAGCCGTGGAGCGATAACGAAGTGAAGCAGCTACGCTCGCTTGCCAAGGCCAACATGCCGACCGGCGTGATTAGTCTGAAGATGCAGCGTCCCCCCGCTTCGATTGCGAGCAAGGCGCAGCGCGAGGGAATTTCGTTGAGGCCGGTGAACCGCTCACCATACAATCGTCGGAAAACAGCGCGGCGCTAATGGAGTGTGGATGGGGCTTCGAGGACTTGGCTAACGTCCGGTTCCTCAAGCCCGTCAACGCTGACGCATTCGCAGGGCATCCCCGCTCCGCATTGGCATCCCAGTTCTTCAGTCCATGTCCGCTGGGGATGGCTTTCGCATACCCAGCCCACGCCAAAGCAGACGGGACAATCAGGGTTCATCATTCCGAAATAGCCTTTTGAACGAACGGGCACGTAGTAAGCCCTCCGATGTGATATCGCGGTACTCAACGTCCGCAAAGAATTTCGGTTCAACCCACGTCGATTTCGGCTTCCTGATGTGTCGCATCAGCTTTGACTTCGGGCTGACCACGGTGTCCAGTTGGTTCCTGATCTGGCTGAAGACGGGGCGTGACCATCCGGTGCCAACCTTGCCCAATGGAGAAGGCCTTCGCCCTCCTGTTTTCCAAGATAGAGCGCCGCGACCCAACTAGGGTCCTTGATAAAGCCGACGACCGGAAACTTGCCCTTGTGAACAGCCTTGATCTTGAGCCAGTTCTCATTGCGCTCTGAACGGTAAGGGGCGTCAGCCCGGTTAGAGATGATCCTTCCCAGTTCAACTTCGCAGCATGTTCGAACATCCGTTGGCCATCGCCGACAAGGTGTTCGGAGTAGAGGACAGGCAATTCGATGCCGTTCTCACCCAATAGGTCCAGCAGCACTTGCTTGCGTTCGAGCTGCGGGAATTTGCGGAGGTCACCGTCGCGCCACAGGGGGTCGAAGGCGTAATAGACCAGCCGGTCCTGTCTGCCCGCTGCTAGCTCCGCCTGTAGTTCTGAGAAGTTGGTCCGTCCTTCATGAACGACAACTACCTCGCTATCGATGATCGCCTCACCGGGAATGTCGAGAGCGGCAGCTATGGACGAGAAGCGCCTCGTCCAGTTAAGACCATTACGGGTCTCGCTCTTGGGTGCCTTGGCCTTCAACGTGGCTAGCTGGGAAATACGGTTCGACCCAACGCAAGCTCATAGAGAAATGCCCGCCGCGCGGCGGACATTCTTACTCACTTTGCGGGAATGCCCAACAACCAGGGGGCGTGATCCATCGCCACTAGGTCGTCGCTGGTCTACCTATTCTCTTGCCGTTGCGAGTATCACATCAGCCGAAGCCTGATCGCGCCGGCCGAACTGGTCAGCGGTGCGAAAAGAAAATGCCCGCCGCATGGGGTATGCTACGGGCTGGAGACGGATTACTCATGTCCTCGTTGGGACAAGGGATAACAGCCAATCGGCCCAGACGTTCCCATCCGGTGTGCGAAAGTCATGTTGGAGGATTCAGGCGCGAGCCCCTAACCACTCGCTCATGTAGGCTGCGGTGGCAGCCTGATCAACCTCGCGGAGGCCGCTTGAACATTGTCGCTGCTCCCCTGCTTGTGTGAGGCGGGAGCGCACATTGCGTTCACGTCACCGACAGATGCCCAGAACCGCTCGGTGGTGGAACAATGATAAGCCTCTTCGGGGAACCTGGCTGAACGGTGTTGGACGGAGCGTGTCGAAAGCTGGCGTGCTGCACCAAGAAACAAAATTGGCCCCCGCATTGGGTATGCGACGGGCGGGAGACGCATTCCGTGTCCTCGTTGGCACAGCGAAAACAGCCGACTGGCTCAGACCGCTGACACAGAATCTGATCAGCTCAATTTTCCGGCAGCGCACAAACGAATTAGGTCGAGTTCAGGTTTTAAGTGCCCGCCGCAATGGGCAGGGTTGCGACGGGCCGGAGAAAGCGATTCATGTCCTCCTTGTCAGGAGGCATGAAAACCGCCAGACCAACGCCGCCGCCGGGCCGTCTCCACCACTTCAAGTCGTTTCGGCGCACTGATCGTATGGCTGTCGATACGTACAGTTCTCAACCATCAGGTCAGGCGACCACAAGGCGGCTCTCCTCGGCTCGTTGAGGGAGTTAGTCTCTCGGCGTAAACTGAAGGCCATCCAAGCAGGGTCTTACCGTCGTTAGCCATCCCGCCATACAGATGCTTCGAAAGACGTTGGTGTGCGTCAGCCACTTTGTTCCATGTAAGGCGCGGCTACTTGGCAATGGCAGCCGTGTAAAGAGGCCCAAAGCGCTCCCATTTCTCACCGTCGAAGCGCATAAGTTGTTCTTGTTTGATCGGAGCATAATCCGAGGGGGACGTGTTTAGCGTTATTCCTGGAAGCAACATATCGAGCTGAAACTCTTTCAGGCTGGCGGCCTGCCTCATGATGTTCTCTCGTGTCAGATCGTTCCCGCACATGTTCAGGACGGCAGCGAGCGTCTGCGCAACCGAGTACCCATACACGGCGCTCAAATCTGCCTTGTCCGCGTATCGCTGCTGGGTATCTTCTTGGGCCCCTTCTTGCTCTCGAGGTCAGGTAGAGAGCAACGCTTCTCGGCCGTCACCATGACAGCGACACAGTTTACCGTTGTGGAAGTGGTGAACTGCCTCAAATGAGCGTGCGCGGTACCGCAGCGCTGCCGCGCAATGCCCTGCCGTGCTCTTCATGCATTGTCTGCTGAACTTCGAGCTGTGTTCGAGCGGCCCGGTCATGGTGCCGCTCGCCACGATGTTGAAGGCTCTCAAGTCCGCGGACTAATTGCCGCAGAGATAAGCGTGGAGCGCTTCCACGCATGCATCGACGTTTTTCTTATTCTTCCCCTTGTGGGGCGGAACGACCGTGAGATTGGCTTGGCGATAGTGCGGCGTGCGCTGCTCTACCATTGCCTCGAAAAGCTTCTTCTTGATGCCCACCTCGTCGGAGCTCTGGGCGAGGTTGCTAGACTCCGCCTTGTCGATCCGCAGCAACGGACGGCTGGTGTCGTTTGCAAGGCGCTTCCATATCTCGTCCCGGTTGGTGTCGAGCCAGATCGACACCGCCTTATCCCGTATGAGGCTCCGCGTTTCCTCGCTCTCGAATGCCCCACCGCCGGTTGCGATGACCACGTTGCCTTTCTCCACGCACTGCGCGATCACGCTTGCCTCGCGCTGCCTGAACCACTGCATACCTTTGTCTTCGGTACTAAAGATTTCCGTTATCGTCATACCCGTGTTCTTCTCGATCATTTTGTCGGAATCGATGAAGGCCAGCCCCAGTTGCCGCGCGAGAGCTGGGCCGATGGAGGACTTACCGGCGGCCGGCAGGCCGACGAGCACAATCGGCCGCACGCCAAGGGCCGCAACAACTTCTTTTGCAGCCGGAGATATCTTGGGCATGCTTGTTCGTGCGGCGGCTCGCAACCCAAATTTTGCGTCAATAGCACGTGTACCCTGCCCTTCTATATCCCAATGGGGGAGGTCCTTGGCGCCGTACGGAATTGGCACCTCACTGCAGACGTTTGTCACGCGCTCCGCCAGGACGGCAATCTTAGATTCTTCGAGGGAAGCTCCAGTAGCTTGTCGCCGCAGCTTGTCCTCCTCCTTGTAGGCATCGTGATTATCAAGCTTTGCTTGATAGCTGTCTGGCGTATGGAATTCCGTCTCGAAGCGGTATCCGCCCGGGGTGGCGAGCACAGTCTTTATGCCGACGAAAGTCGGATGTGGTATCCTGAACCAATTGGTGGTGCGAATTTCGGCGTAGCCAAGCTCGTAAAACGCAAGCATGGCCTTCTTGAAGGCACGCGCAAAATCCTTGTCGGGGATTTCGAAGACATAGCGTACGGCGCTGCTGATCAGCTGGGTGTCGCCGTCGCATTTAACAGTGGTTCCGGTCAATTCCGCGGTCATGGAGTCTTTCGATCTCAAGCGGCGTTTCAAATGGGGCATATCCACCTGGATATCCGCCTGCCTGAGCATCTCAGCGACCTGGAATGCCGTTGCGGTGATCTCCTTCTCTTCTGCCGCGGCCCTGGCAGACTCGATCTTGGCGCGCTGCGCGGCCTCCTCGAGGGTCAATGTGATCGTCACGCCGGAATCCTCGGCCGTCAGGTTCCGGCCGAACGGCTTGGGCAAGATGTGCTTTTCGACAGCCACCTTGACCGAGGCTTCCATGACTGAAGCTGCCAGCGTGGGATTGTCCTTCAGCATCTCCAATGTTGCGTCGACATCGAAATGTCCCTGGTTAAGCGTCGCGGCCATGCTCTTGATGTAGGGCACGTTTTTCAAGCCTGGCGTCTGGTGGAGGAGCCGCTGGAGCTGTTGGGTTTTCTTCATAAAGATGCGGGTGCCAGTATCGGATTTATAGGCGTCGGTTCCGACCTTTATGCCGAGGCTCAGGAGATTTTGTGCGCTCTGTATGAGATCATCCGGATCGTAACCATCCGCTCGTGGATAGATCCGCGCAGGATAATGGTCGAGCACAGCTTGGACACGTTCCCGTGGATGGGCAGCGGTCACATAGGCCTCCGCCACATTTGGGAAAAGCTCAGAGAGCGCTTGGCTCAACGCCGCGGTTGGCTCGCTTACGCGTTCGATTGTTTCGGGCGGAAGATGCTCATTCGCGCTCGCAGCCCACGCCTCTAGATCGGCCACGAGCAATTCGGCGATTTCGCGTGCAACCGGATGCTCAGCAACCTCGATCTCGCGCGTCATCCTTTCAAGCTTGTCTTGGACATCGTGCCCGCTCACCTGTTCCCGGTCAAACAAGAGGCGGATATCTCGCTTGAGCTCGTGGTGAATGCCCTCGTAGGCGCCAAAGATGGCCCGCTCGGCAAACCAGCCTCGTGCTTCATCGGGTTGAGCCAAAAAGCTTCTCTGCAGACAACTATAGACCTCCAAAACGTCCTTTGTTGCAGCAAGGATCTGGTTGGCACGACTGAATTGGTACCTGCCGTCTACGATCGCCGGCGTATGCGACTTTGGCGGCTTGAGCGACCGAACTCCGCGAGCCTGCTCCGCCTGATCGAACTGCCGGACGTGCTCATAAAGCTGGGGCCGGTCGCCAATGATAATGGCCGTATCGCCATCGAAGTCGCCATCGAGTTTTTTCTGTTCATCAGGCGGGATGGCAACCAAGGACCCCGGAGCGAAGATCTCAGTCGCCTGCAGGATGCCGATACAATCGAGCGAGGTGTCCGCCGTTACGCGGTCCTTGCGCTCGGTCCAAGCTGAATGGGACTTAACGTCCTCGGCCGACATAACCAGCCCACGATCTCTATAGTTGGCCGGCCACATCTCGTCTGGGACCACAATCAGAATGCCTTTGGCGAAAAACATCGGATCGTCAGCCGATAGTTGATCGCCTGATTTTTCCGCAACATTAAAGCTGTATTGCATGGCTAAGCACTTATCGAGGAAGGCTGCGGTGGGGTCACCGGCAACGGATGACTTGACTTGTTCGAGAGCGAACGGGCGCAGGTTTGCCTTGTCATAGGGCGAGCGTCCGATCAGCACGCCAGCCGTATCGGCCAAGGTCTCGCTCTTGAGCTTAGGCACATGCAGATGGCCATCATCGGATGGCACGGCGACCGCGCCGGGACCCTCGATGTGTCCGGCCGTCACGGTGCGAAACAGCTGTTCGGACGAAAGTTCCTGCTCGTGTCTGCTCTCAAGCCAGTGCGCGGCCTTCTCTCGCACCTCTCGGGCCACCTGCTCACTGCGGGGATAGTGTTGCAGCGCCGAGACGGGCAGCGACGATCTCCGTCCCTCACCAAAAGCAAGCACCCGATCGGGCCCTTCCTGCTGGCCAGCCCGCTGAACAGCCACCATACGCTCGGCCAATGACGCCCGGATGAAGCCGCAGCCATCATGCGGTCGCAAAGCTATGGGCCCTTCCGCCCCGGTCAGCTTAAAGGGATGTTCGTGGCCGGCAGGGCGGTCCGGCAGCAGCGACAGCTTGAAGTTGCCCTCCAGCGCATAGTCATGAGGGCCTAGATTATTGATCGCAGGTGGCGCCGCAAATCCCCTGCGCTGCATGTAATAGTATGCCTCTTTGAATGGAGCCCAGGCGCGCGATAGCTGCTCGAATGAGGTGCCGGGCGCGCTGTTCGCGTAAGGAACGGCAAGCAGCTTACCGCCGGATGTAGTGGCTCCCGCGTCGCCCGGAGCGCGGGCCGCAATCTGAGAGACGGTCGGTTTCGGCGCTTTTAACTTGCTTCCGCCGAACAGGTCCATTCGATATGGCACACCGTCAACAGTGAGCGTCCGGGCTAACATGAAGGTGCTTGGCTTTCCCGGCAGTTGGACCGCTACAACCGGCACGGCCCCCGAAGTGAGCCGATGAAAAATCGAGTATCGTGTCTCGGGCTCCGTGGCCAGTCGTCGCCCCTGCATGTCAACGACAGGCAACTTCATGATCCCAGCCTGCCCCTGTGGGGGCCTGGGCTCATGATCCATCTCCCTCAGTACGGCATGCACGTCGAAGCTGGACGGAGGATGCTGGGCGTGGACCGCCGCCACATTCTGTGATATGAATGTGTCTAGCGCATCGAGCGGCTCGTCCGATTCGAGCTCTGCGATCAGATTCCAACTCATGCTGGAGAGATCGCTTTCAACAAGGCTGCGCGCGCTGGCCAGGATCTCCCTGGACTTGCGCTGAAGCTCTTGCCGTCTCATCTGCAAGTCAGGCTTCTTGCCTTCGACATAGGGCCGCCTGTATAACTCCTGCAGGATCGTCCGGGCCTTTAGCACTTGGTAAATCGAGAGGGCGGGACGACGGCTCGCGATGGGCCCACGTGCCCGCTCGGCTTTGCCTGCATTGAGATGTGCCTCGATCTTGCCTTCCACGATCGGCTGTAGCGCGTTCAACAAGTTGAGAGCCTGCCTGCGGTGCCAGCGCAACTGCTTCTGCTGGCTGCGCGCTAGCGGCAGCAGAGCTGCAGATAAATGACCCATGGTCTCGAGGTTATTCGCGGCGGCGAAATCAGGATAAGAACGTAATTCGTTGAGCCGATCCAATCCCACTGATGCAAGCGAACCGAGATCATCGAGCAGTCGCGCCTTAGCCAGTGCCTTAAAAATGTTCGCAATGGCCAAAACATCGGCCTGCTCAAGCCGATCATTCGCATACTGCAGATAATGGGACAGCTGGTGTAACCGATCCTTTAGCAGAGCAGATTCCGCAATCTCGCCATTGTCCTCGCCCGACATGAAAGCTCGCGCCAGAGCATTAGCAACAATGCCGAGCTGAAGCGTGGTAAAAGCGCTGAATCGTCGCACTCCCTCGCCTAGTCCCCTCGCGATTTTCACTATGACTTGCCGGCACGCCGCCTCTTCCGGCCATTTGCTGAAGTCGTTGATCAGGCTTGCGAGGTGCTGCTGAAAGAAATCAGAGAGTCGGTCGTTATCGCGGATCTCACAGGCAATCGCGACGGTTGCTTGGGCACAAAATTCTTCTTCCGGCCACTTGCTGAACCCGTTCACCAGGTTCGCCAGCTCTTGTCCGTTAAATTGAGACAGCTCCCTGCCAACAACATCGCGCGCGATTGCGACAGCGGCTTGGCGACAGTGCAACTCTTCTGGCCACTTGCTGAAGCTGTTCATCAGGTTTCCGAGGTCCTGCTGACTATAGCCAGAGAGCCGGTCCTGGCGGCGAAGGACTTCACGCGCGATAGCGACTGTGGCATGGCCTGCGTCCACGTCTTCCGGGCACTTGCTGAAGGCGTTCGCCAGGTTTGCCAGGTGCTGATGGGTGAAATCCGAGAAGTAACCTTCCGGATCGGCGTGGCCGTGAGCGATATCGCCTGCGATGCGAATTATTGCTTGGCGGCAGACCGTCTCTTCCGGCCACTTGCTGAAGCCGTTCGCCAGGTTTGCCAACTCCTGGTGAGTGAAACCAGAGAGTTCGGCGCGGCCGAGAATCTCATCGGCGATCGCGATCGTGGCTTCGCGACAGGTCGCCTCATCGGGCCACTTGCTAAATGCGTTTATCAGGTTTGCCAGTGCCTGCTCATCAAAATCAGAAGCTCTGAGGCCGGAACCAATGATCTCCTTGGCTATCGTGACTGCAGCCTGAGAACAGGACGCCTCTTCCGGCCACTTGCTGAAGCCGTTGACCAAGTTCGCCAGCTGGCGGTTGGAAAAAGCGGAGAGCCGGTTGGCGCGGTGGCTGCGATCAAGGATCGTGCGTGCTATCGCCACTGCGCCTCGGCGACAGGCCGCGTCTTTTGGCCATTTGCTGAAACCATTCACCAAGCTCGCTATGTGCTGGGGATCAAAACCAGCAAGCGGGCCGCCGCGGTCATGGAGTTCACAGGCAATTGCAGCTGTGGCTTCGAGGCAGGACGCCTCTGTCGGCCACTTGCTGAAAGCGTTCACCAGGTTCGCAAGGTCCTGCGGAATAGCATGGGAGAGCTGGTTGACACCATGAATCACCTCGTCGGCGACAGCGACCGTAGCCTTCCTGCAGTCGGGGTCTTCCGGCCACTTGCTGAACCCGTTTGCCAGTGTTGCGAGTTCACGTGTGGGGAAATTGGACAGCCGAGTGGCCTCACGGCCGCGAGCGCGAATCTCCTTGGCGATCGCGACGATGCCCTCACGACAGATATGCTCCGAGGGCCATTTGCTGAACCCATTTGCGAGCAGCGATAGGCTTTGGCTCCTCAGGTCCCGAAGCGCTCCGCTTTGATCGCGGTAAAATTCGGCGATTCTCATTGTCGCATTGCGGCATGTCTTTGACTCTGGGTGACGACCAAACGATGAAGCGAAGAGCGAAGGCGCCCTAGGGTCAAGTTTCTGGATCTGACCGTCATCAAGCTCTAACACCCGAGCTGCCATGGCCTTACAAGCTCTTATACCTGCTTCGCCTCCAGCGTCTCGGCTGACCGCGTTACATGTCGTGGCGTACCCCCATGTCCTCCGCCTGCGGATATCGTCCTCCAAGCTTTGAACAAATTCGCTCTCAAAATGAGAGGCGGCTCTTTGCAGGAATGTTGCAAGGCCCGGCATTCTCAGCTGCTTGGGATTGCCCTGCTTCGTACGATCCACCACAGCCGTTGCGAATGTGTTGAAATCGCGGGCGCGACAAGCGCGATCGATGGTATCGATCGCCTCACGGAGTTTCGCTGCATCCGGTTCTGCACGTCTGTGTGCTTCCGAGCCTGCGCCGTGCAGGCCTTGCGAGGTCACGTCGTCGATGCGCCTCTTTGCTGCTCTCTCGCTCAGTACGTGCTCGGATTGCTCACCTCCTGCGGACCCACGTCTCTGCGAGCTCCGGGGTGCTCGATCAGTTCGCAAGCTTTCGCCGCCCGCACGTGCGGAGGTCGCCCCCCGATTTAGCACGTCAGGATAGGATCTATAAGGCCGCTGGCCTGGTGTAGTCTCTAGGTAGGACAGCGATCGGCCAGATCGTTCAGTTTGGTCTGCCTCCGAGTTGCCAGTGCCCTGATCGGCACGCCACCGATCATCGCCAGAACGCCGCGAGATTGTTTGCCGATCAGGCGCGCTGGAAGGTTGCGGATCGGAACGCACGCGCTCCAGGACACCGACGAACGACCGATCTCGCGAAGGCCCGGGTAGTTCACCGCGCGCACTTTCCGCCCGCTGAGCACGTTCAGCTTCAGAATCCGAGATATCCGACCGCCAACGGTCGCCAATGTGTGTCAAGGTCGATCTCCATGCAGAAGAATACGTTAGCAGTAGTGTTTGTCGTACAACGCGGGGCGGCGCGTTCTCTCCGGCAAACAATCAGTGACATGAGGCTCGAGAAGGTTGCGGCACCAGCGAACGCGAACGGTTCAGTGGTGACGTCCAACGAGCCGGGTGATCCGACAGAAAGTCCGCAAGATCTCTGTCCTCTTCTCTGACGTTTATTTTCCGCACCGATGCAGCTGCCGGGGTCGTATAAACGTCGAGGTAAACGCAACTCGAGGGAGACCAGCCTCGATTTGAAGGAGCTGCATTTGATAAGGGCAACTATGCAAGACTGTCATTGAACTGCATTTGTTCGGCGCGGCCCCAGGGCGATGTAAACCGGGGTAGGTCGTTGGTCAGATGGGCAGAGATTCGCGCAGCCGCCCTCACTACGTCAATAAAACGCGCCGGCGTTTGCAATGCGTCAAGGCTGATGCCCACCCCTCCATCACTGGACCAGTACTTTAGATAGCCGAGCTGACAGCAAGCTGACGGAATCGCCGCGGACAGCGCCAGCAAAGATCAGGTCTTTACAGCCATGAGCTCCGGAGAGTTTATCAATCCGGGATTGATCTTGTTCCAATCAATAACCACGGAAGTCACGGGTGAAATCAGCAGGTGCCAGCTCGTCGTACTCTGCCTGGTCTCGGCATCCTTGGCGGCTCGACCTGGACTGGCGCTGGCATCAGGCAGCACTCAATTTCGGATGCATGATGAGCATCAATCACGGATGCGCACTCGATCGGGAAACTGGATCACATGCACTGGGATGTCGAGATGGCCCGTAAGGGCGGCGTGCCGCCCGACCGCATATTGAACGCGATGTCGCTTCGGGAAATTACGGGGTATTTCCCGCAAAAGCGGCGTTCGTCCGCCAAGGCGGCTTGAGAGTTCCTGTCAAGTCGGAAGAGCTCCGAGGCACAGTGGTCGCGGTGGCCTGCGACTCCGATCATCGTTTGAGTAAGCCACGCCGTGAAGTGATCCATCTCGTCGAAGGCCACGGCATAGAGGGCGATGCACATGCGGGAGCGCATGTCCGCCATCGTTACCTCGCTCGCCGCACTGCGCACGCTCCGAATCTCCGTTAAGTCCATCTGACCCGCTGAGTTGTTCGACGATCTTGCAACCTTTGGCTACCAGATCTCGCCCGGGGATATAGGCGAGAACATCACGACCAGCGGGCTCCAACTGGAGCGACTGCCCCTCGGCGCATTGCTGCGGCTAGGTCCGTCTGCCGCGGTCGAATTAACTGGCATGCGAACACCGTGCGTTCTCCTCGACCGTTTCCAAACGGGCCTGAAGAGACGGCTGCTCAATGGAAGCGAACGGCCACCCTACAAATGCGGCGTCATGGGCATCGCGCGCGCCGGAGGCCCCTTACGGGCGGGCGACAAAATTTGCGTGTTCCTGCCCGGGCGCGATCGGGCGCGGTTGCCACCTCTCTAGCAATGCGCCGTGAACGGCACGACCGCGGGTGCCGCGACGGCTAATGCGGCCTTACCTAGCCTACTCCCGGGCGCGTCGGACCGCACCTTGCAGCCGCTCGCGTTCCTTTTTCCCATCGTTCGTCCTCGGTCCGCGAGCGCTTCTCGAGTGCCTCGATCTCGGCCTGGATATACGTCGCCCGTTTCGCATGCTCGCGCTCAGCTTTATCCCGTTAGCCGTAGCCTTCGCGCGCCGTTCGCGATCCCTCTCCCGGGCAGCCTCCTCGCGCCGACGCTCGGCCTCCCGGCGCTTCTCCTCCTTCTCGAACTCGGCGGCGGCCTTTCGGGCGTCCCGCTCGCTGATCTCCGCAGATGGCCTCTTTGCCGGCTTAGTGCGACGTCCTTCCCGCCGCCTTCCCTTCTCGGCCGAAACCCAGGTCGGACGGCAGATCGGAGTGCTCCGCAAAGCGCCCGTTCGATCCTGCCGGCCGCTTCAGCACCACGCCCGGTCTTGACATCGGCGCGGCGACAACATCCGGGTCGTTCGTCTCCTTGGCGACGCCCTGATGGAATAGATTGCTGCCCGCACCCCACGCCTCAAGCGCTGCCTTCATCGAGGGCGCGGCAATCGCGAGATCGTAAAAGCCGAGCTAGGTCTGGAATGTCTTGAGCTTCCTGGCCATGAAAGTGCGGGCTCTGGGCCGCCTAGCGCCGGCGCGCGACCCAGATGCCAAGCAGAAACGCAACGAAGAGCGACTGCAGCGGGGCCTTCACCGTCACCCTGCGCAGCCGCTCGGCCCAGCGGATCGCCGCATCCTGCGAAGGCGTCTGAGGCGGCCGCCGCGCGTTGCCATCCTCCTCGTTCGTCACAGGTGGCTTCCGTCAGTGCCGAGGCTTCTTTCACATCCATGCGGCTCTCCTGCTCTGGCGTCAGGCGGACTTCCGGTGCGGCCTGGCCGCGGGCTTCTTCGTCGCGGTCTCCTTTGCTTGCTTCTTGCCAGCGATCGGCATCAGCATCTCCTTCTGACCGGCAGCGGCCTTCCGCTGCTTCTTCGCAGACTTCTTCGGAGCTGAGGTCTCGGACGCGGCGCCGCCGACGCTCCTGCGCAGCGCCTCCATCAGGTCGACGACGTTTTCGCTGCGCGGCCTTTCTTTCGGAGTAATCGGCTTGCCCGCGCGCTTCTGGTTGATGAGGTCGACCAACGCGGTTTCGTAATGGTCCTCGAACTTCTCCGGTTCGAAGCTGCCGCTCTTTTGATTGACGAGTGCTTGGCGAGATCGAGCATGTCTTTTGTAACTTTGACGTCCTGGATCTCGTCGAAATACTCCGCCTCGCTGCGCACTTCATAGGGGTAGCGCAGCAGCGTGCCGACGAGACCCTTGTCATGCGGCTCGAGGGTGATGATGTGCTCGCGGTTGGTGAGCACAACCCGGCCGATCGCGACCTTGTTCATTTCTCGGATGGTCTCGCGGATCACTGCGAAGGCGTCGTGGCCGACCTTGCCATCGGGTCGCAGATAATAAGGACGGATCAGATAGCGTGGATCGATCTCCGCTTTGTCCACGAACTCGTCTATGTCGATCGTGCGGGTGGATTCCAAGGCGACGTTCTCGAGCTCTTCCTTGCTGACCTCGATGAAGGTCTCCTTGTCGAGCGCATAGCCCTTGACGATGTCCTCGTTGGGCACTTCCTCGCCTGTGTCAGCGTCGACCTTCACATATCTGATGCGATGGCCCGTCTGCTTGTTGAGCTGGTTGAACGATATCTTCTCGCTCTCGGAGGTAGCGGGATAGAGCGCGACTGGACAGGTGACGAGCGACAGACGCAGAAAGCCTTTCCAGTTGGCGCAGGGGGCCATGTACGCGGTACTCCGGTTTCAGGGTGGCTTGGATTCAAGACGAACGGAGAAAGCTGGTTCCGACAAAGCTGATGCCCGAGCCCCAAATTTTTCGGTCCCGCGAGTCGACTCTTTGTTCTTATTATGTTCTCATTGGCTATGACCGATCGACCCGCCAGTTGGCGCATGCCAAGCAGGAAAGAGATGGAAAAGATGGCCTCCGCCGTCGGGAGGAAGGCTCCTCCGGTACCCGCCTTGGCTCCCGGCCATGACCTGCCGCCAGAATACTGGCAAGCGCTGCTGGAAGACGCGCGGACGGCGCCCCCATCGCCAGGACCATCGAGCCGCGCGCTGCGCCTATCCGAAATTGCCCAACACCTTCTGAGAGTGAGCTGCCGGCGCTGCGGCCGAACGCTTGACATCCAGAAAGTCGACGCCGTCCGGCTCTAAGGCGGCCGCACTTTCTGGAAACAAGTCGGGCTTCGCCTGTTGGACGACACCTGCACGCACAGGACCGGTCGTCATGAGGAAGACGGCTGTTGGCCATCCTACTAGTCGTCAACCGGACGATGACACCCAAGCACCACCCTGGCCCGCTTTCCGGAGGAGACCGCAATCCTTTAGCAAAGGAGCTCGGCAGAGCCCGCGCGATGACGACGATTCTCGCCACGCGGTCTGGCGAGGCGCTGGATCAAGGCGAAGCCTCGATCTGAACGGCCGATCAGTTGCTCTGCGAATCCTGGAATGTGGTCGGACGGCGAGTCGATCGACCGGTCGCCTACGGTCGACCAAGCCTTTAATGGCGGCTATAGCCGGCCCGAAATCCAATGCTAGCGCTGCAAGTCGAGGCGGAACGTCGACCTTGCAGGCCTGTCCTTAACGCCTATTGCTCGGCTTCGGCGGCGATTTTCCATGCGCATCATCTTCCATCTGGCGTGATAGGCGCTGCACCACGCAGATCAGCTCGACGAGCCGAACGCCGTCAATCGGGCGGATGTGCATTGTTGGCCGCCGCGCTGCAACAAGCTTCTGCATGTCGTGATCGAAGCCGGCCTGGTTTACAAAAACGTCGCCGAACACCTCCTCCCAATTCTTGCGGTTCAGAATGATCGACGCGAGGTGACCAATCTCGGTGTAGCTGATGAGTGGCATTGGAGCCTCCCCGCGCTCCAGAGCCTGTTTGCGGATGCGCTTGGCTTCGCCCGCAATGTTGCCGTCGACGCGGTGTTTGAACCAGTCACTGCCGCATCTAACCGAAAGCTTGCGTGTGATGTAGGCTCTAAGCTCTTCCTCGAAGCGGCCGAGCACCCTGTAGGCATCGTGCCGCGTTCCGCGTGAGCGGATTGTCATTGAGACTTCGCCGAACCCAATGACCGCGACCGTATTAGTATCGGAGCGGACGCCGCTGGTGAGACCGCTTTCCACGATGACCTCGACGGCGACCGCAAGATTCGCGCGAGCTAACCCGGGATCGACCTCAGCGGAATCGTACATCCGCCGGCGGACCCGCGCGTCTTGCCAGAAACTATCGGGCAGATCCGGACGCGTGCGCCATTGGCCGAACAGCGACTGATAGGCTTCACGCCAGGCAGGCGTCTGGGCGCCGATAAGATCGGTAACGCCTGCGAATGCGGACATCTTGAATCGGGTCGCCTCGAATGAGGCGTTAAGTCGATGATCCAGTCCCAGCACGGCACTCAATTGTTGTTGGTCCATGCTGATCGATGCCGATAGCGGTTTCAGCATCGAACGCTGAAGATATGTTACCTCGGCGGCAATGTTTGGGAGCGCGGGATAGAGCTTGCTGATGTCAGTGACTGGCAGCTTGCCGAGGGTGCTTGCCCACTGGCTCATGCGAGCGACATCAGCGACCGACCCTCCAAGCGACGCCATGAGCGACGTCTCGAGAGAGCGGTTTTGTTGCGCAATGGCTTTCACGGCCTTGTAGAACCCGCCCTGAGCATTTTCGAGGTCGGAAAACACCCTTCGAGCTTCGCGGATCGCGTTAGCGAACTCCGGCGCTATTGCGATCGTCTTGAGTTTCGCGAAGGCATCTGCGACCGACGGATCAACTCGAGCTGACTTCATTGCGGCAAGCATCTTGGCAATGCCGGGGTCGATCGTGAACCCTGCGAGCATCTTCGCTGCCGTGGTTATACCTTGCAGTTCCGCGCTCGAGGGCAACCCGATCCCGCGGGCAAGCTCGGTCGCGGGTGATTTCATGTCGCGTAAGAGTGCCGCCGCGGGCGAGTGTGACAATTCACGAGCGAGTTTGGCGGCCGGAGAGTCCGCCAATTCGCGCGCGACTTTGAACTGAGGAGACGCGGCGTAATCCTGCACCAGCTTGGCAGCGGGGGAAGTCGCTATTTCGCGAGCCAGCTTCACGCTGGGAGTATTGACAAGCTCGCTCGCCGATTTCGGCGCGGGAGAGTTTTGCAACTTGCGGCGGGGTGCTGCTGCGGGATCATCGGTAGGATGAGTTGGATCGGACATCGTCGACTCGCCATTTGCCAGCAAAACGGCGGTCGCTCGCCCGCCACTTCAGTATAGTGAATATATAGCGGCGGGATCTGCTGATTTCCATCACTCCGTCCGGCGAGAGTTTACGGCATCCGCACAGGCGCTCGCGCAGCGGTCCGAACTAGATAAGTGATGGTTGGAGCGGCTCGTGGTAGGAGACCTTTTGTGGTCCGAGGTGCGCGGACTGCACACGCAATCCCCAGCGGGCTGGAAATTGAGGAAACGGTAATGGCCGATTGTTAGGACGGTAGATTTGCTTGATGCGCGTCCGATTGGCAACTCCGGGGATATCGGGGTGCGCTACGCGGGCATATTTCGATATTTCGCAGAACAGGTTCTGACAGTCGATTGGCTGCAGCCGCCGGCCATAGAGACCGTCAAAGTGCAGACCGAGTCTGGCGAACTCGGTTTCCTGTCGATCGGTCATCCAATGGACGACGTCTTCGGCCGTTGCGCGGCCCGTATCCGAGAAGCATTTGGAAATGCCATCCAGCGCCCCAGGACCTGCCACGACCATGTCGGTTTCGTCGAAATCCAGGATCGAAGAATAGTTCAGGTCGATGGTATACTGGAACGCAAGGAACGGACCGATCCCCGGGTAACTCAGAACAAGCTCGTAGACCGTCCGCAACGAAGGCGCCTGCTTGATTCGCTCCGGCACCAGATCCTTCATCATCTGCAGCAGCAGCGCGATGTGGTTGCTGTGCTTGCGCTCTCGACCGTAAGACGGCGACGGCATGATATAGGCGGCGGAATAGATGCTGTTCCCTCGCCTGCGTAGATTCTCAAGCGTCTGATCGAGAGCCGCTGCGTTGAGATTGGTCCAGGTCAACGGGCCGAGGCGCTGTTCCAGTGCCTCCCACGTTTCGATCCGGTTGAATATCTTGAACAAAATGGTGCGAAAGAAGACTTCGCGAGGATCCTGGGATCGGTCGGCCCCTGCCTGGACTTCCGATATCAGATACTGGCTGACCCGATCGGCCGCTCGATACGTGTTGGTGAACCGAAAACCGGACAGAATCGGATCATCTGTACAACGGCCCACTGGATCAGCAAGGCGACGGTAATACATCGCTAGCCGCTCGGCGGCAAAACGCCAATAGGTGTCGAAGACAATGGTTGGAGTCATCCGACGCCCTGTGTCTGGGTGGGTTCCCCGGGCACGGCGTTCGTGCCTGGTGGGTAAAGAATCAGCGAAACGATATACTGCCGAGAACGGGCCGTCACGATGGCCCGAACAGGAAGAGAGGAATAGATGGTGAAAGGCGTTGATCGGCGGATATCGGTGTCCGAATTTGAGCGAAACGCGATCGCCACGGACAAGCTTGAGCAAAGGTTAGAAACCGCCCTGCTCGGCCTGGTCGGAGAGGTCGGCAGTCTCGTCAGCGCGCTGAAGAAAAAGCGTCGGGACACGGACGGATTTCTTGGATATCACGACGCTGTTGTAGAGGAGCTGGGTGATGTCCTGTGGTACGTTTCTGCTGTGGCGCGCCGCGGAGGAACGACGATGGAGGACGTTTTGTTGCGCGCGATCGGCGATGCGGCAGGCCTCGGCACGGTGACGTTGGGGGCCTTGGCGCCCAGCAGCTCGCGCGGCATTGACGAAAGCGCGTTCGAGGAGTCGTTGCTCGAGCTCGCAGGCGAGGCCGGCGACCTTGCCAAGCGGTATGTGGGCGGCAACTACACGCAGAATGTTGATGCTCTCCGCGGCGACCTGATCAAGTTTGTCCGTCCATTGGGCCACGCGGCATCGGCAGCGGAGGTATCGCTCGACGAGGCCGGATCCAAGAACATTACCAAAACGCAGGAAAGCTGGCCCACGCAGCCCATATTTCCGCCGTTGTTCGACGAAGGGCTGCATGTTGACGAACAGCTTCCTCGCGTGTTGCGAGTTGAGGTTTATGAGCGCGAGGTCAACGGCAAGAAGTTCGTCTTTCAGAAAACGGGGGGAATCCTGCTGGGTGACCGGCTGACCGACAATCATCTTCCGGAAGACGACTATCGCTTTCATGACGTCTTTCACCTGGCCTTTGCAGCGGTGCTGGGGTGGTCTCCCACCACGCGGGCCTTGCTGAAGATCAAGCGGAAAAGCCTGTCGGCCATCGATGAGAACGAAGATGGCGCGCGCGCCAATCTAATCGAGGAAGGGCTTTCGACGTGGATTTTCGAGACCGCGAAGCGGCATCAGTTCTTCGCCCACACGCCACGTCTTGGGCTTGACCTTTTGAAGGCGGTTAAAAACTTTGTACAGGGCTACGAGGCGCACCGCCTGCCGCTATGGATGTGGGACCGCGCCATTCTGCAAGGGTATGCCGTCTTTCGCGAGCTGCAGGTTCACAGGCGCGGGATCGTGACGGCGGATCTCATCAAGCGGGAAGTTCGGTTTGAGCGCTGGCCTGAAGGGTAAACGGAGCATATGGCGACGTCGGAAGGGGCAAGGCACGACACTGCCTAATGAGATCGTTCGCCTCAGAGATGCTCCAGCCGTGCACCACGCCGTTCTGAGTCTTCTTGCCGGCGTCGATCTCGGCATGCGTCGAAATGCAGGTTAACGAGCCGAGGCGCGCTCCTGACTGCGCTGCGACGAAAGCCTGCAGACGACCCAGACCAACGAAATTGCCAAGGGCGCGCCCGATGTAATGATGGTTGCGATACATTACGGTGAGCA
Source organism: Bradyrhizobium sp. CB3481 (assembly GCF_029714305.1). NCBI lineage: Bacteria > Pseudomonadati > Pseudomonadota > Alphaproteobacteria > Hyphomicrobiales > Nitrobacteraceae > Bradyrhizobium > Bradyrhizobium sp. CB3481. The sequence continues at coordinate 5,072,785 of NZ_CP121647.1, forward strand.
TCAAGGTCTTGTCATCGGTGAGCTTGAAGCTCAGGAAACTCAGGCACTGGCGGTTGGATACCTTGCCGGCGTCTCGCGCCGGGTCGTAGATCGTCATTTCGTAGGTGTTGCGATAGGTCCGTTCCGACTCGATCTGGGTTTTCATGAATTTGATCAGATCGTCCAGAGGATTGATGACGCGGATGTCCTGTCCTTTGACCTTCTTCCATGCCGTCATGCGCTCGAAATAGCGGCCCCAATCGCGCGTCATCTGCTTCATGCGTGGCAGGACTGCTTCATAGGCAGGATAAAGACCATCCGCCCCGTGCCGATCGAGCAGGCCTTGCGGAAAGATCGTATTGGCGACACTCGAGACGGTGTTGGCATGATGTCGACGGAGAAAGTCGTCGACGGACCGAAGAATCGCGTGATCATTTGGCGAAATGCCGAGGGGGTCTTCAATATCGATGATGACGTTATAAGCTTCGCCTCCCGCGTCATGTACGGCGGCGGCAGCGGCGAGCCAGGCTTGGGCATTGGTCGGCTGCGTCGCAATTGGCGTATACATGGATCAAACCTCCGTCGTCAGAATGGAAGCCTCGATGAGGCGAGGCGTTAAATAATCCTCTGCAAGCCAGGCATATCCGTTGAGACCCCACCCCTCGCCCCAGGAATTGCGGATCAAGATCAGTCTCCTGCCCCCACGCTCGCCATAACCAGCTGCGACGACAGCGTGGCGCCGCTTTGGATCGACGGCCTCGTTGCGGTCAACAACACCGCCAGTATCAGGAAGATAGAATGCGTTCGAGACGGTCATCGTGATCAGGACTGGCACGCCCGCATCAAGCTGATCGATCAGATCCTGGAAGCCCACGGTGCATGGCGCGTGATCGCGGAAAAACAGCGCGGTCGGCTTGGGCGGGAGCCAAGTCGCGACGTCGATCGGAGTGGTCCGGATATAGGGCCAATCCGGTTCGACCGGTTGGCCATCTGACTTGATGACGGCAAGCATGGAGGCCAGCGTCGAACCATCCTCCGGCTGGCCGCCATCACGCTTGACGGCGTGATAGTAGGCCCATTCGGCCGACAGGGGCGTGCATCCCGATCGTAGCGCCGCATGGGTATCGCTCGCTGCGAACGCCATGCATGTGGGACGAGGATTCTGATCCCGCGCAACGCCGAAGTTGCTGCGCAGGTCGACAATGATTTTGACCATGCTTATGCAGCCTGCAGCACCCGCCTGAGTTCTGGCTCCCACATTCCGGGGCTTTCCGGACCGCGGAGATCGTAGCGAAGAAGGAGTTGGTGAAGCGGAACGTCGGCGGCCCAGGGCCGCGATTCTCGCAGCGTGACTTCACCTTGCAGACGATCCTCCGATCGCGCCGTCACTTTACGCGTCAAGGCGCCGCCGATCGCGTCCGGTGCGGTATCCTCGCGATCATCGTCGACGAGCGCAAAGCCCGCATCACGCAGCTGGTCGAAATTCCAAAGATAGCCCGCGCCGCTGTTCTCCCGCAGCTTGACGACGAAAAGATCATTACGACCACCTTCAATCAGTGAGCCTTCGTCGCGCTCGGTCAGAAGCCAGACGTCGACGTGCCAATCCGGTGGCTTGTAATCGCCGAGAAATTCTTGCTTGATCTGCTTGGGCTCGACATCGATCAATCGCTCACGCTGGGCGCGGCTAATCACCTTGTGACGCTCCAACGCGTAGCAGGTCGCGCGATAGCTGGTGCCGAGACGAAGCGAAGCCTGATACATATAGGCGGGATCTGCGAGTTGACGGGCCGACCAGCCCTGTCGCTGCAACATCAAAGCGACCAGCCAGGCCGGCGCCAGAAACATCGACGCGAAGGCATCGGCCTCCCGCTCCTGCCGGTCTGCGGTGCCGGTTGTCGAGAAAGGCGAGCGTCTCAGGATGTTATCGTCATCGAGACTCGGCTCATGACGCATGTAGAGGTGGCCGAGCTCATGGGCGCCGGTGAATCTCTGCACCGGTAGTTGCCGCCTGGTCGTGATCAGGACACCAAGCTCTTCGCTGGGCAGATAGGCACCGAGAAGCTTATCCAGCGGCTGAAACATGAGCGTCGCCCCGAGCTTGGAGATGGCCGAGAACACATCGATGCGGCTGGCATTGCCGCGCTCGATTTGCTCTCGAATGCCGAGATCGCGATGGAGCGTATGCGCCGCTTTGGCGCCCGTCAGTATGGCCGCGCGATTATCGACCATCGGACGTAGCCTTGGCTTTTGCGCGTGATTTCAGGAAGTCGGCGAAGCGCGCTAGCTCCTGGCGATCTTGCTGCGAAAGGGTAGCGGCAGCGCGCGCGACGTGAGCAACCTCCTTCGCAAACTCGGTGGTCGCATTGGGATCTTCTCCGGTAAACCACGCAAGGGGTCGCTGATACAGTTTTGCCAATCGCGCGAGCTCGATGGCGTCGACCTTCCGCGTACCAGCTTCGATATTCGATAGCGCGCTGCGCGGTATGGCGAGGACCTTGGCAACGTCATCCTGCTTGAGACCGACGTATTCGCGCGCCTCTTTAAGGCGCTCACCAAGTACCTGGCGATCTGGTTCTGCTGGTGGCTGCGAAAAGCCGACGCGATCATTGGTCATGGTTTTGGGTCTCCTTCATCGACTGCTCCCAGACCATCTGTGCCTGGGACATGAGGTCGTTGACGCAGGCTTCGGCGCAATCGTAGCCACCTCGAGGAGAGAACGTGGCCGGCAGCTTAAGTCCTAGCATCTCTTCAACCGCACAGATGATTTCGACCGCGACGAGCGAATCGACCTCCGGCCCCCATGAAGGACCCGGGACAATGCCTGTTGTCGCGGGAACATGCAGCCGCAGGATGGCTTGATCGGCGGCCTGAAGGATGAGTGCATCTCGGATGCAGGCCTCAACCTGCGCGGCCGGAAATGCTGCGACCTGAGGGGTAGAAAACGTGGTGGCCATCGATAGCCTCCGTTTGCGCCAATCCAAGTCTGTATATCGGACTTAAATATAATTCATGTCCGATTTTCAGACAAGAGGAAATCCGGAAATCTCGGCTGATGAAGGGCCGGGGCAGGCTGTGGAGAACTCTGGCGGATCGTAGCGTGCCCTTGACGAGACCTCATCCCTAGCTATCTTCACATACATCACGTGAGGATAGTGAATGCGGCATGGCTTATTGAGCCTGGCGGACGGACGCAGCGTGTTTTCCGGCGGCATGGCTGGACGGAAGCTGCTGACGGCTTTGATCGCAACGACCCCCTCTTCCGAGGAGGCGAAGGCGGTGTTCCTCGATTTCAAGGGGGTAGAGGTGGCAACCAGTTCTTTCCTGCGCGGGGCCGTCATCGGCTTCCGCGACTATGCGCGCCGGACTCTGATCAACGTCTACCCGGTGGCCGCCAATATGGCTCCCGCGGTCCTCGAGGAGCTCGAGTTCTTCGTGCGGGCCCGCAATGATGTGTTCTGGATTTGTGACCTCGATGCCACCGAGCAGGTGAGTGGTGCTCGGCTGCTTGGCGATCTCGATCCGGCGCAGCGAGCGACCTTCGACGCCGTTCGCGATCTCGGCGCCGTAACGGCGCCTGAGCTCGCCGCCCGTTTTTCCGATCAGACCATTGGACCGACTGCTTGGAACAACCGCCTCTCCGGCCTCGCCGCGAAAGGGGTTCTGATCGAGCGCAAGGTCGGCAAGACCAAATCGTTCAGCTCCCTCCTGGAGATTGTTTGATGGGCCTCGATTATATTCGCGCCGCGACGGGCAAGCCGTGGAAGAAGCGCTGGAACGGCGGCTTGAACCGCCTGAAGCAGCCGACCCTCCTCGATCTCACCATGTCGGAGGCCGCCCGCACCGTGACGGTCGAGCTTCAGCCAGGCGCATCGTTGCACGCCGGCGACATCGTCATTGTCGAAAGTGGCCCGGCCGGCATCACCGTTAGTGATGGCCTGCGCTCGATCGGTCGGGCGCCAAATCCCTCCGCTGACCTCTCTGCCGCACTCGAAAGCGGCGGCGGCTATGCCGAGGGGACAGTAGAGCGCATCGGCCTGTTTGGCGACACCGGGGAGATCAGCATCCGATGAGCAAGCGTCCACCGCACGAACCGTCGCGTCAATTTCCGCAACCCCAGCGCCTTTGGGACGATGACACCCGTCACTCACCCTCGCTGGGTTGCCCCACCTGCCTGGAATTCGGGCGCTGCGGCGGCGTTCACACCGACGCCGGCGTTCTCGACTGCCGCGACTTGTGTTCGTGCCGAGATAAGAACCAATGCGACATGGTGTGCCGCTTCAATCCTCGCGTTTTCGTGGCTCGAATGCGGGAAGTCGGCGGGCTGTCGTTCGACACCGCGCCGCGAGTTAAGGCGCAGGGCGTTCCACAGTTGCCGGGCATCATCCCGTTCGTCGATCATCGCTATGGACGCGCGTCGACGCTGAACGAACCGGTCGTCGCCTTGTCGCTTTACGAGCTGGTCAACATGGCAACAGGCGCGCTGCACGCCACGTCACGGCAGGCGCTTGCCGAGCGGTTTCTCATCCCGTCTACCGCCACTGTCATCCTCAGTGGGGTGGACAAGGACGGTCCCCTCGAACGCTGGTGGGAGCTTCCGAACCGTCGAGAGATCCTTGCCGGCCTCGCGCGATTGGGCATCGCCGTTACCACAACGCCGAACTTCAGCGTGCTCACCGACGTGCCGCGGATGGACAATCTCTACGCCATGAAGCGCATCCTGCTCGCGTGGACGGAGATGGCGGCGGCCGGCCTGCCCGCCGCACTCCACGTCAACGCCCGCACAGACCAGGATTACAAACGATGGGGGGAGCTCATCGCCAAACGGCCGGAGATCGAGATGCTTGCCTTCGAGTTCGCCACCGGGGGCGGTCGCGGCGAGCGCTTTGATTGGCACGTCGAGCAGCTCGGCAAGGTGGCCGACCGCGTCGGCCGGCCGCTGGTTCTCATGATCCGCGGTGGCGGACGCAAGATCAGCGAGCTTCGCCGTCATTTCGGACATGTCACTCTAGTCGAGACCGAGACGTTTGCGCGCGCCATCCGCCGCCGGCGCGCTGTCATCACGGAATCGGGCCGCATTCGGTGGGCGCCTTCACCCACGCCGAAAGGCGCTCCCATCCGGACGGCGAACGCGACGCGTTTGACTTCCTAATCCTGTCCTGCCCGTGGATGGCGCCGGGGGATCGCCCCGCCGCCGTCGACAGCGCTATCCGACGGAAGAAGTTCTGGACGCCGGCGGCACTTGGCGACGCCCTAGGGCTGACGTGGGAAGAACACGACGGCTGCGGGATCACGACGATCCGCCCGGCCGGCGCTTCCGACGCCGATATGGCCGCCACGCGGAAGATGAAGAACACGGCCGCCAGACGTGAAAAGAGGCAGCAACAGAAGCTTAACGAACCGGAAGCCCCTCCCTTACCAGTCGCCCGGGCCAATGCCATCGCCGACGTCCTACAGCCCGGCGAGTGGTGCACCGTCAAAGAACTGTGCGCGAAGCTGAAGCGTCGCGTGCACTACGCGCACCTGAAAGGTCCCAGCCTTGTGGACGCGGTTCACAGGGCGATCGCCTGTGCGATCGCGGAAGGCTTCCTGCATAAGGAGGTCGAACCCGGTTTTCGCGGCATGCTGGTCGCGTGGATCAGCGCAAGGGACAAGGGGGGACAAGACAGGGACAAACCGTTTGTCCTCCCCTGTCCCTCAGGCTGCGGACACGAAAATCTATCGATAGAAAAACCGTGTCCGCAGCTAAGAGTACCAATAGTAGAATAGGTCTTCAGGGACGTCCTGCCTCGGGCATGCACAGCCTCAGTGGAGCACAAGGCGCATCCGTCGATGCAGCGGTGCTGAACGGCCGGGCGCGCGCTAAGCGCGCTACGGCCTCAACGCAGACCGGCTTCGACAATCGTCCGACCACAAACGACACTGTCGTTGTTGAAAGGGACAACAGCGTTCCGTCGATCAAGACTGTTGTTCGGAAGGAAGAAGGGAACGGTCTTCTTTGTTTGGAAGGAACGGGGACCGAATTTCTGGTCGACTGGTACACCGGCGAGTTCGACCAGCCGTGTCCACAAGGGGCCGGCGGCGCCAAGCCGACCGGCCCCGGCCCATGCCCTTCGCCCCGTCAGACGGCGGGTCCTTCCCTCGCCGGATCATGCGGGCGAGAGGCCCCCGAAGCGCGCCTAGCGTCGGCTTCTCGAATTGACTTTACTTTTCGGCCCTGCCTGAACCTTGGACATAAATGTGCCGCTAAAGTTGCATTGAGGCGCAACGATGAGAGCCGGTAAGGTACTGCTTTGCTGGGGGGAAACAGCCTTGAACTTACTATACGCATTCCTTTTTCTGCTAAGCCTTGCGGCGCTTCCTGTCAGTCTCCTGACAATGCTAAGCCGACGCTTGAGGCGGCGCGCTAAACTCGCGTTCGTCGCCTCGGCTATCACCTCAGTTGTATCGCTCGCCTTGTTCGAGCCAGATCGCCCCGAACGTCTAGCAGACCCCAATGGTAGCGCCAAACGATGACATGGTTTCCCTACCTGCTAACAACGCTCCGGCGATAGAACAGCAACCCCAGTCAGCACCCATAGCTGGTGCACCCGGAACTGCACGGATTTGTCTGACAGACAAAGACATCCGCCTCGGAGAGAAGGCTGAAATCCTAATCCCGGCGACCACCGTCTTTAGAGACGAAGGGCCGAATGTCGGCAAACTGGAAAACCCGTCGACGTGGCGCTACGAAATCAAACAGGGGAGCAGGTTCGCCGCTCAGCTGGCAACGCTGAGTGCAGTTTCCCTGAGCAAGAAAAATTTCTGTGCCGAAACGAAGGTCCAGATGCTTACAGGTCCCGGCGCCTCCGAAACAGCGGCACGCGCTTCAGACAAACACGTGTTCGCGATTGATAACGTGGTAGATTATCCTATCCCGCTGGAACGACCTGCGATCGAAATCGGCAAACTGATAGATGACATCAGCGTGCTGGCCGTACTGATCACCGATGTTAGTCAAGCAATGTCACGGCCTAAACCGCCCGTTGAGGACGAAGCGCAAACTTGTCTCGCTCGCGCAAAGCGGCTTGCAGCGTACCTTGGAGGTGGGACGGGGCGACAGAGAACTATGAACGTCGAAATAGGGCGATTGGGAAAGGATAGCATCACGTACGGCTGCCCTTCTCTGCTGAAGCGAAACGCATCTTTTGAAGTTTATTGGGATGGGCAAGCAAAGCCATTATCAACGACATTGGCCATTGTTGCTAAAGGCGGCGAATACGTAATAGGTGCATCGCGCGCAGAAATCATGACAGAGACGACTGCTTGCGTTGACAAGGGCTCTGAAGCCCACCTCGAACGAGGTAGCAGATCGTGAAGTCCGCGGCGTCAAGATTGAGTGCACAGCGTTCCGAAGAAAAGGCGGCGGCGGCAGCATTACAATTTACAGACGCTTTGGTATTGACCCGGTGCGTGCCATTCCGCCGGCAGAAGCAATGATCGCCGAGGATCGGGCGTCTCACGAACTTAAAATCGAAAATGAACAGAAAGCTGCCAATAGTCGTCAATTCCTTGATTGGTACCAAGACACAACAGTTCCAAAAGATGTGAAGGTCTTTGTGATGATGGTGGCGCGAGTGATAGCGCTTGAGCAAAAATGTCCCACCTCGAAATCACATACTGACAAGTTTGCGAAGTGGGCATCTGATATTGGCGTCCAGCCGTCCGACTTCGTCGCGGATGGCCGGTATGCTCCCCTGATGGCTACGATCTCGTCGCAGTTCGTTGCCGGATCGAAGGATGAAAGCACTGCCGAAGCGTGTGAGGCAATCAAGAGCTACGATTAAACCGGCATTCCCCCCGCGTGCGGGTTAATAGGGTCTCCCGATCAGAAGGATCGGTGGCAGATCGGTTCCGAAGCAGAGTGGTATACAATCGATGATGACAACGATGCCCGCGATGAAGAAGGCGTTTTGCTCCGACTGTAAGGGAGAGAGAAATTGTAATGTGCATGGTGAGTACATTGATTACGCAAGCGATGAAAATGTCTGGGAACGCAAGGAGTGGCTGCTATTGCAATGCTGCGGGTGCGAGCACGTTTTCGTCCGAACTGTAGGAACATTTTCTGAGGACTATAGCTATGGGGTAGATGATCGAACCGGGGAGACCGAACTTATTTACGATGAAACCACGGAATTTTGGCCTGCGACTGCGAAGCGACCGCGACCACAATGGTTTCCCGCCTATTGTTTTGAAGACGAGAAGTTGGAGGGGCTTCATGGAGTAATGACAGAGTTGTACGGCGCGCTTGACCATGACCTTCTGCGGCTGGCAGCTGCCGGCGTGAGGACCGCCTTCGATTTGGCCTCTGAGGCTCTTGGTGTTCATACTGCATTGACCTTCAAGCAAAAGCTGGATGCTTTGGTCGACGCCGGTAAGATCAACAATCTTGATAAGGACAGGCTTGAGACACTCACCGACGCAGCAAGTGCGTCACTCCATCGAGGATGGGCCCCCGCACCTTCGGACATCTCAACGATGGTCGATATTCTTAAGCACTTCGTTCACCGCTGGTTCATACAGCCGGCAATCGATCAAAAGCTAAGTGAACGCAGCGCCGTCCTGAAGCGCACCGTGCCGCCAAAGCTACCGCGTCCAAAGTCCTGACCATGCTTAATCCGAGAATTATCTCGAAGGCCGAATTCGGTCGGCGGATCGGCGTTACCCGGCCGCGGGTGTCACAGTTGGCGGAGGAGGGGCTGCCCGTCAGGAAAGACGGCAAGATCGACTTCGCCAAAGCGAAGCGCTGGTTCGATCGCCACATCGATCAGCATCGGCGCGAGGCCCGAAAGCCCGGCGTCAGCGGTGACGCGCTGTCAACGTCGGAAGCCCGCAGCTAGAAGATGCTGTGGGAAGCCAAGAACCGCGAATTGGAATTCCGCAAACGATCCGGCGAACTGGTCGACCGCGCGGAGACTGAACGGACGATCTTCGAACGGGCGACCGCTGAACGGGATCGATGGATCGGCTGGGTTGCCCGCGCGACGGCGCAGATTGCGACGGAAGCGGAAGTCGACCCGACGAAGCTGCATGCCGTTCTTCACCGGCTTGTCCGAGATCACCTGACCGAACTGGCGGCAACGCCTCTCAACAGCCTTCTCCGCGACTAACCTTCACATGCAATTGGAGAACTGCTACCTCTTGCAACGTGTCGTTGTTTAATTGCGGGGGCTATATGGCGAAGAAGGCAAAGAAGGCAAAGAAGGCAAAATCAGCTGTAGGAAAAACAGCCAAGAAAACACGCAGGCGCACGGGCGGGACCGGCCCGAGGCGCAAGTAACATGAAGCTTCAGGACTATCGAGAGACCTTCTACACGTTTTCCGGCAAGGCCAGTGATCTAAACCGTCAGCTTGCCTTCGCCGGGATTGCTATCATTTGGCTGTTTAAGAAGGAGCCGCTCGCCGGATTAACGGTTCCAAAAGAACTAGTCCTCCCCGGCTTGTTGATTGTCGCGTCTCTAATCGCCGACATGCTGCAATATTGCATCGCATCGGTACTGTGGCGTGTATTCTACCGAAGCAAGGAAAACCTGAATGTCTCCGAAGATAAAGACATAAAACATGGGGTGTGGTGGGAGCGGCCGATCTGGATCGCCTTTTGGCTGAAGATCGCGCTGATCATAACCGCCTATATCTTCCTGATGCGATTTTTGTGGTCAGCTATTTCATTTCGATAGTGGTCGGCCGTGGAAAGCGCCATTTGGGTTGACGAAATCTGGCGTTGCGGGCTTGCTCCCGAACCGCCCCTGACCGTCTCGGCATGGGCTGACGCCCATCGCATGCTGCCTGATACGGCATCCGAACCCGGACCATGGCGGACTGATCGCGCGCCGTACCTGCGCGAAGTCATGGACGCGTTGTCGGCATCGTCGCCGCGTTGAACGGGTCGTGTTCATGAAGGGCGCGCAGCTGGGCGCGACGGAAGCGGGCTTGAACTGGGTCGGCTATGTCGTTTCAAACGCGCCCGGGCTGATGCTGTATGTCATGCCGACGACTGAAAGCGCGCGGCGCAACGTCCGCACGCGCATCGATCCCCTGATCGAAAGCACGCCCGCTGTCCGCGACCGCGTCACGAAGGCGCGGTCGCGCGATCCCGGCAACACCGCGACACTCAAGTCATTCCCCAGCGGTCAGATCGCCTTCGTCGGTGCGAATAGCGCCGTCGGGCTTCGATCGACGCCCGCGCGCTACATTTTCTTGGACGAAGTCGACGGCTACCCCCATGACGCCGACGGCGAAGGCGATCCGATCGCCCTCGCAATTCAGCGCACCGTGACGTTTCGCGGCCGGCGCAAAATCTTCATGGTTTCGACGCCGACGATCGAAGGCGCATCGCGGATCGCCAAGGCGTTCGCCGAAAGCGATCAGCGCAGGTTCTTCGTCCCTGCCCGCACTGTGGCGCGTTCCAAACGGTACGCTGGCCGCAAGTCCGATGGGATCAGGACCATCGCGGCGGCGCTTGGTATCAGTGCGAGCATTGCGGCGATGCGATCTATGAACGGCACAAGCGCGCAATGCTCGCGCAAGGGGAATGGCGAGCGACGGCGGCCGGCGACAGCCGGACCGCGGGCTTCCATCTGTCGGCCCTGTATTCTCCTTTCGAGACATGGGCCGAAATCGCGGTCGAACATGGCGCAGTCTATCGCGATCCGCCGCGGCTTCAGACGTGGGTCAATCTAAAGCTGGGCGAGCCATTCGAAGATCGAACGGCGCAAATTCCAGAACCGACACAGCTGATGGCGCGCGCGGAAAGTTGGGGCGCCGACGTTCCGGACGACGTCGTCGTCATCACAGCCGGCGTCGACGTCCAGCAAGATCGCCTTGAATGCGAAATCGTCGGCTGGGGCAAAGGGGAAGAAAGCTGGAGCCTTGAATATCACGCCCTGGCTGGCAACCCCGCCGACGGCGACGTTTGGGCGCGGCTCGATGCAATCCTGACGGCCGCGCGCCGCCGGCGCGACGGCCGCATGCTGCGGGTCATGGCCGCCGCCGTGGACACCGGCAATTGGAGCAAGACCGTCTACGACTTCGCGACACCACGTCATGGCCGGCAAGTCTGGGCCATCAAGGGATCGTCGATCCGCGGCGCGCCGATCTGGCCGCGGCGACCATCGCGGCCAAAGCCGGGGCGACCGCCGCTTTACGTGGTCGGAGTGGACGCCGCGAAGGAAGTCATCATGGCCCGGCTGTCGATCGACGAACCCGGCCCGGGGTGCTGTCATTTCCCGATCGATCGCGATCTGGATTACTTCCGCATGCTGACGGCCGAACGGCCGATCCGCCGGTTCGTCAAGAGTGTCGCGGTGCGGGAGTGGACGAAGGCCGCGTTCGCCCGAAACGAAGCGCTGGACTGCCGTGTGTACGCCCTCGCCGCCTTTCACGGCCTCCGGGCGTATGGTCTAGATTTAGCGCGCGAAGCCGAACGACAGTCGGTCATCGCGGAGGCGGCGCCGGCGTCGGCCGCGCCCCGGATCATCCATTCGAAGTGGATGCAACGAACTAGGTGATAGATGGAAAACTTCGGCTACTTTCTTCTCGGCTCGGTCGTCACAGTGGCCGTGTCTGTTTTCTTCTACATGAGGGCCGGCGATGAATTGAAGCGGGAAGCCAAAAGGCTAGGAGACCAAGCGGAGCAACTTCGCAAATTGCATGAACTGGCCCTGTTCGCGATTACTCATCCGGAAGCGAAGCCTAAGCCAGTGTACGACGAAGCAGGTCGTGTCATTGGCGTGACCGCCCAACTGACGGGCCGGGCATCGGCCATGTCGTCGGCGCAAGGTTCATCGGCTACGACAGAACCGCCCGCGTCCTAGTTTTCCCTTGTCCAGCGACGTCCCAGCGACGCGGTCCAGATCGGGGCCTAGCGCCTTCGCGCGGGTCGCGTCGCGCTGGATCATCCGTTCTGGCTTGCCAGTCTTGGCCGCGGTATCGGCGGTGAAGCGGTTAGCTTCGCCAAGCTGGCGAACCTTAGGGCGCCCGCGCCCGGTCGCCCCGTTCTTCGTCTCCGGATGCACGGCTTCATAAGCCGCCGTCCGCTTTGCGTTCAGTTTCGCCCGTTGCGGCGGCGTTAGATCGCGGCGGACTGGTCTGCCGATTGAACGGAAGGCTTTGCCGCCGGTTTGGGAAATAGCCGATCCCACCTTGATCGCCAACTCAGTGGGAGATCGTTGTCCATGTTATCAAGACCCCGCACCATCAGATACACAGAGGCAATGAAGGAAAGCGCGGACGACAGAACTTCGCCGAATACCGATCCGTTTCCCAAGGAAAGGTGACCCGCCTCCGGATGGAAGACGGCAATTATCATCAGGCCGACTGCGGCAATGATTTCCAAAATCCCGTAACTAAAGCGATGCCTGCACCGAAGCCAATACGCAACGAAGCCAGCAAACATCAACAAAACAAAGAAGAACGCCTGCATAGATGCTCCCTAGTTTGCTAGGTCGTCGGCGGACGGTCTAACAGGTGCATGCCGATCGCAATTTCCAGCCTGTGCCACGATTTTAGGAAGCTGTCATAAATTTCAGCGGGCTGTTTCCGTCCGGGGTTCGCAAACGCCGTAGCATGCCGTCGCGCGTCCCTAGCTTGAGCAAGAACGTTCCTATCAGGACAGATGCCTTCAATGTGGTGAGTTAGTGCCGAAAGCGGCGCGACCCAATCGCTATTCTTATCGGTGATTACGCCGTAAATCTCGGAACAGCGCTCTTTCCAAGCTTCATATTGTGATCGATCAATCTTCATTCCGGCTTCCTCTTGGCGCACTCTGCTTCGCGTGCTACGCGCAGTTCCGGCTTGTCTGAACCCGATCCCTTCTTTTCGCTGAGCGGATACTCGACATCCTTTAGAACAACGCCGTTGTCGTCCCACACGCGCTCAGTGTAACGATCGCCAGCGCGGTCAATCCGGCGTATCTTATTGATGAAGTCACCGACAGCCTTTCGTAACTGTCTGCCTGTGAACACCTCCGTCAACGGCTTCTTCTTGCCGGGCCTCTTGTGTTTCATGGTTACCGCGCTGTCCATCTTCACGGCGTATTCGATCGTCTGGCAGAACATGCGTTTATCTGACCCGCATTGCTTGCAGGGCCCATCATGCAGAATTGGGGCAGAGCAGTTAGAGCATCTGACTTCTCGTGTTTCGGGCATCGACGGACTTCCCTTGAAACCGGCTTCTGGTTGCCAACTTTGGGCCGAAAGTGCTGCACGTCCTTTCTAGCACAATGCCGGGAATATACCCGGCGCCCGACGCTTTTCCCGGCTCTATTCCCGGTTGTTTTTGCACAGCTTTTCAATAACATCCGACGGGCCGCCGGCAGCGTCAACTGCCCGGCGGCCCTAACTTCCAACATGGAGTGGACCATGCCGAAAGCTGTTTCCGACAATATCATCTTTTTCGACCCGCGCCGCGGATCGAACCGTACCAGTTCTGCGCCTGACACGGTGCTGCGCATAATCGGCGAGGGACGCCGCACTGACGGAAAATGGGTGACGCGATGCGTGATCATTCAGCCGTCTGCAGAAATTGTTCCCTTGGAGAAAATCTGATCTTGAGGCGCGGCGGCTTCGGCCGCCGCTTCTCTGTGGAGCGCAGCACGATGACGACGATAGCCAGAGAGGATCGCGCAGAACGGATCAGGTCGCTGGTCCACACCCCGCTTGAAATCCTCCGCCGAACGCAACGTAGCAATCTCACCCTTCCCAACGGGACCCGCGTCCGCGATTACGAATTCCGCCACAACGCCCTCGCGCTGTCGTTCCGCCGCTGGGTCGACTTTGAAGACCGGCCGTCGATGTTGACGGTCGAGTACGACGGCGACAAAGTGCTGACCGCGTCGTGGACGGTCGACGGCTGGACGCGCCGGTCATATTCGCCCGGTCGGTGGGAAAACGTGCTGCGCCGGTGCGAGCGGATGCCGGCCCCGCCTTAACGAAGGGCCTCGAAGATTACTCTCGAACGTAGTCCGTCAAGGTTTGCAACACTTGGCCGTAGTTCACGAATGGACCTAATTCAAAGCGTACTTGCTCGCCCGGAGAAGTCTCCGTCGCCAGCCGCAGATATACGGCCGCTTTCGACAGCAATGATCTTGCGTCGCCTTCCATCGTCGTTGCGGTTCTCGGTGACGGACGAAGTCGCAGAGTGAGAATGTGCTGTTGATCTAGACTGCAACCCGGAAGGATCGTGTCGTCAATTCGGACCCCAGCCGATCGGCCCGGCGCTCCCGGGGCGGCACCAAAGATATAGTCGTGTTGCCTACCATCGCAATGTTGCAGTTGTTCGATGACGGACGTCCATTTGTACGCCGCCACCCTTCCGACATTTCGAACATAGAACGTGAGCACCAATCGTACGTACAACTCCCCGTTATGTTCCCATCCTGCTTCAGCATCGATTGCCGTCAGCGACGCTTCCAGATCAGGCGCGGTCATCCTTTGTCGAAGCAGTTCCAGATAGAAATGCGGGGCGGGTACAGATCGCCCGGCCGATCGGTAGAAATAACTGGTGTGGCGTCGGCTCTGATGCGGCGCCAAAGCGCTGTCACCGAAATCGATGACGACGACATCGCGACCATCAGGTATCGCGGACACATCCGATCGCTCTACAACATGCACGCGAAAGTCATTCAGCCTGTAGTCGAGTAAATCGGGAAGCTTCTGTTCAAGCCAGTCGCGTGTCGTTTCCCGCCCTGAAATCAGGTGAGGAACCCCATCAAACGACCCATCGTTTCGGATACCGATCACTAGATGACCGCCGCCCGAATTCGCGAAGGCCGAGGCCGCCTTGGCTAGATCGTCAAGCAAGTTGTTGCGATCACCTTCGATCAACGCCCCCGCCTTCCGCTCAAAATAGTCATGTTCTCCGGTCGGCAGGTTGGTCACGTCCGCCTCTGTCCAACTGGTCTTCTTCACAAATGACACCATGACCTCCCTTCGATGAGCGGCTGCCATCCGGGTCCTGCCAAGGCGACCCTGCATGACTGAAATCGGCGCCGACCGCTTCTGAATTCCGAGTAGATGCCAAATCACTTGGATCGACCTGCCCTCATGACAGACGCCGGGAAAATTACCGGAGAAACATCAAATGTTATCGGTCAACAAGTTGTTGATAACTTGATCAGTCGCTTGTCAAAACCGAGAAAGCTCCCGGGAATTTTCCCGTCTGTTGATCTGATGAACGGATCGTCGCCCTACGTTTCGCGGCTGCGTCACGAATTTTGTTTCGATTGTTCATTGTGTTGATCGCAAATCTGCGGATCAAAATTCAGCAAGGTAAGGCTTCCGAAAATCGGAAACCGGGAAAGCTCCCGGTAAACATCTGATTGTAACACGGAATTTACAACGACGATCCGCCGCGTGTAGCGAATTTGCAGAAACAAATCACGCTACGCGGGTCAGCCAATGCGCATTCGTCGAACCGAACTTATGAAGCTTACTGGCTTAACCCGGGATCGCTTCGACAGCTATGCGAAAGCACGCCAGCTTGCGCTGTCCAACGACGAAAACGAACCCAGCGGGTACACGTGGTTCGAAGCCTTCCTCCAGATCGCCGTCGACGATCTGTGCGACGAACCGAAGCAGGAACGCCGGTCCTCCGCGAAGGCGACGATCTGCGCCGTTGGGCCGGCCCTCGCCGCGCGCTGGCAGGATATCGTCCGGTCCGCCGCCGATCCGAAGCTTCCCGAAATCGTCTGGGTCCGGCTGACACACAAGCATTCCGACGAAGGCCCTCGCCTGTCCAACGTCGTCGGGACGACCAACGAAGTCGCCGCTGCTATCGCACTGGCACCGGACTTCCGAAAGATTGACGGCGGGTCGGCTACAGCCTGCGCAGCGCTCCTGATCCGCCGCGCCGACGAACAGGCGATCGAACTGCCCGACGATTTCTGGACCGCTACGCCGGCCTTTGTCGTCGAAGACGACGCCGCTGTCGACGCCATGTGGGCGCGCCCGATCGAAGCGTCCGTCGCGAAGGCGGCCAAGTGATCATGGCTGGCGCGCTGACGCAGATCGGACAACGTTTCAGGGCCGCGGCAATGGCATTTCGCAGCTACGAAGGCGCCGGCGGTGGCCGCCGTTGGCGCGGCGCCCCCGAGATTGCCCATCAGGGCGCCGCGATGACCGCGGCGCGCGGCCCGATCGGCCGACGCGCTCGGGCGCTGGTCGGCAACGTCGCGCTGGCCAAGTCCGGCGCCGACGCATGGACCTCAAACCTAATCGGCGCCGGCATCAAGCCGCAGTCGCAGCATCCTGATCCAACTGTTCGCGCCCAGATCAACGCTGCATGGGATCGTTGGACAGATCAGGCAGACTTCGATCGGATCGCCGACTTTTATGGCCTTCAAGCGACCGTCGCAGGCCGCATGGTCGTCGACGGCGACTGCTTCGCGATGCCGACGATGGATGGCTTCGACGGCAATCCGTTGCGCATCCGGCTGTTCGACGCCGAGCAGATCGACCCCACTCTTTTCCGCGTGCTTGAAGGAAGCAGCGGCCGGATTGTTGCCGGCGTTGAATTCGATGGCCGCGGCCGGAGGGTCGCCTATCACGCTTACAAGGAACGGCCCGAATTCAACTACTGGGGCAGCCTCGCAATGGTGCGAATTCCAGCGGATCACCTGTTGCAGGTCTTCAAGCCGGAGGCACCGGGGCAGGTCCGCGGCTTGTCGTGGTTCGCGCCGATCCTGCTTTCATTGGCCGACGTCGATCAACTCGCCGACGCCCAGCTTATGCGCCAGAAGGTCGCCGCATTACTGACTGGCTTCATCATCAACCAGTCCGGCGATGCCAGCCCATTCGCCGGCGACCCGTCTTCCGACGGCAGCGCAATCGACAGCGGCCTTGAACCCGGTACGCTGAAGGTTCTGTCGGCCGGACAGGACGTGAAGTTCTCCGATCCCGCGACGATCGACGCCGAAAGCATCGACTTCCTGCGCTTGACCGTTCGGCACATCGCCGCAGGGCTGGGCGTCCCCTACGAAGTTCTGACCGGGGACCTATCGCAGATCAATTTCAGCAGTATCCGCGCCAGCCTTCTCGAATTCCGCCGCCGCGTCGAAGCGATCCAGAACAACGTGATCATTTTTCAGTTCTGCCGCCCGATCTGGGAAAGATGGCTCACAGTCGCGGCGCTTAGCGGTGAAATCGACGCCCGCGGTTTCGCGCGCGATCCGCGCGCGTTCATGGCCTCGTCAACGACGATCTGAACGCCTTCGAAAGCGTTCCGCGCAAGCTGGGTCAGGCGGCGGCGTCGACCGAAGCGCAGGCCCTCGCGGACCTGCTTCAATCGAACAGCGGCAACGGTCCGACCATGTCGGACAATCAGCCGCTGTTCCACACGTCGCACAAGAACAAGGAAGCGACGACGCTGAAGAACTTCAACGACACGACGCCGACGGCGGACGCGTTGTTGGGCGCGGGCCGCCTTGCCCTTCGCAAACAGGTCGGACTGACCGGCGTCGAGTACCTGACGATCACGCCGAAGTTCTTGGTCGTTCCCAGCGAGCAGGAAACGGCGGCTGAAAAGGGTCTGGCGATCGTCGCGCCGACGAAGACGGCGGACTTCAATCCGTTCAGCGGCAAGCTTGAACTGGTTGTCGATCCGCGGCTGACCAGCGCAACGCGTTGGTACCTGGCCGCCGATAGGCTTCCGATAGTGTGCGAAATGCGACAACGCGAACCCGCTAAGCCCTTGATCTGCTTCGCATCATTCGAGCCTGTTCTTGGTATGCAGCCTGCTAACCTTCTTCAGTCCTGCCAGCAAGGCACGGCAGGCTGCAGATTGGATGAGACAGTAGGCACAACAATGCTCCACCGACCCATCTCCCCCGGGGAATTCGCCAAGTACACCACCAAGGATCCCAGAGAGATCCTTCTCGGTTATGAATATGAGATCGACTGGCCCTACGCTGGCCCGCCAGCTGCACTACTCGACCGCACCTTCCACCCTATTTATACCGGTACTGATGGTGATGACTTCTATGACGTCGATGACATGCCTATCTATATCAAGTTGCCGAGGGGTGACAAACGTGTGGATCGGAAGGCGATGGTCAATCCGATCCGCATCCTTCCGCCCTATTTCCAGGTCCGTTATGAACCCCTTGGCCATAGCTCTGGATACGAGATCAAGAGCGCCATTGCTCCGATGTCCATCCACAAGAGGCTCATCAAGCGAATTCTCTTCAAGGGTGTCAGCTTCAACGAACACCCCAATGGCCCGAAGAATGACGGCGGTATTCATGTCTCAATAAACAGAGACTACACCGTTAACCCCTTGAAGGATAAAGTATTTCCATTCGCCCACAACTTCCCTCGCCAAGCGCTCCTAAAGATCAGCGAACGCCAGCCGGAGACGCTAGACCTTTACGCTCAGCAGCATCCTGATTGCCCCGCCAAGCAAGCCGAACGCTACTCAGTCCTCAACACCGCGAACTCCAATCGCTTTGAGTTTCGTCTCTTCGCTGCTCAGAAGCATCTCCTGATCCCAGCCATCGAGATGGCCGACAGTCTCTTCAATGCAGCCAGGGACATTGAAGAGCTCACCGTGGAGACCTGGACCAACTACATCAACTCCAAAGTGAAATACGTTGATATCGCTCAGCACGTAAGGAGTAAGCTCAATGCTTAAGATCATTACCATCACCCTCGCTGTCATCGGCATGGCCATCCGCGCGCGACGATGACGGGCACCTCGGCGATCCAGAGCAGTTTGGCCGCCTGAAGCCGACCGTGGCCGGCGAGCACCATGCCATCATCGACCGCCAGGATTGGCATCGTCCAACCCCACTCGCGGATCGAGGCGGCGATCCCGGGCGTGTGCCGGCGCGAATTGCGCTCATACGGGCACAGCCGATCGATCGGCCAGACCTCAATGGCCGCGTGTCGACTTGGACATCCATGACTTGCCCGTTTATGGCCCGAATAGGTGGGACTCTCATAGCGCAGCCCACAGGCGTGGCTCGCGAGCAGGCGCTCGCATCCGAAACAGCAGATTGCTTCGGCATCCGCGTTCATCGTTAGCAGAATGATTCCGTCCAGCCAGCTATGGGCGAAGACGTCGCGAGGAGAGAGCGAAATCCTTGCTTGGTATGGGCGCCGTCGCTGCCGGTTTTGACTAAAAAGTCGCGGGGCAGTCCTCTCGACGCCCCGCATTCCAACGGCTTGATTTTGCTTCTCCGAGACAAATTTCTCTGAGACGAACATTACTCCGCAGCGTGAGGCTCACCAGGGGCGCAACCACTGCTGATTGGGTCTGCCGTTGCACTGATTTAGTGTAACGGGAGCACCGTCTATCGCTTGTGCTTCGAAGCACCACTGAGGGTTGACTACGCATAGGGTCTGGTGTATTCCCAGTCCTGGCTAGGCGAGGCAGCGTCGTAAGCCTTGAGCAAGAGCGGCTTTTCGGAGCGACAGAATTGTCTTCTGGCCCGATTGCAAGCTGCTCGTTCCTTGCGCTCAGCGCAAACTAGCCCGTGTCAAGGTTCACGTCCCAGAGAATGTAGCGAAAGTGCGTGTCTTTTTGCTGCGGAGTACAATCTCAGCGTCTACGCTCTGCTCCTTTACCCCGAGCACGAGGTTCGGATTTTGGTTGGACTGGATTATATAGATCGCCGTTTTTGGCCTCATCGATTGATGACAACCTGAAACTGAAGACGGTGTCTTCCGGCCACTTGAAGCAACTCAGGGACTTGAGCCTTCATCGGTGTCTTAGCAATCAGCGTGCCACGAAAGAGTTGAGCAGCCCCTGCTTCAGAAGGGCAAGACTGTGCGCTCACGCTGCGCCGGCGCAATACTTGCGCCCGGGTGTTGCGGTCCGGACATATGTGTCCGCAACCGGACAGGGCTGGACGCGACAACACGGGAGGCGGCGGCTGCCGCTCGTGTTGACCCGACCATCTGCGCGAGTATGATGTCTCAATGGTGACCCTCACCACCGAAGCGGAAGACCATTGAGATGCCCCCCTCACTTCCCGTTTAAAAGATGATCGAGCCGTCTGGCATGCCCCTGGCCCGCTTCTTGGAATCTTCGAGGAAGCAAAGGCCAAAAAACCATGCTGCAAATATGCCCGAACCGCGCAGTCCCGCGTACCCGCGCAGGCTCATCCTATCAGTAGTACCCGGTGAAAGTTCAGATCAACGACGACACCGCGCGGACCTTGAGGACGCGCAAAGAAGGCTCCTGTTGAATTCACACCCGCCGGGAATGTGCAAGCGTCACCGCGCACACCGGATGGAAGAATGAAACGCTGCGAAAGGCCTACCCCGCACATTCAGCGCGTGAGCAGGCCACTGTCGGCACTGGCGGCGCCGGCTGTCGGTATTGAGACCGATGTCAGCAACTTAACGCTACAATCGGTACGACGTGTCTGCAGAGCTTGCGAATTCGCTTTGGCACGCGGTTTGCTCTGTTCACGGCATCACCACCAATTGCAATGCGATGGACTTCGGGACGGACTTGGCGCGCGTCGCTGTTAGCGTCTGGTCCGTCCCGACGGTTTGCTGCGGCGACAACGGAGAAAATGGCGGCAGGCTTGTTTGTAGCCGATCTGGCCACCTTGGAGGAACACTGGGGTATCGACGATGTCGCCATAGATTGACAGACCGTGGGGATCAAAGGATGTCAGGCCGTAGCCACCGCCGACGTGCACACCAATATATCCTCCGGTCCAGCTCCACAGTGCCCGTGGGATCTTCACTGCAGTCGCGAGATCGCCCGAATTGGTAGGACCGCTTACAACCAGCGCAACTGTTGCGGCACCCAAAAAAGAACTCCAGATCGCATGATAATCTCACAACGCGCGTCACCTTCCAACGAACAGTTGGCAACTTGCGCAGTCACACCCGTCCATCAATGGACCAAGCGCGACATCTCCGCTTCAGGCATGTAGCGGCAGCGCACGCATACCGACACGCTGAAATGGCCTGAAGCTATTACGCCGGTTTCCAAGCCCCTTTTTCGCGGCTCCAGGATTTGCGCCAGCGCAAGCAATGCGCTGCCCTTTGGTTTTTCGTGCACAACGTCGCGTTCGCAACAGTTCGACTACTTTGAGACAAGCCGCGCGTTTGCTTTCGGATAAAAAGCGCTGTATATGCGCCGGCTAGTTCCGGCGGCAATAGATGGCCTCAGCAATTTGGCCAATGGCCAATCTCTTGCTACCGCAAGCGCCGAGAACATCGATTTCGGCATTAAGGGCGCGATGATCATCAGTTTTCTCGATTGTTTCGGCATTGAGCCGCAAATGGAACGCGAGGCCGCGACGATCGGACGCGCCGCCGTGGTGCGCCAGCCGCGGGAGACGATCGCGCGCGTCGCCTGCAAATGCTGACGACCGCGACCTTGGCCCGATCGGTCACGCTGCCGACCGGGCGGCTGGACATCGCCGTCGAGGAGGTCGCGTGGCCGCTCGACGCGCTCTGCGACTTCGCGGCACGCGAGAATCCACGGCGCGGGTTCCTGGTGGTCTCGCGCGTGCTGGGGCGCAATCTGCCGGCCGCGCCGCAGACGATGCGGCGCAGCGTGCGCGATCTGACCAAGCGTATTCCCGTCGACCTGCCCGGTCCGGTTATGGTGATCGGGCTGGCCGAGGCTGCCGTTTGCTTGGGGCACATGGTGCATGAGGAACTGTGTCAGCGAACGGGGCGCGCCGACATTCATTTCCTGCATTCGACCCGGCAGCAGCTGGATCATCCGCTGCTGTGCCGGTTCGAGGAACCACACAGCCATGCCGCGGCGCATCTCATCTACCGTCCTGCCCTACCGAGCCCGCGCGCGCTGGTGATCGTCGATGACGAGGTTTCGACCGGCAGGACTTTATGCAACCTCGCCGAGGCGCTGACGGATGCCTGGCCAGGGATCGAGGCAATCGTCGTAGCAACGCTCACCGACTGGTCGGTCGGGCGCGGCTGGCAGGCCCGGATGCCGCGCCCGACCAAGTTGGCGGCGCTGCTCAGCGGGCGGCTCGAATGGACGCAGGGCGCGGCGATCGCCGCCGATCCCAACTTCGCGACCGCGGCGGGCTCGCTCGGCCGCATGATCACACATCATAATTTCGGACGCCTAGGGCTGAAGGCACCGATCGCGCCATCTCCCGCCGGCACGCTGCCGGCCGTGCGCGGACCGCTGCGCATCGTCGGCACCGGCGAGTTCGCTTATCCGCCGTTCCGGCTCGCCGAACAGCTGGCGGAAGCGGGGCATGACGTCGTCGTGCAGGCGACCACCCGCAGCCCTGCGTGCCTCGGCGTAGCGATGGCGGCCAAGCTGCGCTTTGCGGACAATTATGGCACCGGGGTACCTAATTATCTCTACAACGCCGATCCGGCGGACGGACGCGCGACGTGGATCGCCCATGAGACCGGCGCCGACACGATCGACCCGATGCTGGTCGCCACGCTCGACGCGGCGCTGATCGGCTGGGTGCGATGATCCGCGCGATCGCCCTTGTGGATCTGGACGACACGCTGTTCCAGACATTTCGTAAATGCCCGCCGGACGTGCCGGTCGAACGGCTGACGCCGCTCGGCTTCGCGCGCGACGGCGCGCCGCTCAGCTATGCGACGCCACGGCAGATGCAGTTTATCGAATGGCTGGCCGAAACGACGCACCTCGTGCCGGTGACGGCGCGCAGCCTTGATGCGTTGCGACGCGCGGATATTCCCTTTCGCGCGGCGATTTGCGCGCATGGCGGCGTCGTGCTCGACGAAGGGGGCGAGGTCGATCCGATCTGGGCGGAAAACATCGCCAAGCGCGCCGCACCCTACGCGGGACAACTAGCGGTGCTGACCGATGCCATCTTGGCCGAGGCGGAGAGGCGGGGCGTTGCGATCAACGCTCGGGTGCTGAGCGAAGGCGAGCTGCCTCTCTACACGATCGCCAAACATGCTGACGCCGATACCGACGCGCTGTTGGCAGTGATCGATGCCGCTGTAGCGACGCTGCCCGCTGGCTGGACTGACCATCGCAACGGCAACAACGTTGCACTGATCCCGCCCTATCTGGGTAAGCATCACGCAGTGGCTCACATTTTGCCGGCGTTACGCGCGCGCTTCCCGGACGCGCCGGTCATAGGCATCGGCGATAGCCATACCGACGCGCCTTTCATGAGATTGTGCGACTTTGCGATGATGCCGTTACGTTCGCAGTTGGCCGGCGGCCTGTTTGATGCCGGTTGACCTCTGCACGCATATGGCGATTCCCTTCTCGGGCAGCTACGATCCGGCTGACGTCATCTTCCTGCTCAAGCCGGTGACGATGGCGACAACGGACGTCGCCGACAAGGAAGCGGCGATCCAGTCGGGCCTGCGCCACTATTCGGAGATGATAGCGCCCGAGAACGTGCCTGGCCCCGCCTATCTGGCGCTCTATCACGCCGCGCTGGAGCGCAACGGCGCCCGTCTGGCGCAGGATGTGTCGAGCCTGGCGGAGCATCTCGCCGAGCGCCGGCCTGGCCGCGAAGTGGTGCTGGTCTCGCTGGCTCGGGCAGGTACGCCGATCGGCGTGCTGCTTACGCGAACGCTGCGCGTCCGAGGGCACCGCGCTAGCCATTATTCGATCAGCATCATCCGCGATCGGGGTATCGATCGCATTGCGCTTGCGCATATCGCGGCCAGGCACGACCCTGGCGACTCCGTTTTCATCGATGGCTGGACGGGCAAGGGCGCGATCGCCGGCGAACTGCGCACGTCGCTGGCCGACCGGCCGTTCGGGTTCGCGCCGGAGCTGGCGGTCGTCGCCGATCCGGCCGGGCAGGCGGACATTGCAGCCACCGACGATGACTATTTGATCGCCTCTGGCCTGCTCAACGGCGTCGTCTCCGGTCTGGTAAGCCGCTCGATTCTCAACGCCGAGGTGGTCGGTCCGGAGGATTTCCACGCCTGCGTCACATACCCGCAATATGGGGAAGCTGACCTATCGCGTGCTTTCGTCGACACTATCGCGCCGCTGGTCGCCGCAGCATCGCCGCAGCCGATCGGCGGCCACACCGCCCGGCGCAAATTGCTGAACAGAAGGTGTGAAGCGATGATCGACGCGATGTTGGAGCGGTGCGGGACGCGCGACCGCAACAGGATCAAGCCGGGGATCGCGGAGGCAACACGCGCCCTGCTGCGGCGTATGCCCGACCGGCTGCTGCTGCGCGACCTCGGGGACCCCGATGTTGCGCATCTGCTCCACCTCGCCGACGAGCACGGCCTTCGGGTGGAACCGCTGGGCGATCGATCGCACTATCGCGCGGTGGCGATCGTCCGTAGTCTGGGACAAGATGTATGAGCGGTCAGTCTCCGCGTTGGCGCTGGGCGCGACGCTCTACATACCATGCACGCGGGACGATCTGGCCGAGACACTGCTCGGTTCGCGGTGAATCCCCGGCCTGCGCTCGGCCATGCTGTGCCTCGAGGATTCGGTGCTGGAACGGGACGTGCCGGATGCGCTGGCGCGCCTCGCGATGGTCCTGCGGATACTGGCCGAGCGGATTCCCGGCGCCGGGACCCGGTGCTGTTCGTGCGCCCGCGAGACGCGGCGATGCTGGAGCATGTGTTATGTATGCCGGGGGTGGAGCAACTGGCCGGCTTTGTCATCCCAAGGCAAATGCGGACATCATACCGGCCTATCCGAGGTTGCCGCTGCGCGGGCGGCACCTGCTGATGCCGACGCTGGAGACCGCGCGAGGCGCGACGCAAACGAATGCGGCGGCTGCGCGACCAGTTGGTAAGTATCCCCCGGCAAAGCCGGGGGCTTTAGGATTTGGGCCGCTCAAAGCGGCTTTCGGGACGCTAACGCGTCCCCGCTTTTGGAGCCGCCTGAAGGCGGCATTAGCGCCACAAGTTCATTTGATCTAACCGGGTATCCTCAGCCTCCTGCTTGCGGATGTACTCCCGGATCACCGCTTCGTCTCGACCGACGGTCGAGACGAAGTATCCCCGGGCCCAAAAGTGCTGCCCTACGAAGTTGCGTTTCCGCTTCCCGTAGACCCGTGCCAAATGGATAGCGCTCTTGCCCTTGATGTATCCGATCACTTGCGACACCGCGTATTTGGGTGGGATCGAAATCATCATGTGTACATGATCGGACATCAGATGCCCCTCTTCGACCCTGCACTCCTTCTGCATTGCCAGTCTGCGAAACACCTCCCCAAGGTGCTGCCGCAGTTCCCCATACAACGTCTTCCTGCGACACTTGGGAATGAAGACAATGTGATATTTGCACTCCCATTTGCTGTGGCTTAGGCTCTCGTAATCGTCCATCGCGAAACTCCTTCTCGTGTGCGTGGTGGCTCACGAGTCGCGAGTTTCGTCGATGGACGACCGCCTGAAATGTCAAACTTCTGCTGCCTCCCCGGCAAAGCCGGGGGCCTCCTTTGTTAGCTAGCCTAGTTGAGCCGCGCCATACCTAGTGCTCGAGATTGCCCATCGTCCGGAAGGACGCTGTCTCTCGCCGCCGTGCCAAGGACAATCGTCAGCTCTTCGCGCAGATAGTCCTCCGTGAAGAACGCGGACGACCGCTGATTTAAGCGATCTTTTGAGCCGGGACAGTTTCGGCGAAGGCCCGGATGATGGCACGCAAGAGTTCTGCGAGCCACCGCAGGAGCAGGCCGAAGTTGTAGCCGGCCGCGGCGAGGACGGCGTTGATGCGGTCGCCGACGCGGCCTTTGGGATAGTTGCGGTCCATGCGGTGCTCGGCCTTGACGTGGCCGATGACGGGCTCGACAGCCGCACGACGCTTCATCTCGCGCCGGATGGAAGCCGTGACGCGGCGGACCTGCCCCGAGATCCAGACCCTGAGCCGATGCGGGTGGTTGTGGCCGCGGTACCCTTTGTCGACATGGATGCGGCGAGCCTCCACGCCGGTGAGCTTCTCCATGTCGGCGACCACAGGGCCGAGCGTGTGCCCGTCGAAGGGATTGCCGTGCAGCGCCTTGGCATGCAGCACGAACTGTCCGCCCTTCGGGGACGTCACGGGGGTGGCGATACTGACCTTGCAGCCGAACTCGTAAGGCGCACGGGCTTTCCCCTTGCCGATGCACTCGACCTCCGGCCCATGTAACGCATAGACCTTGGGGCCGCGCTGATGCTGATCCTGGGTGCGCACCCGCTGCGCCAGATCGAGCAGCGGGCCGAAGCGAGCTTCCAGCGCCGCATCGCCATCAATCTTGCGGCGGATGTCGCGGATGATCCGGCCAAGTCGCGTCCGCAGGAACTTGAGTTGGCGCCGGGCGCGCTTAAACTGATGAGCGTGGGTATAGCGGCCGACCATGATGGCGGCGCGCTTCGCCAAGCGCAGATAGCTCTGGCGCAGCGGCACACGGTTGCGCTTGGCGAACCCGACGAGCTTGGTGATGGCCCGATGCATCAGCCGCGCGTCGGTCGGATGCGCAACGGCCTTTGGCTGCACCGTGGTATCGACCGCCACTCGCTCCAGGTCCTTGGGACCAATGGCGCCAGTCTTGTGCGCCACCGACAGACTTTCCTGGATCAGCGCGACGAGCTGCTCCTCGCCGAGCCGCTGGCGCCAGCGCGTCATCGATGATCGATCGAACGGCAGCCGGTGGCAGAAGCTCAACTCGCCGCAGAAGTATTGGTAATAGGGGTTCTCGATCCAGCGGGCGCACAGCACCTCATCCGAGAGATTGTGCATGTGCTTCAGGATGAACAGGCCGGCGACAAGCCGCGTCGGCAGGCCAGGCTGCCCCGGACCGGTTTGGCACACCGAACCAAAGCGGTCATCCAGAAACTTCCAGTCGATCAGTGCCGCCAACCGCACCAGCGGGTGGCCCATGTCGATGATTTGATCGAGGGCCGGAAGCAACAGGTCTTTCTGGCGATCATCCCGCGGTTTGCTCATCGCCTTCCCCAATGCCGATGACCCGTCGTCAGGGAATCACGAATCGCTCGAAAGCAAAATCCCAAAACGCAAGAAAGCGCAGCCCAACACCCGGCTTTCCTGCAAAATCGAATACTTTATCGAGACAACTTCTGCCTATCCCTCAGGCCGATCTGCATTCTTCACGGACGACCAGATAGCGCAGTAGCTCGAAGAGCAGCTGCAGGACAGCCGCATCACCAATGTGAGAGTGAGCTGGCTCGCTCCTCAGATCCTCAGCAAACGAACCCCATCCACGATGCCTTGGAAGCGCGGTAGCCCCCTCAATCGAAACCCAATTCCGTTGCTTGCCTGTGCGAGGCGCTGATGATCGGGATCGGCGATCATGGCGGAGTCGATCTCGGTCGCGATCTAGCTAGGTGGGCAGCTTGATAGTCTTTGCACTTCCCAGGCTGTCGATCGCCAGTTCTGGATGGGCTTAGGTTCCCTTCAGAACGCGCTCACAGTCCATCGCTCTCGCGCTTAGTGTAGCGGCCAGTCGTTCGATAACGGCATTGCCTAATCCTTCCTTTTGCGCGCGCGCGCGGATGTCGGCGATTAAATCGGGAATCTGCTCGGCCATGGAGATCAGTCGAGCAATGACTTCGTCCGCATCAACGCGCGTTTCGCGCGCGAACTTTTGCCACTGGCGCAAGCCGATTTGATCGAGCTTGTATTCGCCACCAACTTTCATTGCGAGCTTGATCTTCCGCATGTCGACATCGTCGTAGGGAAGAATGCTGGCCAGGTCATAGAGTGGCGCAAGTCGTACATGGGGCCCGCTGGCCAGAAGCAGGGAGTAGTTCTTGGCGTGTGCGTCTGGGCCTCCTATAAGCCAATTGAGGCCCAAAGCGCTGACGAATGTCTTGACGTCAGCCTCGCGGTCCGTCGAGTAGGTACGCAAGAGATCGATCACATCGGCTGGCGTGGGGCCACCTTCATTTTGATATTTCGTGGTCGGCAGGATACCCATGGATTGGCAGATATCTTCCTGATGGACCCGGATGATATAATTGCCACTCAGGTGGCGGTCATAGCGTTCAACCACGATCGCGACTTCGTTTTCGAAACACATTACCCTCGTATCCGCGACCGGCAGGCCAAGGTTGCGCGCCAGCAACAAGCAGACATGCTCGTTCTCGGCGTGTCCGTCGAAATGGCCGGTGGGCGGCTTTAGAATATGCGTGGTCGGAACACGCCCTGATGGAATGCCCCATCGGCCCTTCTTCAGAAGAAGCGCCGTTTTTGGCTGCGCGCCGGCAAGACTGAATTGGCCTGTGTCGCGCGGCAAACGCCAGGCGGCATGATCCTCGCGCAAGGCCTGGAGCCGTTTTGCGATCTCCGGCTCGTCGAGCCATTCAATCTTGTCCTCCTTGCCACTTCTCAAGGGCTCTAAACGATCAGGCGCAACGAACTGTACGGCCCCGGCGCAATCTTCGCCTACGTGGGAAATAAGAGCAAAGACATTGCGGGCCGAAACCTGGAATTTCTTGGCCCACCGATCAAGTACTCGCTCATTGTCCGGCAGGAGCCCCCAAAGGAAGGCCTGCACCGCTGCGGGGCCATGTTGTTCGGCAGCTAGCGGCATCGAAAGTGAGAGAGGGTAAGCCCCGTGTGTGCGGCGCCAGTTGCGATCATAAACAAAAGTCAGTCTGCCGCGCGGGTCGTTACGCACTCGGCCGACTTCGTTGCCATCCAGCAGCACGACGAGTTCGTTCGTCATGATTTGCCCTTTTTGGCTTTGGCGACAATGGCATTGATATCGACGCGGGCTGGTGCCGAGCCGCGGCTCGCCGTCGGCTCGGCACTGGCATCCAAGGGAATGCCGAGCGCGTCAAGTGCACGGAGCACGAGCGCCAATTCAGCGCGGGCGTGGCCATGCTCGATCTCGATTACCCATTGACGGCTGACGCCAATGCGTTTGGCCAGTGTCGACTGGTCGAGCTTGAGACGTTTGCGTCTGTCGCGAATGACGGCACCGAGATCGGCAGGAGTGCGTATCAGCATAGGCGGTCCAAATGTAAGCGTTCGCTTACATTACTATATGTCACCGCTCGCTGACAACAGAAAATGTCAGCATTTGCCTACAATTCCACACGTCACCGATCGCTGACATAGGGTCGGATCAGCCCACGAGACGACCGATTCCGTGAACTTGGCAGTGATGGAACGGAACGTTTGTTCGTGGATTCCTCGTTTGCGATTGACTGAACGAGGAGGAGCTTCATCATGGCAGGATGGCGGCAAGCGGTCGAGTTGGCAATGACCGATGCGGAGATCGAAACGTTGACGGCTCTTTCGCGGTCGCGGACCGAACCGGCGCGGCGGGTGTCGCGGGCCGCGATGCTGCTTGCCTACCGCGAGAATCCGTCGTTCTTTGGGGTGGGCCAAAAACTTGGCGCCCATCATCAGACGGTCCAGCGCTGCGTCGAGCGGGCGGTGGCTGATGGCGCACTGGCGGCGCTCGACGAGCGCCCGCGACCAGGCAAGGAGCCGGTGATCACACCGGAGGCCAAGGCCTGGCTGGTGTCTTTGGCATGTGACAAGGCCAAGGAGCACGGCTACCCGCACGAACTGTGGACGACGCGGCTTTTGGCACGCCATGCGCGAGCACGGACCGCGGGCGGGACATCAATGTCTCGCCCGTCTGGCTCAGGGCACGGTCTGTAAGATTCTCGGCCAAGAGGAAATCAATCCGCACAAGGTGCGCTACTATCTGGAACGCCGCGACGCCGAGTTCGAGCAGAAGATGGCGGAGGTTCTGTGTGTCTATCGCGAGGTTCAGGTCCTGAAAAAGGCCGCCGCCAAGTCGAAGAAACCGGGTAAGCCAGTGGCGATCGTCTCCTACGACGAAAAGCCTGGGATGCAGGCCATCGCGACGACGGCGCCGGATTTGTCACCCGTGCCGGGGGTCTATCCGGCCTTTGCGCGCGATTTTGAGTATCGGCGTCATGGCACGCTCAGCTTGTTGGCTGGAATTGATCTGCTGACCGGGAAGGTCCACGCTCTCGTCAAAGACCGCCACCGCAGCCGCGAGTTCGTCGAATTCCTCAAGCTGCTCGACGCCGCCTATCCGGCCCACACCGCGATCAAGTTGATTCTTGACAATCATTCCGCACACATCTCCAGAGAAACCAGGGCCTGGCTCGAGACACGACCGGCCGGCCGCTTCGAATTTACCTTCACGCCCAAGCACGGCTCCTGGCTCAACCTCATCGAGGGCTTCTTCTCCAAGTTCGCCCGCTCCGTCCTGCGCCACATCCGGGTGACTTCTAAACACGAGCTCAAGGAGCGCATCATGGCCGGCATTGACGATGTCAATCGCCATCCTGTCATCCACACTTGGTCCTACAAGCTGGCCGAGGCCGCCTGATATGATTCGAACCAAGAAAACGCTGACCTAGCATTACAGTTGTAATTTTTGCCTGAGATGGGCCTTGCGCGCGTTGGCCTGATGGGCCCTGCGCCAGGATGACCATGCGAGGATGTGGGCGTGCGAGATGCGCCGCTGGGCAAGCTTCATGGCGATGCGGCGGATTTCCTGGATCGACCAGCGGATCAAGAACGATGCTTCGGTCGAGGCCGCGGTCGGTTTTTTTTTGAGCAATGGCCCAGTGTTGCCATCATGGCAAAGGCAAGCATGACGAGTGAGACATGGCGATGCCAGCCATGCCAGGAGCGAGTTTCGTTGTGATCAAGGCCGAACTCGTTCTTAGCGGTTTCGAAGCTGTCCTCGATAGCCCAGCGATGGCCTTCCACGGACACCAGCTTCTGCATGGACGTGCCCTTGGGGCACCATGTGGAGAAGAAGGCTAAGCTGCCGCCGGCAATGTTGCGGCGGATCAGAAGACCTCGGGTCCATTCCCCGGCCAGGTCGTCGTTGTATTCGCTGGCGTCGAGGTCGGCCAGCTCAAGATAGACCCAGTCGTGCCAGCGTGGACCTTTGGTCCCCTCGCCGGACGGCAGGCGGCGCCAAGCCTTTTTGGGAAGGCTCTGCGCGATCGCGGAGGCGGTGCCGGCGATAGGCTGCGGCTTGCCCCAGGAATAGAACACATGATTGGAAGCAACACCCAGAACATAGCCTTTGCCTGCCTTGCGCAGCAGAGTTTCGATGTCTCCCGTGCCATACACGCTGTCCGCCGCCACGAACGAGAACGGCACCTTTGCGGCGATCGCGCGAGCGATCATTTGACGTGCGATCTTGGGCTTCGTCGCAAAGCCCACATCGCTCGGGACATGCGCTGCCTTCAGGCGAGCGGATTTATCCGTCCATTCCTTTGGCAGGTAGAGCGCCCGGTCGATGAAGGCATGGCCATGCCGCGACACATAGGAGGCGAACACTCCGATCTGGCAATTGGTGATCTTGCCCGCCGAGCCAGTGTACTGGCGTGCGACCCCACACGACGCCTTGCCCTGTTTCAAAAAGCCGGTCTCATCGATGACCAGAACCGCGTCCTCATCGCCAAGCGTCTCCAGCGCGTACCCACGGACAATGTCGCGCAGCGCGTCGGCGTCCCACTGGCCCCGGCCCAAGATCGCCTGCTGGCGCCACGGGCCTGGATCGCCGGCCGCCTCAGCCCGCATCCAACCCGTCTTGCGTGGCTCATTGCCCAACAGTCCGTCGAGAAACTGCCCCGCCGAGGCCGCGACCCGCTCCTGCGTAAACAGCGGACGGATGCCTTGGTTGGCATCCCGCAACGACGAAGCCCACAGCGTCAGCGTATCTTCAACCGACGCACCACCAATCATCAAATCCCGAATCATGGTCACCCATGGATTCAGAACCTTTGATACAATGCAACTGTAATGCTAGGCCGCGATGGCTCACGATCGCGGCGATGACTTCCTTTTCCCCGGGTGCATTCATCGCCGTCGCGACACCATAGACAAGACGTCATCGACATCCGGAATGGTGGCAATCACTGTCTCGATAGCTCGGGGATCGATAAAGTCTCCATTCCGTCGGATTGAGTAGCCCGCCCGGTGTGAGAAATAGAGCCAGCCTGCCTCGTCCTTCCAGCCTATATCGCCCGAATGGAACCAGCCTCCCCTCGTCTTCTGTTCGCTTGCCTCCTTGGCGCCGAAATAGTTCACGGGCGGGACCGTACCGTCAGCGTTACGGAAACATATTTCGCCCAACTCCCCCGCGGGCACGGGCCGCATCGCCTCGTCGAGGATCTCACAGACGGTGCCCGATAGCGCCTTGCCGATCGATCCGACAGGCCCAATCCCGGGAGGATTGAGAGTGAGACCGCCTTCAGCCGTGCCAAAGAACTCGAAGATGGCGACGCCGAAGCGCTCCTCGAAAGCGCGCCACATCGATGCGGGCATTCCGGCGCTGAGAACAAAGCGCACATTGTGTGCGCCGTCAGAACGGCCAGGTGGTTCTGCGAAAATCGCAATCGTCATTCCGCCAAGCAGGTTAAAGGTCGTGCAGCCGTAGCAAGCAACAATCTCCCACAGCCGTGATTTGGTGAACTGTTTGCTGAACACGCCGGGCAATTGTCCACGAAGAGAATTCCCCAGGGTGCTAAATTGAGCATTGGCGTGAGTGAGCGACAATCCGGTGTACAGGCGGTCCCCTGATCGATATCCGATGGACTCGCCCAGGCTCGCCGCGAAAGCAAATCGACCATGGGGCGCGAGAATTGCCTTGGGATGTCCGGTCGTGCCCGATGTGAACAGCATCTGCATCGGCGCATCAAGCGGCCTCGGCTCAAGCTCATTTGTCGGCGTTGCCTCCGCCAACACGGACTGGAGAGATCGGCGGGATGCCGGAGCGCATCGGGACCGATCGTCCAGATCCATCGTAGGTCGGGGAGCTCGGATGCAAGATCTACGACGTGAGGCACGATTTCCGGCGACACGATCGCGCCCTTGCATCTTGAAAACTTGAGCATGTACGCGAGCCGCTCTCCTGGCGTGCGCGGGTCGACTGGCACAAACACCGTGCCTGCAATCTCCGAGGCAATCATCGCCTCGACAAATTCCGGCTCGTTCCACAGAACGATAGCAAATGCGTCGCCTGCCCGCGTTCCGGCACTGTGCAAGGCCCCCGCCAGCAACCGCGCCGCGGACAGCAAGTCGCGATAAGATCGTCTGGTTTCGACGAGCCGGCCCTGAGCGTCTACATCAACAAATGTCAGAATCGGATCGCCGTCGTCGACGCCAACTCCATCCTTCACCATCTCCAGCAGAGTGCGCTGAGTCATCATTTCGCCAACACAGTCATCGTAAGAGCGGCAGCCTCCCCGCCAATGAAGCCTCCGCCGTTTTCGGCCAATGCCAGCCTGGCTCCCTCGATCTGACGCGGGCCTGCGCGTCCCCGCAGTTGAAGAACGAGCTCATAAATCTGCCCGAGGCCCGTGGCGCCTATGGGATGTCCTTTTCGTACAAGCCCGCCGGAAGGGTTGACCGGCACACGTCCGCCCAACTCCGTCGCTCCCGTCGCCAGAAACGATGGTCCCTCGCCGTCACCGCACAGCCCCAACTCCTCATAGTAGATGAGCTCCGCTGGCGATGTCGCATCATGCAATTCGGCCACGCTCAACTCGTTCGGGCCGATGCCCGCCTCTTCATAGGCTTGACCTGCGGTTAGGCGGGCCAAGCTAGGCTTGTCTGGAGCCGCATCAAAACCGCTCGCCAGAATCGAAGACAGAACCCGGACAGGCACTGTCAAACCAAGACGCGCAGCCACCCGCTTCGAAACGATCACCGCAGCGGCAGCACCGTCGCCGATCGGCGAACACATCGGCAGGGTGAGCGGCGGGGAAATCGACCGCGCTGCGAGAACATCCTCGACGGTGAGGACGTCCCGGAACTACGCGAATGGGTTGAGACTGCCATGACGAGAGTTCTTCGCAGAGACCCGGGCAAAGTCTTGCTGAGTGGCGCCGGTCTTCGTCATGTAGTCTCGCGCCAGACGCGCGTATATGTCCATAAAGAGAGATCGGCGCTCGCGTGGCGCCGCTTTGACCTGTTCCTCGCTGAGGTCTTCCGCCAGAAATTGATTGAGCGCTTCCGGCTGCTCAACATCGACGCAACCGGCGTAAACAGCCATCGGCTTCTCTTTATCGACGTGGTAGAGCTTCTCAACGCCGAATGCGAGAACTGCATCATAAGCTCCGAGCGTCACCATCGAGCACGCCTGCTGGAATGCCGTCGATGCCGTGGCGCAGGCGTTCTCGACGTTGACAACCGGGATACTGCCTGCCCCGAGCTTGCGCAGGATCGCTTGACCGGCGACGCAGACCACCGATGTCGGAGCGTTTCTCGGCCTGACACCTCGGCGCTATCAATCCGGCGAGGTCGATATCTCTGGCCGGATATCCAAGTCAGGCGACCGCATGGCGCGAAGCCCTCTGTTCGAGGCGGCCAACGCGCTCACGACACGCATGCGCAAAGATTGTGCCCTTCGCCGTTGGGGGCAGCAATTGATGGCTCGGATCGGGTCGCGAAAGGCGAAGGTCGCCGTGGCGCGCAAACTCGCCATCATCCTGCACCGTATCTGGTTGGATGGCACGGAGTTCGCAGCTGCGCCGGCTAGCTAAGCTAGTATCTCTGCAGATCGTCCTGGAAGGACGCTGGCTGGATTATCCCGCAACTTCTTGGGCGGCTTCAGACCGCGGGAATCACATGGGGAGATCCACTGGCAGGGACCATGATGAGGCGGCACATTCTTCCGACCTCGAAAGGAACGACGATCGAATTCATTTGCCACAAGCCTACTCCTAGATGCCGAGAATGCGGAAAACAGCTTATAAAAGATGCTACGTTTGACCGAGTCGAAGCGTCGCGTCCTGTCGAGCTAGTTGCAAGCTACTCGATCAACTTGATCCAGACGTCGGCTTCGGCTCAAAGTAAGCGTCGTTCTCAGGCCACGGCTTTGAGGGCTTGAGGGCGGTAGGCCCAGGGCAGCAGCTGGTCGATGTCGCGGTTGGGATGCCCGTTAACGATCCTGGTCAGGACGTCGGTGAGATAGGCGAGCGGATCGACGTCGTTGAGCTTGCAAGTCTCGACCAGGGACGCGGCGACAGCCCAGTGTTCGGCACCGCCGTCGGATCCGGCAAACAGCGCGTTCTTGCGACTGAGCTTGATACCACGGATCGATCGTTCGACGGTATTGTTGTCGAGTTCGATGCGGCCGTCATCGATGAAGCGCGTTAAGCCTTGCCAGCGCGAGAGGGCGTAGCGGATGGCCTCGGCGAGCTTAATCTTCTGGCTGATGAGAGCCAGCTTGGCGCGCAGCCATACCTCGAAGGCATCGGCCAGTGGTCGGCTCTTCTGCTGCCGCACGAGGCGACGCTCCTCGGCGCTGCGGCCGCGGATCTCCTTCTCGATCGCATAGAATGCGGCGATGTGCTTCAGCGCCTCGCTTGCGATCGGCGCGGGGCCGGCTGTCGCGAGTTCGTAGAAGTTGCGCCGCATGTGCACCCAGCAGAAGGCGAGCTCGACCTCGCCACGTTCGGCAAGCTTTGGGTAGGCGTTGTAGCCATCGACCTGCAGGACGCCCTTGAAGCCGGCAAGATGGCTGAACAGCCGCTCGGCCTTGCGGTCGGGTGCATAGACATAGGCGATGCCGGGCGGATCGAGGCCGCCCCAGGGCCTGTCGTCGGCGGCATAGGCCCAAAGCTGGCCGGTCTTGGTGCGCCCTCGACCGGGATCGAGCACCGGCACCGTCGTCTCGTCGGCGAACAGCTTGGACCTCGCTCGAAGCACCGTGAGAAGGCGCTCATGCAGCGGGCGCAGATGGAAGGCGGCATGCCCAACCCAGTCCGCCAGTGTCGATCGATCGAGAGCGATGCCCTGGCGGGCATAGATCTGGGCCTGCCGGTACAGCGGCAGATGATCGGCATATTTGGACACCAGGACCTGGGCGACGGTTGCCTCCGTCGGCAGTCCGCCCTCAATCAACCGGGCCGGAGCCTCGGCCTGCAGGACGCCATCTTCGCAGGCGCGGCAGGCGTATTTGGGACGCCGGGTAACCACAACGCGGAACTGGGCCGGCACCATGTCCAGTCGCTCGCTCCTGTCCTCGCCGATCTGGTGCAGGTCGCCCTTGCAACAGGGACAGGTCCTGGCGTCGAGGTCGACCACGACTTCGATCCGCGGCAGATGCGCCGGTAGTGCTCCGCGATTGTTGCGGCGCTTGCGTGCGCGCTCCGCCCGGCCTTCCGGAGCTGTCTCGTCTTGGCTGGCTTCCGTCCAGGCCGCAGCCTGTTGGACGTCCTCGAGACCGAGCAGCATCTGCTCCTCGGGAAGCGTCTCGGCCTTCCGGCCAAAGCGATGGCGCTGCAATTCCTTGATGATCTGGCGCAGCCGCTCGCTCTCGTGCCGCTCGGCCAGCAGCATCGCCTTCAGCGTCTCGGGATCTTCAGGAAGGTTATCGCTCACAGGCAAATCAGAGCATATTCGCGCCCGCCTGACGACGTGCTCGATGCCCCTGATTCACTTCGCCGCAGCGCGGCCCACAATTATCCGGCTTGCGTCGGGACGACCGTCTCCCGTGCGTCGTGGACACGCCGCCAATCAAGCCCTTCGAGCAGCGCCGACAATTCCGCCGCCGACAAACGCATCACGCCATCCTCGATCTTCGGCCAGCGGAAGACGCCTTCCTCGAGCCGCTTGGCAAACAGGCACAAACCCGTACCGTCCCAGAAGATCAGCTTGATCCGGTCCGCCCGCTTGGCTCGGAACACATAAACAGCACCCGAGAACGGATCGGCCTTCATGTGCTCGCGCACCAACATCGCAAGCCCCTCCATTCCCTTGCGGAAGTCGACCGGCTTGGTTGCCACCATCACCCGGACAGTTCCGGACGGGCCGATCACCGGCTTGCCTTCAGCGCATGGACGATGGCCGCAATCATCGCCACGTCCGCGCCTCGGCCGACCCGGATAGTGACGCCTTCGGCTTCGATCTCGATTCCCCCGACATCCGGCTTGGCCTTGCGTCGCGCTGTCTTGTGCTCATGGCCACCAACCGCGACTGGTGCCATGGCGTCTACCACCGCCGGTACAAACGGCGGATCGTCAGCCATCGGCGTCGGCAACCGGCGTGCTTGCCGGCGCCAGGTGAAAACTTGTTGCGGCGTCAGCCCGTGTCGCCGGGCAATCTCGGAAACGACCGCGCCTGGTACCAGCGTCTCCTCGACGATCCGGGCCTTGTCGTCCTTGGAGAACCAACGACGGCGTCCCGTCTCCGTGATCACTTCCAGCCGGCGCGCCGTCACGTCCGACTTAAGCGTATGGTCAAGCATAGACACAAGCCGATCCCTTCAAAGAGATCGTGAAACTCGCCTATCCCATGTGCCGCGAGAAGGTGGGAGCGGAACGACGCTTACGGCTCAAATGCGAATAACTCGGTGGAATTCAGTCTCATCCGACCGCACGCGCTCCGCCACTCTATCTTGGAAAGTCGATAACTCGTCGCTTTCCGAGTTAGCGCAAAAGACGCAATTTGATTACGAACTCGAAGCTCAGTTCGAGCAGTCGGAGATGCGAGATCTATTTCACCTACTTACCGACATCACTCTTCCAACGCTCAATCTGCCTTGAAATGTCGGTGGCGATCACGTTTTCTATTTGATTTTCTTCATTACCACTCCAATATTCAAATCGTCCCAAGCCGCCGCCGCGCCTATAGGAGTCGGCGTACCGCCCGGTCTTTTCGAAGTCTTCCTTGCATTCATCGAACTTGAACTTCTCGACCCAAGTGTGGCCTCCGCCTGTCGCAACAATATTGTCGACACGATAGTCAGTGTAGTGCCCCCCGAATAGATCATCGTACTGGATCTTCAGGCAGTTCTGCATGTAACTGAAGCGGTCAATGACCGTTTCAGGTTTAGTTCTTTCAATAACTCTTTCGATCACAGCTCGAAATCCCTTCCGTTCGCTGCCAAGTGGCAGCACCACCAAATTGGGCCCCTTCTCACCGCGGCCAATAATTACTCCGGGTTTTTGGCTTCCGTAGCGCCCGTTCAGGCCGTAGTCCTTACCATCCTTGCGCCAATGGAGATCTGTTTGAATAAATACAACCACCTCGACGTCCAAATTCTTGATCGGTCCGCCTGAGTTCGTCAGCGCTACATCGTCGTCTTGAAGCTTCCATTCCGTGCGCGGTTTGTTTTCCTCTTCCTTTTTGCGCTGCTCTATCATCAACGACAGCAGGCTTGCATTCAGCTTTTCTATAGCTTCGGTCAAATCCTTGCCAGTTAGACCTGACTTTAGAAGCAGCTGACATGTCGTACTTGCGATCAGCTGCGCAATGACCAGCTTGTCGGCGTTTGGATACTTTACGAATAGATTTTCAGTGATCGGCGTTACTTTACCGACTGCGTCCAAACCGACCAGCTTACCAAGCGCTCCGATCTTTAGCTCGGCGTCGGTTTGGATACCTTTCTCAACCTGAGACGGCGGGGGTGGACAAGTGTCGGCAATCACCGCGGTTGAAGATAGAAGGGTGAGCGTCACGACTATTAGACCTAAATGCTTCCAAGCCACGGCACCTCTCCTTCTCCGGATGACCCAGCATGCGTAGCCCTGCATCAGCGAGAAATCAGAGCGGTGCTGGCTCACATAGTCATAGCTTCGCAAATACCCATTTTCCGCCCTCAGCTCGAAGTACATAAAGTTCGCCCGAGGAGAACGGCGTTTCAGAAGGGTCTCTGCCGTCTGTGTTTAACACTCCCTTCAGCTCGGCCGGCGGATCCACGTCGATGGTTATGACCTGATGCGGCTGCAATGTAATGGTGCGAGGTGCGCCGCTGACCAGCAACTGAAACTTCAGTGTCTGGTCGCTCGACTCGTTGTAAAAGCCAATATTGTTCTTCGAGACAATGGGATCCTCTATGGTGCGGCGGCGAGATGTCACAGGCTGGGCCATGGTCGTGGCTCCGGGCGTCGCGCCTGGGACTTGCACCACAACTGGGGCCACCGCTCCAGGCGTCGGCGCGAGACCGGGTATGTTGAACGTGTTATTGCGTCCTGAGAACTCTCTCGCCGGAGTTGTCGGCTGAGGCATTCGCAGGCCATAATTTTCGACATTCAGATTGAATTGAGCGTAGGATGGTGGTGCTGATTGCATGATAACAGCGAAGATCAGCGCCGCCGCGCTTTTCAATCCAGTCTCTTTGCGCATCTCCTCTCTCCTTGATCATCGCGGCAGATCGCCGAGAGCTACTCCTGTCGTATTGGCTGGACTTCCGTCACGCGGTGGCTCTGCTCCTGCGTTCACCGCATTTCCATTCCGCGCTGGCTCAGCACGAACTCGGTTAGGTTCGTTCTGGACGCCGGCCTGCCCGTCCGGAGTGCTCGATAGACGGCCAAAAATATATCCGGCGATCGTACCCAATAGGCCGAAGACCGGTGCAGTTTGTTGATCCGTGTAGCCGGCCACAATCAAGAATAAGGCGGAGAACACAACGACCAGTATCAGAAACGCCTTGTAAAATTCTGGGGTCAACGTTCCGGTGTACGCCATCAGACACAGCATCCCACCCATTACGATGAGTAGAAGGATCGTAAGCGCGGTGAGCCAGAATTCGTAGGGAGTCTTGTAAGTCAGGTAGGCAGTAGGAGAGCGCTGCTCTGGAGTGTTCTTTTGCTCAGCTGGCGGCGGCGGATTGGAGATCCGTTGGTCCGACGGGCTCGGAGAAGACGCGGGATTAGTCAGCGCCGGCGACTGTTGTGAGTACGCAGGTCGAGGGAATTGTGACGTCAAAAGTAGCAGAAGGACACCAATGGTAAGCCCCAAGAGAACTCTCATAGCCCGCTCCTAAGCTACCAGGTTTCTGCTCAAGACAAATTCACGCAGTCCTCGGAGATACGCCAGCGCAAGCTTATCTTCTCCAAGGGCTGCAACCCTTAGGCAATCGTTGGGGTTCGAACCAAAAAACGGCTCGCAGAGCACGCTCGGAACGTTTGGCAAGGCAGAAACAGATATCCACCCACGACCGCCGCGGGAAACGACAGTCAAGCCGTTGTTGCCTCTGAGCCTCAGGCCCAATGCGCTCTTCACGCTCGATACCAAGCTAGACGCAAGAGCGGTCGCGGCTGGCTTTCCGCCGACTAAAAGTACCTCCGAGCCTGTGGCCGTTGCATCATCCGACGAATTGAAGTGAAGCTCGACCGCGCAAACCGGATTGAAGGCTGCTACCTGCTCGTACGCAGCCATAATTTCGTGCTGCACGCTCGGATTCGATTGTCGCGTAAAAACCTGCAGCTTAATATTGTACTGTGCCGCATTCCTCTGCATAAACGCGGCAATCTCAGAGTTAAACGTAAACTCAGTTCTGGAAAGTGGAGAGCCTGCGCTCGAGCCGGGCGATCGCGCATTGTGTCCGATAACGATAGCGACCCGTGCCGATGATCCGTCGGCCCTCGGTAAATCTGGCATGCGCGGAGACGGCGGTGGTTCTGTCCTTCCCGACGCTCCGGAGCTATCTTGGTTCAGTAGCGAAGTGGCTTCGTCAAATAGCCTGAGAACGCTCGTCACATAATTTGGGTCAGCCGAATAGTTCGGAGCGATAAAGCGAATGTATGCGGCTGCGTTGGTGTTGTACCCCTCCCATCCGGAATACGCATCTCCGCTAGCTATGAAGTGCCAGTAGCCTTCGATGAAGGCTGACGGCGAAGAAAAATTGCAATAGGTCGTACTCTCACCGTCAGTTCCCGTGTAGTCGATGGGAGTACAATACCCCTGCATGCGCGCCCGGTATTTGAGTCCGCCGAAGTTATTGTAGTCTCGCGCCAACCGACTAGTCCCACGACCAGATTCCTGGATCCATTGGGCAAGGCTTGCGACCTTCAGGTCGTTGCTGATCGTATTGTTGCCTCGGTATGCCGCGATGAGCCCAGACCACCCGTTGCCGCTTGCCGGAGGAGTTGCGGCGGAGCCTTGAGGGGGCCGGCGTCGATCTCTACGAGCAGGTGTTCCGGCATCTCTTGGAGGCTCTGGACCACGAACTGGCAAGCCGGCACGAGTACCAATCCCGTTAAGATCCTGAATGAAGAAGTTTGCGATCACGCCGTTCAGGTTGTCGATGATCCGCTGGAGCGCGTTCGTTAGCGCTTGTATTTCTGCCGCCGCAGTTTCGAACTCACTTAAAACAACCTCTTCTTGCAGATCGGCGAGCCGTTTCAGCTCATTCTTGATCTTCTGCTTTTGCTCATCGTCCGTGGCTTGTGCGAAAGCATCTCGCAGTTTGCTGCGTATGGCCTCAATTATGTCGAGAGTATCACTCATTGCAGTTACTCCACGCAAAACAACTACTTTGTGGCAAGCTTCGCT
This sequence comes from Bradyrhizobium sp. CB3481, assembly GCF_029714305.1. Taxonomy (NCBI): domain Bacteria; kingdom Pseudomonadati; phylum Pseudomonadota; class Alphaproteobacteria; order Hyphomicrobiales; family Nitrobacteraceae; genus Bradyrhizobium; species Bradyrhizobium sp. CB3481. The sequence continues at coordinate 5,113,939 of NZ_CP121647.1, forward strand.
AAATTTGTTTTCGCTGATTTTGCCGCCGTCTCCATTTCGATCGCGAAGGCCGTAAGCCCCGTTACGTTATCCACTAACGTCGGCGGCGCCTCTGCGGCCGCTTTTGCGCGATCCAATGCCTTGATGGTCACCTCAAGCAGAATCACCCAATCAGCCAGCAGCTTCCGGTACGTTTCGATCCGCTTGCTATCCTCCGCGGACATCGCTCCACCATCATTGAACTCTCGGACTGACGCTGCAGTAAGGACTGGGAAAATAGCTGACGTGCCGTTGCGCAGGTGCAAAAGCAGGTCCCGGACAAGACCATAGTTCTGAACCAGAAACGTTCTGAATTCCTGTTGCGCTCGGTACTTGAGCCCGAGTTGAATGAAGGGGAGTAGGGTCTGGAAAATCTTATCAAGCGCAGCCATTGACGTGGCGAGCGAGGCAGCGTTGGCGCCAGTGGCCGTTGCAGCAACGCCGCCCACCGCAACGATCGAGCTGCTGGTAGCCGACTCCATGGCCGATAGTTTGGCTGCTAGGGTTTGGGCGGTTTGTCCGCTCTCCAAACCATACAGCAGATCATTATACGCTTTGATGACCTGCAGAGCGCCTCTGAAGGCAGCCGTACCAGGCGGATCAACAGAGTCCGTCAAGAAGCGAGCAAGCCCGGGTTCAAAATGAGTGGCGCTCCTCGCATACTTGTAGTGTCGCAGGAATAGCGCGCGTTCCTGCAATGCCAATTGGTCTAGAATGGCGGTCGAGGCTTCGTTCGTCTTATCAAAGGCTGTCTTGTAAACCTCGAATTCTTGCACTGAAATCGAGGCACATCCGACCATAAGAAGAAAGAACAAGGAACACGCAATCAGTCGCCGCATACAAACCCCAGGGGCGGCGCAAATAAGAAAGTGAAAAAATAAAAAGGAACGCAGGCCCCACGCAATCTTTACACGAACCTATTCCTACTTACAATTGAAAGATCGATAGCCGCTCGATGGATCTAAAATATCGTTAGCGGCTGCGTTTAGCGAGATCGCGCTTGCAACATCGGATCATGTTTGTTGCGCTGCGAAATCGCGCCCGACGTTGGTGCGACCTAGCGTACCCCGTGCACGCTCAACCGCTCCCGTTTCGTACAGATGGAATGGGCCTGTAATTAGTTACCAGAACTGATCAGTTCGCAACCCAAAACGATTTTTGCTCAAGACATCAGAGTGTTCAAATTGGCACCTCGGATGGCAGCCCGTCTGCTAAGGCTCAACAACAACGAGCCATTGCTGCGCCTCTATCGTGATCTACGGAAGAAAGAACTCAAACTGATCTTCAAAAATCCGCGCCCGCCAGTCTTCGTTCATGGCCTCTAACGCACCATTGATGTAGTCGAGGGAAACGGAATGTACATTGTACATGCTCTCCGGCGAGAATTTAGAATGCGACCGAAGGTAGGTCTCGCGAACCCTATCGACGACAGCCAACTTTTCATTGTAGCCGGGCGTTGCGCCACCGCGGCCAAATTGCGCGAGATATGGATCAACTGGGAGCCCAAGCGCACGCTGATGCACTTCGTAACCTGACCGTGCAGGTGGCAGCCACACTCCGGGTCCAGCTACATGTCCGCCTCCGCCGCCCACGACGACCCCGTCGCCGGCAACGTGTCCACCACCACCATGGCCGCCTTGAACGCCTCTGGCGTCACCTGAGACGCGACCGCCGGGTCCGCCCATTGACAAACCATTCCCCTTCGAGCCGGGCACTTCCACCATCTCCGCCGCTCGCTGGCGGGAGTTTATTCTGTGCCAATGCTTGCTCCATTAATAGGAACGCCAGAAGCGGAATTGCATAGCTCGCTATAAGGCGGCGATCCTGTGTCATCTTGCTTACCGTCACCTATCGGTCACTTGTCCGCCGGAGCCCCCGATAGCTGTGCCGCTGCCACCCACACTGGCTGCTCCACCAGCACCACCCTGACCGTAAGCCTTCTTTCCAGCGACCTGTCCACCACCGCCGTTAATAGCCAGGCCGTTGCCCTCTACTTGGGCGCTTCCACCGGCGCCTCCCTTCGCGGACGAGACATCTTTCTTTCCAATAAGAAATGGCACCACGATGAATAGGTAAGCACCCAACAAAGCGCCAATCACAGCCCGAAGCGGCCACGGCTGCTGCACTAGGCCGTTCCACAATTCTACGAAAGCATCGCGCATTATCGCCCTCAAAAAAAACAAGTGGCTCAGATGTATGACGAAGTTCGGGCAAGACAAGCATACGGCACATAGGCCGGTGAGGCAGTCGGCTATGAGCGACCGCAGTGTCACATCAGCGGTGGCCTAGCGTTCTACAAGTTTTGGCAAAGTAGCAAGCTGGGCAGTGCATCGCGCTGTCCCAGCGACGGCAAGACTGTGTCGCCGGATTTTTATCGTTGGTTCAGCGGCCGTGCGCGTTCGGAACGATTCCTGATTGCCCGGGTTGGAGCAGCCTTGCGTGGGAGGCAACGATGTTGCGTGCGTCAGTAAATCGAGACCAGTTTGGTGTGTCTCCGCATGGTATCGTTCACAAGCCTACGGATGCGGCATTCACACCTACGCCTGGGAATCCCTACTCGGGAATCATGCAGCTAGGCCACCTTGGTGATAGTCAGCCTAACGACGGCGGCTTTCGGCCGGATGATGTATGCCGAATGATGAATGACCTTTGGGTTGATTACGTTGAAAACAACCCCGAGCTGTTTAGGCCGGTTGGCCGAAAGCCACATTAGCCGTCGCGTGACAGGTACGCTCAAGCGCAAAGGACGGCCCGGCGCACGACGGGACCGGACGACATACGCCGGGCCTTTGCCACTGCGACGCTTCGAAATGGCCTATTCAAGCTCAGTCTGATTCTTGGCAGAATTTGGCGCATCTCCGATCGCGTCCGCATCATCAAACACGAGGCTGTCCCGGACTGCGGCAGCTTCGAGGTCCAGATTCCCGGTCAGCCCAGCCAATATTTTTATTGGGATGACCTTCGGAGCCGCAGGCTTAGGCCTGATCTGCTGGAGCAAAGGACCGCACTGGAGAAGGCCAAGGCAGTAGCAAGAGCCGCCCGAGAACGCATTAAAGAGGACCGACACTCGCGTAAATTTCTATCCCTCTATTTTCAAAAGCCTTTCCTTGTCCTGGTCCGCCCCTTTTGACAATCCGATTCCGCTGCCGCGTGGGCGCCGCCTCATCACGCTGAAAAATGCTGCCGCTTACATCACAAAGCTACCGGAAGCCAAGCACTCCACGCCGGAATGGCAGGCCGCGATGGAAGCGCTGATCGGCGTCATGCGTGCTTGTCACGTTGAACGGATGTTTAATCCGGATCTGAAGATGCCGCATTGGGGCAAGCGCAAGCTGAAGAGAGACCAATGACCGTTTTGTCTACGTCAACATCGCCAAGCAGGTCGGCGATACCGAGCACATCAAGGTGTTCGCCAACGTGATGCCGCCGAGAAGTGGTTCGAGGAAAACGACCCTGAGGGCGTCCCTTCGAATACGAGGTTCTGGAATGAACCGCATTGGCCGCCGGACCGCTTACGCCATACTGGTTATTTCTGGTGCTGGCGATCATCTGGGAGGGGCTGGGGTCGTTGTAAGGCCCGGCAACGAAAAGCCCGGCCGCTACTAGCCGGGCGAATCGAAATATTGGGAGGGTGCTAAAACGGGGAGATTTAAGCACGGACGCGTTTACGCGTCGGTTCGCCTTGCGACTCCGGAGAAAGATTTCGGGAAAGAGCGGCAGTAAAAACCCGCCAGCGTGAACCGGCGGGCGCTTCAATGGGGCCTAGTGGCCCACTGAAGCGGTCTTACAAAACACCTATGCAATAAAGATCATCCGCATCCTGGCGGGTGAGCACCACGCAGGTGTTTCCTCTCAGATTTGGTCGCGCGGCAGCCAACTCTTGCGCCAGTCGCTTAGCGGCATGGAAAGCTTCCATGTCGTTTTCAAATGCTAGGCCGCCTGAGTCGTGGGCATTCTGAGCACCCTGGAGGCCGAAGTAATATCGCCCCATCGCGTGCATCCTAGGTCGAGCTTCAACCGTCGGCATATCATGTCACGAGTATGAAATCTGTTCCGGGCGAGAAAGGTGAGAACTGTATCTTGGTTATGGCGAACGGAGCGGGTACGGCTTTTTTGTGCATTCGGCGTCCAACACTGGGACGGCTTGCCACTTTTTCCCAATGATTTGGTAACCAAAGAAGCTGTCAATTGCTGAACGACCATGAAGAACGCGAAGAATCTTGCTCATATGTCCATCAGTCCACAGACTACAATTTCGATAGTGATCATGATATCTGGTGGTCTTGGCGCAGCAGCAAGCCGGGGCCGTTTTTTCATTCCAAAACGAGAATAGAAAGAAATTCATTTCCCGGTTTGGGTCCGCACATTAAAGGCGTGCGCCATGAATACTCCGGATGAGGACACCGTATTGAAGGCAATTGAGGATGCCAGGCGCATCCTTGGCGAATACATCGCACCAGGGCCGCGCGACGCCACTCAAACAGTGCACCGGCTATTGGCCGTTCTCGATAGAGAAGTAGTTGTCCGCGCCCTTGATCGCATGAAACGTCGCCCGACTATGCGGCTCGTGGAATAGACCCGCCAGCGTGAACCGGCGGGCCGTCTAGGAACGATCATTTCCGATCAGCGTCTACGGGAGCCTCCAGCTTTCTCCGTACCGCGAACTTGATCTGACTGTCGAAAAGCGCGTTCAAGCGTCGGTCAGTCAAATTCAGATCAAAGCCCGCCAGCAAGCCGATGAAGCCGCTCGGCTGCGCGTCGTTGAAAAAGACCAGACGATCGAGTCGATGGCTCGCACGATCGAAGAACTGAAGCGCAAAGCTGAGCAAGGCTCTCAGCAGTCACAGGGCGAAGCGCTTGAGCTTGAGCTCGAGGTACTGCTGCGTGGGCGTTTTCCGACCGACCTAGTTGAGCCTATCGGCAAGGGCGAGCTGGGTGCCGATCTTGTCCAGTAAGTCAATGGTTCGATCGGCCAGGCCGCCGGCATCATCCTTTGGGAGTCCAAACGCACCAAAGCGTGGAGCGATAGGTGGTTGGCGAAATTGCGCGACGTAAATCCTGTCCCGGGATCGAGTCTACAGTCGGCATGCTCGGCGACCTGTAGGCGATTCCCGGCAAAGCCATGCCGGAGATTCCAAGCCTCGACATGCCACTACTGGCAGAGCTCGGCAGAGACGGAACGGAAGGCCGGATAATGATGTGGGAAGCCGCTAACCGTTCTACTCTGCTTTTGGACGTGCGGGATTTTTTGGAATGGCATTCATCCTGACGCCTTGGTTCGCCACCACTCTACCACCAGCAACGTCAAAGCCGGCTCGCCCCTAACGCCGTGGTCCGAAGCCGGAAATCTTAAGGCGGGCATCAGGATTGAGGATAACCGAGGAATGAAGCAGCCGGACATCGAACTCTCCGGCGTCGAGAACGGCTGCTCGCCGACTTCGATTGGGATAGTCGATGGCATCACCTTGAGGGTTTCGCTCGCAATAGCGAGAATGTCGCACAATTGGTCGGCGCTGCTGGCGCGAAATGCGAACCCCGGAACACCGCCTCAAATACTTCAATGACCCGGCCTACAGAACCGGAAGAATCAAAGCATCTCGGCGCGATGGCATTAGGCGGTTATCGGCGCATGGTGGTGGACTCGCCATCCACGAACCCGTCCTGGAAAAGGGAGACCACCCGCGCAACTACCTCGCCTCTTTACGAGCATGCTTTTCTCGAGCCAGGACGCGAGCCAGTAAGAGGTTGAGAAACTGCCATCCGGACGACCAAGATCATCGAACGTTGGCGTCTATCGGTAAGTCTGTTGTTTTGCAACGCTGATCTTGGGCGGTGATTGTGGGTAACTGGTGGTTTAGGTCCTTGGTCGTGGTTAGATTGGCCCTCTAAACCGCTTGCAAGACCGCCTATTCGTTCTTGATACGTTCCACACCCATCACCCTAGCAGAGCACCACTAAAGTCGCTCAGGAGCTTCCTGATTGATTTTGTGAGGCCTTTCGGCGGACGGCCGCGCCAACCAATTACCCTAATCAACCGCAGCAGGCGCGACCTAATCTAAGCTGATGCCGGCACGACGGAGTGACTTGGATCACAGATCAAGATTATGTGCTCTGATCATGTGGTGCTGAAAAACTGGCGTTTTCATTCGTTTTTCGAGGGTTTTTGCCCGGAGCAGCGCTAAGCGCTTCTTAAGGTCCCCCCGGAACGAACTTCAAATGATTTGACTTGTACGGGATCTGACGTACAGTGGTCGAGCCAGAGGGAGAAGTACTATGTTGGCGTTTGAAGAGGAGACTTGCGTCGCCCGTGGGCAGAAAAGTGCCCGAATGGAGCAACGTACCACTGTCGAGGCGAAAGAGATCATCGATCGCGCCGCGCGGCTTCTTGGCGTCAACTCATCCGAGTTTGTTGTCACGGTTGCCGCGAGGGTTGCAAGGGAGACTCTGAGAGATTACGAACAAACAAAGCTGACGGCTCCAGACCACGAAGCGTTTCTGAGCGCGTTCGAGGCAACGGAACCCACGCCTATGTTGGTTCGTCTTATGAAGCTCCACAATGAGGTTTCGAAGCCAAAATGAAAATCGATCGCGCTTTTCTGGCGCGTCTGAGGATTGAGCCGCTCGATCGTAATCTTCATGATCGAGCGGCTTTTTCGTCGGGAGTGGTTCGTGTCGACAACTTCCTTAAGAACAATTCCGGCAGCCAGCAAGACAATGACCTCACCCGTGTTTCCGTCGCCTGCCTCGATGATCAGATCGAGGTCGTAGGCTATTACGCCTTGAACTCACACGCGATTGATATCACGACCCTGCCCGAACCCATCCGGAAGAAGCTTCCCCGCTATCCAACGATCCCCGCGATTTACCTGTCGATGATTGGTTTCTCTGACAAATATCGTGGCAGGGGCGGCGGCAGTCATCTACTGGCCGACGCCTTGAAGAATTGCGTCAGGGTAGCCGATATCGCCGGTTCACATATGGTGGTTCTCGATGCTCTCAATGAACGGGCGGCCAAGCTCTATCGCCTGTTTGGCTTCGTCGATCTTCCGAACCATGCGCCTCGCATGACCGTCAGCATGAAGGTCTTGCGAGCGGCAGTTGCTCAGGCCGAGGCGGAAGCAGCCGCTGAGGCCACCGCGGCGGCAAGCACGGAGAGAACTGGCACGTGACGGGCCAACCGGTGCTCGCTCTACGATCGATCCGTCATTTCCGCGAATCAAAGCTTGCGCGCCATACGTCCGCCGATCCGGGAAAGCGCGGCATCATGACGACAATCTCTTTCGGAGATTGGCGTCAGTGTCGTACCACTCTGCCTGACTGCCGTAGTTTTCTGCCACAAGAGCTAAAAGCCTTTGACGTGAACGGCCACTCCACGGCTGTTTGCTGCGACCAGTTTTGATCCTGCGTGGCTAGGTCACGCTCCTGACGCCCGCCCACAACCGTCACTGAGCACCTCGCTGGTTCATCAAACCGATTACCATGCCCCTGGGCGATCTTTCCGTTTCCGATCTCTTCACGTCTCGAACGGGCACGAGGGGCCAAACTCCATCGTTGTCTCGACCGCTTTTCGACAACAGCTCACCGATGCAGTGTTTCCGGCGCTCTCGCGACCATACGAGTTGCACAGCGCCCTCACCTCCGTAACCCACGCTTTCAACTTTTCCGGATCGACTTTTCCATCCTCGGCCGTGCCCGTAGACGCATCACTCTGTGAAGAAGTCAGTAGGTCTGACGTGCGACGCTCTCTCTCACCTTCTCATTCTCAATATGCCACTCTGGCGGGTCCTCCCCGTCTCCCCTGCGCTTGTAGGTCAGTCCGACTGCCTGCACGAAGAGGGCTGGCGTTTCGGCAATCTGACGTTCCAAGTTCGGATCCACCCTTCTGCACGCTGCTCTTATATGGTTCAGGAGCTGGGGTCTCGGTGATGGTGGAATCTATCTCTGCTTCTGCTACCACTCCCTCGAATTGATCACCAACGAAACATCGATTGGTCGAAGTGGACCTCGAAGCGCCAGATTGGGCGTCGGAGGGTTACGCGCAGCATTACTGCCTACGCAGTCCGTCAGTTGGAAGCGGCATGGTATTTCGCCCGAGACATCGGCAAACCAATGAACTGTTTCGTCACCATCCGAGCACACGACATCGACGGTCAGACGCCAATCGAGCGGATCGACACCGGAAGAAAGTGGCGAAACAAGCTCGCCCAGTTCGCTCGGGATAATGGATTTGAGTTCACCAGCATCTGGACACGGGAATCCGACCCCACCAGCGGCAACAAAGAGCATTTGCACCTGCTCATGCATGTGCCCCGTGCTCGCCTCCGTCAATTCGACGACCTCCTCGCGAACTGGTCAGCCGGCAAATCGACAACGAACCAGCGACCTACGTCGCAAGGGTCACAGCTACCGGCCGGCACAAGAACGTCTTCAACTAAATGACCAAAAACTCACCTCAGGCGGCGTACAAGCGCAAACAATACTTCCGGAGCGGTGGTCCGATCTTGGGGAAGCGATACGGCACAACGGGAAACATCGCCGGCAAAGCCCGCGAAGGCGGAAGTGCGGGGCGGCCTCAGGCGTGATCTAGGGCTGCCAATCACTTCCCGAACAGCAGGTGGCAAGGTTAAGGAAGCGCAGACGTCGTTAAAGATTATTTGTCCAGGCAACTCGCGTTCGGCTCAGGCAAAGGTCTTGCTTCCATCCGGAACGAATGGGCGTGTCGGACAAATGCCTAACCACGCCCGCGCGAGCACGGCTGTCGGGGCAAAGGCGCCCGAGCTTGAGGCCACCTCACGACAAAAGCTGTTGAACCTTTTGTTTCAAAAGCGCATCGTCCAGACATACCGCCCATTCCAGCAGCATCTGTCGCACCGTGGTCGGCAAGATGCCGTGAAGCGCAAGTCGATTCAAAACGAGTGATCGGTCCGCGTCAACACGCGCCGCGATGAGGTCCGATAGCAAGCGTACGTCATATCCCCGCTCGACCGCCTGCAGCGCAGCAATAAAGATCTCCTCTTCGAGCCAACCTCCTGCGTAGAAAATGATCCCGGTTTGGGCTGAAGCCAGACCATCTGTGAACCGGCGATCTCGCCAAATGGAAAGTACGTCGACGTCCAGTTGCATCATCGAGTGGGTGAGTTGCTGACGAATGTCAATCCCGTTCGGTTGGCATTCCCCGATAACGGTCGACGCAACGGCGAACATCTCCAATCCTGTCTGCAGCAATGAGAAGGTGCTGTGACGTGCGGCAACAGCGGCCGAAGTGGGCGTCTCGCCGCGCGACAGATTAATTAACATCACTCGACTATGTCGTGGGTCTGCGAACATTTGCCTATCAAATCACCTTTAATGAACCTTGCTCACGAGGATTCTGTGGTCAGGCGGCCGCATTGACAAAATCGGGTGAGAGAAGCACAGGACCGCTGACCTCGGCTCGTTCGTACATCATTTGAAGCGCTTGTTCGGACGTGTCGAGAAAGCCGGCGACCGCCATGGTTGATCCGACCTGCTGTGGCGCAGCGATGCGTCTCAATGGCCAGGCTGCTCGCCGGAGAATGCGCTCCATACGCGTATCGGTGACTGTCACGATGTTGTCTGCGCACGCGCCACGTGCCGCCTCAATCATCGCGGCGAAGAGGATAAGCGTGGCGCGGTTGAGGCTGTTGGCGGCCTGCTCGGTAATAAGCCTGGTGTCGACGCAGAAGCGGGAGCTTTCGAGAATTCGTTCGTCCTGCGGCGCGAGTGTCCCGCCGAGCAGGATGGGAAAGGTGTCGGCCAACATGGTCGGTCCCAGCGTTGGAAGCAGACGAACCGAACCAACTGGCTCTCCGTCGTCCGACATCAGAATGAGATAGGTCGGCCCGAGCGTGTCATACACATCGAGCTCGAATTCACCTGAGATGGACACCGACCAGTCGAGCCTGTCCTTGAAGACACGGCGCCGCAGCCGATACATCGCCGTGAGCAACTCCAGATGACGGCCAAATTGCGGCGCGCGAAGTCCGAGGGCATGCATGCCAACCTCCTGAAACTATCCGGAGGCTTCAAGACCAGAAAGGAACTTTCTAATCGCCTGTTAGATTTTACAGGTGGGTCTGGTTCAGCTTGATTTCGCTAGACCTTTTTGGACGGAGTACAAAAAATAATGCCCGGCGCGACGAGCGCCAGGTCGGTTCTGCATCTCGCGAGATGGCAGGGTGTGGATGATTAGGACAACAAACCGCGTCGCAAGGCCTCGGCGACGCACTGGGCAATAGATGCTGCACCGAGCTTGCGGCGAGCGTTTTCAAGATGAAAGACTACTGTGCGCGGCGCAATCTGGACCAGCACCGCGACATCCGCGACAGTTTTTCCCTGTGCGGTCCATGCCAGGCATTGACGCTCGCGCTGAGTGAGTTCGCTCCCAGCGAGTTTATCGGTGGAGGGTACGTCAACTCTGGCGGCGACATGACTATGAAAATAAAAGCCGGCGAGATGTACGAGATCCTTCCAGTCGGCCGCGCGCCGCTCCAAATCAACGTCGCGGTCATCGGTCGCCAGCGTAAATGCGGCCATCCGTCCAAATCCGCCCCGGATCGGCACAGTGATACCAGATCTAATGCCAAAGGTCGCCGCTTCATCGAAGAACCGGCGCTGTTCGCGGTTTCCGACCGGGGATGAACCCTCCCCTCCCCAACCGAACAATGCGCGCTCGAGGCGTGCGCGGCGTACCACAGGATCGAGTTGCTGATAGGCAAGCTGGAAATAACGACTGGTCCAGGATTTGGGATAGGATGAAATCAACATCGGCGTGTCGCCCGTGAGGCGCAGATAGGCAAATCGCTGGAAGCCGAGCTTCTGTGTGAGACGCGTTGCGACGCCCTCGAATTCAGCCGCGTTGCTTGCGGTTTGGATACTATCACTGAATTCCTGCAAGATACTTTCGACCGGGCTCATTCACGCCCTACCATCATGAACATAAATTGCCGTACTGACGCGCGCTTGGCAGAGGAGCTGTCTGCAAGTAGTCGCGCGACCTCCCGACCGATATAGAGCTGTCCACGATGGCGCGCGGCTGGGTTGAGGAGCACAGGACGAAGCTGCGCTCCATGAGATGGCACTGCTCGATGAAGCGAAGCCCCTTGGGACAGTCCCCCGGCAACTCTGAAAACCCCTCCCACGTTGGACTAGAGCATACGCGGGTCTCGGTGGTACCGCTTTCGTCCACATCTTGCAAACAGCTAAGGCCAGCACTTGCTATCAGCGCAAATGCTTCGTCGCTCCCGATAGAGGCACGCCGATAATAAACCAGAACCATGCTCCAAGTTGAACTGCAAGGTTCACTGCAAAGGCGGTCTGGTAAGCAACTTCCGGGTAATGGCCATACAGAGGCGTCCAGTGCTGAACCACGAAACCGATGAGAGACTGGACCACAAACGCGCAACTGATGTGTAAGACGTTGAGCGCCGCATTCGCACGTCCAGAAAGCTCTTTTGGAAAAAAATCGGCCAAAATCGCGGAGCTAAGGACCGTTCCCGCCCCCACGGCAGCGACGATCATCCACGGAGCGGATGATGGCAGGGGAACCCGCAGAATTACTGCCAGTTGGGCGACGAAAAACAGAATTGCGACAAACTTCAAGAGCGGGCGTGGACCTATTCCGTATCGCCGGAGCTTTTGAGCCGCAACGCCTAGAACCAGTGCGCCCGCACTCGATGCGAGTGCCATGGCAAAGAGATTGCGAAGCAATGTCGACCGGTCCAGACCCTCAACATCCGAGAACCACTGGGCAGCCCACAATCCGTGAAGCGCCCAGGCAGTACCAATGCACGTCGCAGACAGGGGTGCCAAGCGCCAGAAGCGAGGATCTGTATAGATCATTCGCAGTCCAATGGTGGTCTCCTTCGCTTTCAATGAGCGCGTGGCCTTTGGCACGACAAGGAAAATTGCAAGCGCGCATCCAACCGAGGCGATGGCTAGGAGTTCAAACAATCCCCGCCAGCCGACCGAAACGAGCAGGTATTCGGCCGGCAATGTTGCCGTCGCGCCGCCAAGGGCAGCCAGCATGACCATCAGGCCATTGAGCAGCGGGCCCTGCTTGGCGGGAAACCAGAGAACGACAGCTTTCAATCCGGCCATCAATGCTCCGGAAGCGCCAAGGCCTATTAACGCCCTGCCGAGAAGAAGCAGCAAAAAGTTGTCAGAGATAGCAAATAGCGTCGCCCCGGCGGCGGCTGCCAAAAGCACGGCACTCTGGATTTGGCGCGGACCGTATCTGTCCAACAATATCCCAATAGGAATCTGGGCTGCCGCGAAGGTCAGGAAGTAGATAGACGTCAGGAGACCGAGGTCATCGGCACCCAGACCAAACTCGTGAGTCAGCGGTCCAGCAATCGTCGCATTGATGTTGCGAAAGAGTAAGGAAAGGCAGTAAGCAGCGACGAAAGGCAAGAACACGCGCAAGATTAACAGACAATCTTGGAACAAGCCCAGTGGCCTCTGTCGGGCCGTCGCACGCCGGACCGGCAAAAGGGACCGCGATGTCGCGCCGGGACTTGTTTGCTCGGCTCTTAATGCTGGTTCCTGCTCGCACGGTGCCGCTCCGGCAAAACGCGGAGTTTGTCGTTTGTTGCCCGCGGCAGTCCTCGCAGCACCCTTCAGTTCCGGGTGTGTTGAGCGGGTCGGCGCTTCTTGCCTCACTGATTCTGTTGCAACATGCTCCCGATCAGTCGAGTTCACCCGCTCGATTGTTTCCTTGATGAGGGACGTTCCCAAATGGACCCGCCTTGCCACTTGGGCAGCAAATTCGTCGAAGCGCGCAAGCCCGAGGGCACAGGCGTTTGGTTGGTCGGCGGTTGTAAACGCGGGCGTGACGGCAAGAAGAAATCGAGCCTGAAGCGCAACAGTCTCGCTTACAATTCGCACATCTTGATGAAGCTGTTCAAGATTCTCGTGGATGGCGCTCAGCCGGCGATCGATAGAGAGCTCTTTGATGTCATGATCGGCATCGAGGAAATGCGTGAGCGCAGCCTCGATGATCGCCGATTTGGTCGCCCCCGGCCGTTGCGCTGCGACTGCGAGCCGTGCCGCGACGGGCTCGGAAAGATAGACACCGATGCAGGGCTTCATGGAAGCGCCCCGTCGAAAGTCAACCCGGCGGCTGTTGAATTCTCATGCCTCGAGACGGACTGTCTCAGTTGATCGAAATGACCCCAGCCTCCTCGCTCGACGGTGCTGAAGAAACGTTCAACCTGCACGTTGAAGGCCGCAGGTTCTTCGAGATTGATGGCATGGCCCGTATTGGGGCATACCCAAATGCCGGCCGAGGGAATTGTGGACTTGAGCATCAAGCTGGTGTCAAGACATGGGTCGTCTTCGTCGCCCACCGCGAGCAGCACGGGTGCCTTCATCTGTGAAAATTGATCCCGGAAGTCGTACAAGGACGGTCGCACGGCTTGGCACTGGAGCAGAGTGTTGGACATCCCGCGTGCAGAATGCTGCTTCAACCGCTCCGCAAAGTCCTGCCAGCCCTTCGGGTCTTTGTGCTTCAGTCGAATGCGGGTGGAGTGGCCGGCCATTTTCTCGGCCATGGCATCGATACCTCTTGCCGCCAATGTGCGCGCCAGAGCCGTCGCGTTTCTTGACCAATTTTCACGATCCGATGCTGGAGATCCTAACCCTGCTCCAGCTGCAACGATCGCACTGGCCCCTTCGCGGTACCACAAACCAAATAGCAGAGCAGCATAGGCACCCATGCTCGATCCAACCACGTGGGCTCGACTGATCGACAAACCGCGCATGACGGCATCAATGTCGTGAACGGCGATCTCCCAACCGTATGCGGCGGGACTATCAGGAGCGTCGCTCGGTGGATATCCCCGCGCATTGTAGGCGATACATCTATAGCTACGGGAAAAATAACGGATTTGTGCTTCCCAGCTGTGCAGGTCCGATTCAAATTCATGAACGAAAATGATTGGATAGCCCCGACCGTACTCCTCGAAGTAGAGCTTCATTCCACCTGACGCGATAAAAGGCATCACCACCGCCGATCTTTTGGAGCGTCGGCAGGCACGCCGCGCATTGGACGGCGTTATGGCTGAGCAGCTACGAAAACGGAGGTGTCGATTATCAATGATCGGATTTCGACACACCCTGCTTTTCGTATGCGCCGGGAGATGAAGTTTTCCAGTGATTAGGTGTTGCCTGGCTGCAGCGGAGGATTCGACCTCGAAATGGCGAGATAGTGACGCCTCAAGCCGGACGATGCTCTGAGATCGGAGATCGCATTGGGATGACTTGCACCAGTGCCGCGGCGCCTGGCTGACCTTCAGTAAGCCGATGCAAGCTTTCGGGCTTCAATGAGCCAAAAAGCTCCCAGCTTTACTCCTGGCGTCCATCTGACGCTAGCCACGGGAGCTGAGCTTTGAGCGTTGTATAGTCCACCTTCCACAGCTTCGATCGCATATCATCTCTCGAACACAAACGCGCGCACCATCTTGCAACGGGCCGAATGGCGATGTTGTTGGCGCAGCTTTCACGCCGCTTGTGGTGTGCAGGATCTCGGCCAGCGGATGCGACGCGCATTGCCCGCGGACTTTTTTCGTGGCGCTGTCGCCTTTGCAACAAGGTTGTGCTTATTGAAACAAGCTGCGCGTGTGATGTCGAACACAAAGCGGTTGCCACCCCTGCATTTCCGGCGGATTGAATAGTGAACTCTTTCTTGAACAGGTTCGTCTCCTGTTCCGGTGTCGCACAATCGTGCAATGAACTTGTGCATTGAGATCGTTGTGTACCACGCGCCCTTCGGAGAGTAGGTCATGTACGATTGACTCCCGGAAGAGACTTTTCGCGAAAATCCTGCCAGCGGTTAGGCTGCGCGAGCGAGGCGGAGCTTGCTGCACGGCTTCAGATCATGAAATCGGTCTCATCGATGCCGTCGAGTAGCCCGTATAGTGCGGCAGTCCAGTCACCCACGTCGCTCCTTGACCCTCGCCGATGCCATCAACGTCGCCCGCGCATTTTATCGTTTCCATCGATCTTCGCTCGTTCGCGGAAATCTCATTGTTGGTACGATACGTACGAAAGTGGTGCAGTAAGGGCACATGTGATGCGTCGCGCAGACACATACTCTTAAAAACGATCTCTGGATTACCTATTTTCTAAAAGAAACCGTAGACAATGCACACGGAAGCAAACCTTGAACCCGTTCCGAATGCGAGTCCGCCGATGATCAGCGAAGATTTGGCAGCCATGCGCACTCATCGCAACCGTATCCACTACTATCGTCGGTTGCTTGAGGCCCAGCTGACTGAACCTCAGCGCCAATATCTCGAGATACGCCTTTCTGAAGAGCGCCGTGCTTTTGAGGATCTAAAGGCCGCTATCTTTCCGCTAGTTTTCACAATCTCAGACTCACCGGCCCGGAACCCTCCCGTTGCGGCGTGAGCAAGGGTTTTCGCAGACCTCCCAAGGTGCCGCGATTTTCCGTGGCTTGAATAAAAAGCAGATTTTCACGTGGGAATCGTACAAGTCTTAGTGCCAACCGTGCCGATCATCTGCTGTTGTGAAGATCGAGGGAGAGGGTCCCCCCTTGCTTAAAGACGGCACCTATGCGGCTTGGTTCAAGACCGCACTCGGCCAAGACGCCGGCATCCTCCATGTGGAGGACGGCAAAATCTGGGGTCATGATAGCGTGATGAGCTACAGCGGCTCTTGCGAAGTCGATGGAGATCGATTTACCGCGACTGTCACGACAAAACGGCATACCGACGGGCAGCCAACAGTTTTCGGCGACGATCAAGAACTAGAGCTAAATTTCGAGGGAACATGCTCCGGAAAAATTGCCACCTACGTTGGCAAGGCGGAGCAGTTTCCAGGAGTGCTCCTTGAGGGAACGCTTATTTTCAGTGAACAACAGCCGCCTCCGCCGGAGCCGAGCGGGTCGATGCCAAAGTCCTATCCTGATAATCTCTCGAGATTGCCGAAGCGCCCCCTCTGATGAATCAGTATCGTAGCGCGAGCGGCCCGTCAGTATCGTCCGCACCGTACGATGGATTGATCCATCGCTTGATTAAAGGCCTTCGTCAATGTGCCGCCTCCACCTTCGGCGGACGCTCCATGCAGCTGAGCTAGGAGTGCACTCCGTCGGCCGAGCCACACAAAACTACAGCCACAAACCGCTCTCTCGTCAACTCGGGTCGGTTCAGATAGCCCCGCGCGATGCCCTGCATTCCATCAACTGCCCGAACCGGGGCTCACCATGGCCGTCTAAATCCGCCTGTTCGAGCTCGGACGACCAATAGGATACAAGTCGGGTGTCAGCGTAATGGGTCGGCCGCGAGACGGTGCTCCGTGATCATGTGGGTTTCTGCCGCCCCATACTCATTTATCAATCTCACCCTCGGGTGCACTTCGAAGAAAGATCTAAGCATTGGGGTGGTCCGCAATTGCTCACGCGCTGTATAGATCTCTCTCAAAGAGGGCAGCAGCACTCCTTGCGCGCCCCAGGCCTCCGCAAAATGATTCAGCGCTCCGAAGGGGAGGAAAAGTCGTTCTATCTCTTCCGTCCACAGGAGTTCTAGCAGTACGGTGAAATCGGTAAGGATCGTTTCCCGCACGATCGCAAGCACGCCGCCCTCCTTCCAACAACTGAACAATTCCTGGAACGAGACATCGATATTGAGGGTCGTGAGCTGAAGTGTGCGTCGCTTTGGCGCTCCTAACTCTGGCGAGGACCAGAGCAGATTCAAAAGCGTGCTGTGAGGCATTTCGACGCCCTTCGGCGTGCCGCTCGTTCTCGAGGTGTAGCTCACATAGGCGAGATGGCGCGAGGTCAGGCCGAGGGTGCGCGGGTCCGGATCCGACGCCAGCAGATTTGCCCAACTCGGCCTCGTCGTTTCGAGATCGACTACCGTCACATCGACCAGCGCATCAGAACCAAGCGTGGATCTTCCAGCAGCATCGGCCAGCAATAGCCGCGGTGCCGCACCCGCAAGAACCTGCCGCAGCCGCCCGGACGGATGGGTCAGATCCAGCGGCAGACATGCGCCACCGGCCTTCAGGATCGCCAGCAGCCCGACCATCATCGCGAGGCTGCGCTCCAAGCAGATCGCGACAGGCTGATCCGGCCTCACCCCCAGCGCGATCAGATGGTGCGCGAGTTGGTTCGCCCGTGCATTGAGGTGGCCATAGCTCAGGCGTGCGTCCTCGTAGACCACCGCCACCGCGTCCGGCGCCTTGCGCACCTGGACCTCAAACAGCTCATGGATGTATTGTTCCGAAAGATCGCGCGTCGCCATCCGGTTCAGCTCCTCAGCAAGGCGCGGTTATCGGACGACCGCAACCCAATTCGTCGCAGGCATCGGGGGACCACAGCACACAGCAAAGCTTGCAAATGCTGTGTAACACGGTCGATCTGCTTGGGTGCGAAGCGACTTGCATCGAAATGCATCGAAAGCTCCCTCCAGAGTACTCAAATGTTAGCAAATCACCGGACAGGACTGCCTCAGAATTCAGGTTCGAAGCTAGATCGCCAACTGCAGAACAGTCATTTGCCTTGACTGCAATGCCAATCGGCCAGGGTTGGCATGATCGCGGCACCTCCATACGCCGCAATGTTGGCACCAAGTACGAAACCGCGATAGTCCTAACGGATCCATGAACATGTCCTAGCAATCTGCGTGCCGGCAACGACGTTGTGCGAGCTGCTTTAAGAGAGGCAAACATGTGCTTCGCGCGACCGAATACCTGCGCCTCATTGGCGCGTTCCAGACATAGACGTCTTCAACCAGACACGGCCTAACAAGGCAGAGCGGTCAAATGACGACGATCGCGCCTTGTCTTGGACTCGAGCTTGCTCGAGAGTGATTTCCCTGTCGCAACCTCATGACCGAGCGTTCCAGCGTAGCGGCACTATAGCGCAGTTGAGTCGACCGCTGTCGGCAGGGTCAAATGTTGGCGGCCCCGTTTCAGAATACCCTTTGGACAGTCGCTTGCCGGGAGATAATTGCGGTCACGGCTATGCGGGTAGTGAAGCGGCTCCAATGAACACAAATCGGCAGGGAGCAACCCTATGGGGCGCGGCAGGCGCGTCTTCTTCATATGACTAGTTTGCATTTGCCGTCGTACGCGCTGGAGGCGTGCTATATTGGATAGATTCAACCGATAGTCAGGAATCCGTAGCGCGTCATTTCCGGTTGCGGTGCTTCATACAGTGTCGAGCACCTGATCAACACATTGAGTCTTGTCATTGATTGGCGGTGCAGGTGCATTTTCGTGTTCTGTGACGTTTCGCTACAGTAGCACTGCTATTCCTTCGAGCACGACGGCAGCAACGCACCGGAGAGCAGCTTTCGTTTTGCGGATCGGGGGCACACTCGGGTTTTCTGCCCGACGAGACACGCCCGTTCGTTGGAGTTACCGCGTATCTTGAAGGAGATTTGCGCTAAACCTACGCCGTCGTTTCAGGTCATTTGACGCAATGTACCGGCTGACGATGCCCCGTGAAGCTGCCGCAGGAGAAAATTGTTGGATGTTCCACGCACGAGCTAGCAGCACGACGTCTTGTCGAGCGATCGTCACCCAGACCTCAGACGAACAGAAAATCGCTGGCGTGGAGCTGGCTCAGTGTCTTGTTCTGAATCTCGATCGTGTTATTGGCATCGACCGTGATCACGACGCTGGTGCCAACCTCAGCCATGTGCGATTGCAGCGCGCTGAAGTCGGCAAACAGGGTCTTGTCGAGCTGAATGACATCCTGCACGCCTTCGGTGTTCTGAAAATCGGCAATGGTGTCGTTGCCGAAGCCAGGGGCGAAAACGAACGTGTCGTTGCCGGCACCGCCGACCAAATAATCGTTTCCGCCGCCGCCGGTCAGGCGATCGTTGCCGCTGCCGCCATACAGGAACTCGCTGCCGCTGCCGCCCTGCAAGCTGTCGTTGCCATCGTCTCCGAACATTTGGGTTGCCGCGGTGCCGCCTTTGAGCTGGTCGTCACCGGCGTTGCCATGTATCGTATCCAGTCCACCGCCGCCGGAGAGATAATCGTTGCCGTCACCGCCATTCATGACATTGGCCGCACCGCTGCCATAGAGCTGGTCCTTGCCGGTGCCGCCGTCGAGCAGGGCGCCGGTGTCGCCGGTGCTAGCTTTGATGATGTCGTTGCCGTCATCGCCATAAAGTTGGTCCGTCGCCGTGATGAGGCCGGTGCCACTGCTGATCATGTCATCGTCCAATCCGCCGTGGATCACATCGGCGCCAGGACCGCCATTGATCGTGTCGTTGCCCGCGCCACCCTGGATCGTGTCAGTCCCGGCACCGCCGTTGATGACGTCGTTGCCTGCTCCTCCGTCGAGGATGTCGTCGTCCGTCGGCGCCCCGAAGAACAGGTCCTGGTGAGCGGCCATGTCATAGTGGATGGCTTTGTTCTGATAAAGATTCCACGTTCCCGGCGAGCTTGGGTTGACGGCGTCGGCGACGGAAAGATGCTCGCCGTTGACGGTAATGTCCTTGATATAAAGGTTGCGGTCGCCATTGGCGTTGGCGATATCGTTGATGAAGGCGAGATCGAGACTGGAGACGGCCGCTGGGTTGGTGAAAGTGAATGTGAAGGTCTGGAAACCCGATGGGTCGGTCGCGCCGTGGAATTCGACTGTGCTGCCGACCTGCTGCCCATTGATGAGCAGCTGCATTTTGGCGCCGACGCCGTCAACGACGGAGCTGTAGCCCGTCACGGTGACGGTGGTCTCCGTGAGTTTTGGAATTGTATCAGGGCCGCCGGTAATGGCGTCGTCGCCCCCGTCTGCCTTGATCGTATCGTTGCCGACCCCGCCCGACAGCACGTCATTGCCGCCGCCGACATCCATCAAATCGGCAGACGGAGAACCCGTTAGGGTCTGGCCGGGCGGCTGGTGTTGACCTCCGTACCATTCACTAATCAACTGCTGTGCAGGCTTGCCTTCGGGCGAATAACCGATCGGCGAGTATTTGTTGTTCGTATCCCAATTCCAGATCGACGCGCCCCTGAACCAGCTTCCGCCTTCCGATCCCCACACCTGAAAGAAGGCGTTGAAGGCATCGTATTGCTCCTGGACATCCTGCGTCGTGCTCTCGGCCCAGCCGCCCGGGCTGATGTTGGTTCCATCGACGCTGCGATAACCGGTTTCAGTGAAGAGCACCTGCTTGTCGTACCGCAAGGCAAGGGAATGGAAGAAATCGACCGGCGACATGTGATTCATCGCCTTCGCCCAGTAGTCGTCCGTGGACATGCTGTTCCACGCGTTGACCATCTCTTCGACGGTCGGCTCGGTTGTCGTCGTTAGCGGCGGATAGGCGTTGATGCCGATGACATCAACCTTGTCCCAAAAGCTGACATTGATGGCTTCGTCGGTTGCGGCTGCATAGGTGATCTCGCCATGGAACACGGCGCGTACGGAATCGATGATATCGACCCAGTAGCTTCGATATTGGGGTCCGGAGAGCTTGCCGAGTTCATTGCCGATCGAGAACATAGTCGCGCCGGCTTGCTCGGCGATTTCAGCCATGTGGACGATATCGGCCTTGTAGGATGCGAAGAAGGCGCCGGGATCGCTCGGAATGAGTGCGTATGCGAGCGTGCCATCAAGGGCTGAGACCATAGGCTTCAGCGTGACCGAAAGACCGAGCGCATGCGCATTTGCCGCGGCTTGGAGAATATTGGCGTCGCTCTCGGTCTTGTTGGGATCGGCGAAGACATCATTCGACGTCCTGGTTTGCATAAAGAGCCGCGGAGCGAGCTCGATCGAATTTGCATTGGTGCCTGCGATCGCCTGCATGGCAGCGAGCGCGGAACTAGCGACGAATGCACCATTGTAGTTCGAAAGGAATCCAAATCCTTGAACAGGAAACACGCCCGCCATCTACAGCTCCTTTTCTCTTGCACTTTCCGTTGCTGCCTGTGGCTGCGTCGTTTTGCGCAAACTCACCAAGCCGCATGTCCCGCTTGTTCGATGCGGCACAATTTGTCCGCATTTTCACCCGCGCAAAGCGAAACAGCAGCCACACCTACGCGCTCAACGTGAGCGTGTGGTGGCGAGATTGAGTCGATGTTGCGATTGTTGATAAAGCCGCGCGCGTGGTTACGACGTCGTTAGGCTTTCACGACAAATTGGAACGGCTCGCTCAGGAACTTCTCGTCTGCTGGTGCAGGGCAATTCGGGCGCCGGCAAACCCCATCTGCTGCGCCTACTGTTGGAACAGAGTGCGCCCTGAGTTGCACGCCCCTAACTTGCCAAAGGCCGCTTGAAATAAGTTTCGCCTAGTCGCCGGTATCGATGTTCCCTCTACTCGCAGTGACAGGCGGAATCCGAGGCCATGATCCGCATCCCCGACCGCTTGTCGTTGCAAGAAAGCTCGATATGGAAGTACGAGTGATAAGTCCATTTCGGTAAGGCACAGCCGAAAGATTGGCGCTCAATCAAAGCTCGGTGGCGGGATCGCATGAGGCTGCCACCTCGATGATTGATGGATGCATAACTTGAGCTACAAAATCGACAGAATGGGGTGCGGTGCGGCACCACTGTGGAAGATGCCGGATAACGCCTCGCCCTTATTGTGCAGCAGAACTTGTTACAACAGCCTCTACGTACACAGCGCCGGTGCACGTGGATGCAAGGCCATTTGGTCCGTTAACGACGTATTCGACAGCGTGCGAACCGTGTGGCGGAGCTGAGCCCGCGGGACGCCGGCCGGAAATAGAACTGCCCACCAAATCGTGTCATGGTCTCGCGCGACCGAGGAGGGAAAACGATGGCCGCGGACCAGTGGGTGATGATGGAAGAGCCGCAGCCGATCGAGCAACAGAAGCTCTTTGAAGAAACGCACAAGCGGATGGAGCTAGTTCGACGTGTCGAGCACATGATGCTGACCATCGTGAAAACGCAGGTGATCATTGAGCGCTTCATGATCGGGCTGCTCGAAGCGCACGACCGCGATCAGCATTGCTTCTTTACACGGGCAAGAAGATAGAGGGATTAAGGGACAAAATTGATCCACCTGAAGTCGGCCGGCCAATATGGGAGGCTTTTGTCCCTTTGCTCTCATGTCAGAAACGAGCTCGTGCACTCTCTTAATACGGAGACGCTCCCTGACTTTGGAAGGATTGGTTGCGGCAATATTACCCTCGGCTGTCGGCACGAAGCTGACATGCTGCAAACACGGAAAGCCAACGCGGGCATTCTTTATGTGATGCCAACGTGTGCGGGTCTTGATCGACGCCAAGCCGTTTTTCGGACCTAGCGAGTCTTGGAGGAGTTCCCACGTCTCGATCTTGTTGAACAGCTTGAGGCCCGAGCCGCTGATTGTCCCCGACGTCATCGCGCGGCGCCGACCATCGCGCGGCGCCCGCGGCAGGTCGTCACGACAGATGACATGACGGATGAGATATTGGCTGACCCGGTCGGATGCGCGGTACGCATTGGTGAATCCAGATTTGCGTAGGGGTCGCTGTTTCCGGTGTCCAGCCTCGGACCGAGAAGGCGTGACGCAGGCCGATGATCGGCATGAGGATGAAGCCCGCGAAGGCATCGGCCAAAAATTCCTTCGGATCTTCTCATGGATGCGCTTTTGCACTTTCTCGCAGTTCGTCGATTGACGAGCCGTGGCCGAACACGTGATGGCCGAGCTCGTGCGCGCAGTTAAAGGCGCGTCGTGCCAGTGGACGCCGTGCCGAGAGATGGATGCACGGCGAAATTCTCTTCTGGTACATCCCTTCCATATTGATGTTGTTGAACCGCACCTGGACGCGCATCGACTGGCACACACCGTAGATGCAGATGGGGCTTATCTGGTCGAGCTTGACCTTTGCCGGGGTGGGCAAGGCCGCTTGCATGGCTTGGGTTGCCAGAGCGCGTCCATTGAAGCCGGTTTCGTGGTGCACATCACGTTCATCAGCGATTGCCTCCGTCCGTGGGATCGCTGCGCATGGCGGCTAACAGCTTGAGCAGGCGTTCCAGGTCGTCGGGCTTGAGTTTGGACAGTTCGCGCGCGGCCAGCTCGAGCCGCGGGTCCTCCGCGTCAAGCTTGTCAGGCGCTCCGAGTAACCAGGCGACGCTGACGTCATAAATCTCGGCAAGCCGGGCGAGTTCATCGGCGGAGACGCGGCGGTTGCCAGCTTCGATCTCGGTGACGGAGGGGCGATGCAGACCGAGCATCTTCGCGACATGGCCTTGCGACAGGCCGGCGAGCTTGCGTGCCTCTTTCAGGCGCTCGGCGATCTGGGCCCGCTTGACGGAATCGAGCTCGATCATGCCGCCGCTGCTTCCTTTTCGCTCTGCTTGTTGAGGAGATCACCGACAAAGGCGGCCGTCTCGTCGATAGAACGAGGAAGCTTGGTCGTCTCATCGATGAAGATGTTCACATCGTCCGGAATGGTGGCGCCGATTTCCGTGGCAAGGATTGTGGTGGCGGCTAGCCAGACCTTCCTGTCGAATTTCGGCAGGCTTTCAACCGGTTTGATGGCGCCACTCAGCTCCCGACATTCCAAGCCGCTATGAGCCTGTATCTGAGTGAGACGTTAATAGTGTTTACAATAACGGGGTCCATGCTCCCCGCCTCCTGTATCCGACACTTAGTAAGATAATCTTACATAGCGAACCATTTAAGGGGGTTCGGCACAAAAAGTGTGCCTGGGGAAGGGCTGACACTGTCTTCGGGGGTTCTTGTAACGTAGACTAGCATCTGACGGCAGAACACATAGGGAACAAGGGGGCGGCCTGCGCGGTAGCTGGTTTTTTACTGACGGACGCTTTCCCTTTGAGGACAATGGAACATTCATGACCATTCGGGTCAACCAGGAGCATGTGAACGACACCGCGAAGCTGATGATTCATCGGCTTATTGCGCGGGCGATCGGTCGCGACCCTTCGTTGATCGACAGGACGAAGCTTTCGCTCGATCGTAGTTCTTCGGAGCGTTACGAAGGCTATTCGTTTGTGACCGAATGGCATGATTTGCTTCGTCTTCCCCCGTCGAACCTACGTCGTCGTTTGACGAGCCGCGACGAGGAAATGACCCGCTTGCGTCTATCGTCTCCGTTCGTCATTGCCGATGGGATCGACGTCAGCGACGTTGCACTCAGACGTCGGATCTGGCAGGCGGCAAGGCGTCTTGCCGCCAAATCGGTTGCGCTGGAATCCGCGGGTGCGCGGGTCGTCGCGTGACGCAGCAATCGTTCGTGCGTACTTTTGAAGACCTTGTCGAGACAGTCAGGCGATAGCTCGGCTGTTCAAAACCGATAAGGTCTTCATTATTGGCAGTCAGAGCATCCTCCTTTCCTGGCCGGATGCTCCGATCCTCTTGAGGACGTCTGGCGAGATCGATGCCTACCCCGAGAACGCCAGGCTTTGGGAGGTTACGCACAAGGAGTCGGATCCCGATTTCCCTCCCGAAGCCTCGGAAGAGATCAATGCACTCTTCGGCGAAGGTTCGAGTTTTCATCGCCAACACGGCTTTTATATCGATGGCGTCGACGAGAACACAGCCCGTCTTCCGCTCGACTGGAATACAAGAGCAATCTACAAATCGATTGATGTGGATGGCCGTGCGGTTCTGGCGGTTGCGCCCTGCCCTGAAGACGTGATCGTCTCAAAGCTCGCTCGATTGTCGGATAAAGACAAGGAGTTCGTGGAGGCTTACCACGCTGCACGTCCACTCGACGCTGAACTCTTGGTGGAGCGAATGCAGGCGACCTCGCTGGAGCCTGAACTGCAGCAACGGGCGATAGGCTTTCTTAATCGTCTGGCAAAGCGACCGCAGGGCACGCCTTCGAGCCCGGCCGGTTAGTCGCCCCACCGAGCCTCCGAGGTGCCGAGACCTTGCGGGTGATCGTCTTCGAGGCAAAGAGCTTGCTCTTGAGCGCGGTCCCGCTTTCCACACGCACGCGGACCGAGTGCAGCGACGAGGCCAGTTAGCGGCGGCCCCCGGGACAGTGGCAAGTGATAGCGACGCCGAAAGCGGACTGCTTTGCCGCGTGTCCAGCGAGAAGCACATACTGCTTGAACTGATTCGATCCCGGCCCTCTCGCTCCCCTGCCTCGAGATTGATTCGCCTTAGCGAACCCACGCAAGTAGAAGTTGCATTATTTGAGCGCGAGACGTGCACCGAATCGGCAGACCAGTTATTCTCGGCAAGGATCGCCGATTCTCTCTTGGGTCGGCCAGCGACATGCAGCCGGGGACCACGCCATGAAAGTTTTGCGATGGATCGAGCGAATCGCACACTCGATCGGCCTTTTTCTTGCCATCGTGGCCATCGTCGCAATCGGGGTGATTATTGGTCGTCCTTCGGAGAAAAGTGGCAACCAGCCGAACTTTGCGGGCGCAGAGCAGCAGCAAAAGCGCCTAGCGGTTTTTCTCGACGGCACCTGGAACAGCGTCAACAGTAATACGAACGTCTGGCGCATGCGGGCGCTGTGCGCCTCGAAAAGCAAGGATGGCAAGCCTCAACTCGTCTACTACGAAGTTGGGGTCAACGGCTTCCTGGGCGGTGTTTTCGGCCAAGGGCTCGATGAGAACATCCGTCTGGCTTACGAGTGGCTTATCGAAAACTACAACGACGGCGATGAAATCTTCATTTTCGGTTTCAGCCGGGGCGCATTTACAGCCAGAAGCTTGGCTGGATTGATCGCCATCGACGGCATCCTGAAGGCGGGCTCTCCGATCGGAATCACCGAACTGTTTGATCGCTACAGGAAGGGAGACGAGGAAAGCATCTGGACGTTGAAGGAGAAGGAAGCGTCCGGAGACGCCAGCAAGCTGACCGAGCAGGAAAAGTGGCTGCTGAAATATTCCCAGCCAGTAAAGGTGAAGGTAGTCGGCGTATGGGATACCGTCGGTTCCGTCGGCTTAGCGGCTGGCAACATTCCGGGCATTAGCCGCTCTTCGTTTGATTATCTGCAGACAGGATTACGCATCCACATCCTGAACGGCTATCACGCTCTCGCGATTGACGAGCACCGCAACGACTTCGCTCCCACGCTCTGGGACGTTCGCCACCCGAAAAATCCGAACGCGGTCATCGCCCAGGTGCGTCCTCTCTCCAGCATTGAGCAGCGCTGGTTTGTAGGCGCCCATGCAAATGTTGGAGGTGGCTATCAGACCGATCTTCTCGCTCAGGCTCCGCTGCGCTGGATGATGAAGAAGGCGGAATCGCAGGGACTTTCGTTCCGTTCGGAGGTCGATCTGGATGGAGATGCCGTAACGGCGCCGATTGCCGACTCCTACAAGTCCTTTGGTTCAGGATGGTACGCTAAGATTTCTACGCCTCTTTATCGCACCCTCGGCCGAGAGCCGGATGTTCGGGAAGACGGAAGCCACATCAACGTCAACGAGACGATCGATGCGAGCGTGTTCCAACGCTGGCGCGCTGATGCAACCTATCGCCCGGACAACCTTGTCGAATGGGCACAGCGCAAGAAGGTTGATCCCGCCCAATTGCAAACTTCTGTGCGGGCTGACGATCCTCGCGTAAACGTGCCCGACCAATAGGCTTGCGGCAGATATGGGTTATGCTCGGCCCTCTTTTGAGTCTCTTCGCGAGCTATGACCATGGCGCTAGACCACTACGTGTCGCCGGTCCATTTGCGGAACTTCAATTCCCCTGTTCTTCAGAACAGGCGCTATGCCATGCGCAAATCGAACCTCAAGACATTCACGCCACCTCGAAAGACGTCTGCCGTATCGAAGAAGGTAATACGAACAAGAATTTGACCGATTCAGGATTTTTTTTCGCGCGGTCGAGCCCAAGTACAACTCGGCGCTCGCAAAACTCCTGAATGGTCAACCTGATCAGAAGGCAATCCACGTCATTGCGGGATTCTGTGCTTCCTGCGCTCCCGCAGCCATGCGGCTCGGCACTGATCCCCTCGACGCAACGGTGCGATCGACGGCAATGATTCTCGACCGGCAGGGCGTGTTTGGACGCGCGCTCGCCTCGCAACAAGACTATGACGGAGCTTCTGGCCGCCGGCACTGTCGTAATCGATGTCGACGAGAATTATCCGCAAGCCATCGGCATTAGCACGATCCTTGCAAAGGTCTCGCTCTTCGGCGGGTTCGGCGCCGTCGCAAGCCAGCGCATTCTGCCCCACGAGCGAGCTAAGACATCGCCTGATAGTGCATTACAATCGGTTTCAGCCCCGGTCTCGTCGGACGCACCGAAGCCAATAAACGAGCCAACCGTCATGTTGCTAGATCTCTTCACGCCGGTCACCACTGACGACAAGTTGCATCCAAACTTCCGGCGGACGCTCGATCCCGGTGCAGCAGGCGTGCGCGCGGTGCCGAACGGCTGGGCGGACGGTTTCGAGGACCGCGACAGCAAATTCGTTCGAGAATTCCGGACCACTTACAATTCCTTCTTTTGGGAGCTCTATCTTTTTGCCGTACTCAACGAGCTCGACATCGCGGTGGATTTTTCCCATACGGCGCCCGATTTCGTGACGCACGGTTTGCCGCTCGCGATCGAGGCCACAATCGCCAGCCATGCGGTGTAATCGGGGTTGTCTTTCTAAGAATGTGTTGATCAAGCATTCAAGCGAGCTTCTACCAATTTTGAGCCGCCTTGCCCGAGGTGCTTCTATGACAGCAATACCATCACATGTAACCCATCGAAACTGGTAGTGAGCGGCGCTGTGTTTCACACATCGCGCTGGCAAAGACTCGGACATCCGGATCTATCCAGCGCTTAATCTCAAGCTGGGTCCTTCGCGACTGGACTCGATACGAGTTCCGAAACCGATCGGCGCTTTCGCGCCGACCTCATTTCCGGCCTCGGCCGGTTTTCGGAGATCAACCAGTCTATCGCCGAGACGTTGACGTTCTGAGCAAAGGCAAATGTGGAAGGTTGCGCGCCGAGAGTGTGTCCTCAGTGAGATGGGCACGATTTCGCCCTCGGGCGCGAGCCTCTTGCTTTGCAGCAGATGCAATCATGAGCGCCTACTCATACTGATGAACTGCGGCGGACGTACATGACTGAGACCACATGTTAAACAGATAGACGAAGAGCCATGAATCCATCTGCCATGTAAATGGTATCTATCAAAACAATCGATTTTTCTAGTTGTCCGAATGAGGAATATGAGGTGTGGGGCGGCGCCGTTGGGCTAACTCTTAGGAGCATTCGCGATGGCAAACATTATCTGGGGTCGCTCGGATAACAGTAGCGACTTCGGCACCAATGGTGACGATATGATCATGGATCTTGGGGGCAATGACTGGATCGACGCTGGTCCAGGCAACGACTCCATCTCGGCCGGCCCGGGCAATGATCGTGTCTTCGGTGGGGCGGGCAATGACCAGGTCTTCGGCGAAGAGGGCACTGACTATCTCTACGGCGGCAACGGGCGCGACCAACCGCGTATCATCGGTCCAGACAATGACAAGCTCTACGGTCCTGGCGATGATGTCCTCTTTGCCGGTGACGGCAGGGATACTCTGATCGGCGGCGCCGGCCAAGACACCTTTGTCTTCCAGTTCCACAACCCGATCTCAGGGGTCGACCCGCAATCCGGACAACACCAGCATCTTGGATTTCGATCCGGCGCATGACACTCTCGCCTTTGACGCCGTCGGTCTCGACCACGACGGTGTCGGCGCGAACTTTGTCAACCACGCGGCCTTGCAGCCTGGCTCTCCGGTTGATACCTTTTACAGCGGTGCGGCCTCCGTTGCGAACGGCGAACACGTCGTGGTGATCACTGATCTGTCTTTCGCCTCTGGTACTGAGGCTGCGAGCGCGATCTCCGGCGAGCATGCCGGCGACATTATCGTCTACCACGACTACCAGACCCAAACCGCGAATTTGGCCTACGTCACCTCCGAGAACCACGTGGACGAGTTCGGCCATCTGGGCAGTTTTCCCACGGTGGCCGACTTTGCCCACTTGCACCTGACCGCGTCAGACTTCACCTTCGTCTGATCCGGGAGGAGCCATGCCCCGCACCCCGGCGGGGCACTTTATTTTCCACAACTTGCCGCGAAGCATGTGCCAAAGGGCATGCGAGGGTGTTCGTCATAATCTACTTACCCCTAGCAGGCCACTTTCGCCGTGCCTAGGCGATTTCGCGAGCTCCGCTCCAGACGAAAAACGGCTGGTCCTACTATTCTGGGATTGAAAAGTAGTCATAAGTACCGGCAGGACGTCAGCGTCAGGAGCATCAGTTGCCACGCAGATCCGGCACGCCTGCATCGTTGCGGCCCGATATTCCAGATTGCCGTCTGGTAGATAGCGCGCAAGATCACCGCTCTGGTACATCCGCGCGCCGGCGCTGAACGGATCGGCGACAAACCGTTCCGCTAGGAGTTTAGCTCGCGCCTATTCTTCTGTATACGCGTATTCACCTCAGGTGCGGCCCATCCTACAATCATTCTGCGTATACGATCATCGTGATGAACTGGATGTGATCGTCTAGCAGCTGTTCCGGGGCATGAAGAACATTGCCAGAGAATGTGAATGCGTCACCTGGCTCAACGAGAAATGTTTTGTCACCAAAACGATATTGCATCCTACCGCTCAGCATATAAATGAACTCCGTTCCGGGATGCTGAAAGCTCGGATAGCTCTTTCTGTCTTTATCTATGTTGATGAGGAAGGATTCGAAAACCTTGCGCGGTCCCTTGTGATAGGAGAGCAAGCGGTAGGTGTGCCCGTACTTCGTACCTGAGCGGACGACCTCCAATTGGTCAGAGGCCTTGATGAGTCGTGCCTCTCCCATCGTTTGCTCGACCTCACTGAAAAAGGTCGAAAGATCAGTACCTAACCGAGCACAAATTCGGTCAAGCAAGGCAAGGCTGGCGGTAGATTGCCCGGTCTCGAAGCGACTGAGCATCTGGACAGAGAGACATGCCGCCGATGCAACATCGCCAAGCGTAAGTCCACGCTCAAGCCGCGCGCGCCGAAGAGCCGCGCCCATTCTCTTCTCGATCGGCGGTTTCATGGTCGCTGCAGCACTAGTGGAAAGCCGCTCCGGCACGTGTGCTTTTTTAAGCTTACCTTGGCGCTTCTGATCCGCGCTCTTGACCCTATCCAATTCGGCGTCTCCGGATGAATTACCTGTAGAAGATGATGTTCGAGTGGTTTTTTTGCACTTAGCGACGCCAGTTTATCAATATTGCTTCTCCTAACTGGTCCATTGCCAGTGGCAGTGCTCTCAACTGAAGAACGTGTCGCCGAGTTGGTCGGAAGCCAAGATGTCATTATCGAACCCTTACAGTCAGCGGTGCTCGCGAAGGCCTTGAACAAGCCTGTCTGTCGCGCGTCGTTAGGTTCGATAGTTTCGAGCACTTCGCCCACTTGTAAGATTAATGGCGCTACGCGCAATCAGAACGATTGGCTGCTACGCGCTCACCTAGAATCGTTCTCTCTAGACGCGGATTGCACGATTACACCTCTCAACAAACAGAATCGGTCGCAAGCGCAATGAAGCGCCAGTGAATTGCGTGGAGAAGGAGGCAAACAAATTCTCAATGCTCCGCATCCTCGCGATTCCCTCTACAACTCCGGGACCGGCTTGGCCTTACTGCCATCGATCGCAGTGCAGGATTTGGGCCACTGCGATGCTGCAGAACATCCGGCTTTTTCAGGCGTAATGTCGCGTTCGCTACAGCTTGGCGGGTTCTAGATCGAGGTGCGTCTGCTTTCGGACGAAAGAACGCTTAAGCCCCACAGGCCCAAGTATCTGTTCTTTTTACGGGCATTCACGCCAATGGCGGCTTACGCGCGCGCCATGCGGCAGGCCAATTTGAGCTTCCCTCCTGCCGGGCCATTCCTTGCACTATCCGAGACCGATTGAGATCTCGAACAAGCCCGAAACTGCGATCTCGAAGCAGGGTCATCCCCCGCTCCGTCCGTCCCAGCCACCGATCAAGTCTCGCAGCTTTGCCGCTATGGTTCTGAAATTGTCACAACCGCCTTCATGATCGGGTTCGGCCCTCAACGGCGTGGCTCCGCTTACCGGTTAGGAAATGCGTTTGCACATCCCTCCCATTTCTGAGACGCCGGCACCCCAGCCCGACCCGGGAAAGGCGGCCACACGCCGGAAACAGTAGCATCTGCATTTTCCACCTGCCAGCTCGCGCTATCGCCAAATCGCACATCATCCAGCGTGATCCCAACGGCATGGTCCGGATCCAACCCGCGAATCACCAGCGCTCCCTCACCGCCACGCACATGGCGCAGAACGATCTGGCGAAAGATCGGAATGCTGCTGCCGCGCGCGTGGGGATCGTAGCGACTATCGAAATTGATCGGCCATCGGTTGCCGCGCAGGCATACGTTTTCATAGATCACACGCTCCACGACGCCGCCGCGGGTGACATCGCTCTTGATGCGCAAGCCCGATGTTGTGCCGTGGAGCCTCAGGCCGCGCACCAGTATGTCGCTGACGCCTGAGTTCACCTCGCTGCCAATCGACATGCCGTGCCCCCAGCCGAAATAGTTATCGATGATAGAGACATGGCGAGTGGGACCATTGTTGCCGGCCTTGATTGCCACATTATCGTCTCCAGCGCGGATAAAGCTGCGGGTGATGGTCACATCCTGACTGGCGCCTGGGTCGATGCCGTCGGTATTGCGCGCGTCGGCTGGTGCATCGATGGTGATGGCCCAAAAGGTGGCACCTTCCACTTGGTTCATCGCCACGTGGAAATTGGGCGAATTGCGCAATGTGATGCCGTGGAAGGTAATATCCTGGGCATGATCGATCTGGATGAGCCGGGGGACGTTTTGGTTTCCTCCCTCGGTCTGCGCGCGGCGGGCCAGCCGCCACCACGTTTCGGCGCTGCCGACCATGGGCGTGCCGCCCTGGCCATCGATAATTCCGTCACCATAGATGCCGCCGCCGCGCGTTTTGGAAAAGCTGATGAATGGGCGGCAGCCGTCGCCCTTACGATCGATGCGACCACAGCGTCCCGAGCCCTTGTCATAGGCAGCCGGGTCGGCGACGGCAAGAAGCGTAGCACCGCGATCAATCCAGAGCATTACGCCGGATTTCATTTCGAGAGGTCCTGACAGGAATGCACCACCCGCCAAATAGACCGCTGCGCCAGCAGGACAATGTGCAATAGCGTCTTGCAGCCTGGTCGTATCATCCTTGGTAGAGGGCACTAGGCGGGCGCAGACATGGCCAGGGGCAACAGGTTCAGCGATCGAGCGGCGGTCTCTCGCATGGGCCTCGCCGGCGCGAAGAACCGTAACGACAACCAGGGGAAGCACGATCCAGCAGCGGAAAAGATTTATCACGAGCACCTTCGCACGTTTGCTGCGGAATTCGACAGGAGGACCTTCAGTTTATGGGAGCAACTCCGCGCGAGTTGCTCGCGGCGCATGGAGTGGACGCTTGCTCGGCTGGCGACCTGCGCTTATGCGGCCCTCGGCCCGCACATCTGGGGCGCTCCCCTGACAAAGTCGCCGTTTCGTAATTTAGCTGGGCCTAGCGCATGGAGCAGCCTTCGAGTCCGCAACAGTGCGCCGGCGGGTAGATGCACTGCATCGTCGGTGCACTATCTATTCCCTGGCCAAGTGTGAGCTGTGGGTCGGCCTCGCACGTCTTGCTACGGACTCGCTGAGAGCGCCTGCTGTAACTGCGCCATAATCGAATTCGCCAGCTGCAAATTCTCTTCCCTCTTGGCCTCGGCTAGATGTTGCGCCTCCCGAATTATGAAGGGATCGGAAGCCAGCCGGGAAATCGTGTTCAGCTCGCTCGATTGAGCGGAAATGCCGGACAATGCTGCTCCCCTGCCGGCCAGCAACTCCGTGCAGGTTCTAAATAACTGCCGATATGCTTCAGTGACCTCCCGGCCCTTATCCACTACACCGGATTGCTGTGCGTACCGAAGGTCCTGCTCATACCCGATCTCTTTCAATAAGTCAGCCCCGACTAGATCGGTCACTACTTGCATCTCTTCGATGCTCAGTTCGGTCTGCCACGATTGGACTGAGCGCTCATCGACTGTCCTTTTCTCTAGGATCTTTCGATCCCCAAAACTACTGGAACGGAGATAGTCCGCTTGTTCCATCTCCGCCGACGTGATGGCCGTGGGCTCATAGCCGAGGCCAGCGATCACACGGCGCATTTCCTCGTCAGGGCGCGCCACCAAGAGTTCGTATTGCACCACTTGCGTCTGACGGCGACCGCGATGCGCGGCAAGCGTAGGCAGGCCCAGAACGATATCGGCGAGAGAAGATGCGATGGCGGGCGCAGGCTGGTCCATCACAAGACCGGCGAGACACGCAGCTATGGCGGACGGGCAGCTTGCCGATAGAAGCGAAATACCCCATGTCGACTTCAGCGATGCGGCAATAGCGTAGGGATTACGCATTAGAAGGATTCGTGGCGCTTCTGGATAGAGGGAATCCAAAAACTCGAGCACCAACCAATTGCGCGGGGTTTTGTCTACGAAGGTACGCTTGCCCGCAGCTGCCAAATATTGGCCATAAGCCGCATCGGCAAAAGCGCGGCTAACGATACTACGATCTATTCGGCCCAAGAATTCGGAGGTTGCGACCTGAATCAGTGCCGCCCCCGCTAGGTGACGGTGGTCCACCCTGCCAAATGCCTCAAGTGCCAGCATCAGCCAGGGCTCGGGCGGCGCCGCAATATCTGGATGCTGCTGGAGCAAATGCGCCAGCAGCGTCGTCCCCGACCTGGGAAGGCCGAGGAGAAAGCAGACTGTAGGCAATTGTTTGATATCCTGGCTCATGTTTCAACGCCTTATGATTAGATAAAGCGAGCGGCGTCCCAACGGCCGTCACCCGGATGAAGGAAATAACTGCAGCCGTGAGAGCCGAGACCGCTCAACAAGCAACTCACCGGGGTCGGCGAGAAGTGCCTTTACGGCCGCGCCGCGATCCGGCGAACCAGGACTAGTAAGCATCATCAATTCAATCGTCCACTTCTCGATCGATCATGCGCTGCGAGACGATCTACTGCTCGATTTTGAACGCGAGCGCCGCAGGTCCGGCTCACCTGGTCGAATCAGTTCTTCACGTGCGAGTAATTCCTCTGCTTCACCTCTCTTGGCGCTTTCCTGCGGGCTTGCAAGGACAGCCAGAGTTTTGCCAGCCTCTCTCGGCTTCTTCAGCGCCTTTGCCTTCGGGCAGTGTGACAATCCTGCGACACCTCCCTCAATCAGCCGTTATAGATTCTCCAATTGCAGACGAGTCCGCAGCAGGAGAAAAAGACTGACATAGGCTTGTTCTAAGAGATTGTGTTCCTAAGCAATACATCACCCTCGACTTCGCGGGGATATATGTTCACCACTTCGAATGAAGGTAAGAGATCAAGGATGGCTTGCAGGGTGAGCTGCCCTTCGTAGAGCTCTTTGTCGCTGTATTCGGTGTAGATAAAGCGCGTATTGCTCAAGGTTCGTCTGCCGCCAGCGATGACATCTGCCTCGGCTCCCTGCACATCCATCCAGATCAAATCGATCTGGTTCAGGTTCGCTTCGCTGCACCAGTCATCCAGCCTCCGGGTTTCGACTGAGATGGGGTGATCGAACCGAACCCAGCCATATTCGGTAAGGTGATTTTTCGGTGGGCGTATCGAGCCAGAGAGGTCCCATGCTTTCGCCTGTCCGTCTCCATTGCTTGGGTGAAAATCGATCCTGCCATTTCGGTCACTAACCGCGAACTCGAATAGCTTTACCTTATCGAGGCACATATTCATGTTGCTCTTGAAGCGGGTAGCCGCTCGGGGGTCCGGTTCAAAGCAATAGAGCTGCGCCTTTGGACATAGAAACAGAAAACATTGGCTATCGGTCCCGTCATTGCAGCCGATATCCAAGATGACGGGATCTGGCTTTTGAATAAGCGAAATGATGTGCCCATGTATGTTTAACAAGAAGCAGACTCCCGCGTGCGTTCCAGACTCTCTCGCATCGGCCGAAGGATCGATTTTGCGGGCTTTGCTCTTGAGACCGCCGTATTTCCATCGACATCCAATTTCGGCCGACGCTTGCTTATCTGCCATTCTCAACAATCGGTAAAATAGATTGTTTTGATAGAACGCATCCACACGATGGATCGATCCAGGAGGGCTTTTGATCTATTCTTGCGGTCGCGATTCCTCTGCAGCATCGACGCCGCCACTGCTACCACTTGTAACGTCTCCTACCCTGGCTCCAGTTCCTGTCAAACTCCTCGCCCACCTCAAACTTCAAGTCACCCCAAAGTGAAATTCGGGGTGTTCTGTGATTATCGGTCCAGATGCAAACGATCAGCGCTACCGAGTTCGAGCCGAGCGACGCGATCATCTGCGAGTGGTGTTGGATCGCGCCTGCATTCGCAGATATCGTCGCGGGTCCGTGGATTATTTCCTTTTCATAAAGCCGCTTGCGAACATCAGTGAGCGCGGTTCGATCTTTGCGGGCCGTACACTGATGCGCTTTGTGTGCCGCGAGTATGGCTATGGTTTCTTTTCCGCGTCAGCCGTCGTGCCTCTTTCAGCGACGCTGGGGATGAGCCTTAGGGCGATCGAAATTACGTCATCACGGTGAGACTGCCGCGCGCATTCCTTTGCTGGACTGTACAACGCAGCGCCCCGTTTGCTGAAGGACGGGTGAGAGACGGGCGGCTAATCCAGTCCTTCTGGCCCGAAAGCCCTTCTCATGGACCTCCTTGAGCACCAATATCCGTTTGTGAGGCTTTTACCTCGCCTTCTTCCGCGGTGGTGACCCGTGCGATCGCGTCGTCAACTCTTCGGCCGTGCTGGCACCGAACGCCACGCGCCGATGAACTTGGCTAGGCCCCATCGTGGCCTTTGCTGTTAGTCAATCTTGGCCGACTTGGCGAAGGTCTCGCGTGAAGCCATCGGAATTGCGCCTCCACGGGTCGGGTCCGCGTAGAAGCCCCCCGTCGACGCGTAGCCCTTCCCTTTGCAACGCTCGAGCACGATGCCGATCGATTCGATGTTCGGGATGTCTGACTCGCTTAGCTCGGGCATCGAGGCCTTGCGGGAAAGTGCAGCCTGTACGTAGGGTGCCAGCTCCTCTTCTTTACGGCGGACGCGCTCGTCTTCACGTTCTTTCAGTGCAGGCATCACCTCTTTCGCGAAGAGCTCGAGTGCCTCGCAGATATGTTCGTGCCTATTCATCCCGCACTGCTGGATAAAGATCATTTGGTCAATACCGATATCGGCATACGCCGCCAGATGCTCGCGAACACTCTGAGGCGGGCCTATGCTACCCGAACCTGGCGTCTCCTTCATGTCGTCCTTGATCGCTTGAAAGCGCCGCCACAAATCCGTGCGCCCAGGACGGTGTTCGCCATACACCGCGTAATGCGCAATCGAATAGCCGAAGAACTTGAAACCATCGAGTCCTCGACGCATCGCTTCCTCGGCGTCCTCATGAACCATCATACCATTGAGAGTAGCGATATTTGCGTTCACCGAATGACCTATGGGCACGCACTCGTCGGACTTGATGATCTGATAATACTCGTCGCGCCACCCTTTCGCTTGGGACGCTTCCACGAAACCAAAAACCAGCGCCCCCACTCCGTTACGCGCAGCACGCAAAATGCTTTCGCGCCGGGAACACGCCATCCAGATCGGTGGATGCGGCTTCTGGACCGGCTTTGGCACGACGTTGCGGGTCGGCATTTTGAACAATTGCCCGTTATACCCCGGATACGGCTGCATCGTCATCATATTAGCCGTCTGCTCGACGCCTTCCCGCCACATAGCACTCTTCCGGTCAGGCTCGATCCCGAAGCCGTACATCTCGATCAGCGACGCGGACTCCCCGGTTCCCCAGTCGACGCGCCCTCCAGAGATCAGATCGAGCGTGGCGAGACGCTCAGCGACCCTCGCCGGATGGTTATAGTTCGGCGGGGAAAGGCAAATGCCGTGACCAATTCGG
The DNA here is from genome assembly GCF_029714305.1 of Bradyrhizobium sp. CB3481. Lineage (NCBI taxonomy): Bacteria > Pseudomonadati > Pseudomonadota > Alphaproteobacteria > Hyphomicrobiales > Nitrobacteraceae > Bradyrhizobium > Bradyrhizobium sp. CB3481. The sequence goes on from NZ_CP121647.1 coordinate 5,150,828, forward strand.
ATATTACTTGTACGCTGCGAAACGGCACCCAGAAACACCTCGGGTGCAGAGGAATGGGAGTATTCCTCCAGGAAATGATGTTCGACCTCCCACATGTAATCAAACCCGAGACGATCGGCGAGTTCGATTTGCTTCAGCGCGTCGCTGAACAATTTTCGTTCGCTACCTTCTTCCCAAGGCCGCGGCACCTGGTGTTCATAGAACAATCCGAGCTTCATCCGTTTACCTCTTGGAGCTCTAGGTCCGCGTGCCGCCTCTTATTTTCGGCACGCCGCACTAAGGACCGTTGGCCCGGCACTTCGGTTCTTTCGCCCCGCCTGTTTTAAGATCAGAGCAATCGGCGAGCCACAAGACGTTCTGGCAGGCTCTTTTGAAGATAGGTAAACTCCTGTGCTTCGCGTCGCGTCCGCGGAAACGGGAGCGCCTTCGTGTCGAGTTCCGAACTCTTCAAACGGATACGGCTGAATACGATACGCCGAGACACCTGCGCCGTCTCAACGGCGGGCTATTTCATCGATCCAATCTCACGGCGCTCCAGCATGGATTCGCCGATGACTTTCTTTCCCTTCGTTTTCACTCCCAGGCTCGATCAAACACTCTTATGACCAGCTTTCCTTCCACAGCATGAGTCCGATCTGCCAGCATTAAGATGCCCCCGCCTCGGCAACGTCATCCCCCCAAGTGAACGGCTTCGCAATGGCCGCTGTTAACGGATCTTGTTCTCAATCCACGGCGCAAGTCCCCCTATTCTGCTGCCTCAATGGGCCCGCGCATTCCACGAGAAAGGGCTCTTGCCATTCGATGTTCTCGCAAGCCGCCGATAATTTTGCGGGACCACGCCGCTCGAATCTTATTTGCCAATGAGCAATAGACGCTTGCGTCGTACAGTTTTGGTCTTCCTTTCAGTGCTACAACCTGACGCTAGGTGAGATTCAAGCGTCTTATATTTCCTCGCCTTAGCGGTTCCACCGATGTTTAAACGCCGGTTTGTCCGCCGTGCCGATGATCTGTACCGGCGCTCACGATTTGCTCGACGAAGACACGAAGCGCCGCCACTCGGCAGCATTTCCAAAGGGGAGTGCCAATAAATACGACCTTTAGGGATCAAGCATCCTCGAGAAAGATATTGGAAACTGCGACCGAGCCGCGCAACTAAGGTACCTCCAAATCCGTAACTCACTTCGGCCGCGTTCAACGGCCTGATGCCCTGCAGCCGTGTGGTGCACCGCCAAGTGCGACCTCTATTCGGGCTCTCAACGCAAATTGAAAGTCCGCCACATAGATGACGCATTCCACTGTTTGAGGCTCGGCGAGCAGCGAAGCGCTAAGGATGAGCAGTACTAATCGAGATGCAGCATCAGATCGGCATCTCGCGGCCTTCCGGCCCATGGCTGGCCCGGCTTCCTAAGCACCTCGTCAGCCATGACGCAGAGCAAGGGGCATAGATCCGTCAGTGCGATTACATAGCGAGTCCAGGGCAAGCTTTGACGATGCGAAAAGGCGCTAGCTCCATGCCTCATCTACCCGTCGCCGTTGCACGCGGTCGGCCTCGTGCGGGTGACCAGATCGAGCAGATAAGTATGGAAGCTGACACCTTCATGGAGACAAGGCTGAAGGGATGGAATTGTCCGGCGTACCGCGTATGCTGAACCGGTTCATCGGAATCAGGCGGTTGGCCGCGTGTGCTTACGGGCATTGGTAGGAGAAAATGAGATGAGCTACATCTATGGTTTGCTTGGCGGGTTTTTCAAGATCCAGAAGACAGTGCAAGCTGAGGGACGGTACTCAGGCGTTGCGCAGCAATTCTCGAAGGCAAAAAAGGACTCGGAGGACAACGTGGTCTACGTCGATTTCAAAAGCATCTCCAAATCGGAGAAGGGCTCGTGAGAGCGCAAATTGGGGAAAAACTTGAGGCTGGCCGCGTACGATATGGCCAGTTCGCAAGCGCGCCGGGTTCAGGTCCTTGCGGTCACTTCTTTGTGCAAGGGCCTTGCGGATGTAAACTCAGGATCATTGGATTGGTCCACCCAGGGTGGGAGCATGTGTCAGTCTCGACGGCGCGGCGTTGTCCGAACTGGGAAGAGATGTGCTTCGTCAAAGACCAGTTTTGGGATGAAGAGGAATGTGTGATGCAACTTCATCCGCCGCAATCGCAATACGTGAATAACAGCCGGTATTGCCTCCATCTCTGGAAACCGACCAACCAGGACATTCCGACACCACCGGCATGTTTCGTCGGCGTCGTTGGGCTTGGACCATCCGAAGCGGCGATGTTGTTCGCACGGATCGGCACGCTATCGTGAAGAACTTGACCCGCGACATTCGCCCATCTGATCACGCCGAGCGGCCCCCGAAACGCCCTGCTCCATTTCAATAGCAATCTCTGAGGACCGGGGCAAAGCTCGGCGGACCTGCTAAACTTCGCAAAACGTGCATGCCGGCTTGATCAATCCAATTTGCCTCGCAGCAAGGACGAGTGGTTCGTGGCATCATCCTGCCGGCTCTTGCTCGTTAGCGACGAAGTTGAGAAGTGGGACGTGGAGCGACCTCGACCTGCTCATAGGCCGTCTCATTCAGCTCCGGGACCGTCAGGTCGGTGGCGTACTTGGGAAATCAGAATTGGGGTTCGATTGGTCCCACTGAAGGGTCTCGGTGCCGTTAATGAGGTTCTTCACCAGGACAGGAGCAGCGAGATCCGCCCGGTTGTCCGCATCCACTAACGAGCACTCTCGAGGAGCCCACCAAGACGCGCGCTTCAATGGAGCTAGCACGATGCGCGCGGCACCCAAAACAAAACACGCTAAGCCGCGCCGCAGGTGCTGACCGCTTGACTGCACGACAGGTGACCGTCAGCATTCACTGTTATCTTGTCGTACGATCCTTGTCCGGTTGACGAGTCGATGTGGGGAACCTGACTAGGTAGCTAAGTCATCCTCGCCGGTGCCGCGGCAACGACATTGTTCTTCTCTCTTCAACGATGCACACAGCACGTTCTCGTGCGGCACGCCGATTGCTGAGATGAGAACCGCTGCAGCAAAAAGGAAGCGCACCGGTCACTGTCCTAGGAGTCTTGCAATGAGATTTGGTCTATTGACCCTGATTGACATTGAAGCTGGTCCTAGCTTCCCAACCGGCAGACATTGATGTCACAGCCGTTACCAACTTTATCGAATCGACTAAGGAGATCGCCGCGAGCATCAAGCAGACCAATCCGGTAACGAGAGAGCCTTGAGTTTCGGCACGGATCGGCACTACACCCGCACCACGCAGGCGCGCCATTCCACATGATTAGGCTTAGCAGTCTCACGACCGTGTTCCGAGGGGCGCCCGGCGCTACTCGCCTGGTTTGGTGGTCTTCTTTGCTGTGACACTGGCGGTGGCGCTGACCAACTAGTTCAACCCAAAACTACGGTACGAAATGACGCACTGGTGCAAACAAAGACCGCGCGTAATTGAAGGCGGCAGAGCCAATATCGCATTGTGTCCTGATGCTTCGCAAACGCGGACGAGATGGAATTTCTGGCCTCTTCTGGCGATCCTGATCAACGCGCTGCTCTGGGCAGGTATCTACTGGATTGTCAGGGCGTTCTTATGAGCGAGATGGCGCTGGTTAGCAGTCCTGAGCTAGCAGGATCTGCACGCCCCTCCCGACTCTGACGCGCTCCGGAAGATGCCTGTGGCGAGTTGCTGGCCTTCACCAGAAAATATTTGTCTTCCAAGCCGCTGGACTGGTGTTGGCGTCGAGCACCCCACCGCAGCGCGCTGCTGGCCGAAATTGGCGGCATCGCCGTCCAAATAGCTCTGCTGGCTCAAGATGCGGGTTTCGGAAAGCGCGATCGTCTTCATCTTAGCCCAGGGGTATCCCCAAATACCCGGGTGAAAAGCTCTCCCAGAGTATTGATACCGAGACTATTGATGTTGGCGAGCACGCGTCTTGAAGCGACTCGTTCAACCGGCGCTATTACCCCGCGATCTCCCCCCGGGGGTCCGCTTGCTTCTTGCATCGTTTCATCTGACCGGCAGCTCGAATAAGGGAGCCGTAGTCTGGACTTACAGCAGGGCCGCCAAGCAACGCGACGATGAATCAACAATGAGGGCGGATTTGCGCTCTTAACATACTAAGCACGTGTCGCCGATCACTCATTGTGATGGCGCGCCCGGATTGCCCCGGGTCTCCCGCGGCCTTTCTGTTGCGAAAATTTCGCATTGGCACGCCGTGGGTAGAACAGCGTCTGGCGATTTGATCCGGCAATCTGTTGCCTGCCGAAACAGCAAGGAAAGCCCGACGCACCCAGGAGAACAGATGCGTCGGGCCCACAACCCGGGCTGGTTGGGGCATGTGGGGATCCATGCCCAAGATGATCCTGCAAATGATGTGCCGCTTGAAAACTCGATACTATGCCTCCAGCTGGCCAGCCGCCGAGCGATACTGCAGCATTGGTAATAGTGCGCCCATTTTCCACATTACGAGGGGACTTTCGGCCATCAACAGACCTGTCGGGCATCGAACAAACGTGTCATCGAACGGACGAGCCAGATCCGTCTATTTTCGACCGCTCGCATCTCATGACACGCGGTGCTCAAGATCGCTAGGCATTCCCGCGGCCGCACTCGGCAAAGCTCGAGGGCCGTCGACTTGCGCGTCAGGTTGGCGGGCCGCTGCCAAGGGGGCGACGATTCAGAAACACTGACACGTGCCTGATGGTGGCCACCCGTCACTCCCAGGCTGACGGGACTGCCGATCTTGATTCGTCCGTAGTACGCGACGCTATTCACGCCTTTCAACAGACTGTGCCAACACACTGAGCTGAACACGCCGGAAGAACAGCGCCCCGGACGAATGACGTAGGCCCCAGATAAGTGGTGAAGCGTGCTGCCGCGGCTGCACAAGAACTCATTTTCACAGTTCGTACATCGTCAAACGCGCGGAGCGCTGCAAGGGATGATCAAGACCGCCGGTCGGGTCACTGCTGGCGCGCATCACTTCTTTGGCGCTTTAAGCAAACCATCCATTTACCTGCATCGACTGGATCGCCACAGGCACGCGTCGCAAAGCATGCGAACCTCGACCAAGTTTCTTCGGCTTGCCGCAGCGCGGATAAACGCCTTCATGTTCAACGATCGGCACATCCGCATTTCGTTTCACGACCGCGTTCGCGGTGTGTTGAGATTCCGCCACGCGTTGCTTCTTTGAATCATCAGGAGTTCCGTCAGCAGCAGGCGCCGCGCACCCACCGCACTCTGCATCAAAAACACGTTCGAACCCCGCTAGAATGTTTTACAGGCCGGGAGATTTATTCCCACGTTCGTATTTCAGAACTGCAAGAAGTGGTTTTGTCGCGAGACAATGTTCCAATCCCTCAATGCAGATAGAAATCGCGCGGCTGTGTCGGTTATCCGACAAGCGGCAAAATACGACCTGGACGGGTGTCTCCTATGTTGGAAATGAAAAAGCCCGACGCACGCTTCCCGGTACGAGGTGCGTCGGGCCGGTGGGGATCGGCCCGGCTCAAGACCGTGTCGCCCACAGAGCACGTCTTGCAAACTACGTGCCGCCCAGAAACCACCGATGATGAATAGCCATCCAGCCTCTTAATGGAGCCGGGCTTCCTATTTGAAGGCGCGGCGTGCGTACGGGTCCATCTGCTCCGGATATAGTTTCCGTTATCCGTTTCCCTGCCCGATCTGGGTAGCACCGTGTCCTAGACGAGAGCTTCTAGATTTTCTCTCGTACCGCTCGGGGCTTTCAACACGATGGATTGAAGTAGGTCAGCGAGGATAGCCAGGATCTCGACGTCGAGGACAAATTCCATTGATTGAGGGACATGCGGGCAGATTGGCGGATAAATGCCACCGGAACACTTTCGCCGCTCCGAGCCCGAGCCACCACGGACTTTGAAGTAGTAACGAAAACATTAGGAATGATTGGACTCTGGGTCCCGGTACTCACTTGACCACTGCCCTTCTTCTGCGCGCCGGGCTAGCCGCTCATATTCCTCGGCGACCTTAAATAGCCTGTCTCTGGTTTTGGGACAGGCAAGCGACTCTGCTTTGGCCCGCGTCGCTTCCGCCCGCTGGCGCCAATGTTGCGGACCGTACAATGGGTTTCTCGGCTTCATGTAGGTCGATATGCAATGGCTGGGCCAAGAAAGCAGGATTGCGATTCGAACAACGAGGGCAGAGAGAGACGGTCTGTCTTGGGAGTACCGATCGAATAGCTGCCAATCGTCCGCACGCCGATCTTCAGCATGAACGCGTGATTGAGCACTGGCGCCTTTCTACCGGGGGAGTAAGTATATGACGTCACGTAGTTGGCGACCAGCACCAAGCATCCGCTTGTCGCGAATGCCGGCGATATTCTGCTCGAGCATCAACTTCGGCAAAGGCGAACGACCGTTGCCCAAATGGCGTGCTGCTAATCCCGAAGCGAAAGCCCGCGCAGCGACAGATACGAGATCTGCATGCATTCAATGTTGCGGCAGGCGCTGGAGCAAGGAGCGCAGGCAAGTCGACAGCTGCGGATCCGGGCCGCGCCGTGCGCGAAATCGCCTCAAGCCTCCTCCTCTAAGTGAGGTGAGCTGCGATTTCGGCTCAAGTTTAGCCTCTCTCATTAGATTGTGACACATGCTTCTGGAGTACGAGTTTGAAGATATTCACACGTCTGCTTCCAAGGGGGCTTGAATCGTACGTAACGTCAGATTGTAGGGTTTCAAAACAGTGCGACGGGCCTTGGGATCGCACAATCGTTCTAGCAGGTAGTACAATTGCGAATGTCTCAAACGCTTAGGCTGAAGGCCCAAGAGGGTCCGAGGATCCAGCAACGATCCGCTTGGCCAGATAGATTGCAGGTGACGGATCGTCTGGACCGATGTGGCTCAGCATGTGGTCGATCAGCTATCAACGACCTTCTTTAAGCCGCGCCGCACTGCTTCTTTCGTCCTTCTCGTTTCGTGGCTTTGATCTCATCGCTCGGCTTCCAGCTTCTAGCAAAGCTGACTGCAAACTGGGGCCAAACATCGGAAGCTCAACATGCTCATATCTCTCGCGGTCCAGCTGCAACTGATCAGCTTTTTGGTTGTAGTGGTTCAGGTAACAACGTGGCGGACCGAGCCGGGGCGATGGGTGCGCAGACCGGCAAGGGCTTCCGTGGCCATCGGTGCTTTCAACGGTTCTGGCCTGTTTCGCGTCGACCGGTGAAATTGCGCATCGCCGCAGAAAGCGCAGTATCGCAATATGTACGGACTAGGAGACGATATGGTGACTCGAAGTAAGCGTTGGTGTTGGATCTTCAGAGCACGTCCTCGTGCCGCAGTATTTGTTATTGCTCTAGCGACGACCGCAGCCCTATGCAGCGATCGGGCGGGAGCCCAAGACCGGCCGGCGACAGCGGAGGAGCGGCAGGCTTGCACACCGGACGTGTTTCGGTTTTGTAGCGGCCACATACCGGATGCGGATGCCATCACTGCTTGTCTAAAAGCCAAGTTCACAAGCTTAAGTGACCAATGTCGCTACGTGATGTCAGTCCGATACACTGATAAAGGAAAGGCAGGCCCGAGATGAGGTTCCGACAACGAACCGGCATCTTCGATCGCTCGCCTCCGGACTAGCTCCCCTCCTCATCAGCAGTGCTAATAGCTCCGCATGTGGCGTTGTGACATGTGACCGGATGTGGTGCTTGAGAACAACGTCACTCAGTTACGAATGTCGGGCCTCCCGACCTCATGCAATCCTTTGAGTAGACGAATGTCCAAATTATCCTTTGGCACTGTCCTGATTGCCAATAGAGGCGAGATCGCCGTACGCATCATTAAGACGTTGCGCAAACTGGGGCTTCGCTCTGCAATCGTCTACCACGATGTCGATACGCGGACGCCTGCCGTTTCCATAGCCGACATGGCAATTCCCATCAGCGGCCGTACGCCCGTCGCAGCTTATCTCGATAGTGCGCAAATAATCGCAGCCGCCCGTAAGGCGAACGCAGGCGCGCTGCATCCGGGGTATGGGTTTTTATCAGAGAATGCGGATTTCGCCAGAGCCGTGATGAACGCCGGCATTGCGTTCATTGGGCCGGCTCCGGAGAGCATCGAACTGATGGGCGACAAGATCCGCGCCCGTAACTTCGTTCGGCGGAACGGCTTTCCGGTCGCGCGGTCAGCGATCGAAGATGACCATCCAGCGACTTTCGTTTCCAGGGCCAGTTCGATTGGAGCTCCTATCCTGGTGAAGCCATCCGCGGGAGGCGGCGGCAAGGGCATGCGGATCGTGCGCGATCTTGATGGCCTGGAGGACACGATTGCAGAGGCGCGCAGTGAAGCGCAGCGACATTTCGGGGATGGCCGGCTTTATATGGAGCGATCATTCTCCCATCAGGGCGACGGTTGCGGCCTCCTTACCATCTCCGGCGAAACCGAGCCGGTCAGGTTCGCGATCGACGGCGATACGATTCATATGCATTTCCGCGGCAAGATGCGCATTTTGCGCTACCGAGACCTGTTGCGATCGTTTGCTTCAGCGAATGAGAGATCGGATCATCTAGTGGCCGGCGCGCCGATGCCGGGCGTGACGGTTACCACCAGGGTTTCACCCGGCCAACCCCTTTCAGCAGGCACGGCGCTGATGATGATTGAGAGCATGAAATTGGAAACCGTCATACGCTCTCCAAATGACGGCGTCGTCGACCGGATTCACTTTAAACAAGGCGATAGCTTCGAGCGAGACGCGGTGCTGATTACCCTGTCGGAAGCAGGACGCTGAGATGCAGCGGATCCCTTCTCTGGTGGATGTCAAGTCGCAAGAATTTCGGCTGAACGAACTCCACAACAGACGACTTGCGGCCGAATTGAGCAAGCGCCAGCGTGCCGCTCGCTTCAGCCGTCCCGAACGGGATCTTGAGCGCCTGCGGCGGCAAAGCAAGCTGATTGTTCGTGATCGGATCGATGCCTTGCTCGATCCCGACACGCCATTCCTCGAGCTTTCGACGCTGGCCGCTAACAAAGCTTACGACGGCGAGGTTCCTGGCGCCGCACAGTCGTCGGAATCGGCATTGTGGCGGGTCGCGAGGTGATTATTCACGCGGACGATGGCAGCGTGAATGGCGGGGCATGGTATCCGCTCTTCGTCAAGAAGATCGTGCGGGCGTTGGACATAGCGATCGAGAATCGTCTCCCCGTCCTTCATCTGTGCGACTGCGCCGGCGGATTCCTACCTTTGCAGGCGGAGTTCTTCGCGGTCCGCTACTACGCGGGACGACTCTTTCGCAACCAATCCATTCTCTCGAAGATCAGAGTGCCGCAGGTCGCCATCGCAATGGGACATTGCACCGCAGGAGGGGCCTACGTCCCGGCGCTTAGTGACTACAACATAATCGTTGAGGGCACGGGCGCGATCTTTCTCGGTGGCCCTCCAGTCGTGAAAGCTGCCACGGGCGAGACAGTTTCTGCCGAGGAGCTTGGCGGCGCTCACATGCACATTAGCGTGTCGGGTACGGGTGACTATTTCGCAAGCTCATGCGAAAGCCTCTATCTATCGAGCCACTCCAGAGCCGTGAAAGGCGTGGTATCACCAAAGATGGCGCCAAGATGATCATGGCCGTATCTGGTGCCTCGGTGCCCAAATTCACAGTCGTTTGCAATGGCTCCCACGGAGCGGGAACCTACGCTATGGCGGGACGGGCTTTCGACCCACGATTTATGTTCACCTGGCCGCAGTCTCAGATCTCTGCGATGGGCGCGGAGCAAGCGGCAGGCGTGCTCACCCATGTCAAGGCAAGACAGTTGGCCCGTGAGGGTGGACGCCTCTCTAAGCAGGAGTTAGCAGCCATTCGAGAGCCTATTCTCGAAGAGTATCGGGAACGATCGAGCGCCTATTATGCAACCTCCGAAATCTGGGACGACGGCATTCTTGATCCGGTCGACACCAGAAACGCGCTCGCAATCGTTCTTAGCGCTTCCGTTAATACTCCCATTGAGGCGCCACTCACGGCGTCTTCAGAATGTAGCGATCTTCCTTCTGAAAATGCCTATCGTCTCCGCCGCGTCAAAAGCGAACACCAACTCGAGCTAGTAATCCACTGATGTCATCCTCTTCAAACAAAATCGCGCTCTTTATCGATGGCGCTAATCTTTACGCGACCGCCAAAGCGCTCGGCTTCGACATTGATTACAAGCGCCTGCTCAAGGAATTCCAGAGCCGCGGCACGCTGTTGCGCGCCTTCTACTACACCGCGATCATCGAGGATCATGAATATTCGTCGATTCGGCCCTTGATCGACTGGCTCGGTTACAACGGCTACACCGTCGTTACCAAGGCAACCAAGGAGTTCATCGACGCCTCCGGCCGCCGCAAGCTCAAGGCCAACATGGATATCGAGCTCGCGGTCGATGCCATGGAGCTCGCGGATCATATCGACCAGATGGTGCTGTTCTCCGGCGACGGCGACTTCCGCTCCGTCGTGGAGGCGGTGCAGCGCCGCGGTGTACGAGTCACGGTCATCTCGACTATTTCAACCGAGTCGCCGATGATTGCCGACGATTTGCGCCGGCAGGCCGATGTTTTCACTGATCTTGTGGAGCTGCAGTCGAAGCTAGGCCGAGACCCGTCCGAGCGGCCGGCGCCGCGCGAGTCGCGTCATCATACCCCGCAATTCCTGCAGCGGGAGACGGTGGCGCCTGGAGGCGGCGATGACGACTTCGACAATCGCGACTGATGTCACAGTTGAACTAACGCTCAGCAAGACCATTCAAGGGCTTGAATCTTACTTAGTGTCAGGTTGTAGGCTTGGAACTGACAATGACCGAGCCTACACGATACAACCCGACGGGGCGTCGGTTGTGGCGAGGTGACATCCGTCCGCACGAATGACAACTCTCCGCTACGATCGCAGTCCTGTTCTTCTGGCCTCTCCAAATATTGAAAAATCTCATCATGATTTCCGTCCTCGTGGCAGTTGCAATCGCAGCTTGGTGCATAGAGTGGCAGCTTGTATCTTCGTGTACAGAGTGGTCTCAGGATCAACGAGCGAAATGCCTGGCCCTTATGCCTCCGTTGATTTGCCGGTACAAATCGGCAATGACCGAAGCTCTGCGACGCCGCTCAAATTGGGGGGTATTGGCTGCAGCGGAAACCAGGTGCTGTGTGCACGAATGCTAATGTACAATTGAAAGCTGCTCGATGGATGACCTCAAATCGCTTATTGGCAAAGTTGCCAGAGGGGCTACGCTGACCCGCGGGGAAACGGCATTCGCCGTCGACAGCATGGTGGCTACACCGTCGCAGATGGGCGGGCTCCTGATGGCGCTGCGGGTGCGCGGCGAGACGGTGGAAGAACTCACCGGCGCGGCTTCGGCGATCCGCAGTAGGATGCTGCGAGTCATTGCGCCGCACGATCCCGTTGACATCGTCGGCACGGGCGGCAACGCTTCTGGTTCGGTCAACGTGTCGACCTGCACCGCTTTCATCGTCGCGGGCGCTGGCGTACCGGTTGCCAAACATGGCAACGTTGCCCTGTCCTCGCGCTCGGGCGCCGCTGACGTATTGGCGTCCCTTGGCGTGAGGATCGACCTCGCCCCTGACGAGATTGCTCGCTGTGTGCACGAAGCCGGCATTGGCTTCATGTTTGCGCCAGCTCATCATCCCGCCATGAAGCACGTCCACCCGACCCGGGTTGAGCTCGCGACCCGCACCATGTTCAATCTGCTCGGACCACTGTGCAATCCGCTCGGCGTGAAGCGACAGATCGTCGGAGTGTTTTCGCGAAAATGGGTGCTGCCTTTGGCCCAGGTCCTGAAAACTCTCGGCGCTGATTCTGTCTGGGTCCTGCACGGCTCTGACAGACTTGATGAGATCACCCTCACCGGCCCGACGTTTGTTGGCGCGCTGCAGACGGGTGAAATCCGCACCTTCGAGGTGACGCCGAAAGACGTCGGCCTTCCCCCTTGTGACAGCGAGGACCTGAAGGGTGGCAACGCCGATGCGAATGCGGCCGCGCTGCAAAACGTGCTCCACGGCACGCCCAGCCCGTATCGCGATGTCGCGCTTCTCAACGCGGCCGCCGCATTGATCGTGGCCGGTCGCGCCACAACTTTGAAGGAAAGCGTCGTCCTTGGGCAGAAATCGATTGATAGTGGTGCCGCGGCGGCGCGATTGAACGCCTCATCGCGGTCTCCAACGCTTGACAGCCGAGTTGGCTGATGTCGGACATTTTGACCAAAATCGAAGCCTATAAGCGCGAAGAAGTCGCAGCGATCAAGCGCGCGCAGCCATTTTCAGAAGTAGAAGCGCGCGCAGCCCATGCGCCGGCTCCACGCGGCTTCATCAGCGTGATCCGCCATAGGCACGCGGCAGGTGAGTACGCCCTCACTACCGAAATCAAGAAAGGCTCGTCCTCCAGGGGCCACATTCGCGCCGACTTCGATCCGCTCTTACTTGCGAAAGCCTATGAGGCGGCCAGCGCATGCTGTCTCTGGGCCTTGACAGACAAGCCACCTTTCCTGGGGCATCTCGATTACATGGTTGTCGAGCGCGGCGACAACTCTGCCGGTGCGACGCAAGGACTTCATCTTCGACACCTACTAGGTGGCCAAGACGCGAGCCGATGGCGCGCAGTGCATCCTAGTCGTCGGGGCGGCGTTGAACGACAGCGCTGCCCGCGACATCGAAGCCGCCACTCTGGCGCAAGGCACCTGGTCGAGATCCACGACTGGCTGACACTCGATCGAGCCCTGCCCCTCCGTTCTGGAATCGACAACCGCAACCTGCGCAGCTTCGAGACGACAATTGCTAACCAGCAAAGCGCAGGCGCCACGCGCTTGTCGCGGCGGAGGATGTGTCTCGTAGCATTCTCTGCCGAGCTGACCGCGGCTGGAGCGCCACCCGATAGCAGACCGCGCTGACAGCGAAAGCCCCAGCAACGCGTCCGGCCGAGATCGCCGATACGCCAGCGGGGCTCGCTTGCGTGCTGTCGCGTTAAAGGAGAAACACAATGATGTCCTCGCGAATGATCACAGAACTCGGATCCATCGCAAAATTCGAACTCGTGCTTCGGAAATTTCGGGAGATGATCGATACAGACAATTCGATCCCACCCGAGTTGCGGGACTCGCTGCACACGACGCTAGATCAGCATCTTCTTTCCGCGAGAAAGCGCCCTCTCCTCACGACCGGCGGGCAAGAAAGGCGATTGCGATCGCCAATCAAGCAATCACCGCATCGTAAACCCACGGAATCGAACACCAGTCCGGAAGTTGGCTACGAGTTGCCAACGTCGCTGAGCACGAACAAAATTAAATCCATCGACCCGATCGAGTTTCGGCAAGCGATGGGAAATCTGGCGAGCGGCGTCGCCATTGTAGCGGTCGGAACAGCCCTGGGACGGCGCGGGTTAACGGTAGGTTCTGTTACCTCCATCTGTATGGAACCGCCCTGCTTGCTGGTCGGTATTAATGCCTCTTCTGAGACTCACGATGCGATACTCGCAAACGGCCGATTTGGCGTTAGCCTTCTCGGTGGCGATCAGCGGGACATCGCACTGCGTTTCGCTGGCCGGGATGGTGCCAACGGCGTCGACCGCTTCGATACTGCGGCGTGGGATCAGGGCGTTCTCGACGTACCGATTCTGCAAAGCGCAGTGTGCGTGCTTGAATGCGTTTTGCATCGCCACCAAGTCGTTGGCACCCATGGGATCTTTATGGGCCGCATTGTCGCGACGCGACCAGGTCAAGGCACTCCACTCATCAACTTCCGGCGCCAGCTTCGAACGTTACCGCACGGGTGAGTGCAGTTTCCTTGCCCCGCAGCTATTAGGCACGAACTGCGGCTAGCCTCATCTTCCGAGCCACAAAGTTCGGGTTAATAATGATCATAGAATAGCCGTCAGAATGCGGCGCGCACCTGGCGGAGCCCTTCGATCTACATAGGTTCAAGGGTCTTGAAAGGCGCAGTGACGGCTAATTGTCTAGCCTCGAGAGGACTCACCCCACTAGACCAGGACAATGCCATGGTCCCTATTGATGGTTGACCTTTGCCTTGCCGCTCTTAGGCGATCACACTTCTGACGGACCCTACACGAAGATGACGGCAGCGCCCCCAAGTACGGCTGGTCTTTCGCACCCATCAAAGGAGATTTCTAAGGCGAAGCGCTTCAATTCACCAAGAGGTCGCTCGCATCTCGCAACTTCGTGCCTTGCATGGAAGTGGTGCTCAATTTCCCATCACTTAGAGGCGAGCAGCATGCGTGCGGCGAGAGCAACAGTCACGAGAACGTGTCAGCTTAGCGGCTCCTTAAGATCTCGGCGTAGCAACCCGCTCTCCGAGTTTTTTGAGGAATGGGGCTGCTTTTCGCTTTCTTTGATCGCACTCCTGGCGCGACGAGTTTGGACATATTCACATGAGCAATCTTAAAAGAGGGCTTGAAGCGTACGTAACGTCAAATTGTATGACGTCAAAGTAGATCGCGTGCCGGCTTTCTTGTATCAGAGGTCCGAAAGAAGTTCTGTCCGCACAGTTCACCTGGGAGCTCGTATGCCGGCAAATCGCGGAAACGCACAAAGATCGACCCGGCTCCAGAAGTATTCAACAAGCTTCTGCGACCATTGTCGCTCGTCAAGATTGGCGCGACATTTCAAGAATGCACGGTACCTCGGAGCGGCAACGTGAAAAAACGGGACGGCGCCAAGAAGGTGTTGCTAGTCGATCACACTGAAGGCCAATGTCGGGCGATTGTTGGCTTTAAGAATGGAGATCGGGCAATCCCCTATATGTGCGGCGAGCCAGTATTGCGAAAGCCGCGTAAGAAAACGTCGTCGTGGTGCTCTTATCACCATCGTCAGGTGCATGCAGCTCCTCTCGAGCAGTACTTGAGCAAGATTCCATTTTCGATTCGGCTACCACAAGCAAATCAAAAGCGCGGCGCTCAAATCTTTTGTATCCAGGCAATACGCTTGAGCCGACTTTGGCGAAACCGGAGCTTACGTCGACCAGGGAACGTAAAGAGCGGCGCAGACCTCTGTCCTGCACGGGTCCCTTCAGCTTCTCGCGCTGTTCAGGAGCTCGCAAGCTGCGATCATTCTGACCGGACACTACAAGCTTGTTGGATTGCGCAGCTCGCGGATTAAAAGCAAGGCAAGCGACGACGTAATCCTGATCTGCCAAGCGGGTTGGGAGTGCTTGGCCCTGATGCCGTTGGGAGAGAGATACTGTACAAGCCTAAGACGAACTGGACGATTGATGGTAAATCTCTGCACGCTGATTGAGCGCAACGCGGCGTTTGCTCCCGACAAGCCTGCAATTCATTTTGAAGGCGAAACCTTGAGCTACGCCCGCGTCAATGAGAGGGTCGAGCAGGTCGCGCGCGCCCTAAAAAGCCAGCTGGGTGTCGGAAGTGGCGATCGCATCGCGATCCTTAGCCTTAATCGACCTGACTATCTGGTGCTGCTCTATGCGTGCGCGCGGCTCGGCGCAATGCTCGTGCCATTGAACTGGCGGCTTGCGGTCGCCGAGCAGCTTTTCATTCTGTCCGACTCCGCTGCCAAAGTACTGGTGCTTGAACACGCCTTCGAGGGTCTTCTGCCCGAGTTAGCAGAGCAATTGCCGGATACTTTCCTCGTCAGCTTCGACTTTGCGCCGCTCGGTGGCAGCAAGTGGGATGGCCTATTGGACAGAGGCCGCGGTAATGGACGCAATCCGGAGGCGGACATGTCCTGCCCGCTTCTGATCGTCTATACCTCTGGCACAACAGGGCGGCCGAAAGGCGCCGTGCTGCGCCAGGAAGCCCTGCTGTGGAATAGGGTTATGAGTCAGCACATGCATGGCCTCTCGGCTGCCTAATCACTCCGCTTATCTTCTTCCTGCGCCGGACGCTGGAGGAAACGCCGGAATTTCTCGCAATGAAGAAACATCCCACGGTCCGGGAGGTCTTTGCCTCGGCACTCGCCAACTGGCGCATCGTTATTCTCGGCATGATGATCGCGGTCCTGACAACAACGACCTTCTATTTGGTCACCGTTTACACGCCTACATTTGGCAAGAGCGTATTGAAGCTGTCCTCCCAGGATGCGCTCTTAGTGACGCTCTTGGTCGCCCTGACCAACTTCATCTGGAACCCCATCGGCGGCGCCGTCTCTGATCGGATCGGCCGCAAGCCGGTTCTGCTAACAATTGCCGGGCTTGCGTTAGTGACTACCTATCCGGCATTGTACTGTTGGTAAGCGGCCCCACTTTCGGCAAGATGCTGGCAGTTGAGATGATGTTCTCGTTCTACTTCGGTACCTATAGCGGTGCCATGCTAGGCGCTCTTGTCGAGATCGTGCCGAACCATGTGCGCACTACCTGCTTCTCCCTTGCCTTCGCACTTGCGGCCGCGTTGTTTGGCACATTTACGCCATCCGCCTCGACTTGGCTGATTGACCGCACCGATGACAAGGCTTCACCCGGCCTCTAGCTGATGTTGGCAGCCGTGCTCGGCATCATCGCGGCGCTCACCGTCTATCTCGGGACCGCCGAGCCGTCAAAAGTTGCCAAGTCCGTCGCAGCCTGAGCCAGCTGACAGATCTTTAAGCGGACAAGCCACGTCATTGGCTAGCTGGCTAATTCAGCGCGGTGCCCATGTTCGCGCTCTACGGACGATGATCAACCGGGTGCTCGACCGCGCTCCAGCTACCAAGCCACGTGTCTACATCCTGCCGGGGGTGCTCTATGCCGATTCATTCACCCAACCACCGCTGTCTCCACCCGCCCTGGGCCAGTATCGACGCACTGTGCGGCTGATGCAGGCGGACGTGACCTGCCCATCGACATCATCTTTTCTCAGTTGTTGGCGTCGTCGGAACGTTGATGATCGTCTTCGAGCCTATGCCGAACGCAACGAGGGCCTCTCGCTAGCGAAGCGATCTGCCGAGCTTCCGTTAGCGACTCGCGTCTATCCTGATGACCACCACGGCCGCCGTGCTGACAAGGTCGATTTCTCCGCCTCCAGCGCGTTGTTGACACGAACGAAGTTCTGTATCGCCTTCGAGACGAGCTGCTGATACGTGAGACGAAAGTTTTCCGGCTGCGTATGCAGCGGGGCGAGCATGGCATGCTTTTTCGATTGATTGAAGCACTCATCCAACATCTTCTTGTATAATGAAAGGCTATCCGATCTTATGAGATCGCCGCGCGACTTCGCCCGGAAGATCGCTTCTGCCGCAATTTTCCCCGAGGTCATCGAAGCGTTGGCGTCTTCGTTGGCGGCAGCCCCGACCACCAACCAGCCCTTGCCATAGAGCCTCGGTATGGTGTTGTAGCCACCTTTGGGAATGAGGTGTGCGGAATACTCCCCAAAGTTCGAGCCATCGATTAGGCGTGCGATCGATGGGTGACGCTTGAACCGGTCGAGTAGTTCGTAAGGTGTTTCGCCGGTGCGCTGGAACTCGGAGACAAGGCAGGCGATGCCGAGTGAAAGGCTCTCCTTGTTCGCGTAGATGAAACCAATGGCTGTCATGCCGTGCGAGATGTTGCCGGCGGCCTCGATCACGACGCCTTTGTTGCCCTTGAGATTGAAACGGCCTTCGATGGCCTCGCGGGGCAAACAGTGCATTTCTTTCACCGTCAGCGCAACCTGGTCGGGCTCCGGCCTGTCGCGCAAGCCCGCACGCGTGCCGAGCAAGCCGTTGACGCCCTCGGCGAGCACTACCACATCGGCGTGGATGATGCCATCTTGGCGGTCGGTACGTACACCAATGACGCGGCCGCGGCGGTTCTGTGCTAGTTCCGTAACGGTGGTTTGGCACAGGACTGTGGCACCCGCCTCCCTTACCTTGGATGAGAACCATTTGTCGAAATGGGCGCGGAGAATAGTGTAGCGGTGCGAACGCTCGTGGTTGAAATCGTCGAAAGGATAGCGCAGACCGATAAGAGAGCAGTCATCCAGCATCCAGAACCGCTGCTCGGCTAGATAACGCTCGAGCGGTGCGTCCTTACGGAAGTCCGGGATTAGCTCGGCCAGGATATCCGCGTGCAGGATTGCACTCTGGATGTTCTTCGATCCAGGATATTCGCCGCGCTCGAACTGCAGCACCTTCATGCCGCGCTTGGCCATGGTCAGCGCCGCCGCGTTGCCGGCCATTCCAGCGCCAACCACGATTGCATCGAACCTCTCTTCAATCATGACCCTTCTCTCTTGTTCAGGGAGGCACCTTTGTAGACAATGTTGGCGCCGTAAGAGGGGTGCGAACGTGGCATTGCGCATCGCGTGGCGCTCGGAGCCGAGCGCGACGCCGGCGACATCGACCTTCAGCTTGTCGTGCGATCGGTCCCCATCAGTTGCCGAACAGGAGATGCATCTGCCTTAGCGCCTGCTCGATGCAGAGCCAGAGGTGATTGCAGATCTTAAAATGCTCCGCCCGCTCCTTCTTGCCGGCGGCACGAGCTCCCCCATTTGACGCGGGAACTATTATTGCAGTGCTCATCGATAAAAGTGCTTCGGATCAGATATCGCCGGTCAGGGCTGCAAGGTCGGCTTCCAGCCTAGGCTGGTGCTTGAACATGGCTTCAATCAACGCTTCTGCCGGCTGCTCGGCAGGGTCTACCAGCACAGCTTTCTCAGCGCGCGCAGGTGGCGCGAAAACGCGCTTGACGAGTGTCGGCGAGCCTTTGAGACCGCATTTTGAGACGTCTTCGACATCGACGTCCTGGGCGCTCCATTTCACGATGAGGGCCCGGGCGGCACGCAAAGCGTCCGCCATGGTGCCGCGGCGGATCTGGTTAGTCGCCTCCAGCATGGTGATAAGACAGGGCAGTCTTGTCCGCAGCACCTGGACCCCGCCTTCTGAGCGCCGCTCCGCTTCAATGGTGCGCGCGGTGAGATCGAGGGCTCTGATCTTGGCGACATAGGTGAGTTGCAGCACTTGAAGCCGCTTCGCGATGCCGGGCCCAACTTGCGCGGTATCGCCATCGATGGTCTGCTTGCCAGTAAAGATGAGGTCGGGCTGGCCGTATTCCTTGCCGATCTTGCGGATAGCAGTCGCCAGCGTGTAAGTTGTCGCCAACGTGTCCGCGCCTGCAAAGCAGCGGTCGGTGAGCAGTACGGCGCGATCGGCGCCAAAGGTCAGTGCCTTGCGTAAGGAGTCCTCCGCCGACGGCGGTCCCATTGTAAGAACGGTGATCTCGCCACCAAATTTATCGCGCAGCTCGAGCGCGGCTTCCAAGGCAAACAGATCATAGGGGTTGATGATGGTCGGCACCCCTTGGCGCATTATCGTGTTGGTCACGGGGTGCACACGGATCTGCGCGGAGTCTGGGACCTGTTTGATGCAGACGACATTGTGCATGGGCTCCTCCAGCATTGCGTTGGCCGGCAAACCAACAGCAAGTGTTGTACCATTGCGCCGATCTCGAAAACGGGCAGCAACACAAGGGTTTGTGCACGTGTCATGAAACTGTCATGTACCGTTCCCCAGCGCCGCAATTACGACATTCGTCGCGAATGCGACAGCACCGTGAACACCAGCTGATTGACCGATAAGAGCGCCGCCTGAACCGGTACGCGGCCTTGTTCGCTTCAACACACACGCGGATCGCCTAGACTCTGCGAATAGGTGCGCTGCAGCGCTCACCAGAAACTGTGACCAACTGAGCCAGTTTGTACTCGACGATGCTTCTCACAAACAAATCGACCTCTCCGTCCGGACCGTTGATACGGTCTCCTTCGAGCTCGGCTCTCCTTCAGCTCGCCTTGCGACGCAAAGCTCGCACGTATAGCAGAGCATCGTTCAAGTCACACGAGCTCCTTTGGCGCGCTCAGGCCACCGTCCTTTCAGAAAACGCTTGATCTCGATCTTGCATTTCCGCAGGGCGTAGCCAATCTGACGCGGCGTCACTCCAAGCAGCCGCGCCGCCTTTGCCTGCACCCAGCCGGACCTCTCCATGGCCGCGATAACACGCTCGCGATCGACCATATTCGCACCGCTGACGAGAGGTGTGCCGGCAGGCGCTAGTGGCGCCTGCTCGCTGCCTAAGGGGGAACCGTAACTGCGCCGGACGGACCAGCCTGGATTGTGGCCGGCCTTGCGGGCGCAGCGACAATTGGGCCTGGGTGCAGCGGCTTCTCATCCGAAGCGCTCTTCCACAGAATCGCGGAAAGGCACTGGCCGTGGCAACACGCGAACTCGTCTCTGACAATCGATGGTCCAGCGGCGAGCGTCGCTGTCCGCTGCACGCAATTTTCGAGCTCGCGAACATTGCCGGGAAAACCGCAGTTCATTAGGGTCAGAACTCATTAATTTCTCTGCAGAGAGAATACGATCCTGATTCGTTTTGGAAGGGATTGGGATCGTGCGTAAGAATTTATTTTGGTTGAGCGACGAACAGTGGGAGCGCATCGCATGGCTGTCCCCCGTTTCCACTCACAACGAAGTGCAGAGAGCAAAGTGAGGCTGCTCCAGCGAGCTGGCCGCACGAGCGCCTTGGCGGCCGGCGATGATCAGGCCGGGTTCGTCAACAAGAACTGGATTGGTGAGTCCAAGAGCACGATCGGCTATGCGGTTGATCTGATCCTGGAGTGCGTGTGGCTGTTGCGCTGGTTCGGCGTGTAGCGAGAGCGGCCAGTGCTCACAATTCTTGCCGATGTCGCGCATCGATTTTGCACCCAAACATCTGCGCGGCTATTGCCGCTCCGGTCGGGGTTCCGACGTTGCGGAGCGTGGACAGTTATTCAGCAAATTCCCACGCGCAATCGTCGTGGAGCTCAAGCGCGACGAGGACATGCGGCGGCTGACCGTCATCACGAAGACCGAACGCGGCGTCTGTTGATGCGCGGTGATGTAGAGTTTTCAACACCGCTCTGCGGTGCTGTAGGGTTTTCAACACCGCTCTGCTGAGCTGTGCGCGCACGCTACTTCCAAACGCGCCCATTTTGCCCCTGACAGGCAGTGGCATGGCGGTTGCTAAGCTTGGCCCAACACCGTCAACATGAAGGACATGGAAAGCAGTTATGACCGCTCGAATGGATGAACTTGTCCAGACCTGGTGCCGCTCTGATGTCACTCATCAGCCCCGGGGCACGGTCCAAGAACCGCGCCTCACCTCGCGGCTCGCCGCCTGCGCTGCTGCAACGACGCGCGGCAACTTCCTCGGCAGAGATGCCTCCGGTCCCGCTGCAGAGGGCGAGGCGATTTTCAAGGACCCGAGAAATCTGACGACGGCGATCGCGTCGATTCTCAGCGAACCCGAGCAAGATCACAACCGAGCGTGCCATGACCGCTGCAATTGAAATCTACACCCGCCCGGGCTGCGGTTACTGCAGCGCGGCCAAGTCGCTGCTGACCCGCAAGAAGGCGGCCTTCACCGAATTCAACATTGCCAGCGATGCGGCCTATCGCGACGAGATGTACAAGCGGGCTGGCGCAGGTTCGACCTTTCCGCAGATCTTCATCGGCAACACCCATGTCGGCGGTTGCGACGAACTCTATGCGCTCGACCGCGAGGGCAAGCTCGATGATCTCTTAGCGAAGGGTCGGCCGCCGATTCACGGTCGCCGAAAGGTGAGGTAGTTACCGCTAGCACACGACAAAGACCGTATTGCGAATAAGGAGCTATCACCGCCGAGGGTAAGTCCGTTCACGATTCCAAACAGCTCCCACCCGCCTAATTCCCGCTTACAACGAAGTGCAGAGGACCAAAGTGACGCTGATCCAGCAATTGACCGCGGCAAGACTCCACCTATCCCAGCTCGTCGTAATCGTTGGTATTGGCTTGAGCTCGTCGTGCCATGCCCAACCGGCATCTGCAAAACAAGAGATTTGTCTGCGTAATCTTACGAAGGAAAAAGCCCCGATTATGGGCCTCGAGATTATGAGCCCGGACGAGTATAAGAAGCGGGCCGTTCTGTCCGAAACCATCTCCCCTGGCCAGGTTGGTTGCATTGATCTGAGGGGAGTTACGCCGACAGAGGGAACACGTTATCGAGTCTGGTTTTTGCCGCACGACGGCGGGCCGGACGTGCCTTGCAGCCCGGACCGGCCGCCCATTTCATCTCGCAACGAGTCGTCCATTGTCTACAATGGCTCGGGTACAAGGCCGAATTTCAAATGCGAATTGCAGCGATAGGCGGTCCTCCCGATCATGACGGTTACACAATCCGAAGACGGCCGGATGGTTTAGAAAATGGAAAAAGAGGCCCTTGCAGGCCCCGAAATGAATAGCGACGATCAAAGCAAATGCCCGCGGCGCGCAGCTCTGGGAAAAGGCGCAGCTCGGGCGTGAACTGGGTGGTTCGCGAGTGCTCTTTCCACCACCGGGTCCGTAGACATCGCGATACACGACGCATCACCCGGCAGGTTTCCCTCCAACCACACTGCATCCTTCGGGGAGCAGCAGTCCGACGATGATGGGAGAGAAATCGACCGGCATTGAATTGCGCCAGCGGATTGTGTTTGCCCGCCGCTGGTCGGGCTCTGGGGGCCGGTCGCTCCCGGCTTCACCGGTCAATCAAACGCAGTCGCACTCTCGGGTTTAACAGTGGGGGTCGCTTACTTCATGGCTCTTGCTCCTGTTGGCTTCGCTCGTCATAGTGGCCTCCCTGCGGTGCTGGTCCAGGACGGACGCGTGCTCGCGGCCGTCGAAGAGGAACGGCTCAATCGGATCAAACACTCCAACAGGTTCCCAAGCCGTTCGATACGATGCTGCATTGCAGCCGCAGGGGTTCAGCTCAGCGATATCGATCGTGTCGCGTTCTGCTTGTGGCGAACCGTTCCTCGTCAAAAAAAAACGCGCGGCGAGGCTGCAGAATGGGCCGCGCTCGCGGTCTCATTGCTGCCTTACGTGTCCCTTCATTACGCCCGCGCTTACACCGCCGACGATCGCCAGGAGACCGTATCGGAGATCCGACGCGGCCCCTCCGGCCGCGGCGGCATGCGTATTTCCCATGACGTGTTCGATCTCTTGATGCGGATCGAAGGCGAAGCCGTGCTCGGCGATCTCCTTGAGACGATGACGATCGATCAGGTGAGGCGGGAAGCTCCTCGTCAAGGAACTCAGGGGACTGTGGCAGGCGCGGCTCATTCGGCTACATTCCTAACAGACAGCTCGCGCGCAGTAAGAGCGCGATCAAATGCCGGACCAAGTGGAGGCTGCATGAACATGGCCGTGGCGATTGCTCGATATTCAGGAACGGCGGGGTGGCTGGCGCGAGCATATCGGTTCACAGCACTGTCGGCTCGAGCCGAGAGCCTGCCGGCCCAGCGGCAGCTCGGCAGTGCTGCTACGAGCAGCCTCCCGGCCCGATTGGCTCACATCACGTTGGCCGATGATAGCAAGGCCAGCTCTCGGATCTCAGCAAGCCCCCTATCCGTGTGGCATCCCGAACAAGGCAGCGCAAATGCGTGTTGGTGGCGCGATGACCGATCGGTTCGTTGTTTCGCGGCGACGTACCGGTTTCGGAGATTGTCTATGGTCGCTCGCCGCAGCTTGGAGCTATGCGCAGCGGACCGGCCGGACGTTCGTGATGGATTGGCGTGGCTCCTGTTATCTGAAGGAGCCCTTCACCGACGCCTTTCCCATCTTTTTCGAGCCAATTGACGAGATCGCGGGTGTCCGCATCACCTGCGATGATAGCATCAATCAGTTCTCCTTCCCCGGACCATTCTTCCGACAGTGGTGGAATAAACCGTCGATCGAATGCGTGTACCGCCCAGATGAGCATATCTTCCGGGGACGTGACGAGCTGGGTCAGCTGTTCGGAACCCAACGGGAAGTGCCACACCGTGGTGTGTGATGCTTGCTTGATGTGGGGGTGCGAGGAGGCGGCCGAACGGCAGATATTTCGCAGCATCACACCGAGACCAGAGATCCGAACACGGATTGATGCGATCTATCGTGAGCACTTGAACGGATACAGCGTCATCGGCATTGATGTGCGGCACGGCAACGGCGAAGACATCATGGGCACGCGCCCTACTGGCCGATCCGGAGCTCGCCCTGCGGCAGGTATGCACCGCCATTGAAGCGGCCATGGCGCTGCCGCATCCACGGCCGGTAAGGGTGTTCTTGTGTACAGACAGCGCGCTGGTGCTCGAGCAGCTGTCGGCTGTGTTCCCCGCCAAAACATTTCCAGGCGCACCAGGCCGGCCCATATATAGTGCAGAACTCGGGCTCGATGGCGCTTGTTCCGCTCTCATTGAGATGTATCTCCTCGGCCGATGCGACACCGTGATTCGCTTTCCGCCGAGTAGTGCCTTCACGCGCTTTGCCCGGCTATTCTCCCACGCACGATTGAATTTGATCTGAACGATCCAAGCCGTTTGATCTTGATCGAGGACGGCTCCCAGGATCTGCCGGCGTTTTTGAACGCGTGCGGCGCAGACCCTCAACAGTCGAACACAACCCGAAGAGGCTGGCGTGCAAACGGGGAGAACTCGGTTTGAGCTGACTGGAAACACCATCTTTGTTGTCGGCCATCGCGGCATCGTAGGCGGTGCGCTGGTACGCAGACAGGGGCCCGTTCCGAGCTCCCGGCATGCTTGGCAACGACTTGGGATTCCTTGGGGCCATCGCTTAAGCTTTCTGGTGATGCCATCATTCAGCGGGCGTGGTACCGAGCAAGCGGCGCACAGATGAATTGTCGCGCCACTTCGCGAACGAACCTCACGTAGCACGCGGATCACGTCTGGTTACCACTTCAGCCTCGACGGAGTGCTGAAGACATCGCGGCGTATCGGATCGTGATCACTGACGCGCTGAGCGGCTAAACAGCAAACGGTCTGCCGCCTAGCGACCCCCCGCGGATCGATTAAGAGAGCTCGCCCGCGGTTTGATCGGGGGGCAATTGAGCTGACCGACATCGCCAAAGCGCATAACAGCATTTCTCGGGCGCGGTGCGCGTGAGGATGCCTTGCAGAGCTCGAAATCGCTTGGTCTGGCGCCGCGCGAGCTGTTGTTCGAAAGCCGACCTATCTGATGTTCGAAACTCACCAACGTGTTTGCGAACGCGACATTCCGCAGCAAAACGGCGCGCGTTTTTGCGCATCTTACTGGCCCAAATCCTGCACCACCCTGCGGGACGAGGGCAACCTAGTGAGAGGCGCGTTTTGAGTCTTGATCTGACAAGCGAAGATGCGGTTACCGGTCCAGCCGAACCGACCGGGGCGCGCTGTCGATTTCAAGCCGATCCAGGCGAACCTGGCAGCGAGAGCGGAGGACGTTGGTACTGACAGGGCCGTCGCGCGGCACCGGTCATGCGACCGGAAAGCTGTTCTCGGAAACAGGCTGGCGCATCATTTCCTGCGCGCGCCAGCCGTTCGATGGCGGGAGATGCCCGTGGAAGTCAGGAACCGATGATCATGTCCAGGTCGACCTCAGCAACTATCGCTCGCTGCCGCGCGCCATCGCCGAGATCAAAGAGCGCCACGCAGGCGAACCAGTGCACGCGTTGATCCATAATGCCGGTATTTCACCGAAAGCGCCGAACGGCACACGAATAACGTCGTTGACGACGTGGATCGAAACCTGGATGAGCGTTTTCCACCTCGATCTAATGGCGCCAATCCTGCTCGCGCAAGGCCTGTTTCAGGAGTTAAAAGCCGCGTCGGGATCGATTGTCAACGTCACTTCAATCGCAGGTTCGCGAGTGCACCCGTTTGCCGGCAGCGCTTATGCGACATCGAAAGCTGCGCTCGCGTGTTTAACCCGCGAAATGGCGCACGACTACGCGCCGCATGGAATTCGCGTCAATGCGATCGCGCCCGGCGAGATCAAGACGGACATTTTATCGCCTGATACGGAAGAGCGACTTGTGCCCAAAATCCCGTTGCGCCGCGTAGGCACGCCGGAAGAGGTCGCAAAAGTCATCTACTTCTTATGTTCGGATGCGGCGAGTTATGTCACCGGCACCGAGGTGCCAATCAATGGTGGCCAACACCTGTGATCGATCGCCGCCCGGTGGACAAATCGGAGCTGATTTGAGCTACCTCAATGGAAGCGCGTTCGCGGCGAAACCGTATGCGCGACGGTCCCGTGAGGAGAAAAAAGCAGATTGACGGACATTAATTTGCTGTCGTGATTATTGTCATGCCATGAAGATGCGTTATCTCTTCCCATCATCCTCTGAAATGGGGCGCGAGATCGAGCATGCCAGTGCAGCACAATACTCGTAACTTCGAACAAGGTGACAGGGTCGATGGTCATACCAACGGAGACGTCCTAACGCTGGATATCAATACGGCACGAACGCCGAATTTGAGGTCCCAAACTGAGGTCACAGCTGTCGCCTCGCAAGAGAACGCGCGCGCCGGCATATTCGACCGGTCGAAGGTACTCGCCGGTCCCTGCCGCATCGAAGTCACGCTGGCCAATGTCGTTGAGATTGTGAAACCGTTTGTGCCGGCACGGCGCTACACCATCTTGCTTTTCGGCAATGATGGCGGACCGGATCTCACCGTGGGCGCAGGCTTGAGCGATGGGTCCGATGAGCGCTACCGGAAGCGTCTGCCGCAGAAGGCAATCGATCAGATCGTGGCGACAGAAAGGGAGCTCGTCGCGGAGAACGTCAGGGCGCATTCGGCCTTCAGTGCCATAGACCTGGACGCGCTCGGGGCGCCCGACAACATTCCCCTGTCGTTCATCGGCGTTCCTATTCGCATCGAGGCGAAAGTCGCAGGTACGCTGACCATCGACCGCTTCCTGGACGACAAGTCGAGGGTCCGGCTCGACTCCGACGCCCGGCTGCTTACCGTGATCGCCCACCTGGTGGGTCAGACGGTCAAGCTGCATCGCTTGTTCGCGTCCGACCGCGAGCGACTTATGGCGGAGAAAGACCGGCTGCAAAAGCAGTCGTCCGAGCTCAAGCAGTCATCCGAGTTCAAGCCGCCGGCTGGGAAATGTAAGAAAGGGCATGCCAAGGGTATCGTTGGCGACAGTCCGGCGCTGCGCGCGCTGCTCGAGAAGGCCGCAGTGGTAGCCAAATCGAGTAGCACGGTTCTGATACGCGGCGAATCCGGTACCGGGAAAGAGCTGGTCGCCCAGGCCATTCACGAGCAGTCTGCCCGCGCCAAGCGGCCATTCATAAAGCTCAATTGCGCGGCGCTACCTGAGACGGTACTGGAATCCGAATTGTTCGGCCATGACAAGGGTGCCTTTACCGGCGCGGTCAATTCGCGCAAGGGCCGCTTTGAGCTCGCCGACACGGGCACGCTGTTTCTGGACGAAATTGGTGAGATCTCGGCGTCGTTCCAGGCAAAGCTGCTACGCGTGCTGCAGGAGCAGGAATTCGAGCGGGTCGGCAGCAATCAGACCATCAAGGTCGATGTGCGCGTCATCGCCGCCACGAACAAGAACCTGGAAGACGCGGTGACAAGGAATGAGTTCCGGGCCGACCTGTATTATCGCATCAGTGTGGTTCCGTTGGTCCTGCCGCCGTTGCGAGAAAGGCGCACCGATATTCCGCTCCTCGCTGCTGAGTTTCTGAGAAGGTTCAACAGCGAGAACGGCCGTGCACTCAGCTTCGATGCAAGTGCGACTGCACTACTGATGAGGTGCGGTTTTCCTGGCAATGTCCGGGAGCTCGAAAATTGCGTGCAGCGGAGCGCGACGCTCGCCCCGGGACCATTGATCGTCAGAGACGACTTTGCCTGCTCCCAGGACCAGTGCCTTTCTGCCAAACTGTGGAAGAGAGCATCGGACGAGATGGCGCAGCACCCGCGGCCGCCGACACCAGTGCCGGAAAACGTTCCCGCACTCCCCGATGAGCCTGCTCCGCCGCCTGCAGGTGCAGTGTCTCGTGCCGACGGTGAGCAGGCTCCGCTAGCGCCCGCCGACACACGTCTCGTACGCGGTGCGAATATGATTGATCGCGAAAGCCTTATCGCCGCCATGCAAAGAGCCGGCTGGGTACAGGCAAAGGCGGCGCGCCTACTCAAGGTGACGCCGCGGCAGGTTGGCTACGCCCTGGGGAAATACGGTGTCGAGATCAAGAAGTTTTGAACGGGCCATCGGGTTGTTGGCGTGTAGGGCGCCGCCATCATCGCGTGCTGAAACGAATAGCCGGCACAAATCAAGTCTGCGTAGGTTAGCGCCGACGGGCCAGGCGACGAATCCAGATACGGCTTGCGCGTGGTCGGCCAGTCGAGTCTCGACCTTGATCTGATGCGAATCCGATCAGCGAGTCGGTCAAGGTGGCACCCAAGGTCGAGTCTATGGACGTGGCCCTCGTGTCATAGGCAGCGGTAGCTGCGGCGCGCGCCGGCTGCGCAAGTAACGCCTTCCAGGCAGCCCGCTGTGACGGAGCTTGAATGACAGTTTTCAGATCACCGGATGTATTTCGGCGAACTTGGCCGATTCATATCGAGGGCGCTTCGCTGCTCGAAGTGGCGTAAATCCCCGGAAAACTGACCGGCAGCCCCTTTCTTGCCTCTGAGCGAGCCAAAGAATCCGCGTGTGATCTGATACGGCCGGGAGATGCGCACGAGCTTTGCGTCTGCTCGCGTGACTCAGGGGGAGCTGCCCTCGAAAAGAGGTTCTCCCATTGCGGACGGACACGTCGGTTTGCGCCTGCTATGCGAAGGCATCGTCAAGGTGGCTCAGGCGGTTACCAGCACCCCCTACGGGAGTGCTGGGATCCACCTTTGCATTGAAGAGTCACATCGTGGTTCAGGATCGCGGCCCTTGTGATGCAGATGAACGATCTATCACTTTGCGTCCCCGGCGCTGTCGCCTTCGCGAACGCTGGGAGTCTTGGCGCTGGCGGCACGTAACAGCATCATGAGACTGCACAGATCTTTCTCCCATTTTCCGGATTTCTGTAGGACTCTTGCTGTGTTCTCGGCGATCTTCGCAACGTCTGGTGAGGCACATGCACAACATCGTCTGCATCAAGCAGGTCCCTGACTCCGCGCAGATTCGGTTGCACCCAGTGACCAATACAATCATGCGTCAGGGAGTGCCTACCATCATCAACCCCTACGATCTGTTCGCGCTGGAAGCCGCCTTCGAACTGCGAGATAAGCTCGGCGGCGAGATCACCGTTCTTACAATGGGACCGCCGTCGTCCGAGGATTCCTTACGCAAAGCGCTGACCTTCGGCGCCGATCGCGCCGTGCTGCTCACCGACCGCTGCTTCGCGGGTGCGGACACGTTGGCGACGACTTACGCGCTGGCAACCGCGCTTCGCAAAATCGGCCAGGAATACGGCCCGCTGGATCTCATTTTCACCGGCAAGCAGACCATCGACGGCGACACCGCGCAGGTTGGGCCCGGGATCGCGAAGCGGCTTGGTGTGGCGCAGTTCACATACGTGGCCAAGATCAAGGCCCTCGATCTCACCTCGCGCACGATTGAAGCGGAGCGGCGCTCTCGAAGGCAGCGCCCAGGTGCTGCGCACGAAGCTGCCGTGTCTCATCACCATGCTGGAGGGCACCAAGCAGATCCGCCGCGGCGCCATGGCAGATGCCTTGCGTGCAACTCGGGCACCGATCGTGAAATGGAGCGCACTTGAGGCCGGTGTCGAAGACATCACGAAATGCGGTCTCAACGGTTCCCCGACGGTCGTCAAGCGTGTCTTCGCGCCATCTTGCCGGACACCGCTGTCGAGCGGCATTGAAATCCGGAGTGCGTGTCACGCGTAGCTTGCCGTGTGTTGTTTCGAACAGGTCGAATGGAGGAGCTCTCCGCACACGCTCCGATGTCAGCTTTGCAACAACAGTGAGTCACGCTGGGTGAGCGCTCTATCCAACTGCAAATGCGTGCATTTTTGCGTCGGGGCCGGGGCTGGTACTCTTATTGCAAAACGGTTGGCCGAGAGCCGTAAACCGCAACACGGAACAAGGATATCAGCATGAGTCTCGTCACGGCCCAGAGCACCGGAGAAATCGAAGCGGGGAAAGTACATGGCTGAGTGCTACAAGGACGAGTGCATGAACAAAGAGGACGAGTGCATGAATAAGGAGAATGACACGCTATGGGCGCGGCGGGGCAGTAACTTC
The DNA here is from genome assembly GCF_029714305.1 of Bradyrhizobium sp. CB3481. NCBI lineage: Bacteria > Pseudomonadati > Pseudomonadota > Alphaproteobacteria > Hyphomicrobiales > Nitrobacteraceae > Bradyrhizobium > Bradyrhizobium sp. CB3481. The sequence goes on from NZ_CP121647.1 coordinate 5,180,773, forward strand.
TTTCCAGTCTCTGCCGTCACCAACAAATTACCAGCAGGTGCTTATCGCTGCTACGAAAATGACTGCAGCGCTTTTCTCGAACAGGTGCCGATTAAGACTGATAAACTGTTGGACTTACCGGACCCCACTATCGAGAGGCTTTCAGCCGAGCACAAGAAGTTCTGGACCCTGGGCGAGCAGTACGCCGAGCGCGGGTTCACGTACAAGCGCGGCATTCTCATGCACGGGATACCCGGTACTGGCAAGACCTGCGCAATCGGGCGAATGATAGAGGATGTCGTACGAAATCATAATGGCGTGGTCGTCCTTGTCGATGACCCGGAACTGGCTAGCGAGTGCCTCCGTCTGCTGCGTCGCATTGAGCCCGAGCGGCCCGTGATCACCGTTATGGAGGATCTGGACGAGCTTGTGGCAAAACACCGCGCTGAGGGCTTCCTTGCGTTACTCGATGGCAACGCTGAGATTGGGAAGGTGCTGCATGTCGCGACCACCAACAAGCTATACCGTCTGGACGGGCGCTTTGTCCATCGCCCTGCTCGCTTTGACACCATCATAGAGGTTGGTCCGTTAGCCGCCCAGGGCCGCCGCGCCTATTTCAAAGCCAAGGAGCCGTCGCTTGATGATGCCACGCTCGACCGCTGGGTTCATCAAACCGAAGGCTACACCATAGCCCATCTGCGCGAAGTGATCATCGCCATCAATTTCTTTGGCCAGGACGAGCGCGCGGTTTTCGAACGGTTAGACAGCATGCGTGAGGGAGCGGAGACAAACAAGATGCCCTACTCGTAAGCTATGGCGGCCCTGATCTCGTCTTAGGACCCGAATAGCTCAACCGGAAGGTGGTGGCTCGGCACGCGTAATCACGCTTCTCACTCGGGGCCGACGGACAATGGCACCTGCCCGCCTGAGGCGCGAAGTACGCTACACTCCATGATCCTGACGAACTTCTCGCGGGGCGCTGTCCACACCCCGCGAGAGGTTTTTGTCGGGTCGCCGCTGGCGCTGCGGGGTCGCATGCATTTCGTGGTGCCCGCTACGACTCGCGCCAAAAGCGCGGGCGCGTTGATCAAAACAGGAACGTTCAAGCCTCGAAGACCCGGCGGGGTGGCGATGCTGTGTAGAGGCCTCACAGCCTGACGGTGCCGCCACCTCGAAATGATCGCAGCCAATGAGCGGATTGTGGAAGTAGACTCCTCCAGCATCGCTGCTCACCGACCGCTGCTTGGCGGGTGCGGACACGTTGGCGACGACTTACGCGCTGGCAACCGCGCTTCGCAAAATCGGCCAGGAATACGGCCCGCTGGATCTCATTTTCACCGGCAAGCAGACCATCGACGGCGACACCGCGCAGGTTGGGCCCGGGATCGCGAAGCGGCTTGGTGTGGCGCAGTTCACATACGTGGCCAAGATCAAGGCCCTCGATCTCACCTCGCGCACGATTGAAGCGGAGCGGCGCTCTCGAAGGCAGCGCCCAGGTGCTGCGCACGAAGCTGCCGTGTCTCATCACCATGCTGGAGGGCACCAAGCAGATCCGCCGCGGCGCCATGGCAGATGCCTTGCGTGCAACTCGGGCACCGATCGTGAAATGGAGCGCACTTGAGGCCGGTGTCGAAGACATCACGAAATGCGGTCTCAACGGTTCCCCGACGGTCGTCAAGCGTGTCTTCGCGCCATCTTGCCGGACACCGCTGTCGAGCGGCATTGAAATCCGGAGTGCGTGTCACGCGTAGCTTGCCGTGTGTTGTTTCGAACAGGTCGAATGGAGGGGCTCTCCGCACACGCTCCGATGTCAGCTTTGCAACAACAGTGAGTCACGCTGGGTGAGCGCTCTATCCAACTGCAAATGCGTGCATTTTTGCGTCGGGGCCGGGGCTGGTACTCTTATTGCAAAACGGTTGGCCGAGAGCCGTAAACCGCAACACGGAACAAGGATATCAGCATGAGTCTCGTCACGGCCCAGAGCACCGGAGAAATCGAAGCGAGGAAAGTACATGGCTGAGTGCTACAAGGACGAGTGCATGAACAAAGAGGACGAGTGCATGAATAAAGAGAATGACACGCTATGGGCGCGGCGGGGCAGTAACTTCTTTCCAGTCTCTGCCGTCACCAACAAATTACCAGCAGGTGCTTATCGCTGCTACGAAAATGACTGCAGCGCTTTTCTCGAACAGGTGCCGACTAAGACTGATAAACTGTTGGACTTACCGGACCCCACTGTCGAGAGGCTTTCAGCCGAGCACAAGAAGTTCTGGACCCTGGGCGAGAAGTACGCCGAGCGCGAATTCTTGCACAAGCGCGGCATGCTCTGGCACGGGATACCCGGTACTGGCAAGACCTGCGCAATCGGGCGAATGATAGGCTGAGTTGGGCACAATTGGGCGACCGCCCCTGGTTCGAGCTTCCGTTCGCTCGAAACTTGCATCCGACGGTGTGATGAGGCGCTCTTCGCGAATGTCATCTGGGGAGCCCGGTGCGGGAAATCTGCACGCCGGATTCTGCTCGGATGTCGTACGAGATCATAACGGCGTGGTCGTCATTGTCGATGACCCGGAACTGTGCTTCCGGTCAGTCCAGGGCGGAGCCATCGCACCTGGTCGCGGGAGGCGAAGGAGCGGATTGTCGGGGAAACGTTCGCGCCGGGAGCGAACGTGTCGGCGATCGCGCGGGCTCACGGGCTTGATCCGTCGCAGGTGTTTGCCTGGCGGCGCAAGGCGCTGGCCTCGGGAATTGTTGCGCCGCTTTCCGAGCGAGCCCGACCGATCAAGTTCGCGCGTTTTGAAGCGGTGGCGGGCGAGACGATGGAAATTGTGGTTGGCGATGTCGCGGTGCGCATCGGCAGCGATGTGGAGCCTAAGCGGCTTGCTGCGGTAATCCGGGCGGGTCGGCAGGCATGATCCCGCCAGGTGTTCAGGTTTACGTGGCCAGCATGCCGGTTGACTTCCGTAAGGGAGCGACCGGCTTGATGGCGCTGGTGCGAGATGGCGGAGCCGACCCATTCAGCGGCGCGCTGTACGTGTTCCGTTCGAAAAGAGCGGACCGGATCAAGGCGGTTTGGTGGGAGGGCAGCGGGATCTGCCCGTTTGCCAAGACTCTCGAGGAGACAAAGTTCTGCTGGCCGAAGATTGCGCCCACCCGGGTGCGGCTGAACCATGCACAGTTGCTCGCGCTGATCGACGTGCTGGACTGGACGAAGGTGCGTCCGGTGGTTGTGAAGCGCCCGCAATCGGTGGGTTGATAAGTTGTGGCGAATTGAGTCAGGGCACTGAAAGGGTTGGAAGATTGGCGGCGGCTCTGCTGTGATGGGCGCCAATGACGCCGCCCGTTGCAGAGCTTCCGACGACCCTTGCCGATGCCCATGCGCCGATCCTCGCCTTGGCGGCAGAGCGGCAGGCGATCGAGGCCGAGAACAGCCGCATCGTCTCCAAGATTGCCACACTGACTGCGGCGAACGCCGATCTCGCCGCGGTCAACCAGGCGGCCGACGCGCGGATCGCGGAGCTGACGGCGATCGTGAAGATGTTGGAGCGCACGCTTTACGGCACGCGCTCGGAACGTTTGCGCAGCGACAAGCCGAGCGATGAGCAGATCGCCTTCGTATTTGACGAGATCGCCACTGGCGTGGCGGCCATTGAAGCCGAACTGGCCAAGGCAGGTGGCAAGGACGACAAGCCGCAACGCGCGCCGCGGCCGCGCAAGGAGTTCGGCGCGCATCTGGAGCGGGTGGAGATCGTCGTCGAGCCCGAGGTGCCTCCTGGTTGCGAACGGCTGGAGAAGGTTCTGATCGGCGTGCGATTGTGACCGATAAACTGTTGGACTTACCGGACCCCGCTGTCGAGAGGCTTTTGGCCGAGGTCAAGAAGTTCTGGACCCTGGGCGAGAAGTACGCCGAGCGCGAATTCTTGCACAAGCGCGGCCTGCTCTGGCACGGGATACCCGGTACTGGCAAGACCTGCGCAATCGGGCGAATGATGGAGGATGTCGTACGAGATCATAATGGCGTGGTCGTCCTTGTCGATCACCCGCAACTGGCTAGCGAGTGCCTCCGTCTGCTGCGTCGCATTGAGCCCGAGCGGCCCGTGATCACCGTCATGGAGGATCTGGACGCGCTTGTGGGAAGGTACCGCGTTGAGGGCTTCCTTGGATTACTCGATGGCCAGGCTCAGATTTCGAACGTGCTGCACGTTGCGACCACGAACGACCTAAACCGCCTGGACAGCCGCCTTGTCGATCGCCCTGCTCGCTTTGAGACCATCATGGAGGTTGGTCCGTTGTCCGCCCAGGGCCGCCGCGCCTATTTCAAAGCCAAGGAGCCGTCGCTTGATGATGCCACGCTCGACCGCTGGGTTCATCAAACCGAAGGCTACAGCATAGCCCATCTGCGCGAAGTGATCATCGCCATCAATTTCTTTGGCCAGGACGAGCGCTCGCTTTTCGAACGGTTGGACAGCATGCGTCAGAATCGCATCAAGTAAGGGAGCGGAGACAAACAATGATGCCTTACCGTGAAGGTGGTGGCTCGGCACGCGTCATGACGCTTGTCAGCTCGGGAGGAACCTTCAAGCCTCGAAGACCCGGCGGGGTGGCGATGCTGTGTAGAGGCCTCACAGCCTGACGGTGCCGCCACCTCGAAATGATCGCAGCCAATGAACCGATTGTGGAAGTAGAAATAGATCCCTCCAGCATCGCTCCCGTACGGGTTAGCCAAGAACTAACCGCTGATCGCCAACCTCGAAGTGCGCGCTCTTGGTGGAGGCGCCGCGCGGCGGGCAGGTCGGCGCGGTCTCTGGTTGGCCAAGAACGCGCGACCGCGATCCTAATCAGCGGCAGTGATGACGGCTGCTACGGAAGACTATGTACTCATTCCGCCATCTCATCGAGGCCATCCGACAGAGGGTTTAAACCCGAACAATGCAGGGATCACCAAGGACCACATCGCGCGTGGCATTGAAATCCGGAGTGCGTGTCACGCGTAGCTTGCCGCTGTGTTGTTTCGAACAGGTCGAATGGAGGGCACACGCTCCGATGTCAGCTTGCAACAACAGCGGTCACGGTAGGTGAGCGCTATCCAACTGCAAATGCGTGCATTTTTGCCTCCAGGCAGCGACTGGCGCCCTCCTTGCAACACACAAAAGTCCAGGAGCCTAACCGCACCGGTATGGGCCTATACAGTGGAGACTGAGAACGTGCACGACACAATGATGGGCATGTAGTCGAAGAACACAGTTGGACCCGCGCAGAACTGAATGGAGGCAAGAACATGTCAACTCACGACCACGAGGATAAGTCTAGCCACAGCACCCACATGGTTGGTCCGTTGTCCGCCCACGGCCGCCGCGCCTATTTCAAGGCCAAGAAGCCATCACTTGATGATGCCACGCTCGACCGCTGGGTTCATCAAACCGAAGGCTACAGCATAGCCCATCTGCGCGAAGTGATCATCGCCATCAATTTCTTTGGGCAGGACGAGCGCTCGCTTTTCGAACGGTTGGACAGCATGCGTCAGAATCGCATCAAGTAAGGGAGCGGAGACAAACAATGATGCCTTACCGTGAAGGTGGTGACTCGGCACGCGTCATGACGCTTGTCAGCTCGGGAGGAACCTTCAAGCCTGGAAGACCCGGCGGGGTGGCGATGCTGTGTAGAGGCCTCACAGCCTGACGGTGCCGCCACCTCGAAATGATTGCAGCCAATGAGCCGATTGTGGAAGTAAACCCCTCCAGCATCGCTCCCGTCCGGGTTAGCCAAGGACTAACCGGCGATCGCCAACCTCGAACTGCGCGCTCTTGGTGGAGGCGCCGCGCGGCGGGCACGTCGGCGCGGTCTCTGGTTTGGGCGCGCGACCGCGTTCCTGATCAGCGGGACACGGCTGGTCAAAGCCAGACTAAGACCCGTCGAAGGGAGGCGGAGGTCGTTGGGAGAGAGCACGACGCGCCGTCCTCCAGTAAAACTCTAAAATGTGCATGTGTGTCGGTGATAGTGTGATTAGCTCGTGCGCTGTCACGAAAACGGCAGGCAAATGTGCTCTTGATCTGGCCACGGAAGGCGGCGAGGCTGCCGCGGCTTATCGGATTGCTCGTTGTTTGCAGGCCTCTTGCCAGCGAGTCGTCGCCGTCGTGCCGGCATGGTGCAAAAGCGCCGGAACATTGCTCTGCACCGGAGCTCACGAGCTTCGGATGGGTGGCCATGGCGAGCTCGGTCTATTGCTGTACAGCTGACCGAACTTGATCAGCCAAGCTCATCCGGACTAAGCTAGGAGTGCGAGGCAGGCCATGTTCTTTCGCATCAGCGCGTTCACGACGTTTATGCACGGCTAGCAGAACAAGCCACAAAGCGTGCACTCTTGGGGCAATTCAACACCGATTGCAACGATGATCCTCTCTGCCGTGTTAACCGCGGCCGAGCTTCTCATTACGGCGCTGCACGGAGGAAGGAATTCGCATCGCTTTGCGGTACTTCACGACGGTGCGGCGGGCGATATTGATGCCCGATGCGCGCAGTCGTTCCACGAGCTTATCATCAGAGAGGATTGCGGATGGCGATTCGGCGTCGATCAACTGCTTGATTAGATGACGCACGGCTTTGGCCGAATGCGCCTCTCCGCCGTGGGCGGAAGCGATCGAGGCCGTGAAGAAGCCCTTCAGTTCAAACGTGCCACGATTGGTCTCGATATATTTGTTGCCGGTCACACGCGAGACGGTCGACTCGTGCATCTTTATCGCATCCGCCACCGCCTTCATCTTGAGCGGCCGCAAATGGGACATGCCATGGATGAAGAAGCCCTCCTGCTGGCGCACGATCTCGGCTGCGACCTTGAGGAGGGTATGGGCACGGTGATCGAGCGCGCGCACCAGCCAATTCGCCTCCTGCAGGCGTTTTGTGGCCCACGACTTGTCGCTGTCTTTCCGCATCGTCTTCGACACTTCGGTGTAATAGGTCTCGTTCACCAGGACGCGCGGCAAAGTGTCACTGTTGAGCTCGACATCCCAGCCGCCGTCGTGTCTCCGCCGCGCATAGATGTCCGGCATCTTGATTTCCGGCCGCAGCCTGCCGAACTTCAGACCCGGCTTTGGATCGAGCCTGCGAATCTCGCCGATCATGTCGGCGATGTCTTCTTCGTCGACGCCGCACAGCTTGCTCAGCGAGGCCGTATCGCGCTTCTTCACGAGATCGAGATGCTCGACCAGGGCCTGCATCGCCGGGTCGTAGCGATCAAGCTCGCGCAGCTGGATCGCCAGGCACTCGCGTAAGCTTCGCGCGCAGATGCCGGGAGGGTCGAATTTCTGCAGCACCGCGAGCACCGCATCGACCTCGTGCTGCGGCCCACCGAGACGCTCGGCTGCCTGCCCGAGGTCCGGCGGCAGGCGGCCGTCCTCCTCGACGAGGTCGATCAGAAATTGCCCGATCATACGTTCTGAAGGCGAGGTGAAAGCGCCCGCAAGCTGCTCGGCGAGATGGTCGGCAAGCGTCAGCTGGGCAGCGACAAAGGCTTCGAGATTGTAGTCTTCGTGGCTCGAGGCGCCGCCGCCCCATTCGGTACAGGCTCTCGGAGCCGCGTCTTTCGCGGCGCGTTCGGCAGCCTCGGCTGGCTCCTCGGGGAAGACATTTTCGAAGCCGGTATCGAGCGTCTGCTCGATTTCGGTGCGGCTGCCGAGATCACGGTTCAGGCATTCCTCCCGGCCCGGCTCGAAGCTGTCGGCGGAGGAACTCGCCGACTTGCCGCCGGCATCGTCGCCGTCGCTGGAACCTTCAGTCTCGGAAAACTCGGGCCGCTCCATAGCAGACTCGCCCGCGACCAGCGGCTCCGGCGCGTCGTCGGCCCACTGCAAGAACGGATTCTGCTCCACCATCTGCGCCACGGAGTCAGCGAGATCCATGTTGGACAGTTGCAGCATGTTGATCGACGCTCTCAGCTGCAGCGTCATGACATGCGACTGGCGGAGCGCAAATTTCTGGGTTAGTGCCATAACAGGTGATCCTTGAACATTGGCCCGATTTCCATCAGCCACGGGGCGGCAAAGCCAATCATCTCGCGCAACAGGTCAGCGTCTTGCGACATCTCTACAACGGCGCGTACGTTCATCATCTCGTCCATCATCGGGAATTGCTCAAATCAGATTCATGTCAGCGTCCCAAACTAGCACTTCGGTCGCACTCGCATCAAAGGTGAGCGTATCGCCGTTTTCGCTGTTGAACTTCTTAAGAAGCTGAGCGGCAAGCAGAGGAATATCACTGCGCTTTTCGCGCAGCGGCGGCAGCAGCAAGGGAACCACACTAATGCAATAATAGAGATCGCCACGGAACTCGTTCCGAGCCACGGCGTCTTCAAGGTTCTTAGTGGTGGCGGCAATTGCATCGACCTTAATGGTCTGGTTGCCGCCGACTCGAACAGCGTCTCCTTATCAGCAAGCTCGAACCGACCCTTGCGGGCATTGAACGCACCGGTAAAGAAACCCTTCTCATGACCGAACAATTCGGACTCAAGTACCGTCTCAGAGAGCGCCGCGCAATTGAGCTTTATGAAAGGCTTCTTGGCACGGGCCGACCGCTCGTGAATGGCCTTGGCGACCAGTTCCTTCCCGGTGCCGGATTCTCCGCGTAAAAGAACGGTGCTGTTCGATTTGGCTACTACCGCGATCTTCTGGAGCATCGCGCGCAGCGCTGGGCTGTCGCCAATGATCCCCGCGACATTAACCTTCTTGCTCTCCCGCACCGGCGGCCTAAGCTCGGACAACTGCTTCTGCAGCCGGTCTTTTTCCGCCATAAGTCTCTCGCGGTCGCGCGCGAACAAGCGATGCAGCTTGACCGTCTGGCTCACCAGGTCGGCGATCATCGTAAGCAGCCGGACGTCGTGGTCGAGCCGGGCACTCGACCTGCTGTCTAAGATGCGGTCGATCGTCAGCGTACCTACGACTTTCGCCTCGATGCGAATAGGAACGCCGATGAACGACAGGGGCATGTTGTCGGGCGCCCCGAGCGCGTCCAGGTCTATGGCACTGAAGGCCGAATGCGCCCTGACGTTCTCCGCGACGAGCTCCCTTTCTGTCGCCACGATCTGATCGATTGCCTTCTGCGGCAGACGCTTCCGGTAGCGCTCATCGGGCCCATCGCTCAAGCCCGCGCCCACGGTGAGATCCGGTCCGCCATCATTGCCGAAAAGCAAGATGGTGTAGCGCCGTGCCGGCACAAACGGTTTCACAATCTCAACGACATTGGCCAGCGTGACTTCGATGCGGCAGGGACCGGCGAGTACCTTCGACCGGTCGAATATGCCGGCGCGCGCGTTCTCTTGCGAGGCGACAGCTGTGACCTCAGTTTGGGACCTCAAATTCGGCGTTCGTGCCGTATTGATATCCAGCGTTAGGACGTCTCCGTTGGTATGACCATCGACCCTGTCACCTTGTTCGAAGTTACGAGTATTGTGCTGCACTGGCATGCTCGATCTCGCGCCCCATTTCAGAGGATGATGGGAAGAGATAACGCATCTTCATGGCATGACAATAATCACGACAGCAAATTAATGTCCGTCAATCTGCTTTTTTCTCCTCACGGGACCGTCGCGCATACGGTTTCGCCGCGAACGCGCTTCCATTGAGGTAGCTCAAATCAGCTCCGATTTGTCCACCGGGCGGCGATCGATCACAGGTGTTGGCCACCATTGATTGGCACCTCGGTGCCGGTGACATAACTCGCCGCATCCGAACATAAGAAGTAGATGACTTTTGCGACCTCTTCCGGCGTGCCTACGCGGCGCAACGGGATTTTGGGCACAAGTCGCTCTTCCGTATCAGGCGATAAAATGTCCGTCTTGATCTCGCCGGGCGCGATCGCATTGACGCGAATTCCATGCGGCGCGTAGTCGTGCGCCATTTCGCGGGTTAAACACGCGAGCGCAGCTTTCGATGTCGCATAAGCGCTGCCGGCAAACGGGTGCACTCGCGAACCTGCGATTGAGGTCACGTTGACAATCGATCCAGACGCAGCTTTCAGCTCGTGAAACAGGCCTTGCGCGAGCAGGATCGGCGCCACCAGATTGAGGTGGAACACGCCCATCCATGTTTCGACGGACGTTGTCAACGAGGTCAGCCGGGTGCCGCTCGACGTCTTGGGTGAAACGCCGGCATTATTGATCAACGCGTGCAACGGTGCGCCTGCGAGGCGCTCCTTGATCTCGGCGATGGCTCGCGGCAGCGCCCTATGATTGCTGAGGTCGACCTGGACATGGTCGGCTGCGCCCGACTTCCATGGGCACCGCCCGCCATCGAACGCTTGGCGCGCGCAGGAAATGATGCGCCAGCCGGCTTCCGAAAACAGCTTTCCGGTGGCGTGACCAATCCCGCGCGACGCCCCGGTCAACAGCACGGTCTTCTGCTCTGCCTGCTGGATCCGGCCTCTATCGGCGTGAAATGGACAGCGCACGTCCGTCGCCGAGGGTGAATCGGCAACGGCACCGTCGTTTCTCAGCTCGAGACTCACACGCGCCTCCAAATCTTTTACCCCACCCGTGAGCACCTGCAGGATTTAGGCCAGTTGCGATGGATTAATGCTCTGCGGTTTGCGCTCGAGTGTTCACAACAGTTTGTCGCGCTTCCGACATAGGACGTTTGCTTTCGGGCAGCGGCAACGCGTTGCGCGCACCAATTCGAGTTCGAGCGCCCGCGAAGCACACCGGTCCACGGCGCTATGCATAATTCCCGGCTCACTCTCCAAGCGAGCATAGTGCAGCGTTGGCGGTTGTCGCTGTTCTCGGTTGCCGTTGCAGTCACCGTGAGGTTCACAATTTAGGTTGGCCCGATACAAAATCGCTAGTGAGCTCACTCGAGTTCGAACTCCGGCGTCCATGTGCGCGAGGAGGACACATTGTTTTTTAGCGCTCCGCGCATCCTAAAGAACCAGGATATCGTCCACGTCATTTCAATTCACCCTCTCCTCGATCGAGTAGCTCCGCTTGTCCCATGAAGTGAGCCGATGAACAAGAGGAGCGCCTCTTCCCAAAGCAGAATTACCTCTGAAAGGACGACACGCCACTTTCGCTTACAGTCGTTTTGAGCCTTGGCTGGCGATGCTAATCAGACGTGACCCCCGCCCTACGTGAGGTTTGGCTTCGAAGCGCCACCTCGTTCACACTCCCTGCACTATCTGGTCAACGGCACCCGCTTCTCGCCGAACGAAGGGGACAACCAGAGGCTCTTTCGTGATTTCAGCATCTATCTGCAGCAGCCAATCCGCTCTTTGCATCCGCAGTGATGCGGCAACGCATCGGTGAAGGCCGAAAACTAGCGTCACCGTCTTTATCACGCGTGGAAGGTCGACGCTATGCGACCATCGCTCCGCACTTAGCGCGTCGTCACCCGGTGTAGTCGAAACAGCTTGTCGAAGAAGTCGTGAATCAGCCTTTTTGGCTCCGTCGCCAACCAGCTCATTGGTGCCAAATCGGTAGACCTCATAACCGGCCAGCCGTAACTCGCGGTCGGCCGACACCATCTCGCTGTAGACCTTCAGCGATGGCCTTTCGCCCTCCGAGAAGTGATGCTTGCCATCCACTTCGATCACGACTCTTTGGCGGCCGGGAAGCAGGAGAAGAAAGTCCATGCGTTGTCGTGGCAGCGGAAGGCGATGCCGGAGCGTTTTCACCACGGCCGGATCGTAGTGCAGATAAACTTGAGGCAGCAGCGCAGGCAGAGCGTCGCCAAGGGCGGTTCGGTAGGCTTTGAAATAGGTCCCGAAGACCTTCCTCTCAGCATCGGAGGCGAGAGACTCCTGCAGGCGCTTCCCGAGGGCAACGGCATCACCACCAGACGCTGGTTCAGACCACCATGTCAGCAAGTCTGACCACAATAGGCCATTCGCGCTGATCGGGCGGTCGTACACGAGGCAGCTCGCCTCACCGGAGAGGATGACGACGTCGTTGTTGATGGCATCGGCAAAGCCGAGCTCCGGCTTCGGCCCGCGGGAGGCGAAGATCAGGTTTTTCGGCCCCTTACACCCCGAATGATCGGCCGGAATGCATAGATCGGATGTCCCGACTGATCGCCATCCACCGCCAGCTCGTAACCATCCCGTGCGAGAATCTTGTTGAGTGCGGTTACGGTTTGAAGTTGCTCCTCGCCCGAGCGGGCCAGCGGGTAGACCGCGTCCTGAAGCACGGCGGCGAACCGCGCCCGCGAACAGTCGAATGCACCGATCTCCCCGAAGAGAAACTCCACCGACCAGTCGCCATGGTTGCGCACCAAGGTCGATGTTGTCCCGGAGGCTCCTGCCGGTGCCACCAAATGCTTCCTCAAACGGATCGGAAATAACGAAATAGCGACCAACCAGCTCGAGGAGGTCCGCTTCCCCAACCAGGTCGTCTCCGAACACGCGCGCGACATCCCGACGCGTGATGCGGGTCAACGGCGGCTCGCTGGCCTCAAGGACTTTGCGACCCGCCTCGTCCAAGGCGATGTCACCTCGTTCCTGAGCAAGCGTCAGCGCTAGCCTCGCCATCTCCCTTTCGGAGAGCCCGTCCAGGGCAGCATCGATGCGCTGGCTTTTCGAAAGCCCGTCCCCGCGTGGAATCTCCAGCCCCGCAATGCGCATCGGCTCGACGTCGAGCGCGGCGTGGGACATCGGATGGAAAAAGCCGGCTATCTTGACGCGGAGATCTGCAGCCATCGTCGGGTTGCCGCCATCGCTATCCAGCGGGGATCGGGATCGCGAGCTGGTTAGCGATCGGCGTATAGATATCGATGTTGGCGCCCGGAGCGCGAACCGAGACCAAAAGCGAATAGCGCGCCGACCGATCCCACCGTTGCAGCGCCGGCTTCTCCTTCCACCACCCGCTTACCGGGAAGACGCCAATTGCATCACGATCAGCAAGCGCGGCCGCACTCCCGCGCCAGATGTCCGAATGGATCGAGCCGCGATCGCGGATGAGCCCGAGAACCCAGTCGTCGCCACCCGCGGCAACGCCGATCTGCCCGGCCTCCTCCGCCTCGGCAGCCCTGTTTATGCGCTGCCGAAACTGCTGGAGGCTTTCGAGCGAGCGTTTGACGGCAAATCGCAGGGAGTGCGAGGCGTAGCGATGCCTGCGTGTCCAGCCTCGCTCACCGGGATTGGGCTCGACGAAATAGGACAACGTCAGCCTCAGCTCGACGTCCTGATCGCCAAGCGCCAGCAGCTCGTCACGAGGCCATGGCAACTGATGCAGATTCATGTTGCGCGTCTTGATGACAGAACCGTCGCGCCGAAAGGGCAGCAGCGCGTCCTCCACCATCAAGGTAGCGTCGTCCGTCGCGCTCCATAGAGCCCGACCGAGGTCGGGTACGCCCCAACCATAGCGTCGCAGCATCGCCATCTTCTGCACTTGGGTCGCGGCAGCGTCAAAGCGTGCCCGCATTGCCGGCGTCCAGTCGGCGGAATGCACAAGCAGCCCTCGCACGGTCTCCGGCCAGAGCTCCGGCCGCGTCGCCAGCACACCAGCAGCAAGGTTCGAGCCGAGCGCCGCAGCAGCGCTCGTGTCACCGAACGTCTCGAACATCCGCATGTTCGGCCGGTAGTGCGTCGTGATCAATTGGAGATCGTCGATGGCCGAAGCCGGGTTCGCGCCATCGTGCGCGAAGTTGCCTCCCTCGAACACGACGTCCGGACGGATTGGCCACTGCCGCTCCCAGATACCAGAGGTGCGGCTGGCTGGCGACAAATCGCCTGCAGGGGCGACAGGCGCCCATCCCGCATAGTCCCGGTGCGTGATGGTGATCTTGTCCGTGTAGGCACCTACAACGAGCGGATTCCAAGCCTGTGCGGGGCTCTCGACTTCCTCCAGATCGTTCCGATCGAGATACTCACCAACGTCGATATCGCCGCGTAGATTTCCGGCGGCCAGCACCATCAGCCGCCTACGATCCCCGCCACCGTAACAGAGCTGATCGATCGCCGCCGACCAGGACGACGGCCGCCCTCGACCGAGCCCGACCTCGCTGGTCACGGCCAGGCAAAAGACACGACGGCGCCGCGGCGCGCGCGCCTCCGCCTTCCCGATACCGACTTCGGTGATCGCGCCGTAAAGCTCAGGATCGTTTTGACCGGAAAGCGGCAGGATCTTCACGGTCTCGAGGCGGTGACGCAGATCGATCTCGTCCCCATGGCTGAGCGCGGCTTCGAGGTCGCCGTACAATGCGACGCCGGCCATCGACGTGCCGTGCCCATTCCAGAAGGCACTGTCACCTACGCCCCATGCGTCGTCATACGCATGCTGATCCGGCGCGTCCAAGCCGGGCTCGATCAACGGATGGGCTCGGGTTGCACCACTGTCGAGAATGCAAACGGCCGGCCCAAGCGCGTCCGGGCCATCGACACGATCGACAAGGTCGCCAGCCCAATCCGCTTGCTCGACCGGCCGCATCTCGAGGAAAAGCGTGGGCGTATCCTTCGCCAGCCGAAGCTCCGCAACGGCGTCCGAATTCTCGACCAACCGCCCCATCATCTGTTCGGTCGCGAGCGCCAATATGACATCGCGTTCCGGGAAGCTGATCGCGTGCGCCTTCAGCGCAACGTCCAGCCGCTGCGCCACATGGCGAAACGTCTCAAGCCGACCATCGCGAACCCAAACCTCCCACCAGGCCTGTCGCCCGGCTTGAGGAAATAGCGCAATGTCGTCGGTGAACAGCGATCGGACGATGGCGAGCCGGACATCCTCTATCCGGGCGACGAGAGCCTCGTTCTTAGGCTTGCCCGTCTTCGTGTTCTCGTCGCGGTCCGCCGTGATCTTGCGTGAAAAAAATTCCGCGGAACGCTCCGGCACAAATACTGTCGCGGAGACCATCTCGTCGCCATCGGCCACCGGACGGACAGCCACCAGCTCGATCGCAGCAGGCCGGTTCTCAAGGGCCTCGACGGCAGCACGCTCCGCGACCGGGATCTCGAATTCGAGGTAGAAACCCTTCTCGCCTTCGGCGACCGCTTCATCGCGCGCCGCCAGCTTGCGGCGGGCGTCGGCGACGGCACTCCCGATCGCCCTCTCCAGCTTCTGAGCGTGTGCCGCCCTTGCGCGCGCGGGCGGCAATCCGGTGATGACCAGGCGCGGCGATGTGTAGGGTTCTGCCTGTCCGCCGCCCTCGACATGGAAGTGCGGCCGATTGCGTGGAGCTCGGGCCATCTCGCGGCGACTACCTCAACTTATGGCGGCTCTGCGCTCCGCCAATGTCGAGAGCAGCGTCGACGTCCTGATCCCATCTGCTTCGGCGAGCACCGCGACCTTTGCCGCCTCGTCGGCGGCACGCGACACTTCAGCCTGGCTCAATCCCGAGGTCGCTTCGAGAACCTGAGTCCAATCCAAATCAGTCAGCTCGAATCCGCTCAGGTGAGATTCGAGGATGCCACGCGCGATTTCGGGGCTCGGCAGGCCATAGGTAATGACATCATCGAACCGCCTGAACACCGCCTTGTCGAGCAGTTCCGGATGGTTGGTGGCCGCGACGATGAGGCTCGGGCCGTCATCGTTCTCCAGGAATTGCAGAAAGGAGTTCAGGACGCGACGAATCTCGCCCACGTCGTTCGGACCAGATCGTTGCGAGCCGATCGCATCGAATTCGTCGAAGAAGTACACGCCGCGCTGGACAGCGATCGCATCGAACACAAGCCGTAGCCGCGTCGCGGTCTCGCCCATCAGTTTGCCGATGAGCCCATCATACAGCACCGTGAGCAGCGGTAGCTTCAGCTCGCCCGCAAGAGCGGAGGCCGTCATGGTCTTCCCGGAACCAGGGGGACCGACGAGGAGGAGCTTTCGACGTGGCGCGAGACCCCGCGCCCGCAGCCGTTCCTTCTGGCGTTGCTCTGTGATGACCCGCGCTAGCCGCTCATGCAGCTCATGACCAAGCACCATGCTGCTGAGGCGAATGTCTGAATAGCGAGCCGCCAGCAGGCTGCTCAGCTCGCCCTTCGGCTGCGCGAGCGGAACCGGGCCAGCACCGCGACGAGCGACGGTGGCGCCCTTGCCTTTCGCGGCGTCGATCAGCTCGCGCAGTTCTTGGGCGAGCTTCCCATGCCCCTGGCGCGCCTCATGCGCGGCAAGCTGCGTTGCCACGGAGAGGAAGCGTTCCTCGTCTCCGTCAATATGGCTTCGCAGCAGTGCAACGATGTGGCGAGCAGTGGTCATGTTCTCCTTTCGGCGCGACCTGCGGTCGGCGATTTCAACACTAACGTCGTCGAGTAGGCCTGTATCGAAGAAAATGCCCCTGCGTTGGTCGATCCACAGCGTTCGTCCCGCACAGACTACGCGTTGCTCGATTATAGCCGACGGATGTTAACGGTCTGGGGCCGAGCCTCACATACAAGCTGTCGCGCCTCTTGCCCCTTGACTCGCGCCTCCGAAGAGAGAACAAATGAAGAACATGATGCTATATCCGCCCCTGGAGGTCAACAACGAGCTTGCGGCCCGAGCCCGCCCTAGAGTCATTGCGCGCTCAGATCGAGAAGATCGAAGGCAGCGGCCGGCGGGCGAATCGGTGCTTCCATTCGGGATCACCGACATCGACTCGCGCCTTCCAGGCGGCGGGCTGGCGATCGGCGCACTCCACGAGATCGCCGGCGGCGGTAACGGCGCCGTGGACGGCGCGGCGGCGGCGCTCTTCGACGCAGGGATCGCAGCACGCACCAAGGGCAAGGTCTTGTGGGTCATCACGCGTCCCGATCTCTTCGCGCCAGCGCTGGCGCAGGCAGGTCTTGGCCCCGACCGTGATCTATGTCGAAGCCGGAAACGACAAGACCGTGCTCGCGTGCATTGAGGAAGGCCTGCGTCACGGCGGGCTCGGCGCGGTCGTCGGCGAAGTGGCGCGGCTCGACATGATCGCGTCGCGGCGGCTCCAACTCTGCGCCGAAGGAAGCGGCACGATCGGGGTCGCTCTACGCCGCTGGCGCCGGCAAACCGAAGCCGCCGATTTCGGTCAGCCTACGGCCGCAGCTACGCGATGGCGCGCCTCGGTCATGCCCTCGGCGGCATTGCCCGTCCCCGGCGTCGGCCGCCACCGCTGGCTTCTGGAGCTGATCCGCGCCCGCGCGGGCGAAAGTGCAGACTTTGAAGTGGAGGCGTGTGATGACTCGGGTCGTCTCGCTCTTCCTGCCGAGCTGGTCCACCGACCGGCTTTGCGGAAGGCCGGCGACGCGGCGCCTCCGGCTGAGGCGCCGCTCGCTCTGATAGGCCGTGACAGGCGAAAGCAGGTGGTGCTGGCGGTGGACGCCGCAGCCGATGCCGCCGGCGTGCGCGTCGGGATACCAGCGACGAAGGCGCGCGTTCTCGCAGGACGTCCCGCATCCTCCCGATCACGAGTATGTTGGTCGCGTACGCCCTGCCGCGGAACTCGTCGATGCTCTTGATTTAGGCGCTGCGGCTGCTAACGCCCCAAGCAGAACCGAAACCGCGTCGTCGACACGCGGATGGCTATACAGCGCAATGCAAAGAGGCGACAGATCGACGAGAATGCTGGTAATGGTTCTCATACAACCGAGAGATCTGCGGACGATTGCTCAACCAAGATCAAACGAGCGGGATCATTCAAGTCGAACTCAATGACTCGGGGCACGAAAAGGCGCGCATAGCGCGTGAAGGCGCTAGTCGGCGGAAAACGAATGACGGTATCGCATCGTCCAAGAAGATACATCTCAAGGAGAGCGGAAAAACCGCCATCGGCCCCGAGGTCTGCACTATGTAATGGCCCGGCCTGATGCGCCTGGAAACGTTTTTGAATAGTGAAAAGATCGGGAAACACACCCGATACCCGATCAAGGATCTGCGCGCTATCCGTGCACAAGAACACCCTTACAGGTGTCGGATGGGGGAGCGCTTTGGCCTTGTGAATGGCAGTGCATACCTGCCGTAAGGCGAGCTCTGGATCGGCCCAGTAGGGCGTATGCCCCATAATATCTTCGCCGTTGCCGTGTCGAACATGAACACCAATAATGCTGTGCCCCTTGAAGTGTTCCTGATAGATCGCATCAATTCGAGCTCGGATTTCAGACCTCGGTCTGATGCTCCGAAATATCTGTCGTTCGGCATCCTCATCGCAACGCCACATCAAACAAGCATCACACACCACGGTGTTAGCTTCACTATCCTTAATGGTTTCGAACAACTGACTCAGCTCGTCACGTTCTTGGAAGATTTGATCATCTGGGCGGTAAATGCATTCGATGGGTGGTCTATTCCACCAGCCTGGGAAAAACGGACCCGGAAATGAGAACTGATTAATCTGGTCATCGCAGATGACCCGTACGCCGGCGATTTCTTCAACTGGTTCAAAAAACACTGGAAAGGCGTTGGTGAAGGGTTCATCCAGATAGCAGGAGCCACGCCAATCGATCGCGAGCGTCCGTCCCGTCCGCTGTGCAAAACGCCAAGCTGCCGCGAGCGACCACAGGCAATCACCAAATCCAGTACGTCGTCGGGAAACAACGAACCGGTCGTTCATCGAACCTCCAACAGGCATTTGCGTCGCCTCGCTCCGTGATACCGCATGGATGGGATCGTTATGGAAACTCTAGGTAAGGCCTTGTCACGATCAGCAATAGTGGCGCCAGGCAAAGCGGACTGGGAGGTCGCTCGTAGCACCGCTACCTCGGAGATTGGGAGGCTGATGCTTCCCGGCCTTACTTGGCCGCGCAGAAATGGTGCGGTGGATGTATTTACTCGGATGGGTCTCGCTCTATTGCAACAGCCTTCCGAAGATTTCTCGAGCATGTTGACGTCGAATGGGACCGATGTAGGGGCCCCTTGTCTCTGCCGAGCTGCTGCGGTGTTGCTAAACTCTCCCCACGAGCTCTGCCACCGGATAGGCCCTTCTCCTAGCTGGCCCTCGTATTTGGAAAAGTGGACACGGCCATATTTATGGATGCCCTGTTGCTCGTCCCTATTGGATCGCATTTCTTAACGCACCCGAGCGCCGCCTGAGGGATGTAATCGAACGAAGCGCTGCTCCCACAATCCCCGGAGCTCCTTGACGAGAGTTTCACGCCTAGCCTCCTCAACCGCAATTGTATCGAGAAGATCTGAGAGCACGGCTTCGCCCTCGATCCGCATCAGCAAATCGAACAACTCATGGGAAATACGCACGCCGTCACGGCTGGAGACGCTCGTACGGATCTTGCAAACTGTCTCCTGGCGGTCTCGGGCCGTGTAAGCGCGGACCCGATGAAGGGATACATAAAGAGGCAATGAAACGGAGAGCCCAGTCCAGTTTTCCAACGTCGCAGCCCGCTTTTTGACGAGAAACGAGCCGACCACCAGTCCATCCAGCTCTGTGGTCAGAAATGTGGCAATCGCATCTGCAACCGAGTCTACGATCGGCTCGGCATTGTTGTTAAACGAGGTATTGAGCAGAACTGGTATGCCCGTCCGCTTCTTGAACTCATTAATAAGTTCCCAGTAAGCCGGATTTGTCTTCCGCGATACTGTTTGCAGCCGCGCCGTACCATCAACGTGCGTGATGGCACCGAGCAAGCCACGCTTGGCCTCGCGCACGCGAACTACGAAGTTCATAAAGGGCAATTCGCGCGTGCCATCCGGAAGATCGAAAAATTCGCACGCATCCTCCTCGAGCACTGATGGCGCGAACGGTCGATAGCCCTCACGCTTCTTGACCATCGCGTTGATCCGGTCCTTGTTCGTGGCAGGCCGCGGGTCGGCAAGAATGCTGCGGTTGCCAAGCGCGCGTGGCCCGAACTCCGAACGGCCTTGAACCCAACCGATCACGGCGCCATTAGCCATCCAGTCGGCTGCATTCCTTGCCACGTCGCCGCTGTGTTCAATGTCGAGATGGCCGGCCCATGCATTCAGCTCCTGCTCTAGGGCTTGGTCGCCCCCAATATCAGGGCCCCAATAGACCTCCTGGAGTCGCTCACGCGGCGCGGGCCGTCCAAGCTCGTTAGACATCATTAGTGCAGCGCCTAACGCGCAGCCAGCATCGTGCGCCGCGGGTTGGACGAAGATGTCCTCGAACAGCCCTGAATACAGTAGCTTACCGTTCATGGTGCAGTTGTGGGCTACCCCTCCAGCTAAGCACAACTGCCTCATACCGGTGGCCTCGCGATGATGCCGGAGAATGTGAAACACGATCCGCTCCAGCGCCTCCTGCAATGAGGCACTCACATCTCGATGCTGCTGCGTAAATGGCATCCCCTTTCGCCGGACTTGGATGTTGCGGAGCAACGTCGGACCGATGCGATCCAGGTAGACGCGGTAGCCACCACTGTCTAAAAGTTCGTAGAACTGCGTGAAGAGCTTGCGATAGGGAGCGGGATCCCCGTAAGGTGCAAGCCCCATGACCTTATATTCGTCGAATAAGCCATAACCGAGATATCGAATCGTCTCGAGATAAAACAGCCCTAAGGAATTGTTCTCTGGGAATGTTTCGAGTTGCGCAACTTCAGTTCCAGAACCTCGCGCCAAGAGGCCCGAGAGGAAATCACCGCCGCCATCGATTGTGAAGACCAAGCTTTGCTCGAATCCTGACATCGAAAATGCGCTGACGGCATGCGCCATATGGTGACTTACGAATGAGACACGTGACGCGTCGACGTCCGTGCCGAACTCCTGCGCTAGTAAGTTCCGCAGCACGAGTTTGGCGTCCAATGGAATGCCGAGGTGCGGCTGGGAAACCAACAACTGTTTGAGCATGGTATTTGAATAGGCCTCGGTCGCGTAGAACGCGATGTGATCGATGTCGCTGAGCTGCACTCCCGCGGCTGAAAGGCAGTATTGAATCGAACTACCCGGGAATTTGTTCGAGTGCTTGATCCGATTGAGGCGCTCTTCTTCGACCGCCGCAATCACCCGTCCGTCCCGGACGAGCACCGCAGCGCCATCGTGCAGAAATGTGTTTCCAAGCTCTAGGGGGTTTTCGTAAACTTTGTCTAGCCCGCCGCTCAACCCCAGACACAGCATCTTAATGCTCCATTACTTTTGGCAGAGGCCCCTACTGGCCTCATTTCAAAAATCATTCCAGCTAAGTCGGCTCGCCGTTGCGAAGGCCAGTCAGACGTCACGAACCTCCACGAACTCTTGCGTAAGGTCTGCACGACTCAAGGACATAAGCTCATCCGATCGTAGTGCCGGCGCTCCGTAGTGCTTATAGATTGCCTGGTTTGTCAGACTGATTTCCCTGCTAGCGATGTCGTGCTTTGTTCGCAGCACGGAGGCAGCATCTACGACTGTGCTTCCAATGAATGGTCGGCTGTTGACGAAAGATAACGCGCCGTGCACTACAGATGTGACCTTTACAAAAACGCGTAGCGTCTGCGACTGCCGCATGCTGCGCCGTCCCACGCCGTTAGGGCCTACTTCACGGTACTGCATCGTATGTCTCCATCCTTTCTGCCGAACGTCGCGTCAGCGCATCAGGCGTCGACGAAACAGCGCCGTCGATAGGAAAAACGGCAGCACCGCGTATATGCAAAGCGCGCTGATATGCATGATGACACTGCCGGCCGGGCGTCCAAGCATCGCTGGCCGAATGAGGTCGACCGAATGTGCTAGCGGCAATACGCCAGCCACGCTTTGAACTACGCTGGGCAGCTGGGCTATCGGAACGACTGCGCCGCAGAGGAAGATCATCGGCGTGATGAAGAGCGTCTGGTAGAACACAAAGTATTCGTAACTGGGCGCAAGCGATATGACGACCATCGCAAGGCTCGCGAAGACGAGGCCAGTGAGGGCGATTATTGGCAGTACATAGAGGATTGATCGCCACTCAGCATATCCCAGCGTAGCGGCAACAATCGTGATTACAGTTCCGGCCAGAACGGCCTTGGTCGCTGCCCACGCCAATTCACCGAGAACGATGTCGCCCAGCGTGAGCTGTGTGCATAAAATTGCTTCCCAGGTGCGCTTGGCATCCATGCGGGCGAAAGCCGCGTACATCGTTTCGAAGGTCGCGGAAACCATCGCACTCGTTGCAACCATGCCAGCCGCCACAAACGCGATGTATGACGCGCCGTCAACGCGCCCCACTATCATTCCGAGACCAAAGCCGAGACCAAAAAGATTCGTCAGAGGATCGACAAGATTCCCCAGAAGCGATGCAAGCGCAACTTTCCTCCATGCCAGAAAATTGCGACGCCATACCGAGACCCAGTTGTAGGCGTTCCCGGGCATGGCCGCCGCATAGTCGTCACCCATCACTCATTTCTCCATCTCGCGCCCGGTTAGCCGCAAATAGACATCCTCAAGGTTTGGAGGCCGCTGCAGCAGTCTTAAACCGGCATACCCGCGCAGCCGCACGCGCACCTGCTCCGGATCCGGCGCATAGCAAAAGAGCGTCTCGCCACTTACTTCGATCCGCCGCGCGTACGGCTTGATCAGCACGCACAGCTCTTTCGGATCACCGCCATAGATCTCGATAACGTCGCAGCCGATCTGCTCATCGATCAGCGTAAGCGGCTTGCCTTCGGCGATCTTGCGTCCTTCATCAAGTACACACAGCCGATCGCACAACCGCTCGGCCTCTTCCATGAAGTGGGTGGTCAAGAGAATTGTCTTGCCGCGAGCCAAAAGCAATCGCAGCCGTTCCCAGATCAGATGGCGTCCGTGCGGATCAAGACCGGTGGTCGGCTCGTCCATTATCAGCACATGCGGATCGTTGATCAGCGCACGTGCGAGCGTCAGCCGCCGCTTCATACCGCCGGATAATTGGGCAACGCGCGCATTCGCTTTGCTCTCGAGGCGAGCGAAGGCAAGCAGTGGCGGCACGATCGCTTCAATCTCGGGCGCTCTCATGCTGAAATAGCGCCCGAATATCAGCAGGTTCTCGCGCACGGTGAATTCGAGTTCAAGGTTGTCGAACTGCGGCACAACGCCGATCCGCATGCGTGCCAGCCGAGCGCGTGCCGGCACTGGCTCGCCGAGCACGGTGATCTTGCCCGCGTCCGGCCGCACCATACCGAGGACCATACGGGCAATCGTACTCTTGCCCGCGCCGTTCGGCCCCAGCAGGCCAAAGCACTCCCCCGGTGCAACAGCGAATGACAGGTCGTTGACGACGGCCTTGTCGCTATACGACTTTCTTACGCCGTTAAGTTCGATTGCTGTCGTGCTCATGCGCCCACGTTAGCCCGCAAGAAGTCGCTCGGCGGGAGCTGGCTGTGCTGCGAGCTTTTTTCGCCAGAGCAAGCCGTCGCACCAGACGTGTTCAACGCGCCCCCACTCGCAAGCCGCTGCGGCATCCGGAAAAAACCCACGTCCATGGTGGTTGGCGCTCGTATTGCAAAGTAGCGGAATGCCGGTGAGTTTTTCGTATTCGACGAGGAGCTCGGCCACCTTGTGCTGAGAGGTTCTTGGAACGGTCTGCAATCGCGCAGATCCGTCGAGATGTAGAACAGCGGGGATTTTGTCCCAGCATTCTGTCCGTATCTGGTGATCGAAAAGCATGTAAGGATCCGGCGTTCCGGGGCTGAAAATTTCCGGCGCACGGTCCTCAAGGCATATCGGCGCCACTGGCCGGAAGAGCTCACGAAGCTTGATGTCGTTGAGATGGTCCTTCATTCCCGCCGATGTCGCGGCTGCGAGAATGCTTCTGCCGCCCAATGCCCGTGGTCCAAGTTCGGCGCGACCGGCGAGGAACACCACGGGCTTGCCGCTCGTGAGGATCATAGCAAGTTCACGCATACTGCATGGCGCAGAGTCCCATTCGGAGGATACGTCGCTGCCTGCCAGGGCCGGGCCACTATACACCGACCATTGCAGCGGGACGAAGCCTTTCTCCGCCGCCATTGCGGAGCAAGCGGCGCCGATTGCCGAGCCGCTGTCATTCGGAAAGGGCGGCACCCAAACAGCATCGAACAGTTCGGTAGCCCGTAGTGCACTATTCCATTTGATATTGAGACCGCAACCACCGGCTATGCATAAATTGCGCGGTCCAGGACGTGAATGCCGCTGCAAAGCAAGGGCCATTTCCCGGACGAGGAGCCGCTCGAGGAAACTATGAAAGGATGCAAGTATGTCTTCGGGCAGCTTGGTCTTTAATCGGAGCGCGCTCGTGTCGAAAAAGTCGTGCGTAGCTTCGAGTGAGCCCTCCGCGCTGTTGATCTGCGCACGGTAACGAAGCGCTTGCTCCGTGTCGCCCGCAAAGCGGTCCTCGTATAGCTCTTGAAACACCGCAACGATGTCTTCATCAACAGACCCGAGCGCGATATAAGCCATCAGCTTGCCGGCAACACCTAGATCCCAGCTGGTACGGCTCGTCCGTTTATAGGGTCCGAAGTGATGGCCCGCGACAGCATAAGCATGACCTATGATCGGAAATAAGCATTCGATAAATCGCGCGCCGCTGGGTTCTACGCAGTAGAGACGTGGAAGGATGCACCCGTCCCATATCAGGCAGAAGGCGGGTTGTCCGGCTTTGGCAAAAGGACTCGTGCAGTATGCGGAGGCCACATGGCCCGTGACGTGCGGATAGCTTCTATACGGGAAGACCCCGCCGTCGAGCATCAGACTAGAACCGTCGCGCGAAGTGAGAAGGCCTTCGGCCTGGCGCTCAACATACGGCGCCCCTTTGAGACTGATAGGTGTGGCCCCACTGAGGACCTGGAATTGCGACTCGACCTCCCCGTCCCAGCCGTCGATGACGAACTGGTCAATATCGTCCGGCTCCAGACCGTGCTCCCTCAAAGCGACAACGACTGCGTCAAGATTGTCGATGGTTTGATACCGCGGATTGTTGCCCCGTTTCTCCTGCTCGACGCCAAAGACCAGCCGTCCGTCCTCGACAAGAGCGACCGCCCCGTCATGCGTCAGCTTGATACCGCAGATCCGCATAGTACCTCCATGTCAACGCTGCCGATTCGATCGGCTCGATCGAAAGGGATGCCGAAAGCCTGCGATCAGGCAATCTTCGTTAACCGACTCGCCCCGACAGTGCACACGCTCTACCTCGATCAACGTTTCGTTCAACATGGCGATGACCGTCTCGGCACCGGCAGCGTGACCCCAGCGCTGGCAATTGGCATCACGCGCGGATCCGAAAACCAGATGACCATCTGGCGCAAGCATACCCACCACGTTGCTGATCGCCGCGCGCATCTCGGGCACGTCACTGAGGTAATAGAGAACTTCCGCCATGACGATTAGATCAAACCGCTCCGCAGTCGAGAACTGTTGGATGTCGGAGACCACCCAGTTGGTGTGTGACCACCTTTTCGTCCGTTGGCACGCTCGACCAATTGCTCGCGGCACGACATCGACCACGGTCAGTCGTTTGCAGTGAGGTGCAAGCTTTTCCGTGAATGCGCCGGCCGCGCACCCGACTTCGAGCGCATTTGTGATGAAGCCTTGAGAAAGCGACAGGCGCAGCATTTGCGTGTGACGCTCCCGCTCGAACTGATTACTGTCGAGCCGCCACGGATCGTCGGCAGTTAGTTCTTGCTCTAATATTTGATAATTCCTATTCAACTTCACGCTTCCCTTTACCTCGATAAAAGAGCACGATCACTTCCGCACTGTCGACGCGTCCGAGGTCACCAACCTCGGCGAGCCGCGAGAACGATCCGTACTACGAATTGACCCCAGACATTTCCGAAGCTCCTGTGACGTTCGCTCCAGCGATCGGGCTTCGGATGACGACCTGCTTTTCAACCCCGTTCGGCAGGTTGGCAGCTTTCCGTGACAGCCAATCGCTATTGCTCAATGTACACAACGCGTAGGCCTTCACGGGGAGTAAGAGAAAGAGGTTGATGAGTGTGTGCAGAGAAAAGCCAAGAAATCGAAGTTGGCGAGCACGAATGGCTGCCACGCTGCAGCGGACGATGGTCATTGCTGCGATCATGACGCACGTCCACCACGGCAGTGTGGCCGTCAGTGCGACCTGCGCGAGCCCCGTTAGCAGTGACAGGGCGAGCAATAGCGGCCCGAGATTCTGCCCGACAACATCTAGCGTGAGATAGCGATCAAGTCCGGAGAGCAGGCGCAGCGCAAGCAGCGTGTCCCGGAAAGTACTCCGTGCCCAACGGAGTTGTTGGCGCAGATAGGGCCTTAAGCTATCCGGGACCACTGTTGCAGCGATGGCATCCGGAACGTACTCGGTTCGAAACCCTGCTTTCAGCATGAGAATCGTAAGATGCCGATCCTCACCGAAGTCGCTTGGCTTTCCCCGAAACAGTTGTGTCTCGTACTGATCTAGCAGCAAGAGAAGCGCGGACCGGCGGTACATTGCACAGGGGCCGCAGCAACACATCACGGCACCGAAGCGAGCCTGCGCCGCGCGCTCTTCGTTGCAGGCCAACCAGTATTCCATATCGATCAACCGGGTCAGCCAGGTGTTGCTCCGGTTGCTGGCTGTCAACTGACCCATGGCCGCGCCGATCGCTGGATTGTTCATCTTGCGCGCAAGTTTCGTGATTACATCGCTGGCAAGAATTGTGTCGGAGTCGACGTTCAGTACCAACTCTCCGGATGAGCGCCGTATCGCGGTGATCTGCGCCTTTCGCTTGCCAACATTCTTGCGCAGCAGAACGAAGCTGAACCTTCGATCTTCCGCGTAGGCGTCGTGGATCGGCGCTACAGCATCGAGATTTCCGGAACCGTCATCAACTACATAGACTCTCAGACTTCCTGCGTAGTCCTGACTTGCGATGGACTCTAGGCACGCCGAGAGCGTACGCGGGTCCTCGTTGAAGCTGGGGACGATGACATCCACGCTCGGTAAAAAATCGACGTCGACTACGTCGTCCGGCAGCGATGAAACGTCGACCGGCAGAGCACAAAGCGTCTGCACACTCTTATAGACAGTCGAGAGCAGCGCATAAGACAAGATAGCGACAGTGCTGGTTGTGGCAAGCAGGTTCATAGGGACCCGTCTGTTCAGTGAGGTTGAGGAAGCGAGCGGACTGCAAAGCCACGGTCATGCATTGCCGGAATCAGGTGGGAAAGCGACTTGAGTGTCTGGTCGCGCAGACAAGCGTGAGTGCCCCTTCCCAGCTCATCGGGAGGACATCCGTCGTGCAGGAGAACAATTGCACCCGGCCGCAGAGAGGCCAGCACTGTCTCGACAATCGCGTTTACCCCAGGACGAGACCAGTCTCGCGGATCGACCGACCAGTGTAGGGCAGCCAGGCCAGCCCTCGCTGACGTAGCGAGCGCTTCTTCGGTCCACACCCCATAGGGCGCTCGCATGTGCCGCACCGAGGCCTCCGGGCATGCCATCCTGATGACGCGGCTCGCCGCTAGTATTTCATGTTGGACTTCAGCCGGTTCGCATCTGGATAGGTCCGGGTGGTTCATCGTATGGTTTGCGACTTCGTGCCCTTCTGCGACCATTCGTCGGATCAGTTTCGGCTGCTTTGCGGCGTATGCGCCGATGACGAAAAACGTCGCCGGCACCCGGTGTTCCGCCAGCACGTCGAGGACGTCTGGTGTGCAAAGCGGATTAGGACCGTCGTCAAACGTCAAATAGACGTTGCGATGTCCGGCGGGCTCGGCGCACTCGGTACGCGCTGCGGACAAGCAGTTGAGATATTTCATAGCTCTGGCCCGTTCCGATCAATCATCGTACCGGTCGGCCACTCGCTGATCGGCCGTCCAATTGGTATCACCACAACGAGCACGTCTTCGGTGCGCGTGGGCGACAGGTTGGGATACACATCTGGGAGGGTGGAGCGCACGCGAACGCCCGAGAGCACGGTAGCCAGACCCGGCCGCTCGAGCAGTCTTGTAAGATGTTCTTTCAGTGCATGCCGAACCGCGCCGAAGCCGAATGGAACGCCAAGCTGCTGGAGTACTGGATACATTACGCGTCGCACTGAGTGGGCGATTCCGAGCCCCTCAAGATCCGGACGTACACCGTACAATCCTAGTTCGGCGACTAACAAGTCGACCTCTCCGACCTTGATGAAGCGGCGCAGTGCACCGATGTGAGCAGCTACGCCGCGCGTGTCGTAGCCGATCACCCGGACCTCTGGCCTCGCGCCGGCCCAACTTCGCCCCCCTTCGAATGGATCTGCATTAAACTTGCCGGTCGGTCCGTAGGTCTTTCGAAAGAACTCGGCCAGTTCGATGTGGTCGGCGAGTTGCAATTCACTTTCCCAGCACACCTTCCACCGCACCTGAGAGCGCATAGAGGGACCTCCCGCAGAATTGGACGCGACTATATTCATGGCCGCACCTGCGCATCGTGCAGCATCTGAGAGTGGAGTTGATGCACGTGAGCCCATCTCGCTCGCTGAATGGTTTGGTTCTCTAATGGGACCTGCCGGCACGTAGCGCGCGCGCCCTGTCCTCTCCAGGATGGACCGTAAGCAGATTGGTGGGGATTGCCTTCCCAGATGCGACCAGATGCTCGCATCAATCGACGGTCCTCCCCGCCCAACTCCGTGTCGGCGCTCAAGCTGGACGCGATGAGGAGGCGGTTGAAGTTCAGCAAGTCATCTGCGCTGTTGAGCGGTTCTCGGACGTAATCCATCGAAAAACGCCTGTCCGTCGGCGCCACACGGACCGCTTGTTCGGCATCTACGACGGACACGACATTTAGCCTTGGTGCCATTCGCACCAAATCTACTTCGCACTTCCGCTCCGTTCTCTGATCGATCTGATCGAGATGGACGCGCGATCCATTTGGCCGAAGTGCACAAGAATTTGGCACTTGCAATCGATTCCGGCGTCCTTGCGAAGCTACGACCACGTCGAGCGCTGGTTCTGCAGCACGCAGATAAGCGGCCGATATACGCAAGGCTGGGAATACTATACGAAGGTTTATCGGCAGTCGGCGCCAATGCGATCTACGCGACGCTTGTCGCATCGAGCCCAAGCGATGCAGCTTGCGCGGGCCGCCAAACCTAGCCGCAATGGACACACGGCTCGGTTGATGCTCAACACACACCTGGAATTTTTTTCTCTCAAAGCCAGGGCAAAGAATATTAATCATCCTGGTATCTCTGAATTCGATTTCTCAATTGATGTTTTGCTATCCGTCATTTCGTAAAATTGGTAAAATCGATTGTTTTGATGGAAAACATTCACACCATGGATAAGTGGAGATCATGCGTTTCAAGGGCCTGGATTTGAATCTCCTCGTCGCGCTCGACGCTCTGATGACCGAGCGCAATCTCACCGCGGCGGCGCGCAGCATTAACCTCAGTCAGCCGGCCATGAGCGCGGCCATCGCCCGGCTCCGTGCCTATTTTCGCGATGAACTATTTACGATGAGAGGGCGCGAACTTGTCCCAACACCGCGTGCTGAAGGGCTCGCCGGCCCCATTCGCGAGGCTCTGCTGCACATCCAGCTGTCCATTATTTCCCGGGATACGTTCAACCCAGCCCAATCGAATCGCCGCTTCAGGATCATCCTTTCCGATTTCATGACCATCGTGTTCTTTGGAAAGATCGTGGACCGTGTCGCGCGGGAAGCGCCCGCCGTGCGGTTCGAATTTCTGCCTTTGGCGGACGATCCCGATGGGGTTCTTCAGCGCGGTGAGGCCGATTTTCTGGTCTTACCGGAAGTGTTCATGTCGACTGCCCACCCTAAAGCGATACTGTTCGACGAGACACTTGTGTGCGTAGGCTGCCGTTCGAACAAGCAGTTATCCCGGCAGCTTACATTTGAGAGCTACATGTCGATGGGACACGTTGCGGCCAAGTTTGGGCCGACGCTGAGGCCCTCGATCGAGGAATGGTTTTTGCTCAAGCACGGTCTCAAGAGACGCATTGAGGTCGTTGTGCAGGGCTTTAGCATGATCCCGCCTATGCTGTTGAACACCGGCCGCATAGCAACGATGCCCGCAAGGCTTGCCAAACAGTTCGCAAAGTCCACCCCACTGCAGATCGTCGAACTTCCGCTGCCAAATGCTGAATTCACTGAGGCCGTCCAATGGCCTGCCCTTCACAATACTGATCCGGCAAGCATATGGATGCGGCGGGTGTTATCGCAGGAGGCATCCCGCATGGCTTCTCCGCGAGAGGCCACGCGAAGTCGCAGGCGCTCCTAATTTTTTTGCGGGGTTTTACCGCCTGCTCTTCGAATTGCTCCAGAAATGATCTTAGATCCTGCAAGATCCTGATCTTTTGGACCGATCTCTCTTCCTGCAATTTCGCGGATGGGTTGCCCTGCAATAGGCACGCACGCCATCTTGTTGCACGCAACAGAGATGCTGAATTCGATATCTGCGGCCGCGAGCCTCGAATCAGCGCGAGATGAAGTTGATGCTTGCCATCCACTCTATCGCGTGATGAAGCGATCCCTTCTTCCTCGTCCCGCGCTGCGCATGAGGATCTTGAGCGCCTCGTGTAGCAACAGCCGCTGCAAACATTCTGGAAACTAGCCAGACGGCGCGGCTTAATGGTTTTCTGGGACCTGCGGCGGGCAAATGCGGCGGCGGGTTTCCGCGAGGCAGGCGCAACACTACTGCGAGACGACCATCCTGATGAATGGAAATAATGTTCTACTTCAATGAATTCGCTTGAATCGCACGCCGCGTCAGGTTGTAGGCTTGCAATCAGCACCTAAGCACGCCCGGGCGCATCGACAGTGCGTTGGCGAACATGCAGCGCTGCCGGCGTTCCCATCGCGCTAACGCATCACTGCGGTTCACAGTAAGCAATGTCTGAGAGCGATCGCCGGAGCGCGCCTAAGGCCTGCCTCAAAACCGCGAGGGCGACTTCCACGCCCGGCCTGCCCATTTAAGCTGCTAGCCAGCGAATATGAGAGCATTTCTCTCGATCGCGCGTGAAGCCAGAAGGGGCGGTTCTGGCCGAGAGAGATCGTCATGGAAAGAACCGTTGTTGGCTGCAGAGTAAAAACACGTGCGTTTCAAGGGACTTGATCTAAATCTCCTCGTTGCTCTCGACGCACTGATGACTGAGCGTAACCTCACGGCAGCGGCACGCAGCATCAACCTGAGCCAGCCGGCCATGAGCGCAGCCCTCGCCCGGCTACGGGCCTACTTCTGCGATGAACTATTTACGACGAGCGGGCGCGGACTTGTCCCAACACCGCGTGCGGAGGGGCTCGCCGCCCCGACTCGCGAGGCTCTGGCGCATATCCAGCTCTCGATCATTTCCCGGGATACATTCAACCCCGCCCGGTCGACCCGCTGCTTCAGAATCATCCTTTCCGACTTCATGACAATCGTGTTCTTCCGAAGGATTGTGGACCGTATCGCGCGGGAAGCTCCCGGCGTCAGATTCGAACTTCTGCCACTCGGCGATGAGCCCGATGAGCCACTCCGGCGCGGTGAGGTCGATTTTCTTGTCTTACCGGAATTGTTCCTGTCGAATGCGCATCCTAAAGCGACACTATTCGAAGAGACACTTGTGTGCGTGGGCTGCTGTTCGAATAGGCAACTGCCAACGCAGCTTACATTCGACAGATACATGTCGATGGGGCACGTTGCTGTCCGGTTCGGGCTGACGCGGAAGCCCTCGATCGAGGAATGGTTCTTGCTCGAGCACAATCTTAAGAGACGTATCGAGGTCGTTGTGCAGAGCTTTAGCATGATCCCGCCTATGCTATTAGACACCGACCGTATAGGGACGATGCCACGAAGGCTGGTTGAGCATTTCGAACAAACGATGCCTCTGCGGATCATTCAACTTCCTCTGTCGCTTCCCGCTTTCACTGAGGCCGTGCAATGGCCTTCCTCTCACAACAGTGACCCAGCAAGCATCTGGATGCGCGAGATACTACTGCAGGAGGCTTCCCGGATGGCTTCTCCGCGCGAGAACAACACGCACCTATAAGTTACGGCAGAGCGCCCCTTCTACTCCTCGCATCAATCAAGATCCAGTCCGATCGAAGGGGCTCATTCATTGTAAGCGCGCAGCCTCAAAGCAACTCTCATAAGGATCTCGCGATCCACCTCGGCGCCCGACATTTGGGGCGCCCAAGGATCTTCCGCCGGGAACAGTTGGCAACGCTGCACTCAATGCTAGCAGCGTTGCTGCGGTCGATCTGCTGCGTCTATTGGAGAGCGCAGATCAAGGAACTCGGCGAGTCTGCCCTTGCGACGATGAGCAACCGTGGCATCGGTCTATTGGCAACGGCGGTTGAGGATGATCGCCTGCCGGCGGGGTCACTTCCACCGGCCCGCACCCTTCATCGCTATTATTCGCATATATCTAGGACTCACGTAGCGGATCGCCTGTAAAGCGAGGATGCCAGATAGCCCCGCCGCCGCTCGATCGCCTGCTCTGTTGCCATTCTTAATCAGCATCGGCCAACCGAACGATTTACGCGTTGGATTTTTCGCCTTGTTGCAGCCATTTCTTTGGGATCAGCGTCGCCACGAACGCGAGACTCTCTTCCGCGGCCAATCCGGCTGCATATAGAGACCGCGGTACTCGGCGAGTTTGCAAATGAAAGTAGTTCGACATCGCTTGTGCGATTCAAGACAAGCCCACTACAACTGTGTTGCACAACTGCATCACTTGAAAGCCCAGCGCATTTCGTCGATGTACGCCGCCGGTTTGTCTCGATTTGACCCTACCGCAGTCAAATGTCTCGACCACGTGCGCCGCCCGGCGCGATGACAAGTACGGAGCCGAATGTTGCAGCAATACAGTGGTGTCTACGATTCCGAAGACCTTTCGGCCTTAGGAAGGATTTTTGACAAAGCATTCGCGGCTTTACCGGCATCTATGCAAACCCCTGAAAACCGGACGGAAATCGCCAAGCTTGTTCTCGCACGTGCAGAGGCCGGCAAGGCCGAGTTGGCGTCCTTGACGAACTTGATGGACGCCATTGCTTCTGCAGCTTGATCAAACGCACTTGGTGTAAAGTCAGCTCGCTTGCGCCGCAAACCAAGTCGTTTCAGCTAGAGCATTGAAATAGCTTGATTCTCACGCGACGTCAGGTTGTAGCTTTGTAAATCGAGCAACATGACGAAAGGTATACCGCGAATGCGTCGATGGCACGTCGGCAGTCTTGCAGAGGGATCGCCTCGCGCAACGGTACGCACGTTGCATCAGGGAGCACACATTAGGTGCGGAGTGCATCGACGGCCGTCAGGCGGACGTACGAGCACGAAGACGTAAAACAAGTATACCGTATTCCAGCGCTGCACGAGGTTGTCCTCTCTCTTCACGAGCGGAGCCACACGTCGCCGCGATGCAGCGGTGTCTACGAACCAGGAGGCCTCTCGGTCTTGGAACGATTTCTGATACAGCATTCGCGGCGTTATCAGCGCCTATGCGAACTTGCGAAGAATGGCACGGCGATCGCCAAGATCATCAGCAGCCGCAAGCGAGGCGGAGTCCACATCCCTGATGAACTTGGTGGACATCATTGCATCATCGCTTAATCAAGCGGCGATCCTAAAGGAGAGTCACCTTGCTTGCGCCCGGATGGAAGAGGATTCAGCTAGATCATTGAAATAGCTTGAATCTCACGCGATGTCAGGTTGTAGGCTTGGAAATTGAGAAACATGACCAAAGCTACACCACGATGGCGTCGATGGCGCATTGGAGAACTTGCAGAGGCTACCGGCCTAACGGTACGCACTCTGCATCACTACGAGCACATAGGGCTACTCCGTGCCTCGGAGCGCACCGATGGCGGTCACCGGATGTACGACAGCGACAGTGTACAGCGAGTATACCAAATTCGAGCGCTGCGTGAGATTGGCTTCTCCCTTGAGGAGATTCGCAAAGCGATGGAGGGCAGCTCTTCGCTTACGGACCTGTTGCGCAGCCATTTAGAGCGCATTGAGAATCAAGTCGAACGTACGACCATGCTGCGAGATCGTTTACGCAACATGACAACCGATGGCGAAGTACAGGTCAGTGTCGATGAGCTACCCGCGACTTTGGATGCAATGTCGCGGGTTAATAAACGCGCTCAAGCGCCCCGCTGCAGATGCGCCTCAGATCCACATCGAGAAGAGCGGTGGCGACGGATCCACGAGGAGTTGCGCGATTGCATGACACGGGGCGAGCATCCTCGCAGCGAACGGGTCACTGCTGTGGCTCTCCAAGCACGTTCGCTAATCACCGAAGTCGCAGGAGCTGATTCGACAGCTTCGACGATACTGACAGTTCTTGCGCGATTGAGCGCGCCTCCAAAATTGGCTGGCTGGGATCTCAGTCTAGTGCAGTATCTCGATCGCGCACTCGCCGCGCTGGAGTGAGTAGCCGTGCTGACGCTTTCGGGATAACGTGCTCGATCCCGCTTGCCTTTCGGAGCCTGTTGGCTCTCTATCAGCGTCTATTTGGACCTCGACAGCCAGTCGGCTGAGGCGACGAGCGGCCGTTAAGGCAAATGCACAACCAACGCCCGCTTCACCTTACCGATCGGGGGGGTGCCCCCTGGGGGCGCCGCCGGTGGCCCTGCAAGCATCTTCGGCGTCTGAAGTCCGATGCTCGGAGCCGCGGTCTCAAGTGATCCCACGGCAGTTGTGTGCGTCAAGTTCAGAGCGCGCAGCACCAAGCTCGGAGAGCGGAACGTCTCTTGTGGCCAAGCACGACCGTGACAAGCGGAGGACGAAGCCACCCGGCTTGAGACATGCTGATCATTGGTGAACCAGAGCACCTTGCTTGGATAACTGACGGCGATCTTCGCTAGCTCGAACGAGTTGTGCCGGCTTTCCGGCTTGAAAACTCTTTGCATACGTTCCCCGTGATTCCGACCGGCTCTCTGAGCGTGGCCAGCGAACGGTTTGCTTCTGGTTCGCGCCGGATGCTTTGGGGTATGCCGGTGACTTCTTGATGATCTGCTCGTGGGTCCGCGAGCTTTGTCGTTTTTTTAATCGCAACCCTTGAAGGGGCTTGAATCGCCCGTAGCGTCAAATTGTACAATTTCAAGTAGATGAGCGCTCTCCGGCAGAACGACTGAAGACCACTTCGGCCGTCTGTGGAGTTCGCCTTGCGCTGCACTTAGTTCTAATTCTGGGCGAGAGCTCTTCCGCACCTGGGGCCGAAATGGACAATCGTCATGACATTACACATCTGATCACTGCGCGCTCGCTTCCGTTATCTGGACGTCTGAGCCGGTGAGGGACACAACACGACTGATCGCGGCCTTGCACCAACATCGAGAGCTCCAATGACACTTAATTTTACCAGTTCAGCCGCAAGTGCCGCCATCCTTGCTTGTGCTTTGGTTTCGACTGCGCCCGCTAAGGATGTTAGTATCGCCGTGGCCGGACCAACAGGAAGCACTGCTGCGATCGGTGCGCAGATGCGCGAGGGGGCTGCCGCGGCCGTTGATGCTTTGAATGCCTCGGGCTTACTTGGCGATACAAAGGTTATATTGACCGTCGCCGACGACGCGTGCGGTCCCAAGCAGGCGGTCGCAGCAGCGAATCGCCTGACGGCGGATCGGGCCAGATTGGTCGTTGGCCACTTTTGTTCTTCTTCCTCGATCCCAGCTTCCGACGTTTACGCTGAAGGGCAAGTTGTTCAAATCTCTCCAGGCTCAACTAATCCGCAGCTGACAGAGCGCGGTCTTAAGACCGTGTTTCGAATCTGCGGCCGCGATGACCAACAAGGCGTCGTGGCAGCCGAATACATCCTGCGACATTACCCGAACAACAAAATCGCCGTCCTTGATGACAAGAGTACGGCTGGCAAGGGCATTTCTGATGTCGTCGAGTCGCGCCTTCAGCAAGCCGGCCAAAACGTCTTTCGACAAAGCTACGTGGCCGGCGAAAAGGACTACACGGCTCTGGTCTCGAGGATGAAGAGGGACGGAATCCAGATCGCCTATATCGGCGGCTATTACACCGAGATCGGCCTGATTGTACGCCAGGCCCCAGAAGCAGGCGCAGGTCTCACGATCATGGCAAACGATCCGTTGATGACTCACGAGTTCTGGGCCATCACGAGTAGAGCCGGAAATGGCACGCTGTTCACCTTCATGCCCGACGCCAGCAAGACTCCCCAAGCCGCGGACGCCGTGGCCAAGCTCAAGGCTTCTAATCTGTCTGCAGAAGGCTATACGCTCTACGCGTATGCGGCCGTCCAGGCTTGGGCGGACGCGGTGAAGCGGGCCGGGTCCTTCAACCCGTCACGGGTCGCAGCCGCGCTTCGTTCGCAGCCAATCGAAACGGTAATCGGCACAGTCCGATTTGACTCCAAAGGCGACAACGCGGCTCCCGGCTTCCTGGTTTACCGCTGGCACGACAATATCGTCGAACCCGTCGAGCAGAACTGATCGTCGCGGCTCAGACGGTTCCCGAACATTCAACCTGTGATCGCATCAATGAGACACTTTCCCAGCGCAAATCGCTTGCTACGCGCCTCGCTTCCCGCGCTCGCGGCAATACTTGCTGCCCTACCCTACCCCTGGATGACTCTGAGGAACATGCAGCGTCGCCGAAGCCGCTCGGTTACTTTTGCCAGGCGCCGGACCATTCCAGGAATGATGTTGCAGCCAGTTCAAAAACGACGGCGACCCCACTCCGGTTGCCGAGCCTCCTCGTTGCGCAAATGCGATCCGCTCGACGATTAGCCGCTCGGTTTCAAAGGGGGCTGCGCCGAGCGACAGGTTTATCCCGCCTCTCATAGATTAGCACTTCGAACTGCTGCTAGCTGAGAGATTTGGATGGCCGCCGTTTTTATTTCAAAAAGGCATCCAACTCTGACCTCTGCCATCGCAGGGCGCAACAGCTGGCATGCTGAGGATTGCGAGCGCCTCGGCGGCTCAAAAGGAGAACAATATGTCGGATGCAAAATTGCAAGCTGTGCTCTCTTCTCTTTCGCCGGCAGCGAGACAGCTAGATGCTCTGCCGTGCGACCGGCCTGCGCCGGCGACTGATTACATCAAGCTAAACACGAATGAGAACCCATTTCCACTACCAACAATCGTATGGCAAAGCGCAATTGCGGCGCTTGAGCGACAATATCTATATCCAGAAGAGGACAATATTAGCTTGCGGGAAGCAGCTGCCAATGCTTACGGCCTCACCAAAGATCATGTGATCGCCGGTAACGGATCCTCTGAACTTCTCGGGCTCATCTACCGCGCTTTTCTTGCGCCGGGCGACAGCGTGGCAATGATATCGCCGGGCTTTTCGTTCAACCGCAAGCTCGCCATGTTGCAGGGCGCTCAATTGCTCGAAATCGGAACGAGCGAAGCTCGTTCCCTCCCGCTCGAGCAATTGCTTCTTGGTCCCGCAAACAATGCCAAATTCATTCTGTTAGCTAATCCGAACAATCCAACCGGGACCTTCGTTCCGGTAGCCGATATCGAATGTCTCCTGGCACAATCGAACCGCTTAATCGTTTTGGACGAGGCCTATGTCGACTTTGCACCTGATAATGGCCTGCGCCTCGTCAGTCGCTATCCAAATCTTCTACTCTTAAGAACATTTTCGAAAAGCTATGCTGCCGCTGGCATTCGCGTCGGCTTCGGTTTCGGCCATCCTGAGCTCATTGGGAGGCTACGTAATATCCAGAACGTCTTCAACATGAATGTGGTCGGGCATGCGATCGGCACCAGCATTCTTGCCCATCGCGCTGCTTACGAGGAGAACCACCAATATATCAGGCATGAAAGACAGCGAGTTACGACCGCTCTGGCGCAACTCGGATTTTCCGTAACACCTTCCTACGCCAACTTCTTGCTAGCCCGAGTGCCAGAGGGAAAAGACGGCAGGTGGTGGCAGGCAGCTTTGGAAACGCAAAAGATACTCGTTGCCTTCTTTCCTGATAAAAGCCTTGGCGATTGCATCCGGGTTAGCATCGGCACAGAAACGCAAATGGATGCGTTCCTCGCAGCAGTCGGTCACATCTCCGAGATCTTAAGAAGTGGAAGATCGCGCGCTTCGCGGAGCTAATGTCGTCTTTTGCGTTCGTCGGCGATAGCACCACGTCACGGGCGGGCTGAGTGCGATTTATGCCGATGGCATAGGTCAGTTGTGGCTGAAGGACGAATGGTAGCAACGGATCGATGCCTTACCGGCTGACGCTTGTCAGTGTCGAGACGGAAGACGAATCGCCAGTGATCAGCGGCATGAACGACTAACGACCCCAACACAGCAGGCTGGAACGTGCCATCACAATAAGAGCCGTCCGTCTTTAGCGCTCGGATGCCCACAAGCGAGCGACCCTCCCGCCTTCACACTTCTACCTGGAGATAATCGAATGAGAGACGTCTTTCCTTCAAAAATAACCTGCGGCATCTTCGATCACCTGGATGCCGACGGCCGTGATATAGCCCGACAATACGAAGATCGCCTCGTACTAGCGGAGGCGTACGATCGCCTCGGTTTCTATGCTTATCATGTGGCAGAGCACCACTGTTCGCCCCACGGGAGAGGCCCATCACCAAATCTGTTCTTATCAAGCGTCGCGCAGCGCACAAGGCAACTTCGTGTTGGCCCATTGGTGATGCTGCTTAACCTTTATCACCCGCTACGCGCGTTCGAAGAGATTTGCATGCTCGACCAATTGAGTGGTGGCCGGCTGGAGCTGGGCATCGGACGTGGATCTCTCCCCGTCGAATGGGGCTACTTCGGAGTCAGCGCGGACACGGCGCCAAGCCGTTATGAGGAAGCCAGCGAGATCCTTATAAAGGCGATGAAAGGCGGCACTCTGTCCTATCGAGGCAATCACTTTGAGTTGAATGACGTTCCTTTGACCCTTGGACCTCTTCAACGTCCCTGGCCGCCGACATGGATTACCACCAATAGACCCGAGTCAGCAGCTTGGGCCGCCGCGAATGGTGCAAATCTCGCATGCGTGGGCCCCTCCTCTACCGTTCGCAAAGTTACTGATGCCTTCCGCGCTCATCGCGAGCCTAACCGTGACGTTGATGATCATGCCCCGTTCATCGGATTGCTCCGCATGGTCGTGATTGCACGCTCGGAGCCAGATGCCCATTCGCTCGCGGCCTCTGCCTACGAAGGATGGCTTAAGAGTTTCAAATTCCTTTACGAATATAATGGCATTCCGACACCGCCAAACCTGCCGCTGACCTTCGACGCAGCAATCGCGAGCGAATTGTGCGTCGTCGGAACGCCAGCTTCTGTTCGGAACGCTCTTCTTAACCAGTTGGAAGCGGCAGGTGCCAACTATCTGATTTCTCAACTCGCTTTTGGGAATCTACCGCTGGATGCTTCCCTATACGCCGCAACCACGATTCAATCAGAAATCATCGCTCGACCTGACTACGTATGACTTCGATCCGACGTTACAGATCCAAATTGTTGTCGAGCGCGCCTTTTCTATCCGCGTACGATCGGCCGGGACTGACAGAAGCTCCCATAAGCCGGGTCGAAAAGCGCCACGCTGGCGTCCTCGAGACTGAACAGACCTTCAGACGCCTCGTTTAGTTTACCGCAGAAGCCCCTTCGTAGGGCCGCAAAAATGCCAATCCACCATTAGCAACAATGGAGAACGATTAACGTGTCTGATCAGCGAATGACCCGCGACAGCCTCTCGAAAACACCACTTTCTGTTCGTCTAACAGCTGTCTTCAGCACGTCCTTTAAGATCAGCCAATCATCGCTCCCTCCTCCTGGCGAACAACACGGCCAACCGTAACCTCTTCAGCCGCCTGCAGCGCCTGATGCATATCCGCAATCAGGTCGCTCGCTCTCTCCATCCCCGCATGAATCCGGATCAACGGGCCTTCGAAAGCGAGCGGCGTTTCCGTTCGGTTCGGTGGGTCAACCGGGAGCACGAGGCTTTCGTATCCGCCCCAGAACGCACCGATGCCAAAAAGCCGTAGGCTATTGAAGCGGACCGAAAGCTGAGTCCGCGACATGGGTTTCAGGACCACTCCAAATAGTCCGCTTGCACCCAAAAAGTCCCGTTTCCAGATTGCATGGCCGGGATCGTTGGAAAGCGCTGGGTGCAATCCCCTGTCGACGAGCTATATGCGACTGCAGAGTCTGCGCCAGCTTGACGCCATTATCCCAATGCTGGCTCATCCGGACCGCTAGCGTACGAAGTCCTCGCACTGCCAAATGGATGTCCTCTGGCCCAGCGATTTCTCCAAAATGATGGGCGCTCGACTGCAACGCGGGCCAGGCGGCCTCAGTCGCAACGCCCAGCAAGGCGTCGGAATGACCAACGATATACTTGGTCGCGGCATGGATGGAGATGTCGACACCATGCTCAAACGGCTTGAAATAAAGAGGCGTCGCCCACGTGTTATCCATGATCACGAGCGCATCAGATCGATGCGCGATGGCAGCGAGTGCGGGGGCGTCCTGAACCTCAAACGTCAGGGATCCGGGCGACTCCAGGTAGAGGGCCCGCGTGTTTGCTTTGATTTTTGCCGAGACCTCTGAACCTAGCGTCGGACGGAAATACTGCACTTCAATGTGAAGCCTTGCGAGAACTTGGTCCGCGAACACTCTCATAGGGACGCTACCGCTGATTAACAGATGGTCGCCTGCCTTCAAAACTCCAAGAAGCGAGTGCGTGCAAGCAGATAACCCCGATGGGAATAGGATGGAACGCTACCCGCCCTCCAATTCGCAAACGGCCGCCTCAAGCGCGCGAGACAACGGTGATCCGAAGCGTCCGTAGCTACTTATCGGATTGCGTCTGCGCGCCTCCCATTCTTCCAGGGTCGGCGAAAGGATTGTAGAGCCGCGATAGATGGGCACATTGACCATCCCGGCGTGCTTTTCGGGCTCTCGACCGAGATGACAGAGTTGCGTCTCGGTTGCCGTCGTTCAGGTACTTCATAGCTCTTCTATCGGGATGTCCTTGCGCTGCCCAACAACTGAAGCGACCGCGATCAGCTCCTTCAACCAAAGAGCGTCCTTTGGTTTCGCGACACTAAGGGCTCCCCACTCAACAGCCTCTTCAGTTTGCGGTGCAGAGAGCCCTTCAAGATCTCAAGTTGCATTCGCCTGATCGACAACACCTGTCTATCAACGGCGATACTGCACTCATGGCGTGTTGCTTCTAAGCCGTTTGTAAGATCCGCATGATGATCAACCAGTTGCGCGCGCATTTCATCGCCTCTTGTGCCGCCTCTCCAATGCCATTGCGCAGCAATGGTGCAAGAGCCGGGCCACACTCGAACGGCCGTGCGATCGGAAGGGCCCCGATAAGTCGCAAATCACATAGGCGTCATCTATACCTCCGTCCAAAGCAAACGGATCATGTTTCGAACCCGCCACAGCCGTTTGGGAGCACGAAGTGAGCTAAGACGGAGAGTTCCAGAGGTCGGCAGATCTCCACACCTGGGACGCTGGCCAAAGAGCAGCAAACAGTGCGCCTCAGAGACGGCCTGCGGCCGCCCATACTTCCCCCGCCAGACAAGTCTCTCGGAACACCGGTCGACACGATCCCGAGCCGCGCGTTTAGCCAGCTCTCGCCGGCAAGATTCAAAGATCCATGGAGATCTCAATGCTGTGCAAAGGGCGGCCTCGACGGAGCACGATGATGGTCCACTGCAGAAGATGCTCATCGGCCGCATTCGAACTGACCCGTTTCGACGTGAATGCTCGCCATATCGAAAGAGCATAGTACAACGTATGCGCGCTGACGCCTCCGACAACCTGATCGTGCAACGCGTTCGCATGTAGCGAAATGAATAGGCTCACGGCGTGGTTCTAAGTGAAACGGTCATGGGAGGGTCGAGCGGAATTAATAAGTCATCATAACGCGTTAGCATGAGTAGCGGCCGCCTTGCTCGAGCGCGGCTTTCGAAGAGCGCTCCATATTGTGGTACGCTTCTCGAGCCGTCCAGTAGCGCCGATCGCGCCGGGATTATGGCCGCCCCAGTATCCAGCATGATCAAGGGAATGCATTTTTGAGCGGCCACAGCAAGCTCCGCAGGACGAGCATAGAAAGACCGGCACACAACTTGCCGGAACTCAAGCGGCCTCTTCTTGCCGGAGCTCAAAGCGCCTCT
This sequence comes from Bradyrhizobium sp. CB3481, assembly GCF_029714305.1. NCBI lineage: Bacteria > Pseudomonadati > Pseudomonadota > Alphaproteobacteria > Hyphomicrobiales > Nitrobacteraceae > Bradyrhizobium > Bradyrhizobium sp. CB3481. The sequence goes on from NZ_CP121647.1 coordinate 5,222,532, forward strand.
TCGCCTCGCCTGACAGGCTCCGTCCGATGCCTTCAGAAATCAAATTGGGCATGGTGTTCAAAGAAGGGATGATCGGTAATCTCCTGAGGTGAGTTTGAGGAATCGGAACGATGATGCGGGTTTGGCGCCACATTTGGGAAGCACGACAGCGCGATCGATCGTGACAGGCTCAGATGCGCATCGATGCGATGCTGTTTTCGTTGGAGTTGATACGGGCGACCATCTGAAAGCGAGCACCCTAACGAAGTAGAGAATGATAGTGGCCCAGGCCTGCAGCCTCTAACTGTTTGGACGCCAAACGGCTGCTTTCGCAAAGTGAAAGATATCGTCGCGCTGCTTCCCAGCTGCCTAACTGTCAGCAATTTGAGAGTCGCCTCGATCTCCCGCTCCTTTCCTTCATTTTCATAGGCATTCAATAAGTCATTGAACCACATCGCGATCCGGTCAGTTCGTCGCGACACTAGAGCGTGATGGCATTAGGTTCGATAGCCTGAATTTTTGAGGTAGTTGGCACATTCTTCTGAAGTGAAGGCGTCGAGTGCGTGGCCGACTGCGGTACAGACGGCCTCGACGGTTCGCGCGGCAGCTTTACGAACCAAGTGCTTTAGCTTGGCAAAGACCTGCTCGATCGGGTTCAGGTCGGGCGAGTATTTTGGCAGGAAGAAGAGTTTGGCGCCGACCGAACGGATGAGCTGGCGAACCGCCTTGCTCCTGTGGCTGCCGAGGTTATCCAGGACGACGATGTCGCCGGGCTGAAGGGTCGGCAGGAGAACCTTCTCGATATAGGTGCGGAAGCTCACGCCATCGATCGGCCCCTCGATGAACCATGGCGCATCGATCCGGTCATGGCGCAGGGCCGCCAGGAAGGTCATGGTCTTCCAGCGGCCGTGAGGAACTTTGGCGTGAAGTCGGTGTCCGCGCGGCGCCCATCCCCGCAAGGGGGCCATATCGGTCCTGGTCCAGGTCTCGTCGATGAAGACCAGCCGCTCAGCTTCGACGCGACCTTGATACTTTGCCCACTGGGCTCGCCGCCGCGCCACCTCGGGACGATCGCGTTCGCCAGCCGCCACGCTTTTTTTTGAAGCTGAGCTTCGCGGCATGCACGAAGTCCCACACCGAGTGGTAGTCGACCTTCAGGCCACGACCGGCCAGCTCGGCAACGAGCCCCCGTATAGTGAAATCGCCGTCCTTGATCCGTTGTGACAGCCAGACCGCGTGCTCGCCCGAAATTGCCTTCGGCTTGTAGCCGCCGATCTGGCCAGGCTCAACGCTGCCGGTCTCATCGACCCGCTTCATCCAACCGATGGCTGTGCTGATCGCCACCCCAAACTGCTTGGCGGCCTGATTGCGGGACATCCCGCTCTCAATGGCCGCCACCACGCGCTTGCGAAGATCCAGAGAGTACGGCTTGCCCATCCATGCTGGCCTCCAATCCAGTCAGCATGGTGAATCAGAAACACACTGATTTGGGAATCCCAAATCGATTCAGACTAACCCCATCCCGCTTTAATTCCAACGTGAGCTTCGGCGCTGGAGCGTGCGCGCTTCGTTATCGCTGGAATCAGAACGCCTCCAAGAGTCCTATCCGAGCACACGATCTCTCGGTAACGACGGATTGCCAAAGACCGTGCGAGTTAGCTCGATGCTTCAAACAGATTCGTCTTTCTCCGCCTTAGAGGGCCTTCGCCTCGCTCACATTCTGTGACGAGGCTTGCGTGATTAAGTCGATGGCGGGTCGACGTGGCCGCTGTGAGACCAGGCGGAAATCCGAGCTCCGCCTTTACTAGCCGCAGAATTGAACATGCGTCAGCTAAACTATTCGAGGCCGCGCATCGCTGACCTCGCAACAATGCGCGCCATTTATTAGCGAGCTTCGATTCGAGCACCCTCAGCGCATGCCCGCGGATCGGATACGCCATCGATGTTTGTCGTGTAAGCTTAGTCATCTTCCAACGCTACAACCTCACGCAGCGTGAGATTCAAGCCATTTCGTCAAAATGAGTGTTGCGCTGTGATTACAGCAATTTGCGACAACGCTGCTAAGACGCGCGTGGCCTGGGGGCTAACAAAACGGAATGAAACTGGAATGAAAAACTTGTTGCTTGTGACTGCAAGCATTGCCGCCTTTGGCGCGGCGGTGCCCGCATTGGGTGCGGATCTCGCTGCGCAGCCCGTCTACACCAGGGCGCCGCCGCCCGCGGTGGCTGCTCCGATCTACGACTGGAGCGGTTACTATCTCGGTATGAACGGCGGTTTGGGCACAAGCCATAACTCCTGGGATTTTGCGGGCGTCACGCCCGAGGGCTCCCATGACGCGATCGGCGCGACCATCGGTGGCCAGATCGGTTATCGCTGGCAGTCGGGCCCGGTGGTGTTCGGTGTCGAGGGTCAGGGCAATTGGGCTGACTTCAGCGGTTCCAATGTCAGCCTCGCCTTTCCAGCCAACATCAACGGCACCAAGACCGATGCGTTCGGTTTGATCACTGGCCAGGTCGGCTACGCCTTCAACAACGTACTGCTTTACGCAAAGGGCGGTGCCGCGGTGACTGGCAACACCTATCAAATCAACTCGGCCGGCGCGCTGCTGGCAAGCTCTGACGGCGCGCGTTGGGGCGGCACGGTCGGCGTTGGCGTGGAAGTCGGCTTCGCACCCAACTGGTCGCTAGGCGTCGAGTACGACCACCTGTTTAGGCAAGAAGGCACCGGGGCCTTCACCGGTGCGACTGGTCCACTAGGCAACGATCGCATCAGTCAGGATTTCGATATCCTGACCGCTAGGATCAATTACAAGTTCGCCCCGATGATTCTCCAATACTGATCCCTTGGCATTCAAACGGCGGATCGAGAGCCCCGGCCCATGGCCGGGGCTTCTTTTATCCATCGCCGCGCAATCTCGCCTTCCCTACCTTTCCGGGAGTGCCGCCTCACATCTATGCAAGCCCGCTCCGCCCGGCGAGCCGCAATCGGTTGACCATGTTCGACGTGACCACTACCCAACGCGACGGGCCGAAATGGGAAGGCCATGGGCGACGGCGCCGGCACGCTGGTGATGCACGCAGCGGCAAGAACACCAGCCCAGTTCAATTGCGCCCCCCATGCTTCCGCGGAGTTTCGCTGTTTAACACCGCGCAAGCCCGCCACAATGAAACGACGTGCTATCTGCCTAAAGAGGGCGCCGGCGTCCCCTCGGTACGCGTTGGCAGTATTGGATAATCTATTTTCGGCAGCCGCCCGGTCAGCGAATTCAGAAACGCCACAATATCGTTCTTCTTCCTTGTCGCTAAGGTTGGTGCCGAGCTGGACTTTAGCCATGATGCCGACCGCTTGCTTAAGGCTCCACACCTGACCTGAATGGAAATATGGGGCTCGCAAAACAACGTTACGCAACGGCGCGGCGCGAAAAACGTACTCGTCGCTGGCCGCTTTAGTGACCGCGGACCGGCCCTTGTCACAGTTTGGAAGCAGGCTTGCGGCCGGCCTTTCGATCACGCCAAACAGGAAGTAACCCTGTCCACCAACGTTGATTCCGTTGTGACAAGAGGAGCATCCCTTTTCAACAAATAGCTTCAATCCTGACTTCTGCTGATCATCGAGCGCGTTCGTGTTGCCATCGAGGTATTGATCGAACGGGGCAGCGGGCGCAATCAGAGTGGCTTCAAAAGCCTCGATCGCCTTCGCGAAATTATCAAAGGTCACGGGTCCAGCCTCGTTCGGGAACGCCTTCTTGAACATGATGACATAATCACTCATCGAATTCAGCTTGTTGATCACATGATCTGGGGTCGCGTTCATTTCGACACTCGCCTGCACGGGTCCCTTGGCTTGCGCCTTGAGGTCTGCCGCGCGGCCATCCCAGAACTGCGCTATGTTGAATACGGCGTTATAGACGGTTGGCGTCCGACGTGACCCCTGCTGCCATCCGAGACCAACCGAGGTCGGACCGGCATCGACTCCGCCCGTGCCAAGATTATGGCAGGTACTGCAGCTAATGATCTCGCTGGCGCATATGCGCGGATCAAAGAATAGCATCTTGCCGATTCCGACCTTCTCGTGGGTAACCGGGTTGTCCTTCACCACAGGCATACGGAGGGGATCGCTTTGAACCCGCCTAGCAGCTCTCATTAACTCACCGTCCGCGCTGGTTTGTGATGAGGCCAAGATCGCGAGGGCCACGATCGCTAATTTACGCACGAAGTGAAGCTCATATCTTGCTGATTTCATCATAATAGGTCTCATCGACGCTAGTTCTCATTTGATGCTTCAGGGGGGGCCCGGTCGAAGACATGGCCTGCGCCGGGCGCCCGCTGGACCACTGCGCTCCACGCACGGGGTCTTTCGGGATCGAAACCTCATCATATGTTTCGAAGCTCGAAATCCTCGACGCTGCCAGCCTTCGCGGCGACGCTTACGATTGTGATGACCCCATGCTCTGGTGTGCAGAATCAGGCGAGCGGTGTCCGCTTGGACTCGCAGCCCACGATCTGATTTCGTGAGAAAGCCGTCGGACGATCGTCTCGCCGATACCACACTTGCCATAAGCGATTTGGCAAACGAGGTCATCTTGCATTCTCCATCAAGTGATTGGCAAGGATGCGTTATCCGCACGAACTTGGTTCCTCAGTAAGGGCGCCATGCTCGCGTGTCTGCTCGCGCAGCCTTCACTTATTGTTGCTACGGTGTGCCAAAGGCGTCCGCACCATGTCGGAGCGCACGTCGTAGGATCCGAGCGGTCGGTGCTTGCGGCGTTCAGAATTCAAATAAGATTATGTCGAACCGCCTTCACGATAGCCTGTGTCCGGTTTGTCGTGCATAGTTTTCGATTGACGTTCTTAAAATGGAAATTGGCCGTATTATCGCTGATCTTGAGTATCATCCCGATTTCCCAAGACGTTTTCCCTTCTGCCGCCCACCGCAGGCAATCTTTTTCGCGATCGGACAGCGTAACTTTACTGTTGCAGCTGCTATTCGATGCCTGCGCGATCTCCGCTAATGCGATGTGAAAGAGGCAGGCCACTACGTAGAGATGACTCCTACGATACTAAGGTTCGGCATCGTCGAAGGGTGATGTAAACGAGACAACAGAGACGCCCGATGGCCCGAATAGTGGCACGCTTATGGCATGCTTCAAACCTGCCTCTCTGGCCTCGTCTAATACGCGCTGCTCGCCTGCTTCCAGCTGATATTGGTTGCCAAGTTCGTCCCACAGAAACGGCACCGAAAGCATTGGTGTTCGCCGGACCACCGGGTCGATGACCCGCTAGTTTCGTTCAAAATAGCGCTGGCACCAGTCAGGCGGGAAGCTCACAGTCCCTGCGGATGGCAGATACTCCAGTAGACCGGGCGGCTCAGCGCAGGTGAGCGCTCCGTAGGCGACTTCACTGAAGCCCTCCTCGCTCGCGCAGCTCACAAGAAGATCAAAGAGAGCCTGGATAGAGCGCGTTCGGTTCGCGCATTCTCTGAAGCTGAAAAGATCCATGTGGCGTCTCACGATACCGGACCAAAAGGTTAAGCATTTGCGCTGTTCGATTGAGCGTGTCATAGAAGTCGTCGCGTTCCAAGCCGCTCACCTACGTCTTCTCTGCTCTTCATGCAGCCTGAACACTGCGGCAAACGCGAATTCGTGGAACTCTCGCAGCATGCGTGCTAGGGCTCGCCGGCGAGATAGATGCAGCATTCGATGCAGGTGTCGCAGGTGACACCCACCTCGCACTTGTCCTTCGGCTCGCGGCAGTGCGCGTGGCCCGCTTTCCCGAGTCACTGCGCCGATACTGCCCACCATCCCTACGCCAACCGAGGTGCCCTCGAGCTTGCATCGATCGTGACAGCTTCCTCTCGCTCGCGCCCTAGTACCCGCTTTTCTTGGAACGTGAGTCGTGATTCAAGGTCGGGATGATACCCGAAGCAAGAGAAGTCCACCTTTCGAGGAAAGATCGCAAGTTGCTTGAGGCGTGTTGTCGCTCACCGATGACATTGCAGCGCGATTTGAAGCGGGCGCGGATAGTCCTGTTGGCCGCGGACGGGCGCAGCACCCGGTCGATCGCCAAGGAAGTTGGGGTCCAGCCGCGGATTGTCAGCCTTTGGCGGCCATCGCTATGCCGACCAAGGCCTTGAAGGGCTGCAAGACAAGCCGCGGCCCGGCAAGCAGCCTATCTATACGAAGACGACCGACAAGCGGATTCTGAAGCTGCTGGATAAGCCGCCCCCGCAAGGATTTGCGCGCTGGACCGGCCCTCTGCTGGCCGAAGCGCTCGGCGATGTTGACGTCCAATATGTCTGGCGGTTCCTGCGCAGCCACAAGATTGACCTCGCGGCTCGCAAGTCCTGGTGTGAGAGCAATGACCCGAACTTTACGGCCAAAGCCGCCGATGTCGTTGGCCTTTACGTCGCCCCGCCGGCGAAGGCTATTGTGCTCTGCGTGGACGAGAAGCCCTCGATCCAGGCTTTGGAGCGAGCGCAGGGCTATCTGAAGTTGCCCAATGGCCGCGCCTTGACCGGCCAGAGCCACGATTACAAGCGGCATGGCACCACAACATTGTTTGCCGCGCTCGAAGTCGCCACCGGAAAGATCATCGCTATGCATTCCAAACGCCGTCGCCGTGTCGAGTTTCTCGATTTCATGAACAGCCTCACCGCGGCCTTTCCGGGCCGAAAGCTTCACGTCATCCTCGACAACCTCAACACCCACAAGAAGAATGAGAACTGGCTCAAGGCCCACCCCAACGTGCAATTCCATTTCACGCCGACAAGTGCGTCCTGGCTCAACCAGGTCGAGGTATGGTTCTCAATCTTGCAGGGGCAATCGCTCAGCGGCACCTCCTTCACAAGCCTCAAGCAGCTTCAGGAACACATCGATGCCTACGTCAACGCCTACAACGACAAAGCCGAGCCCTTCGTCTGGACCAAGAAAAAGGTCCGTCAACGCCGTTTCAAAGGCTCTGATTCCGGGTACTAGTCGCGCAAATTCAGCGGCGGGCGCGAGCCCAGCGCGACTCTCAGCACTACGACAGACGCCGATGCTCAGTCCCTTGCATAAGGATTGGGTGGCCTCTGGAGGTCGATGGCGAGGACGGTGAGTTCGACGGCGAACCTGTCGCTTAGGTATGGCACAGCTCGCGGCGCGGACGGATCGTATGGGTCGATAATGGTCAGTCTCGCCCTGGCGCACGTAGTTGTTGGCCACTGGGTGCGCGCAGATCTGCGCGAAGCCGGAACTCCGCTTAATGCAGACAATACCTTGCATGCGCTACTCCACAAGTTGGGAGAACCTGGGATCAGAACAGCAAACCTCGTACCAGGTGCGGGGCTCCCGAAATCCGGCATGAGTACAAACGCTTGAGGGAATTGGCTATCGATTGCGTCACGTTGGCATTGACAATTGCGACATACGTCGGAAACGCGACATCGCCCTTTGCAGCAGCTGCGATATTTTCTGCTACAGATCAATAAGACCGCGGCTTAAAGAAGGGATGCGTTTTGTCCCCTCGACTGTGGCGAGGACGGGGGCCTAACGAAGGTGAGCGGCCGTAGCGCCACGAGGACCGAAACCCTTCCGATCCCACTGAACAACGCTTCGTATTGCCGTGAGCAACTCGAGATCTCGGATCGTCTGGACGGCGAGCAGAGCAAGAAGTGCGGAGACGACGAGGATTTCGACTATCGAACGTGTGCGCTTTTGATTTTCACCACCTCCGATCAAACCCCTTGTGATTGTCAGCGCCTGAACTTCGGAGGATCCTATATGGCGATATGCAAGAGCGTGCCGCTGATCAACTACCAACGCTAGTGATTGATCGAGATGACAGCCGCATGTCACCTAGTGGGTGAGCTACGGGATTTTCCGAGCGGCTCCGACGCTGGGCGACGTGCACCCTGAATGCCGGGCCGGTCGATCGCCCCCAAAGAGTCGCACGCAAGATCAATCATAATCTTTTCTCGCCAACGGCCTAGATCGATGTGCAGACTTTTTATGTCCGGGAATGCTGCGCGCAGAGATCCGCTCCAATTCCGACCTCTCCTTTCTCATGGAGGCTCATGATGCACTCTCGGGCGCTATCGCCAAGCGCGCAGGCTTCAGATGATCTCTGGGCGTCGGCCTATCAATTGCCTGCTCGCTCGGTGACCGCGATGCCCACAGAGCTTCATGGAGCCAAATGGTTGTCGCAGTCGAGCGCATCGTCGACTCGACTGAGCTGGCGGTGCTCGTTGACGCGATGGCGGCTTCGGGAATTTCAAGGACGCCCGCCTCCTGGCGCGCAAACTCCGTCAACGGGCGCTGCCGGGGTTGCGTTGGAGGACAGCTGCTTTCCGAAGATGAACTCGCTTCTTGGCGATCGGCATCCGCGCGCCGATATCGATGAATTTCTGGCCGGCTGCGAGCCGATCCAGGCGACTTGGCCCTCGTCCCTCGGATCGAGGCGCTGATCGCCGGCCATGGAATGGACAACGCAATCCTACGTGCAGCGCTTACGCCCCGCTGCGGGAGCTGACGCTATCCTCATTCACTCGCGTAAGAGCACGGCTGACGAGATCCTCTCGTTTGCGAGTGCCTTGAAAAACTGGCGGCCCGTCGTAATCGTTCCAACGAATTACCATCGACACCCGTCTCTACATACCGTGATGCCGGCATCTCCACTGTGATCCGGGCCAACCACTCGATGCGAGCGGCGATAACGGCAATGCGGCACATTTGGGGCCGAATTATCGCTGAGGAAAGGCTTTGCCGCCAATGAGCCACCTCGACGAGGTATTCGATTTGGTTAGATACGACGAGCGTGCGAAGCGCGATATGTCCATGCCACTTGAACTGCGACAGACCCTCTCATCCACACAACAACGTATTCGTTCTAGACCTAAGCCTGTCATGCACCGTCTTCCCTTGCCCTCACACTCAAATGCACTCTCACGACGCATTTGTTTGGCCGAAACTGGCGAACGTCTACGAGCTGCTTCCCTTTCGGAGACCGAACGACGAGGCCCATAATTTGTCTCTTCTGACTCGTGGGCTCGCATTTCCAAGGATTCGGACCGGCATCACGCCGCTGCAACAACGATAGATTCGGTTTCGGGCTGCTCGTCGAGGTCCTCAAGGCCTGCAAGCAAATGCGCAATAAGGCAAATGAAATGGCTAGCAATGCTCCCAAGAAAGCCGTCATTCTCGCCGCCGGATTGGGCTCCCGTCTGCGTCCGCTGACCGATCTGCTTCCGAAGCCGCTGCTCAAGATCAACGGAACTCCGATCCTTCAGAACGCTCTGCGCAATTTGGAGTCCATCGCGCGTAGAGGAGGTGACGATCGTCGTGGGCTACCGGAAAGAAGCCATTCAATATGCCTATGGCAGCCGCTGTGGCGAGCTTGAAATTAAATATATCGAGTCGATCGTCTTCGACCGTACGGGTAGCGCCTATTCCCTATGGCTGGCGCGCGAGGCGCTTCTTTGCGAAGACCGCTTTCTTCTTGAGGGCGACGTTTTCTTTGAGGAGGATGCGCTGCGCTACCTACTGTTCGGAGAGGCGACCGATGTGGCTGCAGTCGCCCCCTTCAATGCATTTGATGCACGGGTCCGCGGTTCTATTGTCCGATCGCAGCTTCATCTCAGGTTTCCGCATGCATTCTCAGCAAAGCTTACCGCGGATGGTCCAAGACCATTCAAGACACTGAAGCTGCTACGACTCTCGGCGATGACGCTCAGAGCCATGATTGTTCCAGCTCTTGATGATATCATCGGCTCGGGAGCTAAGCAGGCCGACACGGAGGAGCTTTTCGCCGATCTGGTGGAAAGACGTGGTCTACGGCTCGCCACCGCGCGTTGCGACGATCTCAGGTGGTACGAAATCGACAGCACCGAAGATCTGCGCATCGCGGAACGCATTTTCGCAAGGGCGAAAGCCTTCGGCGTGCCGAATGAGCTGCATTATAGGTGAAGTTCCAATGCTAGCACCATCGGCGAGTGATTGTCCGATTGGTTCGAATCGCCCTTCGAAGATGGAGATTGCTTTGTGCCGCAAGTAGTGTCGCGGCGTTTGAACCACCGGATCCGAGGCAGCGCGAAATTCCGGGTCTCGATCGAAGCTTGCTTGATGCGTTGTCGCTGACATACTCCGTCAATTGAGAGCGCCTTCATAACCCGCATTGCGCTTGTTTTATCCGATGTTGACGGTACGCTGCTCACCGGGGGATGCTGCGCGCAAGCTGCACGCCGCGGGCATCGGCTTCACTATCGCTTCCAGCTGGCCGGGCGATCGGCATGGGTTTCCTGATCGAGCTTTAGGTGCCGAACTGGTTGAGGCGCTGACTGCTCCGGTGGAGGCCTACACCGGACGGATTTACGAGAATTATGCATGGCAGATAAACAAGGACGGGACCGGTCGGAATCGAAGAGCTAAGGTTTGACGGCGATCCAGGTTGTCGTTGAGCGGGAGAAGCAAGAAGAACTAAGATCGGTTATCTACCATACCCGTGTGAAGGTATCGGCACCCTTCAGTTTTTTTTGCGGTCGGCCATTTCCGTCGACATAAAACAACGTCCAGGACGCTGCCATTTGAGAACCATTGGTCCTTCCGACCCAGCGCGTGAACGAATTGCATTGAGAAAATGTTACAACGAAATACAGACTGGTTGGTTTAACCGCGCCAGATGCAGGATATGGAATCCCCTGGCATTGGAAACCCTGAGCATGATTTGTAAAAGTGCTTTGTATGCGCCCGTTGTTGGAGCACCACATAAACAACTCCGAGCCACGCTCATTCTTCCAATACGACGGTGCCGGCAGCCCTTGGGCCAAGACCTCGCCTGAGAGCAAGAAAAACTGAGCGATCTGGAAAAGTCCTACAAATTTTTTTCATCATGAGAACTCCAATAAGCTCGCTTAGAAATAGCAGCCTATATTACATTCTCGGCTTCTAGAATGCCTTGTACAGAACATTCTTCGTATGGGCAGTAGATGCGCCCTTTCATCAAGATGGGCGAGCCAATAGATGTAATGTCGCCCGGCGAGCGTATGGCAGAAGTTGAAGAAGAACTGAGCCCAGTAGATCTCTTTCATTTTGATGAATAGGATACTCCCGGTGTCGACTAGGACAACAAACCGCGTCGCAAGGCTTCTGCGACGCACTGGGCAATAGATGCCGCACCGAGCTTGCGGCGAGCGTTCTCAAGATGAAAGACCACAGTGCGCGGCGCAATCTGGATCAGAACCGCGATATCTGCGACAGTTTTTCCCTGTGCAGTCCATGCAAGGCATTGGCGCTCGCGCTGAGTGAGTTCGCTTCCGGTAAGTTTATCGGTGGAGGGTACGTCAAGCCTGGCAGCGACATGACTATGAAAATACAACCCGACGAGATGTACGAGATCCTTCCAGTCAGCCGCGCGCCGCTCCAAATCAACTTCGCGGTCGTCCGTCGCCAGCGTAAATGCCGCCATTCGTCCAAATCCGCCCCTGATCGGCACAGTGACGCCTGATGTAATGCCGAAGGTCGCCGCTTCATCGAAGAACCGGCGCTGCTCGCGGTTTCCGACCGGGGCTGAACCCTCCCCTCCCCAACTGAACAATGCGCGCTCGATACGCGCGCGGTGCACCACAGGATCGAGCTGCTGATATCCAAGCTGGAAATAACGACTGGTCCAGGATTTGGGATAGGACGAAATCAACATCGACGTTTCGCCGGTCAGGCGCAGATAGGCAAATCGCTGGAACCCCAGCTTCTGTGTGACACGCGTTGCCACACGCTCAAATTCAGCCGTGTCGCTTGCGGTTTGGATACTATCAATGAACTCCTGAAAATTGCTTTCCACCGGGCTCATTCCGACTCTACCATCGTGAACACGTCGCTGTGCTTTCCAATGAACTCACGGCTCTTCAGTGAACAAGCTGCCCGACCAAGTAGGTCATGCGACCTCCCCAGCTGTGCAGAGACAATCGGCAACGCTGCGCGGCCGAGCTAGACGCGCAGAGGGAGACCACTGCCCTTACGCCAACCCAGTTATGGAAATCCATGCTCCTATCCTTAGGGCCGGAAATTGTTTGGCCCCAATATCGTTGGGAGTAATAGGCCGGTGAGAGACATCAAATAACGTGATGCACCCCTTTGATTGGCAATCGATTTGTTCGAACGGCTCTGCAAGTCGTTGAGTACCACGCAGTGGCAGTGGCCACGACCAGATGAAGACGCACGAAATCCTAAGCGCCCTGATATATTATATCGGCCAGCGTGGAACCAAAGAGCCATGTCTGTACGTAACGTACACAACATGTGCTTGATTTCGTCGCTGTAATCGAAGCGCTTCACTTTCGTCCGAAGCGTACCAGCACTTTCATCTGTTTTCTGGGACGGCATTGTCCCTGCTTTCAGTTTACGCTAAGCGGAAAACAAGCCAAGGGTGGAAACCGAAAATACCATGCCGCCGGATTTGCCTAACCTAGCAAGAGTGATCGGCGGTTGCTCTGCTGAGAGTCACGAGATGGTCCGGCGATTCAAGTGGGAGATCAGGTCCATCAATGTGTACCTGGAGGCACTTCGGCAAGTCCAGGCCAACGTAGTAGGCATCACTGGGCCACAGTGGATGATCGTGATGGCCTTGGCGGACTTTGACAGAGAAAACGGTGTTCCGGTCAACGTGGTGTCAAAATTGATGCACGTCGACTCTTCATTCGTCACGACCCAATCGAAGCTGCTAGAGAAAAAAGGTCTTTTGCGACGCAAGCCCTCCACAAGCGATGCCCGGGTCGTACAGATGTCGCTGACGGACAAGGCTTACAAGCATCTCGCGGGCCTCGCGGCACAACAGGACGCACTCGATGAATTCGTTTTTGGTGAATTCGATGTTCGCGAGTTGACCGAGTTCGCTAACAGGCTCGCTGCACTCAGACATCGGCTAGAGAAAGCTCGGTTGAAAGTAGCTCTGGATTTCTGAGGAGCGGAATGCACGATCCTCGGAAATGGCGTCTCTTTCTAGGTCGCGTTAATTCCGATTAGAAACACATGCAGCTAAAAGATACCCGTGTTCTCCCAAGAGACTCTCACTGTGGGTCTCCGCCAGCGGTTACCGGTTCTGCGGGCATTGCCGTGTAGTCTGATAAAGCCTTGATGGGTCCCTCCCAGATACGTTTCGCTGTGGATGCTCATTGGTTGTTTGTTCTGCCTCGGTTATTCAGTCCTTAGTAGCGGAAAAAAGCGTGTCCGATGCAGATAAGTGAAGAGGATCTGGCTCTCTCGCCATTGCGGCAACGGCTCAGGGCTCCTTGATCTTTGCCATCATCTCGCTCGATGCAAATACCTCGCCAGCCGACTCCGGAATCGTTGCACCAGCCCCGTGTCGCCCGCCATGGAAAACTGCCCCCTCATATTGCCTCAGATGACAATGTTACCGAAGCGCACCCTGGTGTCTCCTGAATCAGCTGCCGCGAGTTCGAGCAAGCCGCTCGCGAAGCGCGCCCTCCAGCGCGCTGTAGCGAGCGAGCGGCTTGCGGTGATTCGGCGAAAGAACCTGTTGGGATTAGATACTCAGACACGAAGCTTGGACCGATAATGTGATCTCTGTGCTGCTGATGAGCTGTCGAGCGGCCTTTGATCGCCAATTCTTCAGCAATCGCTGCACCGTACGCCGCTGATGGCCGCCGAACCGACCGGGCGCATGCGCTTCCAGCCGAGAGAGAAGATCGACTGCGGACAGGTGCGGAGCCGCGGCGAGCCATTCCTCGATGATAGGGATGTAGGGGTCGAGCATCGATGGCCGACGTGGCACAGGCTTGCGCCGCAAATAGCGGCGCCGATGAATGCCCCGCTGCTCACCCTGTTTCCAACCGTCGCCGAGCTCTCGGGCAAAGGCCGCCAAGTCGCTTTGCACCGGCGCAACAGTCATCGCTGGCTTTCCAGCCCGCTGATCGACGCGCTTGCCCAGCTCATTTTGAGCGTCCCGCATCTGTGCCAGCAATGCCACCGGATCAAGCGTGCGGTAAATCTCCCGCAGCCGACGTTTAAATGCCTCATTGAGCCTCGGGTGGACCAATGCTCTTTCGTACGGCGTAGCGGGAGGAAGATAGCGCTTGATCACCTTGGCACCTTCGCGGTGCTTCTCCTTCAGCTTAAATGAGGGCTGGAAGAAATTGATGTGCAGCCGTGCCGCCGCAAACAGGCGAGCTAATGAGCGAGCGGCATCAATACCTTCAAACCGCCCGTAGCCCACCAGGCGGCGAACGATAGCTCCGTTCTTTTGTTCAACGAACGCCTGATCGTTCTTCTTGTAGGCCCTGGAACGAGTGACTTCGACATCGTGAGAGCGGCACCACGATACGACCGTGTCGTTCATGAAGGCGCTGTCGTTGTCAAAATCGAGCCCGCGAACGGGCCAGGGAAATAGGTTCTGCGCGCGCTCGAGAGCCTCGACCACAAGAGCTGCTTCACGCACGACGAGCGGAAAGCATTCGGTCCACCCCGTTGCGATATCCACCATTGTTAGCGTCTGAATGAACGCGCCGGATACGGACATACCGCCGTGCGCGACCAGATCCGCTTCGCAGTAACCCGGCGGAGGTGATCCCCAGTCATTGAATGTGCGCACCGGGACTTGCCGCCGTACGGCACTGGAAAAGCCCGCCCGCCGTCGGCGTCCTCCGGCTGCGGCGATCTTTACATCGCTCAGCAGGCGATCGATCGTCGCCGCGCTCACCTTCAAAACCAGCGACCGCTCATCGGCAGAAAGCTGCAATCTGCCGTGCCGTTCAAGTGCCGGAAGCAAGAACGGGATCATCGAGACGAGCCGCTTACTGCAGAGCCGGTCAGAGGCGTCCCATAGCACAATCAGTGCAACGCGAATGGAAGCCCCGTAGGTCCGGCCCCGCCGCCGCGGCACGGCTGATCCCGATGCGCCGTCCACTGACAGTGCTCGGATCGCGTGCTTGCGATGCCATCCCGTGACGGCGCAAAGCTCGTCTAGGATCCGTCCCTTCTCGGTTCGCCCGCCCGCCCGATAACGCTCGGCCAGCGCTGATGTGATCTCGCGCTTTGCGCGCACGCTGATCTTTCCTGCCATAGCCGCCACCGAACTGATTCGGCAGCTCCGCCCCAGACTCGACAAGGAAGTTGTCCGGTAACATTTTTAGTGAGGCAATGCGCCCCTCAGCGTCACGAGGAATTGCCCCCTCCTCGGATAGCTGAGGAGAGAGTGAATGAAGCGGGAACGAATCACTGAAGGCTGGCGATCCACGGGGGCAGGTGATGAAGACGCCGGATGACGTGGCGGAGATGATGCGCCTGAGGGCGTGCGGGTGGGGTGTGAAGCGGATTGCACGGCAGCTGGGCTGCAGCCATCACACGGTGAAGGACTACGTGGCGGCGGGCGGGGTGAAGCCGTTCAAGTCGCCTGAGCGGCCGAAACGTCTCGACGGCCTTGAGAGTTGGCTGCGCGAGAGGCTCATTCGGCATCGCGGCAATGCCGACGTGGTGCGCCAGGATCTGCTGGCCGAGAAAGGCGTAGCCGTCAGCCGGCGGACGCTGCAACGCGCCGTGCAGCCCTATCGCCAGGCGCTGAAGGCGGAGGCGCTGGCGACGACGCGGTTTGAGACGCCCCCGGGCCGGCAGCTGCAGATCGACTTCGGGGAGCGCCTGGTCGAGATCGGAGAAGCGAAAGTCAAGGCATTCGTATTCGTGGCAACGCTTGGACACTCGCGACGGCTCCATGTGTGTGCGTTCCGGGCCGAGAGGCAGGAGCATTGGTTCGCCTAGCACATTCACGACCTTCAGCGGTGTGCCGGAGGAAGTGCTGATGGACAATCCACGCGCGCTTGTCGTGCGCCACGACGCAGTGAGCCGGTCGGTTCAGTTCAACGACAAGCTGATAGCCTTCGCAAAACATTGGGGCTTTCGCCCTCGCGCTTGCGCGCCATATCGGGCGCGCACCAAGGGCAAGACGGAGAACGGCGTCGGCTACGTGAAGAAGAACGCGATCGCCGGTCATTCCTTTACAAGTTGGGAAGCGTTCGAGGCGCATCTCGACAAATGGGAGCGAGAGATTGCGAACGTTCGGATCCACGGCACGACCGGCGAGGCGCCGATCATCCGCTTCGCGCGTGACGAGATACATCGGTTGAAGCCGCTCGGCGGGCAGCCGTCGTTCGGATCCTTGCGTGAACTGTCCCGCGTCGTCGGCAATGATTGCGCCGTCGAGATCGACACGAACAGCTACTCGGTACCGTGGCGGCTGATTGGCGAGCGCGTGGCGGTAACGATCGCGGCCGGCGAAGTGCGGACCCGCCATGGATTGCAACAGGTTGCGGTCCACAAGCAATCGGAGGGTCGCCGGCTGCGGATCATCGACTCCGCCCATCTCGATGGTGTTGCTGGTCGCAATGGCGCGGTCCGCCGGGCGGAGATCGCCGCGGCGGTGCCGGCGCCGTCCTCACCGCCGTCGTTGTTACGTCCTCTTGCCGAATACGAAGCCGTGGTCGGAGGAAGCTTCTGATCACGAGGGCAAAAAAGGTAATGGAAGCAACGACCGATCCGCTAGATGCCATGCTGGCGCGATTGCAGCTCTCCGGGATCCGCGATCAGCTCGACAGCCTCCTCGACGAGGCGGCGCGCGCGAACTTGTCGGCGCGTGAGATGCTGATCTTGCTGTGCGAGCGCGAGATCGCACGCAAAGACCATCGCCGCATCGAGATGGCGCTGAAGCTCGCACACTTCCCGGCCGTGAAGGAGCTCGCTGGCTTCGACTTCGAGGCGCAGCCGTCAATCGATCCAAAGCAGATCCGCGATCTTGCCGCGTCACGTTGGATCGCCAACGGCGAGAATGTGCTGTTGCTCGGGCCGCCGAGGGTGTCAGAAAGAATGTGTAAGCAGGTTTCTGTGAGTTTACCTTACCGAGGAGACTCACATGACGACCGACACGACGATTACACCTGAACTACTGGATCAACTGCTTGCTAACTATGAGAAGCCTGAAGATCTCACAGGTGCGGACGGGCTTTTCAAGCAGCTGAAGAAGGCGCTGATTGAACGGGCGCTTGGTGCGGAGCTGAGCGATCATCTTGGCTACGAGAAGGGGGACCCGGCCGGCCGCGGCAGCGGCAACAGCCGTAACGGGACCAGCGCGAAGACAATCCTGACCGAGGACGGCGAGATCGACATAGCCGTGCCACGCGACCGGGCCGGCAGCTTTGAGCCGCTATTGATCGCCAAGGGCCAGACCCGTTTCGACGGCTTCGACGACAAAATCCTGAGCCTCTACGCGCGCGGCATGACGGTGCGCGAGATCCAGGGGCATCTATCCGAACTTTATGGGGCCGAGGTCTCGCCGGATTTGATCAGCCGGGTGACCGACGCGGTTCTCGACGAAGTCCGGGAATGGCAAACCCGTCCGCTCGACCCGGTCTATCCGGTGGTGTTTTTCGACGCGCTGCGGGTCAAGATTCGCGATGAAGGCATGGTCAAGAACAAGGCCGTCTATGTCGCGCTGGCGCTCAATCCGGACGGCGAGAAGGAGGTTCTGGGCCTGTGGATCGAGCAGACCGAAGGCGCCAAATTCTGGCTCAAGGTCATCAACGACCTGAAGACGCGCGGCGTCAACGATATCCTGATCGCGGTGATCGATGGACTCAAGGGCTTTCCCGAGGCAATCGCCTCGGTCTATCCGCAGACCGTGGTACAGACCTGCATCGTGGGGTTGTTGAAGAAGTCTGCAGACGTTGATTCACTGGTCCCGCCGGTTCTCTTTGATTCGCGAGGTGGGCAGGATGCTAGGCCGGAAAGAGCGCGATCAGCTGGAGCTGTTCATCACTGGTTCGTTGCGACAGCTCGTTCCAGACGACCACATCCTCGCTCGTGTCGATCGCGTGTTGGACCTCTCGTGGCTGCGTGACGAGGTCACCGATCTCTACTGCACAGATACCGGACGCCCGGGGATCGACCCCGAAGTGGCTGTTCGGCTCATGGTTGCCGGCTTTCTGCTGGGAATCATCCATGACCGACGGCTGCTACGCGAGGCGCAGGTCAATCTCGCGATCCGTTGGTTCGTCGGCTACGGTTTGCACGAGGTGCTACCCGACCACTCGTCGCTGACGCGCATTCGCCAGCGCTGGGGTGCCGAGCGCTTTCGCAACATCTTCAAACGCACCGTGAAGGCGTGCATAGCAGCCAAGATTGTGGCCGGCGAGATCATCCATATCGATGCATCGCTGATCCGTGCGAATGTGAGCTGGGACGCTTTGGCCGTACGCCATGTTGCCGACGTAGAGGCGGCGAATCCATCCGAGTTCGGATGGGAAGACCGTCAGAGCGGCAAATACAAAAAGATCTGCACGACCGACCCCGATGCGACTATGGCGACGAACGGTCGTAACCGTCATCTCGAACCCTCCTATAAACAACATACGGCTGTCGATGATCTGAAGGGCGTCGTTGTCGACGTCGAGGTGACGACCGGCGAACAGAACGAAGGCATGGCCCTAGAAGCTCAGCTCGATGCCATCGCCTTGACAACCGGTGTCGCTATTAAGACGGCGACCATGGATGCAGGCTACGCCTATGCTAAGGTTTTTCGGGCGTTGGAGGACCGCCAGATCGATGCCGTTGTACCAGCCAAGGCCGAACGGCAACCTGGCAAGGTCATACCGACGCGGCGCTTTAGGCTCGATGCCAAGCACAACCTGGTGCGCTGTCCAACCGGCAAGATCCTGCGGCCCAAAGGCAAGCTGCAACGGGACTCTTTCCAACACTTCCATGCGAGTGGCAAAGACTGTTCGGCCTGTCCCCTGCGGCCGCATTGCGTGAGCTCCTCCCGCCACGCTCGTGTGGTCGTGTTCAATGTCAACCACCCGTCGTTACTGAGAGCGCGGCGCAAGAGGCTCAGATAGGGGGAGCATGAACGCCATCTCTATCGGCGTCATCGTTGGCGGGTCGAGGGCGTCCATGGCGAAGCCAAGACTTGGCACGGTCTCCGTCGCGCCATACGCCGTGGCAGAGACAACATGCGTAGCTTTCCTCACCGCCGCTGCTATCAATCTGAAGCGGTTGGCCGCAGCCGCTTTAGCCATTTTGCTCGTGTTCGCTCCTCACGTTAACGATCGGCCGTTTAAGGATCGCCTCGACCTGAGGCCTCCCAACGGCGCGACTGTCATCTTGCAAGAACGCGAGTCAATCGAAGATACGGGCTTCTTCAACGACCCCATCGTGCACCTGATCCGCAACAGCCTGGCGTTTGTAGCCTGGAAGGATCGCAAGGCGATCCTGCCTGCCATCAAGGCAATCTACCGGGCCGAGAATGCCGACATGGCGCTGGTCCGGCTCGAGGAGTTCGAGGACGAATGGGGCAAGCGCTATCCGGCGATCGGCCAGGCTTGGCGCCGCGCCTGGGAACAGGTCGTGCCGTTCTTCGCGTTCGCTCCTGACGTCCGCAAGATGATCTACACCACCAACGCGGTCGAGGCGCTGCACCGTAGCTTGCGCAAGATCATCAAGACCCGCGGCAGCTTTCCCAACGACGACGCGGCGTTGAAGCTGCTTTATCTCGCCATCAAGAACGCCGGATTGAGGTGGCGGCGAGGCGTCGAGTGGACTGCCGCCATGGGTCAGTTCGCCATTCAGTTCGGCTCGCGTTTTCCGGGATCAGCGCGATGACCAAAGTGTCGATCAGCCGTCTCATCCGGCGGCACGAGTTTGGCCGATCAGCAAGCTCTGTAAAGGCGGACCTGCGGCCCCCGCCTGCGGCGGCTGCGGCCTTGACAGAGCTTGCTGCCCGGCCATTGTTAGCCACCATCAGATCGATGGCAATGTCCGGCTGATGCAAGAAACGACTGCGATTCAACCTTCACAGAGGCCTCTTACACAAAATATCTGACATTCCCGGGCCGCCCGAGTCAGATTCATACTACGCATCTCGCTACCCCCTTAGAGTTGAAGTTCTTTTTGACCCGGATCGCCAGACGATGGCCGCCGGAACCGCCGCGCATGCGCGGCGCGCTTGACATCGGGATGTTCCAGATCAACCGCTTTGATCATCCACGGTGCGCCTTTGCACAGCTGCTGCGCAGGCAAGCTCTGTTCTTCGATCAGACGGCGAACCGTCGAAGGACTGACTTTCAACGCAGTTGCAGCTTCGTCCAAAGTGACCTCTCCACGCTCGGCGCGCTCGCCCTCTCGGTAGGCCGCAATGGCGTGTTGATTGCGCAGGCTGCAAACGCGGACACGGGTCCAACTGTTGCCCCGCCCCGTCGATTTACTGGCGCGGTTGAGAACCGCGGCGATGGTGCTATCGGGCATCTGACGCGCGAGGACACGAACGAGATCGACCACATCTGCTGCGGTGCTCCAGCGGTGCTCGCCGGTGCGGTTCTTCCTCACCTGCAATGCCGTGTGATCGCCGCCATGCCAGTGGACAATCAAGTCCAGCACCTCGTCGTGGATGCGCACAACGATCTCATGGATCAAGCTTCGGATGATCCTCTTGCGCGTCGCAGCTGTTGCACCCGGACTTTCCCAAGCTCTCTCGAGATCGGCACCAAGCGCAAGTAACCGATCGCGATCGATGTCGCTCAACGTCATCTCCGGCGTAGCCAACAACGTCTCGCGCTCGCCCTCAAGCTCGCGGACAGCGACCAGGCGTTCGTTCCAGCGCCGCTCCAGCTCGCCGGCAACAAGGCGATTGTCCGGATCGACAGCCTCGTATCGCCGACGAGCGCGAGTTGCCTCGTAGCGTGCCTGCTCCAGAGTCAACTCGAGCTGACGCAGCTTGTCGGCGTGTTCACGCCCGCGCGCTTCCATGGCCGCCAGTGCCGCCTGTACACCCAGCGGCTGCAGCCGCGCGATGACCTCCGCGCTGATCGCGCGATCCGCGCGCAGACCGCCGAATGAGATGCACGGGTCTCCACCATGGTTGATCTGGCTACCGCGGCAATGATAGCGCCCGACAGTACTGTGCGTGCCGCTGTAGGCAACGTGAAGTTTGCGGCCGCAGTGGCCGCAACGAAGAAGCCCCGCGAGAAGGCCTTCGCCGCGGCGGACCGAGCCGCGACTCATGAAGCTTTTTCCGTTGGCGTTGTCGGTGATCAGGCGCTGATTCCTCTCGAACTCCGCCCACGTAATGTAGCCCTCATGGTGGTCCTTGATCAAAACCTCCCAGTCGTTGCGCTCGCGCCGGAAGCCCCGCACGATCCTCTTGCGGCCGGCCTCGATCGTCACCCGACTGCCCGAGCGCCCGAAGACATAGGCGCCAGCATAGGCGGGATTGGTCAGGATGTGGTGGATCGTATTGTATACTGGTAACTTCCATTCGACGTGGCGGCCCTCGGGGCCATGGCCGACCGCGGGCAAAGTGATTCGCTCCTGCCGTAACCAGAGGTGGACCTGGCGCAGTGTCTGCATCTCGGCAAACTTGGTGAACACGAGTACGAGCGCCTCCTGAATGCGCCGATCAGGGTCCTTCTCGATCCGATCGTGGGAGACCTTGAGATAGCCGATGGCGACGTTGAGGAAGAGCTCACCCCTACGTGCCTTCTGCTTCAAGGCTTCAAGCGAGCGTTGCCGAAAGATAGACAGCTCCATCTCGCTCATCGTGCCCTTCATGCCGAGCAGAAGGCGATCGTTGGGGTGGCGCGGATCGTAGACGCCATCCTCATCGACGATCAGTGTTCCAACGAGCCCGCAGAACTCCAGGAGCGTATGCCAATCCCTGCCGTTGCGGGCCAGCCGAGAGGCCTCAATCGAGACCACAGCGCCAACTCGCCCTTCGCAAATGGCGGCGAGCAGCTTCTCGAACCCGGGACGCGCGGTGCCGCCACCCGAGCGACCGAGATCGTCGTCGATTACGACCACCTCGCTCCAGCCCAGCTGCCGCGCACGGTCGGCCAAGCCGTACTGGCGGCGCTGGCTCTCGCGGTTGTTGATAACCTGGTCGGCCGTCGACTGACGAATGTAGACGACGGCGTGGCGAGCAAGGTGCTCAGGCGTGATCTTGCTCATCGCTGTCCTCCCGGTTCACGTCGTGTGCCTCGACTGCGCTGTCGGTGAGCGCTTCGGTCAGAAGCTCCTTTAAGAGCTCCAGCATTTGCTGATGGGTTTCGATTGGAATGCTGGTGTATGTCGGAGGGCTCTCGAACAGATCCCCCTGATGACGTGATGCATCCGCCATGACCACCTCCTCGCGAATGGGACGATTCGCTGGAAGAGGAGGCTAAGAGCGCGTCGACAAGAAGACGCGCCTCCAGTAGACGATCCACCGGAAGCCGCGGATCAGCTTTGAGATGGAAGGAAGCGGCGGCGGGAGCCGCCATCCATGCCGGCAGCAGCGTTAACGTGGCGTCAGGTTGTCTGATAACAAAATGCGTCTCACCCCCAAGCCGCTTGCAGGCGACAACCACGACTGACGCTCCGCATCGCGGATGGAACGGGTAAAGGATCTCCACATCAGATCCCAGACACCCGGCATTATGACGCTGGTCCGCCCGGCGTCGGCAAGACGCACTTGTCGATCGCGCTGGGGCGAGAGGCAATCCTGGCCGGGTACACGGTGCAGTTCACCACTGCGACGACGCTGGTCGCGGGCCTTGCCAAGGCGCATGGCGAACGGCGTCTGGACGAGAAACTGCTCGCGCTCTCGAAGCCAAAGCTGTTGATCGTCGACGAGCTCGGTTTACCTGCCGCTGGAACCTGACGCGGCACATTAGTTCTTCCAACTGGTCAGCCGGCGTTATGAAACTGGCGCCATGTTGATCACCTCGAACCGCAGTGTTGCTGAATGGGGCACCGTGTTCGCCGAGCCGATGACTTCATGATGCCTCCTTCTTCGAACGCTTGGTGCGTCGTACCCGATTGCGAAGCTGACTGATTTGTTCGTTTGAGAGCTCGATCTGCCATGGCTGGCCTTTGGCCAGGGGCGCAAGTCGCTGGGCCGACATCAGATCCTCCGCCGCTGTTTTCAGCCGCCATCTCTGGCACAACGACGCGAATCCATTGCGAATCTACGATTGCGAACTTGTGACTCGGGACACTAGCAAGTAGAATGCATGATATCGCGCGTAGGTGACCTGCTTGCGGATCTCGGCAATGACAACAAAGTTGACTGCCTCATCGTCGATGTTGATGCCGTCAAACGGCGACAGAAAGAAGTTTTCGCTGTTTCTAAGCGCGTCGTCTATTCTGCTCTTATCGCGCCGAGAGTGGGTGTGCCCAAGATTGCCAGCTACTCCAATATAATTGCCCCTCGTGACGAACCATCAGGACGGCGCCAGATTTCCAGATTGTAAAGTACCCTAGCCATCAGCATCCAGCGTTTTAGATGTGAGATCTCGACCGAGCGTTGATGCGACGAATGCCCGAGCTTGCTGTCCGAAAGTTGAGGCGGTCTGGTGCGCGGTCGTGAGTTGTTTTGAGTGCTGCCGGGGCATATGCACCGGCGTATTTTGTCCGCTTACGCCATAACAATCGACCCTTCAAATAAACGCCGGACCGAATCTGGAGCATTGGAAACCAAGCTTTTGCATCCGCCCGTTTCGTAACTGTCTGTGGCTTGTTCCCATCATAGGCCAGCAAAAGTCAACCTGATCCTGTGTTTTGGCTTAAGTTTGCTACACAGGAGGGCCATTTTCCCGCGCCCCGTTCACCCCTAAGCAGTCCCCATGTGCAACGGATACTTTGTGCCCGAGCTATCCAGGTTCAGGCGTTGCCCAGTACTCAGGTGGCAAGACCTATTGACCTTTCGCCGTAATTACTCACCAATAGCGCCCGCGATCTCTAGCCGCGGTTCTCGCATGCTGCGGTATGTCTGAACACCGGCCGTGGATCGACGAATGGCGAATTTCTTCGTCCTGGTCTGCCATTCCTTGGCGGGGTGCTTGTTCTCTGCAAGCCCAAGGTCCTGTCGTGCCATTCATGTTCAGCTCGTTTTGTTGCCTTGCTGCGAGACAGCAAGGACCGTGCCAGTTATCGCATCTAGCATGTATTGATGGCTATCGAGAAAGCCTGCGAACACGTCCACAATGAACTCAGCGTCGGCGTGCGTCATCGGTGTCGAGATGGAAGCGGCAGCGCCATGCGGTAAGATAATGTCGTTCTCCACAAAAAAACGCGTGAGCTCCTTCATCACAGTTGCTGCGGCAGGCGCGGGATGGGCCTCACGGTAATCATTCGGAATTTGTGCCACTGGATGGATACGAAAAAGCGAGGCCGCTCCGGTAACGCACAACGGCGCGCCTCGGTTCGAGATGGCCCCGCCAATCCCCTCCCGGACAACATTTCCAAGCAGCTCCAGATGTGCGAAAGCCGCATGATCTAGATGCCGCATGGCGGCAAGACCGGCTGTCATGGATAGCGGATTGGCGGAAAATGTGCCGCCTTGCGGAACTAGTGGCCTGCCCGCTGATGCGTCGAATACTTTCATCACGTCCTCGCGACCGCCGATTGCTCCAATCGGCAAACCGCCGCCGATGATTTTTCCCATCGTGATGAGGTCCGGAACAAGGCCATAGCGGGCGGAACTACCCCGGAAATCCTGCCTGAGATTCAGGACTTCATCGGCAATCACGACAATGCCGTTGTTGCGGGCAGTTTCCTGAATTGCGCCGATGAATTCAGGCTTCGGGGCTATTAGACCACCGCGGCTTGGCATCGGATCCAAAAGGATGGCGGCAAGCTCGTGCGCATGCAGTGACAACAATCGGCGAACGCCCTCAACGTCGTTGAAGCGGAGCACAACCACTTCATCGAGCACGCTTGCGGGTGTCCCGCGATAGAAGGCCGTAGGCTTGGGTGCGGTGGGATCACCCCAATTTTCCGGCGTCGCCGCCAGGCTCACCTCGCCCCAGTCGTAGGCGCCATGATAGGCGCCTTCGAGCTTGGCGATTTTCGAACGCCCGGTGAAGGCCCGCGCAGCCTTGATAGCAAACAGCACGGCCTCTGTTCCCGTATTGACGAAGCGAACGCGATCAACCTGCGGAATGCGGCCGCACAGCAGTTCCGCGAGTTCGATCTCGCCCTCAGTGGGATTTGCGAAACAGCTGCCGCGCTGAAGCTGATGTGTCAGCGCCTCCACGACGGGCGCGAAGGCATGCCCATGGATCAACGTCGTGAAGTTGCAATTGAGGTCGAGATACCGGCGGCCATCGACATCGAACAGATAGCTGCCCTCTCCGCGGTCGATATAGAGCGGCTCCGGATCCCGCTCGACGGTTACTCGGGACGTGCCGTCAGGAAAGACCAGCCGTGCGCGGGCAAAGCTATCCTTAGATCTCTGCCCAACACGCTCGATTCCCGTCACATTCAAACCTGCAAGCTCCTGGTTCACGGTGTCCTCATCGATTTATCTGCCGTTTTGCTGAGTGTGGCCGAGCACTACTTCCTGCCGGGCCCCCTCTGTCGGGACTTTGCCATTTTACGGGTTGTCTCCGGAGCGCCGGCGTCTCCGGAGCGTGAGGTCCCGCTGATCTGAGCACCGCAGGGCTTGCCTGCTCTTGAAATTAAGCGGTGAACAGGATGAGCTCCCCTCGTGCCGAACCGCCGGAATTCACCTGCATCAGCGAGGCCGCCGACATGCGTCCTCGCGCGCGTGCGCCGCAATAGGAGCTTCGGAGTTCGGGATTGCTAGGAGTGTCATTATGCCGGAGCTGCGTGTGGCGGACCATGCCCGTGACCCTCAGATGAGCTGCATCATAGCTTGCGCGGCGAGTTGCCAACTATGGTATATGTGAACAAGGGATCGAGACACTACCTACTCTGGTGAGGAATAGTGCCTTTGATTATTTGAGGAAACGGTGTCGCCAGGTATCAAAGTTGCGCCAGACAAAAGTAAGACGCCAACTCGATCGTAGGCAGCTACCCGGTCGGCGAATTCAGACACACAATAATAGCGTTCTCTTGCCGGTCGCGAGCTCGGCCCCAAGCAGGATTTCACTCGTCACGCCAAGTGCGCACCGCGGTTTATTGTCAGCAAGCGGTCAGCGAGATGTCGATGCAAGGACGTCGATGATCAGCCTTTGTTCACGACGGTTAACTCCGTCCCAGTGGAGGGTGCTGCGCCGTACTCTCTGGCGGAACACTGGACCGAGTCTGACGCATTCTGATCAGCAGGCGGCCGATCTGCCAGCCTGAGTGGTCATCAATTGGGGCCACAGCTCGGATTTTCAGTCAGAGGACACCTTTTTTGCTCTTGCGAGCTTCTCTTCAGAGAGCATTGCCGTACCGATGATGCCATCGCTCTCCAATTGCGCGATCTCGGCATCCGATAGCCATAGAAGCGCTGATAAGTCTCTCTGTTACCTTGTCCAAGCGTCGGCGCCGATGTGCGGATCGCATAGGGCGATCTATCTTCGCGAATCGGCATCGAAGACTGCGGATGCAAGCCTATGAAGGCGCGTTCGATTTCCTGCTGATAGGCGCGCGCTCTGAGATGTCGATCCTTGAGCAGGTCAATGGCAGGCGTGCTACGCCGGCCGCAATCCTTGCATCCTGCAACTCGGACAATCTCTTTCGGTCACATCCTCGATGCCGCGGCGAGCTTCCGCAGATTTCAGCGATGCGTCCATGGCTCAGTCTGGCCGCCCAATGGGGATAGCAAGCCTCTGCCACATGTCGGCGTCCGTCGCGGTTACCACGATCTAATTGTCCTCACCCGCACACCGGAAGCAGCCATGCGGCACGACTGCGTATGTCGATTGCCGTATCGTGTCGGCGGCATACCGCCGATCGAATGGAGGGTAATCCATAGCGCCACAAACGGCATCATGCATTCGATCCGCGCCAGAGTCGATACGGCCCTGACGAGATCAGACGTCTTCGCGTATTCGCGAAAGTCGGCTGCTCGCCGGGAGCCGGAACCTTGCCGTCCCGGCGCGGCGGCATCAATGTCAGCCGCTGCATCGAGCCCGCCGTCAGGCCCTCTTCTTCGCCAAGGAGGACGGGTACGATCGCGCCGCATTCCTCTTCTGCGCGTCCTGCAGCAGATCGGAAATTTCGGGTACCGGGACGATCGGGGATCTTGCCCTTCAGCCATTACGCAAACCACTCCTGCGCTGTCTGCGTCTTCAGCTTCAGCATGAACTCTCGTTTCGATCGGATCCATGTGTTGCAGGCGATCGGCACCGAGGACGAGCGCCGGATCGTCACGCAACGGTCAGATCAAGCATGTCGCAGAAGACGTGCCATTGTGCCGGAGGGATTGTCGTGACGCCGAGCAAGCCCTTTTTGATTTCGTAGATGCCGGCCGGAACGTTCGGCCAGAAGCGGTTTAATGCCGATCCGGCGCATAACGTGGCCGCGCTCGAACGCCTCGAGCATCTGATATTCGCTGAGAGCGAGCTCGCTTCAAAATCACTGAGCGATCACGACCGTCTGGTCCCGGCGCCGTGCATGTCCGCAATCGCCGAGGAACCCGCGGCAGTGAAGCCCCACAGACCGGCTAGGATACCCGTCTGGAATCCGGTGCGTGCAATGGCGGGCCCTCGGCCGGTCCAACCAGCTTGATAAGACCGGCGAGCTCGCGCACTGTCGAATCGGGTGCGGCGGGTCCGGCATAAGGCCCCGCGCGGCCAAACCAGTTTGCTTCGAGGTAGACCAACCCAGGGCGCCGCCGCTGGATCGCGACGATATCAATGGACGGGCAACCTGCGGAATCAACATCGCGGCCATCGACCAGAATGTCGCAATGCTCGATCAGTGCTGTCAGGCGCGT
The DNA here is from genome assembly GCF_029714305.1 of Bradyrhizobium sp. CB3481. Lineage (NCBI taxonomy): Bacteria > Pseudomonadati > Pseudomonadota > Alphaproteobacteria > Hyphomicrobiales > Nitrobacteraceae > Bradyrhizobium > Bradyrhizobium sp. CB3481. Next base: position 5,250,179 of record NZ_CP121647.1, read on the forward strand.
GAGTCGCGTCAGGGTGGATGGCATCCATAATGATGCTAGACTTATTGAAGTTCAGGAACGCAAACCACGCGTTATGGCCCTGGGTGTAAGTGGTGCGCTACGGCGGAGTGGATCGCCTTCTGGCGGCTCGACCTTCTGAACATCGGCGCCGAAAATCGGCAAATAAACCGCGCGCAATAGTCGCCGCCGAGCTACCAATCTCGAGGACCCGGAGATGCGATAACACTCCCATGGAGGGCTCCTTTTTGCAACCAGGCTGATGCTTCGGAATGTCACCTGCCACGCGACTCTAGCCTGTCGACATCGCAACCGCGAAGTTTCTTACCTGACCACGGTCCCGGTGGCTGTGATTGTCGGAAGGTGGCGGCAGTGTGATCGCATTGAGCCTTGATCCGACGTCCACCACCGATGACGACCAGGGAGACGAGCGATACGCCCATGCTGTTCGGCTGAGCCCTGCAACTTTTTTCTTGGTAGAGTATGCGGACAGATCGGCAACTTCATCCATTTCCTTGCGGAAACCAGACCGCACGCAAGCGTCCCCACCCCACGCCGCCGAATTCGCTAGGCGACTACCCCGTGGCATAATAAGTAGGCATGAACACCGAACAGCGAGAGGATGCCGGCGGTTAACGTATCCGCATCCATCTCCTCCATGTTCACGCGCGACTTTATAACGGATCCGCGCGGCTTGAAAATCGAGCATTCCGCGAGCCCGAGCGAGTCCAGCATTGTGCCGTCGGCGGTCAAAAGCGATATGCATCCGCTTAGGCGGCGAACTCGCCGCCCGTGATATCGATGGTTGCACCTGTGATAAAGCCCGCCATCGGCGAGGCCAGAAAGCTTGCGACGTGCGCCACTTCTTGAGCAGTTCCAAAACGGCCGACCGGAATCCTGCTGAGAGCGGAGCGGTTGACCGCGGCCTCGGGTGGTCCAGTCAGATCGCTGAGCACCCGCCCAGGAGCGATACAGTTGACTGTAATACCGTGTGGAGCGAGATCCCGCGCAGCAGCGCGGGTTAATCCGACGAGTCCCGCCTTCGACGCGGCATAGTGCGGCCCTGCGATTATTGGCATGGCACGGCCCGCGAGTGACCCGATATTGATGATACGTCCATAGGCTTCCGCGATCATTGCTGGCGCCAAGAGCCGTATGAGACTGAAGGGACCGTTGAGATTGACATCGATGACCCGCGTCCACTCATCGAGGGATGTCTGCGAAAGCCAAGGTGCATCCTGGTCCACGCGCTTGGGGGAGATGCCTGCATTGTTCACCAAAACCGCTATCTCGCCCCAACGTGCCCGGATGCGCTCAAGAAATCCCTCCACCTCGTTGTGGCGCGTTACGTCGATCCTCTCAGCGTACAGACGCTCTTCTGGACGGTCGAGAATATTAAGCGCCCGCTCCACATGTTCTGCCCTTGTCGCCAGAAAAGCGACCTGATGCCCATCGGCCAAGAACCGGCGGACGATCTCGAGCCCAATCCCGCGTGCTCCTCCGGTCACGAGAGCAACGCGCCCATCGCCTTGATGACTGACTTTTCGTGATTGCAGCATGATCGTGAACCTATCGTAAATGGCACGGAAAGCCGATCCACAGCACCGGGACGAACAGGAGGGTACGGCTCAGGAGGAGCTATCGTAGTTGTGTTGCATCATGCTGCAAACAGGACCGGGTTTTCGCGCCTGGCGTGCAAACATTTGCGTGGAGGACGTTGACTCCGCGGCAGCCGGACCAGTGAGTTTGCGATCGACAATGCCAAACGTTCCAGCGCAGGACGAAGCTTGAGCATGTCGGCGAGTCCTGCTGGCCGGAGCGGTACAAGCTCTCCTGATTTGCGCGTAGCACCTTCGCTGAAACGATCGACGAAAGCACATCGCGAACCGGCGTGATATTAATCTCGAGGTCTTGCGCCAATGTCCCAGACGCGGGATGTTTTCTCAGGGCGCACTGACCGAAAATGACGTGTCTCAGTCGACCATAGGCGCGCTCTCTATGTGCATTCATGCTTGCGTACGGACGCGCCAAGGACGTTGGTTTCATCGATCCGGAGATGCCTTCAAAGTCGAAGAATGGATCAAATATTGACGAGCTTTCATCCTTCTTGTCCGGATGAGACGACAGCAACTTGGTCGCACCGGGCAGCTGCATGAACTCCCTCTACTGAATCATCCTATCACCTCAGAGGGTAGGGCTTGCCGGTTGTTTCGTCGATCTTTTCCAAGATGCAGCCGCACAGCCGCTCTATATCGTGGTCTTCATGATCCGCCGTAATGCACATCCGAATCCCTGCCCTTCCTTGCGCGACAGTCGGAAAAAACGTAACGGAAGTATAGAAGCCGGACTCTAGAAGCTCTTTGGCGATTGCAATCGCGTTGGTTTCGGATCCGATCGCGATCATTCTGATAGGAAATGGATTGCCCTGCTCCGCGGTCGCGACACGACGATCAAAGATCTTGATCCGTTGCGCCAATCGCTGCTGCCGCTCGCCGAGTTCTGCCGATCGGTGAATCTTGCACGAGCCAAGTGCCGCGCCCACCGCCGCCAGATTGGGAGCCACCGAGAACGCATATGGAATGGAGTACCGTCGAAACAGAGCCTCCTGTTCGGCTGTTCCGAGCATCAACATGCCTCCCGATGCCCCGAATCCCTTGGCCAGTGAAGCTACTATGATCGTGCGATCACCCAGGACTTGCGGAAACTGAGAGCGAGCAAATCCCTCACCTTGGCGTCCGAACAGCGATATGCCGTGAGCATCGTCGATATAGAGAAAGAGCCCATGGCGTTCCTGGAGCTGGCGCAGTTCCTTGACAGGTGAATTCCCTCCCATCGAGTAAACACCGTCGCATACGTAGGCGACCACCGGGTGTTCGCGGCACAAGCGTTCAAGAGCCTCGATATCGTTGTGCGGAATCGTTTCCACCCGCGTTTCATCAGCGATTACCGGCTTGTGATAGGCTAGCGATATGTGAGAAAGGCGATCGAATACGACAACCGGCTTCCTTCCACCCGTCAATTGGCCAGAAGCAAGCAGAGGCATCGCGCCTAGATTGGCGAGCATGACGGTGGAAAAGGCGATTACACGTGCGCAGAACATCTCCGACAGGGTCGCTTCAAGCTCTGCCAGAAGATCGAAATTGAGGCGCGTTCGTGCGCATGACCAGTGTAATGACTGATGCGCCTCAATCGCGTCGATCGCGCCAGCGACAATCACCGGATGATTGTCGAGGCCCAAGTAGGAGCATCGCACGAAATCAATTATCTCCGGTCGGTTGTCAAGCGGGCCGTCTCCCAACGAAAACTTGCGTCCGGTCGTGGAACGTCCCTGGACGGCCATGAGACCAGCCGCGTGGGCTGCATCGAAATATGGGCGGCTCTTGTTGACCATGTAGGCGGTGTTCCGAAAATGTCCGGCGGGCCGGCCACCATCGGAGAGCGGATTCCGCTGTCGCATTTCATTCTCCGTTCCATCTTCCGAGCACGCGTATCCGAGCGTTCAGCTGAGCGGGACATGACAGGCGCCTTGGCGATACCGGGCCGCACCGAAGGTGCCATACAAATCCTACGGGCCGCTCGATCGTCCCCTTGTTCAAACATACTTAACAACTGGGGACGCCGGTTGGGCAGCTACCAAATCCGATAGCTAGAGCGCAACAGAATGAGGTAAGATGCGCTAATGTTGGAGCCGCTTCGCTGTGACGATTAGCGATGAATGAGATGCCCGATCAACGCTTGGCCTGGCCGGCGCAGCCCTTTATAGATGCGGCGCACAGGTCGGTGCGATGCTCAGGAGATGCGATCACAATGTTCACGGAGGAGCCTGCGAGGGACACCACACGAATAAGCAATCTTTCCGCGCTCTTCATGTGCTCTAAACACTTGCGCGCTTGCGGCAAACGCGCTTCAAATTTCCTCAACCTTTCCGATCCAGCCGCACGCAAGATAGGTGAACCGAAGACCGATCAAGCAGCGGAGGCGTAGCGGCACACTTCCCCGAGCTTGAACCGGACGCTATAACCGCCGGTCTGATGTCCATTCGATATTGCCTGTCGGCTTGCCGACCATGAGCGGCACGTGGCGATGACGGTATGTACAACATCCACGATTTACGCGTTCTTCTCCGTGTGGACGGACGACCTGGCTTGCGCCGTCCACGCTGGCCGATGATGGATCGCGACGGCAATGCCGCGTAGCCGTTACTGCTGTCTCCATTCTATGGCGATGCACAAAACTTGCTGTGGTCAAACTACCAACGCTAGTGATTGATCAAGATGACATCTCATGGCAACGATAGGCTGACAACCGGGTGGCGGGTCACACGTCACTTGCAAGAATTCGGCATGCAACATCAACCTCACTCTGTTCTCGCCAACCGCGCTGATCCACGTGCTGGCTCCTCGCCCGCAGAAGTGCTCCGCGCCCAGGTCTGCTCGAGCAGCAACCGGCGTGTCGATTGCCCTCTCTTTCGGCTACTGATATCCAAGGAGGCTTCACGGAGCCAGCTCGTCGCTGTAGTTGAGCGGGTCGCGGACTCGACGGTACCGCCTTTACTTCTTGACTGGTGACAGCGGTTTCGGGGATTTCAACAGAGCGCCTCCTGGAACGCAAGCTCTTCGTGGAGCTGCCGGTGTCGCGCTTGAGGACAGCTGTTTTCCAAAGTTAGCTCATTCGTTGGCGAGCTGCATCCCCTCGCCGATATCGACGAGTTCTCCGGCCGGCCGCGCACCGTGAAAGATACCGTCGCAGACGACGTGGCCCTCGTGGCGCGGATCGAACCGCTGATCGCCGGCCATGGAATGGACGAAGCACTCCTACGTGCTAGAGCGTGATGGCATTAGGTTCGATAGCCTGAATTTTTGAGGTAGTTGGCACATTCTTCTGAAGTGAAGGCGTCGAGTGCGTGGCCGACTGCGGTACAGACGGCCTCGACGGTTCGCGCGGCAGCTTTACGAACCAAGTGCTTTAGCTTGGCAAAGACCTGCTCGATCGGGTTCAGGTCGGGCGAGTATTTTGGCAGGAAGAAGAGTTTGGCGCCGACCGAACGGATGAGCTGGCGAACCGCCTTGCTCCTGTGGCTGCCGAGGTTATCCAGGACGACGATGTCGCCGGGCTGAAGGGTCGGCAGGAGAACCTTCTCGATATAGGTGCGGAAGCTCACGCCATCGATCGGCCCCTCGATGAACCATGGCGCATCGATCCGGTCATGGCGCAGGGCCGCCAGGAAGGTCATGGTCTTCCAGCGGCCGTGAGGAACTTTGGCGTGAAGTCGGTGTCCGCGCGGCGCCCATCCCCGCAAGGGGGCCATATCGGTCCTGGTCCAGGTCTCGTCGATGAAGACCAGCCGCTCAGCTTCGACGCGACCTTGATACTTTGCCCACTGGGCTCGCCGCCGCGCCACCTCGGGACGATCGCGTTCGCCAGCCGCCACGCTTTTTTTTGAAGCTGAGCTTCGCGGCATGCACGAAGTCCCACACCGAGTGGTAGTCGACCTTCAGGCCACGACCGGCCAGCTCGGCAACGAGCCCCCGTATAGTGAAATCGCCGTCCTTGATCCGTTGTGACAGCCAGACCGCGTGCTCGCCCGAAATTGCCTTCGGCTTGTAGCCGCCGATCTGGCCAGGCTCAACGCTGCCGGTCTCATCGACCCGCTTCATCCAACCGATGGCTGTGCTGATCGCCACCCCAAACTGCTTGGCGGCCTGATTGCGGGACATCCCGCTCTCAATGGCCGCCACCACGCGCTTGCGAAGATCCAGAGAGTACGGCTTGCCCATCCATGCTGGCCTCCAATCCAGTCAGCATGGTGAATCAGAAACACACTGATTTGGGAATCCCAAATCGATTCAGACTAACCCCATCCCGCTTTTAGCGCTTATGCCGGTACGGGAGCTGACGCGATCCTCATTCACCCGCGTAAGATCACCGCCGACGAGATCCTCTCGTTCGCGAGTTCCTTGCAGAACTGACGGCCCGTCGTAATCATTTCAACGAAATACTATCGAACACCAGGTCTCAACGTACCCTGTGACGGAATCTTCACAGTGATCTGGGCCAACCACTCGATGCGAGCTGCAATGGCGGCAATGCAGCATGTCTGCGGCCGTATTATCGCTGAGGAACGCGTTGCTGGAATTGAGCCACACATCGCGACGCTCGACGATGACTTCGATTTGTTGAGGGGTACGTCGAACTCGCCCGACCGGAAGCGCGATCTCTCCATTCCCCTGATCTACGGCAATAGCTTTCTTATCCACACAGCAACATATTCGTTCTCCACTGGCTTCTGTCATGCACCGTCTTCCCTGCCCTCTCACAGCACATTTATTTGGCGACGAACAGCCACGAGCTGATTCATCTTTTGCTGACCGACCGATGAGGACCATAATTTGGCTCTTTTGATCCGTGGGGTCGCAATTATGAACTCGGTGGCATCACGCGGCCGCAACAACCATCGTCGATTCCGTCCTGCGCGATCTCGCGGTCAGACGGGCGACCATGGATGCAGGCTACGCCTATGCTAAGGTTTTCCGGGCATTGGAGGACCGCCAGATCGATGCCGTTGTACCGGCCAAGGCCTACCGGCAACCTGGCAAGGTCATACCGACGCGGCGCTTTATGCTCGATGCCAAGCACAACCTGGTGCGCTGTCCAACTGGCAAGATCCTGCGGCCCAAGGAAAAGGGTGCAACGGGGCTCTTTGCAACACTTCCATGCGAGCCGCAAAGATTGTTGGGCCTGTTCCCTGCGACCGCATTGCGTGAGCCCCTGCCGCCATGCGCGTGTGGTCATGTTCAACATGGACCACCCGTCGTTACTGAGAGTACGGCGCAAGACGCTCAGATGGAGGAGCATGAACACCATCTCTATCGGCATCATCGTTGGCGAGTCGAGGGCGTACATGGCGAAGCCAAGACTTGGCACGGTCTCGGTCGCACCCTACGCCGTGGCAGAGACAACATGCGTATCCAGGCTTTCCTGACTGCCGCTACTGTCAATCTGAAGAGGTTGGCCGCAGCCGGCTTAACCATCCTGCTCGTGTTCGCTTCCCACCTTAACGATCGGATTCAAGGATCGCCCCAACCTGATGCCCGCCAGCGGCGCGTCCGGAATTTGGAAGGAAGCGAGTCAATCGAAAATACGGGCTTCTTCAACAACCCACGATGCCGGTCTGCACCACAGTCTGCGGATAGACGAGGCGATCGCCTCGGGAAAGCCCTTTAGCCCATCGACCACCGCGATCAGGATATCGTTGACGCCACGCGTCTTCAAATCGTTGATGACCTTGAGCCAGAATTTGGCGCCTTCGGTTTGCTCGATCCACAGGCCGAGAACCTCCTTCTCGCCGTCAGGATTGAGCGCCAGCGCGACATAGACCGCCTTGTTCTTGACCATGCCTTCATCGCGAATCTTGACCCGTAGCGCGTCGAAAAACACCACCGGATAGACCGGGTCGAGCGGACGGCTTTGCCATTCGCGGACCTCATCGAGAACTGCGTCAGTCACCCGGCTGATCAAATCCGGCGAGACTTCGGCCCCATAAAGTTCCGATAAATGCCCCTGGATCTCGCGTACCGTCATGCCGCGCGCGTAGAGGCTCAGGATTTTGTCGTCGAAGCCGTCGAAACGGGTCTGGCCCTTGGCGATCAAGAACGGCTCAAAGCTGCCGGCCCGGTCGCGTGGCACCGCGATCTCGATCTCGCGTCCTCGGTCAGGATCGTCTCCGCGCTCGTCCCGTTGCGGCTATTGCCGCTGCCGCGGCCGGCCGGGTGTTCTCGTACCTGAGATGATTGCTCAGCTCCGCACCAAGCGCCCGCTCAATCAGGGCCTTCTTCAGCTGTTTCAAAAATCAGTCCTCTCTTGTCAGGTGTTCAGGCTTCTCATACTTAGCAAGCAGTTGATCCAGCAGTTCAGGTGTAATCGTCGTGTCGGCGTCATGTGAATCCTTGGTAAGGTAAAACTCACACAAACCTGCCTACACATTCTTCTGACACCCTCCGCCCCATATCAAAAGGAGCCCGTCTCAACCTAACAGCCCTAAAGCAGCCGAGAGACGCGTCATTCCCGTACCGAAACCGCGTGCATGAATCGAACTAGCGAGATGAGGTTTATCAAGGCCGCGACCGAAAGACATGGAAAGACTTCGCCTCGTAACCCGTGAGATAACAGATATTTGATGGTTCGCTCATCGGCAGCGTATCCATCTCGCGCCATTCCATCTCCTGGATCAAGACAATGCGACGGGCGATTCCTAGATCGGACGGCATTCCGTCTCCGGTCAGGTTCATAACATCATTCCCTTTTTTCGGCGAACCGTTGCTGCCAAACGGCTGTCGTCCCCCCGCGTAAGCCCATAGCCACGCCGTTTGCATCTTGCCGAATCAAAGGTCCTCTCATCGGCGAAGATCCGCTCACCCTGTTTGATCTTATCCAGCACGTAGTCGGCGAGCCGCTGCAACTCGAAGCCGACATTTCCCGTCCGTTGCGCCATCAACGATCGCGAGCGCAAATCACATCCTGCTGGTAGAAGGGTTATCGGTAGGTTCCAAGCGCTCGGGCAACGCCGGGCTCCTGGATTACCGGCATTTCACCGCATCCAGGCCCCCCTCCAACACCGCCAGCGCTCATCACCAGCAGCATGACCATCGTCACTCGCGGTGCGCGCTAGCCAGCATCTTCCGCACGCGCTCGGCCGCACCAAGCGACTATATACAGCCCCACTCCGTTGAGGCGAAATCACCCGCCTACCCGCCGCTGATCACGGGTCCCACCCGCACCCCGACCACTGCGCCCGCTCAGGCATAAATTTTCACGCTTTTAGCCCTGGATTTTCAACGCGAGTTTCTGGCGCACCTCATCTGGGCTCATTACCCGCACGCCCATCCGCTCGAGAATCTCTACCGACCTCTGCACGAGCTCGGCGTTGGTCGCGAGCCGCCCGCGAGAGAGGTAGAGATTGTCCTCCAAGCCTACCCGTACGTTCGCGCCGACCAACGGGGCCAGCGCCGCATACGGAAGCTGCATCCGCCCAATTGAAAAAACAGAGTAGACGGCCCGCGGCGGAAGCTGGTGCACCAGCGTCATCAGCGTGATCGGATCATCCGGTGCGCCGTAGCGAATCCCCATGCACAGCTGGATCAACACCGGATCCTCGATCAACTCCTCCTCGATTAAATCGCGCACCAGCACCATGTGACCGGTATCGAACACCTCAAGCTCAGGACGCACACCTAGCTCCTTGACGCGTGCGGCCATCGCGCGCAGCGTCCCGGCGGTGTTGACCATGATGTACTGGCCGCGGGCGCCCCAGTTCATTGTCCCGCAATCCAGAGTGCAAATCTCGGGGCGCAACTCTTCCACATGGACGAGCCGCTCAAGCGCGCCCGCCATGTCCGTCCCCACTGGGTTCGGCGGCAGAGGAGAGTGCGCTTCACCTAGCACGAGGTCGCCGCCCATGCCGGTGGTCAGGTTGATCACCGGATTCACATTCGACTTCCGAATCCTCTGCACCACTGCCCGATACAGCGCCGGATCCCGCGCGCCCCGCCGGGTTTCGGGATCACGCACGTGGATGTGAACCACTGCCGCCCCTGCGCGCGCGGCCTCAATGGCCGAATCCGCGATCTGCTCCGGGGTCACCGGCACATGCGGGCTGTGTTCCACCGAGCTCCCGGACCCTGTGACCGCACAGGTGACAAACACCTCAGAGATCATTCTCACTTCTCCTTTACTGAAAGGACCATCACCAAGCCAGAGCACACTCAGGATAAGCTTCACCTCGTGATGTTCACCCGTTTTAGATACGGAACGTAAGTAGCCTTACCACATAATAACGTTAGCCGCGGGTCTCATCGGGCACTCGTGGCGACGGCGCCGCTGCGAACTCCGTCACAGCCGCGCTCATCATCCAAGCAATCGACGTGCCGTTCGCGGAATTTCGTGCGCTGCTTGCCTGACCAGAGAAAACACGTGTGGCAAGCACCCTGATCTTGCAAGGAGCGGCGGATCGTCGCATTCCTGACATCGGCGCTGGCTACCTAACACAGCTGGCAGAACGAAATGTAGGCTAACGTGATCCCTGTCGCCCTCTCGCGCCGAGGCCGAGCAAGTAAGTGATTGTGACGCGTCGTAGGACCTCAGGGGCGAGGCCCTCTACATCAGTGCATCGGCCGGACATCATGTGTTTTTCCGCCGGTGGTGCGGTGATGCACGCGCTCGAAGCTGTCGAAGCCGTGCTGCTGTGTCCGAGCGCGCGGCGATCGGCAAAAATTGCTAGCAGGCTGGCCGGTCGTTTTGTGGAGCTATGCATTGCAATTCGGAGCGCCGCCTCGTGCGGCAGCAGAAACGTGCGGCCGCTCGCCGATGCTTTCGAGACCTGGCTGTGCGCCAAGCAGACTCTGATCAGCCAAAACATCAAGCTCGCCGAAGCCATGCGCTACGCCCCGTCGCGCTGGCAGGGCTGACGCGCTTCATCGATGACGGCCGCATCGAACTCGACAACAACACGTCGGACGATCAATCCGTGGCATCAAGATCAAGCGGAAGAACGCGCTGTTTGCCGGATCCGACGGCGGTGGCGAGCACTGAGCTGTCGTCGCGTCCTTGAGACCTGCAGCGCAACGACGTCGACCCGATTGCCTATCTCACCCACGTCCTTACGAGAATCGTCAGGGACGTCCAAATCGCGGCGTCGACCAGCTGCTACCTGGGCCTACCGCACTCAATCCCTCAAAGCGGTGGGTTGAAAACGCTTACAGTTCTCCGCAGAACGCAAAACCTAAGATCTCGTCGTCGCTGCTTGTTGCGTTGATGACCTAATAGCCGTTTGTGTGTGCTGCGCCGCAGGCGCGGACTGGGAGCTTACCAGTGGACAACGCATGAATCCGACGCACTTTTGCGTCAGAGAGCTTCTTCAGACATGGCGCGAAGCTCAGTGCCCGTAATGATTGCAGCCGCTATCGAGTTTTACGCTGATGTTATTGATAGACGCCACCTTTGCTGTCTGTCGCTCACGACGCCGGGATGAACTGGACAATCTCAATGGCTCTCCTCAGAATTGGGCAAGCGCCTTTCAAGCGTGCTTTATCGGAATCAGGCGGAGGTTGTTCGTGCCAGTCGTAATGCCAAAGATCTCGCCGGGCTCCGGATGACGCCCAATCGAACGCGCTCCTGCATGGTCAGTTGCGCTTCTTTGACTCAAGCACAACCCGCGTCGCGCCTTGGCAACAGGGGGCATGGAAGACGCTGCTGGGCAGCCTTAGATGACCCGAGTTTCGAGTAAAATACCGGCCCGGCCGGCGCTCTGCAGGTTGCGTTCTGAGATGAGGACCCGTCATGCGGAGCGACTGCGAGATCCACGCTTTCCACCCACAGGTCCGACGGCCTCGCCTGCGACAGTGCCTTAGAACGGCTGGAACGCGCTGCGCGATTGCCGGGCTGGTACTCGTCCAACCCGCTTTCCTGCACGGCGATCTGAATGAGCTCTTCGTCCAGGCGAGCCAGGCGCGAAAGGTCGTTCCGTCCCTCGTGCACTGCTGGCGCCTGAGGTCTTGCAGGAGTAGGCCGTGGGTTTGGCGCTGCCCCTCGACGGCATCCGCGCTTGGAGCGGCTCCTGGGTCTCGCTGAGGCGCCGAGGTGTGGGGAAGCTGTCGGGCATCGGCCGCGTCCCAGATGGTCGGGTGAGTTCGAAGAGGCCAAGCTATAGCTCGATGCACGAGAGTGGCCGCAAGACGAAGCTCTATGCTCGGCCGTGCTGGCCTCTCTGACCTGCAGATGCTGCAACAGCCAACGAGGTTAAGAGCAGAGTCCATTGTTCGAACCTTCGTAAGCTCGTGAATTCCTAGACCACATTCGCTGGCGGCTGCTCTGTGATTTTGCTACGCACTACACTGCGCCGACCGTCCACGCTGACGGGTACCTCACCATCGATGGCAGCGCGACGAACGATCCGACGATGATCGCCGTAATCCCTGGCCGCATAATGCATCGTGGCGCGATTGTCCCAGATAGCGACGTCGCCCTGCTTCCAATTCCAGCGCACAGTGTTTTCGGGCGCGATGATATGGGACTGGAATAGATCGAGCAATCGTTGGCCGTCGTATTTTGGGATATCAACAAAACGTGTCACATAAGAGCCGAGCACCAGCGTGCGCTCACCGGTCTCGGGGTGGACCCGTACTACGGGATGGTCAGTCTCGAATCTTGTTCTGGTGAGGAATTTGTCATAAAGCTTCTTATCGGCTTCGCTGGGCCGGACAGTTACAGCGAAGTCGAACGCGCTGCTGTGAACCGCCCAGAGCTCGTCGGCGAGCCGTTGCAGCGGCGGCGGCAGGTCGAGATAAGCAGCCGCGGTGTTTGACCACACCGTGTCGCCGCCGAGTAGTGGGATCACAACGCCCCGCAGTACCAAAATCTTGGGATACGCTTCCACGCAGGACACATCAATGTGCCAATTATCAGCCCGGACACCTCCGCGTGTGGAATCAATTTCGAGGATCGACATCGTTCCCTCTGCAGCACCTAGCGGCGGCGGCACGAGTTTTCCCAGACGACGGGCAAAGCGCTCCTGCTCGGTGTCGTCGAGGTGACCCTGGTCGCGGAGGAAGATGACTTTGTGCTCAAGTAACAAGCCGTTGATCACAGCGATTGTCTGGTCCGGCAAGTCACCCGACAGCTTGATATTCCTGATTTCAGCGCCGATGCGAGCCGCGCGTTTGACGACTTCGATACGCGGAACGATGTTATCATCAATAAAGGCCGCTTCACTCATGTTACATTCTCCAGGTTTTAGATTGCTTTCCCAGACAAGCCATTCAGCCGCGATGTAAGTAAGAGCTGGATTTCATGGGAAATCGGCGGTGATCGGCGCGTTGGTGCGATGGAGATCGACCAAGCGCCCGTGGTTGATTAGCACCATTTCCTGATTCGGTGAGCTTCTCACGATCGCGAATACTGTCTCGTTCGGTCGAAGTGAGTGTTAAGCGCCTAGGTGCGGGTGAATGGTAGCTGGCGTTCATTGGTAGACCTCGCGTCGCTGGACTATCTCAGCAAGGGCCATGCCACTCGGAAGACCGCGCCTTGAGCCAGCCGTTTACAGGAAAATGGCTCATAAGGCCAATGATAGCGCGGACTCGCGCTTTAACGCATCATACTGTATTGTCGGGTACGTTGTGAGGTACACGACAAGTGCAGGTCGACGTCGGGTACACGACAAGTACAGGTCGAGCACAATGCAGAGGGCTGGGCTTTCTGCATAGGAGCGCGCAACGCTCATAATCTACGCATCCCTATCAGGTCCTGGCTTCAATGGGCTGGTTATGACTCTGGCAACGTGCTCATATCCGGAACACTATGACTACTGCGTCCACAACACCGTCCGAAATCTCGCAGCAGTTCAACGGAAGCGGATTCGGAAGACTCCGCGGCGCCTGCCCTCCAATAAAGGCCTAATATTTCAAGCATCGTCCGAGAACGCTCAAGCCATTCGCGCATCCCGCCTAGGTGTTAGGCCATCAATTGTAGGTGCTTCTCGACATCTCTGCCAATTTGACTGACATCGATGGTATCGATCTCATGGTTGAGTCGCGCATGCAGCCAAGCCGCTCGAACTTTCTCCATCAATCGCGGCAGCGTGCTTTCGGACAATGAGATGCCGAGCACGATTAACGCCTGTGCTGTGGTATAACTTAACTTGAAGATGGAGCGCTCGCCCAGGCCGAGCCGCGATGGGCAGGCGGCTTCTTTAATACGTAGCTGCCTTTATTTGCCTTTAAGTTGTCCTCGGACCATGGCACTCAACGCGATTTCGGTGAGGCCTGACGGCCCGCCTCACATAAGCGTGTTGCCGGCCGGCTTATCGCTGCCGGGACTAGATAAGTCCCGAGCCCGCGATCTTGTTCAGATATTGCGGGACGTTTTCTGTCCTGCCTTTTTGCCGTTGACAGGAGAACAGTTGCGCTCCGGTCAACTGCCAAACATTAGCAATTGATCTAAACCACCGAAGCATGTCACTCATTGGCTGTGAACGTCGGAGACTGGTCAAAGGTCAATCAGGTGGTCGGGATGCAACATCTACACTCTCTTCTCGCCAACCATCTCAATCCACGCGCTGCCTCGTCGTCTGCATAAATGCCGCGCTCTCAGGCCTGCTCCAACCGCGATCTCTGCTTGGTCAAGGAGACGCAAGATAGACCCGACGGCTATCGCCATCTAGTTTTCAAACCTATGTGGGGCGAACCCGCCAACGGCCTACTCTCTCGGCCTACCCCGGTGCTAATGATGCTTTGCCGCAGATCCCATCGCGCATTGAAGTCGGAAGACCGGCACGACGCCTGTGGCATTTTGCCGGAAAGGCGGGAGCCATCCTGTAAGGACAGATAATTGTGGACGTATTGATACGCAAAAGCAGGTTGCCAACTGCTATCGCATCTCGCCTGACCATACCTCTGATCGTCGCACCTATGTCCCATGTCTCCGGCATAGGTCTTGTGACTACTGTCTGCCGGTCGGGGGCCATCGGCTCGTTTCCTACAACCAACGCCCGATCGGTTGAGGAGCTTGACCGTTGGCTAATTCGTATTAAGCATGATCTCGCTCGGCTGGACCGGCCGGCCGCACCGCACTGCCCAAACCTCATCGTCCGGCAGGAGCGGTTCAAAGATGATCTTGCCTGTCTCGTTCGCCACAAAGTCGAGATTGTGATCACCAGCGTAGGATCGCCGGCCGCGGCGATCGAACCGCTGCACGAAATTGGTTGTCTCGTGTTCGCCGATATTGCTTCATTGCGCCATGCGGAAAAGGCCATAGACGCCGGTGCGGATGGCTTGATTCTTCTTACTGCGGGGGCTGGAGGCCATACCGGCTGGGCCAATCCGTTTGCTTTTGTTCGCGCGGTTCGCGCCATGTTCGATGGTCCAATCGTACTTGCGGGAGGTATCACCGATGGCGTTTCACTCGCGGCGGCACGTTTGCTCGGGTGCGACCTCGCCTGCATGGGTACCCGTTTCATTGCCACGAGGGAGAGCATGGCAAGCAATGCCTATCGTCAAATGTTGGTCGATAGCACGCTTGACGACGTAGTTATGACCAAGGCTTTCTCTGGACTCGATGCCAACATGCTACGCCCCTCTATCGTAGCCGCCGGTTTTGATCCATCAAAACTCGACGAAGCCGTGTCCGTGGCACGCGCCAAGCAAAAATTTGGAGGCAAGAATCCCGAAGGGCCGCGGCGCTGGACGCAAATTTGGAGTGCTGGTCACTCCGTTTCAGGCGTATGCTCGATCACGGGTGCCGCCGAGTTGGTGAATGAACTCGCCCGAGAATACGAATCGGTCTTCAAATAATCGCCGTGTAAGAAACGATTTTGTTTGACAGACCCTGCTCTGGGCCGACTCTGCGCTAAGTGCAGATAGCTCCCATCGGCGGTAATTCGCGCAAGCATGCCAGCCTTTTCGAGCGCATCCTGCTCGGCCTGGTGGAACGTCGACTCGTGGTTGCAATCCGATACTGCCATGATGGCGATGAACTCAGGTTGGCAGCTCAGCAGCGTGGTCGAGCTGAAGAAACGACTTCGCGAGCCGCGGGGCACCGGGATAGACCGCTGAAAGCTCGGCATTCTATCCCCTCGAGACCCAGGTCGCCATCATAGCGGTTCAAGGCCTACCAACTCCGATCCCGAATCTGCCACGAGCTCGCCGGTTCGAGGAAGGCAAGTCCGCCATGCGCAAGCAGACTCTTCGATTGTCCGAGTTTCGAAGTGAATAGGCTTCTGGCGCGCTTCCAGCTGGGCTAACTCCGAGCTATGGCTCCGTCACACTTACCTCATCTCCCTCGGTGCGACCACCTCGGGGGCGGAGTCAGGATCCTCGGGAACTGCGCTGCGATGATTACTATCTGCGGCCAGGCCGAGCTAGTTCAAGTGGAAAAAAGAGATATCGCGTATTGGTCCCATGGAGCGCGGCGTTGCGCGCTTGCTTTTATAGAGAGTCTCCGGCGTGGGATCTTTTGCTCGAGGCTCCTATCCAGAGACGCTGCCATGGCCAGCGAGGTTCACATTTGATCTGCTCGGAGTTGTGGAACTAAGCAAACCCATTTCCCGGAAGACCTTCCTCTCTGGGGGCTTCGGTGGTTGTATCGGTCGCTTTCGCGAGAATGTCGCAGCCATTCGTTCGTGAGCTGCCGTGCTCAATGCCTGGAGAGGACGTCAGCTGCGGTTTCCTAGCCAAATGTCAGCAGCTTAGCCCATGGCTGAGCTGGGCAATGCGATTACTTAGTCCGAGGTGACAGACCTTTCAGCATGAAAGATATGGCATCATCCGTCCGTTGTACCATGCAACGGCCGACAGAGAGTCAAATCGAGAATCCCCGAGCAAATACGTAAATTGAGAGCGATCTTGCGATTTCCTCCAGAGTTGGTAGGAGTGCCTTCTTCCCATTTACTGTATTCTTCATCATCGCTGACGGACCACAGGCTGGCGACCAAACCGCTACATTCATTTAATAGTGGACCGTGCAAGAAATGCCGGCCGTGACAACTAGAAACTGGAGGCTAGCACCTAAACGAGAGCTGCATATTCTATGCATTGCATCGATGTCGGGGTTATACATACATGGCACGTGGGGGTAAACAATTCACGCCTCCCGGCAGCATTCCTAGATGCCGCGATTGCACGCCGGATATTGGGGTGAGAAGAAAGTGCCAACGTAGCAATGGGATCGCTGACGATGACGTCAAGTTCAAGATGCGGCCCTATGCTGCTTTTTGAGATCGGCATGCCCTTTGCTTGCCATATTCGATCGACTGGAATTCTGGCACGGTAAGTCGCACTTGTCAGGCTAACGCCTTTCAAGCAGCTGCAGCATGGATTTGAGAAGGGTTGGCTGAGGGAGCATACTCTCCGAAAGTCATGGAAGAATCGTGATTATGAAGGTTAGATCTCCTTCGTGTAGCACCACATCGTCGACCGTCTTTCTCGGCAGGAATCGTTGCGGCAACTGGGTTGCCCGCGAACAGAATGGCATTTTTGGCGGCATATTTGTTAACCGCGCTCAAGCGTTCAAATACGCGCTGATCAAGAATGGCTTTCATCCGGACGCTATCATCGAAGTGTCGCGCGAGATCGAAATCGATATTCGGACCGATCGGGAGATTGGCAGCACGAAGTGTGTGTCGTAATGCATCGGCGCAAAGGCTGATCGATCGGTCGAGCTTTGCTGCGCAATCACCAGTTTGGATTCTGATCGCCAGGGCCCCGATAATATCGACGTTGATCTCTCGCGAAGATGCGGATTGGCTGAGGCGCTGCGCTCGTGACATGCCCGAGCCGAGCGAAGCTCGTACCGCCGAGTGCTAAATATGAAAGAGTGGCAGTGACCATTCAAAAGACGACATGCAAAAATCCTCGCCCGGTATTTGTCGGGTCCATGGCCGAAGAAAACAACCAGCCAGCCGCACTCGTTATTGATGCCTCGTTGCACACGCGTTCACGGCCTTCGGTGAGACTCAACAGCTCTGTCATAGAAGCGGGACGGAGGGTGCAGAATTTCTCATTCAGCTCGTATCGGGTGACATTTCCCAGCTGTCCGGCCGGCTGTCGAGTGACCGCGTCGAGGATGCGGTTCTGGAGGAGCGGCTGTTTGCAGCCGCCGGAGCCAGGCCGGAGGCGGCGCGCGGAGCCGGACTGGGCGGCCATTCACCGCGAGTTCAAGAAGAATGTAATGTTGTCGATCCTCTGGGAGGAATACATCGCCAGCGAGCCGCATGGCTATCCGTATAGCCGTTTTTGTGAACTTTATAAGGTCGTCTGTCGACAACGATGCGCCAATCGCATGCAGCCGGCGACAAGCTGTTCGTAAACTATGGGGGGCGACGGGGTGCCGGTGGTCGACCGCCTGACCGGCGAGATTCGTAACGCGCAGATCTTTGTCGCAGTGCTGAGCGCCTCGGTCTTCACCTACGCGCAGGCGACCGGGACGCAAGGGCTGTCCGAGTGGATCAGCGGTCATCTCGTCGCGTTCGAGGCGATCAGCGGCGTGCCGGCTCTGGTCGTACCGATAATGCCAAGACCGCCGTGATCAAGGCGTGCTTCTACGACTCGCAGATCAACCGCAGCTACGCCGAGATGGCGGCGCATTACGGCACGGCCATTCTGCCGGCGCGACCGCGCCATCCGCGCAAGGCCAAGGTCGAGCAGGCGCTGCGTGGTAATCGAGCGTTGGCTGATCGGTGGCTTGCGCCACCGCGTCTTCCACAGCCTCGCCGAGCGCAATGCAGTGATCGGCTGCGATGTTACACAGGTTCAATGACGAGCGCCCGATCCGCCGGCTCGGCGTGACGCGCCGGCAATTGTTCGACGACGAATTGGGCAAAGTCGATCTGCGCCTGTCGTCGAGCGGCGTCTCAAAACGGACCACAAAACTAGTCCGCGGCGGTCGAAGCTCACGATGATCGCCGTGCATCCACCCTGATATCCGCGCTCCTTGAGTTCTCGCGATAGGCGGCGGCCGGTCAGGGCCGGGAATGCGGCGAGCCGTTCGCGCAGATATGGTACGAACGGCTCAATCCGACGCACGCGCGGCAGCCGCGGCTGTAAGCCGGCGCAGTCAGGCGCTTGCCGATGTGCGTGCGCACCATTGCGTCGCGGGGTTCGGTGCAATTAGGCTCGGCTTGGCATCGAGGGTCCAACACGACGGCGGCAAGCTTGTTCGCATGTAATGATAGTAACCGGCGTACAGCTTCGAGATCATTGAAGCCGAGCACAACCACCTCTTCGAGCACGCTCGCTGACATTCCCCGATAAGAGACTGTCGATTTGGGTGCGAGGAAATCACCCCAATTTCCGGCTCACCTCAGCCCAGTCGTAGGCAACATCATAAGCGCCCTCGAGCTTAGCGATCTTCGATCGTCCGGTGAAGGCTGGGTAGCCTGAGTCGCAAACAGCACAGCCTCGGTCCCCTTGTTGACGAAGCGCACACGATCAACCTAGGGAATGCGCTCGCAAACCAGTTCGGCAAGTTCGACTGTCGGATTTCCGAAGCAGCTGCCGCGCTGGAACGATCTTCCCGCTTCCGGCGGCTGGGCTCCTTGTGAGCGTCGGTATCGCAGGGGGCGTGGACCGCGAGGCTATGGCTTCAGCGGCAGTTGGCGCGTTACGGCTTCCCCGACCGACCAGGGATCAACGTCCGAAATTACAATTGAGATCCAGAAAAAGCGGGCGTCAATGTCGAACAGATGGCTGCCCATTCCGCGTTGCCATTCGGCTGTCGAGTATACGTGAGCTACTATCGTCAGTGCAGGTAAGCGTCGCAGTACTCAGGTTGGCCTTATCTCGGTCCACAGAAATGCCTGTTTTCCTGAGGCAACTCGCCGATCGCAAGGGTGGTCCTCCGAGTCTTAAAGCCTGGATGGATTCTCCGTCATTTGCTGAATGCATGAAGGACCTCCCCATGCTCTGGCTTGACCTTCGCTGGAATGAATAACTCGGTGCCGTGTGGCGTTTGGACTTTTTTGGAAAGACTCTGCCCTTGTCGAGTACGCGGCCTGCCAGCCCGGCAAGGCCTATTGATCGTCAATCGGCGCCGAATACTTGCGGACAATCTATGCGACTGTGCACCAAACTTAAGGTCCGCCCGCTCCCACTCGCGAAGATGGCACAGCTAGCATCAGATTGCTTCTGTCGTGGCGTTCAACTTGGCTTCTCAGCTCCTCCCCGGTCAGCCAAATAAGCCAGTCGTCGTCCACAATATTCTCTTCCACCAGCTGCAATATCGATCCGCCTGGCTCATGATGTAGCATTTCGTATTGGGCAACGAGCCCCTTATCCAACGAAAAGCGACCCACAAGCGAACATAAGAAGTCAGGGGCCCACATGGCAAAGGACACACCATGTGCTATTCCGGCCGTGATCTTGGCCAGTCCCTGTCCTCTAAGGTCTCTGCGGATCCAAAGATCCCCGTGGTACGCAACTTTCCCGGTGATCTTCTTCGCACTTGGTGCCGTGCAAGTACAACGATCCTCGGGATGCGCATGCATGGCCGGATTACAGTAAAACGCCTTCAGCGATTGAAGATGTTCTGCAAAGTTGCTGCAGGACAGGTCATACAACCGAGCAGCGTCTGTGACTGCGACTTCGCCATTCTTGTCGACGCCTATGATCCAATATCCCTCGCCTAGTTCAATTGGGGAGCGATCTGGCCGGAAATTTGGATATGTTCGCCCTTTCGTCGGAGTGGCCTCCGTCATCGAGACATACTCACGAAAATCGAATCCTATCGAAAACTTGATGCCTTTTTGACACGCCGCGTCGTCATACACTTGAAGAAAGCGGGAGACCTGCAATGGATTGGTCGGGCTTGTCATTGCTGTCACCTCTTCACACCGCGAATAAGCTGATGCTAGAACATCTGTATTGGATCGAAACACTACCTACTCTGGTGGGAGTTTTTGCAATCCACAAATTTGGATTACGCATCAATATTCAACAAAGGAAGACGTGCCGAGCGGTTGCGCCGCTCGGCGCAAATGATGTCTTCAGGCCAGTTCGACGAGCTGGTTACTGTTATCGAGCATCTCTCCCTGATCAATCTAATACTCCGCTCTTTTTTGCGGCACAAGCCGCCGCCCGCCACGGCGGCCGATAGTGAAGATCAAGCTCGGATGGTAATCACGCACGTCTCGTCGATTCGATGAAGATCGGCCCCCATGGCTCCTCGCCGTCATCGGATCGCGGCCGGCATGTAAATATCTCAGAGATGGCATAAGCTCGCGCCATATATTTGGCCCAACCTCGCATAATCCGACTCCCGTCTTCCGATCCATTATAGACGCACGATTTCGTGCATCGATTCAGTTGGTCGGGCCCTAAATGACTAATCATACTGCCGCTCGGTCCACCATGGAAAGTAATCCGGCATGTCTGTCGACACTTTGTCAACAAACACCGCAGGCCGCTTCTCTAGAAAAGCCGCTATGCCTTCCTTTGCGTCGAGGGAACGGCCGCGCGCATAAATGCCGCGGCTGTCGATCTTGTGGGCTTCCATAGGATCATCGGCACCGAGCATCCGCCACAACATCTGTCGCGTCAGCGCCACTGACACGGGTGCGCTTCTGTCGATGACGTCGTGGGCGAGCGCACGCGCCATCGGCAGGAGTTGATCGGGCGGCACTACCTTGCTGACCAGCCCGCTGGCGAGCGCCTCCTGGGCCCCGAATACCCGGCCGCTGCAGCACCACTCGATTGCTCGGGCGATGCCGACAATACGCGGCAGGAACCAACTCGAGGCTGCCTCCGGCACCAGACCACGCTGGGAGAACACAAAGCCGAAGCGCGCGGTCTTAGACGCGATACGCATGTCCATCGCCAGTTGCATCGTCGCGCCCATCCCCACGGCCGCCCCGTTCACCGCCGCGATCACGGGTTTGAGGCATTTGAATAACCGCAACGTCAGCTGGCCGCCGCCGTCGCTGATCTTCCGGTCGCTGTAATCTATCGTGCCATCGGACAGCCGTTTAATCTGCCAGCCTCGCGCATGGAGATCAAATGTGTTGGCGCCCGAGGAAAGGTCGGCTCCGGCGCAGAAAGCGCGCCCTTCTCCAGTCACAATAATGGCGCGGACGTCGTCATCTTTATCGGCGCGGTCGACGGCATCTATCAATTCCTGCTCCATAGTGGCGGTACAGGCGTTGAGCTTTTCCGGCCGATTCAAGGTAATCGTGAGGATCTGCTCGGAGAGGTGGTATTTGATAGTCTCGTAGGGCATGCTGTTTCCTTCCTGTTGTCTCAGCGAACAGTGGGTGCCAGATCACGGCGACCCAACTCTTTCAGCGTTTCCGCCAACGATTTCTCAAATATCTCAAGCCCCCGATTTAGTGTCTCAACGTCTATCGTAAGCGCGGGCAGGAATTTCACGACTTGGTCAACGGGGCCGCATCGTTCAACAACTAATCCGTGTTCAAATGCATTGCGCGTCGTCGCCTCTGCGATTTCCTTCGTTTGGCAGTCAAACCCCAACGCCATGCCCCGGCCACGAACAAGAAAATCGTTCCCATGCCTCGATGCAATAGCCTCAAGTCGGTGCCGCATCAGTTCTCCCATGTGGTGAACTCCTTGCGAGAACGTCCTGCAGCGCCAATAACAATTTATCGCTGCGGTTGCGCATATAAGTGCAAGGTTGTTTCCTCGGAACGTGCCTGTGTGTTCTCCTGGCTGCCACGCATCGAACCCCTCTTTGATCAACAACATGGATAACGGAAGACCGTAGCCACTTAATGACTTCGATAGTACGACAATGTCGGGGGACAAATCTGCGAACTCGAAGCTGAAGAATTCGCCAGTACGACCACACCCCATCTGGATATCATCTACTATAAGAAGGGCCCCTACATTCTTTGCTATCGCCTGGATTGACTGCAACCACTCCTTACTAGCAACGTTTATCCCTCCCTCTCCCTGAACGGTTTCGACGAGAATGGCAGCCGGATGATCAATGCCACTGCTCTCGTCCATCAAGACTTTCTTCAGGTAGTCAGCGGTATCAACAGCCGACCCAAGATAGCCATCATAGGGCATGAAAGTTGCGCCCGATAAGAAAATGCTGCTGGCAGTGCGATAAAACCGATTTCCACTCGCGGCAATCGCTCCCAAGCTCATGCCATGATATCCACGCGTAAATGAGATGATATTTTGGCGACCTGTGACTCTACGTGAGAGCTTTAACGCTGCTTCAATAGCATTGGCTCCCGTTGGTCCCGTGAATTGGAACCGATATTGTAGATTCCGCTCCCGAAGTATGACGGAGTTGAACGTCTCCATGAATTCGAGCTTTGCAGGAGTGGCCATGTCAAGACCGTGGACTAAGGCATCCGATGCTAGATACTCAGTAATGGCAGCTTTGATTCGGTGATTGTTGTGGCCGTAGTTCAGCGCTCCAGCACCGGAGAGGAAGTCAATTACATTTCGACCATCTTCCGTTAGCATGATTGAGCCGCGTGCTCGACTGAAAATAGCCGGGAACGAACGTGAGTACAAACGAACGTTTGATTCCAGGGTTTCGAAGACCTTCATGTTACGTTGATTGCCAATCGCTCCACCCATGGTCGTTTCCTCTGCAAGCACGTGATTCAATGAACAAGCCAGTCTCTGATTGCGCGAGCCATAGAAGTAGGGACTGGACGTACCGCGCGTATGAGCGAGCCATATAGCGCACGAAGCGTGTCTCGCATGATGACTGCGCTGACATACCTGAGAATTGGGAAAGGCGGACCTGCTAGACCTAGTAGGATCAGTTGGTCAACTTCTGCCCCTACTTCCAAACGGCAATCAACCGCTAGGCCGGAGAACTGGCCCTCTTGAACCTCCTCCGAATGAGTGGACACCTGTAGTAGGGCTCGAGGAGCCCGGAGGTGTCGAATGCCAGAACGTCAGCGTCGATCGTTCACAGAGGATTACAAAGCGCCAGGCCGTTGAACTGGTAGTATCGAGCGGTCGATCGATCGGGTCGGTCGCCAAGGAGCTCGGTCTGCGCGACTCGGTGCTGCGATCCTGGATGGATAGGTTTCGGCAGGAGCCGGCATCGGCGGCGTGGCGCCCCACCACGCAGACGACGCCGATGTCGGCGGACCAAGCTTCGGAGATCGCCCGGCCGCCCCAGGAGAACGAACGGCTTCGCATGGAGCGCGAATTTTGAAAAATCGATCGCGATCTTTGCCGGAAACCGGACATGAGATTCCGCTTCACCGAGGACGATCGCGCCACTTGTCCGGTACGGCTGATGTGTGCCGTGCTCGAGGTCTCGCCGGCCGGCTATTGCGCTTGGGCGCAAGCGCCCGGTGAGCGCCCGTGCAAGCAACAACCCGTGCTACTGGCCGAGATCCGGCAGGTCCATCGCGAGAGCAGCCAGCATTGTGGCAGTCCCTGGGTCCATGCTGTCCTGCGGACGCAGAGACGTGACGTCAGCCGTGGCCGGATCGAGCGCTTGATGCGATGGCATGGCATTCAGGCTATCATGGCGCCGCCCGTCAGGTCCGCACCACCGACAGTTGCCATAATCTGCCGATCGCGCGCACGACTTCACCGCCGCAGCCCCAAATCTGGTCTGGCTTGCCGATATCACCTAGATCCCGACAGCCGAGGGCTGGTTGTATCTGGCTGCCGTCATGGACCTCTTCAGCCGCAAGATCATCGGTTGGGCGATGCGGGACCATCTGCGGGTCGAACTTGTCTCCTCCGCGCTATCGATGGCGCTCCGCCAGCAGCGGCCCGCTGCCGGATTGATCCATCATTCCGATCACGGCGCCCAACATGCCTCACACCACTACCGCGCCGCTCTTGCAGCCGCCGACCTGACCGCATCGATGAGCCGCAAGGCCGACTGCTACGACAATGCTCCGATGGAGAGCTTCTTCCACCTCTCAAGACGGACCTCGTTCATCATCGTCAGTACCAAACCCGTGCCGAGGCCCAGTGCGATATCTTCGCCTTCATCGAGGGCTTCTACAACTGCGCATCAGAACACCCATCTGTCTATGTTGTTGAAGAGAAGAGATTTTGCTGATTGGGATGCGATTTTGTGGGGTATCTTGGGTTCTGTCGCGCTCGTTCGGCGATAGATTGAGCAGCAGTTGTTATCAGCTCGGTGCGGGCGAAGATCCATGGGCCGTCCGAGAGCGGATGGATGGCTGCGATCTCGCCGGCTCCAGCGGCGAGCCGGAGCGTCTTGGGCGCAATCTTTAGGAGCTTTGCCGCGTTGCTCAGGTTTAGCCAGGGCTCGATCCCGTCCTCGGCGGGCTTGAACACCGGGATGTGATAGTTCGAGCGCATCGAGGTGACACGCTCGCGCGTCCAGCGATGACCGTTACCGGTCTTGAGGCCGTTGCGGTTGAGGAGGCCGGCGATCAGATCGTCATTGGCGATCAGCACCAGTTGGCGCACAGCTTCGATGATGCTGGCGGAGGTGCTGTTACGCTGCCCGCGCCGGCGCTTGGGCAGGCGTATCTCGCTGTGAACGCCGCCGACCCAGTGGATGATGAGGACAATCTCGGAGGCCGCATCGTCGATATCGGCCACGACCTCATGGATGAGGGTGCGCACAATCCGCTTCTTGAGGCGCGCATCCGTCGTCGGCGCATCCCAGACCGTTTTGAGGTTCGAGGCCAGAACGCCGAGCGACGCTGGATCAGCAATGGGGGTGGGCGTCGCCGCCTCATGCATGGCGATCCTGCCCTCGACCTCCGCCGCGTGAGCAAGCGCCCTGTTCCAGCGCGCTTCAAGCTCGCCCGCCACCAGCCGGTTCGCGGGATCAGCGGCATCGTATTGCCGGAAGGCCCGGTCGACGGCATAGCGCGCCGCTTCGAGGTCGCGACTGAGAGCCTCGCGCACCTGATCCCGCCGTTCGCTGGCCTCGTTGGCGGCAGCGGTCGCAGCGGCGATAGCGCCCGGACCGACGATCCCAAGCAGTGCTTCCTCGATTGCATCATCGACGCGCAGTCTGCCGAAGCCGATGCAGTGAGGGCCTGCCATTGTCCATCCAGGCGCGGCTGCAGCTGTAGCGCGGGATATGGTGCTTCATGCCGGAGTACCGGAGTGTGAGCTTGCGACCGCAGCGCTTGCAGCGGATCAGACCGGCCAGCAGCGCGTCACCGTGCTTGGGCGCGCCGTGATGCCGACCGGTGGGAACGTTGCTGCTAACCATGGTGCGGATCGCCTCGAACCTCTCCCAGCTCACGTACCCATCGTGGGTGTTGGGCTTTAGCGCCAACCATTCGTTCCGCGCCTTGCGGCGGATCTTCACGCTCACGCCCTCGGCGCCGTATCCCGCCGCATAGGCGCCGCCGTAGGCCGGGTTCTCAATGATCCGGTGGATGGCGGAGTAGCTCGGTCGCCGCCAGGCCGTGTCGCCGTTGGTCTGCTTCACCGGCAGATCGAGATTGTACTCGTGGAGCCAGCAGAGCGCCTGTCGCGCGCTGCCCAGCTCCTCGACCTTGTCGAACACCAGCTTGATCGCTTCCTGGACACGCCGATCCGGATCCTTCTCATAACGGTCGCCGGACTTCACGAAGCCCACCGGCGCTGCCACAACCAACTCGCCCCGGCGCGCCTTCTCGTAGCGGGCTGAGAGCGAGCGCTGGCGCAACAGATCCAGCTCGTACTCGTTGAGGCTGCCCTTGAGCCCGAGCAACAGGCGGTCGTTGCCGTGCCTTGGCGCATAGATGGTCTCCTGATCGACCAGAACGGTATCGACCACACGGCACATCTCGATGAGTTGCTGCCAATCCCGGCTGTTGCGAGCGAAGCGCGAGACCTCGCGGGCGCAAACCGCGCCAACCTTACCGAGACAGACCTCCGCCACCATTCGCTCGAAGCCTGCGCGTTGTACCCCGCCGGCGGCTGACCGACCGAGATCATCATCGATCACTTCGATCTCTGACCACCCGAACGCCGTCAGCCGGTCTCGCATGGCGTATTGCAACGCGCTGCTCTCGCGATTGTGCAACACCTGATGCGCTGAGGATTGACGCACGTAAAGAATTGCCTTGCGCGCGAGATGATGAGGCCTGACTTTGTCAGAGATCATGACCGACCTCCTTCGCGCGCGGCGTTCTCGTCGCCGCAGCGTAGTCGAGGATCAATTGCGTCATCAGGCTCGTGAGGGCCGCCCGCGCTTCTGCCGGCAGCTCCGACCATGCCGGCGCGCCGATGGCGCTGTTCAACAGGCCGCTCCCGAACAGATCCATCTGCTGCTGCGACCGCGGTTTTTGATTGTGTCGGTATCCGCTCCCTGGCATTGCCGTCTGGCGTGACATGAGTCGCTCCCCGATTCTGGTCGTGAGAGCCTTTGGATGCGCCAGAAACCAGGGCAGCTGATGGCGTTCGAGCCTTCAACGCCAGATCGAGAAGCGCAGAAAGCGCGGCAATTGCATCGATGCTAACAAACGGCTGAGCTGTCAAAAGCTCAGCGTCAGGGCACGCCGTACGGTCGAACATCCATGCTGGAACTTCCAGCCAACGATCTGCTTGCGACCCGTCCAGAGTGCAGCGAAAAACGACATCATCAGCCTTGGAGACGGTCCCATGAACGCAAACTCGGCGACCAAACCAAGGATGATGCCGATATAGTACTTCGCGAAGAACGGTCCTGTGGGCGTTCTCAAAAGTTGTTGTACAATCGAACCCGGCTCCATTCCGCCATCGGATATCTCTCGCCGGTCAAAATGGAGCTAAAAGCCGCTTAACCCGTCCACTTTTTCGGGAGAAGATCACTCTGAATGATTCGAGAATGCTTTTTCTTCGGGCGGAATAGAAGTCGATTAGCTCTGCAGCGTGCAGGTACCTGGCAGTCGTGGGGAGAGTGGGGAGGCAATTAGAGACTATGACGCTTGGCCGATCTCACTTAGTTCGAATATTTTTCTGATACGGTCGCGGCAAACCAATGACCATCCAAGCGTCGGCGCCGCGTACTGAACGGAGGAGCGCCACGTGATCGCGTGCTGCTGCCGAGCGCAAAACGGCTACTGGCTCATCGGGCAGTTGTTTGTTCGATTAAACCTTTAGCCTGTGGCCACTCCTACGCTCGACAGGAGGAAGCAGCCCTACACTGTAGCTCGATGCTTGGACTTCCTCCGCGGGACCTGATCTTCCCCTGAGAAATGGACAGAGTTGAGCTACCTTTTGCTGGATAGGGCTAATGAACCGACATAGGCAAAAGCTATCACTACTTTGGCAGAATATCGCTTTTGGCGCGTTTTTCGAGATTCCCGAATCAATTTTTCAATGATTCATGGGTGGTCGGCTCTCGGAGGGCTGACCATGGCGAAGTGGGAAGACGAACTCGAACGCTGGTTGAGCCGTTCCTGGACCGACTGGGTCATAAGACCCGGCAGCGGATGTGCCCCTTGTACGTTGCGGGATTGATCGGCCCTGGCGATCGCAAAAGCGTTCAGCCGATGGCAGAACGCCTTGCAACCGGCAACTACGATCAGCTGCACCATTTCATCGCCGATGGGGTCTGGGACGCGACACCGCTGGAATCCGAACTGCTCAACCAGGCGGACCGGCTTGTCGGCGGCAAGGATGCGGTGCTTGTTATTGACGACACGGCAATGCCGAAGAAGGGCGACCGCTCGGTTGGTGTCGCGCCTCAATATGCGTCCTCTCTTGGCAAAACGGCAAATTGCCAAACGCTGGTGTCGCTGACACTTGCGCGCGGCGAAGTGCCCGTGATGGTCGCCTTGCGTCTCTTTCTGCCCGAGAGTTGGACAGCCAATGTGTCTCGATTGAAGCGTGCTCGCGTGCCGATCGAACACCGAACGGCACGATCCAAGCCGGAAATTGCTTTGGCTGAGGTTGATCGAGCGATGGCAGCCAATGTTCGCTTTGGATGTGTGCTGGCGGATGCAGGATACGGGCTCAGCGCACCGTTTCGACAAGGGCTAACCGAACGCGGGCTGGCCTGGGCCGTCGGCATTCCTCGGCACCTCAAGGTGTATCCGGTTGATGTACAGCTCGTTTGGCCGATTACTAAAGTCCGCGGGAAACCACGAAAGCACCACGTACCAGATATCTTATCGATTGCGGCAGAACAGATGCTGGCCAGGTGCCAAGTGGGAAACGTGAGTTGGCGCAGCGGGACGAAGGGCCGGCTGAAAGCCCGATTTGCGGCTGTTCGGGTTCGCACCGCCGATGGCCCTCCGCAGCGGATATGGGATAAAGGTCAGCAGCATCTCCCGGGCGACGAAGCTTGGCTCATTGGGGAACAACGTGCTTCAGGAGAGAAGAAATATTATCTCGCCAACCTCCCTGCGGCGACGGATCTGCGCACACTGGCCGCTACTATCAAGGCACGATGGATCTGTGAGCAGGCGCATCAGCAATTGAAGGAGGAGCTTGGACTTGATCACTTCGAAGGGCGATCATGGCAGGGTCTCCATCGCCACGCCTTGATGACAATGATTGCCTACGCCTTCCTGCAGCATCGTCGCCTCGCATACGCGGGGCGGAAAAAAAAGAATCAACGGGCCTCCGCCTCAGCCAACCATGCCCGCCGTACGTCACGCCATCGTCGACCTCATCCTTCGGCCGCCGCCTCAACAGTGCCCGTATTGCCGAAAACAAATCCTTGAAAAACAGTGGCGCAAACACATTCTGCCAAAGTAGTGCTATCCCGTGTAGCCATTAGATACCATGGGCTTTCGCGACCGGCGAGATCTCTCGCCAACAAGCTGGCGCACGACAAGGAGGGTCAGTTCGTTACACACATGTGAAGGCGTACCTGGCGATCTTCTGTGAGGGCTATGCTTCAGGAAAGGAGGCGCTAATCGGCAAGTCATCGAGCACCTCGCGATCGACAAAGTCATCGTGGCCACAATAAGACGCCGACTACATTTTTAGGTTGCTCAGGGGAGCCGCGCAGCGGTTGAACCGGTTGTTGGCACCTCAAATCCGGACACGGATGGTTCGCAACTATATTTGGCGCCCCAGCCCGGTGCTCTGCCGTACGCTTTCTCAGAAGGACTGGAGCGAGCCTGGAGCCACATTTATCGACGCAAGGCTCAGGAGCGTGATCTAATTGTAGCGCGGATTTGTCAGTCCGACGGCACCCTCTTTACTTTTGCCAGCTCCCCTTCGGAAAGCATCTTCGTACCAATGATGCCTTCCCTCGCCAATTGCGCTATCTCTGCCTCGAGAAGCCCCAAAATGCCTGATAAAATCTCTCTATTATGTTCTCCGAGCGTCGGCGCCGCAGCGCGGATCGCATAGGGTGCTGCACCTTCGCGAATTGGCATCGAGGGCTGTGGATGCAAGCCTATGAACGCGCGTTCGATTTCCTGCAGAAACCCACGCGACCTGAGATGCCGATCCCAGAGCAAGTCAATTGGCAGCCGGGCCACACCGGCCGCGATCCTTGCCGATTGCAGCTGAACCATGACATGATCCGCATCGCGGGCGAGTGTCCAGGCCTCGATGCCTCTCTCGATCACATCCTCGATGCCGCGGCGACCTTCCACCGATTTCAACGACGCATCCGTGGCCCAGTCTGGCCGGCCAATAAGGATAGCAAGCCTTTGCCACATATCCTCGTCCGTTGCAGCAACTACGATCCAGTTGTCCTCACCCGCACACCGGAAGCAGCCATGCGGCACGAACTGGGGATGTCGATTGCCATACCGCCTCGGCGGCAGACCATCGATCGAGTGGAGGGTAATCCATGGCGCCGAAAACGGCATCATGCATTCGACCTGCGCCAGATCAATGAACTGTCCCTGCCCGGTTCTGCGAGCGTGAATCAGAGCCACCAGAACTGCAGCGCAGCCGTTTAGTCCGCCGACGGCATCTCCGAAGGCGACGTGGCTCATCACGGGTGGCCCGTCGGGATTTCCGGTCACGCTCGGTAACCCAGAACCCTGCTCAAGTGTCGAACCGTAGGCCCGGCAATCACGATGGATGCTGTCTGCACCAAACGCTGACATGGACATCATGACCAACCGCGGGTTGAGTTTTCTGAGAACGTCGTAGCCAAGTCCGAGCTTCGACATCACATCGACCGAGTAATTGTCAACGACAATGTCGGCTTCAGCCAACAAACGTCTGGCAAGATTGAGTCCCTGCGGCCGCTTTAGGTCGAGTGTAATGCCTCGCTTGTTGCGGTTCATAATGCAGAAGCACAGCGTCTTTTCGTATATCTGGGCGTCGACGTAAGCAGGTCGTCGGTCAACGCCGCGCCACCAGTCCGGATATTGGATGGCCTCGACCTTGATGACGTCGGCGCCGAGATCAGCCAGTGTGCGCGTGCACAATGGACCCGCCCAGCCCATCGACAAGTCGATGACGCGAATTCCATGCAATGGCGATCGGGCGCCATCGATACAGCCAGACGACGCCGATGCTGTGCCGGTCCGTGCATTTGCGAAAGTCTGCTGCTCACCGGGCTTCGGAACCTTCCCTGCCCGGCGAGGCGGGGTCAATGTCAGCCGTTGCACCGAACCAGCGGTCAGGCCCACTTCTTCACCAAATTGGACAGGCACGATTGCACCCCGCACCGTCTTCTCCGTTTCGTGGAGCAGATCGGATATTTCGGGCACCGGTACGATGGGGATTTTGCGCTTCAGTCCCTCCGCAAACCACTCCTGCGCTGTGCGTGTCATCAGCTTCGACATGAACTGCCGCTCGATCTGATCCGCGCGTTCCAGCCTATCGGCACCCAGCACCAGAGCCGGATCATCACGCAATTCAGACAGGCTGAGCATGTCGCAGAACTCGCGCCACTGTGCCGGCGTGACTGTCGTAACCCCGAGCCACCCTTTTCTGGTTTCGTAAATGCCGGACGGAAAGGTCCGCCAGAAACGGTTAATGCCAATCCGGTGCATCACGTCGCCGCGCGCAGACGCCTCGGACATGAGATATTCGCTCAGAGCTAGGTTCGATTCAAAGATGCTGAGCGACCACGACCGCCCTGCTCCTCCCTGCATTCGCGCTATCGTCGAAGTAGCCGCCGCGACGAAACCCCACAGGCCGGCAAGAATACCCGTCTGAAAGTCCGGGGCGTGTAACGGTGGGCCTTCCACAGGTCCAACGAGCTTGATTAGGCCGGCAAGCGCCCGGACTGTCGAATCCGTTGCGACGAATTCAGTATACGGCCCACCACTCCCGAACCAGCTCGCTTCGAGGTACACCAATTGTGGGCATCGCTGCTGGATCGCGGCGATATCAACAGTCGGGCATTCCGCGGAATCGACGGCGCGTCCATCAATCAAAATGTCGCAAGACTCGATCAGCGTCGTGAGGCGTGCGAGCGTACCCGGCTCCGTGGCATCGATAATGACGCTTGACTTGTTGAAGTTCAGAAATGCGAACCATGCGCTCTGGCCACCGGGCGTGAGTGGATCGCTGCGGCGAAGCGGGTCGCCGGCTTGCGGCTCGACCTTCTGCACGTCGGCGCCGAAATCTGCAAACAATCGCGCGCAATAGCTTGTTGCCGCCGAGCTACCGATCTCGACGATTCGCAGATGCGATAACACTCCCATCAAAGGCTCCATTGCTTTTGGCCACGCTATTCGGGAAATCACTTTGCGCGTCGAGATATCACCTTGCGTCGCGCCATGCCCTCGACACTGCAAACGTACTTCCCTCCAGACGATACACAGGTGTTTGCGATTGGTGCGCGGTCGCGGGTATTTGGACTGAGAGTGCCGATCTCGATCACGACGTAGCGATTGAGAGGGAAACGATGCTCCTTTGCGCGCAGATGAGTCGACATCTCAATTTCAAGGCCGCAGCTACTTCCTGGTCGGGATCAAGCATTTTGCTATTCCCCTTTATAGCAAGCGTGGATCTAGGGCCAAGCGGCGCCTGAGAGCGTGCAGCCGGGCGTTCCCTAGTTCTAGAACGCCGAGCGACACTGCCATCCATTCGGCATTCTCTTCATGGTTTGCGCCTCAGGCCAACACTGCTACCTTCTTCAAGCTATTTGTACTTGACGGGACAAAGCCGCAAGCTACGAATGCCGGTAGGCTCGTTTCCACAGCAAACATCCGATAGAAGCTTGGGCGGAACATGTGTGGAGGGTACGGCAAGACCGCGCCCACTGTAGCGTTAGGTCGACCGCCGTGCACATTGAGAAACGGCGTCTTGTGCCGTGGCGCGCCGGTTCTTTGAGCGATGGGCCGCGCGTCGCGCGGTGTTGTGGCGGTATCAGTCAAGAGCATCGGTCCTTTTTGACCATTACTATGGATCGCACGTGCGCCGACGCCGAAAGCCACGGCGTGTCTGTCGAGGTTGATCAGCTCGGGTAGCCGCAGGCTGATCTGCCCCGCAAGCAGCAGCAGGGTATAGTCGGGTCGCCAAGTCAAATCGGCCGATCGGAAAGGTCGAGGATCGTTTCGATTCAGAAGGCCGGCACGGATTTGCTCAGAGCCTGCCAGCTGTTCACCCACGCCGGTAGGCTTCCCAGGCCTCCTTGGGCGAGGCGGTGCCAGCTCTCGGTCTTGTCGCCACCACCTCTGCCCCAGCTCCGGCGTCGATCAGCATGCAGCGATCGGCGTCTTTCCCTGCTGCGCAGCGTCCACGCCTAGCATGATCGACATCGAGCTTGGCGGCTGCCGCAAAGTCTGGATCGCGCGTACAAACCTGGCTCTTACCGTTTAGGAGAGCCTGAAGCGCGATCCCCATACTGGCGATCTGTTCATCTTCCGGGGCTGCCGCGATGGCCTGACGTCCAAGCAGAATTCCACCGGCAGGGACCGGCCGCATAGCGGAACAGGGTGATTGCAACCTCAGCCACTTGCTTGTCATCGAACCACGGAGCGTCGTTCGGTATTCAAGGGTCCGCTCAGGGGAAGCGGAATTCTATCGGCCTAAGCTCGAGCTTGGGCTACAGCATATCACAGGAACATCGTGTAGACCCTTGGACTGCTTTCGATCAGCCCTTTTTTGACAGATCCGCCGCTTGGTACGCGTAACAGCCTCGCCAACCACTGAGCTCGATCGCAGTAAGCTGGCTTCATTGATGAAACTGCCGCATCCACAAACACGAGCGTCGCGATGATCGTACACGCCGGTAAAAGGAAGTATTTCGGAATTGGTGGCCATAACCACCTATACTGGTCTCGTCGACCTCGGAATCCGACTTGCGCTCGTGTTGCATGCATGGCTTTCAGTCGCAAGCCAATCGATTAGGCGGAGCTCATATCTGTACCACGGCCGTCAGGCTCACCGTGCTTAGCTGGCGGTGACGCGTTCCGAAAACAACAATATCAACTATCTATCCCTGCAGTTTCACAGTTCGAAACTGGAAGGAGCCCCTTTCACTGCCGTTAACCCAGCACCAAAGCGGCAGGTGCATTGGGCCACCGCCTTTCTGAGTGCATGACGTAGTCACAGCAGGGCCAATTGGCTTCAATGCCCGGCGTTTGCTCGGTGCATTGGCTTCGTACGCCATTCTTGACCTACGAAATCCCTGCTAGCCTAGCGATCGTTCCGCAGCAGCAGACGCCATGCACCAACGGCAAGAGTCTTGCCGGAAGAGCGTGCGGCACACCACGTTAGTGTGGATGCGTTCGCATGTGCACTTGTTGAACCGATCGCCGAAAGCTGCTCGTTGTCCTTTGCCGCCATCACGGGACCTCGCGTGCGCGGCTTGGCGCGGAGCGCAGCGCCGGAACCGGCGCGCAGTTCGTGGACGCGAACGCAAATACCTCGGCGGCAACGAACAGAGGCGCTGGGAAAGCCGGGTACCGACCGATAGGTAGTGCTCTCTGTGTTCACGTCCGGAGCGACGCAGAAACTTCCTTACTAATTCACCAGAACGTCTGAATACCTCCGGAGTTCAAGCTTGGTAATGGTACGGCAATGCACTTCATCGGGGCCATCCGCAAGACGCATGGTGCGCATTGACGCGTAGTCGCGCGCAAGGCCCGCTTCGTCGGAGACGCCGGCGCCACCAAAAGCCTGGATCGCCTGATCGATGACCTTGAGGGCCATGCGGGGTGCCCCCACCTTGATCATGGCAATCTCGAGCTTAGCGGCCTTGTTGCCGAGCTTGTCCATCATGTCAGCGGCTTTTAGGCACAAGAGCCGGTTCATTTCGATGTCGATACGAGCCTCCGCGATGCGCTGCTCCCACACGGAGTGATCGATGATCTTCTTGCCAAAAGCGACGCGCGAATTTAGGCGCTTGACCATCTTCTCCAGCGCCTCTTCCGCTTTGCCGATGGTACGCATGCAGTGATGGATGCGACCTGGCCCGAGTCGGCCTTGTGCGATCTCGAAGCCACGGCCTTCGCCCAACAATAGATTGCTCATGGGAACGCGCACATTCTCAAGGAGTACCTGGCCGTGGCCCTGCGGCGCATCATCGTAGCCAAACACGGGCAGCATTTTCTCGATTTTGATGCCGGGCGCATCTAAGGGCACCAGGATCTGGGACTGTTGCTGGTGGCGCGGCGCCTTCAAATCGGTCTTGCCCATGACGATTGCAATCTTACAGCGGGCATCGCCCATGCCCGACGACCACCACTTGTGGCCGTTGATTATGTAATGATCACCGTCGCGCTCAATCCGCGTCTCGATGTTCGTGGCGTCAGATGACGCGACGTCCGGCTCTGTCATCAGGAAGGCGGAACGGATCTCGCCGTTCAACAGCGGCTTCAACCACTGCTGCTTCTGCTCCTTGCTACCATAGCGGATCAACACCTCCATGTTCCCGGTGTCAGGCGCGGAGCAGTTGAAGACCTCGGAAGCCCAGCCGATGCGGCCCATCTCCTCGGCGAGCGGCGCATATTCCAAATTGCTCAATCCCGGTCCGCGAAATTCTTCGTCCTCATGCGAAGATGGTGGCAGAAACATATTCCACAAACCATCTGTACGCGCCTTCTCCTTTAGGTCTTCGACCACGGGAATTAACTTCCAGCGCCCGCCCGCCTCCTGTTTCCTGTAGACAGGCACCGCGGGCCGAATATGCTTAGCCATGAATGACTGCAGCCGATTCAGCCATTCCTTCTGCTTCGTCGACATCGTGAAATCCATAGGGACTCCTTCTTTTCTAGACGTGTGCCGCAGCCGTTCACGCAAACGACCACATCGCGATAACTTGTTGGCGCTTTTCGCGATGATTTGATCTGGTTCGCCGAGTGTACCAGCGCGCGGAGCGGATGAGGCTCATTGAGAGTCCGCACCCAACCAAGTAAACGTTGGAAGCGCAACTCCCAAGATTGGGAGGTAATCCATGGCCAACGACCAGAGCCGATCCGCCATTCTCGCTGCAGCCGAGGCAGCATTACGCGTATGGTGGCTTCGGCAAGCTGAGGCCGCGCGAGCTCTTGGCGAAGGCGAATGTCAATCTTATTGGATGACCAAGGTCCCGACAGTTACAGCACACTACGCCGCGGTTCACAATTCCCATCCAGCGTGAAGGGCAGGAACAGATACGGACTGCCGATCATCGATCGAGCGGCCCGGCGATTGTAGTTTTTGGCGGCCGCGGCGTCAGGGCTGCTCGAGAGCGGGGCCATTCGGTCAATTGCCCTTAGTGCCCCGGACAGTAACCTCGCCAGCTCGCCAATCTATGTCCTGGACTGGAAGAGCGCCCAGCTGCTAACGCCTGCCGCGAGTAGCAGCAGGACGGCACGAAGGTCTCGGCGTCGCATCGATGGTGCCGAACATCATCTCCACGGAAGCCGGTGCGGCAAATGGGGCAGACGCCAATCGTTGTTCTTGGAGCGACGGGCCAGATCCTGCTCATGTGGCCAACCCAACTGCAGAAAGCGGAAAACGTTCGGATGTGAGAGGTCGCTAGGTGACGAGCGTCGGAGGTCGCCGAGAGCGACGGCGATACGCGACCGCAGCAAGGACATGCTCCTCCGTGCAACTGAAGGGGCTCGGGCGGGTTCGCAACGGCGGACCCGATCCAGAAAGCGCAGCGTGTCGAAGAGAGCGCATGACTAGCCGCATCGGCAAGGCGATCGCTGTCCTCGTAGACCGCCCGAACTACTGCCTAGCAGGCTGTTGAAAAAGGCGCTCGCCGCCGACCGGCGACCGTGATTCATTGGCTCCGACGAGATTCGGAGATGGTGCGTGCGCGGCGGCGACAATCGAACGGGCGAGCTGTTCAGCTACGTTGACCTGGAGGCGCGGGTGCGGCGTGATCATCCGCTACGAGCGATCCGGACGATTGTGAACGAGGCACTGTCGTCGCTGGAGCTCGAGTTTGCCGCGCTCTATTCGCCGATTGGGCGGCCGTCGATCCCGCCGGAGAAGCTGCTGCGGGCGATGCTGTTGCAAGCGTTTTATTCGATCCGCTCGGAGCGGCTTTTGATGGAGCGGCTGGAATACGACCTGCTTTTCCGCTGGTTCGTCGGAATCGGCCTTGACGACGCCGCCTGGAACCATTCGGTGTTCTCGAAGAACCGCGACCGACTGCTGGAAGGCGACATCGCGGCGAAGTTCCTGGCGGCGGTGCTGGCGCAGCCCAAGGTGAAGAAGCTTCTGTCGAGCGATCACTTCTCGGTCGATGGCACGCTGATCGAAGCCTGGGCCTCGATGAAGAGCGTCAAGCCGAAGGACGGCTCTGGCGAGCCGCCGGCTCAGGGCGGCGGGCGCAATGCGGAAGCGAACTTCCATGGCCAGAAACGCTCGAACGACACCCATGCTTCGACCACTGATCCGGATGCCAGGCTCTACCGCAAGGGCAAAGGCAAGGAGACGAAGCTGTGCTTCATCGGGCACGGGCTGATGGAGAACCGCCACGGCCTACTGGTCGACGCCTGCCTGACACTGGCTGACGGGCATGCCGAACGGGTGGCGGCGCTGCACATGATCGAGCCTCGTGCCGACCGGCCGACAGCGATCACGCTTGGTGCCGACAAAGCCTACGACGCAGAAGACTTCGTCAACGAGCTCCGCTTGATGAACGTGACGCCGCATGTTGCACAGAACACTAGCGGCCGTAGTTCTGCGATTGACGCGCGAACGACCCGACACGGCGGCTATGCCGTCAGCCAGCGCATCCGCAAGCGGATCGAGGAGGCATTCGGCTGGATCAAGACGGTCGCCGGGCAAGAGAAGACCAGCTTCCGTGGCCGTGATCGCGTCGCATGGACCTTTACCTTCGCTGCCACCGCCTACAATCTGGTGCGGCTGCCCAAGCTGATCGCGGAGACCGGCTGATGGCCAAGGTGCCCGGCTTCGCCAAGGCCTTTGCCGGCCGCTGGCGCATCGTCGAGATGGACGTCTGGGACAGCGACTTCCTCGATCTCGTCGAAGAGGCGCATCTCACCTTCCAGGGTAAATCCGATGGCGAAATCGCCTTTGGGGCTCTCAAGGGCTTCCTGGACGTGCGCTACGACACCCGCGACGGATCGGCCTGCGCCGAGTTCTCATGGGAAGGGCACGACGAGAATGATCCGTCCTGCGGTCGCGGATGGGCTATGATCGGCACTGCGGGCAGGCTCGTCGGCCACTTCTACATACACGATGGCGACGATTCAGCCTTCGTTTGCGAACGCGACTGAGTTCTTCAACAGCCTGCTAGGAATGACCAGCCGATTGTCCGCGCAACCTTCACAGCGCATGGTTCAAATGCATTCTTTCATTATACCAGCGCAGTGCAGGTCACCCTCGACTCGCGGGCCCTCGTCGGGAGATCCCGATAGCCTTCCGCTACAGCTCGAAAAGCTTGCGTGGCGCACTGGTTAGAACTTCAACGCCGGACTCGGTAACGCGGAACGTCTCGCTAATGACATACCCGAAATCTTCATCGATCCAGTTGCCCAGCATAAGATGGAAGGTCATGTTCGTCTTCAGTTCTGTCATGTCTCCATCCTTAAGGCTTGCAGTCGGCTCCGTCCAATCAATGCCAATGGCGTACCCACAGCGCGAATCCTTCTTGAAACCACACTTTTCAATCGTGCGATAGAAGGCGTTTGCGACGTCGCTGCATGTGGCGCCAGGCTGGACGGCATTCAGCGCGACTTCTAGTCCGGCGAGTTCTGCCTCATGTAGGCGACGCAGACGGTCGGAGGGCGCGCCAACAGAGAAGGTGCGCATAATCGCGGCAACGTAGCCATGCCGGACGCCGCCAAGTTCAAGATTGACCTGCGATCCATCGCGAATGATATCGTCGCTCCACCGAATGTGGCACGTACCCGTGCGTGGCGAGGAGCAGAAGAACATGGACGCAAAGTCCGTCCCGGGCTTGCCATTGGCACCGCGCGCTAGTGTCGCCGCAATTTCGGCCATCACGTCAGCTTCTCGCACACCTGGGCGTATCACTTCTGCCGCACGCATGATTGCCGCATCAGCGATGGCGGCAGCTTCCCGCATGATGACTATCTCGAGATCCGACTTAATAGATCGAATTTCGGCGACAGCTTTGCTGCAGTCTACGATCCTCGCGTTGGGCATCCGCGCTTTAAACTTCTCGGCACTTTGCGCCGAAAGGTAACCCAATTCGAGTCCCAAGCCGCGGCTTGCAAGACCAAGTTCATGGAGGCAATCGATCACCGCGTCGAAGCCATCCTTGTCCGGGTTGCCAATGAGAGTTTCCGGATAGCCGATCACCTTACCGCGATTGAGAAAGGTCTGATGGATCGCTGCCGGCGCATCCTGGCGACGCAGGATGAACGTCGGTTCCTCTTCATGTCTCGAAACCAGAAGTCCCTGGGGCACATAGCCAGACCGGGCAGTATAGCCCGTAAGATACGTAATATTGGACGAATTGTTGACAATCAGCGCGTCGATTTCGCGCTTTGCCATTTCAGACTTCACTGCCGAAAGCCTGCGCAAGAACTCTGTTCGAGGGAATGCCTGCGGACCTTTGCTGATTGCCATTGTCTTAGCTCCATCTGTTTGTAAGTCTAAGATAGACTCCAACCTACGCAGTTGTTCGGCTCTCAAATGCCACATTAGGTCTATCGGCGTCTGTACTGAAGCCAAGCGCTTCCAAGCTTTCCCTCAGTGCAACAGTGTCGCGCCAACATTAGTGGCCGATAAAGTTGAATTTCTCCGATGTAGGCTTCATTTCGCTGAAATTCTGTGCCTTATCACAGTAATGCGAAGTTTTGATGATCAAGCGTCAGCAACGACCGAATGTTCGAGAGGCGCACGAGGCGGAGAGGACTGGCGGCATGCCGAAATACATGAAGCGGATGATTGATAGACGGCGGTGCTATCCCGTATAGCTGCCAAACTGCCGGCCTGTACCATCCGCCTTGTACTTGTTGCTACTTACGAGGATATCCGAAATTCGGGGTGCCTGCCTTCTTGTAGCTGCTTGGGATATCGGAAGCTTCTGCTGGGCTTGGTCTGAATGCTTCGTTCCGGCTGCTCGCCGCTCCAGCCGCGACGGGACCCGCTGACGGACGACTGACCATCATTGGTAGCTAGCCGAGTGGCCGCTGGTGCGGCATAGCGCGGCGAACCGATGTCAAACGTTGCTTTCTTTTGTCGCATTTCGCTGTCGTTTAGGATTTTCTGGCGCCACAGCAGCAATTTACGACGGAATTCACCTGGAGCCCCGATTATGCAATGCGACCGAATCCTGGAAGATCGTGCAAAGGAACAACCATCTGACATCCGAGGTAATTGGCGAACTAGCTGGACTCTCTGCTACCGTGTGTCAGGGACGCCTGAAGAGGCTTCGTTCGGAAGACATCATCGAGGCTCTTTCGGCGAAGGCGGTAGGAAGGCCTATTCGAATGCTGGTGCTAGTAACTCTCGAGCGCGAGCGTTCAGACATAACTCGATAAATTCAAGAAGGCGATCAAATCATCAGGAGGTCTTAATGGATTCTACGTCTCGGTGACGCTGACCTTGTCCTGTACATCACCGCGCGAGACACGGAAAAGTATGAGCAATTCACTCGCCGCTTCTTCTATGAGAACGCGGACATCAAGGTTAAGGCAATGGCAAGGGACTTAAGCCAATGTTCAGGCGCGGACTTTGCAGTTCCGGTAGAGATACCGAGCGAAGATTGACGAGACAAGCAACGCCTCGCGCCTCTGATCCCTGCGTTTGCGCATTTTTTCGGCGCTTGCTCGTATAGAACGCGAAAAATCCGCACCGTCATTCCTCTATCCTTTTTGCACTATGCAAATGCCCTGTACAACTTTGAGAAAAGATAACATCAAGGACAATCGCGTCCTGGCCCATTCCCAGTTTTGTTCGCAAGCCAGTTGCTAGCTCAGTGTCGCGGACTGCGGGCCTTGTTGCTGCTAGCAAGTGGACAAGCGCTCTTGTAACCTCGTGCGCTTCGCGCGTTTCTCTTTGCGCGGCGGTCACGAGGTGCCATGTCCCCGAGTTGACGCAGCCTGGGACCTCTATCCTGCATTTCGCGACATCAGCGCTTTGCCGTGTGCAGCCGTCAACTCTCGCGGACCATCATTGCCTCGGTTTCGTTATCCAACCCTTGCCGGCAACGCAGCAGCCAACATGATCGATCCGCCTAAGCCTAAGATACTCAGCGCTGATGGCATCGTTGCGCCGCTGCGCTATGTCACCTTTCGGCGCATCTGGCTGGCGAGCCTGCTCTCCAACCTAGGCATCCTGATTCAAGGCGTCGGCGCGGCCTGGGCAATGACGCAGATGACCACGTCGGCCGGCGAGGTCGCGCTGGTGCAGACGGCTCTGATGCTCCCTGTTATGCTGATCTCAATGCCGGCCGGTGCCATCGCCGACATGCATGATCGGCGCCTCGTGGCTCTGGTTTCACTCACCGTCTCGCTCGCTGGAGCTAGCGCGCTGACAACGATAGCCTGTCTCGATCTGATCACGCCGGACTTGCTGCTCGCGGTGTGTCTTGTGATCGGCAGCGGTATGGCCCTGATGGCACCGGCCTGGCAATCCTCGGTCAGCGAGCAGGTGCCCGCGGAGGCGCTGCCGTCCGCGATCGCGCTCAACGGGATCAGCCGCAATATTGCGCAAAGTGTGGGACCGGCAATCGGAGGTGTCGTTGTGGCGGCGGCAGGTGCAGTTGCCGCGTTCGCGCTCAACGCGTTGCTGTATCTTCCGCTGATGGTCGCGCTGTTCCAGTGGCAGCGCATCTCCGAACCCACGCGACTGCCGCCAGAAAAGCTCAGCCGCGCCATCATCTCCGGTGTCCGCTACATCAGCAATTCGCCATCGATCAAGATCGTGCTGATCCGGACCATCGTGACGGAAGTGATTGGCGGCGCCATCTTGGCGCTGATGCCGCTCGTAGTGCGCGACCTCCTGCATGCTGGTGTCCAGACCTATGGCATCATGCTCAGCGCCTTTGGTCTGGGCGCGGTGATCGGTGCGCTTAGTATCACCGAGGTACGCAAACGCATGAGCGGCGAGGCGGCGATCCGCGCCTGCGCGCTGTCGCTGGGTGGCGCAATTGCCGCGGTCGCGCTGAGCCGCGAGCCGATGTTGACAGCGGCCGCGCTGGTCTTAGCCGGAGCGGTGTGGATAATAACGCGTGTGTTGTTCAATATCGGCGTACAGTTGTCCGCGCCACGGTGGGTGGCGGGTCGCTCGCTCGCTGCTTACCAGGCGGCGGGATCAGGCGGGTTTGCCGTCGGCAGCTGGGGTTGGGGCCTTCTAACCGACTCCGCCGGCGTCAAAATGGCGTTGCTAATCTCAGCCGCCGTGATGCTGGTCTCGCCCCTGTTGGGACTCTGGTTGCGAATGCCGCGCATCAGGGCGCGCTGCGAAGACACCGAGGTGCTAGCCAATCCCGAGGTGCGGCTCCCGCTAACCGACCGAAGCGGACCGCTCGTGGTTGAACTCGAGTATCGCGTCGCACAGGAAACGGCGCGGGGCTTTCACAACATCATGCAGGAAGTGCAACTCTCACGTCAACGAAATGGCGCCTATGGTTGGTCTATCGCTCGCGACATCGCCGATCCCGAACTGTGGACAGAGCGTTATCACTACCCAACCTGGCTCGACTATTTGCGCCAACGGAGCCGCAGGACGAGCTCGGAGCGCGCGCTGGATCACCAAGCGGAGGCCTTTCACATCGGTCCCGGCCCGGTGCGCATCCGCCGCATGCTGGAGCGCCCATTTGGATCGGTACGCTGGAAGGAAAACGTGCCCGATTACCCCGCGAGTGAAGTCCTACCTGATGACTGAAAACGAAGCGGGAGCACATGATACCCATCCGACAGCGTCGATCACCGGCAGCCTAGTGCGACGGAGCCCTTCCCACGACTTATCCAGCTCGCAAAGTCTGAGTATCGAGTCGCGGTTAGACCAGCCGCCAACGTTGCTGTGATCCAATTGGAAGGATGTCTAAATCCCAACTCACGCCAGGGATTGCTGGTGTTCAGAGAGATAATGGCGAGGAAATCGGCCGCGACGCGCGTCGTGCGGCATGGAGACGCTAGCCAAGCCGCTACGAATCCTGGACGCGTTTCGTGACATACCTTCTGGTGCAAGTTTGATGTCATCATCGACAACTACGACTCCTTCGTCTTCAACATTGCGTGCGATTTCCGCAAGCTTGGTGAAGCAACGCAGGTGATCCGGAAGGACGTGGTCAGCGTCAGCGATCTCGTTGTCCTCGAGCCGCGAGCAGTGGTGATCTCCCCCGGTCCCTACACTCCAAATCAGGCCCGAATATCTACCGCGATCGTCAGCGAACGTTCAGGTCGCATCCCAATTCTCGGCATCTGCCTGGGGACATGAGTGTATAGCGCGACAATCTGGGTGGGAAGCCGCATTGCGCCGCCTGAAATGTTCCTGAATGCTGAGCCATTGCCTCACGTAATTTGCTCCCCAGTGGGATGGGACTGCGGGGGCGACAATGAGGCAACTGAGCATGGCGACTCCAAGAGAGCTGACGGCCGCTGTGGAGCAGCGCTACAGAGAGGCGAGCCGCGCGGAGAAGGCGCGAATTCTCGACGAGTGTGTGGTTGTGACCGGCTTCCATCGAAAGCATGCGATGCGCCTGCTCCGAGGCGATATCGGGCAATCCTCGGTTCGGCGCACCCGTCGCCGGATTTACGAGGAAGCTGAACGAAATGCGCTGGTTGTTCTTTGGGAGGCATCGGACCGGATTTGCGGCAAGAGACTGAAAGCGCTGCTGCCGCTCCTGATCGAGTCGATGGAACGGAACGGCCACATGAGCCTGGCGCCAGAAATCCGCGCGAAGCTGCTAGCGGTGAGCGCGTCGACGATCGATCGGGCGCTGGGCAAGATCCGACAGGAGGGTGGACGCCAGCGGCGCCGTCCGGTGGCGAGCGCATTGCGACGGAGCATCCCGGTACGGACGTCCGCCGACTGGAAGGATCCGGCGCCGGGCTTTGTCGAAGCCGATCTGGTCGCCCACAGCGGGCCCTCGGCGCGCGGCAGTTTTATCCAGACGCTGGTGCTCACGGATATTGCGACCGGTTGGACGGAGTGTGCGCCGTTGCTGGTGCGCGAGCAAACGCTCCTGAGCACCGTGTTGACAGAACTTCGCCGACAGCTGCCGTTCTCGCTGCAGGGCATCGATACCGACAATGATACCGTGTTCATAAACGAAACGCTGAAAGCGTATTGCGAGCAGGCGAACATTGTCTTCACGCGGTGCCGACCCTACCGCAAGAACGACTAGGCGTTTGTCGAACAGAAGAACGGAGCCGTGGTCCGACGGATGGTTGGTTATCGGCGGTTTGAAGGGCTCGAGGCGGCTGCGTTGCTCGCAGAACTCTATCGCTCAGTGCGCCTGTTCGTGAACTTCTTCCAGCCGTCGTTCAAGCTGATCGCAAAACAGCGCGATGGCGCACGCGTCCGGAAATCTTATAGTGCGCCGACGACGCCGCATCAGCGGCTGGCAGCCGACCCACATACCTCCGATGCGGTTCGGGCCCGACTGCAGGAAATCTGCGTCAGCTTGGACGCGGTCGCGTTGCTGGGTGACATTCGGTCTGCGCAGCAACGTCTGGCCGACCTTGCCGACGTGAGGTCGGCGGGC
Organism: Bradyrhizobium sp. CB3481; assembly: GCF_029714305.1. Taxonomy (NCBI): domain Bacteria; kingdom Pseudomonadati; phylum Pseudomonadota; class Alphaproteobacteria; order Hyphomicrobiales; family Nitrobacteraceae; genus Bradyrhizobium; species Bradyrhizobium sp. CB3481. The sequence continues at coordinate 5,294,579 of NZ_CP121647.1, forward strand.
GATTCGACTACTGCGGCCCCGCCAATCGAATTGTTCCTCGCCAGCTTGCGAACGGCTTGGAAAGAGGGCGCATCTCGACCGACGGACCGGCCGATCCTCAAAGCGAAGCGAGGTCGTCGTCGCCCTGATCCGCTCGTTCAGGCGACCCCACAGCTGCAGGAGTGGTTCAAGGTCGAGCCGTGGCGAACCGGCGCCGAGCTCCTGACAAGGCTACAAGCGGAATATCCGGGCGCGTACCCGGATAAGCTGCTGCGAACGCTTCAGCGCCGCCTCAAATCCTGGCGCAGCGAGCAGGCAAGCGCGCTGCTGTTTGGATCGGCAGATCATGCGGAGCGGTTCGACGAGACACCGGTTGCGCGGTAACAGCGCCCGCTTCCGGTACGGGGAGGCCGGTCGTTGCGCAACCCCGGCCAGCTCCACGACCGGCCTCCCCCGTACCGACCGTCCGTCTTCTTGGGAGCAAAATAAATGAGGCAACGATCGCGTCTTCGGGAACATTCCTCCATGAGGCAATACGCACTGTCATCCTGATTGCCGCGCGGCAATGAGTGCATTGGAAGCTTTTCGGCGGGCGCGTGGCGACGGCCGGGGGCTGTTCAGGGGCCTTCCGTCCCCCACGTTGCGTTGGACGTTACCACTCTCTTATCATCGAACTCGATCAGTTATGTGCGCAGCATCTGAGGGTGACGGCGCGTTCGGGGGAGATCAGCCGTCGCACATCGTAATCAACCAGCCTACAGGGTCCAGTTCCATCCGCAGTCGATACTTACTTAATAAGGGCACGTGCTGCTTTGGACTTTCGACGCGCAGAGCCGCGGGCCTTTAGCCCTTCCAAAAACTCCTTCCAGCTCGATCGGCTCTCCCGGTTGGCGAGCAGCGAGCTCGACCGCGAGCACCTGGCGCCGGCCTTCCCAGTCCACGCCGATCGCGATCAGCACCGCGTGGCTGGCAGTGATCCCATCCTCCTGGATCCGCTCGTAACGGGCGTCCAGGATCAGATAGGCGCTGGGCGCGGAGAAAAGGGAGCCCTCGGAAGGCCGACTTGGCTATCGCTCTGGCTACTACACACGCTCGCTGATCACCCGGGTCGGCACGATCGAGTTGAAGGTGCCGCAGGATCGGCCAGGGGCGGTTCTCGACCGAACTGTTTGAGCCATATCAGAGGTCCGAGAAGGCGCTGGTTGCGGCGTTGGCCGAGATGTACGTGCAGGGCGTCTCGACCCGCCAGGTGAAGCAGGTCACCGTAGTTCTGTTCGTCAAGTTCAGCAAAATCTATCATGGGGTCCGGTTGAGCCATCCTCTCGGAGCCGTCATCGCTATAAGGACCCTCCAAGGTCCCGAAGGGATACTCTCGGCTAACATTCAAACCGCCGACACGATCGCTCCAGGTTCATCCACGATATCGTTGGTCTGATCTGTTAGAGCGGCCTTGGAATCCCGATATAGCGTTCGATACCTTAGCGATGCAACAGATTCATCAGGGAGAAGGTGGACTCATCGCTATGCTTGGATAGCGCGATCTAACTCTGCCATCGATCGCACTGCCCTAAGTGAGCCGTCGAAAAGCAATTGCCAAACGTTTGCGCTTGTAGCGATTGCCGCCAGCCGTAGCGGCTTCCAATTCATGGTACTAACATTGAGTATGCTGACCAACGCAGGACCGAACACCAATTTGGTTAGGACACGATGTGTGTCACGTGCGAGATTGTTGGTTTGCAGAAGCGCTAACGTACTGCCTTCATCGTCAAGAACCGGACTTCTTCATATCGTCACGGCCGAGATCTGCCCCTTGCCCGCCATATCCGCGACAGGTCCGGCGGACGCTTGTCGTCGCAAACGATCAGTCGCGATTGTCGAAGACCTTCTTCGTGACTTCATTGCGCGCGCACGCCCTATCGCTTCTCACGGATAACGCGCAACGACGTCGATACTCACACAACTAATGATGAGGCTTGCAGCCACGGCGCTTGGGCCCAGGTATCGTTCGAGGTTGTATCCGACGAGCGCGATGCGACGAAATAATGCGAACACGATCGCCCCAATTGTTACGTTAATTTCCTCTCATGTCCTGCGAAGACAGCATTGCTCAACATGCGAAGTCAGAAACGACCCTGCTGGATGAGCTCGGAGCAGGCTGCGAGGGAGCATTATTTCTCCAGAACCACTACGTCGGAGGAAGACCAGCAAACTCGTACTCGTGCTCCCGGCTCGGGCCTCGACTCGGCACGGTCGGACACTAGCTTAGCCATAACGTTCAGGCCGTTCTCTGTGTTGACGGCCACGCGGGTCATACCACCGATAAACGAGCTGCCTGCAACTTCGCCGAACAGGACATTGCTATCTTCCTTGAAGGGCTCATCCGTGCCGCTGATCTGCACTTTCTCAGGTCGGATCATAATTAGCAGATCCGATCCTTCGACACATCCGCTGCAAGGAACGGCAATGGATCGATTTCCGGCAATCATCATCTGACCATCACCGATTATTCGTCCACTGATCAAATTCGATTCGCCGATGAACTCTGCAACGAATCGGTTGCGCGGTTGGAAATACAATTCATCTGGCGTCCCGAGCTGAGCGATTTGACCCATGCTCATTAGACAGATGCGGTCAGACATATAGAGCGCTTCTTCCTGGTCGTGAGTGACGTAAATGATGGTCGTTCCCAAGTCCTTGTGGAGGCGCTTAATCTCCCCCATCATCTGCTCGCGTAGATTTTTGTCCAACGCTCCTAGCGGCTCGTCCATCATAATAATGGCCGGCGAATATACGATGCAGCGCGCAATTCCGACGCGCTGTTGCTGACCGCCGGACAACTGGCGCGGCTTCCGATCCTCAAAGCCGTGCAGACCGACGCGATCGAGCGCCTCCATGACTTTAGCGCGGATCGTCACGGCGGGGTGATGCCGCGCGCGCAGCGGATAAGCCACGTTGTCAAACACAGTCATGTGCGGCATTAGGGCATAGTTCTGAAACACCATCCCAATCCCCCTCTCACGCGGAGGCACGCTGGTAATGTCGCGCCCATCCAGGAAAATAACGCCCGTCGTCGGCCCGATTGCACCTGCGATCAGATTGAGCAACGTAGTCTTGCCGGAGCCTGACGGGCCAAGCAGGGTAAGGAATTCGCCCTTCCGCACGCTGAGATCAGTCTGATGCAGCGCCGTCACCGAACCAAAGCTCTTCGATATGCTCTTCAGTGCAATCGCGTGGGTAGCGAGGTGCTCGTCAAGAACAGTGGCGTCGTGCATCCGGTTCACTCTGTTAGGGGAAGCGGCTGAGCTAGGCACAGAAATCGTCTCGGTGTACACCGTCTGGCTGATCATGTGGCTCTGTCTCCGCTTCCCTGACCTGAGGCATCATACCGGATGTTTTCCTCATTGACGTTCCGACCGGATTGTCGAACTAAACCGATCAAGTATCAATCGGTGTCGATTTCTTGAATGCGACCGCGACAATGCAGACCAACAGAGAAAGTGCCGTCATTAGGGTGGAAACGGCGGCGATGACCGGGGACACTTCCCATACGAGAGCGCTGAACATCCTTACCGGTAGGGTGATCGTATTGCTGGTAGCCAAGAACCAAGAAATGATAAGCTCATCGAAAGACATCAGAAACGCAAAGAATACAGCACTCACGAGCGACGGAACGAGCTGCGGTACAACGACGGTAAAGAACATCCGCATTGGCCCGGCTCCCATCAATTCCGCACCGAATTCGAGATTCCGATCCAGTTTTTGGACCCCCGCTACAATCATGAGCACGACGTAAGGCAAGATGTACATCACATGACCAAGCACAATGGCAAACGTCGTTGCGTAAATCTTGAGGTAGGAGAAGTAAAAATAGAGCCCGAGCCCCGAAACGACAGTCGGAACGACAAGCGGACTCATGATTATCGCGGTAAATAGTTCTTTGCCAACAAATTCATGGCGGGCGATCCAGTAACCTGCAGGTACTCCGGCCAGCATCGCGATTGCCGTGGACCCGAATGCTACCTTGATGCTCTCCAAAAGCGACTGTTGCCAAGCAGGCGAATTGAAGAAGATCCTGAAAAGGTCGAATGAATAACTCGTTGGCGGGAAGCTCAGCGCATTGGTGGCGCCGAATGCCATAGGGATCGTCACCACTATTGGCGCCCAGAGAAAGATATAGATAGCCACCGCGAGGCCGGTGCCTAACGCACGGTAGCGACGCGCATGCGGATCACGAATGATGTCTGGCACGAGTAAGCTTACATCCTGTATCGGCGCCAAAGCGCAAGAGGAGCGGCAAAGATCACGACCATCCCAAGCAAGGTCACACTGATGGCTGAGGCTTTTGGCCAGTCCAATACCTGTCGGTTGTAGAAATCGACCAAGTTCGAAAGCATTTGATCTTGCGCTCCACCGAGCAGCGCCGGGATTACAAAGGCCCCCAGCGATATGACAAAGACACTCAAGAGGCCGACGAATATACCCGGCAGAGTCATAGGAACGGTGATTGTCCAGAAGATGCGGGCGGGCTTCGCTCCCATGATAGAGGCCGCCCGGTAGATTGTGCGATCAATAGCGAGCAGACTGGCGAGAACGGGCAGCACGACTAGCGGAACAAGAAAGTTTGTCATCCCAATAAGAAGGCCGATCCGATTGAGTATGAGCGGCAGCTGAATCTTCGAATCAAAGATCCAGCTAAGGACACCATTGACGATCCCGTCACGGCCCAAAATAATTGTAAACGCGAAACATTTTACCAAAGTACTAGTCCAGAACGGTAGAAGAACGAGCACCATCAGAATTGCTCTGCGTCGTGCAGGCTGACGAGCAAGGTGTAACGCAACAATGAAACCTAAAACCAAGCTTAGCAGCGACGACAAGCCTGCAATAACAAGTGTGCTGGCCAAGGTTTGGGTGAATAGCTTGCTCGTCAAAAGTTCGGCGTAAGAGGCTAGTGATAGAGCCGCGCTGGTATAAAACACATACAAAAGGGGCGGCAGCACAATCAGGACCGCGACCAATGCGGCCGGCGTCATGAAGATACCCTGCGCGCTGATGCTGCCAGTTTTTGTCATAAGCCGCTAGTCGCTCGCCCCATAGTGCCGGACAAATGCTATTCTCAAATAAGGCTAGCTGAATATCCGGCGGCGCTTCACCATTCTTTCTTCATTCACGCGGAATACCTGCGCATGTGGCCATTTTTTCGCAGCTTCTCGTCGTCGCGTAGCTCTTCATGGGTCATCTTCCCCAGATCAAACACGGCAACACACGTCGCCGTCGCTTAAGGAGAACCTTCGACGCACCTCTCAACCCCGCCGTCGGATCAGCGTGTCGCGCATTTCATTTCTCATCCACCAGTCAGTTCGTGAAAAGTCAAATCGGGATATCGGCAACGACTGATCGATCGTTCGATCAGCAACGAAGCTATTCAAAGCGAATTCGAGGAAGCGTTGCTGCTGTCTGCCTGGATGAAGCAGGTAGTCGCGCGCGGCCATCGAGCCTGCGCGAGGTCCGCGCATCCGCAGCGTAGTTATCACTCCGCAGGAGATGGTTGCCCTGTTCAGACCAACGTGATTCCGGGGGCGGCACATGTCGACTGAGGTGAAGATTGGAAAGCAGCATTCGCTTTTACTATCGATTCTTCGTCAGATTACCATCGGTACGAAGTCGCGTGTTTGGGACGGGCCTGCCGGACCCATCCCGAAAAGAGAGAGCACTCAGCCAAGTATCCACTCTTTGAAACGACGCGATGCAACCTCGAAGTTATCTGCCCAGTACGCGTTGTTGACTATGAGATTTTTGGGATTTTCGAAATTTGGCTGCCATTTGCGAGTCTGCTCCGTTAACAGCGGCACGGCCTTCCTGGATACCGGAATGAGGCCAGTCTGATTCATTACTCGCGCCTGAACTTCTGGGCGGACAAAATAGGAGATAAGCTTCTTCGCGTTTTCTTTGTTGGGTGCGCCCTTGAGCAAGGCCATGTCCTCAGAATAGATGAGGTTCTGCTCGAAGGAGAAAGCCAAGGGCTTTCCGCCGCCCGTCTCAGTCGTCGCCTTGACGCGAGTCGCATAAGTGAAGGTGAAATCGGCCTCGCCGGTCTGCACAAGGCTGATCGATTGAGGGGTCGACTCCACCCATGTGGCGATACTCGGCCTGATCCGATCGAGCACCTTGAGCGCACGATTCAGATCGAGCGGATAAATGTCCTTCGACGGCACGCCATCAGCGAGAAGCGCCACCTCGAGTGGCGAACCACGAAGAGTCCTAAAGAGGAGACGACGTCCAGGGAATTTGTTCAGGTCGAAATATTCGGCAAAGTTGGTTGGGTGCTTTCCAGGACCGTATTTCTGCGGATCCCATGCTATACCAGACGTATAAATATTCCACGAGAGTCTATCGCTTTCCGGTCGAACGACCAAATCCTCAAGGTCAAACAAGGAAGGATCAAGCTTCTCCCAAAAGCCCTGCTTGGAACCGGCAGCGGCCTCAGCGCCTGCGCCGCTATAGATGTCCCATTCGACATTGCCCGTGAGCAGCTGCGCTTTAATTCTTGCGAGCTCGGGTGCAGGGACGATGTTGACCTTGATTCCCGTTTCTTCAGTGAAGCCCTTCATTACGTGCTTTTCCAAGGCTTCCTGAAAGCTTCCGCCATAACTGGTGAACGTTACCGAATTAGACTGGGCGCGCGAGGGCTTGATCAGCATCGGCGCCGCAAGTACGCTCGCCGTGCCGGCAAGGACGGTGCGACGTGACAGGATTGAGCCGGACCTGTTCTTCATGGACATTCCCTTCCTGTTTACGGCGTCCGCGCCTAGGGTAGCGGATGATCAAGCAGCCATTGTTATTTAATGATGGTAACTGATTATTAAGGTAGGATTTCGCCATATTTGTAAGAATTGCGCGGAATTTCTTCGCGAGTCCCTTTGAGCGGCGTCCTTCGTCGTAATCCTCGAAAGCCACTTCTTACATCGACCCACTGATGCGCTGTCTTTGTCCTCTACGACACCAGCCTCAAATAGCCGCACGCCGGACGCCACCGAGCTGACGACCGACGATCGTAATTCCCTTGTGAAAGAACCTTCAGGGCTCCGCCATGGATGACAGAGATTCAGCGATGAGCGCTGCTCTGGAATTTGGTGAGCATGAGCGAGCGCGGCGAGCCACGAGACGGGCGATTCATTGGCGCTTACGAACTCGCTTGCCACGAACGCCAGTGACTCGGGCTTGCTTCAGCGAAAAGGAACGCTTAGCACAGGATCCATTCCTTGAAACGGCAAGATACAGCCCCGTAGTTGTCTCCCCAGTACTCCTTGCTGATAATGAGGCTTTTGGGGCTGCTCAAATCTGGTTGCCACTTTCGCGTTCAGGGAACAACATCGGCCGAGGCGCGGGCCTCCTCTCGAAGAGAAGCACGAGCATCGTCAAAATGGCCGAAAAGGGACGGATCGGCCGCCGTTCCCACACTCAACGTGAATACAGCCTTCATGCAAGCGATCTCCACGTCGGACTTCACGATAGGCAAATTAAGTAAGATCCAGCGCTTGTTCTGTTTACTCCATGAGTGGTTCGGAAATCCACGTTCAAGCTCGACGGATATTACCGCATCATATCGCGCCCGGAGGCCTCTATCTTGATGATCTCCGCTCCCATATCCCTTGGCAAAGCGCCCAAATGGCCTGCAATGTAGCTTGTGAGATGGCGCACGACTATTCTCATGAAACGCGTCGGGCGTTTTTGCCTCTAATATTCAAGTTCGAACAAACACTTCGACCGGTCGCGCGCTGGCCTGGCGCGAGATCGGTTTGACCTAGTGAATCGGTGATCAACAGGCAGGAACATCGAGATCCGGAACGCTGCGAACATCAAGACCATCCGAGCTCTCTTGATTACGTTCATCGGTCGCGAACATGCGCAGACTATCGATGATTTATACCGAAGCGCTCGCGCATAATTGCTCGTCCATCGCGGACACAATGTGGCGCGCCTCCTCGACCCCATCCTGAGACGACGGGAAGATCTCATTGATGATGGGGATATGCCTGAGCTGGATCGCTGACGCCTACGACGCGCCCATGCGCCTGGATCTCTCGCTGATTCGCCGGACCAGCTCGAGGTAATCCAACCTTGAGGTCATGGCGCCTTTGACGTGAACAATTCCGGTGACGCAGACCTGCAGCACTGAATAGCCCAGATGCAAATCCCTCAGCGGGTTCATCGTCGAGACGGCCAAGGAAAGGCCAAGGAAGCGAGCGCCATCTCCACCCGGGAGCGGGCAGGCAGCGCCAACTCGCTTGACCGGCGGGGATACCATGCAAATAGTCGTACATTCCGCACATCGCCACTGCGGCTTCCGAATGCGGCCAAATCTCGACTTGGCGACTGGCAGATCGCGACCTCTCCAACTGTCAACAACCAAGTCGAGAGCGGCGACATCCTCCGGATCTTCAGTCTTATACTTATGATAGCATCATCCAGATCGGCTGCCATGCCACGACACCTTGCGGCTCTCTCACGTAGGAACTCAATTCGCTGCTCGGTCTGGCAGTGATCTGCGTTCTCACCTGTTCAGTAAGAACACGTAATTGTTCGGCGCTCTCGCGATACTGGTCGTCCGTTTCGACATCACTGGTCAAGCTGCGAATCATCTGACAATCACGGCTACAGCCGTGAACGGTCTACCAAGATGCGATGAGAGACATCGGGCCGCGCGAGGAGTTCGAGGCGCATCACGAAGCGCACGGCATGATCGGCGACGTCTCTGGCGGCACCTGAACCCGAACGGCAGCGAGATCGATGTGCTGTCGTTCGGGCCGCCGCGTGGTGTTTCAGCGAGCGGGAGGCGTTCCTGGTGCGCTGGTGGGTGTGACGGAGACTCTATCGCACGCCATTCGATCCGATCCGGTCATGGATGAGATGTCAGCACTGAGCGTCGGCAGCGCGGCATGCACGTCTTCCACCAATGCCCAAAGCCTAGCCGGTCGGCAGCGTTGAGGCACTGATATCAGGCCCGACGAAGCACTACGGCAAAGTCGACGCGCCACGGGCACGGCCGCAAAGCGCCTCTCGTGGCGTGTTTGCGAGACAAGAGCTCCACGCTCCATCGCATGAAGAGCGTGCATTACCCTCAAGCTGGCGCAGAATTTCGCATGCAGGGCGTTACATTAGCGAATTACGACTGGGATGGTTCAGTAAAACTTGCGCAAGGAATGGGGAGGAGCCGAGCATTGAAACCGACTATATTGCCAATACCCGATGCGTAACCTCTGTACGAGCGACTGAAGCATCTGGCGGATCCTGAGCGTATGACGAGGATGCGCCCCAAGGAGCGATGGGATGAACTGGGATACTATCGGATTCCGTACCAGCCGGTGATGGTGTCATACGCCCGATCAATCGTGCGCCTTGCGTTGAGTCGATTTGGTAGCCCCAAATCAGCGAATTTTGTTGATTCACCTGCTGCCTGGGATGGATGAATGAGCAAAGGCAAACTTTATTCGCTTGAACTCCAGGAAGACGCGCCATACACCCCGAGCGACGACCGCATTTTGCGTCTGGCGCATCAGGACGCTGATCGAGACAGGTTCCACTGGGGCCAACGATCACTCGAAATACGCTAGGTGGCGGGTCTCAACGCTCAGCCGCGGCTTCGCGTCAGGGTGCGCAAGACGGTTGTCGAAGGCAGTATGAAATACCTTTGAGTTGAATCTTGTTTCTGTATCAAAGCCCTTGAACAAGATAAATTCATCCTTGCTCATATCGGGGAAGTAATACCACCGCTGGAGCGGGTTATAATGCGCCAGCCAGACCTTGGCGGCGATATCATCTCTGGCGAACGCCGCAGTGACGACGTCTGCATCTGCCACAGATGATCCATCACAAAGTGTCAGGGGATAATCTTGTGGACCCGGGGACAAAGCGCGCCAAGTTTGGATAAGCAACATGCGCGAGTATGGCCGGAACTTGAATCCCTGTTCGTAGTCGGAAATTGCAGCAACCGCAGGCGTGGAAACTGCCGCGTAATCAATGTGGCTGAGGCGAGATGTCGGCTGATTTCCGTTGGCAGCATCTGGTGACCGGACCTGGGCGGGGGGCGCAGCGGTGCCGTGCCGTAAATTTGTAACCCACGACGCGTTGAAATAGCCCTTCACAAACGCATTCATTTCCTCGACATATTCGTCGGCTGCAAGCTTCGGGTCTCGCTCGTTTACGGTAGCAGATTTGTGCTGGATAAGGGTGAAGCCTTCGCGATCCAGGCTTAGCGTGTTGACGATCGGGCGAGCATTGCGGATGTCGACGTCGTGATCGATTACGGTCGGAGAACCAAATCGTTCGGGACCACGGTACCCCGGCCCTTCTTCAGCCGTACGCCGCACGAAGGCGACTTTCGCGCACACCCCATCAAATGGTTCGGTCGCCGCCGGCATCGCTGACAAAGCTGCAGCTGCTGTTCCCATTGCGGTTCCTCTCTTTCCGCTCGCATCCGTTACCATCCAAGAATAGCGCCAGCCATGCGCAAGAATCCTGCAAAAACGAGCCGTTCACGACGCAGATCCTCCATGCGATGCCGCTTCCCGCTCTATTTCAGCTCAGAGCGAATCGACGTCCAATCAGTTCGCAGTATGGCCGCGCTCGGAGTCAAACCACGCCACCCTTCATTGCCACGGATTCCATTGCAGCGTCATTCCTCTTTTAGCCGCATGATGTTGACGACGAAATCAGCTTACACACGCGAGTTTCATCCGACGAACTCGACGCCTCTCCGCTTGAGGTCTTTGTTGATCTCTCCTTCACAATTGTCAGGCAACGATTCAAAAGAGAAGGCCCAACTTCTCGCGTCATCATGGCCGAAGCGAATGTGCAAGGAGCGATCACAGCAAGCGGCACCGAGCGGCTGCATCCAGGTTTGAAGGGGCTTCCTAGCATGCGGCTCGCCATCATCTCGCCTTTTGCGCGCTCGCCGTTGATGATTCCGAGTGGTTGCCGGCAATGATCTCGCAAAGCAGGAGGAAATCGCTTAGCTTCACTAAGCGTCCGAGTTACATCCGTAGTACGAGCAACATCCGCGATCTCCTTTCCGTCACGATATCAGCCTCCACGAACGTTCGCGGATCCCGCGAGTGCGAGTGCGCCGCGCCGCAACGAAACCACGACGACGAAAGGTTAGCGGACGCGCGCTAGGCTAGGCGAGCCTATCTCTTGGCTCGAATGGTTTTGGGGAGGCATTGAAACGCTCATGCGGCGCCTGTACGTTTTTGCGTTGCACCTCCTGTTAATTTGACGATTTCCTGTTAGCCTGTCATTTTCCGACGAATTACAAAATGGACAGCTCGCATTCGAGGTCGTGCAAACAGAACGAGTTAACTTCCGAGGTGATCGGCCAACTCGCTGGATCGTCTCTCTCAGGCACCGTGTGTCAAAAGACGACTGAAAACCAACGTTCGACGGTATTATCGAGGCTGATGTCTCCATCACCAAGGGCAATTGGAAGGCCAATTCAAATGCTAAGACGCCGCCGAGGATTGACGAGCGCTAATGCAGTTTGCCCCGACCGCAGGTCCACGCATTTCGTTGTAGCGGTTAACGCGCTTTCCGGCCGGTGCTGATAGCTTATAGTGACCGTGACTCTTCTCGGGCGTCCCAAATGGGCTTGGGGAGTAGAAGCATTATGTCAGCGTGGTTTACTGAGCTCGAGCCGATCCGTGATGCTCGATTGCCAATCGCCTGTTTGGCATCACGATAAGGTTCAAGGCCGATAGGTCGGATCCTGCGCGACCGGCTCGAAGTAGATGCTGTGACCTTGCCGTCAAGCTTTATCCAATCCTGAGTTCGCTCGGGCTGTTGGGTTTGCCCGAATAGGCGGTGGTGCTAGCGACGGGAGCTGGCCCGGAGCCCTCAGGATAGCGCAGCGCCAGATCCCGGCGTGAGTGGCAGGTCAAGGCGAACTCGGAGGGGTTTTCCATCCGAGCTGCGAGTGTGGTCGCGTGTCGTTGTACAAAAACGTTTGGGAACGCCCACAGAACCGTTCTTTGCCAGGTTCTTTGTCGACATGGTCCTTTGCTTGCTCGCCGAGTTTGTGTTCATGGGACCGTCGACAAGCTCGATGATGTCGCTTTTCGCCGCACCCTGGACGGGTCGCAAGCAGATCGTTGGCCAGAATTGCCAGCATCGGTGTTCGACCGATCGGTATGCCCTGTCGCCGAGCCTTTGACAACTCAGCCGTTTGTTAGCATCGATGCACTCGCCGCGCTTTCTGCACTTATCGCTCTAGCGTTGAAGAATCGAATGCCATCAGCTGCCCTGCTTTCTGGTGCATCCAGAGGCTCTTACGACCAGAGTCGGGGAGCGACTCATGTCGCGCCAGACGGCAACGTCAGGGAGCGGATACCGACACAATCAACACCCGCGGTCGCCGCAGCAGATGGATCTGTTCGGGAGCATCCGGTTGAACGGCGCCCTCGGCGCGTGCATGGTCGGACCTGCCGGCGGAAGCACTGGCGGTCCTGATGCGTCTGATGAAGCAGTTACTTCGTGAAGCCGGCGATCGATCGGTATGAGAAAGATCCGGATCGGCGGGCGATCAAGCTGGTGTTCGACAAGATCGAGGAACTGGGCAGCGCGCGACAGGCGCTCTGCTGGCTCCACGAGTACAATCTCGACCTCGAGGACGCACTGCTTCACGTTGTCGGTCCGGGCGCTACCGCCGCTGCAACCGCTGCCGCCAAGGTGGCCAGGGAAAGGCGGGGATCAGGTGCGCGAGGCTTTCAGTCGCGACCTCGAGGCGGCGCGCTATGCCGCTGACCGGGCCTTCCGGCAATACGATGCCGCTGCCCCCATCAACCGGCTCGTGGCGGGCGAGCTTGAAGCGCGCTGGAACAGGGCTCTCGTTCACGTGGCGGAGGTCGAGGGCAAGATCGCCATGCATGATACGGCGAGGCCCGCCTTCATTGCCGATCCAGCTTTGCTGGCGTTCTGGCCTCAAATTCAAAACGGTCTGGGATGCGCCAACGACGGATGCTCGCCTCAAGAAGCGCGTTGTGCGCACCCTCATCTATGAGATCGTCGCCAATATCGACGATGCCACCTCCGAGATCGTCCTCATCGTCCACTGGGTCGGCGGTGTTCACAGCGAGATACGGCTGCCCAAGCGCCGGCGTGGACAGCGCAACAGCACCTCTGCCGATATCATCCATGCCGTGCGTCAGCTGGTGCTGATCGCGAGCGACGATCTGATTGCCGGCCTCCTCAACCGCAACGGCCTCAAGACTGGCAACGGCAATCGCTGACCCGCGAGCGCGTCAGCTCAAGTGCGCTCGAACTACCACATACCGGTGTTCAAGCCGCCGAGGACGGGATTGCCCCCTGGCTCAACCTCGGCAACGCCGCACAGATCCTAAAGATCGGCCCAAGACGCTCTCGGCTCGCCACCGAAGCCGGCGAGATCGAAGCCATCCAGCCGCTTGGCCTCCGAGACCTCCATCCCGCCGAATTCGGCCTTCCATTTGTAAATGCTGGCGTCGCTGACGCCATGCTTGCGGCACAGATCGGCGACCGAAACGCCGGCCTCGTGCTGCTTCAAAAGCGCTTCATGCTCTGGTCCTTGTCGTGGGCCAGAGCGAACTTCAAGCTGGATTAAGCCCGTGGGCAAGATCAGCTGAGCTGGACCTTCTTCACGATGGCCGCTCACAAGCCTGCCCGCTAGCGCGCCCCGCATCGACCGACTCAAGCTTGCGCCTGGACCGAGTTGGCCTCTCCATCATGGTCGCCGAATCGAGCTCCGGTTCGCCGAGCGGTGCTTTGATTTAGATCTGGCAATTTCGGCTCGCGGCGACTCATGTCGCTTGCTTGTGCCTCGTGAGGAGTTCAATTGAAGGCGGGCGGCGCACGCTCGACATTGGCCGAACGCGCGGGACCCGGCTTCGGCACGATGGAGCCTGTCGGGGAGTTAAACCTTTGGCGCAACTGTCATCAGCGCTGCTTCATGAAGATGCGATCGGCCGCACCTCCATCCGTTCCGAGGACGGAGCTTTAACGAGCCAGGGCCGTCTCGACCAGGCTTACCCAGTATCCAATTCCATAAGGTAGGGCTTCGTCGTTGAAATCATACGTGGGGTGGTGCAACCCAGCAGTCGCTCCATTGCCAAGAAAAATGAAGGCGCCTGGCCGCGACTCAAGCATATAGGCGAAGTCCTCCGATCCCATCCGCGGTGTTATCTTATCGTCCACGCAGGCAGGACCCACGAGGTTGCTTGCCGCCTCGATTGCCAGATTAGTCCCGCCGGTGTGATTGAAGGTGACGGGGTCATGTCGACGGTATTTGAACTCGATATCCGCGCCAAATCCGCGCGCAATGCCTTGAGCGGCTGCCAAAATATGTCGTTCGGCGAAGTCCCGGAGGTCGGGTACGAGGGTCCTGACGGTACCGGCCAGTTCAACCTGATCGGGAATGATGTTGTAGGCCTGAGCGGCGTTAAATTTGGTGACGGATATGACGAGCGCTTCGAGGGGATTTGTATTGCGCGAGACCAAAGTTTGGAGACCCATAATGATCTGTGCTGCAATGACAACTGGATCGATGGTATCATGCGGTTTGGCCGCATGGCCTCCCCTACCCTTCACCACGAGGTCGAAGTCATCGAGCGCTGCCATGATCGGGCCGTCGCAAATGCCGAACTTGCCGATCTCCATGCCGGGCGCGTTGTGCATCCCAAAAACTTGCGAGATTCCGAAACGGTCCATAATTCCCTCCTGAACCATCCTTTGGCCGCCCAGCGCCCCTTCTTCAGCAGGCTGGAAGATCAAAGCAACGGAGCCCTTGAAGTTGCGTGTATTCGCAAGGTATTTCGCAGCCCCCAGCAGCATGGCCGTGTGACCGTCATGGCCGCATCCATGCATCTTGCCTGGTGTTTTCGATGACCAAGGTTTGTTTGAGGCCTCAAGGATCGGCAAAGCGTCCATGTCGGCCCTCAACCCAATCGTGGGCCCCTGCCCGCCTGCGCCCTCAATTAGCGCGACGATACCGGTTTCAGCTATCCCTATTTCGATGTGATTTATGCCGAATGAGGCGAGCTTGTCCGCCACGAACTTGGCTGTATTGTGCAGCCTGTAGTCGAGCTCGGGATTTTCGTGGAGGTAGCGCCGCCAGGTCGTCACCTCGCTCTGCAGACCTCGGAAAGTTTCAACGCTGTGCATGTCAGCCCTCTAGTTATGAACTCAATAGCCGGTGTGTGATCGGTGCTTGGCCTTTTGTATTGCGCTCCGTCACCACACCTGCTTGCGGGTTCCAAATAAGCTCCGTTTCGTTGAACAAGGTCATCGGCATTGCACGGTCGTACCGGTCCGAATCCGGCGCACCCGGCTGAGCTCACCGCGCTCGAACCAATGAATGCTAATTGATACCCGGTCCGGAAGGACCTGCGGGCATTCTCAATTTAGACCCGCGGCCGCGTCCTTCTTGAGCTTTTTTTTGCCGGGTTTGCAGCGATGCTGCGCTTGGGTCCACATCGCGCAGGAAAGCGGCAAGACCTGTCGTCGGTCTTTAATTTTCGCATCTCGCCAGGCGAGCGGCTGCTGATTGCTCCGATCGAGCGCAACGCGCGCACCGATGAACGGACGGTCATCATGTGTATGCTGATGAGGGCTGTCGACCTAAAACTCCGAAGCACGCTAGGATGCAGAAGGGCAAACGCTTACGTCTGCTCGTAGCTCCGGCACACGCGCGGCATCACGATCAATCGCGGAAAGCCTTTGAATTCTCGCAATCGCGTGCAGAATTTCACCCCTATTCGGGCCTGGTTAGGGGAGTTCCGTATTAGATCTGGTATATCCTCAGTCCATGACGCCTGAAAGTCTAATGCTCAGTCGTAGTGCTGGTCATCTATGGCAGAACTCCGCCCGATGCCATCCCGTCGACGCGTTGCTCGATGCCGATGGCCTTACTCGATTTCTTGACCCTTGTCGCGTAGGCTTGGTCAGATGACGTGGCCCGCACGGAATCGGGACTCGAGCCGGCTAGCATTGCAGCACTTAACGCCCCGTCGAGCGAGGGCCGCGACAAGCCCGAACGTCGTATTTTCTATCCGCGTCAGCTGGCACTGGTCGGGCCAGTGGGTGTGCCCGTGGCGATGTCGAGCTCCTCGGGTCGAGCTTGCTCCTCGGTATGGCTGCGCGAGCTGCCGTCCTCGCCAGATTGCTTTCCTAACCTACAACATAAACCCTCGCAGCGGACCTTTTTCCGCGTCTCCACGCCTGGAATCGAGAGATCGCGCGGATGCTGCTCGAAACAGCGGGATTCACAATTGTCACGTTGAGAATCCGTATTTATCGTAAAAATTGGCCGCCTAGTGTGATCAAAGGCGGCGTCTATCGCGTGAAAGAGTTGAGGAGTATCTATGATCGATCTCGATATTATTCAGGGTGCGCGACGACGCATCAGCGGCCACGTACTCTCCACGCCGCTCGTACACTCGCCGGCTCTTTCTGCTCTTTGCGGCGTTACCGTGGGCTTGAAGCTTGAACATCATCAAACTACCGGAAGTTTCAAGTTGCGCGGTGCTATCAATGCGATCCTCCAGCTCACTGAAGCCGATCGGAGGCGCGGAGTGGTCGCAGTCTCGACCGGCAACCATGGTCGAGCGCTGTCTTATGCAGCTCGGTCGGTCGGTTCGCGCGCGACGATCTGCATGTCGCGGCTGGTGCCGGAGAACAAGATCTCGGAAATCCGCCTTCTCGGCGCGGACGTGCGAATCGTTGGCGGCTCGCAGGACGAAGCGCAGCAGGAGGTCGACCGCCTGGTGGCTGATGGGCTCGTATTGCTGCCCCCCTTCGATCATCCGGACATCGTTGCCGGACAGGGGACCATCGGCCTTGAAATCGCTGAAGGGATGCCGGATGTCGCTACGGTGCTCATAGGTCTTTCCGGCGGCGGGTTGGCCGCGGGCGTCGCAGCAGCGGTCAAGGGCTTGCGGCCAAGTGTGAAGGTTATCGGGGTTTCCATGGAGCGGGGCGCGGCGATGAAGGCGAGCCTCGATGCCGGCAGGCCAGTGCAAGTGGAGGAATTTCTAAGCCTGGCCGACGCGCTCGGCGGTGGCATCGGCCTGGATAACAAGCTGACATTCCCCATGTGTCGAGCCCTGCTCGACGACGTCGTGCTTCTAAGCGAGAGTGAGATCGCGGCCGGCATTCGTCATGCTTACGAGCAAGAACGTGAAGTCATCGAGGGTGCGGGCGCGGTCGGTATCGCTGCGCTGCTCGCCCACAAGGTCGCTGGTTTGCGAGGGCCGGTAGCGGTCGTGCTCTCAGGCCGCAATATCGACATGGATCTACATCGCCGGGTCGTAAACGGCATAAGCAATCCTTTTGGCCAGGAGGTGTGATGCCAAGAATTAAGATTCTGACCGAGCGCGAGCTCAGGCAAATCGTGCCGCTCGACCTCGTGGCCGTGCAATGCATCGAGGATGCGTTCTATTCGCTCGCCACCAAGGCGGTGGAGATGCCCCCGATCCTGCGGCTCGAGATTCCCGAACATCGGGGCGAGGTGGATGTCAAGGCGGCCTACGTGCCGGGCCTGGACGGTTTTGCCGTCAAGATCAGCCCTGGCTTTTTTGACAATCCGAAACTCGGTTTGCCGAGCACCAACGGCCTGATGGTGCTGCTTTCCAGCAAAACCGGGTTGGTGCAAGCGCTCTTGCTGGATAACGGCTACTTGACCAACGTCCGTACGGCCGCCGCCGGTGCGGTGGCGGCAAAGTACCTCGCTCGCAAGGACGCTTCCGTGGCTGCCGTCTTGGGCGCCGGAATTCAGGCGAGGCTCCAGCTGCAGGCGCTCGCTCTGGTTCGACCGATTCGCGAGGCCCGTGTCTGGGCACGCAATTTCTCGAAGGCCCAAACGGTTGCGCAGGAGCTCTCCGCGCAGCTGGGATTTCCAATCATTGCATATGCGGAGCCGAGAAAGGCCGTGGCCGGCTCGCATATCGTCATCGCCACGACGCCGGCCGCTCAACCCATCCTGAGGGCGGCATGGCTGGAACCCGGACAGCACGTGACCGCGATGGGATCGGACGCCGAACACAAGAATGAAATCGACCCGGCCGCAATCGTCCGCGCAGAGCTCTATGTCGCCGACAGCCTCACCCAGACGCGGCGCCTTGGAGAACTGCACCACGCGATTGCCACAGGTGCCGTTGCGAGCGATGCGAGCTTTCCAGAACTAGGTGCGATCATCTCCGGGTCGAAAACGGGCCGCGCGGGCGAGATGCAAATTACCATCGCCGATCTCACCGGGACCGGCATCCAAGACACAGCCATCGCCTTGCTCGCACTCGCACAGGCTAAGGCTGCAGGGGCTGGCATGGAATTCGAGAGTTGAGCAATCAGGCGGACCAGACACGACCAGCGGGCTTGCTTGAATTGTATGGCACGGTACGCGCCCCGATGGCCGATTCGTACCAGCGTTTCCTTGTGATCAGCCCTGAGCTGATCGGCGAGTCCGGCCTCGCAGCCGCGCTCATGGGCAAGTGCGAGCAGATCGACCATGAGGCGGCAAGCCTGTTTGTCCGGCAGCCGTTGCCGAAGCAGGTCAAAGGTTCGGCGGTAGGCATCGCGCGGGAACAGCCGATCACGGTAGACGAGATTGAGCAGCGCCATTGGTTTGCGCCGCAAGGAATGGATCACGTGCCGATAATCGACGACCTGGTCGTGCTTGCCGCTCGGATGCGGGCGTCCACGCGGCAGAGTGAGGAGATGCGTGCCGCCGACGAACACGTCGAGGCGATCGTCGTAGAGGCGCACCCGCAGTTGGTGGCCGATCAACCGCGACGGCACGGTGTAGAACACCTTGCGTAAAGTGAAGCCGCCGGTCGACGTTACGCGGACAATCACCTCCTCGTAGTCGGAGGTGCGGCGATCCGGCAACGTCTGCAGGGCGGCGCGCTCGCTATCGATCCGCTTGGCATTGCGGGCATTGCGGCGGCTGACGATCTCGTCGAGGAAGCCGCGATAGGCGGCGAGATCATCGAAGTCAGCGGTGCCGCGCAACAGCAGTGCATCGGCGATCGCCCGCTTGAGATGGCCATGCGAGCTCTCGATCGCCCCGTTCTCATGGGCGATGCCGCGATTGTTGCGGGACGGCCGCATGTCGTAATGGGCGCAGAGGTCCTCGTACCGCCGTGTCAGATCGTCCTGAGCATTCCGGTCCAGATTGCAGAAGGCGGCCGACAGGCTGTCGGTCCGATGCTCCCGCGGCGCGCCGCCGAGCGACCACAGGGCATTCTGCAGGCCTTCCGCCAGGGCGACGAAGCTCTCGCCGCCGAGCACGACGTGGGCGTGCTCAAACCCGGAATAGGCCAGCCGGAAATGGTAGAGGCGATGATCGAGCGGCACGCCCGCGATGGTGACCCCCAGCTCGCCCATGTCGGTGAAGTCGGACAGGCCGACCTGGCCGGGCTCATGGGTCTGCCGGAAGATGACTTCCTGCTCCTCGCCGTGGATTGCCCGCCAGGCGCGGATCCGGCGCTCCAGCGTGCGGCGGATGCCGGTCCCGAGTTCAGGATGGCGTCGTAACATCTCCTCGAAGATTGCAATCGGCCGCACGCCGGGGGCGGCCTTGAGCATCGGCACGACGTCGATCTCGAACACGTCTGCCAAGGGATCCGGTCGGCGCCGGCCGCGGGCTCCCTTCTTCTGCGATGGGAGCCTTGGATCCTTGTCGAAGCGGTACGCGGTCGAGGTACTGAACGACGCTCTGGCGGCGGCCACTGGCGGGGTATCGGTCTGACGGTACTTCATGTAGAGCCTCATCTGGTGATCGGTAACGTGTCGGCCTGGCAAGCGAGTGATTCCTCTTGGCGGAAGAACCACTTGCATAACCCACCGGCCGCGATCACCAGTCGGCGCGGTCCCCTCAAGGATCGCGCCGACGCCGGGCTCGTAACTCCGGTCGGGCTACGCCCTCCCTGCGTCACGAGCCCCGCGAAGCTCTCTCATCCTGATTGACGCTCCACTGTCATCCTGATTGCCGCGCGGCAGCGAACGCTCGGTCGGTATCGCGGCTCAATATGCCTCGGCGCTTGGCAAGACGGCAAATTGCCAAACGTT
The DNA here is from genome assembly GCF_029714305.1 of Bradyrhizobium sp. CB3481. Lineage (NCBI taxonomy): Bacteria > Pseudomonadati > Pseudomonadota > Alphaproteobacteria > Hyphomicrobiales > Nitrobacteraceae > Bradyrhizobium > Bradyrhizobium sp. CB3481. Next base: position 5,314,646 of record NZ_CP121647.1, read on the forward strand.
GGTGTCGCTGACGCTTGCGCGCGGCGAAGTGCCGGTGATGATCGCATTGCGTCTCTTCCTGCCAGAGAGCTGGACAAGCGACGCCGCACGCTTGAAGCGCGCCGGCGTACCGGTCGAATACCGGGCGTCACGATCCAAGCCAGAGATTGATCGCGCGATGGCAGCCGGCGTGTGCTTTGGTTGTGTGCTGGCGGACGCAGGATACGGCCTCAGCGCGCCGTTTCGACAAGGGCTCACGGCACGCGGGCTGGCCTGGGCCGTCGGCATCCCCCGTCACCAGAAGGTGTACCCGGTCGGCGTCAAGTTGATCTGGCCGGTCGCGATGCGCGGGCGTCCCCGCAAGCGGTACATTCCGGACATCCTGTCGCGGGCAGCCGAAGACATGCTCGCCGATGCCAAGTGGCAAACTGTGAGCTGGCGAACCGGGACCAAGGGTCGATTGAAAGCGCGTTTTGCCGCCGTTCGGGTGCGGATCGCCGATGGACCACCGCAGCGGATCAAGGATAAGGGCCAGCAGCATCTTCCCGGCGAGGAGGCCTGGCTGATCGGTGAACACAGAACCTCAGGGGAGAAGAAATACTATCTCGCCAGTCTGCCGGCCGCGACAGATCTGCGCACACTAGCTGCCACGATCAAGGCGCGATGGATCTGCGAACAGGCACATCAGCAGTTGAAAGAGGAACTCGGGCTTGATCACTTCGAGGGACGATCCTGGCAAGGTCTTCATCGTCACGCACTCATGACCATGATCGCGTACGCCTTCTTGCAACACCGCCGCCTCGCACAAGCGGGGCGGAAAAAAAGAAACAACGGACCCCCGCCTCAGCCAAGCTTGCCGGCCGTACGTCACGCCATCGTCGATCTCATTCTTCGACCGCCATCCCAGCGATGCCCATATTGCAGAGGACGAATCCGTGAAAAGCTGCAGCCCAAATAAATCTGCCAAAGTAGTGCTAGTACCTCGCGATAATTGTGCAACGAGCACTCATTTGTGCCGAAGGCGGTGACGAGCAACCTCAAAAGGGCATCCCAAATACCGCCTAGCAAGAGCAGCGCCGAAGGGTGAGCAGCAGCTTGCCTTGGCGGCCAACAAAATATGGTGTTGCTGCTGCCACCGCTCAGCTGAACTGGCAGCCGCGCGCCGAAAGCTCACAACTCAACGAGGTCCAATACGCGCTGAACACGGGTTTTAATCTCTTTCTCTGGTACGCGCTCTCTTCCTTGAGTTCAATCCGATAAGTATCGATAAACTGTCGAGCCCACGTCGTATATGGCGGTTGCCTGCTGAGGGACGCCATCAATTGACCGTCAGCTCATCCATTACTTGCTTCGTCGCTCGATACGCGAGATCAACAATCTCGTCGATGTCACTTTCGGCTACGACGAGAGGCGGAGCGAACCCAAGGATGTCTCCATGCGGCATCGCCCGTGCGATCAGCCCTCGATCACGAGCGGCCTTCGAGATTCGAGGACCCACCTTGAGATCCGGATCGAACCGCCGCTTGGTCTGACGATCCGCAACGAACTCGACGGCGCCCAACAAGCCTACGCCTCGAATTTCGCCGACGATCTCCAACTGCGCAAACCGTTCCTTCAGACGCTTCTGGAAGTGTGAGCCGACGATCCTCGCGCGGTCGCTTAGGCGTTCCTTCTCGACGATATCAAGCACTGCGTTAGCGGCAGCGGCCGCAATCGGATGGCCTGAATAGGTATAACCGTGCGAAAATGCTCCGACGCGATCGGCCGCATCCTCCATGACCGAGTAGACTCTCTCGCCGACGATCGCTGCCGAGAGGGGCACGTAGCCTGATGTCAGACCTTTGGCGACCGTAACTAGATCTGGCTCCATGCCGTATAGGGTACTGCCGAAGTCAGCGCCGGTTCGACCAAATCCGCAAATCACCTCGTCCGCAATTAGAAGGACGTCATAGCGTCTGAGCACCGCCTGAATTTCGCGCCAGTAACCGGCTGGAGGGGGCGTAATCCCGCCCGTGCCCAGCACCGGCTCAGCAATAAAAGCCCCGATTGTTTCCGGTCCCTCGCGCATGATCAGGTTCTCAAGTTCGGCTGCGCGCCGACGAGAAAAGGCCTCTTCCGTCTCGCCTCGCTCAGCGCCCCAATAGTGATGCGGTGTTCCTGTATGCAAAATCCCCGAAAAGGGAAGGTCCATATGATCATGGTAAAAGGACATGCCAGTCATCGAACCGGAAATGACTGAGCAGCCATGATAGCCTCGCTCGCGCGAGATAATCTTCTTCTTCTTAGGCTGACCACGCAGATTGTTGTAGTACCATACAAGCTTAGCCTGAGTTTCGTTAGCGTCCGATCCGGACAAACCGAAGAATACTTTGCTCGGCTTGCCGGGCGCCATTCTTACGAGACGACCCGACAGGATCGCCAACTCTTCGGTCGTGTGCGCCGCATATGTGTGATAATATGCGAGCTTATAGGCCTGCCGCGCGATGGCCTCAGCCACTTCAGTCCGGCCGTATCCAATGTTTACACAGTAGAGGCCAGCAAAGCCGTCGATGTAACTATGTCCTTGCGTATCTTCGATGCGGATGCCTTTGCCCCCAGCGACGATCGTCGGATCACCAATCTTACCAGTGGCGAATTCCTTGAGCTGGGTAAAAGGATGCAGAACACTCGCACGATCGAGCTCGGCAATGGTCTTAATATCAGTCATATCGATTCTCCTAACCCGTTACATCGCCGAAGCAGACATATTTTAGTTCTGTATATTCCGCTAAGCCGTGCCGCGATCCTTCACGGCCGAGCCCAGACTGCTTCCAACCACCGAACGGAATAGGAGGCCCCGTAAACGAGGCCGTATTGACACCAACCATGCCGCACTCGATTTGCTCAGAAAGTCGAAGCGCTCGCCGCAAGCTGTCCGTATAGACGTAACCAGCCAAGCCCATTTCGTTAGCATTGGCTCGCGCAATAACCTCTTCCTCAGAGTCGAATGGCAGCACGGCGGCCACTGGCCCGAATGTTTCCTCACGCGCAATGAGCATGTCTTCTGTGACATCACTCAGCAGCGTTGGAAAAACAAAAGTCGGAGCTAGGCACTCGTCTTTTTTCGTGGAGATAAGCCGCGCCCCCTTAGCCACGGCATCATCGATTTGCACTCTGCACTTGTTGGCCACGGACAATTTCGTCATTGGGCCAATATCTGTTGCAGGATCCAAGCCGTGACCGACCTGAAGTCTAGCCATTGCCGCCGCGAACGCCTCCACGAAGGCACCGCAGATGCCCCTCTGTACGTAGATGCGGTTAGCCGCCAAACAATCCTGACCCGACGTAGCAAACTTTGCGGCCACAGCTCCCTTGACAGCCTTGTCAAGATCGACGTCATCGAAGACGAGAAAGGGGGCATGCCCCCCCAGCTCGAGCGACACCTTCTTTACGGTCTGGGCCGCGCCCGCCAGAAGCAAGCAGCCAACTTGCGTAGAACCCGTGAAGGAAAGAGCGCGTATTCTGTTATCGCGCAACAGAGGTGTCGAAAGCTCGATGGGGTCCCCCACAAGCACTTGAAGCACTCCGGGTGGGACGCCAGCCTCCACGGCCAATCTAGCCACGGCAAGCGCAGACAGTGGCGTCTCCGGAGCAGGTTTCACGATGATCGGACAGCCGGCTGCAAGAGCTGCCCCAGCCTTGCGCGTGATCATTGCGACAGGAAAATTCCACGGGGTGATCGCCGCCGCAACACCGATAGGTTGCATTCGCACCTGAAGTAGACTCCCAGGCTTGTGGCTTGGGATCGTCTCTCCGTATGCGCGCTCGCCTTCTGCAGCGAACCAATCGAGAAATCCAGCAGCGTAGGCGATTTCGTGGCGTGCCTCAGAAAGCGGCTTGCCCTGCTCGCTTGTCACCACGATGGCAAGTTCTTCTGAGTGGTCGAGCAACAATGATGCCCAGAACCTAAGGATGGCACCGCGCTTTGCCGGCAACAATTGTCGCCATGCAACAAACGAACGTTCCGCTGCTGCGATCGCGAGAGCCATTTCCGCGGCACTGCAACGGGCAACATCAGCAATCTCGCCTCCTGTAGCCGGATCGACCACAACGTCTCTCTTGGAGCTCGCAATCCATCGACCATCGATGAGCGCGGCCCCCTCGACAAAATCGCGACGGCGGAGTTCTTTCAGATATCTTGAAGCAAGACCGACCATGTCCGGACTTCTCCGGGCAGTTCGAACGACCATTTGAAAGCCTCGCGGTGGCTTGTTGAAATCCACTGGGCATTCAGGATACTAATGTTGCAAACAGATTTTTTGCGTCGCATTTCGCTGTCGTTCCCAGGGTTTTCTGCACCACAGCAGCAATTTACGACGGAATTCACCTGGAGCCCCGATTATGCAATACGACCGAATAGACGCCCGGATCCTGGAAATCGTGCAAAAGAACAACCGTCTGACATCCGAGGTAATTGGCGAACTAGCTGGACTCTCTGCTACCGCGTGTCAGCGACGCCTGAAGAGGCTTCGTTCGGAAGGCATCATCGAGGCCGACGTTTCGATCGTTTCGGCGAAGGCGGTAGGAAGGCCTATTCAAATGCTGGTGCTAGTAACTCTTGAGCGCGAGCGTTCAGACATAATCGATAAATTCAAGAAGGCGATCAAATCATCAGCTGAGGTCGTCAATGGATTCTACGTCACCGGTGACGCTGACTTTGTCCTTTACATTACCGCGCGAGACATGGAAGAGTATGAGCAATTCACTCGCCGCTTCTTCTATGAGAACGCGGACATCAAGGGGTTCAAGACAATGGTCATCATGGACCGCGTAAAGGCGGGTTTTGCAATTCCAATAGAGCTACCGAACGAAAATTGACCAGACAGCAGCGTCTCACGCCGCTGATCCTTGCGCTTGTGCTTCGCGTCCGGCGCATTCTCAGCTTGTTCGAGGGCTATTGAGAGCTCAAGTGCCTTCCGGTCTATTGCGGGTGGGCACGGCAAGATCCCAGAAGCGTTGATGCCGCGAATGCATGGTAGAGCTTGCGCGGCACCTCAATTCCGAAAGTGGCGCGACGTGACGCCGCGCAGATAGACGTACGCGAAGCGGACGAGGTTGGGAGAGCGCTTGTCCACTTGCTGGCAGTAAGCTCTCGCGGACCAATCGCTGCCTGGGTTCGCCATCCAGCTCTTGCCGGGACGCAGGAGCCAACATGATCGATCCGCCTAAGCCTAAGATAGTCAGTGCTGAGGCATCATTGCGCCGCTGCGCTATGTCACCTTTCGGCGCACCTGGCTGGCGAGCCCGCTCTCCAATCTAGGCATCCTGATTCAAGGCGTCGGCGCGGCCTAGGCAATGACGCAGATGACCACGTCGGCCGGCGAGGTCGCGCTGGTGCAGACGGCTCTGATGCTCCCAGTTGTGCTGATCTCAATGCCGGCCGGTGCCATCGCCGACATGCATGATCGGCGCCTCGTGGCTCTGGTTTCACTCACCGTCTCCCTTGCTGGAGCTAGCGCGCTGACAACGGTCGCCTGTCTCGGTCTGATCACGCCGGACTTGTTGCTCGCGATGTATCTTGTGATCGGCAGCGGTATGGCGCTGATGGGACCGGCCTGGCAATCTTCGGTCAGCGAGCAGGTGCCCGCGGCGGCGCTGCCGTCCGCGATCGCGCTCAACGGGATCAGCCGCAATATTGCGCAAAGCGTGGGGCCGGCAATCGGAGGTTTCGTTGTGGCGGCGGCAAGTGCAGTTGCCGCGTTCGCGCTCAACGCGTTGCTCTATCTTCCGCTGATGGTCGCGCTGTTCCAGTGGCAGCGCATCTCCGAACCCACGCGACTGCCGCCAGAAAAGCTCAGCGCGCCATCATCTCGGGCGTCCGCTACATCAGCAATTCGCCATCGATCAAGATCGTGCTGATCGCACCATCGTGACCGAAGTAATTGGCGGCGCCATCTTGGCGCTGATGCCGCTCGTAGTGCGCGACCTCCTGCATGCCGGTGCCCGGACCTATGGCATCATGATTGCCCGCTATTTCCGTAGACTGGGTGAAGCAATCCGGAACGACGCGATCAGCATCAATGATCTTGTTTGCCTTACGTCGCGTGCAGTGGTCATACCCCCGCCCTCCACTCCAATTGAGGCCGGAATGTCCACGGCGGTCGTCCGCGAGCTCTCGGGCCGCATCAATTCTTGACATCTGCCTTTGGCACCAGTGTATCGGGAGCGTGTTTGGCGGACGCGTGGCGTGCGCACATAGCGCTATGCTCGGTCAGTTCTCACATTTATTGCATGAGCGCCGAGGCCTGTTCGAAGAACTCCCGTCCCCACTTTGCGTTAGTCCCGATCTTGTTGTTGAGTCGATTAGCTATGCGCGGTCCATCTCACGGTGATCGGCGCGTTCGGACGAGGCGAAATCATGCCTCGCACATTGCCACCAACCAACGCATGGCGTGCAGTTCCATCCGGAATCGATATTGACCCCTACAAGGGCACGTGCTGCTTATGAACTTGTTGCGTCTCTCAGACTAATGACTGTAAGCATCGGAGACCACCTCCGCAGTAACTCACGAAAGCCAATCCCGGCTGCCTTGCGTGTCCCAAGGCGCACGCGTCGCGGCCAATTATGCAACATGTCGGCGTCTGCAGCGCGGCACCCGAACACCCGGAGCGAGACAATTACGAGTTCTCGGCTACTGACAGCGCCTCTCCGTCCTGGCGACGCAGAATGAACGTGGGTTCCTCATCACGTCTCGAAAATCACAAGCCCCAGCGGCACACAGCGTGATATGGATGAGTTGTTTACAACAAGCGCATCAATTTCCCGCCGTGCCCTCTCGGTGTCAAGCGACGTCCGGATTTAACCCCGCGACGACATGAGGAAGTTACCCCGTCGTTTTGCAGGAGATATGATCCGCACGTCCAAGCCAAGGCGGCAGAGCTCCGAGACATTGTTTTCCGGGGCCAGCAGCGGCATGCAGACCGTTGCGCAGGACCCACCGCGCGGGCTGGATGAGAAAGCGTCCGGCCATGATTGCTAGGAGGCGGCCACAACTACCCGCGGCCGCGCGGCTTCGGTTTGCTTGAGAATGGCGTTGGTCACACGCAGCTTGAAGATACCGGACTTTCGGAATGCTCGAGCTTCAGTTCTACCGGTACGCAGCTATCGAACCAGAGATAAATAGCTCGGCACGAGCTCGCCGGACAAATGATCCGTTGCAGGATGATTCGCGCGCCCAGATCAGTGTGTTTCTAAGTGCGCCGCTCGCGTTCCGGCGATCTGGCGGATTACGTCCAGCGCGTGTTGCCTTACAGAGTGTTGGAAACGCAAACAGAATGAGGATCGCTGATCACACGATGCAATGTGCGCGCCAGAAGCAATGCTTTGCCATTCGGGCTTTCCTGAAACCAGCATGCAATTAGAGACCTGCTTCGTGCATTGAGCCTCATTCGGCGAGCCAAAAGCAAAAAGGAGGTGTGTTGGGCATATTAAAAAAGATTTCGGGAAGGTCCCCCGGGGTCATGCCGGGGGCCCATGTTAATGAAGGTTGAACTTTATGATGTAGTCTTTACTGTTTTGCGTTGGCTGACAGAGACTCAGAAGTTGCGCCGAGCGTTGAGGAGCAGAGAGAGGGTATTCTGGTCCTTGAACTCGTAAGTCGCGGTCGGTTTGGGAGCACCCGGGCCGAAAAGCGAGGTTCCCGACATCTTCTGGTCGAGGTGGACCCAGAGGAGTTCCGCCGCGAACGACAGGTTCTTGACGGGAGTCCAACGGGTGATGACACCGAGCTGCGCAACGTTGAAGCTTGGATCGCAGGTGTAGGTCGCGCCCTGGCCAGGATGGGTAACCGCGAAGGCGGCGCAGTACGCACCCTTGGCGGTCGACAGATCGCCCACGGCGCCATCGTAACGGACCGCAGAGTAGCTGCCGAACAAGCTCGTCGACCAATAGGGATCCCAGTTGTGATTGAACGCTCCGCGGATGCCCCAGGCCTTGGTCAGCTTGAGCTGGCCGTCGCCACCGAAGGCCGCCGGTAGGTAGATGGCGTCCGAGGTCGCACCGAGACCGATGCTCTGGTAAGCACCTGCAGCACTCGTACCCGAGAACATCGCGAAGCTCGGCGAAAACCCCGAGGTCGAGATCACGTTCTTGGTCGTACCCACGGCGTAGGACGCATCTATCTTGATGTCGTCGCCAGGACCGGTCGGCAGATTCTTGACCTGCAATGCAGCCATCACCGAACCGCCCCACTTGCTGGCGGGGTGACCGGAGATTTCCGACAGAGCGCTAGGAGCTGCGGTGCCAGCCGTCAGGGTATCGTAGGAGCCGGAGACTTCATGCGCAGCAGCCGAAAACTGGAACAGACCCCAGGCCTGATCGACGCGGATGTTGCCCACGATATCCGGCGCGTGCACGTTTGCATAGGCGTTGGGCGAGATGCCTACAACATTGATACCGACGGAACCCAGATTGTAGACCTGCGTGCGATTGTAGTACATCGGCGAGTCGAGGCCGATGGTGCCCGATACGCCGTTGCCGAATTGGGCGGTGTACTGGATGTTGTTCACGCCGGTGACGGTGTCGTGCCCGCCGAGCAGGGACGAGCTAAGGTTGCCCGGATAGCCGTGCCATGGTGTGGCGTAGGCGGATGCCGACTTACCGAAGGTGAAGCCGGCGAACTGGATGAAGAGGTTTTCCATGTAGACGGAGCTTCCGAACGGGAAACCAGAAAATGATGCGGTATTGTCGGGATCGTCGAAATCGAAGTCGATCTGACCGAACGTACGAACCACACCGTATTCAGTCGCGGTGCGCGTATCTACGGTCAACGCCATACGCGACCGAGCCGTGAAACGATCCGCGTAGCGATTGTGTTGACCACCGTTGCCGTTCCAGAACGGACCATTGTGATTCCTGCCGTTAATTGTGGTGCTGGCTCGCAGATGACCACCGAGCTTAATGCAAGTATCGGTGCCTGGGACGTACCAGAACCCGGCACCATACAGAGTGCAAACCTTCACGTATTCGATCGCTTTGGCCTTGACTGGAAGATCAGCGGCCTGCGCGCCGCCGCCCGCAAACATTGCTGCAGAACTGAGAATGAGACTCTTTGTCAGTTTCATTGATGAACCTCCAAGTTGGAAACGCCGTTTCCGTCCTTCAAAGATCCGTCGCTAGGAAGCCCGCCAGCTGGCGGCGGGTGCTTGACGGAACGACTTCGAGGCGCCCCCTCGCTGTCCATCGTGATATAATTGCTCAAAGCAATTGTAACAATCAAATAATTCGAGCAATCGTCTTAGGTTGGGAATGGTTGCAGAAGGGCAACAGTCACCTCACTTCCCGCAAACGTTGACGCCACTACTGGCGCTTATTAAAAAGAAAAGCCTCCGGGGGGCATCCCGAAGGCTTCACTTGGAGGTAATTCTTCGTCTCCCTCTGCAATGACCAGTGGCATGAATAGCTACAATCAATTGTATTTGTCAATTGTAATTTCACATGGCGGCCGTGTCGTGGGGATACTTTTTTGGCTCGCCTAAGAGGGCTACGTACGTTCGCCCTAATGAGGAATCAGGTGCGCGCCCTATCCGGCGACACCAGAGATTTGGCAGAAAGACCGACATGGCCGAAACAAAACAACTCGATAGAGCCGTTAGCGAATTCATCTGGAACATTATTGAGATCCACTCCCAGCTCGATGAAATACATAAGAGTTGGGCCCAGATGCTCGGAATAACCGAACCACAATGGTTGATACTGATGGCCATTGACGAGCTCGACAAAGGTTGCGGGGTCTCGGGAATAGCGGTTGCGAATAAACTCCGAATCCATCCCGCCTTCGTCACGAATCAAACGAAGAAATTGGAAAAAATGGAGTTGCTGGCCCGTGTAACGTCGCCTGAGGACGCGAGATTCCTGCAGATTTCGCTGACTCAAAAAGCGCGGGCGGAAATCACGAACCTGTCGATCAAAAGACAAGCCCTGAACTTGACGATGTTTGGCGACCTTGACGAGGAGTCCCTTCACTACCTCAACAAACGGCTAACTTCGATTGCCAAAAATAGCCGATTGGCATCTCAAAAACTAAGTTTAGGCGTATTGTAGGTAGGAGTGAGCGCCGCCGAGCTCGCCGGCGCCGTAAGGCCTGTGTTCCTGCTGTCCTGACCGACAAATGGCTATGGAGGTGAACTGTGTGCGAGCTTATGCTCCAGCCATCGGAAGATGCAATCGTCGGAAGTGACAAAGTTCTCGATCTCCCCACGGAGTCCGGCTCGTCCGCGGCATAGCCAACTGCAGATCAACGCGTGCCGCCATGCAGTCAGCCCGTAGTTTGATCGCCTCCGACGCGCTGACGACGCCGTGCTCACCGGCGACAACGAGAACTGGGCATTTCAACTGTCGTATTAATCGCGAGCGACGCGCCGAGACTAAATGCACGTCCACTACATCTGGGGTCCTCATCCAGGACGGACGCCAGCCCCCCTCGCCCAATTCCAGAGGCCATCGTCGCAAACCGCGGCAGCAACGAGGCGATCAGACACCGAGAAATCATTAGCCAGAACAAACGCATGAGGGCGATCGCTCAGGAGCGCCGTCGCTTCGGCAATAGACGCCTGCACGTGCAGCTCAATCGGGAGGGCTAAAGCATGATGGCATTAGGTTCGATAGCCTGAATTTTTGAGGTAGTTGGCGCATTCCTCGGAGGTGAAGGCATCGAGTGCGTGGCCGATTGCGGCGCAGACCGCGTCGACGGTTCGCGCGGCGGCTTTGCGGACAGGTGCTTGAGCTTGGCAAAGACCTGTTCAATCGGGTTCAGGTCGGGTGAGTATTTTGGGAGGAAGAAGAGCTTGGCGCCGACCGAACGGATGAGGTGGCGAACTGCTTTGCTCCTGTGGCTGCCGAGATTATCCAAGACGACGATATCGCCGGGTCGAAGGACAGGCAGAAGAACCTTCTCGACATAGGTGCGAAAGCTCACGCCGTCGATCGGCCCCTCGATGAACCATGGCGCATCGATCCGGTCATGGCGCAGGGCCGCCAGGAAGGTCATGGTCTTCCAGCGGCCGTGGGGAACCTTGGCGTGAAGTCTGCGCCCGCGCGGCGCCCATCCCCGCAAGGGCGCCATATCGGTCCTGGTCCAGGTCTCGTCGATGAAGACGAGCCGCTCAGCTTCGACGCGACCTTGATATTTTGACCACTGGGCCCGCCGCCGCGCGACCTCGGGTCGATCGCGTTCGCCAGCCGCCACGCTTTTTTTGAAGCTGAGCTTCTCGGCATGCACGAAGTCCCATACCGAGTGGTAGTCGACCTTCAGGCCGCGGCCGGCAAGCTCGGCAACGAGACCGCGTATGGTGAAATCGCCGTCCCTGATCCGCTGCGACAGCCAGACTGCGTGGTCTCCCGAAACCGCCTTCGGCTTGTGACCGCCCATCTGGCCAGGCTCAACGCTGCCGGTTTCGTCGACCCGCTTCATCCAGCCAATGGCGGTGCTGATCGCAACCCCAAACTGCTTGGCGGCCTGATTGCGAGACATCCCGCCCTCGATCGCGGCCACCACACGCTTGCGAAGATCCAGAGAATAAGGCTTGCCCATCCATGCTGGCCTCCGCCCAGCCAGCATGGTGAATCAGAAACGCACTGATTTGGGAATCTTGAGGGTTCTGTGAGGTCGCTGGGCAAAGGCCCGCCGCGCGCCCTGTCGTAGCGTGCGACCTCATAGAAGCCGGATTGAACGAAGCCGCGGAGTTGTGGGCGCTATGGGGATAGTGCCGCGGGTGCTGCTGCGGGGCATGCGCGGCTGTGGTCGCCACGCGTCGGCGAGACATTCATTGGATGTGAGCGGCCCGATTGATCGGGCCAAGGGCGCGATCCAGCGAGCGATCTGCTGCGCTGGGATGCGTGACCGAACGATTGGCGGGATGTTCGGCGACGAACGCGGCCACGGCGACATCGGACGTTGCCACCGACAAGGTGATCGCGGAAGGGGTGGATGGTGCAGGCGCTGGTCATGACGTGTTACAACGAAACGGATGGTCGCGCGCGCAGGCTCGCGGGATGACGTCGACGCGCCGCATGGTGCCGCCGCAATGTGGGCATGCGGGGATCTCGCATTTGACGAGGGGATCGGCTTCCGGATCTGGCGGAAGATGGCGGACAGCGAGGAGCTGACGGCAGAGGGCGATTTTGTCGCTGCGTCCGCCATTGGCGAGGAAGCCATAGTGGCGGATGCGGTGGAAGCCGTCCGGCAGGGTGTGCAGGAGAAAGCGACGGATGAACTCACCGGCATCGAGCGTCATCACCTTGGCTTTACGATTCTGCCGATAGTCTTTCCAGGAAAAGCTCACCTTACCATCGGCGAGTGAGATCAGCCGACTGTTGGCGATGGCGACGCGATGCGTATAGCGGCCGAGATAAGCCAGCACCTGTTCGGGTCCGCCGAACGGTGGCTTGGCGTAGACGACCCAGTCGGTCCGTCGGAGCTGACCGAGCCGCTGGGTGAATGCGGCGGGATTGGCGAGATGGGCGAGATCGCCAAAAAAGCCCAACTGGCCAGCCACGAAGGCAGCTTGCAGCTCTTGCAGAAACAGGCGGCGGAACAGCCGAGAGAGGACGCGCACCGGCAGGAAGAAGCCGGGCCGGCAAGCGACCCATCGTGTGCCGTCGAGTGAAGGTCCACCACCAGGCACGACACAGTGGACATGCGGATGGTGTTGCAGGGTCTGGCCCCAAGTATGGAGGACGGTGGTCACGCCGAGCTGGGCGCCGAGATGCTTGGGGTCGGCCGCGATGGCGATGAGCGTCTCCGCGGCGCAACGGAACAGGATGGCATAGACCACCGCCTTGTTCTGGAAAGCAATCTCTCTGGCCGGCGCCGGCAATGTGAAGACGACGTGGAAGTACGGCACGGGAAGGAGTTCGGCTTGTCGCTCGGCAAGCCATTGCGCGCGCGCCGAGCCCTGGCACTTCGGGCAATGCCGATTGCGACAGGAGTTGTAGGCAATGCGGGTGGCACCGCAGTCGTCGCATTGCTCGAGGTGGCCACCGAGCACAGCCGTCCGGCATGGGGAATATCCGAAATTTTGTGTAAGCGATTTCTGTGAAGGTTGAAGTTGGTATTTGAGATATTGACTGGTGGCATCGACGGCATGGCCGACCACTTTGCTTGGCCGGACCGAGCGGTCAAGCCCCGAAGCCGCGCAGCGGCGCGCCGCAGGCGCGGGGCTTGACGGCGAAGGTTCGGACCAAGCGATCATCGTCGGCGCCGTGATGTCGATTGTGCTCATCAGCGGGCGGTTCCTGGAAACCGCGCACCGAAGTGGATGGCGAACTGCCCCATGGCGGCGGTCCATTCGACCGGCCGCCGCCAATGAACGCCGGCGTTCTTGATGGCGAGATACAAGAGCTTGAGTGCCGCCTCGTCGGTCGGGAAGCTGCCGCGGGTCTTGATGATCTTGCGCAAGCTTCGGTGCAGCGCCTCGACCGCATTGGTGGTGTAGATCATTTTGCGGATGCTTGGTGCGAAGGCGAAGAACGGCACCACGTGCTCCCATGCATTGCGCCAGATCTGGCCGATGGCGGGATAGCGCTTGCCCCATTCGGCCTCGAACTCGGCAAGGCGACGCGCCGCTGCGTCGGCGCTCTCGGCGCGGTAGATCGCCTTGATCGAGGGCAGGATCGCCTTGCGATCCTTCCAGGAGACGAAGGCAAGGCTGTTACGGATCAGGTGCACGATGGGGTTGTTGAAGAAGTCTGCAGACGTTGATTCACTGGTCCCGCCGGTTCTCTTTGATTCGCGAGGTGGGCAGGATGCTAGGCCGGAAAGAGCGCGATCAGCTGGAGCTGTTCATCACTGGTTCGTTGCGACAGCTCGTTCCAGACGACCACATCCTCGCTCGTGTCGATCGCGTGTTGGACCTCTCGTGGCTGCGTGACGAGGTCACCGATCTCTACTGCACAGATACCGGACGCCCGGGGATCGACCCCGAAGTGGCTGTTCGGCTCATGGTTGCCGGCTTTCTGCTGGGAATCATCCATGACCGACGGCTGCTACGCGAGGCGCAGGTCAATCTCGCGATCCGTTGGTTCGTCGGCTACGGTTTGCACGAGGTGCTACCCGACCACTCGTCGCTGACGCGCATTCGCCAGCGCTGGGGTGCCGAGCGCTTTCGCAACATCTTCAAACGCACCGTGAAGGCGTGCATAGCAGCCAAGATTGTGGCCGGCGAGATCATCCATATCGATGCATCGCTGATCCGTGCGAATGTGAGCTGGGACGCTTTGGCCGTACGCCATGTTGCCGACGTAGAGGCGGCGAATCCATCCGAGTTCGGATGGGAAGACCGTCAGAGCGGCAAATACAAAAGATCTGCACGACCGACCCCGATGCGACTATGGCGACGAACGGTCGTAACCGTCATCTCGAACCCTCCTATAAACAACATACGGCTGTCGATGATCTGAAGGGCGTCGTTGTCGACGTCGAGGTGACGACCGGCGAACAGAACGAAGGCATGGCCCTAGAAGCTCAGCTCGATGCCATCGCCTTGACAACCGGTGTCGCTATTAAGACGGCGACCATGGATGCAGGCTACGCCTATGCTAAGGTTTTTCGGGCGTTGGAGGACCGCCAGATCGATGCCGTTGTACCAGCCAAGGCCGAACGGCAACCTGGCAAGGTCATACCGACGCGGCGCTTTAGGCTCGATGCCAAGCACAACCTGGTGCGCTGTCCAACCGGCAAGATCCTGCGGCCCAAAGGCAAGCTGCAACGGGACTCTTTCCAACACTTCCATGCGAGTGGCAAAGACTGTTCGGCCTGTCCCCTGCGGCCGCATTGCGTGAGCCCCTCCCGCCACGCTCGTGTGGTCGTGTTCAATGTCAACCACCCGTCGTTACTGAGAGCGCGGCGCAAGAGGCTCAGATGGGGGGAGCATGAACGCCATCTCTATCGGCGTCATCGTTGGCGGGTCGAGGGCGTCCATGGCGAAGCCAAGACTTGGCACGGTCTCCGTCGCGCCATACGCCGTGGCAGAGACAACATGCGTATCCAGGCTTTCCTGACCGCCGCTGCTATCAATCTGAAGCGGTTGGCCGCAGCCGCTTTAGCCATTTTGCTCGTGTTCGCTCCTCACGCTAACGATCGGCCGTTTAAGGATCGCCTCGACCTGAGGCCTCCCAACGGCGCGACTGTCATCTTGCAAGAACGCGAGTCAATCGAAGATACGGGCTTCTTCAACGACCCCACGATGCAGGTCTGCACCAGCGCTTGCGGGTAGACCGAATTGATCGCTTCCGGGAAGCCCTTCAACCCGTCGACAACGGCGATCAGGATGTCGTTGACGCCGCGCGTTTTGAGCTCGTTGACGACCCGCAGCCAGAACTTGGCGCCTTCGGTCTGCTCGATCCAGAGCCCGAGCACGTCCTTCTCGCCGTCGCTGTTGTAGGCGAGCGCGACATAGACGGCCTTGTTCTTGACCAGTCCCTCGTCGCGTATTTTGACCCGCAGCGCGTCGAAAAACACGATCGGGTACACGGCATCGAGCGGCCGGCTCTGCCATTCCCGGACCTCCTCGAGGACGGCGTCGGTCACCCGGCTGATCAGGTCGGGTGAGACCTCGGCACCGTACAGCTCGGCCAGGTGGCCCTGGATCTCCCGCACCGTCATGCCGCGGGCGTACAGGCTCAGGATTTTGTCGTCGAAGCCATCGAACCGGGTCTGGCCTTTGGCGATCAGCTGCGGCTCGAAGCTGCCGGCGCGATCGCGCGGCACGGCAATCTCGATCTCGCCGTCTTCGGTCAGGATCGTCTTCGAACTCGTCCCGTTGCGATTGTTGCCAGTGCCCCGGCCGCCAGGATCACCCTTCTCGTAGCCCAGATGCTCGGTCAGTTCGGCCCCAAGCGCTCGCTCGATCAAGGCTTTCTTAAGCTGTTTGAACAACCCGTTCTCGCCCGTCAGGTCCTCGGGCTTGCTGTAGTTCGCCAGAAGCTGGTCCAGCAGTTCAGGAGTGATCGTCGAATCAGTCGGCATGTGAGTCTCCCCTCAAAGGTAAACTCACAGAAACCTACTTACACATCGTTCCGGACACCCTCTCCGGCATGCCGTGATCGCACCCATGATGCGCCGCTCGACGCGGCCCAGATGCCCGGCACGGGCTTGCCGAAACGCTTCGCCGTGGCGGCGGAAGATATCCGCCACTTCCAGAACCGGAGCCATCAGGTCCGCTCAGCCGGGCGGCACGACCTCCAGGCGGAGCCAGTCAAGCGGACTGGGCGTATTGCTTGGGTATAGCGCGCCGTGCTGGCCAGACTGGCATGGCCGAGCAGCACCTGGATGATGCGTACGTCGGCCCCGTTCTCCAGGAGATGGGTCGCGAATGTGTGCCGCAGCGTATGCACTGTCACTGACTTGCTCAAGCCGGCCGCAGCACAGGCTGAACGGCACGCGGCGTGCAGCACGTTCGGGACGAGCGGACGCTCATCGTCGCGACCGGGAAACAGCCAGCGCTTTGGCCGAGTGAGCCGCCAATACGTCCGCAGAATCCTCAAAAGCTGCGGCGAGAGCATAACGTAACGGTCCTTGCCGCCCTTGCCGTGCTCGACCCGGATCAACATCCGTTGGCTATCAATGTCGACAACCTTCAAGAGGACCACTTCCGATACGCGCAAGCCTGCGGCATAGACGGTGGTCAACGCGGTACGGCTCTTGAGGCTCGGGATTGCTTCCAGGAAGCGAACGACCTCGTCGGCGCTTAGCACGACCGGCAGTTTGCGTGGTTTACGCGCATAGGCGATGCGCTCCGGAACGGCGTCATGACCAAGCGTCACGCCGTAGAAGAACCGCAGCGCGCAGACGATCTGGTTCAGCGCCGGCCAGGATATCCCGGTCGCAACCAGATGAACCTGGAAGGCACGGATATCCTCCAGGTCAAGGCGGTCCGGAGAACGACCGAAATATCGGCTCAACTTCGCTACGGCGTTGAGGTAGGATTGCTGCGTCGCCGGTGACAGATTGCGGACCGTCATGTCCTCGATCATGCGGCGGCGAAGTGGGCTGATCTCAGCCATCGGAAACCTCCTGTCTAAAGGGTTGGGCTGCGAAAACCCGCAATCCTCTCAGACAGGAGGCAATCCTTGCTACGACTCCCTACATGCCGCGCCAGCGGCTTCGTTCAATCCCAAATCGATTCAACCTAACCCCATTCCGCTTTAGCTGGTCAACCGGAAGAAGCTCCTCCGGCTCTACCAGGAAGAGAAGCTCGCGGTGCGCCGCCGTGGCGGCCGCAAGCGAGCATTGAGATAAGGGCACCGATGATGGATGATGGTGCCAATGGCCTCCAACGATCACTGGTCGCTGGACTTCATGTCGGATAGCTCACGGACGGCCGCCCCTTCCGTACCTTGACTGTGTCCACGAGGGCACCCGTGAATGCCTTGCGCTGGTGGCCGATCTTTCGCTCACCCGGGCGGCACGGGAACTGGACCGGCTAATGACCGAGCGCGGCAGGCCCAAGATGGTGCTCAGCGACAACGGCACCGAACTGCACCAGCAACCCCCATCTGACATGCGCCGGTCAGAGACGCGTCGCCTGGCATTACATCGCGCCTGGCAGGCCCATGTAGAATGCCTTCATCGAGAGCTTCATGTACAGACGGCCCCGCGCATGGAAGGGATTTAAGCAGCACTTTGGAAGACGGTCGGGTGCGTTCATGTATACGGCCTGTTAATGAGACCGATGCCATGGCCGCTGGCCCTGAGGGAGATCGCGGATCGAGGCCTCATCAGCGGGTCGCGCTTGTTGCGCTTAAAGCTCTTCGGGCTTGTTCGATCCCCAGCTCCGCCGGCGTCCATCATACTGTCATTTGCCCTCACACCATAAGGTGGCCAACATACGCGGAAAGTCAGGCCGCGAGCTTAGGCCGATAGAATTCCCCGGTCGTCGTCATCGCCCAGACGATCCGGGCAAACTTGGTGGCGAGGCGATCGCGACGACCGTGGGCCGACGCCGTTCAAGCAGGGCCTCGATCCAGCCGCCTCCAACCCGGGAGCGTGCCTTTGGGTACCGAACGACGTTCCCTGCGCCGATGACAAGCAAGTGCCTGAGATAGGAATCGCCCTGTTTCGTAATCCGGCCGAGCCGATCCTTCCCGCCGGTGGAACTCTGCTTAGGCGTCCGGCACAGTCGCGACAAGGGCCGTGGCCGTTATGGGACCGACGCCGGGAATCGAGGAAAGCAACTTCGCCAATGGATTTTCTATCTGAATGTCAGCCAGCTCCCGTTCGATGATCTCGACCTGCCGGTCCAATTCCTTCAGTTGGTTCACAAGGACGGCTAGCAGGCTGTTGAAGAACTCAGTCGCGTTCGCAAACGAAGGCTGAATCGTCGCCATCGTGTATGTAGAAGTGGCCGACGAGCCTGCCCGCAGTGCCGATCATAGCCCATCCGCGACCGCAGGACGGATCATTCTCGTCGTGCCCTTCCCATGAGAACTCGGCGCAGGCCGATCCGTCGCGGGTGTCGTAGCGCACGTCCAGGAAGCCCTTGAGAGCCCCAAAGGCGATTTCGCCATCGGATTTACCCTGGAAGGTGAGATGCGCCTCTTCGACGAGATCGAGGAAGTCGCTGTCCCAGACGTCCATCTCGACGATGCGCCAGCGGCCGGCAAAGGCCTTGGCGAAGCCGGGCACCTTGGCCATCAGCCGGTCTCCGCGATCAGCTTGGGCAGCCGCACCAGATTGTAGGCGGTGGCAGCGAAGGTAAAGGCCCATCCGACGCGCTCACGACCACGGAACCTGGTCTTCTCTTGCCCGGCGACCGTCTTGATCCAGCCGAATGCCTCCTCGATGCGCTTGCGGATGCGCTGGCTGACGGCATAGCCGCCGTGCCGGGTCGTCCGTCCGTCAATCGTAGAGCTACGGCCGCTGATGTTCTGCGCAACATGCGGCGTCACGTTCATCGAGCGCAGCTCGTTGACGAAGTCTTCTGCGTCGTAGGCTTTGTCGGCGCCAAGCGTGATCGCTGTCGGTCGGTCGGCATAGGGCTCGATCATGTGCAGCGCGGCCACCCGTTCGGCATGCCCGTCGGCCTGCGTCAGGCAGGCGTCGACCAGCAGGCCGTGGCGGTTCTCCATCAGCCCGTGCCCGATGAAGCACAGCTTCGTCTCCTTGCCTTTGCCCTTGCGGTAGAGCCTGGCGTCCGGATCTGTGGTCGAAGCATGGGTGTCGTTCGAGCGTGTCTGGCCGTGGAAGTCCGCCTCGGCATTGCGCCCGCCGCCCGGCGCTGGCGGCTCGCCCGAGCCGTCCTTGGGTTTGACGCTCTTCATCGAGGCCCAGGCTTCGATCAGCGTGCCGTCGACGGAGAAGTGATCGCTCGACAGAAGCCTCTTCACCTTGGGCTGCGCCAGCACCGCCGCCAGGAACTTGGCCGCGATGTCGCCTTCCAGCAGCCGGTCGCGGTTCTTCGAGAACACCGAATGGTCCCACACCGTGTCGTCGACGCCGATTCCGACGAACCAGCGGAACAACAGGTCGTATTCCAGCCGCTCCATCAAAAGCCGCTCCGAGCGGATCGAATAAAACGCCTGCAACAGCATCGCCCGCAGCAGCTTCTCCGGCGGGATCGACGGCCGCCCAATCGGCGAATAGAGCGGGGCAAACTCGAGCTCCAGCGCCGACAGTGCCTCGTTCACAATCGTCCGGATCGCTCGTAGCGGATGATCACGCCGCACCCGCGCCTCCAGGTCAACGTAGCTGAACAGCTCGCCCGTTCGATTGTCGCCGCCGCGCACGCACCATCTCCGAATCTCGTCGGAGCCAATGAATCACGGTCGCCGGTCGGCGGCGAGCGCCTTTTTCAACAGCCTGCTAGTGCGATGCGGGCGTGGGCCGGTAGCGTCAGTTCCTCGTCATCCAACAAGTCCACCAGACCCTCCACCCGTTGCCGGCCTTGCCCGACAATGATTCCGAACTCAGCAAAGTGAGCCCGAATGCGCAGTGTCGTGGTTCGTTGGCGGACCAACAAGCGTCTTGCACGATGAAGCATCAAGAAGCCCTGGTTCTCGGCGCTCTTGATTGGAACGAACCGCATATTGGGACGGGTGACCGCTTCGCAGATCGCGGCCGCGTCAGCGGCTTCATTCTTGGCTCCTCTTCGTACGTAGGGCTTAACATAGGCTGGCGGGATCAATCTCACATCGTGTCCAAACTGCCGAATCTCCCGCGCCCAGTGGTGAGCAGTCGCGCAGGCCTCAATGCCGACTAAGCAAGGTGCGAGCGAGGAGAAGAACGACACGATCTCGCCTCGCCGCAGGCGTTGGCGACCAGCCACTTGGCCCCGGCCATCAACTGCATGGATGTGAAATACGTGCTTCGAAATGTCTTACCCAATTGTCGCGACTTTGGTGAATTGCTCCTGTTAGCGGGTTCGTCCATCGCAAGTATATCGCCGGCGCCGAGGGAGCGGGGCCGTCTTCCCATCAATGGCCGGCTGCGCATGAGCTCCTCAAGAAGACTCTGTTGATCTCACTGGCGCAGGCTCGCGTCGCGCTCGGACGCTGGCGGCCGATTACAACGACGCACGACCACACTCGCAGCTCGGATCGAAGATCCCGCCGAGTTCGCCTTCACCTGTAACCCGCGCCGAGATTTGGCGCTGCGCTACGCCAAAAGCTGCGCGCCAGCTCCCGCCCCTACGCTGCCCAACTGGGCAAATCCAGCAGCCAGAGCGAACAATATTGGATGAAATTTGGGGCAAGGTCATCGGGTGTTCGGTCGCGGTCAAGTTCGCACTCTACGACACGCGCTTTTTCTCTGCTTTGGAGGCATCTGGGCGTTTCGAGCACGACGCCAAGTCCGGACCGATTCCGGAGCGTCTATGTCTCTTGAGGACTTAGCCGATCCATTCCATGGCAGTGCCTATCATCCTTATAGGAGGAACGTGGGATCTCCATGGGTGCTCTTGCAGCTTAGAAAAACGCCGCGATCGAGTTGGGCGCGACGTTTGGAAGTGAGAACCTTCTCGTTTTTACGCGGATTCTGGCGCGCATGGCTTCAGCTGGCGGGTTCGGGATCGGCGTTACCTTTGCCACACGTCGACAAGATTTTCGCAGCAGATTTCGCTCATCATGTGACTTCGGACCACAGCCACACACTCTATGTTCAAAATCAATCGTGCACCCCAGCCAAATTGCCGGGAAAGGCAGAAGAAATCGATCGAACCTCAGTAATTTCATCTGGAACATTGTCAATTCCACTCTCAACTGGAGGAAATACACAAGAGTTGGGCTCGGCTGTTGAGCATAACGGAACCGCAGTCATTGATCCTGATGGCCGTCGATCCACTCGATGAAGGTCCAGGAGTCTCAGGACTAACACTACTCTGGCAATTTCGTCGCTTTAGTGAGCCTGTGAGGATTCCCGAATCGATTTTTCAATGATTCATAGGGGGTCGGCTTTTGGAGGGGCCGACCATGGGGAAGGCGACGTCGGACTGGGAAGGTGAACTCGAACGTTGGCTGAAGCCATTTCTGGATCGCTTGGGTCATAAGGCCCGGTGACGGATGTGCCCGCTTTACATTGCGGGGCTGATCGGCCCCGGTGAACGCAAAAGCATTCAACCGATGGCGGAGCGCTTCGCAGCGGGCGATTACGACCAGCTGCACCATTTCATTGCCGATGGCGTCTGGGACGCGACGCCGCTGGAGACAGAGTTGTTCAGTCAGGCCGACCGGCTCGTCGGCGGCGACGATGCAGTGCTGGTTATCGATGACACCGCGGTGCCGAAGAAGGGCGAACGCTCGGTCGGTATCGCGGCTCAATATGCCTCGGCGCTTGGCAAGACGGCAAATTGCCAAACGTTGGTGTCGCTGACGCTTGCGCGCGGCGAAGTGCCGGTGATGATCGCATTGCGTCTCTTCCTGCCAGAGAGCTGGACAAGCGACGCCGCACGCTTGAAGCGCGCCGGCGTACCGGTCGAATACCGGGCGTCACGATCCAAGCCAGAGATTGATCGCGCGATGGCAGCCGGCGTGCGCTTTGGTTGTGTGCTGGCGGACGCAGGATACGGCCTCAGCGCGCCGTTTCGACAAGGGCTCACGGCACGCGGGCTGGCCTGGGCCGTCGGCATCCCCCGTCACCAGAAGGTGTACCCGGTCGGCGTCAAGTTGATCTGGCCGGTCGCGATGCGCGGGCGTCCCCGCAAGCGGTACATTCCGGACATCCTGTCGCGGGCAGCCGAAGACATGCTCGCCGATGCCAAGTGGCAAACTGTGAGCTGGCGAACCGGGACCAAGGGTCGATTGAAAGCGCGTTTTGCCGCCGTTCGGGTGCGGATCGCCGATGGACCACCGCAGCGGATCAAGGATAAGGGCCAGCAGCATCTTCCCGGCGAGGAGGCCTGGCTGATCGGTGAACGCAGAACCTCAGGGGAGAAGAAATACTATCTCGCCAGTCTGCCGGCCGCGACAGATCTGCGCACACTAGCTGCCACGATCAAGGCGCGATGGATCTGCGAACAGGCACATCAGCAGTTGAAAGAGGAACTCGGGCTTGATCACTTCGAGGGACGATCCTGGCAAGGTCTTCATCGTCACGCACTCATGACCATGATCGCGTACGCCTTCTTGCAACACCGCCGCCTCGCACAAGCGGGGCGGAAAAAAAGAAACAACGGACCCCCGCCTCAGCCAAGCTTGCCGGCCGTACGTCACGCCATCGTCGATCTCATTCTTCGACCGCCATCCCAGCGATGCCCATATTGCAGAGGACGAATCCGTGAAAAGCTGCAGCCCAAATAAATCTGCCAAAGTAGTGCTAAGCTCGTCCGGAGGCATGCATTGGGCAACTCAGCCATAAAGCGGTTGCGCAGCTGGAAATCCAATTCGCCCGACGTCTGGCGCCACTCGGGATCGGGTCATCGTCGCAAGAATTCAAGAAAGACGCTGCAGCGCCTCACCGCCTACATTCGGATCAACTCGAACGCGAGAGACACCGCCAAGCTCACCTGAATTTCAATCTCAATGATTGCGACCCCTGCACGCTGCGCGAGCGATGAGGACGCCGCAATATCGGAGCTGGCGCAGAAGTGATCTCGACAGGAAACAAGAACTGGCACAACTTCACCACTCAACCGACCTTCGCGAGCTAACCCACGCGACTGAATGATTGGCTTCCACAGAACCCATTGCGCCGAGCCGTAGCGACACCAAGCCTGGCCCGCCATAAATCTGGGCAGGAAATGTCCAACAGAGCGAGCGGCCGTCCCGACGACTTCGAGCCGGAGACCTTCGACACAGACGCTTGTCGGTCATACGCCTATGTCTTCGCTCTATGTCACCCTCCGCAAGGCAGCTTTCGCCGGAGCTATAGGTTTAAATGGCGCGGTTATGTCGATATCTTTCATAGCATCGCACAGGTGAAACACAAGGCGTCGCCATCCATCAGGTAATTAGCAAACTCGCTTCAGCCGACCACCAGTCATCGTCCTCTCGCCAGTATCGACCCGCCCACCTTCCAAGATTCAGCATACTGCCAGTGAACTTCCATGCGGGCACTTCTCATGCGATATCCGACACGTACCAGGAAGTAGTTGGCGAAGTACTCTTTGATGAGATAGCGCCTTATAGGCGCAGCAGAACACGAAATCGGTGATGCCGTAGTGCGAGTAGATTTTCTAAGATGTGCCACAGAGTCGGCTTGCGGCCGCTCTCGATCGCTGGCTTGGGCTGAAGGTAGTTTTCCACGGAGATTCGGTTCCAAGGGCGCCGACGAGGATCACAGCTTTCACCATTGGCTCGTTTGGCCATTCGGGCGTTTTCGCCTGGCTTCGCGGCAGGACTGCTCCGCCAGCGCGGCGGGGCGCACCGGCTTCAACAAAAACTGCCTGTAAGCATTCGGATACTCGTCGTATTCAAGCGAGGGGGAGGCGCGAGTTACGAACGTAGCAGCGGCGACGTAGTCCGCCTGCCCTGATCCAAACGAGGCCATCACACCGGGTTCGTTAAGACGACGTGGGCCCTCCGGCTCGATCAGTACCCACGCTTTGGCCAGATCGGTGCAGTTCTCAAGCCGGAGCGTTTCCACAGCGAGTGCGTTACTGCCGGGATATCCTCCCGCGAGCCATGGTAGACCGAGCGCTCGCGCCTCGAGCACGTACAGCAGGCCCGGAGAGCGGCCAGAGAGATCGATCACTGGGGTGCCGGCTTCAAGGCCGGCCGCACGAGCCTGAACCCTAGCCGTGGTCAGATAATCGTGAAAGAGTTCCGACAGCACCAATTTTCCACCACCCGGCATGGGCGTGACAGCGGTATAAGCGCGCAGATCTTTGACTTGACGGAATGGCTTAACGATGCCCGCATTGATCACTGATGCAGTAAGCAACTGTGCTAACACCGTCACGGCCACTAGGGTGCTGAAGCTGCGCCCCTGTTCCGCAAGAGGGCTCAGGAAGGCAACGACTGCGAGCATCCAGAACAAAGCGGCATCCCAAGCGACCCTCCAGTAATTGAGAAAGGAGCCCAATGCGAAAAGGTGCGGCAGGATCAAAAAAGTTGTCGCTAGAGCGATGCTAGTGCGAATCTGGGTGCGGAGAACCAATCCCCGACGGTAGAACATCGCGCCAAGCCATGTGAATGCCGGCACCAAAAAGAGGGGGGAGGGCTCGAGCTTGATCGGATCGATCCCCAACAGGGCAATCGCTATGGTGACGATCAACATCACAGCGAGAACCATCGATGAGAGCAGCTTGTGCGTAGACCCGATGAGAATGTTTAGCAGAAGAGCTGTCGCCAGTAACACGGCAATAGCGAGTTGCGAGCGACTTGTGATTAGCCAGTCGATCCGAAACATGTGGGAAATCTCGTGGCGAGCACCAAATAGGATTTCCAGCTGAGCGCTCTTGACCATGCGGGTCAAGAACCCGGTGATGCCGCCGTCAATCAAATAGGCGCTTACGAGCAGTAGAATGAGAGCGATCAGCGCCGCGCCCAGCATGGGCAGCAGGGATCTTCGGCGCAAAAAGACGACATGGAGCATAACGACGAGCGCAATGGCCGCAGCGGTGCTCGGCTTGGCCATGAAGCAGCACCAGCCGCCAACGCCGATCACTGTGCATCCCAAGACCTTGCGAATGAGCCCCGGCTGATCGGCTAGCAGCAAGCCGATCATTACCATCGAGAGCGATTGAAAGTTCAGCGTGTTGTAGTTGGGAGTGGGCAGCCAGAGATGAAAGGCGACCAATGTTAAATTGGCGACCCCTGCCGATAGCACCACCGCATGTGGCCGGGCCGCCGTCCAGAGGCGCCGGATCACAAGAAAGGCGAGGATCCAGCCGAGCGCCATGGTGAGCGTGATGTTCGCCGCCCGAAGTGCTGCGATGTCGCCACGCACCCATTGATATGGCCAGTGGTAGACGAAGCCGAAAAGGCTCACCGGAATATTGATTGCGTAGGCGAATGGATTTGCGATGGAATTGAGGTAGAGACCTTCGTCGCTGAAATCGAGACCATAACCGCTGTAATATAGCAGCCAAGCGAAAAGGATCGCTGTAGTTACGGCGGAGAGAGCCAGCAAAATCCAATCCAGCAAGACTGAGGACGTGCTTCCGTTGGCAAACGGCTCATCTAGTGACATAGGTTCCTGCCTCCTCGCGGACGAGCCATTCCAACGGATATCCGTCTCGATGAACTTAGGTGACCTGAGCTCCGCAATCTTCTCCAAGAATTGGTAGGGTCCGCCACCTTGGTGATCTGGGGCCGGCAACTGGACCATTTTTGCATAGGCCATCACTGCCGGATCCCCTCGGCTGCGGAGTGGAGACGATGAACGCCTCAATTCTCTGACTCCCAAACAAGCTGTTCTACAACCGCTATCTCGTTGATCTCGGTCACTGCCACATCAAGATGCGCGGTCGCGAAGCCATCGCTGCAGCTGCTTGCGCGCTTGAAAGCATGCCCCCGCGCTTCTCACGAGGTCAATGATGACAGGCAGGTCGAGGTCACCCTCGATGGTTGCATCGAGTGCGCCACCCGTCGGGGGACTCTATCGGTGACAGGCGGTTTGCTGGGCAAGAAGCGCGCACTCGATGTCGAAGACGATACCTACGATCCTAAGCGGGCGCTCTCGGCCACGGAGAAGATCGATGGATTCGGGATTCCGTTAGTCGCAGGACATTATTGCTCGTCCTCGTCGATCCTGAGCTCCGAACGCTGTGCCGAGAAAAACGTTCTACAGATCACGCCCGCCTCGACCAATCCGACTTTCAGGGGCGAGGGCTGTGGAACGTCGCCCGCGTCTGCGGCTGCGACGATCAGCATGGCGCGGTTGACGGCGACTGCATCGCCAAGAACTTCAAGCGCAAAAACATCGCGATCCTCAAGGACGACATACGGCAAGGGTCTCGCCGCCGAGACCAAAAGGCGTTCAACAAGGCCGGCGTTATGTATGAGTCCTACACAAAGGGCGACAAGGATTTTAACATCATCGTGTCGTGGCTTGGGCAAAGGATGGTTCAGGAAGGGATCAGGGACCGTTGTTTGCGACGGCCCGATGATGGCCGCGCTTGACGAGTTCGACGTTGTCGTAAAGGCTAGGTGCAGCACAAATCATCGTTGGCCTGAAAATCTTGTCTCGCGCAATATGACCTCCTTCGATGCGCTCGTGATCTCCGTCACCATGAGCGGCCGCTCAAGCCTACCACATCATTCCCGATCACGTTGAACTGGCCGCTATCGTCAGGATCTCCCTACCCAGCGTGCAGGACTTCGCCGAACGACAGACTTTGGCGGCTGTTCAAGACATTGCGCAGGAATTTGGTGTGAATGTCGAGTTCAAGTACCTTCGACACGACCATCACCTTCAACGGCCAATCTCGCGATCAAAGCGGTACGGAATCTCGTGGGCCCGCATCTATGGACGACAAGTTCAAACCGCGGATGGCACCGGCGGAGGTCGCCTATATGCCTTGCGGCACAGCCGGAAGCTTTCAAGCTTCCGCTGAAGGCCCCCTTCCGAGGGCCGCCGGTTTGTGACATAGCACCCATTTACTCGCACGTTAAGGGCACGTGTATCGACAGTAGGGTTTTTGTCTGGTCCGGAACGGCGGCAGCGTTGGACGCTGGCGGAGAAGCATCGTATCATCGAGGAGAGTCTGGCGCCTGAGACGACCGTGGTCGAAGTCGCTCACCCGCATGACATACATCCGAACCTGCTGCATCTTTGGCGATGACAGGTACGCGGACGGTGATCTCGATGGGCGGCCAAGCGGTGCGCCAGCCAACGACGTTCCTTTGCATCGGTTGCGATAGCGGACGAGCAGGTCTGAGCGCCGCCACCTGGAAATGATCGAAATTGAGTTCGCGAGCGGACGCGGTTTCGGATCAGCGGTTCGGTCGAAGCAGCCATTGTGTCTGCTGTGATTGCGGCCGCGGATCGGAGCGAGCGGCGCCAATGATCCCGCTTCCGGCGTATTTCGCAAAAACGGGACAGCGGTTTCGCTAACTAAAGTACAGCAGTTTCGCTAAGTCGCGGACAGCGTGGCGGCGCTGGCTTTTGGTTGCCTGGTTGTTAAAGTCAATTGGTATTGGTTTCGCTATTTTCGACGTCGGTCAAGGGTCGCGCGGCTTTTTTCCTTCGCATGCTGTCCCCTTCAAGGGCGCGATACGGTGGGCGTTGTGGATGATCCGGTCGAGGATGGCATCGGCGATGGTGGGCTCGCCGAACACGGCAGTATACCCCTATTCTTGAGCGGCTCGTGTCTCACGTCACGATCACCGACCCGCATCATTTTCTGTTTGGGCACCGGCTTGAGGTGCTCAAGGAGCGGTCGGGGCGCGGTCCTGCCTACGTCGTTGTCGCGCTGCCGGACGGCCGGCCGCGGGCGGTTCGGATCGCGTCGACGGATCTTGCCGAGACGATCACTTCCCGCCCGAATGCCGCCGATCTGCCGCGCATCAGTGCACGTACGCTGATCCCATTGATGCAACATTTGAGCGCGAGTCTGAGCCTTCTCGACGAGAAGGTGATTCGCGATGACCCACCGACCGCTTCGAGGTCGCGTTGCGTATCGACCCCTGCCGACGCCGGCAAATCCACCCGGCCGCCCGACGGCCAACATTCCGCGCCTGTGGCCGAATCTGTCGACCGCGACGCAAACCCAGATCGCTCAAATCCTCGCCACGCTGCTGCGGCGAATGCAAGCGGTTCCCGGCACGCCCGGAAGGGGACTGGTCGTGCTGATCAGCTTGAACGTCGCTGACGAGCGGCTCACGACTGCGCACCGAGCTAAACTGGCTTATGTCTATGTGCGGCAGTCATCCGTGAACCAGGTGCGCCAACACCAGGAGAGCACCGAGCTGCAGTACCGCCTCGTCGATCGCGCCATCGGTCTGGGCTGGCCGCCCGAGCGCGTCCAGGTGATTGACGAGGATCTGGGCAAATCCGGTGCTGGCGCTGTGGATCGTCGTGGTTTCCAGAAGCTCATTGCCGAGATCGGCCTTGGCAACGCCGGCCTTGTGGTGAGCCTCGACGCTTCTCGCTTGGCCCGCAATAACCGGGACTGGCATCAGCTTCTCGAGCTGTGCTCGGTGTTCGGCGTGCTCATTGCGGATGGCGAGCGGCTTTACGATCCGCGCGCCTACCACGACCGCCTGCTGTTGGGCTTGTCCGGCATCATGAGCGAGGCGGAGCTGCATCAGCTTCGGATGCGCCTTCACCAAGGAGAACGCCAGAAGGCGGCACGGGGCGAACTGCGGCTGCCCCTGCCGGCCGGGCTCGCATATGATCGAGCCGGCACAATTATTCTCAATCCCGATGAGGAGGTGCAGGCCCGCCTTCGCCTTGTGTTCGCCAAATTCCAGGAACTGCAAAGCGCCCGCCGTGTGATGCGTTACTTGGACCGGAACGGATTGTCCTTGCCGGTTCGACCGCTGCTTGGACCAGCTCCACACGAGGTCGTCTGGCGTGCGCCAGATAGTGCACGCGTCCTTAGTATCCTTCAAAATCCGGCCTATGCTGGGGCGTATGTTTATGGCCGCCGGCAAAAGGATCCGAGCCGATGCCAACCGGGATCGCTGACGGGAACGGTCAAGGTGGCGATCGCCGACTGGGCGGTTTGCCTCCACGCCGCTCACCCAGGCTATATCAGCTGGGAGCAGTTCATGGCCAATCAGGGGCGACTGGCAGATAACGTCTTCCGCTATGAGGCAGGACACTCTGGCGTACGTGCAAGGGGGCAGCGCTGTTACAAGGAATTGCGATCTGCGGCCGTTGCGGACGGCGCATGAGCATGCGCTACACGGGCCCGAATGCCGACTATCCGGTCTATTGCTGCCGGTCGGATCGGGACCAGCAAGGTAGTGCACTGTGTCAGGAAGTCCGGGCCTTGGCGGTTGACGCGCTGGTCGAACGGATGCTCCTCGACGCCCTGGTGCCGGATCAGATTGAGATCGCACTCGCGGCGGCGGGCCAACTGGAGCAAGAGAGTCGCCAGCTCGAGCGTCAGTGGGCGCTTCGCGTGGAGCGCGCCCGCTACGAGGCCGAGCGCGCCCGGCGTCAGTATGACGCCGTCGAGCCCGAGAACCGTCTTGTGGCGCGCTCACTTGAGCGGGCTTGGGAAGAGAAGCTGCGTGTCGTCGAGACGGTCGAGCAGCAGCATGCGCGTTGGCGCGCGCAAGAGCCGCTTCTGATTGGCCCGGCGGAACGCGCAGGACTACAAACGCTCGGCGAGAACCTGCCGCGGATTTGGAATGCGGCCACCACGTCGGCAGCCGATCGCAAGCGCATTCTGCGATTTGTCATCCGCGAAGTCGTTCTTGATCAGAAGCGGAGCCGAGGTCAGGTGTGGCTCAAGATCGTCTGGCAGACCGGCGCAACCAGCGAGCATCACGTACAACGGCGCGTTCATACCTACCGCAACTACATCGACATTGATCGGTTGCGGCAACGGATCGTCGAGTTGAATGCTGAACACAAAATGGATGGCGAGATCGCGGCAATACTCAATCAGGAAGGCTTTGTCGCGGCCCGAGGCTGCGCCTTCAAAGGCGAGAACGTCTGGCTGTTGCGCACCCGCTGGGGCATTCCCACTGTCAAAATCAACGGCAAGGACGAGAATCCGATGCGCTGGCCCGACGGCAGCTTCTCGATTCAGGGCGCAGCGGCTGAGCTTGGAGTAACCCCGCAAACAGTGTTCGATTATCTTGCACGCGGATTGCTGGCAGGTCGTCAGTTAGCCAAAGGCCAGCCATGGCAGATCGAGCTCTCAAACGAACAAATCAGTCAGCTTCGCAATCGGGTACGACGCACCAAGCGTTCGAAGAAGGAGGCATCATGAAGTCATCGGCTCGCCGATCATGTCATGCCATTGGGCAACGGGCAGCTGGGCGGTGATCAGGGTGGATTTGCGCCTGTAGCGCTCTTCGAAGATTTCGAGGAGATCGAGGCGTTGCTGATCGTTAAGGGTGTGGGTTCCCCAGTCGTCGAGAATGAGCAACTGAACACGTGCCAGCTTGTCGATGAGGCGCGGGAAGCGACCGTCGAGACGGGCCATAGCGAGGTCTTCGAACAGGCGCGGCACACGCAGATAGAGGACGGAATGATCGAGCCTGGCCGCTTGGCGTCCGAGGGCGCAGGCCAACCAGGTTTTGCCGGTCCCCGTTTGACCGGTGAGGATGAGGTTCTCGTGGGCTTTCAGCCAGGCGCCTTGCGCCAGCTGCAGGGTGTTGCGCCGGTCAAGCCCGCGCCGGGACGCGAAGTCGATATCTTCGATACAGGCATCGACGAAGCGGAGCTTGGCTGCAGCGAGGCGATTGGTTAGGCGTCTGTCAGCGCGCATGGCGGCTTCGCGATCGAGCATCAGACCGAGCCACTCATCCCGGCTGAGATCGGCGGCACTGTCCTGTTCGGCCAGCTGCCGGTAGGCGGCCGCCATTCCGTCAAGGCCGAGCGCCTGCATCTGGTCGAGGGTTGGATGGGTCAGCATCACGATAGTCCTTTCCTTCATTGATAATAGGTGCCGCCACGGATGTTGGCGTGTGAGGGCGCGGCTTTGACAGGTTCGGTGGCGGGGCTCGTGCGGTCGAGCCCGGATTTGAGGATGGCGCTCACGGAGGAGTAACTGATCGCGTTGATGACGAGCGCCCTCTCGCAGGCCGCTTCCAGCCGACTGCGCTCGTAGCGCCGCGCCAGAGCGATGATCCCCATAGCGGAGCGATAACCCTGTTCGGGATGCGGGCGCTCGCGCATCATCCGCTCGACCAGGGTAGCGGCGTTGACGCCGATTCGCCCCGCCATCCTGATCAAGACTGCGGGCGTCATATTGGCGTAACGCTGATGGGCCTTGGGCATGTGCTCATTCACCGTGACGTGGCCACCACGCTGGGAACGGCGAACATGGCTGGCGATACGCGTGTGATCCTGGAAGATCTCGACAGCCCGATAGGTGAGCCGGACGTCCACCCGACGGCCGATCAGCCGGTGCGGCACCGAGTAAAAGGTCTTGTCGACTTCGACGTGATAATCGGGATGTACCTTGGCGGTTTTCCACTCGGCGTATTCGAATGGCTCGCTCGGCAGTGGCGCCAGTGCGTCGCTCTCGATCTCTTCGAACAGCTGCCGGCGGGATTTGCCGATATGGCGCATCGGCCGGTTGTTCAGCTCCTCGAGCAACTCGCCAATCGCGTCATTGAGATCGGTCAGGCTGAAGAACCGCCGGTGGCGCAGCCGTGCCAAAATCCAGCGCTCGACAATCAATACCGCGCCTTCAACCTTGCCCTTGTCGCGCGGCTTGCGGCTGCGGGTCGGCAAAATCGTCGTGTCGTAGTGCTCGGCCATGGCGGCAAAGGTTTGAGCGTCGGCTCGAACCAGAATGCCTTGACCACTCCGGCCTTCAGATTGTCGCAGACGATCGCTTTGGGAACGCCGCCGAAGTACGACAAGGCCCGGGTCTGGCCTTCGATCCAATCTGGTAGTCGCTGACCGAAGCTCCCCATAGCGATCAGCGACGAGGCCCCGAGCACCGCGACAAATATCTGCGCCTGACGGATCTCGCCGGTTTGCGGATCGATCACCTCGACCGTCGGGCCGGCATAGTCGGTCTGCATCACCGCACCCGCCGCGTGGCGGTGGCGGAAGGTCGGGTTCGCCCGGCGCTGATAGGCGGCAAACTTCTCGCAGAACCACGTGTAGCCATAGCCGTGGGGATGCGCCGTCCGGTACTCCTGCCACAGCAGCGTCAGTGTCACGCCCTTGCGCTTGAGCTCCTGCGCCACCCGCGGCCACTCAGGTTCGCTCAAGTCCTGCGGCGGCCGCCCGACCCGCCGGAACAGAGCCCGCTGCAACGCCGTCTCGCTCTCGTAAATCGGCGGCAGCGGCCAGCTTAAACCCGCTTCACGCGCCCGCAGCAGGTAGGTGGCAACCGAGGTCTTGCTGATCTGAAGCCGTTCCGAGATCGCTCGAACCGACAGGCCCTGCTCGTACGTCAGCCTCAGGATCGATCGTAGGTCCTTCACAGTGGTTCGTTTCGCTTGCTTCCGTCTCGGCATCGCCCCTCTCAATCAGCTTGAGAGAGAACATTGCCTGAACGGCGCTCCCGAAAAACCAGCCTCCACAACTGTCCGCGATTTAGCGGAATCCACGTCCCGGAATTACTGAAATCGCTGTCCGCGAATTAGCCGAATCCACGTCCGGGAATTCCCGAAACACGCACGCTTCCCGCGGGCGTACGGGTGTGGCTCGCGATTGGCCACACGGAGCTGCGGATTGATTTGGAGCATATGATTATGCAGAGTTGGCTGTAGCTGACCGCAATTTTCCTTGCTATCAACAGTTTACACCGAAGCCGGAGGGTTCTGACTCAGCATAATTCGAGGTTTCCCTCGCTGTCTTAATGGCAACGAGAGGAGGCCGACTATGGCCAAGCCGCAGCAAAGTCGCTGCATTCGTCAGCGCAGCATGGATGCGGGCGAACTCGCCCCGCTGGCAACGGAGTTTGTGGCCGATCTACGGGCGCAGGGACATTCCTGCCTTACTGTGGGCGGCTACGAGGCTTCTGCTCGTCACTTCGTCTGCTGGCTCGTGAAGGCAGAACTCGCGATCGGCAAAAATAGCGAGGATGTCCTGCTTCGCTTTGCGCGACATCATTGCCGTTGTCTCGGCACTCGACGACTAAACCGTTTTCAGCAAAGTATGTGAGGCGGGCGCGCAGGTTTGTCGAGTTTTTGGCAAAGCGCGGGATTGTGCAGCGCGCGTCGC
Source organism: Bradyrhizobium sp. CB3481 (assembly GCF_029714305.1). Lineage (NCBI taxonomy): Bacteria > Pseudomonadati > Pseudomonadota > Alphaproteobacteria > Hyphomicrobiales > Nitrobacteraceae > Bradyrhizobium > Bradyrhizobium sp. CB3481. The sequence continues at coordinate 5,347,843 of NZ_CP121647.1, forward strand.
GCACCCGGCGACCAATCAGCAGGTATGCGAATTCCAGCAGTGGCTGCGACGGCATCGCGGCATCTGGACCGGACGATCAACCGCACGCCGCATGGTCATGCGGATGCTGCCGGCGTTTGGAACCATGCCAGGACGATACAACGCTGATCTTATCCGCGCGGTGATTGTCGCGGAGACGATTCGAGCCTCAATGGCCTACGTCAAGAGATGGCTATGGCGTTGAGAGGTTACCTGCATTTTCTCAGTGCGCGCGGGCTCTGCCGAGCAGGGCTCGACCAGGCCGTGCCGGTCATTCCGCAGTGCGTTTGTCGGCGCTACCGCGCTACATCGATTCCACCGATGTGGATCGACTGATCGCGACGTGCGATTCGGCCACCCCGCCAGCCTTCGGGATCGGGCCATTCTGCTTCTTTTAGCGCGTCTGGGCTTACGAGCCGGCAATATCGTCACGCTTTGCCTCGACGATATCGATTGGCAACAGGCAACGCTCTCGGTGGATGGCAAGGGTGGTCGCGAGACAAGGCTTCCGTTACCCCAGGATTCGGGCGACGCCGTGCTCGACTATTTGTATCGTGGCCGACCTCGACCTGTCTGCGACCGGCTGTCCCGGCTTGTTTCCTTGCCAGATCGGCTATCCATTCGTTTCATGGACAGGTTGCGGGACTTAGCGTTCCCTTCCCTCAAGCGTGTCCCGGTAAGCCCAGTTCCCTGCCTTCCTCAGTACTACGAAGCCGCTACGACTGCCCGCTGCGTATGTCCGTCAACTTATGTCCTTCGCCTCCGGATTCGACATGCCTTGTTATTTCGTGTTCGCATGCGCGCTCCCGATGCCCGCCAAGTCGGGACATCCGGCCTGGAACATTGTTGAGGCCGGTGCTCCGCGCCAGCTTTCCATGTGGACACGAACGGGATTTCCTAGGTTTCCGGGTGACCCATCCCCCTGCTCGGCGACTCCGGCCGAACCGATGAGCCGGGCCATACCGTCTTTCCCGGTGCTGCCCCCGGACCCAACACGGCGAAGGCTCCAGCACGATCATAATTTTGAGGCTTTGCCACAGGGCTTTGATACCCGCTGTCTACGCTTCACGAGCGACGTTGCCGTTACCTATGGAAGACTCGCTCCCGGCTGGCGATCACCTAAATGGGCCCATCGTCTCGGATCGCCCAGCAGCTCCGTGGATTGCAGGATACTGTCCAGCCACTGAATGCTCTCCTTCTTCTCGATGGCAACGCGCGTTGGATTGATCTTCTTCTTACGCGCGGCGGTCCTGTTGAATTTCTTCCGGCTCCCTCGACAGCCTCAGTCCAAGCGGCAGCTCTTCGATTGTCACCGCCAGGCTCGAGTGCATCAGGGTGCCGCAAACGTGTGCCATCTCAGGCGGCCCACCTTGTCTCGGTCTCTGTTATGCTCTTGGTAATTCCCGATCGCGCCAGAGGGTACCATTGTAGTCGGCCCTCCAGCATCCGAGCGTGACGGGCTTGGAGCAGTGACGTGAACAGCGTCTTGTTCAACAGCTCGTCCCGTAAGCGGCCATTGAAGCTGTCATGAACGCATTCTGCATAGGCGTGCCGGGCGCGATGTAGTACCAGACGACGCGGCTCTGATCCGCCCAGGTCAGGATCGCGTTGCTGGTGAGTTCGGTGGCGTTGTCACTGACCACCATTTTGGGCTTGCGGCGCTCGACGATCAGCCGGTCTAGTCCCCGGGCCACCCGGGTGCCCGACAGCGAAGTGTCGGCTACCAGAGCCAGACACTCGCGGGTGCAATCGTCGACCAGGGTCAGGATGCGGAAGCGTCGGCCGTCGGTGAGCTGATCCGAGACGAAGTCGAGCGACCAGCGATCGTTGGGACCATCGGCACCATCATAGGCGTCCGAGTCCCGATCGCCCGCTTGCGGCCGCGGCGGCGACGCATCGCGAGCTTCCGTTCTCGGCAGAGCCGAAACAGCTTCTTGTCGTCTAATCGCTGTCAACTGCCCTGGGTACCGGACCTTGTCGTCTTCGAGGTCGGAGGAATGTGCCGCCTCATCATGGCCCTCGCCAGTGGATCTCCCCATGTGATTCCCGCGGTCTGAAGCCGCCCAAGAAGTTCCGGGATAATCCAGGCAGCGTCCTTCCAGGACGATCTACAGAGATACTGGCTTAGCTAGCTGTGGAGCCTCAAGAGGTTGTTCCCGGCTAAACCGAGTCGGCTGATGGGTGTTGTTGGCCTTCAGGCTACCATGGGGCCGGTGCCAATTGTAGCGATGGAGCCAGTTGGGCAGTTCGGCCGTTCGCTGGTCTGAGTTCTGGTAGGCCTGCGCATAAGCCCATTCGCGAAGCGCGGTTTGGATGAAGCGCTCGGCCTTGCCGTTGGTCTTGGGCGTATAGGGCCTAGTAAAGATTTGGCGAAGGCCGAGGCGTTTGCAAGCTGCTCGAAAGCTCTTTGAGCGGTAGCACGAGCCATTGTCGGTCATCACACGCTCGACACGGACTCCGAGCCTGGCGAAATAAGCGACGGCGGCCTCAAGGAAAGCTACAGCACTTTCCTTGCGCTGATCGGGCATGACCTGCACGAAGGCGACGCGCGAAGCATCATCGATGCAGACATGGACGAACTCCCAGCCGATGCCATGGTGGCGGTTGATCGCGCCTGGATACCGCCCGGTGATGCGATGTCCCGCCGACCCGATCCGGCCGAGTTTCTTGATATCGAGATGAATAAGCTCGCCAGGGTGCTCGCGCTCATAGCGGCGGATCGGCTCGGCGGGCTCCAACGCGGCGAGCCTGTTTAGCCCGAGCCGACGCAGGATGCGGCTGACGGTCGCCGGAGAGATCCCGACTTCGGCGGCGATCTGCTTGCCGGTGTGGCGATGCCGGCGCAAAGCCTCGACTGCGGCGCATGTGGCAGGCTGGGTTTGGCTTGGCGATGAAAGGGGCCTTGAGGAGCGATCACGCAACCCACTCACGCCTTCCGCACGGAAGCGCTTGACCCATTTGGCCACCGTCTTCGCCGAAACGCTAAATTTCAGCGCTGCTGCGGCGTTGGTCAGGCCACCTTCGATGACGCTCCGCACCATCGCCTCTCGACCTTTCGGCGTCAGAGGCGCATTCTTATGGGTGTCCATTCGGTTCTCCCCTCGGAATCTGAAGCTTCAGCAACCTCAGCTTCCTCGGTCAGGGCCGAATGGACAACCTCCTGAAAGCTCACAGCTAGCTAGGCTAGGCTCAGCTAGCCGGCGCCGCCGCGACCTCCGTGCCATCCAGCCAGATACGGCGCAGGATGATGGCGAGTTTGCGCGCCAGGGCAACCTTCGCCTTTCGCGACCCGATCCGAGCCATTAATTGCTGCCCCCAACGGCGGAGTGCACTAGCTTTGCGCACGCGCGTCATGAGCGCGTTGGCCGCCCCGAACAAAAGGCTTCGGGCCATGCGGTCGCCTGACTTGGATATCCGGCCAGAGATATCGAACTCGCCGGATTGATAGCGCCGAGGTGTCAGGCCGAGAAACGCTCCGACATCGGTGGATCGGGAGAAGCGGTTAGGATCGTCTACGGCCGTCGTGAACGTCAACAGTAATCGCGCCTACACCGGGGATCGTTATCATCCGCTGGCAGGCCTTATGGGTGCGCGCGAGACGTAGAAGCTGCGAATCGAGCCTCTGCCTGGGCTCTCCCGCAATACGCCAAGCCTCAAGCAGCGCGTCAATGGCGCTTCGGATCAAAGGGTCCGCCGGACATCGCGTCAGGACTGCGCGCTCGAACGTTCCCCCTTACCGGCTGCGAGCACCACGCCGAAGGTCTTCAGTAGACCACGAACTTGATTGTAAAGCGTCGTTCGAATCGTCACGAGTTCGCTTCTGGCTGAGAGCAGGGCTCGGACACGACAGCTCTGCAGGCTCTTGATAGCGACGGGCCGGTACCAACCGGAGCGCACCACTTGCGCGATCCCGAACGCATCGTTCACATCGGTCTTGTTAACTTGCAGCGAGAACGCCGCCGCGACATGGCGCGCGTGGATACAGTCGATTGGAACGTCGAGAGCGCGCAGCCAAAGCCAGATCGCCAGCGGCCCGGTTTCCATGCCCACCCGAACCGCGTCTGGAGCGTGCTCGTGCAGCGCCATTGCGATGCACTCCGGTTCCGACGGGCATTTGCCCCGCCAAGTGCGCCGACCGTCACCGTCGATAACGCAAATCTCCGTCTCCTTTTGCGATACGTCCAAAAGCCTCGTGCGATTAGGCCATGTGGTTGACCCAGGCAGCCCTGCCGCTTAAGCAGCACGCGAAGGCGTCGATAGCCGAAGCGGCGCAGGCCTTCGCCAACGCACGCGAGCGATCGCCCAGGAGCGCCGGCATCGTGCGACTTGGCCATCCGGTATCTCATGGTCATGCGGCAACAGGCGATGGCTTTACACGCCCGCCGTTCGCTCATCCCGAAGGATTCCCGCAGATGCGCGATAGCTTTCCGCTAGGCCGCGGACGTTATGGGATGGTCCGCCCCGTCCTCCTCCCTCATGATGGGAAGGTCAGATCAAAAGAGGAGAGCATCATGACCCATCGCAATTTGCCGCAACCTGCAGCTGTCTATGGAATCGACATTGGCAAGAACCTGTTCCACGTCGTTGGCCTGAGCTGCGACGGCACACCTGTTCAGAAAGTTCGCTGTCGACGGGACACCCTTCTTCAGTTCTTTGCTCGCGCACAGCCAAGCATAGTTGGCATGGAATCCTGCGCCGGTTCACAGTGGCTCGCCCGGAAGATACAGGCACTTGGTCACAAGGTGCGCCTGATCCCCGCGCAATTCGTGAAGCCCTACGTGAAGTCAAACAAGAACGATATCATCGACACCGAGGCGATCGCTGAGGCCGCGACGCGCCCGACGATGCGCTTCGTCGCCGTGAAGGAGGAGGACCAGGTCGATCTTCAAGCGCTGCATCGAATCCGTGACCAGATGGTCGGCTCGAGGACACGCCTGATCAATCAGATGCGGGCTTTCTGCCTCGAGTACGGCGTAGCTTTGCGTCAGGGTGCCGGAATATTCAAACTCGAGTTGCCGCGCGCTTTGAATGACGAAGGAAACGATTTGTTACCAGTGATGCGTCGCCTGGTCGGCGATCTCTTCGCCGATCTCCGCCGCCTCGAAGAGCGGATCCGCGAAGTGACACAGGAGATCGAAGCGGTCGCCGATCGAGAGGACGTCACACGCCGGCTAATGACAATCCCTGGTATCGGCGCACTGGGTGCGACCGCTGTACTTGCCGCGATCGGTGATGGGCTGCAGTTTCGCAAGGCCCGCGACTTTGCTGCCTGGCTGGGGTTAGTGCCCAGGCAATACTCGACCGGCGGAAAACAGACGTTGCTTGGCGTCAGCAAACGCGGCAATCGCTATGTGAGAAAGCTTCTAGTGCATGGCGCGCGATCCTGCTTCCGGCATCTGGACCGGACGCGTGATCGCTTAGGAAGCTGGCTCGACGGGCTCCAGGCTCGGATGCATCCGAACAAGGCCGTTGTCGCTCTAGCCGCCAAGATGGCCCGCATTGTCTGGGTGGTCTTGAACAAGCCCGGAGCTCTCTACGAACGCAGAGATCCTGCTTTGACCTGACGCTTCTGGCTTCGATTGCAAGGCTCGGGAACAGTGATGACGAAACAGTGGATCAACATGCCGTAAGCCCTGTGCAAAAAAGCGGGCTTCGTGCCCGAACCATTTATTGGGAACGGCGTGCGCGGATCTCATCATGGCCTGGCTGCAACAGCAGTCCACTCGCGAGAGGCCGGATACATTTATGCAACTGGAAGCGTCATTTTTGCTGTTACGACCCCTTGCACGGACGGGGCGGACCATACATAATTTCCCAAAGAGATCCTTCAAGGCTGCGTTATCCAGCATAGCGTCGGCCAAAAGCCGCTTCAGCCGCGTGTTCTCATCCTGAAGCGTCTTCAGCCGCTTGGCCTCCGAGACCTCCATCCTGCCAAAGTTGGATTTCAATTTGTAGGTGCTGGCGTCGCTGACGGCTTGCTTGCGATAGATCGGCGACCGAAACGCTGGCCTCGTGCTCCTTCAAAATCCCGATGATCTACTCTTCCGAAAGCGGTTGCGCTTCATGCTCGGGGTCCTCGTCTGGGCCAGAGCGAACTTCAAACTAGATTGAGCCGGTGGGGCAAGGTCACTTTACAGACAGCGCTGGCTACTTGGGGCGCTCGGTCATCTTGTCGGGCCCGATCCACAGAAACGGAGTTGGGCGACGAATTCAGCCGTCTTGGGAAAGGGGCGCGAAAGAAGCTCAGCAGGTCACGACCTCCGGCGCGGCACACTGGGCGGATGCTAGAGCTTCCGCGTGCCGGACTATTCGACCTGATGGCGTCGCGCTCGGGCGATTTGGTGGGCCCTATTTGCGGCACGAGAACCTGTGGTGTGTTTTGCTCCGTCGCGTCGGCCTTGTCATTCTGACCCTGCTGATTGGGCCGAGTTCGCGTCGCGTCGGTCGCTAAGATGCAGGAGCAGGCAATTGAGCCACTCCGCGCCGATCCGCGCTTCGAATATCCGCCGGATGGGCGCTATCATTGCAACATCTGAAAACCAGTACCCAATCACGTCCGAGCTACCGCCTCGCCTTCACAACTTAAGTCGCTTGAAAATCCGTTCCGGCATTAGGCGGATGATCAGCATCACCAAAAACCAGATGGATCGAACGTAAATTACGTTCTTGCGTCGGTTAAGGCCATTCAGCACTGCTTCGCCTACCTCGATCGGGTCACCCGTGAAGATCGCCGGCAGTTTCATATGGTCCGTCACTCTGGTTCGCACGAAACCGGGCTTGACCGTCATCACATGAATGCTGCTGTCGATCGCCAGGCGATTGCGCAAGCCGGAAAGAAACGCCGTGAGCCCCGCTTTCGCAGAACCATAGAAATAGTTGGAGCCCCGTCCTCGATCTCCCGCAACAGACGAGATTCCGACAATGGACCCATGTCCGCGTCCGACAAATCGTTCCGCAAAGAGACTGAGGATCAGCGCCGGGCCCTCATAGTTTGAGCGCATGATCTGTCGAGCATAATCAAGATCGATTTCGGCGCGCGGCTGCTCGCCAACGAGGCCCACAAACGAAATTACGACATCCGGAAGGTCGGGCAGCGCGTCGACGAAGGCGACAAATGAACCCGTATCAAGCACGTCAAATTGGTGGATGGTAACCTGGCGACCTGTGCGAGCCGAAATATCGTTGGCGTCGCGCTGAAGTTCAGGCAGGAAGCGTCCGGCGAGCCGAACTGTCCACCCGCCCTTGGCAAAGACATGTGCTGTCGCCCTGGCAATGTCCGACGTGCCCCCCAGAATAAGAACGGCTCTTTTGGCATCATCCATCTATTCCTCTCAAACTCCAATTCGCTGGGCAAGGCGCGACTGCAATTTTCCGGACGGGTTGATCGTCCGTCTAATCTCGCGAAAGAAAGACAGATCAGGGTAGCCTGCCTCAAAGGTCGCTCGTGATTGCCGGGCATCCTTAGCCAGATACAGCCTGCCTCCTGCGGCGACGACGAGTTCGTCCAGCTCATCGAGGAAGGAAAACGTATCGCCCGCGATCGGAAAGTCCAGCGCCAGGGTGTAGCCCGGCATTGTAAAAGACAGGGAGCCGCTTCCCGCGCCTAGCTTCTTCAGAACGGCCAAAAACGAGGATCCGCCGCGTCTCGCGATGCGTTCGAGCATTTCGGCCAAGGTGGCTTCGGCATTCTTGGAAGGAAGCACGCTTTGGTGCTGAACGAAGCCGCGCCGACCATAGATCCTGTTCCAGTTGCCGATTGCGTCGAGCGGAAAAAAGTGGAGATGAGCGGGGAGCAGAGTGCGGGAGTCTACTTTGCGTGCTCCGGCCCGGAAATAGAGCTCGTTGAAGGCCGCAACGGTCCTATTGTTCAACACGAACGAGGGAGCATCGACCGGCATCGACAAAAAACGTTTTCGCAGCGGAAAGGGATTTGCGGCCTGCTTTTCATCGAGTTGCTCAGAAGCGGCATGCTCGCCAAGAAATATCAGCGAGCGGCCGAGATGGGGACCGCGCGCCAAGCAGTCGATCCATGCCACTGAGTAAGTGACGCTCTCGCTACTCTCCAGTGCAGCGATGGCAGCACCGAGAGAATCGGCCACGATGGTCCGCTGGACGACCCAGCCTGTCTCGACGGAACGCAACCTGATCGTCGCCTCGAGAATGGTACCGGTTAACCCCATTCCGCCAATTGTCGCGCGAAACAAATCGGGATGCTCGTCACGCGAAGCGAGAAGCGTTTCGCCCGTGGGCAGCGCCAATAACAGGCTATCTACATAGCCACCGAAGCCGCCCTCACTGTGGTGGTTCTTGCCGTGGACGTCGGCCGCGATAGCGCCGCCAATGCTAACGAAACTTGTGCCGGGAACGACATAGGGAAAAAATCCGCGCGGCAGGAACGTCGCAATCACGTCGGAGAGAAGCAGGCCGGCCTCCAAGGTCACACGACCCATCTTCGGATCGAAAGTTCGTATCCGATTGAGGTGAGTAAGCGCGATCGTCTGGCGAATGCCGATGGCTGCGTCCCCGTAGGCCCGGCCATTGCCGCGGGCGACGGCTTGATCGCCCTGTGCCGTCGCGCGTCGGGCGGCATCGGCTGTACGGGGATGGATCATTTCGGAGTCGATAATGGGATACCGGCCCCAACCCGAAATCGCTGTCACTGTCCTGAGGTCCTCATGTTTCGCTCAGCTCGCAATAAAGCAGGATTTCGGCGCAACTAGAAACTCTCGAATGCGTCAAATGGCAACGATAACTACGGCGACCATCGAGGCGATGGCAATTGCGCTGATAGGGTCGCTCAGCGCAAAGACAATAGGATCATCATCCATTAAACGGCGGTGTGCCATCATGAGCGCCCTTCCTATCCAATAGAGAAGAATTGGACAGATGAGCCACAATGTGTCGGGATGACGATAGAGCATCTGCACATCGGGAGATCTAATATAGAGTGCAAAGATCGTGACAGCGTTTAAGCCAGCCGCAGCAACTAAGGCGGCAACGATATCAAGGTCGCCGATCCTGTAGTCACGACCTGAACGATTAGAGAGGCGCTGGTCGAGCCTCGTCGCCAGTTCAACGTACCGTTTGATTAGCGCGAGCGATGTGAAGATGAACATAGAGAAAATGAAAAGCCATTGCGAAATTTGAATTTCAGCTGCCACGCCACCTGCAACAATGCGTGTCGTGTAGAGCATTGCCAACACAATAACGTCCAGAAGCATCCTGCGTTTCAAATAGATAGAATAAGCACTTGTTAATAGAAAATAGCCTACCAATACGCCGACAAACTTAAGCGAGATTGTGGTTGCTAGCATAAGGGAAAATAGGAGAAGCCCCGGAACCACAAGCAAACCGGTCCGAAGTGGGAGAAGGCCACTCGCAAAGGGTCGAGCGCGCTTGCTAGAGTGCGCACGATCATCCCTAAGATCTAGTAGATCGTTGAGGATGTAGACAGCTGACGCGCAAGCGCAAAAAGCTAGAAAGGCGATCACATCTGTGATGATGTTAGGCAACGTAAATTGATGGGAGGCCAGCAATGGCACAAAAACCAGGAGGTTCTTGACGTATTGGTGGACCCGCAGGGCCTTGAACCACGCCCACCTGCCCACATTCCTGTTGTCTAACGCGACGCAATTGCCCTTGAGCTCGACGAGCCGAGTCTTTACCGAATTGGAAAGGTCGATACCGTAGGCTTTATCGGCAATCTCCCACACGGGGAAATCTGAGGGACCGTTGCCAACGTAATCAAACCCGGTCTTACCGAAGACAGCCGAGAGTATCTCGGCCTTCAAAGGTCCCGACAAATTCGTTTTTTCGTCAGACGCAAACCAACCATCGAAGACGCCTAAGTGATCCGCGACGGCCTTCGCGTGCTTCTCGTTGGCTGCTGTAGCCAGATAAACCTTCCTGCCCCGGGCTTTGGCTGCCTGGACTAGATCCATAACGCAGGTACTGTACGGGAGCGTCGTATAGTCCAATTCGGATGCCTGGGCAAGCTGATGCTTTACGGCTGCCTTGCCATCGGCCAGAGCGCGGAGCGCTGCAAGGTTCGCGTGCAACCCAAGAGGCAGTACGTTTAAAAACGACTCGTATAGTAGATCCGTTAGCAGCAACGATCCGTCTAGATCTACGACCAACGGCTTTTCGCAGGGAAACCCCGTATCAGCGTATTTACCATCATTGCTGGTGCGCCAGATGCCGTCGAGAACTTTCGGCAAAATGTCATCGAGTTGCATCGGACGACCGATAAAGGCAATGTAGCCGTCACGATCGACGGCAAACGAGATGGGAATCCCGCAAGAAAAACTCGGTTCGATCCAAAGCTTATTCATTTCGCCTGTGTAGTCGAATGCGATTCGATAGTTCACATCCGGCAGGTTTTCGGTCAACCACGCTTCCAAGCTAGTTCGAGCCTCATCCGCAGTTCGAGCACGTTCACGAGCTGCGACTCCGACAACCTGAAGTCCACTATTTTCGTATTTCTCTTGCAGCTGTACCAGATGGGGCATCGTCGCCATACATGGCATGCACCACGTCGCCCAAAATTCGATGATGTACACTGTCCCGGGCTGGAAGCTCGTGAGGGGCTGGCCGCGCAGCCAGCTCTCCGCTTTGATCGAAGGAGCCAGCGACCCCACACGCAGTACCATGTTGCCCTCCAAAGCAGTTGCCAAACGCTGCACGGGCTTATGCGCTAACTCGCTTTTCTCTCAGAAACGGGGCACACCGTTTTCAAGGAAAAGGAGAGCATCGCTCGCCTTGCGTCTGCGTGCACTCACCGCTCCATCAGTGTTGCTGCATCTAATAGCAACAGCCGTGCCAGCTGCCGTTCGCGCGCATTAAGCGCCTGATGACGCTCCGAAAGCCTCCACGCAGCTTCAAGACAACTAGTGTTGTGAGTCTGACGGGCATTGTAAGATGTCAGAAGCTGAACACGAATCGCGCGACACGCCGCTCGCAGCGGTGTGGCTTGCCGCTGTGAGCCGCCGAACGGAATTTTCAAATCTCTCTCCTTCAGGCAGGATCAGAAAGTGGCTACGATGCAGAGCGGATAACGAGCGAAGGCGGTGGGCTAACGGCGCCGTGTTCGTGGTCGACAATGATTAAGTGGTTCGCGAGCACTGCAGATTGTGCTGCATGAAGAGATAAGTATCCATGAGTTGGCGATCCAGAAGGGACCTATGACAAGGAAAGCCGGATAGAGTCTTTTTAAACGCTTTTTCCACGCTGCAACCTGTTGCGCAAGATAACACATCGTGCCGCATCCGCGCGTGATCATGAGCGTCATTTCGCCGGGCAAGATCATTGAATGATCTCTCTATCTCTGCCTGAAGGTAAAAACCTTATGAGCTTGATAGGTCATGAATACGGGACTGCAGACCGCTACCGTGTGAGCAACGAGTTCAAGGTGGTACGCCCACCCGATGGCTGGCGTTATCCAATACCTCAAGCCAATGCTCACGAGCCACACTTGGACGAACGCCGCAAAATACACCACCAGGAAACGGAGATACTGTCGCCGCGCGGAGCCTTCAAAAGCCTGAAAGACATAAATTTTCGACATCAGAAAAGCGGACGTCAGTGCGATGGGAAAAGCCAGCGCGACAGCATACTCAAAGCGCACGGATTTAGAGATCAAGATACGACTTAGTATGTTTACTGCCGCAGTGAGAACGCCTACGATTAAAAATCGTGCAAACCGATTTTTCACAGCAACTCCAGCGATGGTGCACGTCTCCAACCTGGGGACATTTTTTAGCCACGAAGGAATTTGTGGAGTTTCCACGGCACCGGAACCTGCAAGTAGATCTTGCATATTGGAAGGTAGGCCATCGCAAGCCGCATTTTCGCTTGACGTAAGCGCGATGCAAACTTGCCGCACTAGGTTCTATAAATAATCATGGCCGTCTAAAAATTTCGATATCCAGAGATCGGAACGACTGCGCGTCCGGATTTAGATTGATGCATGCCATGTGCCTTGGTCGCGCCGATATGGTTGACGAATCCGCAAGATTTACAAGCCAGTCGTCGAATTCGCTCCGAAGGATTCCGCGCGAGCTAGCCGCCAAACGCGCTTCTCTTCGTAATACGGCGGTTGAGATCTCGAGCTATAGATAGTGAACAGGTCGTTCATAACTATTTCCTCGCACAGATTATCGGCAGCGTAAGATTTCGAATGGTCCATCGCTGGGGATTGCTCAAAGGGATTTCAGCATCGTTCGGCGGCCTCCGCCATCGTGCGGCCAAGGCGGATGCTCTCGGCTACACCACGATCTTCCGGATAATAGAAGCATGTGTCTGCGATCTGCAGACCCTTAATCGGAGTCTGAACCGAAGGCAGTTTGTTACGAAAATTCGGTTCACACACAGGCTGGGCATAACGAAGGCGGCTAACGTTCGCATCGATCAGATCGTTAGGCTGGATCGTCGGATTGATACGACGGATATAGCCGAACGCCTCATCGATAAACTGCTGGTCCTTCCAGCACCATTTTGGTTGGGTAACGGGCAAATAATAGGGAACATAAACGATCGTATCCGCGAGCGGCCGGAGATTAGAAAACTCGATTAAGCCTGGGATGTCGATATCCTCCGCAACGATGTTCTCCCAAAAATGGGGCGTCACAGACTTACGCAGTTTGAACACCACGCACACAACTCCGATGTTTCGGATCGCAGCGTATTTATTCTTCCAGTCTTGCGGCAAGTCGGGCACGAGATGATTGACCAGAGGGATTGGCACGGTCGAGATCACCGCCTCGATTTCAAACTCCGTGTCTCCCGCCTGCACCAGACGAACGCGGCCGTCTTTCACGACAACGCGTTCTACCGGCGTCCTAAGATGGATACCACCGCCCTTGCGTCGAATATCATCGGCCATAGCCTCGAGCAGCGTTTCCGATCCGCCGTCAATGTAGCCGAGCCGCTCTTGGAAAATTGACCTGCGCGAATTTCCGATGCGTTTGATCCGAGCCGCAATCCAAGATGCCGAGATTTCGTCAGCAAATTCATAGAATTTCAGTTCCTGAAGTCGTTTCCACAACTTATTGTACACGGACTTACCCGACCCACGTTCGATCCACTCTCGCGAGGTCAAATGTTCGATCCGGCTGAAATCCCTTGCTTTGGTCGTCAGAAACATCTGGAGACCGGTGCGTAGTTTTTCGATCATAGAGAGATGCGGATAGCGCAGCAGGGAAAGTGGATCGCCCCATTTGTGGACGTTGCCGTGAGTAAAGTAGGCCATGGAAGTGTCTACCCAGCGTATTTTATTCGAAATACCAAGTTCGTGCATCAGCGCAAACGTGGGCGCATCCGACTTGCACACGAAATGGTAGAAGCGTTCGATCGAGAGCCCGGAAAACTCAAAATGCGCGGCCATACCGCCGACTCTTTCGTCAGCCTCGATCAGGTCGACCTTGTGGCCGAGTGTAACGGCGCGTTGCGCGGCTGCGAGCCCCATGGGGCCAGCCCCCAGCACAGCGATCTGGCTCATGCTCACAACTCCTAGAATGCCAAGGTGATCGAGGAATATGCAGGATCGAGATAAGTTTCGGTGAGCGCACGTTCCAATGGTGTCGCTCTAGCTCCGAATTCCTTTGGCCAATCAATGACCGGAAATGTCTCAGGTATAACCAGGGCCTCAAGCTGGGTCGTCGTAAACGGTGGATTTCTATTGATCTTTTCGTACAGCCAAAGCAGCGCCCAGAAAAAGGTATAGGGGATTTGGATGATCCTCGAGCGCGGCTTCACGATCTCATGAATCATGACGATCAAGTCGCGATAGAAAATCTTATCAAGTCCCGAGATATCAAACGTGCCTGTTTTTCTGTGCTCGATGGCCGCGATAATCACGGACACGAAATCCCCGACGTATAACGGTTGGCGGGTAAACTTGCCGCTGCCCGGGATTGGAAAAATGGGTGTGCGATCCATAAAGTGTCGGAGCCAGCCAAGGTGCTTCCGATCAAACCAGCCGAACATCAAGGTCGGACGAAGGATGACATGCGGTAAATCACTAGCCACATAGAGCCCCTCCTGGGCTTTCTTTGATCGGGTGTAGAAATCATCCGCCTTTGAATTGACTACTGACGACGATACTCCAACGAAATATGGGACGGAGTGGACTCGCATGGCAGCGAGGACATTCCTGGTGGCCGTGACGTTGTTAGCTTCGAAGTCTTGGTAACGCCTCCCCCCGATCTGGGCCTGATTGATAACTACGGTATCGCCGTCGGCAAAGCTGTCAATCCACGATCCTGGCAGTGCGAGATCCGCCTCAATTATTGGGACGTTAAGATGCGTTTCGCGAAACAAGCGAATGTTAGCCTTATGTTTGTCGATGCCAACAAGTTCTAGATCGTTGCGCGATTTTAGCCGCGCCACGAGGTTTTGGCCGACCAGACCCGCTGCTCCGGTTATAATGATCTTCCGCATCAGCATCCTAGGGGTTCAGTCTGTGGAAGAGAACCGGGGGCACCGAGCGGATGATCATCTGATCAGACGTTGGTCCCGGTTTGACTACTACCGCGCGCGGTCGGAATCGTGCAACCAGTGGCTGATACTTTGCACTAAGGCCGCAGGCGCGCTGCCGCACCGCAAATGTAGTTAGATCGGCATCCACGATCACCAGCAACCGAAGACAGGTACTTCTGTGCCGTGCACGTAGCTTCCTCCTGACTTTTTGACGACGTCCGCTTGGCGATTAGAAAGAGATCGGGCCTACTCCGGCAGGATGATAACCGACAAGGCAGCCGCCCTCGATCGTGGCCAGCCCAGTCGCACAGATGAAGGTCTTCTCGATGCAATGATGATGTCGCAGCGGCCCAGCACCTCCGGATTACCACCGAACCAGTAGCCGGACACGACGCCGACCACAGGTACCCGGCTGGAAAGCTCGGCATACTGTACCCATCCAGGCCCGTTATCCGAACCGATAGGTATCGGTCGGCCAACCTGCCCGCCTTCCGCGTAGAACACCGGCGGCATCCGCCACGGCGCGCCGACCTCAGTATGCGATCGATCTTCCTCTGCTTGATTTGACAATGAATGCCGGCGCGCGCGGTGCGGTCATAGGCTACGACCATGCAGCGGCTTCCGGGTCGCAATGTGCGGCATTGACGGCTGCGACGCCCCCAACGACCCCGTCCGCAGGCGTGTTCTTGATCAGCTTCTGGAGCGATCGCCGCCCCTGTACGGGCATGGGAACGATGCCGCGTTCGAAGAACGAACCGCAGTCGACGAGCTGCGCGACACTTTTGCGCGCCGAGCGCTGGTTGGTCTTGCGCCTCCGGCTCGACCGCCTCCGGCCGATTCTCGTCAAGCGCGTTGGCCTGCCATACGATGATCTGCGCCAGATCCTGACGAATGTAATTGAGGTCGATCTCAGTCTTCCGAGAGCGTCCAATCGGGCGACCACCGAGAGAGCGGACGATCCCCTGTTGAATTTTGTTCGCCATTTTGATCCGCCCTGGATACGCATCAGACCGCTCAGGAGAGGCAGCACGATAGCATAGCTTGGCGACATTGGACCGGACTGGATGCTTGTACAAAGCTTGCGGGTCGGCGCCGTGGTAAAAGCAATTTAACCAATGGCTACGTCGCTTGGACAGCTACCAAATCAGATAGCGTAAGGGAGTCTGCCAACGGCAGCACCAGTTCTCCCTTGGTCGCGCGCCATTGCGCTCCGGGGGCTTCCATGCCGCAGCCCGATCGTCATTGCCGGACGACGCGACTCGACGAGAGGCCGCCTTTGTCCGTCGTCTCGATCGGCCACTGCGTCATATGCGGCGGCTCAAGCGTGATGTTGGGTTCCTCCCCCCGCGAGGTTGGGCTTGTTCATACGGTTGTGGCTAGAGGCACTTACAAATCGAGAACCTAGCTAGAAGACGGGCGCCGAAACAACCCGACGATCGAGCCGGAAATTTGTAGTTTGAGGATACGACAGGGAAGCATCGCTGCCGCGCCGAGGTTGGGCATTTTGACCTATCGCGGGTGCCGCCGACGTGAAGTGGTCCTCGCAAGAAGCAGCTTGCGCACGTACGGGAAGTTCCAGCAGCAACGAAGACCATGCAATACGAGCCGATGCATCCAAGACGGCAATAAGCTCAGAAGAACGGAGAAAGTGATGATTCGACCGAGATTAGCAGAGATGTGCCGTAAACCACTGCCTCTGGAAATCCTGATATGTCGGCCGGTGGCGCTCTGTGGTCCTACCGATCTCGATATCCGAAATGAGCACATGCCGATGCCGAAGCCCCGCTCAAATGCAGAGGATAGTTTCGAGCGAACGAACGAAATATCTCGTGGTGTCGAAGCCACAACCGGCCTAAAAACCTGCCTTCAGAAGACGCCCTGACGGACAGTAAAGCCGTGAACAAGCATTGAGAGCTAGCCGCGATGGCCTAATGACTTCCAAAATGAAAAGCCTAACAGCTGAGAACGGAACGCGAAGCCTTGGCTAGCTTTCTTCGGTTAACCAGATTCAGCCAGCGATAGTTTAACTTCGCAAGCATGGTTACTGCCGAAATCGGCAGGGGGCGTAGCACTGATTTTCGCAATCGCCAACGCAGATCGCCGACCTCTTTTAACCCGTTCGGCGTGATTCGAGTCTTCTGAATTGCGAGCGGCAATAGATCAGCGAGCTCCTCCTTGACGTATAGAATCGTATTGAACCGATACCAGGGCTCCACTGCTCTGTTGTTTTGCAGCGCAAGGCGAATGACGTCATAAGCCTCGTAGCCAAGCGAGGAGAACCGTTCTTGCCAAAACACAAGGGGCCGTTCGTTGATATGGTTTTCGCCACCTTGCCCAGGTGTTGCCGCCGAAAACGCAATGATATCGGCGTGCGCCGTAAGGCTAGATGTGAAGGTGTCGGAACATGATGGATCGAGATGTTCGGCGACCTCGAAAGTTGTTACCAAGTCGAACTTTTCGCCTAGACGAAATGGAGTAGACAGATCTACAGGGAAGAAATCTTCTCGTGGAATGTGAAGGGAGTCCAGCCGAACGTATGGCCCGTCTACACCCTTTGCAGTTTTGACGCCGGCCGCCTTCCACTCGCGAAGCCACGCACCACGTCCGCAACCGACGTCGAGGATAGAAGAAGGGCTCAACAGCGGCACAACAAGCTTTGCGAATTCCTTTGCTGATGAAAGCGCACGGCGGTCAATGTACTCAAAAAACTCCTCTGAATAGGGATGTAGTTCAGTCATCACTCACCTGCTGCGTTGAGAGCGCCTCATGCCTTGGCCGAAAATCGTCTACATAGACGTGAACGATTTGCTTCCGTACCGTCGAGCAATTTCAGTGCCAGCTGCCGGCAAGTGCTTGGACAAATGCTTCCGAAAAAGCTCGGCAGGCGGGAATTAGGAGTTGTCCTTCTCTGGAGCGAAGAGTTCGCGCATCGCCCCGGCCATCGACACATCGGCTTTTTGGTCGATCGCGGAGCGAGCGATGTCATGCGTTTTGTGAAACAACAGATGTGCATGAAAGACGCGGCAGCTGATGTCGTCGGACATCAACGCGACACCGCCGAAGCGCCTTGTCCAATCCGCAGCCTTCGTCGCCGGCGCAAGTGTGGCACGGGCTGGTCGGTCAACCCCTTGCTTGCGTGCGTTCTGCATTGATCTTCGGCGACCCCTTTCGTCTCGGTTACTTCAGCTTCATCGCTGGCACGCCAGATGCCTAAAGCCGCCGGCAAACGTTTTGAGTTCCATTGGATAACCGATAAAGGCGGTGTGACCGTCACGATTTACGACAAACGAGGAGCATTCCCGAGAGACAAATCGGGAGCGATCCAAAGCTGATTATTTCGCCGGTGCCGCGATCCAATCGTTCAGCCTCAAGAACTCGGTCAATCGGCGTTCAACTGAGTTCAGGCGCGGTCCGTCGTTGGAGCTTCTTCGCGAGCAGCGAACCCGACGACTAAAGTTGTCCGCCGTCCTTATATTTTCTTGTAGCTGCACCAAATGGGGCATTGCCACCCCAAAATTCGACGATGTGTCCTTCCCTCTCGGGCTGGAAGTTCGTGAGGCGCTGGCCAGTAGCCAGATCTCCACATTGATTGAACGCACCGCTACCCGAAGCGCAGTTCCACTGACTCTCGAAAGCTATTGCCAAGCTTACGTGATTTTGTGCGCGAGCTTGTTTCGCACTCGGAACGGGCCACACGGCTTCAAGGCAAGGAGAGTATCCGATGCGTCTGCGTGCAGTGAGCCCTCACTCCTGTGTTGGGCATTTCAGTATCAACGGCCGTGCCAGCTGCGTCAGCGCGCGTAAACGTTTGATCAGTCGTCTTCAAGACGTCCGCGGCGCGCCAAGACGCCGGCGCGGTGAGCGCGCGGGGCTTTGTACCGACGTCGGAAAATGGACACGACACGTGCGTTTCGCGCCGCCAGAATGCTTTGGCGTTGTAACCCGCCGAATAGGAACTTACTAATCCCGCTGCCCCGTCAGGCAGGATTAAAGTACCGCGACTATGCAGATCAGTATCGAATGAGCCAACAGCGTGGACCAGGGACGCGCGTTTTAGCCAGAACTCAGAGGATAACCGCCTAAAGTTATGCGCACGTCGGCGAATCGGCGATGCTCCGGGACCCTTCACAGAGCTCAACCGCGATTCGCACGAGAACGATAACGCTCGAGGCCGAGGCGGTAGGTCACGAAAGGCCAACTGGAAAATCGTTCCAGTACACACACCAAAGCCTAGATTACGATGAAGCTGAAAGACGCAACCACGAGGCCGCCAATCAGAAACTAACCATGGCTGATCGTCGAGATGAATCTTGTGGAGTTCCGGCCAACCCGATTAGAGCGTGCGTAAGCAAATTTCAGTTGTTGGCACCTTGGCCTTCGCCTTAACCGCGACAACGATAGCCTCAGCGCCATCATCAAAGCCCTCTGGAACGCGCCAACCGCGACATCGACGCGCCCCAACGATCGATTTCAAACGGAACGGCTCTAAGCGATGCAATCACATACAAAGCTCAAGCCGTACGAGCGCCGCAAGCGAACCCATTTTCAGGCAAGTGACCGCCGGCTCGCCTTCCTTGAGGCGCTGTAGGGCGCCAGACTATGCCGAATGGGAGCGGGAAGACGACCAGTCCACCAGCCGCACGCACGCGCAAACGACAGGCTCTTCCCAAAACCATTCACATAGTTCGGCAGTCGGCACAAACGTCCAAAATGAACGGCGTCGATCGGCAAGCCTGGCTGACCGATGTCCTTGCTCGCATTGCGCCCACCCAGCTCATCGCCTGCACGAGCTTCTATCCTGGACTTGGACGCCGCCATCAACGCTCTCGCTCAGGCGCCATGACCACACGAGAACGAAATTAGGACCCGATATCTTGAAATGGAGATCGAGGACGGGTTTATTTGGGTCTATGGCGTCGGAGAAGATGGCGAGGCATTCACCGACTTCGGAATCGACAAGCTAATCGAGCTTGTCAGGCTCCACAAAGAAACCCTGGGTGCTTAGGCGAGGGTAAGCGCTTAGCCGCCACCCTGTTGGCACTGGCTTGACGTTTTGCGGAACTGCCAGGGCCTGAGGTCTTCGATCCTGTTGTGGGGATGGCAGTCGATGATCGCCTCGAGTGTTTCGGCGATGTAGGCGGCCGAGTTGACGTCGCTGAGCTTGCAGGTGGCGACGATCGACGCAAGCAAGACCCAATTTTCAGGCCCGACCTCATGACCGGCGAAGAGCGCATTTTTTCGGGTCAGGCAGACTGGCCGGATGGCGTTCTCGACCGGGTTCGTGTCGAGCTCGAGGCGCCCGTCTTCGAGGAAGCGGGTCAGCCCTTGCCAATGATTGAGCGCGTAACGGATGTCCCAGCCTTGAGCCGCTGGAGATCACCGACAGCTGCTTCTCGAACCACGGCCTCAACGCCTCGATGATGGGCAGCGAGTGCTCCTTGCGCGCGGACAGCCTGATGTCCGGCGATGAACCGCGTACCATGGCTTCGATGGCGTAAAGCTGTGCGATCTGCCGGATGGCCGCCTCGGCGATCGGCGATTTGCTGTTGCGGGCCAATTTGACGAAGCGCCGGCGCAAATGGCTCCAGCAATGCACGAGCGTCCACGGCCCTTGCGGTCGAGCGACTTCGCTCAGCCGGTCATAACCGTCATAGGCATCGCATTCCAGGAAGCGTCCATTAAAGCCGTCCAGGAACTGCTCAGCAAAGGCGCCGCTGCGACCGGGGGCATATCGGAACAGCACGATCGGCGGACTTGGGCCACTGTGGCCGCGGTCGTCGGAGACGATCGCCCAGAAGTAGCCCTTCTTCGTTTGACCACGCCCGGGATCGAGCACCGGCGCCGTGGTTTCGTCCATGAACAGACGATCCGCCGCGGCCAGATGGCGGCGCATGTGGTCGGCAACGGGTTGGAGATGGAAGCAGGCGCGGCCGGACCAATTGCCCAGGGTCGCCCGATCCAGCCGGATTCCCTGGCGCGCATAGATCTCGGCCTGACGGTAAAACGGCGTATGGTGCGCCAAACTTGGAGACGATCACGTGGGCAATCGCCGCTTCGGTCGGTAGTCCACCCGGCACGACATGCTCCGGTGCGTGCGCCTGCACGATAGGGCCCGAGCAGCGGCGGCAGATGTATTTCGGGCGGCGTGTGACCAGCACGCGCCATTGCGCCGGGATCACGTCGAGCCGTTTGCTGACGTCCTCGCCGATCTTCGTCATGGCCCCGCAACCGCACGGACAAAGCGTGCTCGCAGGCTTGATGATCCGCTCCACCCGCGGCAAATGAGAAGGCAAGCAGCTCCGATTGCGACGAGAACCCTGATCCGATCCGCCGCGCGATCGGCCCTGGATGATCGCGGCCGCCTTCTCCTGCACGGCGTCCAGGACGCCTTGCGCGATCTCCACGTCTTCGAGCGGCAAATGATACTGATCTGGTCGCAGCTTCTCGGACTTCGCGCCGAACTTCTCGCGTCGCAATTCGCCGAGAATGACCTCCAGCCGACGCCGTGCTTCCTCCGACGCCGCCAGTGCGCCCCCTGCTCGCTCAAGGCCGTCTGCGTTTGCGCCAAAAGCGCCTTCAAGCGTTCGTTTTCGTCGCGCAGCGCCGCGATGCTCATGCGCTATTTCGAGCACATCGCCGCCGCACGCGCCACGTTCAAAATAGCTTCCGAGTCACTCTGCCGCAGTTATCCAGCCGCCTACGGGCGCCGCGCTTGCTCCGGGCGGACCAACCTCCAATCCAGACCCTCGAACAAGCCGCGAACATCGCCGGGGATACGCGCATCACACCGTCCGCGATCGTTGGCCAAACGAACTTGCAGCCTTCAAGGCGCTTGTGCACGAATACCAGGCCCGTTCTATCCTAGACCAAAATCTTGATCCGGTCCGCTCGTTTCGATCGGAACACGAAGGCTGCGCCGCTAACCGGGTCCAGACCAAGCATTTGCTGTACCTTCGCAGCCAGCCCATCATAGCCACAGCGGAAGTCAATCGGCCGCGTCGCGATGTAAATCTTCAGATCAGCACCGGGCGCGATCATCGTGACGCTCGCACCGCGCGAATCAACCGAGACAGTTGCTCGCCGTCAATGGCCGCGTCCGTCCGCACGACGACGTCGCCAATCGCAATCTCGAGTTTGACAGCCGGAACATGACGCTCTAACGGCTCCTCCACGACCAGCGGCGCGAACGGCGGCTGCGGAGCCTCGCACGACGGCAATTCGCCTCGCCGGCGAAAGCGTCGTCGCCAATCGTAA
This sequence comes from Bradyrhizobium sp. CB3481, assembly GCF_029714305.1. Classification (NCBI taxonomy): domain Bacteria; kingdom Pseudomonadati; phylum Pseudomonadota; class Alphaproteobacteria; order Hyphomicrobiales; family Nitrobacteraceae; genus Bradyrhizobium; species Bradyrhizobium sp. CB3481. The sequence goes on from NZ_CP121647.1 coordinate 5,369,590, forward strand.
ATCTGCCAACGCGTTGCCCCGTGCCTGCGCGCCACCTCCGACACCTGAGCACCGGGCAGCAGATTTTCCGCGACGATCCGAGCCCGCTCGGCCTCCGAACGCACACGACGCCCGGAGGGTCCTTCAAGCACCTCAAGCCGGCTGACCGCCCCAACTGACGAGCTGTCCAAATGGACGTCCTTTTTGCCGTCCAATCCCATCCCAAACCTCCGTTCAAGCCGGAGGCTTCTTCGCACATCTAATCTAACCCCGAACCCAGGGTATCGGCTAAGCGCTTACAGCCGAGGAGCCTGCGGCCTACGCCGAATGGATACGACGCGCCGGAGTGTTCGTGCGGCAGCAAGCCCCAAAATGCTTTCGGCACTGCGCAGCGCGTGCAATCAACGCCCTCGTCTGCATAAGCGATTACAAAGAGAAGGCTCACGTCGCGATGGCGGCGGCAGCAGCCGCCATGCTGCGTCCGAAGCTCCAACAAGCGTTTGATCTGTCGTGACCTGCCACTGAGTATTTCCTCCAGAAGGAGTTAGAGTCCGGCCCGAGGAAGGACGGACAGATGAAGCGAGCAAGGTTCACGGAAGAGCAGATTATCGCGATATTGAAGGAGCATGAGGCGGGAGCGAAGATGGCTGACCTGGCTCGCAAGCATGGGATCTCCGAAGCGACGATCTACAATTGGAAGGCCAAATTCGGCGGCATGGACGTTTCCGAGGCGAAGCGGCTGAGGGCCTTGGAAGAGGAGAACGCGAGTTGAAGAAGCTTCTGGCCGAGCAGATGCTCGACGCCGCCCTCCGCGAGCTGCTTTCAAAAAATGTATGGTCCGCCCCGTTCGTAACAGCAAAAATGACGCTTCCAGTTGCATAAATGTATCCGGCTTCTCGCGAGTGGACTGCTGTTGCAGCCAGGCCATGATGAGATCCGCGCACGCCGTTCCCAATAAATGGTTCGGGCACGAAGCCCGCTTTTTTGCACAGGGCTTACGGCATGTTGATCCACTGTTTCGTCATCACTGTTCCCGAGCCTTGCAATCGAAGCCAGAAGCGTCAGGTCAAAGCAGGATCTCTGCGTTCGTAGAGAGCTCCGGGCTTGTTCAAGACCACCCAGACAATGCGGGCCATCTTGGCGGCTAGAGCGACAACGGCCTTGTTCGGATGCATCCGAGCCTGGAGCCCGTCGAGCCAGCTTCCTAAGCGATCACGCGTCCGGTCCAGATGCCGGAAGCAGGATCGCGCGCCATGCACTAGAAGCTTTCTCACATAGCGATTGCCGCGTTTGCTGACGCCAAGCAACGTCTGTTTTCCGCCGGTCATTGCCTGGGCACTAACCCCAGCCAGGCAGCAAAGTCGCGGGCCTTGCGAAACTGCAGCCCATCACCGATCGCGGCAAGTACAGCGGTCGCACCCAGTGCGCCGATACCAGGGATTGTCATTAGCCGGCGTGTGACGTCCTCTCGATCGGCGACCGCTTCGACCTCCTGTGTCACTTCGCGGATCCGCTCTTCGAGGCGGCGGAGATCGGCGAAGAGATCGCCGACCAGGCGACGCATCACTGGTGACAAATCGTTTCCTTCGTCATTCAAAGCGCGCGGCAACTCGAGTTTGAATATTCCGGCACCCTGACGCAAAGCTACGCCGTACTCGAGGCAGAAAGCCCGCATCTGATTGATCAGGCGTGTCCTCGAGCCGACCATCTGGTCACGGATTCGATGCAGCGCTTGAAGATCGACCTGGTCCTCCTCCTTCACGGCGACGAAGCGCATCGTCGGGCGCGTCGCGGCCTCAGCGATCGCCTCGGCGTCGATGATATCGTTCTTGTTTGACTTCACGTAGGGCTTCACGAATTGCGCGGGGATCAGGCGCACCTTGTGACCAAGTGCCTGTATCTTCCGGGCGAGCCACTGTGAACCGGCGCAGGATTCCATGCCAACTATGCTTGGCTGTGCGCGAGCAAAGAACTGAAGAAGGGTGTCCCGTCGACAGCGAACTTTCTGAACAGGTGTGCCGTCGCAGCTCAGGCCAATGACGTGGAACAGGTTCTTGCCAATGTCGATTCCATAGACAGCTGCAGGTCGCGGCAAATTGCGATGGGTCATGATGCTCTCCTCTTTTGATCTGACCTTCCTATCATGATGGAGGAGGACGGGGCGGGTTAGAGGGTGTCAGAAAGAATGTGTAAGTAGGTTTCTGTGAGTTTACCTTACAAAGGAGACTCACATGACGACGGACACGACGATTACACCTGAACTGCTGGATCAACTCCTCGCTAACTATGAGAAGCCTGAAGACCTCACCGGTGCAGACGGACTTTTCAAGCAGCTGAAGAAGGCGTTGATTGAGCGGGCGCTTGGTGCGGAGCTGAGCGATCATCTTGGCTACGAGAAGGGGTACCCGGCCGGCCGCGGCAGCGGCAATAGCCGCAACGGGACCAGCGCGAAGACAATCCTGACCGAGGACGGCGAGATCGAGATCGCGGTGCCACGCGACCGGGCCGGCAGCTTTGAGCCGTTCTTGATCGCCAAGGGCCAGACCCGTTTCGAGACCCGCGGCAGCTTTCCAAACGACGACGCGGCGTTGAAGCTGCTTTATCTCGCCATCAAGAACACCGGATTGAGGTGGCGGCGAGGCGTCGAGTGGACTGCCGCCATGGGCCAGTTCGCCATTCAGTTCGGCTCGCGTTTTCCGGGATCGGCGCGATGACCAAAGTGTCGATCAGCCATCTTATCCGGCGGCCCGAGTTTGGCCGATCAGCAAGCTCTGTAAAGGCGGGCCTGCGGCCCCCGCCTGTGGCGGCTGCGGCCTTGACAGAGCTTGCTGCCCGGCCACTGTTAGCCACCATGGGATCGATGAAATGTCCGCCTGATGCAAGAAACCACTGCAATTCAACCTTCACAGAGGCCTCTTACACAAAATATCTGAAATTCCCGCGGACCATCCCATTCTGATGTCCCCAGTCAAGCACACAGCGCACGGTTTCCCATCTCCACGAGGACTCATCGTGAAGTTCTTGCCGCGATGGACCGTGCAGAGGAGAAGGCGGGACCCAAAGACGTCGGTGAACAGGCTCTGATGCGCAGGTTGGATACCGCATTTCCGTTTTTTCGTCTGGGGCTGTCCCTGGTCTAGCGTCGGGCGTCGATCAGATGATCGGCCACATAATGGGTTTCAGGATTTCCCCTGCCGTGGTCTCGCCTTCACCTCTGCACGATTGATGTCTGCGACTACCCCTGATCCTGATTGCAACAAAGGGGGCTGTGGGCCGGTCGAGCGCACCTACGACTCGAACGGTCCACAGCCCCCAACGACGTTACGCCTGTCGAGGTGCCATGAGCTCGCGATTGATTGCCCAAATGAAGGCGGATAGCTCGCGGGCAATCGCCGTGACGATTACGGTTCGCCGCTTGCCCTTCCGCTCGAGTGAGCGGAAGCGTCCGCACAATCTGGTTTGCGCTTTCCACGCAATCTCGCGCGCGCCTCTCGGCGCGGTCTCCACCTTTGGCTGCTTGTCTCGGCTCACGCGCGGCGGATATCGATAGCTCCAGGCCGCCTCCACAAGCATACGTCGCGCCCGCCCATTACCGGCTTTGGTGATGCCGCCTCGCTTGATCCTGTCGCCAGTCGAGTTTTCCGTGGGCACCAGACCCAGATAGCCCATCAGCTCGCGCGGATCTTGAAGCGGGAGAGATCACCGATCTCGGCCAGCCCCCCCACAGCCGCAATGAGATCAATCCCCCGCATCGCCTGCAGGGCCGCGACAATCTCAGCAAGCGACCACTCGGGTACTGCCTCGCGGATGGCATCTTCCAAACGCTCCATCCGCTCACTTTCCTGGCGTATCCCCTCAAGTAACTCTTCGAATGCGATGCGCTGCTCGCGATGCTCGAGCTTCTGCGACATCAGCCATCTCATGTGGGCTGGTCCCCACGTTGTCTTGCCCGGATAGATGCGTCCCAGCCGCAGCATCAATGACGAGATCTGTTGACGCTTGCCCTGGAGGTCCTTCTTCACCGCCTGCCGGGCACGCGACAGATCGCGCATAGCCTCATGGCGCTCGTCCGGCACCCACACCGCGGTGAGCTCGCCCGCGCGCAACAGCTTGGCGAGGCTTACCGCATCGCGCCGGTTCGTCTTCACTCGATCGCCGGCCTTCTTCGGAACGAGCGAGGGGCCCACCACCAGGCAGTCATGGCCGAGGCTCTTGAGCAGTCTGTAGAGGCCATATCCTGTCGGCCCTGCTTCGTAGCAAAACGTCAGATGACAGCATTTCGCTGCAAGCTTTGCCACCAGCTTTCGGATCGCTGCCTCCGTGGCAGAAAACTCCCCGAGATATCGGACCTCGCCGCCACGGCCGCCACCGGCAATGGCTATTGCATTGCGCGATTTTGACGTATCGATTCCGACAAAGACCTCGGTATGATGATCCACGACTCGCCCTCCTTGTTTGAGGCTCTGCCCGGTCCACCCTCATTTTGTGGAGGAGACATACAGTCTAATGGTAGGGCCCGCCGCTAAGCGCGCTGCGGTCGCGCATCTGCAGGCCGTCATGAGCCTGTCGGAACGGCGAGCCTGTTCGATCGTCGGCGCGGATCGGAAGATGATCCGCTACAGCTCCAGCCGCCCTGCAGACACGGCTCTGCGTGGGCCGATTGCGCGATCTCGCCAACGAGCGGCGGCGTTTCGGGTATCGCCGGCTGTTCGTCTTGCTGCGGCGGGAGGGCGAACCGTCGGGGATCTACCGGATCTACCGGCTTTATCGGGAAGAAGGGCTCACCGTCCGCAAGCGACGAGCCCGCCGCAAGGCCGTGGGGACCCGGGCTCCGATCCTGGTGGAGGCTAAGCCCAATGCCCGCTGGTCGCTGGACTTCGTTCACGACCAGTTCGCCAACGGCCGGCGCTTCCGCATCCTCAACATCGTCGACGACGTCACCAAGGAATGCCTAGGCGCCATTCCAGAGACGTCGATCTCGGGACGGCGCGTGGCCCGCGAACTGACGGCAATCGTCGAGCGACGCCGCAAGCCAGGAATGATCGTGTCTGACCATGGCACCGAGTTCACCTGCAACGCCATGCTCGCCTGGAGCAAGGACACAGTCATCGATTGGCACTTTATCGCGCCGGGAAAGCCGATGCAGAACGGCTTCATCGAGAGTTTTAATGGCCGAATGCGCGATGAACTGCTCAACGAGACCCTGTTCTTCGATCTCGATGACGCCCGCGCCAAGATCGCCAACTGGGTCGCCGACTACAATATCCGTCGGCCTCACTCGTCGCTGAAATACCTCACCCCGCGGCCTATGCCGCCCACCTCACCGCAACGGACGATCGGCTGCGCAACCCCGACCAGCTCCGCCGATCGTCCGTTGCTCCACCCGCGCCACTTGGCGTACAAACCACCGACACTCTAACCGCCGCTGGATGAAAGTTCAGTGGCAGCTCAGTCGGTCTCGCCTTCTAGCCGCTTTGGCGAGTTGGACGCGTTTATGGACCTTATTCGTCACTGCCTGGGATTCATTTTTTGATTCGCAGCGCCCGCTCCGCTGAGAAACCGCGACTGCAACGTTGCAGAAGGAGTAGAGCCGACCATCGCAGATACTGAGGTGAAGGCTCTTCCTCTCCGAACCCACAATATACGGCAAGGCCCCTGAGTCGGATAACCGAGACAAATCAGAGAGTAGGTGCGGGCGTCTCTTATAGTTGCGTCACTATCACCTCTGGTGTCGTCTGATCCGATATAAGGATGTTGCGAAGGGGAGTTCCGAACCCCGGACCCGATACTTCCGTCACGTCGCCAGACAGAATCTTACAATCCCCGAAGCTCAACACGTCGGCCCCTAAAAAATAAACATGGACGTCGCCAGGGCGCCGGAAAGGGCGGTATTTGAAATGGTGGTGTTCCAAATTTGCTATGGAATGGCACATCTCGCTTTCTCCCGTCAGAAAGGACGCTCCCCAAATTTCGGTTGCGCCGCGCGAAATGGACACCTTTCCTTCTATCGAGGCCGGAAGATCGCCGACGCGAAGTTCCGGGCCGAAAGAGCACTGTCGAAGCTTTGAGTGAGCCAAATAGAGATAGTTTTTCCGTTCCATTACGTGATCAGAAAACTCATTGCCCAAGGCGAAACCAAGTCGCAGTACATCACCGTTGTCCGCAATCACGTAGAGTCCGACGATTTCAGCTTCCTCGCCCATATCGTCAGCGTAGCACGGGATCGAAACTTTCTGCTCAGGGTGCACAATCCAGGCACCATCCCCCTTGTATGCCCATTCCGGCTGCGCGCCTATGGTACCAGATAGTGGCTTACCGCCATCGATACCGAGCTTGAACATCTTCAGGCTATCGGAAGGATCATCGACTTGTAGCTTCGCATGCATTGCATCCCGTGACTTGGCGCTACCAAGATGTGTCAATCCAGTGATCGCAAGAACGCAATGCGCTGGGTCCGGGTGGTCTAGCGGCACAAGAAGCCTCTTTTCAGAGATAATCCGGTCGTATGCAATGGTCGCGCCCACACCTAATTGATCAACCAAGGCCTCAACTCCCATCCGGTGTCGGTGAGCCTCAAGCGCAAGTTCGCGAGTGGTAGCGAGGCCGTTGAGTCGGCGGGGGCCATCCCCCTCCTTGATCACGCCCACCGCACGACTCCCGTCTGTGTCTACAAACTGAAAAAGACGCACGAAGATAACTCCAATCAGAGCACCGCATGAAGTTGCCAAGGGATGAATTCCAGGTCGCCGTAGCCAAGCAATTCAGATTTAGTTTTCCGACCGGAGGCCACCGCTATTATGTTCTCAAAGATTTCTACACCTTTCGCTTGGATCGACGTGCCTTCAACAATGTCGCCGCAGTTGATATCCATATCGTCGCGCATGTTCGAAAAAAGCGCCGAGTTGGAAGCCAGTTTGATGGAAGGCACCGGCTTGCAGCCAAATGCGGACCCACGTCCAGTGGTGAAACAAAGCACGTTCGCTCCGCTAGCTATCTGTCCAGTGGCCGAGCAAGGATCGAATCCCGGACCATCCATGAAGATCAAGCCTTTTCGAGACGGCCGCTGTGCGTATTCGACCACATCCTCAAGTTGGCAGGTCCCGCCTTTTGCTACTGCACCCAGTGATTTCTCCATAATAGTTGTCAAGCCGCCGGCCTTGTTGCCCGGCGAAGGGTTATTGTTCAAGCTATTTCCGAAGAAGCGAGTATAGTCTTCCCACCAAGCCAACTTGCGGTAGAGTTTATCAGCGACCTCGGGCGTACGCGCACGGGCCGCCAGGATATGCTCAGCTCCGAAAATTTCCGGTGTCTCCGTCAAGATTGCGTTTGCTCCGGCGGAGGATAGAAGATCCACTGCATATCCAAGTGCCGGGTTGGCGGTGATGCCTGAATAGGCGTCCGAACCACCACACTGAAGGGCAACGGAGAGTTTACCAATTGGCGCAGGCTCGCGCTTAGCTTTGGTCGCGCACGGCAGCATTTCCCTAACCAGCCTCACACCCGCATCAATAGTCGCGCGCGTACCACCCTCACCCTGGATCGTTAAGAATCGCAATGTCGAACATTGCTCAAGCCCACACTCGCTGAACAGTCGCGTGATCTGCATCTGTTCACAGCCAAGTCCAACCATCAGGATTCCGCCAAAATTCGGGTGAATGAGGTAGCCTTCAAGCGTTCTCCGAAGTAGCTCATACCCAGAGCCACGATCCGACATGCCGCATCCTGTAGTGTGTGGGAAGGCCGCAATGCCGTCGATCGGCATTCCAGCCAGGTCAATCTGCTTGGACGCCTCGTCGGCGATCAACTTCGCAACTGTGCCGGCGCAATTTACAGAAGTCATAACGCCAATGAAGTTCCTCGTGCCCCAACAACCGTTGGCACGCTGGTAACCCATGAAGGTTCGGTCATTGACGTTGTTGACGATGGTAGCACGACCGATCACAGCACGGCGCGTATCGGTTGACTCTGTCGGGCGGACATTGTGGCCATGAACATGATTGCCGGCTTCAATTGCTTCCGTCGCGAAGCCGATGATCTGACCATATTTGAAAATAGGATCCCCGGCAGAAATAGTTCGCGTCGCAAACTTGTGCCCACGAGGAATATTTGCCAGCAACTCAACCGAACCAACAGTTGTACCGGCCACCAATTGTTGGGTTGCGACGGCAACATTGTCATCGTCCGACAGGACGAGATAAGATCGATCGTTCATAGCTTTCCCCAGTTCTATGGGCCTTATGAATCAGAGTAGGTTCAGACCTTCAAATTTGGTCTACTTGGCTAGGCCCTTCCAAATGGTAGAAGCGGCGAGCGGTGTTTCCTTCGATTTCCGCTCGATCTCCAGGGGGCAGTTCAACTAGTAGAGTGTCAGTGGCCCTTGCCCAAGGATCATAACCTCCGGCCAAAACGGATACAGGCCAGTCACTTCCCCACATCAGTCGCGCAGGCCCGAAACGATCCACAAGATGCTCAACGTAAGGGCGTAGTTGCTCGACATCCCAATGAGGACCTGCCTCCGTAATGAGGCCAGACAGCTTGCAGAACGCATCGGTCTCTTTAGCGATGGAGCCGATCTCACTTGCCCATGGCTCAAACTTTTTCTCTCGAATTTGTGGTTTACCCCCGTGATCAATGACAGTACAAAGATCAGGATAGCGATCAAGAAATCGACGAAGATCGCTGAGTTGATGAGGGTAGACGAGTGCATCAAACGTGAGACCGAGTTCAATCATACAAGCGATAGCGGGTGCCAACGCTGGTTGGAGAAGCCAACCATCAGGAAGCCATTGTACCATCGGTCTCAACCCAACAAGCTTTTGCGATCGAGCTAGCGAGCTTATTCGAGCTGGCGCATCTGGCTGCAATAAGTCGGTCCATCCAACAACGGCTGCCACGAATTGAGTTGATTTAGCTACGTCTAGGATAAAATGAGTCTCGGCTTCTGTATCAGTACATTGTACGAGGACGGTCGCTTCGATGCCATGCTTTGCAAGATGAGGCTCTAAATGGACAGGCATAAAATCAACTATAATTGACCCAACATCGGGGGCCATCCAAGCATAATCCCCCCGCGTTGGGCGCCAGAAATGGTGGTGTGCATCAATTCGAGTCGCCATCATGCCAGACCATCCAACAAGCCAGCAGCTTTGAGGTCATCCCAGAGCGATTCCGGGATTTTTTGGTGCAGCCACGCCGTGATCTGCTCAATTTCTGACGGTCGAGAGGCGCCCGATAATATTGAGGCAACGGCGGGATGGCGAAGCGGCAATGCCAAGGAAGCCGCCGGAAGACTCACGCCGTGTTCTTTACAAACTGCTTGGATCGAAAGTGCTTTGGATCGGAGTTTTTCACTTGCTGGTTTGTAGTTGAAGGTTGCGTTTGGAACTGCTGGATCAACGAGGATCCCCGAGTTGAAGACGCCGCCGAGAAACACGGAGGCACCAGTTTCAATGCATTTTGGCAAGAAGACATCGAGCGCAGACTGTTCCAACAGTGTGTAACGTCCGGCAAGAAGAAAGCAGTCAAAGTCGCCATCCCGCATGGCATCCAAACACACATGCCATTCGTTAACGCCGAGCCCGATCGCCTTAATCACGCCGACGCTACGCAAATCGTGAAGGGCCCGGTAGGCGCCGTCCATCGCGGAGCGATAAACATTGGGCTGCATCTCAGGACCGTGGGTGTCAGTCCCAATATCGTGAATTAGGACAATATCAACGCATGGAAGCCCCAAACGTTGGAGGCTGTCTTCGAGGGACCGCTTGGTCGCATCATAACTGTAGTCAAAGCGAGCGGTAAAATTAAACGGCGATTTGAAAGGGTCTGTATCGAGATCACGTGATCCGGGCTCTAGCAAGCGGCCAACTTTTGTTGAAAGAACATAATCGTCCCCCGATTTTTCGCGCAAAAAGTCGCCTATCCTGCGCTCGCTTTGGCCATAGCCATACATTGGTGCAGTGTCAAAAAAACGAATGCCATCCTTCCAAGCTTGACTAAGCGTCGCCTCGGCATCGTGATTATTCACGGGTCGATACAAGGATCCGAGACCTGTGCCTCCCAGGCCGAACTGGGTGACCTTAAGCCCGGTCCTCCCCACTTTTCGATAGTTTGCGTCCGACATGCTTTCTCCCAGAATTATTTTGATCGGAGATCATCATCACCCACTCCTCTCGATAAAAGCTTGACGCGCCAAGCAGTCTGTCGATCCTCGTGGGCGTTCAGTCAGTGGGGGATGGGATGGCCGTGAACGGAATGAGGACCGCAGCCGATCGCGGCGGGATTACCAACTTGTCGTTAACGGGGTGCCATTCCGGGTAATCGACCAGCCGATACTGCATCGGCAGATGTTGGCCATCGATGCGTACCGAAAGCCTATCAATAGGCTCGTCGGAGTAGTTGGCCACCACCACGGCGGTCCGCCCGTCACGGTGCCGGAATGCGGCATACGGATGGTGAGCCGCTCCGTTGGATCTACGCACGGTGACTCCGACCGTGTCGATGAAGGTAGCGTCCCAGACCCATTCACGCAGCTCGGCCCGCAGTTGGTCCATGCGCTGGCCGTACGCTACGGTGTCCGGCGCGTCGGAGAGACGGCCCTTGAAGTTGAATGGCTCGTAGCTGATTACATAGCGGTATAACAGGCATTGATTGATCATGTTACGGTCGTTGAATCCGATCACGGCGGTCATCAAAAGCGCGTCGGGCCGCAGGTATCTGCTGATCGGTAAGTGCTCCGGATCTGAGCTTCGGTGATAACCGAGTTGGTAGGCCTCCCACTCCCAGTCGTAGGGAGCCTCACAGGCGAACAGAAAGTCGTCCGATAAGCCAGGTGTATGGCGGAGCCGAGAGACGAATTCTCGGTCATTGGCGTATACTGGCGCGCCTGGCCGGTGCTGATGGGACTCGTCGAAGCACACCACGGACCCGTGCCACATCGCCTCGTCGTAGAGCATCCCGTCCGCGCCGAACTCAACGAGTGCGGCGAATTCCTCCTGGCAGATCTGCAGGTAACGCTCGCTAAGGAAGCACATTGGCACCAGCCGTTTGACATTGATGTCGAGCAACTGGGTGATGGTCTGGTAGCGGTACCCATTGAATAGATAGTAATCGCCGTAGGGGTCTTTCACTGCGTGGTTGATCAACTCATGACGGAACCTTTCGGTGGTCCGGTCGGCCCAGGTGAATTTCGTGTACAGCACAACCTTCAAGCCATGCTGCTGGCACCCTGCGATCGCAGCGCGCAGCCCTTCGGCTCCTCCGAGTTGCGGATCCGGATCGTGGGAGGGGATGTTTCCGTCTTGGCCGCCTTCGGTCCAGCCGACTACTTGAATCGCGCGGACGCCGTGCTTGGCGCATTCGGCGGCGATCTCGGGCAACTCGGCGAAGCTGATTCGCCGCTCCCTTTCCTGCGAGTTGAGTTGCAGTTGCAGCCAAGAGTGGGGCTCGCAGGCCCAGGACGGGGGGCGTGCGCTGGGCATGCCCCAGGCGGCGCGCCGCTGCGTGTATCGGTCGATACCCGCATGCCAATCGCCCGTAAATGCAGCCACTGCGATGGGGGTGAGGGCCCGTCGCTCGCCGGCTGCGAGGTATGGCAGATGTACCGCGGCAAAGTGGACAGCCACTGTATGCCCGCCAATTTCCTCGCCGGCGGGTGCCCGCGCACCGGCGGGTGTCCGCCAACTGATTGAGTCGTCGTAGCCAGGCAGCAATTCGGCGAACCAAGTCACCGGCTCGACCGATGGCTCGTCAACGCCGACGTAGAGGCCCATAGAGCCATCTTCGAGCAACATCCACGGCATCGAAGGGTTGATGGGAACGAAGCTGGTATTTGAACCGCAGTGCAAGGTGGGATGATTAACACCCCAGTAACCGGCTTCATTCCGGAAGGTGGGCCATATGCTGGATCGAGTGCGGCCAAAGCCGATGGTACTGTAGGTGAATGCCTCAAGCCGGCCGCTGGGTGCCGGCCGGATGTCGCCCAACTGAGGGAAGTAGACGTTCTCGACGACCAGGTCGCTGGTGTTGTCCAGTTCGATGCCGAAGACGATTCGGTCTTCGTGTGCCGTGATCTGGGTCCGCACGGCGATGGGGTGTGTGGCGCCATGCTCGTCCACCACACTGTCCCATACGGTCGTGACCGTGCGCCCGTCGTCGCTGATCGAGCAAGTGGGTGCGCCTTGCTGTCGGCCGTCGACGAAATTCGCTCGCCGGTCGGCCGCGGGCACCAGCAGACGGAAGGACCGTCCGAGTTCGGCACGGTTGAGCACAGCCCAATCACCGTGCCGCATCGCGACTATTGCCCCAGTTTCCGTGTTAACAGCTACCTCTAGAGCCCTCGCGTGCAACCAATGAATTGCAGCAGGATCAGATCGCATCATAGGCTTGGGTTCCGTTTACTGGGTTTGTTCCGGGGATGTTAACCAGCGAGTCGCGCTAGAGCCCTGATGGAAAGGGCCGATCAACAATGTGCTTCTTTTTCCTATCCAGCAGCGACATTTGCTGTCCTTCAGCTTGCCGCCTCTTTTGGTAACTCGCCGGAATTGGGCACTTCTACCTGCAGAGCTGCCGAGCTCGCCCACGTTACGAAGTTCGAGTTGATGCGCGAGAGCGCCGCATAGGCTCGCCTGAAGTCGAGTGGATAGAGCTGATCCGGAGCGACGCCGTCAGCCAGTGCAATCTCAATCGGGAGAATAAATGCGCCACGCATACAGAATGCGAGGCCCCGCAAAGTGCTTAATGTTCCATACGTCGGCCCAGCTCCTCGGCGCGTTCGCTTTCGTATATTTGTTGGTATTGAAGGCAATGGCCGTCGAATACCTAATCCATCGACTCCGAAGGGTTGAGGATCGTCCTTCGAAAACTCTGCAAGAAGCCTTCCATCCATTGCGGTGCGGTCGAGCCGTTCAAACATGCCCTTGCTAGACAGTTGCTCGAAGTCTCCTGGCAACGCCTCCACCACATCGCACTCCGGGCCTCCGGTGTTGACCATGGCGCGCACAGTGGGCATCGCGGGTCCAACCGCTCCAATGACCTTGATTCCAGTTTCCTTCTCTGACGGCTTGAAAATGGCATTCCGCATGACATCTCGGTGGCCTCCGCCCGCGCAAACGACTACCTGACCGTTGTCCTGGGCCGCGGTCGGTGAAAACGCCGCACAGCTCGCAAGAACAGCAACAACGAGCGCGTGCTTGCAACGCATTTGGTACCTCCTGCGGATTGTGGTAGATGATCGGCTTTGACCTGGCCGATGTGCACGCGCGCTATGAAGATGCCCTGTCGCCATTGTCGGTACCAAGATGCAAGACGTGTCGTGCGACGGAGAGGGGAGGTCCCGGCCACCGATGAGGGGCGCCACCCTACGCGATCGCGTAGCCAGGCGAACCGCGTCCGCCATGCGCTGCAACAGTACCTCCAACACGTCATCGATCTCTTAAACGGGTGAAACACCCTGCCTGTGCGCAGCCTTAAGCTGTCTATCGATGAGGAGTGTAAAAACCCATCTGCGCATAGGGACAGCGAAAATTGGCGACGTTTGCCGAAATTCTGCACGAAGAGCGCACGTGCGACGCTTTTCCACGCCGCTCCTTGCACGACGAGATGAGCAAGGCATCTTATGACGCGACAAACAGGAGGTGTGCGGCGCGTCAATCAACATGAGACGAGGCGGCCGAGTCAGGGCAAGAATTGACGCTGGCCGCGGGTTTGCGCGACAATAAAACGGCATTGGCAGCGTCAATCACCGCATTGTCGAGTTCGTTTGGAGTGGCGTGAACCGGCGGCCGGCTTGGACCGCGCCAGCTCGCCGAAACGGCTGATTGGCCGTGATCAGCAGCGGGCTTCGCTCGTAGCGGGCGGCGATCAGCTCGAACAGTGCGCTGGTCTCCGCCTGACCCTTGCTCGCACATGTGATATCGTCGAGGATCATGAGGTCGCAGCGGTCGAGTTTCGCGATCTCCAGCGCCAGCTTGCGCCGGGCCACCTGCAGCCCGTGCACCAGATCGATCGTGCGTGCGAAGAGAACGCGCCAACCCGTCCTCGACGAGAGCCAGGCCTATCGCTGCGTCGAGATGGGTCTTGTCCTCGCCGAGCGGACCGGACAGCAGCAGATTGGCGCAGGTTCTCAACCAGACGTCGCCGACAGCGATGGCTGTCACCTGTGCCTTTGACAGCATCGGCACGAGTCGAATGTGGCGAGCGTCTTGCCGGCGGGCAAACGCGCTTCCGCCGTGTGCCGCTCGATGCGACGGCGGGTACGATCGGCGGCTTCGTGCTCCGCAAGGGCCGGGAGGAATCGGGCGGCAGGCACAGCCTTCCTTGCCCGGGTGAGATCGTTTTCACGCCGGGCAGGCGCAGCTTCTCTGCTCAGTCTCCTGCGAGAAATCCTTGTAAGGAGCGAGCTAGCAAGAGAAGCGTGCAATTAGATCTCGCGTTGCAGCATCCCAAGAGAAGCCCGCCGGACAAGCTCCTCCAGTTGAAGAGCCGTCAAGTCCAATCCGCCCCCAAGAGCCCCTGCTCCGCTTGTTTCCTCGACGAACTTATCTCATGCATGGCCGCGACCTTAAGCGATTCATTTTAGGCTCTCGGGCGCTAGATGGAACATAGTCGGCGAGGTCATTGAGTTAGGTCCGCGCCCAACCGGGTTCACTTATTCACAGCGGCGCAACCCTGCTCTCGCTGCCGGCGCTGCCTACGCGGCGAGATCTGAGTGACGCGAATTGGGCCCCCGCCAACAGGAGAATTGAGACCAGGATCATCAGCGTTGAAACAGCAGCGATGGTTGGGTCGATTTCGAAGCGGACCCCATCCCACATCCGCTTCGGCAGCGTGGTTGCCGTCGTACCGCTCAGAAATAGCGCGAGCACCAGCTCATCAAACGATGCAAGAAAAGCGAACAGCGCCGCGGTCAAAATGCCGGGCTTAATCGCAGGGAGGGTTATCCTTACAAATGCGGTGACTGGAGTAGCGCCCAGGCTACGGGCTGCCTGCTCCAGCCGCGTATCAACACTGCGCAGAGCTCCTGAAACGACTATGATGACCATAGGGATGGCCAACACCAAGTGTGCGAGCAGAAGCCCAACAATAGACCCTATGAGATGTAGCCTGGCGAACTGGAAGTAGATCGCGACGGCAATAACTAAGGTAGGAACGATCGAGGGTGAGATCAAAAAGCCCATAAGAGCACGTGAGCCAATAAAGCGTGCTCGTACCAGCCCGATAGCCGCGCAAATTCCCAGCGGCGTTGCAATAACCATGGTGAGCGTCGCAACCTGTATGCTCACCCAAGTAGCTGCTGACCAATCGGCTCGACTGAAGTAGTTCAGGAACCATTGCAACGATAAACCGGCTGGCGGAAATTGTAGGAACTGTGATGCACTCAAGCTAAGTGGAAACAGTATTGTGATTGGCGCAATCAGAAACACGATCACAGTCCAGCCCAGCACCGGTGCAATGAGATTGCTGACGGGCAAACGCGAACCAAATATTGGGAGAGATCGACCAAGCACGCTTGTTGCAAAACGCACGACACGGCTCGGCTTTCCTTTATGAGGAGCAGATCCTCCCTGCCCCGAGCCATCGACGAGCCTCCAGTACAAAGTGACCAACATCAGGGTCGCGACCAGCAGGATTACAGCCATTGCTGCTGCGAGCTCCCAGTTGAGGACCTCGTTGACCTGGCGATCGATGAGCATAACGAATGTCACGTCACCATCGCCCCCGAGCAATGCGGGCGTGACGAAGAAACCAAGGCTCAAGATGAAGACGAGAAGCGACCCCGCCGCAATGCCGGGCATGGTGAGAGGGACGAAGGCCAACACGAAAGCTGCAAATGCACCGGCACCAGCGCTTCTCGCGGCATCGACTAGCCGCAGATCGACTCGCTTCATGGCAGTAAATAGCGGTAGGACCATGCACGGCAGCATGACGTGAACCATGCCGACGTACACTCCAAATCGATTATATAAGAGCTGTAGAGGTTCCGCGATCAGTCCGCTACTGATCAGGCCCTGATTGATCAGCCCGTTCCGACCGAGCAGCACCATCCACACGTACGCTCGCACGAGCGTGCTGGTCCACACAGGGAGTATCACAAGAATCGCGAGGATCTGAGCCCAGCGTGGGCTGGACCTGATCATTAGGTAAGCAACCGGATAACCTAGTAAAAGACACAGGGCAGTTACCTCAACGCCCAATCGGACTGTGCCAAGAAGCACTTTCCACATGTATGCATCGCGCAGCACTTCCCTGTAGTTGTGCAAGGACCAGCCGTCCGCACCGAAGCTGGTCATGAGCAGCTTGAAAAGAGGCGCGCCGTAAACAGTGCCTAACAAACCCAGCGCTGGAAAAACGAGCAGCAGGGCCCCGTGGCGATCAAGAAACTCAGCGGCAACGGTCTTAATATCAACCTGGGCTTTGAAGTTCGCAGCTCTCGCCTTCATCACGGATTCCCAGTTTGCAGCCACGTGTTCCACATTTCTATATTGCGGTCTTTGTTGGTTTTTCCGTCGACCTTTTTCGCCCACCACTCAGCATCAAGCCATATTTGCTGCTTGAGGTTATCAGGGTACGTCACGGTCTGCTTTGCTAGCTCAGGCGTCATCAGATTCAAAGATTCGGCGTTCACCGGGGAGCCCCCGCCCATTAACCTTATCCATTCCACTACAGGCTCGGGTCGCGATACGAATTCTATGAATTTCAGCGCATTGCCGACGTTCTTCGCGCCCTTAGGAATGGCCCAGAAGTCTGCCGTGTAAAACCCTTGGTTCCACTCAAAGTCGACCGCCGCTCCTTGCAATTTGAGCTGGGCGATGCGTCCTTGCGAGGCAAATCCGATGTGGGCTTCCCCATCCGCAAGTGCTTGGGGCGCCATCGCGCCGCCGCTGGACCATTTTAGAACGTGCGGCTTGATTTTAGATAAGCCGCGATAAGATCGTTCGAGATCGAGCGGATAGAGATGTTGAGGCAGAACTCCGTCAGCCAGCAACGCACACTCGTTTGGCGGGCTGGCGGACGTTGCGGCGGGTAAGATTCTCGGTCCGGGGAATTTCTGCACGTCCCAAACGTCAGACCAAGTTCGTGGGTGCTTGCCGATGGGGTAATATTTTGTGTTGAAGGCAATTACCAGGGAATAGGTCGCAGCCCCGACCCCAAACGGGTGCACAAACTGCTTATTGATTTGCGACATGGTCCGCCCGTCGAGAGCGTTATAGTTAATCTTCTCGAGAAGATTGCCGTTCGCGAGAGCCAGGAAGTCCGGAGCGAAAATCTGCACAACGTCCCACTCGATATTGTTACTCATGCTCATCGCGCGGAGTTTTGCGGGTGAGGGTCCCGTCGCCTCGACAACCTTGATCCCTGTTGTGCGTTCAAACGGCTCGAACGCAGCTTTTCGCAGCGCATCTTGAACTTGGCCGCCATATGAACAGACAACGACTGCGCCTGAGGTTTGGGCATTTGCTTTGCCAAGCACTCCCATGGCTGCGGCGGCTCCGAACCTAGCACCGAATGATCGTCTAGTTAATTGGGCTACCATGATCCCCTCCCCTGGCTCTGTCCTGCAGTCTTTCTGTCTTATTTCACTGGCACGAAAACAATGGAGTCTTCCGAGTTCCAGCCAACGGTCACGGCATCTCCAACGCTCAGCCGCGGCCGACCTCTGGCATTCTGAACGTTCGTCAGTAGTACGTCGGACGCCGATATACGGACTGAATACCTGACAGTGTCACCGACATACGTCACTGTCTCAATAACTCCACTATGCCGATTCTCAGCATCTAGTGCTTCCTGCCCCAAGAGGACACGTTCGGGGCGAACCACCATGGTGACAACACTCGTATCGCGAACCTGGCGGACTTGGCCAACGCACTCGACTCCACCAGAGGTGATGATCGTGCAGATGTCTCCCGAGACGCTGCGAACCGTCCCCACGATGTGGTTCGAAGCGCCCACAAAATCGGCCACGAAAAGCGTAGCAGGATCCTCATAAAGATCCTCGGGAGAACCAATCTGCTCTATCTGGCCATGATTCATCACTGCGATCCGATCTGAGATGGCCAGCGCCTCCCCTTGGTCGTGAGTAACCATGAGCGTGGTTACGCCAAGTCGTTTCTGCAGGGATTTGAGTTCAGCCTGCATGCTCTCACGCAACTTTCGATCGAGCGCTCCCAGAGGTTCGTCGAGCAAAAGGACCGGCGGGTCGAACACGACCGCGCGGGCGAACGCAACGCGTTGCTGCTGCCCGCCGCTCAGCTGGGCTGGCAGCCGCGCACCGAGAGATGATAACTCAACGAGATCCAATGCACGCTGAACACGCGCTCGAACCTGGTGCGCCGGCATACCCCGCATTTTGAGGGGAAAGGCGACGTTGTCGGCGACCGACATATGGGGAAAGAGTGCCAGGTGCTGGAACACGACCCCGATGTTGCGCAGATTGGGCGGAAGACGGTCAACACGCGCTCCGTCGATGACGATCTCGCCGAACTCCAAATCAGTGAAACCAGCAATCGCCATCATCGTTGTCGTTTTCCCGGAGCCACTGGGCCCCAGCAATGTCAGGAACTCCCCTGGGGCAACATCTAGCGTCACGTCTTTCATTGCGGCGACGGCGCCGAAACTCTTCGTGGCCCGCCGTATCTGGATGCTCTTGCCCACCCCGCAAAGTTCTTCGGTGCTGACAATCAATGAGGGATCATCCTTGGATGCCGAATTCCGACGCGTTGAAGTTAGTTGCATAGAGTTCCGAGCCTCCTCACTTCCGAGCACGCGCAAGCCGCGCAGTTCCTATGGGAGCTACTGTCCGGCCGGCGCGAAGAGCACCTCACGGGCTCGCAAGACCTCCATGACGCACCCTCTCGCAAAGCGACGGTCTGCGCGAATGGCGTCTGCTGCCTGCCTTTGCGAGCGGCGCTCGCCGGCGCGAGCCATAATGGAAGATGGCCAAGTAAGATCGACCACCTGAATATCGCGAGACCGCCTTCATGGGTTCGATCGGCTGAGCGTGGACAATGAGATTCGACACCCCGTCGATTGCGGGGAGCAATTCGGCACGATCGCAGTCGCAGACCTTGATCACATCCAGTTCGCCGAAGCGACGGGTGAATGCCAAAACGTCCGCATAGGTCACATTCCGCTCTCAAAAAATGAGCACGACATGCTGGAGCCACGCCTGACGGACACTCGTCGAGGGGTAGCAATAAGTCGAGGCCGCACACCTCCGTCCCAAGCGGTCGGCCGGTTGGCTCGATGGTGATATTGCCTTCAGGCGTGTTCAACGTGCCCCCCAACGCTCGCGGCATCGTGGATGCTTAGTGCCGCGTTCATCCGTGTTGTTGAGAATACAAGGAACAGTGGACCGAAGAACCGTGAAAACCGGCCCGTGATTGCAGCATTTCTGCAAATAAGGAGCGCTTTGTACTGATTTCGGCAGCGACCATCGAGCATGCCCGCCGCTCGCGTCAGTCCGAACTAGTGAAGATAGTACCTGTGAAAAAACGATAGATCTCAAGGTGGCAAGCGTCCGGCGAAGACCGCCGGCGCCAAACTCATCTCTATTAGGGTGCGTAACTGAACACGCTCGGATGATAGGATACGCTGGATAGTCTGCCTCGAACCATACGGTGGCGATGCGCGCCACGAAGCGATCCGAGTCTAGCGGCAGTCCGGCCCGCGAGAGCACATTAGATCCCGCTTGCAAGATCTTGGCGAGCGCCTCGGATAGACATAAAGCATACCGCTATTTGCACGGGGACCGGATGTAGACGCAACCATGGCGAAGACTGCGCGCAGCAGATGGAGCATGGCAGCAATCATCGCCGCGCCCGAGTCGCGCCCCTTCCCGGATCGTGGCGCCATCGACGTCAACTTGGTTACGCCCGAGATCTGGCTTGGTCTTGCGTTGCTGCCTTGCGCTGCGCGCCTATCAGCCGCCGTCCTCCGAAGCGAGGCACCCCCACCCCAGGGTCGGCTGCTCAGGCCGCGAATTCGCGGGCGCATAGCGACTTAGATTATCCATAAGTTCTCGGATAATGTGAGTCGTTCTAAACTTCGCGTTTTAGTCACGTGCATCTAAAGTTCGCCACATAAAGTCTGCTGGGCTTTGTGGCAGAAGCGTTTGACGGCCAAAATCTGGTCTGCGGATTTGTTCCATTTGAATGGCTTCGGGTTTCTGTTGCTCGACAGCTTGAATGTTTGGCTCTGGTGCGCTGCAGCCCGAACGCCACCCACATTCGGCGGATTGTGGTGTATGAAAAGCCAGTTTCCGCAGCATTGAGCGGATCGACCAGTGCGTCGCATCGGCCGGCGTGATTCGCAAAGTCCGCTCGATCACACAGCTACCTGATCGTCGTTGATGGTGCGAGGGCGGCCCGGGCGAGCCTCATCGAGGAGGCCATCACAGCGGTCCTTCAAAAATCGGCGGCGCCATCTACCAACGGTATGTTCGTGGATGCCGAGTTCAGCGGCCACGGACTTACTTGGTAATCCATCCGCACATCGCAAGATCGCGCGGCACCGCTCAGATAACGACCGGGCAACACGATGACGACGAACTTGTCTCTCCAAGCACGTCCGCTCCTCCTGACTCAGCACCAACGGCGCGATCGGCCGACCTCTCACACCTGCGTTCGTCACAAGCGCTCTCCTGTATGGACTCGCGCGATCATATAAATGTCACGAACTTGCGTTCCAGAGACTAGTCTCGAGCGAGTCCGCAATCGTAGATTCGCGTCGCTGTGCCCGGCGTGGAGGCAAACAGTAATGGAGTCTCCCATGGCGCTCCAGCGGCTTGCCCCTGATATTGAGCGATGATGAGCGGCCGGACTGAAGTCGCTGACGATGCGGCGGAAGACGGCGCAAGCGCTGGCTCTGAGGGTACGGATCGTGCCGACCTGCGCGGAAGGTGGTCAGAACAAGGAACTGGCAGCCAAGCTGGGCCTGGACCGAAAGACGGTAGGCAAGTGGCGGCGGCGCTTTGTGGAGCAGCGTGTGGCCAGATTGCTTGACGAGCCGCGCTCCGGAGCGCCGCGCACGATCGACGACGTCCGCATTGAAGCTGTGATCGTGCAGACGCTGGAGAGCTGTCCGGAGAACGCCAGCCATTGGAGTTCCCGCGGCTTAGCGAAGGCCAGCGGCCTGTCGGTATTGACGGTGCAACGTATCTGGCGGGCCTTCGGGCTCCAGCCGCTCCGAATGGACTTTCACGCTCTCGACCGATCCGAACTTTGTGGCCAAGGGGCGCGACGTCGTAGGCCTCTACGTCTCGCCGCCGGAGCACGCCATCGTTCTGTGTGTGGATGAGAAGTTGCAAATCCAAGCGCTGGACCGCAGTCAGCCGATGCTGCCGATGCATCCCGGGCAGCGAGGGTGTCCGGAACGATATGTAAGTAGGTTTCTGTGAGTTTACCTTTGAGGGGAGACTCACATGCCGACTGATTCGACGATCACTCCTGAACTGCTGGACCAGCTTCTGGCGAACTACAGCAAGCCCGAGGACCTGACGGGCGAGAACGGGTTGTTCAAACAGAGCTTAAGAAAGCCTTGATCGAGCGAGCGCTTGGGGCCGAACTGACCGAGCATCTGGGCTACGAGAAGGGTGATCCTGGCGGCCGGGGCACTGGCAACAATCGCAACGGGACGAGTTCGAAGACGATCCTGACCGGGGACGGCGAGATCGAGATTGCCGTGCCGCGCGATCGCGCCGGCAGCTTCGAGCCGCAGCTGATCGCCAAAGGCCAGACCCGGTTCGATGGCTTCGACGATAAAATCCTGAGCCTATACGCCCGCGGCATGACGGTGCGGGTGATCCAGGGCCACCTGGCCGAACTTTATGGCGCCGAGGTCTCGCCCGACCTGATCAGCCGGGTGACCGACGCCGTCCTCGAGGAGGTCCGAGAATGGCAGGGCCGGCCGCTCGATGCCGTGTACCCGATCGTGTTTTTCGACGCGCTGCGGGTCAAAATCCGCGACGAGGGACTGGTCAAGAACAAGGCCGTCTATGTTGCGCTCGCCTACAACAGCGACGGCGAGAAGGACGTGCTCGGGCTCTGGATCGAGCAGACCGAAGGCGCCAAGTTCTGGCTGCGGGTCGTCAACGAACTGAAGGCGCGCGGCGTCAACGACATCCTGATCGCCGTCGTCGATGGGCTGAAGGGGTTCCCCGAGGCGATCACCTCGGTCTACCCGCAAACTCTGGTGCAGACCTGCATCGTGGGGTCGTTGAAGAAGCCCGTATCTTCGATTGACTCGCGTTCTTGCAAGATGACAGTCGCGCCGTTGGGAGGCCTCAGGTCGAGGCGATCCTTAAACGGCCGATCGTTAGCGTGAGGAGCGAACACGAGCAAAATGGCTAAAGCGGCTGCGGCCAACCGCTTCAGATTGATAGCAGCGGCGGTCAGGAAAGCCTGGATACGCATGTTGTCTCTGCCACGGCGTATGGCGCGACGGAGACCGTGCCAAGTCTTGGCTTCGCCATGGACGCCCTCGACCCGCCAACGATAACGCCGATAGAGATGGCGTTCATGCTCCCCCCATCTGAGCCTCTTGCGCAGCGCTCTCAGTAACGACGGGTGGTTGACATTGAACACGACCACACGAGCGTGGCGGGAGGGGCTCACGCAATGCGGCCGCAGGGAACAGGCCGAACAGTCTTTGCCACTCGCATGGAAGTGTTGGAAAGAGTCCCGTTGCAGCTTGCCTTTGGGCCGCAGGATCTTGCCGGTTGGACAGCGCACCAGGTTGTGCTTGGCATCGAGCCTAAAGCGCCGCGTCGGTATGACCTTGCTAGGTTGCCGTTCGGCCTTGGCTGGTACAACGGCATCGATCTGGCGGTCCTCCAACGCCCGAAAAACCTTAGCATAGGCGTAGCCTGCATCCATGGTCGCCGTCTTAATAGCGACACCGGTTGTCAAGGCGATGGCATCGAGCTGAGCTTCTAGGGCCATGCCTTCGTTCTGTTCGCCGGTCGTCACCTCGACGTCGACAACGACGCCCTTCAGATCATCGACAGCCGTATGTTGTTTATAGGAGAGTTCGAGATGACGGTTACGACCGTTCGTCGCCATAGTCGCATCGGGGTCGGTCGTGCAGATCTTTTTGTATTTGCCGCTCTGACGGTCTTCCCATCCGAACTCGGATGGATTCGCCGCATCTACGTCGGCAACATGGCGTACGGCCAAAGCGTCCCAGCTCACATTCGCACGGATGCCGCGCGGCAATTTGGGTGGAAGCGCTCCCCACCCAGATTGTCGCGCTATACACGGATCAGCGATGCATCGATATGGATGATCTCGCCGGCCACAATCTTGGCTGCTATGCACGCCGTCACGGTGCGTTTGAAGATGTTGCGAAAGCGCTCGGCACCCCAGCGCTGGCGAATGCGCGTCAGCGACGAGTGGTCGGGTAGCACCTCGTGCAAACCGTAGCCGACGAACCAACGGATCGCGAGATTGACCTGCGCCTCGCGTAGCAGCCGTCGATCATGGATGATTCCCAGCAGAAAGCCGGCAACCATGAGCCGAACAGCCACTTCGGGGTCGATCCCCCGGGCGTCCGATATCTGTGCAGTAGAGATCGGTGACATCGTCACGCAGCCACGAGAGGTCCAACACGCGATCGACACGAGCGAGGATGTGGTCGTCTGGAACGAGCTGTCGCAACGAACCAGTGATGAACAGCTCCAGCTGATCGCGCTCTTTCCGGCCGAGCATCCTGCCCACCTCGCGAATCAAAGAGAACCGGCGGGACCAGTGAATCAACGTCTGCAGACTTCTTCAACAACCCCATCGTGCACCTGATCCGTAACAGCCTTGCCTTCGTCTCCTGGAAGGATCGCAAGGCGATCCTGCCCTCGATCAAGGCGATCTACCGCGCCGAGAGCGCCGACGCGGCGGCGCTTCGCCTTGCCGAGTTCGAGGCCGAATGGGGCAAGCGCTATCCCGCAATCGGCCAGATCTGGCGCAATGCATGGGAGCACGTGGTGCCGTTCTTCGCCTTCGCACCAAGCATCCGCAAGATGATCTACACCACGGATGAGATGGACAAGCGATTTCTTCATGGCCGAAGCAACGATTGCGGAGATCGCGGTAAGTCCATTCTTTTGTTCGGTCGCGCTGCTGGCCATTCTTCCGTCCCGGCCACCGATCTCGCAGCCGACGCGCGCAGGGGCGGTCAAGGCTGGCCGCATTTGCGGCCACCGTATGGCTTGGCCTTGACCGGCCCGAGCACGACGGCACGCTGGCGTGGAACGGGACTGCGTTCCTGGCCTGGCTAGATCTTGCCGTCAGCCGCGGTTATGGTTGTCAGGCGCGGGCGACCTCGTGGCGAAGCGTGGCGCATCGGCTGCAAGCGCCACCAGGCTGCCCTATTTTGTCCTGCCGAGCTGAGGCGCCCGCGCGCCGGTTTTTGGCCGCCGTGGTTTCCATTGCGTCACCAAGCGCTCGTAGCTTTGCTCTGCCCGGGCGGCAATCAACATCTCGCGGTCGCGCAGCGCCTTGATGTTGTAGGCATAGGCTGGCCCGCGCCGGCTGCCTTTCTGTTGTGGATGCCCGGCTTGAAGCTGCATCGCGCGGGTCTTGTTGGCGACCAGCAATGGGCGCGCCCACAGGTAATCCTCGCCCTTCGTCAACAAATGCCAGCAGAGCACCGTGAGCTTGCGAGCCACAGCCACCGCGGCAATCTGATGGCCGCGCCGGGCGCGGATGCGAACGAAAAACGCATGCAGTGGACCGGGCGCCTTGGCCGCGGCCCAAGCCGCCTCAACCAGCATGGCACGCGCATGACTGCGGCCGATCTTGCTGATGCGGCCGTGGTGGGCGGCTCCCAGCCCGGACTGCCGCACCCGCGGATTCAGCCCGAAATAGCTCACCAGCTTCTGCGGGCTGTTGAACCGGCTGATGTCGCCGATCGCCGCCACGATGCCGGCGGCGACCGCCAGATTCACGCCGGTGATCGTCATCAATCGGTTGACCGCGGAATCGTCGATGGCGTTCTGCGCGATCTCGCGGTCGAGCAGGGCCAGGTCTTCCGCCAGCCGGTCAAGCTCACGGACGTGCCGATCGATCGCCGCGCGCTCATCGTCTGGCAGCTGTTGAGCGGCCAACCACGCCCGGCCGCGAGCGTTGAACAAATCGGTGCCGCGCGGCAATCAGGATGACAGTGGAGCGTCAATCAGGATGAGAGAGCTTCGCGGGGCTCGTGACGCAGGGAGGGCGTAGCCCGACCGGAGTTACGAGCCCGGCGTCGGCGCGATCCTTGAGGGGACCGCGCCGACTGGTGATCGCGGCCGGTGGGTTATGCAAGTGGTTCTTCCGCCAAGAAGAATCACTCGCTTGCCAGGCCGACACGTTACCGATCACCAGATGAGGCTCTACATGAAGTACCGTCAGACCGATACCCCGCCAGTGGCCGCCGCCAGAGCGTCGTTCAGTACCTCGACCGCGTACCGCTTCGACAAGGATCCAAGGCTCCCATCGCAGAAGAAGGGAGCCCGCGGCCGGCGCCGACCGGATCCCTTGGCAGACGTGTTCGAGATCGACGTCGTGCCGATGCTCAAGGCCGCCCCCGGCGTGCGGCCGATTGCAATTTTCGAGGAGATGTTACGACGCCATCCTGAACTCGGGGCCGGCATCCACCGCACGCTGGAGCGCCGGATCCGCGCCTGGCGGGCAATCCACGGCGAGGAGCAGGAAGTCATCTTCCGGCAGACCCATGAGCCCGGCCAGGTCGGCCTGTCCGACTTCACCGACATGGGCGAGCTGGGGGTCACCATCGCGGGCGTGCCGCTCGATCATCGCCTCTACCATTTCCGGCTGGCCTATTCCGGGTTTGAGCACGCCCACGTCGTGCTCGGCGGCGAGAGCTTCGTCGCCCTGGCGGAAGGCCTGCAGAATGCCCTGTGGTCGCTCGGCGGCGCGCCGCGGGAGCATCGGACCGACAGCCTGTCGGCCGCCTTCTGCAATCTGGACCGGAATGCTCAGGACGATCTGACACGGCGGTACGAGGACCTCTGCGCCCATTACGACATGCGGCCGTCCCGCAACAATCGCGGCATCGCCCATGAGAACGGGGCGATCGAGAGCTCGCATGGCCATCTCAAGCGGGCGATCGCCGATGCACTGCTGTTGCGCGGCACCGCTGACTTCGATGATCTCGCCGCCTATCGCGGCTTCCTCGACGAGATCGTCAGCCGCCGCAATGCCCGCAATGCCAAGCGGATCGATAGCGAGCGCGCCGCCCTGCAGACGTTGCCGGATCGCCGCACCTCCGACTACGAGGAGGTGATTGTCCGCGTAACGTCGACCGGCGGCTTCACTTTACGCAAGGTGTTCTACACCGTGCCGTCGCGGTTGATCGGCCACCAACTGCGGGTGCGCCTCTACGACGATCGCCTCGACGTGTTCGTCGGCGGCACGCATCTCCTCACTCTGCCGCGTGGACGCCCGCATCCGAGCGGCAAGCACGACCAGGTCGTCGATTATCGGCACGTGATCCATTCCTTGCGGCGCAAACCAATGGCGCTGCTCAATCTCGTCTACCGTGATCGGCTGTTCCCGCGCGATGCCTACCGCCGAACCTTTGACCTGCTTCGGCAACGGCTGCCGGACAAACAGGCTTGCCGCCTCATGGTCGATCTGCTCGCACTTGCCCATGAGCGCGGCTGCGAGGCCGGACTCGCCGATCAGCTCAGGGCTGATCTTGATGCTGGCCGGCTACCAGACCTCAACCGGCTGCGCGCTCACTTCGCCCCTGATCCCGCCGACGTGCCGAACGTCGTAGTGCATCTGGCGTCGCTCGCCACCTATGAATGCCTCATCGGTGCCGCCGAGATCGGAGGTGCCGCATGAGTACGGCCACTACAATCGATACCGCGCGCCTCAATCTGTTGCTCAACGAGCTGCGGCTGCCCGCCGTCAAGGTGCTGTGGCCGCAATTTGCCGAGCAGTCCGACAAGGAAGGTTGGCCGGCGGCCCGCTTCCTCGCCACCATTGCCGAGCACGAGATCGTCGAACGCGGCCGCCGCCGGATCGAGCGCCATCTCGTTGAGGCGCGGCTGCCCGCCGGAAAGACCTTCGACAGCTTCGACTTCGAGGCCGTGCCGATGATCTCCAAGGCGCAGGTGACTGCGCTCGCCGCCGGCGATGGTTGGCTCGGCAAGGGCGCCAATTTGCTGCTGCTTGGGCCACCCGAGTCAGATTCATACTACGCATCTCGCTACCCCCTTAGAGTTGAAGTTCTTTTTGACCCGGATCGCCAGACGATGGCCGCCGGAACCGCCGCGCATGCGCGGCGCGCTTGACATCGGGATGTTCCAGATCAACCGCTTTGATCATCCACGGTGCGCCTTTGCACAGCTGCTGGGCAGGCAAGCTCTGTTCTTCGATCAGACGGCGAACCGTCGAAGGACTGACTTTCAACGCAGTTGCAGCTTCGTCCAAAGTGACCTCTCCACGCTCGGCGCGCTCGCCCTCTCGGTAGGCCGCAATGGCGTGTTGATTGCGCAGGCTGCGAACGCGGACACGGGTCCAACTGTTGCCCCGCCCCGTCGACTTACTGGCGCGGTTGAGAACCGCGGCGATGGTGCTATCGGGCATCTGACGCGCGAGGACACGAACGAGATCGACCACATCTGCTGCGGTGCTCCAGCGGTGCTCGCCGGTGCGGTTCTTCCTCACCTGCAATGCCGTGTGATCGCCACCATGCCAGTGGACAATCAAGTCCAGCACCTCGTCGTGGATGCGCACAACGATCTCATGGATCAAGCTTCGGATGATCCTCTTGCGCGTCGCAGCTGTTGCACCCGGACTTTCCCAAGCTCTCTCGAGATCGGCACCAAGCGCAAGTAACCGATCGCGATCGATGTCGCTCAACGTCATCTCCGGCGTAGCCAACAACGTCTCGCGCTCGCCCTCAAGCTCGCGGACAGCGACCAGGCGTTCGTTCCAGCGCCGCTCCAGCTCGCCGGCAACAAGGCGATTGTCCGGATCGACAGCCTCGTATCGCCGACGAGCGCGAGTTGCCTCGTAGCGTGCCTGCTCCAGAGTCAACTCGAGCTGACGCAGCTTGTCGGCGTGTTCACGCCCGCGCGCTTCCATGGCCGCCAGTGCCGCCTGTACACCCAGCGGCTGCAGCCGCGCGATGACCTCCGCGCTGATCGCGCGATCCGCGCGCAGACCGCCGAATGAGATGCACGGGTCTCCACCATGGTTGATCTGGCTACCGCGGCAATGATAGCGCCCGACAGTACTGTGCGTGCCGCTGTAGGCAACGTGAAGTTTGCGGCCGCAGTGGCCGCAACGAAGAAGCCCCGCGAGAAGGCCTTCGCCGCGGCGGACCGAGCCACGACTCATGAAGCTTTTTCCGTTGGCGTTGTCGGTGATCAGGCGCTGATTCCTCTCGAACTCCGCCCACGTAATGTAGCCCTCATGGTGGTCCTTGATCAAAACCTCCCAGTCGTTGCGCTCGCGCCGGAAGCCCCGCACGATCCTCTTGCGGCCGGCCTCGATCGTCACCCGACTGCCCGAGCGCCCGAAGACATAGGCGCCAGCATAGGCGGGATTGGTCAGGATGTGGTGGATCGTATTGTATACTGGTAACTTCCATTCGACGTGGCGGCCCTCGGGGCCATGGCCGACCGCGGGCAAAGTGATTCGCTCCTGCCGTAACCAGAGGTGGACCTGGCGCAGTGTCTGCATCTCGGCAAACTTGGTGAACACGAGTACGAGCGCCTCCTGAATGCGCCGATCAGGGTCCTTCTCGATCCGATCGTGGGAGACCTTGAGATAGCCGATGGCGACGTTGAGGAAGAGCTCACCCCTACGTGCCTTCTGCTTCAAGGCTTCAAGCGAGCGTTGCCGAAAGATAGACAGCTCCATCTCGCTCATCGTGCCCTTCATGCCGAGCAGAAGGCGATCGTTGGGGTGGCGCGGATCGTAGACGCCATCCTCATCGACGATCAGTGTTCCAATGAGCCCGCAGAACTCCAGGAGCGTATGCCAATCCCTGCCGTTGCGGGCCAGCCGAGAGGCCTCAATCGAGACCACAGCGCCAACTCGCCCTTCGCAAATGGCGGCGAGCAGCTTCTCGAACCCGGGACGCGCGGTGCCGCCACCCGAGCGACCGAGATCGTCGTCGATTACGACCACCTCGCTCCAGCCCAGCTGCCGCGCACGGTCGGCCAAGCCGTACTGGCGGCGCTGGCTCTCGCGGTTGTTGATAACCTGGTCGGCCGTCGACTGACGAATGTAGACGACGGCGTGGCGAGCAAGGTGCTCAGGCGTGATCTTGCTCATCGCTGTCCTCCCGGTTCACGTCGTGTGCCTCGACTGCGCTGTCGGTGAGCGCTTCGGTCAGAAGCTCCTTTAAGAGCTCCAGCATTTGCTGATGGGTTTCGATTGGAATGCTGGTGTATGTCGGAGGGCTCTCGAACAGATCCCCCTGATGACGTGATGATCCGCCATGACCACCTCCTCGCGAATGGGACGATTCGCTGGAAGAGGAGGCTAAGAGCGCGTCGACAAGAAGACGCGCCTCCAGTAGACGATCCACCGGAAGCCGCGGATCAGCTTTGAGATGGAAGGAAGCGGCGGCGGGAGCCGCCATCCATGCCGGCAGCAGCGTTAACGTGGCGTCAGGTTGTCTGATAACAAAATGCGTCTCACCCCCAAGCCGCTTGCAGGCGATAACCACGACTGACGCTCCGCATCGCGGATGGAACGGGTAAAGGATCTCCACATCAGATCCCAGACACCCGGCATTATGACGCTGGTCCGCCCGGCGGCGGCAAGAGCCACTTGGCGGCAGCGATCGGCCTGACCCTGATCGAGAACGGCTGGCGCGTCCTCTTTACCCGCACCACCGATCTCGTGCAGAAGCTCCAGGTGGCGCGGCGCGAGCTCAATCTCAAGGCGGTCATCAATCGTCTCGATCGCTTCGATCTCATGATCCTTGATGATCTCGCTTACGTCACCAAAGACCAGGCCGAGACCAGCGTGCTGTTCGAGCTCATCAGCGCACGCTACGAGCGGCGCTCGATGCTGATCACGGCCAATCAGCCCTTCGGCGAATGGAACAAGGTCTTCCCAGAACCGATGACTTCATGATGCCTCTTTCTTCGAACGCTTAGTGCGTCGTACCCGATTGCGAAGCTGACTGATTTGTTGGTCTGACAGCTCGATCTGCCATGGCTGGCCTTTGGCTAACCAAACCTGCTAAGCCCCCGCCTATGGCGGGGCGAAAACAGGAAGTTTTACAGCTACGGGAATGAAGTCATGAAGTCTCCTTGGGGAACCGCCAAGAACCCTCAAGGAGACTATGATGGAAGCAGAGTACAATCATCTTAATCACGCGACCTGGGATTGCAAGTACCACGTCGTGTTCACGCCGAAGTATCGCAAGAAGCTGCTGTTCGGCAAGATCAAGAGGCATTTGGGCCAGGTATTTCACGATCTGGCACGACGCAAGGAGTGCCGGATTGAGGAAGGCCACTTGATGCCCGATCATGTTCACATGCTGATATCGATACCACCCAAATATTCGGTGTCGCAGATCGTTGGGTATATGAAAGGGAAGAGCTCAATATGGATCGCACAGAACGTCGAACGTAAGATGCGAAATTTCCTGGGCCACAAATTCTGGGCACGCGGATACTTCGTCACGACCGTGGGGCGTGACGAGGACATGATCCGAGCCTATATCAAGAACCAGGAAATGGCCGACCAGCAATTAGATCAAATGGAGCTGAAGATTTCAGCTACCCCAAGATCCAATCAATCGTCCTAATATCCCTTAAAACCGCCTTTGGCGGTTCCCCATCAAACCTCCAGCTCTGCTGGAGGTTATTGGCTGACGACCCGCCAGCAATCCGCGCGCGAGATAATCGAACACTGTTTGCGGGGTTACTCCAAGCTCAGCCGCAGCGCCCTGAATGGAGAAGCTACCGTCGGGCCAGCGCATCGGGTTCTTGTCCACGCCGTTGATTTTGACGGTGGGAATGCCCCAACGGGTACGCAGCACCCAGACGTTCTCGCCTTTGAAGGCGCAGCCTCGGGCCGCGACGAAGCCTTCTTGATTGAGTATTGCCGCGATCTCGCCATCCATTTTGTGTTCAGCATGCAGCTCGAGAATCCGTTGCCGCAACTGATCAATATCGACGTAGTCGCGGTAGGTGTGAACGCGCCGTTGCACGTGATGCTCGGTGGTTGCGCCAGTCTGCCAGACGATCTTGAGCCACACCTGACCTCGGGTCCGCTTCTGATCAAGAACGACTTCGCGGATGACAAATCGCAGAATGCGCTTGCGATCGGCTGCCGACGTGGTGGCCGCGTTCCAAATCCGCGGCAGGTTCTCGCCGAGCGCTTGTAGCCCTGTGCGTTCCGCCGGGCTAATCAGAAGCGGCTCTTGCGCGCGCCAACGCGCATGCTCCTGCTCGACCGCTTCGACGACACGTAGTTTCTCTTCCCAAGCCCGCTCAAGCGAGCGCGCCACAAGCCGGTTCTCGGGCTCTACGGTGTCATATTGACGCCGAGCGCGCTCAGCCTCGTAGCGGGCGCGCTCCACGCGAAGCGCCCACTGGCGCTCGAGCTGACGACTCTCCTGCTCCAGTTGGCCCGCCGCCGCGAGTGCGATCTCAATCTGATCCGGCACCAGAGCATCGAGGACCACCCGCTCGACCAAGCCGTCAACGGCCAAGGCCCGGACTTCCTGGCACAGAACACTGCCTTGCTGGTCCCGATCCGAGCGACAGCAATAGACCGGATAGTCGGCATTCGGGCCCGTGTAGCGCATGCTCATGCGCCGTCCGCAACGGCCACAGATCGCAATTCCTTGTAACAGGGCTGCCCCCTTGCGTGGTACGCCAGTGTGTCCCGCCTCATAGCGGCAGACGTTATCTGCCAGTCGCCCCTGGTTGGCCATGAACTCCTCCCAGCTGATATAGCCTGGGTGAGCGGCGTGCAGGCAAACTGCCCAATCCGCGATCGCCACCTTGACCGTTCCCGTCAGCGATCCCAGCCGACATCGGCTCGGATCCTTCTGCCGGCGGCCATAGACATATGCCCCAGCATAGGCCGGATTTTGAAGGATACTAAGGACGCGTGCACTATCTGGCGCACGCCAGACGATCTCGTGTGGAGATGGCCCAAGCAGCGGTCGAACCGGCAAGGACAATCCGTTCCTGTCCAGGTAACGCATCACACGGCGAGCGCTTTGCAATTCCCGGAATTTGGCGAACACGAGGCGAAGACGGGCCTGTACCTCCTCATCGGGATTGAGAACAATTGCGCCTGCCCGATCGTAGGCGAGCCCGGCCGGCAGGGGCAGCCGCAACTCACCTCGCGCCGCCTTCTGGCGCTCGCCTTGATGAAGGCGCATCCGAAGCTGATGCAGCTCCGCCTCGCTCATGATGCCGGACAAGCCCAACAGCAGGCGGTCGTGATAGGCGCGCGGGTCGTAAAGCCGCTCGCCATCGGCAATGAGCACGCTGAACACCGAGCAAAGTTCGAGAAGCTGATGCCAGTCCCGATTGTTGCGTGCCAAGCGAGAAGCGTCGAGGCTCACCACAAGACCAGCGTTGCCAAGGCCGATCTCGGCAATGAGCTTCTGGAAACCATGGCGATCCACAGCGCCAGCACCGGATTTGCCCAGATCCTCGTCAATAACCTGGACGCGCTCGGGCGGCCAGCCCAGCCCGATGGCGCGATCGACGAGGCGGTACTGTAGCTCCGTGCTCTCCTGGTGCTGGCGCACCTGGTTCACGGATGATTGCCGCACGTAGACATAGGCCAACTTCGCTCGGTGCGCAGTCGTGAGCCGCTCGTCAGCGACGTTCAAGCTGATCAGCACGACCCAGTCTCCTTCCGGGCGTGCCGGGAACCGCTTGCATTCGCCGCAGCAGCGTGGCGAAGGTTTGAGCGATCTGGGCTTGCGTCGCGATCGACAGATTCGGCCACAGGCGCGGAATCTCGGCCGTCGGACAGCGGGGTGGATTTGCCAGGGTTGGCAGGGGTCGATACGCAACGCGACCTACAAGTGGTCGGTGGGTCATCGCGAATCACCTTCTCGTCGAGAAGACTCAGACTCGCGCTCAAATGTTGCATCAATGGGATCAGCGTACGTGCACTGATGCGCGGCAGACCGGCGGCATTCGGACGGAAGGTGATTGGCGTATCGCCAAGATCCGTCGATGCGATCCGAACCGCCCGGCGCCGTCCGTCCGGCAGCGCGACAACGACGTAGGTGGGACCGCGTCCCGACCGCTCCTTCAGCACCTCAAGCCGGTGCCCAAAAAGGAAATGATGCGGGTCGGTGATCGTGACGTGAGACACGATCCGCTCAAGAATAGGGGTACTCTGTCGTGTTCGGCGACCCCGCCATGACCCTCGCCGCCATCGATCGCCTCGTTCACCACGCCACCATCTTGGAGATGAACGTCGAGAGCTATCGCAGGCGCACCGCCCTCGAACGAAAGCGCGGCCCCGGACGGCCGCCTTCGCATGCGACACCCAAAACTGTCGCTGATTGACGCTCCGCGACAATCAGAGCCAACAAAACTCTTGCGCGCGACAATCATCGCGGCAATCATCACCTCGCCGCGACACCGACTCGCCATCCTGATTGTCGCGCGCTTCCCACCCAGATTGTCGCGCTATAAATCGGCGTGCGGGCACTTCGGGAGCAGGTGCGCGTGCAGGATCGAATGCACCTCGTTCTTGAGCCGCGTACGGTGCCGCACGACCTGGTAGCGCCGCGCCACCAGCCTACGCTTGCGTTCAGTCTCCGCATCAGGTGTCCAGATCTGCGGCAGGTACCCGGCCGCCTGCAGACTGGCGAGCGTGCCGGCATCGATCTTGTCGGTCTTGACGTGAGCCTGGGCGATCGCCTTCACCTGCAGCGGATTAGCGATAATCACCCGTGCCACGAACGGCGCCAGCACTCGCGAGGCCGCCATGCTGTTGGCGGTCGCTTCGACCACCACCTCATCACTGGCCAGCAGGGTCTTGCCAAATCCCTCCAACGCAGTCCGCGTCATATCAATGCGGCCCGCATGTCGGAGCCTGCCGTCTTCCCAAAACACCACCTCCCCGAAGGTTCGGTGGACATCAATGCCAATTACCCGTCGCATTCGCACCTCCTCCTGCCAGACACATGACGGGAGCTGTCGGGCGACACGACAACTACGGATTCGCGCTCTCGGCGCAACCGGGCGAGTCGCAGAGGCGGCCAGCTACTAACTCGAGCTCTCGGCTCATCGTGTGTATCGGCCTGCCCGCACATCGTGCTCCCGGTGCCTCTGTCCCGATGGTCGCACCATACGCTACGATGTAGAATACCGCAGCGGAACGTTGGCACCGAGACATCTCATACCGGTTACCAACGCGGTCGAGGTGCTGCACCGCAGCTTGCGCAAGATCATCAAGAGCCGCGGCAGCTTTCCGGCCGACGAGGCGGCGCTCAAGCTCTTGTATCTCGCCATCAAGAACGCCGGCGTTCATTGGTGGCGGCCGGTCGAATGGACCGCCGCCATGGGGCAGTTCGCCATCCACTTCGGTGCGCGGTTTCCAGGAACCGCCCGCTGATGAGCACAATCGACATCACGGCGCCGACGATGATCGCTTGGTCCGAACCTTCGCCGTCAAGCCCCGCGCCTGCGGCGCGCCGCTGCGCGGCTTCGGGGCTTGACCGCTCGGTCCGGCCAAGCAAAGTGGTCGGCTATGCCGTCGATGCCACCAGTCAATATCTCAAATACCAACTTCAACCTTCACAGAAATCGCTTACACAAAATTTCGGACATTCCCCGGGCAGCCGGCCCGAAGGAGCCATCACTACAGAAAGCACGGCACCCCATCGCTGTTCACCGCCCTCGACATCGCGACGGGGACGCATCATCGGCAGGTGCTATGGACGCCATCGGGCTGCCGAGTTCCGCAAGTTCCTCGACGAGATCGAGGCCTCGGTGCCGCGCGAACTCAACGTCCATCTCGTCATAGACAACTACGTCACGCACAAAACCCACTGATCCCCAGATGGCTGGCGAAGAGGCCGCGTTGGCACCTGGACCTGACCCCGACCGGTTCGTCATGGCTCAATCAACTCGAGCGCTTCTTCGCGCTCCTCACCGCTAAGAAGATCAGGCGCGACATCTATCGCAGCGTACCCGCCCTCAGGGCGGACATCACCTCATTCATCGACAAGCACAACGCCGATCCCAACCCTTCGTATGGACCAAATCCGCCGATGACATACTTGCTTCCATCGAACGCTTCTGTCGATACAATGCTCCGCCAAAACACGAAACGATATTGCGAACCTCTGGTTCAGGACACTAGATCGCGCTGGCCGTACCGGCGCTTAGCCTCTTGGACTGCGCTTGGGATGCTTGATCGCGAACGCGAAAAGCTATAAGGAATCGCAATCATATGATAAGCTCGAATCGGGTTGAATGACTTAAGGCTGCAGCGTTTGCATCACTGCGGCCCTTAGTTTACGTCAATTCACGCTTCTGCGAGTCTTGCTTTTTTCCGCTTGCACCCGCGCTCAAAGCGGTGCGTTGCAGAGAATAGCGCTTTTATCCGGGATAGCGGACGCGATTACGGATGCCCGCTCACGGGCAAAACCCGAGCTGAACGAGACGCGCGAAAATCTGGAGGGGCCGCGGCACGGCAGCAGGCGATCGCCGGCATTTGCCCACCAAGCTCGATAGGGATACATGGGCTTGCCCGCCAACAACTCAGACGGGGGCGGCTGCCGGCCCTTGTCTTGAACTTGAAGCTTCGGAGACGCTTTGCAGTGATTTTGAGTACACACGCGGTCGTCGGCGGCGCGATCGCCAGCTTTTTTCCTTCCGATCCGTTCTTCGCCGCCTTGGCAGGCTTTGCGAGCCATTTTGCGATCGATGCCATTCCGCACTGGGACTATCCACTTCGGTCAATATCGGTGGGGAAAGACGCCGACGACCAACGCCTTCGATTGAACCGAGCCGTGATAATCGATGTTATGTGCGTTGGTGTTGACGCCAGCGCGGGCCTCGCACTCGTGATTTGGTTATTTGCTACAACTGCTTCGGTCTGGACTATTGCGCTTGGCGCCATCGCTGCAATGGTGCCCGACCCGTTGCAGTTCGCGCACAGCATTTATCCACGAGAGCCACTGGTTACACTTCAACACTTTCATGTATGGATCCACTCCAAGCGTAAGTTGCCTTGGAAGTTGGGCGTCAGTTCTCAGATCGTGTTCGCGGCCGTCGTCTCAACCCTGGCCGAGGCCCTCCGTTGATGCAAATGTGGCCGCCCGATCGCCAAGCAGGGCTAACCGAGCCTTTCTATAGCGCGACAATCTGGGTGGGAAGCCGCATTGCGTCGCCTGAAATGTTCCTGAATGCTGGGCCGTTGCCTCACGTAATTTGCTCCCCAGTGGGATGGGACTGCGGGGGCGATAATGAGGCAACTGAGCATGGCGACTCCAAGAGAGCTGACGGCCGCTGTGGGGCAGCGCTACAGAGAGGCGAGCCGCGCGGAGAAGGCGCGAATTCTCGACGAGTTTGTGGTTGTGACCGGCTTCCACCGAAAGCATGCGATGCGCCTGCTCCGAGGCGATATCCGGCAATCCTCGGTTCGGCGCACCTGTCGCCGGATTTACGAGGAAGCTGAACGAAATGCGCTGGTTGTTCTTTGGGAGGCATCGGACCGGATTTGCGGCAAGAGACTGAAAGCGCTGCTGCCGCTCCTGATCGAGTCGATGGAACGGAACGGCCACATGGGCCTGGCGCCTGAAATCCGCGCGAAGCTGCTAGCGGTGAGCGCGTCGACGATCGATCGGGCGCTGGGCAAGATCCGACAGGAGGGTGGACGCCAACGCCGGCGGCCGGTGGCGAGCGCATTGCGACGGAGCATCCCGGTACGGACGTCCGCCGACTGGAAGGATCCGGCGCCGGGCTATGTCGAAGCCGATCTGGTCGCCCACAGCGGGCCCTCGGCGCGCGGCAGTTTTATCCAGACGCTGGTGCTCACGGATATTGCGACCGGTTGGACGGAGTGTGCGCCGTTGCTGGTGCGCGAGCAAACGCTCCTGAGCACCGTGTTGACAGAACTTCGCCGACAGCTGCCGTTCTCGCTGCAGGGCATCGATACCGACAATGATACCGTGTTCATAAACGAAACGCTGAAAGCGTATTGTGAGCAGGCGAACATTGTGTTCACGCGGTGCCGACCCTACCGCAAGAACGACCAGGCGTTTGTCGAACAGAAGAACGGAGCCGTGGTCCGACGGATGGTTGGTTATCGGCGGTTTGAAGGGCTCGAGGCGGCTGCGTTGCTCGCAGAACTCTATCGCTCAGTGCGCCTGTTCGTGAACTTCTTCCAGCCGTCGTTCAAGCTGATCGCAAAACAGCGCGATGGCGCGCACGTCCGTAAATCTTATAGTGCGCCGACGACGCCGCATCAGCGGCTGGCAGCCGACCCACATACCTCCGATGCGGTTCGGGCCCGACTGCAGGAAATCTGCGTCAGCTTGGACGCGGTCGCGTTGCTGCGTGACATTCGGTCTGCGCAGCAACGTCTGGCCGACCTTGCCGACGTGAGGTCGGCGGGCGATTCGACTACTGCGGCCCCGCCAATCGACTTGTTCCTCGCCAGCTTGCGAACGGCTTGGAAAGAGGGCGCATCTCGACCGACGGACCGGCCGATCCTCAAAGCGAAGCGAGGTCGTCGTCGCCCTGATCCGCTCGTTCAGGCGACCCCACAGCTGCAGGAGTGGTTCAAGGCCGAGCCGTGGCGAACCGGCGCCGAGCTCCTGACAAGGCTACCAGCGGAATATCCGGGCGCGTACCCGGATAAGCTGCTGCGAACGCTTCAGCGCCGCCTCAAATCCTGGCGCAGCGAGCAGGCAAGCGCGCTGCTGTTTGGATCGGCAGATCATGCGGAGCGGTTCGACGAGACACCGGTTGCGCGGTAACAGCGCCCGCTTCCGGTACGGGGGAGGCCGGTCGTTGCGCAACCCCGGCCAGCTCCACGACCGGCCTCCCCCGTACCGACCGTCCGTCTTCTTGGGAGCAAAATAAATGAGGCAACGATCGCGTCTTCGGGAACATTCCTCCATGAGGCAATACGAATTCTCACCCTGATCGCCGCCGCCCAGCAGCAAGGATCCTGCGTGATGTTAGGCGCTGCTTCGTTAGCCGTATGTGCAGAGCCGGTTAAGTGTGACAAGCGGTCACCGCAGCTTGACCATGCGAATCTGTTGTCCTCCTAGCGTGCAACGAGGCGGAGGAACGGATGGCTCGTTTTTAATTTGAATCTCGAAAGGAAAGCAGAACGTCGACGACCCCGGCGGGTTGGCATTCGAAAAGGAGCTGCAAGCCTTTGCGGCCGAACGCCTAGCAAAGGACTTAGCGAGCGCTCAACCTCCGCTGCGAGGTACCACCTGTGTGGTCGTTACACGCAGGGCCGAGGCGAGGCTTATTACGTAAGCGTCTAATTGCCGCTCTCAGCTTGCTGCGATAACCCTCAGCTAGGCATGGCTCCTGGGCCGTCTAATCCGGAATGTCTTACGATCGGCGCTCTTTGCGAACGCCAAGAGCATTCCAGGCGCGGATCCCGGGCCGCATCACGGGCGCTGTCCGCAAGCGCGAAGCTTCAGAACACCGGGCGATGGCCGTCCGCCACGAGCAGTTCTGCTAGCCGCTCACGTCGTTCGACGCCGCCGGACAGCTCCAAGTGTAAGCCCAGCTGAAGAACCGCCTCGAGAGCCTCGGCCAGTGGATCGGATCATCAAGGGTTAGCGACACACCCACGGCGCCTGATCGGTCCCATCTCCTTATCTCAGGTGTCAGCGGTGCACGAGGGGCGGAATGAGTCTCACCGGATTCGGCTCGCCAGGGGGAAGAGCTCCGTCGGATCGCCTGGAAGGCGGGCTGGACCAGGACCAGCCCGATGACGGCGCAATTGCAGGCGGCGCCTTCCAATTCTTCCAAGGAGCCGTCGGTGATGCGTGCGGCCCGCCAGGCCTCTCGGCCGAAGGCGTGGGCTTCGCAGTCGACTCTCATAGAACGTGCTCGCAGTCGACCGAGCGCCTGCGAGGCAGGAGCTCAAGCGGAAAAGGTCCGCGACGCGGCGTGGTGGCATAGAGACCCTCCAGCTTCGGCTCGACAACGCGGCCGACGTCCCGCTGCGCGTCGGGCCGTGGCGCGCCGCCGCCATGATCTCGGCGATGGGGCCGAGTCTAAAGAATGGAATCCTCACGTCCGATTGCAAATGCGGACCCGCTGCAAATGCTCATCAGGTTATTTGCTCAGCTATGAGAGTCTTCATTGCGAAAAACGTGGCTGTGGCATTTGACACGGCGCCGCTCCTTGCACTGGATCTGCGTCATCCGCATGACTCCACCGAGCTTAAGCCGAGGGAGGTCGCTCAGCAGTAGACGGCTCGCAAGCATATGCTGCTGTATTGATCCATGACATCGCGACCGCCCCGACCTCGAACCAGCACGAAGCCGCAGTCAGCAAGGCCGTGATCCCAAGAGGAACGAAATCTTTCGTATCAAGCCTAGAATCGGCACGCGTAGTAAGGTACGGGAACGCGATTCCCCTGAACTGGCAGCGTCGATAACAATCGAAGTCGCAATATTCTCTCCGCGTCGCCAGATCCCGCACGTACCCTGGACCTAAGGGCCGAGAACATCCGGTGCAGGTTCTGTCGCCGCGCGGCGCCCTATGATTCACGAGTATAAATTTCATAGGTGGGCCTGTTAGCGTGATCGATTCCGGTTTTGGATTTTGCCGGCGATCCGAGCCTTCGAGGCCGCACTGACGACCAGAGCAACAGTAATCCAAGTGCGCTCGAGCCGACCATCATATTTCTTCCCGTTTGCCTGTTCCGAGCTGATCGCAGCAAGGCAGCCGGAAAGTTTGTGCACGATAGTTCATGCACTCTCCTTCCATTCTGTTCGGTACTCGAGGGCATGTATCAGCCGCTCGCAACCAGCGAAGCCATCTATGATCGGCCTCCCGCCGCGCCTTGAAGCGGTCGACACATTTCTTGGAGCAAAGGGCCGTTCGCCATCAGTAGTAGCGTATTAGCCCGAACTTTCCGCCGCACATTGCGCAGCGCCTTACCGAATCGTGTTGAGAACTATGAGAGCTGTTGCGCATCCTCACCCCTGTCGACGCTACGTGGATAGCCCCCTTGCATTTTTCCTAGTCGGCAGCGAGCCGCCCCACGTGAAGTGCGGCATCGACGACACCAAGTCTCGCGACATGTAAGAACATCGGACGCAAGAACTTGACTCTGAGGCGCTCTTCCTTCGAAGCGGCGCGCTCGATAGGCGTGCCTTCGCTGGCCTGATATCGATTTGCTACTCTAACCGATATTTGGATCTTAATTAGTTCAATGAACCGGACTTTGACGCTTAAATCCCGCGTACAAGCGACTTTCCTCGACGGATTTCAGTCTGACGGGACCGATGGGCCGCGATAGCAGCACTCGTCTGGAGTCATCAGCGCCAACCTCCCTGCCTTTGCGCGGTCGAAAGAGCCTCCCTCCCCAGCTGCGTGGTAAGCATGACCACCGTTGCCCGAGCGAGGATCCCAAGCTCGTAGCTATCTAGAACGCGCTCTTCGTATGTTGATTGCCTATTAGACACAGTCAAAATGATGCCGCCCCAGCTGTCCGGAACGTTCACCGACGCATACGGCTGCACAGGTCAATGCGACGCCTGCAGACAACGCAGCCGTCGGCGACTCGACACTTAAAATGAACTGAATAGTGCACCAGAAGGCCGAGCCGACTTGCTAGCCCGCCCAAGTTTTGCTGGAAATCACGACTCAGACGAAGCATAAGCGCCTGAAATAAGTTTGTAACAGCCACATGCCTTTTGCTCGAGGCCCTTGCGTCCATCGATCTGCAACACGCCGCGCATCTTGCGAATCAACCCATGTTTTTCAAATTGGGTCAAAGTCTCCGTTACTCCAGCGCGGCGCAATCCCAAGGCAGACGAGAGATAGTCGTGGGTGACTGGTAGCACATCAGCGCCAAGAGCATCAC
Organism: Bradyrhizobium sp. CB3481; assembly: GCF_029714305.1. Taxonomy (NCBI): domain Bacteria; kingdom Pseudomonadati; phylum Pseudomonadota; class Alphaproteobacteria; order Hyphomicrobiales; family Nitrobacteraceae; genus Bradyrhizobium; species Bradyrhizobium sp. CB3481. The sequence continues at coordinate 5,410,590 of NZ_CP121647.1, forward strand.
TGGCCAAACAAAGCCAGCTCGCGATCCGCTTTTCGCGATCGTGCCGAACACCGCATAATCCGGTCTGAGCGCAATGCAAGGTCAGCGCTTGAACGTACTGAAAAAGCTCTTTTCGAATTCCGGGACACTCGGTCATCAGCCGATACAAATCTTCGACACGGATCCTGTGTGCGCTTCCAGGAAAGAGCACAACAGATTGATGCGTCGAAAGATGCTCGCCGACAAAGAGCGAAGCGCCGACCGCCCCGCGATGTCCTATCACCGCCGTTTCAAGGATGCTGTCCGCCGCGACAATCCTTAGCGAGACGAGGCCCGATTCGATAAAATAGACGTGATCAGGATGCCTTTTCGGCTCGTGCAGCACCATGCGTTGTTTCAAGACGATCGGCTCAAGGAACTCCCCTATTGCCGCGAGGTCTTGACGAGAAATTCTAGTCAGACTCACGTTTCTGACAAATGACCATGTATTGGGAAGCACCGTACCACGCTGGTTAAAGCATCTGCTGTGCGTCGAACACCCGCTTGAGAGCTGTATCTCCGGAGCTATCAATCGCGCGCGTGGTCGGTCATGTTGAGGTTCGTCTCCTGGCATGCAGATTTCTTCCGAGTCGAACCCGCTGACTGTGGCGAAATGCTGATTGCCGACTGTAACGACGTTTTAATCTTGATTGATGCAACGAGGGCCGTGTGGACGCTCAAATCCAGCTTTCGAGCGCCTTTTTTTTTACGGATTCCGACTGGCCGAGCGGCAGTTGCGTGTACCGACTCTAGCTTGGAGCCTCAGCGCACCAACTTGCCTCATCTCCCTCAAAAGCGCGACAATCCGATTTGCGCCTGCAGCTGCTTGTGATGCACTTAGCCCGGGGGTGAGATGGCTTTTCGCCTGCCTTGGCGAAACCTGACGTTCTTGGGTCCTTCGAAAACGGTCCGAGCTTTGCCGAAAGATCGGGTTCCTTCATCGTCCCGCTTAGAAGCGACTCACCAGGCGCGGAGAGCCTGGTGCTCCAAACTCCATGAGCTTAGGAAGGCTACTTCGGTACGCGTGGATATGAAGCATGGCGTGGGAAGGCGTCAGCATTGTCATCATCCGGAAATCACGAGACCTCGGGACTCGGAGCGAGAGACGGGAGGGACGCGTCGTGCGGATAAAGGAGGGAAACAAGCCGCACCTATCAAAATCTCGTCTGAAAGGCGTCCTGCGAATGCGGCCTATCTTGGATCCCGATTCGTCAAGGTAAACCGCGTCCCTGGGAGGTCGCGTCCTAGGCGGAGAAAAACACTGTCATTGCGAGAGGAAGCACAAACCTACCATTCCAAGAATCAAGAGACAGACGACCGTTCAATAGTCGCTCGATCATTAAACAGGACTTGCCAGCCGCTAATTCGTCATGCGGAGCGACTTTGGATCGCATTGGCGCACTCCGCATGGGAGTTACGCAGCGAAGTGCGCCTTCAAGTTAGCGCATCGGCAGCATCCCTGATGCCGCTATAGATCTCATCAATGTCTGCCGGTGTCACGCAATAAGGTGGCATCACGTAGATCGTATTGCCGAGCGGCCGCAGCAGCAGATTTCGATCCTTGAAGAACGCCTGAAGCTTCGGGCCGATGCCCGCGAGATAGCCCGCCTCCTTTGCTTTCAGATCGAGTGCTGTAATCGTGCCTGTCCGGCGGACTTTTTCGAAGCGCGGATCGGCGCGGAATGGCTCAATTGCCTGCTCTTGCATCATGGCGAGCGACGCGACGCGCTGATGAGTTTCCGGATCTTGCCAGAGATCCAGGTTGGCTCTTGCGGCGGCGCAGGCTACAGGGTTCGCGGTATATGAACTCGAATGAAAGAACGTACGCGTACGATCTTTGGAATAATGCGCGTCGAAAATATCCGCGCGGCAGAGTGTCACCGCGAGGGGAAGCGCCCCTCCCGTGAGACCCTTCGAATAGCAGGCAATATCGGGCGTGACGTTGGCTTGCTCGCAAGCGAACAATGTTCCGGTGCGCCCCCAGCCAGTCATGACCTCGTCGGCAATGAACAAGACGTCCGAGGCCTCGCAAATTCGTTTCATCTCTCTTAGCACCCAGGCTGGGTACATCAGCATACCGCCTGCACCCAATATCAGAGGCTCCACAATAAACGCGGCTGGCATTTCGCGTCGACATGCAGACTCGAGCGCATCGAGCGTCGCCTGTTCATGACCGCTCGTAGGGAACGGGATCGCCGTAACGTCGAACAGCAGCGGCCCGTACGCTGCGTTGAATACGCCTCGGGCGCCGACCGACATCGCCCCGACCGTATCGCCGTGGTAGGAATGTTGCATCACGACAATGCGTATGCGTTGTTTGCCGATATTGTGCCAAAAGCCAAGGGCCATTTTTATGGCCACTTCCACACTGGCTGATCCACTGTCGGAGAAGAACACGTAATCAAGACCAGGGGGTGCGAGTTTCAAAAGTAGCGCAGCAAGCTCCTCAGCCGGATCATGGGTATATCCGGCAAAGATGATCTGGTTGAGCTTTTGTGCCTGTTTCTGGATCGCGCTCACGATGTGAGGGTGGCAATGACCATGCGTCACGACCCACCAAGATGAGATTGCATCTATGATACGGTGACCATTCGCGGTGTGGAGATAAGCACCATCACTACGCACCACCTTTGTCATATCGTCTTGAAGCGCGTGCTGCGTGAACGGATGCCAGATCGACGACCTCTTTGGCATCATTGTTTGAAATCATCAGCACGAAATGATGCCTTGAACGCGGCCTGCAGCGTGCCTGCTGTGAGAGGAGAAAGCCAGGGCAATCGCCCCAACCAACGCACCCGCCCGATCTCGCAAATTGCGCTCTCATTCTCAGAATTTCTTTCGCCAATGAAGGCAATCCCAAGAATGTCGATCTGGCGCTTTCGCAGTGCCTCTATGGATAACAGCGAGTGATTAATCGTACCTAGTGACGTCCGCGCGCAAAGCACGACTGGAAGCTGCCATCGCTCGAAGAGGTCAATGTAAAGCGTGCCGCCTCTTAGCGGGACCATTAGCCCGCCGGCACCCTCGATAACCAGCGGTCGCTCCCCGGTGTCCGGAATATCGAGCGCATCCACGTCAATGCGAACGCCGTCAAGTTCGGCGGAATGATGTGGCGAAGCGGCCTTTCGAAGGCGGTAACGCTCGGGCGCGATGCGATCGGGTGAGAGACCGCCCAGCCGTGTGACGAGCTCGGTATCGGACTCTTCGTCGAGTCCGGCCTGAATCGGTTTCCAATAGTTCGTACCGAGGAAATCGGCGAGCCCCGCGGAAAACACCGTTTTTCCGATCCCGGTATCTGTGCCAGTCACCACGATCCGCTGAGTCATCGAGACCAGCCCCTCGTCTCCTCAGTGAGCGCATCGAGCATTGCACGCACCTGATCCTCCTCTACATTGAGTGTCAGCGAAATTCGCAAACGGGCCGTACCCGCCGGCACGGTTGGCGGCCGGATGCCGCGAATATCGAAGCCGCGACTCTGTAGTGCAGATGCTAGCCGCATCACACGAGAATTGTCGCCAACAATATAGGGCACGATCTGTGAATCCGAAGGACTCCGTCCGAAGCGTACACTGATCTGCCGATGCGTGAACGCGACCAGTCTGGCTAGACGTTGCTGCCGCTCGGGTTCTTGTTGCAGGATTAAGAGTGCCTCGCGCACGGCGACAGCCGTCAAGGGTGACGGTGCCGTGGCAAAGATAAACGGACGGCAGCGGTTGACCAGGAAATCGCGCAGGACGCCTGTGGCAGTGACAAGCGCGCCGGCGGCTCCAAGCGCCTTGCCGCAGGTATGAAGGACGATAAGATTTTCGCGCGCCTCATAAGCGGCTGTGAGCCCCCGTCCCTGATTGCCGTAGACGCCCGTGGCATGAGCCTCATCCACGATCAGGAAGGCGTCGTATCGATCCGCGATCGCGACCAGGTCTTTAAGCGGCGCGAAATCGCCGTCCATGCTGTAGAGACTTTCGACCACTATCCACACCCGGCCTGTTCCGCCCTTGGTCCGCCAGTCGCGAATTGTGTTCTCGACCGACTGGGGTTCGTTATGAGCGCTCATCCGAAAGTCGGCCCGGCCAGCACGCGCGCCTTCGTGGATACTCGCGTGCACGAGCGAATCGAGGACCAGCAAATCGCCTCGCTGCGGCAGCGTTGTCAGGAGAGCAAAATTTGCGACATAGCCGCCGCCAAAGAAAAGCGCCCTCTCCGCCCCAAAGAACTTGGCAGCTTCCGCTTCGAGACTTTCGTGCTCCTCGCAATTGCCGCGCAAAAGCCGCGAGCCGCCCGCTCCGATCGGTGTGCCGGCCTCGAGCGCGGCCAAAACGGCCTTTTTCATGCGAGGCGCGCTCGCGAGCGCCAGGTAATCGTTTGATGCGAAATCGATGCCTGCGCGCGGCTTGAGGCTGCGCAGCCGGTTATCTTCTTTCAGGGTGTGCAAGGCGGTGACATAATCGGCCACTTTGGCCGCATGGATTGATTTCATTCTTCACTCGCAGAGTAGCCGTCAATCGCGCAAAAGTTCTGATGGCCGCAAGAAAACGACGGTTCAGCACCGGCCCCTCAGCTTCAATGCGGCACGATGCGATTTTCTAGATCAACCCGCACAACGTGTGGTCTAAAGGATTTGGCTTCCGCCTCATCAAAGGAGGCATATGCAACGATAGTAATTTTGTCTCCGGGCATCGCGAGTCGCGCGGCCGCACCGTTCAGGTCTATGTTGCCCGACCGCCGGGGCGCTTCGGTGATATAGGTGCCGAAGCGCGCCCCGGTTTCGATGTTGTAGATTTCGACGCGTTCGTTGATCATGAAGCCTGCCGCGTCCAGCAGCGCACGATCGATTGATATCGAGCTTTCAGAGTGCAGATCGGCTTCAGTCACCGAGGCAGGATGGATCTTGCCTTTCATCAACGTAATATGCATTAGTCACCTACACTGGAGTTTAGCGTACAGCGTGTTCGCTGCCCTGTTTCACTTAAGGCAAAGCGCGGATGTGATGCCGAGCCGGGCCAGCAAATTCGCGTCGCGGTTGGCTTCCGGGTTCTTGGTGGTCAACAGCACATCGCCGATGAAGATCGAATTCGCGCCGGCCAAGAAGCACAGCGCCTGCAGTTCATCGCTCATGTACTGTCGCCCGGCGGACAACCGCACTACGCTCTTCGGCATCATGATGCGGGCGGTCGCTACCAGCCGCACCAGCGCGATCGGATCGGGGCGGTCGGCGGTGGCATTGACCGGCACGCCCTTGACCTCGTTCCAAAGGTTGATCGGCACGCTTTCTGGAGGTTTTCGGAGGTTGGCGAGCAGCACCAGCATGCCAAGCCTGTCCTCGAGACGCTCGCCCATGCCAATAATGCCGCCGCTACACACGTTGATGCCGGCCTGGCGCACATATTCAAGTGTGTCGATGCGGTCCTGTAGGGTGCGGGTGGTGATGATCTTGCCGTAGAACTCGGGCGAAGTGTCGACATTGTGATTGTAGAAGTCGAGTCCGGCCTCAAAGAGCCGTGCGGCCTGCTTCGGCGTCAGCATGCCGAGCGTGACGCAGGTTTCCATGCCAAGACCTTTCACCGCGCTGATCATGTCGCAGATCTGATCGAGATCGCGGTCCTTTGGACTGCGCCAGGCCGCGACCATGCAGAAGCGCCTCGCGCCGGCTTCCTTCGCGCGCTTTGCGGTGGCAACCACGTCGGCGCAATCCATTAGACGGGTGGCCTTCAGGCCCGTGTCGTAATGGGCGCTCTGCGAGCAGTAGGCGCAGTCTTCCGGACAGCCGCCCGTCTTGATGCTGAGTAGGCTAGCGGTTTCGATATGGTTTGGATCGAAGTTGCTGCGATGAACGCTCTGCGCCTGGCACATCAAGTCGGCAAACGGCAAGCTATAGAGCGCTTCGGCCTCGGCGCGCTCCCACTCACCGCGGGCTGGCGTGCTATCGCTATCGTTCCGTATCGCTCCCACAGCAATCATTTGGACTTGCCCTCCGTCCCGGGAATCAATCATAGATAATGAGAGCAATTATCTACGATAATTTGCTCGAATGGATGCTAACTGATGCGCCAAGTGAACGCACTTGCTTTTATGATAGATAATCTATGACGGCCGACGAAAATACGACGACGGCGCAGCGGATCGCAGAGTCAATCAGCGAGCGCATTATCAGCGGCGCACTGCAGCCAGACGCCCCACTCCGGCAGGATCACATCGCGCGGGAATTCAATTCAAGCCACGTCCCTGTGCGCGAGGCTTTTCGACAACTGGAGGCTCAACATCTTGTCATCGCTGTGCCACGTCGCGGTGTGCGTGTTGCTCCGCTTGATACCAATTCCGTGAAGGAGATCGCCGAAATGCGTGCGGCGCTCGAGGTGGTCGCCTTGCGTAATGCGGCTCCAAAGCTCACCTCTAGCCATTTGGCCCGGATCGAGCTCGCGCTGATTGAAGGAGACAACGCTCAGACAATTCAAGATTTTGAGACGGCCAACCGCGCCTTTCACCAAGCGCTGATGGCGCCGTGCGCGATGCCGCGCCTGCTCGCCAGTCTCGACGGACTACAGCTTGCGAACTCTCGATTGGTGTTCGCGATGGCACGAAGTAGCGGCTGGCGACCGCGGTCCAATCAGGATCACCGCCTAATTCTGCAAGCATTGCGAGCGCGCAACGTGGATCAAGCCTGTAACCTGCTCGCGCGCCACATCCAAACGATTGAGCGCCTTACCATTCCTGCGTCCTGACCGGCAGTGAGATCTGGCGAGTTCCGTTGCAGACCGCGCTCATTGCAAGACCGTCCAAGCAGCGACATCTTGCCAGCAACGCGGGATATGCGTGCTAGCGTTGCAGCGGGCCCGGTTCCACGATAGTTATGCGGCCTACTTGCGATATCACTTCTCAGGCTACCCATGATCCGTCACATCGTCTTGTTCACCGCCAAGGATGCAGCCCAGGTCGACAAAATGATCGAAGGCCTTTCCGTTCTCACCACAATCCCGCACGCCCGCCGGCTCGAGGTTGCTCGCAACCGCAAGACCGACCAACTCGGTAACGAGATCGACGTCGTGGTTTATGGTGAGTTCGACAACGAGGCGGATCTCGCAGCTTATAAAGCGCACGATCTGTACCAGGAATCGATCAGTCGGGTACGACCACTCCGCGAACTGCGGTTCGCGGCCGACTATAACGTGTCAACAGATGTGCGTTTTGTCTGAATAGCAGCGATAATCGAGTTAGTCGGCGCACCGTGTCTACTGGCGGGAGTTATCCCTGATAATCGATCTCAAAAGCTTGCGGATCCGAGAAGAGCGTCACTCTCGTTGTGGTGAGAATCACAATCAGAGCGCAACTCGCAGCACGCCAACCCTCCAGTGACTGACAGGCCGATGCACATCCGAGAACTGCCATGGATTGAGCCTGTCACAGCGATGGGAAGTCTGGTGCACCGACCGCACCTTACTTTTCTCGATAGCGCGGCAAGACATGAGTTGCTTGGGCGCTACTCATATCTGACCTGCGACCCATTCAGCACCTTTATAATCGCAGACGGACAGGCGAGCTGCGATGGAGAGGCTCTCGAGGGCGATCCATGGGGAGTTCTTCGCACCCTGCTCGCCAACTATCCGCAAGAGCATCGCCTGGATCTCCCGCCATTCCAGGGAGGTGCGGCCGGGTTTCTTGCTTACGATCTGAGTAGGACACTGGAGCGATTGCCGGCCCCCGCAATTCCCGGTCAGCGTTTGCCCCAATCCGTCCTGCATTTTTACGATGTGGTAATCAGCTACGACCATCGTCACGACAGATGCTGGATCGTTTCGACGGGATGGCCGGAGCAGGATCCCGCACGTCGAAGCGAGCGTGCACTTCGGCGAGCTGACGAGTTTGCAGCACTGCTTGCTAGCCCAAAGTCGCCGCGGAATGGTCCCGTCGGTCTACTTGGCGGATGGCACTCGAACTTCAGCCGTGACGGCTACATCGCGGCGGTACAGCGCGTCATCGACTTGATTCTGGCTGGAGACGCCTTCCAAGCCAACATTGCGCAACGCTTCAGCGCCCGGGTATCGCCCTCATTTGATCCGCTTGCGTTTTACTGCCAGCTGCGCTCATTGAACCCTGCGCCTTTTGCAGCCCTCTTGCGCTATGGCAAGCTGACGATTGCATCGAGCTCCCCAGAGCGGTTCCTAAAGCTTGATGGACGGCATGTCGAAACGCGCCCCATCAAAGGTACAATTGCGCGCTCCGCCGATTCCAACGAGGACAAGCGTCGCGCTGGAATCCTAGTCGCGTCCGAAAAGGACCGTGCCGAGAACATTATGATCGTCGACCTCCTGCGTAACGATCTGTCGCGCGTCTGCACTCCGCATTCGGTCGAGGTTCCACTGCTGTGCGACCTCGAATCCTATGCCTCAGTACACCACCTCGTCTCGATCGTAAGGGGGGAGCTTGCAGGAGACCAAGACGCCGTCACCCTTTTGCGAGCTTGCTTTCCGGGCGGCTCCATTACGGGGGCGCCAAAGGTGCGGTCGATGGAGATTATTGCCGAAATCGAGCGTGTGACGCGTGATGTTTATTGCGGGGCGATCGGCTTCATCGGCTTCAATGGGCGTATGGATACGAACATTGCGATCCGCACTGTTACGATCGACGAAGGTTTGGCCGTTTTTCATGCAGGCGGCGGGATAACGGCAATGTCGGATCCACAGGCCGAATACGAGGAGACGCTCGCCAAGGCGCAGCGCATCTTTGATGCATTTCGTCCTGCAACATCTGGTGCATTTTGATCCTCGTCATCGACAACTACGATTCTTTCGTCTTCAACATTGCCCGTTATTTCCGGAAACTTGGTGAAGAGACGGAGGTGATCCGGAACGACGCGCTGACCGTCAACGATCTTATTGGTCTCAAGCCGCGCGCAGTGGTCATTTCGCCTGGTCCCTGCACTCCAATGGAGGCTGGAATATCCACGGCCGTCGTCCGCGAACTTTCAGGTCGCGTGCCAATTCTCGGCATCTGTCTCGGACACCAGTGTATTGGGAGCGTGTTCGGCGGGCGCGTAGTGCGTGCACGTCGCCCCATGCACGGACGGGCTTCTCATATAACTCATGACGGCCGGGGACTATTCTCGGGACTCTCATCCCCGCTTTCCGTCGGACGCTACCATTCTCTTGTTGTTCAGCTCGATGAGATATGTGCCTCGCATCTCAGGGCGACAGCGCGTTCCGAGGAAGGCGAGATCATGGCCCTCGCACATCGGTACCAATCAACTTACGGTGTGCAGTTCCACCCCGAATCGATACTTACCCAACAAGGGAATGTACTGCTTTCGAACTTCTTGCGAATAGCAAGAACTCGCTAGCGTGAGGATGGGATAGCATGGCGCACGTCGGACGTCAGAAATCGGCGCCGGGCCAACCGAGTTCCACCGCCATGCGGCGGGTGCGGTGATGCAGGCCGATTATGCCGGTGGTTGATCCGCAAACCGGCGCACGAGCCGAAGCTCGACCAACCCTTTGCTGCCATGGCCGAATACTACGACTTACGATTCTGCGGACCTGCGGCGCAGGCCCCGCGACAAGGACAAGGTTGAAGGCGCGGTGCTGATTGTCGAGCGCTGGATTTTGGCACGGCTCCCCCACCGGCGGTTCTTCAACTTGGCCGATCTCAACGCCGCGATTGACGATTTGCTCGAGGAGCTGAACAAGCGACCGATGCACCAGATCGGGAAATTCCGCCGGCAGATGTTCGAGGAGATCGAGCGGGCTGCGCTGTCGCTGCTGCCCAGCAAGCCGTTCGAATATGCCGAATGGAAAACGCCCGAGGTCTACCCCGATATCACGTCCAAGTCGAGAAGACCTTTTTGCCGCACCACCTGATCCCTCGTCGGGTGGGACATCCGGCTCACCTAACCGGACTGCCGAGATCTTCCAGGATTACACGCGTATCGTCAGCCAGTTGGGCCGTTCTTAGCGCGCCGGCTATCTCACCGCAAACGAGCACATGTCCAAAGCCAATCAGCATTACGCCATATGGTGTCCGCGGACTTGGTCAAGATGGCGGGGCGGATCGGCGTCAATGCCACCACCCTCGTCGAGCGGATGATGCGTGAGCGCCCGCATCCCGAGCAGGGTTATCGTTCCGCCAGGGGCATCATCGCCCTGGCCCGGTGCTACGAGCGCGATCGGCTGGAGACGGCCTGCGAGGGGGCTCGCTAAAAGCAAAGCGAGCAGTGCAGCACCTCGACCTCTTTGTGGGCCCATGCTCGGCTCGAACGCTTACATGAGATCCAAGAGCTTTCATCGAGCTGTGAGTTCCCAAATAATCCGGACGTGCCCCCCTGGAATCGAGGGTCGGAAAATGTGCATATCTCTGACTCGCAGCTTACTCTTATCAATCAAGTTCAGGACGCGGCCAACATCTCCCTGGTCAGAGAAGAGCACATACATTACAGCCTTATCATTTAGGTGGAGGTGTGCACATTTGAGAGCTGAGGCCATAACGTTATGATCTTCATCGAAGCAAGAGCGCTCCAGGTCGTCTTTTGCTTTACGATTCCAATAGGGGGCAGCAAAGAGAATGATATCAAATTTTTCACCCGGCTGCAGCCCAGAATAGGTATCGCTATAGCGCACTTCGGCTCTGTCTGAGTAACCTAATCGCTCGATGTTTATCTTAGTCGTGAGAACGGCTTGCGGATTTATGTCGAGAGCCACCAGAGATGCTGCGCCGGCACGGAGTGCTGCAAGCCCTAGTACACCTGATCCGCATCCCAGATCGAGCACTGTCGCGCCAGATTCGATGTGCCACCTCGACATCAATGCATCGGGACCGTGACTTAGGCGCGGTGACAAAACGCCAGGCAGGATGTGTAGGGGCAGGCCACTTACTTCCACATCGTGCGCGCGTTCGCATAATCGGAGTTCGGCTAGCATAGCATCTACGTCCGTCGTTTGGCGCCGTACAGATACGCCTATCGGGGCAGTCATCTAACCCTCCATCTCTTCGTGCCAAACAACATCGCAAGCCGTCGGGACCGATCCGGCGCAGCAGGCCGGCCTAGGTTAACTGCTTCAGCGTGCGGCAGACGGTGGGCTGGGGAGCCAGATAGCCGGCCCCATATCGCTCTCCATCAACCGACTGCCGACGATAGCGCGGCTGTTCCCGCGCGCTTGTTTTCTCGGAAAATGGACCCACAGGTTTAAAGGAGAGCATCGCTCGTCTTACACGTCTGAATGCACACAGTCCTTACTCGGAGTTGCTGCTCTCAACAGCAACGGTCGTGCCAGCAACGTCCGAGCGCAGTAAACCTCTGATTAGGCTCGAACAATTCGCACGCGGTAGGCGACGGCCAGTGTTTTGAACGGGACAGCATTTGTACTGTTGTCGGAAACTAGACGAGGATCGGCGATCGTTTGCGCCCGAAAGGCGGTCGTTCCGCAGCCTTGTCGCGGCAGCCCGGTGATCGCGAGCAAGTGAGTGAAATGCCGAGCGCGACGGCTCTAACAAACACGAGCTGGATCAAACCCCTCTCGGCACGGATGGTCGACGGCCTGATCAAATTGGGTAACTTAGTGAGCCGACCGGAGCAAAACCGGCGACCAAGTGGAGAACGCCGCATCGGATTGGCAGAGCGCGGCGTCTCGACTCTGCTAGCCCTATCCTCATGTTGCGAAATGCCCCTGACGAGCACCTCTCATCGAACCTGGTACTCGCGCCGGCTGATCCGGCCTATTTTCTTTTCCCATGATCCGGAAAACGTGAAGCAGTTTTCGGAAAGGAGGTCTTGTGCGTGGCAAGCCGCAGTAGCGGGTCCACCACGGACCGGGCCCGAGCATTCTGATCTACTCTCCCTCCTCGTAGAACAGCTCGAGCGGCAGGCTGACCAGCTATTTGCCGAAGTGGAGCCGTTGGTATTACCGCGTGGGCATCCGTGAACACTCAACAGCTCGGTCTGGGCTGGATGACGGGCCCCGGCAGATCATTAGATCGTGATTGCATTTCCAACGGCTTGTTGACTTCGTATCGTCGATGCACTCGACCGCCTCACCGGGCACGATCCGTCGTCAGAACCGAGGGGCGCGGCGCTCTTTGCATGAGAGGATAGTCCCTATGCGAAATCCTCTTACGAGCCCGAACTAAAAACATCCATCGCGTGGGCCAATAATATGCCGATGCTCGACAGAATCAGAATCCTGACAAGAGCCGAATACATGCGCCGCCTCCATGGCTCGCTTCCTCCCTTCTGCGCGACCGCTTACACACCTCGAATTGATTGCTGACCACGAACTGAGTTCGCAGCAAACTGATCAGTCTGAGCATAGCGGCTAGCTGCCAAGGTGTGGAACGATCAAAGATAGAAGATAGAAAACCCAGCTGTTCTGTTCCAACCCGCGTGATAAGCGCCGCTGATAGCGCGCTGGTGACCGAAAGCCCCGTGTGGCTAATGTGCAACGGGTATTTGGTTTCCGCGCGGGAATGTCCGTAACGTACGCTCCGGCCCTTGAGGTGCCGGTAACATCCACGCGCAAGAATTTGCGGGGCGTACGGATGAACTTTTCAAGCTCGAAAGATGAGGGCTTATTGTCTCTTTGGGAGAGTGTGCGGCGGCAAGTGTTGGCCGATCGCGCGAACGGCGGATGCTGCCGCTTTGTTGGTAATAATCTGCGCACCTATGCTGAATTGCTTTGTTTGGAAATGGACCGGCGGGAGCTGAAGTATACCCCGATCAATTGGTCTTGATTGGCCACTCCATGGGCATCCCGATGAACGACCTGCAGAAGCAGTTGGAAAAGCTCCGAACCGATGCAGCCGAATGCAAATTGATCAGTGATCTAGCAACAGACCTGCAAAAGCGAGCGAGAGCTGTTCGGAAGGCTTGCGAACCATTTAAGGGTCCTGGCGTCCGAGGTCGAGCGAGCCATTGCGGCGAAAGTCTCTGACAGCGAAACGAACCGATAACGGTTTCGCGATCGCCACGGATTGGCTCTGGGTAGATGAGTGCGGCACATTGAAATTCACGCGGGCGGTAGCGAGCTGTTCGCCTGAGCCAAGCAGCATCAAATCAGTCCTGGCGGGGACTAATTCTGTTTTGACGCACTGGGCAAAAACATGGGCGCCTTAAGCCACAGCTCGTTTTGGTGTTCTCCCGGATAGACCCGGTCGAGCGTCGTTCAAAACGACCCCATTCCTAACCAAGTCATATACTTGCATTCGCCCGACGGATTTTCGCGTCGGGCTTTTGCTTTCGCGCGTGGCGATACTCCTCCGCCGTTTCTGGGTGTTCCGTTTCAACTTCGGCCGCTCTCGACTAGAAGCAGGAAGAATTTGGCGTTTAGGCTAGCCACCACCCCTCATTCGGCATTGCGCACAGAAGACCTTCCTTGGTCTCCCCGACCCGCGTCTCAAGCTTGACTTTACCCAGCTACGGACCTCAATGCCCGGAGATCCATATGCCTGTTCACGTCCTTGTATAATGGATAACGGAATCGACCCGGCCCCCTGCGTAGCACGCCTGCGGGCAAAAGGCGCGGAGCCACATGTAGTCTCCTGCTTCGACCTCGACCCAGTCGCGGTTGAGTCGGTAAACGGCCTTGCCTTCCAAAACATAGAGCCCGTGCTCCATGACGTGGGTCTCCGCAAAGGGGATCGACGCTCCCGGTTCGAACGTGATGATGTTGACATGCATGTCATGCCTGAGATCGGCGGGATCGACAAAGCGTGTGGTCGCCCACCGCTCTCCGTGCCGGGCGTCGGCGTCGATCATCGCCTCTTCGTTGGCGAAGATGACATCGGGAACCGCAAGTCCCGGCACAGGCTGATAGAGCTTGCGGATCCAATGAAATGCGCCGGACTGGAGCGGCGATTGCAAAGCCTCCATGCGCAGCCGGCAGGGAGGTAGACAAATCCACCCGGCCGCAATACGTGCTCCGCTTCCGCAAGTTTGAGGCCAACTCCCCCCGACCACAAACAGCACACCCTCGGCATCCCGATCCGGCTCCGGCATATCGCTTCCGCCGCCCGGCGCCACTTCGACAAGGTAATGGGAGAATGTCTCGGCAAAGCCGGAGAGCGGTCGCGCAAGCACCCAGTCACGCGTGCGATCGCAGTGCGGGAGATAGCTGGTAACGATGTCGCGCAACACCCCGTTCGGTATTACCGCGTAGGCATCCGTGCACACCGCCCGGCCCGTCGAGAGCTCGGTCTGGGCGGGATGGCCGCCCCGCGGCACATGATAAGATCGTGATTGCATTTCCAACGGCTTCTTGAGCTCGTGTCGTTGACTAACGGGACTTCCCGGCTGAGGCGCAATCGGGTGCGAGATAGAGCCAATCTGGCTCTGCGAGCCGATATTCCTCGAGATTATTTCCCTCCCCCTTCCGGTCGACGCCGAGGAACGGACTGGCGTGCTCGAGCACGAGAAGCGGATGATGCCAGCAGCTTCGCGCGTAGTTCACGCCCTGCCGAGCCGTTGCGGAAAACGCCCGATAACTCGAGGGAATGCGCGGGTCGGAGCACACGACCACCAGCCAAGCCATTCCGTTCAATGGCATGAATAGCTGGCTGCCCCGCGGATGGCGCTCGATCAGCTTGATCGCGATCGGCGCAGGCCGTGCGGAAGCAACGAACCAACTGATATTGATCTGTCCACCCCCGGCGAGGACATCGATGTTGGCCAGCTCGTCAAAGCGCCGGGCATATCCTTCATTGATCAACTTCGGCTTCACGCCTTCGGCCTCAATCACCTCGCCGAACGGAGCAAAGGCCGCTCTTGTGAACAGTTCAATCATGAGGCCTGGCATTGCTCAGTTCCTTCCCGACTGCGGCTCTGCCGCTACAGCCGAACTTCATGTCGTCTGATGGCTTGCGGCCGGCACCTCGGCGCCGACGAGATCGGCCTTGCGATCCGAACTCATGGCATCGAGCTCGCCATTCAGGACACGATGTGCCCGCGGGCGGGCGATTCCGATAGACCAGTCCACGGACAGGATGAGTACCCAACCCAATAGCCGGAATGGCTGGGGCGGCGAGCGTGGCCGCGAGGACAACGATGGCCGAGCCCGGCACGCCGTGAGCACCTTCGAGGTCAACAGCGCGACGCCGAGAATGGCGAGACCAGTCGTCGCCAGCGGCGTATTGGTTGCTTGCGCGATGAACACCGCGGCCAGAGTGAGATAGATCGAGAACGCGTCCAGATTGAACGAGTATCCGGTCGGAATGACGAGTCCGACCGTCGATTTCTTGATACCGAGCCGCTCGCGCTTTCGCATCGTTTGCGGAAGAACGCTGTCTCCCGCCGCCGTGCCAAGGACAATCATCAGCTCCTCGCGCAGGTAGCGCAGCAGCTCAAACAGGCTGAAGCCGGACAGCCGCATCACAGCGCCGAGCACGACGATAACGAATACGGTAAGCGCCAGGTAGAACAAGGCGACGAGACCACCGAGCTGCTTGAGAGAGCCCACGCCATATTTGCCGACAGTAAACGCGATCGCGCCAAAGACGCCGAGCGGCGCCAGTCGGACAACGAAGTTCATCATGTTGAACACAATTTCGTTCACGCGCTCGACGAGCTCGACCACTGGCTTGGCTCGCTCGCCGCACAAGGAAGCCGCGCAGCCGAACATGATAGAGACGATCAGCACCTGCAGGATATCGCCCGAGGTGAAAGCCCCGACAACCGTGATCGGAATGAGCTTGATGAGGAATTCGGAAACGCCGCCGCCAGCGACCTGGGCAGCGGTCTGGATGAAGGCGCTGAGCGCTTTTGGATGAAGCGTCTTCGGATCGATGTTCATTCCGAGTTACCGGCCGCTCGACCGCGCGCGCTCGGGAAGCGCTGACGTCATCAAGGAGAAGCGAACGAACAATAAGATAACATCAAGCATGCGGCTGACGGAATCCGGGCACTGCTGGCGGAGCTGCAAGACGCCATCCCAAGATATGATGCCGCCAGGCGAAGTACGATCTGTTCGGCGAAATCCTCAACGAGATCGGCGAAGATCGGCTCGTGAAGGAGAACGCGCTGCGGCTGGGGCTCTCGTGCCGCTCGGCAGAATCGGCGCATGAAAGCCATCAAAAGACGCTCGAAAACATCATCAGGCGGCTGGACGAGTTGGCGCAAGCGGACGCGACGACCCGCTAACACTGGTCCGCGTCGTCGGCCGCCCGGACTTCAATGCCGGCCGCGGCCTGCTCATGCACGGGCAACCCGTGCTGGCAAGACCTGCGCAATCGGGCAAATGATGGAGGCTGTCGTCCGAGATCATAATGGCTTGGTCGTCCTTATCGATCACCCGCAAGTGGCTAGCGAGGGCCTCCGTCTGCTGCGTCGCATTGAGCCCGAGCGGCCCGTGATCACCGTCATGGAGGATCTGGACGCGCTTGTGGCAAGGTACGGCGTTGAGGGCTTCCTTGGATTACTCGATGGCCAGGCTCAGATTTCGAACGTGCTGCACGTTGCGACCACCAACGGGAGCGCTATCCAACTGCAAATGCGTGCATTTTTGCGTTCAGGCAGCGACTGGCCCCCTCCTTGCAACACACAAAAGTCCAGGAGCCTAACCGCACCGGTATGGGCCTATACAGTGGAGACTGAGAACGTGCACAACACAATGATGGGCATGTAGTCGAAGAACACAGTTGGACCCGCGCAGAACTGAATGGAGGCAAGAACATCTCAACTCACGATCACGAGGATAAGTCTAGCCACGGCACCCAATCGCGGTCGGTCTACACGGAATTTGTTCGCGATGGCACGAGAGTTGCTACACCCTGCACGAACTTTCTTGGAGGCAGTGACATGGACGATGACATGGACGAGCCCATCGTCGAGTACATAAACGAGTGCAAGGACGAGTTCAAGGAGCAGTACATGGATCAACAGTCATATCCGAATGACAGGCTGTGGGCGCAGAGGGGCAATATCTTCTCCCCAGTCTCTGACGTCACCAAGCAATTGCCAGGAGGTGCTTATCGCTGCCACGTAACTAACTACGGCTTTGTTCTCGAAAAGGTGCCGATTGTGACGGATAGGCTGTTGGACTTGCCGGACCCCGTTGTCGAGAGGCTTTCGGCCGAGGTCAAGAAGTTCTGGACCCTGGGCGAGAAGTACGCCGAGCGCGAATTCTTGCACAAGCGCGGCCTGCTCATGCACGGGCAACCCGGTACTGGCAAGACCTGCGCAATCGGGCAAATGATAAAGGCTGTCGTCCGAGATCATAATGGCTTGGTCGTCCTTGTCGATCACCCGCAAGTGGCTAGCGCGGGCCTCCGTCTGCTGCGTCCCATTGAGCCCGAGCGGCTCGTGATCACCGTTATGGAGGATCTGGACGAGCTTGTGAAAAAATACCGCGCTGAGGGCTTCCTTGCGTTACTCGATGGCAACGCTGAGATTGGGAAGGTGCTGCATGTCGCGACCACCAACGAGCTAGACCGTCTGGACGGGCGCTTTGTCCATCGCCCTGCTCGCTTTGACACCATCATAGAGGTTGGTCCGTTGGCCGCCCAGGGCCGCCGCGCCTATTTCAAAGCCAAGGAGCCGTCGCTTGATGATGCCACGCTCGACCGCTGGGTTCATCAAACCGAAGGCTACACCATAGCCCATCTGCGCGAAGTGATCATCGCCATCAATTTCTTTGGCCAGGACGAGCGCGCGGTTTTCGAACGGTTAGACAGCATGCGTGAGGGAGCGGAGACAAACAAGATGCCCTACTCGTAAGCTATGGCGGCCCTGATCTCGTCTTAGGACCCGAATAGCTCAACCGGAAGGTGGTGACTCGGCACGCGTAATCACGCTTCTCACTCGGGGCCGACGGACAATGGCACCTGCCCGCCTGAGGCGCGAAGTACGCTACACTCCATGATCCTGACGAACTTCTCGCGGGGCGCTGTCCACACCCCGCGATAAGTTTTTGTCGGGTCGCCGCTGGCGCTGCGGCATCGCATGCATTTCGTGGTGCCCGCTACGCCTCGCGCCAAAGCGCGGGCGCGTTGATCAAAACAGGAACCTTCAAGCCTCGAAGACCCGGCGGGTGGCGATGCTGTGTAGAGGCCTCACAGCCTGACGGTGCCGCCACCTCGAAATGATCGCAGCCAATGAACCGATTGTGGAAGTAGAAATAGATCCCTCCAGCATCGCTCCCGTACGGGTTAGCCAAGGACTAACCGCTGATCGCCAACCTCGAAGTGCGCGCTCTTGGTGGAGGCGCCGCGCGGCGGGCAGGTCGGCGCGGTCTCTGGTTGGCCAAGAACGCGCGACCGCGATCCTAATCAGCGGCAGTGATGACGGCTGCTACGGAAGACTATGTACTCATTCCGCCATCTCATCGAGGCCATCCGACAGAGGGTTTAAACCCGAACAATGCAGGGATCACCAAGGACGACATCGCGCGTGGCATTGAAATCCGGAGTGCGTGTCACGCGTAGCTTGCCGTTGTGTTGTTTCGAACAGGTCGAATGGAGGGCACACGCTCCGATGTCAGCTTGCAACAACAGCGGTCACGGTAGGTGAGCGCTATCCAACTGCAAATGCGTGCATTTTTGCCTCCAGGCAGCGACTGGCGCCCTCCTTGCAACACACAAAAGTCCAGGAGCCTAACCGCACCGGTATGGGCCTATACAGTGGAGACTGAGAACGTGCACAACAATGACTTTTCTCACCCGTAAAACAAAATGGAGGATCGAGACCGAGACGCCGCTAGTGTTGAAGCATTCCGACGCCCGGCTGGAAATAGTAGGCAAGCGCAATACCGAATACCAGGGCAATGGTGGTGATGGCCTCGAAGTACAGCAGGGAGCGGATTCCAACCCGTCCAACCTTCGAAAGATCGCCGGCTGCGGCGATGCCTTGGACCACGACGCAGAATACGACCACCGGCACTAGCATCTTGATCAGCTTGATGAATCCGTCGCCCATCTGAAGCGCGACGTCCGGGTAGATCGCGCCAACCGCAATACCCAGTCCGAGTGCGATGACAACCTGGAAGAAGAGCGACTTGAGCGCATTCCCCGCTTGGCTGATGTTCCCATCGATGCGGCTTGGCCGGCCTCGGCGCGCCGCCACTGTTGTCTTGACTGGCGATCTTTCGCCGCCTGGCAGATTTACTGCATGACCGTGATCCTGCCCGGCGCTTGTCTGACCAGTTGCTGGCACAGCGCTTTGGACCTGAGCTCGCCCAAACAGCTCCACCGCGCATTCGTTGATGATGCGGAACCGGGTGTCCAATATATACGACGACACGATCTAGAGGTTTTTACCATCAATCTTCGCCAGCTCCGGTACTTCATCACGGTCGCTTAGGAGCGCAGCTTCACGCTTGCCGCACGGCGCCTGAACCTGTCGCACTCCCCCGCTGAGCCAGCACATCCAGACGCTCGAAGCGGCATTGGCAAGCCAGCTTCTGTTGAGAACCAGCCGCAGGGTCGAACTGACCCAGGCCGGCGAGGCACTGCTGCAACGGGCTCGCGCTATCCTGCACCAGGTCGAGCTGCGTCCAGTCGATCGGCGCCGGTCTGATCGGAACGCTCGATGTGGGCGCAACAGGCTCGATTCTCCGCTGGTGTCTTGCAGACTTGCTCGCGGCCTATCGAAAGGTCGCACCGATGTCAGAATGACGGTGCATGAGCAGTCACCAGCGTTACAGATCGCGGCGCTTCTCAATCACACCACAAGTATCAGTCTCATCCGGACTGCCCCCGCCGCGCATGGCCTCACGAACATGCTGGCGTGGCGGGAAGAGGTCGTGCTCGCCCTGCCGAGAGCGCATCCGTTGGCCCGGCGCAAGCGCATCGCGCTCCGGGAACTTGCGTCGGAGGATCACATAATCCTCGACCCGGATAGCTCGGACTTCGCGCGGTATCTTCAGAAGTGCTGTGTCGACGCCGGATTCCTGCCGCGAGTCACTCAACAGGTTATGGATGCCCAGTCGATGCCCAGCTGATCGCCGCAGGGATTCGGAGTGGCGCTGGTACCGCAGTCCATCGCACGCTTCACGACGGACGAGATCGCACTCCGCCCTATCCTGCCGGCTCTGCCATCAGCCGACGTGTTCCTCTTCAGAGAGGATGAGACATCCATGGTGGTGCACAATTTCGTCAAACTACCCATCGTCTGCTCGGCCAGCAGAAGCTGGGCCGGGGTAGGATCGGGTTGTGACTGTCCCTCGCTCTTCAGCGACGTCTCGCCGAGCAATCGGGCAGCCTTGAGCACCCGCAGCAAGCCGGTCTTCTGAAACGCGATCGAACACCGTCTTAGTGCCTGCGGCTCCCGGCTCAGGGATTGCGCGACAATCTGGCTGAGAAGCCGTATTGCCTCATGGAAGAATGCTCCCGAGGACACGATCGTTGCCTCATTTATTTTGCTCCCAAGAAGACGACGGTCGATGTGGGGAAGGCCGGTCGTGGAGCTGGTCGGGGTTGCGCAACGACCGGCCTTCCCCGTGCCGAAAGCCGGCGCTGTTATGGCGCAACCGGTGTGTCGATCCGGGTCGCATGAGCCGCCGATCCAAACAGCAGCGCGCTTGCCTGCTCGCTGCGCCAGGATTTGAGGCGGCGCTGAAGCGTTCGCAGCAGCTTATCCGGGTACGCGCCCGGATATTCCGCCTGTAACCTCGTCAGGAGTTCGGCGCCGGTTCGCCACGGTCCGGCTTTGAACCACTCCTGCAGCTGTGGTGTCGCCTGAACGAGCGGATCAGGGCGACGACGACCTCGCTTCACTTTGCCGATCGGCTGGTCCGTTGGTCGAGATGCGCCCTCTTTCCAAGCCGTTCGCAAGCTGGCGAGGAACAATTCGATCGGCGGGGCCGCAGCAATCGAATCGCCCTCCGACTTCAGGTCGGAAAGACCGGCCAGACGTTGCTGTGCAGACCGAATGTCGCGCAGCAACGCGACGGGGTCCAAGCTGACGCAGATTTCCTGCAGTCGGATCCGAACCGCATCGGAGGTCCGTGGGTCGGCTGCCAGCCGCTGATGCGGCGTCGTCGGCGCGCTGTAAGATTTCCGGACGTGCGCGCCATCGCGCTGTTTTCCGATCAGCTTGAACGACGGCTGGAAGAAGTTCACGAACAGGCGCACTGAGCGATACAGTTCTGCGAGCAACGCAGCCGGTTCGAGCCCTCAAACCGTCGATAACCAACCATCCGTCGGACCACGGCTCCGTTCTTCTGTTCGACAAATGCCTGGTCGTTCTTGCGGTAGGGTCGGCAACGCGTGAAGACAATGTTCGCCTGCTCGCAATACGCTTTCAGCGTTTTGCTCGCGCATCAGCAACGGCGCACACTCCGTCCAGCCGGTCGCAATATCGGTGAGCACCAGCGTCTGGATAAAGCTGCCGCGCGCCGAGGGCCCGCTGTGGGCGACCAAATCGGCGTCGACAAAGCCCGGCGCCGGATCCTTCCAATCGGCGGACGTCCGTACCGGGATGCTCCGTCGCAATGCGCTCGCCACCGGCCGCCGGCGTTGGCGCCCACCCTCCTGTCGGATCTTGCCCAGCGCCCGGTCGATCGTCGACGCGCTCATCACCAGGAGCTTCGCGCGGATTTCTGGCGCCAGGCTCATGTGGCCGTTCCGTTCCATCGACTCGATCAGGAGCGGCAGCAGCGCTTTCAGTCTCTTGCCGCAAATCCGGTCCGATGCCTCCCAAAGAACAACCAGCGCATTTCGTTCAGCTTCCTCGTAAATCCGGCGACGCGTGCGCCGAACCGAGGATTGCCCGATATCGCCTCGGAGCAGGCGCATCGCATGCTTTCGATGGAAGCCGGTCACAACCACACACTCGTCGAGAATTCGCGCCTTCTCCGCGCGGCTCGCCTCTCTGTAGCGCTGCTCCACAGCGGCCGTCAGCTCTCTTCGAGTCGCCATGCTCAGTTGCCTCATTGTCGCCCCCGCAGTCCCATCCCACTGGGGAGCAAATTACGTGAGGCAATGGCCCAGCATTCAGGAACATTTCAGGCGACGCAATGCGCCCAACCAACAAGCTGGTGGTCGCCAGGGTGGGTCACGCATCAGCGAGCACCTACGCAACGATTGATTTTCGGAAGATTGGTCGCACTGGTGAGTCTCGAGGTGGGCCGACATCAGGGTTGGCTGGCACGATCTCAAGGCTCATCACCTCCCCCAGCAGACATTCAGCGACGCCGAGGCGCTGGATCGCGCCACCACAATGCCGTACTGCCGTACTCACCTTGAACGCAAGCGAAACGTCGACCCGTTGCTCAAACAGAGACTCTCTGTTTAGCTTGCGCTATCGCCAAATCGGACATTATCCAGCGAAATCCCGAGGGGCATGGTCCAGGTCCAGCCCGCGCATCACCTGCGCGCCATCACTGCACAGCGATGCTGTCGCGGTACGCATCGGGATCGCAGAATGTATCGAATGTATATCCGCCATCGGTCGCCGCGCAGGAACACATTCTCATAGGTTACCGTAGATCACCCGCTCTGCTGCGACCCGGCCGAACGTCAACGCAAGGACTCGACGCTCCAACCTGACGCAAGCGATCCGCCACGGTGCTACATGGATTCTTCTTACCGCGGCCCACCAGAGAAATGGGCGAACTACCGGGTAACAAATTGCACGCCTTCTGCATATTTCCTCCTCCGGTGGCCGCGCTTTGGCATTCAGGAGATTTGTTTTGTGGGGCCAAACACAAAGCCCTCTAAAGCTTTCTCAGTGCTGTACTTGGCGGCCTGGAACAACGGCCGCACATAGTGCTGTCTCTCTTCGTCCGGCACGGGCTTCGGATGGTCCAGCGATCCCAGTGCCAGTTCGATCAACTCGATCGCGCGTTCCTTGTTGCCGCTCAAGAGTACTGAGCGATCGCCCCATAAGACCGGAACTTATAGCCGTCGCCTTCCGGAGGATTCAGGGCTAGAAGGTGTTCAGACAAATCCCTGCCCATCGCAAAGCGTTCGGCACGCGGGAGGTGGGAGGTATCATTCGCCGGATCGAAGCGTTGGCTTAGAGCCACCGTCATCAATTACTCGGACCCTTTGTCGATCGCCTCGCGAACCAATTGGCGCATGATGGGCAAGCCGGTCCGCAAGTCGCGAATTTTGTGAAGCAACAGATTGGCTTGAATCGCGCGGAAGTCGATTTTGTGCGGCATCAAGGCGAGTCCCTCTTCGACCGCCGAGAGCGCTGTTGTCCACTCCTTCGCCTCCAGCGCCCCCCGAAGCTTAGCGTAGATTGGTCCGGTCACCGCCAGTTCGCGGGCTGTGCGTTGGTTTTTGCTCGATCCACTTCGCATCGGCGGCTTTCGCTTCATCGCTGGTTCGCCAGACGCCTTGGAGAACTTTCGGCAAAACATCATTGAGTCGCTTCGGACGTACGGTGAAGGCGATGCGCAGCGCCATGTTTCTCTCCAACCTATTGCCAAACGTTACGCGACTTTATTATGCGCGCTTGTCTCTGTGAAGAACGGGTGGATAGCATCGCTCGTCGTGTACGTGCACTCAGCCCTCACTTAGTGTTGCTGTATGCTCAATAGCAACGGGCGTGCCAGTGGCGATAGCGCATTAAGCTCTGATCAGGCTTTGAAAACCTCCACGGCTGCGCACCCGCCATTCGGCGGGCCCGAACAGGTGCTGGCTTATCTCGGCCGCTATACGCATCGCGTCGCCATCGCCAACAGTCGGCTGATCTCGCTCGCCGATGGCAAGGTGAGCTTTTCCTGGAAGGACTATCGGCAGAACCGCAAAACCAAAGTCATGACGCTTGATGCCGACGAGTTCATGCGTCGCTTTCTCCTGCACACGCTGCCGGATGGCTTCCACCGCATCCGCCACTATGGCTTCCTCGCCAATGGCGGACGTAACGATAAAATCGCCCTCTGCCGTCAACTCCTTGCTGTCCGCAACGCGCCGACCGAGCGAGAAGCCGGCGGCGTTCCCCTCGTCAAATGCGAGATCCCCGTCTGCCCACATTGTGGCGGCACCATGCGGCGCGTCGATGTCGTCCCGCGAGCCTGCGCGCGCGACCAGCCGTTTCGTTGTGATACGTCATGACCAGCGCCTGCACCATCCACCCCTTCTGTGATCACCTTCGCGGTGGCAACGTCCGAGGTTGCCGTGGCCGCGTTCGTCGCCGAACACCCCGCCAATCGTCCGGCCACGCCTCCCAACGCAGCAAATCCCTCCCTGGATCGCGCCCTTGGCCTGATCAATGGGGCTGCTTACATCCGATGAATGTCTCGCCGACGCACGGCGACCACAGGCGCGCCTTCCTAGCAGCCGCACCCGCTGCACTATTCCCATAGCGCCCACAACTCCGCAGCTTCGTTCAATCCAGCTTCTATGAGGTCGCACGCACGACAGAGCGCGCGGCTCGCGCCTGCCACGCGACCTCACAGAACCCTCAAGATTCCCAAATCAATTTTTCAATGATTCATGGGTGGTCGGCTCTTGGAGGGCTGACCATGGCGGGATGGGAAGACGAACTCGAACGCTGGCTGATGCCGTTCTTGGACCGGCTGGGCCATAAGACTCGATCGAGCTCACGAAGCTGGATCGCCAGGCATTCGCTCCAATTGCGTGCGCAGACGCCGGGCGGATCGAATTTTTGCAGCACCGCCAAGACGCCCGTGACATCCTTCTGCGATACACCAAGCCGCTCGGCGGCCTGGCCCAGATCGGGCGGCAAATAGCCGGCTTCATCGACGAGATCGATGAGATATTGTCCGATCCTGCGCTGCGCCGGCGCGGTGAACGCGACCGAGAGCTGCTCGGCGAGATGGTCGGCCAGCGTGATTTCCGCCGCGACGAAGGCTTCGAGATTGTAGTCCTCGTCACCGGACGCGCCGCCGCCCCATTCGGTGTAGACGCTCGGCGCGGCATCCTGCGCATTGCGTGCCATAGCCTCCGCAGGCTCTTCCGAAAAGACGTTGTCCAGGCCGGTATCCAGCGTCTGCTCGATCTCGGCGCGGGTGCCGACATCCTTGCTTATGGCGCCGCAAGTT
The DNA here is from genome assembly GCF_029714305.1 of Bradyrhizobium sp. CB3481. Lineage (NCBI taxonomy): Bacteria > Pseudomonadati > Pseudomonadota > Alphaproteobacteria > Hyphomicrobiales > Nitrobacteraceae > Bradyrhizobium > Bradyrhizobium sp. CB3481. Next base: position 5,435,528 of record NZ_CP121647.1, read on the forward strand.
GTGTGAATCCGGGCGTACTGAAGTTGTTGACGTGAACTTCCGAACCATCTAAGCAAGGAATAGACCAGCTCTGCGGGCCTCGAAACACTCTCATCACTCCCGGCGCTTGGATCCCGGTAGAGTGGGCTGTCGCTGCAATTTCGTCTACGCGAGTGCGGCAACGGCCTCCACTTCCGGGTCTCAGATTGTCGACAACCTCACAAGGAATGTCCGGAAGCCATCCAGCGACCTCAATGTCGGGGTGGCCATCGCGCACTATAAGCAAGGCAGCCAGCCCCTTACTCCGCGAGACTAAAGCGGCCAAAGGCCGCTTCGGACACCGCATCGCCACTTACATCCTCGCCTTCGAAGGCGAGAGCCATGTCGAATGGTTCGAAGGCAACTTCCAGGATTACCAGAAGGACAAGATGCGTCATCTCGACCAGGACTCGATCATCCCGCATCGCGTGAAGTACAAGAAGCTGACGCGGTGACGGCACTTAAGCGACAACTGCTGCGGCCACTTGTCGCCTCCCACCACGAGGAGATTGCGTAGATATAACGCTCCGCAATCTCAGATTCCGCAGGGGTGATTCATAATGTCTGCCACTTCCGACGCCCCCGTGCCGTCCAAGAGCGGATCGCTGCGGCCGCTTCCGATGCTAATCTTCGGATCGCGCTGGCTGCAATTGCCGCTTTATGCCGGGCTGATCATCGCCCAGGGCATCTATGTGGTCCGGTTCATCAAAGACCTGTGGCACCTATTCGCCAATGCGTTAAACTACAGCGACCACCAGATCATGCTGGAGGTGCTCGGCCTGATCGACGTCGTCATGATCTCGAACCTTCTGATGATGGTGATCATCGGCGGCTACGAGACCTTCGTCTCGCGCCTCAACCTGCAGGGACATCCCGACGAACCGGAATGGCTGAGCCACGTGAATGCCAGCGTGCTCAAGATCAAGCTGGCAATGGCGATCATCGGCATCTCCTCCATCCACCTGCTGCGGACATTCATCGAGGCGGGCGCGCAGACGTCGGACAAGAGCATGTGGCAGACCATCATCCACTCTGTCCTCATTCTGTCCGCGATCGGTATTGCCGCCGTCGACAAGCTCTCGAATGCATCGATCGAAGAAGCCAACCAGCGGCCGGATTGAGGGGCAGACGGTGTCGTGTTGTGCTAGTGGTTTATCACAGTGGTTTTGACTCTTTGGAGGAGTTGGGATAGGCGCGGCGGAGTTTGGCGCGGGCTTTGTCGGTTGTGAACATCCACTTGATGCGTTGTCGGGTTTTATTTCGCGGCCGTTGCCATGCAGCGATCTCGTTTCGGAGCCTTTTGGGGTCGTCGATGCGACGGCCGAGACATTGACGATGCAGCACGCTGATCTCGCACTCGACCATGTTGAGCCAACTTGCGTGTTTCGGGGTGTAGTGGAATTCGAGGCGGCGCAGGATACGGCGGGCCTCTTCAGGCGCAAATGCTTGATACAGCGCGCCGGCGGTATGAATCGACAGATTGTCCTGAACGACACGGATGCAAGCGGCGTCGGGATAATGGATGTCGACGAGTTCACGCATGCAGTGCGCGTAGTCTACGGCGGCGCGGCGGTCTGTAACCTTGACGTTGCGCCAGCCACGATGCGGGTCGAAGGTAACGAAGAGATTGACGGTGCCGTTGCGGCGGTACTCGTAATCGTAGCGCTCGCGCTGTCCCGGCTCGGCTGGAATCGGCTGACGGACCTCGCCGATGAGCTGGACGGGGGTCTCGTCGAAGCAAACCAGCGGCCGGACGGGATCCGGCGCCTCGGCGTAGAGGTCGAGCACGTCCTCCATGCGGGCGACGTATTCGCCATCGACATGGGGGATGCACCACATGTCCCTGCGCCATGGCTTGAGGTCGTTCTCGGCCAGCCGGCGACGCACGGTCTCGCCCGACAGGCTGTCATGATCGGTAAGCTTGACGATCGTGTCGGCCAGCAGCGTCAGCGTCCAACGTTTGCGGCCGGCCGGCGGCTTGGCGCATGGAGGGTGTCAGAAAGAATGTGTAAGTAGGTTTCTGTGAGTTTACCTTACAAAGGAGACTCACATGACGACCGACACGACGATTACACCTGAACTGCTGGATCAACTCCTTGCTAACTATGAGAAGCCTGAAGACCTCACCGGTGCGGACGGGCTTTTCAAGCAGCTGAAGAAGGCGCTGATTGAACGGGCGCTTGGTGCGGAGCTGAGCGATCATCTTGGCTACGAGAAGGGGGACCCGGCCGGCCGCGGCAGCGGCAACAGCCGTAACGGGACCAGCGCGAAGACAATCCTGACCGAGGACGGCGAGATCGACATAGCTGTGCCACGCGACCGGGCCGGCAGCTTTGAGCCGCTCTTGATCGCCAAGGCCCAGACCCGTTTCGACGGCTTCGACGATAAAATCCTGAGCCTCTACGCGTGCGGCATGACGGTGCGCGAGATCCAGGGGCATTTATCTGAACTTGGCTTCAGCTCCCAGTCCTTGCGGCCGGCCAATCTCAGCCATACGACGTGCGAGGACTCGCCATACCCTCTGCCGTGAGCGAGTTTGGTCAGCTCCGGGCTGAGGCACTCATCGATCAGGAATTTCATCCAGCCTTCCTACGGCGAGGAGTTCGTCGATCGGCGACGATGACTGCGCCCTTAGGAAGTTCGTCGTTCGTCCGTGGACGACCCCGCGCAGGGTTGGCCTCGGCATAGATCGCGGCAAGCTCGATCTTGTCCGCATCTAGCGAAGGATAGGCCGCGACGATGCGGTCTATCGGAATGCCGGCCGCGACCGAAGCAGCGACATCATGGACGGGAACGCGTGTTCCGCGCACAATGGAGAGGCCCCCGAGAATCTCAGGATCGGAAACCACCATTTCTTGGGCGGCCGACAAACGCTCCAGGCGCTCCTTGGTCCGCCGGACGAAGGGGGCCAGGTCGATGGTGAGGAATTCGTCGCGCACGGTCCAATCCTCCTCGACCAGCGACGCCAGGGCCCGGGCGCGGAGCCGGTGAAGACGGCTCCCAACCTCGCGGATGGCGAACAGCCTCTCCTCGGCGGTCAGACGTTTGGCGCTATCGAAGTAGAACGAGATGAGCGTGCAGGCGGTCGCCGCAACGCGTCGCCCGTCATCAAGCGAAAAGAAGCCCTCTGGCAGGATGCGCTCGTCGATAACCCGATTGACGTCGCGAAGTGCGACGCGCGCGACCACGGCGGCTTCGGTCGGCTTCAGCATATGCCCGGCAGCGCCCATGGCGGCCTCCATAAATCTTTCCGATCGATCGGAATATATATTAGGGGTAGCGGATTTCAATGGGGCGGGCCGCGTTCCGCAGAACAAAGATGGCTTTTCGGGCTTACTGACCAAATTTTAGATAGAAATTTCGGTCAATTTCGGTCAGCAAAACGGCCCGTATTGCTACTGACCAATTTTTATATACAATATTCGGACCGAATTGGTAGCAAATGCCCGATCCGACGTCCGACACCCTCAATCGTATTCACGACCGGATCGCCCAGTCGGCGCCCGCTGGCGTCTGGTCGCGGGCCGATTTTCTCGACATCGCAACACCGAACGCCGTCGAGAAGGCGCTGCAGCGGCTGACCCGGCGGGGCGACATCCGCCGGCCGTATCGCGGTCTCTATGACAAGCCGGGAACCAGCAAGCTGACCGGCAAGATGGTGTTTCCGCCGCGAGCATCGTTCATCGACGCGATCGCCCGCCGCGACAAGCTCCGCGTGCTGGTCGACGGCATCACAGCCGCGAACGACCTCGGCCTGACGACGGCCGTTCCGGCGCGGTCGACGATCTATGCCGATACCTATCCGCGGACGATCGAGATCGAGGCGAGCGCCGGTGATCCAAAGGCGACCAAGCCGGTCTTCTACAAGCTCGACTTCAAGCGCATTTCGGCCAAGACGGCATTTTGGGCCGGCCGTCCTGCCATGCGCGTAGTCCAGGCCCTGACATGGTATCGGGACGAGCGATCGAGCCTCGATGCGGTCGTGAACGGAATCGTCCGGCATCTGTCGCGTGATCCGAACCGGGAAAACATCGCACAAGATCTACGCGACAACATTCACGCGATTCCCGCATGGATGTACCCGCTGGTCGACACGATCACCCGCAAACTCCACGCGGAGGCTCACGGCGACGACGAGCCGAATCCCGAGGGCGCAAAAGGCGGCCATGCAGAAAACGCTCATTGAAATCCTGCGCTCGAGCGCCGACGAACGCCGCACTCTCTTTGAGACGGTTGCTGCCTATCTGGAAACGCAGGCGCAGAACATCGAGAAAGACCTCTATGTCTGCTGGGTGCTCGACTTCCTGTTCAACCGGCGGGGTGATGATCCCATCGGTCTGTATTTCAAGGGCGGCACAAGCCTCAGCAAGGCGTATGGACTGATCCGTCGCTTCTCCGAGGATATCGACATCGGCATCTACAAGGCCGATTTGCACGTCCCGCTGGAAGCCGAGATTGCTGCCCTCCCCTCCATCAATCAGCAGCAACGCGCGCTCGCCGAGAAGGTCGACGAGGCCGCACGGCAATACATATCGGGGCCGCTCAAGAACGAGTTGACGAAGGAGATCGTAAGCGTCGAGGCTGCCGCCGAACAACCGGAGCATTTCTCCCTCGGCTTCGGCTTCGATACGTATCGCAACAAGGAAGCGCTCGACATTCTAGACTAGCGACGCTTATCACATGTCCCTTCCGCGCATTAAGCCGAGCACATGACGGAAGGCGCAAACTAGGTTAGTTTGCGCAGTTTTCAAGGATTGCCGTGATCGGCACAATCTTTCTTGGATCTGCAAAGCTATCGATCCGGTCAGCCCAGTGCTGCATCAGCTTCGTGCGCGAGCCGATCAGGGCAAGCGGTCCGTGGCGTTTATAAATCGCCTTCACCGAATCACTTTCGAGATGCGCCAGCTACAGTTCAATGACATCGCCATCCCACACCTTGGCGTCCTTGATCTCCTCGTGGTGGCAAAGGGTCGAAAACGTCGTGCGGAAACCATGAGCGCAATGTTCGGTCTTGGTGTCGATGCCGAGAGCGCGCAGCCGACTACAGAGCGTTCTGTTGGACAGCGGTGCATCTTCGGCGCAAGCGAAAACATAGCGTCGATTGCCGGTGACCTTCTGCACGCCTCGCAGGATAGTAATGGCTTTTCCACAATGATTTGGGCCAATCACTCCATGCGAACTGCAATAGCGGAAATGCGGCACGTCTGCGGCCGCATTATCGCCGAGGAAGGCATCGCGGGCATTAGCCGCATATCGAAGGAGACGATCGCAGACTAATTCGCGATTCAAGAGGCGCAAGCGATAAGCATCCTTGTCAAAGTTCTAGGCAGGGATGAGGAGAGCTATTCGCAAAGAATCGTATGATGCCATCCCCGCAGCACTCTCAGGACATTTGAGGACGTCCGGAACGCTCGGATCGTGGTAGCTGAGCCTCGCACGAATGCTGCTCGCTCCGAACACGTTGCATAACTCAGCATCGGAGCTGGCACCGCCGCAGACATGCCAAGACCTCAAATCAGATTGAGGCGAATTGCTTTCAGGACGGCCACGGTCCTGCTCGTCGTCTCGAGCTTTCGCATAGCGTTCTTAATGTGAAAATTGATCGTATTCTCGCTGATCTCCAGTATCTGTGCGATTGCCCATGACGATTTTCCTTTTGCCGCCCAACGCAGGCACTCTTTTTCGCGATCGGACAGCTTAACTTCGCTGTCGCCGCTGCTACCATCTAACATGCGGTGCTCCATGAGTTCCGACAACATAGGATAAGACAGCAAGCCTTGTGCCATTTGCGTCGCTCGCGAGATTCAGGCGTGAGGACACGCGCTTGGGAGAATTGGCAATCGATTGCGTCGCGTAGCGAGTCAAGCAATTGCGACACACGTCGGAAACGCGACATCGTCGTTTCAGTAACTGCTGCAGATCAAGAAGAGCGCAAGCTTAAAGCGGAATGCGTTTTGTTCCGCTCAACTGCGGCGAGGACAAGAAGGTGAGCGGCCGCATCGTCATGAGGACCGAAGCTCCGTAGCGAAATCGCGCTGACAATAGTTCGCTCCGTCATGAGTAAGTCTAGATCACTTGTCATCTCGATCAGAGCAATGAAGTGCTACGTCGACGAGACCTTAACAACTGTCGAACAGTGCTTCTTTGCATTTTCGGCACCAGCGATCGAGCATCTTGTTGTTGTCAGGGCTTTGTCCGGAGTCCCGCGGCGCGGCTGGTCCACTACCAACGCCTATCGCTAATGGACGTCCAGATGAAAGACGCAGGCCACCTATCGGTCGTTCCGTAGAACACCTGCAGCAGCAAGGCGCTCAGCAACTGCTCCGGCGGAATCGGAGGCGTCCCTTGCCGGCGTTGAGCCTCCCAAGGCTGCGGTTACAAATCACTTAAAACATCCTGGACAAGTTCCCGGACGTTCCGCAGCGGATGGTTTGCTGGCACCCCCTTATCCAGCGCGATGTACGAAAACAGGCCGCCCTGATCCGTAAACCTGCCGCGCATGATCGCCTCCACCGAATCGAGATGATAAAGTGAATCATCAAGCCCACTCTGTGGCGAGCGAGTTCTTCAGACTGCTAGTCTTACTGCGTCATAAATTTCGATAGCTACTTGAGTTGAGATGGCTCTGATGCAACAAGGGCATCGAGATAGTGTAGAGACGAGAGCGGCATTCAATTTTCTCCGAACGGTCGCAATCGAATGTGGAACGTGCCGTTCAGCAAGGGCGGATCCCCTCGGCCGATGATTTTCGGGAATAGTAGCTTCCTTGAAGATTTGGTGGAGGCTGCTTCTGAGGGGGGAATCGTCTCTCGCTCCGCTTCGTTTTGAAGGTGATTTCCTTGGGGGCCTCCAGCTTTGCGCCGATGTGCACGGTCTGTCACCCACTCCCGTGGTAGATATAGCCGATAGGCGACCGGCAAGCTCGCATGATGGTTCGCTAGCGAAAGCGTCACGGCAACCTGACAATTGTCTTGCTTGCCGAACTGACTGCAATATTGCCGCGCAACCCCGACCGAATGCCGCCCCTTCTTAGGAAAGCCCGTATCATCGATGATCCAAGCTTCGATCTCTCGGTGGCGTTCGATTCCGGCAGCACTAACTCACGGACCTTGGCCGACACTTGCCGGTCCGACCAGTCGCCTTGACCGACGAAATGCAACAACGCCTGATGTTGCGCTGCTGTCCGCTCAGGAGCCGTCATCGCCGCCATCGGCTCGACGCTCTTGCGATCGCACGGCATCATCAGCCCGGCACAGTGGTCGCGAAGCGGTTTGGCTCGCCCCACATGTCCGATCACGCTCGCAAGGCCCTCAATTTATGCCGAAATCCGCGACGCTACGTCCAGCGATTTATCAGACCCATCTCAGCCCCCGCATGCTGAAAAGTGAGTCTTCTCATGATTCCTGTCGACAAAGGCCGCGACACTCTGACTCAGTAAGACTAGCCGTTCCAGAACCATCTTGGGTAGATCTTGGAAGTCGTACGCTGCGGAGCATGCAACGTTCAGCGCCACTGCTGACCGGGCAAGCAACGCGTTCTTGCAGGGCCCACCTCAATTGGACGGGCTGCTGCTTGCCTCAGGCTGCGCCGAAGATCCCCGTCACTTTCTGCCAGCGGCAGATAGCGCAACAGCTCGACCTTGTCTCGGCGCATTGCGGAAGTCTTCGGGTCGACCCAATCTCGACGTCGGTATCCTTGGTCGTCGATACCAGTGCTCGCCAATTAACAAGCTGGTGGGCCTAAGGTCGGTGGTGCAATAAGCGATCACCTGCGAAAGTACGAAGCCGCGCTCCGATCAGAAGACGGTGCGTAGGTAGCCCGACGCGTGCGGTTGGCGACGCTGGATTGTCGGGTTGGCGACGCGGGACTGTCGGGTTTGCGGCACAGCAGTGAGCAATGCATCTTCTATCTACTTCTAAACGCTCATTTTTCTGTTCAAGCTCATTTGGCCTAGTGCGTGCAAATCCTTACTGGCCCGATAGAACGGGTCACATGGAGACACAAATGACTACTTGGCGCAAGCGCCGGCTTCTCTTGTCCGCAATTGCCACGCTCTCGCTGGTCGGGGCAGCATTTGCCGATCAGACTAACTCTGCAAGTTCGGTGCCATACACCTTCGCCATTCCAGATCAGGCAGGTAAGTGGGTCAACCCGAATCCAGAGGGAGCGATCAGCCGCCTGGATATTGGCCCGCAGCTCGACCACCCCTCTGTTCGCGCATGGATCAACTGTCCTACGAAGGAGTGCGATTTAGGCATCGCCGAGGCGCAGCCTTCCGATGCTGATGACGGAGGCGATGCTGATGATGGAGGTTGGAAGGTTAAATGGGATCATGTTTACTGTACGACACAGATGACGTGGAAGCTCGATGAAGATGGTGAACTGGACGTAACGACGGAGGTTCAGTTCACCGATGGCTCCGCCACGTATAAGCACAAAACGCTCGATCACCTTGTGCGGGAGAGCGCTCCGACAGTAGACGCACCGTCCAAACCTGACGACGCAAACTAAGCGTCATCCGACCATCATACCACCGACTGTGGTGCTCGACCGCGTCCGCGTGGCCGAACGAGCGCCTTGGCAAGGAACTCGGATCCGTGTCTTTCTGGGTTGCACCACAGTTCGCCGCTCAACGGGACTCATATTGAAGCCGAATGGAGGAGATCACTTGGACCAGGGTCATTGGGTAGGCGAGTTCGCGATCTGGCCCAGCAACAAAGGGCGGGTTCAAACAGCTAAGCACCACAATCTCGGGGTGGGGAGGCATAAAACAATGTGCGACTATTGGAAGGTGTTGTTCGCTTCGGCGGCGATCGTGGGTAGCGGCGTGAGCCTCGGTCACGCTGAGGAAGAACTGCCTCCACAGAAGACGATTGCGAGCAGTCAGCACGTCAAGGGCCTCGGCTGCAAAGAAGAGTTGAAGACGTCTGAAAAGAAGGCTTCAGAAAAACAAGTTCTGTCAAGGATCGCATGAGGCCCCCATGTCGCAATCGCTGTTCATCGCGTTCGTGATGTTCGCCACTGTGATGTTCTTCACGCCGGGACCGAACAACATCATGCTGCTGTCGTCGGGGCTCACTTACGGCTTCCGTCCGACCATCCCCCACATCATGGGGACCACCGTCGGCTTTGCCTTTATGGTCGGTGCGGGCGGCTTTGGGCTTGGGACCATCTTCATCGCCTATCCCGTGCTGCAGACCATCCTGAAACATGCAGGCGCGGCCTACATGATCTATCTGGCCTGGGCGATCGCAATGTCTGATCCGCCGTCGGCGGAGGAGGACAGAAGCCGCGGCCGCCCGATGACGTTTTGGGGCGCGGCCATGTTCCAATGGGTCAACGCCAAGGGCTGGGTCATAATGATCGGCACCATCACCGCCTATGCGGCGATCGCGGCCTATCCCTGGAACATCATGATCCAGGTCGGGCTCAGCCTCGTCCTGGGCATCCTCTCCTGCACCGCCTGGGCGCTGTTCGGCACCTCGCTGCGGCCGGTCCTGACCTCCCCCCGGGCGGTGCGGGCCTTCAACATCGTCATGGCGGTGCTGCTGCTGGCCTCGCTCTATCCGGTGTTCATGGACGCATGATGCCGCACCGGGCCATGCATAAACGGGTTTTCTTTGACGCGAAAAATGCTCTAGACAACGCCGAAAATTCGCGGGCGACCGGCGGTCCTATTCCCCCAAATGCCTGATTAACCGGCCGATTTTGGCCATCGATTAAGGAAACGACCATGCGTGTTTATTACGATCGTGATGCCGACCTGAACCTGATCAAGGGCAAGGCGGCGGACGGGCGCAGCACCCGGTCGATCGCCAAGGAAGTTGGGGTCCAGCCGCGGATTGTCAGCCTTTGGCGGCATCGCTATGCCGACCAAGGCCTTGAAGGGCTGCAAGACAAGCCGCGGCCCGGCAAGCAGCCTATCTATACGAAGACGACCGACAAGCGGATTCTGAAGCTGCTGGATAAGCCGTCCCCGCAAGGATTTGCGCGCTGGACCGGCCCTCTGCTGGCCGAAGCGCTCGGCGAGGTTGACGTCCAATATGTCTGGCGGTTCCTGCGCAGCCACAAGATTGACCTCGCGGCTCGCAGGTCCTGGTGTGAGAGCAATGACCCGAACTTTACGGCCAAAGCCGTCGATGTCGTTGGCCTTTACGTCGCCCCGCCGGCGAAGGCTATTGTGCTCTGCGTGGACGAGAAGCCCTCGATCCAGGCTTTGGAGCGAGCGCAGGGCTATCTGAGTTGCCCAATGGCCGCGCCTTGACCGGCCAGAGCCACGATTACAAGCGGCATGGCACCACAACATTGTTTGCCGCGCTCGAAGTCGCCACCGGAAAGATCATCGCTACGCATTCCAAACGCCGTCGCCGTGTCGAGTTTCTCGATTTCATGAACAGCCTCACCGCGGCCTTTCCGGGCCGAAAGCTTCACGTCATCCTCGACAAACTCAACACCCACAAGAAGAATGAGAACTGGCTCAAGGCCCACCCCAACGTGCAATTCCATTTCACGCCGACAAGTGCGTCCTGGCTCAACCAGATCGAGGTATGGTTCTCAATCTTGCAGGGGCAATCGCTCAGCGGCACCTCCTTCACAAGTCTCAAGCAGCTCCAGGAACACATCGATGCCTACGTCAACGCCTACAACGACAAAGCCGAGCCCTTCGTCTGGACCAAGAAAAAGGTCCGTCAACGCCGTTTCAAAGGCCGCCGTATCACTCAGCTCTGATTCCGGGTATTAGCGCCACTGCTCGACCGCTCGCCAGCGCATCTTTCCTCTGGTGAGCGGCAGCGCGTCGCCATCGGCCGGACGCTGTTGTCTCAACCCAGGCTGCTGGTGATGGACGAGCCGCTTGGCGCGCTTGACCGATGCGCCAGGATCGCCCGCAGCAGCTTCTCCGGCGGGATCGACGGCCGCCCAATCGGCGAATAGAGCGCGGCAAACTCGCGCTCCAGCACCGACAGTGCCTCGTTCACAATCTCTGGATCGCTCGCAGCGGATGATCACGCCGCACCCGCGCCTCCAGATCAACGTAGCTGAACAGCTCGCCTGTTCGATTGTCGCCGCCGCGCACGCACCATCTCCGAATCGCATCGCAGGCCAATTAATCATGCTCGCCGGTCGGCGGCGAGCGCCCTTTTTCAACAGCCTGCTCTCATGTTTGCTGTCAAGCGACTCGATCAAGCGGAGCCGCTTCCGGCTGAGCGCCCGGACGCTGGACTTCGAAGGTGCCCACGGTAGGAGCCAGGGCCAAAGACGACGGTTGATCAAGCTCTCATGCGCGGGTTGAATACCGCATGACCGTGGTTTCGTCTTAGGGCTGCCTCGGTCTAGGGGGCGAGCGTCGACAATGCCGGCTCATAACAGGCCACGAGGATTCCCCACCGCGCCCTGCCTCCTGCCCTGGGCACCGATATGGTCGAGCAGCGCTCTTCGAGCAACGCAGCCCTTCGAGCCCTCAAACCGTCGATAACCAACCATCCGTCGGACCACGGCTCCGTTCTTCTGTTCGACAAATGCCTGGTCGTTCTTGCGGTAGGGTCGGCAACGCGTGAAGACAATGTTCGCCTGCTCGCAATACGCTTTCAGCGTTTTGCTCGCGCATCAGCAACGGCGCACACTCCGTCCAGCCGGTCGCAATATCGGTGAGCACCAGCGTCTGGATAAAGCTGCCGCGCGCCGAGGGCCCGCTGTGGGCGACCAAATCGGCGTCGACAAAGCCCGGCGCCGGATCCTTCCAATCGGCGGACGTCCGTACCGGGATGCTCCGTCGCAATGCGCTCGCCACCGGCCGCCGGCGTTGGCGCCCACCCTCCTGTCGGATCTTGCCCAGCGCCCGGTCGATCGTCGACGCGCTCATCACCAGCAGCTTCGCGCGGATTTCTGGCGCCAGGCTCATGTGGCCGTTCCGTTCCATCGACTCGATCAGGAGCGGCAGCAGCGCTTTCAGTCTCTTGCCGCAAATCCGGTCCGATGCCTCCCAAAGAACAACCAGCGCATTTCGTTCAGCTTCCTCGTAAATCCGGCGACGCGTGCGCCGAACCGAGGATTGCCCGATATCGCCTCGGAGCAGGCGCATCGCATGCTTTCGATGGAAGCCGGTCACAACCACACACTCGTCGAGAATTCGCGCCTTCTCCGCGCGGCTCGCCTCTCTGTAGCGCTGCTCCACAGCGGCCGTCAGCTCTCTTCGAGTCGCCATGCTCAGTTGCCTCATTGTCGCCCCCGCAGTCCCATCCCACTGGGGAGCAAATTACGTGAGGCAATGGCCCAACATTCAGGAACATTTCAGCCGGCGCAATGCGAGTTCCATCCTGTTTGCCGCGCGGCAATCGCGTCGGCATGTAGAATGGAGGGCGGCAATGAGGGACCTCGCGACATATACGCTCCTCCGATTGTGCATCTGCATTGATCGCATCCTGGGTTCAATCTAGATCGTCTTGCGACCGCGCGAGATCTATATCACGAGGCGCTTGCTAGCCTTCTGTACATGGCAAATCCACCGCATCACCTCGAGCGAATCGCATTCCACCTTTCGAGCATTCTGGACAATCAGCGTCCTTACGCGGTTCGACCAAGTGCAGCTTCCCGCTCAGGGCATTGATGTGCTGGTAGTGCAAGGGACGATCAGCGCGCAGACTCAGATAATCCATTAGAAAATCATTCACGGCGTGCCCCGCGGAGAGCGCATTAAGACTGATAACGCTGGGGTTCGGCTCCTCAACGCCATAAGCCTGCGCCTTTCGTTCCGCATCTGTCTTGGCCTCTTTGGCCAAGAGATTAGGATCAATCAGCTGATTGCACCAAAGGCAACCCGCACCTGGACGAATCGGGCGAATGGCACTGAACGCATCGATCACCCGCCCCTGCTCATCAGCGCGGATTTTCGAGCCCAGCTGAACAGCTGGAATAAGATACTGATGAACCAGCGCGTTCACTACTAAGCGTGCCCGCATTGAGTCCGCCGCAAGGAAGATATAATCGCAACCTTTCAGGCGATCTGCCACTGAAGCTTTGGTCACATCCGCATTGAAGTGCTCGATGTGAGCGGATGGATTGGCCTGCTGGATAAGGCGCCGCGCCAACTGAACCTTGGGCGTCCGATTTGCAGCATCGGAATGCGATGCTCCGATAAGTCGTGCAAGGTTGGACGCTTCAACCGCATCGTCATCAACAAGCGTGAAGTGACCGACGCCCAAGCGCGCCAGGTATTCCACTACAAGGCTACCGATCCCGCCTAGGCCGATCACCGCAACATGAGCGCGCGATAAGGTCTGCTGGCCCACTCGACCGAACATACGAATCTGGCGATCGTATTGATCGTCCATCGAGCTCAAATTTCTCGATAGATGCGGTGCGAGACGATCAATCTTCATACCAACTACGCTCGCCTGATCGAGTTCGCAACGGCTGCCGTCTGGCATCCAGAGATCTGCCTGCATGGCCCGCCGCCCCAATACCAGAGCACCAACCGGCTTGCCTTTGGCGATTTGCAAGAGAGCTGGATAGCCGCGCTCATGAGATCGGACATCGATATCGCTGAAGCCGACCTGCCGATCGCTGCCGTGATTATGAACGGCCAAATAGACTAACCGCTCGTCGCGGGCGCGCGTAATCAGCCGATGAATGAATTGCGGCGTTAGGGCGCGGTGACCGATTGCGCCCGCTACATAGTCGACCCCGTCCTTAGCCAGATGCACTTCCCGAACAGTGAGGAGTGGAATCGTATCAAGTTCGGACAGACCAGCGAGTAGGATGGCTCCGTGCTCATCACCATCCTCCTGGTAGAGATGATGCCAAAGTAACTCGTAATCCGGACGGGTGATGTGGAGCCTGCACTTGGACATCACGACGTTCTCTCTAAGAAATCCAGAACCTTGAGAACCTTGGCACAAACTTTTTGCTTGCCGTTCTGGGCCGTGCTGTTGCGGCGGGAGATCTGCAGCGCCGGCCTTCCTTCGAACGCATGTCCTGCAGTGACCGGCGGCGCAAAGCCCTGACCGTCAGCGCGCCGAACCTCCCCACCGATAAACATGGGATAGATGTCGGCATAAGGATATTGCGCCGGGATGTGAAAGCCGACCCACGTCTTGTTAGGGACAAACCGGTCGCTAAGCACGACCGGGTCGACCGTTAGATAGACGCCGCCCTGCCCATCATCCCGCGTGTTGAGGGAGGCAGAGGGAAACTGCTTCTTCAGATCTTCGATGGCGGCAGAAACTTCCACTTTCATGGCAATTTCTGCCTAGGAGTTATCGTCCGGCGCGATCGCCGTGAACCGAAGATGTTCGCGCAGACGGACGACGTCATGATCGCCGACGATACGGCTGGTACCGTTAGGCAGTTCCTCCTGCAGCACAAAATTGGGCTGGATCGCCACACCTTGAGCAATGGCGGCGGCCTTGATCTCTGTGCCGCTGGCGGAGTGGCCTATGAGGTTCACCGACTGTTCGTTGACGGTGATTATGACTACGTGTTCAGGCTTTCGCGCCACGAACACCATTTGATCTTGGAGTTCTACCGGCTCATGGTCTTCGACGCGGCGATGGGTACCATCGTGGAGCACCTGGTCCAGCAAATAGTCATTGCCGATCTGAACGTCCTGCTCGATCGCAGCGATCTTGATTTGCTCGCCCATTTCACGCGGGCCCAGCAGCTTTACCGGGCGCTCGTTCACTTTCACCGTCACCAAGTGGTTGCGTCCGAGGCCTTCCGTCTCAAGGATATCCGCGCGTTCGGTAGCCATACGTTTTCTCCTTGCAATTTCGAAGTCGAATTGCTATTAAGCAATAAATAGCAACACCGAAAGAGAAAGTCAATTGCTAAATGGCAATTTCCGAAACTGCAAGAAACGCCAATAACACCAAGGGCTTTAACGGAGATGCCTTCTATCGAGCGCTGGAGACGACCGTTCAAGCCCGCGATGTCAACTGGAAAGAGGTATCAGAAGCAACCGGCGTTAGCGCTTCGACCCTGACACGCATGGCGCAGGGACGGCGTCCGGACGCGGCTAGTTTGGCCGCGCTTTCTGCCTGGGCGGGGCTTAATCCGTCGGATTTTGTCGACGCGCCCTATCGCGCTAGCCCACCAGAGCCATTGGTGCAAATTTCTAGCCTTTTGCGGGCTGATCCGGCCTTGGACGCTGAGGCCGCGGAAGCAGTGGAAGCAATCGTACGCGCGGCTTACGAGCGCCTGAAGAGGCCCCTCAAGTAAGCCCGCTAACCCCTCAGCATTTTAGCTGCCACTGACGGCTTTCTGCTGCTTGCAAACGCCTCTCCTCCACGACCTTGACGATGTCGGGGATTACGTGCTCGTCCATCTCTTTGAGGAACTCCTGCACCAACTTGGCATCGACAGGCGCAAGCCCCTGAAGTACTTCAGGTTTTTCATTTGTTTTGTCGTGTGCATCGTCAGCCATCGGTGATCTCCCTCAAGTCGAGAATGGGCTTCGCCGCCCATCGATAACGCTATTTCGTCTGAGTTGGTCGCAAGTTGCGGTCCATGCGCGAGAACCCTCCATGACCGGTATTGGCAAGTTGCATGCCACCCATGCCGGAACCCGCCTGACCAACCTGCTTCCGATCGAAAATCAAGGCGTCGGTGCGGCTGTGGAACAGCCAGAGGGGCATCTGCTCGCGTAAGCTGGCCGTGGCGTCGATCACCGCCCGCGCTTCAACCCTTCCATTAGCCCACTGTTCCTCCGTTGAAAACTCCACTACCCAGATAAACTGGGCGTACGGCAGCGTCATGATGTACTGCAGGAGTTTCGGATCAAATTCCGATGCATGCTCTCGCGCGAAATGGCGGTAAGACGAGCCGGTGGTGATGAAGTAGCGGATGATAGTGTCGTCCTTGGGTGGGAGACCGAGGGCGGGACCCAGCTTGAACAAGGCAGGAGCCAACCGATCAACGGCGTCGGCCGGATAGTAGACCTTCTCAGGAAGCGCCACGATAAAGGCGTCAATTGCCTCCGCAGCGTAAGGACTTCCGATCGACTTCGGAATGGACATGTACGGCAAATAGTTGTCGTCGACGACGGCAAGCGTTTCAACTTCATCCCAAGCATACCGGAGACGGGCGTGACCTTTCACCGGTTGACGCCATTCGTAGCCCACGAGCGCGACCGCATGGCGACGCGAATGCATCGCGGCGAACAGAGGGAAGCCAGATTCTACGTACGCAATCAGTTGCCGATAGAACGGATGGTCCTTAGTGCCTGTCGTGGCGTTGCGCGCGATATGGATAGGGAACGTGCCGGCCTCTTGAAACACGCGTTCGGCATGAGCGATCTGCAATCCTTTAGACGGCACCAAACCGCCCGGATTGAACTCGTGAGCCATCATCGTGATCTCATGGACCAAATATTCTCGATGAACGTTGTAGCGCTCGCTGTAGTGCCGCAAGATGGACCAGCAAGCAGCATGCGCGCACACAGAAATATCGACATGCTGATCCATCGAAGGAAAGCCGCGTATCACAAGCTTATAGCCGAGCAGATGCACCTTATGGTCGGCAGCGATGATGAAACGACCCGCGCCGTTGCGGATGTCCGGAGAGAGCACAGTCCTGCCGATTGTAGCAATGCCGGTCGGCCGCAATACCATGTAGCCGAAGTAATGATCATTGAGCTCGCGATCGGGACAAACTACCGCAAAGTTGGCGTCATCGAACTTCACAGTCTGGTCAAAAAAATGCAGCCGCACGCAGTCGCCGCGATAATGCTGCCCCTTCTTTGAATAGAAATTATAGTAGGTGCTGCGATAGTCTTTATCGATGTAGTTGTACTCAATGAGGACGCCCTTCACTGCATCCGAGATCCCCTGGCTCAGAATCTTTGCGACCCGGTCTGGGTTGTACTCGGAGGTGATGTGATTAGATAACTGCGCGAGATCGGCGCTCGTCGCCAGAGAAATCCACTTATACATTAGAATCCGTCGTGGTCAGAAGCGACGCGCATATGCATCGTAGTAAAAGTCATCATTAGAAATCCTTGATCAAAAAAGGCGATTCCCTCCTACCGCCGGCTACACGGAGGTGTAAGCCACCGGCTCATCTTGGTCAAATCTAGAGGATGAGGCGTCCTAAACCGGCTGGCTGGTGAAGGTCACTTGGAGCTCAGTTAGGGCGTGGTCGAGTAGCTCGGCCATTTGGCATTGCCCTCACATATCCGGGCGAGCGGCTTTCCCGCACCCGGCTCTTCCCGAGAGTAACCCGCGTCATATCCGCGGCGATGGAGGCAAGCGATGAGTGAGCGCGTCAAGATTACGCCAAGTCATCTCTCTCGACAGGCTGTCGTCTATCTGCGCCAATCCAGCGCCGCACAGGTCGAGCACAACCGCGAATCAACGGACCGGCAATATGCGCTTGCCGGCAAAGCGCGTGACCTCGGCTGGCCCGATGAACGCATCATCGTTATCGACGAGGATCTTGGCCTCTCCGGTTCGGGCTCGGTGGCGCGTTCGGGCTTTGCCCGCCTCACCGCCGAAGTGGCGCTCGCGCGTGTCGGCCTGGTGCTCGGTCTCGAAGTCTCGCGGCTCGCGCGCAATAACGCCGAATGGTACCGCCTGATTGATCTGGCCGGATTTACCGACACGTTGATCGGCGATGCCGACGGCAGGCCGTCTTCAACGATCGCCTCTTGCTGGGGCTCAAGGGCACAATGAGCGAAGCCGAACTGCACGTGCTGCGGGCTCGCCTCAACGGCGGAATCCGCAACAAGGCGGCGCGTGGCGAACTGCGCCGCGGCCTGCCGGTCGGCTTCGTCTGGGGCGAGGCTGATGGCGAGGTCCGCCTCCATCCCGATGAGGCCGTCGTTACCGCCGTTCGCAGCGTTTTTGCGCGCTTTGCCGAGATGGGATCGGCGCGCCGCGTTTGGCTCTGGTTTCGGTCCGAGCGGCTCACGTTCCCGCTGCAGCTGCACGCCCGTGCGGATATCCGCTGGGTCGAGGCAAGCTACACCGCCATCCACCAGGTCTTGACCAATCCCGTCTATGCCGGCGCCTATGTCTATGGCAAAACGCGCCAAGAGACGATTCTCGATGGCACTGGTGCGCGCAAGAAGCGGATTCGATTCTTGCCGCGTTACCAATGGCAGGTTCTCATCCCCGAGCATCATCCAGGGTTCATCGACTGGCAGACCTATGAAGCAAATCAGCAACGTCTTGCCGCGAACACGCGACCCCAGCCGCACAAGGGCGGCGGCGCTGTGAGAGGGCGGCGCCCTCCTGCAAGGTCTTGCCAGTTGCGGCCATTGCGGCCGCCGCCTGCATACCCACTATCGCGGACGCAATTCTTCACTGGTTATCACTGTGCTGGCAAAGTGCTGGTCGAGAACCGAGGCGTCTATTGCCTCAACATCGGCGGCGTTCAAATCGATGACGCCATCACCCAGGCGTTCATCGCCGCCTTAGAACCCGCAAAGCTGGCCGCGACACTCACCGCCGCGGAACGGCTTGAAGCGGATCGCCAGGCGGCGCTCAAACGATGGCGACTTGCGGTGGAACGCGCCAGCTATGAAGCCCAACGCGCAGAACGCCGCTATCGCGCTGTCGACCCCGACAACCGACTGGAGGCCGCAAAGGCCGATCTTGCGCGTCGCGAGGCCACTCGCCCTCATATAATCAGCCAACAGGAGCATGACCGCCTGCTCGTGCTTGGGCCTGATCTCATCTCCGTCTGGAACGCAAGCACGACGACGCCGCGCGACCGGAAGGAGTTGTTGCGAACGCATCGACGAGGTCATCATCAAAGTCGATCGCAGTGCCTTTGCCGCCCATTTGACGCTGCGTTGGAAGGGCGGTGCGCTGACCGAGATCGATCTCGCCCTGCCCCGGTCGCGGCCAGCGACGATCCGCACGGACGAGGACACCGTTGCGCTCCTGCGACGACTGGCCGTGCATTATTCCGATGCTGTAATTGCCGGCATCCTCAACCGGCAGGGCCGCACGACCGCCTATGGCCACCGCTTCGACCGCAACCGCGTCGGTAATTTGCGCCGGCACTGGAAGATTTCAAGCTTCCAAGAAAACCCGCAAACCGCCGGCGATCTTCTGACCATCAAGCAAGCCGCCGACGCGCTTGGTGTCGCTCCCTCGACGATCCATCGTCTGCTCAACGACGGCATGATCGCCGGTGAGCAGCTCACGCCTGGCGCTCCCTGGCGCATTCGGCTGACCGATGAACTCAAGGTGCGCTTCAACGGCGAAACGCCCGACGGCTTTCTGCCGATGCGCGAGGCTATGTGGGCGCTTGGAGTCTCGCGCCAAACCGTATTGCAGCGAGTCAAGCGCGGCGAACTCGAAGCCGTGCACATTATGCGCGGGAAGCAAAAAGGACTCCGCATCAAGGTCTTAACCCCGCAATCCAGCCTGTTCGACCCAAACCGCATGAACCAGGGTGTATTATGAAGCCACGTCCAAATAATCCTTCAGATCCGCGTCTACGATCCACTCGTTCCCAGCCTGTATTTCGCGCCAGATCTTGGTTAGCGCATCGGCTGTCTTTCGACCCTTCCGATACCCAAAACTGCTGGGATCAAAGACCTTCTCAAAGATCGGCTCCAAGCGATTGGCCAGCGCCTGTTGGCACACTCGATCATAGATCGAAGGTATGCCCAAAGCTCTGGTCTTGCCGGGAGCTCCTCTTTTCGGGATCTCCAACCGTCGCACGGGCAGCGGCTGATAGGTGTCATCTCGGAGCGAGCCGGCGTATGTGGGTGCCCGCTCGCCCGCATAGTGGGCCGCGCCTGAGATCGCGATGCATCCGCTCGATAGGCGCGGACGTGCATGAGCACGGGAGCGGACGGGACAGCGACCTCGCGCAGCTGTCGCTGAAAGGCTGCGGCGTCTGCCGACGAGTCGGCCGGAGCGGCATCCGTTTTGTTGACGCACCCGATTCATTATCTGCACTCATTTTCGAAGATGAAGGGGAGCGCTGATGGTTGCGCCTGGACTGGAGCCGACACATCGCCGGCGTTTGACGGTTCAGCTGCCAAGCGGAAGTGGGGTCACGGCGCACCCGATCGATTTTCAATCGGGCCCCGTTGTCGACCTGTTCGACGGAGCCCGCGCCGGCTTCGAGCTCATATAGGATTTCCTCTCGGTGATAACGGTCTGCTTGAATGCGTCACCATAGCGACGCTCTAGCACGAGACATTCAGGTAACTACATCCCGAGCCCCGCGAATTGCATCGATGCGTGCTCAGTCTCGAGAAGGGGGTACCACGGGGCGATGCTCAACAACGACTTACAGAACGCAGGCGTGAGCTTGCCACGGTGAATCACAACGTTCTCCTTCCCCGTCGCAGCTCGAGCGCTCTGCCAATCCCGATTGTAGCCACGCTGTTCATCGGACTTCACGTGGCAAGCGGCGAATTCGGCGTCACCCAGCGACGCCAACTGCCACGCATGTACCGGCCGCGTCGTATGGATGTGCACCCACATCGGGCTTGGCGGCCTACCATTGCGCAGCGGCTTGGGCTGCAGCTTGATCTCGAACAGCGTCCCTGGCTCGCCCTTCAAGGCGCGCGGTGGATCCACAGACGCCAGTTCCTCTGCCGCCCGCAACCGTTCAAGGTACTTCTGCGACGGAAACGCGTAGGTCTTCATGCAATCGATCGTGATCGCCGCCTTTCGCGCGTCCAATGAGTTTGCCTGTCCCTGAATCTCGGATAACATCGCCTTAAGCCGGACTATTTTTTCGTGCACTTCGGGCACTTGCGAAGGCGTGAGTAGGCCACGTCGGCGAGGCTCCTCCAGCGCGGCTACACAGGCCTCGATCTCGGCGGCCTGCGTCTGCAGGCGCTTAATGACGAGATCCACGACGTGGTCGGCGTCCTCGGGCTTTATTTGGCGTGCTTGCGAGACGGCCCTTTGCTGAGCCGGTAGATCGAACTGCAGCAGCTCGTCCAATCGCTTGAGTAATCCCGTCAGTGCTTTGCTGGAGGGCGGAGCTTGCCACATCTCCAGGTGACGGGTCGCCGAGAATGCGCCCCTCGCGCGTGCCTCCTCTGCGCTGGCGAGTTTCTTCGTACCGAGATCCGAGAGTACGATAATATTGGCTGTCGGGGCCGTCGCAGCATCGGGCCTGGCGAGCTGCGGCTCGCGCAGCCTGGCCGTTGAACTCCCCTCGCCTGCGGCCGGTGCGCGCTTGCTTTCCCCTTCCTCCGCGCCGCGTGGCCCTCCAGTCGCCAAGACAGTATTTTCCGGTATTGCAGCCTGGGCAGGCGGTTCAATCAGGACTGGCTTCTTTGGCTGCACTGCCAGAAATCGCGTGACTTCGTCCGCGGTGACCCATGCACCCTCTGCGATCTGGTCCAACAGTCCCAGTGGAAGGTCGGCACCGGCTCCGGCACCCCTTAGCCTGGCAACGATGCCGTGCGCCCCTGAGGCAAATTCCGAAAGCCGTTCCATGACTCCTTCCAGAACGGTGCAGTGCTCTGCGTCGAGTGCCTCTCCGTTGTTGTACAGAACGGCGTGAGCCGTAGAGAGAAATGCCGGAAAAACATCGTCGACAAACGTCCCGAGCAGACGCACCCGCCCGTTCTCACTCATGAGGGCGTCGCTCACGGCTGGTTCGAACGTGCTCGCCTGAGACTCGATCAGCAGTCGTGCGAGAGCAATCCGCGATTCCAGATACATGCAGTTCGTATAAAGTGCCCAGCCAGTATGCAGGCGGAGTGCGGCCTCTTCGGCCTTCCGCATCTCGGACGTAGTGCTTGGCAAGTTGGCAGTGGCCGCGCAGACGGACTGCATCCGATCCGAGCGCAGTACCTTCTTTCCCCACCATTCCATGCAGGCCAGGTAGTGCTTCGCCACACTGGATACCGCGTGGCTCAGCTGGGCGGGCGGAACGTTGGAATCTCGCATCTTGCCGAGCACGGCTGCGGCTTTCTTCCTGCTCGCCTCCAGGTCGTGACCAATCGAGGCGGCCACGCCGTTGCATTGGTTGCCTGCAGCGAGAGTCTCGTCGCGAAGTCGGCGAGCCTGATCGTCGGAAAGAAGCCTGTGCGCCATATCCGGGGGCAGGCTCGCGTAATAGTCCAGAACTTCCGAGCCTGCCTTGACGGCTTGGTCAATCAGGTCTTGCGCCTCCGACTGGTTCCGGCGTCGCGTGGCCGCATACTCGTTCCAGGCTTGCGTGGCCGCATTCCGAGAAGCATCAAATTCCTTACGCAGGCTGCGCATTGTTTGCTTCGCTGCTTTGATTCGCTCGCCACTTGAGGACCTCGGGACTGCCACACGCGAAGTTGGTGGCCCGCTCACGAGCGGCACCGCTCTATCTTGAGGTCCGGAGCGCGCCTGCTCCAGGACGGAGTCAAAAGATTGCCTGCCTTCCCCGGGGGCTGACCCGGGCTCCGGGGTCGACCTGCTCGATCCCCATGTGCTGTCGGCTCCTGCAGGCCCAACGTGCGATTCGCCGGGCCGGCCAATGCCCCTCATATTCCACCTCCAATGACGTCGAGAATGCGCAGCCTGTCTCGCTAGACTGGTTGGCTGACGAGTAGCTGACGAAGATGCTGATTCCGCTCGAAATCGCCCACGATCCGAAATGAAATCGCCCGCCATTCCGATTTGAAGTCGCCCACCGTTCCGAGATGAAATCGCCCACCATCCCGGAATGAAACCGCCCGGGACGAAGCGGCCTCTTCTGGCTCTGATAGGTCCTTCCTTTCGGCGTTTGGAAGGAGTGGATCGGATGCCGATGGGGAGGCTTGCGATGCGCCATGTGCGCGAGGTGAACCTGGCGCAGGATTGGCTTGAGACGGCCGGGCCAGTCCCTGTAGCGTTCGCAGAACCACGCATAGCTGAAGCTGTCAGAGTTTGCGTCGCAATACTCCTCCCACAACAGTATCAGCGTGGCGTTCGGGAGCCGCAGCCCGCGATGCACACGCGTCCAGTCCGGATGGGGACGCTCGTCGCTGGGCCGATCGGAAGGCGGCGGAAACAGGCGGTTCTCGAGCCGAATGTCGTCATCCAGCTCCGGCCACGATGGCCAGCTCAGGCCGGCGCGGCGGGCTCGGTTCAGGTACTTGCTGACCGTGCGCTGGGCCAGGCCGAGGCTGCGGGCAACGGCGCGCCGCGACATGCCGACGCTGTAGTGCAGGCGTAGAACTTCGCGATGTGGCGCCTGGGCAGTCTCTCTGTCGGCATCTCGATGGGCAAAAGACCAAGCGGCCCGGGTGGCAGACTGTCAGTGGTGAGCGCCTCGCTGTCCCCGATCACGACCGCTGGAAATAGCGATCACGATCGCCTGGAATTGGTGATCATGATCGTCTGGAACGCGCATCAATCTCCACAGCAGTCCGTCATCCCGAATGAGTGCGCCGCGAGCTGGCTCTCAAAACAAGAACCACGCTTCAGCTTCAGTGCGGCAGCAGTGGTATGAAGATCTCAAGGCTCTGTTGCGAAGCGACGGAGCAGGAGGTTCTCACAACCTTCAGGCAAAAAGCACAATGTTGCGGGAAGCGGGCTTTAGAACAACCATCCGACAGCAGACGAGATATTGGTTCGGTACGTCCTCGCGCATAGCGCAGATAGTGAACGAAGTCGCCGAAGACCGATCGGCTTATTTGCTCGGCTTGCGTTTCGCCCAAGGCGGCAAACACACAATCGCAACCTCGACATCGAGTGGAATGACCACGCTCTTCGATCCTAACTATGGAGAGTTTACTGTCCGATCAAGCCAGATGGGTGAATTGTTCAGAGGTTTCGCCGATCGTTACAGGAACCCCAATGGGCGTGATATCTCGACAATCACCACACAAAAGATGACCTGAATGCCGGCCAGAGCGCCTTCTGCGAAGGCGCGGATACGTGCTCGGCCCGACACCTTGTCACGGTGTAAGCAAAAGCATGCCATCCAGATACTACACTTTAGTAACTCCCGCTGAATCCGCCTCCGAAGTGGCATGCTCCACCCGAAGCTAGTGCGACTGTGCCCGCTCTACAATCCGCTTTCTCGGGCCACTTCTGAAACCGTTGACCAAGTTTACCAAAGCTTGTGAGATGAAATCACGTAACCTCGCCGCTGATTCTCCCCTGCGATTGCCACTGTGGCCTCTCGGCTGTTCTGTTTTCTCGGCCATTTGCTGAAACCATTCACCAGGAGCGTTAGGTTCTGCGGAGCGAAGTCAGAGAGCTAGCGACGAAACACTTCGGCGGCTTTAGGAAAGCCCGCAGCCTCGAGTGCCGCGCTTCATCGGTCTTTGGGTGCGATCGTATCCACATAAGCAATCGATCCCTCAATCTGCGCGAGGACCGAGACCGCCTCCTGGGGTTGTCGCCGACCTCGACATATACGGCACTGATCATACCAAGCGCACCCTATCCAGATGCCAGCGGAAGCGCGGTACCCGCACTCAATTCGAAGAGAACTCCACTGCGAAAGAGCAGGAGTTTATGCGAGGACGTTAATGCACTCTCATGATTGGATTACCTTAATTGCGTTATGCCGCCTCAGAAGCGGATCCCGAAGACCTCCGGACAGATCACGTCGAGGACTGATGCCGAGAAAACGAGGTGGTAGGCCTAGGCTACCTTCACGCAGAGCTCCGCGCCAATTTTGATTGGGATCGTTAAGCGCAAAAACCCGTTTGCTGGATCGCGGACGAATTCGAGAAAATCCGGCTCGGCGTTGTCGTTCATCACGTAGCCGCCAATCCGCACTTGCGGCGCGATGATCTCTATAACTTGTCGGGCCAAAGAGGGACCGTCATTCGCAAGCCAGCCGTCTATCAGAACAAAATCCACCGGACCACCGAGATCGCGCAGAGTTCGCCGAGCGTCCCCTTCCCTAATCTCGGCGTAGTCTGAGAGACCTACATGGCGCAGGTTGCGACGCGCTGCTGCTGCCTTCGCGGAGACGAGTTCCGATCCAATCACGATCCCACCGCCATTGTCACGCATTGCGGCGGCGAGATAAAGCGTTGACATCCCGGTAGACGTCGCAAATTCCGCTACTCGCTTTGTGCGCAGCCATCGACAGAGCAGATAGATCAGTTCGCCCTGCTCAGGTGCAATGCCGAGATCGTACTCCACGTAATCGAAGGGATTGCGGCTCGCTTCGGGATTGTTACGCGGTCCCCCAATCAAGGGGATACTGCTCCGAAAGCAGGCGCGCAGTTACCGCGTGAAAATTCTCATCCTGAATGAGACTAGGCGCAACGGCAGGCGACATGGCTTGATTTCTCCCTTCGTGGAATGCATCTCAGTTCGAAGGCCGGGAAGACTCTAGGATCACTACGTGTCGGTCGGCTCGAGCTGTCTGCTATGGCGCGTAAGTAATACATAGAGCTTTGTGGGAGCTTCCGTGCTACACGGGCCCTTAAAACTAATCTGTCAGTAAACCATCAGATCCTGCCAGCTTCAGCCTGCTCGACGGCATCGTTCAAGTGGGACGCAAGAATGTACGAGCATGTCGCCTCTCACGTCGTGCGGCTCATCGACCCAGGAACTTCGCAACTGTCATTCCACAGCTATGTTGCGGCCTCCTGGTCTTCGAAGCTGCTTCCATTTTCCTGTAACCTTAGCTTGCGCTTGCCTCGGACCCTTGCCTAATGCAATTATTAGTAGCAACCGTTCATTTCAAATTTGTGTCGTGCAAGTAGAGTTCAAGAATGTGTGAAGTCTAGTGTCGCGGCTAGTCGTTCGATGACGGCATTGCCTAATCTCGCAGATCGAAGCGGACTATCGGTTGTTCGATATTCTCATGGACGCCTGGCGGCATGGAGGCATCATTGAACTGGAGGAAGCAGGGTTGACTGACGGCCAGGGCCAAGCGATGCGAACGCGCAAGACGCAACAGTCCTATGGGGCTACGCGAAGCGCACTGCCAAGCGCATGCTATCGACGCGCCGCGCCATGCGCACCGGCCGACAGAACAGAACGAACACGGGGATTCCATGCTGTGAGCGCCTTCTGAAGGGTAACCTAAGCTCGTCCAGAACTACGATCGACAGCTTGGGGTGCAAAGACGGTCTCGCTGCCCACCTAGATCGCGATCGATATCGACTGGCTAAGCTGGTAGGTTTTCAGGTTAAGCTATGTCACCGAATGGACGCGACTTCACCTTCGATGCCAGTGGACGTAGCCGGACATGCCATGGTCCGGGTTCGCCCACGCGCCGCTGCCAACACCGAGGCAACGGGAAACGGACAGCAGATACCTTTTTACCCTAAGTTTTCGTTCATCAATGTTCGCGTTCAACGTGAACCGAATGAACCGGCGCATGCTCATGGCTGGCGCCAAGTTCGTGAAGCCTGTGATGCAGGCGATGATGTGCTAGCTCCAGAGTAGCTCGCAGCCGCGCGTGCCGCGCTTCATCGGCCCTGGGGGCCAGCGTATCAACGTAGGCGATCGATCCCTCGATCTGCGCGAGGACCGACACCGCGTCTGCGATCGCAAAGATGGGTTTTTCGCCGACTCCGACATACACGGCACTGGTGTGGGCCGCGATGTCGGCCTCGCGCCCGGCGACACTGCCTCGAACACGGATCGCGACCCAGCAGGACGCGGTGACGCGTAGGGGGAAATGGCCGTTGCATGACAGATCACTGCATCGCACTTCGTCGACTACGGTGCCATTGCGAATCAACTCGACCCGCGTCGGCCGGACGCTGACCGATTCTATCCGCCAGTTGACGGCGACGGTTCCGCCAGAAGGAGGAAGCGCGATCTTGCTTCCTGGACGGCGTCCCTCCACCGTCATATCCACGAGCGGCCCGACTGTGATGAACGTATCGCCGTTGCGCACGGCATCCATCCAGTTGCGGTACGTAAAATCGCGCGCGCCGAGCTGCGCATAGGTCCGCGAGCCGCCGAGGAGCGCGGACGCGTCCATCTTGTCGGAACCCGCCA
Source organism: Bradyrhizobium sp. CB3481 (assembly GCF_029714305.1). Lineage (NCBI taxonomy): Bacteria > Pseudomonadati > Pseudomonadota > Alphaproteobacteria > Hyphomicrobiales > Nitrobacteraceae > Bradyrhizobium > Bradyrhizobium sp. CB3481. The sequence goes on from NZ_CP121647.1 coordinate 5,462,401, forward strand.
CCAGCGGCAGGTGGTAGCCGATATTGAGGTACCGGTACCAGTCGGCCAGACCAAATGCGCTGATCTGCGCGGTTCGTGGGTTAAACGACATCATCTCCATCGCGTCGATCAGGCCGAGCACGATATCAGCTGCCCGCTCGGCCTGGGGATTGGGCACGTGCGGCATCACGACCAGCCCCCCTTGCTGTCGGCAACGCTCCGCCCAGTCGGCCATGATCGCCTCCAACGGATCTCCTATCGCTGCTTCGTCGGATCCAGCGCAAGACAGCGGATTGATAATCTCGCCTTCGTAGCCGAGAAGCGAGATGTGCCCCAGCACGTGCATCCGATTCTCTGTGCCAACGCGGACGACGAACTCTCCGTCGCCGCCGAAGTCCTTCGCGCCGATCGTCGTGCGTCCGTCGAAGTCGGCGACATTGCTGAACATCTCGCCCCACTGCAACGCGAGCAGGTTGACGACGTTGACGCCCTCCGCCTTGCCCTCCAGTAGGGCTGTCTGCGGGCTCAGGAAGTGGACGTGCGTATCGGAGCTAACCCAGCCCTGTTCGCGCCAGCGCAGCACTCTGTCCAGCTCGAATGTGAGGCTATCCGTGCCCGCAGTGACTTCGACGATGCTGCGCAGAGGCCGCACCTCGAAGCCCCTGCTGATCTCGACAAATACGATCCCAATCGGCAGGTCCGCGTCGCAGCTACCATCGACATAGGCGTACTGGTTCAGGCCGTTCGCGAGTTCGCCCGCGAAGTCCTCGAACCTGCCGGTGTTGACCTTGCGGTGATGTCCCTTGGGCGGTAAATACTCCCCGTGCGCACCGTGGAGATGCAGGCGCGCGGCAACACGCACACCACTGCCTTTCTCAACGATGCGGATCTTCACGGGCCGTGTCGCCGGCTCGATCGGCACAGCGTCCAGCGAGATGCCTGCTGCATTTTCAATGCCTTCCAGCGATCGAAGGTCCCGAACGTGCAGGTGTCCGTCGTTGGAGCGCAGGTAGAGCCATGCGTCTGGGTGGGCGGAATATTCGACGATGACCTCATTCTCGGAACGCACAGGCTGCACGTCGGGCTTGTCACTTAGCCAATCCGCTCTGGAGTACTTAAGTACCGCCCGGGCGGAAATGACGTTGCCCAAGTCCATGCCGATCTGTTCGCCGCGATGGTCGACATCCAGTTCGCCAAGTTTGTTCAGATGCACCCCGGGCGGCAGCCGCATCCTCAGCTTGCGACGGCCCTGAAGGCGCAGCGGATGCTCCGACAGCTGTGTCATGCTCACCGCATAGACGAGCGAAGCCTCTTGCTCCGGGCGCAGGCTCAGGCCCGCGAGCTCCTTCTCTGGATGCGGATTCGGCAATGCGTAAAGCCACAGGTTCTCACCTTCACGAATTCTAATGCGCCCCGATTCAGTGCGAACCTCGCTGTTTACGAAGCTGGCGCCCGGCGCCCGCCCGAGCGCGAAGTTTTCTCCGCTGCTCGCATGCACGATAGGACCCCGCAGCGGCACGGCCCCAAATGCACTCGCGCTCCATTCAGTGTGCCTCTGCTGAATCGCAAACCGCCGCAGCACGGGCACGTTGGCCGCGCTTCCGTCGGCATATCGGAGTGCGTACGTCGATACGCGGTCGCCGAGTGGGTTGCCGTCCACAAAGTGCGCGGCCGGCCCGATCTCGCCAAACCCTTCAGGCCTCACAGGTTGATGGTCCGTTACTGCATGCACTAAGAGTACGTAGCTGGCCAATGTGGGTGACAGTGAGATCTCGGTAGGAGCCTCCCCAGGCCGCAAGGCCAGCACATCCGGCCCGGCTTCGTCGCCGAATAGAAACGGGATGCCGCGATGCGTCTGCGGCCCCCGCAACGAGTCAATCCAGCTGGTGTCGCCCGCGCGCTTGCCGAGCCGCTCGTCCAGCTCCCGGCGCCTGGCATTGAAATATGGCTTCAGATCAACGGGCGTGAAGTGCGGCGATGAGGGTGTTTTCATTCGATGGACTCCAGTTCTGGGAAGTCGTCGCCGAGTCCTATTGATTCGGCAGTAAAACGTTGAACTTTTTCGACTGGATAAAGTCGCATGACGTATGGACAAAATTGACGAGAGGTAACTTGCGATCGGAATTCTGAGCGTCGACGGCAAGCAGATGGACCGTGGTACTGTCATAGTGGCGTGTGAGCGGGCTCCTGAATGCAATGAAGAACTCGTGTGCGCATCGCTCCTGCTGGCGAGGACGGTGCTCATGTACTGCCATCAGCTGAGGTATAACGCTGTAGACCAGGCCTACAGTGGAAGCGAAGCATCTCAGTTCGACGCAATCGTAGAAGCATTTCTTTGGGGACCTCGGTGACGTCGGTGACATCCCCACCTGAGCGCAACCCGCCGGTTTTCGGCTGTCGCTCCCGAGACAGCTCGGACTTTGCGACCGCCGGCGCATCTTCAGTAGATCCGGCCAGCCGGCACTAGCCCCGTGAGAATGGCAAGACATTCAAACAGGAAGCAGCTACCGAAGATCAGCTCGACGTTCTCTGCCGCGTCCATGTCGCGCACGACTGCTCTTCGGGTAAAGCATCCACTCTTCCAGGCGTACACTCGCCGCCGGAGCCGACGCTCTCCGCGATCAGCTGCGTCACGGTACGCTCCGCGAAATATCGGTAGTTGGCGCCTCGTGAGGGCCAAGTGCGGCAGCCACAATGCCGATACCCCGGCGATGGCCGTGGCCGCGGTATCCCGGCTGGTGTTCGGGATTGCCGGATCGTCGAAGCCCCAATAGGAAACCGGTATGCGGGTCGAGCGTGGATGATGGGGTGACCGAACCATCCGGACGCACCTGGATTTCGAGCACCCGCCGCATCTAAGCGTTGGCGACCGCCTCGATCTGAGAGTCGCCCAGCTGGGCCAATTCCCAGTAAAGCAGGCTTGTCGCTTAAAGCGAGTCGATGCTGCTCTCGGCGGCCCCAACACCACTGGCCTCTTCGGCATCAGTGCCCAATGGGATCGGTCCCATGCGCAGATCAAACATTTCCTGCAGCGACCTTGCCGCCGTGAGTGCAACTTCACGTGAGGTTTCATTTCCGAGGAGGACGCTTCCGAGCGCGGCACGCTGATAGAAGCCGAAGCCCTTGAAGGCTGTCCAGTGTTGGCGCGGCAGCATCCGGCACAGGGCGGTATCCGCGTTCGCGATTGGGAGCCGCCCTGGATCAGCGAGATACGTGAGTCAAAGCTCACCGACGAACGCCCTCCTGTCCAATCACCATCAGGGATGGACGTCCATTCTCCGTCCACAATGCGAGTCTGCGCAATCCGCGCCAGCATACTCTCGTGCGCGGAGAGGTAGTCGCTTCTCGGCAAGGTTTGCCTCCTAAAATTCCTCCGCCCGCCTTGGCGCGGCGCGCGGAGTAGGCAGTCAGACGGGGTTCAGTTGCCGATGTAGACGCGGCCGCGCTTCTTGGCGATTTGATAGACCACTACGCTCAGCAGCGCTATCAATGATCCGTAGATGGGGAATATCCAGGTCATGTGCTCGCGTTGCAGCCACACCATGAGATACGGTGAAGTCCCGCCAAACAACGAGACGCCCAATGCATAGCCGAGGGCTACCCCGGTGGTTCGCACCGCACGCGGCATCAGCGTGGTGGCGACGAAGTTGTAGAGGCCCATGTTGAAGCCTACGATAGCTCCTCCGAACACCATGACGATGAAGAAAGTGGAGATGCTCTTCTCCGAATAGACCAATGTAAGGAAGAAGCACGGGATGAGCAGCAGGCGCAGCAGCGTGAACGCGCGCGAGGGTCGCACCTTGTCCGCGAAGGCGCCGACGTAGGGGGCGGCAACCATCCAGCTCAGCCCCATCAGCGTCAGGATTCCGAACACCCAGGTGCTGTTCTCCTTGAATACCGTGTTGGCCATGTTGGGCAGACCCGCAATCCATGCGTAGTTAGCGATCTGCACCGATCCGATGACCAGAATGACGGCGAGCAACGAGAGCCGGACGCTCCATAGCGTTTTCCATACGCCGCTGGTAGTTTTCTGAATGCGCGACAACTCATCTTGGCGATGCATCGCGCGATTGACCAAAGTTTCCGGCATCGCCTTCCGCAGATAGATGATAAACAAACCGAGCACGCCACCAAACGCGATGGGTATACGCCACGCCCACTCGCGCATCACCTCAGGCGCCACCGAGGCACTCACCAGAAAGGCGACCATGCTGGCCCCGATCGCACCCAGCTGAATGAACGTACCGCCGATCAGGCCAAGGTAGCGCCCTTCGTTGCCCGGTGGTGCCAGTTCGATCCCGATGGCATTCGCGACACCCGACTCGGCGCCAAGGGAAAGTCCTTGAATGATTCGAATAAGAAGCAGCGCCACAGCTGCCGTGACGCCGATATGGTTATAGGTCGGCAAGATGGAGATCAGCAGTGAGGACAGCGCCATCGCGGTCACCGAGATCATCATTACCCGCTTATGGCTGATGCGATCTGCGACTGGACCAAGCAACGCAGCCCCGAGCGGCCGCGCGAGGAAGCCTGCTCCAAACACTGCTAGCGCGGCAAGCAGAGATGTGATGGGGTCACTGGAAGGAAAGAAGTGCGGCGACAGAAACGCGGCCATCACGCCGTAAATGTTCCAGTCATACGCTTCCAGGGCTACGCCTCCGCCGAGACCGGCCGTCATTCTCCTGGTGACAACCAGCTTCTCTGGCCGAATCGCTGCGGCAGTGGGTTGAGTAATATCGTGCATGTGTCCGGCTCCGCTAAGCTGTGAAAATCGGCTACGAATATCGATCGACGGAAAATTGAGGACCGGATCGCGTCTGGCACAGTCAATAAAGTAAGCGGCACTTCGCCAAATTGGCCATTGACGATCCTATGCGGAAGGTCCAAGGCTCCTACCGTTTCGTCTTAGCTTTGACGGCTTTGGCGAATTCCAGCGCTGCAAGCTGATAGTGATTGTCCGGAGCCAGCGTGTGACCGAGCTTCATGATGATTTTGTCGATCGATTGCGCATGAGCAGAGCCCGCAAATGCGAAGGATGCAGGTCGATAACGATCTAACAAAATTGTGCAAGGTGCTGCTCACGGCGTCTTCCCCTAGCATTTCTATAACCCGACGGTTGACCCCGGTTAGGGAGAAGTATGGCGATCTGCCATTTTCCGCGTTAGGACGCCTTTCCATATTTCTTGTACTTTTACACGAGATGTACTTGGAAGCGGGACCACAGAATCGAGCAATATGACGTTGCGCTGCACAAATATCTCGGCGTGTCACGAGCCGCATCAAACGGCATGACTTCGCGCAACACCGTCTGCTAATTGCCATGCTTCGTCAGGCACAGTTGGACAAGACTGCCCACGAATCCAACCGCTCGGATGGGTTGAGAGAGCGAAAAGGCATTCGAATTCGCAAGATTGCAGCCATCCAAAACTCACAAGGGCCATGCTGGCAAATGAAGCCGACACTGGGCGTCCAAATCTATACTCTCGCAGAAGGAGTATGTAGTGGGTTTGAAGCCAAAAACTCTCCGAAACCGCTTCCACCGCGTGCCATCACTCCATAAAAATTATATTTCTCTGCGGATATTTTGTCCCTTGGATCAAGGCAGGATTGGAACGGTTTTCCTTGATTCGACGGCGGTGTTCATTCCTCGAAGCCATCCCGCATGAAAATCCGCAGCCTCCAGTGGCATTACCTTTTTGTCGTCCCTAAATTGGCGCTCACCTATCAGCGGCTTAAATTCTCCAGGCGCAGTGCGTACGAACTCCGCCCAGGCGGCTATCACCTCACGAACCTGGTCAAATCTGATCGGGATCCTCCGACGACGGCAGGCCGTTCGGCCAAGCCCCTGCCCCGGACCTCGCAGCATGGCCTGATAGGCCTGTCGGTTTTCAACCTTCTCGGATTAGTGCCGCACCATGGATCGGCAGCTTCATAAAGCGCGATTCAATTGCGGCCGTCGCGCTCTCCAGGAGTATCATCAATTCCTGCATGCGAACCTGAATGTAATACTGGTCAAAGTCTATTGGATGGGCGGCAGCATGCGAACGCTTCATCAATGATGTACTCGGGGATGCTCTCAAACTTATGCGGGTTGAGCTGCATCACGTACTCATTCTCGATGTGGTACGACTCGTTGATAAACTTGCGGATCACGTCATCGTCGTGTTCGATGTTGAAAATCCGGAACAGCTGGATTTTCTCGTAGCGACGTCCGTGGCCGCGAGTTGACGAAAAGGAGCGCCGCAAGCATTGGCACGATCTGGCTTCGGCCGCCAAAGCCTTCAGCACGGCAAGCCAGGCGTTCGAACTTGACCGGGTGCTACGGACCATCCAGCGGCTGCCTCCATACGTTGAGAACCGCTATTCTCCAGAGCAGCCCGATCGCATGGCGGTGGGGAACATTGTCATGGGTACACAGTACATCGCGGGAGAGGCGGCGCGGCAGATCGGGGAACTCTCTATTCGATCAGCTTTGAACCCACCCGCGCCGCGCGTCTATCCGATTTGGTGGACCTGCTAACCGCCGTTCCCACGATAACGGCGGTGTCCATTCGACGGACCATCGGAACGACCGGGCTAGCTCATCTTCCATCCATTAGCAAAATCTCAATGTGCCTCGAATGGGAATGCACCCATAGAGTAAGACGGGTGCGCATTGTAGCGCTCGCAAAATCGCTCGAAGATCGGTCGAAATTCTTCGACGGTGGATGCCCTGACCGCCCCTCGCCGAAACCGCCAAGAGCATCCCGAGTTCGCACGTATTGATCTCGTCCAATAGATCGTAATCTGGAAATTCCAGGTCTTGCTTTCGAATGCCGCTGGTCGTCCAAAGGATGTGATTGCCGAAGTAAAGACACGAAAGTCTGCGCGCCGCACCGTTCTTGTCCTGTCCCAGCACGCCATTGAGGCCCATTGGGATTCGGCGATCAAGCGTATCGAAGAACTTATGGAAGGATTGGTTTGCGGCGGCACCAAGCCAATAGGGAAAGCGCCGCCGGAGCCTGCGGGCTCGAGAAATGCGGGGTCAAAGGATTCGTCCCATGCAATTGGCCCTTCCTCCTGCGCGGCATTGAAGGCCTTCTCGAGCTTAGTGACTTCGATGATCCAGCGCAGGACGGTCATGCCTCGATAGATCTTCGTGACATAATTATCGTTGATCCGAAGCAATCCTAATCCGGCCCGTCGGCACAATTCATTCTTGATCTCATCCCGCTCAATCTGCTCGGCGCTCGATTGATGAAGTGGCCCGTCATACTCGACCGCCAGCAGCGGTCTGGTTTCGTCGTCCGCAACGACAAAATCGCAATGGCTCCGGGTATAGAAATCAAATTCGCGGTTTGTCAGATGCGTTCCGCCCTTCTGGATGAGGTCGGATAGGCGGAATTTGGTGAATACCCGCAGGGCATTGTCAGACGCGATCTTCTGCAATTCATGTAGAACGGCTTCTTCAGAGCCGTTGACGATTGAATCGACAACCTTCATGGAGATCCATCATAAGATGTTTCGTTCCTGGGCAAAGCTCGCAACAGTTTGTATCACGCTATCGAGCCACGCGAATCGATGATATTCAAGGATACGAAATTCGCGAGCTGTAAACGCGTTAATTAGCTTTGGCGCCTCGTTTCGATAGAAGATATAATCGCGCGAATAAATTTGGGTCACGTCGTTCACAATATTAACCTCGGCGGCAGTGAGGCCGAGGGTACAGATTGGCGGGTTGGTCCAGTACCTGTTGGAAGCGAAGGCAAGCACTGCCAAAGTCGGCGTGAGCGGCACGAGACAGCGATACTGCAATTCAGTGGTATAGCCCGCCAGGGTGTTCAGATAGCCTTCGCCCATGATGAATTCGCGCTCGCCCGAGCGGAGGAGAACTATCTTACCGCCGCGCTCTAGGCACTGCACGATTTGCTGATAATGTTGATTGATATTCAAGGCGATGAGCGTGTCGTCGTGCTTTCCGACCTGCTCGCCGGTCCGCCCCCAAATTCGTTCGGTCGTGAGATGTAGCTGGCTTCGATTTGCAGGACAGCGGACCAGCAAGGAAGCCAGTCCTTCGCCGAGCATCTTGCGATCATCGCAGCTTATGTCATGCGATGTAATCCGCTTGTCGATCGCGGCATTGTCTTTGACATCGGCGTACGATAGGCGCTCCAATTTCGCAGCGAGCGATGGCAAGGCGCTGTCGGCATCATCAAAGAGCGGCTCGATCGTTCCTGCCCACGGACCATTTAGCTTGACGTGGTGACCGTTGGTAATCGCACCGAATTGCTTTGGCGGTGCCCGCAGCGTCTTACCTTCCCACGAGATGCGCGTGACCTTACCTTCCTTGTCCTTCCAGAGTTCGGAAAGACCTCGGGGCCACCAGTGATGAAGCGCGGTCTTGAGGGGCTTACCGTCGATACCGACGGTTTTGGTCCGACCGACCATTGCAGGTCCTAGCCTTTCAGGTTTCGCGCCGTTTCCGCGTGAGGCATCAGGAAAGTCGCAAGCGTCTCGACGACGCCATTTAGAGGACCGGGATCGATCGCGACGTCCTGGATAAAGGCAGTCCATTGTTGGATCTTAGTCGGATCGTTCGCGAACGCTTCGCTGAGAGCATCTGGCTGCTCAGTCGGAATCTGAGTCTTCCTGCGGTCAAATGTAGCGCGTATTGCGCGCGCGAGCCGGTCATCTTTGAATTCGTATGTCCGGGAGAGCAATCGCTCAAGCGCATACTGCGTGAGTAGGAGCTCGAACGGCTCGTTGCGCTCCTTCGAGAGATTGAGCAGGCGCGCTCGGACAGAAGCTCCGACATTCTTCAGCGGCTTACGCATTGATGGTCAGCGTCTCAAGCCGCGGCTGAACGATTTTTTCCCAAATGCCAGCCTCGACCGCGTATTTTGCGATTTCTGAAGGCGTCGCCTTGCGCATCCTGAGCGCGTCTTTCATCGCTTGCGTGGCGTGCGCAAGGCCTGTGGATGCGTTGTAGAAGGCTTTTTGGCGCTGACCACTCTTGAAGAGATCAACGATCGTCTTGGCCGATGTATAGATCGGTACCGAGACGCCTTCGATCATGTGACGCTCAATGCCCTTGTCGAATTCCTTCGGGCCGAAGCGCATGATCTGAATGTGGGGCCGTGTAATCTTGGGCCGCCAGTCGCGCGGACCGATCGCCATCCATACATAGGGAGGGATGCGGTCCGTCAGCTCATGAAAGGCGAGCGCGGAGTCGTAACAGATGACGCCCTTTGGAACGAGCTTGGCAGCAACGGCGAGCGAATGGTTAGCTTCCAGTGGCGCGTCAGGTAGCTGGTAAAGGCCGCGACTAAGTTGATTGAGCGCGCCCTTTTGCTCCATCCGCGAAACGGTGGCCGACGTAATTCCTTCTTCGATGAATTCGGAAAGCCGCATCATGCCCCGCTTTTGGAGAAGCGAGATCGCCCTATCCTCCTGGCGTTGCGGTTGCTTTCTCATGGAACTCAAATGATACAAAACATTGCAACTGTCAAGGCAACACGCAAGGATTTGCATCCTAGTCTGAGATAACGCATTGATGTTTTTACAATTTACACAACTCAAGGAGACTTTCAACTGGACCCCAGTCCTCTTGTCAAGCTACAACTTACGGCTGAAATTCATCGAATTTGGGGGAAGCACTTTGAATCGCGGATCCGAATGGCACCGTTGGGAGCCACATATTCATGCGCCGGGTACGGTTCTGGCCGATCAGTATCCCCCCGGGGGCTGGTCGCAATATTTGGACGCGCTTGAAGCAGTTTCACCGGCTTTGTGCGCCATAGGCGTAACCGACTACTGCGTTACCCGATCCTACGAGCGCATCCGGGCAGAAAAAGATAAGGGCCGCCTGAAGAATTGCGAATTGTTATTTCCCAACATCGAGCTTCGGTTGAACACGGGCACCGTGAAGGGAAATTTTGTCAACATCCATCTGTTGGTAAGCCCAGAAGCACCGGATCACCTCGTCGAACTGAATCGGTTTCTTTCCCGTCTTATTTTCCAGGCGTTCGATGATGAATTTGCATGCACGCCGACCGAACTCATGCGTCTTGGGCGCAAAGCAAAACCGAACCTGACCAATGATGAAGCGGCGCTTGCGCACGGCTGCACTCAATTCAAGGTATCGAGGGAAAATCTGATCCGCGCCTACAATGGAATGCCTTGGGCGAAAGAGAATATCCTCATTGCAGTTGCCGGCAACGCGGATGGCACATCAGGTGTGCGCGAAGGAGCCGATACCACCTGCGGCAGGAAATTGAAAAAGCTGCCCACGCGATATTTGCAGGTAGCGCCAAACAGCGCGATTTTTGGCTCGGCCGCGGCGCACTGAACGAAGATCAACTCAGAGATCGATATGACGGTCTCAAACCCTGTTTATGGGGTTGCGATGCGCACGAACTGGCACGCATCGGAAAGCCCGACGAAGATCGCTTTTGCTGGATCAAAGGCGCGCCGACATTTGACGCTTTGCGCCAGACCTGCATTGACCCCGAGAGGGCCTTTGTAGGAGCTGAACCGCCATCGCCGGCTCTTGAGTCCCAAATCATTAACGAGGTTGTCGTTGAGAACGCTTCCTGGATCAGGACGCCAAAAATACCACTCAACCCAGGCCTGATTGCCGTAATCGGTCCACGCGGATCAGGAAAGACAGCCCTGGTCGATATCATTGCCGCCGGCGCCGACGCTTACACGGAATCGGAAGTCAGACCATCCTTCCTTGCGAGGGCCCGTGAGCATCTAGAATTCGAGAGCGTTCTCCTAAAATGGAAGGGCGATACTGCCCTGATTGAGCGCTCGCTGGCCGAGCCCGATGACCAGCCGTCCGATTCCTATCCACGCGCACGTTACTTGTCGCAGCAATTTGTCGAGGATCTCTGCTCGAACGAAGGAATGCCGGAGCTAATCAGGGAAATTGAGCGCGTCATCTTCGAGGCTCATCCCAGTCTCGAACGCGATGGGGCAGCTGATTTTGAAGAGTTTCTCTACATGAGGGGCGGAAATCATCGTGATACCCGCGATCTCGAGACAGCAGCGCTTGCCGAGATTTCGGACCGGATCGGTCAAGAAATGGAAAAAACTCGGCAAGTCGCGGCACTGACCAAACAAATCGACGACAAAAAGACAATAATCGCGCAATACCGATCAGACCGAAAAAAGTTACTTCCCAAAAAGGAAAACAAAGCCGGCGAACGTCTTCAACAACTCATCGAAGCAGCGGAAACTGTGCGAAGCAATATTCGCTACTTTTCGATGGCACAAAATATCGTCACAGCCATCACAACTGAAGTAAAGGATTTACGTCAGAATCGCGCACCCGCAACTTTGCGCGCAATGCAAGAGCGACACCCTCTCCAGGCCATGACTGCCGCCGATTGGCAAAATTTTCTACTCCGCTTTCAAGGCGACGTTGATACCATTTTGGCAGCAAAGGCGAAGGCCGCAATCGACAGCGCAGCCTCATGGAAAGGGAAAGCGCCTCAGGCCGCGATTCAACCCGATGGCGCTTTTCTCGCCGACAATGCCGACCTTAAGAACACATCATTGGCGGTACTGGAAGCCGAGATAGATCGATTGAGCAAACTCGTTGCCGCCGACAAACTTACGGGAGATCGGCTGGCTGCGGTTACGAAGCGCATCAACGAGGAAACTGCCGCGCTGACCAAATTGCAGGAGCGGCTCGTAGATTGCGAGGGAGCGAAAGCGCGAGCTGAAGAACTCGTGAAGGCTCGCGAACAGGGCTACATGCGCGTGTTCGATGCCATCGTGGGCGAGGAAACGGTGCTGCGCGAACTCTATGCGCCCCTAATGGCACGGCTCGCCCTCGCCGGCGGAACCTTGGCAAAACTCTCCTTCAACGTCACAAGAATAGTTGACGTTGACTCGTGGGCAGCAAAGGGAGAGGAGCTTTTCGATAAACGCGGTGGTCCTTTTAAGGGCGTCGGTTCTCTAACCCGCGAGGCTCACGACATGCTTGCCGAAGCATGGGAAACTGGAGACTCGAAGACCATCACCGAAGCGATGAACGCATTCCGCGCAAAGCATGCCTCAGCTTTGCTTGAGAACGCTCCCTATCCTCGCACCGACGCAGCGAACTACCGGCCATGGAGCCGCCGATTTGCACAATGGCTTTATGGCACCGACCACATCTCGATCGAATATGGAATCGAATATGATGGAATCGACATCCAAAAGCTGTCCCCCGGCACGCGTGGTATCGTGCTTGTCTTACTGTACCTCGCCCTGGACGATAGCGATGATAGGCCGCTGATCATTGACCAACCGGAAGAAAACTTGGATCCCCAATCGATCTACGCGGAGCTCGTCCCTCTGTTTCAGGCCGCGAAGCGCAAGCGCCAAGTGATCATGGTCACACACAATGCCAACCTTGTGATCAACACCGATGCCGATCAGATCATCGTCGCCGAGGTAGGTCCATATACCGCCGATGGACTGCCACCGATCACCTATCGGAGCGGCGGGTTGGACGAAACACCAATTCGCAAGCTCGTCTGCGATATCCTTGAGGGTGGTGAAAGAGCCTTTCAAGATCGCGCCAGACGCTTGCGGATTGCACTCGCACGTCGGGATTAAAGCCGTGCCTGCTTGTACAAATGTAGAAACGTGGCGCACCAGCACTCCGGCTGAGGCGGCCGAGTTCCTGAAGGCAAGCAAGTCGCCCGGCAAATGTGCGAGAGAAATACTAGCCGTCCGCACAAAATTGAAGCCGGTTGACGTTTACGCTTATCTTAGAGCCCGTTTTGGGAAGCCGAACGGCTTTCAGAACTTGCTGCGCAAAGACGATAGCGACAATATTGTTCACTGGGATTTCCACCTTAAGGCAGGCAACGAAGACGTATACATTTGCGGACACCTTCGCGAGATTCACTTACTCGTCTCTGAGAAACTATCCGATGAGGAATGGAAAGAGCTCATCAACGCAATTAAATCGGATTTCCGCCGCGTCGCCAAAGAAAAATCTGCAATTCTAAAGAGTTTCGAGAAATACATTCTTTTTCAGAACAAGTACGCCGCAATTGCGAACCTATGCGCTGATCTGCATGCCGACATCGTAGATTGTCCGGCTCCCGTTAAGACGGTCTATCCAGACAATTCGAAGGAAAGCCTGGACGCATCTCGAAAGTCATTTGATGAGCAATCTCGACGGATCGAAAAGCTTTTTGGCGACTGTCTGAAGCTGCGGTTATTGATGCCGGTCTTGGCAGAAGCCTACATCAACATGCTTATTCTCACATTCTGTAGGAGTGCCATTCGGGACGACGAACGCGCATATAACGCTTTTCTGAGAACCACTATTCCAGAGCGTTTGGAATTTCTCAGCGTAAATTGCGATGGATTTGCCAGGGCTGTCGATAAGAGCGTTCCGGGCTATGCGGAGTTCATGACGATCATCAATCGCCGGAATTTCGCATTGCACGGCAATGTTGATCCCGTCCGAGAGCCCATCGAGGTCGTTTATTTTGAGGAGCGGCGGCCACTGTTTGTACAATCTGGCAATAGTGTCGAGCTGCTCTTTGACTATATGGAATCCCAAGCTAATCCGATCACTCTCTTGGCGGAATACGCCCAGTGGTGCAGTGTTATCTAGATGTCGCCCGAAACGAGGTCACACGCTCACATTGACAGCAAGGGAAAAGCCTAACGCATTGCTAACAAGTGGCCGGAATATGTTCTTGGCCCGGAAGATCCACTCGAGTTCCTCAACCCAGGAATGCCATGTTCATTCTTCGGAGCGTGATTGGCCTTGCCCGCCAATGCGCTGTTCCATACTGCGTGGAGTTGCCCCGAGGAAGCGCCGCAGCTTAGATTCCCTCCAATGCAACGGCGCCGCCCCTCCTGATTTGCTCGAAAATTTCCCGAGCTTCTACGGTTGGTGCGAAGCATAAAATTCGATACGTATCCAAGAAGGCCCACCAATCAGATCAAAGGCCTATAGCCGGACCGCGAAGGCCAAAAAAGAGCCGCCAGATTTATCGCCACAGGTACGTGCTGTGTCCGTTCCGATGCCATGCCTGGACGAGGCACAGTTGGACGTTTTTTGTTTTTCGATCTCTCGAGCTCTCAGACGCTGAGCAGCGCCATAGCCCTCTCTCTGGTCGTTAATAGGCACGGGCGCAAGGCCAAGCTGCCCGCCCAGCCACTGCCGAGCGGAGGCGCCCACTCTATAATGCGTCCCGGGAAATGCGGCGGGTGCCGGTGATGGAGCGACCTAACACGAGCACGAGAAGATCATGCATCTGTTCACCGGTTTGAGCCACATGCGCCAGTGCGGCGACGACAAGTTGCGGATGTTCGTGACCGGCGGACCGCCAGTGCGCGGTAGTGGCGGCATTCCCTGCGCATCATCGTCAGCTCGCGCTAGTTGCCGATGTTGCGCACCACGGGCGCAGGATAGTCTGGGAATATGCCGGGCATCCGTGGCAGGTTGCCGACATAGCGGTTGATCACACGGAACAGTGGGCGAATGGCTTCTTGGTTGGTCGTGATCGAATAGATGGGGTGATTGCGGTTGCCGCTCTAAGGGCTCAGCCTGGAAGGGAAGCCGGTGAGCCGGCGGCAGCAGGAGCGCGAATATGAAGCACTATGTTGGTCTGGATGTTTCGCTAAAGGAGACGGCTATCTGTGTTGTGGACGAGAATGGCGTCGTCATTCGCGAGGGCAAAAGCACTTTCTGAGCCGGAGGCCATTGTCGCCTGGCTCAACGAAAGCGGATTGCACATTACTAAGATCGGGATTGAGATTGGTGGTCTCGCTAGTTGGCTATACAGCGAATTACGTGCTGCCGGTCTACATGCAGTCTGCATCGATCCACGAAGACTGCGTGGGGTAACTAAGACAATGCCGGTTAAGACCGATCGAAACGACGCCCGCGCCATTGCACAGGTAATGCGGGTCGGCTGGTACACCGTTGTTCATATCAAGGGTGATGTGAGCCAGGAGCTGCGAATGCTTCTGAACAATCGCAAGACGCTTTTGATCAAGCAGATCGATATCGAGAACGAAATTCGCGGCGTCTTACGCGTTTTCGGATTAAAGCTGTCTGGTCGCATATCTCAAGCGGTGTTTGAGCAGCAAACCAATGAACTCACTGATGGCCATCCACGGCTCGCGGTGATGCTACGCCCAATGCTTGTGGCTCGAGCCGCGCTGCGCGAACAGTACGGCGTCCTACACAGGATGGTACTTGAAATAGTGCGCCGCGAACCGACGTGTCAGCGGCTCATGACGATACCAGGCGTAGGAGCGCTGATGGCAATCACTTTCCTAACGACCATTGATGACCCAGTTCGCTTTCAACGCTCCCGCGACGTTGGCGCGCATCTCGGCCTCACGCCACGCAAATACGCATCCGGGGAAACCGATCGGAATGGAGCTATTTCGAGGTGCGGCGATGTGATGCTCAGGACCATACTTTATCAGGCAGCGCTTGCACTTCTAACCCGCACCCAGCGCTGGTCTGCATTGAAAGCCTGGGGTGTAAGGGTGGCCAAGCGACGCGGTCTTCGCCGCGCAGTCGTGGCGGTCGCGCGAAAATTAGCGATCGTGATGCATCGGATCTGGGCAGATGGAAGCGAGTTCCAATGGACCCGCGAGGAGGCGATCGCCTAATCGACTAGCAATTCAGCGGATCCGCCGAAAAGGCGGCACGACGTCCTGCGAGGACGAGGTCGGGATGACTGCGCCGTAACCTCTGCGCTTTGTAGCACGCGCCTAATAGATAGCAGCTCCCGATCTTCGGACTACCATCCTGAGGCGGCTATAAACGTCGACCTCGTAGACAAGAGCGAGCCTCGCAGGCTGTCGGTAACGAGCTGAACGAACCCTTGTGCCAGCAATCGCAATCAGACAAGAGGGATCTCAGCCGGGCCGATTATTCCAAACTCAACGCCCTCTGGAGATCACGGGCTCGGTGTACGAACCTTGCCGATGATCACCGGGTATTCAAATACGACGCCTCCCCGATCGTATTCTTCTAGCCAAGCATCAGCGACCTCGCACGTCGCAAACACCCTAAGATGATCTGCGTCGCCGACCTGCTTGCATGTATCGACATAAATCCAGACTGTTCTCATTGGCGATCCTCACATTGAAAGCTTGCGCTGGCTCAATGCGGCTTTTGCGTTTCGGGTTGGATTCGCGAACGTTGTGTCGCTTCAATGCCACGTGGATCGGCGTGCCCCAGCGCAATTCCGCCTAGTAATCACCTCTATCATAAGTTTGAATTCTTCGCGACGCGGAAACTTCGGCCCCAAGTCTTCGATGGATGATTGGGGCGACAAATTGGATGACCCCAGTCGTCGAAAAGCACTTCAATCGAGAGAAGGACGCGCTTACTTGGTCGGAGCGGGTATTAACCCGACGTCCGCAAGCGATGACAGTGCAATCTCAATTGTACGATCTTCAAACAGTCTCAGTTTTCGTTCACCCGCCGTCTTTCCCCCGGGCCAACTCGCGAGCCGCTCGCGGATCGCACGCACGTTCGGTTGGACGGCAGTTTCATTGACGAGCCAATCAACTGTCGCAAGAAGCTCCATTCCCAAAGGCGATTCGAATCCATCGATTAGATCGGAGGTCTTCTCAAGCGCGGAACGAAACGCCTTAACATCGGGAGACGTAAGATAAGCGGCAATCTTGTCCTTCTTTGAGTCATCGAAATGGACAACGTCAAAGGGGCCTGCGTCGCCCAAGCGCTTGTCGCAATGCAAGTAGCTTCCATCGAGCCCGTTCAAAAGGTGCTTGAGATTCTCGGAATACGGTCCAAACTTGTTCGCGGCGAACTTGAAGTTCATCTGATTGTCGAGATTCAACTTCACGACAAAGCGCTCTAGAGCGTGATGGCATTAGGTTCGATAGCCTGAATTTTTGAGGTAGTTGGCACATTCTTCTGAAGTGAAGGCGTCGAGTGCGTGGCCGACTGCGGTACAGACGGCCTCGACGGTTCGCGCGGCAGCTTTACGAACCAAGTGCTTTAGCTTGGCAAAGACCTGCTCGATCGGGTTCAGGTCGGGCGAGTATTTTGGCAGGAAGAAGAGTTTGGCGCCGACCGAACGGATGAGCTGGCGAACCGACTTGCTCCTGTGGCTGCCGAGGTTATCCAGGACGACGATGTCGCCGGGCTGAAGGGTCGGCAGGAGAACCTTCTCGATATAGGTGCGGAAGCTCACGCCATCGATCGGCCCCTCGATGAACCATGGCGCATCGATCCGGTCATGGCGCAGGGCCGCCAGGAAGGTCATGGTCTTCCAGCGGCCGTGAGGAACTTTGGCGTGAAGTCGGTGTCCGCGCGGCGCCCATCCCCGCAAGGGGGCCATATCGGTCCTGGTCCAGGTCTCGTCGATGAAGACCAGCCGCTCAGCTTCGACGCGACCTTGATACTTTGCCCACTGGGCTCGCCGCCGCGCCACCTCGGGACGATCGCGTTCGCCAGCCGCCACGCTTTTTTTTGAAGCTGAGCTTCGCGGCATGCACGAAGTCCCACACCGAGTGGTAGTCGACCTTCAGGCCACGACCGGCCAGCTCGGCAACGAGCCCCCGTATAGTGAAATCGCCGTCCTTGATCCGTTGTGACAGCCAGACCGCGTGCTCGCCCGAAATTGCCTTCGGCTTGTAGCCGCCGATCTGGCCAGGCTCAACGCTGCCGGTCTCATCGACCCGCTTCATCCAACCGATGGCTGTGCTGATCGCCACCCCAAACTGCTTGGCGGCCTGATTGCGGGACATCCCGCTCTCAATGGCCGCCACCACGCGCTTGCGAAGATCCAGAGAGTACGGCTTGCCCATCCATGCTGGCCTCCAATCCAGTCAGCATGGTGAATCAGAAACACACTGATTTGGGAATCCCAAATCGATTCAGACTAACCCCATCCCGCTTTAGGAAGTAAGCAAGCTTCTGTATTTCGAGAAGCGTGCAGTCGAATCCTAGGATCGAATATCGCCGAACCAACTCAGCGATGAGCGCGCGGGTCGCGGTTAGCTTCTCCATGACCGTTCTCTTCGCCACATTTTGGTACTTCGCTGTCGGCTCATATACGATCACATCTACATCGTTTAGCTCACCGAGCGCGGCTTCGATCTTCGGTCGGACATCTTTCCAAGCCAATCCACCATTGCCCGCGCCCAAAGGCGGCAGAGCAACTGATTTGATGCCTGTTTCCTTGATGACACGCTTTAGGTCTTCCAAGCCCTGGACGATCCACTCAATTCTTGACGGGAAACGCCAATGAGCTTTCGTGGGGAAGTTCACAATCCATTTGGGTCCGAACATCTCCCGCCGTTCGGTGACAAACATTTTGCCGATCTGAACTTCATCCGACCGACACGCCGCTTCGTACGCGTCGAAGTTTTCGGGGTACGCTTCCTTAAACATCAAAGCGACGCCCTTGCCCATAACGCCCACCGTGTTGACGGTGTTGACGAGAGCCTCGGCGTCTTGTGTAAAGCGGATCATGTATCAAAGGAACCAATTAGGGCGAGCGACTATCTGCAACTTTAGACCTTTCGAATCGCACAACTGCTCAACTTCGGTCTTTACCGCGTCATTGAAGCAAGCGATGCCCATCAGCGCACTCAGCGGCAATTTCTTATGCCAAAGCTTCCGCCTGGTATTTCTCGAACTTGTCCATGTCGTCTTTCTTGAAGTTCTTCTCCTGCAAGACCGACCAAATGATCCAACTTAGGTCACTTAGATCATTCGAGAACTGAGCCAGCTTCAGGTATGCATGTCTGTCAGTGAAGACGAACGGAACACTCTTCTCCTCGAGATAGTGAAGTGACGTAACCAAGATTACCATGTCCTCGATGGGTCTCTTCGGAATACCGTTGTACCCGGTCTTGATGTTGTAAAGCATCGGGCTGAACGGCGTGAAATAGAACGGCACGTAATCGCCAAGGGTTCCACCCGGCCCGCACGGCACCGGGTGCGCCTTGCGCTTTGAGATCAGCTCTTGGTTGCCGATCTCAACGTACTTCGAGTTATTGGCATCGTTCGCGCACATACACCCGCCATCGCTCAAGACCTTCTCGACGTTGCTCTTATGGCAAATACGGAAAATGAACGCTTTCTGCGGGTTTAAAAGTTCCTTGGACATCGGGCGACCATACGCTGATGCCACCGGCCGACGAAAGACGCGCCACCCCCGTATTCACAGCGTCGTCGACGCGCAGCCGTCCTGCGTATTGAGAACAAATTAAGAACAAGTTAAGATTCGGTCAATAGGGAACTCATCTTTGCGCTCAGCTCGGAACGCCCGCTTATTGAAGGCGTGAGCACAACGTTTGAAGCCAATCTGTAACAGTCCGTTCTTCACTCTGCGGACGGTCACAATCAGTATGAGCAATCTCAGCCCAAGGTGCTTGCGCAATCTGCTATCGGACGCGGCGATATTAGATGCGGCTGCCGATCAGGCAAACGCAGCTTGCGGCGGGGACGCGCGCGAAGCCGTGAAGGCGCGGTTGATTGCGAACGAATTCATAGAGCGGGAAATGGAAAGAGCTGGTGTATCGCGGGGTACATTCGCGGCGTGAAGCACGGAAGATACAACACGTATTCAGATACTTATGCCAAATGCTAGACTTCATCCTGGGGCTGTTCGGGCTTGCGCTTCCGGTTAGGTGGACCAGCCGCCTGTATTTGGAAGCCCAACTTCTGGAGAATGGAATCGATATAGCACGCCTTTCGAAGCACTGCGTTCAAGACCTTGCGGCAGCTCAGAAACGAAGCGACTTTGGAGCCGTGGGAAACAATCTGGAAGTCTCGCATTCCGACCGTCATCGATGGTCAGGCGATTATGATTATGCACGCAATTCAGGGCACGAGAGCAGTACGACCATCTGCGGTCTATTATGCGGCGGCACGGGGTTGAGCTAAGCGGTTGCGACACGTTTTTCAGTGAGTGCCCTGCCCCGCCGAGCGCGTGAAGCTCTGCCAGCGGATCACCCGTCTCAGCCGCCGCGCCTGTGATGCCGGAAGCGCGATCCAGCCACACGTCAATGGCTTTGGTTCCAGCGCGGAGTACCGCGGATCGCGCGGGCCCTATACCCTTCTTGACCCACGTGTCGAACGCGTCGTCGGAGCAGCCGCAACAGGCCGCTGCGTCGGTCTTGGTTAGCTCGCGCGGGGCGATCTGGCCGCGACGTAGCATGCTCGGCCAATTGCTCGGAGCGTTCTCGGCCGCTTCAACAAAGGCGCTCCCCAAGTTCGGGCTTAAAGCCGATCTCGAGTGGTCCGCCCTTTCCTTTGCTCACCGTGACAAGATGACGACGGCCATCGTCGAGTGCAGACGCTACCTGGTCTTGAATCTACTCTGCACTCAACTGCCTTCCCCAAACATATCGCGTGACCACCAACTCCATCAGCCGCTTTAGGTCGGCGGGCAACTGTTCGGGTTGATGACAACCGTCCGTTCGAGAAGCGACGGTCAAACCACCCGATGCCAAGCTAACGGCAAAGCAAAGCCACATTCCTTGCCTGCTTGGCCTCTACGCCGCAGCTCTCGATGATCGATGCATGGATGGTCGGCATGTTGCGGCACCTCAACTCCTGACCTGACAAGTCGAATCGACAGCCGAGACAGAAACCAACTCGCGGGCTACCTCGGAGAACGCTTCCCGGTTGGCGGGCGCAAGGCATGCTTCTGTCCGAAAACACACGTGTGTCCGAAAACACACGTACCTATGTTGGGAACCCGCCAAGCTGATTGCGAACGCAAATTTCGGCCGGGAAACGGCAAGGGATTCCTCTGGCCCAAATCATGCACTGCGCTGGGCGAGTTACCTGGGATCGATCTCGTGCTGGGAGACGGGCTTAAAATGTGCGGGACGAAAGCTTGATCGTGCTCGAGCGCGAGAAGTGCCAAGAGGACTCGTTCAACTGCTTACTTGCATGCTTTCAGCGTCCGATTCACTCGATAAGAATCGAATTGCGAGCGTTAGCTATGGAGACACTATGCGCATCTGCGGTATCAAGCTGACGCATGACGGAGCGATCGCTCTTGTCGAGGATGGACGGCTTGTCTTCTGTATCGAGCAGGAAAAGCGGAGCAACAATCCCCGTTATCAGCGCATCGACAATCTCGATGCAGTTGTTGTCGCTTTGGCGGAGCACGGTCTGGCCCCGCGGGATGTCGATCAGTTCGTCATAGACGGCTGGTGGGGGGACGTAGAGTCGCAGTTCCACGTGCTCAGTGGGGCGGCGCCTATCACTCTAAAAGGGGCAACGTATTTCGAACGCCATGCCGAAGGCCTTCTCACTTCGCCCGACGGCGTTGGCCTCATGCTCGACGACACGGTCTTCCCTTATAAAAGTTATCCGCACGTCACAGGCCATGTGGCATCCGCATACTGCACTAGCCCTTTTGCCAAAGCCGGACAACCCGCGTTCTGCCTGGTGTGGGACGGCGGCACCTTTCCACGTCTATATTATGTAGAACGCCGCGCAGCCCGGTTCCTCGGATGCCTGTTCCCGATGATCGGCCAAGTCTATGCTGTCGCGGGCCATCACTTCGGACCGTATAAGCAGGCGAACCGCACCAGCTGGGACCTTGGTGTTGCCGGCAAGCTGATGGCCTACATCGCGCTCGGGTCTGTTGATGAAGAAATCGTCACAGTATTTCAGGAGCTCTATGAAGAGCGCTTTGCGGCCGATACTGAGCTTGTCCATCGTTACAGCGCGAAGTCCTCGCGTGGCGAGGGCTCCCCGCTTGGGCCTGTACATGACTTCTTCGAGGCAAGCGCGCTCCTGTTGAAGGCCAAGGCACCGGAAGATGTGCTAGCATCGTTTCATTGTTTTCTTGAACGTCTGCTCCTCCGCGAAATGGCGACTACTTTGCAGCGGCACTCGTGTTTACCGCCGCGCAATTTGTGTATAGCTGGAGGCTGCGGTCTCAATATCAAATGGAACAGTGCACTACGTGCTAGCGGCCTGTTCGATGGTGTCTGGGTGCCGCCCTTTCCGAATGACAGCGGCTCGGCAATCGGCGCCGCTTGCTCCGCACTAGCGGCGGACAAAGGCTTCGTGCCCTTGGAATGGTCGGTCTATAGTGGTCCAGCCCTGCAACGTCGCGATGTCCCGCCAGAATGGAAGGTCGCGCCGTCTAGTATGCGTGAACTTGCGACCATTCTCGCCAGCGACAAGCCCGTGATTTTCCTTGCCGGCCGCGCCGAGCTTGGACCACGGGCATTGGGTAGCAGAAGCATTCTCGCAGCCGCAACTTCGCCGCGAATGAAGGATTATCTCAACGACATCAAACTTCGCGAACACTTCCGGCCGGTGGCGCCGATATGCCTTGAGGATCGTGCGCCGGATATTTTCAGTCCTGGAACGCCGGACCCATACATGCTTTTCGATCACCAGACACGAGCAGAATGGCGCGACAAAATCCCTGCTGTCGTACATCTCGACCAATCTGCGCGATTGCAGACCGTTTGCAGGACCTCTGAGCACAAGGTCGCCGAACTTCTCGTGGAATATGAAAAGCTCACGGGCATTCCGCTGCTTTGCAATACGAGTGCTAACCTCCATGGACGTGGGTTTTTCCCGGATGCCGCAGCCGCCTGCGAGTGGGGACAGGTTGAGCACGTATGGTGCGATGGCATGCTGTGGACGAAAATGCCGTAAGCGAGCGATCGTAGGCTTAATGTGTCTCAAGCTAAGATGAGTGCATTTCCATGGTAGCCATCTGCTCGCCAGCGTAGTGACGTCATATCACGTCAAGATCCTCGTCGGTTTCGATACTGTTGCGGCGGAAGAGTGCTGCGCCACCAATGGTGAAGGCAGAAAGCACGATTGCATTCTCGTCAACATGGGCACCGCCTGACGACGCAAATTCGCAGTTCGGCGAGCTACTGCGTAACGCGCTTGTGATGGGAATTTTAGATGCGGCCGGCCGAAGCCAGTCTCCTAAGCCGAACTCCCTGTTCACGGGGAAATTTGCGGGGATGCTCGGAATTCCGGACCGAACTAACCCGCCGATTCGGTTGCGCGCTTCAGACAGCGCAATTCACAAAAAATCCGCCGGAGGAGGCCCCGGCGGATCGTCCCTGTTAGGTGCTTGTGACCGGGGCTTACGCCTTCATCGCGCCCTTCACGGCTTCCGCCGTGATCGGCAACGAGCGGATGCGCGCGCCGCAGGCGTTGAAGATGGCGTTGCCGATTGCGGGCGCGATGACGGTCACCGCCGGCTCGCCGACGCCGGTCGGCTTCTCGCCATTGGCGATGACGTTGACGGCGACTTCCGGCGTCTGGCTCATCCGCAGCGGCGTATAGGTATCGAAATTGGTCTGTTCGATACCGCCATCCTTCAGCGTCGCCTTCTCATGCATGGCGAGCGAAAGGCCCCACAGCGCCGCGCCTTCGACTTGGGCGCGGATGTTATCGGGATGCACCTGCATGCCGACGTCGGTGGCCAAGGTCAATTTCTTGACCTTGACCTCACCGGATGGCGACACCGCGACATGGGCCACGCACGCGGTCCAGCTTGCGGTGGCCCGTTCCTGCGACGAGACACAGGCGATGCCCATGCCCTCGCCCTTCGGCAACTTGGTGGTGCCGTAGCCAGCCATGCCCATTGCCGCCAGCAGCGTGTTGCGCAGCCGCTGCGCGCCACCATCGTTCTTGCCCTTGCCGTCGAGCAAGGCGATGCGGTACTGCGCGGGATCCTGGCCGGCCGCATGCGCGAGCTCGTCGATCATGCTTTCGACCGCCCAGAACGTCCAGCCCGGCGCCACCGAGCGCAATGGACCTGATGGCGTCGCGTTGTGCGCCAGCTCGTTCTTGATCGCGCGGACATTGTGATTGGGTACGGAATAGAAGAAGTCCGCACCGTTCACCGTGAACGCATCGAGCGGTCCTTTCTTGTCGACCGAGGACGACAGGAAATCGGGGATTCCCCACCGTGCGGTCGGCCAGGCTGACACCACGTCGTGATTGAGCGCGATCAGCTTGCCGTCGCCATCCAGGCCCGCCTTGACCTTCTGGAAGGTCAGCGGACGCGAATAATCCATGGTCATGTCGTTTTCGCGCGAATAGATCACCTTGACCGGCTTGCCGACGGCCTTCGCCGCCTGCACCGCGGGCACCATCATGTCGGCATCGAGCCGCCGGCCGAAGCCGCCGCCGAGCCACATCTGATGCATCACGACGAATATTGGATCGATCCCGGCCGCGCCCGCTGCGATCGCCCCGGTGCGCGTCGCGAACTGGTTGCCGGAATAGACGTGCAGGATGTCGCCCTTGAACTCGGCGGTCGCGTTCATCGGCTCCAGCGGCGCATGGATGTTGATGCTGGTGGTGTATTCGGCCTCCAGCACCTTGGCCGCGGTCCCGAAGGCCGCCGCCGTGTCGCCGTCCTTGACGAAGAACTGCCCGGAATCGCCCTGCGCCTGCAGCCGCTTGGCTTCGTCGAGCAACGATTGGCTCGACAGCTTGGCGTTCGGGCCGTTGTCATAGGTGATCTTCAGCGCGTCGGCCGCCTTGCGGGCGTTGGCATAGGTATTGGCGATTGCCACCACCCAGCCGGTCGTGCTGCCGGTCTGGTCGTCGAGCGTCAGCGCCTTGATGAAGCCCGGCACTTTCTTTGCCGCGGTATCATCGACCGATTTTACCGTGGCGCCATAGCGCACCGGTGGGGTGACGACCTTGCCGTAGACCATGCCCGGCAGCATGACGTCGATGCCGTATTTGGCCGTGCCGTTGACCTTCGGCGGAATATCGAGCTGCGGCACCGAGACACCGATCATGGCGTACTGGTCGGGCGTCTTCAGCGTGATCGCCTTGAGCTCGTCCGGCGTGAAGGTCTTGGTGATTTTCCCGCTCTTGACGATATCGGCAAACGTAATCGACTTCTTCGACTTCGGATGCGAGACGGTCGAGCCGCGCACCACTAGTTCGCCGGCCGGCACGCCCATGATGCTGCTTGCCGCTTCCGTCAATGCGATCCGCCCCGCGGCGCCCGCGCGGCTCATCGCATCGAAGTTCATCATCGTGCTCCAGCTTCCGCCGGTAATCTGCGCGCCCAGCACGGGGTCGTTGAACTTCGGATCGTTGGAGGCGAGTTGAACCCGCATGTCCTTCCAGTTCGAGCCGAGCTCCTCGGCCACGATCTGCGCCATGGTGGATGCGATGTGCTGGCCCATGTCGGCCTTGCCGCAGGTGACGGTCACGATGCCGTCAGGCGCGATCGAATACCAAACCGATGGCTCGAAATTGGAGGGCGCGGCCAATGCCTGTTCGAGGCCAGGGACCGCGGCATAGCCGAGCACGAGGCCGGTGGCGGCCGAGCCGACCAGGAACGAGCGGCGGCTGAGATCGGTAGATGCGCGTTCGGTGGGGTTCACGTGCTTATTCATGTGGCCCTCCGCTCGGTGCTGGCGTTGGAGGCAGTGCGCATTTCGGATGCGGCGCGCATGATCGCCTTCTGAATGCGCGAATAGGTCATGCAACGGCACAGATTGCCGTCCATATGCGCGATCACTTCGTCCCTGGTCGGATTGGAATTCTTGGAGAGCAGCGCTGCCGCCTGCATGATCTGGCCGGACTGGCAGTAGCCGCATTGCGGCACCTGCTCGGCGATCCACGCCTTCTGCAGCGGATGATCGCCCTTGGCGGAGAGCCCTTCGATAGTTGTGATCTTCTTGCCGACGGCGTCGCTGACCATGGTCTGGCAGGAACGGACGGCTTCACCGTTGACGTGAACCGTGCAGGCGCCGCAGAGACCTGCGCCGCAACCGAACTTCGTACCGGTCATCTGCAATTGCTCGCGGATGACCCAGAGCAGCGGCGTATCGTGTGCCGCATCCACGGAGAGATCTCTGCCGTTGATGTTTAACTTTGCCATTTGCCAAAAACCTCCTTGCGGGACGAATTCGAGGCGATTGAACTGACTACATTCCAGTGAAAACGAGCTGACAGCGTCGCAAAGCTGCTCCAACTCGCAAGGTTACGGTACCCGTCCGCCGCTGACCTGCACCGGGCCGATCAGGCAACAGGCGAAATACCTCAAACGAAGTTTACCGTCGGGAATACCGAGCGCGGCTGGCACAGGCGTACATATTGATTTCCATGCCGACCGGCAGTTCTACGATCTTTGGCGCGTTCCACTTCATCTCTTTTTCCTGGAGAGGCTGAGCTTGGCCTGCGCATCGAGCACACGCCCTCTTGCATCCTCGGCAACTCTCCAAGCCCGAATGACGCAAGTTGAAGATCTGGGAAACCACAATGTACCGGCTCGGCAGAGGAGCCCTATTGCACCTTACGGGTAATCCGAACATAGGTCCGATCAATGAAGTCCCTGACGTCCCGGCCGGCTCGCCTGAACAAGTTGCGCTCGACGGTGAGCAACCGCTCGGGCAGCGCCTTTCTGCATGTCTCGTTGATGAAAACACCGCCGACCGGTTGCTCGTCGGCTTGCGCCTTCCCTTCGGTACATGTCCACCCTTCGCTGCCGTAACGAGACCTGACCTGCGCGGCGAGTAGAAAGGCCTTCTTCCGAGCATACAGTCTTGCATTCGGATCGGTTTCGATATCGAGGCCCGACACGACGCCCTTATTGTCAATGAAGACGGTCAAAAGCACGGGATGACCCGCAATTATCGTGCCTTCCCGGCTGGTCTCACGATCGAACTCGAAGCGAATTGCTCGTACCGCATCGGGCTCGGCCGCGCACTCATGCCACGCGGACCAAGCTGGCAGCTTGGCCTTATCCCTGGCGCAACTCAGATTCGCGTAGCCGGCGTCCGATGCTATGCTAATGGGTCTGCCAACGGTGATATCGCGAACATCATATTCGGGCTTGACCTGCGCGACAGCTGCTTGCATCCCAATGACAAGAAAGATTCCAACCGACATCAGGGTGCGACGTGCCGATTTCATTTCGAGCCCTCAATCACGGTCTTGCTGGATGATGCGGCACCCGCCTTGTAAATGTCACATACGCGCGAGGTGTTTCCAAAGAAGGTCGTACATTGCCCGTAGGTCGGCTCACCCGCGCCCTTAACGTGGGCGATCACATAGTCAGCAACCGCTGCGATGTCGTTCGGTCGCAGAAACGTGCTGCCCTCGGGCGGCATGCGTTCACCGAGATCCTGCCGCGTCATGCCGTAGCACTTAGTGGTGTCATAGGCGCCTCGCACGAAGAACGGCATGCCGGTCCCGGGTCGGCCGCAGGTCACGGTCTCGATGATCTGCTCCTTGGTGAGCTCGGTCTTGCGCAGCGACAGCGCATCACCGCCATAGCCGCCACCGCCATCGCCGTGCCATTTGTGGCAGCCCATGCAATTGGCCTTGCTGAATACCGCCTTACCGGCACTGGTCGGGTCCAACACTGGTGCTTGCGTCGACTGACCATGGGCGAGGTCTGGCATCAGAAGATTCAGCGCGACGACGCTCACGAGCAGGATACTCGCCGCCGCCGGAGATGCCTTGAAAGCCATCATCACGTCTCTTTTCGAAAGTGGTAGAGGGTCCCCGTTACGGACCCTCCTTTGCGGGCGCGTCAGAGCGCGAACACATAGAGCATCGATCCCGGCTGTATCTTCTTCAGCTCGCGCGTCGAATCGATGAACCATTTGTCCCAGGCGCCGCCCAGGCCGACCAGAATGGCGATGTACTGCTTGCCATCGACCGTAAAGGTCATTGGCGGTGCGTTGACGCCGCCGCCCGTGTTGAACTCCCAAAGTTTCTTCAAGGACTTTGCGTCAAGCGCCATCACCTCGCCGGACGGCTGACCACTGAAGACGAGGTCGGGAGTCGCAAGGATACCGCCCAAATTGGGGAACGGCGTTTCCATCTTTCCGGCGATCTTGCCGGTAGTCACATCGATCGCAGTCACGCTGCCGGTGATCCTGAACGGCTGGCTCGTGCCGCCGCCGGTCCAGAACTCGCGCGGCTTCAGTTTTTCCGGCGTCGTCACCTCGACCTTGACGCGATTGCAGCTCTCGATCACCGGGATGTACCAAAGCTTCAGGTCGGGATTATAGGCCGTCGGCGGCCAATTCTTGCCGCCCATGTTGCCGGGGCAGATGTCGGTCTCCATGTTGGTGCGGCTCGGCGTTACGGATGCGACGTAGGTCTGCACGGGCTTGTTCGGATCATACTCAATCGGCTTGCCGGTCTCCGGGTCGAGTCCCTTGGTCCAAGTGACCTTTTTGACGAACGGCAGACCCCACACGAACTTGCCGGTGGTGCGATCGATGGCGTAGGCGAAGCCGTTGCGGTCCGCTTCGAGCGCGAGCTTCCGCGGGCCACTCGGTCCGGGGATGTCGACTAGCACGTTCTCTGCCACGCTGTCGTAGTCATACGGATCGTTCGGCGTGTGCTGGTAATGCCATTTGATCTTGCCGGTCGAGGCATCAAGGGCCAACGAGCTGTCGGTGTAGAGGTTGTCGCCGGGCCGATAGGCGCTGTCCCAGTCAGGCCCGGGATTACCGACGCCCCAGATGATAGTGTCGGTGGCGGGATCGTAGCTGCCGGTAACCCAGGTCGAACCGCCGCCGGAGGCGGCCGCGTTGTTGCTGTCCTTCCAGGTGTCGCTGCCCGGCTCGCCCTTGCCCGAAATTGTGTGGGTGCGCCAAACCTCCTTCTCGGTGGTGAGGTCGGTCGCGGCGATCCAGCCACGGATGCCGTACTCCGCGCCGGCAACGCCGGTGATCGCCATGTTCTTGACGATCAACGGCGCGCCGGTGATCACTTCGCCCTTGTCCGGATCGGCGACAGTACGCTGCCAGGCGACCTGGCCGGTTTCCTTGTTGGTCGCGATCAGCCGGCCGTCAAGCGTGTGGGAAATGACAAGATCACCCCATAGCGCGACGCCCCGATTGTCGACGCCGCAGCAGGCCACGGCACCAGCCCAGTCACGGTCTGTCTTCGGATCCATCTTCCAGACCAGCACGCCACGGCCATCATGGGCATCGATCTTGTAGACCGAACCCCATCCATCGGTGACGTAGAGAAAGCCGTTCTCGGCAATGGGCGTGCCTTCCAGCCCGCCATGGCTCCAGATGCCGCCACCCTCGATGCCACCGAGGTGCATGGTCCAGGCGACCTTTAGCTTGTTCACGTTATCGCGGTTGATCTCCTTCAGACTGGAGAACCGGTGAGCCGAGTAATTCTGATGATGGTGAAGCCAGTTGCCTGGCTCCTTGTGAACGTTCAGCAGCCGTTCCTGACTGACTTCATCCGCGGAGACCGGCGCTGCCGCCATGATGCCTCCCGCGGCGATTGCAACCGCAAGCAGCCGCGCTCGCGTCGATGTTCTTGCGTGATCTGACAATCGCTCCATGAGTAGTCCCCTCCTTGGTATGTTTATGGGTGATCGAACGTCCGGCAAGCGTCCGCGCGTTCGGCTAAAGAAGCCTTAGCAAGCGGGCTCACCGGTCCGCTGTCTGAGATCAGGGCGTTCGTGAAATATGCACCTCCGTTTCTTTTGTTCCGGCTTTCTGGAAAACGACGGCGCATGTGAACGTCTCGCCGTGGACAAGTTTCTGCCGAGTCTGTAGCAGCATGACGTGGTATCCATCCCGCCGGAGCTCGAGCGTCTCGTTCTCCGGGATCGGAATGGACTTAATCGTACGCATGGCGGGCGCGCCTTCGCCGCGATCGACCGTGTGCTTTTCCGAAAAATTCGCGAAAGGACAGCGGATGCGCAGGATGGCGTCAGCTTCGGCTGCATCGTTTCTGATTGTCATCAAAAGCGGCAGATCAATACCGATCTGATCGGATGCGGCAACCCGGGCATTCGTCACCTTCAGCGCGTCGCCTGCCGCAGCAAACCCCGGCGTCAGCGTCAGCCCAACTCCGACAATCAGCCGGATCGCAAAGAGCCGTAATCCGCCACCACCGCGCACAATCCGCTTGCCGCGATCGATGTCGGCGCGGGCGCGAAGTTCGTAGCGATTGGTGTCCATGAAAGACGGAATCGCCAGCAGGCCGACATTATCCAGCTTGGCAAAGAGCTGCTGTGGAACGACCAGCAGCGGCGTGCCGGCCGATGCGACGGCAAGCGCGCTCGCAATTCCAACGCAGATCGCAATCGGCGCACTGGGCCCAAGAAGGACGACGCCAATACGAAGACCCCACACAATCGTTCTTCCCAAATGTTAGATGTGATATCGCCAAACGAGGCACATTGATCACGCCGAAACACGTTGATCACGCCGAATATGCGTTTTACGCCTTGGAGGGCTTTTTTGATACACAACGACTGCCGCCGATTGACCGAAAGTATTGGCGAACAGATCACAACGCGTTAGGACGCATTTCCGATTTTCTTGTACTTTTTTACCTGACATCGCCATCTGGATAGTGCGCCGATCCATTCGCTGCGGCGTGCAATCGCTTTTGGCGTGACAATGCTCGCCCTTCTGCGAAGCCCCCTGCGCGCGATTGCCGAAAAGTCCAAGCATTCGCCCAAGCCGTCCTAACGCTGCCACGCCGTCGCTTCTACCATTTGGAACAGTAAGCCCACACGTTCGCGGCGACCGAAGCTTGCTTGAAGGTTCGCGGATGCCGAGACGATCAGGAAGCGGCAGCTCGAAAGATCAATCCAACATCATGGTCGGCAGCACCCACCTGAAGGTTCTTTGATGCAAACAGCTGACGGTTACAGCCTGGTGCTGACGGAGCAGCTTGGCACCGTGCGCCTGCTCACCATCAATCGTCCCGACAAGCTGAATGCGTTCACGCCAGCGCTGATGCGTGAGTTGGACGACGTGCTTGAAGAGATTGCGCGGGATAGCGCGACCCGGGTCGTCATGATCACCGGCGCGGGTCAAAAGGCCTTTGTGGCCGGCAACGACATCGACGGCCTAATCGAGATGGATAGCGTCGAAGCCTATCGCGACATGCAAAGGGGGCAGCGCGTCCTGTTCAGGCTATATGAATTCGCAAAGCCGACTATCGCCATGGTGAATGGCTATGCATTGGGCGGCGGCTTTGAGCTCGCGCTGGCGTGCGACTTCATCGTCGCCTCCGATACGGCGCGGTTCGGCTTTCCGGAGATTACACTCAATACCATTCCTGGCTGGGGAGGAACGCAGCTCGCGGTGAAAAAGATGGGGTTGGCACGCGCCAAGCAAATGGTGCTGACCGGGCGCCACTATACGAGCGCGGAATGCCGGGCGTTTGGTTTCATTCATGTTCTCGCTTCCGCGCCGGAGCTGAAGTCGGCAGCGCTGGCCTTTGCCGAACAGCTGTCGATGCACGATCCGTTCGCCATGGAAATCGCCAAGCGGACCGTCAACCGCGCCGGCGAAATCCCGCTGAATGCGGGACTGGATCTGGAGGCCGCGAACTACGCCGTCAACTTCGGCACCACAGCCGCCCGGGCGGGTTTGCGCGCCTTTGCCACGCGTCGCAAGCCTAACAATGCGCTCACCGACAATCCGACTTCCTCGAAATCCAAGTGATCTCATGAGCATGCCCCATGGGCTGAACAATGACCCGCGATTCCATTCGGCGTTTCGCGGAAAACCAGATCGCACCGCGATCGGAGCAGCATCCCAAGCTGCTGGAAAGCGCGGAAGGAAGACCTGCGCATGATCATCTCGTCGAACTATTCGCGCAAAGAAAGCAAAGCTGTAGGCGTCCAAATTTAGAAATAACTTCGGATCAAGAGGTTTCCATGCTCAAGGGCATCAAGGTTTTGAGTTTCACGCACTTTCTGCAGGGGCCTGCGGCTGTGCAGATGCTCGCGGACGCCGGCGCGGACGTAATTAAGATTGAGCCTCCTGGAGGCGCATTTGAACGCGGCTGGTCTGGCTTAGATGCTTTCAAGGAAGGCGTGAGTATTTTCTTTTTGCTCGGCAATCGCAACCAGCGGAGCCTGTCGCTAGATCTTCGTAACGAAAAGGCGAAGAAGATCGTATTGCACATGGTGCGCGAAGCCGACGTGCTGGTTGAGAACTACCGACCGGGCGTCCTGGAGCGGCTTGGCTTCGGCTATGCAGATATGAAGGCGGTCAACCCCCGCCTCGTTTATTGCTCCTGCTCGGGCTATGGATCGTCCGGCCCCTACTTGAAACGGCCTGGCCAGGACATGTTGCTGCAGGCGATGAGCGGGATGACCATGCTCACGGGCGGGGCCGACGCGCCGCCAACCCCGGTTGGCTCCGCAATTGTCGATCAGCACGCCGCCGCGCTGGCAGCGTTCGGCGTCGTTTCGGCGCTGCTTTCGCGTCAGCTCACCGGACGCGGCGCGCTGGTGGAGAGCAATCTTCTCAATGCCGCCCTCGATCTGCAGATTGAGCCATTTACCTATTATCTCAACAAGGGCCGGCTCTGGGCTCGCACGGATCCGCCACTGGGCAGCCGCTTCCACCCCGCTCCGTACGGGATCTATCGCACGGCGGACGGCTGGATAGCGATTTCGCTGACCCCGATATCGCAGATGGCAGCGGCACTCGACTATCCGCCGCTGGCAGCTTTCAACGACCTTAAGGATCCGATGCGTCGGCGCGACGAGATCCATCACATTATCTATGAGCGCGTGCAGACCCGTAAAACGGCGGAGTGGATACAGATCTTCGATGCCCACAACATCTGGCACGCGCCCGTGAATGACTATGAGGAGGTCGAAACCGATCCGCAGGTCGCACATAACAAGATGATCATGACGGTCGAGCACCCTCAAGCGGGCGAGGTGCGGCTCCTAGCGCACCCGGTCCGCTACGACGGCGAGGCGCCGCCGCTACGGCGATTGCCGCCGCGACAAGGCGAACATACCAGGGAAATCCTATCCGAGCTCGGCTAT
Organism: Bradyrhizobium sp. CB3481; assembly: GCF_029714305.1. Lineage (NCBI taxonomy): Bacteria > Pseudomonadati > Pseudomonadota > Alphaproteobacteria > Hyphomicrobiales > Nitrobacteraceae > Bradyrhizobium > Bradyrhizobium sp. CB3481. The sequence continues at coordinate 5,495,136 of NZ_CP121647.1, forward strand.
GCAGCGGACGAGATCGACGCATTGCGTGACGGCGGAATAGCCATCACCGAGAAGGCCGTGCCGTGATCATCGCAAAGAAGCCGGCATTCTGGCAGGTACCGAGCTTCAGCAAGTTCGACATTGGCCGAACGCACACCGTGACGCGCACGTTCAGCGAAACGGAAGTTGACGCATTCGGCTGCCTCTCAGGAGACCTCAACCCATTGCACATGAATGACGAATTCGCCTCGCATTCCCCGTTCGGCAGGCGGGTCGTGCACGGTCTGCTCACGGCGGCCCTGGTGTCGCGGACGCATAGCGGACTGACCGGACCCGGATTTGCCTATGTCGGACAGGAACTGCCATTCCTGAAATCCGGGGTTCATCGACAAGATCACGATGGAGGTCACTACTGTCTGCAAGAAGGAAGCCAAGCGATTCTGATCTTGGATACGATGGTCCGCAAACACACGGGCGAGGCGGTCCTCAGCGGACTTTCGGCTTACAGGTGTCTGAGCTTCAGATAGGTTTGGTTGCACTGCAGCAGAAATTCATCAGATGCTGGATGCTCAAAACACGGGCTGGCTTATTGCCGTCAGCGAGGCTATAAAGAATGTCTGAAATCGTTTTCAGAACTCAACGATCACTAGCCATGGCGTCCGCAGAGCCGATGGATGACGCAGAAGGACCAATTCCGGCGAGGCTAAGTCAACGACCGGCGGCAGTCCGTTCCTTCTTTTCACGGGGCCAGCCAGCGCACCGGCAACCATGTTGTTCACTGCCGGTCGTGAAGATCGAGCATTATGATTACGGCTCCGAGATCAAGTCGCTCAACATCCATTTTGCTCCCCTGGAGAAGATGAAATCGACGCTGCCCTACCCGCATCGGCACGACTTCTATCACATCGTATGGGTGACCCGCGGCACCGGCTGCCATATCATCGACTCCGTCAAATATGAGGTCCGGCCGAACAGCCTGTTCTTCATGGCCCCAGGGCAGATCCACGATTTCACGCTCTCAGAAGACGCGATCGGTCACACCATCAGCTTCAGCCCGGAATTCTTCGCTCTCAGAGTCCACAACAGGCATTCGCTCATCGACATTCCGATCTACAGTATCGAAAATTTCAACAATGCCCTTTATCTGGACGATATGCAGGCCGAGAGTCTCCGCCAGATCACGGACGCCATGATCGAAGAATACACGGCGGAGAAGACCGGGCATGAGGATGTGATCTGGTCCTATTTGCGGATCTTCCTCACGAAGACGTCGCGTATAGCCGTACCTTGCGCCATCGCCGACCTGTCGTCCCGAAACCTGCTCCTGTCACGCCGCTTCAAGAGCGCGCTAGAGAAGAATTTCGGCACCATAAACGAGACGGCGGAATATGCCAGGCTTCTGAAGGTGACCGAGCGCGCGCTGAACGAAGCCACTCGCCAAGCCCTTGGTTCAACCGCCGCCCAGCTCATTCGCGAGCGGATCATGCTGGAAGCCAAGCGACTGCTGCTGCACTCCGATATCAGCGTGGCCGAGATCGCCGATCGTCTCGGCTTCGAGGACCCGGCCTACTTCAGCCGCTGTTTCAAGAAGCACACCACCCGCTCGCCGATCGAATTCCGCCAGAGCCTCGCCACGCTAAACCTCTGATCCGATCGCTGAATAAACCAAAATGGTTGCCCTCCAACCGATCGGGCGGTCGCTACGAAGATCTCACCTAGCCTTTTGTTCTCTCGGAAAGAAGCATGCTGGACCCCACCAATAATTCGATCGAGCTCACTGCCGCGCAGCGGCGACTGTTCACCGAGATCTTGGACGTCATGGCTCGCAAAGTGGCCGAAGACGAGCCGACATTGGGCGTCGAATTTCCGCATGTCACGGCACCAGACGGCTCCTGGATTAAGCTGCCAGCTTCGCTGTCGGCTGGCTATGACGGCGAAGCCTGGAGCCACGGCAACTGGCTGTGCGGCTTCTGGGTGGGCCTGCTGTTGACTTCTTATCTGCATACCAATGAGACGAAATACCTGATCTGGGCGCGCGAACGCATGCGGCTCGTGGCTCAGCGCGCCGACGACCCCAACACCCATGATATCGGCTTCATATTTGACAGCAGCGCTATTCCCGCGCACGTGATCACCGGCGATCGCTGGTATGCAGATATCGCGATGAAGGCGGCCGGCAAGCTGCGGGCGCGGATTATCACAACGCGAAGCGGCGCGTATCTCGCCTCCTGGGGGCCGCTGGAGGACCCCCGCGGCCAATGCAGTTCAGCGATCGACACCATGGCTAATCTCTCGCTGTTGTATTGGGCTACCAATTATAGCGGCGATCGCAGCTATCGCCTGGCCGCCGAAGCGCATGCCGACATGACCGCAAAGGCTTTCATTCGCCCTGATCATTCCACCTATCATGCGATTGAGTACGACGTGGTGAGCGGCGCGCGGAAGCGCGGCTATACGTTCCAGGGAGCAGGCAACGAATCCGCCTGGGCCCGCGGTCAGAGCTGGGCGATCTACGGGTATGTCAACTCCGCGCGGGAGACCGGGCAGCGCCGATATCTGGACCTCGCCGAACAGCTTGCAAATTACCATATGAAGCGGCTCGCTGGACGCCAGATCCCGCCGTGGGACTTCGATGCGGCGGAGGCCGACGCGGAAATTAAGGACACGGCAGCAGCGGCCGTGATCTCATCCGCGTTGCTCGAACTGGGGCGGCTGCATCCCGATCGTACCGCAGCTGCAGCGTGGATTAACAAGGGATTGGCGATGCTGGAAGCGCTATGCCGCAATGAGTTTGCGCGAGAGGGGTCGCATCGCGGCTTATTGAAGAATTCCTGCTACTCGAAGCCTCACAATGAGGGTGTGCGCAGCGCGACCATGTTCGGCGACTTCTTCTTCGCCGAGGCGTTGTGCCGCGTCATGCTGCCCGGTCAGTTCCGACCTCTGAAGGCGGTGCCGACACTCGCGTGAGGTGAACTGGCGTTGCCGACGTGATCTGCCCGGCAGGTGCGACTTCCGGTTCCGAACCCGCTCGCAATCCGTCAACGACACTTTCTCGATAGTCGCACATTCAGCCGGCTTTCCACAATTAAGGCCTTTTATAACAGCCACACGGCCTGAGCTCGGCCGCCGAGTGTTCTCCAGCGGGAGCTTAAACCGCTGGCCGCCCCTAAGCCGTGCTGGTCACCAGCATGCGATAGAAGCCATTGGTAAAGTGAAGCCGGCTTTGACCCTGTCCAAAACGACCATACTTTCAACGCGCTTTATGTCTGGGTTTTCGTGTACTAGACACCGAGTGAAGTGCTCGTACTCTTCCAAATTATTTGCTGTTACTAGGAGAACGAAGTCGGTCGGTCCGGTAACATAGAATCCGCTCATCACTTCAGGCATTTTGCGGATTGCCCGCTTAAAGCTATCGATTATGTCGGTCCGATCACGCTCAAACGAAATGAGAACCAACAAGCTCAGGTTCCGTCCGATTGCTTTTGGGGAGACGATTGAAACGTCGCCTTCTATGATGCGGCCCGATCGTAGGCGTTTCAGTCGGCGCTGAACTCCGGATGCAGACAAACCGACCTTCGCGCCGAGTTCTTCACTGCTCAGGCGATTGTTGCGCTGCACGAGGTCAAGAAGACGAGCATCGATTTTGTCGAGTTGCATGGCTGGGACCATGTTTAAGAGATCGAAATCGGGAAACCTGATGAGCAGTTCGCGATCGGACGAGTTAGCAGAGTAAACGTCGGAAGCGCCTATGCGCACTCTCGCTGCGGGATCAGCTTAAAGATGTCTCGGCGCAGCCAAATTGTTTATCGATGCCGTCAAACCGAAACTCCAGTGCTCGCGGCCGGCGACGTGCGAGGGCAGACATCGACCACTGTGTCGCGCTTCTTGACCGACCACAGCAACTGCTCGGAACAATTGACCAGAATCTGCCGTCGACACGCTGGTCGATCGTGCAGTCAAGAACACGGTTCTGGCCTCCGAGGTCGAGGTCACCGCTTTCCGTGAACTGGGTGGAAGCGACCGAGAATCGGCCGCTGTAGACCGGAGACGCTGCTCTTGTCATGACATGCTTCCCACGTATCGGGAGAGGTGAGTTCGATCGATACGTCTAGATCTTTTCCGCTTCGATCAAACCATCGAGAATGTTCAGCGACTCCAGCAGATAATAGGAGCCGAAGATCGTCTCAGCATTGGTCGCGGAGTCCCGCGCGCGGGCGTCGCGTCGTTTGTTGAAGCAGGCGCCGACCAGCATGCCCTGCGGACGATCCTCCCCTGCCCCGACTGGCGTAAGATAGCCGTCAATCAGAGCTCGTGCCGTGCGCTCGCCTGCGTCCTGATATTTCGCGCGGAGATCAGCGGAGGGCGCAAGCCGCCCAAGCTTGAGCAGCGCCGAGCAAGCGATTGCCGTAGCCGCCGTATCGGTTTCGGTATTGGGAATCGCGGGATCATCGAAATCCCAGAACGCTACAAGGCCGGGCGGCACATGCGACAGCCACCAGTCGGCGCCCGCGATCAACTGCTGCATCCAGCGCTTTTCCTGCGGACAATGAGCAAGCGCGATTGCGACATAGACAAGACCCCAGGCCTGCGCCCGCCCCCAAATGCTGCCTTCGCTAAAGCCCTTGTGAGTAAAATGGCGAACGACCTCGCCGTTCGCCGAATTGAGCTCGCTCGACTGTAGGATCGAGCCATCGGTCCGCATGTGAATGTCCAGCACTCGCGTCGTATGTCGCGCGGCGATGTCGGCGAATGAAGCTTCTCCTGTCCTGTTCGCTGCCCAGAACAGAAGTGGAACCGCCTGCATAGAATCGATACTGCTGAAGGAATTGCCTACGTCCTGCGACTCCTCGGCGTCACCCCCGAGCGGAATGAGGTCTAGCCTCGTGTCGAATTGGCTTTTCAGCGATTGCGCAGCATCGAGCGCCAACGCCGCGGCATCCTTGTCCGCGCACAGGAGGTCGCCTAGTGCAACGCCGTAGTAGAACCCAAAACCCTTGAATGCAGTTTGCAGATGCGCCCGCGGCTTGAGCCGGCTGCTCCACAGCGCTGCAGCATCCAGGTATCTGGAGTTCCCCGTTCGTCGCGCAAACCACCACAACATGCCCGGCCACGCGCCGCCGGTCCAGTCGCCGTCGACCGTCGTCGTCCACTTTCCCGTCGCGGCATCGGCCCAATGCGGAAAATCAGATTGTAGGCTATCGAGCGTCTGATCGACCCGGCAGCGCATCCGCTCGATCGCCTCTCCCCATCGCGGCTTTGCTGTGCTCACCATTTCCCTCCAGTTCTCGTTCCAACCGCCTTTTCCATCTACAAACATCTGCGATCGCCCTCTGCACGGGATCGCCTAGGACGCCGCCCTGTTCGTCGCGTTACGCGTCCATCTGAGGTGATGCTTGGCTACGGCGACGAGTTCGCCAAGTTGATTGGTGACGTCCACATTGGCGAGCGTGCGGCGGCGCTCCTCGTCGATTCCGCTGATGGTACAGGTCACCGTCACTGTGTCGTTGATGTAAACGGGTTTTAGAAACCGCACGCCATCGTAGCCGAGCGATACAGGCGTTGAATCGGCGCCCGTCCGCAGGCTTTCTTCAATCATTCGGGTCGAGGCTGCTGATATGAATCCGACCATCAACGCGCCATGGGCAATACGCTTGCCGTAAATCGAATGGCTCATGAATTCGTCGTCGATGTGGTTTTGCGCGAGATCTCCGGTCAGACCCGCAAAGAGATAGATGTCGGACTCTCCGACTGTTTTCGAAAATCGAACGCAATCGCCGACCTTCGCCCGCATCGCAGTCATTGTTCTTGCCTAACCGCCGTTCGCTATTTTCAAAGTGCAGGACGCGCACATTCTAATCGCCGTTCCGTTTTATGATCGAAACACTGCAGCGCCTTGCCATCCACCCAGAACTGCACCTTGGCATGAGGGCTGACCTCGGTCTCTGGCGAAATACGCGACGCCATGATCGTGCTGTCCGCAACCTTGAGAGCGATCACCAGTTCCGAGCCAAGCTGCTCGGTAACGGTGACGACACCGCTGAAGGATGAACCCGCCTTGTCGGATGGAATGCCAAGACGGATATGCTCGGGCCGGATACCCAGAGTAACCGTTTTGGCGCCATGCTTGCGCAGGACGGCCGCCTGTTCAAGCGGCAACTCGACTTTGAAATCCTTCGCCTGCGCCGATATGACGCCGCGTTCTTCGACAAGCTCGACTTCCATAAAGTTCATGGCAGGCGCCCCAATGAAGCTCGCAACAAACCGGTTGGCGGGCCGATTGTAGATCTCCAGCGGCGTGCCGATCTGCTGAATCCAGCCGTCCTTCATGACTACAACTCGGTCGCCAAGAGTCATCGCCTCGACCTGATCATGGGTGACATAGACCGATGTGGTAGGCACGCGCTCGCGCAGCGCCTTGATCTCGATCCGCATCTGCGCACGGAGCTTGGCATCTAGGTTCGAGAGCGGTTCGTCGAATAGGAAAACTTGTGGGCGTCGAACGATACAGCGTCCAAGAGCCACACGCTGCTGCTGGCCGCCGGAAAGTTGAAATGGCTTGCGAGCCAGGAGCGGCTCCAGACCAAGCATTTGCGTCGCGCGGGTGACTTCGCTCCTGATTTCCACCTCCGGGACTTTGCGATTTCGCAACCCGAATGCCAGATTATCAAACACCGTCATGTGCTGATAAAGTGCATAGTTCTGGAACACCATCGCGATGTCACGATCCTTTGGCGGCACGTCATTGACGACTTTGTCGCCGATTCGGATAGTCCCTGCGCTGATGCTCTCCAGACCCGCGATCATGCGAAGCGTCGTCGACTTGCCACATCCGGATGGACCAACAAGCACCACGAATTCACCGTCCGCGATACTGATGTTGACCTCGTGGACAACCTGAAATGTGCCGTACTTTTTTACGATATCATGTAGAGCGATCTGCACCATAACCTTCCTCTGAGCCGCGCCTGCTACATCTGTAGCCCGCGAATGACGTATTTCTGACCAAAGCTGGTCACCAGCAGCGCTGGCATCATCGCAAGCACGGCCGTCGCGCTCATCAAATTCCATTCCGTTCCGGTCTCGGTGACGAATTGCGCCATAGTCGATGTGATGAGGGGCGTGCGTTTGCCTGAAAGGATCAGGACGAACAAAAACTCATTCCACGTCGAGAGCCAGCAAAGGATCGCCAGCGCGGCTATCCCGGGCATTGCAGCGGGTAGCGCGACGCGACAGAATGCACCCCATCGTGTGCAGCCGTCGATCAGAGCCGCATACTCCATCGACGGGTTGATGCCGTCAAAAAACCCCTTCATCAGCCATGAGAAGAAGCAGACGTGCACCGCGATGTGCGGCAGTAACAGACCGAGATACGTATCATAGATCCCAAGGCGGGTATTGACCAGATACAGCGGCAGCACCCAGGAGATGTAGGGAACGGTACGGAAGAGATAGATGGTCGCAAACCAGCTGCGCTGGATCCAGCCGCCGAAGCGCGACAGCTCCGTAATGCCAAGCGATAGAATGGTCGCTAATGTTGAAAGCACGAAGCTGTTCCAGACCGCTTCCAACATCTGGGACTGATGAAGCACTTCGACGAAATTGTTGAGCGTGAAATTGGTGCCGCGCCAGATGTAGAATACGCCCGACGCGGGACGGAGCGACGTAACGCCCAAGATCACGATCGGCCCGACGAACAGAACGAATATCGCGGCGACGCTGATCGCAAAGATAGCACGCCGCAGACTACCAAGTGCGAGCGCAATCATCGCGACACTTCCACGCTTCGGTTGACGAGCTTATAGAGGACGCCCCCAACAAATAGCATGATGATCGCGCCGACCCCGGCGGCGGCCGCGCCGCGACCGATGTCCAGATCAACAAAAGCCAGAACATAGGTGTAGACGCTGAATACTTCGGTTGATCGAGCAGGTCCGCCACCCGTCAAGATCCAGACCTGGTCGAAAGTGCGAAACGCGTCAATTGCGCGAATCAGGACACAAACAATGATCACCGGACGCAGCATTGGCAGCGTGAGGCGCCTGAAGATGCACCACGGCGTTGCGGCATCGATCCGGGCGGCCTCGAACGGTTCGGGCGGCAAGCCCTGCAATGCGGCCAACAGGATGATGGTGAACCACGGCGTCCAGATCCAGATGTCAGTCATGATGACTAGCGCAAAGCTCGGCCAGCGGTCGGAGAGCCAGGCGATATCGGGAGCGCCGACATACGAGAGGAAGGTAGTAATTACACCGAACTGATCGTTGAAAGACCACCTCATCATGGTCGCGGTGATAACAGGCGCGATCGTCAGCGGCAGCAAGATGATGGTCCGCACAACCGCACGGCCCAAGAACGAACGGTTGAGCAATGATGCCAGCGCCAGGCCGAGTGCAAGGGACACGCCAACCGAGGCGACCATCAGGAGAAACGTATTGGGCAACACGATCTTCAAGAAGACAGGATCGGTAAAGACGGCGACGTACTGCTTCAGGCCGACCCAGGTCCTTTGCGGGTTGACGAGCGACCAGTCGCGGAAGCTCGCATTCATTCCGATCAAAATCGGAATGATTTCGAAACAAGCGAGAACAATCCCAGCCGGCGCGATGAGGAAGAGCATGAAACGCTCTTTCTCATCGAATCCAAATTTCGTGGAACGAGCACTCATCAGTCGTTAGCCGCAGCGCCGGCACGAATAGCATCGGAACCGGCCTTAAGGGTAGCAGCAATGTCCTCACGCTTGCCCTTCATTGCGCGGATCAGCGTGTCCGAATAGACCTTGTGCACGGTTGCCCAATTGCGGAAATAGTAGGCAGCATGGACATGATCAGGCGTGAACAGGATCATGTGGAGCCTGCGCCAGGTCGGGTCGTTCTTTTCGAGCGTGGGCCAGACGTCGGTATTTGGCGGCGGCGCTCCGGTCTGATTCCATTGCTCGATCTGACCGTCAGAATCGCCGAGCATCGCGCCAAGCAGCTTTTTGGCCACGGCCTTGCGATCATTTTGGAGGGTTTTTGGGATTGACCAGCCCCAGACGTCGATCCAGGTGCGCAGGCCGTCGCTCATCGGGCCGACGGGAAACGGCGCAATGCCGACCCTTCCTGCTACGGATGATTTCTCGGGGTTATTGAAGGCGCCGAGGAACGTGGTGTCCGCCACCGTAAAGGCGGCATCACCAGCCTGAAAGATCGCATTTGCCTCATCGCGCGAATAGGTCGTCATGCCCGATGGGCTTATTTTCTTGCTGTTGAGAGCATCCCACCAAAATTCCGCGGTCTGCACCTGGCACGGAGAGTAAATCATCGGCTTCCAACCGTCGGCCGCAAGCTTCTTGTTGTCGCGCTCATACGCGGGCGCATAGATGTCGCAATTGTTGTTCCAGAGCGTCCACCAAAAGCTGAAGAACGTGTTGGTGTAACTCATGCCGCCGACATAGCCCCACTTTACTTTCTTTTCGGACTGCAAAGTCTGACTGATCTTGACGAGATCATCCCATGTCTTAGGCAGCTCCGCCTCGGGAACGAGGTCGGTGCGATAGAACAGAATGCCGGCCGTAGTCGTCATCGACACCGCCGTCGTCTTTCCGTCGGCAGTATGGAACGGCTCAAGCTGCCCCACCTCGACCTTGCGGGCATTGAGAACGTCGTCGAGCGGTTCAAGATACTGGGCGAGATCCTGTCCCCAGTCGTCATTATTCCAAATGATGTCGCATTGGTCGCTCGCCCCCGAGGTCAGCATCTGAGTGATCTTCGGCAAATAGACGGTATAGGAAGTTACCGTCTTCTTCAGCTTGACACCTTGCTTGTTTGCCCATTTCTCCAGGATCGCGACGTTTGCGACTTGCACTGGATGATTGATGTAACAGATGCTCAGCGCTGTTTCAGATTGCGCGGCTGTTGAAGCGAAGGCACTAAACGCGCCGCCGACAAGAAGCGCACGCGCGAGCTTATTTTCTCTTCGCATGGTTTTCCTCCTCTAGGCAAAGCGTGCTTCTGCAGAAGCTTGTTCTTGTTCACTTGAGAATGTCACAGAGCCGACGGGCCCCTGTTGTAGAGAACTAACGTTCCGTTGAATGAAAGTATTGGCGGACAGAGCGCCCCGCGTTAGGACGCCTTTCCGAATTTCTTGTACTTTCTTGCGCTACATCGGCATCGGGATGGTATGATCCGTTCGCTGCGACGCACAATCGCTGACAAGTGCGCGCATTCTGCCAGCCTCTTGCGTGCGGTTGCCGAAAGCTAAAAGTGTTCGCACAGCTGTACTAAGGTTGGCGTGCCGTCGCTTGAATTTTTGAAAGAGTAAGCCCAGACCTCCCGGCAGCCGAAGCCTGCTTCCAGTTCGCGTGGCAAGGCCATCAGGAAACCGGCAGCTCGAAAATCAAATCCAACATCATTGCTAAACGACCTGAACTACGATTGGCGATGCCGCCAACGTCACAAAGATTGTGACTGATATGATGTATATGCATCCGCCGGCATCGTTGGTCTATGACGTCCACTCGACGATCGATACGCCAAGACCACGCGTTTTGAGAAATGGATCTGCAGGAAACACTCTTGGTCGCGTTTCTGTCCACTGAAGAATACATCGCAGAAGGCTCGCGCCTGTTCATCATCAATCCTCCTGGCAAGCTGAACGCCGGCGCTGATGTGCGAGCTGGACGATACCCGACACCATATTGAGGGGTATCGTCGTAAAGCCGAACCGCGTCGTCTGCGAGGTGACGATAACGTCCCAATTTGAGCAAGACCTGCAGACGATTGCAGTGGCCGCCGTATTCGTCTCTTTATCGGAGATTGCCGGATCCTAGAAATCCAGAACGGTTACCAGGCGGGCCGGCACATGCGACAGCCACCAGTCGGTCGAAACGCAATGCCGCCTCGCCCGCAAGCGTAAGGATCAGCTGACTTCGAAAGGTCCACCACTCCGATACAGGGGCTGAAGGCCATGAGCCGTGCGAGCCATATCGCCAGATCCGAGCGCGCTGCAACGAGCGTTCACTTGCTCGTAGCGAATGTTCATCGCGCGACAAGCAGCAAGCCCCGCATCGCCCTCCGCTGGTTTCTGGCCGTAGTCGATCGTACGATACAGCGCCGAAACAAATTTCCCACGGCGTAGCCGACGTCGAATATCGTCCCCCCTCAAGCCCATTCAGGATGGCGAAGACCGCGTCGGAACGTTCGAGCCCAGCGATCTCCGCCGGTCCGACGATCGACGCTGGCCCAGGACTAACTTCGTGAAGTGGTGAAAAAACAAAAGCGCCCCAGGCGCGAAGTTGATCGCTCGGTGCAGCCAGGTAGACCGTGCCCTTCGTTGGCACGACGGGCTCGTAAATCAGAGCTCTGTAGATCGGCGATACGCGGACTAGGCAGCGTTCGCGTATCGCAGTAGACGTCGACGGCGCGCGAGGCGAGATCGGCCGCCCTGCGGTGCATCCATGCCGTGACATCCCCGCAGCGCGGCAAATGTCGCGGAAAAGACATCGCCAGATCCTATCTTCCAAATGTGCGTGGAGCGGTAGGCTGGGATCACGGACGCCCGCTGCAAGTGGTCACGGTTGCCCCACTGCCCACCATCTTCACGATACCGACTTCTGCCAAGCCACTGGTGGCGGTGGCGCAGGCGTGCGGGTTGTCGCAACCGAGACCTTAGCAAGGCATTGAATCGAAACATAAAGCTCGCGAAGAAGACGGCGGCAATACTGTAATTTTGGCTTACCGCGCCCACCGAGACGGCGTTAATTCGAGCGGGATGGAGCCCAACGATTATGATCGAGCCGCTTGCCGAGATCGCGCTCAAGAAATGTACGGCCGAAAAGGCCGGCTCAATTAGTTGGCGAAGCGGTGGTCTCGCGCGCGCTGGAGGTGACCTGCGGCAGGGCAAGCATGAAGGCATCGACCAGCCGACGCCGCCATGGCTGCGTCATCATCGAGAACTTGCCTTCGAGCAACGCCGCCTTTTCGCGGGCTCCCATGGTCTCAGTGGTTGCTTTAAGCAGCTCGGCCAGCAGCTTGTTGGTGCGCTCGCTTTCGCGCTCGAAATCGCCGCGGTAACCGCTGGCAATCATCTTCATCTCCGCGAGCTCGGCCTCCAGAGTATCGATCTGCTGCTTGAGGGCGGTGACCAGCTGCTGACCGGTCTGCGCTTGCGGCGGACGGGATATGGGGGAATGGTTGATTTCGGTGAGATCGACTTGGACGAGCGCCTTCCCATCATTGGCGCGGATACGAGGCCAGCGATGTCGCTTCACCAGGGCACGCGCAGCCTCCGGAGAAACCTTGAGCCTTTCGCCCAACTCGGCATACGACAACATCTCGACGGGCATCAGATCCGCTCCGTTTGGCCCCCGGATATGGCAGATCGTAACGATCCATGGTTAACCGGGGGTTTATTGCGGGACAGAGCTGGGCGCTTGCGCGCAACAAGAAAAAGGCGCCTATTGCGTCCTTCTGCATTCTTCGTTGGCTTTAAAGGTTTGATAGTCGGAGCGAGAGGATTGAACCTCCGCCCCCTAGTCTCCCAGGCGGGCTAAAGATTGAATTTGCTAGAGAAGTTGTGGAAACCGCTGGTACTGAGTCCCATTGTAGTCCATTGCTTTTCGTTTTAGTTGTAAACGAATTTCGATATGCCAGCACCGGGGTGCCCGCGGAGTTGTAGTGATGGTGAAGGACCTTGACGACCTCTCGCGTGTAGCAGTGATCGAAATCGACGAGTCGGCCGCAATCATAATTGAGCAGATCGATGACGAGATCACACTCTCTATCGCTAGCGTTGTGGGCGTTCATTTTCAGGTGACGGCCGAACAGGCGCTCAAGCTCTCCGAGGCCCTGGTTATTGCCGCTGAGAATGCGGCAAAATCCCGTGCATCAACCTAGGCGTAGTTCGCGCAACAAAAAAGGCGCGGAGTGATCCGCGCCCGATGTTACTTTCGATGCTGCGTCGCGATCAAAAGCTACAGAGCGTCGATTATTCTCGCCGGATAATGTGCAGGCGATCGGGAATGTCGTTCGCATCCCCTTCCGCTTTGATTATGTGGACATGCTCGGCGCGGACGTCCCGCTCATCAAGTGGCTCGATCTTGGCCAGTTCAAAATCCTGCATCCACTCTTCGTAGGATTGCCCCACGTCTGACTTGCGCCATTCCTCCGATTTTTGAAGTCGCCGCAGGTCTCCTGCTCAACGGCATCAAAGATAACGTTGTGCTCTTCGGCCGTCCCGTTATAGCAACCTAGAGCTTGTAGCAGCCGGTGCGGAAAAATGCCTTGCGCTGCATTTCGAGCGCCTGGCCAGCAGTGCAAATGCTTTCGCGAGCGGCTTGGATTTGGGCGAGATAGGCCGGATCGATTTCAGTTTGCATTAGCGCAATACCTCTCATCGGTTGATTGCAAGGCGTCCCACCTAGAAGCAAGAAAATAGGAATGCGATAGGAAGAAATAGGAAACATATATGCACTGCAACAAAAGGGCCGCGGGCGAGCCAGTGGTCGGTGAGACTGTTTGCAGTATAGGCCGGATCGGCGTCACGGGTGACATGTTCCGCCTCGTGACGATTCATCACCGCAAGGCGGCGAGCGCAAGATCCAATGGGCATCGAACAATGGCGCACTGAACGCGATTGGGAGTTGTAGACAGCTACATCGGCGCCACGACCGCATCGCCCTCAAGCATTCCCCTATCGCGGCCAAAATGCGCGAGACTGGAACAACCCAGTCAATCCTGGCGAGCGCGTGCGAATTGTCGCAGCCGCATCTCAGCAAGGTACTGAATAGAAAAGTAAAATTGGCGAAGAAGACAGCAGCAAAGCTCGAATTTTGGCTCACCGCGCCCACCCATGAGCCCGCCGCACCCCTCGCCTAATCGCGACGAAACTGGAGAGCTCGCGCCAAAGCGCAGAATGCAATTATGCAATTGCTGGCGGCGGTCGAGGACCGGCTAAAGCCGTGAATTCAACAGCAAACTGCAGAATTGACGGCTTGTTAAGGGATCTTCCAGATATTACATTTGCTTCACTTATTGCAGATGGAGGCTATCATGGCCGAAGATCTGATCCGCCTGAAGATTGAAAGTAACGATCGTGACGAGGCGCGTAAGGGAGCCGACTTCCTGGATCGCGCCGCGATACTCGAACACGGCGGTCTTTTCGTCACCCAGGCTGATGGCGAGATACTCGCGGCAGAAATGCCGCCATCCCTGCTACGTGCGATGAAAAGCACTCTCACGGCGCTGGCTGAAACAGGTGAGGTTCTCCTTCTCAGGTCAGACCCCGAAATCTCACCCGAGAAGGCGGCCGAAATCCTAGGCATCTCACGGCCATTGGTCTATCAGCGGATGGATTCGGGCAAGCTTCCTTTCCGGTTGGTCGGAAGGCACCGACGTGTTCTCGTCAATGACGTCATGATCCTGAAGCGGCTTGAGGATCGCCGGCGCGGCTTGGCGGATGCGCTTGATTTCGATCCAGACGAAGCGACAAGTCCCGCGACAAAACCGGTGACGACCAGCCATCCCTTTTCCAATCGCGCCTTCAGACCACATGATATTGATGAACTCGTTCTCGGCACCACGAACGCTCCGTACCGCCGAACTATGAGTGCGACCGATCTGGTGGCTAGCATCTCCTCGACGGATTGGCGGAATTGGATCGCACATGCCGCAACGTTCTTCACGGAAGTACGACCCGAGCTTGTTCTGGAGTTTGCTCGGCGCCACGCTATTCCCATTCAAGACCTGGCGGCTTCCTATGAATCGATGAAGTCCACAACCGGCGAAAGCAGCCCAGCATTGGAGAGCGCACTTGAGCGGGTGGCGTAAACTCCTTGGTCGAACGCTCGACGGGCTCTCGGCCCTCAAACAGCAGGGGCAGCCGGTCCCCAATTGGGTGCTGGGCGGCGGCACAGCCCTGATGCTCTACACTGACCATCGGCTGAGCCGGGACATCGATGCGTTCATCGATGACCCGCAATATCTTGCCTTGTTGTCCCCAGACACCACCGACGTATGGAGCTGCACAGATTGGGACACGACCGCCCACTATATCAAACTCAGATATCCCGAGGGAGAGATCGACTTCATCGTCAGCGGGACTCTCTCGGACCTTGACCCGGTTGAAAAAGAAATTGACCTGACGTCAATTCGAGCGGGATGGAAGCCAACGATTATGATCGAGCCACCGGCCGAGATCGCGCTCAAGAAAATGTACCATCGCTCAACGATTCTGAAGCCGCGCGACATCTTTGATATCGCCGTCGTCAAGAAGAATTATGGCGACACCCTCACCGCAAACCTGGGCGCAGTTACTTTGAAGAAGAAAGACCTTCTTCAGCGCGTCAATGGCATCCGTGTCGACTACCTCAAGGCCGACCTTGCAGAGCTCGACATCCAGCCTGGGTGGGAGCATGAGCAGGAGACTTGCCTCGAAACCGTTCGCACACTCCTGGCGCTGATTCCGGAAGCTGGCTAAGTGTCAAATCGTTCGCGCTGGCGGGGGGATTCTTGGCAGCACCTAAAATTGCGATTGTTTCGACACCTAAAGGGAAGTCGATACAGCAATCCGAAAACTTTCTCGCAGCAAAACATAATCAACTGAGTTGTCTGGAGTCCGTCGAGGACCTTGTCCTCGATGAGACCAAGCTCAGCGAAGGCGATCGGCAGGCAATCGAGCACCACATCTTGAACATTCGCGCTGCTACCGCGCGGGCGCTGTGGTCGAAAGAAATATACGTCGGCCCTTCTCTCCTGGATGAGTTCGTATTCAGCACCGCCAAACAAGGGGGCCCTGGCGTCGCGGCCCGCGTGCTGACTAACCTCGCAACCGCAGGAGCGGAAACGCCCGGATTCGTCCTTTACCCCTTGACGAGCTTCGGCATGAAAATGTCCGGCCGGTTCCAGCCCGATCCAGCTCTGAAAGACTACATCGTCTTCCGAGCCGCGGGGTTCGCCGCGAGTACACAGGTCAATTCAGTCAAGGCTGGCTATGAGCGCCTCGCCGAGATGGCACGCGCACTCGGCGTCCGAGGAAAAATAGACCGGTGGGACATCGAGCACTTTGCTCATAGCGCGACCTGGATCCGCAGCAATCCCCTTCTGCTGGTACGACTTACGTCGCATACCGGCGACATGTACGAAAACCAGTTCGTCTATAAGCTCAAAATCCGATCGGCTGCTTCAGCACTACTGATGCTTCACGCACTTTCGCTCGAAAGCCATGGCTCGATCGACAAATTTCGTTCGACCTTGCACGTCAACAATTTTCAGACTCTCGATATTCGCCATTACCTGATCGGTGAGGGATTGCCGAATGGGAAGATCTCGACCCGACGAGTCCCCATGAATGTCTCCCCTCTCGATCTCGTTAGGCTGTCAGACGTCGCAGCTACGATCTCGAGTGAGGCAATGGCGACCTCGCGGATGAAGCGTTTCGAAACTCAGATTGTGGCCGCACTGAAGACCGTCGAGCGCGGCTATTTTCAACACGTCAACCTGACAAGCAAGTCCAAAGCCCAGGCGCGCTTTTACAAGCGCCTCGTCACGGCCCTCGATTGGTTCCGACAGTCGTTCGGCTCACATGCAAACGAGTCCGAAGCCGTCGTCGCGCTCGCCGTCGCGTTCGAGACGCTGCTCACGGACAGCTATCAGCCTGGCGTTGCGGACCGCATGATCCGACGCGTAGGCATTTGCCTGAAGGGCTTTCCTAGAATAGCACAATATAAGCAGAGTGTGCGTGACGTCTATTATGCCCGAGGTAGCATCGTTCACACCGGAGAGCTCGGGCAGACTGCCAATGTCGCCAACGCGCAAGCGGCATTTACGCGCTGTTTCTGCAGCATCGCCTCGCGTATTGCTTCATGGACACCCACAGCGAACGACCCGATGAGGAACCTGTTGGGCGACACGTGAAGGAACCCACCCTGTCACCGGGGCCGGGACAGATCAAGGACGACAACGTCGACGAAATCACGCAACTCGGCTGGCATCCTTTCGCGTATCTCATCGCGCAACATTTCCGGTGTTGTTATTGACGCCTCCCGTCGGCTGGCGACCGTCTCACC
Source organism: Bradyrhizobium sp. CB3481 (assembly GCF_029714305.1). Classification (NCBI taxonomy): domain Bacteria; kingdom Pseudomonadati; phylum Pseudomonadota; class Alphaproteobacteria; order Hyphomicrobiales; family Nitrobacteraceae; genus Bradyrhizobium; species Bradyrhizobium sp. CB3481. The sequence continues at coordinate 5,512,156 of NZ_CP121647.1, forward strand.
CGTCCCAAACCAAAGGACCAAGTAGATGCCTTGCATCGCCGCATCGGGATGGACGCTGTAGCGCTCATGAAGCTGAGCTGACGCCGCGGTGAATAGCTCGGCATGCCACTGCCCCTTCACCTCGATCACCAGCAGCCGCCGTTGGCCCTCGACCATGGCCGCGGCAGTAATGTCGCAGCGATTGGCGTTCGCCATATGGTGCTCGATCGTTACCGACAAATTGCGGCTGGCCAGTCTACTGTGAAGATGCTCGACGATACGGTTCCGCGAATCGTTCTCATTGAGCCGCACGCCGTTTTGATAAAACACGTCGAGCGGGTTGGTCTCCGCGTTTCTTAGCCAGATCTGATAGGTTTCCAACTCCTCCAGGAGGAATGCGCGCAAATCCTCCACCGTTGCAATCCGGTTTTTGTCGAGCATGTTCACGACCGCCTCCGGCGAGGGCGGATTGAAATCCCGGAGCGCCAGCTTACGGAGCGCTGACGCTTTCAAGCTTCTCGCGTCCGTATGGAAGTCGGCGAGACGCACGTTGGACAGGATTCTGTCGAGGACCGCGACCGCTCGACTAGGCTCGTCACGGTTGATCGAGAAAATCACGTCCCGAAGAAAGCGATAAGCCGTTTCAGGACGCGGAGAACCCGTGCCCCATGAGCTGGGCAGGAAGACCTTCGGCCACACATCTACATAGATGTCCAGGATCCTGTATACTTTCTCGGCTGATAGCGTCGGCCAGCCGGCGCTTCCACCACGGTTGAGACGACCTGCGCGATGCTCGATGCCAAAAATCGTATCGCCACTGCTCTTAAGATGATCCCAGACCGCCAAAGGTGGATCGCTCAGGAAAAAGAGCGCTCTCAGGAGCCAGAACTCTCGGTCCTCAGGCCGACCGCCGCCAGCTGCTTGCACCACTTCATCGCAACGCGCTACGATCAGCTTGATGAGCTCGTCGCGGTCCGCGTGCTCGGCGCACATGTCAAAAAGACTGTCCCGAGCCTGCCGCGGCATGTTCGGATAGCGCTCGAGCCATTGGAGCGCCAATGTTCTTCGAAGCGGCTTGAATGCTGTCTTGTACCGGAGCCAGCCAACGTTCGTTCCGAGATCCGTCTGGGCGGTCAGGCTAGGCTCTATGAATTCGCGAGCAAATGCCTCGGCGTCCGCAACCGATGGCAAGATTTGCCTATCGATTTCGGCTTCAAACGCCTCTGCCTGCTCGTTGGAAACCCCGGAGTAGCCGCCGACGTCGCTCTTCACCGCCCGTAAAATATTCCGGTCTACGCCGTCTAGATTTCCCCGCCTTCGGTAGATCACCATGCAGGCAGCATGAAGAACCCGAACGATGTCAGGCCGCTCGCTTCCCGACCTCGCTGAGAGGGTCGGCACGTAGGCCTCAAGCAGCGGAAAGCAATTGAGCAACGCCCGCTCGGCCATCTGCGGGTCGTCCGGCACCTCCTCACGATCGGCCGGCTTGAGCAGATAATAATCTGCCAGCTCGCAAAGCGCGCCAAAGTGCTGACCGGCTTCAATCTGCGCTTTGTTGTCGCGATAGAACTGCCGCCGTTCCTTCTTTTGCGCTTGTTCGCGAAGCTGCCAGCGGCTCTGACGACGCAGTCTCAGTCGGCGCTCCTTCCGCAGGTTCTCGCGGTTTCCTCGCTCAAGCTTCGACCACACTGCCAACAGCAGCCGACTACTTCGCGCTTGCCGCTTCAGAATGGCGCGGCGCGCGTCAGGACCTCTCTGCTGTGCGTAGAAATTATGTGCAAGATAGAAGCCTTGCCAAAGCGCGGCACTGCCGGTTGAAAGGGCGTGCTCGCTCAGCGCGAGGAAGTCCATGAGCTTCATGCCGAGTCCCGCGTGACCGAACCCGCTCATCAGTTTGATACGGGTTTCCCACACTTGGTCGAGGTCAGCGCACTCCGAAAACGCCAAGCGATGAATGCTCTGGCGTAGCTCGTCCTCTTTCATCAGCGCCTGCACGGCAGCGCTTTCCCGCGGCGGAGGGTGGCCAGAAAAGATCAAATGCCGTGTCCACGCCCATATCCGTGCCGGATCGTACGGACCAGCCTCGATCTCGAAATAACGATCTAGAAGCCAACCGATCGTCTTGCTCGGTCCGGGCAGGCACTCGCATTCGTATGGCTGCGATTTCCCGCAAGTGCAGCGCAAATTCCGGGTCAGTTCGTTCAGCAGCCAAACGACGGAGCTGGAGCCGAGCGAAGCTACGACCTGCTTGGACAGATATGGCAGATTGAGATTGCCATCTCGATCTCTGGTACGCGGAACTCGACCACGGTTCTCGCTCTTCCCGACGCGCTCCAGAAGGTCACGGAGCGCCTCCATCCCAATTGCATCTGATCCGTGCTCGCCAGCGATCTCCAGAAGAATTCGCAGGGAGCCAGCATCGCCTATGGTGAGCAGCGCGTTGATGGTTGCGGGACGCGTCGCGATGTTTAGGCCCGAAAGAACCTGCTGAGCGCGGAGCCGGGTGTAAATGTCAACGTCGCTGTCGAGTACGAGAGCTTCCAGCTGCTCAGTCACCAGCGAAGCAACCTCCGAGTCCTGCAGTAGCTCGAGAATCAGATTGCGCAGTTCTGGATTGACGTCCCTGTCGGTGAGGACCTCCTGCACTTCACAGACCATGGCACGGTCGAAGAACCCGGCTGCGCTGAAACGCCGCCAATCATCGCTTCGTCGGAAATATGGGTCGAACTCTGAGAGCTTCTTCAACTCGGTAAGCAGCAAGCGCTTGGAGGACGCCGCAAGCTGCGATGGATCTCCGTTTGACAGAACCGCATACGGGTCGGTCCGGATACACGTCTCCTGAACGGCAAGATTACCAAGCGCGGCTATCCAGCCTACGAGCCCGCGCAGCTCGTCGCGAACCACGGAATTTGGAGCAATGATTGACATGAGGCGCCTCACTGACAGCTGCGCTGCCGGATCACCTGCTTGGGTTGCAAGATGCCTGGCCGCGCAATACTCGGCGACGATGCGATGCACCGGTTCATGGCGATCGGGCTCGGTTGCGGGTTTGAAGAGACGAGTGTTGGGAATGAAACTCAATGCAGGAGCGGGCTCACTCAAGGATTGAAGATATGGGAAATCGACGTCGCCTTCGTCGGCAACCGCGATCCCGCTCCCACCACTGAGCAACAGCTTCGCAAAAATATCGCTCGCCGCCGAGACAATAGCCCTCGTTGAGGGGCGATCCCGTTGCCACGGCGATGTATTGAGTTCGGAAGCCAACCTCTCAATCGCATTGACGAAGATCTGGTTCTTGGATGTAAAGCGTCTGCCGCCTTGCACATAGGCATCTGCAAAGAGTCTTAGGAACTGCGGATTTCCCAGTAGAGGGCTCAATTCAAACCGTGCCGCTTCACATTCAAATCGAGAAAAGTCCTCATCAGGACGATAGGATTCGAACAGCAGCCGCTGCTCCTCGGTGGAAAACGGCTTCAGGCGCACTACGGCGGGGTTCTGTCCGAAGCAGTCCTTGACGAGTTTCGTTCTCGCCCTGTCCCATTCGCTTGAGCGCGACGAGAACACAACCGTGGTCGCTTGCGTCTCTCTTGCCTTCTCGATGACGAGATCAATGGCGGCAATGTCAATCCTAGCGACCTCGTCCAGCGCATCTACTACCACCGCGGCTGCCGGCGTTTGGGGATTCCAGTGGCGAAAAAGGCTGGCCCGGTACGATCGAACTCCGAGCGTTTCTGCAAGGCTCTGCAAGAGCTCTGTCTTTCCCGCCCCTGGCTCGGCGAGAACGATGATGACCTGGTGCTGAGCAAGCAGCTCAACTTCGGACCGCGGTTTCGAGATGAAGACTGCGGGGTATGTAGTCGGGCCTCATTCAGCGACCATACAATTGCGTTACACAGCATCGTCCTTGACCGAGGTGCTCGTGCCTGGCACGGGCCGGCGGAAAACCGGCTGGTGGGTTGCCGCTTCCGCAATCGGCCCCGCGCCGGATCGCCCTCGAATCTTGCCTTTCTCCTTTAATCGAGTCCTTGCGCTGAGAATAGCGGGCAGCTGCAGGGTGGCGAGCAAACATGATCGCGCGTGCGCCAATCAGAGCTTCCCGGTCAGACGACCCGGTATGAGCTAGCGAAGAGCGTCGGTATCCCGGTTGTTGCCGTGCTCGTAGGTAAACCCGAGTGCGATGTTTCCAGACGGAACAAGGTTGTAGGTGAGATCCGACTGGAATCAAGACAGGCCGCGACCGGTGTAGTTTCCGTCGCCCAAGCGCAGCTCAAGTCGCTCGGAATGGATTGCTTTCCTTCTTGCCGAGCCCGGGCAGAAGTCGCAGGACCACCTGCGATCCAATTCGCAGTGCCTCGGTCGAGCTATTAAAGGCAAGGAACTCTCCCGTGCCCGTCACAGCCGCGATCAACTGCTGCTCCAGCGCGTTTCCTACGGATGAAGGGCGAGTGCGATGGTGGTATAGAGCAGGCCGAAAGCCTGCGCGCGCTCGAAGCCACCGCTGTCGCTAAAGCCCTTTTGAGTGAAGGGATGTCGCTGAGCCGACGGCGCCTTTGTCGCAGAGGTCCTTCAATTGCTGGGCGTCGTAGCCGAGCTCCTTCAGGATTTCTTCCGTCTGTGCCCCGAGCGGCTGCGGCGGCAAACGTATTTCCGGCACCTCGCCGTCATAACACACGGGATGGCTGACGAGGGTAATCGGCGCCCCCATCGCCCCTTTCACAACCTGGAAGCTCTTGTTGTGAATCACCTGCGGGTCGACGACGACGTCGGAATAGTCGTTGATGCGGGCATGCCAGATTCCGCCAGCCTCAAGCAGCGCAAGGCACTCCGATGTCGTGCGTTTGGCGATGTTGGCCGCAATTGCTGCCGATGCGTGGTCGCGCCGCCGATAAGCTTCGGTGTCGGGAACGCGCTGATCGGCGGGGATTGAAAGCGCATCTGCCAGCACGTCAAGCGATGCGAGCGAGATCGCGATGTGCCCGTCACTCGTAGCATAGATGCCGTAAGGTGCGCCATAATACCATCCTGCGATCGGTCCCGGCTGGCGCACGTCGTTGGGTCTTTGCCCGTTGAGATAGCAGGTGAACGACTCCATTTGGAGGTCGAGCGCTGCAGACAGTAGGCTGACATCGACCCGACACCCCTGCCCCGTGCGCGCTTTTCTCACCAATGCGCCAGGATGCCAGCCGCAAAGAGAACGGCGCCGTGATGATCAACTGCCGAAACACCCACCGCGCGGGGGCCGTGATCGCGGCTTCCCGTGATCGTAGCAAGCCCCGCCAACGCTTGAACCAAGAGGTCCTGGCCGGGTCGGTTCACGTACGGGCCGTCCGGGCCATATCCGGACGCTGCGGCATAGATGATGTCGGATTTAATATTCCTGGCGTCCTCATATCCAAGCCCAAGCTTGTCGAGCACGCCAGGCCGGAAGTTCTCGGCGATGACGTCCGATGTTGCGATCAGTTTCTTCGCAACCGGAACCGCGTCCGGCTTCTTGAGATCGAGCGTCAGACTCCGCTTGTTGCGATTGCCGGTCAGAAGCAGCATGGATTGACCATCTACCTGCTTGTCTGCCCCACCCCATTTCCGCTGGAAGGCGCCGTCTGGCGGCTCCACAGCGATCACGTCCGCGCCGAGGTCGGCGAGAAATTGCACACCCATAGGCCCCATCAGGAAGTGATTGAAGCTCAGGATTCGAACGCCCTTGAGAAGATCGACCATAACTGTTCTTGCTGCACTCCCTTTTAAATATCTCGCGTCAATGTCGGCGACATTCCGCCATCTCCGCTTTTCTGAAATCGTTTTCAGGTTAGTCACCCCGGTCGGCGGCGTCAAGCGGGTTAAGCGCTGCACATTCGGAGCATGGCCGCCGGCGCGCTCTGCTTGATGTGGCTTGGACGCGCAAATAATGTTCAATGAGAACCACGGATCTCCTGCCCACTAGCCTGAGATAGCAATCCTCCAGGTGGTTCACCTCCAATGGATGTTAACAGCCCGTTATGGGCCAATCCGAGCAGATCAGATGGACAAGAAATCGATCGGCGATCCCAAAGGCCGGTCGCAGCCCAGGGTGAAGATCGAAGATGTCGCAAGAGAGGCGAACGTGTCGCCGGCGACGGTGTCGCGGGTTCTAAATCATCCAGAAATTGTCAGGCCCGAACTGCGCGACAAAGTGATGCGCTACATCGCCAATCTCTCCTATACGCCGGACAGCGCGGCCCGGGCACTAAAATCGGGACGCATGCGGACGATCGGCGCGATTGTTCCGACGCTAGGCCTTGGAATCTTTGCTGAAGGCGTGGAGGCCCTGCAGAACCGCCTAAGCGAAAGCGGCTACACATTATTCATCGCCAATTCGCAGTATGATCAGCGCCGCGAGTTGCAGGAGATGCAGAGCCTCATCGAGCGTGGCATCGATGGCATTGTGCTGGTGGGGGGCTCGCATGGTCGAGAATTGAGAACTCTGGTAGAGCAAACTGGTGTCCCCGTCATTACGACTTACGTTTCTAAGGCGGGCGGCGGCATTCCCGCCATTGGCATCGACAACGAACGTGCCACTCGCGAAATGACTGAATTTCTTCTCAGCCTCGGACACGTTCGTTTCGGCGCAATTGCCAACATTCCGCCGTCGAATGATCGTTCGCGCGCGCGACTCGATGGCATTCAGCGGGCTCTCGCTGAAGCCGGTATCCGGCTGCAGCCAACGCAAGTCATCAGGGCCGACTACTCGCTCGCGCAAGGACGAAGCGCCCTCCGCCAACTGCTCACTGACAATCCCGACACGACCGCCGTGATCTGCACGACCGACACGCTGGCCATCGGCGCGATGTCGGAAGCCCGCAAGATGGGTTTCAGCGTGCCACAGGCGCTTTCAATTACCGGCTTTGACGACGTAGAATTGTCCGCACAGGTGGATCCGCCGCTTACGACAATTAGTGTTCCCGCCGCTGAAATTGGCCGGGGCGCAGCCGACTATCTCATCAATGCGATCGCAGGCAGGCCCGTCCCCAAGAGCGTCCTGTTGCCCTACCGGTTGGTGATGCGGTCGTCCACCGCGCCACCACGGACAGCCGGCCGCCTGCCGAGGCGACCACGATGAAGCCTCGCAAGCTAGCTGGCACGCAGGACGGCTGTTCGCGAAGACGCTTTCAATGTAAATGGCCTGATCGGTAACTTGCAAGGTGCCACCCTTGAACCCCCCAAGCCTGACCTCATTCTTTGCTCGTCTCCTCTGCCGCATGTGGTGCTCTTGGCTTTGAATAGGGCATCCAAACGAAACGCGCTGAGCAATGATTTGATCGCGGAGCTCGCGGTCTCCTTTCGCAAGACCGCGCTGGATGATGACGTCCGTTGCGTCGTTCTTACTGGGAGCGGTGCATTCTTTTCCGCCGGCGCCAATATCAAGGAAATGCAGCAACGGGGGTTCGAAGCGATCGACAATTCCGCGCGACGTTCTGGCTGGCGGGATATCGCCAATTTCCCCAAGCCACTCATAGCCGCGGTTGAGGGGATTTGCTTTGGGGGTGGTCACGAGCTCGCGCTGCTGGCCGATATCGTGATCGCCGGTGAAGGCGCCACCTTCGGGCAGCCGGAGATCAATGTTGGGATGTTGCCAGGGGATGGAGCAACCCCGCGATTGACCCGCGTGGCTGGCAAATCACTTGCGATGCTCATGATCCTGACTGGAGAACCCATCTCCGCGCGCGCAGCCCTTCAGGCTGGGGTTGTTGCCGAGGTCACGGCGGGCGGCAAGGCGCAGAGCCGCGCCCTCGAAATTGCCGAAGTTATCGCGCACAAGCCGCCGCGTTCTACGGAACTGGCTAAAGCAGCTGTACTCGCCGCCTACCAAACTACGCTTGATGTCGGTCTAGAGTTTGAACGACAAGCCATCCGGCACGCATTCACCACGGCCGATCAGCAAGAGGGAATGAACGCCCTTTTGAGAAGCGGTCGCCTAGCTATCGAGGGACCTAGAACACACAAGATCATCAGAGCTCTGCGCCGGCAAAAGCGTTCAATCTATCGCGGCCCGATACATGGCTTTTAACCAGCGGAAACAACAATTCGACTCTCTTATCCCAAAACGCGCTCCGGAGAATTTCCATCAACTCGTCGAAGATACCAGCGGAAAGCTCCGCCTAGCTTTCCCGCCGATGTTCGAGGTTGTAAGCCCGTGCCGTCTCGAGCGAGACCCCACAGTCGATGAGAGCTACATCGCAGTCCTCTTTATGGAATAGATCCAGTCTATTCTTTGACAATAGCTGATGTTCTTCAGTTAGGGGCGCGGATTTCGTTCACAGACAGACGGTTATGAACGCGGTATTAGTTGGTCGGTGCGAGATATCGGCGGGATCGACGCCGAGCGCTTCAACGGCATCGATCATCTGCAGCTGGCCTGCCCCCCTTCCCACGATCCCATCGCCTCGAAACCGGAGCGCGCGTTCCGCCTAAGATGAGAGTCGGCCGATCCTGCGGCCTGTCATCGCCCAAGCCGCCAAGCTTTCGGGACGGTCAGGTGCGTGGTCTCCTTGCAGTTGATCGGGCCATCCGCACTCACGCGCACCGCATATGGTGCACCGAAGCCAATGATCTTGTAACCATTGCCGCGACACCGCAGGCGGGTGACTCTCGCCTAGCGCCGCGCCGGCTACGGACGTTCAATTCGTGACGCGTATTTCCTTAAAGCGTGTCGCGTCTCAGCTACCGTGTCGCAGATCCAACAGCTCGGACCGCAGCCGATTGTCAAAACACTCGCATATTTCCAAACCCCTAGCGATCTGCCGGCACGAGCACGCGGCCTAAGACGGTGGCACAAACCTTGCTCAAACGGGAGAACGACGTGCTTCGCGCCGCGCCGGCGGAATACATCTGCCTTAGTGTCGGACTTAGGAAGCGGATTCTTGGTTGAACACGACACACGCAGTGTCGAATGACAACAACGATGTCGTCTTTAAGGATAAATAGCATGTCCGGTGTTGCTGGCGCTGTTCTGTTGCCTTCAAGTCATTCACAGGAGACGGTTTATGATCGGCTCAAGCACATGCTTCCGAAGCTTGCACTTCGCGGACAGGCGGGGTTTGGTCTTGCCGCCTTCATGCATGAAAAACGCGTTCAATATACAAAATCGTCTCGGCCGCCACGCGAATTTACAACGATCGACTATCATGAACAGGATGCCGATTTCAGGCCTCGCGCAGCGATTGCACACATTCGTAGTCCGTCTAGCAGAGAACACGACGAGAGCGACGTTCAGCCTGTTCACAACGATCAAGCCGGTCGCCGCCATTTGGCGATTTCTCTAGACGGGGCTTTGCTCAACGCTGATGAACTTAGGAAAGAATTGCTCGGTCAAGGGTATAGCTTCGACGGCGAAACGGATGCCGAGCTCTTGCTCAAGCTGATTGAGCGCACTTGTCAAAATGATTATTGGTGCCATGCTCTGCCGGTGAATCACGAAAGACTGTTTCGAGAGATAGATAACTGCATCGATGGCGCCGTCAGCGCACTCTTGTTGGATGGTGAAGGAAATCTCATTGCTTTCCGCAATCGATATGGTTTGCGACCTTTGGAATTCATGCAAACCAACGATGGCTTTCTGCTTTTTGCTTCGGAAAACTGTGCCTTTTCCGGCCTCCAAGGCAACGCGGAGGAAATTTTACCAGGCCACATCAAGTATGTGAACGGAAGAACAGGAGAATGGCTTGATCGCTCTGTGTGCGATGCTCGATATAACGCAAGGCTGTGCGCCTACGAAACGCTTTACCTGGGAAACCCCGAGACGTCGAGACGGCAAACTTATCTCGAAACCCGTTACAATATCGGAGCGGCTCTTGGTAAACTTATCGCGCGGAGACTGACAGCTGAAATGGGGTCCGCCCCTATCATCATTTCTTCCATGCCGCGAACCGGAGGGCCGTATGCTGACGGTCTGTTTGCATCATTAGCGGAGGAAGGCGCCGTCATCCGACGTCAGGAAGTCATCGCAACGCAATGTTCTCAACGGACGCTTTTAGGTGTCGTTGATGAGCGCATATCTCTTATTTCCCAAAAATATCGTGTCGCAGAGAAGGACGTTGCTGGCAGCACCATAATCATGGTCGATGAAGCTCTCATCCGCGGCGATACAAGTCGGGCCGTCACGAACATGCTCCTCTCCGCTGGAGCCAAGGCTGTGCATTGGGCAATCGGTTCACCGCCTATAGTGGCGCCAAATTACTACGGCATGGGTATCGATACGATAGATGAGTTGGCGTTCTGGCAAATATGGAAAACTCTGGCACCCGAACAGCGGAAGCAAAGCCTGCGTTTTCATAATATTGAACCGCAAATGCTTAGGCTCATTGAAAGCACAATTGCGGTCTCCATCAACGCTGCGGCCATCACTTATCTCCCCTTCCAAGTGCTCGTATCCTTCCTTCCGCAAGGGCATGATGGAAACGATTTGTCGCCGTTTACGTTCGAGATGCCAACTCCGGCGGGGCAAAAACGCGCGAACAGGAACTTGAACAAGTTGATCGCCGACCTTCCCTCCCAGAATCAGCCGTCGCCTGAGGTCACATGATGAAACCGACTCTAGTATTCGACTGGAACGGCACGCTGCTCGACGATGCTGAGGCGATGCTGAAAACGATCAATGCCGTTCTAGGCCGCTTCGGCCGCGCTGATATCGATATGCCAACTTTTCGGGAACGGTGCGAGCTCCCGCTTTCTGCCCTTTACCGCAGCGTCGGAATGTCGGAAAGTGAAGCCGCAATCGTGAATAGCGACGGCAGCGCTATTTTTCACGATATCTACGAACCCTTGGCAAGCAAGGCCGATCTGCGAAAAGGAGCGCGCAGCATTTTGGAAGCGGCACGTCAACAGGCGGTCTCAACGATCGTTCTCAGCAGCTATATAGTCGACCCTCTTCGCTCCCAAATCCGCAGGCTTGGAATCGACGATTGCGTCAACGAGGTTCTAGCCTTCGAAAGCCGCGCCACTCAATTCAAAAGCACGAGCAAAGGCGAACGGCTTCGCCTGTATATGCAAGCCAACAATCTCACGCCCGAGTCAACCTTCATCATCGGGGATATGCCGGTTGAAACGGATATTGCGCGCGACCTTGGCCTTATCAGCATATCCATTACCGGCGGATTTGTTTCCGAGTCGCGTTTGCAGGCTGCGCAGCCCGATTACATCATTCATGACCATCATCAGCTGCCACCGATTTTTCAAACGCACGGCTTTTTTCGGAATGCGTGATCATGAGTGAAACGTCACCTACAATCACCCCGTGCACGGCAAGGGACCGGCGGCAGGGCTCCCGAAGCGGTAGATCTTTGAAACAAAGATTCTGGCTGGAGCGCGCGAGCGCGACGCCCTAGTTTGAAGCGAGGCCTTCCATTATTGATCAGATCGAAGTTCACGAGCTGTGCAGCCCGGGTACTTCCGCCGGTATGCGGCTAAAAAGTCTTCGTCAACGCAGATACACCGTCCCGACGTATCCTTCGCTTTGGGATCGTAAAGTTGCCACGCGAGTGGACGAAGCAGGTTAATCTGCATGTTTGTGGCCCGGTGTTCAGAAGCCCGGACTGCCGAATTCGAGGTGATGGTGCGCACCGTACCGACTTGATGGCGCGCAGGGTTCCGAAATGATCGCGCGCAGCATTCCGAGCATTGTCCGCGCAGCATTCCGATTTGATCGCGCGCAGTTTCGGATGGTGTGAGGCCCGATCGTTGGGCCATTTCTCCGGCTGGAAGCAGCTGGGAGGATTGGATGCCGACGAGGAGGGTTATCATGCGCCAGGTGCGCGAGATTGTGAGGTTGAGCCTTGAGGCTGGGCTCTCGACGCGCGTGGTTGGCGAGCGCGTCGGCATCGGGCCGACGACGGTACGTGACACGCTGAAGCGGTTTGCGCGCGCGGGTCTGGCATGGCCAGTCCCGGAAGCGATAAGCGACGCCGAGTTGGAGCAACGGCTGTACGGGTTGCCTGGCGTGAAGCCGGGTCGCCGCGCAAGGTGGCCGAACCGGACTGGTCCTATTGCCCGCGAGCTCAAGCGCAAGCATGTGACCTTGCAGGTGCTGTGGGACGAGTACATTGCAGAGCATCCGGACGGGTACCGGTACAGCCGTTTCTGTGACTTGTTCCGCAACTGGGAAGGCCGGCTGCCGCTGGTGATGCGCCAGCACCACGGCGGCGGCGAGAAATTGTTTGTCGACTATGCCGGCGACACGGTGCCGGTGGTTGACCGTAAGACTGGCGAGGTGCGCGACGCGCACATCTTCGTGGCGGTCATGGGCGCATCCAGCTTGTCGTTCGCGCTGGCGACGTGGACCGAGCAGCTCGGCGACTGGATCGCGGGACATAACGCGGCCTTCAGCTTTTTTGGCGGCGCGACGCAACTGCTGGTGCCCGACAACGCCAAGGTCGCGGTGATCAAGGCCTGCCTCTATGACCCTATGGTCAACCGCAGCTACAGCGATATGGCGCAGCATTACGGCACGGCGATTTTGCCGGCACGGCCGCGTCGCGAGGCCTGCGTCGGAATCATCGAGCGCTGGCTACTGGGACGGCTGCGCAACCGAACCTTTTACAGCCTGGCCGAGCTCAACGGTGCGATTGCCGAGTGGCTGGCCAAGCTCAATGACGGGCGGGTGCTACGCCAGTATGGCCGCACACGGCGCCAGCTGTTCGAGGAAATTGACGCGCCGAATCTTAAACCGCTCCCCGGCGAGCCGTGGGTCCATGCCGAATGGCGCCGATGCCGGGTTGGGCTCGACTATCACGTCGACATCGAACGACACTACTACTCGGTGCCCTACCGCTTCGCCCGTCGCGAGGTAGAAGCGCGGATCTGTGCGCGAACGATTGAAATCTTCCTGGGGGGCGAGCGTATCGCCGTGCACATGCGCGGCAGCGGCAACGGGCGTCACACGACGATCAGCGCCCACATGCCTTCCAGCCACCGGCGCTATGGCGAGTGGACGCCGGCAAAGATCCGCAGCGAGGCAAGCCGGATCGGCCCGATGCTGCGCCTGCTGGTCGACCGGATCATCGAGGATCGGCCGCATCCCGAACAGGGCTATCGTTCGTGCCTGGGGATCATCCGACTTGAGAAGCGCTTTGGCGCCGAACGCCTCGAGGCGGCCGCGCTGCGCGCGATTGAAATCCAGGCTCGCAACTCGGGCGGCGTCGGGAAAAGCTGGCTGGGCTGTGCGCTTGGTCACAAGACCTGCCGGGACAACCATTCTGTACTTTACACCCGGCTGCCGCGGTTGTTCGAAGAACTGGACTTTGCCCGGGGCGACGGCCGACTCACTTCGCGGATGAAGAGCATCGCCTCCGTCAAGCTCCTAATTTTGGACGATTGGGGCCTCCAAGCCATCGACGCCAATGCCCGGCATCATCTGCTCGAAATCCTCGAAGACCGCTACGGCCGTCGATCAACACTCGGCACCAGCCAGCTTCCAATTGCCAAATGGCATGAGCTCATAAATGACCCAACTTACGCTGATGCAATACTTGATCGGTTGCTTCACAACGCTCACAGGCTCGAACTAAACGGTGACTCCATGCGTCGCACGCCGGTTCTTCCTCGGGCTTGATTATGTCGGCCCGATGAAGACCGGGCCTACAGCCCGCGAAGCTGACCGGCCGCTACGGCACTGTTGGGGTGCGCGTCCAGTCAGCTTCGCTCCATCGAGCGACACCAGACGTGATCTCTTCGGCGGCCGCTTGACCACGGGCGACCGATAGTGCCAATTGCCTTTAACGATCGGGGGCTTCACATGCGCGCGATCAGATTGGAATGCTGCGCGGCATCAGATTGGAATAGCTGCGCGCGATCATCGGAATCCGCAGCCCGGACGCGTGCTTCACGAGATCCCCCGCCAACATTATGCCAGCAAGAGCCGACCGAAACGACATTGGTCGACCGCTCTCACGGGCTGCGCTCAGCCGTCAGGCGCATGACAATTCCGCCGCAGATGGCCCGCTGGTGAAAGGATCGGACGGAATGTCCGATGAATTCTTTAAGTGCTTCGGACGGATGTCGAAGGTCTTAGCGACGCGCTCGACAAACCGGTACCCAGCGGCCTGTTCGTCTGAAGGATATTCCGGATCTCCTGGCTGGCCTCGGGCATGTTCAGCTCCTCAGCCAGCAGCTCGCCCGCTTCGTTTTTGATCCCCAATTCTCAGGCGGCTGAGCCAGGTTCTTGGTTTCCTCCATCCCCTTTTGGCGGGCCACACGCAGCGGCTGCTGCTCTATCGTCTTAATCACGATAGGCTGACCGTTCACAATCATTGTGATTTCGACGAGGTGGGCGCCATGATCACCTCCCGACTTCTTCTCGCTTTTCATTATTTTCGGTCCATTTGTGTGCGGGGATCCGTGCTGCCGAGTGTACGCCAGAATGACGCGCCAAAAAACGAGAGGTGCCACAACACGCAATCGAAAAGGCCTTCATTTTGCGTGTGCTTACGCAGTTTTCAGGTGGGCTCCGGTTGCAGATGTCTAGAACTCTCTCATTCACATCTCTGAACTAGCGGCTTGAGATGCGCGCGGCGCCGGCACATCATCGCGGGAGGAGCCCAAATGGGCCAAAGCGAACGCCGACCGACCGCGCCATCTCCACCAGCCCAGAAGGCCTACCCGGAAGCGCCGCACACCCTTGTTGCAACAGCACGTTTTGTATCGCTTGACAGTTGAAACCCCCGAGTCTCTTTTCCCTAAGAGAGCTGTTCGACTTGATCTGCGAGTTACAAGACAAATGGAAACGCGTTGAGTGGAGTCGTTTCTCCAAAAAAAGGGCCACTCCGAAGGAGTGGCCCAAGTAAGGGAGGAACGCCCTTTAGGGCCTCTGGGATCAGGCCGCAGCCTGTTCGATCGGTGAGAATGGCAAGCCCAGACTCTCGGCCACCGCCTTATAAGTCAGCCGACCCCGATAGACATTGAGGCCTGCGCGCAGATGCGGATTTTCGAGGACGGCTGCAAATCCCTTGTTAGCGAGAGCCAAACCAAATGGCAGAGTGGCGTTATTCAGTGCTTGGCTCGAGGTCAGCGGGACAGCTCCCGGCATATTGGCCACACAGTAATGAACGACCCCGTCTACCTCGTAAGTCGGGTCAGCGTGCGTCGTCGGACGCGATGTCTCGAAGCATCCGCCCTGATCAATAGCTACATCCACAATGACGGAGCCTTTGCGCATCGAGCTCAACATGCTCCGGCTGACAAGTTTCGGCGCACTCGCGCCCGGAACCAGTACGGCACCAATCACAACATCCGCCGCAAATACTTCCTCTTCAACAGCTTCTATCGTTGAGAACCTAGTACGAACACGCCCTTCGAACAGTTCATCCAGTTCGCGAAGCCGGGGGATCGAACGGTCGAGGACTGTGACCTCGGCACCCAAGCCCGCCGCCATTCGTGCAGCGTGCGTGCCGACAACGCCACCTCCGATTACGACGATACGAGCCGGTTGGACACCCGGCACGCCGCCGATCAGCAGCCCGCGCCCGCCCCTATACCGCTTCAGGGCCGCACCGGCCGCTTCGATCGCAAGCCTACCCGCAACCTCGCTCATCGGCGCAAGCAGCGGAAGCCCGCCATGCGCGTCAGTCACAGTTTCGTAGGCGATTGCTGTACAGCCAGACTTCATGAGGCCCTTGGCCTGCTCCGGGTCCGGGGCCAGATGCAGATAAGTGAAGAGGATCTGATTCTCCCGCAGCTGCGTCCATTCGGACGGCTGCGGCTCCTTGACCTTTACGATCATCTCGCTCGACGCGAACACCTCACGAGCAGAGTCCAGAATGGTTGCGCCCGCCTTGCGGTAATTCTCATCTGTAGCGCCTATGCCAGCACCGGCATTGGTCTCGAGCAATACGTTGTGGCCTGCGGCCACATATTCGCGGACCGCTCCAGGGGTCAGGCCCACCCGGTATTCGTGCGTCTTGATTTCCTTGGGAACGCCGACCTTCAATTGCAATCTCCTGATTTGGACGACCGCTGTTATAATCGAAAGAGCGGTGCAAACCCGCGACGCCGGTGGCCAAGTAGCGCCGAAATTCAGCGATTGTTAGTAGCATCACGCAGAATTCCATCGGAATGCCGCTCCAGCGCCGACCTCAGCACCAACGCACGGATCTTATCGAATGGGATCATCCAGCATCGCGATCGCGGCCGGCAGCGCGTGCCGCTAGAAGGATGTATCACCGTCAGGACAAGCTTTAACCTGAACCGATACTGAATTGTTCAAAACCGGCATCATCAAATGAATGCCTTCGGGAGAATTCAATAGAGGGGCCAACCAAGAAATCCCTGTAACCTACCACTGCATACTTCCTCCAGATGGATTTCATATTTCGTCGAGATGGATTAGAGGCCGCGGCGAGCTGCGCTTAGCGCTGCAGCCCCTCGGGGTGAGACGCTCTCCTGATTTCGGGTTAAAATGCTCGTCGCTTGGGTGTTTGGGTAGGGCGAACGCAAGGCGCGTCGCGCTCGCGCTGCCCACGGGAAAGCCATGCGCTCACGGCATAAAGTGTGCCGAGCACACCGAAGAAGATCGACAGCAAAATCAACAGTATCATCGGCTGCACACTTACTTTCGTTGGGAACGCGGGTCTCGCCAGATTTCCTGTCGGACACCACAAGCCCATGATTCGTTACCTGTTGAGACTCTCTACACTCTGACGCTACGTAAGGTTCAAGCCAGTCGAACAGATTCATGCAAGGGACTGCAGAAGCTGATGTTTTTCATTTCGACACGCTGTTTGCTCATTCGGGCAGCATAACCAACGAGCCCGGGATGCAGCGGTGACCTCCGCACGTTCGGGCAGCTGCGGTCGTGTTGGTCTCATAGTCTCGGTCGTCTTATCGCCGGAGTGTATGAACTCGAAAGGTGTCGTATTACGGATCGGCTAGTTCCGCGGCGTAGTTAGCGACACCACTATTTCAGCCACTGTTCCGTCGCTGGCGAGTTATGTACGACCACCAAGACAAGCCGCACTAAAACTCAACTCGAATGGCTTGAGAGGGCACCAGGGACTTCGACACGACACGCCATCCTATTTCTCAGTGAAAGACACGAAGTGAAGCCCACATTACCGTATAGTTTGATCGTGGATTGCACTTGGCCTGCCGTCTTCCTACGTGAGTGGCTATATATTGAAGTTTACAAGCATCCGGCATCTGATGACAATCTCCCAAACATGCGCCCTGATAGCTCGCTCCATCAACTGGCGAGTAGTCTTGCGGATCACAGCGACCTCGGCTTTCGCATGGCTCTTCGTGCAGCTATCCCCGGTCTCGAGGGCCCCTCGATCGGCACAAGCCGGCGCACCGCCAAGAGGAGCTCCTGTCACTCCGGCCGAGCCTGATGACCTGGATGCGGATTACAAGTTAGTTGACGCTCGCTCACCCCCTGCCGGGCATTGTCGCGTCAAGGATTCGGAACTCAGCAGTGTTCAGTTGGGTTCAAACTACGCAGATGTTGTTTACGTGTTCGGCTGCGCCGGCACCATCACTTCACGTGAGATCGTCGACGGGATCAAGTTTCACGTGCTTGCTTGGAATGATGGGCAGATCTTAGCGCTATTCGTAAACGGAAAACTTTCGATCACATCGCAGTCAGGCCTTCGGTAAACGATTCGAAGCTCTTGCAGGCTTGGCCAGCGAAATGGGGCACGATACTGAAGGCGATTTGCTAGTTTTTAGACAATTCCAACAATTCACGTCGCGAGCGTCGCTGTCGTCGAGGTGGGGACCCCAATCGGAACGTCCCTACCGCACGCGGATTGTCAGACGCTCGCAAGTGCTGAGGACGCCTTCTGCTGAGCAGAGGTGAAGAAAACGACATCCATGCGATCTCCTGATCCGCAAACGAAGCCTACGACCACCCCCAGCACTTAGCGGGCTCGAAAACGAAACTGGTCATCGCAGCTTCACCAAACGTCTCTATTAATTTCGTTGGTGGTCGAGAGTGGTTTCAGCAGACTAAAGCACTTCAGCGCGCATACTGACCCGTTAGAAAGGACAACACGTTGCATCTGTCTGGCAGGAGTACTTGTATGGTGGATTCAATGAAGCTGGGCTTTGGCCTTTGCCAAAACGCAGGGCCGGCCGGTCGACATAAGCGCTTTCGATCGGGCGACTTCGGCATCCATTCTATGAGGATGTCCCGCTGGAGTTTTTAATCATGGACAAGACTTCACCCGAGCGGCACCAGGCCTCTAACAGCCTCGTAAGCGCCGCATTTGAAAAGTCATGGCGCTTTGTCGAGACGGATCCATTGCTGGTGCATAATGCTAAGGAATTGCTGCGCGATCGACTACGAGCTAATCTGGAACTCTCACTGAGAAACGGCGAGCGAGACATATTGCATCTTGCAAATCGCGCGATTTGGAAGCTACGCACCGAATTAGGAAGATCCTAGTCTAGGACCTATACTATCGGCCTGCTCGGCCGAGCGAAGGGGAGACTTCATGCCACGCACTTCTCTCCGCGCGCTTTGGTTCCTTGGTTCCGTGTACGCCGAACTGAGCACGAAATAACTAATCATGAGGAGAAAACAGCATCGTTCTTTCATGGGCGGTGCCTTCCTCAGGTAGAGGGACCCGGAATTCGTATCATGCGGACAGCCGCAACGAAATCTCAGTGCTCGCGAAGGTCCTGCCAGGCGTTTTTATCTCCATATCCACGACGCGCATCGATGCACATCGATCTTCATAAATGTACCGCACACGCCAGAGTGGCCCTATGTCCGGTGTGAAGCGGAAATCGCCAGAGTCAAGCGCCCTCGCGATCATTCGGACAGCGTCACTGTTGCTAATTGGCAAGGCGAACGCCGCATCGACAAGTACCGCCAAGCTCATCCCATCTGCGATTAACGTACGTGCAATGTTATCTCCGTGAACACGCCGTAAGGTTGAGACGATCGCCGCTACGGCTTCTGGATCTTTCAAGGGCACGCTGCGCTAGCCTGGTTTGAGTACCGCACATGCTCCGGGTCCGGACGCCAGAGAAAGATAACTGAAGAGGATCTGGCTCTCTCGCAGCTGCGCCCCTTCCGGCCCTGCGATATTTGCGCATTACGCCAACTCCTGGTACAGGCATCTATCTCGACTATCACCCTGTGGCCAACCACCGCGCATTCGAGGACGGCTCCCGGCGAAAGGCTAACGAGGTACTCGTGCGCCTTGATTTCCTCGGGAACGCCGACCTTCATTCGCATCTCCTCACAAGACCTTGTATAATCGTAAGAGCAGTACACACTTACGAAGCAGGCGGCGAAAAGCGCGCAGGGATTTCACGAAGGAGAGCATTCGCGCGGTCTTGCGTGTCTGAACGCACTCAGCCTCACTCAGTGTTGCTGCCTCTCAAGCAACTCCTGTGCCACCCGCGTTCAAACGGAGCACTATTACCAGCGGTGATGTTTCTGGCACGACAAGTAAAGGGACCTGGGCTCTTTTCAAGAACGCTCCAGGTCTCGTCTCGGACTGACTGTCAGCGCGGACCATTTCCCTTTGGTATGTCTCCCCCGCATCAATCAATGTCTCGGCATCTGTCAGCGGCTTCGCGCTCACGTCACTCGCCGTGAGCCGCTTAGTAGAGCTGCGTGTTGCGCAGTCCGGCTGAAGCGGCGGGATCCTACGCGGCGGCCGTCCTCAAGAACACCGCATGGTGGAAAATTGTAGCGCACCGTCGGATTCTGTTTAGCTAGAAGAATCGAGATCCCCCTGCTCCGGTTGAGTAGCTCCCCGGGCTCAGTCCTCAGAAAACGCTCATTGTCGTGTTAGCTACAAGCCAAGCGCCTATGGATTGGAACGCGTGACTTTGGTATTCTTCAGCGCGTCACTGCGTGTGGCAGGTTGGGCTTAGCGGAGTCGATCATGGCACAAATCCCCCGGCGTCCTTCCGGAACTGGATTCTCAAGAATTGTTATTTTTTTCTACCGATCTGTCGCGGACATCGCTTTCATCATCGCAATCCTGTTTGCTGTCGGTTTCGCGAGCGGCCTGATCATGCCGAAGACGATTGACGTGGTTCCACACACGTGCACGGAAGCGCTTGCCGTAGACGGCCATGATGGTTCTGTTTGCCATTCAACACAGCGCCATGGCGCGCAAGCGCTTCAAAGATTGTTGGAGACAATATGTGCCGAAGCGCATTGAACGAAGTACTTATGCGCTGCTTGCGATTCTCTGCCTCAAGCTGCTGACCTGGCAGTAGCAGGCGTAGCTGCCAATTGCTGGCAGGTCGAGCAGCCCTATTTCGCGGTGACGACTGCGATAGTGTGATTCATCCGAAAGATCGTGCTCAAGGGTACGCTTTCTGATCGATCATCTCGAATTGTTGGGATCGCGAGGGCTCGACTTGCCGCCCTCGCAATTCCGCACTCGACTGTATATGCGGCATCCCATCTATCTCGACGTATTATCGTGTTCTGGTCGCACCGCCAGGACGATCGGGCATCTATTGTTTGCAACTTGGGCTTCTCAATCGCGCCCGCGAGACACTTAAACGGGTCCCCAAAGGGAGCCTGCATCAGTGCAAGTCCTATTCAAGCGCGCCAACCGGGCCTGGAGGACACTCAGACCAATCTCGGTCACATCATCCGCGGCATTGCGAGGGACGAAGGCAACGCCGTCTTGCTCGGTGAAAGTGCGCTTCTGCGCATGCTGGCAATTGGCACCGCGAGGGCGATGCCACCGGTGCGGTCGTCCGCGTCCGCCCGCCTCATTCGCTACGTCTCAGCCAATTGTTGTCCACATGCGGCCCAGTCTCTTCGGCAGACAGTTGATCAGTCTAGCTCGAAATCAGGTATTTCACGGACGACCCCTTGCGAGTGGGCCCCCAGAGAAAGCCTAAATGGCCGGTCTACAAAACCGATCGCCACCTCTTTTTTTTCATTCTTCGTCCTCCCGCGCCTGCGCTTTGGCACTTCAGGAGACTTGGCTTGCGGAGCCGAAAAAGGACCCCGGCAACGAACTTTCTCGCTCTTGCAATTGACCCAGGGCCTGCAGCAACGGCGACAAGACAGGCTGTTTCAGTTCGTCTTGGATAGGCTCCGGACCGTCTAGCGACTTCAGTGTCAGCTCGATCAACTCGATCGCGCGATGCTTGTTGTCGCTCTCGTAATAATATGAGCTACCGCCCCATAGGACAGGAACTTGGGCCCGTCGTCGCGTTGCGGCGTAGTGCCATTCTGCTCTCCAAAGCTATTGCCAAGAGTTGCCCAACCTTATGCGCGCGCTTGTCTCTGCAGGCAACGGGGCCCACGGATTTAAAGAAAGGGTGCATCGCTTGTCTTGTGCGTCTGCGTGCCTTCAGCCTTTGTTCGCGTTACTGCATCTCAACAGCAACGGCCGCGCCAGTGCCGTCAGCGCGCACTAAGCGCCTGATTGCGCTTTCAAACGCTCGACGGCGCCGCAAGGCGGTGGTGTTCTGAACCTGACGTGCTCCTGTGTCCTTGTCAGAGATTAGACACGAGTTGCGCGGTTGGGGCTGGCAGGGGAGCGCGGTTGGATTGTAAGCCGTCGAACGTAACTTACTGCCGCTTATCCCCGTCAGCGTGGATTAACGAGAGCGACGACGATCAACGAGTCGAACGTTGGCCATCACTGTTAATCACTCCGAATGAATAGGGTGCCCAATATTGCACAGGCGTTCGCATTGCCAGGCTGATGCGCGCGCCAGTGACGCCTGGTGCGTGGAGGACGACAATGAAATCAACCGCGAAAGATGCGCCCGTGCTGGATGAGCCAAAATTGATAGCCATAGGCCGTGGACGCCGAACGCGCCTATCATAATCAACCGCGATCCTTAACGCGCACTCGTACATACTGATCATTGACGATTAGCCCAGTACTGCCTACATCATCTTCTCTCAGTCCAAGCTCGGACCGAGAGGCGATCGGCATTACGTCAGCCCCCTCTGTAACCAGGCGTGTCCGGTTTAAGACGGCGATGTCAGACCCCCGACAATGCCACCCGCCATTTCAGTGGGCAGGCTGACATATAAGCGGACTTCACTCTTCTCGAGCAAGGCGCGCAACAGGTTCCGCGAGCGGCACGCCGATTGCTAGAATGAGCAGCGAAGAGCCGCCGCGGCCAGAGCAGTGGCAGCGCTGCCGTCCCAAGAGCTGTCCGATGAGACTTGCCCGATTAATCCTGATCCATGCACCCTTCATTCCGCTTATGCTCGGAAATGCAATGGCGGCGAACATCAATGTGGCGCTCGCCGCGAACTTCGCCGAAAGCGCGAAGGAGATTGCAGCGTCGTTCAAGCAGAAGACCTGGGAGGACCCCATGGTGAGTTTCCGCGCGAGTGGAGGTTTGTGCAGCCAATTCACCCAAGGCGCGTCATTTCAGATGTTCCCATCGGCCAACGGCCCCAGTGGTTCTCGTTTTCTGGTGCCAAAGAAGCTTTACATCCCGACCCCGCAGGGCCCCGTGCTGGTCAAGATTTGCGCCAACAGCAACGTGACACGCGGCTTAGTAAATTTCTTCAAAACGCCGGAAACGCACTCGCTCGTCGGGCGCAATGGCTAAGCGTTCGACGAGCGGAGTTGACGTCCATGGAGAGCTTTTCGTCAGAGATCTGGCAGTCGCTCCGGCTTACGATCGAGCTCGCGAGCTTGACGAGCCTGATCCTGCTGATCTGTGGTACGCCCCTCGCGTGGTGGCTAGCACGCTCGAAGAGCGTTTGGGCTGAGGCGGTGGCCGCGATCATCGCGCTGCCGCTGGTGCTGCCGCCGACTGTACTCGGTTTTTATCTGCTGCTCCTGTTCGGTCCGAACGGCCCGGGCGGCCTTCTCGCCTCTCTCTGGGGCCGACGCGCGCTTGCTTTCACTTTTGCGGGGATCGTGGTTGGATCGGTTTTGTGGGCGCTGCCTTTCGTGGTCCAGCCCATCCGCAACGCCTTCGTTACCATCGGCAACCGGCCACTGGAAGTTGCGGCCACTCTGCGTGCCTCTCCATTGTATGCCTTCTTTACGATCGCCCTGCCCCTCGCGCGGCCGGCTTTTCTCGCAGCCGCTGTGCTTAGCTTTGCGCATACAATCGGGGCATTCGGCCTCGTGCTGATTATAGGCGGCAACATTCCTGGACGCACCAAAGTGCTCTCGGCCTTTCTTTTCGACTATGTCCAAGCGTCGCGCTGGCGCGAAGCAAACTGGCTTGCCGGCGGCATGGTGATGTTCGCCTTTGCGGTAATCATCACCTTAACCTTTATCGAAAAATACAGCGGAAGGAGATGCACGTGAGGACAGCCACACCAGGCCGGATCGAAATTGGCTTCAAGTGTACGTCGGGTCGCTTTCCGCTCGACGCGCAGTTCAGCGTACCGGCAAAAGGTGTCATCGCGATTTTCGGACCGCAAGGATCCGGCAAAACCAGGATCGCGGGCTGTATCGCCGGCCTCGAGCGTTTGCCCGACGGTTTCTGCCAAGTCGATGGTGAGATGTGGCAGGATGAGACCTTGTTCCGGCCACCGCATCTGCGTCCCATTGGCTATGTGTTCCAAGAGGATCATCTTTTTCCGCATTTGACGGTCAAGCGCAACCTGCTTTACGGCGCGCCCAAAGCCGAACCGATGCCCATCGCCTTTGCGGATGTGCTCGAGTTGCTGGGTATCGCGCCGCTGCTGGACTGCTCGCCAGCGCATCTCTCCCGCGGTGAACGGCAGCGCGTTGCCATCGGCCGGGCGTTGCTGTCCCAGCCCAGATTGCTTGTGATGGACGAACCGGTTGCCGCGCTCGACCGCTGCGCCAAGAGCGCGGTTCTGTCATTGCTCGAGCGGCTGCATCAGAAGTTCGCGCTGCCGATGATCTATATCAGCCATGACATGGCTGATATAGAACGCCTTGCCGACCATCTCGTCATCTTGGAGCGTGGTACGGTGACCGCGGCCGGGCCGTTACATGTCTTGCAGACTGATCCTGCGCTGCCGCTTGCAGCAAGCCGCGACGCCGCTGTAAGCCTTGATGCCAAGGTCGGCGGCTATGACGGACGCTATGGCCTACTGATCCTCCACGTCACAGGTGCGCGCTTGCTGGTGCCGGCAGCCCCGCTCCCGCGCGGCGTGCACCAGCGGCTGCGCATCGCAGCCAACCACGTCAGCGTTGCACGGAAAGCGCCGCTCGCAAACTCCACCGTCAATGTCTTCCCGGCGCGGATCAAGGCGTCTTTTCCGCTCGGCCCGAGTGAAATCACGCTGCT
Organism: Bradyrhizobium sp. CB3481; assembly: GCF_029714305.1. NCBI lineage: Bacteria > Pseudomonadati > Pseudomonadota > Alphaproteobacteria > Hyphomicrobiales > Nitrobacteraceae > Bradyrhizobium > Bradyrhizobium sp. CB3481. The sequence continues at coordinate 5,536,327 of NZ_CP121647.1, forward strand.
GCTTGCGCTCGGCAGCGGGGGCTCCGGCACGGAGATTTTGGCGCGTGTTACGCGTTTCTCCTTTGATTCGCTGGGGCTTAAGAATGGAATGGACGTATTCGCGCAGGTCGACAGCGTCTCACTGCTTACGGCATCTGAACCGCCACTGCGGGCCACAACCGCTTCTACGCAGGCAGAAGATGCTGAACACGCAAGCGCCGCGGTCTGACACCAGAAGGAGGATCAAGCCCGCGATCACTAAGTTTTGGAGATTGATCTAAATCATATCGCGGCAATACTTTAACGGTCCAGACAGGACGTCGATATGCTTCCCGACCAAACCCAGGATCTTGCGGGGCAAGGCGTGCGAGTCGGCCGAATTATCCAGCGATGCTGCTGTGCCAGGTCGTGGACGAATGATGGCGCGAGCTAGCTGACGACTGCCGCGCGTCGACATTCGAGTGCGGCTACGTCTACTTTCTGATCATCACATCCGGCGACTTGATCACGGGCGACCTGGAATCGCCAAGCTTGAGCCAGTTATCGTCCATCGCCTGATTGCAATCGGCGAAAATACCGGCAGTCCCGGTACGCGCGCGATCTTGTGGGCGGTCGTGGTACTAAGTACGGCGATCACGTATTTTGTCAGATATTGCGAGCGCTGGGCTTCATCTTGTCAGTCCCCGGATTGCTTTTGCCGTCGTAACTTGACCGAAGAGGCAGCTCGGACAAATCGTTCAAGGAGTTCAACCTGCCGCCTGCAACCGGTATGACTTATTGAGCGAAAGCGTGGAGCATTCAGTCGGAACGATGGCCTTCAGATATTGTATGCTATGGATCGACTGTTGGATTCCGACAATAGAAGATCTCGAGAACGATTGGCATATGGCTTGCTTGTCTGATGGCAGAATCATCACTCCGCGCGAAGTAATCTTACGAGGACAATATGCTTGGAATTGGAAATAAGTTGCCGTCGTTCGAAATCATAGGCGTGAAGCCCGGCTTTCACGTGCAGGAAGAGGATGGGCAGAGCGCATTCGAGAGGTTGACTGAAGATAGCTTCGCCGGACAATGGAAAATCATCTTCTTTTACCCCAAAGATTTCACGTTCGTCTGCCCGACCGAGATCGCCGAGTTCGCGCGCCTGTCCAAGGATTTCGCCGATCGTGATGCGGTCGTGCTGGGTGGCTCGACCGACAACGAATTCTGCAAGCTCGCCTGGCGGCGCGAGCACAAGGATCTTCACCATCTGCCGATCTGGCAATTTTCCGATACCAATGGCACACTGATCGATGGCCTTGGGGTGCGCTCCCCTGACGGAGTCGCCTATCGCTATACATTTATCGTCGATCCCGACAATATCATCCAGCATGTCTATGCGACCAATCTGGATGTCGGCCGCAGCCCGAAGGACACACTGCGCGTGTTGGACGCGCTGCAGACCTACGAGCTATGCCCCTGTAATCGCGAGATCGGCGGCGAAACTTTGAAGGTCGCCTGAAGTATCATGTTTATCGAGCAATTAAAGGCTCAGATTCCGGATTTCGCCAAGGACGTCAGACTCAATCTGGCATCGATCGTGTCGGATGAGACTTTCTCACCGCAGAGCAAATATGGGCTGTTGCTTGCTACCGCGATCGCGACCCGCAACCCGGCCGTTATCGCCGCAATGGAGTCCGCTGCGGCCGAGGTTCTGTCGCCCGCGGCGCTTACGGCGTCGAAATCTGCAGCCTCGATAATGGCGATGAACAACGTCTACTACCGCTTCGTTCACCTCGCTTCCAATCCGGAATACAAGAGGATGCCGGCGCGGCTGCGCATGAACGTGATCGTCAACCCTGGGGTTGATAAGGCCGATTTCGAGCTATGGTCGCTTGCGATTTCCGCCATCAACGGCTGTGGTGCCTGCATGGATGCCCATGAGAAGGCACTGCAGGAAGCCGGCCTCGGCTCGGCTGCGATCCAGACCGCGGTGCGCTTTGCCGCGATCGTGCAGTCGGTTGCGGTTGCGATCGATGCGGCCGGACACGGCGTGGTCCAGGCAGCGGAGTGATCCGTCCTCTCCCCGCTCTCGGCAGGAAGGGGATGCCGGCGGGATCAAAAATCAGCTTGGTCTTGCGTGATCTGGCGCGAATCGCGGCACACCCGTCCCGCTATCAGGGATCGCGCATGATGCCATCTATACGCGCCCTCCGGATCTCTGGCAGCGCGACAACTCATCGATGCGCTTGAGCAAGATGGCATCGTACCACACTTTCGTTTGATCTCGTCGCCAGTGTTCGCGCCCTTCACAGCACGCAGCGCCCACCCGCAGCTTGACCAATCGTGACACTGAAGCGCTGAAGCGACGAGCCCTATAAAAGTCGATAGCGGAGATCCAGGCGAAAGATCGTCCGGTCACCTTGCAGACAGATCCTGCTGTCCGCTGACAAGCATGGACGCATTGCTTACTTCGTCGGCGAAGGGCCACGTAGTGCGTACCTTTTTGGTTTGCGGCACTGGTTCCTTCGCGCAAGGAATAAGACGACGGAAATATGACCCCGAGCCTCTCACCCGCTGGTTCTTGGCGCGCCTGTCAAGATTCTTCCGCCCCAGGTCAATGTTGAAATCGACGCATCGTCGCTGGACTCCTTCATTGCTGAGACAAACTGATGTGATCATGGCTAATCACGACATAACCAACATTGGAGGAGACGTTTCGGAGGAGGCCGATAACCGCCTCACCGCATTCGCGGCCGAGATCGATCGGCTGCTCGGCGCAATTCAATTCTCTTCGTCGGCCAGCTCGCCAATCAACTACATCAGTGGCTTCATTGCGCTCTACGCCACACACTTGCGGTTCCCGACTTCAGGTTGGCTTTTCACGACTTATTGGATCGTCGTGTGCGGAGCAACGCCAAAGTCTATGAATGCGATGTATCCACCGGCTTACAATTTACTCCGCCATCTTCGTGAACGGACTGGCGATCGGACCACCTATCGGCAACGCTTCGGATCGACCTGAGTAGCAACGCAGGCGGTGGCGGTGACGTAGAACATCGCCTCGCCAAGCATGGAGTGGGGTCAGTCCTGATAGCTCGATTACGGACAGCTTCAACTATCGGCTGGCTTTTGCGTTCGCTGGAGCCATTGACGTCATCGCGCTGGCGCCTTTTGGTTTTATTCGTTCGACAGACCACGCCATGCCGGTGAGCGCTTCCCATCTAATCATGTCGCCATAGAGCGATCTGGTGTCTCGTAATTGAAATTTATTACGACCGCGTCGCCATCAATATGGGACGATCCAACGCCAGCCACGAGCATCGATTTCGTCGCTCGGAATGCCGACCTGACGAGACTGCTCAAACTGCCACGAAGTCGTATTTCGGTCCTGGCGACCGTCTATTGTCACGTCGACGGCCGGCGTGCTTCTTAGATTGACGACAAGCGCCTGCGCATCGTCAGCCAAATCCAGTTCAACAAAGTCCTTTGCCGCTCGCGATACAAGGTTGGTTGGTCGGTTTCGCCACAGAGCAATGGTCCGTTTGTTTCCTCCGAACGTGGCGTTGGACCGTTTAATGAGTGCGAAAGAAGTGAGCGTCAGAACTGAAGAACCGGGATCGTCAGCCAAGTTGGTGGCGTAAAGACCCGGCCAGCGCTCCTTCATTTGCGGTCCATCCATCAGGAGCGCGAATATCAAATTCGGTCCAAGCGACCTGATCTCGGATACGACCGGATCTGCTCGTGCGAGATCCTCGCAGATAACCGCCGTGAATGCCGATTGAGACCTAAACACGTCTATGTGGAGGACGCGCTCTTCAATTTCGAGATATTCCCACCAAATGCAGTCCGTGCTGAGATCGGCCTGCAAACCGTAGGTGCGGATCTGTGTGTCGTCGAGCCTCCAACGGTGGTGCTTTCTTCTGGAATGGGTTTCGGCGATCCGGCTTCCCAACTCTTGATGCATGACGGAGAATACGACCTGATTGCCTCTGCGTCTGTTGCAATCCTCTGAAACCCCAGCAATCAAGAATTCGATGGTGGGCCATCTATCCCGAAGGTGTCGGACCAGCTCGTCGTATGTAGCCCAGTCGAGCGAATATTCGGGCAGCACCACGCCGTGCACGTCTCCGTTAGCCCGCAAAAGGAGCTCATTGACAAAGTCGATGAACGAACCGCGAGCGGCGCGATCGCTGCAATGACCGTCGCCGACCAGCTTGTCCCTTTTTGGGTAAAGCCATTTTTGCTCCACCCGAAATCTTCCCCACTTCATGTCAGCAGGGCCGTTGTGGACATCGCCTTTGAAACAACCGTCTGGTATATCGTAGGGGAACGGAATAAGCAGCACGGTCAGGCTGTCATGTCGGTCGGACGTGCTCGACCATAGCTGCTGATGCCAATAAACGTTCGGATGGCCGTGCGGGCGCAGCATAGTAAGGTTGTGACTTAGCGTTCTCATAGTACAGCCCACGTCGGTGGTGCGTCCCTTTGGAAGAACGCGAACAACGTCACGAGACGCATGGACAGCGAGGCTGTCGAACGCTACGTGGCGGCTGAGATGTCTGTCGTCGGAGCGAGAGCGGCTCGATGGGATCACGAGCTTTCTGGTTCGGTTGATAAGCAAGTACGAAGCGAGCTTATTTGCCCAGTTTGGATCAGCACCATCATCGCCGAATTTCTCGTAGCCGCAGTTAGTGCTGGCTTCATCGGCAATCACCAGCAATGCGTGAGCCGATTTCCACCATGAGAGACGTGGTCCCGTACTTTGTCCAGAAACAAGCACGTCATTTCGGCAGGCCCACAGTTCAGCCCAGAGTTCGACGATTTCCGGTTGCTTCTTGAACACATTGGAAGCCCACCGCTTACCGATTCTGCGCCAAGCGACCAGCTGCGTCTCCCTCGGCGCCTGGGTTGCGCCGGAGTAGCTTACCTTAGGCACGCCCCTTGTAGAGGCGAATGGAGCAACGATGTAGGTGTAAGCTCCCGAAGCCTCAAGCAGATGGGCAACGGCACCGAACAGCTCGGCAGGTAACGCGGGAGGATACGACCAACGCCCCATATCGGGGTTGGTGCCGTTCGGAAATAGCCTCCTCAGTTCGCTGCCAACAGTCGCTGACGCGAGGGAGTTCCTCGCGCGCGACCGGCGTCGTCCCTTCATCCCCCTGCCCCCGCGATGAGGGGCGATTGTACTAGGAGCTCTTAAGTCCCAAGATGCGGTTCAATCCCGCGATGCCCGTGTAGCCCGCTTGTTCCCAATCGCCGTTGCTGATCGTCTTTTCCCGCGTCTGCCCCGGGTACGCTGCAGCAAAGGACGAGCCCGCCCGCTCTGCGTACTTGCCGATAAGCTTAGCCGCTTCTGGATCAGACTCCAGCAACTTCAATATGTCCGGGGCGCCCTGGCCTGCGCCGAGCGCGAGAGCGAGCGATCGCATCTCGTTGCTCTTCGGGAGCGGCTTCAAACGGCGCTTCATGTTATCGTTGGAGCTACCCATGGGGAACGGCTGGACCGGAGTGTGGCGGGAAAGTGTTCACGTGACGTTAATAACAAGCCTGGATTGGCGAGGTCAACCAGGATCTCTCCGTATAGTTGCACTATCCCACAGGATCGTGACGTGGTCGTGGCGCTTGTTAGCGCCTTTTTCCCAGATGTAGGCCTAGTCGCCGTCGTTCAATGCGCGGATCACAGCATTGCTGCAGCCCAGCACGCACAATTTGGGTAATACCCATAGTCGGATTTTCCTAGAAAAACGTATTACCTATAATGTGGAGATTCTTTAAAGGTAATACCCGAATCATTTGACCTGTTTGGCGGACCGGCCCTTCGGGTACTACCTAAATCTGTTATATATTAAGGCTGGAGTTTGCGTATGAAGACTAGATCTAGAGCCGGAAGGCGGACGGAACGGAAGCCGGAGGCCAGAGTGGGTCGGCCCGCCACCGGTAAGGATCCTATGCTGTCATTCCGTGCGCCAGGAGAGCTCATTCAACAGATCGAGCGCTGGTCAAGATCCCGCGGCATGAGCAGATCGGAAGGTGTGAGAAAGTTGATTGAGCAAGCACTTGAAAACTCGTTTGCGCCGTTCTGGAGGACTCCTCCGTACGGCTAGTTCATTGGCCAAAGTTGGTGGCTCGCGCTCTGTCCGCCTAGCTCGTTTTCGGCTGGGCGTCCGAGAGACTGGGTCGTGGTCGAGTAGCTCGGCCATTTGGCTTTGCCCTCACAGATCCGGGCGAGCGGATTTCCCGCGCCCGGCTCTCCCCGAGGATAACCCGCGTCATATCCGTGCTTGCGCCCAAGTGCGAGTGATGCGTGGAGTTGGCAGACGGAAGCGTGCCGTCAGGGTCTCGAACTCCGGCCAGCCCATGCGCCGACTTTTCTGGCTGCGCCCTCTCAGACAGCGCATCCACGTCCGACGCACTTCGCGGTAGAAGCCGTTGAGCGCTGGATAATTGTACGGCCTGCCGTAGTAGCCGTAGTGTCCACGCAGAACGGCGGCGAACCACTCGCGCTGCGTGGCCAGTGACTCGTGCATGAGCCGCCAGGCGTCCTGGCGCAATGCCGTCAGCTTGCGCGTCAGGCGTTTCCCTTCCGTCTTGTGCTTCACGATGAACCGGCCGTCCCGGGTCCGCCCGCAGTAGTGGGTGAAGCCGAGGAAGGCGAAGGTTTCGGGTCGCCGCTCGCCGCGCCGCTGACGCGAGAGGGCCGCGAACCGGCCAAACTCGATCAGCCGCGTCTTGGCCTCATGGAGCGTCAGGCCGAAGCTGACCAGCCGCGCCTTGAGGGCCAATAGCATCTCCTGCGCATCTGCCTTGCTCTCGAAGCCCATGACGAGTCGAGTCGCCCGGGGGAATTTCACCCCAGGCGCTCACGGATCCGTACGTGAGCTCGCGGCTCATACGGCTCTTATCGTCCAGCCGTTGCGCCGCGTAGCACAGGCCAATGGGCGAAGAGCGTTGGATCGCGCAAAAAGGTCCTGCGGATCCAATCCTCTGCCCGCCCGCGATGTCGCTTGAGGCGCTTGTATTTAGCCATCGCCCAACGCGCGAGGCGTCGGTTCAGATAGCGCAGCGTCGGGTAAAGTGCCGACTTATAGTAACGGCCGTAGTACGTAATCCAGCCCCGAATGATGGGGTTGAACATACGCGCCAGGTCGTCGATCCACCTGTCAACTCGGCAACGAAGTTGCCACTTGCGGATTTCCTCTCGGATCGCCTTGGTCGCCGCGTTGCTTACACCGGGACTTAAGTTGACGAAGAACTTTCCCCACCGATTTTTCGATGGTCGGGCTCTGAAGGTGTAGCCCAGATAATCGAACTTCTCGTCGGGATAGTTTCCTCGTCGATCATCATCCTTGCAGTAGACAATCTTCGTCTTGGTCGGATGAAGCTCCAACCCGCATTCGGCAAAACGTCGCTCAAGCGCGCTCTTCAAGGTTTGCGCCTGGCTCTCGCTGCCACAGTGGCAGAGGATATCATCGGCAAAACGCTCGAACGGGATTTCTGGATATGTGTGACCATCCAGTGATCGAACGCATAATTCAGAAACGCCTTGCGGCGTGCCCCTGTCCGTTTCTTGCTTCTCGCCGCTCTCCAGAACACCGGCCCGCAGCCACAGCCCGATGAGCCGTAGAATGCGAGGATCGGCGATCCTGTGCGCCACCATCCGCAACAGCCACTCGTGGTCCACCGAGTCGACCGTTTGGATGCAAGTAGCGAGTTCAGAAAGTAGTAATGCGCCGGCTCGGCAGCACCATCCCGTGTAGATATCAACGGCCTCGTAGCAAAAGCCAAAAAGGGCAAAGCGTGGCGAACGAAACTATCGTGCTCCTGGATGGCAACGAAGTTGGTCTGATTGCGAGATCGCCGTAAGTCCATTCTTTTGTTCGGTCGCGCTGCGGGCCATTCTTCCGTCCGCCAGCCGATCAAACGGTCCCTTCTTCAATAATGCAGCGGTGGCTGGTACGCCCTCCTCGGAAGGTCGCGAGCTTAAGCCAGACAAAGATCGTTTGCGGTTTCCTGTATGGTGATGTCCATGAGAAGCGCCGGGCTACGTCGCTGACTCCCCGGATGCCCCTCACCCAGAGTTCGAGCTTTGCTCGTTAGATCTCCGACCACGCGATCCGTGGGTGTATCTGCCGTGAAGCAATCACACAGGCCTCGTTCAGGCCTTCACCCAAACTTGAATAGCACCCCATATCCCCCGCGCGGATAGCTCCATTCAATGTCGCCGGTGGGCTCTCCGATGACGCGGCAGGTGCCGCACTCGATGCAGCCGTCGACGGTGATCTCGACCTTGCCCTTGTCGTTAAGCTCATAGCAGCGCGCGGGGCACGCTTTCAAAAGTGCAAGTAGCTGCGGCGATGGCTCGGTGTGCGCGCGTACCTTGATGTGGGGACGACCTACGTCGACGAGATAGCGATTGTAGTACAGCTTGTCCTCGATGCGCATTGAGGGATCGACGCTCATGTTTCAACTCCTTAGGTTCGGCTTCGAGTTTAGCTGATCAGCGCCAGGCGCGGGCGAAGCGGACTGCATCGCCGAACAGACCTATCCATGACCGCGCATTCACGAAAGATTTCAACGTCACCTTTTCTTTCTCAGTCCTTGGTGTGCCGTCGACGCGCACAAAATTCTGCATTGCCCTGGAGACGAGCTGCGGATAGGTAACAAAAAAGTTTTGCGAATTGGTGTGCATCAGTCTCGGCATATCCTTGTATTTCTTCAGGTCTTTAATCACGAAGGAGTCGTCCAGCATCTTCTTGTAGAGCGCTAGATTCTCAGCGCTCATGGGAGCCCGGCGCGACCTCACCTGCGCGATTGCTTCGGCCGCGATGCGGCCCGAGGTCATCGCGAGGTTAGAGCCCTCGCGATGAATGGCGTTGTTGAGCTGCGCCGCATCGCCCACGACTATCCAGCCCTCACCATAAAGCTGCGGGATCGCCTTGTAGCCGCCCTCAGGAATCAGATGGGCGGAATATTCCTTCACCTCGGAGCCCTTGATCAGCCGCGCCACAGACGGATGTCGCTTGAAGCCATCGAGCAGCCCATAGGGCGTCTCCCCCGTACGCTGGAAGTCGGCGACGAGACAGCCGATGCCGAGCGAGATGCACTCCTTATTAGCATAGATGAAGCCCATCCCTGTCATGCCCCGGGAAATGGTGCCGGCCGCCTCGATCACGACGCCCTCGTCGCCTTCGAGATTAAAGCGTGCCTCGATGGTCTCGCGCGGCAAGAAGTGCATTTCCTTCACCGCGAGTGCCACCTTATCAGGCTTAGGCCGCTCGCGCAGACCCGCACGTGTGCCGAGCAGGCCGTTGACGCCCTCAGCCAACACTACGATATCCGCATGGACTTCGCCGTCGCCGCGATCCGTGTGCACCCCGACGACCTTGCCATTGGCATCCCGCGCGAGTCCGGTCACTGTGGTCTCGCACAGCACCGTCGCGCCGGCCTCTCGTACCTTCGAGGAGAACCATCTGTCGAACTGCGCGCGGATGATGGTGTAGCGGTTCGGCCGCTGCTCATTGAACTCGTCGGAGCAGTAGTGCAGACCGACATGGGAGCGATCGTCCATCATCCAGAACCGCTGCTCGACCAGATGACGTTCGAGTGGCGCGTCCTCACGAAAGTCCGGGATCAGCTTTTCTAGCATATCAGCATAGAGGATCGCGCCCTGCACGTTCTTCGATCCTGAATATTCGCCGCGCTCGAGCTGCAGCACTTTCATGCCGCGCTTGGCCATGGTCAGCGCCGCGGCATTGCCCGCCATGCCAGCGCCAACCACGATGGCGTCGAATCGATCTTCGATCATGGATCTCTCCTTCTGCTGCGCTAGCTCGCAATGCGGTCGCGCGAATGCGGCGACAGCCGCGCACGAAATGCGGCCGTCAGAGCGGGCAGCAAATGGATTGCATCGGCCACGATGCCAATATGGGCGAAGTCAAAAATCGGCGCCTTCTTGTCGGTGTTGATGGCGACAATCAGGTCCGCGCCTTCGACGCCGACCCGATGCTGGATCGCACCGGAAATGCCCGCGGCGATGTAGAGCTTTGGCCGTATGGTCTTGCCGGTCTGTCCGATCTGCCGGTCGGAGGTTACCCAGCCCTTCTGTACTAGTGGCCGCGAGCAGCCAAATTCGGCTCCAATCATGGCGGCGAGCTGCCGCACTAGCTGAAAATTCTCTAGCGACCCCAGACCCAAGCCGCCAGCGACAACGACATCGGCATAAGCAAGGTTGGATTTTGTCGAATCCCGGTCTGGGATGAATGACAGGACCTTGGTGACGATATCGTCTTCGACGAGAGCAAGCGGATGGATGGTGATACGAGCGGCATCGCGTGCGACGCGCTCGGGCATCGGCATGACGCGTGGGCGGACGGTTGCCATTTGTGGCCGGTAATTCAAAGTATAGATCGTGCAAAGTAGCGTGCCACCAAAGGTCGGACGCGTGGCCGCGAGCGAACCATCCGCATCAACGTCGAGCCCGGTGCAGTCGGCGGTGAGACCCGTCAGTAGCGTTGTCGCGACTGAGCCCGCGAGATCGCGACCGAGCGTGGTGGCGCCCAACAGTAGGATCTCCGGCTTATAGTTGTTGACAAGATCGGTCAGCGCCTTCGTGTAGGACTCGTTGCGATACTCCGATAGCACATTGTCGGCCACGAGATACACAACGTCAGCGCCATAGCAGAATGATTCGAGGGCGGCGCTGCGCGTCGCCTCGCCCTCCGGGCCGATTACAACTGCGGCGAGATCTACCTTCAACTTGTCGGCGAGCTTGCGGCCCGCACCCATGAGCTCCCAGGAGACGGGATGCACCTGGCCGCGCTCCTGCTCGATGAAGACCCAGACATGTTTGTAGGCCTTGAACTGCTCAGGCAATTGTTTCTTGGCTGCTGCGCGACCGCCGGCGGCAGCCGGGGGACCTTTGATGATGTTTGTCATGAGCAAAATTCCCTCAGAATCAGCGCCATCGCCTCAAGATCGGCTTCGGATTTCGCTTTGCGCTTTAAGACGATTTCGATCAGCACCTTTGCCCGGCCACTCGGGCGCTTCTACCAGCGCCGTCTTGGCAGCCGCGGCGACAGCGCAAAGATCCCTTTGACGCTCGCCCGTGATCCGCGCAGGCTGCTGCTTTTCGAGAGGTCCTCGAACGCTGGCTTCCTGGCCGCTCGATCTCACCACCGGCGCCCCTGCCGAGTCCGCGATCGACCGCCGACGACGCCGCGAATCTGGTTCGCCGATTCCAGGCTGGGTGATCACGCAGGGCAGCTCTAAGCGCAACAACTGCACGGCGAGAACGGCGCCGCGGTCCGCCTCGATGGTGCGAGGTGAGATCGAACCCAACGATTTTCAGGAGACAGGTAAGCTCCAACAGGCTGAGTTGCCTGGCTGTCTCAGACCCCACCTGAACGGTCTCGCCGTCGATGGTCTGCTTGCCGCTCAGGATCATATCGGACGTGGCAAACGCATTACCGAGTGCAGGGATTGCGGTTGCGAACGCGTATGAGCACGGTGATCTCGCCGCCAAACCTGTCACGCAATTGGAGCGCGGCTTCCATCGCGAACAGGTCATAGCGGTTGATGATGATTGGCACACCTGCCGCATTCTAGTATTGGTCACGGGGTGCACGCGGATCTGCGCGGGGTGCTTGATGCAAAAGACGCTGTGCATGCCTTCTCCAGAGGTACCGTGGACGCGCGGGTTAGCCATTGGTGGCGAGCTCTCGGTCAATCCCGGCCTCAATGGCGTCCAAGGCAATTTCGAGCGGCATTATCGCCAACGTGACCCACAAAATGATTCCGGCGCGAGCTGCGAGCAGTAGCGACAACGTCATTGGTCTTGCTCCAAATTTCATCTCGGACAGCGACATTCGGTCGATTCGGCATAAACGACGGATTTGGCCGGAGAACAGCAAGTGTTGTACCAGTTGCGGCGCCATCGAAAAGGCATGCAAAACCAAAGCTTTGAGAGAAGTTGATAAACTGACAATCAACATCGCCGACAGTTCAAGTTCGACATACGTCGGGAGCGCGATAGCGTCGCTTCTCGCGTTGCTGCATGCAGTTGATCTCGATCATGAGCAAGGCGACGCAACGCGCTGATCCGACATGGTTTGGGGCAAACCGCACTGACGTGATGCGCGAGGTTACTTTAGCGTATTCAATGGCACGAAGCCCCTGTGCTTCTTGGGCTCCGCGACCGCATCCTGCAAAACCTTGAACACCCGCTGTTCGATCGGTGACGACGCCACGAAATCGGCATAGGCCTGCTGCAGTACCGCCTTGCACCTCGCCCTCACCTCCGCTTCTGCGGCACCGGTGAATTGCTCCTTGGCGAGATATTGTCCCATGCGCTTTAAGATATGCAGGCGCGCGACGTTGACGATCTGGGGGTCGTAGTCGACACCGAGGAGAGCAAAAAATTCCTCCGCCGAGCAAGCCTTGTTGAGTCGATATAGGATGCCGGCAGCCGGTTGTGTGTCGCTCATCGAAAATCTCCTTGGGTTAGGCCCTCGGCCCGGTCGGGACCCGGGATAGGCTGGTCGGCAGGCGGCTCCCCGCCTCGCGCAGGCGGCGCTGCATATACCCAAACGCCGCCAGAAGTTCGACCGTGGAGCAAACGCCGATCGCCCGCCGAGCGGAAAAGCATCGATGGAGAATGGCCGATAAAGCGGCGATGGCTCCGGAGCGACCGCACGCGCGCGCCGGGATGCCCACGACGGTGGCGTTCGACGGGGTGCTCTCGATAGAAACTGAATGTCGCGCCACGTGCGCGTGGTATGCGAGGGTGATCCGAACTAAGATCTTTGCTCCGTCGCCGACCAACACCCAGTCCTCCGCGGTAGAGTGGCGCTTGCCTGTGCGACAATGATACTCGCTAAGCGGGATGCCGCATCCCTACCCACTTCGGCAGTCTCGCCGATCACGACACAGGCGCCACGATCGATGACCAAGCGACCGCTGGTCGCGCCGGGATGGATGTCGGTATGAGCCAGGAAGCGGCCGAACCAGGACAACAGCCGCACCGTTACTGCCAGCCGCTTCTCCAGAGGCGGCTCGCGAGCCAGTAGAAGATCACTGCATGGATGCTGCGCACGGTTCTTCACGCACACTGGGTCAGAGCACGATCGGCATGGTCCGAGCGGTGCCGGACGATGGTTTCGCAGCGGCGGCGGTCATGGGGACTCCTTGTTGGTCTTGGCCAGGAAGGCCTTAGCAACCCATATGCCACGCCACCATTCGACCTAACTCATTGAGCAGACGGCACTTTTTCACTAACCCGTTGTCGCAAACGTGACAGCGTCGCAAATTCGACGGGCCGGCTTACCTTTAGGCGCGATAGGTTCAGATCAACTCGGCTTGCGGCGCAGATGAATGATCAGATCGACACGGGAGACTTCGTGGCCCGACAGCGCCGCAGGCGCATTCGCAAGCAGCAGCTCGGCTTCGGGAATATTGAGCAGGATATCTTCTCCGTGAAGATAGTAATGCGGATGCGGTGTGGTGTTGGTGTCGAAAAACGATTGCAACCCGTCGAAAGCAATCCGGCGCAACAGGCCCGCTTGCGTTAATCGGTTCAAAATTTTGTAGACGGTAGACTGCGAGACCGGAAAGCCGGTATCGCGCGCCTCGGCAAACAGCATCTCTGCGGTGACATGCCGGATGCCCTGGCAGATAGCAACTCGCCTAAGATCACCCGCTTCGGGTCGGGCGCAGACCGGCATTGAGCAACAGATCCTTGCAGCCGACCTCGGGATCTAGCCTGCCAAAACTGGCCTTAGCCGCGTCTACTTGAACCTCGTCGAAGCCCGCCAGACCCCCGCGGTTATCATCCGGAAGGCGCACCAACAGACGATCCACGGCGCGCTCAGCTAGTCCAGCCGCCGGCAGTGACCGGGGCAGGCGCTTGCAACAGAGCGTCGCGCCGGCGCTCAGCCATCCGGCTCTGCCCGCTCTCATCGCCAAAGCAGAGGTTGAAGTCAGTACATTGCGTGCAGACCGGCATCGTGCAAATCACAAGTCCATCGTCCTCGCACAGGATGCGATAGAAGAAGCGCTTCCAGCGCATATTGTTGATGTTACGGGCAGCGAGCGGCGCGAAATGACGCCTCAACAGGCGGGCGAGTTCGCCACGATCGCGCAATCCTAGATCTTCCCACAAGTGATTTGGCTCGATGGCGCGACGCGCGATCATTGCAGCCAACCAGCGGCCGGTGTCCCCTTCGGTCGATCGTTGCGCGAACAGGAGATCACGCACCATTGCGACCTCGTCGCTCTCATCGCGTTTGCAATGCAAAAGCAGCTTCTCGTCTTCGATCCGAATCGAGGGGAAGTTCTGCTCGAGCAATGCCGCCAGCTCATCGCTGGAGAGGCCTACCTTGTCGAAAATCGGCTCCGCCTCCATCGCTGCGGCAGCCACAATGGACGCCAACACGTGGCGATCGAAATCGCTGTCGCTACTGATGTCGGCCTTTGCGGGATGGCAGCCAGTGAGCAGGTGATAAGTCGCAATTCCTGTATGCGCCCCATCGCTCGCGTCAGCCACTCTGGTGATATTCATCGGAAAGATTGTACTTCGAACATGAATTCACGACTCCATTACGGTCAAGCTGTTTTATCGGATCCCGTGCTGGAGCCAAGTCTTCGCCAGAACGCCGGCCTCCATGGAGAGGATCGGGGAGGCCGGCATTCATTCGCGCGCTCTTACGAGCCAGCGAGTTCGGCGGCGGTCTTGCCGACGATGGACTCATCGACCGGCTTCATGATGCCGTGCTCCATCAACATGTCCTCGAGTTCGTCCATGGAGATCGGGGTTGGAATGATGCCCTTGCCGCCATTGTTGTGGATCCTGGTCGCGAGATTGCGATAATGATCCGCCTGCTTAGAGTTCGACGCATATTCCAGCACGGTCATGCGGCGCAGCTCCGCGTGCTGCACGACATTGTCGCGCGGAACGAAATAGATCAGCTGGGTGCCGAGCTTCTTAGCCAGCGCCTCCGCCAGCTCCAGTTCCTTGTCGGTCTGCCGCTCGTTGCAGATCAGTCCACCGAGCCGCACGCCGCCGGAGTTGGCATATTTCAGAATGCCCTTTGAGATGTTGTTGGCGGCATACATTGCCATCATCTCCCCGGACATTACGATGTAGATTTCCTGCGCCTTGTTTTCGCGGATCGGCATCGCAAAGCCGCCGCAGACGACATCGCCGAGCACGTCATAAGAGACGTAGTCGATGTCCTCATAGGCGCCATTCTCTTCCAGGAAGTTGATCGAGGTGATGACGCCGCGACCGGCGCACCCCACACCCGGCTCCGGCCCCCCCGATTCAACGCAGCGGATGTCCTTGTAGCCGATCTTCATCACGTCCTCGATTTCGAGGTCTTCGACGCTGCCGGCGTTCGCCGCCAGGCTCAGAATCGTGTCCTGGGCTTTCGCGTGCAGGATGAGGCGGGTCGAGTCTGCTTTGGGATCGCAGCCGACGATCAAGATCTTGTGGCCCATCTCGGCTAGCGCCGCCAGCGTGTTCTGCGAGGTGGTCGACTTGCCGATGCCACCCTTGCCGTAGAATGCGATTTGTCTCAGTGAAGCCATGTTGCTCTCCATCAACCGATTGGCAAAGATTGCGCGATTTGCGCGCGAGGTTGTTTCTTTTTTCAGAAACAGGGCACACGGGTTCAAGGGGAGTGCGCGTCGGCGTGCACTCAGCCCTCACTCAGTGTTGCGGTGAGCTCATAGCAACCACCATGCCAGCGCTGCCTCTGGTGTTTAAGCTTCTGATTACGCTTTGAAATACACGACCCAACGCCAGGTGGAAGCTGTTTTGAAAGTGACAGCCGCTCGGGCGTTGTTAGAAAGCGAACAACAATCACAGCTCTCCGGCCTGCTAGGAGAGCCGCACCGTGGGCCATCTAAATACGCCCATGCGCACAACGGAAGTTGCTACGGAATGTTTGAAGGACGTCACTCGGCCGTGATTTTCAGGAGGACGAAATACAGATCGTTGATCTTTGCTTCTAAGATACGCGCCGGGTGCAGGGTTGCCTTCGCGGTCGGCACCTGTCGAGGCATGATGGAGTTTGCGGGAGAGATTTTTAATTTGGACGACGCAATTTGCTGAGTCTGCGGCTTCGAGATGGAATTGGCCACGCCGCTCCGAAAAGCCGCCCGTCTCAACCTCTACCGCAAAGATCGCGTGGTCGCAGTAAGCGTCGGCCAATTCCCCGAGAGCGTCCCGGGTGTACCTCCAGCAATTCCATTCTAGTCTGGTTGCCCGAACACTGCGCCGGCAGCCTGTCGGGCGACGTGGAAAATTGACCCCCGCATTGCCTCACTAAAAATGTTACCGGACAACTTCCCTGTCGAGTCTGGGGCGGAGCTGCCGAATCAGTTCGGTGGCGGCTATGGCAGGAAAGATCAGCATGCGCGGAAAGCGCGAGATCACATCAGCGCTGGCCGAGCGTTATCGGGCGGGCGGGCGGCCCGAGAAGGGACGGATCCTAGACGAGCTTTGCGCCGTCACGGGATGGCATCGCAAGCACGCGATCCGAGCACTGTCAGTGGACGGCGCATCGGGATCGGCCATGCCGCGGCGGCGGGGCCGGACCTACGGGGCTTCCATTCGCGTTGCACTGATTGTGCTATGGGACGCCTCTGACCGGCTCTGCAGTAAGCGGCTCGTCTCGATGATCCCGTTCTTGCTTCCGGCACTTGAACAGCACGGCAGATTGCAGCTTTCTGCCGAGGAGCGGTCGCTGGTTTTGAAGGTGAGCGCGGCGACGATCGATCGCCTGCTGAGCGATGTAAAGATCGCCGCAGCCGGAGGACGCCGACGGCGGGCGGGCTTTTCCAGTGCCGTACGGCGGCAAGTCCCGGTGCGCACATTCAATGACTGGGGATCACCTCCGCCGGGTTACTGCGAAGCGGATCTGGTCGCGCACGGCGGTATGTCCGTATCCGGCGCGTTCATTCAGACGCTAACAATGGTGGATATCGCAACGGGGTGGACCGAATGCTTTCCGCTCGTCGTGCGTGAAGCAGCTCTTGTGGTCGAGGCTCTCGAGCGCGCGCAGAACCTATTTCCCTGGCCCGTTCGCGGGCTCGATTTTGACAACGACAGCGCCTTCATGAACGACACGGTCGTATCGTGGTGCCGCTCTCACGATGTCGAAGTCACTCGTTCCAGGGCCTACAAGAAGAACGATCAGGCGTTCGTTGAACAAAAGAACGGAGCTATCGTTCGCCGCCTGGTGGGCTACGGGCGGTTTGAAGGCATTGGTGCCGCTCGCTCATTAGCTCGCCTGTTTGCGGCGGCACGGCTGCACATCAATTTCTTCCAGCCCTCATTTAAGCTGAAGGAAAAGCACCGCGAAGGTGCCAAGGTGATCAAGCGCTATCTTCCTCCCGCTACGCCGTACGAAAGAGCATTGGTCCACCCGAGGCTCAATGAGGCCTTCAAACGTCGGCTGCGGGAGATTTACCGCACGCTTGATCCGGTGGCATTGCTGGCACAGATGCGGGACGCTCAAAATGAGCTGGGCAAGCGCGTTGATCAGCGGGCTAAAGCGGGATGGGGTTAGGTTGAATCGATTTGGGATTCCCAAATCAGTGGATTTCTGATTCAGCATGCTGGCTGGATTGGAGGCCAGCATGGATGGGCAAGCCTTATTCTCTGGATCTCCGCAAGCGTGTCGTGGCCGCGATCGAGGGCGGGATGTCGCGCAATCGGGCGGCCAAACAGTTTGGGGTGGCGATCAGCACTGCCATCGGCTGGATGCAGCGGGTCGAGGAGACCGGCAGCGTTGAGCCCGGCCAGATGGGTGGGCACAAGCCGAAGGCGGTTTCGGGAGACCACGCGGTCTGGCTGTCGCGACGGATCAAGGACGGCGATTTTACCATACGCGGGCTCGTTGCCGAGCTTGCCGAGCGCGGTCTGAAGGTCGACTACCACTCGGTGTGGGACTTCGTTCATGCCGAGAAGCTCAGCTTCAAAAAAAAGCGTGGCGGCTGGCGAACGCGATCGTCCCGAGGTCGCGCGGCGGCGAGCCCAGTGGACAAAATATCAAGGTCGCGTCGAAGCTGAACGGCTGGTCTTCATCGACGAGACCTGGACCAGGACCGACATGGCGCCTCTGCGGGGATGGGCGCCGCGCGGGCGCAGACTTCACGCCAAGGTTCCCCATGGCCGCTGGAAAACCATGACCTTCCTGGCGGCCCTGCGCCATGACCGGATCGATGCGCCATGGTTCATCGAGGGGCCGATCGACGGCGGGAGCTTTCGGACCTATGTCGAGAAGGTTCTGCTGCCCGTCCTTCGACCCGGCGATATCGTCGTCTTGGACAACCTCGGCAGCCACAGGAGCAAAGCAGTTCGCCAGCTTATCCGTTCGGTCGGCGCCAAACTCTTCTTCCTGCCAAAATACTCGCCCGACCTGAACCCGATCGAACAGGTCTTTGCCAAGCTCAAGCACCTGCTCCGCAAAGCTGCCGCCCGAACCGTCGATGCGGTCTGCACCGCAATCGGCCACGCACTCGATGCCTTCACCTCCGAGGAGTGCGCCAACTACCTCAAAAATTCGGGCTATCGAACTTAATGCCATCACGCTTTAGAAAGCCAGCGATGACTGTCGCGCCGGTGCAAAGCGACTTGGCGGCCTTTGCCCGAGAGCTCGGCGATGGTTGGAAACAGGGTGAGCAGCGGGGCATTCATCGGCGCCGTTATGTTCGGCGCAAGCCTGTGCCACGTCGGCCATCGATGCTCGACCCCTACATTCCTATCATCGAGGAATGGCTCGCCGCGGCTCCGCACCTGTCCGCAGTCGATCTTCTCTCTCGGCTGGAAGCGCATGCGCCCGGTCGGTTCGGCGGCCAGCAGCGGCGTACGGTGCAGCGATTGCTGAAGAATTGGCGATCAAAGGCCGCTCGACAGCTCATCAGCAGCACAGAGATCACATTATCGGTCCAAGCTTCGTGTCTGAGTATCTAATCCCAACAGGTTCTTTCGCCGAATCACCGCAAGCCGCTCGCTCGCTACGGCGCGCTGGAGGGCGCGCTTCGCGAGCGGCTTGCTCGGACTCGCGGCAGCTGATTCAGGAGACACCAGGGTGCGCTTCGGTAACATTGTCATCTGAGGCAATATGCGGGGTCAAATCCGGACGTCGCTTGACAGGCAGCCTCGCGGTTAGTACGTAGCTCAGGCTCTCGCAGCCATGCGTCGGCCCAGGTTCGCACAGCAATCGATCGTAGCGAGACCCCGGCCGCGCGCCGTCGACAAAGCCCCTACCGCTGGCTCGGCTGCGCCCATCGACTGCTGGAGAACACCGGTCCGTCAGCTCGTCGTCAGCTTGCCTGAGTATCATTCGCAGCAGGGCCTTGGCAGCCCGAACGCTGCGACGGGACGTGAGAAAGGAAACGCGAATTATGATGTACAATCGAATCGGTAGCTCATGCACACGCGCTAGCGAAGCTGACGAACTCAGTCAGGCAGTGGATGCCGACAGCTTTGTGGAAACACTTAAGGATCTCGCGCTGCGGAGGAATCTGCCATCTGGGGAGTTGCCCGACAGAATGGGGCTCTGCTGCAGTAAGCCACATACCTCGGATGCACATTTTCAGCGTTCACACTCCTCCGACCTCAGTACATCCTCTCTCTCATCAAATCCCCGTTCGTCTTCTCCAGCGAGACCGAGCACCTCCGTCTTCCAATACAGGACGGCCGAATTGCCGGAGGCGAATGTAGACGGCATCTGCGTTGGGCTTACTGCGGAGTGGTTCACCAATCTCCACAACAGCCCGAGATCCCGAATGACTGCGCTGTTACCCGGATCGGACGGGCACGACTCGGCGGCTGAGCGGCAGCAGCGGTTTCTAGACCTCAATCGTTTTTTACGAAGCGAGGGAACAGGATCTTCTCAGGCGAACGTTGAGGCAAAAACCACCATCTTCCGTGAAGCGGGCTTGCATCCCTCCGAAAGAGACAAGGTATACAGGTTCGACGAGCCGGCGAGCTTCTCGCGCATCATGACCAAAATCACCGCCGACGGGTCGAAGTATTTGCTCAGCTTGGGTTTCGCCGAAGGTGACAGACACACAATTGCGACGTCGGCATCGAATGGAATGACCACGCTCTTCGATCCTAACTACGGAGAATTTACTGTTGAACCAGGCCAGATGGATAGGTTTTTCCAAAGCCTCACCAATCGTTACGCCAACCCCAACGGCCTGCATTTGTCGACAATCACTGCACAAAAGATGTACTGAGACGGGCCTTCAGCCCCGCGGCGATTACTGGCTTCTGTGACGGCGACGATGCGTCCTCGACACGATAGTTTATCAAGCCGCGGGCGAAAGATTCTGTGAGGCGGCATGTGGCACCGGCATCGAATCCATAGAATCGCCTCGTGTCGCCTAGAACGCGACGTCAGTTGCCGATTGCGGAGGGCGGAAACCCGACAGTCAGGTGAGATGTGGCGCTGGTGTGGGAGCCTGAGCATGCGATGGTTCGAACAAATCGCAGACTCGCAGATCCGCTAGGTCATCCAGCAGATGGCCGCTGAACAGCACTTTCTATTGCTTGAGTGTCATGCCAGAATATTGCTTTAAATAAGCGATTGGTTTTGTTCATGGAGGAGCGCGCCAGCGCCCCTCCCTCACACCTCACCATTCAAGACTAGCTCGCTAAAGCGATCGGCCACCGGCGAGTTCGATTGGCTGCCGACACCCTTTCAACCTTGACGCTGGTGCCTTGCCGCAGGCTCAATGCAGTTTGAAGCTTGCTCCGGCCGGCGACAACGATCAGCCCATGAAGCCCCCTGTTTCAAAAAGACAGATCATCTGTAGTCGGCATTGGAATGGCTCCCTCATCAGCATCCAGGTCCTTTTGATCGAGATGCTCTGCTATGAGCGCTCGCGCTGCGGGGTTGCGGAGACGCCCCGAGCGCGCATTCATCCGTAGCCACCAGCGTAACCCACGCCGCAAAGCTCTTCGAGTAACCCGATCAGCCTCGGCGCTCCGCGACGCCTTCCTCTCCTCGCGACTAGCAACCGATCAGGTTCGGCACTTCAGGCGGCCCATCTCTGGTACGGCTGCTCTCTCGCTCCTACCGGAACTTTGTCGTCTTCAGAACGGATGACCTTTGCGAACCAGCTTCTGCGATAAGCCATGTTCTCGTCAGATCGCCTTGGTCCGATGATCATCAACAAAACGGCGCGACGGATCTTGGCAATCGTCTCCACAACCAGCATCCGAACCTCGGCTTACATAACCTGATGTAAGCCACTGTGCACTCGTGTCCTGGTCGTGTCCCCAGCAGTGGTGTAGCTCGGTAGAGCAAAGCCGTCCGCACGCGCGCCCTCAAATAGCGCCGTAGCGGGCGGACGGCTTTGCGGTGGTCACCGGCAATTCGCCGGTAGGGTCGGGTTGCTGACACCAACCTGATTCGAGGAACCACCGATGACCGACGAGATGATGAACCTTCGCGCGCTCGTGGAGAAGGCCCCAGACGCTGACCTTTTGCGCGAGATGATCGGCTTTGCCGCCCAGCGGCTGATGGAGCTGGAAGTAGCCGGACTGACCGGAGCGGCCTACGGCGAGAAGAACACCGAGCGTCTGGCCCAGCGCAATGGCTACCGTGACCGGACCTGGGAGACGCGTGCCGGCGCGGTCGAGCTACGCATTCCCAAGCTGCGCAAAGGAAGCTACTTCCCGGGTTTCCTGGAGCCGCGCCGGATGGCCGAGAAGGCGCTGACCGCCGTAATCCAGGAAGCCTACGTGCAGGGCGTCTCGACCCGTTCGGTGGACGACCTCGTGCAGGCCATGGGCATGAGCGGAATCTCCAAGAGCCAGGTGAGCCGGCTCTGCGGTGAGATCGACGAGAAGGTGAAGGCCTTCCTCGCCCGCCCGATCGAGGGCGACTGGCCGTATTTGTGGATCGATGCCACCTACGTGAAGGTGCGCCAGAATGGCCGCATTGTCTCGGTGGCCGTGATCATCGCGGTGGGCGTCAACAGCGACGGGCGGCGCGAGATTCTCGGCATGGACATCGGCCCGTCCGAGGCCGAGACGTTCTGGACCGCGTTCTTGCGCAAGCTCGCGCGCCGCGGCCTGCGTGGCGTCAAGCTGGTGATCTCGGATGCCCACGAAGGCATCAAGGCTACCGTCGCCAAGGTGCTCAATGCCACCTGGCAGCGCTGCCGCGTCCACTTCATGCGGAATGTCCTGGCGCATGCCGGCAAGAGCGGAAGGCGCGTCGTCTCCGCCTTCATCGCCACCGCTTTCGCCCAGGATGACGCCGAAGCGGCCAGGATGCAGTGGCGCAAGGTCGCCGACCAGCTCCGTCCCAAGCTGCCCAAGCTCGCCGCCTTCATGGATGAAGCCGAGCCCGACGTACTCGCCTATATGAGCTTCCCGGCTCCGCACCGCGCCAAGCTGCACTCGACGGATGAGATGGACAAGCGATTTCTTCATGGCCGAAGCAACGATTGCGGAGATCGCGGTAAGTCCATTCTTTTGTTCGGTCGCGCTGCTGGCCATTCTTCCGTCCCGGCCACCGATCTCGCAGCCGACGCGCGCAGGGGCGGTCAAGGCTGGCCGCATTTGCGGCCACCGTATGGCTTGGCCTTGACCGGCCCGAGCACGACGGCACGCTGGCGTGGAACGGGACTGCGTTCCTGGCCTGGCTAGATCTTGCCGTCAGCCGCGGTTATGGTTGTCAGGCGCGGGCGACCTCGTGGCGAAGCGTGGCGCATCGGCTGCAAGCGCCACCAGGCTGCCCTATTTTGTCCTGCCGAGCTGAGGCGCCCGCGCGCCGGTTTTTGGCCGCCGTGGTTTCCATTGCGTCACCAAGCGCTCGTAGCTTTGCTCTGCCCGGGCGGCAATCAACATCTCGCGGTCGCGCAGCGCCTTGATGTTGTAGGCATAGGCTGGCCCGCGCCGGCTGCCTTTCTGTTGTGGATGCCCGGCTTGAAGCTGCATCGCGCGGGTCTTGTTGGCGACCAGCAATGGGCGCGCCCACAGGTAATCCTCGCCCTTCGTCAACAAATGCCAGCAGAGCACCGTGAGCTTGCGAGCCACAGCCACCGCGGCAATCTGATGGCCGCGCCGGGCGCGGATGCGAACGAAAAACGCATGCAGTGGACCGGGCGCCTTGGCCGCGGCCCAAGCCGCCTCAACCAGCATGGCACGCGCATGACTGCGGCCGATCTTGCTGATGCGGCCGTGGTGGGCGGCTCCCAGCCCGGACTGCCGCACCCGCGGATTCAGCCCGAAATAGCTCACCAGCTTCTGCGGGCTGTTGAACCGGCTGATGTCGCCGATCGCCGCCACGATGCCGGCGGCGACCGCCAGATTCACGCCGGTGATCGTCATCAATCGGTTGACCGCGGAATCGTCGATGGCGTTCTGCGCGATCTCGCGGTCGAGCAGGGCCAGGTCTTCCGCCAGCCGGTCAAGCTCACGGACGTGCCGATCGATCGCCGCGCGCTCATCGTCTGGCAGCTGTTGAGCGGCCAACCACGCCCGGCCGCGAGCGTTGAACAAATCGGCGTGCGGGCACTTCGGGAGCAGGTGCGCGTGCAGGATCGAATGCACCTCGTTCTTGAGCCGCGTACGGTGCCGCACGACCTGGTAGCGCCGCGCCACCAGCCTACGCTTGCGTTCAGTCTCCGCATCAGGTGTCCAGATCTGCGGCAGGTACCCGGCCGCCTGCAGACTGGCGAGCGTGCCGGCATCGATCTTGTCGGTCTTGACGTGAGCCTGGGCGATCGCCTTCACCTGCAGCGGATTAGCGATAATCACCCGTGCCACGAACGGCGCCAGCACTCGCGAGGCCGCCATGCTGTTGGCGGTCGCTTCGACCACCACCTCATCACTGGCCAGCAGGGTCTTGCCAAATCCCTCCAACGCAGTCCGCGTCATATCAATGCGGCCCGCATGTCGGAGCCTGCCGTCTTCCCAAAACACCACCTCCCCGAAGGTTCGGTGGACATCAATGCCAATTACCCGTCGCATTCGCACCTCCTCCTGCCAGATACATGACGGGAGCTGTCGGGCGACACGACAACTACGGATTCGCGCTCTCGGCGCAACCGGGCGAGTCGCAGAGGCGGCCAGCTACTAACTCGAGCTCTCGGCTCATCGTGTGTATCGGCCTGCCCGCACATCGTGCTCCCGGTGCCTCTGTTCCGATGGTCGCACCATACGCTACGATGTAGAATACCGCAGCGGAACGTTGGCACCGAGACATCTCATACCGGTTACCAATCCGATCGAGCGCCTCAACGGCGAGATCAAGCGGCGGACCGAGGTCGTCGGCATCTTCCCCAATGAAGATGCCATCGTCCGCCTGGTCGGTGCGATCCTCCTCGAGCAGAACGACGAATGGGCGGTCCAGCGCGCCCGCTACATGACACTGGAAACCATCGCGCCCTTGAGCGATGATCCCATCGTTGGCTTGCCCGCCGTGGCAGGCTGATGCCTTCCGACCCGCCGGAGTATTGGCGGTGACCTGCCGTCAGTTACACCACGCCACGGGGCACGATCCGTGTCCTGGAGCCTGATTGATGCCGATCACCCCGGAAACGGAGGGCTTATTTTATGCCGAAAACACATATCGGGCGAACGAAGTCGCAGCGAGGCTCCGACCATGTCGGGCGTCGCACCGCCCCGCAGCATCTCGGCCTCCGCCGAGCGCCGGAGCAGATTGGCCCAGCCCCATACTACAATGCGCATCACAGGAGGACACCTGTCTGGGGTGTACAGCCAGCTCAGAGCTATACGAGGCCAAACCATTGAACAATGTACGAAGTTCGACAGACAGGTGAGCTGGTTCTCATCGATCTGCCGCGCGGCAATTTGGGTGGAAGCGCGCATTGCGTCGCCTGAAATGTTCCTGAATGCTGGGCCATTGCCTCACGTAATTTGCTCCCCAGTGGATGGGACTGCGGGGGCGACAATGAGGCAACTGAGCATGGCGACTCCAAGAGAGCTGACGGCCGCTGTGGGGCAGCGCTACAGAGAGGCGAGCCGCGCGGAGAAGGCGCGAATTCTCGACGAGTGTGTGGTTGTGACCGGCTTCCATCGAAAGCATGCGATGCGCCTGCTCCGAGGCGATATCGGGCAATCCTCGGTTCGGCGCACGCGTCGCCGGATTTACGAGGAAGCTGAACGAAATGCGCTGGTTGTTCTTTGGGAGGCATCGGACCGGATTTGCGGCAAGAGACTGAAAGCGCTGCTGCCGCTCCTGATCGAATCGATGGAACGGAACGGCCACATGGGCCTGGCGCCTGAAATCCGCGCGAAGCTGCTGGCGGTGAGCGCGTCGACGATCGATCGGGCGCTGGGCAAGATCCGACAGGAGGGTGGACGCCAACGCCGGCGGCCGGTGGCGAGCGCATTGCGACGGAGCATCCCGGTACGGACGTCCGCCGACTGGAAGGATCCGGCGCCGGGCTTTGTCGACGCCGATCTGGCCGCCCACAGCGGGCCCTCGGCGCGCGGCAGTTTTATCCAGACGCTGGTGCTCACCGATATTGCGACCGGTTGGACGGAGTGTGCGCCGTTGCTGGTGCGCGAGCAAACGCTCCTGAGCACCGTGTTGACAGAACTTCGCCGACAGCTGCCGTTCTCGCTGCAGGGCATCGATACCGACAATGATACCGTGTTCATAAACGAAACGCTGAAAGCGTATTGTGAGCAGGCGAACATTGTGTTCACGCGGTGCCGACCCTACCGCAAGAACGACCAGGCGTTTGTCGAACAGAAGAACGGAGCCGTGGTCCGACGGATGGTTGGTTATCGGCGGTTTGAAGGGCTCGAGGCGGCTGCGTTGCTCGCAGAACTCTATCGCTCAGTGCGCCTGTTCGTGAACTTCTTCCAGCCGTCGTTCAAGCTGATCGCAAAACAGCGCGATGGCGCGCACGTCCGTAAATCTTATAGTGCGCCGACGACGCCGCATCAGCGGCTGGCAGCCGACCCACATACCTCCGATGCGGTTCGGGCCCGACTGCAGGAAATCTGCGTCAGCTTGGACGCGGTCGCGTTGCTGCGTGACATTCGGTCTGCGCAGCAACGTCTGGCCGACCTTGCCGACGTGAGGTCGGCGGGCGATTCGACTACTGCGGCCCCGCCAATCGACTTGTTCCTCGCCAGCTTGCGAACGGCTTGGAAAGAGGGCGCATCTCGACCGACGGACCGGCCGATCCTCAAAGCGAAGCGAGGTCGTCGTCGCCCTGATCCGCTCGTTCAGGCGACCCCACAGCTGCAGGAGTGGTTCAAGGCCGAGCCGTGCGAACCGGCGCCGAGCTCCTGACAAGGCTACAAGCGGAATATCCGGGCGCGTACCCGGATAAGCTGCTGCGAACGCTTCAGCGCCGCCTCAAATCCTGGCGCAGCGAGCAGGCAAGCGCGCCGCTGTTTGGATCGGCAGATCATGCGGAGCGGTTCGACGAGACACCGGTTGCGCGGTAACAGCGCCCGCTTCCGGTACGGGGGAGGCCGGTCGTTGCGCAACCCCGGCCAGCTCCACGACCGGCCTCCCCCGTACCGACCGTCCGTCTTCTTGGGAGCAAAATAAATGAGGCAACGATCGCGTCTTCGGGAACATTCCTCCATGAGGCAATACGCGCTTCCACCAGATTGTCGCGCTATATCGATCCTTCTCTGCAGCTACTTCAGCAGCTGGATTCATGCGATCGGCCTGCGAAGCGACTTGCATCGCACGCTGCGTCAGGTTGTAGTCTTTGTGACAAAATGTCACTTAATCGCCGTGGCACGAAGCCTTTCTGACAAGTAAACAAGGATTGGGAATGTTGCAATCGGTTATGATCATGCCGATCGAGTTCGTCACGCTGCTCGAAGACGCAGTCCGAACGGCTGCTGTCATCGCAGGCTATGGCCACGGCGAGATTCTAGTACCGCCTAATTTGCGCCCATTGCTGCGAGAATGGCTCGAGAACGAAGCTGGGTGTGTTCGGGTTGCCCGTTCAGAGCGGGACGAGAAGTTTAATCCCAGCCGGACATCGGCCCGCTGCAATACGACACGAAAGGCGGAGTGCGGACAGGAACTCTGCCTAAATAATGCGCGTGACAACGCCGCTGCTGGACGGAGTCCCGTTTTTTCACTGTACCGCGCCAGCCGGTGGGCAGGGTGCAGGTCACCGAACGTCGCGATTGTTGAAATTCCTTATGTCTTTCACCGCTTCTCGACACCTCTTTTCCTACCGCGGGGCGGAGGGATTGTTTCCCGTTGGCGGCTTCTGGCCATCGACGGGAACGGGCAATCTTCTATACGCGCTCAAAGTTGTTTCTGCCGTGATTAGCTCGCTTCGCAAGTCGACAGCAGAGTAAGAGCCACGGCGGACTTAAGGCTAGCATGGGGAGCTCCAAGTGTGGATTTCTCACGTCAGTTCAGCTGAAGTTCCAGCTATTCTGTATTGCGTGTTGTCTTCGAAGGCCTGTTCTGACGACGTTCATAGTGCCCTCGCCCAACTGACGATCGGTTCGGCAGTTCTGGGCGACTGCTGTAGACCGCACTTGATAACGAGGTTTACGCTGGAGCAGGAGCGCTCGATGCCGCTCGGCTTCATGAGCAATCGTGATGTGTTCAGTGGCGTTGGCATCGGGAGGCGATGAATGCGAACGCTAATCATTGATCATGAGGCGGGCCTTGCGCGCGCTGTACAAGAAGCGCTCTCGGACTACGGTTTCGCCGTTGATGTGACATGCACGTTAGATGAGGCCGGGGCGGCTCTTGATTGTGCCAGCTATGACATGCTCCTGCTCGAGTTGCTTTTGCCGGACGGCGACGGCCTGGATTGGCTGAAGCAGTTGAGGCGGGACGGACATTCGATGCCCACCATAATCATAAGCCGCCTCAATGATCTCAGCAGGCGGATAGCCATTTTCAATAGTGGTGCGGACCATTTCCTGCCCAAGCCCTTGTCTACTGATGAGCTGATCGCCCGCATGCGATCCGTTCTGAGGCGATCAAACCAAACGACCGCCCCGGTCATCACATTTGGAAATCTAAGTTTCGATCCGATCACCCGAGAAGTGTCAGTTGATGGTCGGCCGCTTAGGATCGCGCGCCGCGAACTGTGCATTCTTGAGCATCTGCTCAGCCGCGCCGGCCGCACTGTGCTACGCGTCTCCCTGGAGGATGGCCTCTATGCGTTTGACCACGAGGTCTCAACCAATGCCCTTGAAGTTGGGATCTACCGCTTACGCTGTCATTTGACCCAGTCGGGAGCAACAGTACGGATCAAGACAGCGCGCGGAATCGGCTACATCCTTGAACTGAATGACGCGTCATCCAGCTGATGATCGCCGACTGCAAAGCCCCGGAGAGACCCTCGGCTGGATTGGGAGAAAGAGGCGCAGCGCCGAACAGAATGGACGGATTAATTGGTCTCGCGTTAATTAGACTAACCGTTTGTTACCGATTAGCCAGTCAACACTGTGGAGAGGCGACCTGACGACAAACTGACGAACACAGAGCGCGAGCAGCGACGGAGTTTTCGTTTGTAGCGGAATGGCCGAGGCGTTCGGCGCTCCGCTGTTTCTGCCTTCCACGCCCTATAGCTATACGGTTCGGGATCAGGGCCTCTCTGCCGCACTCCAAGAATTCGGGAACAACCTCAACATCAGAGTCAATATCAGCTCCGAGGTGAAGGGCCGGATTCGGGGGCGAATGCCGGATCTGCCACCGCGCCAGTTCCTTGAACGTTTTTCCTACCTCTATAATCTTCAATGGTACTACGATGGACTTGTGCTGTACGTATCTGCTGCAAACAAGGCGCAAAGTCGTTTCCTTGTACTGAATCCGATCAGCTTCGATGCATTCAAATCGGCTCTCAATGCACTCAACATTTCCGACGAGCGCTACATCGTGAAGCCGGCACCTGGAGAAGGCCTCGTCTTCGTTTCTCGTTCAACGCGCTTTATCGCGCTCGTGGATCAAACGCTAAGCGGCCTTGTGGCGGAGGCACAGGCGCGGCCAAGCGGTGCCGTCAAAGGGACTGTTTGGATCGGCGTCTCATGCGACCCGGATCGACACACCGGTTGCGCCATAACAGCGCCGGCTTTCGGCACGGGGAAGGCCGGTCGTTGCGCAACCCCGACCAGCTCCACGACCGGCCTTCCCCACATCGACCGTCCGTCTTCTTGGGAGCAAAATAAATGAGGCAACGATCGTGTCCTCGGGAGCATTCGTCCATAAGGCAATACGCGCTTCCACCCAAATTGCCGCGCGGCAGGCACCATGACACGACCGTGTCGTTCATGAAAAAGCTGTCGTTGTCA
The DNA here is from genome assembly GCF_029714305.1 of Bradyrhizobium sp. CB3481. Classification (NCBI taxonomy): domain Bacteria; kingdom Pseudomonadati; phylum Pseudomonadota; class Alphaproteobacteria; order Hyphomicrobiales; family Nitrobacteraceae; genus Bradyrhizobium; species Bradyrhizobium sp. CB3481. The sequence goes on from NZ_CP121647.1 coordinate 5,565,572, forward strand.
AACTCGAGGCCACGAACGGGCTAGGGAAATAGGTTCTGCGCGCGGTCGAGAGCCTCGACCACAAGAGCTGCTTCACGCACGACGAGCGGAAGGCATTCGGTCCACCCCGTTGCGACATCCACCATTGTTAGCGTTTGAATGAACGCGCCGGATACGGACATGCCGCCATGCGCAACCAGATCCGCTTCGCAGTAACCCGGTGGAGATGTTCCCCAGTCATTGAACGTGCGCACTCGATCGTCGCCGCGCTCACCTTCAAAACCAGCGACCGCTCCTCGGCAGAAAGATTCAATCTGCCGTGCTGTTCAAGTGCCGGAAGCGAAAAACGGGATCATCGCGACGAGCCGCTTACTGCAGAGCCGGTCAGAGGCATCCCATAGCGCAATCAGTGCATCGCGAATGGAAGACCCGTAAGTCCGGCGCCGCCACCGCAGCACGGCCGATACCGATGACCCGTCCACTGACAGTGCCCAGATCGCTTGCTTGCGATGCCATCCCGTGATGGCGCAAAGCTTGTCAAGGATCCGTCCCTTCTCGCGCCGACCGCCCGCTCGATAACGCTCGGCCAGCGCTGATGTGATCTCGCGCTTTGCGCGCATGCTGATCTTCCCTGCCATAGCAGCCACCGAACGATTCGGCAGCTCCGCCCCAGACACGACAGGGAAGTTGTCCGGAAACATTTTTAGTGAGGCAATGGGCCTGGGAAGAGGACGAGTTTGGAACCTTGGTCAAGCCGCCGCAGATCCATGCTGGCCCGCCGAAGCGAGGCCAGCTATACGCCCGGGCGAAGCGGGCGAAGTGAGTAGAGCACGCTCATCCGCGTGCGCCCCCGCTTTAGGGCTACTCGCGCGGGTGCGCGATGGTCACAGCTAACTACTTGCAGGTCTGGTCTCGTCTACCATGAGTCAGTCAGCAGCCGATCCTGAGCCGAGATTAAGGCGCTCGAAGTACCAAGAAGGGTCATCGTCAGACGAGTCGGTCTCGACTCTTGCTTCACCCGAATCTGTTTCGACACTTGCTTCACTATCGGTGCCACGACTCTCAGCCTTGACAAGGTACAGCGGACCTTTGTCTGCCCGCTGCCATTCACCCCCAGCATTCCTCGTCCACTTTTCGGGATGCTGAGTAGGGTCAAGCACCCAGCGATTATCACCCATGTGGATAAAACCCATCTCCATTAGACGGGACTCCATATCTGGCAAAGCAGGACGTGACATGAGCAACGGTCGTTCGCCGTCAACGCGAAGTTGATGCTCCAGCAGAATATCGCCTGCGTTCTCAACAAGAGGATGAGTAACCCGTAGATCTACAACGGATGTGATCCTGTCCCGCCCGGGGAACTGTTGCTGGAAACGCTCTCCTCTGACTCGGCGTCCGCCTTCTGTTCTTAGAAGCCCAACAACTTTGTCGCCTAGCTGATAGCTGAAATATCGCGCCTTGTCCGTATCTTCGTCGGTGTGGCCGTAGACTCTGGCAACTTGTGCTGTGCGCTCAGCTTTTGATGACACGAATTCCGAGTAGTCCTGCGGGTTATCGGCAATGTGCTTGATATCATCACCATAAAAAGCCCTCATCTCTCTCCTGAAGGAAGACCGATCGATCTCCTCGATGGGAGGTCGGGATCGAAGGGAGTACGGCCCTGAAATTGAACCAGAATTCGACGTCGTTTCTGCAAGCCTTTCCGCAAAGCTGTCGCTATCTGCCGACTGTCTCGAATCATCAACTTGGCTAGCGCTGGTGGATTGGCTGGATGAGCCAACGATTCGGCCATACATAAATTCGCTCTCCTCTCGGCAAAGGTCGGGCACTGCTGAGCTCGTGCCGCTCAAGTCCTAGGGACCATACTAAGCGGCGTAGCTGACCGTAAGCTGACGCGCAGCTGTCGACGATCTGAGGCGCGGGTTTTGTCCCCGCCGGAGCGATACACCGAACAGCCGCACGCAACGAGCTTATTTTTCGGCGGTATCGATCGCGGCCCGGAACAGCCGAGACACGCCGTGGCCAGCAGATAGCGGCCGGTAGGCTTTCGCGGAGAAAATCAAACCCATGTTAGGGCAATAGCTTTGCCGGGCACCGTCCCGTTCGAGGAACAATGATCCGTTGCGGAGCCTTCCGCCTTCCACCCTGGCCAAGCCTAAAGAAACTCGAGCCGCAGCCCCAAGAGCCCGATATGATGCTTCCGGTTCCGAGCACCTCGGTCGACCGGCGTGCCGTGGCCTGGAGCCGACACCCACGACCATTGGGCTTTCTCATTCCCTTTGCGCTGGAGTCACTTGCGGGCTTGCTGGACGTTGAGTGCAGGCATCCGAATTTGGCCTGCTCTTGCATTTCTGTGGAATGGCGATTTCGGCGCCCAGCCCCGCCATCAAGAGTGAGTGACGTGCCCTCAGAGACCTCAATCATTTTGCTACGCGGCAAGGCCGGGACTTTCGACATTAGATCCTCCTTTTGCCGGTTGATGGCGTCCCAGGGCACTAATAGATGCCTGCGCCCCCCATTCTGATGGACCCGTCCTTCATCGCGTTCACGATGAACTCGATGTGATTGGCGGTGAGATGGCGCTGAAACGGCAGCGCCACCGAGAGATGGCGATCTTCTCCGTGACGAGAAAAACGCCATGCCTATAGCCTAGGTGAAAATATTGACGCGGCAAATGCATCAGATAACAATAGGCGGCGGCCTCGACCTGTTCGATGCGCAGATCATCGAAAATGGCGTTGCGGCTAGAGCGCGTGAAGCGCGTCGCGCGATGGACGAAATAGAGAAACCAGGTCACCTCGGTCCTATCGCGCGCGACATAGGGCGGCTTGATGCCCTCGAATGATTCCCTATGGCCATTGTAGAGCTGCTTGATGAGCCGGCGCCACTTCCAGGATTTCAAGGCGCTTCAGCTGCGCAAAGCTCAACGCGTCTGAGAACTCGCTCATGCCGGCCTAATAAGGCGCTGCGCTGCTGACGGTAACGCAGGAGCATTTATCCAGATGCGCACGATCGCGAGCACGCCATCGGCATGTCGATATCATCGGCACCACTATGCTGCCCCGGCCAGAGGTTAGGACCAGAGGCTGGGCAAAGTCGAACACACCGATATCGCCAAAATGACCGACGAGTTGGCCGTTTTTTTCGATCCGATCGCCGTGATGAAATCCTCCAGTAGCATCAGCTGGTGGCGCTCGATCGCCCGCAGCTCCGAGCATGGCGCCAGATGGCTGTTGGGATTGCCGGCAACAATCGCCCGTGTGTTGGCCGTGCTACGCTCTTCGAGCTTCGCCGGAACCGATGCTCCCGGCAATAGTCGACGTCCGCAAATACCGCTTGCGCTCGCGAGACCAATGGCATGGCCATCTCGCAAAACGAATAGCTGAGGCGATCACCTCTCGCGCCGGATCCGCGGCGAACACTGCAGCCTTTCCCGGTGGAGAGCTCGGCGAAGGTAACATCGGGAGTGGAGATCGGAATGAATACGTCCGCGTCGAGATGCTTTGCGAGTGAGGGGGGTCATCGCGGAGTACTCCTTTCCGCCAGCACGATACCCGTCGCGCGCGCCGGATCGGCCGTGATCTGGACGCAATGAGCAGAGCCATCGATCAGATACAGGTCGAAGAGTGGATAACTCCGGAACGGCGGCTCGGTCATATCGGACGCGTCACAGCACGTGCAGGCGAGCTGAGGAAAGCGGCGCCGCAACTCGGCGAACCGGCTTGCATCGGCGTCCACTGTGGCAAGCATCCGTTCGATTTTCGATAAGTTCGTCGGTGCAGAGCTCCCATAATTAGTTCCAAAGCGGCGTTATTGCCAGAACACCTGCTCGGGATCTGTGTTCAACTCGTCGATCGCTGCGGTCAGCCGCCGGTGGATGCTGTGAAATTTCCAGAGCCCCAGCGCGTGATCTTTATGAAACAGCCTCCATGTCGCGCTCATCGTGTCATGATGGATCACCGCGACATCAATCAAGCCGCCGTCTCTATCGATATTACCTGAGCAGCAGAGACTCTCGATGAGATAGCCACTCCTTACCGGCTTCACATTCGGCGAGACATAACGATAGCGTTTGCGCGAGCTCAAGGCACGCTCGATCCGCTTGCGATCGAGCTCGTTGGGATGAGCGATCAAACCGCTTACTACCTTTCCCATCACCGCGGCGTTCATCGCGAAAAGTCCCCTCAAAGCAATGGCGATTTCTTCTTCAAGGCAACCGACGACCAGCCGCTCACCGCACTCTACAACATAGATCGGCAAGTTCGCTTCGGTTTGCATGCCGACCTTCACGATCTCGCCGATCCCCCCGGCGCCGACCAAGAGCCCTTTCAGCCGGCGCATCGGGAAAGAACCATCGTTAACGAGGTCAACCGCGGCTTTGACCCGCTGCCCCTATTGGTATTTCGGAAGACGCGACGCAATCATCGCGCGATCTCTTCCGGCAACGGCAGGTCGTCGGGGTCCTTGCGCGCGTCCAGCAGATCGAGCTCCTTGCGTTTCATGCCGACGCGATTGCCGCTTTCAAGAAACTCGACGCCATAGATGTAGAATTGCTGCAGGAATGTCCCGATGGAGACGACGTAACCCACCTCGCCTTTCTTGGCCAGGATGTCGCCGATCTCTTTGCCGAAATAGGTGCCATCGTTGCGAATGGTTCGATTGGCCCGCACCTTTTCGCCAAGGCTGAAGAACGGTGGGCCTCTTAGCTCGAGCACATCATTGTCGCGGACGATGTTGCTCATGAATCACTCCCTCGCGGACTTGCAGGCCAGACCGCCGCGCGCGCCTTCTACAGCATTAGTGTTTTCATCTTTGAGACCTGCCAACTCGATACTCGCCATGCGGGTCGCCGATTCCTGGCGGACCCGCCAATCAGAGTCGCACTGCAGATCGGTTAGGGATCCGCCTATGGCCGCTGCGCGATCTCGAGCCGCGCGGAGGGGTCGGGCGTTGTTCGCCATGGTGAGCATAGTCATAGGAGGCAACCGGGTGCCGGCGCCGGCTCAAAACTGATATCGGCGGACAATCCCGAACAAACCGGCGGCTTTAACGGGGCAGGTAGAAATTGACTCAGTGCGCAGCCCACAATTCATGAACTTTTCCTCAGGCGGCGTCAGCGTGGAATTCACGAGCCTTTCTCCCTTATGCCCGCACCTGATAGCGCGGCAATGAAGGATCGAGCACACAGGTATTCTCGACCGGACAGACCGCCACGCATTGCGGCTCGTCGAAATGGCCGATGCATTCGGTGCATTTCTTAGGGTCAATCACGAACGTTCCGCCCTTTTCTGAGATTGCAACATTCGGGCATTCGAGCTCGCAAGCCGAGCAGCTCGTGCATTGCGACGCGACAATTTTGAACGGCATCGATATCTCCCTTACGCGGCCGAAATCAGCGCGCCCTGGCGGATTGACGCGTTGCCTCGTTCGAGATGCTGGATCTCACCGCTTTGCACCTTCTCGAGATATGACTTGAACCAAGCGATCGCTGATTTCTCGATGAACTCGTGCGCGTATTGATCAATCGGCTCGATGCCGACCTTGATCAGCTCGCTCTTTGGGCACCCGCCGATCTTGGCCACGAACACAGCGTGGCAGTCATTGATGGCGCGGATGATAGTCGCAAGGCTGCCCTCCTCGCTATAACCACCCTGGCAATAGGGATCGGCGCGACGGTGGCCGACGAATTTGGCACCCGATGTCGAGAGTTCGTACACCTGGAACTCCTTGGCGTGCCCAAAATGCTCGTTGATCAGGCCCGAGCCCTTGCTTGCAACGGCAACCAGAAGACGGACGTCGCTCGTCGCGCCCGCTAGGTCAGCCAGTTTCTCCTGCTTGGCCGCGACCTTCGCCATGCGTTCCTCCTCGACCTTAGCCTGATAGGCTTTGCGCCTCTCGAGATCGTAACTGACATCCATCGCCATGATCTTCTCCGTACTGAACTCTGCGCCGCGATTATCCCCAAGCAGGCCGACAGCGTCGGCACGACACTGGCGGCAATGGCGCATCATGTTCATCTCGCCTTCGCAAGCGTCCTGCAGCGCCTTCAATTCATGCGCTGTCGGGGCCCGCTGGCCCTTGAGACCGAACGCGGTGCCGTGCGCGGGCGCGGAGATCAGCGGCAAGATGTTGTGCAGGAACGCGCCGCGCGACTTCACGGCCCTGTTAACACCGACCAGGTGCTGGTCGTTGATGCCCGGAATCATGACCGAATTGATCTTGCACAGGATGCCCCGCTCCGTGAGCATCTCGAGGCTTTGCAGCTGTCGATCGTTCAGAATCTTTGCGCCTTCGATACCGGTGTGGCGCTTGTGGCTATAGAAAATCCACGGATAAATCTTGGCGCCTATTTCGGGATCGATCATGTTGATAGTTATGGTCACGTGGTCGATGTTCAAGCGGGCGATGGTGTCAATGTGATCGGGCAAGGCCAGCCCGTTGGTCGACAGACACAGCTTGATGTCCGGCGCGGCTTTGGCGACCAGCTCGAACGTCCTGAATGTTTTTTCCGGATTGGCCAGTGGATCGCCGGGGCCGGCAATGCCAAGCACGGTCATCTGCGGAATGGTGGAAGCAACGGCGAGCACTTTCTTCGCCGCCTGCTCAGGGGTGAGCTTCTCGCTCACGACGCCCGGGCGCGATTCGTTGGCGCAGTCATATTTACGATTGCAGTAATTGCACTGGATATTGCACGCCGGCGCGACCGCGACATGCATGCGGGCATAATGGTGGTGAGCCTCTTCGCTGTAACACGGATGGTTCTTCACCTTTTCCCAGATCGAGATCGGCAGGTCGCCTTGGCGGTGCTGTGATCCACAGCTCGTCTTGCCCTTGCCGCCCGAGCTGCAGCAGCCCTTGTGCTCGGTATGGGCTTGCATGATCGCGCCGACGTCAGCGCCGCCGCCCAACGAGCTTGCTTTATTACATTCAGACACATTCATTTGCCATTCTCAGTGCAGGCGGAAACTTCGAGTAAGACTTAGCAACTCGCGTGCCATTAACGATGCCTCGGGGATTTCTGCCCGATATCAGCATCTTAGCGATCCTGTTGCATGCGAGAGGACTCTTCTAGTTTGTTGCGAACGTGACAGAAGGGGCGGCGCCGACACGGGTATATGATCAGGGGCGTCAAACGACCTCGCGTCTTACAGCGCGCAAGCTCCGCTGAAAGGAGGCAAGGTCCCCTCAGGCAGAGATCAAGATTTCGACCGCGCGTGGAAGCGAAATTCCGAGCGGCGTCATGCGCTGCTCGGCCAGGAAGCGCAGCTCGTTGCGCGAGAGCGCGTCCGGCTCCACGATTGCGTAATGGCCATTGGCTGAGCGCTTGCTGATCTGCCGCGCATAGATGCGTAACAGCTGGTCGTTGAACTGACAGCCGATAAAAAGAAAGCTCCGTCCGGTCCGCCGCTGCTTGACGATTTCGGGAATTGGCGTCTGGATGTCGATCTCGGTCAGCACTTCGACATAATCTGCGTCAGAGACCAGGAAGTTCTCTGCGGGCAGCGCCCCGCCGTGCGGCTTGTAGAGGACTGTCCTCCAACTGCCAGCCGCTGCGCGATCGACCTCTTTGCCTTCTGCATCATAGAAGCGATACCAGCGGTCTTCGCCGAGGCGTGCGCGGGTGATGCCCTGCACCTCGCCCCAACCCCCATGTTTTTGAAGGGCCGCGCGCATCGCGCCGTCATACCAAGCATCGACGACGACAGGCAGGGACAGTGAGGCGAGATGATAGTGCAGCGGCGTCGGCTCGACCGGTGCGGCAAAGGCCTGCGCCATCAATGCCGTCACGGTGGATCGATGCTTATTGCTCTCGATGTACTGTGCGGACGCCCAGGGATTGCCCTTGGCCCGGCGCGGCAGCGCGACCTTACTGGCGAAAAAGGCAGCCAGTGCCTCAGGTGTCATCGGCACATCCGGCTTGGACAACTCGGCGACGCCAGGTCCGAGATAGGGAACGATGCCGCCGGCGCGCAGCCTGGCAGCGACGTCAGTGAGAATAGCCTCAGCATCGGCCGCGTTTACAAAATCGATTTGCCGGATCGCGCTCATCGCTCATCCGCGTTGTCGCCACGCTTCCTGGCATTGATGGTGATCGGCAACGGCGTGTCGCTCGCCATGTTGGGCAGATCGAGCACCCAGCCATTGGCTATTCTGATCCAACCACCCCACAGCGTCTCATGCTCGGATTCCACGATCGGCTCTTCAAGATCCTTTTTCGGCATGTAAATCGACAGGCCAGCCTCCGGAGAGCGGCGGATCATGACCTTCATGAAATCAACTCCGTGAATCGGATGGATCGCCGGTGGGATTGGCATGCTCCCGCGACATGGCGCGCAGGCGAGCTACGATGTCGGACAGAGTGCGGACGACCAGATCTATCTCTTCGACAGTAGTTTCATGCGACAGCGAAAAGCGCACCGCGCCGCGTAGGCTTCTCGCCGGCACGTTCATGGCGCGCAACACACGAGATGGCTGCATTGAGCCGGAGCTGCACGCTGATCCGAGCGAAACGGCAATGCCAGCGCGATTAAGATGATGGAGGATCGCTTCGCCTTCGAGATGCTCGAAGGCAATATTGGTTGTGTTCGGCAGCCGGCTGCTGACATCGCCGAGGACTATGCAGTGGCCGTTCTGCAACATCGCTTGCTCCAAGCGATCGCGCAACGCACCAATGCGAACGCGCCCCGACTCCAGGCGCTCTGCCGCAAGCTTCGCAGCCTTACCAAAACCGACGATGCCGGGAACGTTCTCGGTTCCGCCGCGGCGCTGTCGTTCCTGTGCTCCGCCCCAGATCAACGGCCTGAATTTTGTGCCTTTGCGCAAATACAGCGCGCCAATTCCCTTGGGTCCGTGCAGCTTGTGCGCGGACAGCGACAGCATGTCGATATCACTGATCTTCAAGTCGATCGGCACCCTGCCTACGGCCTGCACCGCATCGGTGTGAAATAGCGCGCCGGACGCGTGCGCCATCCTGGCGAGAGCTTCTACCGGAAAAATGGTTCCGGTCTCGTTGTTAGCCCACATGACCGACGCTACCGCCGTGCGTGGTCCAAGCGCCCAGCGAAAAGCCTCAACATCAAGCCGGCCACGCGAATCCACTGGGACCAGATGGGTTTTGACACGCCTGGTCGCCAACTGTTCGACCAACGCCAGGATCGCCTGGTGCTCGACGGAGGTGGTGACGATCTCGTCCCGTCCCTTTTGGGTCACAAGCGCGGAGAGAATGGCGGCGTTATTGGATTCGGTTCCGCCAGAGGTGAAGACGATCTCATGATCGTAGGCAACCCCTAACAAGGCCTTCAGGCTGCGGCGCGCCTCAATCACAGCGTCCGCGACCTTGTTCCCGAAGGCATGAGTGGAGGAGGCATTGCCGAACTGCTCGCTGAAGAACGGCAACATGGCTTCGACAACGCATGGATCTGTCCGTGTTGTCGCATTGTTGTCGAGATAAACCGACACAAGCGCCTCGTTCAATGCCGCGCTTTGGTGGCGCCAGCGATGGGGATCAGGCGAACGAATTCGCCGAGCCTTTCGACAAGCTGCGCCTGAATACGTTCCAGCGTAAAGTTTGAAAGCTTGCAGAACACACAGGCACCGGTCAGCTTGACTATGATTTTGCTTCCGGCGATCTCGACCAGCTGACAATCGCCGCCGTCGCGCTGCAGATTGGGGCGGATCTCCTCGATCGCAGCGTGAATGATTTGCTCCCGATCGCTCTCAGTCTCCGGGCGTTGCTTCCGTTGTTTGGGCTCGTCCAACATGCTTCGAGCTCTCTCTTCATCAGCCGAAGGATTTGCCGCAGGAGCAGCTCGACCTTGAGTTCGGATTTTCGAAGGTGAAGCCAGAGCCCTCCAGCGCCACCACAAAATCGACGGTCGTGCCGGCGAGTTGCTCGTGGCTGTTGTTGTCGACGAACAGTTTGACCCCGTCGTGCTCGATCACGGTGTCGTCAGGCTTCGGCTCGTCGGCCAAGCCCATCATGTATTTAAATCCGGCGCAGCCGCCGGCCTCAACCGTGATGCGCAGGCCGCTCGCCGGCTGTGCCGACGTTGAAATCGCGTGCTTGACCGCATTCACTGCGTTATTCGTCATCTTAATCATAACTCACACTTGCTTTGCCCACGTCGGTTGCATTCGAATTGGCAAGTTGCATGCCAGCGCTCACGCGGTTGAAAACGCTCATCTTTTCGAGTCGCGCCTGTTGGCTTTGTGACGCGTGTCGGGTTTCTGACATGGGTCTTTGCGGATTGCCGCGCGCTTGCGCGTTTTTTCTCATGGTTTCCGCCAATGATGCGTAGCGCACGCAGCGGCAAACAACTTGCATTGCGTGTCTCGCCGGCCGAGGTGTCCGGCGATTGTCTTAGATCGAGGAACTATTTTGCATGGCTGCAATTGAGAACACCGCGCTCGGCCGGTTGGAGAAGGAGGCGCGCTTACTCAACGCCGTATTCAAGGGCGCGACCACCAGACCGGGCCGGTTCGGCTTTCGCGGCGATATCGCACTTAAATTTCACGCCCAGGTCGCGGACGAGAAACGGCCGCCCGACTATTCGATCGAGCAGGTACTGACGATCGCCCAGGAAGGTGCAAACACCATTCCAGCCTTAGTAGGCTACCTGCACTCCTTCGCCTATCTCGCCGATGTTGCTAGGGTTTTTGACGGCGCGCTAAGTCCTGATGGCAGCTACTTCATTTTCTGCAACAACATAGACCTGTTGGCGAAATACCGAATTAAGCTCGGCGATATCACCTTCCACGTGCTGCCGTGTGATCAATCCACCGTCTGGAAGGAGATGATGTACTTGGTCGGCCTCGACAAGAACGATATCAAGAGGCTCGATGCAGGTGGCAGGCTCGATTGCCTGCTCGAGGCTGCCCAGAATGTCGGCGCGTCGTTTGACGATATCTCTTACGAAGACGGGCTGAAGAGGATGGAGCCCGTGAAGAACCGCAACGCGAACCGGCCGGTCTGAGCGCGGCTTCAGCTTTGGCCCGACGCATCGTCCTCGAGGAGCCGCACGCCGGTGAAAGCAGATGTCCCCGTCCAACACGTCAATGCATGCGCGGAAGCCCACGACCCTTGCTCAGGGCCCCCTCAGACTATCTTTTCGTATCTTGCAGCCGACGGACCGCTGCCTGCTACACGGCCTTGCGCCGGCAAGCTTCCGTCTTTGCGTGCTGACCAGGCACTGTTGCGGGCTCTTGGATCAGTGCGCTAAGGGTAGTATGCGCACCATATGGGGGTTAACCGCGTGCGACGGTGGTCAAGACACACTGGTCTGCGAAGAAGGCGCGCGAACATTGGATTGAGTGATCCTCCCTCCCTTCGTGGAGGGTGGGGCGCGGGGCCTCATCCGTAAGCGCAGCACATGGAAAGTCCCCTCCCCGGTGTTGGGTGTCGATCTCGCTTCCCTCCGTGGAGAGGTAGATAAAAGCCTCGCTAAGCCGCTTCCGCCGAGGCGGGCGCGTGAGTTTGGCAGTCGGTCGGACAGACTCGGGCACAGGCACCACAGCCGACGCAGGCGCCCTGGTCATCCATCACCATAACCTTCTTCTCGATCTCATCGTCGTCATCATCGAAATCGACAAGATCGCCCTCCTCGGTGATCCCTTTCAATGTCATTACGTTCCGACCGCAGACTTTGAAGCAGCGGCCACAGCCGATGCAGTGGTTGGCATCGATCGAGATCAGGTAATCCGGCGTCCAGTTGCGACCATCGCGCGTTTCAAATGACATTCTTGGTTCCCTTCTTTTTCCAGCGCCTTCAGATCCTCGCGCTTCCGCTCGAGTTCGGCAAAGGCATCGTGCGCCTTCTGCGCCACCGCCATAATCGAAGTCCAGTTGACGGGCAATTCCTCGGAAAGGTCGTGCAGATCCATCTTGGCCTGCGTGGCCTTAGCCGACAGCTTTTTCATTTCTGCTTTCAGCGTCTCAAGATCGCTCATGAGCTGCTCCTCAATAGTTTGCCAGGGAGGGAAATTTCCGGATCATGTTGATGCCGCTTCTGACATATTTGCCACCCGCGGCAGCCAGCTTTGACAGATCGTCGAAGCCGAAGCGATGCACATCGCGCAGCTGCTTGTTTATTACGATCAGCCGGCCTCCGATCAGTACCATGCGGCCAAAGCCTTCATGGTGCATCTTCAGCATCGGCTGAATCATGACACCCGTCGCCTTCTCGATCGACAGCGCAACTGCATCGAAGAACAGCTCCAGTCGCCAGATCGTATCCGGATCGGGATCGCCGACGACCGGCAACGCGCGCCGCTTCTCTTTGTCGAGTATGTAGGGATCGAGCAGATCGAGATCGCTCTTGCCATCCCAGGTGCCATACATATCCTGAGCGCGCCAGATCTTGACCAGCTCTTTGACGAACGGCGCATCGAGAGCGACGCTCTTTGCTTGCAGTATTTCTACTGTCGCGGTCATGTCGTCCTCATTTTTCGAAATCGAACGTGCGCTCCTGGCCCTTTGCCAGCGCCTTGCGCAGCCAGGGAGGCGGCGTACCCTTCAGCACGCTCTGCAGTTTTTCGAGTAGCGCCAGGATGTTCTCGGGCTTATTCACCTTGATCGGATGTACTTTGTTTGCCACCACCCGCGCAGCGGCGGATCCGCCGATGGCAACGACGTAGAGGATGGCGCAATCCTTGATCGCCTCGAGCTTGGGCGCAAGCTTGTCCTCGTTGCCGTCTTCCTTGAGATCTCCGTCGAATTGGAACGCTTTCAGAAATACGTGCCCATCTGGCCCAACGTCATAGATGGCAATGTTCTTGGCCCAGCCGAAATGCGCATCGACGCGCTTGAAGTCCTGGGTAGCGAATGCGACTTTCATGCGATGACCTCTCTGTTGGGCCAATAAAGCTGCGGAGGCCAGACCTGCAGGCTGGCGTCGGTGATCGCCAGGTATCCGGCGTCGGCTGGTGATTTTCCTCGCGGTCAGCGACGATGAGATTGGCGATATCGAAGATCAGATCTCGCGTGCCGCGATAACCGACGCATAGCTGGTGCCCAGCGCCTATTCGATCGAACATCGGAAATCCCGCGCGATAGAACGGAATGTTTAGCCGTGCGGCGGCCTGTCGGCCATGCGAATGGGTGATCAGAAGATCGCATGCGCACGCCTTGGCGAGTTCCTCCAGATCTTCGAGATCGCCGATCAGCACCTCCTTCGCCTTAACGCGCTGCAGTACCGGCGACTGCGTCGTCGTCACGGCCGCGGTGACCTGCGCGCCCATCTCGTGCAGCATGCTGGAGATATCGAACAACAGATCGGGCTCCGCCCCGATCGCGAGCCTCCGGCCGGCAATGTGGAAATGCGCATCCAGCATGGCGTCGGCGAGTTGGCCCCGCTGCCGGCGGTATTTTGATGGTATTGGGCGCCCGCTGATGTCGCTCAGGAACGCCATGAATTGATCGTTGGGGATAAGTCCACATAGCCGCTCGAACAGACGGAACGGCACTCCGGCCTTAGCCTTCATGGTTTCCGCAGCCCGTCGCATCTGCGCACCGATGGCAATGGTCCAGCCGGCCAGGCCCATGCTCGCCACTTCATCCACCCCGATGCCGCCGATGGTCATTGGTGTGAACTCGTTGGGGATATGCCCGTCCAGCGATCCCGCTAGATCAGGCAGGAAGGATGGCTTCAGGCCAAAATCCTCCAGAATGGTCCTGAGTTCGTCTAGATCTCCCGGCGTCAAGTGACATCCGGGTAGGACATTCACCCGCGCGCGATCGCGCTTAGCCTCGGCCGGCGGCGCCTCCACTAGCACCTCGACCATGCGCGCTACCGTCTTTTCCCAGCCGTCCTGGAATGCATCCTTGAAATCCGGCGTCGAGACATAGACCAGAGGAAACTTGGCGAGCTGAGGATGTCTCTCGCGGACCAGCTTGATGTAGGCGTCAACATCATCGCCGTTGGTTTCGGTCACCCCGGTCGAGCAGATTCCGATAATCTCCGGGTTCGTCCGATTGTAGATGTTGAGTATAGACTGCTCGACATTTTCATAGCCGCCGAGCACGATTGCCACCTCACTCATCGCAGTGCTCTGCAGCGGCACCGCCTCTTTGAAATGCCGGACGAACAGCGTCAGCCCGAAGGATGTGCAGCCTTGAGCGCCGTGCAGAATCGGCATCGCACCACGGAGCCCTAAGAAGGCGAATGCGCCGCCGATCGGCTGACTCATCTTCAGCGGATTGACCGCACAGGCCTTCTTCGGCGTGGTGACGATGGCCATGACGCCGTCCTATTCCGCGGCCTGCTGCATGGCAGGCGGCAAAGAGAGCGGCATGGCCACCAGGATGTCTTCGATCCGCCTCTTGCAGCAGCCACCGACCGCGTCGGTGTGCTGTCTGACCGCCTCGACGCTGGTCAGGCCATGCGAACGGATCGCATCCTCGATCGTCCCGAGATCGACTGCCTTGCACAGGCAGATCTTCTTCGCCCGGCGTGTCGTCTCGGCGAGTGCGTGATCGGCAGCGATCTCGCCGGCTTGTGTGTGCGTCTGCGCAATGGCCTTGAGCTGCCAATGATTGGCTGTATCGTCCCACGGCGCCGAGCGGCGCAGTTGCTCCCACATCGGATTGAACAGCGCTTTATCGATCTCCTCGACCAGTTTCACCATCCCGACGTAGCCCAGGTAGGCGTGATAGCGCTCCTGGTTGATGTCGAGCCAAGGCATCGCCGCCTTGAGCGCGACAAATTGCGACTTTCCACCCGAGAGCATGATATCCGCTTTCGCGTCCTTCATTATCTTGTACATTTCACGCGGCCTCATGTCCTCGATTATGTGGGCGTCCTGGCCCATCAGCTCCTTGATCCGTTCCTTATCCTCCTTGGTGGATTTCTTGACGCTGGTGCCGATCAGCTTGAGCCCCGCCTCCTGCAGCGCCGCCACAACGGACCAGGATTTGACACCGCCGGTGATCAGCAACGCCCGCTTCCCCGCAAGGCGAAGCTTATAGGGTTCGATCGCGCCCCAGGCCCGCGCCTCCTCGCGCGCGATCACCGCCTCCGTGCGCTCGATCAAATCTTCCGGAGCGCCGCGTTCGACCAAAAGTCGCGCAATCTCGCGCAGTGAACCGCTAGAGTCCTGGATTCCGTAAAACGAGCCTTCGAAGAACGGGATGCCGTAACGCTCCTCCATCTTGCGCGCAACATTGATCATCGCTTTCGAACACACCATCATGGCAGCGCGTGCCCGGTGCGACGAGGCGACTTCGCGATATTTGCCGTCCCCCGAGATGCAGGAGAGGATGCGGATGCCAAGCTCGTCGAACAGAGGCTTGATCTGCCAAAGCTCGCCCGACAGATTGTATTCACCGATCAGGTTGATGTCGTAAGGCGTGGTGTAGTCCGGCTCTTCGGTGCCGATGACGTGCTCAAGCAAGGCTTCGCCGGCAAGCTTGCAGCCCAGGTTTTTCGGACCTACGAAGCCGGGCGAATTGACCGGAATAACCGGCTTGCCGAACTCCTGCGAAGCCGCCTTGCAGACCACGTTGATATCGTCGCCGATCATGGCCGGAATGCAGGTCTGATAGACGAAGATCGCCGGCGGATTGTACTTCTCTAAGATCTCCCTGATTGCCTTGTAAAGCCGCTTCTCGCCGCCAAACACGATATCAGTTTCGTTCATGTCAGTGGTGAATCCCGTGCGCCAGATGCTCGCACCGGATGAAGCTGCGCCGCGGTTGTCCCAAGAATTACCCTCACAGGCGATCGGGCCGTGCACCAGATGGGCAACATCGGTAAAAGGCTGCAGCGCGATCTTGGCACCGTCGAAGGCGCAGCCGCCCGCGGCAGCGCCCGGCTGCAGCTGCTTTGTGCAGCCCTTCTTGCGCTCGGCCTCCAGCTTGTTGGCGTTCTTTGCGCAGCCCGGCTCGTTGAAGACATCCTGAATGGTAGCCGAAAGCGAACTCATGTCTATTCCCAGAATGGAGGTTTTCGTGCGCAGCTACGCCCTTCATTCGCCGGGCCCCATCGCCTGGTGAGGGTTTCGTTCTACGGCGACGGGGGTGCCGCCGTTATCAACGAATGATGTCGAAGCTGTAGTCGGTCTTGCCGGCAACGTTGGTCTTCTTGTCCATCTCGTCGAAAATCTTATCGAGAATCTTCACCAGCACGTTCATGCCGCCCTGATAGCCCCATACTGGATAGCGGTGATGGTGATGCCGGTCAAAAATCGGGAAGCCGATTCGGATCAGCGGCGTGCCAGTATCGCGCTCCAGATACTTGCCGTAGGTGTTTCCGATCAGGAAATCGACCGGTTCAGTGAACAGCAACGAGCGCATGTGCCAGAGGTCTCGCCCCGGATAGGCATGGCAGTTCTGCCCAAACGACGAGCCCGCAAACAGCGCCTGGATTTTCTCCTCCCAGGCCTTGTTGCCGTTGGTGGCGAGCACATGGGTCGGTTCCGCGCCGAGTTCGAGCAGGAAGCCAGCTAGCCCATAGCAGAGATCTGGATCGCCATAGATTGCGAATTTCTTGCCATGGATATGCGTGCTCGAATCAGCCATTGCGTCGACCAGGCGGCCGCGCTCTCGCGCCAGTTGCTCCGGGATATCCTTGCCGCTGATGCGCGACAACGCCATCAGGAACTCATCTGTTGCGGACACGCCAACCGGATGGTTGAAAGCCACGACCTCGTGGCCATGATCGGCGATGAACGGGAGTGTCTTTTCCGTGCACCACTGCTGCATCGAGATTGTCGCCTTGGCGTGAACCGCGTTCGCGGCGTCTTCCAGCGTAGTGCCGCCGTCATACATCCGGAACTCGCCGTCGTTCGGCGTATCGAAGACATCGGAATTGTCCGCGAGAATGGTGTAATGGATGCCCATCAGTTCGAAGATGCGCTTGATTTCGCGGAGATTGCCGACGGTATAGCCGTCAAAGCCGCCGATGAAGTTGATCTTCTCGTTGGGTGCACGCTCAACTTTGGGCACTGTTCCGGCCTTGCCGTCCCAGAAATGCTCCAGGATACCCTTGAGCGCATTGTCATAACCGGTAACGTGGCTGCCCACAAAGGCTGGCGTGTGCGCGAACGGCACGTCGAACTCCGCCGGAACCGAGCCTTTTTCCTTGGATGTTTTGATGAAGGCGTTGAGGTCGTCACCGATCACCTCTGCCATGCAGGTGGTGGAGACGGCGATCATCCTGGGCTTGTACATGTTGTAGCTGTTGGCGAGGCCGTCGATCATGTTGTTCAGGCCGCCGAATACCGCAGCATCTTCCGTCATCGACGAAGAGACGCAGGAGCTCGGCTCCTTGAAGTGCCGCGACAGATGGCTGCGGTAATAGGCCACGCAGCCCTGCGAGCCGTGTACGAAGGGCAGCGTGCCCTCGAAGCCAACGGAGGCGAACACCGCGCCGAGCGGCTGGCAGGCCTTGGCCGGGTTCACAGTCAGCGATTCGCGCGCAAAGTTCTTTTCGCGATATTCGGGCGTCTTCGCCCATTCGCGGATGCGTTCGACCTCCGCAGGATCGCGGGCGTTTTCGAACATCTTTTTCTTATTGACCAGCATCTGCTGGTATTCCGAACCGCGGAAAAGCTCGAAGTGATCGAGCACGTGTTCTGCATTCTGCGCCATGGAGTCCCTTTCGAAAAATTAGTGATCAATGTCAGGTCCGGCTATCACGCGGAGAGCCGGACAGGCAGGTCATTCCGCAGCCAGAAGCTTCGGCTTGGCTACGTCCTTCCAAGGCGCCTTGGTGTTCTTCCAGATCGGTGAGTTGATGGCCATGTCCATGTCGCGCGCGAAGATCGCAAACCCATCATAGCCGTGATACGGACCCGAATAGTCCCAGGAGTGCATCTGCCGGAACGGCACACCCATCTTCTGGAACACGTATTTTTCCTTGATGCCGGAGCCGACCAGGTCGGGCTGCATCTTCTCGACGAACTGCTCGAATTCATATCCGGTGACGTCGTCATAGATCAGCGTGCCGTCTTTCACATAATGCTGGGCGGTGCGCTGATAGTCGTCATTGTGGCCGAACTCGTAGCCGGTGCCCACCACCTCCATGCCGAGGTCCTCATAAGCACCGATCACATGACGCGGACGAAGACCACCGACGAACAGCATGACGGTCTTGCCTTCCAAGCGCGGGCGATATTTTGCGATGACCGCGTCTACCAGCGGCTGATATTTTGCAATCACCCGCTCGGCGCCCTCCTTGATGTTGTCATCGAAATAGCCGGCGATTTTGCGCAGCGATTCCGCGATCTTAGAGGGCCCGAAGAAGTTATATTCGCACCACGGAATGCCATACTTCTCCTCCATGTGGCGCGAGATGTAGTTCATCGACCGATAGCAGTGCAGCACATTGAGCTTCGCCTTCGGCGTTGCCTCGAGCTCGGCCAGAGAGCCGTCGCCGGACCACTGCGCGATCACGCGCAGGCCCATTTCCTCGAGTAGGATCCGGGACGACCAGGCGTCACCGCCAATATTATAGTCCCCGATGATCGCGACATCGTAGGGCGTCGACTCAAATTTCGACTTGCCGTCGGGCGTGCTCTTGTCGAATACCCAGTCCCGCACAGCGTCGTTCGCAATGTGATGCCCGAGCGATTGCGACACACCACGAAACCCCTCACATCGGACCGGTACGATAGTCTTACCGCCATATTCCTTTGACTTCACCCTGGACACCGCCTCGATATCGTCGCCGATCAGACCGATCGGGCACTCCGATTGGATGGTGATGCCGTTGTTGAGCGGGAACAGCTCCTGGATCTCGTCGATGATCTTGGCTAGCTTCTTGTCGCCCCCGAACACGATGTCCTTTTCCTGGAAATCGGAGGTGAACTGCAGCGTCACGAAGGTATCGATGCCCGTTGTGCCGACGTAATAGTTGCGCCGCGAGCCCCACGAGTACTGGCCGCAGCCGACCGGACCATGGCTGATGTGGATCATGTCTTTGATCGGTCCCCAGACCACGCCCTTCGAGCCCGCATAAGCGCAGCCACGGATCGTCATCACGCCGGGGATGGATTTTAGGTTGGACTTGACCCCACAATCGGACCTGCCTTCCTCATGCACATTGAGGTGCTTGGCGCGCCTCTTCGCGGTCTTCTCGGGATAGACCTTCAGCACTTCCTCAATAAGCTTCTTATTGCGGGCTTTGACACTCTCCGTCCTGGCGAGACTCATGCTGATATCCTTCGAAGGTTTCCTGTTGCGATGACGGCTCTAGGGCAAGGGTTTTGCAACGAACGTGCCACCAGGCCTGAGCGCAAAAATCAGCACATTTGGAAGTAGATAGCGCTTGCGCGCGGCGATATGGCTGTTGTCCCAAACCCGACATCTGAGATGTCTAAAGACGTTCTCGTTTGTTCCTGTTCAAAACAAAACATCGGCGCAGCCCACATGTGGCTTTGCACGCGCCTTTTCCGACGCAGTGCCGCGGAACAGTGCGGTACGCGCCGGGTCTGCCCGAAGCAGCACTCGACCGGACGACCAGTCCCAGGGCTGCGTGAGTCAGGTCCGGCTCACCACCACAATTTCGTGGCATGATGGCCGATTGGTGCTCACCTTTATCGGCGACGGCGATGCGCACATTGTGCGTGCCCTCGTCGCCATCCTGATCAATTCCTTCTGTAAGGTGGTGGTTAACGGAGACCGAATCGACACGGCGGCGACGATGATCTTGCGCTGCTCTGATGGCTCTCCGCCGACTCGTCCCCCTTTCGTACGCCCCCTCACGCAAGGGGCTTTCTCTTAGGCCTTGAGAACTTCCCGATCGATCTCATCGAGTCCGAAGATAGGGTCTTCTTCGGCTTCCGCGCCGAGTGCGAAGAGAGGTCCTGGCAGTCGATCTCTGGTAGTTGACGCGCGCAGCGGTCGGCTCGGGTCATGGCCAGCCCGCAAAGGCCTCCAGACAGCACTCGAGAATCCAGGAGGGCTCGTTCTTCTTTGCCAGATGATGCGGACGGTGTTTCCGATGGCCCCTTGGACGGCTTGTCAGACTCGATAAGCGTCTCGAATCCATATCGATATTCGTAGACGGTCGATCGGACGACGCTGGCCCACCGTCTCGCGTAAAGCCGGCGTTCAATCCTCCGCCCGAAGGAATACAGTAAGGATTTCCAATACGGCTACTGCGTGCCAGCTTTGCCGCATAGCCCCTCCACTTACCCTACCGACGCTCGGGGCCCGGCCACTAGGCCAATCGGGCCCCCGATCAGGAAGGCTGAAGTGTCAATCGTGGCGCGAACTCATCCGATGCCGCCTCTATGCCGGCACGCAGGTGTCGGATATCGGACAGACGGCAGCGCATTGCGGCGTGTCGAAATGCTCATCGCATTCGGTGCACTTCTTCGCATCGATCATGTACGTGTCGTTCATGAGCGTGATTGCGGCATTGGGACATTCGAACTCACATGCGCCACAGACGGTGCACTGGGAGGCGATAATCTTGTAAGCCATCACTGCATTCCTTATACAGGCGAACCGGACGGCTTCTTCCCTTTCAAGTCGCGTGCCAAGCCGCCGGATGCTGATCTATCTTGAAGATTTTCCGTTTCGCGATGTTGCCGGTACGGCGGCATGTCGCGACTCTGACAGTCAGCGTCTCAGCACGAAGCGCAGCGCCCTTCGGAAAGCATCATCCTTCACCGTCACTCACAGGATCTTTGGCGGCCTGTTCAGCATGGGCGCGACTAAGGTCGTGTTCACGACCAATTTCGACACCGTCATCGAGCGCGCCGTGGCGGGAGGTTACCGGCAACAGCCTTGCCGCGTTTAATCTGGAAGGCAGCTACGCCGCAAAGCGGGCGCTGAATAGAGGCCTTCCCAATTTCAAGCTGCCCGGTGACGTTCGCTACACGAGCATCAAAAATCTCACGGACGACCTGAAAACACAGAATGCCGAAATGGGCGATTGCCTTGTAACCGCCTGCAATCGGTTCGGCATAATCGTGGCAGGCCACAGCGGTCGGGATGAATGCGTGATGCAGCTCCTTCACCTTTTTCTCGAGGACCACAATCCATTTCCTACATGGCCTTTACTGGAGGATGCTTAAGGGACGAACGCCGCTTCGAGCCGTAACGGCGTTTGGAAGTGGCTCGCGCCAAGAGCGTCCGCGCCGAACTCATTGAGATCGACACCTTCGATGCGCTGATCACGGATCTGGAAGCAATTCCTCGACAGGAAAAAAGAGCTAATCGAGAAGATCGACCGGACCGGCTCTCAAGCCATTTCCATTCCGGGCAAGCGAGCGGGCACTAGTACCCGCTTTTCTTGGAACGTGAGTCGTGATTCAAGGTCGGGATGATACCCGAAGCAAGAGAAGTCCACCTTTCGAGGAAAGATCGCAAGGTGCTTGAGGCGTGTTGTCGCTCACCGATGACATTGCAGCGCGATTTGAAGCGGGCGCGGATAGTCCTGTTGGCGGCGGACGGGCGCAGCACCCGGTCGATCGCCAAGGAAGTTGGGGTCCAGCCGCGGATTGTCAGCCTTTGGCGGCATCGCTATGCCGACCAAGGCCTTGAAGGGCTGCCGGCAAGCAGCCTATCTATACGAAGACGACCGACAAGCGGATTCTGAAGCTGCTGGATAAGCCGCCCCCGCAAGGATTTGCGCGCTGGACCGGCCCTCTGCTGGCCGAAGCGCTCGGCGATGTTGACGTCCAATATGTCTGGCGGTTCCTGCGCAGCCACAAGATTGACCTCGCGGCTCGCAAGTCCTGGTGTGAGAGCAATGACCCGAACTTTACGGCCAAAGCCGCCGATGTCGTTGGTCTTTACGTCGCCCCGCCGGCGAAGGCGATTGTGCTCTGCGTGGACGAGAAGCCCTCGATCCAGGCTTTGGAGCGAGCGCAGGGCTATCTGAAGTTGCCCAATGGCCGCGCCTTGACCGGCCAGAGCCACGATTACAAGCGGCATGGCACCACAACATTGTTTGCCGCGCTCGAAGTCGCCACCGGAAAGATCATCGCTACGCATTCCAAACGCCGTCGCCGTGTCGAGTTTCTCGATTTCATGAACAGCCTCACCGCGGCCTTTCCGGGCCGAAAGCTTCACGTCATCCTCGACAACCTCAACACCCACAAGAAGAATGAGAACTGGCTCAAGGCCCACCCCAACGTGCAATTCCATTTCACGCCGACAAGTGCGTCCTGGCTCAACCAAGTCGAGGTATGGTTCTCAATCTTGCAGGGGCAATCGCTCAGCGGCACCTCCTTCACAAGCCTCAAGCAGCTTCAGGAACACATCGATGCCTACGTCAACGCCTACAACGACAAAGCCGAGCCCTTCGTCTGGACCAAGCAAAAGGTCCGTCAACGCCGTTTCAAAGGCCGCCGTATCACTCAGCTCTGATTCCGGGTACTAGCGATCCCATTCTCCGCTCAAATGCGCTTCCGTTGATAGAACTGCCTGACACCTGTTTTGAGCTCAAATTTACCGCTCAAGGACTGGGATGATATTCATGCCGCGGAAAAGTTGGCCCGCAATCAGAGTATCGCGACAAAAGCCCCCTCGATTTTGGCCTAGGGCGGCGAGCAGGCCCTGCGGCGAGGAAATGATCTCACCTCGCTGTCGCCATACTCTATCATGGACCGCCTCCGCGCGAACAATCTGCCCCTCAAAGGCTTGATCGAGCGAGCGATAGGCCTTTAGGTAAACGACTGTTGAGGCGGGATTGGCGCGGCGGATCGGTTCTCATTCTCGATCGGGAACATCGCAATCCGGAGCTGGCACGCGGCATTTCTCAATGTGTCGGCGGAAGTCTGCACGGCCGGATCGAGTACTGATCTCCCCGGTGAGCGCGGAACGATCCCAAACCGAACAAGTGTGGTGGGCTGAGGCGGTCAACTCGCGCGTCAGATTTTCTTCAGGTCCATCTTCCGACTACACGCTTGCCCTTCACTCACCCTTCTCACCATCAGTCTTGGTAGAGGGACTTCCTCCTCCAAGCTGTCGTATGCTCGGCACGCGAAAAAAAGGCCGCTTGAATGAACAAGCGGCCCAAGTCTAGGGAGGAAACGCCCAAGGAGGGCAGCGATAGCGCATGGCGCCACCGCACTGCAACAATATGCATTGGCAGTGCACAAAGCAAGAGGCTGACTTACAAGTCGACGTCGGAGTACACCTCTTCCTAGCTGTGCTCACAACCATTCGGGCAATTCCGAGCAGATTCGA
The DNA here is from genome assembly GCF_029714305.1 of Bradyrhizobium sp. CB3481. Taxonomy (NCBI): domain Bacteria; kingdom Pseudomonadati; phylum Pseudomonadota; class Alphaproteobacteria; order Hyphomicrobiales; family Nitrobacteraceae; genus Bradyrhizobium; species Bradyrhizobium sp. CB3481. The sequence goes on from NZ_CP121647.1 coordinate 5,588,688, forward strand.
GGCCCGGAGCCTGCGTTGAGCAAGCGCTTGGCATTGATGTTGGAAAAAGTGGCTCCTTTAGTCTGGTTGCGAAACGGCGCCTGTGAGCGCTGGTTAAAAGCACTACAAACCTTATGCCTGCCGTCACGCTGACAATGACATCTCACAAGAGATAATTCGCGCACTTGATCGAAAAAGCAAAAATCCAGCCGATGTGAGAAAGCGCTTCCTTAACCCGAAAGTTGGGACATGTTTATGCGGAATCCTTAGAGGGGCTTGAATCGCACGTAACGTCAGGCTGTACGATCTTCCTAGCAAGATCGGCGCTCCCGAGCGTTTGGCAAGACGCAAGCGGCTCGCAAATCGAGATATCCAGATGACGCTATTCCTCATCCTGCTTTCAAACTGCTTGTTTGCTTTGTGGCGTGTCGCGCCGCGCTCGCAGGGCGTTCTCGTAGGCAGCGTGAACGCTATCGTCCGCACACGCCTTATGTTCAGACAGGTTCCTGCCCCGAAGGACGCCCCATTCAGTTCCCCCGGCGGCGGTCATTCTATGAACCTTGGGAATAGGAGCTGCTGTTTTCCCGTTGAGGCACGTTACCGGCGCGGCTCTATAGAGTCTATCTATGCTTGAACTATCGAACCGGCGCGGTCTTGAATGTCCGTAATCACAACGACGAGACGGGGCTCAGCCAGGACTGGCGGACAGGCTGTTCTGCTCTGGTCCAAAGTGCCTCGTGCCGTGCGACTCTCGCCAGCAAAATCGACTGCATTCGAAAATCTCGCAACGGCGAGCGACCCGCGCCGCTGATAAGACTCATCATTGATGAAAGCGGGGCCTCCGATCATCGAGCCGTTGCGGCATGCTGTTTGCCTTCCATGGCGCGCCGAACACGGCCCGATTGCATCCAGGGCTTCGAACCAGTCCGATCGCCGCAGTTTGGGTCCTCACTTGTGGAGCGATTGAGCGAATTGGGCGAGATTGCTACACCCCGTTGCGCTCATTCGGCGTTGGTCCGCTGCTTGCAAGGGGACTATCGGTCGCGACTTCTCATGCGCCGAGACCGTAATTCAGGAGTTTAACGCGCTCGCAATTGCGTGCTTGGCTAACGCAGGGGCTGCAAGTGACGCTTAAGTCTTTGGCGCTCAATGAGCGTTACGTTAGCCCGAAAGCGGATCGAGGAGCCGTTCGGCTGGATCAAGACGATCAGCGGGCTGCGCAAGACCCGTCATCGAGGCCGAGGCTTGGTGGAGTGGTTCTTTGTATTGACCGCGACCGCCTATAACCTCGTTCGCATCCCCAAAATTCTTGCAGCGACGGGATGAATCCGTCTGGAGCATCGAAAATGACGAAAAACGGCAATCCGGCGTGCGACGCCGTTACTCATCAACCGTTGCCTCGTCGAGCACATGGAGAAATTCGCTCCCTTAATCAGCTTTTTCAGCAGCCTGCTCTCATGTTTGCTGTCAAGCGACTCGATCAAGCGGAGCCGCTTCCGGCTGAGCGCCCGGACGCTGGACTTCGAAGTGCCCACGGTAGGAGGCAGGGCCAAAGACGACGGTTGATCAAGCTCTCATGCGCGGGTTGGCTACCGCATGACCGTGGTTTCGTCTTGGGGCTGCCTCGGTCTAGGGGGCGAGCGTCGGCAATGCCGGCTCATAACAGGCCACGAGGATTCCCCACCGCGCCCTACCCCTGCCCTGGGCACCGATATGGTCGAGCAGCGCTCTTCAGGCGGCCGGCCCGGTTTGTACTTGACGGGTGATCGCCCACAGGAAGCCGACCATCTCGCGTGCAATGGCGGTGGTGACGATCACCTTGGGTTTGCCGGCCGCCGACAAGCGGCGATAGCGGGCGCACAGCCTGACCTGGGCCTTCCAGGCGATATCGCGGATAGCTTGAGGCAGGCGCTCGTTACGGTCATGGAGCTTGCGACTGACGCGGGCTTGCATGCGATAGGTCCATGCCCCTCGATCAGAGCGCGCCTGGCCAGAGCGTTGCCAGCCTTGGTGATACCGCCGCGTCGGATGTGGCGCCACTCGAATGCTCCGACGGCACGCGGCCGAGAAAGGCCATCAACTGGCGGGGATTGTCGAAGCGGGAGAAGTCGCCGACTGCCGCGCGGCAATCAGGATGACAGTGCTTCCCACCCAGATTGTCGCGCTATACGCCGACCTCGGCAACCACGGTCACGCAACGATGAAGGCGACGCCGCGCATCGCCTGCACGGCCTCAACGAATGGCGTCATCGACCATTGTGGCGCCAGCTCTTCGATCCGCTTGGTCAAGCAGTCCACACGGGCCTCCGCGTCGGTCACGGCATGAATGTAGTCCTGCAGAACGATTTGGCTCGCCGGGTGATCGAAGCGCACCGTGGTGAGCCAGCGACGATAAGCCAGAGTCCACCCCTTCTTCCCGGCATAGATGCGCCCATGCCGCAGCAGGAAGCCTTGGAGATGTTGCCGCGCCTTGCCGAGCACACGCATCGCGGTGGCGCGGGCTCTCACCAAGTCGCGCATGGCCTCATGCGCCGCATCCGGAACCCACACTGCTGTCAGCTCGCCGCTCCGGTGCAGCTTAGCCAGCATCGCCGCATCGCGCCGGTCGGTTTTTACCCGATCCCCAGCCTTCATCGGGATCAGCGAGGGGGCCACCACGATGCAATTGTGCCCAGGCCCGTCAGTTGTCGATGCAGGCCATATCCGCAGGGGCCGGCTTCGTAGCAAAAACTTACCTGCCGGTCACCCTTGCCAAGCTTCTTCGCCAGTTTGGCGATTTGGTCAGCGCGATTAGGGATGATCCCCAAGTTACGAACTTCCCCGCCGCGCATCCCTTCGGCCACCGCAACCGAAATCGTCGCCTGTGCACATCCAGCCCCACGAAAATGCTATCGTTCATCAGGCCCGCTCCCCATGCTTGAGGCTCGGCGCCGGACCATCCGGCGCAACCCTCGATAGGAGCTTGCCGCGGGACGGGCCGCCCGTCACCTCAGAGGGCGAACATAGGGTCTAGCTCTTTCGCAAAAGCGCGTGGAATAATCTTAGCCGCCGATTCCGGCTCACGTTCGACTCTCGATTGGCGTTCCGGCAGGCCGGAGCCCCCCTGACCCCCATGGAGACGTTTTTGGCAAACACTCGCCCGCCGGTACTTCTACTATCCGCAATCGATGTATCCCGCGGTATGAGTCTGTCCTGCGTGGGGACCACAGTGGACCAACGTGCGGAGCGTTCTCAGTGCAGACGCAGGATGTGCGGCCACCAGACGCCGAGCGCCGTCACCCCGATTCCGACAAGCGTCAGCAGGCCGCTCACATAAAAGAGCGCAAGCATGCCAGTTATGATGGTCGTCGAGGCCAGCACGATTCCGATCTGGAACGCCGCCGAGGCCAGCTCGAAATGGTAATACTTTGCCGCAGCCTTGTCGCGCTCGTGCTCGGCATGTTTGGCTCTTGCGGAGAGCTGCGCGGTGCCTTCGCCGGTTTCCGGCTCCGAGGCATAGCGTGCGGCGCTCTTCTCCCAGTCCTCGATCTGCTTCTGCATGGCAGCCTTGATCGCCACATCCGTTTCCGAGCGCTGGATGAGCTTGGTCAGCTCGGCCGCGGTCTGCACCACGGTGCCTCGGATCTTCTTGGCCTGGAAGAACTCCCAGTCACTGGCAGCATTGATGTGCTCATGGTTCGCTTCGGTGTGCGCGCTCTTGCCGAGTGTCTCCGAGATTGCAAGGAACAGCGCCAGCACGGCGATCAGCAGTGCGATCTTCTTGTTCTCGCCAGCAGCGTGCTCGGCATGCTCCGCATGCTTCATGCTTTCATGTGCGCTCATGATTCCCTCTTTCCTCGAGACACCGCGACTAGCCGAAACCGCTGAGTGTGCGCAAGGCAACAGTTTGTGACGGGAATGAAATTGCGCGCTCGATCGCTGGGTCCTGGGGCCGCCCGACCGTCTGCTCGGGCGAGTTTCGGTATTTCATCTTCTTTCATAAATCCGCACGGACAACTTGCTAGTTGCCATAGCTCTCCAACGTAAGAACCAAAATCGGAAAGCCAATCGGCGTGAACGTCAGAGGAGCCGTTGAGCTTGCCCCTGACTTTTTTCGATTATCGTGAGTTTGCTCTGATCATTTGATTGCGGGGTAAACCGACTCAGTCCTTCGTCAGCGCGGTTCTCGAGATCGGTCGGATTGATTTGCTTGTTGAGATTGGCCGTGAGCTTCTCGCGATCGAGCTCTCCTTCCCACCAGGCGACGATCACGCAGGCGACGCCATTGCCGCAGAGATTGGTGAGCGCCCGGCATTCGCTCATGAACTTGTCGATGCCGAGCACGATCGCCATGCCCGGCACCAACCGCGGATCAACCACGGCGAGGGTTGCAGCAAGTGTGATGAAACCAGCTCCAGTTATGCCCGAGGCGCCCTTTGACGTCAGCATGGCTACGATCAGTATGGTCAGCTGCTGGCCGAACGAAAGATTGACGCCGAGCGCCTGCGCAATGAACAGCGTCGCCAGAGTCATGTAGATGTTGGTTCCGTCGAGATTGAACGAATATCCCGTCGGCACGACGAGCCCGACCACCGATTTGGAGCAGCCAAGACGCTCGAGCTTTTCCATCAACGATGGCAGCGCGCTTTCCGAGGAGGAGGTGCCGAGCACGATCAGCAGCTCGTCTTTGATATAGGCTAGGAACTTGAAGATTGAGAAGCCCGATATCCGCGCGATAATGCCGAGCACAACGAGCACGAACAGGGCAGCCGTGACATAGAACGTCGCGATTAGCCCAATGAGGTTGAGGATCGCACCGGACCCGAATTTGCCGATGGTGTAGGCCATCGCGCCGAAAGCGCCGACCGGCGCAGCCTGCATCACGATCGAGATCACGCCGAACACGCCATGCGCGGCGTGATCGATGAAGGAGCGAATGGCTTCACCGCGTTCACCGAGGCCCATGAGCGCGAATCCGAACAGGATCGAGAACAACAGCACTTGCAGGATCTCGCCCTGAGCAAACGCGCCGACCACGGTGTCGGGAATGATGTGCAGGATGAAATCGACGGTCTTGTGCGCCTCTGCCTGCTTCGCGTAGTTGGCCACAGCTTGTGCGTTCGCCGCGGCGCTGCCAAATCCTGCGCCGGGCCGCACAAGATTGCCGACGATGAGGCCGATCACCAGAGCGAAAGTGGAGACAATCTCGAAATAAAGCAGCGCCTTGATGCCGATGCGTCCGACTTTTTTGGCGTCCTGGATGTGGGCGATGCCCGAAACCACCGTGCAGAAGATGATCGGCGCGATCACCATCTTGATCAGCTTGATGAAGCCGTCGCCGAGCGCCTTGATCCAGTCATTGGTAGCCAGATTTGGCCAGAGCCAGCCAACCAGGGCGCCGAGCACGATCGCAATCAGCACTTGAACGTAGAGGATCCGGTACCACGTTTTCGATGCGGTGGGTGCAGTCGGCGCTGTCGTTATCGCAATCGTTGCCACGTTTACTCCCCTCTTCTTTTTCTTTCTTGCATTGCCGCTTAGACCTTGCGCCGCGCATTGGTGATATGGATCTTCCAAAGATCGCGTCCTTGCGCCTTCATCAGCGATAGAGTCGCTTCAAACACCCTTCACCCGAGCCGATTCACCATCGACACGTACGCGGTATAGGTTTGGTCATCATGCATGATACAACCTGACGCTACGTGAGGTTCAAGCGATTTCAGTACTCAAGCTGAACGAGATTCTATTTAGCCCACTGCTTGGCTCTGCGCCGTTGTTGCCAATCGCGCCACAGTTCGAGCTTAGGTTGGTCGGGATAAAGATGCCGTGCGCCGGCCGCAGCATGCACAGGAAATCAGCCCAGACAACAGCGCCCGGCCGCCGCGCCCGGATTTAAGGCCGCCTAGTTTGCCGTAGGCGTTGATGGCGAGCTGCGTCTGATTGAGCTCGAACTCCGCCCAATCTATGTAGCCTTTGTGGTGGTCTTTGAGCTTCACTTCCCATTCTTCGAACGGTTTGCCATGGCCGTAGCTCTTCCTGGCCCGCCCGTCGACGATCTCCACTCTCTTCTCGCTTTTGCCGTAGACGTACACGCCGGCATAGAATGGATTCTTCAACACCGAGATCACATTGCGATACCGGATCGGCGTCCAATCGAAGCTGACCAGCTGCTTACCGTCCGACGGACGCGGGAAATGAACCTGATCGGCCCTCATCGACAGAAGCACCTGTCGCGCGCCGCCCAGTCTGCGGAATCGGGCAAAGATCTGGTGGATCGCCTCTTGAAGCCGCAGATCCGGATCGAAATTGAGCCCCATCTCGCGGTGCCAGATGTAACCGATCGGAACGCTGATGCGCAGTTCGCCACGGCGAGCCTTGGCGCGAGCCGCATCCAGCATGCGGGCCTGGATGATGCCGAGTTCAAACGCGCTGATGCTACCCTTCATCCCAAAAAGCAATCGGTCGTTGGGACGACAGGGGTCGTATATGCCGTCCAGGTCGATGACGCGGGCGTCGACCAGTCCGCAGAGCTCAAGAAGGTGGTGCCAGTCGCGGCCATTGCGGGCAAGCCGGGAAGCGTCGAACCAGAGCTCGGCCCCGACTTCCCCGGCGCAAGCCATGCCACGAGCTTCTCGAAACCTGGGGGGCCACCATGCCGCTGGCGGCGCGGCCGAGATCATCGTCGATGATCTCGATATCTCGAAATCCTCGCCCCCGCGCTTCCTCGACCAGGTCATATTGTCGGCGCTGGCTCTCGAGATGTTTTGAACCTAGGATTGGCTTGACTGCCGAACATAGACGACCGCTTTGCGCTTCAGCAAGGTGGCTGGCAGAAGGTCAGTGTTCGTCATCGTTGCCATCCCCCGTCGCGGTGCTCGCGGCCTGCAGCAGAATGTTGGCCAGATGCGCGATGATCTTGGCCCGCTCGGTCGGGGCTATCCCCCGCGTCGGAATGGTCTCGAACGCAATGCTGAGCTGGCGCGACGCGGTGGGGGACACGAGCCGGGTCGCGATCGGTCTTGGCAGATTGGTCATCTCGCTTCTCCTCGCCGATACTGGAATCGGTCGAAGAGTCTCGCCGGAAACCTCGCTCAGTGAGAAGCCAGTGCAAATCGATCAAAGCGGCCAAGGGTAACGCGCGGGGTGCCAAGCACCATCCCGGCGCAGGCTGATCGATCCAGCATCAAGGCCGGCACCGTAATCACCTCACCTGGCAGGATCGACGTGAACCAGGTCATCAGCAGCGCGCTGCTCGCGGTAATACCAACGAACGCGATGCCCAAACAACGGATGCCATCGGTAATGGATCTCGACTTCCTGCTCGATATGGGCAGAATGTTCGGGTGATGGCTGTAGGAAGAAGAAACTGGACCTTCGCTGGCTCCGATGAGGGCGGCCGGCGTGCCGCTGCCATTTACACCCTTATTGCCAGCGCCAAGCTCAACGACATTGATCCGCAAGCTTGGCTCGCCGACATACTCGCCCGCCTGCCTGATCACCCTGCCAAGCGAATTCACGAACTGCTGACCTGGAATTGGCAGCCTCGGAGCGTTGCACACGCCGCCTGAGCGCAGTCAGCCATTCGCGCCAAACAGGCTTAACCAGGGTCTTCACCGGATCCGTACAATTCGGATGTTTGCAAGGCTTGTCCTATGCTCGACGCGGGTCGCCTACATGTGCCGATCGACCACTACACTGAATTCGTTATCGGATCGAGAAAGTGGCCGTGTCAGGCCGTCGCGGACTGCATCAGGTGGGCGAGTGAATTCCGCGGAGCCTTCGCTTTGGCACGGGTTTTGGCGGGAGCATCGCGCGGCTGCCTAGCAACTTAAGAGCCGATCAAGCCGAAGCGAATACTGAAGCCATCAGGTATTGACAGAAACCGTGGACAGTTTTCCAGGCGAAGTTGCCGACATAACCGTTCTTTGAATCCGTCATCCGCAGTTCGATGCCATCCAGCACGCCGTGGTACGAAGGTCGAGGCGTTCCGGATGGGGGACTTCAATGGTGAACGTCTTCAACTCTTCTTTGCAGCCGAGGCCCTTGACGTGCTGACTGCTCGCAATCGTCTTCTGTGGAGGCAGTTCTTCCTCAGCGTGACCGAGGCTCACGCCGCTACCCACGATCGCCGCCGAAGCGAACAACACCTTCCAATAGTCGCACATTGTTTTATGCCTCCCCACCGCGAGATTGTGGTGCTTAGCTGTTTGAACCCGCCCTTTGTTGCTGGGCCAGATCGCGAACTCGCCTACCCAATGACCCTGGTCCAAGTGATCTCCTCCATTCGGCTTCAATATGAGTCCCGTTGAGCGGCGAACTGTGGTGCAACCCAGAAAGACACGGATCCGAGTTCCTTGCCAAGGCGCTCGTTCGGCCACGCGGACGCGGTCGAGCACCACAGTCGGTGGTATGATGGTCGGATGACGCTTAGTTTGCGTCGTCAGGTTTGGACGGTGCGTCTACTGTCGGAGCGCTCTCCCGCACAAGGTGATCGAGCGTTTTGTGCTTATACGTGGCGGAGCCATCGGTGAACTGAACCTCCGTCGTTACGTCCAGTTCACCATCTTCATCGAGCTTCCACGTCATCTGTGTCGTACAGTAAACATGATCCCATTTAACCTTCCAACCTCCATCATCAGCATCGCCTCCGTCATCAGCATCGGAAGGCTGCGCCTCGGCGATGCCTAAATCGCACTCCTTCGTAGGACAGTTGATCCATGCGCGAACAGAGGGGTGGTCGAGCTGCGGGCCAATATCCAGGCGGCTGATCGCTCCCTCTGGATTCGGGTTGACCCACTTACCTGCCTGATCTGGAATGGCGAAGGTGTATGGCACCGAACTTGCAGAGTTAGTCTGATCGGCAAATGCTGCCCCGACCAGCGAGAGCGTGGCAATTGCGGACAAGAGAAGCCGGCGCTTGCGCCAAGTAGTCATTTGTGTCTCCATGTGACCCGTTCTATCGGGCCAGTAAGGATTTGCACGCACTAGGCCAAATGAGCTTGAACAGAAAAATGAGCGTTTAGAAGTAGATAGAAGATGCATTGCTCACTGCTGTGCCGCAAACCCGACAGTCCCGCGTCGCCAACCCGACAATCCAGCGTCGCCAACCGCACGCGTCGGGCTACCTACGCACCGTCTTCTGATCGGAGCGCGGCTTCGTACTTTCGCAGGTGATCGCTTATTGCACCACCGACCTTAGGCCCACCAGCTTGTTAATTGGCGAGCACTGGTATCGACGACCAAGGATACCGACGTCGAGATTGGGTCGACCCGAAGACTTCCGCAATGCGCCGAGACAAGGTCGAGCTGTTGCGCTATCTGCCGCTGGCAGAAAGTGACGGGGATCTTCGGCGCAGCCTGAGGCAAGCAGCAGCCCGTCCAATTGAGGTGGGCCCTGCAAGAACGCGTTGCTTGCCCGGTCAGCAGTGGCGCTGAACGTTGCATGCTCCGCAGCGTACGACTTCCAAGATCTACCCAAGATGGTTCTGGAACGGCTAGTCTTACTGAGTCAGAGTGTCGCGGCCTTTGTCGACAGGAATCATGAGAAGACTCACTTTTCAGCATGCGGGGGCTGAGATGGGTCTGATAAATCGCTGGACGTAGCGTCGCGGATTTCGGCATAAATTGAGGGCCTTGCGAGCGTGATCGGACATGCGGGGAGCCAAACCGCTTCGCGACTACTGTACCGGGCTGATGATGCCGTGCGATCGCAAGAGCGTCGAGCCGATGGCGGCTATGACGGCTCCTGAGCGGACAGCAGCGCAACATCAGGCGTTGTTGCATTTCGTCGGTCAAGGCGACTGGTCGGACCGGCAAGTGTCGGCCAAGGTCCGTGAGTTAGTGCTGCCGGGATCGAACGCCACCGAGAGATCGAAGCTTGGATCATCGATGATACGGGCTTTCCTAAGAAGGGGCGGCATTCGGTCGGGGTTGCGCGGCAATATTGCAGTCAGTTCGGCAAGCAAGACAATTGTCAGGTTGCCGTGACGCTTTCGCTAGCGAACCATCATGCGAGCTTGCCGGTCGCCTATCGGCTATATCTACCACGGGAGTGGGTGACAGACCGTGCACATCGGCGCAAAGCTGGAGGCCCCCAAGGAAATCACCTTCAAAACGAAGCGGAGCGAGAGACGATTCCCCCCTCAGAAGCAGCCTCCACCAAATCTTCAAGGAAGCTACTATTCCCGAAAATCATCGGCCGAGGGGATCCGCCCTTGCTGAACGGCACGTTCCACATTCGATTGCGACCGTTCGGAGAAAATTGAATGCCGCTCTCGTCTCTATACTATCTCGATGCCCTTGTTGCATCAGAGCCATCTCAACTCAGGTAGCCATCGAAATTTATGACGCAGTAAGACTAGCAGTCTGCTGAAGAACTCGCTCGCCACAGAGTGGGCTTGATGATTCACTTTATCATCTCGATTCGGTGGAGGCGATCATGCGCGGCAGGTTTACGGATCAGGGCGGCCTGTTTTCGTACATCGCGCCGGGCGGCGGGCGCAATGCCGAGGCGCACTTCCACGGCCAGAAACGCTCGAACGATACCCGTGCTTCGACCACCGATCCCGATGCCAGGCTCTATCGCAAGGGTAAAGGCAAGGAGACGAAGCTGTGCTTCATCGGGCATGGGCTGATGGAGACCTCCTGCCGGTCGACGCCTGCCTGACGCAGGCCGATGGTCATGCCGAACGGGTGGCCGCGCTGCACATGATCGAGCCCTATGCCGACCGGCCGACAGACTTCGTCAACGAGCTGCGCTCGATGAATGTGACGCCACATGTTGCGCAGAACGTCAGCGGCCGCAGCTCTGCGATTGACGGGCGAACGACCCGGCACGGCGGCTACGCCGTCAGCCAACGCATCCGCAAGCGCATCGAGGAGGCATTCGGCTGGATCAAGACGGTCGCCGGGCAAGAGAAGACCAGGTTCCGTGGTCGTGAGCGCGTCGGATGGGCCTTTACCTTCGCTGCCACCGCCTACAATCTGGTGCGGCTGCCCAAGCTGATCGCGGAGACCGGCTGATGGCCAAGGTGCCCGGCTTCGCCAAGGCCTTTGCCGGCCGCTGGCGCATCGTCGAGATGGACGTCTGGGACAGCGACTTCCTCGATCTCGTCGAAGAGGCGCATCTCACCTTCCAGGGTAAATCCGATGGCGAAATCGCCTTTGGGGCCCTGAAGGGCTTCCTGGACGTGCGCTACGGCACCCGCGACGGTTCGGCGTGCGCGGAGTTCTCGTGGGAAGGGCACGACGAAAATGACCCCGCCTGCGGTCGCGGATGGGTTATGATCGGCACTGCGGACAGGCTCGTCGGCCACTTCTATATCCACAATGGCAACGATTCAGCCTTCGTTTGCGAACGCGGCTGAGTTCTTCAACAGCCTGCTCTCATGTTTGCTGTCAAGCGACTCGATCAAGCGGAGCCGCTCCCGGCTGAGCGCCCGGACGCTAGACTTCGAAGGTGCCCACGGTAGGAGGCAGGGCCAAAGACGACGGTTGATCAAGCTCGCATGCGCGGGTTGGCTACCGCATGACCGTGGTTTCGTCTTGGGGCTGCCTCGGTCTAGGGGGCGAGCGTCGACAATGCCGGCTCATAGCAGGCCACGAGGATTCCCCACCGCGCCCTGCCTCCTGCCCTCGGCACCGATATGGTCGAGCAGCGCTCTTCAGGCGGCCGGCCCGAGTTGTACTTGACGAGTGATCGCCCACAGGAAGCCGACCATCTCGCGTGCAATGGCGGTGGTGACGATCACCTTGGGTTTGCCGGCCGCCGACAAGCGGCGATAGCGGGCGCACAGCCTGACCTGGGCCTTCCAGGCCATATCGCGGATAGCATGTGGCAGGCGCTCGTTACGGTCATGGAGCTTGCGATTGACGCGGGCTTGCATGCGATAGCTCCATGCCCCCTCGATCAGAGCCCGCCTGGCCAGAGCGTTGCCGGCCTTGGTGATACCGCCGCGTCGGATGGTGGCGCCACTCGAATGCTCCGACGGCACGAGGCCGAGAAAGGCCATCAACTGGCGGGGATTGTCGAAGCGGGAGAACTCGCCGACCTCGGCAACCACGGTCACGGCAACGATGAAGGCGGCGCCGCGCATGGCCTGTACGGCCTCAACGAATGGCGTCATCGACCATTGTGGCGCCAGCTCTTCCATCCGCTTGGTCAAGCAGTCCACACGGGCCTCCGCGTCGGTCACGGCATGAATGTAGTCCTGCAGAACGATTTGGCTCGCCGGGTGATCGAAGCGCACCGTGGTGAGCCAGCGACGATAAGCCAGAGTCCCCCCTTCTTCCCGGCATAGATGCGCCCATGCCGCAGCAGGAAGCCTTGGAGATGTTGCCGCGCCTTGCCGAGCACACGCATCGCGGTGGCGCGGGCTCTCACCAAGTCGCGCATGGCCTCATGCGCCGCATCCGGAACCCACACCGCTGTCAGTTCGCCGCTCCGGTGCAGCTTGGCCAGCATCGCCGCATCGCGCCGGTCGGTTTTTACCCGATCCCCGGCCTTCATCGGGATCAGCGAGGGGGCCACCACGATGCAATTGTGCCCCAGGCCCCTCAGTTGTCGATGCACGCCATATCCGCAAGGACCGGCTTCGTAGCAAAAACTTACCTGCCGGTCACCCTTGCCAAGCTTCTTCGCCAGTTTGGCGATTTGGTCAGCGCGATTAGGGATGATCCCCAAGTTACGAACTTCCCCGCCGCGCATCCCTTCGGCCACCGCAACCGAAATCGTCGCCTGTGCACATCCAGCCCCACGAAAATGCTATCGTTCATCAGGCCCGCTCCCCATGCTTGAGGCTCGGCGCCGGACCATCCGGCGCAACCCTCGATAGGAGCTTGCCGCGGGGCGGGCCGCCCGTCACCTCAGAGGGCGAACATAGGGTCTAGACGTTCATCTCGACGATAGTGGCGTGGTGAACGATGAGCTCGAACAGCACGCTGGTCTCGGCCTCGTCCTTGGTGACGTAGGCAAAAAACGACTTCCCTGGATCATGCCGGACCACCGACGGGAGTGTTGCAGACATCCTTCGCAGGTCGGCGCCCTGATCTTTGCCCAAGTGGGTATCGCATTTCGGGTACGCGAGAAATGCATTCCCACTCTAGATTGACGTATTTGAGGCGCCTCTCTAGCGTGGTGAGTGGAATGTTGCGGGCCGTTGTCACTTGTAGAACCAGCGATTGTTCGCCTGCAAATCACCCTTCCGGAACTCGGTGCACGGCCGAAACGGCATCCCAGCGATCGCCCGATCTGGATCAAAGGTGTCGGATCGAAGCTATCGTAGCCAAGCTCGGACGTCCGTGCCGAAAACCTCGCGCTCTCGATGGGGCCGGAAAAGCCATCTTCGCTGGCAGATCTCACGAAGGGAGCAGCGACGCAAGAGTTTGAAAACCGAGGGCGCAACCAGCGCCTCAGTGCGGTGGGGTCGCCTTCACATGCGGGAACGCCTCCCGCATAGCCAATTCGCACATTGGATATTTTCAATCGCCCCAGCCGTGATGTCGCTGACCACATCGGCCCGACGCCGCTCCTCGCGAGCCTGAGCTTCTTCCTGCTCGAGCGGGCCCGATCCTGTGCGTGATCTCGAACACGACGCTGCGGCAATCGGCGACGCCGCCCTCACTGCTCGGCCGCGTCTCTGCCATCAGCATCATGAGCTACGGCACCCGCCCCGCTCGGCTCGGCGCCTTCGTCGGCGGGTTCTTTGGCGCGGAGACTTGCCTCTGGTGGCCGCGATCTCCGCCGCGCGGTCGTTGATCCTGCTGTCGCCCGCGGCCTCGCTGGCGCGGCAGCCGGAAACGATGGGTGAGACTGCGGGTTGCTATTTAGAGGGCTCGTCCGCCAAACCCCATCGTCGTCGCGAGTCAACAGGTCGAAGTGACGGGGTGAGCGCGACGCGTTAGAGCGATAGCTCGCTACGGCCGCATGAACATGAAATCCGTGGCGGGGTCGCAATTTTCGGCGACAAAGCGCAGCTCCGACTGAACGTCGGCGACGGGCCGGCTCTCGAGATATTTCGTCACCAGGAGACCGAGCAGCGCTCGGCAGACGCTGTCAGTCGTGTGGCCCGCGCCTGCCGCTTCAGCAATTGCGGCGGAGAAATGACGCGCTGCGATTTCGGTTGCTGACATCCCGTGACTCCAAATGACCCGTGGCTCCAAATGACCAGATCACGTATTGTACCCAGAAATACTTGCAGCGCATTGACCTTGGTCAAATGGATGGCCCGTTCGTCCGTCGTGGTACTGACGTCGGTCTACTGTTGGCCGTCGCGTTTTACGCCCGGCGGCCAAAACCAAAGCAGGTCGGGACTGTTGGTGCGCAGCCGCAACATCATCGCTAGACGTCTGATGCGCGCGAGAACCAGACGTCGGTCACGAAACTTTCGCAGAAGACACGGAAGTCAGCACAAGTTATCATCGATACCACGCAGGCGCCACGATGAGCGAAGCGCATTGGCAGCTTGGGGATCTGCAGCGAGGCTTTATCAGCGCTGGAGGATGGCGCCTAGATTCGGTCCAGTCCTTGGCCGGCAGCCTCGGCCTGCCTCCCGGATAGTTGGGGCTCGGCTGCTCGGCCAAACCGGCAAGCTCAGGATTGACTTCCTGATGCGATCTTTGCTTGGCGAAACTATATCCCAAGCGCCGAATGAATAGCGCAAGCGGCGCCAGCAAGTAATTTATGTCGGTTATGGAGAACAATAATCGGCAGACGCAGAGACCGACGATCAGGGTGCTTAGCTCATGAGGATCGGGAAATCCAAGGTGTGGAGGGCGGTATAGAGCCAGAGGTGATGGTTGATTTCGCCTTCATGAATCTGTGCCTGAAAGAGCGGACGAAATTTTACACGGAGTACGACCTGAAGAATAAGACGCTCGGCGCCCTTGGAAATCCGGCAATATGCCGCTATTTATACGGCATGTTGCGGTTCTCTTAAAGGAGGCTCCTGTGTCCATTGTCGAAATCCAGCAAGGAAGCTCGGCGGGCGCTCGGTCCTTGCAGGGGTCATACGCTCCCAGGCGGACCTCGCCCTAGCGGTGCGAGAGCGGCTTCCCCTGACCGCGCTGCATGGGTTGGCAAAGGGGGGACTTACCGATCAGAAAATCTAGTTGTTCATCATTCCGCAACGCACGCGCCGGCATCGCGCAGAGAAAAATCAACCGCTCACCGTGGAAGAATCCGATCGGGCAGTGCGATTGGTGCGCGTGCAGACGCTTGCCGGGGACACCTTCGACGTCGACAAGGCGAATATATGGCTCCGGCGTTCGCTAGCAGAACTTCATGGCGAGACGCCGTTGGCGGTAGCACAAACCGAAACTGGCGGACGTGTCGTCGAGACCATACTGGGCAAGATCGCGTGTGGCGCCGCCGCCTGATGCTGCTTTGGCGTTTGTCAGGTGTGCAGCATGCCAAGACTTTCGATGGTGGCTATGGCCTGCATTTTGATGGGCGCTGGAATACGGTTGGCCGGCCTATCACCTACTGCAGCACGTCCCCTGCTCTGTGCGTGCTGGAAAAGCTGATCCACATCGAGGATCCGGCCCTCATGCCCGCGCTTGTGATGGTGCGCTATGATGCGCCAAATGACCTTGGCTTCGAGACGCTCGGCGTAAGTGATTTGCCTGGCGATTGGCGATGCCAGGAAGTTTGAACCCAGCAAAGGGGCGATCAATGGCACGCCGCGGTCGCGGGGCCCCTGCTCCGCGTTCCCTCTGCCATCGTCCCTCGTGATCAGTCTCCCGACGTCAACATCTTGATCAATCACACTCACAAGGACGCGGCGCGCATCTCTGTCATCTCTGTCGAACCATTCGTTCTTGATCCGCGTCTGTTCTGAGCCGGATAGCGCTACCGACGCCAAGCTAGCTTGAATTCCTGATCAAACCACATCTCGACATCGAATCTGACGGATGTAGTGGTTCCGTAATATAATTCGAGTAATTTTGCTCCGTCCAGGACTCTAGAATTTCGAAAAGCTCGGGTTAGCCTTGGGCCTCATCGAACCAACAGTCCGTGATGCGCCACTTGTGAAGCAGAAGGCGAATGACTTGCTCACATTCGCTCTTCTTCATCTGGCGCGCTCGAGGTTTCCGTCCAGTATCGCGAACCGAGGAAGGGTGGATTTCAGACGGTGGTATGCCCCCAAGACCCAGACGCCGCTGTCCGTTCCAACCACGACAATATTGATGTGAGACTGCTCGACGAGCTTCCGCATCATCGGGCAACGCCGCACCAAAGATGCACAGAACGATGACCACGTTCGGCAAGGCCACGTTTGCGAAACTCCTCGACTTCCATCCAATTGTCTCCGATCTTGGCGAACTGCCGACGGACGACGTCCAGTTTCACATCATTTCCACTGGCCTGGCTTGCAGCCGGGATCTTCATGAACCCGGCGCTGAGCCATGTCTTGGGTGACGAGGTGCGGTCAACATCAAGTAAAAGCGTCAGCGAGATTGTTGGCGGCATTGGGCGGCAGATTTTCAACAGAGCCTACGAAAGACGAGCCCATATCTTCGCCCTGGACTATCCGGCCAGCGACTGGGATGTTGCAAACATCCTTCGCACAATAGCTGATCTTCACCCAGCTGGGTATCGCATTTGGGATCGCGAGATTGCAATCAGTTCAGATTGACGTATTTGAGGCGCGTCTCAAGCGTGATGAGTGGAATGTTGCGGCGTCGGCACTCATAGCACCAGCGATTGTTCGCCTGCAAATCACCCTTCCGGAATTCGGTCCACGGCGGCATCGCCGGCGATCGCCCTCCGGGGCGAGCGGCGATATTGACTTACGGGCCATAGGTGGCAGCGCGTCCCAGGCTGGTGTGGATACGGTGGTCAACTGCCCCCTGAAAACAGCCTTCCATGGTCCATCGATAGCCAACCACTGAATATGCACGTGAGGACGAAAAAATCGAAATCAAGCCGAGCACGTGATGGCAGGCATGCCAGCCTCGATACAAGGAAACCGCCCCGTTATGTCTAAGCTTGATCGACCTTATTCCAACCGCGGCGCCCAGCATCGCCGTGATCGCGGCAAACAGTGACAGCGACCAAACCACATTGTCGCCCTGCCCCTGCTCTTCTGCTGATCGACGACTTCGACAGGGAACCATCGTGAACATCTAGAATTAAGCCCGGCGTAGAGTCAATGTCAGCCTGGTCGAAGACTCCATTGATGGGTGAAGTTACGTGCCCTATCGGAGCGGTGTTCGCGTAGACCTTCTCGCATTGACAACGCGGAAATGGAAGTGCCCTATCTTACTTGCAACAACATCGCATGGCCGTCACATCTTTGGAGGTATTGAATGGAAGGAGAGACCTTCCTTTGGCTGATCCGGCATGCGGTTGTTGACTGCCCGGGAGGTATAATTCATCCTCCCGATGCTCCGGCCGAGCTTGGTGACTTGACGCATTTGGAAGCCGTGCGAAGGTGCTTGCCGCAGAACGATCTAAGTTATGCTAGTCCGTCTCAACGAACTCTCGATACAGCGCGTGCCCTTCGGCTTAACCCAATCCCGGTGCCTGAGTTCATGGAGCAGAACTTCGGAGATTGGACGGGCCGACGTCACGACGATCTCGCCGCTTTCGGAGGAGAAAGCTATGCGCAGTTCTGGAAGGATGCAGCTCGCTCAAGCCCACCCGGCGGCGAAAGCTTCGAAGATCAAATCGCCAGGGTCCGGCACGGGCTTGGCAAGATAACTCCCGGTTTGGCAACGCTCGTCGTCCACTCTGGCACCATTCGCGCTGCGCTCTGCGTCGCGCTCGACATCGCACCACAAGCAGCCTTGCGCTTTGTTATCCATCCGCTATCCATAACGCGAATTGATCGGCTGCGGAACGATTGGCGGGTTGTGTCCGTAAATCAGAATGTCACCTTATGAGCGATTCGGAACCTTGGCTTGCGCGAAAGTCGCCATGCCGTTGTGCAGGGCGCATGCAAGCCGCAGGATCGGCAATGCGAGTGCGGCGCCCGATCCCTCGCCGAGCCGAAGACCTAGATCGAATAGGGGCTGAACATTCAAGGCCTGGAGAACCAGGCGGTGGCCCTGCTCTGCCGATTGATGCGAGGACAAAAGAAATCGCCGACACGAAGGATTGAGACGCACCGCTGCCAATGCCGCGACGGAAACGATGAAGCCGTCGATCAGAAGCGGAAGGCGACGCTGTGCGGCGGCGATGATCGCGCCACAAATCGCCGCAATTTCCAGACCGCCGACCGCGCAAAGGATCCGCTCGGCCGCAATACTTGGCGTTGCGAGCCCATGACGAGCCAACGCGACGTCTATCAGGTGCGCCTTACGTGCGCGACCGGCAGCATCCACACCCGTTCCGCTGCCGGCCATTTGCTCGGCGCTCATGCCAAGCAGGGCCGCGGCGATTGCCGCCGAAGTCGTGGTATTGCCGATGCCCATGTCGCCAAGGATCAAAAGATCGGGTTCCGTCGTCGCAGCCCGCATAACCGCGCGCTTGCCGCAGTCAAGGGCTGAAGCCAACTCCGCGGGCTCAAGTGCCGGTTCCTCGCTAAAGTCGCGGCTCCCCCGGCGTGGCTTGTCGGTCACGACACCCTTGATCGGAACTTCCGCGAGCGTGCCCGCATCGACGATCTCGAGACTCAAGCCCAGCTCGCGTGCCAGTACCGAAATAGCGGCGCCGCCCGAGGCGAAGCTGGACATCATCGCGATCGTGACTTCCTGCGGATAGGCCGATACGCCCTGGGCGACGATCCCGTGATCGCCGGCGAAGACGATGATCGGCACGCGTTGGGCTCGCGGCTGCTCCGTTCGTTGCAGACAGGCGAGTTCGATCGCGAGATGCTCGAGCCGGCCGAGTGCGCCGTTCGGTTTGGTAAGTTCAGCCTGGCGGGCCAGCGCTGCATCGCGATGGATCGGCGAAACGTCGGGGCACTCCTGATAGACCCACTCCGGTAGCATGTTGTCCTGCCGTTGAATGTTGTCGTTACCGAGCGAGCCCGTTCGCGGGGAGCGCTACGATCCGCGCTTGAGAATGTAGCTGTCCATGATCCAGCCATGCCTTTCGCGCGCTTGTTGTCGCACGGCGACGATGCTTGGACCCACATCGGCCAGCGCACCCGACATCGTGATCTCCTCACGCATGCCGATATAGGCGCCCCACCAGATGTATAGCCCTGCCGGATCGAGCGACTGAAACGCTGCGCTGCGATCGAGCATCACGACCACCGTGTTCGTGCCGTACGGCCAACCGCCTTCGCGCAGCCGCCGTCCCGTTGTCACCAGGAAAGGCTCCCCGATGTCGTTCAGCGGCAGCGAATGTGCCGCGCAAAGCGCCTGGATTGACGTGATGCCGGGGACGACCTCGATGGCTGGCAACGGATCGAGCCTTCGCGCGATCCGCAGGCTCGAGTCATATAGCGAAGGATCTCCCCAGATCAGGAGGGCAACGCGCCCCTCACTTCCGAGATGCTGTGCAAATTCCTGCGACCAGGTCGCGGCCAGCGCAGCGTGCCATTCGTCCACGCTCTTGCGGTAATCCTCCTGGCCGGCGTCACGCACGGGCATGACGAACTCGGCGATCCGCGTCCGGTCGTTGTTAAGCACCTGTGCGCAAATCGTCCGCCGCAATTCAGCGAGATCGGATTTCGCGGCGCCCTTGCGCGGGATGAGGACGAGATCGGCGGCGTTGATCACACGCACCGCAGCAAACGTTAGCTGCTCGGGATCGCCGCAACCGATGCCTATCAGTGAGAGCGTCAGCATAACTTATGCGAAGGGCGGCCGCTGCCTGCGACCGCCCTCACTTAAACTTATGCAGCGTTGTGCAAGCGGTAGGTGACGAAGCCGTCCCCGGTCACGGTACGCATCGATTTCGCCACTGCCAGCACGGCCAGATCAGCCAGCGGCTCGATGACAACGACGACCGCGTAGGACGCGGCGAAAGACGCGATGGAAGTGAGATTCTCGGCCGCAAAGCCCGCACCATACAACGCCCAGAAAGCGACCCACATCACGATGCCAGATTGATAGGCGGTCGAAAGCGCAAGCGCCTGGCGATATTGCAGATCAACATAGGCGGTGTTGCGGGGAATAATCCGCCCGGCCAGCGCCCGGATCGCAATAAGCGGCACCAGCAGCGTGGTCACGTTCATGCCGTATTGCGGCAGATCGGCCGGTGCGAAGAACAGCCCCTGAAGCAGAAGACCAAGCGCTATCCCAAACGCGGCTGGCGCTGCGCCGAACAAGAGGAATAGCGTCGAGCCGAGAATGAAATGCACCTCCGAGACCCCGACCCGGAAATGCGGCAGGAGTTCGAAGAACGAGAAGACCAGGACCGTTGTGGCGACGGTGCGCACCGCGAATGAAACGATCCCCTGCTCGCGCACGGTTTCTGCCGCCAGCTTCAAGGCGCAGCCTCCGGCAACAGCGGCTGTCGCGTATCCCAGCACGAGTTTGGCGCCCGTAACGATACCTGGTTCGATATGCATGATCTACGTCCTTCCTTCTGCCGTCCCACCCGACGGCGTTCGTGTCAAAAACTGCAGGGCCGGTCTCCTGGCTCGCGGTTCGAAACGGGTCTCCGGCCTTCCCGAGCCTGACGGCCCAGTGGCGGATCGGAGCTCCTCACCGCTTACAGTCGCGGGAGCGGCCGGGGCTTCGGGCGCCGCAATTGGGTCCGCCCTTCCCCGTTCCCGATTATGCTCCGGAGCTTTGCGCCGCTTGGAGCACCATGCTTGTACTGTGTGCTCCTTCCGACGAGGACGCGTCAAGGGGCTCGCGAGATCGGGCGGCGGCGTCATCAAGCTCTCTCTCCCGCCAGCGCGCCGAAAAGAATCCTCGTGAAGGCTGATTGAGCACGGCATGGCCCCCGACGCCATCGCAGTTTGCCGCGTCTGTCGGCGCTGGAAATGTCCGCTTGCCAATATAGACCACGGTTGTCGATTCCTGATGGGCCAGCGGCACGCAATTGAAATTCCGCGACGCTCAGACGCCCGGCCGGCTTGAGCGTTAGGAGCTCCGCATCGCCTGGACCAGCCGAGACAAACGAAACAAAGCCGCTCACCTGTCCTCCGCAATGAGATGGAAGAACGTGCCGGTGGCGTAGCCGCGTCGCGAGCCGGTCTCCACAACGACCGCGCCGGTCGCGTCACGCACGATAGCCAGGGGTGTATCGGGCTGAGAGACAATCGTGGAGTAATGGAACTCGTGGCCGCGCAGACGCGTACCAGCCTGATGCCCAGGCATTGGCATCGCAAGCTCCGCAAGCCGATAGCCCAGATGCATGCGACGTTGGGCAAAACTCGTTTCCAGGCCGAGCAATCCCGTCATCTCGTGATGTACGTCGTTGGCGTCGGTCAGGGCGGAGCCCAGCACCATGTAGCCCCCGCATTCGCCATGCACCGGCCGCGTCTTCGCAAAGGATGTTAGCGCGCGGCGAAATCGGCGATTTGTTGCGAGTCGGCCAGCGTGCAATTCCGGATAGCCGCCCGGCAGCCAGCAGACATCGGCGCTGTCATCAGGGCCTTCATCGGCGAGCGGCGAGAAGGTCACAATCTCGGCTCCGGCTGCGCGCCAGCCCTCCAGTATGTGCGTATAGACGAACGAGAATGCGGCGTCGCGTGCGAGAGCGATGCGCTGGCCGGGCGGCCTGACGTCTAGACCGTGCGCGTCGCTTGGCGCCTTCCAGGCGCACGCCGATTGCAGCACCGCATCCAGATCGACATGCTCGGCAACGACGCGCGCGGCCTCTGCAATGAGGCCGTTGATCTCAGCCTGCTCCTCGGCCTGCACGAGACCCAAGTGCCGCTTCGGCAAGGTGATGGCGGCATGGCGGGGCAAGCCCCCGAATACCGCAATGCCGGCGCCTGACAGGGCGCGGCGCACCAGGTCTTCGTGCCGCGCGCTGGCGACGCGGTTGAGAACGACGCCGGCAAGACCCACGCCCGCGCGGAAATCGCGCAGTCCCGCAGCCATCGCCGCGGCGGTTTGCGCCTGTCCGGAGGGATCGATCACGAGTAGGACCGGCCAGTCCATCATCTCGGCGATATCGGCAGTCGCGCCGGTACCCGAGACGCCCGGTGCGGCAACGCCATCAAACAGGCCCATCGAACCTTCGGCCAGAACGAGGTCCGCATCGGCGCCGCGCGATGCGACCGATTCAATCGCCTCACGACGCATGGCCCAGCTATCGATGTTCAGCGAGGAGCGCCCCGTGGCGGCCGCGTGAAACGCCGGATCGATATAATCGGGCCCGCTCTTGAAGCACTGCACCTTTAGCCCGCGATCGCGATAGGCGCGTGCCAGTGCCAGCGTCAGCGTCGTCTTGCCGACACCGGATGCAGGCGCGGAGATGACGAGGCTCGCCGCCATCACGAGCCTTCCGGAAAGCGCGGCGTCGGCCCGAGCGGCCGATAGCGGCGGTCATAGTCGGCAGCATACAGGCGGCTTTCTGCGAAATCTTCCGAACCCAGTGTGCGACCGACCAGAATGACGGCCGTACGCTCGAGCTCGCTGCTGACAGCAGAATCCAGCGTGCCGAGCGTGGCGCGAATAATGCGCTGGTCCGGCCAGCTCGCGCGCCAAACGATCGCGACCGGGCAGTCTGCTCCATAGTACGGGGTCAGCTCATCAATCACCTTGGTAAGCAGATGGATCGAGAGATGGATTGCGAGCACCGCACCGGTCGTGGCAAAGGCGGCGAGTTTTTCGGCCTCCGGTATCGCGCTCGCCCTGCCCGGCATTCGCGTCAGCACGACGGATTGCGCGCGACCCGGCAGCGTGAGCTCGGCCGCGAGCGCCGCCGCGGCGGCGGAAAAGGCCGGCACCCCTGGCGTGATTGAATAGGGAATTTGCAGCGCAGTCAGCCGGCGCAATTGCTCGCCCATCGCCGACCAGATCGACAGATCTCCAGAATGCAGCCGTGCCACGTCCTTGCCCTCACGATGCGCGGTGACAAGCTCCGATATGATGTCGTCGAGCGATAGTGGGGCAGTGTTGACGATGCGCGCATCCGTTGGGCAATACGCGAGGACTCCCTCCGGCACGAGCGAGCCGGCATAGAGGCAGACCGGACAGGCGGCGATGAGATCGCGTCCACGCAAGGTGAGCAGATCGGCTGCGCCCGGTCCGGCGCCGATGAAGTGCACAGTCATTCGCCGTCCCCTTCCGCGATTGCTGCGCTCGCCATTCGATCTTGAGAAACGGTCCGCGTCGAAACAAGGCGCGCGCCACGGCCTGCCACGGCTAGCGCCGCGGCTTCGGCGACGGAGCCCGTGCCGAACTTCGCCCTGATGAATTCGGACTGTGTGGGCGTGATCACGCCAGCCAGGACATCGGCAGGAACGGGTCTGACCGGGACATTGAGTTCACACGCCAGCGCTTGGAGCGCAGCGGTTTCGGCCTTCTCGCTGACGGTGGCGACTGCAGCGAGACCGTCAGAACCTCCCGCAGCGTCGAGCGCTTCACGAAGCGAAGCAACCATCACGTCTCGCTTAAATCCTAAACCTGCGACCTTCACTTCACCGCACTCCATTGCACGACCGGCCGCGCCGCCTCCCAGGAGCGATAACGTCCGAGGTGACCGGCATGCGCGATCTCGACCCGCATCAGTTCGCCGCCGTGGCGTTGATGCAGGTCACAAAGCAGCGCCTCTGTCTCCAGCGTAACTGCGTGGGCAACCATCCGCGTTCCTGCCTCGATGCGCGACCAGACGGCATCGAACATCGCTGCGTCGGCCCCACCGCCGATGAAGACGGCTTGCGGCGTCTCAAGGCCTGAAAGGATCTGAGGTGCCGCTCCCTCGATCACGCTGATCCGATGCGTCAGGCCGAAGGCCGCGGCGTTGCTGCGGATGTTCGCTGCACGATCGCCCCGCGCTTCAATTGCGATCGCCGTGCCACCGCAGAGAGCCCATTCTATGGATATCGAACCGGAGCCCGCGCCGATGTCCCACAACCTTTCACCGGGCCTCGGCGCCAACGCCGAGAGCGCGAGCGCGCGCATCGGCCGTTTGGTGATCTGGCAGTCATGCACGAAGAGCGCGTCTGAAAGGCCGGAGGCGCGCGGAACTCCGTCCGGTCCAGTGGCTTCGAGCGCAATTGCCAGCGGACCGACGCCCGCATCGGCCGCGTAGCTGTCAGCTCGATACAGTATCACAAGTTCGCGCGGCCCACCGAGCGCGGCGAGACTCCACAGCGGTGACGCGCCCCAGCCGCGCGCCGTCAGCCAGCTGGCAAGATCGCCGGCTGCCCTGCCGTCGCGCACGAGACAGATGATGCGAGCTCCGCGTGCGAGATGCGGCACTAGGCGTTCGAAGGGCGCGGCATGAAGTCCGAGACAAATGACAGATTCGAGCCGCCAGCCCAGCCGCGCCGCGGCAAGAGAGAATGTCGAGGGAGCAGGATGCGCGATCCATTCGCTCCTGCTCAGCCGCCCCGCAAGGTTGCTACCGATACCGTGCCAGAACGGATCGCCCGAGGCGAGCACCGCTGTTGGACGCCCACGGCACGCCAGCACGCAGTCCGCATCGAAGGGCACCGGCCAGCGATGACCGCGGCCGTTAATGCCGGCGAGGACGAGATGCCGTTCGCTGCCGAACACGGTCTCGGCTTCCCCAAGCGCCTTTCGGCTTGCTTCCGAGAGGCCGACAAGGCCATCTTCGCCAATGCCGATAATTGTCAGCCAGGGATTATCCATGATGCGCGTCCTCATTCTGGGCGGAACGAGCGATGCTAATCTGCTTGCGGCTGCCGCCGCGCGCGCGGGGCTCGACGCGATCTATTCGTATGCCGGACGGACGCGAGCTCCGAGCGGCCAGTCGCTGCCAACCCGCATCGGCGGGTTTGGCGGCGCGAGTGGTCTTGCCGAATACATTCGTCGGGAAGGAATTACGCATCTCATCGATGCGACCCATCCCTTCGCCGCCGATATGAGCCGCAACGCGGTTGCGGCGTGCGAGGCGACCAGGACGCCCCTGATCGCGCTCGAGCGCGAGCCCTGGGCGAAAATGCCCGGAGACAATTGGATCGAGGTCTCGGATATCACTTCCGCTGTCGCGGCGTTGCCGGAGAATCCCGCGCGAGTGTTTCTTGCGATCGGTCGGCAGCATATTGAACGCTTCAGCACCAAGCCTCAGCACGTCTACACTTTGAGGTTTGTCGATCCTCCCGATAGATCGCTGCCGTTTCCGGACGCCGATCTCATCGTGTCGCGCGGACCATTCACCCTTACCGGCGAATTGGAGATGATGCGCTCGCGCGGCATCGAATGGATCGTTGCCCGTAATGCCGGGGGAACCGGCGCACGTGCCAAGATCGACGCCGCGCGCGAGTTTGGCCTTCCCGTTGTCATGCTCACGCGGCCCGAATTGCCCGTTAGGCTGCGAGTGGAAAGCGTAGCCGAAGTCATGCAATGGCTCAGTCATCGGGCGTGCCTCGGGGCATAGACCCAGGGACCGACGCGACGTGTCGCCGAATTACCGAGGATGACAAGGGTTCTCATGTCGGCCATCTCCGGCCGCGCCTCGTGCAGCATCACTGTTTCAATTCGCTCCTTAGGCGTACTGATAGCGTGCGCGAAGATCACCAGGCGTTCGCCGCAGCTCGCCTCCTTCAGAACTGAGAGCGCGCGTCCAAAGCCCTCGGGCCGGCTCACTGAGCGCGGATTGTACATCGCGATCGCGAAGTCGGCCTCTGCGGCAAGCCGCAGACGCTTCTCGATCGTCGACCACGGCTTCAGATTGTCGGAGAGATTGATCGCGCAAAAATCGTGGCCGAGCGGCGCGCCGGCGCGCGCAGCCGCAGCCAGCATCGCGGTCACGCCGGGCAATACGCGAATAGCAAGCCCCTGCCATTGCGGTGCCGCTTCGAGCGCTTCGAACACGGCGGAAGCCATCGCGAATACTCCCGGATCGCCGGAGGAAACCATAATGACGCGGCCTCCTCCCGATGCCAGCCGCAAGGCGTCCTTTGCGCGCTGCAACTCCATGCGATTGTCTGATGGATGCAGCGTCAGCCCTTCACGCGGCTCCACGCGCGCGACATAGGGTGCATAGCCCACCACGTCGGTTGCAACGGCGAGCGCGGCGGAAACTTCCGGCGTGACCAGCGCTTTATCGCCCGGCCCAAGTCCCGCGATTGTTAACGTACCAGTCATTCGGCGGCCTCCATTCGCCGCCCATGCCCATGCACTAGCACGATCGCGAAATAGGGACACTCGGTCTCATCCACATCCTTTAGCCGCACGACGCGCTCGCCCGGCATAGTGCCGCGTTCGATCAACCATGCATCGCCAAGTCGGTCAGCGGCTTGGAGGGCACGGCGCACCTTATTCAGATTGCGCCCGGTCTTCATAATGACGAGCGCATCGGAATTGCGCACGCGCCGCTCGAGCTTGTCCTCCGCCAGCGTGCCCATTAGCACCGTCATCACATCGTCGCCGAGTGCGATTGGCCGTCCGACCGAATTCCAGCAACCGGCCATGCCGGGAATGCCCGCGATCACCTCGATCTCGACTCGTCCCTGCAGACGGGCGTGGAGGTGCATGAAGGAACCATAGAAGTAAGGATCGCCCTCGCAGAGCACGACGATGTCGATGGCGCGGGCGAGCCGCGCAAGACGCTCCGCCCATTCGTCGTAAAAGGCAGCGAGGAGGCGTACATATTCCGGACTATCGAAGGCAATCTCCGTAGTGACTGGATATTCCATCGGATATTCGCAGACGTCATTTGCCAGCAGCCCATCGACAATGCGTCGAGCCTGTCCGCGGCGTCCCTTCTTGCG
The DNA here is from genome assembly GCF_029714305.1 of Bradyrhizobium sp. CB3481. NCBI lineage: Bacteria > Pseudomonadati > Pseudomonadota > Alphaproteobacteria > Hyphomicrobiales > Nitrobacteraceae > Bradyrhizobium > Bradyrhizobium sp. CB3481. The sequence continues at coordinate 5,615,399 of NZ_CP121647.1, forward strand.
GAAATAAGCAATGTGCTTGGCGGCGCGGACCTCGCGATCGGCACGCACGCTCATCAACTCCGGATTGCCTGGCCCGAGGCCGCAACAGATGATGCGCCCCATGGCTATTCGCTCCGGCTTGCCAGCGCATTCACGGCGGCAACCGCTATAGCGGAGCCGCCAAGACGTCCCTCGATGGTCAGCGCCGGTGCGGGCGGGTCGGCCATCAGCGCGGCCTTTGCTTCAGCGGCGCCGATAAAGCCGACCGGACAACCAATGATCGCTGCCGGCCTTGGACAGTTGCGATCCTCCAGCATGTTGAGGAGGTGAAACAATGCGGTCGGTGCATTCCCGATGCTGACGATCGCGCCATCCAGACGCGCTCGCCACAGCTCCAGCGCTGCAGCCGAGCGGGTGTTGCACATAGATTTTGCGAGCGACGGCACCGCGGGATCGTCGAGTGTGCAGATGATGGCGTTGTCGGCCGGCAGGCGCGCGCGCGTGATTCCCTCCGCCACCATGCGCGTGTCGCAGAGGATAGGCGCGCCATTCAACAGTGCGGACCGCGCGATGCGCGCCATGCCGGGCGTGAAACGGATGTAGGATTCGAGACCCACCATGCCCGCAGCATGGATCATGCGCACGGCCACCGACTCCTCGTCGGCCGAAAAGCGCTCAAGGTCCGCCTCGGCACGGATGGTGGCGAAGGACTGACGGTAGATCGCTGCGCCATTGGTCTCATAGACGTGTGGCATCAGCGCTCTCCCGTAAGAACGGAAGGATCTGCGATCATGCGGCCGGGGCTCAGTCCACGTAAGACCGGCGCCTCTCTTGTCGAGCCGCCGCGGACGAGATCGAACCCATTTCTGGTTGCGATAAGAGTGATCGAAGCCGCGCCGGAATGGGCACAGCCTTTGGTGCAACCGGAGACGTGGAGCTGGTAATCGGCGGCAATGTGAGGCGCAAGCGCCGCCGCAAATGCGCGGGTATCGGCATGCGCATCACAGCAGGCGGGCGCACCGCTGCAGGCGACAGCGCGCAGAATCGGATCGTCGGCTTGGGTGATGAGGCCCTCGCAGCCGGGCATTTCACGCAACTCTTCCGCCAGGATCATGCGCCACGGCGTCATTCGTAATCCTGGCGCGCATCCAGCCAGATCGGAGAGCGCCGCATGTGTCACTTGCCCAAATGCGGCGCCGACCATCGCGCCTTGCGGATAGATTCGCGGACGCGGCTCGGCGATCATTCGAGCCGGCTCAACGTGGCCACGAAGCGCGTCTGGCAATTTTTCGCCAGCGCGGATGTACGCTGCCATTCGCCCTCGCCCGTCTCTGGCACCGCCGGAGGTGACGAACCATTCGGCAAGCGCGAGCGCGAACTTTATGGCGTCTCTTCGCGTGACAGGGTGACCATGCTCAGCGCCGTCGGCACGCACGATCAGCTCTCCCGCCAGGCTACGCTCGATGCGGATATCGGCGGAGGCGTTGGCAAGCGCGCGCTCCATACTGCAATCGACAGCGAAGCCGAATTTGGTCGGCAGGCCGGGCGGTCCCATCGCAAGCTCTTGCTCAAGTTCTGCTGCGAGCAAACAGGTGTCGTCACTTGCGCTCCAGAAAGGCGTGACCAGGATGTTGCGCCGCGCCTCCGACTCGGGATCCGGATCGACCAGGTGCAGCCAAGAGAGTTCCTCGATCAGCGGCCGGTGACCTTTATCGCTGATGCCCCTGATTTGCAGATTGCCCCGGCTGGTCAGATCGATCAGGCCATTGCCGTAGCGCTTGGCCAGCGCTGCAATTCCTGCCGCCTGCTTCGCATCAAGCCGGCTACGACGTGGCCGGATACGAACCAGGAGCCCATCTCCCGACCGCATCGGCCGTAAGGCACCGGGACACCAGCCCTTGATCGCAACCGCGCTCATGAGGCCTCCCGCAGCGCGGCCGCAATCGAATTGCGCCGGGTACGCCAAAGCGCAGCTTCATGCAATCGAGTGAAGCATGATTCGATCGCCACGAGCGCCGCCGGATTCTCGCGTGCCATGAAAGTGCGAACGTCCTCGCTACCAAGCGTCGCGTTATAATAGAGATCGAACAGTTGCGACGGCACGGCCTGCGCGAGATGGGCGAAGGCTGCCATGTGCTCAAGTGTCGCCGCGATCTCGGCCGCCCCTCGAAAGCCGTGGCGCATCATCCCGGCAATCCATTTCGGATTGGCGGCGCGCGAACGTACGACGCGCGATATCTCCTCGGTCAACGAGCGTGCATGCGGCTGATCTGGGCGCGTGGCATCGAGGTGATAAAGTGAAGGGGCGGCGATGCCCAGGCGCGCCGCGGCCGCCGCAGCGCCCGCCTGGTGTACGGCATAGTCTGAGGCTAATAGCAGGTCAGTTTCTGGCAGGTCTTGCGCGTGGACGAAGGCATCGGTGGAAACGAGCCTTGCCTCGATACCTGAGCGATCAGGGCGCATCGTGCCGTCGGGCGCGAACGTCCACGATGAAGCTGAAAGCCAAGCTTCGCCGGCGGCATTTTGCGAACCTTGGGTGAATACATCCGGTATCGATGCCATACCGACACCGTACTGCCCCGGCCGAGGCCCGAACACGCGCGCGGCGCGATGGCGATAGGGATTCTCGTCGCCTTCCTCGCCGCGTTCAGAAAGCGCTACGGCCGCCGCCTCGAATAGTTGCGCAAGAGATGGAAAGACATCGCGAAACAGTCCTGAAACGCGCAGCGTCACATCGATGCGCGGCCGGCCAAGCGCGGCTGGCGCGATGATCTCATAACCCGAGACCCGACCTGACCCGTGATCCCAGCGCGGCGCGATGCCTGCAAGGTGCAGGGCCATCGCAAAATCCTCGCCTGCGGTGCGCATGGTGGATGAACCCCAGAGATCAACCAGCAGCCCCTTTGGCCAATCGCCGTGATCCTGCAGGTGACGGCGCAGCAATTCCTCGGCAAGCTTGATTCCTTGCGCATGCGCCGAGGGCGTAGGCACCGCGCGGGGATCGACGGTGAACAGATTGCGCCCCGTTGGCAGCACATCGCCCCGCCCACGATGCGGCGAGCCTGCCGGGCCCGGAGCAACGCGTCGACCAAAGAGCGCGTCAAGCAGCGCACCCTTTTCCGCATCGCCGCACCCCCCGCGACCGAACACATGCAGGCCATCACCGAACTGGCTCTCCTTGAGATCGCACACGAAGCGATCGATCCGGGGAATGGCCTCCGCCGGAGCGGCCGAGGCGCCAAGGCCGAGATCCTCTTCCAGGCCCGCGGCACGCGCTTCATCGCGGATCGCTATAATCAGGCGGTGGCGGCGCGCGGGATCGAGACCATCAGCCGTAGAATACTCATCGAGGAGTTGCTCGAGCGGACGCAACCCTTTAGGCAACGCGGCCTGGGCCAGCGGCGGCGGCAAATGGCCGATCGTGACCGCACCGATGCGCCGCTTGGCCTGGGCTGCCTCACCGGGATCGTTGACGATAAAGGGATAGACCACCGGCACGTCGCCAATCAGTGCTTCCGGCCAGCAGGTAGCCGACAGCGCGACCGACTTGCCGGGCAGCCACTCCAGAGTTCCATGCGTGCCCATGTGGACGACCGCGTCGACCTCTTGCTGCCTCAGCCAGAGATAGAACGCGATATAGGCGTGGCGAGGCGTGTGCGAGAGATCGTGATACTCGGTGTCACGATTGGTGACATCCCCGCGTTCCGGCTGAACGGTGATAATCGCCTTCCCACGCTCGATCGCTGAGAAATGAAATTCGCCGTCACTGCAGGCGGGATCGTTCTCCGGCGCACCCCAGGCGCGCGCGAGATCATCCTGCAGCTGGTGCGGAAGTCTCGCCAGCTCCTCACCGTAATCAGCAACGCTAAAGGTCAATTTCTCCTGCAGGAGAGCGGCACTAAGCGCTTCTGTTGCCTTCACGTCAAAACCGGCATCGCCGAGATCGGACAATAGCGTTTCCACCGAACCAAGCGCGTCGAGCCCGACCGCATGCGCGATCTGGTGCGGACGACCCGGATAGTTCGAGAGCACAATCGCCAACCGCTTCGTGCATGCCGGCTTGTTCGCGAGCCTGTGCCAGGCCGCCACCCGATCTACCACAGCCCCGACACGTTCGTCGTCGGGCATGTGCACCAGGTGCGCGAATTGCAGATCAGGATCGCGTGCGCTCGGCGACTTGAAGCTGACCACGCCTGCCAGCAGCCGGCCGTCAACCTCCGGCAACACCACGTGCATCGCCAGATCGCCCGGCGAGAGACCGCGAAGCGATTGCGACCACTCATCGCGCCGGGCCGTCGACAATGCGACCTGGAACACCGGACAGGATGCTGCATCGAAAGGCGTCGTGCCGTCGTCGGTGACCGCAGAGAAGGCGGTTGCATTGACGATCACAGCAGGCGGGCATTGCTCGAATTGTCGTTTAAGCCAATTCGCCACACCGGCCGTTTTTAGAGAGGTGACGAACACGCCATACGCATCAAAACCCTTCTTCCGCAGGGCTGTGATCAGCGCGTCGACCGGAGCGGTATCGACTGCGGTGAGATAGGATCGATAGAAGGTGACGAGCGCACGCCGCCCCCGATCGGGGTTGTTTGGCAGCGCCACGATTGCACCACGATACGGATCGTAGAAACCGATCTCGGGAATTTCAACTTCGCCGGCGACAGGTCCCGCGTAGAGACCCGAGGCCAGCGCGAGTTGGGCGATTGCTGCCTGCGCCGCAACCGTTCCGCCCTTGTCGCACAACGCCTTCAGCCGTCCGAGCGTCGAGACGGGTAATGTCGAAAGCGCATCCAGCCGCGGATCGTGACGACCGTCCGCTGGGAGCACCGCAAGCGCGATGTCGTGGTCCTTCGCAAGTTGATGCAGGGCAGCCAGCCCATATGACCAGTAGGACTCGCCGCCGATCAAGCGCACCAAAATGCCGCGCGCATGCGACAGCGTCCGGTCGATATAGGTGTCGACCGACAGCGGATGAAGCAGCTCGGCAAGATTCGCGAGCCTCAACGGCGGCAGGCTACCACGGCCGCGACGCCAACCGGCGGCAAACGCGGCGAGATCGCTGTCTGAGAACGAGAGCACGACGAGGTCGGCCGGATCCTGCCCGAGATCCTTAGGGATCGCGGTCTCCGCAAGACCGCGGCTCTCGCGAAAGACGATGTGCATCAGATACCGAGTCCCGCCTTGATGGCCGCCTCATCGATATCGTCGCGTTCGCCGATCACAACCAGCTTCGACCGCCTTGGCCGCGTGCCCCAGGGCACGTCGAACTGATGCCCCACCCGCTCGCCGACCGATTGCAGCAGCAACCGCATCGGCTTGCCCGCGACCGCGATATATCCCTTGGCACGCAGGACGTTGTGCTCACGCGCAAGCCGCCGGATCGATTCGACCAGCGCATCCACGTCAGCAACTTCCGGGAGCTCGATGACTATCGAAGCAAAATCGTCGTGTTCGTGCTCTTCTTCGCCATCGTGATGAGAAGGTCGCGCAGCGAGATCGTCCTCAGCCGCCGCTTCGAGACCAAGGATCACACGCGTATCGACGGCACCGTTGACGACAGGCAGCATCGGCGCGCGACGCGGCGTTTCGGCAGCGATCGCCGCCCTGGCCGCTTCAAGTCCTTCCGCGCCGGCAAGGTCCGCCTTCGTGAGCAGAACGATATCCGCGCACGCGATCTGATCCTCGAACACTTCCGATAGCGGCGTCTCGTGATCGAGGTTTTGATCGGCCGAACGCTGCGCTTCCACTGCGGCAGGGTCGGGCGCAAAGCGGCCGGCCGCTACGGCCTCGGTATCCGCGAGCGCAATCACGCCGTCGACTGTGATTCGCGAGCGGATCTGCGGCCAGTCGAACGCCTTGAGCAGCGGCTTCGGCAAAGCCAGGCCCGATGTCTCGATCAGGATATGGTCAGGCCTCACGCGGCGCGAGAGTAGCTGTTCCATGGCCGGGATGAAGTCGTCGGCAACCGTGCAGCAGATGCAGCCATTGGCGAGCTCGACGATGTTTTCGGCAGGACAGCTGATCTCGGCGCAGGATTTCAGGATCTCACCGTCGACGCCCTCGCTGCCGAACTCGTTTACGAGCACCGCAAGCTTCTTGCCATTCGCATTGGTGATCAGGTGTTGGATCAGCGTCGTCTTGCCTGACCCGAGAAAGCCAGTGATGATGGTCACCGGAACCTTGGTGAGCGTATTCATTCGGCGGACTCCGGCAGGACGGCAATAGGTGGAATACGGGCAAGCGATTGCGTGCGGAAAATCTCCGGTCGGCTGCGCCATGGCACAATACCATCTGGCGCCGCCGCATAGGCCGCAGCCCCGGCGACCACATCGGGTGCGTTTGCATCGGACAAGCGACCGTACACATAGGACCAGCGCCGAAACCCGGAGAGTGCAATCGAGCAGCCTTGGCTGCAGGCCGATAGGCATTCGACCGGAGCGACGCTGACGCCCTCCGGCACGCCAGCCTCGAGGATGGCGCTGTGCAGACGCGCGCCCGGTGTGATTTCGCCTTTCCTTACGGCCTCGCCGGCACGGCAGGTGATGCAGACGTGAAGTGTGACGGTCATCGCCTCTTCTCAAGTATCTCTGGCGGAGGCGATGAGGTACGCGAACCAACGACGCACGGGTTCGCTCCCCGTCGCGGAACACCCCGTCCGCCGGTGGTCAATCGGTGCGCTGGCAGGTCTCCCGGCTTGCGGAGCAGGTTTTTCCTTCGATCTCCACCTTCCCAACCTTTAAAGGTCAGTGGCTATTGGAGATCTCTCCGGTCACGGTCGCGGGGGCGGCTGCGCTTCAGGCTCAAGCTTTGAGGCTGGAGCCCTATCGCATTCCCTCTTCGCCTGTCGTAGGACAGGAACCAACGCTACCCCACCATTTGCCCAAGCGTGCAACTTGTCAAGCCAAAGGGACGTGCAGATGACTTCCAGACCTGATGCTGCCGAGGACGAGACCGCGATCTCCGAATTCGCATTGGATGCACGCCATTCGGCGAAAATGGCGAAGAAGAAGGCCGCGCGCGACCGGATGATGGCCACCAAGAGTGGAGAGAAAGGACTCATCATCGTCCACACCGGGCCTGGCAAGGGAAAATCTTCCTCAGCTTACGGCATGATCTTGCGGTGCGTCGCGCATGGCTTTCCCTGCGCCATTGTGCAGTTCATCAAGGGTGCATGGGATACTGGCGAGCGCCGCCTGCTCACCGGGCATTTTGGCGAATTGTGCCAATTCCATGCAATGGGGGAAGGCTTTACCTGGGAAACGCAGGATCGCGCCCGCGACATTGCCGCTTCCCGCACCGCATGGGAAAAAGCCAAGCAGCTGATCGCTGATGAAAGCTTGCGCATGGTAGTTCTCGACGAGATCAACATTGCGCTTCGCTACGACTATCTGGAGATTGGGGAGATCGTTGAGTTCCTGAAGAATTCAAAGCCGCCAATGACGCATGTCGTCCTCACTGGACGCAATGCCAAGCAGGACTTGATCGACGTCGCCGACCTCGTCACGGAGATGACGCTCGTGAAGCATCCCTTCCGATCGGGCATCAAGGCCCAGCCTGGCGTTGAGTTCTGACCAGCAATCGGGATCCGATTCGATGGCGCGCGCATTGATGATCCAGGGAGCCGGTTCGGACGTGGGCAAGTCGCTCATCGTGGCCGGCCTTGCGCGCGCTGCGACCCGGCGCGGCAATCGGGTGCTGCCTTTCAAGCCGCAGAACATGTCGAACAATGCCGCGGTGACGATCGATGGCGGCGAGATTGGGCGCGCGCAGGCATTGCAGGCGCAAGCCGCAGGTGTCGAGCCGCATACAGATATGAATCCGGTCTTGCTGAAGCCGGAAACCGATGTCGGCGCCCAGATTATCGTGCACGGACGCCGCGTTGCGACGCTGCGCGCGCGTGCATACGCGGCGATGAAGCCATCGCTGATGGCGCCGGTTCTCGAGAGTTTCGCCCGTCTCAAGCATCGTGCCGATCTTGTTCTCGTCGAGGGCGCCGGCAGCCCCGCTGAAGTCAATCTGAGGAGCGCCGATATTGCCAATATGGGCTTTGCCCGCAAGGCCGACGTTCCCGTCGTCTTGGTCGGCGACATTGACCGCGGCGGTGTCATTGCGCAGCTCATCGGAATCAAGGCCGTGCTTGATTCCGAAGATGCGGCCATGATCCGCGGCTTCCTCATCAACAAGTTCCGCGGCGATCGATCACTTTTTGACGACGGCTACCGGCTGATCGAAGCCCGCACAACATGGCGGGGATGTGGGATCCTTCCCTACTTCGCCCGCGCGAGCGAACTTCCGGCCGAAGACGCGCTCGGCCTTACCGGCGCACGCAAGGTAGGCAAGTGCAAAATTGTCTTTCTCGCGCTGTCCCGGATCGCGAATTTTGACGACCTCGATCCACTGAAGCTGGAAACTGATGTCGATCTTGTGATGGTCCGGCCTGGAGAGGCAATCCCTGGCGATGCAAAGCTCGTGATCCTGCCGGGCTCGAAGTCGACACGCGGCGATCTCGCCTTCCTGCGAGCCCAAGGCTGGGACATCGATCTTCTTGCGCATCATCGTCGCGGCGGGCATGTGCTCGGCATTTGCGGCGGTTACCAGATGCTTGGACGCAGTGTGGCAGATCCGGAGGGAATCGAGGGACCTGCGGGAGAAACTCCCGGCCTCGGACTCCTCGACGTAAAAACGGTGATGACTGCACAAAAGACTCTAGCCCGGGTCACGGCAGTCCACATGGCGACGAACCGGCCGATCGAGGCTTACGAGATTCACATTGGGGATACCGACGGGCCGGATCGTGCACGGCCATTTGCTTTGATTGGCGGAGCGCCGGAAGGCGCGGTATCCAGCGACGGCCGCGTGCACGGCAGCTATCTGCACGGCCTGTTTGCCTCCGACAGTTTCCGCAAGGCGTTTCTCGCGCAACTGGACATTCCGGCCGCGGACCATCAGTACCGCGCCAGGGTGGAGAGCGCGCTCGACACGCTTGCCGACTACATCGATACCCATCTCGATGTCGAAGGCCTACTTGCGCTTGCCCGCTGAGGAGCAGCGATCAAGGCGAGACTGTGACAGAAAACCGCGCCCATTCCGTCTCGTCGCCCGGCAAGCCAAGCCGCAGCCACCCGGGCCTCTTCCCAAATATGCGCGACCATATCTGGCAACGCGCGAGCTTCTGCTGCGCGGCGCGTGCGTCGCCGGTTTCATACAGTCGGAACAGCGGCGTGCCGCCGACCAATCTCCAGCCCTGTGATTGCACTTCAGCATCGAGGCGGAGGCAATCGCGTGCCAGACGCATCGAGGTCGCGTTTGCCCAATCACGATCAAGCAAGGCGCGCCGTCCGATCACAATCGCTGCACCCGAAATCGGCCACGGGCCCACCATCGCGGCCAGCGCAGCGGCATCGGCCTCGCTGCCGAGCGCGAAACCGAGGCGCAGTCCCGCCAGTCCGTAAAATTTTCCGAACGATCGCAGGACTAACAGCCCAGGCCGTCCCGCTTCAGATGCCAGCGACAAGCCGTAAACGGCATCAGCGAAGCTCTCATCGACGACGAGGCGACCGACGCGCGGCAAGAGCGCCAGCAGTTCGCTTGGAGCAAAGCATCGGCCGTCGGGATTGTTTGGGTTGACGACCACGGCAATATCTGCTCCCGGCAGCCCTTCGAGATCAAAAACTTCGGCCACGTCCCAGGCTGCAGCGGAAAGAACCGCCGCGTATTCGTTATAGGTCGGCGCAAGAATCCGCGCCCGACCGCGCGATGAAAGACTCGGCAACAACTGGATGGCCGCTTGTACGCCACCAAGCGCCACGATTGGCGCCTTAGTAGCGTAGGCCTCTCGCGCGGCCTGATGAAGGGAATCGATATCGGATCGCGAAGGCAGCGCACTCCAGGACCTGGGTTCGACCTCACCCACCGGATAAGGCTGCCGGTTGATCCCGGTTGAGAGGTCGATCCAGTCCTGTGCGCGCCCGCCGAAGCGGTGCGCGGCAAGATCTAGATTTCCGCCATGCTCGAGCATTGCCCTCTCCGTCACGCGAAAGCCAAAATCGTAAGGGCACCGGCCAACAGAACCATGGCGCGGACGTAAAGTGTCAGTCCGCGCCGGATGTCAACGGCGCGCGGATCGCGTGCGCCTTCGTTGAGCCAGGGTTCATCGGAGATGCTTCCGTGATAGATGCGCGGCCCGCTGAGCCGCACGCCCAGCGCGCCCGCCATCGCTGCTTCCGGCCAGCCGGCATTGATTGATCGGTGGCGGTTCGCGTCACGCGCCATGCAAGACAACGAGTTCGAGGGCCACCTCGCCAGCAGCAAAAACAACAGGCCGGTGAGACGCGCCGGTATGAAATTTGCAAGATCGTCGATGCGCGCGGCAGCCCAACCGAAAGCTTCGTGACGCATCGTGCGATGGCCGATCATGGAGTCGAGCGTATTGATCGCCTTGTAACCGACGATGCCTGGCAGGCCGAACAACGCCCCCCAGAACACGGGCGCCACAATCCCGTCGGAAGCGTTCTCGGCCAAGCTCTCGATGGCCGCGCGCGCAATGCCCGCTTCATCGAGTGCTGCGGGATCGCGTCCAACGATCTGCGCGACAGCCGCGCGTGCGGCTGCGATATCGCCGGATTGCAAGGGGCGAGCAACCGCAGCCACATGATCATAGAGCGAACGCAGCGCAACCAGGGGCCACGCCAGAATTCCCAGGATCACGATGCGGTTCCATTCAAAGGCAAGCGCGACTTGGATTGCCCATCCGATGCCGGCCGAAAGACCAATCACGAAAAGAGCCCCGGCTGCGCCAGCAATCCGCCGGACTCCAGGCCGGTCGATGGTCCTGTTGAAGCTGATATCAAGGATATTGATCAGCCTGCCAAGCCAGGTGACGGGATGACCGACACGGGCGAACAGTCCATTGGGCCAGCCCATTAAGGCGTCCACCGTCATCGCCACCGCCATCGCTCCCGCAAAGCCCATGCATCGTCTCCCAAGGTGGGTCTTGATGCACAAGAATTCTGGATCAAGGCAAGCCCATTTCGCCTAATTCGCCTTTGTCTTTGCCGGAGATTGGTGATTAGTGCTGGCCCTAAGCGGAGAACGTCATGGCCATCATACTCATTACGGGCGGCGCCCGATCGGGCAAAAGCCGGCGCGCAGAAGTCCGTGCCCGCGCCTTTCCGGGGCAACCCGTCTATATTGCCACGGCAGAGGCGCTCGATGAAGAAATGAGCGAGCGAATAGCAACGCATCGGGCGCGACGAGGAAAGGAATGGATCGAGCGCGAGGTCCCCCTTGATCTCGTGCAGGCGCTCGTCGAAACCGACGGCGGCGGTGCAAGGCTGGTCGATTGTCTCACGCTCTGGCTGTCGAACCTGCTCCATGCGGAGCGCAATTGGTCGCATGAGGGTTCGCGGCTCGCCGACGTGCTCGCCCGCCAGCGCAGCCCCGTCATCATGGTCACGAACGAGGTTGGGCTCTGTATCGTGCCGGACAATGCGCTGGCGCGCGCATTTCGGGACGCGGCAGGTATCCTGAACCAGACGATTGCCTCCATTGCGGACGAGGTCGAATTCGTCGTCGCAGGATTGCCGATCAATCTGAAGTAGCACCGCGCTTGCTGGAATCGCAACGCATCGTCCAGTGCACGAGCTGACGATCCGAGGGCTGAAGACATATGTATCATTTCGAGCTCCTCAGGGGCATCGTCACTGACCTGAGAACCGCCGTTTCGTTCTCCACGATTCTGCCTTTCGGGCCAGCGAAGCCGGTCAGCGACGGCGATGTTGCCCGCGCGGGCTGGGCGTTGCCGATGGCCGGATTGCTGGTGGGCCTTGCCGGAGCGGCGGTCTATTCGATCGCGAGCGAGGTCGGATTGACGCCTGGCCCCACCGCCATGCTGGCACTGGCGGCCACGGTGCTTGTCAGCGGCGCGATGCACGAGGACGGTCTTGCCGATACCGCCGATGGGCTCGGCGGGGGGCGGACGCGCGAGCGGAAGCTCGAGATCATGCGCGACAGCCGGATTGGCACTTACGGCGCCTGCGCGCTGATTGGATCGTTTACCTTGCGATGGAGCGCGCTCGAAACGATTGCCGAGCCAAAGTCGATTGCGGCTGCTCTTTTTGTTGCACATGCGGCGGCACGCGCCGGCTTGCCTGTCTTCATGTGGCTGATCCCGCCGGCCCGATCGGATGGGCTTTCGGCCGGAGCTGGACGTCCGCCGGGACGAAGCGCGGCCGTTGCATTTGCTCTTGGGGCTCTTTCTCTGGTCTTCGGCTTCGGGGCGAGCCAGGCGATGATCGGAGTTATTTTGCTGTCACTGGCCGGGCTGATACTGGCGTGGCTTGCCGCAAGCCAGGTTGGAGGACAGACAGGTGATATATTGGGCGCATTTGAGCAGATTGGCGAGATCGCGATTTTGCTGATGGCGGCCGCCCTGCTCCATACGGAACTGCGGCTCTGATGGTCTCATTCGATGAAACCTTTCGCCGGCAACTGCGCGAGCTGTTCGTGTGGCGCCGCGACGTGCGGCGCTTTCGTACCGATCCTCTGCCGAATGATGCCATGGAGCGGCTCATTGAGATCGCGTGCCTTTCTCCTTCAGTTGGCCTTAGTCAGCCCTGGCGATTCATCATCATCGAAGACAAGGCGAAGCGCAGCGCCGTGGTGGAGGACTTCAAGACCTGCAATGCCGATGCGCTGCGTTCTTATTCAAGCGAACGTGCCGCGCGGTACGCGAGCCTGAAGCTCGCCGGCCTCGAAGAGGCGCCCGGTCATCTTGCCGTGTTCGCGGACAAAGCAACCGATCTCGGCTATGGCCTCGGGCTCGCAACGATGCCGGAGACGATCGAATATTCCGTGGCCGCGGCCATCTGCTGCATGTGGCTCGCCGCACGCGCAGAGGGCATCGGACTTGGCTGGGTATCGATCCTGAACCCGGATCGCATTCACGAGATTCTTGAAGTGCCGGAGTCCTGGAAATTCATCGGCTATCTCTGCGTGGGCTATCCTCAGGTAGAGTTTGATCGCCCCGAACTAGAACGCGCCAACTGGGAATATCGGCGAACGTCCAAGGAATTTACGATTCGACGCTAACCCATTGCGCGGCAGCAATCGGTCGAGGACAGCATCGAAGTGCTCGTCCCTCTGACCAGTTACCTGTCTTGGAAATCCCAAATCAGTAAGTCAAAACCGCCGCGCCGCGATACTAGAGCCTCCAGGTCAGGGCGTCTGGAACAACAAAGTTGAGGTGGAGCGTTTCCGAATCCTCTCAATAAGCCATCCGCAACATTGGCGTGAGCGGCGGCGAAGAACCGTGTTGTATCTCACCAATAACCTTGAAGCCGTGACGTTGGTAAAAGTGGATGTTTTCTGGATTCGAACTTTCGAGGTAGGCGGCGCTGCCCTCCTCATCACATCGTTGAAGAGCGTATTTCATCAGCAATGTGCCAAGCCCTTGTCCGACCCAAATCGGATCGGCGGCAATGAGAGGCAGATACCAATGTGGCTCAGGGGGATGATGTTCGGCCATTCCCTGCCGCAGGTCTGCCATATCTTCGGTGATCTCTGGGCGCAGGGACTCCGCCATGATTGCATCCAGAGCCTTCTCATCTTGCTGCACGCTGGGAGGCAGCCCCAGGGCCGCGGCGCGAATCCCTCGTATGCTGTGCCATGCTCGAATGCTCGTCCGTCACAGGCGTTAATGAACTGAGGCATGCTCCTAAGATATTGACTTGGATCAGGCCAACTCCAACGCATCAGTGGATCGGCGACAAAGCGCATCGTCGAGCCCGCGGTCAACTCGGGGTTGCCAATTCGATCTGCGATTGATGGCCTCCAGTTCTCGCTCAGGCGGGCGTTCGAAAAACGCAGATCGGCCACCGCATTTCTTAGGGCACCATCGCTCAAGGTACCAGTGTCCCTTCTTGCGAAGTCCTGAATGAGCGCCTCATCCTCCTCGCGGACCCCTTGCGTTCGGGCCGGCTGCTTGGCGGGATCCGCGCGAAAAGTCGTTGAATCGAACTCTTGCTGCGCAGTGGAGCCGGACGACTTTCCGCCGCTGTTTACCCCGAACGCTTTTCCCACCCCTGACTTGATGCCCGACCATAATCCGCCGCTTTTGCTGCTCTTCGCCGCAATCGTGGGCTGTGCCTCTGGCAAGCCGTAGCGCGCGCTGCCGAAAAGATCTTCGCGCAAATTGGACTGCGGCGGTACTTGGGCCGAACCTCCAAGGTAGGCGCGGGGGACATCTACGCTGTGGCGCGAGCTGCTGAACGAATCGTCTCTTATCCGAGAATATGGCGGCAACCGCATCGAACCGCCGAGGTCGGCGTGCCGGATCTGTCCAGTCTGTTCCGCAGGACTCTCACCAGGCGAACTCGAGCTTGCGCAACTCTCATCAGATGAATTGAGTTGCAAAGCCTCGATCTGCTGCTCAAAGCTTCCTTGCTGAGTAAGACCCGCCCGCTGCCGCATAGCAGCGTATTGCCATCCAATCTCCTGCATTGAATGGGTTCATTGGATCCATCATGCACTCCTTTTCAGTACAGACCCTGCGCATTTGCGGACTTACGCTGCACCTTGCGGACGCAGGTGGGCAACGACTCCTAGCGAGAGCGAGATCCGACCTTTACAGGAGCCAGCTTTCGAAAAGCTGACGAGTGCGAGGAGTTCGAGGTCGCAATGGCGATCGGACCCACTTCTTCGAAGATGCGGCCGATAGTTCGAGCGCACTGGAAAGAACGTTCCGGACAAGCCCACCGTCCGAGGCATCTGCTCGGCCGGAATCCTATAAAGGCCATTACCGCCAGAAACGTTGCCCTCAACCCGACCGGCGGTCGCGTACAGCAGCGAGGCAAAGCCTATCGACGAGGTGACGAAAAGGGTCAATTCGATCGTCCTTAGGCGGCAGGACTCCAACAGTGCTAAAGAGTTGTGTTGGTCGTGTCCCCAGCAGTGGTGTAGCTCGGTAGAGCAAAGCCGTCCGCACGCGCGCCCTCAAATAGCGCCGTAGCGGGCGGACGGCTTTGCGGTGGTCACCGGCAATTCGCCGGTAGGGTCGGGTTGCTGACACCAACCTGATTCGAGGAACCACCGATGACCGACGAGATGATGAACCTTCGCGCGCTCGTGGAGAAGGCCCCAGACGCTGACCTTTTGCGCGAGATGATCGGCTTTGCCGCCCAGCGGCTGATGGAGCTGGAAGTAGCCGGACTGACCGGAGCGGCCTACGGCGAGAAGAACACCGAGCGTCTGGCCCAGCGCAATGGCTACCGTGACCGGACCTGGGAGACGCGTGCCGGCGCGGTCGAGCTACGCATTCCCAAGCTGCGCAAAGGAAGCTACTTCCCGGGTTTCCTGGAGCCGCGCCGGATGGCCGAGAAGGCGCTGACCGCCGTAATCCAGGAAGCCTACGTGCAGGGCGTCTCGACCCGTTCGGTGGACGACCTCGTGCAGGCCATGGGCATGAGCGGAATCTCCAAGAGCCAGGTGAGCCGGCTCTGCGGTGAGATCGACGAGAAGGTGAAGGCCTTCCTCGCCCGCCCGATCGAGGGCGACTGGCCGTATTTGTGGATCGATGCCACCTACGTGAAGGTGCGCCAGAATGGCCGCATTGTCTCGGTGGCCGTGATCATCGCGGTGGGCGTCAACAGCGACGGGCGGCGCGAGATTCTCGGCATGGACATCGGCCCGTCCGAGGCCGAGACGTTCTGGACCGCGTTCTTGCGCAAGCTCGCGCGCCGCGGCCTGCGTGGCGTCAAGCTGGTGATCTCGGATGCCCACGAAGGCATCAAGGCTACCGTCGCCAAGGTGCTCAATGCCACCTGGCAGCGCTGCCGCGTCCACTTCATGCGGAATGTCCTGGCGCATGCCGGCAAGAGCGGAAGGCGCGTCGTCTCCGCCTTCATCGCCACCGCTTTCGCCCAGGATGACGCCGAAGCGGCCAGGATGCAGTGGCGCAAGGTCGCCGACCAGCTCCGTCCCAAGCTGCCCAAGCTCGCCGCCTTCATGGATGAAGCCGAGCCCGACGTACTCGCCTATATGAGCTTCCCGGCTCCGCACCGCGCCAAGCTGCACTCGACGGATGAGATGGACAAGCGATTTCTTCATGGCCGAAGCAACGATTGCGGAGATCGCGGCAAGTCCATTCTTTTGTTCGGTCGCGCCGCGGGTCCATTCTTCCGTCCCGGCCACCGATCTCGCAGCCGACGCGCGCAGGGGCGGTCAAGGCTGGCCGCACTTGCGGCCACCGTATGGCTTGGCCTTGACCGGCCCGAGCACGACGGCACACTGGCGTGGAACGGGACTGCGTTCCTGGCCTGGCTAGACCTTGCCGTCAGCCGCGATTATGGTTGTCAGGCGCGGGCGACCTCGTGGCGAAGCGTGGCGCATCGGCTGCAAGCGCCACCAGGCTGCCCTATTTTGTCCTGCCAAGCTGAGGCGCCCGCGCGCCGGTTTTTGGCCGCCGTGGCTTCCATTGCGTCACCAAGCGCTCGTAGCTTTGCTCGGCCCGGGCGGCAATCAACATCTCGCGGTCGCGCAGCGCCTTGATGTTGTAGGCATAGGCTGGCCCGCGCCGGCTGCCTTTCTGTTGTGGATGCCCGGCTTGAAGCTGCATCGCGCGGGTCTTGTTGGCGACCAGCGATGGGCCCGCCCACAGGTAATCCTCGCCCTTCGTATGCCAGCAGAGCACCGTGAGCTTGCGAGCCACGGCCACCGCGGCAATCTGATGGCCGCGTCGGGCGCGGATGCGAACGAAAAACGCATGCAGTGGACCGGGCGCCTTGGCCGCGGCCCAAGCCGCCTCAACCAGCATGGCACGCGCATGACTGCGGCCGATCTTGCTGATGCGGCCGTGGTGGGCGGCTCCCAGCCCGGACTGCCGCACCCGCGGATTCAGCCCGAAATAGCTCACCAGCTTCTGCGGGCTGTTGAACCGGCTGATGTCGCCGATCGCCGCCACGATGCCGGCGGCGACCGCCAGATTCACGCCGGTGATAGTCATCAATCGGTTGACCGCGGAATCGTCGATGGCGTCCTGCGCGATCTCGCGGTCGAGCAGGGCCAGGTCTTCCGCCAGCCGGTCAAGCTCACGGACGTGCCGATCGATCGCCGCGCGCTCATCGTCTGGCAGCTGCTGAGCGGCCAACCACGCCCGGCCGCGAGCATTGAACAGATCGGCGTGCGGGCACTTCGGGATCAGGTGTGCGTGCAGGATCGAATGCACCTCGTTCTTGAGCCGCGTACGGTGCCGCACGACCTGGTAGCGCCGCGCCACCAGCCGACGCTTGCGTTCGGTCTCCGCATCAGGCGTCCAGATCTGCGGCAGGTACCCGGCCGCCTGCAGACTGGCGAGCGTGCCGGCATCGATCTTGTCGGTCTTGACGTGAGCCTGGGCGATCGCCTTCACCTGCAGCGGATTGGCGATAATCACCCGTGCCACGAACGGCGCCAGCACTCGCGAGGCCGCCATGCTGTTGGCGGTCGCTTCGACCACCACCTCATCACTGGCCAGCAGGGTCTTGCCAAATCCCTCCAACGCAGTCCGCGTCATATCAATGCGGCCCGCATGTCGGAGCCTGCCGTCCTCCCAAAACACCACCTCCCCGAAGGTTCGGTGGACATCAATGCCAATTATCCGTCGCATTCGCACCTCCTGCCAGATACATGACGGGAGCTGCGGGCGACACGACAACTACGGATTCGCGCTCTCGGCGCAACCGGGCGAGTCGCAGAGGCGGCCAGCTACTAACTCGAGCTCTCGGCTCATCGTATGTATCGGCCTGCCCGCACATCGTGCTCCCGGTGCCTCTGTCCCGATGGTCGCACCATACGCTACGATGTAGAATACCGCAGCGGAACGTTGGCACCGAGACATCTCATACCGGTTACCAATCCGATCGAGCGCCTCAACGGCGAAATCAAGCGGCGGACCGAAGTGGTCGGCATCTTCCCCAATGAAGATGCCATCGTCCGCCTGGTCGGTGCGATCCTCCTCGAGCAGAACGACGAATGGGCGGTCCAGCGCGCCCGCTACATGACACTGGAAACCATCGCGCCCTTGAGCGATGATCCCATCGTTGGCTTGCCCGCCGTGGCAGGCTGATGCCTTCCGACCCGCCGGAGTATTGGCGGTGACCTGCCGTCAGTTACACCACGCCACGGGGCACGATCGTTGTGTTCGTCCGTTTACTCGCAATTGGCTCATTTCGCTTTGGCGAACAGGAGCACGTGACTAGCATCACCGTGATGTCGGCGGTGCAAGGCACAGCATTGCGACAGATTCGAAGCGGCGGACCGGCATCTCGCACTTTTAAGCAGCTCACAAGAGGCGACGTCGTCCGGACTTCAGTTCGAGCGATGTCTGCGGAGCAGATCGAACGGCGGCCGCTAAGTCAGCCGCCTCATCGATCTGGTTTGTCAAATTAGTGGTGATCCCGCTGATCCCTACCCGTCAATGCACCCGGATATCCACAGCCGTCGCCCGCGAGCTTTCAGGTCGAGCTCTGTCGGGAGCCTATGACGATAGCGGCGTGCTGCAGATCACGAAGGCTGGCATCACTTGGACCTAAAGGACTTCGATAGCTGCAGCTTTGGACGCCGATCACATCCGCGATGCTGCAGCCGACAAAACGGGACAAGCTGTCCACCCCCTCCCGATCACTCAAATATCCGCTCGACCAACACCTCTCCGCTCAACGTCATCTCATCTAGTGCTCGTTTGCGCAAACTGAAGCAATTTGCGCGACTTGGCGACGCGCTACGAAAAGGCGGCCAGAAACTACCTGGCCGTCGTCACAATCGAGCCTGTCATGGCTCCGACAAACACCCAGGAGCGTAGCTAAACCGCACCCTCGCTCCTGCGCAGTATCTTTTTTGCGATTACCAGACGAACTTCGCGCCGTCCGGCAGTTCGCAGACGAATTCGCCCTGGTTCACGACTTCGGTCGCCCCGGCAGCCAGCTTTGACGCCCGCACCGTGAGCTTGCCTTCGCGGCTGAGGCTGTGGCGAATGTATTCCGTCACTGCGTGTCCCGAGCTATCGACGGTTTGATGCGCATTGGCGAAGCTGATGCCGTTCTGGGCAGTCACCCTGAAGGCGCTGATAACCAGCCCCCCCTGCGTGGCTGGCCCGGGCTTGCCGCCATCGGCCGTGGTACAGCGGGTCAGGTCCAGTAGGAGCTTCACATTCTTGCCGGTCTGCAGCGCATTGAGCACCGCGGCGTATCTCGGCGAGGGCTCATCGGCCTCGGCGATCGTGCTCACGCTTGTAGCCGAAAACAAGGACAACAGGATCGACAGGGCTCTGCCACTGAACTTCATACACTCTTCTCCTCCACAAGAACCACAGATCGCGTAGGCGTCAACTTGCCCAGTGTCGCGTTTGCAAACAGCCTGGCGGATTCCGGATATCAGGCGCTTTCGCCGGGCGACACAACAACCTGTTGCAACCGAAGGCAAGTGGTTGTGAAGCCTAATCCAACGTCACAATCTCGTAGGTAAGATTTGCTGAGTGGCCTCACCACTTCTCACATCGTCGGAACAACTTGATCCAGCGGAGGCAGCTCCGAAGGGATAAACGGCAATAGTTCCCCAACCGCAAACGGGGCCGATATGATTGAGAAGGTCACAAGTTACCAGTCGCATGTGAGCGCAAGCGGAAGGTTTCGGGCGATTCTTCGATGATCGGGCATCTCGCCCGAGCTTGACCATGTGGACGCCCGGCATGGAATCTCTGCCGCTTAAAAATAGTTCGGGAAATGGGCGGGCCACGAAACTGAGCAGGACGAACAAGTCTTCCTCGGTCGAGGAACTTGCTCTCGGTCTAGTGGAAGCGAGCTTGGCGGTGCGAGATGGGTAAAGCTGCGTAAACTCCTTGAACCCGAGCTTTCCGCGGCTCCCGGTCCGCCCGACCGCTCGCCTCACTAAAAGAATCTAGCCGACATCCCTCAAGCGATTTAACTGGTTCTTCCCCACTCGTCCGCTTCTCGACACCTGCCCTTGCGAAAAAATGTACACGGAAATGACCTGTACTCGAGGGAACCGAATGAATATCGATCCAAGGAAAGCCGCAGAAGCCCACATTGAAGCTCACGATTCTTGCGGCAGCAGCACCGGGCCGACCAGCCGGACGACCTGAGCGCGCAAACCAGTACTCCCGTCGAGAATTTACCGCCCGATCAGGCGAGATGGGCAACTTTTTCAAATGCCTCCCGGATCGTTACAGGAACCTTAATGGGCATGATAAATAGCGACGGTCGTCACGGTGAGCTGAATAGGCAATGCAGGCTGCTGGCGGAGAGCGCCTTCTGTGAAGGCGCGGATACGTGCTGGATCCGACACCTTGTCACACAGCTGGCAAAGCATGCTTTCCAAGATACGAGACTTCAATACTCCCCTCTGAGAGCGCCTCCGAAATGGCATGCTCCTACCCGAAGCGGCGAGCGTCGCAGTTGAATTGAATTCCTGGAGCCACCCTCGTGCCGCCTAGGATGCACTTTACATTCTACCAAGTGCGGCGCTGTTACTGTGCGGATTGCAAAGGAGTGACTCGACGGCCACGTGGCTCGATTTCGTGAGATCACTCATATCCGTGCGAAGTTCCTCCTTCACTTTGACTGCAATCGAGTTTCGCTGAAGGACCGAGCGGAGTCTTCTCTGATCCCGAGGCAGCCTATTTGGTCAGTTGGGAGCACTCTCGGTATCGACTCGGGCCGACCACCCTCCGAACAGCCGCAGCCACTTGCGCCGCAAACCGTTCATCGTATCTTTCCATCAATCCTTTCCCGGCCTGCCAATCAGCATCGCTCAATTGTCGGCGGGCCGACTTTCCAGGACTCCTTGTTTGGTCAGGAACAATCGCGATCTGCCCGAGCCTGTATTTGGCTTTTCCGAGCGTGCATCTGACCTCGATGCCCGGTACCGCAATGACGTCATGGCAGCAAGGCGCATTCCCGCGCCTGGTTTCCGGCTGGACCCTTCGCCTCGAACAAGAAGAAATCAGTGGCCAGTTCAGGTTTCTGATGGACCAGTTCCGGCCGGCTTTCGATGGAGATAGGGCGAGCGGCGCAAGTCCTGGTCAGCATGCAGGCCAACAGTTATTGGCACGGTGAAAAGAACGCTGAAGGAAGGAAGCGGCGGAGCCGCCTTGTCGTCGCGAGCAACGTCGATCGAACCAGCCGAACCAGTATGGGCCCGGCAATTCGGGCGCGGCCGGCAGCACCGGTGGCACGCCGCCCACCTTTCCACGTGGATGCAAAGCGCGGCCAATATAGAATGGAAGCCGGCACGGCCCTCGGGGCGAATTGCTTGACAGCCTATGCGCGCCACCGGTCTGGTATCGGCGGCCGCAGTCTAGGCAAATGAAGCTGCACTACGCTCTGGCGCCAGCTTCGCGCCCGCGGCACGTCTTTCGCCAGACGTCGCTCACGCGCTCCGCGCCCGTCGTGCGGCGCGGCGGGATAAATCCGTTCCGCGCCTTGTTAGGCCAGGCGGCCTCGATCTGTGCGTTATCCAGATGAACAGTCGATCCGCAATCGCTCGATCTTCTGCGTTCCGAGCCTTCACAATGCACGTCAGAGTGCCGTTCCGCTCCTACCTTCTCTTGACGTTTGTGATGGGTGAGGTTCGCGATCTCGTCGAAGACCAGCTTGTGTCTTGGTTGACTTCGCTCGTGACGAAGACCATGCGCGCGAGACCCCGTACGTCGTCCTTTCGTCCATTCGCCGCTTGGATACGTTCCATCACATTAATCGATTTTGCCGATCTTACCTGAAGGCCCTATAACCAATCACCGACCTTGGAAGCAGCATTCAGGACTCTCGTGTGACAATCGATTCTCTCTTCAGTCACTTGCTGGCCCATTCGACCTGGGCGACCACGTGCCTTCACCAACATGGATTCCCATGGTTCCGATCGGGCCAGACGGCTCAATAGAGTCCGATTGCGAATGACAACGTCTGATTCGGATCGACCGATCGCGCTGTCGATGACATCACCCATCGCCTGAAAGCACGCCAAGAATGACCGACTCATTCCGCATTTCGGGATCGTTGGCGTTTTGCATGTCTATCACCCGCTAGCGAGAGGAGTTCTCTCTAGCCGCAAGGCGCACCGGTCGTTTCGTCTCGCATAGCGGCCCCTGGGGTGATTGGCTAGCCGCGGGGCGTGATCTGCCTTCAAACGTGAAACACTTGCATTTGTCGTGACTTGGCGAGGCCACAAGATCCACGGCATAGCAAGACCGGCCACGGATTAAGGTCAGTTGGGGAGCTTCAAATGTCGATCTCGCAAGTCTATTCAGCTACAAATCCAGCCATTCTCTCCTACGCTCTGGTTCCGATTCCGTGTTCTGGCGATGTCGGTACGGCCCTCGTCGGGTCGGTGACTGCAAGCATCGCTACGAGTGGCGGGCAGTTGGACCGTGGGTGCTGCGATGCCCTTCGATCCAATGAACGATTTCGGCCTTTCCCCGGACGCGGCATGTCGAGCTTCGCTGAAGACGCGCGCGGCGCCTATCCGCCGCTCACAGTCGCCAATCGGTTGATGATGGATCCGCTGGGATTGATCGTCGGCCGCCGTGCTCTCCTTCGTCCGTCGCGGCCTGGGACATTTGTGCCGAACCGGGCGCTTCTCGGTTTCGTCGGCCCTTGTGGTCGACCGTCAAGCGCTCAGGTTTTGACGTGGATTGACGAGAGGCAATGAAATGCGAACGCTACTGGTTGATCATGACGCGGACCTTGCGCGCGCTGCGCAAGGAGCGCTCTCGGATTGCGGTTTCGCCGTTGATGTGGCACGCACTCTGGATGAGGCGGCGACCGCTCTGGGCTACGCCAACTATGATATTCTCCTGCTTGAGTTGGCCCTACCGGATGGAAACGGCTTGGACTGGCTGAAGCGGTTGAGACGCGACGGACATTTGATGCCTGCCATCATGATGAGCAGCCTCAATGATCTCGGTAGGCGGATCGCCATTTTCGACGGTGGCGCAGACGATTTTCTGCCTAAGCCCGTGTCTACTGATGAACTCATCGCTCGGATGCGAGCCATTCTGAGGCGATCAACGCAAATGACAGCCCCCCTCGTTGCGTTTGGTAATCTAAAGTTCGATCCGATCGCCCGCCAAGTTTCAGTTGGTGGTCGGCCGCTAAGGATTGCGCGCCGCGAAGTGTGCATTCTTGAGCATCTGCTCAGACGCGCAGGCCGCGCCGTGCCACGCGCGTCGCTGGAGGATAGCCTGTATGCGTTTGACAATGAGGTCTCTACCAATGCGCTTGAAGTCGCAATCTATCGCCTGCGCGGTCATTTGAATCAGTCGGGTGCAACGCTACGGATCAAGACCGCACGCGGTATCGGCTATATCCTTGAATTGAATAGCGCGGCATCGGCCGCTTAGTCGATCAAACTTGAAAGCAATGACTACCTTGAAGATCGCTCTTGATAGTGAGGGTGGCAGCGATCGACGCTCGATTGTCGCTAGCGCCCTGTGGTCTGCCATCTATCCTTCCCTCTCCCACCTCCTATGCGCGCTTGCTTTGCTATCACCACTGACTGCCGCAGCTCAGACGACGCGGGATGCTAAAGAGGGGCCACCGCGTGCGGCTCCTAGCAGCATCAATGGGACGCTGGAGCTTTCCTCCTCGCGCGGCCAGACAATTCATCTGCCCGCGCCGGCCGCGAGCATCTTTGTTGCCGACCCAACGATCGCGGATTATCAGGCGCCGTCAAACACGACCATCTTCGTCTTTGGCAAGAAGTCCGGACGGACCAGCCTGTTCGCTTTGAACGACAATGGGGAAGCTCTGGCCGAGTTGCGTGTTGTCGTCACGCAACCGCTCGAGGATCTGCGTGCCATGCTGAAGGCCCAGGTCGGCGACTATCCCATCCAAGTCAGCTATACCCCCCGCGGCGCGATCCTTAGCGGTACGGCTCCCAATGCCGATATCGTCGCCACTGCTGTGAGGGTCACAGAGCAGTTTCTCGGTCCGGGTGCGCTGGTCGTGAATAAAATTCAGGTCGCCGGGTCGTTACAGGTCAATCTGAGCGTGCGTGTAGCGGAGGTCTCCCGCAGCGCCATGAAGGAGCTCGGCATCAACCTCTCCGCTTTGGGCCAGAATGGCACTTTCTTTTTTAGCAGCGGCAAAGGTGCTGGTTCCGGCACGGCTAGCGGTGGCGGGAGGGCAGGTATCGGCTTCAGCGCTGGCAATATCAACGTGGGCGCTGTTCTCGACGCGCTCGCCAGCGAGCACCTCGCTTCCGTACTGGCTGAACCGAACCTCACCGCAATGTCCGGTGAGTCCGCGAGCTTCCTGGCCGGCGGCGAGTTTCCAATTCCGGTCACGCAGGACAACCGACAGGTTTCAATCCAATTTCGTCATTTTGGAGTGAGCCTCGAGTTCGTCCCGACCGTTCTTAACAACAATCAAATCAATGTTCGCGTGAAGCCTGAGGTCAGCGAGATTTCGAAGGAAGGTGAGGTCAGGATGAACGGTATGGCCGTGCCTGCCCTCTCTACGAGGCGTGCGGAGACTGTTATCGAGCTTGGGAGCGGACAAAGCTTTGCAATAGGCGGGCTAATCAGGCGTAACTTCAACACGGACGTCAGTACCTTTCCTTGGTTAGGCGACGTGCCCATTCTTGGCGCGCTGTTTCGCTCTTCGTCCTTTCAAAAGCAGGAGACGGAGCTCGTTATTATTGTCACGCCTTACATCGTCCGGCCAGCATCGAACCCGAACCGAATGAGCGTCCCCACCGGCCGCATCGGACCGCCCTCAGATATGGGGCGCACTTTGACGAACACATTGGCAAGTCCGCCACGAGGCCGCGCTGCTCCGCGCACCAGTGTACCAGGTGTGACAGGCGGCGCCGGTTTCATTATGGAATGAGGATCGTCGAATGATTTTACGAGCCCTGCCCCATCTGTTCGTTCTGATGGCGAGCCTAGGCGGCTGCACAAGCACTGCTCCGATCAACACGGGGCCGGCTGAGCAAGCAACCATAGTGCAGCAGCAGAACAGTGTATTCGTGCTGCAGAGCCTTCGTGGCCTCGAGCGGGATCGACTGAGGGATTTCATTGCCGGCGCCAGTCGCGGTCGGTTTGATGCGCTCCATGTCGATATCACCGGCTCGCCCCGGCTCGCCGCGCAGGTAGCCAGCGAGGCACGCGCAATGGGCGTCGCCCCTTACAACATCCGCCTGTTCGGCCCCCACATCCACCCGCCTGTCGGCTTCGCGGTGCGAATCGAGGCCATTGTCTATGAAGCACGTCCTGCTATCTGTCCATCGCTTTCTATCATTGGTCCTTCAGTTAACGATAATTCGTTTGACCAGACGCTTGGCTGCTCAATCCGCAACAATCTGGCAGTCATGGTCAACGATCCAGGCGACCTGCTGGACAATAGAGCTGTCATGGCAACAAAAGGTGATCGTGCCGCTATTCCTGTTGCTACGTATGGGTCCATGGGGCGGCGCAACAAGAGCGATTTGGAAGATGGAATTGGCAACAGGGCGTCGCCAGAAGCCGGGTCAACGGCGGCGAGGAATATGCAGTCACCTCGATAGTGCGCGTCGGATGGCACATCATTGCTGCCATAAGCAATCCTAGACCAGGCCGGCGGAATAGAGTGCTCTCGCAACCCCTTCAAAGCACTTCGCAGGAACGGCGTTGCCCATGATGGCATTGCGGATGAGCTGACGCGCCAGGACTGGGTCCTGGACAATGCTGAGGCGCAGCAACTGCGCCTCAGCAAGCAGTCGTGAGGCCAGCTCGCCCTCACCACGGCAAACCACGATCGGCACGCCGGTTTCGGCACGAACGTAGCGCAGGCCAATCAAGATCGCCTGTCCTGTCACTATCAATGTGGCGCGGTGCACGCCAAGCGGAGGCTCGTTCGCCGTCTGCTGACGAAGGCGCCGGTGTTCTCGTTTGACCTGCGGATTGCCCTGCTGTTCCTTGGACTCGCGCTTGGCCTCGGTCTCTGTCATGCGCATGTCCTGCAAAAATAACCAGCGCTGGATAAGGAGATCGATCAATCCGGCGATCAGAAAAGCACCGGCAGCAATTTCTGTCAGCAATTTGATCTCAGTGAACACTGAACTGAGACACCCCATACCGCAGGCTGGCAAGTACACCAGCCCCTTCCAACTCGCGATAACCGTGAGTAGAAAGCTTGCGCCGAGAAAGCACACCTTAAGAAGCGACTTCGAGAGTTCAATGAGCGACCGTTTAGACGCAATTCGCTTGAGCCCCTTCATCGGATCCAAGTTCTCGAATTTCGGCCTTAAGGGCTCGAAAGAGACGGTTAATCCACCATTTGCCAGGACTCCCGCTAGAATACCAGCGGCAACACCGGCCCCGAGGAATGGACCAACGGAGGCAAAAAACAGTTCGGTCAAGCCGCCCAGCGCCTGCTGAACCGCGCTAGTGAACGGCTGATCCTGCAGTTTGTCGATTAGCCGTACCGTTTCATGCCACTTGGTCTCAATGACGCCCGCTCTTAACCACAGGCAGCCGAAACCGGCGCAAACGCTGGCTGCGCTGACCAAATCGGCGCTGCGCGGACTCTGTCCTTTCTTACGCGCATCTTTTAGCTTCTTGGGAGTGGGAGGGAGCTTCTTCTCTTCGCTCGAGCCACTCATTTAAGGAGTTTCTCGAATAACTGGAGCACGGTGTTGGACTGACTGATCTCCGATCCCATATATTCGACAAGGAAGGTGGCGTAACTTACCATGATGATGCCATACGCCAGATTCTTAATAGTGGGAGAGACATCGTTCAGTTTGATTTTCGGCGCAAACCGCCCGAGTATTATGACCGATACATCGAGCAGCAGCAGGAATGCTAACACGGGGCCAGAGACCAGTAGCGTCGTATGCATGATTTGACCGAGGAGCCCCAGAACTGCCATTGCGCCTTGCATCGTCAAACTGGGCATCAGCCGATACACGGGCCAGATCAGATAGCTGCCATAAAGGCCCGTGATCACACTCTCCAATCCCCCGGCTAGAACGAAAACCGCAATCGCAGTGATACCGAGTAAAACCGCTGTCGCCGAAGCTTGGCCGCGCGTGGCGGGATCATCGGAAGCAACAGGGTTCGTAATCCCCCGTTGGGTATCGATGATCTCACCCACTGCCTGAATGCTCCATAGCGGAATACTGAGTAAAAACCCGATGAGCAGGCCGACGAACACCTCCTTCAAACCGAGGAGCGTGATACTGATCAGCCGTGAGCCCTGATCCAGCAACTGCAAGCCGTGCCTGATCTGCAACAGGCATGGCAGCCCCATCGC
Source organism: Bradyrhizobium sp. CB3481 (assembly GCF_029714305.1). Lineage (NCBI taxonomy): Bacteria > Pseudomonadati > Pseudomonadota > Alphaproteobacteria > Hyphomicrobiales > Nitrobacteraceae > Bradyrhizobium > Bradyrhizobium sp. CB3481. The sequence goes on from NZ_CP121647.1 coordinate 5,642,665, forward strand.
AAAAGTCACGCAGCCGCGGATCAGTCCGCTAATGCGCGGCCGCGTAAATACAGGAAGGACCAGCATAATGCCAAGGGCGCGGGCTGCCGCGAGCCCGGCTGCAAGCACGAGTTCGATCGCCTCCTGGATCAGCGTTTGGATCTCGGTGGGTGACGCGAGGTTCATCTAACGTCGGCTAATACTTGCAGTCATTGCGGGAAAGTCGGTAAACGCCTGCTCTGCTTCCTTGATCAGCGCGGCGCTGAGCACAGGAGAGAATAGAGCGATCACCGCGACAACGACCAGAAGCTTCACAGTAAGTGGCAAGGTTTGATCCTGAAGCTGCGTCGCCGCCTGGATGATGCCGACGACCAAGCCAACAACGACCGCCGCGATGAGCGGTGGCAGAACCCAGATCATGAAGAGCATAAGCGACCGGCTCATGTGAGTGAGAATGCTCGCCTCATCCATACTCAGCCTCCCGGCGGTGTTGTGTAACTGAGCACCAGCCCGTGCATGAGCCGCGACCAGCCGTCGATTGAGACGAATAGAAATAGCTTAAAAGGCACTGATATCACCGTTGGCGAAACCATGGACATACCCATGGCCATCAAGATGGTCGTTACAATCAAATCGATGGTTATAAAGGGCAGATAGAGAAGAAAACCAATTTCGAAGCCACGCTTGAGTTCTGAAATCAGAAAAGATGGCACCAGGATGACCAGGTCATCCGCGGTCACGTTGCCGCGCATGTCCTCGGGCCAGACCTGTTCGGTTGAAGCCAAGAAGAACCGGCGCTGCTCGTCAACGGTGAACTTCTTGAGATACTCGCGCAGTGGCTCCTGCCCCTCCTTTGCGACGCTCACCCAATCATCGACCGTTTGGTAACGGAGGTGTGGCGCGGAAATGCGATTATAGGTCTGTTCAATCAGCGGCGCGCTAATGAAAACCGTCAGGATCAGTGCCGCGCCATATAAAACCAGGTTCGGCGGAATAGATTGAGTCCCGAGCGCGTTGCGAACGAGGAAGAGCACGACGGATACCTTTATGAACGCTGTGCTTGTTACGACAAAGAACGCCAGCAGGCCAAGGCCAGCTGTGAGCGCAAGGAGTCCAAGAATTCCCGGTTGAATGTCAGTCATTGACCGCCAACTTGCCCCGCAACCGGATGCCGAGCTCCTCGCCGATGCGTACGATGTCCCCCCGGCCGATACGGCGGCCATTGGCAAGGATATCAACCGTTCCGTCGAATGGCCGGCCAAGTTCGAATACATGTCCTTCGTTGATATTTCTCAAGGCTCCGAGTGCGACAGTCCAGCGGCCGCATTCGAAAATAACTGTGATCTCGATGTTGTCGAGATCGCTTTCAGAGGGCGGCCGGGGTTTTTCGGATTGGGTCATCATATGTACACACTCCAGGGGATGTGGTTGGTGGCGGAATGCCCCCCGCACAATCAAGCGATCCTCTGCAACATGTGCCGGGGCGCATAAAGGTCCCGCGTTGAGGATGGCTTGGCCGCGGGCGAAGTGTATTACGTCCGGCAATAGAGCGTCTCCTGCATTTGCCTTCCTTAGCAGCGCGACCGTAGCGCAGAGCGAGCCGATCTCTCCCTTAATGATGACAGGCAATTCTGGGGGAAGCTGGCGTTCCTCTCGCGGCAGCTGACTGACCAGTCCGAGTAATGCTCGAAAAGCGGATGGAACTGCACCATCGAGAGGTAAGAACAGGAACAGGCGCGCTTTACCCTTGAACGGGCCGTAGGTGATTTCGAGCTCCAGATAAGGACCCCGAGCCCTTGCTTCGCTCAAACAGATCAGCTGCAAGCTTTGTTGTGTCAGACTCTCTAGCTGATCGAGCAGCGGATCGAGTGCAAATTCGACGAGTAGCGAACGAGTTGGTTCGGAAGGTAGGCCAAGTCCGCTCTGCACCGTCGCGATCAGCCCTTGTACAAACGGATCTGGCAACGACAAAATGATCGTTTCATTTCCGATGGCCCAAACGCAGTCGAACATCGGTACGGCACACGGCTCCGGGTCCCAGACAAGCCGTTCCATCCGCACGAATAGGGACTTGTTGCTGAGACGGCTTTGCAGAGGCTTACGGGCAGCAGCGATCTCGTTGACCCAGGAGACGACAGCACGGGACAGGGTCAGCGCCGGTTTAAATCCCGATTGTTCGCCCGCCGGCATGGTCACAGGCCCATCTACAAGATGAGGCGCTTTCGCTAGCATAGGAGAGGAAGCCATCGGGTTCAGTCGCTAGCCGTGTGGGTACGCGAACCACTGCGATACCTAAGCAAAACCTCATCATCGGCCTCTATCTCGGCTTCCGCCTCCGATTGGGCATCACTCGCGCGCTGAACGTCGCCTTCAATTTGCTGCCATTTGTGACTAGCCGCCGAACACTTGGTCAAAATGGTCCGCGCCTCGAAGACCGCCGTCTCGGCCTGCTCTTGAGCGGCGCACGCTTCCTCAAGCGTTCGGCGTGCTCCTGCGAGCTCAGCCTTGAGACGTTCAGTGACGATGTGACAGCGACGATCGAGCTCTTCGACAGATAGCGAATCAAACAATGCCAGCTCTCGGTAAAGCTCCACTTCGAGCGCTGCTCGATTTTTCTCGGCCGTTGCAAGATGCTGGACAGCTTGTTCCACCGCTTGGACCGCGATGCGGCGCTTGACCTCCATGTTGGATACCTCACGAAGGGCGCTCCGCTGTCTCGTATCCTTCACTAGCCGTAATTTAGAGGCATGGACGCGATTCACGCGGTCAGACCTGACATCCATGTGACCGTCTCCTCAAAGCCTGACACCTCGTCTCCGCTCTGACGCAGGAATTTCCGCAACTCCTCGATCGAATTGATCGCCCGGTCTGTCAGAGGATCACTGCCTTGCTTATATTCGCCAACCTTCACCAAGAACTCGGCCTCGGTGTAGCGCGAGAGCAGATCACGGAAGAAGGAAGCCGCCTTGCGATGCGACGCAGAGACGACCGCGTTCATCACTCGGCTGCGGCTTGACAACACGTCAATGGCGGGAAAATGCTCGCGCGCTGCCAAAAGGCGTGAGAGAACAACGTGACCATCAAGAATGCCTCGCGACTCTTCGGCAATTGGATCACCCGAGCCGTCGCCTTCGACAAGCACGGTATAGAAGGCCGTGATTGAGCCCCGCTCTCCCATGCCGGCACGCTCCAACAGGCCAGGAAGCATCGCAAAAACGGACGGCGGAAAGCCGCGCCGCGTCGGCGGCTCTCCTGCCGCAAGGCCGATTTCGCGCATGGCGCGGCTAAAGCGGGTTAACGAGTCCATCATCAGGACAACGCGAAGTCCTTCATCACGAAAATATTCGGCGAGTGATGTGGCCATGTGAGCACATTGCGCTCGTTCCATTGCCGAGCGGTCGGAGGTCTCAACGACAACGACGGTGCGGCGAAGCGCTGCCTCACCAAGGTGCTGCTCGATGAATTCCCGCACTTCACGACCGCGCTCGCCGATCAACGCGACCACGGTGGCATCGGCAGCCGCGCCTTTTACGATCTGCGACAGGAGCGTCGACTTACCGCACCCTGGGTCTCCGTAGATGCCGATGCGCTGCCCCTCGCCACATGTCAGAAGCCCATCCAAGACACGGACGCCGAGTGGGAATGGTCGCTCGATACCGCGCCTTGTCATTGGGTTGGGAGCCTTACCGCGCAGCGGACGAGTTTGAACGGCGTTGATTGGACCCTTTCCATCGATCGGACGGCCGAAGCTGTCGATCACTCGGCCAAGCAAATCGGGGCCGACCGAAACTTCATGCATTCGCCCGGTCGCGACCACTTCTGCTCGGCTGGATAAGCCCGCCATGTCACCAATAGGAGTGAGCAATACTCCATCTTGCAATAGGCCGATCACCTCGGCCTCGAGCGCCCATCCGGTGCGGGGATCCTGCAACCGGCAAAGCTCCCCTATACGCGCCTCTGGCAGGACGGCATGGAGCAAGGTGCCTACCGCCCGTGTGATCCGCCCTCGTACAGCACGCGTGTCTATCTGCTTTGCTGTAGATTTCAGAGACGATAGCGCGGCGTGCAGATTCCTCTCTCCGGCCCTATTGATCGCTGATGTGGTCATGGTTCCTCTTTCTAAGGCAAACCCAGGCCAAGGCGCAGAGCCCGGAGCTGCGCGGCAACTCCAAGGTCGACATTGCCAAATTCGCTCCACAACACGCACTGCTCCGTCGTTAGAGCCGGATCCGGATCAATCCGCACCTTCGGCCGGCCCTCCTGTCCATCGCAGGCGGCGAACTCGCGCGCCAGCGCATCGGCTTTCAGAGGAGAGACGTGAAGGCACACTTCCGCGCTACCATATTTTTGCTCGACCGCATGACGAACGGTCCACACCAACATATCGCCAGGATCAAATGCGCCCAGCAGATCGCTCACGATCTCCATGACGAGGTGCGGCAACTCCTGTTCCAGAATGGCTTTTCGCTGCGCGATTTCGGAAGCGGCCTGCGCAATCAGCCGAGACATTTCCTCGGCGCCGCTCTTGAAGCCATCCGCACGGCCGCGCGCTCGCTCCCGCTCATAAGCTGTTCGTCCCCAGCGGCGAACGCGTTGCAGATGCCGCTCGGCAGCCGCGCGCGCTTCTACGGCATCGCACCAGATCCCGAGCTCGGCAGCCGGTATGACTGGCCCGAGCGGACGCATCTGGGGGGCCACCGGCAGCGCTGGGTCATCAGCCGTCATGCCGTGGCGCCTCCCTGGACAGATGGGCTATTATCAGGGAAAGCAATGGCCTCGCGGCATTGCGGTGTTCGGCCGCTGGATTCTCGGCAGCAGTGCCCATGGGCAAGCGTAGCAGCACGCGCGCGCGGTCAAGTGCCGGGGCTTCGTCGAGCCAGGCACCCAGGCAAGCATGGCCATCGTGTTCAATCTTTTGCGAAAGTTGCTCCGGATCAGCAGTAGCGGTGATTGCGACCGCGCTCGCCAAATTCCGGATACCGAAAGCGTGCGCTTCTGCCCCGATGCGTCCGAGCAGAATTGCGAGATGTTGCTTTGAAACGAGCTTTAGGAGCGAGCGAGCATGCCAGATACTGCCGGCAAGCAAAGCAGCCCTACTCGGATCATGGCCGAGCAGAAGATCGTTTCCCCAGTTACTGCTGTCGGAGTCCATTTCATTACCGAGCAGCATTTCGGCTAGTCTTACCTGCAGCCTCGGGCTCTTCTGTAGCCGGACCAAAGTCTGAGCGGACAACCGCGCGTCAAGATAAGCAGCAAATCGGGTCAGATGGGTCGAGGCAGCAAGCTCGCGCAGGCCCTCAAAGGAGGATTCGGACCAAGTATGAGATTTGACGGATGGTAGCGATATGGGCATTTGCACACCCCTATGCCTTCTCGGAGGCTATCTTTTTACCGGGAGCTTGGATAGCGGACGTGTTCGAACGGATGCCCAGCCTGGCTAGCGCGTGCGACGGCTGGGCGTGCTGACGCATACGAGAGCCCAGGAATAAGTAACATAGAAGGCCCAGCGCCGCGCCGGCCACACCGATACCGGCCGCAAGTAGCGGGGCTGAAGTGGATTTGGTCGACTGAGCGGACGCGGCTGGCGGGACCGGCTGTTCAAGCGGAGCCCGCTCAACCGGTACAAAGACCACCGACACCTTGTCATAGGACAGACCCTCGATGCTGTTGGCGACCAGCAGCTTGATCTGCGGTAGCAGGACCGAGAGCTTTGCGTTGGAGTTATGTCGAATGAACACCGACGCTGAGGACGGCGTTGTGTCCTTGCGCAAAAGATCATTTTTCGGCAAAACGACGTGGACACGCGCAGATATGACGCCATCGATATCGCTAATCGTGCGCGACAATTCTTCGCTCAGGGCGTAAACGTAGCGGGCCCGCTCCTCAGTCGGCGAAGCAACCAGGCCCGATCCTTTGAACACCTCGCCTAGGTTCTTGAAAGGCGGGCGGGGCAGCCCTTCCAGATTTAGCAGCTCGATCGAAAAGGCTAGCTGCCTCTCCTCGACTTGGATCGTGCTTGTCCCGTCCTTGGCAGTAACACGGATCGCATCGACGCCCCTGCTAAGCAGGAGCGCGAGCATCTCATTGGCCTCGCGCTCCTGCACTTTCGTGTAAAGATCGGCCTTGCAGCCAATCAGGAGGAGGAGAAGCGGCAGCACGGCAATAACACACAACCACTGACCTGATAGGCGGGCATGGCCGCTTTGTCCGTAGATAGAACCAGTCATCAACGAACTCAGCCGGCCGATAGCAATTTGTTCAAAGATGAGCTGACGGCGCTGGTACTCTTCGATACGAGCGAAACCTCGACGACACCTTTGTAAACGTCCTGCAGACTCGCAACCAGCGTGTCGAAGTCGAGCACCCCTTCCGGCTTGCCCGCGGGGCTCGTCCCGACTAGCTGCGACCGCGAAAGCGGCTGAGCGGCCGGCCTAGGTTGAGCGGTCTTCGAAATAGCGGCCACACCACCGCCCGTTGCCGAAGGAACGGGATTGCTCCGATGCATCGAAGAGAGCGCCTGGAGCACGCGCTCGCCAGGCGGGATCGCCTGCACCGTTGCACGCTGAACCTCCGACACCGCAGGAACGGACGCTGCCCTATCTGCGACTGAGGAGGCAGCGTCTAATGTCGAAGCGACATGCAGAAGAGTTTGCTGAAACTGGCTCTGCTCGCCGATGGCCGCTGGCTGGTACAGCCCGGACAGACCTTCGGCAGGGTTCAGAGAGATCTTTGTAGCGCCTAGCATGATCGAAGCTGTCATTGGTTTGGCGCCGATGAGACACGCCGTCGTTAAGAATTGAATTGATCGGTCCACACCGTAGAGAGGCGAGCTGACCGCAAGCTGACGAACACGAGAGCCATAAGCCCTTTTAAAGATCACGTTTTGGCTTCCAATTTGGGGCGAAGTGTTAATAGTTGTGCTCAGGCCGAAGGGACTTGGGAATGCTAAGCCGACGCACGATCGTGAAGATTTTAAACCGAGTTGCGGGCGCAGGAGTTTTCCTTTCAACCGGGATCGTCACGGCGTTTGGTGCTCCGCTCGCGCTGCCTTCGGCACCTTATAGCTACACGGTTCTGGATCAGGACCTGTCGGCCGCACTGCTGGAATTCGGCAACAACCTCAATATCAGGGTGAACGTCAGCACCGAGGTGAAGGGCCGGATTCGCGGGCGCATGCCAGATCTGCCACCGCGCGAGTTCCTCGACCGTTTGACCAGTCTCTACAATCTTCAATGGTACTACGACGGGCTCGTGCTGTATGTATCTGCTGCAAACGAGGCGCAAAGTCGTCTGCTTTTGTTGAAGCCGATCAGCTTCGATGCATTCAAAGCGGCCCTCGACGCGCTCAACATCTCCGACGAGCGCTATGTTGTGAGACCGGCACCGGGAGATGGCCTCGTCCTTGTTTCTGGTCCACCACGCTTCATCGCGCTCGTGGACCAAACGCTCAACGGCCTGGTGGCGGAGGCGCAGGCGCGGCCACACACCACCGCCGAGAAGCAGCCGCGGGAATCGGTACTGAAGTTGTTTCGTGGCTCCTCGGCCACGGTCATTCGTGATGGACGACCGGAAGGCTCCTATTCTTCCGACGTGCCGCAACGGGACAGCGTCGTGCGCGAGCCGGGGCAAGGCGAGAGATGACACTGAAAATGCGCGGCAGCTTCCGGCGACAATTCGGCTAATTGTAATCCTTCTGACGCTCGTCAGCTCCTCGAAAGCTAACTCTCCTGCCGCCTACGGCTGAGCTGGTGCCGAATCTAGATGTCCGCTCGGCGGATTAAGAGGCTATATTCTCAAAAGGAGAGGAGAGCTGTATGGATTTCAACCCAATCGACGGAGTCGGGTCGCCCTGGTCCCCAGGGTCCAACGCCTCGACTTAAGCGGATCATGATCTATTTAGTCGATTCATGAATGAAGCCGAGCCATCATCGTCTGCCCGCCTGAGGAGACGGTACATGATTTCTTATGGGCCGTACCGAGTTGTTCAGCTATGAGGATAGAGACGAACGCGCGGTCCTCTGCCGGTTGCTTGCCGGCCCTATAGGGACACCTCCGATGAGAATATGCATTGGGCGGTCCGCGGATGGCCAGGCTTCATCCATGTGCCCAACATGGGAGTGATAGTTGAACGAACGTCGCGAGGCCCGGCCCCAGCTCGGCCGTGTAGGGCTCACGTTGAGTGAGAAACGTGTGATTGGGACGAAGTGGGTCGGCAGAAGCCCTATCTTATCAAGTATGTCGATCAAGACGTCCGAGGCCCGTCGGGAGTGTTTCCAGTCCGAGTCGACAAGAGCCCCGATGCCGTACCTCGTGATGGATCGGCAATAATGGGTCGACACTGCTCTCCTCTTGACGATACAGGCCCTGCGCAAGTCTGTGGAGTTACGCTCCAGGGTATGGGCGGCGGAGGTTTCAGCGAGAACGAACCAAGCCTGATTCTGTAAGGCTCGCTATCGAAGCTGACGAGTGTCACAAGGAGCTAATGGCGACCGTATTGGTTTCCTCCGGAGGGTGCGGCGCCGGTCGTCTGCTGAAGAAAAGCTGGTGATGGTCGAAGACAAGGAGCCGCTCTGACCTGGAAAACCGCTTTGGAGTGAAACGGCACCGCTTCCGTGATACTTGGCTTTCATCTTCCGTGCCACCGATGCAAGCTTTCGGACTTTGCAGCTGAAAAGCTTGCAATTTTGATCGCGGCCTCGACCTGAGCGTAGACCTTTTTCCAATCGTTCGTTTCGATGTGCGGGTAGTCTGTGTATATCGACGCGCGCCGTTTCCATGCTTAGCCTTCGGCGCGGATCGCGCGAGCCTCCCTTTGATTGAGGCGGCGGACGCGGCGGCCGGGAGCTCGCTCCTTCCAGCTATCAGGCGGGTTCCGCGCTTCAGCATCTTCCGAGCGCCTCAGCCCAGGCCGACGCTCCCTCTTGGCGGCCACTGCCGAGAGCTGCCGTCCTGCAGGAGCTATTCTGATCAAACAGGCTTTTCGGTGGCGCCCTACTAGCGTCCACCGAGACCGCCTTGCCCGCCTGCACACTCTTCTCGACCAGCATTTAGCTTTTCTTCTGCAGACCACCGACGCCGCACCTGACGGAAGCATCGAGGCGGTCTCCAATGGCCCATCATCAAGCGCTCTGAGCCTCGTCAGCTTCTCGAAAGCTAACGTTGCTAGCATGAGAAGAGTGGATTATCTACAGGCCGGTTACGAACATGAACGCAGGTGCACCCGATATCGGAGCAACGGGAAGCAATAACGGGGCGAATTTTGACGGAACCGAGGGGGCCGATGACGCCAACTCGCAGGTCGCGCAACAGCGCAAAGCTTTCGAAACGGCGCTTGGCATGATCGCAATGCGAATTTTGAACGATGCGCAGGCCGATCTAGACTCTGTCATGGACGACACAGAAGAGGATGTTTGAATCGGGTCATTGAGTCGGGAACAACGAGCGGAAAACGGCATATCCAACAACGGTGAGACGAGAGGAAGGAGGGCGCTTGTCCGCAGCTGGAGAATCCGTAGCTCAATGGTGCGTGGTCGTTCAGATTAAGAGGGTCCTTACGGTTCTTGTCGCTCCTCCGGGCCAGGGAATGTCAGATATTTTGTGTAAGAGGCCTCTGTGAAGGTTGAATCGCAGTCGTTTCTTGCATCAGCCGGACATTGCCATCGATCTGATGGTGGCTAACAATGGCCGGGCAGCAAGCTCTGTCAAGGCCGCAGCCGCCGCAGGCGGGGGCCGCAGGTCCGCCTTTACAGAGCTTGCTGATCGGCCAAACTCGTGCCGCCGGATGAGACGGCTGATCGACACTTTGGTCATCGCGCTGATCCCGGAAAACGCGAGCCGAACTGAATGGCGAACTGACCCATGGCGGCAGTCCACTCGACGCCTCGCCGCCACCTCAATCCGGCGTTCTTGATGGCGAGATAAAGCAGCTTCAACGCCGCGTCGTCGTTGGGAAAGCTGCCGCGGGTCTTGATGATCTTGCGCAAGCTACGGTGCAGCGCCTCGACCGCGTTGGTGGTGTAGATCATCTTGCGGACGCCAGGAGCGAACGCGAAGAACGGCACGACCTGTTCCCAGGCGCGGCGCCAAGCCTGGCCGATCGCCGGATAGCGCTTGCCCCATTCGTCCTCGAACTCCTCGAGCCGGACCAGCGCCATGTCGGCATTCTCGGCCCGGTAGATTGCCTTGATGGCAGGCAGGATCGCCTTGCGATCCTTCCAGGCTACAAACGCCAGGCTGTTGCGGATCAGGTGCACGATGGGGTTGTTGAAGAAGTCTGCAGACGTTGATTCACTGGTCCCGCCGGTTCTCTTTGATTCGCGAGGTGGGCAGGATGCTCGGCCGGAAAGAGCGCGATCAGCTGGAGCTGTTCATCACTGGTTCGTTGCGACAGCTCGTTCCAGACGACCACATCCTCGCTCGTGTCGATCGCGTGTTGGACCTCTCGTGGCTACGTGACGATGTCACCGATCTCTACTGCACAGATATCGGACGCCCGGGGGATCGACCCCGAAGTGGCTGTTCGGCTCATGGTTGCCGGCTTTCTGCTGGGAATCATCCATGATCGACGGCTGCTACGCGAGGCGCAGGTCAATCTCGCGATCCGTTGGTTCGTCGGCTACGGTTTGCACGAGGTGCTACCCGACCACTCGTCGCTGACGCGCATTCGCCAGCGCTGGGGTGCCGAGCGCTTTCGCAACATCTTCAAACGCACCGTGACGGCGTGCATAGCAGCCAAGATTGTGGCCGGCGAGATCATCCATATCGATGCATCGCTGATCCGTGTATAGCGCGACAATCTGGGTGGGGAGCGCTTCCACCCAAATTGCCGCGCGGCATCCGTGCGAATGTGAGCTGGGACGCTTTGGCCGTACGCCATGTTGCCGACGTAGATGCGGCGAATCCATCCGAGTTCGGATGGGAAGACCGTCAGAGCGGCAAATACAAAAAGATCTGCACGACCGACCCCGATGCGACTATGGCGACGAACGGTCGTAACCGTCATCTCGAACTCTCCTATAAACAACATACGGCTGTCGATGATCTGAAGGGCGTCGTTGTCGACGTCGAGGTGACGACCGGCGAACAGAACGAAGGCATGGCCCTAGAAGCTCAGCTCGATGCCATCGCCTTGACAACCGGTGTCGCTATTAAGACGGCGACCATGGATGCAGGCTACGCCTATGCTAAGGTTTTTCGGGCGTTGGAGGACCGCCAGATCGATGCCGTTGTACCAGCCAAGGCCGAACGGCAACCTAGCAAGGTCATACCGACGCGGCGCTTTAGGCTCGATGCCAAGCACAACCTGGTGCGCTGTCCAACCGGCAAGATCCTGCGGCCCAAAGGCAAGCTGCAACGGGACTCTTTCCAACACTTCCATGCGAGTGGCAAAGACTGTTCGGCCTGTTCCCTGCGGCCGCATTGCGTGAGCCCCTCCCGCCACGCTCGTGTGGTCGTGTTCAATGTCAACCACCCGTCGTTACTGAGAGCGCTGCGCAAGAGGCTCAGATGGGGGGAGCATGAACGCCATCTCTATCGGCGTCATCGTTGGCGGGTCGAGGGCGTCCATGGCGAAGCCAAGACTTGGCACGGTCTCCGTCGCGCCATACGCCGTGGCAGAGACAACATGCGTATCCAGGCTTTCCTGACCGCCGCTGCTATCAATCTGAAGCGGTTGGCCGCAGCCGCTTTAGCCATTTTGCTCGTGTTCGCTCCTCACGCTAACGATCGGCCGTTTAAGGATCGCCTCGACCTGAGGCCTCCCAACGGCGCGACTGTCATCTTGCAAGAACGCGAGTCAATCGAAGATACGGGCTTCTTCAACGACCCCACGATGCAGGTCTGTACCACGGTCTGCGGATAGACCGAGGCGATTGCCTCGGGAAAGCCCTTGAGTCCATCGACCACCGCGATCAGGATATCGTTGACGCCGCGCGTCTTCAGGTCGTTGATGACCTTGAGCCAGAATTTGGCGCCTTCGGTCTGCTCGATCCACAGGCCCAGAACCTCCTTCTCGCCGTCCGGATTGAGCGCCAGCGCGACATAGACGGCCTTGTTCTTGACCATGCCTTCATCGCGAATCTTGACCCGCAGCGCGTCGAAAAACACCACCGGATAGACCGGGTCGAGCGGACGGGTTTGCCATTCCCGGACTTCGTCGAGAACCGCGTCGGTCACCCGGCTGATCAAATCCGGCGAGACCTCGGCCCCATAAAGTTCGGATAGATGCCCCTGGATCTCGCGCACCGTCATGCCGCGCGCGTAGAGGCTCAGGATTTTGTCGTCGAAGCCGTCGAAACGGGTCTGGCCCTTGGCGATCAATAGCGGCTCAAAGCTGCCGGCCCGGTCGCGTGGCACGGCTATGTCGATCTCGCCGTCCTCGGTCAGGATTGTCTTCGCGCTGGTCCCGTTACGGCTGTTGCCGCTGCCGCGGCCGGCCGGGTCCCCCTTCTCGTAGCCAAGATGATCGCTCAGCTCCGCACCAAGCGCCCGTTCAATCAGCGCCTTCTTCAGCTGCTTGAAAAGCCCGTCCGCACCTGTGAGATCTTCAGGCTTCTCATAGTTAGCAAGCAGTTGATCCAGTAGTTCAGGTGTAATCGTCGTGTCGATCGCCATGTGAGTCTCCTCGGTAAGGTAAACTCACAGAAACCTGCTTACACATTCTTTCTGACACCCTCCCGGGCCACTCCGGTCAGCCGTATCTCGGTAGCCCAGTCTGGCTCACATATGACCGAATTCGCCTCGCTTCACGCAATCGCGCATTTACAAACTTGGGTGTCTTATACGGGTAGAGACCGAACAGGGTCTTCCCATCCTCTCTTGACCGTAACACCATGGATCGCGCGTTCGTGCCGCGTGGTGTTCGCCGCCACGGCCCACCGGCCGCGAAAACGCGTCCCTCTTGTCAATCGACTTTACAACGGAACTTCTGGCAGAAGTCTAGTGCAACTCGATTTGAAGTTGGACCAGCTCTCGCTGTGGAGACGCCCCCACTCATCCAGTTGTGCCTTCGTTGCAGACCGGCAGAGATAGACAGCCAAATCATCGAAAACATGAGAGCGCCCATAATGCACGGATACCCTCAAGCGAGGCGCTCGTTGAGGAGCATGGGAAAGCGGGCGACAGCACCCGCTCCCGTTCTTGTGAACCGTGCTCAGGTCGGCCTCATGCGGCGGCCCGCTCATTGACGTCAATGCTCGCCTGGTTGACCTGTGATCCGGATCTATCGACCCACCCTTGACCTTGCTCATATATCGTCTGTGCACCATCCGACGTCAGCTGATCGAGGGTTCGGCCAGCATTCGACTGCGTCACCTTCAGATTGTTCGCACCGTCCTTCTTGTCACCGAGCCCCTCGACAACCATGGCGTTGTCGCCATTCGTGATGGTGAGCTTGGACGAAATGGTTTTGCCCTTGCCGTAGTCGACCGTATCCACAGTGATCTTCGTGCCATCATCGAGTTGCAGGGTCATGCCTTTTTTGAAATCAAAATCGTCCTTGCCGTCTCCATTAGCATCGACATGAGGATCGCCATGGATCTTCGTGACATGACCGGTTTCATTGTTGCGGGCAGCCCAGGTGCCGTCCTTCTCGTCCGCCGTGATTGTATACTTATCGCCAAGGTTTATCGTTGCCTCGCCGTCGTGGACCTCATGCGACCAGACCGGATTGGTTTTCGGTGGCGGGCTCTGGTTCACCGCAACTGGGGTCATCGACGCAGGCGGGGGAGGAGGAACGAAAACTGGAGTGTAGTAGTAGTAGTACGATGGAGTAGCGAGCGGCGGAGGAGTGTACTGGGACTGCGAGCCGTTGCCCGGCGCGCGCCCCTCTTCACCAGCATCGATACTCGCCTGGTCCACCTCGCGCCCGGCGCCGTCGACCCAACCCTGACCTTGCTCATAGATCGTTTGTGAACCATCGGGTGTCAGCTCATCGAGAGCGAGACCAGCGTTGGACTGCGTCACCTTCAGATTGTTGGCACCATCCTTGTCGTCACCGAGTCCCTCGACAACCATGGCGTTGCTGCCATTCGTGATGGTGAGCTTCGACGAAATGCTCTTGCCGTTGCCGTAATCGGCCGTATCGACGGTGATCTTCGTGCCATCGTCGAGTTGCAGGGTCATTCCTTTCTTGAAATCGAAGTCGTCCTTGCCGTCTCCATTAGCATCGACATGAGGATCGCCGTGGATCTTCGTGACATGGCCGGTCTGGTTCTCGCGGACAGTCCAGGTGCCGTCCTTCTCGTCCGCCGTGATTGTATACTTATCGCCGAGATTGATCGTGGCCTTGCCATCATGGACCTCATGTGTCCACACCGGATCAATTGAGGACGACGAGCTCTGTTTCTGGGCGACAGACGCGAACTGGGGAGGCGGCGGCGGGGCGAGAAGGGTCGGAGCAACGTAGGCCGGACTGAGTACGGCGGGAGCGACGACGGCCGGACTATTTACTGGCAGGTACTGGTAGGGCCCTACCGGGACGCCGGGCGCCCCAGCGTACTGCCCTAATACCACGTTGAACATTGGAACGGCGGGCGCGCGTTCAGGCACTGGCCCGACCGTCTGATTGAAACCGTCCACCACGGGAAGATACGGCATTTTCATTCACTCCTATTGCATTGATGGGAAGCGACAGACTGCGAGGACCACCTGCACAATCAACTGGGCACGTTGCGCCGAGGCCCTTAAAGCCAATCCCATGTCACGACGAGCAGCAGGCTTGTTGCATGTGACAACAGCCTTGATCGGCGGACCACTTCTCTTACCCCTTGGCCCATGGCAATTCGGGCCTCTCACGTCGAGCGTATCCCAGTCGCAGGAAGTGTATCCGGAGTACCTGTCGAAAAGCTGACGATAGGATAATCGCCCACCAGCACATCAGCTTACGTATGTGGCGTGAATGTTGGGAGCATGCTATCGCGACGAACCGCTCCTCATGATGGGCCTCGGAAAATCGGCCGAGCCTCTTGCGTGAATGCTCGAGGCGGTCTTTAGGTGCCTTGGCCGGCCTATTCGGAACAAACACCTCTTCGAGAGTAGTTTCGCTCGAATGTTGCGATGAGACCTGCCCGATTAATCCTGATCACGCCGGGCACTTGCACACGAACGCCACACCCTCGTCTATCCGCTTGATTGCTCGATGGCTAATAGGCGCTACACCGTCCGCTTGCGTATTTTGACCGACAAATATTGACATACGCCGCGGCGGCGAAATCTCAACGACAGTTGGGACGGCGTTACGACGCACTAGGCAATCGAGCTTGCAGCCAAGCTGCTCGGAGGCATGTTCGTTTGGGCTGACAGCTGGCGGAGCGCTCCAGCAACCACTCGCAGCACTTGACCTTTGCACTGCAACACCTGCGGTGTCGCGCGCGCCAAAATTGGTCAAAAATGGACGGAGAGTACGGAGTACCGACACATTCTCCGCGAGAGAACAATCGGGGTCACCTCGACTCACCCGCGGCGTTTGTGAGACTCGTCAGCTTCTCGAAAGGTAATCCTCCTATGATGAGAGCGCTGACCTCTAGGCGACGAGTCGTCTATTGAGCCTAGCAGATGAACACAGGAGAATGCGATGATTGGAGAAATGATCGGAAGCGCGGCTGGTGGATGGCTAGGTGGACCACCGGGAGCGGCGATTGGTGCCGCTGCCGGTGGGGTGCTCGACCACGCCTTCGAGACGGTTATTCACAAATTGCAACATGAGAAGGCTGATTCTGACAACGTCGCCAAGGACAATGGCCCTGCTGCAGGCAGCAACCCGCAATGCAAACACGGCAATGGCGAGTTGTCGCTCTCGAATGGCGCACCAGGCGCGCATGTCATGATTTCATTTCCTGCCGTCGTCGCGCCAGCTGGTTAGGCGTGAGGCAGGTGATCAGTAGCAGTAACTTCCAAACTGAAAGGTGACTCGAAATGGTTTTTCCCATTGGCGGTTCCCCCGCTGGACCTGAAGGCGCGGCGAATCCGCAAACCGGTGCTATAGGGGCTGGCGATTTCGCAGCGCAGCTCGCCGAGCTGGAGCGTGTCAGCAAAGAAGCTCAGGCCAACAGCATCGTGATGCGCAGAATTACGACCGAGCTCTCGTCCGAAAAGAAGGTTGCCGACGAGCGCGTTAGTTAGCGCTGCAAGAGAGGGCTCACGGCCGCTCTTTTGGCGTGCTGGACGCTCTCTAAAGACCGACGAACTCGGAGCCAGCCGTACGGCAATGCCGTACGGCTTCTCTCGTTGCTCAGGAGAATCTCCGTGAATGAACCAGCCTCCGTTCATTTCGAAGTGCTATCAGGGCAGTATTCTGGGCTGACCGGTGAAGCGCCCGTCGGAACGAGCCTTATCGGAAGCAGCCTCGATGCCGATATCGTCTTCGTCGAGCAGGGGCTCGAACCCAATCACTTCCGCCTCACCCCCTTGCACGATTCGATGGAGATCGAGGTCCTTGCAGCCGGAGTTAGCATAGAGGGAAACGGGGATATTGCCGTAGGCAAGCGGGTCGTTATTTCCCTTCCTGCCGTTGTTCATGCGGGCACAATGTCCATTCGCTGCACACAGGATTCGGCCAAGGGATCAATCGGCCTGTGGCGTGTCTCGATAAGGGCAGTCGCCTTAGTCTTGTTGAGCTCTGTCGGGATCGCGACGCTTGCAATCAGCTTCACCTTTGGCGGGAGTATCGGTGCACTGAGCCCCGATGCGCTTCCTAGCGCCGTACTTCCACCCAAGTTGACGCTCAACGGTCCTGATGATCGCCCCCTCCATGCAGCTGCCGAACTGCTGCAAGAGGAGCTTAATAAAGCGGGAATTCTCACTATCAAAATCAGTCCTGGGCCAGGTGTGGTCAGCGCCGAGGGCACCGTTACACCTGCGTTAGTCAGTAGATGGCAGGAGGTTCAGCAATGGTTCGATCAGCATACGAAAGGGTCGCTGACACTCGTAAACGGTGTGATTGTGAAGGAGGATAAGCTGCCCTCCTCAATTGCTGTCCAGGCGGTGTGGCGCGGAGCCGACCCCTATCTTCTTATTGGTGGCCAAAAGTACTTCGTGGGCGCGCTGTTGAATGATGGATGGACGGTCGATCGAATCGAGGCGAGACGCGTACTGCTCAGTCGGAATGGGCGGCTTGCTGCTCTCCCCTATTAGAGCTCCAGCGCCGCATGAAAGGAGAACGTCATGACCAAGCTGCCCCAGCATCCTGTCGGAGTTGGCACCTCTTCGCAAAGGCTCAACACCCACGACCATGAGCCAACGAACAAGCCGGCCCTCCCTCAAGTCCACAATTTAGAAATCGATGGCACTGATGGCGGTCGCGAGAAGTGGTACGGGTCGATTTGGCCTGATACCGAGACGCCTGATCTGCCAATCGAAGCCGCACTTGAGGTCAACGATGTCGATGCCGTCTCGCGTGTCAGTCTCAACGAGGGGCGCGTTCGAATAGCCGAGATCGACCCCCGCGCGGCACTCGCTTCATTTTATGGCCGCAATCTCGCAACCGGCCTGCTCTCCTTCGTGACACCACGCCTGCGTGATCCGGACGTGCTGCGAGCAGAGAAACATGGTGTTCTTCTGGAGCGCTTGGCCGATAGGCTATGGGCCGGACCGGAGGATCCGGTGGCGCGTGAGGGGATCGACGCCCTGCGGCAGGAGCTCCGGCGGCTCATCCTGCTCCGGCAGAACCAAAACAGTTTGATCAAGGGCTAGCATGGTCGACCCGGGCGGAGCGCAGTTCGCCAGTCCACCCCCGCCCGCCGATCTCTCCAAAACGGGCGATGTCTTGCCAATCTCCGGGCAGGAGCGCGATTTGGTCTGCGCAATATCCTTCGTCCACCTTGCGTGTGGACAGAGCGCACGAGCTCTCGCTCTGTTGCGGCTCATTGCCCATGACGATTCGCAAGACGTCGACCTGCTTCGCATCCTCACCTATGCTCTCATCTCGGCCGGCTTTGGCAATGAAGCACTTACGGTGCTAGATAGACTCGACACCCTTGATGACGACCCCTCTTCGCGTCTGCCTTTGACGCTTCTGCGCAGTCACGCACTACGACGGGCCGGCCGTATGGACGAGGCGCGGGCAGTCTTCCAATACTATGTGTCCATGCGTGGCAGGACAGCCCTAACGCAACAACAGTAAGAAGGGTCTCCATGGCAAACCTTCTTCGTAAGCTTATCGTGCGCGCGCCATTCCACCCGGATTTCATGGTCGCGTTCATGTTGATTCTGGCAATCGGAATGATGATCATGCCGATCCCTATCGTCATGATCGATATGCTAATCGGCTTCAATCTGGGTTTTGCCGTATTGTTGCTGATGGTTGCACTCTATCTCAGTACGCCACTGGATTTCTCGTCCTTGCCCGGTGTCATCCTGATCTCTACCGTCTTTCGTCTGGCGCTGACCATCGCGACAACGCGGCTGATCCTCGCTGAAGCAGACGCCGGCAGCATCATTCACACGTTCGGTGAGTTCGTGATCTCAGGGAACATCGCAGTCGGCGTAGTTATATTTCTGATCGTGACCATGGTGCAGTTCATGGTTCTCGCGAAGGGCGCCGAGCGCGTTGCTGAAGTCTCGGCACGATTCACTCTTGACGCTCTGCCGGGCAAGCAGATGGCTATCGACGCGGAACTACGCAACGGTCATATCGATCAGCACGAAGCACGCAGCCGGCGAGCCTCACTGGAGCGAGAAAGCCAACTTCATGGTGCGATGGATGGCGCTATGAAGTTCGTGAAAGGCGATGCCATTGCCGGACTCATAGTCATCTGCATCAACATGCTAGGAGGAATCAGCATCGGACTGCTCTCCAAGGGCATGTCCGTCGATGAGGCGTTGCATCAATATACGCTGCTCACCATCGGCGATGCGTTGATTTCTCAGATTCCGGCGCTCCTGCTGTCGGTTACGGCCGCAACCATCGTCACACGTGTAAATGGGTCCTCCAAGCTCAAGCTTGGTGGCGATATCATCAATCAACTCACGGCCAGTACCCAGGCATTGCGGCTGGCAGCCGGTGTCTTACTTCTCATGGGGCTTATACCTGGTTTCCCCTTGCCCCCGTTTCTGATGCTGGCCGCACTTTTTGCCGGGGCAAGCTATGTCAAAGGCGGTGTGCAAGGCGCGAACACGGGCTCCAAGGCGGGCACCAACGTCAGTGCTCCGATCCCAAATCCAGCGCAAGCTCAAAAGCAAACCATACCTGCGGAGGCGCTTCCGGTCGCGCTATTCTTTGCACCGAACCTGGTAAATGCGATTGACAGAGAGGAAGTTGAGCAGCACATCGCTCGCATTTCGGCACTGGTCGCAGCCGATCTTGGCATCACGATTCCCCGCATTCCAGTCCAGGTCGATCAACTTTTGGCCCAGTCCGAGTTCAGGCTTGATGTGGAAGGGGTACCGGTTGAACGGGATCGCGTCGACCCGACGCAGCTCGCGCTCACCGACGACCGAGCGAACATTGAATTGAGCGGCATACCGTATCGGCAGGATCCAAACACCAACCGGATCTGGATCGAACTGAGCCATGCACCGGCTCTCAAAGCGGCCGGCATCGGGCATCACCGTCCGAGCGAAATCATCGCCCTGCGCGTCAGTTCCGTACTGACGCGCTATGCGCAGCGCTTGGTGGGCATTCAAGAGACGCGACAATTGCTCGCCCGGATGGAGCAGGAATATGCTGATCTGGTGAAGGAAGTGCTACGCACGACTCCAGTTCCCCGGATCGCCGATGTCCTGCGTCGCCTTCTCGACGAGGGCATCCCGATTCGTAACACCCGACTGGTCTTGGAAGCGTTCGCCGAATGGAGCGAACGCGAGCAAAACGCTGTCCTGCTCACCGAACATGTCCGCTCCGGCCTAAGACGGCAAATCTGCTATCGCTATGCCAACGCTCACCGTGTTCTGCCCGCCTTCATCATCGAACGTGAAACTGAGGATGTGATTCGCAGTGCGGTGCGAGAGACCGCCGTCGGGCCGTACCTCGTGCTGGAGGACCGGCATAGCGAGATATTGCTGTCGCAACTGCGTCAGATTCATTCAGGCATCCCACCAGGTCAGAGCCAGCCCGTCATCCTGAGTTCGCTAGATATCCGGCGCTTTGTCCGCGGGTTTCTCACCCGCAACGGGATCGATCTTCCTGTTCTGTCCTATCAGGATCTCGCCTCCGATTTCACGGTCCAGCCGGTGGGGTCGCTCAAGCTTACAGGCCCCAAGGAAAAACCTCCGGCAGGAGAACAACGCAACCTGCTTGCCGCAGCCGGCTAACAGAGCACAGCAGTCGATCGTGAGATGGACGGCATGAATTCACCTGCAACAACATTCGCTGCTCGATTGTATGCGTTCCATCTGACCTCGGGGTTAACTCTCCTCGCTTTATTCGCCATTCTTGTGGTTGGAGGTTGCGCCAGCTTGGATCACCAAGCCATCTCAGTACAAGAGACGCCGCGGCGAGAGTTGCTGGGCGCCAAGGACATCGATCCTGCTATGCGCGAGCGCCTTGCGCACGCACTCCTCCGGGCTGCTGACGAGGAAAGTTTGCGCGAGGCTCTGAAGCAAAAGCCAGACAATGTAGATGCGGCAATCTCGCTTGCGCAGGCCCTTCTGGCACAGAAACGCGCGGGTGAGGCACTTGAGGTAGCCGACAAGATCTTGCTTATAGTTCCTGGTGATTTGCGTGCCCTGAACGCAAAAGGGGTGGTCCTCGACGCCGAGGGGCGTCATGACGAGGCACAAGCGTTATATCGGGAGGCTCTCGCAGCGGCCCCTGGCAATCAGATGTTGCGCAACAATCTCGGCCTATCGCTCGCCCTTGCTGGGAAAGCCGAGAGGGGGAATTCCAGCCTCCAACAGCTTTCGCGCGAATGACGTGCGCTGGCAGGACTAGCATAGGCTTACCTCGTGCAGTTTTCGCACACGTAGCAGCTTGCGCTCATGCTCTGGTGGGATCAGGTGATACGCTTGCAAGGCCTGCTTAGCCTAAGTATCAAGGATGGCTGCCATTTCTTCGACATGTGCATCGATTCGCTTGAGGACTTGCTCGGGCACGACATCGCGTTCTGGAAGAATCGACCACTTTTCACGCACGGTCGCCGCCGTCTCGGCGACGGCTGTCAGAACGGCCCCTTCCGGAAGACGGCTGCGGTTTGCGAAATTGCGCCAGCGTTCTGGAGTTAACGCCTTGAACGACTTTTCGCCGGCGAGGCTAAGGGCCAGCCCGTCTTTCGGGATGTAGGGAATTGTTGAAAGCACATCGTAGACTGGCGACAGCGTTGGTGTCCGACCGTCTCCAGGATAGAGCAGCGACCAATTCTTGAGATGCATATCGCCATTTCCGGTGATCGCGGTAAGTGCGAGACGCCGAACAAACTCGATTGCTGAATCGAAGGAGACGCCGCTGGTCAGCGCGGCGGCGATATTGTGATACGCCGCGCCGGTGTATTTCTCGGACGGATAGCGGCCGAAGACCTGCGCGAAATCCTCCATATGCACGCGCACGCCGTCAGCAATGCGGTCAAAGCGGCGGACAAGCAGCACCTTGCCCATGGACGTGGTCTTGAATTCTTCCGGAATGCCGGCGAACTCTGTCTTGTCGACAAGTTCACGTGCCGGCACTTCCATCCCCAACGCCTCTGCCAAGGCTAGAATGGCGAATTCGTTTTCCGAGAGCCCGATATGCGTGAGGGAGGGAAATTTCGCGATATACTGCCCTTGCTCATCGTCGACGGCGAGCGAGATCCCCCCTTCCTTTCTGGTATTTTTCATAACGGAGAGCTTCATTTGGACGCCGGCGAGCGAAAAGCGCGCCTTCTTACCCTCGGCCTCTGGGTTGGCTGGAACGTGGATGTCGTCAGTTGGTACAGCGCGTACGGCCCCCCGGCAGGTTGGTCCCTAGCGCGGCCAAAAGATCGAAGTCGTTTCCAGGTCTTACCGACGCCGCGTGGTGCTTTTCCATCGCCTCGCGCAGCTTCTCTTCGGGCAGCAGGTTCGCAAAGAACGGCGGCAGCGCGCCGCGGATCGGTTTGGGATCCCTGCGGAGGCTGCCATCCGCTGAGCGAAGTGATAGACTGAAGATCGGCGGGTTATTCAGGGTCCGGTAAGCGGGCGAAAGGTTGAATGCGTTATAGTCACCCGGCGTTCGGACGAGGGTGCCGATGGCAAGGCCATTCAATGAGATATCAAGGGATTGAATACGTTCAGCTGCGAGGACAGCGCGATTCATGATCCTTCCTCCTCTTGGGCGTCTGACGTGAACGCGGGACGATCATCATCCTCGGCAGCGGGTTGCAGCATCGACTGAATGGCGGGCACCATCGCCTGCGGGATCAACATCATTTCCATGCCGAGGGCGCGGGCGACGTTAACGAGTGTGGTTGCACGGGCGGCGGCGGTGCCTGTTTCAATGTCGCGATAGCGGGGTCTGCTAATGTTCGCCCGATGGGCGATCTGCTCCTGGGACAGTCCGGCGGCTAGGCGTGCTTTTCGAAAGTGCAGACCGAGCTCCTTGAGCAGCGGATCAGGGGCGGAGGTCATGATATGTACTCAGATCATTGTTCGTTTATACGATACGTAAACAGATCATCGCCTCAGGCCGAGAAGAATCGTAGTCAGCTCGTTTTTATAAAAAATGATACGTAAACGTATCCATGCCGTCGGAATTTAGAAAGGTGGCTTGGGTAGTACTACCCGAGCTCGGATCTCGGATAGCGCTTTCGCGCCAGCGCGCCGGTATTCCTGCCGAGGCATGAGTCGGCTGGAACATGGGCAGCTGCTGCATGAAGGGTCCAAAAAGGTCGCATATCCAAGCTGGGCGGAGGCGGCGAAATGCGTTTCGCAGTGACCTAATCGTGCCAGAGCCCGACTTGTCCCCCCGCCGCGCGACAGGATTCGGCGTCATTCCGCCAAGCGCCACGCCAAACACGCGAGCGGGAGAGCCCTTCAGTCGCATGCCTCGCCACTTCTTCTACGCTAAGAATGGCCTCACGCGAGATCAAAGAGATCGGAGAGGAGTTAGCGCTACTGCGCGGGAGATCGAGAACGCCCGACGCTGAACGCAAGAATGCGCAGCAAAGTTTCCGCGGAAACTAAGGAAGGGCCAGAAGCTTACCGCTAACGCCACATGGTCGGAGTGCTGATCAATGCCGTCCTGCCAACCTGTTTGAGGGCATCGACGCACGTCTTTCCTCCAGTGGCGACTTCCAGTACTTTGGAGGCGACGTGTGTACGGGCGCCGGCCTCATGAAGCGAAACGTCCTTGCAAACTTCATTCAGAACCGCCTGCAGAAGTGCGGTGGATTCGGAGTCGAACATTCGGCGATCTCCCCCAACTCAATCGAAAAACGATAACGGAACACGCGTGTTCCGGGATTTAAGCACGTTACGCTCGGCCCAGAAATGCCCTTGCGATTCAGCTTCCTTTAGGACTGCAAAAAAAGATTATTCTCGAAGTTGTACTTGGGTGCCTCCCCCGGCGAATAACGCACAGCGCGAACGCGCGTCCCGGGTTAGCCCGTGAGCATATCGCAGTAGGGGCCGACCAGGGACCCACCCTATAGATATCGATCTACTCTCCGCTTCGCAAAACAGCTGAACGGCAGCGGACCAGCGACTTGCAGATCCAGTCCGCCGCATCACATTCGAAGGCCCCACTGCGCGGGCGCCGCGGAAGAAACGCGGTAATAGCCGTAATCGCCCGTCACGCTAAGTGCCGCTGCCGCGATCTCGTGCGCGACCTCGGCGGCAGGATCTTGAACTCGGCCAGCCGAAAAGGCTTCGCGCGTCGGCAAGCCCTGAGATTTGCGGTATTCGGTTTTCAGCTGATGTCTTGCAAAAGCGGCCTTGAGATTAGTTCGTAACTGGCCTTCGTACCTTCGCTTGATACCGTTGTATGCACGGTGGCGTAAACGCCGAAATGATTTCACTTTCGCTATAACTATACCCCCGGAAGGCGCCAATACTTAATCAAACGGCAGAGGCAATGGCGATTATAAATCTCACGAGTGGACCGAGTTCGATCTCACTTATGGCTGCACGTCCAAAAATGAGTTTGGCGACGTCTGTTCGGTTCTTAGGAGTTCGTAGATCTGCCGGTAGTCCAGCGACTGCTTCATCAAAAATTGCTCCCAAAACCGAGAGCTGTTCTGAATCGTATACGCAGCCGTGTTGCCCTATGACTCGCGCCACTCCATCCCCTGTGATCTCGCTGTCCGATAGCTCCTCGCGCTCCGGGAACCCAAGTCTTGCCGCTATCAACTCACTTGTAAATTCGCTGAGCGCTTGCGCCTCCTTAAGCGCGTTTCTGCCTTCGCAGATCAGTCTGATAACCTCTTCGACTTGCAGCTCGATGCAATGCTTGAGGTGCTGGATACGCGCCTTGCAGCGATGAGAATGCGTAGCAGGTTCTAGAGGCTGCGGTCCAGTGAAGTTCGGATGTGGGCCAGTTTTAACCTGGATTAAAAAGAAAAAATTGATGAGAGTCTGTAGAGGAACGGCGAGAAATCGAAGTGGGAGTGCATAAAAAGCGTTCCTCCAATACCCTCGTTTCAGGCGCTCTATTCGCCCTTGTTTTCTAGAATCGTACACTGTCATAGTCATGGCTACCTCATGCATTCTGGCATACGAATTTCGGAGTCGATGCACGCCAGCTGCTCGCTGCCGTGCATCATCAGCTTCTGTGTTGAGACATGCCGGGCCGTCTAGCGCGCAGGTCTGACGGGAGAGCCTTCAGCACTCGACAATCAATTCCCATGATCTGCTATTTCTCAGTTGTCTGTCGGCCCGCGCTTTGATTACCAGCACTCGATATGATCGGTAAAATCGATTGTTCTGATAGAATTCATTTACGTTTTGGATACAGATCCGTTTGCTGGGACTCTGGGTCGATAACATGGAAGCACTCGCACGAACCCACGAAGGGTCGAAGCATCTAGTTGGCGTATCGAGCACCACAGCCTCAACAACTCGCAGCTAGTACCCTCTCTGCCGGTCGTAATTCCTAAGCGACCTGCACGCTGCATCGCGTTCCGAAGGAATGCGAAGAAGCAGAGTGCTGCCTGCGCGCTCAGCAGATCCGAGGCAATTGTTCGCCCGACAGCCAATCGAGGATTCGTCCTCCGCCAAAGCTGGTCGATATCTGTACAAACTGATGATCGTCTGCCACAGCAAGGCCGATGTCCGCGGCATCGCACCCGAGCGGATGCGCTTTCATCGCCGCAAGCACGGCATCGGCCATATCGGTCGCGACGATAGCAACGAGTTTGCCCTCATTTGCGACATGAAGCGGATCAAGCCCAAGAAGCTCGCAGGCGGCGGCCACACCTGGCTTCACCGGAATGGCTTCTTCCTGCAGACGAAAACCGAGCCCCGATTGATGCGCAATTTCGTTAAGTGTCGCAGCAAGACCGCCACGGGTAGGATCGCGCATCGCACGGATACCGCCGCCGCCTGCCGCGACCATTTCGGCCACGAGATCATGCAGCGCTGCGGAGTCCGAAACGATGTTAGTCTCGAAAGCGAGATTCTGACGCTGCGACATGATCGCCACACCATGATCGCCGAGGCTACCGGACACCAGCACACGGTCGCCGACCCTCGCCTTCTCGGCGGAGAGATCGAGCCCATCAGGTAAAACCCCGACCCCACTTGTGCAGATGAACAGACCATCCGCTTTGCCGCTTTCGACAACTTTGGTATCGCCGGTGATGATGTACACGCCGGCCGCGCGTGCCGCCTCCCCCATCGAATCCGCGATCATCTTCAGATCCGAAAAGCGAAACCCCTCCTCGATGATGAAACTTGCCGACAGATAGAGCGGCCGCGCGCCCGCCATCGCGACATCGTTGACGGTTCCGTGTACTGCGAGTGAGCCGATATTGCCGCCGGGAAAAAACAACGGTGAAACCACATAGCCGTCGGTCGTCATCACCATCCTGCCGGCGCTAACATCGAAGGCCGACTGGTCGTTGCCGCGGGCGAGCCATTCATTGCCGAATGCTTCGTGGAACAGCCTAGAGATTAGCTGCGCCATGGCGCGCCCGCCGGAGCCGTGGGACAGATCGACGCATCCGTTCCTGATGTCGAGCTTGCGCTGATAGGTTTTCACTCTCATGATCTCCGCCTCAACTGAGGACCGCGAAAGCGGCCATAACTCCAATGCGCCGCGCAGGCGCCTTCCGCCGAGACCATACAGGATCCCACCGGGCTTTCGGGCGTGCAGACGGTTCCGAATAGCTTGCAGTCGGCCGGCTTCTTCACGCCACGTAGAATCGCGCCGCACTCGCACGCGGGATTATCGGCGACGCGTAGTTCGCGCATAGCGAAATGCACTTCGGCGTCAAAATTAGCGTAAGCCTGCTTCAGCTTCAGCCCGCCATAAGGTACTAACCCGAGCCCTCGCCATTCGAACTGATCACGCAGTTCGAATACATCCGACACCGCTTTCTTGGCGAGCAGATTGCCTTCCCGCATCACCGCACGACCGTACTGGTTCTCCACCTCGTGACGGCGTTGGTTCACCTGCCGCACCAGCATCAGGATCGCCTGCATCACATCGAGCACTTCAAATCCCGCGATCACGACGGGCTTGCCGAATTGTTCCGCGAAGGACTCGTAAGCCTCTGTGCCAATGATGGTGCTGACGTGCCCCGGCCCGACGAAGCCGTCGATTTCGATCCGCCCGATATTGCGGATATCAGGGCTCTCAAGAAGGTTGTGCATCGCCGATGGCGTCAGCACGTGATTGCAGAACACGCTGAAATTTTGAAGATGTTTCTTCTCAGCATCCTGAATCGATACGGCCGTCGGGGGTGTCGTGGCCTCAAATCCGATAGCAAAGAAGACGGCTTTGCGGTCGGGCGTCTGTTCGGCGATTCGGATCGCATCGGTCGTAGAATAGACGATGCGAATGTCCGCGCCCCGCGCCTTAGCACGCAGCAAGGATTGTCCTTGCGAGCCTGGCACACGCATCAAGTCCCCATAGACGCAGAGAATGACCTCATCCCGCTCGGCAAGCATGATCGCCATATCGATTCGTCCTGGAGGCAGAACACAGATCGGACAACCCGGGCCATGAATCATGCGTAGGTTATCCGGCAGCATGCCTTCCAAGCCATAACGGGAGATAGCATGCGTATGTCCACCGCAGAACTCCATAAAGCGGTAGGTTCGTTGCGGATCAGTCTCCGCGGCAATCGCGCGCGCGAGTCCCTCGGCGATGATCTTGTTGCGAAATTCGTCGGCATACTTCATGACTGCAGCTCCTGTCGCTCACCGCTCAGCTCCTGCAGCAGCTCCAGCGTGCGTCTGGCTTCTGCGGAATCGATTTTGGTAAGGGCATGGCCGACATGGATAAGGACGTAATCCCCTACGGCGAGATCTTCGATGAGTGCTGTCGATATTTCCTTGCCGACTCCATCGATAGATACGATGGCCATGTGATCGGGAAGAATTTTTTTGACCTCAGCTGGTATCGAGAGACACATATCAGGCTGTTCCTTTCAAGTCGGCCGGCCGTTCAGCAATCTGCAGGGCGGCGATCCAGGCTTGTCCGAGGCTCAAGCCACCATCATTGGTCGGGGTCTGCCGCGGTAGCAACGGAGTAAGGCCGGCCGCGATGCAGCCCTGCTGGATTTCATCCGCAAGCACCGCATTCAGGAAGCAGCCGCCGCTTAAGCTGACGGCGGTAATTCCGGTCGCGCGTGCAGCACGCATAATCCAATCCACGCAAGCAGCCGAGAACGTGCCATGAAACAGCTCGGCTCCCGCGGTGGCACCGACCTTGTCTGCTAGCAAATGCTCGAATAGCGGACGAAACGACAGCACGCTTCCATCGATCATCCAGCCCTCTTTGAGCACCGCGGTCCGGCGGACACGCGCCTCGAGCTTCATCGCGGCTTCGCCCTCGTAGCTCTGCAACGTCGCGACCCCAAGCAGCGCCGCCGCTGCGTCGAAATGGCGGCCAGCGCTGGTCGATCTCGGCACGTCGGGTTGATGGAGCAACGCTATCAGACGCTCCGCCTGCGGCTGCGCTCCGAAGCGCTCTCTAATTTCGCCTTCCCGTCCCAACGAATGCAATATTGCGCTGGCAATGCGCCAAGGCTCGCGGGCTGCACGATCTCCGCCTGGCATCTGAAGGGGCGCGAGATGCCCGATGCGCTTAAACGCATCGTGTTCGCACAGTAGCAGCTCTCCACCCCAGTTGCCGCCATCGGAGCCATAGCCGTAGCCATCGAGCACAATTGCCAAGGCGGGTCCTTCAACGCCATGCTCCGCCATCACGGCGGCAGCATGCGCATGGTGGTGCTGGACAGCAATCCGCTCACGGCCGCTTGCTTCGGCAAAGCGTGTCGACGCCATATTCGGATGAAGATCATGGGCAATGACGACTGGTTCGACGTCGAGAATCGATGTGAGATGCCGAATCGTCTCCTCGAAGAAGCGGATTCCCTCAACCGTATCAAGATCCCCGATGTGCTGCGAAACGAACGCTTCGTTGCCCCGCGTGATCGTAATAGTCGATTTCAGCGCGCCGCCCAGGGCAAGCACAGGCGGCACGGCCCTCGCAAGGCTGATTGGTTCGGGAACATAGCCGCGGGCGCGACGGATCAATTGTCGCCGTCCCGCTACCACCGACACGACGGAATCGTCGGCACGCGTGATGATATTGCGGTCATGGATCACGATCAGGTCGGCGATACCGGCGAGGCGCTTCGTCGCCTGCGCGTTGTCGATCAGGAGCGGTTCGCCGCCGGCATTGGCACTTGTGGCGACGGTGACCGGACCTTCACCATCAAGCAATGCCCCCGTAGAACGAAGCGCATGGAAGACGAGGTGATGCAGCGGTGCCACCGGCAGCATTATCCCGATGCGCGTCAGGCCCGGCGCAATTGAAGGAGCCAACTTGTTGTGCGACTTCAGCAGAACGATCGGCCGGGCTGCGGATTCGAGCAGCGCAAGCTCCGCGGCGTTCGCCTCCGCGATCTCGCTGACCTGCTCCACGCAACCGACCATGACCGCGAACGGCTTCTGGTCACGCTGCTTTCTACTGCGCAAGCGTTGTACAGCGTCATGGTCGCGGGCATTGCAGAGCAGCTGGTAACCGCCGAGCCCTTTAATCGCGACGATTTTACCGCCGGCTATCGCCGCGGCGATGTCGTTAATCCGGTGATTCAACTGAGGTCCGCATGTCGGGCACGCAATCGCCTCGGCATGAAACCTGCGGCTGGCCGGATCGGCATATTCGGCTGCGCAAGTCTCACACATCGCAAACGCCTTCATCGCGGTATTGCGGCGATCGTAGGGAAGCCGCTCGACGATGGTATAGCGCGGGCCGCAATGGGTGCAGTTGATAAAGGGATAGAGGTAATAGCGGCTACTCGGGTCGAACAACTCATCAAGGCATTGCGGGCATGTCGCGGCATCGGCGACGATTCGTGTCGAGATCTTGCCTTGTTCGCTGGCGCAGATCGAAAAGTCTTTCTCCGCAAGCGCACGAACTTCCTGGACGCAGATATAGTCAATCCGCGCCAATGGAAGTTTTTCGAGCGGCAACGCGGTGACAAAATCGGACGTCCGGTCGCCCTCGACCTCGATGATCACGCCGTCGGGATCGTTGGCGACGAAGCCAGCCAAGCGATAGCGGGTGGCGAGACCATACACATATGGACGAAAGCCGACACCCTGCACGGCGCCACTGACGCGCAAGCGCAGCCTCGTTCCATAGCGGGTAATGGCCTCGTCGCTCTGGCTCATCGCGTTGCCGCCTCGACAATGGGACGCCTTTGATGTGCTGCCTGCTTGCCGCCAATCCAGGCGTAGAACGCGGCAAACCCTTCGCCGGTACGCGCCGAAACCGTAAGTACCTCGATCTTCGGGTTCACGCGCCTTGCATACGCGACGGTCTGGGCCAGGTCGAATTCGAGCACCGGCGCCAAGTCGATCTTGTTGATGAGCATCAGCGCGGATGCCGCAAACATGTCAGGATATTTGAGCGGCTTGTCTTCACCTTCTGTGGTCGAGAATACCACGATCTTGCAGGCCTCGCCGAGATCGAACGTCGCGGGGCATACCAGATTGCCGACATTTTCGATGAATAGAATGCCACCTTTGAGCGGCGGCAAGCGGCGATAGGCCTCTTCGACCATCGTGGCGTCAAGATGGCAACCGTTGCCTGTATTGATCTGGATCGCGGTAACGCCGGTCGCGCGAATGCGGTCAGCATCATTCGATGTCTGTTGGTCACCCACCACGACTCCGACCGGGCGGTTCTCCTTGAGCTCGGAGACGGTGCGAACGAGCAGCGAGGTCTTGCCCGCGCCGGGACTGGAGACGAGATTGAACACAAGCAGCTCGTCGGCAAGGAAGCGTGTGCGGTTGTCGGCTGCGATCGTGTTGTTCTTGGCGAGGATGTCACGCTCGATCCGAATGATGCGGTCGCTGTTCTTAGCCATGATATTCAATCCAGCGGGGTCGAAGCCGCAATTCACAAGCCCGTCTCGGGCATGCGCATGATCATGGCTACGGCCAAGACGGTGGTGATGGTCATGGTGATGGTGATGATGTGCGCCGTGTCCGCCATGCCCATGATCATGGTGGTGATCGCAACGATCATGCGGATGATCATGATGATAGTCCTGAGCTTGTCCGCCCTGCGCATTAGCGGAAGGCAGCCCTTTGCTGCAGCCACATACGATACACATCAGTCGACCTCCAGCTCCTTCACGCGCATCTCTTCGCCTGCGGTCACATGAAGCTGATAGCTGCCGCAGCAGGGACACGGCTCATAGCGTTGCGCGATCTCAACACTCCTTGAACAGCCCATGCACCAGGCGATACCCGGCAATTTCTCGACCTTGAGGACCGCGCCATTGGCGACGGTCCGCGCCGCAACGGCCTCGAAGCAGAATCTCATCGCTTCGGGAGCGGCATGGCTCAACGCGCCGATCTCCAGACAAACGGTCCTCACCTTGGAGAACGACCGCCGACGGGCCTCCTGCTCGACGATCTCGATGATTCCCTCACAAAGCGCCATTTCGTGCATCGGCAACCTCGCGAAAATTTAGCCGGAACCCGACACACGGATCGAACGATCCGACTATGGCTCGCACCGCATCTTGTCCCTCTCTGCTCGTCAGCGCCGCCCCCAGCAGGCTGCGGATAACCGGTCCGCGCGCGTGAAAATTCCACTCGGTCGGCGCAAGGAACTCGAAACGCGAAATCTCCCCTTCACGATCAAGCTCAACCGCGTGATAGAGTCGTCCCCTGGCACATTCAACCGCGGCCGCACCTCGGCACGCCGCCAGCGTGTAGCTTTCGAGGATCCCAACCTCCGCTGTCTCGGCAGTTGCACTGGCCTGCAGCCACGCGGATAACCGGGCGACTTCCGCGGTTCTCGCCTTGAGCCGCTCGGCCGCACTCGACCGGCTTGGCGGGAGCTGATCGCGCACCACCCGGCGCGCCCACACGCCTGTCTCGGGAATACGGCCGTCCAGCTCGGGGGCATTAGAGAATCCCGCATCATCCGCAAGCAACCGTTCAGTCACCTTGTGGTCGTCAGCAACGGACAAGAACGAATGCTCCGCCGCGTTTGGCTTCAGTACGTCTTTATCGAGAGTCGCCAAGCGAAGCGCGAGCGGGCTACCCGGCGTCGGGGCACCATCTTCGTCCGCTATTCCGAGAGCAGCCAGCGCAGGCCTCATCCGCGCCATCGCCTCACATCGAACCTGGTCGCAGCCGCTCTCCGCGATGCCGATAAGCACAGATGCCCCCTGCACCGCAGCGCGGATGGCCCCGGCGCTGGCGATATCGCCCGCGAGGTGCCCGAAAAACAGCCCCCGCAGCAATTCCGTCAGCCGCTCTATAACGACCAGGATGATTCGATGTCGCCTCGTGGCAAGGCTGACGTCGCCCCGGCGCGCCGCCGCAACGGCGGACAGGAATGCGACTTGGTGCGCAGTCGCGCACAACGAGAAGAGCTTCGGCAATACGTTGAGCAGCGAAGTGGCCGGCTTGCCCGCAAACAGTCGAGCCAGTGGCGGCCGGGCCCGCGGCTGGATCTCGATGCCGGCAATTTTTCCGCCCGCGAGCAATACCGTGATATCGATCTCGTTGGGTAAGGCGAGGCTCATGCGCGCCCCTCCGTCAGTAAACCCCGCAAGAAATGCCGGCGATCGATCGAACTGATATGTGACGTATCGGGCCCATGTGAAGCCGCTCTGTCGGCCGAAGAC
Organism: Bradyrhizobium sp. CB3481; assembly: GCF_029714305.1. Lineage (NCBI taxonomy): Bacteria > Pseudomonadati > Pseudomonadota > Alphaproteobacteria > Hyphomicrobiales > Nitrobacteraceae > Bradyrhizobium > Bradyrhizobium sp. CB3481. The sequence continues at coordinate 5,674,848 of NZ_CP121647.1, forward strand.
AAAAGCGCCGCGAGTGCTGCTCCGGCCGTGGCGCGCACGGTCGCCATGTCCTCGAACTCAAACATCGGCGAGAACAGTGAGCAGCTCGCAATTGGCCCCACGAGCGCAATCTCGCTGACGGCGAATTCGATGTCGCCAGCCGGAAATCGGACGCTTAGGTGGGGGTCCCTTGCCGGAGACGCTTGCGAAGCGTCGCCGGGCGCCAGCATGACCACGTTCATGAACCAGGGCGTCACCATGATACCAACGACCCTCCCTCATGCGCACGAAAGCCGATGGCTTCGACGCTCAGGGTCTTATTGAAGGTCGGCAGGTCGCGCACGGCGCGATTGGCGATATCTCGATAGACTGCGGCGAGCATCTTGCCCCACGCTGACGGATCGGCGTGCACGCTCGTGTGGGGATGCTGATCGCGGTCAGACGTCATCTTCAACCGCCATGAACTTCGATTTGGGCGCATCGCAATTCGGACAACGCCAATCGTTGGGCAAAGCGGCGAAGGGCGTTCCTGGGGCAATCTGCGCCGCCTCATCGCCATCAGCCGGGTCATACACGATCCAGCAGATGCCGCACTCCAGGCGCACGCCATCTGCAAGATCCTGCCGGATGCCAAGGTTCTCGAACTTCGTCATTTGAAGTAGGCCTCGATGATTTCCTGCAGGCGTTCGACGGAATCTTCGAAATCCTCGTCGGCAGCCATCGCAACCGTCGGCACGCCGCCGACCTCCAGCGTATCCAGGATGATGGTGTCAGTGGCACTGAAGAACTGCACCGACCAGACGTTTCGGATGCCAGTCGCCATCACCCGGCAAGTGCCGTAGCCGCGCGAGGTGAGCTGGATCGGCCCGTTGCCGACGCTTTGCTGCAGAAACGCCATGTCGACCGGGCTCATCGGCAGCAGGGTGAAATTGATGATCTGAGAGCGCAGTCCCGGCCGCCAGGCCAGCGCACGTTCGCGGATTTCCGCGAGCACCGGCAGCACGTTCATGACACCGTCCGGTGCCGCGCCAATCGTGAGAGCGCTCGACGTCAGATCGCTTGCGGCGCGCTTCACAACTTCCGGGATCGCGCCGACCTCGATATAGTCGTGAGCGGCGTCGGTCTCGAGGCGGATTCGCCAGATTCCGGCGAGCACCGATTCCTGGATTTGCGCCAGCGAGCCACCCGGCAGGGCAATGACGCCGGCGACTTCGCCCTCGCCCAGCATGTCGTCGATCAGCTTGCGCTCGAGATCATTGAGGTTGCCCAGCCGGAACAGTTGCGTGGGCTCGTCGCTCTTCTGGCTGGCGATGGCGCTAGCGATGTTCGACAAGAGCTCAATAGCGTTCGGACAGTTCTTCGCTAGTTCGGCGCTATCGAGCGAGGCCAGTTTGGCGAGCGGAACGGCGGCCGTCAGGCCGCCATGCGCTGGGGCGAGGCTTCCTGCGCCGACTGGAAATCTATGGTTCTGCTGCATTGCCACACCCGTCAGCGCAGATGCTCGGGCAATTGCGATTCGCGGTCGACCAGGTCCGCAAAGAAGCGGACGTAATCCTGGCCATTAAGGGCCGCGCCAAGGCCTTCGAGGGCATCTGCGATCAGGCGCGCCTCGTCATCGTCCAACAGCCGTATCGCCGTATCGATATAGACAAGCACCTTGGCACCGACCGGCGGCTCCGAGAGCAGCAGCACGGAGACGCGCCGCCGCTCATTGCCATATTCGCAGAGCGCGGAGACGCCGTCGGTTTCGACAATTGTCATCGGTAGACCAAGGCACATGTCAATCCAGCGGCGGCTAGGCCGGCCGCGCCCTCATTTCGTAGCTCAGATGATCGATGTCATTGGCGAGCAAGCGTTCCGACGCCGGCAGGGGTGTGGTGCGCAATTGTGGCGGCGATCCCCACTCTGTGAGAAGCTCGCATGCCAACTCGATTGCAGATGCAATCTGAGTACGCACAGGATCAGTCAGCGGTCCACCCCAATCCTCTAGGTTCAGCGGCTGACAGCCGATTAGCGCGAGCTGGCCAGGACAGCGGCCGAGCAGGTCTGCGGCACTCAAGACCTCCTGGAATCCCGTCTGATGCAGGCTCATCTTCTTGGCACCGGTGAATTTCGGTACCTCCTCGTCGCGGACGAGCTTCAATTCCCCGGGATCAAGGTCATAGTCGATTGCGTCAAACACAATCAGGCAATCGGCGTCCTCGAGATAGTTCACAAGGTAGAGCCCCCGTGTGCCGCCATCCAGAATGGTGACGTTGTCGGAAACGGCGTAGCGGCGATGGAATTCCTCCACCACCCGCACCCCAAAACCCTCATCGGCCCACAGAATGTTGCCGATGCCAAGCACCAGGATACGCTTGATCGTCTCCTCCACGGTCGGCATCGGCACTCCTCCATCAATCACGGAATTCACGCCCGCCCGAGATCATCGAGGAGATACTGCCCTGGCGCGACATGATATCCTCACGGATGGCTGAATAGATGTGAACGAGCACAAACGTCACGATCATCCAAAGCCCGAGGTGATGCCAGGTGTGAACGTCCTGGCTGTTCGGCCAGATCGAAAATACCCAACCAAACAGCTTATATTGCCAGCTGTTGTTGCCGGCTCCTTGCGCATACAGTGCAAAGCCGGTGCCGATCATGAAGGCGATCGTGAGGGTGAACATGGAAAACATCGCGAGCTGGGCGAGCGGATTGTGCCCGACATATTTCTTGGGCTTGGCCTTCACGAAAGCGTACCAGCACATCTCGTGCCATAAGTCGGCCCAGAAGTTCTTGCGCCAGAACGGCACGTAAAAGATCTGCCTGGCATGGGGGCTGCCCATGAACATCCAATAGATGCGCAAGAGGAAGCCGATCGTGAGCACGTAACCTACGGAGAAATGCGCAAAGCGGACGTAGCCGAACAGGTAATTATCGGTGGCCTCTCCCGACATGGTCGGTGTCCCAGCGCCGATAAAGTACCCTGTTACGCCTAGCACCAGAATTGCTGCCGCATTGACCCAATGCCACAGCCGCACCGGCGCTTCGTAGACGTAGACATCACTCTCGACGCTGAAATCGCTCCTCGCCGCATCGACGACGACGGTGAGTACGGGCTGGTTCTTGTCCAGCATGGCCACCTCGCTACCGAACTTTGGCCGAAGCCATTTCCTGACCGTCCGAACTCATCACATGGGTCGCGCACGCCAGGCATGGATCGAAGGAATGAATGGTGCGCAGAATCTCCAACGGCTTCTCCGGGTCGGCCATCGGCGTATCCAACAGGGAGGCCTCGAAGGCGCCTATATTGCCCTTGGGATCGCGCGGCGAGCCATTCCAGGTGGTCGGTACGACACACTGGTAGTTTTCGATCTTGGCGTCCTTTATCTTGATCCAGTGCGCGAGCGCGCCGCGCGGTGCCTCGGTGAAGCCGTAGCCCTTGGCTTCCTTCGGCCAGTTCTCCGGCTTCCACTTGTCGACATTGGCGGTCGAGGTTTCGCCGGACTTGATGCGTGCCACCAGCTTGTCCTGGAAATAGCGCATCTGGCGCGCGGCCCACTCGCATTCCAGCGCGCGCGCCGCGGTGCGGCCGAGTGTCGAGAACAGCGCGGTGATCGGAAGTCCCAGCGTCTTGAGCAGCTTCTCGGTCGGCTCCTTGAACTCCGGCTTTTTCTGGGCATAGCCGACGATGTAGCGGGCCAGCGGCCCGACCTCGACGGCATTGCCACGCCAGCGCGGCGCCTTGATCCAAGAATATTTGCCGCCTTCGTCGAACTCCTTGACGTCGGTCTTGGTGCCCTTGGCCTTGGGGCCAAGCACGTAATTCGGCTCGGTGACGCCGTCCCAAGGATGCAATCCCTTGGACTCGTCGGCATATTTGTACCAGGAGTGGGTGACGAATTCTTGGATCTGCTCGGGATCGCCATGATCAATCGGCAGCACCTCATTGAGGTTGCCATTGATGATCACGCCGCGCGGCAGCTTCAGGCTTTTCGCCGAATAATTGTTGGCGTTCTCGGGGATATCGCCATAGGACATCACGCTCTTGCCGGACAGGCCGCCGCCATAGAGCCACTCCTTATAGAACGAGCCGATCGCAACGATATCGGGTAGATAGACCTGCTCGGTGAACTCGATGCAGCGATCGACAATCGAGGAAACGAGGTTCAGCCGCTCCATGTTGATGGCGCCGACCGCACCGGTGCCGTCGACATTGATGGCGCAGGGCACGCCCCCGACCAGCCAGTTCGGATGCGGGTTCTTGCCGCCATAAATGGTGTGGATCTTGACGATCTCCTTCTGGAAGTCGAGCGCTTCCAGATAATGGGCGACGGCCATCAGGTTCGCTTCCGGCGGCAGCTTATACGCGGCGTGTCCCCAATAGCCGTTCTTGAAAGGACCGAGCTGGCCGGACTCGACGAATTTCGTGAGCCGTACCTGCAGGTTCTTGAAATAGCCGGGCGACGACAGCGGCCAGGACGAGACCGATTGTGCCAGCGTCGCGGTCGCCTTGGGATCGGCCTTGAGCGCCGAGAACACGTCGACCCAATCCAACGCGTGCAGGTGATAGAAGTGCACGAGGTGGTCGTGCACCTGCAGGCAGAGCTGCATAATGTTGCGGATCGAGTTGGCGTTCTCGGGGATAGTGATGCCGAGCGCATTCTCAACCGCGCGTACCGAGGTGAGCGCGTGCGTGCCAGTGCAGACGCCACAGATTCGTTCGGTGAACGCTCAGGCGTCGCGCGGATCGCGGCCCTTCAAGATTGTCTCGATGCCGCGCCACATCGTGCCCGTGGAAACTGCATTACGGATCACATTGTCGGAGTCGACATTGACCTCGACGCGCATGTGACCTTCGATCCGGGTCAGCGGATCGACGACGATGCGCTTGCCGGAATTGTCGAGCTTGAACCCGTTGGGTGTCTGGAGGCCCATCGTCATCTTCCCCAGAATTTGACTAGTGGTCTTCGCGGCATCTTACCGCTTGCTGGCGAGGCGCTTCACCGCGGTCAGGGCCGCATGCGCGGCCACCGCCGCGCCAACGGCGCCGGCCGCCGCCATGCCGATCTGGTCGGCATTCTTCTCAATGCCGAACTGCTTGACGTTGGTGAGACGGTCGTAGAACGAGCCCTTGTCCCAGAAACCGTCCTCAGAGCAGCCGATGCAGCCATGGCCTGATTGGATCGGGAAAGACACCCCATCGTTCCAGCGCACCGTCGAGCAAGCATTGTAGGTGGTTGGGCCTTTGCACCCCATCTTGTAGAGGCAATAGCCTTTCCGCGCGGCTTCATCGTCCCATTTTTCAACGAACTGGCCAGCGTCGAAATGCGGCCGCCGGTAGCATTTGTCGTGGATGCGCTGCGAGTAGAACATTTTCGGCCGACCCTGGCTGTCGAGTTCGGGCAGCTTGCCGAAAGTAGTGATGAAGGTGACGACGGCGGTCATGACTTCCGCAATCGGCGGACAGCCCGGCACCTTGATGATCGGCTTATTGGTGATCACCTTGTCGATGGGCGTCGCCTGCGTAGGATTGGGTTTCGCGGCCTGCACGCAGCCCCAGGAAGCGCAGGCGCCCCAAGCAATGATCGCCATCGCGTTCTCGGCCATCATCTTCAGCTTGTCGAGGAACGGCTTGCCGCCGTCGATGCAGAACATTCCACCTTCGTTGAGTGGCGGATTGCCTTCAACCGCGAGCACATACTTGCCCTTGTGCTTGGCGCGGGTTTCTTCGAGAATAGCCTCCGCCTGGTGCCCGGCGGCAGCCATGATAGTGTCGTCATAGTCAAGCGAGATCATAGATAGCACGGTATCCTTCACCAAAGGATGCGCGGAGCGGATGAAGCTTTCCGAGCAGCAGGTGCATTCAAGGCCGTGCATCCAGATGACCGGCACGCGTGGCTTGGTCTCGAGCGCATCGGCAATGCGGCTCGCCGCGAGCGAGCCGAGCCCAAGACTCGCGGCGGTCAGGCTGCAGAATTTTTGAAAGCTCCGACGCGTGATGCCCTGCCGCCTGATCACGCTGTAATACGTTTCCGTCGCCGCGCCCATGACGCCTCCCGTGCGATCCGTTTGGCTGTGACGAATTGCTGACGTCCTTTAGCAAAAAGCAGGCCAGCACCACACGTGCAAAAGTCACCTTGATGGATTCCAAGCCGTTGCGGAGTGGTGGCAGCGCCAATCTTGCCGTTCACAGCGCCACGTCAGCAAAGGCCCTGCTGAATGTGAGATCTATCGGCGTGAAGCGGGCAGCCGGCCTCTATTGCCGACGCTGGACCAACAACCGCATCGTCGCTTGGCAGATAGAGTCCTGAACCTCCCATTCTGTCGCCGCAGCCCACCTTCCCTCGCGCGTAAGCCGCCCACAATTTGGGCCAGTAGTGCAGCAGAACGCCCGCGATTTTTAGGGCCCAATGTCGCGTTCGCGAACAGCTTGGCGGGTTCCAGACATGAGGCGCGTTTGCTTTGCGACAGAGGCAGATTGATCGAGGTTCTGGCTAATGCCGAAGTCGCCAATAGCCGATACAGTTAGAGCCAAGTTTGATCGACGCTCGCCACATACAAGATGGTAGCCAAGATGGTAGCGATCACGTGCTGCTCCCGCGCCACGCAGCATCAATACGCTCATTGCAACCGTACTTGGATCGGCGCGATATTTCTGGTGTTTCGAGAGCATTCCAGTTACCTAACCGCGTTAGACGAAGAGACGGACGATACTGTCGATCGCGGCGTGCCACAGCGATCCGACACGCCCGAATGCGCGCGAACTACTACCCTTAACGGGCAAGACCTTAGCAGCCGAAGGAATGGTATGCGCAATTGGCTGGGTCGAGTTTGGCCGCGCCACTTTTCGACACCGGGAGAGCGCTGGCCACCGTTCCAGGCGGCCTTGAGCACTGCAGCTATGTGGAGGACGTGTTTCTTTAAATTTCCAGCGTGGCCGTATTGTTCGTCGGCTTCCTCGCTAAAGCTCGACCAAACGGCCTCCAACCTCGCTTGACACGATCGAGGCGATGTCAGAATCGCCACGTGACATAGCCTTTACCCCAAACGGTCGTCGCTGGCATGGGATCTTGGTCGGGTTTCCAAGCAAGGTAAGCAAGACTTTATTGTCCTTTTGGTGCTTGGGTTTAGCTTAGGGTTTTGTCTGGCCTATCCGCGTCGGAATCAAAGATTACATAGATATAGGCCCTCCGATTTCAATCATCTGCGATCGCCCGCCAGGCTGCCCCGTCCAGGTCTTCGTACTGACCGTTGTTGAGCGACCAGAGAAAGCCAAACAGGCCGACAAGCCCTAGCGCCAGCGCCAGTGGAACGAGAATGACCAGTACTTCCACTACAGTGTCCTGGAGGCGTTGCGCGCACGGAGCGCATTGAACATAACCAACGTCGAGGAGCCTAACATTGCTGCGGCCGCGATCAGCGGCGTGACAAGTCCAGCGATCGCAATCGGGACGGCAACGAGGTTGTAGCCGACGGCAAGCCAGAGGTTCTGCCGCATCAAGTGCAAGGATTTGCGCGCAAAATCCACTGCGACCAGCACCGGAATCAGCGGTTTGCCGAGGAACACCAGATCGGCCGCAGACCGGTTCAAATGCGCGGCACTGACCGGCGACATGGACACATCTGCGGCGGCGAGCGAGGGCGCATCGTTCATTCCGTCCCCGACCATCAGGACGTTGAGACCTCTCTGTTTCAGTTCCTCGATCCGCGCGACTTTGTCAGCCGGCGCGCCACGCGTTGATCTTAAGCGTGCTGGCAGCGGCGTGGACGGCCGCTTCACGGTCGCCCGAGAGGATTTCGACTTCTATGCCGCGCTCTTGGAGTCCGGCGACGACTGCTAGTGCATCCGGACGCAGGGCCTGCCGAACAAGTATTTTTCCTCGCCTCGGCTAAAAGCGACGATCGAAGCTTCAGGATCGACCCGCTCCTTTACCAAGCATTCTGCGCCGCAGAATGATGGTTTGCCCAGCCTGATCTCAACATCCCCGATCTTTCTGCGCACCCCCCGTCCTGGCTCTTCGATCGCGCCGACCAGCGGCGATTTTGCGCGCGCCGTTTGCGCGACGACCGCGGCGACGGGATGATGGCTCGATAAAGCAAGCTGGCCGGCGAGCGCTAACATATCCGCTGGGATGTCAGCTATGTTGGTCATCTCGGGTTCTGGCAGCGTGAGCGTGCCTGTCTTATCGAAGATGACATGGTCGATCTCCGCCAGCCGCTCAATCGCGTCGCCCGCGTTGAGCAGGACACCTGCCTTGAATAAGGCGCCCGACGCTACCGTCTGAACCGTTGGGATTGCCAGCCCCAATGCGCAAGGGCAGGTAATGATGAGAACGGCGACGCCGGTGACGGTGGCATCATGCCAGCTGGCGCCTGACAAAACCCAGCCCAGGACTGTCAGAAGCGCTGTCGCATGGACCACCGGTGCATAGAGCCGGGAGGCGCGATCCGCGAGCCGCGTATAGCGCTACCGCGCGGCAAGTGCGTTGTCGAGCAGCCGGGTAATCTCCGAAAGCAGCGTGGCCTCGGAAGCCGCTGACACCCGCACCCGCAGGGTTCCGGAAATATTCAGCGACCCGGCGTAGATCAAGTTGCCTTCGCCGATCGTCACGTGCATCGTTTCGCCAGTGATCAGGCTCTGGTCGAGTTCGGACTGCCCCTCTACGACCGTGCCGTCGACTGCGCAGCGCTCGCCTGCCCGCAACAGCACGATGTCGCCGGGTGCAATCGCGGCGGCCGGCACCTTACGAACTTCATCGGTTCCAACGAACTTGTTGGCAGTTTCCGCCTTTAATGCGGCGAGATTGGTGACGACAGCCCGAGTCCTCCGCCTCATGTTCTGGTCGAGATAGCGCCCGACCAGCAGGAAGGTGAGCAGCATGATTGCCGCATCGAAATAGGCGTGTTCGGCATGATTGATGGTCTCGATCACGCTCATGCCCAGCGCAAGGATGACACCGATCGAAATCGGGACATCCATGTTCACACTGCCCACCTTCAGTGCGCGAAAAGCGGAGCGGAAAAATGGCTGACCCGCATAGGCGGCGGCCGGCAGTACGATGAGCGCGGAGAGCCAGTGAAAGAAATCGCGCTGTTCGGACAGCATGTCGCTGACATTGCCCGACCAGACCGGGATCGACAGCATCATCACGTTCATAGCGGCGAACGCCGCGACCCCGAGACAACGCAATAGGAAGCGCGTCTGCTCGGCCTCCGCATTCTCGGCGCTCGCCTTCTCGAATGGATAGGCCTTGTAGCCGAGCTCGGCCAAGCAATCGATAAAGCGGGACGGATCAAGCCGGCCGTCTTTCCACTCCAGCGCCACGCGGCTGTCGGTCAGGTTAACACGGGCGTGCGTAACGTCGGGCAGCGCCGATAGCCCGCGCTCTATTTTCGCGACGTAGCCCGCGCAATTGGCCCCCTCGACCGCGAGGTCAATATGCGCGAGCCCCGAAACAGGGTGCTTGATATAATGCGAGAGGTCCCGTGTCCCCTTCATGATGCAGCCTCAATTCAACAGAACGCGGTTCTTCGACAGGAACATGCGCTGCCCGGTCTGACCGCCTTCCAGCACTAGATCCCATTGCCCGGGGGCGATCCCATCAAAACGGGCGCGATAGATGCCATTACCGATTTCTTTAAGTGTCACCGCGAGATCGGCGCGCTTGTCGGTCGGCCGTTCGAGACGGGCTGCGAATGTCAGGCCGGTTATCGGCCGATCCGCCTTGCCGCGCGCCTCGACCTGCAACACGGCCGCCCCCTCGGCATCGCGCTGAATTTGAGCGTCGACCTTCCATTTTCGCGCGTCCTGGTCGCGCGCGGCTAAGATCTCCTTCTCATAACCGAGGCTCGCTCTGTATGCGCTGTCCACCTCCGTGCCGGGAATCGTTGCGATTGCAAGCTGCATCATGGTAACGTTGACGCCGATTACGACGCCGAAGAATGCGACCAGCATGAGAAGCACGACACCCCCGGTGAGCGGTCGTTGCGAAATGCGCGCCGGCATTGGTTACTCCCGACAACTTTAGGGCGCGACAAAATTGTCGGTGGCCGACGCAACCGCGCCGAGCCCGACGTCGGTGACATGGAAGTGAACCGGAATCGATCCCTCTCGGGTGTTCACTTCAGGCGCGGTAACGAGCAGGCGTAATTCGGTTGTCTGGTCGCGTCCGATCACGACCTCGGGGCGGTCCGGCGTCACCGAATCCGCACCCACCAAATGCACAGCCGCATTGACGGGACCATCGACATCGATCGCTACGACGCGATCGAAGCCACTCTTGTTGAGCAGGCGCATGGTGTAGGCGTTGCGGATCGAGCCGTCGCTGAGCTTCACCGCAACCGGGTTCCGGTCGTGCAGCACATTGATCTCTAGTAATGAGCGTGTGGTCAGTGTGTACAACATGATGCCTCCGATCAAGGCGATGAATAGGCCGTAGATGATTGTGCGCGGCCGGACGATTCGGCTGATCGGTAGGCGACCTTGCTGGCGGCGCAGGATGTTGATTTCGTTATCGTAGCCGATCAGGCGCGTTGGCCGGCCAATCTTCTTCATCACCGCGTCGCAGGCATCGATGCACAGGCCGCACTGTATGCACTCCAGCTGCGGGCCTTTGCGGATATCCACCCCAGTCGGACAGACGGCGACGCATTGATAACAGTCGACGCAATCGCCAACATGTTCGCCGAGGGCGCGCAATTCGGCTGCCTTCTTCAGCGAAGTGCGCTTCTCGCCGCGGTCGTAGCGATAGGCGACGTTGAGCGCCCATTCGTCGGTGAGCGAGGCCTGGATGCGCGGCCAGGGACACATATAGGTGCAGACCTGCTCGCGCATGTGGCCGGCCAGGAGATAGGTCGTGGCGGTCAGAATTCCGATCCAGAGGTACGCGACCATCGCCCCCTGGAAGGCTGCGAGATCCCTCACAAGATTCGGCGCATCGCTGAAATAAAGCACCCAGGCGCCGCCGGTCCAGCAGGCGATCATGAGCCACATCGCGTACTTCAGAATAACTTCGCAAATGCGCCCGAGAGTCCACGGATGAGCCGCCGAGTCCTTCTTCATGCGCGCGCGGCGGTCGCCTTCGATCCAACGCTCGACGGCATAGAACAGATCGGTCCACATCGTTTGCGGGCAGAGATAGCCGCACCAGATGCGGCCGCCAATGGAATTCATCAGGAACAGGGTCACCGCCGCGAGGATCAGTAGGCCGGTGAAGTAGTACACCTCCTGTGGCCAGAGCTCGATGGAGAAGAAATAGAATCGCCCGTTCGAGAAATCGATCAGCGCCGCTTGGTCGGGCGCACCCGGACCTCGATTCCAGCGCACGAATGGGAGGAAGTAATAGACGCCGAGGCACACGGCCATCAGCGCCCATTTGATCCGGCGGAAAGTCCCCGAAACACTTTGTGGATAAACCTTCTTACGGGCAGCATAGAGCGGCCCGCGGTCGTATTGCAGCTCTTCGGGTGTCACGGGCTTATTCATGCTGTTTCGCGATGTCGAACGTAGCAATTGAGCCTGCGGCGCGATCGTTTCAGTTCAATGGATCCCTGCTTTTGTCGCGCCGAGTAACATTATTTGCCTCCACCAAGCGAGTGCACGTAGGCCGCCATCGCCTTCAACGTGAGTGGATCGAGCCGGCCATCCCACGCAGGCATCACGCCGGCGCGACCGTTGGTGATGGTCTCGACGAGAGTAGCCTCCTCCGAACCGTACAACCATATCTTGTCAGTGAGATCAGGCGCGCCGACCTCTTGGTTGCCTTTGGCATTCTCGCCGTGACAGGCCACGCAATTTTCCGCGAAGATCTTAGCGCCCTCAGCCGCACTATAGTCCGCCCGCGTCGGCAGGCCCGAGAGCGAGCGCACGTAGTTGGCAACTGTGACGATCTGTTCGGGGTTCAACATGCCGTCCTTCCCGAAGGCAACCATTTCTCCCTGATGGCCATTGTCGTTGCCGGAGCGTGCGCCGAAACGGATCGTTTGCATGATTTGTTCGAGGCTGCCGCCCCACAGCCAGTCGTCGTCGTTCAAGTTCGGGTAGCCCTTCGAGCCGGTCGCACCCGTGCCGTGGCACGGCGCGCAATTATCGCCGAAGGCCGTCTTGCCGCGGGCCCGCGCTAACGCAAGCAGGGCCCGGTCCTTTTCGATGTCGCTAAGGGAAGCTGCGGCCATGGCGGCCATCTTCTCGCCGCGCATCTTTTTGAGCTTGGCAAGCTCCACTGCGACATCGGCGCGGGATGAGTAATGGAGGATACCAGTCGTGTTCCCAGTGAGTAGCGGCCAGGCCGGATAGACGATCCAATAGCCGATCGCCCAGATTATCGTGAGATAGAAAGTCACAACCCACCAGCGCGGCAGCGGTGTGTTCAATTCCTTAATGCCGTCCCACTGATGGCCCGTGGTCGCAGTTCCCGAGACGCTATCGATTTTGATGTGATCGGTCATGGTTCAATCCCGCCGCAGCGGCATGCGCGCTGCCTTATCAAAGGCAGCCTTGTTGCGAGGCCAAAGAGCGTAGGTCACGATAAAAGCGAAGATCGTGACGAAGATCGGGGTCCAGAACGTTGTCACGAGATCAGATGCAACGTTCTGGATCGTGATGATGGCTCTCATCATCTAACCTCAACGGAGGTTGGCTTTTTCGTTGTAGAGCTTGAAGTCTACAAGCGTGCCGAGCATCTGCAGGTAAGCGATTAACGCGTCCATCTCCGTCGGTGCGCCCCCATTGCCATCGAAATTGCGCGCGATCGCCTTTGGATAGCGCGCGGCAAAGGCGTCAGCCTCCGGGCTGTCCGGGTCGGCTTGAGCCTTCAGGTCGGCAGCCGCTTTCGCAATCTGCTCATCGGTGTAGGGCACGCCCACAGCGCGCAGCGTACGCAGGTTATCGGCAGTCGTCATGGTATCGATTTCGGTTTTAGCCAGGAATGCATAGCCCGGCATCACTGATTGCGGGACGATCGAGCGGGGATCAGTAAGATGGCGCACGTGCCATTCGTCGGAATACTTTGCACCGGCCCGAGCGAGGTCAGGCCCGGTGCGCTTCGATCCCCACTGGAACGGATGGTCGTACATGCTCTCGGCCGCGAGCGAGAAGTGACCATAGCGCTCTACCTCGTCACGTAATGGGCGGATCATCTGAGAGTGGCAGAGGTAACAGCCCTCGCGCACGTAGATGTTGCGTCCCGTAAGTTCGAGCGGCGTGTAGGGTCGCACCCCATCGACCGCCTCGATCGTGCTCTTCAAGTAGAATAGCGGAGTGATCTCGACCAGGCCGCCGATCGCGATCATCGCGAGAATGCCACCGATCAAGATGATCGAGTTCTTCTCGAAAACATGATGTCGCGCCCAGAAAGACATTGACGAGCTCCTCATTCGGCCGCCTGAAGAGCGACTGACGACTGCACGTCGGCCTCAGGGACCCGCACCGTCATCCAGAGATTATAAGCCATAATCAGTGAGCCGATCAGGAAGAGCGCTCCGCCAGCGGCGCGGATGATGTAGAAGGGGTGCATCGCTTCGACGCTCTCGATGAAGGAATATTCGAGGAAGCCGAGCGATGTGTAGGACCGCCACATCAGCCCCTGCAGGATTCCGGACACCCACATCGCTGAGATGTAAAGCACGATGCCTAGCGTCGCGATCCAGAAGTGCCAGTTGACGAGCCTTAGGCTGTACAGGCCCTTGCGATTCCAGATCCAGGGCACGAGGCAATACAGCGCGCCGAAGGAGATGAAGCCGACCCAGCCCAACGCGCCAGAGTGGACGTGCCCGATGGTCCAGTCGGTGTAGTGGTTGAGCGAGTTGACCACTTTGACCGACATCATCGGCCCTTCGAAGGTCGACATGCCGTAGAAAGCGACCGATACGACGAGCATGCGCAGCACGGGATCGGTGCGGAGCTTGTCCCAGGCGCCCGACAGCGTCATCAGGCCGTTGATCATGCCGCCCCAGGAGGGCATCCACAGCATGATCGAGAACGTCATGCCGAGCGTCTGCGCCCAGTCCGGCAGCGCCGTGTAGTGCAGATGGTGCGGACCGGCCCAGATGTAGAGGAAGATCAGCGCCCAAAAGTGAATGATCGACAGCCGATAGGAATAGACCGGCCGCTCAGCGCGTTTCGGAATGAAGTAGTACATGATCGCGAGAAAGCCGGCGGTTAGCAAGAAGCCGACCGCGTTGTGGCCGTACCACCACTGGAACATCGCGTCCTGAACGCCGCCCCAAACGATGTAGGATTTTGAGCCGAACACCGACACCGGCAGCGCGGCATTATTGCCGAGATGCAGTACCGCGATGGTGACGATGAAAGCTAGATAGAACCAGTTGGCGACGAAGATGTGCGGCTCCTTGCGCTTGATGATCGTCACCAGAAAAACAAGGAAATAGGTTACCCAGACGATGGTCAACCAAAGATCCGAGTACCACTCGGGCTCCGCATACTCCTTGCTCTGCGTAACTCCGTGTAGGTAACCAGTGCCGGCGATGAGAATGAAAAAATTGTAGCCGAGCACCACGAACCAGGGTGCAAGATCGCCGGCGAGTCGCGTGCGGCAGGTCTTCTGCACCACATAGAAGGAGGAAGCGATCAGCACGTTGCCGCCAAACGCGAAGATCACGGCCGAAGTGTGCAGTGGCCGCAAACGACCAAAGCTCGTCCAGGGCAGATCAAAATTGAGTGCGGGCCAGGCAAGCTGTGAAGCGATCAGAAGGCCGACCGCGAAACCCGTAATTCCCCAAAACATGGCCATTGTAGCTGCAAACTTTACTGGGCCTAGATTGTAGTTGGGCCATCCATCAACCTCCTGCGCCGGCAGCGCCGCTGGACGATCGAAGTAGCGGTTGAGGATAGCGAATGCGGCGCCGGCGCTTGCGATAAGACCAAGCGATGCGTGGAAGGCGAAGGGCCCATCCAACGCTTTGGCCGCGGCAAGAAGGCACAGATAGGCAATCACCACGAAAAACAACGTTAACCCGGCTTCGCCATGGGTCATCGATTTGGTCATTTGAGATGGCATTGTCGCATTCTCTTTGCGGAGGCATCTGCCCGGCAACCCGGCTTCGGCTTTGGTTCGGTGCGGGCCCGAGCCCAGACCAAGTGCTTCAGCGAGCGATTTCAGATGGCGTGTCGCCTTCGGGCATTCGACGTTGGCTGTTGGGATGTCGCCCCGTGAAAGTCGACCCAGGCCAGGGCAGTGGCGAAAATCACGAAAACTGACACCACTCATAGGGAAACAAGTCTCGAATCGACAGGCATAGCGACCTCCTGTTGCAGCTGTTAGGCGCCGTGGGAGCACCGTTGCAAAGCGCGCAGCACGTCGCTGCGCGAAATGATCCCGGCAAGACGTTGACCCGTCTCGATCACTGGCATGCTTCTGATCCGATGATTGACTATGAGCTCAAGCACCCTCGTCAATTTCGTCTCTCTTCCAACATAAATGAACTCCGGCGTCATCACGTCTATAGCCGTCAAGTTCATCAGATCATCATGGCGCGGCATGATGCGAGCGGGGGTGAAGACAAAGCGCGACAGGACATCCAACTTTGAAACCACGCCGATGACTTGCGAGCGATCTTCAACGGGATAGGTGTTGAAATCATCCCTTTGGAAGAGATCACAAAGCTCACGCAAAGTGAGGTCGCGCGTGACGACTTTCGGCGTGCTGGTCATGTGATCTGCAACAATTTGTTCGAGGAAGCTGTGCAAGGCTCGTCCTCTCTCCCAGCTGCACCAATTCAATTACGCTCCCCTGGAGAGCTGCCGCCATAAGTAAGATTTCGGCGTGATTGATGCGGCAGCTATGGCGCGGGGAAGCGCGCGATGATCGCTCAAATCGATCTGAACATGTTCATAGCTCTCGCACAGGCAACGCATCCCGTAAGAACGCTGACGCACGTAGGTGACAATGCGGCAGCTCACATCCGAGAACAGCTTTCCGGTGGCGTATACGATCACGTGCGCAAGGTCAGCCATCGAGGACGTGACGGAGAACTCATCATAAATTGGCAGGTCGATACTCAAAGATACCCCTGATCCCTTGCGGCGCGCTTTCCACGCGGTTCATCGCGTTGCAGGATTTGGACCACCGCAGCGATACGGGTTTTCATCGGGGATTTTTTTTCTGCGCAATGTCTCGTTCGCAACAAGTTGACGGATTTGAGACAAGCAGGGTGTTTGCTTTCGGACAGAAAGCCCGTGCTGCACGTTTCGGCTAACGCAATATGAGCTGAACGGCCTGGCAATTGGTCCAGCTCCTGCTCCAGTCAGTTCTGGCGCACGGTTGCATCCATCGGCAGGATCTTCGGCGAACTATGACATCCAATCGGCGACCTGACGTGCCGCAGGGCCGTCGGTTGTCTAATTGAGCTGGAGCAATGTGTTCTGCTTCCGTCTCGCTAGCCTGATACGGCTGACTCGAACGAAAACGGCATGCGAAGTGAGCTTGCGAACCGCTATGGACAGGAGCGCCTACCGAGCTACACGAGCTATCCGAGCACGCCACACTTTTCTCCTGCCGTCGATCGCAAGACCTATGTCGATTGGCTGCGTGCCATCCCCGCCTTCCCTGCGGCATCCCTCTATCTGCACGTTCCGTTCTGCCAGTCGATGTGCTGGTACTGCGGCTGTCATACCTAGGCGTCAACGCGTTCCGAGTCCATCGCCGATTATCTGGCGGCGGTTCGTTGCGAGATTCAACTTGTGACCAACATGCTTCAGGATCGCTTGCGCTTGGCGCACATCCACTTCGGTGGTGGGACGCCAACAATCATGTCGCCCGAGCTCTTTGCCTATCTCGTCGGTGCGATGCGCAGCTTCTTTCTCGTGCTTCCGGATGTCGAGATTGCCGTTGAGGTCGATCCGCGCACTTTGACGGAGCCGATGACAAAAACGATGGCTCATTACGGAGTCACGCGCGCCAGCCTAGGTGTCCAGAGCTTCGATCCGTTGGTGCAAAGTTCGATCAATCGAATTCAAACATTTGAACAGACCGCAGCCGCGGTGCGCCGCCTCCGGCAGGCCGGCTTTATCGGCATCAATTTTGTCTGGTCTATGGCCTGCCGCACCAGAGCATCGATTCCTGTCTCGAGACGGTCGAGAAGTGCGTTGAACTCCGGCCTGATCGCCTCGCAGCCTTCGGTTATGCTCACGTGCCGACCTTCAAAAGGCATCAGCGCAGGATTACCGAGAACACGCTGCCCGACAGCGTCGAACGTCAATCGCAGTCGGAAGCGATTTCGGATGCGCTGCAGTGCGCGGGCTACGTTCGGATCGGCTTGGACCATTTCGCGCTTCGCAGCGACCCGCTCGCGGTCGCCCAGCGCGAAGGACGGTTGCGTAGGAATTTCCAAGGATATACTGATCATCAGGAGAACGTGATGAACGGCCTTGGCGCAAGCGCGATCGAACGGCTGCCGCAAGGTTTTGTTCAGAACGCCGTGCCGACCCGCGACTATCTTCAGTGCGTCGCCGCAGGACATTTCGCAACCGTCAAGGGCTACGCCTTCGACGCCGACGACCGCTTTCGCGCAGAGATTATCGAACGCATCATGTGCGATCTCGCCGTCGATCTATCGCTAG
Organism: Bradyrhizobium sp. CB3481; assembly: GCF_029714305.1. NCBI lineage: Bacteria > Pseudomonadati > Pseudomonadota > Alphaproteobacteria > Hyphomicrobiales > Nitrobacteraceae > Bradyrhizobium > Bradyrhizobium sp. CB3481. The sequence continues at coordinate 5,692,390 of NZ_CP121647.1, forward strand.
TCTCCCATGATCATGGCAAGACTCTTGAGGAGGTAATCATCGACCGCGAACGATTCGCACGATCGCGGGCCAACGGAGTGATCATGGTCGAGGCGAACCGGCTGCGTATAGCTGAGCAATGCCGATTCCTGATGCGGAGCGTGGCCTCCACGTTCGATGCGCATTTGGCGAATCGGGTCGGGATATATAGCCGAGCTCTTTAGGTAGACACCAAAATCGCGGCGCGTAGCAGCTGGGGGGCGCTGCGCTGCGACCCCACCCGTTCAAAGCCTATCTTTTCAAAGACTTTGCGGGTGGCCTGATCGCCCCCCGGTCAGCGTCATGAACTCGATCAGTTTCCGTGCATAGAGGAAGGAGGCTTCCCGTGAGATGGCGAGCGCTATCAGGATATAGCCTGACAGGGGCCCCGGCGTGTGGGCACGAAAGAAGGTATCCAGCGCCCGGCTATCTCCGTTAGAGGTGAATGCAGGAAGGCGCAAAAAAGCAGAAGCCTGAATACCTGCGGCAAGAGCAGCAGCCATTGCAGCCGCTGCGTTGTACCATCCCTCCTTCCTTAGCGCCCCAGCCATCCCATCGCGCGCTTGATAGCTGATCGGAGGAGCCGGTATTTTAAGAGCGACGCCGGAATCCCGGTAATCGCGCTCAGAACGGCGAAAACTCCTGCGATCCACTGCCAGATACCAGCCACCTCGCAGGTCATCCGCCCTCCTCGCTTACGGCTTCTCAATGCCCTTTCGCGCTTGGTGATCGTTTGCCTGAATGTGAATGTTAACCCCGCCATCGCCCGTAAACGCCTCAACTCGATCCTCGCATTTGGGATATCGATACCCGGCGACATGCTCTTGCCTGCGTGCTCCGCGTAACGACCTGTCCTGCCGTGTTCGCCCTTTTGAGTATTTAGGCCAATCGAGCGCGAGCCCGCGCATACTAGCCAATGCACCAAATCAATTCCATTCACTGAGCACGTTGCGACTGTGCACCCATAGATCATCCAGGCTGATAGCCACACAGAGAACCGACCGACGCGCTATGAAGACGTCCAGTTCGTTCGCTACTTTAGCTCCGCTAGCGATACGGCAAGATGTCGTCGCCGCGACAGAGCTGCGTACTTTCGAAGCATCAATGTCCCACAGGCGCATGCGCGTGCCGTGAATTTCGAGCGTGTGCACTCGATGACCTTAGCGCGCCCGGTGAGATTATCGGCATTCGCAGGCCGCGCTCGACGTTTATTCGCTCTATCGCGCTCATCACCTGTTGTTGCTTACCGAGTTGCAGAAGCGCGCTGCCGCCACCGATTGACCTGAAAGTGCTCCCCGTTATCCGGCGGGCTCACGGTCGCAAGCATGTTGATACCTGCGTTGGTAGCAGTAAGCGAAGCGTATGGGTTCACCCGGGTGGTTCTCTGACTTTATCCACCGCTTTTCGATGCGCGCTCTGGTTGCCCCGATGTCTCTCGCGATTGTATCGAGAGCAAAGCGGCGTGCGGCTGTGGCAGATTGGTCGACGGCTCGCCTTATCGCGTTGCGCATACCACGCGTAGAAAGCTCGGATGTACACCTTTCGAGCTGGATGTTGTCTAGATTGACGTTAAGTATCGCCATTGGCGTTATCCCCAACAGCATATTGTTAGTTGCGAAAGCTACGCACGGTTGCTAACGGCAGCGGCTCTAACACTGTGGAGCATGGAAATTGAAGCCAGCGAAGAAAAAGAAGACGACGCCCCAACGCCGTGAATGGACTGCGGCAGACGTACGGAGCTTGAAGAAGCATTCGAAGACTCGCACGCCAGTCGCGAGGGTCTCTAAGGAACTCAAGCGCACTATCGGTGCGGTGCGCGTCAAAGCCTCTCAACTCGGAATCGGGGTGGGCCATCAGCGGTGATCGCCAACGCGCGGATAGCGCGGCGCGTCGTTAGCCTTCATGATTTTCGATGCGGTGTTGTCCCGCCGACGTGCGGTCCGCGCAAGCACGAACTCGCCTAACCTGGGTTGTTCTCGCGCGTTGCGCATGGCATCAAACCGATAACGGCGAACACGAGGATGCGATCAAGGCTGCGCACCGTCGACAGCCGGTGTGCGATCACGATGAGCCGATATTTCTGAAAAGATTTCTCCTTTCTGATCTAGTCGCGGTAGGGACGAGGATTGCTCCTCGCCCCCCGCACAGATCCCGGCGTGCGCTGCTAACGCACCGGGCTCCTCCCTCGGGTCAGACGCCGTGCGATGAGCGATTTGGTCACGCTCGTTGCCCGACGCGCAGCCATCATTCGGATCGACGCGGCATGTCGGCTCAGTGTCCGAACCGCGGCCGCCTAACGGCTGTTCCCCTTGGGTGAGTTTGAGGTGCGCCCCCGCATCAGCCGCTCCATCGCCTGCTGGATCAGCGCTTCCGATTCCGAATCGAGGCTCGAAGTTGCCTCATCCAGGATCAGCACCGGTGCATCTGTTAGGAAAGCGCGCGCCAGGGCCACGCGCTGCCGCTCGCCGCCGGACAGCTTAACGCCACGCTCGCCAACGAGCGTGGCGTACCCCTTCGGAAGCCGCAGGATGAAGTCGTGCGCATTGGCAAGCCGCGCCGCCTGCTCGATCGCCGCCATGCTGGCGCCGGGCCGGCCGTAGGCGATGTTCTCGGCGAGCGAGCGGTGAAACAGGATCGGCTCCAGCTGCACGATTGCGATCTGGCTCCGCAGCGATTGCTGTGTCGCCTGCGCAATATCCTGGCCGTCGATCACGATCCGGCCATCGGAGATATCGTAGAGCCGCTGCACCAGTTTGACGAACGTGGTCCTGCCCGAGCCGGACCGGCCGACCAGGCCGACGCGCTCGCCCGCGAGAATGTCGACCGACAGCCCGTCATAGAGCGGCATGCGGTGACCGCCGTAGAGAAACGTCACGTTCTCGGAGGTGATGCGACCGCCCTCGATATTGATCGGCTTCGCGTCAGGCACGTCAACGATGCCGAGCGGCTCGCCATGAATGGTGACCAGTTCCTGCATCTCGTTCACTGTACGCTGCAGGTTGTTGATGTGCATGCCGAGGTCACGCAAATAGGCGTGGATGACGTAGTAGCTCGTCAGCACATACGTAACGTCGCCCGGCGAGGCGCGCCCGGCAATCCACAACAGGATCGCGCAGCCGATCACCGATCCACGGAAGGGCAGGAGCATCACGAGCTGCGCCATGCTGGTTGCGTTGTAGCGCAGCCACGTGCGCCGCACCCGCGTCCCCAGCGGTTCACGACACCGAGCGTCCTCGCGCGCTGCGGCGCCGAACGATTTTACCACCGCGTTGCAGGTGAGCGCGTTAGCCAGCGTGCCGCCAACCTTGGTGTCCCAGGCGTTGGAGCCTTGTGCGGCGGGCGCGACATAGCGGATCGAGAGTCCGATGATTAGCGCGACATAGACCATCGCGCCGACTGCGATCACGCCACCCAACGCGGGCCAATTTAGTCCGAGCAGGATCATCGAGCCGACCAGCACCGCCAGCGACGGCAACAGGGCCATCAGGATGGTATCATTGAGCAGGTCGAGCGCCCACATGCCACGCGTGATCTTGCGCACGGTCGAACCGGCGAAGGAGTTGGCGTGCCAATCGGTTGAGAAGCGCTGCACGCGCACGAACGCCTCGCGTGCGACATCCGACATCATCTTGAGATTGAACGGCACGACGGCCTGCAGACCTACAAGACGCAGGATGATTGATCAGGCCGAGCGCGATGGTGCCGACGAAGGCAACCAGCGCCGCATGGTCGGAAGGGCCTGACGTCAGCGCGCCGACCAGATCGCCCGGGTACACCGGCATGAACAAGTCGGCCAGAGTTGCGTCGAGAAAACCGACGATCACGATGGCCGCGCGGAAGGGCTGCTGCAACCAGTGGCGGAAGAAGAATGGGATCACCACGCGGATCGCGGTGGGACGTTTGTCATCTAGAGCAGTCATCGCGCAATCCGGTCGCGCTCACAGCGCAAGCCGACTCCATCTGCGTTGACGCGCGGCGTCGCAAAGGCGCGACGGAGCGCCGGTATTCGACCAGTGCCCTTCGCCCGACGAAGCGCTCGATGCCAGGAGTCCAAGTCGCCTAGGCTTGATCGATAGCTTCCTGCCGAAGCCTGGCATTCTCAAGCAAGGTGAGCAGCTCACCCCTTCTATCACCGGGCTCATTCCGCTGCTCGTGCGATGGCGTTGAGCTATCAACTTGGCCGACGGTTCTCGCTGTCTGCGGTCTTGAGCGGCCTGGCGACATTTCTCAGGATCTTGTCGCGGCACTTGGCGAGCATCTCCTTCGTGTACGCATCGCCAAAGCGATCCAGAATGAATGTGCCGCCATAGCCCCACTCATCGGCAACGCCGCTGGTGAGGCCGTCTAGGATTGCGCCGATCTCGGAGAGGCGATCGGAATAGCGGGCGCGGATAACGTTGACCGCGTTTGTCGAGTGAGCTGCCTCGTCGGCGATCAGCTCCCCCAGGCAACGATGGAATCTGTTGTCCCCAAGTCCACGATAAAAATCCTTGTCCGCAGCATAGGCGTGGCAAGTACATGTTTCGTCAAACGCCAGCACAACGATCAGAGAAAATTCGTCTCGTAGGCACTCATTGACCGCGCTAAAATCATGTAGCCGACCGTCCAACCTCTCCCAAAGATCCTTTTCGGATCCATCAGCTACGAGCTCCATGATTTGGATCAAACCATTTGGTGTGACGCTCCTCGTCCGCGGCGCAAGCATTAAAGAGCGCCGCACTTTCCTCGGTGGCGATCAAGTTACGGATGGACGACTCCTTTTCCAATTGCCTTGCGTCATATTCGGTATACAAATCTATCCACAATTTATTCCAACGTGCGCGCAGAGTTGATGGCTCAGCGGCGAACATAGCCGGCGTCAGACGATCGAACAATTCAGTGGGGCTCCATTTGCGTCGAATTAGCGTGATCATCCCGCTCCCCTAGACAAGCCCACAGAAAGGCCGGATATTGGTATTGATCGCGGTCAACACGCTCACAACTAGTCTCGGCGTCTCCGAGTTGGCTGTGCCAGCCGAACAACTGCTAGAGCGATGATCAATGAGGCCGGGCCACGGCACATACTGAATCGCCACTCGCAAAGATGTCGGCAATCCGCGCTTGGTTGCTCCGCCTTCGGCGCTGTTCGGAAGCCATGACATTTCAAGGCGCGTCACCCCGGCTCTGTGATAGAATTACGCACTGTGTCCATTCTAAGCCTAACGGTGAAAAACCAAACGCAGACTCGCAAACATTCCGTGGAGAAAAGTGAGTGAACAACGACGATTACGATTAAAGCTGAGCCGGAATTGTGGCCCGCTTATGAGGACACGCCTCTAGCCGTTCGGGAGTTAGAAGAATATCGACGTAGACACCAACAATTTCAGAGCATGTGGCCAATGCAGCGTCCACTGCAAAGTTGCTCCACGCTGTGTTGGTGGCAACAATAGCAATCTGATCACCGGGCCGGCTGTCAAATAGTCCCTTCGCATAAAGACGAAGCTCAAAATACTGACTGACTTTATTCAGGTCAGGGGGAGCGTACATCGCAGAGAATCCACGATAGATACCACAAGATGCCGAGCCCTCGACATCAGATTGCCAGAGCTGCCTGTCCGCAGCGACGTAGAAGACACTGTTCGCGTTGGCTCTCGGTTGGTTCGGATACTGCAGGTTCGTGTAGCTGCTGTTGTTGAAACCGGCGCCTGCCCGCAACCAGGTCTCGGGCACACCCGGAGCAGCTTTGTTCTGATAGCCAGTTTCATCAAGCAGAAGAATGCCCGCGTTGGACGTGCTCCAGTTTAAAACCGGTCGGATTTTCAGTTATTTGCGCAGATTGACCGTCCGGACTGAGTGAGCGCTGGATTGAAACTTTGTTATAGAAGCGATCATCAAAATCGTACTTCAGGTTGAGAGCTGGCGTTGGCGCCGGATTGTTGCTCATACCCGCTTGGTATAGGATGTTCGACGAGGGCCCAAAACGTTTGCTCCCGCGTTCCCTCCGACCACTGTACCTGCAAACTCATTTTGATTTCTGAGATAACCCATTTTGAGTTCGAGTTTTTTGCCGAAAAACGTCTGATAGTAGGCAATTGTATTGATTCCCACTCTATCGGGTCCTCCGGCCTTCCACGTCCAGTATTGCTGCTCGGCTCCCAAGATGATCTGACCATCGGGAATTCCAAAGCGGCTGAGGTGCTGAGGTCGTAGGTCACAACCATGAAATTTGTGGTATTAAATGTCGTATCCTGGCCAATATATAGCTGATTGGCGATGGTGCTTCTGGCTGCACTCGGCAGTTGATTGTGTACGAAGGTATTTTGTGTCCAGCCAATATAACCAATCCCGACGTCTGCCAGCGCAGATCTAATGATCTATCGTGTCGGCAGAACCAGGTATATTGAGCCACATGCCTTTTCGCGAAGGTTCTCGAATTTCGCAAATGGGTCGGTCCTCTTTTGAGTTCTGTTCTTAGCAACTTCATCACTTCATCCGCAGTGTCGTATGCTGCAGCAGGTGAATCGGTAGTTTGCGTTAGCGCCGAGCTACCGACGTGATGCGCGGCTCGTCTGACCAGGCGGCGTCGAAGTTTCGTGGCCTGATCGGTCTTCTTTTGAATTCTTCGTTCAGCGATCTCATCTGGAGTTTCGCTTTTTGCAGTAGGCACGTTGGCAGCTTGTGACAGCGCCGAACCGCCCACGAGACTCGCTGCTAGGGACAGTATGATAGCAAGCACTCTTTGCTTCGGAGCTGGTTGAAAACTGAACACTGGTGCAGCAGCCGAGGATATCCGAATCGATATCGCCGCGACAACCCGACCACGCATAGCGAGCCCCGCTTCCCTATTGCTAAGTTTGAGGATTGCGGTCCGGCCTGATTGGCACGGACTGACGCACAAGCTTTGGCGACTGAAGCGGCCCGCGTGAGACTTACAGCCACCAGCTCCGTCTGTCCGAGCGACACCCGCTCAGGCGATTCCGAGCCTCGTCTCCGGCGCGATTACCGGACGCCATGGCATAGCCGGTAGCGTATAGGTCGAGCGCCCTATAGGAGCCATGCTATATCGGCAGTTCCAACGCAGTTCTGCTGCCCCGCGTCGACGTCGATAGCGGCGGCCGGCCTTATTCGGCGCGTTCGCTCGGCGAGACACTGGCGACGGGCGGGCGGAGCTTCGCTGTCCTTGCCACCAATACACCAGTAACGACCCGCCAATTCCACAATAGGGCTTAGGATTTCGCTCATAGAGGGCGCCCTCGTCGAAGAAGATATCTCCTTCGAGAAGATAGCAGTCGCCGGAAAGCAAGGCGTCGCGTGTCCGCCACGACGCGTTGGCTCCCCGAAGCTTCGTCGGCATCGACGCTAACCGAGAGGCGAGGCAATTTACAGGACCGATGACCAGAGACTTTTGAAGCCTGCACGCTCGGCGATCGCGCCAGAAGGTCCATTATGGGCTTCCATGAGATTGGAGAGATCGCTGTTGGAGTAGACGTAAGCGCTTAGCCGGAACCCTTGCTTCGGGATCGGTATCGTTGTGCGAAAGAAGCCTCCGGGCTTGGACGGAGGTTTGGGATGGGATTGGACAGCAAAAAGGACGTCCATTTGGACGGCTCAACGACGGGGTCGGTGAGCCGGCTGGAGGTTCTTGAAGGACCATCGGGGCGCCGCGTACGTTCGGAAGCTGAGAGAGCTCGGATCGTCGCCGAGAGTTTGTTACCCGGTGCCCAGGTGTCCGAGGTGGCGCGCAAGCACGGAGCGACGCGCTGGCAGATCTACGATTGGCGACGGCGGTTTCGACAGCGAGGCATGTTGCCGCCGTGCGAGGCATCGGAGCCGACATTCGCGCCGCTGGTCGTGGAAGGTGCGTTGGAGGAGCGTCAGGTTCCGGCGATCAAGCTTGAGATCGCGATCGGCGATGTCGTGCTGCGGACGGATATGGCCATTGATGCCGAGCAGTTGTCCCGAGTGATCCGCGCGGTGCGAGCGTCACGATGATCGCGGCTGGTGCGGATCTGAAGATTTACGTTGCAACGCGGCCGATCGATTTCCGCTGTGGCCATGATGGGCTTGCGACGAAGGTGCAGGAGATGCTTCGTCTCGACCCGTTCAGCGGCGCGGCCTTCGTGTTCCGATCGAAACGAGCTGACCGGATCAAGATTTTGGTCTGGGATCGAACGGGCCTGGTGTTGGTGCACAAACGTCTCGAAGGTTGCAAGTTCGTTTGGCCAACGATCGCAGACGGCGTGATGCGGATGTCGCCGGCGATGTTCGCGGCCTTGTTCGAGGGGCTGGATTGGAGGTTGGTCCGTCCGGAAGAAGCACGCCGCCCGCAGGCGGCGGGATAACTGCGGCAGAATGACTCGGAAGCTATTTTGAACGTGGCACGCGCGGCGGCGATATGCTCGAAATAGCGCATGAGCATCGCAGCGCTGCGCGACGAAAACGAACGCCTGAAGGCGCTTTTGGCGCAAACGCAGGCGGCCTTGAGCGAGCATCAGGGCGCGCTGGCGGCGTCGGAGGAAGCCCGACGTCGGCTGGAGGTCATTCTCGGCGAATTGCGACGCGACAGGTTCGGCGCGAAATCCGAGAAGCTGCGACCAGATCAATATCACTTGCCGCTCGAAGACGTGGAGATCGCGCAAGGCATCCTGGATGCCGCACAGGAGAAAGCCGAGAAGGTCATCCAGGGCCGATCGCGAAACGCGACGGATCAAAGCTCTCATCGCAATCGCGGCTGCTTGCCTGCCCATTTGCCGCGGGTGGAGCGGATCATCGAGCCTGCGAGCACGCTCTGCCCGTGCGGTTGCGGCGCCATGACGAAGATCGGCGAGGACGTCAGCAAACGGCTCGACGTGATCCCGGCGCAATGGCGCGTGCTGGTCACACGCCGCCCGAAATACATCTGCCGCCGCTGCTCGGGCCCTGTCGTGCAGGCGCACGCACCGGAGCATGTCGTGCCGGGTGGACTACCGACCGAAGCGGCGATTGCGCACGTGATCGTCTCCAAGTTTGGCGACCATACGCCGTTTTACCGTCAGGCCGAGATCTATGCGCGCCAGGGGATCCGGCTTGATCGGGCGACCCTGGGCAATTGGTCCGGCCGCGCCTGCTTCCATCTCCAACCCGTTGCCGACCACATGCGCCGCCATCTGGCAGCGGCGGATCGTCTGTTCATGGACGAAACCACGGCGCCGGTGCTCGATCCCGGGCGTGGTCAAACGAAGAAGGGCTACTTCTGGGCGATCGTCTCCGACGACCGCGGTCACAGCGGCCCAAGTCCGCCGATCGTGCTGTTCCGATATGCCCCCGGTCGCAGCGGCGCCTTCGCTGAGCAGTTCCTGGACGGCTTTGACGGACGCTTCCTGCAATGCGATGCCTATGACGGTTATGACCGGCTCAGCGAAGTCGCTCGACCGCAAGGGCCGTGGACGCTCGTGCATTGCTGGAGCCATTTGCGCCGGCGCTTCGTCAAATTGGCCCGCAACAGCAAATCGCCGATCGCCGAGGCCGCCGTTCGGCACATCGCACAGCTTTACGCCATCGAAGCCATGGTACGCGTTCATCGCCGGACATCAGGCTGGCCGCGCGTAAGGAGCACTCGCTGCCCATCGTCGAGGCGTTGAAGCCGTGGTTCGAGAAGCAGCTGTCGATGATCTCCAGCGGCTCGACGCTCGCCGAGGACATCCGTTACGCGCTCAATCATTGGCAAGGGCTGACCCGCTTCCTCGAAGACGGCCGCCTCGAGCTCGACACCAACCCGGTCGAGAACGCCATCCGGCCAGTTTGCCTGACCAGGAAAAATGCGCTCTTCGCCGGTCATGAAATCGGGGCAGAAAACTGGGCCTTGCTCGCGTCGATCGTCGCCACCTGCAAGCTCAACGACGTCAACCCGGCTGCCTACATCGCCGAAACACTCGAGGCGATCATCGACGGCCATCCTCATAGCAGGATCGAAGACCTCATGCCGTGGCGATTCCGCAAATCGTCAAGCAGCCCCAATAATGGTCCCGGCTAAGCGCTTACGAGTAGACTTGAAGCTGCAGGCGACGAGTCAGCACATCCATGAGGTCCGTTGGATCTATATTGCGTCCCGACTTCCTTCGTGTGACCCGCGCGGCGTTCATTGACCCACGATTGCCATGTATCCGTTATCTCCATCAATTACGAAGGTTGGTAGTTGACTGTGGCGCAAGCCGTTGCGATGCAGGGATCGCGGTTGCTACGTGCGCACAGGGCAAGTACGTCCCAGCATCTAGACGAGCTCTCGCCGGCCCGCCCGGTGCAAACCGGGCGAGAATGTCAGTCGCTGGTGAGCGTTGCAGCCGCTCAGCTTGGTTAACGTTCCCACCTCTTGCCGAAATCCAGTCGGACCGCGACCTTGCTGATCTCTATCAGCGAATGTCGCCGCTTTTCCAAACGGCGCTGTCGCATCTCCGACGTATGTCGCAATTCGTCAATGCGCTCAACACGCTGGAAGCCGGCTGCAATTCTCTCAAGCCCTTGGCTCAACGCCGGGATTTTGTGAACGCCAGGAGTGGTACGGCAATTGCTGTTCTCATCTCAATTACCCGCAACTTCAGGAGTAGCGCATGTATAATGTCCTCTGCGCCAAGCAGGTTCGCGACTCCGTGCAAATCCGCCTGCAGCCCATCAGCAATAGCCTCAAGCCTCAGAACTCCGATGATCATCACTCCATTCGATTGGGAGCTCACCCTAGGGCGCTGAAGCTGGGAGACGTTCGTTGGCAAGATCACCGTGCTCCCCATACGGTCTCCAGACGCCGGGGACTTCTTACGCTGGGCGCAGACCTTCCGAGCCGATCGCGCTGTGCTGCTCGACGATCTCTCTTTGCCGTCGGCTCGCTGGCGACCAGCAATGCGCTGGCGAGCGCGATGCGCAAGAATCAGCAGAGAACGTTGTCGGTCTGATCCCATCTTCGCTGACAACCTGACCATCGATCGCAAGCTGAGGGGGCCCTCGGACCTTGAGCAGTGCGTGGAGACAGTCGATCGCTCTTCGTGTTGCTTATGTCTATCGGAGAGCCTCGTGCATGCTCTCGTCTCATCTACGCGCACTTAAAGTGAAGGCTATGACACCGCCATGGATGCAATCTTCGATTCCAGACCAACGCTCGACCAGCCAGATGATGACCCACACCTTTGGCTTGAGGCGATCGATAGTCCTGAGGTTCTGGCTTGGGTCGACGCTCGCAATGCCGAGACGCTGTCCCGATATGGGGGTGCAGCTTTTATGCGCGACCGGGACATCGTGCTCGACTTGCTTGATCGACCAGACCGCATCCCAACAGTCCAACGTTACGGCGACCTTGTCTACAACTATTGGACGGATGCGGAACACCCCCGTGGGTTGTGGCGCCGGACAACAGAGGCCGGGTACCGCACGGGTACACCGACGTGGCAGGTGCTCCTGGACCTGGATGCTCTGGCTTGGACGGAAGGTGAGGACTGGGTATGGGCGGGAGCCACGATCCTCCCGCGAACTCATGATCGTGCGCTCCTGCGCTTGAGCCGGGGCGGAAGCGACGCCAGCGTCTTGCGCGAGTTCGATCTGTGCAATGTTGCCTTTGTTGAGGACGGTTTCACCTTACCCGAAGCCAAAGGCGAAGCGGTCTGGCTCGACCGTGACACGCTGCTGCTATCGAGCGCGTTCGGACCGAATATGGCAACGCGCTCCGGCTATGCACGCACCGTGCGGCTATGGCCGCGCGGGTGTAACCCACTGGATGCGGCCGTGCTGTTCGAAACCGAACCTGCAAACTTGAGCGTCGGGGGATGGGCCGACCATCAGACAGGGACAGAGCGACTGACGTTCGTGGAGTGCACGAGTTTCTTTGATGCGACGATCCACCTCGGCGATCGTTCGGGCCCGCGCGCGCGCCTCGACCTACCCTCGCATGTTAATGTGAACCTCCATCAGAACTGGCTCTCCCTGCGTCTGCGGCAGCCCTGGACAATTGACGCGAGCAGATACCAACCCGATACGGTCCTCGTCATCGCTTTGACGGACTTTCTCGCGGGCGGGCGTAACTTCACCGTCCTGTGGAAACCGGGCGAACGACAAGCGCTCCAATATGTATTTTGGTCGGCTGGCCGGCTGATACTCTACATTCTGAACGATTTACGCCCGATGCACCTGGTTTGCGAGTTGCAGGAAGACGGCTGGGCGCAGTGGACCTTGCCTGGCCTGCCCGCACTTGGCAGCGTCGATATCTGGCCTCTCGATGGCTACTCGGAGGAAGCTGACGGGACGCTGCTCGCGACGGCACATGATCCCTTGACCCCGCCGACGCTCTTTAAATTCCCTCCCGCGCTCAGCGCACCGTGCGTGCTACGTCAGTCGCCCACCCTCTTTGACGTGCGGGGTTTGCGCGTCTCTCGTCATGAGGCAATCTCGGCGGATGGGACCCGCGTGCCCTACGTCCAAGTCGGGCCAGCGACCCTCGCCGGCGACGCTCCCGTCCATCTCACCGCGTATGGCGGTTTCCGTCACACACTGCTGCCCACTTATCAGCCAGTGCTCGGTAGACTTTGGTTGGAGCGAGGCGGCACCTGCGTGACCGCCAACATTAGAGGCGGCGGTGAATTCGGCACCAGCTGGCATGACGCCGGGCGCCGAGAGGGCAAGGCACGTGCGCATGATGATTTGGCGGCGGTCGCTGCCGACTTGGTGGCACGCGGGGTAACACGGCCTGACAGGATTGCGGCCCAAGGCGGGTCGAACGGGGGCCTGCTCATCGCCAACATGCTAACGCGCCATCCGGAGCACTTCGGTGCGTTATTCTGCACGGTTCCGCTGATCGATATGCGACGCTACGCCAAACTCCTGGCCGGGGCGAGTTGGATCGCGGAATTTGGCGATCCAGACAATGTTGAAGATTGGTCGTTCCTCAGTGAAATCTCCGCCTATCATACGGTGCAAGCAGGTCGCCCGTACCCGCCGATCCTACTTGCCACAACACGTCGAGACGACCGCGTGCATCCCGGGCACGCGCGCAAAATGGCTGAAAAGCTACGTAGGCTTGGCTGCGATGTCTCCTTTTATGAGTCAGACGCCGGCGGACACGGCTACGGCAAGGACAACGAGCAGAACGCCTCTTTCATAGCACTCGGATTAACCTTTCTACGTCGCGCCATCGGATGGGACAGCCTGTAGCCTACGCTGGTTGATTGTCCATGATTGAGAACACCTGATGAGTTTCGGAGCAAATACAAACGCCGACCCGAGAGGCTTCTGAGCAGGCCCAAGCTGCGGCCTTGGCTAGTTAGTTGCTAACCGGTACAAGGCCCCATCTCGCCATCCCTCGGGCTCACCTGCCATACAAGCTGGGCTGAGCTGATCCGAGGTGGAGCGATGGCGATGCCATGCTTGATGCCAAGCCCGTCGTCGCGTCAAGGTGCTCACCGGGAGCGTGAGCGGGCGAGGATGGACTTACCGGAGAGCCTTGAGAAGGGTGTGAACATCCGCAACGTGGCGCGGCGCAGTGGCGCTGCCCGCTGGCTGCTTACGGTGTATCGACACTATAATTCCAGCGGCCGTCGGGGCTGTGCCCCAGTACTGGATACCAACCGCTACGCACGCGCCCGCTGATCACTGCAGAGTGGGAGCTCATATCGGTACCTAATATCGTTCGCCATAGAAGCAAGGAGTACCCGAATGTCCGATAGACCCAATATCGATCCGTATCCGCTCAGCCCTTATGTCGCCTGGGCGGGCAACCGCAATAAGGATGCGATTCTAAAAACGTTCGAAGAACTCTTTCCTACTAAGGGCGCCGCTCTTGAAGTAGCGACTGGTGCCGGATTGCATATCAATTACTTCGCACCATGTTTTCCGGAACGTTCGGTTTCAGCCTTCCGATTACGATCAAAGCGTTTTCGAGACCATCAAAAGGAACCGCATCGAAGACGATAACAATAACGTTGCTGATCCCGTTCTGATCGATCTCACCGCGCCGGCGACCTGGCCGGATTCCGATGAGCGGCTCTACGACGTCATCTTCGTTATCAACATCTTCCATGTTGCCCCCGTCTCGATCGCGACGGCATCGCTGCGCTTGGCGCAAAGCTCCTGAAACCATGTGGCTTCATCACAATCTATGGTCCCTTTAAAGTTGACGGGAAATACACCACGCCATCGAACGAGGCATTCGACAGAGAGATCCGGGCGGCCGCCGTGCCCGAATGGGGTCTCAAAGACGTGCGGGATCTTGAAAGAGAGACCGGGAAGCATGGGCTGGCGCTCAAACGGCAATTGGATTTGCCGGCCAGTAACCTCATTCTGATTTTTGGTAGATCCTGAACGGCGGCTCAGCCTCTCCAGTGTTGTGGCGCGGCGAGTCCCGCCACTTCGTACTGGTGGCGCCTTCTAGACCTACCGAGCGCCAGACGCTTGGCGATGAATGACTACCGCCGAGAGTTCGCGACGAACATGGGGCGCGCCAGGTCCAGACTTCGGCCGTCAGATTCGGTGTTGGTGCTTCAACCGAACTGGGAGCGGCGCCAGCTCGCCGCTTAGCGCGGTGATCAGCGGGCGCGCGTAGCGGATCCAATATTGGCGCAAGGCTTCGACGGTCGCCGGGATATCGAGGTTGGGCGTCACGCAGAAAGTCCTTAGTTTCGCGACGCTCGTGGCGGTTCGAGCAGCGGACGGGCCTGATCGTCGCGACAGTGCAGCAGGATCACCGGATGGCCAGCAGCAGGCCGTTTTTGACGTTGTTGACTGCCGCGCGACAATCAAAGTGACAGTGGAGCGTCAATCAGGATGAGAGAGCTTCGCCGGGCTCGTGACGCAGGGAGGGCGTAGCCCGACCGGAGTTACGAGCCCGGCGACGGCGCGATCCACAGAGGACCGCGCCGTCTGGTGATCGCGGCTGGCTGGTTATGCAAGTGGTTCTTCCGCCAAGAGGAATCACTCGTTTGCCAGGCCAACACGTCACAGATCACCAGATGAGGCTCTACATGAAGTACCGTCAGACCGATACCCCGCCCGTGGCCGCCGCCAAGGCCTCGTTCAGCACCTCGACCGCTTATCGGATCGAGAAGGATATTCGCCTTCCATCGCAGAAGAAGGACGCCCGCAGTCGTCGCCGGCCGGACCCGTTGGCCGGTGTGTTTGAGACAGAAGTGGTGCCAATGCTCAAGGCCGCCCCCGGCGTGCGGCCGGTAGCGATCTTCGAGGAGATGTTACGGCGCCATCCTGAGCTCGGAGCTGGAATCCGCCGCACGCTGGAGCGCCGGGTCCGCGCCTGGCGGGCGATCCACGGCGAGGAGCAAGAGGTCATCTTCCGCCAGACCCACGAAGTGGGTCAGGTCGGCCTATCCGACTTCACCGACGTGGGCGAGCTTGGGGTCACCATCGCGGGCATGCCGCTCGATCATCGCCTCTATCACTTCCGGTTGGCCTATTGCGGATTTGAGCACGCCCATGTCGTGCTCGGTGGCGAGAGCTTCGTCGCTTTGGCCGAAGGGCTGCAGAATGCCCTGTGGTCGCTCGGTGGGGCACCGCGGGAGCATCGGACCGACAGCCTGTCGGCCGCCTTCTGCAATCTCGATCGTAATGCGAGGGACGATCTGACCCGGCGGTACGAGGACCTCTGCGCCCATTACGGCATGCGGCCTTCCCGCAACAATCGCGGCATCGCCCACGAGAACGGGGCGATCGAGAGCTCGCATGGCCATCTCAAACGGACGATCGCCGATGCGCTGCTGTTGCGCGGCACTGCCGACTTCGACGATCTCGCCGCCTATCGCGGCTTCATCGACGAGATCGTTAGCCGCCGCAATGCCCGCAACGCCAAGCGGATCGACCACGAGCGCGCCACCCTGCAGGCGTTGCCAGATCGCCGTACCTCGGACTACGAGGAGGTGATTGTCCGCGTGACGTCAAGTGGCGGCTTCACCTTGCGCAAGGTATTCTATACCGTGCCGTCACGCCTGATCGGTCACCAGCTGCGGGTGCGCCTTTACGACGATCGTCTCGACGTATTCGTCGGCGGCACCCATCTCGTCACCCTGCCGCGTGGGCGGCCGCATCCCAACGGCAAGCACGACCAGGTCGTCGATTATCGGCACGTGATCCATTCCTTGCGGCGCAAGCCAATGGCGCTGCTCAATCTCGTCTACCGTGATCGGCTGTTCCCGCGCGATGCCTATCGCCGAACCTTCGATCGCTTGCGCGAACGATTGCCGGACAGGAAAGCTTGCCGGCTCATGGTCGAACTGCTCGCGCTGGCGCACGAGCGCGGCTGCGAGGCCGAACTCGCCGGTCAGCTCGCCGCCGACCTCGACGCCGGCCAACTGCCCGACCTCGGACGGCTGCGCGCCCACTTCGCGCCCGATCCTGCCTGCGTGCCGCAGGTCATGGTGCAGCTTGCCCCGCCTGCCAGCTATGAGTGCCTCATCGGCGCCGGCCAGATCGGAGACGCCGCATGAACACGGCCAACACCGTCGACACCGCCCGCCTCAATCTGTTGCTCAACGAGCTGCGGCTACCCGCCATCAAGGTGCTATGGCCACAGTTCGCCGAACAGTCCGACAAGGAGGGTTGGCCGGCGGCCCGCTTCCTCGCCGCCATCGCCGAGCACGAGATCGCCGAACGCGGCCGCCGTCGCGTCGAGCGCCATCTCGTCGAGGCGCGGCTGCCCGCCGGAAAGACCTTCGACAACTTCGACTTCGAGGCTGTGCCGATGATCTCCAAGGCGCAGGTGAGCGCGCTCGCCGCTGGCGATGGTTGGCTCGGCAAGGGCGCCAATCTGCTGCTGTTCGGTCCGCCCGGCGGCGGCAAGAGTCACTTGGCAGCAGCCATCGGCTTGGCCCTCATAGAGAACGGATGGCGCGTCCTCTTCACCCGCACCACCGATCTCGTCCAGAAGCTCCAGGTGGCGCGGCGCGAGCTCAACCTCGAGGCCGCCATCAACCGCCTCGATCGCTTCGATCTCTTGATCCTCGATGACCTTGCCTACGTCACCAAGGACCAGGCCGAGACCAGCGTGCTGTTCGAACTCATCAGCGCGCGCTACGAGCGGCGCTCGATGCTGATCACCGCCAATCAGCCCTTCGGCGAATGGAATAGGGTCTTCCCGGATCCCGCCATGACGCTCGCCGCCATCGATCGTCTCGTTCACCACGCCACCATCGTCGAGATGAACGTCGAGAGCTATCGCAGGCGCACCGCGCTCGAACGAAAACGCGGTCCAGGACGACCGCCCTCGCACGCGACACCAAAAACACTCGCTGATTGACGCTCCGCGACAATCAGAGCCAACAAAACTCTTGCGCGCGACAATCATCGCGGCAATCATCACCTCGCCGCGACACCGACTCGCCATCCTGATTGTCGCGCGCTTCCCACCCAGATTGTCGCGCTATAGTTGACGTTCAGCAACGGCGCCCACGCCGATATCCTGAGCCGCATCGTGGTGTAGAAACCTGGTCATCAGGGTCGCGCATCGATATTGCCACTGGGTTTGCGCCGGTGCATCGGCGCGAACTGGCTAGGCGTGGTACGATCTTGCTGATGACCAGCGCCATACCGCTGCCGTCCCACGCCAGAACCTTCACTCCGTCTATGCGCTTGCTGCGGAAGACGAAGAGGTCGCCGCAATTCGGGTTTGCGCGCAGCGCTTCGCTCACTACAGACGGCGGTATGCGCCTACTGGCGAAAGTCGACCGGCTGTGCCGGCAGCACCAACTTGAGGTCGGAGTGCAATCACTGGGTGCCCCGAAGCGGCGACAGCACCGTCGAAAGCGTCGCCAGCTCCACTCCCGGTTCGCCCCGGATGCGCGCCCCATTCGGCTGGATCTCGTTCACCCCGCATGCTTCGCCGGCGGCGCGGCGATCTCCAAAGGCCTCGTCTGTGCTGACGAAATCTGTTGTCGCTAGCTCTCCTGCCACCGCCCTCGGCACCAATTTGGATCGGCAAGAAGCTCGGCGCTTTGCCGGCTACCGCCACCGCAACCGGCCGTCGCCACATCGTAAGCAGCCGCGGGCAACGCCATTGCGCAGCGCCACCTCGGAACTGTGTTCGTAGCCTCCCCAAAGCTCTCTCGGCCACTCTGGCCTTCTCGGTCGTCCACCGTCGTCGCCGGCATTGCCCGTGATCACCTCGATACGACGATAGGAATTCACCTTCCTGCCTGGCATCAAGCATGGCATTGCCATCGCTGCACCGCCACTGACTGCTCATGCTAGGCTGTATCACAAGCGATACTGGCCGTGGCGAGGTGGCGACCTCATGCCCTTACGAAAGGCCAATCGTACGGCTTTGGAGGTTGCCTCGACCGCGAACTGAGGCAGCGATGAAGCTACTCGTCTTTAGTTAGTCCGGTCGGACCCTAACGCGAGGCGACGAGGCGGTGTTAGCGCTGATTTTCATGTCGGCGGTAGCAACTCGCACCAAGGTGCCTTTTGGGCGTCATGGCAGTTCGATTCCGCTCAGCTTTCGATGCAACGGGCGCTCAGTAAACCGATGCTTCTTCTGATTTGAGAGCTGGCACTACACCGTGGTAAGCCGAGGGCAAACCAATCTGGCGGATACTGCAAAAGCAGCGAACGGGCGGACAAGAGCAGTGTCGCATCGGCCGGATCTTGGTTAAATTGCGAACGCGCTAGGCGGCTTTCGCGGGCGGCTGCTTCGTAGCCTTTATGCGCATTACGCTGCATCGACCGTCGATGCTGACGGGCACCTCGCCATCGACGGTGGCTCGACGAACGACGCGATGCTGGTCGCCGTAATCATTGACCGCATAATGCTGCGTGGCGCGGTTGTCCCAGATTGCGACATCGCCCTCCTTCCAACTCCAGCGCACCGTGTTTTCGGGCGCTGTGATATGAGACTGGAACAGATCGAACAACCTCTGGCCGTCATATTTTGAGATACCAACAAAGCGCTGCACCACATCGCCGAGCACCAGCGTGCGTTCTCCAGTTTCCGGGTGAACACGCACGACGGGATGCTCGGTCTCATAGATCGTTCTGGTGAAGACCTCTTCAAAATGCTTCTTGTCGGCCTCGCTGGCGCGGGCCATTACGGCATAGTCGAAGGCATTGCTGTGAACGGCCCAGAGCTCGTCGGCAAGCCGTTGCAGCGGCCCCGGCAGGTCGAGATAAGCGGCCGCCGTGTTTGCCCAAACCGTGTCGCCACCAGATAATGGCATCACAACGCCTCGCAGCACTGCGAGCTTGGGATAGGCATCGACAAAGGTTCCATCGCTGTGCCACAGGTCGGCCCGGCTAGCGGCGCGGGCGGAATCAAGCTCGATGACCGACGCCGTTCCCTTCATGGCACCGAGCGTCGGATGCGGCACAAGCTTTCCGAAATGAAGAGCAAAGCGCTCCCGCTCGGCGTCGTCGAGATGGCCCTGGTCCCGAAAGAAGATGACCTTGTGCTTGAGCAGCAGTCGGTTGATCTCGGCAATGGTCTGACCCGGCAAATCCCCCGATAGCTTGATATTCTTTATTTGAGCGCCGATGCGCGCTGCGCATTCGACGATGTCGGCACACGGAACGACACTATCGATCAAGGCCGTTTTGCTCATGGTGGTATTCTCCAAATTGTCGTTTTGTTCGTAGACCAATCTATTCAGCTGCAACACGAATTGGTGAACGCCAGAGGTCGACCGCACAATGGGTTTCAACAAAATCCACGACGATTGGCCCGTGCGCTCTTCACGCGATATCGGCCAGGGGACGTGTGAGACGTGCGCGACGGTCATTAACCTGTGATTGCCATGGGTCTGTCATCTCCATCAATTGCTAACGTTGGTAGTTGACGGAATGCAGACTTTTACTTGCCACTACGGGAGTGATGCAGGAATTGCAGCCAAGAACACATGGTCGGCGGCGGTTAGCCGGCCAACACATCGGCGGTAAAAGAAACCTTCGCAGACCTCCGAAACACGGTCTAAGTTTCTGCGTGCTCTTAAGTTTAGCTATGAATTTTTCCAAGACAAAAGACGAGCGCCTATTGGCGTTTTACGAAAATGTTCGCCAGCAAGCAATCTTAGATGCCGGAGAAGCCGCTATCGCTTCGCTGGCGAAAACGTCCGCGCCTATCGGAACGGCTGCGCGAAAAAATGGATAGCCGGCGGCTCAAATTCACACCGGTAGATTGGCCAGAAGGCCTCGTCGATGATCGACGTGGGTTTATGTGTTTCCTGAGGATTTTCAGCCCGGACTCGCCCAGCAGTGACGGTCAGTATGTAAAATTGGCGAATGCCCGACAACATCTACAAATTGGTCGAACAAAATGGGCCCGAGCGGTTCAAAGTGATTGCCGACGCGAAACCGCAACGGCATTGCTCGCGTCACTTTTTTGGCCTCGTCGTAAGCGGCAAGCTGAGGCCGTCAGGCGGCGTGGTTCCATGGCATAAGCGCGTGTCTGCAGCAATGTTGCGATGGTCGCCCAAGTTCGTCCGCCGCCGTCGCTGCCCGCGAAGAGGCTATTCTTTGTCGTAATTGTTTGTGGTCTGATGGCGCGTTCGACGATGTTGGAGTCGAGCTCGATGCGACCATCGGCCAGGAAGCGTTCGAAGATGGCACGGCGCGAGACGGCGTAGCGGATCGCCTCGGCCAGTTTTGATTTGCCGGAGATCCGTCGCAAGATCTGCTGCCAGAGATCGAAGAGATCTGCGACGACTGCCGCAGAGGCTTGCTGGCGCGCGGCAACGGCGTGCGTCGGGGGCTTTGACGCGCACCGTCTTCTCGATCTGCCAGAGCTTTGCCATCCGCTCGACCGTCGTCGTTGTCACGCTCGAGCTCCCTGCAACATGCAGCCGTAGAACTTGCGTCTGCTGTGTGACCAGCAGCCAGCCAATGTGATGCCATCAGCTCTTCCGGCTCAATGAGCCTTGGTGATACCGCCGCGTCGGATGGTGGCGCCACTCGAGTGCTCCGACGGCACGAGGCCGAGAACCCTCAACGAATGGCGTCATCGACCATTGTGGCGCCAGCTCTTCCATCCGCTTGGTCAAGCAGTCCACACCGGCCTCCGCGTCGGTCACGGCATGAATGTAGTCCTGCAGAACGATGTGGCTCGCCGGGTGATCGAAGCGCACCGTGGTGAGCCAGCGACGATAAGCCAGAGTCCACCCCTTCTTCCCGGCATAGATGCGCCCATGCCGCAGCAGGAAGCCTTGGAGATGTCGCCGCGCCTTGCCGAGCACACGCATCGCGGTGGCGCGGGCTCTCACCAAGTCGCGCATGGCCTCATGCGCCGCATCCGGAACCCACACTGCTGTCAGCTCGCCGCTCCGGTGCAGCTTGGCCAGCATTGCCGCATCGCGCTGGTCGGTTTTTACCCAGCGTTCATCGGGATCAGCGAGGGGGCCACCACGATGCAATTGTGCCCCAGGCCCGTCAGTTGTCGATGCAGGCCATATCCGCAGGGTCCGGCTTCGTAACAAAAAACTTACCTGCCGGTCATTCTTGCCAAGCTTCTTCGCCAGCTTGGCGATTTGGTCAGCGCGATTATGGATGATCCCCAAGTTACGAACTTCCCCGCCGCGCATCCCTTCGGCCACCGCAACCGAAATCGTCGCCTTGTGCACATCCAGCCCCACGAAAATGCTATCGTTCATCAGGCCCGCTCCCCATGCTCTGAGGCTCGGCGCCGGACCATCCGGCGCAACCCTCGATAGGAGCTTGCCGCCGGGCGGGCCGCCCGTCACCTCAGAGGGCGAACATAGGGTGTAGGGCCGACGACTCTGCATGAAGCGGTGGGCTCTGCCAGGCGTTCGCAGTACACAGGTCTAATCGATCCGGTCACGTGTCAAGGTTTTTCGCGATTGCAAGGGATCATGGCGTAGGTATGGGCATGATCGGCACATGCCTGCCTCGCACGCGCCAAGTGGGCGACTGAGCAAGAGCGTCTGCTTTCGTTGCGGCGGCTCTAAATAGAACAAATGGTCGAACAAAGCTTGAGCTAACAAAGAAGCTTCTCCCCGCACGCGCGTGGGCACGTTCGAGCACCACGTGGTGCCAAATTAGAAGAGTACTGGCCCCCTGGACTTTATCGGCGGCGGGGCTTTATACCTTCTTGGCGCCCCATCTAGCCATCACGGTAGGTGGATCACCCTCAAGATGTCAGGTCTAGATTAGCGCGCATGTTCCCAGCCTTTGGAATCTTCCAAAGGCAGCTTGCCACTGCGCCGGGAGCACCCACCAAAGAGCTTAGCCGTAGACCCACGCCGCTGGGGCCATCCGGCAACCCAGTCACGATCCGGCCCGTTGTGCGACGCCATGAAGAACAAAGGCCATCATATGACTCGATCTTTCCGGGATATCGTTGTGACGACAATTACCACCATCTCGCTAGTGGCTCTCCTGCTGTACATCGCGTTCGGCCCACCAGTCTGAACGACGCAGGCCCATTCAGAAAGGTCCCGGCGCGAGGCTTGGGGGCTGGTTGCGCCAGAGCCGCTACACAGAGCGCCTTCCGAACGCCGAATCAATTTACCGGAATAAATGGTGCGAGGTCCCTAGCGCTCACGATTGCCCTACAATTTTGATCTCCCGCACAACGAGCGTCTCGATCTGTTCGTAATCTGTTCTTGAATTGGCTTGTCTAATTCACGATCAGATGGACTCGGAGGGTCTGGTGCAACGACAACCGTTATGGATCGCAACCATCCGGTCATCGCTTCCTTGCAATCCGTCCCCGCCAGCGGTTGCCGCCATTCGGCCATCGCTGCCCTGCAAACCTCTTCCTTGAGGAATCGCGATCATAGCCATTGTTCACGCACCGACCGCAGCCCCGGTCAGAATCAAGATCCTGCCCGACATCAGGCCCTTCATCGCCAGTGCGCAGGTTGAGGCCGATCGGCTGCAGGATGAGTTCAACGAGTTGATCCAGCCAAATATTTGTTGACCAGCTGCGCATCATGATCGGACGCGATCTCTCCCGTTTCGATCATGGGCCCCGTCATCTGATCGACACCCATAGCACGGCGGCTCGCCAGCCGTTTCAAATTGGTGATCGATATTATTGATCGCGAGAAGCCGACCTTTCATCAGCTCGTGCAACGCCTGGCGCACGCGGCCACTGAGTGATTGCCAGTCCGCCGGAGAAGATCGCCGACAACGTCCAAACCTGGTTCGAGAACGGCGCAGCCGACGGCTTCAAGGCCATGTCGCCTTGGCTGCCCGGCGGCCTCGATATCTTTGCCGAGTCGATGAGAAACACGCTGAGGATCCCCCTGCTCCATCGCCCTCTTGTCGAAGCGGCGATGGTTGGATCGCAAGGTGTCGAGTCCTGCGCAGTGCCGCCGAGCGAGCGAGCACATAGACGAACCAGACCGTGAAGTTCGTGTAAAATCGGTACATTCAGCTCGCTCATGAGCCGAAGAGCTTCGTTCGAAACGGACGCGGCATGCACCGGATCGAGGTCGCCCAAGGTACCCGCCTGCAAGAACCCGCAATATCTTTTGTGCAATATCGATCAATATAACGCATGGGCGAGCATCGGAATATGAACTGCGCGAGCATGTTGCAATAGCAAATGCGAGCGGGCGTGCTGAACTCCTGACGGGAGCACGCGAAGATCGTACGTGCGCAGCTGCGGATAAGCTGCGCACCAGAAGCTGCGCTTCCCTAGGACGACGACCTGTGATTCACGTACCTCCGCGACCAAAGCGTCATCATCCACAGCAGGATGGACGGGCGCGAGAAATACGACACAGGCGAAAGAAAGACCTCTTGAACGACAATCCGCGTGGTGAAATCCGTCGAAAGAGGACGCTTCAAGGCTGGATTTAGGCATCAGCCTGGGGCCAATTGCATCAAAATGTTAGGATCGTTGAAGATAATGATGCGATTAAACGCATTAAGCGGCAAAACGGCACCCTCTACAAGGAGAAGACCGAGGATTGGCAGCCAAAGATGCCTGAGGACGACGTTACTCCGGCCCATGCACCCCAGCATTCTTATCTATCCCCTTCACCTCATCGATCTGAGGAACCTGCGGTAGTTTTGTCGAAGATCTGTTGCTGGGCTCACGTACGAAATCCAACTTGTCAAGCTGGCCGGTCGACAAGTTAGGTGAAGGCGATGAACTGCAATCAAGGTTGTGGTTTGTGCGAAGACCAGTCAGCGCAACGACAAGAGGAAGGGAGATCACCACCGCAATCAGGCCGTACTCGATGGAGGTCGCACCACTCTTGTCCAGCCGAAAACGCAGAAAAGGAAATGATTTCATTTCAATGCCATTTTCCCGCGAGTCTCGGTCCGGCTTGTCATTCTGGCTCTTCTAATTCGGTCCACGCTCAGCCCTTTCCACTATGCTGCGTAAAGTTATGAGAGCTGCACAACCAGCGCTTTGAGGCGTTCAACGTCTTGCTTGCAGCGCCTCAATTCGCGCTGCTCATGTGCGTCTTCGATGCTTCGGGGCTGGCGTCTGTCATGACGCGGCAAGTATACCCGATTCTGGTCGGCCACACTCCGATGAACATAGTACGAAACGGACGAAAATTCTCGTTTCTCGCCTGAGTGTGTCAGCTCGGCTGCTCGTGAGCATTGACCAACCCAAATGTTGGTTTTGGCATAATGACTGGGCCAAAAGCCGATTCCGTTTGTCCGCGCCAGCCCCTCATTGTGAGCTTATGCTCTAGCCAACCTAAGACGCGATCGTCGAAAGACACGAAATCTTCAATCTCCCCAGCGACGGTCCGGATCATAGGCGGTATAGCCAATTCCATGTCGATGCGCGCTTCCAGGCAGTCAGATTGAAGTTTGATCGCCTCCGACACGCTGGTGATGGCGCGCCCTCCGGCGACCACGAGAACTGGGCATGTCAACCGTCGCACCAATCGGGAGCGACGCGCTGACATTTCGTCGTCGTCCACCATATCTGCGGTCCTCGTCATCCAGCGGACAGATGCCATAGTCCTCGCCCAGTTCCAAATGCCGCCGTCGCAAACCGCCGCAGCAACGCGGCTATCAGACGCAGCGAAGTCGGTCGCGAGAGCGGCCGATAATCCTTCTCCGTAGACGCCGATCCGGCCGGCATCAATCTCAGCCCGAACTGACAAGTAATCCAAACAGCAAGACAGCAATGTTTCCGATGGGATATCCGAGCTATTTGAGACGTCGTCGTAAGAGACGATCAGAACCGCCATGCCGCGACCAATCACCGCGGGCAACAGTCTCCCGAGCAGCGTCGCTCCTGCTTCTTGTTCTCTGGCGATACAAATGATCGCCGGCGCGGATAATTCGGGATTTCCGGCGGGCAAATAGTGGGCTAGAAGTTCAGCTTGATCGCAGCACGCAATTCGCACCCGCTCAAGCTTCTGCTGCAGAGACAATCCTAACTTCTGTATAGTGACGTCGACTTTCGCCGAAATGTCTCCACTTTTTGGATCGTCTTCATCAACTAGGTGCTTGGCAACTTCAAAGGCCGTTAGCGCACAAAGCCAGGCCTCGGTCGCCTCTTCGAAGGCCTTTTTCTTGATATTTAGCTCAGCAAGAAGGCACCGAGCATCTCCAATCTCTGTCCATGTTGCGGCCCAGTTCTGCCGACCTATCGCGCCGCTGATGAGGTCAGCCGATAGATTGCCCAAGAACGTCGCGGCGCTTTGCCGTACGGACACAAGATCGCTCCTCACCTGAGGCCAAGCAGCGCTCTCCATTTTCATGAATATCCTCCCCAAACTGTTTCAGCTCGAAAGTGATCGCTTAAACATTACGGAAGAGATCACCGCCTCGCTCCCGATGACTGCCGACCTCGGAGGCCTGTCTCGGAGGCCGGTTGATGAATTGCCCCAGAGAACCAACTCGTCTCAAGACAATGAGCTTAAGAGGTGAACGTCTTAGCTCATTGGCTCTTTACGGACCGAGACGAGGCGTAAGCACCTGAGACAAGCTTGTAACAACAGCATGCCTTTTGCTCGAGGGACTTGCGTTCATCGATCTGCAAAACGCCGCGCATCTTGCGGATCAGCCCCTGTTCTTCGAATCGGATTAGCGTCTCCGTTACGCCGGCGCGGCGCAGTCCTAAGACGGACGAAAGGTAGTCATGAGTAACTGGCAGCACACGAGCTTCAACAGCATCACTCGCCAAACAAAGCCAGCTCGCGAGCCTCTGCTCGAGATCGTGCCGAACCCCGCACAATCCTGTCTGAACGCACTGAAATGTCAGCGCTTGAACGTACTCGAAGAGATGCTCTCGGATCTTGGGACGCTCCTTTATCACCCGACGCAAATCCTCGACGCGGATCCTGTGCGCGCTTCCGGGAAAGATCACCACAGATTCATGCGTCGAAAGGTGTCCTCCCCACAAAAACGAAGCGCCGACCACACCTCGATATCCTATGACTGCCATTTCAAGCATGCTTCCCGCCGCGACGACCCTGAGCGAGACGAGGCCCGACTCTATGAAATAGACGTGCTCGACATGCCTTTTCGGCTCTTGCAGAACCATACGTCCCTTCAGGACGATCGGCTCAAGGCACTCCCCTATTGCCGCGACGTCTTGCAGAGAAAGACTCGCCAGAATAGCATTTTTGACAAAGGATCCTTCCTTAGGACGCCCCGCAAAAGGCCGGTGAAGCACCGGATGTGTGCCGGACACTCGCTTGAGAGCTGCATCGGTGGAGCAATCAAACGCTTCTAGGACTGCGGGCAGGTGGTCAGCCATGGCCCCTCTCCTGGCATGCCGTTTGGTGACCCGCCCGGCGATTGTCACAAAAAATTGACTGCTACTTTAACAGCAATGTCATCTTGATTACTGCGTTAAGCCCTGTGCTGACGCTCGAATCCCGCGCCCGTGCGCTTTTTGTCGGCGCATTTCACTGGACGCTGGGATACAGCAGCACTCGCCTATCAGCGTCAGGTCACCGCGCCGCGGCACGACTAGGGCCTCCAGCTGTTCCATCTGCATGTGCTTGCTCACACTCAAGGATGACTAGAAATCAGTAGCCCCGCCCCCGTCTCTGCCGCCTAAGACGAGGGCGGGGTCCGCCCCCCTGCTCTGAAAGCGTAGCTACGCTGCGCCTGAGACTCACGGGATGTCCGAGTGTTTGGCCCTCGTCGCGCTTTACCACGTCGCGTAAGGCGAGTTCAGATAGCCGCACAACCAGCTCTTTGAGGCGCGCATTCTCTTGCTTGTAGCGCTCCAGCTCGCGTTCGTTTGTCATTGCCGATGCTTCATAGAGATTCGTACTTGCCGTCATTGCTCATGTAGAACCTGTCCGATTGATAACGCTCCGAGAAACAGTGTACGCAGCGAACGAACACATCGCTTCTCGCCTGGGTGTGCCATCTCGGCTTCAGGTTTGAGCGTTTCGTACAATAGATCTTGCGCGCCTCCTCACACTTCGGCTGCAAGGATTGAGACACCTGCATCAATAATTGGTCAGCTCTCGGAAGGAGTCTAACCCGAACAGCAAGCCAACTTTAAGCGATCCAGTACGAGCCGACTTTCTTCTGTGGTTTCAGTTAAATTGGTGAAGGTGAGCCGTTCCAACAGATTGACAACAGGTTTGCGTGGCAGCGCGGCGACTTCTGGTTGAAGGAAAAAGGACCTGCAGCGCTTCATACGGCGGCATTGGCCAAGGTCCGTGAGTTAGTGCTGCCGGGCATCGAACGCTGCGGGCCGATCGAAGCGTGGATCATCGATGATACGGGCTTTCCCAAGAAGGGGCGGCATTCGGTCGGCGTTGCGCGGCAATATTGCGGCCAGTTGGGCAAGCAAGACAATTGTCAGGTGGCCGTATCTCTTTCGCTTGCGAACCATCATGCGAGCTTGCCGGTGGCCTATCGGCTCTATCTCCCGAAGGAGTGGGTGACGGACCGTGCACGTCGGCGCAAAGCCGGAGTTCCGAAGGAAATCACCTTCAGGACCAAGCCGGAAATTGCACTTGATCACTTGCGCTGCGCCTGTGCGGTGGGCATGCCGCGCGGTGTGGTACTGATGGACGCCGGCTACGGCACCGACACCGCTCTGCGTGGGAGTATTACCGAATTGGGCCTGAGCTATGTGGCCGGCATCTTGCCACAAACCTCGGTATGGGCGCCCGGAACTGGACCGCGGCCAGCAAAGAAATGGTCGGGGAACGGACGACCTCGAAAGCTGCTACGGCGGAATAGCAAACACCGACCGATTTCGGTCAAGGAGCTTGCGATTGTTCTGCCAACGCATGCTTGGCACAAGATCACGTGGCGTGAGGGTACGGCAGAACCGTTGTCTTCGCGTTTTGCCCGTGTGCGCGTCCGTCCGGCACATCGAGATTACTGGCTCGCCGAAAGCCGGCCCGAGGAATGGCTGCTGATCGAGTGGCCAGAGGGCGAGACAGCACCAACCAAATATTGGTTTTCAACGCTTGCGGCCAACATTGGATTTCGTCAGCTGGTCGATATTGCCAAGCTGCGCTGGCGCATCGAGCGCGACTACCACGAACTCAAACAGTTGGCCTTGGTCACTTCGAGGGGCGAAGCTGGCGTGGCTTCCACGACCACGCAACGTTGTGCATCTACGGATTTCTAGTCTCCGAGCGAGAGACGATTCCCCCCTCAGAAACAGCCGCCACCAAGCTCTTCAAGGAAGCTGCTATTCCCGAAACCTATCGGCCGAGGGGATCCGCCATTGCGGCCTGAACGGCACGTTCCGAATTCGATTGCGACCGTCCGACGAAGATTGAGCCGCTGCGCTCGTCGTCACACTATCTCGATGCCCTTATTGCATCAGGGTAATCTCAAGTCAAAGTGGCTATCGAAATTTATGACGCAGTAAGACTAGTACGCGCTCAACGAAATTCGTCACGCCGAAAGGTGCGGCGAAAAAGCGTGTTAACGGAAAATGATTACTATGTTCTTGTCCGATCTCACTAGCTCACAAGGATGCTCGGCTCTTTCAGTTCTCCCATAATAGTCGAAGCTTCCTTTGCTTTCACTAGCGTAACGAGCGAAGACCGTGATTGAATGAATTGACGCAGAGCTTTCTTCCGCCTGGTCAAGATGTCAAAGCCGCCGCATTGCCGTGGGGATCGGAACCTTAGACCGGATGTTCGCCGGTTGGTCTCAAAGCACGCCAAGCGGACCAACTTGCGACGGCGGGACAGGATGAATAGCGAGCGGGCATGGCGATGATGGATGAGCCTCGCCAGAAACGTAACTTGATTCCGTTGAAAAAGGCGTTGGAGCGGGGCGGCTTCGGCCGAACCAAGGCTTACAAGCTGATCAAGAAGGGGAAGATTATCGCCTACAAAATGGAGGGCCAGACCATGGTCGATGCCGATTCCATCGACGCTTATCACATGTCCCTTCCGCGCATTAAGCCGAGCACATGACGGAAGGCGCAAACTAGGCTAGTTTGCGCAGTTTTCAAGGATTGCCGTGATCGGCACAATCTTTCTTGGATCTGCAAAGCTATCGATCCGGTCAGCCCGATGCTGCATCAGCTTCGTGCGCGAGCCGATCAGGGCAAGCGGTCCGTGGCGTTTATAAATCGCCTTCACCGAATCACTTTCGAGATGCGCCAGCTACAGTTCAATGACATCGCCTTCCCACACCTTGGCGTCCTTGATCTCCTCGTGGTGGCAAAGGGTCGAAAACGTCAGGCGGAAACCATGAGCGCAATGTTCGGTCTTGGTGTCGATGCCGAGAGCGCGCAGCCGACTACAGAGCGTTCTGTTGGACAGCGGTGCATCTTCGGCGCAAGCGAAAACATAGCGTCGATTGCCGGTGACCTTCTGCACGCCTCGCAGGATAGTAATGGCTTTTCCACAATGATTTGGGCCAATCACTCCATGCGAACTGCAATAGCGGAAATGCGGCACGTCTGCGGCCGCATTATCGCCGAGGAAGGCATCGCGGGCATTAGCCGCATATCGAAGGAGACGATCGCAGACTAATTCGCGATTCAAGAGGCGCAAGCGATAAGCATCCTTGTCAAGGTTCCAGGCAGGGATGAGGAGAGCTATTCGCAAAGAATCGTATGATGCCATCCCCGCAGCACTCTCAGGATATTTGAGGACGTCCGGAACGTTCGGATCGTGGTAGTGCTGAGCCTCGCACGAATGCTGCTCGCTCCGAACACGTTGCATAACTTAGCATCGGAGCTGGCACCGCAGACATGCCAAGAGCTCAAATCAGATTGAGGCGAATTGCTTTCAGGACGGCCACGGTCCTGCTCGTCGTCTCGAGCTTTCGCATAGCGTTCTTAATGTGAAAATTGATCGTATTCTCGCTGATCTCCAGTATCTGTGCGATTGCCCATGACGATTTTCCTTTTGCCGCCCAACGCAGGCACTCTTTTTCGCGATCGGACAGCTTAACTTCGCTGTCGCCGCTGCTATTATCTAACATGCGGTGCTCCATGAGTTCCGACAACATAGGATAAGACAGCAAGCCTTGTGCCATTTGCGTCGCTCGCGAGATTCAGGCGTGAGGACACGCGCTTGGGAGAATTGGCAATCGATTGTGTCGCGTAGCGAGTCAAGCAATTGCGACACACGTCGGAAACGCGACATCGTCGTTTCAGTAACTGCTGCAGATCAAGAAGAGCGCAAGCTTAAAGCGGAATGCGTTTTGTTCCCCTCAACTGCGGCGAGGACAAGAAGGTGAGCGGCCGCATCGTCATGAGGACCGAAGCTCCGTAGCGAAATCGCGCTGACAATAGTTCGCTCCGTCATGAGTAAGTCTATATCACTTGTCATCTCGATCAGAGCAATGAAGTGCTACGTCGACGAGACCTTAACAACTGTCGAACAGTGCTTCTTTGCATTTTCGGCACCAGCGATCGAGCATCTTGTTGTTGTCAGGGCTCTGTCCGGAGTCCCGCGGCGCGGCTGGTCCACTACCAACGCCTATCGCTAATGGACGTCCAGATGAAAGACGCAGGCCACCTATCGGTCGTTCCGTAGAACACCTGCAGCAGCAAGGCGCTCAGCAACTGCTCCGGCGGTATCGGAGGCGTCCCTTGCCGGCGTAGAGTCTCCCAAGGCTGCGGTTACAAATCACTTAAAACATCCTGGACAAGTTCCCGGACGTTCCGCAGCGGATGGTTTGCTGGCACCCCCTTATCCGGCGCGATGTACGAAAACAGGCCGCCCTGATCCGTAAACCTGCCGCGCATGATCGCCTCCACCGAATCGAGATGATAAAGTGAATCATCAAGCCCACTCTGTGGCGAGCGAGTTCTTCAGCAGACTGCTCTCATGTTTGCTGTCAAGCGACTCGATCAAGCGGAGCCGCTCCCGGTTCAGCGCCCGGGCGCTAGACTTCGAAGGTGCCCACGGTAGGAGGCAGGGCCAAAGACGACGGTTGATCAAGCTCGCATGCGCGGGTTGGCTACCGCATGACCGTGGTTTCGTCTTGGGGCTGCCTCGGTCTAGGGGGCGAGCGTCGGCAATGCCGGCTCATAACAGGCCACGAGGATTCCCCACCGCGCCCTACCTCCTGCCCTCGGCACCGATATGGTCCAGCAGCGCTCTTCAGGCGGCCGGCCCGGTTTGTACTTGACGGGTGATCGCCCACAGGAAGCCGACTATCTCGCGTGCAATGGCGGTGGTGACGATCACCTTGGGTTTGCCGGCCGCCGACAAGCGGCGATAGCGGGCGCACAGCCTGACCTGGGCCTTCCAGGCGATATCGCGGATAGCTTGAGGCAGGCGCTCGTTACGGTCATGGAGCTTGCGACTGACGCGGGCTTGCATGCGATAGGTCCATGCCCCCTCGATCAGAGCGCGCCTGGCCAGAGCGTTGCCGGCCTTGGTGATACCGCCGCGTCGGATGGTGGCGCCGCTCGAATGCTCCGACGGCACGAGGCCGAGAAAGGCCATCAACTGGCGGGGATTGTCGAAGCGGGAGAAGTCGCCGACCTCGGCAACCACCATCACGGCGACGATGAAGGCGACGCCGCGCATGGCCTGCACGGCCTCAACGAATGGCGTCATCGACCATTGTGGCGCCAGCTCTTCGATCCGCTTGGTCAAGCAGTCCACACGGGCCTCCGCGTCGGTCACGGCATGAATGTAGTCCTGCAGAACGATTTGGCTCGCCGAGTGATCGAAGCGCACCGTGGTGAGCCAGCGACGATAAGCCAGAGTCCACCCCTTCTTCCCGGCATAGATGCGCCCATGCCGCAGCAGGAAGCCTTGGAGATGTTGCCGCGCCTTGCCGAGCACACGCATCGCGGTGGCGCGGGCTCTCACCAAGTCGCGCATGGCCTCATGCGCCGCATCCGGAACCCACACTCCTGTCAGCTCGCCGCTCCGGTGCAGCTTGGCCAGCATCGCCGCATCGCGCCGGTCGGTTTTAACCCGATCCCCGGCCTTCATCGGGATCAGCGAGGGGGCCACCACGATGCAATTGTGCCCCAGGCCCGTCAGTTGTCGATGCAGGCCATATCCGCAGGGGCCGGCTTCGTAGCAAAAACTTACCTGCCGGTCACCCTTGCCAAGCTTCTTCGCCAGCTTGGCGATTTGGTCAGCGCGATTAGGGATGATCCCCAAGTTACGAACTTCCCCGCCGCGCATCCCTTCGGCCACCGCAACCGAAATCGTCGCCTTGTGCACATCCAGCCCCACGAAAATGCTATCGTTCATCAGGCCCGCTCCCCATGCTTGAGGCTCGGCGCCGGCCCATCCGGCGCAACCCTCGATAGGAGCTTGCCGCGGGGCGGGCCGCCCGTCACCTCAGAGGGCGAACATAGGGTCTAGTACCCGCTTTTCTTGGAACGCGAGTCGTGATTCAAGGTCGGGATGATACCCGAAGCAAGAGAAGTCCACCTTTCGAGGAAAGATCGCAAGGTGCTTGAGGCGTGTTGTCGCTCACCGATAACATTGCAGCGCGATTTGAAGCGGGCGCGGATAGTCCTGTTGGCGGCGGACGGGCGCAGCACCCGGTCGATCGCCAAGGAAGTTGGGGTCAAGCCGCGGATTGTCAGCCTTTGGCAGCATCGCTATGCCGACCAAGGCCTTGAAGGGCTGCAAAGACAAGCCGCGGCCCGGCAAGCCGCCTATCTATACGAAGACGACCGACAAGCGGATTCTGAAGCTGCTGGATAAGCCGCCCCCGCAAGGATTTGCGCGCTGGACCGGCCCTCTGCTGGCCGAAGCGCTCGGCGATGTTGACGTCGAATATGTCTGGCGGTTCCTGCGCAGCCACAAGATTGACCTCGCGGCTCGCAAGTCCTGGTGTGAGAGCAATGACCCGAACTTTACGGCCAAAGCCGCCGATGTCGTTGGCCTTTACGTCGCCCCGCCGGCGAAGGCGATTGTGCTCTGCGTGGACGAGAAGCCCTCGATCCAGGCTTTGGAGCGAGCGCAGGGCTATCTGAAGGTGCCCAATGGCCGCGCCTTGACCGGCCAGAGCCACGATTACAAGCGGCATGGCACCACAACATTGTTTGCCGCGCTCGAAGTCGCCACCGGAAAGATCATCGCTACGCATTCCAAACGCCGTCGCCGTGTCGAGTTTCTCGATTTCATGAACAGCCTCTCCGCGGCCTTTCCGGGCCGAAAGCTTCACGTCATCCTCGACAACCTCAACCACCCACAAGAAGAACGAGAACTGGCTCAAGGCCCACCCTAACGTGCAATTCCATTTCACGCCGACAAGTGCGTCCTGGCTCAACCAGGTCGAGGTATGGTTCTCAATCTTGCAGGGGCATTCGCTCAGCGGCACCTCCTTCACAAGCCTCAAGCAGCTTCAGGAACACATCGATGCCTACGTCAACGCCTACAACGACAAAGCCGAGCCCTTCGTCTGGACCAAGCAAAAGGTCCGTCAACGCCGTTTCAAAGGCCGCCGTATCACTCAGCTCTGATTCCGGGTACTAGCTAGGGCAACAGCCGCGCCGCGCTCGCGCTCATCCCTATCGGAAGAGCAATCAAAATGTGATGGCAAATGGGGTAAGCAAACCGGCAGTGGCCGCTTCTCGAGGCCGTATACATGACCGCTCCCCGATCCATTCGCCGAAACACAAAAGCCCTTGCCGAGAAGGGGCCGTCCATATCATGGACATCCCGCGTTCGGTTTGATGATGAGGATAAATCGGCTGGCCTGCAATAGCGTCCAGAGGTCGGATGTATCGATGAGCCGACATGCGCCGCAAAGGGGAATGTCAGATGAAGCCGCGAGTGGAGGGAGAGATAGTCGTCCGACTGCGGCTTCTCGAGCAAAGGCGGCCTCATTCGCGGGAAATCATCGTTGAAAAGCGACAATCCGGAGATAAACATCGAACAATATGATGGAGTATCCCTATTTGGCGATGGAACGCAGCGAGAACTGGACGGCGTCCCCGAAGTTGCCGGAGTAGAAAATGGCTACCGAAGACAATGAAGTTCCCATCAACGCGATCCGGGTGTTCGTGACAATCGCCCGCGAAGGAAGCGTAACGCGCGCGGCTGGCGCATTGGGAGCGACACAGAGCTCGGTCAGCCGCTACCTCGCCGTGCTCGAAGACTATCTAGGTGCTGACCTGATGGAGCGACGCGGGAGGAGGAGCGAATTGACGGAGTTCGGAAGACTTTTTGCGAACACAGTCGCCGAACCTATAGATACAGTATACTTCACCGCCAAGAGAATGCGCCGGCGGAATCGTCCGGACGCCAACCGGATCGTGGTCCGCACGTCGCTTTCGACATTCGCGTACTCCCTTCTGATTCCGAATCTTCAAGCATTTTCCGCTGAGATGGGCGGTGTAACCGTAGATGTGATTAGTTCGCTGTCCCTGCCGACGTCCTCCGAGAATTTCGACGTCTTGATTACACGCGACCTTTCCGTCATCGAACCGGCCGACAATTGGGAAATCTACAACGAGCAACTCGTCTGTGTAGGCTCTCCAAATCACGTAGATGGCAAAGGCCTCTCTATTATTCGTTCGATGCCAATTCTGAACGTTACATCGCGGCCCGACGTACTGCCCACATGGCTGAGGGCGATGAACCTGACCTCAAAGGACATAAAGTCGGGGGCGCGATATGATCACAATTACCTTGCTCTGCCGGCGGTCATGACAGGAAAATGGCTTCTGGTGGCGCCCGAAATTATTGTGAGCGATCTAGTCCGTGGGGGCGTTCTGCATGTGATACCAGGATCGCGTACTCCCAGCGGCATGCAATATCGGGCTTATGCGGTCGACCGCAGTGACAATCCCGAAATCGCTCGTGCTTTTTGCCGGTGGCTAGCTCGACTCTGCAAAAAGGCGGCGATTCCGGAAGCCGCCTAACATCGCATTAGGCTATCTAAATGCACAAGAAATTCGATCTGTACATTTGATTTTGCACGCAATGGGTGAAATACTGCGGCAGCGATTGCCATTCGAATTGGGCAGCAAAGAATGCTGCAACTAGCCTCAATGCCAACCTCTTGTTCTTATATATTCATCCGTCGACCTACCATTTCTTACCAAAGCAGCACCGTATTCGGGACTGACCGGCGTCTTGGTGGCAGTTTCGGCTACTGAAAGAGGCCCCCCACTTACCATACCCATCAGCCTGAACACTCTGGCTCCTACAGCGCCGGGAGATCTGATTCACACGAAAG
Source organism: Bradyrhizobium sp. CB3481 (assembly GCF_029714305.1). Lineage (NCBI taxonomy): Bacteria > Pseudomonadati > Pseudomonadota > Alphaproteobacteria > Hyphomicrobiales > Nitrobacteraceae > Bradyrhizobium > Bradyrhizobium sp. CB3481. The sequence goes on from NZ_CP121647.1 coordinate 5,727,883, forward strand.
AAACGGTTATCTTCGTTATATCAGGCGCGCGGCGGCGGGCAGAGTACGTCCCCCACAAGTACGTCCCCCAATCGGGGCAAAGTAGGCCCCTCCTCGGCGCCGCTGGCGCCGAGCCAAAACAAAAGGATCGCGGCCAGTTCGGCCGCTCCTCCGCCAACATAGCACAACGAATGAATCATAAATCAAGTCCGAGACGTACAGTGACGGGCGTGGGTGCAGAGACCGATAAGGATGAGCCGGCGCCGAGCGATGTAAGATCCTACCGGGTGCTCAGCGTGGACGGCGGCGGGATGCGCGGCATCTATACCGCGGCTTTCCTGGACCGCCTCGTCACCCAGTTCGCCCGCACGCGCGGCGCGGAATGTCTCGATCTGGGCAAAGGGTTCGATCTCATTACCGGGACGAGCACCGGGGCGATCGTCGCGAGTGCGCTCGCGGTCGGGCTCCCTATGGCAGAGATCGTCAACCTGTACCGCTGCCACGGGCGCCAGATCTTTTCCCACCGGATCAAGGGCACGCTCAGCGCGATCTGGCGCATGTTCGTCGGAGGCCGCTACGTGCGTCGGGGCGACGCCGTGTTGCACGCGGCGCTAACCGAGGTGCTCAAGGAGACGACAATGCTCGACGTCTTCAACAAGCGAGGCATCTCGCTTTCCATTCCAGCCGTCTTAATGAGCAGCCATCGCTCGTGGGTCTTCAAGAAGACGCCCGCGAGCGGAGTGCGTGACGATCACTACAAGCTGGTCGACGTGTGCATGGCTTCCAGCGCCGCTCCAATCTTCCGATCTCTGGCGGCTGTCAAAGATCCCAACGGGGATCACGGCATCATGCAGGTTTTTGCGGACGGCGGCCTGTGGGCGAACAATCCCATCATGGTCGGGCTGGTCGACGCTCTGCAATGCGCTCCGAAGGACGCGCCGATCGAGATCTTCTCGCTGGGTACCTGCTCGCGTCCAGAAGGCGAACTCATTCAGCCCTGGAAGGTGCATCGCTCGATCCTGGGCTGGAAGATGGGCCGAAGCCGCGGGTCTCAGCATCACAGCCCAGGAATTCGCGTTCGACAACATGGCCCGCTTTCTCGGCAACCAGCTCACCGAACTAGGACGTCCGGTCCGGAGGTTGCGCTTTCCTAACAAGGACGTACCTGCGGAGATGATGAAGTTCCTAGCGCTGGATGACGCCCGTCCAGAAGCTATGAACCGGTTGATCCAGCAGGCGAGCAATGATGCGGACCTCGCAAAGAGTGCCTGCGATGACCCCAACAACCCGGAAGGACAGATGGTGAAAACCATGATGATGGGCCTTCCCGAAATGCCGAAGACCGGCGTGAAGATGGAGACGATGACGTGAAGGACTGCAACGAACAGGTGACCAGCTTCGAGCGCGCGGAAGTACGGATGTCCGAGGACGACCGCGCCGACATCTACGGCAAGGCCAAAACCAACCGCAACCGGCTCAAGTCGGGCCTGGAGCGCAACGACAGTCCGAAGGCGATCGGGTCGCGCACGCAAGGCTCCTACGCGATGCGGACCATGATCCAGAACGACCGCGGCGACTACGACGTCGACGACGGCGTCTATTTCAAGCGCGACAGGTTGAAGAACGAGAACGGCGAGGACAAGTCCGCGCCGGACGCGAGGAAGATGGTAAGCGACGCGCTTCAGGACGACCGCTTCGCCGATCAACCCGAACCCCGGGACAACTGCGTGCGGGTCTACTACAAAAAAGAGGGCTATCACGTCGACGTGCCCGTCTACCGCGAGAACCGCATCAAGGATCCCTTCACCGGCGAAGAGAAAAAATCCTACGAGATCGCCGCTGGCGAGAAGTGGAGGACGTCAGACCCTCTCGCCAATACGAAATGGTTCAAGGACGAGAACAAGAATAGGTCGCCGGACGCCACGGCCAACGGCAACGACGGACAGTTCGTGCGGATCGTCCGCCTCGTCAAGGCGTTCGCCCGCAGTCGTTCCGGCTGGTCGAGCAAGATCTCGAGCGGGTTCGCGATTTCAAAGCTCGTCTCGGACCACTTCGTCCAGTCCGACGGACGCGACGACTACGCGTTCCGGCAAACGATGAAGAACATCAGCGCCAGGTTGGCCTGGAACGATGCCATCCGGCATCCCGTCTTGAACGAAAATATCGCGGGATCCGGCGAGAGAAGACGAAATTCCTCAAGGAGAAGATCGACGAGAACCTGAAGCATCTCGACGTGCTCGACAAATCGGACTGCACGCACGAAAAGGCGATGAAGGCGTGGGACAATCTGTTCTGCACCGACTGGTTCTCCAAGCAGCCCGACCCTTCCAAGAAAGCGCAGGTCGAGAAGGCCAGCGGACCTGCGGTGATCAAGCAGGGCGAGAGCCGTTACGCGTCGAACGAGAACCGCCACGCGTGAGCCTCCCTCTGACGTTCGATACGCATCGGCAACGACGGTTCTTTCATCGGGAGGCCGGTGGTCAGCTTTTCGCGCGAGTTCGGGGACGCCACTGGGAGATCACCACCGCGACCGGGCCGCGCACGAGAGATCGGCGAAGCCGGTTTTCCTTTTGGCCGCATCGCGCTTCCGAACAGAACGAAATATTCGAGCACCATGCCTTGGGTCTGGACTTCGTCGGCGACTGGCACACCCATCCGGAGGACACGCCAAATCCTTCTCCCCACGACTTAACGAGCATAGCCGAGGTGGTCCGCCGATCCACTCATCATCTGCCAGGATTTCTGCTCTTGGTTGTGGGTCGCAGACCGTTCCCTGACGGGCTCTGGGCCTCATTCCATTCCGTAGACGGCACTTGGTCCGAAGCTAAGACCTGGCACGCCTTGCCGGTACCTCACGCGAAGCAATGAAGGCTCGGAGTAGTCATGCCGGCCTCGGCGTTGGACTCTGAACGGACTTTTCGTTTCCTGCGCCAGTCAAAATTGCTGCACGTCGACTCTTCATTCGTCACGACTCAATCAGCTACTAGAGAAAAAGGCTTCCTGCAGCGCAAACCCTCCACAAGCGATGCCCGGGTTTACATATGTCGCTGACGGACAAGACTTATAAATATCTGCGATCCTCACAGCAGAGCAGGAGACACTCAATAAGTTTCGTTTTTGGTCAATTCGGAGTTCTCGAATCGACCGAGTTCGCTAGCGGCAGGACGACTGGAAAAAAATGTCAGGCCACGGGAACGAAAGCGGTGCGCGTGAGCACGACCATCATGACGAACCACACCACGAGCGAGGGGCATCGTCACGCGCACGATAAACATCAGCATCATCGGTGCCCTCCCGAGCCATGCAAGTGGTTACTGGATAACCGCCTACAGTTAAGCCTCACTCAACCCAAACTCAGGGGAGCGAGAACCTTGGCCAACTGTTTTGAGATCGATTTTCTGGACATTGAAGCGAAAAGCAGCAGCGACGCTATTTTGCGTCAGCTATGAGTTGAACGGTCAGACCTAAATCGAAGTCGTTAATGGCGACTATCAGTCAACCGGAGAGAAGGTCGTCAACTTCATAAAGAAGTACTATGGTAATCCGAAACGGATCGACCACGTGGTCGCAACACAACGATGGCGATCACGCCGGAGGTTTGCAACAAGTTCTGGACGATTTTGCGGTCGGCGCGCTTTGGATGGTGCGACCTTTGGACCTATGCAGCAGAGCTTCTACCCCGGTTCAAGCGCTTCACAACAGTCGATGGATTGGAGAAAACCCTTAAGGAAGTTTACTCAAATCTCGCAAGCCTTGAAGACATTGCTATTCGCAAGAAGAGTCCAAGAACTACGAATGGAACGTGAACAAGGATCAGAAGATGGTCGGCATCGAAGACCTGAAACCTGGCCGCAATGCAGGTCTTAGTTACCCGGCAGAAGCAAGAAAGGACGCAACTCAGTTAGCTACCATACCCGTGTGAAGGTATCGGCACCCTTCAGTTTTTGCGGTTGGCCATTTCCGTCGACATAAAACAATGTCCAGGACGTGGGCATTTGAGAACCCTTGGTCCTCCCGACCCAGCGCGTGAAGGAATTGCATTGAGCAAATGTTACAACGAAATACAATCCGTTTGGTTTAACGGCGCCGGATGCAGGATATGGAATGCCCTGGCATTGGAAGCCCTGAGCATGATTCGTAAAAGTGCCTTTTATGCTCCGGTTGTTGGAGGACCATATAAACAACTCCGAGCCACGCTCATTCTTCCAATACGACGGAGCCGGTAGCCCCTGTGCCAAGACCTCGCCGGAGAGCGACAAGAGCTGAGCGATCAGGAAAAGTCCTAGAAAATTTTTCATGATGAGAACCCAAACAACAAGTTTCGCTAAAAGTAGTAGCAGATCTTTTACAGTGAGTCTCGTTCAGCTTGGTTATGCTAGACCTTTCGAACAGACTACAACACACAATGAGCGGCGCGACAAGCGCCAGGTCTCTTCCGCATCTCGCGCGAATTCGGAGGGTGTGAATCGTTAGAACAACAAACCGCGTCGCAAAGCCTCGGCGACGCAGTGGGCGATAGATGCTGCGCCGAGCTTGCGGCGGGCGTTCTCAAGATGAAACACGACAGTGCGCGGCCCAATCTGGACCAGCACCGCGATATCCGCGACCGTTTTTCCCTGCGCGGTCCATGCAAGGCATTGACGCTCGCGCTGAGTGAGTTCGCTTCCGGCAAGTTTACCGATAGAGGGTACGTCAGGTCTGACGGCGACATGAAAATGCAGCCCGGCGATCTGTACGAGGTCCTTCCAGTCGGCCCCGAGCCGCTCCGGGCGAACATCGCGGTCGTCCGTCGCCAGCGTGAAGGCAGCCATCCGTCCAAATCCGCCCCTGATCGGCACAGTGATGCCTGATTTAATGCCGAAGGTCGCCGCTTCATCGAAGAACAGGCGCTGCTCTCGGTTTCCGACTGGAGCTGAGCCCTCGCCTCCCCAACTGAACAAGGCGTGCTCGGCACGCGCGCGGCGCACCACAGGATCGAGTTGCTGGTATCCAAGCTGGAAGTACCGGCTGGTCCAGGATTTGGGATAGGACGAGATCAAGGTCGGCGTGTCGCCGGTCAGCCGCAGATAGGCAAAGCGCTGGAAGCCGAGGCTCTGCGTTAGCCGCGTTGCGACGCGCTCGAATTCAACCGCATTGCTTGCGGTTTGGATTGCATCGATGAATTCCTGAAAAATGCTTTCGACCGGGCTCATTTCGATTTCTACCCTCTTGAACGAAATATCCGTGCTTTCCAATGACGTCACCGCGCATTTGGCGAACAACCTGTCCGGCCTCGCGCGACCTCCCGACCTACAGATACGCCCGCGCGGCCGCGCAGGACGCGCACAGGAAGACCCTGCCCGTCCGCCAACGCACCTAGTTGGAAATGCCGTGCCCCCTATCCTTAAGCCGAACTCGTAATGTGCCGCCCCAGTATCGTTGGGAAGCAATAGGCCGGTGACAAACTTCAATTAATGTGATGGACCGTTCTGATTTAGCGATGGATTTATTCGCTCTGCAGGCCGTTGGGTGCCACTTACCGGCCATTACCTGATCAAGACGCGCGAAATCTTAAGCCCCCGATACGATATTGGCCGAGCCTGGAGCCAAAGGAATATGTCTGCACGCAACGTACAGAACGCGTCTTTATGCCGTCGCTGTATTCGTGACGGCTCGCTTTTGTCCGAATCGTACTAACCAATTTGATCTGCATTCTCAGAGGGCATTGTCCTATTTTTGATTCGCGCTAAGGGGAAATAGGAAAATGATGGAAACCCTGACATACGATGCTGCCGGATGTGCTTAGCTTAGCAACAGCGGTCAACAGTCGCTCAACCGAGAGCCATGCTTCCAGCGATTCATGTGGAAGATGACTTTCATCAATGGACAGCTTTCGGCAATTCCAGGCCAATGTACTTGGCATCACGGGGCCACAGTGGACGATCTTGATGGCCTTGGCACACACGGACAGAGAAAACGGTGTCCCGCCCCACGTGGTGTCAAAAATGATGGGCGTCGAACTCTTCATTCGTTACGACCCAATCAAAGATACTGGAGAAAAAGGCTTCCTGCGGCGCAACCCCTCCATAAGCGATGCTCCGGTCGTACAGATGTCGCTGACGGACAAGACTTACAAGCATCTCGCGATGCCTCGCAGCACAACAGGAAGCATTCAATGAATTCGTTTTTGTTGAATTCGGTGTTCGCGAATTGACCGAGTTCGCTAGCGGCAGGACCACTGGAGGAAAAATGTCAGGCCACGGGAAGGAAAGCGGTGAGCGTGAGCACCACCATCATGACGAACCGCACCACGAGCACGAGCGGCAGCCACCACGCAGGTACAAACTGCGGATCGTCAGCCATCGGCGGCGGCTGCCGGCGCGCTTGCCGGCGCCAAGTGAACACTTGTTGTGGGGTCAGCCCATGTCCCCGGGCAATCTCGGAAACGACCGCGCCCGGGACCAGCGTCTCCTCCACAATCCGTCGTCCTTGGAGAACCAACGACGGCGTCCCGTCTCCGTGATCACATCCAGCCGGCGCGCCGTCACGTCTGACTTAAGCGTATGGTCAAGCATAGACACAAGCCGATCCCTTCAAAGAGATCGTGAAACTCGCCTATCCCATGTGCCGCGAAAAGGTGGGAGCGGAACGACGCTTACGATTGAAGACCGATAGCGCGCGTTAAGCGCATCGGGCAATTACGACATAGGTCGGATATGCGGCAAGGCCGATAGCACCAACCGCGGCATTAGTTGATTTTAGATCAAAAAGACCGCGATCTAAAACGAGATCCGCTTTACTTGGCTTATCTGCGGCGAGAGCGGGACGCTTCTGCCATTGTGGGCGGCCACAGCATTCACGAGCGACCGAACCACTCACCCGGATTTGCACCGGTCGATGCTTCGCATCGCCAGGAGCGAGTCGAGATGTCGGGATGGTACTCGATGCCGAGCAGAGCAAAGAAGCCCTGAGTTTGCCGACTATCGAACGGGTGCTTTATTGATTTCCGTCAGCAGCTATGGAAGCTCTTGTGACTGTCCGCGCCTACCCCCCCAAAATCCGCACGGTGCTATCCCGACCTGCTCAATATGCGCCCTGGTCACCTATCAACCGTAACAATTGATCTAGCAGGCTGTTGAAAAAGGCGCTCGCCGCCGACCGGCGACCGTGATTCATTGGCTCCGACGAGATTCGGAGATGGTGCGTGCGCGGCGGCGACAATCGAACGGGCGAGCTGTTCAGCTACGTTGACCTGGAGGCGCGGGTGCGGCGTGATCATCCGCTACGAGCGATCCGGACGATTGTGAACGAGGCACTGTCGGCGCTGGAGCTCGAGTTTGCCCCGCTCTATTCGCCGATTGGGCGGCCGTCGATCCCGCCGGAGAAGCTGCTGCGGGCGATGCTGTTGCAGGCGTTTTATTCGATCCGCTCGGAGCGGCTTTTGATGGAGCGGCTGGAATACGACCTGTTGTTCCGCTGGTTCGTCGGAATCGGCGTCGACGACACGGTGTGGGACCATTCGGTGTTCTCGAAGAACCGCGACCGGCTGCTGGAAGGCGACATCGCGGCCAAGTTCCTGGCGGCGGTGCTGGCGCAGCCCAAGGTGAAGAGGCTTCTGTCGAGCGATCACTTCTCCGTCGACGGCACGCTGATCGAAGCCTGGGCCTCGATGAAGAGCGTCAAACCCAAGGACGGCTCGGGCGAGCCGCCAGCGCCGGGCGGCGGGCGCAATGCCGAGGCGGACTTCCACGGCCAGACACGCTCGAACGACACCCATGCTTCGACCACAGATCCGGACGCCAGGCTCTACCGCAAGGGCAAAGGCAAGGAGACGAAGCTGTGCTTCATCGGGCACGGGCTGATGGAGAACCGCCACGGCCTGCTGGTCGACGCCTGCCTGACGCAGGCCGACGGGCATGCCGAACGGGTGGCCGCGCTGCACATGATCGAGCCCTATGCCGACCGACCGACAGCGATCACGCTTGGCGCCGACAAAGCCTACGACGCAGAAGACTTCGTCAACGAGCTGCGCTCGATGAACGTGACGCCGCATGTTGCGCAGAACATCAGCGGCCGTAGCTCTACGATTGACGGACGGACGACCCGGCACGGCGGCTATGCCGTCAGCCAGCGCATCCGCAAGCGCATCGAGGAGGCATTCGGCTGGATCAAGACGGTCGCCGGGCAAGAGAAGACCAGGTTCCGTGGTCGTGAGCGCGTCGGATGGGCCTTTACCTTCGCTGCCACCGCCTACAATCTGGTGCGGCTGCCCAAGCTGATCGCGGAGACCGGCTGATGGCCAAGGTGCCCGGCTTCGCCAAGGCCTTTGCCGGCCGCTGGCGCATCGTCGAGATGGACGTCTGGGACAGCGACTTCCTCGATCTCGTCGAAGAGGCGCATCTCACCTTCCAGGGTAAATCCGATGGCGAAATCGCCTTTGGGGCTCTCAAGGGCTTCCTGGACGTGCGCTACGACACCCGCGACGGATCGGCCTGCGCCGAGTTCTCATGGGAAGGGCACGACGAGAATGATCCGTCCTGCGGTCGCGGATGGGCTATGATCGGCACTGCGGGCAGGCTCGTCGGCCACTTCTACATACACGATGGCGACGATTCAGCCTTCGTTTGCGAACGCGACTGAGTTCTTCAACAGCCTGCTAGATGACGACGGATGTCACATGTCGATTGAGCCGCGCAATTGCCCCGATCGACTTGCCTCGATCAAAGAACTGGCGGAGCCTCTTGAACGTCCGACCGGTCAAACGCACCTACACGGAATCGGCATGCAACCACAGTCTGTTCTCGCCAAACGCCCCGACCGATGCGCTGGCTCATCGCTTGCAGAAATGCTGCGCGATGGGATCTGCTCCAATCGCTGCGTCTCCTTCCTCATGGATGCTCACGATGCGCTCTCCGGCGCGATAGGCAGACGTGCGGAAAAGGGACGTCGGCGTCAGGCCTAGCAATTGCCTGCTGTCTTGGCTACCGAGATGCCAACCAAGCCTCATGGAGCCAACTCGCGCGGTCGTCGAGCGGTTCGTGGCCTCGAGCGAACGCCTGCTCGCGTCGACGGTGATGCCGCCTCGGCAATTCCACAATGTACCCTGCTGGCACGAGAACGCCAGTGCGACGCTGCTGGCGTCGCGCACGAAGGCGGTTGTCGGCCATGGTCGAGCGAGCTAGTCGTCAAGACTCGTATGATGCGATCCCCACAGCACTCCCAGGACTTGAGGTCGCCTCGCGAAAGCTCCAGTCGTGGTACCCGAGCTCACCTCGGTGCGAATGCTGCTCGCTCCGAACATGTTCCACTACTTTTGCGGATCTGGAACGAGACCGAGACGGCCTTGAGGATACCCTGGACGCGGGTCCTCACGCCGATCTTTTGCCGGGCATTCTTAATATGAAAATTGATCGTATGCTCACTGATGCGCAGTTCCTTCCCGATCGACCAAGACGATCTCCCCTCTGCCGCAAACCGCAAGCATTCCGTTTCGCGCTCGGATAACTTAACGTCATCTTCGGGGCACAGCGATGGATCGGCACTCATGTTTTGAGGACAAATGCTTGATAGAGGGCGGCCGATCGATTTGTGTCCCCTTAGCGTCGACGCATTGCGACATACGTCGGAAACGCAACGTCCCGTTTGCTGCATCTGGTACATTGGTTGATATCGATCAAGAAAGGCGCGGCCTAGAACGGACTCCGTTTTGCTCTCTTCATCTGCGGCGACAGCGCGGTAGGTAACTGAACAGCATCCGCAGCGCTCACGGGGAGATCAAAGCCCCTTATCGCGATACGTCCTGGAAGATGCGTCGCACAGTCATGAGCAACTCGCGAACTCGAATTGTCTGTACTCGTCCGGTGACGTCTTCAGCGGGCGGATACGATCGTCTCGACGCTGACCAGAGCAAAGGCTGCTGGTTCGTAGGATTTCCGGTTGCCGAATGGATGCGCCTCTTTGATTTTCTGCCATCCAGATCCACCGTCCTATGATTGTTAGGCTTAACCCCGCAGCATAGCTGCTAGCCAACAATTTGCGGCTCGGTCAACTGCCAAGTCTAGTCATTGATCTAAATGGCAGACGCATGTCACCTATCGATTGAGCCGAGCGAATGCCCGGTCGACTTGCCTCGATCAAGAACTGGCGGAGCAAGCCCTGAATGTCCGGCCGGTCAAACGCACCTACAAGGAAGCGCCATGCAATCACAGTCTGTTCTCGCCAACCGCCGCGATCGATGTGCTGGCTCGTCATCGGCAGAAATGCTGCGCGGTGAGATCTGCTCCAATCGCGACCTCGCCTTCCTCATGGAAGCTCACGATGCGCTCTCCGGCGCGATCGCCAAGCGCGCAGGATTTAAAGGTCTATGGGCATCGGGTCTATCAATCGCCTGCTCTCTTGGGTACCGAGATGCCAACGAAGCATCATGGACCCAACTCGTCGACGCGGTCGAGCGGATCGTCGACTCGACCAAACTGCCCGTGCTCGTTGACGGTGATGGCGGCTTCGGAAATTTCAACAATGCACGCCTGCTGGCACGGAAACTCCGCGAGCGCGGCGCTGCCGGCCTCGCGCTTGAGGACAGCTGTTTTCCGAAGATGAACTCGCTCGTTGGGGATCGGCATCCGCTCGCCGATATAGATGAATTCTCCGGACGTCTGCAGGCAGTGAAGGATACAGTGGCGGAAGACTTGGTCCTCGTGGCTCGGATCGAAGCCCTGATCGCCGGCCATGGAATGGACGAAGCATTGTTACGCGCTAGCGCTTACGCCGCGGCGGGAGCCGACGCGATCCTCATTCACTCGCGTAAGAGCACGGCGGATGAGATACTCTCGTTCGCGAGTTCCTGGCAGAATCGTCTACCGGTCGTGATCGTTCCAACGAAATACTACCGAACGCCGGCCTCGGAATACCGTAACGCTGGCATCTCCACCGTGATCTGGGCCAATCACTCCATGCGAGCTGCGATCGCGGCAATGCGGCACGTCTGCGGCCGCATTATCGCTGAGGAAGGCATTGCCGGCATTGAGCCAGATGTCGCCACGCTCGACGAGGTCTTCGATTTGTTGAGATACGACGAACTCGCCAGCGCGGAAGCGCGATACCTGCACTCTCCTCACCTACGGCAATAGGTTCTCATCCACACAACTCAATACTCAGTCTGACTGGCTTACCATGCGCGGTCGTTCCCTGTTGTCAGGCTCTCCACTGCAAGCTCGAAAGGAGCATTCGTGTGCCCTCGTTACATGGAGGTATCGTCAAAACACGCAACAGCCCCTACGCAGCCGCACTGTGCAACCCTGCCGGAACTTGGCTCGCGGACCGACGAACAGCCACGAGCTCATTCTCGTTCGGAGAACGACTGGCGAGGACCATCATTGGTCTCCTTCGAGTCGTGGAATCGCATTTCCATGAATTCCGGCAGACTTCACGCGCTATAACAGCCATAAACGACGGAGGCTGCTCGACCAAGGCTTCAACGCGCGGGAATGAAGGCTCGATACACCGTGGCGATTAAGCCGAATGAAATGGCCAACGTTCCCAAGAAAGCCGTCATTCTCGCGGCCGGTCTGGGCTCCCGTCTCCGTCCGCTGACCGATCTACGCCCGAAGCCGCTGGTCAAGGTCAACGGAACTCCGATCCTTCACAACGCTCTGCGCAACCTAGAGTCCGTCGGCGTCGAGGAGGTGACGATCGTCGTTGGTTACCGGAAGGACGCCATTCAATATGCCTGTGGCAGCCGCTTTGGCGAGCTTGAAATCAAGTATGTCGAGTCGACCGTCTTCGACCGTACGGGCAGCGCCTATTCCCTATGGCTGGCGCGGGACGCGCTTCTTTCCGGAGACTGCTTTCTTCTCGAGGGCGACGTTTTCTTCGAGGAGGATGCGTTGCGCTACCTGTTGTTCGGAGAGGCGACCGATGTGGCTGCAGTCGTCCCCTTCAATGCATTGATGCAAGGGTCGGCGGTTCTATTGTCGGATCGCGGCTTCATCTCAGGTTTCCGCATGAAGCACACCTCAGCAAAGCTTACCGCGGATGGTCCAAGACTATTCAAGACGCTGAACCTGCTACGGTTCTCGGCGATGACCCTCAGGGCAATGATCGTTCCAGCTCTTGATGATATCATCGGCTCCGGAGCTACGCAGGCCTGTACCGAGGAGCTTTTCGCCTATCTGGTGGAAAGGCGTGGCCTACAGCTCGCCACGGCGCGTTGCGACGATCTCAGGTGGTACGAAATCGACAGCACCGAAGATTTGCGCATCGCGGAGCGCATCTTCGCAAGGGCGAAAGACTTCGGCGTGCCGAATGAGCTGCGGAATAGGTGACGTTCCAATGGTTGAATTCCTTTGGGACCAGGCGAACGCCATAACAACCGCAGGTGTTATTTTCGTGCTTACTTGTCGATCTCTCTAAGCCCTTGAGCTGGCTCGGTGCAAATGATGCGCGATGCGGAGCTTAGAGGCATACTCTATCTTGCCTGCTCGAGCCTGATGTTCGTTACAATGTCTTCGCTCATCAAGAGCGTCACGCTCACAATCCCGCCCTCGGAGGTTTCCGTTCGGCGTAGCGTGTTGTCGATCCCATTTTTTTACTTATTCTGCCGAGAAGCCGCACATCCAATCTGCGATTCTTCTTGACCAAGGCGTATTTTGGTAGATCTCTCTGCGGACACGCGAATTCTGCAATATTCGTTCTTTGCACATCAAAACTTCCATTAGCTGCTGTTTCCGCTATCTTTTACACGTCCCCTATCTGGTCATTGCTATTATCCGCATTCATCTTGAAGGAGCGGCAAGGCGTCACGCCAATCATCGGGCTGACCTTTGGCTTCCTGGGCATGCTTGCCATAGTCCAACCGAGCGTCAGCAACATGACGGTTTGGATTGTCGTCGGCCTAGTTGGCGCGGCCCTCGCCAGTGGGTCGGCGATGATGGTCAAACGCATCTCTGGCATGGAGACGCCTGAGCGGATAGCGCTAGGTTTCTTGCTCTGGAGCTCTGCAATGGCCTGCCCCTGGCACTTCCTCGAAGGATATGGCCAGCGCCAGGCGTCTGGCCTTTGCTGTTCCTTATCGGTGCTTTGGGGATGCTGGTGCAGGTCGCCCTGACGAGGGCTTACGCTCTGGCGCGTCTGGGCCGCGGCGCTCAAGTCGACTTTATCAACTTACCGGCAAGTCTGACAATTGGTTGGGCGTGGTTTGCCGAATTTCCCACACCGCTGATGTGGCTTGGTGTTGGTCTTATTTTATTGGGCTCCTCTATTGCTCTGGCAGAGAGACGATTTGGTAGTTGAATATCAGCGGAGGTCCGCTCAAGAGAAACTCCAACAACAACCGCCAGTTAGCCAGAACCGACTGGCTGAATAGCAACTAACACTCAATGGCCCCCCCTACCATAAAACAGGCTACGCTAGCGTGGTGCGCGCGAGCGCAGCGTGTCTAGAGATCGTCGCCGAGGCACTTCAATAGATAGGGCACCAGTTGCCCCGTTCACTGGATTGTTTGGCCTCGAATTTCCAGACCTTTTTTGAGCGCACAAAAAATGCAGATCGGGCGGCTCATTGTTTGGATCAAGACACATAAACACTCCCCACGCGCCTGATTGTCGCGTCGACATCATCCGACCGTGCCTATCTCTTCTTCAGCACAGTACGTCTAGATCTGCTGCATCCTGGAGCCGCCCCGACGAAACGCCTGATTGGACCTGAAAGCGTCGCGACGCTCAAGCCACGTCGCGGTGGCACCTTCGGACCGGATTTCCAATTGGAGAAAACAGGCCAACCGTCAACGACGGACCTTCGTGGGCTATCGCAAAATGGCTCGCGCAACGCATGACCCAATTTCCCTAGAACGCTCTTAGCAGCCGAGGGGTTCAGAAACCAAGAATCTTAGGGATTAGAGCTCGGCGCGGAGCCTCGAGAACGCGCAAATGATTGCAAATCATCGAACTCGAAGCAGCGCGATGAACTCAGGGCGCATGGGCTTTTTAGCATCAACGATCGAACATCTTGTTGTTGCGACGGCTTAGCCACGGTTGCCGCTCCAATCGCGTAGCCATTGGCAACAATTTGCGCTGCGGTCAACTACCAACGTTAGCAATTGATCTAGACGACAGAAGCGTGTCACTCATTGATTGATGAACGTCGGGTTAGTCTCAACTCACCTGCAGGTGTTCGTGATGCAACATCAACCACAATCTACTTGCCAAGGGCCCTGATCGACGCGCTGACACATCGTTCGCAGAAGCGCTGCGCTCATCCGCAAGTGATCTGGGCTGCATTGTCGGCAAGGAGATCGCCTGCCGACCAAGCAGTTCGGATCAATTTCCCAAACTCGATAATCAGCTCGGGAGCAGCGCACATGTTGGCTCAACGGATGTCTTTGCTTTCAGGTTCGGGCACTGGCGCCGCCCGTGAGGCGGCTAAGGCAGCTGCCGCGACTGGCCGTAAGATCATCGATCTAGCGGCCGGCGAAGTCATCGTTGAGCCACCATCATCGATACGGGAAGGAGCAATTGCCGCCATCAATGCCGGAACGAACCGCTATACCGATTCTATCGGCCTGAGGCCGCTTCGCAAGGGCATTGCCGAAAAGCTGTCGGCGGAAACAGGAATCGGCTGGAATACGGATGACATTGTTGTCACTGCGGGCGCAAAGCAGGGATTGCTCGACGCTGCCTTGGCGGTACTCAATCCGGGTGATGAGGCTATTGTCATCAGCCCCTGCTGGCCGACATTCGCATCCCAAGTTCTGCTCGCCGGCGCAAAGCCCGTCTTCGTTAATGCCAGACCCCCGACTTATATTCCCGATATCACCGCAATCCGCGCCGCTGTCACACCGCGCACGAAGGCTATCATCATAAACTCGCCGAACAATCCTACCGGCGCAGTTTATGATCGAGCGACTCTTCAAGATATCGGCGATCTCGCAATCAACTATCAACTCTGGATCATTTCCGACGAATGCTACTCCAGTTTCGTTTTCACCGGTGCGCGCCATGAATCGATCGTTATGGCGCATCCCGGCGTACGTTCGCGGACGATCCTGGTCAATGCCTTTTCCAAGGAGCTAGCGATCACCGGTTGGCGCCTAGGTTATTTCGCAGCTCCTCCGGAGATCGTTTCCGCAGCCAAGAAGCTGCAGAGTCATACGACCTCGAATGCCAATGTGGTCGCGCAGCACGCGGTCCTACACCACCTTCAAGTCAATGACGGCAGCTTTGAACGAGAACTGCATCAACGCCTGATCGTGGCTCGCAACGCTGGTCTTCGCATTCTCTCTGGTCTGCACGACGTGGCTACGCCGTGCGTAAAAGGCTCATTCTTCTACTATCTCGATCTGAGTAGACTTATCTCCGCTCTGCCGGCTGCAAGTCCCGTGCGATCCGCGGACGATATTGCGCGATTGCTCCTGGAGGAAGCCGATGTGGGGTCGGTTGCCGGTAGCACCTTTGGCGACGTAAACGGCCTGCGTCTCTGCTTTGGCGTTCCGCTCGACCTGCTGGAATCCGGGCTAAAACGCGTCCTCAAGACTCTGAACAGCCTGAAGACCAGGCAAGCGGCAGTCTGAACCTCACCAGGAGATTTTGAAATGCTCAATGGTACACGGGCCGTGATCCTCGCTGCAGGAATGGGCTCAAGACTGCGCCCCTACACGGAATTCGTTCCGAAACCCTTGGTAGGGGTGAACGGAATCCCGATGCTGCACAACGCGCTGCATCAGCTCTCCGAGCTCGGGATTGGCGAAGCAACAATCGTTGTAGGCTACCGCAAGGAAGCCATCGAACAGTCCTGCGGTCACCGGTTCGAGAATGTCGATATCAAATATGTCCACAATCCCATTTTCGATCGGACCGGTAGCGCCTATTCGCTATGGCTAGCCCGACATAGAATGCTTGCTGGCGACACCATCTTTCTCGAAGGCGATGTGTTCTTCGAGCGCGAAGTCCTAGACAGGACCCTTCGATCCATCTCACCGACAAAGCAGAGCGTGGCGGCTGTTGCGGCGTTCAACGTATCAATGAGCGGCTCGGCGGTCGAGCTTGCAGAGGACGGTTCTGTGGCCACCTTCATCATGAATCAGACGCCCGTCAACGCGCAAGCTCGGGGCCTTTTCAAGACGATCAACCTGACGCGCTTTTCGGCAAACGCGTTGCGCAAACAGCTGGTGCCGGCACTGCACCGGGCTGTGGAGAGCGGGCACCATAAGGCCTATGTCGAGCAGATCCTCGCGCCTCTTGTCGAGACTCGAGAGCTGCAGCTTTCGGCCGCGGATTGCAGCGATACCCGCTGGTTCGAGATTGATAACGAAGATGATCTGCGCTTGGCGGAGGAGATTTTTGCACTTCCGACGGGCGGCGCACATCGCACGGCAACTTCCATCTCGCTGCCAGCAGGAGCAAGGCGATGATCTGGTATCTGCGTGACTACGCGAATGCCATCACGGCCCTCGCCTATCTGTTTGCCGTTATCGGCCTGTTCCTGGCCCTCAACGGCAAGATCGAGCTCGGCGTCGCAGCAATGCTTTGGACCTGGTTTCTGGACCATTGGGACGGACATGTGGCGCGCAAGACGAGCCACCTTCGTCGTCCGGGTGCCACAGAGTTCGGAAAATGCTTCGATGGCTTTGCCGACTTCGTCCATGGCGTCGTTTTCCCAGCTGCGGTCGTCATTCTGGTGGGCCACGGCTCAGTGCTGTCGCTGGTCGCGGGCTTGCTTCTGGTTTTGGCAGGTGCGATCCGGCTCAGCCATTTCGAGAGTGTTGGCCTTACTGCTGACGTCCGGTTCACAGGAATCCCAGTTTCCTACGACACTCCACTCATCGCGATATTGATCCTCGTACGCCCGTTTGTTCCATGCACAGCATTTCCCGACATGGTCGCCATCGCGTTTATCGTATTGGCAGTTCTTCACGTGAACACGGCGATCAAGGTTCCACCAATTCGCGGGAGAGCGATACCAGTCGCGACAGGCTTTGCCGTCATCGCTTCAATCGCCTTGGCCCTGCTCATCGAGCCCGCTCTATCGCGCCAAGGACTGCAACTAAACTGCCACCAATAGTTGCCCTGGAGGAATTGATCATGGATGCGATAGCGCTCTCAAACCTCAGCACAAAAGAGACTGCAGATAGAGCGATCTCCCCTGACGGTGTGATCCGGCTCGCACTGAATCATCCGCCTCCGGTTCCTGATGTCTTTAATCCGATAGTGTCTGAGGCCCTGAACCGCGTTCTGGCCAAGAGTCCGCCGGCCGAACTAATGGCGACCCATCGCTGGATGGGGACCGAAGAGGACAGACAGCAAGGTGCGGTTTTTGTGGCGCGGCGCCTTGGCGAAATCCCAGATCCCGATCGAGTAATTGTTACCCACAGCACTCAAACAGCAATTCACATGCTTCTTCCAAGTATCGCTGGCAACGGGCGGACGCTTGCTGTCGAACAGTTGAGCTATCCGCCAGTTCGGTCATTCGCAGGCCGCTATGGCATCCGGGTCGTAGACGTCCCAATCGACGGGGATGGAATCAATCCCGATGCATTTGAACAGGTTTGTCGACGAGAGAGAGTTGCCGCCCTATATCTGCTGTCGACATTTCAGAATCCGACCACGGCCACAATGTCCATCGTCCGGAGGAAAGAGATTGCTGCGATCGCACGCCGGCACCAAGTCCAACTTATTGAAGATGATGTTTATAGCTTACTGGCCGCGTCACCGCTTCCACCCATCTCAGCTTTCGTGCCGGAGCTTTCCTGGTATTTGCTCGGAACGGCAAAGAGCTTTTCAGCGGGTCTAAAGCTGGCATTCGTCGTCGCGCCGAATGGCACTGAAGCCGCGCGGGCTTTCTGGCCCGGCGTTCGGGCAACATACTGGATGGCGTCCCCCGTGAGCGCAGCTCTTATGGCTGAACTGATTTCGAGTGGCGAGGACCTAAAAATACTTGCCGCCGTAAAAGTCGAACTCGCGGCGCGTCATCAGCTTGTCGTAAGCGGGCTCAGGGGGACGCCGCTCGCCAGTGACCCAGGTTGCCTTCACGTTTGGATACCGCTGAAAGGCGTATCAAGCAGCGGGATCGCCGCTGAAATTCTTGAGCACGGTGTTCAGGTTGCAATCAGTGCCTCCTATGCCCGTGACGGCTGGATACCACCAGAAGGAATCAGAATTGGCATCGGGAACCCTGAGACGCGCTCGGTCCTAGAACAAGCGATTTCGAGAATTCGCCGCGCCCTCTCCTAGTGGTGCAATGAACATCGCAACCATGGAGAGAAGAAAATGATGTTAGAACCGATAGCCGGCGTCTTTCAGGACAGAGTGGCTAATTTGGAGGTAGAGGTTCGGCTCATCTCTTTGGAAGATGGCGAGGAATTGAGGCGAAGTGTACTCCGGCCAGGAGAAAAGAACTGGCGCTTCCCGTTTTCCCCAACGTCTGACTTCTTTCATATGGGGGCCTTTTACGCCAACCGGCTGGTTTCGGTCGTCTCGTTTTTGATAGAGTCATCAGACAACGCCTTCGTGGGACGCGGTGAAAGCTGGCGGCTTCGCGGCATGGCCACCAAGCCCGAAATGCAGAACCGCGGTGTTGGTGGGCAGTTGCTCGAACAAGGATTCGCCGAAGTCAACAGGCGGAAAGGTGCCTCTGTGTGGTGCTATGCCAGAACGTCTGCCGCCCGGTTCTATCAAGATCATGGATTCCAACCCTATGGAGAGATCTTCGACATTCCTGGGGCTGGTCTACATGCTCTTCACATCAAGCAACTTGAACCGATCGCGCTCAGTGACAAGGTTTGCCCTAAATCGCGGAGCGCATGAATTCGTTGAGGCGGTCGTTATGCCTGTTTTCCTTTCGTGCGTCCCTTTGATGCAGGCAGATATCTACAATGGGGTTCGAGAGATGACGCAAGTTTCGACAGGAATCAGTGAAGAGTTTCCAAATTGGGCGATCTATACCGGCGCGGCGGGTCGCTACCAGGCCACGAGACCGGACTATCCGAATGCTGCCGCGAACTGGATGTTGGAAGCACTTCCGCCTTCACGGGAGCCCAGGCTCGCCATTGATGTCGGCTGCGGCACAGGCATATTCACCCGCCGCATCGCTGGCGCTCTCCGGGAAGCTGATAGAATATTGGGGATCGAACCGAATGATGATATGCGGCATCAGGCGATCCGCGCATCGGCATTGTATCCGAATATCGAATTTGTAGCTGGTTGTTCTGAAGCCCTGCCAGTTAGCAATAACGCGGCTGTTCTGGCTAGCGCCGCATCAGCAGCCCATTGGTTCGACCTGCCAAAGTTTTATGACGAAGTCGCGAGAGTGCTGTCCTCCGACGGTGTCATTGCAATAGTGCAAAACAAACGGCGCTGGTGGGACAGCCCATTCCTCGACGCTTATGAGGAGTTTCACGAGGAGTTTGTACCAGGCTATCGTAGGGGTACGTTTCCTGATCGGTTTGGCGGCTTTGTGGAAGAGACATTTGCAACCGATCTCGCGCGACACAGCGATTTCCAGGGCGTTCGCCAAGCGTCCTGGAAGTGGAACAGGACTCTTTCGAAATCAGAATTTGAATCGTTGAGCCTCTCTACCAGTCACACAAGGAGAGCTCTTGCGAACAGCGGTGAAGGCGCGGTTTTGAAGGCATTGCGCGATATTCTCGACCTCTTTGGCAGCACTGACGGTTGGCTAGATGTTCCATATGTCACCGAGATCACGTTGGCGAAGCGCTTGCCTTATTGATCACGGAATGCGCTCCGATTCATGCTGAGAGGCTACACGTCGGGGCCGCTGATTGCGACAGGGTCCATTGGTGCCTGGCAAGAGCCTTTGTCTGACCCTTACGCGGAGCTTAAACTTCAGTCCGGAGGGTCACTAATGAGCCAGAAAAGTCGAATTAGCACAGATATTGATTTTGAGGTTGATGGCATAGCACACGGGTACCTGCACGTGCCCCATTCGACGACGGAGTCTGCCTACGGCTGGATTCCAGTGCCAATCACTGTGGTCAAGAATGGCGATGGTCCAAGTGTTCTTCTGATGGCAGGCAATCACGGCGACGAATATGAGGGGCAAGTTTTGCTCATGAATCTTCTGCGCAATGTCTCTCCTCGACAGGTTTGCGGGCGGCTCATCATTCTACCAGGCGTTAATGCACCCGCGGTAATGGCTGGTCAGAGGGTCTCGCCAATCGATGGAGGAAACCTCAACCGTCTCTTTCCTGGAAATGCAGACGGTACGCCGACCCAGATGATTGCTCACTACATAGATACTGTCCTGCTACCAATGGTTCGTTACTGCTTTGATTTCCACTCTGGGGGCTATTCTTTGGAGTACATCCCCGCCGCCCACCTTGTCGCACCAGCGGAGCCAGCGCTTCGGAAAGAAGCTCTCGGGTTCCTCGAAGCATTCGCGATGCCCAACAGCATTTTAATTGAGGGCCTTACGGGAGATGAACAGCTTTTGCTTGGATCCTGTCGGAAGCATAGTGTGTGCCATATGTCGACGGAGTTAGGTGGCGCAGCGGCCTTTTCGGTTGAGGCCTATAGAGCCGCTGAACGCGGCCTGCCCCGCTTGTTGCGCCATGCCGGCGTCCTCGTAGGCGACGATAGCGGCGAGCCCGCACCACCAACGCAATTCTATCTTAGGCAACCTGCACACGATTTGCTCTATGCGACGGAAGCTGGTGTCTTCGAGGCATTTGCTAAGCTTGGTGATGCAGTAAAGGAAGGAGATATAGCAGGGCGGATTCATTTCCCGGAAGTGCCCTGGCGTGTTCCTGAAACGATCACCTTCGAAAAAGGAGGCACGATTCTCGCCCGGCGTGCTCCGGCCAAAACGAAAATAGGTGACTGTGTGTTCGCGCTTGGCACCCCACGTGACGGTTCCCTCGGCCAAGGACGTGACGAGCAGCCTTAATTCGCGCGGCCGATGGGATGCCGTTTCAAACCTATTTGGTTTCTGGTTCCTCCCATGCCCGAGAGTGCCTCTTGCTAACGTAGAGCGCGTTGCCCTTCTTGATCACATGAATGCTCGAATGATCAAACGCATCCCGCAGAAACTCCGGGCAATCACTGGTGACATTCCGTCTCAGGCTCATCTCCAAACCACATTTAATGAGGCCGATCGGGAACAGGCGTTCAGCGAACGAAGAGTGCCCCTCGAAAGGTTGCACGCCCGCATCTGGAGAGTAATAGAATGGACTCGGAACACACCGCACGAGAGTGCAGGCCTTGGAGCAATTTCGACGGACTGGGACACCTTTACCACTTCCGCCCGGAATACCCGCCACGCGTTGCAAAACAACTCCGGAGTATGTTGTCCAGCTCTGTCGGCGGAAACATTATCGAAGTGGGAGCTGGAACAGGACTCTTTACCCGAAGCTTGGCAGCTGTTTTCGGTTCTAGCTTCAGGGTGCTCGCACTTGAACCGAACGACGATATGCGACGGCACGCCGAAACTTCCACGCCTGGTCAAATGCCGATCACCTATGCAAATGGCGTCGCCGAGAGCCTTCCGGCCGAGGACGCCTCAGTCCAACTGATCGCAGCCGCCAGCGCTATCCACCGATTTGATCGCCCTCTCTTTTTTCAAGAGGTCCGCCGCGTTCTTCAAAAGAACGGCGTGCTCGCGCTCATTCAATATCAGCCGTATGACAGGGGAAGCTCTTTCGCGGATCGTTTTTTGTCGATCATCGAGAGAGCCCTTCCGAGCTACGACCGTCACCGGAGCTCCAAGCCTGAGGGGGGCTACTTCGAGTTTGACATTTTAGCTGATTTACAGGCCGAGGGTGCCCTGGAGGATGTCCGGCGCGATACGTTTCTCTTTAGTGAAATCATCGATTGGGAAAGGTTCAAAAACCAAGCGCTCTCCTTCACAACCATCCAAAAGGCAATTGGCAACAAGGGCAAGAAAGCAATCTTATCAGAGCTCAGCGAGCTCTTTGATCGCTCGCAAAGCGCAGAGAAATGCGTCGACATGCCCTTCGAAGTTGAAGTTATTACTGCGCGGCGGGTGTAGCCATTTCGCGAAAGTACGCTCATCGGATGTGGCGCAGACGAGATTCACAGCACACCCAGTTCGGGCGCACTGCTTCTTGGAGGAAGCGCTAAAGAAATGACAAACGACCTGCGGCTAGGGATTCTCTATAAACGAGCTCTGACAATTTCAGTGCCCTCAACCAGCGAGCGAATTTTCCCAAAAGCCAATGCTCTTGGCAGGAACCACATGCCACAGTCGGAGGAAGGGTGCAGCCGTTCGGCAGGAACAACATTTAAAGCATCGTCGATCCGACGCGCGATGTGCTCCGGCCTTTCAATCTCTTTGCAGGCAAGATCTAGTAGTCCAAGCACAATATGCTTTTGGCCGCAGTAACGCAACAAAGAAGGCTCGTGCTTCGGTTGTTCATACTCCAAACTTATCGCTGTGATTGGGCACTCCGAAAGAATCTCCAGGGCTTCGGGATAAGTCGGGCTCTTACTCTTCTCTTGGTGAACTAGCGCATAACCGTAGCAGACATGCGTCGTTACGGGAACAGAGATGCCTTGAACAAGCTCCTCCAAGGCTTTCATTCCATATTTGCGAGCGGTGCTTAGACTACCATGAAAATGAGGCTCATCCACCTGAAGGAGGTCAGCTCCAGCGGCTTGCAATGCCTTCATTTCTTGGTTGAGAGCTCGTGCAAGTTCATACAACAACGTTTCCTCGTCGTTATAGAAATGATCACTTACTTGCTGTGCGAGCGTCAACGGTCCAACGACGGTGACCTTCACCGGCCGTGTTGTGTGAAGTTTGGCAAACTGAAGTTCATCAACGGTGACCGAGCTGGTCCACTTGATTTCTGAAATTATCCGGGGTTTGATGGCGGAATGTGAAAGATATTCGTTGATCTCGGGCGCATCGGCACGTTCTGAAGAGATTTCGATTGGCGATGCTAGTTTGCGGACAGGAATTGTGTTGTCGATCCCGCTTAACGAAGAAAGGAAGTGCCGGTCGTAAGCAGCACGTTGTGCTTCCCCATCGGTGACTAAATCCAATCCGGCTCTTTCCTGCTCGTAAAGTGCCAGCAGCGCTGCGTCGCGCTTGGCCTCTGCCAGCACCTCTGGCTCAGGACGCCACCAACTACCGTCCAAGGCCCGCATTTTTGGGTGACGGGCTAACCAATGCGGCTTTGTGTAGCTGCCCACGATTTGGGTCGTCAGGGGATGAAGTGGCATTGGTGTCCAAGGCTCTGTTCAAAAGGCATATAAGCTGGTTGATATTCTGAGCTGGGTTCTATTGAGCATTCCGAGCCGCAGAGGGCAATCCTCTGCGGCTCTTACCGAATCGTGAGGACTAGAAGAACGGGATTGCTACGGGCAAATGACAAATATCGAATAATTCGATCTTGCCACCCGGATAATGCGATTACTCGCAGCTCCAGTTTCGATAATGAGCTAGTTTAAGAGAGGAAGCGCTGTTTCCGATGCGATGCGCTCCTTCGATCCCGAACAAACGAGGGCTGGGCGGCAATTCATCTCGTCATCCTTAGTTGGTTCAGCCGCCATCGCGCTGCTCTGGAAAACATCTGCCCTCGAAGGCGGTCAAGTAAGGAGATCTCAGGCCTTACTCAGGCGCAATTTGATTTTTGGGAAAGGGCTGGCTGCCCCTATGCCGTTGCTGACCGTCACCTCCTAGCCGGATGCGCTCCCCATCTGACATCGCGGGATGAACTTGACGAGCGACGATCTCGTGCTCGGCACGCGCGACGACCGTCAGTATCTTGCCTTCCGGCAGCGGCAACCCGCAAATGCTGCTGATTTCTTTGCGAAAAGCAATCGGCGGCGAGGGCTTGAAGCGCTTGGACGGTTTTTTGGACGGGTCGCCGCAAAAGGCAAGGAGAAAGTGACTGAGCCAAGGCGCGAGCCGTGGCAGATGGCGTACGGCGCATGATAAGCGACCCGCTGGATCGAGGAGAGCCGGCATGTTGTGCCAGAGCCCCGACCAAGATAGCCGGATCACCAGAGTTGAGCTGAGCCACCGCCGTGAGTTGATTTATTCACCTCCGGTTAGCCCGGCTCGATCATCGTAACGTTGTGACCGCGGCGCCTCAGCTCGAATCGTGAACGCCCTGACGAACCCTCGTCGATGTCGCCGATATGCATTGACCTTGGCTATTGTGTCCTTTTGGCGGCCACGAGCGCGCCGACAGCTTCGGGTCCCAGCGAAACGCCCCGCACGTGTTCCCTGAACACGCGAGGAAAGGCGTTACCGGCGACGGATTGGCTAGGGGAGCAGGTCCCTCACGTCCTTCGACATTGCGGCGAGTGTCTTATCGACATCAGTTTGTCTGATGGCCACATCGCGGAGATGGTTGCGAAGGAGTTCGAAAATTCGCGCCGCGTTGTTGCCGGGGAACGTGTACCAGCCGGTCACCCGTGGCAGCGCTTCGATGGCGGCTCGCTGGTTCGGGTGTTCGCGATAGAACTCACCTAGATACGCCGGCTCACGGATGGCGATCATATTGACCGGAGTGGTGCCGGTCATTTTCGCCAGCAAAGTCTGCATCTGCGGGTTACTCAAGAACTTCATGTATTCCCAAGCGATTTTCTGCTTTTGCGGATCACGGGTTAACATCATCATAGCGCGTCCGCCGATGGGAATTCGCCCTCTGTCGGACAAGAGAGGCCAGCGCATGGTTTGGATTTCGAAGCGCCCCTTGGCTTCTTCTTCGAATGGTGCGAGCTGGGTGTTCGCCTGGGTGATAATACCGATTTGACCGGCTGTGAACGCTTGGAAGGCCTGGTCCTGGGTCATGTCGACCATGCCGGTCTGACCGAAGTGGCGGATGATGTCGAGCGCACGCCGGCCTTCCGGTCCGTCAAAGGTGATGGCGCGGTCGTCCTCGCTCATCAGCCGGCCGCCCTGGCTGGTGATCATTGCCTGGAAGGTCCAATTGCCGCTGCCGTTGTAGTCGAAGAAGCCCCCGATGATCTTGTCGTCGAGGTCATGGATCTTGCCTGCTAGGGCGAGAATGCCATCCCAGTCATTTGGAAGGTGATCGGGATCTCCGCCCGCGCGGCGCACCAAGTCCTTGTTGAAGAAGAGCGTCGGAGTAGCACTCTCAAACGGCAAGGCGTAGACCTTGTCTGCTAATTTGCAGGCATCCATCGAAGCGGCGGTCAAGCCCAAGGAATTCCAGTCCGTTTCGCTATCGATGAAATCGTTCAAAGGAATCGCCAGCTTGCGGCGCATTAAGATGGCAATTTGATCGTAGCTCTGTAGTGAGATGTCTTGGATCTCTCCAGCGACCGCCAATCGAAGCGTGCGCGCCAAATGTTCGCGATGGGTCGCGACCGGAGTCATGTAAATGACGCTCACGCCTGGGTGATCGTGCTCAAATCGCCGGCCAGCCTCTTCGAGAAAGGCTTTGTAGTTGGTGTTCGAAAACGAAACGGTCAGAACCTTGGGATTGCCTGCGCCGGTCGGGAGTGACGTCAGGCTAAGAGCAACCGCTAGGCCGGCAATGAACACGCTGGAGATAACCAGCCAGGAAGCGATTGGATTTTTCATCGCTTGATCACCTCTCTTCTTGATCGTCGCCCAGGAAGGGCGCAGCTACAGTTTTGCTGATGGTTCGAAATCGCCAACAACTGCTTTGATGGGCGAGTGGCAAGGCGCTTGCGCGATGGTGGCCGTGCTGCTGAAGTTCGATGCCCTGCAGCGCCGACGGGTCCAACGCCGATTGATAAAATCCGCTTACTTATCGACTGAATTGGGATCGTCCCTGATGGCCAGGAGCATAATTTCGACGAGTGTTTCACCGAAAAGTTGCGCGCCTACGCAAGTTCGCTGAGGCCAATGGCGCGAATCTTCGCCGATCCAGGTGCACCAAGCTTCGTCGAATGCCGATTTGTGGTTGAGGTCTGACAGGTAGACCGTCGCGGAAAGTATTCGCTTCTTGTTGCTGCCAAGTTGCGCCAGAAGATGATCAAGCTTTGAGAAAATGTCGGCGGATTGTTCCGAAATGCTCGGGGGTTTTCGATCCGGGATGGTGGCCACCCAAACGAAATCACCATACGCCGTCCCTGCGTTCCTGCCGGTTGCCTTTCCACGAAGCCGTTCGATTCCAGATGCTTGCTCAGACATGAGAGACTTCCATTGTACAGTTTATGGACATCGGCACTGCGATGCCTCCGCGCTTCGTCGATGTCGATGATCAGTTTAAGATAACTGTCGACCTGGACGGTGTTGACAGGGACGTCACCGTCTCAGTTTTCGGCCATTCCGCTTTCAACGTAGCTGGTGTCGCCTACCGTCACTCGTCGAAGAACCTGCTTATAGCTGCCCAGTCGCGCCTCGAAGATTTCTCCGCGGACGGAGAGCTCCGGAGGCGATGCAGGCCGTAGCAGCTCGTCAAGCACCCGTCCGCCCATAGTCTTCGGCGCGTCAATGCCAAGCAGATGAAGGATGGTCGGTGCCACATCGCAAATCCCCGAGGATAAAGTAGACGCAGATCCAACGTCCGGAAAAGCCGATCCTCCCACTATGCCCACCGCTGCCAGTTCCTTCGGATGCAGCCCGCCGTGAAGGCCTAGACCGGGAGCGCGATCATTGTCATAGAAGGTACCGCCTACGAGGCCGAAGGGGTCGACCGTATCGTCGGCGCGGAAGGAAAAGGCGACGTCCGGCGCACGCACATGATCCGCAAAAACGAGGTTGTTTGAGAGGCTCCCGGGCGCGATCCCGTTGATTTCGTCCTTCCCACTCGTGAACACTGGTCCGCACCATGGCTCAGACGTAATGGTCGCAACCAACCGGGTAATCTTCGCCTCATTTGGATCGGCCAAATAGAGCGCTCCGACCTGGCCTGGCACAAGCACCACCTCACCATCGGGAGCAGGCGCGTCGCTGGGATTGAAGCCACCTGCGCGCAGACTATCGGCCACCGACACGCGCGTATGGCCGGTGATATGGCCGTGGTCCGAGATCGCGAAAATCTGAACGCCGGCCTGCCTTCCCTCCGCTTCCCACCAGTCGAGCACACGGCCGAACTGTCGATCGCAATGGGTGATAATTGAACGCGTCGCCTCCGCGCCTGTACCATGGAAATGCGAGGTGACGTCCGGCTCTCCGTACGAAAGGATCGTGATATCAGGCCGGTATTGCGGCCAAACAACGTCCAGGAAAGCAGAAGTAATCCAGTGTTGCCCAACGTGGTCTGGCTCGTTCTTCGGAGGCGTCGGAGGCAGGGGACCGATTTGCGCCTCGATGGCGGCGAGCACATCGTCCGGGGTGCATGCCTCGCGAAAATGACCGGACAGGCGAACGTGGCCGAAGTCCTCTGCCTTATGGTGGAAGAGCCGAGTTGTACCAGGAGTGTTGGTTGCAAGCACGGCGAGGCTACGGCCGGCCGCCGCCATGATCTCGCCGAGCGACGGAGCCGAATAGAGACGGCCACCGCTTTCGAGATCGAGGCGACGCAATAACACGGCGTCGGAGGTATCGATGAAGCGCGGCGCAGTGACAGAGCGGTCAAGGTATTTATTACCGACCATGCCGTGACAGCCCGTGGTTGCGCCCGTGACGAGGCTTGGAAAGGCCGAGCGCGTCTCGCTCGGATAGACCGTACGATGGTTGGCGAGCGTCACCCCGACGGTTTTCAGGCGGCAGAGGTTGGGCATCAGTTCAGGACTGACGAGATCGGGGCGCAGGCCGTCGAAGCTGACGATGAGGAAGCGGAAAGACATGGGGTCAAGCTCTTCGAGCCATTTTGGCGATCAGCCGCCGACGGTTCAGCCCGGGCGCGACTGGCCGCAGTCGGCCGAGGAAGGAAAAGCGCTGTGGCGAATAAGGCGCGAGCTCGAAGGGTGGTGGGCGATTGTCGATGAGATCTGCGACAGCGCGGGCAGTATTGGGCGACGACGCTACCCCGATGTGCCCATGGCCGAATGCATGGATGACGTTTGAAAGCCGGCTGGCCCGCCCGATAACCGGCAGATAATCCGGAGTTGACGGTCGCGAGCCCATCCAGAAGCGGAATCCGTTGGGATTGCGGGTAAGCCGATAGGCTCCGATGGTGAAACTTTTGAGAACCTCCGCATGCCGCCAATCGGCGGGTTCGTTCACGTGGGAGAATTCGACGTGTCCAGTAATCCTGAGACCAAAGCGCGACGGCGTGGTGGTCATCCGACCATCCATCAGCAACACACGGCTCGTGGGCAACGGATCCATGTCGGAGATCTCAACGTGGTAGCCCCGCTCCGCTTCGAGACTGACCCGGTCGCCCGCCGCCGCCGCCAGCGCCTTGGAGTGGATGCCGGCCGAGATCACCACTTCATCGCAGACCACGTTGCCGGCGTCTGTCACGACAGCGGCGGCGCGGTCGCCCTCGGAACGGAAGCCAAGCGCCCGAGCTCGCTTGACCTCGACTCCGAGGCTTACGGCGCGCCGCACCAGCGCGGCGACATAAAGACCCGGCTTGACGCAGTTATAGCCGTCGAGAACAACGCCGAAATTATAGCGTGGATCGAGCGTCGGTTCGCGACGGCGGATCTCCTCGGTGCTGAGTTCGGTCCAGGTGCAGCCGGTCAGGCGGCGCAGGTGCCAGGCCATTCCCTCTGCCTCGAAATCGGCACGGCTGCGATAGACTTGGAGCTGACCTTTGCGTTCTATCAAGTCCGATACGCCGGCCTCGGCCGCCAATTCGTCGTGGCGTAAATGGCAATCGGCCACGAGGGGGTGAAGCGCTCGGGCGGTCTTTTCGACCTTTTGAACCGAGAAGCCGGCAACGAGAAAGCGGATGAGCCAAGGCGCGAGCCGGGGCAGATGGCGCCAGCGGATGGTGAGCGGGCCAATCGGATTGAGGAGATACCCTGGCAGTTTGCGCCAGAGCCCCGGCAGCGAGTGCGGGACTACCAGGCTCGGACTGAGCCAGCCGCCGTTGCCGTAACTTGCGGCGTGCTCACCGCCTGGTTGGCCGGGCTCGATGATCGTAACCCTGTGCCCGCGGCGTGCCAATTCGAGCGCCGTGACGGCGCCAACGATACCTGCGCCAATGATGGCGATGTGTTTGGTGTTTGCCATATGTTGCTTGTGATGGTGATGGCTATATTCGTTGCTGCAATGCGTAAGGCAGGCCGGCGATGGTGGCCCGTAATGGAAAAGCAAGGTGCTCAGCTTTGCCGTTTCGCGAGCCAAAGCCTCGATCTCTGCCCAATCGCCTGCTTGAATAGCGGCGACAGGCTTGACCCGATTCGGGCCAATGCAGGCGACGCAGGGTAGCGACAAGTATTCTCTTGCATTTTCGCGCGTGATCACTCCCGACGGGCAGAATGAGAGCCGCGGTATTGCGGCGCTGATTGAATTGAGTGCAGGAACACCGCCGGACGCCTCCTCCGCGAAGTTTCAGCGTGTCCTCCCCCTTCTCCAGCAACGCCATCGCCTCGCTCATCGTGGAAGCACCCAGAAGGAACGGTAGTTCCTCGGCCTTGCAAGCTGAGATCAACTGTCCGGTGGTGCCAGGGGACACGCCGAACATTGCGCCTGCCGGTTTGGCCGAGCGTAGATTCTGAGGGGTCACCAATGTACCAGGGCCAATCACGCAACGAGGGACGTCGAGCATTGCCCGAATAACGTCGAGCGCGACTGGCGTACGAAGGGGCACCTCGATTACGACCAGACCGCCCGCCATCAGAGCTTCGGCCAGCGGTCGAGCATAAGCTACATTTTCGACAACAAGCGCAGGAACAACTGGGGCCAATGTACAGATTTCGCTTATGCGCGTGGATTTTGACTGCATCTCGGAGCTTCGTTGGGATTTGTGGAGTTATTGTACCCGGGCCAACAAGCGCTGCACGGCGTGGACTTTAGCCTCTGTCGCGGCGCGCGCTTCGGAGTAGTAAGAAAAGCCTGCCGTAAATTGCGCGCGATGATCAGCTTCATGATGGATTTGCGATACTAGCACGTACCCTGTGCGGCTCTTCACTTGACGGCTCCCCGCGTTAGTCCTTCGACGAACCATTTTTGTGCAGCGAGGAAGGCAATGACGAGTGGTAAAACAACGAGTGTCGCTGCGGCCATGAGTGGGCCGTAGTCATTGCCGGCTTCTTCGTTCTTAAAAGCAATGATGCCGAGCGGGGGGGGCATCAGGTTCTCGGACCGCAGGGCGATCAGGGGCCAGAAGAGACCATTCCAGTGGCTGACGACCGAAAAGATCGAGAAGGCGATAATGGATGGAAGCGCCATCGGCAGCATAATCCTCCAGACGATCGCGAGTTCGGAGAGCCCGTCGAGGCGAGCGGCATGAACTACGTCATCCGGAATGGTCTTGAAGAACTGGCGGAACAAAAAGATGCCGAATGGCGAGACGACATAGGGGAAGACCAGCGCCGCATATGTGTTGAGGATGCCGAGGTGGTAAGCAAGGATGAAGAGCGGCAGTGAGAGTACTTGGTATGGCAGCAGCAGGCTGATGAGCACCATGCCGAAGAGCAGGTCGCGGCCGGGAAACCGCAGCTTCGCCAGAGCATAAGCACAGGGCCCGCAGACGGTGATCTGTACCGCCAGGATCAGCGCACAGACGATCAGGCCGTTGCCCATGTAGCGCAACAACGGTGCATTTGTCAGCGCCTTCGTATAGTTCTCGAACCCGTAGAATTGGGTAGGCCAGAAGGAAAAGGACGCGCGGAAGATCTCGCCCGGCGGCTTGATTGACAGCGACACCATCCACACGAAAGGGACGAGAATGAGCGCTCCGGTGACCAGCAGCACGGCATGTCGAAGAATGGCTGCGGACAGCGATAGGCGGTTGGTAGAACTTGTGGTGCTCATTGATAATGCACCTTCCTGTCCATAAGCCGAGCCTGAACGAGTGTGAGCGTCACGATGATGGCGAGAAAGACGACGGCAACGGCAGCGCCATATCCGGCGCGCAGATACTCAAAGCTCTCCCGATAGAGAGTATAGAGCAGCACTTCGGAGGCGTGGCCGGGGCCGCCCTGGGTCAGGATCTGGATCGTGTCGAACGCTTCAAAAGCCCTCAGGGCCACGACGATGATGACGAACATCAAGACTGGCCCGAGCATCGGCAATGTGACGGTGCGCATCCGGTCAAACCAAAGGTCGGCAGCATCGACATCGGCAGCATCGTATAGGTCCTGCGGGATGCTCTTAAGACCGGCTAGAAACAAGACCATGGCATAGCCGAGGTTCTGCCAGATGCCGATGACGGCGAGCACCGGGAGAGTAGTATTCTCGTCGCGCAGCCAGTTGGCGGTCGGCAGACCTATGGCGGACAGTATCTGATTGACAAGGCCGATCGTGGGATGCAGCAGCGCCTCCCAAGCGATGGCCATGGCCGTCAGCGTGGCCATAAAGGGCAGAAAGTGAATGGCGCGGTAGAAGGCGCGCAAGCTCTGTCCGCGCTCTATGAGGAGCGCGATCAGGAGGCCGAAAACAACTGTGCTTGGCACGACGATCAGAACGTAGATAACCGTGTTGACGAGCGAGGCCCTGAAGCCCGCGTCGGCGAAAATCTCGCGGAAGTTGGCGAGGCCGACGAACCAGAGAGAACGGGCCCCGAACTGCCAGTCGGTGAGCGCGATGACGAATACGCCGATCACCGGCAGGAAGAAAAGGCAGAGCAGTAGGAAAACGGCAGGCCCTGCCAGGGTCCAGGCCGCCAGCGCTTCCATAAAGGCACGCCCGCGGGCCGGTGAAGCGGCGGGAGATGAAAATGTTCGAACGTCACCGGTCACGGACGGCTCGTCGGAGGCGGTGGAAAGACCAAGAGGTTCGCTCATCGAGCGATCTCCCGGATATTCGTCACCGATACCCCGCCGGATTGCACCTCGCGGCGCAAACGCCGACCGTCACGGGTAAAGAGAAGCATGCGGTCCGACCTGACGCCGACATGCAAGGTCTGGCCGGGAGCAATATGAGGAGCACGTTCGGCGAGCAGCCGTGCGATCAACGGATGCTCGACGCCCGCCAGGTCGAGATGGACGAAGAGATCGGAGCCCATATGCTCGATCATGCGCACGGAACCGGTCAATGTGCCCTGCCCGCCGTGGTCCGCGAGATGAAACGCCTCTGGGCGAATACCGAGAGCGAGATGCGCGCCGGCGAATGCATCGACCGCAATCGTGAGGGTCGATCCAGCTACATCGATCAGGCCGCGTTCGCGCACGATGCCCTCAAGTATATTGATCTTGGGTGAACCGATGAATTCTGCGACTCGCCGGTCGTCCGGATAGGCATAGATGTTCTGCGGTGGACCGACCTGCAATAACTCACCGTCGAGCATCACCGCCACCCGATCCGACAGGGTCATGGCCTCGGCCTGGTCATGCGTGACATAGACGAAGGTTACCCCGAGCCGCTGGTGCAGCTCCTTGATCTCGGCCCGCATTTGCACACGCAGCTTGGCGTCGAGGTTGGACAGCGGTTCGTCCATCAGAAAGACAGCTGGATGGCGCACCATCGCCCGGCCGACGGCTACGCGCTGGCGTTGGCCGCCAGAGAGCTGCCCCGGTTTGCGGGCCAGCAGGTGGCCGATGCCGAGGGACTTGGCCGTGCGGGTGACTTCCGCGTCGATCTCGGCAGCAACCCGCGCCGTTCCGGGGAGCAGGCGACCGAGAAAAGGAAGCCTTTGGACGGCCGAAAGCCTGCGCATACGAAGCGGTAGCGCCATGTTCGAGGCGACCGTCATATGCGGATAGAGCGCGTAGGACTGAAAGACCATGGCGACGTCTCGCCACTTCGGCCGCACTCCATCCACGACCCGTTCGCCGATCGACACCGATCCCGAGTCCTGTACCTCAAGCCCGGCCAGGATACGCAACAGGGTCGACTTCCCACACCCCGATGGCCCCAACAGGGTCAGGAACTCACCATCCGCTATCGACAGCGACACACGACGCAAGACAGTCGTCGGGCCGTAATTCTTATCGATGCCATCAATGAATACGGCTGCCATAGACGTTACTTCTACATCTTTCGTGAAAGCGCTTCGGAGCACGGCAATCGGATCGCCAATCTTGTTTGGAGGTGTCCGCTGACGTGCAGGACCTTAGAAGCTCGAATTGCTACAGTCGGATGACGTCCATCGAATAATTAGCTGCCAAGGTTGCGCGCACGCGATAATGTGTGGCGCCC
Organism: Bradyrhizobium sp. CB3481; assembly: GCF_029714305.1. Classification (NCBI taxonomy): domain Bacteria; kingdom Pseudomonadati; phylum Pseudomonadota; class Alphaproteobacteria; order Hyphomicrobiales; family Nitrobacteraceae; genus Bradyrhizobium; species Bradyrhizobium sp. CB3481. The sequence goes on from NZ_CP121647.1 coordinate 5,760,952, forward strand.
GGGGGAAAATGATCTCGGAAGAACAAGCTCTTTGGTGAATACGGCTTTGGTGGAGATCGCCCTATCCACATTTATCGCCGCTTATAGCCCGCTTTCTGCGATCCTCGCATAAGAAGCCGGCTTCGACACCTATGAGCCTGCGGCCTCGAGCCGCGGCAATTTACGGCCTGCCGAGCATGAACCTAATCTCGATGACAGAGTTCTCGGCGTGCTGCTCGCCGGACGCGCGACGCTGCCGAACGTCGTTGATAGCGATAGCGGCTATGGGAACAGCATAAATGTCACCGGGGGCGCCGGGGAATACGAGCGGCCCCGCGCCAGCACCGTTGTTATCGAGCACACGACGCTTGCGAAGTGACGAGTTGCTCCTTCGCGGCGGCTACCAGGAACTGTAGCGCACTAGCCGCTGCCGCCATGAGACGGTACTGGATTCTCTCATGTAGCAGGCACCAAAGCCCTGATCGCAAGCCTCGACGAACTCTACAGGCTGCATCGCGCGCAAGTGCATGTGGAGGCTAGCGCCGACATGGTCCCTTATCCCTTGGATACCTCCAAGGCTCGAAAGTTTTCCGCGCACCTGGACCGGATCGGTACCGCTGGGGATCGTGCCGGATGCCGATCTCGAGTCGAGAACTGCTTCTGTCATTCAGGACATCTTCCGGCGGCGGACGAGCGGTCAAAGATGGTCTATGATAATTCCGTATGATGATCGATGGCGAGTACGGCCTGCTCGCCCAGGGATACAATCTCGGGTCTCTCCTGAAATCAATCGTGATGTTTGCCGACGCCGAATCCAGCTTTCAAAAATTACGCCGGTTCCGGAGACCGCTGGCATAGCATCAGGCCATCGCAGGACCTCAAAATGAAATTGCACGCGCTGGCATTTTAGAAATAGAGCTCTCAAGTCGACGTCAAAGGAACATGGGTATTCTCTAGCAGACAGCGTGTTACGGCCAGCCATATCGAGCTATTTGATGAAGGCCAGCGTGCCGCAACGCGCGCGATTGTTCGTTCGCCGAGTTTCAACGGCGAGAAGCGACTTGTAACGCCGGCGGGATGCCTTCACGAGACCTCTCATCGACGATTCCCTTGCTCTTCGTTGTCAATGACGCCCTCTCGTAAGAGAGCGTTTAAGGCGCCTACTCATGCGACAGGCTCAAGCGCTAGAAGTGAACACGTACCATACCCTGAACACGGTCAGCTGTTCCACCCACGACTCCATTCGCTCCTGGGACCAACAGCGTGCGCGACCCGTATTGATACTCAACACCGAGGTCAACTGATGGCACAGGGCTGTAGATCAGGTTGACACTTGCGGCCCACAAGCTGCTGTTGATCGCACTCGCTGTTGTCGTGAATCGGGTGACATAGTTGGGATAGCTGAGGCTGGCAACCGAAACAAAGGCATTGCTCTGGAGGTTCGGAAGGAACTGATACTGCAGGCCAACAAAACCAGCCATCACTGTCACCGCATCGATTTGAGCTGTTTGAGCGGTTACGCCGGGCAATCCAAAGTTCGTCACGGCACCAAATCCACTACTGACGCTCGCCAGATAACGACCAATACCGGACCCATAGTTTGCTGTTGCCACGAGTGTCAGGCGATTCTCCAAAAATTTGATCGCTCCGGTCGCGCCGATAGCATAGCCGCGAGTAGACGCGTCATATCGTTGAGCAGGAAGCGCAGCGCCATTATTGATCTCGATGTTCCGCACCATTCCTCGGAGAGCAAAAAACCCGCTGTCTCCACGCCACAGAATTCGCGCTGTGACATCTGGAGTTCCACTCAGACTAAATCCCGCCCCGCCGTTAGAATCCGGATAGCTCGTTCCAGTGGTGCTTGTGACGTCGTTATACGTGTTCTCCAAGCCAACACTAAGCGTGGTCGGCCCAAAGCTTTTACTGTATTGAATTGCACTTTGGCGGGTGCAAGTGGTTGCCGGGATGGTCCAATCAGAGACGGTCTTTAACGGGATAAGTGGGCAATCGGCGTAGAGCGAGTAGGCTTGCCCCGCAAGCACCAACCCCCAACCATCGGTCCTGCCAAATTCTCCGAAGGCTTGCTTGAGCCTCATCGTAAAACTGGACGTAGCCGACTGTGTCGTAGGATCAGTCAACTGCCCCCCAAAATCGACCTGAAACAAGGTACGGACGCCTCCAAAGCTTTCGCTAATCGGCGTTCTCGACTCAAGAAACGCTTGAGAATAGCGAGCGCCAAAACTGGCATCTCCTGGCGTCTTGGCGCCCAGCGCCCCACTAGATAGCGGGATGGATGGAACTGAAATTGTATCGGATCGGTTGCGCGGCCCGAGATCACCGTAACCAAAGAGCTTAAGTTGGCCATAAACCTTGATGGACGTGTTGGTGCCGGGAATACGGATACTCCCAGGAAAACTTCCTTGCAGTGGATCTACTCCATTCTGGGCTGCTTGCGCCTTCGCACGAGCGGCTTCAGCCTGCAGTTTCGCCTCCTCCGCGCGTGCTCTCGCTTCCTCCGCCTCCTTCTGCGCCGCTCTCGCTGCCTTAGCGGCTGCACGGTCGGCGCGCGATCCCGCTTGCTCGGTCGCCTCAAGTGATTGGACGCGAGCCTGCAGACGTTTCAGCTCTTGCTTGAGATCGTCCAAAGACTCGGCCTGAGCTAGAGAAAGTGAGGACGAAAATGCCCCAACAACTAAGGCGCTGGTAGCGATCCATCGCGATACTATCGACCTCCCGGACGGCCAAGGGCACACAAGCTTATCCTGGATCCACACCGATCCAACCGAATTCTTTTGCACTGAAGTCCCCCACAAAGTACGCAAACATAGACCCCTATGTTTTTCACGTAGGAAAACAGAAATCGTAGATGTCAGGGTTAGGACGTAACGGGTCGTGTTCAGCTGAGGAACGAGGACGCGTTGCATGAAGGCAGCCGTTGGATGGGCGTGACCGGCGCCAGCCCTGCTCCTGGTTGCGGTGGCAACGCGCGGCTATCGCTCGTTAAAAAACGAACGTGTTCAGGCCTGATGTCGACTTGAAGCTCTTGCGGACCCCACGACGTCACGCGCGCAGATGGCACAACTGTCCGTCCCGTACGAAGTCGGCTCGTACGACTAGCAATCTTTGCGCTCTCCATTCGAAGCCGACAAATCGCTCCGGTCGCTTCAGGTTGCACAACACGATGCGGAAGTAAGCCAACGCACTTAGGCGGAAATGCCATGCCCTGTCCTTAGGCGGAAACTCGTTTCGGGCAGACGCAATATCGTTGGGAAGCAATAGGCGGGTGACAGACATCAGCTAATGTGATGGATCATTCCGGTTTAGCGATAGATCGGAATAGGCTCCGTTCGCTCCGACTTTCTGGCAGAAGGGTTGATCGCGTTTCGATCATTATAGGGGCAAGGCCGTCGCACCAGCTCGGACGAGCGTACCCAGTGGAAAAGGGGAACGCCTCGCCAATAAGCGGATGGCCGCCCAACGCGGCGCGACTTATCAAATGCTTCGGCAAATGTCTCCGCGAGCCGACGATATCGCGCACCTTGTCGACGAACAGCGGATCGCTCGACAGCTTGAATGTCTGACTACGGTTCGGCTGCACGCCGAACGCCGCCGACATTGGGCGGATCGTGGTGTGGGAAACGCCAGTTTCCGCAGCCATCGAGCGGATCGACCAGTGCGTCGCGCCGACCGGCCTCGTGCGCTACGTCCGCTCGATGACGGCTACGACCTGATCGTTGTTGATTGTGCGATGTCGACCAGGGCGGGCCTCGTCAAGCAGGCCATCGCAGCGATCGTTCAAAAATCGGCGGCGCCACTTGCCACCGGCGTGTTCATGGATGCTGATTTCGGCAGCCACGGACTTGCTTGGCAAGCCATCCGTCCACCGCTCGCAGCATCGCGCGGCATCGCTCAGATAGCGACCGGGCAACACGATGACTACGAACTTGCCTCTCTCTAAGTACACTCGCTCCTGCGGACTCAGCACACACGGCGCGACGGGTCGGCCTCTCACACCTGTAGTCGCAACAAGCGCCCTCCTCCATCGACTTTCGAGCTGTCATATATGTGACGCACTTGCGTTCCAGATGGCTAGGCTACGCGCGCACGTAACAATCTTTTTGGCGGCTGTTTGCGAAGCGCGCCAAATCGTTCAAACACGCGCTGCTCGGGAATAACCAAAAATCCGTCGTCAAGGCCGACGAGATCTTTTGTCAATCCGGAGATCACCGCAGCGAGGCGGCGGCCTAATACGTCCGCACATTGAGGAAGATCGAGAGGCTAAGCCGTTCTGCCGCGCCTAAAGAGCAGATCATGCAGATTGCGCTCACCAATGACGCCGTTTGTATGCGACATCACACTCACTCAGCTAACACGCTTGATGTGAATCTCTCGCCCAGCGTGCGGATTTGATCAAGGCACTACGCCCACGAGCTTGCCTACCCACGGATGTCCGCCGAATGCCAACAGACGAAAGAGAGGAACCATTCAAAAACTGACGTCGGAACGTCCCGCAGCCGGATTATCGAACATGGTCGGCGCGTGGGTTCGCCTAGGATTAACTGGGAAGAAATTCTGAACACCCTTTTTCAAGCTCTCGATTTCCAACGCTCGGGATCTCTGTATCCTTATGGCGCAGCTAAAACGAAGCATTTCTTAGCACTTTGATCCAGTTCACCCACGAACGGGCGCATCCATCGCGGTGAACGCGTGGACTCACCAAGCGCCGAACAGGTTATTACAAGAGCTCAACCACGGGCTGCGTCAATCTTTCGCTCCGTCCAACTACCATCATTAGTAGTTTACCCAGAATCAGAACCGTAGCATCGATTGATCGGATATCGCTGGCGAATTGTCACTTCCAAGAAGCTAGGCATGCAACGTCGACCACAAGCTGTTCAAGCAACGGCAAACTGCGCTGATTGGGTCTTTAGACGTATCGGCGTCGAACCGATCATCAATTGTACAGGCACTCGAACGAACTACGGCGGCAGCAATCCCAGCTCGAGGGTCATGGACGCGATGGCGGCCGCTTCACGGCATTTTGTTGATCTAGATGAGCTCGCCGAAGGAGCAGGTGCCTATATCGCCAAGCTAACTGGCGCGCAGTGGGGGATTGTTTCTGCTGGCAGCACGGCCGCTCTCGCGCTCGCGACCGCCGCTTGCATTGCGGGGAATGACCCCGAAGCGATGCTACGCTTGCCTGACACAGGCGACATTTCATCCGACGTAATTGTCATCAAATCACACAGATTTCCATACGACACTGCCATCCGCCACGTTGGAGGCACTCTTGTCGAGGTTGGAGATCAGCGCGAGCTGAGAAATGCACTGTCAAATAGGCCCGCAATGATATGCGTTCTTGGACGTGCAGAGCCTGCCGGATTTGTCCGACTAGAGAGACTTCGCGACCTAGCTCCGAATGTCCCGATAGTTGTCGATGCAGCGAGCCTAGCACCTACAAACCCGGACCTATGGCTCGCGCGCGGCGCCGACCTCGTTATCTACTCTGGGGGTAAATGCATTCGAGGTCCGCAATCAACCGGTTTTCTCATTGGACGGAAAGATTTGTGTCGTGCGGCTTGGTTAAATGGGTCACCTCACCATGCCATCGGCCGAGGAATGAAGGTCGGAAAGGAGGAGATTGTGGGTGCAGTCACCGCGCTGGAAGACTGGTTTTCAAATCCGTCACCTGACTTTGACCAGCACGATCGGATTCTCAAGACAATTCTCGAGCAGTTGCACGATACTCCCGTCATCGCGCAAATCAGCACCCCCGATGGAGCGATTTCTCCCAGACTACATCTGTTGTGGCATAGTGAAGTCGAAGTGACGGGGAGGCAGATTCGCGAATTTGCGTTTGATCGGCACCGTGTGAAGCTGCAAGATTTCTGGACAACCGACTCCTCATTGTCCATTGACCCTTTAAACATCCAGTCAACAGCTGAGGCCAAGCTAGTAGGTCTTTCCATTGCAGAAGCCTTTCGGATCGTACCCTTGACCTCCATCGATAGCCGAAGGTTCCTAGAAGCTCAAAGTGATTTATCTGGAACATGGCAAGTAGACATCACCTATCTGGTTGTGCAGGCACGGCATACTCTCGAAATAACACAACTACGAGACGGGACAATAAAGGGGCTTCATCACGGACGATTTGGATCTGCAGCAATATTCGGAGGTATATCGGGGGCGGCGGTGTCACTTTCTTCGAAAATGGAAAACCATCCGATGAATATTTACTTTCAGTTTGATGGGGATGTTCAAGGCAATTCACTTGTGGGAGCAGTTACCGTCGGGGCCGCCGCGGACGAATACGCAGGTCCAACCTTCTGCTCTCAATTTGGTAGGGGCACCTGGACAGCCTTTCGTGCTTGAAAAAGCATAGAGCGATTACGGGGAATTCCGAGATACGACGGCAACGAAACCTGCATACCGAATGTGTTACGCTCGAGGCCCTTCAGTGAACACATTATGCGGATCTGAAAGATGTGGCGTGGCGCGAAACGTAGCTGGCGAAGACGCCGATCTGGCAGTTCGTAATCTTGCCTGCCGAACCGGTGTATTGCCGCGCCACGCCGCACGATGCCTTGCCTTACTTGAGAAAACCGGTCTCGTCGATGACGAGGACCGCATCGTCGTCCGCCAAATGCTCGATGACATAGTCGCGAACGATATCGCGCAAAGCATCCGCGTCCCAATCGCGCCGACCCAGGATCGCTTGCTGCCGCCATGGACCGGGATCGCCAGCCACCTCCGCGCGCATCCAACCTCTCTTGCGTTGCTCTTCGCCGAGCAGGCCTTCCAGAAAAAGGCCCGCGTTCCTCGCAACACGCTCTTGCCCAAACAACGGCCGTATCCGCTTCTTCACTTCACGAAGCGACGCGGCCCATAACGCAAGCGTTTCTTCGATCGACGCTGCCTGCGTCCACGATCTTCGAATCATGGTCGCCCATGGATTCAGAAAACTCCACAAAAGGCAACTGTGATGCTAGTAAACATCCTTACTGACACCCTCGCCGACGCCGGGCTCTACTGCCTCCCTACGTCACGAGCCCGATCTCTCATCCCCTTTGACGTTCCACTGTCGCCTTGAGTGCGGGCTCTGAGTCGGGTTTGCAGTCGCTCCCGATTAGGGCGGAGATTGTCGAGGTTCAGCAAGTCTGATCCTTCCGCCAATCGCCCAGCCAGCGTCCGGGTGCCATCCACCATAAAAACCCCGCAATCGTGATTGTTCGTTTGCTGGCGCATGGTAGCAGTTTTAAAAAAGCGGAGGCCGAGCACTGCTGCCAACCTCTTTGCAGGCTCATGATTGATTGGGCGGGCGGAGTCGTAGTGACAGGCAATCGGCCTTGCCCGATTGCGGCGATCAACCAATAGCAGTGACCAATGAGAGCCGCCAAAATTATTGGCTTCGCTGGCATTGCTCACTGGCAGGAACACGAAATCGGCGTTGTCCTCGCCATGTCGATTACGGACTATGTGAAGAAAGTCGCGTTGCGCCTGACTACGGGTCGCCAGACTCAGCTGAAGCGCTATGGCCGGATCCACGAGGCGCGTCCGTCTCGCGAAATCCAAATTGGTCCGCCGCAACTCCCGCCGCAGGAGCTCGTAGTCTCTCTCGATGTGGTCGTCCGTCAGCCACTCGGTATCGCCGAGCACCGCTCCGGTGCGAGCGTCGGACGAGGTGCCCACACCCAAAGCCCCGATGTGAGCATCGGATGACGACGCCCACCCTTGCGACCGCTCCGGCGGAACAGCCCAACCTTCCTCGGACAGCTTTTTTCTCCTGCTCAGCTCTTGTTCCGCCGAACCATCGATGCGGAGGGTGTTGTCGCGATAGAGATCCCGATTGGATTTGGGCTCGGCGCCCAGGTACTGTCGAAGCCGATTGAAACTCACGGCGGCTGGTCCCGCGCTGGCGGCGCACTCCTTGAAATCTCTGTACAATGACCGCTGCTGCTGATCACTACCAGTGAGCCGGCTGACTATGCTCTCCCTCGCCTCTCTTTGAAGCCAATCACTAAACCTACGTAGTTCGGAAGCCTGGCGTGAGACGTTGAGCTTCTGTCGGCGAGTCGCATTGGGTCCAAGTTCGTCGAGGGCTTCTTTTAGCATGCCATCAATGACGCCGCCATCCTCGGGATAAGGATAGTGGGTTTGGCGCCCCATCAGTCGGGGCCCAGCACCCACCCCTTGGAGCCCCTCACCCCCGAGCCGCCGAAGGTGAGATATTGCCGTGTCGAGACGGCGACGGCGATCCCCACCCTCTGCGCTGTACGTGTCAATGTCGGCGGCTAGTGATTCTGGATCGTGATAAACGCGAGTAGCCAGCGGAGCGTTGCCCCCTTCTCGGAGCCAACGGGCAAATGCCCTAAGGGCCTGCACATTAGACTTAACGGTAGGCGCAGGAACCCTTCCGTCCGCTCGCCCCCTGCTACCATCGGGAACAATTCTGTACGCTTTGACGGCTTCCTCGAACCGGCGGATGAGCTGCTCGTCTTCAGAATGCATCGGTTGAGCTTGCGCATCAACCCACGCGGGGGCGGATATGGGACCTCCGGCCCAAAAATGCCGGAGTGTGTCCAACGCACCACCCAAATAAGTCCGGGTATCTGCCTTCGCCACTTTCAACAAGCCATCCTTATATGCCTCCAGCAGATCAGGGTGGCCAAGCAGGTCTTTCAGCGTCACGCCGTTGGGTTGAATAAATTCGCTGAACCTTTTGAGAGCTCTCTCGTAGTTCGCAATGGTCCTCGGCCTACGGTTCGCGCCGGCCAACGCTAACTTGAACTGTTCAATGAGTTCCAGGTCCGCATCGGAGGGGCGAGCGCGCTTCGCGAAATCCATGCGAAGCTCGGAATAGACCACCTCGGAGGCCCAGCCGCCGGACGACTTTTCTCGACGGTCCCCTCCCAAGACTTTGCCGAGCCCCGATTTAACCCGAGAAAATAGTCCACGGCTTTTACTATCCTTCGTCCGCGTCGCAGGCTGCGCCTCCGATTGTCCAGTGTAGCGCATGCTACTGAATGCCCTATCTCGCAGGTCAGACTGCGATGGCGCGGTAGCTGAGCCAGCAAGCTGTGCGCGAGGAATGTCGACACTATACCGCGTACTGCTGAACCGATTGTCCTGCAGGCTAAATTCCGGCGACATCCACATCGAATTGTCGATGTCCGCGCGAACCGGTCGAGTCTCGGACGAACTCAGCCCGACGGAGCTCTCCTCGGATGAGCTGAGTTGCAAATGGCTCAGCTGCTGCTGAAAGCTATCTTGATCCGCCGGCGTGCTGTCCCAGCCTCGCGTCGCACGCTGCAGCTCTTGCTGCTCAGCGTACCAGGGTATCCAGTCGTTCGGATCGCTGCAGTTCGGCTCCGCACCAACCTCCCTACTATCTTGATCCGGCGTGTTGTCCCAGTCCTGCGTCGCACGCTCCAGCTCTTGCTGCTCGGTGTACGGAGCCGTCCAATAATTCGGATCCCAGCAGTTCCATTCCACGCGACTCTCCCTGGATGCGGATGGCCCTTCATAGCTGATCTCGTGCTAAGACGCCATAGCGTTGTCCACGCGCAGCGTCATGTCCGCAGCCATGTCAATGAATCGCCGATCCCTTCGCGCCCGACGCCCGTCGGCGTGCGGCTACCGAGTGCCTGATGAAGGCGACGACCGTTGTACAAGGCTTGAGAACGCCCACGGGGCCGTTTGATGTGAGGTTTTGTACCGGCTTCACCCTTGGGCAGGCCGCGAGGTTTTCGTCCATGCTGTGATCGACAGCCGCCACGTCAGCACCGCCCGGCTCGCCAGTCCATCACGGCCACCGGATAGAGGAAGTGATGTCCGCGCACCAGACCTGGTTCGGCCGCTCGATGGCAAGCCCTCGCAGCAGATAGGCGAAGATCTTGTATCCGGGCGCCGGCTTACTCGTGCGGGGCTTCGGCCCGAGCGCCGCAATCCCCATGATGCGCATCAGTCGCTGGCTGCGCTTGCGACTGCAGCATCGCCGTCATCCGCAGCGAGCCGAGGAACGGCCAAGCCGTGAACAGCTCGTCGATCCGGCGCATCAGGGCCAGATCGGCCACCGTCGTTTGCGGGAGGCGGGGGTCGGTAGACGCCCGACCGCGCAACGCCGAGCAGCTGGCACTGGCGGCGAACCGACAGGTCGGAATGGTTGCGGTCAACGAGCGCGCGACGGTCCGGGGCGCTCATCTTCCGGACCTCTTCGCCAAAAATCCCGCTCGATAATGAAGTGCCCAATCTTGGCATGCAACTTCTCGATCTCGCGCTCGGGATCCGCCGCCCTCTTGATATCTGCACGGCCAGAATTTGTGCGATGGAAGCGACTTAGCGCTTTGGCCGGTGGCCACCGGCCAAAGCGCGTGGCGATGTCGCCCGTTCCCCTTCCGGCTACAACTGTCGGTGAGCTTCGGGATGTTCGCCATGTCACGCACGACCGAACAGTCGCTTGAGTTCCGATCGCATGGACAAGGCAGGTTACCGTGAAGAAGACGAGTTGCGAAGGCCAGCTTGATGTCTGCATCGACCCCGGGCACCGGCTTGCGAGCTTCAATAACGATCCGGCGGGGATTGCTGAACTGGCCGCGTTCTGCCGTGAACACGCCGTCACGCTGGTGGTGATGGAGGCCAGTGGCGGTTACGAGCGACGGGCCTTCGTCGAGCTGTGCGAGCAAGGTCTTAGTCGTACTGCGTCACAAATCATGATGGCGCATGGGCGGAACCGCTCTTCTCCCCAGCGCTGGCGGATGCGCGTCAGGCTTGAATGGTGCGGTAGCTGCTCATCCGGCTATAACCGGCAAACCAGCGAATAGCGATATTGACCTGAGCCTCGCGCATCAGCTTGCGATCGTGCAAGATGCCGGTGAGCAGACCGGCGATCATCAGCCGCAGCGCCGCTTCGGGATCGATGCCGGGCCGGCCGTCGTTCGCGCAATAACAATCGGTGACCTCTTCCCTTAGCCAAGACAGGTCAACACGATCGATCCGCGCCAGCACGTGCTCATCTGGGACGAACTGTTTGAGCGAGCCAGTGATGAAGAGCTCCAGCTGATCCCGCTCCTTGTGCCCCAGCATCTCGTTTGCTCCGCCGATCGCGAATCGCCGACGAGAACGGAATCAGTCAATTGTAGCTTTTTCAACAGCCCGATGCAGCAGCGCTGCTCGCGCGTTTTCGGCCAGACCTCGCCAGCGGCCTTCCAGAACCCGAGTGCGCCATCGGCGATGGCGAGCCGCGGCCGCACGTCGAGGCCGCGCCGCTTCAGATCGAGCAGCAAATCGCGCCAGTCGTGCGCACTGTCGCGGGCGCCATCGGTGAAGCCAACCAGTTCCTTGCGGCCTTCCGGCGTCGCTCCGATCAGCACCAGGGTGCACTGCTTTTCGTCTTCAAGGCGTGCTTCGAGATGGATGCCATCGGCCCAAATATAGACGTAGCGCTTGGCCGACAGATCGCGCTTCTGCAATGCGGCGTGCTCGTCGAGCCAGCCGTCCTTCAGACGGCCGATGGTGGATGCCGACAACCGGCAGCATCCTTGCCGAGCAGCGCCGCCAGCGCCTCGGAGAAGTCGCCGGTGGAAATCCCTTTCACGTAAAGGATCGGCAGCAGCGTCTCGATCGATTTCGAGCGGCGCATGTAGGGCGGCAAGATCGACCGAGAGAACCTGATGCGGTCAGGGGCGGCGGCCTCGCGATCGCGTACACGCGGCTGGCGAACGGCGACCCGACCGATCCCGGTCATCACCTCGCGTTCCGGCAGATGACCGTGGCGCACGACGCGCTGGTGGCCGTCCGCGGTCTTCAAATCGGCATGCTTGCCGAGAAAATCCGCGACCTCGGCCTCGACCGCTTGTGCCAACAGAGCACGCCCCCCATTGCGCAAGATTTCGGTGAGTTGATCGTCAAAGATTCCTGGCTGAATCAGATGGATAACGTTACTGGACACGGCATATCGCTCATTCGCTGGAGAAGTGGAGGCGTCAAGCACCCTCACGATATGCCGCCCTCCCGATTCCCGCCGTCACCAACTTTCCGCGATAGCTCAGGAGAGTGGTATGGAATCGGGCTATAACGATCCGAACTATTGGATGCGCTGGTACGCGAGCAACAGGAGCTGCTGCATATTTCAGTGATGGTGAGCAGTGATTTCGCGCGATCATGAGCGCTGAATTCAGACGATCGTGAGCAACCCGCTCCGGCCGAGGCGGTGATAGAGTCAGCGTTCTGGCTGCTCGTCAAGGGTGATGGTTTTGGCGGTGCGTCTTCGCATGCTTTCGCCAGCAAGCTGGAGGCGGTGAGCGTTATGGACGAGGCGATCGAGCAGCGCGGTGGCGACGGCGCGGTCCCGCCTACGTCGTCGTCGCGCTGCCGGACGGCCGGCGGCGGGCGGTTCGGATCGCGTCGACCGATCTTGCCGAGACGCCGATCACCTCCCACCCGAACGCGGCCGATCTGCCGCGCATCAGTGCACGGACGCTGATCCCATTGATGCAACATTTTGAGCGCGAGTCTGAGACGTAAGCGCAGCTCCGCGCAGCTCTGCGGCCCTATTTATCGGTGCTTGACGCCTATTTTGAGCACGTGACGCGACGCCGCGGCTTCCAAATTTCGGACAAGGCGTTGACGGCGGCCTCGAGCGCCTTGCTGTCGATGACCTTGGGATCGAAGTGTTCGGGCCCGCAGAGGCGCATGTGTTCGTGCTCCGGATGGGCGGGGTCGCCGATGGCATCGAGGTATTCGGCATAGCCTGGCGCGCCGCCGACGTGTTCCGGAGGACGTCGACGACCATGGAAGCAGTTCGACCGGTCGCGCCGCAGGCCAGCCATTAACGAATTTCGCGAGGACGTCGGAGAACCAGTGCTCGGCGCTGACGCTATTGAGTTTACAGGTTTATGCCGCCCGCCGAACTATGCCGAGCGGGTCCGGTATGGCACGTCGTTGTCACGCTGGCACCGTCGATCGCGTGCATGGTTGCCCCATTCCATTCGGCATAGTCTGGTCGTTCAGAGCGCCTCTAGGAAGGCGAGAAGGCGGTCGTTCGGCTGGAAGCGGGTTCGCTTGCCGCGCTCGTGGGGCTTAAGCTTCGCCAGGGCACTTCCTTGAGGGCGAGGTGGGCGTGCAGGTACGTCTGCGTCGTCTCGACCGATTATTCATGACCGAGCCACAGCGCGATCACGGAGCAGTCGACGCCGGCTTGCAGCAGTTCCATCGCAGCGCTGTGCCTCAGCACGTGCGGCGACACGCTCTTGGCCTTCAAAGACGGGCAACTCTTGTGAGCGACACGAACATGCTTCCCAGCAGCGACTGGACGCTGTCGGCACTGAGCCGCGGAGCGCACACCGAGCGAGTGTGGTCAGCGGAGTGGTCCGCTCCTTCCGCCCTTTACCGACGCATCGTACGTGTGCGCCAGACCCGAGGTGGACGGCATCCCGATCAAGGCCAGTCAGCTCGGAGAGGCGTAAGCCCGTCTGGGCCGCGACCAGCAGCAAGCTGCGATCGCGGCGGCCAAGCTACGCTTATCGTGGCGTTTGCTCGTAACCGGTATGAGCTCCCACGTCCGTAGTGATCAGCGGGCGCGTGGGTAGCGGATCGGCGTCCAGTATTGGCGCAGCACCTCGACGGCCGCTGGAATGTCGCGGTGGGCGTTGCGCGGAAAGTGCTCGGTCTCGCGGCCGCTTCGTGGCGATCCGAGCAGCGGACGGGCCTGACCATCGCGACAGTGCAGCAGGATGGGCCGCAGCAGGCCGTGATTGACGTTGCTGGCGTCCAGCAATAGCGCCCACGCCGACAACCTGAGCCGCATCGCGGCGTAGAAGCCCTGGCACCACGGACGCGGATCGATATCGCCATTGGCTTCACGCCGGTGCATCGGCGCGAACTGGCGAGGCGTGGTCGAAAGGATCTGGCTGATCTCGTTATGACGCAGCGCGACGGCGGAAATCGCTGCGAACTCCGGGGTGCCGCCGTGGTTGAAGGCATCGGCATCGATGGCGAGCAGCGGGCAGATCCAGTCGAGCGGGCTCATCGACACCGGTCCAGCCACGATCGCGGCGATGTAGCCGTCGAGCATGGCAATGCTGGTGGCGGCAGGATGCCGATCGAGGCCAGCCTGCAGCCACCGCTCGAGTTCCTCAAGCGGCATCGCGGCTGCCGCCATCGACGGCGCTGCCTTATGGCGACGCGCGCTCATGCCACGGCCTGTGCGGTGCACTGGCGCGCCGCCTTCCAGTTCCAGGCGAGCAGCTCGTGCAGCTGATGGCTCTTGGTTCGCCCCGACACGATGCGCTCCAGCACGTCAGTCAGATAGGCCTGAGGATCAAGTTCATGGAGCTTTGCCGTGTTCACGAGCGATGCCAGGATCGCCCAGCTCTCGGCACCGCCCTCGCTGCCACTGAACAATGGGTTGCGTCTTCCCATGGCAATCGGGCGCATGGAACGCTCGACCGTGTTGGAATCGACCTCAACGCGGCCGTCGCGGAGAAACAGCGTCAGCCCATCCCAGTGATTGAGCGCATAGTTGATCGCCTCTGTCAGCTTCGACTGGGAGAAGAGCTGGCCCACCATCTCGGTCAGTCGCGCCTTGAGCGCCGCCATCAATGGTGCGGTCCTGGTGCGACGGGTGGCCAGCCGCTGCACGGCACTGCTGCCGCGGATCTCGGCCTCGATGGCGTAGACCGCCTGCAGGCGTTCGATCACCTCGCGCGCGAACGGCGACTGGGTCGTCTTGTAGACCTCGACGAATTTGCGTCGGGCATGGGCGAGACAAAAGGCGAGCTGGATCGCGCCGCCATGACCGCGGGCGAGCGCCTTGTAGGCGGCATAACCGTCCACCTGCAGAATGCCGGAAAAGCCCGTCAATTGTCCGGCGATCTCCTCGGTGCCGCGGCCGTCGGCGAACACGTAGGCAACCGCCGGCGGCGCAGGCCTGCCCCATGGCCGGTCATCCATCGCATGCGCCCAGAACTGGCAGATGCGGGGGCGATGTCGCCCGGGATCGAGCACCGGCATCGGGGGGTGAGTAGGCCGGGGGATTTCACCCCCGGCACCGGGTCACCGGAGGCGGTCGCCCGCCCCCGGTTCCCACAGAACGTGGCGTGCGGATTTCCCGCACCGACGCTCTTCGACAGTTGGTTCACAGCACTGCAAGCGCTTGCAGCTCCCGATAAGGGAGGCGCAGCTTTGGCTTCAGCAACGGTGTCCGTTGTTTGATTTGGTTGAAGGCGTCCCAAGTGAGGCGTCGGCCTGCCCAGCTGCGGCTGCGCAGCATTCCGCGCCAGTAACGCTCCACGGCCCGATAAACTTTTACGAGACTCCGGAGATTTCCAGCGACGCCGTAATAGGCATAGTGGCCGCGCAGGACGACGTTGATTTCACCGACCTGGTCACTGATCTTGTAATGCCGTATTCGCCGCATCAGCTCCTGCAGAGACATAAGGCTGCGCTTTAGCCGAGATTTCTCGGTGCGCATCCCAACCTTGAAGTTGCCTTTTTGGTTTCGCGTGCAATAGAGCGTCAGACCCAGAAAGTAGATTGTTTCCGGGCGGTTTCTGCCGCGTTTGCCCGCGTGCCTTTGCGCGAACCGACCAAACTCGACCAACTTGGTCTTGGTCGGCTCTAGAGTGAGGCCGAACTTCCCCAGCCGAAGACGCAAGGCCTCCTGTACGCGGATGGCGTCCGATCGATATTGGAAGCAGATCACAAAGTCGTCGATATAGCGCACCAGTCGGGCTTCGCCCCGCAACCGACCCTTCACCACGCGTTCGAACCAGAGGTCGAGAACGTAATGAAGGTAGAGGTTGCTCAAAAGTACACTGATCGATCCGCCTTGTGGCGTTCCTTGTTCGCTCGGGTGCACCGCTCCGTCTTCCAAGACGCCCGCTTTCAACCAGCGCCGGATCAAGCTGATCAGGCGCGGATCACCGAGAAGTCAGCGAGCCGATGGGTCTGGTGCTCGTACTTGTATCCAAACCCCTTGCGCATGCTCAGGTACTTATCGAGTGCGGCGCCCAGATGGGTCAGCGGCCGCCTCCCGGCCGTCAGCACATAACCGCCGCCGCCTGATCGGCCGCGCCGTCACCAAAATTTAGCGATAGCTCATTTTCCCCGAAACATTTTTTCACCTGGGCGGCCAACACGGTGCTTACTTCTGAGGCGAGCGGAGTATCGCCGCAAGAGATTATGGATGCTGTGACGGAGATCGGTGGATCTATGATGAAAAGCCTCAGATCTTCATGGCCCGGACTCTGCGAGATGAGGCCCTTCGGAGTGATCGTATTGGCAACACCATCCTTGACCATGCAGAGCGCACTGGCCAACGTATCGACTTCCGTGTCGCAGTTGAGAATCAGGCCGGCTTCTTGAAACGTCCGGTCCAGTGCGCAGCGAACTGCGTCGGGCCGTATCGGCAGCACAAAACGAAGCTCAGCCAACGCTTCGAGCGAAACGGAAGGGGCAGACATTTCTGCAACGGGAGGCCGGACTAGGTAAAGTGGCTTTTGAAACACCTGCTGGCGAGCAAAGCCTTGGATGGGCTCACCTTCGAACATGACACAAAGATCGAGCGAGCGTGATGCAATGCGCAACTTCATGCTAAGATCGTCAGCGGTAACTACACGGAGCTGCACATTTGGGAGCATCGTCCGGCACGCTTCGATAACCGCGGAGGACCACGACACCGGGAGCGCCGAGGACATGCCGAGCCTTACCAAACCTTCGGGTTCTCCCCGCATAGAGCGCAGGGCATCGCGCACCTGATCCACCTGCTGAAGGATCGAAACGGCATAACGATAGAAGGTTTCGCCCTCGCGTGTCGGGTGCGTGCCGCGTGAGCTGCGCTGCAGAAGCACGACGCCAAGCTCGGCTTCAAGCTCAGTCATTGACTGGCTCAGCGCCGGCTGCGCAACGTGCATTGTACGGGCAGCCCGGGACAAGCCACCAGCATCCACGATGCCGACGAAATACCGGAAGTGCCGAAGTTGCAGGAAGTTAGATGACATCAATCGCTCCCAAAGTCACTGTGGCCGTTTTGAGGGGTGTTAGTCGGCATGTGGTGTGGGTTGCCGGTAATAATTCATATCCAGACATCCTCGGATCGACCCGCAGTGCTAACACTTAGAACCACGTTGCGATCTACGAACAAGTTCGGATGCACGCAATGGCTGCGAACACTGGAACCAACCCATACCGCTCAGACTATGTTGCGGATTACACCGTTGAGCGCCTCGTGAATCGTTTTAATGATGGTCGAATTCAAGTTCAACAGCGTAGTATGTCTGCTCATTGCGAGCTGAAGCTTAAGCTGATCCATGGCGTCGTCCGGATTCATGCTTACAATGCTACTTTTCAGTTGGCGCTCTGATTCAGCGACGGATCTCTCAATAGAGCTACCTACGACCCCGAAGTCCATTTCATGTCTCCTATTCAAAGACTACTTATCGATGGTGCCGTAGCCATGTTTCATCGATAACTTCTGCTGCGGCATCTATAGCATCGAGCAACGTCTGCAACGCTTCGAACTGGCGCCTTGTGACACCGCTATCCGCGACCCGGTTTAGAGATTGTCGCCAGCTCTGAAGCTCCGTATTGATGGCAGATCTGTTGGTTCCATCCACGTCAATCATCAACTGCCTCTGCAGGTCAAATGCGACACTATCGTCCGTCACTGTTGGCGTCCTCCGCTATCCATTCCGGCTCGTTTGAATAGAGAAAGCGCACGTCAGATGCACTGATACGCAGGACGAGTCCGTCGCGATCAATCGCAACGATCTTTCCGAGCTGATCGATGCTATCTCCAACGTTCTGGCGCCTTCCATTCTCAAGCACGATGAAACGAGTGCGGCCGAGATGCACACCTCGCACCGTCGGCAACGTCACTAGCTTGCACTGCGATTCGAGCCGGATGTGGGGCGCGAACTTTTCTTTGAACCGAGCAGAAAGGTTTTGCCATTCGTTGTATCCAGCTGAACTCAGCGCGCCCGACACTTTTACCACCTCGTCGTTCGTCGTGATGAGGATTGAGCCGCGCAATTCCGCTGATGCCGCCCCCTCGAGAAAGGCTCGAGCGCGGTCTGGTGTTGCCACTGCATCATTAATTTTGGGCGCACCCGGGATATCCTGCTGCAGCCTGCGACGGGCCGCGTCGACGTCCTTACCGCTACGGCCATATCCGGTTATGGATATTTCTCCGCCACCTTCCACGCGAACATGAGCCTCGATATTAAACGCGTGTAACACCGTAGCTGCAAGGTCGACGAGCTTTGCGTCAGACAACGTAGTTGCGGTCGGTCGTTTGGACGCGACGTCAGCCGCCATCTCGGGGCCACGCAAGGCCACTTCCAGATTGGTATTCTCTCCAGACCGCAAGCCGCCGCTGATAATCTTATCGTCAGGAACCGTGACATTGGCGTCGGGCGCGACGCTCAAGGTGGGAAGGATATCCCTCGCCGCCTTACGCGGCTCCGTACCTGGAAGGGCGGTTAAGGTGAACGGGCGAAGCCTCTCAGTCCCTACCCAGGCCCCACATATGATGATCAGGACACCACAAACCATCGCCCCCACCCGCGTTGGCGACAGTACCAAGCGCGTGGTGAGACGTATTCGTCCAGCGCCTAGGCACAACGGTTCTGGGGGAGCGGAAGGGAAATACTTCGCATCCACTCCTTCGAGCTCAACTACGGAGTGCACGTCTGGAAAGCTGCACCCGACCGGACCAAGACTAAAAATCGTCCGTCCGACCCGAACCGGAGTGAGCGGGTCGACGATCTTCGGGCTGTTTGTCGGGCATTGCCTGCCGCCGATCAGCACGCCCGGCGCCAGCGCAGTGACCTGAAGCCTTCCAGCCCCGATGGCGATACGAATATGTGACCCAACGAGTTCCGGATCCCCGAAGGTTAGGTCATCAGTTTCATTGCAGCCGACGAGCCAAGTTCCCTCGCCCAGGCATGTCTCGGCGCCGGCATTTGGCCCGGACAGCACACGTAAGGCCAGCTTTGCCTGATCACCCGTCAGAACATCATCTTTCATCTTGGCGTTTGTCACTGCAGCGAAATCCACCCCAATGGCTGCAGGGAAACGCCCTGTGTCAGCTCGGCATAGGAGATCACTGCGAGTCGATGCAAGTCAACCTCAATAAGTGTGCGCAAGTATCGGCGGATCTCCATTTCGGTAAGCAGCACCGGCGTGTGCGGTTGCTTTTCAAGCGGGCCGATCGCCGCTCGTATTTTGTTGATAATCTGATCGGGACGATTGAGGGCGAGATAGCCGCCTGCGGAAGACTGCCGAATGGCATTGCGCAGCGTCTCCTCCAGGTCTGGGGCCAACAGGTAGGCCGGCAACAGATTCGTCCCGATACAGTACTGGAAGCAGATCTGCCTCTTGAGCGCACGG
The DNA here is from genome assembly GCF_029714305.1 of Bradyrhizobium sp. CB3481. Lineage (NCBI taxonomy): Bacteria > Pseudomonadati > Pseudomonadota > Alphaproteobacteria > Hyphomicrobiales > Nitrobacteraceae > Bradyrhizobium > Bradyrhizobium sp. CB3481. The sequence goes on from NZ_CP121647.1 coordinate 5,780,317, forward strand.
CGCACATGCTCGGTCAGTCGGATTGTGTCTTTCTCGGTCTGCCCCCATTTGGCCAATGCGTCGAGGATGGTGCGCATGTTTCGTATTGAAACGTCCTCCGAAATTAGTAGTCGAAGGACCTCCGAGATCTTCTGCAGAGGAACCAAGCGCAGCGCCTCCTTTACGAGCTCCGGAAACGATTCCTCCATTTGTTTCAAAAGAATTTTCGTTTCCTCGACGCCGATAAATTCATCGGCATGCCTGCGCATGACGTAACCAGTATGGTAGGCAAGAATATGAGCTGAATCCAAAAAGGGAATCCCTGCACCTCGCAGCAACTCAAGATGCGCGACGTCGACCCAGACGGTCTCGATATCAGGCAAGAAGGACGTGCCCAGAACATATGGAATGTCCAGAATTTCGAGATTTTCGGGAGTATCGCGCGCCAGAATATGGCCCGACCGCAATCCTCCATCACCACACGGAAGTTCATTTACCCTGATGATATACCCTTCCCTCTTGCAGCTGCCGCTGAGCCGCACACTGATCTCTGGGAGAGGGACACCGAGATCAAGCACGAGCGCCTGCCGCGTGGCGGCCAACGCCTTACTCAGCACATCACGTTGGATCATCGCCTGAGTATCGTGACCAATGTCGATCATCAGAGGTGTGGTAAACGCGATGCCATTGGCGCCCGCGCCGCTCCTCTCGGCGGGTTCGTCCGGACGCGTCGAGAGCTCCCTAGAGGCGCGCAGCCGACTTCGCAGCAGCAACCAGCCACCACCTCCAATTGCTCCTGCCAAGACTATGAAGATAATCGTGGGAAACCCAGGTACAAAGGAGAACAGGATAAGGACGAATGAGCCGACAATCAGTGCAAGGGGTTGTCCCCTCACTTCGTTGCCCATCGCATTACCGAGATCTACGTCGCTGTCCCGGTTACTGACCCTGGTGACGATAAAGCCTGCCGTCATCGCATTGAAGAGGGCGGGTATCTGACTGACAAGTCCATCCCCAATAGTCAGCATTGCATAGCGCTCCAGCGCATCGTTCAATGCCATTCCCTTTTGAACAACGCCAATCGTGATCCCGCCGATGATGTTGACCACGATACTGAGCAAGCCGGCGATGGCGTCGCCTGTGAGGAACTTCATGGCGCCGCCCGTCGCGCCGTACAACTGACTCTCGCGCTGGATTTCTATACGTCGCCTACCCGCCTCTTGCGTGTTGATGCTGCCAGCACGCAAGTCGGCTTCGACACTCATTTGCTTCCCCGGCATCGAATCAAGGGAGAAGCGTGCGGCGATATCGGCGACGCGCTCAGAACCTTTGGTAATGACGACAAATTGCACAATGGTGATGATCAGGAAGGTGACTGCACCTACAACGAGATTTCCAGCCAGCACAAAGTGGCCGAAAGTCTTGATGATTTGGCCGGCGTCCGCATTCAGCAAGATGGTGCGCGTTGCCGCAATGCCAAGCGACAGCCGAAAGAGCGCTATCAGCAAAAGCACCGATGGGAACGACGTGAAGTCAAGGGGTGACCTGATATAGATCGCCACCATAAGCAGGAGCATTGACATTCCCAGATTTACAGCCTGCAGCACGTCGATGAAAACTGGAGGAAGTGGGATGATCATCATAAAGACAATCGCAATCAGCAACACTACCAGAACAATATCATTGCGGCCGCTCGCAAAGATCAGGAGTTTTTCGAATGACTTCATACCCCCCCACCGCGCGGCTTGCCCTGCAGGACAGGTTCGGCGTCACTGATATAGCTAGCTGCTGATCGTCTCAGCCCTGGGGCCGAGCCGCCCGCACGCCTTAACTGACGCCGAACGTTTGAAATTATCCCGCTTCGTCCTACGGACGCGCCAGAAGCGCCACCAACGCTAATGCACCCCTCCGACAATTCCGTCAGCCGGAGCCGTGAAACAGAAGACTTCATGATGCTGCCAAGACTTGATAACAGCGAGGCTCGCTGGATTCGCGGAATACAACGCCCCACCAAAAAAAACACCAGGTGAGACGGCGCCACAACCTAAGCATCGAGCCCCGAAGCGACGCATTTCTCAGGCGCCCGCCCAAATTGGGCGGGCGTTCTCACGCCGGATGATTCGAGGTTGATCACCTCGGAGACTACGCCACCCTCAATTCCAACCAACCCCGCGACGGGACCTCTCCTACCTGCGTGACTAATACAACTTCACTTGTCAGCCCAAATAGGCACTCATTATAATGCAGTGTAAGGTGCTTATGGGCGCAAGAGAGTCGCAGTATCTGCGCGAATCCGAAGGCATGTCCCCTCGCCAGATGAAGGCTGCAATTAGCATTACAGTTGTTGCGCCAGGAGACCGGCAAGGAGTAGGTGGTGGGAGTCCACTGCGATGAAGGAGTAGCGATCTACATCGGCCCCGAGCCGTGCGCGGGCGTCCGCGAGGATGTCGGCGAAGCGTCGGCAGGGGAGCGCATAGGCCAGCCATCGAGCCGCCAAAGAATGTTTTCCCGAGAGCGGACGCTGTCAACTGGGCGGAAGGCAACACGAAGGGGTCCGATATCGCGAGCATCCCGACGTCTCGGCGTGGTCGCAGACCCCGGTATGTGCAGAAGCTTCTTGTACGGAGCCGGGAGCTCTCTTGGTCGGCCAGATGCTCATGGAAGCAGTGTGGTCCGCGGCGGGAAGGCGAGGAGCTGTAGCCGCGGATGAACGACCAGGAGAAGTCTGACTCCGCCATAGTAGCTATGAAGTCGCCGAACAAAGCCGGACGTACGGTGGCGGAGGCGATGGAGCGAAGGGCGGGGACCAAGGGAAACGCGAGACAGCAAAGCACACTCCGGACACAGGGCCGGGATCGTGTGATCCAAGAGTTCGATCGCGTACGGCAAGCCGCAAGGCAGAGGAAGGAGCGGTTCACAGCGCTTCTCCACCATGTTAATACCGACACGCTCCGGATGGCTTTCTACGCGCTCAAGCGCAAAGCAGCCCCGGCGTGGATGGTGTGACATGGCAGGACTTCGAGACAGACCTGGAGCCTCGGCTTGCGGATCTGCACCGACGGATCCACGGAGGAGCGTATCGTCCCCAACCGTCACGTCGGACGTATATTCCGAAGGCGGACGGCCGGGAGCGAGCGCTGGCGATCGCTGCTTTGGAAGACAAAATCGTCCAAGGCGCGGCCGTCATGGTGCTCAACGCCATTTACGAAGGCGACTTCGTCGGTTTCTCCTATGGGTTTCGACCCGGTAGGGGACAACATAATGGGTTGGACGCGCTTGCGGTAGCGATCACCCACGCGGAAGGTGAACTGGATGTTGACCCCGACGTGCAGAACTTTTTCGGAAGTGTGAACCAAGACTGGCTGGTCCGGTTTTTGGAACACCGCATCGGCGACAAGCGCATCATCCGCCTGATTCGTAAATGGCTGAAGGCGGGCATTCTCGAAGACGGGGTCGCTACCGTGGACGACAGAGGCACGGGGCAAGGATCGGTGATTTCGCCGCTGCTCGCCAACGTTTACCTGCACTACACGTTCGATCTTTGGGCCGAACGCTGGCGACGGCAAGAGGCCCATGGCGGATCGTGCGCTATGCCGATGATCTGGTGGTCGGCTTCGAGCATGAGGACGATGCTCGCCGTTTCGTTGATGCAATGCGTGAACGGTTTGAAGCATTCGCGTTGACACTCCACTCAGACAAGACCCGCCTGATTGAGTGCAGCCGCCGCGCGGCGGCCAATCGTAACGGGCGCGGGCTTGGCAAACCGAGACCTTCATGTTTTTGGGCTTCACCCACATCTGCGGGAGGAAACTTCCTGCTCGAACGGAAGACCCGCCGCGATCGTCTGCGGAGGAAGCTTCAGGATATCAAGGAAGAGCTGCGGCGTCGGACGCACCAACCGATCCTCGTCCAGGGTGCATGGCTGAGACAGGTCGTCAACGGCCACTTCGCCTACTACGCGGTTCCAACAAATTGGCGGGCGCTCTCAGGTTTCCGCTACGATGTGACCGATCTCTGGCGTCGAACGCTTCGGCGGCGAAGCCAACGAGACGGCTTCACGTGGGAATGTCAGATATTTTGTGTAAGAGGCCTCTGTGAAGGTTGAATCGCAGTCGTTTCTTGCATCAGCCGGACATTGCCATCGATCTGATGGTGGCTAACAATGGCCGGGCAGCAAGCTCTGTCAAGGCCGCAGCCGCCGCAGGCGGGGGCCGCAGGTCCGCCTTTACAGAGCTTGCTGATCGGCCAAACTCGTGCCGCCGGATGAGACGGCTGATCGACACTTTGGTCATCGCGCTGATCCCGGAAAACGCGAGCCGAACTGAATGGCGAACTGACCCATGGCGGCAGTCCACTCGACGCCTCGCCGCCACCTCAATCCGGCGTTCTTGATGGCGAGATAAAGCAGCTTCAACGCCGCGTCGTCGTTGGGAAAGCTGCCGCGGGTCTTGATGATCTTGCGCAAGCTACGGTGCAGCGCCTCGACCGCGTTGGTAACCGGTATGAGATGTCTCGGTGCCAACGTTCCGCTGCGGTATTCTACATCGTAGCGTATGGTGCGACCATCGGGACAGAGGCACCGGGAGCACGATGTGCGGGCAGGCCGATACATACGATGAGCCGAGAGCTCGAGTTAGTAGCTGGCCGCCTCTGCGACTCGCCCGGTTGCGCCGAGAGCGCGAATCCGTAGTTGTCGTGTCGCCCGCAGCTCCCGTCATGTATCTGGCAGGAGGTGCGAATGCGACGGATAATTGGCATTGATGTCCACCGAACCTTCGGGGAGGTGGTGTTTTGGGAGGACGGCAGGCTCCGACATGCGGGCCGCATTGATATGACGCGGACTGCGTTGGAGGGATTTGGCAAGACCCTGCTGGCCAGTGATGAGGTGGTGGTCGAAGCGACCGCCAACAGCATGGCGGCCTCGCGAGTGCTGGCGCCGTTCGTGGCACGGGTGATTATCGCCAATCCGCTGCAGGTGAAGGCGATCGCCCAGGCTCACGTCAAGACCGACAAGATCGATGCCGGCACGCTCGCCAGTCTGCAGGCGGCCGGGTACCTGCCGCAGATCTGGACGCCTGATGCGGAGACCGAACGCAAGCGTCGGCTGGTGGCGCGGCGCTACCAGGTCGTGCGGCACCGTACGCGGCTCAAGAACGAGGTGCATTCGATCCTGCACGCACACCTGATCCCGAAGTGCCCGCACGCCGATCTGTTCAATGCTCGCGGCCGGGCGTGGTTGGCCGCTCAGCAGCTGCCAGACGATGAGCGCGCGGCGATCGATCGGCACGTCCGTGAGCTTGACCGGCTGGCGGAAGACCTGGCCCTGCTCGACCGCGAGATCGCGCAGAACGCCATAGACGATTCCGCGGTCAACCGATTGATGACGATCACCGGCGTGAATCTGGCGGTCGCCGCCGGCATCGTGGCGGCGATCGGCAACATCAGCCGGTTCAACAGCCCGCAGAAGCTGGTGAGTTATTTTGGGCTGAATCCGCGGGTGCGGCAGTCCGGGCTGGGAGCCGCCCACCACGGCCGCATCAGCAAGATCGGCCGCAGTCATGCGCGTGCCATGCTGGTCGAGGCGGCTTGGGCCGCGGCCAAGGCGCCCGGTCCACTGCATGCGTTTTTCGTCCGCATCCGCGCCCGGCGCGGTCATCAGATCGCCGCGGTGGCCGTGGCTCGCAAGCTCACTGTGCTTTGCTGGCATTTGTTGACGAAGGGCGAGGATTACCTGTGGGCGGGCCCATCGCTGGTCGCCAACAAGACCCGCGCGATGCAGCTTCAAGCCGGACATCCACAACAGAAAGGCAGCCGGCGCGGGCCAGCCTATGCCTACAATATCAAGGCGCTACGCGACCGCGAGATGTTGATTGCCGCCCAGGCCGAGCAAAGCTACGAGCGCTTGGTGACGCAATGGAAGCCACGGCGGCCAAAAACCGGCGCGCGGGCGCCTCAGCTTGGCAGGACAAAATAGGGCAGCCTGGTGGCGCTTGCAGCCGATGCGCCACGCTTCGCCACGAGGTCGCCCGCGCCTGACAACCATAATCGCGGCTGACGGCAAGGTCTAGCCAGGCCAGGAACGCAGTCCCGTTCCACGCCAGTGTGCCGTCGTGCTCGGGCCGGTCAAGGCCAAGCCATACGGTGGCCGCAAATGCGGCCAGCCTTGACCGCCCCTGCGCGCGTCGGCTGCGAGATCGGTGGCCGGGACGGAAGAATGGACCCGCGGCGCGACCGAACAAAAGAATGGACGTACGGCGATCTCCGCAATCGTTGCTTCGGCCATGAAGAAATCGCTTGTCCATCTCATCCGTGGTGTAGATCATCTTGCGGACGCCAGGAGCGAACGCGAAGAACGGCACGACCTGTTCCCAGGCGCGGCGCCAAGCCTGGCCGATCGCCGGATAGCGCTTGCCCCATTCGTCCTCGAACTCCTCGAGCCGGACCAGCGCCATATCGGCATTCTCGGCCCGGTAGATTGCCTTGATGGCAGGCAGGATCGCCTTGCGATCCTTCCAGGCTACAAACGCCAGGCTGTTGCGGATCAGGTGCACGATGGGGTTGTTGAAGAAGTCTGCAGACGTTGATTCACTGGTCCCGCCGGTTCTCTTTGATTCGCGAGGTGGGCAGGATGCTAGGCCGGAAAGAGCGCGATCAGCTGGAGCTGTTCATCACTGGTTCGTTGCGACAGCTCGTTCCAGACGACCACATCCTCGCTCGTGTCGATCGCGTGTTGGACCTCTCGTGGCTGCGTGACGAGGTCACCGATCTCTACTGCACAGATACCGGACGCCCGGGGATCGACCCCGAAGTGGCTGTTCGGCTCATGGTTGCCGGCTTTCTGCTGGGAATCATCCATGACCGACGGCTGCTACGCGAGGCGCAGGTCAATCTCGCGATCCGTTGGTTCGTCGGCTACGGTTTGCACGAGGTGCTACCCGACCACTCGTCGCTGACGCGCATTCGCCAGCGCTGGGGTGCCGAGCGCTTTCGCAACATCTTCAAACGCACCGTGAAGGCGTGCATAGCAGCCAAGATTGTGGCCGGCGAGATCATCCATATCGATGCATCGCTGATCCGTGCGAATGTGAGCTGGGACGCTTTGGCCGTACGCCATGTTGCCGACGTAGAGGCGGCGAATCCATCCGAGTTCGGATGGGAAGACCGTCAGAGCGGCAAATACAAAAAGATCTGCACGACCGACCCCGATGCGACTATGGCGACGAACGGTCGTAACCGTCATCTCGAACCCTCCTATAAACAACATACGGCTGTCGATGATCTGAAGGGCGTCGTTGTCGACGTCGAGGTGACGACCGGCGAACAGAACGAAGGCATGGCCCTAGAAGCTCAGCTCGATGCCATCGCCTTGACAACCGGTGTCGCTATTAAGACGGCGACCATGGATGCAGGCTACGCCTATGCTAAGGTTTTCCGGGCGTTGGAGGACCGCCAGATCGATGCCGTTGTACCAGCCAAGGCCGAACGGCAACCTGGCAAGGTCATACCGACGCGGCGCTTGAGGCTCGATGCCAAGCACAACCTGGTGCGCTGTCCAACCGGCAAGATCCTGCGGCCCAAAGGCAAGCTGCAACGGGGCTCTTTCCAACACTTCCATGCGAGTGGCAAAGACTGTTCGGCCTGTCCCCTGCGGCCGCATTGCGTGAGCCCCTCCCGCCACGCTCGTGTGGTCGTGTTCAATGTCAACCACCCGTCGTTACTGAGAGAGCGCGGCGCAAGAGGCTCAGATGGGGGGAGCATGAACGCCATCTCTATCGGCGTCATCGTTGGCGGGTCGAGGGCGTCCATGGCGAAGCCAAGACTTGGCACGGTCTCCGTCGCGCCATACGCCGTGGCAGAGACAACATGCGTATCCAGGCTTTCCTGACCGCCGCTGCTATCAATCTGAAGCGGTTGGCCGCAGCCGCTTTAGCCATTTTGCTCGTGTTCGCTCCTCACGTTAACGATCGGCCGTTTAAGGATCGCCTCGACCTGAGGCCTCCCAACGGCGCGACTGTCATCTTGCAAGAACGCGAGTCAATCGAAGATACGGGCTTCTTCAACGACCCCACGATGCAGGTCTGTACCACGGTCTGCGGATAGACCGAGGCGATTGCCTCGGGAAAGCCCTTGAGTCCATCGACCACCGCGATCAGGATATCGTTGACGCCGCGCGTCTTCAGGTCGTTGATGACCTTGAGCCAGAATTTGGCGCCTTCGGTCTGCTCGATCCACAGGCCCAGAACCTCCTTCTCGCCGTCCGGATTGAGCGCCAGCGCGACATAGACGGCCTTGTTCTTGACCATGCCTTCATCGCGAATCTTGACCCGCAGCGCGTCGAAAAACACCACCGGATAGACCGGGTCGAGCGGACGGGTTTGCCATTCCCGGACTTCGTCGAGAACCGCGTCGGTCACCCGGCTGATCAAATCCGGCGAGACCTCGGCCCCATAAAGTTCGGATAGATGCCCCTGGATCTCGCGCACCGTCATGCCGCGCGCGTAGAGGCTCAGGATTTTGTCGTCGAAGCCGTCGAAACGGGTCTGGCCCTTGGCGATCAATAGCGGCTCAAAGCTGCCGGCCCGGTCGCGTGGCACGGCTATGTCGATCTCGCCGTCCTCGGTCAGGATTGTCTTCGCGCTGGTCCCGTTACGGCTGTTGCCGCTGCCGCGGCCGGCCGGGTCCCCTTCTCGTAGCCAAGATGATCGCTCAGCTCCGCACCAAGCGCCCGTTCAATCAGCGCCTTCTTCAGCTGCTTGAAAAGCCCGTCCGCACCTGTGAGATCTTCAGGCTTCTCATAGTTAGCAAGCAGTTGATCCAGTAGTTCAGGTGTAATCGTCGTGTCGGTCGTCATGTGAGTCTCCTCGGTAAGGTAAACTCACAGAAACCTGGCTTACACATTCTTTCTGACACCCTCCTTCACGTGGGACCGCATGACGAAGTTGGCGGAGGAATGGCTCCCTCGACCCTGTATCCTTCATCCCTGGCCACAACAGCGCTTCGCCGTCACATACTCCACGTAAGAGCCGGATGCCTTAATTGGGCTCGTCCGGATCCGTGCGGGGGGCGCTCAGCAATGAGCGTCCCTACCGCGAACATCTTCCTGAAAGTTCTGAATCCGTGGGCGGCCATGATTCGGGATCTGATGATTGGTAGGTGCGTCGGTTGAAGATACGCTGACGCTGTGGGCTTCGTCGGAGAGGCCAAGCAACGCATCCGTCCGCTGTTTACGCAGGAGCGGGTCGCGGCCTCGGCGGGGCAGTTTCTCGATGGACTGTTGTCCACGCACAAGACGACGGCCCGCTGGGGTGGAGAGACGTAGAGGCCAACGACGTCGCGCACCTTGGCTACAAAATCCGGGTCGGTCGAGAGCTTGAATGTCTCCATCCGATGAGGCTGCAACCCGAACGCTCGCCAGATGCGCTGCACGCTTCATACCGACAGTCCGCTTTCCTTGGCCATGCCGCGCGAGCTCCAATGGGTCGCATCCTTCGTAAGGCTTTCCAGGGTTTTTGGTGGCTTCGATGCGTGCATCATCGATCGTCCGAGGCGCCCCGCTCCTTGGCTCGTCACGCAGGCCATCCATGCGGTCCCGCACAAAGCGGCGACGCCACTTGCCAACCGTCATCTCGACCACACCGAGCTTCGCCGCCACGTCCTTGTTCTGGTGGCCTTCCGCGCAGGTCAGGACAATCCGGGCTCTTAAAGCCAGCGCTTGGGCCGTCTTGCGACCGCCTGCCAACGCCGTCAGCTCAGCTCGCTCCTCGTCGTTTAGGATCAGGGGTGCCAATCGCGCCATCGAATGCTCCATCGCTCTGCCACGAACAACAATGGCACAGCGATGCGACTCTGATGCGAATCTAATGATGCGAACTTGTGATCACTACTTTGGCAGAATCTGTTTGCGCCATTGGTTTTCAAGGATTTGTTTTCGGCAGTATGGACGCTGTGGAGGCGGTGGCCGAAGGATGAGATTGACGATGGCGTGACGTATGGCGGGCATGGTTGGTTGAGGCGGCGGCCCGTTCATTCTTTTTTTCCGCCCCGGGTATGCGAGGCGACGATGTTGCAGGAAGGCGTAGGCAGTCATTGTCATCAGGGCGTGGCGATGAAGACCTTGCCATGATCGTCCTTCGAAGTGATCAAGTCCAAGCTCCTCCTTTAACTGCTGATGCGCCTGCTCACAAATCCACCGTGCCTTGATGGTGGCGGCCAGCGTGCGCAGATCGATCGCCGCCGGAAGATTGGCGAGATAGTATTTCTTCTCCCGGAGGCACGTTGCTCGCCAATGAGCCAGGCTTCATCGCCTGGCAGATGCTGCTGACCTTTATCCCATATCCGCTGCGGAGGGCCGTCGGCGGTCCGGACACGGAGAGCGGCAAATTGGGCTTTGAGCCGACCTTTCGTCCCGCTACGCCAACTCACAGTTTTCCATTTTGCGCTGGCCAGCATTTGTTCTGCCGCAATCGATAAGATATCGGGCACGTGATGCTTTCGTAGTTTCCCGCGGACTTTGGTATTCGGCCAAATGAGCTTCACATCGACCGGATACACTTTCAGGTGCCGAGGGATGCCGATAGCCCAGGCCAGCCGGCGTGCCGTGAGCCCTTGTCGAAACGGTGCGCTGAAGCCGTATCCGGCATCCGTCAGCACACATCCAAAGCGCACGTTTGCCTGCCATCGCGCGGTCAATCTCGGCCAAAGCAATCTCCGGCTTGGACCGTGGCGTTCGGTGTTCGACTGGCACCCGAGCACGCTTCAAACGAGACATGTCGCTTGTCCAACTGTCAGGCAGAAAGAGACGTAACCGACCATCACTGGCACTTCGCGGCGCGCAAGGGTTGAAGACACCAGCGTTTGGCAATTTGCCGTTTACCGAGAGCCGATGCGTATTGAGCCGCAACACCGACCGAGCGCTCACATTTCTTCGGCAGTGAGGTGTCGTCAATAACCAGCACCGCATCCTTGCCGTCCACAAGTCGGTCCGCCTGGTTGAGCAGCTCTGTCTCAGCGGCGTCGCGTCCCAGACACCGTCCGCAATCAAATGGTGCAGCTGGTCGTAGTTGCTCGTGGCGAGGCGCTCCGCCATCGGCTGAACGCGCTTGCGATCGCCAGGACCGATCAATCCCGCAACATACAGCGGACACATCCGCTGCCGGGTCTTATGATCCAGCCCGTCCAAGAACGGCAACAGCCAGGGTTGGAGCTCGACTTCCCATTCCGCCATGGTCAGCCCTCCGAGAGCCGACCACCCATGAATCATCGAAAAATCGATTTGGGAATCTTGAGGGTTCTGTGAGGTCGCGTGGCAGGCGCGAGCCGCGCGCTCTGTCGTGCGTGCGACCTCATAGAAGCTGGATTGAACGAAGCTGCGGAGTTGTGGGCGCTATGGGAATAGTGCAGCGGGTGCGGCTGCTGGGAAGGCGCGCCTGTGGTCGCCGTGCGTCGGCGAGACATTCATCGGATGTAAGCAGCCCCATTGATCAGGCCAAGGGCGCGATCCAGGGAGGGATTTGCTGCGTTGGGAGGCGTGGCCGGACGATTGGCGGGGTGTTCGGCGACGAACGCGGCCACGGCAACCTCGGACGTTGCCACCGCGAAGGTGATCACAGAAGGGGTGGATGGTGCAGGCGCTGGTCATGACGTATCACAACGAAACGGCTGGTCGCGCGCGCAGGCTCGCGGGACGACATCGACGCGCCGCATGGTGCCGCCACAATGTGGGCAGACGGGGATCTCGCATTTGACGAGGGGATCGCCGCCGGCTTCTCGCTCGGTCGGCGCGTTGCGGACAGCAAGGAGTTGACGGCAGAGGGCGATTTTATCGTTACGTCCGCCATTGGCGAGGAAGCCATAGTGGCGGATGCGGTGGAAGCCATCCGGCAGCGTGTGCAGGAGAAAGCGACGCATGAACTCGTCGGCATCAAGCGTCATGACTTTGGTTTTGCGGTTCTGCCGATAGTCCTTCCAGAAAAAGCTCACCTTGCCATCGGCGAGCGAGATCAGCCGACTGTTGGCGATGGCGACGCGATGCGTATAGCGGCCGAGATAAGCCAGCACCTGTTCGGGCCCGCCGAATGGCGGCTTGGCATAGACGACCCAGTCGGTCCGTCGGAGCTGAGCGAGGCGCGCGGCGAATGCGGCGGGATCGGCGAGGTGCGCGAGATCGCCAAAGAAGCCCAACTGGCCAGCCGCGAAGGCAGCTTGCAGCTCTTGCAGAAACAGGCGGCGGAACAGCCGGGAGAGGACGCGCACTGGCAGGAAGAAGCCGGGCCGGCAAGCGACCCAGCGCGTGCCGTCGAGCGAGGGTCCACCGCCGGGCACGACGCAGTGGATGTGCGGATGGTGTTGCAGGGTCTGGCCCCAGGTATGGAGGACGGCGGTCACGCCGAGCTGAGCGCCGAGATGCTTGGGGTCGGCCGCGATGGTGGCGAGCGGCTCGGCCGCGCAGCGGAACAGGATGGCATAGACGACGGCCTTGTTCTGGAAGGCGATCTCTCTGGCGGGGGCCGGCATGGTGAAGACGACGTGGAAATACGGTACGGGAAGGAGTTCGGCTTGCCGTTCGGCGAGCCATTGCGCGCGCGCCGCGCCCTGGCACTTCGGACTGTGCCGATTGCGACAGCTAATGGGCGGCGCCCATTACCTGCCTTATGGGCAAAGCCGGTAATAGGGAGTTGGCGGCAATTTGATCGCGCTCCTGCACCAATCACCGCCAACGCCGCTCTCCATTACGAGATACGCCTCAGGAGTTCGATCAGCTGGTCGGTGGGCTGGAAGACGCCGCGCCGCAGGTGGGGCGGCACGATCGCCTCCATCGCATCGAGCTTCTCGGTCGGATCGCCGCGCGTGTAGACCTCGGTGGTCGTCAGCGTAGCGTGGCCCAGCCACAGCGACACCTTCCGGATGTCCGCGGTCGCTTGCAGGACGACCATCGCGCAGGTGTGCCTGAGCACGTGGGGCGAGACGCGTTTCCTGGCGAGACCGGGCTGCTTGCGAGCCGCAGTCGCGGCGTGCTGCCTGAGCAGATAGGCACCGCCCCATCGGCTCAGCGGCTCACCGCGGGCGTTGACGAACACCTCGGGTGCCGCGACCTGCCCGCGGATGGCCAGCCACGCGCGCAGTGCAGTGACCGCCGGCTTCAATAATGGCAGCGTCCGCTCCCGCCGTCCCTTGCCGAGCACGCGGATGCTCATCGAAGGCAGGTCGATGTCATCGACCTTGAGGCCCGTCAGCTTGGAGACGCGCAGCCCTGCGCAGCTGGCCACGTGCAGCATTGCGCGATCACGGATGCCATCGCGTGTCGCCGGATCGGGAGCGTCGAGCACGGCTTGGAGCTCTTCGCGCAAAAGGTGGGGCACCAGGCGCGTGTCAGTTTTCTTGAACGGGATCGCCAGTACACGGCGGATCTGGTCGAGCGCTGCCGGCTGCCGGTACTCGAGGAAGCGAAAGAACGACTTGATCGCCGCCAGGCGAACGTTGCGCGTCACGGCCGCGTTTTTGCGCTCGTCCTCGAGATGCTCGAGGAAGGCGCTGACGAGCGCGGCGGCATCGATCTGCTCGAGCTTCAGCGCCGATGGTCTGACCTTGAGCCGGTCGGCGGCGAACACGAACAGCAGCTGATCTTCGTCTGAGCCGGGCCCGCGACGTGCCAGATATCGTTGCAAGCCGGCGGCCGTCGTGTCGTGCAGCGGCATCAGTCGCGTCTTGCGGAACTTGGTCTCGCGGATCAACAGACCCTCGCGGGTCAAGTCCGCGATCGTCAGCTTCAGCGCTTCGGAGATCCTGAGGCCGGTGGATGAGAGCAGCGCTATCAAGGTCGCTTGCGTGTGCGGGCGCAAGCCGCGCATTGGCCGAAGCCGCAGCGCAGCTTCGACCAGCCGACTGATCTCGTCTGTCGTGTAGATGTGCGGCGTGCGACGCTTCTTACGGGCGCCGAAGTAATTTGCTGGCGGTAGCTCGTGCCCGACGTCCTCCACCCGGACATGGCGTACGAAGCGACAGACGGCTCTTAGCCGTGCATCGCGTTGCGCGACGGATGGTCCGAGCGCGGCCCAGTCGATTGCTGTTTTTGTTGCGACGTACGTTTGTCCGCGCTCGGCCGCGAACGCGGCAAAGCTCTTTAGCAGATACTCCGCGGTCGACATCGCGAAGCCCGTGGTGCGGCGGAGCGCGAGATAGGTCTCGATGGCGTCGCGCATCAGAGTGCCTCCGGCCAGGGCTGAGCAACCTGCTTCAGCAGCGCGACGTCGGCCTTTGCGTAATAGGCCGTCGTGTCGACGCCGCGATGCCGAAGGACGAGGCCGATCTTGTCGAGCGGCACGCCTTGACGCAGCATCTCGGTCGCCGCAGTGTGCCGCAGAACGTGGGCCCCTTTGACCGGCGGCACGATGTCGGCCCGCTTCATGATACGCTTCACCACCGACGACATGGCGTCGCCTCGCCGGAATGGCCGCATGGCGCGATTGTGCGTAGGAACAAGACATCGTTCCGGCGGGTAGACGGCTGGCATTCGAGATAGGCGGCGATCGCATCCCCGACTTCTTGTGGTAGCGGCAGCCGGACTTCGTAGCGCGACTTGCCGCAGACCCGCAGCGATCCCGTTTGCCACTCGATATCGGTGAGACGCAGTTGCGCCACGTCACCGGCCCGCAGGCCGAGGCGCACCAACAAAAGTACGATCGCACGATCACGCCGGCGCGCACCAGCGTCGCCGTCACAGGCAGCGATCAGCCGGTCGACCTGCTCGGTCGATAGATACCGGGGCATGTCGGCAAGCTGCCAATGAGCGTAGGCCGGAACGGCGCCGTCGAGACCTGCCTGACAACGGCCTGCGACTGCGAGATACCGCAGCAAAGCCCGCAGGCTCGTCGTAATCTTCTCGATCGTTCCACGCCCGCTATTGCTCGCCCGCTCCAGTAAGTAACTGCGGATATCCTTCGGCCTCCAGCCGGCCGGATCAGATCGAAGCTCCATCATCAGGCCCGCGGCGTCGCGGGCGTAGAGCCTGATACGGTGGCATCGGATGCGCCGCGATGCTTGCGCAGCCACGTCTTGAAGTCGGCGACCAACAGCTGCGGCTCGGCGGGTGCTGCCGTCACGGCCGCGGACCGGCAAAGGCCGAGCTCGACGAGGTGACGACGAAAGAGCCTGGCACCGTAGATGGTGTGGTGGTTGCGCCGGCCCCCTTTGGCGCGTGGACACCGGCAAGTGCGCAGGTGCTCGCCGAACGCGGCGAGATCAATGTCCGTCAGGCCCGCGCCTTGCTCGGCCATGACATGGCCGATGTGAGCCGCCGCTCGCAAAAAGCGTACCGCTGTGTCGGGGCCATAACCCTGCTGCTCCAGCGCCGCTGCAAACCCGTCAAGGTAAGGCCCGCTCGGCCCACTGCGCAGATGTCCCAGCATCTTCGCTGCCGAGAAGTACGTCTCCAACATGTCCGTCTCCGTATGTGACCGGCCATCAGTGGCCGACCCAACGGGGCCGCACGGGTGACTTGTAATGGAGAGCTCGGGAGCGGCAATACACAGGAAAATACGGTGATCGCGATTGCCAGCTCCCCATTACCGGCTTTGCCCATAAGGCAGGAGTTGTAGGCTATGCGGGTCGCACCGCAGTCGTCGCATTGCTCGACATGGCCACCGAGCACGGCTGTCCGACACGCGGTGATGGCGCCCATCACGCGTCGCTCGACGCGGCCGAGGTGACCGGCACGCGCCTGCCGAAACGCTTCGCCGTGGCGGCGGAAGATATCCGCCACTTCCAGAACCGGAGCCATCAGGTCCGCTCAGCCGGGCGGCACGACCTCCAGGCGAAGCCGGTCAAGCGGACTTGGCGTATTGCTGATGGTCTTTGTGGCGACTTGGGTATAGCGCGCCGTGCTGGCCAGACTGGCATGGCCGAGCAGCACCTGGATGATGCGCACGTCGGCCCCGTTCTCCAGGAGATGGGTCGCGAATGTGTGCCGCAGCGTATGCACTGTCACCGACTTGCTCAAGCCGGCCGCCGCACAGGCTGAACGGCAGGCGGCGTGCAGCACGTTGGGGACGAGCGGACGCTCGTCGTCGCGGCCGGGAAACAGCCATCTTTTTGGCCGAGTGAGCCGCCAATACGTCCGCAGAATCCTCAAAAGCTGCGGCGAGAGCATAACATAACGGTCCTTGCCGCCCTTGCCGTGCTCGACCCGGATCAACATCCGTTGGCTACCAATGTCGACCACCTTCAAGAGGACCACTTCCGATACGCGCAAGGCTGCGGCATAGACGGTGGTCAGTGCGGTACGGCTCTTGAGGCTTGGGATTGCTTCCAGGAAGCGCACGACCTCGTCGGCGCTCAGCACGACCGGCAGTTTGCGCGGTTTACGCGCATAGGCGATGCGCTCCGGAACGGTGTCGTGACCAAGCGTCACACCGTAGAAGAACCGCAGTGCGCAGACGATCTGGTTCAGCGCCGGCCAGGACATCCCCGTTACAACCAGATGAACCTGGAAGGCGCGGATATCTCCAGGTCGAGGCTGTCGGGAGAACGACCGAAATATCGGCTCAACTTCGCTACGGCGTCGAGGTAGGATTGCTGCGTCGCCGGTGACAGATTGCGGACCGTCATGTCCTCGATCATGCGGCGGCGAAGTGGGCTGATCTCAGCCATCGGAAAACCTCCTGTCGAAAGGGTTGGGCTTCGAAAACCCACAATCCTCTCAGACAGGAGGCAATCCTTGCTATGCCTCCCTACATGCCGCGCCAGCGGCTTCGTTCAATCCTAAAAGCGACAAACTCAACAATCTGCCAAAGTAGTGCTCGGCCATTTTTCAGCGGCCTACTCCTCCCCCGCCGTCGAGCTATCAAAGGCCCGCAGCAAGTGTTCGCATTTATCGAATTGCTTATATGCTTCACGCACGGCGTTGTACGCGTCCTCGCAGGCCTGCCGGGCAGGGTCGGCTACCGCCAATGCCTTCTCAATACACCCTTCGAGCAGCTGTTGGTGCTCGTGCAGTGCGATTATCTTCTCCTTCAACCTTACAAGCTCGTTAAGGCTGACAGTTTCTCCGATCAGCGACTGGTATAGTACGCCTTCCAGACGACGACGGTGTTGCTGCCATTTACGAAGGTTTGTCCGAGCGACGTCGACGGCAGCGACAGCGTTGTCGAGAGCTGATTCCCGCACGCGTAAGACATCTCGGGCACGGTAACACCGCAATTTCCTCAGCTCGAGGAGTTGAGATATTGCTTTGGATCTCATGCCAGGCACGCAGCAAGCTCGCGAAGCGTAGAGTCGAAACCGATCTGCTCGGATGTCGGCTGTCGCAGGAAGCTGCGTATATGCTCGATTTTGGCGGTCGCCGCATCGGCGAGTGGATCGGTTTCTTTCTTGTACTCGCCGAAGCGGATCAACGGTTCTATTTCTTGGTACTTAGCCATCAGTTCCCGGAGCGTCCGTGCCAACTGTTTATGCTGCGGGGCCGCGATAACGCTCATAACCCGGCTGACACTCGCCAGAATGTCGATAGCAGGATAGTGATTCGACATCGCCAGGGTGCGTGAGAGCACAATGTGACCATCAAGAATGGAGCGTGTTTCATCCGCGATCGGTTCAGCCATATCATCGCCCTCGACGAGCACGGTATAAAAGGCTGTTATCGATCCGCGATCGTTGTTTCCGGCACGCTCCAGGAGCTGCGGCAGAGCCGCGAGGACTGATGGTGGAAAACCGCGCCGGGTGGCTGGCTCACCCGCCGCCAGACCGATCTCCCTCTGCGCCCGCGCAAAGCGGGTCACCGAATCCATAACAAGCAACACACGCTTACCTTGATCGCGAAACCATTCAGCAATTGCCGTGGCCACATAGGCCGCCTTCACCCGCTCCATGGCGGGACGGTCGGATGTCGCAACGACAAAAACTGAGTTCGGTCCTTGTCCTGCGCGAAAATTGTATTCAACGAACTCCTGCACCTCTCGTCCTCGCTCGCCGACCAGTGCTATCACCGTCAGGTCAACCGCGGCGCCGCGCACCAGCATCGACAGCAGCGTACTCTTGCCGGCGCCCGCCGCGGCAAAAATGCCCGTGCGCTGTCCCTCCCCGCATGTCAAAAGACCGTCGATCGCACGTACGCCGACCGGAAGAACGTTACCTATGTTACGTCGGGTCAAGGGATCCGGTGCATTGCTGTGGACCGGCACGTGCGCTTCCGCAATCAACGGGCCACGAGTAGATGTGTCGAGCGGGCGGCCAAGACCGTCAAGTACCCGACCAAGCAGGTTCCAGCCCGCTGGCACCAGCAGAGGCTTTCTCATCGGAATCACCTCCGTGAGAGTAGAGAGCCCCTGCATTTCCCCAAGCGGCGTCAGAATCGCGACATCGCGTTCAACACCCACAACCTCGGCGGTCAATCGATGGTCCTCTTCAGGATTGCGGAGGGCACACAGTTCACCGATTCGAGCTCCAGGTACCGTCGCACGAATGAGTGTTCCGACGATCTGAAGGATTCGGCCGCGGAAATGCAGTGTTTGCGTCTGCACGATTGCTCCGCTCGCACGCTGAAAGACGCGATCAATGTCTTGCTCCGAAAGGCCAATCGGGGCGAGCGACGGCGGCGAGGGAGCTGGCAGGGTCATCCCGTTACGAAGCCTTCTAGACTGTTGCGCAGGGCGCTTTCAATTGACCTTAATTGGCTCTCGATCGTAGCGTCGACCAGTCCAGCATCGGTCTCGAGGATGCACCCGGCATCTTTGATGCACGGGTCAGAAATTACTTCGACAACAGCGGATGATGTGGCGACCGAGACTATCTCGTCCAGCCGTCTGCGAACTGTTTCAACAAGGGAAGGTGCCACGCGCAGTCGGACGAAGGGGGCATGGCCGACGAACTCAAAACCGCGCAAAGCGAGCTGCACCGTCCCGTCATCCGGTGCGATCGTATCAAGGATCCGACGTGCGATCTGCAGTCCCATGTCGACGATCCGGTCTTTGCTTTGCTCCACGATGCGCAGCGGCTCGATTGCGAGTGCGATCAAACGCTCTTGCATTTTCGCCTGCGCTGCTTGCAGCCCGGCCTCGTTGGCTGCCGTCTCGATCTTGCTTGCGGACTCGCGCGCCGCCTCAACGAGGGCCTCTGCCTCGCGCCGCGCCTGATTGAGCACCTGCTCTGCATCCAGCAGCGCCTGCGCGCTCGCAGCCGGCAGGATTCGTCCTGGACCGAGAATGTTGACGCTCCCCGACGTCAGTTGAACCAGTGCGACCATGTCGGCATCGTTTTGCGGATCAGGCGCCGCATTGCACGAAAGGCATCCTCGCCGACACTGTCGTCGCGGCAAGCGTCCGCAGCCGCCATCCAGATCGACGCAGGACGGCGCAACCGCAGTCGGGCTTGCATTGGTTCCGGAACACCACCCATTGCAAGGCCGAACATCGCCGCTCCGCAGCGAAGCAATGCAGCAGGTTCGGTCGGCAGCTCGGAAGTGCCGACCGCCGACATCAGTTCGACGGTTGGACGCGGCAGCAGCGCGGCCTGAAAAGCGAATGCAAAGGCTTCTTCTCCGAGCAAGCTGCGAGCTACCACAAGGTCGACCTGCCGAACAAGGCCGACGAGACTGGGCATACCTGCCCAGGCCGCGGCAAAGCCAACAAGGCGCACGGCATCCGACGCGGGAAGCAATGCGAGTCGGACTCGGGCGGCATGGCCAGCCGAAATAATAGCAGATGCCGCATCGTTTCGATCGTGAAGCAGCCAGCTTCCAAGCTTGACACGGATGAATGGATCGACCTGCGCGACTCCCAGCGGCAGCCATTCGGGCCAATTTCTAGCCATGGTCTCATCGAGGTCGGCGGCAGGATCGGCTATGCAGCGCATCATCGCTCCCGCCCACGGCGCATCAAGCCACTCATCCAAAATGGCTGCTGACCCTGTCGCGACCATAGCTGCCGCGCCCGTTTCCGTTGACATCATGACCTCGCAATGGTGGTGGCGCGGCCAACTCGCTTCCGCCATAAGAAGTAGGCCAACACTGCACTGCAGATTACCGACCCTATTCCGCCGATGAGTCCGATCAAGAGATTGGACGGGTCGCTACATTCGCTGGCTCGCGTGCCCGCGTCGAGCCGCCGCAGTTCGGTGTTCTGCGGCGCCTCGACAAGCATAACCTCGACCTGATCGTAGACCAAGTTCCTGAAGGTGCTTGCAACCAGGTTCTTGATTTTCGGCACGATCTGATCGATGCCAGCAGCAGCGTTGTGACGGACAAGCACAGCAGCAGCCGAGACGACGGGCGGCATGCCGTCGTATCCCTTATCTGGTTTGTTCCAGCGCACATGGACGCGAGCAGCAACCACACCGTCAATACTTTCGAGCGTCCGCGACAGCTCCTGGCTGGTGCCAACAATAAAACGCACCAGTTCCCCTGTCGGCGACGAGATCATGCCCTCCTGTTTAAAGAGGTCACCAAGGTCGGAAACGCGGTCGCGAGGCAACCCGGCGCTAGCCAATACATCCATGGCGCGGGGCACATCCTTTTCTGAAACCATTAGCGAGGCGCCGCCGCTGTTGTTCGTCGTCCGCTCGGCAGCAACGCAAGACCGCATGAGCAACGCCAGCATTTCGTTGGCCTCACGCTCTGAACGATTGCTATAAAGCTCAATCCTCGACGCGCAGCCCACCGTCGTGAATAACACGAGAAGCATCACCGTCCACCTCAGCACCAATCGCCACTCTCGCACAACTGTCTTTCATTGGCTCTTTAAGAAAGTATCGATAGTTTGCGCAGCCTTTCCAACCACCTTCGTTGCAATATCGTACTGCAGGGTTACCGCTGATAGCGCGAGCTGCGCGTTCAGCCATTCAGCCGAACGGATTTCCCCAGAGCTCGCATGTTGCGCAGCCATGCTCACGACCCTCATGGAATCATTGAAGGCGACGCTCAACTTCTCCATCTCACTGAGGATGCCGTCAGATATGCGAGCATGCCCAGCGCCCCGCAGCTCCTCAGTCAGTTCGCCGCCAGCGATCGCTGGCGGCTCGTCGACTCCCGGCGACAATATCGGACGCTCGAACGCGACGCGAAACGCCTCGACGGAGTCACTCGAGACCTTCGACACCGCCGAAGTTTCCGTAACCAATATGGCCGACATTGGCAGGATGCTATTCACACCGCTCATTAGGTGCACCTCATGCAGTATGAGCCCGAGTATTATTGTCTAACGCTGTAAGGAGCCCCTCGAGCGCAGGATCGCCACGAGGAAGTCGCCTCAGCACCGCATCCCGCTCGGTTAAGCGCCCAGCAAGACCGAGAGCCAGCGCGAGAAACGCCAGGCCATATGCATCATTGGCGCGGGAAAGAGGACGGAGACGCTCGACTGCTGCCTCAACGTCGCCCGCCATCAGATCCGTCAACGCGCAAGCAATGACGCACTCCCGACTGCCTGGGGCGAGCACATCAAGCCCCTTCGCAATCCGCCTCGCCCGCACGGCATCATTCGTGACACAAGCCAAGAAGGTCGCCTCGGCCAGACGCCGGTGACGGGCGCGACTTTCCGGTGTCGCAGGCGCAGGAAAAAGAGACATATATTCCGAATTGCGCTCGCCACTGAAAACCATGCCACACCCACCGATAATCTAGCTCTGTCCAACCGCCCACCCCGCCCGCGGAAAGGTGCGAGATTCTCGACGGGCGGCCCGCTCACTTGCACATCCCGCGGTACTATCGTCACCTAATCCAAAGAGGATGACCATAGCGGCAAGCATTCCGATACGAGGTTGTGCGGATTGGCATACCGCTACCAACAACCTACCTTTACGGCTGTCTAGCTCGCCAACCCGTTCGATGCAAATATACTACAGAAATGGAGTCATACCGACTGCATATGGACGGTTACTGCTTGCGCCAGATGAACCAGTTACCAAAAGCTGCTGCGGCGACTGCGCTACGCCCGTCTGCATCATCAGGCTGCCATTGAACACGTCGATTACCGCGCCGCGCGTGGCCTCGATCGCGGGAAAGCTCGCCGAAAGGCAGCTGGATCGACGCACACAACGATCTGATCATTACCGGTCCAACCGGCGTCGGCAAAGTGGCTCGCCTCGGCCTTGGGCCACAAGGGCTGCCGCGATGACGCACTCCGTCCTCTATCAGAGAGTACCGAAGCTCCTCGGTGATCTTCAATTGGGCCGCGGCGATGGCCGCTATGGTCGGCTCTTCTGCGCCCCGGCCGGCGTCCCGCTCCTCATCCTCGACTTATGTGCAGTGCACAGTGATGTGGAGGCGATGTTGATATCCCCATTGTTAACAGCCTCTTCGACCGCTCCAACTCAAGCGGTAGCGTGCTCCCAAGTCCAAAGGGGACAGCCATGCTCGAACACTTATTCCGGAAGGTTCACACGTGTTACGCGGGATCGCGCAATGGCGCTTTGTTGGAAGATTTCGCCACTTGGCTCATGTCGACTGGGTACGCCCGCCCCACAGCCTGTCGTCAGTGCTAAGGCTAAAGGAAGCTCTCGACCGGATGGGCTCAGCGGCGGTTGATTGGGACACCGGCGTTGAGAGATTTTGTCGCAAGCATTTGCCCCCACGTCATGTATGGACGGCCCCCTCTCGGCAAGGGCTTTTTTAGTGCTTCGGCAACGGATCGGGGAGCGGTCATGTATACGGCCTCTGAATGCGGCCATTGACCGCGGGCCCTGATGGAGATCGCGGATCGAATTCCAATCATTGCGGCGCGCTATGACGCGCGATGACGTGTCTGAGCTGCTGCCGGTTTGATGGACACCGGCTTAAGCTAATCCCACCTTGCGCTCGAACTCAACCGGGCTGAGATAACCGATGGTCGAGTGCCTGCGGGTCGTGTTGTACAACAACGTTTGAGAACGCCCACAGGACCGTTCTTGCGAAGTACTATATCGGCATCATCCTTGGTTTGGTCGCCGAGTTTGCGTTCATGGGACCGTCTCCAAGGCTGATGATGTCGTTTTTCGTTGCACTCTGGACGGGTCGCAAGCAGATCGTTGGCTGGAAGTTCCAGCATGGATGTTCGACCGGACGGCGTGCCCTGACGCTGAGCTTTTGACAGCTCAGCCGTTTGTTAGCATCGATGCAATTGCCGCGCTTTCTGCGCTTCTCGATCTGGCGTTGAAGGCTCGAACGCCATCAGCTGCCCTGGTTTCTGGCGCATCCAAAGGCTCTCACGACCAGAATCGGGGAGCGACTCATGTCACGCCAGACAGCAATGCCAGGGAGCGGATACCGACACAATCAAAAACCGCGGTCGCAGCAGCAGATGGATCTGTTCGGGAGCGGCCTGTTGAACAGCGCCATCGGCGCGCCGGCATGGTCGGAGCTGCCGGCAGAAGCGCGGGCGGCCCTCACGAGCCTGATGACGCAATTGATCCTCGACTACGCTGCGGCGACGGCAACGCCGCGCGCGAAGGAGGTCGGTCATGATCTCTGACAAAGTCAGGCCTCATCATCTCGCGCGCAAGGCAATTCTTTACGTGCGTCAATCCTCAGCGCATCAGGTGTTGCACAATCGCGAGAGCAGCGCGTTGCAATACGCTATGCGAGACCGGCTGACGGCGTTCGGGTGGTCCGAGATCGAAGTGATCGATGATGATCTCGGTCGGTCAGCCGCCGGCGGGGTACAACGCGCAGGCTTCGAGCGAATGGTGGCGGAGGTCTGTCTCGGTAAGGTTGGCGCGGTTTGCGCCCGCGAGGTCTCGCGCTTCGCTCGCAACAGCCGGGATTGGCAGCAACTCATCGAGATGTGCCGTGTGGTCGATACCGTTCTGGTCGATCAGGAGACCATCTATGCGCCAAGGCACGGCAACGACCGCCTGTTGCTCGGGCTCAAGGGCAGCCTCAACGAGTACGAGCTGGATCTGTTGCGCCAGCGCTCGCTCTCGGCCCGCTACGAGAAGGCGCGCCGGGGCGAGTTGGTTGTGGCAGCGCCGGTGGGCTTCGTGAAGTCCGGCGACCGTTATGAGAAGGATCCGGATCGGCGTGTCCAGGAAGCGATCAAGCTGGTGTTCGACAAGGTCGAGGAGCTGGGCAGCGCGCGACAGGCGCTCTGCTGGCTCCACGAGTACAATCTCGATCTGCCGGTGAAGCAGACCAACGGCGACACGGCCTGGCGGCGACCGAGCTACTCCGCCATCCACCGGATCATTGAGAACCCGGTCTACGGCGGCGCCTATGCCTATGGTAAGACGGCTGTGGCGGCGGGATACGGCGCCGAGGGCGTGAGCGTGAAGATCCGCCGCAAGGCGCGGAACGAATGGTTGGCGCTAAAGCCCAACACCCACGATGGGTACGTGAGCTGGGAGAGGTTCGAGGCGATCCGCACCATGGTTAGCAGCAACGTTCCCACCGGTCGGCATCACGGCGCGCCCAAGCACGGTGACGCGCTGCTGGCCGGTCTGATCCGCTGCAAGCGCTGCGGTCGCAAGCTCACACTCCGGTACTCCGGCATGAAGCACCATATCCCGCGCTACAGCTGCAGCCGCGCCTGGATGGACAATGGCAGGCCCTCACTGCATCGGCTTCGGCAGACTGCGCGTCGATGATGCAATCGAGGAAGCACTGCTTGGGATCGTCGGTCCGGGCGCTATCGCCGCTGCGACCGCTGCCGCCAACGAGGCCAGCGAACGGCGGGATCAGGTGCGCGAGGCTCTCAGTCGCGACCTCGAAGCGGCGCGCTATGCCGTCGACCGGGCCTTCCGGCAATACGATGCCGCTGATCCCGCGAACCGGCTGGTGGCGGGCGAGCTTGAAGCGCGCTGGAACAGGGCGCTTGCTCACGCGGCGGAGGTCGAGGGCAAGATCGCCATGCATGAGGCGGCGACGCCCACCCCCATTGCTGATCCAGCGTCGCTCGGCGTTCTGGCCTCGAACCTCAAAACGGTCTGGGATGCGCCGACGACGGATGCGCGCCTCAAGAAGCGGATTGTGCGCACCCTCATCCATGAGGTCGTGGCCGATATCGACGATGCGGCCTCCGAGATTGTCCTCATCATCCACTGGGTCGGCGGCGTTCACAGCGAGATACGCCTGCCCAAGCGCCGGCGCGGGCAGCGTAACAGCACCTCCGCCAGCATCATCGAAGCTGTGCGCCAACTGGTGCTGATCGCCAATGACGATCTGATCGCCGGCCTCCTCAACCGCAACGGCCTCAAGACCGGTAACGGTCATCGCTGGACGCGCGAGCGTGTCACCTCGATGCGCTCGAACTATCACATCCCGGTGTTCAAGCCCGCCGAGGACGGGATCGAGCCCTGGCTAAACCTGAGCAACGCGGCAAAGCTCCTAAAGATTGCGCCCAAGACGCTCCGGCTCGCCGCTGGAGCCGGCGAGATCGCAGCCATCCATCCGCTCTCGGACGGCCCATGGATCTTCGCCCGCACCGAGCTGATAACAACTGCTGCTCAATCTATCGCCGAACGAGCGCGACAGAACCCAAGATACCCCACAAAATCGCATCCCAATCAGCAAACTCTCTTCAGAGTAAGCCGCTGTTCGATGGGATGCACGAATGGGTGACCACCGAACTGCGCCACACTCTCGCGCTCCTCCGAGGTTCGCGAGCCGATCGACTACATGCTCAAGCGCTGGGCCGACTTCGCCCGCTTCCTTGATGATGGCAGAATCTGCCTGACCAACAACGCTGCGGAAAGAGCGCTGCGCGGTATCGCTCTCGGAAGACGTAATTGGACCTTTGCCGTTTCTCAGCGCGGGGCAGACCGGGCCGTTGTCATGATGACGCTTCTCACCACCGCACGCCTCAACGACGTCGACCCGCAAGCCTGGCTCGCCGATGTTCCGGCCCGTATCGCCGATCTGCCTGCCTCGCGCCTGGACGAGCTGCTTTCTTGGAAATGGAAACGGCTACGCGCGGTCGAAAAACCCTTCGATCAGCGTCCCATCGCAACCTGAACGTCTCAACATGCCAGCGACCATCATAACCGAGACCGTCTATGCCCGCGCGCAATCGTTGAGCGGCCGTCCTCGGACGCGTACGGACCGCCCAGCGTCTGACTAATCTGATCTCGCTCTTTTGCATCCTGAGTTGGCGGGTGTTCTGGATGACGATGCTCAACCGTTCCGCCCCAGACGCGCCGCCAACCCTCGCGTTGACTGCGACTGAAATCGGCGTGCTCGATCGCCTCGTCAACGACAAACCAAAACCAAGACCGAAAACGCTCTCGCACTATCTGATCAAGATCGCCCGGCTCGGCGGCTATCTCGCTCGCGCCACCGATCCGCCGCCGGGCAAAACCGTCATGTGGCGCGAGCTGTCACGCCTCACCGACATCGCGCTGGGCGCCATGGTCGGAGAAGAATTTGTGGGTAATTGAAAGCTTCACCGGACGGATACGTGAAATATGCCGGCTGTCGCTCCGCACACCGTCAGGATCGGTACGCAACCGGGACTCACCATACGGAAGATTCAGCCCCCCGCGGGGGACGCGTCCGCGCCCCGGCCGGCGACCGGCTATGCTGCGAACTGCCCGCCCCATCGGGCGCTCCCGCCATCGTGTTTAGCTGCTGCTGAAGCCCGTTGAACCGCCTTCCCGGCTCGTCTCATCTTCTTGGATTGATGGGGACAACCAGCAGCAGAACCGCCTTGTTGGGCATGCCATCGGTGGCAAGTGAAGTTATGAGTTCGCGCGCGGCACGCACGCCTTCGGACGGTCCATCGATGACGATTCCTCGTTGTCCGCGCAGAGGCGCTAAATGCACGCGCGTATCGACGTACGGTCGGATTACGTCGATCACGTTGGTTGGATCG
This sequence comes from Bradyrhizobium sp. CB3481, assembly GCF_029714305.1. NCBI lineage: Bacteria > Pseudomonadati > Pseudomonadota > Alphaproteobacteria > Hyphomicrobiales > Nitrobacteraceae > Bradyrhizobium > Bradyrhizobium sp. CB3481. The sequence continues at coordinate 5,807,058 of NZ_CP121647.1, forward strand.
GCATGGCGGAGGTGGATGGTCTGAAAATCACGCCGTCCAGCGGCAAGATCAGTCAAGCGCGCCACCCTAACTCTCTGGTCGACTGCCGCCAGTCCGTAGCCATGCTTCGCCAGCGCTTCGTCCAGGAGTCGCGGGACCTCGCTCGCCGGGACCTTGCCAGACGTCCGAAGCGTCATCTTTCCCCCCACAACTGGATCAATCATAATGGGCATCGCCAGAACATCGCTCGCAATGTGCTCCACAACCGTCCGAATATCGGCTTTGATGTAGTTGAGTTGCACGCGTGTGCTATCGGAGATGACCGGCAGCCGCTTGACGCTAGTGATCGGCTGGGCCGCCGGCCCTTTCAGCAGTTCAAAGGTAGCTGCCGGCGTTACCGGCTCCTCGCGCGAGTGTTCGGAGCCTGCACATCCGGTCAAGATTAGACAAAAGAGCGTCAGTAACGTTGGCCGCAACGGATAAGAGAGACGCTCTTGCTGAGAGTACATTGATTTTCCGCCGAATAAGTGGATGGGTTTAAGCAATTTTTAGCTCGATCTCGATCGGGGCGATATATCCGGTGGCGGAATGCAGCCTTATTCGATTGTAGAACCTTCGATGAAGCGAAAATATCCCTCGCCGCCTCGGCGCGGGTTCGGTATCGGCGATGACGGACATGCTCGGTCTTCAGGGTGTGGAAGAAGCTCTCCATTGGGCCATTGTCGTAGCGATCGGCTTTGCGGCTCATGGAAGCGGTGATGCCGGCAGCCGCGAGCGCGTTGCGACGGCGTCGTCTGCGTCGTGGGGCGCCACGCCGCCGATATCGGCTCCTGCCGGAACTTATCTACCCAACGCCGCAGCACGGAGTCGCGCAGACCGAGCTCCTTGGCCACAGACGTGATCAAGCGGCCACTCGACACCTCCAGCTCAGCGGCCTGCCGCTTGTACTCCTCGGTAAACGATCGGCGTTGACGTCCTTCCATTTGACACCTCTTGGCTCATCGAGCCTACTACAGGTGTCCACTCATTTGCGCCTGCGCGGGTGCAGCGATCATCTGAAGTTCCTGAGCAACGACTCTTCTGGCTCCGTACCACTCACTGGTTCTCTTTTAGCGCATATTGCCGATGATAGTCTCGTTTGTCCTCTGATCTTTCGAAATGACGTTTGACATCAGTTCAGTACCCTGATGGAGCTTATCCATAAGCGCTTGCAAATAAATCAGATCCATTTGCCCTTCACTGTTGGCGCTATCAACCCGTGCCTTAATATTGTTAATGGCGGCCTCGAACTCCAATTGCATACCCAGCTTGTCGCGCTTATTATTCTCGATCGGGATGCCGTTCTCCACCATCCATTCAAAAATGTCGCGCCTGTTGCCGTGCCAATCAGTGAAGGCGCCATAGGGGGCCGACTTCTTTGGATTGGTCGGTTTATTGGCACGCAGGGTCTCAAGTGCGCTATTCATGTCTTTGAGAACATTGTTCCGCGCCGCCATATGCTCCTCTTCAGACTGCATCTGGGTCTTGTAGATGCCGTGGCGCTCCTTCAGGATCAGCATCAGAGTCACGCACCAGGATAGCTCAAGCTCCTGGAAGGTGTCTGCACTCGACACAGACAAATAGTGTTGGATTCCTGCAACGTGATTGATCATCCCACTCATCCTTCTAAAACAGTTCCAGACGATGCCATGCGCTCATGCCATGTTGATTATTCTGCTTCTCGTCTCGCTTTCGGCGCTACGGATTTCAGCAAGCTTGCCCATAACGTCATGAAACACTGCCTGATAATAGTCCGAGAACTGCTTTTCGTCGTCCACCTGGGCCTTCGACCTGGTGCTATCCGCGTTCTGCTTGATCTGCTCCTCCTGATAGTGGGTGGCCCCCAAAGTCGCGCCAGCCGCCACGAGCTTGAAGGTTTCCGTTGTGATCGCGTTCATGCCATTCCATTTCATGTTCTCCTGCTGGGCAGCTGTTTGTGCTTGAGCAACGCGCGTAAATTGGAGTGAGTCCATACCTTCGGGCGGCCGGGCGTCAGCCTCGAGCGAGGCGTTAGGTGCATTACCTTCACCCGACGACCAGCCCCCCTCCCGAGGGGGAGACTCGATCTTGCCATCCTGGAGCTGCGTGTTGCCGTCCCACTCTGCGATGCCTTGCGCTTTACCACTCGCGTTTTGCAAGAGCTGCAGCTCGCCTTCCGCCGCTTCGAGGCGCCGCAATTGACCCGCACGGTCATTCAGTACTTCCGGCTCCAATTCGCACCTCGGAGGCGTCCTCTGGATCTTGATCTTAAACAGTTCATCGAATCGCGCTTGAGCCTGGCTAGCCCCTTTGAGGCTTATAGCGCCACCGGCCATTGTGCCGCCCGAGGTGAGTATCGACCCAAACAACTGACACAGTCCCGAATCGCGAAGCGCCTTGGCGGCCGCGTCCTGCGCAGCGATATCGGCACCGAGCGCAGCCCACTTCCCCTCTCTTGCCGCTTTGAAACACTCCCTGTTGAGCCGAACAATGAGCCTGGCGATTGCCGATATGTCGGTCCCCGTCGCAAAGTCCTTCAGCTTAGGTTGAACGCTCGAAAGCTTCTCATAAATTGCAAAGTCGGGGAGCGCCGAGAGGCCTGCCGACTCCCGCGCGCCATCCGCAACCTGCCCAAATGGAACCTGCCTCTCAGGCGCGGTTCCAGCGCAGGAGGGTGCAGAGATCGGAATCAACGGAGTTTGGGGACTCGCGGCGGTGTCCAACGGATCAACGCGGGTAACACCTACCTGTTCAATAACAACCAACATAGCTGGGTTCCTTACGCGAGAGGGGAGGGCTTGGAGCTACTGTTAGCCGAAGTGGCGGCTGAGTTTCGCGTTGAGATCAATCTGGCGTTCGACGGCCTCGACAGCCTTCTCTGTGGTCTCCTTTCTGTCGAGGAGCAGCTGCTTGATGAAATCCATGCCGTCGTCTTGAAGCTGCTTGTACCAGGCAATGCGCTCCCCTGTGTCCAGCGCTTTCGCCTGAGCGTCCGTTGCCTTCTTCTGCTGAACCCCACTCGTGATGCCAGCACAACCCTCTGCCAGCGAAGCAACTGCTTGGCCGGCTTGAGCGGCAGTTGAGACGCTCTGACTGATCCGAACAATTGTGGCGGGGTTCGACGTTCCCTCAGCGAGCGCAGATGCGGCTTGAGTAATGACCTTCGAGATCATGGCTCCTAATGAGCCAGGGTTGCTCGCGAGGGAGGCAAGTCCACGTAGGGTAGAGGCGCCCCTCTCACCGAGGTGCCTCAACATCGCGGCGCCGCTCAATCCATTCGCAGATGCATTGGCGGCAAACCCTGCGCCTCCCGCCAGCACGGAGACCGCGAATACAATGCCGATCGAGATGCCCATGGCCACCCTGTTCGCCTCGGCGGAGTCCATCCCGCAATGCTCCATGAGACTCGTAGCCATCGCCTCAGTCATCTTATCGACGACTCCCGTTTCACTGAGTACCGCCACTCCGCCAGTAACTGCTGCCGCCACCGCAGCCAGAGCTCCGCCAGTGCCAACGGCAGCCACGACCGACAGTCCGACCGCGAGCCATCCGAGGAGCTTCATCGCGCCAGAACTCTGCTCCGACCGCGCCAATGATTTCGCCGCGTCTCGGATGTTTTCCGCTACTCGTTCGTGCAACTGCCTTTGTTGCGCTTCACAGGCCCGGATATCCGCCATTCCGCCCGCGACCAATCCGTCGGTCATCTTGATCTTCAGCGCCAGCAACGTGGTAAGAAGATCGGCCGAATCGAACACACGAGCTACTGGTAAGCTCGGGATCAAACCTGACTGGAATGCCTCTCCGGAGACCAGCGGCGGCAAATTGTTAGGATCCGCCGTATACAAGTTGAGTGAAGGCTCCGTGGCGGAGCGATCAAACGGAAGCAGCGCCCCCACTTCGCGTACTGTTTCGCTGATTGCACCCGTGTTCAAACTATGCATTGTCGAAAGTCTCTCGAGCTTGCAGCCGGTCAAGCATTATTCGCGCGCGCCGAGCGAACGTGGCATGCTCAGGTTTTCCAGCACTCCGCGCCAAGACATCGCCGAACGCGCCAATGGCCGCTGTGGGCCGTTTGAGCTTGAGAAAACATTCTGCAGCGCGAAGCGGTATCTGCGGATCCTGGCTATTTAGCACCCCTGCCAAGCTATAGGCGCGCACTGCGACTTCCGCGCGCCCAAGCACCTGACTAGCGCCGGCCAGACCAAGCCAGAATCGTGCATCGGTGTGACGGTGTAAGCACAGGAAACGAAAGAAGCTCAGCGCGTGCTCGTACTTGCCGCAACGGTAGTAGCGGTGGCCAAATACATACAGCGCCTCAAGCTCGTCATCCGTGATGCCGACGACGTCAGCCAGTTCAGCGCGCCCCGCCATGAGGTCGACGGCGAGTTGCGCCAGCCCACCAGCTTCAATCGCATCAGCCGCGCCAGCGTGCTTGTCACACCTGAGCCGCCCGGTCATATCAAATGCTCCCCAGCGCTGGACACATGCATCGAAATCAATATCGAGTTGCGCTCAGACCCAAAGTATCGCAGAGCGCTGCCAGCTCGCGCTCACAAGCCTCTCGAAAGTCTTCATCGCCGCCTTCCCATGCAGCAATTAGGGCGGCGCTGACGGCCTCATCGTCCAACAGACGAGCCAACCGATCTCGTTGTTCGCCGAACTCCCTCAAGAGACGGTCCATCTGCTCGGTTGTTTGTCGCGCCTTTTGCATTGCTTCGTCCAGATCCACCTTCCCGCTCCTTAGCCATATGTCGAAACAAGCATAGCGGGCTCACCATCGAACGCTGCATGCGCACGCAGCCTCGATGTACAGCCAACTACCTGCTGAATCGGGCGCGCCCACGTCTGGCTATGGGGAGTAGCCCGCCCCTTCTCCGGTGAGGCGCTGCGTAAGTGATAGATCCCACGCCTCAGATGAACGCTTGTACGCGTCACCCCTGAGATCGCCTCTGAAACTACTTCGTCTATGTTGAGAGAAAAAGTAGTTTATTCATATGGAAACATAGGCGGGCACGATGGGGCGGCGCGTCTGGACGCGAGTGCAGCCAAGTGCGGTTCGGTGAAGGCCCGCGTCGGACGGCGGCAGCGCGGTCTTCTCCGGCGTCTCGACAAGAATAGCCTGCGCCAGCATTTCGTGGGGATGTCCCGCTTGATGTTGAAGATCAGGGAAGCGGACGTTGCGTGACGATCATGCTAGCATTACAGGTGCAATTTTTGTTTGAGATGGGGCTTGCGCGCGTTGGCCTGATGAGCCCTGCGCCAGGATGACCATGCGAGGATGTGGGCGTGCGAGATGCGCCGCTGGGCAGGCTTCATGGCGATGCCGCGGATCTCTTGGATCGGCCAGCGGATCAAGAACGATGCTTCGATCGAGGCCGCGTTCGGGTTTTTTTGAGCAATGGCTCAGTGCTGGCTCGATGGAGCGCCGTTTCAGCAAGGAAGTTAT